>JADJQQ010000034.1 GCA_016712625.1 Candidatus Competibacteraceae bacterium | reverse complement strand
CTACGCTGGAATCGATGACCGAGGCTTTCCGGGACTTGGCCGGCTGAATACGCGCTGACTGTTTCGGCTGGCGACCCTGGGATAAGAAAACCCCGGTTTCCGCAATGGGAGACCGGGGTTTTCTGTGCGACGGAGCCGCGTATCACGAAGAGCCGCGCTAGAAACATCCCTGTTTGCAAAAATATCTGCATCAGGTATCTTGGCGAGGTATTCAGTAAAAAACGACGCCCGCCCCAACGAAGGTTTCGCGACCGAACGGGGGTAGCCCAGATGAGGACCTGAATCAACACAGGCACACAGCTTGGCATCTGTGAAGGCTGGGTGGATCACTAGCAGGCACGGCCCAGGTGTTAAGGCCGGCTTGACCGCAACGCGAGGCATTTGCGTTTCGGATAGGCCGAATATGACACCAAAAGCGGCCCAATCAACATTACAAACCGTGCGCCTTTGTCGATTTTCAGCAAGCGATGAGGGTAGCATATCCGTAATCAAAGTCATCAAGACCCGGCTCCCCGCCCCTTGGGCCTGCCTTGCGTAAATACGGGCTTGGACTGAGCTATCAGCGGCTCTATGGCCGCGCGATTGCCGGCGTCTTTCCGGGAGTCGAATACCAAGGCCGTCTACCTTGTGCCATCAGCGATCCGAAGGACATCGCTAAAGCGATCCGCGCCGAAGAGCGACGCTCGGCTGGCGGATACCCGCTGGCAAGCCGCCTGGAAGGCCGCCCCCACGGCACGCTGCGGTGCAGCCAGTACCAGCCACCCAACCCCACACGCCACCGGCTCCGCCAAAGCGCGCGCTGGTGGCGTTCGAATGCCAGAATTCCGGGCAAAAAAAACGCCGCCAAGCGAGGGGCGGCTTTAAAGATCTTTTTCGCTTACAAAAGGAAACTCATCATGCCACAAACACCCCAGATTTGCACCCCCGCCGAATCTCGCGCGGCGCACAAACCAAACGCCACGGTCGTGGCTCGCGGCGACCTATCCGGCGACGTTCAGCCCGGTCCCGCCGCTCCGCTCCAATCGGCGTCCACGTCGATCTGCTGGCCCGTCACCCGGACGCCAGACCCGGCGAGCCTTGCGCCGTGCGCTGAAACGGGTACTGCAGGCGCCGCTTTTATCAACTGGCCGCACGGCCCGCGAGGGCCGCTGTTCAGCTTGACCTGGACGGGCAACCCGCCGGCGCGGTGGCGGAAGACCAACCCGGCGCTTTGCCAAGTCGAAGCTGACCACCTGGAAAGCCAATGAAACCCGCCAAATCGGCCGCCCAGGCACGCCCGACCCGTACCTGCACCGGCCCCTGCCCCGCGACCCCCGCCGCCGCCGAGGGCGCTGGCAGGCCAGCCGATCTTGCGGTTGAAACCCAAGGCTGGCGCCGTGGTGACCGCCACGATCACCCAGGAGCGCGAAGCCATGAGCGCTGCCCACACATACGCGCCCACCTCGAACCCGGTGGCGGCAGCGGCGATCATTGCCGGCCTGGTGCGTTGCGGCGACCCGGCCGCCATTGGAACCGCTACGCGCTGGATCATCGGCTTGCCCTGGACTGCTTCACGCTGCCGGCCTACCGCAACGCCTACGCCGAAATCACCGATCTTGCCGCCGCTGGCCAGATGGTGGACGTACCCCATTCTTGCCGAGAGCGGCTGGACGCGGAAGACCTCGCCGCCGTCGATTCCGCGTGTCAGAACATGTCATCCGCCCGCGAACTTAGCCGCCTACGCCCAGCTGTTGCCCGGCTGTAAACGGCGCCGATCTGAAGCGGCCGCCCGGGACCAGCTGTTGGAGGCCGCCACCGCTGGCGATGCCCGAGCGTGGAGTTGCTAGCCATTATCCGAGAGCAGCCGGCTGGCCAGCGCGGGCGGTACGAAGGAGGAATGCAGGCTCACTGAAATTTCGAGTTTGTACGACACACTACCACCGTCAGAAAAGCTGGCTCATCAAAATACTTGCCCCGCCGATTCGCTGACCGTCGCGTTCGGTAGTCAAGGTTGCGGCAAGTCCCTCCACACAATCGATATGGCCTGCGCCGAAATCGCACCAGTCGCGACTGGTGCGGGCAGACCGTCGAAAGCAAGGCCGCGTCCGTTTGTACGCTGGGGGACGGTAAGTGCACATTCCTCGGCCCTAGTCCAAAGTACGCTTTCGTGCGTGGTTCGATCACCACGGAGACACCAGCGCATAACATCCAAGCCTGCTGTTGATACCCATCGCGTTGATGGACGACCGTGAATCCGTTGCCGCGCTCATGGCGGAAATTAACCAGTTTTTAGCTGGAATGAATGAAAAGCCGGTAATGATTGTTGTCGACACCTTGAATCGTAACTTTGGCTTAGGGAATGAAAACGATTCAAAGGATATGACCGCGTTTGTCGAGGGAATGGATACGTTGCGGGAAGCTACTGGCGCAACCGTGCTCGTGGTTCACCATTGCGGACACGGCGCTAAAGAGAGGTCGCGTGGCAGTATCGTTTTACATAACGCCATCGATTTTGAGTATGTCCTATCCAGAACTGGCGACCAATTGTCGGCATACGTTTCAACCCTAAAGGCGACCAAATTCAAGGATTCCGGCGAACCGCCCGAGCTGGCTTGGAACTGGACGCTGCAAAACCTTCCATGGATGGAGCTGGACGACGACGATAACCCGGTTCCGGTGACCAGTATCGTCATGACACCCTGCGATGTTCCGCAATGTTCCTCACCTTCCCGTCGCCTGCCGGCTGGCCCGCGTATCACCCTGGATGCCCTACGTTCGGCCCTGGTGGAACACGGCACCGAGGACAAGGGCGTGGTATCGGTTGCCGAGGATGAATGGCGGCAAGCGGCCTATGACGCGGGTATCGCGTCCAGCGACAACACGCAAGACGCCCGACGAAAGGCATTTAACCGTGCCCGCGATGCCCTGGTGACATCTAAAAAAGTCGCCTGCTTCGATGGTCGGTACTGGATAGCGCATACCCGGACAAAACCGGACAAAACCGGACAATGTCCTCATACCGCCCGCACAGGTACCTGCACAGGACCGGACAACCACCCGGACAGGCACATAAGGGCGTCGGATTCTCAGTATTCGGCATTACCCGCACACCCGCCCACCCGACAAGAAATCAAACCCGCACAATGTGCCGATGCCGCCGCCCTGGAGGCCGAGGGCGCCGATTGCTGGAACATGCCAAGACCGCGCCCTCGGGGTAAGGTGCTACCGTCCGGTGAATATGCCGTTGACCTCGCGCCCGGAAGCCGAGTCGATCTACGAAACCGAGGGAATCGGCTACTGGAGCAGGCTCGCGTGATGCGGCTCGCCCCTTCCAAATCTCCCGAATCCCCCCCCGTGGATGCTGAAGATTTGGACGGCGATTGGGAGGAGATCCTGAGCGCCGTTGCTGCCCTGGTTGAAGTCGCCGCGACCCGTTCGGCCCGGTGCGTGCCCTGAATCGCATGGCGGGCGCTGGATTCGCGCTGTCGGTTCGGGATGGCCGGCTGCTCGCGACACCCGCCGCGAAGCTCTCCGAACAGCAACGCGGATACCTGCACGCCAACAAGCCCGCCCTGGTGTCGCTGCTCGAAGATGCGGAAGCCCTGCACCGTGCCCTTGTGGACGCGGGAGCGGCTGGGCTGGGCTGGAAAGAGGGAACACCGGCCGATTGGCCTGATACCCGCCTGCTGGTCGCTGGCGAGGTGTTGTACAGCGGCAAGCGCATGGCGAGCGTCAACGGCAGGCGCTTTGCTGCCGAGAGCGCACCGCCCGGCCAGGACATTCCGCCGGACATGCCGAGCGCGCCATTGGCTGAAACCACAAGCGCAGCCGCCACTTGGGCGGACAAGGGGCCGGACATTGCCAGCGCCGATCCGCGCCGATCCGCGCCACCCGTCTGCCTGCCGGCCGACTACCGGCCTTACCGATTGCTGACCCGGTGCGATCGGCCAAGCCCGATTTATGGGCCAGACGGTGGCGATCCCGTGGGCTGCGAGAGCTGCGGCGCACGGTGGCAGGTGGCAGGTGGAGGTGCGGCATGAATACCGCGCTCAACAAGGTTGCCGACCCGGAAGTAAGGGCTCAGCTTTACGAAAATGTTACTGGATTGATGCGCCTCGCTTACGAGCAGCAAGGAATTAAGGCGCTGGAGTCCACGCGACGCATCGCCGCCGTGCATGAGGCTGGCCATGCCGTTGTGTTCGAGGCGACGGCGGACGGGGTTAGATGGTGGCGCGCATATCGATTGAGAATTTGGAGGAATGACGAAATACCCGGCGTCAATTTTTGGGGAGGTGAAACGACGGTATCACCCAAGGCGCCGCTAGAGCGCGTTGATACCCGTATCGATCCGGCCGGTACCGCGATAACGGCGATGCGCGCCATCGCGGGATGGACCGCCGAACAGTTGTTTACCGATGACTTCCGGATTGGGTCATCGTTGGATGAAGTCACGATTGCTAGCGGATGCGCAAAAGGACTGTCCAGGCACTGGATGAAATCACCGGAAGAGTGCTTTGCAATGTTGTTTTCCATGACGCGAGAAATTCTGAAAGCGAATGCCGTTTGTGCATTGCGCATTGCGGATCGTCTGGAATTCTCGCGTCGGCTGGATAGTTCCGATCTTCGTAGATTGCTGGCGGACGTGAAAGGCGGGTTTAAGCCATGAACACCGATCACGAAATAATCAGCGAATTCCTGGAATCCGCCCGGTATATGCCGCCCGATTTGCAGCGCGATCCAAGCGGTTTATTGCGAGTTTGCCTGCGGATTATGCGGGACAGTGGCGACGATCCAAGAGCTTTAACGAATCTTCTTGAACTGTGCATGACGTTCATTTGCGCGCGGCATAGAAAGCAGATTATCGGCCAATTGCAGCAAGCGGCGTATGCGAATCGGCAGAGTATGCACTAATGAAAGAGCGCGTAAATAAAGACCCTGAAATATATTTGATTGCATGGAAAGGTAGCTGTTCGCAACTGGCGGCGCAATTCGAATTCCCCTTGAAAAATTTCGCCATGAATTAAATCAACTTCCGAAATATAAACAGGGGTCAAAACTTTGTTTTGACATTAATGCGCCAAATGCGACAAATTACCTTAAAGCTTTGATTCAGAGGCGGCGATTGAAATTAACGGAATGACCCATTCTATTAAAGTCTGAAATGTCGCGCTGTCGCTACATGTTGCTGGTGCCTCCTCGACCCTGCCAGCGGAGACAGACAGGAGAACCTAGAATATATAACATAATCAATAGGTTACTAGGTTCTTTCTAGCGATAGACACGAGGGGGTCGCGGAGCACCGATTTTGCCTAGCGACAAGCCACCTATGGGTTTCCTTCCTACGATAGGATTTGAATATGGCTTATCTGGTTGATAAAAGAGAACTGTCCAGGGTGTTCAATATCAGCGAACGCACGTTGACCGAGCACCTAAAGGCCGGCCTGCCTTTCGTCACGGCACCGGAAAAGCGAGGCCAGTCCTACCAGTTCGACACTGGCGATGTTTTCCGCTGGCTGGTTGAACGGGAAATCGCCAAGCGCCTGCCGGCTGGCAATGAGTCGCTGGACCCGCAACGAGAACGCGCCGCGCTGGACAATGCCCGGCGACGCGAAATCGAACTGCGCCTACAGGAGCGCGAGGGCGTGCTGATTCCGGCCGATCGGGTTGAGGAAACCTGGTTGCGATTGGTTCACACATTCAGGTCGCGGATGTTGGTATTGCCCAGCAAGGTGGCGCCGCTGGTTGCCGCTGAATTCGACGCCGCCAAGATCAGCGGCATGATCGAGTCCCTAATCCATGAAGCGCTGGCCGAGCTGGCGGAAAGCGATGTAGAGCCTTTCCAGCCGACCGAAGAGCACGAACCCCCCATGGAAATGGAAGCGGCCGATGGAATCCACTAGCGGCTGCACCGCCACCGGCCTGCAATTGGTCGAGGCGATCATCGCCATGGTCCCGCGCATCCAGGCCAACGAAGTACCGCCAGAAGTCGGCCGGCCGCTCTATCGTGAGGTATCCCGCGCCCTAGACAAGCTGCGGGCCATGGGCCTGTTGAATGAACTCGTCGGGCGACTCCCGCCAAGCCGGAACCGAACGCAACTCTCGCGTGATGTGGCCGCATGGATGCTGCGCGCTCGCCGCTGCCAGCGAGCGCCGGCTGACCGTCGATTGCAAATTGCCCTGGAACTGCTGGCCTTGGATTTTCCCGAATCGCCGAGGCGCATCTTCGATCACCTTTTTTGACGTACCACTGTCCAGATTTCGGCCGGATACTCGGACAAGATTTCCCACTTTCCGAGTACAAGACATGATCCAACAACGCACCCGCCCCCGCAGTCTGGACTATCTCACTGGCAACGATGTTTTCGAGTTGCTGCCCGACCTGATAACCCTGCAAGCCGGCCGCAGTCTACGAGCCGATAGGACGCACCCGCTGGCCCTGGCGGCGCACAAAGAACGCATGCCGCTGCTGGGCTTGCGCGATGCTGCCGGAATGACCGCTAGCGACTTTGGTACTGCCCTGGAGGTGGGCCTATCGCAATTGCTGAAAAGCTCCTTCGCACCATCTAACACCGATGTTCAGCGGGTGACGAAAACCATCGAAGTGCGCGACTTTAAAGAGGTGGATTTTCCGACTATCTCCATGGAGGAACCCGGCGAAGAGGCCGAGGACGCTCACGAAACCGCGCCGTTGAAAATGAGCATCGTGGAGGGGGACCGCAAAGGACGTTTGCGCACCTTCAGCGGGAAAATCCGGTTTGCGCGTCATGTCTGGATGACGTGGGGAACTGAATTAGCCGCCGCGATCACCGATTACAGCCAATCGATTTTTCCAGGGATCGAGCGCCGCCTGCTGGCTGAATGCCTTGAGGGAGCGACCTGGACCACCGGCACCGGTTCGCTTTCGATAGCCGGAATGGAAACCGCCGCCACGGCATTGCGCGATCAAACTAACGGAGCCGGCCAAAAGTGCGGCTTGGGAATCGCCGCCCTGATCGTGCCCTCCAAACTCGAAATGACCGCGCGGGTCGTTCGCGAGGGTCTAGGCTGGCGCGATCTTGGCATCACCGTACTGCCCGACCTCACGTCGGATACCACATGGTATGCGGTCGCCGATCCGCAACTGAGCGCCCCCGTCACCCGGCTGGTGCTGCAATCGTCGCCAAATCCGCGCATATATCTCAATCCGCTAATCATTGAAGGCTTTGAGTCCGCCGTGCAGCACGATGTCGATTTCGTGCCCCTGTCCGGTGTGCCTGGCATTGTGAAGGTGTCGCCATGAGCGGCCTTACTCGATCCACGCTATTCCCGCCGGCCGTCCCGCGCCATGCCGGAATTGATCCGTCGGAGCTGGATTGGCGAAACGAGGTGCGAGAACGGACTCAGCGGATGATTAACCCGCCCGTCGTGCCGGTACCGCCGCTGGATAGCGGCATGGCCAAATTTGTGGCGTTCTGGAACCTGCCAGCCGAACAGCGCGAATCAATCCTGAAAGCCGAACAGGAATACCGCGAACAGGCCGAACGTGAGCGCCTGGAAGCGGTGCAGCAAGCCGAGTTAGAGCGGCTGGCCCGCGAGGGTGGCGAGGTGCTGCCTTGACTTCCCGCGAAGACCTCACCCTAGCCGTGAATTATCTGCGCAAGCACGGTTGCGAGCGCACCGGCGGACGATGGATGCAGGGCGATCTGGTATTGGCCAGCGATCCTGTGGAATCCGCCCGCTTGCTTCGCCGGCGATTGATCCAGCAAGAGCTGGACCGCACCCGCGCGGCCGGCCGGTGGTGTCACCGGTAAGATTTCACTGCCCGAGCATTCATTTGGCGGACCGAACGAGACAGCGCATGGCCATAGTTCGGACCCGTCAGCGGATTGGGCGCCCGCGTCTCCACGATCATGGCCAGCGCACCGGACCGGGCAACGCCGCCACCTAGCGGCGACCCGGACCCCGCCCGACCGGCCCACCGTGAAACCGTGGAGGATAAGGGCATCATTTGAGGATCACCCATTGAGCGAACAAGCCACTGAATACCGACTGACGGCGCTAGACCTGGCCCGCGCCAAGCAAAGCGCAATGCGGGAGCAGGGCATCGTCATCAAAAAACGCGACCCTTACCAGATAGCGGCGGCCGATCCAAAATCACTGCGAAAGGCCGTCAACGCGAAATGCTGGGATTGCCAAGGTGGCGGCGCGGACCCGAACACTCGGCAAGCCGTGGGCCAGTGTGGAATTACCGATTGCAGTCTGTGGCCTGTCAGACCTTGGCAAGAGGCGGTAGGCTGATTCCAACAGTCAGGAACACAGTCATTTTCGCCTTGGAATCGATTCTGGACGCGACGCCATGAGCGAACAGCAACGCCATGCCCGGCTGGTGGCGATACGCCAGAACATCGCCGCCAATCGCCGTCGCGCCCTACTGGTGAGGTGGCAAGAGCAGCGCGAGCGGCTCCTGGCGATCCGGCCGCGATCTGAGGCCGAGCGCCAAGCGCAAGTGCAAGCCCTGGCGCTGCTGGACGCGGCAAGGCCGGCCTGAGCACCACTCTAACAGGTTGGGAGAAAGAATTTCTTGAAAAATTAGGGACTGATAATTCAAGAAATTGGACCGATTTCGACCCGCCGATCTATAACATCTGGAAGCAGCAAGGTATTCCCCCACGCGCGCGTGGGAGCACCATCGGCAATTATTGTCGATTTGCCACCAAAGCGGTTCGGCCCACGCGCGCGTGGGAGCACCTCCAAGACCTTCGTCGCATGATCGACGCTCTTTCCAGACACTCCAAACTCCTTCCCGGCTGCATCGCGGGCGTCCGACAATCCCGGTAAATTTACCGGACTTGCCCCAGGCTGGTCCCCCTTGCGTACCTGCATCCGCTCCCTTGCCAGCTTGTCGTAGTAGCCACTCAAGCCGGCCTCAGCGAACGCCCCAAGCGAAATTCAAGATTTGGCCTATTATCATGAATGAATCGCCATAGAATCCACTAACAATCTAGTTGCAATCATGGCCTGTGAAGCGCAATACTTGGCGGAATTCCAAACTTTGAGGTTCCCGCATGAAAGCCATGATGAACGTTCATGAGGTCGCGATTGAGGTGGGCGTGCATGTCGAGACTGTCCGGAAGTGGCTGGCCAAAGGCGAGTTGACCGGAAGCAACACCCCGGCAGGCTGGCGAGTGACACCGGCCGATATTGACGCCTGGATGGAGAAGCATCGCCGGCCGACCAAGGTGGACGCCGAACCACACTGAATTCGCCCGAAAGGGCACGGCTCCGGCCCGCTTGCCGGTGGGAGTGCATGACATGACTATGCGATGGATTGGCCCGGACCCGCTGCTCGCGGTGGGCGATATGGGATTCCTGGTCGAGAACTACAACGAAAGCACGGGCGGTAGCCAATTTTTCCTGCGCGATACGCCCGCCTACACGAACCGGTCGCACGAACCGCGCCTGTCGGGCTGGTGCGGAACCTGGAACAACATCGGCACGCATGGGCACGGGATGGCCCGAGTGATCCGGGTAGCCCGGAACGGCCGCGCCCTGGTGTCGAGTCTTGAAGGCGCAGAATTGGCCGCTGCCCTGGAAGAGTTCGGGTACCCGGAGCTGATGCCCGCAAAACCTGCCGCGCAAGCGGCATAGCGCCACCCTGCCGGCTGGTACCCGGACAAGGTGACTTTCCACGACACACCCTTTAAAGGAGGGCGCGTCATGAACAACACCGATTCTACACCCACTATTGTCGGCCGAACCCTGCGAATTCTCGCCAACGAAATTTTGCTACTGGCGGAATCCGTGGGAGCCGATCCCCTGACGCCCGAAATGCGCGCGGGGATTCAGCGCGACCTGGCGGAGATATGCCGGTCGATCAAGCGATGCGCCAACGAATTGGGTGAAACCCATGCCTAATCGTCCCGACTTGCCGACACTAGCGAATTCGAAAAGGATTGTTGAAATTCGATTTGTCCGAGAATCCGGACTTTGGCGCTGGGTGGTTATCGATGAATTCGACCGGCTTTACCTGGATCAAGGTCAATTCCGAAGTCTGGATTTAGCGGTTGACGATTTACGATCTGTGAAAGGGTTTTCGTAAGGGTGAATAACCGATGAATTACGAATTCAATTCCACGTTATTCGATACCCCTTATCGTCGGGACCGCGTGATTGCTGAATCCTGGCTCTATGCCGACGGATTGAACAACGAACAGGAAGTGCTGGCGCACTCTCGCCACCGTCTCACCCGAACAGTTGGCCAGCGAGGTGTGGGAGGCGTGGGGATTCGAGAACACGGACGATGAAGACGCGCCTACGCTGGAATCGATGACCGAGGCTTTCCGGGACTTGGCCGGCTGAATACGCGCGGCTATTCTGACTGGCCACCCTGGAATAGAAACCCCGGTTTCCGCAATGGGAGACCGGGGTTTTTGTGCGACGGAGCCGCGTATCACAGAGGCCGCGCTAGAAACATCCTGTTTGCAAAAATATCTGCATCAGGTATCTTGGCGAGGTATTCAGTAAAAAACGACGCCCGCCCCCCGCGAAAGTTTCGCGACCGAACGGGGTAGCGGGCTGAGGACTGAATCAGCACAGGCACACGGCTTGGCATGTGAAGGCTGGTGGATCACTAGCAGGCACGGCCCAGGTGTTGAGCCGGCTTGACCGCAACGCGAGCATTTTGCGTTTCGGACAAGCCGAATATGACACCAAAAGCGGCTGCAATCAACATTACAAACCGTGCGCCTTGTCGATTTTCAACAAGCGATGAGGTGCATATCCATGTCTGAAGTCATCAAGACCCGGCTCCCCGCCCTTGGGCCTGCCTTGCGTAAATACGGGCTTGGACTGAGCTATCCAGCAGCTCTATGGCCGCGCGATTGCCGGCGTCTTTCCAGTCGAATACCAAGGCCGTCTGCTGTATGCCATCGGCGATCCGAAGGACATCGCTAAAGCGATCCGCGCCGAAGAGCGACGCTTG
>JADJQQ010000033.1 GCA_016712625.1 Candidatus Competibacteraceae bacterium | reverse complement strand
CTTGCCCACACTTGGCTTTGCGATACGCCAAGCGGCGCGTGCCGGCGCGCTGAAAGAGTTCGGCGGGAGTGTCGGATTCAGCCGAAAAACCTTGTCGGTTTTTTCAGACGAAATTCCGTCCGCGTTTGCGGATCACGCCAGCCAGTCCTTGCCGGCCGTGGAGCGCCAACTGCTGGCCCAGGCGCTCGAAGGTGCGGCCTGTCAAAATGTCGCCACCAATTTATCCGTGTCCGGCTTGGACGCTCTGACCAACCTGCTGCGAAATTCGACCAACGCCAGCGGCCAAATCCTGAATCTTGCGGGCAAGACCTTGATCGTACCCGCCGAGTTGGAAACGACGGCCAGAGTGTTGCGCGAAGCGATTGGCGCTCGCGACATGGCGCTGTTGGTAATCCCCGAGCTGACCGCACCGGCCAAATACTGGCTGGTTTGCGACCCGAGGCGATCCGCACCGATCACCCGTTTGCGGCTGATGGGCGGAACCACGCCGAGTGTGTATCGTTACGTAACGCCAGAGGGCAATACAAAACTTGGCTTGCGGCTCGAAACCGACATTCTTTATAGCGGTCAACCCGGCCTAGTGCGGGGTGGGGTATGAGGATCTTTTCGGACGGATTTTCCGCCCCGCGCTGGACTGCCGGCCTAGACCCCTCCCGGCTGGCGACCGTCGCTGCCGCCAATCGGGCGGCCGTCTGGACGCCACCGAGCCCTGCGACGATCCAGCACAACGCCGCCGTAGCCGAAGCATCGGCCCTGTGGTCGCGCACTCAGGGCGCCGCTGCGCGGGAGCACGCGGATGCTTGCCAGGCATTCGGCGAAGCGATGCAAGCCGAAATCGCCAGCGCCGCGATGCCCAAGCGCGGCAGCTGTCCGCCGCCGCTGATCGGGCGCGCCAGGCGGAGGACGATGAGGAGCGTCGCTTCAACACGCAAGCGATTGCCCTGGCGGCCGGTGCCGACGCGAGCGAGGCCATCAAGACCATCCGCGATCAAATCGAGGCCATTGTCTCGGGAGTCGCGCCATGACCCTGCTGCATGAAATCGACGCGGCCGTTCGTGGTTTGCGTGCCGCTGGCTGTTATCGGAGCGGCGGATATTGGCTGACCCAAGACAACGTGGCGCTGGCCATGGATCCGCTATCAGCATTCGAGCTGCTGAAGCGCGAAACCATGCGCCGCGCCGTGGATCATGAAATCCGGTCGAACGGCGGCAGGATGACCCGCGAGTACATCCCGAGCGGAACCCGATAGTTTCGTCGCGCCAGCGGGGCGAGGGCAGGCCATTCATAGCCCCGGGCTGGCGGCCCGGATTGGGCATCAGACTCAAAATGAATGGCCACCGTGTCCTGCCTGGCGAGCGGCCCCCCGCGACCATCGGGGGAGCAGGGCGGATCAATTCGAGGGCGTCGCCTTCCCCGCTGCATCGCGGGCTTGCCCATGGGTCAGCTCAGGCAAATTTTCCTTAGCTGCCTCTCCAGCATCGTTGTTCTGAGTCGCCAGCATCCGCGCCCTTGCCTGCCGGCTGCATCGCGGGCGGTGTTATGGTCCCGTTGTGGAAAATTTTCCATAAGCGGTAGTTCGTCGCGTGATCCACGCTCTTTCCAGACACTCCAAACTCCTTACCGGCCGCATCGCGGGCTTTGCATGTTCCTCTCTCCATCGGGTGTGGCAAATTTTCCAATCCGATTTTTGGTCGCCTCCCCCTCAGCCATCCGCCCTTCGCCCGCCGGTCGTAGTAGGCCGCATCGCGGGATCGACTTTGGCCAGCCTGTGGTAAATTTCCCTGCGTTTGCCCGTGTTCCGGGTAAACCCCGTTATCGGCGTGCCAGGCCGCTGCCGGACGGGGAGCGCGCTTGCGGCACACCCAGTAGCACCCTTACCTCCGCTTTCGCGCCTGCAAGCTTGCCAGCCGCCGCGAGATGTTCCAATCTTGACATCAATCCCTGTTTATGAAACTATGCTTTCCAAGCATAGGCAAGAGGGTTTGATATGTTCAGTGCCGACGAAGACGAGCTTTACCGCCGCGCCGTGGCGGCTTACTACCGCATTGCGGCAAGAGATGGTTACGGAGCGGTTCAGCATAGCGAGCGCCGCAGCGGATACGAGCGTTACAACGGACTGGATTACGTTGTGCTACGCAACAATAGCCAACCGCTCGCTGTGTATCGCGTAAGAAATGACGGAGTACTGCGTAGATTGAAGCGTTGGCCCTGCTGAGCTGAATCGTAACTAGCAATAATGAACCGGACTTTCAAGATTCCGGGGCACCGGCCGGACATCGATTCTACACCCCTTGTAGTCGCCCGGACCCTGCGAATTCTCGCCAACGAATTGCTCTTGCTGGCGGAATCCATGGGCGCCGATCCCCTAACGCCCGGAATGCGCGCGGGGATTCAGCGCGACCTGGCGGAGATATGCCGGTCGATCAAGCGATGCGCCGATGATCTGGAGGTTGGACATGCTTAATCGCCCCGACCTGCCGACACTGGCGCATTCGAAAAAGATTGTTGAGATCCGCTTCGTTCGAGAATCCGGACTTTGGCGCTGGCTCGTCATCGATGAAGTCGACCGGCTTTACCTTGATCACGGGCAATTCCGAAGCCTGGATTTAGCGGCGGACGATTTACGATCTGTGAAAGGTTTTTCGTAACAGCGATTGACCCTTTTGTCCCGCCTCCAGCCGCGCAAGCGGCATAGCGCCCCCCTGCCCGGCTGGAGGGCGTCCGAAAAGGCTTGACAAATGATCTTCACCGCCCTTCATTCCGGCGCGCACATACTTAAGGTTTTTAAAATCAACGCGAGGCCAGAATTGAATGTCCGAAACCGAATTGACGCCACTCTGTGAGTTGGCCGCGAAACTGCGACCCTTCAACGTCGGGCTGAGTTATCCGCAGATCCAGCGCCGCGCATGGAGCGCGATCATCCCGACTCGCCGAATCAGCGGACGGGTGTTCGCCGTCGGCAAGCCGGCCGACATCGCCAAGCTTCTTCTGCACGAAGAATCGAAGCGTGGCCGCCGCCGCACCGCCGCCTGAGCCGCCCTTCCCGGCGCGCGGCCGTGCTACCCATACCCAACCTATCCCCGCTGCCAGCGACGTGCTGGTGGCGAATTTCGCGTGCCTGCAAGAATTGCGGGCAAGAAAAAGGCCCGCTTCAATCGCAGTTAGCAGCTGCTAGGCGGGCCAAATTCACTAATGGTGTAAGAGATGATAACCGAAAACACCCAGATTGACACCACCAACACCGCCGAAATTCGCGGCGAGCAAACAATTGCCCTGCAATCCTGGTTGACCCGGAATATCCCAAGACCTTCAACCTGGACGCACCGGTTCCGCTGAAAATCGAGTACACCTCGACCTGGCGGCGCAACACCCCGACCTTGACCCGGCGACCTTGAGGCGGGCGCTGAAACGGTACTGCGAACGACGGCGCTATCAACTCGCACTGGCCAGCGAGGGCGCTTGCCGCGTCGACCTGGCAGGGAATCCCGCCGGCGAGGTGACCGCCGAACAGCAAAAGGTTGCCCAGCGGAAAGTAGCCCCCAAGAAACCCCGTCAAGCCAGCCAGGCGGCCGATACGGGCGCACCCGCACCCGCACCTGCACCGACCCCTGCACCGACCCAGCCGCCGCCGAGGGCGCTTGCAGGGCGGCCAATACTGCGGTTGAAGAAACCCGGCGCGTGACCGCCGTCACCGTGACCCGTCGGACGGAGGTGAAGCCATGAGCGCCGCTGCCCTGCAGGACGCCATCGCCGCGCTTACCCGACTCGGCTGCAAACCCACCAAATCCGGCGATGAGTTCGTGGCTTTTTGTCCGATCCACGAAGCGGACGGCCACGGCCACAAACCGAGCCTGAACCTCAAGGCTGGCGACACCCAAGCCGTGGTTGTGAACTGCCACGCCGGCTGTGATGGACGGGAAATCCTCAAGGCGTTGGACATCACGCCAGAGCCGAGCCGCAACGGCAAGCGCCGCATCGTCGCCACGTATTCATATCGTGACCTCGATGGTCGCGAGGCATTCCAGAAAATCCGCTACGAGCCAAAAGACTTTCTCCAACGCTGGTCGGACGGACAGGGCGGCTGGTTGTGGAAACGCCCAGGCAACGCACCTTATTTTCTCTACCGCTTGCCCGAACTCAAGGCAGCCATTGCCGAAGGCCGAACCGTCTTCATCTGCGAGGGAGAAAAGGACGCTGATCGTCTGGCGTCTCTTGGCTTGGTGGCTACTTCCAATGTCGAGGGCGCGTCCAAACCTGAACAGCGCTCCAAGTGGAAAGCCGAGTACACCACGCAGTTGACCGGCGCGGCCCGTGTGATCCTGCTGCCCGACAACGACGAGCAAGGACGCGCCCACATGCGGCATGTCGCCGAACAGTTGCGCGGCAAGGTGGCCGATATTCGCTCGCTGGAACTGCCGGGACTGCCAGACAAAGGCGACGTGTCGGACTGGCTGGACGCGGGAGGCACGGTCGATGAACTCGAACGACTGGCGAGCGAAGCCCAGGAGCCGCTGCCGCTTGAAGCCCAGGAGCCGCTGCCGCTTGAAGCCCAGGAGCCGCTGCCCATCGGAAGCGACGGCGGAAAACTCCCTCCGCTCATTTGCGAGCACAGGGGGGAAATGAGACTGACATCGCAACAGAGAGCAGCCGGAATTCTCGCAAAGACGCAGGAATTCGAGCAAATCAGATACCACGCGATCCATAACGATTTTTATCATTATGATAAAGCGGTCGGCATTTTTGAGCGTAAACCCGCCCTGCTTTCCGAGAGCGCCGTTTATCGCGCCATTCGCAAGTATTCGGACGATTTCCCATTTAGCGCCGCTTACGTTTCTGGTGTTACGAAGTGCCTTACTTGGGAAACCGCTACCGACTTTGAACCGTTGAAAAATCACATAGGATTTAAAAACGGTGTTCTCAGGTTAAGCGACAAAAAGCTATTTCCGCACGATCCCAGTTTTGGATTAACGTTCGTTCTCCCTTACGACTGGCTACCCGACGCGCCCGAACCAACAGCGGTTATCGAATGGTTGCTTGACGCGGTAAGCGGCCACCCAGATCGAGTTCAAGTGCTAAGAGCAGCGATCAACGCCTGCATTACAGGGCGCGCTGATTTGCAGCGATTCATAGAGCTAATCGGCCCAGGAGGGAGCGGCAAAGGGACATTCATTCGGCTAGTTACAGCGCTTGTTGGCTTTTTGGCGGTTCACTCCACCGACTTAAAGAGTCTTGAGGGGAACCGATTTGAATCCGCAAAGATTTTCGGCAAAAAGGTTGTCGTCATCACCGATGCCGAGCGCTGGCATGGTGACGTGTCCATGCTGAAAGCCATAACCGGCCAAGATCGAATTCGTTTTGAGGAAAAGCACATTTTCGAAGAATCCGCAAAAACCAAGGTAGGTTCCAAAAAGAAGGTTACACGCCACGGCATGTCGGAAAGCCGCGTCGAATATGAACATGCCGACGAATGGCTTTATCCGAATTTCGCTGCATGGTGCGAGGGGAGCGGCAAGAATCCGGTTGCGCACAACGTCTTTAGTCGGGCTGCAATCGAAATTGCGAACACAACGCTAGGGCGGGGATTTGTACGGAAGACCGTCAGCGGCGACGGCGCGCATATCGAAGGCTTGAGACTTCGCCGGAATGAGGAACTTGTTAGGAGCCATGAGGAACTCGTGAGGAACTCACTACCAAATAGTGAGGTCTATTCTATTGAAAATTATGAACTTTCAAAAATGAGGAACTTTTAGATATTTCTACAGATTTTCCATACGGCCAAGCCGACAACAGCGCCGCCAGCAAAAAGTGTGAAGAAAATCAGGAAATTTTTAAGGAGTCCCTCGGAGTTCCTCACGTTCATAATTTTCAATCGGTTAGCCCTCACGAGTTCCTCACAAGTTCCTCACAAAGTTCCTCACAAGTGAGGAACTCGCCACCGGTCGGCCAGGACATTCCACAGGACATGCCGAGCGACAACCCGGCACCTGCCCCTGTGGACGCCAAGCCTACCCAGGCCGCGCCGACAATCTGCCTGCCTGCCGACTACCGGCCTTACCGATTGCTGACCCGGTGCGACAAGCCGACGCCGATTTATGGGCCCGACGGCGGTGATCCTGTGGGATGTAGCCATTGCGGCGCACGGTGGCAGGTGGCAGGTGGAGGTGCGGCATGAATACCGCGCTCAACAAGGTTGCTGACCCAGAAGTAAGGGCTCAGCTTTACGAAAACGTCGCTGGATTGATGCGCCTTGCTTTCGAGCAGCAAGGAATTAAGGCGCTGGAGTCCACGCGACGCATCGCCGCCGTGCATGAGGCTGGCCATGCCGTTGTGTTCGAGGCGACGGCGGACGGGGTTAGATGGTGGCGTGCTTATCGGCTAAGGATTTGGAAGGTTAACGAAATCCCAGGCGTCAATTTTTGGGGAGGTGAAACGACGGTATCCCCCAAGGCACCGCTAGAGCGCGTTGATACCCGTATCGATCCGGCCGGTACCGCGATAACGGCGATGCGCGCCATCGCGGGATGGACCGCCGAACAGTTGTTTACCGATGACTTCCGGATTGGGTCATCGCTGGATGAAGTCACGATTGCTAGCGGATGCGCAAAAGGGCTGTCCAGTCACTGGATGAAATCACCGGAAGAGTGCTTTGCAATGTTGTTTTCCATGACGCGAGAAATTCTGAAAGCGAATGCCGTTTGTGCATTGCGAATTGCGGATCGTCTGGAATTCTCGCGTCGGATCGATAGTCCCGATCTTCGGAGGTTGCTGGCGAACGTGAAAAGCGGGTTTAAGCCATGATCCGCGCGCTGGTTATCGGGAGGCTGTACGGCTCACCACAGGCCCGCACGTCGGCCGCTGGCAAGTTACGGGCGGCGGCCGCTTGGTCGCGGGACTTCCCGCGACGGACGGTGGGACATTTTCCACCGATTTCGCCGGCCTACCGGCTGTCGCCTCGTACCGCTTCCTGGGCCTTTCCGCCAAGTGCGGCTCGACCTCTAATGCCTCGCAGGCTTTGGCCTTGTGAGGTGGCGACGCGCCAGGTTTGATGATGCGGAGGCTGGCGGCCGGATCGGTCGAGACGGTGAGCCAGGGCGGCGGCCATATGGACGACTGGCATGAGCCATGAAACCGGTGGGACATTTTGCCGATTGTTGAGGCCGGCAAGCGCGCTTGCGGCACGCATTGGGGGTTCCCCGACCAGCTGGTTCGAGAGTCGCGCTTTGGTGCCATCGCAATCTTCGTGGCCTCTTGCTCGAGCTTACGACGCGCCCGGTCGATTGGCGACGATGATTGAACGGCGGCGTGCCACGTTGATTGAATGATATTGCTATGATAATCAACAAGTTGCGGGTCCTTCTGGGGTACCCAGGGGAGGATATTTGCGCCCAAGGCGCTGGGAGGCGTTAATTTTGCATTTTCTAGACTGGCGTCAACAGCAATTCTGCTATCATGGCGTTACAAATCAACATTTTACGAAAGAGAGGCGTGCCCATGCATTGCAGCATTTCTAAACTGGCGGATTTAAGCGGATTTTCCCGCGAAACGGTTGCAACCCGGTTGCGGGACGGCGGGATGGAACCAACCGAAGGTTCGACCGCAACCAACAAACAATTTCGGTCTGAGCTGGCGCTGCCGATTCTCTATGGAACCGCCGGCGGTTCGGATTCCGCTGAACTCGCAAAAGCTCGAACCCGGTTGACGGACGTACAGACCGAATTGCAAAGACTCGAACTCGACAAGAGAAAACGCGTGCTGCTGGAGGCTGCCGAAGTGGAGCAGGTGGTGGCGCACATTTTCCGTCTGTTCGGCGAAGGATTCGAAGCGGCGTTGACCATGTCGGAGCACGAATATGTTTTGCCCACGGACCTGCTCGACCGGCTGCAAAAACACTTCGATGGGGTTCGCACGGCGGTCTGCCAGCGCGTAACCGAGCTTTTCCAAGACAAGCCGGCGACGCCCGCCGATGATTGAAAGCACGGCAACCGGCCGGCCGCTGGGACCGCGCCTGCTTGACCTGGCTCGCGCCACCGGCACTCTGACCGTGCGCCAGGCCCGACTGGTCGGCGGGATGCTGGTCGAACTCGAACGGCTGGAAGGGCGAAAAACGGCCCTTTTGAGGGCTGTTTCCTGCTTGCCTACCGAGGTAGCCGCCAACCGCTGGCAGGCCGCCCTTGCCATCGAAAGCGGCTTGCGCCGCGTCCAGGGCGTCGCCGGTCGCCGCGTCTCCGCCGGACATCGTGAGCCGACGCCGCTGGAAGTCGCCCTGCTCGACCTTCTGGCCCAGGGCGGACCGGCCAGCGCCCGAAAGTTGTGGTCCGAAATTAGAGAATCGCGCCGATAGCCCGTCACGGGTCGTAGCCCCCCCCCCCCCCGGGGACCGCGGGGGGGGGGGCGCCGCCATCCGCCGAATTGCCCGCGCGCGGTCAAAAAATCCCCGGCATGATCCTAGGTACAGTTCTAACCTGGATCACAAATAATGCCCTCGTATGACGAAATCGGCCGCGCCCTGGACGCTGGCTTACATGAATCGCGCGCCCGCCGCGCCTCCGCCGTGAATCGCGCCAACGGCCATTTCGATCTGGACAGCCTGACCCGCGCGGACGTCGCCGAGTCGCTCCACGATTTTTTCCGGCTGAAGACCCGCCGCGTGGAATCAGCCCGCGCGCATCCGGTCGCGATCCACGCCCACCGCGAAGGCTGGACGCTGGACGATCTGCAAACTCGCGGCAATGTTGGAATGGGTGATTTTTCCGATCTCATGGCGGAAAGCTTGACGGCCCTGGTCCAGAGCGCGTACTCCGAAGCGGACGAGCTGCGGTCCGTTGTTCGCGACCTCCGCGTTCGGGATTTTCAACCGGTCGTTCTCGGCAGC
>JADJQQ010000032.1 GCA_016712625.1 Candidatus Competibacteraceae bacterium | reverse complement strand
GTCCAGCGCCGGGCATCGCGCTATCGCCGTCCGCACTTCAAAAGTCTAGTGTGCCTTCGCCGCTTGGGCGGCGGCTCAGGTCGGGCAGTGGCGTATCGAACCAAACCCCCGCACATCTTCCACACACGTCCGGTTGTGTGGCGGCACACCCCCGCTGCTGCAGCGTTGTCGCGCGTCCCGTCGCCCGGCGCTAGGCGGCTCGCGCTGTCCGTGCGCTCGCTTGACGGCGTGAGGTCCATGCGCCCCGCTTCGGCCTTGCGCCGTTCGCCGGGGCCGCGCTGCGCTTGTCGCCGTGGGCGTGGCGGGGGTGTGGTGCCCGCCGCTGGTGGCCGGGGCTGGTTCCTGGGTGTTTCTGGGTTTCGGTGGGGGTGTCCGGCTTTTTTCTTCGGTTTCGTCCCGGTCTGTGCTGTCTCGGTGTCTTGTCGCGCCGCTGTCCGCGCCCTGGGGCGTCGGGCCGGTCGGGTCGGCGCTGGCGTCGGGCGCGGCGCTGGCGGGCGGGGCCTCGCGCCGGTCGTTCCGGCGCGGTTGTGGTCGTCGGCCCGGGTCGCTGGCGGGTGCGTCGGCGTTCGCTGCTGCGTGGTCGGGCTGGTGCGGTTTCCCGGTCGCGGGTTCGGAGCTTGCGGGCGGGGTGTCCGGCGTCTCGGTTCCGGTGTGGCCGTGCCGCCGTCGCTGCGCCTGCCTGTTCCCCGCCGCGCTCCCGGCTCCCGTTGCGTGGGTGGGCGGTTAGTCGCCGTTGCTGCCGCTGCCGGTTCTGTCGCCTGCGTCGGCGGTTGCCGCTGGCGCTTGTTGTGCGTGGCGGCGCTCGCTGTCTCGCCGTGCGTTGTGCCTCGTCGGCGCTGGCGGCGCTTGTTTGCCGCCGCGCTTCGCAGTTCGGGCTGCCGCCCGTCCGGTGCCGGGCGGCGCGGCTCCCGCTGGTGCCGCTACTGTTCATTCCGCGTCGCGCCGTTGTCGCGGCGCTCCTGCTCGTTCGCCGGGCCTCCTGCCTGTTCCGGCCCCGCTCTCGATCCGTTTCTCCCGTCCAGGGCAGGCTTTTTGACGACTAGGCAATAAAAAACCCCGACTGGGCGGGGTTGGAGGGTATGGTTATCCGCGCTGTCTGCGCTGTCCACAACTCCCGGTCTTTCCAGGGTAAAAAGTGGCGCGATTCATGCCAAATCCGTTCATCGTGTCGGGACACGAGCAACGAAAAACAGGTTCCGTTTTCATCTAGGAACGCGGGATAAAGTTTAGTACCGTTTCCTATTCTTGCGGCCCCTTCAATCGGCTGTTTCTGCATTGTAATTATCCAGCGCCGTCCTGGGTCTATCAGTAGTTAAGCGGTTCCGGCTATGTGGCGCAAAATGTCGCGCCTCACTCTCTAAAATCCCAGCTTCTACCGCTTCTCTCGGTCTTACCTTTCCTGCTTCTGTAGCGTCCTGCTTCTTATTTCGAGAAAGTACATCCATGTTTTTTGCTTTTCCATTGTTCAGCGGTTGCGGTTGTGATTCCATTTGAATCGCTTCCTGCCTCGGCTTGCGCTTCCTCGTTCCGGCTTCCCGCTTGGCCTTTTATTTCCGCCATCTTTGGCAGTTGATTCAGCAGTTCCGGAAAACTGGCTTTTGCAGCCCTTGGAAATGATCGATGCTAAAACGTCGAATGCACCACGTTTTAACTCCCTTCGCGGTTCAATCCGTTCTGAAATCCGCGCCTCCAACATCTTGTGTTGAGCGGATGAAATCAGCAGGTCATTATCGGATTGTTGCTTATCCGGCATTTCCTCTGCCGGTGTCGGCTCGTAGCCTGCCAAGCTCATAATCCAGCTAAACGCCAAGCGGCAAGCCTTACCCGTGGCGCGGGTTTGGGCCATTGAACGCCTTGCATAGCGAGGACGGCTAGACCATACGGGTTTACCGTAGCGGTCAAGCTCATCGTCTGATCCGCATTCGGCTGATGCGCGAGAAATCACGCCTTGGTCAACAATTCTGACTAGCTCTCTATCGTTGCGGTATAGATGCCGTCTTGTTCCGTGGTCTGCACTTCACGGGGCACCACGCCCAGCATAACGCCGAGGGTAGTCCATCCCTCGACTTTGACGTATTTCCGGCCCTGTATGTCTTTCGCTAATTTTGGTGCTCGATGACATCGGCCAGCGCGTTCGCCATTTCCGCGCACCCTGCACGAGAGCGGCGGGCGAACCAGCTTGCAGCGTTCCTAGCGAAACCGCAGCCGGGGAAACCGGCATGATCGCGGTATCTTGTGTTATCGCTATCGCGTGAGACTGATTAAAAACCTCGTTAGGTTGTTTATCAGTACCGGACTCTCGTAGCTGTAACTACGAGAGTCCAACTAATTAAAACGGTGTTTCTTCCTCTTTTTCTTGCACTGTGCGCGGTTCTGGCGTCCAGTGAAGATCATACGAGAGTGAACAAAGCTCCCTAAATTGCTCGTATCCGATGAGCATGTGAACCTCGTTACCTGAGAGTCCTTTATACAAATCGCCGCTTGTTGCGGCTGATTCCGTTCACCAATGCTAAGCATTGCTCCGTCTATTCCATCAATCTGAAAAATCTTTCTCATTTCTTTAACTCCAGTTTTAGTTGATTCACGCTTTTCCAAAAGCGACGAAAAGATTTGTTTCCCCGGTTTCTCCCTTTAACGCCTCCGAGCCTGCCGAGAAAGAGGGCGCTAAATCCTTTTAGTCCTTATCCTTGTAATAAATTATTACAAACTAACGATTAGAAGTCAAGTTTTCACAATGAAAATCAATAGAAAAACTGCTTTTTAGCTAAGCCGGAAACCAAGCGCCCAAATGCCAGCGCCAGCCGGAAACCAAGCCCGCCAGGGCGGCAAAACCGAGAACCCACACGGAAACACCACCAGCGGCAAGCCCAGCCCAACGGCGAACGCGGCGGATGCCCACGAGCCAGACCCTAGCCCGCAAAAGCAGGCGGACGCCGCAGCAGACGGCAATAAACCATCGGGGCAAGGCTCAGCGGGGAAAACGACCAAACCGGAACCGGGACCGCCAGCGGCAACGGCGCGAACCAGGGCGATAGACCGGGCCGCGAATGCGCCGCGCCCGGAACCGAACGAGGCGACAGAAAACACCACCGCACCGGGCGCGGCGGTACGAACGAAGCGATCCGCGCCGCCAGCGCAACCGACCACCACGGAACGACCGGCAGCTACAACCGCTGAAACCACGCCAGCGACCAGGGGGCGGAACGCTGGCGACAAACGGCGACCGCCAGAAAAACCCACCCGCGCCGGAGGCGGCGCGGCAGGAAACAGGGCAGCGGAACTAGACACCCGCCGAGGCCAGCAGCGGCGCGCGGCGGGCCGCAAACGCGACGGCAAGGGCGCGGGAAGCGCGACCACGCCCCACGGGAGCGGGCGGCGGGGCCACCGGAACCGAAACCAGCCAGCACGGCGCAACGCCAACGGGACCAGGGCGAACGACACAGCCGCGACAAACGGGCGACAAGCGCCGCCCCCACGAGGCGGCGAACCGGGCAGCAGCCACCGGACACGAAAACCGCACCACAGCGACAAACCCCGACAGCGAACGAGCAGACGAGCGGAAGGACACGCCCAGGGCGCAACCCGCCCACGGCGCGAAAGCGAAACGGGCGGAACGAACCAAGGAAGAGGCAACGGGAAGAGACACGGCACACCCCCAACACAGACAGAACGCGAACGAAGAGAGCCACCACAGAGCGCGGCGACACCACCAGACAACCACCACCCCCCAGAGCGAAGCGCCGGAGGGGGCAAGGCGGCAAAAGCCCGAAGAGAGCCAGGGCGCAAGGGCGCGAAGCGGGGAGCGTAGCGACCGAACCCTTGTCGCCCGCAGCGAACGAAGGGCAAAAAGCCGCCAGCCCCCCGGCGCAAGCGGGAAAGTGCGAACGAAGAGAGCACAAAAGTCCAGGGACGGCGGGGGTACGGGGGCCGCGCCCCCGAAAACTTACAGGGATTCTTTGCGTTGGAGTGTCGCGGTGGGTAATCCGCACCCCGCGCAGGGATGCGCCGGGGCGGCACGGTGAACACAAAAGACCGTTGCGTAGAAGCGTCAGTTAAGTCCTTGCCCATCGCGGACAGCGATAGCGCGGAGTCGTTATCGCAAAACTTGATTTACTGTGCTGTTGGTACTAGCATCCAAAATATGTAATAAATTATTACGAGGTTTGTATGACTAGCATTGGGCACGGAATCACGGTGAGAAGAGCAATGCTCAGGATGAGCCAGGCGAAGTTAGCGCGTTCTGTAGGCGTAAATCAGAGCTACATCAGCCTGATCGAGATTGGCGAGCGTCCACTGACCGATGAGTTGCTGCAAAAAATCTCTGCTGCTCTTGGATGCAAAACGGAAGAATTGATGCAATGGGCACAAGCTGCATAGTGAGGTTCGAGACAGCTACCGGCGCTCTTGGAGTTCAGACATGAATGTCTGTAAATCAGTGCCAAAGGCACGGCAAAATGTTTGTAGTTCAATGACATCGATACGCCGTTCTCCGCGTTCGATTTTGCCGACAAACGAATGTGGGACGCCAAGTCGCCGGGATAACTCAACCTGCGTGATGCCAGCCTCAAGCCGTTTCTGGCGTAGCAGCAGCAATAAGCTTGCGTATTCTACCGAGTGAATAGTTTTGATCACGAACCCGCCCTGATGGAAAGAGGCGGGATATTCGTATCAGGCATGAAATACCCCAAAACAGGGTTTTAGTAACGTATCAGTAACATATTAGTGATAGGGAACGGAAAGATGAAAAACATAGATCACTTGCCAGCGACAGTTGCAGAGATTGGCAAGATACATTTCGAGGGAAACATTATTCCTCACCAGTGGTATCAGCACATCACACTGGAGTCCGGCAAGCCGGATTTACCCGGCATCATCATCTTGGCCGAGATCATCTACTGGTATCGGCCTTATCAGACCCTCGACAAGAGTGGTAAGCCGCTTCTACGTAAGCACTTCGATGGCGATATGTTTCAGTGTACCGCCGCTTATTTTGAATCGAAGTTCGGCCTTACCAAAGACCAAGTGCGAAAGGCGCTCAAGCGATTGGAAGATGCGGGCTACATCAGAAGGGAGTACCGCGACATCGTTCAGCAAGGAATTTTGCGAAACAACATCATGTTCATTGAGCCAATTTCGCTTGCGATCATGGCTATCACACACCCGGTAATTGCAACTGATAAGTTACAAAAACAGCCTGATACCCTCTCGCCTACAGGCGATACCCTCTCGCCTACAGGCGATACCCTCTCGCCTACAGGCGATACCCCCTCGCCTACAGGCGATACCCTCTCGCCTACAGGCGACATCTTTAAAGGAATCAAGATTACTACTGAGATTTCTACAGAGACTACTACCACCACCACTACCCCTTACCCCTTCTCCTCCAACGAGCGGATAGCGGAAACCGACGACGAGCGTGGTAGTGGTAGTGGTGCTCAAAACCAAAACCCGGAAGACCGGGAAAGCGACCACGGGATAGCAGCGCTGGAATCGAACGAGGAAAAGACAGTCTCCGAGGAGGAGATTCTAACGGCAGCAACTACGGGAACGGATGGCAACACATCCAACAACGAGGCACCGAACGAGCAGCGGGCAAAACTGATCTACCCGGCAAAGCTAACCGAGCATGAGCAGGAAGATATCGCCACCCAGGTCTACCCTTTACCATCAGAGGTTGCACAGCAAATGCTCGACGTGATCCAGTCTCGAATCCAAAGCAGCCAGATCAGAACCAATCCTGCCGCCGTGCTACGGGGCATCGTTCGCAAATACCGGACCGATCCGTCCGCGTTCGATCCCTCCAGCGGGTTTCAAATCGCCGAGGCCCGCCGCCGCCGTGCAGAGGCCGATACGCGAGCGCTGGCCGAAGCAGAGCGGCGGGAACTGGAGAGGGAGCAGCGCAACGCGGCCCGCACTTCGCCGGAATCTACAAATGCCCGGCAACGATTCTTAAAAGCGGCTCTATCCGCAATTGGAAGATCATAAAAAATTAATTTTGGAAACTTTATGTTATAAAAAATAGAATTTTGTAGGCTAATCGACTCTTGAATATTCGGTTATCTGCCAATCTGGCCGATGATTGCGAAATCAATTTATTAAATTTGATTTGTAAAATCGTTGTTTTAGAAATATCGAAAACTCCCTTTTGACGCAACAGGGTACGGGGAAGCGCATGGAGTCCAACTGCGATGTTTGATCACGAACTTTTCGAGGAGGCCCGGAAAGAGTTCCTCTCGTACCTGCTCTACACCAAAGGCCGGAGCAAGGCGACCTGCTACGTCTACCGTTCGGACATTGGCATCTGGGGCAAATGGCTGGTCGAGGCCGGCAAGGACTGGCTGAACGCCAAGTACCCGGACATTGAACAGTTCGCGGCGTGGCAGATGCGGGAGCGGGAGATCAAGGCGCACATCGTCAACCGCCGTTTATCGGCGCTCTCGACGTTCTACCGCTGGCTGGTGCGAAATGGAGTCGTCGAATCTGACCCGGTGGCGATGGCGGAAAAGCCCAAGCTCCCGCTACGGATTCCGGTCTGGCTGGAGCGGGAGGAACAAGCCCAGCTTGAGGCGACCATCCGCGATAGGCGGAATATCCCGATCAATGTTTTTGGCAACAACCAAAAACACATGACCGAGACACGCCGACGCTACGAAATGATGTTTGGGTTGTTGCTGAACTCCGGGCTACGGATCAGCGAGGCTCTCGGCCTGACAATAGCTGATGTCCGGTTGGTAGACGGCGCGGCCCGGTCAGTGCGCGTCATCGGAAAAGGTAACAAAGAACGACTCGTTCCGCTCCCGGCCAGCTTCGGCGCGGTCTTCGGATTTTGGCTCAAAGACCGTAACCGGACGGAGGCTGTATTTGCCAAGAGCGACGGTAAAGCGGTTTCACCGCAAGCGGCGCGGGTCTATCTGCGGGGGATGCTGGAAAAGGCGGGCATCGACAAGAAGATTTCCCCGCACAAGCTGCGCCATACTTACGCCACCAATCTCCTGAACGCCGGGGCGGAACTGGTGGACATCAAGGCGCTGCTCGGCCACGAGAGCATCGCCACCACCCAGATTTACACCAACGTCGGGCAGGAAAGGATGGAGAAGGTGGTGGCGCGGTTGTGAGTTATCTTATGGCTTTCCCGCCCGTCGCGGCTTATCCGCCGCCCCGTTATGCCTACGTCAGCTCATATCGCTAAACCCTGAGTCATCCATGTTCTAAAGGAGATTTCAGTATGTTGCCCGCAAATCTTGAAGCGCTGAGAGTAAATCTGTCTGGACTTTCGCATCGTAATGTAATTCAAGAGAGTCTGCTTAATGAGTTGAATACCGTATCAAAGTCGCTGGAGGCTGAAGGGCTTACTCGAACCCTCCTGCATGAAGAACTCCGGAACTCAAAATTACCGCCCGCTGCTTGGGGAGGCGCCCCTGGCCGCTGCCATCTTTGCGGGAGGTAGCTAATGCCTACCAATGGCGGGGACGACGGCACTGCAACTTCAACGACAAAGCAACCTTCCGCATTTAATGTCAGCAAGCACGACGACTTGCCTGGTCATCTTTATTTCTGGACTAGGGAAGGATGGAGTGGCGAAGTGCCAGAGGAACAAGTTAAGCTCCATCTACAATTCGACGATACTTGCGCTGTTCTTCGTGCTCGCTTTTTTCCTACGAAAGAGCGCTTCGAAGCGGAATTCACTCGCCTGCTCAAGCTTGCCCATGCCACCTTTTCCGGCGACTCGGTCCAAGTTGGCCCAGGGCACGCCAACCTCAAGGCATATCAGGAGGAGCTTGTTCGACAAGAAGGACCGGCCATTAAAAATGCCTATCTCAAAGAACTCGCTATTTCTGCGCTTCTGGCGAGCATCATGATATTAGGCGTTTCGGCACTTATAAGATACGGACTCCACTATGGTGAGCTTCACGGGTATGTTGAGACCGTCGCCACCTGTGATGGGGCGATCAATAATTCAGTTCTGAGAAGCCTACAGTGGAATAAAGCGTACTCTCCATTGCATTTTGGAGTTCTTCTCGCATCAACGATGTGGGGAATTTGGCTCTCATTTGTTGTTCGAAACATGGAGTTTCGCTTTGAGCAGCTTCAACATGTCGAGGCCGACTTGATGAAGCCATGGTCGCGCTTGCTGGCGTTTGGACTTCTGGCACTTATCTTGGCGCTATTTTTTCAGATGGGTATTCTCATCGTCTCCATTGGCGGAGTATCTACGAGCCAAATTTCAGACAATCTTTTAGTGGCGATGTTCGTAGGCCTAGGTCTTGGATTCACGGACAAGGCGCTGCCCAGCGAAGTCAAACGGAGATTTGAGGAGTTCTTTCAGAGTGCCAAGTGATCAGGGGAGAAATGACGCAACGGCATAACAACAGGTTCCAGCCGACGTCCATGCCTGCGGACCTTCGGCAGGGCCGCAGCTGAACTTGGGCGTTATTCATAAAAACCTTCTCAACTGCTCCGGTATCCGCTCCACCTCCCGCTCTTCCCCCGGCCCCAACGTCATCGCCGCCCCGCCCGCCACCCTACAAAAACCGCCTCAACTCCTCCGGTATCGGATCGGCGGGCGGATCATTCCCCAGGTCGAAGTAAACCGGCTGCTCGCCCGGCTTCAACCAGAACTGCACGAACACCTCACCCTTGGCCGCCACCAAATCCAGCCACGGCCCCAGTTCCTGAGCGCGGGCGTAGCGAATCGTCATCGTCTGGCCGGAGTAAGTCACCGGCTGGTAAAGCTCGATATTCGCCACCGGCTCAATTCTCCCGGTCTGCACTTCCCCGTTGATGAAGTACACCCGGCGCTGGTCAATCTTGCCCAACAGCCAGCGCAACGTTCGGCCTTTCATTTCGACCCGTTCTGATGTAACCCGTAGCGGTTTGCCCTCAATCAGCCGTGCCGTGAGGGGTAGTAGATTGTGATTCTGCTGGCTCTTGCCCACCGCTCGCGGCTTACCGTCCTGCAACACCACAAGCCCGCCTTTCCACAGCCCCACCACCGGACAACGGCACTCCACCCGCGCCAAAGTCAGGTTGTCCGACGCCACCAACTCCAAGTCATACCAATGCGTCCCGATTTGGCGCTGGTACTGCTCAACCGCAATATCGAAGCTCTTGAGCAACGCTTGCAGCGCATCCCGAAAGCCCAAGTGACTGAGCGGGTAAAGCGCCAAGGTCAGCACGAGCAGCACCGAGAGCAACACCATCTCCGCCTTGCTCCCGACCGCTATTCGCCAATTACGGTTTCCGGGTGCTACGAGCCGCATGGGTGACGGCCAAAACAGATCGACGCCCCGGATGTTGAGCATGTCGATCCACAAGTGCGACCAGTAGCCGCCGACTACACAACCCCAGTACAGCGGTCGAATGAGGCTTAAAGGCCACGACAGGGCCGCTACAGCCAAGATCACGATAAAGGAATGAGTCAGGGTGCGATGGCCGAAACGACGCTCTAGAGGTACGGAAATGAACCAAAACAGCCGCCCGATTTTGGAGGGCGGTAGATCAATATCGGGGAGCAAGCTGGCGACGGCGGCGATTAACCAACTTGCCAAGTCGGGTTTGTAACCGAACAGCGTAGCGCCGCCCAGGTACAAGACGGAAGAAAAAGCGATGTGAGTACCAAACGTCAATTCGCTTTCCCCGCACCCCGGAAAATGAAGACTCGCGCCGAGATCACCACCGCCGCAACCATCCCGGCGAAGATGTAAAGCTCAGTGTCGCCGGTGCCAATCGCCAGATACCGCGCCCCGACTACTGACGCCAGGGCGATAATCATCACCGGCGTGAAATCGAAATAGCGGACTCCCGCCGCGTGTCTCATTTCCCGGATGCGGGCTTTATCAACCACTCGCTCTTTCGAGCTATCGGCCAGCAAATCCGCCAGCGCCTGCGGGTTGCCGTTGGCCTGCTGGACGACGTGGCCGACGAACAGCGGCGGCGATTCAACCAACATCCCGGTTTGGGTCATGTACTCCTGAGCTAGTGCGCGGGCGCTCTCCGGCGACAGCGGCGGCACTTCGATTTCCGTCATTTTCCACCACAGCTTAGCGACGTTTTTGCGCTTCTCGTTCGCGCAAGAAATCAACTGCGCCGCATCACATACGGCCAACCAAAATGCTAGTAGAGTCGGCGTTACTCCGGTCAGATCATCAACCGCAATAATTACCCGACCTTTATTTGCATGTAGTGCCGGGACGATAGCGGCGGTCAGATCGCGGATGCTGAGCCGCCCGGCCTGCCGCTTGATGCGGAGCCATTGAATAGCCGCTGGATCTAGCTCATCAAGTTCATCGTTCAGTTCCAGAGCGGAGGGTTTAAGCAAGCCGCTTTCCAGCAATCCACGCGCGATCTCCAAAAACTGGCCTTTCGCTTGATGCTCATTGACGTGCAAGACAACCAGATCGCTACGCACAATCAGCCGATCAATGACGGCATCCAGCACCACCGACTTGCCGACCCCGACCGGGCCGGTGAGCAGGATATGCCGACCTTTTCGGGCTTCCCGCGTCACTTTCGCAACAAGATCATCACGACCTATCAAACCTGTGATGTGTTTCATTTACCGGCTCCCGAAAGATAGCGGTATAGGGATTCCCACGAATCCCCGGCGAGGTGGGCGATTTGTTGTCGCTGGGATTCAATGAGCAGATCAACGCGCTTGAGCGTTGCGGTTTCCGCGTTCTGGCGCTGGGCGTTTTCCCATAGCTCATTTTCCGGTTGGCCCTGGGCGACTTGTTTTTGCAGCCAGATGGATTTGGATTTGAGAAAGCTTAACCGAGTATCCGCCGCCGCTCGTTCCGCTTCGAGTTCTCGCAGCCTAGCCATATTGCCAAGTGCGGTTTGCCGCACCTCCCCGGCCTTGATTTCTTCATCGGCCCGCTGTGTGGATTTCTCGGAGAGACGCCGCCGCAACTGGCCCAATTCCGTCAGCGCGTAACGCCGCTTGCTCCCGTAATCCTCATAATCCGCCGAGGTTCGCGCCTGCTCCAGCGCCGCGTCGGCGTTTGCAATGGCCGATTCCTCAGCCCTTTTCGCACTCTGTAATTCCCGTTTGGCTATTGTCCGTTGCTGTTCGTTTGTGGCCTGTTCGAGCGCGGTTTTTGCTACCGCACTTCGCTCGTTGACGGCCTCGCGTATTCGCGCCGCGTCAGCTTCCGCCGCTTCCAGATTCGCCGCCGATTGATACCGCTCCCCGATCATCGCCTCGATGACGGGCAAGCGGTTAAGCATCCTTTCCGCCGCGTGGGCCTCGCGCTGCGCTTGCAACGCCGGGTGATGTTCGAGGATAAAACCTAACGCTCGTTGTTCGTCCCATGCCAGCGCCGGAGACATAGACATGCACAGGCACATCGTCGCAGTCATCGCCCTAGCCAGCATCGCGCTAGATGCTCATGCCATTGAGGTTTACCGCTGTACTGCCAGCGGTGTTACACACTATCAGGACAAACCGTGTGCCGGCGCTGTGGTTGAAATCAAACCGGAAAAAACCGGGGTCAGCGGATTGCGGGACAGCGAGATAAGCGCCTATCTCGATTTTGTCGAGCGGGATGTTTACCGGATCACGGGACCGAGCCAGTCCCGGCAACTGGATACCGTCAGCGGTCATCTGACAATCCTTCGTCGGATCGTTGATTGATACAAAACTCCATTATGCCCGCCGCTCGCATCGTGCTGGCTACCGCTTCCAGCGTGGAGAATACGCGCGGCCCCTTGCGCTGGCGCTCCAGCGGTTCAATGTGCAGGCCAGCGAGGGTTTTGTAGCTGACGATGACCACCCAGCCGCCACTATCTGGTTTTGCTACAACTCGCTCGATTGCGCCGATTTCTGCAAGTGTGAATAGTTTTAGTTGATTCATTCGTTCATCAAAAATTTAAATTCGATTAATCAATTTAACATTTTTGATGAATTGGTCAAATGCTAACCAAAAATCTGTTGATAACCCGGAGTCGGAATATGAATGACAAAAACGATAGTAATTTTATGATGTTAGTTGCCTTCAACCTGTTCCTGCTGATGGTCGGGTTGCTGTTGTTCGTGCTGGCCGCTGTTGTCACCACGGCACAGAGCGCCGAACTGACCGGGAAAGTGGTAGGCGTTCACGATGGAGATACGTTGACGCTACTTATGCCGGACGGCGCCAGTTTCAAACAGGTCAAGGTGAGGTTAGGGGAAATCGACACACCGGAATCCCGCCAACCCTACGGCGAGCGCGCCAAGCAGGCGCTGTCCGATCTGGCGTTTGGCAAACAGGCGCGGGTGGTGGTGCAGGATACCGACCGCTACGGCCGCACCGTGGGGCGGGTGTATGTGGGCGGCGTGGACGTGAACGCGGAAATGATCCGCCAGGGCGCGGCATGGGCTTATCGCCAGTACCTCAAGGATCAATCGTTGCTGGCTCTCGAACAGCAGGCCAAGAGCGCAAAGCGCGGGCTATGGGGACTGCCGGAAGCGGAACGCTGTGCGCCCTGGGACTGGCGCAAGAATGCGTGCCCAACGTCAGCCTCACCGGCTGCCAGTGCGCCGAAACCGGCCACCAGCAGCGGTTTCACCTGCGCCGGCAAGCGGTATTGCCGGGAAATGGCAAGCTGCGAGGAAGCGAAGTTTTATCTCACGCAGTGCGGGGTAAGCTCGCTGGACGGGAACAAGGACGGCGTACCGTGTGAGAAGCTGTGTCGGTAATCAAGAGATTTGGCACAGCGTTCCTATGTGACGTGTGATATTCACGATTCGGGCGCCAATCTTGAATTTCGTGAGAGAAATGGCACGAAACAAACGGTTTTCAGGAGAGTAGGGATGCGAACCTAGGCGGATTTATAAAGATAACGCAAAGCTCAGCCGCGTAGCGTTAGCGGAGTCTGCTGGAGCGTTGGGTTAGGCATTTAATTTTACTCTGATCCCAGTTATCCCTGACCCCATTTATCCGACGATACTTGCAGTCACTTATTCAATTACTACGTAAAAAGGTTCGCTTTTCCCTAACATAACCTCGGTGGTTTTCCTAATGAGAAAAGCCTCCACAATATGTACTCCGCGATACTGTAAAAACTCCCAACGGTAATTGTTGCTGCCGCTTTTGTAAAACTCTCCTCTCAATGCCTTTGCCTTCTGGGCGGCTTTATCCGTGTTTGTCACCCTCCACATAACATAATGCTCATTAGGAAATGGCAAACCCGAGCTACTTGAAGCACTAAATTTAATCCAGTAACCGCTTTGCAATGGCTCTAAACTTGTTATCTGCCTTATTAGCTGTTCATATCTACCCGTATATAAATACGCAGAAACTCTCACCGCGAGTTCGGGACTAGAACTTGCACGCCATTTAGGACGGTGCATATGTGGAAGCCGATTAAATCCCTTTGGCAAAGCTTTGGGGCCTAAACTTTTCACTAAGGAGACAAGGTCGGAACCAACCGATGCGAGTGACCTGCCCCTCAATTCTAGGGCAGCCGATTCACTAACACATGCCGCTTTAGCAACCGTCTCTTCCGCTGCAAAATCATCTCCAAACACGCGCCTCCATTTTCCGATGCTCTCTTCCTTGTCAGATTCGTCGTAGGCGTCATCGATCCATCCCCTGTATAGATTGATCTTAATTCTGAAATTGCTGTATTTGATTTCGTCCCATGCGTTGCTCTGGATTTCTTCGTACAGTACTGGGTTTCTGACTGTTGGCTTAGTTGGCTTAGCTTGCAACCAATCGTCTAACCTATCAATTAGTATCTTCAGGCTTGTAGGAACGTCAGTAAACGGATTGTTAATGCTATCAATATATGAAATCCGATCTCCAAGCAATGTCGTGAAGAGAAATGATGGGCAAGTAAAGTTTGTCTTGATGTCGCGCATATATTTTAAAAGTCGCGTCACCTTTCTGAGGTTGTTTTTCCCGGAAATTGAATTTTTGTTGATAAGCCAGTCCGTATAATCGCCCGGCATGGATTTCTCAAATTCGTTTGATATTCTGTTGCATACCTCGTATGTATCAGCATAAATTCTTTCTTTGACGCAAGGGGCGATGTCTATTTTTCTTTCTCCGGCGTATTCGATTGTCACGCAATGCGAATACCTCCGCGTTTTCTCTTTATAAATCCCACTCCCTTGGAACTCCGTATAAAGGTTGTTAATGTAATCTTTGGCCTCCCATCCATCAACAGGCTTCACATAAACAATCAGATCCGCGTCGAATGGGTAATCCGTCAATGGCTTTATGATGGTTTTATGCGCCCATGATCCTTGGGGCTTAAACTCTATAATTTCTGGCTTCCAATCCGAATTCCTGATAAACGTCTTTATTGCTTCGATGCTGTCCTCAAGAAGAGTTACTCTCGTTTGGTTCAGATTGACGGTATCTTTTAAGAAATCGTCGAAATACGTTATCAACTGCATTACTTGCACCCGAATGCGGTTTGAGACTCAATTTATACCTTTTGCCATTTTGGCCTGTTTTACCCAATACTCAGCGCCGCTGTTCATGTTTGATTCCATCTTTGGCCGCATAGGCTTATAAAGCCAGTTGAATATCAAGGGGCTGGATGCCCGGTGAGCGAAGATTGCGTCCTGTAGCTCCCTGGAAGCTTCGGTCACTTCTTCTATAGTGGCATTTCCTAGTGCTTTGTCCCATAGCTTCTCTATCTCGCTTTTCAAGTTCTCTAACGTCCTCATCGCATCGGTTTGGCGATAGTATTCTCGTATCGTCCAGTTCAGCGCCGGGGATATGGGCACGAGAACGGTGATTATGAAGGAAGTCATGGTAAGGTCTGTGGCTGACGAGATTACCACCGAAACTATAACGATAAAAACTACTGAACAACAAATGATATTCCTGTACCTTGTTCTCAGTTCTCTGTCGTACCATAGGTTTGTCCGCTGGCAAATGATTCTTGCCAAATGCATGGGCAGTTCTTTTACTACAGTTGGATACCAGTCAGTTAGTCGCTTTTCGTCTGAGGCGCTTAGCTTGCAGGATGATTCCCGGTCTACCTCCTCTGGGTCAACCTGCCTCCCGACAAGGAATTTATTCCATTCGATGGATAGGACGCCGCAGTCGAATTGCTCTTGTAGTTTCGCCGCCGTTTTCATTCGCACCTTATGCGACCGGTCAATGAGAAGAGCGTCAATGAACCCGAAGGATAATGCGAGAATAGCAATGAAAGGCTTTAGGTCTGGCTCGAAAACCGCTGCTATACCCCCAAGTACTGGCAAAAGCATCGTCAGCATCAACACGATTGTCTGGTATTTTTTCGACCTGTTATACATCACGATAAAAGCGCGAACTATCTTGACCATTTCAGGTTGATTCTGAATTTTTTCTATTTCGTTCATCTATAACCCATATTTATGAAGTAGCTTCCAGCCAAGTAGGATGGCCTTACCTGGTTTGTTTTGAGCCTAACCAGTGATTATATGGTTTCCGCATAACTCCACGGCGGTGGAGTTATGCGGCAAAACGCCACTCACCGAATAATTTCAACGGATCGTTTTCACGAAGGATCGCTGCGCTTCGTTCCAATGGACCCACTGCGCCCTAACGTCCCGTGTTCCCCGACCCCCCCAGCGCAAGCCATTGATCTTCTGGTACCTTGCCAGGGCCAACGGTAGACAAAACGTTTGACGAGCACAAGCACCTCATCCCCGCGAAGTCGAACGGGGGTATGGCAACGATTCCTTCATTTTGGGGCCACAAGGCTGTGGTGCTCATGCAAGATCAAAAAAACGAATGTTTTTCTGGTACGAACCCTTCATGTTCCCGACAAGCCCAATAAATGCTGTTCTAACGCCTGTTGCCATACCATAAAACCCATATAGGAAATCTAAGTACCTACTTTGTAAGGCGAGTTGAGTTTCGTGGTACGCATTTTCTTGGCCGGGAGTGACCCTATGGCCCCAAAATGAAGGAATCGTTGCCATACCCCGGTTATCCCAAATATTCATCAGGTTGCACCTGCAACTCTCGGATGGGGGCGAGTCATCCTAACTCGACATAGCCAACTCTTGCTCGCAAAGCCAACGAATATCCGCGAGCATGATTTGCGATTGGTCCAAGTCGCCTTTCAGGGATGGGGCTACCCGGATGGCCTCGGTAACGAGTTGATCCAACTTGATGCCGTGGAAGGGGCCGTAACCCGGAACAAGAAGACATCCGGCGAGCTTCTCGGAAGGCGTGGCGGGCGCCGCACCCAACCTAGCCGCTACATCAAGCAACAGATATCTGCGGGCAACGTCCCGGCGAGTTGCGGTCACGGTGAGCTTTCCTCGATCCGTGACGACAAGCCCCCGCCTCGCGCAGTCCCCGATTGACCGTTCAATTTCCACATCGGCGTACCCCTCGTCCTTCAAGACCTTGCGAACGGCAGCTGGTGAGCCATCCGAGCGGAAGATGGCGTGTTCTACTTCAAGCGGGGTCAGGAAGCCGACGTGTTGCAGTTCCCGCCGAAGGCGGACGGCCGCACTGCGTACTTGGATGAACGAGGCGGTGTTGGTCATGTTGAGTAAGTGCTTCAAGTCCCGGTTGAGGGTCGAGAAGTACCCCGCACCATCCACATACTCCACGAAGCGGGCGTTTGCCAAGATGTCCTGTACTGTCTTCCGCGAAGTGCTGGTTTGGTCAACGTTCTTGTGGGACACGCTCCCAGAGTCGCCCGCGTAGAACTGCGATTGGATGAAAACCTTTGGCTTCCAACCGCTCACTTGGTACGGCAGGATGAAGTCATACGCCCGCGTCTTGACCTTGACCTTGCCTTCTTCCTCTTGCGTGACTTCTACCTTTTTTTCGCGTTCCTCGTCGTCATCGTCAGCGGGTTCGGCTTGGACTTCTTCAACGACTGGGGTTGTACCCAACAGCTTGAGTACTTCAGTCAGCACAACGTCGCTCGTATTGTAGTCTACGCCAGCTTGTAGCCCCCATTCGGCAAGGCGAGTCCGCAGGAGTTCTTCGGGGTCATGCCCGCCAGAGGCAGCAACAGAACCGCGAACTTGGAACACAACAAGCGGTGTGAGCAGGTCGCGTTCTTTCTTGAAGCCCTTCAACATGAAGTAGCTGTAGCCGATGCTCCATAGTTGTGAGACGCAGGCATCGTCGTTGAGCAAGAAACTTACGAACTGCTCAAGCAACCGCTTCTGATGATCGGGATGAGTACGCAAGGCAGCGACAAGCCCGAGGTACTTCTCGGCCTTCAGCTCTCTGGGGATTGGACCGGACGCGAGCGACACCGCTTCCTTTCGTCGCCGGATAACAGGGAAAGTGTCCCAACGGGCTTTGTCTCTCAAGAAAAGTGGTAGCTGGCACTTTGCATTGTTGTCCGATTTGCCCGTCACGAGGTACAAGACCGAAGCCAGTGCCCCGAGGATGGTCCCGGCCTCTTCCTCGGTCTTCCCCCGCGTCAGGTCTATGAAGGTGTCCGCGATGGCGATGGGATGGCAGTCCTTTACGTCCTTGAACTTGTCCGTAACACTACCGATGGCCTCGAAGGTGTTGACCACGGCTTCCATCTGTTCCTTGAACTTCTCCGTGTCGCGGATTTCCCCCAGGGACGGAGTAATCCAAACGTCGAACTCCAAGAGTTGAATATCCAGGGATATTTTCGGGATGGTGAGCTTCATTGGGCGACCTGCCGGTCCGGATGGCGTGTGAGGAACTGGTGTACCGCTTCCGCGAAGTGCCGCGAGAGAAGCGGGGGTACGGCGTTTCCGATCAAGCGATACCCGCTCACCAAGTCGACTTTGGAGCCATTGCCAGTAACCTCGAAGGTGTCTGGAAAGCTCTGGAGTCTGGCACACTCGCGGAGAGAGAAGGGCCGATCCTCAAACGGGTGGAGAAAGTAACGCGGGTTGTGGAAGTTCGTCAGTACCGTAGGGGATGGTTCGTTCCAGTTTGGCCGCTTGAACAACCCGGAACAGAACATTGCCCCTTTCAGGTCGTACTTGCCGTCCATGTCCTTGAGGTAGTTCTTGACCAGCAGGGACGCGACTTCCTTCCGAAGACCAATCACACCGGACAGCCGTTCGATTTCGTCAAGCAGTAGCGGATTGCCGTTTGGGATGCTGCCATACCGCTTGTGTCTTCGGTGTCGGGCGATTGTCTCAAGGACAAGGACTTCCCGTTCGGTCACTTTCCCGAAGACATCCGGGATTTGCCAGGTGTAGACCGACGTATCGGCATGGCGGACGTTGCAGAGCTTTTGCCCTTGCTTGATGGCCCGAAAGACGGCCTCGTACTTCTTCGGCCAGGCGTTCGTAACCGCGTGGTCGAAGACTTCCGGGCGTAATTGCACGAGGTCGGCGATGGCGTCCTTGATCGTGCGGACCCGCTGGCGGCGTTCTCGGGTTGGGATGACTTCCGACGCATCGAAGAGACTCGGCCCCTCGCGTTCGGCAACCTTGAACTCGCCATTTCGGGTTGCGGCCCGATGCGTGGGTCGTGGCCATGCGAAGGTGTGCCCGCTGCCCTGTCGGGTGCCCACGAAGAAGACGCGGCGGCGGTGCTGCGGAACGCCGAAGGCTGCGGCGTCGAGCATATGGTGGTCTACCTCGTAGCCGATTTGCTCAAAGTCTGAGACGACCCGCTTGAGATACGCCCCGCCGAAGTTCTGCCGGATGCCGTCCACGTTCTCCGCGATGAACACGGCGGGACGGAGCTTCGCCACAACCCGCCGCATCTCGACGTAGAGCGTGTTCCGATCATCGGCCTCCTGCTTCGGCCCGGCCTTTGAGAAGCCTTGACAGGGAAATCCGCCGAGAACTACGTCAGACGCCCCAATGTTCGCAATGTCCGCGTAGAACTCGCTTGAGGTAATGTCCCTGACGAAAACGTTCCGGTCCACGTTGCGGGAATAGCAGTCGACCGCTGCCGGGTCGTTGTCACAGGCGTAAACAAGTTCAAACCCCGCCTCCTTGAAGCCAAGGTCCAGCCCCCCGCACCCACTGAAGACACTGACAACCTTGGACATCTATCGCTCTCGTTCTTGAACCATCGGCCCCTCGGCAGTGGGGTCGAGGCAGCGGTAGAAACCAGGGAATTCGTGGGACAGTGCCATGAGTTGAGGGTCGGTGGTCCCGACCCAAATCTGGTGCAGATCGGGCACGTATCCCATCATGCGATGGATGATGGCCGGAGCGCCGTTGACCCCTTCGGCAGCAAGCTGCTGCATGTGCTGATCCATCTTCGCCGCCAGTCGGCGAAATTCATTCATGCTCATGTCTATCCTTCCATCACCGTCGTATCTGCCCGGTCACCGACTCGATCCTGCTCCCGTATCACTGCCCACTGATCGAACAGAGTCCAGGCTACGGCAATCGCGTAGAACCGCAGCCGGTTGCGGGCGGGTTCGCGTCGTTCGAGGCGGATCGGGGTCATTGCCGTGCTATTCGGCAGCTTTCCATAAAGCGAGAATTCCATAAAAATGGAATTACATAAAGCGAGAATTCTTTATTGTTTGAGGCCGTGCTTTTCTTCCCAAGCGTCCAGCGCAGCAAACAGCAACTCGTTCAGCTTGAGGTCGGCCATCACGGCGCGCTGCCGGAACCGCTTGCGGAAGTCGGGCGGCACCTTGAAGGCGAGTGCTTCCAGGTTGGCGGTCTTCACCGATCCGACCGGCGAGGGCGGGGCCGTGCGCTGAATGGCTTCCGGCATGGGCGCGGCCTGCTCGGCAGTCAGGGCCTTCAAATCGACGGGTGGGCGCTTGGTCATGGTGGAATTCTCGCTTTCATGAATTCTCATTTTATCGCATTCTCTCTTTCATCGGTTCTCGTTTTCTTGCAATCTCGCTTTCACGGCTTGCCACAAAGCGGCCACTTCCTGAGCGGCGACCCCTTTCGGCTCGATCTCCAAAGCGGTTTTGCCGTGGGCGAAGGTCTCGGCGTAGATGACCCGCTCGTGCATCCGCGACGGCAAGACCAGCCCCAAGGCTTCGAGCGCCATCGCTGCGCCGTCGTTGTTCTTCAGGTTGGGCCGGACGCGGGCCAGCACGAAACTGAACGGCTTGCCGGACTGCCGCACCAGGGGCAAGCCTTTGACCAGGGCGCGCAGGTCGGCGGGGGTCGGGTTGAGCGGGATCAGGATCAGGTCGGCCACCGCGAACAGGTCGGCGTTGACCGCGCCGATGGAGGGGGCGGTGTCCACGAACAGATAAGCCGCTCCCGCCTCGCCCAGCGCCCGAATTTTCTCCCGCAGTTCGGACAGGGCCAAGGGCGCGTACAGCGGCGTGTCGAAACCGGACTTTTTCCGCTGGTTGAACCAGTCGCCCGAGGTGCCTTGCGGGTCGGTATCGGAGAGGATAACAGGGCCGTGCCCGGCGTGTTCGGCGGCTGCCGCGAGGTGAACGGCGATAGTCGATTTGCCGGAACCGCCCTTTTGATTGGCAACCACAATCGTTTTCATTAAAACGAGAATACTATAATTATCTTTTTCATGAAAGAAGGAAAATCATGACCGACCAACCCTATCCCGATCCGCCGCGCCCGACCATCGACGACCTCGACCCGGAGCTAGCGACGACCGACCGGCTGATCGCGATGGTTCGCAGTCACCGCACAGGCGCGGATTACCCAACATCCGAACAACTGCTTGGCAATTTACCGATAGCGTTGCGGGCGCTGTGCGATCACTTGCTATCAGGTGAAGCTACTGCACTGGACGCCGCTTATCGGCTGGCGTCCATCATTGACGCGGTTGAAAACTATCACGGCAAACCCAAACCGCCCCGACACACACATTGAACGATTTGGCATCGCTTGCGCTGAATCTAGCGTCCAGCGCCGGGCATCGCGCTATCGCTGTCCGCACTTCAAAGTTCAGTGTGCCCGCCGCTTGGGCGGCGGCTCAGGTCGGGCAGTGGCGTAATCGAACCAAACCCCCCGCATATCTCCACACGTCCGGCTGTGGCGGCGGCACACCCCCCCCGCTGCCGCTGCGTTTTGTCGCGCGTCCCGTCGCCCGGCGCTAGGCGGCTCGCGCTGTCCGTGCGCTCGCTTGGCGGCGGGGCGCGTCCATGCGCCCCGCTTCGGCCTTGCGCCGTTCGCCGGGGCCGCGCTGCGCTTGTCGCCGTGGGCGTGGCGGGGGGGGTGTGGTGCCCGCCGCTGGTGGCCGGGGCTGGTTCCCGGTGTTTCGGGTTTTTGTGGGGGTGTCCTGTGGCTTCTTTCTCTTCGGTTTCGTCCCGGTCTTTGGTGCTGTCTCGCGGGTCTTCTGTCGCGCCGCTGTCCGCGCCCTGGTGGCGTCGGCTGGTCGGGTCGGCGCTGGCGTCGGGTGCGCGGCGCTGGCGGGTGCGGGCCTCGCGCCGGTCGTTCTCCGGCGCGGTTGTGGTCGTCGGGTTCGGGTCGCTGGCGGGTGCGTCGGCGTTCGCTGCTGCGTGGTCGGGCTGGTGCGGTTTCCCGGTCGCGGTTCGGCGCTTCGCGGGCGGGGTGTTCGGCGTCTCGGTTCCGGTGGCCGTGCCGCCGTCGCTGCGCCTGCCTGCTCCCGCCGCGCTCCCGGCTCCCGTTGCGTGGGTGGGCGGTTAGTCGTGTCGCTGCCGCCGCTGCCGGTTCTTGTCGCCTGCGTCGGCGGTTGCCGCTGGCGCTGGCTTGCGCGTGGCGGCGCTCGCTGTCTCGCCGTGCGCTGTGCCTCGTCGGCGCTGGCGGCGCTCGTTTGCCGCCGCGCTCGCGCGTTCGGGCTGCCGCCCGTCCGCGCCGGGCGGCGCGGCCTGCTGGTGCTGCTACCGTCTACCCGCGTCGCGCCGCTGTCGCGGCGCTCCCGCTCGTTCGCCGGGCCTCCCGCCTGTTCCGCTCCCGCTCTCGATCCCGTTTCTCCCGTCCAGGGCAGGCTTTTTTAGTGACTAGGGCAAATAAAAAACCCCGACTGGGCGGGGTTGGAGGGTATGGTTATCCGCGCTGTCTGCGCTGTCCACAACTCCCGGTCTTTCCAGGGTAAAAAGTGGCGCGATTCATGCCAAATCCGTTCATCGTGTCGGGACACGAGCAACGAAAAAACAGGTTCCTGTTTTCATCTAGGAACGCGGGATGAAGTTTAGTACCGTTTCCTATTCTTGCGGCCCCTTCAATCGGCTGTTTCTGCATTGTAATTATCCAGCGCCGTCCTTGGCTCTATCAGTAGTTAAGCGGTTTCGGCTATGTGGCGCAAATGTCGCGCCTCACTCTCTAAAATCCCAGCTTCTACCGCTTCTCTCGGTCTTACCTTCCCGCTTCTGTAGCGTCCTGCTTCTCTTATTTCATGAGAAAGTACATCCATGTTTTTTGCTTTTTCTTCATTGTTCAGCGGTTGCGGTTGTGATTCCATTTGAATCGCTTCCCGCTCCGCTTGCGCTTCCTGTTCCGCTTCCCGCTTGGCCTTTATTTCCGCCATCTTTGGCAGTTGATTCAGCAGTTCCGAAAACTGGCTTTTTTGCAGCCCTTGGAAATGATCGATGCTAAAACGTCGAATGCACCACGTTTTAACTCCTTCGCGGTTCAATCCAAGTTCTGAAATCCGCGCCTCCAACATCTTGTGTTGAGCGGATGAAATCAGCAGGTCATTATCGGATTGTTGCTTATCCGGCATTTCCTCTGCCGGTGTCGGCTCGTAGCCTGCCAAGCTCATAATCCAGCTAAACGCCAAGCGGCAAGCCTTACCCGTGGCGCGGGTTTGGGCCATTGAACGCCTTGCATAGCGAGGACGGCTAGACCATACGGGTTTACCGTAGCGGTCAAGCTCATCGTCTGATCCGCATTCGGCTGATGCGCGAGAAATCACGCCTTGGTCAACAATTCTGACTAGCTCTATCGTTGCGGTATAGATGCCGTCTTGTTCCGTGGTCTGCACTTCGCGGGGCACCACGCCCAGCATAACGCCGAGGGTAGTCCATCCCTCGACTTTGACGTATTTCCGGCCCTGTATGTCTTTCGCTAATTTCTGGTGCTCGATGACATCGGCCAGCGCGTTCGCCATTTCCCGCGCACCCTGCACGAGAGCGGCGGGCGAACCAGCTTGCAGCGTTCCTAGCGAAACCGCAGCCGGGGAAACCGGCATGATCGCGGTATCTTGTGTTATCGCTATCGCGTGTGACATGATTAAAACCTCGTTAGGTTGTTTACTGCATTACCGGACTCTCGTAGCTGTAACTACGAGAGTCCAACTAATTAAAACGGTGTTTCTTCCTCTTTTTCTTGCACTGTGCGCGGTTCTGGCGTCCAGTGAAGATCATACGAGAGTGAACAAAGCTCCCTAAATTGCTCGTATCCGATGAGCATGTGAACCTCGTTACCCTGAGAGTCCTTTATACAAATCGCCGCTTGTTGCGGCTGATTCCGTTCACCAATGCTAAGCATTGCTCCGTCTATTCCATCAATCTGAAAAATCTTTCTCATTTCTTTAACTCCAGTTTTAGTTGATTCACGCTTTTCCAAAAGCGACGAAAAGATTTGTTTCCCCGGTTTCTCCCTTTAACGCCTCCGAGCCTGCCGAGAAAGAGGGCGCTAAATCCTTTTAGTCCTTATCCTTGTAATAAATTATTACAAACTAACGATTAGAAGTCAAGTTTTCACAATGAAAATCAATAGAAAAACTGCTTTTTAGCTAAGCCGGAAACCAAGCGCCCAAATGCCAGCGCCAGCCGGAAACCAGCAAAAGCAGGCGGACGCCGCAGCAGACGGCAATAAACCATCGGGGCAAGGCTCAGCGGGGAAAACGACCAAACGGAACCGGGACCGCCAGCGGCAACGGCGCGAACCAGGGCGATAGACCGGGCCGCGAATGCGCCGCGCCCGGAACCGAACGAGGCGACAGAAAACACCACCGCACCGGGCGCGGCGGTACGAACGAAGCGATCCGCGCCGCCAGCGCAACCGACCACCACGGAACGACCGGCAGCTACAACCGCTGAAACCACGCCAGCGACCAGGGGGCGGAACGCTGGCGACAAACGGCGACCGCCAGAAAAACCCACCCGCGCCGGAGGCGGCGCGGCAGGAAACAGGGCAGCGGAACTAGACACCCGCCGAGGCCAGCAGCGGCGCGCAGCGGGCCGCAAACGCGACGGCAAGGGCGCGGGAAGCGCGACCACGCCCCACGGGAGCGGGCGGCGGGGCCACCGGAACCGAAACCAGCCAGCACGGCGCAACGCCAACGGGACCAGGGCGAACGACACAGCCGCGACAAACGGGCGACAAGGCCGCCCCCACGAGGCGGCGAACCGGGCAGCAGCCACCGGACACGAAAACCGCACCACAGCGACAAACCCCGACAGCGAACGAGCAGACGAGCGGGAAGGACACGCCCAGGGCGCAACCCGCCCACGGCGCGAAAGCGAAAACGGGCGGAACGAACCAAGGAAGAGGCAACGGGAAGAGACACGGCACACCCCAACACAGACAGAACGCGAACGAAGAGAGCCACCAGAGCGCGGCGACACCACCAGACAACCACCACCCCCCAGAGCGAAGCGCCGGAGGGGGCAAGGCGGCAAAAGCCCGAAGAGAGCCAGGGCGCAAGGGCGCGAAGCGGGGAGCGTAGCGACCGAACCCTTGTCGCCCGCAGCGAACGAAGGGCAAAAAGCCGCCAGCCCCCCGGCGCAAGCGGGGGGAAATTGCGAACGAAGAGAGCACAAAAGCCAGGGACGGCGGGGGTACGGGGGCCGCGCCCCCGAAAACTTACAGGGATTCTTTGCGTTGGAGTGTCGCGGTGGGTAATCCGCACCCCGCGCAGGGATGCGCCGGGGCGGCACGGTGAACACAAAAGACCGTTGCGTAGAAGCGTCAGTTAAGTCCTTGCCCATCGCGGACAGCGATAGCGCGGAGTCATTATCGCAAAACTTGATTTTGTGCTGTTGGTACTAGCATCCAAAATATGTAATAAATTATTACGAGGTTTGTATGACTAGCATTGGGCACGGAATCACGGTGAGAAGAGCAATGCTCAGGATGAGCCAGGCGAAGTTAGCGCGTTCTGTAGGCGTAAATCAGAGCTACATCAGCCTGATCGAGATTGGCGAGCGTCCACTGACCGATGAGTTGCTGCAAAAAATCTCTGGCTCTTGGATGCAAAACGGAAGAATTGACGCAATGGGCACAAGCCGCATAGTGAGGTTCGAGACAGCTACTGGCGCTCTTGGAGTTCAGACGCGAATGTTCGCAAATCAGTGCCAAAGGCACGGCAAAATGTTTGTAGTTCAATGACATCGATACGCCGTTCTCCGCGTTCGATTTTGCCGACAAACGAATGTGGGACGCCAAGTCGCCGATAACTCAACCTGCGTGATGCCAGCCTCATGCCGTTTCTGGCGTAGCAGCAGCAATAAGCTTGCGTATTCTACCGAGTGAATAGTTTTGATCACGAACCCGCCCTGATGGAAAGAGGCGGGATACGCGTATCAGGCATGAAATACCCCAAAACAGGGTTTTAGTAACGTATCAGTAACATATTAGTGATAGGGAACGGAAAGATGAAAACATAGATCACTTGCCAGCGACAGTTGCAGAGATTGGCAAGATACATTTCGAGGGAAACATTATTCCTCACCAGTGGTACCAGCACATCACACTGGAGTCCGGCAAGCGGATTTACCCGGCATCATCATCTTGGCGGAGATCATCTACTGGTATCGGCCTTATCAGACCCTCGACAAGAGTGGTAAGCCGCTTCTACGTAAGCACTTCGATGGCGATATGTTTCAGTGTACCGCCGCCTTTTTGAATCGAAGTTCGGCCTTACCAAAGACCAAGTGCGAAAGGCGCTCAAGCGATTGGAAGATGCGGGCTACATCAGAAGGGAGTACCGCGACATCGTTCAGCAAGGAATTTTGCGAAACAACATCATGTTCATTGAGCCAATTTCGCTTGCGATCATGGCTATCACACACCCGGTAATTAACCGATAAGTTACAAAAACAGCTGATACCCTCGCCTACAGGCGATACCCTCCCGCCTACAGGCGATACCCTCTCGCCTACAGGCGATACCCTCTCGCCTACAGGCGATACCCTCTCGCCTACAGGCGACATCTTTAAAGGAATCAAGATTACTACTGAGATTTCTACAGAGACTACTACCACCACCACTACCCCTTCCCCCTTCTCCTCCAACGAGCGGATAGCGGAAACCGACGACGAGCGTGGTAGTGGTAGTGGTGCTCAAAACCAAAACCCGGAAGACCGGGAAAGCGACCACGGGATAGCAGCGCTGGAATCGAACGAGGGGAAAGACAGTCTCCGAGGAGGAGATTCTAACGGCAGCAACTACGGGAACGGATGGCAACACATCCAACAACGAGGCACCGAACGAGCAGCGGGCAAAACTGATCTACCCGGCAAAGCTAACCGAGCATGAGCAGGAAGATATCGCCACCCAGGTCTACCCTTTACCATCAGAGGTTGCACAGCAAATGCTCGACGTGATCCAGTCTCGAATCCAAAGCAGCCAGATCAGAACCAATCCTGCCGCCGTGCTACGGGGCATCGTTCGCAAATACCGACCGATCCGTCCGCGTTCGATCCCTCCAGCGGGTTTCAAATCGCCGAGGCCCGCCGCCGCCGTGCAGAGCCGATACGCGAGCGCTGGCCGAAGCAGAGCGGCGGAACTGGAGAGGGAGCAGCGCAACGCGGCCCGCACTTCGCCGGAATCTGCAAATGCCCGGCAACGATTCTTAAAGCGCCTCTATCCGCAATTGGAAGATCATAAAAAATTAATTTTGGAAACTTTATGTTATAAAAATAGAATTTTGTAGGCTAATCGACTCTTGAATATTCGGTTATCTGCCAATCTGGCCGATGATTGCGAAATCAATTTATTAAATTTGATTTGTAAAAATCGTTGTTTAGAAATATCGAAAACTCCTTTTGAGACTGCAACAGGGTGCAGGGAAGCGCATGGAGTCAACTGCGATGTTTGATCCGAACTTTCGAGAGGCCGGGAAGGTTTCCTCTCGTACCTGCTCTACACCAAAGGCCGAACAAGGCGACCTGCTACGTCCACCGTTCGGACATTGGCATCTGGGGCAAATGGCTGGGTCGAGGCCCGGCAAGGACTGGCTGAACGCCAAGTACCCGGACATTGAACAGTTCGCGGCGTGGCAGATGCGGGAGCCGGGGAGATCAAGGCGCACATCGTCAACCGCCGTTTATCGGCGCTCGACGGTCTACCGCTGGCTGGTGCGAAATGGAGTCGTCGAATCTGACCCGGTGGCGATGGCGGAAAAGCCCAAGCTCCCGCTACGCATTCCGGTCTGGCTGGAGCGGGAGGAACAAGCCCGGCAGAGGCGACCATCCGCGATGGGCGGAATATCCCGATCAATGTTTTGGCAACAACCAAAACACATGACCGGATTACGCCGACGCTACCACGAAATGATGTTTGGAACATTGCTGAACTCCGGGCTGCACGGATCCGCGAGGCTCTCGGCCTGACAATAGCTGATGTCCGGTTGGTAGACGGCGCGGCGGGGTCAGTGCGCGTCATCGGAAAAGGTAACAAAGAACGACTCGTTTCCGCTCCCCGGCCAGCTTCGGCGCGGTCTTCGGATTGCGGCTCAAAGACCGTAACCGGACGGAAGCTGTATTTACCAAGAGCGACCTGATAAGCGGTTTCACCGCAAGCGGCGCGAGTCTATCTGCGGGGGGATGCTGGAAGAAGGCGGGCATCGACAAGAAGATTTCCCCGCACAAGCTGCGCCCATACTTACGCCGCAATCTCTGAACGCCGGGGCGGAACTGGTGGACATCAAGGCGCTGCTCGGCCACGGAAACATCGCCACCACCCAGATTTACACCAACGTCAGACGCGAGAAAAGGATGGAGAAGGTGGTGGCGCGGTTATGAATTATCTTATAGCTTTCCCGCCCGTCGCGGCTTATCCGCCGCCCCGGTATGCCTACGTCAGCTCATATCGCTAAACCCTGAGTCATCCATGTTCTAAAGGAGATATTTCAGTATGTTGCCCGCAAATCTTGAAGCGCTGAGAGTAAATCTGTCTGGACTTTCGCATCGTAATGTAATTCAAGAGAGTCTGCTTAATGAGTTGAATACCGTATCAAAGTCGCTGGAGCTGAAGGGCTTACTCAGACCCTCCTGCATGAAGAGAACTCCGGAACTCAAAATTACCGCCCGCTGCCCGGGAGGCGCCCTGGCCGCTGCCATCTTT
>JADJQQ010000031.1 GCA_016712625.1 Candidatus Competibacteraceae bacterium | reverse complement strand
ATTGGGTGGCTTCATTGGGTGTAATCAGGGCCACCAGATGATCCGCGCCAAAGGGCGGCGTTACTTCAATCGCCGCCGATAGCTGCTACCGGCCGGTCCACGGCGATAGTTTTGGCTTCATCGGGCTGGGGATACAGAAACTGAACCGTGCCATCCGCCGCCAGATTAAACAGGGTCGATAGCCGTAGCGATGCCCTTCCAGCCGGACGGACCGGCGACCCTTTCGCAGACCAGCCACCCCCCGGTTCCAGTCGCAATTTCAGACTATGGGGTGCGCTGAGCGTGCGCAGGGTATCCAGCGCCCGCCATTTGGCGATGACCTGACTTAAGGCGGGGGCATCGCCAACCTGATACGCCACGATATCGCCCTGATGGGTCAGCACCTGCTGTTTTGCGGCATCCCAGATTAAATCCGGCGTCTGCTGGCCTTGGGTTGCCTGGTACGCCGGGCACCTGGGTTAGAAGGGCGTTGCGCTTGCTATCTTCCAGGCCCAGCACCCGCAGCAACTTCACAGGCGACGGTGCCAGGCGATCAGCGGGCAGGGCCGCTGCGGGTAGAATCGCCCGGTGGAAATCGGTCAGCGGTTCGACTTTGGGGTGTTGCTGGGCCTCGGCATACATCCGCACCGTTTCAACGACGTAGCGGTTTAATTCCTCACGATCCAGCCGCTGATCACGATTGGCGTCGGCAGCCCGCGCAAGGCCTGGGCGAAGGCCCAACTCAGAGCGCCACGCGGTTGACTGTTTAACAGAAATTCGGGGGTCTTTTGATTTTCCTGACTGGCGCATAGAAAAGTGCGGGGCCAGGGACTGGTCATTGCTCTTCCAGCGTGGCCGTGGGTGGTGGCAGGGATCATTCTGAATCGGGCCGTAATCGCCAAGGCCGCGCGTACCGAGAAAAGCCGCGCGTGGGTCAATTGAACGGGTCAATGTGCCGGAATAACAGGCATCGGCAACAAAGACGATATTGAGTTGCGGCACGGCACTAAACCATTGATACAATTCGTCATCGATGATGCGCTCGCCATTGCCGGGGCGGGTGGTCTGAAAACCGCCGAGCACTAAGCTCTCATCCTTGCCATCAGCTTCGCTGCCCTTGATCCGCTCCGGTTCCCGACCTCAGTGACCGGCATACGTGAAGATCAAGGTGTCGCCGGGTTTGGCTTTTCTAACTTGTTGGTTCCAGGCGGCTATGATTGCTTTACGTGTCGCCTGACCATCGAGCAGGACGATGACATCCTTCACGCCCACCGTTTCCAGAGCAGCGCGAATGTCCTGCGCATCGTTGATCGCGCCTTTCAAGGGGGGATTTGGTTGCACGAATTGGTTAATGCCAACCACCAGGCCCAGCGTCGCCGCCGGGAGCGGGCCAGCCAGTAACGCGCCGATGAAACCGCCGAGCCATAAGCCCGCTTTGTCAGTGGATCGGGCTGGGCGAATGCCGTGCTTGATACGCATGATAAGACTCTCCAGTTGCTCGTACAGGGGCAGGCAAGCGCGCTTATTGGCGTTTCAGTTCAACGCGCCGATGTAACTGATTGCGCTGATCTTCGGTGTATTGGCCGGGATCATCCAGCGCCAGTGGCTCGCGCTCGCCGCGCCCTTCGGTCTGAATCGCGCCGGTGTAGCCTTTGGCCAGCAGGAAACGTTTAACCGCCTCGGCCCGAACGGCGGGACAGCTCCAGGTTATAAGCCTCTTCGCCCCGGGGGGTCGGTATGGCCGATCAAAACGAATTTGTTGCAGGTGCTGGCGGCCCAGAACCTCCGCTAAACCAGCGGCAGCGTCCTGGCCCCTTACTGTCGAATTCCGGTAGAGATCGGTGTTGAAGGTAATGGGGCAGGGCTGTTCCGGGGATGAAGCCGCGAAGCCGCCGATCGCGGCCGGACCGCCCGCCTCGCCGGTGGAACGATTGAGCGGAGTCGGCGGGTAACGATCCGCTAATAAGCGGCTGCGTTCGGCTTTTTTGAAGATCTGGCCAATCAGCGGTGACGCTGGAGCTTCTGGGGTGGCTTCCCGATCTGCGATCACCTCCAGCGCCTCCTGATAATCCATCGCGGCGCGGTAGTAGTCTTGGCGGTGTCGGTAAGAGATCCCCTGCATCGCCAGCGCCTGCCACAAGCGGGCGTATTGCAGGCGCTATTCACATCGGGCAAGGCATCTGTGGCGGGGTTTGCTGAAGCCGCGCCCGAATTTGCGAAGGTAGGCGCCTTCACTTTAGCGCCGGGAGTCGGCTGCGAAACAGACTTGCAATCCGGCGCGGTTTTGGCCTGTTCATAAAGGGTCGCCAGGGTAGCGGGGTCGATGGCGGCGGTGGCTTGCTGGTGGATGGCTTGACAATCGGCCTGTGCCAGTTGAGTAGAGCAGGCCACCCAGCAACAGTGGGCAGTGGAGGTAAAAGCGCATGTGTGATGTCCTCAATGTCGGATAACTTAGGGCGCTCAAGGCGATGTGCGATGCACGGGGGTTGCCCGTAATGGCAGAGCCTATGCCACAGAGTCATCCCAGACGGCCAAAGCCCTTCGCCTCATCTGATCAGGACGTTTCAAAACGAGTTTTGTCAGACGCCGGTAAAAATATTTTTCAGTGCCCGAAGTGTTAGGGGCCAGATTTGCGAACATAGCCCTCGCCTGAGGGAGAAGGATCAACGCACCAACTCATTTAAGGGCGGGGTGGGTCGATAGGGGTAGAAAAGCGTGGCAGGTTCCAGACTTCTGCACCTTGCAACCAGAGAACGATCACGATGAACCTGCCTTTAGTTCGAGGTGACACTAAGGCAAGTGAACCGGAGAGCTTTCGGCAATTCTCCAGCTCCCGGTTCACCATCCCTGACAACGCTATTCGGCGCTCTCTTCCCTGCCAAAGTCCTGGAAGCGAACTCATGATCACCTGCTGATCACACTTGCGTCATCCCTAAACGGCGCAACCCTGGATAGCAGGCGGGCTGGCGAGACGGAACCCCTGGTTGTTGTTGCGGTTGGCCGGCTCGTCCCTGTCGCGGTTGGCGGAACGCACCCTGGCGGGTTTGTTGTTCCAGGCGCCGCCGCGCACGCACGGTGGCCGTCTATCGGTTCGCTCCCCGAGTAAAGGGTATACTATCGAAGAGGCTTCGACAAAGGCCGAATGTATCCGCATGGCGGGCATGGCCAAGCCAGGCTTGGACGCTGGGATCAATCTCCGCCAGCGTTAGGCGACCTTCAGCATAGGCGCGGGCGAACTTGCGTAATCGCCGCCGAAAGCGTAGGCCGTTGTCGTTACGCAAGCGTCGCCGGTTGGGAAAAACGATGTAGCCCAATAGATTTAGGCCATCACGCGTCCGGCTAATCTGCGCTTTGCGCGGATGCAGCGCAGGCGTTGGCGGCTCAGGTAATCAGCCAGCGCCTGATGATGATCATGCAGTTCAGTTTTGCTGTCAGCCAGCAGGGCGAGATCGTCCACATAGCGCAGGTAGGCGGTCACGCCGCGCTGTTCCTTGAGCCAGTGGTCGAGATATCCAGGTAGAGATTGGCGAAGGATTGGCTGGTCAGGTTGCCGATGGAATGCCGCCGCCGCTCCAGCGGCGTGAGCAGATGTCACCGGGTAAGCTGATTCACCCGCTACCTCCAAAGGACTGCAATCAATTACCTGATCCATCAAATCCAGTATTCCAGGATCAGCGATGCGCGCCGGAGCTTTTTCTTTGAGACAGGTGTGGTCAATAGAAGGAAAATAGCGCTGAATATCGAGCTTAAGCACATACGGGTAGCGTTGCGCCCAGTGTTGATAGCGACTGACAGCAACATGGACGCCTTTGCCGAGCAGGCGTAGAATCATAAATAAACGTCTGATCCAGCGGTGGTTCGATGACATTCATGACCGCATGATGGACGACACGGTCACGAAAAAGGGCTGCCGCAATCAGCCCGTGGCTTGCGCTCGTGGAGCGTAAACAGCGATAGGCGCCCGGCTGATAAGTCCCCTCTGTAATTCCCGTTGTAACGCTGGCAGCTCACCCTCCAGGTTCATTTCAAAGTGGACCGCGCCGGAGCTGCGCGACTTGCCGCGCCGTGCCCGACGCCAAGCGCGCCACAGGTTATCGAAGGCGGTTACCTGAGGCCAGAGGTTGCGTAATCGCTTCATGGGCCGGCTTCCGCAAAGGAGCGTAGCACAACGCCGATCTGGCGACCCAATTCATCCATCAGCCGTGCCCCGTGTTCGTAACGATTAAGCGCGGGATCACACGGAGTTCGTGGCGCCAACCGCCAGAGGTGGCGCGCGACTTCCAGGGGTGCGATTGGCCGAGGCCAACGCCAGCCGCTTTCCCGGCTGTAGGCGGCTTCGACAAGCGATTCCAATACCCGCAAAGACCAGCTTTCTAACGCTCGCCCAAGGTAAAACCGCCGGGCACGCGGGAATAAATCTCAGTTGCGGAATCACCCATGCCAATAATTCGTGACAGGATTGCAAAGCGCGAGGAATGGTCTCTTGCGTATTTTGATCTGGCATTGTGGATAACTTTTGCAAAAATATCGCCCGCTGCGCGCGTGGGAGAGTAAAGGGTAAAGGATAAAGAGCAAAGGGTTATAACGATCTGGCGAGATGGAACCCCTGGTTGAAGAAGCGGTCGGCCGGCTCGACCCTGGCGCGGTGGCGGACCGCACCCAGGCGGGTATGTTGAACCACGAGCCGCCGCTACCGCACGGTGGCCGACTGTATCTTTGTGGTGCATTTCTGCTCTGAGCCGTCGTAGTCTTTCTTGTATTTGGAACACGTCCATTCCCACGTTCCCATCGTGTCGTAAACATCCCAGGCGTTCCCTTTAAACGATCCCACCGGGGCCGGGTACCGGTAGCCATCAGCACAGTGATGATAAGGTTCAGCCCATGACCGGCCTCCCGGGCTTTCGTTTGATCCGTTTCATTGGCGTATTGGCACGCTTTCGTTCGCATCATCCCCCCAGTATCGGGCACTCGTCGTCCCCTTCCGCGCGCGTATTCCCATTCCGCTTCCGTGGAGAGGCGGTAGCTTTTCTGGGTTCCCTGATAGCCACACCGTGTACGCCACCGCGTCGTTCCAACGAAACACACCACCGGCTGCCGGTCTTGCTGCCCATACCCCGGTTGCCGCAGCTTAATCCCCTCGCGCCAGTCCCATGTGTTATCCGTGGCGCTCCACGCTCGACAACCTTCCTTGCCCTCAGCGTTCTTCTCCGCATCCGTCCGATACCCACTCGCCTCCACAAATCGCCGGAATTCCCCCACCGTCACTTCATACGCCCCAACGCAAAGGCTTTCTCTATCGTGCATTGTGGCGGCGTTCATCCGGGAGTCCCGCCCATTCTCCTTCCGGTAGAGCCCATCTGAAAACTTCCAGCACCAATCACAACCAGCAAAGGCCCCTCGACTCCCATCCTTCAGTTTATCCCCGGACTATCTGCCCAACTTCAGGAGTTGGGGGCTACCACCAGCGGGGCGGGCGGCAGGTTGCGGTGAAGGCGTGGGTACGGCAACCACCGGCGCCAACAGCGCTCTGCGCCAGATACCAGGTGCGCGGTGGCACCCTGAATCAGCACCTCCGGCTGCTGGCCGTTGTTACGCCCCACTTCAGTAGCGACCTGCCGGAACATATCCGCCACCTCCCCAATCCGGTTGCGCCAGATACGCCAGCAGCCGTTCGGTATAGGCTGTGGACGGCACCGCTTCCATCCTCAGCGAACTGCCCAGCCGCCGCCGAATACACCACAATCCGGTTCGCCCCACGCTACGAACGCGATCCAGACCGCGTTTCACCCAAGCCGCTGCATCCCGAAACGCCGAGCGGCAACTCTGCAAGCTCGCGGCAGGCATCGAAAACCGCAATCGTCAATTCCCCTTACCATCCAACCGCTGCAGCGTCTGCTCCAGACTGATCGACTTGCGAGTCAACAGCTCCAAGTCTTCAGCTTGAACAGGTTTTGGGGCATCCACTGGCAGGAGATACGGCCCGTCCGGTGCCCTGAAAGCCATGCCCGCGGCAACACAACAAGGTGATTTTCGCCCCAGCCGCCCGCCGGGCCAGTTCATTACGTACCTTTAAAAAATCCGCCTCGCTCAGAAGTTGTAATACACGCCGCCGGTCTCCGAGGGGCCAATGAGTGAAAATCCCAGCGTCCGCCAACTTCTCTGCCACCGCCTGGGCGTCGTTCAGCGGATTGGGAAGCTTGCGCAGAAATTGGTAGTCGCTGTTGCCGATCCCCAGCGCCACGCGCCCAGCCGCCAGCGCAGGATGAAGCAGGACAGCGGGCACCCACGGGCAATAGGAGTTTCAGGCGAGTTGACGGTCGTTTCCAGGTCATGGTTTCGTGTTCTCCAGCATGATTAGGCTTGTCTTCGGGCGAATTGTGCTTTACTGGGGTCGTTTCAGAAAACGGAAAAAAAATCGTACCCTAAGAGCGGGTTCGTCCTTCTGGAAAGGCTGCAACAGAAAGACGGGTATTGAATGTCACATTTCTATCCAAAAACACCCTTTAAATGCCTTAGACTAAAATGACGGGTTATGGCATTTTTTTGACAGCGGGAGCTTTTCGTTCACACCATCACATAATCGAGCGTATATGTGATAGGCAAAACATGCTAGTTTTTCCACATGCGGTACGGTCTATCTGGAGCGGGCCGCGAACGCTTTGCGCGGCCACGGCCAGCCGTTAATGATGCCCCTGTTGCAGTACCTGTCGCCGCTGGGCTGGGCGCACATCAACCTGACCGGCGATTACCTCTGTGGCGCAGCAGCGCCAAGATCGGCGCAGGTAAATTCAGGCCGCTACGGCCGCTGCAACCGGCTTAGCGTACGATTTTCCAGCGCTTTCTGAGTTGACCCTTACTTCTATCTAACTGAGAGATAATTATTAAATTAGTCCAATAGTTGCGATGATTACGCGCATGGCAAAACCTTCGCACCTCCCGAAAAACGCGCGTTCAACGGCCAAATGCCCGGATGCTGAATTGCACTTTCAGATGCTTGGTGCTGGTTAGCACTTTCAGATGCCTTGGGCTGAATTAGCACTTTCAGATGCTTGGATAGGGGCTATTTTGCGGCCATATTGTGCCATCATCGCCAATCGCCTGGAGGAGGTGGAAGAGGCAATCAAACTACCCAATGGAACCTGGTTGACTCGTTGCAGACCCCGCGGGTCACTGCCGCGTGATAGGTCGTCTATTGGGGGGAATTTCTGCGGGTTCTGCAATTTGAAAATCAATCTTAAGATTTAAGAGCGACTACAAGGCAAATTGTCAGGTTGCTGCAAAAATATTTTTTATTGAACCTGACAAATCCCTTTTCAAGGCGTCTTGTTGGATCATTAGGTGAACAATTTTGACAAACTGTGATGAGCCATCCGTTGACTGAAATGCTGGGAACCTCTAAAAAACCTCGAATTCGAATCTTTCGATGTTTGCAACTTCATTGAGTTTTTATAACGTTGAAAAATCACGCCAAGACTGGGTTTTTTTAGAGGTTCCCAGCATTCAGCTCCCTTCTCTCTGAACCACTATGGCAACACCGTGACGACAATGATCGACAATGACTTACGTCTACCCCAGCAGGATGATGAAGATTGGTTGAATCTACTGGCTGGGCGCACCGTGCCCAACGCAGATTCGCGTACCCGCCAGGAGGCTGAAGCGCTACGACAGGCGATTCTGTCTCAACCAATTTCGCCTATCCACGAACTCTCGGCCGCTGAGCTGACCCAGGGTCGGGAACGACTCTTGTTTGCACTGCAACGCGCTACATCAAGTCAATCCTGGTGGAAGCGTCCGGCCCTGCTGTCCGGCTTGGCGGCGCTAGTAGGCATTGCGCTTCTTCCTATGATCATCTCTCATCATGAATCCTCGGCAACGCTCCCAACGATGAGCCCGTTCAACCACGTATCAAGAACCTGCGAATGCCATCGGTAGTTCGTGTTGAGCAACCTGCCGCCACCGCCCGCGCGCTTGCTACTGAACTGGGTGCGGCCGGTATTGCCGTGCAGCCAACCTTGCAGGGTAAAAGCTGGTTCATTGATGTACCGGTGCTGAAACCGCACCACCCCAAATAACTACCGTATTAGCTCGGTACGGTATCAAACCACCCCCTGATGTCCGACTGCTAGTGGAGCTGGCTCCACGAGCAAGCCAATAAACCCTCCACGGAGGATTCATAACATCAAAGTAGCGATAAATAAAGGGTAAAAGTTACTCAGTTGCAGATGCTGTGTAGGGTGGGTTAGCCAGGGTAGGTCTCAATGGGCGAGACGTGCGAGTTTGCCTTCAAACCTGCTTGTTGGGCTGGTACGATAACAATCCTATTCCGGGGTGTAGGAGGAGTACCCCAAGAAATTGCTCCATCAGGTGTCGGAAGCAAAGACTTTGAGTGGGAGAACGTCTCGGTGCATTATCGTTGTCAAGAAATTATCCCCATTCAATAGTGGGCTTTTTAGAGGATTTAGGCCACTTTCATGATTCAAGATTATCCGGGGAATCTTGAATTTTACCCATGAAAATCCGTCTGGATACGTGTTACGTAATATGTTTAACGTGAGAAAATGGACTTTAAGCGGTGAGCTCCGCAGTGACCCGATACACAGGTCGTAAGTCAGCGTCTCTGCCAAAACACGCACGCTGATGGGTTCAACACCGTTTGCTACCGAACAACATTCTTCGCCCGAATAGACGACAAACCCATTGCGTGTGGACATGACCGCCAGACGACGGGGATTAATTCAAAGCGGTGGGGATTGATCAAGGTTGGATTTTCCAAACGGGCGCGGACGTTATTCCATTGAGAGAAATGGATGAACCCGTCCAAGGAAAAACACCGGGAAAGTACGATTGGGCAGCGGCGGTTTTGGGAGCGTCCAATCCGCGACCCCAACGATTTCAACCGCCATGTCGATGATATCCATTGGAATCCGGTGAAGCACGGTCACGTCACGCGAGTGGGCGATGGGCCGTATTCCACGTTCCATCGATCTGTGGCGGTGGGGACGTATGCGGCGAATTGGGGCGGTGGAGACGCCGCGACCGCCCCAGAAACCGATTTCGGTGGGTCAGGGTAGGGCGGGCATGACCCGCCATTTCAATCATATTGCCAATGAGTCGGGCGGGCATGGCCCGCCATGTCCGGGGCGTCGGAAGATAGAATAGGTGGGCGGTGCCCACTCTACCCGGCTACCTGGCTACGCGCTACCTGGCGCAATCTTCTACCCGGCGTATAATCTTGAAAAATCTGAAGCAATTCACTTGCAGAGGCCGTGTATGGGTAACCAGAATGCAGGTGCTATCATGGAATACGATGAACAGGGTGATCTTGTGATCCGCATTCCTCGACATCTACTGATACAGCATGGCGCAAACCGTATCGTTTTTGCGATTGAAGACGTGTTGACGCAGACGGATGCGGTTCAAACCGAACCGGACTGGGATCACGACCCCTTGCTCGATCTGATCGGTCGTTTCAAAGTCGACGTGCCCGATGGTTCTTTGCATCACGATCTTTATCTGTACCGGTGAACGGAGACCATGATCGTTTTTGTGGATACCAATGCCTGGATGGCACTCCTGACCCGCAATGATCAATCCCATCCCGCTGCGCTAACCATTCAAACCCGGCTTCGCAATGAGAAGGCGAGGCTGCTCACTTCCGATTACATCGTGGATGAGACGGTGACTTGGTTGCATTATCGGGTCGGATATACGGCCGCTGTGGCCTTCTGGGAAACGACGCTGCGAAGCAGGTTGACTGAGATAGCGCCGATTAACCAAGAACTACTCGGTGTCGCTTGGGATATTTTCAAGAGAAGTACGCCGATCAAGAATTCAGCCTCACCGATTGTACGTCATTCGCCCTAATGAGGGCGCGTAATGTCAGCCAGGTCTTTGCGTTCGACCATCATTTCCTGTTTGTGGGATTTGAAGTTCTGACCTGAATGGTTGATCGCTTGGACAGTAGCAAGTAGGGCGGGCATGGCCCGCCATTTTGGTGGCGTCGGATGATGGATAAGGTATCCGGGAGGCGGCCAATTCAAAACGGGTAATAAAGGTCGCGACCGGGTCGATATCAAGACCAATCACCCGGGCGTTGCAGCGCATGGACTCTACAAGACTTGTGCCTCCGCCGATGAACGGGTCGAGAACAACAGCGCCCATGCACGGAGGTTCTGCCCAGATAGGTATCCCAAAAGGCGTCTGCCTTGTCAGGGGGAAGCGTCAGCGCAGTGAGGATCGAACGGAACTGAGAGCCCACCCGGCGAGCAAACCAGCGGTGGACCCGATACAAAGGGTTCGAGCTTTGTCCTTCACGCAGCGCAAGCTCGGCGATTTGGGCAATGGGAATGTCGCCCGCCTCCAGCAGGGTGCAGGCGGCCAACCGCCAAAGGCATCGCCTCCACGGTTTTCGATGATCTGTTTCGCTTAGCCCGTTTTAGACATACTAGTGCCTGCCTTGCTCGAACGTAGTCAGGCGCGTCACAGAACAACAAAAAGGCTTCCGATGACCCAACCCGTGATCGCCCCCGGCATGCGGGTTCTCTGCCGCGATGCCGAATGGCTGGTGACCGGCGTGAGCGCCGAAAAGCACTTTCAGACCGTCCGCTGCGTCGGCGCGGATGACTTGGTGCGCGGCCATGAAGCGGCGTTTTTGACGCTGCTGGATGACATCATCCCGATCGATCCACGCGCGACCCGGCTGGTCCGCGACGGGGGACCCCGGTATCTCGACCGCGCCCGGCTGTTCCTGGAAGCCCAGTTGCGGCAGATGCCGTTGACCGATCCCCAGCCGCAGGTTGAGGGCCTGGGCGCCTTCAAGCCGATGCCCTACCAGCAGGAAGCGGTACACCGTGCTTTGCTGCAAATGCGACCTCGACTCCTGCTGGCCGATCAGGTGGGTCTTGGCAAAACGATTGAAGTGGGCATGATCCTGAGCGAGTTGATGCGTCGTGGCCGCGCCAGCCGCATTTTGGTGCTGGCCAAGAAGTCGATGCTGACGCAATTCCAGGCTGAGCTTTGGAACCGCTTCGCGATTCCGCTGGTGCGCCTCGACTCGGCCGGCGTCGCCAAATTGCGCCTGCGGATTCCTGCGTCGAAAAACCCGTTCGAGGTCTACCACCGCGTCATCATTTCGATGGACACCCTCAAGGATATTGGCCGGTATCGCCATTTTCTGGAGGATACCCGCTGGGACGTCGTCGTCATCGACGAGGCCCACAATGTGGCCGCCGCAGCCAACCCCGAGAAGCAGCTCAACTACCGTCTGGCGCGCCTGCTGTCCCGCCGCACCGACAGCCTGATCCTGACCACCGCCACGCCCCACAACGGTCGCCGCGAAACCTTTGGCCGGCTCATTACGCTGCTCGACTGGTCGGCTATTCCCGACCCCAAGTTCCGCGAATACGGCCCGGAAGACATCGCGCCATTTTTCCTGATGCGCTTCAAGGAAGACGTGCGCGGCGAGGCCGGTGATCAGTTCGCCGAGCGTCAGGTGGCGCCGCTGTCGTCCACGACAGTGGAAGCCAGCGCGGAGGAAGAAGCCCTTTATGCGGAACTGGGCCGGCTCCGCCGCCAGGCGAAAACCGGAAAGTTCAAAACCGAGGCCATCATTCAGTGGGGCCTGTACAAGCGATTCCTGAGCAGCCCCGAGGCGTGCCTGTCCACTGTGGTCAAGCGCCTCGCCCACCTTGGCGCCAGCCCGGATCGGGAAGATGAGGCGACTGCGCTCACGGCGCTCAGAAACCGCTTGGCGACCCTCCCCATCGCCTATACCAGCCGCTTCCAGTTGCTGGTGCGCGAGCTGCGCGCCATAGGCTGGACCGGCCGGCCCGACAGCCCACGCATCCTGCTGTTCACCGAAAGCACCGTCACCCAGGCGGCGCTGGCGCGCGAGCTGGCCCGGGAATTTGGCCTCCCGTTCAGCGACCGGCACGAAGACCAGCCGGGCCAGATCCTGGCCATCATCCACGGCGGCCAGCCCGACGTGACGCTCGCCAAAACCGTCGAAGCCTTCGGTACCGGCAGCAGCCCGATGCGTCTGCTGGCAGCGACCGATGTGGCCTCCGAAGGCGTGAACTTGCACCACGAGTGCCATAACATCATTCACTACGATCTGCCCTGGTCGATCATCACGCTGATTCAACGCAACGGCCGCATCGACCGCTTCGGCCAGCGCCGCCCTCCGGTCATCCGTTATCTGATGGTGCGCACCCGTGAAGGCGAACTGAAGGGCGACGAGGAACTCTTTTCCCGCCTGGTCGCCAAGGTGGAGGAGATCAACCGCAGCACCCGCACCGGGGAAAGCGTCCTCAAACTGTACGACCCCGAGGCGGAAGAAGCCTACATCGCCGAGAACGGTTTGCTCGCAGGTGATGCCGATCTCCTCGACCGAACCACTCCGCAAACCGCCGAGAGCGCCGGCCTGGAAGCGGACCTGATGGCCGCGAATCTGGCCGGACATGAGGATTTTCTGGCTTTTCTGTTGGGCAACGCGCCCGCGCCGGCCCTCTCCCCCACTTCACCGCCCTCACCCCCAACCCCTCTGCGAGCGGGCGCGGGGAGCGAACGCTTATCCACTGACAATTCGCGGGTTCGGCTCTACGACGACGCCCGGTTTTTGGAGGCTGGCTACCGTTACCTGAAGGACGAAATGGGCGACCACCGCTGGCGCGATCTCGAAAAAACCGGGAATCTCTGGATGTTTGCCCCACCGCCCGAACTCCGGCGTCGGCTGGGCGCGCCGGATGCCGAGGATGGGGTGATCTTCGGCGCCACCGCGCTGCCGGAAGAAGCCTGGCCCGAGCAGGGAGAATTCCATTTCACCACCGACCCGGAGCGAGTCAACCTGGCTATCCGCGCCGCGCTGGCGAGGAAGGGCCAGTGGAGCAACGAGCTGTTGCTCACCGAGCAGCATCCGGTCCTGCGCTGGCTGGCGGAGCGGCTGATGATGTTGATGCCCCGTGGCGAAGCCCCGCTGATCGCCTCGCCGCACCTGCAACCCGGCGAACTCTGCTTCTGCTTCATCGGCCAAATCAGCTCCCGCGCTGGGACCCCACTGATCGTGGATACGCACGCCATTTCCTTCCGCAAAGGCGGCCGTTACCACCAAGAGCCGCTCAAGGAAGCACTCGCCCGCGCCCGCTTCGACCAGCTCGCCGATACCGGCCGGCGCGGCGCGCTGTCCTCGGAGATTCTCCAGGGCTTCGTCGTCGCGGCGGTTGAGGAAAGCCTGAAGTCCCTGAACATGCTCAAAACCGAACGCCAGCAGGCTATCAAGCCCATGCTTGAAAAAGAAGAAGCGCGCCTGGCGCACTGGCGCGACCGCCGCATCGCCAAGCTGGACGAAACCCTGGCCGGGCTGGTTCCAGACAGCCGGCAGGCCGCGCAGCTCCGACAGGAAAAGGACGAGATCAAGCGTTACCTTAAGGACCGGCGCGAGAACTGGCGCGACGCCCACTTCGAGGCCGCGCCCCAAGCCACCACGCGCCTGGTGCTGGCCATTGAGGGCGTTTGAAAATGGCCCTGGACACCAGCATCCACAACATCGGCGACTATTATGCCGCTCACTATCTCGACAGCCAGTTTCAGAAGGATGTCGAGCCGATCCTCAAAGCTTGGCGTCCGCTGGGCAGCGCCAGCCCGGCCCGCCGGCTGGCGGCGTTGTCGGAACCCTACTTTCGCGCCAAATCCCAGGCGCTGGATTACGACCAGCCGCTGCTGCGGGTCGGGGCGACCGACGCGGAACTGGCCGGCTGGCACGGGCAACTGGTGCAGGCGCTGGGCTATACGCTCGACCGCCAGCCCCTGGCGCTGGCGTCGGAAAAACTGCGGCTGCCGATCCTGCTGCGGCTTTACCGGCACGGCCGGCCCTGGCTGGTCGTGGCCGAAACCCCGTTCTGCCTGCCCGACACCAGCCTGCCGGCGGACGCCATGCCGGAAGACCCGCTGGATCAGGCCGTCGAGCGGCTGCCGCCTGACGAGGACGAGGCGTTTAAATCCTTCGCCGGGCTTTGGTCGGAGGCGCTGCCGCTGATCTTCCGCCAGGAGAACGCGCCGCGCTGGCTGATGCTGCTGTCCGGCAGCCAGATTCAGCTCTTCGACCGGCACGCCTGGGCGCAGGGGCGCTACCTGCGCTTCGATCTCGACGACGCCTTCGGACGGCGCGAAGCGGGGGCCTTCGAGGCGATTGCGCTCTTGCTGGGCGCGGCGACGCTGGCCCCCGAGGCCGAAGCGGAAGAACCCTTGCACGAACGGTTGCAGGGCCAGAGCCACCGATTCACCCATGGCGTGTCCAAGGCCCTGCAAGGCCAGGTGCGGGAGGCGATCACCGCCATCGCCAACGCCTGGGTGGAGGATCGCCGCAATCGCAAGCTGTCCTATCTGCGGCTGGGCGATGACGAACCGGCGCTGCCCGATGATCGCCGCGAGATTGATGCCGAGATTCTGCGGCGTGAAGCCCTGGTCTTTGTCTATCGGCTGCTGTTCTGCCTGTACGCGGAGGCTCACGCCAGCGATCTCGGCGCGTTGCCGATCAACGAGGAGGTCTACCGGCTCGGCTACAGCCTGGAGGCGCTGCGCGATCTGGCCGATCTGGGCGAGCCGGGCGTGACCAGCGAGAACGGGGCCTATTTTCACGAGCATCTGCGGAAACTGTTTGCGCTGATCCATCAGGGCTTCGGCCAGGACCCGCCGCCGGCGGACGTGGCCATCACCGACTCGCCGCCAATGTTCGCCCATCAGGACGACTTGTTCGGCGGCGGTCAGCAAAGCCTGCCGCTGCGCAGCCGGGGGGAAGCACTGGCGGCGGGCTATGCCCGGCATTTCACCATCCAGCCGCTCACCGCCACGCTGTTCGATCCGCAGTCCACGCCCCTGCTGGACCGGACCCGGCTGCCCAACCGCGTGTTGCAGCAGGTCATCCGCTGTCTGTCGATGGGCGTTGATGAGAAGACCGGCACGATTGGCCGCATTGATTACGGCAATCTCGGCGTCGTGCAACTGGGCGCGGTTTATGAGGGCCTGCTGTCGTGGAAGGGATTTTTCGCCACCGAGAACCTGATCCAGGTGTGCTCGACCAAAAAGCAGAACGCGAGCGCCGGCGACGAGGAGGAAGGTGAGGACGCCGAGGATGAAGCCCCGCCGCCCCGGCGCGGCGCCCCGGCGGGCGTCTTCGCTGATGCGATTCCCGCCGATCTGCCGACCTGGTTCGTGCCGGAAGCGCAGAAAGAGCTGTTCAGACCCGGCGAACTCATCCTCGAACGCCGCACCGGCAAGCCGCGCATCTACCGCAAGGGTGAGTTCATCCTGCATTTGAACGGCATCGACCGGGCCGAGACCGCTTCCTACTACACGCCGGAAGTGCTGACCGAGGCGCTGGTGCGGGAAGTGCTGGCCGAACGGCTGAAGGACCTTACGCCGGATCGGGCCGATGCGATTCTGGGGTTGACGCTGTGCGAACCGGCCATGGGTTCGGCGGCTTTCATCAACGAAGCCACCCGGCAACTGGCCCACGCCTATCTCAAGCTCAAGCAGCAGCAGACCGGCCAGACCATCGCCCCGGACCGTTACGAGGACGAGCACCGCCGGGTGCGTCACTGGATCGCCACCCGCAACGTCTACGGCGTGGACCTGAACCCGACCGCCGTCGAACTCGGCGCGCTGTCGCTGTGGCTCGGCTCGATGCACCGGCTGCGCGTCCGGGAAAGCGGCGACGGAAACGGCGGCGGGCCGGACCTCTACTGCCTCGGCGCGGTGCCCTGGTTCGGCCTGCGGCTGCGCGCCGGCAACAGCCTGATCGGCGCCCGGCGCGCGGTGTGGAAGGTCAAGCGACTCACCGACGGGGATTTTTTCGGCAAGGACACGGCGATTCCCCGGCTGCTGGCGCCCGGCGAATCGCGCGGCGCGGATGAGGTTTATCACTTCCTGGTCTGGGACGAGGAGATGGCCCCCGCCGGGCGCGACAAGCTGATGAAGGCGCACTGGCCCGCGGAATGCGCCCACGTCGCCGAGTGGCAGAAAAAGCAGGTCAGGAAGAAGTGGACCGGGCAGGAGGCGAAGCTGGCCCTGGCGTTGTCGGCGCGCATCGACGAATTGTGGGCGGCCTACGCGGCGGAACGGCATGGCGCGCTGGCCCGAACCGCCTGCACCGCCAGCGTCTGGCCGACGCCTTCGGAAAGCGCGGCAGCGCTCGCGCCGGGCCCCACCCTGGCCAGCCAGGAGGCGGTGAAGGCGAAGCTGGAAGCGGAGTCCGGTCCCTTCCAGCGCCTGAAGCTGGTCATGGACGCCTGGTGCGGACTGTGGTTCTGGCCGCTGGACTGGGCCACGGAATTGCCGAGCCGGGACGCCTGGCTGGCGAGCGTGGAATTGTTGCTGGAAACGACCCGGCTCAATGAAGCCAACCGCTCGATGATGCAGATGCGGGTAGGCGAGGCGTTCAATGTCGAGGCGCTGTATGCCGCGACCCTCGATGACGGGGTGCTGGATGCCGGGGAAGCGGCGGCGCTGGTGCCGTGGTTCGCCCACGGGCGCAACGTGCTTAAGGAGCAGCCGTTTCACCACTGGGAGCTGGTGTTTCCCGAAGTGCTGGGGCCAGCTTACTCCCTCACAACATCAACTACTCAGTTCCCCCCTTTGCGAAAGGGGGGAGATGAATACACTCCACGCGGCTTTGACCTGATGTTCGGCAATCCGCCGTGGCTCAAGGTGTCGTGGAACGACGCGCCGCTGCTGGCGGAATGGCAGCCGCTGCTGGGGGTGCGGGCGGCCAGGAGCGCCGGGTATAACGAAGCGCGGTCCCGGCTGTTGCAGGAGGCCGGGCGGTGGGCGGCCTATCGGGACCGGTTCACCCTGGGCGAGGGAGCGTCCGCGTTCCTCAACAGCCACGCGCTCTACCCGGCGCTGGTGGGTGTGCAGACCAACCTCTACAAGAATTTCATCGAGCGGAGTTGGGGCCTCTTGTCGCCGGTCGGGGTGGCTGGGCTGCTGCATCCCGAAGGCGTGTTCGACGATCCGAAGGGTGGGGAATTCCGCGAGCAGTATTATCGGCGGCTGCTCGCTCACTATCAGATGAAGAATGAGAAGATTCTGTTCGCTGATGTACACCACGTGATGGCGTTCAGCCTCAACATCTATCGGGGGGCGCCAGTCACGCCGCGCTTCGTCGCCCTGTTCAACGCCTTTGATCCCATCACGATTACCGCGTCGCAGCGCCACGACCGTCCGGAAGACCCCATCCCCGGCATCAAAAACGATGCGGGCGAATGGGAAACCCGTGGTCACTGCCAACGTCTGGTCACCATCACTGAAACCGAACTGGCCCTGTTCGCCCGGCTGTTTGAAAAGCCGGACACGCTCGCTTTACAGGCCCGCTTGCCCCAAGTACACAGCCGGGAAATACTTGCCGTGCTCAGGAAATTCGCCGATGCGCCCAGGCGGCTTGGTGATTTGGAGGGCGAATACCTGGCGACCGAGATGTTCCACGAGAGCAACAGCCAGCGCGACGGCATCATTACCCGGCAGGAAGACCCCAGTTTCCAGCCGCAGACGGCGGATCAATGGGTACTTTCCGGCCCGCACTTCTACGTCGGCAATCCGTTCAACAAGACCCCGCGCACGGCTTGCATCGCCAACGGTCATTACGACGACATTGACCTGACGGCCATTCCCGATGACTTCCTGCCGCGCGCCGTCTACCGGCCCGGTGATCGGGAGGGCGACCTGACCCGGTTTTATGCCGCAATCCCGGAATGGCCGAAACCGAGCGTTCCGGGGTTCTGGCCTGTCGCTGATGATGCGGTGCCGGCCTATGAGGCGTTGCTGGGCGAACCTCTCCAACGCTACGGCATCGACCCGAACCTGCCGGGCACCCGCACCGCCCGCCTATTCGGCTACTTTACGGAGTGGCAAGGCGAGGTTGATGCTGCTGTTGCCTGGCTGCTCGCCCACGAAAATCGTCCCGACCGCACGGAGTTTGCAGAGAAATTCAAAGAGGTGAAGATTAAGCAGGGTGTGCCGGACGATCCCGCGATGCGGAGGTTGCCGAGGCCATTATCAGCTTTTCCGAAGTTTGCTCTTCGGGCGATGGGTCAACCAGCGAATGAGCGGACACTCATTGGAACTTTGTCGGCTCCGGGAATTGTCGGAATCAACGCAGTCCGGTTTGTCAGTATCATCGATGAACGATGGCTACTCATTTTCTCTGCCGCAGCGAGTTCAATTGCCTTCGATTTCATCATCAAGGTCAAGGGACGCTCGAATATTCATGAAGATGATTTGCGTGGATTGCCCTTGATCGAGGGTCCAGTCATAGAGTTAGCCAGCGCGAGGTTGTTGCGACTTGCGGCTCTAACCCAGCATTACGCCAATGTTTGGCGCTGCTGTTTTACTCCGGCGTACAACGCTGACACCTTTACCTCCCCCGACCCCCGCTTGGCCCTGGAAACCCCTTGGTCGGCCCTGACCGCCGACTGGCAGCGTGGCTCGGCGCTCCGCACTGACTTCGCCCGCCGCCAGGCGCTGCTGGAAATTGACGTACTGGTCGCGCTCGCCCTCGGCCTGACGCTCAAGCAGCTCATCACCATTTATCAGGTGCAGTTCCCGGTCATGCGCGGCTACGAGCGGCAGGACCTGTTCGACGCCCACGGTCGCCGCCTCCCGACCACCACCCGCAAGGACGCCGGGGCTAAGGAATTACGCGACGCCCTGAAACTGCTGTTGCCCAACGCTGATTTCCGCGACGCCGCCCTGAACTATCGCGGCAAGCCGATCACGGTAAGTTGGCCCAGCGACAACGGCCGCCAGACCGTCACCCGGACCTTTTACCCGCCCTTCACCCCGGTTGACCGGGAAGAGGATTATCGGGTGGCATATGAAGTATTCAGGGGACAGCAATGATTGCGGTCATACCTTTGGGGCGCAGAGGTCAAAACCGGCGTGCGGCATGGCGTGCCCCGATCAAGCTGACCAGACCGACCCATTGCTACTTTCAATCCGCAAGGATACCGAGATGACAACGATCACCTTGAATCTCCCCGATGATGTCTATGGCGCTCTTCGCAAAGCGCCAGGCGATTTTGCCCAAGAACTTCTGTTAGCGGCCACCTGCCACTGGTATGCCCAAGGCCAGCTCGCCCAGGATAAAGCGGCTGAAATTGCTGGATTGTCCCGGGCCGAATTTATTGATGAACTCGCCCGTCGGCGTATCCCCGTTGGCCAATACTCGGCTGAAGAAATGATCGAGGAAGTCTGCCGTGCCTGACGCCTGGGTGGTGAACGCCTCGCCACTGATCATCCTTTCCCGGATTAACCGGCTGGATTTTCTCGAAAACCTGGCGCCCGCCGCCCTGATTCCAGCAGCGGTGATTGCGGAAGTGGGCGCCGGACTACATCGAGACCCATCGGCGGCTACGACCCAACAATGGGCCAAGGGGCGAACTGTACCGAATCTACCTTTGCCGACGACGGTTGCCGCCTGGGGACTGGGCGCGGGCGAATCGCAAGTCATCGCTCATTGCCTGGGAAACTCCCGTATCGCGATCCTCGACGATCAAGCAGGTCGCGCCTGCGCCCATGCGCATCATGTCCCACTGGTGGGTACCCTGGGCGTCATTCTGCTGGCGCGACAACAGGGCCTCATTAAACAGGCGCACCCCTGGATCATGCAGGCTCAAGCTGCTGGTCTTTTTCTGAGTCCGGGGCTGGTCGCCAAGGTACTGGCCAGCATCGGCGAGTAACTGGCAAAAAGCCAAACGATTACTGAGTCTTTTTGGCAACCGATTTCCGATGATGGGTTGACAGTTGCGTGCAATCCCATCAATCTGACCGGACTGACTAGTTTCTGATTTCAGTCATCGAGGCCTCTCATGCACACCTGGCAGTTACAGGAAGCCAAAAGCCGATTCAGCGAACTGGTGGATCGCACCCTGGCGGAAGGTCCACAACTGGTCACCCGGCGCGGCGCCGAGGCCGTGGTGGTGATCGCCGCGCCCGAATTCCGCCGCCTGTGCTCGGGACTCTCGTTGCGGGAGGTGCTGCGGAACGCCCCGCGCGGCGAACCGCTGGACCTGGAACGCTCGGCCGAGCCGGTGCGAGAGATCGAGTGGTGAAGTATCTGCTCGATACCTGCGTGTTGTCGGAATTCGTGAAACCGGCCCCCAATAGCACCGTATTGGCCTGGGTCGATGCGCGGGCGGAGAACGAATTGTTTGTCGCAGCGATGACGCTGGCGGAATTGCGCCGCGGCGTTGCCAAATTGCCGGTCTCCCGCCGCAAAAGCGAGTTGTTGGTCTGGCTGGATCAGCTTCAGGCAAGCCTGGGCGAGCGCGTTCTGCCCTTTACCGGCGATACGGCCGGTTACTGGGGCGAGCTGTGCGCCCAAGTGGAGGCGATGGGCAAGCCGATGGCGGCCTTCGATTCGATCATCGCGGCAACGGCGGTCGAGCACGGCCTGGCTCTGGTCACGCGCAATGTTCGAGACTTTGCGGCGGCTCCGTTAATGTTGATCAATCCTTGGGATCATGGGCCATAAACCATGCTCCCCGCCACCCTCGCTCAGGACATTCGCCAGCAGGTTATCCACTATCTGGAAGCCACGTTCAATTTTCGCCGGCGCGACGACGAAGAAGCCCTGCGGCGCTTCATCAACGACCCGGAAAACGGCCTGTTCAAGGGGCCGTGGGTACAGATTCGCCGGCCCTTTCGCCCGGCCGCGGATCACGGCAACCGGTTCTTCGACCTGCCGGTTCCCTTTCTCCCCTTCCGTCACCAATGGCTGGCCTGGCGGCGACTGACCTCGAAAGGACAAGAGCCGGCCTCAACCCTGATTACCACCGGCACCGGCTCGGGTAAAACCGAGTGTTTTCAGGTGCCGATTCTCGATCACTGCTATCGCGAACACCGCGCCGGCCGGAAAGGCATCAAGGCGATCATCCTCTATCCCATGAACGCGCTGGCCGCCGATCAGGCCGGGCGCTTTGCCGAGGAAATCTTCCGGACGCCGGCCCTGTGCTGGGGAACCGGACCCACGCGGAAAGCCAAAATTCGCGTCGGCCTCTACACCGGCCGCTTCGATCCCGCCAATCCCAACCGAACCCAGGAAGGCGCCATCCGGGAGATGGCCATCGAGCTGGACGGCGCGGTGGAGAAGACCTGGCGGGCCATTACCGACCAGCAAATGTTGCAGGACCAGCCGCCCGACATTCTGCTGACCAACTACAAAATGCTGGACTTCCTGCTGATGCGCCCGAAGGACAAGGCCATCTGGCGCTATAACCGCAAAGGCACCCTGCGCTATCTGGTCCTCGACGAACTGCACACCTATGACGGGGCGCAGGGGGCGGATGTCGCCTGTCTCATCCGCCGGCTCAAGGAACGGCTGGACATCGCCCAGGGAGAGTTGTGCTGCATCGGGACCAGCGCCACGATTGCCGCCGGGGACGACGAAACCACCCAGGATCCGCTGGCGCGCCTGGCCGACTTCGCCGGGCGGCTGTTCGAGGAACCGCTCCAGCCGGAATGCGTGATCGGCGAAGACCGGCTCACCGTCGAGGAAATCCTGCGGGCGCCGCTGGCCGATTTCACCCCGGTTCCGGCTCCCGGCGACAGCCGGGCGCGCGAGGGCGAAACCGCCCCGGAATTCGCTCGCCGGATCGCTCCCCGGTTCGGCGCGCCCGCCTTCCCGACCGACGACGGGACGACGCTGTTCCCCGGCCGGCTGCCGCCGGGTGATGACACCCCGGCAACGCGCTGGACGCTGGCCCTGGGCCAGTGGATCCGGTCGCAACCACTGTTCGCCGGCCTGCTGGAAGCCACCCGGGACGGTCCCCGGACCTGGTCCGAACTGGTCGCCCAAGTGGCTACCGCCGATCCCTCCCTGCGCGCCGTTCCGGAGTTTGGCGCGCGTAGCGAAGTGTTGTCGGCATTCTTCGCCCTGGTCGCCCAGGCCCGGGAATCCCGCCGCAAGGCCTCCTCCCCCCTCGCGGGGGAAGGCGGGGGTGAGGGGGCGGAACTGTTGCCACCCCGGCCCCTGACCCCGACCCAGGTGCAGTTGTGGATCCGGGAGCTGCGCCGCCTGGGCCGCCTGGTCAGCGACCAGCCGGTCTTCGGCTGGCTGGATGAGCAGCGCCCCGATCAGCGTATCCTGCCGGTCGCCCACTGCACCGAATGCGGCGAGTCGGTCTGGGTGGCGATGGTCGATCCCGATTCCGAGAATCCGATTCAGGCGCGCGGCGTCCAGGGTTTTCAGTTGATCGCCGACGTCGCCCGGATTTATCAGGGCTGGGGATTCGAACGGCCCATGTCGAAGTGGATGGTCGCCCTCAGTCCCTGGTATCCCGACGATGACGCGGCGCCCGCCCAAGGCGCGCTGGCGATCGCGGAATGGCATTTGTCCAAAGACAGTCTGGTCCTGCGCCTGGGACCGGGACCCTGTCCGCTGACCGGCAGCCCGACCTTCCGCGTCCGGATAAACCGGGACACCCGCACCCATGCCGCCGGGCAGACGGTGGGCGCGGTCAAGTGCCCCCACTGCCGCAGCGACGATTCCCTGATGTTCATCGGCGCCCAGGCCGCCACTCTGGGCAGCGTCGCCATCGATGAACTGTTCGGGTCGGTGCTGAACCACGATCCCAAACTGTTGGCCTTTACCGACAGCGTCCAGGACGCCAGCCACCGCGCCGGCTTCTTCTCGGCCCGCACCTTTCATTTCACCCTGCGCACGGCCTTGCAACGGGTTATCGATGAGGCCGGAGCCGACGGACTGCCGCTCGCCACCCTCGGCGCGCGCCTGCTGGACTACTGGAGCGAACCGGTTCCGGGTCGCCCGGGCAGCCTCCGGGAGGCGATCTCGACCCTGCTGCCGCCCGATCTGCGCGAATACCCACCCTATCTCGCCTACCGCGAACAACCCCCGAACACGCCTCCGGATGCCCCGTTGCACACCGCCATCGAACAGCGGCTCGCCTGGGAAGCGTGCAGCGAATTCAGCCTGATGCTGACCCATGGCCGGACCCTGGAAGGTAATGCCAGCGCGACCCTGGGCTGGGATGAGGCCGTCATCGAGGCTACCGTGGCCCTCGTGCGCCGGCGGTTGCCGGCCATCGATCCGTCGCTCGTGGTGGGGGACACCGCTACCGGCGCTGGACGGCTCCGCCGCTGGCTGCTCGGCATCCTGCACCGCCAGCGCGAACGTGGAGGTCTCTATCATCCCTATCTCGACAGTTACGCCCGCCAGCGTTACTGGGGCAAATATCCCTTTGGCAAGGTGGTTCCTGGCCGGGAACTGTTCCCGCCCGCCGGACGTTATCGGCCCCGATTGATGGCCCTGGCGCCGCACCGGGATCACGATCACCTGCTGGCTTCCTCCCGGCCGGGCCAGATATCCCCCTGGCAGATCGTCTGGGCGCGGCGCGCGCTGGCGCTGACCCATACTCCGGAAACCTCGATCCTGGACCTGATTCGGGCCTTCCTGGAGGCGGGTTGCGAATCGGGCCTGCTGCGAGAGGTGCAGCGCGACGGCCATCAGCGCCTGATCGCCCTGTCCGCCGACGGCGCGCGCCTGTGGGCCGACGGTGTGCAATATGCGTGCGACGACAACGGCCAGCGGCTGTATCGCCCCTGGCATGAGGCCGCCGACTGGGACGGCGCGCCCACCCTCGCCTACCAGGGCGAGCAGGGTCGCTACCAGCAGATCGTTTCCAGCGACCGGCAAATCTATTATCAGCAGCGCTATCGCAAAGGCGCTTTACGCCGCGTGTTTGCGCAGGAGCATACCGGTCTGCTGACCACCGAGGAACGGGAAACGCTCGAGTATCAGTTCAATCACGGCGGCCATGCCGATGATCCGAACGTGCTGACCGCCACCTCGACGCTGGAAATGGGCATCGATATCGGCGATCTGTCCAGCACCCTGCTGTGTTCGATCCCCCCCACCACCGCCAGTTACCTGCAACGGATCGGCCGCGCCGGACGCAGCACCGGCACGGCGCTGGTGCTGGCGGTGATCAATCAGCGGCCTCACGATCTGTTCTTCTTCGGCCGCCCGGGAGAAATGCTGGCCGGCCAAATCGAACCGCCGGGCTGCTGGCTGGACGCCAGCGCGGTGCTGGTGCGCCAGTATCTGGCGTTCTGTTTCGACAGCGCGGTCCGAGAAGGCGTGATCCAGGCGCTGCCCGCCACCGGCCGGCAACTGGTCGAGGATCTGGACAGCGGCCAGGGACCGCTGTCATCGCTCCTGGCCTGGGCGACCCAGCGGGAAGCCGCGCTCCAGGGCGCGTTCCTGGCCCGGTTCAGCGCCGACGTGCGCGAGGATACCCGGGAACGGTTTCTGCGGGAAAGCCGCGCCGAAGTGCTGCGGGAGCGCATTCACCACGCCGCCCGGGATTTCGACCGCCAGCGCCAGGCGATCGTCAATGCGCGGAAACGGCTCACCGACCAGAAGAAAGAAGCCGAAGTCAACGGCGACGGGGAAAGTCTGCGGGAAATCGAACAGGAAAACCGGATTCTGCGCGTGAGGCAGACCCACCTGGATCGCACCACGGTCCTGGAAATCCTGATCGAATACGGGTTGCTGCCGAACTACGCCTTTCCCGAACGGGGGGTGCATTTCAACGGCGTGCTCTACAACGACCATCGTCGCCGGCCCGGTCCGGGTCGGGAGCATGACGGCGCATTGCAGGCCTATGACCTGGTGCGGGGCGCAGGTTCGGCGTTGCGGGAACTGGCCCCCCGCAACCGCTTCTACACTCACAGCCATGCGTTCGAAATCCAGCAGCTTGCGCTGGGCGCGCCAGCCCAGCCCCTGCTGGAACAGTGGGCGATCTGCGGCGAATGCGGACATATCCGGCGGACCGACGAACTCAACCGGCCCGATGCCTCCCCGGTCTGCCCGCAGTGCGGCTATGCCGCGGACGCGCATTCACAACAGGATCGGAGCCAGCACAAGCGGTTTCTCGAGTTCGCCCGGTCCCAGGCGATCTCCTATATGGAGCATTACGAGAGCCTGTCCGGCGACCGGGCCGACGAGCGGGAACAGCGCTTCTATCGCCTCGTGAACAGCTTCGACACCACCCTCGATGGGCCGAGTGGCGCGGTGGCGGACGAGATGGAACCCTTCGGCATCGAATACCGGGCGGCGCTGGCTCTGCGCCAGGTCAACACCGGGTTTGCCGAAATCCCCGGCAGCCTCCCGTTCGGCGTCGATCAGCAGGTTTCGGACACCGGATTCCTGGCCTGCGTCCATTGCGGGGTGACGGTCGACAGCGACGGCGACCGCAGCCAACTCAGGCATCGGCGCAGTTGTTCCGGGCGGCGCAAGACCGAAAAAATGCAAAGCGAGGGCCGGCCGGGCGATGCCTACCAGTGGGAAGCGTTCTACCTGTACCGGGAACTGCGCTCCGAGGCGATTCGCATCCTGCTGCCCGAGGTGGACGAGGACGATATCGCGACGCTGACCGCCTGCCTCGTGCTGGGGTTCCGGCTGCGGTTCCAGGGCAATCCCGGCCATTTGCTGGTGATGCCCCAGAGCGTACCGCAACCCCAGGATGGCCTGCGCAGGCATTACCTGGTGCTGATGGACGCGGTTCCCGGGGGCACCGGTTTCCTGAAAACGCTGTTTCAGGATACTGGCGGCGGTGCGTCCGGGTTGCCCGGCGAAGGCATCATGGATCTGCTCCGCCGTGCCCGGGACGCCCTTGAGTCGTGCAGTTGCCGCCTGCTGCCCTGCCGGCACGGCCAGGATGATCCGGATGGCTGCTATCGCTGCATCCGCACCTATCATCTTCAGTACCGGTCGGACCAGATCAGCCGGGAGCGGGGTATCCGGCTGCTCGGCCGTCTGATCGAGGCCGGCCAGCGGCGAACGCTCGTCAAGACCCTGGACCAGGTTGACGCCAGAGCGCTGTTCGGCAGCTTGCTGGAAAAGCGGCTGGTGGACCGGTTGCGGGAATTTGTCGCCACGGACATCGCCGGTCAGCCGGGGGAATGGACCCGAACCCTCATCAAGGGCGCGCTCGGGTTCCGCTTCCGGGTCGGCGCTCATCCCCGGCTCTGGGCGCTGGAACTGCAACCCAAGCTCGGCCCGCAGCAAGGCGTGGCGATACCCTGCCAGCCGGATTTCCTGCTGACCGCCGACGATCCGGAGATCCGACCCGTCGCCATTTTCGCGGACGGCTTCGAACCGCATGTCCGGCCGGGCCAGGCCGACAGCCGCCTGCCCGACGACTTCAGGAAGCGGCGCGCCATCCTCGACAGCGGGCTTTATGGCGTATGGAACATCACCTGGCACGATCTGAATCCCGATCCGCAGACGCCGATCCGACTGCTTCAGCCTCCTATTGTCGCCAGGATCCTGCCGCCTCGACTCGCCGCGGCCCGACAGCAGGGCGTCCAGCATCCAGACGTTCGGCTCGCGACCGCCGATGGTTTCAGCCAGTTGAAGGCGTATTTGCTGGCGCCGGATCGTCCCGGCTGGACCCGGCTGGCCGATGAATGCCTGATGCTGTCCCTGCAATTGCTGGCGGGCAGTGGGGCAGCCTCTGGACAAGCCGCCCTGATCGATACGGTCGAACGGTGGCGCGACCGCGCCGGCGTTGCCATGCCGTCGGTCAACCCGGAAGGCCAGTGGGTCGTGTCTGAGAAACTGGCTGCCGAGGGTGACGATCTGTTGGCGCTGGCCTCGGTCCCGGATGCGATTAATGGCCTGGCCGACCGCATCCAGGTCTGGCTGCGTCTGCTCGACTCCGCCGAGGACAGAGCGCAACCCGGATTTTGCGACCGCTGGCGGCGTTTTCTGGCGCTGGTCAACCTGTTCCAGTTCCGCCAGCAGTTCAAGGTCTTCGTCGCTACCGAGGTAGCGCAGGGAACGGCGCCGGATTTGGAGCTGGAGCGCGAGGCGGCGCTGGATGAGCGCTGGCGGGAGATCCGGCAAGCCGTCGTTCCCGCCTTGCAACCGGTAGTCACGCAACTGGCCGCGGCGGGCGTCACCCTGCCGGAAGTCGAGGTCTACCGGTCCGCCGCCAGCGACTGCTTTGCCGAGCTGGCTTGGCGCAAGGCGCCTTCCCCTACCCAAAGGGAGGGCGAGAGCGGAGGGGTTGTCATTGTGGTGGGCGATCAGGCCGCTTTCGCTGCCGAATGGCAGGCGGCGGGCTGGCGTGTGGTCACCCTGGCCGACCTTCAAACCCGAGGAACGGCATGGCTCAGCGCCATGCTGCCGGTGGGAGGATAAGAGCATGGCGAAACTGATGTTGTCACGGGAGGTGCTCAAGGACTTTGGCCGGTTGCCGATCCGGGTGCAGAAAAAGGTTTTCGAGTTTGTCCGCAAGTTTCAGGACGACAGCACTCAAGCCTCCATTCACCTGGAGTCTTTCGCCGAAGCCGTCGATCCCAAGGTCCGCAGCGCGCGCATCGGCGACGATTACCGGGCGGTCGTCATCGCGCCGGAACAGGGCGACAACTTCCTGCTCATGTACATCGATCACCATGATGAGGCGTATCGCTGGTGCCGGAACAAACGCTTTGAGGCCCACCCAGCCCTCGGCGTCCTGCAAGTCTTCGATGTTCAGGAAATCCAGGCCACCGCGGACGCCCAGGCGCGGAAACACCCCACGCCCACCGGTCATTACCCGCTGGACACACTGAGCGACGAGGAGTTGTTCCAGGCGGGGACTCCCCGGGCCTTGATCCCGGCGGTGCGCGCGATCCGAAATGATGGGGCCTTCCAGGAAGTGGCGGACTATCTGCCCAAGGAAGCCATCCAGGTGCTTTACGGTGTGATTTGCGGTCTTTCCCTGGATGAGGCTATCGCTGAAATGCTCGGCGAACCGGCCAAGCCAACGCCGCCGCTGGCCGGTCCGGGCGATTTCACTCATCTGGATCAGGCCATGAATATGGACCTGGTCTTGATCGAAGGGGAAGAGCAACTGAAAGCCATCCTCTCCCAGGACCTTGAGGAATGGCGCGTCTTCCTGCATCCCTATCAGCGCCGACTGGTCGAATGGCGGACCCAGGGTCCAATCAAGATCAACGGCGCGGCGGGCACCGGAAAACCGTGGCCCTCCTGCACCGGGCGGTTCATCTCGCCCGCCAGTTGAGCGATCCCAAGGATCGGGTGCTGGTGACCACGTACACCACCACCCTGTCCGTCACCCTGGAGCAATTGATCCGGAAGCTGGCGCCGGACGCCGCCCGGAAGATCGAAGTGACCAATCTGCATCAACTCGCCCGGACCATCTGTTTGCGAGGCGGCTGGCAGGGCAAGGTGATCGAGGACGCCGAACGGGAGGACCTGTGGCGCACGGTGCTGGCTGGCCCCCTGCCCGCCGGATTCGACCGGGACTGCATTCGCGACGAATATGAACTGGTGATCGATACGATGGGCATCGACAGCGAAGAAGGCTACCTGACGGCGGTTCGGTCCGGCCGCCCGCGCCTGGACCGGAAACAACGGCGGACGCTCTGGCCGGTATTCCTGGAATTCAACCGTTTGTTGCACCAGCGCAATCGCCTGACTTTCGAGGGGCTGGTCCATCAGGCGCGGCTGGTGGTCGAGCGGGGCGGCTTTACCGCCTATCGGCACGTACTGGTCGACGAACTCCAGGACTTTGGCCTCGAAGCACTCCGGCTGATCGCCGCCTTGACGCCGACGACTGGGAACCCGTCCGATCCGCTGTGCCTGATCGGCGATGGTCACCAACGGATTTACCACAGCCTTGCCATCCCCTTGAGCCGCGCCGGGATCGAGGTGCGCGGCCGTTCCCGCCGGCTGAAGATCAATTATCGAACCAGCGAACAGATCCGGCGCTGGGCGCAGGGCTTGCTGGCGGGCGTCCCCGTGGATGATCTGGATGGCGGGAGCGCCGATACCACGGGAGACCGTTCGGTGTTCCGCGGTCCCGAGCCTCAGGTTCGGTCATTCTCCGACCGCACCATTTTGGCCCACTACGCCGTGACCTGGATTCAGCATTTGCTCGATCAGGGAAAACTGGGCAGTCATGAGATCTGCGTCACGCCCAGCGTCGGATTCATTCGCACCGCGCTCGAATCCGCCGGCATCAGCACGTTGGAATTGCAACCCCGGCAAGCCGATCCTGGGCAGGCGGAGCCTGGCGTGCGGCTTGGCTCCATGCAGCGCATCAAGGGACTGGAGTTTCGTGCCGTCTTAATGATCCTCGAGCAAACGCAGGAAGACCGCAGCGATGTACGTCATCGATTTGAAAAATATGTGGCAGCGACGCGGGCACGAGAGCATCTGATGGTGCTGGTTCGGAGTTCCGAAGCAGGTACTGGGTAAGCGATACGGTTTGAGAACTCGCACCGCGCCCGCAACGCCAGATCAAAGGCCAAGCTGGTGATGGAACGTTTTCGGTTTGGTTGATTATTCGGTCGATCACCGCAGGTTTTACTTACCCCGCAAACCCCCTGTTCGATCACACGAATAAACTGGCTGGCAGAAAAACCGGATGGGTAAAGCGTTGCCTGCTGTCGAGGGTTTTCCGGAGGCGCAAAGCCCGGTTCCAGAAAGCGACCGGAAAAGATGCCTTCGGGATCATTGAGAAGGTAGTGATCGTCGCGCAAGGCGATCAGCACTTCCCCCAAGGACACCTTGAGAAAACCGCTGAACCTTTGATGATCACATTCGATTGAGGTATCGACGATCCAGCCATGCATTGTGAGCGAAGTGAGCGGATCGCTTGCTCCACGAATTCCCAGCTTTTGGGCAAGCGCGTCATTCGGTGCCAAAGCTCTACGCACGGCGGCGACTTTGTCCCTTACCTGTTGGCCCGCCTTGCGAAGCGTCGTTGTACGGTGCAGCCAAGCATCGCGCTGGGACTGCCGCATAAAGGTCGATTTCACCTCCATGACCAGCACCGTTTGCTCAAGTGCGCAGATCAGATCGACCTCGCCAGCTCGCGCGTCATCCTCAGGCAGCCAGTTCAGCACGACGCGGAATCCGCGCGACTCAAGCTGATTGCCGAGGCGCTCCTCAATGCGGCGTGTTTCGAGTCTGGCCTCCCCACGGCGCGCCCCGAGACGGCGAAGATTGTTGATGGCCGCGGTACTGTTGTTTTGCAGACCGAACATCCAAGGCAACTCGATGAGCTGTTGCCCGATCTTCAGAATTGGGCGCTCGCACAGCGTGGGCTCAAGTCCAGGGGTTCCTTTCTTCAGGCGCTCAGTCAGGGCAGCCAAGTCGCTTGTCCAGAAATCGAGAACCGCTGCCGCCATCGCGTGGCTGCCGCGGGGGAATGCCTCGCACACTGTCCAACCGACGATCTTGCTGATCTTGGCCTTGCGGTCCGACCAGGTCAGCGGAAAGCGGTTCTGCGAGCCATTCGCCAGTCCTTCGAAGCTGGCGCTACGCCGATCCGCGGGCCGGATTATTGGCTGGGGCGGAATGGGAAGCGGCCCGCGGCCAGTATCCAAAGTTAAAAAGCCGCGACCGGCAAGCGATCCGCTACCAGTTGGATCACCGCCAGATTGAGCGCCCCTACCAAGCAGGCGCATCGTTCAGAGTGCCCACAGAACCCCTCGGTTTGCAAGCATAGCGGACAAAATGGCACGCCGCGACGGCGGCGATGGAAGACACCCACCGGCAAAATCCAAGGCGTGTTTCCCGCGCGGTTCACGCTTTCAAACAAGGAGCTGATATAGCGGTCCAGTGTCAGCGCTCGCAAAGCCGAAACCGGTTGTCCGGCCTGCCGGGCGAGCAACGCCTCGCGCTTGCCACGGTGGTTCAAGTGCTCCAGGCGCCTACCGTCTATTTGGGTGATGTGGCAGCAGAAATCCACCTTGGATGCTGGGGCGAGTAATAGTCGTTGGCAGGGCGGCATGAATGCGTACAGCGTCCTACGGAGATGATATAAAAGCGAGGATGAATGCTGGATGGGGGATAAGGAGACCCCCCTGCCATCAATTTCACATTCCAATGGCGGCCCGTGCCACCGCGCACGGTACACGACAATCCGTCTGGCTTAGGGAGAAAGAGGCGGCCGCTATAGCGAGCCATACCCCGTGGCGGCAAGCAGATCGGTTCCAACTGAAATACGTATCTACATGGCTATACAAATACGTAGCTATGGAAATACATGAATGCGTTTTTGTTGCCCTTAGCGATCATGCGCGGTTTCAGAAACCCGCCAGCCAGTTAATCCACCGCCTCGCTATTCAGAGAAGCCTACAGCCAGGTTGGGGTGATCGCCGCGCCGCGCTTGCCTCCATCCACTTTGGTGGGATGCTGAACATAGCTTTCCCCACCGGAGTTCTCTCTGATGAATGCCCCGCTTGCGAGGGTGATGCCCGCCCTACCCGTGATGACGCCCACCCTGCCCCTGATCGCCGTCGATGGGCAGTTACTGTATCTGCCGCCGGACTGGATCGCGGTTCGGCCAGAGTTTAACCCGCGCACCTTTTTCGAGGACGCCGAGTTCGCCGCGTTGGTGGCGTCGGTCGAGCGGCATGGCGTCCAGCAGGCACTGTGGGTGCGGCCCGCGCCGGACTATGATCCCGCCGCACCGCGCTTTTGGCTGATTGCCGGTGAACGGCGGTTACGGGCGGCGCGCGCCGTCGGTCTGTCCGCCGTGCCGGTCACGGTTCGTCTGGCCGATGAGCGTCAGGCGCTGGTGCTGGCAGACTTGGAAAACAACCCGCATTTCCGCGTTAACCTCTCGGCGGCGGAAGAAGCGCGCTTCGCGCAACGGTTCGTGGGGGACTGTGAAGGGGATCGGGCCGAAGCGGCGCGGCTGCTGGGCTGGTCGTTGCCCAAGCTGGAGGCGCGTCTGCTGCTGTTGCACGCGGCCCCCGCCGTGCTGGAGGCGCTCACGCAACGCCGGATCAAGCTCGGTCATGCGGAGCTGCTGGCGGGCCTGCCGGAAGCGACCCAGACCGGCACGCTGGCCAAAATCTTGAGCGATGCCATTTCAGTGGCGGCGCTCAAAGCGCGTATCAGTGGCTTTGCGCTTGATTTGAACGCGGCGATTTTCGACAAAACCGACTGCGCGACCTGTCCGCATCATTCCACGCGCCAGGCGGCGCTGTTTGCCGACGCGGTGGGCGAAGGCCGCTGCCAGAACCGGGCCTGCCATGCGGAAAAAACGCGCCAGGCGCTTTTGGCGAAAAAAGCCGAACTGGAAACCACGTATCCGTCGGTGTTTCTGGATACGGAACGCGCACCGAACACCTGGACGACGCTAGCCGCCACGGGGTCGAATGGCGTGGGGGCCGCCCAGTTCGCCGCCTGTCAGACCTGTCGCGCTTTCGCGGCGCGTTTGTCCAGCCAACCCGGCCAGGAAGGCGGGGTCGAGGCCCCGCTGTGTACTGATCGGGCCTGCCACCACGAGAAAGTCACTGCCGCCCATCCGGTCGCTACCCCTTCCCCCGTCGATGTCCGGCCCGTGGCCCAGCCCGTGACGGCCCCACCACCGCGGGCGGCGGGCAACCCAAAGAAAGTGGAGGTATGGATCGATGGGTGGGTACGCCACCAAGCCGCCAAGGCGGTTAGCCGTGATCCCGCTCTCCTGGCGGCGTGGACGCTGGCGGCGCTGTATCGCGACGCCGGAGCGCCACGGAGCGTCCTGCTGGCGGTGGGCCTGACGGAGACCGCGCCTTTACAACGGCACGCGGGTCTGATTGCAGCCTTTTATCCGCTGACGACCGATCAAAAAGAGCACCTGCGCCTCGCCCTGGTGCAGCACCTCGTGCGCCATCGGGACGCCAATCGCGGTGATCTTCCAGGTCAGAGTGAGACAGTGCAGGCGGCGCAAACGGCGCTGGCGGTCGCTCACATTGATCTTACCAGCGCCTTTAGCCCGGATACGACGTTTTGGCGCGCACAGACCAAAGCGGCTATCGAGGGCTTGCTCCGTAGCGCCCGTTCACCGACGGAAGAAACCTTCGCCGCGTGGTATGGGCGCACCCAGCGCCCATCCCCGACGGACACGAAAGCCTTTGACCGGCTGATCGACGGCAAACTGGCTGATTTGATCGCCGCGCTGGAACAAACGACCTTCGATTTCTCGGCCTGGCTACCCGACGCCATCGCAACGCGCTTTCAACGCCTGGCGTCCTGAACCGGGCCTACGGCGTCAGCACCCGATGAGGCGCTCACCTCCTCACACCCTACCGCCGACGCCGGTGCTTGCCCTACGTCGGTCTTATGAAAAAATACTATTATATCAACCGATTGGAGATCGTAATGGCTCTGTTTAGCGTACTGGCAACCTGTCTTGGGGCGGAAGAAACGCTGCATTTTGAACTCCGCCGTGAGGGGGCGGTACTGACCGTGCTGGTGCTGCCGCAGCTCAAGCCCTCGGCGGCAGCCAGCGATCCCGCGCTGCACGCGGCCCGCGAGGCCCTGCACCAGCCTTTGGTCGTGCGGGGAACGCCAGCGGCGCTGGATCAGGAATTGCCCGCCGCCCTGGCGCGGTACGGTCGCCAGCGCGCGGCATTGCGCATGGAAGCGGACGGCCTGGCGGCCCTGGAGACAGCGGTGCGGCAGGCGCGACAGGCTAGCCAAACGAAGCGAGCGCCATGCGACCCGCCGGAATCCGCCCCGGCGGAGGCCGTCAGTCAAGCCGGGGCGGCGACCTCACAGCCCGCCGTCGATCTCACCGTGAATCCCGACAGTTTATTTTGAGCCCCCTTGATGATCAGGAGAAGTTGATGACCGCGCTGACCGTGCAACCCTTGATCCGTCGCTTTCAAATCGGCAGCCTCGAACTGCCCGACCCCGCGCCGTCCTTATCGCCCCACGAGGCGGTGAAAGCCTTTGCGCCGACCTATCCACACTGTGCCAACGCCTTGCTGGGCGAACCCTACGAGCGTGACGGCGTGTGGGTTTATCCCATCGAAAAGCCCCCGGTCAAGACCAATGGCTAATGGCCTGGATCGCTTGCGGGCCTGGGCGTGCGAAGGGGCGCTGCCCGCGCTCGCCGACCCGCTGGACCGACCCGTTTTCGCGGAGAATGTTCGATGCCGCCATCGACTGGAACACCTGTTCGACCCGCTACCCGGCGGCGAACGCCGCCGCCTTCATGCGCTCGATCTGCCGCCCCACCTGCTGCCGCCCCCGTGAATCCGTTGCGGCTTCCCCGGCGGGCGCGCGATCTCACGGGCCTCGCCTGGGCGCGGCTGCGCGAGGGGGCTTACCACGCCTGGCTTCATCCGCGTCGGCGGTGTGTGGCGGCGCTGCTGCGGCTGGCCGTGGAGGGCGGTTGGCTCACCGAGGCCGCGTTGGACGCGGCCTTCGACAGTCCCACGCCGAATGCGGCGTTGTATCGGTTACTGGGCGAGGCGCTGAGCGGACTGCCGGTCTGGATCGAGGCCACCGCCCGCCGCTGCGTCCTCGACCCCGCCCGAATGCCGGATTGGGCGCCGTTTGCCACCCTCACTCTGGTCGATACCGACGACGACCCGTCTCTGTTTCTGGCGCTGGAAAATCTCTGGCCCCATACCTTCCATCTGGACGAGCTACCACCCGCGGTGGCGGTGGCGGTGGCGCAGACGCTCTCCCTGATCGGCTGCCGCCTGACCGAATGCGTCCTGTTGCGCGATTGGGCGGGTTGCTGGGCGGATGAGTCCGCATCCGCCTACCACGAAATCGCCGCCCTGGGTCACACCGATCCCGGTACCCGTTGGGCGGCGGCCAGCGAAAACGAGGCGTGGTCGGATTGGTTTGGCTGGAACGATCAAGACGAGTTCGAGAGGTGGTGGGCGCAACAGACCGCCTTTTATGAGCCACAGCCGATCTGGCTGCGACGCTGGCACGCGCGAGGCCACCCGCCAGAGGACAGGATCATCCTCTGTGGCCTCCTTCGGCGACTGTGGCGCTGGCGACGCCGGCCCGGTCTGGCCTCAACGCCCTGGTGTCGCTGGCTGCGGCGGGCGGTCTTGACCTTGCGCCGCGCCTGCCGACGCTGGCCGCAATCGCCCGCACAGGCGCTCCTGGTGGAGACGGATGCGGAGCCATTGGCCTATGGCCAGCCTCTGGGTTTCAACGAGCCGTGGGAAGCGACCTGGCTGGAAGAATCAGTTGAATATCTCTCCAACAGCGAAGGGTGCGGCTGGGCCTTGCGCGCTGACCCGGACACCCCGGCGCTGTACGAGACCCTGCTGGCCTTCGCCATTGGCCAGGGCCTTTTGATCGGGGCCTGCCAAGCGGACGCCGCCGCCCAGGGGTTGCCCTTTGAATAGGACGCCGTCTGGCCTGATGCTGATTCCGTGAGAGGCTGAATCATCGTTTAGCCGCTCCTCACGTCCCCGTTTTGGAGGTTTCCGATGGCCATCATGTCACTCACCATGCTGCCCGATCTGCCCGATCTGCCCGTTCCGCGCGCCGCATTCCTGCTCTACACCTGCCAAGGGCGGCTGCTCGCCACCGTTCACCCGTTACGGGCCACCCGTTCCGGCCAGTCGGTCATCGGCGCGGGTCGGCCCCTCACCCACCGCGACCTGCACGGCTGGTTGGCGACACTCGCCGATCAGACCCCGGTGGACGATACCGTGTGGCTTCCCAACACCTTGTTGGCGCGCGGCCGGGATTTTTCCGTCTGGTGGCGGCGCGCCCACATCGCCCCGATCTGGTTTTTACTGCACGGCGAACGCTTCGGTTTTCGCGTGCCCTGGCCGCCTTTAGTGTTCGTGGCGCGGGGCCGTGATCTCTGGTGCGCCGCACTGGCCCGCAATGGTCGCCCCCAACCGAACACGATGCTCTGTCATGCCCCGCTCATGAACGTCAACGCCCACGGTGCGGTGTGTCTGGGGAATGCCGAGCCACCGCCCGAGGGGGCGATTACCGCCCTTCCCGCGTGGGAAGCGACCGTCTGTGACACGCATTTTAGCCATGTGAGTCATGACCGCACGCTCATGCTGGCTGGGCAAGAGCGGATCGGCACCGAAACCCATTTTGCTTTTTGGCAACGGCTAGACGGCGCAGCCCATTTTCCGAGCGCCGCACTCGCGTCCTTCCATCGGACATTGAGTGCCTGGGTTGAGGAGATTGTGCAGTGAATCCCGTCAATCCCCCTTATTTTACGGGGTGTTCGAGCCGCCGATCAGGCGCTGCGCCGCCGCCGAAACCCTGATTCAGCCGCCCAGCGGTGAACCGCTGCCACCGCTGGCAGACGGGCGGTCGCGCTACGTGCTGGCGCGCAATGGCCTGTTCGTCCAGACACGCACCGCCGCCCTGGAAGCCAGCCTGCCGCTGGCAACGCTGCCCGACGGCTTGCCGTATGGGTCGGCTCGGATCGGGGTGCGCTTACGACACGCACCGCCGCCGCCCTCGCTTTGGCATGATCTCAAGCGCCGCGCGGTGGCTGCCTGCCCTTGGGAATGGGCGGCCTACCTGCCGCACGATGGCACGACCTACCGGGTATTTGAGCCGCCGATCAGGCGCCGCGATGCCGGTCATATTGCCTATCAACCGCTGCCAATAGCGCTTCAAGCGCAGTTGGTATTGCACGTTCATTCGCATGGCTTCGGGGAGGCCACCTTCTCCGCCCAGGACGATGTAGCGGACGCCACCGGCGGCGATGGGGTGTATGTCGCCGTGGGGTTCGGTCGCCGCGAAACCATCGAGACCGTAACAGAGGTCTGGCGGCTGGTCGTGTGGCGCTGGTGTTGGCCCTTCATCACGACGTGATGCCGCTTGCCCGAAGCGACACGGATGCGATGCTAAAAGCATCCCTAACAGCGGAGAAAGCAAATGGCCTTACAGATTCCTGAGAGCTGGTTGCACCGCCCGGTGCGGGTGTGGTTGATCGGTGCGGGCGGCACCGGCTCGCATCTGTTTGGCGCGCTGGCCGCCCTGGATCATGCCCTGCGTGCGCTTGGCCATCCGGGCGGATTACACGTCACGGTCTTCGATCCCGACCGAGTACGTGAGGCGAACATCGGTCGCCAGGCGTTCTGGCCAGGAGAGATCGGCCAAAACAAAGCAGAAACCCTGATCCAGCGCATCAATCTGACGCTGGGGCTGGATTGGGTGGCGGTTCCACACCGGTTCGCTCTCCGGCGGATCGCTGATAGCGCGTGCGATCTACTGATCACCGCCGTGGATCGCGCGTCGGTGCGTGCCGATCTGGGACGACGGACACAGGCGCTCTCACGCGCCATCACGAACCCCATCGGGTGGCTGGATGCGGGCAACGACGAACACGAAGCGCAAGTGGTTTTGGGCCACTGGCGAGCGCGGACGGGTGCGGGCTGGGTGCCCAACGTGTTTCAGCTCTATCCCGAACTGGCCACCTTCAACGAGGCCCATCGTGCGCCCTCCTGTTCGGCAGCGGACTCACTGGCTCGGCAAGCACTCCCCATAAACCGGATCGTCGCCGACATCGCGCTGACCTTGCTGTGGCGCCTGTTTCGCGAGGGGCGGCTCGATACGCACGGGGCGTTCGTCGATTTGGCCACCTTGAGCGTCCGCCCGTTGCGCGCCGACCCCCAGATCTGGGCCAGCTTCGGCTGGCCACCGCGTCGTTAAATCCGTCCCCGTCCGCGTCGTTAAATCCGTCCCCGTACCCGGACGGCCATGCCCTCCACCGGAGAACGCCCATGCCATCCTCTGCCCCTTATTACCCCGATCCAACCCGCCGCCGACCGCGCCGGGCCGAGGCCCACACGCCGCCCGACCGCGCCTTGCCTCGGCGGCGTCGCACCGACCGCGACCGGTGCCATTCCGCCTACCGCCGCCTGGTAGCGGGCGGCATCCCGCTCTACAGCCACGGCGCGGGTGCGCACCTGATCGCCGGGGGGCCGCGTTGTCCGCTGGTCGATGTCTGGCCCCACACCGGCGTCTGGGCCGAACGAGGGCGGGGCAAGAAAAAATATCATGGCTTGCGCCGGTTACTCGATTTTTTGCACCACAATCGTTAGGAACAGCCGCCATGCCAACGGAAGAAACAGTCTTCTACACTGCGCCTCGGCAAGAGGACCTATTTGATCCGACACCGGTACTGGCCTGAAGCGACCGGATCAAGACACCCCTGCACTGCATTCGGCCCGGTGATCGCGAGCGGCAGGAATTTCACCGGTTAAGGGTGCAGGGCTCATCGGCGAGCAGCATCGGTCGAAAAATTGACAGACTCAAAAAATGCCCTGCCGACCACTCGACATTGGCGGAGGTCGCGCAGCACTTGCCTACTCGGCTGTCGATGCGATGCTCGAAACATCACGCCGGAGATCGCTCGATGTCTGCTCACCCGATGCCGTTTTTCGCGCAACCCGCCGTCGGTGTCCCTTGCGAACTGCCGTCCGAGCGGCTGGAAGCGGCGATCACCCTGCTACGAGTGATCGAACAACTGCCGCTCCTGTCCGACCCAGAGGGATTGACGCCGGAGCGTGCCTTGCAGGTCCTAGCGACGGTACACGCCAATCACCTGCACCTGGCTGCATACATCCGGGATGTGTTGGTTGCGCACCCAGAACAGGTGGGGTCGATACCGGAACCGGAACCGGCACCGACCATCTCTCCCGACGGCGGCGCAGCGGCTAGCCAAATCCGGGCGGATCATCGGCGTTCGACCGGCCTTGCCCCCTTCTTTAAGCCATTTTGCGGCTTCGGTCGAATGCCGGTTCAACGGCGGCGCTGATCCATTGCCCAGCGTAAGCGTCCATTGCTGGCCGTCTGGACGGACCGAAAGGGAGTAAGGACACTACGGTGAGCGGATGCGCGGGGTATCCGCTGGACGAGAGAGTAGGCCATCATGACGGATGCGGCTGTGCTACCGCCGGGAGTGATCCGGATCGATACCCCAGGCCGGCGACAGTACAGCGTCGAGTATAAGCGGCGGCTGGCGCAATTGACGTTGGAACCGGGGGCGTCGGTGGCGGGGATCGCGCTGGCGCATCGGCTCAACGCCAACCCGCTGTTCAAATGGCGGCGGTGGTACCTGCGCCAGCCGAGGCTGACGGTGGCAGAGCCGGTGCCGGCGCCGGCGGCGACGCTGTTGCCGGTGGTGGTCGCGCCGGCCGACCGAGCGCCCGCCGAGCTGGCGGCGGTCGTGGCGACGACGGAACGGGACGCGAAGCCGCCACCGGCGGAGCCGGGCCAAATCGAGATCGCGCTGGGGCGAGCGCGGGTGCGGGTGACCGGCCCGGTCGATCCGGCGCTGCTGGAGACGATCCTCAGCCACCTCCACCGGCGATGATCGGGCCGCCTGCGGGGGCGAGGATCTGGCTCGCGGCCGGGTTCACCGATTTGCGCCGGGGCTTCGACGGGTTGGCGGCGTTGGTGCAAACGCGATTGGACGCCGACCCATTTTCCGGTCACGCGTTTATTTTTCGAGGCCGGCGCGGTGATCGGATCAAGATCCTCTGGTACGATGGTGACGGGCTGTGCCTGTTCGCCAAGCGCCTGGAATCGGGGCGCTTCATCTGGCCGCAAGCGACCGATGGCGTGGTGTCGTTGACACCGGCCCAGCTCTCGATGCTGCTGGAAGGCATCGACTGGCGGCGACCGCTGCGAACCACACCCCGGCGGGCGGCCTGATCGCCTATACTGGCAGGCATAACCGATACGGACGCCTTGCCCGATGACGTGCCGACGCTGAAAGCGGTGATCGCCCGCCAGCGAGCGGATCTGGCCGCCCAGCAAACCGAAATTGCGCATCTGAAGCTGTGGATCGCCAAGTTGCGCCGCCAACAGTTTGGCCGTCGTTCCGAACGGACGGAAAAGCTGCTCGGCCAGCTCGAACTGCACCTGGAAGAGCTGGAAGTCGGCGCGGCCGAAGCCGAGACGCGAACCGAACCGGCCAACCCCCGCCCCGCCGCCAAGCCCGCGCCGGTTTCACGCGCCCTGCCGGCGCACCTGCCGCGCGAGGTTCATACCCATCCTCCCGATGTCGCCGTTTGCCCCGATTGCGGCGGTCCGCTCAAGCCCTTGGGCGAGGACGTGTCCGAGGTGCTGGACTATGCGCCCTCCCACGTCTGGGTCATTCGTCACGTCCGGCCCAAACGGGCCTGCGCTCGGTGCGAGCGGATCGTTCAGGCGTCGGCCCCGAGCCGGCCGATCACGCGGGGCTTGGCCGGTCCGGGCCTCTTGGCGCACGTGCTGGTCTCGAAATACGCGGATCACCTGCCCCTTTACCGGCAATCCGAGATTTACGCCCGATCGGGCGTGGAGCTCTCGCGCTCGACCCTGGCCGGCTGGGTGGGCGAAGCCGCCGCGCTGCTGCGGCCCTTGGCCGATGCCGTGCGTCGGCATGTCCTGGAGTCCTATAAACTGCACGCCGACGACACGCCGGTGCCGGTGCTCTCACCCGGTCGCGGTTCCACAAAATCGGGCCGGCTCTGGGCCTATGTCCGCGATGGTCGCCCGTGCGCCGACCCCGCGCCCCCCGCCGTCTGGTTCGCCTACTCGCCGGATCGGAAAGGCCAGCATCCGCAACAGCACCTGCACAATTTCCGAGGCGCGCTGCAAGCTGACGGCTATGCGGGCTTCAACGGCCTCTACGAAACCGGTTCTCTCGTCGAAGTCGGCTGCTGGGCGCACGTCCGGCGCACGTTCTACGACCTGCATCACGCCCACGCCAGTCCGCTGGCGGCCGACGCCTTGCAGCGGATCGGCGCGCTCTACGCCGTCGAGGCCGACTTGCGGGGCCGGCCGGTGGACGTTCGAACGACCGGACGACAAGCCCGCGCCGGGCCGATACTGGACGCCTTCCGGGTGTGGCTGCACACCACCTTGTCACGAATCTCCCAAAAATCGGCGCTGGCCGAAGCGATCCGCTACGCCCTGACGCGCTGGGTGGCTCTGACCCGCTACCGCGACGACGGTCGCCTGGAGATCGACAACAACGCTGCGGAACGGGCGCTGCGCCCGGTGAGCCTCGGCAGAAAAAACTATCTTTTCGCGGGCTCGGACGCCGGCGGTGATCGTGCCGCTGCGATCTACAGCCTGATCGGCACCGCCAAGCTCAACGGCCTCGATCCGGAAGCCTACCTGCGGAGGGTGCTGCGCCAAATCGCCGACCACTCGGTCAACCGCGTCGGCGAGCTGCTGCCGTGGACGCTCGCCGCGCCACCCACGCCCGACACGCCCGAAATCCCCGCTTTGGCGGCGTGATGCGCGCGTTGCCACCCGCGCTCGCAGGCGTCCGCGCACATTGTGCGCGGACGCGCACCCACGCCCGCTTGTGATCGAGGCATCGCGGGCGCTCTCCCTATATTTCAATCCGTCAAGACGGCCAACAGCCGACGCTTACCGGCAGACCACAAGGTTACACGTTGATAGGAGACGGCCTTGTAGGGGCCGACCAGGCGAATGTACCCATAGTCTGCAAAGGGCTGGTTACGAAACTGTTTCTGGCTGGTCAGCAGCAGTCGATAGATGGATGCCTGGGCGATATCCGCCTCATAAACTGCGGGCCGTTGGCGGCGCTTGGTATCCACAATCACTATCGTCCCGTCAGTCAGGCGATAGACCTGATCAGGCCGACCGTTCAGGGCGATGGGGTCTTCACAGCGAAACCTTTTTTCACTGGCGATAAGGCGGGCGGTTTTAAGATCCTCCGGCATTTGTTCGCGCTGAAGCCACGCGGCGCGTTTTCCGCCGTGTCGGCCTAAGACCGCCAGCACCAGCATCAGTAAAATGATTGCCAGTGCGATAGCCGCCGTCGCTGTCATAGCATTTTCTCCCTTTTAACGACTACCCAAGCGATCAAGCAATCTAACAGTCCGCGCAGGCACCCGGCTAACCGGGGATGGTGGGCCAGCGACCGCGCCAGCGGCGGCGAACAGCGATAATAAAGCGCGATCAACCCGCGACCGCCCACGGTGGATTGCAAGACCGTATCCCGCCAAACGCGCAGCGCTTCGGTTTGCCAGGCCGTTTCACCGTACAGGGCGGACGCCACAAAACAGTGCCGATCGCGGGTGGCGCGACGCGGCGGCCCCTGATAATGCTGTGCCAAGCGATCATGGCGGGCGTGTTCGGCCTCACCCGCCGCTGCCAACCGCTCCCGTTCCGGCGGTCGTTCTTTTCCATGCTGTCTATCCAACAGCATCTGGGCTTCACAGCGGGCGAGCTGCGCCAGATCCGACACACCCACGAAGCGACGATCAGTAACCGCCATCAGGGACTCCTTTTTGTTGTTGCTCCTGCGCCAACCGCTCCACGGCTTCGCGGAGCCAGGTATTGGCCGCATAGCGGGCGCGGCCTTCTTTGCGGATGACGTTCGGCTCCGCCTCGAAGGTCGCTTGGTAGATTTCACCGTAGCGACGGCGTAAGGCCACGCGCTGGCGGGGGTCGTGTAGCTGTGCCAGTTGAGTTTCAGCCCAGGCCGCATCCAACGGATGATGCGCGACCTCCGTGATATGGCCTATTACGTCTTCGACGGGTGGAGTTACCACGTCCTCCACACCAGCCGCGCACTCCACTGACGGTGCATTCAAGGCCGATTCAGCCCATGAGACGTCCGGTTGATCTCGCGCTTCCACACCGACAGCCGTGTCATTGATGACCGGTGAGATCAACGCGGGTGGCGCGGTTTTAAAATAAGCGGGCAACCGCAGCCACTGTTCTCGCAACCGCGACCGCACAAAACCAATGGATGGGATCGACTGACCGCGCTGTCGCACGAGACACCAGGGGCATGTGGGCAAGACGCCATAGTCTTTGCGCGCACCGGGTAAGAGCACGGGGCCGCACTGCTGGCAATACCCACAGCTCAGCCAGCCGGCAGGGACTCGACCGCCCAACAGCCGGGCCACGGCGGCGGGGTCGAGCTTGGGAGCAGCACACGGCGCGATCGCCATGCGGCGCGGCTACCCGTTACCTAGACCGTGGGGTCGGCGCCCGCAAACCGGCTCGTGCCATCAGATACGCTTCCCGATCCAGGATGAGCGGTGTCGGGGCATCCGGCGCTCTTAACGCGGCCAGGGTGGGCGCACCCGGTATCCCAATGCCCCCGACGTGCCGCAGTCCGTCATAGACCGTCCGCAGCCAGTTTGACACCGAGACCTCCGCGGGACACACCGTGTCATCGGGCTGTGGTAACAGCCGTTGGGCCTCGGTGATGACAGCCTGTTGGGCGTCGGTCGCGATCGCGAAACGCAGCACCTGGTGCTTGGGGGTCTCCCAGAGCACATCCAGATGGCCTGCGTGATCGGCCCCCTGCCGTTGCCACAGCGCCGCCTGTCGGTGGGTCAGTCCAATGGCCCGCACCAATTCAATATGAAGGGCAACACGCGCATTCTGGGCGCGGATCGCCGCCAGCCGTTCTTGAATCTGGTGCTCGGGCCAGGGCCGCGTCGGTCGTGCGCTCGATGACGCCGCCGGTGCCCCCATCGTCCGTACCCGTAAGGCCAAGTCCGGGCGTTCGAGCCAGCCACACAGTTGCAAGAGCAGCCGCTGATTATTCTTGGCGGAGGCGACCGATAAACGACCGGTTTGCCAACCGCGTAACAAGGTGTCGATGTGGGTTTCGTTTAACGCCTCCGGGGTCGATAACGGCACGCCGGCCCGGTGGAGATCCGCCAACATCCGGTTGAGCAGCCGCCACCGTAAGTGCACGGTGGTGGTGGCAATGGCGCCTTGGCCGCTTTGGCGCCGATCGATACAACCGGCCAGACGAACCGTTAATAGGCGTTGCTGAACGCGGATGTCTCGCGCCCGCACGTGCGCCTCCGACGGTGGCGTTGGCACGTCGGGGGAAGCAGCTGGCGCTTTACCATAATAGGCATTGGTGATGCCCACCCGCGCATGACCCAGGCGAGCCGTGACGTTTTGACGGGCGTGCTGGCTGGCCGCATCGGCCAAGCGATCCCCGCCCCGCACCGGACTGGGTTCGCCGGTGAGTTCTTCATAGCGGTCGTTGGCGTATTGGTGCCGGAGTCCGTGCGTGACGAGGCCGTTTTGACGGGTGATGCCATACCGGGCCAGGACATGATAGACATGGGCCAACCAGGCTTTCAGATCATAATCGGGCGGAATCATCGAGCGCTTGGTTATAGCGGCATAATCCGCCGCCTCCGCCAAGATCGCGCGCTGGGCGTCGGTCTCAATCGGCACGGTGCGGGGCCGACCCCTTTGGTGCCCGCGACAACCCGTAACCAGGCGGTATCGAGCGCATCCCGCGCCGGATTCAGCAAGGCGGCTTCCTGAAGCCGCAGACCAAAAGCCCATTGCAGGCGCAGGACACGCGCCACGGCAGGCTCGTCCGCGGCGATCTCGGCGATCTTCTCCAGCGGGTCGATGCCCCGTGCCGTCCAGGAATGATCGTACGTGGCGATATAGCCGCGCTGATACGCCGCGGGATCGGCCAGGTAGGACGCGGCGGGACGCAACATGCTGGCCTTGCCGATCCAGCCACACAGCAAGGTCAGGTACGAAAAGCGCTTCTGTAACGTGGACGCCGACAAACCGGCCTGTTCCCAGGCGCGCATCAACGCTTCAATATGCCTGGGCTTGAGGTGATGCACATCAGTGAGCTGATAGCCCAGCGCGTGCAGCTCGCGCACCAGTTTCGAGAAAAAAAAGGAGCGATCGGCCACGGTGGCATGACTCACCACCTTGCGGCCGTTGGCGCTACGCCGCAAATGTGGTTTGAGCACCGCATTGAGTGAGGTCAAGGCCCGCGCCTGTTTACCACCCCGCGTCGGCACGGCTTGCACGGGGCCACGCCGCGCGGTCAACGGCCGTCGAGGCCGGTTCGATACTCGTTTGTTGTCCATCAAACATCTAACAACTCTTATGAAACATCCAGGGCCGTACTTGAGGGTTATACCAGCCGCAAAGGTCTTGCCCTAAAGACATTTTACGCTTCAACGCGCCTCGCACGTTGAATCCGCCGCCCATCGGGCGGTCGGGCTGCTCATAAGATACTCCTTCACTGTCCGACCGATCTGTTAACCAGGATCGACCGTGAACCCCAACCTTCGCATCGCGACCGTTGGTCGCTGGCCGCTGAAGGCAACTCCCCACGAGCTGGCGGTGGTTCTATCAGTGTGCAGTCTTCACGCGGTGCGTTATCGGCACCTGCTTCGAGGCGGGCGATGACAAGCCGGCATCATCCGTAGCGGTTGATACCGTAGACTCTGCATCCGCTCCCGCGTCGGCGCGTTGGAATAACTGCTGGAGATACTGGATGGCGATGTCGTCAGCAACAGCCGGGTCGAGCTTGGCCCCATGCATTACCAAGGCGGAAACGACCAGCGCCGGATCGGGTCGATAACCGCGCATCCGTTGCCGCAACCGTCGGGCCTGCTGTTGGGCCGCATCATAGGCGTCGTCCATGATGAGAATACGGCGCAACCCGTTGTCCTCCTCACGCCGAACCACATGATGCAATCGTCCTTTCCGAAGGGTATATAACTCCCCGTCTTCCAGATCGACCATCCCCCGTAGCGTCTCCAATAAGGCCGCTACATCTTCTGGGGTATATCCGGCTTTCACGTCGAGACCATCGCTCATACCGCACATCACTCCACATGGCGCTACAGCACATCCGAAACGCCCACCTTGTTAGGTAGTAGGGCCACTACCGGTTGCCGGTTCGGAACAGGTCGGCTTTACACCTGATCAATACTCCTCTGCCACATCGCCCACCTTGTTAGGTAGTAGGGCCACTACCGGTTGCCGGTTGGATTGAATGGAAAACCGAGGCCAAACCCAGTCGCGGATATTTTGAAGACGTCTCGCGAACGCCTCTGGCTCGCACCAGGCTCGTTTGCACCACATGGGTCGAGCGACACCCCCTGTCAATCACGTCACAGGGACCGTTTGAAACCGAGAGCGCCGGCAACAGCGCTTTATGGAGCAACACCTGGCCGGCATCGCTCTTTAATACATTCTTGCGACCGTATATTTATACGTTTACCACCCTTTTACAATATCTTTTTCATCTAATCTTAAAAAAAAGAGTCGGTTAACGTCGAATCGTTTTCCTCTCTATTGAGAGACGGCTTTTTTATCCTACGAGGGCGCTAATCCCTCTCTGTTCTTATGCTATCAATTGTCTGATCCATTCGCCTAGACCACACACCGACCTCCTGAATCCGGCAGACACTTTTGGCGCATCTTGCGCTTATCAAAAACCACTAAATGCACTATGACTCCACATCACATTCCGATCATCAAAAAATACTTAAGAAATTCATAAGCTTAAATTTGTAATCAAAACCCTGTCAAAAGGCTGTCAAAATCTAATCAAAAGGCTGTCAAAAGGCTGTCAAAATCTAATCAAAAGGCTGTCAAAAGGCTGTCAAAAGGCTGTCAAAATCTAATCAAAAGGCTGTCAAAAGGCTGTCAAAATCTAATCAAAAGGCTGTCAAAAGGCTGTCAAAAGGCTGTCAAAAGGCTGTCAAAAAGCTGTCAAAATCTAATCAAAAAGGCTGTCAAAAAGCTAGAGAGGCTTATTTATCATCTCCACTATAGATCCCTTCTTGCGCTTAGGGCGCATCTTCATAGCACCAACCCACTCAGGATCAAGGGAGTCTTTAAATCGGCGAGACACAGGCGATAGCGGGACATCCTCTGACGAAGGTGTGGTAATCGCGATAGCGCCCGCCGGGGAAGAAGGCGCTTGTGATGCCAAGCGACAGGTGTAGGTATAGAGCGTCTTCAAAGTGCCTTTAAATCCCACGGTTTCTGCCAAGGCGGCTCGAATGTCGTCATAGGACCACCCTGCCGCTCGTTTTTCCTTGATGACCGGCAGTAGCTCTCGTATCCAATCTTTATCCGTCATGACCTTGGCGGTGGCTTTCAACGCTGCAAAGGCGGCTTTCGGATCGGGGGGCGGATCATTAGATGAGGGAACATGCACCGTAGGAGGCTCCAGGCACTCGCAGGACGTTAAAGAGGAACGGCCCTACCCACAGCGCCGCCAATCGAGGCCGTTTTAAGGGGATGCGGTCGCGCCGCTGCGTTGACTAGGCCGTGTGCGGCGCGACGGGTGATTATTGGCATCACAGGGTCTCTACCGCGTTTTCAGAAGGCGTCCGCGTCGCGCTCCCTTCAAAACCTAAAAGAGACCGTGCGGGCGTTAACAGGTCGTCAAACCGGACAAACCATTGCTTGATCCGCGCTTGGTGCGCTAACGGCAACGTGGGTCGACCCCGGCGGCCTTGGATGGCCTCCACATAACTTAAATCCAGGACATCTAACCACGCATAGCTACGCGCATCGAGTTTGGGCATATGGAGCACGACACCCGCTTTGTCGAGTAACGCTTTCTTGCCCACGCTCACCGGCAGTCGGATACCCTCCTGGTCGCAGCCATCAAAAATAATGAAGTCCTCTGGCTCGCCAAAAGCGAGATTCTTCACCGCCACGTACCGCACGGCATCGCCAAACGCTTCAATGCTGTATTGAACCGTCCGCACCGAGGCTTTCATCGGCGTCATGACGACCACGATGGTAATGGCGTAACCCCGATCGTGGTATTCCTTAAACAACCCTGTGGGCGTATCCCCTTGATCGAGGACTTTGCCCAGCTCCCCCACAACGCCACCGGGCAAGTCAAAAAGAATCACATCCGGCTCATCGGCTAGCGCATTGAGCAGTATGTCGCGGTCATCATCATCGCGAATATCGAAATGGCCACAGCCCACACACGGATTTTGGTTACAAATTAGGGCGCCCTTCTTATCGCGCAAGCCTTCATATTGAAAGAGCTGGCCCACCGCACCGTCCGCGTCATACGCCGCCACCGTGCGACCTTCGTAGCGCAACACTTCCAATAAGCCCCGTGCGAAGGTCGTCTTGCCCGCCCCTCCTTTTTGGCTACACACAAAAATAGCTCTTTTCATAGCTCAACCCCACCGCTCACCAAATCACGCACCGAACGCCGTTTAGGTGTCACGGGTGGTTGATCAGGGACGGACGGGGCCGCATCGAGGGCCGCCAATGTGTGGTCTTTAGGCTCGATGACTGTCGGTATGGCCACGCCATCATCGGGGCTATCAACCGACACCGGAGTTTCCGTCAGCAGAGGCGGCGCAGTCACTGAGGTCGCACTCGCCTCCTCCACCACAAGTGGTGTTAACAAGGTCGCGGCCAGCGCTTCAGTCGCGGCCAAATGGGCCGCTTCCGTCGGGGTCATGTGCGCCTCCCCTTCCGCCTCGACAGCGGGTGCCGGCAGGGCTATCGGGTCACGGCCGGTGCGCTTGCGCACCATGTCCCGATAACCCGGCGCTGCCGTATCCGTCTGGACCCGTCGGGCCAGGCCCCAGGCTAAACGTTCTACGTTGGTGCAACTTCGCATGAAATTCCGAAACAGCAACAGTTCCAGCTCCAGGCGTTGAGGCGTGGTCACTTGTTCCTGATACCAGGCGATATCTAACGTTCGACTTATGGTTTCAGCGGTAGCCATCAGGTCTGCGTAACGACGCAACTGGGGGGTACGCATCGTTAATTCCACTGCTACCGGTTGGGTGTAGTCAACGGTGAGCGTGTCCTTGTCCGCCTTGTTCTCCACACGCTGTACGTGCAGGTGCTTTTGCAAGCGCCGTGTTTCAGCACCGACCAAGAGCGCCAAGCGCTCGACTTCCTGGCCGATAGCCGCATTGACCTGCTCAATCTCCGCCGCATACTGACGGCTGGCCGCGCCTTGGAGTTGCGTGATCACCTGGGCCAGATACTGAGCGGCGTCCATTCGGCGGAAGGTACGATTGTAGATTTTAAGACCCAGATGCGTGGCCAACTCGACGGCACGGCGTAAGACCGGTCGGCTTCCTTCATTAACCTGTGGGTTTAAAGCAACACTCGTCGTCATGGCGCTACCTCTGTCTGGGTAATTAAAAAAACGCGGTACGGTTAGCCCTACACGGATTAACCGGTCCCGTCTCTCGACTCACTGGCAAATAACGGCTGCAGCGGTGCGGGCAGCGTGGGCGCGATGAGGGCGCGCTTCCACACGGCCATCACTTGGGGTTCTCGCCACAGCCAATGACGCGCGGCCTCTGGCAACAAGGCCCCCACGGCCAATAACGTCCATTCCGCACCGGCTGAACTATCACGGGGATAGACACAGTAGGCCACGGCGTTTTTAATCGACGCCAGCCCGCGGGGGTGGAGATCGGGCCGCCACTGGCCGATGGCCTGATGCTGGGCCGACCAGAGGGCAATGGCCAAGGGGGCTAAGGCGGTACCCAGGCGGCGCAATAACGCCACGCTAAACGCCGCAAACGTCCACAAATCGGCGTCACGGGCGGCCCGCTCCGGTTCAGTGCCAAACGGCAGAATCAACCCCTGGCGCCGTATCAACATCCGCTCGGCCCCCTGCAAGCGCCGTTCTAATAAGGTGGCCCCCGGCGTCTCGACATCGGGTAGCCATTGCAGATAGGCCGCCCACCGCACTAATAAGGGCTGATAGGTCGCTGCAAATTGGGTCGCTGAGGTGCTGGATAATTGCGCGATGCGCGTCAGCCGATCCGGGCAGCGCGCCAATAACGCGGCGCCGTCCTCAATACGGACGTGCTCACCAGGCCGTGGCGGTATTACCACGTAAGCCATAGCACGACCGCTAACAGCGCTAAAAAACCCGCCAGAAATATCGGCAGCCGATTGGCGCGATTGGAATAACTCACATAGATGCCTATAAGTACTTTTTGAACTTACTTAAGGTGCGCTGCATGAAATAGCCAAACAGCAACGCAAAGGGTACAAAGACCATCGTCGGATGCACCGACCACGGCGAAACCAAATAGAGAAAGACCGGAATGGAGAACATCGGGCGCACCGCCTTTTTAAGATGGTGGTACATGAAGCTCGATTCCTGTCCGCCGCCGAAGCGGCGTAAATCCCGTTGCACCAACCCATCAATGGCACCCATTAACCCTAAGGTGGCAAAGGCCGGCATCGCGAGTAAGACCACCCCCAGACGGGCGCCCGTCAGTTGGGTGATATAGGCCGAGGCCAGAACATACTCCCCGACGTGGCGCAACGTGGCCCGAATCAGGGTCAAGCCCGGCCAGAGAGGGGGTTGATCGGAGACCACCCACCGTACGAGCCATTCCAACCCACACCACCGATACAAGAGACTCGCCCCGGCATAAGCCCAATCCAGCAGCCGGGGGACCGTAGCCGGTGCGGTAAAATCAAGCTGAAGCCACTGGAGTTCGGTGCGTAACAGCTGTTCGCTATGGCCCGCGCCGGGCAAGCGCCACCAGCCAAAGGCGATCCCGGCCCATTCCAATAGGATCGAGAACAGCCAGCCCAGTAAGGTCACGGTGATAAACCCCGCCGCATGATCCAGAAGACCCGCCATACTCCACGGCCGTCGATAGGGCGGCGGCGGCGGCGCGCGATAACCCTCATACTGGTTCCTCACAGGCTTTCCTCACCCCACCTCATGGGTGGCTCCGTCGGTCTTGGGGCCGCCGCCGAATCCTGCGTGCTGGCCGGGGTGACAGGGACGGTCGATGGGCCGTTGAACCCTGGCAAGTGCTCTGGCCCGACAAAGGGGCTTTGCGTCCATAGGGCGGCGCGATTGATCGAGTCATCAGGCCGTAATTCCACACCCGTCGCGCGCGGATAGCGGCGCTCCATTTCATTAGCAATCTGGTCAAGATCGCTGGGTAAGCGTTGGGAGGGCGTGTCTAATTCCGGGAGTTGGACTTTATAGAGCTGGCCCCCGGCCATCAGTACAAACGCATGGCCACGCGGCAATTGCATGAGATAACCCGGCTCTAACAACACCGCTTTCTGGGTCGATACCCGATCTTGCATCGTGGAGGTAAAGTGGATCGGCGAATCCGGCTCGGAAGAGGCGGTGGCGGCAGAGACCAGCATCATCATGTTGACTTCCACGTCACCGAGTCGGTCGCTCAAAAGCTCCGCGGTTTTCAGATCCGCCACGCGCAGCATGACAATGGTATTGCTGACATTACCAATCACTTGTTCAGCGCGCTCCCGACTGCCAAGTCCGGCGGCAATGTCCGCCAGGGTTTGGGTATAAACGGCAAACCGCAGACCGGCGCCACGCCCTTTATTCAGGGCTTGAACGATTTCTGGGCCACGGACCAGTTCCGAGAATTCATCCAGATGCAGGCAGATCTCCGGTAACGTTTCAATCGTGGCGAGATTTGGTCCTGCCCCGTGTTTATAGAGTTCACCGGCATAGGCGACCAGATCCGCCATCAAGCCCTGCCCCACGGCAGCGGCAATTTCGGCATCGGTGAGGGCGTCAAAACCACAGTACACAATGGCGCGCTGCCGAATCGCGGTTTCCCAATCCAGGACAGGCCGTGGATCGTCCACATCGCTGTAGTTGGGATTGATCAGCTCGCCCGTTCGTCCCGCCAGGAGTTTTTCTAAAAGGGGTTGTACGGCGACAGAGATTTTGTCAAAGAAGGTTTTGTCGTATTCAAAGGCCCGTCGCAGACCGTCTGCCACGGGATCGTAGCAATTTTGGGCTTTGTAAAACTGCACCAGTTGCACGGCGCGGGGATCGCGGTTTTTCAGATACCCCGGTAACGCCGCGCGTGGCTCCGACATCCGGTTTTCCGAGGTCAGGTCGTCGCGCCAATGGTCGGGGCCTTCCCGATCAAACCAGGCTTCAAAATAACGAACCAACAGCGGTTCGATGTTATTCATCGACTGAAGAATTTTCCGGTAATCTGGCTTCTCACCCAGCGCAAATAACGCCCGTGCGATGATGTGCGTAAAGAGCCAGGCAAATTGTCGAAACGCTTCGGCATTGCCTTGGCTGGGTAGCTCGTTGGCAATGCGGGTGGCTACTTCGGTAATACGCGAGAACCGGCCAATGGGGTTATAACGGGCCGAGTGATCGGGATAGCCCAGATGAAAGAAGTAAAAGGGGCGCTTGGCACGTGCCGCTTCCGCATTCAAGCGCCGAAACAAATCAGGATCGCCCTTTGGGTCCATGCAAATCACGGGATACCCCCGGCGAATGTCCTGGATGACCGCCAGTTCCAAGGCGCGGGTTTTACCGACTCCGGTGGTGCCGACATAAAAGATATGGCCTTGGCGTTCAGCCCACGGTAGGTGGATGGGGCGCTCGCCTTCGAGCAAACCGACGCCGTGCAAGGCGGGTAGACCACTAATGACGGGCTGCTGACTGGGACCCGGCTGGAACCATCGCTGTAAGCGGGGTTCGATAAAGCGGCGGTTACTGGCCCGTGTCGCATCCCATAGCCGCTGGGTATGGCGCGCCGTCCAGAGGAACCCTTGGCCGAGGAAGAGACCTTGTCGTTGCGGGGCGAGGCTCCTGGACGCGATGCGATACGTGCGGTTATGCCGTAAACCTCGCTGATAGCGCACGACCTGCCATCCTTGGTAAAACCGAATCACTGCAACAACGATCAAGACAGCCATTACAAACCGGCTGGTACTGACATTCATCAGCAGAAAATCAGGGGCGCGAAACGCAATCGCCGCCAGACTACCGGCTGCTACCGTGCTCGACCACTCCACCGGTGGTCGTAAGAGCGCTTCAATCGGATAATTCGCCACCGGTTCCAGCGCCTATCAACGACGACCGCGCGGTGGACGACCGTTATCCCGACCGCTGCGTTCACTATCACGCGCCCGGCGGGCCTCGTCCAAACGCCGCCGCTCTTCGGCAAGACGGCGGTCTTGCGCTAGGCGCTCAGCCTCCAATCGACGCTGGTCTTCCAGACGCCGCGCCCGCTCTTCGGCAAGACGGCGATCTTCCGCCAGGCGTCGCTCCTCGGCGAGTCGTTGGTCTTCCAAACGCCGCCGCTGCTCTTCTTCAAGGAAGCGGTCTCTTTCACGCATCAATTCTTGTTCACGATCCCACTGGGTCATAAAACCCCTCTTTTTAACAACAAGCCTTGACTACCAAGAGCGGTTGTGATAAGCCCCGCATCAGACTTATAGGAGCGAACCGATGCATGAACCCATGGAAGACCAAAAGACAGTACGTCAGCGCTTCATACTGATCGTGGTAACGCTTGGCGCTGGCTGGATATGGATCAAATACGGTAGCGATGCCCTGCTCAGCATCGGCCTGATCATCGCGGCCGTGTGGGCTTCTCTGCGGTTGGGGCCAGGAACGGGTAAGCGCCGAAGCGTTAATTTCCCCTCTCCAGCTTTTGGGCCAACAGAACAAGAAATTGCTAACGATCCGATATTTCATATGTTTCCCCACAATACCTGGCACAACCATAAGTCCGATTAGTATTTGTGCTATTTCAAGCTAGGTTTTGCCCAAGAGCGCATCGATGCACTACTGGCACCGCCACTGACCATCCCTCCTTGGGCACGAGATGGTGAATCCATCCCAACACTGGCCATATTGCTAGCTGATCGCGGCCCACCCGCCTCAGCAATGAGGTAGAACATTAATAAGGGCAACACCACATAAAAGACCATTGTGGTAAAGCCGAGTAAGATGCGTTCTATGGTGGAATGATTGGTCATCAGTTCTTTAAGGATGCCCATACCACTCATTGGAGGCGCGTTGGGAAAGAGAGCGAGGAAGAGCTGGTCGTCGACGTAATCGGCAAATCCCCACAAGCCTGGGAGGATGCTTAAGACGAAAATTAGCATCATACCCTTGACCATCATCATGCCGCGCATTTCACCGAACACCAGAAACACGCCCCAGAGCAAGAACACCGTCATTAAGAGGAAGGGTTGTAGTAGGGCAGAGCCGACTTTCATGATGTACAGCAGCGCCCAGTAGCCCGCGGCTTGTTGGGCGACGCTTTCTGCAACATCGCTAAAAAGAAACAACCCACCCATAGCAACACCGGTTCCCCATCTGATTTCCGGGGTTTGTGACGCTAATTGCCGTTTCCCGGCTAACATCATTTGCTCGACAACGACATCCTGACCGTCTTGGATGTCATTAACGAGGGTGCCGATCCAGGTGCAGAGCGAACTTGGAATAAAGGCTTTCCCCGGACAGGTGCTGATGGTTAGGCCAGCCGCTTTATTCTTTAACGCGTCGCCCCCGGCTTTTACCAGTTGGGCGCGCAAGCCATTCGCGCTGTCATTCCACCACTCCTGGCACGTCGGGAATCCTTCACCCCGTGCGGCTTGCGCTTCACTGGCATCGCTATCACGGGTGGCGTCATACGGGAAGCCGGGGACAGGCTGCAACGCCCGCAGGGGTAACATGGTGCAGAGTAGACCGGCGGGAGAGGTCTGATCGCCGCCGGTACACGTTTTATAAAACACCTCTTGAAAGAACTTGGAGCCGAAGTAGACCAGTTGTTTTTGGCGCTCTTGGGATGTCGGGCCGTATTTGGCTAACTGATCCTCCATATATTTACGGCCATCGCCGCCGAGATATTTGCCATCTAAAAACCCCACGGCAATCTCCCGCGCGCGGCGACCGCATTCGCGCTCGAAGCGATCCACGGACGTGCGTAACGCATTGGGATCTTCAGCGGCGCTGAAATCCAGGAGATTGAGCGCCATGCTAAAGTTGGTGAGATCCACCAAGCACGGCGTGGCTTTATTGAGTACGGCGTTAAAGCCGGAGGCCAAGGCCATTGCGAGGTACGGTAGCAGCGGCGCCCGCGCGTCTTTGGCCCCACCCAAACTGCCTTCGCTGGTGTTTTTCAAAAACTCATAGCGTTGCCCCAAGCTGGCTAGTGCTTCCCGACCGCAGCGGTTTTGGACATTGACGGCATTCACAGAGAGTGGAACGACCGGGATCAGACCGAGGATGAGGACTAGGCTATAAATCATCAAGCGGATGATGAGCGCCCGTGCACCCAGTGCGGGGCTCTGGCCGGTTTCGGTGAAATGGAGGGTGGCGTCAAAAACAATCCGGGCAATGGGATACAACACCGCACCGACGGCGACCAGCAGCAAAAACAGGGAGGTATAAACCTGCCAGCCGTAGATCGTTAGATACCCTTCCAGGATGCCACTTACGGATAATGTCATGGCTGCCTCACCGCGTAGGCCCTAGTGTTGAGTCAGGTAATAGGGGAGCTGGGCGATCAGCAGATCACTGCCCACCAAGGAGAGGAAAATCCAATGACCCCGCGTCCGTGCGGAAGCCAATACGGCCAGTCGGGCGGCGAGCTGTGCACGGGACGCCCCAGTCTCCGCCCGATCGCCGGGCAACGTCGCGAGGGTGTCGTGCACCTGTCGTCGGTGGCCATCGATCCAGGCGGGGTAGACGAGCCAACCCAGCACCGCATACACCCCGACGCGCGCGAGGGTGGCGGGCCACCAGATGGTGTCCGTCATGGATTGAAGGGTATTCAAATGGCCGGTATTCACGGTCTGCAACAGGCGCGGGGCTAGAAACGTGACCCCGGCTAGCGCGACGACAACGCCCGCGACGATCCCCATTTTGCGCCACATACCCGCGGGCCTCAGCGCAAGAACTGCGCGGTATTGATATGCTGGATGTCATCCAGCATGGTATAGCGCAGCTTGGTGGCTTCCCGTGACACCACTTCGTAGGCTTCGCTCTGGGCGATATTGGGTTCTTGCAACCCCGTTTGCAGGGCTTGCAACGCATAGTCGTATTTGAGCTTGAGCTGATCCAGCGCAAAGGTGCGGGCTTGATCGTCAATCGCGATACTCTGCTCGTAGGGCGGCAATTGACGCATCTCATCGATAGCCGCCGGCGGAACCAACAGCCGAGTTTTCTCTTCAAACGCCTTGCGGTCAGTCTCTTTGCGGACATATTTCTGCAGTTCATCAATCGTGTTGTCACGGGTTTCGATGTAATTTTTTAAATACCCGGTCCCCGGCTTTGATTGGGTAGGACCGGTTTTGGTGAGTGTAAATGCTTGATTGCCGTAGATATCCGTGATGAATTTGACCAATTCATCGGGTGATTTAAAGAGCACTGTGATGGGATGTTTGGCATTGGCGCCAGAGCCTGGCTCACCGGATTCGCCCACCCCCCGGTCGACTAACAGGTTATAACCGGCTTGCAGCACATTTTTAGTGGGTTCAACCGGCGGTTGGCCTTCGCCGCCATAGCGTTTGCCATCGGCCATCACGACGCCGTTTTTTGCGCTTTCGGTGCGTACCGTCCGCATCCGATCGTCAATCGTGCCGGAACCCCCAAAGCCCAGCTCTACCCGCATCCGGTCGCTGACGCCGGCTTGCACCAGGTTGTGATAGGGGTTTTGCCCCAGGGCCACTTCGCGCTCGATTTGTTGGCAATCCTTAAAATTGACATCAAACAACCGAAACGCTTCATCCAGTTGCTTGGTGACGACGTTATACAAGGAGGGATTGAGCTTGTTTAAGATGTAGGCCGGTAACCCCCACCGCCGCCGCTTGCGCGGCTTGTACAAATTTCTGCGGCAACTGTTTGAATTTCTCAATGGCCGAGTTGATCATTTGCTCGACGGAATCAAAGGGATCAAACGCGCCACAGGTGTAGCCAAAACCGGCGCTGAAATTGGCTGAAATATCGTATTTCTGGCTGTAGGTCGCCGGAATCAAGTTATCGGTGTCCGCACCGCTACCGAGTCGAAAGGCCCAACCGCTTTCACCGGTGGGAATATCGTCAGAACGTACCCCGCTCCCTTTTGCCCTTTTTAGTTCATCGATGCGGCTTTGCGCAGACGCGACGGGGATGAGATTGAGAACCGGTCGTAGCCGTGGGCCGAGGACAGGCCCCATTGCTAAGGCGGCGGCGAGTAACCACGGCAAGAGGGGTGCGGAAACAGGGGTCGTGGTTTGGCGAAATGGGGTCATGCGCCCTCCTCCTCCAGTGCATACTGACGACGACGGGCGGTAATCTCGTCCGCCACTTTGAAAACGGCGGCGAGTTCGCTAATGCCGTGTTCTTTCATCAGTTGCTGCCGCCGATTCTTTTCTTCACCGTCGGTTTGAGCGAGCGCGAGCGCGAGCGCGGGTAGCACGAAACGCAATAAAGCGGGCGCGCATTTTTCCGAAAACAACACGCCCTCGACATAGTGACCGGGTTCTTTCAGGGCCATGGTGATCAGGTGTTGTTCTTCGGCGGATAAGTCCCGAAAGTGCGCGATCTTACGGCTTTCATCCGCGCCCATTGACAGCAGCACCCAAAATTCCGCTTGGGATAGGATTTGGCGGGCGAGATCGCTGGTATCAGAAAAGTCCTGGGTGGCAAAGGTGAGCCAGGTATGGAGCTTGCGCCAAACCTTGGTGCCGACGATAAAACCCTTCACCGTAAGTTCGGTTTTACTGATGTAGTGGGCCTCATCAAACCACACCTCCGTGTGCCGGCCAGAGGCTTGATTACGTTCACTCCAGGCAGTGATCGTCGCCAGTAGTGACAAGATGGCGACCGCCAGCATGTCATCATTACCGCTCCCGGTGAGCATCCCCAGGTCGATATGAATGACATCATCCGCCGGATCAAAACCGACGCCGAAGCGGTTGAAAAAATGGCCGCGCGGACCTTGCGTCCATAATTCAATGGCGTCGGCCATGCGGCGCATGGAGAGACGAATCTCCGGGATCTGTTCATCGTTGGCCATTTGGCGCAAGGCTTGATACACATCCCACGGGCGCGCATGGGGTTGACCGGCTAATTCACTGGCTTCGAGTGCGTTAATCAAAGCCTTTTGAATGGCGGCTCGATCAGAGACGGTGAGCGCCTCAATTTCACGCGTGCGACCGCCGGTAATCATGAGTTCGGTCATATAAAGCATTTCTGCTAAATACGAGCGCTGATCGTCATCGTCTTCCAGGTGTAACTCTTGACGATGCTCGGCTAATGCTTTCTGCGTTTCGACATACGGCGGATAACAGACATCGCGGTTGGGATTAAAGAGGATTTCACGGACTTGTACGTTCAAGCTTTTGTAATAAGCGCACATCAATCCAAACGAATTGCCTTTTTCGATGATGATTTGACGGGGGCGATTGACGGCCATCGACGACAGCGCCATGCCAATAGCCGTGGCTGATTTGCCAGAACCTGTGGGACCAAATAAAACGGTGTGGGCCACCCGGCGCCGGTCTCGCGGATCATAGAAATTGATGTTAAAGGTTTGGCCATCGCGTCGGTGCCATCCGACGAAACAGGGATGCCCCGTACCGGTGGAGCGGCCAAATAACGGTAATACGGCCGCAATATGGCCAGTGTAGGCCAATCGCGCGCGGAGGCTGTGGGTACGATCAAACCGCGGGTCATAGACAAACGGCAGATTGCGCACAAAACTGTCATCGGCAATCAGATCGTAGCGGGGCGGAATCGGCGATAAACCGACCGGCCCCAAGACATTACCGGCGACTTGGGTGCGTTCATCCAACTCCGCCAAACTGCTCGCGCGCAGATAAAGACCCATTTGGAGACTGAAAATCCGTTGATCGTTTCGTAGGGCGGCCCGCGCCTCCTGGAGTTGTTCGGCGGCGGCTCCAGCGCTATCCGAGCGGGTATTTTCAACCTTGACTTGCAGGCCATCGAGATAGGTTTCGATGACGACCGGGGAACGGGGGGTCAACGTCCAGCACATCACGGTTTCGGGCGGCAGGCGATCCCACGGGCAGGCGGTCACCGCCCGATCTACTTGTCGATCCAACGTGAATACCCCATCGACTGGGGTAAACGCGATGCCGTGCAGTGTCAGGTAGCGTTGGTAGCTTGGCCCGAATTTCCAGACACCCCGGTCGCGTTCGTCATCGCGGTGTTTGATCGGTTCGGGCGGAATCTGCACCAGGTGCTGGGCAAAATCCCACCCGGCGCCGCGCTGCTCCGGCGGTGGCAGCGGTTGGTCATTGACATAGGCCGTGGGGGTGGCATATCCCATGACGTGGGGGGTTAATAGCGGCAAGAGCCAGGCCCGTACCTCGGCTTCATCCAACCGTTTGACGCCAAGACCCAACCCTTCAAGACCACCGAGCCACGGGCCTATCGCTTGATTGAATAATTGCGCCGACGTATAGCGCCGATGCTTCCATTCCTTCGCGGGCGCTTTGCGAAAGATGCACGCGTGAATCTGTTGCTCGACGGCCCGCCACCCTTTGGGTTGTTCGCCAGAATGGCTAATGCGGGCATCTTCAAACAGGCCTCGGGGCGCGCACATCAAGTCAAAATGTGTGCGGGTTTCTGCAAACCACGCCGTTGAAAACGCGGTTTCACGAATCTCAGGGTCGGTGGCCGCTTCTAGCAGGCTCGCCAGATTGATGGGCTCTCGATTTTCCAGATAGATCTGCACGACATACGGAAACTCATCATCATCCATCGGTAATAGCCGTAAGACATGATCGAGTTCGGCACGAAAAGCGGCTTGTCGTTCTGGCGAGCGCGCATCTAAATCCGCGGCAAAGAGCCGAAAGGCCGCACCGACGGAAACCCCGTCATCGAGCAGAAAAACGCCGTTTTCAGCGTCATAACCGGTCAGCGGTAGAAAATCGGAAAAGGATGGATAGACGCGAAACAGGTCACGGAACGTTTCTTGATCGAACGGGACCGTGGCGCCGCGTAACGGCCAATCGCCGATAAAGCGATGGAGCAATTGCTGCCACCAATGCACGGCCACATAATCCGAGGCGGCGGGATTGACGTTCACGGGGCCACTCCTGGGTAGTGGCCTTCGCCCAGTTGGGCATAATGGGCCCGGTCACGCAAAGGAAACGCGGTGTAATACCCCGGCACCGGCAACGAACCGCTGAAGTGCGGGTAGACATAGCCCAGAATGTCGGGATTAGGCACCTGCTGAAAATCTTGCTGAAAGGCGGCCAAGGCCTTCGTTCCACTGGCGGTGGCGGACTGGGCCTCGGCGGCCACGGGTACGGCTCCTTCGTCAAAGTGCACATCCGCCTGGATCGGCTCAGCGGGTGGTGGCGGGGTTTGGCAGGCGGCCAACGTCGCGATCAGGGTGATCGCCATGATCCGCTTTAGTGAGTGAGCGCACATTAGAACACCCCCCCGTGCGATGAGGTGGTGGCAGGCGGGGTCGTGATCGGCGTGGCGATCTGCCCGCTTATATGGCGGTCATACACCTCCCGGGTGGTGGGGCCTTCATCCGGTAACAGGTCTTTGGGTCGTGGCCCTAGCGAACAGCCGACTAAGGCCATGCACAGCCAACTCGTCCCCACCAGGCGGTAGGCATTATTAATCCAACGGGGCATACGAACCTCCCTCGCCATAGGCGTACTGCAATTTGCGACCAGCGGTGTCGTAGTTGATCGGTATTTCCGCTTCAACGAAAATTTGAACGTTCTGCCCTGGCGGGACATACACCACATCAAAGGCATCGCTGGCGCGTTCGCGAACGTAATTGGCAATTTCGCCGGTGGCGCCGCTGATCCCTTTACCGAGGGCGTATTCGTAGGTATTGCCGGAGACATAGCTGTTAAGGCCATACGCCGAGCGATCTACCGTGACCTGGGAATTGGCGTAGGCATTCGCCAGGCCATCCAGAAACGCGGCGATGCCACGATCTTTTAAATAGCTTCCGGCATTGTCGAAGAATTGGCCCCGCAGACAGGGTTTCCCCCACGGGTCCGTGAGATAGCCCAGATTGTCATTGACAGACACAGCGCCACCCGATCCCGTGTTGCCCTTACCGCGATGGACGGTATGGATGCGGCCATCGGTAAAGACAAACGTGACCGTATCGACATACGCGCGCACGCACGATTGTTCCCTCACCCCGACGGCATAGCCCGTCCAGACGGCGTTGGCGATACCGGGTATGTGCAAGCCATTGGCCGCGAGATTAGCGGCGCCGGTGATGAGCTTGAAGCGGAACGGATCGGTCAGACGGCCCATAAACGGGACGCGACCCACCAGCGGCGTCATCATCGCATTGTTGACCAGGGTGGCTGCATCCGGGATCGTGTACACGGGAATGACGGCCGAGGCCCCGTCTTTATCGGCTTTGACCGTGAACGGATAGCGTTTGGGTTGGTACGATACGGTGGCCACCGGTTGGCGCGGGTTCGTCGCCAAGGCGCGAGCGGTCCCACCACCCGCGATATACGGCGTGATGGTCATGTAATCACCCCCAAGACCCGTGGTCAAACGGGTGCGGGCCGTCGACGCCGCTCCCGCATTCTCATGGCTGGTAGCGCCGGCCAAGCGATCCGCCAAGCCCTCCAATCCGCTCACCTGGCGCAATCCGTCCAAGACACCCGGCGCCAGTTGCGGTGTTCCCGGGCCGGTATCATTTTGTAAAACCTGTTTGGTCTCCGCGGTGTCGTGATGACACGATTCGCTTCGGAGTCACCCCCGGCTTTGGCATGGTTCGTGCTACTCCCCGACCCTTGGCCTTGAAGGTTGTCACGGCGGGATGCCGGCGTGGCTCGCAGTTCATTGATTTCCCGCGTCAGGCGCTCAATCTCTGCTTTTAAGCGCGGATCTTGTGAAGCCGCCGCCGTCGCCTCTTTGATTTTCTGTTCCGCCGCTTCGCGCGTTTCGCGCAAGGTCTGCGCTAGGCGGTCGACCTCTTGTTTGGACTGTTGAGTCGCATTGCGCACCGCCTCTTTCATGTCGCGGGCCGATTGTTCCTGTGCCAGCAGGCGCTGGTTTTCGGATTGATCAAACCGGTAGCGCATGTCTTGCAGCAGCGCGCTCATGGTGCGCAACTCATCGGCATACGTCGGGTCATCACCCCGCCGTAGCGTGGGGGTTTCCGTACGCGCTTTTGACGGTGCGGTGGGAGCAGGATTGAGCGCTGTCAGCCAGTAGACGCCACCGAGCAAGGCGGTGCCCAGGCCCACCACCGCCCATTTACTTAGGGAGAACGAGGGGAGTGACATGAGGGATCACCGCCTGATTAAAAGGTTGTTCTGTGATGACGGCCCAGACGCTACCGTTATGACCGCTTCCTTTCGGTGCGACCGTGGGGTGGAGGGCGGCGGCGAACAGCAAGCGCCCTCGTAGCGCTTTGGGCTCGAAAGGAATTGCCGTGTCGCTGCCGTTGTACACGCCGACCGCCGTGACATGGAGGTTATTCACTTTCCATTGCCGTAACGGCGTGATGGCAAGGCCCGTAGCGGGTAGCCGCACCCAGTCGCGTACCGCGATGGGTCGTACATCAACCCGAGTCGCATCCAGCTTGGGAATCAACCGGGCAGGTCCGGAATAGTGCGCCAGTGCAAAACGGGTGAGGGTCGCATAATCAGGGCGTGCTGTTGCCCCCGCCGCGCCTGAGGCGCCCGCGCCTTGTTGCAAAAAGGCCGGAATCAAGGCCCCCGCCGCCGCTTCCAAGCGTGCTTGATCCGTCGGTGCATTGGCCTTGGCATCAGCAGTGGCGTCTAGGATCGGATCACGTAAAACCAGCGGGTCTGGCGTGTCGCCGTCGGTGTGGGCTTCAGCATCAAACTGATACAACGTGCCGCTGACGGCGGTGGCCAATACCCGAACGGCGGCAAAGGGTTCCCGTGCCAGCCAGTGGAGTTGGCCCGTGGGTGAGAGCACGATGCGGGATTGACGGCCCACAGTGTTCGGAATATCGATATCCGCGATGGGTTCCGGGAAATCGATGCGGCGTTCCGCGCCGACTTTGAGTCGAAGCGGTATCGGCGAACCTTGCCAGAGGGCCTGGGCTGTGGCTGTCGGTGCGGTCGGCCCTGGGGGCCCTGGGGCTACAGGCGCGCGCCCGGAGACCGGTGTCGTGGCCGTCTCGGCGGATATTGCGGTGGGCGATACCGGCGCTGCCGTGGGCGTCGGCGCGACCGCCGCATCGACGGACGTGGCGGATGGGGCGCTGTTGAACGTCGTGGGTTGCGTCGTGACCGACCCCACGGTAAGGCCCCCTATCGTCGGGGCAGGAGTCGAGGGTAAGGGGTTTGACGGCGATTGGGCCTGAGCCGTAAGGGCCAGCCCGCACACGAACGCCAGCGTCCAGACCGGACGCCGTAGCACCCTCGGTAACATGTGGGTCGATACAGGGGTTGTCATCGCGAGTGTCCTTTAGGGCGTTGGCGCCGCCACAGTGTCCACGGGTTGCGGCCCCGGTGGCAGGTAACAATCAAACGCCAGTTGATAGGGATTGCGCTCCAAGGGGGTGGCGTAATGCACGATGCGGATCGGATAGTGATAACGACGGTTACGGGTTTCGATGCCTTTAACGTGTTCTTCCAGCAAAAATTCCATATGGACTTCCCAGGCGTCTTTGCCGAGGCGTGTCACGTTTTTTGGATCGAAGAGGCTTTCAGCCCCCGGTAGCAAGCGGCGGGTACGGCTGCTGTAGAGGCTTTCATTACGCTGCTGATGGAGATGAAGATCGGCATGGCAGCGCTCGGTGATGTAATCCCGAATCGCGTTGAGATTCTTGGGATAATCAACCGCGCAATCTTCATGACAGTAGTTCAACTGTGTAATCAGATTTTCTGCGAAGGCATAGACGTTCGCAGGCCAAATCTCATTAGGTTTAATAATCTGGGGCCGACTTAAATCCGGCGGCACGTGCACGTTGAGTAAGGTGGGCATCCGCAGCCATCCAATACCGAATAGGGCAAGTAACGCCAGGAGGAGGTAGATAATACGGTTGCGGTATCGCAACTGCTGCTCTATCTGATGGGTATACGTCTTGGCGTCTGACATAACAGCACGCTCTCGTAAAGTCCGTGAAATCAAGGATGCGGGCTGGCCGGGGGGCCTCGTCGAGCGCGCCGACTGTATTGATAGCGGCGTCCGGCTTTGATGAAGGCGGCCCCGCTGACCGTTTTGCGGTGCCTTTCAAAATACAAGGGCTTTCCGGCTCGGAACCGATGAATTCGGTGCAAGAGGGCATACGCTAGGGCCAGCCACCCCACCAACACCAGGGCTAACACGACGGGCGAGCGCAGGAGCATCACTAAACCCACCAGGACGATGACGGCCGCCGCACCCGATTGATGCAGGGCGGCTTTAATTTCTGTCCAGGTACAGCCGAAATACACCAGCGGCTCACGATCCAGTTGATGGAGTGTCTGGTCTGGCTTCATGATGCCTTCAACCGATGGTGATGGTGGGATTAATGGTGAGGTTGTTCATCCACTCCATGACTAACGCAATCAACACCGCCGCGACGACAAGAACGGCAATGATAAAGGCGACGTTTTTGATAAAGACGCCCCACTCGCCATGCCGGCGGGCGTCACTCACGGCGGTAACGACATCACCCACGCCCCCCATCACGCCAAAACCCAGCATCACGACGCCACCGGCAATGGCCATCATCACCAGCACCGTGATGACCTTCACCAAAAAGGGTTTTTCAAGCATGGAAGCGGGTAAGATTTTATCCAGTGCAAAGCTGCCGGCATTGCCACCCTCAACCGCATGGGCGAGATCGGGTATGAACGACAGGCACACCGTCACGACCAGCAGTAGGGTCATCCAGGGCACGTAACGCCTCGTTATCGCCGTCCGGTGGGTGGAGACCCTTGAAGGCGTGAGCGGAGAGAGCACCGGTGAAACTAACGTCATAGCAGTCATTGATAAAAGACTCCAAGGACCATGAGAAGGATGATGAACGCCGCTACGATCAGTAGCAGCACCTGCGGCGCACGCGACCAGCCACCGCGCACCGTTTCTGAGCCGACCTGGAGCAGCCAGCCCAGAATAAGGACCGTCCCTACCGCGACACACACCGCTAACAAACTGCCCGCTATGGCGGTGGCTTTGATTTGTGTGGCCGCATTAAAGACGTTTAACACCTCACCAAGGGACGGGGCAGCCACCGCTATCGCGCCGCTCCCCGACCCATCCAAGGGATTCATGCTAATGCCGCTGCGCCACGGCCGATTGCACCGGTGGCGGGGGCGCGGCATGAACCAGTTGATGATGCTCATTGAGGTATTCCGCGCTGCGCTGTCGGGTGAGGCGCAATTGCTCCAGGAGAGCCGCGTAGTTAAACGTGACCGAGGCGCGATCCGCGTTGTACCGCGTCGCCAGGCGCTCGGTATGGTCAATGAGATAATCCAGCTCTTGAATTAACGCCGCGATATCCGCTGATTGCCGCGCTTCCTCAAAGGGCGCTGCCATACTGCATGTGGGGCCTGCGCTGAAGCCGACCAGCAGGAGCCAATAGAAAAAGGGGTAGCGCGTCATGATTTGGGTACTCCGTTGGGCGTGTGGGTGAGATAGGTGACGACCCGTTGTACATAGTGTTGGGTTTCGGGATACGGCGGGATGCGTCGACCGTAGCGGTCGACTTTATGTTCACCCGCGTTGTAACCGGCGATGGCCAGCGTGATATCGCCATTGAAGTAGCGCAGTAACCAACCGAGATACCGGGTTCCCGCGCGTAAATTGCGCTCGGGATCGTGTCGCGCATCGCGTGGTACGCCAAAGCGCTCCGCGGTACCGGGCATCAGTTGCATCAGCCCCACCGCCCCTTTTGGCGAAATGGCAGTGGGGTTGTAGCTCGATTCAGCAGCCACAATCGCATGGACGAGCCGGGGCGGTAACTGCTCTTCGGCGGCGACTTTTTCAATGAGGGCTGCCCAGCGGGCGGCCTTAGCCGGTAAGGCACGGGCGATGCGCCCTTGTGATGGCACCGTCCGCACGGACGGGGACTGGGGGGTGTCCCGAAGCGCAGCCGCCAGTTGGCGGGCCGCTTCGTTAATCGTTACGCGCGGTTGCGTGGCCGCACGTAACGGTAAGACGGTCGGATCCCAGCGCAACGCCAGAGGGCCAACATACACCGTAAGATGCGCCGCTTGGCCAGCGACTAATACCGCTTCCATCGCCTCGCGGGTTTCGGGATAGGCGATCTCACAGCGAGACGCCTGACAGAGCCGTACCGTCCACGGCCACGGGGTCGGGGCGGGCACATAGGTCGATTGTCGCCCCGATGCTTTGAGCGCTAATCCATATAAGCCTTCTTCAGACAGCCCGTGTTTGGCCGCAATCAATTGATAGACCGGCGGCACTTCGGCGTTGACGGCGACGTTAAACCCGGTACAGAACAACACGGTAGCAAGAAGGGCCGTTTTCATGGCTGGCCTATATCGGAGGTGTCTCGCATTCGGTCTCGCGGTTCTTCCGCCGGATGGCCGCTGGCGCGTTCTAAGCGATGCGCTGGATTCGTCATCGCCAGGGTCTGGTCTCGACTGCGTTGTTGATAGCGGTGGTAATAGGCCAGCACACACCGCACGTAGTTTTGGGTTTCCCGATATGGCGGAATCTGATTGCCGTACTTTTGTACCGCCCCTTCCCCGGCGTTGTAGCCGGCAATGGCCAAGACCAAAGACCCATTGAAGCGTTTGATCAACCATTTCAGATATTGGGCGCCCGCTCGAATATTCTTGGCGGGATCGGTTCGTTCCCACGGTTGAAGGCCAAAGCGCTGTGCGGTTCCAGGAATGAGTTGCATTAAACCCACCGCCTTTTTATTGGACGCAGCCCCCGGCTTGTAGCCCGATTCTTGGGTGATCACCGCATGAAGCAATGCCGGATCAACCCCTTCGCTCAGCGCCACACTATTAATGAGCGGCGTGAAATACGCCCGTCGTGCCGCTTGGGAGGCCGATAACGCCTTCACCGGCACCGGCTCGGGGATCGTGACGGGCATCGGGGTGGGCACATGGCCGGTGATGGCGCGCCCACCCTGCGTTAGCGCGGATTGAGAGGTGGGATTAAAGAAATCACTCATCACGCGTTCCGGCGGCGGCACGGTCGGGCGTTTCTGCGTCTCGACCGGCGGCTTGCCCGTGCAGGCCGTCAGGAGAACAATCAGAAGACTCACGAGGAGACGGCCCATGTCACAGCCGCGCCACCAACACCCCGTGGCGGCGCAATAACGCCACGGGCGCTTTGGAGGTGGCCAGGTCGCCGAACATCAACGCATCAAACCGGCGCGGCTCGATCCGTTTCTCCTCTTGCGCGTGTAAAGCCGCATCACCGGGCCGCTGGTTTAACCATCGAATAAAGGCGTGGTTGTCTTTAAAGCCTCGACCGTAAATATGAATACGGCTTACAGGGGTTTTTAAAAGGTCGGTGAGCTTGGCATAACAGGCGGTGGTACAGCCCGCCTCCACTAACAAATCAACATCATCACCCGCTTGCGGCGTGGCAGGTTCCGCCGAGGGGTCCAGGGCGGGACGGGCCGGTGTAGACGCCGCGACGGATGCCCCTGGCAACGCCGGGGACGGACGGGTGGACGCCGCAACCGATGAAAATGCCCCGTTGCGTCCCTCGCTCCGTTGCGCCCGTGCCGCTAGATAGTCAGGACTTTGCCGTGCGCCAGGGACGGTGGCAAAATCAACCAGCTTTTCAAGACCAAAACGTTTGAGTTGTACCTCGGCGGCCAGCGTGGCAAAGACGGTTTGTTGCTCAATCCGGCGTCGTTCCGCCGCCAAATATTTCGCAGCGAACTGCGCGCGGCGGTCGGGATCGGTTTCAATCAGTCCCAAGACCATGACCGGATCGACCTGGGGATAGAAATACCGTCCTTCCACCGCCATGTAGGCGTTGTAGCGCTTGACGTCTTCCGGCGTTAAATCCCAATGCGCGCCCAGGGCCTCATCACTGGGTGTCCCCCAGGTGCTGTAGGCCACTGGGGTGTTCTGAACGGCCGTTTGCGCCTGGGCCTGACTTAGACAGATCGGCACTAAAAGCGGTATCCACCACGCAAAGGGTCTCATCAACACGACCCTTTTTTTGCACACGCTGTCCGCAACCGACGGCCAGGGCGTGGCTTGTGGCCCGTGGCTTTGACCGGTGCGGTGGCAGGCGTCACCGGGGCTGACCGCGGTGTTCCGTCCGTGTCGGCCGCGTGGGGCGTTTGTACGCCTGTAAAACTGGCGGGGGCTTGCCAATACTGGCGTTCTGGCCAGCGTATTGTTAAATCCCGTTGCGGATAGAGCGACGGCGTAGGTTCTACAGACACACTCTCACAGCCCATCAAAGGACTCATCAGGATCAGTAGCAGTAGGGTTTTGTTCATTAGGGCTCCCCTCGGGTGGCGACGGGTTCCGCCAACCGGGGCGCCAGCGGTGTGTCGGTCGCGGTGGGGGCTGGCGTGCGTTGCCGATAACTCGGTTTCACTTCAAAGCTCACCAACCGATTGACCGGATCAACCACCAGTTGCCACCCCGGACCGGCCAGCCGTTCCAGCGCCGCGCCCAGTTCAATTGGCCCGATGCTTCGCTGGTTTTCAGGATAGGGTTGGGCGTACAGCCGGCCGATCTCTGGGTCGGCGGCGCTCTCGCCAGCCATTCGGTAGCCCGTGCCGTGCAAAACCTCCAGCAACCCTTCCAGCACGCTCCGGCCTCGAACCTGCGTGTACACGGTTTGTTCGAGGTCGGTGGCAACGGGCGCTTCCGCGATTACGGCGTAGCCGTCATAGACGGGAGGTGCGGCGTTAGCAACAGGAACCGTTATCAATGCCGCTGACATACACCAGCACTTGATCATGAAAATTTTTCCTAATTAATTTAAGAAAACTAGATCACAGTCTTTATATTTTAAAACTCATATTTATTTAATATTACCCTAAAAATAAATATGTAAACATAAATTTAATTAAAAAAATTTCATCCGAATAATTATAAAAATTTATTATAAATATAAAAGTAATATACGTATAACAATAGAAGTGAAAAATCCATCAAAAACCTTCAAGGATTTTTCCTTGGATGCGGATAGATCGACCCCAAAATCGTCATTTGTATGTGACTTTTTATAGGAAAATCGCGCGTTTATTGCCATAATAGAAACCTTATTCGCCATCGAGCGCCTATCTCCTGAGTCCTTTCCACAACTCCTCGGTCCAGCCGAACTTATGACGTCTTCCCCTGAATCCCTCGCGCGACTCCTCGTAGCGAGCTTGAACGACGCCGCCCGAATATCCTCTTTATTGGATATTGCGATGCAGCAAGGCAGCCAGCCCGCTTTTGAAGTCTCACCTCAAGGCGTCATTTGGTACTTGAATCAAGCAGCTTCAGAAGTGATCGGGATCGAACCGCAACAAGCGGTAAACACGCGACTAGCAAATTACGTCGTGGATGGGTTGATGACGCAGCGCCGGCTGGAAGCGTTAAGCCACTCCCAATCGGCGTCGTGGCGGGATGCTTGGCGGGGCAAGGGCAAAACGACGACGTGCGAATTGACGGCTTTCGCCATTCCGCAGTCTGTGGTCAGCGAGCGAGCGCGAATTGTTGTTTGGGCTAAATCGCCCAGCGCGCACCCGCCTGAGGAACATTTGATATCCTCAAACGACATCAAAAACGAGTCGCCTGCTGAAATTTTACTACTGCCCGATCAACTGGTTATGACGAGCGATCTGGAGCGATTGCGAGAAAAACTTGGCATTAGCACCAACCGGTTTTGCGAGATACTCGGCATCAGCATGGTCACATGGTATGCCTGGCGTAAAACACCCGAACAACCCATCGCCAGCCGGCCGATCATCTTGCACCTACGCTTGCTCGATGCGATGCCGGAACTCGCGCGGCTTGGCCCCCAACCGATTGACCTACAAGAAGCTCTGCGCACCCATCTAGGCATCTCCTTTACCTTTTCCGAACTCGCGCTGTGGATGGGCGTCGAGCGGCGGGCCGGCTATGCGTGGTCGCGCGGTTATCCAGCGAGCGACCAGGTTCGAGCGCTGACGGCTTCGCTGCTTTACATCGTCTTGAACAAACCGCGTGAGGCATGGTTGCGCTATCAAAATCTGCTACAGCAGCAAGCCCAATTGGAAGGGATCGATTTTACGAAGATCAAGTCTTGGTCGTCAGCCGCGCGCGGCGAAAGCGAGTTGCTGGAGGCAGAAAGTAATCCGGCGCCCGAACATCAGCCTCCCCTATCCGCCAAACGCCCGCACACGCGTAGTTTGGGCACGATCCATCGTAGCGGCCAACGCCGCTCACGAGGAAAAAAAGACGACACGATCTCTTAAGTGGGCTCGATACGCCGGCGCTTGCGGAAGATAACAGCGGGTAGAGAGGGTGCCGCATCCGACCGCTCCTCTGTTTTGCGCCCGCGTTCCAACACTGTTTTTTGCTCCGGGTCTATCAGCTGGTTGCTTTTATTCTTTTCGCGACAGTGCTGCTTTTGGGCAATCTGTCGCTCCCGTTCGGCGATCCGCGCCGCTTTAGCGTTCTGCTCCCGTTTCTTCAGGGCGTTATGTTGTTTGAGGCGATCCGAAGCTTCCTTGTGCCGTTGCCGGTGTTCCGCCAACAATCGGATCGCCTCGGCGCGAGCGCGGGCATCGAGCGGGTCAACCGGGTTTCCATCGAGGTCGTGGCGGTGGCCGCCAGGCCGATGGAGCACCGCCAACTGGTAGCCGGCGCGAGCGGTATGATTAGCCATCACCCGCCGCAGCAGGGAGGGATCAATCTGCTCGCCAAGCGAGCCCAACCGGCCGATAATATCTGCTTCAACACCGATTTTGAGTGGCAGGAGATCGTTGTAGTCCGCCGGAAAAGCTTTGGGGAAACGCTCCGCCAGCAGGTGATGCAACTCGGCGGCTCGCTTCTTACGCTGGGACATGGGTCAGCCAAGATGAATACTGGAACCGGCAGAGCCACCCGCCAGCAGCCCTTGGTGGACCCCATTGACGGTCACATGCAGCAGAACGGCATAGTGGATGCGGCGGGTAGCGTAAAACACCGTGCCGTATGCCAATCCCGCTAGCGTCGCCAACAGCACGAAAGCAGCGCCTCCTCCTAGATGAGCCATGCCGAACAACAGACTGGCAGCGACCACAGCCCAGCCGTCGGCCAAAGGCCAACGCCGGGAACGAAGCCAGCGGCTCAGAGCCGTTTGAATGATGCCTCGGAAAAAACTTTCTTCCACAATACATACGAACACCAAATTGTAGGCTAGGCCATACAGGTACGTTAGGCCAGTTAAGGAGGGCCATCCCCATCGGGCATAGCCCGACAGCAGCGCTAACGGTATTAAAACCGCGAGCGTCAGGCAGAGCAAGCCGCCGAAGATGACAGGCGGTGATCCCAACCGTCGAATCTGGCGCATCGGTCGAACGGGGCGCAAAACCCTAAGTACTACCAATAACAATAAGAAAATTTTCTGAGGCCAAAACTGAAGAACAGAACCATCCATCGCGACCGAATAAGGAGAGAAACCCGGAAGTTGATGAAAGCCTAATAGCAGGAGAAAGACGATAAAGAGCGTCCAGCCCACACACGTATCTATGGAACAAGGCTGTTTTTTTAAACCCCACCCCAAGACCGCCACGGCGGCGAACGCCGGCACACTGTGCCAAGGCATGTATCCGGATGCTAGAAAGAAGCCGCCGGCCGATGCAAGCGCCAAGGCGCTAACCATCGCAACGAGCTTTCGCTCAAATAACACCCCCAGCCAAAACAAAAGGCCAATACCGCACAATATGCTTAAGACCCACATAGCTTTAATTTACACGGTATAGCAACATCTTTCAGAGGGCCGGGGTATGACGGGAAAAAGCTACCCACCCACCACCCCTACCGCTGATTATGATGATTGCGCCGGATAACAAGCGACAGTAAACTGAACTTACACAGTTTAATGATGGAATAGTCATCATGGAACCAGGATTGGCGATCCTCAATTACCAAAAAGCCCTGGCTTCTTGCAAAGGCGATTCCGCTCTGGCTTTGCGGCTCATTCAAAATTCCACGCCGCCCTACCGATAGAAAAAACACGCTTTCACCGCAGCTGAAGCCACGCGAAATTGGGACGCACTTGACCGATTGCTACACCGTTTGCAATCAGGTTCCAGCAATTTAGGGTTAGAACGGATTGACGCGGCGGCGCAGGCGGTTAGAATCGCGCTCAGAGACGGAGAGCCAGCATCGGATTTATGTTCCCAGCTCGCTCTTGTCTGCGATGAGTTTTTTATGCAGTTCGGCTGTGAAAACATGACGATCCAAGGTTGTAAACAGGCTCTGGAAGCGTGACAAGATTGATTTTCACAGTCTCTTAACATCCAGGTTGGGTTGCATCATAACGCGGTGGACCTAGCTCCCACAGCTTGAGTGTTGTTCTCGAGCGGTGATGGGGCGTTTTACGCACGGAGTGAGGTCCATGAAAACAGGCGTTGTCTGGTTATTCTCTCTGATCGCGCTTTTCCCGGCACGGCTCCCGGCTGGCGACCATTCGCTCACAGAGCCGCAAGTGGATCAATCGACTGAGCCTTTAGTGGTCTTAACGCCGTCTCGCTTGCCGCAGCCCCTCGACGAATCCGCGAGCGCCGTCACGGTTATCGATCGCGCCATGATCGAAGCATCGGGCGCGCGACGGCTGGTTGATGTCCTGCGCTTGGTACCTGGCTTTGCAGTGGGTATCAAGATTAATTCCTTACCGACGGCCGCTTATCATGGCCTCAACGATGAGTATGCACGCCGCACGTTATTGCTCATCAACGGACAGCGTATTTTTCAATACGCGCGGGGAGTCATTACCTGGAACAATCTCCCCGTTCCACTGGAAAATGTGGAACGCATAGAAATTATCCGAGGCCCTGACGCCGCCGCCTACGGCTCGAACGCCTTACAGGCCGTCATCAACATTCAAACTGGCAGTCCGTCCGAGTATAAAGGCGCTTCCACCCGGCTGACCGGTGGTACGGCGGGCATTCATGACGCCTTCCTCCGATACGGCGGTCGACTAGGGAATTTAGATTATATGGTATCCGCCTCTAGTACGGGGGAGGACGGCTATGAGGACGTTTACGACACTCGCCGCAACAACGTATTTTCCTTTATTGGTGAAATACCGCTCGCTTCCGGCGAAATTCAACTCCAAGCAGGGTTTGCGCGAGGCCAAAATCAGCTTCAGCACCCTGAGCCAGTCGTTCAGGCACCCTCTCGCGAATTTCCCGAAACCAACCACTATCAAACCCTCCGCTGGCGACACGCGCTCGATCCTGACACCGAATGGACCGCCACCCTCTCTCATAATTTATTTACCTACCGCGACCGAGGTTTTACCAATGATCGGATCATTCCCGGTGTCATCCTAAACTTCGACTACACGATTGATGAAGAGCGCTACGAAGCCGACATTCAATATTTCCGCCGGTTTTCGGAGCAGCTGCGCAGCGTCTTAAGCGTCGGTTATTACCATGAAATGGTCTATTCACCGTATTATTTCAATACGGAGAACACGCTCGATAACACTGTTTCTTGGATAGGCGGCCATGTCGAATATCGGCTCAATTCCGCTTGGATTTTCAATTTCGGTTCGCTGCTGGAACATTCGTCGTTAACCGATTCCTGGTTATGGTTGCCGCGCGCCTCAGCTCACTATCACCTCGACGACCGCCAGACGTTGCGGCTAAGTTACGCAACAGGCTCTCGCCAACCCACTCTCTGAAAATGGGGGTCACGCCGTCATTCAGGGCGTCAATATCCCGCTCAACATACATACTGTCATCGCCAGCGGCGGACTGGAGCCAGAAATTAATCGCTCACTGAAGCAGGCTATCACTGGGAGATCGACCGAACTCCAGTTCGATCTCCGGTTTTTTCAAGAGCGTTATTCTGACTATATCGGCACCTATTATCGACCGGCGCCAGGATTGATGACGGCAATTCCAGGCCTGGTTTTGGATTTCGCCAACGAAAGCCCCATTGATGTAAGAGGGTTGGAAGCGCAATGGGATTGGCGTAGTTCTTTTCGGTACACGACTGTTTGCCAGCTATGCCTTAACGGAAATCGACGCCGACGGCGCCCAGTTTGACGCCGGTTACGCGAAAACCTCTCCACGCCACGGTCTGAGTTTTCTGATCGTTCAAGACTTCGCGGACGGCTGGCAAACCAGCATTAACTACGATTACCAATCCAAGATGCAGTGGTATCGGGATGTCCCTATTAAGTCCTATCACCAGTTGGGGCTGCGGCTTGCAAAATCCTTCAAACTCGGTTCCAGCTTGGCCAAGGTGGAAGCGATCGGCTCTAATTTGTTAGAGCCAGTCGCGGATTATTTGCCGTCGCAGGTTTGGAACCGCACGCTATTTTTTCGGCTTAATCTCGATTTTTAAGTCCGTTTGATGTCTGAGCGGCGCCGCTTTCGCTGGCTTGTCCCGTTGCTGGTGGTTTTTGGCATCGACGCCGGAACGGCGGCCGATTTAATTCTCGTGGCGAGTGAGAATAACCCGCTGCTGGTACGGTGGAATGACGCGCGCGCCGCGCCGGTGGCGCAGTGGGAAGCGAACGGTACAAAAGGAGTGACTATCTTAAAAGCCATCCGGCTAGCGCCATTAAATGCCGGCGCCAGCGAAACACCGCTCTCTCATTCCATGGCTGAATTGTGCTGGCGCTCGCCCGGCCAAATCATGGTCAGCTTGGACCCTGTAGCCGCTCGTGAAGCCCTACGCGACTGCCGCCTGCCCCTGGTGATGGTGGGGCTCTCGCAACAAGAAAACAACTCTCTAAAACCTGTTCGGCCTTTAGCGGCCAGACCCATCGCCGCCATCTGTTTGGAAGCCGACCCGATCCTCAACGTCGCCTTAATCCGAGCCTTTTTACCCAAGGCCCGCACGATTGCTCTCTTGCGACCGCCGACCGAACCCGCCTGGCTGCCCGCCCTCCGAAACGAAGCCCGGCGCTTGCAGTTCGATCTTCGCGAGGTGGTGGTCAGCGGAGATCTGCAAGGCGTTCAGGCATTGCGCGGCCTGTTGGCCGGGCTTGATGCCGTCTTGTTGCCGCCCGATTATGCGCTGATTAATGAATGGTCTATCAAGCCTTTGTTATTGATGACAATCCGCCAACAGATACCGGTATTCGGCGGCCTCACGGAACGCTATATCGAGGCGGGTGTGGTCGCCGGTGTGATAGCCGATCAGGGCCGCCTGCTGGAGCAGATGAGAGATGTCGCCAGTTTTAACCAGACGCCAACATCAACTTGTCGCTATCCCACTGCCGTTCGCGTGGCGATTAACACTGCGGTTGCCAGAACGTTGGGTTTTTCAGCCGCAGCCTTGGAGACGGCACGATCACTTTATTCGAGACCTTGACGCATGGTTCCTTTCCTTTCAGGCCCTAAAGCCAGCATCCATCGACAAATCGTCCTGATTGCGCTAACCCCGGCTCTGGTTATTGCCTTGTTGCTTGTCTTTGTCATCTATCAAAATAATCTGCGCATCAGCCTGTACCAACTGCAACAGCAGGGGCAGCTGTTAGCCGCTCGACTGGCGGGAGCCTTGGAATATCCTCTAGCGATCGGCGCGAGCGAGCAGCTATCCGCCGTCGTGGAATCCGCCATCAAGCCCGCCGCCGCCATCATGGGCACGCCCGTACAAGCCGTCACGGTTCTCGATGCCGAGGGTCGGGCGCTGTATGAATTTTCCGCAGCCGACCCTCCGCCGAAATCAACGCGTAAAACCGGTCCCTCGCCCCGTCCAGCGGAGGCCGCCACCGTCTTTTCCATGCCCGTCGCCCTTCAAACGGTCGGCTTGAAAGAAGCCGCGCTTCCCGAACCCCGGATAATGGGTTACGTCAAGGTTCAACTGTCTTTATTGACCGCGCAAACCCGCTGGCAACAGCGCTTATTAGAGGAGTTAGGCTTCGTTATTTTACTTTTCGGAATCATTTCAGGATTTGCTTACAAAATCGGACGGCATCTATCCAATACGATCCGCGAAATTGCCGATGCCATCCAGGCTATTAAAAACGGACAACTCGCTATCCGCCTCCCACAAACGGCCGCTCATGAATTGGGCACCCTTCAAGAAGGCGTTAATCTGCTGGCGGATACCCTGGAACGTGGTCGCGCCCAGCTAGAAACGGAATTGACTAAAGTCCGCGGTGAATACCAAACCGCGCTGCAGAAACTCGAAGAAGCCAATCAGGCGAAAAGCTTTTTCTAGCCCGCATCTCGCACGAGATGCGAACTCCGATGTACTCGGTCTTAGGATTGTTAGAGCAATTATTGAAGCTCGATCGGGAGCCGGACGAAAAACGGACGTTAAAAATGATTAAAGAAGCGGCCGCCACCGTCAATCGCCACATCGATGACATCCTTGACGTCACGCAATTAGCGAGACTAGAAAAGAAAGGCAAACGCCTTCCGAGTAACGAACCGGTCAATCTCTGGGGTATTCTGGAAACGGTCGCGGCGATGCAACAGCCGCTTATGAATACCCGTGACTTATATCTGGATATTATCGTCACGCCGCAGGTACCCACGGTCGTAAAAAGCAATATTAAAGCTTTCCGAGAAATCGTTTCCAACCTTTTGGGTAACGCCGTGAAATACACTCAACACGGCGGCATCACCGTCTGGTTTGAAACGGTGGAGCGCGCTCGACCTACCCTACGGCTCCGGGTCGCCGACTCCGGTTGTGGGATTCCGGAAGATCGGCTGGATTCGATTTTTAGAGAATTCGAGCAAGTCGACGAAGCGTATAACCGCCGCCATGGCGGGACCGGCTTGGGCCTGTCGTTCGTCAAGAAAAACTGTTCTTTGTTAGGCGGCCACGTCACCGTCGCCAGCGCGTTAGAGCGGGGTTCGACGTTCACGGTCGAGTTGCCGATCCATCCCGCGGATGACGTGCCAAGCGGCCGGGGAGCCGATTCGGCACGCTTGTTGGGCAATAGGCGCGGCTTGGTCGCGGACGAACGATCCACCTTTCGGGCATCGGTCATCTCTCGCTTTCAAAGCTTGCGCATCGCGATAGAAGAACAAGCGATCGACTTAACGGCTTTGGCGGCCGCCCGCCCGCCCGGATTGTTCTATGATTTGTTGATCGTTCAAAACTTGCGCAAGCAACCGGAAAAGATGTTGCCGGACCTCATTAGAGGGCTGCGACCTTGGGCGAACCTATTAATTGACTTTGAAACCGAGTACAACGTGGAAATCCAGCGCTTTTTGCAGGGTGCCGGCGTTGGAATCGTGTTTTGGAGCGGTGCCCGACGCGCCGACCTGGAAGCCGCTTTATTGGTGGCCACTCAGCAAAAAATTTCTGAGCGAGCTGGTTTGCTAGCCCCGTTGGCCCCAACAAGCGGCCTTTTGGCGGGACGCAAGATCCTGGTGGTGGAAGATTACGAGATCAACCGCGCCATCATGATGAAGCAGCTGTATGAAAACGGGGCCAGCGTCCTGGAAGCTGAAGATGGCGATACCGCCGTGATGCTCGCGGCGGAACCGGGTTTGGATTTGATCCTGATGGATATTCAAATGCCCGGTAAAGACGGCATTACCGCCATTCAAGAAATCCGGCACCTGTCCTCCGGCGCGCACCTTCCGATTTTAGGTTTCACGGCGAGCGTTGACGAACCCACTCTCAATCGCATTTTGAACGCCGGCGCGGATGGCGTATTGAATAAACCCATCAGCGAGTCCGACCTGATCAAAGGGGTCCGCCAAGCGATTCAAAAAGTGGCCTCCAGATCGTGGCGGCCAGCACATTAAGCCCTTACTTCTGGGTGGGAGGAGAAGCGCATGACGTGTGTCGTAGTGGTTGAAGATTGCCCGATAACGTCCGAGCTTTTAAGCGCATTGCTCAGCGCCGAAGGCTATCAAGTGATCGCCGCGACCGACGGTGTGACCGGTTTGGCGGCCGCCCGCACCCATCAACCGGATTTAGCGGTGGTGGATTTGCATTTGCCGGATATATCCGGCATCGAACTCACTGGGTTGTTACCCATCGACGTTCCCTTTGTCGCCATGACGCGGGATCGCTCCGACGCCGCGGTTCAAGCCTGCATTGAAAAGGGCGCTTTGGGATATCTGGTCAAACCCGTGGATGGAGAAACATTTTTACGGCATATCGCCGTGGCCTTGGAGCGCGGCCGCGAGCAGCGCAATCTCCGGCGCGCTCTGCGGGACAATCATGCCGTCAACCAAGCCTTGGGCGTGTTGATGGGACATCTGAAAATTCCAGAAAAAGCGGCTTTTGAAAGCTTGATCGCCTGCTCCTCGGCGAGGAATATCAAAGCCCTAATTTTGGCCGGTGAGATTCTAGAAGCGTGCGCGGTGCTGAGTGAAGCGAAGGGTAAAAAAACTAAAAACACACCGCCAATCCCGCAGGCTCAGGCGGCGGAAGCGTTTCTCAACGGCTTCCGGCGCCGTTCGCACTAAAAAATTTGCATTGTGTAGCTGGGTTTTTTAGAGTATTTATTGAAGGGTCTTTGCGAGGGTTTTTCTAGGGTGTACGTCGCTCACGCGTCGTCCGTGAGGTTGGCTCATAACGCGGGCCACACCGCCACGCTATCCCACTCATTCGCTGTCTCATCATAACGCGGTGGGCGGCCATAACGCAGCGATCTTGCGCCTGATTGAAACGGCTATGCAGATCGACGCGCCGGCGCTTTCGTGAGGTGAGACATGATAGGTGCATTACCGGCTGTGCTCTATGATCCATCCATAGCGATGGATCGCGCGATTAACCTTATTCTCGGTAAAAGCAAGGTTACCTCGGTTGTCCTTGCCCAAAACGGCTCTGGCGGATGCGTCAACATCTTCCAGAACCTGACCATATCCGACCTTACCAAGAGGAGGTCAGCCATGGCTATCGTGCGATTGAATCGCCTCAGCAAGGCAAATTCTGCTTCGTCCCCCTCCAAAGCCGAGGCATTTCTGGGTTTCCGTGCCGCCCGTCGATCACCGCGCGATCCGATCAGCCCAGCAGCCTTCTCCCGACCCTCCCTCATCGCCTGGGTCGATCTCCGAGTTTTTCGGATCAACCCGATCGCCATGCTTTTAAAAGAACGCTGGCGGGATCGCTTCAGTGCGAGCGATGGTCGCGGGGCGGTGGATTTTAGCAGACCGTCGGCGGGATTTTCACCACCGCCCGCGGCGGGCAACGAAAATTTCCGAAAAACAGGGCGACTCGCCGGGGCTACGGCCTTGCGGCTGTGGCAAACGATGGCGCCAGAAGAGGAGATGGATTATGCCCTCGCGTGCGGCTAGCATGGGCGCTCACGAACGCGCCGCCCAAGAAATTGCTTACGACCTTTGGTGCATTCAGGAAGATCGGTTGCGCGCCGGCGCTCCTTTGGTCGGACTGGGCATGCTGGTGAGCGAATTACACGAGCGCCATCCCGATTGGGACGACACGCTAATCGAGCAAGGCGTAAGCGTCTTTTTGAACGAGCAGCTCCACTCCAGACAAAAAAGCGTCACCCAACGACAGCGCTTGCTGTTTCAGCTTACCGTACTGGCGAGCGGTGCCTGTCCCGCGCCGCGCTCTTACAAGCGAATGGGCACGCGATGAGCGAGTCCATCCACACCTGCGGCGAAGATCACACGCGATGTCGGGTTATTAGGCAACCTAACTTCGCAACAGCTATAATGAGAGCCATATGACCACCCACGAGGTTAGACTCAACCATAAAGTGACCTCTTAAAACCGCAAAACCCCGGCGTTAGCGCGCCAGGGTTTCTTGGTGGGTCTTACAAGCCGCCACATCCGATCCGGGAAGGACGACCATCAGAATTCAGTTGCTGAATCTGATTATAACGGACGGACGGCGACTTGCAAGACCTCGATAGGGATTCTTTTGCCCGATGAGGAGATGTTGATGCATGCCGTTACCGCCCGATCCGCCGTCCGCCCGGCTTTTCCGCCCCCAGAAGCCGCCGGCCCTCGACCCGCCCGGCGCGGGCGGCCCCCGTTGCCGGCCCCCCGTGTGATCTGACCGACCTGGGGTGATCCGGCGGCGCGCTGGCCGCGCCTGCCCGATCCGTTCGCGTCCCGGCCATGTCGCCCGGCTTTCCCGCCCTTCCCCCCAGCCCCCCGGCGCGGGCGGGCGCGGCTGCCTCCCTTTCGCCCGGTCCCCTGCCCCCGGCCGCCGCCGCCCCGCTCGCCGCTCTGACGGGCAACCGCTGCGGGCACGTTCCCGCCGCCCCGCGGTTCGATCGGGTCGTGCTGCCCGAAGACGCCAACCACGTCCGGCCGGCGCTGATCGCCAAGGCCATCGCCAAAGTCGTCGCCTACTACGCCCACTCACGCGAAACGTGCTGGGACGACCTGAGCCAAGGCGAGCGCCAGCGGCGGCTGCAACGGCAAATCCGCGCGGCCGGCGGCCCCGACAGCGACGCCGGCCGGCCGCTGGCGCGGCGGCTCGCCCGCTGGCGCCAGCAGCGCAGCGAGCGGCGCGAAGCGCTGGTGGCCGTCCTGAAGCTCCTGCTGGCCTACACCGACATCGCCACGCTCACCGTCGCCGTCCCCGCCGGATCGGACTGGCTGGGTTTGAGCGCGCCCTGGATCGCCACGCATGCCGACCTGTCGCCCTCGCGGGTCAAGCGGGCGCTCGCCACCTTGTCACGAGCGGCCTGGCTCGCCAGTACCGGTCAGGGCCGGCGCTTCGACCCCCGGCAACGGCGCTGGGTCGGCCCTGGCTGGGGGCCGGTGCGGCGGTTCTCATTCCGCTTGATCCACGCGCTGGGCTTGGAGGTGTCCTGGAACAAAGCCCGGACCCGGCACCAGAAAGACGCCCGCGCCGCGGCCCGACCGGTTCCTGGCCAATACACCCGACCGACCCCGACACGCCGCGCGATGGCCTTACTCCCACGTCCCCCTGCCACCGCGACTGAAACCCATAGCGCCGCGCTGCAAACGCTGCACCGGCAACTGACCGGCCTCGCTGCGCCTCAGACCGAGACCGACCCCGCCGCGCGCCAGGCCGCCGCCGCGCGCCACCGTCAAATCGCCGCGCTGGTCGCCGACGGACTCACCCTCGCCGAAGCCCGACAGCGCCTCAACGACGCCGCGCAACCCCCCTAAGCCGGCGACGGCCGACCTATCTGCCACCCCGCTCTCCCGACGCCCGCCGCCGGCGCGGGTTCTGTTGCCGTCCGCCGTCTAACCGGCGCCAACCCGCGTCACCGACCCCCGATTTGAGCCGGATCGACCGCCTTTTCATCGCCCGAACGCCCGCGGAATCCCCGCCGCCTCGGCCACGACGGCCTCCGCCGGCAGACGCCAGCGAATTTCGATGGTCCCGTTGAGATTTAAGTGTTCCAGATGACCCCGCCAACCGTCTGAACGAACGTGGCTTTCGGCGGGTGTGGCCGGTTTTAGGGCGCCTTCGCGGATAGATCCCCTTACAGGTTGGTTAAGTGTTCCATCCCTGCCTATTAAGTGGTCGGTAAAATCGGTTATGACTTAATCGGTTTTTATGAAACAACCGAAGATAAACAACCAAACCAGAGTGCGCATCACGCTCACGCAACGACTGACCCGGAACGGGAAAACTAACCTCCTACTTCCGAACCAAACCTTTCCTACAAAATTTGAATAACATCTACCATCATCTGCATTCACTTCCATAAATGACGGTGACCGTATCGCGCGAAAAGAGTTACTATCCTCCAAACCGTGACACGTGACCCGCTTTGAACGATGCATGAAGAGATCGAACTCGACCGGCTCTACATCAGCCCCTCCGGCCCCCGCCACTGCCACTGCCCCTGGCCGACGGCGGACGAGCTGGCCCGCGCCCGCGAAACGGGGCTGATTGAGCCGGTCATCGTCCGGCCGCTGCCGGGAACCCGGCCTCCCGACTATGAAATTCTCTTCGGACTGAAGCGCTGGCTGCTGGCGCAGCGGCTTAGTCTGGCAACCGTTCCGATCATTGTCCGCGCCGTCAGTGACGAAACAGCCCGGCGCTGGGTGGCGGCGGATAACAATGATGGATCAATGGAAAACCCCTCGCCGTCGCCCGCGCGCTTCAGCGCCGGGTGGTTCAGGGCCTGACGGTGGCGGCGGCCGGGCGGGAGTTGGGCCTCAGCCGGACCGATGCCTCGCACCGCCTGCGCATGTTGCGCCTGGCGCCGGACATTTTGGCGCGCGTCGCTGCCGGAGAACTGGCGCCGGGGACGGCGCGGGCGCTGGTGGGTCTCCCGCCCGAACGGCAACGCGCGCTGGCTGAGCGCATCCGGCGCGAGCGATTGAGCGCACGTCAGGTGGAAGCGTTGGCTAAGGTGTGGAAGGTTGGTGGGGTCAACGCTCCGTTACCGCCAGGCCTTGTTTCTTCTCTTAGTCCAGATCCTGCCCACTTCAACGTACCAAAACCCGATCCCGACCGAGAGCGATTGGAGCAGGGACTTTCTGAACAGATGGGAACACCAGTGACGATTCGATATGAAGCCTCTGGCAGTGGTCAGCTTGTAATCAATTTCGCTGACCTGGCGATTTTGGAAGGGCTATTGGAGCGATTGGGTTACGATACCTAATATTTTTGTATTTGATGTATCATCAATTTAGCCTCCCATTTCAGCTTCTTATTATTAACCAAAGCACTGGAATATACTGAACAATGACACCACTAAAAATCGCTGTAGCTGCTGGAAAAGGAGGTGTCGGTAAAACGACCATCGCTTGCGGAATTGCCTCTGTCCTTGCAGAACACGGCAGGGTGTTGTTAGTCGATTTAGATCCACAGAGCAACGCCGCGTGGGGATTAGGGGCTGATCCCACTCAACCTGGTACAGCAGAACTCCTTTTAGGAGGCACGCCAACCCCTATAAAGATTACCGATACCTTATCGGTATTTCCGGGGGGGCCGGGCCTTAAGGGTCATGAGGTCATGAGGTTAGACCCAGAGGCGCTGGCGGACGCCATAGCAATCTTCGACTATGAGGCCATTGTCTTTGATTGTCCTCCTGGTTGGGATCATCTGGAACGATTTGGGTTAGTGGCGACTGAAGCAGCGCTGGTAGTGGTGGATGCTCATCCTTTTGCCATTCAGGGTGCTGCTCGCGTAGTGGAAACACTTCTGGCGCGACGCCAAAAAAATAGACAGGGCGCGCAACGTTGGGCATTGGTCATGAGTCGTGTAGATCCACGCCGTACCTTAGACAAAGATCTTGAAGCCGCTTTGGCCGCGATGTTCCCAGACCTCAAGCGATTGCTGATCAGACAGGATGTCGCCTTGTCTCTGGCGACCACCGAACGGATTCCGGTCACTAATGCGGCTCCTGCTCATTGTCGCGGCTTATCTGATCTACGGGACATCGTTAGGTGGCTACAAGATGGCTAGGCGTCCTGGCAACCGACTGATTCAAAGCGATGCGGTGTCAGCTGGAAGAGCACAGGCTAGACAGGCGGAAGCGTGGGCGCAACAGGAGCACGCCCGCCGCGGCATCCTCCCGCTCACCTCCATTCAACCTAGACCTGGCGGTGATTCGCGTCTGCTCAAACCCGACCACATTCTAAATCTGGCTGAATCAATTGTCGCAGTCGGTCTGGTTGAGCCACCGACAGTCGATTGCCGTGGCCGACTCTTGGCGGGTGCTCACCGAGTGGCGGCGTTAAGGCTACTCCAGGCGGATACAAGAGCTAGAGTGGAGATGTGGGTTAAATTGACCGGCGCTTACTCGTAATCAACCAACTCCCAAACAACAATCTGACCTCAACAGGCTAACAGTGCTTACACCCTTGGGGCAGCAAGAAATACCGGTCATGATTCTCCCTTTCGACGCCACCCAAGATCCAGCGATGGCGCTCGCGATAGAGACCAGCGAAAACACCCAGCGGCGCTCGTATTCGAAGCAGGAGATTATGACCCTTGCCACCCGACTTAAGGATGCTGGATTCGTAGAACGGCAAGGCAGACCGCGCACTGGGGAGAAAGCCTTACGACCGGCGTTAGCGCTGGTGCTTGGAAAGTCAGATAACACGGTACGCCGCTGGCTGGGCGTTTTGCAAGATACGCCAAAAACATGCCCAAATGGGCAGGTTTCTGAATTGCGAAACCTTGAAAAAAAGCTATTGCGAGCCGTGACGAGCTACCGCCAAGCCCTTGTAAAAAGGGAAATCGATCCAAAGCCAGAGTTAAGAAAGCTTTTAGAAAAAATAGAAGCCTTGTTAAAGAAATAGAGCTTTCTAGCCTTGGAGTCGCGCCGTGATCGATGAGCCGAGGTTGGACCGCGTCTCATCGATCACGGCGCGACTCCAATATCTCGTTATTTCCTGCCCAAGACGCCGCTCACCACGTAAAGCAATAGCGATAGGGGATGAAGGCGACGAAAATCCCGATTTCGCTCAGCGGGCACTCGAAGCGGGGCCAGATATTGTGCGCGTAGCCCCCTTCCGGGTCGATCGGCGTGGGTAAATCACCGATGGCCGCCGCACAGAACGCAGTCGGCTGGGGCGCGAGAGTTTGCCAGTCACCCCGCGCGTAGACGGTGGTGCGTTTCGGGCGGAGACGGACGCCGCCATCGGCGACCAGATCGGCGCTGCGATAGGCCGCCACGGGGGCGACATGCCCTGGATGGTCGTTATTGACAAAGCCGTGCCGGGGATAGACATGCGCCCAGGTAGCCCCGTCGGGGCCGATGCGATCCGAGGAAAAGGGGTTGATCATCGTCGACAGATGCGTCATATCCGTAACCGGCGCGCCGGAGCGCCAAAAGAGGGCATCGACGCCGGAGAGATAATAGGGATAGAAATAGGTTACATCGTTCGGACACAACAGCCGGTCGATCTTGACGCCGCCGCCGGCACCGACGTTATCCGCAATCTTGCTACCGATGGAATACAAGGTTTTGGAAATGCCGTTGAAATCGACGCCGCTCGCCTTGACGGCGTTGATGATCGTGTCGAGGTAGTCCTTGATCTTGAAGACCTCGCCGACCAGGCCGGTGGGAAAGCCGGGCGGCCCCGCGCAGGCGTTGGGGTTGCTGAAGCACCCCGCCGACCAGCGACCCCAGCCCCCCAGGAAGCCCGCGAGATCCGTCCCGCCGTCGAAACCGCCGCCGCCGGTGTCGCCCTCGGTGTAGGTATCCTTGCTCATGTTGCCGTTTTTATCGAGCAAAACCGACAAATAGGCCACCGGATGCCCCATGTGCTCGGCCTCCTTAAAATTCGTGGCCTGATGCGAGCCGTATTCGCCGTAGCGGGTTTGGCCGCCGCTGCTTTCCCGCAGTGCCGTGCCACCGAGCGCGGGGGGTACGGTCTGGGCCAACCGATCCAACAACTGCTTTTGGATCTCACCCACCAGACCCGCCCATTCGGTATAGGTTTCCTTTGGAAAGCGGTCCGAAGTCATCACGTGCAAAGCGGCCAGATGATGCTCCACGCGCGGCACCACGTAGATTTCCACGGCGTAGCCGACGTAACGAATCCGGATCTCAAAGCCCAGCAAACAGTATTTCAGGCATTTTGGTAAACCTTTGATCGTGTCCTTGATCAGGGTGAACGTATCGTAGTGATAGCCGGTTTCAACCGGTGGGGTTTGGGCGCGGCTCCAGGGGCTGACGCCGGACGCGCCGGCCAACACGAGCGCGAGCAGCGCCGGTAACAGCGGGTGGGTCATGGGGGTGGTCTCACGGCAACGGGTGGTTGGAAAGGGTTTTTTGCTTGCGGGGAACGGGGGTTCCGAGGCCCCCACCGCCGTCCGACCTGGCGCGGACGCGGCTTGATCGACCGACGGCCGCAAGCCTGCTGTCGGATGCACGCGGGAGCGCCCGCGTTATTAGTTTTTCAGGCAAAGCCGGTGAAGCAAGGGTACGATCCACCCCGCCCGGGCCGCCGGCCCGGGTGAGGCTGATCCTTTAGCGAGGCGTGAGTAGCTGTTTTAGCGCCGCCCGTCCTTGCTCACGGGTGGTGACCGAGGGTGGCTCGATCCCTTGCAAGGCGGCCAACGCCTTGATTTGCTGGCGCATCAGCGCCAGGGCGGACGCCGCTTGAGCCGTGGTCGCGCCGGCGGGTTCGGCCAACGCGGATTCCGCAGAGAACCCGTCGCGCGCCCCCGCTGGCATGACTGGGATCGACGTTTCGACGGCGGGCGATGCCGCGGCGACGGGATCGCCGCCGGCCGGTTTCACCACCGGCTCGATGGCGTCCGGCGCCGCGGCATTGATCGGCATGAGCGCCTGGTCGCGCCAGTCGCCCGCCGCATCCGGCAAGCGCACCTCCCGGCCAAATCCAAGGGCCGCGAGCAGCCGTTGCCGGGCGGCCGTTTCCAAAATCTCCAGATCCTTGCAGGCCAGGATGGCCTTGGCGGCGGTCGCCGTCGCCAGCACCCGGCCTCGGGCATCGCGCAACCGCGCGCGACAGACCAAGGTCTGGCCGGCCGAACCGACCAGGGCGGTCAAATCGGCCGCTTTTAACTCCAGGAATTGCGCGGCTTCCCACAGCTTGAGAAAGCCCCGTTTTAAACTCACCAGGTCGGTGAACGCCGTCTCCACGGCATAGCCCTTCTCCGGACCGTAGGCCGCGAGAAAGGCTCGGCGTTGCGCCGCTAAGGACCGATCTGGCGCCCCGTCGCCTTCGGGCGCGAAACAATCAACTTGCTTGCTCATACTGGACTCCCAGGAAGGGGTCCGGGGGCGCGGGTCGATCCCCTGTCGGGGGGTTCGCCAAACACCCCCGGACGGGTTTTACGTCAATTGACTCAGGTCACAGCGGCATCGCTCACGCGGCCACTGTCAACCGCTGCGCTAACAAGTCAAACAAGGCCGGCGCCACGTCGTGGATGTGATTGATGGCCTGGGCCTCCGCCGCACCAAATACGGCTTGTAGCTGGCTCAGTGACAAACCGATGCCCAAGCCGACCACTTCGATCCCGCTCTGACGGCACCGCGCGATAATGTCGCGGGCGGCCACCGAATCATCCGGCTGGCCGTCCGTAATCACAACCACACAACGCCGCGCCACCGGCCGCAACGTTAAATCAAAACGCCACGCGCCACAGGGCCGCCGCCAAGGGTGTGGCCCCGCTCGCTTTCAACTCGAACCGGCCTGCCACGTGACGGGCGCGTTCGTTGATCTCCTTAAGGGGCATCAACCCTTCACGCTCGCCTGGAAACGCGGCCACGTGGCAGGCCACACCGGCTAGTTCGTCCAGGGCCAGCGCCAGGGCCAGCACCGCACGACTGGCGATCATCATCTCTGAGACCATCGAGCCACTCCGATCCAGCAACACACTGATGGCGGTATCCAGCGCCTCGCCGTCGATTTGACCGCAAAACAGGCGGGGGTCTCCCACCGTCAGGCGATAGAGCGCCGCCCCCGCCAGTCGCCGACCTCGCCGCCCCAGGACGGTCGTGGCCTGACACCGCGCTTGCACCACGTGGGCCAAGCGGCGGCGCAAGACACCGGTGGCGGCGCGCACCTCGTGTAGCAAGGCGTGCGCCGCCGGGCAGGGCGGTGGCGACTCGTAGTTCGCCATCGTGACCGCGTAGGCTTCTGTTAAGGCGGCTTGAGTATTTAACGCCGCCGCTGCGCACGCCCCTACATCCGCTGCCGGTACAGAGGCCGTGGTCGCCATTAGGGCGGTCAGTGCCTGCACCTGGCTAACCGTCAGGGGGGCAGCGCCTGCCTCGTTGCTGACGGCGTGCGGTGCGTCTTGAGGGTTCTCGTCTGCCGTATCGGGATCGCCCTCCGCCGGCACGGGGGCATTAGCCGCCGCGCCGGACGCCGCCTGGGTCAGTAACCGTACTACGGCCTCTGCTAAGGCCAAGGCATCCTGTGTCGACCGCGCCGACTGGACTTCAAACGCCAAGGCCCGCACCGGGTTCCAAACCGTGTCGGACAAGCGTGACGCCAGCCGCGCCTCCATAATGGCGGCCGTCGCCGCCAAGGCCGTCTGATCGAGTACCTGGGTACGTAAGAGGGCTAACAGACCCATGACGACCTGTTCGATCACGTCTGCCGATGGGTCTGGCGCAACCGGCTTTTCCGCCTCCAGCGCCGCTATCAGCGCCGCCAGATTATGACGGCTGCCGGGATACGCCTGACTGAGCGCCCGTTCCACCCGAATGTCCTCAAACACATTCAACAACACCCCGACCAGCCCCGATGGCTTCGGGCACGCTGGATCGGTATAACGAATGTGGGCACTCTCATGGTCAATATAGCCAGTCGCTAAAATAGCGGTCTGCCGGTCATCCGGCGGCAAGGCCGGCATTGTGATGGTCTGAAAGTCGGTGAAAGCCCGTGAGCCGCCGATCACCACCTGAATACCGCGTTGCCGACCCAGTGCTTGGGCAATGATCGGTAACGCACCAAGTAAGGGACTTTTTTTCATGATGCACTCCTGTAATAGGCGCGGACGTACCACCCCGGCGGGGCGGTCAACAGCCCACGTCCGGGGGTGAAGGTCTTAGAAGAACCAATCGCGGGTCGTCACGGCGGGTTTGGATGCCGCTTGAGATAGAACAGCCACCGTCGCTGTGCGCACGAAGCCTCCCTCGGCATCCACGGCAGACGCGGTGGGATCAGGCATCGGCCAGGTCCATTCCCCGCGGGGATTAACCCAGACCGGCGCCGCGTCCGCCCAGGTCTTTAACCCGGACGGTTGAGCGGCCAGCGCGAGGAACTGCACCAATTCCTCCCGTAGCCGACTGGCGAGCGGCCCCTGGGTGGGGACACTCGCCAACAGGCGCTCGATTTCACCGACCACAGCGCGAAAGCCGCTATGGACGAAGACCAGTCCTTCGAGCTTATCCCGTATCGCGACCAACGGGCGTAGCGCCCGCCGGGTGATCTCGGTCTTGCCCTGGAAGGACTTCTCCAAGGCTTCACGGGCCTCTTGGGCGATCTCATAAAAGATTTGATCGCTCAAACTGTGGAGGGCAGTTTCCAAGCCGGGATGTTCCACCGTGGCAGGCGGTGAGAACTGCGCGACTTGAACCCGAAAGTCCAGCCGTCCGCTCACATAGGCGACCGGCACCAGTGCTTCCCGAATCAGCTTCTGCCATTCCGGGGGCTGCTGGCGGGCCCAGCCGTCCAGCTGCTGGTCATAGGTGGCCAGAAAATCAGCTTTTGCTTGGGCATAATCGGCCTCTAACGCGGTCAGTCGATCCAATAACGCGGTGGCTTTCCCTGCAGGGATGGCATAACCGCCCATGAAGCGTGTGCCCACAGCGAGGCACAGCCGTCGAGCCGCGCTGCGAATCGAGGTGAACGCCCGCAGCGCATCGGGGTTGATCAACTGCTTGTCACCCAGCGAGATCAACGTCTCCGGCGGCAGTTGCGAGCGATCCAAACCGAGATCGTCGGGGGTCAGGGTTTTTTTCCCCGACCAACAGGAGATATCGACATTGATAAACAACAACTGATCGAGAGTCTTCAGTATGTGCGTTTCCATTGGAGGCTCCATTCATGAAAGAAAGAACGTCCCGGCGCCCGCCGACACACCGCCACCGGCGGTCGGGTCAGCGTCCGCCAGGAGGAGAGGTGAAAAAAACAGTTAATAGAACCAGGCCGTGTCCGGCAACGCCACCCGCCAGTCTGGGTCGGAGCCGACGATCAGGCCCAACGACTGCAAACGGCTGAGGAGGTCCGCCTGGGTCGTCAGATCGCGGGGCCACGCCGTGACCGGTCGGCCGCGGTGATCGACCAACCGCAGTTCCGGCAGCGCGCGCGACAGCAGCAGCCAGAACGCCGCAATCGCCAACGGCTCGTCCGGCCGCCACGCGCAACCCTCCGTCCGGTCGCGCGCGGACCACAACCGGTAAAGCCGCGCCGCGCCCAGGCGCGTTTCGCCCGCGGGCAGGGGCCAACCCACCTTCTCGAGTTCGACGGTGACGGCGAGGCACGCCATCTCCATCGTGTGTCGGACGGTGGGGTCGTCGTCCCGTGGGGTCCAGCGCCAATACCAGCCGGGCTGGCACACCCGCGCCGCCGGGACGGCTGGGGTCGGCGTGGCCGCGATCGACGTCAGCACCCGATGCTGGGCGTCAAGCTGGTAGTCACCGAGATCTTGATAGCCGTTCTGGCGCTTTTGGTAAGCCCGTTTTTTGGGCTTCCTCATACGGGAGGCCCCTTTACAGGCCGCGCGCGGTGTTTGCACGCACCGCAACACCGATCCCGTGCGACCGTAGTAGACGATCAGGGCCTCCGCGGATAGATTGAGCGGATAGGCCCAATCCTTTCGTGCCATCGGGGTTTTGCTTTCGGTACAACCGCACCGCGATCTCAACCATGGCGCTCTCCCGTGATCCGCTGGACGATCTGGTGGATCGCTTCCGCCGCTTCCGGTTCCAGGCGGTGGGTCAGCGCTCTTTTCAGGGCATGGTGCAGGGGGCTGGGCGCGCCTTTGAACTGGAGCGTCAGGTACGCCCAGCGTAATAAAGAGCGCGTGGAGAACGGCACATCAATGACGATCTGCTCCGGTAGCGTGTCATCCGCCAGGCGACGGATCTCCCGCACCACCTCCAGCATCCAGTCCGTTACCGTCGCCGGTAACTGGGGATACTGTCCAGCGAGCAGCGCTTTTTCCTCCGCCGTGGTGGGATACCCCACCACCATCACCCAGAATCGATCCATCAGCGCCGCGTTCATCCGCCGGGCGCCCAGATACAGGCCGGTGGCATCGCCCTGGCCCGCCGAATTGGCCGTGCAGATCAGCCCAAAACCAGAAGCTGGCCACACGACCTCACCCCCGTTGTCCGGGATGACCAACGGGCCACCGTCCAGGACGGTATTGAGTCCCACCAGCTCGCCCGGCTCCATCAGATCCACCTCATCGAGCAACAGCCACGCCCCCTCCCGCAACGCGCGGGTTAACGGGCCGTCCTGGAAGAGAACGTCACCGCCAAGGGCGGTGCGATAACCGACCAAATCGGCCACCTCCAGCCGCGTTTTTGGCATTGACCTCGATCAGCGGCAGGTTCAAGCGGGCGGCCACCTGCCGGATCAGGCTAGATTTTCCCCGACCCCATCGGGCCGGTCAACCACAAGCCGTCGTGATGCTCGCCGGCCAGCAGGCCCCGCTGCCAAACCAGGACATCGGATAACAGCGATGACCGAAACCGGTAATCAGGGTCGACGCCAGGCGTTAAGGGCCCTGGGACGGGATACCCCGACACCCGCACGCTGTCGGGCGCGACGATGTTGAACGTGCTATTCACTTGAAACTCGACGACTGTCGGCATGGGACACTCCTTTCAACGTTCGCGATAGAAAAAAAGGAGCGCTGGCCGTCACGCCCCAGGGGCGCACGAACCACGCGCCCTGATGGGGGATTGATTAAGACGGGCTCACGGTCGCGGTACGGCGGGTGAGCACCTGTCGATACTGGCCCAAGACCGCCCGCCGAAAATCATCGGCATCGATCCGAGGGTCATACACCGCCACACAGGCTTGAAAACTCAAGGCCGCTGGCCTCTGGTGAGTCAGCGGGGCCTCCATCCAGGCCAGAATATCGGCCCGCTCGGCGATTTGGGTGAGCGGACAGACCAGCATCCGCAAGTGACGTTTGAGGAGCCATACGTGTAGGGCTTCCCACTGGCTGGCCAACCACTCGCGATCCTGCACTAGACCGACATACACCGCTTTCGCGTTGATGGAAACCGCCGGTTTGGACGATGTAGACCGAACCGGCCTTGAGGGGGCTGGTGCCTCCGGGAAGGCTAGTTTCTCAAAAAACTGAACTGCCTGGTGTACATGGCGTTCTCCCAATACACGGGACGCGCCACGACCCTCCAAGGGGCGGGCAACGCCCCAATGGGGTTTACAACGGACAAGGACGCCGCTGGCGCGGCCTATCCTCAAGGGGCGGCGAACAACCCGGTGGGCGGGGTGATGGCACGCACCTCACGTGCCCGTACAAAGCCGGTGGTCTCACCAACCCGTACCGCGCGCCAGTCATCGACCGTGCCTAACGGCGTGATGACCTCACCCGGTTGTAGCTGACGGATCACCGCTCGATCGGGGTCGGGACTTTGCCGCAACGCCACGGAGCCGGCTTTCCCTCGCACTACCCACGCGTGAGTGGGCTTGAGCCACGAGGCGCGCTGGAGGCGCGCGGACAACCGCGCATCCAGCACCGCCAGGGTCTGGCAGCCGCTGAGGTCGAGCGCGAGCGCGAGCGCGCCCGCCAGCACCACTGCTTTTTTGCAGGACATTCCAGGGTCTCCTTCGTCAAAAAAAGAGGATGCCCCGGCCCCGGCGGGGACGGCAACGTCCCCGATGGAGGAAAAAAGAACGACTAGGCCGCCGCGGCGATCCCGGCGAACGGCTGGTACATCGCGGTGGTCCAGGGGCCGGTCCGGACCCGCAAGGGTACAGGAGCAGCCACCGGATAAATACCGCTTGCGCGGCGCGCGGCAGGTTCGCCACGGCCAGGGAACGCCACGGCGACTCGCGCGGCGTGACCGAGGTAATAATCAGTCTCCCACTCGGTGAGGCACAGCTCGAATAACCGATTTTCAGCGATCACCACCGAATCTCGATCTCGCCAGCGCCCGTCCGTCACCGCCCGGTACGACGGCGGCAAGCGAGCGCGGAGACAACCGATGAACTCCGCATAACGCAGCGGGAACTCATCAGGATGGCCGATGTCCGCGTACCCGTGGGGGTTTGCGGCCTCCCAGTCGCCGAAGACAGCGTCAGCCGAAATAATCACCGTTTCGGCGCCGGCAAGATAAAACACCCCTTTTCCCATAGCGCACCTCCAGCAACGCGGGGCGCGTACCCCCCGTGGGGCGACGCGCCCCACGGGGTTCATAGAAAAAAGGCCGTGTCACCCCTTACAGGGCGAGCGCCCCCTTGGGCGGGGCCTCAGGAATGATCAGCCCCTCTCCCTCGCGGCCGCCAGCGCCAGCGGCCGGCCGGCCAACAACACCGGCAACGTGACGCGCACGCCCGGCGGCGGCGACAAGCCCAGCACCGCCGGCGCGAGCGGCTTGCCGTCCAGGCGGTCCGGCGGACACTGCCCGGCGGTTTTCGCCGCCAGTTCGCGGTAATACGCCACCGCCGATTCAAATTCCTCCGCCAGCGGCGTCCAGCGATGGAGCTGGCGGCCGCGGCCGATGGCTACGGCCACCCGCACCGACTCTCGCTCCAGGGGCGGCGTCTGGGGCGTGAATTCCCACACCTGCACCACGCAGGTGGGGAAATCGAACGAGGCCTGCCGGGTGACGGCCATCCCGTCTCCGGCATGGCGCGCGATCTCGATCACCGCCTTGAACGTCGGTGACTGGAGCTTGCTGATGAGATGCTGCATGGTGTGCTCCTTTCAGTAAAAAACGGAGACACCCCCGACCCCCAGGGGACGGATGCGTCCCCGGAGGGTTGTTAAAAGAAACGTGTGCTATGCTGAACGGTATCCTTTTTTAGGAGAACCGCCATGTACGACGATCACCCTGGGCGAGCGGACGACATCCACCTCGAACCGGTTTATCACATTGATGAAAACGGTCTGCTCGCCTGGACGGACGAGGGCTTGCGCACCTACCGCCGCCGCTTCGCCCAATTTGGTATCCGCATCGAGACCATCACGACCTACGAGGACTACCGGACGGCCTTACAGCGATCCGCTGCCGGCCTACAGGATCAGTTGCTGGCCATCGCGACCGACGGCCCACGCTCATAGAGCGAAACCTGTTAGTGGCGGTCGCCAAAGATGATCAGCCCGAATACCGACGGCTGATGCGCTTACTTGAAGCCCGTAACCGTCTGGGCTTGCAAGTGGTCGATCAACGCCGGGAGAGATGATCGAGAAGGGTACTTTCGATCTCCCGACGCATCCTCAGCGCATCTTTGCGCACGTCTTGATCCTTCAAGAGCTTGAGGACCCCTTCAATTCGCTGGTCTTTTTCCCGCAGCTCTTCCGGGCTTGCGGTTTCAAATAGCGATAAAACCCGCCAATCTGAATGATTCATGGTGTTCTCCTTTAAAAACGGAGACGCACCTGGCCCCCAGGGGACGGCTACGTCCCACCAGGGTTTAAAAAAACCGCCTCGGATGACCGAAGACGGGCTTGCTTAACGGCGATGTCGTGTTAAGTCTCTTAACCATCAGGCATGGGAGAGTCTTATGGACACGCCGACGTACTTTTTACTGAACCCGCTGAAGCCCACGACCTTTGTTCTTACGAAAAAGGCGCGCGAACAACTAGGCCCGCGTTTTGCGCGCCACGGGATAGCCGTTGAACATCTGGCGACCGCGGATGACTGGGATGAGGCGATTGCCGCCGTGATTTGGGCCGAATACCAGGCGCTGTCGGCCATTGAACGAGAGGATCGGGTACGATTGGATGCGATTTTCGATCTGCAATTTGTAACCGATCCTTTATACGGGATACCGCCCACGTCCTTGATCGCCCGACGGGCCGCGCGTCATGAAACGATACAAACCGTGCTGTACCGGGGGGGATTAGGCTCGTCGCCGACCCCTCAATCCCCCCCGGCAACACCCGGTTTAAGAGGCGTTCGTTGACGGTGTGATCGGATGTGGCGCCCGATGGTGACGCCGCCGCTCATCCAGCACGTGATAGCACAGGTTCCGGCGCCGCCAAATAGCCTGTCGTTGACAGGAGGTCAGCGCGGGCTCGCGCAACTGATCGCGAAAGTGAGCCGCTTTCCGGCGAATCTCGGTATCGGAAAGCGTGCCAAGCAACCCGGCAAACGTGGCCTCATCAGAGGGCTGTGGGTGTTCTGTATCCGCGGGGTATCGCTTCCGAGCAGGACCCGACCACGCAGCACGGCGGCTAAGAACAACACCGCCCACCCACCCAACGGGTGGCGCGACCCAAAACGGCCAAAACGGCCAGGAGGGTGAGATGACGCACCAGGCGGTTATCCAACGCCTTCGGAACAAGCGGCAGGGCCGTGCGCAACGACGTGAGTAACGTGGCTACAACGGTCAGGGCAAATGCCAGAACAGCACCGATCCGACCGCTTACATGAGCTAAAAACACCCACAGGGTCAGCCAGGGCCGCGTCGATGCGGCTAAAAGAAAGAGCCCACCGACGAACGGACTCACGATGAGAAAGGGAACGGGTAACGTGGGCATGACAGTCTCCTTGGCAAAAAGGGGACACGCCACGCCCCAAACCGGGGATTGGAGCATCCCCAGGTGGGAAAGAACAAAATGGACAGACTCAAAAAATAGCAACCGATGATGGAGCGGCATTGCACGACGCCTGCCGTTCATCACCGTCATGACCGCTTCTTGTGTCCGCTGGCGAAAGCCTCGCCCGCTGGTGCGCCAGCGAGCCCCCGGATCGCGTGGCCTTGGCGCTTGAAAAGCCCCCTTGGCTGAGGGGCGGTGCCTGGCGGACGCGAGTCCGCAAGGGGCCTTCAGCCGATCCCAGACCTCCTCAACCGCTGGCCTGGCTGGTCACGGCCCTGGATCGCTTGGAGTGTCTGCCCGAGCCGTTGCCGATACCGCCTCACGCGCCCTCCCTGGCCTGGCGATATCTCTTACTGACGCGCGTCCTGGGCGACGAACTGGAAATGGTCTATACCGCGGCGTGGCGGCAATGGCTGGCTACCTGCATCCGTGGGCCGACGGGGTGGATGGTGCCCGCCGGCCCGGGTCTTAGCCCGCGGACGGGATCGCGATCGGCTCGATAGCGCGCGGGCTGGCGGCCCTCACCAGCGGGGTACGGCCGCCCTTAGCCGGTTTGCAATTGCTCTATGCCGCGCACGACGCCGGGGTGGATTGGAGCGATTCGACAGCCTTTTGGCGGCTGTTCAACGCCATGAAGCCGCACTTCGCCCGTTAGGGTGGCGTCTACCCGGACGTCGCATGCAAACCCTGCCCACCTCGGGGCCGACCGAGGCGCCCACCCCCGTCGGTGACCGTGCCGCTGCCGGTTACGGCTTGTCCGGCGTTGAGTCCAAACCCGCCCGCGCCCCCCGTCGCCGAGGCCACCGCGACCGTGACCGACCCGTGGCGCGCCGTCGTCCGCGCGACGCTGGCTACCCTCATCGCCAGCCCGCGTTTTAATCACATGGCGGGGGATGCCTGGTTCTACGAGGGCCTGTTTCATGTTGCGGCAAAAGTCTTTGCCGAAACGCTCTACCAACAGCCCTGGGTGCGCGCCCAAGCCCCGCTGGGCGACCGTAAAGCGTTGTATCGCCACCTGGCGGCCCGACAGTTGATCGTTACCGCGGGTACACAGCGAATCTGGTCCTGCTACGTCTCCGACAACCCCGCGATTCGCCCCCGGTATGTGAGCGCCTTAAAAATCGCCGCGACCCTCACGGCGGGATTAGTGCCCTGCCCCGCGTTTCCAGGACGGCTCTGGCCCGCCAACGGCGCCGACCACCGCGAACCCTCGTTGACAGCCCCTCCGGCCTAGCGGAAAGACCGCTCGTGGGGCGGTTCGCCCGCTCGTCCCCGCCCGACGGCGGGACCTGTAAATTATACCATCATCTATTGATGCGCCATCATTCACGCCCGCCACCCCTCACGACAGCGCCAACCCCTTATTTCCGACGGTCCCACCACCGCTCCGAATAGCCCCTCAGATCGGCAGGATGAAAAAACCTAACCTAACGATGGATCTATTCATTCATAAATACGTATATACGGTAATAGCTATCTTTCAAAGTAATTAAGATCAATAGGTTAATAAATACGTATTTGCGTAATTAACTAAATCGCATTAAAATAACTCGCCTTGATAAGGCAGCCGTGATTTCACGAAATAAGGGTATCAATCCATGCGGGTCCTGGTAATCGCGAGCCAAAAGGGAGGCGTCGGAAAGACGACCTTGGCCGGCCATCTTGGGGTGATGGCCCAAGAGAGCGGGGCGGGGCCGGTAGCTTTGATCGATACCGACCCCCAAGCCAGCCTGGCCCATTGGTGGAATCAGCGACGCGCGGAAACGCCGCTGTTTGCGGCTCTGAACATTGCACATTTATCGAATCACATCCAACGGCTCGCAAAGGGAGGGGTGAAGCTTGCGATTATTGATACCCCGCCGGCGGTAACTGACACCATTCGCTCTGTGATCTCCGTGGCCGATTTGGTGTTGGTACCCACGAGACCCAGCCCGCATGATCTACGCGCCGTTGGATCGACCGTTGATTTGGTTGAGGAGGCTCGCAAGCGTTTGGTGTTTGTCATCAATGGAGCGGCGGCGCGGGCAAAGATCACCGGCGAATCAGCGGTCGCTCTATCGCAGCATGGAACCGTCGCTCCAGTCACGCTCTATCAACGAACCGACTATGCGTCGTCGATGATTGATGGCAGAACGGTGTGGGAACTTGACCGAAATAGCCGCTCGGCTGGCGAAGTGGCTGAGTTATGGAAATACGTATTTAAACAACTACGTAAAGCATCGTCATAATTAATTTAATACGCAAATACGTATTTATGGAGTTACCCGGATGGCAAAAGCGGCGTCGATAACGGAGGGATTGTTCAAAAAGAAGGGCGAGGCGATCCCTTCGGAAACAGCCGTTGGGCGTTTGAGGCCACCGCAAACAACCCCCCCACACCAGAATGGAAATACGGATTATTATAAGTCCCTCACGCTAAAGCTTGATCGCAGACGATACGAAGCCTTAAAGCACGCAGGCATAAAAGACAATAAAAAAAGCCAACAGATTCTGGTGGAGGCGCTAGATCTCTGGTTGAGCGCCCGGCCTGATAAAAACGGATAATGCCCATCCACTCCGACCCCAATCCTTCGTACCCGCCGACCCCGGTGTCCGAGGAGCTGCCGCTGGCCGCGCTGTTTCCCGACTGCTTCGATTGGGAGCGACCCCGGCCGATCAAGATCAACATCCATCAAGACCTCATCCGCCTCGGTTACGACAAGGCGCGGGTGCGGCGGGCGCTGGACAGGTACTGTTGCCGGCGGCGCTATCGCACCAGCGTCCGGGCCGGCGCGATGCGGGTGGACTTGCAAGGCCAGCCCGCCGGCGTGGTCACGGCGCAAGAGGCCGAGCGGGCGTGCGTGGCCCACCCGCCGAAGGCCGGACTGGCGGCCCCGGCGACGGGCCTCCCGCCCGAAACCCCGCTGCCCAAGGACTATTGCGTGCCGGGCCGCCTTGAATGGACTGTGACATTTACCGAGCTACCCGAGACCTGCCGCCAGTCAGGCAGCGTCACGATCACGCTCCAAACCAGCGAGGGCCGGGTGACCGCGCGGCTGCCGGCCGACATCTGGCGCCGGCTGGAACACGCGGCCAAAGACCATCCGCAATGGGTCGCCATGCTACGCGGTTCGCTGGCGCACTACCGGGACGGCGAGATCGCGCTCACCCATCCCGCGCTCTCGGTGACGACGCCCATCCCCACGCCGCCCGCCGGGGCGCCAACGCTGCCCGCCGGGGCGTCAACGCCGCCCGCGCCGGTTGCAGCCGAGCCAACGCCACCGGTCCGGGGCGTCAACGCCGCCCGCGCCGGTTGCAGCCGAGCCAACGCCACCGGTCGCGCGGCCCATCTTGCGCTTGAAAAAAAAGGCCAGAACGTAGGGTAGGGGGTCAAGGCCGCCGCTCGGAGAGCGCCGGCGGTGTCCCTCCACTGCGTCGGAGAGCGCGGCGCGCCGACCGGCGGCCTCCAACGCGGTGGCCTGTCCCGATCACCGATCATCCAAAAGCGCGGAGCACGGTTGGCAAATTGGCGAGCCGTGGTTTGGACGTGGGATATTGCTCTCCCTCCTGGTGGCTCCGAACTCGCGCGATCAACCGGTCGGTGATCAGACTTTCCGAGTCGAAATCGGCCAAGGTTTGAAGTGGGGGTGGGATAGGGTAATTGAGATTGGCAGAAAGGGAGGTAAGGTCGCTAAGCCTCGCCTAACGCAGCTGCTCCCCGCGAGAGGAACGCGCTGCTCGGTGATGCCTCGCGATTTCACTCGACCGGTGAAAGCCGTCGATTGAATCTATTCAGGGGAATTTCGCGTGAAGGGCGCTTAACGCTCGCCGGCGGCTTCAACGAGAGGACCAGCCGACCGGTCAATCCGCGCTATATTTCCCATGATATTAATCGATGACAGCGACTCTGAAGGACGACATGGCGTGGCAACGTACCAACGGGACAGTCGCGGGGCGTCGCTCGGCTTTGAGGCGCGCCTGTGCGCTGCGGACAAGCAGCGCGGCAACATGAGCAAGCGCACGGCCCGTCCCTCTACATATTTCCATGAATCTGCCAAGGTGATCAAATCGAGCGGTTACAAATGAGAAACGGGAACCCGAGTTGATGACGTACACCAACCAATCAGACCAAAGCCAGATCAAGTGGATTTCCGACTTCATCTGGAACATCGCCGACGACCGCCTGCGCGATGTCTACGTGCGCGGCAAGTACCGTGACGTGATCCTGCCCTTCACCGTGCTGCGGCGGCTCGATGCCGTGCTTGAAGCCACGAAGGACGCGGTGCTGGAGCGCAAGAAGTTCCTCGACACCCACAAAGTGGCCGAGCAGGACGGCGCGCTGCGCATGGCGGCAGGCCAAGCCTTCTACAACGTCTCGGAATTCACGCTGGCCAAGCTGAAGGCCAGCGCAGCAGGGCAGCGCCTGCGCGATGACTTCATTGCGTATCTGGACGGCTTCTCGCCCAACGTGCAGGAAATTCTCACCAAGTTCAACTTCCGCAACCAGATCCAGAAGCTGGTGGATTCCCACGTTTTGGGTTATCTGATCGAGGACTTTCTCGACCCCGAGATCAATCTTGCGCCGCTGCCGGTGAAAGATGCCGATGGCCGCGTCAAGCTGCCCGCGCTGGACAACCATGGCATGGGCACGGTGTTTGAGGAGCTGATCCGCCGCTTCAACGAAGAGAACAATGAAGAGGCCGGCGAGCACTTCACCCCGCGCGATGTGGTGCGGCTCATGGCCAAGCTGCTGTTTTTGCCGGTGGCCGAGCGCATCGAGTCCAGCACCTATTCGCTCTATGACGGCTCCTGCGGCACCGGCGGCATGCTCACCGTGGCCGAGGAAGTGTTGCACGAACTGGCCGCGGCGCACGGCAAGGAAGTGTCGATCCACCTGTTCGGGCAGGAAATCAGCGACGAAACCTACGCCATCTGCAAGGCCGACCTGCTCTTGAAGGGCGAAGGCGCGGAGGCGGAGAACATCGTCGGCGGCGCGGACAAATCCACCTTGTCCGCCGACCAGTTCCGCAGCCGCGAATTCGATTTCATGATCTCCAACCCGCCCTACGGCAAGAGTTGGAAGACCGATCTGGAACGCATGGGCGGCAAGCAGGGATTCAACGACCCGCGCTTCATCGTCAGCCACGGCGATGATTCTGAGTTTAAGCTCATCACCCGTTCCAGCGACGGACAGCTGATGTTTCTGGTGAACAAGCTGCAAAAGATGAAGCATAACACGCCGCTGGGCTCGCGCATCGCGCTGGTGCATAACGGCTCGGCGCTGTTCACCGGCGATGCGGGGCAGGGCGAGAGCAACATCCGCCGCTGGGTGCTGGAGAACGACTGGCTCGAAGCCATCATCGCTCTGCCGCTGAACATCTTCTATAACACCGGCATCGCCACCTACATCTGGGTGCTGGCCAACCGAAAGTCCACACACCGCAAGGGAAAAGTGCAGTTGATCGACGCATCGCAGTGGTTCCAGCCGCTGCGCCGTAACCTCGGCAAGAAAAACTGCGAACTGAGTGATGCCGACATTGCCCGCATCCTCGACCTCTACCTCAGCGATGCACAGGAAACCGTGCAGTCCAAATGGTTCGACACTCAGGACTTCGGCTACTGGAAGATCACTGTCGAGCGCCCACTGCGCCTGAAAAGCCAGCTCTCTGACGAGCGCATCGAGTCCCTGCGTTTTGCTTCCGGCGATGAGGCGCTGCGCGCCGAGATCTACGCCACCCACGGGGAGGCGCTCTATACCGAGTTCGCCAAGCGGAAACCGGCCATCGAGGCGTGGCTGAAAGGCGATGACGAGAACGAAGACGACGACGGCGAGGACAGCGGCGATGACAGTGAGGCCCCCGCCGCCCGTAAGGTCGTGCCCGCCAAACGGCGCAAGAAGCTGCTCGACGCCTCGACCTGGCAGCGCGACAAGGGGTTGATGGAGGTGGCGCAACGGGCGCAGCAGGCATTGGGCAGCGCCGTGTTCGACGACCACAATGAATTCCGCTCCCGCTTCGATGCAGCCCTGAAAGCGCAGGGCGACAAGCTCGGCGCGCCGGAGAAGAAGGCCATTTACAAGGCCGTCAGCTGGCGCGACGAAGCAGCGCCGCCGGTCATCGCCAAGCGCGGCAAGATCAAGGCGGGCGAGCATTTTGAGTCCAGCTTCGATGGTGCGCACCTGGAGACCGTGGGCAAGGATCGCTTCATGGTCGAGTACGAGCCCGACAGCGAGCTGCGCGACACCGAGCAGGTGCCGTTGAAGGAACCGGGCGGCATCGACGCCTTCTTCGCCCGCGAGGTGCTGCCACACGCACCGGATGCCTGGATCGCCACGGACAAGACCCAGATCGGCTACGAGATTTCGTTCGCGCGCTACTTCTACAAGCCCGCGCCGTTGCGCACGCTGGCGGAAATCCGCGCCGACATCCTCGCGCTGGAGCAGCAGAGCGAAGGTTTGCTGCACAAGATTGTGGGAGGTTCGGCGTGACTCAAAAGCATCCTCCAGTCAACCAGGACGCCACCGCGCTGGCCAGCGACATCCGACACCTCATCGCCGAGGCCAAAGCCGGGCTGGCGGCCACCGTCAATTCCGCGCTGACCCTGCTTTACTGGCGCATCGGCCAGCGCATCCGTACCGAAGTGCTCAAACGCGAACGCGCGGGCTATGGCGAGCAAATCGTCGTATCTCTGGCGCGACATTTGGAGGCAGAGCACGGGCGCGGATTCGGCATGAAAAACCTGCGCCACATGCTGCGCTTTGCCGAGGTATTCGAAGCCGAGGAAATTGTCTACGCACTGAGTAGACAATTGAGCTGGACCCACCTGCGGTGCCTGATCTATATCGACGACCCGCTCAAACGCGAGTTCTATCTAGAGATGTGTCGTAGCGAAGGATGGAGCACCCGCACCTTGCAAGGCAGGCTGGACTCGATGCTGTTCGAACGCACCGCGCTGTCGCGCAAACCCGATGCATTGCTGGTGACAGAGCTGACCGCCTTGCGTGAGCAGGGTGAAATGAGCCCGGCGCTGATCCTGAAAGACCCCTATATTCTCGATTTTCTTGACCTGCGTGACCGCTATCTAGAAAAAGACCTGGAAGACGCCATCCTGCGCGAGCTGGAAAACTTCTTGCTGGAGCTGGGCTCCGGTTTCAGTTTCATCGCCCGCCAGAAGCGCTTGCAGATCGACAACGACGATTTTTACATCGACCTGCTGTTCTACAACCGCCGTCTCAAGCGCCTGGTCGCCATTGAACTGAAGCTCGGCGAATTCAAGGCCGCCGACAAGGGCCAAATGGAGCTGTACCTGCGCTGGCTCGCCAAACACGAACAGGAGCCGGGCGAAGCGCCGCCGTTGGGCATCATCCTGTGCACCGGCAAGAACCGCGAGCGGATCGAGTTGCTGGAACTGGATCAAAGCGGTATCCACGTCGCCGAATACCTCACCGGCCTGCCGCCCCGGCAACTGCTGGAGCAAAAGCTGCACGAAGCGGTAGCACGCTCCAGGGCGCGGCTGGAAAACCGGAGCGGTGCTGATGAGGAGGGGGCGGTGTGATGGACGTACAGGCAAGCTATCCCGCATATCGGGAGTCTGGGTTTCTTTGGGTTCCCAAGGTGCCGCAGGGCTGGCAGATGCTTCGTAATGGTCGCCTTTTCGGTCATCGCGTCGAAAACGGGCTTTCCGACCTGCCCATTCTGGAAGTATTGCTGCGCACCGGTGTGCGTGCAGGCTGGAAAACCTGAAGCGCAAGCAGGTGATGAGCCAGAAGGAGAAATACAAACGTGCAGCCAAGGGTGACATTGCATACAACATGATGCGGATGTGGCAAGGCGCGGTCGGTCCCGCGCCAGTCGATGGGCTGGTCAGCCCGGCCTATGTCGTGGTGAACCCTCCACGACGATGCCAACAGCAGCTACTATCTCGTTACCTGTTCCGCACGGCGGCGTACATGCAGGAGGTCAACAAGTTCTCGCGCGGCATCGTTGCCGACCGCAACCGGCTGTATTGGGAATCCTTTAAGCAGATGCCCTGCTGCAACCGCCGCGCCCCGAACAAGACCAGATCGTCGCCTATCTGCGTATTCAGGACGCGCACATCGCCCGCTTCATCAAGGCCAAGCGCGATCTCATCAAGCTACTCTCCGAACAGAAGCAAACCATCATCGAGGGTACGGTAATACAAGGTCTTGATGCCTCGCACGGAGAAGCGCGATTCAGACATCGAATGGATGATGCAAATCCCGGCACATTGGGAAAGTGCAAAGCTCAAGAATGTGGCGAGTTCAATCCGTCGTCTTGGAGCAACCTGCGTTTCGCCTCAGCGACGCCTCGGTGTCGTTCTTGCCGGAGCTGCATTAGCGATGATGGAAAGCCACAGCGTGTTGAGAACAGAAAGACCTGGAGTTGGGTAGCTAAACCTACTTGGCGCAAGCTCCGGTGATGGCGAAGATGACTTGCTGGTCACGAGGACGGCGAAGGCGGGTTGCTCGATACGCTAGCGACAGAAATCGGTTTTGGCACAACAGAGTTCATCGGGTTGCGCAAGGCGGATGAGCTGCGAATCCTACCGCGCTTTTCGCATGGCGAAGCGCGGCCGCTCAGCGCTATCGCGTACCGCGGCCGCATCGCGCACCTGACGCAGCAGGCCTGCAGCGATTCCGTTCACCGTGCCGCCGGTCGAAAACGAAATTGCCAGCCACCATCTGGACCGCTGATCGCCGACGCACTCCAAGCCGCTGGCAGAAGCCATCGCCCGCACCGAGAGGAGAAAGCAAACTGCCATCCGCGAATACCGCGACCGCCTGATTGCCGATGTGGTCACCGGCCAAGTGGACGTGCGGGGCTGGCAACCCGACCCGGAGGACGTGGTGGACGACACGGCGCTGGCCGTGCTGGGCGATGATGAAGCAGGCAGCACCGACGAGGTGAACGCCGATGGCGACGAGTAAGAAAACGACCACCCGCAAGACCGGTACGCCAACGACGCGTAAGGCTGGCGCGGCGCTGGCCGCCACGGCGCAGGACTACCCGGCCTTGCTAGCCGAGGTGAAGGCGCGCATCCAAGCCGCGCAGTACGCGGCGCTGCGTGCGGTCAACAAAGAGTTGGTCGGCCTGTATTGGGACATTGGTCGGCTGATCGTCGAGCGTCAGGAGACCGAGGGTTGGGGCAAGGGGGGGGTGGAGCAGCTTTCCGCCGACCTGCGCGCGACCTTCCCCGGCGTGGGTGGGTTTTCGGCGCAGAACCTCTGGTACATGCGCCAGTTCTTTCAGGAATACAGCGCCGCGCCAAAACTCCAACCACTGGTTGGAGAAATCGGCTGGGCGCACAACCTGCTCATCCTGTCGCGCTGCAAGGAAGCTCAGGAGCGCGAGTTCTACCTGCGCATGACGCGCAAATTCGGCTGGTCGAAGAACGTGCTCGCGCACCAGATCGACAACCAGAGCTACGAAAAATCGCTGCTCGGTCAGACCAATTTCGACCGCGCGCTGACCCCGGCGCTGCGCGCGCAAGCCAAGCTGGCGGTGAAGGACGAGTACGCCTTCGACTTCCTCGAACTGGGTGAGCAGCACAGCGAGCGCGAACTGGAACGCGCGCTGATCGCCCGTATCGAGGACTTCCTGCGTGCGATGGGCGGCATGTTCTCCTTCATGGGCAGCCAGTATCGGCTGGAGGTGGAAGGCAAAGAATTCTTCATCGACCTGCTGCTGTTCCACCGAAAGCTGCGGGCACTGGTCGCTATCGAGCTGAAGATCGGCGAGTTCGAGCCGGAGTTCGTCGGCAAGATGCAGTTCTACCTCGCAGCGCTGGATGCGCAGGTGCGGCAGGAAGACGAGAACTCGTCCATCGGCATCATCCTGTGCAAGGAGAAAACCCGCACCATCGTCGAGTACGCGCTGCGCGACGCACGTAAGCCCATCGGCGTGGCGACCTACGCCATCACCAAGACGCTGCCGAAGGAGCTGAAAGACCAGTTGCCGTCGCCCAAGGCTATTGCCCGCCTGCTGGAGAGCCTATGAAACCGACCGACACCAGCGAATTGGGTTTGGAAAGACTGATCGTGCGTCACCTGGCGGGCATTAGCGAGCACCCGTCCGCTACAGCGAACACGGTGCAGGAGCCAGCGGCTATTTACGGGCCGGGTGGCTATATCTTGGGTCGGGCCAGCGACTACAACCGCGATGTGGCGCTGGACACCGTGCAGTTACTGGCCTTTTTGCAGGCCACCCAGCCCAAGGTGGTTGAGACACTGAATTTGGCCAGCGAAGGTATGCCGCGCACCCAGTTCCTGCACCGGCTGCAAGGCGAGATCACCAAGCGCGGCGTGGTGGACGTGCTGCGCAAGGGGGTGAGCCACGGCCCAGTTCACGTTGATCTCTACAAGCTGCTGCCCACGCCGGGCAATGCCGCCGCGGCGGAGGCCTTCGGCAAGAACCTCTTCAGCGTCACCCGGCAAGTGCGCTACAGCAACGATTCCGGCAACGAACTGGACTTGGTGATCTTCATCAACGGTCTGCCGGTGCTGACCTTCGAGTTGAAGAACTCACTGACCAAGCAGACCCTGGCCGACGCCATCGTCCAGTACCAGACCACGCGCAGCCCGCAAGAGCTGCTGTTCCAGTTGGGCCGTTGCGTGGCGCACGTCGCGGTTGATGACGCGAAGGTGGCTTTTTGCACCGAATTGAAAGGCAAAGCGTCGTGGTTCCTGCCGTTCAACCAGGGCTGGAACAGCGGCGCGGGCAATCCGCCCAACCCGCATGGCCTGAAAACCGATTACCTGTGGAAACAGGTGCTGACCCGCGAGTCGCTGGCCAACATCATCGAAAGTTACGCGCAGGTGGTGGAAGAGGAAGAAGCAGACGCCAGCGGCAAAAAACGCAAGAAGCGCACGCCGATCTTCCCGCGCTTCCATCAGTTGCGCACCGTCCGCGCCCTGCTGCGCCGCGCCCATACCGACGGAGTGGGTAAGCGTTATCTGATCCAGCATTCGGCGGGCAGCGGCAAGAGCAACACCATTGCCTGGCTTGCTCACCAGTTGGTGGAGCTGCGCCGCAAGGACGACCCGCTGACGGGGCAGTTCGATTCCATCATCGTCATCACCGACCGGCGCGCGCTGGACACGCAAATCGCCCGCACCATCAAAGGCTATGATCACGTCGCATCCATCTTCGGCCACTCCGACAACGCGCAGGAGCTGCGCGACTACCTGCGCCGGGGCAAGAAGATCATCGTCACCACGGTGCAGAAGTTCCCGTTCATCCTCGACGAACTGGGCGACCTCTCCGGCAAACGGTTCGCGCTGCTGATCGACGAGGCGCATTCCAGCCAGGGCGGCAAGACCACGGCGCGGATGCACGAAGCCCTCGGCGGCAAGATTGCCGAGGAGGAGTTCGAGGAGGACAGTACGCAGGATGCGGTGAACGCGGAGATTGAGAAGCGCATCGCCTCGCGCAAGCTGCTGGTCAACGCCAGCTACTTCGCGTTCACTGCCACCCCCAAGAACAAGACGCTGGAGTTGTTCGGCGAGAAGACCCTGGTCGGCGACAAGGTGCAGTTCCGCTCGCCCGAAGAACTGACCTACACCACCAAGCAGGCCATCCAGGAGAAGTTCATCCTCGACGTGGTGGAGAACTACACCACCTACGACAGCTTCTACCAGGTGGCCAAGACGGTGGCGGACGATCCTGAATTCGACAAGGTAAAGGCGCTGAAGAAAATCCGCCACTACGTCGAATCGCACGACAAGGCCATCCGCCGCAAGGCCGAGATCATGGTCGATCACTTCACCGCGCAGGTGGCGGGCAAGCAGAAGATCGGCGGCAAGGCGCGGGCGATGATCGTGTGCAACGGCATCGCGCGGGCCATCGACTACTGGCGCGAGGTGTCGGACTACCTCACGCAGATCAAGAGCCCGTACAAGGCCATTGTGGCGTATTCGGGCGATTTCGAAATTGCCGGTAAACAGAAGACCGAGGCCGATCTCAACGGGTTTCCGAGCAAGGACATTCCGGCCCATCTCAAACAAGACCCGTATCGCTTCCTGGTCGTTGCCAACAAGTTCGTCACTGGCTTTGACGAACCGTTGCTGCACACGATGTACGTGGATAAGCCCTTGGCGGGCGTGTTGGCGGTGCAGGCGCTGTCACGCCTGAACCGGGCGCACCCGCAAAAGCACGACACTTTCGTGCTCGACTTCGCCGACAACGCCGAGGCGGTGAAGGCAGCGTTCCAGGACTACTACCGCGCTACCCTCCAGACCGGCGAAACCGACGCCAACAAGCTGCACGATCTGAAGGGCGAACTCGACGGGCAGCAGGTGTATAGCGGGCAGCAGGTGGAAGACTTGGTGGCGCTGTACTTGAGCGGCGCAGACCGGGACAAGCTCGATCCGATCCTTGATGCGTGCGTGGCCGAATACACCGACAAGCTCGGCGAGGACGATCAGGTCAAGTTCAAGGGTACAGCCAAGGCTTTCGTTCGCAGCTACGGCTTTCTTGCCGCGATCCTGAACTACGGCCACCCGACGTGGGAGAAGCTATCGATTTTCCTGAATTTCCTCATCCCCAAGCTGCCCGCGCCCAAAGAGGAAGACCTCTCCAAGGGGGTGCTGGAGACCATCGACATGGACAGCTACCGGGTGGAGGCCAAAGCGGCGCTGAAGATGGCGATGGCCGACGCCGACGCCACGGTCGAACCCGTACCGCCGGGCGGCAATGGTGGTACGGGCGAGGCCGACATCGACAAGCTCTCCGCGATCATCAAGACGTTCAACGACCTGTTCGGCAATATTGAGTGGAAGGACGAGGACAAAATCCGCAAGGTTATCGCCGAGGAAATCCCGGCGCGGGTGGCGCAGGACAAGGCCTACCAGAACGCGCAGGCGAACTCCGACAGGCAAAACGCCAGGCTGGAGCACGACAAAGCCCTCAGCCGCGTCGTGCTGGAGCTATTGTCCGACCATACCGAGCTGTTCAAACAGTTCAGCGACAACCCTGACTTCAAGCGCTGGCTGACGGACACGGTGTTCGACGCCACCTTTCACCCGGACGTAAAACCGCCAGCGTCGCCGGGCGCATTGGCGTGAGACGACAGCGGTTCTGATAAAGGATGAGATGAAACGTTGCCTCTTGCAGGCGCCGCGCTCAAGGGTACCGAAGCGGGGTGATCTCCAGCCTGACCGTCTTGCAAGGTCCAGATGGCCGAGCCAGCCGCTTACATAGCGGCACGAGCGGCAGGCCGAAAAACCCCGGATCGACCATTTCGCCGAACGTCTGCCGGCCCCACAATTCGGCCTGGCCCGCGAAACCTTCAAGGATTCTTACGTTTTCGATTTGCTGAGCATCGGAGACCATGCGCGCGAGCGGACGCTTGAAACAATGAACATTTCAGGGATGGAAACGACGAAACAGTTTAGACCCTAAATCCTGTCACGTACCGGACTTCTGCCCATGAGCGATCCTTCTATCCTTTTTGACGAAACCACCCTGCGGGAAGCGGCCGCCCTGATCGGCTTGGGCCGACGCGGCCGCGAGATGGTTAGTCAGCTTCACCAACGATTGGACCTTTTCTCCATACCCTTTCTCGTCAGTGATGAGCCCGCCGCATGGCGAGATCGGTTCGGCTCAAAAGCGGGGACTGAGAGCGGGGATCTGACCGTCCCTGACCTGGATTTCTCAGGGTGCGACATCATGGGGATACTCATCGTCGGCGCGGAGTATCATAACCTGAGGTGGTGCGGATGCTCCAGCAGAGTTTGGCAAGAGACCGGCCGTTCCTCCTGCTGGGCATCATCCTGCCACCCCCGATCGGGGAACCGGTACGGCTCGATCCACGCCTTCGGGCGGTCTGTGATTGCTTGCTCGACTTGCCGAGTGATCCCGTTCTGCCTGACGATATTTCACGATTGGCGCTCGCGGCGAGCGACTGGTTGTCCCCGGTCTTGAACGCCGGTCTGATCTGCATCGATGTCGTCGATATCGCCGGCGTGTTCGGCCGGGAGAGGCCCGGACCCTGTTGATGGGCAGTGCCAGTGCGCCTAACGACCAACCGGTGGTCGCCGCCCATGCGGTCTTGGCTAATCTGCGCGCGCAAGGATTTATCGCGAATCAGTGTCGGGGACTACTGGTGGTGATTCGCGCGGGTCTGAATTTCACCCTCAAGCATCTTGAAGACATCGATGCCGTATTCCAGGCATTGCCCTTTCCTGACGCTGTGACAAGAGCGATGAGTGTGCCGGATGATCAGGAATCAGCTAAAAAATCTCTCATCCGGGTCACGGCATTCGCGATGAAGTCGTGAAAGGTAGGACCATGCCGCGGCCTGGAAAGAACCCAGATCGGATGAATGCCCTCAAAGCGAGCGATGACGCGTGCTGCCCCGCGCCTCTGAAGACTTCGCCCAGAGGTCCCCAGTCAAGCTGAGTGAGGGGGAGGAAGTGGCGGTGTCCATGGATCTTCGCAAGCGCATCGTTGATTTGAGCAAAGAAAGCGGCCTTCGCGGCCAACAAAGCACGGCCTGGAGGGCCAGCGCGCCCAGGTGGTGTTGGTGCTGGACATTTCCGCCTCGATGAACGCACTTTACAAGACCGGCGTCATTCAGCGCGCCATGGAGCGCATTCTCGGTTTGGCGGTCACGTTCGATGATGACGGCCGCATCGACCTCTTGCTGTTCGGCACGAACGCTTATCAGCTTCCGGCGGTGACGCTAGAGGAGATCGAAGGCTACGTTGAACGAGTAATCCTTGCGCAGTACAAAATTCGAGAAGCGACGAATTATGCGCCACCGTTGCGGCTGATCCTGAAGCACTACGCATCGCCGCAACCAACTCCCGCGTTCGTGATCTTCATCACCGATGGCGCTAACGCGGATCGAGGCGCCACGGCGGTGGTGATCCGCGCTGTCCAGTGAGCCGGTCTTTATCCAGTTCGTCGGGATCGGCAAGGAGGATTTCCCCTTTCTGCGCAAACTGGACGAACTGCCCGGTCGGTTGATCGACAACGCCGGTTTTATGTCGATCAACGACCTGGATGGAATCCAGGACGCCGAACTGTACGACCGGCTATTGAACGAGTTCCCGCGCTGGTTGACGAAGGCGCGGGAGAAGCGGATTTTGGCTCTTTGAGCGATGGTTTTTTGAAAGCCGCTCCCTGGCGGCTCCTCGCGTCTGTTCGGAGGCGACCCCAATGATCGAAACCCATGCCCGATTGCAACGGCCCTTCATCGGTTATTGCGCTTTCTGGATTCATCAGCTGCGGCTTGCCCACGCCCTGCCGCCCGGGCTGGCCAACCGCTCGGTGCGGGCGGCGATCCACGACGCGCCGCCGGCCTGTCGCCCGCCGCCGGTGGAAGCATGGATGTTCGAGCTGGCAACCGACCATGGCGATGGCATCGACTGCGCGCACATCGTTGGCTGGCTGCGGCTGCGGCGGGTCTTAAGCGACGAGGCGGGCGTGTTGGACCCCGAAACGGCGCGGTATTGGTACGAGCACCTGGACGCGCCGCCTCGGTCGAGCACGCCGCGCTGGGCGCGGCGGTGGATCTCCGCCACGCCCGCCGCCGCGCCCTGGGTGAAGTCATAATGCTTGGCTGCGGTGACTGGCTCATCGATCCAATAAATGGCGCTGCCCTTGAACCGCAGCGGAATCCGTCCTTGCTCTCCTGGCGCATCTCGAAAATGGCCTCCTGCTGGGTGCTCGGCACCAGCACATGGGTCGCGCCCGGCGGCAAAAACGCGCTCGCCGCCGGACCCCGGGTTGCGGATCGCGCCACCGCGGCAGACGATCAGGTATTCGTGCGCATTCGATTTGACGAAAAATTGAGGACTCATTTCTTAATTTCTCCAGCATGGAAGTCTTATCTTTACAATCGCAACCCAATGGTTTTTCGGTCTCGGCGGTTGGTTCAATTTCCCTGATGCCTTGCTATCTATAACGACTAGAATCGTAAAATTTTTCGAATGCCATGGATTTTTCGATGAATGCTTATCCGATAGTTGGGCTGGCTCTAGCGTGGATCAGGCCAAAGTGACGAAGCGGGATATGTCGGAATGAGGAGCGATTCTTGCCAGTAGGATCGAGGTGCCGCGGGCTGGAGTAATACGAGATAATTTGGATGTGGGCCGATGTCAGCTTATGATTATTTCTTGATTTTCCATAGGCAGCTTTAGCCCGTGGTGCAAACCACCAGCTTTCAGCCGTTTCTCTTCCGTTGATGTTTTAATCCGATGATCGTCAACCACCAGATTTAGTGGTGGTTGTTGGAGTGTATTACTGATTCGCAAGCTTTGGTTTTGACGGCTGATGTCCTTTCTCTAAGCTATCCGCATCAGCCACTTTGCCGGTTGGTGCTGACCCTCACCAAGCGGGTTGGTGGCAAGGGCATGAACCAGGTCGCCGAGCAAATGCGGGAATATCTGCCGGGTTGGAAGTCCTACTTCCGCCTCGCTCAGACCCCACAGGCGTTCAAAGACCTGGACTCGCGGACGCGGCGCCGCTTAAGAGCCATCCAACTCAAGCACTGGCGCACGGGGACCACGGATTACAGTCGCCTGCGAAGCCTTGGTGCGAGCCATGATTTGGCCGCTCAGATCGCCGGGGGAACCGGCAGTTGGTGGCGCCACAGCGAGGCTGGTCTGAGCCGCCTACTCACGGTCAAATATTTCGATAATCTTGGCTTCCCACGACTCGCATGACCTCAACGTCTCCGAACCGCCTGGCGCGGACCCGCATGCCAGGTGGTGTGGCAGGGCGCAGCTAACTGCTGCCCCCTATGCCGATCACAATCTGGCACACTTTCGCAAGGTGAACGGTCTAGTTTGTGTGGATTGGACACGCGCTCCTTGATCTTTCCTTATCCTTTGGGAGAAGGGCCAGGGATGAGGAGCTTTCAACACTTGAAAAAATTTTCAGCGATGGATTTACTCCTAGAATTGACTCGTCTCACTCAGGCGCTGGATCGTGCGGGGATTGATTACGCCCTGTGCGGCGGGCTGGCGCTCGCGGTTTATGCCAGACCCAGAGCCACGCTCGATATTGACCTGATGGTAGAGCCCGAGGTGCTGGATAACGTCAGGAAAACGGTGGAACCACTGGGTTTTGTGATTGCTGCCCTGCCGATGCGATTTCACGATGGGGCGGTGCGTATTCAGCGCCTGACCAAAATAGATCCCGCATCAAGCGAGCACCTGGCGCTGGATTTATTGCTGGTCACGCCGGAAACCCAAGCGTCGTGGGATAGCCGAGTGGCAGTGGAATGGGAAGGCGGGGCGTTGAAAGTGCTCTCCCCCCAGGGTCTCATTGCCTTGAAATCCTTGCGAAATAGCGGTAAAGACCAAGACGATATTGACTATTTATCGGGGCTGATGGATGAAGATTGACATGAGCCGGGAAGCGGTGACAAACCGCCTTAAAACCGTCGAACAACTGCGAAAACTGTGTCTCTCGCTGGCCAATTCGAGCGCCGGGCAGAAAATCCGCCAGCAGTGTCCTGATAACGAAGCCGTTCAGCGCACCTCGCGTGCTTTGGGACGCTGATTCTGTTTCCGGGGCGTTTTAGCGGTGAATGCTTGAAATTCTTAGACCTTCCTCATTTTATAGATATATTTATTTCTCAGATAAGTGATATAAGGCTCAATGGAAAGCCCTATACTAGTTGCCCGCTGGATCAAATCAGATGGGGTATAACGGGAGCCGTGCTGATAGATATTTTCTTTCAACCAGTGATGTAACGTATCGAATTTTCCGCTGGCAATTTCCTCATTGATCTCAGGGTGAGCCTTCACAGCTGCCTGGAAAAACTGAGCGCTCAAGATATTGCCAATCGCATAGCCCTGAAATTGGCCACCGATGAAGCCATTAAACCAATGCACGTCCTGTAAAACACCGTTTTTATCGTCGGGCGGTGCAACCCCAAAATCTTCTTTGAACCTCTCACGCCATGCTTCAGGCAAGTCACTACTTTTCAGGTTGCCTTCCAACAATTGAAGTTCTAATTCAAACCGCATAATAATATAGAAGTTATACGTGACTTCATCCGCATCATTTCTGATCAATGAAGGCTAGGACTTTGTTGATTGCATGATAAAATCATCCAAAGAAATTGAATAAGTTGTTCAAGAAAAATCGTTTTCAATTTTGGATAAAAGTAATGCCAAAAATTGGTAGTGGCTCACTGAGGTGAGATTGGTTAATCTAGTGCAATGAACTGTTATCATTGTGGCAGCGAGCGAACCCGCAAGCACGGCAAGACGGGGAACGGCAAGCAGCGTTACCAGTGCCGGGCGTGCGGGCGCAGTTTCCGAGAGCGGCCCGAAGCAGCGGGCTATACGGACGCGGCGAAAGCGCAAATTTTGCGGGCCTATCAAGAACGCACCTCTTTGCGGGGCCTGACCCGGATTTTTTTGGGGTCTCACGCAACACGGTCTCAAAGTGGCTTAAAAAGCCCAGAATCTGCCGCCTTTGGAGGCCACCCTGGCTCCGGCCCAGTCCCAAGACGTGTTGGAACTGGATGAACTGTGGAGCTTCGTTGGCCATCGCCGACGCGGTGTGATCTGGCTTTGGCTGGCCCTGTGCCGACGCACTCGCCAGATCGTGGCCTACGCGCTGGGTCCGCGCGATGACGCCACCGCCCGCCTGTTGTGGGCGCGCATCCCGCTCGCGTACCGCCAAAGTCGGCTTTACACGGATCACCTCGAAAGCTACCACAACGTCTTGCCCGCCGCTCAGCATCGGGCCGCTTACGCCAAAGGCCCCACGAATCACGTGGAGCGTTTCAACAACACGCTTCGCCAGCGCCTCGGCCGTTTCGTTCGCAAAACGCTCTCCTTTTCCAAGTCCGTTCACATGCATGAGATCGCTATCCGCCTCTTCTTGCATCACTATAACTCAGCCTGCTCACCTCAGTGAGCCACTACCCGCTTATGCCAAAGGCTCCACGAATCACGTGGAGCGTTTCAACAACACGCTGCGCCAGCGCCTCGGCCGCTTCGTTCGCAAAACGCTCTCCTTTTCCAAGTCCGTTCAGATGCATGAGATCGCTATCCGTCTCTTCTGCATCACTATAACTAGCCTGCTCACCTTAGTGAGCCACTACCCTTTCTCGTCAGTGATGAGCCCGCCGCATGGCGAGATCGGTTCGGCCTAAAAGCGGGGACTGAGGCGGGGATCTGACCGTCCCTGACCTGGATTTCTCAGGGTGCGACATCATGGGGATACTCATCGTCGGCGCGGAGTATCATAACCCCGAGGTGGTGCGGATGCTCCAGCAGAGTTTGGCAAGAGACCGGCCGTTCCTCCTGCTGGAAATCTCTCATCCGGGTCACGGCATTCGCGATGAAGTCGTGAAAGGTAGGACCATGCCGCGGCCTGGAAAGAACCCAGATCGGATGAATGCCCTCAAAGCGAGCGATGACGCGTGCTGCCCCGCGCCTCTGAAGACTTCGCCCAGAGGTCCCCAGTCAAGCTGAGTGAGGGAGGAGGAAGTGGCGGTGTCCATGGATCTTCGCAAGCGCATCGTTGATTTGAGCAAGAAAGCGGCCTTCGCGGCCAACAAGCACGGCCTGGAGGGCCAGCGCGCCCAGGTGGTGTTGGTGCTGGACATTTCCGCCTCGATGAACGCACTTTACAAGACCGGCGTCATTCAGCGCCATGGAGCGCATTCTCGGTTTGGCGGTCACGTTCGATGATGACGGCCGCATCGACCTCTTGCTGTTCGGCACGAACGCTTATCAGCTTCCGGCGGTGACGCTGAGGAGATCGAAGGCTGCGTTGAACGAGTAATCCTTGCGCAGTACAAAATTCGAGAAGCGACGAATTATGCGCCACCGTTGCGGCTGATCCCAGTGAAGCACGCATCGCCGCAACCAACTCCCGCGTTCGTGATCTTCATGACCGATGGCGCTAACGCGGATCGAGGCGCCACGGCGGTGGTGATCCGCGCGCTGTCCAGTGAGCCGGTCTTTATCCAGTTCGTCGGGATCGGCAAGGAGGATTTCCCCTTTCTGCGCAAACTGGACGAACTGCCCGGTCGGTTGATCGACAACGCCGGTTTTATGTCGATCAACGACCTGGATGGAATCAAGGACGCCGAACTGTACGACCGGCTATTGAACGAGTTCCCGCGCTGGTTGACGAAGGCGCGGGAGAAGCGGATTTTGGCTCTTTGAGCGATGGTTTGTTGAAAGCTGCTCCCTGGCGGCTCCTCGCGTCTGTTCGGAGGCGACCCGAATGATCGAAACCCATGCCCGATTGCAACGGCCCTTCATCGGTTATTGCGTTTTCTGGATTCATCAGCTGCGGCTTGCCCACGCCCTGGCCGTGCAAACCAATGGATGCCTTTGCGGTCTCTGTTGAGTTTCGAGGCCAGTGACTCCACCATTCCGTCAATGACTCCTCCGATCGGGTAGCCAGGGTGCATTACCGCGCTCCAGCCCTCTCAAAACCGTGCATGCGACTTTCACCGCACACCCTGTCAGTTTCTTGGGCAGTTCCTGCCTTATGGACTGTTAAGTAGGCGCTTCACCTTCGCTGACGCTGTTCGATCTCCCCTCAGTCCTTGGCCCGTTGCCGCTGCCAGCGATCGGAGCATTGTCCTTGGGGCTTCGCACCTTGGATTGCTCCGCGGCGTACCTAAGTAGGCGCATCTCGATATCACAGCTGCCCGCCTTTATGTCAGTACTTCATAACCCCACCCCTTGTGCGCCGGCATTGATGCGCGACCCCGGCACGCTGAACGCACTCAGCTAAAACCGACAGCTCCTGGCGCGCAAATCCGAGGGTCATTCGCCTTCAAACGTAGTGAATCAGCCACCCGAAGCGCTGGGCTGTCGAGCTGATCGTTCTTTGCGCTTGGAACAAAACAACAATCACCCAACCGCTCAACGCCCGCGACCATGGACCGCAACATCTTCATCAGTTTCAGCCACAAGGACAAATCCTACCGCGACGAGCTGGTTCCGGCGCTGGAAGCGGTGGCCGCCATCCGGGACCGGGGTCTGGTTCGATCAGAAATTCATCGACATCGGCGACCGGTTCCATCCCGAAATCCAGCGGGCGCTGGCCGAATCGAAGGTCGGCATCCTGCTGGTCAGCAGCCATTTCCTGACCTCCGACTACATCACCCGACACGAGTTGCCCTTCCTGCTGCGCCAGGCCGAGCGCGGCGCGCTGAAGCTGGGCATCCTCCACGTCAGCGCGTGTGGGGCCAGGCGCCTTGGCGATTCCGGTCGAGATCGACGGGAAATCCCACACCGTCAACCTGGCTGACACCATCGGCGTCAACGGTCCGGCTGAACCACTTGATCGGATGAGTCCGGGCGAGCGCAACGCCCTGTACGCCCGCGCCGCCGACTGGGCTGTCCGACAGCTCGCGCTGGAGGAACCGCCGCCGCCGGACCCTTCGGTGGACCCTCTGGTATCTCCCGCTTCGCCGCCCGAGCCCCCTATTCCGGCAGGGCCAAGATCGCCGTGTGTGACCATCTCGGCGATAGCTGGCGCAAGCTGGCCGATTATTTTGAAATCGCGCCCGCCGACCGGGCGCGCTTCGAGCGCGGCGACGAAGCCCGTGGGATCTGGGACTGGCTGGAAAACCGCCGGTGTCTGGGCGACCTGCCGCAAGGGCTGATCGCGGTCGGCCGGAACGACATGGTGGCGTTGCTGAAGATAGAAGCGTAAACCGGAAGGAGTCCGAGGGATGCCCACTTATGACGGGAAAACCAAACTAGCGCTTTGCAAGCGGCTGGGCCAGGGCTGGCAAGATCTGGCCGATTATTTCGATATCCCCACCAGCGACCGCGCCACGTTTCGGTCGGGCGACGAACCGCGCGAGGTCTGGCAATGGTTGGAGCGACGCCAGCGGCTGAACGAATTGCCGGATGCGCTCCGTGACCCCTGTGTCAACCGCCAGGATTTGGTCGATCAAGTCTTGGAACCGCCGCCGGTTTTTGTCTCGGCGAAGCCCTCGGTTGGCACGGGTTCGCCGTTTCCGGGTTTGCGGCGCTTCAATCGCGATGATGAGCCATTCTTCTTCGGACGCCATCGAGAAACCAACGAGTTGGTCCGCAAGCTCGCCGATCCCCAGAATCGCTTTGTCGTGGTGTTGGGCGCTTCGGGCTCGGGCAAATCCTCGCTGGTGGCGGCGGGCCTGATTCCCGTTGGAGGCCAATGCCCTGCCCGGCAGCAAGGATTGGCGGTGGCTGAGTTGACGCCGGGCGGTGCCGAGGGCGACCCCTATCCCATGCTGACCGCCCGCCTGGAACCCTGGCTTAAAGGCCGCCGCTCGTCCGAGATCATCAAACGCCTGCGCGCCGAGCAAGGCTACGGCCTCATCGAACTGGCAGAGCAGATTCTCGCCGACCGTCCCGCTCAGGCGGAATTGCTGTTGTTCGTGGATCAGTTCGAGGAACTGTTCACGCTCACGCGGGACGCGCTGCGTCAGCCGTTCGTCCAGTTGCTGACCACGACCGCGCGGTCGTCGCGGGTGCGCGTGGTGGCGACTTTGCGCGCCGATTTTTTTCACCGCTGTCTGGATTGTCCCGGACTCGACCGGCTGCTGCGCGACGGTTCCTATCCGCTGGGACCGCCGGGACCCGGCGCGCTCTACGAGATGATGACCGGGCCGGCGGCCAAGGCGGGGCTGGAATTCGAGGACGGGCTGGTGGAGCGCATCTTGGAGGACACGGGCACCGGTTCCGGCGCCCTGGCGTTGCTGGCTTTGCGCTGCACGAACTGTATGAGTCCCGCACCGAAAATGGCCGGCTGACGGACGGAGCTTACAAGCGCTTGGGGCGTCCAAAACGCCATCAGCCAACGGGCCGAGGACACCTTTCAACGTCTCGATGGCGCCGCGCAAGCGGAACTGGCGCCGGTGTTCCGGGACTTGGTGCAGGTGGACGAGCGCGGGGTAGCGACCCGGCAACGGGCGGCACTGGCAACGATAGCGGTTTCATCCGCCGCCGGCGACCTGATCGACCGCTTCGTGGACGCCCGCCTGCTGGTGCGCGAGCCGGGCGAGGATGGCCGGCCGGTGCTGGAAGTGGCGCACGAGGCCCTGTTTCGCACCTGGCCCCGGCTCAAACAGTGGATACAAGACACGGCCGACGATCATCGGCTGCGCCGGCAAATCACCCACCTGGCGGCGTACTGGCACGGCCACGACCGCAAAGACGAACACCGCTGGCCCGACCAACGGGTAGTGGAGGTGTTGGCCATGCGAGAGCATCTCAAGCTGGAGTCCAAGGACTTCACCGCAGTGGAACGGGATTTCCTCGGCCCCCTCGACCGCGAACCCATGCGGGCCGCGCTAGACGATCCGGCCACGACCCACGAACAGCGCACCATCATCGGCGTGCGCCTGTCCTTGCTGGGCGATCCCCGCCCCGGCGTGGGACTGCGCGCCGACGGACTGCCGGATATCGAGTGGTGCAAGGTGCCGGGCGGCACGGTGACGCTGGAAAAGGATGCTGGCGCGTTCACGGTCAAATCGTTCCAGATTGCCAAATACCCGGTGACCTACCGCCAGTACCGCGCTTTCCTGGACGCGGAGGACGGCTATCATAGCCCCGCGTGGTGGCAGGGGCTTTGGGTGGACCAGCCACCCGAAAGACCGGGCCGGCAGTTCCAGCGATACGACAACCATCCCGCCGAAAACCTCGCCTGGCTGGAAGCCGTGGCGTTTTGCCGCTGGCTGAGCGCCAAGCTGGGTTACGAGGTTCGCTTGCCGACCGAGTGGGAATGGCAACAGGCGGCGACCGGCGGCGATCCAGCGAACGAGTATCCCTGGAAGGGAGGCTGGGATGGACAACGCGCCAATACTTACGAGAGCGAGCTGAGCCCAAGCACGGCGGTGGGGATGTATCCGCAAGGGGAATCGCCGGTGGGCGCCCTGGATATGAGCGGCAACGTGTGGGAATGGTGTCTGAACGAATACGACCGACCCGGAAAGGTGATCCCGGTGGGCGACGCCCGCCGGGTGGTGCGCGGTGGCGCTGGGCTTCTCCCCGGACTGACGCGCCGCCGCCTGCCGCAGACCTCGCGCCCGTCAACCGCAACAACTACGTCGGTTTTCGGCTGGCGCGGGCGTCCCCATCTGAGACACTAGTCACCGAGCGCCGCGTAGCGGCACAAGGCGCGGAGCGCGCTTCGCGCTTTTTTTGCGCTGTTCCGCCCGAAAAATCAGGCTTCCGGAACAATGTTGAGCGCGCGCTTGTCGCTCAGGCGATAAACCGAGAAATCGCGGCGATCCAAGGTGAACACGGTCTCGATCTTTTCGTGCTCGGCCAACTACACCAAGCAGGCGTCCGCGAGCTGGGCGCCCAGCTTGCGATAGCGATGCAGGAAGGTTGCGATCCAGGGCGCGGCGGTTTCATCCAAAGTCAACAGCTTCAGCAGCCCTGTTTCAAAGCCCTGGAAGAGCCGTTGAATCGCCGGGGGTTCCTTCCGGAGCAACCAGGCGGCTTCGGTGAGGACCGGCCAGCAGGTGAGCAGGGGTGGACTTAGATCGCGGAGCTGTTCGACACAGACCCGGTGGTAGTCATCCCGCCGAAAGAATGGCGACGAGCGGACCGGTATCGAGCAGCACGCGGGAAATCATTCCTGGCCGAATCCCTCGAAATACCGGCGGTTGGTGCTGAGGTCGCCGGGGAGATGATCCAGCATCCCCACGATGCCCGACCGCTGGGCGATGTCGTAGCAACTGATTTCATGGTTGGCGGCCGCTCCGCGCGCGTCGGGAACGGTGACGGTGACTTCCTGATGTTCCGCCAGGTCAACCGGCTCCAGGGGGCGGAAAATCCCGTTCTCGTAAACCGCTCTCAGATTTTTGCTCATGTTGTCATGTCCTGGGTTCATCGGGCGTCAAGGTAACACTGTGGATTCTTGTCGTCACGCTCTTAACCGTGGCCCGCTTCGCGCGATTTTTGCGGTCCGCAACGGCGATATGAAACAATATGCGGGCCGGCTTTGCCGGCGGGGCTCCCCGTGACGGCCCGCCGGGTGGTGCGCGGTGGCGCCTGGAACAACAACCAGACTAACGCGCGCGCCGCCTGCCGCAACAACAACGCGCCCGACAACCGCAACAACAACATCGGTTTTCGGCTGGCGCGGGCGTCCCACACCTTTGACCGCCTTCGAAGGCGCGGGGTAAAAACCCGTTGCGAGCGCGCCCACCGGCGCCGCCGGCAGGGGCGCTGCTTCCGGCATTGGCCGCCGACTCCGATTTGCGACCCGAGGCGAAGGATTGAAGATGGCGCGGGTGAGTCCCGTCCGCACGGGAGGTCTTTCGGCCGTTCGTCGGGCCTATACCAAACCGAGGCGTTTCCTGGGCGCAAGCCCTGAAACGCATCAACTTTTTTTCATCCACCCGCCCAGCAATCGGCCCAATTCCACCACCATGGCGCTGACGTGCTGATACTGGCCGCCGGTCAGCCAGCGCCAGTGATGGGCCAGCCGGAGGTAAAGCCGCAGCTTGTTGAGGGCGGCGTCGGCCTCCCGCAAGTGCTTTTGCCGGGTCGTGCCGCCTTGGCTCTGGGCGTCGAACAGCGCTTCCTGAAAATCCAGCGCGGCGTCCATCAAGCGCTGCACCACGGTGCGCCGATACACGCGCGGCAGGCTCTCCGCCTTGGGCAGCAGCCAGGCCAGCAAATCGAACGCGCGAGCCAAAATCACCATCTCTTCCGCCATGACCGCCTCCAACCCCATCGACTTCGCCCGGATCGTCGCCTGGGATAACCTGTTGGCCGCGTATCACCAAGCCGCTCGCGGCAAGCGCCCCGCGCCAGCACCGCCCGCTTCGAGCATCGGCTGGCCGATCACCTCCTGGAACCCAGGACGAGTTGCAAACCCGGCGCTATCGGCCTGGCCCCTACCGGCACTTTCATCCACGAAGGCAAACGCCGCAAGATCAGCGCCGCGCCATTTCGGGACCGGGTGGTGCATCACGCGCTGTGCGCCATCATCGAACCGGCGTTCGAGCGCCGCTTCATCTTCGACAGCTACGCCAATCGGGCGGGGAAGGGCACGCATCGGGCGGTGGACCGGTTGCAACAGTTCGCCCGGCGCCATCGCTACGTGCTGCGCCTGGACATCGTCAAGCACTTTCCGTCGTTGGATCACGCCATTTTGCGCGAGCGCCTGGCCGAGGTGATCCGCGACGAGGCGGTGCTGTGGCTGGTCGATGCGATTCTGGCCAGCGGTGTCGGCGTGCTGGACGAGGAATACGCGATGGTCTGGTTTCCGGCGATGACCTGCTCGCCGCCTGCCGCCCGCGCGGCTTGCCCATCGGCAATCTGACCTCGCAGTTCTGGGTCAAACTGCTACCTGGACCCCTTCGACCATTTCGTCAAGCGCGAGCTGCGCTGCCCGGCGTATGTGCGCTACGTCGATGATTTTGCGCTGTTCGGCGACAGCAAAGCGGGAGTTGTGGGACTGGAAACAGGCCATCGTCGAGCGGCTGGCCCGGCTGCGGCTGACGGTGCACGCCGGCGCGGCGCAGGTGACCCCGGTCGCAATCGGCATTCCCTGGCTCGGGTTCGTCGTCTATCCCACCCACCGGCGCGTCAAGGCTCGCAACGTGCGCGATTTCACCCGGCGCTTGCGCGCCCGCTGGGCCGCCTACTGCGATGGCGACATCAGCTTCGCCGAATTCGATGCCAGCGTGCAGGGCTGGATCAATCATTCCGGTAGCCCCCTCGAAAAAACGCGAAGCGCGCGGAGCGCGCTTCAGTGCCGCTACGCGGCGATCAGTGACCCGTGTCTCAGATGGGGACGCCCGCGCCAGCCGAAAACCGACGTTGTCGCCGCGGTTGCCGGGCGCGCTGCCGTAGCGGCAGGCGGCGCGCGCGTTAGCCTGGTCGTCGTCCCAGGCGCCACCGCGCACCACCCGGCGGGCGAGGCCCGCCGGGTCTTCCCGGCCGTCGGCGGCGACGTAGGGATAGGGTTGGTACAGGCTGCCGGTCCAGTCCCAGGAATTGCCCGTCAGATCGATGAGTTCATCCGGCGTTTCACCGCCGGGAAAGACGCCGACGGGCGTGGTCCGGCGAACGTGGGTCTCGAAGGCATTGCACAGCGTCGCGTCAAATTCGTCGCCGTAGGCGTAGCGTAGCCTTAGCGGGCCGCGCGCGGCGGCTTCCCATTCCGCTTCGGTCGCCAAGCGGAAGGGCTGGCCGGCTTGCGCGCTCAGCCAGGCGCAGTAGGCCCGGGCCTCGTACCAACAGACGCCCACCACCGGCTGGGCCGGATTGTTGAACGCGTCGTCGTTCCAGAACGCCGGTCGGGTTTGCCGGGCCGGGGGGATACCATTTGCTCCAGCAGCGCTTCGAACTGCCGTCGTCCATGCGAGCGATTTGCTCCCAGTCGTCGACTTGCTTGGACGTGATGCGCCCTTGCCGGTGCCAGTCGCGAAGGGTGGCAAAATTTGCCTGAACGTACTGGCGGGCCTCACGCCACTGCTGCTTGGCGCCTGCCGCCGTGCTGTCGCCGCGCCGCCACGCTTGCGCGGCGTCGGTGTCCCACCAGCGTTCGTCCTCGTAGCCGCCGGCCTTGACGAACAGGGCGTACTCGGCGTGGGTCACCTGAACCGGCCGAGCTGGAAGGGTTGGAGGTCCACGGCATAAGCGGGCGCTTCATCCTCGTATAGTCCCTCGTCGCTACCGATGGTGTAGGTTCCGCCCGGTATGGCGA
>JADJQQ010000030.1 GCA_016712625.1 Candidatus Competibacteraceae bacterium | reverse complement strand
TGCCGCCGCGCGAGCCAGCGACGATGCGAGGGGAAATCGCTTTGTTGAACTCCGTAGGCGCTGAGTCGAGGCAATGCCAGTCGCTCGCCCCACTCATCCAGCAGTCGCCAGGAGTGGGGCGTGTGATTCCTCGGCGGTCGGAAAACGCCAATTATGCAAGATATCCCCAGCGCGGGCGTATTTGCTCCAGGACGGATTTTCCGGATCCCGTTGCTCGGGCGCGGCCAGATTGACGCGAGTGGCGGGTCTGACCAGCGTACCGCAATACCACCCCGTGAGGAATTGGGAAGAATGCGCCCAGCGGCGAGGCTGAAACCAGCGTAAACCGAACCTAGGCCAGTCTGGGCCAGACAGATACCGGAAAGCAGCGCCGCATAGGCCATGCTCCGGACCCGCAGCAGCTGGCCGCCGCTTTCATACCAAGCGAACAGGCCATCGCGCACCGCTTGAAACCGCTTTCGGCCAAGGCATCGGTGCAGCGATTGGCTTTGATGGAAACGTAGGATTCGGAGTAACTGGGTGAGCGCATCCATCGCTGCATTGGCGGCGATTTGCGGCTTCTGGGGCAAGTGGCCAACAAATCCGGGTCGAGCAGGGCATATTCTGGCACTCCAGCAGATCGTGGCGGAACGATTTCAAAACCGTTGGCGCCACGCACGCTGAGCACGGCATTTTGGTCGCTTTCGCTGCCAGTGCCCGCCGTGGTGGGCACCGGCGATAAACGGATGGCGGGGCCATGATAGGGCTTTTCCGGCCCGACACCTTTCCAGATAATCCATCACGGAAGCGCCACTCGGCAGAAGACCCACACGCCTTGCCGCATCCATCACGCGCCGCCCCCGGATACCGATGACGACCTGCATGTTGGATTCGTGGAATTGGCGAACGACTTGATCGACCAATTGCGGTGAAGGTCTGTCGTTAACCTTTACCTCTTCCCACTGAATACCAGCCTTTCCTGGGTACCCGAGCAGCAACGCAGGCTCGTTTGGCGATTCGCCAGTGAACGCTGGACCGATGACCAGCAGGACGCGCTGGCTGTATTGGGCAATCCTGTTGGGCAGCTTCGTGATGGACCCGGCACCGAATCTTCGATGCGCGGCAAGCGGGCAACGGAGGAGAACGGCTGGTCCTTCCATTTCACAATGCCTGCAGATGACACATCTCTGCGCGCCTTCAGGTGACAGTCATGGGGTGTGAAGGATCGTTTTAGAATCTAAAACAACCGCCCCAGAATCCCGCTTCTCGCCCGCCGCTCTGCGGTCAACACTTCCTTTCATTGTTTGTAGGTGGTGTTGTCTTTAGATCTTACTATTTGACGCATTTCATCGTATGCTGCTGTTTCAAGGCATCATTTTTCCGATTTGTCCCGCCAGCCTGAGGTCTTCATCCTTCCATTCTTTAATCAACACTTGTCAGGCGACGCGAAGCGATCTGGTTGGGATGCGGGTCCCAGCAGTGCCGACGTCAACCCTCGGTAGGCATTGCGGAACTGGTCTTCACAGGCCGCCAAGTCGGCGATGTCGCCGAACGGGCCGTAGAACGCCAGCGCGCCAACGCTGGTGTAAGCGTCGACCATCTTGCCGATGGTGGAATGCCACAGATCCTGCTGCGCGGTCGGGCGGGGGCTTCCGGACTCTTCGGATCAGGATCGGTGCGCACCAGATAATCGGGATGTCCGCCGCCAACGCGGGTGGTTTTCTTCCGGCCGGCGAAGCCGCCAACTCAGCCGGGCCGAGGCCCATGCCCCTGCATCCGGGGACTGGCGTTGGCGATGGCACCCACATTGGCCACGCCGAGCGCGGTTTCCAAAATCGCGTGCAGCATCAGTGGTTTTTTCACGCCGTACTTGGCTTCCAGCTGCGCCAGCAGTTGATCGGCGAAATAAATATCCCAAGGGCCTCGGACTTTGGGCAGCATGATGACATCGAGCTTGTTGCCGATTTCACCGGACCAGCCGCACCAGGTCGTCCAAGAACCATGGGCTGTCCAGGTTGTTGACCCGCGTCCATAATTGGGTATCGCCGAAATCCACGCTCTTGCCGATTTTGACCAGTCCTTCACGAGCGGCTTCCTTGCGGTCGATGGGCACGGCGTCTTCCAGGTTGCCGAGCATGATGTCCACGTTTTTGGCGATGTCCGGTAGCTTGACCGCCATCTTCTCGTTGCTGGGATCGAAGAAATGGATCATCCGGGCGAGGGACGTACCGGAATTTCGCGGAGCGGTTCGGGCGCGCCGACGACCTTGGCTTTGAAAAGTCGCGGGGACTACGTAGCATCGTTTTATCCTCCTGCTATGTGGGTTAGTGGCCTTCAAATTTGCGGATCAGCTTTTGCGCGGCCACGGTCGGCGGATGTGGCCTTTCAGCACCCCGTCCTCGATCTCGGCGCCGATGCCGCCGACGCCGGCATGGTTAAAGAAGCTGGCGCGCAGGTGTCCTCGACCATGGAGTACCCAATCGGGGTCCAGGGTTTGGGCCGTTGTCGGCGCTTTCCAAACACGCCGCTCTCGGTTACCTGCCGGCGAAACTCGCTGATCACCTTCCAGATGGCGTCGATGCCTTCGCCGTTGAGGGCGGAGCAGGTATAGGCCTTGGTGTACCAACCTTCGGTGGCTGGAGCGAGATAATGCAGCGCCCGGTTGTAGTCGGCGCGAGCGGCGTTGGCGCGGATTTTCGCGCAGGTCGCGCGAAAGTAGCTCCATCCGGGTTTTATCGCCGAGGATGCTGCCGCGCGTGACGGTGCTGCTGGGATCGACCGCCAGCACCGCGACCTTGTGGCCTTGCTCGCAGAGGCGCATGCCGAGCGCTTCGATGAAAGTGCTCTTGCCCGCGCTGGGCACGCCAGTGATACCGACCCGAATCGATTTGCCGGCATAGGGGATCAGTTGGCGCAGCACCTCCTGGCCCATGTTGAAATGCGACTGGGAGTTGCTTTCCACCAAGGTGATGGCTTGGCCCAGCACATTACGGTCGCCTGCCAGCACACCCGCGACGTATTCATCGACGGTCAAGCGGCGGCGGCGGGAGTATATGGGCGCGGTACTGCCACACCCGCTTGGCCGGGGAATGCCATCATGGTCGCCATCGACCCCGGCCATCACCGAGGTGGTGAATTCTTGCCGGCGTTTTCGGGTACCCAGTCGGGTTTGTGGTGTTTTTTGGTCATGATCTTTGAGTTCAACCAGGAAATTAGGGGTAAATGGCGGCTGTTGTCCGTTTGCTTTCAAGAGTAAGGCAAGAGGTTCAAGTCTGAAATAAATCTATAGTCACTTTGGTTTTTGAAAAAGGCAAATTCAACGCCATGGCTGTGGCCGCGATTAGGCTATCGGCGATGAGCAGGCCGTGACTTAAACGATACGGACGGAGTAATTCAACTGCTTTTTTCAGAAATAGCTTCATTCAATTTTATGATTTGAAATTGCTTAATAAACTTATCCAGATTTCTGAGTTTGGATTTATTACGGCAGCCAATCATCAGTTCCAGTTGAGTTACAACGTGATCGGCATCAATGAGCCTGTCAGTGTCTATGATTGTCAAGGCAATCACATGTCTTTGCCCCATTCTGATTCGCGGGTTCCACGGACCCAGCTTGAGCTATCCGGAGAAGTCTGGTCGGTTATGCCACATCCTGATAAAAGGTTGTCTTTTAGTTCAGTTTGGCGAATTTCTTTAATGGTCTGGCTTGCTGTATATCGGTGCTGCAAGAAAGCGATTAAGTCGGCAACTTGGACGTTGAGCCTCTACGTGCAAAGCGACGTACTCATCAAATAGTTTCTGAGGGTCATTGCTTTTCGCCTCTAAATAAAGTTTATCTTCTCCAATCGGAGTAAAATAGGGCGATTTATGGGATAAGACTACGCCGATTTTGGACTCGTCCAATTCCGGTGGCGACGCTGTATTAAGCCGTTCTACACTTTAAGCTTACGGAGTTGTCGATAACGCTTGTCGATGGTTCTTAAGATTACAAGACCATCTTTCGCACATGGAACACATGCTTTCATACGGTCATCCTATCGTTGATGTATCGCCATCAGCAAGTTTTGCCATCTCATGAAGGGCTTTATTTCTTACAAGGCGCCCACTATCGAGGTTATTGGCAATGAACTCTTTAATTGGCTGTCAGTTTTAACTCTTTATTGATCTCGCTAATAAGTTGGCCTAATTTTTTTGAATCAAAAATCCGAACCTTTCAAGAAGGTAAGGCGACTTTCAAGGCGAGATCTGAGATAAGACTTTCAATGATTGAAATTGCTTCAAATAAAACCCTTGTTTAATAGACTCACTGATTTTTGCATATGCCCGTTTATAAAGTTGATATCTTGTTATTCCAATATTATTGTCCGCTGTTGCTATCGCACGATTCCTGTTTTTAGGGTTTGAAGCCATTATCGGGTTGCCTTTTACTGAAGGCAGGGTGGGCAATGCCCACCCTGCCATCCTGCATTTTCACCCCACCTCACGCCGCCAGGCGTTCGTTTAACTCCACCAGCACCTTCTGCGCGGCGATGGGAATCACCGTGCCGGGGCCGAAGATGGCGGCGGCGCCGTTGGCCTTGAGGTATTCGTAGTCCTGGCGGAATCACGCCGCCGATGACCACCATGATGTCCTCGCGGCCCAGCTTCTTCAGTTCCCTGGACTAGTTGCGGCAACAGCGTCTTGTGACCAGCAGCCAGCGAACTCATGCCAACCACATGCACATCATTTTTCCACCGCCTGGCGGGCGACTTCTTCCGGCGTCTGGAACAGCGCCCTGATGTCCACGTCGAAGCCGAGATCGGCGAACGCGGTGGCGATGACCTTCGCGCCCCGGTCGTGGCCGTCCTGACCCAGCTTGGCCACCAGAATACGCGGGCGACGGCCTTCGTTCTTCTCGAACTCATCGGCCATCCGGGCGCACCGTGGCGATTTCATCGGCCTCGCCGAACTCGCCGCTGTACACCCCGGAAATAGCGCGGATCACCGCCTTGTGCCGGCCAAACACCTTCTCCATCGCATCCGAGATTTCGCCCAGCGAGGCACGGGCGCGGGCCGCCCCGACCGCCTTTTCCAGTAGGTTGCCGGAACCGGCGTTGGCTGCTTCGGTGATGGCGTTCAGACACGCCTTGACCTTGGCCTCGTCGCGGTTAGCGCGCAGCTTGTGCAGGCGTTGTACCTGCGCCTCACGCACGGCGGTGTTGTCGATGCTGAGGATATCCAGCTTGTCTTCCCTTTGGCCATCCGGTACTTGTTGACACCGACGATGGTTGCCTTGCCGGAGTCAATCTGCTCTTGCCGCCGCGCCGATGCTTCCTCGATGCGCATCTTGGGTAGGCCGGTTTCGATGGCCTTCGCCATTCCCCCTAAGCTTTCCACTTCCTGAATATGACCCCAGGCCCGCTTGATCAACTCATTGGTCAGCGCCTCGACGTAGTAGGAACCACCCCACGGGTTGAGCACCTTGCAAATCGTGGTCTCGTCTTGCAGATACAGTTGGGTGTTGCGGGCGATGCGGGCCGAAAATCGGTCGGCAGCGCAATGGCTTCGTCCAGCGCGTTGGTATGCAGCGACTGGGTATGGCCCAGCGATGCGGCCAGCGCTTCGATGCAGGTGCGGGGCGACGTTGTTGAACGGGTCTTGCTCGGTCAGGCTCCAGCCGGAGGTCTGGCTGTGCGTGCGCAGAGCCATCGACTTATCCAGCTCGGATTGAATTGCTTGATAATCTTGGCCCACAGCAGCCGCCCGGCGCGCATCTTGGCCACTTCCATGAAATAGTTCATGCCGATGGCCCAGAAGAACGACAGCCGGGGCGCAAAGGTGTCGATATCCATTCCAGCCTTGATGCCGGTACGGATGTATTCCAGCCCATCGGCCAGGGTAGCCCAGTTCCAGATCGGCGGTCGCCCCGCTTCCTGCATGTGATAGCCGGAAATCGAGATGCTGTTGAACTTTGGCATCTCCTTGGACGTATAGGAGAAAATGTCACCGATAATCCGAATCGACGGATCGGGCGGATAAATATAAGTATTGCGCACCATATACTCTTTCAGAATGTCATTCTGAATGGTGCCGGTCAGCTTCTCCGTGGGAAACACCCTGTTCCTCGGCGGCGACGATGTAGAACGCCAATACCGGCAACACCGCGCCGTTCATGGTCATTGATACCGACATCTGATCGAGCGGGATGCCGCTGAACAGAATTTCCATATCCAGCAGCGAATCAATCGCCACGCCCGCCTTGCCGACATCGCCGACCACGCGCTGATGGTCGGAGTCATAGCCGCGATGGGTCGCCAGATCGAAGGCGATGGACAAGCCCTTCTGACCGGCGGCCAGATTGCGGCGATAGAAGGCGTTGGATTCCTCGGCGGTCGAGAAACCGGCGTACTGGCGGACCGTCCACGGCTGGGTCACGTACGCGGCCGGATACGGGCCGCGCAAGAACGGCGGCACCCCGCCACATAGCCCAGATGCTTCAGGTCTTTGATGTCATCGCGCGTGTACAGCGGCTTGACATCAATGTGCTCCATGGTCGCGGAAACCAGCTGCTCCAGGCTTTTGCCAGAGGCTTTTTCCACGGAGGCTTTCCACTCGGCAAAGCTGGGCTTGGGAAAGTCCACCCCATAGGCCATTGTGGTGAAATCAGGCGATTGGCTCATTGGGCGACCCCCATCTTCTTCTGCAAGGTAGTTAACAGGCTCTGACAATTGGCGGCGAGGTGGATGAAATCATCCACTCCAGCGGCTTTGAAGGCGTCGACATGCTCGGCGGGATAACCGGCCAGCAGCACCAGCAGTTCAGGATTGGCCTTTTTCAGCTTCTGGGTCAGCGCGGGCACGATGTCAGGATAGGTGGCGTCGGTCGAACAAATCACCACCGCCTTGGCGTTGGAGGCCAGCGCGGCATCGGCGGCCGCGTCCGGAGTATCGAAACCGCTCGGATAGATCGTCTCGAAACCACCCACGCCGAGAAAGGCGGTGACGAAATCAGCGCGGCCTTTGTGCTGGGTCAATGGGCCCATGGTGGCTGGAACACTTGTGGCGGCTGGCCAGTGTGGGCCGCAAAGCTTTCGGTCTTCTGCCGCAAGGATTCGAAGGCTTGCGCGCCACGCTGGGCGCGGATGGAATTGATAGTCGGGCCGGGCTTGGCGTTAGTGCGCGCGGCTTGGGCGATTTCGCCCAAAGTGGCGCCAGCGGCGGCGGCTTCAATCGCGGCATCAACGCTGCTGGCCTTGGCGAGCGCGTCCAGCGCGGTCTGCTTGTTGCCGGCATTCGCTTGGGCGCGGGCCGCTTTCAGCGCTTCGGTGCGCTCGTTTTGCACGGCCCACGCATCGACTGGAACCGGCTCGATCCGAGTTTCCTTCAGATTCGGATACATGTTGGTGCCGACGAAAATATCCTTGCGCTTGGCGATGTTGGCGGCGCGCTTGGATGCGGTGTCGGCGACCTGATTTTGCGGCCAGCCCGCTTCGAGCGCCTTGGCCATGCCGCCCTGTTTCTCGACCTCCTGGAAAATCCCCCAGGTCTTGCGGGCGACCGCATCGGTCAAGTTTTCGACATACCACGAGCCACCCGCCGGATCGACCGTCTTGGTGATGTGGCTTTCCTCGCGCAGCACGGTATGGGTGTTGCGGGCGACGCGGCGGGCGAATTCATCGGGCACCCGCAACAGTTCGTCGAACGGTGAAATATGCAGGCTGTCGCAGCCGCCGACCGCGCCGGAAAACGCCTCGGTGGTGGCCCGCAACAGATTGACGTGCGGATCGTAAACGGTCTGATTCCAGGCCGAGGTGCGGGCGTGCAGCCGCATCTTCTGCGATTCCTCGTTGCCGCCGAAGGCTTTGACGATCTTCGCCCATAACACTCGCGCGGCGCGCAGCCGGGCGATTTCCATAAAGAAATTGGAACCGATGGACAGCGCGAAGCGGAAGCGCGGCGCGGCGTCGTCGATACTCAAGCCGCGCGCTTGCAGGGCGCGCAGATAATCGACCGCGGTGGCCAGGGCAAAAGCCAGTTCCTGGGTGGCGCTGGCGCCGCCATTGTGGTAGGGATGGCCCTGGACGGTGATGGTGCGCAATTGCGGCGCGTTCGTCTTAGCCCAAGTCGCAAGCTGCGCCATCACCTCGTAAATGCCGTCCAGATCGCGCGGCAGGCGGCCGTCGCGAGCCAGGTTGGCCCAGCGGGTCCATGCCAATCGCGCCGCGAATCTTGGCGAGCGACTTACCCTGCTGCTTGAGCAGCGCCGCCAGCAGCGCGGTGAAGGTCAGGGCGCTGGTGCTGGCTTGAATGAAGATCGGAGTTTTTTCCAGATCGACGCCGTCCAGGGCGGCGGCCAGATCGGCCACGCTGGAAATCGATAGCCCACCCTTTCCCACGTCATCGGCTTCGGCCTGATCGGCATCGACGCCCGCCAGCGTTGGCCGGTCGAGCACGATGTTGACAGCGTTCTGGCCGCGCTCAAGATCAGCCTTTAAGGCCGTGTTGAAGGCGGCGGGAGTGCTGTAGGGCATCTCCTGCGCCACGTCCCAACTGCTGACGGCGTAGCCCATCGGCGTGGTCGCTCGCAGATAGGGCGCGAAACCGGGCAGACCATCCAAATGGGGTAGCCCTTCGATATCTTCCTGCCGATACATCGGCTGGAGGTCGATATCCTCGTAAGTTTTGGTGATCAACCGCTTTTCGAACGGCGCGCCTTTCAGAACCTTATCGATGGCTTTGCGCCATGCTTCATAGGGCGTGGGGGGGAATTCATTGAACGTCGGGGTTGCCGCGTCCGTTTGCTGATTTGACATGCGCATCCTCCAGTGGATCGAAACGCGAGGGGTTGACAGTACTGCAAAAGTATAACCGAAGATGGGGTTAATTCTGGGTGGGGAATAGTACTGAAAAGTATCAGCCGCGGTTGCAATCAGAAAGTGGGATGACATACTGAAACAGACTGAAAGCGTTTTTAACCGAAATCCATCATCAATCAGGAGGCTTTTGTGTCTGACAGACCTTTTAAAGTACTTGGTATTCAACAAATTGCTATTGGTGGCCTTGATAAGACGAAGCTGAGCCGGCTGTGGATCGACACGCTGGGCCTGACCCTGACCGGCAACTTTCGTAGCGAGCGTGAGAATGTGGACGAAGATATCGCCGCCATCGGCTCCGGCCCGTTCAAGGTCGAAGTCGATCTGATGCAGCCGATCGACCCTACCAAAGCCCCAAGGTGCATGAGCCGCAGCTGAACCATATCGGCTTATGGATCAGTGACTTGAAAGCTGCGGTGGAATGGTTGACGAGCAAGGGATGCGCTTCACGCCGGGCGGCATCCGCAAGGGCGCGGCGGGCTACGATGTGGCTTTCTGCATCCCAAGGGCAACGACGCCACGCCTTTGAGCGGTGAGGGCGTGCTGATCGAATTGATCCAAGCCCCGCCGGAAGTGATCGAAGCCTTCGCTAAGGTCGCTTAACAACAAGATTGATTGCCCCTCTCTTGACAGAGAGAGGGGTAGTAAGCCAGCAAGCTTGCCAACACCCGCTACTGCCTACGACAGCCGCTATGCTAAGGAAAGCGGTCATTGCTAAAACCGGAAGAAGGGATATGTGGTTACCCTTGGCTGTCTACCGTCTGGAATTTATCGCCCAGGATTCGGTTCATCTGCCTGCTTATGCCGGATCGGCTTGGCGTGGGATATTCGGTCATGCGCTCAAGCGCTTGGTTTGCGTCACCCGTGAGCCTAGCTGTCCGCCGTGTTTGCTGTATCGCTCCTGTATCTACCCTTATGTATTCGAAACGCCGCCCGACCCCGATGTCGGCAAGCTGCGCAAATACCCCGCCGCCCCGCATCCCTACGTGTTGCGGCCGGGACCGGGCGGCGCGCATCCGGCTGGCGCGACCATCACGGTCGATGTTGTGCTATTGGGCCACGGCAACCGCCATCTCCCGTATGTGATCCATGCCTTCGATCAAGCGGCTCGGCGTGGTATCGGTCAACGCAATGAGCGGTTGGCGCTGAAGCAGGTTTTGCAACAGACCGCTAGCGGTGCGTGGCGGGCGATTTATCAGCCAGGGCAAACTTTGCAGCCGCTATCGCCTGAATTGCCGGAGCAGCCTGCTTGTCCCGCTCGGTTGTCACTCCAGCTCGAAACCCCCTTACGCATCCGGCGGGCGGAAAAGTTAATGGGGCCGGATGCCTTCCAATTTGGCGCCTTGTTTTCCAATCTGTTGCGGCGGGTTTCGCTATTGAGCACTTTCCACACCGACGCGCCCTTGCAAGTGGATTTCGCCGCCTTAAGCCGAACGAGCTGGACCATCCAGCACCGCGCGGCGCGGTTACGCTGGCATGAGTGGGTGCGTTACTCGTCCCGCCAGGACGCCTTGCTGCAAATGGGCGGGCTGGCCGGCGAGATCGAACTGGATGGCGCGGACTTGGAACCGTTCTGGCCTTATCTCTGGCTAGGTCAGTGGACGCACGCCGGTAAAGGGGCCGTGATGGGCCTGGGACGCTATCGGATAGAGACGGCGTGACCGGCAAGCTTGCCGGAGCGTCTTTTGGCTGGTGATGGCTGTACTGTGTGGGTGGTTGCACTATGCTTGAAAGAGGATACTCCCATGAACCCGGAACGTTACCCCCGCCGCATCCTGCTCTGCGTCGCCGGTCTGTCGCCACAGATCGTCACCGAAACCCTGTACGCTTTGGCCGTATTGGGCGAACCGCGTTTCGTTCCCCACTGAAATCCATCTATTAACCACCGCCGAAGGGGCGGAATTGGCGCGGCTCACTCTGCTAAGTGAGGAACCGGGCTGGTTCTATCGGCTGAGCCGCGATTATGGCCTGCCCCATATCAATTTCACGCCGGATAGCATTCACCTTCTGCGAGCCGCCGACGGCCGCCCGCTGGTGGATATTCGACAAGTCGCCGATAACGAGGCTATCGCAGACGCGATCACCGACAAGGTGCGTGGCTGACGGCCGACCCCTGACAGCGCGTTGCACGCTTCCATCGCCGGTGGCCGGAAAACAATGGGTTTTTATCTAGGCTATGCATTGACGCTGTTTGGCCGGTTACAGGATCGCTTGTCGCATGTGCTGGTTTCCAGTCGGTTTGAATCCAATCAGGATTTTTTCTACCCGACGATCCAAGAGCGCGTGATCTACGCCGCCGATCAGAGTCCGCTGGATGCCAGCGCCGCCACGGTCATGCTCGCTGATATTCCTTTTGTCCGCCTGCGCGATGGTTTGCAAGAAGCATTGTTGAAGGAGGCGCGAGCTTCAGCGAAGTGGTGCGCCAGGCCCAGCGTAATCTGGCCGCGCCGAGTCTGGCCCTGGATGCCGCCCGCTGCCGGGTGCGCTGCGGCGAAACAGCGATTCGCCTCACCCCCATCAGCTTTGCCTGGCTGGCGTGGTTCGCCCGCCGCGCGGTGGAGGAATTGCCCCCGCTGCACTGGAAGCGCATCGGCCCGGTTGAAGTCGAGGCATTTCTGAGCGAACACCAGGCCGTATTGAACGATCCTCTGGCTGACGATCAGCACCCGTTGCTGGCAAGCCGGCGCAAGGAAGGCATTACCAAGGAATTCTTTGACGAACGCAATAGTAAGTTGAAGAACGAGTTGAAACGGATATTAGGGGAGCCTATGGCGATGCGCTATATGCCTCAGCGCCGCGGAACTCAGCGACTCGCGGGCTGTGCATTGGCCTTGTCATCCCAACACATCCAGTTTGTGAGTTTGGAGGACGGGTAGCCGCAAGCTTGCCGGAGCAGACAAATAGCCAGCTTGTTGCTGATACTTTTATTTTGAGCATCTTTGTATTTAGGAGCATTCCATCATGGAACAACCGACTTTGTTGGAAACCGCGCTCGGCGGCATGTTGCAGGATATCGGTAAGTTTATGCAGCGCGCTCACGGCGCGGTGAGTCAGATGAAGCTGATACCTCGTCGCCAAGAAAGCGTGATCCTGCCGATTGACGGGCACGGTGGCTACACCCACAAACACGTACTCTGGACAGAAGCCTTTTTCCAATGGATGGAGGCTGAGGGATTGCGTTTTCCGGGTGGGATCAACCGCCATCAAGTTCGCAACATGGCGGTTTTTCACCATAAACCGGAAGCCTATGGCCCGCTGGGCTGGTTGGCGGCAGAAGCGGATCGGCTCTCTTCCGGCATGGATCGCAAACCGCGTGACTATGAAACGGCGGAAGCGGAAGCCGAAATCAAAGGCTGGGACGCCTTCATCAAAACCCCGTTACGCAGCATTTTCAGCTCGGCAAATCTGGGACTCGGCGATCCAGTCGCTTGTCAACAGCCGCTGGCAGAGTTGATTCCCGACCAACGGCTGCTACCGGAAACAACAGTCAAGGTTGAAGCGTATAAGGCCATTTATCGGATGTTGTGGGACGGTTTCACTGCCGAATTCAAGGAACTATGCACCCTGGACAATATCGACTTATTCTGTGAAGGACTGCTTTCGCTATCGGAACGATTCACCTTCGCCATCCCTTCATCAACGGTCGATCTTCCCGATGTCTCGCTGCACGATCACAACCGCACGGTAGCCGCCATTGCCGCCTGTTTGCAGCGCTGGCATGAAGCAAACGGGACATTGCATGATGAAAAAGCGATTCGGGATCGCGTGGCCGAGAAATTTTATCTACTGGCAGGTGATTTATCGGGGATTCAGCACACCCTGTTTCTACTCGCCAACCAACAGGTTAAGGGCGTCAATAAAATTCTACGCGCTCGCTCGTTTTTGCTTGGCATGACGGTCGAAGCCGCTGCCTTGCATTGCCGCCGTGCCTTTGACCTCCCCCCGCATTCAACCTGATTCAACAAGCCGGCGGACGTTTTGTGTTGCTGTTGCCCGCGTTGCTGAATGTCCGCGAAAAAGTTTTTGCTCTTACAAAGGAACTCGACCGCTGGCTGGGAGAACGCTACCTGGGAGAACTGGCGTTCAATCTGGCTTTGTCACCCCCTTTCAGCGGGCACGACCTTCAGGCCAACCAGTTCTCAAAGGTGTGGGGCACACTAAATCGCGCCTTGGATACTGCTAAATTGCAGGGGTTACCGTATTGCCCGACCGGAGCGTGGGGAGTGAGTTACAAACAGGAGGAATGCACGGCCTGCGGTAAACGTCCAGCACGCCATCAGGATGGTGAGGCTCGGCGTTGCGAGGTATGTCACGACGAACATCGGGTTGGCGGCTGGCTCCCCAGGGTAGGGGCGGTGAGTTGGCAGAGTGCGCGGCCCCTGCCGGGAGCCTGGGCGGTCGAACTGCCCGGCCAGCTCTGGCTGACATTGCACGAGCAACCACCGGCTTCCACTACGGGGTTATCAGGCGGTTTCCGTCTGTATCGGGGTGGGCGGGAGACGGTTGCGGGCCTTGGCCCCTGCGCTTCGTAGCCACCTACGTGCCACGTCTCGCGGAAGGGGAGGTCGGTCATCCGCTCTACGCTCGCTTGAGCGATGAAGCGCGGGAAGTTGCGGCGGGCGACCTGGAAACACTTTGAACATCTGGCTCAGGATGCGCTGGAGCTGGATCGTGCTGGCTCACCGCTCGGCAAGCCGTTTCTGGCTGTGCTTAAAGCAGATGTGGATCGATTGGGTTTCCTGTTTGGCTTCGGTCTAAACGATCCGACTGATCCGAAAAAGATCGTGCGACATTGAGTCGCTACGCTTCTCTGTCGCGGATGCTGGATCTGTTCTTTACCGGCTATCTGCAAGAGCGGCTACGCCAGGAATATCCCCATACCTATACCGTTTACGCGGGCGGCGACGATCTGCTGTTAATCGGGCCGTGGCGGCAAACGCTGGCCTTAACGACCGATTTACGGAGCAGTTCCAGCGCTTATGTGGGTGGCAATCCCAATATCACCCTGTCTGCCGGGGTGGCGCTGTGCAAGGCCAATCAACCTCTCAACCGCACGGTTTGGGAGGCCGAGGAACGTCTGAACGGGCCAAGGAAGCCGGGCGAGATCGGCTCGCTCTGCTAGATGGACAACCGGTTTGTTGGAATGACTGGCCCGCCATGTTATGTCAGGCGGAAACCTTGAATGAATGGCTGCGAGCCGGTTGGTTCAACACGGCGCTACTTTACAAGGTGCTGCATTTTCGGAGGAGCGCTGTCGCGCCGAACAACCGGACAAGCGGGGGCATTTGAGCGTGGCGCACGCCAACTGGCGGGCGCGTTGAGGCTTCTATCACTTGGCGCGCAAGCGTGGGATAGCCGCGTCATTCCCGACGCTGAAAAGAAAACGGTGATGCTCCAGCTCAACCGTTTGCTGGGGTTGGACGCCGATATCCGCCGCCAGGCGGAGTGGCCTTCACCCCGCATTCCCGTCAGTATCGCGCTCTATCGCAATCGTTAAACATCCTGGGAGGATATCAAGATGGCGCAGCAACCGTTTCATTCTCAAAACAGTAACCAGGGCGGTCGTGGATCGGGTGGTTTTGGCGGCGGTGGCGGTCGTGGGACGGGTGGTGGCTTTGGCGACAAACCACCGGAGCCAAAGCTTGCCGACGCCACGAACAGTGACCTATTTCCAGTCTGATGGCTCCTGGTGGCGACACTGATGGACACTCGCCGAAGACTTGGCTCAGCAGCTGAGCCACGACCACCACGCAACTACGGCGCTTTTACGACGACATAGTGACCTTACGCCAACGATTGATAGCCGAACACCGTCAAGGCCGAGACAAAGAGGCGATTTTTAACGGCCTGCGGGCGGACTTCAAGATGCTCAAAGCCAAGGCGGTTTATGCCCATGGACGTAGCGAGAAAACCATGCCGCGCCTGTTGTTGCAGTTCTTTATCGACCATGTGGCGGCAGTCAACAGCGCTCGTGATTTTGAAGCGTTCTACAAGCATTTCCAGGCGGTTGTGGCCTTTCACAAATTCTATGGTGAGAACAAGTAGGAATACCGGGAGATACCGCAATGACATACCAACTGCTTACCACTCACCGTATCACCGCAACGCTCGGCTTGCGCAGTGGCTTACATATTGGCGCGAGTAAGGACGCCATCGAAATTGGCGGTCTGGATTTGCCCGTCGTCAAACATCCGTTCAGCCAGGAACCTTACATTCCTGGCTCCAGCCTTAGGGGCAAATTGCGCTCGCTGCTGGAATGGGCGCTGAATTGCGTCGAGAACGACGGCAGCGTATGGGGTAGCAACAAAACGGTCAATACCATGCTGATGATCCCATTCTGCGCGCTTTTGGTACCACCCACAAACAATGGCGTGGTGGGCCAACCCGCTTGCTGGTGCGTGATGCTTATCTCGAAAAGGCGTGGGCTGATTCGATCCGAGATCAAGGTCTTTCCTTCACAGAAGAAAAAATGGAAGTCACCATCGACCGGATTCAAGGCAAGGCCAAAGATGGCGGGTTGCGCCGCACCGAGCGAGTCCCTGCCGGAGCGCGTTTCGAACTGGACATGGTGTTCAAAATCTTCGACTGGAACGGTGATGGCGGCAAAACTGATCGTGACTGCTTGAACCGGGTACTGGAAGGTTTGAAGTTACTGGAGCGGGATGCCTTGGGTGGATCAGGTTCGCGCGGTTATGGCCGGGTGCAGGTGGAAAATCTCAAAGTGGACGAGCGGGACATACAAGCCGGTTTCGATGCCATCATCCGTCTTGATCCCGATCGTCCGGTGGCGCTAGCGGGGTTCTGACCATGCCTGCTTATCGGATTCGTCTGCGCTTGGGCGGGCCGCTGGCGACACCGCTGCATTCGGGGACGCTGTTCGGGCATCTCTGTTGGGCCAGGCGGCTGCGTGAAAGCGAAAGAGCGCTGGTGACTTGGCTGACATCGCTGCCGGAATCTCCTTTTCTGCTTTCCGATGCGCTGCCGTGCGATCAGTTACCGCGTCCCTTGCTGCAACCCACTGACCGGCCCGAACACTCCGCCGGTGAATCGCGTCGGGATTTTCTGAAGCGGCTGGAAGAGGACAAAAAACTGCGCAAAACCGCTTTTATTTCGATAGCTGATTTTTTTGGAGCTGCGCGCGGCTTGTAGCGAAACGCGACTGCTGGCTCGCTTGCGACAGCGAATGAAGGAGCAGCAACCGAGTCAACCGGGCCGCCAGACCCATGCAGCGATAGTGACCGTGCGCCAAGCACACAATACCATCGACCGGTTGACGGGAACGACGCCGGAAAACGGGGGATTGTACTTTATGGATGAGGACTGGCGGCGGGATACGGCGGCGGAGTTTGACGTGTACGCGGCAGGCGAGATGACGAGCACGGAACTACAAGGGCTGTTCGATGCCGTCGGCGAATTCGGCTATGGGCGCGACGCCAACCTGGGTCGAGGCCGGTTCACGGCAGCGGTCGCACCGATAGATTCCCGCTTAATCGCTCACGACGGCAACCGGCAATTAAGTCTTTCGCACGGGACGATAACGGCCAACATGGCCGTACCGTTTTACAAGCCGCACACCCATTACGGCAAACTGGTGGTTTATACGCCGGTGGCGAACGGTCGCCGTTCAAGCGCCCGTTATTGCTGGCGCGGCCGGGAGCGACTTTCAGCCCGGCCGATGCCGGGCCATTTGGCGCGCTGCTGGCCAACGTTCATCCTGATCACCGTGAAATTTACCAGAACGCCTGGCATTTCTGCCTGCCGTTCACTGCCGTTTGAGGAATGCGCCGATGACTGTCTATCGTTTTCGCGCCACGCCGCTGACCCCAATTCACGTCGGTGATGGCAATACGTTAGCGCCTGAAGATTATCTGATCGAGGGCGATCATCTGATCCAATTCAATCGAGCAGCTGTATTGCGCGATATGAAATCAGAAGTCCGGCGACAACTGGAAGAACGGTTGGATCGTAACGAGTTTCAGGCTGCCCAGGAAATTCTGCGCAAAAGTGTCCAAGCCGCGCATCAACGCTGCCGCATTCAAATTGGCGCCGAATCCAAGGCCGATTTACTCAAGGCGGTGGGCAATCCGCTCGATCCGGTCATCCGGCAGCGCGCCGTTCAGAGCTTCGTTCGTAATCCGTTGACAGGAAGGCCCTATTTACCGGGTTCCGCCATCAAGGGCGCAGTTCGCACCGCCGTGGTGAATCACTACACCCAGAAGCACTTACCCAGCTTAAAGCAGGCCGTGTTACCGCTGTTAGGTCATGCCCACAACCGGAAGAATGCTTGGAAAACGCTCGAAACTGAATCGCTCAATTTCGAATTCAGGCAACTCCAGGAAGACCCGTTTCGCTTGGTTAAGGTGGCCGATGCCGACTTGCCAACCGACTCCACGCGGGTGGATAAAGTCTGGCCGGTAAAACGAGACGGTAAGGAAGACCCCAAAGGAATTCAAATGCACTTTGAACGGCTGTTGAGCCGGGGCGATGGCATTAACGGTGGCGGGTTTACGGTGGAATTGGAACTGGACGAACAAGCCGGCGGGGATGAGCGAGTTAAAGTAGGGCGGCGCATGGATTTTGAAACGATCCGCCGGGCTTGTATTGGCTTCTACACCGGTCGGCTTTTAGCCGAACAACAGCGGTTTTTTGCCGATGCCCAGCCGCCTGAAGCCACCTTTGGAGCACAGGGTCTAATCAAGATTAACCTCGATAAGGTATTGGTGGCGAAAAGTATTCGAGAACGCGGCTTACTGCTGCGGGTGGGTCGTTTCAGCCATTTTGAATCGCTATCAGTAGATCACCTACGCCAAGGCTGGAATATTCAGGCCCGTCGGCCCATCGAGGAAGGCTCCAGCCGGACGTTATGCCGTTGCCGTTCCGATGTTGCGGGAGCGAGTATGGCACTGCCGTTCGGTTGGTTGCTGCTGGAATTAACCGAGCGGTTATAGAGCATCTACGGAGAATTCTGAAGAACTGTTATAAACTGGCACGCTGTCTGTGACGATCCTTTATTGCAAGACCTGCCATTCAAGTTTGAAACTAACCGCTGAGGCAAGATTGCATTTAGCACCGGAATTTCCGACGCGGGTCGAGTTGCCATTCAATTGAGTCAATGCATCGAAAAATTGTTGAGCCGTCCAGCTTTTAGGACATCATGAGCCATGAAAAATACTCTGATTTGCACTGTAGGGACTAGTCTGCTCCGACCTAACTTGTTCGGATTGCCTCAGCCAGAGAATTACGCAGCCTGGCTAAAACAACAGCCCTCCTTGGATCAAGCCTATCTAACCCAGGAAATGATCAGCGCACTGGCTACAGCGTTCGCTAAAAAAGAGACCGCAAAAATAGCAGAGTTGCTTTTTGATCTGCCCGGTTCGACCCGATTATGTGGCGCTGAGATCAATTCCATTCATGATTTAGTCGCGCATCGTTATTGCCAGGAACGCTGCACATTGATTTTTTGTCATTCAGATACCGTGGAAGGCAGGCAGGTCGCTGAAATACTGCGAGATTATTACGTACTACAAGACTATCAAACCATTCTTTGGAACATTGAAGACTTACAGGATTCTGATCCAAAACGTTTTCGAACCAAAGGATTACGCAATCTGGCAAAGAAAGTTTGTCAAATCGTCCATGAGAGGATGGCTGACTATTGCGCCATCAATGCGACCGGTGGATATAAGGCGCAAATAGCAATTAGCGTACTGATGGGGCAAGCATTAGGAGTGCCGATTTATTACAAGCATGAACTGTTTAGCGAAATTATTGCATTTCCGCCAATGCCAATTAGTCTGGATCATGCACTGTGGATGAAACACAGTGGATTACTGGCAGTGTTGGATCAAAAAGACATGTTACGCGAGGCAGATTTGGATCTGAATGATTGGGATGAAAGACTGGAAACATTGATCGAGCGCGTAGAAATTGACGGTGAAACGTATCTGGAAATATCTCCAACTGGACAGGTATTCCATGAAACCTTTAAAGGGCGATTTGAATCTGATCGTGATCAATTTTTGCCACCTGCTGTCCCTAAAGCGAGTAAATCCAGCCCTGTACTTTCCGATCACAGTTGGGGGAATGCGCGCGAACCTATTCTTAGGTTGATGCAGCGAATCACCGATGACGCGCCTTTTGTTCGAGCCTGCCGGACAGACTATTGGAATCCCGACCTGTCACGCGTTACTTTGTGCCGATTGAAAGGGGAGGAAATCGAGTGTATCTTCAGTAATGGCAGCTGGACGGTGAAGATGATTATCGAAACCTCATCGTCGACGCCTGGTCAACGCGAGGCTTGCATTGCCAATTTGAATCATAGAATGCGGCAGTGGCTGTGATGGTTTCTCGTGTTCCTTTTGGTGGTAAATTGCAGATAATCTAAATTTTTTATGATAAGACCTTGGTGAGGCTACCTTGGTGGCTTAATCTCGAACCTAACTATTTTAGCTCAACCCCGGCAGCCGCTTTGGAAGAGAGAAGGCGTTAGGCGTTTTGGTGGTGTTCTGCTATGAAATTGGCCTTGCCGCACAACGAGGCCGTCTTTTATTGCCGTATCTCAGTTTGTAATGGTTTTCAGAAGCTCCGTTAAAATGACCGCTGTTTTTATCTCCCGCCATCCTGGCGCGCGTGAATGGGCCGCTGAAGAAGGCATCAGTGTCGACCGGCAAGTGACGCACTTCGACCCGGAAACCGTTCAGCCGGGTGATGTGGTGATTGGCACCTTGCCGGTGCATCTGGCGGCGCGGGTTTGCCAGCGTGGCGGACGCTATCTGCATCTGAGCCTGGAATTACCGCCGGATTGGCGGGGCCGCGAGTTGTCCGCCGCCGATTTGCGCCGTTTTGGCGCACGGTTGGAATCCTATCAAGTGACGCTCCTCCCGCTGAACTGAAGCGTTTTCGTCTCCATCCCTCGTTCCCGTGAAAGCGGGATCTTCTGGCAAGCTTGCCGTTCCTGCCGACCTGCCCGCAACCGCGTATAACTGTCGCATTTCCTGTTTGGCCAGAGGGTGCGCCATGCCTGAACGCGCGTTGTATTTAGCTGCTTACGATGTGACCGATCCCGGTCGGTTGCAAGCGGCTTTGCATGTACTGAAAGGCTACGCCACCGGTGGCCAGAAATCGGTATTCGAGTGTTTTCTGACGCCCCGCGAACGGTTGGCGCTGCTAGCGGAAATCCGAGGGGTGCTTGATGTCGCGGAAGATCGGTTTTTGTTGCTGCCATTGCCGAATGTTTGGGGAATTCAGGTGTTGGGGATTGCGGCGCGGCCGAGCGATCCCTCGTTTTACTACGTCGGTTAGGAGAACAGGCGGTGGGTACTTTGTATTTGGATCGGCGCGATTTGACGTTACGGGTGGACGGCAAGCGGTTGGTGATCGAAGAGCCGGACGTTCGCCCCCGTGGGGTGCCGCTGGCGTTGCTGGAGCGCGTGGTGATGCAGGGCCAAGTGCGCTTTGATAGCGGCGTGCTGGCGGTGTTGGCGGAGCAGGGCGCCAGTCTGGTCTGCCTGAGCGCTCGCCATAGCCGCCGTACCGCTCTGCTGCTTGGCCCTGGCCACGGCGATGCGCGCCGCCGACTGGCGCAGTATCAGCTGGCGTTCGAGCCAGCAGCCCGGCTGGCGCTGGCGCGGGGACTGATAGCGGGCAAGTTGGCGGCGCAAATCCGCTTGCTGGAAGCCGCGCAAGCGCGGCGACCAGATGCGCGTAAGCCGCTGCATGATGGGATTCAAACCCTGCGGGGATTACAGGCGACGTTACCGGAGGCGATGAATCGGGATGCCGTGTTGGGCGTGGAAGGGGCGGGAGCCGCTGCTTATTACGCGGCGTTTGCCGAATTATTTGCACCATCACTGGCGTTCGCTGGCCGCAATCGCCGCCCGCCGCGCGATCCGGTCAATGCCTGTCTGTCGCTGGGTTATACCCTGCTCCACTTCGAGGCGGTGCGGGCGGCGTATGGGGCGGGTCTCGATCCGTTGCTCGGTTTTTATCACGAACCCGCCTATGGCCGTGAGTCGCTAGCTTGCGATCTCATCGAACCGTTACGGCCCCGGCTGGATGGATGGGTGTGGGGATTGTTCCGCGAGCGGCGGTTACGGGTGGAAGATTTTGTGATGGATAAGGGTGCTTGCCTGTTGACCAAGGAAGGCCGGCAGACTTTCTATGCCGGTTACGAATTGTGGGTATCGCCATTGCGGCGTTATTTGCGGCGAGAAAGTTATCGATTGGCGCATTGGCTCCAGCAGTGGACTCCCGCATTAGCAGAGAGTGGAAACGATGAAAGCTGAATTCCACGGTTTATTGGATGAACATACTGAAGGGCTGTGCAAGCCATTGTATCTGCAAGGGCGGAATGGCTTGGCGGTCGATCTCGATGGTCCCGCTTTGCGCATCGAGCAGCCCGAACGCGCGGCGATGTTTTATCCATTGTCGCGATTGGCGCGCGTGTTAAGCAAAGGCGGAGTGCAGTGGAGTTGCGCGGCGCTACTGGCTTGCGCCGATGGTGGTATTCCCGTGGTGTTTTTGGATGCGGGGGGCGGGGTGCGCGGCTATTTGTTCGGCTCGTTGGCCGGTGAAGATACGCTGTACCGCCGCTTGCGGCAGTGCTTGTGTCGGGTGGATGGGGTGCGCGGCTATCAAGATTGGCGTTGCATGATGGCGGTTCATGCCCAACGGGCACTGGAGCGGCAATTGCGCCAGGCGGGCGTCGATCTCGATTCGATGGTTGCCGGTCAACCAGTACGCTCTGATCGGGAGGCTAGGTTTAGCACAGGGCCTCGCCTTCAATTACCGCCGATCTTGTTTGGCTTGCTGGCCGGATTGAGTGTGCAATTGTGGATCGAAGCGGGATTGAATGCCCAACGATTGGCGGATTTGGAACCGTTGCCTTTGGTGGATGATTTAGCCCAGTTGCTCGGTTGGGCTGTGGTAGGGCCATTCTTGTTGGCATCACGCGATAACATTGAGTCCCGGCTGGCTTGGCGGGATGAGCGAGCGTTAATCGCTTTTGTGGAGGGACGGCGGGATGAGCTGTTGGCGTTCGGTCGTGTGTTGTTAACTCGATTGCGGGAATGGTTGATGGAGTTATAAATCATGGCCAGACAACGGCGACTTTATCTGATTTGCTATGACATTGCGGAAGACCCGAAGCGATTGAGCCGAGTGGCGCGGTATTTGGAAAAATTCGCGTTTCGGATGCAATACTCGGTATTCGTCGGCAGCTTTTTCGAGCATTCGCTGGCTGGGGTGTTACGCGGTCTGGAGCAGATTATCGATCCGCGTAAGGACGATGTGCGGTGCTATCCCTTGCCAGAGCAAGCAGAGGTGGTTTTGCTGGGGCCGCAGATGTTTCCCGACGATATTTTATTGATTCGGGATGGGCGTAATTTGCTGCGGCTGGGTGCGAGAACGTCTCGGCTAAATGATCGGCAGGGAGATTTATTTATTTTGTGAGCATGACTTAAATATTTGCCCGATTTTCGGGCATTTTTTGCTATATTTCATCCTGTGCTCTAGTTAGTTCTCCGGTATTTTTCGTAAATACAACATTGTTGCCAAATGGCAAAAAAGATAACTTTTCAAACAACAAAATTTCTGGCAGACCCTCTTCCAGGTTATTGTTTGGAAAGTATTTTTAGCACGGAGCTGTTTGAATCATTGCCCTGATGAAGAAGGGATTAAGACAGTGCGCGCTCCCTTTGAATCTGATGAAAGCATCCCTCGTTGTTGATGGGGTTTGAATCATTGCCCTGATGAAGAAGGGATTAAGACATTTTTCCCTTGTCATTTGCCAGCACTCGCGCGTTTGAATCATTGCCCTGATGAAGAAGGGATTAAGACAGTTTTTATAGATCTGTGTCGCCCTCCGGTGGGTTTGAATCATTGCCCTGATGAAGAAGGGATTAAGACGGCCGGCAGTGATTCGGTGTTGACGCTGATATGTTTGTTTGAATCATTGCCCTGATGAAGAAGGGATTAAGACTAAAAAAATCTTTATACATCCTTTGTTTGATTGTTTGAATCATTGCCCTGATGAAGAAGGGATTAAGACCGGTAGTCATTAATCAGATCCTTTGCGGCAAGCGTTTGAATCATTGCCCTGATGAAGAAGGGATTAAGACATGAAAGATGTAAATCACTTATAAGATCAAAAGACGTTTGAATCATTGCCCTGATGAAGAAGGGATTAAGACCAAGCGGCGTAACGTCCTCTTGATACCAGAACTGTTTGAATCATTGCCCTGATGAAGAAGGGATTAAGACCGATTTTGAACGCGCATGTTACGCATAGTGCGAGGTTTGAATCATTGCCCTGATGAAGAAGGGATTAAGACTCTATCTTCCGCTGTCAGTGTGTCTTTCATCTTCGTTTGAATCATTGCCCTGATGAAGAAGGGATTAAGACGCGTCGGCATCCCCCACATGATGGAGGGTAATACGTTTGAATCATTGCCCTGATGAAGAAGGGATTAAGACTCATTTCGTCATCTCATCTCTTTTGAAATACGCAGTTTGAATCATTGCCCTGATGAAGAAGGGATTAAGACCTTTCTTTCTCTCCCGGTCTATGTAAGAAGACCGGTTTGAATCATTGCCCTGATGAAGAAGGGATTAAGACATGTAGACGGAGTATTGACGATCGTATTTCGTTTGAATCATTGCCCTGATGAAGAAGGGATTAAGACACTTTCCACCGTAAAGGCTCATGCGTTCAGTTGGTTTGAATCATTGCCCTGATGAAGAAGGGATTAAGACGCACCCGCTTTCCGGGGAGGTCGCCGTCCATCGTTTGAATCATTGCCCTGATGAAGAAGGGATTAAGACCTCTTCATGCGTTACTTTGCGCGGCGCCCCTGTTTGAATCATTGCCCTGATGAAGAAGGGATTAAGACTCATTATCTTGTCATGTGGCAGCACTCCGGTGCGTTTGAATCATTGCCCTGATGAAGAAGGGATTAAGACGGGCAATGTCTCTTGCCCGTGGCTCGTTCGGGCAACCGTGGTTTGAATCATTGCCCTGATGAAGAAGGGATTAAGACCGGATCGGTCGCGCAGGTGCGCCACGCCATCTGGCGGTTTGAATCATTGCCCTGATGAAGAAGGGATTAAGACAGCCCCCCAAGGGGGGCGGTTGCGGTTTAAATCAGTTTGAATCATTGCCCTGATGAAGAAGGGATTAAGACGATTCTAAAATGAAATCATCAAAAGACTTGATTGTTTGAATCATTGCCCTGATGAAGAAGGGATTAAGACGTCACGTTGGCAGCGCTAGGCGTATCCAGCGCTTGTTTGAATCATTGCCCTGATGAAGAAGGGATTAAGACAAGAACAGATAGCCCTCATAACCATCGCTATTTTCGTTTGAATCATTGCCCTGATGAAGAAGGGATTAAGACCGATCATTCGGCGTCGTTTTCGCGACCGCCATTCGGTTTGAATCATTGCCCTGATGAAGAAGGGATTAAGACCCCGATCCCACCGTCCATATTCCGTAGCCGTCACCGTTTGAATCATTGCCCTGATGAAGAAGGGATTAAGACGCGGAAACGCTCGGCTGTCATGCGTCCTTCAGGTTTGAATCATTGCCCTGATGAAGAAGGGATTAAGACGAACGTCCATGTTCATTTTTTTCAGAGAGCCACGTTTGAATCATTGCCCTGATGAAGAAGGGATTAAGACAATTCTAAAACGAAACCTATGTGGAGACTTGACGGTTTGAATCATTGCCCTGATGAAGAAGGGATTAAGACGGCGATCACTTCCCATTGCTTCGGTTTTAGCGCGTTTGAATCATTGCCCTGATGAAGAAGGGATTAAGACGGAATGTCGGGCGCTGGAGCGCCTCGATGAGCGTCCGGTTTGAATCATTGCCCTGATGAAGAAGGGATTAAGACGAACGTCCATGTTCATTTTTTTCAGAGAGCCACGTTTGAATCATTGCCCTGATGAAGAAGGGATTAAGACTTGATGTGGCCCATGATGTTCTCCTGCTCCCGTAGGTTTGAATCATTGCCCTGATGAAGAAGGGATTAAGACGTCCTGCGCTTCTCGCATCCGCTGCCGACTTTCCGTTTGAATCATTGCCCTGATGAAGAAGGGATTAAGACGCTCGAATGAATCTCTCTACGGCAGCCGCGTCCAGTTTGAATCATTGCCCTGATGAAGAAGGGATTAAAAAAGCGATCTGGCAATAAAAAAATCCGCCTTTCGGCGGGTTTGAGTGTTGATTGGGATTTCTAATAATAATAGGCTTCTTAATAGAACTGGGCCGGTTTCAATACCCCAGGCTCCACTTGCAACGGCACCACATCCACGCTATCGAGCCGGGCGCAATAATCCAAATCCTCCCTCGCAGCCTAACGCCGCCAATCCCCGGCCGTGATGCGCGTAACGGATTAACTGCGGCAATCGATTCTCCCAGCGCTCAAACAGAGCCATCGCCGCAATGGATTCATCATCGCCCGCGCAATCGCTGTCGCGTTCGACGCTGAGGCCGCAAGCAATTGCACCGGCGCAGATAGTGTCTTCCAGCGAAAAGCTGCCGCGCCAGCCCGCCGCGACAATCCACACCGTATGCGGTTGTTCTTGCATCAAAAACCGTACCACCGCCGCCCGGTTAGTCAGAGAGGCCGTCAATAACAGCGGCACCTGCTGCACCCGCTCCAGCGCGCGGGTGCCGTTGGTGGTGCTCATAAAAATCCGCTTGCCCGCAACCTGCGCCGGCGTGCATTCCGACGGGGAGTTGCCCAAATCGAAACCATCCAGTTTTTCGCCGCTACGCTCGCCAGCGAGCAGCCGCTGTTCCTCTGGCCAGCGTTCGCTGGTGCTAAATAACTCGTCAATATCATCGAAAACCTGGATCGCTTCGGCCCCGGATTGCAAAGCGGTCGCCATTGTGGTGGTGGCGCGCAGGACATCAATGACGATGGCGCAGGCCGGCATATCCAGATTTAGCCCACCTTTGCGCGCGTTTTTACTCAAATCCGGCACGAGATCGGGGGTGTGATAAACGAAGATTTCCATAGTGATTATCCTGTGAGTAGTGGCGTTCCTGCCGGTGGCAATCGACTCTATCCCTCCATTTTATCAAGGTTAATCCAACCCAGGACGAACTGCCAAGCCTGGGCCATTCACGTCAGATTAATCCATCGCTGTGATTGAGTTCGCACTGATACAAATCGTTACAAAAATTCCGGTTTTGCAATAACCCCGTTACGTGAAGGGAGTCTGATAACCCTTGAAACCAACGAAAATTAAGGGCAATCCATCATGGTCAATTTCTCATGCCAGCCGCATCCGCTCACCCGCTGGGGTTACGCATTGGTGTTGATAGCCGCCTTGACCGGCGCTTGGGCGCAGGCCGCCGTGTTGAGCGCGGCGGAAATACAAACCCTGACCTTTATGCGCGAGGAGGAAAAATTAGCCCGTGACGTTTACCTGACGTTGAACGAGCGCTGGACGCATCCGGTATTTGCCAATATCGCAACCTCCGAGCAGCAGCATATGGACACGATGCGGGTCATGCTGGAGCGCTACCAGCTCCCCGATCCCGCGCTACCCACGGTGGGAATGTTCGCTAATACCGAATTACAAGCCTGGTACGGCGAGTTGATCGCCCGTGGCGAGCAATCGCTGACTGAAGCGTTCTATGTGGGCGCGGCCATTGAAGAGGTCGATATTCTTGATCTCGAAAAGGCTATTGCCGAGACCCGGCAGGCTGATTTGCGGCGGGCGTATCAAAACCTGCTGGCAGCGTCTGGCAATCATCTGCGCGCGTTCGTGCGCAACATCGAAGTACAAGGCTTGGTGTACGAACCGCAGTACCTAAGCGTCGAGCAATTGGAAACGATCCTGACGACGCCGACGCAACGCCAGAATCCGCCGGGGCGTGGCCCGGGCGGTGGCCGAGGGCGCTGAGGGCGAGCAGATCGGCCAGCAAGCCGACTGAAATCCAAGCGCGCTGGTCAAGACTCATTCAGAGAGCGGCGGCCCGCTCTCCAAAACAGGAGGTGGATTATGAATCGCTTCAAACGGCGCGCGCCCTGGTTAAGTCTGGCGTTCGCGGTCGGTATCGCTTTGGCTATAACCGTCGAGGCGCAAGGGATGGGAACGGGTGGCGGCATGGGTGGCGGCATGGGCGGTGGTATGGGCAGCAGGCCGGTCTTTGCTGAGTACGACTTGAACGGCGACGGACGCCTCATCGCACAGGAATTTAATCAAGCCCGCGCCAATCGGATCAGCGCGAGGGCACAGCAAGGCTACCGGATGCGAAATGCCGGTCATGCGCCCGCTTTCACGACCTTGGATCGCAATGGCGATGGGGTGGTCAATGCCGCCGAGTTTGCGGCACATCAGGCGCAGCGGTTCTCTGGCCGGTAATAATGTAGCGTCAAGCCGGGCCGAGCAGCTCGCTTGGCCCGACGAAGAGTCCTTACTAAACCGCCACCACCGTCCAATCCGGCTGATCCGCCAGCGTCCGGGCATCGCTAATCACCGCATAATTTGCCCGTTCTGGTTGAAGATACTGGCTGGCGACGCGCTGCAAATCGGCGACCGTCACCGCCAGCACCCGCTGCCGGAACCGGCGGCGCTGTTCCGGGGTACGACCGAACAGCGTCCCGAAGAAAGCGGTGATCGCTTCGCCGGCTGGCGAACCAGGCTTGTCGATGGCGGCGATGACGCCGAGAATCGCTTCCTCCAGCGTCCGCGCCGGATGGTTGTTGCCATGCAACCAATCCACCGCCCGGTCGAAATCGGCCAGTGTTTCCGCCAGCCGGGGATCGCGGTAAGAATAGAAACGGAACGAACCGCTATCCGGGTGATAGCCAGCCCCGCCACCATACGCGCCGCCCTGTTCGCGGATCGCCCGGTGCAGATAACCGTTGCGCAGAAAGTCGCCCAGAATTTGCAAAGCGGGAGCGTCGGGGTGGTTCGGTGGCACAGCCGGATAGGCTTTGGCGCAGAAATTGACCTGCGTATTGGCGCGGAAACCCAGGCGCGGAGCCTGCGATTGCGGCTTGGCCAGCACGAACGGCGCGGCGGAAGAGCGCTCGCCGTCACGCCAGCGGGCCGCCAGCGCTTGCGCAATGCTGTCCTGACGTTCGGCCTCGCTAACCACCAATAATTGTCGGGGCATCGCGCACAGCCGATCGCGCAAGCGCTCCAGCCGGGCCGCGAAGTTTTGCAACGCGGTCGGTTTGTCCAGCGCGTCGTCCAGGACTTTCAGGGCTTGCAAACCGTGCAAGCCTTCCCAGCGGTGGTTGAGTGCCGCCACCGGACTGAAACTGGCGCTCGCCGCCGCCAGCGCCAGCACATGGCCGTGATCGGTAATGGCTTCTTCCCGATGAGCACGGATTTGCGCGATCAGTTCCCGCAATTTCGGCAACTCATCAAAGCGGGCGCTGGTCAAGGTTTCCCACAGAATTTCGGACAATTCGCCCTGATTGCGAGCTAGCGCCTTACCGGCCAGTACCAGCACGCCCATGACCTGGTTGAGATCGTCCACCCCGCCGCGCACGCTGGCGCGGGCGCTGATCCCACCCGTCACCGCCGCTTGCCGGGCCTGGGTGGCTCGGTAATCGCGGCCCGCGCTGCCGACTTCGGTCAGGCAAGCGCAAAACAGGGGCAGTAAATCCAGCTCCTCGCGATCCAGCGCCGGCAGATCGAGCACGGTTTGCAGGTAGACCATGCCATTGGTGCCTTGGGCGTACCAGTGGGCCGGCAGCGCGCCGACGGTACGGATCACGCCTTCGGGGATTTTCAAATCCGGCGGCACGTCTTCCAAACCAACCCGTGGCAACAGTTCGGGATTGTCCTGCTGTTGCTGGCGTTCGGCCAGGGCGCGGGCTTGCTCGACGAGGCGGGCTTTATCCGCATCCGCTAGCGCGGCGCGAATGGCGGCCAGCCGTTCGTGTTCAGACGCCGCCTGTTTCATACCCATTTCCGGGTCCGGGGCCATGGTGAGCCGAACCCGATGCGGGTTGTCTAGCAGTAATTGACGCACCAGGCGCGGGATGAAATCGGCCGCTCGGCTTTCCGCCCGCAACTGTTCCAGCAGTGGATCGCTGTCCAGCGCGGCGATGGGGTCGCCGCCGTGAATGGTCGGCGTCAGCGCCTCCATTAACAAGCGCAAGCCGTAAGGAAAGCCGTCGCCGGTAATTTCCCGTTCGCTCAATTCCAATTGATGCAAGGCGGCGTCCACCGCCGCTTGCGCTACGCCTTCGGTGGCGACTTGACCCAGCACCTTCAACACCAACGCTTCGACCGCTTCCGCCTGGTCGGGGTTGGAACCTTCCAGACCACAGACAAAAGTTCCCTCTCGGCTGGAGGTATCGAAGCCGCACATCGGAGAGGGGGCCGTACCGAGGTCGGAGGTTTCCAGCGCGTGCCGCAGCGGCGAACTGCTGTTATCCAGCAGCACGTCGCTTAGCAGCCGTGCCCGCAAGGTCGCCAGCGGATCGGTGATCGGCCCCAGCAGCCAGCCCAGCACGATATGGGTCTGATCGGTCAGCGCCTCGGCGCTATCCAGCGGATAGCGGATCGAGTCCGCGATGGGGACGGCATAACGCTGCTCGTCGGGAATCGCGAAATCGAGTGGCAGGGCCTGAAATTGATGCAGCGCCCCAGACTGGAATCGCTCCTGATGCTCGGCGGCGGGTATATCGCCATAGGTCAGCAAGATAGCGTTGGAGGGATGATAATGGCGCGCGTGAAAGGTTTTAAGCTGTTCATGGCTGAGATTGGGAATCGCCTCCGGATCGCCGCCGCTGTTGAAATGGTAAGTGGTGGTCGGAAACAAACGGCTTTGCAGCGCCAAACCGAGCCGTTGCACCGGCGAACTCAACGCGCCTTTCATTTCGTTAAACACGACGCCCTTGAAGGTCAGCTCCGACTGAGGGTCATCAGGCTTGGCGAATTCCAGCCGGTGCCCTTCCTGAGCGAAATCGCGCTCGTCAAGCAGCGGGAAGAAAGTCGCATCCAGATACACATCCAGCAGATTGTTGAAATCTTTCTTATTCTGGCTGGCGAAAGGATAAGCGGTCCAATCGCTGCTGGTAAAGGCGTTCATGAAGGTGTTCAGCGAGCGCCGGATCATCATGAAAAACGGGTCACGCACCGGATAGCGTTGGCTGCCGCAGAGCGAGGTGTGTTCGAGAATATGAGCCACGCCCGTTGAATCCTGGGGCACGGTCAGAAACGCCGCCATGAAGGCATTGTGTGGATCGTCGGCGGCAAGGTGAAGATGCCGCGCGCCCGTGGCGGTGTGGCGATATTCCTGAAATTCCAGCCGCAGGGCGGGAATGGGGTGGCTGCGCAGGTGTTCGAAAGCGGGATGAGTCATGATTTTGGTTCGGAAGGCTCGGAAGCGGAATCGGTGGGGGGATTGGGTTCGGCTGGCGGGGTTTCGCCCCGCGGCTCGGTCAACACGACCAAGATGAGGCCGGAAAAAGCCAGTAATACTCCGACTGGAGTAAGGCCGAGGAGGTTCAAAATCAAGCCCCGTTCGCCGGTGGTCAGCGCCGCGAAGCCGGTGATCAGGCCGACGGCGGTCAAGATCGCGCCGATCGCCACCAGCCAGCGGCCGAGTCGCAGCGGGTTCATGATTCCTTGGTTAGGCCGCCCCAGCTTGGCTCGGCGGCGTGGCGTTGCAGGTACCAGTCCACGGTTTTGGCGATGCCGGTGTCAAAAGTTTCCAGCGGTCGCCAATCGAGTTCCCGATCCATTTTGGCGGCGTCGATGGCGTAGCGCCAGTCGTGGCCGGGCCGGTCGGTGACGAAGCTGATCAATTGGTCGTGCGGCGCCTGTTGCGGGCGGCGTTCGTCGAGCAGGGCGCAAATTCGTTTGACGATGTTGAGATTCGCCCATTCGTTGCAGCCGCCAATGTTGTAAGTCCCGCCCAGCTCGCCCTGGCGAATCACCGTCTCGATGCCCCGACAATGATCCTCGACATAAAGCCAGTCGCGGATATTGCTGCCATCGCCGTAAACCGGAATCGGTTTTTGCAGCAGGCAGGACCGGATAACGGTCGGAATGAATTTTTCGCCGTGCTGGAACGGGCCGTAGTTGTTGGAGCAATTGGTGGTAACCACCGGCAGGCCGTAGGTGTGGAAATAAGCGCGCACCAGATGATCGGAACCGGCCTTGGAGGCGGAGTAGGGCGAATTGGGCGCGTAGGGCGTGGTTTCCAGAAACGGCGCGTCGTCCCGCGTCAGGGTTCCGTACACTTCGTCGGTCGAGATGTGATGGAAGCGGCGGCTCTCCGACTTTTTGCCGTCCAGCCATGCCAAGCGGGCCGCCTCCAGCAAGGTGAAGGTGCCGACCAGATTGGTTTGCACGAACGCCGCCGGGCCGGTGATGGAGCGATCCACATGGCTTTCGGCGGCGAAGTGGGCGATGGTGTCGATGGCGTGCTCGCGCAGCAGTTGATCGACCAGGGGCCGGTCGCAGATATCGCCTTGGACGAAGGTGTGCCGGGCCGAATCCGGTAGATCCGATAAATTAGCCACCGAACCGGCATACGTCAGCAGATCGAGGGTCACGATACGGATGCTGGGATCAATCGCCAGCAAGTGGCGGACGAAATTGCAGCCAATGAAACCGGCGCCGCCGGTCACCAGCATGTTATGGGGATGATGTTCCATGGGGTGTGGTTTAGTTGAGATCGAAATTGAATTCGGCGACGACCGGCGCGTGGTCGGACGGACGCTCCAGTCGGCGCGGCGCTGTGTCTATCAAGCACCCGACGCAAACATCCGCCAGCGCTGGGCTGGCAAGAATGTGGTCGATGCGCAAGCCAAGATTGCGACGGAAAGCGGCGGCGCGATAATCCCACCAGCTAAAGCTCTGTTCTTCCCGCGGGAACAGGCGGAAGGCGTCTTTTAACCCGTGAGCGATCAGCCGCCGGAAGGCTGCTCGTTCTGGTTCGCTGCACAGCACTTGTCCGGCCCAGGCGATGGGATCGTGCACGTCGCGATCTTCCGGCGCGATGTTGAAGTCACCCAGTACCACCAACTTGGAATGCTGGCTCAGTTCCGTTGCGATCCAGGCGTCGAGCTTGCGCAGCCAGTCAAGTTTGTAGATGTACTTGTCAGAACCGACGGTTTGGCCGTTGGGGACATAAAGATTGAGTACCCGCACGCCGCCGATGGTTGCGGCGAGTACTCGCCGCTGGGGATCGTTAAATTCCGGTAGATCGGTTATGAGGTCGCGAGCGGGCAGCCGACTGAGAATCGCCACGCCGTTGTAAGTTTTCTGTCCAGAAAAGATGGCTTGGTAGCCCACTTCGGCCATGTCCAAGGTTGGGAAATCAGAATCGCTTAGCTTGATTTCCTGAAGCGCCAGAATGTCTGGTTGGTGGCCGCGCAGCCAGTCCAGGACGTGCGGTAGACGCACATTGAGGGAATTGACGTTCCAGGTGGCGATTTTCAGCATTGACGGTGGGTGGGCGGTGGTTTTCAAAGCTTATCATAAGCGGCTCGAACCTAATAAAAAGGGGGCCGGGAGAGATGATTTACGATCAACCGTTATACTACAAGTCATGATGGATCATCTTGTAGCCCAGTCATGTTCCGTTTCCCGCGCGACCTGAAAATCCGTGGCAAGCTGCTGGCGGTGGTGTTGCCGCTGGTGCTATTGCCCGTGCTTGGCGTCGGCCTCATCGTCGGCTATGTGTCGAAGCGGGAAGCCTATTCGGGCATTACCCAGGTCACCCGCGGCGACCTGGAGCACATGGCCGAATTCACCTTGGATTTGCTGAATGCGCACTATCAGCAGTTTGAGGTCTATCGGGAAGACAAACGCCGCGTGGTGCAACAGGATTTGGCGACGCTGGCGCGGTTCGCCCATAACTTGATCAAGGCGCAGCACGAGCAGCAGGCCAACGGCCGGCAGACGCTAGAAGCGGCCCAGGAAGAAGCCCGAAAAGCCTTCAAGACAATCAGCGTCGGCGCAACCGGCTATCTCTACGCCATGACCTCCAAGGGCGATCTCACCATCCATATCGCTCAGGAAGGCAAGAATATTTATGCCGCCGAGGACGAGCAGGGCCGCCGCTTCATTCAAGAGATGTGCGAACGCGCGCTCGCCGCCAAACCGGGTGAAGTGCTTTATAGCGTCTATCCGTGGCGCAACGAAATCCTCGGCGAAAGCCGCCCGCGCAATAAAATCGTCGCTTATCTCTATTTCCAGCCATGGGATTGGATCGTCGCGGCGGGCGGTTATCTGGAAGAAGCCTACGACGATACCGCGTTCGAGCAACGGGCCTTGCAAGCCCTTAAAAAGAATATCCTGGCCAAGCCAGTGGGTACGACCGGCTATATTTACGCCATGACCCAACGCGGCGAATTGACCATTCATCCCTTTCGTGAAGGAGAGAACATCTATGATGAGCGGGATCGGCAGGACCGCTATTTCATCCGCGAGATGATCGAGCGCAAGAACGGCTGGATTCGTTATCCGTGGCAAAATCAGACCGATGCCGCGCCCCGCATGAAGATCGTGCGCTACCAGCATTTTGCGCCGTGGGATTGGATCGTGGCCGTCGGTTCCTACGAAGACGAGTTCTATGAACCAGCCAATCTCATTGGCAAACATATTTTATCGAGCATGGGCTTGTTGACCTTCCTGATTGGCGCGTTCGCGGCCACGCTTCTGTTTTTTGCTTCGAAATTTCTCACTGACCCAATTCGCCGCTTGACCGAGGGTGTGCGGGAAGTGCGGCGAGGCCGGCTCGATACCAAGCTGCCGGTGACCACCAGTGATGAACTGGGCGAACTGGCGGCGGATTTTAACGAGATGACCGAAGTGTTGCGTCGGAACAAGGAATTGGAGCGCACACTCGCTCAACAAAACAAGATGGCCTCCATCGGCGTGCTGTCATCGGAAGTGGCGCACGAGATCAACAATCCGTTGGGGGTGATCATGGGCTATGCCGCCCATCTCGAAAACAAGATGAACCCCGATGACCCGCATTTTAAATTCGTTCAGCAGATCAAACGCGAGAGCAAGCGCTGTAAGAACATCGTACAGGATTTACTGAGTTACGCTCGCGTTCCCAGACCGGTGCGGGTAGCGACTGATCTCAACGAGTTACTGGCACAAATCGTTGATTTCGCCACCCACCATACCGATCTGGAGGGCATCGCCGTCAGCACCGCTTTCGCGCCGCGGTTGCCCTCGATTGCGCTAGACGGCGATCAAATCCGCCAGGTGGCGATGAATTTGATGCTCAACGCGGCGGGCGCGATGCCGGATGGCGGTCAGCTGGTGGTCGGCACCACGCTCAATGACGTGGGCTGGATCAGCATGACCTTCCAGGACACCGGTTCCGGTATCGCGCCGGAGAATCTGGAAAAATCTTCGAGCCGTTCTTCACCACCAAAGCGCGCGGCACCGGGCTTGGCTTGGCGATCACCAAGACCATCGTCGAACAGCATGGTGGTAAGCTAGAAGTTGCCAGCACTATCGGGCAAGGCACCACCGTGACCGTCAGCCTGCCCAGCCAGGCGGAGTCGGCCTGATGGCGAGCGGCGCAAAGCACATTTTGTTGATCGACAACGACGAGGCCGTTTGCCAGATGGTCGAGGCGATCCTGTTGGATCAGGAGTACGCCGTTTCCGCGTTTACCCGGTCTGTGGATGCGATGACCGGATTTGGGCCTGGCAAATACGATCTGGTCATCACCGATATCAAGATGCCGGTGATCAGCGGCCTCGACGTGCTGCAAAAAGTCAAACAGCTCGATCCGGTGCTGCCGGTTATCATGATCACCGCGCACGCCACGGTCGACTTGTCGCTCCAAGCGCTGCGCAAGGGCGCTTACGACATGTTGACCAAGCCGTTTGAGCCGGAGGAATTGCTGTCGCGGCTGCGCAACGCGCTGCGACAAACCGAGCTGATCAAGGAAAACCGCGAACTGCGGGAAGAATTGGCGGCTTGGCAAGGCTCCATCGTCGGCAATTCGCCGCACTTGCTGAACTTGTTGGAAACCGCTCGCAAAGTGGCGATCCGCGATATTCCGGTATTGATCAGCGGCGAATCTGGCACCGGCAAGGAATTGGTGGCGCGGGCTATTCGCCATTTCTCCAAGCGCAAAAATGGCAAATTTGTCGCGATCAATTGCGGGGCGATCCCGGAAACCTTGCTGGAAAGCGAGCTGTTCGGCCACCGCAAGGGTGCTTTCACCGGCGCGGACCGCGATCATAAGGGCTTGGTCGAGACTGCCGACGGTGGCACTCTGTTTCTTGATGAAGTTGGCACCTTGCCGCTGAACGTGCAAAAGACCTTGTTGCGGTTTTTGCAGGAGCAGGAATTTTATCGGGTGGGGGATACCACGCCGATCAAGGTCGACGTGCGGGTGCTGTCGGCGACCAACGTCAACTTGCAAAACGCCGTGCAAAACGGTTCGTTTCGGGAAGATCTGTTCTACCGGTTGAACGTGGTGCAATTGCGCTTGCCACCGTTGCGGGAACGCCAGTCCGATATTCCGTTGCTGGTGGCGCATTTCGTCAAGGAGCAGAACAAGCGCTTTGAAACACAGGTGAAGGGTTTTAGCCGCGAGGCCATCGAGGCGATGATGGACTACGATTGGCCGGGCAACATCCGCCAATTGAGCAATGTGGTGCAGGCGGCAATGGCCATCGACAGCAGCGACTACATAGGCCTGGAGGTGGTCGCTCAGCTGATTGATTTGCCGGAAAAGCAGCCATTGGCCGATTCCCCGGCTAACGAATCGGATTACGCCACGGCGTTGGCGCGTTTTGAAAGCGACTATTTGAACCGGCTGTTGTTGGCCACCGGCGGCAATATCGAAGAAATCGCCCACCAGTCAGGCATGAACGTCGCCACCGTTTACCGCAAGATCAAAAAATACGGCTTGCGCTAAGAACCTGCATACGAAAAAAATCCCTCATCAAAGAGCGTTTATGAAATCCGTATTCCCTCTCCCTGGGGAAGCGGGGCAGGGTGTTGCGCTATTGAAAATCAGCCTTCGCCCCTCGCCCTCGCCCCTCAGGAAGAGAGAGTTTTCGTATAAGCCCTGAGTGTTCTGACCGTTCAGCAGTTACCGCCCCAATCCCCAAGCGCCCTGGAAGGTTTTTAGCAATGGTGCGAATGAGTCGCCGCAAACCTGCGAATGAGCCTGCCGTTCCGAAGCAAGCTCTTGAAAATAAAAATCTTTAGTAAACCCAAGCGGCTTGGCCGCATCGGCTGATCCCGCGGCGTTGACTTTTTCATTCGCATCGCTGCAACCGCCTGTTCGACAATCTCGGCCTTTCTTTTTCATAAGCTATTAAAAAATAAATGGATTTTTCTTTCTGTTCGCGGTTTTAACCCTTGGCATAGCGCTTGCTCTTTAGAAATCACAAAAGCGAACAAATAAGGAGTCAGGCGGAGATGAATTGCCAGCGAGTTTGCCCCTTTTACGGGCAAGGAATCGACCAATGCGATGTGGGCGCTGGCTATATCTCTCCCTATCACGTGGAAGTCATCGTTCGGCGTTGCACCTCTCATTATGAAGACTGCGCCAATTATCAGGAATTGAGCAACCGCCGCCTCCGCGAGAGCGGGGGCGAGTCGGTCCCTTCCTTGGCCGCCAGCGCTACCGAAATACCCAGCGGTGGCTTGCTGTTTCCGCTGCAATTTGACCGCGATGTGATCACCGTATTGAATCACGAAATACGGACGCCATTGACCAGTATTCGCTCGTTCACCGAAATCCTGCTCAATTATCCGGTCGAGGACCCAGAAGCGCGGCAACGTTTTCTGCAAATCATTCAGGATGAAACGGCCCGTCTCGGGCGAGCCATGGATCGGCTCTTCGGCAGAACCGGAACCCGCGCTATAGAACCGGCCGCTAAAGAATCCAGCAGTGACAGCTCCTCTCTTCTCACCACTGACGTTATATCAAGCACCACATAAGGAGCCTTAGTGATGGCTATTTCTCCGCAAAGTAGAGGTTGGTCGGTCGTATTGGCCGGTACCGGAATCAATTTGGCGCTCGGCGTCCTGTATGCCTGGAGCGTATTCAAAGGCGCGATTGCCGAATCGATTAAGCAGGGCGGGGAAGGCGCTTTCCAATGGGATTTGGCGTCGATCAATGATCCTTATGCCGTGTGCTGTTTGGTATTTGCGTTTTCGATGACGCTCGGCGGCAAGTGCCAAGATCGGTTGGGGCCTAAATTCACCGCGATGATCGGCGGTTTCCTCGTGGCGGCGGGTTTTCTGCTGCTGTCGTTGACCACCAGTTATTGGATGTGGGTGCTGGGCTTCGGCGTGCTGGTTGGCATGGGATTGGGATTTGGTTATTCATCCGCCACGCCGCCCGCGTTGAAGTGGTTTCCGCCGGCCAAGACCGGGTTGATCGCCGGTATCGTGGTGTCAGGCTTCGGGTTGGCCCCAGTCTATATTGCGCCGCTAGCCACCTATTTGATGAAGAACGGCGGCTTGCAATGGACGATGCTGTGCTTGAGCGTGATGTTCGCCCTGGTGGTGGGCTTGTTCTCCTTGCTGCTGCGGAATCCTCCGGCGGGCTATCAACCGGTGGGCGCCGTTCCCGCCGGCGCGCAGACCGCTAAAGTGGTGCCCATCGCCAAGCCCAAGGATCTGACTCCTTCGCAAGTCATGAAAACCGGCGCGTTCTATGTGCTGTGGGTGGTGTTCTTCATCGGCGCGGGCGCGGGCTTGATGGTGATCGGCAGTATTGCGGGCATGGCCAAGCAGAGCATGGGTGAACTGGCGTTCCTGGCGGTGGTCATCATGGCGGTGGGTAATGCGGGCGGTCGCATCGTCGCCGGTTTGCTGTCGGATCGGATCGGCCGCACCCTGACGCTCTCGCTGATGCTGATGTTCCAAGCCATCCTGATGTTCGTCGCCATTCCGGTCGTGACCGCCGAACACACCAGCGCCGCGCTGATCGTCATCATCGCCACGCTGATCGGCTTCAACTACGGCACCAATCTGGCGCTGTTCCCGGCCATCACCAAGGATTATTGGGGCCTGAAAAACTTCGGCATCAACTACGGCCTGTTGATGACCGCGTGGGGCATGGGTGGCTTCGTGCTGGGCCGGGCCTCCGAGATGATGAAAGCGACGACCGGCGATTTCGCTCTCTCCTTCGGCGTGGCGGGTATCCTGCTCTCGGTTGGCGCGGTGATCATGATGCTGCGGGATCTGTTCCAAGGCATGGTCACCGCCAAGGTCAATGAAGAACTGGCGCGGCGTGACGCGGAAACCACTCAAGCAACCCTGCAACCGGCGCTGGAGCAGGCGGCCTGATCCTAACGCTCCTTCGCATCGGTTTCCAGCTTGGACAAGGCCCCGCTTGGCGGGGCCTTTGTTTTGTTGTAAATGGATGAGTGAAGGATGTCTGCCCGGTTAAATTGAGAGTCAATGCGTATTCCTCGAATCTATCTGCCTTTGCCACTGACAGTCGGCGCGACCGTACTGCTCGACGACAATGCTTTCGGCCATGCCGTGCGGGTGTTGCGCTTGAAGGCCGGCGCCGCTTTGGTGTTGTTCGACGGTAAAGGGAATGCGTTCGCGGCGACGCTAAGGGAGGTCGGCAAGCGAGAGGCTTGGACAGAGGTCTTGGAAGCCTTGCCTAGTGAAGCCGAATCTGCTTTACGGATCGTCTTGGCCCAAGGCATCTCGCGCGGCGACAAGATGGATTACACCGTGCAGAAAGCAGTGGAGTTAGGGGTCAACGCTATTCAACCCTTGTTTACCGAACGGGGCGGCGTTGATTTGAGCGGCGAGCGCCTGTTGCGCAAAGTCCGGCACTGGGAAGGGATCGTCATCGGCGCGTGTGAGCAATGCGGGCAAAATCGATTGCCGGAACTGCGACGGCCGCTGGCGTTGACGGCATGGTTGGGGCAAGCGATGGAAGCTGGATTGCGGTTGCTGCTCGATCCCCAGGCTGAGCGAGGATTGGCGGCGCTGGCCGCGCCAGCAAAGCGCGTGACGCTGTTGATTGGCCCAGAGGGTGGCCTGAACGCCGCCGAAATCGCCCAGGCCCGCGCGGTTGGATTTACCGCTATCCGGCTTGGACCGCGCATCCTGCGGACTGAAACCGCCGGCCTCGTGGCGGTGGCGGCGGCGCAAACGCTATGGGGGGATCTGAGCAATTAGTGATTCAGCGGTTGCCGGAAAGACGCACAAATATCATGCCATACCTTGTCACTGCTCCTTACAGCGTCTAGTGTTAAGACACGTCGCTTTTCCGGCGACGGCGTACTGCATATCCAAACAACCCAATACATTTGAGGAGAAAGATGGAGATGAACAAGAAAATCGCGTTGGGTGTGGCCGCCTTCTGCGCCATGGGGCTTTCCGCCAGTGCTTGGGCTGCTGATGCCGCGACAGCCGACGAAGTGATCGCCAAGGTCAAAGAATCCGCTGCCGATGTCGCCGCTCACGGCGAGGCTGCTTTGGCTGCCTATAACGATCCCAAGGGCAAATGGGCTTGGAAGGATACGTATGTCTTTGTGATGGATTGCAAGACAGGCATGATGTCGGCCCATCCGAATGATAAGGTCAAGGGGATGAAGCTGGCCGATCTCAAAGCTAAAGATGGCAAGGATCTGGGAAATGCGCTTTGCGCGGCTGGCGGCAAAGGCGCCAAGGGCGGTTGGGTCGAGTATATGTGGACCAAGCCCGGCGCCGAGGGCAATTTCCGCAAAGTCAGCTACGTTCTGCCGGCTGGAAGCTACGCTGTTGGCGCGGGCGTTTATGACGATACCCCGCTGGCTACCTTGGAGGGCAAGACGAAGTAACCTTCCCGATCGCCGTGCTTCGGATGCTCACTGGGTTCCCAAGCCCGGTAGAAGCACGGCGAGTTGACAGTCAGCGGCTTTTTTATCCGCTGACTTTTGCTGTTGTTTACCCCTCCTTGCGCTCGATCTCGGTTATAATGATGCTTTGACGAGAAAGTTCTTTGGCAGGAGGAAGCGGTGATCTATTCCCTCGGCGACCGCAAGGTCGAATTTCACGGTGAAGACTGGTTCGTTGCGGATAACGCCACTGTCATCGGCTCGGTGGTGCTGAAGCAGAATGCCAGTATCTGGTTCAACGTCGTGGTGCGCGGCGATAATGACGTGATCACCATCGGCGAAAACACCAACGTTCAGGATGGCTCCGTCTTACATACCGACCCCGGTATTCCGCTCACGCTCGGTCGCGATGTCACCGTCGGCCATCTGGCCATGCTGCATGGTTGCATCGTCGGCGACAATAGCCTGATCGGCATCAAGAGCTTGATTATGAATCGGGCGGTGATCGGCAAGAATTGCCTGATCGGCGCCAATAGCTTGATCCCGGAAGGCAAGGTCATTCCGGACGGTTCGCTCGTCATGGGGTCGCCTGGCAAGATCGTCCGTTCCTTGTCGGAACCGGAAATCGAGCGTTTGCGGCAGACCGCCGGCCGTTACGTGGAGAATTTTAAGCGCTTCAAACACGACCTGCGGCGGCAGGATTGAGATGGGCGCTGTTTTGGAAAACGGCTTGGATCTGGCGATCCGCCAAGTCGGTTCGATCATCTTGGGCAAGGAGCGCGCCATTCGTTTGGCCCTAACCTGTTTGTTGGCGCGCGGTCATTTGTTGATCGAGGATCTGCCGGGTATGGGCAAGACAACGCTGGCCCACGCCCTGGCCCATAGTCTGGGCTTGCACTACCAGCGCATCCAGTTCACCAGCGACTTGCTGCCGGCGGATATTCTTGGCGCGGCGGTCTACGAACGCCAGCGCGAAACTTTTGTGTTCCATCCCGGCCCCATTTTCGCCCAATTGATTTTGGCCGACGAAATCAATCGCGCAACCCCCAAAACCCAAAGCGCGTTGCTGGAAGCCATGGAAGAGGGCCAAGTGACCATTGAGGGCGAAACCCGGCCGTTGCCGGAACCGTTCTTCGTGATCGCGACTCAAAATCCCGCTTATCAGATCGGCACCTTCCCGCTACCTGAATCGCAATTGGACCGCTTCCTGATGCGGATCGAACTTGGCTATCCCGATGTGCAGGCCGAGCGGGCCTTGCTGGAGGGCGAAGATCGGCGGGATTTGCTGGCGCGGCTCCCCGTCGCCATGGCCCCTGAGCAGTTGCATGAAGCGCAAGCGCGCGTGAGCAGTATTCACGTCGCCCCACCCCTGCTGGATTACGTCCAGGCGCTGCTAACTTTCTCCCGGCAATCCAACCGCTTCCGCAGCGGTTTGTCGCCCCGCGCCGGCTTGGGATTGCTGCGGGCGGCGCGCGCGTGGGCCTTGTTGCACCATCGCGGCCACGTCTTGCCGGAAGACGTGCAAACCGTGTTGTCAGCCGTGGTCAGCCATCGCCTTCATCCGGCAGAAGACAGCCTGGAGCAGTCGGCGGCCGATTTGGTCGAGCGCTTGCTGACAGCCGTGACTTTGCCGGCCTGAAGGCCGCGCCATGCTGAAGGATCTGCGGCAAAAATTCGAAGCATGGGTGACGCGCGGCCAGCGACCGTCGTTGGATCCAATCCGGCTGGACCGTCGCCGCATCTATATTTTGCCGACCCTCAGGGGTTATGCCTTTGCGCTATTGTTATTTTTGCTGTTCTTGTGGTCGGTCAATTACAGCAACAGCATGGGTTTTGCCTTCACGTTTTTGCTGGCCGCTGTGGCGCTGAACAGCATGTGGCAGGCGCATGACAACCTGCTGGGTCTGGTGATTCGAGCCAATGGCGCTGAGGCGGTGTTTGCTGGTCAGGACGCCCGTTTTCAGTTTCATTTGGAAAATCCCCGGCGCTCAACCCGTTACGGCGTTGCACTGCAATGGCGGGATCAGTCGCCGCAATATATCGATATTCCAGCGCAAGCTTCGGTGGCCGTCGTCCTTACGGTGCCCGCTGAACGACGCGGCTGGTTGCGGCCAGGCCGTATTCGAGTGCTAACCCGTTTTCCGCTGGGGCTTTTTCAATCGTGGAGTTGGGTGGAATTCGATGCCGCCAGTCTAGTGTATCCACGACCACGAGGCCGGCAGCCGCTGCCGGCGGCGCTCCCCAGCAACCCAGGCGGCGGCTCTATCGAATTGGGGTCGGGTAGTGAGGGATTACGCCGGTTTTCGACCCTATGCGCCGGGTGATTCACCGCGTCGGATCGCTTGGAAGGCGGCGACCCGCGCCGACCAGTTGTTGGTCAAGCAATTCGTCGATCAAGCCCGGCCAGAACTGTGGCTCGATTGGCGGTTGCTGGGCATCGAAAACATCGAGTCCCGCCTGGAGCAGCTCTGTCAATGGGTGCTGAAGGCCGAGAATGATGGCCACCAGTATGGCTTGCGCCTGCCCGGCTTCAAGGCGCCGCCCGCCTGCGGAGAAGGTCAGCAACGGCATTGCTTGGAAGGGTTGGCCTTGTTTACTGATCAGGAGAAAGCGACATAGTCTCATGCGGTTGTGGAACCAAAAAAACCGACTAAAAGCGGAGAAGCCAGCGCTTCCCCTTGAGGTGCTCGAACCGATAGCCTTGTCTTGGTTGCTGGGCGCGCTGCTGTTGGCGGCGGTGCCGCGGGCCAGCGAACTGCCGATTTGGCTCACCTTGTTGTTCGGGGCGATCTTGATTTGGCGCTGGTTGATCGCCATGCGCGGTTGGTCTTTGCCGCCCCGCTGGTTGTTATTGGTGGTCGCCGTGTTGGCCTGCGCTGGTGTGCTGATTGATTATCGGACCTTGTTCGGCCGTGATGCCGGCGTGGCGTTTCTAAGCGCCATGACGGCGTGCAAGCTGCTTGAAACGCGCACGCTGCGGGATGGCGTGGTATTGGTGTTTCTGGGTTATCTGCTGGTGATGAGCAACTTGCTCTACAGCCAGGAAATCTTGCTGGTCATCTATCTGTTTGCGGTGGTTCTCCTGATGCTTGCGGCGCAAATCCTGATCCACCGCCAGCATGCCGGCCTGAAAGCGCTGGCTCCGATCTGGCTGTCCGGCAAGATGGCGCTGCAAGCGATTCCGGTGATGCTGATTCTGTTCGTGCTGTTCCCGCGGATTCCGGGGCCGTTGTGGGGGTTGCCGAAGGACGCCTATAAGGGCCGCACTGGGTTGTCGGAACAAATGACGCCGGGTACGGTCAGCGAGCTCAGCAAATCGGATGAGGTTGCGTTCCGTGTCCGCTTCAACGGACCTATTCCGCCGCCGAACCAACTGTATTGGCGCGGGCCGGTGCTGTGGAATTTCGATGGCCGCCGTTGGACTTCCGGCGCGGGCGCCCCAAGAAATACGCCGGTTCCATTCACCCCGGAGGGGACGGCTTTGGAATATTCCGTCATTCTGGAGCCGAGCAACCGGATTTGGCTGTTCGCCCTGGATCTGCCAGCTTTATTGCCACCGCAAACTGGCATGACGTCTTCATTTCAATTACTGCGCCAGCAGCCGGTGAATGAGGTATATCGCTATCAGATGCGATCCTATCCCAACTACCGGACCGGACACCTCGATCCGATCGAGCGAACCACGGCGCTGCGTTTGCCAGCCCGCGGCAATCCCCGCGCCCGCGCGTTGACGGCGGAATGGCGGCAGGGTGGCGCCCGACCCGAGGCGCTGATTGATGCCGCCCTATTCTTGTTTCGGGAGCAGGCGTTTTATTACACCTTGAATCCACCCTTGCTCGGTTCCGATAGCGTGGATGATTTTCTGTTTCGGACTCGGCGGGGTTTTTGCGAACACTATGCTAGCGCGTTCGTGTTTCTGATGCGGGCAGCGGGTGTTCCAGCGCGCGTGGTGACCGGCTATCAGGGGGGAGAACGCAACACCTTTGGGGATTATCTGATCGTCCGCCAGTCTGACGCCCATGCCTGGGCCGAAGCCTGGTTGGAGGGACGTGGCTGGGTGCGGGTCGATCCGACGGGAGCAGTCGCCCCCAACCGAATTCAGGATGGACTGTATGCCGCTTTGAGTGATACCGAGGAATTGCCGTTCTTGGCGCGTCGCGGCGGTGATGGCGAATGGTTGCGGCAACTGGCGATGAGCTGGGATACCGTGAACAATTCATGGAATGAATGGGTATTGGCCTATGGGCCGGATCGACAGAAGGAATTTTTATCGGGCCTCGGTTTTGGGCCGATTGATTGGGCTGATATGACCGTGGCGATGACGCTGATGCTGGGCGGATTCGGATTGCTGGTTGCCGGATTGCGGTGGCGGAATCGTGGCCCGCGTGATCCGGTGGTGAAGGCTTATTTGCACTTCTGCGCGCGGCTGGCGCGACGCGGCTTGGCGCGGGCAAATCAGGAAGGGCCGCTGGCGTTTGCCGAACGGGTGGCTGCCAGCCGACCGGATTTGGCGGGATCGGTTCGGGAAATCAGCCGGCTTTACGCCTTATTGCGCTATGGCCCGGTCGTTTCTACAGCAGAGGTTCGTCAGTTACAGGCGTTGGTGCGGCAGTTCCGGGCTTGATGATCAGATGGAAAATGGTAGTGATGAAGTTGGAAGCGGCTCTCTAAAAATAGGTCGGCTTTTTGATCTGGCTGATCGGTTATGGTCTCGGACTTATTCTTGTTTTTCTGTCAAGCATTTTTATCGCTCAAATGAGGTTGGCGGAAAATACCGTGTTGTGCCTTTAAGATCTCAGCCATTCTGAAAGCGCCATCCAATCGGCTCTCACGGAAATCAACGTGTTATAAATGAAAGAAATGATCCCTCAGGAGCGCTATGAAACCATAAGGCAGGACATAGTTAGGCTTCTTAGCCAAAGAAAATTTTCTGTTAGCGTCCTTTCTAAGCAAATTAGGAAATCCGAAAAAGAGATCTACGATCATCTCGATCAAATTAAAAAATCAGCCGCTTTGCGAGTGACTCCCGCGGCATGTAATGATTGTGGCTATCAGTTTGAACATCGAGAGAGATCGAAAAAACCTGGTAAATGCCCCAAATGTAAAAGCACTCATATCGAGCAACCGTTATTCTCGATGACGTCAAAATAATTATTTCTCAGTAATGATCGAAATCACGCCGACGGTTGCCATCCCTATTTCACTATGTTCCCGCAGCTAAGTTTTCTGGTCGCTTCAAGCCTCGGAGCGTCAATATTTTTTGCATTGCAGCACAGTTTATGGTAAAATTACTACCAATCTAGCTACATTTATCGAGAATTTATCGCTGATTTTTGGAAAATAAGATCAACATTTCTCGGTAGTATAATGGCGAGATGATTTTTTGTGTGACATCGAAGCGAGCTTTTGGCATGAAAGGCGCTTCAGGACAGGGTGACATGCATGGATGGGTTCCAGCGTATTTAGGCTTGCCAAACATGACGTTGCCCCATATTGAGCTTTTGACATCGACTAAAAGTGTAGAGGACGTGCGGGGCGATCAGCCCAAAAGGCCGGATTGCCAGCCGTAAAAATCATGAAAAATATGACTAAAATTGCCGTATTCATCGTTTTAGTGTTGGCGTTGTCCCCGTTTGCTGGCTTTTGGATCGTCGCCTTGGTTGGGGCCGGACTCATTTTACTGCCCGCCAGCGCCGTCGTTTCGACGTTCTTTCCGAAAACGTGGCATCGGATTGAAGAGAGTTTGTTTGATCAAACGCACGTTATGCCAACGCCATGAATGTGTTTTAGCCGCTAGCGAAAAGCCCGGTCAAACCGGGCTTTTTTTATAGCTGGCCATTGAGTATGCTCAAAGGCGACAGAGGATCATCAACCAGCAAACTTCGCGAGTCAAAGACCGGACAAAGATGTCTTACACATCCCATCGTGAAAGTCGGGTAGTGGCGGCCTCCGTCGAACGGATGTTCGACCTGGTGGCCGATGTGGAACGCTATCCTGAGTTTCTGCCCTTGATCCGTAGCGCCACTATCGTCCGTCGCGAGGCTAGCGCCTATAAAACCGAACAAGTATTGGCGCTAGGGCCTTTGGCACATCGTTTTCTCACCCATACCGAACTCAAGCGGCCGAGCGCGATCCTGGTGACTTCGCCCGATGCCAGCTTTCGCCGCTTCGATATTCGCTGGTCGTTTGAGCCAACCCCGGAAGGATTTTGCCACATCAGCTTCGCTCTCGACTGCGAAATGAATTCGCTGCTGTTAAGACCTCTGGGGGATGCGCTGGTGACCAAAATGGCGGCAACGATGGTGAATGCCTTTGTTGGGCGGGCGCGCAAACTGTATACCACGCAAAGAGGTTGAATCGCATCAGTCGGACAGGAGTCCGCTTGCCCGCGACGAACGGTTGGTATGGTAAACCGACTCCGAATGGATGGCTTGTGTGATACCGAGTATCAGACAGTAATCACCACTTTTTGATAAAGCCCGCCAAAATAGGTTTGCTTTTCAATTTTCGCGGTCGAGTGGATCGAATCGGGTAACCAGTCGGCGATATCACGACGCCAGAGGTCCATCGCAAAAGGCTCCAGCGTGCTGAGAATGGGCACCATCACATACCGAAAGGGATTGAAGTGGCTCGGTCGATGATAGTCCACGAACACCACCTTGCCGCCCGGTTTCACCACTCGTAAGGCTTGTGCGATGGTCTTGGCCCGAACCTCTTCGGGTTGCTCGTGCAACAGAAAGAACAGCACCACCGAGTCGAAACGGGCGTCGGGAAATTTCAGGTTGGTGGAATCCTGGTGGTGCAACACGATGTGCGAGGTCTGGTTGAGCTTGGTTTTCAGATTTTCCAATTGGACCTCGGCGACATCCACTACCTCCAGCCGGGCTGTCGGGGTCAACCGTTGCAGCAGGCGCTCGGTGAAGTTGCCGTAAACGCAAGCGATCTGAAGGACATCGCCTTCAACCGAAGTCCCCAGTTCATCCAAGGCAAGATCGCGCAGCCGGGCGAAATTGCCCCATAGAATCAGATTGACCAACCATTGGCGCTCGAACACGCGCACCGCCATCGGGTGTAAATAGGCCCACCAGTAGGTTTGTTGCAGATAAGCTGGCAGGGGCACCGCCGATTCTTCCAGATGGATTTCTTTCTCGGTCAGCGCAACCCCGGACTCCGTCGTCGCATCGTCTTCTAGCGAGCGCGGTTGGGATAATGCAGCCGTATGAACGGATTGGGAACTCATTACAAAGCTTCCTAAATAGGCGAGGCATGGCCACGGCGCTCGATGGATGCTCAGGGCGCGGTGGATACGGTTGAGGCCTCGATTAATCACAGTTGCGGTTAAGCCATCATCCAGGCCCTTGGCCGGACTGGGTGGGGCAACAAAAAAAGCCGTTTCCCGCAAGGCGGGAAACGGAGTGGATAAAGATTAAGGTAAAGCTAGCGGCATTCGGGGAAATCAGCGTCTGCCAAAGTAATCAATGAATCGACAGCAGCGAGAAAAAGGCCGAAATCGTTCCAATGGCGGCGATGATGTAAAGGATCGTCGCCACCACCAGATCAGCGCGGACGCCAAAATCGTAGAGGGTAACCCGAAAGCGGTGCGCGGCGTGCCATAGTGACAGGGTGATCACGCCAAAAATGATCACCTTACCCAGCCAGTTGGCGGCGAAGGCATGGATGCTCTCATAGGTGAACATAGTCGGCGCGAAACGCATCGCGGCAAACAATGTGAGCAGCACCAGCGCCGGAGTAATAAACGCCGTGACCGTGCCGCCCGCCGCGAATAGCCCCCACACGATGGGTTTGTTGGATTTAGCCATGGTTAGATCCCCATAATCAGCACGATGAGCGACACCACTGCCCAAATGGCATAGTGCGCGCCAACGATCATTTTACCGGGTACAAACTCCTCGCCACGCTGGATCGGCATGGCCTGCGGCGTTACGTTAAACCACGAGGTGCTGTGATAAATGGCCGCCACCAACGCCGCCACACAGAACAAGACCCCCAGCGGGCCGCGCAGTGCGTCCAGAAAGCTTTGGAAGGCTTCCGGCCCTTCCGCCAGCCTTTTCAGCCCAACCACCAGCAGCAGCGTAAAGGCGCCGATGAAAAAAGAGGTGACTTCGCGCGCCATGTAGCGCATGTAGCGCGGCTGGCGGAAAAACCAGCTGGTTTTAGGGACTTCACGGATATACGGTTTGCTGCTCATTTTTTACTCCACGGCATCAAGTGCTCTTGGTACCAGTCGATGGTGCTCGCCACCTTGACTTGCTGGAGCGCGCCAGCGGGATCGACATGCTTGGGACACACTTCCGAGCAAGCGCCGACGAAGGAGCATTCCCAGACGCCTTCATGCGAGGCGATCACTTCCTGACGCTGGTCGCGGCCGCCGTCCCGCGAATCCTGGTTGTAGCGGTGGGCCATCGAGATCGCCGCCGGGCCGAGGAATTCCGGCACCAGGCCGTATTGCGGGCACGCGGCGTAACACAGCATGCAGTTGATGCACAGCGTGTACTGCTTGAACTTCATCAGCTGCGCCGGCGTTTGCTTGTACTCACCGGCGCTGATCGGCTTCTCTTCCTTCGGGATCAGGTAGGGCTTGACGCTGGCGAATTTGGTGATGAAATCCTCAACGACCGTGACTAAATCTCGCTCGATGGGGAAGTGCGCCAACGGTTCGACTCGAATATGATCGCCGTATTCGTGGATGAACGCCTTGCAGCCGAGTTTGGGTTCGCCGTTGATCATGTAGCCGCAACTGCCGCAGACCGCCATGTGACAGGACCAGCGGAAACTAAGCGTCGGGTCCAGATTTTCCTTAACGTAATTGAGCGCATCGAGCACGACCCATTCGTTCACGCACGGGACGGTATAGGTCTGATACCGAGGCTCAAGGTCGGTCTCCGGATTGTAGCGGAGCACCTCCAATTGGATTTGGCGTTCTTCGCTCATTTCTTGGCTCCTGAGTAATCGCGGACCCCGGGCTGCGACTTGGTGATCACGACATCGAGATACTCGACGCGCGGCGGTTCCTTGGGATGATAGTAGCTTAGGGTATGCTTGAGGAAGTTCTGGTCATCCCGCTCGGTGAAGTCGAGCCGCTGGTGCGCGCCGCGCGATTCCTTGCGATCTCGCGCGCCGACCGCGACCGCCTCGGCGCAATCAAGCATGGAGCCTAACTCCAGCGCCTGCATCAGGTCGGTGTTGAACACCTTGCTTTTATCGGTTAACCCCAGGTTGACATAGCGCTGGCGCAGCTCGGCGACCTTCTCGCACGCCCGCGCCAATTCCTCGCCCGTGCGGTAAATGCCGGCGTTCTCTTCCATGGTGGCCATCATTTCCTTGCGCAGCCCGGCGACGGTTTCCGTGCCCGCGCTTTTGTCGAACAGGGCGCGGATGCGGTCTTCCGAGTTTTTGGCTTGAGCCGCCAGCGCGGCGTCGTTGCTGTCGGGCAAGCCGGATTGGAGGTGTTCAATGGCGCTCAATGCCGCCCGCCGCCCGAACACTAGTAGTTCAGTCAAGGAGTTAGAGCCTAGCCGATTCGCGCCGTTGATGCTCACGCACGCGCATTCGCCCGCCGCGAACAGGCCCGACACGGGGGTGGCCGCCTTGATGTCGGTATGGATGCCGCCCATGCAGTAATGCACCACCGGCCGGATCGGGATCGGCTCCTTGACCGGGTCCATGCCCAGATAGCTGATGCAAAGGTCGCGCACCAACGGCAAGCGCTCGTTAATCTTCTTCTCGCCCAAGTGACGCATGTCTAGCAACACGCAATCGCCCCACGGGGTCGAGACGGTGTTGCCCTTGCGCTGCTCGTGCCAGAACGATTGGCTTAGCCGGTCGCGCGGGCCAAGTTCCATGGTCTTTAGCACCGGCTGGCCGACGGGCGTTTCCGGCCCCATGCCGTAATCCTGCAAATAGCGCCGCCCGTCTTTGTTGACCAGGATGCCGCCCTCGCCGCGACAGCCCTCGGTGAGCAGGATGCCGTTGTTGGGCAGTCCCGTCGGATGATATTGCACGAACTCCATGTCTTTGAGCGGCACCCCGGCGCGATAGGCCAGGGCCATGCCATCGCCGGTCTTGATCGCGCCATTGGTGGTGAAGGGGAACATCTTGCCCGCCCCACCGGCGGCGATGATCACGGCCTTGGCCTGAAACTGCCTCATCTGGCCGCTGCGGATTTCCAGGGCGGTCAAGCCTTGGCAGCGTCCGTCGTCCACCAGCAAATCGGTGGCGTAATACTCGTCGAAACGCTGGATGCTTGGATATTGGAGCGAGGTCTGGAACAGGGTGTGGAGAATGTGAAAGCCGGATTTGTCGGCGGCGAACCAGGTGCGCCTGATTTTCATGCCGCCAAAGGGCCGCACCGCCACCGAGCCGTCTGGCTCACGGCTCCAGGGGCAACCCCAATGCTCCAGCTGAATCAATTCCTTGGGGGCTTCATTGATGAAGTATTCGACGGCATCCTGATCGCACAGCCAGTCGCCGCCGCCCACGGTATCGCCGAAATGGAGATCGAGGCTATCGTCGGATTTGATGACGCCGGCGGCTCCCCCTTCGGCCGCGCAGGTGTGGCTGCGCATCGGGTAGACCTTCGAGATGAGGGCAATGCGAAGCTTCGGATCGGCCTCCGCAAGTGCGATGGCGGCGCGCAGCCCCGCTCCTCCCGCACCGACGATTGCGATGTCAGTTTGGATTATCTCCATTACCTCTGCTCCTCGACGTTACGCTTGTTAAGGTTTTCAATAGCCATTTGCATGGGATTTTAGGCTCTAATGTAGCATTCCATAGAATGATTGGCAGCATCAAATGATGGTAATGCCAGCGTTTGGCTGTTCCCAGACCAAACAAGTTGAAGAAGAAAGTATAGCTTGGATTAAAAAGATGATTTTTATAAACCGGCGATTCCATCGGGGGGAACGCTTTCATAACTGACTACTTTTCTAAATGGAAGAGGGCGTTGTTGGACATGAGCTGCTTGGCCAAGGAGTCCACCGCGTGAACGGTTTAGCCCCTTCACTCGGGGTTGTTGGCCATGAGGCGCTTTGAAAGCCCACCTTGCAGCAGCTTGTCAGCCGCCGCGCATTCCGTGATGAAGGCCATGACCGCTCGAACGCGGGCGACCTGGCGCAAGTCTGGATGACCGAGCAACCAAATATCCGTATCGAACAGCGGTTCTGGCTCGGTCAGGCGGATCAGGCCAGGCGCTCGCTCAGCCAGAAAGCACAACAGCGGCGCGATGCCGTGACCTGCCTTGACCACCTCGATCTTGTGCAACAGATTGCTGAGTCGTAACGCAATGCGTTCTGGCGCAACGCGCCGCTCCAGCCAGCGATATTCAGGGAGGTGGGCCAGCGTTTCATCCAGGCCGATCCAATGATGTCGGTTGGAGGTCAAATCATAGCCTCGGGCTTCCAGATAACGAGGCGCGGCGTAGATGGCCGACCGCGCCACGCCGATTTTGCGGCCCAACAGGTTGTCGGGCGGCTGATTGGTGGCGCGGATCGCGACATCGGCGTCTCGCCGGGTCAGGTTGACCAATTGATTGGAGCCGATGATTTGTAGTTGGATGCGCGGATGTCGTTGCCAAAACGCCGCGAGATGAGGCAATAACAAGCCGGTGGACAGGGTGTCGGTGGTGGCGATCCGCACCACGCCCGACAGTTGCAAATCTTTACCCGACAACCGGTGTTCGGCGGCAAGCAGGGTTTGTTGCAGGCGCGCTATGACTTCGCGTAACTCTTCGCCAGTGGCGGTCGGGGTGTAACCGGTGCGCAAGCGCTCGAACAGCCGGACGCCCAGCCGCTTTTCCAGGCTAGCGATTCGCCGTAGCACGGTGGTGTGATTCACACCCAAGCGCCGAGCCGCCGCCAATACCGAGCCAGCCTGTTCCACCGCCAAAAAGTAACGATAATCGTCCCATTCGATCATTGTGCTTTTTTACAAATATAAAAACGCAAAATTCTCACTTCATGTGTTTTAAAGCAGAAGCTATCCTAAAAATAACAATCGGCGGCTGCAAGCCTTTTTCAGAAAGCTGTTGCGGCCGAACAGTCAATTAATTTTTCAAGGAGAGGTCCAGATGACGGCCATCATCGTCGCTTACCACAGTGGTTATGGGCACACCAAGAAACAGGCCGAAGCTGTTTATGCGGGTGTGCACGGTGCCGCGGGTGCGCAAGCCGAGCTGTTGGCGATCGACGGCCGAGGGCAATGTGCCAGACGCCGCTTGGGATCGGCTAGCGGCGGCGGACGCCATCATTTTCGGCGCCCCCACTTACATGGGTTCCGTGTCTTGGCAGTTCAAGAAGTTTGCCGATACGTCCAGCAAGCCGTGGTTCAGCCAGCTTTGGAAGGACAAACTGGCGGCGGGTTTCACCAATTCCGCGTCCATGAACGGCGATAAGCTCTCCACTTTGCATGATCTGTTCACGTTGGCCATGCAGCATTCCATGATCTGGGCCGGCATCGGGATGTTGCCCTCCAACGCCAAGGCGGCACAGCGCAACGATATCAATTACCTCGGATCGTTTGCCGGCTTGATGGCGCAATCGCCTTCCGATTCCACGCCCGATGAAGGGCCGTTGCCGGGGGATTTAGAAACGGCCAAGGCTTTCGGGCAACGGATAGCGCAAGCCGCGCGGCGTTGGAAAGCGGGCGCCGGTTGACCGCCTGGATTTCAATAATTTTAATCTTATTGCCTTGAGGACATCATGATGAAACAGCTTGTTAGCAGTACTTTGTTTGCAATGACCTTGGGAATCGGTTGCATCACGGTCGCCCAGGCCGCTCCTGAAAAATACGTTATCGATAATTCTCATACTTATCCGTATTTTGAACTTACCCATCTGGGCTGGATCTACCACCCGTGGCCTGTTCCACAAGACCACGGGCGCCGCCACCTTGGATTTTGCGGCGAAAAAAGGTTCGGTCGAAGTGGTGATCGACGCCAACAGTCTGGATACCGCCTTTGCCAAGCGTGACAATCATTTGCGTGGTGAGGATTTTTTCGATGTCGCCAAGTATCCGACCATCACCTATAAGGCCGATCAGATCGAATTTGACGGCGATCTGCCGACCAAGGCCAAGGGCCAGCTGACCTTGCGCGGCGTCACTAAACCAGTCACGCTAACCTTCTCCCGCTTCAAGTGCGGCGAACATCCGGTGGCTAAGAAGCATTATTGCGGCGCGGACGCCACCGCGACAATCAACCGTGGCGATTTCGGGATTTCGGCCTATCAGGGTGCTGTCGGAGAGGAAGTGAAGCTCTCTATTGCCGTTGAGGCGGCGCGAGAATAGCAAGCTAATCATGGCAGTGGCCTGGATGAAGCGGTAAGGTGAAATCCAGGCCATCGTGTTGGAATTCAAACGAAATGAGGCTGAATGTGGTGACGACGCGTTATACCCGCACGGCAATCGGACTGCACTGGCTAATAGCGGTATTGATCATCGTGGCGTTTGCCCTGGGCTGGACGATGGCGGATATGGAAAACAGCCCGCGGAAGCTGCGCTGGATTTCCTGGCACAAGTGGTTGGGCATCACCGTGCTCGGACTGACGGCGGTACGCTTGCTCTGGCGGCTCGGTCATCCCGCGCCCGCGCTGCCGGCCTCGGTGCCGCTCTGGCAGCAAAAAGCGGCGGAAGGGGTTCATTTTCTGCTGTATGGGCTGATGTTCGCCATACCACTCAGTGGTTGGTTATTTAGTTCCGCCAGAGGATTTTCGGTGGTGTACCTAGGGATTTTGCCGCTCCCGGATTTGATCGGTGCAAACGAAGAACTGGGAGACTGGTTGCACACGGTACATATCGGGCTGAACTATACCCTGCTGGCAGTGTTTGGCGCGCATGTCGGCGCGGCGCTGAAACATCATTTCATCGAACGCGACGATGTATTGGCGCGGATGGTTCCTTGGCTTGAGCGGAAGGGGTGACGAAGATGCTAAAGCGTTGGTTGTGGCAGAGTGCGGCCGTGCTGGGGTTTGGGCTGGCCGCGCTGGGCGTTCAGGCCGGACAGGCGTTGGCGCCGGAGCAAAGTGAAATTACGTTTGTCGGCAAGCAGATGGGAGCGTCGGCTCAAGGTAGGTTCCAGAAATTTACAGCGGATGCCGCGCTTGATCCGGCCGCCATCGACAAAAGCCGGATTCGGGTGGTGATCGATATGAACAGCGTCGCTTTGCCGGCGTCGGATTTTACGACTGAGGTGAAGCGAAAGCGGTGGTTCGATACGGCCGGTTTCCCGGAAGCGACCTTTGAATCCAAGCAGTTTCGAAAACTCGATGGCGGCGCTTATCAGGTGGATGGGATATTGACGCTGAAAGGGGTCAGTCGGGATATCAGTGCGCCATTGAGCCTGAAAACCGAAGGCTCGGATTTATTGGCGGAAGGGCAGTTTGAGATCAAGCGGCTGGATTTCAACGTCGGGGACGGTCAATGGGCCGATACCGATACGGTGGCCAACGAGGTCCAAATAAAATTCAAACTGCGCCTGAAACCGCGACCTTAAAGGCGGCCAGGGGCAGGCAGAGTACTGCCGTCGCTCGGTCAAGCTCACCAACGCTGTTCGTCAAGCGGTCGAAGATTTTTCGACTGCTTTAATTTTACCGTAAGATGTGATCTTCCAGGAGGTCGTGACCGCATGGCAAGGCGTGGAGCTATGGAGAATATCGGTTATCAGACCAACAAAAACTTACCATGTGCTTTGGAAAGGGTGGTTTGAAATAAGGAAAGGATGCGCCTTTGATGGCTTTATCCACTGAAATTTTAAAATATCTCTGCGGGAACCAGCTTATCGCCTCGGGACAATTCTATGAATGAAAGTGGTTCATTTCTTCTGATAACTATCGGCGCTCCGTTTCTAATGGGCATGGCGGTCGGTTATTTTATGAAAAAGACGTTAAAAATTGGCTTATTCCTACTCGGACTGTCAATAGTCGCTCTTTTTGTTGCCGGTTATTATGGCGTAATCAGTATCAGTGGCGCGGATCTAACTCATGCTGTTGAAAAAGGAACCAGCGCCGTTAATCGATTAGGCTCGTTTTTAGTTAATAGCTTGTCGGGTCTTGGCGGGGTCGGGGTAGGTGGGGCCGCTGGATTTTTCGTTGGTTTGAAGATGGGTTAAGCTTTTGACACTGATTTAGGCTAAAGCCAATTTTATTTGGCCACTCATGCCGTTATGCGCTTCCTCCTGCTTTTAGCCATTCACGTTTACCAACGCCACGTTTCCCGGCATAAGGGTTTTTGCTGTGCTTATCATGTCCATACCGCTCGTGCCAGTTGCTCTACCCTGGGTTATCGAGCCGTTCGGAGATACGGTGGGTTGGCGGGTTTTGCGATTCTGCGTAAACGCCTCCATCTCTGTGGCGTGGCGTGGCGCCGAAATGAACTCACGCACCATCGCCCATTTCCCCGCCAACGCGGCGACTGTGATATCGGTTGCGATCTACCTTGCGATTCGCCAGGCGATTGGGTGCCTGATGCTTGCAATTGCGGTAGCTGTGACTGGCCAGAAAAAAAGCGGAAGAAAAGAAAAAAGGGTGAGAACGAAATTTATATCCCGCCAAAACGCAGTAGGTGATAGCAATCTCGATTAAGCATGGAATTCACGGATGACCTCAATAAGGCCAACCAGATTGGCGTTCAGCTCCGCTAAGTTTTTCGCTGGAATCCGCTATTTTGTATGATGAGCATCCCCAGCTTGATGAATCGAGGTATTGCGGCATAAAACTGCTTTTTACCTTGAAACGAGTCAGTGCGCCGTAACCGCTCGCCCTGACATTCCAGTTTTCCGAAATTTCCGCGGCGTACCGCTTTGGTGACGGGGTAGAAAATGGGTTGGCCGGTCAAGCGAGGCGCCCATCGGCTGAAAACTGCCCGACGTCGCAGCGCAAACTGTGCTGGGTCAACGGGCCGAAATAATGTGGCCCATGCTTCTACCTCGATCATCGATTGGTTTATCCCATGAACAGCAGTCGCCCAGCCATCAGCAACACCACGCTGAGAAAGACCGGACGGATAAATGGCGCTCCGTAACGGATGGCGCTATGAGCGCCGATGAAAGAACCAACCATCAGCGCCATACCCATCGCCAGCCCGATACCATAATCGATATTGCCGAAGAGGCTAAAAGTCAGCAGCGCGGTGAAGTTGCTGATGAAGTTCATAAACCGCGCCACGCCCGCCGCTCTCACTAAATCCAGCCGGAACAGCTTCATGGCGGCCGTCATCCAGAACGCGCCAGTACCGGGGCCGATAAAGCCATCGTAAAAGCCGATCAAACCACCGGCCAACAATTTCACGCCGCGCCGGATCGGCGGCGCTGGTTCGGAATGCGCTGTTTTAAGGGCCGAGCGTGGCCACGCCAGATAGGCCGCCGCGCCTAGAATCGCTAGCGGCAGCAGCTTTTTTAATATCCCCGCACTCAGCAAATAGACCAGCATCGCGCCGGTCAGCGCGCCAACAAAAGTGCCAAAGCTCATTGCCCACCACAACCTTGGCTGGAATAAGCCCTTGCGGATAAAGGTGATGGAGGCGCTGAGTGTACCAAAGGTGCTGACCAGCTTATTGGTGCCAATCACCAAATGCGGGGGCATTCCAGTACTCAGTAAAGCGGGCATCACCAGCATCCCGCCGCCGCCGGCGATGGCGTCGATGAAGCCCGCCAGCAATGCGGCTCCTCCGAGCAACAGGACCGTGATGGGATCGAGTGGGAGTGCCATGAGCAGGAGCGATTCAGGCGATGCGGCGGATGCTGGTCAGAACACTCGCCAGCTCCGTCAAGAATGCGGTTAAGACCCTGTAATCGGACAAATGATAAACTGCTTCTGGCGGCGGCTCCGGGCCAATGCCGACAGCGATGCCGCCGAGTTTGGACGCCACCGTCAAAGCGGCCGCATCGTTGGCCGCATCGCCCGCATAGAGGACTAACGCGGGCCGATCCGAGTGATGATGGGCGACGATGGCCTGTAAAGCCGTTCCTTTGTCAACGCCTATGGCGGGTAATACTTCAAGGGCCAATGGCGCTTCATAAATCCGCGCGACAGCCGCATGGGGTTCCAGCAAAGCGAAGAGTTCAGCCCGCAGCGCTTCGATCCGATCAGATCGCAGTTGCCGATAATGGATGGTCAAGCCCAATTGCTTCTTTTCCACCCACGCGCCGGGATACAGCGGCAGCCGAGCCTCCATCGCGGCCAATAGATCGCGCATCAACTGGCGAGGTTGTGATAGCTCGGCGGGGACAATTCGTTCGCCGCGCAAATCCAGCTCCAGGCCGAACGTGCCGCCGAAATAAAGCCCAGGGACACCGACCATCGCCATCAGATCATCCAAGCCGCGGCCGCTGACAACGCCCACCGCGAGGCGTGGCATGGCCGCTAGACCGGCCAGCAAAGCGCGCAATTCTGGACTGAGATGCGCCAGGTTGGGCCGCGCCGCAAACGGCGCCAGCGTCCCATCGTAGTCGAACACCAAGACCAGCCGTTCCCCTCGCAGATAAGCGGTGGCCAGTTGTTCCACCAGCCTGTGGCTTACAGAAGACATCCGACCGTTTCCTGGAGCTGAAGGATAGACATCACGCGGAAGTTCCGGCGATTCCGGGCGCTGGCGGCGCGGCGGGCTGTCATTGATCGGGCAGTCGGTCGAGCGCGGCGATATCCTCGGCGCTCAGGCTTAAATGAGTCGCCTGTAAGCTGTCGCGGATGCTGGCGACCTGACTCGCGCCAGGGATCGGTAAAATATGTTGGCCTTTGTGCAGCAACCAAGCCAGCGCGATCCGGTGCGGGGTGGCTTCGTACTTGCCGGCCAGTTGCAGTAGCAGCGGTTCGCGGGCAAGCCGGGTATGACCGCTGTGGCCGCCGACCGGGCTGTAGGGAATATAGGTGATCTGCCGCGCCTGACAAAAGTCGATCAACCCGTTGTGAAAGTCGCGCTTGTCGAAAATGTTGCAGCGATTTTGCACCGACGCGATCAAAGTCAGGCTCAACGCGCTTTCCAGTTGCGCCGCGCTGACGTTGGAAAGGCCGATATGGCGGATTTTACCCGCCTCCTGCAACTTGATCAGGGCTTCCAGCGAACGGCTAAAATCGACTTTGGGGTCGATGGCGTGCAACTGGTAGAGGCCGATGCAATCGGTGCGCAGCGCCTGTAGGCTGCGTTCGCAAGACAGCCGCAGCCAGTCGGGATCGCCGTCGGTGATCCAGGCCCCGCCCGGACGGCGCAGTCCACCCTTGGTGGCGACGAATACCTGGTCGGTGAGGCCGAGTTGGTTCAGCGCGCCTCGAATCAGCCGTTCGTTATGGCCGATATCCTCATCATCGACACAATAGACGTTGGCGGTGTCGATGAAATTGCCCCCCCCATCAACAAAGGCCTCGATAACGGAAAATGCTTGCTTTTCATCGGGCCGGCCACTGATGGAAAGCGGCATGGCGCCCAGGCCGATGGCTTTGAAGTGCAAGCCGGTGCTGTCGAGTTCGCGCTGTTGCATGAGCCTGTCCTCCCGTAGTTTACGGTTTGATAAAGGCGGATTTCCAAGGGCGGATCGTGTCAGTCGTCGCTCGGAGTCGATGGTCGGACTGAGGGTGAAGTTGCTTAATCCCTCTGGCTGCGATCAAGAGTAAGAGTTCAACCCAGCAGTCGGTTCAGGATGCCCTCGTAAATGCGGCTAAGTCGCGCCAGATCGTCGATGGGGACACATTCGTCGATCTTATGAATGGTCGCATTCAGCGGCCCAAGTTCGATCACCTGAGCGCCGGTCGGCGCAATGAAACGGCCGTCGGACGTACCGCCGCTGGTGGATAAAGCCGCTTCCAGCCCCGTTTCGGCGCGAATGGCCGCCATGGCGGCGGCCACCAAATCCGCTGGCGGGGTGAAGAACGGCGGGCCGGACAGACTCCATTCCACCTCGTACTGGAACACCTGCCCAGTTTTGATCTCTTCGTTAAGCAGTCCGGTGTCGATGAGCAATCGGGTGCGCTCCCGCAGCTGGTCGACCGTCACCGCGGGGGAGAAACGGAAGTTAAACAGCATCTCCAGTTCGCCCGGCACGATGTTGACGGCCCCCGAACCGGCGCGCAGATTGGAAATCTGGAACGAGGTGGGCGGAAAAAAGTCGTGCCCTTGATCCCAGACCTCATCCGCCAACGCCGTGAGTAGCGGGCCGATGGCGTGAATGGGATTTTGCGCTAGGTGCGGGTAGGCGACATGGCCTTGCTCGCCGCGCAGCAGCAATCGGCCGTTCAGTGATCCTCGCCGGCCGTTCTTGAGGGTGTCGCCCAACTGGTTGGCGCAGGAAGGTTCGCCAACCAGACACCAGCGCATTTTTTCACCCCGCTGTTCCAGCCGCTCCACCACCTTGACCGTACCATCCACCGCCGCGCCTTCTTCATCGCTGGTGATGAGGAAGGCGATTGAGCCGCGCGGCTGTGGGCAAGCGGTAAGGAAACGTTCGCACGCGGTGACCATCGCCGCCAGACTGCCTTTCATGTCCGCCGCGCCCCGACCGTACAAATAACCATCGTGGGCGGTCGGTTCGAACGGAGGTGATCGCCAGCGTTCTAGCGGGCCGGGCGGCACCACATCCGTATGGCCGGCGAAAGTGAACAAGGGATCGGAGTCGCCGAAGCGCGCCCAGAAATTATCCACGACGCCGAAGCGCAGGCGTTCCGCTTGGAAACCGAGCGCTTCCAAGCGGGCGATCATGACGGCCTGGCAGCCAGCGTCTTCCGGCGTGATTGAGGGACGGCGCAGCAGATCGAGAGCCAGCTCCAGCGTAGCGTCCATCAATCGCGCAGTAGATCGTTCAGGCTGACTCGGCCGCGGGTTTTGTCATCCACCTGCTTGATGATGATGGCGCAATAAAGGCTATGGCTGCCATCGGCGGCGGGCAAAGCGCCGGGCACCACCACCGAACCGGCCGGTACTCGACCGTAGCTCACTTCGCCGGTCATGCGGTTGTAAATCTTGGTGCTTTGGCCGATATAAACCCCCATCGACACCACCGAGCCGTGTTCGACGATCACGCCCTCAACCACTTCGGAGCGAGCGCCAATGAAGCAGTCGTCTTCAATAATGGTGGGGCTGGCCTGCAACGGCTCCAGGACGCCCCCAATGCCAACCCCGCCGGACAGATGGACGTTCTTGCCAATCTGGGCGCAGGAGCCGACCGTGGCCCAAGTGTCCACCATGGTGCCGGAATCGACGTAGGCTCCGATATTGACGAAGGAGGGCATCAGCACCACGCCGGAGGCGATGTAGGTGCCGCGCCGGGCGACGGCGGGCGGCACGACGCGGACGCCGGCGGCCAGAAAGTCGTTGGCCCCGTAACCCGCATATTTAGGGGGAACCTTATCGAAATAATTGGTGTAACCGTCGCGGATCATGGCGCTTTCGTTCAGGCGAAAGCTGAGCAGGACTGCTTTTTTCAACCAAGTGTTGACCGTCCAGACCCCATCGCGTTTCTCGGCAACCCGCACACGGCCTAATTCCAATAGATCAATCGCTTCAGCGATGGCCTCGTGAAGATTGGTTGGTGCGTTGCTGGGGTCGATTTCGCCACGACGCTCGAAAGCATCATCGATAATCCGTTGTAATTCAGTCATGGAACAAAGTCCTCGGTACGGAGTGGTCTCAACTCAATTGAAGATTTAGGCAAGGCTACAAAAAAACCGTCATAATAAGGGGGGATAAATAAAGACCGATCGCCACGCGGACGAACCGGACCCAGACGCTAACTTTAACACCGAAGCCCTCGAACGGCAGCAGCGTGATCGCCCGGATCTCGACGATGATCGGCATATCAACAAAAAACCGTGCCAGCAAGAACGAGGATAATCGGTATGACCAAGAAAACCGTGGCGGATGATAGCAAGACGGCGCCTGAACAGTCGGCCCCGGCTTCGGCCATCGCTCCGACGGCAGGAAACAATCCCACCGCTGCGATAATCAGCCAACCGGCGTCGCGGGATTCGACCGAGGAAGCCCAACCCGCGCAAAACGCGGCGATCTCGACCGCTGTCTCGCTGGAGGCGGCACCGCCCGCGACCGATGGCCGCCAGCGGACGATCATTGAGGGTGTTACCCCGGAAATCGATGGGGGCCAGTTTCCCATCAAGCGCACCGTGGGCGATGCCGTGGTCGTTGAAGCGGATATTTTTACCGACGGTCATGATTCCTTATCGTGCATCCTGCAACACCGCAAAGTCGGCGATCCCCTCTGGCGGGAAACCCCCATGCGGTTTTTGGTCAACGACCGCTGGCAAGGCGAATTTCAGGTCTTGGATCTGGGTTGCTACGAATATACCATCATCGCCTGGGTAGACCCCTTCAAATCCTGGCGGCACGACTTGAGCCGCTGGGTCCAGCCGGAAGATGTGTCCATCGCGCTGCGCACGGGTGAGCAGCTGGTCGGGAAAGCCAGCCAGCGCGCCACCGGCGATGATGCACAGTGGCTGGCGTTGCGCGCCAAGGCGCTGGTCAGCGATCAGGCGTTGGATTACCGGCGGCAATTGGGCATGGACGAGGAATTGGCCCGGCTGATGCAGCGTTACGCCGACCGCCAGTTGAGCATCACTTATGCGAAGACGCTGCGGGTAAGCGTTGATGACGAGCGCGCCCGTTTCAGTACCTGGTACGAGATGTTCCCGCGGTCAAGCAGTCCCTTGCCTGGCAAACACGGCACCTTCAAGGATTGCGAAATCTGGTTGCCGCGCATTGCCGCGTTGGGGTTTGACGTGCTTTATTTCCCGCCGATTCATCCGGTCGGGCGCGTCAACCGCAAGGGCAAGAACAACACCCTGACGCCGACCGCCGACGATGTGGGCAGTCCCTGGGCCATCGGGGCGGCCGAGGGCGGCCATAAGGCTATCTTGCCGGCTTTGGGTACGTTGGAGGATTTCCGGCAGTTGGTGCAGAAAGCCAAGGAGCATGGGATCGAAATCGCCTTGGACATCGCCTTGCAATGCGCGCCCGACCATCCCTATGTCAAGGAACACCCCGATTGGTTTCGCTGGCGGCCAGACGGCACGGTGCAATATGCCGAAAACCCCCCCAAGAAATACCAGGATATCTATCCGTTCAATTTCGAGACCAGCGACTGGCAAGCGCTGTGGGAAGAGATCAAGAGTATCTTCGAGTTCTGGATTGCTCAGGGCGTGCGCATCTTCCGGGTCGATAACCCGCACACCAAGCCGTTTGCAATGTGGGAGTGGCTGATCGCCGAAATCAAGAAGCAAACGCCGAATGCGATTTTCCTGGCCGAAGCCTTCACCCGGCCGAAGGTGATGCACCGCCTTGCCAAATTGGGTTACAACCAGTCCTACACTTATTACGCTTGGCGTAACCACAAGTGGGAGCTGATGGACTACCTCAAGGAATTGACGCAGGGGCCAGGCCGCGAGTATTTCCGCCCCAATTTCTGGCCGAACACGCCGGATATTTTGACCGACTATCTCCAGTTCGGCGGCCGGCCGGCGTTCATGTCCCGGCTGGTGATGGCGGCGACGATGACCGCCAACTACGGCCTTTATGGGCCGGCTTACGAAATGATGGAACACATCGCGGTCAAGCATGGCAGCGAAGAATATCTGGACTCCGAAAAATACCAGTTGCGCTATCGCAGTTTCCAGGATCTGGACAGTCCCAGCAGCCTGCGCGATTTCATCGCGCTGGTGAACCGGATCCGCAAGCGCAATCCGGCTTTGCAGTCCGATTGGAGCCTGGCGTTCCACCACATCGATAACGAGCAGCTCCTTTGCTACAGCAAGGCAACCGGCAGCCACACCAATGTGGTTCTCGTGGTGGTGAACCTGGACCCCAATTACACCCAGGCCGGTTGGACCCAACTCAACCTGGAAGCGTTGGGGATTGATTCCCAGCAACCGTTCCAGGTGCATGATTTGCTGACTGGCGCGCATTACGTCTGGCGGGGGCCGAACAATTACGTGGAGCTCAATCCCCACCGGATGCCAGCCCATGTGTTTCGTCTCCACCATCACCCGCATACGGAGCGTGACTTCGATACTTTCGACGCCTGAGCAAGGGAAACATGAGTCCTATCAATACCGTAGACTAAAAACGAAGGATGTGTCCCCATGAAAAAATCAAAAGTTCTTGCGTTCGTAATGGCGGGTGGCGAGGGTTCCCGCCTTAGCCCCCTAACCTCTCAAAGTTCCAAGCCTTCCTTACCTTTCGGCAGCCGTTACCGGATTGTCGATTTTGTGTTGAGTAACCTGCTTAACTCCGGGATTCATTCGGTTTATATGCTGGTGCAGTACAAATCCCAGTCGCTGATTGAGCACGTTCGTAAAGCCTGGGTGGTGTCGCCGATGCGCAACGAGGAGTTCGTGACGGTGGTGCCGCCCCAGATGATGCGGGGCGGCGACTGGTTCATGGGCACCGCCGACGCCGTGTACCAGAATATCAACCTGATTCAGATGCACAATCCCGATCTGGTGCTGGTGTTTGGCGCCGATCACGTCTATCGAATGGATCTCGAACAGATGATCGATTTCCATCACGAACGGGAAGCGGATGTGACGGTGGCGGCTTTACCCGTTCCCCTCGCCGATGCCCGTGGCTTCGGCGTCATCGTGGCCGATCACGCTGGGCGAGTGGGCGAATTTCAGGAAAAACCCGACAATCCGACCCCGATGCCCTCCGATCCGACGCGCGCGTACGCCTCAATGGGCAACTATCTGTTCGACGCCAAGATCTTGGTTGAGTCGCTCAAGGCCGCTGGCGACCGCGGCGAGCACGATTTTGGGCAACACATCCTGCCGGCCTTGAAAGATACCCATCGGTTGTTCGCCTACGACTTCGCCACCAACAAGGTGCCGGGCGTCAAGCCCTACGAAGAACAAGCCTACTGGCGCGATGTCGGTACGCTGGACGCGTATTTCAACGCCCATCAGGACATGCTGGCTTGGCCGCCTCGCTTCGATGTGTTCAACCCCCAGTGGCGGATCTTTTCAAGTAACTATCAAGGGCCAGTCGCACGCATGTTGGACGCTAAGCTGTGCAACAGCGTGGTCGCCGCCGGCTCGCTGGTGCATGGCGCTTCCATCAGCAACACCATCGTCCGCCGTGAGGTGATCATCGAGGATGATGTGGAGATCGAGGATTGCCTCATTCAGGACTATGTGCATATCAAGCGCGGCGCCAAGCTGCGGCGGGCCATCATTGGCAACTACAACGTGATTGAGGCGGGCGCTCGGATCGGCCATGATCCCGAACTCGACCGCCGCCGTTATAGCGTCACCGAGAGCGGCATCACCGTGGTAGGCCCAGGCGAGGTGAGCACAACACTGCGCGCCTTCAGCGAATAAGGCTGAAGCGGTGGATCGCCTCCCCGTGGGGAGCGGGGAGGCAGGGGGATGACGAGCCGATGAAAATACCAACAACCTCTGTCTTGATGGGGTGGCCGTATCCCTTGGGGGCGACCTGGGACGGCGAGGGCGTGAACTTCGCCCTCTTTTCGGAACATGCCGAGCAGGTCGACTTGTGCTTGTTCGACGCCAAGGGCAAACATGAAGTCGAGCAGATTCCATTGCGCGAGCAAACCTGCGGGGTCTGGCACGGCTATCTGTCCGATGCGCGGCCTGGCTTGCTGTATGGCTATCGGGTCCACGGTCCGTACAAGCCGGAATTAGGCCACCGGTTCAATCCTCATAAGCTGCTATTAGATCCCTGCGCCAAACGCATCATCGGCCAGCCGCACTGGAGTGAGGCGCAATTTGGCTACAAGGTGGGCAACCGTCACGAAGATTTAAGTTTCAGCACCCGCAATAGCGCGCCGGGGATGCCGAAGTGCCAGGTGGTCGATACCGCCTTTCTGTGGGGCGATGACCGACCGCCCTATACTCCCTGGCATGACACGCTGATTTATGAATTGCATGTGCGCGGTTTTACTTTGCTGAATCCTGAGATTCCTCCGCATATGCGCGGAACTTACGCCGGGTTGGCGTGTGAGCCGGCCATTCATTATTTGAAATCGCTCGGGGTGACCGCGATCCAACTGCTGCCGGTCCACTACTTTGTGGACGAGCGTCATCTGCTCGACAAGAAATTGCATAACTACTGGGGCTATAGCCCCATCGGCTATTTCGCGCCCGACCCGCGCTACGCCGCGACCGAGAATCCGGTTAGCGAATTCAAGAGCATGGTGAAAAGCCTGCACTCGGCTGGTATCGAAGTGCTGCTGGATGTGGTCTACAACCACACGGCGGAAGGCAACCATCTCGGCCCGACCTTGTGCTTTCGCGGTATCGACAATGCGGTGTATTACCGGTTGTCTCCGCAAAATCCGCGCTATACCATGGATTACACCGGTTGCGGCAATACCCTCAATACCTCGCACCCGCGCGTGATCCAACTGGTGATGGACAGTTTGCGGTATTGGGTGCAAGAGATGCACGTCGATGGCTTCCGCTTTGATCTGGCGGCGGCGCTGGCGCGCGAAAGTCACGGCGATGTCGATCAGATGGGTTCATTCATGGATGTGATGCAACAAGATCCGGTGCTGGCGCGGGTCAAGCTGATCGCCGAGCCGTGGGATACCGGCCATGGCGGCTACCAGGTCGGACAATTTCCGGTCACTGTCAGTGAATGGAACGGCAAATACCGCGATGTGGTGCGCGATTACTGGCGCGGCGAAGGCGGCCTGATCGGCGAGCTAGCCTATCGGTTGACCGGTTCCGCCGATTTGTATCAGCACAATGGCCGCCGGCCGCAGGCCAGCATCAACTTCATCACCGCGCACGATGGTTTCACGCTCTACGATCTGGTGAGCTACAACCACCGCCATAACGAAGCCAATCTGGAACATAATCAGGATGGCGACCCCCACAACCAGAGCTGGAATTGCGGGGTGGAAGGCGAGACCATGGACCCAGCCATCATGGAATTGCGCTCGCGCCAACGGCGTAATTTTTTGGCGACGCTGTTGTTGTCGCAAGGGGTGCCAATGCTGTTGGCTGGCGATGAAGCCGGTCGCACCCAGCAGGGCAATAACAACGCCTACTGCCAAGATAATGAAATCAGCTGGTTCAATTGGGACTTGATCTGGCTGGACGATAACCGTCAATTATTTATGTTCACGCAGCGGTTGGTGCAATTGCGCCGCGAGCATCCCACCTTCCGGCGACGCCATTTTTTTCGAGGCATTCACGGTAGCGGCGTGCGCGATATCCTCTGGTTTAATCCGGATGGGCGCGAGATTAACGATGATGAGTGGGATCATGACTATGCTCGCTGCCTGGGGTTGTATTTGCCGGGTGATGGCGTGGGTGATTGGGATAAGCGCGGCCATCCGTTGGAGGACGATGATTTCTTGCTGTTATTTAACGCTCATCATGAAGAAATTCAGTTTGTGCTACCGATTGTGCGGGGTGAGGCGTTCTTTGAGGTGTTGGTGGATACCGCGCTGCCGCAAGGCTATCCCACCAGCAATAATCAACATCTGGCGGAAGAGCCTTATTCCGTCGATGGTCGTTCCCTGGTGTTGTTGCGCCATCGGCGTCACCTTGGCCCCTTTGCCGCAACCGAGCCAGATGGCGATAGCAGCGTACTGGAAACGTCCACTTAAGCTGACGGCATGTTGGCTCATTGATCACCGGGATTGACATGGGCAGGCGTCCATAAACAATGCTGGCGCCGCATGCGGCTTTTGGGGACAAGCGCGATTCAGCTTATGACGTGTTGCAAGCCATCCAAGGGTTAGTTATAGGCGACAAGGGCTACCTTCGCCCGCAATTTCAAGCTAATTGCGCGACGCTGGGCATCGACTTGCAAGCGCCAGTGCGCCAAAACATGAAGAAACATCGGCCTGGTGGCTCCAACTGCTACGGCGGATTCGCAAGCGCATCGAAACCGTCAGCAGCCAGCTCGAATACCATTTTGGGTTGGCGGAAACCCGAACCCGAGATGTCTGGCACTTGACTACTCAAGTGACCCGCAAGCTCTTGGCTCACACCAATCGGGGTTTGGTTCAATCTCCAACGCGGGCATGAGCCTTTATACCCCGATGGTTTGATTATCGCCTGATCAGAAAGTCGCACATCGCGTTATTTATGAGGAGAAGTATGATCAGCATCGCTCCATTCTCTCAAAGGTATGCCCAAGGTGTCGTCGAGGTCATTTTGACGATTCAGCGTGTGGAATTTGCAATTCCCATCACGCTGGAGGCCCAACCGGATTTACAGCGCATTTCCCGTTTCTATCAGCGGGGCAATGGCAATTTTTGGGTGGCGTTAGACGAGCAGGAGGTAGTGGGGACTCTTGGCTTGCTCGATATCAGTAACCGTCAGACCGCCCTACGCAAAATGTTCGTCAAAGCCAGCCATCGCGGCCATGAGCGCGGCGTGGCCAAACAGTTACTCGACACGCTGATGGCGTGGTGTCAGACGCGGAATGTGCTGGACATCTATCTTGGCACGATGGATATATTTTTTGCTGCCCATCGTTTTTATGAGAAGAATGGGTTTCAGGTTATCGAGCGCGCGGCATTGCCTGCCAGTTTCCCCGTCATGGCGGTGGATAACCGGTTTTATTATCGGACTCTCTAGGCTTTTCAGACCTGTTCTTTTGCAACGCTTTATGTTTCTTAAGAGTAGTAAATCCTAAGTTATCTGGTATTTAGATCAATTGTTTTTGGATAGTTAGTCCTGCATAAACTAGTTGGACTTTCAATCAAGTACTTAGGATCACGGTACAACTTGTCATAGGCAACTGACCCCGCGCGACGGAATAGCGACCGTCAGGCGTAACCGGGCAGGATGGCTTAGTGTTCTGCATGATGGACCGCTGCGCCGATTTCCCATTCTGCAATTCCGCCGGGCATTTCCTGAAATAAGGGATGCGGTTCCGGCTGCGGGATGGTTGGAAGCCCAGCCAACCAATCCGGTGATCTGGCCTTTAGCTTGCCCCGCAAGTGACGCCATTCGTAGTCGAGTTGTCCGCTGCCAACTGGCATTAGCACGCTCTGGTTCATCTGGCCAATCTTCGCTTGATTAAAACGGTAGCCACGCTGGGTTGCTTCGGCCCAAACCGCCATCAGGTAGTGGGCGATTTGTGAGCGGGGCATTTCGCACTGGCGAAAACGCGCTAACTGCGGATGGTGTTTGTAGCCTTTGGTCTGATCGGATAAAACCGCCTGCGCCAGCAACGCCTCGCGCCATAAAGCCAGCAGGCCCTGGGTGTCCAGATATTTTGGGTGCAATGTCCACAACCGCATAATCGCTACTTATCGCCTCTTGAGAAGATGAGAATCTGTACAGCTTGAAATCGGCGGGCTTATACTTTGCAACGGCTACCCTTTGAGGTGGCGATTTTCACCAATTTCACCTTCATAACACCGCCGGGATATCGGCCCCCTGGTGGATTGCGCGCTTAGGCCGGATTTCGTGTACCAATGCGAAGCTTGTGGCAAGACCATTTCCGCGCACACGCCTTCCTTTCAAATTACCGTCAAGACCCGCTTCACATCTTATCCGCGTCGCGCGGACGCTCATTGGTTCAAGCAAACCAAAGCAGGTTCGCTCACTAAAACAAGCCGCTGGGAATCACGGGATGATCCCGGTGGAAAAGGACGAGAGATCGTAAAAGAGATCAGCGTTTGCCCTAACTGTTATCAAGCCAGAGCAGCGCCAATCTAGTCTACACTACTGCCCGCACGCTCTATCTATCCTGACCTTCACGGAACTCGCGTCATGCCCTTAATTAGCTTCGACAATCTCTCGATCGCCTTTGGCGCGGAAAAGCTGCTGGACGGCGCGAGTTTCCAGCTGGACGCGGGCGAGCGGGTCTGTCTGATCGGGCGCAACGGCGCGGGCAAAACCACCTTGCTGCGCTTGTTGTCGGGTGAGATTCACCCGGATGGCGGCGACATTTGGCGGCAGCCGGGCTTGCGGATCGCCACGCTCGCGCAAGAATTGCCCACTGATACGGCGGCCACGGTGTTCGAGATCGTCGCGGGTGGTTTGGAAATGGGGGCGCTGCTCGCTGAATACCATGCCGCTACGGCGCGGCTCGCTCATGCCGACACCCCCGACGCCCTGCGCAAGATGGAGCGCTTGCAGCACGAGTTGGAAGCGCGCGACGGCTGGCGTTGGCAACAGCGGGTCGAAACCGTGATCAGTCGTTTGCAACTGCCAACGGATACCCCGCTGGCGGAACTGTCCGGCGGCTGGCGGCGGCGGGTGTTGCTGGGGCGAGCCTTGGTGCGCGATCCGGACGTGTTGTTGCTGGACGAGCCGACCAACCATCTCGATCTGGAAACTATCCAATGGCTGGAGCAGGAGCTGCTGGAGTTTCGCGGCGGATTATTGTTCATCACCCACGACCGCGCCTTGTTGCAACGGCTGGCGACGCGCTTGCTAGAACTGGATCGCGGCATGCTTACATCATGGCCGGGTGATTACGCGAACTTTCTGGAGAAAAAAACCGCTTCGCTGGAAATCGAAGCCCGCCATAACGCCAAATTTGACAAGACTCTAGCGCAGGAAGAAGTGTGGATCCGGCAGGGCATCAAGGCGCGGCGCACCCGCAACGAAGGCCGGGTACGGGCGTTGTACGCCTTGCGCGAGGAACGCCGCCAGCGCCGCGAGCAAATCGGCAAGGCCAGTTTTGGACTGGAACAAGGAGAGCTATCCGGCAAGCGGGTGATTGAGGCCAAAAATATCCGCTACGCCTGGCAGAGCGAGCCGCTGATCCGCGATTTCTCGGTGCGTATCCTGCGCGGCGATCGCATCGGTCTGATCGGCGCCAACGGTTCTGGCAAGACCACGCTGCTGAATTTGCTGCTGGGGCATTTGTCGCCCGATGCCGGCCAGGTGGAGCACGGCACCAAGCTGCAAATCGCTTATTTTGATCAACTGCGCGAGCATCTCGACCCGGAACAGACCGTGCTGGATAGCGTGGCGGGCGGGCGGGAGACCATCGAAATCAACGGCCAGCGCCGTCACATTATCGGTTATCTGGGCGACTTTCTGTTTACCCCGCAACGGGTGCGTTCGCCAGTCAAATCGCTATCCGGCGGCGAACGCAACCGATTGTTGCTGGCCCGTTTGTTCACGCAACCGGCCAATCTGCTGGTGATGGACGAACCGACCAACGATCTGGATTTGGAAACGCTGGAGCTGCTGGAAGAATTGTTGCTGGAGTACACCGGCACCTTCCTGCTAGTCAGCCACGACCGGGCGTTTCTGGATAATGTGGTGACCAGTTGTTTGGTGTTTGAAAGCGATGGGCGGATCCGTGAATACGTCGGCGGTTATAGCGATTGGCTACGTCAGCGCGCCGCGCCGGAACCCGCGCCTGCTGTCAAACTCAAACCAATATCCGCCCCAGCGCCAAAATCGTCGAAACCGGCGGCATCCGGGCGGCTTGGCTATAACGAACGACGGGAGCTAGAACAGTTGCCTGCCCGCATTGAGCAATTAGAACAACGTCAGCGGGAATTGCACGCCTTGACCGCCGATCCCGCTTTCTACAAACAGCATGCGGCTGTGGTTGCTCGGCAGTTGGATGAGTTGAAGGGGCTGGAAGTGGAATTGGAAGCGAGTTACGGTCGGTGGGAGGCGTTGGAAGCGCGGGAGCGGGTGGGATGAAGTGCATCGTCAGGATACAGCCAATAGGAATTATTGATTGACCCTATAGAACATATGAATTCTTAATTCCCATCGGATGCGCCTATAGTTAAGCGGCACACTGTGCTTCTCGCCATAAGGAGACCTGCAATGCGTAATAAGAAAATTCCGTTACTGGCCGCTTTAGCGGTAGTCCTATCGCCAGTCGTGACGACCGGCGTTGCGCATGCTCAAAGTAAACCGATGTCGAACCAGGCATGGTGGCCCGAGCAACTGAACCTACAGCCGCTTCGCCAGCACAATGCCACGTCCAACCCGATGGGGAAGGACTTCAACTACGCCGAAGCGTTTAAAAAGCTCGATCTCGATGCCGTGAAGAAAGACATCGCGGCGCTGATGACCGCATCGCAGGATTGGTGGCCGGCGGATTATGGTCACTATGGACCCTTCTTCATTCGCATGGCCTGGCACAGCGCGGGCACGTACCGCGTGGCCGACGGCCGGGGCGGCGCCGATGGCGGCCAACAGCGCTTCGAGCCGCTCAATAGCTGGCCCGACAATGCGAGCCTCGACAAGGCGCGCCGCCTGCTGCAGCCGATCAAGCTGAAGTACGGCCGCAGCCTGTCGTGGGGCGACCTGATGGCGCTGACCGGCAACGTCGCGCTGGAGTCGATGGGCTTTAAGACTTTTGGCTTTGCCGGCGGTCGTCAAGACGACTGGGAGGCCGACCTGGTTTATTGGGGCCCCGAAAAAGAGTGGCTGGGTGACAAGCGCTACAGCGGTGATCGCAAACTCGAGAATCCCCTCGCCGCCGTGCAGATGGGCCTCATCTACGTGAATCCGGAAGGGCCGAACGGCAATCCGGACCCGCTGTTGGCGGCCAAGGATATTCGCGAAACATTCGCCCGCATGGCGATGAACGACGAGGAGACCGTCGCGCTGATCGCGGGTGGCCACACCTTCGGCAAAACGCACGGCGCACACAAACCCCCTGACTGCGTGGGCCCGGAGCCGGCGGCCGCCGGCACCGAGGAGCAAGGCTTCGGTTGGAAGAACAAGTGTGGTAAGGGCAATGCCGAAGACACCGTTACCAGCGGTCTGGAAGGCGCATGGACCGCCAATCCGGCCGCCTGGACCACGCAATTCTTGGACAACCTATTCACCTTCGATTGGGTGCAGACCAAGAGTCCCGCCGGCGCGATTCAATGGATTCCCGCGAACGGTCAGGCGGCCAATACCGTCCCGGACGCGCACGACAAGACGAAGCGGCATGCGCCGATCATGCTTACCACCGACCTTTCACTGAAGTTCGACCCGAGTTATCGTCAGATTGCGGAGCGCTTCAGGAAAGACCCGAAGCAATTCGAGCTGGCGTTCGCCAAGGCCTGGTTCAAGCTGACACATCGCGATTTGGGTCCACGGGCGCGCTACGTCGGCGCCGAGGCTCCCAAGGACGTGTTAATTTGGCAAGATCCGGTGCCCGCGGTCGATCACGCCTTGATCGATGCGAACGACATCGCGGCGCTTAAGGCCAAGATTCTCGCGTCCGGCCTGACCCCCTCCGAACTGGTGAGAACCGCCTTGGCGTCGGCCGCTTCCTTCCGCGGTTCCGACCTGCGCGGCGGCGCGAACGGCGCTCGCGTCCGCCTCGCGCCGCAAAAGGATTGGGCGGCGAACAATCCGACGGAGCTGGCCAAGGCGCTGAAGAGCTTGGAAGACATTCAGCGGAGCTTTAATGGCGCGCAATCTGGCGGAAAGAAAGTGTCGCTCGCCGACGTGATCGTGTTGGGAGGCGCGGCGGCTATCGAGCAGGCCGCGAAGCAGGGCGGATATGACATCAAGGTTCCCTTCGCGCCAGGACGCGCGGATGCGTCGCAGGAACAAACCGATGCGGCTTCGTTTGCCGCGCTCGAACCGACCGCCGACGGTTTCCGTAACTACTTCGGCGACCATAACCCGCGATCACCCGCCGAAATGCTGGTTGAGCGGGCTAGTCTGCTGAATCTCACCGTTCCCGAAATGACCGTTCTGGTGGGCGGTCTGCGCACCTTGAACGCGAATACGGGACAGTCCGCGCATGGCGTGTTCACCGACCGGCCTGGCACGCTGGGCAACGACTTCTTCGTGAATCTGCTCGACATGTCGACGCAGTGGTCGAAGTCGGCCAAGACCGAGGGCCTTTACGAAGGTCGTGACCGCAAGACAGGCAACGTCAAGTGGACGGCAACCCCTGTCGATCTAGTGTTTGGTTCAAATTCCGAGCTGCGCGCGGTCGCGGAATTTTATGCGGCCAACGACGCACGCGAGAAGTTTGTGCAGGACTTTGTCGCGGCGTGGACGAAGGTCATGAACCTCGACCGGTTTGACCTGTGATACTGGCGGAATAAGGCGCTCGAGCGCCGCTTTCTGAAAAAAGGGCCGCCTGATTGGGCGGCCCTTTTTCGTTTGGCCGCGCATACTGGCTTGTCGGTGCGGATTCTCGCCTCGTACTCAGCACCGTGGAGTCTGGTGCGCCTGACTATCTCGCGTGCAGATCCTCCGTACAAGATCGAGCCGGATAGCAAGGCGCATCGTGTCTTTGACTCGCTAAGCTGGGCTGATCGCCAGTCTGGCGTTTCCGCGCGCCTCATCGGTTGGTTTCACCAGACTGTGTTTCTACAGCGCCGGATTGATCTTGGCTCAAATTAACCCGCATACCAGCGCCCATGCCAACACCCATTCCAGCATCCATCCCGGCACCCGCGCCGCCGCCATTACCGCCCGCTCGACCCGCACCGCCTCCCGCGCCGCCGCCGCTTCGGCCACTGCCGCTCGGGCGCAATGGCCCTTGATTGGGAACGATGACAGCGGGCGGAATCGGCTCCAAGTCCAGCGCCTTGCGGATAAAGTCGCGCAACGAGACCACTAGCTTGGCCAGATCGACTTTATGACCGGCCACCATTTCATTGGCCGCGTGCGCCGCCAGCCGTACTTGTTCTTCCGTGCCCAGTAAAATGACATCCGACAAGGCCGCTTCAACCGCATCGCGGATCCGGCGGCGGCGTTCAAAACCGATAGCCGTCGGCCCCGCAATGTTTTCCGCGCGCGCCGATTCGTCAGCATTTTCAGCTATATCCGCTGATTCTTCCATCTGACGCAGTTGCCGAAAATGGCTCGGATCGACCGATAGCTCGCCAGTGAACGATCCACCCAAGGTTTTGTAAGCGGCGATCAACGTGCGCAATCGCTCGTTGATCTGGCGGTTTTCACGCTCGCGGCGGCGCTGGATGGTCTGCATGAAAATCAGCCGGATACCCACCGCGATGAGCGTAATGAGCACCAGCCCAAACAGAGTGGACGCCAGGGCGCTCCAGGAACTGAAATCGAGATTGCCGCGCATGGGGATAGGCCGGGTGGTGTTATGCAGTTGATGAGTCTACTTCTTAATTCACTCATAATCTGGTGATGTCCTGTAAACTTCGCAGGTGTTCATGCAGTCTCCTGGTTTGATGTTTGCTCGATATTGTTGGCTATCCTTAAATTTCTTCGAGAGCATGATTTTATGCAATACATCATTAACTCATCAGGTGAACGAGTGTCAGTGATTTTGCCTATTGCCGAATATGAGGCATTGTTAAGCCGTACTTCCGAAGATGAAACTGCTTACTTATTGCGTGAGCTAAATGGAAGTCTTCTGCTACGTGCTATTGATGACATAAAATATGGAAGGAATATTGTCGAGCGGGAATTGCCGCCGGATGAAGATTAGAGTTCACAGAATTGCTTGGAATAAATATCTTGATTGGTAGCAAAATGATAAAGAAAAAATTCGACGATCAATCTGCTCATCAGGGAAATTCAATACCATCCTTTTGAAATCACCAGTAAACCAGAGCCATTTTCAGGAATTGAAAAATGAAAGCTGTTAAGTTTTTTTCTCCAAACGATCTTTGATTTCTGATTTTGCTTTCTCAAGTATCGCGAGAGCTTCTGGATTGGATAGCTCGGCATAAATAGAACCTGAAATGCAGCGTTGCTCTGGCCAAACAGCAAAGCCACCGCCTGTACCCAGAGTAATGAGTTCAAAACCAAAATTCTCTAAATCGACTTCAGGTTTAAGTAGAGCATTAAAAGTCAACTCTAAACGCAACGGCTTAGGTGCTTGCAGTATTTCGAGTATTCTCCTAAATGACCTACTGAGTTTTTTATATCTTCGAAATCGAGTTACACAAAATGGTTCAATATAAATTGTGTCGCAACTAATTTTTGGATACATATCCAGTTGAAGACATCCGGTTACATCGAATGCCTTCAACTGGAAAGTATATCCAATTGCCCTGGAAAATGCAGAAAGTGATTCGGGCGGCATTCCTTGAATGGCTAGAGGGGCAGCGATGACTCTGACCCAATCACCTACTTTCAAATCTCGACCTTCAGCATCGATAGGTAAGTGGTGGCTCATGGCACAAGTGGGCTCAAGCGAGGGCTTTATCTCTCCTCTCCACCCTCCTCAAACTCTTAAACGCCAGCGCCCGAATTGCGCCATCCTCGCTCTTATGCGCCAAAATCCCCTCTAAAGCGGTTTTCGCCGCATCCCCGCCCAGGCGGCCTAGCGCCGCAATAGCACTAGAGCGGGCCGCGTCGCCCGCCGTGGTGGCGCGGCGGATCAACGCGGCGGCGTCCTGCTGTTCCAACACAATCGGCAAGGCAGCTTGGCGCTGTTCAACGGTCGCCAGCAAACGACCATCCGCATTCGGTAAGACCGCCCGCAATACCGGCCGCAAGGCCGCGCCATCGACGCTGGCGGATTTCTCCAGCACCGGCAAGGCCGCGTTACCATTCAACCGCGCCAGGGCCGCACTCGCCGCCGCGCGTAGGTCGGCATCAACATCGCTCAGCAACGGCAACAACAGCGCCTGATCGCTGGCGTTGCCGCAGTCGGCCAGTCCGCGTAAGGCTTCGCAACGCACCGCATTGGGAATCCGCGCATCGGCCAATGCAGCCCGCAGCGCTGGGGCGGTCTTTAACCGCAACTGTCGGGCGGCCCATAAACCAGCTTGCCACGCCTGCGCCTCGCTCGCGGCCTGCTCGCCCCAGTGGTTTTTCTCCGCCTGCCGCCAGCCGTCGGCGGCTCGCTGCAAAGCGGTTTGCACCGCGCCCGCCAGTTCAGAATCGCCGCTGTTGCCGGCAATCCAGGCCGCTTCGGCCCGTGTCGCCGCCGAGTCGTTTTGCAGCAGACTCCGCAAGGAGTCTCTGGAGAAACTCTGGCGGCGGATCAGCCCGCGCCGCAAGCGCTGCCGGACTTGCTGATCCTTCACCACCCCCAGCCGTTGGGTCAGGGTGTCGGGATCGCCTTGCCGCGCCAGAAACCGGGCGGCGGGTCGGCTGATTTCGGCGTATGCACTGTTCAAAGCCAGCAGATTGACCTGAGTGGCGTTGCTCGGATACAGCTTTTGCAAGGCATCCAGCCCCGCCCGGCGCAATCCGGCGTCGCGCTGGTGCAGCAGGGTTTCCAACACCGGTTCCGAGGCGGTGACTCCCAGTTGGCCGAGTTCGGCGGCGGCGCGCTGGCGAATAGCACTTTCTTCATAGGGATCGCTGGCCAGTGGTTCCAACAGGGCGCGACTGCGCTCGTCGCCGACCCGCCGCAAGCCGCGCAGGGCGCGCCCGCGCAGTTCACCGGCGCCCTCGCGCGCCAGCCGTTCCAGACGGTCACGCACCCGCTGGTGTTCGTCGGCATCGGTCAGACGCGACAGCAACGCGCCGAGCGCTTCGGTGGCGTCCGGGGCCAGCGCTCGGTCATCCGCTGGGATGTCCGCGCGAGGATCGAGCAACGGTTCCAAGTACTCCAACGCCCGGCGGTCGCCCAATTCGCCCAGTGCGGCGATCGCGCGTTTCCGTTCTGGCTCCAATCCTGCCGTGAAGGCCAGCAACAGGGGTTGAAACGCTTCCGGGCGCTGTTGCTTGGCCAGCCCTTCGCCGGCGGCCAGCAGCAGCTCACGGCGGCCACCGGCCAGTGCTCGCGTCAGCGGCTCCAGACTCGCGCCGGGCACGCCGATGACGATGCGCTGCGCCAATTGCGCGCAGGCTTGCGCCCGGATGGCCTCATTACGGTCGTCTAGTAGTCGCACCAGTAAAGTTTCGGCCTGCTTGGAATCCACTACACCCAGCGCATCCACCACGCGGGCGCGGGCCGCGACATTATCGTGATCAAGCAGCGGCGGCAGGGCTTGCAGCGCCGGTTCTTCCCGATAATTCGGATAACGCTGGCCGTCGGCGCGTTTCCGTTCCGGTTGCGCCGGATCGCGCAACAGTTGCAGTAGGACATCCAGCATCAAGCCGTGCTGGGCGACTTGTTCCTTGTCCAGCAAGCCACGCCCCAATAGCGGCAGCGCGGCCAGATGGCCGATGCGGCCTAGAGCGCGCAGCAAGGCGGAACGGTCGGCGGTTTTATCGGGATCGTCATCCAGACGGGCGACGATGGCATGGGCGGCGCGTTCCGCCGTTTGCGGGTTCGGTCTGGCGTGGGCCAGCGTGATTAACGCTTCCAGCGCGCGGCTGGCGGGGCGCGGTTCAGCGCGCAAGGTAGCCGACAATACATCCAGCGCCAGCGGTTCGCCGCGTTGCGCCAGCCCGACGGCGGCGCGCAGCCGCAATTCCTCATGCTCGCTTTCCAGAGCGCGGGTCAGCGCCGCCGCCACTCGCGGATCGGTGGCGTCCAGCAACCGGTCCACCACCGTCAGGCGTAAATCGTCGAAACGGCTGTTCAACGCCAGCAGCCACGGTTCCAGACTGCCCGCTGGATACAGTCGGGGCAGTTGCTCCAGCGCGTGGCGGCGGACTTCGGCGCTGGCGGCGTTGACCGCGCCTTGCGCCAGTTCGCTTGCTTGGGTATCACCGTTGGCAGCGGCGGCCAGCAGCTTGTCGAATGCGGCGCGGCCAATATCGGCGGCATCCAGATTTAAGGCCAGCGCCAGCGGCTCCAGCGGTTGCGCCGGATGCAATTCCAGCAAGGCATTCAACGCGGCCTGGCGCACCAGATGATGCGGGTCGCTCAAGGCTTGGCGCAGCACCGGCAACACGGCGTCCCGGCCGATATCGGGCTGTTGGGCCAAAACCGCCAAACGAGCGATGCAGTCGCGCCGCACCCGCTGATAATCATCTGGCCCTTTGGTGACCGGTGCTTGCCGGATCAGCCCGGCATACGTCCCAAACGCCAGCCGCCACAGTTCGGTGGCGCTGGCCTGGCCGTCTTTCGGAGGGCGACGGCCGCCGCCCGCAAAGCGCAACACCGTCAACAGCCGTTGGGTGGCGGAACCGGCGTCCGCTTTTTGCGGGCGACCGAACAGGCCACGGATCCAGCCGGCCTTGCGTTCCAACCGGGTTTCGGCTTCGGGCGCGGTCGGCGGTGGAGCGTGGTTGGTGGCAATTTCCGCTAAGCGTTTGGCCTCGCGCCAGAAGCTTTCCGGCTGCGGGCGCAGCCCCAGAATCTGGGCAGCGGCGTAGCGGCGAGCTGGTGAGTCGCTGGCCAGCGCGTTGACCACGGCGTTCAACAAGCGCGGTCGTTGACTCGATTCCGGCCAATTGCGCATGTCGCTGGCTTTTTCCGGCTGGCGCGGCCCAATCAGTTCCAAACCCCATTGCCCCAAATCCTCGTCGCGCAGGCGTGCTTCCAGCACACGGGCGGCGGCATAGCGGATTTCCGGCGATCCGGCGCTCAAGGCGCTGAGCACTAAATCAGGTTGCAGGTGGGCGCGGGCCAGCGCGATGTCGCGGGCGACGATCACGGCGAAGGCGAGTTCCTGCACATCGCGTTCGCTATCTTCCAGCCCTTGCAGCAGTCCCTGTATGCCATCGCCGCCGAGGGCGACAAAGCTGAACAGCGCGCCGCGCCGGATCGGCAGATGCTCGTGGCGTTGGGTTCCGGCCAGCACCGGCAGGGCGCGGCTATCGCCGAGTTTCGATAAACCATCAGCGGCCCAACTGCGCACCGCCAGATCGGCATGGGCCAGCGCCTCCACCAATGGTTGCGGGTTGCCGCTTTGACAGGCGGCGGCGAGACCCCGCGCGCCGTGTTCGCGCACCAGCGGATCGTCGTCGTTCAGCAGCGCTGTCAAAAACGAAATGCTGGCCGGGTCGCCGACATCGGCCAAGGCGCTGGCGGCGCGCTGGCGCAGACTATCGCTGGGCCGATCGCGCGAAGCTGGGGTGATGCTAAGTAGCGCCTGCATCGGCCCGACCGCGCGGGCATCGCGGCGCTTGCCGCACAACTCGCCCGCCCGCACTCGCAGCAAATAAAATGGACTGTCGAAGGCCAGGGCGAAGGCGTGGGCGTCGGTCGGCAACAACTTGTCAATGGCTTCGATGGCGGCAATGAATTGCACCGCATCCTCGACTTGCAGCAGTTCAATCAAGCGGCTGCGCAAGGTCTCGGCAGACGAGGCGTCCAACGCGCCTTTCAGCCCGGCCAGCCGGACTTCGGCGGCGGGCGAGTTGAGGGCGGCCAGGTGGTATTCGGGCCGTTTCTTGTCGGCGTCTTCCTTGGTCAGCGCTTCGTAAGCGGCCAGGCCCACTTCGGCGGCGCTATCCCCGACCCGCGCCAGCAGCAAGTCCTTGGCCCAGGCGCGAGACTGGCGCAGTTGCCGGGCCAGCTCCTCGACCGCCCAGCGCCGCACGTCGGCATGCACCGAAGCGACCGCCCGCCGTAAGGTGGTTTCCGGGCGCTTGCTATGCCAGGCCCACAAGGTGCGCATCGCCTCGCGCCGTACGTCTTCGGCTTCATCGTCCAGGGCGTGACCGAGCAGGCCGTCGATGCGGTTCGCCAATTCGGTGGGAGCAGTCGCGCCGTGCTTGACCAGCAGTTGCAGGGCGCGAGTGCGGATTTCCCCGGCTTGGGTGCGCAAGGCGCGTTCAGCCAGGTCGATGTCGCCAGCTGGGCCTTCCGGTTCGGCCAGCTTCAGCAAGCCGTCGAAAGCTTCGGCGCGGACTTGGGCGTCTGCGTCGTTCAACAGCCATTGCAGGCGTTCGCGCAAGCGCTGATCGCCCGCTAGATTGCCGATAGCGGGGGTGAGGAAGCGCGTGACCTGGCGGCGCATCGCGGGGTTCGGTTCGCGGCTGAGTTGTAACAGCGCGCCGCTGGCCCGTTCGTCGCCCAGCCAGCTCAAACACAAGGCGGCTTGCAAGGCCATGTCTGGCTGGCGGCAGGCCAGGGCGGTGAATAAAGGTTCGAGCGACTGTTCCGTTTGCGCATCGGACGCGGCGCTGGTCTCGCTGACGCCTTGTGCTTTGAAGTCGTCGAGAATTTTGGCAATGTCGCTGCCCTCGCCGCGCAGTCGAGCGGCTAAGGCGGGCTGCGCCATGACGCCGATCCAGAACGCGGCGCGGCGCACCTCGAACGTCTCATCATTGAGCGCTTGATCGAGCAGGCGGCGACCGTCCACCGTCGCGCCGAGGTTGCGCCGACCCAGACGGATTAGCACCGCGCGGCGGATGTCAGGCGAACCGCGCTCGAACGCGCTGTGTAAAGGAGCAACACTGGTTTCGGGTTCCAGCGCCAGCAAGGCGTCGAGCGCCGCTTCACGGACTTTTTCATCGCCATCGCTGAGCCGCTCATTGAGCCAACGCGGGATCAGCGGCGACGCTTGCCGCCGTTGCGTCAGTTGCTTGACCGCGTAGAGCCGCAGGTCGGCATGACGGCTGCTCAATGCCGCTTGCAGCGCGGCGAGCGGGTTGTCGGTTTCGATCTGCTCCAACGCCGTCAGCGCCGCCTTGCGTACGCCGGGGTTATCATCGTTCAGGGCCTGGGCCAGCGCCGGACGGCTGCGGCGGCGTTGGGTCCTGCCCAGCCATTGCGCGGCTTCGATCCGTTGCGGCGGGCGGGAATCTTGGGTGAGTACGAAGTCCAAGCCTTCCCGCGCTTCGTCCTCGGCCAGTTGCGCCAGCGCTTCGAGGGTGGCGGACGAGGAGCGGGTGCTTTTGACCTCATCCAACAGCCGTTGCAAGCGGGAATCCCAGCTTTCGGGATTGCCGGATGGATTGCCGTTTTGATCGACCGCGCTGAGCCAGATGTGCCGTTGTTCGGTGACGGCGACCAGCGTTCCACCGCGCTGCTCCGGCTTGGCTTGCGGCTGGGGGTCGAACAGCGCCAGGGCGCGGGCGGCGCGGCCGATGGGGATGGTGCGCGGCTTGCGGCGCTGATCCAGCGTCCAGATTTTCAGTTCGCCATCTTCGGCCAGCGAGAACAGGCGGCGCGGCAACGGGCGGTTTTGCTCGTCGCTCAGCGCGGCGCTGAACAGCAGACTGCGCACCGGTCCCTGATGGGCGGCATCACCGCTGCGGTCTTCTTCGTCAATCGCGCCTTCCAGAAAGCAAACCCGGATCGAGCCATCGCCGCAACCGGCCACGATGCGGCCATCGCCGGTGAAGGCCAGCGCGAAAATGCCACGTTCACCGCAGGGCATGGCGCGGATGTCGGCATCAGCGAGCTTCGCCAGCGGCAGGACGCAAATCGTGTTATCGGCTCCGGCGGCGGCCACGCAGGCACTGGCGGCATCCACCACCACGACGTGCAAGGGCTGTTCACTCAAGCGACGCTGGGCGGTTTCGCGCAAGTGGAGTTTTTCGCCTTCGGTCACGATCTCATGCAGCTTGAGAACACCGTCCTCGCCGACACTGACCACTTGGGATCCGAGCGTCGCCAATCCGCGCACCGCGCCGCTGTGGGCGGCTTGCTGGGCGTCCGGCGTTTCGCCTTTGCCGTCCGTGCGCCACAGTGCCAATGCGCCATCCGCCGTGCCCGCCAGCAGCAAGCCGTTATCGCTGAACGCCAACGCGGTGGCGGCGGAGTCCAGCGGTGCGCTGAAACGAGCGGTGAGCTTCGGCAGTTGCAGCAGGTGAACGCTGGATTGAGTGACGCCCGCCGCGTCGCGACGACCTCCCACGGCCAGGAGTTTGCCGCCGGCGGCGACGGCCAATAGGCGTTCAATTTGGGGCGCGTATTGTTTGGCCACGGGCGATTCCTTTTAGAGAGCAATTTCACTTGATGGCAATATCAGCAAAACAAAGTATTCAGATTTAATTTTAAGAATGTCTATCGATTGCACCACTGCTTCTCACAGGGAATCCCGTCATTATTTCCATCCATTTTTACATTAGGGCAATTTCGTAAAAAGAAAGTTGCTTCTTCGCACGAGGTCATCTGAGAGCAATGCGTTCGGCCATCACATTTGAAACTTGTGGTTATTGCTACTCTGCCAGAAGTTTTTGAGGGGACTAATGTCAATACACCCTCTATTGTTTTTTCCTGTATACATTCTGTTCCTTGAGGAACATCTCCGTAAAAAGTTCGGCCATCTCTAGTGATGCACTTAATTGATTTTTTATAGGCTGAATCAGAAGAAGTTTGCTGTTCTGGGATTGTTTCATAGCGTTGCTTATATAAATAGTTACCATACCAGCCAACGCCTATAATAATCGAAATCAAAATGAGTTTTTTCATGATTTAACTAGCCACTTCGATATGCTCTACCTGACTGGAAGGTTCTGGAACCGGCAAACTATCTTCTCACATACCCTGTAAATGAAGTTGAATGGCTTCTTTTATTTGCATTTCGGTTTCTTCCACAGTTTGGCCTGTAGCTAAACAACCCGGAAGATCAGGAACATAAGTCGCATAATTGTTTTCGGATTTTTCAATGACCACTGCATAGAACATAAAAAGGCTCCTATTATCTTGTACCACCTATTTTAGGCTACTTCCTGCATAGGACGAATTTTAGGGGCAGGTAGTTTTCGTCCTTCCTTGGCAAAATGCTGAATCACGTCCTCTATGACTTCGCATAGCTCGGTGTAAAGCTGGGTGGGATTATCGCCATGAATCCCCGTGATTAAATCGGGGCATTTGCCGATGTAGGTTTGATCTTCTTCGCTCCATTCAATCCATTTATGATATTGGTCATTTAGTTTCATTTTTGTTCTTCGAGTCTTAGGCAGCCACTTCGATATATGCTACCTGACTGGAAGGCTCTGGAATCGCCAAACCATCTTCTCGCATACCCCGTAAATGGAATTGAATGGCTTCCTGAATTTGAGCTTCAGTCTCTTTGACAGTTTTGCCTGTTGCTACACAACCGAGCAAGTCAGGCACATAAGCCGCATAATTGTTTTTGGCCCTTTCAATCACTACTGCATAACGCATGGAAAAGCCCTCATCACTTTTTCAAGCCCGCCTGTTTCAAGATACTGTTTTCGGTACCTGGCGTTAAATCGTCACTTGGTCTGCCCGGCACAGTAACACGCCCTGATTTGCTCAGATGTTTGAATTGTCGGTGGCTTCCAACAGTAGCGACAAGATACCAGCCATCTGCCTTCAGTATTTTCAGCGTATCGCCGACTTTGATAAGGGCAAACTGAACTGTTTTTATTTGAAGTCAAGCGCTACGCAATCTGACATTCACCTGCCCCACCGGCAAATCCACTCGAATCGCCGGATGCGCCCGACGAATTTGCACCAGCGCGGCCACGCAATGTTGCCATTCGTTCTTGGCGCGGGAATGGCGGAATTCCGTCAACATTGGCGTTGCCAATTCTGCAAACGCCGCATCGCTCAAGGCCAGCGTTTTAATCGCCTCGATCAGCCGCCGCTTGCCGACACTGGCGGGCCAGGGCCGATCCGGCGCAGCTTGATTGCTATCCAGTTCGCGCCGCTCCAGCCGACCGGGCGGCAAACCAAACAAGGTCTTACGCAAAAATTGCCGCAATTCATCCAGCGCCGCGAAAGATTCCGTCGCCGGTGGCACTGCCTCGCCAACTGGAAGCCGAGCCGAGGCAGGCGCAGTCCGGGGCCGCTGCCGCTCCCATAACAAACGCACGGTAAACAGGCCAACCTCGCGGTGCGGACTTTCCATCAGCCACGCCAGCCGCGCCGCGCCGCCCAGCCGGTCGTAATGGCGGCGAATCAGGGTCAAGGCCGTTTCGCGGACGGCCTTATGCCGGCTCTCGGCCAACTGAAACACCCGCTCCGGCAACAGCCAGTCCAGCGGCAAGGCCGGTTCGACCGCCGCATCGCCCAGTCGCAGCAGGCTTTCGATGCCGAAGCCGCGCGGCTCGCGGTGCGGGCTTTCGGCCAGCCGATACAACAGCGCCGGATCGTTCCAATGGCGCACTTCCTCGCGGGCGATGGCGACCGCCAGGCGGCGCACATCGGGTCGCTGGTCGTCGAACAGGGGCCGCAACCGGCTCAAGGGATAATCGGCGACGGTCAGGGCGGGCTTGATGTGGAAAGCGCGGGTTTCCACATCGTTTGGCCCCAGTTGCGGATGCTGCGCCCGCAGATAAGCAGCGGCAAAATGGCGCACCGGCTCCGGTTGGGTCGCGCCAGCGGCCAGTTCCCACAGATGCTCGACGCCGCTGCGCGCGTCGCTGGCGAAATCGTCGGGCTGGAACGCTTGCAGCAGATAACGATGGGCAAACTCGTGCAGGGCCGGGTCAGCCTGTCGCGCCATCGTCAGCAGCCACGGTAGACCGATGCGACTGGGTGTGACCAGTTGCGTATCGCCGAGCAGTTGCAAGGCCAGTGGGCGCAGCGCCGGGCGCATGACCAGTCCTTTCAGCCATTCGACATCCAAATCCTCGCCCTTCAATTTGCCTTGGCGCAGCCAGTTGGCGACCGTAGAGTTCAGTTGCGGGTCGAGCAGGGCTTTTTGCAGCCATTCCGTGCCGATCTCACGCCCCGAATAACCGGACAGGGCCTTCAACGCCCGCTGCCGCGCCAGCGGATTGCAGCGTGGATCGTCCAGCAGTTGCCGGTAGTAGGTTGCGGGTACTTTCACCTTAGCCTCTTTGTAGAATTCAAGCACCGCATCGAGCGCCGCCGAAGAACCCCCGCGTTTGCTGAGATTGCTGATCGCCCGCTCGAAATCCATTTGCACGCCTTTTTGCATCAGTTCCATCAGATGCTGTATCTGAAGTTCGACTGTTCCCGCGTTCGTCCCGGCGGGCGCGAGCGCGACTTCAACGAATTGATCGGCGGTGATGTCTTGCGGTTTGAAGCCCTGCCGCAGTTTGGCCTTGGCCAGCGCGGCGCTGGCCGGAGCGCCCAGCAGTTTGAGCAAGGTCGGCACGCCCAGTTCGGCGGGCGGGCGCTGTTCCAGCAGCGCCACGGCGAAGGTCTGTACGTCCTGTGTGCTTTTCAGCACCAGATTGACCAGCTCCGCGACCGGCAAATCGGTGGCATAGGCGCGAGCGTAGTCGATGGCGTAGCGCCGGGCCGGGCTGTTATTGCTGTAGAGCAGGCCCAACACCATATCGTGCAGGCCGAGTTTTTTCAGCTTGGATTGATGAAATTCAGGGTTATCGCGCAACAGCCGCAGCACGAATTCATGGACGCTATTGAGCGGCTTCGCGCCGATCCGGGCCAGCCAGGCCGGTTCGACGTGGCGCAAGGCGTCCTTGAAATCCTGCTCCAGGCTGCGGATGGCGAACTCGCATACTTGGGCGTTGCGGGCGTCTTCCAGCAGGCGCAACAGCGGCGCGGGGCTGATTTTCCAGGTCTCGTCGAAGGCGCGTTGTTCCAGCTTGTCCGGCAGACCGTAGCGACTGAGAACGCCCTGATCGGTCTGGCCGACTAACTCCTTATGCCGCCAGATTTGATTGAGAATCCAGCACTGATGGAGCGGTTGCGGTTCCGGGTAGTGGCGCATCACCTGTCCGGCGAACACCGGAAATAGTTCCGGCAACGCCTGGCCCAGTTGGCGCAGATAGCGCCAGGCGCGACGGCGCATGTACAGCCAGGTGCCGCGCGAGATTTCCCCGCCCGCAGTCACCGGTTGCACGTCCAGCCGGTAGCACAACACGCCCAGCATCGCCATGTCGTGGCGCTGTTCGGCCTGTTTGTAGAGGCTCTTAAAACCTTGCCAGACGCCCCAGCCCAGCGCTTTTTCGGGGATTTGCGGGATCAGTGCCAGCAGCAGCGCGCGGGCCGGTTCATCGTCCGCCGCGTATAAATCCAGCATGAGTTGACCGAGCTTCAAGCGCGGCGGCGGGTTGGGCGTGGCCAGCAACGCGGCCCAGGCTCCGGCGCGCAATGCTTGCCGTTCCTCGGCGGTCTTGCCGGACTGCATTTGTGGGTTCAAGGTATTGCGCAAACGTTCCAGCGACCAAGCGTCCGGCGGCAGCGGTTGCGGCTGGAAATCGTCCGCTGGGTCTTCCGGCTGACCGGCGGGCGGGTCGGGCTGCTGGAGAAACTCCAGCGTCCACGGCACGAATTGCGGATCGCGCCGGGCAGCGGCGTACTCCAGATCGGCGAACAGAATCGAGCGGTCGTCAGCCATGCGGATCGCCTATTGCGGCCGGTAGCCGTCAGCTTCCAACGCCGCCCGGATGTGGGCGAAGGCAGCTTCGGCGGCTTCGGAATTGGGGTAATGTTCGACGCTATGAGTGTGCAGGGCGTTGCCTTCCACGCTCAAACGTAATTCTAGCCGCCGTTCGCCAATCGTCAGCGTCAACGCGCATTGCGTGGCGGCGGGCGTGGCTGGGGCCGCTTCGCCAGCGGTGGCGGAAGACGAGGCGGCGTCACTTGGCCCGCCCTCGCCATCGATATAGCCTTTTTTGTACTTCTCTTTCGCCTGTTTTTGCAGTTCCGTCGCAGCGTCTTCTGATGACTCGTAACGCTTGGCTTGACTCTGGCCTTGCGTGCCGATCCGGCCGAAGTTCACTTCGAGACTGTTGCCGATGCAGCGGGCTCGCCAGCATTTGTTGGATTTATCATCCTGAAAGATCAGGGAAACATGCCACTCACTCATCCGCGCCACGTGCCTCCAGTTGGTTGAGTTGCGCCAGAAACGGCTTGGCCTTTTCCGGGTCGGTCATGTGCAGATAGGCTACCCAGCCGCGTAGTTGCGCCAGACTTTCGCCCGGTTTGCCGGACTGGCCGCGCAAGCGATTGTGCAGAGCGGCGCGCAGTTCTCGGAGCTTGGAGCGCGGAATGCGCGCTAGGCTGCTATCGCCCGGCGCGGCGTTGACCACCAGCCCGGTCACGGTTTGGCGACGGCTGCGGCGCAGCACACGGGTTTTGTCCGGGTGCGGGATAAAGCCTTCCGCTTTAAGAATCAGATGAACGCCACGCAGCAGGCGACCCAGCGGCGGCGGTTCGGCGGCATGCCAGGAAAAAGTCAGATCGTCGGCGTAGCGGGTATAGCGAAACCCCAGCTTTTGGATAAGCCCCGACAGGCGGCAATCTAGCCGCAGGCAAACGGTGTTGCTAAGCGCCGGGCTGGTGGGGGCGCCTTGCGGCAGGGCGCGCGGCCCGCTGGCGACATGATACGGTTTGCCGTCCAATTCCAGCAGTTCGCGCGGCGCTTCGGTGCACAGCAGCGCCAGCACGGTGGCGACCTGTTCGCCGTAGCCACCCTTGCGGAACAAGCCCTTGACTCGTCGCCACGTTACGGTCGGATAGAAGTTGCGAATGTCGAGCTTGATGATCTGCCGCGCTCCGGCGTGAACGGCGGCGTTACTAAAGATGCTGCGTCCGGGCAGAAAACCATGCGCCGCGCCATGCACCGGCAGACGTTCCGCAATCTGGCGCAGAATCCAGCGCTGGGCTTTTTTCAGGGTCGGCTTGGGCGAACTGATCAGACGTTGGCCGCCGTCGCGCTTGGGGATTGTCCAATACTGGTAGTGGTTGTCGCTGTCCACTTCCCGATGAAACGTCAGCCAGCGCAGTTGTGGGATAGTCAGATCGAGCGCTTTGGCCAGGGCCTTGGCGTCCTTCAGTTCCGGCAGGCCGTTGGTTTCGCGGCGCGCGTCAGGATCGGGCAGGTCATAGCGGTCTTGGTCTGGCGTATCGTGATGAAACACCTCCGCGCCAAGATGGACGAGATGGGCCTTACGATATGCGGACCATGCTTGCTGGCGCAATTGCTTGCGGACGCGGCGCTCTTCCTCGCGGCGCGCTTTGAACTGGTGCAGGGCCGCGCCGCTCAATTTGGCCGGATCGGCGGCTTCGTCCAGCAGGTTCAATTGCCGCAGTCGGGCGACGACCCAGCGTTCAATATCGCCGACTTGGGCGATCTCTTCCCAGGTGGGGGGTGTTTCGCTCATGCCGTGGTCAGACCGAGCGTAAGGAGTGCTGGAGCGTGAGGGCGTAAAACCGCTACTTCTCACAAGGGACACGGTAGGCTCACCGGCCCGCCGCCGGTAACCGTCCCTAGTTGTTGGCGGAAACCGCGGTGGCGTGGTTGGCCCAGCTCCGCCAACAACTAGGGACGGTTACCGGCGAAGCGGGCCAAGAACAGCCTACCTTGTGGCGTGTGTGGCGTTGGAATTCCCGGACGGCGCAACGCCGCCCAAACGGCTAATGGAGCAACGCCTCACGCTCCAGCACTCCTTACGCTACGGACTTTTCGCTCCCTTGTCAAAAGTTGTTGTTAAAGAAAATGAAGGGTTTGGCCCCGTTACGCTAGGCTCGCGTCAATAAAGCCCTGTTTCGCCAAGCCGTCGAGCCGGATGAAATAGGCGTCGCGGGCTTCCTCAGCCCGATTGAATAATAAACGTTGCTGGCGCAAGGTCTGGGGATCGTTACCCCAGCGCAGCACGATCTGCCGTTCATCCAGTGAGACCCGATAGCTGAGCACGGTGTCGCCTTGCCGTCGGGTCAACGTGCGGGTTTCGGCCCGAATCAGGCGGCGGCCTTCGGGCGTTTCTCGCGCCTGCTCCAGCGCCGCCTGTTCGCGGGCGTAGCGCAGCCGCAACGCAATCATGTGGGGGCAGGGGCCTTGCTTTAGACCAGCCCGCCGAAAGTCGTGGCAGGTACAACTGGCCTTGACTGTCCGACCTTCCCGATCCAATGTGAACGACGTTTGATACTGGCGATGGGCGTGCCGGTCTTGTACCTCGCCGTCAATGGCGGTGCCCTCCAGGCCAAGATCGTGGATGCGAGTGAGCTGGACTTGTTCGTTAATCGCCAGCAGCCGATGCGCTTGTTCTTCGCGGGCATCGCGGTAGCGAAGTTGATCCAAATCCAGTGGCTGCGCGGTCAGCGGCCGGTGATGGAACAAGCCGCTGGCGATGTCGTGAACGACGGTACCTTTCAGTAATTCCGTTAATAATGCCTGCCGGATAGTCTGGCGCGGCTGGCGCAGTATGTCGCTCAAGGCGTCCAGCGTATGCGGCTGTTCCGCCAATTGTTTGGCCAGACGCTTGCCGAGCACTTCATCGGTATTGCCGGGCGCGAACAGATCGAAGGTGGCGATACCCGCCCAGCCGCTATCCGTCCAGCCGCTCAAGGCGAGCGTCAGTGTCGCCGCTCCCAAATCGAGCACATAGAACGCGGGCAGTCCCGCGCCCAGCAAATACACATCCACAGCGTTGGTGTGCGGTAACAAGCGACCGAGCAGGCTCAGGCGCTGACGGCCCCAGGTGCGCACGACTTGCGGAACAGCGCCTTGATACGGCTTACCACTCGCGGGCAACACCTGTTCCCAGGGTTCCAGCACCAGCCGGGGAACTTGGCCGGGAACCAGCTCGTAGCGCAAGGCGCGGGGCGCGGTTTTGGCCTTGCGCAGCCGGAGACTCAGCAGCACGTTGTAAAGAGCGACCGGCGCAAGTTGGACGCGCTCGGCGGGCAAGGTCGATGCCGCCTGCACCTGCCCAAACGCCCGCAGCCAGCGATACGGCACGCGCACGGTTTTGGCGTCTCCCGCCATCGAGGGTTGGCCGTGTAGGGTGAGGGGCCGATAAGAACGGATGCCCGCCAGCGCTTCCAGTAACGGTGGCGTAAAACGGATGTGCGAGGTGCCTGCTGTAAAGGCTTCGGCCTGATAGGCCGCGCCCGCTTTCAAGTGCAGTCGAGCGTAGGTGGACTCATCACGCGAGAAGACTTCGATGCCGATGCCGTCCGCACTCACACTGAACAAGGGATCAAGCGGCGCTTCCCGCTGGGTTGCTTCGCCATATTTAACGGCGAGAAAGGATTTTTGCGCCTCCCATACCGCCTGATTGGCGCGTTTGCCCTGTTTTAACAGATAGGCCAGATAATCGGCCCGATCCTGAGCCTGGTGGCGTAGATCGCTGCGCAACACGTCACCAAGCACCAGTAAGCCGTCGCGGAACACAGCGGGGTGTTGAATCCGCGCTTTGATCTCGGCGTCGGGCCGCGCGCCGTCTAGCGGCAGATTCAATCCATTAGCGTTGCTATCGCTGGCGGGCGCGGTGAATTCGCGGTAGCGGTGGAGGATTTCGGTGCTAGGCATGAGTCGACAAACCCTTCCGTAGAGTTTTTTTAGGTTGAAGTTGCACTCTGGCGATGCAAAAAAGCCTATTAACAATAAATTATAGTAAAAGGATTACAAAAGACTAGTTTTTTAGCCCTAAGCTGAATAGCAAGTGATATCACCAAGATCATTCGGAGTATTTAGCGCTGTGTAAAGCGCTATTCAATTCTAAAACAGCTAAAAATTAGACCTGTGAGCGCTTTGGAGGACGCTATTTATTCGACAGATGTCTATTATATTCGCCATTCAGGGCCTTTTCGCTCTGTTTTGGGGCCGCATAAAATTTTTTGCTCTATAGTAGTGCAAAAAATTAGTTTTATCAGACCCATTTTCTAATTAAAATTTTGATTTTAAATGCTTTTATTAAGCGGCCTAAAAATTGCTTTTTCGCGCCAACTTTATCCGTGGCTGAGCTAACTCTGACCCGGATCAGGGCAAACCTTCCCAGAAATTCGACCCGCCGCACCTGAAAAGAGCGCTCCAATCATGAAGCACCGTAATCCGCGATTCCGTCATCTTCTTTTGATGTTCATTGGGCTGCTGACGCCGATGGCGTCTTGGGCGCAGGCCCCAACCGAAATCAATCTAGGCAACACCGCTTGGGTGCTTACATCCACCGCCCTGGTGCTGTTTATGACCTTGCCTGGACTATCGCTATTTTACGGCGGCTTGGTGCGCACCAAAAACGTGCTGTCCGTGCTCATGCAGTGCTTTGCCATCACCTGCCTGGTATCGTTGCTGTGGTTTATCTACGCCTACAGTCTGGCGTTTGGAACCGGCAACGCGCTGATTGGCGATTTGGATAAGCTTTTCATGGCGGGCGTGGAAGAAAACTCCCTAACCGGCGATATTCCGGAAACCGTGTTCGCTATGTTCCAACTGACCTTTGCCATCATCACCCCAGCTTTGGTGGTCGGTGCGTTCGCGGAACGGATGAAGTTTTCCGCCATGTTGCTGTTTAGCGCGCTGTGGTTGACGCTGGTGTATGCGCCGGTGGCGCATTGGGTGTGGGGCGGGGGTTGGTTGAGCAAGCTTGGCGTGCTCGATTTTGCCGGCGGCATCGTGGTGCATATCACCGCTGGCGTGGCCGCGCTGGTTGCGGCGTTGGTTTTGGGCTGTCGCCACGGTTTTCCAACGACCGCCATGCTGCCCCACAATATGACGATGGCGGTGACCGGCGCGGGCATGCTGTGGGTGGGCTGGTTCGGCTTCAATGCCGGTAGCGCGCTGGCGGCCAACGGCAACGCGGGCATGGCGATGATGGTGACTCATCTATCCGCCGCCGCCGGCGCGCTAGCGTGGATGATGATGGAGTGGTTCAAGTTTGGCAAACCGAGCGCGCTCGGCATCGTGACTGGCATGGTGGCGGGCCTTGGCACCATCACTCCAGCCTCCGGCTATGTCGGCCCAGCGGGCGGTGTGCTGATTGGCACGGTTGCGGGGATTGTCTGTTTTCACGCCACGCAGTATGTCAAGCGCGTCTTAAAGATCGACGATTCCCTGGACGTGTTTCCGGTGCATGGTGTGGGTGGGATGCTTGGAACGCTAGCCGCCGGGGTGTTCGCTTCCACTGATCTGGGTTTGTTCAAGGGCCAGGGTTTTGGAGCCGGCGTCACCAGCATGGCGCAGCAACTGGGCGTGCAATTCCTTGCGGTTATCGCGACGGTCGCCTACACGGCCGCCATGACGTTCATCGCGCTCAAGCTGGTGGAACGGCTGGTCGGTCTGCGGGTGGGCAGGGAAGACGAGATCGGCGGCTTGGATATCGCCCTGCACGAGGAGCGCGGCTATGATTTGTAGCGGAATCTAGCGCTTTTGGGCGAGCGCCGCCCGCATCCGCTCCAGTCCTTCGGCGACCGTGGCGCGCGGGCAGCCGAAATTTAGCCGTACAAAACCTGCACCGCCTGGCCCGAAGGTCGCGCCGTCATTCAACGCTACCCCAGCGTGTTTCAAGAAGAATTGGTGTGGACTGCCGGAAATACCGGCTTCCCGGCAGTCCAGCCAAATCAGATAAGTGGCTTCTGGGGCGGTGGCGCGGATGCCGGGCAAATGCCGAGAAACATAATCCACCACGTAATCTCGATTGGCGGTGAGGTGAACCAGTAGCTCCCGCAGCCAGTCGTCGCCATGCTGGTAAGCCGCTAATGCCGCGTTTAGCGCGAGAATGTTGGCATCCGGCACAATACCGCGCATGGCCTGTTTGAACCGCTGCCTCAGCTTGGGGTTTTGGATAATCGCAAAGCTGGCGCCCAGGCCAGCGATATTGAAGGTCTTACTCGGCGCCATCAGGGTGATGCATCGTTGGGCAATTGATGGCGACAGGGTGGCAAACGGAACGTGACGCCGACCATCGAGCAGCAAATCGCAATGAATCTCGTCCGAGCACACCGTCAGGCTGTAATGCTCACAGATTTCCGCTAAACGACTTAGCTCCGCCTGATCGAAAACGCGTCCAACGGGATTATGCGGGTGACACAGGATAAATAGCCGGGTGCGGGGCGTGATCGTCGCGGCGAAGGCAGTATCATCGAAGGTGTAGCGGAGTTGATTGCCGCGCTGTTCCGCGCGCAGTTCGGCGGCAAGCAAGGGTCGATCCTGATGTTCTGGCGAACTCAAAAAGGGTGGATACACCGGCGTCTGTGCGATCACCGCGTCGCCCGGTTCCCCGACCGCCCGGCACGTTACATTCAATCCGCAAACCAGCCCCGGAAGATACACAATCTGCTCAGCTGTTACCTGCCAATCATAAAACTCCGCCATTCGCTTGGAAATCGTTTCCGTCAACTCGTCTGGCGGTGCGCCGTAACCGAACACGCCGTGGCTGATCCGCTCGCGCAGGGCGGCGATGACGGGTTCCGGGGATATGAAATCCATATCCGCCACCCATAGCGGCAAGGCCGCGCCGTAGCGCTGCCATTTAAGGCTATCGGTGCCGCGCCGGGTAGGTGATCGGTCGAAATCGTAAGGCATTAGATTAAGTTAATACTTTGATTAAGAAGTTGATTTTATTTTTAAATAAACCATTCAGACCAAATCGTAAAGTCGGCGCATGTGATTGTAAGTGATATTCGACACTTCGCGGATTACATTACCTCGAATGTTTTTCCACGTCATGTAGCGGCTTGTCGGCCTAGCCTTTTCGATGATGCCAATAAAAGTGTAGGGGTAGTAGCGACCATTACGGCCGCGCGCGACCAGAATGCCCATATCGCCACATAACCGGGCGGTCGTGCCGGTTTTGTCGAATACCAGCGTCCCTTGCGGCACCTCCCTGGCTCCGGTGTAGATGCGATCACGGTTGGGTAAATGCATCAAACGCTTCAGTTCTCCTGAATAGGGGAACTGGTCGTACCAAAGCGCTTGCAAAAAACGGTGGTAATCGAGGGCGGATGCTCTGTTGCGGTAAGTGCGGCCGCTTTTAGGGATGTGCTCGACAATTTTCGTATTTCGGAAAATGCCGGGGTTGCGCCGCTTGAGCGTGTACTCCGTGTCGGCGGGTCCGGAACGGGGACCGGTTTCATTCAACAGCGCAATGAAGTAATTGGTCGCTTTATTGCTGCTGTATTGGATCATTTCCTCCATTTTTTCACGGTGATAAGCTGTGTAGTCCAATGTGCCGTCGTTGACCTTGTGGAAATAAGCGAGCGCGATAAAGGGTTTGATCATGCTGGCGCTCTGATAAGGTAAGCCAGCGTTGATCGTGGCCAGAAACCGTCCGCTGGTAAAGTCGTACACTAACCAGGCGGTGCGTTCGTTAACCGCTACCCTGCCAAGCTGGCGTTGGGCGGTAAGATAGCGCTGGATGGAAATATTGAGGTCATTTGAAGCCCAGGGTTGCAGGTTGGGCGCGTAAGACGGTTGCTCCGGTATATTCTGACGGTTTTGCCAGCCAGGTTGGGGATACCAGGGTTGACGATTAGATCGGCGAGGACGCTCGTACCAAGTCGGGCGGTCGTACCAGGTTGGGCGGTCGAGAGGGGGTGGAGGTTCTCCCCACTGAGCCGCCGCCTCGCGCGGGATAAGGTTTAGGCCGGCAGTAGCAAACAAGGCGCCGAGTCCGGCCAGGAACGTGCGTCTGGCTGGATCGGGGGCTGAGCCGGTCTCGTCTTCGGTACTCGGTTTGGCTGGCGGGATAAACGGCATGGTAACGACCTTGGTTAGGGGTTGTGGCGCGAGCGTGATGGATGGGAAATTATGGCCTGACGATCTGGAAATCCACAATGACCGGATAGTGATCGGAACCCAAGTCTGAGCCTGTTGCCCGATCCTGGATTAGGATTCCCACTGAGGATAGCGCATGATCGATCGGAATCCACAAGGGTGGCCAACCCACCGGCCATGTCGGCAAGATGCCGCGTCCTTTTCCGCTGTCCCGCAATCCTGAATCGGCGAGCAACTGGCTAAAGTACGGTGACCACGGAGAGATATTAAGGTCGCCCAGCAACAGGAACGGTTGTTGGCTTTGTCGAGCCAAGTGGGCCAACTGGATCAGTTGTTCGTTGCGATCCCGCGCTTGCGCGCTGCCCATGGGCGGTAAAGGATGGGTGCCCAACAGGGTATAGCGCCGCTGGCCGTCTGCAAACTCCGCAATGATTGAAGGGAGTCCAGCCGCGCTGAGCTGAACGATATCAGCCCGCGCAAAGGGTTGTCGGCTTAAGAAGGCAATACCGAAATTGTCTTCGCGCGGCGCGGCCACCCGATAGGGATAGTCACCGTGCAAAACTGCCAAGCGCGCGAGCAGCCAAGAGGTCACTTCCAATAGCACCACGAAATCGGGGTTGTAAACTGTGATCGTGTCGCGGATGCGCTGATGGTCGCGGTTGGCGGAATTGACGTTAGCCAGCAATACGCGAAGCACCGGCCCACCGTCGGTTGCGCTTGCAACGGTGGGTGGCAGGAACCGAGGCGCGATGATTGCCGTGTTCACCAGGGCAAAGACCGCGCAGATCGCCGCCCAACGCAGCCGACGCCACCCTAATAGAGCCAGCGCCGCGAGACCTAGAGCAAGCGTATATTGAACTCGGAAATGGGTTGCTAACTCAAATCCCCACCAGCATCGACCCAAGAAGCCGAGGAGGGTAACGATACAAGTCAAGGCGGCGGCGGCAGTGATCAAACCTTGAAAAGTGACTCGAAATATTGACAGCAATTTTAAAATCTCTTAAGTTGGCCGCAGGTTGAAAAAAAGGGTGCGAGCAGGCAGCTTGGCTAGTAACTATAATGACTTTGAACAGTCCTATTGGGGAAAACCCTGATGCCGCGCGAGAAACCACTTATTTACACTGTGGAGAAAAAAATTAATATCAATCTGCTATAAATTCGCCGGGTGTTCGTATTAAAAATGTAGCAGTATCAAATAATCAAGCAACACCCTGGCCAGTATAGTGGGGAGGAGAGCGGTCTAACCGCTGCCCACCAAAGCGAGGAATCCAACAATGAATAATGAAATTGCTCGGCCTGTGAAAGCCAAGCGGTTTGGCAGCGAAGGATTGATGCCAGCTAACAAGCATAATTGCCCCTATCGCGGTACGGTATCGTGCGTCAGCGCTAGCGGGGGTAGTTATTGCGGCGGTTATGGTGGCGATGCACCGATAAGAGGCACCCAGCTTCATGCCGTTCGGTGTTTGGAAGAACACAATGCGGATTTCATCCCCTCCAGCTGGGTGAAACCGCCTCGCCGTTTGGAGTATTCCCACCAGCACCGCTAAGCACAATAGAGTGGGCTTCAGTCTCTGGTTGAAGCGAGCGCGGTGATAGGAAGGCGGAAATTCGGATTCAGGATTTCCGCCTTTGTTTTTCGGTTTATTTACTGCTGTACCGTGATTCGAACTTTTCGGTCAGTATCCCATTCGCCCACAAGTTTCTTGCCGTTCTCGTACAGGATGCCTTGGCCATGCTTGTGGCCGTCGCGCCATTGCCCTTCGTAACGGTCGCCGTTTTTATAGTAATAGATGCCTTGGCCGCTCGGTTGGTCGTCTTGGAATTCGCCGACATACTTTTCGCCGTTAGCATACAGGTAGGTTCCTTGACCGCTTTTGTGGCCGTCGCGCCATTGCCCTTCGTAACGATTGCCGCTGCCGTAATAGTAGGTTCCTGCGCCGTCGATCACGCCGTCGCGCCATTCCCCCACGTATTTTTCGTCTCGTCCAGCATAGAGGTAGGTTCCTTGGCCGTGCATCTTGGCGTTGCGGAACTCTCCGATATATTCGCTGCCGTTGGGATGCCGATAAGCGCCTTCGCCGGTTCGGCAGTTGCCGCGCACGCAGCCTAATCCCTGCCCGGCTTTGGCCATCTGAGCTTGGGGAGGGGGTGATGTGGGCTGGTTGGTCACGGGTTTTTCAGCTTTGGTTTCCGTCGCTTTGGGTTCCTGAACGGACTTAGGCGTTTGGTCAGAGGCGGAAGCCGGTGAAGCCGCGACCGTCGCTGGCCGCGCCGACAAGGTTGCGGACAGCAAGCGGTTGCCGTTAGCGGCTAAATCCACCCGCTCATTCCAATCCTGATAGCCTTCTCGTATAACGCGTATCTTATAGGGGCCTGGTTTGAGCTCCACTTCCAGAGGCGCTGTACCGACATGACGGCCATTGATGGTGACCTGGGCATCTTCCACATCGGCTTCAATGGCCAGTCGGGCGGGTAAGGCCGCTTGCTGACGCCTTAATTGTTTGAGCGTGAGACGGGCCGCGGCGGCCTGACGGCCTTTGGGATAAGTGACCAGAAACCGCTCTATGGCGGCGGGATCGTTGCTATCTTTGATGGCCGCCCACGCTTGGGCCGCCGAAGGCGTTTCCTCGGGTGATTCAGCCTTGGGCTGGGCTGGCTCCTCATCGGGCGGGGCGGGTGGGGATGTCGTTTGCCGTGGACTAGATTTCTTATCGGGTTCAATTTTAGAGAGACGGGTGTCTTGGGAGGCCCCTGGCGTGCTGGAATCCATCGCCCGCGGTGGTGTCGTGGCGGCGGGCTTGGAATCCGTTGTTGGCGCTTTCCCCGTGGCCGGCGGCTGGGCGGCGGCGGGAGATTGTCCTGTTGCGCGGGGCAGCGAGATGAAATCGATGGGAGCTATCTCTGTTTTTGGCAAATTCGCTGACGACGCCGACGGTGGTACGACGGTTGCGACCGGCGTCGGCGCGGCGGGCTTTTCGGCGGGCGGTGGCGGGGTCGGCTTGGCAGCGGCCTCTGCTTCGGCCAGTTGCTCGCGTAGCTCGGACAAACGAGGGTGAGACGGTTTTAACTGCCCCAATTTGTCGAGCGCGTTCCGACTTGCCTTGGGATTGCCTTGCTGTAGGTTGGTTATGGCCAGATCGGCGTAGTGATCGCTAATCTGTTCTAATCCAGCCAAGGCTTGGCTGTTGCTGCTATCGAGTTTGAGGACTTCAGCGTAACAGTCGGCGGCGTTTCCTCTTCTGCCTGAGGTGAGCCGGTTGGCTCTCAAATGTGCCTCGCATTTGTTGAGCAGGGCCGCTATTTGAGTTGTATCCTCCTCCGGGGCAGGTTTGACTTCTGGCGCGGATTCAGTCTTGGCGGCGCGGAATTGTCGCCGCACTTCATCCCGCAGCGCCAAGAGGCGAGCATGGTCGGGAATTTGCTGTAAACCTTGCTCAATTTGTAACAAGCTCACTTCGTAGGCGCGATCCTTCTGATAGTCGAGCGCTCGTTCTAGAAATTCATCAGCTTTGCGCCGCCGCCGCAGGTCGGCTTCGGCTCTTTGCCGTTCATTTTCGATTTTCTGTTGTTCGATTTCGGCTTTGCGCTGCTCGCTTTCGATTTTCTGTTGTTCGATTTCGGCCTTGCGCCGCTCGCTTTCAATTCTCTGCTGCTCGGCGGTTTCGGCCTGACGCTGCATGAGCTCCGCTTCGCGCTCCCGTTTGGCCCGTTGCGCCAGGACATCGCGTTTCAACGCCAGCAGGGCGGGATGGTCAGACATGAGCTGCAAGCCTTGCTCGATCTGGATAACGCTGATATCCAGCGCGCCTCTCTGTTGGGAGCGGCGCGCTTGTTCGAAGATCTGGTCAGCTTGTCGTTCGATCTGTTGCTGTTGCTCGCGATGAGCGCGGGTTTGCTCCGCCTCGGTCATCTGGCGCTTGATTTGCTCGCGCAGCGCCAGGAGAGCGGGATGGTCGGGGACCAGATGCAGCCCTTGCTCAATCCGAGCCAGGCTGTCGCTCAAAGCGCCGGTTTGTTGTTGCTGAATGGCTTGCGCGAGCAACTGATCGACTTCAGCCCGCCGCTGGGCGGTCGAGTCCACGGCGGGCGATTCTTTGGGCCGATCCGCTAACGAGGTGGTAATCGGTGGGGTGGGGGGAGCCGGGCGGTTTATCCATAAATAGCCACCGGCGGCCACGCCAGCCAAGGCCGCTGCCAGAGGGAGCGCTGTTTTCCAGCCGCGCCGCTGGTTGGACGCTGTGGGACCGGCGCTCACGATCAAGGTTTTTTGGGTATTGCCAGAACCGCTAGAGGCTTCAAGCGCATCAAGCGCGGCGATAATCTCTTGGCCGTTTTGAAAGCGCTGGTTCGGGTCTTTTTCCAACAATCTAGTTAAAAAGGGTTGAAAGCGCGCCAATCGGGGCGGTAAATCCGGGATCGGGGCCGTGACGTGCATCATCGCCAACGCAAAGCTGTCTTCGGCGGCGTAAGGCACGTTGCGGGTCAGCATTTGATAAAACAAGACGCCGAGGCTGTACAGATCGGAGCGGGCATCGACCGCCTGGCCGCGGATCTGTTCGGGACTCATGTAGCGCGGCGTGCCGATCGACAAGCCGGTGCGGGTCATGATCGTGGCTCCGCCGAGCGTTTTGGCGATGCCGAAGTCAGTTAGCACCGGGTTGCCGTTTTCGCGGAATAGAATATTTTGCGGTTTGATGTCGCGATGGATGATATTGCGATGATGAGCGTAATCTAGCGCGCTGGCGATGGCCCGAATGATCGTCAGCGATTCAAGCAGCGGCAGCCCGGAACCAATGCTGTGTTGCAGGGTGTCGCCTGGCAAGTACTCCATCGACAAGTAATAGATGTTGTCATGAGAGCCGATATCGTAAACGGGGAGGATATGGGGATGGTTCAGCTGGGCGATAATGCGCCCTTCTCGCAGAAAGCGGTGCGCGAATTCCTCATCGGTGATGAGGGTGGGTTTGATCACTTTTAAGGCGACGTGACGGTGCAGCGACTCTTGCATGGCGAGATACACGATCGCCATGCCGCCCTGGCCGAGTTCTCGCTCGATTTGATAGCCTGGAATATGCATGTTCAAATCCTTTCACAACTGACGCCACATGCCAGCGGTCGATGGTTTTCCACGTCGATGGGCTGTCTTAGCCGTGTGATAGTATTGTACCTGTGGGTCAAATACCATGCGGAAATGTGCCTGTCGCGTTGGGCTGGTACGATAGGGCGAGTCTAAACGGGCTGGGATCGTCTGATCTTGGCAGCGCTAAGACGCCTGAAACAGTCAGTTTTCTTACCTTATTATAAGGTAAATTTATAAGGCAAATCCGGCGCGCCGATTTGGTATGGCGGGCCGCCGTCTGAGGAAAGCTGTCCCATGTCTGGCAATACCTTTGGCAAATTATTTACTGTGACCACCTTTGGCGAGAGCCACGGGCCGGCGCTCGGCGCTATCGTGGACGGGTGTCCGCCCGGACTGCCGTTGTCCGAGGCGGATTTGCAGCATGATTTAGACCGCCGTCGGCCCGGAAAGAGCCGGCATACCACCCAGCGGCGCGAACCAGATCAGGTACGGATTTTGTCAGGAGTATTTGAAGGTAAGACCACCGGAACGCCTATCGGGTTGCTGATCGAGAATGTGGACCAGCGTTCGAAGGACTACACTGAGATTATGGATCGTTTCCGTCCGGGCCACGCCGATTACACCTATCATCACAAATATGGCCTGCGGGATTATCGCGGCGGCGGTCGCTCGTCGGCGCGGGAGACGGCGGTGCGGGTGGCGGCGGGCGCCATCGCCAAAAAGTATCTGCGGGAGCGCTATGGGGTGACGGTGCGGGGCTACCTGGCCCAGCTTGGTCCGATTCGACCTACGAAGCTGCTATGGGATACGGTGGACGACAACCCATTTTTTTGTCCCGATCCCGACAAGGTCGCGGAATTAGAGCAGTTCATGGATGCGCTGCGTAAGTCCGGCGATTCCATCGGCGCACGGGTAACGGTGGTGGCCAGCGGCGCGCCGGTAGGCTGGGGCGAGCCAGTGTTCGACCGGTTGGACGCTGACATCGCGCATGCGTTAATGGGTATCAATGCCGTCAAAGCGGTGGAAATAGGCGCTGGTTTTGCCAGCGTCGAGCAGCGCGGCTCCGAACATCGCGACGAGCTGACCGTGGCGGGATTCGCCAGCAACCACGCTGGTGGGGTGTTGGGTGGGATTTCAACCGGCCAGGATATCGTGGCCACTATCGCGCTGAAGCCAACCTCCAGCATCCGCCTGCCAGGCCGAACCATCAACCTGCGCGGCGAACCGGTGGAGGTAATCACCACCGGTCGACATGATCCCTGTGTGGGTATCCGCGCCACCCCTATCGCCGAGGCGATGCTGGCCTTGGTGCTGATTGATCATGCGCTGCGTCACCGCGCGCAGAATGCGGAGGTTCGGACTGAGAGTCCGATCATTCCTGGCTCCATGCCGCGCGATTCGCTCGGTTAAAACAGCTTCTGGATCGCAACCTCTCGGTTGGGAGGGCGAGCGCCTTGTTGTCATTTGATCGTGTTGCCACTGCCGCTCTATCTACGCCTGTCCGGTTTTTATTTCGTCTACTTCGCTAGCTTGGGCGTGCTGTTGCCGTATTGGGGACCGTATCTGCTGGCCTTGGGATTCGGCCCGGCGCGCATCGGGGAACTGATGGCGATTCCGCAAGCCACCAAATTGATTGCGCCAACGCTGTGGGGCTGGGTGGCCGACCGCACCGGCCGGCGGATGCGGGTGATTCGCTGGGCCTGTCTGGCCTCGGCGCTGAGCTTTGCCGGCGTCTACGCGGCAGGTGATTCTTATCTGGGACTCGTGTGGGTAACGCTGCTGTTTAGCTTCTTTTGGAACGCCGCTCTGCCGCAATTCGAAGCGGTCACCCTCAATCATTTGGGCGAGCAGACCTATCAGTACAGCCGGGTTCGATTGTGGGGATCGGTGGGGTTCATCGCCGCCGCGGTCGGTTTGGGTTTCGCCACCAAACAATGGGGAGTGAGCATTGTGCCGGCCGTGATGCTGGCTTTGTTCTCCCTGTTGTGGGTGAACAGCCTGCTAGCGCCGGAACGGCCAAGGGGATCAGCGCTCCAGCCGGCTCCGCCCTTCGGTCGGGTGTTGCGGCAGCCGGTGGTGATCGCTTTCTTTGTCGTGTGTTTTCTCAATCAGGCCGCCCATGGGCCTTATTATGGTTTTTTCTCGCTCTATCTCGAAAATTTGGGTTACACCCGCGAGTTCATTGGCTTGTTGTGGGGCTTGGGGGTGACAGTGGAAGTGGGTATGTTCTTGTGGCTGCCGCGGTTGTTGCCGTACTTTGGGCCGCGCCGCTTAATGTTGGCGGCTTTGGCGCTGGCGGCGGTGCGCTGGGCGCTGATCGGCCATTTTGCGCGTGAGCTACCGGTTTTGCTGTTCGCTCAAAGCTTGCACGCTTTTAGTTTCGGCGTCTTTCACGCGGTGTCCATCCACTTGATCCATCAGTTTTTTCCGGGGTCGCTACAGGGGCGCGGCCAAGCGTTGTACAGCAGTTTGGGCTTTGGCGTAGGCAATGCGGCCGGCAGTCTGGCCGCTGGTTATTTGTGGGCGGGATTGGGGCCGACGGCGATGTTCGATTTGGCGACGGCGCTGGGTGTGCTGGGCTGGTGGGTGGCGTGGTGGCGGTTGCGGGTCTGAAAACCGCGCTTTTACTGTCCACCTGGCGGCCCTAGTCCGCACTTTTCGCTTAGATCTTCCCCGCCTGATGGGCGATGAAGGCCGTTTTGGCCGACAGCTCCAAGGAACAGGTCCATTTATAAGCCAAGTTCAGGCTGTCGGCGCAGGCGTAAACGCCGTGGCCGCGCACCACCACGATGGGATAATCCATCAGCACTTCGGCGACCATGCGCGGCGAGCGCGTCACATACTGATCCTACGGGATGGTTAAAACTGGTACCCGGCTAAAGTACAACTGACCCTCGAAATCAGTTGGCAAGAACTCCTCATTGTCCATGGTCATCGCCACGGAGTACGGGCCATGACTGTGCAATACGGCCCGAGTTTGCGGGTTGGATTGGTAAACCGCCAGATGCAGGCGGGCATCCAGGGAAGCGCCCTTGCCGATGGCGCCATCCTCCATTTGGCATTGGATCAGGTCGCCGCTACTGAGCAGATCGGCGCAACAGCCGGTGGGCGTGATCCAGAACATGCCGCTATCCTCGTCTCGTACCGACGCGTTGCCGCTGTGCGAATCGTTAAGGCCGTATTGACGCAGCCAAAGATAATGCTGGACGAGTTCGTCTTTAATATTCATAAGCTATTATTTTCCTTTCAATAATAAAAAGCGCACACCCTGTCTCAAGCCGCTTGAGTTTGCGCCTCGACCCGTTCCACGCCGGATTTAATCAGAAAAAGCTCGAACCAGCGATAGCCGGGCGGTACGTCATCGACCAGTGGTTCTGGCGTGTTGGGTTTGAATTGGACGCTGGTGGCGGGGGTGCCGTATAACTTGATGTTACCCCGGTGGCCGTTAAATTCGCCATGAATATGTCCCCACACCACAGCGCGTACTTGGGAATAACGCGCTAATACCGCGAACAAGGCTTCACCATTGCTGACCGTCATGGTATCCAACCAGGCGGTGCCGACCGGCAGTGGATTGTGGTGCAGGCAAACCAGGGTGTGAAGGTTAGCGCCGGTGGCCAGGACCGTATCCAGCAGGTCGAGTTCACCCCTGGCCAGGTAGCCTTCAGGCGTTCCGGGGAAACTGGTGTCCAGCAACACCAGTTGCCAGTCACCCGCGGCGACGTAACGTTGCCATCGCACCAGCCCACCACTCAACGCCTGGCCCATGGCCGCCGGAAAATCGTGATTGCCTGGCAGACAGTACACTGGCTGGCCCAATGGCTCTAATAAGGCGCGCAACCGGCCATAGGCTTCGGGTTCGTCGCCGACAAAATCACCCGTCGCGAGGATGAAATCGGGCGTGGGGCGCCGCTTCCGAATATGCGCCAGCACGGCGTCCAGTCCGGCGTCCACATCCGCGCCCCAAAGCCGGCTAGGAGCTATCTTAAGATGAAGGTCGGTGATTTGAACAATCCGCAGGGGAGCAGAGGTCGGCATGGCGTGAAATCCTTGGCAGATGGCGTCGCTACAGCTTACAAGGTTTTGATGAAGACTTTCGAGCGGCGTTGCCAGTTATAGAGCGCCTGCTTTCCCACCGGTAGATCGGTAACTTCGGCCGGTTCGAAGCCGCGCTCCTGAAACCAGTGAGCGGCGCGGGTCGTCAGTACGAACAGCCGATTCAAACCTTGCTCGCGCGCCAGCCGTTCGATGTAACCTAATAACAGTTCCGCGCGACCCTTGCTGCGGTAGTGTGGGTGCATGGCGACGCAGGCCAGCTCGCCCAAACGTTCATCGGGGAACGGATAAAGCGCCATGCAACCGATGATCATGCCGTCGCGCTCCAGCAGAATGAAACGGTCGATTTCCATTTCCAGCCGTTCGCGCGAGCGCCGCACCAGCGTGCCGTCGTCTTCTAGCGGGCGAATCAGCGCTAGAATACCTCCCACATCGTCGATGGCGGCGGGCCGTAGTCCTTCATAAATATCGGCGGTAATGAGGGTGCCGATACCATCACGGGTAAACAATTCCAGCAGCAGCGCGCCATCGACCCGCCGCTGAAGCAGGTGAATGCGTCGCACGCCAGCTTTGCAAGCACGCAACGCTTGGCGCAAGTGACGGATCATCTCCTCGCTTAGATCGGCCGGTTCCACCAGCAGCCGTTCTGCATCGCTTGGGCTGAGTTCGCGGATCGGCCGGCCTTCGACGCCACGCAGGGCCGGACTTTCGCTCAGCACCAGTAGTTTATCGGATCGGAGAGCCATGGCGGTGGCGGTGGCGACTTCCTCGGCGCTCAGGTTGAAAATTTCCCCGGTTGGCGAATAGCCCAGCGGCGACAGCAACACGATGGCGCCCTGGTCCAGCCACAGCCGGATAGCTCGTCTGTCGATTCGCCGCACTTCGCCGGTAAAGCCATAATCCACGCCCTCCCGCACACCGAGCGGTCGGGCGGTGATCATGTTGCCGGAAACTACTCGCAGGCGAGCGCCGTGCATTGGCGAGTTGGCAAGTCCCATCGACAATCGGGCCTCGATACGGATTCTGACCGATCCCACCGCTTGCTTGATGTGGCGGAGATCGTCAGGCTCAGTCAGGCGTAAACCGTTGACGTAGCACATTTCACGCCCGGCTTCATGCAAGCGTTGTTCGATTTGCGGGCGTGCGCCGTGCACCAACACCAGGTGAATACCGAGACTGTGCAGTAAGGCGAAATCGTGAATCAGGTTGGAGAAATGCTCGGATTCGACCGCTTCGCCACCAAATAAGAAGACGAAGGTCTTGCCGCGATGGGCATTGATGTAGGGACCGGCTTGCCTGAACCATTGGAGGAAGTGATCCATCGATAAACCTCCTAATTTCCGAATGGCCGGCGATTATGACAGAGAGTGGCGGGGCTAGGATACGGCGTTACCAAATCAGGATGGGATAACAACAAATTGGCACCGGATTTCGAGCAGTTAAGCTGTAAAAGCTTGATAATAATTTACGCGAAGAGCTTAACCCAATGATCTGGAATGAAGGTTGCGTCCGCAAGTTGAAAAACTAATGCTGCATTTATAAACGCTAAATAGCCTTAGTAGTTAAATTATTGTTACATATAGACTATGGGTAAAATTAGTGAAGTTCAGGGCAAAAATAGCCACTAGGCTAAATCTTCCATTAATATCAGCTTTTCAATAGCTTAGTCAAAAGCTTCTACTTGAGAATTTAGTGGCCTGTCTCAACAGCCCTCATATTTATCTTTAGTGAGGCTGCTATATCTAATAGTATGATTTTAAAATATATTTTATAAACTGACGTTAATTGTCCCTCCTTTAAAAGCCTAAGCGGTCCAAGATGGACCATAACAAACTGAGCCGGGTCACCTAGGTGAAAAAAAATTGTATACCGCGCGTTAAATCGAGTCCGTATTGGGTCGCCATGGGCACACAATTGTATTGTGTGGCCTATTTGTCATGATTTATACATTATGGCGTGTTTATTGCTTCTAAATCATAACCAGACAGTCACTCTCATGTTTCAAGCCATGAGACACAACTTTGGTACCATCAAAGGCCATGATTTGCATCTTAAGTGATACATATCGATGTATTGCAATGGCGGTAGCGTGCTTAAACGCTTTAGGGTTTCTAACAGGCCATAACTAATATCTCCAATACTTAATGTAAAACTGGCTTCTCTTCCGCAATGATTTAATGAATGCCTTATGTCCCTCCCGCTAAAGACGACTTGACGTATAGACCCTAGCCGGGGCTTGTTTGATAAGTATGATTTATTGCTCCCATCCAGAATTTTATCTGAAGCTTATCAAGTCTTTTACTTCGTGGCGATCTATTAAGTAAATAACGATCAATAATCCACTATATGTTGTTAAAAAAATTCCACTAATCGAAAATTCCCTAGGCCAAATTCTGATAATAAACGATTTTATTATTATGAAATACAGTACTGCTCAAACCAGTATAACCGCACTGTCTGGAGTCTATGATGAAAAATAATCATAGAGTGGCTATTTTAAGCATTCTTGTAGTGGTTTTAAATTTATTTGCCTTTGGATTTTCACCAGAGTCCAATGCAAACTCAGATCAGTCAAGAAGCGCTTTTTTTAGCCAAAATGGGTTATCAAAATTCTCATTTACCCCGGATAGCCAGCTATTAGTGAGCGTGGGAGTAGATGAAAAAATCACTCTCTGGAATGTAGTCTCTGGCGAGAAACGCTTGGTTCTTTCAGATCAGCAGGATTTTAAAGTAGACGGATTAGTTCTTAGTCCCAATGGTAAAATATTATCCAGTCTTGCTGAAGATTCTCAGATTATGTTGTGGGATGTAGAGAGTGGCCAAAAACGGTCTATCCTATCCACTCCTGTTAATTCTGAAATTAACCATCTGATTTTTAGCCCAGATAGTCGTCTTTTAGCTAATTCTACTAAAAAAGATCGATGGATTGGATTATGGGATGCGTCAAGCGGCCAAATGATCCAGACCTTATCCGGGCATACTGATATCGTTAATGGAATTGGGTTTAGCCCAAATGGAATTCTATTAGCCAGTTGGAGTAACGATTCTCAAATCAAGCTGTGGGATGTTCGATCTGGCCAAGAACGACTGAGCTTAGCGGGTGCTGATCGGGTTGGCGTGACTGGAGCCATTTTTAGCCCCGATGGAAAAACGCTCGCGAGCGTGGATGCAAGCAATCAAATTACATTCTGGAATGTTGAAACCGGCCAAAAACGCCTGATTGTGATGGGGCCTCGTGGAGCAGCCATGTCTGAGATGGCCTGGAGCCCGGACGGCCAGCTTTTAGCCAGCGGCGGCGACGGTGCTAAGACCGTCGTATGGGATACGCTGAATGGCACAATTCGCTTTGAATTGACAGGAAAATCCGGGGATATCATCACAAAAATTGCTTTTAGCCCGGATGGAAAACTGCTGGCGAGCGTCGGGCAGGCAAACCTAATCATGATTTGGGATGCGCTGGATGGTACTTTAAGACAAGCTATTGAAGCACAAAGTGATTATGTTTTTAGCCCCAATGGAAAAGTGCTGGCTGGGCTCAATTTACAGGGCCAAATCACGCTGTGGAAAATAAGTTCAGGAGAGAAATACACCTACAGCGTTGTTGGACAGAGTCAGGTATTACAATCAAAATTTAACAGTGCTTATCAACAGGAAATTTTAAAATCAACAAATTCTTCCCTTAAAGCACTGGAGGCTGAAACACTAAAATCCACGGATCCGATAAATACACAAAACAAAATCATTCAACTTACTGATATAGCGAGTGCGACGGGCGGCAGTACGTTCACAAACGAAAAACCACGGAAGGATTATCGAAAAGGGATTACGGCCCTCGCATTAAGCCCGGATGGAACACAGATTATTAGCGCGGGTGAAGACAGTAAGGTTCGGTTGTTCGACGCGCAATCTGGTAAGAGTCGTTTAACGCTTTCAGGTCATCGCGCGGCTGTGACCGGCGTTGCATTCAGTTTGGGCGGAAAACGTCTGATCAGCGCCAGCAGGGATTCTGAAGTTCGCTCTTGGGACGCTGCAACGGGCAAGTTAGATCGGCTGTTATTAGCGCACGAGCAACCCATCAGAACGGTTGCCGCCAGTGCGGACGGGCGGTTTATAGCCAGTGCTGGGGAAGAAACCAGAATCATGCTATGGGACGCTACTCTGGGTAAATTGAATAAAATCCTGAACCGCCATGTTGATTTTGTAAATGGACTGGCTTTTAGCCCGGATGGAAGATTGTTGGCCAGCGGCGGCGCGGATGCTCGTGTTTTAGTATGGGAGGTATCCACCGGGAAGCTGCTCCAAACTTTCCGCGGGCATTCGGGTGCGGTTAATAGCCTTGCTTTTAGTCCAAAGACTGGGTTATTGGCCAGCGGCGGTGCCGATTCACAGCTCAGAATTTGGAATGTCACAACTGGAACCCAACTACAACTTTTACAGGGTCATCAGGGTTCTATTAGGGCGCTTGCCTTTAGTCCGGACGGGCAGTTGTTAGCGAGCGCGGGCGATGATAGCCGGGTCTTGATTTGGAGTATGGTCACTGGCAAGCTGAGCAAGACTTTGCCGGGAGTGGCGGCCATCAATACGCTGGTATTCAGCCTGGACGGCAAGAACCTGCTTAACGGTGGAGAAGATAATCAAATAATCGATTGGGATGTGGGGAACAGCAGCAAACGCCGCACCATATTTGTTCCCCCAGGATCTGCGCAGCTATTCCCTCTTGATCAGCAAAATCGGATCGCTGTCAGCGATGCTTCACCGTCCGGTGACGAGCTGGCCGCTGCCATTAAAACGCCATCTCGGCACAGTGTGCTGAATGGGTTGTTGAATTGGTTTATTCCCTCAGCCGAGGCCGCTATCCCTAATCCTCCGGGCGGACCCATTCTCGTTATCACGTCCGCCGCCACCCACAGCCAATACTATGCTGAAATTCTTCGAAACGAGGGATTTAACAGTTTTACCGTCGCTGCTCTTTCGGCCGTTACCCCTGCTATTTTAAATACCCACGATGTAGCGATCTTGGCTCCGACGCCTTTGTCGCCAAATCAAGTCGACATGTTGAGCGATTGGGTCAACGCCGGCGGCAATCTAATCGCCATGCGGCCGGACTCGCAGCTTGCGGGGTTGCTCGGCATCACGGCCACGGGTTCGTCATTATCGAATGCTTATTTGCTGGTCGATACCTCGCAACCGCCCGGTAACGGCATTGTTAATCAAAGCATTCAGTTTCATGGCGCGGCGGATCGATACACGCTGAACGGGGCGGCCGGCGTCGCCATGCTTTACGACACCGCAACGACCGCCAGCGTCAATCCCGCCGTGACTCTCCGCGGCGTTGGAGCCAACGGCGGTCAGGCCGCTGCTTTCGCCTACGATTTGGCGACATCGATTGTTTACACGCGCCAAGGCAATCCCGCCTGGGCCGCGCAAGAACGCGATGGCTTCAGCCCCATCCGCTCGAATGACAAATATTATGGTAATGCGGCTGGTGATGCTCAGCCGGATTGGGTCGATTTGAATAGGGTTGCTATCCCGCAAGCCGACGAGCAACAGCGGTTACTAGCTAACTTAATTTTGACGATGAATCTCGATCGGAAGCCTCTGCCGCGCTTTTGGTATTTTCCGGGCGACAAGAAGGCGGTCGTGATCATGACCGGCGACGACCATGGCAACAATGGGACCGCGGGCCGTTTCGACCAGTTTAAAGCGGCCAGTCCGACCGGCTGTTCGGTCAAAGACTGGGAGTGTGTGCGCGGTACCTCCTATCTCTATCCCAGTACGCCTTTAACCGATCTCCAAGCTGCTGCTTACCATGCGGATGGCTTTGAGGTGGGTTTGCACCTCAGTACGAGTTGCGGGGATTTCACGCCAACCTCGTTGGAAGCGTTTTACAGCCAGCAAATTAGCGAATGGACCACAAAATACAGCAGCGTGCCGGCGCCCATTACGCAGCGCCACCACTGCATTGCCTGGAGTGACTGGGTGACGGGCGCGCAAGTGCAGCTCGCCCATGGCATACGGCTGGACACCAGTTACTATTTTTGGCCTCCTGGCTGGGTTCTCAATCGTCCGGGGTTCTTTAACGGATCCGGCATGCCGATGCGCTTTGCTGATCTCGATGGCACTGTCATTGATGTCTACAATGCCGCCACCCAAATGACGGATGAATCCGGGCAACAATATCCGTATACCATCGACACCTTACTTGACAAAGCCTTGGGGCCGGAAGGGTATTACGGCGCTTTTACCATCAATGCCCACACTGATATCGCTCAGATCCCGGAATCGGATGCGGTGTTAGCGTCAGCGCCAGCGCGGAGTGTGCCGATCATTTCCAGCAAACAAATGCTGGACTGGCTCGATTTTCGGAACAGTTCGTCGTTCGGGTCGCTTGTCTGGAATGGCAATGCCTTGAGTTTCACGGTATCCCCGGGTAGCGGCAGCCAAAATGTGCCGACCAATGGCTTGCAGGTGCTGCTGCCAATCCAGTCCCCGGCTGGATTGCTCACCGCGATTACGCGTAACAGCAACTCCGTCAGCTTTACAACCCAGGCTGTAAAAGGCGTGGATTACGCCATGTTTTCAGGAGTGGCGGGGTCTTACATTGCGACCTATGCAGCCGACACCACTCCGCCGACAGTGGCGTCGACATCACCTTCCGATGATGCCGCCGATGTCAGTCAGGGAACGGCGGTTACGGTCACGTTCAGTGAAGCGATCAGTTCCGCAACGGTTACTGGATCTACTTTTGAATTACGCGATGCGGGCGGAACCTTGGTGCCTGCCACCGTGAGTTATAACGCTAGCGCTCGCACGGCGATACTAACGCCCAATCTCTCTTTGACGCCATTGACCAGTTATACCGCGACTGTCAAAGGAGGTGCAGCGGATCCTCGCATCAAGGATTTGGCTGGCAATGCGCTTGACTCTAGCGTTAGTTGGTCTTTTACCACAGCGGTGCAACCGTGTGCATCCGCCGCTTGCAGCGCATGGCCCAATACCACTGTTCCAAGCAATCCAACCGTGAGCGATCCAAACTCCGTTGCGCTGGGGGTGAAATTCCGCTCGGATTTGGACGGCTTTATCACGGGTATCCGCTTCTATCAAGCAAATGCAGGTACCTATACGGGGACCTTGTGGAGTATCGGTGGGCAATCCTTAGGTACTGGAACCGTTACCGCAGTCGCGCCGGGTTGGCAGCAGGTCGCTTTCACAGCCCCGGTCGCCATTACCGCTAATACGGTTTACGTCGCTTCCTACCATGCGCCCACCGGAAACTACGCGGCGGACAGTGGCTACTTTGCCGCTACCGGGGTCAATAATGGCCCGATTCATTTGTTACAGGACGGAGTTAATGGCGGTAATGGAGTTTACGCCTACGGCGCAGCCAGCCTTTTTCCAACTAATACTTACCAGGCGAGTAACTACTGGGTCGATGTGGTGTTCACCACCAATGTCGGACCAGACACCACGCCGCCAACGGTAACCAGCCAAAGTCCAGTCGCGGATGCAACTGGAGTATCAATGAGCACCGTTGTAACAGCCAGCTTTAACGAGGGGCTAAGCGCGGCCAGTGTAAACGCTTCGAGCTTTGAGCTGCGCGATGCAACCAACGCGCTGGTGCCCGCTACAGTTGGCTACGATGGAACCAGCCGAACCGTGACGCTAACGCCGAGTAATCCGCTGGCTAGTTCGGCGACTTATACCGCAACGCTGCGCGGTGGCGCCGCCGATCCGCGTATCAAGGATCTGGCCGGCAACGCGCTAGCCGCCAATGTGGTTTGGTCCTTCACGACCGCCCCTGCCAATACAAGCAGCTGCATGGGGACGAGTTCGATCTGGCCGGGCAATCCAACCCCCACGGTCATCACTGATCCTGATACGTCAGCAGTCGAGCTTGGCGTCAAATTCAGGTCAACGGTGGATGGTTTTATCTGCGGCATTCGCTTTTACAAGAGCAACACCAACACGGGCACCCATGTGGGGACGCTTTGGAGCAGCGTCGGACAGCAACTGGCGCAAGTTGCCTTTATCAACGAAACGGCTTCAGGCTGGCAGCAGGCTAATTTTGCTACTCCGGTCCCCATCACGGCCAATACCGTTTACATCGCTTCTTACCATGCGCCAGTGGGGCGGTACTCCGTCGACGTCAATTATTTCAACGCGGGAGTAACCAGCGGGACGTTGTATGCGCCGAGCACGACTGAAAGCAGCGGCAATGGCGTGTATCTGTATGGCGGCGGCGGTTTTCCAACCAACACTTTCCAAGCCACTAACTATTGGGTCGATGTGGTATTTGGTACTAATACCGGACCTGATACGACCCCGCCGACGGTAACAGCGACTTCGCCGATAGCCAACGCTACCGGAGTAAATCCAGCAAACCCGATAGCGGTAACTTTCAGTGAAACCGTGGATCCGGCAACTGTCAATGCGGCGACTTTCGAATTGCGTGATGCAGGCGGTGCGCTGGTCGCGGCGACCGTGAGCTATGCGGCCAACACTGGAACTTTGACGCCCAGCAGCCCCTTAGCAGTCACCTCGACTTACACCGCCACCGTGAAAGGTGGCGCCAGTGGGGTCAAGGATTTGTCCGGTAATCCTCTCGCCATTGATCGGATATGGTCCTTTACCACCAGCGTCGATCCCTGTGTGTCCGGCGGTAATCCGATTGTTTGCGAGAACGCCAAGACCGGCAATCCTGCCACCGAATGGGATGTGAGCGGTGCCGGAGACGCCAGTATCCAGGGTTTCGCGACCGCTATCAGCGTGCAACAGGGTGAAACCGTCAATTTCAAAATTGAAACGCCAGCAACCGATTACCGGCTCGATATTTATCGTATGGGGTACTACGCCGGCAATGGCGCTCGTAAGATCGCGACGGTGCAGCCTTCGGCCGCTTTGCCGCAGAACCAGCCGAACTGCCTTAGCGATGCCGCCACCGGGCTGATCGACTGCGGTAACTGGACAGAATCGGCGTCCTGGGCGGTGCCATCGGATGCCGTTTCCGGAATTTATTTTGCCAAGGTGGTTCGGGAAGATGGCGCCAATGCCGGTCAAGCCAGCCATATCATCTTTATTGTGCGGGACGATGCCAGCAACTCCGATATTCTGTTCCAGACTTCGGATACGACTTGGCAAGCTTACAATTCTTACGGCGGTAACAGCCTGTATACCGGATCGCCGGTCGGCCGCGCCTATAAGGTGAGTTATAACCGACCGTTCAACACCCGCGGCGTCGATAATGGACAAGATTGGGTTTTCAATGCTGAATACCCGATGGTGCGCTGGCTGGAAGCCAACGGCTACAACGTTAGCTATTTCACCGGCGTCGATACGGACCGCCGCGGCAATTTGATCACCAATCACAAGGTCTTTCTGTCGATCGGCCATGACGAGTATTGGTCTGGCACCCAGCGCGCAAACGTTGAGGCCGCGCGGAATGCGGGCGTCCACTTGGCTTTTCTCAGCGGCAACGAAGTGTTTTGGAAGACCCGCTGGGAGAGCAGCGTTGATGCGTCGGGAACGCCCTATCGGACGCTGGTGTGCTACAAGGAAACCCATGCCGGCGCGAAGATTGATCCCTTGCCGAATGTGTGGACTGGGACGTGGCGTGACCCTCGCTTCAGCCCACCGGCCGATGGCGGTCGTCCTGAAAATGCGCTGATGGGGACGATCTTTACTGTCAACGACGGTGCTACAACCAGCATTAGGGTTCCAGAAGCCGATGGTAAGATGCGGTTTTGGCGTAACACCAGTGTTGCGGCGCTTGGCACGGGAGCCACGGCTACTCTACCGTTCGGAACCTTGGGTTACGAGTGGGATGAAGATCTCGACAACGGATTCCGGCCAGCTGGCTTGATTCGGTTATCGACCACGACGGTTAACGACGCTCCCATACTGCAGGACTATGGTTCCACCTTTGGCTCTGGTACGGCCACACACGCCTTGACGCTCTATCGGCACGGCAGCGGAGCGCTGGTGTTCGGCGCCGGTACCGTACAATGGTCTTGGGGGCTGGACAGCAACCATGATCGCAGTGGCACGTCATCGGATGTGTCCATGCAGCAAGCGACGATCAACTTGTTTGCTGATATGGGTGTGCAGCCGGCTACCTTGCAACCGGGACTGCTGGCGACAACAGCCTCGTTAGATTCCGCTCCTTCCAGTTCGATCATCACCGCTCCGACCGCCGGTTCGACGGTACCACCAGGAGGCCTAGTAACGATTACCGGCACGGCGAGCGATGTTGGCGGCGGCATGGTTGGCGGCGTTGAAATTTCAGTTGATGGTGGAACTACTTGGCGGCGGGCTGTGGGCCGCGCCAGCTGGAGTTATGTCTGGACAGCGCCCACCGCATCAGGTTCGGTAACGATCAAGAGCCGCGCGGTGGATGACAGCGGCAATCTCGAAATTCCAGGGACAGGAATTACCGTTAATGTTGGTTCCGGTTTGGATACAGAGCCACCGACCACGCCTGTCGGCCTAAGTGCTACGGCTATGAGCACAACCCAAATCAATCTCACCTGGGCCGCTGCCACCGATAACGTGGCGGTGACCGGTTATCGGGTGGAACGTTGTCAGGGAACGGCTTGTTCCAACTTTGCCCAGATTGCGACGCCGACCGCTACCAGCTTCGCTGACTCCGGGCTAACCGCGGGGACCAGCTACAGCTACCGGGTCCGGGCGACCGATGCGGCGGCCAATCTAAGCGGCTACTCGGCGACGGCCAGCGCGACCACTCAATCTCCGCCAGACACCGAACCACCGACAGCCCCTACCGGATTGAGCGCCACGGCCACCAGTAGCACCCAGATTAGTCTCTCCTGGACTGCCTCCACCGATAACGTGGCGGTGACCGGTTATCGGGTGGAGCGCTGTCAGGGAACGGCTTGTTCCAACTTCGCCCAGATTGCGTCGCCGACCACCATCAGCTTCGCTGATTCGGGGTTGGCCGCGGGGACCAGCTACAGCTATCGGGTGCGAGCGGCCGATGCGGCGACCAATCTAAGTGGCTATTCGGCGACGGCCAGTGCGACAACACAGCCCGCGCCGGTATTACCGACAGCAGTGAATGACACTTTCCTCTTCCGCCCCAGTATCTTGCGTACGGTCAATTACGCAGGGTCGCTCGGGTTGGGTGTTTTGGCGAATGATACCCATCCGGCCAACCAACCGTTGACCGCCGTGGCGGTGGGCACTCTACCAGTTGGGGTGGCACTGGCGACTACCGGTGTGGTTACGATGACGCTGGCCAGCGCCACAAATTTTAGATACCGCGCCAACAGCGGGGGGCAGCTCAGCGTACCCACCACTGGAGCGTTGGTCACCTTGGCGCTTGATGCCGTTCCGACAGCGGTTGTGGATAATTGCACTTATTTGAGAAGTGGCAATTTAGGACTTGGAGCCATTACTGCGGGGACAGCGTGTGCCATGACCTCCACAGCGCGTACTTTTAGTATGAATCTTATCGGCAACGATACCGATCCGAATGCCACCACCAATATACCGACTGACGGGGTAGGTAAGACTGTGACTCGGGCGATCATTACTTCAACCGGTACTGGCGTTGCGGTGTCCGCCAATGCGGCCTGCAATCAGGCGGCGATTGTGAAGACAGCTTCACGAGCCACGATTACTAACAACTGTAATGGCGCTATTACGGTAACTGTTGCTCCCTTAGCGCCGGCCTCACCGATCAGTCTAACCTATCGAGCCTTGGACGATCTCGGAGCACAATCAGCCGCCAGAACGAATACAGTGACGGTGCAATAATGGATGACGTGTTATTGCGGTTATCGATGGTCTGATTAATTCATTTCGAGGAATAAGGTTGTGATTAAGAGTGATGTTCAATTAGGTGATGGCGTCATTATCTACCAGCCTGATCTCGTCAATTTATATGGATGTAGCATCGGTTCTGGAACAAAAATTGGTGCCTTTGTCGAGATACAAAAAGGAGTTTCTATTGGTTCCAACTGTAAAATTTCAAGCCACTCATTTATTTGTGAGGGTGTTGATATCGAAGATGGGGTTTTTATCGGTCATGGGGTGATGTTTACCAATGATATTTACCCGCGGGCTGTAACCGAGGAAGGTGATCTGCAAACCGAATCGGATTGGAAAGTCGTAAAGACTCGGCTTAAAGCGCAAGCTTCTATTGGTAGTAATGCGACTATTTTAGCGGGCATTACCATTGGTGAGAATGCTTTAGTCGGCGCTGGCGCCGTAGTGACTCATGATGTGCCCGATTACGCGATCGTCGCTGGCGTACCGTCAAAGATTATCGGTGACACGCGGCGAAAGAAAGAAGTCATTGAATAATAAGGAATGAAGACTGCAAAGCGATTAGATAAAGTAGGCGTTCGTCAAATTTTTAAGGGTCTTGATAGGATTTAGCGTTAAATTTAGGAGAAATGATTGTGATTAAAATTGGCGTTATCGGTTATGGTTATTGGGGGCCGAATCTGGTCCGGAATTTTTCTGACATTCCCGAAGCTGAAGTGGTTGCCGTCAGCGATCTTGACCAAAAACGACTTGGCGTCGCTAAAAGCCGGCATTCAAGTTTATATACAACGACTGATTACCAGGCTTTGTTGGCCGATCCAGCGATTGATGCCATCGCAATCGCCACCCCAGTATCTACCCATTACCATTTGGCATTGCAGGCACTTGAAGCGGGCAAGCATGTGTTTGTCGAAAAGCCGCTTACGGAAACCGTAAAACAGGCTGAACAGCTTGTTGCGGTAGCGGAGCAGCGAAATCTTGTGCTGCATGTCGATCATACCTTTATTTATACCGGCGCTGTTCGCAAGATTCGTGAGCTAGTCGATAATGGCGATCTCGGCGATTTGTATTATTATGATTCAGTACGAGTTAATCTTGGATTGTTCCAGCACGATATCAATGTGATTTGGGATCTAGCAGTCCATGATCTATCAATTATGGATTATGTATTTCCTCTAACGCCTATTGCCGTTTCAGCGACCGGTATCAGTCATGTGCCCGATAAACCCGCCAATATAGCTTTTTTGACTTTGTTCTTTGAAAATAATGTGATTGGCCATTTGCATGTCAACTGGCTGGCACCGGTTAAATTGCGCCGAACCTTGATCGGCGGCAGTCGTAAAATGGTTCTCTATGATGACCTGGAGCCCAGCGAGAAAATCAAAATTTATGATAAAGGGATTACACTAAACGGTAATAAAGAGAACCTTTATAAGACCATGATCGGCTATCGTACTGGCGATATGTGGGCTCCACAACTAGAAATCACCGAAGCCTTGCGAGTTGAAGCGCAGCACTTTAGCCGCTGTATCACCCACGGCGAACGTTCGTTAAGCGATGGCCGCGCCGGATTGCGGATCGTCCGGATATTGGAAGCGGCCAATCGTTCTCTGCATGAGGAAGGCCGCCCTGTCAAGTTTGAGTGGCTCTTTGGCGATGCGGCTCATGCCAGGGCTCTCTCCATCAAGGCAGCCGCCTAACTGTCAGCCTGTCAGGCCTCAGTCTTTTTCTTGCCTTTAAGTAAATAGGCATTGTGTTGCCTTTATTGCTCAGAGTTCCTGAGAAGCGGGCGAGAAATCTGACTACTCGCTTAAAAATGGAATAATGGATTTGGATGAACGCTATGGTTCCTTTCTCGATCTTAAGGCCCAATACGAAAGTATCCAGGATGAAGTATTAAGGGCGGTCAGCGCCACACTCGCCAGCACCCAGTTCGTACTGGGCAAGGAGGTGGCTGCTTTTGAAGAAGAGTTTGCCGCCTATAGCGGTGGAAAGTTTGGCATTGGAGTTAATTCTGGCACCAGCGCCTTGCATCTGGCGCTATTGGCCGCCGGCGTCAAACCGGGTGATGAAGTGATTACCGTTTCATGCACCTTCGTTGCGACCGTGGCCGCCATAGACTATGCCGGCGCCCGTCCAGTATTTGTCGATGTTGATCCGCGCACGCATAATTTGGATCCCGCTCAGGTCGAAGCCGCCATTACCGAGCGAACCAAGGTGATTATGCCGGTGCATCTGCACGGACAGCCGGCTGATCTCGATCCGTTGCTGGAGATTGCCCGCCGCCATCGACTTTTGGTCATTGAGGACGCCGCTCAAGCTCACGCTGCCGAGTATAAGGGCCGACGAGTCGGTTCCATCGGCGATCTCGGTTGTTTCAGTTTTTATCCAGGCAAGAACCTGGGCGCTTATGGCGAAGGCGGCATGGTTGTCACCAATAATGAGGAATTTGCGCATACCCTTCGCATGCTCCGCGATTGGGGGCAGGAGCGCAAATACCATCATGTCCTCAAAGGGTTCAACTATCGAATGGAAGGCGTTCAAGGTGCGATTTTGCGCGTGAAACTCCGGCATTTAGATGGCTGGACTGAAGCGCGTCGCCGTCATGCCGCGCTTTACAACGAACGGCTAGCGGAGGTGGACGTGCAAAAGCCGGTCGAAATGCCGTATGCCAAGCATGTCTATCATGTCTACGCCATCCGTACTCCCAAGCGCGACCTGTTGCAAGAGTCGTTGCAAGCGCAAGGCATTCAAACTGGGATTCATTACCCAATTCCGGTTCATCTCCAAAAAGCTTATGCCGACTTTGGCTATGGAGCAGGGGATCTGCCGGTAACGGAGCAAGCCGCAAACGAATTTCTGTCTTTGCCCATGTTTGCTGAATTAACCGACTCGCAGATTGAAGCGGTGTGCGCCGCGGTCCGGAAAGCGCTATGACTGGAACCCTGGGAAGGTCGCGCGTGGTTGGTGCGGTTCATGGACGGCGGGAAGCAACGCCCGATCCAGATTTCGTTCTCGCATTGGCCGACTATCTACGCCAGACCTTCAGTTCGGAAAATTTGCGTGAGATGTACGGCCGGTTTGCGCACGGCGATGGGGAGTTCGATGCGGCGATGCGCCAGGCGTTCTGGCAGGCCTTGACACGGTGCTGCGGCGCGGGTTTGCGAGTAGAGCCTGGAGCCGGTTTCAAACATCCCGAAACTTTTGAAATCGGCGCTGGCGTTTTCATCGGCAGCCAAGTTTACCTACAAGGACGATTCGATGGCCGCTGCATAATCGGCGATCACACGTGTATCGGGCCGCAAAGTTATTTCGATGCCCGTGACTTGGTGTTGGAAGACCATGTGGGGTGGGGGCCTGGCGCTAAAGTTTTGGGCTCGGCGCATACTGGCGTGCCGGTGGATATCCCCATCATTCAAACCGATTTGGAGATCAAACCGGTCTGCGTGCAAGCGTGGGCGGATATTGGAACCAATGCTGTTTTATTACCCGGCGTGACGGTTGGTCGCGGTGCCATGGTGGGTGCCGGAGCGGTTGTGACGCAAGATGTGCCCCCATTCGCCAAAGTGGCGGGCGTACCCGCTAGAATCATTGGTTGGCGCAATGATGATCAAGCGGGAGCATGTGAATGAAACTGCAAGGTAAAAAGGTTTTGGTGACTGGAGGAGCGGGATTTATCGGTTCGCATATCATCGACTTGTTGATCGATGAAGGCTGCGCCGAAATTGTCGCTCTCGACAACATGGTGCGCGGCCGTCCCGAGAACCTCGCCGACGCACTGGCGCGCGGCCCGGTGAGTTTGTTAGAAGGAGACATTCGTGATCGGCGGCTGTTGGCGGAGCTGGTGGCTAATACGGATCTGGTTTTTCACCAGGCCGCGCTACGGATTACACAATGCGCCGAACAGCCCAGAGAAGCGTTAGAAGTGATGGTGAACGCCACCTATGATTTGCTGGAGCTATGCGTCAAATACAAGGTGGAAAAAGTTGTTGCCGCCTCTTCGGCTTCGGTTTACGGGATGGCCGATCATTTTCCCATTACTGAATCACACCCGCCTTACAACAATCGGACGTTGTACGGGGCCGCCAAAGTTTTTAACGAGGGCTTGCTTCGCAGCTTTCACGAAATGTATGGACTTGATTACGTCGCCTTGCGTTATTTCAACGTTTACGGCTTGCGCATGGATATTTTTGGCGTCTATACCGAAGTTTTGATCCGGTGGATGGAGCGGATTACCGCTGGCGAGCCGCCACTGATCTTTGGCTCTGGCGAGCAGACCATGGATTTTGTCGAGGTTCGGGATGTGGCTCGCGCCAACATTTTAGCGGCGCGGTCGGATGCGACTGATGAAGTGTTCAATGTCGCCAGCGGCGCGGAAACCAGCCTCAACCAACTCCTGGATACTTTATTGCGAGTGATGAGCTCCGCAGTACGCCCCGATCATCTTCCCGAACGGAAAGTTAACCCGGTGCAGCGGCGCTTGGCCGATACGATCAAGGCGCAGCGGCTGTTAGGTTTTCAGACAACGATCCCGCTTGATGCTGGACTGAAAAGTCTAGTGGGATGGTGGCGCGCGCAACAGCCTGCCCAGTAGTTGATTTTCCATCACAACCAGAATGTTCCCGCATCAATGATACCAATTACCAAGCCAACGATAGGTGAGGAAGAGATTGCGGCGGCCGCTGAGGCCCTGCGCTCTGGATGGGTGAGCCAAGGGCCGGCCGTGGCGAGATTTGAACAGGCTTTTGCCACCTATGTTGGCGCCCAACATGCTTGCGCTGTTTCCAATTGCACTACCGCTTTGCATCTCGCGTTATTGACGGTGGGTGTTCAGCCAGGCGATGAGGTCATCACCGTCAGTCATTCATTTATCGCGACGGCGAACAGTATCCGGTATTGTGGTGGGATTCCGGTATTCGTGGATATAGACCCGGCGACTTTCAACCTCGATCCTACGCTGATCGAATCCGCAATTACGGAACGAACCAAAGCTATCTTGTGTGTCCATCAGATCGGTATGCCTTGTGATTTGCCTGGCATTCTGGCCATTGCCGCCCGCCATAAATTGCCGGTCATTGAGGACGCCGCCTGCGCCATCGGCAGTGAGATTTGCATAGATGGCCGCTGGGAGCGAATCGGCAAACCGCATGGCGATATTGCTTGCTTTTCCTTTCACCCGCGCAAAGTGATGACCACTGGCGAAGGCGGTATGCTGACCACGAGCAATCCAGATTGGGATCAGCAGTTTCGGTTATTGCGCCAGCATTGCATGAACGTCGCTGACACCACGCGACATAGCTCCGCGCAAGTGGTTTTTGAGAGTTACCCCGCGCTGGGTTTCAATTTCCGTATGACGGACATCCAGGCAGCCATCGGCTGCGAGCAACTCAAGCGTTTGCCGGAGATCGTCAGTCGGCGTCGGCAGTTGGCTGACCGTTATCGCTCGCTGCTGGCAGCGGTTCCAAGGATCGAGTTGCCGGTTGAGCCAGACTGGGCGCGCGGCAACTGGCAAAGTTTCTGCGTTCGCTTGGGAGAGGGCTACGATCAACGACAGGTGATGCAATCGATGCTGGATGCCGGGATCGCCACCCGTCGAGGTATCATGTGTTCGCATCGGGAGCCCGCTTATGCCGCCGCCGTTACTTGGTCGTGTGGAGCCAAAAAGCAGTGCCAGTGTGCTGTCGGCCACTGTCAGCATTTGCGCCGCAGTGAACAAGCGCAAGATCGAACCATTCTCCTGCCTCTATTCCCACAGATGGGTATTGAAGAGCAAGATCAGGTGGTTTCAGCCTTACACCGCGCAATTCTGTAAAGACTGTATTTTATTCTAGAGCCTAGTCTTGCTGAATGATGAAGCTGGATTTTTAACGGCTACTGTTGAGCTTCTTTCCTCCTTATTTTGATATCGCGATCAGCTCTTTCAAAAGGTGATGAATGGGTTGATCAGTGGCTCTAGACCCATTTATCCTCTGTTATGACCGCTTTCAATCTATTGATTCAATGGTGCACTTTTGACTTGGTTAGCATGGTTTATACCGTTTTCCATTTTTGAATCAATCGATCTCAATTTTAAAAGGGATTGGCGTTTATGCTAACTAAAAAAAGCTTTGTGAAAAATCAGTTTCTTCCAAAGTCCTACTTTATAGATTTACTACGACGTGAGAAATCTCGCTCTGACCGTTGGAATACTCCGTTGTCGATTGCTATGTTCCATTATGACGCTGAAGAGAAGATTAATTCTCAAATTGTCATAGAGAAATTCAACAATCTTTTTTATCCTCTTCAAAATGGTATTCGTGAGACTGACGCTCTTGGCTATATCGATGAGGGTGTCGTGGGCTTGCTATTGCCTAATACCGATAAGGAAGGGGTACAGGCTTGTATTAAGAAGGCGGTCAATGGTCATGGCAAACTTCCTTTTACCATTACTACCGGCACTTATCCCGATCAGATTTTTCAACGCTTGTTAATAGAAAATCAATCTTTTCAAAATCTTTGTATTTGCTCGCCAGAGCATCTTGCAGCACCGTCTTCTTCGGTTGAGTATCCGCTAAAAAGGAGCTTGGATATCATAGGATCTTTACTTGCGCTATTGCTATTTTCTCCATTGATGTTATTGACAGCCTTACTGATTAAAACTACTTCTTCAGGGCCAATTATTTTCAAGCAGGAGCGGTTGGGACAGAAAGGCCGTTCTTTTACTTTCTATAAATTTCGGTCGATGTATGTTAATAACGATGATCAGATCCATCGGGAGTATGTCGCACAGCTAATTAAGGGGATCTGGATAATATCAATCAGGGGAGCGTGGAAAAACCATTATATAAGATTAAAACTGATCCGAGAGTAACGTGGGTGGGTGAAATTATTCGTAAAACCAGTATTGATGAATTACCGCAACTGTTTAATGTACTGAAAGGTGAAATGAGCTTGGTGGGTCCCCGACCACCATTGCCTTACGAAGCAGATAGTTATCAATCTTGGCACCTCAAACGTATCTTGGATGCGAAACCTGGCATCACCGGGTTGTGGCAAGTAGAAGGCCGTAGTAAGACTACATTTGATGAAATGGTAAGGATGGATATTCGCTATATTCGAAGCTGCTCGCTACTACTGGATCTGAAGATACTCTTTAAAACAATAAAGGTTGTGTTGCGGTGCGATGGCGCGAGCTAATAGGAAAGATTTCATGCGGATTTTTAATTTTTACCTTTGATAAGATTTATTTATCGGAGATCTTTTAGTTTATGAACATATGCAGTAAGTTAGTATGAATATTACTGTGGTGGGTGGTGGTCGAATTGGGCTTCCTCTTGCCTGCGTGCTTGGTAAACATGGGGCTGTAGTAACTGTATGTGATATCAACTCGATGCTTGTAGAAGCCATTTTTTCGGGCCTTTGCCCTTATGAAGAACCTGGCTTACCCGAACTGATGGTTGATTTACATAAAACTGGTAGGCTAACCGCTACGACAAATACCGCCGAAGCTTCCGCCAAATCGGATGCGATTATCGTGATTGTTCCAGCCCACTTAACCGCTAATCAGACTATTGACTTCAGTATTCTCCAGCAGGCTTCAAGGGAAATTGGCAAGGGTCTGCAACCTGGAACATTGGTGATCTATGAAACCACGGTAGCCGTTGGTGGAACCCGGCAATACTTGATTCCAGTATTAGAGAAACAAAGCGGTTTGAAAGTCAGTAAAGATTTTTATGTTGCCTATAGTCCGGAGCGAGTGAAGGCTAATCTGATATTAGCGCGGCTTGAGACAACCCCCAAGGTTGTGGGTGGTTATGATGCCGTTTCAAGCGACAGAGCGGTAGCGCTTTATAAGCAATATCTGAAAGCACCTGTCGACGATGTCGGTACGCTTGAAGCGGCGGAAATGACCAAGCTACTGGGCATGCTTTATCGTGATGTAAATATCGCCTTGGCTAATGAGCTGGCGGCTTTTTGCGAAGTGGCAGGGGTAGATTTTGAGCGAGTTCGGAAGTCAGCAAATACCGATGGCGAAGCGAATCTACTGTTACCGGGGATCGGCGTAGGTGGTCATTGTGTACCAGTTTATCCTTACTTTTTAACACGCGAATCGCGGCGGCTCGGCATTGTTCAGCGTATTCCCGAAGCGGCGCGCGAAATCAATGACCAACAGCCCGCTCGTGAGCTGGATCGCGTGGCGGCCTTATGGAAGCCCTTGCACGGCCAGCGGGTGCATATCCTGGGTTTAGGCTTTCGACCAGGGGTGAAGGTAGAGGCTTTTAGCCCGGCTTATGCGCTGCGAGACGCACTCCAGCAACGGGATGCGCGGGTGACGATACAAGATCCCCATTACACCGACGAGGATCTGCGTCAGGCCGGTTTCGAGCCTGGCGTGGCGGAAGCTGCCCGTATGGTCGTACTCAGCACAGCCCATGAGGAATTCGCGCATCCTGACTTCGCTGCTTGGCGCAGGGCTGGTGTGGAGATCATTCTAGACGGGCGCAATTTCTGGGATCAGAACCAAGCTGAGACCGCGGGCCTGCTCTACTTTGGGATCGGCCGCGCCTCGCGCCTGGAACGGCATTAAGATTCCATCGATTGCAGTACCCCGCCCATCTAGAATCACAGGAACGCACGGGGTTGTGCGGCCTTCCTATTTCTGGAGCAACCGCTCGACGAGTTGGGTATAAGCGTTCTTGTGTTCGCTCCAATGATAAATTTTGCCAAAACGCTCGGTCGCTTGACGCGCGAGCAGAATCCGATTGGCGGGGTCTCGGTAAAGATCGATGATAGCCTCGGCGAGCGAATCACTGTTCTCAGCCTCGAAAAACCGCACCATCTCTTCATCGAAATAGCGGGTGATCGTGCCGGTCTTGGGTACGATGCAAGGAATGCCCACGCTGACATATTCGAGCAACTTGGTGGGGAGCATGATGTCGGTACCGCTGTGGATGCGCAGGGGGATCAGGCCAACATCCGCGTCTTGGAGCAGCGCGGGAATCTGTTCCACCGGCACGAATCCATCGCTGAACGTCACTATTTCTTGCAGGTCCAGCCGGTCGCGCAATGCGATCAGGCGGTCGCGTTCCTCGCCGGCGCCGATGATGCGCAATTCCAGGCGGGGAATCATGTCCCTGGCCTTGGATACGGCCTCGATGGCGATATCCAAGCCGAGGCGACGCGCCAGGGTGCCGTGGTACACCAGCACGAACGGCGCGTCGGACGACTTGGGAGCAAGCGGCGGGCGCGGGGCGAAAATGCGTTCGTCGGGGAGATTCATCAGCACGTAGATCTTGTCGCGCGGAATGCCCCGCTCGGCCAAGATATCCTTCAAGCGTTCCTCCACGGTGAGCACCACCGAGGCAAATTTGCCAGCCCAACGTTCCTGGGTTTCGAGCGCCCGAATCACCCAGTGCTTTTCTCCGGTGGTAAATTTTTCCAGATACAGTTCGGGCATCAGATCGTGAATGTCATGGATCACCGGACGGCCGAGCAGCGCGGCAGCCATGTCGCGAACACCAGAAAGTCGGGCATGTTATTGATGTGGATGAGTCGGTAGCGCAGCGGATGTCGCAACAGGTGCAGAGCGATCAGAAAAAAGAACAGGCCGTAGTCGATCAGGTACTCGGTGAAAGAGGTGCATTTGTTTTTCAGGCCAGGCGTCTTTATGACCTCCACGCCTGCAATCATCTCGCGGTTCGGCTCGCCGGGCTGGCGGCGCGCCAGAAATATGACGCGGTGACCTGCTTCCACGAGCGCCTCCGCCTCGCGCTTCACGCGCGGGTCACGGCGGTAATTAGTGTAGGCTGCCATCATGACGAAGGCCATTTAATTGGTTCTCCAGGCAAGGGTCCGCTGTGATTGATCAAGGGTCCGAACTCGGCCGCTATGTCCGCAACCCATCTTAACGATAATCCACCCGCCGCTTCCGCGCCATCTGAGTTGCCGCCAGCAGCGGAAGTAGCCACGGCCGAGAAATCGAGCTATAGCCAGATTTTGAAGTCGTCGGTCTGGATCGGAGGTTCGTCGGTATTGACGATTGGCATTGGTGTTATTCGCACCAAGGCGATGGCAGTGATGCTAGGACCGGCCGGGTTCGGCTTGATGGGCTTATACAGCTCGATCATTGATCTTGCTCTGGCCATCGCCAGCATGGGTATCGGTAGCAGTGGGGTACGCCAGATCGCCGAATCGGTTAGCACCGGAGACGAGGCCCGGATCGCTCGCACCGTTATCGTACTGCACCGCACAGCAGTTTTGCTCGGAATCTTTGGCGCGGTGCTGGTGGTGGTACTTGCCGGGCCATTGTCCACTCTAACCTTCGGTAGCGACCGGCACGCTGGTGCGGTGGCGCTACTGGGGCTCGCGGTGTTTTTCCGTGCAGTGGCCGTGGGGCAGGGCGCGCTGATCCAGGGACTGCGGCGCATCGCCGATCTGGCCAAGATCGGGGTGTTGGGGGCGCTGATGGGAGCGATCTTCAGCATCCTGTTGGTGTATTTTCTGGGTGAGCAGGGGGTAGTCCCTTCGCTGGTCGCCGTCGCCGCTCTGGGGCTGGCGGTTTCCTGGTGGTACAGCCGAAAGGTCGAAATCGCATATCCGGTCATGACCAGAGCCGAAGTGCGGCGGGAAGCGGCGTCGCTCCTGAAACTGGGTTTCGCGTTCATGGCGAGCGGCATCCTGATGATGGGAGCGGCTTACGTTGTTCGAGCGATTGTGCTGCGCCTGGATGGGCTGGAAGCCGCTGGGTTTTATTCAGCGGCTTGGACCCTGGGGGGGCTTTATGTGGGGATCATCCTTCAGGCGATGGGAGCCGATTTCTATCCTCGTTTGGTCGGCGTTGCCGAGGACCATCCCCAGTGTAATCGGCTGGTCAACGAACAGACGCAGGTGAGTCTGTTGTTGGCCGGACCCGGAGTAATCGCCACCCTCACGTTTGCCCCCCTGGTCATCCTGTTGTTTTACAGCGCCAAGTTTTACGAGGCGGTGGAGGTGCTGCGCTGGATCTGCCTGGGGATCGCGCTGCGGGTGATCACCTGGCCGATCGGTTTCATCATCGTGGCGAAGAACCGGCAGGTCATTTTCATAGCCACCGAGGTGGCTTGGACGGTCGTCAACGTCAGTTTGACGTGGTTGTGTGTGAAAGCGTTTGGGTTAAATGGCGCTGGTATTGCTTTCTTTGGATCGTATGTCTTTCACGGACTGATCATCTACCTAATCGTGCGGCGGCTCAGCGGGTTTCACTGGTCGGTCGCCAATTGGCAAATCGGTCTGCTCTTTCTTTTTTCGATTACGATGGTATTTGGTGGATTTTATCTATTACCAGCTATTTGGGCTTACGGTGTTGGGGCTTTGATGCTAATTCTGAGTGGGTTCTATTCGATTCGGACTCTCTTCCGATTGGTTTCGTTGGAGCGGATTCCACAACCCATGCAACGGCTGCTTGAGCGTTTGCGTTTCACATGAGTTCGCTGCATAGATTCTTGCTCGGGATATCGAAATGAAGATTCTCGTTTATGCCCATCGACTGGAGGTAGGCGGTACGCAGGTGAATGCGATCGAGCTTGCCACCGCGCTACGCGATCTGCATGGGCTCGAAGTCGTGATGTTCGCGCAGCCAGGCCCAATGGTCAGGTTGATCGAGGAGAAAGGTCTGTGCTTTCTACCAGCCCCTGACGCGCGATTCCATCCATCGCTCGCGCGGATGCGTGCTCTAAGTGATGCAGTACGACGTGAAAAACCTGATCTAATCCATGCCTGGGACTGGTGGCAGATGTCTAGACGCTTATTACTCCGTACATTTACCGATGCGGATTCCGATGGTGGTATCGGACATGATGATGGAACTAACCCGCGTGTTACCAAAGCGATTGCCAACAACCTTTGGGGTTCCCGAACTTGTTGCAAAAGCGAAAGCGGCGAATCGCCGGCAGGTGGAACTCGTTGTGCCGCCGGTCGATGTTCGTTATAACGCGCCCGGCGTTGTCGATCCGCAACCTTTCCGTGATCATTACGGCATAGCGAAAGGAGATATCTCTCTAGTAACGGTTTCGCGACTGAGCGATTGGATGAAAGCTGAGAGTCTGATCCGGACCGTGGATGCCATCCGCACGTTGGGCCACGATCTCCCGCTCCGGCTCATAATCGTGGGTGAAGGGTCAGCTCGCGCCAGGCTCGAACGGCTGGCTAGCGAAGCCAATGCTGAATTGGGGCGGTCCGCCGTAATATGCACTGGAGCGCTTCTCGATCCCCGGCCGGCTTATGCCGCCGCAGATATCATCGTTGGCATGGGTGGTTCCGCACTCAGGGGAATGGCTTTTGGGAAAGCCGTAATCATCGTGGGAGAGCGGGGTTTCTCAAGTCTGCTTACGCCAGAGAGCGCTGAAACATTCTATTACAAAGGTATTTACGGCATAGGGGATGGTAATCCCAGCAATGCGCGTCTTATTAAGGATATCCGCGAACTCGTTGAATATCCTGATAGGCTTGCAACTCTCGGCGAACTTTCGCGTCAGTTCGTCGTGCGAAACTTTTCAATGGAGACTGTCAGTACACGCTTCGCTGATTTTTGTCACAAAGTTGTGGCGGAGAAACCTTCATTTCGACTCAGTACAATCGATAGCTTGAGAACTGCGGCCATATACCTAAGAGAGCGCAGGTTCTTGACTCCCTCACGGGATCAGAAGCCGAGAGATAGGCTCGCGGGTTGAATACCTTACAAAATAGACTCAACCAAAATTACACGATTGAGATGAAACAATGAACTGCCTAGTTTCCATTCTTATTCCGGCCTACAAAGCCGAAAAGTGGATTCACGAGACCATGCTGTCCGCGATCCATCAAACGTGGCCGAACAAGGAGGTCATCGTCGTCGATGATGGCTCGCCCGACCAGACGTTCGAAGTCGCGAAGAGCTTGGAGTCACGGTTCGTTAAAGTGGTAAAACAAGTAAATACTGGAGCCTGCGGCGCACGAAATAAAGCCTTGAGTCTGGCTCAAGGGGATTATATTCAATGGCTCGACGCCGATGACCTTTTGCACCCGGAGAAGATTTCCCACCAGCTTGCTAGGGCGGAGGATGGAAGGAATTCCCTTAGCCTGCTTACCTCAGCCTGGGGCAAGTTCTTCTTCCGTCCCGAGAAAGCCAAATTTGATCCCGACCCGCTGTGGCGGGATTTGAGCCCTGTCGATTGGATCATGACCAAGTTCAACGATAATGCTTGGATGAACCCGGCGGTATGGCTTGTTAGTCGCCGGCTCGCGGAACTCGCGGGACCCTGGGATGAACGATTGACCAGCTCGGGCGATGATGACGGCGAATACATTTGCAGGCTAGTGACCCATACCAAGGATGTGAAATTCGTGCGGGACGCCAAATGCTATTACCGGATTGGCACTGTTGGAAGTTTGAACTGGAACATGGAAAGAAGCGAAAAGAGCCTGAATACCCTGATCTTGTCATTAAGTTTAAGCATCGGTCATCTGAGATCGCTGGAGGATACGGCGCGCACCAGAGCCGCATCGCTCAACTATCTGCAAACCTTCCTCCCTTATTTCTACGGTAACGAAGTCCTGCTAAACAAATTATACGATTTGGCGGAGGCGATTGGGGGCAAATTGAATCCTCCTCAGGTTAGCTGGAAGTACCGTCCCGTCGAAATGATGTTTGGATCAAACGTCACGAAAAAAGGTGATCCATAATTGGCGTTCGGCAAAGCTACTGGCTCGCGGTAACTGGGACCGATTACTCCTAAATCTGACCAATTAGTATTTGCCTTGACTGTTGATGATCGGGTAGAGCAAAGCCCCACTAAAGAAATCGTGGAATAGAGTAAAAAGATGAAAGACGACGAAAATATTCGCATTATGGTGACGGGTGGCGCGGGTTTCATGGCTCGCACTTCTGCGAGCGCCTACTTGAACAGGGGAATGATGTTCTTTGTGTCGATAATTTTTATACGGGAACCAAAAGAAACATCACCCACCTATACGACAATCCTTACTTTGAGGTGCTTCGCCACGATATCACCTTTCCCCTCTACGTCGAAGTCGATGCGATCTACAATCTTGCGTGCCCTGCTTCACCAATACATTACCAAAATGACCCCGTTCAGACGACTAAGGTAAACGTGCACGGCGCGATCAATGTGTTAGGGTTGGCCAAGAGAGTGAAGGCCAGAATCCTGCAAGCCTCGACTTCTGAGGTATATGGGGATCCGCAGGTGCATCCGCAGGTCGAGACTTATTGGGGCAACGTGAATCCCATCGGCCCCCGCGCATGTTATGACGAAGGTAAACGATGCGCGGAGACTTTATTCTTCGACTACCATCGACAACATCGCCTGAAAATTAAAGTGGCCAGAATCTTCAATACTTATGGCCCACGCATGCATCCCAAACGATGGCCGCGTGGTTTCGAATTTCGTCGTGCAGGCCCTCAAAGGAGAACCGATTACGATCTATGGCGATGGATCGCAGACCCGTTCGTTCTGTTACGTGGATGATTTGGTGGAGGCGCTTTTGCGTCTTATGAAGACCCCGGATCAAATCACGGGTCCCATTAATCTCGGAAATCCTAATGAATTTACCATACTGGAGCTGGCTCAGCGAGTTATCGCATTGACCCATTCAAAATCAAAAATCGTTTTTCAGGATTTGCCCGCCGATGATCCCCAAAAGCGCAAACCTGAAATCTCGCAAGCACAATCGTGCCTTGAGTGGTCTCCAAAAGTCAATTTAGAAGAAGGTCTTCCCAAAACAATAGATTATTTTGATGATCTCCTACGCTCATGAAGCTGTTTCGATTTACTGGAATCACAATACTCTTGCTGGAAGTCATCCACTCAAACGCTGGCAGAAAAAATGTCAAATAGAGTGTGGGTAACGGGCTATGGCGGCTTCATGGGCGTCCATTTGGTTGATCTGCTGGAAAGGAAAGGTGAGGATGTGCTAGCCACCTATTTCCGGCCTACCACCGACCTGCGCGATTCAAAACCACAAGGCCGGGTCGAGGAATGCGATATTAGAGATCTAGCAAAGGTCTACAATTTATTGCAGGAATTCCAACCAGAAAAAATTTTTCATCTAGCGGCTCAAAGTTACCCGACCGTTTCCTGGGAGGATCCGTGGTACACGATGGAGACCAATGTGATTGGTACGATAAACCTGTTCGAGGCCGTTAAAAAATTAGGATTGAACTGCAAAATTCTAAATGCCTGTAGCAGCGCGGAATATGGTTACGTGATAGAAGACGAGGTTCCGGTACGGGAGGATCATGCACTAAAACCCCTTCATCCCTATGGCGTGTCAAAAGTCTCCCAGGAAATGCTGGGTTACCAGTACTACAAAAATTTTGGCATCAAATCGATTGCAGTCCGTATTTTCAATACGACCGGACCAGGAAAGGTCAATGACGTTTGTGCGGATTTCACCCAAAGATTGGTGGAAATAGTCAAGGGCATTAAGGCCGAAAAACGCTGAGGGTGGGCAATCTGAAGGCGCGAAGGGCAATTACCGACGTTCGGGATGTGATCCGGGCTTTCGATTTGGCCTTGGATAAGGCAACGATGGGTGAGGCCTATAATCTTAGCGGCGGGCAAGTCTATGAAATCCAGGAGATCGTTGACATTCTCCGCGGGTTAACCGGCTTTGATTTCGAGATATGGCAGGATCCCAAGCTGTTAAGACCCACCGATGAACCGATCATTTTCGGAGACAGCCAGAAGTTTCAGCGGGAAACCGGATGGCAACAGGAAATTCCACTGGAAAAAACCCTCGGGGACATGCTCGTCTATTGGGACAAAGTTTTATAAAACATCCGTGTGAATGTTTGCACCAGACATCAAATCGAATCCAGGCTAATGGTCGCTCAGGATCAATCCGACCGCAGTCATTCTCGCCGGAGGATTGGGCACCCGATTGAAATCCGTCGTGGAAAACCAGCCCAAGGTACTGGCCGAGAGCGGCCATCCATTTCTAAAATATCTTTTAGACCAGTTGATTGCCTGGCAAATAAAAGATGTGGTGTTGTGCACCGGGTATTTAGGGGAGCAGATCGAAGCACGGTTCGGTCAAATTACGATCAGGGCTGCGGTTGAGCTACTCGCGGGAATCGACTCCTCTCGGGACCGCTAGGCGTTGCGGCTGGCGCTGCCCTTCAATCCAGTCGGACACCGCGCTGGTGTTGAATGGCGATTCCTACTGCGGCGTTGATTTCGCTAAATTTTGGCGGCGGCATTGCTCGTGTCAGGCAGCGGCGACCATGCTTCTAGTAAACATCTCCGATACCCGACGCTTCGGCAGCGTTCAGGTAGCCACGGACGGGCGGATTCTCCGGTTCCAGGAAAAACGGGAAACTTCGGAGCCGGGCTCGATCAATGCCGGGGTCTATTTGCTTGCCCGGCAACTCCTCCAGTCGATCCCCACAACCAGACCGGTTTCCTTGGAACGGGAGATTTTCCCCACCTGGATCGGCGAGGATTTTTACGGCCACCTGGCGACAGGCCCTTTTCTCGACATCGGCACGCCGGAATCCTACGCCCTAGCGGATAAGTTTCTTGCCGGGCTAACGACACCCTATCCATGAAACCGCCGCGCCGTTTCGTCCTGTTGGATCGCGACGGGACAATCATCGTCGAACGCCATTACCTCTCGGACCCGGCTGGTGTGGAATTGCTGCCGGGTGCAGCCCAAGGTTTGAGGAAGATCCAAGCGTTGGGACTGGGGCTGGTGGTGATCACCAACCAGTCAGCCATCGGCCGGGGTTATTTCGATGAGGCGCGGCTCGACCAGATTCACGCGCGCCTGCGCGAACTGCTGCACGAGGAGCGGATTTCCCTGGACGGAATTTATTACTGCCCGCACCGGCCTGAGGATCACTGCGAATGCCGCAAGCCAGAAAGCGCCTTGCCGAACCGGGCGGCGCGGGAATTAGGTTTCAATCTCCCGGAAAGCTTGGTGATTGGGGATAAGGAATGCGATATCGAACTGGGGCAACGGCTGGGCGCCACCACTTTTTTGGTACTGACCGGCTATGGCCGGGAAACCGACGCTAACAAACAGGTGCGATCAGATTTCGTGGTCGCCGATTTAGAAGAAGCAGCGAGCAGGATCGAACATTTACTGCAACAGAGAAGTTAAAAATGGATATATCCACCCAAATGCGTGAAAGAGCCAGGGCCCACCTGTTGGAAAGTGCGGAGACCAAGCATCGAGTCGCCGGGCAATGCCTGGAATCGCTGGTGCGCGCCGCGCAACTCTTGACGGAATCCTTCGCGGCGGGGGGTAAGCTGCTGTTGTGCGGAAATGGTGGCAGCGCCGCCGATTGTCAGCATATCGCCGCCGAGTTTGTCAGCACGCTGACCCAGGACTTTAGGCGGCCGGGTCTGAAGGCGATCGCCCTAACGACGGACACCTCGTTTCTCACCGCCTACACCAACGACTTTGGTTACGAAGGTGTTTTCGCCAGACAGGTCGAGACGTTCGGCGCGCCAGGCGATACCCTAATCGGCATCAGCACCAGCGGCAATTCCAAAAACGTGCTTAATGCTATGGAAGTCGCCCGGAAGATCGGCCTGCGCACCATCGGCCTTGCGGGAAGCGGGGGACAGATTCACGAACTGGCGGATATCGTAATCGGCGTTCCCAGCAAGAGCACCCAGCATATCCAGGAAGCGCATATCACGATTGGTCATATCCTGTGCGATCTGGTGGAGCGTTGCCTGTTTGACGGTAAACAAGGGGGAACCGGCGCATGATTATCAGCAGGACACCGTTTCGGATTTCCTTCTTTGGCGGTGGGACGGATTATCCCGCTTGGTATCGGAATCACGGCGGGAGCGTGCTGGTCTCGACTATCGACAAATACTGTTATCTGGCCTGTCGTTACTATCCGCCCTTTTTCGATCATCGGTTCCGGATTGCTTACATCAAAAGCGAAAATTGCCGCACCATCGATGAAATATCCCATCCGGCGGTCCGCGGGGTGCTGCGTTATCTGAACTGGGATCGGGGCTTGGAGATTCATCATGTGGGCGATCTACCGGCCCGGGGCGGCATGGGCTCCAGCTCTTCGTTTACCGTTGGCCTGCTGCATGCTCTGTACGGGCTGCGGGGCAAAATGCTCAGCAAACAGCAACTGACGTTGGAGAGCGTGTACATCGAACAGGAGGTCCTGCAGGAAACCGTGGGCTCGCAGGATCAGACCGCCGCCGCCCACGGCGGGTTGAATCACGTTATTTTTTCCCCCAACGGAGAAATCACGGTCAGGCCGTTGACGCTGTCCGTCGACCGCCTACGGCAACTGGAAGCCCATTTGATGCTGTTCTACACCGGAATCAAACGAACGGCTTCCGATGTGGCCCAGAGCTACGTCCAGAATATCGATGAAAAGAAGCAGCACTTGGCTGCGTTGACCGAGATGGTGAGCGAAGGCATGGCGATTCTGTACGGGGATCAGGATATTACCCAGTTCGGTCAATTGCTTGACAGGGCTTGGCAGGTCAAGCGGGCGTTCAGCGCCAAGATTTCCAATTCACAGGTGGACGAGATGTACAAGCAGGCCATCGCGGCGGGCGCGCTGGGCGGAAAGATTCTCGGCGCTGGCGGTGGCGGATTCATGGTGTTGTTCGTTCCTCCCAGTCTGCAAAACCAGGTCCGCGAGCGATTGAGCCAGTTCATTCACGTTCCCTTCAAGTTCGAATTTTCTGGCAGTCAGATCGTCTTTTATGATCCCGAGCAGGATTTCTCGGTCTTGGATCGTGAGCATGGCGCACAACCGATGAGGGAATTCCAAGAACTCGAATCGATTCGACCCTGACATGCATGGGGAGAGGCCATTGAAAGTTTCCTTGCTGACAGGAGGGAGTGACCGACCCTATGCGTTCGGTTTATTGAATACCTTGGTTACTAGAGAAATTGAAGTCGATTTTATTGGTAGCGACGAATTTAAACCGTCCGAGGTTTTAATTGATCCCAAAGTTAAATTTCTGAATTTGCGTGGTGATACCAATCCAGCGGCGTCCCGCCCACGAAAGATCGCTCGGATCGGTCGATATTATTTGAGGCTCCTACAATATACGGTCAAGTCTGATTCCATCCTTTTCCATATTCTCTGGGCCAATCGATTCGTGCTGTTGGATCGAATCCTGATGAATCTCTATTATAAACTGATGGGTAAAAAAATCGTTTTTACCGCCCATAATGTGAATGAAAAGCAAAGGGATAATTGTGACAGTATTTATAACCGCCTGACCTTGAGAATTTTGTATGCCTTGGTTGATCATATTTTCGTTCATACCAACATGATGAAAATGCAGTTGATCGAAGAGTTTGGCGTTCGGGAAAACAAAGTCAGCGTCATCCCGTTCGGGATCAATAACACGCTGCCCAAGACGGATCTTACTGGACGGGAAGCGCGGGACAGGCTGGGTTTAGGGAAGGAAGACAAGGTCCTTCTGTTTTTCGGCAGGGTTGCCAACTATAAGGGTTTGGAGTATGCCATTGAGGCGTTGAATTACTTGGTGAAGACCGATGATCGGTTCCGGCTGGTCGTTGCGGGGCGGATAGAGAGAGAGGGTGCGAGGATTATTGGAACAATATCGAATCGGTAATCGAGCGGTATGGCTTGGGTCAGTACGTCGTTAAAAGGATTAATTTTATACCGGACGACGAGGTAGAGATTTTTTTCAAGTCGGCGGACGTTCTCATTTTACCTTACAAAGCCATTTTTCAAAGTGGCCTACAGTTTTTAGCCTACGGTTTCGGGTTGCCGGTAATTGCGACCGACATAGGTTCGTTCCGAGAAGACATCATAGAAGGGAAAACCGGAATGATTTGTCGATCCGAGGATGCTGACGATTTGGCGGACAAAATTCATGCCTTTTTCGCGGCGATTTGTTCGCCAATCTGCAACAGGCTCGCAGCGAGATTATGGAGTATGGAAACCGAAAGTATTCCTGGGAGGAGGTGGGCAACATCACCGGCGCTGTGTACGAACGGTTGTTCGACAAAATTGGATGGAATCAGGTTGACCAGAAGTTTTAGTCTGGAGCAACAGAAGCCTCTCAAAACAGCGTACCCGTGAACTCACAACTTCCCGATACCCTGCACTCGACCCTGCGCCGCTTCATTGCTTGGCTCGACGGCTACGGCGAGACATCCTACGATCATCAGAGTTTCTTCGCAGGCCCCATCGGTGGACCGGCGAAAGCGCTCTACTACCGGAAGCCTTCGCTAGGGATGCTGGCTGTCGCGCCGATGATCTTCTGTGAAGCCTTTGTGCCCGCCGCGCGGCAGCTCTTTTGGCAAAAACAGCGCTTCCCCATCGCGGACGCGCATTACGCCATGGGTTTCGCGCTGCTGGCGCAACGGACCGGCGAGAGCAAATACTACGACCGGGCGGCCCACTTCTTGAACATCCTTGAACAAACCCGGTGTCCGGGTTACAAGCATTACTGCTGGGGTTATCCGTTCGACTGGGTCACTCGGACCGGTGTCATGGCCGCCGGCACGCCGCTCGTCACCACCGCGCCCTACGTCTACGAAGCCTTTTCCGCCGTGCAACGGATCGACGGCAAAGGGCGGTGGCTGGAAATCATGCAGTCCATTGCCGACCACGCGGCTAAAGATATCCAGGACCGAGAGCTTGCGGCGGACATTGCTACAGCAGGCTATAACCCCCTCGACAAACAAGGGGGTGTCATCAACGCCAGCGCCTACCGGGCGTTCCTGCTTATGAGCGCGGCGGTTCAATTCGGGCGTGATGATTATCGACGCATCGCCGAGCGCAATCTCAATTTTGTACTGACATCACAGCAGTCTGACGGGTCCTGGTTTTACGCCAGCGACGAAGTCCGAGATTTCGTCGACCACTTTCACACCTGTTTCGTGCTCAAGGCGCTCGCCAAGATCGAAGCATTGACCGGTGATGAAGGTTGCCGGAAGGCAATCAAGGCGGGAGTGGCCTACTACGCTCGCCATCTGTTCGATGGCAGTGGTCTGCCGAAACCTTTTTCCCGAGCGCCCCGATTGACGGTGTATCGTCAGGAACTTTACGACTACGCCGAGTGCATCAACCTAGGCGTTTTGTTGCGCGGGCGCTTTCCGGAACTCGACGACCGATTGAGAACCACGTTGAACGACTTGCTGGCGCATTGGGTGAAGTCCGATGGGTCGTTTCGCTCGCGGCGGCTCCTTCTGGGCTGGGATAACGTACCCATGCACCGCTGGGCTCAGGCACAGCTCTTCAGAAGCCTCTGTTTGCTGTTCACCTCGCTGTAGGACCCTCTAAGCCCATGTGCGGCATCTGCGGTCAGTATCACTTCGCCGATCAACAACCAGTCGCGCCAGCCACGATCAAGGCCATGACTGCAACGCTCGTCCCCAGAGGTCCAGACGATGAGGGGTATTTCTTTTCCGGCGCGTTGGGCCTCGGCTTCAGACGCCTGTCGATCATCGACCTGGAGGGTGGTCATCAACCCATGGCGGATCAAGAAGAGTCCGTTTGGGTAGTGTTCAATGGGGAAATTTACAATTTCCCCGAATTGCGCCACGAGTTGGAGGGGTTGGGCCACATCTTTCGCACCCGCTGCGACACGGAAGTGATCCTCCATGGCTACAAGCAATGGGGTACCGAGGTCTTCAATCATCTTAACGGCATGTTCGGCCTCGCCCTCTGGGATGTGCGATGTCAGCGACTGATCCTTGCCCGGGACGCCATGGGGATTAAATTGGTGTATTACCGAGTCGACGGCGGATCGGTTCTGTTCGGGTCGGAGCTGCGAGCCATTCTTGCCGCACTCCCGGAACGACCCGCCGTGGACGTGACGGCCCTGAATCTCTTTCTTCGCTATCGCTATACGCCCTCGCCGCTGACGCTCTATCAAGGCATCCGCAAGCTGGCGCCCGGCACGATGGCGGTCTTCGAAAATGGTGACTGGCGCGTCGAGCGTTGGTACCGGTTTCAGCAGAAACCTTTTTCGCCCGCGAAGTCGGCGCGGAGGCCAGAGAAGAGTTGCTTGACATCTACCAGCGGGCGCTAAAGCGGCATCTCCTCAGCGACGTACCTTTGGGCCTGCTGCTGAGCGGGGGGGTAGATTCCGGCCTTCTGCTCGGCTTGATGAGTCTTCATAGCGACGCTTGGCCCACGTACACCGTGGGATACGGCCAATCCGCCTACAAGGACGACGAACTTGTCGACGCGGCGGAGACCGCCCGGATCTTTGCTGCCCGGAACGCGCCGGTCAAACTCAGCCGGGAAACCTTCGAACGCGCGCTGCCCCGGATCGTGTCGGTTCTAGAGGAACCCATCGCCGCGTCCTCAATCGTGCCCATGTATTTCGTCTGCGAGCGCGCCCGCCAAGAGGTGAAGGTCGCCTTAGTGGGCCAGGGACCGGATGAGTTGTTCGGCGGCTATACCCGTCATCTCGGTGTGCATTATGGCCGTAACTGGCGGAACGCGCCGGGCTGGTTGAGAAAGGGATTGGCGGCCGGCATCCAGCGCCTGCCCCGGAACGAGGCGCTCAAGCGTGGAGTGGATTCCTGGGAGTCGAAGGCCGAATGCAGCGGTATCAGCAGGTATTCTCGATTATGCCAGGCCAGGATATCGACTGTCTGTTCCAGGATGGATTGGTGCCCGATGGAGCGGGGGACCGGGTTTTGGAGTTCTGGCATGACCTGGAACCCGAGATGGAGGAACCGACGAGTTAGGTGGATTCCAGCTCCTGGAGATTCGTTCCTCTCTGCCCGATGAGCTGCTCATGTATGCTGACAAGCTGTCTATGGCTCACAGCCTGGAGGTACGCGTTCCCTTTCTCGACCGGGAAATCGTCGAATACGCACAGCGACTGCCTGCGTCCTTCAAAGTCCGATACGGTCAGAGGAAGTGGCTCCACCGGCGGGTCTGCGAGGGATTTCTGCCGCCGGCGATCCTAAACCGCAAGAAGCGAGGCTTCGCGGTAAATGTCGTGGATGAGTGGTTTCAGGACTCTCTAAACAGCAACCTGGGCGGTTATCTGCGAGACCCTCGCTCGCTGATGTTTGGGTTCCTGAAACCGGAGGCTGTGGGCCGTCTGCTTGAGCAACACCGATCGGGAAAGCACGATAACCACAAGATGCTGTTTAGCCTTATCGTCTTCGAGGAGTGGCTGCGTTCGAATTAAATGGAAAGCCGTTTTTGAAAACAAACAGACAAGAGTGAAGTGAACGATTGCGTCAGGGATAAGAAACGGAAGGCCAAGTTTATGGCATTAGAATACGTACTCATCACCCCAGCCCGCAATGAAGCGGCCTTTATCGAGAAAAACCATCCAGTCGGTTATCGCGCAGACCGTGCTGCCCAAGCGCTGGGTGATCGTGAGTGATGGCTCTACCGATGGCACCGACGAGATCGTGCGGAAGTATCAGGATGACCGGGAATGGCTGGAACTGATCCGGCTTCCTAGGCGGCAGGAACGCCATTTCGCCGCCAAAGTCAAGGCATTCAATGCGGGCTATGAACGGGTGAAGGATTTGTCATTTGCAGTCATTGGTAACATCGATGCCGACATCTCTTTTGGCGAGGATTTTTTTGCCTACCTTCTCGAACAGCTCGAGGCGATGCCCGATCTCGGCGTTGCTGGCACGCATTATGTTGAGGGTGATTTGCACTCCTACAAGGACAGCTATATCAACATCCACCATGTCAATGGACAGTGCCAACTTTTCCGGCGAGCCTGCTTTGAGGATATCGGCGGCTACGTGCCGATCAAGGGGGGTGGGATCGATTGGGTAGCGGTGACGACAGCACGCATGAAAGGTTGGAAAACCTACTCCTTCGGGGAACGGGTTTTTTACCACCATCGGAAGATGGGAACCGCGGGCAGCAACGAGCTGATGTCTCGCTTCAATTATGGCAAAAAAGACTATTTCCTAGGCGGTCATCCGCTATGGCAGCTTTTCCGGGGAATCTTTCAAATGGTCAAGAAACCCTATCTGGTCGGCGGGTTGGCTCTGCTACTGGGCTATTTTTGGTGCTGGGTCATCCGTTTCGAGCGGCCCATCTCACCAGAACTTATGCGATTTCACCGGAAGGAGCAGCTTGGCAGGTTAAAGCAGTTGTTTGTGGGTCGCCTGTACCTTGGACGTTAAAGGGTATCGAATGTCACAAGCCATTGCGTCAGGCGTACCGTCCGAAGGGCGGATTTTCACCAAGGAAACCTTATTCAAGGGCAAGCTCATTCGGATCCAATGTATCGAGATCGGTGGCCAGACACTCTCGATTAGCCGCGGCCCACTCACGGTCGTCGGGCTGGAAGACGATTGGTACCAGGACCTTGATGATCCACAGGTTGTGATTGATGCTCTTAAGGAAAATGCTTGTTTCAAGCCTGATCTATTGACTTTCTGGCAACGGATGCCGGACGTCGAGCCAAAATATCCCTACCATCAGGAATGGGAAGAGATCGCGGTACTCCCAATCACCTCCTACGATCACTGGTGGAATCATCAGATCAAATCCCGAGTTCGGAACTTGATTCGCAAGACAGAGAAAGCAGGTGTGTTGGTCAGGGAAACGTCATACGACGATGATTTCGTGCGAGGCATGACCGCCATTTTTAACGAGGCACCCGTTCGGCAGGGCCGGAGATTTTGGCACTATGGCAAGGATTTCGAAACCGTCAAAAGCCAATTTTCCCGCTACCTGTTTCGAGAGCACATGATCGGTGCCTATTATCGAGATGAAATGATTGGGTTCGTGATGCTGGGTAATGCGGGTAAATTCGGGCTTACGGGCCAAATCATATCGAGCCTCAAACACCGCGATAAGGCTCCTAACAACGCTCTGATAGCCAAGACTGTGGAAGTTTGTGAGAGACTCCAGTTGGATTATTTGATCTATCTCTTCTGGAGCGATGATTCTCTCGCGGAATTCAAGCGACGCTGTGGATTTGAAAAAATAAGAGTCCCTCGTTACTACGTTCCGCTGAGTTGGAAGGGAAAGCTGGCATTGCGTTGTGGCGCCCATCATGGCTGGAAAGAGATGCTGCCGGCATGGGTCAAGAACCCGCTGAAACAGGTAAGGAAGCGCTGGTATGAATCGCGTATGGAGTAATGGCCAGATGCGGAGGTCATGCCGCGATTGTTTCGCAATCTTTGAAGCGTAGAGATTTGTAAAATCGAATTCGACAATACTGAAAATACTATGCCAGGAATAGCGGGAATCATTAGTGATCGCCCTCCGACGAATGTCAGCGGCTAGTGCGGGCGATGATTGACTGTATGCGGTATGAGCCTTTTCTTTGCTTCGGGAACCTGCTTCGTTCCCGAGATCGGCGTGTATGGGGGCTGGGTGGCGCATGAAGAATCCTTCGCGGCCCATCAATCCGCCCGGGTTGAACGGCATGACGTGGATCTTCTGTTTTCCGGAGAGTGTTTTCCACCGTTCCAGTCTTTAAGTTCACCTGCTTCCTCCCAACACCAGGGTAGTAATCGTGGCGCGGATGAATTACTTTATCTGTATAATGAAAAAGGAAATTCCTTTGTCTCCCAACTGAACGGGCTCTTCAGTGGGTTGTTGATTGATCGGCGGCGGAAGCGCGCCTTGTTGTTCAATGATCGTTATGGCATTGAGCGTATCTATTATTACGGAAAAGACGGAACGCTCTATTTCGCCAGCGAGGCTAAGGCCTTATTAAGGGTCGTACCCGAACTAAGAGCGTTTGATGACGAGGGGGTAGCACAATTTCTAACCTTTGGATGCACTCTGGGTGAGCGGACCCTGTTTCGCAATATTCAATTACTGCCCGGCGGTTCTCTTTGGAGCTTTAATGGTGATTTGCCTGGTCGTAAAGAGCAGTATTTTCGTCCAGAGGAATGGGAATCGCAGCCAGTATTAAGCGAGGAAGCTTTTGAATTGGAGTTTATGTAAACCTTTCAGAGAATACTTCCTCGTTATCTAGCTTCGAACTTCCCATCGGCATATCGCTCACCGGTGGGCTTGACACTCGAATGATCATGGCATGCCTTCCCGAACTTCAGCCCAAACCTCTCTGTTATACTTTTTCAGGATTAACAGAAGAGACTCTGGATGTTCGACTGGCGGCTCGCGTGGCAAAAGTCTGCGGGCTCGACCATCACGTTTTACGCATTGGCACGGATTTTCTCGAAAACTACGGGCATTACGTTGATCGAACGGTTTTCATCACTGACGGCTGTGCGGGTGCGTTAAGCGCTCACGAAATCTACTTTAATGCTCAAGCTCGAACATTAGCCAGGATTCGGTTAACCGGTAACTTCGGCAGTGAGATTTTGCGGAACATGTCGACGTTCAAAGCGGTTAAATTCTCAAGTGCATTGATTAATAAAGATTTTAATGAATTGCTTGCTTCGACGGTGAAAAAAGTTCTCGATAACCGAGTACAATCAGTCACCTTCTCTGCTTTTCACGAGATTCCTTGGAATCTATTTGGCACTCTAGCCGCCGGTAAATCCCAACTCACCTTTCGAACTCCTTATCTTGATAACGAGATTGTCGCGCTTGCGTATCGAGCGCCCGCCAATTCACGCCAATCGCCTCGGTCTGCTCTACGCTTAATTAATGAAAGCCATCCTGGCCTTAGCAAAATACCGACCGACCGGGGACTAATATGGGGAAAAAATGATCTTTCTCATATTATGAGAAGATTATTTGCCGAAGTTACTTTTAAATTAGATTATTTCCATAAAGAAGGATTGCCTCAGGGACTCGCTATCTTTGAGCCAATCATTAGTTCTCTTTCAAAGGTCGGTTTGCTCGATTTTCACAAATTTCTTTCCTATAGGAGATGGTTCCGGCAACAACTCTCAGCTTATATCAGTGATAAGCTAAGTAATGCGTACATTCAGCGAGTGCCCTATTGGAACCCTCATATTTTGAACTCAATTGCTGCGGAACATATTTATGGGAAAAATAATTATATCCGTGAAATTCATACTGTGCTAACTCTGGAAGCCATTGAGCGTATTCTTATCAAAGGCCTTCGAGGTCCGTAGGTCGATTCGAGGCTATTAAATGGAAACTCAACCGAATTTAGTTGCAGTCACTTTATATATATTTTACGTCTTAGTAAATTTTCTTGTTGAACTAATTTTAATTGGTCAGTTTTAAAGGGAGTGGGGGGCTTAGGATAATCAATGGCGATGATGTGAAATACGGTCCAAACGAGATGTACAGCTTTAAAAGCAGCTTCGGTATGATTATAGAATAAGATGGCAAAAAGAAACCCGAGCCGTAAGCGGGAAAAATCGTATTCAGTGATTAGCTGCCTGCTAATTTTCCGAAAAGTTGAAACGATTAACCCAAATAAAAGAAATACTCCCATTGCTCCAAGGTTCAAGTAGGTTTCAATGTAACCATTATGCGCCTGGTTTGGCTGCCACCACCATTTCGACCAAAGAGTATCTAAGCGCGGACCTAACCAAAAACTCTCAAACCCCATACCAAAGATGAGATTATTTACTAAAGCCAAGGCATCTCCCCAAATCTCGGTTCGGTCGGTCAGCGTCGGATCGCGTCCGAGCAACTCAATAATTTCTTCATATATATCAAAATTTAACTCAGCCCATGTAGCAAGAAGAATAGTAATAATGAGATAAGTGCCAACAAAGTTTTTGTTAATAATACGAAAGCCGAGAATAATTATTGTAACAACCCCAATCAAGAAAGTAGTAAGAGCAGTGGCGCTTTGGGCCATGTGCCATAACCAGCCGATCATATAAAGAAATCCGATACTTAGAAGGAGCTCCGCGATTTTTGCACGCCAATTTTTAATTCTTGATGCAATTAAAAGGTTCCAAAAGAAAAATATTCCAAACAGCATGCATCCATAGCCTAATTCATTTTTGTTAAGCATGGCCCCACTATTATATGCCTGCCCAGTCCAATTATCGAAATATCTGCCATATTCTGGATAATATTTTATGAATAAAACAGAGAGTGGCATCATAAGAAAAGCGCATCGTTTCATCACTGTGCGTAATGCATTTAGTGGATTGGGGTCAGTAATAATAATTAGAGCAATTACAGGATGGCCAAGAATTTTGATATATCGTTTGAATGCGATGAATGGAAAATCCGACCACGTAATAGAAAGGAAACAATAAGCAAAAAAAACGACAAGCCAACGATTATTTTTTAAAATTTTGCTAAGAATTATTCGTCGAGAAACAAGAACACAAATTCTATAATAATTAATGATGAAAAATAAAGAGCATCGATTAAACTGCCATCCTGATAGTTGTTACCATCGTTCCAGCCTCCAAGATTGAGCCATTGTCCGACGAATCGCGTTCCAGTAATTGCCATCCACATTACCGGCAGCCAAAGTGCACTACTAACCTTTTCCCCCTTAGACTCCCAGATAAATAGAAATAGGATCAACACGATGGTGAGTAATGTTGCAATCTTTGGGGGCATAAATGTTATAATTTAAAGAAGTTAAAATTAGTATAGGTTATATATCAAAAACATGCACCTGATTTAAGTGGTTGTCAAGCAATAATATCTGCATCATTATTAGGTACAATAGAGTGATAGGAATTAAATTAGAACCATATAATATCCAGATTATTTCAGAGTTTTTTGAACTGTTTAAAACGCCATGGGAATTGTTTGATTATAAAAAGGTTTATGAAGTTATTATCACTGACGAAATTCAAATTGATTTTGAGGCTAAATTGATTATTTTTCTCCATCGAAAGAGGGATTCAAATCAAAATATAAGCCAAAGAAAATGTGATCATCAGCCAGCCTTAATACATTGCAACGAAGTTACTTTTCCAATCTATACAGGGATTAGGGTAATAAATAATGGTTCGCCACTAATTAACGATGTTAACACAGGAGAATACATTGGTAGCTACTGCTATGATAGGGGTAGGACTATTTTACATATTGGTTACGATTTTTTTGAAGAGACTCGTTACTTAATCACCAATGGCCAACCTCCTCAATATGCTTGTTTTCCAGCGCTCGACATTCACATCGCTAACCTCCGAAACTGGATTCTCCAAGCTGGAGCACAATTGATTGAGATTCCCCCAATAGCCAATGGGAGCAATTTTTTCGCCTGCTTAACACATGATGTAGATTTTTCTGGTATAAGAAACCATAAATTTGATCATACTTTTGCGGGTTTTTTATATCGAGCGCTAGTTGGGTCATTAATAAAATTTGTGAAGGGCAGATACTCGCTGAAAATGCTAGCTCGGAATTGGATTGCCGTTGCTAAGCTACCATTTATTCAACTGGGACTACTGCAAGATTTTTGGACAACCTTCAAGCAATATCGAGCAATCGAACAGGAACTTCCATCCACTTTTTTCTTCGTTCCGTTTAAAAATAGATCAGGAAAAACTGAAAGCGGGACTGCTCCCATCGTTCGCGCAGTAAAGTATGAAGTGACACAATATAAACTAGATATTGCGCAATTATTAGAGGCTAACTGTGAAATTGGCGTTCACGGAATAGATAGTTGGATAGATACTGAAAAAGGCAAAGAAGAGATAAATAAAATTTGCACTCTAACTGGCCATTCTGATCTCGGTGTGAGAATGCACTGGTTGTACTTTGGCCATGATTCGCCGGAAAAGCTGGAGCAAGCCGGTTATGTTTTTGATTCGACGTGTGGTTTTAATGAAATGATTGGTTATAAATCTGGAACTGCGCAGGTTTACAAGCCACTTAGGGTCAAACAACTACTTGAGCTGCCAATGCACATTATGGATACTGCTTTGTTTTATCCAGACCGCATGAACTTGACTTTTTCAGAGGGTATAAACGCAATCAAAGTCTTAATAAAAAAAGCGGCAGATAACGGAGGGGTTCTAACAATTAACTGGCATGATCGTAGTATAGCACCCGAGCGCTTTTGGGATGATGTCTATTCCCATACGTTGTACGAATTAAAGAATCAAAGGGCACGGTTTTTAACCGCAGGCGCTGTAGTAAATTGGTTCAGGAAACGGCGAAAGATAATATTTAATCAGGTTTCTAATAATGGTCTACCCAGTAAGGTTAAATTAACGGGGCTTGATGTTGACGCTATTGATGGAATGTTTCTACGAATCTACTTTCCTACCAAGCAAAAATCTCCTGACACATTTCATAAACACGCAATCCTAACTTATCAAGATATTTTGCTCGGTAGGCAAAATGAGATAGATATTCTACTCAAAAATACATAACCTCGAAATGAGTTGATTTCTATTGAATAACCCTAAGATTTAATACAGGAGGACTAAGAGGCGATATTAATCCGGGGTTAAATTCGTAAGCTCCTATATACCATGTCGACCCTTGCGGGCGTAAAACGCTGTTAATGCTTTGGTTATAAGTATTGGCAAGAGCCACACCGCCATCGATTCCGCTACTCCCGATCTTCAGCGATAATCCTTCAGTATTGGGCCGAAGATCAACACCATAAGTACCGATAAAGCCAGTCGGTTTATTATTCGGATCCATGAATCCTGGATTAGAACTCACCAGCAGGTTATTAGACTGATTTTTTATTGAGGTTGCATTACGTAGCTGGTTGCTTGAATAGTGGATAATATTATTCTTGAAATCGAAAGTATTCACACTTGAGGAGTGGCTACCCAAGTCAACGAAGGTGTTATAAAAGGTATTATTGTAAATCAATAGATCAAGCATTCCAGAATTGCCGCCGAGATTAAATCCACCTGTGATATTATTATCATGAATTATATTTCCATGAATCTTGATATTCTTGGCTCCTTTCTTGTATAACCTAATGATTCCATTGTTGTCTTGGGCAGTAAGGATATTATTTTTAATGATAACATTATCAGCACCACGCTGAGTGCCGTCATTCTCGGGGCCACTGACAAATATCGCGGATGAGTTCACATCATGAATATAGTTATTTTCTATCGTTGAATTATAGACCCAACCTTTGATCACAATACCATGGCCTTCGCTATAACCAGGATCTTGCCCGGTATTATAAACTTCGCATCCCCTTACAGTAATATTTCCTATCCGTGAATTCGGATCATCGCTTGGATACAGTACAATAGCGTCTCTCCCAATATCATGTACTGAACAATTAATAATCTCAACATTTTCAAGAACACCGTTATTTCCACCCCAATTACTCATCGCAATTCCATATTTGTATTCACCCTTGGACTGCTCTGTAAAAATATGATGAACCTCGACATTTTCAACCCGTTTAGTTGCTCCATTCATCAAGCTCCAAAAACCATGATTGATGTCGATGCCATTCGCGGACATACTGTTGGCATCTACTTCAAAGCCTTTAAATAGCGTTTGGATGGTGGCATGGTCTCTAAATCTAATCACGCCATTATCGTTAAAATCATTTCCTGCTTTTATTGTTGCTCTATAACCTGTAGATCCTCCATCGGCCTCCCACTCATCTCCAATATAGCGTACTCCTCCCACAAGAAATAAGCCTTGGGGTTTCCAGTAACAGCCCAAGTGTCATCGCGATTAAAGTAGACTGTATCACCAGCTTTAAAACACCTGATCCAGTATAGGAAACCATTCCAGGACAATTCTTCCAAGGATCGCTTATACTCGTTCCACTATGACTGTCTTTTCCCCCTGCTTGATAAATGTAATAAGTGGCAGCGCGTGCTGTCAGCCCTTGGGTTAAAAGTAAAAGTAATATTATATATTTAGTCATTTTTAAGCTCTTGACCCAGGAAAAAAATCATGTTCGTGGAACCCAATTACTGTCAGCTCTTAATGGAAACCCGTTTTTGGGTGATACTCGGGTGATATTGCAAAAAAACGGGCTAACTAATTATTGCTGGATATTCAATATAGGGGTTTGCAAATTACTGGGGGGAGGGAGTGAACCTCTTTGAGCTAACAGAGGGTGAGGATAAGTGTAGGGGTTATAGTTTGGTTTTAGCGCCCCGTATTGACAATATCAGCGCCCCCACTGAAAAAGGTGCTCCAATTCAATCCACAAGGATTTCCCCAACCCCAATTAGCATCAGCGCCAACGGTTCAGTATTTCCCCAAAAATAAATAGGATCAGTAAAATAACTCACTCCGTTATGATTTTGTCCAAGCTGGCGTGGAACCGGATATTTTACATTCGAACAGCTTCCTTGTGGCCTTGCGTCTTCAGCGCCGCGAATCGTAAACTTAAGCTCGGATTTATTTCCCCAATAAGACCCCGCGACGTTCGCAATCTGATTGTTGTAGATGACTCCAGTTCCACCACGAATCCAAATCGTCCAATTTTGGTTTTGAATTTGACTGGTCTCACCATTGTATAAAAGTGTTATTATAGACCTCAAAATGCCTTACCCTTGAGGGGATGTTGCCATCCCATGCGTATTAAAGATGAATAGGTTAGAATTATTGTATCTATAAACACATCGGGTGGAGTCATCGCAATCAATTCCCTGATTTGTACCCCCATAAAAATTATTCCCCTCAATATAATGGTTTCGTTTGCCGGTCGTATCTCGAGCACCTAGAGTATCGGCGGTTCCCCATGAGTTACCTGAATCCGTATTGTCTTTTGGTTGAATAAAGGAATCATCCCAATCTCCTGTAAAAGAATTGTTCGCAATAATTACACCTCCAGCAACATTTAGTGAGAATAACCCACTATTACTAATAGTAAATTTGTTATCTTGAAAAATCACAGGTTCTGCTTGCCATGACCCTCCAATGGTAATGCCTTTACTCTCATTGCCTCCGCCACTTTTTGAGAAGCTAAACCCAGAAATACGGATAATTCCTGTTGCTTGTTTCGTAATCGAAATGCCGGAGACGGTAATGTTAGTCTGCCCAATTCCAGCACCTTTTAGATGAATTGGTTTATTGATCGATACGCCCGACCACGAACACGAACCAGCGGGAATTTGAACGGTATCGCCTACCACCGCGGATGAAATAGCGCTAGACACATCGGTCTGCGCACACTTTTAATGTGGTTCTGACCAAGAGTAATTGACCGCACCAAAATTGAACCGACCACAACGCAATCGACTGAATTCTGAAAGCAAATTTATTCATAATTTTCACTTGATTTTTGGACTTGTTCGCGAAACCCCACCCTGCGGCTTAGTGCCGCAGGGATCCATTACCCCACTATCAATACCCCGCTCCATACCCTGTTAGCGGGCTATCATAAGAAGGGGTTCCGCTCGTCCACCAGTTGGCTGGAAGGGTGGTACTCTTGGTAACTGGGCTGGTCTCGCTAGGCAGCGTTCCGCCTCCCACTTTATCGCTAACCTGAAGGGTACCGCCTGGACTTAGGATAGCAATCCAGTATGTGTTCCCTGCTGTGACTGAGGCCGCTGGAAAGGCGATCTGGTTCCACGCTCCAGCTTTGGGCGAACTTAAGGTTCCCTGGGCTAGCAATGTGCCTGGGCGACCGTTGTTATTCGCATATAGCCAGCAACCACTAGGGTCAGCCAGCCACCACAGCACCGACACGTTGGTGATTTGGCCGGTTTGGCCGCTTGTTTCTGGAAGGCCTTCGCTGTGCCTTTCGAGATCGTGTCCGTCTTGCTACCTATCGCTTGATTGCCCAATAACGGACTGGGTGGCGCAGAGTTTGCAACTGGCGTCGTCATATCGGTTTTGATTTCAGTTGCGCTCAGTGCGCGATTGTAGATGCGAACCTCATCGATACGACCCTTGAAAAACTCGTCCATACACTGTTTCCACCGATACGAAAGCGCTCCCGTAGAAACCGTCATGCCGCCTGTTTGTGCTTTGCCCGACCTTGGTTGCCATTGATATAAACCGCTCGGTCACGCCATCGCCAGGTCGCTGCTAGATGTGTCCACGTATAAGTGGCTGCAGTGACCCGCCAGACAAGTTCTGTGGTCGTTGCCAACATTGATACTAGTGACTGGCTGGCTGGCGTCGGAGTTAGCATAGAGACCATATAAAGCCCGCCGTTCCGCTCTTTAAGCAATATACTGCGCCAGCTACTCATTGTTGCGCTTGGATAGACCCATGCTTCCAAAGTCATGCCGCTTGCCGAGATCCAGAGAAGCGGAATCTTTAACAGTCACCCAATCATTAACCCCATCAAAGTATAAGGCTTGGCCAGCCTTGCCGCTGGTAGTCCGCGCGGCTTCAGTGATCGCGCCGTGGTTGCCTTTGCCGGATGCATCAACCACCGTGGCGCCACTGACCTCTTCAAGATGATAGGCGGCGACCCGTCCAGCATTGGTGCTAGTATTGGAAGATACTGTGATATGGCCAGTTTGAGTTTCACGGTGTTACTCGCGCCGTCGGACGATTTGGCAATAGGGCTGACGGTATAAGGACAATTTTGGTATAGATTATGCACTGGTTTAAATTTCAGTACTAGCGCCGCCATCACTGAAATTCAGGAGTGCGGATATCATAGATTGATTCCGGTTGACAGATTGGTAAAGCTAGCCCCTAGGGGCTTTTCAGAAGTTGTATTGACGCTTAAATTAGCAATTACCGGCGCTGCTTTTACTGAAATGGTCTTAATGGTTTGTACTGCTTCCGGCCGCATTACTAACGGTGAGGCTCGCCGTATAAGCTCGCATCCTTACCTGTCATCCGCATAGGTTTTTTACGGCTGGTTTGGCGTTGCTGTAGCGGTGCAACTTACGGTATCGCCAAATTTCCGCGCCAGTTCGTTGCCGACCCGCCGGTGGGTATCGGTGGACTGTGACCGTCAAGGGTGCCGTACCGGTAGTGGGAGTCGCATTAAAACTGGCGATTGGGGCTAGCGATGAGGGGTTGCCGCGTAATCAGATTGGTCTTGGTGACGGTTGCTCACCCGAACCATGTACGGTGAGTAACCGAGTAGGTTCATCGGTCATCCCGGTTTTTGCGGGGTTTTGCAAGTACTGGTGAATTGTTATCGCCTAGGAATTCCATGACCAAGATGTGGCATTAGTCCGCTATCAGGTGAACTTGACCGTGAGCGGCGCCGGACCTGACGTTTTGTCCACACTAGAATTGGCGCTGGGCATTACATTACTTGTGCAGAGGGAGTCTTGCCAGCCTCGTTGGAAGCGCGGACGCTTTAGTGCTGTTGTAAGCCTTGGGGGCAAAGTAATACCATCTTTCCATCCACTAGATTGATGGTGGCGGTGGTTGTGGCCACATCCGCCACCACCAAGCGATGCATCGGTCACATGAAGTACCTCGATTCACCTCTGTTTCATTGGTTTGGACTTGAGAAGTAGACGCGGTAACCGCTCGCCCCGAAATCGCGGCCCAGCTCAAAACGGCCTGGGCCGCGAATACAATTCGTGTTAAGGAACAACAGCAACAAGCCCAACCAGCCCAGCACGCGCCAAGATGGGTTTGCGCAACAACAAAATCAAGCTGTGGTAGCCATTGGCATAGACCTCTTAAGTTATAGCCTTGCGAGCGTGGCGTTACCGGAGACGCCGTCCCTAACAGCGTTCATTATTATGTTCGCTTGGCGACTCTGCGACCGTTCTCGGCACGAGTTTTAGGCCAGTGTTTTGCGCCGCGCCCGGCTGGTTTGCCTTTCGTGGTATTCTTTTCCTCGCTTAATTCAAACACCTTTTTTTTCCCGTTTTAGGTTTTTTTGTTACATTGTATAAATTTTTTATAAATAGGGTCAAAATGTCTGTCGTATCGTGGCTCTTTTTTCTTAATTTGATAGAGAAAGTGACTAATTTGTCATCTAAATGGGGTGCTGTCGCCGTCGGGATGAAAAGGACGCTGGATGACGCCTTAATTTTTGGGCTCGTATGCGCTTTGGGTGTAGGGATTACTCAGGGCCTGTTCTGAACTTTGTTGATTTGAGGGTTGCTATATGGTTCCAAGGTTGCCGTATTCGGGCTTATCACGCTATCAATGGCGCCACGTTAGCCTAGGCGCTCGGCTTTTCTCTTATACTGTAGCGCCTGTATAGAAACACCGAATCTGGTCTGACCGCGCCGCACTATCACAAAGTCAACTTCGAGTAAAATCTCATCTTGTCGATTCATAAAAATAAATACGACTGGTCGTACATATTAACTATGGCAGGACAGACTTGGCGAAAGAACCCTACAGAGGCTATTGAACGAAAGGCGTTTCCGCGTTCCTCCTCCATGGCTTTCGCGGCCCGGCAGAAGGAGGTGCTTGATCGGGTGAGTGTGCCGAAAGGGGGTCTTTCTGTCACTATTTCGAAAGCAAGGGAGGCCTTCGCCGTGGCGGCTATTCGCCACTATATGGATGGTTTTCAGAGAAATCGCGCCAAGCGGTGATTACCGCGCCAGATCCGTCCACTGGACTGCGTCACTTTCTCCAATCTGATGTGGTGGATTTTTAAGCGTGGCTACATCGGCGGTAGTTTGATCGCCAACAGGGTGGTGAGCTTGAACGGGTGACCTTTGCCGGAATGCTTGCGATCGCATCTGGCCAATGGCGCGACGGGGTGTCCGAGATTCTGCGACAGAGCCAGCGGCAACTAGTGCGCAACAGTCGATGCTGGCGACCTTGCCGATCTTTTGACCGAGGCATGGGAGGGGCGCGGTGATCCGTATGAAGCTTAGGAACGCTCGCTGGTTCCTTTGCCCAGCTGATCGCACGACTGCTCGACGATTACTTTCGGCCTTCGAAGGGCTTTAAAGATTTCCTAAAATGCGTCAATGTTTAGTGAGCCTTGACTTTAATTAAACGATCATTCATTCTTGAATTTATAAATGAATGATCATTGTTTCCCTCCCCAAGTCTCATTACCTTGGGATCACTTCCATAGTGACCTTCCGTCCGAGTTTCGCGCCACTGCTGTTTTTTTACTCGCCGCAGCCACTTTCGGGGTGCGTGCGCAACAGCCTGGCAGGCCATCGCCGCCGCCTCCTGCGCCACGGTCGTCACCCTGGCTTCGGAGCTGTCACCTGACCGCGAATTGCCGGGTCGCAATCTTCCGCGGTGGTGGCTGAAATTCCGCCACTGTAAGTGAAAGCAGGTTATCGGCGCATGCGCTTTACCAAAAAGGCAAGATGGTGGTAGCCCGGCCACACCACATCGTTGGATGGGCTGAGACCTATCGACTGATGCTGAACAGCGCCAAGGGAGCCAGCCTGGCGCGCGCTCAAAACCAAGCTCCAAGCGGCCCGCCTGACCGCCAAGCGCGCGATCCGAACTGGTCAAAGCCCAATGAGGTCAGCCATAAGAGAACAGGGACGCCACCGCCGCCCGGCACCATGGTAAGAACAAACCCGACATGGCAAGTGTTACAGGCCGCCGTTGATAACAATATGGTGGTTTCGAAGCGCGGCAGGATGGTCCGCGCCGATCGACGGCCGCGTCGACGAGTCCTCGGTTTTACCGAAGGCGCGCTGGTCGCCGCCAGTCAGGCCGCGCCCCTCGCGACCATCCGGCACCTCGATCCGATTTACATCGACCGGTCTTACCGAGTCGGGTTCCGAGACTGCAATCCGCTGAGCGCGCGCGGCGGGTGTTCTCGCCGGCACGACGAAGTTCATGGCCGACGTCACGTGACCTGAACTCGACCGGACGGCACGTGAATGCCCGCTGGACGGGAATTCGGCTCGCGTTCCCGGGTCCAACGTGTGAGCCGCTCCTTTGGCACCCGGCGTTTACCGTTCGTGCGTGACCATTCCGAACGACCGTGTTCTTTACTGGGCATGTATGTGCGGATGCGATTCCTTTTTCGAAGGCGTCGCGCAGAACCATGCTTCCTGGTCGCACCGCAGTCACGCATTACACGCGACACGAAGGTGACCCGCGTTTGCGCTCGTGTTCATCGCAAGGCGTCAAGTCGAAGCCCGTCTGTTGAAGATCAACCACTAGGTCAGCGATCGGTGTGGCTGGGTCGAATCGGGCCTGAAAGACGACGGAATCGGGGTTTTGATCGTCGAGGGCAGTCAAGACGGGTCCAGCCCGGACATGCGTGTACAACGCCACCGAGGCGAGGTCGCGACGGCCCGCGGTTCCGGTCAAGGCGACCCGCGCCCGAAAAGGCACGGCAGTCACGAGTCGATCCGTCCCGCGTCTCATTTCGCATCGACCGGCTCCTTCGCCTGGGTGATCGCCATTCTCATCATGCTCGGCGGCCTGGCGCTGACCGCCTCACAGCTCAGGATTTCGCGGTGTCCGCACATCGCGCCGACGAACGTTCGCATCAACGCAAACTACTCCGGCGCCGACGCGCAGATGGTGGAGAATTCGGTGACCCAGGTCCTCGAAGCAGGGGCATGAAGGGGCTGGATCGACTATCTCAGTTTATCCGCCGACGTCGGCCTCACGACATCGACAGGCCAGGCTCAATTACCTCACCTTCCAAACGCCGTCGATCCCGACATTGCCCAGGTGCAGGCGCAAAACAAGCCAGCTGGTGTCGACGCCACTGTTGCCGCAGGAATCGGCGCAGAATACAGGGCTTGACGGTGACCAAGTCGTCCTCGGAAATTACAGTGGTCGCCAGCTTCATCTCCAAGGATGGCGAGATGTCGCGCGACTGACATTACCGACTACGTCAGCGCCACGCTGGACGACACCATCCAGCGTCTCGCAGGGGTGTCGGCCATTGCACGTGTTCGGCCCCGGCTACGCCATGCGCATTTGGCTCGACCTGACAAGCTCGCCACCTAAGTCTGACCATCGCAAGCGAGGTCCATTGCCGCGATCGAGCGCACAGAGACGCGCGGTTTCGGCCGGCCAGCTCGGCGAAATGCCGTCAACCAGCCGACCACAGCTTAACGCCGCCATCATGGCCGACCAGCGACTAAGTGGCAGACGCCGAGCAGTTTCGCGAGATCGTCGCGCTCAGCAACGGCGACGGCTCGCCGCTCAAACTCAGCGACGTCGCGAGGGTGGAATCGGCACCGGAACCTTCGGCACCAGGCGCTTCCTTCAATGGCAAGGCGGCGGCCCGGGTATCGCCATCAATCTCGCGACCGACGCCAACGCGTTGAGCTACTGCCCGCGCGGTTCAGAAGACGAAACTAGGACATTTCAAGTCGACATTCCCGCCGGGAGTCGACTTCGACTGTCCGTATGACACGACGCCGTTCGTGCGGCCCTCGATCGAGGATGTTATCAAAGACCTTGCTCGAAGCCATTGTGCTCGTGGTCGTGGTGATGTTCTACTCTTCCTGCCAGAACATCCGCGCCACCCATCATTCCGACACTCGCCATCCCGTCGTCTCCTCGGAACCTTCGGCGTGCTCGCCGTTCTCGGCTATTCCATCAATACGCTCCCGATGTTCGCCATGGTGCTCGCGATCGGCCTTCTGGTCACGACAGCGACGCCATCGTCGTCGTCGAAAATGTCGAGCGCGTGATGGAGAGAAGAGGGCTCGACGCCGCCCGAGGCGACACCCGCAAATCGATGGATCAAATCGTCGGCGCGCTGGTCGGTATTGCCACCGTGTTGTCGGCGGTGTTCGTGCCGATGGCATTTTGGCAGCTCGGTCGGCGTTATCTGCCGGCAGTTTTCCATCACCATCGTATCGGTATGGCGCTGAAAATCCAGTGCTGGTCGCGCTGGTACTGACGCCCGCACTGTGCGCCACCATGCTGAAGCCGCGGCCCAAAAACGAGCCGCATGTCCCGCAAGGGACTTCTTCGGCTGGTTCAATCGCAATTTCGACCG
>JADJQQ010000029.1 GCA_016712625.1 Candidatus Competibacteraceae bacterium | reverse complement strand
CCTCACGGGCGTTGCAGCTTCAGCGGATTTAAGGATGAAACCGGTGTTGCGTGTTGACTAGCAGGCACTTTTTTGGTGCCCTGGGCACCTTTTTGGTGAAACTTGGCGATTTGACGCATGAAAAATTCTTCGTCACCTCAATGTATACCAAACTGGAAGAGGTCATCGGTTGTAAGTGGTCGGTTTCAGTGTTGCACGCTGTTGGCAAGGGCGTTACCCGGCCCGGCGCGCTGGAGCGGGAAATCGCCGGTATTTCGACCAAGGTGCTGTCCGGACGCTTGCGAAAATTGAGCCATTACGGCTTGTTGAAGCGGGCCGTATTCGCTGAACTGCCGCCGCGAACTGAGTATTCCCTGACAGAGGCTGGTCGTCGGCTAGTTGCTATCATCGAACAAATCCAACAGCTCGATAGCCAACTCCAAACCGTAAAATCCGGTGCTGTAGCACTCGAGTGAGTTCAATTCTCTGGAGAGGTAGCGCTATGATGAAGCAAGCCGGATTACTGACGATAGTGTTATTGGCTTTCCCGCCCTGGCCGAACAAGGCCGCTCGTTGAGTCAGGGCCAAACGCCGATCATCGACGTGCGCACCGAGAGTGAGTACCGTCAAGGGCGCGTTCAGGGCGCGATCCACATCCCTTACGATGAAATTGCTAGCCGCATTAATGCCGTGGCCCCCAATCGCGATGCCCGGATCGTTTTGTATTGCCGTAGCGGCCGCCGCTCTGGTATCGCTGAACAGAGCTTGCGCCGGTTGGGCTATACGCAAATTGAAAACAAAGGGGGTTTAGAGGATATGCGCCGCGCGGGTTATCCAACGGAGTGAGTGGCTTCGCTCGCCGAGCGCTCCCGGCACCGGATCCGAGAAATGACGGCTCGCCTTAGGAATGAGGCCCTGACGCGAGGGTGAGTGGCTATTCGGAGTTCAGGCCTTATTCCCTGGCGCTATGCATTGCGACCCAAGCAAGTTTTAAAAACCCTTAGCTTACCCTTATGAAAATCTTATTCAGGCTTGGACAATTAAATTCCATCCTGTTGATTACTGGGTTTGCCACTATCGTTTCGCCCATCGTGACACTGATTGTCTGCCGTATTCTACAACTGCTCGGCTGGCAGATAGATTTATGGGTTGCGGTATTCATCGCGGTGCTGGTGCCTTTGATCGTTGCGCCGCTCGTTAGCTGGCAGGTGATGGAGCTGCTGTTCAAAATATACCATCTTGAACGGAAAATGAGGGGCTTAGCTGTCTATGATTCCTTAACGGGGTTTCTTAGAAGACATTTTTTATTCCAAAATGCGGCTGTCGTTTTAAAGCTCGCAAAACGTGAAAATAAAACCTTATGCGTGTTGGCGATTGATCTGGATCATTTCAAACAGATCAATGATCGATACGGGCATGCCGCTGGCGATGAAGTTCTCAAATCCTTTGCGTTTACCGTTAGAACAGTGCTGCGTGGCAGCGATTTGGTCGGGCGCATCGGAGGTGAAGAGTTTATAGTGGTGCTACCGGGCGCTTCAACGGAGAATGCGTTACATCTTGCAGAGCATTTGCATGCCCATATTAAAGAATCGATTGTGCGATACGGTGAATATTCAATCGACTATACCGTCAGTATTGGTTTGGCGTCTTCCTCCAAAAGTGAAACAGAATCCATTGAGACCTTATTCAGTCAAGCCGATAAGGCGCTTTATCTTTCTAAAAAGAATGGCAGAAACAGAACAAGCATTTTTACTGGCTGCTAAATGGCAAGCTCAGATCTTAATCTGAAATAGAGCCGGTAGCGCTTGATGAGACTGGGGTAGGGCTTCGGCACTGACCGGATGGCCCAACAGCCGTCCCATAACATGTGCGGTTCGTTGCGGCGCGCCGCTAGTGAAGTAGCGTACAGCCCCTGTTTGATCGCTAAGCGCCAGCAAGCTCGCTGCGTTCAAGCGCCGCCGCAGCTGACGGGCCACCGCCGCGCTGGGGTCGAGAATCGCGACATTTGGGCCGGCCAACTGCTGAATCAGCGCGCCCAAGAACGGGTAATGGGTGCAGCCCAGCACCAGGGTATCGACGCCCTGGTCCAACAGCGGCTCCAGAAATTTTCCAGCAGGGCACGGGGATGAGGGCCGCTTAATTCGCCGTTTTCCACATAATCAGCCAGACCGGGACAGGGTTGTACGATCACGCGCGCTTGGTGGCCGTGCTGGTCGAGTAACGCGGCGAATTTGTCACTGCGCACCGTGTTGCCGGTGGCCAGAATGCCAACCACGCCGGAGCGGGTGGCCGCCACGGCCGGTTTGAGCGCCGGCTCGATTCCGATAATCGGAACGGAGAATCGTTCCCGCAAGCGGGCGATCGCCGTCGCCGTGGCGGTGTTACAAGCCACCACAATCGCTTTCGCGCCTTGTTCCAACAAAAATTCGGTGATGGCCAAAGACCGCCCGGTGACGAAATCGGCGGGTTTGTTGCCGTAGGGTGCGTGACCGGAATCCGCCACGTACAGTAAAGTCTCGTGGGGTAGGTCGGTACAAATCCGTTGTAATACCGATAAACCGCCAACACCCGAATCGAATATGCCGATTGGCTGGCTGTTGCCCATTCCCATGTTGGAGCGTATACGGCGGTTCAGACGACGGATGCGTTCGCCGCAAACAGATGCGCGATCCGTTCCTGGATCGCCGCCGCCGCCGCTTGCGGGTCGGGCGCTTGCCGGATCGGTCGACCGACTACAATGTAATCGGCCCCGCTCAGGAACGCTTCTTCAACATCCATCGTTCGTTTTTGATCATCGGTTGGACGATTCAGTACCGGCCGGATGCCGGGCGTGACGATCAGCAGTTTTTGCCCGAGACTGGCACGTAAATCCGCCGCTTCCAGGCCCGACGAGATGACGCCCCGACAGCCGATTTCGAGCGCCCGGCGCGCCCGCGACAGCACCAGCGTCTTGGGATCACAAGCGAAACCCAGGTCATTCAAGTCCGCTTGATCCAGGCTGGTCAAGGCGGTGACGGCGAGAATGCCCAAGTCCCCGCCGATCTCTTGGGCTGCCGCCACCGCCGCTTCAAGCATCGCGTCGTTACCGTGAACAGTGGTAAAGGTAGCGCCGTGGGGTTTGAGCTGGCGCACGGCGGAGCGGACCGTTTCGGGCACGTCGAAGAATTTCAGATCGACGAACACTTTTTTATCGCGGGCGCGCAGCCACTCGATCAATTCGAAGTAGCCGCCGGCCATGAACATTTCCAGACCGATTTTGTAGAAACAGACCGCATCGCCCAGGGTTTCGACCAGTTGCCGAGCCACGGTTGGATTGGGCACGTCCAAGGCGAAGATCAAGCGTTCGGCGGACGGAATGGGTTTGCTGGAAAGCAAGCTAGAAGAACTGGTCATCGGGTAGTCTGCGTTAGCAAAGGAAGCGGTTGGGAAAATAAGATCGATTCTAACGTGGCCGGCGGTTTGGCGACAGGGTTGGCTTGCAAGCGATATAACGTCAAACGCCGGTTGATGTTTTACGGCGTCACCTGACTCCATTCCCGCTCGTAGTAATGCACCAGGATTTGGTTATTGAGGCGGTTAATTTCGGTTTCGACCGGTCCCATATCCGGCGGGAACTGGAACAGGGCGGCCGTCGTCTCGACCGTCAAGAAGCGCAGGCCGGATGGATAATAGCCGGGCGGTCGCCAAGGCTGACGGGTTGCCAGAGTAAAACCCCATTCGCCGAAAGCCGGCACGTAAGCGTGATAGGGCGCGACCTGAAAACCCACGCTTTCCAGCGTGCGAACGATGCACCAAAATGATTGGCGGGCATACAGCGGCGAAGTGGTTTGGATTGCCGCCGCTCCGTCCGCGGTCAGATGCTTTGCCAACAGCCGATAGAAAGTGTTGGTGTAGAGCTTGCCCAACGAATAATTGCTGGGGTCGGGAAAGTCCACCACGATGAAATCGAATAGCTCGGCATTTTGCGCCAGCCATTGAAAGGCATCGGCGTTGACAATCCGTAGCTTGGGCGAATTTAGAGCGCCTTCATTCAATTGGCTTAGCAGCGGATGGCTGGTGAATAGTCGGGTCATCTCAGGATCGAGATCGACCAGCGTCACCGATTCGACCGAGGGGTAACGCAGGATTTCGCGCACCGCCAAACCATCGCCGCCACCTAGCACCAGCGCCCGCCGCGCGCCGGGCACGGCGCTCAAGCCCGGATGCACCAACGCCTCGTGATAGCGGTATTCGTCGCGGGAACTGAATTGCAGGTTGTTGTTAAGGAACAGCCGAAGATCGTCTTTCCAGCGAGTGACCACGATGCGCTGATAAGGCGAGGTGCGAGCGAGCACGATATCATCGGCATAGAGATTTTCCTCAGCCAGGGCGGTGATCTGGTCGGCGGCGACGAAACCGACTCCCAGCGCCAAGATCGTGGCGGCGCACTGGCCGCGCAACCAATAAAGCTGTGGCAGTTGCTCGCGAAACAGCCACAGCGCCCAAGCCGCCACCAGTACGTTGAGCAAGCCAAACAGCAGACTGGTGCGGTTCAGGCCCAGATGCGGCGCGAGCAGGATCGGAAACAGCAGCGACACCGCCAGCGCGCCGAGATAATCCAGGGTCAGCACCTGCGACACCAGATCTTTGAAGGCAAATTGTTGTTTGAGGATGCGCATCACCAGCGGAATTTCCAGCCCGACCAAAACGCCGATAATCAATACCAGGGCGTATAACGCCATGCGGAACGCGCCGCCCCAGGCAAAGATTAAAAACAACGCGGGCGCGGAAAATCCCCCCAGAATGCCCACGGCCAACTCGATTTGAATGAAACGGGCGATCAAGCCGCGCACCACGTAACGCGACAGCCAAGAGCCGATTCCCATCGCGAACAGATATGTACCGATGATGGTGGAGAACTGGGTGACAGAATCGCCCAATAAGTAGCTGGCGAGGGTGCCGGCGATTAATTCGTACACCAGCCCACAGGATGCAATGACGAAAACCGAGATGAGGAGGGTATGGGTCATGCTGGAGATTATATTGAGTGCTGGCGACCATCGACAGCGCCAGCAATTCTGATATCAGAGCGAGCAAGGTGTAGTTCAAAATGGACGACCCAATCCAAAGTGAACATCTCAATCTGAACCAGGCCACGTTTTATTGGGGCCATGCTTCATTTAAGTAACAAACTTTAATTGCAATATGATTCATAAATAAATTAATAAAATTAAAAGCTTGTAAATTTTTTTGTCCATTTCGGGCCACTGGCACGGCGGCTGCAAAAATCCTGACGCGAGATAAGTTCTCGTGCATACACACCACACTTAAATATTTATAAGGATGACACCATGAAGATGAAACAACTGATGATCGGTGCGGCTTTCCCAATGCTGGCGGCGCTAAGCTTGCCGGCGCTGGCCGTGGACGGCAAGACCCTGCCCGGAGCCGCCTGTCAGCCGGTCAATAATGCCCAGGTGTTCAGCGTGAGTAGCGGAGGGGTCCTGTTCAATACCAGTAATGCGCCTCAGGCTGTGGTCTGCCCGGTGGTCCGCGACACTATCGCCGCCGATCCCGTCAACGGCATTATCGCCGCCCGGGTTTACGTGATCGACAACAACAATGCGCCGGGCGATCCGAGAGTGGTCTGCGCGCTGGAATCGCGCGCGGTCAATACCGGTGTCGTTGAAACGTTTACCGACCAAAGCGTTGCCGGCGCCAGTCCGCTTGTCCAAGTTTTGGATAATTACGTGAATTTGTCCGCGAGTGAAAGTGGTTATTACTACTTCCGGTGTAGCATTCCCGCCCAGCTTGTCATTGCCGGCATCCCCAGAGCGTCTGGAATCGTGATGTATCGCGTGGATGAGGACGGTTGATCCAGTCCTTCCGTAAACCATCGGGGCAGCGGCAACGTTGCCCCCTCACTCGAACTCTGGAGAAATCGATCGATGTCCGCACTGCGATGGATGGGCTGGAGTACCGGTTTGGCCGGTTTGGTCGGCGGCGCGCTCTGGCTGGCTGAGAACGCAAATCGGCCGTTGGCCGACACGCAACCCGCTGTCACCAACGCCGTATCCGTGGCCGCGCCTGGTTTGACAGCACCCGCGGCCGCCTCTGCTGGCGAAACCGATACGGAAACCCGCCTACAACGGTTGGAAGCACGAGTGCAAACGCTTGGCCAGCAGTTGCAAGCGCAACAGCAGCGGCTGGAGCGTTCCCGTGAAGAGATGGCGCGCTTGGCGCAAGCTCTGGAGCAACGACCAGTCGGCGGCGCGGAAACCAGCGATGAGGCGGTGTCCGCCGCGGAGCCGCCTTCTGCTCAAGAGGAGCAGGCCATGGCGCGGGAACGTCTGACCTTGCTGGATCGGCAGGTGGTCAGCGAAGGCATTGACCAGGAATGGAGTGGGCCGGCGACCGAGCAGATCAAATCCGCGCTGGCGGAGAAAGCGCTGGCCGGTTCGCTGTTGTCGAACGCCAGATGTCAGGCGACCTTATGCCGGATCGAAGTCGATAGCCCAGATGCGACGGCACTGGATCGCGTGCTCGGCGAGTTGCCGGTTCGGCTCTGGAGCGCCAACAGTTATTCGCAAGTAACGACGCACGAAGACGGCAGCGCCACCTTGGTCTTGTATATCAGCCGTGAAGGCTATCGGTTGCCCAAGTCTGAGGGGTGATCGTTGCGAGAGCAGGCCGTTAGTTTTACCGGCCGAACCTGACAACTCTTGCCGGCGGGCATGGCTTACTTGTGATAAATCCCCCGCGCCGTGCCCGGCGGGTTTTTAGCCTCGCTGGCGCTGAAGATGCTCCAGCCGTAGTATTGCGCCGCGCCAAATAACGCCAGGATCAGGATGCCGCTGATCAAATAGCTACGATATAGCATGAATTGGGATGCTCCATTCCAAGTCGGTGTGTGGCTGCGCTTAAGTAGGGCGACTAACCCTCAACCGTAATCGCTTTCGGCCCAGCGGGCGCGTTCGTAGGCGCGCGCGCGCCAGCGAAACACCAAGGGCACGATCAACAAGCCCAGTAGCGCCAAAAAAAAGTTGCTCCAACTGGGCGTATCACGGAAAAGCGTAAAAGTGCCGGTCACTGTTGGCGAGCCGGGAGGCAGTTCCGCTTCGACGCTGAGAGAGTAAAGACCGGGTGGTATTGCCGACAAGACCGCCGCGTCGCTAGCCTCGCCTTCCGACCAAGGCTCGCCTTCGTCTACGCCCTGGTAATAACTGAGTTCGCGGCTGATGGAATAGCTGGCACCGGTGTTGCGTTCGATCAAGGCCGAATCCAGATAAATCCAGTTGTTGTTCAAATTGGTCTGGATGCGGATTGCCACATTGGCAGTACGGCCGCTTAAGGTAAAGGGTTCGCTAGTCAGGGTTTTATCCTGGGTACTGGCGTCGAAGGTAAACGTTTGTTGGTGTATCCGCGCATTGCTGGACAGGGCCAGGGTGATGATCTGCCCAAGGAGCAGCAGCCCTAAAAAAAGCCAACTCAGCCGGCGGAAGTTGGGACGCTGCGCCTCATAGGGCGAAGGCTGGTTGGCCCCGACGCCGATCCGAACCGGCAACGGTTCAGTCAACTGAAATACCGTTTTGATGGTCTCTGGTTCGAGGTATTCAGCGCGCGACCAGATCATTTCCTGATCCGTTTGTTCTTGGCTCAACTGAAATGGCGGAGCGATATAATCGCTGATCCGGTAGCGTTCGCCGACCTGGACTCGCCAATAGAACTCGCCCAACACATAACTGACCTCGGCTTCGGCGGTCTGAAAATGACGGTAAGTCCGAGTGTGAAAGGTAGCCTGGCTTTTCGCCCCGTAGCCGGTGACCAGCGGCGGTTCGGTGAGGGTGTGAACCACACTCCAATGGCCGTTGTACTCCATCAGCCAGCGGAAGCCCCGTTCGCGGTGGAACAGCAGATATTCGCTCCATTCGTAATCCAGGCCCTCCACGCTGATGCGGCGGCGCAGATAGCCGATGGCTTCGTAGTCGGTCTCTTCCAATGTGCCGCGCGCGCCGAGCGGGATCAGCGGTTCGTGTTTAATGCTGGCTCTGAAAGTGGAGAGAATGCGGAAATTGTCGTCGGTGATGTCGATGATCGAGCCGCAAGTCCCGCAAGCGAGCGATTCCGTCTGCCCCTTGGCGCGGATGGTCAGCGAACTGCCGCAGCCCGGACATTGAAAAGCCTCCGCTTGAATATTGGCGTCGGATTCCCAACCGATAGGCGGGACTTGGCGCAATCCAGTCAGTTTCAGATCGTCGAAGCGCACCTGTTCTCCGACGAATACCAGCGGTGGCTTTTCGCTGTAATCGAGTGTGGCAAAGACGTTGCCAGCCGCTTGTAAATCCACCACCGGCGCGTCGTAACCAGGGCCGATCTGAATCGGTAATTCCCCTTCACCGGCGATACAGCGGGCCTGTGCAATGTTCGTTACCTGGAAGTTGCGGCCTTGCAGCGTGATGTGCTGACCGGCGCGCAGTTCGGAGAAGGGTGGCAGCGGCTCCGGTGGCTGAACGATGAAAGTCAGCGCATAGTTGCCCAAGGTATCACCCAACCAGCCGCCACGCTGGTTATCGAACAGCAGATACCATTCATTCCAGACGCCCTGACCGTAGCGTAACTGGATACGTCCGACCACGCTAAAACGCGATTTGCGGTAAACGCCCTCGGCACCGAGTTGGATCGGGGAGGAATCCGGTAACAATTCCGCCATCTTGCCGATGTTTTCCAGCTTCAGATCGTGGCGGATCAGAGTACTTTTGCAGTAGTCGCAAACGGCGAGAATCGACACAGCCGATTGGAAGGCGATGGCCGCGCCGCAAGAGGGGCAATTAGCGGTTTTCATGAGGAAGGTCAGAATATGGCGGATACTGCTGGTACATAGGATTTTATATCATCATTTTAATGCTAATTTACACAAAATCTCACGACAAGCCCAAGGCTCCAAAGTTAGCAGTCAAAGCTTCAGCCGTCACCTCAAACAAGACTGTGAACGAGGAGCAATCTATTGCCATCGCATTATCGGGAGGATCCACGGATACACTGAGCGAGGGAATAAAATTGCTCGACGGAGGACAAGCCGGAGGCCCAGCATGAAGATATTCGGGAACTCCCCGTCCGAGCGGTCCCGGATTTCCCCGAGTCGGTTGAAGAACACGGCCCGTCGTAGAGCGTTTTGCTGCTCGCCCTTGTTGAGTCCGACATGGCCGCGCCGGCGCAGCTCGGGGTCATGCAGCCAGTCGAGCGTGAAGAGCGTGCGCTCGAGTTTCCCGAGTTCGCGTAGCGAAAGCCGAGCAGGCGACACACGGCGAACAGATGATCCGAGAATCCGCCGGTGTCGGTGTAGTGCTCGTCAATGACGAGACTGCTTTCGTGGTAGAGCAGCCCGTCCAAGACGTGCGGCGCTTCATGGGCGGTCGCCGCGATGACGTTCGTGTGATAGGGCCCGAACTGATCCGAAAGGTGGGTGTAGAACTTTACGCCGGGATCTGGGCCGTAGTGCGGATGGGCGTGACTGCGGACCTCACCGCGCCCGCCGGCGCGGAAGAACTGCGCATCCGATGACGACGTGGCGCCGGCTCCCCAATGAGCGGACAGGGGCTGACGGTGCTGCGCATCGATTAATTCGGCGAGCGCCCGGGCGTAGCATTCATCTCGAACATGCCAGTCCGCCGTCCAAGTGAGCTGCCGCCAGCTCATCGCACGACAGGCCTCGGACATGCGCGCGAGTCCCAGATTGATGCCGTCGGCGAGCACCGCCGTCAACAGCGCGTGCCGATGCTTCGGGGGTGCCAACGTGCGCAAATGCACAAAGTGATCGGCAAGATGAGTCCAGCCGTCCACTTCCGAGAGCAGCTCCATGATCGCATCACTTTTGGCCCCGGGTGTGGCGTGCTGACACCTTAGAGTGCGTAAATTTCCGTTTCGTGTCTTCTCCTCAAATACCACCGGATATATAGGAGAATAATGGCCTTCTCATAACGGTGACCTTTGAAATCAATCATGCGGGTTATCCTGAGGGTCTGGCTCGAACTGCACAAACTACCAGCACTCAACTACCTCTGCTAACGCAACGGAACCCGCCAGCACGTAGCCGCCAGCGCCGAAGACGGCTGCGGCCGCACTTCCCGACCGCTCACCGCCGACGGTTCCCTCGCAGGCGTGAAATTGCCGTAAAAGTTGAGAACGCCGAAGTCCGAGGGACGTTCAAGCTAAGTTGATCGCTCGGGAACATTGCCCGGACAGATTTACCCCAAGCGGATGGCACTCGCATCGTCAGCCAGGCGGCGGTTCGGTGATTTTCGCGAAGAGGCCGACGGCACCCAGCGACCACGCCTATCGCGCCGGTACGGACTGTTCGCGAGTCCGCGAGAACGAAATCGAGGTACGGACGGGAAAGCGACTCAGTTTGAGCCGAATTCACAGTGTGATCCGATTTCGGCATTTAAAATGAACGGTCCATCAACCCGGCCGAGCGGGTGGGAGGAGGGAGTTATACGCTCAATTTATTGATTTAACTTATTGTTATATAATAAATAATTTTCATAAATCCTCATTTGGCACCGCTTTTGCCATGGGTTAGCACAAGTGTTCACCGATAACCCATGACCGATCGACCGACCGAATAGAGGAAAAAGTTGATGAAAGCACCGCAACGCTCCCGGATTTACACCGCCATCGTCGCCGGCCTGCTGGTTTCCGACCACGGCGCGCTGTCCGCTTCAACGGCTTTGGCGGCGGACGCGCCGACGGTCGAGAAAAAGACCCGCATCCTCGCCGGCCAGCCCTACACCTTCGTCAAGTCTATCGATGCCAGGGGCGAGACGCGCGCCGAGATCATCGACGGTTCCGGCAAGTCGGTCGGCGAGAAGGACGTGCCGCGCGGCGTGGCGCCGCTGGTCGATCCGCGCGTCCTGGACGCGCTGACCAAGCTGGAGCGGGCCAAATCCGACCAAGTTCTCCGGGTCGAAATAGCGTTGAATCTGCCGGCGGATGTCAGCGAGGAGGTGCTGGAAACGGGTGCGGGCGAAGTGGACAAGGGGCGCTGGATCAAGGGGCTGCTGAACGGTAAGGAAATATCGGAACAGGACATGGCCGCCTACACCGACCGTTACGCCCAAGAGGAGCAGGCGGCACGCGCCAAGCGGACGGCCGTTCGCGTGCGCGATTTGCAGGACTGGGCCGCTCGCCACGGCTTGCCCGGCCAGAAAGGATTGGAAGAGGCGCTGCGTCAAGGCCGTTCGGGCGCGACCCTCGACCTGACCGCCAAGCAGTTGCGGTCGCTGATCGATTCCCGCGACAAGGTATTGGTCGGCATCGAACCGCACGAACCGGGCAAGGACGACATCGACGACGCGATGGACGCCACCAGCATCAGCACCTCGGCGTTGCCCAACGCCACCACGCGCGGCAACGGCATCGGCATCTACATGACCGAAAGCGGCTGCGCCAACGAATCGCGCATCACCAACTACGACCGCCTGTCCGGCAGCGAGACCGATCACTCCCGCAACGTGGGCGCCATCCTGCGCGCGGTGTCGCCGGAGTCGTTTATCTACTGTCGTGGCGGCGCGGTCCTGCCCGAGGACAGCGACCTGGACGGCGTCGGCGGCAACTCGCCGATCCATGTGATCAACCGCTCCAACGGCGATAACGACACCACCGGTTACAGCACGACGGACCGCGACTGGGACAACTTCAGCTACGACAACAAGATCGCGATCTTCAAGAGCGCGGGCAACAACGGCGCCGGCACCGGCAATATCTCGTCGCCCGGCAAGGGCCTGAACGTGATCAGCGTCGGCAACTACGACGACGCCAACGACACGATTTCCGACACCTCGTCGTTCGTGGAACCCGAGACCGGTAACGACAAGCCCGAGATTTCCGCGCCCGGCACCAGCATCGACGCCGGTGGGTTCGTCAAGTCCGGTACCAGCATGTCTTCACCCCATGCGGCAGCCTTCGCCGCCGACATGATGTCGCATTCCACTTATCTCCAGTACCGGCCCCAATTGGTCAAAGCCAAGATTATGGCCGGCGCCACCGATCCGATCGGCGGCGGCTACGACAAGGTGGGGCTGGGCGGCATCGACTTCGCCAGCGCCCAGTGGAGCGGCCACTGGTTCTGGTGGTCGGGCGGCACCAGCGCCTTTAACACCTTCGACGGGCAGGACGGCGCGGCCGACAACTACGTGGTCAAGACGGTCTACATCAACAAGTCCTGGGATCGAGTCCAGGTGGTGCTGAGCTGGCTCACCCGTGGCAGCTACACCTACGACCATCGGGCCGACGCCCATCCCATCGGTCTCGATCTGGACCTGAAGGTGTACGATCCGAACGGCAATTACCTGGGTGGTTCCTTCTCCTGGGACAACCCGTTCGAGGACGTGAGCTTCACCCCCACCGTTTCGGGCCACTACACCTTCAAGATCCATCGCTACGCCACGCGCGACACCGGCCTGAAGCTGCGCATGGGCATGTACGTGAACTACTACGAGCAGTGAGGTCGCGGCGCGGCGGATGACCTCCGCCGGGCGAATCTACCGAGCAGGGCCGGCAGGAATGCCGGCTTCTCGTTTCAATTTTCGGACATTTCCTGCGTCGCTTTGGTCAAACGCACCCGTTGACGTGCAACGATGACCGGCGGAACAGTGTCTGTTAAGGAGCCAATCTTACAAATTAGCGGTATCAAAACGACCACTATACCCACCCAAAGGAGCACCGAGCATGGCCATTCGAACACTGCTTCCAGACGAACTGATACTGGCTAAGACTGTTTTCCAGAACAGCGTTCTTTATTCCAAAGTTCGTCTTCAAAATGATATGGGCATGGGTGGCCGACCCTGGACCAGCCCGCCAATACCGCCGTATCCCTATTACGTGCTGCACGTCGGCGCGTATTATCAGCACATGACCACCACCAACTATCGCAGGCGACTGCTGATTCACGAACTGACTCATGTCTGGCAGGGGCAGCACGGCGTGCCCTTGGGATACGTGCTCAATTCCGCAGTTCATCAAACCCTGACCGGCATTACCAATGGCGGCGACGTCGCGCCGGCCTACAACTACAGCACGGGTCTGAAATGGGCGCAGTACAACTGCGAGCAACAGGCTTCGATCGTGGAGGACTGGTTTGCCAGCGGATCGCAAAGCTCGAACTCGCGGTACGTTTACATCACCAGCAATATTCGGCCCGGCAACCCCTGGGCTTGACGCCGGCACCCTCGGCAATTATTCGATGCGTGCATCCTGATCGGAGCGCCGGAGCGCACGCCACCTCGGTCCCTTTCCCGATCACCGGCCCATCCGAACCCGATTCCCGATTCCCGAGCCATCCTGGCCCATCCACGCGGGCCAACGGCCGGTTCAGAAGAATCGTGTTTGATCCGAAAATTCATAATTTATTTTTATAAATCATAATTATATCGAAAATGGCATCATGGGTGCTTTACCTCTTCCCAACCGATTGAGCCACCGATTGACCCGGATTGGAGAGGAAACCCATCATGCGCCGTGTTATCCCCACCGTATCGTCCCGTACCCGCGTTACCCGCTCAAACGTCCCGGCGATACCTCGCGCGAAACGTCGGCTGGCTCCGCTCGCGAGCGGCATCGCCCTGTGTTTGACGACCCTGTTGGCGGGCCAACCCGCGCTCGGCCAAAGCGCGTGCAGCATCAACATTCCGGGCGTGCCGGATTTCGATCAAAAGCGGGCGGCGACGTCGACCGTGCCCGGCTTGCCGAACGACGGGGCGATGTACTGCGTGCCGACCTCGGCGACCGATTGGTTCGCCTATATCGCCAATCACGGCGTGCCCGAAGTGCTGGACGGCCCACGGGACTGGCAATCGCAAGACAACTACGATTTCGTCACCGACCGGATCAAGCACATCGGGGAGCTGATGGGCACCGATGCCGAAGGCGGAACGACCGGTCTGGGACCCATCAACGGCCTCGTCAGCCACTTGCAGGCGACCGCGCCCAACGCGTTCACGGTGACCGGAAGCGTCGCTGCTCCCGGATTCATTCTCGCGCCGGAACACCTGTTCGATGCGATGAGCAACGGCGGCATGATCAGCATGACCTTGGGGAAATACCAAAAGAACAATTTCGGTCATTGGGAGCGGACCGGCGGCCACATCGTCGCGCTGCATCGCGTCGAGAACGGCTGCTCGAATTCGCCCGAGCTGATGTGGCGCGACCCCAGCACCGGTAAAAATGAAAACAAGACCCAGCAAGCCGATTTCGACAGCAAAGAATCGAGCATGGAAGAAGTCTCCGGTCTCTGGTCCGTTTCCGGGTTCGGCGTACCCCAAACGATGTGGCGGTTTTCGTCGTTGAAAGGAAACAAGTTCCTGGATTCCTACACCGTCATCACGCCGATGGTGGCGCTGACCACCGACGACCAGTGGGACACCCTCGTCGCCAACCCTGTCAACGTGCTGGACGGTGGCGAGCAGGGCGAAGAATTGGCCGAGGACGCGCCGGATGGCGGCCAGTTCGACCATTTCCAGTTTCACCCCCTGCGAGTCGGGACCTTCTACGCGACGACGACCGGGCAGAACGGTTCGGTCAAGCTGTATAAATACGATCCACGCCAGGAGGCGTTGCGGATACTCCGGCAATTGGAAAAGCGCACGCCGATCGTGTTCGGCCGGCACGGCGACCTGTATTTGATCGACGCCGGCCAGTTGACCCGGTTCGACACGCTGGCCGATAGCGAGGGGCTTTCGGCGCTTGGCAGCTTCGACCTCAAGGGCGCGGTGCCCGACGCGATGGTGTACGACGACCTGGCCGACGAGGTGACCTTGCTGTTCGCCGCGACCCGGCGGCTGCTGACCGTGTCCCGCGATCTGACGACGATGCGGGATCGGACGCTGCCGGACGAGGTCAAGCTCGGCGGGGATGTCTTGCTGGCGAACACGTCGCTGGGCCGTAATCTGTGGATCGGCGGCACCCAGTCCCCGATTGTTTACGAGCTGAGCCCGACGACGGACGGCAGCGGTCGCTGGCAAACGCGGCAAACCATTACTCTGCCGGCGGTGCAAAAACCCACCAGCCTGCAAGCGGGCGAGTCGGGTAGCCTGATCGTGGTCGAAAACGGCGTGGTGCGCGAGTTCGCCTACAACGCCCGGACGCGCCGCTGGGAAGACGCGCCCCGCTCCTACCTGGCTGGAATGAAGGCCGGTCGCCGGCTGGTGCTGGCGCAGTCGCGCACCAATTTCAACGCCAAAACGATGACCGGTCCCGGCTGGACGAATTACGACCCGACCGAGGAAGACGACGCGGGCGGAATTCCGGATTGTCCGGCCGATTTGTCCGGCGGCGCCGACCCGCGCGAACCGACCTGGGGAATACCCGACGGGATCGTGAACGAAGCCGACTCCACGTACTTCCGCATCCAATACGAGCGTGGCAACCTGCGGGTGGCGGACGTGACCGGACCGGCTTCGCCCGGCGTGCCCGACAGCCGGTTGACCGAGGATGACTTGCACCACTACCGTGCGCTGCACGACCGCTCGATAGGGCACTGTCCCACCGAAAGCCCGCCGCCGAAATGAGCGAGCCCAGCGGGCAAGGAAACTCGCGATATTCGCGCGAACCGCCGTCGGCCGATCATCGCAGCAAGTCCGCTAGCAACGGCTTGGCATCCGGCAGGGTTCCGCTGTGTTAATTCCTGTAGTCACGAGCCACGGAGCCAGAGGGTGAGGCATCTGATTTGGACGGCGGCGAGGAAGGATTAGGCGTTTTTAGCGTATCGGGTGGCAATGCCGCGCCAGCGTTTGAGGGACAAGAAGGTGTTCTCGACGCGGTGGCGGCGTTGATAAAGAGCGTTGTCGTAGGGTCTTTGCACGGTACGGTTTTTCTTCGGCGGGATCACCGCACGCATGCCTTGGGCTGCGGCCTGTTTGAGAAGTGCATCGGTATCGTAAGCTGTGTCGGCAATCAGGTGATCGGCGTCGATGCCATCGGTTTGCATGTGAACCAGATTAAGAAGTACGAAGCCGGTAGCGCGCAGCCTACCTTACCGGTCTTGGTGAAACTCGCCCAGCGCTTGCATGTGAGCCTGGATGCGTTGGTATTTGCCGAGGGTGAGCGCGGCCCCGACGAGCGCTTAAAGCTTCAGTTCGAGGCGATCCGCGCACTCGATCCTAAAGAGCGCGAGGCGTTGGAAACCGTCATTGCGGGGGTGTTGCATATGCACGATGCTAGGCGTTGGACCCGGCCGGAGGTGGCCGTATGAGCACCGATGGCCTGATCCCTTTAGCCCGCATTGAACAGCGGATTTTGACCTTACGAAACCAGCGGGTGATGATTGATGCGGATTTGGCAGCGCTGTATGGGGTGCCAACCCGAACCCTCAATCAGGCGGTACGGCGTCACCAGGAACGCTTTCCCGGCGATTTCGTGTTCACCCTAACCGCCGAGGAGAAAGCCAAGGTGATCACAGCTTGTGATCACCTCGCTAAGCTGAGATTCTCCAAGGTACTCCCACTAGCCTTCACTGAACACGGGGCCATGATGGCGGGCTTTGTGCTGAATACGCCCCAAGCCAGCGAAATGAGCGTGCATGTGGTGCGCGCCTTCGTCCATTTGCGGCAACTGGCCGCCTCGAACCAGCGCCTCGCCGCCAAACTGGCTGAGCTGGAACACAAGCTGGACGATCATGATGCGGCCATCCGCGATATCCTGGATGCCATCCGCCAGCTTATGGCTCCCCCCGATCCCCCTAAAAAACGACAAATCGGCTTCGTCCAGGATGAGTGAGGGAAAGAGGAATTAGATAAAAATAGCCGCTCATGATAGCTTTTTGCTTCAGTGGGGGGATCTATTCCGGCGGATGACGTGCCGCTAATTCGGCCTGCCGAGCTACACGCTTAACAGCAAATTTAAGTATTATTATTGAAACAATACTAATTAACCATCCCCCAAGAATTAAAGCCACAGAAAAATCAGTGAGGAATACATTAAATACCCCTTCTTGGTCGATGGTTTTTATTGTTCTTTCTATGCCATTTTTAATAAATAAATTAGCAATAAATATTGATAAAAAAGATATCAATTGGCCTGAAAAAAAACCTGATATTAATAGGGCAAAGAAAGGCTTCTTATCAGCAATAGGATATAGAAAAAAAAGCAAAAAGAATAAAGATATAAAAAATACTACAGTATAAGGTATACGCATTGGCTTTAGCTTTACAAAAGCATTAAACCAATCGCTCACGGGCGGCAAAAGCCATATAATTAAAAGAAAAGCAACGATACCAACCACATAAAAAACTCTAGGAAAAATATCTTTTAAGGACATTTAGCTTTTGCCGCCTGCTCTTTGAGCGTTCCTGGAAATCTTGATCCTTCAATACCACAAATACCTGCTAAGGCGGCTGATACTGACTTAGCACAAGAGAAGCCACGCGGGTCACCAATAATTTCTGCTTGTTTCTTAATTGCCGCTTCTTGGTCTAAACTCGTCGGTAGTTTTACTAATTCTATAGTGCTATCATCGTCCTTATGATATTGAATATAGCGTTCCAGATTAGCTTCTGATCCTTCAAAAATTCCTCCACTCCCTCTTTCTGCTGGTGCTGGTGGGTTATAACCACCAGCAGGATCATATAAGAACGGCTCTTTTCCAGGAGTTGTAATATACAATCCTGAGTGACTACCAATTCCATAGTTATAAGTCGTAATGAGGGTTGTTTCTAGCCCCCCCGGATCGTTCCAATTAACCGGATCGTTATTGACGTAGGCGAAGAGATTGGTATCGCCGCCCGCAAAGAGAATCGGGTCTTTGGCCGTCCATCGTCCGGTATTAGGATCATAATCCCGTGCACCGAAGCGGGTGAGGCCCGTATCCCGATCATAAAGGCCCCCGGCATAGCCAAAGGGTTGGAAGCCGGGCTGACTATCAGTGATGACGGTGCCCCAGACATCATAGTCTATCCGTTGCGCAATCGTCCCATCTTGGGTGTTGATGATGAGGCGCGGACTACCCAGATGGTCGCTCAGAATGCGGTAGGTGATGCCGTTCTTAATGAGGTATGACGGCACATTACCTTTGTCAGCGTAGACGAAACGGCTGACGATCTGATTGTTGCTATCGAGTTCGGCATGGGACGCAAGCCATCCTGGTAGAGGAACCCTTGGACGAGGGTGCCGTTGACTTTCTTGCCGATTCGGCGATGCTGGCCATCCGTGAGGTACTCGATGACGGTGCCGTTGGCGAGTGTGACCTTTTGCAGGTTGCCGAGTACACTGTAGCTGTAGACGGTCGCTTGGGTGCCTTGGGTCTGGGTAGCGAGTTCTCCATTGGCGGTATAGGTGAAACTCGTCCCCTCCTGTGTCACTAAGCGATCTTGATCGTCCACAGTAGCAATAGTGGCTCCATCCCGTTGGGTCCGATTGCCATTGGCATCATAGCCGTAGGTTACCAGCGTGACGTTATCGCGTTTGACGTTTTCTAGGCGGTCTGCTGTGTCGTAAGCATACTCCTCGGTATGGCTCACGCCTTGGATCGTCTCTTGCTTTTGCGTGATGCGACCCAGCGCATCACGGGTGTAGGTGGTGGTGTAGAGCGGTACGCCATTGACGTTCGCGGTGTAGCTGGTCACTTCGCCAAAGGCATTGCGCGTGAGGGTATCACTCACATTGCCGAGGGTAGTGCCCGTTAAGAGGCCGTTTTGGGCATTACGGCTCAGGGTGAGGGTACCGGCTTGGATCAGTAAGCTGTCAGGGTCATAGTGATAGGGAATGGGATTGCTGCCATTGACACTAAGGCTACTGAGGCGGAAATCATTATCATAGGTATACCCCGTCGTGCCCGTCACCGAACCCGTCCACGCTGTTTGGGTCAGCAAGGCACCGTTATAGCTGTAGTTCAAGACCGCCCTCAGGGACGGTAATGCGAGCGAGCTGGCCTACGGCATTGTAGGCATAGCTAGAGGTAGCGGTCGGTGTGGTCAGCGCTTCCAAACGACCGGTCGTGGCGTTGTACTGAAGACGGACGGTCTGACCGTCTGGCCGGGTGATGTGCGTCAGTTGGCGGTCACGGTTATAGGCATAGTGCGTCTGAGGCGTTGCGAGACCGGCGGCGGGTGGCGTGTACTGTTCGGTGAGGTTGACAGGGGTATAGCTGAACACATGGGCACTGCGACCCGGTGGGGTTAGGGATGTCAAATTGCCGTTGGGATCGTAGTCGTAATGAATAAGCCGACTGTCCGGCAAGGTTTGCTGGGTAACACGTCCAGCCCCGTCGTAGTGATAGCTAACGGTATGGTTCAGTGGGCCAGTGACCGTCTCTAAATAGCCTTGCGGGTTGTAGCTGACGTTGACCGTGCGGGTATCCGTGCCATCGCTTTGGCTAAGGCTGCGAAGTCGGCCACGTTCGTCATAATCGACAGTCACTGGGGCCAGGCTGGGCACATGTACCTTAATGAGACGGCCTTTGAAATCGAGTGCCGTGATGCGCTGCCGGGCGGCCGGTGTCGTGGTAGTGGCGGTGCGGCTAGCAGCGTCGTAAAGCGTGGTGGTAGAACGACCATTCAGCGTCACTGTATCGGTCAGCTTGGTAAGACTAAGAGGGTTACCGGGATCGCTCAAAACAGCGGTCCGAACACCGGTCAAAGACATCGTAAGACCGCTACTGTTAAGGGTAGCTTCATTAAGGATGGGCGCTTGCATTCCAAAGCGGGGATCAGGGCCACGCACAAGAGAAATAGTGGTACCCTCAGGGAGTGTCGTGTCGGTCAGTCCATTGGCGCTGCCGGTGAGGCGAACCGTTTGGGTACCGTCAGCAGCGGTAAAAGTGCGACGCTGGTCACCGGTGCTCAGATCCTCAACTTGGTAGGCTCGTGCCACGCCCTCAGCTGTAGTAACAGTTACTTTATAGTTAGCTAACTCCCCCGACAGTCAAATTCTCGCGAAGCAACGTCTTACTACCGCCTGCGGGATCAACATCGAGCGATAGGCGTCCTAATGGATCATAAGTCATGGCTGCTACTTTTCCGCTCGGATTTTCAAAGCGGGTTAACAGGCCATCAATGTAGTCCATCTTGTAAGTTTCGCCAGCCGGATTGGTAATCGTAGCCAGGTAACCCTTTGCATCCAGCGTCAAGAGCGTGCGTTGGCCGTAAGGACTCACGATGCTGAGCGGTCGGCCCGCACTGTCGCGATTAATCACTGTTCGGTTTGCATAACCGTCGGTTACCCAAATTAATCGGTTTTGGCTGTCGTAATCAAAAGTATAAAGGACACCACCCGTCAGTGCATCTAAGGTGCGTAGGTGACGGCCAGAACCATCAAATTCATAAACTTCCGTACTGTCTTTTGAGGACACGTAATAAGATTGAAAACTTAAGCGAGAGGGTAGTTGGCGGATACGCTGGTTAGCGTAATCGGCAATAAACACACTACCGTCAGGGCTGGTCGCTACGCTTAATGGATGGTTCAAACTTGTCGCGGTGGCAAGTTGCTGGTTACCTGAAAAACCCTGCGCACCATTGCCTGCGACCGTCGTAATAATTCCATCAACCCCTACCCGCCGGATGCGGTTGTTCGCAGCATCTGCAATGTAAAGCTGGCCATTATTGGTGACGGCGATGCTAGCTGCAGTATTAAGCCGAGCAGCTATTGCGGCTTGGCCATCTCCGGCAAAACCCGACAATCCATTACCCGCCACTGTGTTAATAATGCCATTGATCCCAACCCGCCGAATACGTTGATTGACTAGATCCGCGATGTATAGGCTTCCATCGGAGCCAACGGCAAGTGCATAGGGAGAATCTAACGAGCTAGATTTCGCTGGCCCGCCATCGTTCCAAAAGCCCGTCCTTCCATTGCCCGCCACGGTCGTAATGATGCCATCAAGACCCACCCGCCGGACCCGATTATTGGAAGTGTCTGCAATATACAGCGTGCCATCAGGGCCAACAGCTATCCCCATAGGAAAGCCAAGACTAGCAGCCGTGGCTTGCTCACCGTCACCTAATATACTACTGTAGGTGCCATTACCAGCTACTGTTGTAATAGTGCCATCGGGGCTAACACGTCGGATACGATTATTTTTAAAATCAGATAAATACAGGCTGCCTTCCGGCCCCAATGCCACACTAACGGGTTGATTCAGGCTGGCTTCCCTTGCTGGACCTCCATCGCCCGCAAAACCAGCTACACCGTTGCCCGCCACCGTTGTGATAGTCCCATCTGGAGTTATCTTTCGAATGCGGTGGTTATACTGATCAGCGATATACTGACTACCATCTGGCCCAATAGCGACGCTAACTGGATTGGAGAAGCTAGCTGCTGTCGCCGGTCCTCCGTCACCAGCAAAACCTATCACACCGTTACCTGCTGTGGTGGGGATAATTGCACCAAATCCATCGGCGCGCGTCTCGCCGCCGTCGCCTAAAGGAGTCGATCACCCGCTTCGCTCCAGCGGTGATGAGCACTCAAACTCCAACCTGCAACCGGCTCGCCACCGAGCGAATGAGACTCTACCTCAACAGTTGCAGTACGGTTGAGGGCGATTTCTGAATCTTTTCGGGTAATAGTAGTGGCTTGTCCAGACACCAGTCCGAAGCTACGAAGGGCGTCAGAAAGGCTAGTGTAGTAAACTATGTTATAGATATAGCTTACTGTCACAGTTGCTTTCTGTGGGCCGGATACAGCACGGCCGAAGCCGTCTAGACCGTCCCAAGCATGCATAACGGTTTGGTTTGCTGTCGGCGTAAAAATCCGTTTGGTCTGCTGACCCGCCACCCCAACCGTTAATTCCACTCGTTTGAGGCTTGACGATATAGAACCACCAGTCAGCTTTGCCCTAAAACTGCGGCCTGCTTGATAACCAGGCTGGCGTTTGGTTTGATAATGTAGGCTGAAAGGAGTGCCGACAATCGGCACAGCTTCGCCAAGAGTCTGCGGTTCACACCCAATAATGGAGCCTGATTCTTCGCACTCTTTTTCTCTAAGAGGAGGGTTTTCAGGCTGCGGTTCTGGCCCGATTGGTGCCTCAGCGTTGAGCGGCGGCCCATAGGGCCAATTGTAATCTAAGGGACTAAAGTGATGTGCTGGCACTCGCCATAAGCTTTGTCCTACTGGATACAAAGTCGTCAGCTTAGCGCGCTCAGAGTCTGCTATACCTGAGTTGTCAGCAATCTTATCACCATTAGTATCGATTTCCGCCAAACCATTATTGATATTAAGAATTTTGATCACACGCCCGTTTAGTTCAGGAATCCACTGACCTTTTGTGCGATCATAATAACCAGCAGGCACCACTGATCCGACCGGGAAGTTGAGAAAATTCTCGACATATACAGCAACCGGTCGACTGAGAGTAATGGAGGCAGCACCAACGCTTAGCGCTTCATCAGCGCTGATTTCCACCGCATAGGTGTAGCCGCTGGTAGGCGGTAGTTGGGCAGGCATAGCCTGAGAGCCGTTGGGGCCAACGGTGTATTCGGTAGCGCGTAGTGTAAGCGCTGAGAGCGGTTGCGTGGTGCCATCTGCCATTACCATCGTTGCCTCAGTGCCTTCCTCAATCAACAGAGTAGTGCGCCGTGCGCCGTCGGCATCGATGCTCTGACTACCGCGAGCGACCTGCATGCCAGGTGTAGCCAAATCAACAACAGTAACCGCTGGATCCAGCGTAACCAACCGTACATCTGGAACGAATGCATAATCTTGCCAGAGCGTCTGAATCTGACGGTGCACTGGTAAGTGACCAGGCTTCTGGTAGATGAGCGTGAGATAGCCTCCACCGTTCACGGCTAGATCGAAAGCGCCATCAACACGGCTCAAAGTCTGGCCGAATTCGGGATGATCGAGCACCGTGATAGTAACGCCCGGTAAAGCAGTACCCTCTCGTGTGAGCACCTGACCGCGAATTACGGCTACGCGCTTGGGATCGATAGTACCTGGCGCATCTCCGGTTTGAATCGGATTGGTACCACTATAAAGGAATTGGGTCGTAGCGTAGTTCGTGGTCGCCACTGTGGGATCGATAGGTGGGGCGATGGTCGCTGGATCCGGCGGTAACACTACAGAGGGTTCAGGATTCACTATAACGGTGATGGTAGCGAATGCGCTTTTCTCACCATCGTTTGCTGTCAAGCGGATTACATAAGTACCCGCCACGGGAAACGCGAGATAGGTCTTGGCCGATTGCGTGTTGCCAAAAACCGCCGTACCGGGTCCCTGATCCTGGCTCCAGGTGACGGTAGTAGCCCCTGCCCCTGGCGGGTTGGGCAGACCATCATCACTCACTATCCCCGTCAAGGCGATACTGGTGATGGGTAGGGTGATATGCGAGGCAGAGGCGGTAATAGCCACGGTCGGTGCGTTGTTTGCGGTACTTGCAGTTACCGTGATCGTGAAGGCTTGCTCAGCGAACAAACCCCCAGTATCCGTAGCACGCACGACCACATTCGCGCCACCGATCTGACTCGGCGTCCACTCTAGGAGGCCCGTGGTGGCATTGATCGTCATCCCATCCGGTTTCGTCGCCAGTGAATAGCGCACGCTATCGCCGCTATCAGGATCGGTCGCAGTGATCGGGTACTGATAGCGCTGACCGACATAGGCCGCTGTGGGCGGTGTTAATGGTTGGGGGATGTTGGATAGCGGCAGTAGCGGTCACTGTGGCCAGAAAATCGACGAGCGGGACGAGTGGCCGCGCGGCTCGCCGCTCGATCACGCCGGCGCGCTGCGCTACCTTCTGCAGTGGCTGGACGAGTGCGCCGGCGACATCAAGATAGGGTCCGCGGGCCATCGGGTCGTGCACGGCGGTTTGGAGTACCACCGAGCGACGAGGATCGATGAAGGCGTCATCGCCGATCTGGAGCGACTCGTTCCGCTGGCGCCGCTGCACCAGCCGCACAATTTGGCCGCCATCCGGGCGCTGGCCGAGATCAAGCCGGGGTTGCCGCAGGTGGCCTGCTTCGATACCGCCTTTCACCGCACCCAGCCGCGCGTGGCGCAACTGTTCGCCCTGCCCAGGGCGCTGCTCGATTCGGGCGTGCGCCGCTACGGTTTTCACGGCCTGTCTTATGAGTACATCGCCCGCCGTTTGCCCGAGCACGCGCCGCATGCCGCCAAGGCAGTCGTGGCGCATCGCGGCTCCGGGGCCAGCCTGTGCGCGCTCAAAGACGGGCGCAGCGTCGAAAGCACCATGGGTTTTACCGCCGTGGATGGGTTGCCGATGGGCACCCGCACCGGCGCGCTCGATCCCGGCGTGGTGCTGTACCTGCTGCAAGAGCGCGGTTACGACGCCCGAGCCATCGAAAGCTGCTGTACAAGCAATCCGGCTTGCTGGGCGTTTCGGGCGTGTCCAACGACATGCGAGATCTCTTGGAAAGCGACGATCCCGACGCTGCCGAGGCGGTCGAGCTGTTCGTGTATCACGTCGGCAAGCACGTCGCGGCGCTGGCGAGCGCGCTGCAAGGGTTGGACGCGCTGGTGTTCACCGCCGGCATCGGCGAAAACGCCAGCGTGGTTCGCGAGCGGGTTTGCCGACGCTTGGAATGGCTCGGCGTCCGGCTAGATCCGGAAGCCAACCGCCGGGCCGGGCCGCGCCTTTCGACCGAGGATAGCCCGGTTTCGGCCTGGGCGATTCCGACCGATGAGGAGCTGATGATCGCCCTGCACGTTCGGGACTGCTTGCGCCCAGCTGGCGGTTCGCCATCACCTCGGCCGGTGTTTAACCTCGGAGATTCGCATGTCGCCGCCGCTTGAAACCTATCGACCCCTGAAAATGACCCGATTGAACGGATCGATTTCGCCGGGCTAGCCGGCAAGAAAGCCTTGATTCTCGGCATCGCCAACGACCAGTCCATCGCTTTCGGCTGCGCCCGCGCCATGCGCAAGATGGGGGCCGAGATCGCGATGACCTATCTCAACGACAAAACCAAGCCCTATACCCAGCCTTTAGCCGAGGCGCTGAATGTGCCGCCGGAACTGTATTTGCCGTGCGATGTACGGATCGAAGGGCAAATGGCGGCGGTGTTCGCCGCCATCGAACACCATTGGGGCCACTTGGACATCGCCATGCGCTCCATCGCCTTCGCTCCGCGTGAAGATTGTCGAGCACTACAACGTCATGGGGCCAGTCAAGGCGGCGTTGCAAGCTGCGTGTATCTATTTGGCCGCCGAACTGGGACCGAAAGGCATTCGGGTGCATCCGATTTCGCCTGGACCTATCAAAACTCGCGCCGCCTCCGGCATCAACCGCTTCGACGAATTGTTGGAAAAAGCCGCCGAACGCGCGCCGGAACGCGCGTTGTCCACCATCGAGGATGTCGGTGTCGCCACCGCCTTCCTGGCCACCGATTACGCCAAGATGATCACCGGAGACGTGATGTACATCGATGGCGGCTATCACATTCTCGGTTGATCGTCGCTTGCATCGCCTGGGGAGCCTTCGCCAGCGTTTGGCCCGCCGCGTCGAGCCGGGCCAGATAGCGGTCTAGCATGGCATAAAAAGCGTTGGCGGCCGGTGTTCCCGGCGCGTGCTGGTGCTGGATGTAATCAGTCGTGGAAAGATACAGCAAATCCCAGTGCCCGGTTTCGAGCAGTCGCGCCCCGACGGCCAACACGAATTCCGATAGAGCCGCCGAATACACCAACGGCATCGGTAAGTTGACCCAATCCAGCACGTCCTGGATGCCGTTGTCTGCCAATGTCGCCTGATCGGCCTGTTCCGCCGACAAGCAAATCGCGCTGGGGGCCGGCGACACCCCGAAGCCGAGCAAGGCGTGCAGTTTATCCTTGGCCGTCACCACCGCCACACGCGCGCCAGCCTGCGCAAAGGCCGCGAGGATCGTGCCGCAGCGCAAAAAGGCGGGGTCGTTCATCATGACTTCCGCCCCGCTGTCCGGATCAAGAACGTAGTTGCCGCAAATGCCGTGGACCGCCGGAGGAACGCCGGTTACGATGCTGAGATTGTTGGGATTGGTGAAACTCGGCACCACACAATCGGCGCGCAAATCGGCTCCGCGCGTCAGCATCGATCCCACAAACGGCATGACGCCGGCAGCTGTGGCCTGCTCGATATAGGCCGGTTCGCTGCCATCGATGCAAAGGACAGTAGTGGGAACGCGCGGCCAAGCGTACTCTCGGTCGTTGATCGTCAGGGTCTTAGGTATGATTCTATCTCTTTCGTTCGATTCTCATTGGCCGCGACCGCCGAGCAAGTGGGCGCGCGCGAGGACAACTGTTCAACCGCCACCACCAGCACGAAGATCATCAAGATGATGGTGGCCGCCTGATCGTAGCGGAACATCTCCATAGACGTGGCAAGTTCCGCCCCGATGCCGCCCGCGCCCCGACCAGGTCCAGCACCACCGATGAGCGCACCGCTTTTTCCAGTGCGAACAGGCTGGTATTGATCAGGCTCGGCATAGCCATGGGCAGCGTGGCGCAGGCGATGATGTCGAGTGGCCCCGCGCCGATGGCGGCCATCACTTCCGGCGGGCCGGAATCGACCTCCTCCATGGCCTCGGCGAAAAAGCGGCCGCGGAAGCCCACGGTGTCGACAATTCGGATGTGGAGTTGATTGATATCTTCAAGGAAGTCGACTTGCGGCTCAACTTCACGGCCGCGTTCCGCACCACCGCCAGCCGGGAAGTGCTCGACCCTGCGCTGTTGCAACGCCGGCTGCTGCGCTGCCTGTTCGGCATCGGGACCCATGTCGGTTGTGCGTGGCCAGCCAGCAGCCGGGCGTCACGGTTGAGGAACTGCGCTATGTCAAACGCCGTTTTGTGCGGAAGGAGGCCCTGCGCACGGCCATTGCGGAAATCGTCAACGACACTTTCCGCATCCGCAACCCCATCATCTGGGGCGACGTCACGACCGCCCGCGCCGCCGATTCCAAACAGTTCGGGGCCTACGATCAGAACCTGATGACCGAGTGGCACGCGCGCTATGGCGGGCGGGGCATCATGATCTACTGGCCTGTGGAGACCGGCTCGACCTGTATCTATTCCAAGCTCCGGCGCTGTTCCTCCTCCGAGGTCGCCGCCATGATGGAGGGCGTCCCGCGGCATTGCACCGACATGGAGATCGAGCGCCAGTACGTCGATAGCCACGGCCAGAGCGAGGTGGCCTTCGCCTTCAGTCACCTCCTGGGCGTTGATCTGCTGCCGCGTCTCAAAGCCATCGCCAAGCAGAAGCTCCATGGGGTCGAGACCGGCGATGCGCCACAGTACGGCCATCTCGAACCCATTCTGACCCATGCCATCCACTGGGAGCTGATTCGGCAGCAGTACGATGAAATCATCAAGTACACGACCGCGTTGCGGCTCGGAACGGCCGAGCCGGAGGCCATCCTCCGTCGCTTTACCCGGACCAACGTCATGCATCCGACCTACCGGGCACTCGCGGAACTGGGTAAAGCCATCAAGGGGTCGTCTCCAGAAAACGGAAAAAATCGTACGCTAAGCCGGTTGCAGCGGCCGTAGCGGCCTGAATTTATCTGCGCCGCTCTTGGCGCTGCTGCGCCAGAGGTAATCGCCGGTCAGGTTGATGTGCGCCCAGCCCAGCGCACACTGGCCGCGTTCTGGCTGGCGGTGTTCGATGCGGCCCAAATCATCGGCTGCGCCAGCCAGAAAAGGCCAACCTCGCTAAGCTCTGGTGGAAGATGACAGAGATTGAGGTTTTACCGCTCGCACCGGAGGCCACGCGGCAGATTGTGGAAACCTACATCACCCGGCAAGGCATGTTGATTGAATCGCCGGGCCTGTTCGTAAACCACATCGTCAAGCAAAGCGGCGGCAATCCCCAAGCCATTGCCGACATGCTGGAGGATTCGAGCAAAGAGCGGTTCGTCGATAAGCAAAGGATTCGAGAGATGCGTCACGCCGCCGGAGTGCGCTACTTCGACTTTACCTCGGTGATGATTGTCGCTCTGGCGTCAGTGGTCGACGCTCGCTATCTCGCCATCGGCACCGGTGATACCGAGCTGTACATTTTCGCGGGCATGATTGCGGCGGTCGTTATCTCGCTTCGGGTGTTTCTGTTTAGGGGGGCGGGGAAGGCGAACTAACAATCATGGGTCTTTTCAGACTGATTGAGATACAATAAATCTCAATTGAGAGACTAAGAGGCGATATGATGGCAACCACCACGACGATGGTTCACATTCGGGTAGACGAAACCCTAAAAACCCAAGCGGCGGAGACCTTGGCGGCCATGGGCCTTTCTCTGTCGGATGCCGTGCGCGTGTTTTTGACGCGGGTGGTGGCGGAACAAGGCTTGCCGTTTGCGCTGAAAGCGCCCAACGCTGAAACCCGCGCCGCGATGGCTGAAGCCGAGGCGATAGTGAAGACTCGCAAGGCCCGCTTTATCGACGCCAAGGCGTTGTTCGATGCCCTCGACCAAGAAACCCACCGCCGCTAAGCGGGCCGCGCCACCTCGACGGTGTGATTACACCAAGGCATTTCTCAAGGACTGGGAGCGGCTGAGCCGTTCCGGTCGCTATGATCTGCGGCGATTGAAGGAGGCGATGTTGTTACTCATCGCGGCGGATGCGCCACTTGGCCTGGAATGGCTCGATCACCCTTTGCAAGGGGAGTGGTTAGGGCATCGGGAATGCCATATCGGCGGAGATTTCTTGCTGATTTATCGCCTGGCCGACGCTCTGATCGTCTTTGTTCGCGCCGGTACGCACGCCGACCTGTTCGAGTGAAACCGCGTGACCTTCGGCACCCACGTTGCGTTTGCCTCGGTACTGTACCTGGGCGGGGCGACGCTGTTTGGCTATAAGCCGGATTGGATCGGCTGGCTACTGGTAGCGGTGGCATCACTGGGGCCGGACGTAGATTTGCCCACGTCGAAGATTGGGCGGTTGCTGTTTTGGCTGTCCGTGCCGCTGGAACGCCGCTTCGGCCATCGCACGATGACCCATTCGGTGGTGGGCCTGCTGACTGTTGCGATGGTTGCCTCGCCGCTATGGTTTATCAGGCCGCTCTACTTCTGGTGCATGATGAGCGGCTACTGGTCGCATATCTGGATCGATATGTTGAACGTGCAGGGCGCGGATTTGTTTTGGCCGTCGCCGGTGCGCGTCGTTGCGCCAGGTAATCGCAATTGGCGGATGGAGGTGGTCAGCAAAGCCGAAATGATCTTGCTACCCGCCTTGCTGCTGACCATGGCGCTGTATCCGCTCAGTTGGATGGGTTTTCGGGGTGCGCTGCAAGCGGTGGTCAGAGCTTGGATATTTCCATTCGAACAGTACCAGCGGCAGATTGGCACCCACTGGTACGACCTGGACCTGGTGGCGTCGGATAGTCTGACACTGGAACGCATCGAGGGCCGCTTTCCGATTATCGGGACATGGAAGGGCGGCTTTATCGTGCTGCACAACCAACACCCTCGTGCGGTGGGCAAGAGTGAGGCGTATTCATAACCTACTACTGATCAGCGCCAGGATCATCGAGGGAGAACCGCTCAAGGTGCAATTGGAACGGGTGGAGATGAAAGGCCGGAGTTTGCGCTGGCTGCTGGGCAAGATCGACCAGCGGCGGGTTTACTATCTCAGTGGAGAGATTCAGACGGCGAGGATTGAGCCGGTGGCCAACATCGACCGCTATCAACCCGTCATCTACTCCGGCCAGACGATGACGCTGCGCTATGCCCGTGCGCAGGAGCTAGGCCCTTGGCTCGATTTGGTCGCGGCCAAGGGTGAAGTGTTTTTGCAGTTCTGGCTTAAGCCAGGGGAGCAGCCGGTAGTGTTTGAGATCGGGAATGAGCCGCCGGAAGATGCAATACCGGCGGAGTTGAGGAGGTTTTTATAATCACAGTCTCCGTAAGAAACCAAACTGGCCAAAGATTCGCGTTCAGTATCTATTCAAACACCATAAAGTATTTTTTACTTATTTATCAGAAATTTTAATTTTTAATTTTAAGCTCAGGAATCCTTGCAGAGCCGATGTCTCAATGAAGAGCAAATTATTAAGCAATTTTTTATATGCGGAATCCTATTTTTATAAATCTGTAGTTGGTTTACTACAAAAGCAGCACAGTACCTTAACAAGGGTCAGCTAGCGGAGGCAACCGCAACCTTGGAACGCGCATTACGGATAGAACCACGCAATCCTGCAATTTGGCACTATTTGGGACAAACCGCGTTGTATCAAGGCCGGTATACGCAAGTGGAAGCGCTCGCCGCCAAATCGAATAGTTTGGCTGGTAATGACGTAGAGTTTCGAGTGCATAACGACTGGTTAATTGACGCTGCCCGTCAGGCGGAGAAGCAACCCCTTGTGCCAATATTCAATCTAGAGGAAAAACGCAACTTGGAAGCACAGCTCACGCGAGAAATCGCGCGCCGCCATCAAGCAAAAGTGGACTCTGACCTGCTGCGTGAACCACTGGAGGAAACCGACTCTATTTCGTTTGCACCCTCAACCGACAGATTCACAACCGTACCAAGGCTGTCTGAGCCAGCGATTGTCGAACCCGATGCCGTGACCTTATGGGAAGATCAGGACGTAAATACAGCAGAACGTACACTTGAACCTGTAGAAAAACCCATTGCCACGTCTATTCCCCGTGGCCATCGCCCACCGCCGGGCCAATGCCGTATTTGGTTCACAAATCGCCCGTCTGACCACCAACCACCACCCGGCAACTGTTTTGAGTTAGAGGCCAAACTGACGCCAGGTAGTTGGTTGGTACATTCAGATGGGCGCTATGTAGCTCAGTAATCCCCGTCTCTAGACGCTCCACCGTAATCCAACACTTAAGGAGATTTTGCCCATGATTAAAGGCTCGATTTTCTTGGCCATCCTTGCACTCTCACTTCTACTGCCCGTACCAGCAAGCCATGCTGACACTTCGGAATATGAAAAAAGGAACTGCGGAAGGAACAGATGAAAGCAGAACAAGAGTTGCTTAAAGAACAACGTAAAGAAGAAAAGAGCTTCTAAAGAGCCAGAGAGAAAGTGCGAAGGAGGCTCGAAAACAGCAGGAGGAGGCAGAAAGAGAGTCCCAAAAACACCAACAAGAGATGGCTAGAGAGCGAAAAAAAGCATGATGATGAAATGAGGTCATCAGAGCATGATTCTTCTAAAAATAAGAAAGAGTAAAGTATCCATTAAAGGCTCTCACAACCTCCCCACCATCTTCTCCATGCGCTCCTGCCCGACATTGGTGTAAATCTGCGTTGTCGCCACGCTTTCATGCCCCAGCAGCGCCTTGATGTCCACCAGCTCAGCACCGGCGTTGAGCAGGTTGGTGGCGTAGGTATGCCGCAACTTGTGCGGGCTGATCTTCTTTTCGATGCCCGCCTTTCGGACCATCAACCGCAGGTAGGCGGAAGCGGACTGCCGCGATACGGCTTTTTGTCCGACCGCACGGGCAACGACATACTCCGCTTTCGGTCGATCCTGAGCCAAAACCCGAACACAGCGCCGAAGCTGGCCGGTAGGGGTAGGGGTTTAGGGAGCAGTGGAACGTAAAACCCGGTTAAGCGTCCGCATCGTTGGGGTTGCGCAACGGTCGCAACTCGCCTCGATTGACCGCCTCGGGCACGATAAAGGAGTAGCGTCCCAACAGGTTGATGTGCCGCTCGTGAACGAAGGGCGACGACCGCGCGACATCTTCATCGCGTACCGGGTAACCTTCCTGTCGTAGCTGCGCGAGCGCCGCATCGATGTAGATCGTGTTCCACAATACGATGATGTTGACCACCAGACCGAGGGCGCCTCACTGATCCTCTTGTCCTTCCCGGTAGCGTTGACGAAGTTCGCCGCGCTTACCGTGGAACACATCCCGCGCCAGGCTGTGGCGCCCTTCGCCGCGATTGAGCTGCGGCAAGGTAGCCCGGCGCCGGTTCTCGTCGTCGATGTAGTTCAGGGCGTGGAGCGTCTTCTCGATTCGGCCAAACTCAGCCAGTGCCAAGGCCAATTGCGTCGGCCGATCCCCCACCTGCAAGGTGCGCATGATGATGCAAATCGTCGGGACCTTTGCGGAGTTCGAGCGCGCGATGCTGCGCGAACGCACGCGCAATGGTCTGGATGCAGCACGCCAGCAAGGTCGGATCGGTGGTCGCCGCCCAAAACTTCAAGACGCACCAACAGCAGGAGATCGTGCAGTTGGTCAATTCTGGACAGAAGACCGCAGCGGATGCCGCCAGACTCTTCAACGTCCATCCCGCTACCGTGTCGCGTCTCCCGCGCCGTGACAAGGCGCCTTAACCGGGTTTTACGTTCCACTGCTCCCTAAACCCCAAAGACGAACGCCTGCTTGACGGCGCGATTCGACAACTCCGGGATGCCCATGCCGCCGACCTGGGCCACACGGCTGGCCGTCTCTCCTTAACCGAGGGATTTAAGGTCTGTCCGCGCGGGCCTCAGCGTGCCGTCCCTGGCGCTCCGCGTCCATGCCATTAGAACTGGAGGCGTATCGGATCGTTTAATTGAGAAGGTAACTAAAGCCGATCCGATCTCACTGGTCCGATCGCTGCGAAGGGGCCCATTTCACGAAGGGGTCCATTTCACGAAATCGGATTCCAGGTAGGCTTGGTGAAATGGCGTGATCTGGGAAGAATTAAATGCCTCGGCGTTGCTCCAGATTATTTCAAAATAGCGCGCTGTGCGCTGAACCGTGGTGCGGTTGAGCGAGACACGCAGATGACGGATGGACTCGTAGTTCGTTTTATTCTCCATGATCCACTGCATCGTCTCATCCATCAGACCAAAGTCCCACGGGCCATCGTTCTGATGGACATTACACCAAGCGCGCAGATATTTAACCTGAACGCCAATCGCCAGCTCGTAGCCCAGCCGGGCACAAATCTCGGCTTTTTTAAGCTGAGCTTCCAGATCATTAAAGAAGAAAACCCGCCGGATTTCAAAATCCGGATGATGGCTTTTTTTCATGGCTTGTGCTTGTAAGTAGCGATGTAATCGCACTTTTTCGCCCCGACCTATCTTATCCAAGATCACGACCGCGCGGATACTTTGTTGGGCGGACTCGGTGACGATCTCGGGAAATAGATTGATACTGGCTTCGGGTTTGATGACCAAATCTCCATGCCTCATGTCCTCGATATCTAACTGCTTATTTTGCTCCTCCTTTTGAAACAGCCGTTTTATTTGCGGGCTTGGATATAAGGAATCGGCATGAACAGCCGGCGTGGTTAGGTCATCCTGAATCGCATCAGAGTGATAAAAAGGAATATCTTCCAATTGAGCGTCCCGTTCAAGTTGGCTTTTTTGCCACTGTGAGCCGCTGACCGCGAACAAGGTTTGCGTCGTCTTGATATGTGGATGATCAGAAATGGTTCCGATGAGAACCTCATTAAATTTTCTGGTGGGTGCTTCAATTTTGATAATCGCATCGACTGTGGAGCTACCGTAAATCAACGAGGCTTCCTTGATTTCTGGAATATCCTTGAAAGTCGTATAAATACCATGCCATTGCTTGGGATCAACTGACGCAAACACATAGGCCAATAGAGTCTTTTTCTTCTGGCGGACAATCTAAAAAACCAGGTTCTCGATAAGACTCAGAAAGCCCGTAAGCGTCAATTAATCGGTGGATACCACACTCAACCGTTGCAGCCCACCTTCCACCAAACGACGTTGTTTTATTTCGAATCCTTTTTAATTGTTGAAGCACGCCAGCCGCTGTGTTTGGTTTGATTGGAAAGCCCTCTTCTTGAGACGCTTTGGCAATTTCATCGGATAACAATGTTAAGGCCGATCCCTCGGTTTGACCGGGTGCGCTATTCACCAGCGTCATTAATACCTTTTCAAAATTGACCTCGTGTAAATTTTCCCGTGATCGCCTAGAAATTTGCAGCTAACCGCAACTCTTTTGAGTCATTGGCGGTGTCGGTAGGGAACCAAAAGCGATTCCACTGATGATTCAGCTCCACCACTCTCAATATCCCTAAGCCACGACTTCCCGCTTCACGCCAACTCATCCCTTTTTTCTTCTGGCGATGGCCGACGACTTGATCGCAGCCCTTCTCGATATGGCCCGAGCCGATCACTTTACCCGCTTTTTTCCGGCGTCGATAGTCGATGATTTCATCCCGATGTTTGTCAAGATAGCGGATAAGCTCACGAAGTTTTTCTTTGTTCCTTGGCTGAACTTTCGTTTCCAAGTAGTGTAAAACCGTATAAATTTCTCCACGCCATAAATGATAGAACACGAACTTCAGGTGCAGGATTTTCTCATCGTTATTTCGCGCAATCATGCTCATCAAGTCCCGGACCTTCTTGCCCAAGTGATACCAGTCGAGAAGGATGACAAGCGTCGCTCCAAAAACCGCGTACAAATGCTGACGAATCACTTGAGCGCCGTCCGTGATCGCCACGACGGGCAAGGGCTCCGTCGCCTGTCCATATTCTTCGATCACCCGGCTTTTCAGCATGTCCGGCAGGGATACCGTTTCTTGACCTTTTTCGTCGATGGGCGCAACCATGTGTTCAAATTCTCGGTTTTTCTTTTGAAGCATCACGACGTTCGTGAACACCGGCGGCGATTTTTCTTTCGCGGCTAACCGGGCTGTTTTTTCTGTGGAACCGCTCGGAATATCTTTGTTAACCTTTTGTTTATGAACGCGATTTTGTTTTTGACCCCGAACTTGAATCGCATCCTCAAACACGAGGATCTCTTGGCTTTCGCCGTCGTAAATACCAACTTTTCTTGAGTTTTCGGGAACGGTAACTCTCCGTTGTTCAATGTCTTTTCCGCTTCACTTCGCCAAGCCTGACCGATTTCCACCGCTTTGTCGTTCACAATTTGCCACACCTTCTGGTCGCTGAGCTGTGGCGCTCCCGTGATCCGGGTCACCAAGTTTTCAACGTGTTTGTAGCTCAAAAGCGTGCCATAGTAGGCCGATAACTCCTGCAATCGCAGGGTCATGTGGTTCTTTTGAAACTGCCCGGTCAAACTGAAGTAGGTTTCCTCTTTTTCGGTCGGCCGTGTCCTGTCTCTAAATCGCTGCACCTCGAACGTGATCGGGCCATGCAGCGTCTTGATCAGAACGGGCGTTTTACCGTTGCAAACCAGGTCTTTTTTTCTCTCGCAGAAAAGCGCTTTGCGCCGCTTCCAGCAGATCTAATTCAATATCGGCCAGCGCCACTCTTTTAAAACCCTCAACCGCCCCTTCAATATCATGAAAACTTTGGCTCCTCAGATTTAATGAATATTTCCTCAACGATTGTTGACCGATAATTCGGTTATCGTCATCTCGGACAATCAATTCGATACTGGGCATCGGTCGCTCCTCATATTGTGCTATAACTTTTCTGTATTAGTATATTCCAATATTTCATCACGGGAAAATTTACACGAGGAAAATTGATGAGACGCCATTGATCCACCGGACGAGCCTTTGCTTTCATTACTGTTTTCCTGAATGATAAAAATGATATTTAATAAGTCGGCTAAATGTAAATTACAAATGACAACACAAGTCATTATTAGTGCTTAACTTCAATGGGATCTTCTCCGAAAAGAAGCATGGAATCGATAAGCTAATCTCCAATTTAATCATAAATCATCGCTCGTCTAGCGACGAGCGCCGTCGCCGCATCTTACTGTAAAGATGCGGGTTATTAGAATATAAACTCATGATAAATAAAAAATTTATTTTCATCATTAGCCTCTGTATATTAGCTGGCGGGCGAAAAATAATTTCCAATTCTATTCGGCGACGCCCGCTGTCGAGAAAATAAAATTCTGAAACGACAACGACGACGATCAATCGGATTGTGTTTTTCCTTTTCAAATCAAATAGGGAAAACGGATTACTGAAGGTCATTCCCGTGGGGTTTAGAAATCTATTTCCGTCTTATTAGATAAACATTTTCTTTATTAGCGTTCTTGTTTTTTAAATTCCTTGCCAATATAGTCATTACACATTCATTATCAGTCTGTGGAGTGGGAGCTTTAAAATGCCATCGTCTCTAAAATTCGAGGTGCTAAAGAAGTTTTATGAGCATCGCGCTGAAAGTGATTATTGTCCCACGGAGTTAGACTTTGATGGTGTTGACCTTCAAACGATTTATACCGCGTGTGAAGTCTTAAAGCAGGAGGGCTTGATTCGTTGGTGGAGAGCGACAAGGCAACCCTCATTGGAAGGGTTATCGTTTGGTATTGGGTATATCTCTGTGGAAGGGCTGAGATTGATGGAAAAATTAACAAACTTAAATGATCTTTGAATCAATGCAGACGTCTTCCAAGCGCTTTGTAGGGTAAAAGAATGGACAAAGCTCGTGAAGGCCCGTTATTTGAATCTTAATCGCTGTTGGAGCAGTCCAATGACATTCCCTCAATTTTTCGTCAAATCGAATGCGCACGAATACCTGATCGTCGGCCGCGGTGGCGCGATCCGCAACCGGGGTCCGGCGGCGAGCGCGTTTTTGCCGCCGGGCGCGACCCATGTGCTGGTGCCGAGCACCCAGCAGGAGGCCATTTTCGAGATGCGCCAGGAGAGCAAGGACGGGATTCCGCTGCGGTTCAAGGGCAGCGCCATTTATTGGATCGATGAGCCAGTCACCGCGCCAAGCATTATGACTTCACCCAGGGCGCGGCGGCGGGCGTGGCGGAGATCAACGCCCATGCCAGGGGCGTGTGCCTGTTCGCGCTGCGGGAACAAGTCTCGCACATGACCATGGTCGAGTGTATCGAGCAACGGAAAACCACCTTGACCGAAGCGGTCGCTGCTGCGTTGCGCCAGGTCGCGCACGGCCAGGCCGGACAACCGGGTTGGGGCATTCATATCGATGTGGTGCAAGTCGCGCAAGTGTTTATCGTCGATGATGAACTGCGCCGCCAGTTGGAAGCCGAGGTGAGAAACCAACTGAAGTCGACCAGCGAACTCTCCAACATCAACACGCAGGAAGCCATCCAAAAGGCCCAGTCGGAATCCAAGCGCCGCTTGCAGGCCGAGCACCTCGCCGCCGAGCGGGAGCGCATCCAGACCGAGCAGGAAAAGCACCGCTTGCAACAGGCCTCGGAGCAGGAAGTGATCCAGCAGGAAACCCCGGTGCGTTTGCTGCGCCTGGCCAAGCAGTGCGAGGTGTTAGCGCAGGAGCGGGTGATGCGGCGGTTGGAAAATGAGATCAAGGTCTTGACGGTGGAAAACGAGTTGATGGCCAAACGGGCCCAGCAGACCCTGCGGCAGGAGATCCTGCCCCTCGAACAGCGCCCGGCCATTGCCGAGGCCCTGGCTAATACCTTCCAGGGGGCCAATCTGTCGTTCTACGGCGAGGGCGCGCCGCTGGCCGCCGCCCTGGCGCCGCTGGTCGATCTGCTCAAGACCAACCTCCAGCGGGTTGGCCATGCGTCAGATTGAGGCGCCGGTTTAACGCGCCGGCTTGAGGCATTGGATTAAAAACACGCCGCGATCCCAGGGAAGGATCACCCCGAACACCCCAAACGGTGGATGACCGCGTGATCGGCCAGGCTGGCCGGCGTGACAGCCGCCGTTGGGGGGGATTTAAAAGGTTATTGCAGGCGCTCTTTATGGAAGCGCTACAGTGGCCGGAGATGCATTGAGTTGGCTGAGGTCGGTCGGCAAGAGTGGACGCCAAGGAATCAGGTTTATCCGCGTTGCGAACTGCGAGCTACTCCAATTTCAGTATATAACCCCCGACGACTAGCAACGTCCCTAGCTCGGCAGCCTGTTCTTGCGCCTGTGCGCCGTTGTCAGGCGGGGAGAGTGTCTGACGCAATGCACCCGCTGCGTCAAGTAGATAGACCGGCCAGGTGGCGCTGGCCAGTTTTACTTTCCACAATCCTTTCCCTTTCGTGAGCAGACCCTTCGTTCGCCATCCGCCTCGTCGCCGTTGGGTCCGGCTGCTGGAGGGCCTTCCTCTCGGTGAAGCGCGCTCTTCTCAGCCTACCGGCTTCCAGCTTCTACCCCGACGTGGGGTGGTAGAGCGCACCTTTGCTGGTTTCAATCAAAGTCGTCGCTTAAGCAAGGATTACGAACGCCTGATGACCACCCGTGAGAACCTGCTTCATGCCACCTTGAGCCGTTTGCTCTTGCGTCGCTTGGCTCAAAAATGACTTTTTCAACAGTTTCTTAGTCGATAGTCACCGTCAACGGGCGACCCTGTTGACCGATGGCTTTTTTGAGAAAGCGCAACGCGGCCTTCTTATCTGATCACTTCTATTCGATTTTACTATAGCTTGTGAAAAAGCCACCTTGCAGGTTAATCAGGACGGCTTTTGTTATCACTTCGGGTGATCATCGGCGTCCCCGCCTGTACCGCACGATCAACCTAGCGCGGCGGTGTGTTACAGAAAAGCGGTAAAGGTCAGGATTAAAAACTCCTGGTTCCTCACCGTTCGGAGGGATTGCTACATTGCAGCGCTTTGAGAACGACACTATAGGGTAGGACGAGCGATAAAGGCAGCTTAGGTATTTCAAGTGCACCGTAGGCTTTGTACCACGCAGCTGCCCGTTGATCCTTCGCGTCGATCACCAACAGCGTGCCGCCGACCTGGGCTGACACCAGGATACAGCGTCGTACCGCCGCGACCAGTAGCTGCCCCCCCAGCCCGTAGCCCTGTAATGCCTGACTGACCGCCAGACGACCCAGGCGGAAGCCGCCAAGGGGATATTGACCGCCGCCGACGGGGCGGGTTTCGGCAGGGGCCAAAGCAAACTCGATCTGGGTAGGGCTCAACGTATAAAAGCCATAAACGGTCACACCGTCCGCATCATCGACCGCCACATAGGTTTTTGAGGCCCCGCTGACGTGGGCCTGGCGGGCGTGCCTGGCCAGAAAGGCGTTAAGGTCGGGCTGGCCGCAATCGAAGCCCTTGCGGTTATGCGATTTGGCAATCGGTTCCTCATGCCATTGGGGTAAGGTCATGGGCCAGTTGGCAAGGAGCGGGCGGCGGCCAGTAACTTGTCATTGGGCGCGGGCGGATGATCCAGCAGATCGAGTAGGAAACGGGTCTGCGCTTCGTCAAGGCGCAGGCGTTCGGCCTTTTGAATTACCGCATCGGCGGCGCGGAGCGCATTTTGTAACACAAAATCCTTGAGGCTGGTTTGCTCCAGGGCGGCAGCCCGCATTAACCGCGCCTTCTCGGCCGGCGGTATCTGCATCGGAAAACGGTTCGTACTCTCAATAGCAACCCTTGGCATCGCTAGCCCTCCACACTATTTCTACGCCTCATAAAGTACCCTATAGAGGGCTGAAGATAAATATATATTCAATCAAAGCACCTTTAATTTAATCTTGAAAGCCCTGAACTTTCTGGTTCCCTCACGTGAACGGATACAGGGGTCTGCTCACGAAAGGGAAAGAATCGTACGTTAAGCGCCAAGCGTCAGGTTGAAGTCTAAAGTGTGACGCTAGCAGTGTTAGAAAAAGCTAAATTCCATCCTAACCTGACAGATTTTTGGCCGATACCTGACGCCCAGTTGGGGTATGGCTCAAATTGACAGGTAAACGATTCAGGTGGGGAACACCGTCTTATACGGGTTCAACTCTACGGTGATGTGCGCCAATTCTTCGTGGACGCTCAACTGCCGCCGAAACTCATCGGGGGTGGCCTGGCCCTGGACCGCAAGCGAAACGATGCCGGCGTATTTGCCCTTACCGACCCGCCAAACGTGTAGATCGGTGATGTCGGCCTTAACCGGGCTGGTCGCGATGACCTCGTGGATTTCCGCCACCACCGGGGCATCCATCTCGGCATCGAGCAATATCCGCCCGCTCTCGCGCAGCAACCCCCAAGCCCATCCCGCGACCAACCCGGCGCCGATAATACCCATCACCGGGCCAGTTGGCCCCCCCAACCTTGCCGCCAACCAGCGCCACCATGGCAAGGACGGACGTGGTGGCATCGGCGATGACGTGCAAGTAGGCCGACCGAAGATTCAGATCCCGATGATGCCGGGTGGGGCTGCTGTGCCCGTGAGGGCGGTCATGCGCATGGTCATGCGCATGATGATGCGCCTGGCCATCCTTGAGGAGCCACGCGCAAGCGAGATTGACCCAGAGGCCCACCCCGGCGAGGGCGATAGCCTGCTCGTAGTGGATGGGAATTGGCGCGATGAGGCGCTCGATGGCCTGGTAAAGCATCAGTGCGGCGACGCCCACTAGGAAAATGGCGCTGGTATAGCCGCCCAGCACCTCGATCTTCCAGGTGCCAAAGGCAAACCGCTGGTCGTGGGCAAAGCGTCGCGCGGCCCCATAGGCCAGCACCGACAAACCGAGCGCCAATGCGTGCGAACTCATGTGCCAGCCATCAGCCAGCAGCGCCATCGAGTTGAAAACCCAGCCGCCGGCGATCTCGGCCACCATCATGATCGCCGTGAGTACCACCGCCCAGCGCGTGTTTCGCTCGGCCAGCGGGTTACCTTCATCAAAGATATGGGTATGGCGCCAGTCCGCGATGGGTGTGGAGGTTGGCATGAAGTCGCTCCGTTGCCCTGAAAGCTTTATACTATACCCCAGTATATACTAACGACAACCAACGGGGGGCCGATGCCGCATACCATCAAGGGCAAACAACACCTTCTGATCCGGGTGAGACGCATTAAAGGACAAGCCGAAGCGCTGGAAACCGCGCTGGCACAAGAGACCGAATGTTCGGCGGTTCTCCAACAGATCGCCGCGATCCGGGGCGCCGTAAACGGCTTGATGGCAGAGGTGTTGGAAGGCCATATCCGCGAGCACCTCGGCGCCGATGACCTCCCGCCACGACAGCGTCAGGAGGATTTGGAACAGGTGGTAGCAGCGTTACGCTCTTATCTCAAATGAGCGCGCGACGTGCTTCATCTTCCCTTTTCCGAGACGACCCCAACAAGGATTCAACGTCGTTAGCGTACAATTTTGTCCGCTTCGTGAGCAGACCCCATAAAGGTTTTGTTGGCCAGAGAAACCACATCAAAGACATTTTGTAGAAAGGCGAACATCCGGAATGCCGGATGCATCAGCAAAGCTTCCCTCCCCAGCGCCGTCAAAATGCCCCGGATGGCGATGTCCTAGGCGACATTCTGCGAGAGGGCGGAAAACAAATCAGCAATGAAGGGTCGCTTTCGGCTGGTGATCAGCAAATGCTACGGCAGATTATCGGGTTGTGCTTCGGATAAATTCATCAGATTTTTTCTTAACTTAATTGGTCTTATATTCTATAGGTCCTTTCCACGGAATTTCTCTTATTCCGAAAACCCAATTACCAAAAAAAGTTCTACCGATACGGGAAGTTATACGCCAATGTATCGGTGAGATAGAGAGGATTTCAAAGCGTAATAAACCACCCCATGGATCCTCTAAATAAGGCATTAATGGAAGCGGCTTAACATTTGGAGCAGAAGCTCTATTTTTGTAAATTAACTGTATCTGTGCTGCTGAAACAGTAATAGGTACGTCACTTTCACGAATACCAATTGCATTAATATCTTCCAATCGGATTTCACTCAACCTTTCAATCCAGTTACTAAGATTGATATGGGAGCTTGTTTCATAGCTTAAATCAGACAAAAAACGCAATGTATTTATTAAAAGCAAGACACCAATAACCAGGGATAGGATTATTATCCAAGGCACAAATATCTTAGCAGTCATGTCGAGTTGTAGTATTCTATAAAATCAATGAAATTAACTTCTATTAGACCTAGCTTGGTTGAGAAATGATCTTGGTGTTACAGTATCCGGTAAAGGCGTTAGATCATTTACATCAAAAGAAACACTTCCGCAATTATTATAGATAACACTATATTTTGGTTTATCTTAATCTCTACCATTTTATGAAGCATGTTAAGATCTTCTTCTAAAGATCGATTGATTCTATAGAATTCATCTCCTCTAGCAGCCATCTTCAATGGTTTTAGAATAATTTAATTCTGCTTTTCCTTCCGTTAATAATGTCCCCAATAAATCGCTTATCGAGTTACCACTGGGGCCAGTGTAGTTATTGGCTTGATAATCTAGTTTTATTACACCTCCAGGTATGTCAACTGCTGTCCATACATGGCCAGCAAGCCCATTACTGCTACCCCCAATATAGCTATCCAACCCCCGGATCCTTCCCATTGACCGGATCGTTGTTAACGTAGGCGAACAGATTGGTATCGCCGCCTGCAAAGAGGATGGGGTCTTTGGCGGTCCAACGACCGGTTTTCGGGTCGTAATCCCGCGCACCGAAGCGGGTGAGGCCGGTATCTTTGTCATACAGGCCACCGGCATACCCAAAGGGTTGGAAGCCGGGGTTGCTGTCGGCGGTGATGGTACCCCAAACATCGTAATCGATGCGCTGGGCCACACTGCCATTCTGGGTATTGATGATCAGACGTGGGCTACCTACGTGATCGCTGACGATCCGGTAGATGACGCCGTTCTTAATGAGGTATGACGGCACATTACCTTTGTCAGCGTAGACGAAACGGCTGACGATCTGATTGTTGCCATCCAGTTCGGCGATAGGTCGTAGGCCGTCTTGATAGAGGAAGCCTTGCACCAGGGTGCCGTTGACTTTCTTGCCGATCCGGCGATGGCGACTGTCGGTGAGGTAGTCGAGGATCGTGCCGTTGGGAAGAACGACTTTTTGGAGGTTGCCGAGCACGTCATAGGTGTAGGCGGTGGTTTGTCCGCTGTCGGTCTTGGTGGCCAATTCACCATTGGCGGTGTAGGTATAGGTCGCCCCGTGATGGGTGAGGAGTCGATCCTGATCGTCGACCGTGGCGATAGTGGTGCCATTCTCTTGCGTTCGATTGCCGTTGGCGTCATAGCCCATACAGGGGGCTATGCTCACGCCATCCCGCGTGATCTCGTACAGCCGGTCGGCGGTATCGTAGCGATAGTCGTCGGTATGAGTAGCGCCTTGGAGGGTTTCTTGCTGTTGGGTGATCCGCCCCAAGGCATCGCGGATGTAGGTGGTGGCATAGACGGGTGTGCATGGTAAGCCCCCATTCCTAAGAAGCGTGGATCGTGATGCCGTTGGGCGATGCTGCGATTGGATCCAGGTCGGGTGTGCTGTTTCGCAATATTTTCACCCGCTCTAACCAGTCTGTGGGATTAGGAGATAAGACAGAGTTCTCCTCCTGATCCTGCGCCCCGCTACGGTTGGTTTGTTTTAACCGAGTTTAGTGAGCAATAAACGCGCCTTATTGTAATAGTCTGATTAAAAAAGAAAAATAGCCCACCCCCTTCAACAAAAGCGTTTCATGTTGAAAGCACCGAATAAGTAACCTGTTTCAAAATGCAACAATGGGTATGGGTTTATGGCCACAGCGTGTTTTGAAACGGTCGTTTAGGCGTGGGTGTGTTTTCAACAGATTATTGCCCTTTTAATAATTCAAGATTATCCGAGGAATCTTGAATTTTACCCATGAACAGGCGTCTGGATACGTGTTACGTAATATCTTAAACACAAGAAAGTTCACTTAAAGTTCACTTCTAGACTGGGGTAAGCGGGGTTTGAAGTCCAACGGCACGGAAACGTACTTTTATAGCAACAAACCAAAGGAAGACTAGCGGAGAGTTATTCAGGTGCGAGCGACTTTTGGATTTCCCATACTGTCTCGATCCAAACCAGAAAGCGATCCTCGGTCAGATCCGCCATGGGCACAACGCTCACGTCAAACCCCGCTGTCATCAGCGTGGTGCTCATTCGTCGAGCCGCCGTGTGGTTCATGGAATGGATGAGAATTGGAATTTCAGGATCGATGTGACGCAAGATGCCTTGAACCACTTGCGTTCCGGTAACGGATCGCTCAGCGTCATTGACCGCTTGAAACGGTAAATCGTGATCGAGTAAAAGCCCCGCGTAGACTCGGCCAGGGTCGCGCTCCAAAAGTCCTAGTGCCCGCCCGCCACTGGCTGCAACCACCAATCGGATATCAGAGGGACACCAGGCCCTGAAACGGGTGATGCGATCCGCATCATCTTCAATGAGCAGGAGGCGTATCATCAGTGCTGCTCCAGCGTTGGATTGATCGACTAGTCGCCCGAAGAGATGGCCCTGTTTTGGTGTCTATCACTTACCTTGTGATAAACAGAAACTCCCTAAAAGGGACCCCATGTGCTCGTTGTCCTAGCTTCAAAAATGGGCATGGAAGCATTTATCTTCATACTGGGTAACCTCAAAAACCTGCTCCAGTCCCTTTTTAGCGACGACATAGGGGTCTGCTCACGAAACGGACGAAATTGTACGCTAAGGACTTGCAGCCCTTTTCAAACAAAGGTTTCCAAGCGTTGCCTGTTCCGGTGTCAGGTTGAAGCACACCTTAACTGGGCGTCAGCTACAGGCCGAAAATGCGTCAAGTTAGAGTCAATTTCAGGCTTTTTCTGACACTTGTGGCGCAACCTCTTAGGCTTCAACCTGACACCTTGGCGCTTAACGTACAGTTTTTTCCGTTTCGTGAGCAGACCCCTGGTACTGCGAGGCATCAGCTACCGTGCGCTCGAAGAGCTGATGACCGAGCGTGGCCTCACCGCCGATCACACAACCTTTATCGCTGGGTACAGCGCTATGCGCCGGAGATGGAGAAGCGCTTGAGAGGGTATCTGAGAAGCCCACCACACCGAAGCTGGTATGTGGACGAGACCTGGGTGAAGGTCAAAGGGGGGGGTACTGCCCCAAAAAAGACGCCCGCCGGTTAAGAGAGTCTCGCGGCCACCTTGTGAGCCCCCAGGGCGGTGGGGGTGCGATACGCCAGACCACTGTGTAATCGTTGCTTGTTATACCAACACTGGAACGCCGGTAACAGGGCCTTAAGGTCAGCGAGGGTATTAAACCTCGTGGCGAAAGACGAACGCGTGCTTAAAGGTACGATTCAAGCGCCAGGATGCCCATGCCACCGTGGGCGACGCGGCAGCGAACCCATTGCCCGATGCCTTGGCAGACCTGCTGGAAACGACCGGAAGTGAAGTCTGAACCGGCATCACTCTGCACCAGGCGCGGTTCGGTCAGTTCCAGGCTCATTAACCGCTGATGCCCCTCCAGCAAAGTGACGGCGGCGCGTTCCTGGTTCAAGGTGGGTGCGGCGCTCGCCGCGATGCACTGGCGGGTTTTCACATCTTCGACCCGATAAACCCAGGCCACGCCATCATCCAAACGGAATCGCGTGGCGTCGATCTGAAGCCGCCCTTCGGGCCAATCGGCTTGAGCCGCCACAGGATAGGCGGGACGCTTTGGCTGCATCGGCGGGGGTGGCTGCAAGCCCAGCGCGCCCATCAGCCGCCGAACCCGCTCACGCCCGACGGGAAAGCGCTGTTGGCGAAGGGTCTGATAGACAAAGGCGATAGCCATCAGTCGGTTCTGCGCACGCCACATCGGCCACCGCGGTGGCCGCGCGTGACCAGACCCATCTCCAAGGCCTTTTCACCGAGCAACTTCTTGAGTTGATTATTCTCCGCTACCAGCCGTTGGTCCGCTGTCCGCGCCTGCCCCATTCAATCCTTGACGGCCCCCAGCCAGAAATTGTTCCTTCCATCGATAAATTTGGTTCTCGTTCACACCCCGTTGGCGGGCCACTTCCGGGAAAATCCCCAAAACCCTCTTCATCCTGAAATATGTCGACGATCCGGCGCTGCGGCAGGCGATTGAGAAGCAACTCAACAAGGTTGAGGGTTCGCACAAATTCGCCAAGGCGATCTCGTTCGGCCATAACCAGGCATTCATCCAGAGTGAAAAGGAAGACCAGGAGGTTGCCGAGGGGTGCCGACGACTCATTAAGAACGCGATCATCTGCTGGAACTATCTCTACCTATCACGGGAACTCGACGCAGAGAAGAACGAAGAGCGCCGGACGGAATTGATCGAGGCCATCCGCAACGGTTCAGTCGTCGCTTGGGGGCATTTCAATTTGCACGGGGAGTTCGATTTCTCGGACGAGAGGATGGTCGATTCGGTGGGCTTGATGGTTCCCGAAAAGTAGGCGCTGTGGAAGCTCTAAATATTGACCGGTTGAAATTGGGCTAAAAACATCGTTGGTTGCGGAGTCGCGCCAAATCCTATGGGACTTTAGTGTCGTTTGTTTATAAATGTGCCCAACTGGATGCCATCCTCAATCCGAAACCGCCGCTGGCCGGCGTTGCCCACACCAAAATCCGGCCAGTTCGCGGCGGAGACCGCTCGCATGGCGCGCTACCCGCGGTTTTATTCCCGGATCGGGTTCGTGCACGAGTTTCGCGCGCTCGGCATCGCCGAAATCCGTCGGCTGTCCGCCGAAGGTTGGCGGCCGCCGGGCATCGCGCTCGGGCCGGGAGACGAGGACAGCCTCGCGCGCGTCATGCGCGTCACCGGCGACAATTTTCGCCTGCTGCACCGGCTTCTGGCGCAGGCCGAGCGGATCGCCCGGCTCAACGGGCTCGACGCCATCACCGGCCCCATGGTGGACGCCGCCCGCGAAAGCCTGGTGATCGGCGCTTCGCTGGCCTAGCGTCACCGCTGCATGGGCTTTTGATCGCTTTTCTAAAAATTTGGACGCCTGGTATTTTCAGGAAAAAACTTATATTTTCCTAACAAAACCCCTCCCAATCCCTACGCCGTTTTTTCATCTTTCCCCGCAAAATGCGCTCCGCTGGAACGATTCCGTGGAGACGCGTCTCGGGCGACCTGTTTCCGTTGGGCGTCATGATCGGCGCTAGCCCGTTGATCCGATGGCCGGTTGATCGGTTGGTCCGGCCGCCCCGAGAACAGGAGACACCGCGCCGCTCCACGCTCGCAATTCCCGAACCGTCACCCGTGGAGGCATTCGATGGATGCGTTCTATCTTGCTGGGTTGTCCCTCCTCTTCGCGCTGACCGTCGGCCTGACGGCCGGATGCGGCGGGCTTGGAGGTCGGCTATGACTGGGCTTTATTGGCTCGCTGGCCTGGTCGCGGCCGGGCTTCTGGTTTATCTCGCGGCAGCGCTGCTCAAAGCGGAGGATTTATGACCCCGCACGCCTGGCTGTTGCTTGGAATCTACCTGCTTGTCTTGTCGGTTCTCGCCCAGCCGCTGGGTGTTTATCTCGCTACGGTGGTGGAAGGCCGCGCCAACTGGGCGGCGCGGGTCGGTGGCCCGATTGAGAAACTGATTTATCGCCTGTGCGGCATCCATCCCGATGAAGCGATGGGCTGGCTGCCCTACGCGCTGGCGCTACTGCTATTCAATGGGTTGGGTCTGCTGGCGGTTTACGCCCTGCAACGGCTGCAATTGTGGCTGCCGCTGAATCCCCAGCAGCTGGGTAACGTCAACGCTGACTCGGCGTTCAATACCGCCATCAGTTTCGTTACCAACACCAACTGGCAGGGCTATGGCGGCGAAACCACCCTGAGCTATCTCACGCAGATGCTGGCGCTAACCGTGCAGAATTTCTTGTCGGCGGCGACCGGCATCGCGGTGGCTGTCGCGTTGATGCGTGGTTTCGCCCGACACTCGGCCCGCGAGATCGGCAATGCCTGGGTCGACCTGACCCGCATCACCCTTTACCTGCTGCTGCCGTTGTCGCTGCTGCTAGCGGTGGCGCTGATCGGTCAGGGCGTGATCCAGAACTTCGATGCTTATAAAGACGTGACCACGCTGGAAGCGACCCACTATGAAGCACCCAAACTGGATGTGGGGGGTCAGCCGGTAAAGGACATCCAGGGCAATTCGGTCACCGAGTCGAGGACCACGCCAACCCAGACCCTGGCGATGGGGCCGGTCGCTTCGCAGGAAGCGATCAAGATGATCGGCACCAACGGCGGCGGCTTCTTCAACGCCAACTCGGCGCATCCCTACGAAAATCCGACGCCGCTCAGCAACTTCCTGCAAATGCTGGCGATTTTCCTGATCCCCGCCGCGCTGTGTCACACCTTCGGCCGTCTCGTCGGCGACCCGCGCCAGGGCTGGGCGATCCTCGCCGCTATGACCGTGTTGTTTGTCATCGCGGCGGTGGCCGTGATGAGTTTGGAGCCACAGGGTAATCCCCTGTTGGCCGCCCTGGGCGTCGAAACAACCGGCGGCAATCTGGAAGGTAAGGAAATCCGCTTCGGCCTCGCCGATTCCAGCTTGTTCACCGCCATCACCACCGCTGCCTCCTGCGGGGCGGTCAACGCCATGCACGATTCGTTCACGCCGCTCGGCGGGATGGTGCCACTGGTGCTCATGCAGTTGGGCGAAGTGGTATTTGGCGGCGTCGGCTCCGGCCTGTACGGGATGCTGATCTTTGCCGTCATGGCGGTGTTCATCGCTGGGCTGATGATCGGGCGTACCCCGGAGTATCTGGGTAAGAAGATCGAAGCTTACGAGATGAAGATGACTGCCATCGTCATTTTAGTGACGCCGCTGCTGGTGTTAGGCGGCACCGCCGTCGCGGTGATGACGGCCAGCGCTCAGGCGGGCATTCTCAATCCCGGTCCTCACGGCTTTTCAGAAGTGCTATACGCCTTTACGTCGGCGGCCAACAACAATGGCAGCGCCTTTGCCGGGCTGTCCGCCAACACGCCTTTCTATAACATCCTACTGGGGATCGCCATGTGGTTGGGCCGGTTTGTGGTGATCGCGCCAGTGCTGGCGCTGGCGGGCGCGCTAGCGGCGAAAAAACGTCTGGCAGAAACCTCTGGCACGTTGCCGACCCACGGGCCGCTGTTCGTGGCGCTGCTCATCGGCACGGTGCTGCTGGTGGGGCTGCTGAACTACGTTCCAGCGCTGGCTCTGGGACCGGTCGTCGAGCATTTGCAACTGTGGGCTGGCCACTGACGCGAAGGAGAACCTGCGATGTCGCGTAAAACGCTATCTCTGTTCGACCCAGCCTTGGTCAAACCCGCGCTGGTCGATGCGTTCAAAAAACTCGATCCTCGGCTGCAATGGCGCAACCCGGTGATGTTCGTGGTGTATGTCGGCAGCCTGCTGACTACGGTGCTGTGGCTGCACGCGCTCGGCGGTCAGGGCGAAACCGCGCCTGGATTCGTGCTCGCGATCACGCTGTGGCTGTGGTTTACCGTGCTGTTCGCCAACTTCGCCGAGGCGCTGGCCGAGGGGCGCAGCAAAGCCCAGGCCGCGGCACTGCGCGGGGCCAAGAAAACCGTGCTGGCGAAAAAGCTACGCGAGCCGCGTTACGGCGCGCCGACCGAAACGGTGGCCGGAACCGACTTGCGCAAGGGTGATGTGGTGCTGGTGGCAGCGGGCGACATGATTCCCGCTGACGGTGAAGTGCTCGAAGGCGTGGCCTCGGTCAACGAAAGCGCCATTACCGGCGAATCCGCGCCGGTCATCCGCGAATCCGGCGGCGATTTCAGCGCCGTCACTGGCGGCACCACCGTCTTGTCCGACTGGATCGTGGTACGAGTGGCGGTCAATCCCGGCGAGGCGTTCATCGACCGGATGATTGCGATGGTGGAAGGGGCGAAACGGCAAAAAACGCCCAACGAGATCGCCCTGAGCATCCTGCTGGTCGCCTTGACGATTATTTTTCTCGGCGTGACGGTGACGCTGTTGCCTTACTCGCTGTTCAGCGTCGCGGTGGCCAAGGCCGGTTCGCCGGTGAGTATCACCGTACTGGTGGCGCTGCTGGTCTGCCTGATTCCAACCACCATCGCCGGGCTGCTGTCGGCCATCGGCGTGGCCGGGATGAGCCGGATGATGCAGGCCAACGTCATCGCCACCTCCGGGCGGGCGGTGGAAGCGGCGGGCGATGTAGACGTGCTGCTGCTGGACAAGACCGGCACCATCACCCTCGGCAACCGGCAGGCCAGCGCCTTTTTGCTCGCCAGCGGCATGACCGAAACGGCGTTGGCCGACGCCGCGCAACTGGCGTCGCTGGCCGACGAAACCCCGGAAGGCCGCTCCATCGTGGTGCTGGCCAAGCAGCAGTTCAACTTGCGCGAGCGCGACATCCATGCTCTCGGCGCGACCTTTGTTCACTTTTCGGCCCAGACCCGGATGAGCGGCGTCAACCTGAACGGCCGGCAGATCCGCAAAGGTTCGGCGGACGCCATCCGCGCCCATGTCGAGGCGCAGGGCGGCCATTTCCCGGCGGACGTAAGCGCCGCCATCGACACCGTGGCCCGCCGCGGCAGCACGCCGCTGGTGGTGGCCGATGGCGCGACGGTGCTCGGCGTGGTCGAACTGAAGGACATCGTGAAAGGCGGCATCAAGGAACGCTTCGCCGAACTGCGTCGGATGGGCATCAAGACGGTGATGATCACCGGCGACAACCGGCTGACCGCCGCCGCCATCGCCGCCGAGGCGGGCGTGGACGATTTTCTGGCCGAAGCGACCCCGGAAGCGAAGTTGGCGCTCATTCGCCAGCATCAGGCCGAGGGTCGGCTGGTGGCGATGACCGGCGACGGCACCAACGACGCCCCGGCGCTGGCTCAGGCCGACGTGGCGGTGGCGATGAACAGCGGCACCCAAGCGGCCAAGGAAGCGGGTAACATGGTCGATCTGGACTCCAACCCGACCAAGCTCATCGAAATCGTCGAAACCGGCAAACAGATGCTGATGACGCGCGGCTCGCTGACCACCTTCAGCGTCGCCAACGACATCGCCAAGTATTTCGCCATCGTCCCGGCGGCGTTCGTCACCACCTACCCGCAACTCGCGGCGCTCAACGTGATGGCGCTGGCCAGCCCGGCCTCGGCCATCCTGTCGGCGGTGATCTTCAACGCCCTGATCATCGTGTTCCTGATCCCGCTGGCGCTGAAAGGGGTCAAGTACCGCCCGCTCGGCGCGGCGACGCTGCTGCGGCGCAACCTGCTGGTCTACGGCCTGGGCGGCATGGTCGCGCCCTTCGTCGGCATCAAGCTGATTGATGTGCTGATCGCGCTTGCGGGCTGGGCCTAAGTCACTTGCGGAGAATCCACCATGAAAACCTTAATCCGTCCCGCCGTTACGCTGTTTATCCTGCTGTCGCTCATCACCGGTCTGGTTTATCCACTGCTGGTGATGAGTATCGGTCAGGTGCTGTTTCCTCAGCAGGCTGCTGGCAGCTTGATTGAACAGGATGGCAAGCTCGTTGGTTCCCGCTTGATCGGCCAGCACTTCACCGATCCCAAATACTTCTGGGGCCGGCCCTCGGCTACCGGCCCGTATCCGTACAACGCGGCGGCGTCCGGCGGCTCCAATCTCGGCCCGCTGAATCCGGCGCTGAAAGCAGCGGTGGAATCGCGCGTTGCGGCGCTGCGGGCGGCCGATCCCGGTAATACGCAACCAGTGCCAGTGGAATTGGTGACTGCTTCCGGCAGCGGGCTTGACCCGCACATCAGCCCGGTCGCCGCCGCCTATCAGGTGACGCGGGTGGCTCGCACCCGTGGGCTACCGCTCGAAACGGTGCGCGATGCTGTGGCGCAGCAGACGGAAGCGCGGCAGTGGGGTATGCTGGGCGAAGCGCGCGTCAACGTGCTGGAACTGAACCGGACCCTGGATCGCCTAGCCGCCAACAAATGACCATGAATGCGCCGCCCATCACAGCCCCGTTAGCAGAGACTGATTCTCTTACCGCTATAAGCCCACTGGTGCGGCATTTCCGACAGATGCTGCTCTGGCCGTTGCGGGTGATCGGCCAGGGCGTAACCGCCCACAGCGCGAAATACTGGGAGTTGTTGGAAAGCCTGGGAGAAGGCTGTCCGTGGCGGGAAGTCGTGGACGAATTTGGCGATCCGCACAATTTTCAGGAGCGGCATTACAAAGAATTCATCACTTTTCTGCCTTATGTCCAGCGCTTCCTCTACGGCGAGAGCACGGGCCGCGACGGGCAGGTTGGCTACGGTCAATCGCCCATCCGGGTCTTCCGGCGCGGCGACATCGCTAGAATGCGGGTGCAGCTCGATCCGTCCACTCCCCCGCTGCTGTTCCAGATCGCGCATGTCGATCTGTATTTCTTCTACGACATCGACATCATCATCCTGGCGGTGGAGTTTTTCGCCAACGACCTGCCGCTGGTGCTGGCCGAGGATGTGTTGTTCAAAGTCGGGCGGGCCTACCCCGGATTCTGGGAGGCCAACGGGCAGGGCGGCCAGTGTCCCTATCGGGTCGAATGGCTGGCGGCCAACGGCGCGCCGCTGGCGGTTTCTGATTACGAGCATCGGGAAAAATATCTAGCGTTCACCTGCCAGCACCGTTCGCCCGCGGTCTCGGCGCACTGGGAATACCTGTTGCAGCCATTGGCCCTCTACCACTCGGAACGCGCGGGGGTGATTCGCTACCGCCAGATCGAGTATCACCGGATGCCGCTGCTGGCCTACTTAAGCTTCAACGAACCGGAGACGCTGACGCGCGGTGATTTCGCCCGGCTGGCGCTGATCACCAAGGCCGGGCCGTCCGACACGTTGCCGTATGCGGCCAAGGCGTTGCGGCGTTTCGAGGATCGCTATTGCTACGACAAATTCTGGGAACCGGGCAACCCGGCCTTTTCCAGCCGTTATCTGTGCTGCGGTCATGCCTTCGTGGTAGTGGGTCAGGCGACTCACCCCTTTTTCGTCGATGCCGAAACCGGTCTGCTGGGCCAGTTCCGCCATCAGTATTTCCTGGTCAACCTGATCGCCCATTTCCAGAAAGCGGCGCTGATGCTGTTTTCGGAATGGCTGGTGGTCGCCATCAGCCAGTTGCACATTCACGATCTGGATTCGGTGCGGGAATTCAAGCGAGAAATCCGCCGCATTCTGGCGACCTTCCTGCGCTTCACCGAGCGTTACTGGTTTCATGAAGTCTCCAATCAAGCGCAAATCCGCGATTTGTTCAAGCTGCTGACCGGCCATCTCAACACGGATCGGCTCTATCAGGATATCAGCGCTTCGGTCAAGGACATGAACCAGTATTTGGACAGCGACAGCCAGCGACGGCAGGCCAATACCGTGGTGCGGCTGACCGTGGTCACCACCCTGGGCCTGATCGCCACGGTCTCGACCGGGTTTCTGGGGATGAATCTATTTGATGAAACCGGCAATCCACCGGCGATCAAAGCGCTCATTTTCCTGGCGGTGCTCGTCCCTAGCATTCTGCTGGTCAACTACGCAGTCGCCCATTCCAAGGTGCTGTCGGATTTTCTGGAAGCGCTGGCGGATCGGGAACTGAGCTGGTGGCAGCGCACCCAGGTGTTATTGCGCATCTGGCGCAAGCCGCCGCCTCGGAAAAATAGCCCGTGAATGGTCAAACAGGCCCCGCCCGCCCCGATCCCGACCAACTGCTCAACCGACTCCAGCAGGAAGAAGACCGCGCCCGCCGCGGCAAACTGAAAATCTTTTTCGGCGCATCCCCCGGCGTCGGCAAAACTTACGCCATGCTGCAAGCGGCCCGCCGCGCCCGCGAGCAGGGCGTCGATGTGGTGGTCGGTTTGGTCGAAACCCACGGTCGGCAAGAAACCGCCGCGCTACTGACGGGCCTCGAACAACTGCCGCTCAAGGAAGTCTCCTACCGCGAGCGGACGCTGCGGGAATTCGATCTGGACGCGGCGCTGGCGCGGCGACCGACCTTGCTTCTAGTCGATGAGTTGGCCCACAGCAACGCGCCAGGCTGCCGCCACCCCAAGCGCTGGCAGGATATCGAGGAGCTGCTCGACGCGGGCATCGACGTGCTGACCGCCATCAACGTCCAGCATCTGGAAAGCCTCAACGACGTGGTGGGCGGCCTGACCGGCATTCGGGTTTGGGAAACGGTCACCGACCGGCTGTTCGATCAAGCCGACGAGGTGGTGCTGGTCGATCTGCCGCCGGACGAGTTGCTGCAACGGCTCAAGGAAGGCAAAGTCTACCTGCCGGAGCAGGCCGAGCGCGCCGTCGAGAATTTCTTTCGCAAGGGCAACCTGATCGCCCTGCGCGAGCTGGCGCTGCGGCGCACCGCCGACCGGGTGGATGACCAGCGCGAACACTACCAGCAACTGACCGGCAGCCCACTGCGCGCCACCCGCGAGGCCCTGCTGGTCTGCATCGGCCCCGAACCTGGCCAGGAGGCGCTGATCCGGGCCGCCAGCCGGCTGGCGAACAAACTGAATAGCGACTGGCACGCACTCTATGTCGAAACGCCCGCGCTGCAACGGTTGCCGGAATCCCGGCGACGGTTGATTCTCGACACCCTCAAGCTCGCCCAGGATCTCGGCGCGCAAACCGCCACTCAAGCCGCGGACGATATCGCGGCCGCCATCGTCGCCTACGCCCGCGATCACCGCTTGAACCAGGTCGTGGTCGGGCGGAGCCGGCCCGGCCGCTGGCGCGGGTGGCGGCGGGCGCTGGTCGACCAACTGGCCCGGCTGGCCCCGGAACTCGACCTACTGGCGCTGGCGCGTCCCGAAACGCCCCAGCGCACCGGCGCGGCCACCGGCGCGGCGACCGACCGGGAACCGGCCGAACTCGCGGCGCTAATGCGCCCCTACGCCATGACCCTGGCGATCTGTCTGGCGACGGCGCTGGCGGCGACCCCGCTGCTACCCTATTTTGACCTCGCCAATATCGTCATGGTGTTCTTGCTGGCGGTAGTCGGCGTGGCGGTGCGTTACGGGCGCGGCGCGGCGGTGCTGGCGGCGTTCGTCAACGTGGCCGCGTTCGATGTGCTGTTCGTGCCGCCGCGTTTCTCGCTCGCCGTCCACGACGTGCAGTATTTGCTGACGTTTGCGGTCATGCTGATCGTCGGCCTGGTGGTCGGCCAGCTCACCGCGCGCTTCCGCTATCAAGCTCATGTCGCCAACGCGCGGGAAGCGCGCGCCCGCCACCTCTACGAAATGGCGCGCGCGCTGTCCGGGGCGCTGGCCGTGGAGCAGGTCATCGAAATCGGCGAGCGCGGCGTCGAGGCCAGCTTCCGGGTCAAGACGCGGCTGCTGTTGCCCGATGAGCGCGACCGCCTGCAACCTTTGCCGGTGCAACCGGGCAAGCCGAAGATCGATACCGCCATCGCCCAGTGGAGCTTCGACCGCAACGACCCGGCGGGTCTGGGTACCGATACGCTGCCCGGTTCATCGGTGCTATACCTGCCGCTCAAAGCGCCGCTGCGGATGCGCGGCGTGCTGGCCGTGGCCCCGGAACGGCACCGTCTGGTGCTGATCCCGGAACAGCGCCGGTTGCTGGACACCTTCGCCGCGCTGATCGCCATCGCCCTGGAGCGGGTGCATTTCGTCACGGTCGCTCGCGACACGCTGGTCAAGATGGAATCGGAACGGCAGCGCAACTCTCTGCTGGCCGCCCTTTCCCACGATTTGCGCACGCCCCTGACCGGACTGATCGGGCTGACCGAAACCCTGGCGCTGGATCTGGCCGCCGAGGAATCCCCCCACCAGGAATCGCTGGCGGAAATCCGCGAGCAGGCGGTGCGGCTGGCGCTGCTGGCTGACAACCTCTTGGACATGGCCAAGCTGCAAACCGGCGGCATCCGCCTGCGCAAGGAGTGGCAATCGTTGGAGGAAGTGGTCGGTTCGGCGCTGCGGTTGCTGGAACAGCCGCTACGCGGGCATCCCCTGCGCCTGGCGCTCGACCCGAAGCTACCGCTGCTCCAGTGCGACGGCGTGCTGATGGAGCGCGTGCTGGTCAATCTGCTGGAAAACGCCACCAAGTACGCGCCGACCGGCGCCGCCATCGGCGTCACGGCTTCGGTTGAGGCCGAGCAGCTGCGCGTGGAAGTTTGGGACGAGGGCCCGGGGTTGCCCGCGGGCCAAGAGCGGGCGCTTTTCGAAAAATTCAGCCGGGGTCACGCCGAATCGGCGACGCCGGGCGTCGGCTTGGGCCTGGCGATCTGCCAAGCGGTCGTCGAAGCCCACGGCGGGCGCATTCAAGCCGCCAACCGGACCAAGGGCGGCGCGAACTTTGCGGTGACGCTACCGCTGGAAACGCCGCCTTCATTCGAAATCGAGACGGAAGGCAACCCGGCGCTTCCTGCGCCCTCGGAAAGCCATGAAAACCCCTCTTGACCCCCGACTGACGGTGCTGATGGTCGAGGACGAACGCGCGATCCGCCGGTTCGTGCGCGCCGCGCTGGAGCGCGAGGGCCATCGGGTGCAGGAAGCGGAAACCCTCCAGCAGGGTTTGCTGGAAGCCGCAACCCGCCAGCCGCAGCTGGTCATTCTCGACCTGGGGCTGCCCGACGGCAACGGCATCGATTTCATTCGCGACCTGCGCGCCTGGAGCAAAACCCCCGTTCTGGTGCTGTCGGCGCGGGTGGAGGAACGCGACAAGGTTCAAGCGTTGGACGCGGGCGCCGACGATTATCTGATCAAGCCATTTGGCGTGGCGGAGCTGTTGGCGCGAGTGCGGGCGGTCTGCCGCCGTCACGAGGGCGAACCGGGCGGCGAGGCGGCGGTGAGCTTCGGCACAATCCGCGTGGACTGGGCGCACCGGCAGGTGACGCGCGCGGGCGAACCGGTGCACTTGACGCCCATCGAGTTTCGGCTGCTGGCGGCGCTCTTGGCGCAGCCCGGCAAAGTGTTGACCCACCGCCATCTGCTGCGCGAGGTCTGGGGGCCGGCCTACGTGGAGCGCGGTCACTATCTGCGCCTCTACATGAGCCAACTGCGCCAGAAGCTGGAAGCCGACCCGGCCCAGCCGCGCCACTTGCTCACCGAAATGGGCGTCGGCTATCGCTTCTCTTCCCAATGATCGAAAAAGATCGCTGTCTGCCCATGGACCCTGAACCGAGTAAATCTTGAAAACGGACGTTTTTGGGGTGCGCGAGTGTTGCGTGAACTGCGCGTCGGCCTTAAAGGCGCTATGGTCGTAACTCTCGCTGGCACGACTTGCACGGTGGGCTTCTCGGCAACGCCAGCCGTCACAAGATTCTGGTTTACCTGACGCGCCCGGAATTTTCGGCGGCCCCGGCTTGAGTCGGCACGCCGTTCCATCGCGGCAAATGGCGACCGGTGACATGCCTGTCGGGCGTTACCTTGTCCGCCAAACGACCGTTGGTCGGTCCTGCCGGACACTTGTCCAATAACGGCTTGATTGACGGAATTGCGGACATTAAGATAAGCGGATGGAATAGCGGACAAAATAGGTGACGATGGCGCTGATTGGCTACGCGCGGGTATCGACGGCGGAACAGGACACCGCCTTGCAGGCGGATGCGCTGCGGAAAGCGGGATGCGGGCGGGTTTTCGAAGACACGGCGTCTGGAGCCAAGGCCGCCCGGCCCGGCTTGGGCGCCGCGCTGGCTTATCTGCGCGACGGCGACGTGCTGGCCGTCTGGCGATTGGATCGTCTCGGGCGTTCCCTGCCGCAGCTGATCGAAATCATTGGCACGCTGGAAGCGCGTGGCGTCGGGTTCCGGTCTCTGTCTGAAAGCATCGACACCACCACGCCGGGCGGGCGACTCATTTTCCATGTGTTCGGCGCGCTGGGCCAGTTCGAGCGCGATCTGATCCGGGAACGCACCAAAGCGGGGCTGGCCGCCGCACGAGGGCGAAAGGGCGGGCGCAAGCCAGTCGTTACCGCCGACACGTTGCGGCGCGCGCGCGAACACCTCGCCAACGGGCTGAACGTCCGTGAGGCCGCCGCGCGTCTCAAGATCGGCAAAACCTCCCTATACGCCGCCCTGCAAGCCGCGAGTGAAGCCAGTCAGCCACCTGATACGCTAAATAACTCCGAAAAAAGTGCGCCAAATAATTCTGAAATTCACAGTTCAATGGATGAATTCTGACCGTGGATATGCACTCATAAACGAATGATCTTCACTCACATCCTACCCGTGCGACGCCAATTACCTTTACGTCTGCACATCGCAACCTTATTTATTGCATTGATTCTGCTGCTGGGCGCAACGGTAATCTGGAACAGCTTCACTAAGACCACCCAGCTCATCCTGCGCGCGGCCGATGAGCGGTTTGAACGGATTGCCGATCAAACGGGCCGCCAGCTTCAGATGTTGGTCACGCCCGTGGCTACCACAGTCGATTTATTAGCATGGCAGCGGTTGGCGGCGAATGGCACGCTGATGGAACGCCTGGATAATTTAGGTTACTTATCTGAAGCACTGGCGCAATCGACGCATCTAAGCGCCCTATATATCGGGTACGATGACGGCGATTTCTTTCTGCTGCGATCTCTATCGCCGAACTCGCCACTACGCGACTCGTTAACCGTTCCGAATGCGGCTCGCTATTTGGTGCAAAGCGTTGAGCGGAACGGGACAGAGGCGGCCACCGGAACCTTTCTCTACTTCGATGCGGCTTTGAAGTTAATCCGCCGCGATACGCGGCCAGATTATACGTTCGACCCTCGCGCCCGCCCTTGGTATCAAACGGCTCGCAGCCAACCAGACCGCATCCGAACCGACCCTTATCTATTCTTCACTACCCGCGAAGTCGGCATCACGCTCGCACGCCGCGCCAGGATCGGCACGGCAGTCGTCGGCGCTGATCTGACCTTAAGCGCGCTCTCAGCCACACTGCGCGCCAGTCGTTTGTTCTCCAATACCCAGCTGGCGGTATTCGATAGCGCTGGCTACGTCATCGCTTATCCAGACGCCACTCGCCTACCGCACCAAGGCGTGGGAGAGGAATTACGTTTGGTCAGGCTACCTGAATTAAAAGAGCCTGCTCTAACCGAATTGGAACGGCATTTACCCAATCCAGAGCAACGAACCGCGGGATTACCACCAAAGAATTTTACGCTGGAAGCGGCCGGTCAGACTTGGCACGGCATGGTGAGAACCTTGCCTTTCGATGGCGAAACTCCCTTATTCCTGGGGCTGGCCGTACCCCGTAACGATCTGTTGGCGGATGCCAAGCACATTCGGGATCAAGGCGTTTTGATTACGATCAGTCTGGTGCTGCTCGCCTTGCCCATCACGTGGTTGCTGGCGAATCGCATCGCCCGCCACCTGCAAAGCCTGGTCAGCGAGGCCGCGCGCATCCGTCGCTTCGACTTTCAGCAACCCATCGTGGCGCATTCGATTATTGATGAGGTGAACCAACTCGCCCGCGCCATGGATTTGATGAAATCCACCATTCGCCGCTTCCTCGATATCGGATCAGCCCTCGCCGCCGAACGCCATTTTGATCGTTTGTTGGATCGCGTGTTGGCGGAAACCTTGGCCTTGGCTCAAGGCGATGCCGGTATTTTGTTTCTGATCAGCGATGACGAGAAGGCGCTGCGCCCCGCCGCCGCCCGCGTGTCGCAGCCGCTGGGTGCCGTAACGGCTGATCGCCTGCCAGCCTTGTCCCTGACGGAATTGCCCTCTCATCCGCTGGTGGAGGCGGCTCGGGGAACGGTTCCACAAATCAGACCGCTCGCGCCAAACGAGCCATTAGCTGACTATTTCGCTTTACTGACCGATCTCTCCATCCAGCAGGTGGGTCAATTGATTTTGGTGCCGCTGCGCAACCGGCAGCAGGAACTGGTTGGCCTGTTAGCTTTACTGAGGGCGAGCGCGCCCCGTGATGACAATCGGATCGGGTCGGAGTTGCTAGCCTTCATTGCCGCGCTGTCGGGCACTTCGGCCGTCTCCATTGAAAACCAGCGCTTGTTTCAAGCGCAGAAAAATCTATTTGCCTCTTTCATCCAATTGCTCGCCGACGCCATCGACGCGAAGAGTCCTTATACCGGCGGCCATTGCGCCCGGGTGCCGGAGTTAACCAAGTTACTGGCCCAGGCGGCCTGCGCGGATGAAACCGGCGCTTTCCACGATTTCACCCTGAGTGAGGAGGAATGGGAAGAATTGCACATCGCCTGCTGGTTGCATGATTGCGGCAAGATCACCACGCCGGAGTACGTGGTTGATAAAGCCACCAAACTGGAAACCCTTTACAACCGTATTAACGAAGTGCGAATGCGTTTTGAAGTGCTCAAGCGAGACGCGGAAATCGCCTATTGGCGGGAAATCGCCAACGGAGGCGATCCCACTGAACCACGGGCCAGGCTCGAAGCGGAATGGCGAGCGCTGGACGACGATTTTGCTTTTGTCGCCTCCTGCAACCAGGGTGGCGAATGCATGGCTCCCGCCCAGATCGCCCGTATCAAGCGTTTGGCCGAACGGACCTGGCTGCGCACGCTCGACGACCGCCTCGGTCTATCCCACGAAGAGCAAGCGCGCAAGGAGCGTGTTCCGGCCGCGGCGCTGCCGACGGTCGAACCGCTGCTGGCCGACAAGCCAGAACACTGTTTCGAACGTCATCCCGAAGATCGGATTGGGGCCGACAATCCGTGGGGATTTCAACTGAAGATACCCGAACTGCTTTATAACCAGGGCGAAGTGCATAACTTATGCGTCTCTCGCGGCACCCTGACGGAAGAGGAGCGCTATAAAATCAACGAGCATATTGTCCAGACCATCATGATGCTGTCGCGGCTGCCCTTTCCCAAATCGCTGCGGCGGGTACCGGAAATCGCGGGCGGCCATCATGAGAAGATGGATGGCAACGGTTATCCCAAACAGCTGCGGCGCGAGGAGATGAGCGTGCTGGCGCGGATGATGGCGATCGCGGACATTTTCGAGGCGCTGACCGCCGTTGATCGGCCCTACAAACCCGGCAAAACCTTATCGGAGGCCTTGGAGATCATGGCCCGCATGTCGCGCGAGCAGCATATTGATTCAGAGCTTTTCACGCTGTTTCTCCGCGCCGGTGTTTACCGGCATTACGCCGAACGTTTCCTGCGCCCCGATCAAATCGACGCCGTCAACATTGAGGTTTATCTGGCGGCCGCGCAAGCGCATTAGCGCTTAAATGCTCGGTGTAGCGTTTTGAAGTTGGCTAGAGCGGCGAAATCAGTCGCGGTCGTGGGGATCGATGTCAAAGTGCAACACATCCTCGCGAGTTCCCATCTTGGTATAGAGGGCGATCGCGGGGTCATCGCCCCAATCCGCCTGAACGTAGATCACATAAGCGCCGACCGCTAGCGCGCATTCCTGAAGCGCTCGAATCAGCGCCGTGGCGATGCCGCGCCGGCGGTGGGTTTCGGCGACAGCCAGATCATAAATGTAGATTTCTTTACGGGCCTGCTCGAACTTGGGAAGCACATACGCGGCGAGGCCACCAACGACTTCGTACCCCTCAAAAGCAGCCATGACGATGAAATTTTCATCGCTCAGCTGCTTTTGTAGATACGCATCGTCTGGCGGGTTACCGCGGTAGGTGCCCGGATCGTCAAACGCCTTCCCGAATACGTCCAACAACGTACGCATCGGTTCGATGTCATCAGACGCGAGCGCCCGGATAGAAAAGGTGGGTTGGAACATAGATTCTTGGTTTCATTACTGCTTGCAAGACCGCATGCGTTCGTTCCTATTTCGGAACTCACCAAGGAGTGGCCAGTCATGCTCTCTTACAAATGCCCGATTTGACGGTCTTGCCAGGATAAAACAATGGATGATCAGGCCGGACACTGACCGTTCAAGCGCGTCAAAATGCCCAATTTTTCCAATTGCGCGACCGCCGCGACCAGCGATTCGCGAGAGGAAGCCGGCAGCTCCCGTTTCGTCACGAACTCATCAAGAATCTCCCGTAGCGAACGCTGCCCATCCAGGTGGTTCACCAAATCGACTGCCTGATGCGAGCGCAGAAAATAAAGACGGCGGTTATCGTAACGGTAAACCAGGCCGCCGAAGCTCTCCGGGCGAATCGCCACTCCTGAAGCCAGTTGATAGCGGCTGTTCAGTTCGATAGGCGTATTCATTTCAGCATTCTCCCAGCGTCGATGTTGAGTTTTTGGCCGGTCACGTAGCGCGCCTGGTCCGAAACCAGCCACAGCGCGGCGTTGGCGACATCCTCGGCCTCGATCAGCTTGACCGGCAGGGCGTTGCCGTGGCGGATGAATTCGATCAAGTCCTCGGTCGCCATTTCCGCGGCCCGCGCCATGCCGGGGATGATGTCGGTGTTCACGGCGGTGGGGTGGAGAGTGTTGACGGTAATGTTGTGGGGCGCGAGTTCTTGCGCCAGCGAATGCGCCAAGCCCACGACTCCCCATTTCGAGGCGCAGTAATGCGCCATTCCTGGCTCGCCGCGCAAACCGGCGACCGAGGAGGTCATGATGATGCTGCCCCCGGTTCCCTGGGTCAACATGTGCGGCACCACGTATTTGACCGCCAGCCAGTAACCCTTGAGATTGACATCAAGCATGATGTCCCACCATTCCTCGGTGATGTCCCAGGTCAAGGCCATGTCGGCGATGCCGGCATTGCAGATCAAAATATCGATGTGACCGAAGGCCTCGACCGTTTTTGCCACGGCATCGGCCATCGCCGCGCTGTCACGCACATCCGCCATCAATTCCAGCGCCTGTTGTCCGGTTTCGTGGACTTGCCGGGCCGTTTCCTCCAAATCGCCGCGCACCGCCAGTGAATAGCGCGGGTAGGGGAGATCGTGGCAGATGTCCAGCGCCGCGATATCGGCGCCTTCCCGCGCCATCGCCACGGCGTGCGCCCGGCCCTGACCGCGCCCCGCGCCGGTGATGAACGCGACCTTGCCTTCGAGTTTGCCCATGACTGACGCTCGCTTTTTGGAAGCCTGATGCGGGCGCAAGGCCCGAACTGATGGCGCGGCCGTCCGGCGGATCGAATCCCGGACGGCCGCGTGATATCAATAGACCCCGCACATGCCGTCTATACTGACTTCTTCAATCAGCAGCTCTTCGGTAATTTGTGGCGCTTCCATGATGGGTTCGATGGGCGGCATGGCCGCTTCCGCGGCGAGCTTGACGGGCGCGGCGTCAACCGTTGCTGGCAATGCTTGCAAAGCGGGGTTAGCGGGCCGTTGTTCGGTGGGTATATACATAGCGTCATCTCCTCGGGTGAATGAATAACAGCGGGTTAAAGGCTGAGCTAGCGGTCTTGAGCGTCCGAAAGATTCGTTCCGCGTAATCAGAAGTTTGCATCAGCGCCGCCACCGCGCGAGCGGCCGCAGCGGCCGCAAGGTGCGCCAACGCCAGCAGCCGCGCCAGACGCCGGCTTGATAAGCGGCCAGTTCCAGCCAGTACAGACCGACAAAGGCCGGGCGCGATAGTTGGGGCCGCGGGCGCTGAGTGTCGGTCAGCGGCGCAACCGCCAGGAGCAAAACCAGCGCGGGCAGCAAAGCCGGCCAGAGCAGTCCAAGACCGAGCAACGGCAGGCTGTAATAGCGCGCCATATTGGCGCTCAAATGATAAAAACCCGCCGCATGTTCCCGAATCAGCGCGAGGGCGATTTGGCTGGCCGGCATCGTGACCGCCAAGGTCCGTAGCTTGCGCTGCTTCTCGATCAGTTCCGCGCCAAATAGGACGCCGACCCCGATCAGGGGCCACACCATCAATCCTAACCGTGGCAGCAGCGCGACCGCCAGCAACAACAACAAGCCGTTGATCGGTATCGGCATCACCCGGCGACCTTGGGGATGACGTTGTTGCAGCATCGCTTCAGACGCGCCGTACTCGGCGCGACGGCGCAGCCATTCGCCCCATCGCACCCGATGATCGTGCGCGATCCGGCCGGTTGGCGCGTACCAGGCGCGGAAGCCCGCGTCCAACACGCGCCAGATGAAATCCACATCCTCACCCACCCGTAGCCCGGCGTCGAAACCGCCTTGAGCCAGCAGCACGTCTCGTCGGACCAGTAAATTGCAGGTCGGCAGATAGGATACCGCCGCCGCGGGCGTCACCTCGGTCGCGGCGGCACCCATATCCAGTGGCGAGCGCACCGCTTCAAACGCCGCCACCGCGCCTTGATGCGCTTGCGCCACAATGCGGCCGCCGACGATGGCTATATCCGGTTCAGTAAGGTAAGGCACGAGGGCGCGCAGCCAGCCGGGTTCAACGCTGCAATCGTTATCGGTGAACGCCAGCACCGTTCCAGTCGCCGCGCTCGCCGCCAGATTGCGCGCGGCGGATTGGCCGATATTGCGGTCCCGCCGCAACAAAGTGATCGGCAAGTCGGCCAATACCGGCGCAAGGGGAGGCTCGGAGGCATCGTCCACCACAATGATTTCGCGGCGCTCGGCCGGATAATCCAGCGCCAGCAAGGACTGCACGCAGCGGCGGGTGGCTGCCGCGCGCCCGCGCGCCGGGACGATGATCGACACCGTGGGCCAGACGGTGGGAATCGCTGGTTGCCAGATTAGCAACCGACGACGCAGCAAGCTGTTCAGGAAATCACGGATAGCGGATGGCGTCATGCCGAAGCCGATCCGAGCTGTCAGTTCGGCGATGCCACAAGGTTGCTGCAAAGCCGTCAGTAATACGGTCGCTTGCCGGTTCAGGCGCAACGCCAGCAGCGGTTTTAGGCAAAGCAGAACGCCGCCCCGCGCGTCGGCGATGATGGATAGATTCGGTTGCAGGACATAACGCGCGGACTGATCGACGCGGACAACGGCCGGAACCCCCGCCCGCATCTCGGCCTCGTGACAGCGCTCCACGGTTGTAAGGTCAGGGGCGAGCGCAAGGGTCATGCGCTGCCGTCCTCGGAAAACGCTACCGGTTGAGCGGTCAATAGCGCCCTCAACGACGCTTCGTAGCAGGCGGTTTGCGCCGCCAGATAACGTTCGCCGCGATCCGCGTCCGCCAAACGGGGATCACCCATCACGCCGTTGTCGCTCAACGCGCGCGTGCCGGCCGCGATCAGGCGGGTTAAGCCTTCCTCCATGTCGCCGGTATAGCCGGGCGTCGCCTGATTCAGACGCACCTGTTCCGGGCAGAGACGCAGCAATTCCGAGGTTTCGCCCTCACCGGCGTGCAGGCCAATGGCGTTAAACGAAACAGCGTCCACCGCCGCGACCGCGCGCACCGCATCGCCGCAGACCATCGCGGCATCGGGAATCCACAGCGCCAATTCCGGCAATTCCCGTCGCAACCGCGCTTCCGCCAACGCCAGCGCCCGGCCGTTGCCGCCGTGGGCCGACAGCACCACCAGCCGGCGCACGCCCCAGGCGACCATGCGCCGGGCGCAGTCCACGATGACCGCCGCCAGAGTTTCCGCTTCCAGGCCGAGCAATCCGGCGAAGCCGCCATGCTCGTCGGAGCAACCGACCGGGAAAGTCGGAGCCACCAATACCGGCAATCGCTCGGCCAGCCGTTCGGCCAGCGCCCGCGCCCGCACCGTATCCGTGCCAAGCGGCAAATGAGGGCCATGCTGTTCGGTCGCGCCCAGCGGCAAGATGACCGTGGTCACGCCTTCGGCCACCGCTTGCGCGACCAGCGGCCAGGTCAGTTCGGCCAGCGGCTTCATGAGGCGATCCGTTGTTCCAAAAAGCCGTGCTGGCGCAGAAAGTCGATGATGGCGTCGGCCTGCTGTTCCGGCGTGCCGCCTTCCACCTTCTGGCCCGACTTGCCGGCGATCCCGGCGGAGAGGATTTGCGCGACCCGTTCTTGAGCCGACGCGGTGGCATCGGGTGCGAACATAATCCGCGCGCGTGGACGCGGCGGCATGACCTCATGCAGGGTCATCGCCGGAAAATGCAAATCCTGCGGCGACAAATCCAGCGCCTCCAAGCTGTACAGCGGGATCGGCGCGTGCTGGGCCTGCATCAGCTTGGGCAAGCTGGCCTGGCGCAAGCGAATGCGTTCCGTATCCAGGCCCAACACCGCCGGCAATTGCACTTCGCTTTCGGCCCGCGCGCCGCGCGCCAACCGGCGCTGCGCCAACGCCCGCCCTTCGGTGATTTCAAACCGCGTTACATCGGTGACCGCTGGCCAATCCAGTTGCTCGGCCAACAAGGCCGGCACCGTGCCGGAACCGCGATCCGCGCTGTGTCCGCCGCACAGCACCAGATCCGGCAAACCGATCACCCGCAGCGTAGCCGCCAGCAGGATGCTGGTGAGGGCTGGTTTGAGCGGGCCGAGTTCGGCGTCCCACACCCGCGCGGCCCGCTCAACGCCCGCCGCCAGCGCTTCGCGCAACAGGGCGTCCGCCTCGATCGGGCCGACGCTGAGGGCGGTGACGGTCCCATTCGCCGGTCGCAGCCGCAGCGCCAGTTCCAGGGCGCTCTCGTCGGCCGGATTGAGCATGTATAGCACCCGGTCCTCGGCCAGCAGGCCGGTCAACGGATCGACTTCGACCGTGCTCGGATCGGGAACATGTTTGAGGCAAACAGCGATATGCATGGCGCGCTCCGTTCGATGGCGCTGGCCGGCTCAGGATTCGCGGAACGTGACGCCGTAACCGCCGTCGGGATACGACCAGCGGATCGCGCCTTCCTGGTTGCAGGCGATGTAGCAGGTGCCGCACTCGAAACACTGTTCGTAGTTGAACAGGATGCCGCCGTCATCCAGCGGCACGAACAGGTTGGCCGGACAGACGTAGACGCAGGCGTGGATCGAGCAACTGGCGCGGCAGATGTCGGAATTGACGACGATATGGGGGGTCGCCGCCACCCGAAAGCGCACCGTGCGCATCTTCTCTTCGTGGGTGGTCATTACCATAAATAAGCCCTCACCACTTGATAGCCGTCCCGCAGCAGCTCGCCCGGCTTGAGCTGATACTGACGCATCAGCTGACGCGCCAGCGGCAGGATTTTCCGCTTGGCGCTGCCATCGACCCGGAACAGTTGCTCCATGCCGCTGGCGACCACCTCCGGATAGAGATTTTGCAAGCGGGCGCTGTTGACGAACGCCGGTGCATGGCGGTAGGCCCGGAAATCGGTGGAGACGTTGCGCTGCTTGAGATGTTTGCGATAGCCAGACAGCGCGCGGGCCGAGTAACGCTCTCGCCGACAGGCGTCGATGGCGGTTTCCGCCGCCGCCAATCCAGATTGCATGGCATAGTTCATCCCTTCCAGATACAGCCCGGCGGCCAGGCAGAAACCGGCGGCGTCGCCCGCCACCAACATGCCGTCGGTATACAGGGTCGGCTTCATGGTCCAGCCACTTTCCGGGATTAGATGGGCCGAATATTCTCGCAGCTTCGCGCCGCGCACCAGCGGGGCCACCGCCGGATGGGCCTTAAAGCGCTCCAACAATTCGTAGGGTCGCTTGCGCCGCTCCACCAGCGACGACACTTGGCCGATCACGCCCAGTGACAGCGAATCGCGGTTGGTGTAAAGAAACGCCCCGCCATGTACGTCTTCGGTGATCGCGCCCAGATATTCGTAAGCGATGCCTTCATCGCCGGACAGTCGAAACCGATCCTCGATGATCGCCGGGTCCAAACCCAGCACTTCCTTGACGCCCAGCGACAATTCATGAGCATGGAATTCGCGCTGCAAGCCGACCTTCTTGGCTAGAAACGAGTTGACCCCATCGCAGGCGATCACCACCTTGCCGCGAATCTCGCCCTGTTCGCGCCGGACCCGCACTCCGACCACTCGGCCGTTTTCCCGCAGCACGTCATCCACCACCGCCGATGTCAGCAGAAACGCGCCAGCCGCCTCGGCTTGCGCCGCCAACCAGCGGTCGAAGCGCGGCCGCAGCACGATAAAACCGTTGTAGGGCGGCGTGGTGTAGCCCTCGGCCGCGCAGTGAAAATCGAGCGCGACGCTGGTGGTGGACGACATGAAAGCAATGTCGCGTCGGCAGATGTAGCGTTCGACCGGTGCTTGCTCCCACCAGTTGGGAATCAGTTCGTTGAGGATGGCGCTACCGTAGAACGCCGCGCCGGAGACGTTCTTGGCCCCCGGATATTCGCCGCGCTCCAGCAGCAACACCTTAAGGCCGGCCCGCGCGCACAGCAGCGCGGCGGTGCTGCCGGCCGGACCCGCGCCGACGACGATGACATCGAAGACTTCGCTGGCGGTGGCTACGCTCATGGGGACACCTCCAGAGCCGGCGCTAAAACCGGTTCGAGGGCGACCGTCGCCGGCCGGATGAGATCAGGGGAACCAGCGGCGGCCAGCGCCCGCAGCTTGGCGAGCAGGATCGGTAAAATCTCATGCAGGTCGCCCACCACCGCCAAATCCGCCCGCTGCAAGATGGGGGCGGTGCGGTCGCTGTTGACGGCGATCACGCATTCGCTGTCAGTGATGCCGGCCAAATGCTGGCCCGCGCCGGACACGCCGAAGGCCAGATAGAGTTTGGGCGCGACAATCTTGCCAGTGGACCCGATAAAGCGCTGTGTCTCCAGCCAGCCGCGATCCGCCGCCACCCGCGTACCGCCCAGGGCGGCCCGCAACTGTTCGGCCAACTGCCGCAACAACGCCATGCCATCCGGCCCGCCGACGCCAAAGCCGCCAGACACGATCCGCTCAGCCTCGCTCAAATCCACCGTGCGCGGGTCCGCCGGTAAGGTGCGCAGCGTGCGGTCGCGGAATCGGGCCGGCTCGAGGTTCGGCCGCACTACCGTTACCTCAGTCGCGCGCCCCCCCCGGGGCGCGCCGACGCCGCGCGCGCCGGGAGTCAACATGGCGCACACCAGGGTGGCGTAAGGCCAGATCAGCCGCTCCTGACACGCGCCGCCGTAGGTGTTGCGGATGATTTCGGGATAGCCGTCGCCGATGATGTTGACGCGGATGCAGCACCCGACCAGCGGCAGATGCCAGCGGGCCGACAGACGCGGCAACCAGGCCCGCACCTGACCGCTGTCCGGGGCCAGCAACAGCGCCGGCTGCACGTCCCGCAGCACCGGCGTCAAGGCTTGCAACCAGCCGTCGGCGCTGAACTGAGCCAGCGCCTCGTGCTCGATCACGGTCACCGCCTCCGCGCCGTGCGCCGCCAAGGTCTGCGCCAGCGGCGCGACTTCGCTGCCGCAAAGGATGGCTCGAACCCGGACGCCGAGGCGGTCGGCAATCTCGCGGCCTTCCTCCACGCATTCCAGGCTAGCCAGCGTCAATTCTCCGTTCAGGGTTTCGGTCACGACCACCAGCGACTTGTCCATCACACCATCCTCCCGATCCGTTCGCCTTCGATGATGGCGGCATGCGCCCGGCGCGGAGCCACGCAATCACCGATCCGATACAGCGCCGGCACCCGGCCCTTTAGCGTTCGGTACATGTCCTCATCAACTTCGCGCACTTGCAACAGCAGGTTTTCGGCGCGATTGTGCTCCGCCTTCAAGGCGTGATACAGGCTATCGTCGGCCTGGCGGTGGATCGCCAGCACCACGGTATCCACCGGGGGAAAGGTCACCATCTGGCCGCTGTAGTTGTGCAGCGCCGTCACCACGCCGTTGTCGATGCCGAGCACCGAGTGGTTCGGGGTACAGCGGATGTCCAGACGCCGCGCCTGCCGATACCAGTTTTCCAGATCGAGGGTGACGCCCAAATCCTGGCCGACGTAGAGCGTCGGCGTCACCACTTCCACCACGCAGCCTTGTTCGGCCAGAAATTCGGCCACGCTGGTAGCCTCGTGAAAGCCGAGCCGATCCACGATCAGCACGCGGCGGCCCGGCTGAACTCGACCGGACAGAATATCGACCACATCGGCGACGCCGGGACCATCGCCGCCCGGAATGGCGAACCGGTTGGGAACCGAACCGGTCGCCACGATCACGGCCTCCGGCTTGGCTGCCAGCACCATGTCCGCCGTGGCGGTAACGCCGGTCCTGACCTCGACCCCCAACTGTTCGACCTCGTGCAGCAGGTTGCGCACGAGGTCGCCGAATTCGGCTCGGTTAGCGACTCGCACCGCCCACACCACTTGGCCACCCAGACGGTTTTCCTTTTCCAGCAAGGTCACTTGATGGCCGCGCCGGGCGGCCACGGCGGCGGCCTTGAGGCCGGCCGGCCCGCCGCCGATCACCGTCACTCGCCTGGGCGTTGCCACTCGCGGCAAAGTGCCGACGCCGTATTTCTTTTCCTGGCCAGTCGCCGGGGTTTCGATGCAGCCCATCCAGCGGTTGAGGCCCATCCGGCCCACGCATTCCTGGTTACAGGACAGACACAGACGGATATCGTCCACCCGGTTTTCCCGCGCCTTGCGGGCGAATTCGGGGTCGGCGATCTGGCCGCGCACGATGCCGATCAGATCGGCGTGGCCTTCATTGAGAATGCGTTCCGCCTGGATCGGGTCCTTGATCCGGCCGACGCCGATCACCGGCAACCGCACCGCCTTGCGGATCGCCGATGGAATAAACAGCGCGTAATCCGGGCGGATGCGCATTGAGGCTTCAATCATGTACAAGGTCTGGGTGGCGGTGCCGATGCTGGTATTGATCAGATCGATCAGCCCGTCCTTTTCCAGAATCCGGGCCACCGCCACCGCTTCATCCAAGGTGATGCCGTCGCGGATCAGTTCATCGCCGCACAGACGGACGCTGATGACGTAATCGCGGCCGACCTCGTTGCGAATCGCGGCGACGATTTCGCGCAGCAGCCGGGCGCGGTTGTCCAGGCTGCCGCCGTATTCGTCGGCGCGGTGGTTGGTGTTGCGCGACAGGAACTGGCGGACGATGGAGGAATGGGAGCATTGCAGTTCCACGCCATCGAAGCCACCCTCGCGGGTGTAGGCGGCAACGCGCGCGTAGCCTTGGATGATTTCGCGGATGTCCTCGTGCTCCACCGCCTTAGCCACTTCGCGAAACAGCGGATCGGCCAGCGCCGACGGCGCCCAGGCCGGCAGCCGGGTGAACATGCCACTGCCCTGACCGCCGTTGTGATTGATTTGCGCCAGAATCGGCACGCCCTCGGTGTGTACCGCCGCCGTGATCCGCTTATAGTGCGGAATGACCCGGCGATGAAAGGCGTGGATCAGCTTTTCGTAAGGGTGATCGGTCGGATGGGTGGATTGTTCTTCGGTGATGATAAGGCCAGTGCCGCCGCGCGCCCGTTCCCGATAGTAGAGCAGGTGCCGCTCGCTCGGTAGAAAATCCTCGGCGTAATTGGTTAAGTGGGCCGAAAATACGATTCGGTTCTTGACCGTGATATGGCCGATTTTCATCGGTGTGAACAGCAAGCGCGGTCGGTTGCTCATGTCATGCCTCCCGTCCGGCCCGGTAACCTTCCAGCATTGCGTGGGCGAGATAGCGCGGGGCGACGCAGTCGCCGACCCGGATCACCCGCGCACCGCTGGCCCTGAGCGCGAAATAGAGCGTTTCATTGGGGATTTCCGGTGACACGTCCACCACCAGGTCGATGCCGTCGAGGCGAATCTCCCGCCGGTCGAAATGATCGACGCCGAGCACGCTGGTTTCGGTGACTTCCAGGGCGTCGAACTGTGGCCGGAATGCGACGCCACGAGCGGCGGCGCGCTGGTTCCAGGCGGTCAATTCCAGCGAGGCGGTCAGCCGCTGACCGACGAACATATCGCTCGTGACGATTTCCACTTGCCAGCCGCGTTCGACCAGCCATTCGGCCACGCCCATGCCCACCGGATCGCCCAAGGTGTCGAGCACCACCGCCCGACCCGGCTGAGACGGCACCTCACCGCTCAGTACTTGACGGGGGTTGACCACCGGCGCGGAAGGGTCGAAGCGCACGCCCAACTGGCGACCGGGTTGGCCGCCGACCGCCACGATCACGACATCGGGCGCTTCTCGCCGCACCAGTTCCTCGGTCGCTTCGCTGCCGAAGCGCACCGAAACGTCCAGTTTGCGAATTTGGCTTTCCAGCCAATCGACTGCCAGCGCCAGCCGCTCGCGACCGGGAGTCATGGCGGCCAGTCGGATCGCGCCGCCCAGATGCTGCTGGCGTTCATACAGGGTGACCCGATGGCCGCGCTGGGCGGCGACCCGCGCCGCTTCCATCCCGGCTGGTCCGCCGCCGATCACCAGCACCCGATGGGGGTTGCGAGCGGGCGTCAGCGGCGCGAATTCAGGTTCGTTTTCATAACCGGCGGCGGGATTGTTGGAACAGCTCAGGCGAGGATTCTGCACCAACCCGATAATGTTGTCCTGATTGGCGAGCAGACCAGGCCGGATGTCATCGAGCTGGCCCTGGCGCACTTTAGCCGGCAGTTCGGGATCGGCGATCAGCGCGCGAGTCATCTCCACCGCGTCGGCCTGACCCGCGGTCACGATGTCCAGAGCCATTGCCGGATCAACGATGCTGCCTTGAGCGAACACCGGTAGCGTTACCGCCGCCTTGATATTGGCCGCCAAGGGGACGGCGAACCCGGGCGGTTGATACAGACCGGGCCGGGTAACATGACCAGTATAGATGCTACCGCTGGTGACGCTGATGAAATCGAGCAGCCCGTCTTCCGCCAGCCGGTGGGCGATTTCGGCGGCGTCTTCCGGCTTGATGCCAGCCCAGGGCGCGTATTCATCGCCGGACAACCGCAGACCGACCACCGCGTCGCGCCCGATCTCGTCGCGCACCGCTTGAATGACTTGGCGGGCGAAACGCAGCCGGTTGTCCAACGTGTTGCCGTAGTCATCGCCGCGCTGGTTGGTCAGCGGCGACAGGAATTGGCGGATCAAGCTGTCCTGGCCGGCGTTGAGTTCCACACCGTCCAAGCCGCCGTCGATGGCGTAACGCGCCGCTTGGCGGAAACCCTCGACCACGGCGGCGATATCCTCGATTTCCATCGCTTGCGGTAGCTCGCGGCTGTTGACTTCCGGCACCGGCGACGGTCCCCACAACGGTAATTGCGAATAGTGGCTGGTGCCTTGCATCCCGCTGTGGGTTAACTGCGCCAGAACGAGCGCGCCGTGCGAGCGCGCCGCGTCCGCCACCCGCCGGTAGCCTTCCACCACGGCGGGATCGTAACCGAACACAGCGTATTCGTAAGGCCAATCGGATGGATGAACCACGCTGCTTTCCAGCACGATCAGACCCGCGCCGCCCGTCGCCCGCGCGGCGTAATAAGCGGCGTGACGCTCGGTCAGTCGATTGTGGGTCGCGAAATTGGTCTGATGGGCGGCGAACACAAAGCGGTTTGGCGCGGTCTTGCCGCCCAGTTTCAGCGGAGCGAACAGAGGATCGAAGCGAATGTCGGAGGATGGGTTCATGACGGCGCGTCGCAAACCGTCGCCGGGGAAGCGGCGGATTCGTAGATGCAATCCGGGTCGGGCGCGTCCAGCGAGCGGCCGGTGAAATGCTTGGCCGCCATGCAGCCGCCGTGACAGCGCTGGTAGGCGTTGCACTGCTGACAGCCGCCGCCGACCTGCCAGTCGCGCAGATGCGCGAACAGGGTTGAATGCCGCCAGATATCGGTGAAGCCACCCGACTGACGGACGTTGCCGGCGGAGAATTCCGGAGCCAGCAGAAACGGGCAGGCGTACACCTCGCCGACCGGATCGACGCAGCAGACGATGCGCCCGGCCCCGCACAGATTCAGCCCGTCCATCGGCTGGCCGTAGGCCGACAGATGAAAGAACGAATCGCCGGTCAGTACGTCGCGATGGTTCAGCAGCCACGCATACAGCCCGCGATTCTGGGCGTGAGTCGGGCGCAAGTCGTGCCAAACCTCACCACCGCGACCGGTCGGTCGCAGCCGCGTCAGACGCAACTCGGCTCCGTGTTGCTGGGCCAGGGCGTACAGCGCGTCGATCTGCGGGTAATTGTGCCGGGTGACGGTGGCGTTGATCTTGAAGGGAAAGCCGCGCCGCGCCAGCAAGGCCATGGCGTTCAGAGCGCGCTGGAAGGAACCGTCGCCGCGCACCGGATCGTTGGTGTCGGCGGTCGCGCCATCGACGCTGATTTGCACGTCCAGATAATCCCGCTCGGCGATCCAGGCCGCCGCCTTCTCGTCAATCAGCGAACCGTTGGTACTAAATTTGACGCCGATTCCCCGTGCCAGCGCATGGTCCATCAGTTCGAAAAAGTCCTTGCGGCTCATCGGCTCGCCGCCACCGACATTGATGTAGAACACCTTCATCGCCGCCCATTCGTCGATCAGACGCTTGGCCTCAAGGGTGTTCAACTCGTCGGGACGGCGATGGCCCGACGAGGACAAGCAATGGACGCAGCGTAGATTGCAGGCGTAGGTGATTTCCCAGGTCAAACAAATCGGGGCGTTCAATCCTTGGCGAAACACGTCGTAGCTCATGATTGATCGGCTCCGTTACGTCGGTGAGAAAGGCTCGCGCGTCAGGCTTCGGCCGTGATCGGGTCGATGCCGACCTTGATTTCGGAAATCCGGTTGGCCGGGAAGCCGCCCTGTTCGGCGTGCCGTTTCACCATCTCGGCGTCGGGCGCGATGTAAACGCAATAAATCTTGTCGTCGGTCACGTAGCTTTGCACCCACTGGATTTGCGGTCCCAGGTCGCGCAGCACGCCGCACGACTTCTGCGAGATGGCTTTGAGGTCGGCGGGCGAAAGCTTGCCCGCGCCGGGCAGTTCGCGTTCGATCAGGTATTTGGGCATGGCAGTTTCTCCTCCTTCGATGGCTTTTATTCGGGATCAGGGACTCGAGAGCGCGGCGCTCAAATCGCGCACCGGCAAGACCTTGGCAAACCAGCCGTCCAGCGAGGCCAGGAACGCGGCCTGGACGCTTTCGGCGGGAACCGTAACCCCGTTGAACGATTGGGTCCGGGTCGCGCACGCATCGCTGGCCAGCCAGCATTCGAAACCCAGATCGGCGGCGGCGCGCGTGGTGGTGTCGATGCATACGTGGGTCATCATGCCGACGATCACCAGGCGCGAGATGTCCTGTTGCCGCAGCCGGTCAAGCAAAGGCGTCTCGCGGAAGCTGTTGGGGTAGTGTTTCTGAAAGACGGGTTCCTGGGGGTTGGGGCGGGCGGAGAGGTGGATTTCCGCGCCTTGGGTGTCGGGCAAAAAGAAGGTTGCGCCGGGGTGCGCGGCGATGTGCTGCACGTGGAAGACCGGCCAACCCTTCCGCCGGAACGCCTCCAGCACCACGTTCGCTTGCCCCCCGGCCTCGGTGGCCCCGGCCAGTTCCATGGCTCCGCCGGGAAAATAATCGTTTTGAATATCCACGACTAACAGCGCTGTATTCATTGGAAAAAGTCTCAGAAATCTATTCGGAAAGGCTCATGGCAACGATGGTTCCAGCGGGCTATCCAGCATGGTTTGCTCCTCATCGGTAAATAGCCGGGAACGGGTCAGAAAGCGCAAACCCTCCGGCCCTTCCAGGGAGAACATGCCGCCGCGGCCGGCGACCACGTCGATGGTGAGCTGGGTGTGTTTCCAGTAGGCGAATTGCGGCGCGCTCATGTAAAACGGGCAGCCGCCGATCTCACCTAAGCGCACGTCACTATCGCCGACCAACAGCTCGCCTTCCGGGTAGCACATCGGCGAACTGCCATCGCAACAGCCGCCGGACTGGTGAAACATCAGCGGGCCATGCTTGGCCTTGAGGCGGTCAATTAACGCCAAGGCGGCGTCCGTGGCCAAAACACGCGACACGGTGGTCATGGCGAAACCTCTGCACAATTCGTCGGCGTTCGGCTCGGCTGTCGATCACGGCAGCCGAGCCGAGGATGCCCGACTTAAAAGAATCCCAAGGCTTTGGGGCTGTAGCTCACCAGCAGGTTCTTGGTTTGCTGGTAGTGATCGAGCATCATCTTGTGATTTTCCCGCCCGATGCCGGATTGCTTGTAGCCGCCGAAGGCGGCGTGCGCCGGATAGAGGTGATAGCAGTTGGTCCAGACCCGGCCGGCCTTGATCCCGCGCCCCATCCGGTAGGCGGTGTTCATGTCACGACTCCACACCCCCGCGCCCAGGCCATAGAGAGTGTCGTTGGCGATGGCCAGCGCCTCGGCCTCATTCTTGAAGGTCGAAACCGCCAGCACCGGCCCGAAGATTTCTTCCTGGAACAGCCGCATCTGGTTGTTGCCCAGGAATACGGTCGGCTGGATGTAGTAGCCGTCCTTCAGCTCGCCGCCCAGTTCGGTCCGCTGGCCGCCGGTCAGGCATTCGGCGCCTTCCTGCCGGCCGATGTCGAGATAGCTCAGGATTTTTTCCATCTGCTCGGAGGAGGCTTGCGCGCCGATCATGGTGTCGGTGTCGAGTGGGTGGCCCTGCTTGACGGCTTTCACCCGCGCGATCGCCCGCTCGATGAAGGGGCCGTAGGCTGATTCCTGAATCAGCGCCCGTGACGGGCAGGTGCAGACCTCGCCTTGGTTGAGCGCGAACATCGCAAAGCCTTCCAGCGCCTTGTTGAAGAAATCGTCGTCCTGGGCGCAGACGTCGGCGAAGAAGACGTTAGGCGATTTGCCACCCAGCTCCAGGGTGACCGGAATCAGGTTCTGCGAGGCGTATTGCATGATCAGCCGGCCGGTGGTGGTCTCGCCGGTGAAGGCGATCTTGGCGATGCGGCGGTTGGAGGCGAGTGGCTTGCCCGCTTCCACCCCAAAGCCGTTGACCACATTGACCACGCCGGGCGGCAACAAGTCTTGAATCAGTTCCAGCAGCACCAGGATGGAAACGGGGGTTTGTTCGGCCGGTTTCAGCACCACGCAGTTGCCCGCCGCCAGCGCCGGGGCCAGCTTCCAGACCGCCATCAGGATCGGGAAATTCCAGGGGATGATTTGGCCGACCACCCCCAGCGGTTCGTGGAAATGGTAAGCGACGGTGGTGTCGTCGATTTCCGACAGCGCGCCTTCCTGGGCGCGGATGCAGCCGGCGAAGTAGCGAAAGTGATCAATCGCCAACGGGATGTCCGCCGCCAGCGTCTCGCGCACTGGCTTGCCGTTGTCCCAGGTTTCCGCCACCGCCAGCATTTCCAGGTTTTGTTCCATCCGGTCGGCGATCTGGTTGAGCCGGTTGGCCCGCTCCGCCGCCGAGGCGCGGCCCCAAGCGTCGGCGGCGGCGTGCGCGGCGTCCAGCGCCTGTTCAATGTCCTCGGCTCCAGAGCGCGGGATTTCGCAGAAGACCTTGCCCGTCACCGGACTGAGATTTTCAAAATAGTCCCCCTTCACCGGCTCCACCCATTGGCCACCCATGAAATTCTGATAGCGCTTCTTGAAGCTGATCTTGGAGCCAGCTTGACCAGGCGATGCATATAACATGTCATTTCTCCTACGGTTTTGGTAGTTAACTGCGGTGAGCTCGACGCTCGTCTTCTTATTTAGGTAGCGCGTTGAGGCATCGTTAGTCTTGCGCCGGAACACAATCGGTCGATGACCAGCCAACCGCCGTGATACTCGAAATACTGTTGGCGACCGCCGAGGCGCTGGCTCAGGGTCAGCAGCCGCTCGCGGTCGAACACCTGTCGGTGGCCGTAACGCGGATCGGGCATGGCTTCCAGCGGCACGGCGACGATCAGTCGTTTGGCGGCGAGCCGCCACAGATTGGCCAGCGCCGCCTCGGTTTGGCCAACGTCGAGATGTTCCAGCAGGTGCAGGGCGGTCACCACGTCGAAGCGGGCCGGCAGTGGGGCCATTTCCCGTTCGATGTCCTCGGCCAGAATATCGGCCACGTCGAAGCGTACCGGCAGCGTCGGATTATGTGCGACGAAATCGTTGGCGAAAGCCATCAGGGCTGGGTTCAGGTCGCAGCCAGCGATCTCGCCTAGCGCTCCTCCGGCGGCGCGCACTCGCGCCAGCAGCAGCGGAAAGAAACCGAAGCAAGTGGCGACATCAAGCACCGTCGGCGGCGCGTCTTCGGCTGGCGCGGCCTGAATCAGCGCCAGGGCGTAGCGGTAGATCGCGCCGAACAGGCTGATAAAATCGGTGGCCTTTTCGTCGGCCGCGCCGGGCGGCTCGCTCAAACCAGCGCTAGCCTGAGTCGCGCTCAAGGTGTTGGCGTAAAACAGCCGCCAGGCCGAACCTTCGTTGCCGGCCATGGACCGAACGATGTCGCCGACCGAGCGTTCGAACAGATCCTGTTCACTGTAACCGCTGTCGACGCGGTGGCGGTGGGTGGCCAGCAGCGGCAGCAGTTCGGTGACAACGTGATGGCCGAGGTTGTTGTCGATCTGAGCCGGCCGGAAGTCGTGCACGATGACGAACTCATCGGCGGGCGGCGTCGAATTCAGGGTATAAAGCCGGAAGCGAGCGCTGGCGGCAAGCGGCGCGGCGCGTTGCTCCAGACCTTCCACCAACCAGGCGTGACGGTGGCGCGACAGCATCATGAGATTGCGTGCTCCCCGATCAAGGCCGAACGACCGAACGGTGCAACAGCTTCTCAGTCACTTGACCGAGCTGTTGCAAGTTGCGGACGATCTCGGTCTGATGGCAGACCGATTCATACAAGGGCATGTCGCAACTGCCCAGCCGCCAACTGGCGCGTGATTCCGGCGACAACCACAGCAGTTGCTTGGCCCGCCGGCGGATCGCTTCCAGCGCCCACACTTGCGGCGGGTTGCGGTTGCCGCGACCGTCGCCAAGGATGATGACGGTGGTTTGCGCCGTCACCGCCGCCAGATAACGGTTGTGGAAGCGCGCCAGGGCGTGGCCGTAATTGCTGTCCACCTCGGTGTCGAGCAAATCGCCCTCGAAGACCGCGGCGATGGCCTCGTCGATGCCGAGTTGGTCGAAGTACGGACTGATTTCGACCAGATCGCTGACGAAAGCGAAACTGCGCACGCGCTCGAACAGCGTTTGCAGGTTATACACAAGATGTAGCATGAAACGAGCGGTATTGCGAACCGACAGACTTACATCGCAGATCACCACCAGCCGGGGTTTTTCGTCGCGATAGCGGGTCAGCATCGGCTGAAAGGGAATGCCTTCGTATTTCATGTTGCGGCGCAGGGTGAGCGGCACGCTGATGCGGCCTTGCGGACCGATGCGCCGTCGATAAGAGCGCGCCCCGCGCATCCGCCGGCACAGCCGCTGCACGATCTCGCTCATGTCCCGCCGTTCTTGCTCCGAGAAGCGAAAATCAGGCTTGGGCCGGATCGGCCGGCTGGCGATCATCGTCGGTTCCTGTCGCAGCGCCAGTTCCCGTTCGAGATAGCGTTTCAGCAATTCCGGCAACTGGGCGATTCCCTCGTGAAGTCGGCCAGACAAGCGCGCGATCAGCGCCTCATCCACGCCAGTGTCGCTGAGTTCGTCCAGCAGATCGGTCACGGCGTCGGCGATCAGCTCCACATCCAGCGCCGCGACGGCTTCATCGAAATTCAACTCGCCGGCCCGGCCCGCGTTCTTTAGCCGGCGCGCCTTCAGCATCTGCACGGCGTTTTTCAGGGTCTGATCCAGCAGTTCGCGGCGGCGGCTCAGCACCAGATTTTGGCCAAATTCACCCAAGCTCAAGTCATTGGGGTCCTGATGAGAATTGAAACGCGTCACCATCCGCGCCTCGTCGAAATAATCTCGAATGTCGAGCGCGTCTTCATGAGCGTTGTCGCCGTCCGGGCGACCGTCGGCCACTTCTTGCGCCGCGATGGTTTCGGGCGGTAACAAGGTTGTTTCGGGTAGCGGAGGCATCGGCCCATCTGCCAGCCCATCTGGCGTTGTGCGCTGGGGGAGCGTGAAAAACTGTTCGAACAGTTCCTCGAACAGTGGCAAATCGCGCAGGTTCTTGATCAAGGTGCAGCGCAGTACGGCGCGCACCGTGTCCCGCTCGTGCAGCGCCACCCGCGCCAGCGCCTGCATCGCGTCCAGCGATTCGGCTGGCGAAATCCGCGCGCCCCGCTGTTTTAGCAGGAAAACGAAGCGGTTGATCACGGCGTCCATCACACTCCGCCGGTGCGGCCGTCGGTGCGGCCGCGATAGCTGGTGAAATAGCGGGCGGTGTGCTCCTGCCGGCGCTGTTCCAGATCGCTTGGCTCGGCCGGCCGTTGCGGTGGCAACGGTGGCGAACTGAGAGTCGACCCAACTGACGCGGCGGGCGAAGGCGCTTGGCTCTGCTCCTGAATCGGCTCGGCGATCCAGTTCATTTGCTCGTTGACCCGCTGGGTATCGCGGTCGTACTTGACCAGTAAATGCAGGGTTTCTTCCAGCAGGGCCGGGGTCAGCGCGTCGGCGTCGAGCAACACCAGCGCCCGCGCCCAGTCCAGGGTTTCGCTGATGCTGGGGGCCTTGCGCAAATCCAGCGCCCGCAAGCGACGAATCACCGCAACGACTTGCGTGGCCAGGATTTCGCGCAGCTCCGGTACTTTCAGCCGGACGATTTCCAACTCACGTTGCTCGTCGGGATAGTCGATAAACAGATGCAGGCAGCGACGCTTGAGCGCGTCGCTCAAATCGCGCGTGTTGTTGCTGGTGATAATGACGTAGGGAATGGTCCTGGCCTTGACCGTGCCGATCTCCGGCACCGTGACCTGAAAATCACTGAGCACTTCCAATAGAAAGGCTTCGAACTGCTCCTCGGCGCGATCAAGTTCGTCGATCAGCAACACCACCGGTTCAGGCGAATCGATCGCCTGAAGAATCGGCCGGCGCACCAGGAAGCGTTCCGAAAAAAATACGTCCTCATGCAGATTCAGGCGCGCGACCGCTTCATGCAAACCATCGACGCCTTCGAACAGCCGGCCGATTTTGTCGCGCAGGATCTGGGTGTAGAGCAACTGCTTGCCGTACTCCCACTCGTAGAGAGCGTGGGCTTCGTCCAGCCCGCCGTAACATTGCAACCGAATCAGGGAGCGTCCCAGCGCGGCGGACACCACCTTCGCCAGTTCGGTTTTGCCCACGCCGGCCGGTCCTTCGATCAGGATCGGCTTTTGCATTTGCAAGGCCAAGAAAGCGACGGTCGCCAGTTTGCGGTCGCAGAGGTACTGCTGTTCGCGCAGGCGCGCGATGGTGTGCTCGATGGATTCGAACATGCGCCGACTCCGGGCCGCGCCCAACCGGTCAACCGCCGGCGGGCTGGGCCTTCAGGAAAACGTGCGGTGGCTGTCGCTCAGCCACGGCGACCCGCGCTAATAGGTACCGGTCAAGGTATGGCGGACCACCGGAGCCACGGACGCGTAGCTGCAATCGCGGGCATTGCCCGGCGTCGAGCCGTCTCCCAGCACATGCTTGGTGATGCGATCCACGTCTCGCTCGTCGCCGACGATCTTGGGGCCACCCAGTTCGGCGTAGCGACCCTTGCCGACCTGCGACTTGGTGTATTCGCCAACGCTGGTGAAGTTAGCGGGAATTTGCACGTCCTTGCTCAGGCGAATCGCCGCCTCAATCGCCCGTTCGGCGGCGGACACGTCCGACAGACCGTCCACGTTTTCGCCCATCGCTCTCGCAATGTCGCGGAAGCGCTTGTAGTTGGTCGGCATGTTGTATTCCCAAACCCGCGGCAGGGCGATGGCATTGTTGAGGCCGTGGTGCGAGTCGTAGAAGGCGCTGACCGCGTGGGAAATCGAGTGGATGATGCCGAGGCCGCCACTGTTGAACGCCTGCGCCGAGATGTAGGAGGCGTACATCATATTGAGGCGAGCTTCGTAATTGAGCGGCTCGTACACCGCGCGGCGCAGGTTTTGCGCCACCATCTCGATGCCCAGCAGGGCGCTGCCCAGGCTCGGAATGAAGTCGATGCGCGAGACGTAAGGCTCGGAGGCGTGCGCCAGCACGTCGAAGCCACAGAAGGCGGTCAAGTCGGGCGGCATCGAAAAATGCAGCACCGGATCGTTGATGCTCAGCGTCACCGGCACGTTTTCATCCATGCCGAGCCATTTATAAGGCGCTTTTTCCGAGGTGGTGTCGGTGATCACATAGGCCCAGCTGGTCTCGGAACCGGTGCCGGCGGTGGTGTTGACCGCGATGTGGGGCGGATTGTTGGGATTGTCGGATTTGTTGAAGCCGTCGAATTCGTTGACATTGCGACCATCGTGGGAGACTACAATCCGCGCGCCCTTGGTGGCGTCGGTCACGCTGCCGCCGCCGATGGAAATGAAACTGTCGCACTTTTCCCGCGTGTAAAGATCGGCCATATCCATGACGTTGTAATCCTTGGGATTGGATTCCACCTTGTCATAGAGCACGACATCAATGTCGCGGTATTTGATCTTGCCGACGATGTCTTCAACGATGCCGGTGCCGCGCAGGCCGGATGTTGAGACCAGGCAACGCTTGAAGCCGAGCTTGTTAGCTTCCACGCCGATCATCTCGTACGCGCCGGGGCCGAGCAATCCGCGCGGGATGCGATGAAATTCCTTGATTGGGAACTGCCAGAGTTTATGAGCTTCCACGGTTGACCTCCTCGTATGGTTACTGACACGGCCCAATATCTGTGCCGTTTTTCCCACCGGTGGCGGGATGTTGCCTTTGGTACGGTCTCAGTCGCCTGAACTCGTCCGGCAATCGTTTTATAAACGCCAGTCTGTTGACGGGTGTGTCAGCGCCGGCCAGAGGGGCATATCAACAATAATGCCAATCTTTAAGTGATCAGCTCTAATTTTTTATGTATTTGTTTAAAAACAAAAATATGATAGACGCAAGAAGCGAGCGGATGGTTTTTGAACATCGCGTGGTGTGATCGCAAAACGCTTTCGACACACTTTGGCACATGTACTGTGTCATGCCGTTACAATCACAGCATCCTTTGAACTACAAAGGACAAGACCTGCGGCGGTGTTTCTAACGACCAGTACCGGAAAAAATCCAGACGGCTTGCACTCCAAGACTTTGAACGTGTGAATTCCAGAAGATCGTGCAAAAAAGACAATTTAATATCAAAGAGATAGAGTATTTTTTACAAGAAATCAGGTGATTTTTTACAAAAGTTCGCGCGCTGTGTTTTCTATGGACACAAGAGCATGCGATGAGGTAGTGGCCTGTTTTCCGGGCCACTCAATCAAACCCGTCCAAAAACTACTTTAAGTCTCTATTTTTATAATCATTATTATCTGCTAGCGGCGGTCTACGCCTCAGGCGCGTTCGCACGATCTTTTGGCATTTCGCACAAATTTTTGGAAGTTCGCAAGAACTCTTGGAATTTACAAGGAACAACGCGAGGAAGGAAAGGACAGCTAAGTTATCCACAAAAACTGTGGATAACTCAGTCAGCAGGGAAGGAAGCTGAACATCAGGGCTAGAAAAAACGCGAGGTTGATGCAAAGAGCACAAATTGACTAAAAAATGATCAATCCCATGCGACGCCCGCTCACTAAATTTGGAAGCGGCAAAAATGCAAAACCAGCGCCATTTACCTAGCCTGCTAGCAAGCGCGGGACGCTGCGCCGCAGCATTAACAGTCTATTGGCCTATCAGATAGAAGTTCGGCGCGCAGGCCAACGGGATCAAAAAACCCCCTTGCTGGTGTCACCGAATATTCACATTACGATTAGGCGGATAAGCAGCACGGCAGATCAATATCTCAAGCGAGGTAAAATCTTAACTTGTTGATTATTTAGTGATTAAAACTACTGACCAGGCAGCGGAGAGGCACGTTGCAAACCGATGCCTTAGCTAATCTCCACTCTGTCCATGCGTCCCTCGACGACGGCCAGGATCGCTGATACAAGCCACCTGCACGGTAGTGGTATTGAGCCAACACCCACTCTGCCGATCCACCAGGTAACGACCCGGAGCGATTTCAGCACCGATTTGAACTTCCAGTGAAACTAGTTCGGCGGGACTCAGAATTTTTCCATTGATTTCCACATTCGATTTAGTGGGAGCGCCAACGGCATTCAGGCTCAGCAGGCTAGCTACCAAACCACTCACTTTAATAAATTGCCTTATCATCATTTAGTTCCTCTTTGTGAATATCGATTTTTGTTGCACGATGTGTACCAATCCCTAAAAATTTCCAGCATCAGCGCGCCGCAAGTTGCACAACGAGCTGATAAAGCGGGTTCTCTCTTGTCGAAGCGAATCTCAGACCAGTGACTGAAGCCGTTCAGGTTGATCGGATAATTCAGTCTGTAGCTCAAACTGGCCGGTCCAGAACCCCGCGACCAACTTCGTGGCGATCAGCTTCCAAGCCGAACTCTTCGCTTTGATATCAACCTAATTCGCTCGATTGTCTGATACTCTGAAGCAGCGGTCCCAGCCGCGCCGGATCGAACAGGAGACATCATGGTTACACCGCTTGCGCCCACAACCTCCGACAACACGGTCGAAATCTGGCGCAAAAACTTGCGCCACGAAATGAATGAGGAACTCACCGGCGTCCGTTCCGGCTGGTGGTGGACGGGCGTGCCGCCGCAAGACTGCCCTGGCCGACAAGAGGATGGCGTCCTGACCTCATTGCCGCCACCAAACCTCGCCACTTGCACCCGTCAGCAGGTTTTGGATTATTTCGACAATACCTGGACACTGACCGAGACGCTGTTTTCCAGCTTGCGCGGCGAGGAAGCGTTCTTCCGTCCGCCTTATCATCATTTGCGCCATCCGATGATCTTTTACTACGGGCATCCACCGGCGCTATACATCAATAAGCTGCGGGTGGCTGGCTTGATCGATAAGCCGCTCAATCCTTATTTCGAGCAGTTGTTCGAGACTGGCGTGGATGAGATGCGCTGGGACGACATGTCCAAGAATGAAATGCTCTGGCCCAGCATTCAAACAGTTCACGCCTATCGCCAACAGGTGTATCGCACCGTGCGAGAGGTGATCGAAACCAGCCCTGGCCTGGCGGCCAATCATTCACCGATTACCTCCCAACAGCCGTTATGGGCGCTGTTCATGGGTTTCGAGCACGAACGGATTCATTTAGAAACGTCCTCGGTGCTCATCCATGAACTGCCGCTGAGTTTGGTGCGGCGTCCAACCGAATGGCCGACGCTACATCCCTCGGCCGGCCGGCCGGCTAGGAACTTTCCGCCGCAACCAGGCCATGATTATCCCGCTCCCAGCCTTATTAGCGTACCGGGCCAAGCCATCACGCTCGGCAAACCGTCCGATTGGCCTTCCTACGGCTGGGATAACGAATACGGGCGGCGCGAGACGGTCATTCAACCGTTTGCAGCCGGTCGTCACTTAGTAACCAACGGCGAATTTCACGCTTTTGTGGCGGGCGGCGGCTATCGCGAGCCACGCTACTGGTCGGAGATCGGTTGGGAGTGGCGCGGCTTCCGCAATCTGAAGTGGCCAACGTTTTGGGTGTTGGATGGCCCGACTGGCTTGCACCGCTACCGATTGCGCGCGCTATTCGAAGTGATCGAGATGCCTTGGGATTGGCCGGTGGAGGTGAATTACCATGAAGCCAAGGCGTATTGCGCTTGGCGCGCTGGGCGGGATGGGGTTGCTTATCGGCTGCTCAGCGAAGCCGAGCATCGGGCCTTGCGAGCGCCGGAGCAACGAGCGGCCGGTTCGGCGACGGTCGAAAGCGATGCAGTGATGCAATACGATGGCGCTACGCTGGCGCGGGAATACGGCTGGAATCTCAATCTCGCTTATGGTTCTTCCAGTCCGGTCGCGGCGTCCAAGCCGACCGCGGCGGGTTTTCACGACGTGTTTGCCAATGTCTGGCACTGGTTGGAAGATCATTTCAATCCACTGCCCGGCGCGAAAGTGCATCCGTATTACGATGATTTCAGCACGCCTTGCTATGACGGACAGCATCAGATGATTTTGGGCGGGTCGTGGGCATCGACCGGCGATGAAGCCAGCCGCTGGTCACGCTTTCACTTCCGTCCACATTTTTTCCAGCACGCTGGATTTCGGATAGTGCAAAGCGATGGCGATGGCGGCGCCGTGCGCTTAGATCGAGCCGGTTCGCCGACTCAGGCGTATGAAGACCCGCAAATCCTGAACGAGTATCTGCTGTTACACTACGCCGCGCCTGAAGAACAGATGCCTTACGCCTTCGGGCCGCGCGATGCGGTGGAATTTCCGGTGCGTTGCGCCAGCTGGTTGCTGGAGGCCGCCGCCGAGTATGGCGTTTCGACCGACCGCGCCTTGGATGTCGGTTGCGCGGTGGGACGGGCTAGTTTCGAGCTGGCGCGGGGATATCGAGAGGTGCTCGGCGTTGATCTCAGCCGCGCTTTCATCGAGGCGGCCGGCACCCTGCGCCGTCAGGGCGAACTACGCTATTTCCGAAAAGACGAAGGCCAGCTCGGCAGGATGTCCAACGCCATGGTCGATCCGGCGATCGATCGCGGCCGGGTCAGCTTCCGGCAGGCCGACGCCTGTTCGCTGCCGGCGGAGTTGAGCGACTTCGATGCGGTGTTGTTGGCCAATTTGCTGTGTCGCCTGCCCAGTCCAAAAGCGTTACTGGGTCGCTTGGGTGGTCCGCGCGGTCTGGTGAAACCCGGTGGTTTATTAGCGATTTTCTCGCCTTACAGCTGGTTGGAGCAGTTCACCCCGCCGGAAGCGTGGCTGGGGGGTTACGAACGCGACCAACAGCCGGTGAAGAGCGCGGTGGCGCTACGTGACCTGCTGAGCGGCGAAGGATTTGAACTCCTGCGCGAAGCCGATACCCCGTTGCTGATCCGGGAACATGCCCGGAAATATCAATACATCGTGGCCCATGCCGTACTCTGGCGGCGGCTGAGCAGCCACTGAACGGGGAGATCGCTAGAGAGTCCTACGTCGTGCGCCAACAGGTTGCTGGTTGCATCCTGACGCCCGCGGGTTGGAGGCGCGGCGTCCTCTTTTTTGGCGACCGTATTACCGCCATTGAAGGGGATACGGCTTTGGCCCCACAGCCCGACGATGGCCTAGTGTTACCCGGTTTTATCGATCTGCACATCCATGGCGGCGGGGGCGCGGACGCGATGGGGGGGATGCCATCGTCGCCATCACGCGTCTCCATGCGCGGCACGGAACGACTAGCCTGCTAGCGACCACCATGAGCGCGTCGCATGAGGCCATCGAGCAGGCGCTGGCGAGCATTGGCCCCGTGGTGGGTCAGCGTCCACGCGGCGCGGCGCGGGTGCTCGGCGTACATCTCGAAGGGCCGTTCATCAGCCCCGATAGGTTGGGCGCGCAACCTAACGCGGCGCGGCTTGGCGCCTTAAGCGAATTGGCGTCGTTGCGCGGGCTGGCGCCGATTCGCGTGCTGACGCTGGCGCCGGAGCTCACGGGCCATCTGGATTTCATCCGCGATCTGCGGCGGGTGGGCATCCTGCCACAGATTGGCCATAGCAATGGCCGTTATGAGGAAGGCGTGGCGGCGCTCGCTGCTGGGGCGAAGGGTTTCACCCATCTGTTCAACGCGATGAGCGAACTGCACCACCGTCAACCTGGCATCGTCGGAGCCGCACTGGCCCATGCTGAATATGCCGAGATCATCCCCGACTTGTTGCATGTGCATCCTGGCGCTATTCAGGTGGCCCGGCGCGCCATTCCCAAACTGTTTTGCGTCACTGATGCGACTGCCGGGGCCGGGATGCCGGATGGAACCTACCGTCTGGGCTCACAAACAGTCAGCAAGTGCCCGAATGGAGTGCGGCTGGCTGATGGCACGCTAGCCGGTAGTGTGCTGACGATGGATCAGGCCTTGCGCAATCTGGTCGCAATCGGTATTCCGCTGGATGAAGCGGCCCGACGTATCTCCACTTATCCGGCTGATTATCTTAGCGAATGGGATCGCGGTCGGCTGCAACCTGGCGCTTACGCCGATATTGTGGTGCTATCGCCTGACTTGGAGCTGATGCAAATCTTTATCGAAGGCGAGGCGATTGCGCCGCTAGGCCGGGTTCACACCGCCAATTAACCTTGTTTCAGTAAGCCTGGCAGTGCCTTCGACGAAATCAGTGGCCTGGGGGGAGCAGCCGACAAAATCCCGGAACCGATATTCCAAGCATCTCCCAATCTGATTTGGGTGTGCGAGAAAAAGCGCGCGTAAGCTGTTGATAAGTGGTGGCTACGGGTGGACTTGAACCACCGACACCGGCATTATGAGTGCCGTGCTCTAACCATCTGAGCTACGTAGCCATTGAGAGGACAGATGGACGATAGTCAATAATTATGTTTATTTAGGTCTAGGTCGTCAAGTACGATATTTTACAGGTAGCTTACATCGTTTTAGCCAACTCACGAAAGAAGACTCCACAATGCGATCACTCTCTTCCACTGGCCAACTGGTGATCAACAACTTGGCGCAGCGCCATGGGTTCAGCCAAGAAGCTGTTTTGAATATGCTCGACGCTGTGATCGCCGGTCGCGGCGGCATGGCTCAGTTCAATCATCCCGAATTCGGCGGCTCCGGCCAGTGGATGCGAGGGGGCATGATCATGTTGTCCGATATGTTCAATAATGCCTTGAAAAGCCGAGTTGATGCCCTTTGCAGCGATCTAACCAGCCGACTAACAAGCGAACCCGAGCTACTCGGCGGTGGAAGTTTCCAGTCGCAACAGCAAAGCGGCGGCTTAGGCCAACAACAGCAAAGCAGTTACGACAACCAGCAGCAACACGGCTTCGGGCCGATGGGGCCAGCCAGCCTGTTTGTACCCTCAACGTCCGGCGTTGCGGGAGACTGGTGGGGTGCCGACCTGGGCAGACCCGCCAGCACCGGCTCGCAAAATGGCGTCCGTTACGCCTATTTCCCTCAAATCCGGCGTTTGGCCATCGATCTCGGTGACCGGATCACGATCTACGACACGCTGGATCACCAGATTGGCGGTTTCTCACAACAACAATCGGTGGGCGGCTCTCTTACCTTCACCAGTCAGCATGGTGTGGTGGAGGTTACCCGCCTGCCGATAGTGTCGGGAAACAACCCATCATCGTCGGCCCAATCGGCTGTTTCAGCCGCATCGGCCCAAGCAACAATTTCAACACCGGCACCGATCCAAGCGAACACGCAAGCACCGCCATCGAACGTCACGGGGGACGACATCTTCAGCCGCATTGAACGACTTGCCGACCTGCACGCCAAAGGCATTCTCAGTACCGAGGAATTTACTGAGAAAAAGAAGGAACTCTTGAGCCGGCTCTAGTTTGGCCTAATGGGTAAAACGGCCTTCAGGCTGAGCTTGCGCCAAATTTTTAGTAGCGAGCTGCCCTATGTCCATCCGTTTTGCCCAAGCATCCGTCGCGCTGGCGGTAATACCTTGAATCCAATTGGGAAACAGCCCACCTATCAGCACCAGCAAGCCCATCACCGCCGCAACCAGCAATTCGCGCGGGCGTAGGTCGGTTGCGGAGGCGATGGTGGTATCGGTGGCCGGCCCCAGAAAAGCCCGCTGATGAAAGCGCAGAAAATACGCCGCCCCCAAAATTACGCCCAATACGGCCACCGCCGCTAAACTGGGTGATACCTGAAAAATACCTAATAAGATCAATAGTTCCGCGACGAAACCGTTGGTGCCAGGCAAGCCGATGGACGCCATGCCCAGCAGCAGAAAAAAGCCGGTCAAGTACGGTAAGGACTGGGCCAAGCCGCCCAGACTCGCTAGATCGGTCGAACCCAAACGATGGTGCAGAAATCCGGTCAGCAACACCAAACCGCCCGCGATCACCCCGAAATTCGCCAGTTGAAAAACCGCGCCCTGCACACCCTGCATGTTCAAGGCGGCGATACCGGCAATTACAAGTCCGACGTGACTGATGCTGGAAAACGCCAGCATCAGCCGTAGGTTGGATTGCCGCAACGCGACCAACGCCCCGTACAGCATCCCGAACAAGCCCAAGCCGGCCATCAGCCAGACATACTCGCGCGCTGCCGTCGGGGCGAGCGGCACGGCAAAACGCAGGATGCCAAAGGCGCCGAGCTTCAAACCCACTAAAAGCGCGCTCAGTCCAATTGGACCTTCCCGCAATACAGTGGGTAGCCAAGTATGAAAGGGAAACAGTGGTGCTTTAACGGCAAAGCCAACGAACAACAACAAGAAAACGACTGTTTGTAATTCGGTGGGTAGCGGGCGTTCCAGTAGGGTCGGATAATCGAAGATCAAAGCGCCCAATCCTGGTGCGCCGCCGGAATGGTAGAGGCCGAGCAATAAAATGGCGAACAGTAGCGGAATCCCGCCCGCTAGCATAAATAACGTGTATTTGACCGCCGCATAGCGCCGTTCCGGCCCGATTCCCCACAGACTGACCAGAAAATAGATCGGTACCAACGTCAGTTCCCAGAACAGGAAAAATAGCACCAGATCCAGCGCGCAGAACACGCCCACAGTGACGCCTTCCAGCAGCAGTAGCAGAGCGAAATACAAGCGCGGCATGGATTGGATGCTGGTCCAGGACGCCAGGATGACCGCGCAGAACAGGAGCGCGGTCAGCGGCGGGAACAGCGCCGCGATCCCGTCGATGCCGACCAGATACTGCGCGTTCAGGCTGGGAATCCAGATCGCCCGTTCCACCAATTGCATCCCAGCCACTTCGGGCCGCAGCGCGACCAGCATGACCAGCGACAGCAGCAATTCCAGTCCAGCGCCCGCCAGCGCCGCGACGCGGACGACGCGCGGATCACGTAGGAACGCCAGCCCCAAGGCCCACAGCAAGGGCAGTCCGATCAGCACGCTCAGGATGGGAAAACCGAGCTGATCGGCGGCTGACAGCGATTCGAGGTTAGGCGGCACCGTTGCCAAGCTCCTTGGAAAAGTGGTGAGAGCTGATTTGTAGTTTTCGGCTGAGATAAAGCCGATGGGCATCGTGCCGGTGTACGCCAGAATCGAGATGAAATTGATGGCAGGCTAGTTTTTTGGCTTGTTCCAGCAGCCAATCGAGCAGCATTCCGCCATAGCCTCGATTGCGGAATGCGCCGCGACAAATGAGATCATCCACATAGAAAATCCGACCCCAAGCGAGATATTCGGCAACCCGATAACCGGCCACCGCGACCACCTGATTTTGTGCAGCGAGATAGGCTAATTCATAGCCATGATTTTGCATCTGGCGCTGAACCTGTTCCACGAAAGCGGGTTCCGTAAGGTGCGGTCGTAGCTCGTGCATGGCCGGGAAGCAGGTGGTTATTTCAGATGCAGTAACAGCGATATGAATATCCATAGCTAATGTGCACCGCTGATCGCAAATAACCCCGCCACATTCTCCACCGCCTCCCCGATCATTCGGATCCAGGGATCGGCGTATAAACCGACTCCAATCATCACCGCGCACAGCAGAGCCGCCATGATCAGTTCCCGATTGCGCAAATCGGTTAACGCGCGGGCGGCGACTTTGGGATTGCGGGCCAAGAAAATCCGTTGATAAGCCCACAATAGATAACCAGCCGCCAAGACATTACCGGATGCGGCGACCGTCGCCACGCCCCAGCCAAACGCCTCCAGCGTCCCTTCCAGGGCCAGATGCGCCGCCTCGAAACCGGGCGTTCCCGGCATGGCGATACTGCCCAGCACCACCACCAAAAACATCAGCCCCAGCAACGGCAACGCATCAAATAGCCCACCCAGCCGATGGAACCGCGTGGTGTTCAGACGGCGATTTAACAATCCGGCAGCGACGAACAAACCGGCCGCCGCCAGACCCAGGTTCAGGCTCAATAACAACGCACCTTTCAGTCCGGCCGCTTTCAGCGAAAACAATCCCGCCATTAGCACGCCGGTCTGGCTGACAATGCCAAAGGCCAGTAAGCGGCGCAGGTCAATCTGCAACACCGCCAGCAGCGCGCCATACACCATCCCCACTAGCCCGAGTGCCGCAATCCAACCGGACCACTGTTGCGCGGCATCCGGCAGCAGCGGCAACACAAAGCGCAACAAGGCATAAACCCCGACTTTCGCGCCGACCAGTAACACCATGCCAATCGCCACCGTGCCATGCTTGGCGACGATAGGCAGCCAGGAATGGAACGGGAACAGCGCTAGCCGCACCGCCAAACCACCGAACAGCAGAATGAAAATCAGCGACTGCTGCCCGGACGAAACCGGCGTTTCCAGTAGCGCCGGCAAATCGAACGACCAATGCCCGGCAACAGCGGCATGATTCCAACCCAATAACAGAATCCCCGCCAGCAGCGCCGCCAGGCCCCCCAGCATCGCCCGCACATACTGCGCCGCCGCCCGCCCGCGCGCCGGACTGGTGCCCCAACGCTGGATCAACAAGGTTGCCGGGATGATTTCAGCCAGCGCGAACAGCCAGCATTGCAGCAGATTCAGTGCGGTGAACATCCCCATCAGCGCCAGTTCCACGCCGAGGATGTTCGCCACGAACGCCCCCGGCTTTTCCCAGCGGTGCGGCTGCGCGTACAGCATCACGAACAGAGTCAGCAGCGCGGTCAGCGGCAAAAACAGCACGCCGATGCCATCGACGCCGACGTGATAATGCAGCCACGAGAAAATTTCGGCCCGTTCAACGAACTGCATTCCCGGCGCGTGCGGCTGGAATTGGCTTAGCAGATACAGCGTCAACACCAATTCCACGCCCGCCACCGTCAAGCCCAACGCGAAGGCGCTGCGGGCCTGCCGGCCGCGATAATCGGCGATGATGCCGATCAGAGGAACGATTAGCAGCGCGCTCAACAGCGGAAACTCACCGTTGCCCTGACGGTGCAACATCTCTGCAATGGCGATAATCAGGGCTAAAGCGCCCACCATCGCCGCCACCCACAGCCACGACCGCCGCAGCAGGCGCTCTAATTGGCTGAGACGGGTTCCCAGCCGATGGCTGGTCGAAACGATGCCCTGGCCGACCGCTTTGAACACCATTTGCTCTTCAAAACGATGAAAGAGCGAAGCCAGCCATTCGGTGGCGCTGCCGACCACGCCCTGGCCCTGATCTCGTGCGTCGGGCGCGCGTTCCAGAAAGCGGCCCGCGCCAAGCTGGCGTTCTTCCCACTGCGCCAGCGAGGACAGAGCCTGGACGGTCGGGGCGGGTAAGCCGGTCGCCCGATCCACCACAGCCGCATCAAAACGATTCGCTTGTTGCGCCAGCCAGCGCACCGGACGCACCACGCTCCAAGTGGCCGCCTCTTCCAGCCAGAACCGCTGGAACGCCGCCGCGTAAAGCCCGCGCCGTTGCGCCAGCCAATCCGGCGCCGGCCGGGTACGCTCGTGCAGTTGATGGAGAATCGACGGCGCGCTGAGAAATTGATAACCGCGAAAGATGGCGTGACAGCACAGATGCAGCAGCGCCCAGCGCCAGAACCCCAATCCGCAGGCTAGAAACATCAAGCCGACCTGTCCCGATGTGGAAAAAAGCAGCGCGCTTTTAATGTCGGTCTGCGCCAGCCCGCAGAGAAAGCCGTACAGCGCGGTCGCCAGTCCGATCAGCGCCATGACCGCCATCAGCAGCAGCGACTGCTCGAACAGCGGTTGCAGGCGCAGCACCAGATAAACCCCGGCGTGCACCATCACCGCGCCGTAGAACAGGGCGCTCGATGGAGTCGGCCCTTCCATCGCCCGACCTAACCACGGTGCGAACGGGACTTGCGCTGATTTGGTGATCGCCGCCAGCAGGAACCAGCCCGCTAACACGCCGGTTTGGGTCGGGCTTAAGCCCGCCGCTCCGGCATTGATCGCCGCCCACTCCGCGCCGCCCAGCCAGTAAAACGACAGCCCGATGCCGAGCAGGAAACCGGCATCGCCCACCCGGTTGGTGACGAATACCCGCGTGGCGTTGGCCGCCGCCGTGGTGCGATCCTGAAAGAAGGAGATCAACAGATAAGAGCACAGTCCAGCGACTTCCCAACCGATGAAGGTCAACACCGCGTTGCCACCCGTCACCAGCAGCGCCATCGCCGCCGCGAACAGACTCAATACCGCGAACAGCCGGTGAAATCCCGCTTCCCGGTGCATGTAATTGACGGCGAAGCGCGCGACCAGCAAGCAAAGGAAGGACGCCAGCACCGCCAGCGTCACACTCAGCGCATCGCTGCTGAAAACCAGATCGACTCCATAAGCGCCGCTCGTCAGCCAACGACCAAAGCGCACCGCATCGGGCGCTGCGCCGACGAAGCGAGCTATCGCCAGGAGCAGCGCCGAGCCGAACGACGCGCCTAACGCCGCCAGCACGATCCGGCTGGTGCGCCGCTCGTGCGCTTCGCCGCTGGCCTGCCCAAGCAGAATGGCCGCGCCGAGCCATAAGGCGGCGACTAAGGGTAAAGCGGGAATGAGGGCCGCCAGCCAGTCCACCATGGTCAATATCTCGCCGTTATCGGTTGATTGCCAGGGGTCGTGTTACAATACCCATAAGCCAATATTAGAGAGTATGGGTGTATGGTATGAAAACCACAGTGGAACTGAACGATAGCCTGTTTGAAGAAATCAAGCGCTATGCCGCCCAAAATCAAACCACCCTGCGGGCGGTGCTGGAAAATGCGCTGCATAACTTTTTGAAGCAGCAAACCGTAGCCACAGTGCCTTTCCGCATGCGCCGGGCCACCTTTGCAGGGACCGGATTGCAAAGTGGTATTGAAGAAGGGAACTGGCAGCAAATTCGATCCCGCATTTATGAAGAGCAAGGCGGATGATCGCAGTCGATACCAATCTTCTCGTCTACGCGCATCGAGAAGATTCCCCATGGCATAGCGAGGCGGATAACCTGATTGTGCGTCTCGCGGAATCAATGCAGCCCTGGGCCATCGCCTGGCCCTGCATCCATGAGTTTCTCGCCATTGCAACCCATCCACGAATTTACAATCCACCGACTCCGACTTTACAAGCCTTGGAACAGGTCGATTGCTGGTTGGAATCGCCGAGCTTGCGGCTTTTGGGTGAATCCGCCGGGTATTGGACGAGGCTGCGAGCGCTGGTCGAAAGAGCCAAAATTGCTGGCCCCATGGTTCATGACGCCAGAATCGCAACGCTATGCCTTGCGCACGGCGTGACGGAATTGTGGAGCGCTGACCGGGATTTCTCACGCTTCGCGCCCCTCAAGTTTAGAAATCCTCTCACAGGAAGCCACTGAGACGGGCTTAGCCTCCCCAATCAACACTGGCGGCAACGGCTCAGTCTGTCCCCGATACCAGTCACCGGAGCGAGCGCACACCGGCAGCGGCCGCACCGGCCCAGCCCACGGCGCGAAGCCGCGCTGGGGATCAAAAATCGAAAATTCCCCGCTGTCTGGGTCTTTGGCGATGACATGAATCCAGCCGTTGCCGATCAATTCGCGCAAACCCGGCTGACGGCCATAAATCGCGGCGAGGATTTCGGTGCGCGCCTCGATCACGATCTGGAGCCGCACCGGCTCATGAATCTCGATCATCTGGCGCGGCAGGCCGGTGCGCAGGTCGCTGCTCGCGCCTTCCATCACCGCGAAGAGTCCAGTCACGTTATGCGGCGTCTTGGTGCCGCAGCCCAGCCGCTCGTTATTGACGGTGGAAAAGTAATATTCCAGATTGATGCCCGCGCCCACCGGCCCCACCGCCAGCAAAATGTTTTCCAGCACCGCGCCGGTCGGGTCCTGAGTCGGATCGTAGGAAATCAGAAACGCCCGCCGATCCAGAAATATCCCCTGACTCATGGTCCGTCGCCCAACCAGCGCGGCGGCGTTGGTGGCGTGACCCAACTCCGGCCGCGCCTGGCTAAAGTCCCGCGACCGCCCCACCACATGGCGCAGGGCTCGTTCTGGCGCGGGATCGCGTGGCGCGGACGCAAACCGGCGGCAGCGCTCCTGCGCCGACAGGGTGCAAGCGTGATCCAATTCCGATTGTAAGGCCCGCAGCGCTTGTTTGGCTGCGTCTGGCGCATCGCGGCGGTCGTAAAAAGTGATGCGCTCGTCGCAGGTGTTATGCTCGGCTCCGACGAACCAGGTATCGGCCGGCACCGTGATGCCGCGCTCGATCAATAATTCCCGCACCGCCGGACGGTTCGCCATCGCCGCGAAGGCGCGCCCATTCGGCCCGCCGTGTCGCCCGCCGCACGCGCCGCAATCGTAAGCGCCCAGATGCGGGTTGTTCTGGCTCATGGAGCCATGACCCATCAGCAACACGAGGGGCGCGAATTGTGCGGTCAGGCCGATATTGCGCAGCAAACCCGCCACCCGGTCGGCCTGTTCGGCGTCGGTGAAGCCGAGACGCGGTTGCTCCGGCGTGGCCGGAAGCGTGGCATTCGCTGCCGTCACCGCCACCGTGGTCGGCGCATCCGGCACTCCATGGCGGTGCATCGCGCCGGTGAGCGCGCCTTGTTGGCGTGGCGCGAACACTTTACCCGCCAGCACCGGCAACACGGCGGGAGCCAGGGCGTCGATCACCAGCGCCGAGGACCACAGATTGCGGCGGATATTCTGATAAAAGCCCCCAACCGCCAGCGTACATCCCGCCGCTGGTTGTGCAGCGCCAGTTCCGCTTGCGCGTCGGGTCGGCCCACTTCGCGGATTTCGTGCGCGGGGGTGACCACCACCGGACACAACGGCGTCACTGTTGTATCGTCCAAACCGCGCCAATTCATCGCCACTCCAAAAAATCCGGCCGCGCCGAAAGTTTCGATCCGCGGGTTGGATTCTTCCAGATGGCGGCGGATGCCTTCTTCCCGGTCATCGATGCAAAATACGATCTGGGCTTGCGGTCGGCCTTGCCGCGGCGGCCAGCGCCCGTGATTGTTCGCCAGGGCGTTGATCAACCCGTCGCGGTAATGGTGTTCGTAGGCGTATTGCCACAACGCGCCACGCACCGGAGCAGACAGGGCGTCCAGCGGTTCCAGCAACCGTTCCAGATCGGCCAGAGTCAGCGCCCGGATCTCGCCGCCCGACAGGCCAAGATGCTGCGCCAGCCGGAACAAGCGCCACGCGCTGCCGTGCACGGTATGGCTGTCGGCCTGCGCCGCTACCGGACTGTGCAGCCAGGTCCAGATCATATCGGCCAGGGTATCCCAGGCGCTCAACGGCGCGTGCTGTTCCGCCAGCTCCCGCGCCCGGCTGGCCAGATATTCCGGCAACTGTCCGGCATACAAGGCATGTCGCGCCAATGCTTCCGCCGGTCGGGCGGCGAAGTAAGCACGCAAGGCGGCCAACGTACCCGCGATCCCCCAGCGCTTTTGGCACTCATGCGCGATCCACAGCCGATCCAGACCCAGCCGCACCGCTAGATAATCGACCAACGCGACCGGAGTTTCCCGATTGGCCGGATAGGCGGGATGTTGTTGCCGCCAGTTCATCATCCCCGACCAGCCGGGCAGTTCCAGCGCCAGCCGACGGAGATAACCGTCCCAGCGCGCTTCAGGAATTTCCAGCCGCCGCAATTCGGCAATGACCGCCGCAACCGGATCGTCCGGCCAACCGGCCAGCGCCGCGCGACCATCCGATAAACCAGCGAAGGCCCACACCGCATCGCGCGCGATCAAGCGCCGCCACGCCGGGTACAGACCATCGGCCCGGTCGGGCAAGTTCCAGGCGGCCAAGCCTTCGTCGAGATAGGCGGCGGACAGCCGGATCAAATAGGGCCGAACCTGATCGAATAAATCTTTACCAGTCAAACTCCGCAGCAACCCACGCAGCGTGCTTCCGTCGCCCACATCAGCGAACAAACGTTCGAGCAGGGCGGCGGCTTCGGCCTGCATCCGCTTGTGGACGATGGGGCCTTCGCTATCGGTTGCGCCTTCGTCCCGGAACCGCGCCAGCAGCGACTTGGCGACGCTCAGTTGCAAATCGACCAGCTCTTCGGGATGGAGATCGAACGCGGGTAACTGGAAGCCTTCGAGACAGGCTCGCCACACATCTTCCAGCGCCGCGCCAGCATCGCTGATGCCTTCCCGGCTGGCGTTGGCCAGCAAGCGCTGGCGGGCCGCGGCGGGCACATCCTCGGCAAAGCGACGGGTGGCGCTCAATTCCTCGATCCGCCAGATCAGATCGTTCAAGGTCAGCGGTTCGACCCCATAGACCAGCACGATGTACAGCACCTCACCCCGGCGGATCTCGTGCTCACCGACGCGCGCCAGCACCCGCTCGATTTCCAACTCCGGCCGTTGGGCAAACACCGCGTCCAGGTCAGCGGCGACTATTCGATCCGCCTGGAACAGCTTGCGAAACACCGCATCCGGCAAATAGGCATGAATCCCGGTCAGCGCCTCGGCGGCGGCCAACGCGTCCTCAAACGGTAGATGCTGGTAGCCGTGCAGCGTATTGTGATGGACGAAATTCAGGATCGGCGCTTGCGCGGGCAGCACATGATCCAGATGAGCGATGGCGTGCTCGACAATCTGGCGCGGAGCGAGCGGCGCGTCGGTTGATGGATGGGCGGTCGCGGACATGGCGCTTTGCTACGGCAAGCGGCTGAAGATCGCGGCCCATTCCGCGACCTTGGCGCTGCTCAGGGCGACAATGGGCGCGGGTTGTAAACCCATCAGCACCAAACCCGCCGCCAGCGGAATGGCCGCCGCCAGTTCGAGCGGTCGCATATCGGGTATTTGCGCCAGTTCCGGCCGGATCGGTCCGGTAAACAAGCCACCGAGGGTGCGCACCGCATAAGCGGCGCTCAACAACACGCCGAAGCTCGCCAGCACCATCAACCAACCCCATTGCGCGAAACCGCCGATCAGCACATGCAATTCCGCCACAAAGCCGGCCAGCCCCGGCATTCCCATCCCGGCCAGCAGCGCCAGCGTCATCAAAAAGGTGAAGCGCGGCGTCACCCGCACCAATGAGCCGTAATCGGCCAGCTCACGGCTGTGGGTGCGTTCGTAGAGCAGGCCAATCAACAGAAACAGCGCGCCGGCGATCAGGCCGTGCGCCGCCATCTGCAAGGTTGCGCCCTGCAAGCCGATTTCATTCAGGGTCGAAATGCCGAGCAGCACCACGCCCATGTGGCTGACCGAGGAATAGGCAATCATCGCTTTCAGATCGGTCTGCCGCCATGCCAGCAACCCGCCATATAGAATACTGATTAGAGCGATGCCGACCAGCAAGGGTTGTAGCAAAACCGCCGCATCCGGCAGGATGCCAACCACCCGTAACAATCCGTAAGCGCCCATCTTCAGCAAAATCCCGGACAGCAGCACGCTGACCGGGCTGGGCGCTTCGACGTGCGCCAGCGGCAACCAGCCATGCAGCGGAAAAATCGGAACTTTCACCCCGAACCCGATCAGGAAGGCCAGCAACAGCCAGACTTGTTCGTTGCGAGGCAAGGTCAGGGCCGCCTTGGCCATGGCGGCCATGGCGAAGGTATGTTCGGGCGTGGCTTGATAGATCATGATGAGCGCAATCAGCATGAAGATCGATCCGCCCATGGTATACAACACAAAGCTCAAACTGGCCGCGTGCCGCTTCTCGCCGCCCCACAGATCGATCAGGAAAAACAGCGGAATCAGCGTTAGTTCCCAGAACATGAAAAACAGCGACCAATCCTGAGCCATGAACACGCCCAGCATGGCGAATTCCAGCATCAGCAGCCAGGCGTGATAGCCCTTGACGCCCGTGGTGACTTTGTCCGAGGCCAGTAGCGCCACGGCGGCCAGCAAGGTGCCCAGCAACACCATCGGCAAGGACAGCCCATCGACGCCCAGCGCGTAGGACACGCCAATGGTGGAGCTCCAGACCACTTGCTCCACAAATTGCAGCCCCGCCGCACTCCGGTCGAACGGCGCTAGCAGACTCCACGACAGGATCAGAGTCAGCCCAGCGTGAAACAGCGCGACACCACGAATCAACCGTTGTTGGGCCGCCGGCAACAAGGCGACCAGGATCGCCCCAAAAAAGGGAACCCACAAAATCAGGCTGAGCATTCTCATGGTTGTTCTTTAAGCGCCGCCGGCCCGTGGCCAGTTCCCACGGGAAAATATCAATTTATTGAATTACTTATTAAATAAATGTCAGTATTTTACGTTAATTCACTTCTGAATGTCAGTTTTATTGAAGCGGTACCACCGTTTGGGTTTGGCCTTTCAACCAGCAATCGACTTCTTGAGGGAGCTGAGTTTTTAGGATTCCCATTTTTAAACTGCAAGCATCTACTTGACACAGCCTGCTTGATATCCTATCTTTAGCGTACATTTGTACGCTAAAGATAATCACCATGCCCAAGCAACCCGACGACAAAACCTATCTCGCGCGACTTCAGGACTATTACGCTCGCTGGCGTAGTTTGCCGGCTTACGGCCCGCTGCGGAGCGTTTTGCAGCTGAGTTCGCGCGATGGGGTGGCGAAGGTGCTGGAACGGTTGCGACAGGCGGGTTATCTCGACCGTACCCCGGATCACCGCTGGACACCGACCTCACAATTTTTTCAGCGGCCAGTAGCGGAAACCGCGGTTCCAGCTGGCTTGCCAATGCCGGGCAGCGAGGCGGCCGGCGAAGCGTGTTCGATCGACGCCTGGCTAGTTCGCAACCCGTCTCGCACCACCCTGATTCCGATCACTGGAGATTCGATGATCGACGCTGGCATCCAGGAAGGCGACCTAGCCGTGGTGGAGCGCGACAGCCCAGCCCGACCCGGCGATTTAGTGATCGCCGTGCTCAACAACGAGCTGACGCTCAAGACCCTGGCTGTGGAAAACGGCGCGGTAATCCTTCGCCCGGCCAATCCCAATTATCCAGTGCTCTACCCCGGCGACAATTTAGAGATCTTTGGCTTAGTCATCGGCTTGATTCGTTCGTATCGCTCACCTCGGAGGTAACGCCCATGTTGGCTCTCGTTCCCGAAACCGCCGCTAGCCGCGCCCATCGCTACCGATACGCGCCTGGCGACCGCCAGCCATCGGAGCCCACCGGCGCTTGGCCGTTACTGAGCCGTTCGGTGCCCGTCGATATCCCAGCGCTGGCTGACGATCAGGTCGAGTGTTGCTTGAGCCTGGACACCCATCTGATCCGCAACCCAGAAGCCAGTTTTCTGGTGCGCGTTCGGGGCGATGGGCTGGAACAGGCGGGCCTGCATGACGGTGATCTGCTGGTGGTGGATCGGGCGGTGCCGCCGCTGGCCGGCAGCCTGGTGGTGGCGGTGGTTGATGGCAAATTTGCCCTTCGGCGGCTAAGCCGTGACGCCAAGGGTCGGTTGATGTTGGAACCGTCTGGATTAAATCCAACGCCGTCCGGCCATCTTTCGGTTCAGGATTTTGAAATTTGGGGAGTCGCCCGGTGGGTGGTGCATCGACTTTGGCCCAATCGTGATCAATCCCCCAGAGACGCGCGACCATGCGGAAGCTTGTCAACCTTTTCTCCAACCGCGAGGTGACGACGATGCATAAAGACCGCATGCAACAAGGGGCTTTTGGCTGGAATGAGTTAATGACCACCGATGTATCAGCTGCTAGAAAATTTTACGGTGCGCTATTCGGTTGGGAAATCGAGGACTATCCAGGGGAGAATGTTAATTACCCCCTGATTAAGGTCGGCGGCGAAGCGGTCGGTGGCATGATGGCTCTACCGCCAGAATGTAAAGGAATGCCTCCTTGCTGGGGTGTGTATATCACTGTCGACGATGTGGACGCCACCGCCCGCCAGGTGGAAGGATTGGGAGGCAAACTCCTGCGTCCGCTGACGGATATTCCCGATGTGGGGCGGCTCTGCGTGGTGCAAGACCCACAAGGCGCAGTTTTGTACGCGATTCAGTATCTCCCCTGTCCTGACTAAAACCTTATCTTGTCCTCGCCGTCCGAGGCGGCGAGGTGGGACAATCCTTAACTGGCTTTTTGAAACGCCTTGAACCATTGAAGACACCCTGGGAAATCACCTGGCAAGCAGTTCTTTTTTGAAAAACCAGGTGAATCGGTGATGTCATATCTGAACGATGGCGTTTGTAGCAATACCCCAGCGCTGGGTTATGTTCCGTGCTCGGTTTGCGGCAACCCTCTCCACCAGCCGCAAGATGCCGCCATTGGTAGAGTAAAACCCACGGTTGGGTGGAAAGCTGGGCAGGGAGCAATCCCATTTGAGCGCCGCAGCCAACTTGCAGTCATCTGGCATATCAATTGCTTTAATTTATCTGTCAAGGGTGAATTCTTGATCAATGAGGTAAGCCGATGAACACCGAGTCCTTACACTACTGCACTGCAAGCCGGCCCCGGCAAACGCGGCGGGTGCGCTTGACCGCAAAAGTATTGCAGCGGCAAAACCGGGTTTTTCGGGGAACTGGTGGTGTCAGCGACGGCAATCGATCACAAGGATTCGCCCCCGCCTTCCTGGATACCTCGACTGGCGTGATTTATCGCGCGTGCTTTGCCGATGGTCGACCCGCGCCAATGCATTTGCTGGAAGGGCTACCGCCGACGCTGGTGGAAACCCGTGACGACAGCGGTCGTGTGACGGGCATCCGCGCTTCCGTAATGGCTGGTTTTGTGCGGAATGCTCAATTCTTTACCAGCGAACAAGCGGCCGCCTTGGTGATGAATTGAGGCCAGCGCGCTTTAATCGAGAAATTTCACCCTATTCAGTAGGATCTTGGCCTTATTTTGTATATTTATTAATACATTTGTGACTAAATTTTGTATTTTCTGCGCAGTTTGTACCTTATAGGGTAAGTAGTCCTCCTTTTTAAACGCACAATCAGGTCGCTTGACGGGTGTGGATCGCCAAAATGGACCGGTTCACTTTAGCTGGGACATAAAATTTGAACGTGGCGCTGGTCATTTTTGCTTTATTTTGGTGCATTGACTCACGCCATGGCGATCAAGCAACTATAAAATGGCAATTTTTCTCAAACAAAGTGCAGGTTCAATACGCGTTTTTAGCTCAACCACAGTAGCAACCCATTTGATTTCACAATCCTTTTTCCGCTGCTTTCTCCACCACCAGATCATAACTCACGGAATATTAAAATGGCACGATTAATGCTTAATATCCTACCAGATTAATAAATTTTTGAGGGCTTTATCATGTTTGAATCAGATTCCCCCGAAATTCGACGCTTCAAGCGACGTGGCGAACCTTTTGCGGTTTATTACTCACCGGATATGGGCGTTCGGGCGCACGATCACAATTACATTTTGCGGTTAATTTCGGATCGCATCGCGCTGCTGTCTCCCAGCCAGTTTAGCTTGCTGCCGCAGTACCGAAGCCTGAGTCCCCAGTATGCTTGATGGCGGCGACCGCGCCGTGGGTTTCGTTCCAAATCGGTCTGATCGGTTAAATCACCGCTAGGGTTTGGCCGACACCCACTGAGAAATGGCGGCGTAAACAACGCGATGGCGATTCGCATTCTGATCGTTTGATGGTAAGGCATCTCCACTTCCAATCCCTATTAAATCCAGCCAGACGCGTGGAGCCGAAATCAAGCGAGGGCTGATGGCTTTAATGCAAGCGGATCGCTCGAATGACAAGAACCGCCTCCGATTATCCCCTTGAACCAGCCGCTCGAAAATCTTCATCCGCTCTCTTCTAAAATACGTTCGTTGCGACCTGGCGTAAGGACGCCTAGGCTGCGAGCAGCCTAGCTGCCCTGGATCTGGATATTTTTGAGCGAGTGATAGCATGCTGATCAGCGTCGGCCATTTTTCCGGTCGCGGACTGTTTAAATGGATCGCGGGTTTCGCCGCGATTGGCCTTGTATTTTTTTCCTATGATCAATTTTGGCCCGCCCCTGATCTCGGACCGCCTAAAATTATTTCCCGCGCGGAATGGGGCGCGGAGCAGGCCGATCCGCGCCTGGAACCCGATCAAGACCCTGAAGTATTTAACACCGTGGTCGTGCATCATTCCGCCATGCTGCTCTCGGAAGGGCCGCGCGATATTCAATCCGTGCACATGCACCAGCGAGGCTTTCTGGACATCGGCTATCATTTTGTGATCGACGGAGAAGGACGCATTTACGAAGGTCGCAGCCTGGCCACGCATGGCGCGCATGTCGCTGGCCATAACGCCGGCACTCTGGGGATCGCCTTGATGGGAAACTACGAAATCATCGAACCTGCCACCGAACAGAGGGTTCGGCTGAAATGGCTGATTCAAGCACTGATGCGGAAATACCCTCTCACGCATTTGGCCGGCCACGGCGACTTTGCGCCGGGAAAGACGCTTTGCCCTGGCAAGAATCTGGAAGCATTGCTTCCCACGCTCGCCAAGGAGTTGGGTCTAAAATTTGGCGTCGGCGGCTATGTGGGGCCGGAACCGGGCGCTCCAGCCTTAAATCCAGCGCTTTAGGCATCTCAGCCGTTCAAATCTTCCACCACTTGCTGGGCAATGGCTAAGGAGGCGGTTAATCCTGGTGACTCGATCCCAAAGAGATTGACCAATCCGCTTACGCCGTGACTGGATTGCCCCTGAAGAATGAAATCGCCAGCGGGTTCAGTCGGTCCGCTCACTTTGGGGCGAATACCGGTATAGCCGGGCTGTAACGCGCCCTCTGGCAAATCGGGATAATAGCGGCGGATAGCCCGATAAAATTTAGCATCCAGACCCATTTCAAAACGGTAATCCGGGACCGAGGGCCAGCCGCTCACATCCGGCCCAAACTTGCACTGACCACTCAGATCCAGTGTGACGTGAATCCCCAGGCCGCTGTGATCTGGCATCGGATAAACCAAATGCTGAAACGGCGATGATCCGGTTAGAGTGAAGTAATGACCCTTGGCGTAAAAGGTCGGCGGTATTCGTTGCTTTGGAAAACCGACCAGACACCGCGCCAGCGCCTGCGCCCGCAGGCCCGCTGAATTGACCAAGCGACGGCAACGCAATTCGAACGGCTCTTCTCCGCCGGTGCGTAAGACGATGCCATCGGGTTCGATTCGCCCCGCCACGACCGGCGTATGGGTGACCAGCGTCGCTCCCGCCTGCTCGGCATCGCCCAACAGCGCCAACATGAAGCCGTGGCTATCGAGAATGCCGGTCGATTCAGAATACAGGCCAGCGACCGCGCGCACGGCCGGTTCCAGATGGCGAATTTCAGCGGCGGCGAGCGGCTGGAGCGGTACGCCGTTGGCGGCGGAGCGCTGGGCGTAGCCCGCCAAGGCTGGTAATTCTGACTCGTCACAGGCCACGAGCAGCTTACCGATCCGTCGGTGCGCGATGCCGCGTTCCGCGCAGTAGCGATACAGCCGCTCTTTGCCCCGCACGCATAAACGGGCCTTGAGTGAGCCGGTCGGGTAGTACAACCCGGCGTGGATGACCTCGGAGTTATGCGATGAGGTTTGCGTGCCGAACCGCTCCAGCGCTTCTAAAATCAGTACCTCGCAACCAGCTAGCGCCAGCTCGCGCGCCACCGCCAAGCCCACCACGCCAGCCCCGATGACTACGGTATCGACCGTTTCCATGACCGGGGGAATCAAACGGCGCTCTATGTTTATTTCGGCAGTCGGCCCAACAGATAAAATTCGTCGTTGGGGCGCAGGCTCATCATGTTGGCCAGGCGGTTGGACATCGCGAAAAACCCGGCGATAGCGCCAATATCCCAAATATCGGCATCGGTAAAACCGTGAGCGCGCAAGTTCTGGAAATCAGCCTCATTAACCAGGTAGGCTTCCTGGGAAATTTTCAACGCGAAGTCGAGCATGGCGATCTGGCGCGGGGTCAAATCACCCTTGCGATAGTTGACGGCGACCTGATCGGCAATCAGGGGATTCTTGGCGCGAACCCGCAAAATAGCGCCATGAGCGATCACGCAATAGTGGCACTGATTCGCATTCGAGGTCGCCACCACGATCATTTCTCGCTCGGCCTTGCTCAAGCCGCTCTCTTTCTCCATCAGGGCATCGTGATAGGCGAAAAAGGCGCGAAATTCATCCGGTCGATGAGCCAACCCTAGGAAGACGTTGGGAATAAAGCCGGTTTTTTCCTGAACATCCAGAATCCGGGCGCGAATATCGTCGGGCAGATCGTCGAGGGCGGGAATAGGATAACGGCTGATCGGGCGAGTCATGTGAGCGTCCTGGTGAAAAGAAGTTACCGCTTAGGGGAATCCAACCGCGCAAGCAGCAAAAGTGGCTCCCAAGCAATCTCGCGCGCTCTGACGCACCAGATTGAATTGCTAGACCGGTTCGAGTCGCGCGCCCTCCAACGCAGGCGACCAATCGGCGTCCAGCAAGGCATTCAGCATGTCCTCAGGGGTCTGGCAGGAGCCGAGCGCGGTGATTTCGCCGTCCAGCCGGCGGAGCTGGTAATCTCCTGGTCCCTGCCAGTCCGCTTCCACCGTCACTTTTTGATCCTCGTCGGCATGGAAATTAATAGACCAACTCATGGCTATGGGCTCCTGTAAAAGCTTGCTAAATAGGGCGATGTCGGCAGGTACGCTGATCTCTCGATTACCAGGATCCAGACGCGGAATTCAGGTCGATGCGCGTGATCGATCCGATGATAAGCCGTACTAAGCGGGTTCCATGCCAACCAGCTCAATTTTGAAAAACGAACAGCAAGGCTTTGAATTGATTGCTCATGCTCCTTTGTCTTAGTTGGGGGAACGCTTCCTAAGAACCAATAAAAGTTCGGATGGCCAAAATGGCCGGTTCAAACCGACCGGCTGGATGGCTCCCCTCGGTGGCGAGGGAAGGAGCGGCGTGCATCCATCAACTGCTGTGGTGACGTTTGCGGTAACGCTCCAAAAAGCGGCCAAAACGCCCGATGGCATCGACCAGATCGTCCTCGTGCGGTAAAAACACGACCCGCAGATGGTCAGGCCGCGGCCAATTAAAGCCAGTGCCCTGCACCAGCAGCACCTTTTCTTCCAGCAATAATTCGAGCACGAACTGCTGGTCGTCGGCGATGGGATAAATTTTTGGATCGAGCCGCGGGAACATGTAAAGCGCGGCCTTGGGCTTGACGCAGCTGACGCCAGGAATCGCCGTCAGCAGCTCTAAGGCCAGATCACGTTGCTTGCCCAACCGCCCGGTGGGCAACACCAGATCGCCGATGCTCTGATAGCCGCCGAGCGCGGTCTGAATCGCATACTGCGCCGGCACGTTCGCGCACAGCCGCATCGAAGCGAGAATGGTGAGACCCTCGATGTAATCCTGGGCGTGGCTTTTTTCGCCCGATACCACCACCCAGCCAGCGCGATAACCACAAGCCCGATAGTTTTTCGACAGCCCATTAAAGGTCAGGCACAGCACATCATCCGCCAGCGAGGCCAACGAAGTATGCTGCATGCCGTCGTAAAGCACCTTGTCATAAATCTCATCGGCATAAATGATGAGTTGGTGCTGGCGGGCGATCTCGATGATTTGCGCCAGTAACTCCACCGGGTACAGGGCGCCGGTGGGGTTGTTCGGATTGATCACGACGATGGCGCGGGTAGTCGGTGTGATTTTGCCGCGAATATCATCCAAATCCGGCAACCAATTGGATTGTTCATCGCACAAATAATGGCGCGGCGTGCCGCCCGACAGGCTCACGGCGGCGGTCCACAGCGGATAATCCGGGGCTGGAATCAATACCTCGTCGCCGTTATTGAGCAAAGCCTGCAAGGTCATGACGATCAGCTCGGAGACGCCATTACCAATATAGATATCATCAACTTGCACGCCAGGAATAAGTTTCTCTTGGGTGTAATGCATGATCGCCTTGCGGGCGGCGAACAAGCCTTTCGAGTCGCAATAACCGGAAGCCTCCGGCAGGTTGTGGATCACGTCCTGCACCAGTTCGTCGGGCGCCAAAAAGCCAAATGGCGCCGGGTTGCCGATATTGAGCTTGGTGATCCGTTGGCCTTCATCTTCCATCTGTTTGGCGCGCGCCAGCACCGGCCCTCGAATGTCATAGCAGACGTTAGCTAGCTTGGCGGACTTCACTACGGGTTGCATGTTGAATTTATCCTGAGAAGCAATGTAAGTTCGATTTTAAAAATAGCGTGCGACGAACCTATCAGTGGTGTCGTTAGCATTGATGGTCCTATCGCCTTAGCCAACCTACCCCAGCATCAGAGACCACAACGCCAGCACGGCGAAGCCGCCAACCAGCGTCCAGAGCACACTACGAGTGATGGCGGCGATCAGGACGGCAATCACTCCCGCGACCAGCCGGGGATTACGCCACGATAACCACAGCGCGCCTTGTGACAGCAGCAGTTCCGGCGCCACCAACGCGGTCAGGGTGGCGACCGGCACAAACGGCAGTATCAGCCGGAACCAGCGAGGAAAAGTCACTCGCCCCTCGGCGGCGATAAATGACAGCCGCAAGGCGAACGTCACCAGACCGCAGGCTACCATTATCAGCCAAACGTTCATCGGGCGCGTCCGGCAACCAACCAGCCAGCCGCCATTCCAGCCAAGGCGGCGACCAGCAACCCTAGCTTGAACGGCAAGCCCGCCACCAGGACAGCCACTGTTCCAGCAACCAGCGCCGCCAGCAGCATTGCCCCATCGCGAATCAGCGGCACCACAATGGCGATGAAGGTCAATGGCAGGGCGAAATCCAGCGGCCAACTCGTGGGTAAGCGAGCGCTCAGCAACACCCCGGCGGCGGTGGACAGTTGCCAGCCGCCCCATAAGGCCAGACCCGCCCCCAGATAAAACCAATGCCGATGGGGGCTGGATTCGCTTTTCGCTTCTTGCTGGCTGATGGCGGCGAAGACTTCATCGGTCAACAGATAAGCCAGTAGCAGTTTCCAGCGGCGCGGCAGATGGGTCAGACGCGGGGCCAGCGCGGCGCTATACAGCGCGTGGCGCAGGTTGAGCAGCCCCACCTCGGCGACCACGACCGCGGCCGGAGCGCCGGCCCCCACCAGCTGGCAAAACAGCAATTGCGCGGAGCCAGCAAACAGGATCGTTGACATTGCTAGCACCGCGGCTGGCGTCAGCCCATTGGCCAGGGCTAGTACGCCGTAGATCATACCGAATGGCGCGACGCCGACCAACAGCGGCACCAGCGCGCGCGCGCCGGCCAAAAATTCCTGCAAAGCGGAAAGGGACATGGGTTAACGCGCTAATCGACCAACGCTTGATAAACCAGTTGCCGGAGTTGGGAACGGAGCGGATGGGTGCTGGATGGGAACAGCTGCGTAAACAGCAGGGCGGTGATGTTTTCGGTAGGATCCACCCAAAAGGCCGTGCTGGCGGCGCCACCCCAAGCGAACTCGCCAGAAGACGATAGCACCTTGTTGGCGACCGGATTAAGCACCACTGAAAAGCCCAGTCCGTAACCGATGCCGTCAAACGTGGTTTCAGCGAACAACGGCCGGCCGAAGCTTTCGAGATCAACCCCGCCCGGCAGGTGATTGCGAGTCATGTAGCGTAGCGTCCGATTGCTCAACAGCCGAACGCCGTCCAGCTCGCCGCCGCGCAGCAGCATTTGGGTAAAGCGATGGTAGTCGGCGGCGCTGGAAATCAGGCCATCGCCCCCCAGGCAACAAAGCGGGCATTGCCGCCACACCCGGCCCATCGCCTCGTTGCGAACCGCGCGCAAAGTGGCCGGTTGCGGCGAATAGAGCGCCGCCAAGCGATCACTCTTCTCGTCCGGTACCCAAAAATGCGTATCAGACATCCCCAAGGGTTGGAAAATACGCTCCGCGAAAAACTGATCGAGGCTGAGGCCGGAGATGACCTCAACCACTCGGCCGAGCACGTCGCTAGCCACCGAATAGTTCCATTCAGCGCCCGGTTGGAACAACAAAGGCAGTCCGGCCCAAGTGTTACAACAGCCGGCAAGGTCGATACCGTCCGGCGGTCCCCATTCAAAGCCAGCCGCCCGATAGAGTGTATCCACGGGGTGAGCATGGTGGAAACCATAAGTGAGGCCAGCGGTATGGGTGAGCAAGTGCCAAATCCGCATCGGTTCGGCAAGCGACTCGGTGACCGGTTTTAACGCCGATCCGCTGCGGTAGACGCGCGCATCGGCAAAAGCTGGAATGAACCGGCTGACCGGATCTTTCAGTTCGAACGCGCCTTCTTCGTACAGCATCATCGCCGCCACGGCGGTGATGGGTTTAGTCATGGAGTAGATACGGAACAGCGTGTCAGTCTGAACCGGCGCTCCCGACTCCAAATCCCGCTGGCCGCATAGGCCAAGATAAGCGATTTTGCCAGCCCGGCTCACCAGAATCAGCCAGCCTGATAGCCGTCCCTCGTCCACGTAACGCGTAAAATGCGCGTCGATCCGACGGAGCCGCTTGGCGTCGAATCCTAGTTCGCTGGCGTCTACTTCCACTTTTAGCTCAGTCACGGTTACTCATCTCATTCAGCTCAGCACAGGTCAGCGTGCGGACATTTTGCGCCGATCCGGGCAGGCATTCCACCCAAACACGCCACTGAGCGCAACCGACAGCGACCGAGCCACGATAAGAATTTAAGGCGTAAGGCGGAACCGCAGTGGATGGGCAAACGCTTCGACCGAATCCAGATACGCGCGCCATCCGACAGCGAAAAGCGTGTTATGGTCCGCGCGAGGAATTTTCAGGAGGTGCTTGTCCGGAGCCGGACTGGCGTCGTACAGCGCTTGGCCGTCGGCAAATGGAATCAGGTGATCTTGTTCGGCATGGATTAGCAAGGTGGGTTTGGCAAAAGCCCGAATCTTATCCAACTGCCGAAACCCCCGCTGTTCGTCGAAACCACGGATGAGCGCGAGCTCGACACCAATCCGACCCAGCAGGGGGCCGGTATGCGCGAAGGCGCTTTCGAGAATCAGGCCGTCAATCAAGCCCGCATCATGGCAGGCCAGCTCCAAGGCCGAGGCGCTGCCGAGCGAGCGACCCATCACAAGCAGCGGCCCCGTGTGATCTTGCTGTTTCAGCCAGTTCGCGATGAAACCGAGAATGACATGGCTGTCAGCCAGCAGAGTCGAGGCAGTGGGCCGGCCAGTGGATCGGCCGTAGCCTCGATAATCGACCGCGATAAAATTGATCCCGCGCGCCACATAGAAAGCGCCAATGTCGTCGTAGTCCTGGACGATTTCACCGTTGCCGTGAAAGAACAGGATGTTGGTTCCCGCCGGATCGGCCAAATAGCCACGCCCTCCCACCACCACGTCTTCCGCTACGGCAATGGATAAATCTGGCGCATTCGCTAAAGAACCTCGGCTGAAGCCAGGGCGCGGATAAAACAGACAGGCCAGCACTTCCGGCCGGTCGAGTAACGAGCAATCGGTGGAAAAGTTGGCGGGCATCGGTATGACTCGGCGGCAAAATTCTCGAATAGCGATCATGCTTATCAAAAGCTCCACCAAGCATAGAGGATATCGCCATGGGTCACCGCATCCTTTCGAGCAGCTATCGCGGGTTGTTGAGCGTCGTTCTATTGTGCGGCTGGCTGCCGTTCGCAGACGCCAGAATCGCGCTACGAGAAGTGGCGAGCGGCTTGGCGCGGCCGGTCGCGATCACTCATGCCGGGGATGGCTCCGGGCGGTTGTTTGTAGCTTTACAAGATGGGCAGGTAGTGATCTTTCATGGATCGCAAGGGTTGCCGCAACCGTTTCTAGATATTCGCGATCGGGTAGGCAGCGGCGGCGAACGGGGGTTACTGAGCATTGCTTTTCACCCGAATTTTGCCAGAAATCGCTGGTTCTTCGTCAATTACACCGATCTGGAAGGAAATACCGTCGTTTCCCGTTTCCGCGCCTCGCACCGACGGCCCAGCCTAGCGCTTGCCGGTAGCGAACGCCGGGTGCTGGCCGTAACGCAGCCTTACGCCAATCATAATGGCGGGCAACTGCAATTTGGGCCGGACGGTTTCCTCTATATTGCCATGGGCGATGGCGGCGGTAGTGGCGACCCAGAAAATCGGGCGCAAGATGGCGGCACGCTGTTGGGCAAATTATTGCGCATCGACATCAACCGGCGGCCTTATCGCATTCCCGCCGACAATCCCTTTACAACCCGCACTGAAATCCGTCCGGAAATCTGGGCGCTCGGTCTACGCAATCCCTGGCGGTTCAGTTTCGACCGAGCGACTGGGGATTTGTATGTGGCTGATGTGGGCCAGAGCCACTGGGAAGAAGTGAACTTTCAATCCGCTGGCAGTCCCGGCGGAGAGAATTATGGCTGGCGGCGGATGGAGGGACGGTATTGCTTCAATCCCGCCAACGACTGCGACGACGGAACGCTGACAGGGCCAGTACTTGAATACAGTCATGATCTGGGCCGATCCATCACGGGCGGCTATGTCTATCGCGGTTCACAACTGCCGGAGCTGGTTGGACGTTACGTCTATGGCGATTTTGGCAGTGGGCGGATTTGGGCGGCTCGTCTGGTAAACGGCAGCTGGATCAGTGAGCTATTGCTAGAATCCGCTGTGCTGATTTCCAGCTTTGGGGAGGATGAAGCCGGTGAGCTGTATCTGAGTGATTATGCTGGCGGGCGGCTGCTCAAATTCGTATCTGAATGAGCGGGCCCGCTGACAAACACGCGCTGTAAACTTTGGAGAAAGCATGCTCATCACCGAACCTTTATTCTACCTTTGCGCGATTCCCGCCGTGTTGTTGACGGGTATTTCCAAGGGTGGATTTGGCGGCGCGTTGGGCGGTTTGGCGGTGCCGCTGATGGCGCTGGCGATTTCGCCGGTGCAAGCGGCTGCCATCATGCTGCCGGTGTTATGCCTGATGGATTGGGTTGGGCTTAAACCTTACTGGCGACAATGGGATAGCGCCAATATTCGTATCCTATTGCCAGGCGGTTTGATCGGGGTGGTGGCTGGCACCCTATCGTTTGGCTTGCTCTCTGAAAATGTCATTCGTCTGTTGATCGGGGCGCTTGCTGTGTTGTTCGCGCTGACTAACCTGAGCGGTTTCGCAGCTTCTCAAAAACCAGCGGCGCCCTCTGTTCCTAAAGGGGTGCTATGGTCAGCGGTATCGGGATTTACCAGTTTCCTAGCACATGCGGGCGGTCCGCCGGTTATGATGTTTTTGCTGCCACAACGTCTGGATAAAACGGTGTATGTGGCTACGATCAATCTGTTCTTCTTGGTGACTAACGCCGTCAAACTGTTGCCTTACGCTGGATTGGGCCAATTTTCGGCCGCAAACCTCGTCACCAGTCTGCTATTAGTTCCACTGGTTCCGTTTGGCGTGTGGTTAGGGTTGTGGCTGCATCGGCGCTTCGATCAAACCTGGTTTTATCGAATTGCCCAAATTGGTCTGCTGTTAACTGGGTTGCAGTTAATTTATGTTGGAACGTCATCTTTATAAGACATTTAACTGTAATTTGAGAATTCAGTTACTGGCGATGATGGTTGCTGGTTGGGTACGTTATCGAAGAAGATGATATAAGAACTTTATCTTTTGAAGTTTGGCTTCCTCGAAGCCACGCGGTCATACCGATACTCTAATGCGCCAACTCCACCGCCGACACCCATTGCCGCACTTGACCGTTCAGTCCTGGTACTGTCAATGAAAAAAGCATTTAGAACTTTACTCTATATCGTGTCCAGCCTGCTTGGTTTGGCTTTCGCGGCTTACGTAATGTTCTGGCTGGTTATGGCATGGCACATGTGGCCAAGATCTTATACCCGTGCTGATGCTGAGTTTTACACTGTTGCGGTGAAGTCTCTGGAAGACTCGGTTTGTGGGCCACTACCTTCGGATATTCAAGTGACCCGCTATTATCGAAAAAATAACTTTAATGATGGAGACGAGCTGTGGCTGTTGGAGTCCCGAAGCGCTGATGCGATTGCTGGGATGGTGGAGCGGCTACATCTCGAACCCATGAGTTCGACTTCAAGCGTCGGACAATGGCTCGGGGTTTTGGACGATAAACCCAACTGGGTGATACGTCCCGATCCGAACTTGAAATGGCTGTTCGTCGATGCGAGCAATCGTCCCGTTCAACCAGCCGAACTATCAAAAATATGTAAGTTTGGACGTTTTTTCTTATGGAGTAGAGACGGTCAGACTTTTTTTCTCTCTCACATTATTACCTGATAGTACGATATTATTATTATTAACAAGCAATTAGATGATGATATAAAAACAGATGGTTAGATAGATTTTTATAGCGCTCCGAATGCTTTCGAGCGTAGGCCCGGGAATTTTTGCGTTCCACCCATAGCGCCAAGGGGGTCCATGTGAGTTACACCATTAACATATCGTTCAATCTCGGCAAGGAATACGAGTTCACCCTGCACGATGCCGATATCCAAGACATGGGTGCGGAGGAGGCCCGTGCGTGGCTACTCAGCGAATTCCAGGAAATGGAATGCGTCCCCTCCTCGCCCTCTGGCAAAATCTTGCTCCTCGACATGATTCTCAATGTCGCCCTATACGGCGAAGAACGCTTTGAAGGTGACGTTGAATGGGCTAGGAATTACGCGCGAGCGGTCGCGGCTTCCTTGCAGCGCCCGGCAATCACGGTGGACGTTTCGAATTTTGTCGTTGGCTGAAATCGATGATCGGTCCTCTATCCCGCGCTGACTTACTCGGCTGGGGCCGACCGAGGATCGGCTGTTTCGTTTAACGATTTGTTCTCTCCGCATCTCGCGTGGTGCAATCGTTCACGGAGAAAAATAATGCAAATCGACCACCATGTTTTCCTCGTCGCCGGCGGTGCTTCCGGCCTCGGCGCGGCCACCGCGCGAATGCTGGCGCAAGCTGGCGGCAAAGTCGCCATCGCCGATCTGAACCGGCGGGCAGGTGAAGAATTAGTCGCCCAACTGGGTCCGGTGACTCGCTTTATCGTCGCTGACATCGCCGATGAAGCCAGCGGACGGACGGCGGTTGAGGCTGCGGTCAGCGCCTTTGGCGCCTTGCACGGCCTGGTCAATTGCGCGGGCGTCGCCCCGGCGGAAAAAGTATTGGGCAAGACCGGGCCGCCCGCGCTGGCCGCCTTTGCCAAGGTGGTGCAAATCAACCTGATTGGCGCGTTCAATCTGGTGCGTCATGCCGCTACCGCGATGGCGCGCAACGAACCTACCGAAACCGGCGAACGGGGCGTCATCATTAACACGGCGTCGATCGCCGCCTATGAAGGCCAAATCGGCCAGGCCGCTTATGCTGCCTCCAAGGGCGGGATGGTGGCGATGACCTTGCCCATCGCGCGCGAATTGAGTCGAAACGGTATTCGGGTCATGACCATCGCACCGGGGGTGATGGAAACACCGATGCTGCTGGGGATGCCACGCGAGGTGCAAGACTCGCTCGGCAAAATGGTACCGTTCCCCTCTCGTCTCGGCAAACCGGCCGAATTTGCGGGTCTGGTGCGCCATATCCTGGAAAATCCCTATCTCAACGGCGAGGTCATTCGGCTGGATGGGGCGATCCGCATGGGCGCGAAATAGCGTCCACCGCTGACTAGGGGATAAATCGATGATCCTTACCCAAGAGCAGGCAATGATCCGCGATACCCTGCGCCAGTTTGCGCAAGAACGGCTTGCGCCCAACGCGGCGGACTGGGAGCGCAATCATACCTTTCCCCGCGAAGCGTTGGCCGAGCTGGGGGAATTGGGTGCGATGGGGGTTACCGTGCCGGAACAATGGGGCGGCGCGGGCATGGATTATGTGTCGCTGGCGCTGGCAATTGAGGAAATCGCCGCCGGTCACGGAGCCACCTCCACCATCGTCTCCGTGCAGAATTCGTTAGCTTGTGGAATTACGCTGAAATACGGCAGTGAAGCGCAGAAAACCCGCTATCTGACCAAGCTGGCCAGCGGCGAATGGCTGGGGTGTTTCTGCTTGACCGAACCGCATACTGGCTCCGACGCCGCCACCATTCGCACCACCGCGCGGCGTGAAGGCAACGAATGGGTGCTCAACGGCGTCAAGCAATTCATCACCACCGGCAAGGAAGGCCAGCTCGCCATCGTCTTTGCCGTGACCGATAAAATCGCCGGCAAAAAGGTATTTCCTGCTTTCTGGTGCCCACCGACGCGCCGGGTTACATCGTCGCTCGCTTGGAAGAAAAGATGGGGCAACATGCCTCCGACACCGCGCAAATCTTGTTTGAGAACTGCCGAATACCCGCTGAGAACTTAATCGGGCAGGAAGGCGAGGGCTACAAAATCGCCCTCTCCAACCTGGAAGCCGGACGAATAGGCATTGCCGCCCAAGCGGTCGGCATGGCGCGGGCGGCGCTGGACGCGACGATCGGTTACGCCAAGGCGCGCGAAGCGTTCGGCGCACCCATCGTCCAGCATCAGGCGGTGCTGTTTCGGTTGGCCGACATGGCAACTCGAATCGAAGCCGCCCGACAACTGGTCTGGCACGCCGCCAGCTTGCGCGATGCCGGTCAGCCTTGTTTGAAAGAGGCGTCGATGGCCAAGCTGTTCGCATCCGAAATGGCGGAACGGGTCTGCTCTGATGCGATCCAGATTCATGGCGGTTACGGCTATTGCGCTGATTTTCCGGTCGAACGGATTTATCGGGATGTCCGTGTCACACAGATTTATGAGGGCGCGTCCGATATTCAACGACTGGTGATTGGCCGAGCCGTTGCGGGAAACGACTGAAGTATTAGGAGCAAGGTTTCATTCTCTAAATCTCGGCTTGCGCTTCTCCTGAAACGCCCGCACGCCTTCCTGGGATTCCTCGGTGCCGTAGAACAGGCTCACCGCTTTCAAGCCCAACGAGGAAATGCCAGCGATATGAGCGGTGTCGGCATTGAAAGAGCGCTTCGCCAACTCCAACGCGGTCGGGCTTTTCTCCAGAATTTCCGCGCACCAACGGTCCACTTCGGCGTCCAGTTCATCATCCGGCACGGCTTTATTGGCCAACCCCATCTGCACCGCTTCCGCCGCCGTATACTGACGGCACAAATACCAAACCTCCCGCGCTTTCTTCTCACCGATCACCCGCGCCATGTAGGCGGTGCCGAAACCGGGATCGACCGAGCCAACCTTGGGGCCGACCTGACCGAACTTAGCCGATTCGGCCGCCAACGTCAGATCGCACAGCAGCGCCAGCACATGGCCACCGCCGATAGCGTAACCGCGCACCTTGGCGATGACCGGCTTGGGTACGTCGCGGATCACGCTTTGCAGTTCTTCCAGCGGCAGGCCGATCACGCCGCGTCCATCATAATGCCCGGCGTGAGCCGACTGGTCACCGCCGGTGCAAAACGCTTTGTTGCCCGCGCCGGTGAGAACGATCACGCCGACTTTTTTAGTCCAGCCCGCTTTCAGAAAAGCATCAATCATTTCCTCGCAGGTCTGCGCGCGAAAGGCGTTGTATTTGTCGGGGCGGTTGATGGTGATGGTGGCGACGCCCTCTTTGATTTCATACAGGATGTCTTCGTATTGCGCGGTCATGCGGACTCCTCGTTGGTTTTTCGCTTCGATTGGGGAAATTTGCTTTTTTTAGCGATAGTCAGGCATGGATAACGGTATAAAGGCTGCCTTCTTTTTGTTTGACAAGACCCTTATTCAGGAAATAACGCATGAGGTCCTCATATTTCTGTTCATAGTCGCCATCAAAATAAAAATCGACGGTTTCCTTGAACCAATGAGTGCGCATCAAATAGGGAAATAGCTCTTTTTCGCTGATGCTTTTTTTAATCAGCAACATAAAAATGATCAATTTTTTTAGCACATCGTCACCGATCAACTGGCGGTCAAGAAGAAAACGCTCGATTCTTTCCCTGGTTTTCGCAACCGCCTCCTTAAAATCGCCAAACGGTTTGCCGTGGCCGGGATAAACCGTATTGACATCGAGCGATTCGAGCTTTCTCAAACCATCCAGCCGCTGAAACAGCGCCGTGCTGCCTTCCAAACGAAGGGTCATGATCGACATGTCCTTTCCCCACAAGGTATCGGAAGAGATGAGGATTTTTTCCTTGCGGTTGTACAGTACGATGCCATCGGCGGCATGGCCCGGCGTATACATCACCTGAAATGCATGAGGGCCGACATGAATCGTGTCACCCTCCTCAAGGCTTTGGGTGCATTTAAAAAACTCGGCGTTATGATCGTAATACTTCCATGAAGTCGCCCAATCGTCCTGGGTATCAATAAAATGTTTACCGATTTTATGTAGGGCAATAGCGCAGCCGGAGCGCTGCTGAATTTGGCTATTGCCGCCGATATGATCACAATGGGTGTGAGTGCTGATAATTTGGGCGACATCCGCGATATTGACGCCCAGGTGCTGGATGCGATCCTCCGTTTCCGCGAAGTCGCCGATATAGGCCGAATCAATCAGCACCGGTGCTGGCGAGCGATACACCAAATGATTGCAATTCAAATACCCCCGCTCGATAAAAAACAGATCGTCCAGAATTTCAATGGTGGACATGACAGCGTATCTCAGAGCGCATGGTGAGCTTAACCCGCTTGCGAGATCATGGTGGCAAGCAGGGTGGCAATCTGGATCGGCTTGTCATCGCTATAACCGAACACATCGGCACGCGAGACGGTGATGGTCTTGCCGGCTTTGACGACCCGGCCTTCGGCGATGAAACGCGGGCCAGTGGCGGGCCGTAATAGATTGATTTTGAATTCGATGCTGAGAACTTCGCTACCGGCCGGCATCAGTGAAAGCGCCGCGTAGCCCGCCGCGCTATCGGCGATAGCGGTTGTAACCGCTCCGTGCAGGAAAGCGTGCTGCTGGGTGAGGTCGTCGCGATAAGGCAATGCAATATCCACCGCGCCCGGTTCGACCCGCTCCATCGTCGCGCCGATTAACTGCATCAAGCCTTGGGTGGCGAAACTGCCGCGCACTACCGCAGCGAAGTCAGGGTTAGCGGGGCTAAACGGCATGAGTGGCCTCTCTCTAGTAGTCGGCGTGATGATTTTGCTTCTTGACTTCCAATACCTGATAAGACATGATTTTCGATTTTATAATTGATATTTTTATAGATATCATAAGGGGGTTTTAATTGGACAGACTAGTAGCGTTAGGTGAAATGTGGAAGGGAAACAGTGAGAACCTTTTTATTGGATTTTTGGTACTTGTATTATTCAGCATCCTCGCCTTCTCAGTCGAACGCCTGCTGCGGTGGCTCCTGCGGAATTCCAAGCGACCATTATTCATGCGCTTTGTTGGAAACGCGTTCTCGATTATCCTTTTTCTCATCGGTTTTCTCATTGCCACTTATATATTATTTGGTCGTGACCTATCTAAAGAAATCATGACAGGTATCGGTCTTTTGTCGATTGTGCTCGGCTTTTCCTTCAAGGAAATCGGTGAAAATTTCATTGCTGGAATCATCCTAGCATTAAAGATGCCATTCAGGATGGGAGATTATATCGAAGTGGGCGGTATGGTCGGACAAGTCAAAGATCTTTCCATGCGCACCACCCAGATGAAGACGCCCGACGGTAAAGATATTTACGTCCCAAATTCAGCCCTGGTGAAAAATAATTTGATCAGCTATACCATAGATAATTCTCTTCGCTATGGCTTCGTCGTAGGTCTTGAGGTAGGAGTTGATTTTAATCATGCCCGTGAGGTTATTCAAGAAGCCGTCTTTAAAGTAGAGGGCGTTATGAAAAAAGACAAACTTCCCAATGTTTATATCAATGAGCTGAAATCCAGCACTACCGATGTTCAGATAGATTTCTGGATTTTTACCCAAGAATTTACTCAGATTGCCGAGCATAAGCGAATTCGCTCTGAAGTCATGCACAATGTCGTTACGGATTTAATTAACAACGGCTTTTATCTCCCTTGCGATATTCTTGAAGTTAAAAATTATAACACTGAGGTCTTGAAGACCAAGCAAATGACACCCTAATAACTCTGCATGAATACCCTTATCCGCAGTCTAGGTAAATTCAATCCTCTTGATCTCATCAGTGGAAAATCCCCATTCTGATAACCATATATCACTGGCTTTAACTGGAGTTGCGGGGGCGCTTTGAATTTCGGCCGGCGTACGGCTGAAACGCGGCGCGGGCGCGGGTTGTATCAGGCCATCTACTTCGACGAAGGTTTGTCGTGCTCGGTTGTGATGGTGGTTGGGCGCTTCTTCCAGACTCAACACCGGCGTGACGCAAGCGTCGGTGTCCTCGAACTGGGCGCACCATTCGGCGCGGGTTTTGGTGCGAAACGCAGCCCGCAACTGCTCTTTCATGCCCGGCCATGATTTCGCCCGCCACTGCTGGCGCGGGTCAGGGTCGGTGATGCCGCAGCCCTGGAGCAGAATTTGATAGAAATGGGGTTCTATTGGGCCAACCGCCAACCATTTACCGTCCGCGCATTGATAAGTGTCGTAAAAATGCGCGCCGCCATCGAGAAAATTGCTCTCTCGCTCATCGACCCATTGACCCATCGCTTTCAGGCTGTAGATCGCCGCCATCAGCAGGGCGGAACCGTCGGTCATGGCGGCGTCCACCACTTGGCCCTGACCGGAGCGGCGGGCTTCGACTAGTGCGGCCAGAATGCCGACCGCCAGCAGCATGGCTCCGCCGCCGTAATCGGCGATCAGATTGAGCGGCGGCGTCGGCCCGCCATCGGCCCGGCCGATGGCGTGCAGTGCGCCGGAAATTGCCAGATAGTTGATGTCATGCCCGGCGGTCTGCGCCAGCGGCCCGGTCTGACCCCAGCCGGTCATCCGACCATAGATCAGTCGCGGATTGCGGGCGTGACAGACCTCCGGCCCGAAACCCAGCCGCTCCATCACACCGGGCCGAAATCCTTCAATCAGGACGTCGGCCTGATCAACCAGCCGTAGGGCGGTTTCCCGGCCTTCCGGCGAGCGGATGTCCAGGGCGATCAGTTGCCGTCCCCGGTTGGGGATGTTTTTGTGCGCGGCGAAGAGATTTAATTCCGGAGCGGTAGCCGGGCGGTTGATTTGCACCACTTCTGCACCCAGATCGGAAAACACCATGCCGCAAAAGGGCACCGGCCCTAATCCTGCAAATTCGACGACTTTAATACCGTGTAGCGGTCCCATTTTTATTTTTACCTTTAAAATTTGATAATTTAATACATTACTCTTTACTGAGAGTTAGACCGAGCCAAGAAGAAAAAACCCTTCTCATCATTTTGGAAGTTTTCTGAAAGAGTTATTTTAGAACCATAATGAAATTCATGAGGTTCTGGTGCAATGACATGGGTAATTTCAGACATCTTTAATGTAATTTCTCAATTTCAATCAACCATACGTCCGCCGATCCTCAATCACCTTCCCATCATTCGCCAAAGTCCCCGGCGCACAAAAAACCACTTCACCGCGTAATTTGGTGACATCGCGGATGCTGGCGATGACCGCCTGCGCCAATGCCTCGCCCGCCGAGGTGGTTTCACAATGCAGCACCATCCGATCCTGTCCACCCGGATTATCCACCACCAGCCGCAGCCGTTGAAGTTCGGGATGGTGCCGCGCAATATCCGCCACCTGCTCAGGATGCACAAACATCGCCTTGACCTTCGTCGTCTGATCGGCGCGGCCCAGCCAACCCTTGATCCGCAGATTGGTGCGGCCACAAGGCGAAACGCCAGCCAGCACCGCCGACAAATCGCCGGTGGCAAAACGAATCAACGGATAATCAGGATTGAAGGTCGTCACCACGATTTCGCCTACTTCTCCTGCCGCGACCGGATCGCCAGTGCCCGGCCGGACGATTTCCAGCAGCACGTCCTCCTCGACAATCAACCCCCTCTCGGCCTCGCTCTCGTAGGCAATCGCGCCGATGTCCGCCGTGGCGTAACTCTGCCGGATCGTGATGCCGCGCTCGCGCAAGACTTGGCGCACGGCGGGATGCACGGGCTCACCGGACACCGCCGCCTTGCGCAGCGAGGAAATATCCGCCTTCAGTTCATCCGCCTTATCGAGAATGATCTTGAGAAAAGACGGCGTGCCGATATAGCCGTTCGGGCGTAAATCAACCATCGCCCGCACCTGCTGTTCGGTTTGGCCGGTGCCACCGGGGAACACCGCACAGCCCAGCTTGCGCGCCCCATCCTCGAAAATGTATGCGCCAGGCGTAAAGTGATAGGAAAAACAGTTATGCGCTAGCTCACCGCTGCGAAACCCGGCGGCATACAGCACGCGGGCCATCCGCCATGGGTCGCTATCCGCGCCTTGTAACTCGTAAATCGGCCCTGGCGAAGCGAACACCCGCCATGCCTTGCCGACCGGCAGCGTATTTAAACCACCGAATGGCGGGTTTTTCTTTTGCAACTCAATCAGATCGCGCTTGCGGGTCAACGGCACCGTTGCCAGCGCGGCCCGGCTGGTGATCGCGGCGGGGTCGATGTCGGCCAGCAACTGCCCGTAATAAGAAGATTTCGCCTTGGCGTGAGCCAACTGGCGGATCAGCTTGGCCAGCAAATCCTGCTCGCGCTGTGCCGGATCGCGGGTTTCGAGGGAATCGTAGTAACTCATAAATCGCCTTTACAAATCCCCTCTTCTGCTGGAAAGGGGTAAGGGTGTAATTTTCAGGACAGCCAGCGCTTGCGGCGGCGGTAATGCTTAACGTCCTTGAACGACTTGCGCCCAGACGAGGAAAGACCGAGATAGAACTCCTTCACGTCCTCGTTGGTGCTAAGACCCTCGGCGTCACCTTCCATCACCACCCGGCCGTTTTCCAGGATGTAGCCAAAATCGGCGTAGCGCAGCGCCATCAGCGTATTCTGTTCAGCCAGCAAGAAGCTGACATTTTCCTTTTGGTTCAAATCTTTGACGATGCCGAATATTTCCTCGACGATCTGTGGGGCCAGACCCATCGACGGCTCATCGAGCAAGATCATTTCCGGCTTGGCCATCAGCGCCCGGCCAATGGCGCACATTTGCTGCTCGCCGCCGGAGGTATAGCCCGCTTGGGTGCCACGCCGGGTCTTCAGGCGCGGGAAGTAGTGATAGACCTTCTCCAGCGCGTCCTTTAGCTCGCCGCGGGAAATCGAGCGGGTATACGCGCCGGTCAGCAGGTTTTCTTCCAAGGTCAGATGGCCGAAGCAATGCCGCCCTTCCATCACCTGAATCACGCCGCGCTTGACCAGTTCGTTCGGACTGAGCTGATCGACCCGCCGGTTTTTGAACTCCACCGATCCCTTGGTGACATCACCGCGCTCGGCCCGCAACAAGTTGGAAATCGCTTTCAGCGTCGTGGTCTTGCCCGCGCCGTTCGCGCCCAGCAAAGCCACAATTTTGCCCTTGGGCACGTCGAGTGACACCCCCTTCAACACCAGAATCACATGGTCATAAATGACCTCGATGTTGTTGATGGTCAGATAGCGTTCAGCCGTCGGCGCGGGGTCGATCGGTGCGGTCGGTGCGGTCATGGTCGCGGACTCAAAGCGGGTACGAAAGCGCCCCTCTCCCAGAGGGAGAGGGAATTTAGAGTCAGGACTCTTTAGTGCAATCGCGCGGCACGATGTTCTTTTCCTTGGCATACTGCTGGGCAGACACTTTGAACAGCGGGTGAATCAGCGCCTTGTCGCCTTCGATCCAGCCTGACACCGGCACCCATTTCGCACCGTCCCACTGCTGGATTTTCACCATGCCCGACCCTTCATGATTGGCGCAGGAGGTCCTAATCGGCGGCAGCAAATCGGTCGCGCCGATTTCCTTCAAACGGGCGTCGGTGATGTCGAGATTTTCCAGCGCCCAGCGCACCTGCTCGCCATTGACCGGCTTGCCCTTGCCGTATTTCGCCTGCGCCCCGCGCAGCGCCTCCACCGACAGCACGGCGGCGGACACACCCCGGTTATATAAAATGGTGCCGAGCTTGGTTTTATCCTGCAAATTGCCCTTGTTCGCGCCGTAGACCACTTTTTCGATATCGGCAATCAACGGCACCGTTGTCCCGGCCACGTTCCAGGTCGCCGCCATATAGCCCTTGGCCGCATCACCCGCTGGAACGGTGTCTTCCTCGGAACCGGCCCACCACGAGCCAATGATCTTCTCGCGCGGAAAACCGACTTTTTGCGCCGCTTTAAGCGCCGTCTGATTCATCACCCCCCAACCCCAGAAAATCACGTAGTTCGGATTTTCCTGGCGGATTTTCAGCCACTGCGCGCTTTGCTCGTTACCGGGATGGGCGACCGGAATCAGCGATAGATCGAACTTGTTGAGCTTGGCTTCTTCCTGCAAGGCGACAATGGGTTCCTTGCCGTAGGCGGAATCGTGGTAGAGAAAGGCGATCTTCTTGCCTTCCAGGCTGCCTTTTTCCTTATCCTTGATAAACTTGAGAATTGCTGACGCCTGCATCTGGTAGGTCGTCACCAGCGGGAAGGCGTAGGGAAACACCGAGCCGTCCACCGCATCGGTGCGGCCGTAGCCCATCATCGCCAGCGGCAATTTGTCGTCCACGGCCTTCTCGATCAGCGCGTAGGAAATGCCGGTGGACATGGTGTGCAGCGGGCCGGTTGAAACCTTGGCTTTGGATTTCAGCCGCTCGTAACACTCCACGCCCTTGGCGTTGTTGTATTCGGTCTCGCACTCCTCCCAGACTAGCTTGACGCCGTTGATGCCGCCGTCCTTAAGATTGACGTAATTGAGGTAATCGACGAAGCCGCCGTAGAACGCTTGGCCGTTGGCGCCATAGGGGCCAACCCGGTACGACACGATGGGGAAGAACTGATCTTCCGCCAGCGCGGCTTGCGATAACAGGGCAAAGGAAACAGCGACTGCTAACAAGGGCTTGCGATATGCAAACATGATTTTCTTCTCCACGGATGTCGTTCTATGAAAAAGCCGCTCCTAATGCGGGAACGGCCACAAGCGCAGCTTCTCCTTGGCGATTTGCCACAACCGGGCCAAGCCGTGCGGCTCGACGATCAAAAAGAACATGATCAGCGTCCCGAACAGCAGAATCTGGATATGCGAGACGGTGGCGTTGGAAAACGGCAGGCCGAGCGCGCCCGCCAGCCACGGCAAGGCGATATCGAGAAAAATTGGCAGCAGCAGGATGAAGGCCGCGCCGAGAAAGCTGCCCAGGATCGACCCCATCCCGCCGATGATGATCATGAACAGGACGCGGAACGACAGGTCCAGCGAAAAGCCGTCTGGCTCGACCGAACCCAGATAGCAAAAGGCGTAGAGCGCGCCGGCCACGCCGCAATAGAACGAGCTGACCGCGAAGGCCAGCAGCTTGGTCGGCATCAGCCGGATGCCGATGACCGAGGCCGCCACGTCCATGTCGCGCACCGCCATCCAGGCCCGGCCGGTGGAGGAACGCACCAGATTCTTCGCCGCCAGCGCCAGCACCGTGACGATGGTCAGCACCAGCAGATATTTTTCGCGCGGCGACGTGAAGGCGTACCCGAAAAGGGTGACTTTTTGGGTCGAAATCACTCCGGATGAGGAGTGATTGGAAAACCACGGGAATTTGGTCAGGCACCAGACGATAAAGAACTGCGCCGCCAGCGTCGCCACCGCGAGATAAAAACCCTTGATCCACAAACTCGGCAGGCCAAACAGAATCCCCACGCCCGCCGCCGTCAGCCCGGCCAGCGCAAAGCTGAACAGGATCGGCAGGCCGTCCACCCGCAACTCGAAGTTGTAAGCCGCGTAAGCGCCCACCGCCATGAACGCCGCCGAACCGAGCGACAGTTGGCCGGCGTAGCCGGTCAGCAAGTTCAGGCCCAGCGCGGCCAGCGAGAAAATCAGGAAAGGGATCAAAATGGCCGAAAACCAGTATTCCCCAGCCACGAAGGGAACCACCAGAAAGGCGATGGCCAACAACAAGAGGACGCCGATCCGGTCCTGCCGGATCGGAAACAGTTGCTGGTCGGCGGCGTAGCTGCTTTTGAATTGACCGGCTTCGCGATAGAACATCGGTCGTCCCCCTCACACCCGGTCGATATGCTTTTCGCCGAACAGCCCTTCCGGGCGAATCAGCAGAAACAGCAGGGCCAGCACGTAGGGGAACCAGCCTTCGATACCGCCGAAGTTGCCGCCGAAGGCGGACTCCATCAGCGGCGGCAGATAAATTTCCGCCAGCTTTTCCGACGCGCCAATGATCAGCCCGCCGACGATAGCGCCCGGCACCGAGGTAAAACCGCCGATAATCAGCACTGGCAAGGCTTTCAGCGCGGTGAAGGTCAGCGCAAACTGCACGCCGTTGCGCGCCCCCCACAGCATCCCGGCCACCAGCGCCACGAAACCGGCCACGCCCCAGACGATGGCCCAGATGTGCTGCAAGGGAATGCCGATGGACAGCGCCGCCTGATGGTCATCCGCCACCGCCCGCAGCGCCCGACCAATGCGGGTGTATTGAAAAAACAGGGCAAGCACCGTCACCAGCAGGGCCGCGATCCCCGCCGCCACCAGGTCGAACCTGGAAATCACCATGCCCCAGCGATTCAAAATCGCCTCAATCGGCTCATCGACGATGCCAAGATCCAAAGCGCGCGGGTCGCTGCCAAACACCATCGGCGCGAGTCCCTCGATGAAAAAAGCCAAGCCGATGGTGGCCATGAACAGGGCGATGGGCGGCTGGTTGACCAGCTTGCGCAGCACAAATTTTTCGGTGGCGATGCCAAACAGGGTCATGATGCCAAGCGCGAGCGGGATCGCCAGCCACAGCGGCGCGCCTTTTTCCATGCAGCCGACCACCGACAGCGCGGCCAGATAAACCATCGCGCCCTGGGCGAAATTGAACACGCCGGACGCTTTGTAAATCAGCACGAAGCCGAGCGCGACTAGCGAATACATCACCCCGGACAACAGGCCGCTGATGAGGACTTCCAGAAAAAAGCGCATGCGTGCCGGTCTCCTCAGTGACTCGCGCCCAGATAAGCTTTGATGACCTCCGGGTTGTTCTTTACCTCCTCCGGCACGCCATCGCCAATCTTTTTGCCGTAATCCAACACCACCACCCGGTCAGAAATGTCCATTACCACCCCCATATCGTGCTCGATCAGGACAATGGTAGTGCCAAGCTGATCATTGACATCAAGGATGAAGCGGCACATGTCCTGCTTTTCCTCGACATTCATCCCGGCCATCGGCTCATCCAGCAGCAGCATCGACGGCTCCGCCGCCAGTGCCCGGCCCAGTTCCACCCGCTTTTGCAGGCCGTAGGGCAAGCGGCTGACCGGCGTCTTGCGGATGTGCTGGATTTCCAGAAAGTCGATGACTTCTTCCACCTTTTTGCGGTGTTCCAGTTCTTCCCTCTGGGCGCGGCCCCACCACAGCGCGTGCTCGAAAAACCGGGTTTTCATCCGGGTGATGCGCCCGGTCATCAGGTTATCCAGCACCGTCATGCCCTTGAACAGCGCAATATTTTGAAAGGTGCGGGCGATGCCCTGGGTCGCGGCCTGATGCGGCTCCATCTTCTTACGCTCCCGACCGCGAAAGATGATGATGCCCTCCTGGGGGTGATACACACCGTTGATCACGTTTAGCATTGAACTTTTGCCCGCGCCATTGGGGCCGATGATGGCGCGGATTTCGTGCTCGCGGACATCGAAGGAAATGTCGGTCAGCGCTTTCACGCCGCCAAAGCGCAAAGAAATGTTCTGGAGATCGAGAATGACATCGCCGATGGTTTTGCTCATCGTTTACGCTGCCTTCCGCACGGTCGCAAAGGTTTTGGCGTCGATGATTTGCAAATCGGCGGACACCTGACCGCGGCGGCCATCCTCGAACTTGACCTCGGTGGTGATGAACTGATTGGCCTTGCCGCTGTAGAGCGCATCGATCAGCACGGCGTATTTCTTGGCGACGAAGTTACGGCGCACCTTACGGGTGCGGGTCAGTTCGCCGTCATCGGGGTCGAGTTCCTTGTGCAGCACCAGAAAGCGCTGAATCTGCGAATCCGCCACCATCGCCTCCCGCGTCAGCGCGGCATTGACTTGCTCCACACACTCGCGGATCAGCTCGCACACCTCCGGCTTGCCCGCCAGATCGGCATAGCCGGAATAGGGAATGTTGCGCCGCTCGGCCCAGTTACCGACCGCGCCCATGTCGAGGTTGATGAACGCGCACACCATCGCCCGGTCGTGGCCGAAGCACACCGCTTCCTTGATGTACTGGAAAAATTTCAGTTTATTTTCGATATAGTTGGGCGCGAACATCGCCCCGTTGGCCAGCTTGCCGACATCCTTGGCGCGGTCGATGATTTTCAGATGGCCGTCGGCGTCGAGAAACCCGGCGTCGCCGGTTAGAAAATAACCCTCGGCGTTAAGTGATTCGGCGGTGGCATCCGGCCGCTTGTAGTATTCCTTGAGCAGCATCGGCCCCTTCACCAGCACTTCCCCATTGTCGGCGATCTTGATTTCGACACCGGGCGCGGGCAGTCCGACCGAATCGAACTTGATCGCTCTATCCGGTTGCAGGCAGACGTAAGCGCAGGTCTCGGTCTGGCCGTAGAACTGCTTGAGGTTGATGCCGATCGAGCGATAGAACCGAAATAAATCAGGGCCAATCGCGGCCCCGGCGGTGTAGGCGACCCGAATCCGGCTCATACCGAGCACATTGCGTAGCGGCCCGTAGATCAGCCAATTGCCCAAGCCGTACAACACGCGATCACTGAGACCAACCGGCTTGCCGTCGAGCAAATCCGCGCCGCAGCGTTTAGCCACGTCCAGAAAATAATGAAACAGCGTGCGCTTGAACGCGCCCGCGTCTTCCATCCGAATCATGATCGAAGTCAGCAGACTCTCGAACACCCGTGGCGGGGCGAAATAATAGGTCGGCCCAATTTCGCGCAAATCGGCGGTTACCGTATCGCTGGATTCCGGGCAGTTGATGGTAAACCCCACCACCAACGCCTGAGCGAAGGAAAACAGATGATCGCCGACCCAGGCCATCGGCAGATAAGACAGGATGTCGCCATCTGGCGCGAGCTGGTCGGTCTGCATACTGCCGCGCGCGGCGGCGATGAACGCGCCGTGGCTCTGGCAAACACCCTTGGGCTGGCCGGTGGTGCCAGAGGTGTAAAGCATCACCGACACATCGTCGGGCTGGCCCCGCGCCACTTCCTGATCGAGAAAATCGGGATGATTTCGGTGATGAATCCGCCCCATCTCCATCAGAGCGTGAATATCGTGCAAAAACGGCTGGTTGTAATGGCGCATCCCGCGCGGGTCATCGTAAACAATATGCTGGAGTTGCGGAATCTGTTCGCGGATTTCCAACAGCTTATCGACTTGTTCCTGATCTTCGACCGCGACGAAACGGATCTCGGCGTCTTGAAACACAAACAGCATTTCCGCCGCCACGGCGTCCTGATACAGCGGCACCGGTACGCCGCCCAGGCATTGCGCGGCGCTCATCATCATATAAAGGTGGGGGCGATTGTCGCCGATAACGGCCAGATGGTCGCCGCGCTGAAAGCCCAGCGACGCCAGACCGCAGGCCAAAGCGCCCACCCGCTCGGCGACATCGGCCCAACTCCAAGTCTGCCAGATGCCGAGATCCTTTTCGCGGATCGCGGGCGCGGTCCCTCGCACCCGCGCATGGTGAAACAGCAGGCGCGGAAAGGTCTGTAACCCGTCTGATGGCCCCGTGATGGTGGCTTGTAACGGCATCTTTCTTCTCCAGCCGAGTTCCGGCTCTTAGCGGCCGGAATCGTTCAACCAATGGTTTTTACTTTTGTAATAGTTATTTTTATAATGAAAATCAATTTTTTATTAAAATAAATACCCCCTGGGACCAGCCGCCTAACAATGAACGGCCTCATTCATTTCGCACCATTAGCGAGAAAATCTAAATTCATTGAATGATTATAAGATCATTAGTTGAATTTTAATTCATTTTTTTGAAAAAGTAGTATTTTTAATTTGAGACTGGTGATCGATACGATTCAATGCTGCGTAACCGCAGCAACCCCCGGCAGGCGACCGTCGTAGTGTCTCTGCCAAGAGCCATAATTTTTCCGCTTGCGCTTTGAAATTAAGCTATTTTTGAAACGCAAATCCTGGAATCGTTAGGAACCAACAGCGATTCTCACCGCCCGTCAAAAAACCATTATGTGGCATAAAAAATCACCCAAGTGAGGAGCTATCCAGAATGAGTGTCTATGACAGCCTTTATCGCCGTTCGCTAAGCGACCCCACCGGCTTCTGGGGCGAAGCCGCCGCCGAAATCGACTGGTTCAAGCCCTGGAATAAAGTGGTGGACGACAGCCGCGCGCCTTTCCACCGCTGGTTTGTCGGCGGCGAGCTGAATACCTGCTACAACGCGCTCGACCGGCATGTGGCCGGTGGCCGCGCCGATCAGACCGCCTTGATCTACGACAGCCCCGTCACCAACACGGTCCAGGCCTTTACCTTCCGCCAGATGCTCGATCTGGTTTCACGCTTTGCCGGCGTACTAAGAAAACTGGGCGTGAATAAGGGCGACCGGGTGATCATCTATATGCCAATGGTGCCGCAAGCCGTGGTCGCCATGTTGGCCTGCGCCCGGCTTGGCGCGATTCATTCAGTGGTCTTTGGTGGTTTTGCGCCGCAAGAACTGGCGACCCGCGTCAACGACGCGACCCCCAAAGCGGTGGTCTCCGCCTCCTGTGGGATCGAAGGCAGCAAAGTGTTGCCCTACAAGCCGCTGCTCGACGCCGCGCTCGATATGGCCGCCCACAAACCGTCGGCTTGCGTCATCCTGCAACGGCCCCAAGTGCAAGCGTCGCTCATTTCCGGTCGCGATCACGACTGGGACGAACTGATGGCCGGCGCCACGCCAGTCGATTGCGTGCCGGTGGCCGCCACCGATCCGCTGTACATTCTGTATACCTCCGGCACCACCGGCCAGCCGAAAGGCATCGTCCGTGACAACGGCAGTCATACGGTGGCGACCAAATGGACCATGCAGCATTTCTACACCATCCAGCCGGGTGAGACGATGTGGGCGGCCTCGGATGTCGGCTGGCAGGTCGGCCATTCCTACATCGCGTATGGGCCGATGCTTCATGGCGCAACGGCGACCTTGTATGAAGGCAAACCGGTCGGCACGCCGGATGCCGGGGCGTTCTGGCGGGTGATCAGCCAACACCGCATTCCGGTGCTGTTTACCGCCCCCACCGCCTTTCGCGCCATCAAACGCGAAGATCCCGACGGCCAGTTGATCAAACAATACGACTTATCACATTTCCGCGCGCTGTTTCTGGCGGGGGAACGCTCCGATCCAGATACTCTGCAATGGGCGGAACAGCACCTCCAGGTGCCCGTGATCGATCACTGGTGGCAAACCGAAACTGGCTGGGCCATCGCGGGCGTGCCGCTTGGCATCGAACGCTTCCCCGTCAAATACGGCTCGACCAGCAAGGCCATGCCGGGTTGGGACGTGCAAGTCTTGGGGCCGGATGGGCAGCCAGTGGGCGCCAATCAAGAAGGCGCGCTGGTGATGAAGCTACCGATGGCCCCTGGTGCGTTCACCACGCTGTGGAATGCCGAACAGCGTTGCCGCGAAGCCTATTACGAAGAAAATCCAGGCTATTACACCACCGGCGATGGCGGTTATATCGATGAAGAAGGCTATATTTTCGTGATGGGGCGGGTGGACGATGTGATCAATGTCGCCGGCCATCGCTTATCGACTGGGGCCATGGAAGAAATCTTGGCCTCGCATCACGATGTGGCGGAATGCGCGGTGATCGGCGTTACCGACGAGATGAAAGGCCAGTTACCGCTCGGCTTTATCGTCTTGAAAAGCGGCGTCGAGCGATCCCATGAGGAAATCTGCAAGGAAGTGGTGGCGATGGTGCGCGAGCAGATCGGCCCAGTGGCGGCGTTCAAAACCGTCGTGGTGGTCAACCGCCTGCCCAAGACGCGTTCCGGCAAAATCCTGCGCGGCACCATGCACAAAATTGCTGATAGCACGGAATATAAAGTACCCGCCACCATTGATGATCCGGCTATTCTGGATGAGATCGGCGTGGCTCTGAAAACAGTGGGTTACGCCACAAAGGCTTAAGGCGCAATCGGCGGATAAACCCGGCCGGCTTATCAAGCCACGACGCGCCGCCGGCCTGAAAAACGGTCGGCGGCGTGAGATGGTTGGCGCGCTCCATGCCGGAACGGGATGCTGACGCCTCACTCACCCCGCCTCGAAAAGCCATGCCTGAACTATAGCGTGGATTTGGCCGTATCCCGCGTCAGATCGACAGTTTTCGGGTGACGGTTCTATTGACCCGCACTTGTTAATTCCACCTATACTTCACAAGCCATTTCTCGTAGCAGCGGCCTGTCGCGCCGAAGTATCGAGGATATCGTTTATCGTTGAATAGGTTTTTGGGAGCGAACAGCCATGGGATTCATTGCGCACTATGACGATCTACCCATGAACTGGGTTGGCGATTGGGCGGGACGCCGCGCGGCCCTGACACCCCATCGCACCGCCCTTTATGACTCATCCACGAAAAAGACTTATACCTTTGCGGAAATGAATGACCGGGCTTGCCGGGTGGGCGTCTATCTGCGCGATGAGCTGGGCTTGCGCAAAGGCGATGTCATCACGCTGATTTGCCGCAATCGGATTGAAGCCATCGACATTTATCTCGCCTGCGGCAAATTGGGCATTATTTTAGCGCCGTTGAGCCAGCGGTTGAAAAAGCCAGAGTTGGATGACTTGATGGCTCGTCTTAAGCCGAGCGTCCTTTTTTACGAAAACGTCTTTACCGAACTGGTCTCGACCTTATCGCTTCCCTCCTCGGTTGGCGGGACAATCAACCTTGATGATGACCAGAACATTTTTGAGAGCGTCATCCTCAAAACCGCTCCCAGCGAAGTAAATATCCCGCTGGCGATGAATGATAGTTGCTTATACGTCCATACCGGCGGGACAACCGCGGTGCCGAAAATTTGCATCGTCTCTCACCGGCAAATGGTCTGGAACTCGTTTGATATTCTCGCCACAGGACTGGCGGGAAGCTATCAGAATGTGCTGATTACTTTCCCATTCTTTCACATCGGTGGCTGGAATACTTTTACGCCGTTATTTCACGCTGGCATTACCAGTATTTTGCTGCGCGAATTCAATCCGGGCCTGATGCTGGAACTGATCAATGAAGGACGGGTTGAGAATTTCGGCGCGGTGGAAGCGATGCTGCAATTCCTGATCGCTCATCCAAAATTTGGCGCAACCGATTTCTCAAAATTGAAAGCGATCACCACAGCCGCCGCGCCGTGTTCAAAAGCCGTGATGCAAGTCTTTCTGGATAAAGGTATTCCGATCAGTCAAACCTACGGGATGACAGAGGCTGGCCCCTCCAATTTTGCCTATATCCCGCGCTCCGCTTCACTGGATGAGCTGCTGGCGCATTCGGCCAGCATCGGTACCTCCATGTTTCACTGCGACGCCAAAATCGTCGATCAGGAATCCGGGAAAGAAGTCCAGCGAGGTGAAATCGGCGTTCTCTGCCTGCGTAGCCCCCATAACTTCGACGGCTATCTGCACGATCCGACCCGAACTGAAAAAGTCATCAATCAAGACGGCTGGATTTATACCGGCGATTTGGCGGTACGGGATCAGGAGGGTTTAATTTCCATCAAAGGGCGGGCGGATAACATGTTTATCTCTGGCGGAGAAAACATCTCGCCAGAGGAAATCGAGCAAGCCCTGATGAAACACCCTGCCGTCGCTGGGGCGATCTGTGCTGGCATTGCCGATCCAAAATGGGGACAAGCACCCATGGCATTGGTAGTCTTCCACGCGGGCAAGATGGTGTCGGAAGATGAGCTAAAAGCATTTTGCCGAGACCATTTGGCCGATTATAAGATTCCCAAACAAATCCGGCCGGCCGCCGAATTGCCGCTCACCGGCGCTGGAAAACTGAACCGTAATGCCTTGGTCACGATATTTTCCTGAAATCCATCCCCGATAGGCTCTTAGGTAGAGGGCGCTCTCTAAGAGCCTAAGATTTATAATAATTCCTATAAAATTAGGACATCTTAGTGAAGTTTTATTGGCCTTTATCCGCTTCACGCCGCCCCACATCAAGCCCCTCCATCACAACCCCCTGAGTCACAGCATCAAGAGTTCATAACCTTGGATCGACCGGCTCCGATTCCAGCGCCAACACCCCAAACACGCACTCATGGACCTGCCGCAACGGTTTACGAGCAATGAACCGCTCCAAGGCTTCCAGACCGAGCGTAAATTCCCGCCAGGCCAGCGCCCGCTTGCCGCCCAGCGACCGCCGCCGCAAACGGGATAAATGCCGGGCCTCGGTGTATTCCGGACCGTAGATGATCCGCAAATACTCGCGGCCCCGACATTTAACCGCCGGTTGAATCCGGCTTTGACCCTCTCCAGAGACGAAATCCAGCGGTTTGACCACCATCCCCTCGCCGCCTTTCTCCGTTAAATCGAGCCACCAGTCGATCACGCTTTCGCAAGCCGCTTCATCCGCCAAATCCGCCACTCGATAATGGGTCGCTAGCAACAGCGACGCATCCGCCGCCGCCAACCTGTGCAATTGCTCCATATGCCACACATGGGTCTGGTTGATATGCACTCCGCCTTCCGAAGCCAAGAGATGAAAGGGAGCCAGGCGCACATCATCAATAGAGGTGACCGGCCAGCAATAACGGCGGTAGGCGTCGGTAAAGCGCTGGGCATCGCGCCAGCGTTCGGCATAACCGGCGGATAACTCGCCGATGTCGATCCCACGTCCGCCAGCCATTTCCAGCAACTGATGGGTTTGCGCCAGCATCGCCCCGCTGGCCGCGCCGACAGCGGCATATTGGCGGATCAGCAGTTCACGCGCTTTCAGCGACCAGGGCATCAACTCGCAATCCAGTACAAACCAATCGCTGTTGAACGCTTCCCAAAAACCGGCCGCGCTCAAGGCGCCGGCCAGCCGCCCCAATAAGTGCCGCTCCATTTCGCCATCAGTGAAAAAGCGCCGACCGGTGCGCGTGTAAACGATGCCCTGCCCTTCGTTGGCGATGCCAAACCGGGCTTGGGCCGCCGCTTCATCCTTGGCGATCACCACCACGGCGCGCGAACCCATGTGTTTTTCTTGGCACACCACCGCACCGATCCCGGCCCGGCGGTAGTAATCGAGCGCTTCGGCGGGATGCTCCAAAAATCCCTCCCGCTCGCTGGTTTCCGCTGGCGACATGGTGGGCGGCAAATACACCAACCATTTCGGGTTAGCGGCAAAGCGGCTCATCACTTCCAGGGCGGCGGCGGCGTTTTCCGGGCGGATCGTCACGCTATGCCCCAGTCGGGGATGCAGGATGCGCTTGCCCGAACAATCGGCCAGATCGAGCAAATCATCCGCTTCCTGCTGCATTGACAAGGAACCACTGGTCGCTGGCTCCAACGGCCGCAGCGGTTCGTAATACATCCGCAACGCGGGTTCCGCCACCAGTTCGCGTTCGGGATAGCGCAGCGCGGTCAATCGCCCGCCAAACACGCAGCCGGTATCCAAGCAAATGGTGTTATTGAACCATTCGGCATTCAATACCGGTGTATGGCCATAAGCCACCAGCGCCGTACCGCGATAATCCGCCGCCCAGTTGTACCGCACCGGCAGGCCATACTCGTCGGTTTCGCCGGTGGTTTCGCCGTACATCGCGAATTCGCGCACCTTGCCGGAGCCGCGCCCCTGCATTTCGGCGCGTAAACCCGCGTGCGCTACTACCAACCGTCCGCCGTCGAACACGTAATGACTGACCAATCCGTCGAGGAATTTCATCGCCTCGGCGCGGAAGTCGTCGGACTCGCGGCCCAGTTGCTCCAATGATTCGGCCAGCCCATGGCTGATTTTGACCTGCTTTCCACGCAACGCTTTGTATAGCTTCAGATCGTGATTGCCGATCACGCAATAGCCGTCGCCGCTGTGGATGGCGGCCATCGCCAGCCGCAACACGTCCGGCGTGCCGGGGCCACGATCCACCAGATCGCCAACAAACACCACTTTCCGCCCGTGCGGGTGCGACAGTCGCCACCGCTCGCCGCCGCGGTCGAGTTGATAGCCGAGCCGGCCGAGCAGGCGGCACAGTTCGTCGAAACAACCGTGGACATCGCCGATGATATCGAACGGCCCCGTTTCGGTTTTCTTATTGTTCCACAGTGGTTGCCGTTCGATGGTCACGGCCTCCACGTCCGCCGTCGAGCGCAGCATATAGACGTAGCGGAAGCCTTCGCGCTCCAAGCCGCGCAGCGAACGATGCAGACTACCTATTTGATTGCGGATGACATGCGGGCCGAAGTCGCGATCAGGTCGCTCGGCATTACGTTCTCGGCACACCCGTTCCGGCAAATCGAACACAATAGCGACCGGCAGACAGTGGTAGTCGCGCGCCAGTTGCACCAGCGGCTTGCGATCTTCGGCGCGGACATTGGTGGCGTCCACCACCGCCAACCGCCCGCCTTTCAGGCGTTTACCGGCAATGTAATGCAGAGTATCAAACGCATCCGGCGTGGCTGACTGGTCGTTTTCATCATCGGCCACCAGCCCGCGACAAGTATCGGAAGAAATGACCTCGGTGGGCAGAAAGTGGCGGCGGGCAAAGGTGGATTTGCCGCCGCCGGACGCGCCGATCAGCACCACCAGCGACAGTTCGGGAACGGTGATGTTCATGCGTCGTCTCCCCGCCCATCGTCACGGGCGAATACCGCCATTTGGGTGGGCGGGCCGACGGCGGGATCGACCGTACCGACCGGCGCAAAGCGCACGCCATAGCCGAAGGTGGCGGCGGCGCGCTGGCCCCATGTTTCGAACGCGGCGCGTGTCCACTCGAAGCGGTGATCGGGATGCCGCAACTGACCAGCCGGTAAGAACGGATAATTGACGTTGTATTCGACATTCGGCGTGGTCACGATGACCCACTTCGGCCGCGCACATTGGAACAACACCCGCTCGAAGGCCGCCAGCCGGTTTTCATCCAGATGTTCGATCACCTCGATGGCGGTGGCGGCCTCGAAACCTTCGATGCGAGCATCGCGGTAGGTCAAGCCGCCATGCAGCAGTTGAATCCGTTCCCGCTGCCGCTGTGGCAGACGGTCGAGCCGCAAGCGGTCGGCGGCGATTTCCAGGGCGCGCACCGACACATCCAGCCCCACCAAGCGGGTCAAGCGTTGCTCTTTTAACAAGCGCGACAACAGCTTGCCGTCACCGCAACCAAGATCGACCACGGTCTGGACTTTTGCCGCCTCCAGTTCGGCAATCACCGTCCGAATCCGCGTTTCATTGAGCGACAGCGGCGCTTCGACCGCCGCTTCCTCGACCGTGATCGAGGCCAAATCAGACGCCGTTACTGATTCGCCAGTCGTCGCCTCTGGAGGCGTTGCGTCTGGCGCATCCTCCTCCACCACGTCCAGCCGGGCCAACGCCTCGCGCGCCAAGCTCCATTGGTGGCGCAGATAACGACGGGCGATGCGCGCTTTTTCGGGATGCCCGGCCAGCCAATCCGCTCCATGCCGTAGCAGCTTTTCCAGTTCATCTTGCCCGACCCAGTAATGCTTGGCGTTGTCGAGCACCGGCAGCAACACATATAGATGTGACAATAAGGTCTTGACTGTAACCGTTGCGGAAAGCGTCAAGGCCACATAGGGGCTATGGCCCCAATCGGGGAATTGTTCATCCAGCGGCAGCCGTTGCCACTCGACCCGATAACCCAGCGGCTCGAACAGAGCGGGGACAAAGCCTTCATCGGCGCGGGTGGCCACGACCGGCAGATGGGCAACCAGCGGCAACGGCCGATTGACTAATTCCGGGTGATCGGCGCAGCGCCCCGACAATGCCGTTGCAAAGACCCGCCCGATGGCGACGGACAGAAACGAAGACGCGGCATAGGGCCGGTCGTTGACGTATTGATCGAGCAGCCCGCCGCCGGTGGCCGTGGCTTTGCCGCGCACCAGATCAATCGGATCAACATCGACCAGCAAACAGGCGGTACAACGCGCCGCGTCCGCTTCGGGATAAAACACATGGGCCGTCCCAAAGCTGAGAGGATAGTGCTGCACGCGTTGCGGGTGTTTGTAGAGTAAAAAACCCAGATCAGTGGCGGGTGGCTGGGTATTGGTGAGGGTGAGCAACATCGGTTTTCCTTAATTCAGAACCAGATTCCATTAGTAAATCGCCCGCCTTGCCAAACCTGCGATCCATGAAGAGAGCATTTTCAAGGCGAGGGCCTACAGTTCACACCTTTTTAATCGAGCCAGGGTACTGAGCGACCCGCTCATCGGCGGTCAGCAACATGATGCCCTCCACCAATGCCTGAGCGATCAGGAGGGGGTCGAACGGGTCTTGGTGGAGCGGCGGTAAGGCTTCGACCGCCACGGCGTGAGCGCTGGTAATCGGCACTTCGTGATAACCATGATCCAGTAAACCACGACGTAATAACCGAGAATCCACCTGGAAATCCGCTCGTCCCAATCCGTGCTTGATCGCAATTTCCCATAAACTCGCCGTGCTAAAGAGCAGTTCATGCGCTGGATCGTTGAGCAGCATTCGTGCTTCCACCGACAACCGCTCAGGAGCTCCCGCCGCCCACAGCAGCAGATGGGTGTCCAACAGCCATTTCACGCTTCATCACCGAATAGCCGCTCGATTTCCTGATCCCCCATGCGATCAAAATCTTCAGGAACGGCAAGGTATCCGGCTAGAAACCCCAGTCGCCGCTGTTGTCCGGCTTCCGGGGCATCCAACGCCATCACCTTCACCAGGGGCTTACCGGCTTTGGCGATCATGAATGGCTCGCCTCTGGCCGCCTGTTCGACCAGTCGCGACAGATGCGTTTTGGCTTCATGGATATTGATGGTTTGCATGGTTCGCCCATAGACTAAGTTCATTGAGTCTAGTCTAAAAAGATTGCCAGGGATGAGCAATTTTTTCCGATATCACCTTACCCAAAACACCTCGCCACGCGGCGCGAACGGCAGCCGGTTCCCTTCCGGCACCAGAAAGGCGTGTTCGAAGTCGATATTCAAAACGTCCTCGCAATAGCCATCGGTGATCAGCAACACCGGCCCGCGGGGCGGAAAATCGCCGCGCCGGGCGGCGTTTCGCAAACAGTCTACCCCTGGCTGCAACACCGTCCCGCCTCGGCCTTTCACCGCGATCCGCTCCAGCAGGCTTTCCGGCGGTAGCCAGCCGGCATCGTAGGCAGTGGCGTCGCAATAGACCAGCCGCACCGCAAACACCTCCCGCGCCTGAGCGTAGCTGGCGATAGCCCCAATGGCCTTGCCGAGCAATTTCGGTTCCATTGAGCCGGAGGTATCCAGCACCACGCCGAACACCCGCGCCCGCCGTTCCTCCTCCGGCGGCTTGAGGATCGACGGACGGGGAATCTCCGGGGTGCTGCTCTGCCGCCGCGAGGGTCGGGCGTAACTGCGATGCCGCTCCGGCGGCGGAAAATGCTCGTCGAACCAATAGGCCAGCCGCACGTCCCACGGAATCGGCGGCTGGGCCAAGCTGCGGATTTCTTCCACCAGTCCCGCTGGCAAGGTACCGCGCCCGCTCATCAGGCACCGCTCCATCCCTTGCCATAACGCCCGGCGACAATACGCCTCGGCATCGACAAAGATACTCCCTTCCTCCCGACCCAATAAATCCGGCATTCCCGGCCCGCGCAAGGTCGCCAACTTGCGGGCGCGGCGCAGATCGCGCGCCAGTTGGTCGTAAATCTCCTCGGCGGATTTTCCCTGAAAGTCGGGATCGTGCAGCACGCCCAAAACCGGCGGCGCGCCAATGCCCATTTCGATCAACCAGCCGTTGATGACGAAATCGCAGGCCACATTCCATAACAGCGCATCACGGCCCCGGCGGCGCGAACTGTGGTTCAACCCGGCATGCAATAATTCATGGGCGAACACGAACAGGCATTCGGCCTCGTTTAAGCCCGCCGCCGGATTGATCCAGATGGTGCGACTGCCCACGTCGATGGCGGCTACCCGGATATCATGCAACTGGCAAACGCGCGGGTCTTCTTCCAGAGCAAAACCGATCGCCAGCGCGCCCAGCAAGGGATGGCTGTTGACCAAACGGCGTTGCGCCTTCAGGCCGGGGGTCAAGCGACGCGCGGTCCCGCTCGCACTGATTCGGCCGCTGGCTTTTTCGATGGCCTGTCCCACGCTGCGGGCGATGCCATCGGCCAGCAGGTTTTGCCAATGCGGCAAGTGTGGTTTATAGCCAGTCGAAGGTTCGTTTAACGGCTGAAACATCGTCCGGCCTTTGCCGCACAGCGTTTCGTGCCACAGCAAGAGTCCGGGATCACAGCCCTCGGTGACCAGCGCGCGAAACAAGGGTTCTTCGCCACTGACCGGAATCTCTATCGGCGGGTGCAAGAAAATTTCCGAGCTCACTCCGATGGCCGCTTCCTGACAAAATCGCTCCGCCACCAGCAAAGCAGCGATTTCCCATAACACCTGCGGTTCGCGCTGGCGCACCAAACCGAAGCCGAGGCAGACATAAGCCAGCGCCAGCACCCGCGCCCACTCACCAGGCTCGGCCAAGCGCTTGGGATGCACCCAAAAATAACCGTCCGGCGACAATACGAGCCAGCCCTTGGCGCCGACCTGTTGCTGCTTTTCGTCGAAACGGATGTGAGCCGCGCTGGCGATGGCGTCAAGCGGCGCTTGACTGGCCAAATACCGGCCTTGCTCAAAATTCTGCCGCGCGGCGGTTTCGGTGGCTTTGCGGCGCATTACTTGCTCGTCCGGCGCTCCGCCAAGCGCGGCAAATCTCTGGCAACCTCCACCAGAAACCAGGGCGGCAAGCGCTGGCCTTCGTCGTCTTCGATCACAATGGTCTGTGCCATTTCCACGCTGATTCGCGCCAAATCCCGCAGCAGATTTTTCGCTCGCATCGACAATTGCTTGTGTTCCTGGCGCAGCGACGCTTCATCCTCCGGCAGTTCCTTGCGCAGATAACCGCGAAACGACTGGGCCAGAAAATACAGAATGTCCCGATCCGCTGGATCGGCGGGCCAATGGGCGTCGCCTTTCAAAATCGCCGCCAGCGTGTGCCGTTGCCGCAACTGCTTGATAAAGCCCTTGAACTGGCCGGCATGGGCCGGGGTCAGCAAGCCAAATGCCAGCGCTTCAAGCATGTCCTCGCCCAGCGTATCCCCGTAGGAATGTAAAGCGTCGGACAGCATGTGCCAGGAGCGCGGGGTCGAAAACGGCTCTTCATGCTTCGGCGGCTCGTTCCACAGGTGGTCGGGACGAAGCTGAATGTATTCCACCACCCATGGATGAATGCCGCCCTCATCCACCGCCCACGCCAGCCATTCGCGGTGCTGGGCGCGCAGATGAATATGCACCAGCCGGTTGATCAGGGCCGACGGCATCGGCTTGACGATGGCGGCATCCTTGGCCCGATTGCCCGCGCCAATGACGATAGTGCCGGAGGGCAAACGGTACTCGCCCACCCGCTGTTCCAAAATCAGCGAATAAAACGCCTTTTGAATATCATGACTGGCGGCATTGAGTTCATCGAGAAACAGCACGAACGGCTGCTGACGGACGATGTTGGCGGGCGGGAAAAACCGCGAGCAATCACCGTCGATTTTTGGTACGCCCAGCAAATCCTCCGGGGCCAATTGGCTGCCCAGCAACGACACGCACTCCAGCCCGACCGCCACCGCGAAGCGATTGACCAGTGCTGTTTTGCCGATGCCAGGCGCGCCCCACAGGAAAACCGGCCGCACCACCGCGACGTGGAGCAGAAAATCGAAAGATTGCGTCAACGTGAGTTCGATAGCCGAATTCACCATAACTCCCTTGGAAAAATCAAACGCAGATACCGTAATAACATTCGAAAAGATCGTTTCCGCTCGACGCTACTTTAGAGATCACACCGGCAAGACGCTGCTGGTAGACTCTTTCAAAATCCGAGAACTCCTTTGCAAGAGCTTTGGCCATGCCCCAAGACCCTCAGACCCACTCTTCCGCTGACTCCGAGAATGACCCTCGCCGTTTTCCCTGCCCGCAGTGCGGCGCTTCTTTTGAGTATGCCCCTGACGCCAGCGCGTTGCGCTGCCGCTATTGCGGCTACCAACATCAGATTGCGAGTCCGGCGACTCCAATCCTCGAACAGGATTTTCGGCAGGTATTAGCAAAGTCGGCCACAAACGCCGTCGTTCGTGAAAACATCGCCATCCACTGCGAGTCTTGCAACGCCGCTTACCGCTTCGACGCCGCCACCCACGCTGGCCAGTGCCCTTTTTGTGGATCGCCGGTGGTGGCGAAAACCGAGCGCCACCGCCAATTGGAGGTACAGGCGTTGCTGCCATTTCAAATCCGGCGCGAGCAAGCCTGGGCGGTGTTTCAACAGTGGCTGGGCGGGCTGTGGTTCGCGCCGGGCAAGTTAAAGCACTATGCCCGTAACGATAATCGCCTGGTGGGAATGTACGTGCCCTATTGGACTTATGACGCCGATACCACCACCCGCTATCAAGGAGAACGCGGTGACAACTATCACGTGCAGGAGCGCTATTTTGCCATCGAAAACGGCCAAGAAGTAGAGCGGGTCCGCACCGTCATCAAGGTGCGTTGGACACTAGCGGCGGGCACGGTATCACGCTTTTTTGACGATGTGTTGGTGCTGGCCAGCCGCTCGCTTCCCCAGGCGGTGACCGAACAATTAGAGCCTTGGGATTTGGCGAACTTGGTACCGTATCAGGAAGAATATCTGAGCGGTTTTTTGAGCGAAATGTATCAAGTGGCGCTGGAGCCAGGTTTTGAACGCGCCCGCGAACGGATGGCATGGATCATTCAGGGCGATATACGGCAGGACATTGGCGGCGATCAGCAGCGTATCCACGCCACCGACACTCGGTATGATGACATTCGGTTCAAGCATATCTTACTGCCGATCTGGCTGTCGGCATTCCGATTTCGCGGCAAAACCTATCGCTTCGTGGTGAACGGCCGAACTGGCAAAGTGCAAGGCGAACGCCCCTACAGCGGTTGGAAGATCGCCTTCGCTATCCTTTTGGGCGCTTTGCTGTTGGCTGGCAGCTTGGCCGCTTGGCAATATTCCGCCGCTCCCCAGACTGGCCTGATGAAAAATCGGACACAGTATGAGTGGATACAACAAAGATAATCATGAAAATTACATAAATACTGATTATTAATAATAATTATTATTTTATTATTCAACATAATCAGTCCATTTTGAGCTAATTTATATGAAAAATAATACATTCTATCTTTTTTTAAATTATTTGAGCCAAAAATGCTTGCATGGCAAATTTTTATTGCCTATATTAGTACCTGCTTGCTAAAGGCAAAGCTGCCGAAAGGTAGCGACGCAAAGCCACTGGCCTAACCTTCGGAACATTGAAGCAGGGTCGCAGGGTCGCCAAGCGAACAAAATAGCGTTCCAGAGATAGCATAATTCTTCAATTCTTCTGGGAAAATGCCATGTTCGCGGGGCATTTATAACTCAGGAGAACTAGATAATGTCTGCCACAGTTTCACGATCGATGCTGCTCAAACCTATCTGGCGTTTATTGGCCTGGGTAAGCGTACTAAGCGTTTTATTCACCGCTCAGGCTTTCGCCGCTCAGATCAAGCTGGGCTGGAATCCCAGTTACAGTTCCAGTGCTAACCCGGTAGCCGGTTATGTAGTTTACTATGGAACCAGCCCCAGACCCCTCAGCGAAACCAGCAGCGGCGACGCTTATAGCTCCCATGTTAAGGTAAGTACAGATGTGCTCCTGCCACCATTGATGGTCTCGAGGATGGCAAGACCTATTATTTCGCTATCCAGGCTTATGATAGCGCCGCCAATGAAAGCAATTTATCCGAAGAATTTAGTTATACCATCGCGTTTGCGGTTCCTAGCGCCAACTTCAGCGCAAACATCACTTCCGGTGTCGCGCCGCTTACCGTGACTTTCGCTAATAGCTCAACCGGTAACGTTACGGGCTGGCTGTGGAATTTCGGCGATGGCACCACCAGCGCTGACAAGAACCCTTCCAAGGCCTATTCAAATGCGGGTACTTATACCGTTTCACTAACTGCTACTGGGCCAGGGGGCAGCAATACCGCCACCAAAACCGGCTACATTTCAGTCAGCAAGCCCACAACCCCCGCGCCGAGCGCCAGTTTCAACGCCACCCCAACTTCTGGTGTCGCATCGTTGGTCGTCACATTGATCGACACTTCGACCGGCATCATTGCTAGCCGCCTTTGGGATCTGGGCGACGGCACCACCAGCACCACACCAAAAGTTTCTAAGACCTATAGCGCGGCGGGCACTTATGCTGTTAAGTTGACTGTGACCAACGCAAGTGGCAGCACTACTACCACTAAAACCATTTCAGTCACCGCCATCGCGCCCGTTGCCAATTTCAGCGCAACGCCGACGAGCGGCACCGCGCCTTTAAAAGTTGAGTTCAGCGACAGTTCGACGAACGCCACCAGTTGGTCTTGGAATTTTGGCGATGGCAACACCAGCACGTTGCAGAACCCCTCTAACACCTACCTTAAAGCCGGCACCTTCACCGCCAGCCTGATAGCCAGCGGCCCAGGCGGCGCCAGCACCGTCAAAACCGTGACCATCACTGTTAAAGCAGACAACACAGTTCTACCCGCTCCCTGGCTTCAAAAAGACATCGGGACTGTCAATTTAGCAGGAAGCGCCGGCTATACTAATGGCGCATACACCATTAAAGGCGCAGGTACCGACATCTGGGGTAAAAGTGATAGTTTCCACTTTGTTTATCAATCATTAACCGGAGACGGTACCATCGTTGCGCGGGTGTCTGGTTTGACCAATACCAATGCTTGGGCCAAGTCTGGTGTGATGATCCGAGAGAGCCTAGACAGCAACGCTCGGCACGCAATGGTGGCCCTTACCCCAAGCTATGGAGTCGCTTTTCAGCGTCGGGCAGTGACCGCTGGATTGAGTGCTCACACTGCTGGCACCGTCGCCGCTAAGGCTCCCTACTGGGTCAAACTGGTGCGTTCTGGCAATGTGTTTACTGCTTACCAATCGGCCAACGGCACAACTTGGACTAAGGTAGGATCAGCTACTATAAACATGATTACCAACGTCTATGTAGGCTTGGCGCTTACCAGTCACAACGCAACAGTGCTTAATACGACCACTCTCAATAACGTGGTTATTACTAGAAATTAAAATTAAATGGGTACAGTACATGGCGATCATATATAACCATATGATCGCCATGAGTAGATTTCACTGAGGCGATCTCAAGAGTCTAGCAGACTTCTTACTTAGCACAGTCAAATTGAACCTGTACCCCTAATCACACCTCAGAAGTTACACCTTCTGTTGCTCCTGCGCAGAGTTTCCTAGCGATTCAGCAGCCATTTAGCAAAGCCGGATTAACTACCTCAATTCCTTTGTGTAACTCCTAAATTGATTTTGCACTTATTGCTGTGTAATACTTTGAAAAATGAATTTAACGGAGAGATCAGCATGACCACCAAATTCAACACAAATCTAAGTACCAATTCTTTGATAAAAATAATTGGGTTATCCATGGCTGTATATACTTTACACGCACATAGCGAGCCTGCTATCAGTGGGGTTAATGGTTCTGTTGCTAAAGATAATTCAGTAACTATTTCAGGCAATGGATTTGGTCAGAAGCCAACTCCTACACCGCAGCCTTGGCTATGGGATGACTTTGAAGATAGGCCCAATGGTGGATATGTTGGAGTCAATCAAGCAAAAATAGGACAATGGCAGGTTGGAGAAGGTTCTAATGCTGTAAAATATAGTACGGCTAAGCCTCATGCTGGAAGCATGAGTGCATGGCATCCTTTCAAAAACGGTATCTACAACGTTTCGCTTAGCAAAAATGCCACTTTCTCCAAATTTTATATGGATTATTGGTTCTACGTTGATCGAGTTGATAATAATAGTAGAAACTTTAAACCGTGGCGGCTCTATGGTAAAGACGACACTATTACTTACAGATATGGTCTAGGATGTAATTATCAAAATATGAATATTGATGATACCAGTTGTAAAATGCAGCATACCTATTGGGTTGGGAAGCCAGTTGAAGGTGGCGTTTGGTATCATTATCAGGTCTACTTTAAAGAATCCAACCCTGCAACCACTCAAACCGGAAGAGTCATACAGTACTCAAATGATCCTAAGCAGGGGGATAAAATGACTAAGGATTGGGATATAACTGCACAAACCCGATGTGCTGCTGACCGCCATCTAAGCCAATTACGTATCGGTCATTATTGGGGATTAGATGCGGCTGGCAGTTGTGCTGCAAATGGGGGTGCGGATATCTATGTAGATAATGTCTATATAGATAATGGGACTTGGGCACACATCGAATTGGGAAATAATGCTGATTATGATAGCTCCACTGTACGAAGTCCAAATACCTACTGCATGGTCCGACAGCTCAATAACCATCAAAGTAAACCAAGGCAACTTCAACAAGGGGGAAGCGGCCTTTTTATATGTTGTAGACGATAACGGTAATGTAAATAAAGCGGGCTATAAAGTTGATATTGGTGCTGCTGCCGCTGCTTCTTCTTCAATAACTGCTCCTACAAAATCTTAGAGTTACCCCATAGATTTTAAGTTGGTCTGAACAGCAAAAAAAAGACTGTATCAGGCGTACAATCTGATTCAGGGGTGCGGGGTATTGGGTGGCTCGAGTCCATCAGTAACCCCGCCCTAATTTAGTTTTGGTTCATAAACACGGCGAGGAACCCCAATTGACTTTCGGGGAGATATTAAATACCGGCCTTATGAACTATAGAAATTAAGCTCATTACATCCTTATCCCAATTATATTTTTCTTCGATAGCACGCCTACCATTACTTCCTAACAATTTTCTTGTTTTAAAATCTTCTAACTGCTTAAGGCATTTCGCAAATTCAGTAAAATTACCATCCTCAAAGATTAATCCACATTGGTCATTCTTCGATAATTCTTTTTACAGATTTTGTATTACTAGCTAATACCGGCAGCCCCATAGCCATATAATCATATAATTTATTTGGCACAGTTGTATTTGTATGCGCGCAAACACGATGAGGAACAATACCGATATCACTTTGCTTAAAAAATGAATTTATATTCTCTGGTTTTACCCATCCATGAAAAAAAATAAAATCCTTAAGCTTTACTTTTACAACTAAACTCTTTAAATATTCTAATTCACTTCCATCACCTAAAATGTGCAACTCAAATTTAACTGCTGTTGCCAAATTAATAGAATAATATTCTTTTAATCCTAAAATGGCATTCTCAATTCCTCGTAAGGAAGTTATAAAGCCCACATACACGATTTTTAATGATTTCTTATGGTCATCTTCAGCTTCATTATACGTAATATCGTACAAAAACGGAGTATTTCCGAGAATCGATATTTTCTCTGAATCTGATACCTTTTTTAACAACCTATCTCTTGACTCTTCTACAACCACAAACGTATGGTCTACAGATTTTATAGCTAACCATTCTATAATATTAGTTAGAGGTGGATTTCTGAGAAAAAAGTTTAGAAATTTATTATTACCATATTTAAGCATGGCTGAATACATTTCAGGATAGCATTCTGCCATGTCAAAAAATATCTTTATTTTAAAGATTTTTGCTACCAAAACCGCTGCTAAAACTAACGGTAAATCTCGTACAATTATCAAATTAATTTTATGCCGACGCACGCAATCAAAAATATAATAAATCCAAATAGGGTTTATAAAAATAGAGAAAGAAGCAATATTTCCAATTTTACTACCCCCAAAAGATGGCAGTCTAACCAATTGAATATCTTTATATTTTTCTTTGCGCTGTCTATTTTTGGTATTCCTACAAACAAGAAATAAGGAGTGCCCCTCCTTTATCAAGCTATTACAAATTTTTTCTACCCTAACATCCCAAGGATAATCTTCTTTATATACGAAACAGATATTCATAAATTAACACCCTAAGAATCATCTGAATGACAGCGGCAATAGCCTCTGAAGAGAATCCTTTTATTTCAAAAAAATCTCTTTTATCACTTAAATTCATCACAAGTTCCCCTACATTAGTACTACAAATAGGGATTCCGGCCCGCATAGCCTGAAGTAGTGACAAGGGAAAACCTTCATACAAAGACCCTGACAAATATACATCAAAATCCATGAGAGCCTGAGCAGGGTTAAAAGTATATCCTGCCAAGATAACTTGTTTGCTTAAATTGAGCTCATGAATCTTTTTAGCAAGCGCCTCTTCAAGCTCACCTTTTCCATAGATATGATAACTAATTGAGCAACCTCTTTCTCGAAGAAGTGCAATTGCTTCTACACAGTTAAGAAGGTTTTTTTGAGGATGCAGGCGACTAATTGTAACAGCTTTGATCGTAGATTTAAGCTTTTCATTGTTGATTTTTTTTATTGGACCCACTTTTTCAATACAATTCGGCAAAAATTTTGCCTGACTGATACCTAATTCACTGAGACGATTTGTTACTTTGTTACTAACGCATATAAAAAAAATACGAAAAAACCAATACATTCCAATCTAATACAAAGCGTTTTACTTTATAATAATAATTATTCTCAAAAAGATATGGATATTCATTATGAAGATGAAAAACTTTTTTTCCTCGAAACAAAAAACATGCAATGAGTGCTGGAGATATTGAATGGCAATGTATAATATGAGGCTTGCTATAACGTATGGCTTTTAAGCACCTTAGTATAGCTGCTAATTTTTTCTTATCATAAAAAAACTGAAATCGGTTAGGGCACCACCGAAAATTTGAATCAAACTCTTCATCACTTGTTAAGAGAAAAACAGAATAGTCTACATTATCATTCTTACACGAGACAACAATCTGACGAATAACTTCTGTAATACCACTCGCAGGCCAATGAACAAAATGTATTACTCTTAACGGCTTAGTTTGCATCTTATTTTCCAAAGCAGAAAGTCAATTTTTACATGGGTAGCACCAAAAGGTAGCATTATGGCAAAGTAAATAATTTTTCTGAGCCATACAAAAGAACCTAAAGATTTAAAATGAAATAGATCATATGGATTGGCTAAACCCGAAACTTCAGTCAGTGGCACCCTAACCTCTTCACCAGCTAACGTAGGACTACCCCTCCTAGAAATATGAACTGGCCATAAAGATACGGAGGATAACTTGTCCATTGCATTAAAGCAGATGTCAAGAATAGCACTACGACGTAATTGTTCACTCCAGGGTAAATCAAAAACAAAATTGCCCAGACTATGGGCAATAACATGGGTATTATTTGCAAATACAGGATAGAAAATATGAGGATGATGGCCAATAATAATGTCAGCTCCGGCTTGCAAGAACTGGTTACCCATTTCTTTTAATGAAGCATTTGGTAAAGTATCACTTTCCAATCCCCAATGTAAAGCAAGTATAACAATATCACACTCAGATTTCAGCGCCCTTATATCTAAAACTAACTCATCCACATCTAGCATTCTATAACTATTATTTGGTATATAGTTTTGATCTTTAACGTCCGAAGCTGCTATTAAGCCGATGCGCTTCCCAAGTACTGTGAGAATAGTCCACCTTTCAATCGCTCGACTTTTTCCAATAACTACAACTTTTGCCGCTTCAAGATTCTTTATACTTTCCCAAAAGCATTCTAATCCATGTTGCAGGCTATGGTTATTAGCAACACTAACCACATTAACTCCTACATGGCTCAAAGCTTTTGCAGAATGATTGCCACCTCTAAAAACCCTACTAAGCGCACTACTTGGCTTATAATCAAAATCAGATATTGGGCCTTCTAAATTTCCAATAACTAAGTGTGCTTTACCAAATAGCTGCTTACAACCTTCCATAGGATTTCTTCCCTCTTCGAGCAGGGTCCTAGGACCATGTCCAAACGAGAAAAAATGTTCTCCTAGAGAGATATCACCGACAAACATCAGCCGCAGGCATCGATTATCGCTTGTATTCACTCTTAACCGCCTGGAATTTGCCGTTGCGAGATTTCTCTATGAAAGACACTAGATCAACAGTAATGTTTATATCTTTCCCTAAGCGTGCTTGTAACTGAGCTACCAGCCATTCTTTATGGACTGCATTAAAATTTTCAGCTGGGACTAATTTTACTATGATATTACCATCTGAATTCTGAATGATTTGTGCCTCACGAACTCCTGTACCACCTTTAAATATAGGATCTAATCTTCCAATAGGCGTGCCATTTTTTTGATACAATACATCATCGAGACGTCCTTCAACTTCTTGAATAATTGGAAACGCTCTTCCACACTGACATCGTATTTTTCTGATGCGATTGATACTCGGTCACCGACTTTGTACCGAATAAGAGGCATTGATTGATTAACTAATCCCGTTGATATTAATGCGCCAGTACCCTCATTAGCCAGATCCGCATTCTGATCTAGAATCTCAACAATACTATGCTCTGGATGAAAGTGCATCGTCCCATATTCACACTGAGAGGCAAAGAAAGCCATTTCAGTACATCCATACTGGTCAATAATAGGACAAGCAAAGGCATTTTCTAGTGCTACCCGTTGGTAAGCCAGGAGCGTTTCAGCGGTAGTTATTACAACATATGGTTTCAGAGGTTGTTTTCCTGAATCTAAAATATAACGAGCGATTCGGTAAAGACTTGATGGGTAACCAATAATCTCCTCGGGAGCATAAATCTTCAGCTTATTATAATAACTAGGAAGATTTTTCTCTGAAAGATGATAAGAGGACATTAACAGATTATTTTGAGCAAAATCATACCGCCAGAAAGGACTCTTATTTTGCTCAGGGAGCATGATAACACGGCCAAAAAAGTTGCACGTCTACTATGGGATTTTAGTCCGAACCAACTTCGCAATCTAGAAAAAAAAGCATAATGCAATGTGCGTGAATCTCGATCAGTAAATATCGTAATTGGAGTACCGCTAGTTCCACTCGTATATAATTTGATGAGCTTCTTATGATGGACCGATATAAATTGCTTTGGGTTTTCACGTATCTGTTGTTTTTCTAAAATAGGAAAATATTTGAGATCTGGTAAGCCTTGAATATCAGATGCTTCGATTTTTTCAGATTTTGCCCACTGCTGATAATAGGGAACCGATTTAATAGCATTTCGAGCAAGCGGTACAAAAAGCTCTTCCTGTAATCTCCTCATTCCATTTGCATCAAGCAATTCTGATTTTTTTAATTTTTTAAGTATTTAACCGCATTTTGATTATATCTTTCATAATAAAGTTTTAATCCATAACTACTCACAAGAATATTTTGTAAAACCACTGGTAAGCTATAGTATAGGGTTTCAATCGATAGGCTCATCTCAATTAACCTTGATCCTCATTGCTTCTAAAACTGTAATAGGTAATCCTTCTGTGAGCGAGGGCATAACTAAAGCGTCGAAATGATGAAGCAAACTATCGGCATTCGATACATATCCCCCAAGAAGTATCTGTCCTTCAAGTTTTCTGCGTTCAATGCATTCTTGCAGGTAAGACTGAAGACTTCCTTCACCTAAAATACAAACTCCAATTGATCTAAGGTCAATTTTTTGGTTTACCAAGGCCTCAATAAGCAAGTGAAATCCCTTCTCAGGTGAGAGCCTACCTATTGCAACAAGATTGATATGATGCTTGGAGATAAAACTAGCTACTCTAGAAGGCAATAAAGATTTTGTTGCGGCATGCACTTCAATTCCATTAGATATATGTGCAACCTTAAATCTGGGGAGGGCCTTAATCAGTGGAAAATCTCTCATCTCTTCATTTACTACAATAATCTTTGCAGTTCGAGAAAGAATAAGGTAATCAACTGTTTGATATAACCACATTTTGCTAAATAGGGCAGCAGGCACATGACCATGCAAAGTTACTATCTGTGGTATGTATCGTACTGTCTTCGGAAGGATTCCCATTAAAAAATTGAATTTGAATCCATGGGTATGGATTAAGTCAACATTTTTCTCGAGCCCATTTAATAATACGAAGAGATTCAATAATATTAAAACCAGGCTTCATGCGCCATTGTATCACAGGAAGTGATAGTTGTTGAGCTTCTACCTCAAAGGGTTTTTCGACAATTCCAGGCTCACCTGCACTTAATATCATGGGAGTCAACCCCTGTTGGAGTTGCTGCTTAACTAGAGCGAGAAGCATCTTCTCGGCACCATACAAGCCACCACTATCAATAAGATGAAGTACTTTTAGTATCATAATAAAGTGTTAAAAAGATAAATTAAAGCCAGCTTTTATACTTGCAAATGTAAAAATCCAAATTATAATTGGTTATCAGTTTTATCTTCTAATAACAAGCTGTCATCACAAAGCTCAGCCGTCTTATATTGAGCAACAGAATTCATATTCCATAATGCGACTACCACACCAATTATAAACCACCAATAGATTTCATAAAGATCCATACCAAAAAAACCTAAGACAAGCCTAATAACTATAAAAATAAATATAGATAAACAAGTGGCATACATAATTCGTAGATCTTGAAGGTGTTCACGCAACTTCCCGGAGCAAATAACTAATGGATTTTCAGAATAAACCATCAAAAAACGAGTTATTTTTCTGATCTGAAAGATTAAACTTGCTTGGAGATTGAATATAAGCTGAAAAACAGAAAATATAAGTCCGAGAAATATAATTAAGCCTTGTAATCCAAGATTAGTTGCAACTTCTAAATATAAATTATGAGTATCCTGGCTTCTTCCATATATATTTTCACGTACTGCTGGAAAAGCACCTACACCTACGCCTAAGGGATTATCAATAAATATCTGCCAAGCATCTCCTAAAATTTGTTTCCTGCTATCAATAGAACCTCCTTCTATGTCTTTTTGAGTAAAAATAGTTTCGACTCTCACAATATAAGGCTCTGGAACAAATTTAGCCCACGAAACCAAATAAGTAGTATTATAAGAAATAATATCCCACGATTATTAGATTTCAAGATTATCAATATAATCCCAATAATCATGGCTACATAGCCAGTTCTCGAACCCGTGAAGAGAATAATATTAAAAACAAATACAAATTGAATTAACAATATTAACTTCAAATACCTATGAACAACTCCATAAAAATAAAACAAAAAAGGCAAACACCCTAATGCCATGCCCGGAAAAAGAATTTGGATGACGATAAATTGGTGTTGAGCCATGTAGCCTTGGAATTCCCTGATTTTGCCAAACCAGCGAACCTGTAATCACACCTAACAAGCCTTCTTGCCCCATCTTCATATATGCTAACAAGACAGCCCCTAAAAAAAAAGCTAATCGCGCGGGGGTAGTAACAAATGCGACAATAAAAAAACCTACTAAAGAAAATTTAAAAACACGGTCTATAAATATATCATAAGATAATTCGGGCGTATAAGAAAAAAAACTCATAATTGTTATAATTAAAAAAAAGCTAACAATCCAAAATCCCAAACCTACACCTGAAACAGGTCGATTTGGATTATTAAAATATGCTGGTATTGATAATAAAACTAATAAGCTCCCTAATAAAAACTCAAATCTAATAGAGCCAAGTACCGGAAAACGATAGCCGCCTTGTAAATATTTAAATACAATAAATACAAGAAAACAAATAAAAACGTATAAACTGCCACCTTGATAATAATCAGGTAAGTTATAATTTATATTAATTTTGGATGGAGTTTGATTTTTCACATTTAAGATTTTCGCTTGGTATCTTTGTTATATACGCTAAAGTACGCTAGCGGCGCGCCTCATCTAATCATTCAAAAATTATTCGGATATTGCAGTGTTTTTTTTCAAATTTTTAGACAGTCTTTTAAAAATTGAAAGCGTTAAAGGCAGAGGTAATAACGTATTTGGGGCGGGGGGGGGGGGGCCCCGCCCCCCTTTTCCAACCTAACAATTATATCAAGAATGCTAAGGAGGATTCCAGCGACACTGAACTATCACCATATATGAATCAAAGGTTAGTCAACTACTAGGCTAATGCCATCATGGCCTGAGTATTTACTAAAGCTATCAAATTTTCATTTTTATTTAAGAACAGAGGTTCTTAAACCTATTCTAATAAAACTCTTTAGGATTATTAATAATTGAGAAAAGCAAAAATTCCTCTTGAGCGCTTGCAACTCGTCTTGAATAGCTTGATTATATTTTCCATAATTTGCATTATGACGAGCACGGGAAGACAAACAAGAAGCAAGATATTTGCTTAGTAGTTTTTTAGCCTGCATATCTTCTTCAGTCTCATATAACAGAGTGCGGCTGCGAATTCGCATTTCTAGCATCTTGTATTTATTATCGGTTATATTATTTTGATGAAATCTTCGCATTTGACCAAGATAATTAATTACCCCAACTTGGGTATAGCGTGCTAGCTTATAGTAAAAGAAAAATCTATACATGCTTTCAAATCTGTATTAAAAGTTCTTTCATATTCCAACATAGCTCCGCCTAATCATCAGTGTTCCCATAATTCCAAAATTTTCCCTAGCAAGAATTCTACATGCATTACTTAATACAATTTCTTCATTACTCCCTAATAAGGCGTAAAAGCTGTGGGCACGTTTCAAATTGCGAGTGCTCATATGGACCATCTTCATTAAAATTTCTGTAATCGCAAAATACCATTCCAACCGTAGGGTGACGCCCTAAAAAATCGACTTGTTTTAAAATATATTCTGGCGACATAATATCGTCGCTATCAAAAAAGCATAAGTATTCGCCGCGACTATTTGATATTCCTACATTTCGTGGAATTGCAGGAGTTCCAGTAGGGTTTTGATAAAAATAACGCACATGCTTTGAGTAGTTACTAACTATTTTAGCAGTTCTATCTTTAGAACCATCATCTATAACAATTATTTCAATATTCTTATAACTTTGTCGAATTATGCTCTGTAAGCACTCGTCAATAAAAGATTCTGCATTATAAGCAGGAATAATTATTGAAACTAACGGCTTATCGCTCATTTTCTTTAAGTGCTAATTGTTTTCTAAAACGAACATGAGTTAAGCTAAGCCTCTACCTTTGTCGCCGCCTGGAACCATTTAGATGACTTTTGTAAATCAAAAAATTTCCCTTGGTCAATAATTTGACCTTCTTCTAATAAATAAATCACGTCACAATCTTTCACAGTAGTCAGCCGGTGAGCAATCATTATAACTGTTTTTTTGCCTGATAAGTTATGAAGCGCTTCCATCACTGCTTCTTCAGTAATTCCATCTAACGCACTTGTAGCCTCATCCATAATTAGCACGGTAGGATCACGATAGAGCGCACGAGCAATTCCGATTCGTTGGCGTTGGCCCCCACTAAGACGCACTCCTCGCTCACCAATAATCGTCTCATAACTTTCTGGCAACTCTCCTTCAATAAATTCATGCATATTAGCAATTCGGGCAGCACGGATTACCGCAGTCATATCAATTTCCTGATTTGGGACCCCAAAAGCAATATTACGAGTAATCGTATCATCGCTTAAATAGATGTGCTGAGGAACATAACCTAAATTGCGCTGCCAACACGCAAGATTATCTGAATTTATCTCAATACCATCCACAAGCATTTGACCAGAAGTCGGCGTTAATAAACCAAGAATAATATCGACAGTAGTCGTTTTACCCGAGCCTGTAGATCCTACAAGACCAATAGATGTATTAGGTTTAATAGCTAAATTTAATCCCTTAATAGCAAGCTCATGAATTCCTGGATAATGGTAAGTTACAGCGCTCAGAAAAATTCTTGCGTAAATGGTAGTGGTTTTGAATTTTGAATTTTTCTAAATAACTATCAGATTTAGTTATAATTTCTTCTCCTTTAGATCCAAATATAAGGCATCAAGCGCAGGCAAATGATATCGAATCGTTGAGATGCTTGAAAAAATCTGCTGTAGTGCTGGCAATAGTCGATAGCCAGCCAGCGCATATAGCGCTAATAAAGGGATTAGTTGATCAAATGCTCGTTCAGATCCTAGATTAAAAAGTATAATTAATAAGATACCACCAAAAGCAATAATTTCTAATGCAAAACGGGGGACTTTAGAAACAGTGCCGGCTACAGTATTGGCTTTAGCATGCCGCTGAGCATGCTTAAAAAACTCATCTAAAAACACTGATTCTCTACCCAAAATTTTTATATCTTTAATACCCGCTAAAGCTTCACTAGCAATCTTATACTTCATAGTATTAGCATGAAATTGACCTACACCAATGCGACTTAAGCGGCGAGATGCTACTAAATATATAGCAAGGTATGCTCCCCAAGAACCAGTATAATACTAATAGCAATGGCGGGATTAACAACCAATAAAAGGGATAAAATAAAAAACTTACTAATGCCCCTGATAATGCCTCCATAATAGGACTAAGTATTAAGGCAATAACATTTCTTACTTCAGCAAGTACATTCTTGCCCATTTCAAATGTATTTCTATTAAGAAAAAACTCATAAGGGCGTGTTAAATAAGAAGTTAAAAGACGGCGAGCCAACATACAGTTCAAACCGTTATCATGCTTTAGTGTCCAATAGGTAGTTAGTGCTTTAAATAGATTACTAAATACTAAAAGCCCTAATACAATCATCCCTAAAAAAAATAAAAATCCCTGAAGATTAGTAAACCCGAAAAAATCATAGGTTAATTTTAACCATCGATTAGTATAAATTACATCTGGATTAGCGACTACTGCCATAAAAGGCATGATTGAGGCAACACCAAGCAACTCAATACCTGCTAAACAAACTAACGCTAGAAACAAAAGATAGAGATAAGCTCTCTCCTTTGGTGAAAGAATACTAAGTATTTTATTGATAACTATAAACATATATGTTTAGTTTTCCTGGTTTAGCTCAAAACAAAGCGAAAGAATTATGCCTTATAAAGCTATCACAAAGAAGATTCAGAGATTTTATCAAATACCAAAAGAATGCTATTTTCACCCATACTGCGTGCCGAGGCGAGTTCTCCCGCCTTTGTTGATTGTAACAGCTTACCATCGGAAGCCAATACAGCGATAGCTGGAATACCTTTTTTTATAGGATTGCCATACTCATAAACAACATCTAGATTTTTATCCCAATTACCTACATCAATTTTGACTACTATAAAGCGCTCAGCGACACGCTCAGCTAACTTACCTTTTGCCATTTGGTTTGCCAACGCTCGACAATCTGGACACCAGTTGGCACCAAAAACTATTAGTATCAATTTATTCTTACTTTTTGCCTGAGTAAGAGCCGCCTGAAGATCACTACGCGCATTAGCACGCTCATCATATGGCAAAACCTCTCTTGTACAGCCTTCTAAACATATAAGAAATAACAAGGGAGCAAATATATTTTTAAATAAAAAATGATTAGATTTATTCATTTCAGATTTCATTCAAGAATTCGTTTGAGTGGTGATTAGGCAACAAATTATTAAAACTTTACTTCAATTAAAAGCTGAAATTTTAAGATAATAAAATTATAATTAAGTATTAACTATCAAAATTTTATCTATATTTTTATTCACTGAAATTTTACTTCGAAATCGATTTCAAAATAAAATTAATTTAATCTTTATTAATAAATTATGGAATCTGTATTTTGATATTCCTTTTTTAATTAAAGTTTTCAATATTTTTGTTAAATAAGATAACATCTTACTAATTACACTCTGATGAACGACAAAGCTGAGATTAATGGGATACTCTGATGCGAATCTCCGCTTAAATCCTTCATCACCACGAGTGAAATCAAAATTATTAAATTGCCTTGATAGAGCCATTAAAAATAATTCACGCAGCATCACCTCTCCAGGGATACTTGTGAGAGAGAAATATCAAAACTAGGTTTATACCATAGAAAATCCCCATAAGAAACTAATCCTAAATGATAGGCTACTGGGTAATTATCAAGCTTCAATACTGTGAAAATGATCCGTTGATTCTCTGCGAGAGCTAGAATAAAATTCTGATAAAATGTACAGTTTCGTGAATTTAAAAAAAGGAAGGATAACGAGTTTTACTCCAGCGAGCAATATGCTGCTCAAAGAAATGACTTAATAAAGGGTTAATATCTACCGCTTCCAAGTGATGTTCTACTGTAATTTGCCCTAGCTTACGCAGTTTAGCTGTATGACGCCTTAGGCTATCTTTTCTCAAGATAGCATTTACATAATTAGTATTTAACAAAGAAAACCGAGGACAAATAGTTTTCCCAACGCATTCAATTCGCGAAGTGAATCGCATGCTCTCCTTATATAAATAACGTCCAAACTCTGTTTCACCTGAAATTTCTCCAAGAACAGCTTGCGCGATACTTTTAGTGTATCGAAGGATTTCTTCAACATATAATGCGATGAGATCCTCCATTTTACAGTCGATTATAAGAGTCAGATAATCTCCATGACCTTCACCGATAAATTTGATATGACGATTTTTCTTCCTCACAGATGAGACAGTAAAATCCAAGTAAAATGGTGCCAAACCGACCAATCTATCATTATTAATCGCAGCAATTAAAAGTAATTCCCAACGAGGTTCTTTAAATGTTTCCCACCAGCTATTAAGCCATCCAAAAGTCTGAAAAACAGACGGCCCCTTGCTACGCTCAACTAGCTCATCCCATTGCTCTTTTCCTACCTCCTCAAAGGTACTTAGCCTTCGCAAAATAGGCTTTAAACTCGACCGGTTTTCGCTCATTATTTTGACCCAATCAAACTCTTTTTCTGCTGCGAAAGATACGGGCGGCTATCTATCATATATTGAAAAAATTGGTTATTGTGTGGCGCAGAAATACGCTCTAATGCAAATCGATTTGCATTGGCTTCAACTAACGTTCCATGAGCAACAACAGCATTGGTATAACCCGCTTTTTGCACTGCTTGCATCACAGAAGGATTATAATCACTAATCTGACCATTTGGATAACAAAATGAAACAACCTTACGTCCTAGTTCAGACTCGATAGTATTTTTCGATTGAGTAAGCTCGTTTTCTAATTCCGATTCAGAGCATTTCTTCAAAATTGGATGTGAGCAAGTATGAGAGCCTATTTCAATTAACTCAGGATCAAGCTGACCAAGCTGATCCCAAGTGATTGCTCTAAACTCTTGCGAAGGGCGATCGGGTATTGATACGCCAAGGATAGAACCGATCTCATCCAAGGCTATTAGACGTTCATTTTGAGTTATTAAAAGACAGGCATCCGCTAGCTTATTCCAAGCGTTATATCGAGTGTATTTATCGCTAAGAACGATATACTGAGCACTACCACCAATGTTGAACATATAAGATCCAGGTTTTCCCTGCATCATTTGATATTTAAGCAAATCAAACCAGAGCCAGATTGCCTGATCGACAAAATTGCTAACGATATAAAATGTAGCAGGAATTCGATAACGTTTGAGTATTGGATATGCAATTTCAAAAAATTCGCATATCCATCGTCAATAGTTATTGCTACCAAATTAGGTGGCAATGGTTCCCCAGCTTGTAGCCATGCAACAAGCTGATCCATTCGGCATGGTCTGTAATGTCGTGCAAGAAAACGTATTTGCTCTTCAAATACTGATGCGCACAATTTTCCTGGCGTACCATTGGGAGCAAATCCATGATACATCAAGATTCGAGCTGAATGCCGGGTCATCCATCGACATGTTGGGTTAAAGAAACTGAGTAAATTATGCTTCACATTGCTCACTCCTGAATCCCAAGATAAAGGAATAGAACCGAATCGCGCTATATCTATAGGGTGTGCCATGAGCTTAGAACCTTTGCTAAATACGAGTTGTTAGTAGAAAATTCAAATACCTGATTGACAAAGTCGCCACTACCAGGAAGGAGAAATGCACAAAAATCGATTATTAAATATTGATGCAAATTAAATGCCAATTAAAAATTTTGTATGGCAAAAATTGCTAATACAAACAATTTTTTAAAAAATTGATTGCTCGGCAATGGTGAACACTAAAAATTTATCAAGAAAACCAGTGTCACTTATCTCAGGAGGGAGGTAGCTACTTGCGCAGCCGGAGGGAGTTGCTTCAAAAGCACCTAACATCATCAGCTTTTTTGTTTCTGGATGAAACTTTAAAGCTTAGAGAGAATGCAGTGGTGCTAATACGTTAGTATCAATAAGACCTAACGCTTCCTATCTAAAATAATACCAATAGCTTCACAAAAATTCTAATTAATAGTTGTTTTTATTTTTATCAATAATCGAAATTTACGCTGACTGCTATCGGCCTAAGATAGCTTTAGCAATAGCCTTCCAGGCTAGAAGGCAGGTTGGCTTATAAGTAAGCGCATGGAGATATAACTTTAAACATGGTATAAATTTACCATCAAGGCTACGCACGCATTGTCCAAACCCCACATAAGTATAGGCCCAAGCTGCTTTTTCAGTTTTTTATCTATTACCCCCGGAAAATTATGAAGAAAATTTTTCATAATTTGGATACCATTTAAATACCGCCCTTTACAATTATTTGACATCTGACCAGGCCATATACCATAGTAGAGCAGTGGGCTATCTACATAATCAAACTCATATTGAGTAGAAAACCTGAGCCAGAGATCATAATCAATCCCCATACGAATACTCTCATTAAAACCACCTAAGTGTTCAAAGCATTACTTCTTTACAACACTGGTTCCAAACCCAATATTATTTCTAACAAATAATTGACTACTTAAACGACCCCGAAGCATATTATTACTGGCAATACCGATATGCTCGCCAGATTCATTGATACACATCACCTTGGCATACACTATGCCAATCGCCTTAGATTTAGAAAAAACTGGAATTTGTAGCTCTAGTTTCTCTGGCGCCCACATATCATCAGCGTCAAGAAACGCGATATATTTTCCCTTTGCTTCCAAAACACCATGATTTTTAGCAGCGGCCTGACCTTTATTTTCTTGCTGCCTATAGATAACGCGCGAGTCTTTAAGAAATGGCTCTAAGATGTATTGAGTGTTATCGCTTGAGCCATCATCAATTATTAATAGTTCAATATTTTCATAGGTTTGCGCCAATATCGATTGGACGGCGGATGGCAAATGCTGTGCCATGTTATAGGTAGCGATAACTACACTGACTAGTGGATTCTCGGACATCTATAGCCTTCTCAGAAAATAGTCGCTCAGTAAATCTATGGTAACTGACCAACACAATTGACTCAACGACAATGCCATAGTTCCGACAATAGTATCTCCATATTATCTATATTTAAATATTACAGACAGCAAATCGATATTTACCAGCACTAGTTTGATATAAATATGAGACAATTTGTATTTCAATAACCATTTCTGAACCAAATACGACTTGTAACTCATTTTGCAAATTAGACTGGGTTGCTTCGCTAAAATGGCTATCCGGCACTACCCTCACCAACAGTCGATGAAGATCATTCTGCAGCAACTGCATCTGTTCGATGCCCGGTATCGCGGTCAACGTACGTTCGACCAGCGACACTCCCGCCACGAGTGACCCATCAGGTCGCTTCAAAAAATCCGCTTCCCGCCCAACGATCCGTTCCATCAAAGGTAACCCCCGGCCACAACCACACTTTCGGTTACTCGGTACTCCTCTATCTTCAACACGATAACGAATGAGAGGCATCCCATGATTAAGGAGGTCAGTCAGCAATATATCGCCTTCTTCACCAGGCTCGGCTTCAGTACCATTCTCTTTTAAAAATTCGATGATTAAATGGTCAATATTCAAATGCAGACCAGCATGTCGCTCGCATTCACAGGCGATTAGACCTACTTCCTCACACCCATATCGGTTAGTCACCTGGCAGCCAAAGACCGCTTCAATCACGCAGCGCTCAGGCTCCAATAGCATCATTGATGTTGCAATAATTCCCTCTGGATGGAGATCTCTAATCTTCAGGCGCTGCAACGACAAGGCTAGGATATAAATGGAATGCGCGTGGCCGAATATCATCCGTGGCCGTTCACGCCGCCAGCAATCGATAAAACGCTGGATGCTGGCATCGTTAATATCCATGGTATCCAGGTAAATAACTCGATCACGCAATACGTTACGAAGCTTCTTTTTGAAAGTATTTGCGACCGGAGGATTACCCCAAATTGCAGCAACTTTCATGCCGATGTCCCAACCCGCCCAGCGGTCACTACGCATCGCGGCAGCGTTACGAAGTTCCTGGCATTGCTGGTCAAAGTAGAGCGTCAATGCAGTGCCAGTTGAACCACCTGTCTTTGCTGATACTAACTCTTCTCGCCGAAATGCTTCTGACAAAAGATTCGCTTTATTATCACGAATGTCCCGCTTAGTCAAAATTGGTAGGTTACGAAAATCCTGCCAACTACGGAGCTTTCCATCAAACCCCAAGCTGGCATAGCGCGAACGATAGTAAGGGCAATGCGTAAATGCATATTCAACTATTTTTTGTACCCGTTCCCACTGCTGTTGCTGGAGTACTTCTGTCTCAAGCCATTGCGTCGCACAAAGCTCTCTTAGATATTTTTGGCGCTGAGCGCCATCCTTAATCTCCCATAAGGGAAAAAATATATTTTTCGAAAGCCAAGCCAACACAATCGAACCCTATGGATATAAGCAATTGAAATTGAGTTTCGATTAGCCCGTTGCAAGGACTTGATCGTAACAGGCCATTTGTTTAACGATCATACGGGTATGCGTATAAGCACGAACAGTTTCATAGCCAACTTGACCCAGGCGGTGCGCCAACGTATTATCAGATAATAAGCGCATCAGAGAATTAGCTAAGGCGCTGCTATCTCCAACTGGAATCAGCAGGCCATTATGGCCATCTTGTATTATTTCAGCATTACCCCCCGTATTAGTACAGATAATCGGGCGTCCAGCCTGCATATATTCAATAATGGAATTTGAAAAACCTTCCGACTCCGAACAAAGAATAGCTATAGTAAATTTCCTAATATACGGCATCGGCTTTTCAATCTTTCCTAGAAAAATAACTCGTTTACCAATGTTGAGGCGCGATATTAAATTCTCCAATTGATGAAATGTCGCGTTAGCTTGGCTTGACGCTTTATCACCAATAATCACTAAATACGCATCAGGGTAAGCATTGGCGATAATGGCAAATGCTTCTATTAACACATCCATCCGCTTTATCGGGCGCAGATTCGCTACAATCCCGATAATGGGAACGCCATCTGGAATTTCAGATATCTTCTCTCCGGCTATTTCCTGATCATTGCTCGTCGTGGGCGCATACCCGTTATAGATCACGGTAATTTTTTCGCCAGCAACTCGCTCCTGTTGTTGGACAATCTGCTTGACTGCTTGACTGTTGGCGATATACCGATCAACAAATGGCGCAACCAGTCGAAGTGCTAATAGATTTCTTGGGGTATACCAAAACCCCATATCACGGCGCGAAACCAGCACCTTAATACCGAACAGTTTTAGGAACACAGGCGCAATCAATGAAGTGTCATTAAAATAGCAGTGGACCAGCCGATAATTTTCCCGGTGTAGGGTTCGCACATATTGCAAAATTTTCGAGATAGTCCCAACGCTGGCCAATTTAGTGATATTCAACACTCTAACTGGACATGGAAACAAGTTGCGGTCGATATACTCACTGCTTCGAAACACGGTCATACTTGGCTCGTAACGAGTTCGGTCAAGATGCTCCACCAGTTGAAATAACTGCCCCTCGGTTCCTGCCTGTGGGTTCTGGTAATGATCGATGAGATACATGATCTTTATTGCCATAGCCGCTCAGCTCCCGCCTCGCGGTTTCCAAAGCACCATCTTTTCTTGATTCAGAAATTTAAAAAGCGCAATGGCGCAGGCTACATTTAGAATCACAAAGTAGTAAGGCGCCAGCATCTTCGATGGTATGGCGGGAAGCTGATTGAGAAAATGGCCTAAACCCGCAACAGCGTAAGCAGCTAATTGCAATATAAAAAACCCGAAGTAAAAAGGATGTTTCCCAATCAGGAAAGCATTAAAAATCACCAGCCCCACAAGAGGTATAAACGCGCCATAGCGCAGAAGCTTGTGTGACAATAATTGCCAAGCGAATAATTTATACCGAAACGGATTTAGCAGGTTTCGCTTGTCGTATAGCGCCCACAACGCCCGCAGCGAAACCCGGACTCGCATCCGAAACTCATCGGCCGCCGCCGAAAGCGCGGGCTCGCACAGTATCGCATTGGGCTCGTAAACAACGCGCTGACCCTGTTCGACAACATTGAGTGGCAGCACAAAATCCGGCAACTGATCCGGATTCATGGGTCGATAAAGCGGGTGACGAACCGCATCAATTCCCCCGTCCACACCAACAACAGAATTCAATCGGGTCTCTAAAACGCGTAGCAGATTCTCATAGCGCATGTAAGCGCCTGATCCTTCGCCGATTCCTGATCCATCTGGGTTGCTATAAACCATCTGGCCGGTAACATAGCCAACGGTCGGATCAGCGAAATTACGAACCAGTTGGCGAATCGCATTGGGCGCATAAATCGAGTTCGCATCAGAAAATACGACAATTTCTCCAGAAGCATGGCCCATCGCCCTATTTAACCCCTGGGTTTTACCTTGGCGTGGCTCTTGCCGCAAGAGCTTTACTCGATCCTTATTGGCCGCCATCAGCGCTTGAACGATTTGGTCGGTCCGATCCGTCGAGCCATCCGAGATTACAATGATTTCCAACCGGTCTGGCGGATAATCCTGGGTCAATTTATTGATGACCGTGCGTTCGATTTCGCGTTCCTCATTGAACGCCGCAATAAGAACGGTAACGGGAGGCTCAATATCAGACTTACGGACATCACGCCCAATAACTTGAGCGAGCAGATAAATAACAGCGGGATATCCAATATAGATATAAAACACCAATCCCAGGCAAATCCAAAATCCAAGTTCCACCAATACCTACCTTTTTTATCTTTAGCTTGATTGGTCAGTAGCTATTATTGAACGGTCACTTTGAATCGCAACATCGGCCGCAGCTCTCGGCTGTCCTCCGCAACCACTGTCGGCTGTAGAAAAATCACGTATTCACCAGCTTTCGGAAACCGAAAATGCGCATCCACCTTGCCACCGCCTTTCGGCTCGGCATGATCGTGCTTAAACCATTGACGATCATTACTGACTGCAAAAGTATGCACTTCCACGCCGATAAATTTGCCGAATTGAGCGACGGGAGAACCGTCCAGCTGCAGGAGGAACTCCAAATCAGAAACCGCTCCAGCAGGCTTTAATGCTAATTTGACAGGCTGGAGCGCGATTCTCGCAGCGCCAGGATCTTGCGCGGAAGCGATCTTACCTGGAAGATTCATCGTAAACCGCTTTAGAACCGCATTGGCATGTCCTTCATTGGTCGTGATTTCGATCCAGATGTCATATTCTCCAGCGGCGTGTTCAGCCAAGTCGAGAGCAAATTTGCCCGTTTCCCGCTGCTGTGGATGCTCGTGATACAAAGCCAGCTGATCGGCCGACAGAATATGCGCGTGCATCATCCCTTTGCTGGCCGGCTTGCCGTTGATGTCTTGCGTTACGAGCAAACGAGCGGCAGACTGAGGATCTGCTGATAAATCAATCTTATAGTCGTCGTGACCTGACGGGCTACAGCCTCCAACCATGAGAATCCCCACTGTAAGGAGCGCCGTCGCGACTCGAAGTAATGGCCAGCTGTAATCAGAGTGCTGCGTCGTCATTCCCCGCTCCTACCGCGACAAACCAACGAATGACCATCTAATCGCCGCCGGATGCAAAATTCAAGTCGCTTCGACTGAGGTAACAGGATCGGGACTGGCGTCCCGGCGATCCTTTAACCTCAGAAAATGGCGGATTATGATGGCGGCAACGTGGCTGCGAAACAACCATAGATCCCCGACGGTTTCCGATTCTGTACCCCATTCTCGCATCCATCCAATGCCAGTAACAAGACTGAGATATTGGACATCACGCATTTGGTAACTGCGCTTCAATAAAGCATCAAGCAGCACAGATCCCGGTGAGAGTTTCTGCAAGGATTGATCGTAGGCAATTTTGACCACGCTGCGAACACCGCCTTGCACCATGCAAAGCTGCGACGCAACAGCTTTTCCATCCACCGTCAATAAATTGATCTCGGCCTGTCGCTCTGACCTTGGCCCGTTAAAAATATGTTCAAAAAAGGCGCGGCGGGGTGGATCAAACGCTAGGGCTGAGGCTGTTCCCTGTTCTCCTTTCCAACCGGATGCCTCAAGCCGCAGAAATTCGGCAAAGGCGCTCTCAAGTTCGGCAGCAGTACGCGCGGCGTGAATTTCCACCGTTCCCAATTTGCCAAATCCGGACCATCCTTTACGCAAGATCTTACGTAACCGGGTGGTGTACTCTTTAGTCGCGACCTCGTAAGAATCCTTGATCTGAAAATAACAGCTATAGCCTTGCGGCCTGAAGATCGTATGCCGTGGCAAGGTCGCGGCATGGGCAACAGCAGCGCTTTCAATGATTCTGGGAACTTTGACAACCGTCCAATCCCAACTGATCGCCCGCAAGGCGGCGCCCATCTCACGCCACCAATCGCTCAATGGCTCGCCCGGTCGTAGCAGCACGCCCACCAGATCCATTCCGGTGCACGCCGGCGCCGACCAGAGGTCCAAGCCGATGCCCAAGTACTGTTTGCGCTCGCGGCGCAAGGGCAAGATACCACGGCAGCCGGACGCATTTTCCAACACCATGAAAACAGTTCGCGCCGGTTCGTCCTCCAAATGATTCAGATAGGCCCAATACCAGTCGTATAAGAGGTAAAAAGGAGCCTCGGGCGAAGCTGCGATCAAGGCTTGCCAGGAATCCCGTAGGCTGTCCAGCCCCGACCGACCGGATACGATACGGACACGCCTTGGCGAGCTCATGGTTTTGCCACAGAATGACGCTGTGGCAGGCTCCAAGATTCGCAGCGCACCAGCGCATCGTAGGTTTGGCGTTCCTGATCCGATGCCTGACGTAGAAAATTTTCGTACAAACCGGCTAATTCAAGCGAGCGTTGGACCCGCGCCAAGCCAGCCGCCTGACGACGCAGCGCCAACAACGCCAAATCATCCTGTTCAATCCGATCTTGCGCCTCAACCAAGCCCGCGTAGTTGGCGTGGTGGCTGATCCACTCCAGCACGGCTGGAGCCTGGTTTGCGATAAAGCGCGGGTAAGTGGAGGCATTGGGCTGACTGCCATCCGGCCATTTGCGACGCAACTCATTGTATATCGGTTCGCGCAGCTGCTTTTCCCGCTTCTGTAGCTCAGCGAATTTGGCAGCCCCCTCACTGATACGCGCCTCCAGACCGAGGCGTTGCCGCAACACCGCCCGCCCCAATTCGGCCAAGCTATCAGTAGGCAGGCCGAGATTGGCCCCTAACCGTCTCGCGCGCCAAGCGTGGGGGTTATTGGGGCTGGCCGGTAAGAACGACTGCCAGCGCGCCAGCCAAGGTTCCCAAAGTTCAAGATAATATTCGCTGGTGGAGCGCGGTATGTCGGTACTCAACCCTTCCGTGTAAGCGTATTCATGCGCCTCGGACAGCGATATTTGACCATTCCCATCACGATCAGGATTGCGGCGCAGCGCCTCGCCAGTACGGGTGCGCCCCGCCAGCGCCGCAAAGAAAAAAGTGGAGTAATCACGGTATTCACCAATATCTACCCCCGGCGTGCATCCCTCGGCAATCACGTTGTCCGCCACCGCAAAGAATCCACAACGGCCAGGCTGAATATCGGCGGCGCGCGGCTGGCTGGGATCGCGTAATAGGCTACGGGCAAAACCGCCCGAAAAACATTGGGGCAACAGATAGCGCACGGTTGCGCCGGCGGGCGTCTTATCGAGCAAAGCGCCGAATTGACGGGCATTGAGTCGAGACTCCTCCCAAAGCCGCAGCGCATTGGCGCTGGTGTCAGGCGGCTCGTACGAACCGTGGCCGTTGTAGACGAAGAACAAACTATCGCCCGCTTGGAGGGAAGCAATGGTCTTGCTCAAGCTGTCGTTAACGCGCACCGCGGTAGGCGCTGCGAGATTGCCAGGCACCGTATTAGGATGAAATACCGACATGGCTTTTTTTTGCTCGCCATAGAGCCGCGCCAGTGGCAACCAGCGCTGCACTTCCGGGTCTTGGGGGGCGTGCGCCACCACATCGGGCGCTCCTTCGGGACCGGCGGCGAAAAATACTTGACGCGTACTGAAGGGGACATTCGCCATCAGCGACTCGATCCATAGCACATTGTTCTCGATCGAGACTTGCGAATCGCTCAGAACCGGCCCACCGCCAACCAACAGGTAATGTTCGGCGCCTGAAACAGGCGCTGCAACAGGCAGCGCGACCGCCATAACCAACCAGCGCCAATCAAAGCGAGGCACGACGAAATCTCCGAAACACGGTTAATGGGAGTAACAAAGCCACTCCCAGTGTCACCGCCAACAAGGCCGATTGCAGCGGCGTCAACGGTAGCAGCATCGCGATACCCACCCCAACCGCCACCATCACCAGTAACACGCGGCCGCCCAACCCAGCAAATCCATCAGGCCCAGGCCCGGCGGCGACTAATAACGCCGCCGCCGCTGTCATCGGCAACACTAACCACACGCTCCGCAATCCCAAGCTCAAAATATCCAATACTATTCGGCGTTTCGACCCAAACCAAAGCTCGCTAAGAAACGACTGGGCGCCCCATGCGGTATCCATAGCCACCAAAAAACCCAAATAAACCGGATAAACTAACAAACAGGCGACAATCACGTAAGCAAGCACCTTCCCGCGGCCAGCAGCGGGCACGTCCGGTGGCTGAACGTTCATGACTTGGACACCACGTAATTGCCAATCACCAAATCGTCCAGTCCGGTGGAATAGAAACAGCGCAGCGCATTGACCGGTGATTCGACGATAGGCTCGCCCATGATATTGAAGCTGGTGTTGAGAACCACCGGCACCCCGCTCAATGCGCCAAACTTGCTGATCAGTTGATGATAAAGGGGATTAGTTTCGCGGTTGACGGTTTGCAATCGCGCCGTCCCATCCACATGGGTAATGGCCGGCAACAGCTCACGTTTGTCGGGCAGGACGTTACAGACTTTGAGCATGAAGGGGTCTTCGACGCCAATGTCGAAGTAGTCGTTGCGAGCTTCCACAATCGCGGAAGGCGCAAAGGGCCGATAGGCTTCGCGGTGTTTCACTTCCGCATTGATTTTATCTTTCATCCCCGGCTGGGTCGGATCCGCCAAAATACTGCGGCTGCCCAGCGCCCGCGGCCCAATTTCCATCCGGCCCTGAAACCAACCGATGATCCGACCACGCTTTAACAGCTGGGCGGCGATATCAGCCACATTTTCATGATAGGTATAAGGCGCTTTGGCCTCATCCAGAACTTGCTTGATAAAAGCGTTATCGTATTCGGTGCCGACGTAAGGACTCAGATGTACGAAACTACGTGGCTGGCCGAGGATCACGTTGTAAAGATAATAAGCCGCGCCAATCGAGGTGCCATTATCGCCGGCGGCCGCCATGATGTAGACATCTTCAAAAGGCGTCTCACGCAAGATACGTCCGTTCATTACGCTGTTGAGTGACACACCGCCGGAAATGACAAGATATTTTTCACGGGTACGCTCGTGCAGCCAGCGCGCCATCGCCAAGCCACACTCCTCCAGCACCCGTTGAAAAACAGCCGCCACATCGAGATGGTGTTTTTCGAAAGGTTCTTTTTTATTTTTACCACGACCCTTGCCGAATGTTTGTTCGAATTTGGCTCCATACCGCTTTTTGCCCCAATACTGGTAAGCGAACCAGTCGGTTGCAACCTCAATTCCCGCGTCCTCATTAATGCGGATCATTTGCCGCACAGAATCGTAAAACGAGGAATTGGGATCGCCAAATGGCGCGAGGCCCATGGTTTTGCCTTCATCGTAGTTCGGCTGAAACCCACAGAATTCAGTGGCGGCCTCATAGAAAGAGCCGAGCGAATGCGGAAAGAAGGATTCCCCAAAAGGCTCAATGCGGTTACCGACGCCGCGTCCGAGAAATGAGGTGGACCACTCGCCAGAACCATCGACTGACAGGATAGCCGCCGAATCGAACGGCGATACCAGGAAGGTACCGGCCGCATGGCAGTGGTGGTGTGGAATAAAGTGTAATTGTGGGCGTTGGGCTGCGTCTGGCCAGCATTCGGCGATCCAATCCGCCAAGTCACGTTGCCGCCACCACATTCTCAGCACTTCATGCTTGATAAAAGGCTTGGCGTTAGTCAGGTAACGCAGCGCGTACAACGCTTTACGCGACCAGTGTAATGAAGGCTTAATGGAGACCGCGACGTGGGTAATATCGCTCGCCTTCAGACCAGCGAGCTCCAAACAACGCCTGGCGGAGATCCGGGGAAAATCAGTGGTGTGCTTGCGCCGCGTAAAACGTTCCTCTTCCAGCGCGCACACCAGTTGTCCGTCTCGAACAATGCAAGCCGAGGAATCGTGAAAAGCATAGTTGATTCCTAAAATATTCATTGTCTTTTATTCTCAATAAGCAAAGGAGTTAAAGCAAAATAAGATGATCAATAATAATTAAAATTATTTAATATCAACGAGATATATCGTCACAATGCAAGATTTGGCTCACTGGATACCCTTCCAAGATCGTTTCAACCGGCGCAAACTGAAAATCTTTTAACAGCTGGCGCAATCTTGCCTCACAGCGACTCAAATTAGTGTAGTGGCGAAAAGTGGAGAGTCGACCCGCCTTGATGCGAGGTTGTTCCGCATCAATCTCCCACGGATGCAGATAAAAGATAAAGGGTTGTTTTTCATTTTGATTGATTTGACGCAATCCAAATTTAGTCAACCAATACGGATAAATCCGGAAATAACCACCACCAGCCACCGGCAGCCGATGAGACCCGACCGCAAACGTTGAGGGCGGAAATTCGACAAGCGCATCGCCGCTTGATGTCTTGAGCCGGTACGGCCAGCGGGGGCTATCAGGAATCCCATAGCGGTCGTGATGGACCGGGAAGATACTCGAATCATAAGTAAATCCGAGTTCGGCCAGAATATCGAGCGCCCACAACGAACGTTTGGTAATTGAATAGCTGGCCGCTCGATAACCTAATATCGGCTGTTGCGCCTGATCCTCCAGACACGCCTTGGCGCGAACTGTCTCCTGGCGAAAGACATCTTGCGTTTGCCCGTAGATGAGTTGATGCGAGTAACCGTGGCAGGCCACTCGGTGACCCTGTTCCACGATAGCCCGGACTAAATGCGGGCAACGCTCAGCTACCCAACCCAGAACGAAGAACGTTGCCCGAATATCCCGTTCGCCGAATAGCTCCAACAACCGATGCGTGTTACGTTCGACCCGAAGTGGAAAGCGATCCCACGTTGAAGGATCAATCTGTCGGGCAAACGCAGCGACATGAAAATAATCCTCGACATCAACTGTCAGAGCATTTTGCATCAGATCCACGGATTCCAAAGGCTTAGCTAAAGGCTGTCAAATCGAGCGGCCTTTAATCACGCTACCGCCCTGCGACACGTTAAGGCGTTTCGCATGAGCGTAGTTTTAAGGGCAATCACATCAATGAGGCTCAAACCAAAAAGAGCCAAACTACTTATCGAGCCACTCCAACACGCTGGCTGCGTTAAGTGGTTCATCAAATAGTTCATCCAGTGGTTCAATTTGAACTGTTGGGATCGGACTAGCCGATTCCAAAGCCGCTAAAGGGCAGATACATCACTTCATCGCCGGACGCCACGCCAACACAATCCTCCGGCAACTCCACCAATCCATCAGCCCAGGATAATGACGACAACGCGCCTGAACTGTTTGTGTGGTAGATACTAACTATCAGTTGTTGCTCTGCATTCAGGCTCAGTCGCGCCCGCAACCACTCGCGTCGACCCGGCTTGCGGCGGAACTGAAAATCCGCCAAGGCTCGCAACCGTAGTGGTTCGGCCGCTTCGCTACCCATGCGCTTTAGCAACAAGGGCCGAACCAACATCAGATACGTCACTACTACTGATACTGGGTTACCGGGCAGGCCCAATATCATGCAATTATCGATCCAACCAACAGCAACCGGCTTACCAGGCTTTACCGCTAGCCGCCAGAATTCAATTTTGCCTAGCTCCGCGATGATGTCCTTGACTAGGTCCGCGGTACCCACCGATACGCCGCCGGAGGTCAACAATACATCATGAGACAATACTGCGTCTCTTAAAGATGATAATATCATAGATCTATCGTCACGCAATATGTGCATATCAGTCACCATGCAACCCAAACGTCGCAATAGCCCGATCAGAACATATCTATTTGATTCATAAATAGCACCGGGCGGCAAGACCTGACCCGGCGGATATAGCTCATCGCCGGTTGAGGCGACAGCAACCCGTAACGGCCGCACGACCTCCAATGTAGCGATGCCCTGTCCCGCCGCCAGCGACACATCTTGCGGCCGCAACCGTAGACCACGCGGCAGCAGTATCGTATTGGCGCTCACGTCCTCGCCACGCCGGCGGATGTTCTCACCGGTTTTGAGCCGAATCGCGGTGCTGGGTTCAACTTCAATCCAGCCGCCATCCGGGGCAATGCGGCATTCCTCCTGCATCACTACGGCATCCGGTCCATCTGGCAACACCGCGCCAGTGGTGATTTGAACGGTAGCGCCGCAGGGTACGGGCTCAAGATACGGGTGTCCCGCCAATGATTGTCCAATGACCGGCAAGCGGGTTGGTTGATCTTGCTTAAGATCCGCCAGATGCAGGGCATACCCGTCCATCGCTGAATTGTCGTGCGGCGGGACATCCAGCCGTGCGATTAAGTCAGCGGCTAGCACCCGGCCATAGGCGTCTAGCAAGGGTGCCGTTTCAGTGTCGCAAATCGGCTGAATAGTACTCAGAACAGCAGTGAGGGCATCAGCCAACGTCAGCAACCGGTCGCCAGAACAGCAATCGGACATGAGTCACCTCATTTTCAACGGGAAATTTAGAGCGCGCGGGTGAACCGTAAGATGAAAGTGGTTATGCCAGCCAGATCAGCTACTGACAAAACCGGTAAATCAGGTCGGCCATAATGAGCCGGATCGAGCATGGGATCGCTGGCGACCGCAATAACCATCGGGTCGTTTAAAAATTGGGGGGGCTTATCCGTGGCGGTAGATCGCCAAATTTCCAGCTTGGGATAGTGGCCGGTTTTCCAGCCTTCAACCAAGACTAAATCAACCGGTTGTAAATACGTGAGCAAATCAGCAACCGCAGGTTCTGCTTCATCGCGTAGCTCGTGTAACAAGACCCAACGCCGACCGGTGGCTAAAATAACCTCATTTGCTCCCGCTTCACGATGGCGAAAGGTATCTTTGCCAGGCCGGTCTAAATCCACATCGTGATGGGCATGTTTAAGCGTGGAGACGGTAAGGCCAAGCGCCCGTAAGCGGGGAATCAGGGCAACGATCAGAGTGGTTTTACCGGAACCACTCCAGCCAGTAATGCCAAGAACTTTCATTGTTGTTAGCGCCCCGAGGATGAATAGTTCCCCATGAGATCAATACCGTTGATAGTGGCACGGCTTATTAGTCGCGCCAGGTATTGACTGACCGCTTGATGGTGACTGGCTTCATCCGCGGCACTTCCAATCTCCTGTTCGATAAGCGCCGCAATTCGCGCTTCGCCATCATCCCCTTTAATCTGCAAGCGGGCTGCTTCTTGCAATAGCAACTCCTTGGCAACCAGCGCCAGCTTCGCTGAATAGTTTGCAATCTCTGCTGAAGATGCGGGGTGATGTTGCATCTCGGTATAAATGGCGGCGTCGGTAATTTCGACACCGTTGATAGTAATAGGCATAGGGAGAGTCTCTATAAAATTAAACCAACATAACAAAAATATAATCCCACCACACTAAAATGCTCCGGTACGACAAGCATGGTCTATTACGATCATTCCGTTCAGCTATCCATCTTCATCATCGCTTACCGCCTTGATAAGGCGAGCGCGCAATAGTTCTCCGACCAATCGCGCTAATGAAGGCGCATTACGATTGTTCGGCGTGTGGGCGAAAAAATACGGCTCTCGGCCTTCCTCCAGCCAGAGCGCCAGCTTGTCCAACCAGGGTTCGAGAAAGGGCCGATTGGCTTCTATGGCAGGATGGCCGATGAAGCGGATGAACGGACGTGGCCCCAGGCTGATGGCATGGACCGGCAGGCGCGGTTTCTTGCCTTGCGCGGTGCGGGTATCCGCATCAACCGGCTCAGCGCTAAACAGAGCGCGGCTGTCCAGCATCACCCGATCAAGCCCCAGTTCAAGCAGGAGCCGGTTCAGATGGCGCTCTTCTTCGCCCTTGTTGAAAAACGCCTGATGCCGCACTTCCACGGCTACCTGAAAGTCCTTGGGCAAAGTAGCCAGATAGTCATGCAAGACCGGCAGCGCGTTCGGGCCGAAACTGGCCGGCAATTGCAGAAAACTGGGTCCTAGCTTTCCAGCTTCCGCCAAGGGCTTCAGGCGTTCCAGAAATTCCGTGGTTTCCGTCGCCACTCCACGCAACCGCTGGTCGTGACTGATGACCCGTGGAAACTTGAAACAGAAGCGAAACCCCGGCGCCGACTCGTCGCGCCACCGGGTGACGATTTCCGGCTTGGGCAAGCCATAAAAACAATTGTTACCTTCGACCGTATCGAAGACCGCCGAATACTGACGCAGAAAATCACTGGGTTTAGCGCCAGCGGTAAACAGCGAGCCGATCCAGTCACGGTTACTCCATACTGGGCAGCCAAGATGATAGCGAGGCGGATTCATAATCGCAGGTTACACTAAAAATCATCCGATTACTCATCGGGTCTGCTAAGCCGTGCGATAGAAGCCAAATGTATATACGTTTTGTAGGCAACAAAATAGATGAACACTCAGGAAAGAGGATGGGGCTTTTCCAGGTTTCGCGTGAATTAACAGACGCAAAACTTTTAAGTCAGTTTGAAGAGAACCAGCTATTGGCTATCAGAGACTGGTTCAATGAAAACCTTGAAAAACCAGAATCATTTGCGAGATCTAAAAAACCTCACACCAAGGGTATTGCAATAAGCTGGTTTAAAGACTCGGCCACAGAACACATCTCCAAGATGTATGAATTTAGCACAATCCTAGAGGCTCATGGTATTGTGGTAGAAGTTATAAAAACTTTGAGGCCAGGCTATATCGTTTACGAAGATCAATATCAGGTAACGGCTGAGCCCTATGCAGAAACAAAAACTTAAATCCAAGGCTTCTAAAAATTCGCTCAAGCTAACCACCCAGATCAGCGCATGCTTCGCATTTCATGCGGCTCCGCCAGTTTCTAATGTAGTGTGTGCCCCAATGAAAGCTTAGCGCAAGCGCTAATCGCGAGTATAGATAACACCAATGATATGCGCGGCTCTCACATGGCACGCGCAGAATAAACGGTTTCACGCGAATCCAATTTCAACCCGCTTATTGCGCTTGCCTTCGCTGCGGATGCGCAATACCTTGACCGGGCCAATTTCGGCGAGGTTGCGCACATGAGTGCCGCCGCAGGGTTGTAGATCAATATCGGGAATCTTGAGCAAGCGCACCCGGCCCGCGCCGCGTGGCGGTTGTACGCTCATGGTCTTGACCAGCTCAGGTTGCGCGTCCAACTCCGCATCGGTGATCCAGACCGTCTCCGTGTCCAAGGCCCGCGCGATCAAGGCGTTCAACGCCTGCTCGATCCGCCCCGCATCCAGCAAGCTCATATCGATATCGAAATCCAGCCGCCCTTTGTCGACAGCGATGTTGCCGCCGGTCACCGGAGCCGTGACCACGCAGGACAGTACATGCAGGCAGGTATGGATGCGCATGTGGGCATAGCGGCGCTCCCAATCGAGTTCCGCTAACACGTCATCGCCGACCGCGAGCAGGGGGGCGTTCGGTTCGGGGGCGTGGACGAGGCTGTCCGGCTCGGCCCCTTTGCGCGCATCGATTACCCGTACGGCGGCGCCATCGGCGCGATGTAAAAAACCGGTATCGCCGGGCTGCCCACCGCCGAGCGGATAAAAAACGGTGCGGTCCAATTCGATACCCCGCTCGGATACCGCAGTCACACGGGCGGCGCAGGATTTTAGATAAGCATCATTACGGTAGAGCAATTCACATGGCATGGCATTGACCGATCCTTTATTTTTTGCTGGCCGGACAGCACGTCAGCTCTCCGCGGATTGAGCGCCGACACGGCATTGTAACGGCTAGCGGGCGGCCGCCAAAACGGTCGCCCAATGAATCACGATCAGCGCTGCCGCACCACCTGGTAGGGTCGAATGGGATAAGTGACCGGCACGCTCCAGATATGCACCAATCGGCTGAATGGGAATACGAGAAAAACAGTCAACCCCAAAAATAAATGCAGCTTAAACAGCAAGCCGACCTGAGACACAGCGGCAACTGCATCAATCGGGTCAAAAGTGACGATATTTTGCGCCCAGCCCATCAAATTGAGCATATTATGCCCATCTAGATGCATCAGCGAGACCGGAATAGTCAACAGGCCTAAGATCAATTGTGCGTATAACAGCAGCAAGATGAAAACATCCATCCGAGTGCTGTTAGCCCGCACGCGCGCATCGGTCAACCGCCGTTTCAACAACATGGTTAAGCCGACAAAGCATAGGCTCCCGGCGATACCGCCCGCGACGATGGCCAGCACCTGCTTGGCTCCCGCCGAAACGCCAACAGCGTGAAAAATCTCCGGCGGGGTCAGCAACCCGATGAAATGACCGGCAAACAGCAACAGAATCCCAATGTGAAACAAATTGCTTGCCAACCGCATGTTCTGCTTGTTCAGCATCTGGCTGGAATGGGCTTTCCAGGTGAATTGATCGCGGTCGAAGCGCGCCAGACTGCCGAGCAGAAACACCGCCCCGGCCAGATAAGGATAAACACCAAACAGCAAGGTATCGAGATAATTCATGATCTTAACCTCTGTTGTTTACAGGGAGCGGGCGGTCTGCGGCACCGCGCCGGATCGGGGCAGCCACTGCACTGGTTGCGCTTCAGATGGGTTGCCGCGCCCGGCGGCGCACTTTTGCTGATTGCCTAAAAAAGTGACCGCTTCTTCTTCCCAAATCTGGTCCATATTCACCACGGTCTGATCCGGCCCTTCGGTCGCGGCTTGTCGGCGGATAGCGACGCTGTCGGCCGGTTCCCCCGCCAACGCCGTCAGCGCGTCGAACAGAACGTGATAATCGTTGCCACGTTCGGCCAACCGCGCGCCCAGCAACGTCAGGACGTGCACGGTTTCCGCCAGCAAGTCCAACGCTTCCGCCGCCGGGCGCTGCGCCAGATATTCCAGAAACAGCGGGATGTAATCGGGTAATTCGCGGGCGTTTAACTCGAAACCGCGGCGGCGATACACCTCCAGCAGATTCACCATCGCCTGGCCGCGATCCCGCGATTCGCCGTGGATGTGCTCGAACAGATGCAGCGACAGCGCCCGGCCCCGGTCGAAGGTCGCCACATACTGCTCCTGAAGCGCCATCAAATCGGTTTGCGTCAGGCGCGCGATGAACAGGTTTAATGCCTGCCGCTCGTTATCCGGCAATAGCCGCTCCTGCTCCAGCGCCGCAGCCATTTCGCCCAGCGCCGCTTGGTTCTCCGCTTGCGGATAACACAGCAGCGCTGACAGCACTTTCAGCGTTTTCGTCATTTCTTTTCTGGCTCCACCCGAATTGGAATCGCGCGGCGGGCAGTGACTTTCTTGCCGCCGAACAGGTTGGTCTTGTCCGCGCCCGGCGAGCAGCCGTTGCCGAAGCTGAAACCGCAACCGCCACGCTCGCCGAAGGCGTCATAGGTGGCGCTGGCATATTCGCGGTGGCTGGTCGGAATGACGAAGCGATCTTCGTAATTGGCGATAGCCAGATAGCGGTACATCGACTCCACTTGGTCGATGCGCAGGTTGACCGCCTTGAGCAGGTCTGCCTTGATCTCGCCGTCCACTGACTTCGCCCGCATGTAGGCCCGCATCGCCAGCATCCGCTCCAGCGCCAGTTTCACCGGCTTCTCATCGCCAGCGGTCAGCAGATTCGCCAGATATTTCAACGGAATCCGCAACGAACCGACATCGGGAATAATGCCATTCATGCCAATTTGACCGGCTTCGGCGCGGGCCTGAATCGGCGATAAAGCCGGCACGTACCAGACCATCGGCAGGGTGCGGTATTCAGGATGTAGCGGGAAGGCAATCTTCCAATCAATCGCCATCTTGTAAATCGGCGATTCCTGAGCGGCGTCCAGCCACGGTTCCGGGATGCCCGCCTTGCGGGCTTCGGCCTGTACCGTCGGGTTGAACGGGTCGAGGAACATATCCAACTGGGCTTGATACAGGCTCTTTTCGTCCAGCACGCTGGCGGCTTGTTCGATTTTGTCGGCGTCGTACAGCAGCACGCCAAGATAGCGGATGCGACCGACGCAGGTTTCTGAACACACTGTCGGCTGACCGGACTCGATGCGCGGGTAGCAGAAAATGCACTTCTCAGACTTGCCGGTGTTCCAGTTGTAGTAAATTTTCTTGTAGGGACAGCCAGATACGCACATCCGCCAACCCCGGCATTTATCCTGGTCAATCAGGACGATGCCGTCTTCCTCGCGCTTGTAGATCGCGCCGCTGGGGCAGGAGGCGACGCAGGCTGGATTGAGGCAATGCTCGCACAGGCGCGGCAGGTACATCATGAAGGTGTTTTCAAATTCGCCGTAAATCTCCTTTTGCACGGCTTCGAAGTTGGTGTCCTTCGCGCGCTTGGCGAATTCGGTGCCGAGAATTTCTTCCCAGTTCGGCCCCCAGTGGATTTTCTGCATCCGCTCGCCGCTGATGGCGGAACGCGGACGAGCGGTCGGCATCGCTTTGGATTCCGGCGCATTCTGCAAATGCGCGTAGTCGTAATCCCACGGCTCGTAGTAGTCATCAATCGCGGGCAGGTCGGGGTTGGCGAAGATGTTGGACAGAATCTTGAGCTTACCGCCTTGCTTGGGCGCGATTTTGCCGTCTTTGCCCCGTACCCAGCCGCCGTTCCATTGCTTCTGATCTTCCCAGTTTTTCGGATAGCCGATGCCGGGCTTGGTCTCGACGTTGTTAAACCAGGCGTATTCCATGCCGTCGCGGGAGGTCCAGACGTTCTTACAGGTCACTGAACAGGTGTGGCAGCCAATGCACTTGTCCAGATTCAGGACCATGCCGATTTGTGCACGTACTTTCATGATTAATGCGCCTCCACGGTGGCGTGGGTTGCGGGCACGGTTTCACTGTCCGTGGACGGTTCGTCATCCAGCCAATCCACCTTGGCCATCTTGCGGACGATGATGAATTCGTCGCGGTTGGCGCCGACGGTGCCGTAATAGTTGAAGCCGTAGCTCTGCTGGGCGTAGCTGCCAATCATGTGGGTCGGTTTCAGCACCACACGGGTGACGGAGTTGTGAATGCCGCCGCGTCCGCCAGTGGTTTCCGCGCCGGGCGTGTTCACGATTTTTTCCTGGGCGTGGTACATCATCGACATGCCTTCCGGCACCCGCTGGCTGACCACCGCTCGCGCGGCAATCGCGCCGTTGACGTTGTAAGCCTCGATCCAGTCGTTGTCCTCAATGCCCGCTTTTTTGGCGTCGATTTCCGACATCCAGATAATCGGGCCGCCGCGCGAGAGCGTTAGCATCAACAGGTTGTCGGTGTAGGTGCTGTGGATGCCCCATTTCTGATGGGGAGTGATGAAATTCAGCACGATTTCCGGGTTGCCGTTCGGCTTCTGGCCGATGATTGGCTCCACCGTCTTCATATCGACCGGGGGCCGATACGCGCACAGCGCTTCACCAAAACCAAGCATCCAGGCGTGATCCTGATAAAACTGCTGGCGACCGGTGACGGTGCGCCACGGAATCAGCTCGTGGACGTTGGTATAACCGGCGTTGTAAGACACCTTCTCGTCTTCCAGTCCCGACCAGGTGGGCGAGGAGATAATCTTGCGCGGCTGGGCCACGATGTCGCGGAAACGGATTTTCTCGTGCTCTTTCGGCAAGGCCAGATGGCTATGGTCGCGGCCGGTAATCTTGCTCAGCGCCGCCCAGGCTTTCACCGCGACATGGCCGTTGGTTTCCGGGGCCAGCATCATGATCATCTCAGCGGCGTCGATGTCGCTGTCAATCCGGGGCCGACCTTTGGCGACACCCTCTTCCTGTACGGTGTAATTGAGCGTTGCCAGCGCGTGGACTTCATGCTCGGTGTTCCAACTGATGCCCTTGCCGCCGTTGCCGAGCTTGTCCAGCAGCGGCCCAATGGAGGTAAATTTTTGATAAGTAGCCGGATAATCGCGCTCGACCACCACCAGCGCGGGCGCGGTCTTGCCGGGAATCAGCTCGCACTCGCCCTTCTTCCAATCCTTCACGTCGGGCATCGCCAACTCGTTGGGGGTATCGTGCAGCGTCGGCAGCGCCACGATGTCCTTTTCCACGCCGAGATGACCGACACAGGTTTCCGAGAAGGCTTTGGCAATCCCCTTGAAGATGTCCCAGTCGGTGCGCGATTCCCAGGCCGGGTCCACCGCTGCACTCAAAGGATGAATGAACGGGTGCATATCGCTGGTGTTGAGGTCATTTTTCTCGTACCAGGTCGCGGTCGGCAGCACGATGTCCGAATACATGCAGGTAGTGGACATGCGGAAATCCAGCGTCACCAGCAAATCGAGCTTGCCTTGCGCCGCCTCGCGCCATTGCACCTCGGACGGCTTCTCGCCGCCCTCCTCGCCCAAATCCTTGCCCTGCACCCCGTGGGTGGTGCCGAGCAGATATTTCAGGAAATACTCGTGGCCCTTGCCGGAGGAACCGAGCAGGTTGGAGCGCCAGACGAATAAATTGCGCGGGAAATTGACCGGATTATCCGGGTCTTCAAAGGCGAAGCCGAGCTTGCCGGACTTGAGATTTTTGACGATGTACGGGGCCGGTTCTTCACCCGCCGCCGCCGCCGCTTTGGCGATAGCCAGCGGATTGGCGTTAAAGTGGGGCGCGGTCGGTAACCAACCCATTCGCGCCGAACGGACGTTATAGTCAATCTGCGAGCCTTGCCATTGCTTCGGGTCGGCCAGCGGCGACAGGATTTCCTGCATGGTCAGCTTTTCATGCCGCCACTGGCTGGTGTGGATGTACCAAAACGAGGTCGAATTCATGTGGCGCGGGGGCCGGTGCCAATCCAGCGCAAAAGCCAGCGCGGTCCAGCCGGTTTGCGGGCGCAGCTTCTCCTGCCCGACATAATGCGACCAGCCGCCGCCGCTCTGGCCGACGCAGCCGCACATCATCAGCAGGTTGATGACGCCCCGGTAATTCATGTCCATGTGATACCAGTGGTTCATCGCCGCGCCGATGATCACCATCGACTTGCCGTGGGTCTTGTCGGCGTTTTCGGCGAACTGGCGGGCGACGGTGATGATCTGGGCGCGCGGTACGCCGGTAATTTTCTCCTGCCAGGCCGGGGTATACGGCACATCGTCGTCGTAGGTCTTGGCGACATTCGCGCCGCCCAGGCCGCGATCCAGACCGTATTGCGCCAGACTCAGGTCGTAAACCGTGGCAAACAGCGCCTCGGAGCCGTCGGCCAGGGTGATTTTTTTGGCCGGGACGTTGCGGACTTGAATGGCGTCGTGGCTCGTGCAGGCGAAATGCGGATGCTGGGTCGAGCCGAAATAGGGGAAGGCGACCGGAACCACGGCATCCTTGATGTCGTTCACCGACAGCCGCAACTGGGTGTCCGCACCAGTGAGGGCTTCTTTGGCCTCCAGATTCCACTTGCCGACCATCCCGTCTTTTTCGCCCCAGCGGAAACCGATGGAGCCGTTCGGCACCAGCAGGTTGCCGCTCTTCTCATCGAAGGCCAGAGTTTTCCAGTCGGGGTTATTGGCCTGTCCGGCGGCATCGGCCAAATCCGAGGCCCGCAGAAACCGACCGTGGACATAATTTCCATCGGCGCGTGGCTCCAGCAGCACCAGCACCGGAAAATCGGTCTTGGTGCGGACGTAATCGGTGAAATACTCCGATTTGCCGTCCAGATAGAACTCGCGCAGGATGACATGGCCCATCGCCATGGCCACCGCCGCGTCCGTGCCTTGCTTTGGGTGCAGCCAGATGTCGGCGAACTTGGATGCCTCGGAATAATCCGGGCAGACCACCACGATTTTCGCGCCCTTGTAGCGCACCTCGGTCATGAAATGGGCGTCCGGGGTGCGAGTCTGCGGCACGTTGGAACCCCACATCATCAAAAAAGTGGAGTTGTACCAGTCCGCCGATTCCGGCACGTCGGTTTGTTCGCCCCATACCATCGGGCTGGCGGGCGGCAGGTCGCAATACCAGTCATAGAACGAGCCGCAGGCCCCGCCAATCAGCGACAGGTAACGCGAACCGGCGGCGTAGGACACCATCGACATCGCCGGAATCGGCGAAAAGCCGTAGATGCGATCCGGGCCATATCGCTTGACGGTGTAGACGTTGGCGGCGGCAATCAGCGGATTGACTTCTTCCCAGGTCGCCCGGACGAAACCGCCCAGCCCGCGCTGGGTTTTGTACTCGTTGGCCTTGGCCGAGTCTTCGACGATGGACGCCCAGGCATCCACCGGATCTTTTTTATCCGCCAGCGCCGCCCGCCACAGTTTGAGCAGGCGCCCGCGCACCAGCGGGTATTTCACCCGGTTGGCGCTGTACAGATACCAGCTATACGACGCCCCCCGCGCACAGCCGCGTGGTTCGTGGTTCGGCAAATCATCGCGGGTGCGCGGGTAATCGGTCTGCTGGGTTTCCCAGGTCACCAGACCGTTTTTGACGTAGATTTTCCAGCTACAGGAGCCGGTGCAGTTCACGCCATGGGTCGAGCGCACGATTTTGTCGTGCTGCCAGCGGCTGCGGTAGGCGTCTTCCCAGCCTCGGTCCTCGTTGGTGACGACGCCGTGATCGCCGGCGAAGGTGTCGGTGATTTTCTTCAAGAAATTCAACCGGTCGAGAAAATGACTCATCGTCTTAAACCTCTCTAAAAATCAGCACGGCTTCTCCGCCCCGTTACGGGCGTAGTACCACCAGTTGATGCCGATATTGAACAGGTAAAACAGCGCCGCGCCGTAAAAGAAAGCGTTAGGCGAACCCGTGGCCGCGAACGACCAGCCAATCAACATGCCGAAAATGAACGGGCCGAACGACGCCATCGCCGCCGTCCAGCCGATGATGCCGCCGGCCTGACGCGGCTCGAAAATCATCGGCATCTGCTTGAAGGTGCTGGCGTTGCCGACGCCGCTGAAGAAGAACACGCCCAGCATCATCCCCACGAACAGCGGGAATTGTGTCATGCCGGTCGCCACGTCGGGATGGGTGTAGAAAGTCACGGCAATCGTGCAAATTAGCAGGCCGATGCCCGACCAGTGGGTGACGATAGCGCCGCCTAATTTGTCGGAAAGCGGCCCGGCCAGCACCCGCGCCGCCGCGCCGACCAACGGGCCGAGGAAGGCGTACTTCAACGGATCGGGGCCGCCCGGCAACACGGTGTACATCTGTTTGATCATCAGCGGGAAGGTCGCGGCAAAGCCGGAGAACGAGCCGAAGGTCATGATGTACAGCGAGGTCATCCAGAAGCCGTGCAGATTGCTGAAGCGGAAAATGTCGAGCTGCTCGCGGAAATTGGCCCGCACCGGCACCGACTTCAGCAGGAACCACGCGGCAATCGCGAACACCACAATAAACGGCACATAAATCAAGGCAGCGTTTTGCAGCCACATCGGCTTGCTGGTCGCCCCCGGCACGCTCGGCACGAAGGTTTGCGGGTCACCTGCCAGGGTGCCAAACAGCGCAAACCCGATAATCCACGGGGTGACGAACTGCACCACGCTGACCCCGAAATTGCCGATACCGGCCTGAATCGCCAGCGCCGTCCCTTGCAATCGCTTGGGGAAAAACAGGCTGGTCGAGGGCATGAACGAGGAGAAATTACCGCCACCCAAACCGGCCAGAAACGACAGCAGCAACAGCACCCAATACGGCGTGGTCGGGTCTTGAATCGCGTAGAACCAGCCGACGATGGGAATTAACAGCGACAGGGTGGAAAAGGTGATGACATGGCGGGTGCCGTACATTGGCACCAAAAAAGTATGAATGGCTCGCAGAATACCAGCGGCCAAGCCTGGCATCGCCGCCAGCCAAAACAGTTGGCTGGCGGTCAGTTTGAAGCCGATGTTGGGCAACCGCACCACCAGCGCCGACACTACAAACCAGACGATGAAGGCCATCATCAGATTCAAGGTGGTGATGGTCAGCGTTTTCCAGGCCAGCGGCTTGGCCGTGCCTTCCCAAAACGCTGGGTCTTCTGGCATCCAGAGATTCAACCAGGTGCGGGACGAGGGTTTCGCGCCGACGTCTGTTGTTATCGTTGTGGACATCGTGAATCACTCCTCAACAGCAACATTGCAAAAGGGGCCAGCCGATTCAGCACGGCGCTTCCACGTTCTTGCCGGCATACCAGCGCCAGGTGATGAACAGGCAACTGAGGTAGAACAGCGCAAACACCACCAGCGCCGCCTGATAGCCGCCGGTCAGATCGATGGACGCGCCGTAAGCGATGGGGATGAAGAAGCCGCCGAACGCCGCCACCGCCGAACTGAAGCCCAGCGTGGCGGCCGCCTCCGTCGCGGCGAGGCGCGACGCCTCTTCCAACCCCGCGTGGTCTTTGCCGTGCACCTGACGCTGGCGCAGCACCCGGAAAATGATCGGGATCATGCGGAAGGTGGAACCGTTGCCGATGCCCGCGCTGACAAACAGCAGCAAATACATGATCACGAAGCCGCTCATGTTGCCGTCGCCGCCGTTCAGCCCCGGCAGGAACAGCAAAGCGCCAAACGAGGCTGCCGCCATCACCGCGAACACCCAGCAAGTGATGATCGCGCCGCCGATCCGATCCGACATCCAGCCGCCGAGCGGCCGCACCAGCGCCGCCAGCAAAGGGCCGACGAAAGCGAATTTGAAAGCGTCCGTCATGGGGAACTGGGTGTTGACTAGCATCGGGAAGGTGACCGCCAGCCCGATAAACGAACCGAAGGTGCCGGTGTACAGCCAGCTCATCAGCCATTGATGCTTGTGGCGGAAAATAGCGACCTGCTCGGCAAAACCGGCCTTGACCGTGCCGATGTTGTCCATCCCAAACCATGCGGCGGCCGAGGTGGCGATGATGAACGGCACCCAGATAAAGCCCGCATTCTGCACCCAGATGGGGGTGATCATGCCTTCGTCGAAATGGTTTTGCGCGCTGCCGCCCAGAATCCACAGCGCACCGCCGTACATGGCGATTGGCACGATGAGCTGGGCTAGCCCGACGCCCAGATTGCCGACACCGCCGTTCAGGCCCAGCGCGGTGCCTTGCAGCCGCTGCGGGAAGAAGAAGCTGATATTGGCCATGCTGGAGGAGAAATTGCCCGCGCCCAGCCCGCATAAAAGCGCAATCGCGACAAACACGGCGTAATGGGTATTGAGGTCTTGCACCGCCACCCCAATCCACAACGTCGGCAACAGCAACAATAAAGTGCTGAACACCGTCCAGTTGCGGCCGCCGAAGACCGGCACCACAAAGGAATACAAGGCGCGGAAGAACGGGCCGGACAGCCCCGGCAGCGCCGCCAGCCAGAACAGTTGATTTTGCGAGAACTGAAAGCCGACGTGGGGTAGCTCGACCACGATCACGCTCCACACCACCCAGACCGCGAAGGCCAGCAGCAGCGCGGGCATGGAGAGCCACAGGTTGCGGTTGGCGATGCGCCGTCCGACCTGTTGCCAGAACGCATCATCGTCCGGCCGCCAGTCGGCCAGCACGTGGCGGCGGCGGTAGACCTGATCGACCAGATTCGCCCCGGCCAGCTCGGCGCGCGCGTCGGCGTGACGCTCCAAAATCTCCTCGCGCTCGTGCTTTTCGGCCAGCCAGGTCCACAGCATGGTGACGCCGACCAGCAGGAACATCAGCATGAAACAACTACTGCGCACGCCGATGGCGTCGGCAGCGACCCCGAACATGATCGGCAGCACGAACCCGCCGAGGCCGCCGATCAAACCGACGATGCCGCCGACCACGCCCATCTGGGTCGGATAGTGATCGGCTAGACTGCGATAAACGCTGGCCTTGCCGAAACCCTGCGCCAGCCCGACCAGAAACACCAGCACGGTGAACAGCACGATGCCGATGCCGAGATTGACCGAGACATCGCCCTTGATGCCGTGGATGGTCATGGTGGTCGGCGGGTAGCTGAGGAGAAACAGGCAAGCCAGGCTGACCCACAGCACCCACCAGGTCACGGTGTTGCCGCCCCATTTGTCCGAGGCCCAACCGCCTAAAGCGCGAATCGCTCCGGAGGGCAGATCGAAGAAAATGGTGAGAAAAGCGGCGGTCGCCAGCGGCAGGCCGTATTCGCCGACGTAATACTTGGGCAGCCACAGCGCCATCGCCACAAACGCGCCAAACACGAAGGCATAAGCCAGCCCGAAGCGCCAGACCCGCGCATCGAGCAGCGGTTGTAACTGTTGGCCCAAGCTGGGCCGGACGCGATTTTGGTCAGCCCCTTTCTCGTGCAGCGGATCGGTGTAGGTGAAAAACCAGAACAGCACCGCCATGACCACCAGCGCCACGGCGTAGACCTTCGGCACCATCTGCCACGCCCCGAAAGCAGCGATGATCATGGGAGCAACGAACTTGGTCAGCGACGACCCGGCGTTGCCCGCGCCGAAAATTCCCATCGCCGTGCCCTGGCGCTCCTTGCTGAACCAGGCCGAGGTGTAGGCGATGCCGACCGCGAACGAACCGCCCGCCAGCCCGACGAACAAACCCAGCACCAAAAATTGCCAATACTCGGTGGCGTAAGAGACCAGCCAGGTCGGGATCGACACCAGCAGCATCTGGATGAAAAAGACGATCCGTCCGCCGTAACGGTCAGTCAGAATGCCCAGCGGCAGCCGCACCAGCGAACCGGTTAAAATCGGGGTCGCCACCAGCAAGCCGAATTCCGTTTCGTTGAGGTTTAACTCGGCTTTGATCTTGATGCCGATGACCGAAAACATGACCCACACGGCGAAATTCACCGCGAAGGCCATGGTGTTCAGGGTGAGAACAGAGATTTGTTGTTGTTTTAGCGTGGCCATTGCGGTTCTCGCAAAAATGCTGCAACCGCAATATTACGAATGAAGCGAAGGGAATTCCTTGACGTAGATCAAGCTTATTAAGCTGAGTTCCGGATAAGGCAGAGGAGATGTAGCGCCTGGAGCAGAACCTGCTAAGGTTCCTGGTGACCAAACCTGCTGACCTGTAACAGCCAATAAACAGGATGCACGTTATTTACGGACGGCTTCTCGGAAGCAGCGCTAGCGCCGGATATTATCAATCAGGCCGTACCGACGCATCTTGTCATACAACGTGGTCTTGGGGATGCTTAAGGCTTCACTCGTTCGGGCCAAGCTGCCATTCTGCCGCCGCAGTTCATCGGCGATCAGCGAACGCTCGAAAACTTCCACCGCTGCCGTCAAAGGCATGAGCGGCTTAGCGTCGGCATGTTCCACGATCACGGGCGGGCGCAAGCCGAGCACGAAACATTCGGCCACGTTGCGCAATTCGCGAATGTTGCCCGGCCAGGCATGGGCCAGCAACTCGCGCGTTTGGACTGGCGAAATCGGGGGCGGTTCGCGGCCGTGCCGCGTGGCGGCTTGGCTGACAAAATGTTCGAATAACAGAGGAATATCCTCGCGGCGCTCTCGCAGCGGCGGCAATTCCAAAGTCGCCACGTTGAGCCGGTAAAACAAATCCTGCCGAAACCGGCCTTGCTCGACCAGCCGCTCAAGGTTTTCCTTGCTGGCGGCGACGATCCGGCAATCAACCGAGACGGGCGTGTTGGAACCCAGCCGCTCGATGGTGCGCTCTTGCAGGAACCGCAAGAGTTTGATCTGTATCGCGACCGGCATACTTTCAATTTCGTCGAGAAATAAAGTGCCGCTTTGCGCGTGCTCGATTTTGCCGATACGCCGTTTGGAAGCGCCAGTGAACGCCCCGGCTTCATGACCAAAGATTTCGCTCTCGAACAAAGTATCTGGCAAACCGCCGCAATTGAGCGCGACAAAATGCTTGCCGCTGCGCTGGCTGAATCGGTGCAGACATTGCGCCACCAAGTCCTTACCCGTTCCGGTTTCCCCGTAAATCAGCACGTCAACCGCCGTGTCGGCAATGTTGCCAATGAGGCGGCGGGTTTGTTCCATGGCGGATGAATACCCGATCAGCCAATTCTCAATCGGCGGGCGGCCCTGGAGCTGACGCCGCAGCTCCCGGACTTCCAATGTCAACCGCCGCTTGTCGATGGCGCGGCGCACGGCGTCGACCAACCGATCGCGGGGAAAGGGTTTTTCGATGAAATCATAGGCGCCGTCCTTCATCGCCTGTACCGCCATCGTGATGTCGCCGTGACCGGTCATCAACACTACCGGCAAAGCCGGATCGAGCGTCATGAGTTCGCGCAACAGCGTCAGACCGTCCATACCCGGCAGGCGAATATCGCTGACGATCACACCCGGAAAATCAGCGCTGACCAGCCGACGCGCCTTTTCGGCGGAATCGACCCCTTCGGCGCTAAAACCCTCAAGCTCAATGGCTTGTTCGCAACTGAGCCGAACATCGGAATCGTCTTCGATGATCAACACGTTGATGGCCCTAGTCAGCATGGTGGTCGCCCCATGCGGCAAGCGGTAGTTCCACGGTAAACACCGCGCCTTTTTCAGGATGGTTGGTCCCCGATAACCGACCGCTGAATTCGTGCAGGATATCGGCGGAAATCGCCAAGCCCAAGCCCAAGCCTTGTCCCGGCTCCTTGGTGGTGAAAAACGGTTTGAACAAGTGCGTCTGGACCGTTTCCGACAACCCGATACCAAAATCGCGGACTTGAATAACCACGCTGGCCTCTTGGAGGGTCCAGGCAATTTCGATGATCGCTTGCGTGGCGTTCGCGCTGGCGTCCACCGCATTGCTCAAAAGGTTGATGAGCACTTGTTCGAGCCGGATGGCGTCTCCCCAGACAAAAGCCTCAGCGGCGGAAGGCTGTATCCGAACGGTAATTTGCTGTTTGCGCAGGCGTTGTTCCAATAAAATTAATGAATTATCAATGACTTGATTGATGGCAATCCGTTGCGGCGATCCAGAGGATTTACGGGCGAAGGATTTGAGCTGGGCGGTGATCTTCGCCATGCGCTCGATCAGATGATCGGTGCGGGCCAGATTGCCAAGGGCGGTTTCCACATTACCATTTTTTAAAAAAATCATGGTATTACCGGCCAGCGTCCGCAAAGCGGCCAACGGTTGGTTGAGTTCGTGGACAATCTCGGCCGACAGTTGACCGATGACGGCCAGCTTGGCGGCTTGCACCATCTCCTCTTGGGTGGAACGGAGCCGTTGTTCGATTCGCGCGCGTTCGTCGATCTCTTGGCGTAACCGCTCGTTCGCCGCCGACAGTTCAACGGTGCGCTCCGCCACCTTGCGCTCCAGACTGTCGTGAGCGCGTTGCAAGGCCTCGCGCGCCGCCAGCCGCTGGCGGATATAGCGACGACGCTGGTTGATGCCCCATAGCAGCAGCAGTACGAACAGACTACTGACGGCGGCTAGCATGGCGTGATTGAGCGCCAGCCGCTGGCTGGCGGCGAGTGACAGAAAGACGGTCAGGCGCCAAACCACCGTCGGCACCGTGCGGGCTTGTGCGAGAAACAAGCCCTCGGGGATCGCCACGGCGGTAGCTGGATCGTCCGGGCTGGCACTGGCTGAAAAGCGCGCGATAAAAACTTCATTATCGAGCTGGCGGATAATCTGCATTCGAAGCGGGACGAGTTCGCGGCGGTTATATTGCAGGGTTTGGGCGATTTTTTTCTTGGATCGGCGGATCAAGCGTTTTCAGTGTGGTGAAGCGCCAAGTCGGCACCGTCGCTAGGAAGACCACGCCGTTGCCATCGGACACCAAGGCAGGGATGTCGCCGATGGACCAAGCGTCCTGTAACCGCTCGAACCCGACCTTAACCACGGCCACGCCGATGACCCGTTCTTCCGCGCTCAAACGGTGCGCCAGATAATAGCCCGGCTCGCCGCGGGTGGTGCCGATGCCAAAAAAGCGCCCGACGCCCTGTTGCAGCGCGTCGGTCACGTAAGGCCGAAACGTCAGACGCTCGCCGATGTAGCTATCCGGCTGCCGCCAGTTGCTTGACGCCACCACGGTTCCTTCGGAATTCACAATGTAGATCGACAAGGTGCCCGCATATTGATTGAGATTTTCCAAATAGGCGTTAACCCGGTCCAGCTTCAGCTCGTCGCTCGGCTGCTGCTCCAGCAAGCGGCGCACATCCTCTTCCAAGTTGAGGATCGCGGGAAAATAAGCGTATTTGCTCATTTCCCGCTCCAGGCCCGTGGTGAGCAAATCGAGACGATGCGCGCTGGCGACGCGAAGGGCTTCGATGCCGCGGGTTTGGCTGAGGTCGTAAGCGATCCAGCCCGCGCCGATGGCCACGCCGGCCGCCAAAGCCAGCGGGCGCAGCCAGCGCCGCCATTGATGATGACCGGTCATGGCGACTGCCTGCAAACCCGCTTGAGGAAGGCTCCAGCGAAGATCCAGTGCATGTTCAGTAGGTATAGAACATGCGTTGGATATCGCTGGTCTGGTGGGTCTTGATGAGAGCCAGCATCAACAGAATCCGCGCCTTTTGGGGATTCAAGGTATCGGAGACCACGGAATCCAGCTCATCATCGTTGGCTTCCCCATTGCGCGCCACAATACCGTTGCCAGTCCGCGAGCCGCGCACCACGATCACACCCTGCTTGCGCGCTTCGATCAACGCGGGCTTGACCGCATTGTGCAAGCTGCCATCGCCAACGCCGGCATGGATGAGGCCTTTGGCCCCGGCGGCGACCAGCGCGTCCACCGGCGCGCGGGTGACGTTGGCATATCCGTAAACGATATCCACTTTTGGCAAGGTTTCCAGATTGGAGATATCGAATTCGGCATCGACCGTATGCTTGCGCGCCGACAGCCGATAGAAATGGGGCTTATTGTTCTGCATATAGCCGATCAAGCCCAGCTCCGGCGCGCGGAAGGTGTCCAGCGTGGCGGTACTGGCCTTGGTGACATCGCGGGCGGCGTTGATCTGATCGTTCAGGCAGACCAACACGCCTTTGCCGGCCGCTTCAGGACTGGCGGCCAACACCACGCCATTGTAGATGTTGAAAGGTCCGTCCGCGCTCATGGCGGTGGAAGGGCGCATCGCTCCGACCAGCACCACCGGCTTGCGGCTTTTAACGACCAAATTGAGAAAGTAGGCGGTTTCCTCCAAGGTGTCGGTGCCATGGGTGATGACGATACCGTCCACGTCGTCCTGCGCCAGCAACGTATTGACCCGTTTGGCGAGCTTCAGCCAATACTCATCGGTCATATTTTCGCTGGCGACCTGGAACAGTTGCTCGCCGGTGATGTTGGCGACCTGCTTCAGCACGGGTACGGCTTCGATCAGCTGGTCCACGCCAACCTTGGCGGCGGCGTAACCGACGGTAGTGGTGCTGGTGGCGCCGGTGCCGGCGATGGTACCGCCGGTGGCGAGAATGCGGATGTTGGCCAGTTTGACCGCGGGCGCGACCGGCTCGTTTTTGGCCTGCGCCGTGGCGGTGCATAGCGCCAGCATCGCCAGCGCCAGGTAACGGCCGAGGTTAAAGGGGGTCTGCATGTCATTCTCCTACGATTAAAAATCAGATGTTCAGGACGCGCTTAACCCGCTGGCAGGCCCAGCATCTGGAACAGCTCGCGCAGTTGGGCGTTCATCGGCAGATTGAGACGGATGCCGGATGGCAGCGGCTTTAAAAACCAGCGGTCGTAAATCCAGACGATCTCCCGGCTTTCCGCTAATTGGCGAAAGGTTCGCTCAATCACGTCGGCGAATTGGCTATCGTCCTTGCGATACATCAAGCCGTAAGGCTCGTAGGATAGAAAATCGCTGATGATGCGGTAGCGTGAGCCGCTCTTGGTTTCGGCCAGCATTCCGTACAGCAATACCTCGTCGTTAGCGAAGGCATCCGCCTTGCCCTCGGCCAATAGCCCGAAACTTTCCTGGTGGTCGGCTCCGGTCACGAAGGTCAGGCCGAGCCGTTGCCGCTCGGCGAAGGCTTGCATGGCCGCCGCATTGGAGGTGTCACGGGTGACGGCGACCGCGTGTCCCCTTAAGTCGCGCAATCGCCTAATTGATCCATCTTTCTTGACCAGCAGCTTGGTGCCGGTTACGAAGATGGTGGGCGAAAAAGCCACTTGCTGACGCCGTTCCTGATTATCGGTGGTCGAACCGCATTCCAAATCAACCTCGCCCAACCGCACGCGGGCGAAGCGGTTTTCCGGCGTCACCGGCTGGTAGTCGATCCGCAGCTCGGTGATGCCGAGTTCCGCGCCGACTTCCTGGGCGACGGCTTTACAGAGGTCGATGGAATAACCGATCGGTTGTCCTTGGGCGTTGCGAAAGGCGAAGGGAATCGAGTTTTCGCGATGACCGAGCACGATCACGCCGCTGTCCTTGATTTTTTTCAGGGTTCCCGTCAGTTGATCGGCGGCTCGCCAAGGGCTGTTTTGGGCGGCCACGGGCCACGTCAGACTGAGCAACAGTCCGATAGCCGCCAAGCGATGGCAATTTTTCAACATGGCAATACTCTCCACTCGTCGCGCTGGAAGAAGGGCGCTGGGGCGCGGCCTCCTCGACCGCCCCCAACGCCTACTGCGTCCGCTCAAGCCTTAGCTTCCGTCGGCGCGGCAAGCAGCGCCGCTTCCGCGTCGTCCGCATCCGGCGGCGGTTCGTGGATACCACCTTCCCATTTGGCGATCACCGCCGTGGCTAGGCTGTTGCCGATCACGTTGGTGGCGGTACGGCCCATGTCGAGAAACTGGTCGATGCCCATGATCAGCAGCAACCCGGCCTCTGGCAGATTGAACATGGGCAAGATGGCGGCGACGACCACTAACGAACCACGCGGCACGCCAGCCATGCCTTTGCTGCTGACCATCAACACCAACAACATGGTGATCTGCTGCGAGAGCGGCATATCGATGCCGTACGCCTGAGCGATGAACAGCGCCGCGAATGCCTGATACATCATTGAGCCGTCGAGATTAAACGAATAACCCAAGGGCAAGACGAATCCGGTGATTTTTTCGTCGACGCCGAATTTCTCCAGTTGCTCCATCGTTTTCGGATAGGCGGCTTCGCTGCTGGCGGTCGAAAAGGCCAGCATCATCGGTTCGCGAATGAGTTTAAGCAGCCTGAACACCGAGCCCTTAAGGAACACATAACCCGCGCCGATCAGCACCAGCCACAGCACCAACAAGCCAAAATAGAAGCTACCGATAAACTTGCCGTAGGTGGCGAGTACGCCGAGCCCCTGCACCGTGATCGCGGCGGCGATGGCGGCGAACACGCCCAGAGGTGCGAAGCGCATGACGTAATCGGTGACCTTGAGCATCACCTCCACCAGCTCTTCGATGGCGTGGCTCAACGCGCGGGTGGTCTTGTTTTGCACCACATTGAGAGCCGAGCCGAAGAACAGCGAGAACACCAGAATTTGCAGGATCTCGTTGTTGGCCATCGCCTCAACGAAACTCTTCGGGAAGACATGGGTGATGAAATCCTTCAAATTCAGCGCGCCGGTCTTGAGGTTGGTGGACGCGCCCACGTCTGGCAGCGGCAGGTTCAGCGCGTGACCGGGCTGAAGCAGATTGACGAACAACATGCCCAGCAACAAGGAGGTCAGCGACGCCAACACGAACCAGCCGAGTGCTTTCATGCCGATTCGCCCCACGGAGCCGGAATCGCCCATGTGTGTCATACCGGAAACCAGGGTGGCGAACACCAGCGGCGCGATGATCATTTTGATCAGCCGCAAGAATATGTCGGTGACGATGGAGAAATAACCGGCGATTTCCGCCGCCGCCTTGGCGTCCGGCGCGATGGCATGGCAGGCGTAGCCGACCACGACGCCGAGGATCATGCCGATCATGATCCAGGTGGTCAGTTTATTGGTTTTCATGAGGGCCGCACCTCGCCGGCGGGAGCACGGTTCACGACCAGATGCCGCGGCTTGGTCAAGACATCGGGTTGTAGGATATCGTCGAGCTGCTGCTTGGACAGCAGACCCTTGGCCAGCACGATGTCGTAGACGCTGCCGCCGGTGGCCAGCGCTTCGGCGGCGACGGCGGTGGCGTGCTCGTAGCCGATGTAGGGATTGAGCGCGGTCACCAAGCCGATGGAATTTTGCACGCTGGCCCGCAGCCGCTCGCGGTTGGCGGTGATGCCGCTGATGCAGCGGTCGGCCAGCGTCAGGCAACCCTGGTGCAGATGAGTCACGCTCTTAAACAGGCTGTGGGCGATGATCGGCTCGAAAGCGTTGAGCTGAAGTTGACCGGCTTCCGCCGCCAAGGTGATCGTCACGTCATTGCCGATCACTTCAAAAGCGATTTGATTGACCACCTCGGGAATTACCGGGTTGACCTTACCTGGCATGATTGACGAGCCAGCCTGCCGCGCCGGCAGGTTAATCTCGCCCAATCCCGCGCGCGGGCCGCTAGAGAGCAGCCTTAAATCGTTGCACACCTTGGACAACTTGACCGCGATGCGCTTGAGCACGCCAGACAATTGCACAAAACTGCCGCAGTCCTGCGTGGCTTCCACCAGGTTGGGCGAGGTGGCCACGGGAATGCCAGTCACTTCGTACAAGATGCGGCAGACCAATTCGGGATATTCCGGTTCGACATTGATCCCGGTGCCGATGGCGGTCGCCCCCAGATTGATTTCGCGAATCAACAGCGCCGCTTCCTTCAAGCGATCCTCATCCTCGGCCAGCATCACGGCATAAGTAGAAAACTCCTGGCCCAGCGTCATTGGCACCGCATCTTGCAACTGAGTGCGGCCCATTTTCAGCACGTCGGCGAATTCCTGAACTTTTTGCTCAAAAGCGTGGCGCAGATACGCCATGGCGTCCACCAGCCGGAACACGCCGCTGTACGCCGCCAGCTTGAGGGCGGTCGGATACACGTCGTTGGTGGACTGGCTCATGTTGACGTGTTCGTTGGGGTGCAGGTACTGATATTCCCCCTTCCGGTGACCGAGCAATTCCAGCGCCCGGTTGGCGATCACCTCGTTGGCATTCATATTGGTCGAGGTGCCCGCGCCGCCCTGAATCACATCCACTACGAACTGATCGTTCAACTTGCCAGCGCGCACCTCTTCACACGCTTGGACGATGGCGTTGGCGCGCTCTTGGTCAAGCAAACCCAATTCGTGATTGGCGCGCGCCGCCGCCAGCTTGATGCTGGCCAGTGCTCGGACCAGATCGGGGTAAATCGAGATCGCGGTGCCGGTGATGGGAAAGTTCTCCAAGGCGCGCAGGGTATGCACGCCGTAATAGGCATCGACCGGCACGTCGCGGTTGCCCAACAGATCGTGCTCGCTCCGATAAGCGGTTTTCTCCACGGGAATCTCCTCTCATGCTTGGTTCTTGACGGATAAGTTCCAGAGAAGAGGCATCCCTCATGCCAGTTAATTGATTCGAATAAATCACTTAACTATTTGAATAAAAATGATTAATAAAAATTAGTGTTTCGTTGTGAACGAAAATCCGAATGAGGGTCCCAACAAGTCATTCGGATTTCCGAACGCTGGGTAGCAATGCCTTAACCGCTCTCAATTGAAGGAGAGAGGCGTTTGCGCTTGATGCGGGCATTAGGGTTGGTGAAGCGCCAATTGCCCGATCTGGGGCAAGCGTTGCGGGCCTGTTGCCAGGCGGCGACCTCGCGGGTGAGAGTGGCGGCGTCGGGGAGGCGGCAGTCCAGGCACTGCCCGCTCAAAAACCGGACGCATATCCTTAAGCGCCAAGTCGACCGACTTGACAAAGAGAGGGGGTCCGAGTATGACGCCTAACCAGTCAGTTTAACCGACGCTGCTTCGCGACTGACTTCCACTGTTGGGCGTCTTCAATCTGACGCTTGCCCATATCCTTTTCATCGCCATCCGCGACAAGTCAATGATCAGAATCAGCATCCTCTACCCCAACAGCAAAGGCTCGCGATTCGATGTGGCCTACTACGTCAACACTCACATGCCTATGTCCATAAAGCTCCTGAGTGCCCACCCAAGCTTCAAGGGGGTATCTGTCGAGCACGGGCTTGGCGGCGCCGTTCCGGGATCAGAGCCAACCTATATTGCAATGTGCCATTTTCTCTTCAGTTCAATGGAAGATTTTCTGGCTGCCTTCATACCCAACGCGCCTGCTCTTCAAGGCGATATGCCACACTACACGGATATCGAGCCCATTATCCAATTCAATGAAGTGCTCATTTCTCAATAGTCGTGCGTCGTACTTGTCACGGTCCAACAACGGTCTTTCCTTTTATCAAAAAGGCTCTCCTAATGGGCTAAACCCCAGAATCGAATCATCTGATAGCTCGCGCAAAGGCCGACTGGAAACATATAGTCGGATGAAACGCCGCATTGGGTTTCAGCGGTTCCTGGATCGATGGGCTGGCCGTGACCCATCCCGGCGATCAGATAAAACTCCACTCGCGCCCGACCAGTAGAATCACGATAAACCCGATGAGAATAACCAGAGCTGACCTCTTCGAGGCCCGAAGTTGGATCAATACCCTGTAGCGCGGTCCATTGCTCCACCAGCTCAGCGGCATTATCGGCATCGACCACCCAATCCGAATCGCCCTGCCAAATCGACACCAGCGGCCAATTTTGTGGTTTTAGTGCCGTTTGGGCGATTGCTTCACGGATCAGATGGCCCCATTCCGTTGGCTCCAAATCGCGTCCCCAGAGCTGACAGCGCAATCCGCTTACCAAACCGGAGGCGCAGCCATAAGGAATACCGGCGACGATGCCACCACCGGCAAAAATTTCAGGATAATCGACCAATAAAACCGCCGTCATCGCGCCGCCCGCCGACAGGCCGGCAACATAGATGCGTTGAGGATCAAGGGTATAGTCCGTTTGCATCCGGGAAATCATTTGCCGGATCGAACCAGCTTCACCTTGATCGCGACTGATCGATTCCGGCTGGAACCAATTGAAGCAGCGCTGCCGGTTATTGGCGGGCTGCTGTTCCGGCAACAACAATACGAAGCCCCAGCGATCCGCCTGCTGCATCCAACCCGCTTCTCGGCCGTAGTCCAACGCCGTCTGCTGGCAACCGTGCAGCGCGACCACCAGCGGCGCCGGCACCGGCAATGAATCGGGTCGATAATGAAATAGCCGCAACTGGCCCGGATTTGAGCCAAAGCCGGTTATTTCTCCTGCTGTACCCGCCCCAACGGAGAGAGCAACGGCGCTTAAAATCGCTAGCAACAGAACCCCTGCTGAAATTCGCATTCGCTTTATCAAGCTGTGGCTCCCCTAATCAGCGAACGCCGCGTTCGCTTGCGTGGCCTGATCAAGCCGCATCGCTGCTCCGTTCAACTGCCCAATGCCGGAAGTCTGCTCGGTACTGGCGCGGTTAATGTCGCTCCTGCTCTTTAGACCAAAGTTTGATCCATGGCCATCGCTAGCATATAAGCATCGAGCACCGCTAGGCCGCCCCTGGCGTTTTCTTTAATCTTCTTGGCGGTGTACTCGAAAATCACGCCATCCCATTCGACGCCCGTCAGATGGGCGTTCATGCCCTCGTTAACATTCAGTTTTGGATTGTTCGTGATAATGGAATAACCGCTGACTTGATACGCCCTATTGATGGTATAGGCCAGATCGTGGCCGATATTCGGCCACGGCTGTGTGGTCTTCGGGATGGATAACAAGAAATTGGCGGCGAGAATGACAAATAATTGATTGGTTAAAATCTTGCCATCTCCAACGAATTGATCCATCGACAATTTCGGGGGGCGAACGATGACGGCTTGGGTGGCGATTTCCAGCCATTTCCTTTTCTGGGCGGCGCTGGCTTGAGCGGCGGTGACCACCTGCGTCATGTAGGCTTCATTCAATTCCGTGCTTAACTGCAAAAAGACTTGCTCCATACCCCGCATCATCCGCTCGGCGCTGTATTGGCCGGATAACATGTCTTCTGACACGCCCAGAAATCGTTGGGCCACTTGGGAAGAAGGCGTTCCGGTCGCGGGCCCTGTCGGCGTCTGGGCGGCGGCGGGCGAAATCATACTGGTCGCTTTGCCCAAAGCGGCGGGAATGCCGCGATCCACGACCTGATTCAATACAAATTGGCGCACCTTCTCTTTCTCGACCAACCCCACCAGATCAACATGCGACAGGGGCCCTCGTTCCAGAGCTTGCGCTAAAACCCGCGCCCGCACGGTGGTATCGCTCACAGTCATTGTGGCTTTCAAACCATTTTGCGCGATATCGGAAAATGGGCCTAGTAACGAAAAAAGAATCCCGGTCGCCAGATCGATATTTCCCTTGAGCTGCTCGTAAGCGGCCTTTCGATCTTCGGCAATCTTTTTGGCATCGCTTACGCAAGTGTCCAACCGCTTTTTGGCGTCTTCATAAGCATTGGCCATTGGAATAATATAATTGGCTTTCCACAAATCTTTTCTAGCGCTTAAATCCGTGCCAAATAGGGCTGGTTCCCTTAAATAATAATCAAGGCGCGTGGTCATGCGGCTGATGGACATAATCTTCTCCAAGACCTAAAGCTAAACATGTTGAAATGGTTATGAAAATCCGGTTGGAATCGAGACAGGAAAAACCTGAGCGTCGACGGTTCATCAAGCTTTGTTGCAAGAAACGGGCAACTTCAATATTTATTTTATATTCAAATAGTTATTGATTATAAAAAGCCAAATCCGATCCAAAATCGGTTCAGACCGATCCTCTGGGCCAGCCAGATTGGATAGATGGCTTCTTCAATCCCGGTATGGTGGCAGAGGGCTTCGCCAAATTTCTCGCTTTAGGGGCTGTTACCAAATCCGTCCGAGCATGTAGAGAGCGACGCCAACCATGGCGGCGGCGAACAGTTTTTGGAGCTGAGGTCCGGCGAGGCGGCGGCTCAATTTCGCGCCCAAACCCATACCGCCCAATCCACCGACCACAAAAAGACTGGTGACTGGCAAATTCAAGGATTGACCCGCCACTACATAAGAGGCGCTACCCGCCGCGCTGACGATGGCGATGACCAGCAATGACGTAGCGACCGCGCGCTGCATCGGCAACGACGCCACTAACACTAGGGCCGGCACGATTAGGAAGCCACCACCTACCCCGAACAAGCCGGATAACAACCCCGTTGCGAGACCGCTAAAGCCCAGCATCAAGGCGCAGCGCGAAGTCAACGTCAAACCGCGTGCTGGATCGATCCGGCACGCAGCGCCCGTGGCGGCGCTGGAAGAATCATCGCCCGCCCGCACGATCTCGGTTTCCGCCGGGCAGCGAATAGCCTGTCGCCACATCCGTGTCGCCACCAACACCATCAGCACGGCAAATCCCCCCAACAGGGTACTAGCGGGCAACTTCACACCGAAGGCCGCGCCCAAAGGCGCTCCGACGATCCCCACAAGCCCGAACAGGAGCGCCGCCTTGACTTCCACTTCGCCCCGGCGCAGCCGCGGGATAGCGCCAGCCAGCGCGGTGGCGCCCACCGCCACCAGAGAGACGCCGACTGCCTCGCGCGGCGGCATTGCCAAGCCGTAAACCAGCAGCGGTACGGCAAAGACGGAACCGCCGCCGCCCGTCAAGCCGAGCGAGAAGCCAACCACGAGGCCAAACAGAAGGCTGATCACTTCAGCTTGCTCTCCTTGATCTCACCGCATGCACGGATCTCGAAACTCCTCTGGAATATTGGCCGGGCATTAACCTCACGGCCCGTGACCACGGACGACGAAATCCATCTTCTTGGGATAAGGCAGATCGAAGCTGTCCATGAGCGCCACAACGTCTTCCAGCGATTGGTTATCTTTGAGTCGGGGATTGCGCGCTTTTTTCCGCTCGAGGGACGGACGAAGCGACCTTCTAATCATGGCAAGGATAATCCAGGGTCTTATTAGGGTAACGCGAACAGTTTATCGTGGATGCCGAGAGACAAAGCCACCGCGTCGCTGCCCTGAAAATCGGCGCGCCCACGGGCGTCAATCAGCCGCGTGCCCTTCCAGCCAGGAAGCAAACCTTTGATCCGCTTCCATTGATCGTCCCGCCGCCCCTATCGTTACATCATTCATAAGCCTCCTCACTAGCTTAAAAACAGGGACTTACAAAAAATTGCATCACACTACGATTAAGCCGTGAGCCAAAAAACAATTAAAGCCCTAATTGACGACACGGCCTAGACGTTACAGCTGAAGTGGGAAAGCTATACCAGAGAACTTGATCAGGCCGTCGCGCGTCCATTAGCCGGAACCTCGAACTCGAAGTGGTCAAACTACGCCATCCCGTCGCGTCCGCAGACCAAGGCGGCAAACATATACAGTACCGTGCCTTGGCTAAAACTGCTGCGCTAGCTTGCCAATGGCTTGTTGGCCATCATACGAGACGGGGCGCGGAGAAGTGTCTTTTTTTGCGATGGCTCGCCAAGGCTCAAGAAGTACGCCGTAGTCAAACACCGACGTTGATAACCATAAACCACCAAGACCAGGTTAGCTAAGACTCGTTAAGCACGATCTCGCAACGCGCATAGAGATCACTAAAAAGACCATTCTTAACAGTAGCGTGTTATTAAGCACTCCTATTATTATTCATCTATCTCAAAATTTTTACATTTATTGAGTATGCTCTTCTATTTTGACGGTGAGATATAACCAGAAACGTTTTATTATTAAAAACCTACGTATCAAAACAAATTTCTATTACTCGATCCTAAAAAAGAACATTTAATTGAGTTTTTAATAAATATTGTTTATTATAAATTATATATTACCACTTTATTTAAAGGCTAAATGCAACAATTAATATACATAGAATAATTTATATGGCACAACTAGTGACTAGAGATGAGGTGCTTTATGAAGGCTTTTACGTTATCAGCTTGGGAAAATACCCAAGGAAATCAAAAATATCTTTCCTATCTCACGGTTTTCAAAAAGGTTCACCGTTTATGAAAATCCATAAAGTTTTAGTAACCATTTGCAGTTTTATAAGTTTAATTGCTGTTTTCACGCTATCTGGTAGCGCTGTTGTAGAGAGCGCCGAACTCAACGAGCCGATTCAGCCTTTAAAACCAAGGCAAGATCTCAATTTAGAAAAAGTCAATCTCGGAAAATTGCTATTCAACGACAAGCGGCTGTCTGGAGACAACAGCATATCCTGTGCCTCCTGCCATGACATCAACAAAGGCGGTGTCGATCAGCTACCCGTCTCAAAAGGTGTCGGCGACGCATCCGGACTTATCAACACCCCGACCGTCTTAAACAGCAGCTTGAACTTTCGTCAATTTTGGGATGGACGCGCTAGTTCTTTAGAAGAACAGATCGATGGTCCAATTCATATGAAACATGAAATGAACACCGACTGGCCGAGTATTCTCAATAAATTAAAACAGGATCAGAGCTACGTTGATTCATTTAATAAAGTTTATAAAAATGGCCTACAGGCGGACAATATTAAAGACGTCATTTCAGAATACGAACGCTCTTTAATCACACCTTCTCGTTTCGATCGCTATTTGCAAGGACAGAAAGACGCCATCACTGAAAATGAAATCAAAGGCTATGAGCTATTCAAGCGGTACGGATGCGTTGCTTGTCACCAAGGTGTGAATATTGGTGGAAATATGTATCAATTATTTGGCGTAATGGGGGATTATTTTAAAGACAGAGGGAATATCAATGATTCGGATCTCGGGCATTTCAATGTTAGCAAGAACGAGCAAGACCGCCATAAATTTAAGGTGCCTTCCTTACGCAATATCGCATTGACAGCGCCTTATTTCCACGACGGTTCAGCCAAAACATTGCGTGACGCCGTAAAAATCATGGCGAAATATCAGTTAGGGCGTACCATGCCCGAGAAAGACGAAGAGTTGATTATTCAGTTTTTACAATCGTTATCCGGAGAATTGCCCGCGCAGGCCAAGGGAGAGAAACAATGAGTTTACGTTATTTTACCAATTTTGTGCTGAGCCTTTTCATGATTGCAATTTTAGTTTTTCTCTATACTAAAGTTCAATCGCTCAACATCGATGATCATTATGAGATTACTGATACTTTGCGGCAGCATTCCTCATTAAACTTTCGTTGGAATGAACAGGTCTTAAAAACGAAGTTAAGCCTAAGTTCTAACTATGATAGCGTCACTAACCCGTTAGTGGATTTGCGGTCCCTGCAAAATAAGCTTAACACTAAACTTTCAGAGCTTAGTGTTGAAAGTTCTTCGCTAAAAGAAAGCGTCGAGCAATACAATAATTCGATTGAAGAAAAAAATAAATTAATTGAACAATTCAAAGGCCAAAATGCAATTTTTGATAATTCATTGCGTTATATTTCGACAGCTATTGAAGATTTGGTTTCTGAAATTGATTCACAATCATCCAGCAACACCAAACCCAATCCAACCTTTTTGGCTTTAAAAAGCGCATCACAAACTTTGCTGAGGGAGTTGCTAGAATTCAATCAATCAGCTCAGCAAAACTTGGCCGAACCAATCACGGAACAGCTAAGAATTCTTGAGAGTCAGAAAAAAAGTTTTCCTGATACTGTTTCAGTTAAGTTGGATGCTGTTATCAGGCACGCTTTAGTTGTTGTGAAGCGAAAACCAGAAATCGATTCGCTACTGGCTAAGATTGTTAGTTTGCCTATATCGACCAACATCGAGAAAATTGAAAACGCTTATACCGCAGTCTATGACAGCCGTGTGCGCGATAAAGATTTTTACTTCACCACCCTGATCGCTTATGCCGGTGTGTTATTGGCTCTGTTGGCGTTTATCGGTTATCGGTTGCGCAACAGCTATCGGCAACTGAATGTTCTGAACAAACAGCTCACAGTCGCCAACGAAACCTTGGAAGAGCGGGTAGCCCAAAGAACTGAAGAGCTTTCAACCGCTTATAATGAACTGAAACAGTCACAAGCCCAGCTGATTCAATCCGAAAAAATGGCTTCATTGGGGCAAATGGTGGCTGGCGTGGCTCATGAAATCAATACGCCACTGGCTTATTGTCATAGCAATATCGATCTGGTCAAGGAACAATTACCGGATATCATCACTTTATTTAAGGAGTTCGCTAATTTCCCGAACTTGCTTGACGCGCCAGAGTCCGAACAGCAAGCTTTAAAAGAAGGGCTTGGTACGATCCAAGAAGCTATGCTTGCTTTTGAAAAGGAAGGCTCATTTGACGAGATGAATCTTTTACTGGAAGGTAGCTTATCCGGTCTGAATCAAATCAGTGATATGGTGAAGAGCCTTAAGGATTTTAGCCGGCTCGATCAGCATAAAGTAGAGAATTCCGATTTGAACAAGGGCTTGGATAGCGTGCTGGTGATTGCGAATAATGTCTTGAAAAATAAAGTTGAAATTATCAAAGACTACGGCGAAATACCCAAGATTAGTTGTTCGCCTTCACAACTCAATCAAGTCTTCCTCAACTTGATCGTCAATGCCTCCCAAGCGATTGAGGACACGGGTACTATTACATTGCGTACCTATAGCACGAATAATTTTGTGAATATCAATATTGAAGATACTGGTAAAGGTATTCCTCAAGACATTCTGCCACGCATTTTCGATCCCTTTTTTACTACTAAGGAGATCGGTAAAGGCACAGGATTGGGATTGAGTATCGCCTACAAGATTATCCAACAACACGGCGGGACAATTACCGTTCGATCCGAAGTCAATAAAGGTACGCAATTTACTGTATCTCTTCCTGTTAATCAAAAGACGGATTTCAAAAATTTTGAAGTTGCCGCTTAGCTTGGAGAATTATGTTAATGGATAAAAAAGAGAAAGTTTTATGCGTGGATGACGAAATAAATATTTTGATTTCCTTGCGGGCGCTACTTCGCTCTAAATATGAAATACTGATCGCAACCAGCGGAGAAGAAGCGCTGGAGATTTTACGCAAGGAACCTGCCATTCGCGTGCTTATCAGCGATCAGCGCATGCCAAAGATGCTGGGGGCGGAGCTGTTGCGCGAGGCGAAAAAAATATCACCAGGAACGATGCGGTTGCTGTTAACTGGTTATTCCGATTTACAATCGATCATCGATTCTATCAATGAAGGGGAAGTTTTCCGATTTATTAATAAGCCCTGGAACAACCAGGAGATCCGTTTCATCGTCGATTTTGCGGTTAAAGTCGCAATTGAAACTGAACAAGCGGTTGAAAAATTCACTAATGAAGCATCAGATACCGATCCTATTGCTAGTGCAAGCGCGATTCCAGCAAGCCTAGAAAATCAGCAGCGAAAGCCGCCCATGATGGGCCCGGTGGATGCCGCATCTGTGCAAGAAGAAACTAGCGGGGCCGGCATCCTGGTGGTCGATGATGAAGAAGGAATCGCCGTAACGCTGCAGGAAATTTTAAACGATTCAGTCCCAATTTATAACGCAAGAACGATCAACGAAGCCATCGAGTTGTTAAGCAACCATCAAATTTCGGTCATTATCTCCGAAACGCAAGTCGCCAATGAGGATGCGACGGAATTCGTCAAAATTCTAAAGCAAAACTATCCGTTCATTATCACGATTATTCTGACCAAGTATCATAGCGCGGACACGATGATCAGTTTGATCAATCAAGGACAAATTTATCGTTATAGTTATAAGCCGATCCAAAAGAATCAATTAGGTCTTTATACCCGCTCGGCGTTAGCTCGACACGGAACCAACTTGCACAAACCCGAACTCCTCAAACGGCACCAGGTGGAAGAACTCAAAGAGATCCAGAATCCTTCGCTGGTCAGCAAGCTAGTGGGCCGGCTGAAGTCGCTACGACTGAAAATGGGTTTCTAGCCCTATTCCCGCGAGACTTGATGCAATGATTAGCGGCGAGCGACGCTTTACCACTAAGGGTTGATAGACCGAAACCAATACCGTCAGACGTCGCTTCGGCGCATCAAGCGCCACTCCCGCAATAACTTTAATCACCTGACCGCGCATCTTGCTTGCCATCAAGTAATTCCATTCGCTACTCAGCTGAAACAGTAAGGATAACCCGGCCCACCGGTCACTGAAGCGTCCTGGGTTTTACGGAGGCTCCAACGCTTGAGAAGATGGAGCCATGGGGCGACGAAGTTTTCGCTGGAAATACGGGAATGGGCGGTGCAAATGGTCTTCGAGCATTGAAGCGCGCATGGATCGCAAGGGGCCACGATTGACTCTGTTGCGGCGAAGCCCCTCAACGATCAGCTCACAGATATCCAGCAAGTCGCGCATATCCGGCACCGCCGCCTCGTCAACGCCATGGTGAATGGTTTGGCCGCTTTGATCGCCTATACCCACCAGCTCCACAAACCCTCACTGAATTTTTGTCAAAATGAATTTAAAAAATTGATTTTTGATGAAAAATAAACTGAACTGGCGTTGATTTGAAAATTTTTGATCGCCCATCCCTCACATTCAATACCAAGGGTTGAGCAATAAGTGTGGGTCGTCAGTAGAATTGGGTCATCATGCGCTTAATTCTCATCATCCTGCTCCCCTTCATTGGCAGCCTGATCGCCGCCTTCCTGCCATCCGACGCTCGCAATCGGGAAGCGTGGTTAGCCGGGGCGATTGCCCTGATGACCGCCCTACTCGTCGCCAGCCTGTACCCTCATATCGCTGGCGACACCGGCATTGTGCGCGTGGTGATTCCCTGGATACCGGCGCTGGGCTTGGAATTTTCCTTGCGGATGGATGGCTTCGCCTGGCTATTCGCTCTAATGGTGTCAGGAATCGGCGGGCTGGTGGTGATCTATGCCCGTTATTACCTGTCGCCGGCCGATCCGGCACCGCGTTTCTTCTCCTTTTTTCTCGCTTTCATGGGGTCGATGCTGGGCATAGTGCTATCGGGCAACCTGATCCAGATTGCGCTGTTTTGGGAAATGACCAGCCTGGTCTCATTCATGCTGATTGCTTATTGGCACCATCGGGCCGATGCCCGGCGCGGGGCGCGGATGGCCCTGATCGTCACCGGTTCCGGCGGGCTGGCGCTGTTCGGCGGCATGTTGCTGTTGGGGTATATGGCTGGCGGCTACGATCTTGATAAGGTATTGGCGGCGGGCGAACGGATCAAGAATGATCCCTGGTATCCGGCGGCTCTAGGTTTGATCGCCTTTGGCGCGCTCACCAAGAGCGCTCAGTTCCCATTCCACTTCTGGTTGCCGCACGCGATGGCCGCGCCCACTCCGGTGTCAGCCTATCTACATTCGGCCACCATGGTCAAGGCCGGGGTGTTCCTGCTAGCGCGGTTGTGGCCGGTGTTGTCCGGCACCGACGCCTGGTTCTGGATCATCGGCGGGGCTGGCTTGTGCTCGCTGACCATCGGCGCTTACCTGGCGGTCTTCCAGCAGGACATGAAAGGGGTGTTGGCCTACTCGACCATCAGCCACCTCGGTCTTATTACCCTGTTGCTCGGCATGAACAGCCCCTTGGCGCTGGTGGCGGCGGTATTTCACATCAACAACCACGCCACGTTCAAAGCCTCGCTGTTCATGGCCACCGGCATCGTCGATCACGAGACTGGCACCCGCGACCTGCAACGGCTCTCTGGCCTGCATCACGCGATGCCGATCACCGCAACGCTGGCGATGGTGGCCGCCGCCGCGATGGCGGGGGTGCCACTGTTGAACGGCTTTCTCTCGAAAGAGATGTTCTTTGCCGAAACCGTGTTTCTCGACCGGCCTGGCTGGCAACAAGTCATCTTGCCGCTGGCGGCGACCGTGGCGGGACTCTTCAGCGTGGCCTATTCGTTGCGTTTCATCCATCAGGTGTTCTTCGGCCCGCCCGCGCATGATTTGCCGCACACGCCTCATGATCCAAACCGTTGGATGCTATTACCCAGTGGGCTGCTAGTACTGGTCTGCTTAGTCGTCGGCATCTTCCCGGAATTGACCGTTGGCTATTACCTGCGACTAGCCACGAACGCCATTCTCGGTCCCGAAGCCCCGGTTTATAGTCTAGCGATCTGGCACGGCGTCAACTTGCCACTGCTGATGAGCTTGGCGGCGCTGAGCGGTGGCGTCGTGCTCTATCGGCTGGTGCTATGGCGTACCGCCGACACTGTGCCGCTGCTGGAGCATTTCGATGGCAAACGCGCCTTCGATTGGCTGCAAACGGCGCTGGCCGCGGGAGCGGATCGTGCGATGCAATGGCTAGCCTCGCCGCGCTTGCAGACGCAATTGCTGGTGGTGTTCTTGGTCGTGCTTGCGGGTGGTCTGTGGCCGGTGTGGATGGCGGGCGGCGTTTGGAGCGACCGGGCAACAACGCCGCTCCATCCCGCCTTCGGACTGCTATGGCTGATCGGCGGCGCTTGCGCGCTGGCTGCCGCCGGGCAGGCCAAGCACCACCGCTTCGCTGCCCTGATTTGCGCGGGCGGCGCGGGGCTGGCTACCAGCTTGAGCTTCGTTTGGCTGTCCGCGCCCGATCTGGCGTTGACCCAGTTCGCGGTCGAAGTGGTGACCGCCGTGCTGCTGTTGTTGGGGTTGCGCTGGCTGCCGAGCCGGATCGGCCCCAAGGCCGGACAACCCAGAACCCTTAATATCCGTCTGCGACGGTGGCGCGATGCACTGGTCGCCGTCGCTTGCGGCCTCGGTCTGGCCGGTCTGGCGTATGCCATTTTGACTCGGCCAGCCGTCGATGGCCTTGCCCCCTTTTTTCTCGAACAGGCGCTGCCCAAAGGCGGCGGTCTGAACGTGGTCAACGTGATTTTGGTTGATTTTCGCGGCTTTGACACCTTCGGCGAAATCGCGGTGCTGGCCATCGTCGCCTTGACGGTGTTTGCGCTGTTGCGCCGCTTCCGGCCAGCTCCGGAGAGCGTACCCCTGCCGCGCCAGCAGCGCGAGCAGAACGCCGCCGAAGGGGTTGATGAGCACCGGCTACCGAATCTGGCCGCCAAGCTACCCGCGGGCCCCATGATGCTGCCGGCGGCACTGGTGCGGTTGTTGTTGCCGCTGGCGATGCTGGTCTCGCTGTTCTTTTTGCTGCGCGGCCACAATGCGCCGGGCGGTGGCTTCGTCGGCGGGCTGGTGCTGGCGACCGCGATCATCCTGCAATACCTGGTCGGCGGCACGCTGTGGGTGGAATCCCGCTTGCGCCTGCACCCGATCTACTGGATGGCTTTCGGCCTGTTGGCGGCAGCCTTGGCCGGGGTGGGAGCTTGGTTGGCGGGACGGCCTTTCCTGAGCGCTTTGGCCTGGCACGGTGAAATTCCCTTGCTCGGTGAATTGCATTTGTCGAGCGTGCTGCTGTTCGATCTCGGCGTCTATATGCTGGTGGTGGGCGCGACGGTGTTGATACTGGTCGCCATTGCCCACCAGTCGCTGCACAGTCACCATCACAAGGCGCCTGCCAAAAAACGAGGTGGTTAATGGAAATCGTGTTTGCCTTGGCCATCGGCGTAATGATCGGTTCGGGAGTCTGGTTGCTGCTGCGCCCCCGCACCTTTCAGGTGATCATGGGCCTGTCGCTGCTATCCTATGCGGTCAATCTGTTCATCTTCGGCATGGGGCGCTTGCGGGTCGGCGCGGCGCCGATCATCGACCCACTCCAAGGCAGCCAGCCAACCCTTTACGCCGATCCGGCGCCGCAAGCGCTGGTGTTGACCGCCATCGTCATCGGTTTCGCCACCACCGCGCTGTTTTTGGTGGTGCTACTGGCCGCGCGCGGCCTTAGCGGCACCGATCATGTGGACGGCCGCGAGCCTGATCAGACATGAGTGGCTGGCAACAGCATCTGCCGGTTTTTCCCATCGTGCTGCCGCTGCTAGCGGCGGCGACGTTGCTGCTGTTGCGGGGTGAGGCGCGGCGCCCTCAACGCGCGGCGCTGGCGCTATTGGCCACGCTCGCCCAACTGGCGGTGGCGGGAATTTTGTTCGCGATGGCCGACGCGCGGTTGCCCACGCCGTGGCCGGCCGAGATCGGCGTTTATGCGCTGGGCGGCTGGGCCGCGCCATTTGGCATTGTGCTGGTGGTGGATCGTTTGTCCACCCTGTTGTTGGCGCTGACCGCCACGCTCGGACTGGCGACGCTGGTGTACTCACTGGCGCGCTGGTCGCGGACCGGCGTCTATTATCTGCCCTTGTTTCAATGCCTGTTACTGGGGCTGAACGGCGCTTTCCTGACTGGCGACCTGTTCAACCTGTTTGTGTTTTTCGAGATCATGCTGACCGCGTCCTACGGCTTGGCGTTGCATGGTTCCGGGCTGGCGCGGGTGCGGGCCGGACTGCATTACATCGTTGTTAATTTGGTGGGTTCGCTGCTGTTTTTGATTGCCGCCGCGCTGATTTACGGCGTTACTGGCACCCTCAACATGGCGGATCTGGCACGGCGGGTCGCCACGCTCACGCCCGCTGATCGGGCATTGTTCGACAGCGGAGCCGCGTTACTTGGCATCGTGTTTCTGATCAAAGCCGGATCGTGGCCCCTCAATTTTTGGCTGCCCGCCACGTATGGCGCCGCCGCCGCGCCTGTCGCCGGGGTGTTCGCCATTCTGACCAAGGTCGGCGTTTACGCCTTGCTGCGGTTTGAGACCTTGCTGCACGCCAGCGGCGCACCCGCCCCGTTCGGCGGTCAATGGTTGTTCTACTGCGGGTTGGCCACCATCGCCACTGGCGCGTTAGGGATGCTGGCCGCTCAGCGGCTCGACCGGCTGGCCAGTTTTTTGGTCATTATCTCGTCGGGCACCTTGCTGGCCGCTTTCGGTTTCAACGGCACAACCCTGACCGGCCCGGCCCTGTTTTATCTGGTCAATTCGGTACTGGGCACCGGTGCGTTCTTTCTGGTAATCGAGCTGGCGGAGCGTGATCGCACGGCGGTCGCTGACTTGCTGGCGGTCAGCTTCGAGTATTTCGGTGTGCGCGACCCAGAAGACCCAGCGCATCCGGACGAGGTGGTCGGCGCCGTTATCCCAATGGCCATGGCCTTTCTCGGCTTGAGCTTCATCGTCTGCGCGCTGCTGCTGATCGGCTTGCCGCCGCTGTCGGGTTTCATCGCCAAGTTTGCGCTGCTGGCCGCCGCTATCGCCGCCGCGCCAGACGCCGCCAACGCGCTGCCGTCTTGGCTGTTCGTCGCCGTCCTGCTGCTATCCGGGCTAGCCGGTATGATCGCACTGTCGCGGTTGGGCATTCGGGTGTTTTGGGACTCCACACGGAAAACGCCGAACCTGCAGTGGATGGAGGCCGGCCCGGTCGCCGCGCTGATGCTGTTATGCATCGCGCTGGCGATGGGCGCGGGACCGGCGATGTCTTATTTCAATGTCGCCGCGCGCTCCCTGCACGATGGACGCGGCTATGTCGAATCGGTATTGGCGTCGGGCGGCGTCGAAACGCCATGAAACAGCAACCGCTATTGGCCGTGCTAGGGGTCTTTCTGACGGTGATGTGGCTGTTGCTCAACGATAGCCTCAGCGTTGGCCAGCTCGCGCTCGGCGCGTTGTGCGCGGCCCTCATCAGCTTCGCCGTGGCCCGATTGCGCCCGCTGCGAGCAAGGCCGCGGCGACTGCATCTCGCCATCGGCCTCCTTTTTCAGGTCGGCCTCGACATCATCCGTTCCAATCTGGCGGTCGGTCGCCTCATTCTGAGCACGTCTCACCGCTCGCCACACAGCGCCTTCATACAAATTCCGCTCGAACTGCGCGATCCGCACGGTCTGGCGATATTGAGCCTGATCGTCACCGCCACGCCTGGCACCGTCTGGTCGGGCCATGATGCCGATCACAACGTATTGACCCTTCATGTTCTTGATCTACAAGATGAAGCGATCTGGGTGCACACGATCAAGCAGCGTTACGAACGTCCATTGATGGAGATTTTTGAATGAACGCCATCCTTCCCTGGGCCATCGATTTCGCCCTGTTATGTTTCACCCTCGCCATGGGTTGTGCGCTGCTGCGCCTGCTGCGCGGCCCCACCGCCCAAGATCGTGTGCTGGCGGTCGATACCTTGTACTTCAGCGGGATGCTCACCGTGCTGACGTTGGGCATCGATTTCAGGTCGATGATCTATTTCGACATCGCTCTGCTGATGGCGCTGTTCGGTTTTGTCAGCTCCACCGCGATGGCGAAATTTCTACTGCGGGGCGAGGTGATCGAGCCATGAACGCCGCGTCCGTACCGCTATGGGCAGCTCTGCCCGCCGCCTTGTTGCTGGTGTGCGGTGGGCTAATCACCTTGATCGGCGCACTTGGCCTGCTGCGGTTCGACGCCTTTTACGCCCGCCTTCACGCCCCGACCATGGGCACTACGCTGGGCGCGGGTTGCGTGCTGCTGGCGTCGATCCTGGTTTTCTCCGCGCTAGCTCAGCGCCCGGTGCTGCACGAAGTGCTGATAACGGTGTGCCTGCTTATCACCTCGCCAATCACCACCATGCTGCTGATGCGCGCCGCGCTGTTGCGTCGCCAGGGATAAAATTCTTAACAAACCCGAATTGTGACCTAGGGCATTAACACACTCGTCCAAAATAGAGTATTCCCGTATCCAGGCCGTAAGGCGGCGCCCTGCTGCTTAGCGGCATCAATACCTTGCTGTGTCGCGCTCTATGTAAAAAACTGTCAGGATTTTGACGGTCGGAAAACGAGGAGCCAAGCAGGGAGCGCTCACTCGGAAAAGGCGGGTTATATCAGCTTTGTATCGCCACTATCGGCCGCTGCGGTCTCAGCGGCCGACGCTAAAAAGCGCTAGGTCAAACCCCCGGACAGTGGCGGAAATTCGGGATGAGCCGATTGTTGTTGCCGCACCGCTGGGTTGTAACGAAGGCAGTTTGGCACGCAGGGACATTCCTTATTGATCTTAATCGGCGCGATCTGGCCTTGATCTCGAAGTTGCGACAAGCGCTGAGTCACTCGTTTATGCAACGTTTCAGGATCAATGGTGTTGACATAAATTTTGGTGCCCCCCTCGAAGCCGGCGGGCGTCGATACCCGCCACTTGATTAGTACCCGCCAGGGCATGGGCACATCCACATCGGGCGGCTTGTAGTACCACTCCTCGTTACAAGGGATATCGGTGCCGGTGGCGGCATGACAAGCGTGGACCAGATCGGACATGTTGCGCAGCTCTTCCGGAGAATGATTCCACGGCTGGCTGCGTTCGCTCTTGGAAAAAATCTCCAAGGTAGGGAACAGATGGCCGAAACCGGCATAAGCCACCGCATGGTCGTTTTCGGCGACCACCAGATTACGGTAGGCCGCGAAGTTGACGGCAGCTTCGTTATAGAGGTTAGGGTTGGCGCGAACCCGCTCGATTTCCATCTCATTTTGTGTGCCGCGTTCGTCGATCGCGACCAGCTGCTTGTGAAGATGATCGAAAGACGCACCGGCGGGTTTCAGCCAATTTTGAAATACAGCCACGTAACGTACATAGCGATTATCGAGATAGATATCGCGCATGGCGTCGATGGTAAAGCGCAGATACTGGTAATGTTCTTCCGGCGCCATGGTGCCTGAGGAAGCAAGCTGATGATCATGCGTAGCTCCGTCGACATAATGACGCCGGGCGACGATCAATTCGTGGCCGCCGCCGAAGAAAGCATCGGCAAACTGCAAGCGCTCTCCGGCCGACATCCGTTCCCAGGCCGATTCATCGAAGCCAGCCGCTTTCAAGCGTTGTTCGGACATTCTGAGGACATGCTGGCGTCCGGTTTCGGAAGCGAGATATCGGTGCTTGTGCTGTTCGATCATCGGCGGCAGTTTGTAGCCGAAGTTTTTTCGCCAATAATCGAAAGAGATGATTTCAAACAAATTGGGCAACCGGCGGAATTCAGCCACGGTGTCAAACAGTTCATCAGCCAACACATGACGCAGGGTGGTGTACTTATCGTCGGCTTTAATCAATCGAGCTTTTTCCGGCGGCGTATCCAGATACTGCCGGGCGCAGAAAGCGCAATGGGCGTCGGCTCGGTTTGAATCGATCAGCTTGGGGCTTGGGGGCATAATCCCCAGTGGGCGGTTACCGCGACCGGGGACAGTCCATACTTCCGTTCCGGTGAATGGATTGATCTGTTTGATGGTCCCGTCGGCCATCCGCATCAGATAATTGGATTCGGGAACGGTCTGCGGCAACATGTTAATTTTTACCTCATGATAGTGAAAGGCTCCCTGCGCCATAAAAAATCAATACCAGTAATTGATAATTTTAAGCCCTATGACGCCGGCGAGAGGGGCGGCTGTCCCTCTTGATACCGTAAAGACTCGACATCGCGGATGTGTCGATTCAAATTTTCGATGATTTCCGGCCGCACCTCCAGCCAGGGAGGCTCTGCGCCAGGTTGTAGCGATTGCCAAGCAACGACCTGTCCGGCGTAGTCAAGGGTCAACAAATGTCTGAAAGATTCGATCTCTGGGCGATAATTTCGCCTGAAATACCGTTGCGGATCAATCCCAGCCCAGAGTAATACACCGACTTCCATCGCTGGTTCACCCACATATCCAACAACTCGAAACGGATCATCAAAAACCAAACGTGGTCTTGATGAAGGAGCATCACCACCCAAACTGCGCCTCCTTAGCAGGATAACAATACATTGCGGGCCATCTCGCGCAGAGCGCGGCCCATTCAGGCCCGCACTCAAAGCCGTCCATAAAAATACGTTGCTTTGCGGCACGATAGATCGTTGATATTGAATAAACCTTAGTTGAAAACTGTCAGCTTTTCAAAAATAAAAGCGCTTGATGATTCAATAGTTTGTGGCTGATAGAAAGTCACAAAAATGAAATGGTTTGGCTGGGATTTGCCAAATAAGATTTTCTGGCGGCGCCCGCGATGCTTTTTCCGCGGAAGTTCTTCCAAAGTATCCGCGATTGCGGCCGACCTTAAAGAGCACGCATGCGATACGGCCATCGCGCGCCGGGAGTTTTGGACAGGCGCAATGCCCGCTAGCGGCCTGGTTGCGGCCTTCCCAAATAAGCTTTGCCGCTGGTTTATCCAGCCGCGCTTTTTTGCTGCACCCGGCTAGCGCGTTTCGCCTGCTGAAGCCACCGCCCCAGCCATGGAGAGAGATTTCTCAATAAGGCCGCACGCCGAACAACCAGGGATGAAGTAGCAGCAGAAGGATGAAGGCCCCCAATCCAAATAACGCTGGCCGGAGCAATTCGCCCCAACGCCAACGCTGGCGACCCTTGATTAGCGCGAGAAACGGCGTATAGGACGTGACAGTGGCAAAACGCCGCCAGCGTTCGCCCTGCCCCGCGGCCATTCGACGGTCAAGATGCCAAGCGCCCAGCAGCGCCGTCAGCAAAAATCCGCCGAAGAAGAGTAAGGACGCCAGATCACCGTTGGCCAGAATGTGGGCCAATGACCACAAGGCAATACCCCACATCACCGGATGGCGGGTGATCCGCAACACGCCGCGCGCTGGTTCGGCCTGATCCAATGCGTTCGTCATACCCACGGCCGACGGGTTGGGAGCCAGCACCCCGCCCACGATCAGGATCAATGCCACCGGCATCAGCAGCAGCGGCAAATGGCGCAGGCCATGACCGGGAATCCACAGAAAATGACCGTGCGACGCCTGAACGTAACCAGTGATCATCACCCCCAATCCCAGCAGCGCCAGCAGCGAATACAAGCCCCGAAATCCATTCTCCCCCAAACGGCCGACCAACCACCCCCGCGCGGACGTACTGGAGAGGTAGAGATGGCTGGCTAGGAAAAAGGCGCTACCCAAGCCGGTGATCCAAAGCGCAACACGCATATCTTTATCTCCATCGTTCAAACGAAGGGTACGAACTCGGGTGGATCGCTCTCTGGCAGACCCGCTTCTTGCAGCATACGGTTCCACAAATCAGGGAGCGTCAAATCCAGCGCTTGGCAGGCTTCATCCAGGCTAACATAACAGTGCGCCACCAGAAAACGGCTCGCGGTTTGTTCGACCTGATAGCGCACTTCCAGCGGCAAATCCTCAAATCGCATTGGCCTTCTCCAGGTATTGATTTGCGTTCAGCCACCAAGAATATCCGCCAATACCGCCGCATCGACATTCCCGCCGGACAGAATCACAGCAACCTTGCACCCGACGAGGCGAGGTCGTTCCTTTACCGCCGCCGCCACCGCCACCGCGCCCGCGCCTTCGCAGGCATTGTGAGTGCACTGAAACAACATCCGCATGGCGGCCGCGACTTCTTTGTCTGTCACCTGCACGATTCGATCAACGCCCCGCCAAATGACTTCAAGCGCCGCCGGTTCCGGAGTGCGGCAGGCTATGCCATCCGCAAGCTGGGTGGTGGCCGGCGATTCGACGATGCGGTGGGTGCGGAAGGATTCGGCATACGCCACGGCGTGCGCGGACACCACGCCAACGATCTCGGTTCGCAAGCCAAGCGCATCGCGCACCGCCACCATCCCGCAAATCCCTGAGCCAAGGCCGATGGGAACATAGGCAATATCAATGTCCATCACCGCGTTCAGCAATTCCAGGCTGTAGGTCGCGACCCCGGCCACTAACAGCGGATGAAAGGCGGGTACTCGGTACAGCCACCGCTCATCGGCCAAAATATTCGCTTGTTCGCGAGCCGCCTGAAAATCATCGCCGTATTCGACCAGATCAACGCCAAGCGCCCGCATGGCGGCATTTTTTTCGACACTGTTGCCGCGCGGCACGACGATGGTCGCTGGAATGCCATAGCGGCGCGCGGCGAAGCCCACTGATTGACCGTGATTGCCGCGGCTTGCGCTGATTACCCCATCGGCCGCCTCTTCCGAGGCCGCCAAGTGCGCGAAATAGACCAGTCCGCCCCGAATTTTAAAAGCGCCAATCGGGGTATGATTTTCATGCTTCACCCACACTTCCGTACCCAAACGCTCGCAGAGGAGCGGCCAACAATACTGCGGCGTCGGCGCCATATCGGCATAAACGATGCGGGCCGCCGCCTCGATCTCCTTGAGCGTCAATTGCATCGGCAAACCTCTTACTCCACTCCACGACTGGGCAGATACTCTTCCCGCACCGGCGAAAACACTTCCAAAGCCACGGCGTCTTCAACCGCTTGCGCCCCATGTTCGACATTGATCGGAATACACCATGAATCTCCCGCGCGGGCGTCGAATTCCTGACTACCGATCCTAAGGCGGATATGTCCCGCCAGTAGATAACCCGTTTGCTCATAAGGATGCGCGTGCGGGGGTAGCACGCTACCACGAGCGAGGACGAATTCCACCATGAGCGTCTTATCCCCAAAAACCAAGGTTTTTTGCAAAATACCAGGCGCTGCTTCGCGGTAACCGCTATCGTCACGTTCATTAAACATTGATTGTCATCGCACTCCTGAAGTTCGCGGGAGAGCCTGATAAAATACCTGGAAAATCAGATTAAGCCTTCAACGCGCATCCGATCCAGGCGAGCTCACCCTAGGTGGCTTTATGCTTTAGCGTCCTCAACCAGTCCACCGGAGACAGGCCGATTTTATTATTCCGGTATTCAGATTGAAACAGGCTACTTTATCCCGTTTCAATCTTTGCCCTCTCGCTATTACCAAACCTTGTCGTAGCCCCAACTTCTCCTTTCGAACCGAACAATGAATTAGCTGCCACAAGCAATTAAATACATCAACTTTAAAATCCTAGCAGTATTTAGTCTATAAGACCCTGTTTCCACATATCCTCTCTTATTTGATATCACATTCAGAATCGCCTTAATCAGATTTTCCAGCGTATTAAATAATCAGTTCCTCAATTATACAGCCATTCTTTAGTAAGAACTTCAGAAAATGGCATACTCATCGTAATGGCGACAACAGGTAGCTAATGATAAGATAAAGAAATATTTAACTTCTTCTTCAGATAATTTTTTCTATTTTCAATCTATTATGATTATCCATTATGCCAGTGGCTATTTCCAGGCGGGCGCTGCCGGGAGTAACGGCTGTTAGTTATCACACGGCTATTCGAAGAGAAATGAATGACAAGCGAATTAAAATACGGCGTAAATTCTGCGATTGAGCGGCAAACCACACTTCAGTAACTGAAAAAATTCAGCTTGCTTATCGCTTTCAATCCGGGGCAATTATTGCTGGAGCGACATGAGGCCGACAACCCGATATTCATTGATTGATCCTCGCCCTGACAATCAACCGGCCCTGTTGGCTCGAAACCGCCAGGCGCTCGCCACCAAAGTCGATGGGATCAACCTGGAAGCCCAGTTCGAGCTGAACGATGGTGGAGGCTTGCTCTGGTTGACCGACGATAGTCCCTACGACGAAGGCTTGCATGTGTATTTACTAGGGCCAAACGATACCATCAAGGACGCGCTCGAAGCTGGCGTCTTCTTTGGATTGGGCGGTCCAGGCGTCCTCAAGATTAAAAAAACTGGGGAAGACTGGGTGGAATTTGCGTTTTTCCTAAATGGCGCTCTTTATCGGCTGGAAATAGCTCAAAAAGCGCGCCTTCGACTGCCATTACCCACCGGCTGGCGCTATAAACACCGTTTCAGCAAACATCAATTGCGCGTGGATGAAGCGCGAACGAGCGAAGCTAATGTCTGACCCAAGATTGAAAAGCGCGCTACGGGATTTAGAAACGACCGCGACCAATTTTGCCGCGCGCCTGATACGGATGGCGGAAGTACATTACGCCAGCCGGATGCAGAATGTTTTTATCGCCGCCGCTGTCACCACTGCCTCCCTCCTTTAAGCTCCACCCTATTCCGCACGGTCCTGTGGAGCCATCGCTTGTTCTAGGAGGGGTCTAGAGCATTCAGAGGCAATGATAGACTATCCTCAATAACCACACCGCCGCTGCTTGTTTCCACCGATCGGCTCAATGCCATAAGTCATTACGATAAAATAGCTCTCAAAGAGACAGTCGCTTATTCCATCAGCCAAGAGAACCTCCATGGTCGATTTGCTCCGCTACGCTCACGGCATCCATGCCGTTGATTCCGGTTATATCCGTCCTCTGCTCGCCGCCGTCCACCTCATCGTCGAAAACGGCCGAGTGGCGGTGGTGGATACCGCCAGTAATACCTGCTTGTCGCGCACGTTAAGCGCCTTACAAACCTTGGGTTTATCGCCCGCCAGCGTCGATTACGTGTTCCTCACCCACGTCCATCTGGACCATGCTGGCGGCGCTGGAGCGATGATGCAAGCCTTCCCCGAGGCAAAATTAATCGTTCACCCACGCGGGGCGCGGCACATGGCCGATCCCACCAAACTGTTTGCCGCCGTGCGGGAGGTATACGGCGCGGAGGAGGCTCAGCACCTCTACGGCGATCCGATCCCCATTCCCGCCGAACGGATTCAGGAAGCGGGCGACGGCTTCAGTTTCGATCTTGCGGGTCGCCCGTTGGTCTGTCTGGATACTCCCGGCCATGCCCGCCACCATCTGGCCCTGCTCGATACCCGCGGTGGTTGCCTGTTCACCGGCGATATCTTCGGCATGTCTTTCCGTGAACTGGATGTCAATGGACGACCCTCGATTATCCCCACCACATCACCGACCCAGTTCGAGCCGCCGATCATGCACCAATCGGTGGATCGAATTCTGTCGCACCGGCCGCCAGCGGTTTATCTCACCCATTTTGCGGAAGTGCGAGATGTAGAGCGGTTGGGCGGCGAGCTCCATCGCTTGATTGACGCGCATGTGGCGGTTGCCGAGCGCGAACGGGACAGCGGTCCGGAACGCGGCGCGCGGATTCTGGCGGGTTTGTGGGCGTTGATGGAGCAGGAAGCGGCACAAAAAAATTGGCCGAAAGCGCAGTGGCGCGAGGTATTAAGAGCGGACATCGAAATCAGCGCCCAAGGACTGGATTATTGGCTGAGCCAACCATCGTGAGCCGACAGTTCCGGCAATGCCCACCCCAACACGCCTCATCTTCATTTCGCCATTTTCAAACGCGACCCTGAGCAACGCGGGTGGAAGGGCGTTACGATCAGTCCTTACCCGGTACTGCGCAATAGCATCGGGTAAGTCCTCAAAACTGGAAGGAACGATTGACCCGATACCCAAACGACGAACCGGCCACCGCGTTGCGGGAACGCATCGGCGCGGCTCAAGCCGAACAACCACAGAAGATCGCCTTCATGCAAAATCGCTTGTTTAAACGCTGGGCCGCGCCACTTGTCTTGTTTTTGTTAAGCGGTGCACTCCAGGCGCGCGAACTCACCGTGATGACCTGGAATCTCGGCTGGCACATGGATGGCGCTCTCTTCAATCAATGGCTTGATGCCTGTAGCGGCCGTTTTGTTCGCGACCGGAACGATGGGTTGTGGAAACCCAATCCCAATGGCCCCGCAACGGGCTGGCAGTTGAAATGGGGCCGGGACGCGCCGATTCAGTGGGATATCGCTCGATTACCCCCTTGCGATGTCTATCAGGAAAATCGCCGCATCGTCCCGCCGACCGCGGCGGCCTACGCCAAACGCCGTCACCAGCTTGCGGAGGTGATCCAGCGGCAAGCGCCCGATGTCATCGCGTTTCAGGAAGTCAGCGGCACAGCGGCCGTGCTGGAAATCTTGCCTGACGGCGGTCGGGATTATCAAGTGTGCTCGTACGAGGGGTACAGCGTCCAACGTCTGGCCTTTGCCTGGCGGCGGACGTTGGGCGATGCCGCCGAACCGTGCGTGGCGTATGCGCCGCTGTCTTTGCCCGCGCGGCCCCCGGAAGATCGTCCCCGGCCGGGGCTGACGCTGGGGTTGCGGGTGGATGGCCAATTGCTCCGGTTTCTGAATCTCCATCTAAAATCGGGCTGCGTCTCGCCCCTGGAAAGCGCTGACCCGAACGGCAGAGGGCAGCTGGCGGGCGACAATTCCCCTTGCCTGGTGTTGCAGGAGCAACTGCAACCGTTGGAGGCCTGGCTGGAACAGCAGAGTCAGGGGGCTGACCGACTGATGATGCTGGGGGACTTTAACCGCAATCTGGCCCAGGAAGCCGAACGGCCGCCAAGCGAGGCGGTTCGGCCGGTGGGGAATGCCACGGACCCGTATCGACCGGGGGTACGATCCAGCAATCTGTGGCGGGAACTCAACGACGGCCAACCGTCCGCATCCAAGCTTGCGTTAGTGCCCATCCGGTGCCCAGGCCTGTCCGCGTCCCTTTGCGAGGCGGCGAAAACCCGACGACTGACTGAGGATGAAACCAACGCCTTGCGAAACCCCGCCGCGCTGGGTTGCCGCAATCCGGTGGGGTTGGATGGCGTCGCCATTAGCGGAACCGCCACCGCCAGCGCTGAAAAAGTACCGCTCGGTCGCTTCGGGCGCACGCGCGCGGCCGACCGCACCCATCCCGATCCGCTGCTGGCGGTATCCGATCACTGCCCGCTGGTCGCGCGCTGGACGTTCTGACACTAACGAGAATCTGATGGTTGCCGCTGGCTGATTGGCCTTATCTATACTTTGGCTAATTCAGCCGCTCGCGCCCACTTCTAATCCCTATCGGGCTTAAAGCGGCCCCGTTAAGCCGCAAAGCCGCAAAGCCGCAAGGGGAAATCGCCGTGTATTCGTCCTCCACCAGTATTCGCGCGCTCATGGCCGACTTTCATGTGGCCGGTATGATGTTGCGCTACAGCACCTTCGTGCCACAGCTTTATAATCTCTGCAAGTCGCTGGGTTTCCAGCCGGGGAAGATCATGCCGTCGCGGGCGTTTTGCTCCGATGAAAACCAAGGCTATCCGATCATCCTCATCACCAAGCATTTTGGAGTCTTTCCATTTAATCACGGTCAGGTCGGCGGGATCGTCGCCACCGACCGCCATGCGCCGCATGCCGAGCACGGCCACGACATGGTGATCATTCACGCCAGCCATGTGGGCTATGACCCGGAGCGCGGCGCCTTTGGCGACTATCGCCGCCTCCAAAGCGAGGATCAGCACCTAACCGCCAGTTGCGGCAAGATTGAAGCAGTGTTGCGCTGGTATCAGGACGAATATGCCTTCGCCTGTGACAATATCCTGCTAGAACGCCATGATGGCCAGTATTTAGTCACTATCGACAACCAGCTGTTGCGGGAAAATCGCGATGAAGGCTTATTTCTCAACCTGGAGCGGATGGTCGCGCCAGCGGTCGGGCAGGAATTCAGGCCGGTGCGCTGCCTGAGCACGGCGAAAAGTCTCAACGCCGCGCCTGAATTGCGCCGGTCCATGGAGCAAGCGGGTTGGGAAGAAGGCCAGCGCGAACCTATCGCCCGTCGGTTGTTGCCGGAATATTTTCGCTTCAAGCGCGACATTCAGGGCGATCTGGAAGGTCGCAGCCATCTGGAGCAGAATCTCTTTCAACCGATGGCGTGGATCGTCACCTCCACCCACCCGCTGCTGACGGCGGCGCAAGTCAATACCCAGGTTGAATTCGACCGCACGTTTCGCACCATCGTCCGAGAGCACGGCTATCAGGGCAAGCGGGTCATGTACATCTCTGGCCTGCATATCGATATCTCGCCCCAACCTGACCAGCGTTTTCCGCTCACCAAATTTGTACCGTGGGCCGCCTTCGTCCAACAACCGGACGGTTCGCATTACACCCTGGAACAAGTCGAGCTTTTCGCTCAACTTCGGGCGCAGCCCAGCGAAAACCCGGATGAAATCGATTTGGAGGAATCCATTCATCAGATGGAATTAGCCCGGCAAGTTCATATTGAAGCACCTTGAAACGTCCACTTCAAAAGACTGCCCCTCTAGGTTCAAGCGCCGGATTTCCGGCCATCAGGAACCGCCACACCCGCAGGAATTTCGAATAATCAGCGTGGTCTTGAGCCGGACGGTGGTCGGTTTGGCGTCGGAATGCTTGATCCGCTCCACCAGCATCTTGGCCGCCCGTCGGCCGATCTCCAGACAGGGTTGAGCGATCACGGTCAGATGGGGTTCAAAACAATCAGCCCATTCGAAATCATCGACGCCAACCAGCGCCACTTCACGGGGTACGGCGAGCTGCAAGCGCCGCAAACCGCGCATCACGCCAATGGTCGCCAAATTGTTCCCGGCCACCAGCGCGGTGGGTGGCTGGGGCCGCCCCATCAGCGCCGCCGTGGACTGCGCCGCCGCTTCAACATCGAGCGAGCCCGGCGCGATCAAGCTGGGATCGGCATCCAATCCGCGGCGGCGAACCGCCTTCCTAAAACCGTCCAGGCGCTCTAGGGTCGTGGCGAGTCCCGGCTGTCCCGGCACCATCCCGATCCGGCGATGGCCGTGATCGGCCAGATGCTCGATTAGTTGCTCCACCGACTTGGCGTTTTGTACCCCCACCTGATCAAAATCACTAGAGGCCAGACGATCCACCAGCACGGTGGGAATCTTATTGTCTCTGAGATAGGCCAGCGCGCTCCGGCTTGAATCCGAGCAAGGGGCCAGGATAATGCCGTCCACCCGCCGCTGATGCAGCGCTTGCACCACTTCCAGCTCCCGCTGCGGCACATCAATGGTGTCAGCTAAAAAGACGGTCATGCCGAGCCGGGCGCACTCGCTTTCGACGGCGCGGATGATGTCGCTGAAATAGGGATTCGAGATGGCCGAGATGGCGATACCCACGCTGTTGGTCGCCGAACGCGCCAGCGAACGGGCCAAGGTATTGGGGGTATAACCCGTCTCGGCGATGGCGGCTCGCACTGCCTGGATCGTTTCCGGTCGCACATAACGGGTTTCATTCAGGACGTGCGACACCGTTGAGGGAGACACGCGGGCCAGCCGAGCCACATCCGCAATCGTGATCACATCAACAGTCTCCCTAACAGGCTTGGTCCCCGGTTATATCAAAGCTGCTGAACCGGAAAGATCGTCTATTGCCGCAATAAATCAGCCATCGCCGCGTGCGCCATCAGGCAAAGGCGAGATTGCGCTCCGAATCAAGGGCAAAGAAATGCACGCGATCCATATCGACCCGGAAAGCGCGGCCCTCGCCGACCCGCGCATCATCTTCGGCATGAGCGCGGGCGATGACGCGATGCGGGCCAGCCGCGACATCCAGCAACATCTCATCGCCAAGGTGCTGGCAAACATCGATTTTAAACGTCAGCGCGTCGATGGCGGCGGTATCGCGCGGTAGCAAATGCAGATGCTCGGGGCGGACGCCGAGCACCACCCGACCGGCTTTCGTCCGTCCCAGTTCAGCGCGGCGATTCTCGGGCACGGTGATACGGAAGCCAACCGCCGGATCGACCAGCTGGCCGTTTTCGATCCCCATCTCCAGAAAGTTCATCGACGGCGAACCGATGAATCCGGCGACGAAGCGGTTAGCTGGTTTCCGGTAAACGTCCAGCGGCGGGGCCGCTTGCTGGATGACACCTTCTTTCATCACCACAATCCGGCTGCCCATGGTCATGGCTTCCGACTGGTCGTGGGTCACGTAAACCGTGGTGATTCCCAGTTCTTGGTGCATCTTGGACAGGAATGAACGCGCTTCGACCCGCAGCTTGGCATCCAGATTGGACAGCGGCTCGTCCATCAGGAACACGCCAGGACGGCGCACCAGCGCGCGGGCCAGCGCCACCCGCTGCCGCTGGCCGCCGGAAAGCGCCTTCGGTAACCGGTCAAGATAGCTGTCGATCTTGAGGCGTTCGGCCACTTCCGCCACTTGGCGCGCCATTTCGGCGGCGGGGGTGCGGCGAATCCGCAAGCCGAAATTGATGTTATCGCGCACCGTCATGTGCGGAAACAGCGCGTAGGACTGGAACACCATCGCAATGTCGCGCTCCTTCGGCGGCAATACCGTCACGTCGCGCCCGCCGATCAGAAGTGTCCCTTCGGAAATGGCCTCCAGCCCCGCGATCATTTGCAGCGTGGTGCTCTTGCCGCAGCCGGACGGCCCGACCAGCACGGTGAATTCGCCATCGGCGATGGTGAGATCGAGATGCGGCACCACGACATGGTGACCGTAGCGCTTGACGACTTTCTGGAGAGAGACTTCGGCCATGGTTCCAACCCTTTCGATACGGTACGGATTGCAGTCAGCCTTTAACGGCTCCAGCGAAATTGCCCCCGGAAATCTTGCGATAAGTGAGCAGAAAGAGAATCACAATCGGGATTTGCGAGATTACCAGCCCAGCCGCCGGCAGATTGAACACCGACATATAGCGGTCGCTGTTGAGCTTCAACATGCCGACCGTCACCGGGAAATTGGCCTCGGAGTTCAGCAGCACCAGCCCGAACACGAATTCTTTCCAGATGGCGATGAAATTCAGCGTGAAGCCGACCAGGATGCCCGGCACTGACAGCGGCAAAATCACTTTCCAGAACACTTCGAAATCGGATGCGCCTTCCAGATAGGCGGCTTTCTCGATCTCGCGCGGGATGGCGGTCATGAAGCCGCGCAGCATCAGAATCTGAGCGGGCATCCCGTAGGCGGCATGAACGATGATCAAGCCGAGCTTGGTGTCGAGCAAGTTAAGCGAGCGCAGCGTGTCGTACAGTGGGATCAACACCGTTTGCTGCGGCAGCATCAAGCCGGTCAAGATCACCCCAAAGATCAGCTTTTTACCGGGTATTTCCAACCGCGACAGACCGAAGGCGGGCACCAGGGCGAGCGCCACGGCCAGCGCCGATCCAGCGGTGGCGTACAGAAAGCTGTTGGCCATCAGCGGGCCGAAACCGAGCGCGTTCCACACCGTGATATAGGGCTGGAAGGTTGGTTGAGTCGGCAAAGCGAACGGACCCGCCAGAAAGGCGTCGTTCGATTTGATCGAGGTCATCACCACCAGCAGAACCGGCCCCAACCAGATGAAAATCAGGATGCCGAGCAGCGTGAAGCCGAGCAGCTTGGCGGCGAAGCCGAACAGCACGCGCCGACGCATCATAAACAAGGTGGCGGCGTCAGACATCGAAGGCCCCCTTCATCAATTTCTTCATCACGAAGGTCGCGATTACGATGGACAGCCCGAGGATCGCCACCGACAGCGCCGCGCCGTAGCCGAAGCGGGTATTCCAGAAGCTCTCCAGATAGACCAGATAGCCAAGCACGTTGGTGGAACCGAATGGCGCGCCCTTGGTCATCACCGCGATCAGATCGAAGGCGCGCAGCGATTCAAAAATCGTCAGCATCACCACCACGGCGGTCACCGAGCGCAGTTGCGGGAACGCCACCTGAGTCAGCATCCGAAAATGGCCCGCCCCTCGATCTTGGCGGCGTCGAAGGTCTCCTTCGGCACATCACCCAGCCCGGCGAAGTAGAAGATCATCGGCATCCCGGTGAAGGCCCAACCGGACACCACCGCCAGGGTATATAGCGCAATCCGGTAATCGCCGAACCATTCCATCACCAAAAAGCCCAAACCCACCGATTGCAACAGTGTGTCGAACGCGCCGAACAGCGGATTGAGTATCAGCAGGAACATCAGGCCGACCGAAATCAGCGACATGGTGACCGGGAAGAAAATCACCGTGCGGATCAAGCCGGCGGCGGGCAGAATCCGCGACCGCAAGCCGTAGGCGATCACCAGCCCCAGTGTCACCGGAAAAATCAACGAAACCGCCAGCCATTTCACGTTGTTGAACAGTGCGGTATAGAAATATTTATCGCCGATCAGATACTCGTAGTTGGCCAGCCCGACGAAGGTCTTGGTCGGAGACATGCCGTTCCACTCGAAAAAACTGAGATAAATGGTGTAGAGGATCGGATAGCCAACGAAGATGCCGAACACCACCAGCGGCACGATAATTCCGAAGATGGTGACGAAGGTATGGGCGCGGGCGAACTGGACGAAAGACAGCCGCTCGTCGGAAAGCGCTTCTGACATCGCCTTGCTCCTGTGCTGGACGAAGATCGCCAGATCGCCGCGAGGGCGGGCGTGACGCTACCCCCGCGGCGAACGAGACGGGCGGAAACCGCCCTTACTGGAGCTTGCCGCGAATGCGGATGGCTTCCTGTTCGGTCGTCTTCATGGCTTCTTCCGGCGACATCGCGCCCGCCAGCACGCCTTGCACCGCGTCAAGGAACCTATCCGAGATCGCGGGCGGGGTGGCATGATCGACGTGCATGAAGGTGAAGGAACCGGCGTTGGCCATGTCTTTGGCTAGCCGCTGCTCCATGGCCGACAGACTGGAAAGATCGGCTTCGAGCGAGGACGGGAACGGCTTGTCGATGGCCAGCTTCTGGGTCATGGCGGGCTTGGAGATCATCCAGTTGACGAATTCGGCGGCGGCGTCCTTATTCGCGCTCTTGGCGTGAATCATGATGGTGTCTTCGGCGAACACCGACATCACCGGCTTTTTACCGTCGATGGCGGGTAGCGCGAAATAATCCATCGGCACCACGCAACATTGCGGTTTATCGCCCCGGAACCGGCCCAGATTAAACGAACCCTGATACCAGTGCACCGCCTTGCCCTGCGACCACGGCACCATCGCCGGGCCAACGTCGATGGAGTTGAAGGACGGTTCGAAATAACCCTTCTTAGCCAGATCGGCCATGATCTTGGTGGTTTCCACCGCGCGCGAATCAGTCCATGGAATCTTGTTGCCAATCAGACCATCGTAGGTGTCGAGGCCAAATTTGTTGACCAGAATCGCCGACCACATGAACTGCGACGGCCATTTCTTCTGATTGGCGAGCATGAACGGCCAATAACCGGCTTTCTTGGCCGCTTCCGCGTTGGCCATCAGTTCGTCCCAGGTGGTGGGCACCCTGAGGCCGAGCTTTTCGTAAAGATCCTTGCGATACCACACCACCGACGCGCCGATTTCGGTCGGCACAAAATATTTCTGGTCGCCGAACGTGGCGAGTGTCACGCCGGCCGGCACCAACTGTTTGACCCAGCCATACTTTTCATAATAGGGGGTCAAGTCAGCGGCGAAGCCGTTCTTGATGATTTCGGCGGCGCGACCGCCTTCCCAGGAATAGAACACATCGGGCGGGTTGCTGGACGCCAGCTCGATGGTCTGCTTGGTTTTGTAGGTTTCGCCATCGACGCTGGCGCCGGTGACATGAATCCGCTCGCCGTTTTTCTTATTCCACTCATCAATCAGGTAATTGGCGTAGATCTCTGAGGACGGCCACGGCGCGCGGTAGAAATAGCGGATTTCGATGGGCGCGGCGATGGCGGTCGAAAGGCCACCAGTCACTGCCGAGACTGCCCCGATGAAGAACGTTGCTAGCAGGGCGCGGCGTGAAAATGAATGCTTGGTCATGATGATCTTCCTCCAGGAAACAGCTTGTTCGGTGGCTAAAGATCCTTTTCTATTGGACGGATAACCGCGCATCGAAACTGACGGCGCTCTCCGCTCCAGCGCTTCCAGTCCTAAATGGGAATGTATTGTTTCAATTCTGATAAGTCCCACTGTAAACAATAGCTCTATTGAAGCGCTTGCGCAAGCGCTTTCTTTGATAATCGTTATTATCGAGGTTCAAAATTGGTGATGCTGACGCCAACCCGTTAGCGCTTAAAACGTTACGGCCGGGAATGGTCCGCCAAGTGCGCCGGTTAGTTGTTTCCTGAGCGATTAGCCCCGCGCATTCCCTTCGACAAACTCCCCAACTCGCGAGTCAGCTCAGCGGCAGGAATTTCCTTGCAGCCGGTGACATTTTGACCGGCCCACAGCGGTGAGAAATCACCGCTACCCAACGCTTCGGCTTTGGCGCGAATTGGCGCGACGGCCGAAGCAGCCAACGGAAATGCCGGTACGCTGTCATTCAGCGGGCCACGTTCGCGCATAAAACGATTGACAATGCCGCGCGCCGGTCGGCCGCTAAACACGTTGGTCAAGGCCGTGTGATGCGCCGTATCGCTTTTTAGCGCGGCGCGGTGAATGGCGCTGGTTGTCGCCTCCGGGCAAAGCAAATAGGCGGTGCCGATCTGCGCGCCGACCGCGCCGAGTTTCATGACCGCCGCCACACCCCGCGCGCCGGCAATACCGCCGGCAGCAATCACCGGAAGGCGAATGGCGCGAACCATTTGGGGAACCAGCGCGATGGTTCCCAGTTGCGAAGTCAGCGCCTCCGCCACAAACGTTCCGCGATGGCCGCCCGCTTCAAGACCTTGGGCAATCACGATGTCGGCACCGTGCGCTTCCAGCCAAATCGCTTCCTCGACCGTCGTGGCGGACGACAGGATTTTCGCGCCCCACGAATGGATGTGCGCCAATAAATCGCTGGAAGGCAGCCCAAAATGGAAGCTGACCACCGGCGGCTTGAAATGGCTGAGAAGATCGGCCGCCGTTTGATCAAAAGGGGCGCGTCCTGGGCCTTGAGGAATCGTAGCCGGATCAATGGCGAATTCTTTGTAATAGGGATCAAGAGAAGCTCGCCAGGCACGTTCTCTTTCGGCATTGGGTTCGGGCGGGGTATGGCAGAAAAAATTAACGTTGAACGGCTTGGAGGTTTTCAACCGAATTTCGGAAAGCTCCGCGCGCAAGGTGTCTGACGTCAGCATCGCGCAGGGCAAAGAACCCAGGGCTCCCGCATTGGAAACCGCAATGGCTAAGGCGCTGCCTTGGACACCGGCCATGGGAGCTTGAACGATGGGCAACTCAATGCCGAGCAGGTCATGTAACAGCACGTTAAATCTCCCGATGTATTACGCGCATCACTTACAACAGTTTAATGGCCACGTCAGTATTCCAAGCAGTGGAACCGGGAAATTTACTATCACTCATGCCGTAACGCCTCAATCGGATCAAGCCGCGCGGCGCGACGGGCTGGGAAATAGCCAAAAACAATGCCAATTGCCGCCGAAAACCCGAACGACAGCAGGTTGATGCTCGGATCGAACAAAAACGGAACCTGCATCACCTGCGCCAGTCCCAGCGATGCCAAGGCCGCTAGCGCGATGCCCACCAAACCGCCCAACGACGACAGCGCCACCGCCTCCACCAGAAATTGCAGCAGCACTTCCCGCTCCAGTGCGCCGATGGCCAGCCGGATGCCGATTTCGCGGGTGCGCTCGGTCACCGACACCAGCATGATGTTCATGATACCGATGCCGCCCACCAACAGGCTGACCGCCGCCACCGCGCCCAGCAATCCAGTCATCACCTTGGTGGTGCCGGTCATGGTTTCGGCGATCTGGCGGGTGTCGAGGATGGAAAAATTATCGTCGGCGTTCTCCGCCAGCTTGCGCCGCTCGCGCAGCAACAGCCGCAAATCCGCCATGACCTGATCGGTGCTGGCTCCGTCCTGCGCCGAGACCATCAGGCTGTTGACATCCTGGGTGCCGGTCAACCGCCGTTGCAGGGTGCGCAGCGGAATGACGGTCATATCATCCTGATCCGAACCCATCGCCGACTGGCCCTTGGATGCTAGAACACCGATGATTTCGCAGGAAAAATTACCGACTCGCATCTGATTACCCAGCGCCGATTCCCGCCCGAACAGTTGCTTGCGGATGGTCTCACCGATCACGCAGACGGATTTACCCGCCCGTTGTTCGCCTTCGGTGAAAAGCCGTCCATCGGCCAATCGCCAGTTCGCCACCGCGAAATACGATTCGGTGCTGCCGGTGATGCTGGTGGCCCAGTTGTTCGCGCCATACACCACCGTCGATGAGCGGGTAGCGACTGGCGCGACGCCCTTGATGCCACCGATCTGTCCAGCAATCGCTTCGGCGTCGGCCATTTTGAAACGCGGTGCGGCGGAACCGTCGCGCATCGGGCCGAGCTGCTGGCCGGGCCGAATGATGATCAGATTGCTGCCCAGACTGCCGATTTGATCGGCCACCACGCGAGTCGCGCCATTACCGAGCGTGACCATGGTAATGACCGCGCCGACTCCGATGACAATGCCCAGAATAGTCAGAAACGAGCGCAGCAGATTGCGCCGAATCGCGCGTAAAGCCAGTAGCAAACTGCTCAAAAACATCAGGCGTCCTCGCGGTGGCGATGGTCGGTATCGACCCGGCCATCCCGAAAATGAATGATCCGTTTAGCGTAGTGGGCCATGTCCGGTTCGTGGGTGACCATCAACACGGTGATGCCTCGGTCGCGGTTCAGCGCCACCAGCAATTCCATGATTTCGTGGCTGCGCTGGCTGTCGAGATTGCCGGTCGGCTCGTCGGCCAGCAACACGGTTGGGTCGGTGACGATGGCGCGGGCGATGGCGACCCGCTGTTGCTGGCCGCCGGACAGTTCGGCGGGGGTGTGTTTCTGCCATTGCAACAGCCCGACCGCTTCCAGCGCGGTGCGCGCTTTGGCGTGGCGGTCGGCGCGGGCCTCGCCGCGATAGACCAGCGGCAGTTCGACGTTTTCCAGCGCGGTGGTGCGAGCCAGCAGGTTGAAACCCTGGAACACGAAGCCGAGATAATGCCGTCGCAGCAAGGCGCGCTGGCTGCGGGACAACCGTTCGACATGCGCTCCGCGAAACCGGTACGCGCCCGATGTCGGATTATCGAGACAACCGAGGATGTTCATGGCGGTGGATTTGCCGGAGCCGCTTGGCCCCATGACCGCGACGAAATCGCCCTGTTCGATCCGTAAATCCACCCCGCGCAACGCCTGAAACGCCGCCTGACCCTCACCATAAACTTTGGTGATGGCTTGCAATTCGATCAGCGGCGGGCGATCAGCGGGCGCGGCGGTTTCAGCCGATTCACTCATTTCGCGCCGCTCAAGCTGGCGGTGATGACCGGCGTTCCGACGTCCAGCCCTTCGCCTGAAACTTCGGTCATCCGTCCGTCGGAACTACTAACCGTGACCGGCACGGCGACCGGCTGACCATCGCGCAGCACCCAAAGCTGGCGCGGGCCGCCCTTTTTGTCGGACGCTATCCGGCCGCTGCGCCGTCCCCCACCCATCCCGCGTGGTGGGCGCGGCATCAGGCTAGCGAGCAGGCCACCACCGGGCTTCAATTCCGCCTCAGTCGGCGGCGGAGTGAACCGCAGCGCCGCATTCGGCGCGAGCAGCACGTTTTCCCGCTCGGCGGTGACGATTTCGGCGGTGGCGGTCATGCCGGGTCGCAGGCTCAAATCATCGTTATTGACCTTGAGGATTGTCTTGTACGTGACGACGTTATTCACGGTCTCCGCGCCGAAGCGCACCAGCGCGATGCGGGCCGGATAACGCCGGTTGGGATAAGCGTCCACGGTGAAGGTGGCGGCTTGCTCTGGCTTGACCTGACCGACATCGGCTTCATCGACATCGACCTGCAATTCCATTTGCGCCAAGCTTTCCGCCAGCTTGAACAACACCGGCGCTTGCAGGGACGCCGCCACAGTCTGGCCGGGATCGGCGGAACGGGCCAGCACCACGCCGTCGATGGGCGAGCGGATCGACGCTTTGGTCAGATCGGTTTCGGTGGTGCGCAACGTGGCGCGGGTTTCTTCGACCGTCGCCTTGGTGCTGGCTTCATCGGCGATGGCGCGCTCCAATGCCGCTTCGGCGGTTTCGAGTTCGGCGGGCGCGGGTACTTTGCCGCCGCTCAATTTGGCGACTTGCCGCAATCGGCCGAGGCTGGCGCGTGTTTCCTTGACAGTGGCAGCCGCTTGCAACACTTTGGCTTCGGCCGAGGCCAGCGTGGCTTTGGCTTTGGCGATCTGGTCAGTCAGCCTGGCGACGTTCAAGCGGGCCAGCACCTCGCCTTTTTTCACCCGGTCGTTGTAGTCCACGAACACCGCTTCGATAGTGCCGGACAGTTCGCTGCCGACCTCCACTTCATTAACCGGGGCCAGCTTGCCGGTAGCCGATACCGTGACCCGCAGATTGCCTTCAGTCAGCGGTTCGGTTTGATATTGCGGCGCGGCCTGGATTTCGGCTTGGGATTGGAAATAGCGGTAGCCGCCAAACGCCAGCGCGGCCAGAACACCGAGCGCCAGCATCCAGCGGATGAGGCTGCCCACACGACTTGTCGAAGTTTCCGCGCCGATGATCTTGGCCAATTCAGCGTCGGCGGTATTAAGGGGGGGATTCACGATCAGTTTCCTTCTGTCTGGTCGGTGACATTGGCGGCTGAGGCTGACCAACCACCGCCCAGCGCTTTATACAGTTGGATCAAGGCAGAGAGGTGTTCGGCCTGACTCGATTTCAGATTATCCTCAAGATTCAATACGCTGCGCTCGGTATCCAGCACAGTCTGGAAGTCGATGATGCCGGAGCTATAACGTTGCCGGGCCAGCGTTGCCGCCAGCCGCGCGGCCTGCACCGCTTCAGTCATATTTCGTTGCCGTTCCCGTGTGTTGGCCAGAGCGGTCAGCGCGCCTTCCACTTCCGAAAGCGCGTTCAATACCGTCGATTGGTAATTGATGAACGCTTGTTCCTGCACGGCGGTTTGAATTTCGATTTGCTGGCGGATGCGGCCGGCGTCGAAAATCGGCGCGGCGATGCTGCCCGCGACGCCGCGCGCCAGCGCGTCAGCGCCCGCCAACCCACCGAGGCTCAATGCTTCCAGGCTCAGCGAACCGTTCAGCTTGAAGCTGGGATAACGCGCCGCTTCCACCACGCCAACGCGCGCGGTTTCCGCCGCCAGTTGGCGTTCGGCGACGTGGATATCCGGACGTTGGCGCAAGGTATCGACTGGAATCCCCATCGTCACCCACGCCGGCGCTTGGGGAATGCCGGTCGGATCGGAAAGGCGGCCTGTCAACGAACCGGGTGATTGGCTGAGCAGAATGCCCAGGCGGCGTTCAGCTTCGGCGCGGCCGGTTTCAAGGCTGGGAATCTGGGCGCGGGTCTGGGCCAGATTCGAGCGCGCCTGCTCCACGTCCAGCGTGGAAACCAGTCCGGCTTGAGCGCGCCATTGCGCCAGTTGCAAGGTTTCCGCTTGCGAGGTGACATTAGCCTGCGCGATGGCCAGCCGATCCTGATACGCGCGCAGTTCGACGTAATTGAGCGCGACTTCAGCGATCAGCGAAACCTGAATGGCATATAGATTGGCTTCGGTTGCTTCCAGATCGGCCTGAGCGGCTTCCACGCCGCGCCGCAAACCGCCGAACACGTCCAGCTCCCACCCGGCGTCGAAACCGGCGCTGTACAGTTCGCGGGTGTTGCCCGTGCCCGTCTCGGCGCTGCTTTTGGAAACGTTCGCCGTACCGGAAGCAGTGACTGTCGGAAAGCGATTGGCTCCGGCCAGAGCACGACGGGCGCGGGCTTCGCGCAATTTCGCCTGTGCGGCGCGAAGATCGAGGCTACTGTGCAGCGCCTTTTCAACTAATCGATTTAACGCCGGATCGTCCAATTGCCGCCACCAGCGAGCCAGTTCCTCTGGCGTGGCGCGAATGATTCCGACCCGCGCCGCTGCCGCGCCTTGCCACGTCGCCGGCGCAGCGGTCGGAGCGGGTGCGACATAATTCGGCCCGACCGTCGCGCAGCCGCTCAGCAGCAAAGCGAACGCCGCCAGCAATACCGTCTCTCGATGCCAGAATGCGGCAGTTTCCGTTGCCAACGGGTGGCAAGCGCTGGTTTTCAATACTTATTTCTCCCCTGAAAGGAATAATCTGACTTCAGCCGAACACATCAAATCGCAGCGTACCGTCTGCCCGCCAGCGTTCCAGCGTCTCGTCCGGCCGTAAACCATAGCGGCTACCATAACGGACGATAAGTTCACGCAGCGCTTGCTCGACCGCTGCCCCCGCCGCTCCGGCACGGCCACAGGTGTACAACGCACCCCGATCTTCGGCCAGCCATCGCAACAATTCTTCACCGTGCTCCATGAGGCGATCCTGAATGTAGCGGCCGTCATCGGCATCGCGGGAAAAAGCGGTGTCGAGCCGGTCCAACACACCCTGCTGTTGCCACTGTTCGAATTGTGTCCGGTAGAAATAATCACTGTTGCGGTGGCGGTTGCCGAAGAACAACCAGACCGGCCCGGCCTGTTGTTGCCGCGCCCGCTCGGCCAGAAAGCCGGGAAACGGCGCGATACCGGCCCCAGTCGCCACCAAAATCAACGGACGACGTGGATCGACAGGCGGATTGAACCCCGGATGCCGCCGCCATTGAGCAACAATTTTCGCGCCCGGTTGCAACTGATGGCACAGATAAGTGGACGTGAGTCCCAGCCGTTCCTGGCCGGCGGCATTCTGCCAGCGATGCAGGCTGACGGTTAGATCGAGCCGCTCGCTATCGACCCACGCCGAACCGCCGATAGAGTAACAGCGCGGCGCTTGCCCTTTAACCGGGCTGATCAATAGCAGATCGCCGGGACGAAACTCGAGCGCGGTGTCGTCCGGAGTGAAGCGCAACCGCCACGTTTCGCGGGTATCATCCTGGGTCGGATCATCAAGCCGCTCACGCTCGATCAGGGTCAGGATCACTGGCCGGTCGGTTTCTGGCAGATCCACCGCACCCAGTCGCACCCCGACCAATCCCGCAACGCCGATCAGCCAGTCGCGCCACATTGCGGTCGGTTCACCATCGGCCCGTTGCCAGGCGGCGGCTTCACTCGCACCCCGTTCCAGCAGCGCCGCGCGCACTTTTTGGCCGCCGCCGCAAAATTTGGCATACCGCGAATCGCCCAGCGCCAGCAGATTAAAGCGCATCCCCCGCAGGTCAGTTGCACCAAGCCGCTTCAAAAATGACCGAGCCGGATCAGGTACATCGCCCTCGCCGGTGGTGGAGACGATCAGGAAATTGTGGCGGAAACGAGCCAGCTCGCGCGGATCGAGCACCGCTAGCGAGGCGCAAACCACTGCTTCACCCGCCTCGCGCAAGGCTTTGGCGGTGGCTTCAGCCAACCGGGCGGCGGTGCCGGTCTGGCTGGCGTAAGCAATCAGGGTTGAAGCGGCCGCATCGCCGCCGCGCCGCCGCGCTTGCCGGGCGCGCCGCAACCAGGAATAGAGGCCGGTCACCATCAAGCCCATCAGGGCGATGGCCGCCAGCACGTTCAGCGCGCCCGACCATCCCCCGGCCCAAGTGCCTTCGTGTAATTCCTTTACCAGCCCCGGCCCGGCGACCAGCGGCGTCACCTTGCCGGTTCCCGACACGAGGTAGCGGTTTGGCCCATCCGCATTGGGATTGGTCGCGGTGATCAGCACGCTGCCCTGCCGGAAGCGCCGCGCCTCGGTCAACCCGCTTAAATCAACCTGTCCGGCGGCGGCTTCGATGGCCCGCGCCAGCGGCAACGGTTGCGCGGCCCGTTCGATGGACGGCAAAGCCGGCGTGCCGACATGCAAAGCCATCATCGCCCCGGTGACCGGCGTCAAGGCCACCAGCGGCAAGGCCAGCCAGCCCAGCCCACCGTGCCAGCCCATGAGGGTATTGCGCAATTTTGGCCAGCCCAGTAATAGCCCAATTGCCAGAATGCCCACCATGACATAGCTGGCGATTTCGACCACGATCCCCGCGCCGATCAGCAAATTCTTATGCACGTTTAGCGTGAAGGCGAACACATCAAAACCATCCGGTTCGGTCAGCGTGCGGGTGGCGAGGGCGTAAGTTCCGGCCATGGTCGGATCGTTGGATTTCAGGGCGATGGTCTGACCTCCCGCTGAAACATTCAGCGCGATGGCCTTTTGGGCGGGGTCGATCTCAGTCAGGGCCGCGACCACGGCGGCGAGATCGACCGGCGTGGCCGATCGGGTGTTGCTGTCGGTGATTGGTTTAAAAGCAAGCACCGCGCCGGACAGTAAAATCAGCAAAAAAACGGGAGCCAGCGCCAACGCCGCCCAGCGATGGACAACAGTCAGCAACCGTTTTAATTTTTCGGAAAGCATGGCGTTCTCGTAAATTGACGTTTGAAGCCACATCACTCTAGCCGGAACGCCGGTAAAGACGGGTTAACGTTCTGTAAAGATGGGTTAAGACCCGCAAAAGTCGGTAAAGCCGCTTGGTTGCCGGACAGCAATCGCTATGATGGCGGTGAGTCGAACGAACAAAATGGTTGGCGATGATGACGCGCGTGCTGCTGGTCGATGACGATGCTGAATTGGGCGAGATGCTGAAAGAGTATCTGGAACGCGAGGGTTTCGGCGCAACCGCCGTGCAAGATGGCGAAACTGGCGTGGCGGCGGCGCTGTCGGGTCACTATGCCCTGGTGGTGCTCGACGTGATGATGCCACGCTTGAACGGCATCGAGGCCTTGCGCCGCATCCGCCAGCACGACAGCCGCATTCCGGTGCTGATGCTGACCGCTAGGGGCGATGATATAGATCGCATCGTCGGGCTAGAACTCGGCGCGGACGATTACGTGCCAAAGCCCTGTACGCCGCGCGAGCTGGTCGCCCGCATCCGGGCTATCCTGCGGCGCACCCAGACGCCGGATGCCGTCGCGCCTACCGCTGGGCCGCTGACGGCGGGTTTGCTGACGCTGTGGCCGGAAAAACGCAGCGCGGAGTGGGATGGCCAATCGCTTGATCTGACCAGCACCGAATTCAACCTGTTGGAAGTGTTGGTGCGTCATGCGGGGAAAATGGTCGGCAAACAGGAACTGTCGGAGCAGGCGCTAGGGCGGCCATTGGCCCGCTACGACCTCAGTATCGACGTGCATCTGAGCAGCGTCCGCCACAAGCTCGGCCTGGATGAGCACGGCCGTTCGCCGATTCAGACCGTGCGCGGCATGGGCTACCAGTACGTGCGGGACTGAACGTCATGGGTCGCTTGTTCTGGAAATTTTTCCTGGCGTTCTGGCTGGCATTGTTGGTTGCGGGCACCGGCGTCGGCATGGTGGTCTGGCTGCACCAACAAACCTCGGGTGAAAGCGAACAGGAATTATCCGGTGGCCCGCGCGCCGCATTTCTGGTGAACGCCACGGCGGCCACGCTGCGCCACGGTGGCATGAGCGCGTTGCGCCGTCTGCTGGCGGACTGGCGGAATCAAGGCGGTGCGCACGTCTATATCGTCGATGATCGGGGGCAGGAATTGCTCGGCCGTGAAGTGCCGACCGAAACGCTGGCGCAGGCGCGACAGCGGGCCGAGGCCACGCGGGAACCCCGCATCGCCCGGCTGGAAACCGTAGACGCGCGGCAATACCTGTTTTTCGTCCTCGCCGACAACGAAAAAAAATTCTTCCATCACCGGTCGCCACCGCCTTCGCCGCTGCCGCCGCTCGTTATCGGGATTCTGGCCGGCTTGGCATTCAGCGCGCTGCTGGCCTGGTATCTGGCCAAGCCGATCCGCTATCTGCGCGGCGCGTTTGAAGCGGTCGCCACCGGAAAGCTCGATACCCGCATCGGGTCACGAATGGGGCGGCGACGTGATGAAGTGGCCGATTTAGGCCGGGATTTCGACCGGATGGCCGAGCAGCTGCAACAGTTGGTCGGCTCCCAGCGGCGCTTGTTACACGACGTGTCGCACGAACTCCGTTCGCCGCTGGCCCGACTGCAAGCGGCTATCGGGTTGGCGCGGCAACAACCAGAAAAGCTGGAAATCTCACTGGAGCGGATCGAACGCGAATCTGGCCGACTCGATCAACTGGTCGGGGAACTGCTCACTTTATCGCGACTGGAAGCTGGGATGAGCGGTCCAGCGAATGAAGAAATTGATCTGGTGGAGCTGGTGCGCGACATCGCGGCCGACGCGCATTTCGAAGCGGAAGTGGCTGAACGGCAGGTGCTGTTTTCCGGCGAGGGTGAGGCCGTGGTCAAAGTCCGGGCCGAATTACTGTACCGAGCGTTCGAAAATGTGATCCGCAATGCGCTAAAGTACACTGCTGAAAACACAATGGTCGAAGTGCGCGCGGAACGGCGAACGACTCCCGATCGGCTCATCGTCACTGTGTCGGATCGCGGCCCCGGTATTCCCGAAAGCGATTTGCGGGCGGTTTTCAAGCCGTTTTTTCGGGGGAGCGACAGCGCTTCGACCGCTGGGTTTGGTTTGGGACTGGCCATCGCCCGCCGCGCCATTGAAGCACACGGTGGGATTATCCGGGCTACCAAGCGGAACGGTGGCGGGTTGCGAGTCGAAATGGTTCTGCCCATCAATGCGCCGACTTGAACGCAGGTTGCGCCATCACTTAATTAAGGCAAATAAAAAACAATGGAAACAGCCATTGCCAGCCCTGAAGACATCATCGCTTTCTGGTTCGCGGAACCGGTGCAAGCATTGTGGTTCAATTCCACGCTAGAGTTTGATCAGAACTTGCGCGACCGGTTTCTAGTAACTTATCGCGCGGCGGCGGCTGGCCAATTAGCGGAATGGGAGCAAACCCCGGCCGGCGCACTGGCGCTGACGGTTGCGCTCGATCAATTTCCGCTCAACATGTTTCGCGGCCAGCCAGAAAGCTTCGCCACCGAAGCCGCCGCCCGCGCGGTGGTGGACCGAGCCATGGCTTGCGGTTTCGATCAACTCTTGACGCCAACTGAACGGCTGTTTCTGTATTTGCCATTCATGCACAGCGAAAACTTGGCCGATCAAGATCGCTCGGTCCAGTTATTCGAACAATTGAACTTGGACGACAGCGCGCGTTTCGCCCGCCACCACCGCGATCTGATCGTCCGCTTCGGGCGCTTCCCGCACCGCAACGCGATACTGGGACGGGACAGCACGCCGGAGGAAACCGCTTATCTGGCGTCCGCGGCGGCTTTTCACGGATAAAAAGAAACGGAGCTTTCCCCATCCGAGGAAAGCTCCGTCGCAGCAAGACGGCAGCACTTGGCAAACCAGCGCTACCCGCCTGTAACAATCACTCAAGAATACAGCGGGGTGACTCCTACTTGTTGGTGGATGCCATTGACCGTTTGCGGATCTAGCCCTAAACCCTGCGCCAGCTGCTTCATGTATTGGGCTTCAGCTTGGGTATCGAGGTTAATCGCCATCAACGACACCATGTAAACGTTAATTGCCATATCCTGGTTGATTTGTTTGAGAAAATCTAAGTTTAGGGGTTTGGCCAGTTCCTCTTTAATGAAAGCCTCTTCCTGAGGACCCGCATCCGCTAATTTGCCGAGGATGTTCTGCTGCTCTTGCTGGTCGATCTGGCCATCGGCTTTGGCGGCATTGATCATTGCGCGGATCATGATCAAGGCTTGCTCATTGAGTTGGGCGATCGCCTCCGTTGGCGCGGCTTCACCACCGGGCGTTAGTATTTTTGATAAATCGCCCAGTGAGGCAGATGCGGAGTCACCGCGTTTGCCCAACATGCTAAACGCGGCCATCGCCAAACCACCGAGCGTCGCCCACGGAATCCCACCGCCTTGCGTTCTACCGCCGCCAGCCATTTGGCCTAGCATCCCACCCAAGCCACCCAGGCCGCCCAGGCCGCCCAGGCCGCCCAGGCCGCCAGATTGCTTGCCGCCGAGCAAGCCGCCGAGCAGGCCACCCAAGCCACCGCCGCTCTCATTAATCGGCTGTTGCGGCCTATCGCCGCCGCCGAGCAAGCCGCCGAGCATCCCGCCCAAACCACCCGCCCAATTGCCGCCGGGCGGCTGGGTATTGCCTTTGGACAAACCATTCAGCAATTGCCCGAAGATCTGCCCGCCTATCCCAGAGGACATTGCGTTATTGCCGAGCAAACTACCTAAAATCTTTAATGCATCCATTCCATGATCCTCGTTAAGTTTTGGTGGTTAGGAGGCTAGCGCCCACGATGCGTCACCATTCCACAGAATTGTTAGATGGCGATAGGAGCGATGCTGTTTTCATCTTTCAGGTCGCTCCCGTGGCTATTGGGGCGACAGAATCGTCGCCCCAATAGCTTAACGCACCGCACACTCAAGCATTCTTATCCCAGCGGGATGCGAATTTTTTGACCGACATAAATCTTGTCGGGGTGTTGAATCACTTCGCGGTTGGCTTCGAAAATCTTGGGATACGCCGAAGCGTCGCCCAAGTATTTCTTGGCGATGGACGACAGCGTGTCGCCCGATGCAATGGTGTAATATTCCACGTTGCCCGTCTGCGGCGGTGCTTTTATCCCATCAGCCGAAACGTTCTGTACGCCTTGAACGTTTCCGGCCATCAAAACCGCTTTTTCCATGGCTTCCGGGGTTATCGCGTCTCCAGAAAGTTGAACTTGGCCGTCTTTGAACTTGACGTCCAGATTCTTGACGCCCGGATTGGCGGCTTCGATTTCTTCCTTGATTTTGGCGGCCGGATCATTGTCGTCCTTACCGAACAGTTTTTTACCCTGGTTGATAACGAAGTCAAAAAGTCCCATTTCAATCTCCCATGATCGCTGAGTTGCGTGAAAAAATGAGATTACTCGAAAACCAATGCCTGCCTGATTCGGGCTATTCAAGCATTGGGCAAGGGAGGCGGCATGTTGGTAAGCAGCGCATTTAATTCCGTTACGTCGCCTGCTGGGGTCCAACTCGCCATGCCTTGGGTCCACACCAGAGTGGTGCGGGTCAATTGGCCGCTTCGCGCCTGCTGTTGCAGGTCATCCATGCTAAACGGCCCGGTTTGCTGGTTGTTCACCGCCACGAAATAGCGGGTGGCGGCGGGTAAGGGCGGCGGAGCCGCCGGCGCGGGTGACGGCGTCGGTTGCGCCGGTCGGGCCAGCGCCTCGTTCAAGCGTTGCGCCATCGCCAGCCCAAGTCCCATGTTCATCGCCTCGGAGCCACCGCCGGGATTGGCCGCCGCCTCACGCAAGGCTTCCGCCGCCTGAAACTGGGTATACTGATCGAGATTACCAACGATGCCCATGCTGCTGCGCTTGTCCAAGGCCGCTTCCACTTCCTTGGGCAAGGAAATGTTCTCGACCAACAGATTGGTCAGTTCCAAGCCGACCGCCGCAAACTCTGGAGCGATCCGTTGCAGCAAAAACTGGCCAAGCTGATCGTAGTTACCCGCTAAATCAAGCGCCGGAATTTTCGACTGGCCAAGGATGTTGGTAAAGCGCGACACCACCATATTGCGCAATTGGTTGGTGATTTCATCGGTCGTAAAATTGCCGTCGGTGCCAACGATCTCGCGCAAGAAAAGCGGCGCGTCCTTGATCCGGATTGCGTAACTTCCAAATGCCCGCAGCCGGATCGGCCCGAATTCGGCATCGCGCAGCATCACCGGATTTTGCGTCCCCCACTTCAGGTCGGTGAAGCGGCGGACGCTGAAGAAATAGACCTCCGCCTTAAACGGACTCTCGAAGCCGTGGGGCCACGCTTGCAAGGTCGACAGCAGAGGCATGTTGTTGGTTTTCAGCTCGTACATGCCGGGTTGAAAGGTATCGGCGAGCTGGCCTTCATTCACGAATACCGCCACCTGCCCTTCCCGCACCGTCAGCTTGGCCCCGTACTTGATTTCGTTGCCGTAACGCTCGAAGCGGTACACCAGGGTATCGTTGGAAGAATCGGTCCATTGAATGACATCGACGAATTCACCGAGCAACTTGTCCCACAAAGCCATGGCTAGCGACCTCCGGCAGGCGGTTGCGGTCGGGCGTGAGCGGCGGACAGCGCCTGGCGCAATTCGTCTTCCAGCGTTTCGAGCTGGGCGGTGGCCTCTTTGCGACGGCGGCGGCCTTCATCGGCAATCCGCAGGCTATCCTCAATGGTGGCGATCAGGGTTTCGTTCGCTTGCTTCACCGTTTCGATATCGAACACGCCGCGTTCAATCTCGGCGCGGGTTTGGGCGTTGGCCTGCCGCAGATTGTCCGCATTGGATTTCAGGAGATCGTTGGTGAGATCGGTGGCGGCCTTGACGGTCTTGGCCGCCTCGCCGGAACGGTAGATGGTGATGGCCTGGGCCAGTTGCTGCCGCCACAGCGGCACGGTGTTGACCAGGGTGGAATTGATCTTATTAATTAAACCTTTGTCGTTTTCTTGCACCAGGCGGATACTGGGCAAACTCTGCATGGTGACTTGGCGGGTCAGCTTGAGGTCGTAAACCCGCCGCTCCAGATCGTCGCGACTGGCGCGCAAATCACGCAAGCTTTGGGCTTTTACCATATCTTCCCCGGCGGCTACCTCGCGCTCCATGGCCGGCAATACCTCGGCATCGACCTGTTGCAGCTTGGCATCGCCGGCGGCGATGTACAGCTCCAAGGTATGAAAATAGTCGAGATTGGCGTCATAGAGCCGATCCAGCATGGCGACATCGGTCAGTAGCTGGGTTTTGTGCCGCTCCAGCGAATCGCTGATGGTGTCGATTTGATTGCGCACCGTCTCATATTGCTGGACGATTTTGACCAGCGGCTTGGCCTTGTTGAACAACCGTTTGAAAAACCCAGCCTTCTTGTTGGGGTCCAGCTCGTCCAGATCGAAACCGCGCAGCACCGCCACCATTTCGTTCAGCGACGCGCCCGCTGGGCCGGTGTCCTTATTGCGCACCCCTTCCAGCATTTTGTCGGAAATGGTGGTGAGCTGTTCTTGCGCCTTGCTGCCAAAGAAGATGATGGAATTGCTATCGCCAAGGTCCAGCTCTTTCATCAGCGCTTCGACTTGCTGGCGGTCTTGCGCCGGCGCTGGAGCGCGCTTGGCTAGATCCTGTTGGACTTGCGGCACGGCGGCGGCAAAAACGTCCGGCAACACCGGCAAGGCGGGTGGATTGGTGGTAAGCGCCGTGGTGGGGATAGACTCTGGAGTCGTGCTCATGTCGTTCAGTTCCTTAACTCTTTTAAGCTGATGAAAGGCTATTTAACAAAGCATAGCGGGGGTTGAAGCTTCCGTCGGCTACCTGCTCGACCTAAAATCCGCCATTGAATCGACCTATCAGATCACTCCTTCCCGTTTCAGTTGCGTGTTGAGCACCTCGATTTGCACGTCGAGATCAGTGACATCGGTCTCTAGCAATTTCTGCTGCTGCTCTTTAAAGACTTCTTCGATAGTCGTTAACACCCGGCGGAAATTGTCTTCCAGTTCCGGCGCGGTGACCCGGCCATGGGTCTTGGCGTAGCCTTCGGTGACTTGTCTGGCCCCATCCAAATAGACGTTGAGAAACTTACGGGCGCGGCGCAAATCGCGTGGGTCTTCCTCCAGCATGGCCAATATTTGGCGGGCTTGGCTTACGATCCGCCGCAGTCGGCTATTGAATTCGGCATTGCGAATATCGCGGGTGGCCCGCTCGATGGCGGCAATGGAGTCCTCGGCTTGCGCCAGCGCTTCGATCACCCGGTCGGTGCTATCCACGCCGTCTCGGTCGGTGAAACGCTTGGCCCCATGCGGATCAAAGCCATAACTTAAATAACAACCCAATAGCGCTAGTCCCGCGAAAACCACCGCCATCAGTGGCGAGTAATGGGCGCTGCTCCAAGCGGTCAACCCGGTTGCCAGCGCGATCACCCCGCTGCCGAGCGTTTTCAGCGGCCAGGGCGCCTTGGCCACCTGACGGCGGTCGTAATCGGCTTCGGTCCGCAGTCCGCGCCGCAGCAGTAAAGCCCCCCAAAGAAACAGGCCATAACATACCGCGTTATCGAACAGGTTACTTAGATTACCCCGTCCCAGAGCGCCAATGGCCGCGAACAGCACCGGCAACGGCAACAAAAAAACCATTAGGCCCTTGGTGGTCGGAAACCGCGCCGGTGTGTGCTGGTAACGTTCGGCCATGAGGCGAAATCTCCGTTTGATCAGCAAAATCAGAATAACCAGCAACGTTAGACCGAGGCTGGTCAGCAAGAGCTGGCGGCCCATGGCTACCCCTCCCGATTAGTGGGGCAGCATGGAGGAAAGCGCCGGCAAACTCGAAGAACAAGACACCAACATGGCTTGGCAGGCCGCAATGCCCACAGTGGCAAACAGCAGCAACAAACCGATGAACTTGCGCAGGAAATCAGGCATGGCGGTCGACTCGCTGAATGGTCAGTAATGAAGCTTACTATAACAGGCGCGTCAGGTATTTTAGGCGTTTGTCACTTTTCATTCCTAAGTTGGCCATCGAAGATTCGCTCCAGCTCGGCTTCTGGATCAAATAAGGCCTCCACCGGGATTTTAAAGGTGCGATGTTGGAAATTAGCGCTGGCGTCCGGCTCATACAGATCCCGGTAATAATCAGGTCTCGCCAGCAGATCACGGACGCCAGCCAACAGAGCGTCGATGTCATCATCCGTGGTGTACAAACCCAGACTAGCTCGCACCATGCCTTGCCGTCGTTCGAGCAGTGAAGCGGCGTCCGCGGCGTCAGGATCGAGATCGAGCGCCCACAATTCCGGTTTGAGCAGTTCGCGCACATAGGGATGGGCGCAGAAACAGCCGTTCCGTACCGCGACGTTGTGATAGTCATTCAATACCGCTGTCGCCAGGCCGTGTTCCAGCCCCGCCAGGTTGAAAGCCACCGTGCCGACACGCGGCGTCCGTTCGAGATCGAGATCGCCGTAAATCCGTACTCCCGGCACGGCCGATAATCCGGTCAGCAACCGCTGTAAACGCCGCTGTTCCACCGCATGAACCCGCTTCATGCCAAGGCGCTGCAATAGTTTCACCACCGCGCCGAGCTGCACCGCGCCGATGATATTAGGGGTACCGGCCTCCTCGCGATCCGGAAATCGGTCGGTAACTCGATAGCCGCTCAGATACACATCGTCCACCATGCCGCCGCCTACTTCATCCGGCTCTTGATTTTCCAGCAAGGCTCGCCGCGTCACCGCGACGCCTGGCGATCCCGGCGCATACAGCTTGTGTCCGGAAAAAACCACCGCGTCCAAAGCCCGCTCGACAGCGCCGGTATCGCTGATGGCTAAGGGCGCATGCGCCAGATACTGAGAGGCGTCCACCACCACCCAGGCGTCATGCGCGTGCGCCAGCGCCGCAATGTCGTGAACTGGATTGATGACGCCGGTGACGTTGCTGGCCGCGGATACAGCGACACAATTGACTCGGCCGCGATGCCGTTCGAGCAAACGCTCCAGCGCCGCTAGATCGACCCGACCTAGCTCCGGCGCTTCACCCACCAGCGGCACATGCAAAACCTGACCGGCGTGTTTTCGGTGCGGTAGGTCGTTCGCATGATGTTCCATCAGGGAAACCAGCGCCAGGTCCCGTTCGGGCCGAGATGCAGCCAGCGCCCGCGCCAAACGGTTCAGCGCGGCGGTGCAGCCGCTGCCCGCGAAAAAAGCGGTGTAACATCCTGGATCGGCACTGACGAATTCCAGCATCCGGGCGTGCGCCCATCCGTAGGCCTCACTGACGATCCGAGCGGAAAAATGCAGTTGGCTATGCGTGTTGGCATAGTGTCGGAGTAACTCATCGGCCACTTGCCGGGCGCCGCGCAACGCCAGCGTGGAGGCCGCTGAATCAAGATAATGTCGGCGGGTGAACCGGCCATCAGCCAGCCGATAACAGGTATCAAGTCCGACGAACTCCGGCTGGAAAGCACCGATCCGAGTGGTTTTTTGCACCTCGGCTCCCATTGAAGGCCAAAAGGGCTTAGAGCGTGTACGGAAATCCTCTCTCCCCTAAAAGAACTTGGCAAGAGATTCTCAATATTTATAAAAAATTCATTCATTTAATTTTGACATAGACTCTCAATGCCGATTAGAAAAATGCTGTATTTTGCCGATTAGATCCGCCGCAAGCCCGCGCGTATCCAGTTTTTTAAAGTTTTATTCCGCTCTGTCTTACATGATTAATTAATATGGTACAAGTAAAATTGTTTTATCTTTTTATGACGATTCCAGCAAGCGTTAGGAACGAATTTTAATAATGCCCGTTCGTAATTTTTTAGAGACATTAAAGCCTCCTTACAATGGAGTCACTCTTGCTATCGTCATAGTAACAGCAACATCGATATTACACTTTATTGGCTTTTTTCAGCTTCCTGACGCAATGCTTTATGACTTGGCCGTGCGCCACAGCCCCACTCGCTCAAGCACGCCCAGCGTACTGCTGATCACGGTTGACTCCAAGGATCGCGATGCGGGCGATCCGTCCTGGCTGCAGGTGCTGGAAACCCTCAAACAATTGGAGGCCCGGCAAATTCTGTTCGGGTTTCTACCCCCCAACGCTTCGCTGCGCTTCTACGAGCAGGCGATCGCGGCGGGTAACGTTATCTTCGGCCGCGGCATCGTCGCCAGCCCGTCCGGCGACGCCAACGAAGCCCGGTTAGAACCCTGGCCGGCGGTGGTCAGCACGCTCAAACGCGAACCGTCATTTGGCGTGATGACCTTGCCGCCAGCCAACCATGGCATTTATCGCCGCCAGTACGCCTGGCATACCCTACAAGGCCAACAGTATCCCGCATTCGAAGCCGCCGCGGCCCATCAACTCGCCCCCACTTCGCCATCTTTGCCGGATCGGTTGTACTGGGTCAACTTTCAGGGAGGCGCTCACTATCTGCCAATGGTCGGACTGGCGCGCGTGCTGGGGAATGGTCTGATCCCCGATCTGGTGCGGGGGCGCAGCGTCTTGCTTGGCTTGCTACCCCAACCGCTCACACCGCGCTTCCATACCCCGCTGGAACAGGCCACCGACTCCGGCATATCGCTGCTGAAATTCCAAGGCTATGCACTGGAAACCTTGCTCCACAACCAACCCATTCAGTTGTTATCTCCGCCGCTGATCGTTGCCCTCCTCATCTTGGCCGCGCTGGCCAACCTCATTATTTATCAGTGGGGAGGACTGTCCTTCAAACTGTGGGTCACCGGTGGTTTTCTGTTGCTGTATGCGGTAGCGGCCTGGTTACTGCTGATCCATGGCCAACGGTGGCCACCGGTAACGGCGCTGATCGTGATTCAAATCGCGGCCTTCATCTTGGTGTTCTGGCATCAAGCGCTGGTCGAGGATCAGGCGCTGCGTTCGCTGGCGCTCAGCCTGTCCAGCCAATCGCGCGAACAGGCTGTCTTTCCCGGCTTTTACGCTTCCACAGAACCCTGGGAACAGGTGGTCGCCCTGGTCCGGCAGACCTTGGATCTCAGTTGGCTGGTCTTTCTAGAGCGGATTCCCAATCGATTTTACGTCCGAGAGATCGCCGTCCTGAATTGTGCGTTCGCCGATATCGACGAGCAGCGGCGAGATTGCCGCCGGCCGCCTTACAGCGACGCCATAACCGAACGGCGGGCGCTGCGCCTGGAGCAGCGTCGGTTCCTGAAAGCGGACACCGCGACAAATCAATATTTGGTCCCGTTGCTGTTTGGCGGCGAACTGCTGGGTTTTTGGGTGCTCGGGACGCCGCCTGAAAAAATTGCCGCCAATCCCGATTTTTTTAGCGTGGTGGAAAGCTTCCGCGACCAGATTGCCGAAATGCTTTACCACCGGCTGCTGTGGCAGCAACAGCTCCAGCAACCTGACAGTGCAACGCTCCGCTACTTACGGTTGGAAGGCGGGGAAAAAAGTTACGTTCACACGCTGCGCCAAGCCCTGCTGGCCCTTGAGCGGCGAGCGTATCGACTGGAACAGGTCTTTCAGGCGAAAGACACCGCCGCGATTTTTTATAATCCGTTCGGCCGGGTCCTGCAAACCAATGAAGCGATGGGAGCCATTCTGCGACAAACCCAAGTACCGGCCTATGAAATGACCGCTCTTGATCTGTTGACCACCTTTTGCGGCGTGGAGCTTGCCGACGGACGCCGGATCTTGCAGCGGGTTTTCATGGACCACCAGACGATCGCTCTGCCGGCCAAAGCGCCCGGCGATAGCCAACACCGCTATACCTTGCGCGCCAAGCCGGTACTGCTGGCCGAAGACTCGTACCTGCCCAGCGACGCAGCGGAAGCGCTCCCGTTTCAGCTCCAGGGCGTTCTGCTCGAACTGATTGATGTAACCACCCTGCATGATCTGAGCCTGATAAAGACCGAATTGACCGAGCGAGTGCACCGGCAATTGCGCGATCATTTCCAGACGATGCTGTTCGCGATGGAATTGCCCGATGGCTCAATGCAGGAAGAACGCCGGCATGAGGATCGCCGAAAATCATCGCGGTTAATCTTGCAGCAGCAAATCGCCATCGCGGTAGGCTTAATCAATCAGGCGCAACAGTACTTGCAGACTGACTTGACCGCGCTCCAGCAACTGGACAGCTATCCGGTCGAGCCGCGCGCGCCGCTGCGCGCCGCCATCGCCAAACGGGCCGAACGGGCCGACGAGCGTCAAGTGAAAGTCACGGTAGATACGCCGGAATTGCTCAGTCTGGTCATGGCCGAATCGGATACCTTGCGAGATGTCCTGGAAATTCTGCTGGCGGTGCTGTTGGAAGACGCCGTGGTGGGCAGCGAACTGACCGTCGAATTGCGCGAGCGCGAGCAGTGGTTGATCTGGGATTTTCGCAATCAGGGATTTGGCATACCAAACCCCAAATTCCAGGCTTGGCTCAGCAGCGATGACAGCGAAGCGACGCCGCTGTTCCGACGCCTGCGAGTCGCCCGCCGCCAAGTCCTAGGCTGGAAGGGGCAACTGCACGGCGGCAGCACGCTGGGCAAGGGAATGCGCTTCTTACTGCACCTGCCCTGTTTCGGTGGTCGCCAAAACGCCGAAGAGTATTCTCTGCGTAGCTATCGCCATTCGCCTCACGCCGAGGCCCGACAGATTCTAGTGGTGGACGATAGCAAGATGATACAACGGCTGGTCACGCTATCCTTGCAAAAGGAAGGATACCAAGTCCGCGCCGCCGCCAACGGCCAACTGGCCATCGAACTACTGTCTCACTGGACTCCGGATTTAATTGTATTGGACATCATGATGCCGGTCATGGATGGCTTCCAATTCTTGGAGTGGCGCAAGCAGCACCAGCCAAACGTGCCCGTGTTGGCGTTGACGGGGATGGAACATCCGGATAGCAAGCAGCAGATTCTGGCGGCTGGCGCCGACGCCGTGCTGTTCAAACCCATGCAAATGCCGGAACTGCTAGCCCGGATCGATCAAATGTTAAGCGCCCGCAACGATGGGGCGGTCACATCGTCCGCCTGAGCGAAAACCGACCGATCATGCTCAGCCTGGAATTGTTTCCACCCAGTCTCGCCAGTTCCGTTACAACCACGGTTTGGATCGGGGTCATGGTCGCGGTGTTTTTTACGCTGCGTTTTGGTTGGAATCTATCTGGATTGGTGGTGCCGGGCTACATGACGCCCTTGCTGTTGGTGAAACCGCTATCGGCGACGGTGGTTTTCGCCGAAGGCGTCATCACTTATCTGCTGGTGCATGGCTTTTCCGAGCGCTGTTCACAATTCGGCTGGTGGAGCAGCTTATTTGGCCGCGACCGTTTTTTTGGCCTGGTGCTGGTCAGCGTGGGCGTGCGGCTGCTTGGCGACGGCTGGCTGTGGCCGATATTCGGCGGGCTGTTGAACGATTATTTTCAGGTCGATTTCGATTATCGCAGCGATCTTCATAGCTTCGGCTTGATCGTGGTCGCGCTGATCGCCAACCAGTTTTGGAAAACCGGCGTGCGCGGAGGTTGGGTGCCGGTCTTCACCACCATCAGCCTGACTTACCTGATCGTCCGCTACGGCTTGATGGAACTCACCAATTTCAGCATCGGCAACCTCGGTTACGCCTACGACAATCTCGCCGCTTCCTTGCTGGCCACCCCGAAAGCTTACATCGTCCTGCTGACCACCGCCTTCTTAGCTTCCCGGATGAATCTGTATTATGGCTGGGAATTCAACGGCATTTTGATTCCATCGCTGCTGGCGCTGCAATGGTATCAGCCCACCAAAATCCTGACTTCCTTCGCGGAAGCGTTCCTGATTCTGGGGATGGCCCGCTTGTTGTTCAAGATTCCGGCCATCGCCGGCTTGCATTTGGAAGGGCCGCGCGAATTGCTGTTTTTTTTCAATCTAGGGTTCTTCTACAAATTGGCGCTCGGTTGGCTGTTACCCTTGCTGTGGCCGACCGCGCCGATTCTCGACATCTACGGCTTCGGCTATCTGCTCACCACGCTGATCGCGATGCGAATTTACGATAAGGAGATCGCCGCCCGCCTGACGCGCGCCACCTTGCAAACGTCCTTAGTGGCGGTCGGCATCGCCAGCCTGGTAGGCTTTTTCCTCATGCTGCTGCCGGAACCCTCCTTATGGCCGCAACCGGCCACTAGAGCGAGCTTCGCCGCGCGGCCCGTCTCACAATCGCTGTCGGACTGGTTGGATGAAAGCCGGGTGGAAATCCAGCGTTCTCGCTTGCAGGCTGGCGCGCCAACCCCGTTGGTCAGCGAAGCGGCAGCGTTCGAGAAGGGCCTACAGCACTTGCAGGCGTATCTGCGCGGCGATCAAGCGGCGCTTGAGTCCGCCAACCAGCAGTTCGACCTTGCCGGTTACCGGGTCTATCGAATCGAACAACGTTATCTTTATTTGCGGGAGAAAGCCCCAGCCCGCGGCTGGGGTTTTTACGTGGTGGATACCCGCGCCGCCGGCAACTTATTGGTCGAAGTCCCGACGCCGCTGGATGAGCAGAACATCCTGATTGCCGGCAGCCGGTTGTTTGAAATCCTGGGCGCCCGCGCCCTGGCCGTGGCTGGCGCCCCGCGCGCCATCAATTCTGACGGCTCATTGGACGTGCTGCGTAACCGACAAACCTTTTTTCATATTTTCCATCAGGCTATGGCGCGCCGAGATGTATTGCAAGTTCGCGGTTATACCGCCCGCAGCAGCGAAACGCTGGCAGGTATAGCCGCTGATACTTTCCGTGCTGGAACTCGCTTGCCGCCGACCACGTTGTGGGTGCGCGCCAGTCTGCCGCCCAGTTTGGATTTAGCGCCGCTGCGCCGTCTGCTCGGCGACTTCCAAGTCCGCTGGGCCAGCACCGCGCCGCTGGCCAACCTGCAACGAGACGCCACGACCGCCGGCTTCGCCGAACTCGTGTTGAACCGATCTGACCTGCGGCAGTTGCTGGCGCGGGCCACGGTGACCCAAGGCCAGGCTGGGACCGCCTTGCAAGTGGGCGATTTACGCATCGATGGCTATCTGCGGGAATGGCTGCTGGCTGATAAGCAGCGCTTGGCGGAACGGGGCGCCGATCTCTACCGCACGCCCCGCCTGGAAGACCTGTTGTATTTTGACGAGGAAGTGCTGACCCCCTTGCTGAAACTGCTGCGCGTCCATCCCGCCGGCGAATGGAGCGCGGCGGAACTGACCGAATTGCGAACCCTGGCCACAGCCGCTCACGCGGCCGGCTACCGGCTGCTGCGTTATCGACACCGCCCCAGCGGTCAGGAGCATTTGCTGTTGAGCGAGGATGAAGCTGTTCAACCGCGCCGTTATTGGGGAACTTACGCCTTCCGCGTCGGCGAGGCGCGCAATTATGTGATCGCCGTGCCACGGCCCATGTTCGAGACCAATACCTTCGAATATGGCGTTTCGCTGTACGAGCAGACCAAGGCGAGCGTGCTGTTGTTAGCTGGCGCTCATCCCCAGGCCAATCGGGACGGCAGCGCCGATGTGGCCGCCGCCGCCAACGCCGCCAGTTTATTTACCCTGGTCAACCAGGTCACGTGGCGGGAGGCGGAGCGCACGCCGTGGCTGACCGCGAGCATCCGAGCATACGGTATCCGCCCTGACCAACCCGCGCCGAGCGCGGATATCTTGCTGGCTTGGGATGGCGGAACGCGGCGAGAGGATACGTTCAGCCCGCTAGGACGGCAGCTGCTGGAAACGCTGAAGGCCAGCGCCATGAGCGTGCGCTTTGTCGATGGCGCCCCCGACACCGCCGGCTACGACACCGGCGGCTCTCCACAGACGCGCTATCTCAACGCCACGGCCAATAAGGAATTCTGCGCGATCTGGCTATCCCCGTTGGCGCGATCTGCTTTCAACCAACAAAATGACAATATCGGGCAGGAAGCGCAATTCGGGGCGCTCGGCATTACAACCCGACAAGAGGATCTCTATCAGTATCTTGCCAGCCTGCCGCCAGCCAAGGGCGCTCCGCTGCCGCCAGCGTGGCGGGAGGCGGCTCGCGCCTATCTGGAGCGGCGCGACATTCTCAGCTTGCGCCAATTGCGGGACTGGCCCGGTTTCCGCTATCAGCGGGTGCTCGATCACGATACCCAACAGGCGTTTCTGGTGGTACTCGATCACCCCGGCCGGCTGCGATTGACGATCAATCTGAACCCACGCCAGCCGGACCGTCAAATCACCGCCCACGCGCCGCTAGAGGCAGTCCAAGTAGAACAGTTCAAAAACGCTGGCGCGGGCTGGCTGTTGCCCGATCCGCCATGATCCGCTTTTTGGGCCGCTTGCTGCGCGGATTGCTGGTGCTGGGCCTATTCGGCTGGGCGGTCTGGAGCGCTTGGCCGATGTTGGAGGCGGCGCGGCGGCGTTTCGATCCGCGCGGCGAAGCCAGCGCCGCCTTGACTCGGCTTAGCAACGCAAAATCCAGTGCGGTCTATGTGCTCGACCCCCAGCGTTGGGTGGAATTTTCGATCCCCAACCAGGACCCGCGCATCAAAATCGTCAGCAACGCCAATCTCGCTCCTAACGCAGCGACGCAACCCGATAGCGAATGGCTTTACGCGCTCCATTACCAAGTCGTGGATAGTTCGGACCGGGTTCTCCAAGAAGCCACTTATCACCACCGAGCAGCGGTCAGCTGGTATCAACCGCCCACGGCGTCCGAGCCGCTGACGGCGGCCTTCTATGCCGATAGCCCGCTCGTGCCGGCCGATGGCCGCCTGCTGATGATCAATTTTACCGGAATCACCGGCGCGGCCCGATTACGACTGCGGCTGGAGCACAGCGTTCCCGGCATCGAAAGCGTGGTTGTCCGCGTGTATGCGCGGGAACATCTGTTCGATCCGCCAATCGACCATCGCTGGCAGCGGATCGCCCGCCACCAGCGCCAAGCGTTGGCGGAAGCCAGCGTCTATGGCCTTGACCTGTTGCGGGCCGATGAGCAGATTCATTTATTGCGACAGCGCTGGAGTCCAGTCGGCCCAGTTGGCATCGAAGGTCAAGACTACCACGGCCAGCGGCTTTACAGCACACTCGATATCGAAACTGAACCGTTGCGGACGCCGATCCCGCCCGCCGGACTGTATGTGGATCGCGACCTGCGCGCGACGTTGCCGATTCCAGATCCGAAGGCATGGATAAGCTTGGAGTTTCTGGAAACCGATCAAACCGTCGCTGGCTCGGTTTCTGGCCCCGCGACTGACCCGGCTCCCACTGAGGTGGCGCTGTTCTGGTATGGCTATCAACCCAGCGAGCGCGCGGTCTACCGGGTTCCCTTGAACGGAAAGCCGACCACGCTTTGGCCGGAGAAGATCGGCGGCGGCCTGCTGGAAGTGGTCGCGCCGCGACCGTTGATCCTCCGGGCCACCCGCTATCAGCCGAACGAGCCCCCGCTCGATCTGCTTCCCGAACCACTCTACCTGCGGTTGTATCGACTGGAAGCGGCTCGACCGCTGGAATTCGCCATCGTGCATCCCGATGCCAAACCCACGCTCTGGCGAGTGGATTTACGGTTGGCCGCCCCTGAGCCGGCGGCGGCGGCAACGGTGCGCTACGAGTTTCTGGGCGGACGCGGCGAAGTCTTGCGGCAGGGAACGCTGACCGTGACCGGATCGGTCTCCTTGTATGACCGGTTGAGCGGCCAACAGGCGCTGATCGAACGCGTCTCCGAGCCAACGACTTACGGATTTGCCTTGCCGGCGACAATCGCGCGCGTGCGCTTGACCACCACCGCCAGCGTATTGGCGAACGCCTATACTCGGCCGCCGGATTTGCGGCGCGAGGTGCGAGTGCCGGAACACTATCGGCCGGCGGATCAAGAGCGGCCGCGCCAGCAACCGGTCTGGTTTTCGGTGTTACCGCTGGCGGCGGCGAGCTGGATACAGGAAAGCCGAACCGCGTTGTTGGTCTTACAAAGCCGTCCCCCGCAAAGAGACGCCGAGATACTCGCCGGCCGCTACGACTGGCAGGATTATTACCCCGATGGTGACTGGCGCGGTCGTTATCTGCTCAATCCGCGCGACCCGGAAGCGCCATTGCGCGAACAGAGCTTGAGCGTGGTATTTCAACCGCTGGCGACCGGCGCTCCGGCGCGGGTGAATTTGCAAGGCCCGCCGGGCCGGCTGACGGTCGATCCCTCGCTGTTGATGCTGCGTGATTCCGACCGACCCGACCCGGTGCGAATCAGTGTGGACGGCCAGCTCGTCTATACCGGCGTCTTGACGCTGCGGCGCGATCAATTGCGGTTACCCCCCTTGCCGATGGGTGTGCGCACCGTGCAAGTACAGAGCGCCTCGCCAGCGCGCTGGTTCATGAACCATAGCGGCGGCGGCCCCGGCAGTTTGATCCGCCGCCTGGCCTATCGGCTCGACCAGCAACCCCTGGAATTCGTCTATGCCAAAACCACCCCAGCCATAGAGATCCTGTCCGGCATGTTGCAGATTCCAGCCAACGGCAACCGGCGGGTTCGCCTGCGGGCCCAAGTAGCGATGCCTGACGCCGCCATCTTGGGGCCTTTCACTCATCCAACCCCGCGGGAATGGCTGTACGACATTCAAGCCGACACCACCTATCCGGTACCGGTGTTGGATACCCCGACCGAGCAAGTCGGGCTGGGACAGCGGTTTTTTTTGCCGTTGGGCGACGATGCGCCACCGGGTAACTATCGCGTTCGGCTCTGGCTGGAGGAAGGTAACGGATACCTGACCCTGTATCGGGTAACGCCGGGCCTGCCGTTAGGCTATGAATTATTCACCGAGGACACACAACCGTGAGCGCAACCGCTAGCAGTTTCCGCATCAACCCAACACTGAGCGCTAAAAATCGCGGCGGGCCATTACGCTGGGGCGGCTGGCTTGCTGTTCTGCTCGCGCTAACGCCGCTGGCGCTGTTGGCCGCGCAGTCAGCCCCGGCTCCCCTGCACCGTTTGTTTCTGGACAGCCAAAGCCAAGCTTATCAAGCGCCATCATCCGATGAATTGAAGCAGGCCGAATACCTGTTCCGCCAAGCTTTTAACGGCGCGATGCGGCCGCAGCAGCGGGCGGCGTGGACTGCTTTAGGATTCCAAGTCGAGCGGATCACCGACAACCAACAGGTCTTCACGGTGATCCGCGAACAGTCGAAGCGGCGTCGGGGGCGCGGGTTTTACGTTTTCGCGATAGCGCCGGCGAGCGCGCCGATCCTGCAAGCGCCGCACGCGCTAGACGACAAACATACGGGCGCCATCGCGATCGCCTTGCTGGCGGAAAACCAATTCATTGCCGGCGCCTGGAGCACCGCGCCGCGCCGCCACCAGAACGATGACGATGAAACGGTGACAGATTCCGATATGGCGCACCAATCGGACAGTTACTTTATCGCCTTTAGCCGCGCCGCCGCCTTGGCGCAACCCGCGAGCGCCATCTTGCAGCTGCACGGCTTCAACGCCGCCAAGCGCAAAACCGAGGCGGGCCGCCGGGCGGGCGTCATCGTCAGCGCCGGCCAAAGCGAGCCGACGCCGGTGGTCGAACAAACCGTCCGCTGCCTACGCGGCGAGTTGCGCGTACCCGTGCTGACCTACCCGCGGGATATCAAGGAACTGGGCGCGCTCACCAATGAAATCGGCGAGACGTTGCGAGCGCTGGGCCGCTCCAGCTTCGTTCACATCGAGATGGGGCAACCGCTGCGGGACCAGCTGTATACCGACGCCACCTTGCGCCAACGGATCGGCGGTTGCCTCGCCAGAGTACGGCCGTGAAGTGGAACCGCTTCCGACGCGGGTTGTTCCCGGCGTTATTGGCCGCTGGATCGGCCGCCAGCGCCGCTCCCGATCAGGTGCAAATCGATATGGTCGGCCAGTATCCCTTAGCGTTGCGCTGGGACAATGTAACGACCGCGCCGATTTGGGTCAGCGGGGCCAAGCCTTTTCGCGTTGCGGGCGGTCGTGGCCAGCAGGAGCCGGAGCGCCATCAGACCGCGATGCATCGAGTGCGCTTGTCTCCCGGCGAAAGCGTGACGGTATGGGTGTCCGCCAACGAGGGTTTGCGGATCTATCGCGCTAATGGCCGTCTAACGCAGGCCGAGCTGGACGTGGCAACCTCCAACGGCTCCGGCTTATACCTCAGTATGCCGGTGCAGCCATCGGCGGCCGGTGATTCGCTGCTGTTGCCGCCCGACTGGCCGGAAGAACGGTTGGCGCGCATCACTCGTCCGGCCAACGCGTCTGAAGCACTGGAAGTCGCACTGTTCGTATCGCGCCGCGAAGCGTTGGGTCAATTGGCCCCGCATCGAGATCTCATTCGGCCAGACCCGGAAATAAAGCCGGAACCAGAGCAGGAGTCCGCACGCAATCCGCCCAGTCTTGCAGCCGTGGAACCCACGACCGCTCCACCCGATCCCCCGGATCAAGAAACCGTCACAGTCACCGGTACTCGCGTCTTGCTGCGACAGGCCGACGAGGCGACGGCGGAACCCTTTTGGCGATTGGACACACGACCGACGATACAGCTTCGGTTACGGGGACCACGGCGGGTTGCATTGGAGCATCGCCTGCGCTATCCCACCGAAGAAACCCAAGCCCAGCAAGCTTATCGCGTCTATGCCTGGTTGAATGGCCGGCCCTGGCAGGCGCTGGATTTTGTAGGTGCTCAGGAAACACGTCAGGCGATCATGGTGAACGGCTGCGCCGAAACGCTGGGCCGCTTGGAAACAGGTTATCTTGAGTTGCCGGCCGGCGATCACGAGCTGTCTCTGGGCGCCACCCAACCGCTCTATCTGCGGCCGAGAGCTCAAGATGATCCCGATTACTTGTTTCCCAACCTTAACGCGCCGAGGCTGACCGCCGCTCAGGCGCGCGCCATGCGGCCGGTGGCGCACGGTTCGATTTGGGATTTGACGCCCGCGGAATTAGCCCGACCGTTAGGGCAACTTTCGCTGGCCGAGCAAGAACGAACCGCGTTGCGGTTGGGGCGTGACAATAGCTACCGGGAAGGCGGTCTGGCGGCGGCGCTGACCATGCGTCAAGTCGCGATGCTTCATCGTGAAGAACCTCGTCTAGGCCCGCAAGCGCAGCAATTAGTCAGCTTGTTCACCTTTTACCGCTCGCTGTTTCCGGTGGCCAAAGCCACTCCCGCGCCGCCCCGGCTGGCTTGGCTGCGCAATCGCCGGCTGCTGGGCTGGGACGAACGACCGCGCGAGCTGGTGATCGCCAAGCGATTTAGCGATGATCTGTTGGACACCCTGGCCGCCGCTTATTTCCTGGAACTGGCCCCGAACACCGAACTGCAATACCGCTTGCCGGAACGACAAAAACCATCCGTGCTGCGGATCGCGGTTGAGGCAATCACGCCAACCCCCGCCGAATTTTGGCTGCGTTATGATGCGCAACCACCACGACGGCTGCGCGTACAGCCGCCGGAGCTGGCTTCCGATGTGTTTTTAGCGGGAGTCGGCGAAGCCGCGTTGCTGCTGTTGGGCGAGCGGCACGGCGTTCCCGCCGCCAATACATTGGCCGCCCCTTTCGCCGCGCAACGCACGCCCGGCCCGCTAATTCCGGCCGCGGTAGTGGAAGTCGCCCTCCCGGCAAATGTGCGCCAAATCAGCCTAAGCGGCGCCAGCCAACCGCTGGCGGTGGCGTTGCAATATCGCGCTAGTCGGTCTTACCAGCTCTCGGAAAGCGAATATCTGGAAGTGGCGCAACAACTTGGCTCGGACGTTGTATTCCAGCTGCTGCAAAATCAAATCCACCAAGCCGGAACATCCGCGCCGCGTGAACAGGCGGACGCGCCGGCCGCTGCGTTTGCCACTGCCCGCGACGCCCAGCGCGAGTTGATCAACCACTGGCTTCCCCTGTCGCGCTGGTTACGGGCGCAAGTCCGGCAATTGACGGCGACGCTGGGACCGCCGCCCGCCACCCAATCCAAACAAGGTGATGCCGCGGGTTCACCCACTGAAGCCAAGCGGCTGGAACAGAACCAGCAATGGTTGCCGGCGCTGGAGCAATGGAGCGGCCTGATTGATTCCCCCATCGCTGAAACCAGGGCCGCCGCCATTTTGGGAGAAGCCCGAACCCTACGGCAATTAAACGAAGAGTTCTTGGCCGAACAGATGCTTCGAGGAACCTTTTTGTACGATCCCAGCCCGCTGGTAGCGGAGCGCGTCTTCGCCCAACTGACTCAGGACTATATCGCTTCGGATGATCAAGACAGTTTGCTCGCGCTGGCCGGCGTGGCCGCCGCGCGCCAGCCCACACCCACCTTATTACGGCCATTGGCGGAATTGTTGCTGGATCAGGGCTATCCCGATTATGCGCTGGCTATCGCCTTGGGGCTACCGCCGGCGGAACGGCCGTTGCCGGTCGTGGCGCGAGCCGCCTATCAACTAGGGTGGTGGCGGATATTCGAAAAAAACCTCACCCAATGGCCTGACCCGACGCAGCGCCGGTTGTGGGAGGGCTACCGCGCCCAGCAGCAAGGTGCTTATCAAGCGGCGCTTCAGTTCTGGCGGGAAGCCGGCGCGCCTGGCCAGAGATTAGCCGAAATGCTGAAAACCGGCTTGGCGATCCGCGACCGTTTGGCAGATTCCGAAGCAGCGGTCCGAGCGCGCGCCATCGCTGAGTGGACCCAGTGGCAGAGCCAACAGTCTGGCGCTCACGTTTGGCGCGACGCCAGCCATTTATTCAGCGATTATGCGGGAACCGCCGCTCTCACTGTCTCGGAACGCGATCTCTTCAGCCAGACATTCCGCGCTCGAAGCGATCAACCAGCCAAAATCAGCGTTTACGGGCCAGCAAGACTGCGGATCGCAGGTCGCTTGCTCCACCCCGCCGCCGCCACTGACGCGCCGCCAGCGGACGACTGGTTGCTGCTGCGCGACGGCGAACGAATGGAGCGATTGCCGATCAGCGGCGACCGGCCCAGCCAGGAACTTCGCCTCGTTGGCGACGCCACGGCAGTACCAGGCCGCCTGGCGACTTTAGATTATGCCGTTGGGCCGGGATTGCACACGCTCGAAATAACCGCCCGGCAACGGCCGTTGCTGGTGCAAGCCAAGATTTGGCGGCCTGAGATTCCGCTCTCGGTGTTGCCAGAACTGACGCCCACCGCGGTGGTGGCGGCAGCGCTCGGCCTCACACGCGGCGAACCGGAACGTCGCCGCTCCAGGCGTTGGGACCACTGGTCGCCGTTCGGTCGCCACGACATTCACGCCGAGCAATCCCCACGGCAAACCACACCAGCGCCGAATGCCGCCCTGCCGGTCGCAATCATTAACGGCTGTCAACTGGAGCGGCGACCATTATTGGCTTTCCCGATGGCTCTGCCCGAATTGACAGCGCAAACGGCGCTACTCGCCCGCCTGACGGCGAACAGTCCGCCCGATTTGGGCTGGCCTAGCCCGCCGCCGACGGCTGAACAGGCGTTGCGCCAACGCTTGATTACCCTGCTGTGGGAGGTGGAACAAGCGCCGGAGACCCTGGCGCAACGCTTGCCCGAAGCCGAACAGATGGCGGCGGCGCAACCGGGCGCGCCGGGCGTGGAAGCGCTGTTGCGCGGGCTGCGCCGGCGGGCGGAATGGGAACCCTTGCTGGCCGTCGCGCGCAGCGCCGGCGTCCGCTATGTCGAAGCGCCCGGCTGGCAACCGGAATCGCCGTTCCTGCGCGTGCGCAAGACGCTGACGCCCACGGTCGCCGCCGACGAACAAGTGCTGGCCGGCGCCGAACAATTGGGGCTATTGACCACCAACGCCACCCCGACCCGGCTACGGATCGAATTGCAGGCGGCCGACCTGCGCTATTCACTGCCGCAACCCCTGATCGCTTGGCACCGGCTGGACGATCGACCCGCGCAGTCGGTGACGCTCGCACCCGATAACCCGGCCCACTCGGTACTGCTCGATATCCCGCCCGGCCAACATGTTTTGCGGGTCGGGATCACCGCGCCAGTGGCGAACCAGTATCTACGAGTGCGAGTCAACGAACTGCAAGGCCGCACCGCCCGACCGGTCATCGGGGACCTCCGGCGACTCTATCAGGTCGCCACTTCCCGCGAACCGCTGCAAGTTCCCCTGATGGGACCCGCCTGGGTGCGGATCGACGAGCTGCGTGATGGCCGACTCGATAGCAGTTATCAATACCTTGGCCCCGGCCTGCAAACGCTCCAGTTACAACCCGCCAAGGGCCGCCCAGAAGGCTTATATCGTCTGCACGCCCAACGGGTCGGAGACACCCCACGGGAACTCACGCCGTCGCGCGTCTCCCGCGTGACGCCGGAGCGCGTACCCGAAACGCCGATGCGGGTTCTGGAGACCACATCGCCGTCAGCATGGCTGATGCAGGATCGCTATGCCTTGGGCGAACAACAAGACGGCACCTGGTCGCTAGGGACAACCCTGGCCCGTTCCACGCCGCTGCCCGATGAAAGCGGCGGCGGCACCGTGGTCGATGAGTATCTGGAAACACTGGCCAGTTATCGTTACCACGATGAATGGCGGCGCAACTACTACCAAGCCGACGCGCTGGCTCGATGGCACCGGCTTGGCAGCCCGACTTTCGGATTGCGTGCTTATTGGCAGCACCAGACCGAATGGCCGGGCGTGTCATTCCAACTCAATTGGGAAGGCTACGCGCAACAATCCGAGGACTGGGCTTGGAATTCCACGCTGCGAGGCCGGATTTGGCAGACGCGCGACATCGACCTCAAAACCCGCCACCAACCGGGGTTGGGGTTCTTCTATCGCGATCTCCAGCAGGGCGCTGACTACGACTATCGACCCGGCCATGTCGATCAAGATGTGTTGAGCGAATACAAATATCTTCACAAGCGCGGGCTGGTGCTGTCCGACACCCTGAGCCACCGGCCTTGGCTCGATACGCTCTGGTACGCCGGGGTCGCGCTCACCTCGGACGAAGATTGGAATTTGCTGGACCCCGAACACGCCAGCGTCACCGTTGGCTGGAAACAATTGCTGGGCGACTGGCAGGTCGCCGCCGCCTATCAATGGAGCTATTACTTCGCGCAGGACGGGCGCGACTGGAATCGCTCCACCGCTTACGACCAACATAACCTGCGCGGCGGCGTGCTGTGGGAGCACGCTTGGGGTGGCGCCGGTCGCGTGCAAGCCGAACTGGCGCTGCAATACAGCGTGGATGACAGGGAGTTCGGCACTTGGCTGAGTGTTAACTGGTTCCCGGATCGGGGGCGCGGCTACCGCGACTTCCGACCGGGGACCGTGGAATTTCGCGACCTGCGCGAACGCCGGCTGCCGCTAGAATTCAACAACGGCATGGAGCCGCCGCCTGGAGAGATGTGGATCCCATGAGCGCCACCGCCAAATGGGTCGCCGCCCCCAAGAAAAAATGGATCGAACTGCTACGGCCCCGATTGAAATCCAATCGGATCGAAATCGCCACGTTGCTGGCGGAGGGCTTGCCGCCTACTCTGGCCCGCGCTTCTCGCACGCTGTTAGATGCATTGATCGAAGCGTTCCTGGGTGACTGGCCCGGCGCGCGCGACGATCCGCCAGACTGGACGGCGCCCTTTACCCTGCGCTATCGGCTGTTATTGTTCCTCCGCTACGAACTCGACCGGCAACAGGCGCTGATCCGACGGCTACGGCTCGATTACGCCGATTACAACCGACGTTATTTGGGCGCGGCTAGCAACGAAGAGCGCGAGCACCATATTCTGGAGTTCGCCCGAACGCTGGGCGCCGACCGCCGGCAATTAGTGGAAGACCGCCGCGCTTTGCGGCGCTGGCTGGGTCACGATACGCTGGTAGAGCGCTACCAGCGCCGCCACGCCATCGCCGATCGCCAGCTGGCCTTTGCCTTGGGCCGGCTGGGAGCGCTCAGCGCCCGCTTGCTGGCCCAAGCCAGCTCCGGCCAAAACGATGTCTCGCCGTGGCCGCGCCTGGAGCTGGAAAATACCGTGTTGCCGCTGCTGAGCTATGACGGCGATTCTCGGGTACGCGTGGCGGCGTTTCACGCGCTGGCCACCGCGCTGCGCGCCCTGCCTAAAAATGATCAGGAAGCGCCAGTCAGTGAAGGCGCGTTTCGCTACATCTACGGCTCGGCGCTGGATCAGCGGCAGATGGTATGGATTCAAACCGAGGCGCTGGCCCTGTTGCCGCGCCTCGATCCAGCCTCGCTGGCCACTGCCTTGAAAGCGAGGCTGGATCAACCTGGCGCGGGCGACGATCTGTTCGTGCGGCGGCGCGCGGTGCTGTTATTGGGCGAGCATTTGCGCCAGCTACCGGCGCTGGCGGACCTGTTGCCCACCGCGTTGCGGGACTCAAGCTCCTACGTCCGCCAGGGGTTGGCGGAGGCGCTACCCGCCATGCCGTCTTCGGCCGCTTTGTCCACCTGGGAAGCGCTGGCGCTGCGCGACTCCACGCCTCAGGTGCGGGCCGCCGCGCTGCTGCAAATCCCGTCGCTACTGGCGGAACCCGCCGCCATGGAGCGCGTGCTGGCGGGACTGATCGCTGCGCTGGGACAAGAGCAGGACGCCTGGACCTTGCGGGTGGCGTTGCGGGTCGCGTGGCAAGCACATCACTATTTATTGGCGGAAAATCGTGCCGTCGAAGCAGATCGCTGGGCCCTTTCGCTGCTACCGGCCATCGCCCAGGTCCACGGCCATGCCGCCAAGCCGTCAATACGGCGTTGGGCGGCGCAAACCCGCGAGCAGTTGTGGGCGTGGGCCGACCCGCAACGCCGGCAGTGGCTACGGGCGCTCGCTCAAGAGGTGGCGACCGTGCCGGCCGGCCGCCGCCGGCGCTTGCCGCGCGCGCTGGCCACCCTGGAGGACGCGACCTTGGGTCGCTTGCTGGCGCTGCTGGCGCAAAGCGATCATGGGTGTGTGCTGCGACGGGGTTGGTGGGGAGCTTGGCTGACGCGCGGCCAAGTTTTACGTTTTCGTACTTGGCGCTGGCTGCACGAATTCCGCCATCCCGCCACCGACAAACGACAAGCGTTCCGTCATACCGTGGGGCGGGTGTATGAGGGCAACCTGTACGCCCCGTCCGGCATCCTCGCCGAGCTGGCTGAAACGAAAGTACCCGGCGAGCCGTTGTATCTGGGCACGGAAGACGGCTGGCGGCCTTACTTGCCGCTGGTGGATGAATTGCTCTCTTGTCTGGATCAGTGGAACCGCCGGTTGCGCCGCTACACCAGTGAGGGGGTGACCGAAATCGTGGCGCCTCCAGCGCTATGGCGGCGATTGTGGGCGCGGACGCTGTTGACCGTGCGTTTTGTCGAATATGCCCGGCTGCGGAATTGGCAGGAAGGCGCGCAAGCCAGTCCAGCGGCCTATCTGGCCGCAATCGCTCGCTTGGGATTCGACATCCGCTTCCTTCCCTACCCCGCCGCCAGCGGCTTGCCGGAGGCGATTGATCCGCTCGTGGAACGGTTCTTTCCCGAACCGGTCCCCAGTCCAGCGCCCGCGCCGGCCACTACCGCCGTGCGGACAGTGGAGCCTCTGCTCGCCGGTCACAGCCGGGCGTTGGCCATCTTACCTTTTGGCGACTGGTCAGCCCTTTGGGAGCGATTTTGGGATTATTTCTCCTCGGTTTATCAGAATTCGCTGTTTGACCTCGGCGTATTTCTGGGCGCGCTGGGCGGGTTGTTCTTCGGGCGGCATATCATCGTCAACCGGCAAATTCAGCGGGCGCGGCGACGGGTGCCGCTCGTGATCGGCGGCTGGGGCACGCGCGGCAAATCGGGCACCGAGCGCATCAAGGCGGCTCTGCTGAACGCGCTCGGCTTCAGCATCATGTCGAAGACCACCGGCTGCGAGGCGATGTTCCTCCACGCCGATCCCTACAGCACCCTGCGGGAAATGTATCTCTATCGGCCTTACGACAAAGCCACCATTTGGGAACAGGCCAACGTGCTGCGCCTGGGTGACCGCCTTCATACCGAAGTGTTCTTGTGGGAATGCATGGGCCTGACGCCGGCTTACGTCTTCACCTTGCAACGGCAATGGATGCGCGACGATCTGTCCACCATCACCAACACTTATCCCGATCACGAAGACGTACAGGGACCGGCGGGTTACAACATTCCCGAAGTGATGACCAACTTCATTCCGAGAAACTCGACGCTGCTCACCAGCGAAGAACAAATGCTGCCGATTCTACGCGACGCCGCCCAGCGGCTCGGCACCGATCTTGGCACCGTGGGCTGGCTGGAAGCGGGACTGCTGACCCCGGACGTGCTGGCCCGGTTTCCCTACGAGGAGCATCCTTTTAATATCGCGCTGGTGCTAGCCATGGCCGATAAACTGGGCGTCGAACGGGATTACGCGCTCAAGGAAATGGCCGACCGGGTGGTGATGGATATCGGCGTGCTGAAAAAATACCCAAAAACCAGAGTCAATGACCGCTTTTTGGAATTCATCAACGGCATGTCGGCCAATGAACGCTTTGGCTGCCTTACCAATTGGGTGCGAATGGGCTTCGACCGGCAGGATCGCCATCAAGAACCCGGCGTGTGGATTACCACGGTCGTGAACAATCGCGCCGACCGCATTCCCCGTTCGCGGGTCTTCGCCGGGATTCTGGTGGCGGATGTTAGCGCCGACCGCCATTTTCTGATCGGCACCAACCTTGATGGATTACAAGGCTATATCCAGGAATCCTGGGCGATTTACATTCAGGGCCTCAGCCTGTGGCCGATCACAGCCGACGCCGAACCGGCTTCACGGATTCTGGAGCAGCAGGCCCGCTGGCAACGGGTTCCCACTGAAGAATCCCATCTCCACCAGCGGCTCGCGGCGGCGCTGGCGGGCATCGGGATCACGGCGGCGGCCGAAGCGCCCCCCGCCTTTTGGCGCGAACCAACCGCTTTGCGCGATTATCTGGCAGCGGCCGGAGTCACCGACCATGCCGAAGACCTCGCCCGCCACCTCAGTGAAGAAGGCGAATGTTACGCCGCCTATCGCGCGCTAGCCGACCGAGTAGCAGCGGCCGACACCGCCCAGCGGCCAGCGTTGGAAACGGCGTTTCGCGAGCAATTATGGCAGTGGTTTGCCCGCAAGCTGGTGGTGATCCGCGATCCACATTCCACTGGCGAACAGACCATCGCCCGGATCGTGCAAGAAACCCCACCCGGGATCTTTAACCGAATCATGGGAATGCAGAACATCAAAGGGCCGGGGTTAAGTTTCGTCTACCGCTGGCAGGCCTGGGAAAACTGCCATAATGCCTGCCAGCGTTTGCGAGATTCGGATTTGACCCTGGCCCGACAAGGTTTGCGCGAGCTGGCCAGCTTGCAGGACTTTGGCCAGCTCGGCGAGGCTATGGCGCGAGATACCGTGGCCACCGTCCGCCACCGTCCGGTTGCCCAAAGCGAGCATTTTCAGGCCGAACTGACGCTCATTGAATCGCGGATCGAACAAGCCTCAGCCAAGGTCAAGGCCCAACTGCAAACCGGCCACGCCGGCGGTCCCGGCCGGTTGACCCAAGTATTGGCCGCCATCGAAGCATTTCTGGATTCTGGCGATGCCGTCAAGCGCCGCAAGCTGGCCGACCGCATTTATCAAGACCTGGCTGATGAACGCATCGGCCACCAACGGGCCGCTTTGGAATTGCAGGCGCTTACCCAGCGCCAAAAAGGCGGTTGGCTCGAAAAACGGATTCGAGCCTGGCTGGCCTCCCTACACCGCTCCCAGACGCCGACCTAACGTATTATTTTTGTTGATTAAGATTGACCGCCAAAGGCCCGGAGAAGATTTGATGCCTAATCGCCCCTTGCTTCTCGTTGGTATTTTGTCGCTGTGCCTCGCTGGCTGCGGTGGCGGTGGCGGTGGCGGCGGTGATAATTCTTCCGTCAATCCGCCGGCCGGCAACATCGACGGCGTGGTCATCGACTTGGACGGGCGGCCAGTCGCGAACGCGCAGGTCGTTCTGGCGGATAGCGCCGCCACGACCGACGATAGCGGTCGTTTCCACCTAATCGCCCGCGCGCCGGGCTGGATCACGGTGCGCCACCCGCAATTTCTTTCCCGCACGCGCGCGGCCTTTCCAGAACAACCGCTCCTGGTTCGTTTGACGCCGGATGATGGGGAAACCATCGCCCTGCATTTTGGAGGCGATACCATGTTCGGCCGCCGCTACTATGATCTGAACAGCGATGGCAACACGGCGGATGGACTGATTCAAATCGGTAATGAGGCGCGCGATCAGGCCCAATTACTGCGCTACATCCAACCGCTGCTGGCGAACGCCGATCTGACCGCCGTCAACCTGGAATCGCCGCTAGCCGACAAACCTTATTTCGATCCGAACCAACCGCGCCCCCCCGTGTTTCATCCGACCAAGGATTTTGTGTTCGCCAGCCACCCCAGCGCCGCTCGCACGTTGCGCGACGCCGGGGTGGATGTCGTCGATCTCGGCAACAATCATATGTACGACTTGTTGGAAGCCGGCTTGACTGAAACCAAAGCCGGTTTGGAGACCGCCGGTTATGCGGTCGGCGTCGGCCAGTTTGGCGCGGGCCACAACGACAGCGAAGCCTGGCGACCGGCGGTGATCACCGTTCGCGGCATCACGCTGGCCTTCATCGGCTGCACCGGCATTCCCGGTGACGATCAACCCATCAACTATGTCGCCGCCGTCCACAAGGGCGGCGCGGCGCGTTGTGCGAGCGCGCCCTTGCAGCAAGCCGTGCAGGCTGCCCGCGCCCAAGCGCAGGTTGTCATCGTGATGATCCACAGTGGCTTTGAATACGGCCGCGATCCATCACCCACCGTCCAGCAATTGACTGCAACGGCGCGGGCGGCCGGCGCGACGCTGGTCATCAACCACCACCCCCATGTGGTCGGCGGCCTCAACTGGCAGGCCAATACGCTGGCGGCGTGGACACTCGGCAATTTCCTGTTCGACCAGGATGTTTGGCCGACCTTCGAGTCTTATTTGCTAGCGGTGCACTTGCGGCGCGGCCAAGTGATTCGCGCTTATGTCGAGCCGTTTATCATCGCCGATTACCTGCCGCGGCCAATCATCGGCCCGATGGCGGAATTTGTGGCGCGGGGAGCCGCCGGCCGAGCGCCCGGCCCGTTCCTGATTGAAGACGGCGTGGCCGAAGTGGATGTGGACGGGCGCGCCATCACGCAAGAAGTGGTGACAGCGCTCGATGGCGGCCCGAATAATGGTGCGATTTATCGCTTCGAAAACGGCGCTTCGCTGGCCGCCATTCAAGGTTCCGGCGTCGTTTTGGCCGGACGAGATCTACTCTGGACCGGATCGTTCGAGGATGAAACCGCCGACGATCAAGTCAATCCAGGCGCGTTATGGGATTTGACTGATCAGTTCATTGGCCCGGACTACGCTTATGAAGGTCAGGCCGGCGTGCGCCTGCGCCGACTGTTCAGTGATGGCGCTGACGCTTTATTAACCCACAAACACCGTATCTTGATCGAACCGAACCGAAAATTTTCGGTGATCGGCCGGGTGCGCACCAACGGCGGCGTCACCTTGCAGTTAAGCTGGTATCCCGACACCAAGGGGCCTTCCACGCTGCAAACTCGCGTTCCCGATCTGATTGTGGCCAACAACACCTGGCAACCCTTTCGGATCGACGTGACATACCCTAATTTTTCCGACGCGAATGACCCCGATAACCAGCTTCCCGGCAAACCGGCGGTCGGGGTGTTTCTGCGCCTGTCACCGCCGGGGCGCGACCGAGCCACGGCCGATTTCGACAACATCCGCCTCATCGCCTGGGAAGAACCGGGAACCCCGCCGACCCTGGAACACGATTTTTTCGAGTCACCGGCGCGGTATCGGCCACGCTACGGCGCGATGTCCTACCTGGCGCGGAAAACTGGATGCCGCCGCCCACGGTCAAACCCGTTCCATAAGCTGCGCTGTTGGCCGATCCCACACCTAAAAAGGTGCGCAATGCGTACCTTTTTAGGGTTGAAAAACCTTAGCTCGCTTGACGCTGTTCGACCGGTACATAGTCGCGGAGGGTCTCACCCACGTAAACCTGCCGGGGTCGATAAATGCGCGACTTGGGATCGTTGTGGAGTTCTTTCCAGTTGGCGATCCAGCCTGGCATCCGTCCGATGGCGAACATCACGGTGAACATGTTCAAAGGAATACCCATCACCCGCAGGGTGATGCCACTGTAAAAATCAACGTTCGGATACAGCTTGCGCTCAATGAAATAATCGTCGTTGAGGGCTACTTCTTCCATTTGCAGAGCAATATCCAACAGTGGATCGCTGATGCTCAACCGCGCCAGCATCTTGTCGGCGGCTTCCTTGAGAATCTTGGAGCGTGGGTCGAAATTCTTGTAAACCCGATGTCCGAAACCCATCAACTTCAGCTTAGTGTCTTTTTTCTTCACCCGCTCGATGTATTCGGACACTTTCATCCCGGACTGCTGGATAAACTCCAGCATCTCAATCACGGCCACGTTGGCGCCGCCATGCAGCGGCCCCCACAACGCGCAGACGCCCGCCGCGCAACTGGCGAACATGTTGGCTTGGCTGGACGCCACCATCCGCACCGTGCTGGTCGAGCAATTCTGCTCATGGTCGGCGTGCAGGATCAGGAACAGGTTAAGCGCGCGGCTGACTTCCGGCGTCGGCCAATATTCGCGGTAGGGGATCGAGAACATCATGTGCAAGAAGTTCTCGCAATATCTATATTCGGGGTGCGGATACATCAGCGGCTGACCAATGGACATCTTGTAGCTGGCCGCCGCGATGGTGCGCACCTTGGAGATGATGCGGGCCGCCGCTTTTTCCATGGTGTTGTCGTCCTCGATATCCATCATCTCCGGCTCGTAGCAACTCATGGCATTGATCATCGCCGATAGAATCGCCATCGGCGGCGCGTTCGGCGGAAAGCCGGCGAAGTGGCTGCGCAGGCTTTCATGCATCATCTGGTTCATGGTCAGCCGCCGACTGAATCGCTCCATTTCCTGTTCGGTGGGCAGCCGACCCCAGATCACCAGCCAGGCGGTCTCCACAAAGGTGCTATGCTCGGCCAGCTGCTCGATGGGGATCCCGCGATAGCGGAGAATGCCTTTGTCCCCATCAATATAGGTGATGGCCGATTTGCAAGAACCGGTATTGCCGTAGCCGTCGTCGAGGGTAATGTAACTGGTACGGTCGCGCAGTGTGCTGATGTCGATGGATAGTTCTTTTTCGCTTCCCTCGACAACTGGGAAATCATGGGATGTTCCATCCAGTTCGATGCGGCACGTATGGCTCATGGCTTGGGCTCCGTTGGTTTATGGATGCAGTGGGTAAGATGAGCATGGCTCTTTGCCATGGAGTCATCGGTCATTCCATCGCTCGGGTGGTGGCTGAAACGGCCTGACTACGCCCGATGGCCGGTCGGTCATCGGGCGTTACACGATGCTAAATTATACAGGGCTAACCTAACTTGCAACCGCTAGGAATGCTCGACCCTGGTTTGACTAGAGGCGCGACGATGCCGCCAGTATTCGATGACTCCCGGCATCAGCGACAGGATGATAATCGCCAGAATCACCAGAGAGAAATTCTGTTTGACGAAGGGCAAATTGCCGAAGAAGTAACCGCCATACAGGAAGGAAGCCGTCCAAAGGATGCCGCCGGTTACATTGTACCATTGGAACTGGCCGTAACTCATGCCGCCAGCACCGGCCACGAACGGCGCGAAGGTGCGCACGATCGGCACGAATCGGGTGATGATGATCGTTTTTCCTCCGTGGCGTTCAAAAAACTGGTGGGTGCGGTCCAGATAGACTTGCTTGAGAATCCGCGCATCGGGGCTGAACGCTTTTTCGCCCAGATAGCGGCCAACCGCATAATTGACGGTATTGCCCGCGATGGCGGCAAAAGCCAATAGCAAAAATAGGAGATGGATATTCATCGCGCCGATGGCGGCCAAGGCGCCCGCGGCGAACAACAGAGAATCACCCGGTAGGAACGGGGTGACGACCAGCCCGGTCTCACAAAAGATGATCAGGAATAAAATGGCATAAATCCAACTACCGTACTGATTGGCCAATTCAGCCAAGTGCCGGTCAAGATGCAGAAAAAATGAGATGAGATCGGGGATAAAATCCATGCTGGAAACTCATTCCGCTAAAAGGGGGTGACTCGAACGACCATCAGACCGTTGGTTTTGGTTTGAGAGGGCTTCAACTCAATCCGCACAGTTGCACCAAGGCTCCGCCACGCTCCAATGCCGGTCAGTAAGATAGCCGCCGCGTCGCAACGCCGTTTCAGCCGCGCGCGGCCATCGCACAAGCTCCACTTCCCACGGATTGACGACAGTCCCCACCGCGTCCACCAGGCTCGGTACGCCCCGTAGTCCCATCGGGCGCAGGCTAAGGCGCTGAATGGCGACGCCATCGCTGACAAAAACACTTTCGCACTGTTTGGCATCGGATAGGAGCATGGCATATCCCACGGCAGCGACTCTGACACTATGACAACTTGAGCACTATACTGGAATCAATTTGTCGTCGGCTATTCGAAATTTGAAGGCGACAAAAACTATATCTTGACAGTCCGTGTCCTATATATGGCAGCTCACGGGGGAATAGAGCCAGTTACCGTAATTAAATTATCACGCGGTTTAATAGCTTAGTTTCGATACTGGCTCTCAGATACTCCCCTCGGCCGAGCGACGGCTCGGACGGGAACATCCGAGCCGCGGCGTCGAACCATTGCAACGGAGAATTGAAACTGTGTTGGCCTCTAAAACGACAAAGCTCTGTCGCGCGCTGGCTAGCGAGCGCCGTGGACGCTGGCTGATGACACTGGGTTTAGCCGCTGGATTGGCGGTGACCACCACCCCAGCAGCCAGTTGGACGGCCGTCATCCAACCCGATCCGATCACTCGCCAGCAACGCTGCCTGCTCAGCAGCGATTCTGTCATCACCGCCGCCGGCCACGATGACACCACACCGATTGTGCTGATATTCAACGGCGATAGCTTGCTGGCGATCACCCAATCGGAATTGGACCCTTCTTTTGGCGATTTACAATTAGTGGTGGACAAAAACCCACCAATCCACAGCGAAAAAATCGTCCAAAAAAAAATTTTAGTATTTGATCAAAATTTACCTGATTTGGTTCGACAATTGCGTGAGGGTCGTCAAGTGACTGTCTATTTGCGGTTCTGGCCCACGTGGCCAGCGACCCAAGCGTTCCCAGTCAATTTTAGCTTGGTTGGCTTTAGCAAAATGCACGACGCCAGGACTCAAAACTGTCAGCCCCCAGCCAGCGCCAATTCAGCCGCTCGCTGATCGTTATCCCGACAAACGCTATCGGAGGAGTTTTTTCATGGGTCTGCGCATGAAATTCAACCTGGTGCTGCTGCTGGCCTTTCTGATCGGCTTGGCTTTAGCCGCCTATCTGTCTGACCACATCCTCAAGCAAAATGCCCGTGAGGAGGTCATTCAAAATGCCCGCATCATGATCGAGAGCGCGCTCGGCGCCCGCACCTACACGGCCGAGCATATTAAACCCCTGCTGACTTTGCAGATGAAACGGGCGTTCCGGCCTGAAACGGTCTCAGCCTACGCGGCGACGCAAAGCTTCAAAGTGCTGCGGACCAAATTCCCCGAATACACCTATAAGGAAGCGGCGCTCAATCCGACCAACCCCAATGACCGCGCTAACGATTGGGAGGCCGATATCATCAACGAGTTTCGCAATAACGGCGACCAAAAAGAGCTGGTGGTCGAACGGGATACGCCGACCGGTCGGATGCTCAATTTGGCCCGGCCGTTGGGTATCTACGACGAAGGTTGTCTGACCTGCCACGGCAAACTCGAAGACGCCCCCAAAACCATGACCGATATCTATGGCGTCAGCAACGGTTTCGGCTGGAAGATGCAAGAAATCATTGGCGCCCAGATTGTGACGGTGCCGATGTCGGTACCGCTGACTCGCGCCCAGCAAACCTTGACTACCTTCATGATACTGCTCGGCGGCGTCTTCTTGTTGCTGCTGGTTCTGCTCAACATCCTGCTTCACTTCGTGGTTATCCAGCCTGTGGTGAAGATTGCCGATATCGCCAATGAAGTCAGTATGGGAAAACCGGATGTACCGGAATATGTGCGCCACGGCAAAGACGAAATTTCATCGCTGTCGCAGTCGTTTAACCGGATGCGCTTGAGCTTGGAAAACGCCATGAAGATGTTGGGTGAATAACGATATGAGCACTGATGGCGGCGAGATCAGCAAAACACGCCCGCCACATGTCGGCCGCTACCGGCTGACCAAAACGCTCGGACGCGGCGCCATGGGCGTGGTCTATCTGGGCTACGACGAGGCCATCGACCGCCAGGTTGCGGTCAAAACCATTCACCGCACCCTGCTAGAGGGAGAGGACGGCGCGGAATGGCTGGAACGGTTTCGCCGCGAAGTGCGTGCCGCCGGTCGCTGCCTGCATCCCAACATCGTGACCGTATTCGAGTACGGTGAAGAAAACAGCATCCCCTACATCGTGATGGAATATGTGCAGGGGCGAGAATTGCGCGATTATCTCAAGGAGCGCCAACCGCTGCCGCTGGCTAACGCGGTGGCGGTTATCGTCCAGGTCTTACACGCGCTCGATCACGCCCACGCCCACGGCGTGATCCATCGGGATATCAAGCCAGGCAACATCATTCTACTGGCGGGCGGTCAGGTCAAGGTGTCCGATTTTGGGATCGCCCGCGTCGAAGCGACCAGCGGCATGACCCAACACGGCATGACAGTCGGCACCCCCGCTTACATGGCGCCAGAACAGTTCGGCGGTCAAGAAACTGACCGCCGCGCCGACCTTTATGCCACCGGCGTCGTGCTGTTTGAAGCCCTGACGGGCGTCCGTCCGTTCATGGGGCGTGGCTCTAGCGAGTTGATGTATAAGGTGTTACACGAACCGGCTCCGCGGGTGACCGCGATCAACCCCCGACTGCCGCTGGAACTGGACAGCGTACTAAGCAAAGCGCTGGCCAAAAAGCCCAGCGAGCGTTTCCAAACGGCGGCCGAGTTTGGCGCTGCCCTGGAAAACCTCCGCTTGGTGGAACGCGAGGTGGCGGCCGATGGCTCCACCCTGATTCGCGTGGTGCCAGTGCAAGCGCCGGACCCGCCCGCTAATGCGGTACCCGGCTGGGACCCCGCGTTACTGGCCCAAGCGGAGCATTTCTTAATGGAAACGCTGGGTCCAGTCGCCAAGGTGCTGGTTCGGCGGACGGCGCTGCAAACGAGCAGCCCAATGGAATTGAGCCAAAAATTGATGGCGACGATCCCGGGCGAGCCAGACCGGTTGCGATTCCAACGCCGGATGCGCGGGGTGCTGGAGAGTACCTTGAGCGGAGCCGTTGGCCGTACCGGAGGAACTGGGGGGAATAGTGCGCCCAATAGTCAAATCAGCCGATCACTGGATTCCTTCGATCAAGCCACGTTGGAAACCGCCCGACAACAGTTGGCCGTTTATCTGGGGCCAATCGCCAAAGTACTGGTGAAGCAAGCCGCCGCCAAGGCCCAGACTCCGCATGAACTGTATCAGCGCTTATCGGAACACATCCCCTCCGCTACCGATCGCGCCGCTTTTCTCAAACGCATACCCTTATTGAATGGTTGAGACAAGCGCTCAGCTCAGGGTTCACTCAAACTTTATCGCCCGCACAGCCGTTCTTGATTCAATCAGGGGCTGATTGAAATAGGCGATGGCTCTGTCTCAACGCAAGAGAAGTCGCCAAACGAAAGCGTCCCTTAGTAATCGACCAAAAATCATCCTTGCACTGATAACGTTCGCGGATATTTGTATTTGAAAACCATAGCATCCGTTCGACAAACCGATCCAGCCAACGCCAATCAACTTGGAAGCGAGCTTGAAAATAATGGGCTACGGTTCCTCGAGTAGGACGCATGCAATCAGGAATCGGACTGCCAAACAAGCGATGAGCAAGGTAGAGCGAAGCTCTAGGAATCTGTGACCGATCCCCCTCACTCATAAGTTTCTCAATCAGTTGCCAGTCTATATCCTTACCATAAACAGTTTGCATCGTTACCAATTCATGCAATGAGCGGAGTGAGATCCTAGCTTGTGCATAGGTTTTATTGATCAGGTCTGCATGGAGAATATTGTGCAGGACCCTATGGGTAGGCGAAGGAATTCTCACCAGAAGACCTAATGAATTAGGGACCAGTTTACTTTCACGCCAGATTAACGAAGTAGCCAATATCCGCGCGGCGCTATTCGGTAACGCACTGTGATGCAATTCTATTGTGCCATAGCTATTTGGGCGAGCAAGTGGCCTCAAATGATGATGAGTACGATAGTCAATAAAAAAATATGGATTATCCTCGATGGGCGAGTATCCTAAAGTATTAATAAGGTGGTTCCAACAATCGCTCGCCGATTCTTTAGGTATTAATATATCAAGATCTGACATTACACGGGAGCCAGCATCAATAAAAGTGTCTACAAATAATGAAGCGCCGCCTTTGAGAAGGATTGGCGTAATGCCGAGTGCATTGAGCTGGCATATTGCCTCGATAGCCTGCTCACGAAGCCCTTTATTTCTAATAGTATTCAGCAAATGCTGCTTAAATAGATCGCCACAGATATTAGGAGGAAGATCCTTAACGAATCCCTTGTTCCTGAGTGAGGCCCAAATAGTTGGAGCCATTTTCTGCGTTTCGGCTATTTCTAACACGATATCCCAATCAAGAGATTGAGAATTAATAGCAGCCCTTACGGCCTTGGCATTATCAGGATCCTGTGAAACGCTCAAGCAGCGAGTAATAAATTCCAATGCTACCCAGCGGCGGTTCATGAATAAAATTCCTTGATATCTCCTGTAACACTGGATTCCTCTTGATAGTATGAAGATTGTTGATGGAAAAGATGCGCATAAAGCCCATCAAGAGCGATCAACTCTTCATGATTACCTTGTTCGATCAGGCGTCCACCATCCAGCACATAAATTCGATCAGCTAAACGGACTGTCGAGAACCGATGACTGATAATGAGCGCCGATCGGCCACGCGCCATCTCTCGAAATTTCTCGAAAAACTCAAACTCTGAAGCCGCATCAAGAGCGCTAGTGGGCTCGTCAAGAAGAATCAGTTGCGAATCGCGGACAAAAGCGCGAGCGAGCGCTAATTTTTGCCACTGCCCAATGCTTAGTTCCGCGCCATCCGTGAAGGTACGACTTAGTACAGTATCGTAACCATCGGGTAATTCAATCAATTTATCATGGATACCCGCCCATTGAGCGGCTTTAATGATAGCGGGGTTATCAGGTTGAAGCTCTGGACGCGCTAACAAAATATTCTCCCGAGCCGTCATGTGATATCGCCCAAAATCCTGATAAACCACACTAATTTCCCGGCGCAAATCCTCGATTCTGAAATCGCGCATATCGAGGCCATCAATGGTAATTTGGCCCATATCAGGGTCGTACAGCCGGCACAGCAGTTTTGTTAAAGTGGTCTTTCCCGACCCATTACGTCCAACCAAGGCAATGATTTCTCCCGGTTGGATAGCCATCTCAACGCCTTTCAGGATGAGTTGATTAGTCCCTGGATAACGAAAGCTCACATTTTCGACCCTTAGGCCTGATTGATAAGGGCGTGGGATTTCTTTTGGGTTGCTTGGCTCAGGAATGGTCTTTGGGACATCAAGAAATTCATAAAGGGTTGATAAGAATAAATTATTCTGATAAAGCTCCGCCAACTCGCTCAGGGTCGGCCGCAGTGAACTAATCGCAACCTGGAAAGCTCCAAAATACATCACTGTTTCACCCAGCGTGATGGTCTTTTGTGCGGCCGAATAGGCAATAAAGGCGAGCGCTCCATAACCAACAAGCGCAGCCGTTGATTCAGTAATGAATTGCTTATAATAGCCTCGGACAGAAATTTGGCGTAGCCTCGCTCGAATGATTAGTCTGATTTCACTAAATCGGTTCATCATTAGAGGCCCAAAGCCGAATATTCGTACTTCCTTCGCATTTTCAACAGTGGTAACCACTTGATTGAAATAGCTGCTCAACCGCTCACTAGCCGCTTTCTCTCGATGCAGCTGATAAAGTGCTTCAGCATATTTAATCCGGTATATCAACACCGGAATTGAAGCAAAAAATACAGATAATACTAATACCCAATTAAAAAATAATAACAAAGTAAAAGCGCCTAACATCGTCAGGGCATTTAGGGCGAGCGTAGTTAGCCCTGAAATAATGCGAAGAGGGCGTGTCGGCGCTTCTCGTTGAGCTCTATGTAGCTTGTCGTAATATTGAGGGTGCTCGTAATAAGCAAGATCCATATCGATAGATTTTGCTTGAACGAGATGTTGCATATAATCGGCGACAAGATGTGACTGAATATCGTTGGCGTAGCCAAGCAAGGCATTACACAGATTACTTAGGATAGCTAATCCTAAAGCTATCGCTAACAGAATAGCTAATCCTTCAAAGTCTTTTTCTAAAGCAGCAATATTTTCTACTAAAGTTAGCCGGTCAACCACTAACTTAAAAATATAAATGGTGACTAAAGGAATTATGCTTTGGATAGCCAATAGAAAGATAGTAAAGACAGTCCATTTTGGTGTTGCTTTTAAAACTAATCTTAAGGCCCTATCTATTCGAAGCCCATCAATAAAAGCCATCGGCTTCTCCAAAGTTGATGGGCAATTTAAAATAAATTTTCTTTCTTCAGTTATTATTTACAAATTCAACGAGGTTTCGCCGAATAAGGTCGGCAATCAATGAGAGCAAATCCGATTCACATTGCTCTGCATTCACCTCATATTCGCTAAGAATGATATCCAGAATAGTCTGAAGAGATTGAGGGCTTTGAAGAAGTTCCCAAACCCGAACAGCGACTCCTTTAAGTTCATAGTAAATACCATCCTGGAGAGTCAGGATTACAACACTCTCGGCAGTATCCGAATTTAGTCCTGTAGCAACTAAATTTTTGCTAGCGACTAGCAGTGAATTCTTATTGATATTATTATCCATAATAATTCCTTAAAATTTTACTGAATAGTATGATCTGAATGAAGATCGCCTTCAATCAGGTTAACAATGTTAGGCAATTGACTAATATCTTGCTCTCGTACCAAACGTTTAACGTGTGCTTGCTTTGATAGTAAAGTTAACTTTTTAAAAGAACCTGCTGGGTCAGTTTTTTGAAAGACAGATGTTCCAAATCGACTTACGTAGAGATGAGGAATAATACTGAACAACGCCTCACTCGGAAATAGTTTTTCGATATGGGGCGACCCTTCTGCATCCAGTAAATAGAGACTATGAAGCGGAATTGGTTTTTTAGCTACAGAATCTACATTAAAGTTAAACTTATCTATCCCTGATCTGACGCGTGTGGCAGAATCAGGACGGCCTCCAGCATAGATTAATGTATCTAACCACAGCCTCATTTGCGGTGGAGCTGGGATAACCATTGGCTTATCTTGGGCATCAAAATAGACTACCAACAGATCATCTGAAATAAACCCATGCCCATGCTGACAGAAAGCCGCTGCCATCGTGGATTTGCCAGCCCCTTTATCAGCGATGAAACCTATCACCTGATTATTGAGAGCTACACCACTACCATGCAGGACTAGCAATCCCCGTTGATGAAGTAGAACACCTAAACCAGCCCCGAAAATGAATAGACGGATAGCATCCTTATCCGATTTTAAAACAGATCGCACAAGAATTCGGTTGCCATTTTCAATGAAAAGATCGCCTACACCACCCCATACGAGATGAACCCAGTTTAACGCCGCATCTCTACATTCGATTGGAGTAGGCTTGTCAGAAGCAATACTTATCTGAGAATCATTTTCAATAGAAATATCCGCCCTCCCGATACCCGCAGCTGGCAGCTCTGCCAATTCAGGTAAAGGAAAGGCGGATTCCAGTATCAGGCCATAGGCAGAGTAGCAAAACCTATCCACCCCTAGAGATACCCAAAGATTTTACTTTAGCTGATTTCAGCTACCAACAGTATCGCCAGGGCAATGGCCATGGCCATGGCCATGTTTGCCTTTTTTACCATTCCATGGATTAAAGACAGGGTTGTTGGGCGCATTACGGCCGCCCTTGGTGATCTCTTCAACCGTGCCATGCACGATCACTTCAGGAGAAACATATAATTTTTTCATTCAAAACCCTCACTGATTAATTTAGAGAACAAAACTGAATGGATCAGCATCAGCAAATTACGACTTACTTTCTGATCTTTAATACCTCCTTGATCAGTTAAAAAATCAGCTTGTAATTAAGTTTAAAGCAACACTTGATTAAACTATTACAAACTCACTGAGGAGAAGGGTCTGAACTCCTCTAAATTGTGTAGATCACCGATTAAGACACGACCCTCATATTCGAGCCATGCATGCGCGGCGAGTTTCTGTTGGAAGTCTTTGCAGACTCCAATTTTGATCTCAATACCCGCGAAACCTCTACGGTGAAGCATCATGTAGCCTACCAAGGCCTGTGGCAAGCAGTTGATTTGTAATGGAGACAAGAAGCGACCAATCCTTTGGATTGCCAGAACAATCATTTGCATATCTTGAACGGTAGCCCGCCTTCCATTAGGTTCGCCAAGACGCGTGACCAAATGTTGCAGGTGTTCGAAGGACAGCAGATAAAGTCCTGCCTTCGCCGCAAGCAGCCAGAGCGTAGCGCTTAGATAAAGCCATTTTTCCTGCCAAGGCAGCGCTAGGAATTTATAAGAGCGGCGCACTATTTGGTCTCATCAATGCTAATTCCAATAGCGTTAAGAGTGTTATTTAATGCAAAAATCATGCCTAAGCGACATAAATTTGATTCTAAAATGAAAAATCCATGCAACCCACTTTGAAATTATTATAAGAGAGTAATAACAGAATATAAATAAACAATATAAAACGCATAAAATAACGATTTGTCAAAATTATATTATATCTGCCTATTCGTTAGACGGCTTTATAACTATAAGATTTATAAAAATTTATTAAAAAATGTATGGTTGAAATTCAGTGTGCGCTAAATACTAACACAACACCTGTTGCAAATATCCAACTTTAGCCTGATCTGTGGCAAATCAGCTCACTGCCTCTGTTATTCCGCCATTCTTTCTAGCCAGAAAGAACATAACTAGATAAATTTGATCATAATTTACTGATGGCCTACGTTTTAGGTTTTCATCGTGCAGGGCTGGTAGTTTGAGAGTGATACCAGCTGTCGATGGTGCGGGCGGCGGAGCATTTTGCGGTTGGGAAAGCAAGCGCGATGTGCTAGCTAAGGAACATGGAGCGCGACTCGGGACTTCGACGGGGAAGCTAGCCATGGGCATTGGAACAAAACTCGCTGGAGTATCCCGATGCCACCATAGGAGCGAGCCGATCAGTTGGGGTGACGCGGAATGGGGTTTGTGTTTGAATCAGTTTTTCAGATGGAAGCAAGATAGGATGGGTCTATCTGTTTTGGTCAACCTCTAGGCTGACTAAATATTATTTAATGTTATTTCAACAGTGTTTCCAGCGTACTGGGATGGGAAGCGGGCCATTCTGGTAACGTTAAGCGACGACTTAGGGCTAACAGTGACCTTAATTTTCAAACACCCGTTTGATAAGGATTTGCGCAGGGCCTTATGGTCTACAGGCTAGACTCACCGACCCTAGCCGCCATGGGAAACCCTATCGTGGCCCCGTGGTAAACTAAGGGCTTAGTCCGCTCGTCAGTCTGTCGATCGATGCAAAATTATTTCATCGAAATTATCCGTATTAAAAATCAATAGTTTACTAAATTTAACACATCCATCCTTCGCCACGGATAGCTTAATTTCTATTGATACCCTTGAGAGTTGTTCAGTGTAAATTGAATCAGGCGGCTGGAATGTTTGTTTGACTGCTGAGGACATCACGCATGACCACAAATCAGACAGGTTTTTTTTACTGGTTTGGATTGTTGCTGGTGGGATGGCTCGCCGGTTGCGCAATCCCACCGCCTGTCCATGATCCAATCCAGGATGCAAACTTTCAGGGACCAACGCTAGCGGCGGTGCGAGCCCAACCTGAAGCGTTTCTTCAAGCGCCGGTTCGCTGGGGTGGCGGCATCGCTCGAGTGGAGAACCGGCGCAATGAGACTTGGCTGGAAATCGTCGAAGAGCGTTTAGGCGAACGTGGCTGGCCCATCGGTTCCGACGACAGCGTGGGCCGTTTTCTCGCTCGAATTCCCAGCTTTCTGGACCCGGCTATTTACGCAATCGGACGCCGAGTTACCGTTGTCGGTCGACTGACCGATATGACATCGGGCCAAGTTGGCGATTATCGCTATACCTATCCCGTCGTAACTGTGGAACATTATCGCCTTTGGCCAGTGCGTCGCCCGCCGGAGGTGATTTATGTGCCTGACCCTTTTTGGTTCGGTCCCGTTCCTCCGTGGGGCTACCGGCCAGGGCCGTTTTGGTAGCCTTCACTGATCTTACAGCTGTATCGGCTTAGCCTTGGTTTAATGATCGTGCCGGTGATGCGTGTCCGGGAAATGGGCATGGCTATGAATCAGTGGCTGATGGCAATGCCAGTGGCGGTGTCGGACGCCGGGCGGCGGGGCTTGGCCATGTTCGTGCTCCATTGCTTCGTGTGCGTGCCAATGGCTATGCTGCTCGCTCAGGTGCAACCAGACCCCCAGCCCCATCAACCCGCCCACGATCAATAGCCGTGGGCTGAGCGCTTCACCCAACAGCGGAATCGCCAACATCGCGCCGAAGAAAGGGGCAACGGAAAAATAAGCGCCGGTTCTGGCTGTGCCCAGATGCCGCAGTCCTACCACAAACAAGCTCAAACTGACACCATAAGAGAGTGCGCCGACCAATAGAGCACCCGTAAGCTCCGGTAACGCCGGCCAAGTCGCACCCGTTGCAAAGGCCAGCGCTAGATTCACGCTCCCCGCGCTAAGACCCTTGATTGTCGCGATCCAGGTCGCATCAACCAGCGATACTTTGCGGGTAAGATTGTTATCGATACCCCACGCCAGACACGCCCCCACCACCGCCAGCGCCGGCCATGGCGTGGAGAACTGGGCTTGTTCTGGCCAACCCAACACGATCGCGCCGGCGATGATCGCCACCAACCCCAATGCGACGCGTCGATCAAAATTCTCCCGAAAGACGAACCAAGCCAGCAATGCGGTAAAAACTCCTTCCGCGTTCAATAGCAGCGACGCGCCTGACGCCGGCATCCCGGCTAACCCGAACATCAGCAGCACCGGCCCGACCACGCCTCCGGCAAAAATCGCTCCCGCCAGCCACCCTCTTTCATCCGGCGGCAGCTTTACAGCAGGCGAATGACGGACCAGGCGATACAACGAAAGTCCGGCCCCCGATCCCAGATAGAGCAATCCTGCTAATAACCACGGATCGACGCTCGCCAGCAACCCCTTGGCAAGGGGCGCGCCACCACCGAACAGCAGGGCTGCTCCCAAAGCCGCCATGACGCCAGGTTGGCTTAAGTTCTGTTTCCAATCCATCTCATTATCAGTTTGTCAGGGACTCAGATATCGGATTAAGTTTGTTAAAGATCATTTAGGAGCCAGCGTGAACATCCGCATCTGGTCAGCCACGCGAGCGGCAATTGCCCGAACATAAAACAAGTTGAGAGCCGGTTTGGTCGGCGTCTTGAGAATACCACCTTGGTTGCGCTCGCCAACAGCGCATCCAGCCGATCCAGTTCGTGGCCTAGAATGAAGTGAGTCTGAATACTCAGCAGCGGCAACTGATCGGAGAGCAATTCCAACATACCGCCATACGCATCGCCGATGCAGACAATTCCGTCGCGTCCGTGGGTAAGAAACAGGGCTGACTCAGCAGCCATGCTAGAGCAGAAAGTCCACGCTGGCTCCGCGCTTTCCAGGCTGGCTAGTGTCTCCTCCAAGGCGATCAGATTGGGATTTGCCCCTAGCGCGTTTATAGCGCGCCCGGCTTCCAGCCGTTTACCATATCAAGCAAATCGGCGGTCGAGCCGAAAGCGAAAGTCGTCGTATGATAGATTGGGATATGTGAGCTTCCACGGGCATCTTTCAGCATACCGCCATGAATGGCGCGAGTGCCGAGAGTGTGGCGAGGATCGGGAGTCATCGTTTTATTCTGGTATAATGGGTTTAATAGCTAGCCCTTTTTTGCAATGAGCAAATTCGGGACATTGTGTGGCCATTTCCCTGTAGCCCTTGATTTCTGCCAGTGAACAGGCCAGTAGCTCTACTTTAGCTTTTTACGCCATTTTATTGGGTGTGATTTTACCATCAGATGAACGCTTTTGAGCTTTCAGGTCGTACCCACGCCACGCGCATCGCACCCCACAACGTTGGAGTAGCGATCATAACATCGGCCTCCTCAATCTCACTCGCTTCCGGCCGCCTCCATCCTCTCTCACCACTCCAGAACTTCCAACCGCACTATCCTTAGAAACTATCTGATGTAATAGTTATTTGATTTTCATTCAATGAAGGTTAATACTATTCAAATAGTATTATTCACTAGATTTTTGATGCAGTTAGCTCTGGATATCTTCATTCTAATTCGATCAATCAATTCAATGCTAAATTCATAAAAATACAGTTTTATTCATAAAAATTTCTTCAAAGCTTCCTAAATTGAATCTTAAAACTTCTAAAAATAGAGAATTTATAATGAAAAAAATGTTACAAAAAGTCGACAAATCAGAGCTGCTAGCTTCCAAAAAAAGTAATTCATCATTACTAAAGAAAACAGCTCAATTTCTCCATGAAATCCTTAGAAAGCATCTTCCTAAAAACAGGATAGGTGATCGAATTGTTTCTTACATTAATTTTATAATGAAGAATAATAGAGCGCCAAAGAATTGGCTTACACTTAATGATGTACTATATGCCATAAAAACCACTGATGAAATATTAGACCCTTTACGGGTTTTTGTATCCGATAAAGAGTTTTTAAAGTTGTACGTCAGCGCGGCTATCGGGGATCAACATAATGTCCCGACAATAGACGTTATAAGAGAGGCTCAAGCAGTAAGTAACTATGATTTTCCGGCAACTTGTTGCATCAAGCCAACTCATGCCAGCGGTCAAGTCATCATTCGAAAAAATAATGAACCCATCGATAGAGAGCGGATAAAACGTTGGTTCAAACTAAATTACTACGATGTGACGCGAGAAGCAAATTACAGATATCTTAAGCCAAAAGTCATTATAGAACCATTAATATTCAACAATGCCTTTGTCGTGGATTACAAATTTTTATGCTATAATGGCATACCTAAAATTGTTTGGGTCGATCTTGACCGTTATATAAACCATACCCGTAAAACTTATGATGCTGAATGGAACGATCTGGATCTTTCCCTTACTAAACCAAAATCTAATATCATTTTAGAAAAACCAAATAACTTTTCAGAAATGCTGGATATTTCCTCTAAATTAAGCACTGGTTTTTCTCTTGTTCGAATAGATCTTTATACAGATAATACTCATATTTTAGTCGGGGAGATAACCAATTGTAGCGGAAATGCAGGCGAAAGATTCATCCCAACCGAATCAGAATATACCGTCGCCAAAATTCTCTTTGGTTAATCTCATTTTTACTAAGTTAGCCCTATCAGCAGTTTTCTGTAGCGACATCGGCGCGGGGTACCGCTAACTCTTTGATCGCTAGGTAGCTGGAGACTCAGCCGCCCGTATGGTTCATATGACGCAGAATCACCGGTTGTCCGTCCAGCTGAAAGTCATGGCCACGCGGCTTAAACACCATCGCTGAAATGATCGTTTGTTTCAATCGTTCACGGTCACCCGGATAGACGCGCAAGGTAGACTTCAAGTCCGACGAATTTTCCTGTCCGAGACAGAGCAACAACCGGCCTTCGGCGGAAACCCGCACACGGTTACAGTCCTCGCAAAAATTGTGACTGTGCGGGGAGATAAACCCGATCCGGCTATCGGTATCGGGAATGCGGTAGTAGCGAGCGGGGCCGCCGGTGGTTTCGGTGGTGGGCGTCAGCGTGAATACCTGAGTGAGATCGGCGTGGATTGCGTCGCTGGAATAATACGCTTCCGCCCGGTCGTGATCGCCGATCTGCCCCAACGGCATTTCCTCGATAAAGCTGATATCCAGCCCTTTATCAATCGCGAACCGCACCAGATCGACAACTTCATCGTGGTTGCGGTTTTTCAGAATGACGACATTCAGCTTGATGTGCTGAAATCCGGCGGATTGAGCGGCCTGAATACCGCCCAGAACCGTTGCTAAATCTCCATTGCGGGTGATGCGGCGAAAACGCGCCGGGTCGAGGCTGTCCAGACTGATGTTCAATCTCGCCACGCCCGCTGCTTTGAGATCAGCCGCCAAGCGCGCTAGCTGAGAGCCGTTGGTGGTCAACACTAATTCCTTCAAGCCGTAATCCCGCAGCTGGCCAAGCCGTTGGAACAGCCAAAGCACATTTTGCCGCACTAGCGGCTCGCCGCCGGTGATGCGGATCTTGTGCACTCCCAGTTCCACGAACGCCCAGCCTAACTCCGCTAGTTCTTCCAGCGTCAAAATCTGGGCGCGCGGCACAAAGGTCATCTGCTCGCTCATGCAGTAAACGCAACGGAAATCGCAGCGATCCGTCACCGAAAACCGTACGTAGTCAATCCGACGGCCGAAGCCGTCGATCAAGGTCGGTCGAGCGGACGCGCTGTCAGCCCATCTCGAAAAGTTCTTGGTGGAAGTCATGAGCCGCTAAGCCGTGGGTGATGAAGTCTTGACGCAGCGCCTTGCCGAACGCGCTGGGGTCGCAAAACCAAATACTGGGGGCTTGCCATTCCGGCACGCTACTGCGAATCTGGGCCGCATCCAGCCGACCATCCACTGGGTGCCCTGACCCCTCATCAGTGCAACACCGACGCGACCAGCGCCGTGATGCCCAGCCGTTTGTGAGGGCGGTAATCTTGTCGAGGCCGCCCAAAGCCGCCGTTTCCAGCCATTTCAGGCGCAGCGCCAGCACCATGGCCACGCTCACCGCCGCCCGTGGCGATGACACCGCTCAACTGCATAAACGCGGTGCGAGACGGGAAATAACCGAACGGCCGCGGCCACAGGTTGTCGGACAGCGGCCACAACTCCGTGAGCGAGGTAAACAGCAGCCATAATCCGAGGGTAACTGTTTTTCATGCAAATACGCTATTGGACCGAGAAAACCGGCTATTTAATGAAATTTCAATCAAAAATCATTTTATCTCGGCTTTGGGTTGACGAACAAATCGGGTCTCGCGACTGACGGTGGTTGGCTGGGGCACGGGAAGCGAAAATGACCGCGCGGCCCGCCGCCTCACCCATGCCCAAACCCCACGATTAGCCGGCGTGCTTCTTCACCCAAGCCACGTACAGATTCATCCAGTTTTGCAGGAATTCCTTACTGGCCGGGCCGATGTTGCCCGTCTAATCGAACAGCACATCCTTGGCCTGGATGAAGGCTTCCAATTGACCCAGTGTCGGCATGTCCAGATAGGCGAGGATGTTGCGTAGATGCTGTTGCGCCAGAGCCGTGCCGATGGCTCCGACCGAAACGCCGATCACACCCGCCGGTTTCCCCTGCCAAGCGCTCTGGCCGTAGGGGCGCGAGGCGTGGTCGATGGCGTTTTTGAGCACGCCGGGAATCGAGCGGTTGTATTCCGGCGTGACGAACAATACGCCGTGCGCGGCGGCGATCTCCGCTTTCAACTGCTTGACCGCTTCCGACGGATTGGCATCATCGTCTTGGTTGTAGAGCGGCAAGCCGCTGATATTGACGGTTTTGAATCCAAATTCCGCTGGAGCCAGTTTGGCGAGAGCGTTGGCGAACTTGGCGTTGAAGGAGTCGCGGCGAAGACTGCCGACGACGACGGCGATCTGGTACTGGGCCATGGGTATCTCCTGGTCAGCAGAGGGATTAAGAGGCTACTGCAAGATGAAAGAACGCATCGACAACGACGCCAGATCAAAACCGACATTGAAAAATTCCAGCCGGTCTTTTTCATCAGCCGCGCCGAGCGGATAAAGCATCGGCAGATAATGTTCGACCGTCGGGTGTGCGAGTCGTGCGATATCGCCCAACGCCTGATAGTCGGCGGCGGCCCGAAAATCCCGCGCTTCCAGCTTGGCGGTCAAATCGGCGTCGAAGGCTTCGGCCCAGTCGTAAGGCGGCGCGCCCGGCCGCATCGTCCGCAGGTTGTGGACGATGTTACCGCTACCCACGATTAACACGCCCTTGTCGCGCAGCGGCTTCAATTCACGCGCCAAACCAAAGTGTTCCGCCGGCGAGCGGGACAAATCGAGAGACAGTTGAAACGTGGGAATATCCGCCGCCGGGAACAGGTGGATCAGAATCGACCAGGCGCCGTGATCCAAGCCCCACTCGGTATCCGCGATCACGGGAACCGACCGCGCTAGACCCATCACCGCTTCCGCCGCCTCTGGCGCACCGGGAGCGGGATATTGCTGCTGGTAGAGCGCGGCCGGAAAGCCGCCAAAATCGTGGATGGTTTCCGGTTGCCGGCCGACGTGTACCCGCGTCGTTCCACGGGTCATCCAGTGCGCGGACACGCAAAGAATGGCGAGCGGCCTAGGCAAGATCTTGCCGATTTTCCGCCAAGTTTGGCTAAAGCGGTTGTCCTCGATGGCGTCATCGGTGTGCCGTGGCCGACGAACAGCGCCGGTATTCGAGGCGTATCGGGAAGTTGGGTGAAAGCCTCAGGGTAGGACATGGGCAGCTTTCCTCGATTGAAGCTTTCGCTTTAAACCAGGGATAAATAGCGGCATCTGAAGCTGATTATTGGACGAGAGGTTGAGAAGCGATCCGCCCGCTAGGTGAATCCGACCTTTTCAAACCTCGCTCGAAACCCGCTCTAAAACCGCATCAGAAGTCCGTACAGGCATTTTAACGGCTTTCCCACCTTCCCTTAGCGGGTCGAACTGAAAATCGCTTAAATCGCCTTCCAGCGCGTTTGGTATAACGGCTCGGTCGGCGGCGACGGTTTAGGGGCTATCGGCTGCATGGTCACCCACAGCTCGCTTCGCGTCGGCTCAGTCACGTCCGATGGCATCGGCAAAGTGCGGGCGCTGCCATCGTCCGGCAAGACGCCAAGCATCACCGGCGACGAATCGGCGGCTTTCAGCCACAAAAAACAGCGCTGATCGGGCGGCATCGCCATCGGCCGCAGGTTGCTAACGTGCAAGCGACCGTCATCCGACCGCGCCACCGTCCACAATACTTCTTGCTGCTTGCCGCGAATTGCGGCGAAAGCCATGGCCGCTTCCGGCGGCGGCGCGACCAGTTGCGGTGCAAGAGCAACGACCGCCGCCAGCATGCCCGCCGCCGCCAAACCACGCCAGAATGCCACGCTGTTCCACCACGACCGAGGCGGCTCGGCGCTGAATAGCCGACGCTGGAGAGCGAGCCACACCTCTGGCGGCGGCGATGTGGGCGGACTGGCGCTCGCCAGCCGATTCAAGCGACCTTCCCAATCAGCCACCGCTCGCTGGAGGGTCGGATGCGCCGGCAACAGCCGCTCGAACCGGCGGCGGGCCGCTCCGCGCAAAGTCCCCAGCACATATTCGGCGGCCAAGCGATCACGCCAGTGGGAATGCGGGTAATTCATACCGCCTCCCCCAAACAGGTTTTCAACCGCTGCAAGCTGCGCCGCACCCAGGCCTTAACCGTACCCAGCGGACGGTTGAGAGACTGGGCGATGGCCTCGTGCGTCAAACCTTCAAAATAGGCCAGTAGCACAGCGCGGCGCGGTTCGGGTTCCAGCCTCTCCAGACAGCGGGCTAGCGCGCTATCACCCTGCTGGATATTCAATTCCTCATCGGGGCTCAAGCCAGGGTCGGCCATCCTCGCCCAGCCGTTGTCGTCCAATTCGGCGCGGTGACGATGCTCGCCCCGCCGCAGCCGGTCGATGGCGAGATGGCGGACGATACTGCCCATCCAAGTCATCGGTTGGCCGAGTTGAGGCCGATAGTCGCTGGCGCGCTGCCAAATGCGCACGAAACCCTCTTGCAACAGATCGGCCGCTAGTTCGCGCTCGCGCGTCAGTTTTAGCAGCAAACCATACAGGATCGGCGAAGCCTGCTGGTAGAGCGCCGCAAAAGCTTTTTGATCTCGTAACGCGGCGCGGGCCAGCAGGTTGGCCAATGAATTGTCAATTGCCATGAAACGTGTTCGAGCGGTGGGTTGGATCGGATGGATGCAGTATAGGCGGAATCGGCCGTGCCTATCGCTGAATCCTGTTACCGCCAGCAATGGCAGCCCATCCGACGAAGCGCCAACGCGGCCATCAATCCGTGGCATCCTAGCTATCCTCCCCGTGGAGAGACGCCAGCAACCCTTCACTCAGGCATCGCGCAAGGACGGTCGGCAAATCGAAGGCGAAATCCCGCCCGGCAACGATCTCCACCGCATCAGCCAGCGGACGGTTCGCGGCAAACTCAGCGAGCAAAGCGAATTCTCCGACCGCCAACAGCCGCTGGTGTACCGTCCCGTTTAGCCGCCACACCAGCACGGCTTCAGCGACGCCGAGATCGACTGCCTCCAAGGGCCCACCGTCAGGCTGGTGCGAATCCCAAATGGCGTGAATTGGCCAGGACGATTCCAGCAGGCGAACGGAGGGATGTAACTTCAAACGCAGCTCGCTCAATTGAGTGGATGGCACGGTAGCCAGTTGGCCTGGTGTCAGCCGCCCCTGCTCCGCCGCGAACAAGGCGGCGTTGCGCGCCCATTCCAGCCGGGCAACATCCGCCAGCCAAGGCAATTCCGTTAAGGGTTGGAATGCAGCCAGAAACGCCGGCAAATCAGCACCGTATTGGTACAACACCGGCTGATGGGGTGGATGTCGAGCCACGAACGCCAGCGCGGTGGCGGTAAAGCACTCCACGCCGATCAGCTGTTGCACCACGGGAAACGCCGCTTCCAGCACGCTCAACAGCGCGTGGCGGACATTGTTGCGATAAACCGCCAGTCGCCGTTCGCGCTGCTCGGAAGGATCGGCCAGCAACGCTAACCATTCTTGATCCGAATGGCCGGCGAGCAGGCTCTGACACAGCCGGTTTTGCAGTTCAGCCAGGCGCATGTTTCACCTCGGACAGATAAAAATCAGCCCGCTCGGCTTCGGCCAACAGCACTGGCAACGCTGGAATATGGGTATCCCATTCCACCAGCACCGGCTTGGGACCGGTCCGCGCCAGCACCGCCGCGAGCAATTGCCATACTGGCCCGGCAACCGCCGAACCGTGATCGTCGATCAGCAATTCACCGAAAGCAGTAGCCACTCGGGCATGGCCGGCAATATGGATTTCCTCCACCGCGGCCAGCGGCAGCCGATCCAACGGCGCGAGCGGGTCAGCGCCATGATTCAGCGCGCTGACATACAAGTTGTTCACATCCAGCAACAGGCCGCAGCCGGTGCGATGCGCCAGTTCGGCCAAAAAGTCCGCCTCGTCCCAGTCGGCTTCGGAAAATTGCAGGTAAGTGGACGGATTTTCGATCAACAAGCGCCGGCCGAAGGCTTCTTGCGCAAGATTGATGTTGGCTGCCACCACGTCGAGCGTCTCGCGGGTGTAGGGCAAAGGCAGTAAATCGGCTAAAAACGCGCCATCCGGGGCAATTGACCAAGCCAGATGCTCCGAGACCAGCGCCGGCTCCAGCCGGTGGTACAGTTCCCGCAACCGCGCCAGATGCGCCCGATCCAGCCCTCCGGCTGAACCGAGCGACAGACCCACCCCATGACAGCTCAACGGATAGTCGCCGCGCAACCGTTCCAACGCGGCCACGCGCGGGCCGCCGGAAGCAAGATAGTTTTCGCTATGCACTTCCAGCCACGCCGCTGGTTGCGGCGCGGCCAGAAAATCCGGCAGATGGGGGTGGCGCAGTCCGATCCCCGCCCGGTTGGCAACAACGGCGCGGTTGCGGGTTTCAATCATATGCTTTAGCTAGACACTGGCTTGCCTTGGCCCTTGAACGCTTTCATCTGCCCGCCCATCTTTTCGCAGGTGCCTTTGGCGACGTATTTCCATTCCTGGCCGTCGTAGCTGGCGGTTGCTTTACCGCTACAGTCGTGTGTGCCGGCGGCGCTAGCGCAATCATTCTCGCCCGCTTTGGAAACTCCATAACACTTGTCCTTCCCTTCTCCGCCGGCAAAAGCGGGATTAGCTGTTAACCCCAAAGCGCTAACAACGGCAGCGGCGAGAGTGAGTTGGTTGAAAACCGTTTTAGTCATAATGGTAGTCCTTGCGGAATTGGATTGTGGTGAACGTTGGTTTAATCGAATCTGGTCGATCCGATACTGTGATCTACGTGACAGGCTTCTGTTTGGATGCGATCCGTTCGAAAAGATTTTTATCTGGGTTTAAGTATGTTCGTTGGTGGTCTTGAGTCGATTGATAGGGACATTGTTGGCTCCAATGGGTGGGTTTTTAGGTTTTTGGGTTTTTCGAAAAAAACGACGACGACGCTCGTTTAAAAGCGTTTAAAGTTTAAAGAATGTTTAAAGAATGTTTAAAGAATGTTTAACGTGCGAATTCCATTTTAAAATCAAAAACTTATAGCATGTAATGTCCCCGTTTATGGGATGTAATGTCCCCGTTTATGGGATGTAATGTCCCCGTTTATGGGATGTAATGTCCCCGTTTATGGGATGTAATGTCCCCGTTTATGGGATGTAATGTCCCCGTTTATGGGATGAATTCAAAAATGTCCCCGTTTATGGGATTTTTTCGCGCGATTTGACGTGAATTCTTAATAATTTAATTTTTAATCAAATATTTATTTTTTTATTGATGAAAACGTTTCAGAGGGCTCCCCACAAAGGATTGCTCTTGATTGATGAATGACTTGATGGGTCTTAGCCGATGAAATGAGTGATGGGCGCGCAGTGAAATGTCCCCATTTATGGGATAAAAAATGTCCCCTTGATTTTATTTGGATAAGGGGACATTTTTGCTAAACTACGTTTATGGCACGAAGCAGAGAAAGGCGCGGCAATGTGGATGCGGCTCGAAAAATGATCGTGACCGACTTGGCGGACCAGAATCTCAAAAAACATGTCGCCGCCATCCACATCAATAACAGGTTGACGCTCACCCAGCGTAAAGCCTCGAACGTGCTTTTGTATAACGCATATGAAAGCCTGCTGACGGCCCGAGTGCATCGGATTCGGGTAAAGGATCTTGCCGAGGCGATCGGATTTAATACCCACAACCTTGACCCGCTCAAGGAGGCGTTGAAAACGCTGGCTCGGACCGTGCTGGAATGGAATATTCTGGACGAGCAAGGCCGGCAGGAGGAATGGGGGGCCACCACCTTGCTAGCGCAAGCGGTCATCAAGGGCGGTTACTGCGTTTACGCTTACAGTCCAGAGCTTTGCGAAAAGCTCTACCGGCCAGAAATCTATGCCCTACTCAACCTGAGTATCCAGCGCAAATTCAGCAGCAGCTACGCGCTGGCTCTTTACGAAAACTGCCTGCGCTACCGACGAGTCGGCACCACCGGTTGGATCGGCCTGGACATCCTCAAGCGTTTGCTGGGTATCAGCGACGCCGACGGCTATTATCAAGATTTCCGCAAGTTCAACGACAAAGTGATTAAGCCGGCCGTGCGGCAGGTGAATGAGACTTCAGATTTATTGCTCGAAATCGACTACCAGCGTGATCGCCGCAAGATCTCGGCGGTGCGATTTCGGGTCAGCGACAATCCGCAGATGCTGTTGTTCGCCCAGCACCAAGCAGCGATCGCCATCGCCGCGGATACGCCCCTGATTGAGGATCGCTCGGCCGAAGATAGCCCCGAACAGCGTTTGGAGCGTCAGGAGCATCTGCGCCAGCGGTTGGCCGCGTTCGGTTTGAGCGCCCGCCAAATTCGCATCGCGCTGGCCAGCTACGCCTCAGACTATCTGGAGGGAAACATCGCCGTGGTCGAGCATGATCTGACCGCCGGCAAAGTGCATAATCTGCCCGCCTATTTACTGGCTGCCTTACGGGAGGACTACCGGCCCGTGACGCCGGCCTCGGTTCCGCCGGCGTTCCTTCCCGCCAGCAGCGCATCCGAGGCGGTGGAGTCGCCCGCCTTGCAGCAAGAGCGCTCGCGCACACAGTTCCTCGCCGCGCGCCTGCAAGCGGCGTTAGACCGACTGACTCCATCGGAGCGGGCGGCGTTGGAAGCGGACTATGTGACTCGACTGGAACAGGGTGATGGTTTCGAAACCCAACTCATTTTGGGCTTGTATCGTAAAAGTGGTTTGAATAGCCGAATCGTCGAGAGCCACTTTCGGGCTTTCGCGCGCCCGCAACTGGTCGGAGAATTGGACGAGGAAGAATTTGCGGCCTACATTGCTCAGCGAGGCCAAGTAGGGCGCGAACCGTTGAAAGAGGCATCTTGAGGTTCGTAGTCCAGAGGGGACGGGGGATGAATCGTCGGATGATGGATCCGTTTGTTTATTATCCTGGGAGACAGTCATCAGTGTCGGTAAACCTGAGAGGCCGTCGGATCAGATGGAGCCTGATAGTGGGGATCTGCTGGTTATCCTGTGGGTGGACGCCGCTTGCAGCCGCCGCTAACCCGTTTTCTGAATTGGGTAATGTGGTTGAAGGCCGCTCTGAGAATGACTGGCTGATGTGGATGGGGGTGGACTGCTGTTACTGGGCGTGATCGGTGCCCCCATCGCCCTGTTATTTGGCCAGCGTCGCCAACTTTTACTGGAGCGGGAAGGGTTGAGTGATCGCCTTTTCGCGCTGACCACGCGCCAGAAGGAATTGGAAACCGAGAACCAGCGGCTGTGGCAGGGCGTTGCGCGCCAACGGGAGCTGGAAGAGGAAATCCAGCGGCTGCGGCAGAACGCGAGCAAACAGAAGGAGCTGGAGGAGGAAACGCAACGGCTGCGACAGAACGCGAGCAAACAGAAGGAACTGGAGGAGGAAACGCAACGGCTGCGACAGAACGCGAGCAAACAGAAGGAACTGGAGGAGGAAATCCAGAAATTGCGTTGGAGCCTGGCTGACCAACAAAAGCTGGAGGCGGAAACCCAACGGTTGCGGCGCGACGTGGGCGACCAGTTACAGTTGGAGATGGAAATCCGGCAACTTCGAGAGAGTTTGCAAACCTTGAAGGAGAGCGAGCAGCGTTTTCGCACTGTGACGCAACAGCTTCCAGTCGGTATCTTTATGACCGATCTGCAGGGGCAGTGCCAGTATGTGAATGATCGCTGGTGCCAGATGACCGGACTGACCGCCGAGCAGGCCGTCGGTTTCTCATGGGCTCAAGCGTTGCATCCCGATGATCGCGAGCATAGCGTAAAGGTTTGGCAAGAGGTGGTGGAAAACGGTAACGAGTTCGTGGTCGATCACCGATTCCGCAGCGCCTCCGGCCGAGAGATTTGGATGGATACGCGCGCGGTGCCCTTACGTGATCGGGCCGGGCGTATTTTTTGTTACCTGGGGGCCAATACCGATATCGCCGATCTCAAACGCACTGAAGAGACTTTGCGCGCCAGCGAAGCGCGGTTTCGTAGCTATTTCGAATTGCCCCTGGTCGGGATTGCCTTGATTGGAGCGGACAAGCGCTGGTGGGAGATCAATGACCGTCTGTGCGAAATGCTGGGCTATCGGCGGGCGCAACTGATGCAGCTAAGCTGGACCGAGTTGACCTATCCGGACGATTTAAACAGCGATCTGGCGCAGTTCGAGCGGGTCATAAACCGGCGGATTGATAGCTATTCGATCGACAAGCGGTTTCTGCGTCAGGATGGTTCCCTACTTTATGCCAGTGTTTCCACGCGTTGTGTGCGCCGCGCGAACGGCGCGGTGGATTATTTCGTGACCGTGGTGCAGGACATCACCGAGCGCAAACAAGCCGAAGAGCATATCCAGCAGCTGGCTCACTACGATGCGTTGACGGGCCTGCCGAATCGGACCCTGTTGGGTGATCGCTTGCAACAAGCAGTGCTGCGCGCCGCTCGCGATCATACCCAAATCGGCGTGTTGCTGGTCGATCTCGATCATTTCAAGCGGATCAACGATACCCTGGATCATACGGTCGGTGATCGGCTGTTGCGGGAAGTCGGCAAGCGGTTGCAGGAATGCGTGCGTGAGTGCGACACCATCTCGCGCCAGGGTGGCGATGAATTCGCCGTCATTCTGCCCGATCTGGCGGCTAACGATGAAGCGCCTCGGATCGCCCAGCGAATCCTGGGGGCGGTGACCGAACCTTACCGGCTCGAAAGTCACGACCTGCACATCACCTGTAGCATCGGGATCAGCATGTATCCGCGCGATGGCCGCAACGGCGAAACATTGTTAAAAAATGCCGACAATGCCCTGTATCGCGCCAAAGATATGGGGCGCAACAACTATCAGTTCTACCTGTCCGGCGCCACGCAGATCGCTCGCGAGCGGCTGAATTTGGAAAACAGCTTGCGGTATGCGGTGGAACGAAATCAGTTGGAGCTGTATTACCAGCCTAAATGGGATTTTCATGCTAAGGCCATTACCGGCGCCGAGGCGTTGGTGCGTTGGAATCATCCCCAGTTGGGACTGTTGCCGCCAGCCCGGTTCATTCCGATTGCCGAGGATAGTGGACTGGTTTTGCCGCTGGGCGAATGGGTGCTGCGGGCCGCCGTTCAGGAGATCGGCCAGTTGCATAAAGACGGGTGGGCAGGATTACGGGTGGCGGTCAATTTATCCGCCCGTCAGTTTCGCCAGAATAACTTGACCGATCTGGTGCAGGGGTTATTGACGCAAACTCAGTTTGAGCCGGGTTGCCTGGAATTGGAATTGACCGAAGGCATTTTAATGCACCATACCGAAGATAATCTGGCGGCGTTGAAAGCGTTCAAAGCGATGGGGGTGCGGCTGGCCATCGATGATTTTGGTACTGGGTATTCCTCGTTGGGCTACCTGCAACGGTTTCCGGTGGACGTGCTCAAAATTGATCGTTCCTTTGTCACTGAGCTGCCAGCCAATGACAGTAATGTTGCTATCGTCGATGCGATTGTCACCCTGGCGCACGGCTTGGGATTGATTGTGGTGGCGGAAGGGGTGGAAACCCCCGAACATAGCGAGTTCTTGCGCGCTCACGGCTGCGATGAAGGCCAAGGTTACTACTTTGGCCGCCCGGTGCCGTTGCTTGAGTTTCGGAAACAGTTGGTCGCGGCTCGGAACGAAACCGCTGCGCCGCTAGTCGCCGTGACGCCAGACTCCGCCTGAGCGTCCGCCGGATGGCCGCCATGTTGCGCCGGCTTGGGCTTAGCCGCCTTTTCAGTGGCCTCTAGCCATGCTTTTGCAATCGGAACAATCGGTGTTTTTCAGCGTGGGTCCCCTCCGACTGGAAGGGCGGCTGAGCGTGGCGCCTGGCCCAAAGGCGGTGATCGTTACCCACCCGCATCCGCTCTACGGCGGCGACCTGGCCAATCCGGTGGTGGCGACGCTGGTCAAGGTTTATCAGCGTCAGCGCTATACCACCCTACGGTTTAATTTCCGCGGCGTCGGCGGCAAGGGATCTGATACCGATGGCCGAGGCGAACAGGACGATCTGCGGGCGGCGGCGGCGTACTTGAGCGCACTGGATAAGACCGTGACCGAGCTGGCCGGCTATTCGTTTGGAACGTGGATCAACCTGCGCTTGAATCCGCCGCTGGCGACCGTGCGCCGACAATTGGCCGTAGCGCCGCCCGTGGCGTTGCTGGCGTTCGACGCCGTCACCGCCCCGCCCCATTTGAGCATTGTGGTCGGGGACCGCGACGATTTTGCGCCGCTGGCTACCTTGCGGGAGCAGCTTGCAATGTGGCGAGCCACTGCCCGCTTGCAGGTGTTACCGAATGTCGATCACTTTTTCGGCAATGGGCTGGATCGCTTGGCGGAAGTCGTTGAAGCGATCCTGCTTGCGCCACCAGACTAAATTTTGATGGGAATCACGATCATCTGGATTTCCTGCATGTGCAGGCGGCGCTGCATCGCCAGCGCGGTGTGATTGTGCAGCCAGGAAATCAGCCAGCTCTCGTTGTCGAAAATCAACTTGCTGCCCAAGCAAACCGAATTGGGGTAATCGGTCACGACCCCCATCACCAATTCTTCTAGTTCGTTTTCCACGTCGGTGCCATAAGCGGCGTAAGAGGTGGCGGCCAGACCTTGACTGTGACAATAGTTGACGTAATAGCGCAGCGAGTTTTCGATTTGATATTTCAACGAGCGAAATGCGCCCTTGCCGCCATAGCTTTCGGCGTCCACCTCGCCGATGCTGACAAAGATGAAATTCTTGAAATGCCCGCTGAACACTTCGGTGATCCACTTGAGCGCGTACATGCCCAAGCCGCGGTTTTTACCGATTAAAAAGATGGCGGTCGGCTGGTCGGCCGCCAGCGGCGGTTCCGGCAGATCCTCGCCCCAGTCGGCCCGGGGCGCGTACAGCACGTCGATCTTGCGCAATTGTTGGCGCACATGCTCGTAGTGGGCTTTGACCAAGGCGCAGAGCGTAATCAGCAGGCCGGTGATCAGGATGGTCAGCCAGCCGCCTTCCATGAATTTTTCCACCACGGTCACGATCAGAATGCCGCCGGTGACCGCAAAACCAAGCAAAGATAACAGTAGATGCGACTTCCAGTCAGCCTCGTCGTAGCGGCTGGCCCACCAGTGTTTACACAGTCCCAACAAAGACAGCGAAAAGGTGATGAAGACGTTGATGCTGTACAGCACCACCAGCACCGACACATTGCCGTTAGTCCACAATAGGATGCCAAGCGCGCCCAGCCCCATGAGGAGGATACCGTTCTGAGTGACCAGGCGACCCGAGAGGTTTCGAAACTGGCGCGGCACCCACGAATCGACGGCCATATTCGCCAGCACGGTTGGTCCGCCCAGAAAACCGGTATTGGCGGCGACGAACAGCAAGCCGCCTTCCAACAACAACACCACGGCCAGCAACCCGTGATCCACCGCCGGGCTGAATCCCCAACTGTCGATGATGGCGCTGAAAGTGACCGCATTTAACGTTTGATGAGGGATGTACTGAGCCTGCCAAAGCAAGTACAGCAAAATGATGCCGCCAGCGGTGAAGCTCAGTGACGCGGCCATGTAGAGCATGGTGTATTTGCCGGTACGGACCCGCGGTTCGCTCAACATATTGACATTGTTGGAGACGGCTTCCAGCCCGGTGTAAGTACCGCCGCCTAGCGAGTAAGCCCGCAAAAAGAGCGAAACCGCAAAAACCCAACCCATTTGCTCGGTCAGTTGCTGGGTTTCGGTGATGGTGTCCGGGATCAAGCGTGGCAGACCGTCAGAATGGGCGATGATGCCGTAGATGATCAAGAAGGCATGGGTGACAAAAAATCCCATGAAAATTGGCAACAGTACTTTGATCGACTCCTTGACCCCGCGCAGGTTGAGCATGATGAGCACGATGATCAAGCCGACTTGAGTCGGCAGTTTGTAAGGTTGCGCGTCGGGTGGCAGCAAGCTGAATAGCGCATCGACGCCGGCGGCGATGGAGATGGCGATCGTTAATACGTAATCCACCAAGAGCGCCGAACCAGAAACTAAACCGGCGCGGGGTCCTAGCAATTGGGTGGCGACTTTATAACCGCCGCCGCCGCTGGGGAAGAGTTCGATCACTTGGTTGTAGGCCAGAGCGATCACGAAGACGGTCAATGAGGTCGCGGCAGCAAGGTAGAGTCCGAAATGGGTATACTGGCCCAGGGCCAGAAAGGCTTCTTCCGGGCCGTAACAGGCGGAGGATAAGCCGTCCGCGCCCAGTCCGATCCAGGCCAGAAAGGCGACCATCGCCAAATTGTGTCGGGTTTCTGAATTAAGCGGGTCGACAGGTTTACCGAAAACCGCTTCCTTGATTTTATCGACGAACGGCATGGGGATTCTCATCATTAGTTTTGATGCCGCTTTTAATATACTCCACAATCCGGCGGTCGTGCGTCGACCGGCGCGGCGCTAGCGCAGAGCCTGCAACGAACAGTTTCTAACCACGCTTAAAGCAAAGGAAAATGCACCGTCACGCGCAATCCTGGGCCTTCCTCCGGTCGGCTCAAGCGAATGCGGGCGCCGTGGCGGTCGGCGATACCCTTAACGATAGCCAACCCCAGTCCGCTGCCTGGGGTTGCGGTGGAGCCGCTGCGATAAAAACGACCGAAGACCCGTGCCTGCTCAGCCGGTGGAATACCCGGTCCAGTATCCTGAACCGCAAGCACCACCTCTTTTTCAGTAGAGTAGACACTGACATCCACCCGACCACCGGGAGGGGTATAACGCAGGGCGTTGTCGACCAAGTTATCCAAGAGGGTGCGCAACTCGTTTGAGTTGCCGGTGACGCGAAGACGAAAATCACTCTGTAACAAACCCAAATCGAGGTGTCGCGTGTCGGCGATGGCCGCTTGCGCTGCAATGGTCTGTTTGGCCAGGTCGAGTAAATCCACCGGCTCGGCCCGACTGACGGTAGGACTGGCGTCCACCCGAGCCAGTGCTAAAAGTTGCTCAACCAAGTGAGTGGCGCGTTCCAAGCCGATGCCCAGGTCACGCAGCGCTTCGGCGCGCAGCTCGCCATCGACGGCTTGCCGGGCTAAGTCAGCTTGCAAGCGAACCGCGGTGAGGGGGGTGCGCAGTTCGTGAGCGGCATCGGCAATAAACTGTCGTTGCCGCTCAAGCGTTTGCGCCAGTCGCGCCAGCAGTTCATTGAGCGCGTTGAGCAATGGGGTAATTTCCCGCGGCAGCCGTTCGACCGGCACCGGTTCCAGCGCGCTGGGGCGACGGCGCTGGATATCAGCCGCAATCCGATCTAAAGGCCGCAGGCCAGCGCCGACTCCGAACCAAACCACAAAGCCGATACCAGGCAGCAATAACAAGAATGGCAAGAGGTTGTGTAAGGCGATATCGGCGCTCATCCGCAAGCGCACTCCTAAGGGTTGGGCAATTTGCACAACGCGCGTACCGGCGTAAAGCGCGAACAACCGCCACGCCTGATCCCGCCAAACCAAATCGCTAAATCCAGCTTGAGTGGCAAAAGGAAGTTCTGATTGCGGCTGTGAGACGTAGAGTAAGCCCCGGCCGCGGTCCCAGATCTGGACCAGTAAATCGCCGCCATCGCTATCGGTACCGATCGCCAGGGTTAAGAGGTTTTGGTTGCGCAGCGCCAGCGCCATCTGCTGGAGCTGGTAGTCAAACAGGGCATTAATTTCGCCGCGGGCTTGTCGGTAAGTAGCGTAACCAGATGCGGCTAGCAATAAGGCGATCCCGGCCAGCAGCCACAACAGCAGCCGCTGTCGGATCGAGTTCATCGGTGATTTTAGGGCGATCAGAAGGTGCGGAACACAGACGGCGCCAACGCCGGCGGCTACTGGAATGATCCGTACCAAACGCTGGCGCTATTGAGCGGCGGTTGTCCGCAAACGACGCACGGCCGCCAGCCACTCGCGAGCCAGATGTTGTCGCTCCTGCCGGGGCCGCTGTTGGTCCGTGGCTTTGAAATAGGCGGCCATGGCTTCGAGCGCTGCTTGGGTTTGTTCTTGAGAGCTGGTGGCGGGAGGGGGGTGAACCATGGCTATTTTCCTCGTTTCTATGGTGACTCATTGAGCTTATAAAACTGACAGCGACAATCGCAAAACTAATCGGGCAACCTCAGGATTCCTTGCTCGATCGCCCTAGAAAATTACGGATGAACCGTCGTACTTCTCGCGAAGCGGTAGTATCTATTTCCTGACAGGCTTCGATAAATGCATCGCGTAGCCCTGCTTCGATCCTAACCACCAGTTTTGCATCTTCCTCCTTGTTAGACTTCTGTTTTTTCCTTTTACCCATTGGGGAGTCCAAATTTTTTGTATATACACAAATAATACATAATATGAACCTATTATTTTGTCAAGCAGTTTGGTTATTGATGCTCAAAGTTTCTAGAGGCTGCAATGTGCTGGGCCTGCTCAAATAGCGCATCAAAAGCCTGAGGGGGGTTGATTAGCTATGGAGTAAATACTGGAAGGTGCGATATGAACAGGTTTTAGAGAGCAGCTTGGCTAGCGAGGGTTATCGCCCACAACAGACCTGCGCGGTTCCGCCGCACTACGCTTTGGCGGATATTCGCCCATGAGATGGTGCTGGAGGGTAGCTTACGGATAAAAAAAGCCGCATTCCATGAAGAACGCGGCAAAGGGCCTACCACAGCTAAAAATATTTCAATTGATAATTTTAAAATACATTATATCCAATATTGAAAATAAATAAATAGACTACACAATATTCAAAAAATATTTCTCTACATTTTATATGTTACTAATTTGGTAAAATTAAGGTATTGGTGAGCTACATTGATTGAGAAAAATATAACAATCCAATTTTCTGGTGATGGCGGTTTAATGAGTTCAGTGGTCTGGGGCCTGAATCCCTAGACGCTCCAGGATCCCGTCGCATTCATCCAAGCTAGCGAAGGTGATTTCGATGCGGCCTCGACCGCGAACGGCGTCGTAGCGCAGTCGCACCGATGCCAGCAGCCGTTCCCGTAACTGTTCTTCCAGGCGGATCAGATCCGGGTCGCGCGGTGCGCTGGACTGGACTGGCTGGCTGATTGGCGGCAAGACCCGCCGCCGCTCCAATTCACGTACGCTCCAACCATGTCGCGCGGCCTGTTGCGCCAGTCGAAGTTGTTCCGGTTGAGGCAGGCCCAGCAGAGTTTTACCGTGACCTGCGTCCAACTGTCCCTCCTCGATCAGAGTTTGCACTTCAGAATGGAGGCTCAACAGCCCTAAGACCTTACTGATGGCTGGCTGGGATACGCCGAGCAATTCGGCTAACTGCTCTTGCGTGAGCCCGAATTCCTCGCGCAAGCGCCGCAGCGCTCGCCCTTCTTCAATCGGGTTTAACTCCCGGCGTAACAGATTTTCTACCAAGGCGATGGCGGCGGCGGTGCGGTCATCCGCCTCCCGGATCACTACCGGTACCTGGTCCAAACTGGCCTGTCGCGCCGCCCGCCAGCGCATGTGTCCAGCCAAAATTTCGTAGCTGCCATCGTCGAGGGGCCGCACCACCAACGGTTCGATGATTCCAAATTGCCTGATGCTGTGTTCTAGTTCTGTCACGTATTCCTCATCAGCGCGCTGCCGGGGTTGATAGCTGCCAGCGACCAGCCGCTCGATTGCCACAGTTTGAAGAGAACTGTCCGTACCGCTGCTCGCTAGCAAGCTACCGTCGAAACCGTGACCGCCACTACCTATCCAATCACCAAGACTTTTCAAGGGTTTGCGACGGTTCATGAGGACGCTCCCGCCGAACTGGCTTCGGTGGCTTCGATGCCGCTGAGAATTTCCTGCTGCCAAAGCTGGCGCACCGCCAGCAAGATCTCGGTATTCACTCCATCCAGCATCATGATGGCGCGGTTATAGGTGTCGCGGGAGCCGCGCGGTTGGTCGATTTCGTAGATGCTGAGCTGGTCGCTGGCCGATTTCTGCAACTCCTTTGTCAGACTCATGCGGTTGCTGAGCAGTAATTCCCCATAAGCGCCGTTGATGACAGCGATATTGTTGAGGGTCTCGGTGCTGGCATCCACCTTGGTCAACAGAATGCTAAGGCGTTGGACGTTGATTTCCCGCTCGTACAGCGCGCAGAGCTGCTCCAGTATCCGAAAATACTGCACGCTTGAAGAAATATCGTACATGTGCGGGACGATGGGCATAACGATCAGATTGGCGGCGGCGATAGCGTTGAGCGAGAGCATTCCGAGCGAGGGAGGCGTATCGATCACAATGATGTCGTAGCGGTTTTCGACCTGCTTCAGCGCCCGGTGCAAGCGCACTGGCGGCGGCCCTAGCGCTTCGTTGCCACGCTCCTCCGGTTGAGACAAGCGCCAGTCGGTGTATTGCAAGGCCAACCGAGCTGGAACCAAATCGAGATTGTCCCAATGGGTTTGCTTGATGGCTTGGGTGATTAGCGAAGGTGTTTCGGTCAGTGCTGGGAACAAGTCATCCCCATCACCGAGATCGAGATCGGGAATGAAGCCGAAAGCGCCGGTGACAGTGGCTTGTGGGTCGGCATCGATCAGTAAAATCCGATACCCTTCACGGGCCAAATATTGCGCGAAATGCAAGGACATCGTGGTTTTCGCCACACCGCCCTTCAAATTCGAGAACACCACCCGCACACAACCCGCGCCGTTTGGCCGGCTGGGACGCTTGCCGATAGCATCACGGATACGGTTGATTTCGTTGTAATTATATATACGGCGCTGAATCGAGCCTGCTTCCACCATCCGCGGTTCGGGTAGATCGCCGCGGGTTTCCAGATTGCGGATGTGGTTGGCGGTGCAACTGGCCAACTGCGCCGCTCGCTCGATACCAAACTCTGGTAGGGTTTTGACAGTGTGCCGGGCTTCCAGCGCGTCGAGCAGTCGCTGCTGCATTTGGCCGCCGCGTTCTGCCGCATTACGGCACAAAGTGCGGAAGTTAAATCGCATCGCTTGCATGGGTCATCCACCAAAAAATAAGTCTGTTATTAATTTTATCGCATTTGAGTGAAATTTCTGCTTTCAAGATACGATCCCTATAGTGTTCATTAAGCTGCTTATTCTGCCGCGATCAGTTTTGCTGGAAGCAAGCGATGGCCTTGCTTCAGTAGTGTCAACCTATTGACGGATCAATAGTGTTACTGATTCATCCTGGCAAGGTCGAATTATTGACGGATTTAAGACTTGCTAACTTCATTATTTTATTTAAATTTTTGTTTGGTACCTTTCTTGCTTAAGATGCCATTATAAATTTCTAGCAGTCCATTGGTTCTTGTTGGGTGCCAATGAAAGGCGTAACGAAAATTGGGCCGGAATACAGTAAGGAACAACGGCGAAGAGCAACGGCAAAGTGGAAACAAACATGATGCGTTTTCTTGAAATATTTGTTCACGCATTCGCGACAGGCAAGCATCTGCCGTGGTGTCTTGGTACTAGTGATCGGTGTGATGCTCGAACGGTTCGTTTGGTGGATATAGCTCGAATCTTGCCTGATCCCAGGAACTCGGCCGGCGCTGCTCGATTCGACCAGGGGACACAGCTTGGATTGCGCTGGTGGCGGCGTGCGTCATCCAATTTAGAGTGGGGTTGCTCGCTGCCAGCCAAAGCACCACTGGGATCAGAAAAAGACGCTGGCCGACTGATTGCTGATTTGCAAAGTAAAATTTTCAACTTAATGAAAGAAAAAGATTTTTTTATTGGTCAGCTACAAGAAAAAAGCGCACTCACGAGAAAGGATCCGCTGACTGGCATCTTCAACCGATTAGCGTATGAAGAGCAATTTCAGAGCGAGTTTCAGCGTTGGAAACGTTTCGGTCATCCACTGACCTGTCTGGTCTGGGATATCGATCACTTCAAAAAAATTAATGGCCAGTATGGTCACCCGGTAGGCGACGAGGTGTTACGGGGCGTCGCCCAACAACTATCCAGCTGCATTCGAAGCACTGATTTCGTCGCTCGCTTTGGGGGAGAGGTCTTTGTCATGCTATTGCCTGGAACCGATACCCGGGCCGCCCTCAAGGTCGCTGATAAGTTACGCCTCAACATCGCCGAGTCGAAGTTTGCTAACAACGGAAGGGGTATCGCTGTGACGATTTCTTGTGGATTATCTGGCTTCGAGCCCGGTGATTCTCCGGAAAGTGTATTCAATCGTGCTGATCATGCCCTGTATCGGGCTAAGCAGGCAGGTCGTAATTGTTGCTGGCTCTCTTAAAAAGAATGAGCGCCAAAGCAAGCGCCGGGAAATTGAGCCTGTGCGCATGGGAATCGGCCCAGTAGGTGGGATGAAACCCGCTAGCTAAAATTCTACGCGACATAGTTTATAAGCCGCGCGACACAGAAAGGTAGAGACACTATAGACTAAAGTTTTGAGTGAGAGGGTTACGAGTGGCGGCGGTCCATGATCGCTTATTATGTTGAATAACCGAGCTTTTTGAACGATAGTATAGTTTGGTTGTCGGTAGATTAGGCATCTTCCAGAGAGGGCAAACGGTTGAATCCAGCGGCATGGCGCGCTTTCGCCCACCGACCCAGCGGTGTTTTGCTGACGCTGTGGCTAGTCGCGCTGCTGGCGTTCGGCGGTCGTTTCTGCCCGATGCCCGTGTATGCGGCGTCCGTGCCCCCGCCCGCCGCGCAGGACTGCCACTCCGGCCGCTCCGTATCGCCGGACACGCCCGTTACCCGGCTTGCGCCTTGTCACGATGGCGCTTGCCTGCGCGCGGCCGGTCATGACGGCTTGACCGAACAGCTTGGCCCCTTGGCCCATAGCGCGGACGATGTTCCGCAACCGCTGGCGGTGGCCGACCAACTGCCGTCCGATTGGGCGACCGGCAACCGGCCCCAACCCGTTGTAAGCGTTTCCGCCACCGGCCCGCCGCCAATCCAGCGTTCCCGCGTCTTGCGCTTGTAGCGCCCCACAATCGCCCGTGTTGTCGAAGGCGCGACGGCTCGTCGCGCGCCGTGCGATTTGTCGAGGGAATCCGTCCATGAAAACCATTCTGGCGATCATCGCCGCCATCCTGCTGTTCGGTGCGGGCGTTCTGCTCGCGCCCCGCCTGCAACCGCTGCTGGCGGATCTTGGCCATCCATCCGCCGCGCTGGTCAAGGCTACCGCCACCAGCGAGCGCAAGCCGCTCAAATACCGCCATCCGATGAATCCCACCATCTTTTCCGACACCCCGGCGAAAGACGACATGGGCATGGATTACATTCCGGTGTATGCCGCTGAAGATCAGAGCGTTACCAGCTCTGCATTCGCATCACGCCTGAAGTGGTCAATACCCGGCGTGCGCACCGCGCCGGTCGAGCGCGGCGATCTCAGCCGCCAAATTCAAACCGTGGGCTATCTGGATTATGACGAACGGGCGCTCAGTCACGTCCACTTGCGCGCCAGCGGCTGGATCGAACATCTGAAGGTCAAAACCCTGGGCGAACGGGTGCGTAAGGGCGATTTACTACTAGAGGTGTACGCCCCCGATCTGGTCAATGCCCAGAAAGAATATCTTCAGGCGCTGAACGGCAGCATTTCGCTGCTGAAAGTCTCCGCGCGCGACCGCTTGCTGGCGCTGGGGATCGCCGAGACGCAAATTCAACAACTGGAAAAGGAAGGCCAAGTCAGCCAGTTAACCGCTGTCTACGCTCGTCAAGACGGCATCGTTTCGGCGCTCAACATTCGCCAGGGCATGTACGTCACCCCAGAAATGGAATTGATGATGTTGGCCGATCCGTCCACGGTCTGGCTCAAGGCGGAAGTGTTCGAGCAGCAAGCCAGTTGGCTGGCGGTCGGCCAGAAGGCGGAAGTCCGCTTGCCGCAAATGCCCGGCGAGGTTTGGGAAGGCGCGGTCGAATACATCTACCCCGACGTGGACGCCAAGACCCGCGCCGTCCGCGCCCGATTACGCTTTGCCAATCCCGGCGAACGACTCAAGTTTAACATGTTCGCCAACGTGGTGATTCAGACCACGCCCCGCGCCAAGGTGCTGCATATCCCGCGCGAGGCTTTGATCCATACCGGCACCGAACAGCGGGTGATCGTCGATCTCGGTGAAGGCCGCTTTGAGGCGCGGCCGGTCGAAATTAGCATCGAAGCGGCGGATCGGGTCGAAATTCGCTCTGGCTTGAAACCGGGCGAAAAAGTGGTTACATCCGCCCAATTCCTGCTCGATTCCGAAAGTAGCGTCCGCGCCAGCTTGCAGCGCTTGAGTAAGCCCGCGATGCCAGAAGTTTGGGTCGAAGGCGCCATCAACACGGTCGAAGCGGCGTCCCGCACTCTGAACGTGACTCACGAGCCGATTGCCGCGCTCAACTGGCCGACCATGACCATGGATTTTCCAGTCGCCAAGGGCGTGAAGCTGGACGGCTTGAAAGCGGATAGCAAAATCCGTTTCCGTATCCGCGAAGGCGAGGACGGCCGCTATCAAATCGACGCCATACGCCCCTCACTTCCTACCTCTCTCCCAAAGGGCGAAGGGAGTACCGTGCGATGATTGCCGCCATCATTCGTTGGTCGATCCATAACCGCTTGCTGGTGACGCTGGCCACCGTGCTGCTGGCGGTGTGGGGCGCGTATTCGGCCCGCCACATCCCGCTCGACGCCCTGCCCGACTTGTCCGATGTGCAGGTGATCGTCAAGACCAACTACCCGGGTCAAGCGCCGCAAGTGGTGGAAAGCCAGGTTACTTATCCGTTGTCGACCGCCTTGCTGGCGGTGCCAGGTGCGGTGTCGGTGCGCGGTTATTCGGGCTTCGGCGATTCCTTCGTCTACGTGATTTTCGCCGACGGCACCGACCTGTATTGGGCGCGGTCGCGGGTGCTGGAGTATTTGAGCCAAGTCGCGCCGCGTTTGCCGCCACAAGCCCGCCCGGCGTTGGGGCCGGACGCCACCGGCGTCGGCTGGGTTTACCAATACGCGCTGGTGGATCGCAGCGGCCAGCACGATCTGGCCAAACTGCGTTCCTTGCAGGACTGGTTTCTGAAATTCGAGTTGCAGTCGGTCGATGGCGTGGCTGAAGTCGCCACGGTCGGCGGCATGGTCAAACAATATCAAGTGGTGCTCGATCCCCATCGGCTGCGCGCCTACGGCTTGCCGCTAGCCGAGGTGCGGATGGCGATTCAAAACGCCAATCAGGAAGTCGGCGGTTCGGTAATCGAAATGGCCGAAGCTGAATACATCGTCCGGTCGCGCGGCTATTTGCAAAGCGTGGAAGACTTGCGGCGGGTGCCGCTCGGCGTCAGCGCCGCCGGCACGCCGATTCTGCTGGGCGACGTGGCCGAGGTGCGGATCGGCCCGCAACTGCGCCTCGGCGCGGCGGAACTGGACGGCGAAGGGGAAGTAGTCGGCGGCATCATCGTGATGCGCTCTGGCGACAATGCGTTGACCACCATCGAAGCGGTCAAGGTCAAGCTGGAACAACTGCGGCGCGGGTTGCCGGACGGCGTGGAGATCGTCCCCACTTACGACCGTTCCAGTTTGATCCTGCGGGCGGTACAGAATCTGCGCGACAAGCTAATCGAAGAATTCGTGGTGGTGGTCATCGTCTGCGCGCTGTTCCTGTTTCACCTACGTTCCTCGCTGGTGATTCTGATCAGCTTACCGGTCGGGATTCTGGCGGCCTTCGCCATCATGCGCTGGCAGGGCCTCAACGCCAACATCCTGTCGCTGGGTGGCATCGCCATCGCCATCGGCGCGATGGTGGACGCCGCCATCGTCATGGTCGAAAACCTGCATAAGCATCTCGAACACAACCAACCACGCGACGCCGCCGAGCGCTGGCGGGTGGTGCAAGCGGCGTCGGCGGAAGTCGGGCCGCCGCTGTTTTTCTCCTTGCTGATCATCACCTTCAGCTTTCTGCCGGTGTTCAGCCTGGAAGCGCAGGAAGGCCGCTTGTTCGCGCCGCTGGCCTACACCAAAACCTACGCGATGGCGGCGGCGGCTGGATTGTCCATTACGTTGGTTCCGGTGCTGATGGGCTGGTTCGTGCGCGGCCGCATCTTGCCAGAACAGAAAAATCCGTTGAATCGGCTGTTGATCGCAGTCTATCGGCCATTCGTGGCGCTGGTGCTGCGCCATCCGTGGCCGGTGCTGCTGCTGGCGGGACTGCTGACCTTGACCGCGTGGTGGCCGTTACAGCGGCTTGGCGTCGAGTTCATGCCCGATCTGGACGAAGGCGATTTGCTGTACATGCCGACCACGTTTCCGGCCATCGCCATCGGCAAGGCGGTCGAAATCCTGCAACAGACCGACAAGCTGATTCGAGCGGTGCCGGAAGTGCAGCGGGTATTCGGCAAGGTCGGGCGGGCGGAAACCGCCACCGATCCCGCGCCGCTGAGCATGATCGAAACCGCGATTCAGCTAAAGCCGCGCGCCGAGTGGCGGCCGGGCTTCAGCACCGCCGATCTGATCGCGGAGCTGGATCGGATCGTCCGCCTGCCGGGTTTGAGCAATGCCTGGGTGATGCCGATCAAGAATCGGATCAACATGCTGGCGACCGGCATCAAAACACCGCTGGGGGTGAAGGTGGCGGGCAGCGATCCGGCGGTGATCCAGCAGGTCGGCGAGCGGCTGGAGCAGGTGATCCGCGCCATTCCCGGCGCGACTTCGGTTTATTCGGAGCGAGTGGCGGGCGGGCGCTACGTCGATATCGCCATCGACCGGCTGGCCGCCGCTCGGCTGGGTTTGAACGTCAGCGATGTGCAGGATGTGATCAACACTGCCGTCGGCGGCATGGACATCACCGAAACGGTGGAAGGGCTGGAGCGCTACCCGGTCAATCTGCGCTACCCGCAAGCGGTGCGCGATTCGCTGGAACGGCTGCGGGTGTTGCCGATCATCACGCCGGGCGGGGCCGCCGTGCCGCTGGAACAGATTGCCGCAGTCAAAATCACCGATGGGCCACCGATGCTCCAGAGCGAAAACGCCCGGCTGACCGGCATCACTTACGTCGATATTCAGGGCCGCGATATCGGTTCGTTCGTCACCGCGGCGCAAACAGCGGTCGCGGAGCAGGTGGCGTTACCGGCGGGCTATTCGCTGCGTTGGTCGGGCCAGTATGAATATCTGAACCGTGCGCTGGCTAAATTGCAAGTGGTGGCACCGGTTACGCTGGCGGTGATTTTTCTGCTGCTGTATCTGAGCTTTGGCCGTTTGGGCGAGGCGATTTTGATTATGGCGACGCTGCCGTTTGCGCTGCTGGGCGGGATTTGGCTGTTGTACTGGCTGCACTACAACCTGTCGGTGGCGGTTGGGGTCGGTTTTATTGCGTTGGCGGGCGTGGCGGCGGAAACCGGCGTGGTGATGCTGGTCTATCTCGATCAGGCGCTGGCGAAGCGGCGCGAAGCAGCGCGGACTGAAAACCGGCGCGTGACGGTTGTCGAATTGCGCGAGGCAGTGATTGAAGGTGCGCTGTTGCGAGTGCGACCGAAAATGATGACGGTCGCCACCATCATCGTTGGCTTGTTGCCAATCATGTACGGCGAAGGCGCCGGATCGGAAGTCATGCGCCGCATCGCCGCGCCGATGGTCGGGGGCATGGTCAGCGCTACCCTGTTGACGTTGGTAGTAATTCCGGCGGTGTTTCTAATCTGGCAGGAAATGCGAATTCGGCGGAAAAATCCGAAAACTGCCGCGCCCTTGGCGGTCGAATTGTGATCATTCAACTCAATAACCCTGGAGGCACTATGAAGAAGCAGTTTTTGTTCCGACCGGCTTGGCCTTATTGCTCGGCAGCGGCGTGGCGTTAGCGGCCGATACGAGCCACGCCCAGCGCGCCACCCCCGCTGTCAGCGCGAGTCAAGTTATTGCCGCCACCGGCACCGTGAAAAGCGTTGATGCGGGGGCGGGCAAGGTGATCATTGACCACGATCCGATTGATACGCTGCAATGGCCGCGCATGCTGATGGATTTCCGGCTGGCGGACAGGGCGTTAGCCAACAAGATCCAGGTCGGCGATAAAGTTAAGTTTGATCTGCAAGCGAGTGAAAAGGGCGCTTACAATGTCACCGCCATCGAATCCATACATTGACCAAGAGGGGCCGCATGACGAGGCGTCTGGACGCAGTGGTCGGCGTGGATTTTTTTGTGGAAAGGCAACGCAGCCAACCGGATGTGAGTCACCTTGTCATCCATCAGTCCCGCGTCTAGGCTCAATCAAGGCTATGTGGCTCTAGCCGTATAGATCGCCAATCCACGCTGATTCAGAGGTGCATCGTGCGCATTGTCGTCGCTCCCGATTCCTACAAGGGCAGTGTGTCAGCCGTGGCCGTCGCCCAGGCGATGGAACGTGGCATCCGCCAAGTGTTCCCCACTGCTGAAGTCTGCAAAGTGCCTATTGCCGATGGCGGTGAAGGCACAGTCGAGGCGCTGGTGACCGCCACCGGCGGACAGTTTCGCCAGACCCAGGTCACTGACCCTTTGGGCAACCCAACCACCGCCCAATGGGGCATTCTCGGCGATGGCAAAACCGCCGTGATCGAAATGGCCGCCGCATCCGGTCTGCCCTTGCTAACCTCCGCGCAACGCAATCCTCGCCTGACCACAACCTTCGGCACTGGCGAACTCTTACGCGCCGCCCTGGATGCTGGGTTGCGCAGAATCATCATGGGCATTGGCGGTAGCGCCACCAATGACGGCGGCGCAGGGATGGCGCAGGTGCTCGGTATCCGTTTCATCGGAGCAGATGGCGCGGAACTGCCCTATGGCGGTGCGGCCTTGGCGGGTCTGAAGCAGATTGATCTTAGCGGGGTTGACTCGCGCTTGCGGGAAACGGCAATCACCGTGGCTTGCGATGTGGACAATCCGCTGTGTGGCCCGCGCGGCGCATCCGCCGTGTTCGGGCCGCAAAAGGGCGCGACGCCGGAAATCGTCGCGGAACTGGATGCCGCCCTCGCCCACTTCGCCGATCTCGCCACCCAAGCCACCGGACGGCAGGCGGCGGAGCAACCGGGTGCGGGCGCGGCGGGTGGCCTGGGTGCAGCCATGCTGTTTTTCACTCCGGCCCAGCTCCGGCCCGGTGTCGATATCGTGCTGGAGGCCGTGCATTTCGCCGAGGTGGTCAAGGATGCCTATTTCGTCATCACCGGCGAGGGCCGCACCGATTTTCAGACCGCTTTCGGCAAAGCGCCGGTCGGCGTCGCCAAAGTCGCCAAACAATTCAAAACGCCGGTGTTCTGCCTCTCCGGCGCGCTGGGCGAGGGTACCGACACGCTGTTGAGCCACGGTATTGACGCGCTACTGAGCATCTGTGACAAGCCGATGACGCTGGAACAGGCGATGAACGCGGGCGAAACATTGATTGAAGCCGCCGCCGCGCGCTTGTGCCGAATTGTCCAGGCAGTGCGTCGGTAGCCCGGAAAATCTTTTATAACAACTAACTGTAGGGGGTAATGCCATGGTGCAGGGGCCACTGTTACTCGTCATCCTGCTGATCGCCATTATCATGATCGTGGCGCTCATCTCCCGCTTCAAAGTGCACGCCTTTCTGGCTCTGCTCGCGGCTAGTTTCTTTGTTGGCTTCGCGGTTGGGATGAATCCGGTCGAGATCGCTAAAACCATTATGAAGGGCTTCGGTGGCACGGCGGAGCGTATCGGCATCGTGATCATCGCCGGCACCATCATCGGCGTATTTCTGGAAAAAACCGGCGCGGCGCTGACGCTGGCCGAAACCATCCTCAAGCTGGTCGGGCCGAAACGTCCGGCATTGGCAATGAGTCTGATCGGCTACATTACCTCGATTCCGGTGTTCTGCGATTCCGCTTTTGTCATCCTATCGGCTTTGAACAAGTCGCTGTCGAAGAAAACCGGCGTTTCCATGGCGGTCATGGCGACCGCGCTGTCTACTGGACTGTATGCCACTCATACCCTGGTGCCGCCAACGCCCGGTCCCATCGCGGCGGCGAATAATCTGCACGCCGATCTGGGAATGGTGATTTTCATCGGATTGATGGTGGCAATCCCAGTCACCATTGCCGGCTATCTATGGGCCACACGCTTTGCCAGCCACTATCAGGTGCTAGCGGAAACCTCGATTTCTTACGAGGAACTGCGGGCGAAGTACCAAACCCTGCCCAGTGCCTTTAAGGCGTTTACGCCGCTGGCGTTGCCTATCGTGTTGATCGCGCTGAAATCGGTCGCCAATTTTCCCAGCCTGCCGTTCGGGAGCGGTGCGCTCAAGCTGACGCTCGATTTTATCGGCGAGCCGATGGTCGCTTTGCTGCTGGGGTTGTTGTTTTGCTTGAGTCTGGTGCCGAAATTGAACGAGGAAGTGCTGTCCGGCTGGGTCGGTGAAGGGATCAAGGATTCAGCGGCGATCATCATGATTACCGCGGCGGGTGGATCGCTCGGCGCCCTGCTGGCCGCGAGCAAGATCGCCGATTATCTCGGCGCGAGCCTCGCTACCTTCAATCTGGGCATTTTACTGCCGTTTATCATCGCCGCCGCCTTGAAGACCGCCCAGGGTTCCTCGACCGTGGCGCTGATTACCACCTCGGCCATCGTCTACCCATTACTGGAATCGCTGGGACTGGCAACTCCGATGGGCGCGGTGCTGGCCACCATGGCGGTTGGTTGCGGCGCGATGGTGATTTCCCACGCCAACGACTCTTATTTCTGGGTTGTGTCGCAGTTTTCCGGCCTGAAAGTCGATCTCGCCTACAAGTGCCATTCGCTGGGCACGCTGGTGCAGGGTCTGGTGGGAATTGCGGTGGTTTATGCGCTGAAAATCATTCTGTTGTAATCATCTACACTTGGAATCAAATCGATCCCACGCGCTGGCGCTTTTCGGGCGCGGCGCGCTTTACCAGGAGTCCATTCGATGCCTGTCATTCTCTCCGATTACGCTCTGAATCGCCGCCGTTTTCTGACCACATTGCTGGCCGGTTCCGCTGTGCTGACCTTCGGTGATTTAGTACTGCCACGCATTGCGCGCGCCGCTGCCGCTGGCCCGTTCACGTTGCCGCCCCTGCCCTACGCGGATGATGCGTTGAGTCCGGTGATTTCGGCTAACACCATCGGTTTTCATTACGGCAAGCATCACCAAGGCTATGTGAGCAAGCTTAATGAGTTAGTCGCTGGCAGCCCGATGGCTGATCAATCGCTGGAAGCGATTGTCAGGGCGACCGCTGGCAAGGCGGACCAGGCTGCTGTTTTCAATAACGCGGCGCAGGTTTGGAATCACACCTTTTACTGGAACAGCCTGAAGCCCAAGAGTGGTGGCAAGCCGACCGGCGCGATGGCGGAGTTGATCGACAAATCCTTTGGCGATTACGACAAGTTCAAGGCGGAATTTGCTAAAGCGGCGACCGGCCAATTCGGCAGCGGCTGGGCCTGGCTAGTTAAGGACGGCGATAAGCTGGCCATCACCAAAACCGGCAACGCCGATACCCCCATCGCCCGCGATCAAAAACCGTTACTGACCGTCGATGTTTGGGAGCACGCCTATTATCTGGATTACCAGAATCGGCGGGCCGATTATGTGCGGCGGTGCTCGATCATTTGCTCAACTGGGACTTCGCCGCGCAAAACTTGGCGGCGTGAAAGCGGTCGCCAATCACAATTTTTCGCCGAATCCCCTCTTCCTCTGGGAAAGGGGAGTTTTCGCGCGGGACTTCAACACGCCGGGCTAATCCGGCGTGGATCGGCGAAACTTTCCACCGAATCCAAATAGGATCGCAAGCCGACGGCGAAAATGGTGTTGTGATCGGCGCGGGGAATTTTCAGCAGATGCTTGTCATGTCGGTTGATTTGCGTTCGCTGCGCTTTTGCACCAGCGGCGGCGCGCCATTACCGGTGCCGCTGGTCGAGCAATACACCCGCGAGAAAGGCATCCGCTTCAAGCAGGGCTTTGGCATGACCGAATTCGGCCCCGGCTTGTTCGCGCTGGCCCCCGAAGACGCGATCCGCAAGGCGGGTAGCATCGGTCGGCCAAACTTCTACATAGACGCCCGCATCGTCGATAGCGACAACCACCCGCTTGGACCTCACCAGGTGGGCGAACTGGTATTGAAAGGCCCCAGTCTCGCTTCCGGTTATTTTAACAACGCGGCGGCTTGGGCGGACGTGATTGACAATGAGGGTTGGTTTCACACCGGCGATCTAGCGAGGCATGACGAGGAGTGGTATTTCTTCATCGTTGACCGCCTCAAGGATATGTTCATCTCCGGTGGCGAGAACGTCTATCCAGCGGAAATTGAAGCGGTGCTGTACCGCTATCCGGTGGTGTTTCAATGCACGATGGTCGGCGTGCCCGACGCCAAATGGGGTGAAGTTGGCAAGGCGTATGTGGTGCTCAAACCGGAACATACCGCGACCACTGAGGATGTGCTAGCGTATCTTGGCGGGCAGTTGGCCAAGTACAAAATTCCTCGCTACGTCGAGTTTGTCGCAGCGTTGCCAATTTCGGCGGCGGGTAAGGTGCTGCGGCGAGCATTGCGGGAGCGATAAAAAACCCTCCCCCGCGAATAGGAGAGGGCTGGTTGAGAATTGAACGGTTATTGAGCTTTGACGATCACAAAATTCTGATCGGATTCTGACCAACGCACCGTAACACTCTTACCCGCTTGCGGGAAATTGGGTAGCGTGTATTCGCCGCTGGCTCCTTGCAAGTACTCGTCTCCCAAGGTACTCACTGCGAAGTTGATATTAGCGAATTCCGTCCCATCAGCGAAAGCGCGCACGCTATGGTTGCCGTTGCCGAGACGGTTCCAGTTGAAGGTGTAGCCAAAACCGTTGTTGGTATCGCCGCACACCGTGGCCGTGTCTTCACGCGTGGTGCCATAAGCGACCCGCTGGCGTGCGCCGTTGTCGATTTGCACCTCCACCGTGTTAGCGTCGCAAACCCAACCGCGAATCAGCCCGATACCGCTTTCAAACGATCCTTGTTGTGGGCTTTCTAGATAAGCCTCGGCAGAAGCGAAGGGAGTCGCTTCAGCGGATTGGGCGGTGGCTGAATTTTGGCTGGCCCCCACGATCACGAAATTCTGATGGGGTTCCGACCAGCGTAGCGTGACGCTCTTACCCGCTTGCGGGAAATTGGGCAGCGTGTATTCGCCGCTAGCGCCGCGCAGATACTCTTGCCCCAAGGTAGTCACATTGAAGTTGCTGTGCGCAAATTCAGTATTGTTAACGAAAGCGCGCACGCTATGGTTGCCGTTGCCGAGACGGTTCCAGTTGAAGGTGTAGCCAAAACCGTTGTTGGTATCGCCGCATACCGTGGCCGTATCTTCGCGCGTGGTGCCATAAGCGACCCGCTGGCGTGCGCCATTGTCGATTTGCACCTCCACCGTGTTGGCGTCGCAAACCCAACCGCGAATCAGCCCTACCCCGCTTTTGAACGCACTTTGTTGCGGGCTTTCCAAGTTGGCCTTGAAATTTCCGCCACAAGCTTGTCCGGCGAATGGCAAGATATCCGGGATAATTTGGATGCCGGTCGAGTAGACTTGATCGGGTTCGATATCCCCGGCGGTTGCAAAGGTGGCGTCAATGAAAAACGCGGTCCAGCCGTTGGGTGGTTGCTGCACGGTGCCAGAGTAGCTGCCATCGGGATTTGCCGTCAGGATTTGACTGCTCCAGGCTGGCCCCAATAATTCCAGTCGAAAATCCCGACCATTGGGGTTGGTCGCCTGCCACAACCGCACCTGTTTTGGCGGCGTCGTCGGTACGATGCGAAGCGTGTTTTGCCCTTCCATGTTCCAGGTGATTTGCGGGCTGGTTTTGTTGTCCAGTACATCATCGATCCAGGATAACGCCTTGATGATGGTGTCTTCTTCCTGCTTATGGTCGGTGTTGGCGGTATAGCGCATCCATTTCGGACCAGGCAGATCGCCGTAATAAAGCCGCCAAGAGTCGGTGACGAAAAATTGGTCGCCGCTCGCGTTGAGAATCAGCTTGGGCATGGTGTAGCGGTCGCGGTAGGCGTAAGGATCGACCACCCGCAATAACTCCTGACCCCGCGGTGTCTGGAATCGACAGGGCAGATTGAACTCCACGTAATCCCGCAACGCCGGCGCGAAGAAGCCATAAGCTTCCCAGTGATGCACGAATTGCTGACCCAGGTTCAGCATGTCGATCGAGGCTGGGATGATGGCTTTGACGCGTTTGTCCACCGCGGCGGTCAACCAGGTCGTCCAACCGCGTTTGGAACCACCCATCACCAGGAATTTGTTGATGGTTTTACCTTTGCCCGCGGTAAAATCTTGCACCGTGTCCATGGCGCGGACAGCGGCTTTGGTCATCGCCAGATGCACCGCCCATTCGGGATCGTCGGTATCCAACGCCTTGCCCAGGCTGTAGCCGAGGATTTCATCTTCTTGCCGACCGCGCCCAGGATCATCGGTAAAGTAAAGCGGCTGATTGGGTACTTGGCGTATCACCGCCAGCACGGTGCCAGCCGCGATCGCCGCCAATCCAACATTTTGATCCACGTTATCGATGGGATCGCCGATATTATCGCCGCCATCGATCAATAAAATTGCCGTGTCGGTGGTATCCAATCCAATCTGCGGAATAACCACGATCATCTCATGCCGCCAAATCGGCCGATCCACTTCGGCTGCGGAGCGCCATTGCTGGGATGTCATGTTGAGAAAGTAAGCGTCGTAACCGATCTCACGGCGGACCCTATACTGCTGATAGCTATAGTTTGAGTCAGGTTTGGCGACGTAGCGGTCGAGCGCTGTTTCGGCTGCTGAAGCCGTTTCGGCCAATCCAATCAGTAGGGCGGCCAGCAAGGGGGTATATCGCCAAGATTTCTTCAATTGGTTGCGCATGGTCTTGAGTTAACCTCCAAATTCTACTAATGGAAACAACTAAATAACGACGAGTAAAGCATGTTTATGCCTGTGGCCTACGCTAGGTTGCAGTCGAAACTTTGATTCCAACTTATAATATTCCGCGTGGAATACTCCAATGTCTAACCGCCTAAGCTGGAATATTCCACGTGGAATACCCGCCTATCAGGCCTGTCATCAGCATAAAGTGCGCTACCGAGGAGAGCAATGTGTCTCTGATTCTCACTGAAACCGAGAACGCTATCGGCACGATTACCATGAATCATGTCGCCAAGCGTAATGCCCTGAGTGAGGCGCTGATCGAAGAAGTCACCATTGCGCTCGAAGCCTTCAAGGAACAGAGTATCCGAGCAGTTGTATTGCGTGCGCCCAGCGGCGCCAAAGTTTGGTCGGCCGGTCACGATGTTAGCGAGCTGCCGAGTCGGGGCCGCGATCCGCTGGGGTGGGCCGATTCCTTGCGGGTGGTCATTCGAGCCATTCAGGAATACCCCGCGCCCGTGTTGGGGTTGATCGAGGGCGGCGTCTGGGGCGGCGGCTGCGAGGTGGCGATGGCTTGCGATATCCTGGTCGCCACGCCTGAGGCTACTTTCGCGATCACTCCGGCTAAACTTGGCGTCCCCTACAATCTGGGTGGTCTGCTGACGGTGATGAATATGATCCCGCTGCCAGTGGCTAAAGAGATGCTGTTCACGGCGCAACCGATCCCGGCCACGCAAGCGTTGAATCTGGGCGTCATTAACTACATCAAACCGGCTGAGGAAATCGAGGCTTTCGTCTATAGCCTCGCCGCTCAGGTTGTGGCTAACGCGCCGCTGAGCATCGCTGTCATGAAGGAAGAATTGCGGCTGCTGTCCAGCGCCCGTTCGATTACCCCCGAATTGTTTGAGCGCATCCAGGGCTTGCGTCGCACTGTGTACGATAGTCATGATTATCAGGAAGGTTTGACCGCGTTTCTGGAGAAACGCAAGCCCCAGTTCAAAGGCGAATAAACCGCGTGACCTATGCGAATTGATACGCCTGGATCGTCGGGCGGCTGTCCGAAACTATTCACCGAGTGGGCTATTCCACGTGGAATAATTTGCCGAGCCGCACTCTTTCACCCGCCATTTTACAAGTCCCTTACTTGTAGCGAATGGAGCAGGCGCTACCTCCAAGCAAAAATATTCCACGTGGAATATTTGCTTGGGAACGATCAGGCCGCTACGGGACGCACGACAACCGCTTCGCGCGCCAGTTCGCGCGCCGCGCGGGCCATGCGGCCGAACATCGCCTTATACAAACCGCAATAAGGGTCTTTTTCGAACAAAGTGCCGTGTACGGTATAAGTTCGTACCGGACAGCCGCCATGGCAGAGCGATAAATAGTCGCAGCTGAGGCAATCACGCTGGATCAATTGAATGGGGCGCTCGTTAAACTTTTGGCGAGCGGGGCTATTTTTGAGCAGTTCGCCGAAGCTATCACATTCGAAGATGTTGCCATAATGGTAGTCTGGGTAGCTGGTCACCCAGCAATCGCATTGCGCGACATAGCCCCGTGCATCGATGGAGACGAGGGAGTTGGCGCAATTGTCGCTCCAGATACAGGGCAGTGTGGTCGGTTGGTGGCGGAAGTGTTGCAGCAAAGCATCAAGCGGGCCGACCCGCACGCCGCTATGGTAGCCGCGCTCCAGCCAGACATCGGCCAGTTCAGTGTAAAAGCGGCTAAGTTTTTCTACTTCCGCCACTGGCAGTTCTTTCTTGGCGGCCGTGGTTTCGCCGCCTGGAAACGGCGTGTTGACCTGGAAATCGGTGACCCCCAGTTCATCCACAAAATAGCTGTAAAATCGTTCAGCGCCGATTTCCAACGTCGCCTGATTGGGAACCGCGATCACTTGGATTTCAATGCCCGCCGCCCGTGCTTCGCGAACTCGTCGGCTCCAGATTTCGTTGTAGTTTTCGGGGCCTTGGCCGAGCAGTTTGCGGTGGAGATTAGGGTAATCCAATGAGGTGCCGACGCTGTTGCCAAACATCTCGGCGATGACCTTGTTCCAGCGGGAGCTATAAGCCAGCATATTGCTTTGCAGGCTGTGAACGACTTGCTTGTCGCGGGCTTCCGCTTCACGTTGAATGAGCGCGTTGGCTTGCTCGTACCAGCTTGGAGGTAGCAGCATGGCCTCGCCGCCCTGCCAGTAGATATTGAGCGTCGCCAGCGATTTTTCCACCATATAATCCAGCACCTTGCGGATCATTTCGCCTAGCCGGTCGAGAGTCAGGCGGTCGGTGGTTTTGTTCTCGAAGCAATATTCACAATCCGCATTGCATTGCAGGGTGGAGAGCAAGATCAGCGAGATATGGCTTTTCATGCGGATCATTCCTTAAAAGCAGAGATCGAATAATTGGAAGTGCTAGGAATCGTGATTCTCACTAAACTAATAACAGCCCGCTGCGGGGTGCGGATTCGGATTTTGAATCGCCGGCGTCCCCATGAATCATGGCATGACCGCGACCTTGTAAGAATATCCGACAACGCCACGAGGAAAAGGCTATGAAACGTTTGCTTAATGTTGCCTTAATCGCCACCCTCGGCCTTGTGGGTGGCGCCTGTACCGTCGTCAGTGATCCCAGTTCTGGCGCTAGCGGCACAACCAGCGGTTCCGATAAGACGACATTCATGAATCGGCGGGAACAGATCACTGAATTTGCGAAGCTCAATCTGGAGTCGCTGCGGAGTGACATGGCGGTTGGTCAAGGTGAGCACCTCAGTTCGCTGGCGGTATTGCTGGAGATCGACCCCAATCGCCAGCCGGCATTTTTTATGCTAGCCCGCGATAAATTCACGGTCTTATTCCCCAGTGATCGCACCACCGCTCCTGAAATGCTGGCGGCGTTGAAAGGAGAAATGCAGGCCGACCCGCGCTTCAGCCAACGGCTTACTTTGAACTGAGCGGCGTCATTCTCTTCGATACCCGTCTCGCGGTTGGTTTGCTGCTCGGTTTGTGGCTTTGGGCGGCGGAGGCCCGTGCCGATGCCGCTTATCTGGCTGAATTGCTGGATCGCGCCGACGCCGCTGGTTTGTCGGCGCGTCGCCAGTGGCGGACATTGCTGCACTACCGTTCTGTCGGCAACGCCGAAGGGGTAATTAGCGACGCCGACGATCCACATTTCTTTTTAGATCCGACCGGGAAGACTGATCCGCGCGCCGAACTGGCGGCCACACTGCGCGCTTTTTTCAAATCCGATAGGGTGGGGGCCGATCCACAACCCGCCCAATGCGCTTTTATGGCACGTTATCAATGGCTGAAAGGAGAGCTGGGCTTTGATGGCCGTCGGCTGCAACCGCAAAACTGCGAACGCTTCCAGCATTGGTTGCGCGAACTGAACGCGGAATCGGCGACCCTGGTCTTTGCCTCGGCTTATCTCAACAATCCAGCCTCCTTGTTCGGTCACACGTTGTTACGCCTGGATCGGCGCGGCCAGACCGAACAGACTCGGTTGCTGGCCTACGCCATCAATTACGCCGCCGACGATTCCAACAGTAATGCCTTGAGGTATGCGGTAGACGGCATCAGTGGCCGTTTTGAGGGTCAATTTGAGATTCAGCCCTACTACAAACTGGTGCGAACCTATAGCGATCTGGAAAGCCGCGATCTTTGGGAATACCGGTTGCATTTAAGCCAGCCACAATTCCGGCGTTTGATAGAACATGTTTGGGAGCTGCGCGGCGTCCGATTCGATTATTACTTTTTCGCGAGAACTGTGCTTGGCAATTATTGACGCTACTGGAAGTCACCGATCCAAATTTAAGGCTGAGCGATAAATTTATACTTTGGACGTTGCCAGCCGATACGATTCGCCACTGATTCGTCAGCCGGACTGGGTGGAGGAAGTAATCGCCCGCCCGGCGCGCGGCACCACGATTAACCGCCGCTATGAAGCGTTAACCGCGCGGGAGCGGCGATTGGCGCGCCGCTTGCGAAACGACCCCACCATCGCCACTCAAGCCGAGTTCGTCCGACTGGCGCGGGAGCGGCAGGCGCTGCTATTGGAACTCGCGTTGAGCGAGCGGCGGTATAGCCAAGCGGGAGCGCTTAAAGAGGGTTATGAAGCGCCACCCGATGGAACGGCGCACCGGTTGTTGATCGCGCGCAACCACCTGCGGGCCGTCGCCGCGCCGGTCCCCATCGAGCCTTACGCCAGCCGGCCCGAACTCGGTCACGCCTCACGTCGGGCCGGTATTCGTTTCGGCCAGCGCGAGGGGGTCGGGTTTATCGAGTTGAATGCGCGGGCCAGCTATCACGATTTGCTGGAACCGGAGGCCGGCTATACGCCCGATGCGCAAATTGAAATTCTCGGTATAGCGGTTCGTCGCTATGAAGACCGGGACCAGTTAACGCTTAATCACTTAACCTTGCTCGATATTACCTCCCTGCCGCCGATCAATACGTTGACGCCTCGCCCCGCATGGCGGATTCATGTGGGCTGGGAACCCTATCCCAGCCGAGATTGCTTTGATTGCGCCGCTTTCAATATCAGCGGGGGGTTAGGGGTGGCGGGCCAAACGCGTTGGCCGTGGCGGACCGTTTGGTTCGCGGTGCCGGGACTGGAATTGCATTACAGTTCCAAGTCGACCGATGCGTATCGAGCGGGATTTGGATTTCTGGGCGGGGCCTTGTTGGAGCCGACAGCGCGCTGGAAGGTCTTGGCGAAAGCCGCTTGGTTGAATCATCCTTTCAACGAAGGCGGAGCCGTTTTACAAACTTCGTTAGAGCAGAATTTGGTTTTAGATCGGAATTTATCGCTTCGGATCAATTGGCGCTATCAGGAAGGTATCCACGAGTGCGAGATCGGATTGCAAGCGTATTTTTGAAATCAACTACTGGCCAGGTTACTGATATCAATGCACGGCGTCGAGGGCTCCGCCACAACTGCTGCCTTGTCCGGCGGTGCAACCATAACAGTGGTCGGCAACCCGCACTTGAGCGCCAGTCAATTCCTGTTCCAGCAGCGCCGATAAATGAGTGGGACTCGCGCCGCCAGCGCCCAGCGGCAGATCAAGCATCTGATTGAAATCGCAATCATAAACATAACCTTGCCAGTCAACCGAAATGAGATTGCGACACATGACTGCATTGAGATTGTCGTCGCGATGCGCGGATTTCAGCAAATCCATATAGGGCGTGAATTGCCCTTTGGTGAGCAATTGGCTGCCGAAGCGCTGGATCGGCATGTTGGCCAGCACGAACAAGCGAGTGAAGGCGATGCCGTAACGTTCAGCGAGTTCTCGCCGGTAAGCCGCCTCCAACGAAAATTGGTCGGGCGGAAGCACCGGGCCGATAGGGTTGTAGACGAGATTTAGTATCAAGCCGCTCCCTGGCTGGCCGTAACCGAGCGCATTGATCTGCCGCAAGCCGGCCAGACTGGATTCAAACACGCCTTTCCCCCGCTGGCGGTCGACGTTCTCCTCCAAATAGCAAGGCAGGGACGCAGTCAGTTCGACGGTGTGATCGGCCAAGAAAACGGCTAGAGTTTCCTGGCCCGCTTCGTTGAGGATAGTCAGATTACAGCGGTCGATGACGTGAACCCCGCGTTCGCGGGCGTGCCTGACCAGAGCGCGGAAATGGGGATTCAACTCCGGCGCGCCGCCGGTCAGGTCCAGGGTCGCAATCCCTCGCGCCGCCAAATAGGCCAGAATCAATTCCATCGTTTTCCAGCTCATTTCCTCGGTGCGCTGAGGGCTGGCCGCGACGTGGCAATGCGTGCAGGATTGATTGCAGCGATAACCGAGATTGGCTTGCAGCGTGTCGATGCGATCGCGATAAACGCTGGGAAAATCAGTTGTCACTAGCAAAGGAAAAGTGTCGCGCATGGTGTTATTCTCGAAAAACATGCTGTCAGCAAAGTAGTGTAGGGTCAGGCTTCTTCTGTATACGGAAGATTGCGGTGCTTGGATGCAAAAAAATGCAAAGTTGTCAAAATAAAACCGGAGTGGCTTGCAAAGAGATCGCCGCCGCGGTTCGCGCTTCGTCAATACGCCCGGTAGCGGTGGCTGGTGGCGTGCATATTTTTTATTTTCGATGGCACCGCGTTAGCACTTCGATAGTGCGACAAGCGGGATCTCCAAGCAGGAAGCCCGTGCCGCGAGAAACAGTTTGTATACTGTCTGCTATTGCCAATTCTGGTATCAATCGCTCTAGCGGAGAGACTCCAGGGAGATCCCGATGCGTGCAGATAGGTTATCGGCTTGTCTCGTCTTCAGCAATCGACTGCGGCTTCTGCTGGTGTTGGGGCTGGGATTTTTCACCCCGTCGATCCTGGCGGCTGATCTGTTACCGGGATGGTCGATTCCCCAGAATGTGCTGTCTTCGATTCCAGCCCCAATGCAGCCTTGGATCGATTGGGTGCTACAGGATCAGCTGGATCGGCGCTGTCCTGTCAATTACGATGCGGTAAGCCAGCGGCAATGCGTTTGGCCCACGGCGCTGAAGTTGACGCTCGATGACCGGGGTGGCGAGTTTGAGCAGAAAGTGTATACCGACCGGGAAAGCTGGTTGATTCTGCCTGGTGATCGCCAACACTGGCCGCGTGAGGTGCGCTTGGACGATCAATTGATGCCCGTGTTGGAGCGGAATCAGCGACCAACCCTCAAAGCCTCCCCCGGCAGCCATCGTATCAGCGGGCGCTTCGTCTGGCGTGCGTTGCCGGAATCGATTCGGGTTCCCACCCAAAACGCACTGCTGGAGTTGTCGGTTGACGGACAAGCGGTGGCGGTATCTCGGCTGGAGGACGATGGCCTTCTGTGGCTGCGTCGGCGCCCGACCGAGCCGGCCCAGCAAGACAGTCTCGATCTACAGGTGTTTCGGTTGTTGGGCGACGGTATTCCATTTGAAGTAGTGACCCGCCTGGAATTGCGCGTGTCGGGGCAGGCGCGAGAAGAGACGCTTGGCCCTGTGCTGCTGCCAGAGTTTTTGCCGCTAGCGCTGGATAGTCCGCTGCCCACCCGGCTGGAGTCGGATGGCCGACTGCGGGTGCAATTGCGGCCGGGGAACTGGACGATCAGCCTGACCGCGCGCCATCGTGGGCCGGTGGACACCCTCACTCAGCCCGCTGTCGCGGAGCCATGGCCACAGCAGGAAATCTGGAGCTTTCAGCCGCAAAATATTCTGCGCGTGGTTCAAGTGGAAGGGGTACCGGCGCTTGATCCAGCGCAAACCAACCTGCCTGAGGCATGGCGGCAATGGCCCACTTATTTGATACAACCGAGTGATACGCTCCGGTTTGTTAACCGCACGCGCGGCGAAATGGAATCCGCGCCAGAACGGTTGACGCTGGATCGCACGCTTTGGCTGGATTTCGCCGGTAACGGTTATACCGTACAGGATCGTTTGACTGGTAATTTGAACGCAACCCGGCTGGAAGCCGCCCCCGCGCTTCGGCTAGGCCGGGTAGAGATAAACGGCGAAAATCAGTTCATCACCCAATTACCAGGCGCTGGGACTGCGGGCGTTGAGGCGCGGCAGCTGAGCAACCTGCAACTGGTGGCTGACAGTCGGTTGGAGCCCACTGTCGTGGGCGATTTGCCGGCGGTGGGTTGGCGGGCCGCTCCTCAGAAGATCAGCGCCTTACTCAATCTGCCGCCCGGTTGGCGGCTGCTGGGGGCATTCGGCCCAGATACCGCCAGCAATACCTGGCTCGATTCCTGGAATCTGTTCAAGCTGTTCATCGTGCTGGTGGTGGCCATCGGTTTTGCCAAGTTGTGGGGTTGGAGCTGGGGTTTAGTGGCGTTGCTCGGAATGGTGCTCTGCTATCATGAGCCGAACGCGCCACGGTATGTGTGGTTGAATGTTTTGGCCGCCATCGCCCTGCTGCGGCTGTTGCCGCCAGGACGCTGGTATGCCGTGGTCAATTTTTATCGCTGGCTGGCGCTTTTGACCTTATTGGTGCTTGGCGGGGTGTTTGCCGTTCAGCAGGTGCGCAGCGCCCTTTACCCGCAACTGGAGCCGTTCAGCTTTGGGATGCTGCTGGCCGATCAGCCAGCGGGTGCCAGTGGCCCTCTGTCTCAAGCCATGAATGAAATGCAGTCCTACAATAAGGCTCCGGCTTCAATAGCGCCGATCAAGGAAGAACGCTTGAAAAAACTCAAGCAATATGCGCCGGATATCAAAGTCCAGACTGGCCCCGGATTGCCCGCATGGACTTGGCAAAGGGCGATGCTGCGTTGGAACGGCCCCGTGGCGGCTGACGAGCGATTGCATCTATGGTTGCTACCGCCTTGGGGCACCCGCATTCTGTTACTGCTTGGGTTGTTCCTGTTGCTTGCGATGATCGGGCGGGTGTTGGTGGCCGACCAACAAAAAATTTCTCCCGCGTCGCCTGGCTCCAGCGACGAAGGAGCGCAAACTGGAGCGCCAGCGTCGGTTGGGGAAGAAGGAAACAGAGTCTCAGTTCACGCGACCGTATTATGCTTGTTGTTCGCTGCGGCGCTGTTTGGCGTGATGAGGCCAGCTGAGGCCGACGCAGTGCCATCGCCAGCGTTGCTTGATCAGTTGCGGGAGCGTTTGACCGAACCGCCCGACTGTCAGCCCTGTGGCGATTTGGCGGCGCTAACCCTGACCGCCGAAGGCCACGAATTAACGCTGCGTTTGTCCTTCCATGCGCAAGTGGATACGGCGGCGCCACTGCCGTTACCGCGCGAAGGCCTCATCGTGCGCTCCATTGAGCTGGATGGCTTGGCGGCGGTTCTCTTTCGCGATCCAAATCATTTACTTTGGTTGCGGTTGCCGACTGGATTGCACGAACTGACGGTAGTCGCCACCGTACCAGAGACAGTCGCTACCCTGCAATTGCCGCTACCGATGACGCCGGGCCAGGTCGAATTCAAGGTCGATGGCTGGTTGTTGGAGGGCTATGTCGAGGGTCGCGCCGACCCACAGTTGCAGTTGACCCGGCAGCGCCAGACAGCGGCAATGCCGCTCCAAGCGGGCGTGATGCCGCCGTTTGTACAAGTCGAACGGGAAGTCATTCTGGATGTCGACTGGCAAGTTCAAACGCGAATCCGGCGGTTGAGCCAGGCCGATTCCGCCGCGGTGGTGGAAATTCCGCTGTTGCCCGGCGAACGGATTACCACGCCTGGCGTTCGAGTGCGCGATGGTCGAGTCTTGCTGAACCTGCCGCCGGATCAGACCGAGGCCGTTTGGGAGGCTACGTTAAGCCGGAGCGATCACCTCGTGCTCAAAGCAGTCGAGCGTGACGATTTGGTCGAGATTTGGCGCTTGCGCGCGGGTCCGCTGTGGCATGTCCAAAGCCAGGGTATCCCGCTGGTGCGGCGGGTCGATGCCGAAGGAGAGTGGTTGCCGGAATGGCGGCCTTGGCCTGGCGAGGAAATCACCTTGACGGTCAGCAAGCCGGAAGGGGTGCCCGGCAATACCGCCACCATCGACCGAAGCGAATTGCATCTGACTCCTGGGCAACGACTGAGCGAGGCCACGTTGGAAATGACGGTTCGCGCCAGTCGCGGGGCCGATCAAACCGTGACCTTGCCCGCGGGCGCGGCCCTGAGCAGCGTTCGGATCAATGACACTGAGCAACCGCTCCAGCAGCAGGGCCAACGCGTGGTCTTGCCGCTGACGCCCGGCGTGCAGCGGATTAGCTTGGTTTGGCGTCAACCGCGGGCGATTGAGGCGCGCTACACCACCCCCACGGTGGATTTGGGCGGACCCAGCGTCAACAGCCGCTTGAGCGTGAGCTTGCCTCGCAACCGCTGGGTGTTGCTAGTCGGTGGGCCGGTGATGGGGCCAGCGGTGCTATTCTGGGGAGTATTGCTGGTTATTTTAGCCGGCGCCCTTGTTCTGGCGCGGGTGAGCGATACCCCATTCCGGGCTTATGAATGGTTTTTGCTGGGTATTGGACTGAGCCAGAGCCACATTTTGGGCATTGTGGCAGTCGTGGGTTGGTTACTGTTGCTGCGATGGCGCAAGACACTGGCTAATCGAGACATCGGAGCGTTCAAATTCAATCTGTTGCAATTGGGTCTGATCTTGCTGGCTTTACTGGCTGGCGTCGCCTTGCTCGATGCCATCAGGCAGGGTTTGCTGGGACCGCCAGAGATGCAAATTGCGGGTAACGACTCCAGTGCTTGGCGATTAAACTGGTATCAGGATCGAATAACGGGGCCGCTGCCTGTCGCTTGGGTGATTTCGGCGCCGATGCTGTTCTATCGGGGTTTGATGTTGGCTTGGGCTTTATGGCTGGCGTTTGCCGTCCTCAAGTGGCTGAGCTGGGCTTGGGCGTGCTTCAGTGCGGGCGGGCTATGGCGGCAAATGCGTCGTCGTTCGGTCGCCAACCCTATAGTCGAGGCGACTGTGAACGCGGAAAGAACGAGTGAATGAAGATGGCCCGTTATCGCTATTACCCACCGTTATGACGGCGCGGAATGGAGATGGCGCGCCCAGCGAGCTAGGGCTGCGACATAATCGGGTGTGGTACGGCAGCAGCCGCCAATCAAGCGCGCGCCGCTGGCGTACCAACGCTCCGCTTCCGCGGTGAATTCGGCGCAGGTAGCGGTTCCCTCCCAGCAATGGCTGTGGGCTTGATAGGTTTCACCCGAATTGGGGTACACCACAATCGGTTTGCGAGTGGCGGCGCGAGCGGCCTCAATCAGAGCGGGGAGATAGCGGGGAGCGGTGCAGTTCACGCCCACCGCGACAATCTGGGGATATCGATCCAGCCACGATGCGCACTCCGCCAAGGTTTCGCCCTGGCAGATGCGCGCCCCATCGCGCGCGCTGAAGCTGATCCAGGCGCTCGCCTCGGGAAATTCGCTCAAAAGATGCGTCAAGACTTGCGCTTCGAGCAAACAGGGTAGGGTTTCGCAGGCCAGCAAATCCGGGCCAGCTTCGAGGAGGGTGGCCATTCGGAGGCGGTGAAAATCCATCAACTCGGCTTCGCTCAAACCATAATTGCCCCGATATTCCGAACCGTCGGCCAGAGCCGCGCCGTAAGGCCCCACCGAAGCGGCCACCAGCGGCCGGAGCCGGCCCACTCGATTGATCGGTTCCCGCCAAAACGCATCGCGCGCCTCCAACGCCAACTGGACCGAGCGCCGCAGCAATTCCAGGCTTTGCTCATGGTTCAGCCCGCGTCGCTTAAAACCTGCCACAGTGGCTTGATAGCTGGCGGTGATCGCAATGTCGGCCCCAGCCCGAAAGTAATCCAGATGAACTTGCCGGATCAGCTCAGGGACTTCGTACAGTATTTTGGCCGACCAGAGCGGATCGCGCAGGTCGCAACCGCGACGTTCGAGTTCAGTCGCCATTGCACCGTCAACAATCATCACCGGAAATTGTTGGAGCAAGCCGGCGATCAAATTCATCGCTTAAGGCGCTTCGCGGGTCGATTGCTTGGCGGCATCTCGCATGAAGCGGTTCATGTCTTGCTCAAATTTCTTTAAGTCTTGAGGTCGGGTCGGCACGGTCGGGGTCGTTGGCACACTGCCGCGCGCCTCTTGCACCACGGTTGGCGTGGATGGCGGGCGATTCAACCATTGCTTCATGGTGAAACCGATGATGGCCACCACGACCAGTAGCAATACTATCCGCATGTTGTTTCTCCTGATTCCGACCGTTCGACCGCTCCAATGTAACCCTTTTCTGAAAGGCTGTCAGCGTGCGGCTTGGCTTGCTCCCGCAGGCGATCCGGCCACTCGCCTGGAGGCGACTAGCGCTTATTATTCAAACCTATAGAGGGTTCTTTATTCGCCTTTCAGGGTAGTTGGCGGTCGATTTTTTCATAGCAGGCGTCGAAGCCTTGCGATGCCATGCAACGCTCGAAGGTCGCGCAAAAGGCGTCGCCATAAGCGGCCGTGCAGGTGTACGGATCGTACCGATCAGAAGGCGATGCGATGGCGTAAGCAACTTTTGTATGGTCATCTGTGCTATTGGAGGTCAACAGCGCGCCAGCGACTTCGGGATAGGCTGCCGGAGAGGAGGGCGTCCAGCCCTCCTCAGCCAACGCGCTCAATCCAACGCTACCAAAGAGCAAACCCATGGCGGCCACCATCGACCATTTCGCTTTTGTTGGAATCACCATCGTTCAATCTCCACCGTAGGCTTGTTGAGTTGGAAGGATCGGTTGGCCGCAAAGTCGCTCATTGATCCAATTCTCATAGGTAGTGCATGTGACATGCCAACAAGGAAGCTTGAAACTGGCGGGCGGAAGGTCGGCGAATCTTGGGATTAATAAAAATAAAAACAATGACTTAAATATTAATTTGATCAGATGGCAACAGCAGTTTTTCTGAAATAAGTCTGGTAAGGCGCTAAGTCTCCGCCAAAAGACCGAGAGTGCCAGCGGTATAAAACCCAGTTAAGTCATGATGAACCAAGAAGGTCAAAAGTGGCCTGCTCTCTCGATAAATTAAAACTCAGATTTTGCGCTCGAAAGCCGTCAGTGCTTTGCTGGACAGCCGATAAAGCTGGGCGGGCCGGTGTGCGCCAGTACGAAATCGGCGCGGGATTTCCTCAATGATGTCCTGCTCGAGAATTTTGTGCCGGAATGAGGCCTTATCTAGCCGCGCGCCGATGGTCTGCTGATAGATGCCGTGGAGATCGTTCATGGTGAATTCGCCCGGCAACAGAAAAGCCGGCAGCGAGGAATAGGTCGCCTTACCGCGCAAGCGTTCCATAGCTTTGGCGACGATCTGTTGGTGGTCGAAGGGCAGGGATGGCAGCGCTTCCACCGGGCACAGCTCGACCGATGCGTTCCGCTCCAGCAGCGCCCAGGGAACCAGCGCGTAGTAGACCACGCTCACCGACCAGCCGCGCGGGTCGCGAGCCACGCCAGAGAAAGTAAATAGCTGTTCCAAATAGGGTGCGTCGAAGCCGATTTTGCCGCGAATTACCCGCCGGGCCGCCGCTTCGGTATCGGCGTCTTCCTGTACATGAACGAACCCTCCCGGCAACGCCAGCAGTCCCTCGAATGGCGGTTCCTTGCGTCGGGTCAGGATCAAGGACAGGCGTTTGTCGCGAATGGTGAATAGCGCTATATCGACCATCACCAGCGGTTGCGGATAACTCGATTCCACGCGACGGCTCCTGATTAAGTTTAATGTTATTAAAAAATAACAAAAATCATTTTATTTATTTTACTTAGCTAGTGTCTATAAAAATTATCTTAATAGTTATTTGCAAAAAACAATTAAGTCTGTTACCGTAGGTTTCAACAAAGACTTGTTTCAATCAACCAAAAGGAGCTACGCCATGGGGTGCGCACGCTGGAACCACACTGACTGGAGCACTTACGCCGCTGCGGCCGACGGTCGAAACACCGACGCCTTATTCGCCGCGCGCCGGATTGACCAGGATTTAGATCCGTTCGGCATCGTGGTGCGGGAGTCGCGCGATTCCGATCTGAATCCGAAATCCACCGCCATCATCGTCGGGCTGGATGTCACCGGTTCAATGGGGATGATCGCCGATGCCTTGGCGCGCAAAGGGCTTGGCACGATGGTCGAGGAAATTCTGGCCCGACGGCCGGTTTCCGACCCGCACATTATGTGCATGGGCATCGGCGATGTGCTGTGCGACCGCGCGCCGCTTCAGGTGACGCAGTTCGAGGCCGACATTCGCATCGCTCGGCAACTGCAAAGGCTATGGCTGGAAAAGGGCGGCGGCGGTAATTCCTGCGAATCGTACACGCTGCCGTGGTATTTCGCGGCCATGCACACGGCCATCGACTGCTTTGAGAAGCGCGGCAAGAAAGGCTACCTGTTCACAGTCGGAGACGAGGAGCCGCCGCTGGATTTGCCGGCCAACGCCATCGCTCGTTTTCTGGGCGACCGGCCCCAGCGGGATTTTGATTCCTGGGAACTGCTGGCGCTGGTCAGCCGCTTGTATCACGTGTTTCACATCATCGTGGAGCAAGGGTCGCACGCCCGCGCCTACCCGCACGAAGTACGCGCCCGCTGGACTGATTTGCTGGGTCAACGGGTGATTGGTCTGTCCGATCACACCCGGCTGGCGGAGGTGATTGTCTCCGCCATCGAGGTCAGCGAAGGCCGCGATCAAGATCAGGTGATCAAGAGTTGGAGCAAACAGACCGCGCTGGTGGTGAGTCGCGCCGTCGGTGGGTTGGATTCGGCTCGCGCAGCGCACGCTGGAGTTAGGCGATTTTGAGTCCTTCACGACAACTTGAACCTCTCGCCCGAATATGGGCGAGAGGAAGATCGGGAGTAAAGCAATGTGTGAGCGCAACACCGCTCAAGTCGTGATCGGTGCGCAGTTCGGCGACGAAGGCAAGGGCCGCATGATCGACTCTTATGCGGCGCGCGCTGGCCATGAGAGCATCGTCATCCGCTTCAACGGCGGAGCGCAGGCCGGTCATACCGTGATGACGCCGGAGGGTTTACGCCATGTGTTCAGCCACGTCGGCAGTGGCGCGTTCGTCGGCGCGGCGACGTTTCTGTCACGGTTTTTCGTTTCCCATCCGATGTTGTTTCTCAAGGAAATCGAAAGCTTGGCGACCAAGGGCGTGCATCCGATGGTCTATGTCGATCCGCAAAGCCCAGTGACGACGCCTTATGACATCATGATCAATCAGCTCATCGAGCGGGAGCGGGGGGCGGATCGGCATGGGAGTTGCGGCATCGGCTTCGGGGAGACTATCGAACGCAATTTGACGCCGGCTTATGCCTTGACCGTATCGGATTTGGCGGATGGATCGGCGCTGGCGGCGAAACTGGACGCCATTCGGCGCGAGTATACACCTGCTCGCCTCACTCGATTAGGGTTTGCCGATGCTTTTGAATGGAATACCGATTTGCTGTTATCGGATGCCATTCTGAAACATTTCATCGACGATGCGGGCCGCTTTCTGCAATTGACGACGGTGGCGGATGTTCAGACAGCAACGCGCGGTCGGCATTTATTGTTCGAAGGCGCGCAAGGTTTGCTGCTCGATCAGGATTGCGGTTTTTTTCCGCACGTCACCCGCTCAAATACAGGATTAAGAAACGTGTTGGCGCTGGCAGCGGAATTGGATTTAACTCAACTCCAAGTCACTTACGTAACGCGGCCTTATACGACCCGGCACGGCGCGGGGCCGCTGTCGCATGCGTTAGCGAGGAAGCCTTATTCCGGCATCGTTGACACTACGAATATCCCGAACGATTGGCAAGGCACATTACGGTTTGGGTGGCTTGATTTGGATGTGCTGGGAGAGGCTATTGCCGGGGATTTGGCGGCGGCGGAAAAGATACCAGTGTCCATTGAAGCTCGGCTCGCCGTAACATGCGTAGATCAAGTCAACGGTGACAGGATGACTTATTACAGCCGTGGAAAACGACATCAAGCGAGCATCACGGAGTTCATTGCCGTGCTGGCAGGTATTTTGAACCGGAAAGACATTCTGCTGGGCTACGGCCCAGACAGGGCTTCAGGTTTGATTTCGCCTTCAGAATTAACGCTGCGTTGACTTGTCCTCAAACCCTGTTTAGCGCTATACAGTGACTGTCTCCGCTCAGGCGGAACCAAGCAATACCTTGCGGGTGTCCCACCGGGAAGAATCGGGAACGCGGTGTAAATCCGCGACGCGCCCAGCGCTGTGAGGGGGACTGTTCCGGCAACACGCCACTGACTTCGGTCGGGAAGGCGCCGGGGCGGGTCGAACCCAAGTCAGAAGACCGGCCCGCAAGGCGATTATCCAGCGGCAAGGCCAGGCCGCTGACGATCCTTCATTCAGGGGACATCATGAAGATCGAATTACCCGCCTTACAGGCCGCTTCGATGGGCGCGACCACCGCTCGCGCCGCTGTTTATCAAACCATTTTTTCCCGCCGCGACGTGCGCGGTCAGTTTCTGTCCGAATCCATTCCGGACGACGTGCTATCTCGGTTGTTGACGGCCGCTCACTTCGCGCCGTCGGTCGGCTTCATGCAGCCCTGGAGTTTTCTGCTGGTGCGCGATCCAGCAGTGAAACAGCAGGTACACGATGCTTTTTTACAGGCCAATGCTGAGGCCGCCTTGCTTTTCAAGGAAGAACAACAAGACAGCTACCGGCGGTTAAAACTCGAAGGCATCCTCGATGCGCCGCTCAACGTGTGCGTGACGTGTGATCGAGATCGGGCCGGCCCGGTGGTATTGGGCCGCACTCATAGCAAGGCGATGGATTTGTACAGCACCGTTTGCGCGGTGCAAAATCTCTGGTTGGCCGCTCGCGCCGAAGGCATCGGGGTCGGTTGGGTCAGCATCTTCCGCGCCTCGGCATTACGGGAAATCTTGCAGTTGCCGCCGCGGATCATTCCAGTCGCCTATCTGTGTCTGGGGTATGTCAGCCATTTCAACGACCGACCGGATCTGGAAACGGCGGGCTGGCGCGAACGCCTGCCGTTGGAGCAACTGGTGTTCCTTGATCGCTGGGGCGAAACCGGAGGTGATAGGACCGCTTGCTTGCGAGATAATTTGCAGCGGGATCAGCGGGATGTGACAGCTTTGCAAAGCTTTCAAACACTGTTAAGGTGATGGGCGGCCCATTTCTGGGCAATGAAACTATGCGCTGATATTTTTAATGGCTCGCATGAGGAGACCACGATGCTCGTTACGTTTCGAACCAAAGCCTATTCCGACATCATGATGTTTGGCGATGTTGCAGTCGAATTGCTGAAGCTGATGGGTCACAGCGGTACTGTGCCAGGCGCGCTGTTGGCCCGTGATGTTCCCGCCGCACTCGATCAGCTAAAGAGCGCGCTGGCGGCGCAAAAACGAGTGGCGCCTTCCAAGCCCGCGCCTTCTAAGAAAGAGGAGGCTGAAGAAGAGAAGGAAAAGGAGCCACCGGTCGATTTATCCCTTCGAGCCGTACCGCTGATCGAATTACTGGAGGCCGCCGCCGCCGCGAAAGCCGACGTGATGTGGGATCAATGATCGTGACAGCGCTCGTCGATGGTCTAAAACAGATCGATTAACCAAACAGCGGCTCAAAATCGTGGCCATTTAATAGGTCTTGATTTCCGATCGGCTCAAGGAAAAGCCGTGGGGCCGCTTGCCCGCGCGCGCGCAAGAAAAGCCGCTTTTAGTCGATAAGCAAGCAAAGGGTCCGCGCGACCAGTTGGAGCCATAAGGCACTGGATTGAGATTGCCGCCAGCGCTGGCGTCACCAACGTGCTCGATTAATACCGCCGGGCCAATGGGGCCGAGAATTACCCGCCGGTATTCGGGTTCGATCCGGTCGCAGGATAATTCCGGGCCGCCATTGACCGGCTCATAGGTCGCAATCCCTCCCTTCGGCGTGTAGATGCATGCAATATTGCCGGATGGGCTGCTGAAAACCGCCTGTTCGTCCGCTAGGGCCGCGCTTGGGTGCAATAATCCGGCAAGAATGACTAAAGTCAAGCCTAAAGCCGGGCCGATCAGTTCGCGTGAGAAACAGGCGATAGTGGTCATGATCATTCTCTTGAATGGCGGGAGGTTAGTCGTGGCGGTGAGCGATATGCACGATACATCAGTTGGGTGAGCTAAATTCGCTGTTCGACGACCTCAGTATTTAAGCTAATCGCTAGGCCAAAAATGAGCCATCCTTATCCTAAAATACCGCGCAGCGGCGCGACAAGCTCGCTGCAATCGTTATCTTTTCTCTCTCTTAATGGCTTAGCAAGGGTCGTTATATGGAATCGAATACGCCCGCTGGGGTGGAGCGGCAACGGATGAAGCACGCGCCGTGGCGGCGCTGGGGGACTTACGTCAGTGAGCGACAATGGGGTACGGTGCGGGAAGATTACAGTGAAGATGGCGATGCCTGGACTTATTTCCCGCACGATCACGCCCGCAGCCGGGTCTATCGCTGGGGCGAGGACGGCATCGGCGGTTTTTGCGATGATCGTCAAACCCTTTGTCTGGCCGTCGCGCTGTGGAACGGCCAAGACCCGATTCTCAAGGAACGGTTGTTTGGCCTGACTAACTGCCAGGGCAATCACGGGGAGGACGTGAAGGAGCTGTACTATTATCTCGACGCTACCCCAACCTATTCCTACGCCAGGATGCTCTATAAGTATCCGCAAGCGGCCTATCCCTACCAAGTTTTGCTCGAACAGAACCAACAGCGCGGTAAACGGCAGGAAGAGTTCGAGTTGCTTGATACCGGCATTTTCGCCGAAAATCGCTATTTCGATATCGAGATCGAATACGCCAAGGCCGAGGTTGATGACATTCTAATGCGCGTTACCGCGCACAATCGCGGCCCGGACGCGGCGCGCTTGCATCTGTTGCCGCAATTATGGTTTCGCAATACGTGGAACTGGTTCGCGGGCGCGGTCAAGCCACGCTTGCGCGCCGAAGGCGACCGCCGGGTGTTAATCGAGCATTCCGCGCTCGGCCAGTGGGCCGCCGATTTCGACAGTCCGCAGCAGCTACTATTCTGCGACAACGAAACCAATGTCCAACGGATTTTCAACCAGACCGATGCGCCCGCCGGTTATTTCAAGGATGCGTTTCACGATTACGTCATTCACGGTCAGACACACGCCGTCAATCCCGAACGTACTGGCACCAAGGCGGCGGGCTTATTTGTGCTCGACCTTGCCGCTGGCGGCAGTCAGACGGTACGGGTGCGACTACGGCGCAGCCAGGATCACGGCGAGCTTTTCGCCGATTTTGATGCGCTGATCGAAACCCGACAGCAAGAGACTGAAGCCTTCTATGCGGAGCTGCAAAAGGATGTGGCCAACACCGACGCCCGCTTAATCCAACGGCAAGCCTGGGCAGGCTTGTTGTGGAGCAAGCAATTTTATTACTACGACATCCCACAATGGCTGGATGGCGACTACGGCCAGCCGCCACCGCCCGCCGTCCGCCGTCAGGGCCGCAACAGCGACTGGCGGCATCTAAATAATGCCGACATTCTGTCGATGCCGGACAAGTGGGAATATCCTTGGTTCGCCGCTTGGGATCTGGCCTTTCACTGCGTGGCGCTGGCCACGGTCGACCCCCAGTCGGCCAAGGATCAACTGGTGATGCTGTGTCGGGAATGGTACATGGACCCGAATGGGGAACTACCGGCCTACGAATGGAATTTCAGCGATGTGAACCCGCCAGTCCACGCCTGGGCGACCTGGAAGGTGTACCAAGCCGACTGTGAACAAAACAGCGGCGTCAGTGACCTATCGTTTCTGGAACGGGTATTCCACAAATTGCTGCTTAATTTCACTTGGTGGGTTAACCGCAAAGATATGGAAGGCCACAACATCTTTCAGGGCGGATTTCTGGGCCTCGATAACATCGGCGTATTTGACCGCTCCAAACCGTTGCCGACCGGGGGATATATCGATCAGGCGGACGGCACCGCCTGGATGGCGATGTACTGCTTGAACATGACCCGGATCGCGCTGGAGCTGGCCGGACATAACCACGTTTACGAAGATATCGCTAGCAAGTTTTTCGAGCATTTTCTTGGCATCGCGGCGGCGCTCAACAATTTGGGTGATGAGGGCATCGGACTGTGGAATGAGGAAGACCAGTTCTTTTACGACGTGCTGCGGTTGCCAGGTGGCGAGAAAATGCCGCTGCGGCTGCGCTCGATGGTGGGCCTGATTCCACTCTTTGCGGTTGAAGTGGTGACTGATGAGGTGTTGGAGGGCTTGCGCGGGTTTACCAGCCGGTTGAAATGGTTTCTTAACTATCGGCCTGATCTAGCCAAGCTGGTCTCTCGCTGGGAGCAAGAGGGTGACGAGCGGCGGCACATGCTATCGCTCGTGCGCATCGTGCGGATGAAAGCCTTGCTGCGACGGATGCTCGACGAGAAGGAGTTTCTCTCTCCTTACGGCATTCGGGCGATGTCGCGAATTTATCTGAACCAGCCTTATCGCTTTGAATGCCATGGCGCGGGCTACCAGGTGCATTATCTTCCGGCGGAATCCGATAGCGACCTGTTTGGCGGCAATTCCAATTGGCGTGGCCCGATTTGGCTGCCGGTCAACTACCTGCTGGTTCAAAGTCTGCGTCGCTTTCACCGTTATTATGGCGAAAGCGTCAAGGTGGAATGCCCAACTGGCTCCGGCATCCAGATGACCTTGGAGGAAGTGGCGGATGAGTTATGCCACCGTCTCAGCCGCTTATTCCTGCGCAATGCGGCGGGCCACCGGCCGATGTTCGGCGATTGTGCTATGCTCAATGAGGATCCCCATTTCAAGGATCATTTGCTTTTTTATGAGTATTTTCATGGCGATAACGGTCGTGGGGCTGGTGCGTCGCATCAAACCGGGTGGACCGCTCTCATCATTAACCTGATCAATGAAGTCCACCGGCCGAGATAAGCTGGGCTGGCTGGCGAATCACTGCTGCCCATCCCTTTGATAAGCCAACAGGAGATCTTGCGATGCCTACTCCTCACAACACAACCTTGCCGAGTTATGCTTGCCCGCAGATTTTGGCTGGCCAGAAAGCGCTAGTGACCGGCGCAAGTTCCGGCATCGGCAAGGCCGTCGCCATTGGCTTGGGTCGCGCTGGAGCCGATGTCATGATCAACTACGTCTCTAATGAGGAAACCGCCCGCGAAATCGCCAACCAGATTGAAAGTTTCGGGGTTAAGGCGATGGCGTTTAGAGCGGATGTGTCCAAGGAAGCCGAGGTACAGGCGATGTTTACAGCCATGCTTGATGCGTTCGGCACCATCGATATTCTGGTCGCCAACGCCGGTTTGCAGCGCGACGCCAATATCGACGAGATGACCTTGGCGCAATGGAATACTGTCATTGATGTCAACCTCACTGGCCAGTTCCTGTGCGCCCGCGAAGCAGTCAAGGAATTCAAGCGGCGGGGGATTCGTCAGGACATTTCGGTTGCCGCTGGTAAGATCATTTGCATGAGTTCGGTGCATCAGCTCATTCCCTGGGCCGGCCATGCCAACTATGCGGCCTCCAAGGGCGCGATCAACATGCTGATGCAAAGCATGGCCCAAGAACTGGCCCCGCTGCGCATTCGGGTCAACAGCATCGCGCCCGGCGCGATCCGCACCCCGATCAATCGCCCGGCTTGGGAAACGCCGGAAGCCTACGCCAAACTGATGGATCTGGTTCCCTACAACCGGATCGGCGAACCGGAAGATATCGCGCAAGCAGCGGTGTTTCTAGCGTCCGACATGGCTGACTACATTACCGGCACCACGCTGTTCGTGGATGGCGGGATGACCTGCTATCCGGGCTTCGCGGAGGGCGGCTAGGACAAGCGCGGGCTGGTGGCGTCGAGGGTTCTTTGGCTGCGCGGGTTTTCAACCGGCCCCGGTTTGAACTCGCGCGCATACTGATCCAGGCCGGCGATGGTGCCGCAGACGAACAGCACATCGTTAGGGCGTACCTGGAAAGCATCGTCAAATTTGACGAACACTTCCTGATCGCGCTCCACCGCCACCACGGCCGCGCCGGTGCGCTCCCGCACTTGAGCGCGCCACGGATGCAGGCCCGTCAGCGCCCCCGCGCCCAAGCGAACGAACTTGAGCCGTTGTTCGACCGCCACGGCCTGTTCGCCGAACAAGTGATAGGCGAGAATTTCCCCGGCCATCTGGCCCACCGACAGGGCAAAGTCGGCGCCAGCCTGATACAGGCGCGCGATATTTGGCGCCCGATTGACCCGCACGATCAACGGTACTTCCGGGGCATAATCACGTACGACCGCGCTGGCGAAAATCCCGCCGCTGTCGTTACTCAACGCCAGCACCACCGCGCTTGCCGCGCGCACGTTCGCCCGATCCAGCGTGGCGTGTTCCAATACGTTACCCACCACATCAACGCCGGGCATCAGCTGTTCATCAATAACGATGGTAGCTTCGCGCGCGTCGCGCAACATTTCCACCACCTTGCCGCCGACCGTGCCATAACCGGCCACCACAATCGGACCGGTGCGACGGATTGGCGCGGCCAGGCGTTCGACTTGAGCGAGGTTACTTTGCATGCCCACCGCCACCAGAATCGCGCCCGCTTCGATACAGGTATCCACCCCTTTGACGCTAAAGAATTTGCCGCCACGCCATTGGCCGATCACGGTCACGCCGTGGCGTTCGCGTAAGTGTAATTCTCCCAGCCGTTGTCCAGCCAGCGGGCTGTCTGGCCGCACTCGAAATTCGGCCAAACCGACTTGCCCGCCGAGTAAGTGCAAGCCGTCCGCCGCCGGCGTGATTCGAGTGCTGGCGCGGGCGGCCAGCGCCGCGCCCAGTACGTGCGTCGGCGTGAATACGGCGGTGGCCCCGACTTTCAACATCGGCGGCCGGTGCAGCGGATCGTCGGCGAGAGCGTAAATCGGTCCGCTAAATCCCTGCTCGCGCGCCATCAGAATGCAGGTGGCGTTGGCGTGGTCATCGCCGTTGGTGACGACCGCCCGCGCCTCTTGGATGCCGGCCAGCGCGACAGAATCTTCATCCAGGTTACCGACTACGATGGGATAACCGCGATCGCGCAGACTGCGGGCCAAAGCCGGATCCTCCTCAAAGATTACAAAGGGAGAACCGATTCGCTGGCTTTCTTCCAGCAACGAATCGATGGCCGGGCCATAACGAAAAAATAGCACATGATCCGTCATCGGTGGCAAGGCATGCGGCAGACGCATTTCAAAGCGTTCTTCGATATAGGGCAGCACGTAGATAGGAAAAACCAGCACTAGAAAGAACATGCCGATGAACTGGGTAAAGATGACCAGCAAGATCATCACTGGGTGCTTCCAGGGGGCATAAGCACCGTATCCGGTGGTGGTCAGCGTTTCAGAGGCCCATTCCAGGCTCGACCAATAATCAATGGGCTTACCTTCCAAATACGTTGAGCCGAACATATAAATGGTGGCAAAGATAACGACCGCGGTTGGCATGCTTGCCACCAGCGCCAGCAGGCGCCAGGTCGAACGTTGAAATCGTTGCATCGTGTTTAGTTCCGGTGAAGAACACGCAATGGCAATCTAGGAACTCGCGGTTACATTGAACGGCCGCGGCGTTGGTTTGCCGTAAAACGGTTTTTGTGCATTGCACAAAAATTTGTTATAATCAATTTAATCAACAAATATTAGTGCTGAAAATGTATATCGTGGATGATCCAACTTTAGCGCTCATCACCCGTTTTGTGGGAGAAGCGCACGATCTACATCTATCCGACGCGGAGTTTCTGTTCGAGCAGATAACGGCGATCCAGTGCTATGTCGAACGGTTTCCCGCCGATGAACGCCATGCGCGCGCCTTGGAGTGGATCGAGACCTACGCTCAACAGTATCGCCAGAAGTGGCAAAAACAAGCGGCCGTGAAGGTTTTGGCGCAGTCGCGGTGTCCCGATTGTCCGCTAGAAGGCGGCAAGCGCTCAATGCCGTGCTCAGTTCATACCCGGTGGCTGGAGCTATTGCGCCGCTACGCCGCGGATGAGATGTCAGGCCAAGAATACATCGAGGATGCCATGAAGTTGCTTGGCAGCCATAAAGATCGGCTGAAAGTCAGCCAAGCCCGTTGCCAATTGCTGAAAGTACATCTGGAACACGTTCCTGGTTGAGCGATTACGGTTCTCCGCGCGCTAAGCGTTCCGCCGGGGAACAAGTCTGATGCAGCCATTTCCCCCGGCGGCAATGGACGCCCCCTGAAGCAACGAATCACTGTTGCCCCCGTATTTTACCGCGCCCCATCCCATATTCACTCCTCGCCATGGCGTTGCCCCACGCGATCCACCGCCAAAATCAGGGCGATCCTTTAAAATCCTTCTCCTGTTTTAGGGTAAGATGCGGCCCATACTTAGTTTTATCATCTCGGTGACCCTCTTCCAGTAGCACCCTCGCGGCGATAGCGCCCCATGGTGGGAAGGCGCGGTCGCTCCAATCGCTATTAGCCATAGCCAAGGCTCGTTCGATGCAAGAGCACGATCCCGAAAAACAACTTGAGAATTCCAGCCCTATTTACTACGTCGGCGTTGGCGCATCGGCCGGCGGCTTGGAAGCGTTGGAATCGTTTTTCTCGCAAATGAACGCCGACAGCGGCATGGCTTTCATCGTCATCCAGCACCTCTCGCCCGACTATAAAAGTATGATGGTCGAGCTGCTTTCCAAGCGCACTGCCATGCCGGTACAGCGGGCCGAGGAAGGGATGCTGGTCGAGGTCAACTCGGTTTACCTAATTCCCCCTAAGAAAAATCTGTCGATTTTTCACGGTAAGCTCTTGTTGAGCGAATCAGATCACAACCGCGGACTCAACTTGCCGATTGACGTTTTTTTCCGCTCCTTGGCCGACGATCAGGCTGAAAAAGCCATCGGCATCATCCTGTCTGGCACCGGCAGCGATGGGGTGCGGGGTATCCGGGCGATCAAGGAAGGCGGCGGCATCGTGATGGTGCAGAACGAAGAATCAGCCCGCTTCGACGGGATGCCGCGCTCCGCCATTTCGACTGGCCTGGCTGATTTCGTGCTGCCGCCAGATGAAATGCCTGAGAAATTATTGTCCCTGGTGCATGATCCCTACCCGATCAAGCCGGCGCAGCCGCCGACCTTGTTGCCCGACGAGGATGGCCTGACGCGCATCTTTGCCCTATTACGCGAGCGTACGCGCGTTGATTTCACGCACTACAAGCCCAGTACCGTGGTCCGACGCATCGAGCGGCGGATGAAAATGAACCAAGTCCACGACTTGCGTGATTATGTCAAGTTCATGGACAGTTACGCCGGGGAAGTGATGGCGCTCTACCGGGAGTTGCTGATCGGCGTTACCAGCTTTTTCCGCGATCGGGAAGTCTTTGACGAATTGGAGATTAATCAACTGCCACGCTTGTTCGAGCGGGTGGAAACTCGTGAAGTCCGCTTCTGGGTCGCTGGCTGTTCGACCGGGGAAGAGGCCTATACCCTGGGTATGTTGAGCCGGGAAGTGCTAGAGCGGCTGGGCAAGCGCACCGAGGTGAAGATTTTCGCCACCGATTTGGATCGAGATGCGATCTTGCGCGCCAGTACGGGCTTGTATCCCGAGAGCATTGTCGCCGATTTGCCGCCGGGCTATCTGGCCAAGTACTTCTATCGTCGTGAAGATCATCACTACCAGGTGGATCGCGCGCTGCGCGAAATGGTGGTTTTCGCCCAGCACAATGTGATCAAGGACCCGCCGTTTACCAAGATTGAGTTAGTTAGTTGTCGCAACTTACTGATTTATCTACAGCCGGTGTTGCAGCGCAAGGTGATCGACCTGTTCAATTTTTCCCTCAATCCTCAAGGTATTCTGCTGTTGGGCAGCAGTGAAACGACCGGGGATCAGGCGGATTTGTTCGAGACTCTCCATCAAAAAAACAAGATCTATGCCTCCAAAGGTAAACGCCACCCCACCGCCAACAGCTTAGAGTTTTCGAGCCATCCCGAAATACGGCAGGTACAAAATCGAAACCGTTTTCCGACCCCCTTGGTGCCGCGCGGCTATCATGAAGAACGGCTGTTCGATCGCCTGCTGCAAGCGCTGGCCCATGACTACGTGCCGCTGGCGGTGGTGGTCAACGAGCAAATGGAAGTTTTACGTATCGTGGGCGACCCAGAGGGCTACTTTGGACTGCAATCCGGAAAGTTGTTAAACGATGTGACCAAGATCGCCGTGCGAGACTTGGCGATCCCGTTGGCTACTGGCTTGCAGCGGGTTTTCAAAACCGGTGAAGATTTGAAATATGCCGGTATTCGCGTCAAATGGCACGATGAATCCCGCACCGTGCAAATCCGCATCCGGCTGCTGCCGGGCAAGAAAGGACAGGAACTTCTGGCGGTGGTCTTCGTCGAGCAAGTCGGCGCCCAGGCGGTGGAGTCCTCTTCGGGCGGCGCCCAGGTATACGATGTTGGCCAGGAGGCGGAGCAACGGATTCACGACCTGGAACAGGAACTCCAATTTTCGCGGGAAAACCTGCAAGCCACCATTGAGGAGCTGGAGACTTCAAACGAGGAATTACAAGCGACTAATGAAGAACTCCTCGCCAGTAATGAGGAATTGCAAAGCACTAACGAGGAATTGCAGTCGGTTAACGAGGAATTGCAGTCGGTTAACGAAGAGCTGCACACGGTCAATGCTGAAAATCAAAGCAAGATTATCGAATTGATCGAGCTGAACAACGATCTTGACAACCTGATGGCGAATACTCGCATCGCCACCTTATTTCTGGACGAGAATTCAACCATCCGCCGGTTCACGCCGGAGATCAAGCGCGTTTTCAAGATACTTGACACCGACATTGGCCGTCCGGTTAACCACTTTATTCATAACTTGGTGGACCTCAATCCGTTCGAGCTGATCGAGGTGGTGAAGGAGAGCGGCAAGGGGCAGGAGCACGAGGTCCATACCCAGGCGGGCGCGTGGTTTCTGATGCGGATTTTGCCCTATCATGTCGGAGTGGAAACAGTGTCGGGGGTGGTGTTGACGTTTACCGATATCGGCTTGCTCAAGACCACCCGCGATGCATTGCTCGACCGCGAGACCCGGCTTTCCAGCCTCTATCGGGCCGTGCCTGTCGGAATCAGCCGGGTCGTCAATCGCGTCTTCCTAGAAGCGAACGATTATCTGTGCCAACTCGTGGGCTATACGCGCGAAGAACTGATCGGTCATAGTTCACGCCTGTTGTATCTTTCACAAGAGGACTATGAGGCCGCCGGCAAGACACTCTATGGGCAAATTAAAAATCAGGGCGTGGGGATGATGGAAGTGGGCTGGCGGCGCAAGGACGGCAGCACCATTCCAGTGCTGATCAATGGTTCCTCGCTGAACCCGGAAGACCCCGATGCCGGATCGACCTTTACTGTCTTGGATCTCTCCTTTCAAAAGGAGGCGCTGGCGCGCGCGCAGGAGTTGGAGCAAATGGCGCGGGCCGCTCTTGACACAATGGGTGCACAGGTGGCCATCCTTGATGGCGCTGGGAAAATTCTTGCGGTCAACCAGTCCTGGCGGGATTGTGCCCTGCAAAATACCGGCAAGCCGAACCAATGGGCGGAAGGCGTGAATTATTTGCAAGTGTGTGACGAGGCCCAGGGCGGCGATACGGGAGCATTGGCCTCATTTGCCGAAGGAATCCGGGCAGTGTTGTCCGGGGAGCGCGAGCGCTTCACTCAGATCTTTCCCTGTCATATCTCACAAGAACAGCGCTGGTTCACTGGAAAGGTGACTCGTTTAGCCGGGGAAGGTCCGATTAGAATCGTAGTGGTTTATGAACCCGCTGGCGAGCATCGGCATCAACTGGGCAAATCCGATAAAATCGAAGAAATATAAGCAAGGTGTGAGAAGTCATGAGCGAAGCACAAAAGGATGAAGCAAAAATCCTGCGAGAAAAAGCCGAAGCGAGCGCGGCGCGGCGCCACCTGGAAATGCCGGCGCTGGCGGGGGAAGAAGTAAGCAAGCTGGTGCATGAACTTCAGGTTCATCAGATCGAACTGGAGTTGCAAAACGAAGAGCTACGCCGGGTCATGGTGGAATTGGAACAATCTCGCAACCAGTTTTCCCTCCTGTTTCACCAAGCGCCGATTGGGTATATGGTGTTGAACGAGGTTGGCCTGATTGACGAAGTAAATGAAACCTTTTGCCGGATGGTGAGCCGCAAGCGGGATCAGTTGATCGGAAGTCCCTTTTCAGACTGTATGGAAGGGGATGATCGGGGCATATTCCTGGCGCGTTATCGAGCCTTTTTCAGCAGTCCAGCCGGTAAAAGTTTGGAAGCGCTCATTTTACGCGCGAACGGACCGGCGTTTTACGCGCATATGGAAGGCAACATCATCAATGCGTTCCTCAGGCGGCAGCAAGCCAACAGCAGGCCCTTGCTGTTTCTGGCGGTTACCGATATCACCGAGCGTCGCTGGGCGGAGGAAAAACGTTTGCAATTGGAGCGCCAGATGCAGCAAACCCAGAAGCTGGAAAGCTTAGGGGTGCTGGCCGGGGGCATCGCGCACGATTTCAATAACTTGCTGACGGTTATCCTGGGTAACGCCAGTTTGGCCTTGGATGAGTTACCGCCAGTGACCCCAGCCCGCGATAGCATACGGTCGATCGAGGAAACCTCGCTACGCGCTTCCGAACTCTGCCGGCAAATGCTGGCTTATTCGGGCAAGGGCCAGTGTGTGATTGAAAATATCCGGTTGCGCGATTTGATCGGGGAAATGGTTTCCTTGCTCAAAGCTTCGATCAGTAAGAAGGCGATTTTTAACTTGAATCTCAAGGAATCGCTGCCGCCGCTCCGTGGAGACCCCAGCCAAATCCGGCAAATTATCATGAACCTGGTGATTAATGCTTCGGAAGCGCTCGGTGATTACACCGGGGCGATCACCATTTCGACTGGCATCATGGAATGTTCGCGCGAGTACCTGTCAGAGGCTTTCCTGGATCAGAGCCTGACGGAAGGGTCGTATGTATGGCTGGAAGTATCGGATACTGGTTGCGGCATGGAAGCGGACATTCAACCGCGAATCTTCGAGCCGTTTTTCACCACTAAATTCACGGGGCGGGGATTGGGCTTGTCGGCTGTACTGGGCATCGTGCGCGGGCATAAGGGAGCACTCAAGGTTTACAGCGAACCGGGCCGGGGCACGACCTTCAAGGTGTTGTTTCCCGCCGTGCTGGAAGAAAAAACGTCGGTGGGTCGAAATTACGAAGTAAAACCCAGCCGGTGGAAAGGCGTTGGTACGATCCTGCTGGTCGATGACGAAGAATCGGTTCGAGTGATGGGGATTCGGATGTTGGAACGGCTTGGTTTTAGCGTAATCACCGCAACTGACGGCAGTGAGGCGCTGGATATTTACCGGAATCGACGCGACGAGATTGCGCTGGTTTTGCTGGATCTAACCATGCCCGATCTGGACGGTGAGGAAACTTTTCGTGAATTGCGCCAAATCGATTCGCGGGTCTGTGTAGTAATGTCCAGCGGCTATACCGAAAGCGAGATCGCACCCCGTTTCGCGGGTAAACGACTGTCTGGGTTTTTGCAAAAACCTTACACGCTGGACGCGCTTATGCAGTGCGTGCGCGGCGCGTTGAATGCGGTTACGCCATCGCTTGAGCAACAAGCGCCGCTGTCGGGGGGAAAACCTGCCTGAAGAACAGTGAGTGAAGCAGGGGAGGGAACAGGAGTGCGATGCGCCGGTGCAGGCCAAAATCTAGCGCCACGCTAAAGGGTTACTCTTGCTATTAGCGAGTGAGCATAATGGAATTTCCCAGCCTTTTTGTTTCCCACGGCGCCCCAACCCTCGCCATTGAGGACAGTCTCGCCAAACAGTTCTTGCAAGATCTCGGTGGAATACTGGGGCGGCCCAACGCGATTCTGGTGGTTTCCGCGCATTGGGATACTCGTAGCCCAAGGGTGACGACCGCGCCGCGATTGCGGATGATTTATGATTTCGGGGGCTTTGATCGAGCGCTTTACGCCATCTCTTAGGTGTTGTGGAATGGATCATAGGTTCGTAACCCTCGATTCGAGGCTAGAAGGTCGCGCGGCGACCGATTTTGAAAACACTGCCTAAAGCCTTCAAAGCGCGACGCTCATGACCGAAAATCACGGGAACAACGGCTGGCCGCCGTGGGCTGTCGGGGTAGCGCACGCCCTCACCAGCGTCGAACGTGCTCAATTCCCGGCGCGCAACCGTTCCTCGGCGAATAACGCTGCCCCGATCATCCCCGCCTGATTAAGAAATTGAGCGGGGATTACGGGCGCTTGCACGGTGATCCGCGCCACGAACTTCGATAGCTTTTTGCTGGCCCCGCCGCCCAGCACGATCAAGTCAGGCCAGAACAGTTTTTCCATGGCGAGCAGATAGCGATTCAGACGGTCTCCCCAATCTGTCCACTTGAGGTTCTGCGCGTCTCGCACGGCTTCGGACGCGTAGTGTTCGGCTTCCTGTCCATTGTCGAGCAGAATATGGCCCAGTTCAGTATTCGGTAGCAGACGGCCATCGCTAAACAGCGCTGTGCCAAGGCCGGTGCCAATCGTGACGATAAGCACTACGCCAGCGACCTCTCGACCCGCGCCGAACCGGATTTCGGCCAGTCCCGCCACATCGGCGTCATTGGCGATATAAACCGGGCAGCCGGTCTGCCCTGAAAAATAATCGGCCACTGGCAAGCCGATAAAGGAAGGGTCGATATTAGCCGCCGTGCGGGCGATGCCGTGCTGAATGGCGGCGGGAAAGCCAATGCCGATGGGACCAGACCAATGATGCTGCTCGACCAGCGCTTGGATCGTGACGCCGACGGCTTCAGGCGTGGCGGGACGCGGCGAGGCGAGGCGCAGCCGCTCGCTGGTCAGCGCTCCGGTTTCTGTTTCGATCACTGACCCCTTGATCCCCGAACCGCCAACATCAATGCCCAAAATTTTCATGCGCTATCTCTCCCGCTATTTGAAAGTCTACCCGCGCGGTGTCTTCGATCACCGTGGACGGTCAGCAAATCGCCCGTTCCTACTTTTCTTAGAGGCCCGCTTTTGGCTACTCGGTCACCGCATTGGCGCATTGTCCATTACGCTCGAACTCGGCGAAATTTCCCAACGTGGTCTCGGCGATATTGCGCAAGGCGTGATCGGTCAGAAACGCCATGTGCGAGGTGACCAGCACGTTGGGGAAGGTCAACAGCCGGGCCAGTTCGTCATTGGTCGGCACTTTGTCGGAGAGATCGCGGTAAAAGTAATCGGCTTCTTCCTCGTAGACATCAATAGCGAGCATTCCAATCTTGCCGTTTTTCAGGAACTTGATCACCGTATTGGTATCGAGCAATGCGCCCCGGCTGGTGTTGACGATGAACACGCCGTCTTTTAAATACGGCATGGTTTCCTGGTTGAGGATGTGCTGGGTCTCCGGCGTCAGCGGGCAGTGCAGGGTGATGATGTCCGATTCACGGGCGAAGGTCGGGCCGTCTACATAGGTCGCCCACTGTTTTACCGCCTCGTTGGGATACTTGTCGTAGGCGATGATCCGGCAGCCGAAGCCGCTGAGGTTCTTAATCACCGTTTGGCCGATTTTGCCGGTACCGAACACGCCGACCGTCTTGTCACGCAGCTCGAAACCTTCAAGGCCCGCGATCTCGAAATTGAATTCACGAGTGCGGTTATAGGCTTTATGCGTTTTCCGACCCAAAGTCAGGATCAGGGCCAGGGTGAATTCAGAAACGGCGTTGGGCGAGTAGGCCGGTACGCGCGCCACCATGACGCCGTGTTGTTTCGCCGTCGCTAGATGGATTTGATTGTAGCCGGCGCTGCGGGTTGCGATGATTTTGGTGCCATGCGCGGCCAGATCGGCGATGACCTCGGCGCTACAGGTGTCGTTGACAAAGATGCAAACGCCAGGAAAGCCTCGCCCCAGCGCCACGGTTTCCGGCGATAGACGTGGCTCCAAAAAGGTCAATTCGTGGCCAAACGGCGCGTTGTAGCGTTCCAGGGTCTGGCGGTCGTAGGATTTGCTGCTGAAGACAGCGATTTTCATTGGGCGCACTCTCGCATTGAAACAGTAAAACATAGGCCATATGCAACAGGATCGGTGATTGGCGATCCTGGCTTCACCGCGCCCGCATTGCACAGCGAATGGCTCGATAAAGAACGCTGATTATACGGAAACGGATGCGGACTCATGATAAAGCGCGTGGTTTTGGTAGCGCTTGCCATAGCGCTCCAACTCGTAATCGCTCGGATCGAGTTCGACTGCTTCGCCGCTGATAACGCGAGCGAGATGCTCGGCAGAGCCAGCCGCCTGGGTGAACCCCAGGGTGCCGTGACCGAGGTTCAGGTACAGATTGGGAATTACCGTCTTGCCGATGATCGCCGTGCCATCGGGCGTCATGGGTCTCAGTCCAAGCCAAGGTTCGACGCCCGTTTTCAGATCGGCGCTGCCAGGAAAGAGGGCTTCTAGGGCGCTCAGCAGTATTTGATACCGTTTTGGAAAGGTATCTCGGTTGAACCCGCCAATTTCGGCGGTTCCTCCCAAGCGCACCCTGTGATCGAGCCGCGTGATGGCGACCTTGATCTTTTCATCCAATACGGTGGATTGCACCGCTTTGGCCTCGTCGATGATATCGGCGGTTATGGAATAGCCGCGCACCGGGTAAACCGGCGCCAGCAACCCAAGCGGATCGGTGAGCTTGCGGGTCAGAGGGCCGGTCGCCAGGATAATGGCGTTTGCGCTATAAAACAGGTTACCGCCAGTTCTCACGCCATAAGCGATTTTACCGACTTCAACCGCCGCAATCGGGGTGTTAAACAAAAATCTGACGCCGTTGGCGGTCAGCCGCTTGACCAGCGCGCACGCCAGAATATAGCAATCACCCGTCCAATCCTCCTCGAATAAAAAGCCGCCAACGATGTTGGCGTGAATTCGCGCCAGCGCCGGTTCCTGTTTGATGCAGCCCTCGGCGTCGAGCACTTGCACGGCGACATCGGCCTTACGCAATGGTTCGACATCGTTGTTGGAAGCGGTGTCGAAAAGGCGTTGATCGCGAAAAAGCTGTAGGGTTCCCAGCGAGCGATTAGAGAATTCAATGCCGGTTTCGGCCAGCAATTGCCTGGAATATTTGGCGCTATATTTTGAGAGGTTGAGAATCCGCCGTTTATTGCGCTCGAAATTCTTTCTACTCGTATTCAGCGTGAACCAGTAAAGCCATTGCAGTTGGCGGTAAAGCCCTTCCATCGACCAATCGGGCCTTATTCGCAATGGAGTCGCTGGATTGGCCAGCATGTCGGGGAGTTTTTTAAGCAATCCTGGAGTGGCCCAAGGCCCTGAATAACCAAATGAAAGCTGGCCGGCGTTCGCATAAGAGACCTCCATGCCAGGCCCCGTCGCGCTGTCGATAACCAGTATATCCAAGCCCCGCTTCTGGAGTGCGTAAGCCTGTAAAACGCCAATAATGCCCGCTCCCACAATAATGATATCAGCATGATTTTTCATGACAGCCTCCACAACCGGGCTAAAATCAGGGCTTAAGGCTCGACAAAACAGTGCCGTGTAATGGGTGGATATAACTGATAATTCGAGCGCGCCGCTCATAAAGCGTTTTTCCGTGATAACGCTTTACGAGCTTTGCTACGAAAAATTTCAAATTTTGTCGTGAAGAGGCCCGTTGCGGAACCGAACCGGGATCAGCCGAGCGCCGGTCCCGGTTCGGTTCCGCGAGGTAAGACGCTGGGCGGTCACGCGGAAGCGAGCTGCCCCCGCATTTCCGCCGCATACTGGTCGGCGTTGAGACCAACCACCAGGTGCACGGTGTTATTGGCCAGCCGCATCAGGCCGTTTGCGCCCGCCGCTTGCAAGGCCCCCTCGTCGACCGCGCCTTCATTGCCGACCACCAGTCGCAGCCGGGTTTCAGCGCAAGCATCCACCCGCTGGATGTTGCCCGCGCCGCCGAGCGCGGCGATCAGCTTCTTCGCCTTCTCCGCCGCTTCGGGATCGCGCAATTTGGAGACAATGCCGGTAGGCGTTGGCGCGGCCACCGGCGAGGGTTCCTCAATGGCGTCCGCTTCCGGACCGGCGGTCTTCAGATACTCTTCCATGTCGGTTTTCAGATTCTCGGATCGGGTGCCGAAAATAGCTTGCATCCCCTTGCCGACCACCACGACACCCGCCGCGCCCAAGGCTTTCAGCTTGTCGGGACTGGCTTTGCTCATGTCGTTTAGCTCCACCCGCAGACGGGTGATGCAAGCGTCCAAACCTTTGATATTGCTGCGTCCGCCGAAGGCTAGCACCAGTTGTTTGGCGAAACCATGCGCGATGTCGCTGACCGCCTCGCCCGACAGCGTGGCCGTCTCGATCTCGCGGCCCGGCGTCTTCAGATCAAACTTGGCGATGACCACCCGGAAAATGGTGTAGTACATCGCCGCCCATGCCAGTCCCATCGGGATCAACCACCAGCCGTTGGTGGATTTGGCGTACAGCACCACGAAGTCAATGGCCCCGTGCGAGAAGGTCATGCCGTGCTTGACACCCAGCTCGATGCACAGGAAATAGGCGACGCCCGCCAGCAGGGCGTGGATGACATAGAGCACCGGCGCGACGAACATGAAGGTAAATTCAATCGGTTCGGTGATGCCGGTCAACCATGCGGTCAGCGCCGCCGAGATCATCATCCCGCCGACTTTGGCCCGGTTTTCCGGGCGGGCCGAATGCCAAATGGCAATCGCCGCCGCCGGCAGGCCCCACATCTTGAACAAATAGCCACCCGCCATGTTGCCCGCCGTCGGGTCGCCCGCGATGTAACGCTGAATTTCGCCGGTAATCGCTTTGCCAGTGGTCGGGTCCATGTAGCTGCCGACCTCGAAGAAGAACGGCACGTTCCAGATGTGGTGCAGGCCGAAGGGGATCAGCAGGCGTTCGATCACACCATAAATGGTAAAGGCCAGCGCCGGATTGCTCTCCGCCGCCCACATCGAGAAACTTTTGATGCCCGCGCCAATTGGCGGCCAGACGAAGCTGAGCAGAACCCCTAAGCCAATCGCGGCAAAGGCGGTGGCAATCGGCACGAAGCGTTTGCCGGAGAAGAAGCCCAGGTATGGCGGCAGATTGATCCGGTAATAGCGATTGAATAGCGTCGCCGCGATGCCGCCGATCACGATGCCGCCGAACACCCCGGTATCGACCGAGGCGATGCCCATGACTTCCTTGGTTTCAACCCCTAAAACCTTGGCCATGACGCCCAGCGTTGCCAGCAGCACGACGTAGCCGACCACCGCCGCCAGCGCCGAAACGCCGTCGTTATTGGTCAGACCCAGCGCGACGCCGATGGCGAACATGATCGCCATGATGCCGAAAATCGCACCGCCGGATTGGGCCATCACGTTGGATACCAAATCCGGGAAGATGGCGAAATGGGCACTACCGATACCGAGCAAAATGCCCGCGACCGGCAGTACCGACACCGGCAGCATCAACGCCTTGCCGATTTTTTGCAGAAATGCGAATGCGTGTTGCCACATAACCGTAATCTCCAAAATCGCTTAGGGCGCGGCTGGCGCGGAGCCAGGGGCGGCAGAGAGGGCCGAAGCTGCCGGAGTCGCTGGAGCAGCGGCCGTCTCGGCGGCGACCGCCGCGGCCATGCGTACCTCGGCGGCGGTTTCCAGGGCCAGCGCCCGTTGCGCCAGCTCCTGGCAATCGTGCAGCCATAGGTTACGGATTTGCGCCTTGATGCTCGGAATGGTGGGCAGGCTGACGCTCAATTCGTCCACCCCCAGCCCGATCAACAGCGGTACCGCTTGCGGATCGCTGGCGATGCCGCCGCAGACGCCGACCCATTTGCCTTCGTCATGGGCCGCTTTCACCGTCCAGGCAATCAAGCGCAGGATACTGGGATTAAGGCCGTCCACCTTCGGGGCCAGTTTAGGGTGGCCGCGATCCATCGCCAGGGTGTACTGGGTCAGGTCATTGGTGCCGACCGAGAAGAAATCGACTTCACGGGCGAACTGGGCGGCCATGATCGCCGCCGCCGGAATTTCCACCATGATGCCGGTTTCAATCGGGCCGACTCCCAGTCGCTGCCGCTCCTCTTCCAGCATGGCTTTGGCGTCGCGCAACTCCGACAACAGGCCCACCATCGGGAACATCACCCGAATCTTGCCGTAAGCGGCGGCGCGCAGGATGGCTCGTAGTTGCAGCCGCAAAATCTCCGGTCGATCCAGTCCGATGCGCAAGCCGCGCTCGCCGAGGAACGGATTTTCCTCTTTCGGGATCGGCAGATAGGCCAGCGGCTTGTCGCCACCCACGTCGAGCGTTCGGATGATCAGCGGTCGATCCGGTCCCAGTGCCTCGGCGATCGCTTTGTAGGTCTCGAACTGCTCGTCCTCGCTGGGCGCGGTGCTGCGCTCCAGAAACAGAAATTCCGAGCGCAACAGACCAACGCCTTCACCGCCCAGACCTTCAATCTGTTCGGCTTCAGCCAGCCCACCGATGTTGCCGACCACTTCCATGCGGTGCCCGTCCAGCGTAATCGCTGGTTCATGGGCCACTGCCAGTTCCGCCTTGCGCCGCGCCGCCATGCGCTCCTGGGTTTCGCGGATGCGGATGATTTCTTCCGGGCTGGGATTCATCCGCACGATGCCCTTGCCACCGTCGAGCACCACCGGCGTGCCGTTGGGCAATTCCAGGGCGCGGGGTTCGATACCGGCTACCGCCGGGATGTCTAGCGAGCGGGCCAGAATGGCGACATGCGAAGTCGCGCCGCCCAACGTGGTGCAGAAACCGCGCACTTTGGCGCGATCCAGGCTGGCGGTATCGGACGGGCTGAGTTCCTCGGCCACTAGAATGGCGTTGGCGGGCGGCGTCTGCCGCTCCGGTTCGATACCGGTCAGCAGCGTCAATACCCGGCGGCCCACATCGCGCAAATCGTTGGCGCGAGCGGCCAACAGTTCGTTGCGCAGATTGGCCAGCCGGTCGGCGTGGGTGCTGAAGGCTCGATGCCAGGCGAACTCCGCGCTTTTACCCTTGGCCAGGGCGGAATGGGCGATGTCCACTAAATCAGGATCATCCAGCAACTCCTGATGGGCGGCGAAAATGGCGGCTTTGTCGGCGGCGCGCTGGCCGTGCAGGCTGGCCTGCAAGGCGTCCAGTTGCGAGCGGGCTTGATGAATCGCGTTATCCAGCCGGTCGCGTTCCTGTTGCGGGCTGCCGGCGGCGGTCTCTTTGACCTGAATTTCCTGATGGCGGATTTGAAAGACTTCGCCGACCGCCAAGCCCGGTGAGGCAGCCACGCCAATCAGTAAATTCGGATCTTCCGAGCGCGGGCGCGGCGCGGGCGCGTTGCCGGGCGACGCTTCGAAGCTGGCCGGCGCGGGGGCGGGCTTGCAGCCCTCATCGCCCAGCCCTTCCCATAGCAAGGGCGTCAGGGTTTCAATCGCCGCATCGGCATCATCGCCCTTGGCGATCAGGGTGACTTTATCGCCGTTGCCGATTTCCAGCCCCATGATTGAGACCACGCTTTTGGCGTTGGCGATGTCCTCGCCTTTTTGCAGGCGGACATCGGCCTTGAACTTCTTGGCCAGATTGGCCAGCACCGCCGCCGGACGGGCGTGCAGGCCGGTCGGATTGGGAATCAGAATCGCTTCCGAGGTGACGGTTTTACCGGCGTCGGCGGCGTCGCTCGCTGGCGCGTCGCTCGCCAGGGTCAATTCCAGAATGGGGTTTTTGCCCGCCGCGACATGGCCGGAACGCGGCGCAAAGGTCGCGACTCGATCGCTGTTGGTGATGACGATTTGGGTCAGCAAGCTCTTGGCATGGGTAGCGACGTAGTCGGCGTCGAATTCGATTAGCGGATCACCGGTCTTGACCGCATCCCCCATCTTGACCTTGGCGGTAAAACCCTGGCCCTTGAGGTTTACGGTATCGAGGCCAATATGCATCAACACTTCAATGCCTTGCGGGGCGGCGATGGTGACGGCGTGGCCGGCCGAATGCAGTTGCACGACCTTGCCGTCGCAGGGGGCGCGCAGGCATTGATCAAGCGGATCGATGGAAATGCCGTCCCCGACCATTTTCTGGGCGAATACCGGATCGGGAACCCGCTCCAGCGGCACCAGCGGGCCGGAGAGCGGCGCGATGAGGGTAATGGTGTTTGGGTTAGTCATGGCGTCATTGCTCGACGTTCGTTATTTTTGAGAGGCCGCAAGCACGGATTTCTTGCGGCGATGGTGGGCGGTTAAAACATCCTCCTGTCGATAAAACTGTGTGAGGGGTGAATGGACTAGGCGCGGCGGGAATTTACAGCGTCACGCCGTTACTTTGAATCAGCTGCCGATACCAGTCATAACTTTGCTTTTTGACCCGCTTTAAGTCGTTTTGGTGATCGACATAAACGAGGCCGTATTGCTTTTGGTAGCCGTTGAGCCAGCTCAAGAGGTCGATAAATGACCAGACGAAGTAGCCGAATAACGGAACGCCTTCATCGATGGCCCGCTGGCACCAGCGCACATGCTCGCGCAGATAATCAATGCGCGGCGTATCCAGAATCTCCCCACTGGGACTGATCGGGTCTTTATCACCCAGCCCGTTTTCGGTAATCATGATGGGAATGTTGCCGTAGCGCTCCTGGATTCTTTTCATGCCTTGGTACAGTCCTTCCGGGTAAATTGACCAATCCCAAGGGGTATAGGCGACCTTGGGATTTTGGACGCGCTTGAACAGACCCGGAATGCCGCTTTCCTGTTGCGATCCCTTTTTGCCGCTCACGTTGATCGCCGCAAAGCCCACCCCATCGGCGGGGTTGTGCGCCAGAAAGGTGCTTTGGTAATAGTTAATGCCGATAAAATCGATGGGTGCGCTTTGGATCAGCGCCAGGTCGCCGTCCAAAATCGTTGGTGCTTGCCAGCGCTCCTGATAATAGTTTAGAAGCCGTTCTGGATAGCGACCATGCAAACTGGGGTCATAGAACCACTGAAAATCCATTTCCTCATACCATTCGCAGGCCCGCGCGTCTTCTTCGGCGGCGCTGATCGGAAAGCCGGTGAGCAGAACATGGGCAATCCCGATCATTCCCTCGGCAATGCTTTTCTCTCGGACCAGTTTACGATATTCAAGCACGGCCTGAGCGTGGGCCAGATTGACAATGTGCGAGACTTCCACCGCCCGCCGTTCTTCCTTAACGGCGGGCGGATGCACGCCGTCCCGGTAGCCCAGCATGATGAAGTTGATGGTTTCGTTAAAGGTCAGCCAATAGCGAACTCGGTCGCCGAACTGCTCGAAGCAGGTTTTGGCATACTGGCCGAACTGCTCGATCAATTCGCGGTTTTCCCAGCCGCCCAGATCTTGCAAGGCTTGCGGCAAATCCCAGTGATACAGCGTCGCTACCGGCACGATACCGTATTTCAGTAGTTCATTGATTAAATCATTATAAAATTGAATGCCTTGTTGATTTACTGCGCCCGATCCGGCGGGATAAATGCGCGGCCAGGATATCGAGAAGCGATAGGATTTAAGGCCCATTTCCGCCATGAGGCGGACATCTTCCTGATAGCGGTGGTAGTGATCGACCGCGCGGTCGCCGTTGGTGCCTTGATAGGTCGTTCCGGGTAAATGGGAATAAATGTCCCAAATCGACAAGCCTTTACCGTCCTGCTGATAAGCGCCTTCCACCTGATAAGCGGCGGTGGCGGCGCCCCATAAAAAATCCTCGGGAAATGCTTTCATCGGTACGGGTATCTTTTATAAGGATAAAAAAACACGGACGACGGAAATCGATCAACGCCGTCCGTGAAAAGCGTGGGGCTTTCCCCACTGACTTACCACCACCACTCGAAACAGGTTAACGCGCTGCAATAGCGGGGGGTGTTTTCACCTCCAAGGGTTTTTTCAGGAAGAACAAGACCGCCGTTGTAATGGCGGTGCCGATCAAGATGGCGATGATGTAACCGCCGAGGTTGACCACCGCATTCGGGATCGGCAGCACGAACACACCGCCGTGGGGAACCTTCAATTGGCAGCCCAGCACCATCGAGATCGCGCCGGTCACGGCCGAACCCAGCATCAGCGCGGGAATCACGCGGATCGGATCTTTGGCCGCGTAGGGAATCGCGCCTTCGGTGATAAAGGAAATCCCCAGCGCGGCGGTCGCACCCGCCGCTTCCCGCTCATCCAGCGAGAAGCGGTTTTTGAACAGGAGGGACGCCAGCGCCAAGCCCAGCGGCGGGGTCATGCCGGCGGCCATGACCGCCGCCATCGGTCCATAGATCGGATCGGTTTGGCTGGTAATGAGGCCCGTGGCGAAGGCGTAAGCGGATTTGTTGACTGGCCCGCCCATGTCGAATGCCATCATCGCGCCGAGCAACAGACCGAGGAAGGCCGCATTAGCGCCCTGCATTTCTTTGAGCCAGCTGGTGATCGTCGCCAACACGGCCGCGACTGGCCCGCCCACCACGTAATACATCAGTAATCCGGTGATGAGGGTAGCGAATAAGGGGAGAATCAACACCGGCTTCAATCCGGCCAAGGTGCGCGGCAACGGAATGTTATCGCTGAGGAATTTGGCGGTATAACCGGCGATGAAACCCGCCGCGATGCCGCCCAGAAAACCCGCGCCGATGGCGCTGGCGATCATGCCGCCGATCATGCCGGGCGTGATGCCGGGCCGATCCGCGATGGAGTAAGCGATGAATCCGGCCAGTACCGGCACCATCAAGGCGAAACCGGCTTTCGCGCCGATCTGGAACAGCGTCCAGCCCAAAGTCCCTTTGTTGGCGTCCTCAAATACGTTGATGCCGCCAATGGCGAAGCTGATGGCGATGAGCAAACCGCCGGCCACCACGAACGGCAGCATGTAAGACACGCCGGTCATCAAATGCTTGTAAACGCCGGTGCGAGTGGCGGCCTGCTGGGCCTTGGCCTGTTGCACCTGTTCTTCAGGCGTCAGCTTGGCGGCCGCCGCGCCCGCGACCTTGGCTTCGGCAATCGCCTTGCGCACCAGCTCGGCGCCGTCGTGAATCGCCGCCTTGGTGCTGGCCTCGTAAAGCCGTTTACCGGCAAAGCGGGTTTTATCGACTTGGGTATCGGCGGCGATAATCACCAAATCCGCCGCCGCGATGTCGTCGGCGGTCAGGTTGTTCTTGGCCCCGACCGAGCCTTGGGTTTCGACTTTAATGGCGTGGCCGAGATTTTTCGCGCCCTGTTCCAAACCTTCGGCCGCCATAAAGGTGTGGGCGATGCCGGTGGGGCAAGAGGTGATGCCGACGATCTTTAGATTCGCCGCTGGCGCGGCCGCGGCTGCCGTAGCCGTCGGCGCGGCGGCTGACACACTGGCCAGCGCGGCGTTAATCAAGCCCGCGCCATCGCGGATGGCTTGTTCGGTAGAGGCTTCGTAAATCGGTTTGCCGATGAAACGGGTGGTATCGACCCGCGTATCGGCGGCCACAATCACCACATCGGCCGCCGCGATCGTTTCATCAGACAAGGTGTTTCGCGTACCGACCGAGCCTTGCGTCTCGACCTGAATGTCGTGTTTGAGCGCCTTGGCGGCCTGTTCCAGCCCCTCGGCGGCCATGATGGTGTGGGCGATCCCGGTCGGACAGGACGTGACCGCAACAATTTTAGCCATGTTCGGATTCCCTATTAAGTGATCTGGATTTTGAATACAGGTTTGGACGAACCCTTAATTGATGGATGAGACGCTGACCTGCTGGGCGAGGGCACGAACCTCGGCGGGCCGTGGTAAGTGCGGCCCGAGTCGGGTTAGCTTCGCGGCGGCGAAAGCGGTCGCCAGCCGAGCGGTGTCGATCAGGGACAGGCCTTCCAGCTGAGCAGCAATGAGCCCGGCCACCATCGCGTCACCCGCGCCCACCGTGCTGCTCACATTCATGCGGATGGGCTGCGCTTGCAGGGCCTGCTCGCGGTTGAGGAATAACGCGCCATCCCCGCCGAGCGACACCACCACCAAATCGGGCGCGGGCGACGCCGCCAGCAGTTCCCGTCCGGTGGCGATCAAATCATTCAGGCTATTGAGCGGGCGGCCGACCAGTTCGGAGAGCTCGTGACCGTTGGGCTTGATAATTTTAGGCCCGGCCGCCAGCGCTGCTTTTAGTGGCGCGCCGCTGGTATCGAGCAACACCGCGCCGCCCGCGGCTTGAACCTGGCGGGTGATGGTGGCGTACACATCGGCCGGCATCCCCGGCGGCAAGCTGCCTGATAGCACCACCCATTGGACGTGTCCGGCCAGTTGTTCGAGCCGGCGCAGCACTTGATCCAGCAAATCCTGCGCGGCGGCGGGTGAAAATTCCGGCCCCGGCATGTTGAGATCAGTGGTGTCCCCGCTGATGGTATCGACCAGCTTGGAGTTGATGCGGGTGAGGCCGTCCAGGTAGCAGCAGTGATTGGCAATCTTTTTGCGCTGGAACAATTCCTCGAACAGGGCGGCGTTGTCGCGGCCGATCTGCCCGGTCACGGCGGTCTTCACATCAAAATCAGACAAGCAGGATGCAACGTTGACCGCCTTGCCGCCCACATCGACCTGCATCCGCAGGGCGCGATTGACCGCACCCGGCTTCAGCCCAGCGATTTCAATGGTTTGATCTAACGCTGGATTGAGCGCAACCGTCACTACCCGCGGCGATTCGGCAAAAGGATTCAAGGGCTGCAAGGGATTCATAAAGCGCGAACCTCCTCGGCGGTGCGGGCGCGCAAGGCGCGTCGGGCCAGTTCCTGCATCGACGCCCGCGATTCACCGCGCAATGCCGCTTTCACCGGGGCGATGTCCTGAGCGCTCATGCTCAGTTCATCGACGCCCAGACCGGTCAAAATCCGCGCGCCCAGCGGATCGCCCGCCAAGCCGCCGCAGACCCCAACCCAGCCGCCACCCGTAACCCGTCCAGCTTCTTGCGCGCCGCGCACGGTGGCGTCGATCATGTTGAGCACCGCTGGATGCAGGCTATCGGCCTGGGCCGCCAGTTCGGGATGTTGCCGATCCACCGCCAGCGTGTATTGAGTCAGATCGTTGGTGCCAATGGAGAAGAAATCCACCAGTGGCGCGAACCGGTCAGCCATCACCGCCACCGCCGGAATTTCGACCATGATGCCCAGCTTGACTTCGGGACCGTGCACCTGCTCGCGGGCCAGTTGGCAATGGTTGCGCAAGGCTTCGATTTCACTGATGTGGGTGACCATCGGGAACATGATCCACAGCGACCCATGCTGGGCGGCGCGGTACAGGGCGCGTAATTGGGCGTACAGCAAATCCTGACGCTGGAGTAATAACCGCGCTCCACGCACGCCAAGAAATGGATTTTCTTCGCGCGGCAGATTGAGGTAAGGCACCTGCTTGTCGCCGCCGATGTCGAGGGTGCGGATAATCAGCCGCTTGCCCGCCATGACCTCGATCATTTCCTTATAAACCTGATACTGCTCTTCCTCATCGGGGGCGGAATTGCGTTCCAGGAATAAAAATTCGGTGCGCATCAAGCCGATGCCTTCCGCGCCCGCGTCCACGGCCGCCGCCGCCTGCTTGGCGTTAGCGACGTTAGCGGCGATTTCGACGGTATGGCCATCGGTGGTGGTGGCGGGCAGATGGCGGGCCGCGCGCAAGCTTTCGCGCGCGGCGACCTGCCGGGTGATGACTTCGGTGACGCTACGTTGATCAGCTTCGCTCACGTCCAGATAGAGCACGCCGGTGCTGCCGTCGAGTACGGCGACGCCTCCTTCGGCGGCTGTCATCAGCGTGGGGCCAATCGCCACCACTGCCGGAAAACCCAAGGTGCGGGCCAGAATAGCGGTGTGCGAGGTGGGGCCGCCGACACTCGTGGCCAGGCCGACCACATAGCGGGTATCGAGGTGCAGCGTGTCGGAAGGGGTCAGATCATCGGCCGCCAGAATCGACGGTTCGGTCAAGGTTAACTGCTGGCGTTCGATGCCGAGCAAGTGCGCCAACACCTGCTCGCCGACATCGCGCAAATCGACCGCGCGAGCCGCCAACAACGGATCGTTCACCTGCTGAAGTTTTTCGATGCGCGCCCGCAACGCCCGCTGCCACGACCACGCGGCGCCATGGCCTTGCATGATGGTCACCAGCGCGTCCCGCGTCAGCACCGGATCGGCCAGCAACTCGCGTTGGGCGGCGAAGATGGCGGCTTCGGTGGCGCTCAGACGCTGGCGGGTGCGGCCTTCCAGCTCCTCACGCTCGGCGCGCACCGCAAGCAACGCCTGCTCCAGCGCCTCGCCTTCGGCGACGACATCGCCGGGCTGATCGGTGACTTCAAAATGCTGCGAGACATGCCGCACCAGTTTGCCGATTGCCAGGCCTGGACTGGCGCCCAGCCCATACAGGGTGAGACAACCGCCGGTCGGCGTCCAATCGGGTTTAGTCTTACGCGCCGCCAAGGCATTTTTGCGCGCCCGTTCGGCATCGGCCCGTTCGACGGCGGACAGTCCGCGCACCGTCTCGTGCAGGGCGTTCAAAGCGCGTTGCGCATCCGGGCCGCGAGCCGCGAGCCGCAGCGTGCTGCCGTTGGTCACGCCAAGGGCGAGGAGGTCAGTCAGGGCCTTGGCGTCCGCAAATTCAGCGTCTTTGTAAACCCTGAATTCGCAAGGGAAGCGCTTGGCGGTTTCCACCCAGGTGGTGGCTGGGCGGGCGTGTAGACCGTTGGGATAGTCTACAGTCCAAGTGATTTCCGCATCGGCGGGCCAAGGCGGCGCGGCTTCCGGTGGCGGGGCGGTCGCTGGTGGCGTGTCGCCAAGGGCGGCGATCAATACGAGGGGGTTATTGGCCTGCACCAAGGCATCAATGGCATCAGGCTGTTGCATCAGCCGGGTCAGTCGGCGCAGCAGACTGATATGTTCATCGGACTGGGCGGCAATGGCGACCACTAAATGCGCCTTCTGCCCCTGATTCCACTCCACGCCTTCGGGCAGTTGCAAGATTGCGATGCCGGTATGGTGAATTAGATGCCGGTCGTCAATCATCCCGTGCGGGATCGCGACGCCGCTGCCGAGAAAAGTATTCGCCACTTGCTCGCGCTTGAGGAGACTCTCGATATAGGCCACATCGATATACCCCGCATCCGCCAACAGCTTGCCCGCTTGGCGGATCGCTTCCTCCTTGGTCTGCGCTCGTGCATCAAGTTGGATACATGAACGAGAAATCGTTTTCATAATTAACTCCTCATGTTAATAATAATATTATAGAAGATAAATGTAATCGTTTACAGTGGTAGAGTCAATCAATGGCTCTGAAAAAAAAGAAATTTCCGTCGGGATGAGGGTAATGCAAGTCGTTCGCTACGATTGAGTTCATAAACGCTCCACAGCGAGGTGAAGAACGACTTGGCTTGCTCAAAGCAGCATTGACAAAAGTATTGCTGAAAATCTGCCGGTATCAACTAAAAAAACTAAAAAACCGGACACAGCACATGTGTTTACGAACAGAACCGTGAAGGTTTGTTGAAGGCGGCGCGCCGACCAGTTTATGCCATTGGTGGCTTGAACGTGAATTTCACCAGCGGCGGAACGACGGGTTTCGAGGCGGTGAAATACCCCGCCGCAACAGCGGGGTATAGCGGCTACTCAAGGGTTAGGAAAGCGCCACGTCACTGCCCGATCACTGATTCCCGCCGTAAATCTGCGCTTTGCTAAAGATTTGCGCGGCAATCAAGGTACTGTCGACATTATCCTTGGTAATCAGGGTCACCGGTGTTATCACCGTTGGCACCTTGGTAAAACCATTATCCGTCATGGCGAAGCGCAAGCCGCTTTGGCTCGCTTCTCGAGCGATGCTCTCCAGCGATTTGCTAGGATTTTTGGCGATTTCGACCGCGATTTCAGCGGCTTTGTGCGCCAGCGGTTTGATGGCTTTCCACACGTCCACCGCTTGTTTGCCCTGGACCAGGTACTGAATATTTTTTAAATCAGCGTCCGCGCCAGCCACAAAGACTTTTTTGGCATCCGCCAGTTTTTCCAAGTCCAACGCCGCAATGACGCCGCTCGCCAAGCCGCTGTTATTGCAAATAAACGCATCAACGCCATTCTTGTGCTGCACCAGTAAATTGCTGGCGGTTTCAGCGGAACGATCCGGCGACCAATCGACATGGGAGATTTGCGCGATCAGTTGCAGGCCGGAATTTTGTTGAATGGTGTTTAAAACACCCTGACTCATGGCCTGGGCATTGGAATCCCCAGGCTGGCCCATGATCAACGCGACTTTTCCTTCGACTTTGCCACGGTTTTGCTGGAACCACTTCACCATGGCCTCACTCTGCAACTGACCCACCGCCCAACTATCCTGCATCACCATCAAATCCAGTGGGCCATTGACCACCATGGAGTCATAGCCGATGACTTTAACGCCTTTACTGTTAGCCAGACGCACCAGCGCGCCCGCGAGTCCGGTGTTGACCGGTTGCAGCACGATCACCTGCGCGCCTTCATCGAGCATTTTTTCAAATTGCCCCAACTGCGTCAGTTCGCTGTTGCCGCTCGAATCAAACAGGACTTGCGCACCCAACGCTTCCGCCCGCGCGGTAAATTCGGCTTTGTCGGTTTGATAGCGTTCTTCCTGCATGGTTTTCAGCAGAAAGCCGATTTTGATGCCTTGTTCCTTGGCTGGCGCGGCAGGCTGAAAAAGCAATGTCGCCGCGAGCAACAGGCTCAGCCCGAGGATTCGAACGATGGCGGAACGGCCCCTCATTGTCAGAAACAGTAGCTTTGACATGTTCATCAATGTTCTCCGGGTAAAATTGAAGACGCGATTTGATGGGGAGCACGCCATCAAGGCCTGCTCCTTCAACCGATGCTTACCCGCGTTTTTTCTTGCTCAACACGTCAAACCAGACCGCCAGAATGATGATGCCGCCCTTGATGATTAGTTGGTAAAAGGTCGGTACTTCCAACAGGCTCATGCCGTTGTTCAGCACGCTGATGATAAACGCGCCAATCACCGTGCCGATAATGGTGCCTACCCCACCGGAAAAACTGGTGCCGCCAATGATCACCGCCGAAATCGCGTCCAATTCGAACATGTTGCCTAAATTGGGAGAAGCGCCATTCAGGCGCGACGCCAACATGATTCCCGCGAGGGCCGATAAGGTGGTGATGATGCAGTAAATAGCGATCTTCATCCGCTTGATGCTGATGCCCGATAGCCGCGCCGCTTCCTCATTGCCGCCCATGGCATAAATCCGGCGGCCGAATTTGGTGTGTTGCAGCGTGAAACTGCCAATAAAAGCGATTACGGCAAAGATGGCCACCGGATAAGGCAGTCCGCGATACGAAAAGGCATAAAGGACAATCGCGCCAGCCAGCAAGGTCACCACGCCCGTGGTAATCAATTCCTGCTGTTTGACGGTGACGCCGTACTGTTGCTTTTGCTTGAGATCGCGGTATTGCGAGAACAGCAGATAGGCGAAAATCAGCAGCACCATAATGGTGGAAACCATCACCGAGAAAAATCCGCCGCCAATCTCGCCAAAGACGGGGTCGGTCACCGGCACGGAGCCGCCGTCGGAAAGCGTTAGAGCGATACCTCTGGCGATGGTCATCATGCCCAGTGTGATGATAAAAGGCGGAATGTTGTAATGGGCGATCCAAAGCGCATTCCACAGGCCAATCAGGACGCCGGTCAACAACAAGGTGATGAGGATCGCCGCCCAGATATTGACGCCCGACTGCATCAGCAGCGTCACCACAATGGCGGCTAAGCCAACAATCGATCCGACCGACAGATCAATGCCGTTAATGATGATGACCAAGGTCATGCCGACCGCGATAATGCCGACAATGGTGGTTTGTCGCGCCAGATTGGTCAGGTTGCGGGGCGTGAAGAAGGCCTCGTCCCACAAACTGAAAATGAACATCAAGGCGATTAGCGCGACCAAGGTGCCGTTATCTTTCAAAAACTTCAGGAAGGCGCGCATCCCTTCGCTTTGTAAAAAGCCCGTTGCCGGTTGTTCGGTGGTGGGTGCGGTGTTTGCCATGTGTGTGATCCCCCTTATTTTTGGCTGCCGGTGGCATACGCCATGATGAGTTCTTTGGTCGCTTGCTCGCGGGTCAATTCGGCCACGATTTCACCCTCGCACATCACTAGAATGCGGTCGCTGATGCCCATGACTTCCGGAAGTTCCGAGGAAATGATGATCACCGTCACGCCCTCCTCGACCAGTTTGTTGAGCAGGTTGTAAATCTCGACCTTCGCGCCCACATCAATGCCGCGCGTCGGCTCATCAAGAATCAGGACCTTCGGTTTGATGTTGAGCCATTTCGCCAGAATGACCTTTTGCTGGTTGCCGCCGCTCAGGGTGTCGATTTTGACATCCAGGCCGGGAGTTTTAATCGATAAGCGTTTTACGTAATCCTGCGCCAAATTCCGTTCCTTGGCTTGGTTGATGATGCCGAGCACATTGGTCACGGTTTCCAGCGAACTGATCATCATGTTCTGGATGATGCTTTGTCCCAGAATCAGGCCGATACGCTTGCGGTCTTCCGTCACCAGGCCGATGCCGTGTTCGATGGCGGCGTGGGGCGAGCGAAACCGGACCAGTTTGTCATCCAGGTAGATTTCACCGTGCGCGGGGCCAGGCGGCGCGCCAAAAATCCCTGAAACCAGCTCGGTGCGGCCCGATCCCATCAACCCGGAAATACCGAGAATTTCGCCTTTGTAGGCGCAAAAACAGGCGTTCTTGACTTTCTTTTGGCCCGGCAGATCGGGATTGTCGATGTCAAAATTCTTAACTTCCAACACTTTTTCGCCGCGCTGGAATTGTCCCTTGGGAAACATATCCTTGACATCGCGCCCGACCATCCGACTGATCAGTTGATCCAGCGTGATCTCGGCGATGGGGGTCACGTCACCGATGGTTTTACCGTCTCGCAACACCACCACCCGGTCGGCGATTTGCTGGAGTTCCTCCATCTTGTGCGAGATGTAGGACATGCAGACGCCTTGCCGCTTCAATTTCCGAATGATTTCAAATAGCGCCGCCACTTCCTTGTCCGTCAGGGCGGAGGTGGGTTCGTCGAACACCAATACATCCGCTTTTTTCGATAAGGCCTTGGCGATTTCCACCAGTTGTTGCTTGCCGACCGTTAAATCCTTGACCTTATCGGTCGGCTTGAAATCGGTGATATTTAATTCATCCAGCAAGCGCTGCGTTTCGGCGAACAGCTTGCCCCAGTTGATGGCGCCAAAGGCATTGGTCATTTGACGATCCAGAAAGATATTTTCCGCGACCGTCAAATCCGGGATCAGGTTCAGTTCCTGATAGATGATGGCGATTCCAGCGGCTTCCGCTTCCTTGGTGTTATAAAACCGCTTCAATTCGCCCCGCAGATAAATGTCGCCTTGATAGCTCGGATACGGCCAAACGCCGCTCAGTACCTTCATCAAGGTCGATTTACCCGCGCCATTCTCGCCCATCAGCGCCAATAACTCGCCTGATCGCGCCTCGAAATTGACATCGTTCAGGGCGCGTACACCAGGAAAGTCTTTGATGATGTTCTTCATTTCCAATACGACTTCGCCCATTTAATTCACCATCCTGTTTTGTGCGAGTTAAAAAAAGCCCACCTTCAGTGCGAATGGGAAGGTGGACTTCAACAGGTGATCTCATCCTGCGCGAACAGGAATCAATGCGAGCGGGTCACGGGTTATTTCTTGCCATACACCTGGTCTTTGGTATACAGCCCACCCGCGATAACGGTTGAATCCAGGTTGTCCTTGGTGACGGGGACGATTTCGGTCACGATGGTGGGCACATCGACCGCCCCGTTGTTAATGGTTTTATCGACCTTGACGACATCAGCCGGTTTTTTATCGGGATTCTGCGCCAGCTTGACCGCCACTTCGGCGGCGGTTTCCGCCAGCGGCTTGACTTTCTTCCAGATTTCGACCGTCTGCTTGCCTTGCGCCACGTATTGGATATTGGTTAGATCGGCGTCGGAACCGGCGACAAACACTTTATCAACGCTGGATAGTCCTTGCGCGTCGAGGGCGGCGACCACGCCTCTGGCCATGCCGCTGTTATTGCAAATAAAGGCATCGACCTTGTTTTTGTATTTGGTCAAGGCGTTTTCGGTGGTCGCCATCGCTTTGTCGGTCGACCAGCCTTCGTGAGCTTGTTCCACCACCAGTTTCAAGCCAGGATTAGCCTTGATGATCTCGAGCGCGCCGCTGCTCATGGCCGTGGCGTTGGAATCGCCCGGCTGACCCATGATCAGCGCGACATTGCCTTCGATCTTGCCGTCGCGATGTTTCTTGAACCAGTCCAGCATTGCCTGGCCCTGAAGTTTGCCCACCGCCCAACTGTCCTGCATCACCATCAGATCGAGCGGGCCATTGACCAGCATCGAGTCATAACCAACGACTTTGACCTTCTCTTCGTTGGCGGTCTTGACCATCTTGCCCGCCGTGCCGGTATTGACCGGTTGCAGCACGATGACATGACAGCCCTTGGACAGCATGTTTTCAAACTTGGAAAGTTGGGCCTGCTCATCATTATTGGCGGAGTCGAACACCACCTCGGCCCCCAGCGCTTGGGCTTTCGCGGTAAAGTCGGCCTTGTCGTGCTGATAACGTTCCTCTTGCATGGTTTTCAGCAAGAAGCAGACTTTCGTTTTGTCGGCGGCAAATGCCGTATTACCCAGAGCCAACGCCACGGTGGAGGCGGCGAACAGGATTTTAAGGGTTTTTCGACTCATCGGGTTCTCCATAAAATTGATTGGTGATGCTTCGATGGACTTATTGGACCAACCCGCGCGGACACGGGGTCGGCACTGTTGCCAAACTGACGCGAATAGAGGATGGCTCAGGTGGTTTTGAGTATAAGTTCTCCTTTGGATTTTGCTGGGCTCGGATACAAATAATGCGGTCGTCAACCAGGGATTATTGATCGCGCAAAAATTCCAGCACCTTCTTGCGGTCGGGTAGAGCGGGAATCGCGCCACGAATGGTGGTGGCTAGCGCGCCGACCGCATTGGCGAAACGGCATAACTCGCGCAGCTTGGTTTCATCGGTGAAGACCGTTGGATCGGAAAGCACGCCTTGCAGCAGCCCCGCCACGAACCCATCGCCAGCGCCGGTGGCGTCGACCGCTTCCACGGTAAAGGTCTTGGCGGTACCGGTGAAGGACGGGGTGACGTAGACGCAGCCGTCACGCCCGCGCGTGGCGATCATCAGCTTCAAATCCTCGTGCCAGAGCGCCTTGCAGGCTTGCTCCAGATCGTCGGTGCCGGTCAGAAAGGCGGTTTCGTCGTCGCTGATCTTGACGATGTGGGCCTTCTTCAAACCAAGCAGCATCCCTTCTCGCGCGGCGTCGGCATCCGGCCACAACGGTAGCCGCAGATTAGGATCGTAGGAGATCAGGCAACCGGCGGCGCGGGCCACATCGACCGCGTGCAGCGTCGCGCCGCGCGACGGTTCGCTGATCAGGCTGATGGAGCCGAAATGCAGGAGCTTTGCTTGCTTAATGGTCGCGACATCCACTTCACTGGGCGTGAACAGCATGTCAGCGCTGGGATGACGGTAGAACATGAATTCCCGTTCGCCATCGGCCCGCAGCGAGACGAATGCCAGCGCGGTGCGCGCTTCGCTGGAGAAAACCAGCGGAGTGACATCGACCCCACTTTCGGCCAAGGTGGCGGCCAGAAAATGGCCAAAGGCGTCAGCGCCGACCTTGCCCATGAACGCGCTTGGAATACCGAGCCGGGCCAAACCCACCGCCACGTTGCCGGGCGCGCCGCCCGGCGCCTTGACGAAGGCCGGGGCATCGGTCAGGCCGGTGCCCGTGACGGTGGGAACGAAGTCGATCAACAATTCGCCAAGACAGATGGCTTCGGCCATGCAGAGGCTCCTTTGATAAGACAAGATGGTTGAGAAGAGCCGTGAAGCAACTCTTTACCTCAATGCCCTTTACACCCGCCAAGGGAAGATTAGGTTAGCTATAGTTAAGTGTAATATTCTTCTTCCATAAATGATCGTGCAATTCCTCTTGTGGAAAATAAGATGGGTACTCTATCGGTTGTTGATGTCGTCGATTCGCAAGGGCTGTGGGAAGGTTTGTTGCAAGGCCCGCTCGGTTCAATGACGGCGCTGGAGCAGGCCCTATTTCGCCTGCGGTTCGATCTTTATCTGCCGGATGTGTTGAGACCCCTGAAACAGTTATACGGCGCGCGCGCGGATTTCGGCGCGCAACTGGAAAAGCTGCTGGGCATCGTGGCGCGAGCTTATGCCGGCCGGTCGGAAGAGCTCCGCCTGCTGGATCTGCGACGGACGAGCGAACCCGATTGGTTCCAGCAGCCGAACATGCTGGGCTATGTCTGCTATGTGGATCGCTTCGCCGAGACGCTGGCGGGCGTCATCGCCAAAATCCCTTATTTGAAGGAATTAGGCGTCACTTATTTGCATCTGATGCCGCTGCTCAAACCGCGCCCCGGCCCCAACGATGGCGGTTATGCGGTGATGGATTATCGGGAAGTCAATCCCGCGTTCGGCGCGATGAGCGATTTGCGTGCGCTGGCGACCGCCTTGCGCCGCGAAGGTATGAGCCTGTGTGTCGATTTGGTGTGTAACCACACCGCCAAGGAGCATGAGTGGGCCTGCAAGGCGGTGGCGGGCGATCCGGTTTATCAAAATTATTACTATCTGTTCCCGGATCGGATCATGCCGGATCAGTACGAGATGACCCTGCCAGAAGTGTTTCCCGATTTCGCGCCGGGCAATTTCACGTATTGCACCGATTGCCAGCGCTGGGTCTGGACCACCTTCAACGAGTATCAGTGGGATTTGAATTATACCAATCCGGCGGTGCTGGCCGAGATGCTGGACATCATCCTGTATCTGGCCAATCAGGGCGTGGAAATTCTGCGGCTAGACGCGGTGGCCTTCATGTGGAAGCGGCTCAAGACCGATTGCCAGAACCAGCCAGAGGCGCACGCGATCTTGCAGGCGTTCCGCGCTCTGACCCGGATCGCCGCGCCTGGTTTGCTGTTCAAGGCGGAAGCCATCGTCTCGCCGGATCAGCTGTTACCGTATCTCGGTTCCGGCGCGGCCACTAACCGGGAATGTGAAATCGCCTATCACAACGCATTCATGGTGCTGCTGTGGAGCAGTCTGGCCGAGCGGCGGGTGACGCTGATGACCCATGCTTTGCAAAACATGCCGGATACGCCCGCCAACAGCGCTTGGTTGACATATCTGCGTTGCCACGATGACATTGGTTGGGCGATCCGCGATGAAGACGCCGCCGCCATCGGCCTGTCCGGCTTTCTGCATCGGGCGTTTCTCAGCGATTTTTACAGCGGCCGTTTCCCGGAAACTTTTGCGCGTGGCGGCACCTTCCAATACAACCCAAAGACTGGCGACCGGCGGATCAGCGGGACTTTGGCGTCGTTGGCCGGGTTGGAAGCCGCTGCCGAGCAGCAAGGCTGGCAAGAAATTGATCTGGCGGTGCGCCGTATCCTGCTGCTGCACGCCATGATTTTAGCCTTTAACGGCATCCCCATCATTTACATGGGCGATGAGCTGGGGCTGTTGAACGATAAAAGCTATCTGAACGATCCTAATTTAGCTGATGACAATCGCTGGATGCACCGGCCCCGGATGGATTGGAACAAGGCTGAGCAGCGCCATGATTGGCAGACCGTCACCGCGCGGATTTTTCAGGGTCTACAGGCCATGATCGAAGCCCGGAAACAAACCATTAGCCTTCATGCCGCCGGGCGGTGCTATCCGGTGTGGACGCATAACGAGCAGGTGTTTGGCATGATACGCGCCAGCGCGCGCGGGCGACTGCTGGTTCTGGCCAATTTTACTGAGCGGACTCAGAAGGTTCCGCGCCACCGGCTGCATGATATGGGCTTCAAGGGAGGATTGCTCAATCGGCTGGACGGCAAGAACCTGGATAGTTGGTCGGAAGTGCAGCTCGACCCCTATCAGGCGCTGTGGTTGGAGCCGATTCCGGTATAACCTTTTAGATAAGCGACCGGTTGATTTGACGCTTTATAGTGTATCTGGCGCTTACCGTTAAGCAATGTGCTTTTCTAATCGGCAGCTGACGCCGGTAACCCACTCTTCGCGCCGGAACCCATGCTGCTAATAGCCGGTCACATCTGGTTAAATCCCCGTGCCGATACCAAGCGCTCGAAAGCGCTCGACGGCGCTGGCATCGAGGTCTTCCAGCTCCAGCAACTGGCGCACCTCGATCTCGTCATCCTCGCCGTCGATGGCGGAGTTGGGGAAGCGCCGGCTCCATTCCACCGCTTCCGCCTTCGATTGTACCTGAATCAGCGTGTAACCGGCGATCAAACCTTCGTTCCCGGTGAAAGGCCCGTCGCTCGCCACGCGCTTTCCGCCGACATACCGGATCCGCCAGCCTTTTGCGGTGGGATACAGCCCCGAAGCGTCAAGCAGCGCGCCGGCTTTCACCAGTTGTTCGTGATAGCGCGCCATCTCGGTCAGAAACGGTTCCCCAGGCAGGATCCCGGCTTCGCTGGATGGGGTCGCTTTTATCAGAATGATGAAACGCATGCGCATCTCTCCTTGGAATGCGTTCGAGGATCGGTTGTTGTGGAAGGCCGCCCTCAAGCGGGAACGACACCATCCAGCCCACGCCGAACCGGCCGGCGACCATGCCGAAGCACGGCGGCCAATAAGTCTTGCCAGGTAGCATCCGCACCTCGCCACCGTTGGCCAGCGCGTTGAACAGCCGTTCCGCGGCCGCCGCGCCGATGCCTGCGCCGACAGCGAAACGCCTTGGAAATTCGGCTGACCGATTGATGCGGGTTTCCTCCGGCAAGACGAACGGGGCCGCGTGTTGATTCCGCGCGGCCCCACCGGGCGCGAATTATTGTGTTAGCCTCGGATCTGGCCGCTTGCTTTGGGCGCGCAACCGTTCTTCCCGCGCCAGGAGTTCGGCCGTGAGCGCTTCACCGAAATCTTCGGTTTCGAATAGAGGTCGAATCTCGACTTCGCCTTCCTGGAAAGGAGCGCGCTTCGCCCACTCAATCGCCTCAGCCAGCGACTGACAGTGCCAAAGCCAGAAACCGGCAATCAGCTCCTTCGTTTCAGCAAACGGGCCATCGATTACGGTGCGTTGGTTCGCTCCAGAGAATTTCACCCGGACTCCCTTGGAACTGGCTTGCAAGCCTTCACCGGCGAGCAGCTTTCCCGCCTTGCTCAGTTCTTCGTTGTAGCTTCCCATCTCAGTTAAAATCTGCTCGCTCGGCAGGATGCCGGCCTCGCTCTCTTTGGTGGCTTTCACGATCACCATGACGCGCATCGTCGTCTCCTCTGGCAGGTTGGGGAAAATTTCATCGATACCGGCTCAACGAAATCGGAATCTTTCCTTTTGCGGCCTCAAGCGGAGGCCGCGATATCGACGAAATTTTGCGCGTGCGCTTATCGCTCGACGATCACCTCAAACCCGCCGTAGATCAGGCGCTCGCCGTCAAACGGCATCGGGTTCGTATCGGGTTGCACGCGAGGGTCGGCCATCACTTTCTGCATGCCTTCGTCGCGCACGGCGCGATTTGGCCAAACGATCCAGGCGAACACTACCGTCTCGTCATTGGCGCGCTTGACCGCCATCGGAAACGAGGTCACTTTCCCGTCGGGAATGTCATCGCCCCAGCACTCGACTACTTTTAATGCGCCATATTCCTTGAACACGGCGGCGGCGGCGGCGGCGTGCTGGCGGTACGCTTCGCGGTTGGCGGTCGGCACCGCCGCGACAAATCCATCAACGTAACTCATCGTGCTTTCTCCTTCGGTTGGAGTGGTTTGGACAAAGAGAAGAGGCCGCGTGACAGCCTAATTGATCACGACGAATCAGGTACGCGAGATTCGACATCACGCACCAGCGATTTTTTAGCTCGATTGAAGCGGGGTTTCGGAAATAACCTCGAAGGCGCTGGCGCGGGCTGGGTCGATCGGACGGATCTCGTTGATCAAGCCGCGGGCGAGACAAGGGTTGCCTTTCGCAAGTTCCACTGCTTCCTCAAGGCTGCCGGCCAGAAAGAACCAGTAGCCGCCGATGATTTCCTTGGTTTCGGAAAACGGGCCGTCTGTCACCTGCTGTTTCGAAACGATCTTTCCCTCCTTGGCGAGCCGTTGCCCGGCCTTGATCTTGCCTTCCTCCAGAAGCTGTTCGTACCAGGCGTAAAAGTCGTCGATGGCGTGCTGTATCTCATCCTGGGGCAAGTCTGAGTCCCATTGCCCGCGAGAAATCACCAAATATTCGAATTGAGAGGTGTTTTTAGCCATAAGTTGCTCCTGCATGTGTTGTCAGTCGGATTCGGGCTAACCCCCAGACGGATTTACGAACGCGCATGGATTTGTCTCGCCGCTCGCTTCCCGCAATGAAATCGCCAAATCGCGTTTCGACGCCGACCGATCGGAACAGCGCAAGCTGATGAAGCGATCGCTGGTCGTTACCGCCGGCGCGCGGTTATTTCGACCCTTTGTAGGCGCGCTGTAGCTCGCTCAGATCGAGTTTTTTCATTCGCAACAACGTTTGCATAACGCTTTGGGATTTTTCGGCGTCGGGATTGGCGATCATCGCCGACAGCGCGGTGGGAATCACTTGCCACGAAACGCCGTATCGGTCCTTGAGCCAACCGCACGCCTGGGCGCTGTCGTCTCCACCCGCCGAGAGTTGCTGCCAAAAGTAGTCCACTTCGTCTTGAGTCTCGCAACCGATTTGAAATGAGATGGCTTCGTTGAACTTGAACCGCGGGCCGCCATTGAGGGCGGTGAACGGCTGTCCGTCGAGTTCGAATGCGACGGCCATAATCGTTCCCGGCGGCTGGCCGTGAATTTCCTGCCCGGCTTCCCCGTATCGGGATAGGCCAGTGATCTTGGAACGGGGAAAGAGGGCGGTGTAAAAGCTCGCGGCCTCTTCGGCTTGACCGTCGAACCACAAGCACGGCGTGATTTTTAGCGGTTTCAACATGGCGTTTCTCTCCGTCAGGTTTTGTCGCGGTCAAAAACGACTGCGACAATCTCTCTGTCGTTTGGAGACGTTTGAAAGCGACCCGCTCGCCCTCATTTCTTCGATCACCTTAAATCGGAACTCCAAAATATCCTCAACCAGTTCGATTTAAAATACCAGATGACTCTTGGATGAGTGCTTATGTCATCAAATTGTAGCTTCTCTTCCACTGATTCGATTAGACCGTTGGCGGGATACTGATTCCGCCAAATCACGACTAATAAAGTCAACAATAGTGGTCTATTTTATCTGACGGCGAAATCAGCGTCGTGTGTCGATCGCGCCGTCCGTCAAACGTCTGTCTTGCAGTCGATCCCGTTTTTGAACCCGGCGTCGGGAAAGCCCCGCCGTCCGGCTTTCCCGACGCCACGTCATTACTCAAATTTCGGAGAATCTCCATGAAAGCACCACTTGCTGCTGCAACCTTTGCTTTAATCGTCAGCCTCTCCGGCATGACACCCGCCGTGGCGAACTCTTCTAGTACAGGCACCCATTCTTCTTCCCAGCTAGCTCCCTACGAGCAGGGGGATGAATTTACTCGCTCCTGGGACGAACAGAGAATGAACAGGTCTTGGGATCGGCGGCAGACAACACCGTCGCTATCCGAAGATTCCCGATCTTTTTCGGATCGCTCCTCGACCGACAAGAGTTGCTCGCTGGAACCCAGATTTGGGTTCAACGACACCAGCACTTTCCCCGCCTGCTAAAGCAGGGACTGCAATCCCCGGAGCGGTGGTGATCCGGCCCGGGGAGCTTCCAGTGGCATACGCGCCAACTTAAGGGAGGAGGTCCGATGCATTACGCTATCTCCACGGCTTGGGATTCAGCCGATGTCATTCGGAGCGCGCTGCTAATGAGATGATCGAAGACTTTAGCTCTCGGAAATGCACCCAGTTTCTGGGGCAACTTTTCGGCGTCGGCGATAATCGACAACCGGCGTCTGAAAGAAGACGGCGCATCTGAAAGCGAAAGCTCGAGCGCCCGACGCCGCCCGAGTCTCGGCGGCCCGGCTCTCCGCATCCCGGCCGCCAACCGTGATCCCATGACGCCTTTGCTGGTTGACCGACTCAAGAGAGTGCTGAAGCCGCCGCACGGTCTGACTGCGATCCTGCTGGGGATCGCCTTGCTGTTTTCAGTGGCGGGTTGCACGTTCACTCGCGCCTTTACGGACGCGGATGGGCAGGTGCTACCCGGCAGCATCGCCGCGATGGAAACCCTGATGATCGGCGGTGCTCCTCAGCGCCTCTGGTTTCGCGGCGCAAACGTGCGCCATCCCGCGATCGTCCTCTTACACGGCGGGCCTGGAACCAGCGAGTCCGGCTTGTTCCGCCATTACGACGCCAGGTTGGAGCAGCGTTTTCTGATGGTGTACTGGGAGCAGCGCGGAACGGGCCGCTCCTACCATCCCGATATTCCCCGCAATTCCATGACCATCGGGCAATTCGAGCGCGATCTCGACGAGGTGGTCGATCTGGTCAGACGGCGATTCGGTCAGGATCGAGTGATTTTGCTGGGGCATTCCTGGGGGACGGTGCTCGGGACGCTCTATGCCCACGCGCACCCGGAAAAGGTCGCCGCTTATGTCGGCATCGGACAAATCGCCAATTTTTCCGAGGGCGAGCGGCTTTCCTACGAATGGGCGCTGTCGCAAGCCGTCCGGCGAAATCACGAGCGCGCCATCGCCGATCTAAAAGCGATGAATCCAGGGCCGCGGTCAGTGGATGATGAGCTGCTCAAGGGTGGCTGGGTGGAAGAATTCGGCGGCGTGTTCCATCAGGATCTTTCGACGTGGACCCTCATTCGCGCCGCCTTGAGCACGGACGAAGTCAATCTGATGGATTTGTGGCGGTTCGGACGTGGCAACCGCTTCTCGCTGGAAAGCCTGCGACCTCAGTACTCGAAGGTCGATCTCACCCGCTATCAATCGTTTGCGGTCCCGATGATTTTTTTATTGGGTCGCCACGACTGGCAAGTTCCTTCCGTCTTGGCGGCGCGGTATTTCGACGCCCTGACCGCGCCCTGCAAGCAGCTGATCTGGTTCGAACAATCGGCCCACAACCCACCTTTCGAAGAACCCGAACATTTTATGCAAGCCATGACGGACGAAGTACTGCCGTTGGCGGACGAACGACAGGCTTGTTCCAGCGCCGAATCATCCGTCGGACAGCCCGGCGGAAACGGGTGATCGACGCGCGGCGCGTGGCCGCCGGCCGTTTCTACCAAGCGAAGAATCCAGTGGTAAGCCGTCGTGCGCGAGACGCCAAACAGCTTGCCCAAAGAACCAAACGAGGTCTTGGCCACACTGGCCGCTTGCACTTCGGGCCAGAAGCCAGAGCCATTCTGGGACGGCTTCAGTCGCCTCCAGAAGGAATCCGATCGGCGATTGCCGGCCTAATTTTAACGGTACGGAGGTCCACCATGCGAAAGTTAATCGCTGGAATGAAGATTTCTGTTGATGGGAAAATCGAGGGGCCAGAGGGATACGCGGACTGGGTAGAGGCTTGGTCGGAAGACTATGGTCTGACGGCGCAAATCGATGCGTGTTTGCTGGGTGGGCGCCTGTACCCTGGTTACGAGCAATATTGGACCGCGATCCAGAACGCGCCGGATAAACCTCTCCCCACGACGGGCAAATTGGTGGCTCCGGACGAGGTCGAATGGGCCCGTTTTGCCGCGCGGACACCGCACTATGTGCTGTCGAACACCCTGGCTTCGGCACTCTGGCCGAAGACGAAATTTCTTCGCGGCCTCGATGAAGTCGCTGCACTCAAACAGCAACCTGGCAAAGACATTTATCTCATGGGCGGGGCCCAGATCACCACGACCCTGATTGATGCCGGACTGGTGGATGAACTTCGGTTTATCGTTTATCCGCTGATCGCGGGTAGAGGAAAAGCGCTTTTTGCGACGACAGAGCGTCGAACGGGGCTTGAACCGCGGCAGGTTCGGCAGCTGCGTGACGGGCGTATCAGCTTGATTTACACGGTCGGCTAAATCATGGCGGCCATTCTCGCCCTTCAGGGGCAAGTCGGCGCCGCCGATATAACAGTTTAAAAGAGAGACAAGCGATCCCGTGCAAGGCGGCATTGCAGCCAAGCGGTCTCAGTGATGGGGTAGCTTGTTGATAATAAATGGTCCGACCTCTGCTGGATGCATGTTGCCGACACCAAGCGCCGTTGGCTGCATGCTGGTGATCAAGGCGTTCAACAACATCTCGGCGCGCTCGCCGAAGCTGACCGGGACTGAATCGCCGAATACCGCGCTGAACAGGAGGCCCGTATCAAGAGGTCGTTGTAACGGTGTGAAGGACAAAAGTGGGCGTTATGGCGCGACTGCTGGGCTACCCATTGAGAATGGCTGTCACAACGCCAACCCGCGCGGCATCCCGCCTGCTGCTTCGCGCTACGCCGATGGCGGACTTGTCCTCATGCGCAAGCTCAATGACGCAATCCAAGAATATGTCGCCGCCGGCAGGTTGGAGCGGCGGTGCGGATGCTGGAGTCCGGTGCATTAGGGCTTCCAGCAATTCCAGGGTGGTTCATTGCAGAGTAGGCGATCCGAACCAAGTGGTTAGCGCGTCAACGAGCCCTAGCTGGGTTCGGTCTCCCACCCAGGCGACATAGCCGTCGGGTCGAATCAACACGGCCGTGGGCGCGGTGACTGCCCCGAGTGCCGGAAGCTCCCATGCGCCAGCGTATTTGGCGTTGATCAGCTGGACTCGATCCGCCCACGATGTCATGTCGAAGCCGCCAGGTTCATCCAGGTTGAGCAGCACCGGCCGAGCTTTATGCAAGAGGGTGAAGACCCGCAGCGGGCCGTTGGCGGTGACCAGATCGAGATCGGGCATGCGGCGGCCGAGCAGCGGATGTCCCTCACCGAGATCGTAGTGGATGTCTAATCCTGACTGCATCGCGGCGAACCGCTTGCGCGGCTCATCCATGCCAAGGAGTTCGGATATTGTGCCGCGCAGCGCCTCCGTGCGGTCGTCTGGGCGTTGAAGCGCGACCTGTGCCATTGTGTTGCGCAACACGCGGGCGGCGACCGGATGGCGCTCGGCGTGGTAAGTATCTAGGAGGCTTTCCAGCGACATTCCCTTGACTACCTGGGCTAGCTTCCATCCCAAATTCACCGCGTCCTGCACGCCGGTGTTCAAGCCTTGTCCGCCGATCGGGGAATGCACATGAGCGGCGTCGCCGGCCAGCAAGACTCGTCCCTTGCGATAGGTCGCGGCCTGTCGGCTCATGTCGGTGAACCTGGAGATCCAGGTGGGACTGTGGATCCCGTAATCGGTCCCGCATACGGCGACAAGCGCCTCGCTGAGATCGCGTAGGGTGGGTTTAGTCGCGGGCCCGACGTGCTTTTCTGTCACCATGACCCGTATAGGTCCTTGATCCCCGAACATTATCTCGCCGCCGTCGCGAATCTTGTACTCTTCCCTGCCGAAGGCATGGACGCCAAAGGCAGTGCGGTGGATGCCCAAAGGTGGCTCCCCGGTCATCTCGACCTCGGCGAGTAGGCTGCTGGTCGTCGGATCCCACCCCGGGAACTCAATGCCGGCCGTTTTGCGGATCAGACTGCGTCCTCCGTCGCACCCGACGAGATAAGCCGCCCGCAGCGACTGGTTGCCGGACAGCGCCAGCTCGACGCCGGTATCGTCCTGCGCGAAGTCCGTCACCTCATGTCCGCGATAGAATGTTACCGGCCATTCCTCGACCCAGCCTGCCAGTATGCGCTCGATATGGTTCTGCCACAGCGCCAGTCCGTAATTGTGCCGAGTGGGAAAATCACTGATGTCCAAACGCGTCATGGCGAATCCCGCGACCTGGGCCATCTGTCCCTCCGACAGGAACCGATCGGCGATTCCGCGCTGATCGAGTACTTCGATGGTGCGTGAGCTCAGACCGCCGGCGCGCGAACCGACGAGTTCCTGACTGGCGCGCCGCTCAACGATGGCGACATCGACTCCCGCCAACGCCAGCTCGCCCGCCAACATCAGCCCCGTCGGACCGCCTCCGGCAATCACTACCGCATGCTGGATCATCGCCACACTCCGCTCGGTGCCGGAGACTCAATGCGCCAATAAGTTACATGCTTCGAAAAAACATGCATTTTAAAACTCTTGCTTCCCTAGGTTATCGTCTAAATAAGTGACATTCGGTAGACGTATTTCGTTCAGTGACACGACGAGTCTTAAGCTGGGAGTGCCGCGACCGCTACGATCTCAATGACGATGCCGGGTTGAGCAAGCGTGGCGACCCTGATCACCTTAAAGGGCGGAGGGTTGTTATAGCTGCAATGCTTCGGACAATGCTGCGCGAAGAATGTGTCCAACACGTCAAGGCGGAAGTTGGGAGAGCTTAGGACCCCACCTAATCCGCCTCGACCAATTTGAGATTTTCCAAGCCACCCGGCGCGATGCGGCCAGGCCCACCGCCGCCTTTGAGATTGCCGAACGGTTTCGGCCGGGAAGCTACGATCTCACCTTGCTCGCACCCGGCGGCGGACAGGTGGAAAGTTCGTCGGGGTTGAAGCTCTCGGCAGAGACGCTGAAAGACGGCTCTCCCGACACGATAATCGTGTCGGCAGGAGAAATCGGGCGCTCAATGCCGACGCTTCAGGACCTCACCGCGCTGCTCGCGATTAGGTCCCTTTTGTCAAGATAGTGTACTTACTCGTACTAAATTCGTAACTCTTTGAAATAAAAAATATTTTAATGGTGTACAAGGTTAGTGTCAGAGGGTTTTCTCAGTTATGGCGACGCCATCGCTCACCTGCGGGGTACTAAACCCGGCTTGATCCAGCAGCGCCGCCATCGCTAAATTACCTTCCAGATAAATCGCGGTAAAATGCTGGATTCCCCGCGTTTGGGCGGCGGCTGTCAACAACGCTAACAAGCGGCGGCCCAACCCAAGACGACGCCAGGCTGGATGCACGACCAAGGCAATTTCAGCCTGTTGCTGGCCCGGCGCGCTTTCATAGCGGGCAATGCCGGTTCCTTGGCCGTCGGCGGCGAAGGCGACCAGCGCCAACCGCCAGCGGTAATCCATGTGCACCAGAGCATGGAGTCGCCGAGCGTCCAGTTTCGGTTCCAGCACGAAGAAACGCTGATACAGCGTGTCGGTGTCCACTTGGCTCCAGGCGTCTTCCAGCGCCAGTTCATCGGCGGGAATTAGCGGTCGAACGAAGAAGCGTTGGCCATTGCGCAAGGTGAGCCACTGTTCGAGTTCCGCCGGATAGTTGGGTGGGTGGGCGGCGTGAGCGGGAGCTTGATCGACCGGGAAAGACGGTACAGGCCGCACGACAGTTATCCGCTGTCGGGATCGTTGGGGAAGGGCGAATAGTCCGGTTTGCCCACCGCCAGCCAGTCTTGGAAAGCGGTTTCGGTGCCGACATCGCACCCCGATTCGCAGGATTTTAAATAGCGGTGATGGAGCACGGCACAATACGCTTGAATCGGGTCGCGCACCGCCGGTAGCGCCCGTAATCGCTCCAGCATCGGCTGCAAGACCCCGACCCGCCAGCGCACGGCGGCCACTTCCTTGCCGGTGGCGCTGGTGGCTCCGGTCTGACATTGATAATAGTGCAGATCCGAGAGCACTTGCCGCGCTTGCCGCTCCAACGCGTCCAGTCCAGTCAAGCGGTGCAGTTTGAGCGAGTGGAAATTGCGGCCGCCCACCTTTACCTTCATGCGGAGTCGGCCGCCGCCTTCGGTGGGTAGCAAGTCAACCTCGTCCACATCGAAACCCAGCTCATTGAGCCGATTTATTTTTTCGGTAATTTTGAATCCTTCCTCCGGCGTGATGAGTCGGGTTTCCGTCAGTTCTCGCCAGAGCTTGCGGTAACGTTCGGCAATGTCCTCGCCCAGCGTCAAGTCTGCCTCATCAATGGGCAAATCGCGTGCGGCGGCGATGTCGGCCATGCCGCCGGCGACGTTGATGGTCATGATCTCCAAATCTTCCTCGCGCTGGCCGTCGGACAAGGATTCGCGTAGAACGGCGGTTTCCGCATCGACCATGATCGGCTCGATGGCTTCGGCGTCGTGCCGATAGAGCACGTTGGCCAGCGAACAATCGCCCCAGAAACAACCAGCCAGATGCAATTCCACCAACAGACCGGCGAAGGCGTCGAGCATCTGTTCGCGGCGGTTGCCAAAACCATGACCCTGCAGCAATTCCTGATAGGAAAAAGTGTGTTCCAGATAGCGGGTGATGAGGGCCGCCGAGCGTTCCGCGCCCGCATCCGGGTGCCGACCTTCGACGATACCGACCGCCACGGCGGCGGCCACGTCTTTGGTTTCCAGCGCGCGGAGCATTTCATAATCCTGCCGGGCGGATTTGGACGGCAGTTCCTTGATGACGTAAAGCCCTTGCTCGTAAACAATAAAGCGCACTTCATGGCGGGATGGGCCACGCGGCAGGTCAACGAAGCGCTCGCCGGGCCAATCGACGATGGAGTCCAGCCATGGCAACTCCAGAAAATCGGGATGGCCGGGCCGGACTTTCAGGGAAAAGAGGGAACGCATGGACTCACTTTCGCCGCGCTAACCTTCAGGCGGCCAGAATGGTTTCAATCGCCTGTAGCTCCTGTGGTTGAAACGTTGTTGTCCGCAAAGCCGCTACCGCGTCTTCAATCTGTTGGACCCGGCTCGCGCCAATCAGTGCCGATGTCATTCCGGCGTGACGCAGCACCCACGCCAGAGCCATCTGGGCCAGGGTTTGGCCGCGCTGGCGGGCCATTTCGTTAAGTCGGTGAATCTGATCGAGCTTTTGCGGGGTGATCTCATCCGGTTGTAAAAAACCGTGCGCTTTCGCCGCGCGCGAGTCCGCCGGTAAGCCATTGAGATATTTATTGGTGAGCAAGCCCTGGGCCAGTGGCGAGAACACGATGCAGCCGATTCCTTCATCGGCAAGGACATCCAGCAGGCCGTGTTCGATGCCGCGGTCGAACAGACTGTAACGGGGTTGATGGATCAGGCACGGCGTACCCAACTGGCGCAACAACCGCGCGGCTTGCCGCGTTTGTTCCGGTGAATAGGCGGAGATGCCCGCGTACAGCGCCTTGCCTTGCCGGACGATGTGATCAAGCGCGCCCATCGTTTCCTCCAACGGCGTGTTGGGATCGGGGCGATGGTGGTAAAAAATATCGACGTACTCCAAGCCCATCCGGCGCAAGCTCTGATCGAGACTGGCGACCAGATGTTTGCGCGAACCCCAATTGCCATAGGGACCGGGCCACATCAAATGGCCCGCCTTGGAGGAAATGATGAATTCATCACGGTAATTGGCTAAGTCTTGGCGCCAGATGCGGCCAAAGGTTTCCTCGGCTGATCCGGGGGGTGGTCCGTAGTTATTGGCCAAGTCGAAATGGGTGATGCCGAGATCGAAGGCGCGTAGCACCATGTCGCGACCATTGCTGAAGGTGTCGACGCCGCCGAAGTTATGCCACAGCCCTAAGGAGATGGCGGGCAACAGCAGGCCGCTGCGCCCGCAGCGGTGGTAGAGCATGGCGTCGTAACGATTGTCAAGGGGTGTTATGGGCATGGCTAATGACTTGCAGGCGTTCGAATTTGAATTACCAGTTACCGCGCGTTTTGAGCAGCCGCAATTGCTCTTGCAGCCCACTCAAGTTAGTAATGGCCGAGCCGCGACCTCCCAACACGGCATGAACGACTTCCCAAAAGTGGGTTGTCACCGCCATGTAGCTGTCGCCGGTGCGGGTGGCGGGTCGAGCGACCGCATTGTCCAAAATGGGCCGCAGCGAGCTAAAAATGGGTTGGGTCGCCGCCAGTTCCGGATCGTCGTAGAGCTGCATCAGCGTCGGGGCGTAGGACCCGATCAGAGCGCGCTGTTTCTGCACGGCCTCGCCGGTCAGATAACGCACCAATTCGGCCGCCACGGCGGGATTCTTGGAGTATTTGGAGACCGCCAGCTGCCACCCGCCCAGCGTGCTGGCGGACATGCCTTTCATTCCGCCCCTGGGCAACGGAGCCACGCCGACCTTGCCCGCCACCGGGCTGCCCTGACCGTTGACCAATGCCCAGGCGTAGATCCAGTTGCGCATGAACACAGCGTTGCCGAGTTGGAAAGTCTGCCGGGCGTCCTCTTCATTGAACGAGAGCACGCGCGGCGGCGCGACGGTGCCGATCCAACTCGCCGCGCGCGCCAACGCCATCACAACCAGCGGGTTGTCGAGCGTGATGGCTCCATCCGCGCCGATCACGGTGCCGCCGCCGTAAGACGCGATCCATTCCAGCGCGTTGCAGCTCAAGCCCTCGTAAGGAGCACCCTGAAAAACGTAGCCCCACAAGTCTCCCGACCCGCTGGCCTTGCGTTCCTGGAGCTGGATATACAGCGCCGTATCCGCCAGTTCCGACCAGTCCTGGGGGACCGGCAAGCCGTATTTCTCCAATAAATCCTTGCGGTAATACAGCATGCCCGCGTCGGTGAACCAAGGCATGCCCACCAGCCGACCATCGACGGTATTGTTGGTCACGATGGACGGAAAATGGCGTTGGATTTCTTCCGGCGGGATGTATGGCTTCAAGTCCACGAAGTGTTTGGCCAGCAGTCTCGGCCAAATCACGTCGATTTGATAAATATCGGTGCGGCTGTCGCCCGCGCCCAAATCGACCAGATATTGAAAATAGCGCTCGTTGGTCCGATCCGAGGGAATGGTGACCGTGACCTTGTGGCCGGTTTGCTTGGCCCAAGCGGCGGTGGCTTGCTCGCACAGGGCTCGCTCTTGGCCGACCGCGCCGCAGGAAATGGTGAGTTCGACCGCCGATGCGGCGAATGAGACCGCCATCAGCGCGCCCAGAATAAAAGCCGGTACGGTTGAGTGCATCATCGTCGCGCGTCCATGGATGGAAAAAAGAAGAGATTCCAGAGCTCTATCGTGGGACGCCGCCGGCTATTGCAGCACGGGCATGGTCTCGGCGACGGCCTCGATCCTCCGCCGGAAAGCCCGGCCCCGCTCATCGAACAGGTGACAGTGCTGGGGCGCTAGCGCCAGCGTGAGCCGGTCCCCCATCTTGGCGGTAGTGTCTCCCTCTTGACGCACGATCACATGGTGGGTCATCCCCGTGACCTGGGTGTAGATGAACGATGATTCGCCTAGATGCTCGACGTAAGCCACTTCGGCCTGAACGCTATTGTTGTCGCCACCGCCGAGCGTGACATGCTCGGGGCGGATACCGAGCGTCACCGCAGCGCCGGGTTTAGCGCTCGATGCGTCGATTGCCGCCCGCACCGTGGTGCCATCCGATAAAGTCACAGCGGCGATGCTATTTTCGATGCTGGCCAGCTGGCCGGGCAAGAAATTCATCTTGGGCGAGCCGATAAAGCCGGCGACGAACTGATTCACCGGATGATGGTACAGTTCCAGCGGCGGGCCGATCTGCGCCACGCTGCCGTCTTCGATCACCGCTTTGCCGGCGTTCAGCAGCACGATCTTATCGGCCAGGGTCATGGCCTCAACCTGATCGTGGGTGACGTAGATCATGCTGGCGCCCAGATCGTGGTGCAGCTTGGAGATTTCGATGCGGGTTTGCACCCGCAGCGCCGCGTCCAGGTTGGACAGCGGTTCATCGAACAGAAAAACGCCCGGCTTGCGGACGATGGCTCGGCCGATAGCGACCCGCTGGCGCTGGCCGCCGGACAGCTCTTTCGGCAAGCGCTCCAGTAAGTGTTCCATCTGGAGAATCTTCGCGGCCCAATGAACGCGTTCCTTGATTTCGCCGCTGTCTTCCTTGGCCAGCTTCAGGCCGAAGGCCATGTTGTCAAAGATCGTCATGTGCGGGTAAAGCGCGTAGGACTGAAACACCATCGCCACCCCGCGCTGCGAGGGCGGTACGTTGTTGACTTTCTTGCCGCCGATGGTCATCTCGCCGGCGGTGATGTCCTCCAGGCCGGCGACCAGCCGCAGCAGGGTGGATTTGCCGCAGCCCGAAGGGCCGACGAACACCGCGAATTCGCCGTCTTCGATATCGAGATTGACCCGTTCGATCACGCGAACGTCCTTGAATGACTTGCAAACGCTGCGCATGCGGATATCGGCCATTGTCAATCGCTCCTCATTATTCAGTGGCATCATTAGGCTTGAATGGCTCAATGCGCCGCGCCATTCGTCCGATTTTTAGAATGCGGGGTCGTTGGCTGTTTCAACCTTTGACCGCGCCGGCGGTCAGACCGGAAACGATGCGTCGCTGGAAAATCAGCACCAGGATCACCACCGGCAAGGTCACGATCACCGACGCCGCCATGATGTTGCCCCACGGCAGTTCGTACTGGCTCGCGCCGCTGATCAGCGCGATGGCAACCGGCACCGTGCGCTGGGTGTTGGTCAGGGTGAAGGTGAGCGCGAACAGGAACTCGTTCCAGGCGGCGATAAAGGCCAGCAGGCCGGTGGTGACCAGCGCCGGCCACATCAGCGGCATGAACACCTTGACGATGATCTGCCAGGGGTTGGCGCCGTCCATGATGGCCGCCTCTTCCAGCTCCTTGGGGAGGTCGCGCATGAAGGTGGTTAGCACCCACACCGTAAACGGCAGCGTGAAGATCATGTAGGAGATCACCAAGCCGAGCAGGTTGTTGTACAAACCAAGACCCCGGATCAGTTCGAACATGCCCGACAACACCGCCACCTGCGGGAACATGGACACAGCCAGCACGGTCATCAGCAACAGGCCCCGACCTCGAAACTGCACCCGCCCCAAGGCAAACGCCGCCGTCACCCCGAAAAACAGCGACAGCGCCACCACCGAGAAAGACACCAAGACCGAGTTCAGCAAGTTATAGGCGAAAGGTTGTTCCCGGAACACCGAGACATAGTTATCCCAATTCCAGGTGGTGGGGAAATATTCGACGCTGAACAGTTGCGACCCGGCTTTCAGCGAAGTGACGATGGCGTAGTAGAAAGGAAAAACCGAGTACAGGATGATCGCCGCCACCAGCAGGTAAAAACCGACCCAGCCGAGGAGTTTTTTCATGGCTTATCTCCCGTCAAAGCGCACGCGGCCGAAAGTGATATACAGCACCACGCACAGCCCGACCGTGAGAAACAGCAGCGTCGAGGCGGCCGAGCCGTAACCCACCGACTGAAAATCCACCAGTTGCTGGCGGGCGTAAACCGACATCGACATCGTGTCCTTGCTGTTGGAGGTCAGCACGTAGATCAAGTCGAAGATGCGCAAGGCGTCCAGCAGCCGGAAAATCACCGCCACCATCAAGGCGGGCCTAATCAGTGGCAACGTCACTTTGAAAAACACCCGCACCGGATGGATGCCATCGACCCGCGCCGCTTCGTAACAATCGGTGGGCAGCATCTGCAAGGCCGCCAGGATCAGCAGCGCCATGAACGGCGTGGTTTTCCAGACATCGACCATGATCACCGCCGTCATCGCCAGATCGGGGCTGGCGGTCCAGGCCAGCGGCGCGGAAATCAGGCCAACGCCCAACAGCATGTGATTCAGGATGCCGAACTGGTCGTGCATCATCCAGCTCCACATTTTGGCCGAGACGATGGTCGGGATCGCCCAGGGAATCAGCACCGCCGCCCGCACCAGGCTGCGGCCCGGAAACGAGGCGTTGAGCACCAGGGCGACGATCAATCCCAGAATGGTTTCAATGGTGACGGAGACCACCGAGAATTTCAGTGTGTTCCAGACGGCGTTCCACCACTCGCCGTCGGCCAGCACGCCGTACCATTCGCCGTCGTTATAAGCGAGATAGTTTTCGAAGCCGATAAACTTGGCGCTGCTCAAATCCGACAGGTTGGCGTCGGTGAAACTGAACCAGATGGTGCGAAACAGCGGCCAGCCGGCCACCATCGCCAGCAGAATCAACATCGGAGCCAGAAACAGCCACGCCGCCCGCACGCGGCTGCGGGTGAGATGGGATTTTTGCGCTGGGGCTGCGATGCTGGCCGCGCCGAGCGCGCGGTCGGCGAGTTCGGTTGTTGCGGTCGCCATGAGAACCCCCTTCAAACGATTTGGAGCGTGAGCGGGCGGCGGAGCGGGCCAACGCCGCGCCCCGCCGGATTCGGTGCCTGACCGGTCTTACCACTTGCCGCCGCGACTCATGCGCTTGAGCGAGGCTTCCAGTTGAGCCAAACTGGCGTCGGCCTTGGCCTTGCCGGACAACACGCTATACACCGCATTCCAAAACTCGTTGCTGGCTTGGTTGTACTTGGCTCCGGTGGGGGTGGACGGACGCGCGATCGCATTGACGAAAGTGTCATACAGTTCGCCCATGAACGGTGCGGCGGCTAGGATTTCGGGGTCTTTGTAGAGGCTTTCGATGGTCGGGTTGTAGGCACCCTTGATAGCACGGCGCTTCTGCTCTTCAGCGCTGGTGAGATACATGACCAGATCGGCGGACAACTCCTTGTTTTTAGAGTACTTAGAGACGGCGAGTTGCCAGCCGCCGAGGGTGGCGGCGCTACGGCCGTCCGCGCCGCCCTTCGGTAGCGCGCTCACGCCAACCTTGCCCTTGATGGCGCTTTCCGGCCCTTGGGCGAGCGACCAGGCGTAAGGCCAGTTGCGCATGAACACGGCGTTGCCGGACTGGAAGACGCCGCGCGCTTCTTCCTCGGTGTAGTTCAACACGCCTTCGGGTGAGATGTTCTTGACCCAGCCGGCGGCGGTGTTGATGGCGGCGGCTGCTTGCGGATTGTTGATGGTGATCTTGCCGTCCTTGTCGACCACGGTGCCGCCGTTATAGCTGGCGACCCATTCCAGCGCGTTGCAGGTCAGTCCTTCATAAGCCCGGCCCTGCCACACAAAGCCCCACATCTTGTCGTTGCCGGCCGCCCGCTCGGCGTCCTGGATTTTCTTGGCCGTGTCTGTCAGTTCCTGCCAGGTTTGCGGTGGCTTCGCACCGTGTTTCTCCAGCAGGTCTTTTCGGTAATAGAGCAGGCCAGCATCGGTGAACCAAGGCATGGCGATCAGCTTACCCTCAATGGTGTTGTTTTGAATGATCGCCGGGAAGTGGCTCTTTACGGCATCCTTGGCGAACGGGGCAAGATCAAGGAAGTGATTGTTCAGCGTGCCAGGCCAAACCACGTCGATTTGAAACACGTCAATATCGGGCGCGCCCGCCGCCAGCAATTGCTGGTACAGGGCCAGCCGTTCGGTGGCGGAATTGGGGGTCGAGACCAGATTGATTTCGTTGCCGGTTTTCTTGGCCCACGCCTCGCCGCCGGTCTTGCAGAACTCATATTCTTGGCCGACCGCGCCGCAGGAAATCGAGATCTTGGCGGCGTAAGCCGCGCCAGCGCCGCACAGGGCCGCGCCGAGCATGAAGGAAGCAAAAAGCGTTGTGGATTTATAAGTCTTCATGGCTATCCTCAACAAGGGTTGATCAGGTTATTAACTCGGCATTAGGCCTTCTCTACATGTGCTTAATAGTTTTTAATAGATCAATATCTTGAAGGTTGCGATATCGCTGGCTTAAATTTCCCATCACCGTTTAAGTCTAGCAGCATCCGCCATTGTGTGGCCCCGCCCGCTTTTGGCGGTTCAGCGGGGCCACTGTCGCGGACAATCGCTCTCAGTGTCCGCCGCCTCGCATCATCGGCATGTTGGAAATCCCCGCACGGGTTTTAATCATCAGCGTCGCCATGGCGGCCGCGAATAATAAAACCCCAGCAAAGGTCATCGCATTGGCTGGATTGTTGCCCAGGAAGTTGCTGTAAATCGAGCCGAAGGTTAGCGTCTGGATCAACATCGGAATCACGATCATCATGTTGATGATGCCCATATAGACTCCGTAGCGTTCTTTCGGAATTTCCGCGACCGCCATCAAATACGGCACGCCCATCATGCTGGCCCAAGCGATACCGAACCCGATCATCGGGATAAACAGCAAGTATTTGTTGGTGATATGCGGGAAGATCAATAACGCCGCCGCCGCCATGAGCAAACAGATGGCGTGAACCCATTTGGGGGCGTATTTATACGTCATCTTCACCAGCCAAAACGCCGAGACGAAGGTGACGATATTGTAAAAACCGTTGACCAGCCCAGTCCACGCCACCGCTTCCTGGTAAGCCTGTTTATTCTCCATGGTCGCGCCCCAAGCCGATTGGGCGACGCTATGCGAAACGTATTGCCAGTAAATGAACATCGCATACCATTGGAACAAATACACCAGCGCCAGTTGCCACAGCGGTTTTGGCATATCGCGAATCGCATGAGCGATTTCGGTGATCGCGGGGATAAAGCCGCTCGGTTTAGCGCGCAATTCCGCCAGTTCCTGGTCTGTCGGTGGAATTTCCGAAGTCGATAACACCGACACCAGAACCGAGCCAATGGAACAAATCGCGCCGATGAAAAATGAGCCGAACACCCAATGCGGAATGCCGGAGGCAGTTTGACCGGTAATGATTTGCTGGAAAAAGTACAGGGATACATTGGCCAGCGTGATGCCTAGGCCGGTGAAAAAGCTTTGCATCAAAAAGCCGGTGGCGTGTTGGTTGGGGGGCAGCCGGTCGGCGATAAACGCGCGGTACGGTTCCATCGCGGTATTGTTGCTGGCATCCAACAACCACAGTAATAAAACGGCGACCCACAGCGAGGTGCTAAATGGATAGAAAAACAGGCAAAGGCTACAACCGATAGCGCCAATCAAAAAGTAAGGCCGCCGCCGGCCCAGTTTCGGAATCCAAGTACGGTCGCTCATCGCGCCAATCAAGGGTTGAATCAGTAAGCCCGTGATCGGGCCAGCCATATTGAGAATTGGCAGTTGATGCGGGTCTGCGTTGAGGAAACTGAAGACAGGGTTGATCGCGGTTTGCTGCAAACCGAAGCTGTATTGAATCCCGAAAAATCCAAAATTCATGAACAGGATTTGTCGGAAGGTCATCGCAAGGCGGGAATCTTGATCCATGGCGTCGTCCTTCAAGTGGTTAATCGGATGACTTGCGCCGCGAGTTGGAGACCACGCCAAGCTAGGGGTGGTCCCCGGTTTTGACTTACTTGGCGGTCACCCAACCCTTGTAAGTCTTGACGTTATCGCGGGTAATCAATTCCACCGGAATCAGGATGACCTTATCCTTGGGCGCTTTGCCCTGCTTGACCTGATAACCGATGTCGACGCCTTCCTTGGCCATCCGCAGCGGGTCTTGGGCGGCGGTGGCGGCAAACAGGCTGTCTTTGTCGTTCAGCGCTTCCACGGCAACCGGCGCGCCGTCGACGCCGACGATGAAGAATTCGGTGCGCTTGGCCTGCCGCGCCGCCAGATCGGCTCCGGTGCCGGTGGGATCGTTGATGGCGAACACGGCGTCAATCTTCGGATTGGCGGTGAGCAGGTTGCTCATCGCGTCCAGTCCACCTTCACGACTGCCTTGGCCGTTTTGATTATCAGACAAAATCTTGATGCCGGGATTTTTGGCGAATATATCCTTGCAACCTTTCACCCGATCCGTCACGGCCGTCACCGGTGGGCCGTTGATGATGACTATATCGCCCTTGCCCTTCAGCCGATCCACGATGTACTGACAGGCTTTTTCCCCGGCCTGGACGTTGTTGCTGGTAATCATTGCGTCGACGCCTTCCGCGCCCGCATCGACGGCGACCACCGGAATCTTGGCTTCCTTGGCGCGCATCACCGCCGGCATGATGCCTTCGGGATGCACCGGATTGATCACGATCACGTCCATCTTGGCGGCGATGAAATTGTCGATCTGATTGGTCTGCTTGCCTAAATCATAATCGGCGGAATCGACGGTCACTTTACGTCATTGCCGCCGAGTTCCTTGGCTTTCTCCTCCGCGCCCTTGGCCAGCGTCGCGAAAAAGGGATTACCCATGCTGCCCAGGGTGACGCCCACGCCTTTCAGGCCCGCATCGGCGGCCAGGGCGGAAGTGGAGCCGATCAGCGCCATGACGGCGGCGGCAATTAAGGTTTTTTGCATGATGCTTTCTCCTAAGGGGTTTAACGGGTTGATGGATGGATTCCCCTTCTCACATTGGGAAGAGGATTGGGGTGGGTCAGAGGCCCGCACCGCCGACCCCCCGCCCGCAAGCGGGCGAGGGGAGTGAAAATCAGGTGCGGGCGCCCGCGCCTTTATGGCGGTATTTATCGAGCGCGACCGCGATGATGATGACCAGACCCTTGACCACCAACTGCCAGAAGAATGACACGTTCATCAGGGTCAGGCCGTTGTTGAGGGTGGAGATAATCAGCGCGCCGAACAGGGTGCCGACCACGGTGCCAATGCCGCCGACGAAGCTGGTGCCGCCCAGAATCACGGCGGCGATGGCGTCCAGCTCGTAGCCGGTGCCCAGCACGCCGTTAGCGCTGTACAGCCGGCTGGTGGTCATCACCCCACCCAATCCAGCCAGCAGACCGCTGAAGGCATAGACGAACAGTAACACCTGATTGACCTTGATCCCGGTCAGCCGCGCCGCTTGCGGGTTGCCGCCGACACCGTAGATGTAGATGCCGAGCACGGTGTGGCGCAGCAGGAACCAGGTGCCCAGCAGCACCAGAAAGGCGATGATCACCAACCAGGGCAGCGGGCCAAGATAGGCGTTGCCGATCCAGGCGAAATCGATTTTGCTGTTGATGATGGTGGTGCCGCCCGCCAACAGGTAAGCCAAGCCCCGCAGCGTGGTCATCGAACCCAGGGTGACGATGAACGGCGGCAAGCCGGCGTAGGCGACCAACGCGCCGTTGAGCGCGCCCAGCACCAGCCCGATCAGCAGTGCCAGCGGCACCGCCGCCCAACCCAGTTCCGGCATTAAGGACACCGCCATCGCGGTGACCGCCGACACCGCCAGCACCGAGCCGACCGACAAATCGATGCCGCCAGTCAGAATCACCACCGTCATGCCGGTGGCCAGCACGATGTTGATTGACGCTTGCCGGACGATGTTGAGCAAATTGGCTTCGGTCAGAAAATTGGGGGCGATGAACGAGAAGATGATGACGATGACGATCAGGATCGGCAGAATGCCAGCCGCCTGAATCAGATTCGCCCAGGTCTTTTTATCGGCGGTTTTTTCAGGGGTGAGGGCTTGTTCAGTCATGATTGCACCATTTCGGTCGTGCCTGTCGCCAGGGCCATGATGTTTTCCTGTGTTGCCTGTTTACCGCTGGAACCACCGACTTCGCCGACGATGACGCCTTCCCGCATCACCAGAATGCGGTCGCTGATGCCAATGACTTCCGGCAGTTCGCTAGAGATCACGATAATCGCCACGCCCTTGGCGGCCAGTTCGCTGATAATGCGGTAGATTTCAGCTTTCGCGCCGATATCGACGCCCTTGGTCGGTTCGTCGAGGATCAGCACCTTCGGGTTGATGGCGATCCAGCGGGCGATCAGCAGTTTTTGCTGGTTGCCGCCCGAGAGCGACCCCGCCGTGACGAACGGCCCGGCGACGCGAACCCGCAAATCCTGAATGGAGCCACTGGTCAGCCGATCCATGGCGGCGCGATTAAGCAGCCCGCCCGCCAGCGCATCGCGGCCCAGCACACTAATGGTGATGTTCTCGCGCACGCTCATGTCGAGGAACAGGCCCTGCGCTTTGCGGTCCTCGGTTAAATAGGCGATGCCGGTATTGATGCCATCCAGCGGGTTGCGCAGATTCAGGCGCTGGCCTTCCAGCCAGACCTCGCCGCCGACGATCCGATCCGCCCCGAAAATCAACCGCGCCAGCTCGGTGCGGCCCGCGCCGACCAATCCGGCCAGTCCCAGCACTTCGCCCGCGCGCAGCGTTAAATTGGCCGGTTTCACCCGCCGTCCGCCATCGGTCAAGCCCTTCACGTCCAACACCACTCGGTCGGTGGCATGGCTGTGCTTGTCGAACAGGTTGGATAGCGGTCGCCCGACCATCATCTGCACCAGCCGTTCGGCGGACAGTTCCGCCCGATCCAGCGTCCCGGCGTAGGCGCCGTCGCGCAGTACGCTCACCCGGTCGGACAGCTCGTAGATTTCCGCCATCCGGTGACTGATATAAATGATGGCGATGCCTTCATCCCGCAGCCGCTTGATCAGGTCAAACAACCGGTCGGTTTCGCGGGTGGACAACGCGGTGGTCGGTTCGTCCATGATCAGGATATGACTCTGCTGGTGCAGAGCGCGGGCGATTTCCACCTGCTGGCGTTCGGCAATGGACAAGGTATCGACGATGGTATCGGGGCCGAAATCCGCGCCGAGCCGTTCCAGCACCTTGGCGGTTTCCTGGCGCATGATGGCCCGGTCGGCGAAAATGCCGTATTGCTTGGGTTCGTTGCCGAGATAGATGTTCTCGGCCACGGTCAGGTTGGGGGCGAGGCTGAGCTCCTGATAGATGATGGCGATCCCGGCGGCGCGGGCGGATTTTGGCCCGTTGATTGGGGTCAGCCGGCCATCGATTAGGATTTCGCCGCCCGGATCGGCGGTGTAAGCGCCCGATAGAATTTTCATCAGGGTGCTTTTACCCGCGCCGTTTTCACCCATCAGCGAATGGATTTCGCTGGTCCAGGCGCGCAGCTGCACATTATCGAGCGCCTTGACGCCGGGAAAGGTTTTGCTGATGCCGCGCATCTCCAGCGCGGGGGCACGATCCGGAGCGGAGGCGGGAGAAACAGGAGCGGCAACGGTCATCTCATTTCACCTCACTGCTAAGGCCCATGGACGCCCGATAGGCCGCGCGCTGCTGTTTGCGGCCCACACGGTCGGTCAGGGCGTTCCAGGTGTTGGCCACATTGTTCAGGGCTTCCTGCGGGGAGATTTCCAGCGTTAAGGCCAGACTCAATTGCGCTTCCAGGGCTTCGGTGTATTCGAAATAGTGCGGGATGCGCAGATCGAGCGCGACATTCGGCGAATTGAGGCCCTCGCGTTGCGCGTCCAGATACAGTTTGGCTTCGTCCGGGGTGAACAGCTTCAGCCACCGCTCGACCTGGAAATGGCTCTCGCGGTAGGGATTGATGCCCGCTTGCGGCGTGACCACCGCCTCGCCGCTGACCGCTGGGCTGGACAGCCACTCGATGAAATGCCAGGCGGCGGCCGGTTCATCGCTGTTGACCGGAACCGCCGCTTGCCAGCCGCCGAAGGCCAGAAATGGAGCGCGCGACACCTCTGGGAAGCTATCCCATTGTTTGGTTTTGTAATTCCAAATCTGTTTCGAGCCGGGTAGCGGCGCGGTGCCCACCACGCCGGGAATCAAGCTGCGGTTGGCGTCAGCCGCGTTGACGCCGGTATCGCCCCAGTCGAAATTCATCGCCACCGAACCACCGGCGAAAATGTTGTGGATATCGCCCGACGTGAAACCCAGCGCGCCGGGCGGGGCGGCGTTGAGGCCGTTGATGTAATCGCTCAGCGCTTTCGCCCAACCGGGATTGTTGATCTGGGCATCCATGGTGTCGGGATCGAAGAACATCGAACCCGGCAGCTTGGGATGGTGGGTATAAGCGGCGGCGTGAGTGAAGAAATACCAGAACTGTTCGCCGCCGCGCCGATAGGCTTCGGCGGTGCCCCACAGGTTGTTGCTGGGTCGGTTGAAAAACTCGGCAATTTGATAGTACTGTTCCCACGTCGCTGGCGGATTCAGCTCATAGCCGTATTTGGCCTTGAACGCCTGTTGTTCCACAGGGTTGGTGAACAAGTCGCGGCGGTAATACAGGATGTGCTGGTCGCCGTCGATGGTTTGGGTTACATAGCGGCCATTCCACAGCATCAGATGATCGCGATAGACCGGCAGCAAGTCTTGCCAGGCCGCTGTTTCCCGCATGGCGGCGGGCATCTCCACCAGATAAGGCGCGAAATCCGGTGTCCAGAAGGGCCCGAAGGTGATGATGTCGAACTGGTTTTGGCCAGGCCCCAACGCTTTCAGATAAATCTGATAAAGCTGGTCGTTGGGATACTCCAGAACGTTGATTTTGCCACAGGTTTTCTTTTCCCAACTTGCAGCGGCGAGTTTGATGGCGTTGGCGATAAACGGTGCGGTGCGGGTACCGATATCGATGGTGACGCCGGTATAATCGGGATTACATTCGGCCGTTGCGGTGGTTGCCGCCAGCGCCAGACTCAACAGGCTGGCTCGCAGGGCCAATAAGGGTGCCGCTTTCATTGAAATTCGCTCCTCGACGAGAATCGATTTTAAGAAAGGACGGTTGCGGATAGTCCTGACTTGAGCAGGTTGGTTGGCGACGCCAAACCACTGTGATAGCACAGAGACCCGCGAGCATTTTCATCAATAACCTGGCGCTCTATCCCATGAGCCTGAGAATCAACCGACGCCGCGGCCGACGTCGGTTGCCGGTGATCCCGAATCGGTTCAGCCGGTTTAGAACAGATGCTTCATACCAAGAGAGATGGCGTTTTGATCGCCGAAGAAAAGCGTATCCGCTTCGCGGCCGAAATATTCGGCCCACAACAAGGTTCGCTTGCTGAAGTTGTACTGGTAGCCCACCCGCCAGTTATCAATGCTGTCTTCGCCGTCAATGCCGGTGTCGGTCTGGCCGTAGGCCGCGCGGACCACATTGTTGCCAAAGGCGTATTGGCCAGCCAACATCCAGCTTTGCGCATCGTCGCCCGTCGCTAATTTCACGCCATTAAGATAGGTGTGGCGCTCGGAGTTGACGACGTTGAAGGTGCCTTGCTCATAAATGGCCCCGATCAAGAACTGGTCGGTTTTATAGCCAAGCCCAAGGCCCCAGTTATCCAGATCAAAATTGGTCCTCAAGCCTTGGCCAAGGTTGACATCGTCGTCGCCATCCAGCTTGATGTAGGTGAGGCCAGCGAAAATCGGACCCTGGCTGTATTTGAGATTGATGTTCCAGATGTCAACGCTGTCTGAGAACCCATCGCGGTCATTGATTCGGCCATCCAGCACCAACAAGGCTTCGGCGCTGAAACCGCCGAAATTCGGCGTCCGATAATCGATGCTATTGGCTAGGGTGCCCAAGGCGCCGTTGGTGTTGGTTTCCGCGCTAAGTCCGGCGCCAAGGTAGACGGCGCCGTCAAACATTCTACTGCTGTGGAAGATATCGATGACGTTGAGGATCTTCCAGTAAGGCGTGTCCTGGGTGCCGACGGTGACAGTGCCGAAACCACCGGCAAGGCCGACGAATTTCTGGTTGAGACCGGAAAAGTTACCCCCCTCCGTCATATCGACACTGAACTCGTACTGGTAGAAGGCTTGCAGACCACTCCCTAGATCCTCAAAGCCTTTGATACCCAGCTTGGAGCCGTTGTTGACCACATCCCAGTAACCATCTCGATCACTGTCAGTCAGGTCGCCTGAGTCATCAACATAATCCACCGAGACTTTGGCTTCGCCGTACAAAATCGTATCAGCTTGAGCAGCCAATGGAATGGTGGCCATGGCAGCCGCGACCGCCAGTGTGAGAGCCGTTTTTTTCATGATTTTAAGTCCCCGCGGGTTGAACGCTTGGTTTGTTTAAAAGTTGCCCAGCTACAAATTTAAGTTGCTGATTCGCAAAAATTTAATGGATATGCTGCATCGCATTTCACAGATTTAAGCAAAATCAACCGCTTAACTATAACTTTGCGAGTTCTATTATTGTTCAAAAGATAAATAAAGTGTATAGATTTTATTAATTTGAGCGAATGGAGCAGGGTTTTATAGGGAAACTGTTGTAAAAATGATCATTTGATGGCCGGCATTCCCCGATTTGGTTTAGATTGAAAGTAATCGTTTTTTTAATAAAAAACAAAGTATAAATTAAAGTATATCAAGTGATATTTGTAATCGTTTACACACCTATTGTCAATAACAGTTTTGATAATTCATGAAATTTTTGTAAGATACTAATATGAAAAATTTTTCACGCTAAAGAACATTTTTATATTTTTGTAAACTCGTTATGGATAACTATTGATATAGCAGTCAGTAGCTGTTTTGAAAAGTTATCTGTAATCGTTTACTGATTGTCACTAAGAGAGATACCCATGGCGCACATCAAGGACGTAGCGAAACAGGCGGAGGTCTCGGTAGCTTCGGTCTCCCGCGTATTGGCCGGTCATCCCAAGGTGAGTGAGACGATTCGCCAACGGGTGCTCACCGCGATTCAAGAGCTGGGCTACCGGCCCGATCTGGCGGCGCGGCGCTTACGTTCGCGGCAAACGAACACCATTGGCCTGATCGTTTCCGATATCCGCAATCCTTTTTTTACCGAGGTGAGTCGGGCGGTTGAAGATGTCGCTTATCAGCATCACATGCGAGTGATTTTGTGTAATGCCGACGAAGATGCGGAAAAAGAAGCCTTGTATCTGGACCTGATGCGTGATGAGAACGTTAGGGGCGTCATTTTGTCGCCCACGCTAGTGACGCTGGCCGGCTTCCATACCAGTGATTATCCTTTTCCAATCGTGCTGGTGGACCGTTGCGATCAGAATACCATTGCCGATGCCGTGGTTCTGGACAATGTGGACTCGGCGTATCGGCTGACTACGCATTTGATTGAAAACGGTTATCGACGGAATGTCTTTTTTTATGGCACAACCAGCGCCACCGGCCGCCAGCGCCGCGAAGGGTATGCGGCGGCCATGGCCGCCCATGGTTTGGAATCTCATGCCGAGCCGCTGCCCGCAATTGTAGAGCGCGCTCGCGCCGCGGCCCGCGAGCGCTTGCGGCGGCGGCCGCTGCCGGATGCGCTGGTGGCCAGCAGCGGCCTGATTCTATTAGGCATTACCGAAGCGTTGCGAGAGGCGCAAATTCATTTTCCCGATCCAGTCACGGTCGTCGGTTTCGACGATCTACCTTGGACGCGGCTTGTAGAACCGGGCATCACCGTTATCGCTCAACCGATTTACGATATTGGCCGCGCCGCTATCGAGTTACTGCTGCAACGAATCGCCAAACCGGAACAAGCCGTGCGGCGGGTGGTACTGCGCGGCCAACTGATCGAACGAGGATCGAGCGTAAACCGAAATAATCCGACCGGTTTGGTCACGGCCGCCTGAATTTCGGCCTTATGCTTCGTTCAATTTTTTAGTGGCTACCAAGGCTTAAGCCAAGCATCAGGTAGAAATCATTCCATGTTAGATCCCTTTATGATCACACTTGGGTTACAGGGCGAAGTTCTGAAGCCTGGGCAAGCACGCGTGTGGGGAGCCATCCGGCCGGAATTTCTCAATAGCTGGGGTTCGGCGCATGGCGGCTTTCTGTATTCGGTGGCGGATGCCGCTTTTGCCTTGGCCTCCAATTCACACGGAACTCTAGCGGTCGCGCTGGCCGCGCATATGGAGTATCTGCAAGCCAGTCAAGCCGATGCGGAAGTAGACGCGTTGGCGACGGAAGTCCATTTGGGGCGCGGTACGGCGGTTTATCGAGTGGAGGTGCGCAGCGGCGCGCGATTGCTCGCGATCTTCACCGGAACGGTGTATCGACGGACCGGACAGCCGACCTCGCTGTCGGTTGCGGAGTAGGCGACTTGGCTTGGCCATTGGATGGCGGTCAGGAGGCTGCTGCAAAAGGAAAGCTCCGCCACGCCAGCACATAATTGCCTACAGGATGGAAGCGACAAGCCGGGTGCTGCGAAAGCTTCTTTTCCGCTCAATCTGGGTCGATTTGAATGCTTGATCAAGGCCATGGAAGCGAATTTTAAACGATAAAATCTATTTATTTCATTTGCATTATTTCGTGTTGGCCTTTCTTTCCAAATCAATTCCACCCTTTCGACACAATCAAACCCGCCGCTGGCATTTGACTGGTTTTTATATTACACTGTAATATGTCAGTGTTAGGTGATAACAAATGAACCCTTCCACGAGATCAGTATGGCGGTTGGAGGAGCTGGTGCAGCGTAGCCGACGGTTATTGGCGCTGTTACCGACGGGTACGGGAGAGTCGCGGCGGGTGCGTTGGCAGCCAGACGCACGATTGGTGCGCTACTACACCACGCTAGGCTTGTTGGATCGGCCGGCGGAGCTGCGGGGGCGAACAGCCTATTACCGCGATCGCCATCTGTTGCAATTGCTGGCGATCAAGACCCTGCAAGCACGAGGATTGCGCTTGCACACCGTGCAGGCTTCTCTGCTGGGCCAGCCCGATGGAGCGCTGACGGCGTTGATTGGTCTGCCGTCGGACTGGGTTGAGCGGCTAGCGATAGGACAAGAGGAAAGTCAGCCGGATCGACTTTTGGTTGGCCAAGAGAGTCCGTGCGCCGCAATAACGCCATCACGGTTTTGGGAGCGAGCGCCCGCGCCGGTCACGTCATCAGTCGGGCCGCCGCTACCCACGCCTGCTTCCTCGTCCACGATGGTTGCGCGGACTGAGTCGGTCAGGGAACTGATAGCGGTGGCAGTGGCTCCTGGCGCGCAATTACTGCTTGATCGTCACCGGTATCCTGCAATTGACAGTCGACTGGAGACCGCGCTGCACAACTTAAGCGCGGTGCTGCGTGAAGCGGACCGCTCCTCTCATGATCACGCCGACGGAGGCGACAATGATGATGAATCTGGATTCTCTGACAGTGTTCGATGAGTCGCCCAATAGTGGCGCATCAATGGCCAATGAAAGCGATGAAGCCGGTTTTGGTTGTCTGGAGACTCTTCGTGGCGGTTTGCCGCTGCGCCGGCTGGGCGTGGACGGTCGGATTACCGGCTTGATTTATCGGTTGGTCATAACGCAGGAGTTCGTCAACGCCTGTAACGAACCATTGGAAGCGACCTACATTTTTCCGCTGCCAGCACGCGCTGGCGTAACCCGCTTTCGGCTGCGCATTGGAGAGCGGATCGTCGAGGGGGTGTTAAAGGAACGTGGCGCGGCGCGGGCCGAATATGATCGAGCGATCCATGAAGGCCACCGAGCGGCGATAGCCGAAGAAGAACGGCCAGAAGTGTTCACGGTGCGAGCCGGGAATATTCTTCCTGGCGAAGCGGTGGGCGTTGAACTGGAGCTGGCGGGCCCGCTTGCGTTTGCTAATGGCGAAGCCACGTTCCGCTTTCCGCTGGTGGTCGCCCCACGCTACATCCCCGGCTTGGCGCTCGACGGCCCGGCGGTGGGGCAGGGCATCGCTTGGGATACCGACGCCGTGCCGGACGCCAGCCGAATTAGCCCACCGGTGCTATTACCGGGACAGCCGAATCCGGTTTATCTCAGTTTTCGCATCGAGCTAGACTGCGCTGGGCTAGCCTTTGGCAATTTGCGGGCTAGCCTGCATGCGCTGCGCCTCGGTACCGGCGACAACGATCTCCGCGTGGTGGAACTGACGCCGGGCGTGGAGCGGCTAGATCGGGATTTTATTCTGCGGTTTCGGGTCGGTGGCGGCGAGATTCAGACGGGTCTTAGCGTCTATCGTGGGGCCGATGGTGAAGCCACCGCATTGCTGACTGTGCTACCACCCGATTTGCCCGTTTCGCTCCGGCCGCGTGATGTGGTGGTCGTTCTCGACCGCTCCGGTTCGATGGAGGGTTGGAAGATGGCGGCGGCGCGCCGCGCGGCGGCGCGCTTGCTTGATTCGCTGACCGAACAAGATCGGTTCGGGTTGCTCTTGTTTGATGACCAGATTGAGGAGCCCGCGCCTTCAGCGGGTCGATTGACGGCGGCCACGAATCGGAATCGTTTTCGGGCGGTGGAGTTTTTAGCGCGAGTCGAAGCGCGCGGCGGCACTGAAATCGCACCGGCCCTGCATCGGGCCTTACAGTATTTTTCCAACCCGCCGGACCCCAGCCGCGAACGGATCGTGCTCTTCGTTACCGATGGTCAGGTTGGAAACGAAGATCAATTGCTGCGCCAAGTCCAGCAACGGGCCGCACACTGTCGGATCTTCACTGTCGGCATCGACCAGGCAGTGAATGCGTCGCTACTAGAACGGCTGGCGAGTTACGGTGGCGGCTACTGCGAACTGGTGGAGTCTGAAGAGCGGCTGGATGCGGTGTTGCGCGCGGTACATCGCCGGCTGGGCGCGCCCCTGCTGACGGATTTGCATCTGGAACCCGCTTTTGACGACCTAGCGCCGGATGTGGTTGATCTGTTTCCTGGAGCGCCAGTGCGACTGGGTGGGCGGTTGCCCGGCGCTACGCTGTCTCAGGTGACGATGACCGCTCGCCGCGCCGACGGCCGACCGTTCCGTCAAGTATTGACTCCAGTGGAAACGCCGGATGTCGCCGTCCGCACCTTATGGGCGCGGGCGCGCGTGCTCGATCTGGAACATCAATTCGTCGCGGCTCCTCAGCAAAAGCGCCTGACGGCGGATGATATTAGCGCTTTTTCGTTGCGCTATGGCGTGCTGTGCCGCTTCACCGCCTTCGTGGCGGTGGATCGTTCGGAAGTGGTGAATCAGGGCGGTGAACCGCGGCTTGTCACACAGGCGGTGGAATTACCCGCCGAATGGGCGATGCCGGTGGCGGCCTGCGCGCCGCTGGCAGCCATGCAGATGAGCGCTGTTGAATTGATGGCTCCCCCCGAACAATTAGATGGCGCCGGGTTTTTAGAGAGGCCAGCCTTTTTGCGGAGAAGCGCCTCTGTTAGGGAGGAAGAATCTCAGCACTCAATCGGAGCAGGCCGAACCCAGTCCCGCTTGAAACGATCGATGGTTCAAGAACAATCGCTAACTGGCTCACTGCCAGCTTGGTTTATGCAGTTGGAAAACAGCTTACACACTCCAGCATCGGATGAGTCTCAGCTACTGGCGGCCATGCGCGAAGCGCTCGGTCAGCTGGAAGTCTTAGGTGATAGCGCAACTGCTCTGGTCAAGGAAGGCCAGCAATTAGTCCAGCAACTCGAAAAGGGGAGCTTCAACTCTACTGCGATGCGCAAGCGGTTACTAACCTGGATGCGGCGAATTCGTCAGCGATTGGAATCACCGGTCGGAAAATCGCGCTGGTTTTGGTGGAAATAACAAGCGCCGCTCTCAGCTAATCTGGCGAGGTAGTAGTGTTGGATTTGTGCGCCAGGCGGTTCTGGTTCTGGTCGTTTGGCGCCGTATTCTTGAAATACCTCCGCTAGATTTTCAAATGATCGCCCCAATAACGAAGCGACTGGGCTTGCCGATAAGCCGGATCAGGCGCTCGATCCGGGTGGCTAGCCCATGTCGGGCAATAAAATAATAAGGAATACTGAGACCGCGACGAGCAGCGGCCCGTTCCACGCTGTTCCCAGTACACCATTGGACAACGCTGCTCCAACCCGGCATCGTAATGGCGGACGAACCCGATGCCGTTCGTCGGCGAACGTCTCATCTATTATGGGGGAGAGGCCCTTGTCGAAGCGTGAGTAGCGGTGCTAGCGACGGTCGGTGCGTCAAGGATCGCATCGGCCGTCGCTAGCGAGGGTTCTGTTGCTTTGTCCGGGCATCGATAATCCAAAGACAGCGCCTGCCGGTAATCCGCTTCGAAATTGATGCGCTCGACCAGAAAATCGATGAAAGCGCGCACCTTGGGCGATTGCGAGGCTCCACGCGCGAACACCGCATTGAAGTCGACCGCCGGACCGGTCCAATCGGACAACACGCGCCGCACGCCACCCTTGGCGGCATCGATCTTGACCATGGCATCGCTCGCCAGCATCAATCCTTCCCCGCCCAACAGCGCGCTCCTGAGCGGGGCGGGGTCGTTGGCGACCAGAATCGGCTCGACCGTGAAATCGCTCCTGCGCTTGCCGTCGCTTAAAGGCCAGACATAGCCGCCATTGCGGCGCGACTGGTGCATCACCAAGGTGTGATGGTGGCGCAAATCCTCGGGATGCGGCGGTTCGCCGCAGCGGGCTAAGTAAGTGGGGCTGGCGTAAATTTGACTGCGGAACACGGTCAAACGACGCGCCGCCAAGTTGGAATCGGGCAAGTTGCCGATGCGTAGGGCGAGATCAATTTCCTTGTCGATTAAGTCCAGGGTTTCGTTGGTCAACACGATGTCGGTGCGCACTTCCGGGTAAAGCGCATGGAAATCGCGCAACAGCGGAGCGATCCAGGCGATGCCGAGCGAATACGGCGCGGTGAAGCGCAACCAGCCGCGCGGGGTTTCCTGCAACCGCCCGACCGCGCGTTCGGCTTCGTCCAGATTGCGGGCGATATGCCGGCAATGCTCGTAGTAGATGTTGCCGGTCTCGGTTAAGCCTAGCTTGCGGGTGGTGCGGCGCAGCAGCTGCGCGCCCAATCGCGTCTCCAGATTTTGCACTTTGCGGCTGACCGTGGTCTTGGGCAGGCGCAACGACCGCGCCGCGCCGATGAAGCTACCGTGTTCGACCACTTTCGCGAAGATGAGAGTGTCGTTGAGATCGTGCATGTCCATGCTCCTCCAAGGCCCGTATCGCCCATATTAGACCGTGGATGGGATGATGATTCCGCTAAGTTCCGACTAATAAAGTCAAGAATAATCTTCTAAGCTATCGGACGACGAAACTCGCATCGCCCGTCGATTTCTTCATCCATCAAACGTCTGTCTTGTAGCCGGTCTTGTTTTTGGAATTCAGCGTCTGCGGACGCCCGCCGTTCGAATGCTTCTCCCGCGCCACGTCACGAGGTCTATCCACGATGATCCACCGCCAATCCTTGATCCATCATGTCTCCGGCGCGCCGGTCGTCGCTTTGGCGCTGAGCGCGACGTTCGCTATTTTAACCGGCTGCGTCGGCGAGGCCGCGCCAGAGGCCGCCGTTCCCCCGCCACCCGAAGTGAGCGTCGCCACCGTTTTGGTCAAACCCGTGCGGCAATGGGACGATGTCACCGGCCGGGTCGTCGCCGTCGAAACGGTCGAATTGCGCCCGCGGGTCAGCGGTTACGTCCAGCGAGTCACCTACCGGGAAGGTGATGAGGTCAAGGTGGGCGCTTTGCTGTTCGTTATTGATCCGCGTCCGTATCGCGCCACGCTCGATCGCGCCCTGGCCGAACTCGACCGCGCCCGCAGCGAGGCGCGCTTGGCGCAAGCGCAGGATCGCCGCGCTCGGACTTTGGTGGAATCCAAGGCGATCTCGCGCGAGGAGTTTGAAACGCGCCAGGCCAGCAGCGCGCAAAGCGACGCCACGGTGCGGGCGGCCGAGGCGGCGGTCGACGCCGCGCGCCTCAACCTTCAGTTCACGGAAGTGCGCGCGCCGATCAACGGCCGGACCGGTCGGGCGATGATCACCGAAGGCAACCTCGCCCAAGCCGATGTCACCTTGCTCACCACCCTGGTGTCGCAAGACCCGGTGTACGTCTATTTCGAAAGCGACGAGCAAGCATTTCTGCGCTATCAGGCGCTGGCGCGCAAGGGCGAGCGCGCGGCTTCGCGCAATCCGGTGCGGGTCGGACTGGCCAATGAAGAAGGTTACCCGCACCGGGGCAAGGTCGATTTCGTCGACAATCAGCTTGATCCAGCCACCGGCACGATTCGCGCCCGCGCGGTGCTGCCCAATCCTGACCGCGCGTTCACGCCGGGCTTGTTCGCGCGCGTGCAAATGGAGGGCAGCGCTGAATTCGAGGCGCTACTGATCGACGACAAAGCGGTGCTGACCGATCAAGACCGCAAATATGTTTACGTGCTCGGCCCCGAGAACAAAGCGCTGCGCAAGGATGTGGTGCTCGGAAGAAGGATCGACGGGCTGCGCGTGGTGCAATCTGGCCTTCAGCCCGGCGATCAGGTGATCGTCAACGGCGTGCAGAAGGTGTTTTTCCCCGGCATGTCGGTGATGCCCCAGCCAGTCGCGATGGAAACGCCGGCGTCCGCCGTTCCAATCGCCAGTGCCGCGAACGGCCGGTGACGCTCGCCGTCCGGACCGAGGTTCTATTTGTTGCTATCGCGTCGCCAAGGAGCCGTCATGGATTTCTCTAAATTCTTCATCGACCGGCCGATTTTCGCCGCCGTGCTGTCCATCGTGATCTTTGCCGCCGGCCTGATCGCCATTCCGATCCTGCCGGTGACCGAATATCCCGACGTGGTGCCGCCCTCGGTGGTGGTCCGGGCGGTTTATCCCGGCGCCAACCCCAAGGTGATCGCCGAAACCGTGGCGACGCCGTTGGAAGAAGCGATCAACGGGGTCGAGAACATGATCTACGTGAAGTCGGTCGCCGGCTCCGACGGCGTGCTCTCGACCACGGTGACCTTCAAGCCGGGCACCGATCCCGATGCGGCTCAAGTCTTGGTGCAAAACCGCGTCAGCCAAGCGCTGGCGCGGCTGCCGGAAGATGTGCGCCGACAGGGCGTGACCACCCAAAAGCAGTCATCGAACCTGACCATGGTGGTGCATCTGCTGTCGCCGCAAGGCAAATACGACGCGCTTTATCTGCGCAACTACGCCACGCTGAAGATCAAAGACGAGCTGGCGCGGCTACCGGGCGTCGGCAGCGCGCAGTCCTGGGGCGCCGGCGATTACGCGATGCGAATTTGGCTGAATCCCGACAAAATCGCCGCGCGCGGGCTGACGGCGGGCGATGTGGTTCGAGCGGTGCGCGAGCAAAACGTACAGGTCTCCGCCGGCCAGCTCGGAGCCGAACCGACGCCGAACGGCAGCGAGTTCCTGATCCAGATCAACGCCCAGGGCCGGCTGCGAACCGAGGAGCAATTCGGCGATATCGTGCTTAAGAGCGGCGGCGGCGGCGAGATCGTGCGGCTGTCGGATGTGGCGCGCCTGGAGCTCGGGGCGAGCGACTATACCCTGCGCTCGCTGCTCGATGGCAAGGACGCCATCGGCATCGGCGTGTTTCAGACGCCCGGCGCCAACGCGATCGAGCTGTCCGACGCCGTGCGCGCCAAGATGGCGGAGTTGGCCACGCGCTTTCCGGAGGGGATGACCTATGACGTCATCTACGATCCGACCGTCTTTGTGCGCGATTCGATCGAGGCGGTGGTGACCACGCTGCTGGAGGCCGTGGCGCTGGTGGTGCTGGTGGTGATCCTGTTCTTGCAGACCTGGCGCGCTTCAATCATTCCGCTGATCGCGGTGCCGGTCTCGGTGATCGGCACGTTTGCCGCTCTCTATCTACTCGGTTTTTCGATCAACACCCTGACGCTGTTCGGCTTGGTGCTGGCCATCGGCATCGTGGTCGATGACGCCATCGTGGTGGTGGAAAACGTTGAGCGCAATATCGGGGAAGGCCGCTCGCCGCTCGCCGCCGCCCATCAGGCGATGCAAGAGGTTTCGGGCCCGATCATCGCCATTGCCCTGGTGTTGTGCGCGGTATTCGTGCCGATGGCGTTTTTGACCGGTGTCACTGGGGCTTTCTACAAGCAGTTTGCGGTGACCATTGCCATCTCGACGGTAATCTCCGCGATCAACTCGCTGACGCTATCGCCCGCGCTAGCGGCGCTGCTGCTCAAATCGCACGGCGCGGCGAAAGACGCGCCGACGCGATTGATCGACCGGCTGTTCGGTTGGCTGTTCCGGCCGTTCAACCGATTTTTCGCCAGGAGTTCCGAGCGCTATCAGACTGGAGTAGGGCACAGCCTGCGCCGGCGCGGGGTCGTGTTCACCGTGTACGCGGCCTTGCTGGCGGCCGCCGGCTTGATGTTCGAGATCGTGCCCGGCGGTTTCATTCCGACGCAGGATAAGTTGTATTTGATCGGCGGCGTGAAGTTGCCGGAAGGCTCGTCCCTGAACCGTACCGACGCGGTGATTCGCAAGATGAGCGATCTCGCATTGTCGGTCGATGGTGTGGAAAGCGCGGTGGCTTTCCCCGGTCTCAACGCCCTGCAATTCACCAATACGCCGAACACCGGCGCGGTGTTTTTCACGCTCGATCCGTTCGCCAAGCGCCAGCGCGGCGCGCCGGAGATCAATGCCGAGATCAACCAGAAGATCGCCGGCATTCAGGAAGGGTTCACCTTCTCGATCATGCCGCCGCCGATCCTCGGCCTGGGCAGCGGCTCGGGCTATTCGCTGTTCGTCGAAGATCGGGCCGGCCTCGGCTACGGCGCGCTGCAAAGCGCCGTCAGCAGCTTTCAGGGGGCGGTGGCGCAGACGCCGGGGATGGGTTTTCCGATCACGACCTATCAAGCCAACGTGCCACAGCTCGACATCGAGGTTGATCGGGTCAAGGCCAAGATTCAGGGCGTGCCGCTGACCGAATTGTTCGATACGCTTCAGACATATCTGGGTTCGGCGTACATCAACGACTTCAATCGCTTCGGACGCACCTGGCAGGTGATCGCCCAGGCCGACGCGCCGTTCCGCGACGAAATGGAGGACATCGCCAGCCTGCGCACCCGCAATCTCAACGGCGAAATGGTGCCGATCGGCTCGATGGTGACGGTGAGCCAAGGCTACGGACCTGACCCGGTGATCCGCTACAACGGCTATCCGGCCGCCGACTTGCTCGGCGAAGCTGACCCGCGCGCGCTGTCGTCGGAGCAAGCGATGGCCAAGCTTGCCGAGCTGGCGCCGCGGGTACTGCCCAACGGCATGAGCATCGCCTGGACCGATTTGAGCTACCAGCAGGCCACCCAAGGCAACACTTCGTTGATCGTGTTTCCATTGGCGGTGCTGCTGGCGTTCCTGGTGCTGGCGGCACTGTACGAAAGCTGGACCCTGCCGCTGGCGGTCATTCTGATCGTGCCGGTGACGATACTGTCGGCGTTGGTCGGGGTGAAGCTGACCGGCGGTGACAACAACGTGTTCGTCCAGGTCGGGCTGGTGGTGCTGATGGGCCTGGCGTGCAAGAACGCGATCCTGATCGTTGAGTTCGCCCGCGAACTGGAGCGGCAAGGCAAGGACATGATCGAGGCGGCGCTGGAAGCCTGCCGGCTGCGGCTGCGCCCGATTGTGATGACTTCGATCGCTTTCATCGCCGGCACGGTACCGCTGGTGCTGGCCCACGGCGCGGGTTCGGAGGTGCGCGCGGTGACCGGCATCACCGTGTTTGCCGGCATGCTCGGCGTGACCTTGTTCGGGCTATTCCTGACCCCGGTTTTTTACGTCGCGCTGCGCAAACTGGTGATGCGCCGCCGGCTGGACGTCGATGACATGCCGGTGCGCGCGGCTGCGAATCTCCCAGCCAGCACCGCCGGCTCCATGCTTCCCGCGTCTTAAAAAAGGTCCCTTCATGATTTCGTCATCGCTCTCTGCTTTTTCGCCGGCCGCCGCCGCGCGCCGGAACCGCCTGACTTGGCCCAGCGTGGTTTTGCTGAGCCTCGCGCTCGCCGCGTGCGCGGTCGGTCCCGACCACCAGCGGCCGGCGACAACCACGCCGAATCGGTTCGCGCGCGCCGAAATCGCGGCTGGCGCCGCTAGCAAAACCACGCCCGCGCCCGACCTGGCGTTCTGGCGCGATTTCGGCGACCCGCGACTCGCTCGGTTGGTCGAAGAGGCACTGTCTTTCAACAACGACCTCAAAGTCGCGCTGGCGCGCTACGACCAAGCCAACGCACTGCTGCGCGAGGCGCGCTACGACCGGTTTCCCACCGTCACCGCCAGCGCCGAGATGAGCCACGCCCGCCTGTCGGCCGATCAGGGGCCGGGCGCGCCGGGCGCGCCGGGCGACCAACGCGACGGCGAATCTTATAGCGCCGGCATCAATGCCGCCTGGGAGATTGATTTATTCGGCCGGATCCACCGCCAAGTGGAAGCCAACCGCGCCGACGCGGCAGCCAGCGCCGTCGATTTACAAGCGCTTCAGGTAGCGGTCGCGGGCGAAGTCACACGCACTTACATCGAGCTGCGCGGTTTGCAGGAACGCCTGCAGGTGGCGCGCGAGAACGCGGACAACCAGCGCAAAACGCTGCGCCTGGTCGACACGCGCCTCGGAGCCGGGCGGGGCACCGAGTTCGACACCGCCCGCGCCCGCGCGCAACTGGAAACCACGCAAGCGCGGGTGCCGGCGCTGGAGGCGGCGGTCGCGGTCGCCATTCACCGGCTGGCGGTGTTGAGCGGACGGCCGCCCGACGCCTTGATCGCCGAGCTGGAAACCGCCGCGCCATTGCCAGCTCTGCCCGGAAAACTCGATCCGGGCGCGCCGGGCGAACTGCTGCGCCGCCGCCCCGACATCGCCGCCGCCGAGCATCGCCTGCACGCGGCGACCGCGCGCATCGGGGTGGCCATCGCCGATCTGTTTCCGCGTTTCACTTTGGGCGGGCTGATCGGGACACAGGCGGCGAACACCGGCGCGCTGTTCGAGCGCGACAGCGAAACTCATCTGATTGCGCTCGGCATCGACTGGTCGTTTCTCGACATCGGCCGGGTGCGCGCCCGCATCGCCGCCGCCGACGCGGATGCGGAGGGTGAACTGGCGCGCTACCGGCAGACCGTGCTGCTGGCGCTGGAAGACACCGAGAACGCGTTGGTGCGCTACGCCCGCGCCCGGACCGAGGACGCACATCTCGAACGCGCCGCCGCCGACAGCGCCCGGGCCGCGCGGCTGGCACGGGTTCGTTTCGATGCCGGCGCCGCCGATTTGCTAGAGGTGCTCGACGCCGAGCGGACGCAGCTGCAAGCGCAAGATGCCTTTGCCGATGCCCGCACCCGCAGCGTGGTGGGCGCGGTCGGCGTGTACAAAGCGCTCGCCGGCGGCTGGCCGCAGCGCCCGCCGCGACGTGAGAAGCTCGTCGCCACGCGCTAGCCGTGAAATTTCAAACGGTGCGCGCCAATGCCACTCACCCTGACCTAATTAGGAGAACCACCATGAAAAGTTTCAATGCGGCGGTTTGTTCAGTTTGGCCAGCAATAACGCATGAGGAGGTAAAAATGGACACGATCCGTTTGAAGAAGACCCGCTGGATGATCGCCAGCGCCGCGTTCAGTTTAATGTTAATGGCGGCTGGTGCGCATGCCGGAAGCGGCAGCCCCGCGCCGGCTCAGACGGTTCTTGATCGAAATGAACGGATGCAGACCGCGCCGGCGAGCCGAATGGATACGCCGGCTGTCCGCTCCGGCTGGAATCAGGGCTCTTATGACGCTGGAAGGCTCGCCCCCAAGGCGATCAATCGTTTCGATGCCGATTCTGCCAGCCAGCCGTCAGTTGGCGCGGGGCAGGTTGATAACACCTGCTCGCAGCCGGGATTTAACCAACGCAATAAGCTGCTCGGACAAACCGCCTTGCTGTGCTAACGGTCTCCCAGCCGGATTCCCGTAGCGGTCCGATTCTGGCCGTCTGGACGCCTTGAAAAGCGGCGGGGAAACCGCGGGAAGCGGATACGTGGGGTATCCGCTCGACGAAAGGGTTCAATAATGGCGGGGCAGACGGTGATCGAAGCCGGGGTGAGATCCGGGTGGATGCCTCGGGCCGGCGGCAATCCAGCATCGAGTTCAAGCGGCGGCTGGTTGATTGGCGTGGGGGCGGCGAATTCGTCAGCGGTTGGAATCACCGGCCAAATAATCACGCCGATTTTGATGGAAATGACGAGCACCGATCTCGTGTCGTGCAATGAACCACCCGATTTTTATTATCAGGGCGATTTCGTCGCTCGCTAAAGCCAAAAACCATGGCGCAACTGGATTGTTGGAATACTTCTGCTAGTTTTTTAACAGTCACGCACAAATTTTGTGTTATCGACTGGACCGGGCCAAGATTGTAGCAGTATCGGCTCCGTGCATTAACCACAGCACGCCGGGGTAAAGACCATGGGTGATTGGAGCCGGTCAGTTTATGCGTACGCCCGTAAAATTCGGGCAACCCTGAATGACATCGCCCCAGCGCGCCAACTGTGCTTTTCGCCCGCTCGGAAATTCGCCTCCACGCGCTGGCCTACGTCGGCACTCTTTATCCTGTGCCTGATCGCGGCCTTCAGCGCACGGGCGCAGCAAAAAGAATTTCCGGCTGTCGAGCCGTTCTCCGGCACCTTGCAGAAGCTTTACACCAGCGGCGTCATTCGCGTCGGCCACCGCGAAAACTCGCCGCCCTTCGCTTTTCTGGACGCCCGGCGTCACCCCATCGGTTACTCGCTGGACATCTGTGAAGTGGTGGTCGAAGAAATCGCCCGCCATCTGCACAAGGAGGACCTCAAAACCGAATATGTCCCAGTCACCCCGGAAAACCGCTTCGATCTGGTTAAAAACGGCACGGTCGATCTCGAATGCGGCTCCACCACCGCCAGCACGGAGCGGCGTCTCACCCTAGGCTTTTCACCGACGATCTTCGTGACCGGGGCCAAGCTGCTGGTCAAGCGCGGCAGCGGCATCGTGTCGCTGCGCGGGCTGCAAGGCAAGACCGCCGTACTCACCAAAGGCACCATCCACGCCGAGACTCTTCCTAAAATCGCTCAGCAGCAGAATCTCGCGATCCAGTTCCTATTTACCGACGATCACAACCAATCGTTTGAAGCGCTGGCGGCGGGTAAAGCCGATGCCTTCATCAACGACGACGTGCAATTGCACGGCATGATCGCGGCGCGCGACGCCGAATCCGACTATCGCATCGTGGGCGATTTTCTCACCTATGCCGATTACGCTTTGATGTTCCGCCATGACGACGCTGAGTTCGCCAAGGTCATCCAGCAAGCCTTCGAGCGGCTGGCGGGCAGCCGGGAGATCCGGGCGATCTATCGCCGCTGGTTCATGCGACCCTTGCCTTCGGGTGTCAGCCTGAACCTGCGGATGAGTCCGCACCTGGAACATGCCTTCCAGCTTCAAGGCTTGGCGGCGGACTGAAACCCATAGCCGAGCTTCCGCGTCCGGCCGCTCGCGATATTCCACAGGAGATTTCCCCCAACGATGATGGGCGTTCGGTTGTGCCGCCCGCCCGGCGCCGCCCGAATGGATAACGCCTGATCAACCACTGGAAAAGCCCTAGACCCGAGGAGAGCAGCGTGGACGAGCCCGTCAAGAAACAACCACTTTACAAATCGCTTTACTTTCAGGTCATCACCGCCATCGTGATCGGCGTCTTGCTCGGTCACTTCTTTCCCGAAACCGGCACGGCTATGAAACCGCTTGGCGATGCGTTCATCAAGCTAATCAAAATGATCATCGCCCCGATCATTTTTTGCACGGTGGTGGTCGGCATCGCGGGGATGGAGGACATGAAAAGTGTTGGAAAGACCGGCGGTTATGCATTGCTTTACTTCGAGGTGGTGAGCACCGTCGCCCTGATCGTCGGTTTGACCTTGGTCAATCTGCTCAATCCCGGTGGCGGTATGAACGTCGATCCCGCCACGCTGGACACCAAGAGCGTGTCGCAATACACCGGACCGGGCAAGATGCAAAGCACCACCGATTTCTTGCTCAACATCATTCCCACCACCTTCACCGATGCCTTCGCCAAAGGTGAAATGTTGCAAGTACTGCTGATCGCGATGATGTTCGGCTTTGCCCTGCACAAATTTGGCGGGCGCGGTACGCTGGTGTTCGACATGATCGAGAAGTTCTCGCACGTCCTGTTCGTCATCGTCGGTTACATCATGAAAGTGGCTCCGATCGGCGCTTTCGGCGCGATGGCCTTCACCATTGGTAAATACGGTCTCGGTTCGCTGGCATCGCTGGCCAAGTTGATGGGTACCTTCTATCTGACTTGCCTGCTGTTCATCTTTGTGGTGCTGGGCGGTATTGCCCGCTATCACGGCTTCTCGATTTGGAAATTCATCAAATACATCAAGGAAGAATTGCTGATCGTGCTCGGCACTTCCTCTTCGGAATCGGTGCTGCCGCGCATGATGGCCAAAATGGAAAACCTGGGCGTGCGCAAATCGACCGTCGGCCTGGTGATTCCGACCGGCTATTCCTTCAACCTCGATGGCACCTCGATCTATCTGACCATGGCGGCGGTGTTCATCGCCCAGGCCACCAATACCCCACTGACGCTGATGCAGGAGATCACGCTGCTGGGGATTTTGTTGTTGACCTCCAAAGGCGCGGCCGGCGTTACCGGCAGCGGCTTTATCGTACTGGCCGCAACCTTATCGGCGGTCGGTAACGTGCCAGTGGCGGGGCTAGCACTGATTTTGGGCATCGACCGCTTTATGTCCGAAGCCCGCGCGCTTACCAATCTGATCGGCAATGGCGTGGCCACCGTGGTGGTGGCCAAGTGGACGAACGATGTGGATACGGCGCGAATGAAGGCCGTCCTTAACAACGAGACGGTGGCGCTCGCGGAGAAGCCCGAGCAGGTACTCGATGCGGTCGATCAGCACATGCCGGCGGCATCAAAAACCTGATGGGAGACAAAGTTTATGCTCGCGCCGGCCGCGCGTTTACTCTCGAAAGCGGCTGGCGCGGTGACCGGCTTGTCGGAATAGCAGCTCATTTTCTTTCCTAAAACGGGCCACCGTATGTCCGAACAAGACTCCCCATCGACGCCCTCGAATACCACGAATTCCTGACCCGGGAGAAAATTTCGGTCGCGCTAACCAAGGGGCCTCGCCAACCAGCGCGGTCTATCGATGGCCTGTTCGCTGGCGTGGCCTAGGCTCGCACCGCGATTCAATACCCGCCGGAGCTAGGGGTCCGTTTCCCCTTATGAACTAATCTAGTCGGCTGTCATTCAGCGTGGAAGCGGCTCACTCCGCCGTCACCGCCAAAGGCAAACGGATTTGGAACCGAGTTCCCGCTGGCGCGTCCGCCAGCTGAATGTCGCCCTGATGGGCGGCCAGCAGCGACTTGACCACCGCCAAACCAAGGCCAGTGCCGCCTTGGCTACGAGCGGTGGTGAAAAAGGGTTCAAATACCCGCGCCGCGTTGGCGGCTGACATGCCGGGACCGTTGTCGCTGACTTCAATCAGCGCGAATGGATCAGTTCCAGCCTCAGGCATCGGGCAAGAGACACTGACTGTCACCCGGTCGCCCCCGTGTTGGCGGGCGTTATCAAATAAATTGCTCAAGATAGAGTCCAGCACCTCTTCGGCCATCGCCACTACCGCGGGCGGCAGCGGTTCGATCACCGTCACCGGTAAGCCCGTGGCCTGATAGCGGGTCGCCAACCGTTCAATGGCGGTTGCGAGAGAGGTGCGATTGGTGGTGGAGGCTTGCATGACATCGGCGCGGGCTAGTTCTAACAACCGTCGCACCAACCGTTCCAAGCGCGCCGCATCCTGATCGAGATTACCCAGAAACCGTTCACGCTGGGCCACGGTCATCGTGTCGCAATGATCGTGTAGTAATTCCACCGCGCCCCGTATCGCGGCCAGCGGAGTTTTGAATTCGTGAGAGACATGGGCCGCGAAAGTGCGGATATAGTCGGCGCGTTGTTCGAGATGTCGCACCATCGCCGCCACCGCGCGGGACAAATCGGCGACTTCGCGCGTCACCGGTCGGGCTAGGGGCGTGACCGCCCCTTGTTCTCCCGCAATGGCGCGCTGCGTTTGGCGCACCAGCGCCTGAAGCGGACGCACCACCGTTAACGAAGTAAAAACGGACATTAAGATGACCGTGACCAAAAGCAGCGCCATCGCCAGCAACAGGTGATAGCGCTTCCCATGCAGGACCTGAGAAAGCGCGGCTGGGGTGCGCCACAGCAAAGCCACCGCCACGACCCGCTGATCTTGCAGAATCGGCGCGGCGACGAACACCCGAAGCAGCGTGCCGCGACTGATCGAATCAATCGCCGGCGGCGGGGCGTCAGGAATCCGTTGGCGTAACAAACTGACCGGTTCGCCCGTCAAGGCGCGCCGCACCTCCTCGAACGCGAGCAGCGAACGCCTCAGGCTGGGGCCCGTGGTGGCGACGACCGTCCCCCGCGCATCCGTGACGGCAATGCCGGCCAGCGTGATGATCTGCGCGTCCACCAACAGGGTTTGCAGTTCCTCTCCCACCGCTTGAGCGGGGGAATCGGGTGGATCAGCGGGTGTAACCGTCTCCGGTGGCGGTGGGCGTATCGTATCTTCAGCCAAATCGAGCGTCGCCGCGCGGGGTCGCCAGCGGGTTTGGCGGCCGTGCGGTTCTCGCCAGGGCGCGGCGAGCGGTATTCCATACCTTGGATCAGCCAGGGCGTGGGGGGCCAACCGCGCCAGGGCGGCACGGTAGCTGGCGGCGACAAAGGCCGCCTGCGCGATCAATTCCGATTCGGTTTGGCGCACCAAGGCGCTGTCGTACAGCCGCAGCGCCTCCAGTCCCAACAACGGCAACCACAATACGGTCAGGTTCACCGCGAGCAACAAGTAATGCAGCTTGAGCCAGGGCCGGCGGCGCGATGGCATTCAGCAAGGTCCCAGCCGGTAGCCGATACCGTGTAAAGTCTCAATCGGATCGGCCCCCAACGCTTTGAATTTAGCGCGAACCCGGCGCATGTGACTGTCGATGGTGCGATCGCTGACTACGCGATAATCATCGTAACTGCCATCCATCAACTGATCGCGGGTGAACACCTTGCCGGGATGGCGCAACAGGGTGCGTAGAATGCCGAACTCGGTCAGGGTCAGCACCATTTCCTGATCTTGCCACCAAGCCGTATAGCGGTCTTGATCGAGTCGCAGCCGGCCGTGTTTAAGTTCGTGACTCGCCGCCGGCGCGGTTTGTGCCTCGCCTTTGCCGCGTCGCAAGATCGCTCGCACCCGCGCCACCAATTCGCGGGGGCTAAACGGTTTGGTGACGTAGTCGTCGCCCCCAAGCTCCAGGCCGAGGATGCGATCCACCTCATCATCGCGCGATGACAGGAACACGATGGGGATGGTGCTGACCCGACGCAGGGCGCGGCAAACTTCGGCGCCATCCAATTCCGGCATCACGATATCGAGCACCACCAGATCGGGGCGCATCTCGTGGAATCGCGCCAACGCTTGTTCGCCGTTCTCTGCTTCCACCACACCGAAGCCGGTTTGTTGCAAGGCGAAGCCGATCACTTCGCGGATGTGGGGATCGTCATCGACAACCAGAATGGTGGGCATGGAGGATTCATCTGACGCTGGCCATGAGCGGTTGACAGCTTAACGCGCTTATATCGGCCACGGAACCGCTTGCACCGATTTTGCACCAACATTCCAAAACCCTTGCACCGGTGCGCCACGAAGCGCACACGCTTGCTTTGCAGACTGCGCTGGCGAATTACCGGAGTCCCGCCATGCGCTATCGATTGATTTCTCTACTCGGTCCCACCGCTCTGCTCTTGGGGCTGGTGTTGTTGGCGATTCATCCCCTGTTATGGTTGGTGGGAACCTGGTTCGATCCTGCCTACGACTCTTACGGTTTGTGGATGGCGGCGCTGACCTTTGGTTTGCTGCTGTGGAGCGCTAGCAGCCCGTTACAGACCGCCGATTCTAGCCGGACCAGTGGTTGGGTGTTGTTGTTATCAACCGCTCTGGCGCGCCTGTTGGGGCAATGGCTGGGCATCAACATCCTCGGCGCGGCGGCGCTGGCGGTCGATGTCTATGCCGTCGGCTTACTGCTGGGACTGGAACGGCGCGCTCGTCCCTTATCTCCTGGCTGGCTGGCGGTGCTGTTCGCCTTTGCGCTACCGCTTGAGCGCATCCTGCAACGCGGCTTCGGCTTCGTTTTGCAGCAGCTTTCCGCGGCCGGAGCCTGTGCGGCGCTCAAGCTGGGAGCGGCTCCAGTGGAATGCCAGGGCATTCAGTTACAGTGGAACCAGCAAATCGTGCTGGTCGATCTGCCGTGTTCCGGAACGCGCGGACTGTTATTGCTGCTGCTGCTTTATATCGTGCTGGCGGTGCTGACACGGCCAAGCTGGGGCCGCGCCGCGGTTGGCGCGCTGCTGGCGCTGGCGGCGGCTACCCTAGGTAACAGTTTGCGTATCGTTGCACTGGCGGCGGGTCTGGCGCACCGCGAGGCCTTGGGCGGCATCGATGTATTCGCTGAACCCTGGCATGGCGCTATCGGCCTGATCGCGCTCATGCTGTCGGCGTTACCGCTGCTGGCTTGGGCGCGCGGCACGGTTCCAGCCGCCCCGTCGGCGGTCGCCGGTTCGAGCGCATTTCAGCCCTTTGCCATCAAGCCGCTGGCCGGGCTGGCGTTTCTGGCGGCGTGCGCCGGAATCATCGCGCTCCCATCCCGGCCAATCGATGTAGCTCATGCGCTGCCATCGCCCCAACTGCCAGATCGGATCGCTGTTTTCCCAGCCCAATCCGGCGCGCTCACCGACAAGGAACGACTCTATTTCACCCGCTATGGCGGCGGCGCGGCGCGGGCGGCCTACGGTCCCTACGGCCTGCTGATCGTGGCTACCTCCGCGCCGCTGCGCCATCTCCATGCTCCCGAAGAATGCCTGACTGGGGTCGGCCACACGGTGCGCTATCTTGGCCAGACCGGCAGCCCCATTCCCAGTGCGATTTACCAGAGCATTGATCCGCAAGGGCAGGTCTGGCGGGTGGCGGTGACCTATGTCTCGGAGCGGGGGGAATGGACGACTCACGTTGCTGAGGCCATCTGGCGGTGGCTACAAGCCCCTGGCGTGACATGGCGGATGATCGAACGGATCGCGCCCTGGGAGCTGCCGGCGGGCGCCGCTGAAACTTTTGATGTCGCGGTGTGGCAAGCCCTTGATTTGACTCTGCTATCACCCTCCGCAACCCATCCTCAACCCTTATTGCCCGTGAAACTCTGACCTTGTGAGACGCCATCCATGAAAAAAATCCTGTTTGTTCTCATCGTTATCGTAGGGTTCTGTTGGCTGCCTTGGTCCGCGGCGGCCGCTGTGCCGGATGATCTCGGCGGGCGGATCGAAGCGCAAGTGGACGGTAAACCCGTGACCTTTCCGCTGCTCAAGACCGATATCGACGCCGATGTGCAGGGCGATGTGGCGTTGGTGACGGTGACTCAGACCTTCGCCAATCCGCTGAATCGGGCGGTTCAGGCCACCTACCTGTTTCCGCTCAACGAAACCGCCGCTGTCAATGCGATGACCCTGGAAATCGGCGACGAACGGGTTAGGGCCACCATCCAGCGGATCGAGGAAGCCCGCGCTACCTTCCAGAAAGCCAAGAGCGAAGGTCGCGCCGCGGCTTTGCTGATCCAGCACCGCCCGAACATGTTTACCCAGAATATCGCCAACCTAATGCCGGGCCTGCCGATCAAGGTCACGCTGAAATACGCCCAGACGGTGCCGCGGGTGGACGGTGCTTACGAATTGGTGATCCCGCTGGTGGTGGGACCGCGCTATCAGCCGCAAGGGGCGGGCGTCGCGCCGGGAGAACCGACCCCGCAAGGCGGCGTCCAGCACTGGAACCCCCAGACCGGAACCGCGGGCGGCGCGACCGCCGGCAACAGCCAAACGCAATACGGCCAGTGGGAAGTGGAGCAATTACCCGCTTACCCACCGGTGTTTGAATTGAACGCGCCCGAACAGATCGACCCGGATCGCGTTGGCCTGTTGATCCATCTCAACGCCGGCATGGCGATCAACGCCATCGAAAGCCGCACCCATCCGATCAATACCCAAACCCGCGACCACGGCCGGGCCGAAGTGCAACTGGCCACTGGCCGCACCCTCGACAACCGCGATTTCGTATTGCGCTATACCTTGGCCGGGACGCGGACCCAGGCCGGATTGCTGGCTTATCGCGACCCGCGTGGCGGTTTTTTCAGCTTGTTGCTGGAACCACCCCAAGCGCCGGCCGACACCGACATTACCCCCCGTGAAATGGTGTTTGTACTGGACTGCTCCGGCTCGATGAGCGGTTTGCCAATCGAGGCCAGTAAAGCTTTCATGCGGGCGGCGTTACGCAATCTGCGCCCCACCGACAGTTTTCGCGTTATCCGTTTCAGTGACGCCGCTAACGAATTTTCCACCCAGCCGCTGCCGGCGACGCCACAGAATATTCAGGCGGGACTCCGCTACACCGATTCGCTCCAGGGCGAGGGCGGCACCGAGATGAGCAGCGGGATCCGTCAGGCGTTGGCTCCCGCGGTGCCGGCGGGCGCGGTACGGATCGTGACTTTTCTAACCGACGGTTATATCGGCAACGAAGCCGAAATTCTGGCGCTGCTCAAAGCGAATCTGAATGGGGCGCGGCTGTACGCTTTCGGCGTCGGCACTGGCGTTAACCGTTATTTACTGAATGAAATGGGCCGCGTCGGCCGTGGCTTCGCTCGCTATATGGACCCGACCGAAGCGGTGGAAGAAGTGGCGGGCGACTTGGCCGAGCGCCTGCAATCCCCGGTGTTGACCGATATTCAAATCGACTGGGGCGACATGGAAGCCAGCGAGCTGAGTCCTGAGCGCATCCCCGATCTATTTGCCGGGCAATCGCTACGGGTTCAGGGCCGCTACAACCGTGCCGGCCCGCATGAGATCACGGTACGCGGTTTGGTGCGGGGCCGTCCGGCCACCTTGCCGATAAAGCTCGTATTGCCGGAACGTAGCGCCGAGGGTGACGCCGTACCGATCATTTGGGCGCGTTCGCTGATCGGTGATTTACAATATCAATTGACGACCGGCTCGCAACGGTCGGGGCAGGAGCCGATCAATGCGGACGCGATCAAGCAGCGGATCACCGATTTGGGGCTGAAATTTGCGCTGGTGACGCCGTGGACTGCCTTCGTGGCGGTCTCGGAGAAAATTTACAACCCCAATCCCGGCTCTACCCCAACGTTACCGGTGCCAGTGGCCCAGGTAAAAGGCACAACCGAACTCGCCTATGGCGAAGCGGCCGCGCCGATCACTGCCGCGGCGGTTTTCAGTGGCAGCAGCGGGCCGGAACCGGCGGTGTCGTTTGGCTTGGCGTTGATGGCGTTGCTGCTGGTTAGCTTCCTGCTTCAGGGGCGTTCGCGCCGGATCTCCGGTTCTTTTGGCGCCTAATGGGATCGGGATGGATCGCAAAGCCCGTGATGGCATGAAAAAGCGGCTGAGCGCGTCGCAAGAGCGCGCTCAGCACGCCAGCATTTCCGGGCGAAGTTCGCTGCGGATAAACACCACGCCGCCGTTGCGGGTGGAAATCGGGGCGTGACGCGAGCCGGGCAGCGCGGCGTGATAGTCGCCCCGGCTGTAAGCGCGATCGCCAATCAGCATATCGCCTTCCAGCAACAGGCATTCTTCCAGAATACTGTGGTCGTGCGGCGGCAGCCGGGTGCCAGGGGCGAGCCGCAGCAGAAAGGACTGAAAGCCCGCGTCCCGATCCACCATCAGCACCTTAATTTCCGTGCCTGGCACCAAGGTTCGCCACTCTCCTTCGCCACTGCGGACGGTGACGGTGGCGGGCGGACCGGCGTCATCAAGCGCCGCTTCGATGGCGTCCCAGACCGAGGCGCGCGGTTCTACTTCGGGCAGCGTGGCGGCCAACGGCGTCAGCCGTCGCTCCCAGGCGGCGACCAATTGTTGCAACTTTGGATCGCGGGCCAGGTTCGCCTCGAATTCGGTTAGCTCCAGCCCGCTCAGCGCGCCGAGCACATAATCGCCCGCCAGTTGTTCGACTTCGTTTCGGTTCATGAGTCCAGGCACCCCTTCAGTTGCAGCAAACCCCGTCGCACCCAGCTTTTGACCGTGCCGAGCGGCGTTTGTAACCGCGCCGCCAGTTCTTCATGGCTGTGGCCGTGGAAGAACGCCAGTTTGATCGCCGCGGATTGGTCGTCAGACAGCCGCCGCAGACACTCCTGAATGGCGTGAGCCAGATGATCGACCGCCGGGGCGGGCGACGGGTCGGGGATTTGCAAGGCGTCCTCGGCCAACGACTCGGCATGAGTTTCCGCCGCCCGCCGCCGCCGTTGCCGCAACAGTTCGATGGCTCGGTGCCGGGCTATCGCCATCAGCCAGACCATGACCGGAGCGCGGCCGGGCTGGTATTGGCCCGCCGTGCGCCAGACCGCTAGATAGGTTTCCTGCAACACATCTTCGGCCGCGTCCTGCTGGCGCAGCAACGCCAGCGTGATGGCGTACAGGCGGCTTTTGGTAAGCTGATAGAGTTCCGCGAACGCCCGGCGGTCGCCGCGCGCGGTGGCCGCTAGCAGCTCGGGCAGAGGATCGGAGGGAGGTGGGGGTGACTGGCGGGCCGAGTCCAAGGCGCGTTGTTGGCTCCAAATGGTATTGCGCCGAGATTTTAGCCCGCTCCATGGCGCGCGGCAACGCGGTCCGACCAGCGGGAAGGACTCAACGTTGCGCGCGGGCATGGTTTTGGGTTCCTCGCGAGGATCAGCGAGTCACGATGTCGGCTTTCATCGGCCCCAGCAAGCCCAGCAATTCTTGTTGCTCTTTCTGTGGCACCTTGTGCTTGTCGAGGCTGATGACCAAATCTTCCACCAGCGCGTTGAAATGCCGCTCGGTAACGCCCATGTTGGCGTGGGTCGTCTTCATGTCGCGGCCGGTGTAGGTGCAGGGGCCGCCCGCGCCGGCGCAAATCTGCTCGCCCAGCAGCCGCTTCAGCCGGGGGATGTTGGCGTTGGCGAAAAACTTGTTGATCCGCTTGTCGGCGGCGACATTGGCGACAAAATCGTCCACCACGGCGTCGATGGCCGGCTGTCCGCCCAGGCGGTCGTACAAGGTTGGCGTCCCTTTCATCGCCTTCATCGGGGCGTCCACCATCTGGGATGTTTGGGTGCAGGCCACCAAGGCCAAGGCAGCGGCGACGGGCAGCAGGCGGTGTAAGTGAACAGTCGCAAGCATGGCAGTATCCTCCAAGGGTTAACTCAGTGTCGGTTGGGGTAAAGAAGAAAGCGGAAGATTGGAAATCGACGCGGGCGCGAATGAGATTGTGAGGGGAACGCCGCGCGCCGCCGAGGCCGATAGCAACGTGAGGTTTAACCCGCGCTCCAGAAACCAGATCAAAGCGAGCAAAGCGACGAGAGCCGAGCCGACCGGCAAAGCCAGCCGCCGGTACAGCCAAGTCTGACGCAGGGCGAACATCAGCGGCAGCGCAATCGCGACGAGGGCCAGTTGGCCGGTCTCGACCCCCAGGTTGAAGCCAGCCAGCGCCAGCGCCAGCGCGCCGTCGGGCAGCCCCAAATCCCGCAGGACGCTGGCGAAACCGAAGCCGTGAATCAGTCCCAGCCCGAAGGCCAGCAACCAGCGTCGCGTCGTAACCAGCGGAAACAGATTGTTGAGCGCCGCCAGCACCACCGTTAAGGCGATGGCGGATTCCACCAGTCGGCTGGGCAAATCCACCACACCCAGCACCGCCAGCGTCAAGGTTAACGAATGGGCGAGCGTGAAAGCAGTCACGATGGCGGCGGTGTTGAGCAGCACGGCGCGCAGCGCCGTCGCCGGTCGCCAGCGGCCGTTTTCCCACCACAGCACCGCCGGCAGCAACAAGGCCAGCAGGAACAGGATGTGGTCGAAGCCGATCCAGATGTGCCATATCCCCTCTTTCCAATAGCTCGCAAATTGTTGCCAGCCGCTGGCTGGGGCGGCGTCAAGCGTCCGTTGCCGTTGTTCCGGCGACAGCACGGCGGTTTCCGTACCGGCTGGCCCATCCACCCGCAGCAGACCCCGATGAGAAGGGTCCAACGCAAAGAATAGTTGGTAGTCTAGGGTTTGCGCGCCAACTGCCGGACAATTCAGAAAAAAATCAAGAACCGCGTAAGCGCCGTCGCTGTGGTCGACAACCCGCAGCGTGTTGGGACGCGTGGCGCAAAGCGTTTCACCGGCGTGCAACGTTAAATGCCCGAAAGCGTACTGAATCACCGTATTTCCCTGGGTTTGCAACTCGCCCCAAGTGATCGCGCCATCACCGTTTCCGTCCAAACCGACCGCGTATTCCAAGTCGCGCAGCGCGATGTCCCAGCGCGCATGCCAGCCGCCTTCATGCGGGGTCAGGCTCAGATAGCTGTCGCTGGGTTTGTGGGCGGAAGCAATCGGCGTCAGGCCCAACAGCAAGAGCAGTAAGACCGCCAACGGCAACAACGGGGTGAAGAACCAGACGCCCGCGCGCGCCATGCTGTCATCCGGTTTTTCTGGCCTGTTACGAATCATTCGGGTTTCCACTCGGTTGGCTATCATGACGAAAGCTCCCGCAAGCGCTGGCTCGACCCGGCCAAACGCTGATCTTCCAGCTTGACGCGGCTCAGCCATTCAAGCACCGCGCGCGCCGCCTTCGGTTGCTTGGCGGCCAACGCCGCTTCCAGCAATAGCCGGGCATCTCGCGGTTCGCGCTGGCCCCGCGCCCAATTGCGTTGCGCTAACTCCAACGCTTGCTGTGGCTGTTGGCGCAACTCCAGCAACAGCCGCGCTTCGGTGGCGATGTGCGTGTTATCGCCGCGCTGGCGGGCGGCGGCGAACCGCGCTTCCAGGAGTTCAGCGTGGCGTTGCCAGGCCGGATCGTCCATGCGCCGCTCCGCCAACGCCAGCCGCAGCAGCAGATGGTCGGCCCGCTGCTCGTCCTTGAGCAGATCGCGTACTTCGGCTGGTCGGTTTTGATCGAGCAGGAAATCAGTGTAAGCGCCGAGCAGGTAGACATCGCGCCGTCCGAGAGTCAGCGCGGCGCGGAAATGCTGCTCGGCATCGGCCGTCGCGCCGCGCTGTGTCGCGATTTCCGCCAGCACGGTCAGCGCCCACAGCCGCTCCTCAACCCCACTATCGGGCGTGCTTTCCAGCGCCCGCCGCAGAGTGGTGTAAGCGAACTCCGCCTGACCGTTTCCACCCAGCGCGCCGCTGGTGCAAGTGTTGAAGATCAGCGGGCTAGCCAGCCGCCGCAGCGCCAGGCAGCTTTGTAACGCTTCCACCGGTTCGCCGCGCACTTGTTGGATAACCGCTTGATTGAGCCAAGCCGTAGCGTGACGGGGCTGAATCGCCAGCACATGCCGCAAATCGGCCAGCGCGCCGTCGAAGTCGTGGCGGTTCTGGCGCAGCACCGCCCGCAGCAACAACGCCTCGGACGGCGGCGGATTCCGGTGCCACCAGGGCGCGAGCGCGGCTTGAGCGTAGCCGTAATAGCGCGGATCCGCCTCGGCGCGGCCGATGGCGAGATGGCGGCGAGCAATTTGCAGGGCCAATTCCAGGTCGTCGGGCCGGGCCGCCAACTGACGTTGCAGCCCTTGCAGTTCCCGAAGTTGGGGTTTGATCGCCGCCAGCGGCAACTTCTCTAGCACCTGATCGGGGTCGGCGGGGATAAACGGGGTTGCCGCCAGCGCCGGGCCGGCGATGCACAGCAGTAAGCCGAGCAGCCAGCGCCCGGCCCTTCCGCCGGCTCCCGCTTGGATGGAACGAACAGTAATCAGCGCGTTCATGAGCGGTCGCATCCGATGGTGGTTCTTCAATCGACCGGGCAATTGCCAGCCGCGCAACCCGGCTCGTCGGGGTCGACGTGGCGGCTGTCGCGGCCGGAATGCGCCAGACCTAGATAGGGGAAGTTTTCTGGATAAGGCATATCATTGGCGTTGACGCCATCGCCGAGGCTGTTGTGCGGGAAGCCGGCGAAGTTGCCGCCCGCCAGCACGCCGGCCACGGCACGCAGCGCGATATCGGTCACATCGTCCGACACCCGCCGGCCGTTTGGAAAGCCGGCCGCATCCCCGGCCAGCAAACCCATCCGCTTGCGTTGCGCGGTCGGGGTCGCCGGAACGCCGGTATTGAGCCGCAGCAAGTCGGCGACCGGTCCAGCCGGGGTATCGGGCGCGGCGATGGGCGCCATGTAAGTGACCAGCGGCAACAGATCCGTGCGCGGTGGGATCGGGATCGGCAGCTTTTCGGCGTAGATCGCGTTCAGCACCCGCGCCAGCAACGGGTCGAGCGCGTAATTCGCGAACTGCGCATCGCTTTTGGGTTGGCTCATGCTGAACTTGTCCTTATCGCCGGTGCCGATCAGCAGTTCGTTGAACAGCGGATTGCCCATGCGCTGGATCTGGGTCAGCCGCTCGGACAGGTTCGGCGGCTCGCCCGGACGTCGGTACACTTTAGTCTGCGGTCGCGAGGTGGTGCCCCAGGTACCGATGGTGGCCAGTGGATCGTTGGCGGCGTGTGGCTTGCCGTCATACGTCAGCAGCGTGACCGGTACTTCGATGGCGATGGCGTTGACGTTGAAACCCGCCACATCGTCGGCGGCAAAGTTGCGAGTATCGTCCGCGTCCTGCTCTTTGGTCAGCACGGCGGGAATGCCGCTGCCGTTCGGCAATTGACGGAGATTGACTGAATCGAAGGTCGCGCCGAGATCGATCCAGAACGGATCGTCCACCGTGCCGGCGAATACGGTGATGCCTTTGTCGATTGGGTAAATACCTTGTTGCGCCAAGCTGGGATAATCGGGCATGGTGCGCGATCCAACATTGGTTGGCACCGCGATCAGGCCGTTGGCTAATTCAGTGCGTTGTTTGTCTTTTACAAAGCTCACGGTGTAGCGCTGGCGTAGATTGAAGCCCTCGGAACCGGTCCCATCCAACGCGGTGATGGCCGGCGGGATCAGCGGTGTGCCGGGTGCGATCGGCGCGGGGGAATTGGCGGGCGCCGGGATACCGTTACCCGCGCCAACGAGGCTGGTAAACACGCCGGGTGCGCGGATTTCGGTGGTGAAGCGAAATTCGAAACGTAAATCTTCGACGGCATCGTGGTTATTATCAACTCGGATGGCGTAGACGATTTCGGGATCGAAGGGGAAATAATTGGGGCCGTTGCTGGGTTCCAGCAGTGGATCGACGTTGAGGATCAACGTGACTTTGCTGGGATCGTCATAGCTGACGAAGGCGAAGAAATCGGTGATGTCGGCCTTGTGATCGAGCGCGGTGAGCGGTGCTTCCCGGTGGTTGGCGGCCTGAGCGCCGGCGGCGATGGCCAGGGTCAGAGCCAGATTCAGACAAGTGCGGGCAAGCGGGCGGGACATATCACAATCCTCCTCGATAGACATGGTTAGGTGAAGCGGCTTTTGAATGGCGCCGCTGAAGCACCGAGGGCTTCCTTGCCTATTGCGTTGGTCCGCGTCGTTTGGATGCGTTACTTACGAAAATGATTGAATGTGCGGTTGGAAAGCGCTTTGGCCCGACCTAAAAAGCGCCGTTATTTTGCTACCGGTTCCAAGCGGGCGATCGCGCCATTGGGTGAATCGGTCAGCAGATACAGATAGCCGTCAGGGCCGGAGCGCACGTCGCGGAGGCGGCCCAACACGCCTTCCAGCAGCCGTTCTTCCCGCATGAGTTTTTCGCCGTCGAAGCGCAATCGCACCAGGATTTGGCTTCGTAATGCACCGACGAATAAATCGTTGCGCCAGCGTGGGAACCGGTCGCCCTGGTAAAAGGCCAGTCCTGACGGCGCGATTGACGGAACCCAGATGTGCAGTGGTTGTTCCATGCCCGCTTTGTGGGTGCCCTCGCCGATCTTGGTTCCAATCCCATATTCGACGCCATACGTGATGGTTGGCCAGCCATAATTACGGCCGGCGCGAATCACATTCACCTCATCTCCGCCCTGGGGGCCGTGTTCATGAGTCCAAAGTTCGCCGGTGACCGGGTGCAAGGCGGCGCCCTGCACGTTGCGATTCCCCAGCGAATAAATCTCAGGTCGGACGCCGGCGCGGTTGACAAAGGGATTATCGGCGGGGACTTTGCCGTCCGCATTCAACCGGACGATTTTGCCGGCCAGATCATCCAATTTTTGCGCCCGCTCCATTTCACCCCGATCACCCTGCGTGATGTAAAGGCGACCCTCCCGATCGAACACCAACCGCGATCCAAAATGACGCCCCGTGCCCGATTTCGGTGCTTGCCGGTACAGCACTTCGACATTCTCCAGTCGGTGATCCACCAATCGCCCGCGCGCCACCTCGGTGCCGATACCCCCCGTCCCGCGCGCCGCATAGGACAGATAAACCAGCTGGTTATCCCTAAATTGAGGATGCAGCGCCACGTCCAACAAGCCGCCCTGACCCTGGGCCGCAATCGTTGGTAGACCCGCCACCGGTTGGGGGTCGAGCGTTCCATCGCTGGCGACCAGACGCAAACGGCCCGGCCGTTCGGTCACCAAACGGCGGCCGTCGGGGAGAAAAGCCAATCCCCACGGATATTCCAACCCTTTAGTTACGATCACTACCCGAAAAGCGTGTTCCTCGCTGGAGAGGGTTGACTCCGCGCCTTGAACTAAGCTCGCCATGGTCGTCAAGGCAATAATCACGAAAAAATGGACGAGAGACATGAGAAGACCTCCTTCAAATAGAACAGGACGGTATCAATTGCAGACCAAGCGCGCCCCTGGAGAAAGGCGGCTATGCATTCAAACCGATTGGCTGATGCGGATTTAGGGGCGGCGTTGACGCTCGGATGGCGACTGCTGCTCGATCCCTAGCGGAGGTTTTTAGCTACAACGGTTTGATGAGGTTAACGAGTTTAGGTTAGATCGACAGTCAAATATTTATGACAGAGTTGTGGTGCCCGCTAATGGCTTTGCGCTTAAGAATATCTAAAATTTGATGAGCCAATCAGCAATTTTATAACTGAGCTTTAGCCGTAGTGGTCGATATACCATGCTTTTTCAACAGCTCGGCCACGATTTGATCGGCGGATTTGGGATCGCCAGCATGGACCAGCGTTTGGGCCAGATACAACAGAACGGCATCGCGAGTGGCGGGCTGAGCGACGGTTTCAGCCGAACGGAGCGTCGCCATCAGTTGCGTTTTGGCCGATGGATCGCCTTTACGCGCGAGATCGCGAGCGATAGCGCCTTGCGCTTGGAGGCGGTGCTGGATCACGGCCAACGGCGGTGCTTCAATTTTTATCGTGTCGATCTGCTCCAACAGACTGTTGGCGGTGGTGGTGTCGCCCGCCTCGGCAAGGTGTTGGGCGACCACGCTTAGGGCGATCAGCCGGATGGTTGGATTCGGTAACTCGGCGACAAGCGTTTTAGCTTGCGCGAAAAGCTCGCGAGATTGATCCGAACGGCCGGTAGCCGCCAAGTCCCGCGCCAATACGCTCAAGGTCGTGGCGCGGAGTGCGGAATCTTCGATAACGCGGGCGTTTTCTTCAGCGCGTTTGAAATAAGTACGAGCGGTGGCGGTATTACTGCTATGCAAAGAGCGAGCAAGGCTGGCGAGCGCTACCGCGCGTTCGTTCGAAAACTTGATGTTGTTGGTCAAATTGATCGCTTGCAACCAGAGTTCCTGCGCCACGGAAAACGCTTTCTGTTTGTACTCCTGGTTGGCCAGTACCGCCATGGTTTCGACGCGAGTGCTAGTAAAAGCGTCTACTTGTTCGGCCGGAAGGTTACTAACGTAGCTATCGGATAGGCCGTTAAGCTGTTTGAAGGTATCTTGAGCGGCGGCGAGATCGCCCTTTTCGGCTTGGTAGCGCGCCAAACCAATCAGCAGACGCGGGTTGCTGGCGCGGGCCGGAGGCGGGGTATTGGTGGGCGGCGTTGTGACGGCGGTGGATTTATCAGGCGCGGGCGAGGTCGAACCGTCCGTTTGTTCCGAGTGGTCGGTGCTGTTGCTGGAAAGGGTGTTGTCACGATTGTAGATAGATTCAAGAGTCGGGTTGGGAAGGGCCTTCTTATTTTGAGAGGCCGTCGATGGGGTGGAGGCCCTTCCGGAGAATGGGGTAGCTGAATCGGTGCTCCCAAAAACGGGTGGACTGACCGGTTGCGGCTGGGGCGTAGCAATAGGGGGGGGTGGGATGACCGGTGGTTTGGGGTCGGCAAACGGTGGTGTGCTGGGTAGGCTGGCGCTTGAAGAGGCGGATGTTTGATTAGCGCTGGTTTTAGCGGGTTGGGGGGCGATGGGCTCTAACTTGGTCGCGTTTTCCAGAGAAGCATTGATGGCGGAGCGGACGCTGGATTCTGGTTGTGTTGTAGTTTGGGGCGGCCGATCGATCTCGATAGACCAAAACGCCAGACCGATGGCGACGCCGATACCGGCGGCAATGCCGATGTTGGTGAGGATCGGTAACAGCTTCCAGGTTTTTTTAAGCTGCACAGTCCGTGAGCGTTGACGCTCCAGCTCCTGGGCTTCTTTCAGTTGGCAGTAGTCCTGGTAGTTACGGCTGACCACGCCACAGCGCTTGCAGATACCCCGGCTACTGATGGGTTGTTTGTAGCCGCAGGCAGGGCACTTATAAAGCGAAATTTCGTCGTCGATTGGAGCCAGAGTCAATTGCATCGGCTCCATGCGACATTTCAAACCCATTTCAGTGAGGATCTGCCGGAGATGTTCGGCATTCTCCCGAGGTACGTTTTTAGCGAGGATCACCTGTTGGTTGGTGAGAATCCGATCAATGATCGTACTGACCCCCGTCGGGTCACCCATAAAGAGTTTCGGAAGCTGATTACGTATCCTTTGCGAGTCAAATTGGGGTTGAATCCCAAAAGCGATTATCCTAAATGTAAGTTCCATCCTCATTGCCACCTGTCTAAATCTAGGCCGATTAGCTTGATCAAGTTATTTAATTTTATACTATGTATTTGATTTAATTTAAAAATTAGAGCAGGTGGACTACATTCGCCTTGGCTGGGGCGCTGTGGGCTGATCAGGTTGTGGCGTTAATACGGTTGCTCGGTGACTACAGGCGTTTTGGCATTGCGCCGGCGATTTACCAACCGAACAACTACCGTCCGTTGGAAAGCTGTCATAACTATCCGCATGATAGGGGTAATAAATTACCAGGTCATTGATTTCAATAGGGCGATATTTCCATGATGGTAATTCGGATCTTGTCATAAGCAGACATTGACCAATCCGAGAGGGCAATTACTGGATTTAATCTTGCTCAATTCGACAAGCAAGCTGCCTCGGGGTTCGATTCAAACGGTGGCGATTAACCGCCGCCTAACACTTCACGCAATTTGTCCAGGCGGATCGGCTTGATCAGCGTGATCACTGAGCGTAAGCCTTTAAATTCCGCCAGTAAGCGGGCATCCTTGGCATAGTCTGGGTTGTAACCGGTAATGATGATCAGATTGGCGTCGTAGTGTTGCTCCATCAGCCACAAAACCAGTTCGTTGCCATCCATTTCCGGCATCACCATATCCATCACGATGGTCGTGGGATGGAGTTGGTGGTAAGCCGCTTGAAAGGCGTGCCCATCAGTGGTGACTTGAACCTCGTATCCCAAACCAATGGCCACCTTACGAACAAATTCGCCAATTTCAGGTTCGTCATCGATGACCAGAAGGCGTTTCTCACTCATGATTTAACCTGCGGAAGAGCTGATATCGTGGAGTCTCAGGATAACATGCTTCAAACTGGGGTCGTCAGGATCGGAATGGATCGCAAAACCCAAGGCCTGATTCAACTGCAACATCGGTTTGTTTTCCTGTAGTACTTCACCATAAATTTGGCCGATGCCGCGGGCCCGCGCGTAGTCGATGATGCGCCGCATCAACCGGTTGCCGAGGCCCATGCCGATCAGGCCGCGGTCGATCAGGATCGAATATTCCGCCTTATCGTTGTTCGGGTCGGCGCTCAGGTTGATGATGCCATAAATCTCTGCTTTACCCGGTAAACCGGGTCCCACCGCCACCAGTGCGATTTCGCGATTGTAATCGATTTGCGTCAGGCCGGCGGCCATCTCGTGGGAGAGTTCGCGAATGGGTTGGAAAAAGCGTCGCCGGAGGTCTTCGCGTGAAGCGCGCGACACCAGCGCGTGTAACGACGGTTCGTCTTCGGGCAGCACCGGCCGAAGCTGTAACTCTCGACCGTTGGCTAAGGTAATGGTTTCTTCCAAGGCTTTGGGATAGGGACGGATGGCCAAGCGCTCGGCTGGAATCCCGACCGTTGGCGTGAGCAGTATCCGGGCGTCCAATGCCACCACGCCTTGCGCGGTGACCCACAGCGGGTTGATGTGTAACTCGGTCAATTCGTCTAGATCGATGATCATTTGTGAAACCTTAACCAAGGTCAACGCCAGGGCGTTAAGGTTGGCGCGGCGCAGCAAGCTATAACGGAGTCGAGGATAGATTCGGGTTTGCGCCATGACCTCACGGGCCAAATGCATGTTGAGCGGCGGCAGGCCGTAGGCAAAATCATTAATGGTGTCGGCCTCGATGCCGCCTTGTCCGAAATAAATCACCGGTCCGAAACCGCTGCCGGGACGAACGCCGATGGTGAGTTCATACGCGCTGTCACGTGAGACCATCGGCTGCAATAAGAAGCCTTCGAACCGCGCCGCTGGCGCTACGCTGCGCAATTGGGTGAGCATGGCCGTGGCGGCCTGTCGTACGGCGTCGGGGGTGTTCAAATAACGGGCGATGCCGCCGATTTGCGATTTGTTGGCCACATCTGGCGACATGATCTTCAAAACGACCGCCTGGTCCAACTGCCGGGCGATTTGGGCGGCTTCGTCAGGCGAGCGCGCGGTCAGCGTTTCCGCCACCGGGATGTCGTAGGCCGTCAGGAGTTGCAGGGCCTGGTGCTCGTTAAGCAAATGATGGCCACTAGCGAGCGCCCTAGCAATCACGATTTTTGCCGCCGCTACATCGGGCGTGAAGGCTTCCGGCAACGAGGGCGGCGTTTCCATCAAGGTCGATTGGTTGCGCTTGTACTGCACGATCCGCATAAAGGCCTGCACGGCATCGCCAGGCGTTTCGTAGGTCGGGATTTTTCGGGCCAACTTTCGCCGCGCCCCATCGCCGGCGCGCGGGCCGGGAAAACTCGCGATGATACAGCGTTGGCTTTTAGCCAGACGCTCGAACAAAGCGTCGGCGACCGCCATGGTATCGCTGAAGGCGGTGGGGGTTTTAATCACCAACACACCGTCTATACCGGGGTCGGCCAGCAGCAAATCCAACGCTTTGCTGTAAGTTTTATCGGTGGCTTCGTCGCCGATATCGAGTGGATTTGGACGGTCTTTGGAGGTCGTTAAGCTTTCCAGTCCCTGCTGGGTCGCTTCGGAGAATTGCGCCAGCCGGCCGCCAAAATCATAAAGAATGTCGGTCGCCATCAAACTCATGCTGGAACTGTTGCTGAGGATCGCCAGCCGGTCGTTGTGCACCAAGCGGGCGGCTTTTAGCACTTCGACCATTTGAATCAGCTCATCGCTGTCGTCCACCCGCAGCAGGCCGGCGCGGCGGAAGGCGGCGGAATAAACGGCGTCATCATCGCCTTCTGGGAAGCGGCGTGGTTTCAGCACCACGACTGGTTTGACGCGCGCCGCGCGGCGCGCCGCCGACATGAATTTGCGAGCGTCCCTAATGCGCTCCAAATACAGCAGGATAGCCCGAACTCGATAATCACCGGCCAAATAATCCAAGATGTCAGCCAAGTCGATATCGAGGCTGTCGCCCAAATGAATGAGATGGCTGAAGCCGAAGCTATAGTGGTTACCGATATCGAGCGCCGTCTGGCTGATAGTTCCGGATTCGGTCACGAAAGCAATTTGACCGGGCAGAAGCGACTGGCGGTTAAGGCTGGCGTTCAGGTTGGCTAGCGGTACGTTGAAACCTTGAGAGCCTGGTCCCAGCACCCGTAAGAGATAAGGCTTGGCGGCGTCCAAAATGGCTTGGCAAAGCGCCGCGCGTTCCTTCCCGGCTGGCATATCGTTGGTAAGGACCGCCGCGCGGGCGCCGCGTTCACCCAATTGTGCGATCAATGCTGGCGCCTGTGGCAAGGGTCGGGTAATGATCGCTAGCGCCGGAGCAACCGGGAGGCTAGCAATGTCATGGTAGGCGAGAGCACCTTCCAGCGCCCAGCGCTTGGGATCGACGGGCATGATCGGTCCCTTGAAACCGCTTTGCATCAGATTGCGGGCGATAAGCACTTCGTAGTCGCTGCCATCGCCAATGAGCGTGATGGCGTTGGGGTTAAAGAGAGAATCCAGATTTCGAGTGGTCATGGAGAACCGGGTTTTTGTTCGCGTTGGGTATGAGGGCGCTTGCATCAATGGCGGACTGCTTGGACTGCATCCGTATTATCCGCGCCAGCCCGCGCTAGCTTGGGATACTGATCCTGCGCCTTGTCATTGGGGTTTACTGGGATGGCCAGATCATCAAGGGATAATATAACAATCCATGAAAGAGTCATGGGATTTCCAGTAAGCGATTGCATTAGCCTCGTTCCTAGCAGCTTTTGCGAAGCGCGAGCGAAGCAAGGATAGCGCGGGCGCAGCCCAATTTCGCGCTGGCGCGGGACGAAGTCATCGTGAGGATTGAACGAAATTTGTCCCGTAACATTCGAAATTTGTCTTTGGGTGATATTCAGCTAATGTTAATCAGTAATTCCACAACATGATAATCAAGTTGGCCCTAACTCCGATTGATCGGTCAACCTTATGTTGCTGTTAAGTTGGACAAAGCGGCTTAAAGAGCCAGGAGATTGCTAATGAAATTGACCAAAACGATGATGGTGCTGGGCGCGTTGATGCTCGTTGGCCAAGCGCCCTTGGCGTTGGCTCAAAAGTGCGATGATGCAAAGCAGATTTGCCGCGACAAGTCGGGTCCGAATGCCGATCTGACTCGCCAGAAATATGGCGATCAAGCAGCTCAGCGCCTCGAACGGCGTCAGGCTAAAGACAACGGTGAGGACAAACAGCGTCCGGATCGCCCGGATCGCCCGGATCGCCCGGATCGCCCGGATCGCCCGGATCGCCCGGATCAACCCGATCAACCGAGCCCAACTTCAAAAGGGCGGATGACTATCCCTGGGTTCCCTGGCCAAGATGATTATTTCAAGAAGCAATAGGGATCGATAAAGGGTTTTGTCGTTTTGTGAAATCATGTGGGACGCTTTGAATGATCGGTGACGGGGAGTTTTTGGAATCTTCCATTCCGCCACCGATTTTTTAGTATTTCTGAAAGTATCCTTGATGGCTTGTGTTCAGGTATTAATCGAGAGCGAAGAAACCAAATGAGTGGCTGGGGTTGTCCGCACGAACTCAACGGAACCTGCCAACACGTTCAGGGACGATCTTGCGATCCAGGCATGAAGGGTTGTGTGCTGGCTGGCCGCTTCCAGTTCAGCAATGAAGCCAAGAACCGGCCGCCCCGCCCCGCGCGCCGCGATAGCAGTGGACGAAGGGACCCCGGTCATAAAACCAAATAGAACCACAACAGACGTCTAGCCAAAAAACTGCTTTAAACTTCCCGAAACAGCGCTGATTGCTGGATAATCGCGTTGACCTGAGTCGTTTGCTAGGCAGCATGCGACAAGCCAATATCTCAACGTCATGCATCTGTTATTCCTTATCTGCTTGCCATTTATCAGCGCCGTTGTCGTTGCGGCAATATCCCGCCTGGGCCGGTCGCAAGCCGTCTGGCTAGCGGGCATCACGCCCTTATTGTCCCTGCTGTGCTTGTTCCCGCTAGCCAAGACTCCTTTTACTGGCCATACCCTGATTCAGCGCGTGAATTGGCTGTCTGCCGTCGGACTGGATCTGGTTTTTTACCTTGATGGCTTGAGTCTACTGTTTGTCCTGCTGATTCTCGGCATCGGTTTCCTAATCGTGCTCTATGCCAGTTACTACCTGCCGCAACAAGATCGGTTGGGGCGTTTTTACGCCTATCTACTACTGTTCATGGGTTCCATGCTGGGCATTGTCCTGGCCGGAAATCTCATTCAGTTATTGATTTGCTGGGAACTGACCAGCCTGACATCCTTTTTGCTGGTCAGTTATGGGTACGAACGCGAGGAGGCGCGCACGGGAGCGCGAATGGCGCTAACGGTCACCGGCGCGGGCGGATTAGCGCTGCTGGGCGGTTTTCTACTACTTGGCCATATCGCGGGCAGTTTTGAACTGGCCGTCATTCTGGCGGCGGGCGATACGATTCGCGCCCATCCGCTTTATTTGCCGATGTTGCTGCTGATACTACTCGGCGTCTTCACAAAATCAGCGCAGGTTCCCTTTCATTTCTGGTTGCCCAGCGCCATGGCCGCGCCCACCCCGGCCTCGGCCTATCTCCATTCGGCCACCATGGTCAAGGCAGGCGTCTTTCTGCTGGCGCGGCTATTTCCAGCGCTGTCCGGCACGCCGGAATGGGCTTGGCTGGTGGGCGGGACTGGTTTGCTGACGCTGTTGTTAGGGGCGTTCTTCGCCTTGTTCCAGCATGACATCAAAGGGCTGTTGGCCTATTCGACGGTGAGCCATCTGGGTTTGATTACCCTGCTGTTTGGCATCGGCACGCCGCTGGCCGCCGTGGCCGGGGTATTTCATATCATCAATCACGCCACGTTCAAGGCGTCGTTGTTCATGGCGGCGGGGGTTATCGACCACGAGACCGGCAGCCGAGACATGCGTCAGATCAACGGCTTATGGAGCTATATGCCCTACACCGGCGTACTGGCGATGGTGGCCTCGGCGGCGATGGCGGGGGTGCCGTTGTTGAACGGGTTTCTGTCGAAGGAGATGTTTTTGCCGAAACCGTTGATGCGACCACCCATCTCCACCTTGGTTGGTTGTTGCCAGCGGTGGTGACTTTGGCGGGGATGTTCGCCGTGGCTTATTCGCTGCGTTTCATCCACGATGTGTTCTTCAATGGCGAGCCGATTGGTCTTGGCAAAACTCCCCACGAGCCGCCGCGCTGGATGAAGGCGCCCATGGAGGTGCTCGTGGTCTTGTGTCTAGTGGTGGGTATCTTTCCGGCGTTGACCGTCGAACCGTTGCTGAATGTGGCGGTCACAGGCGTCCTGCAAGGGCCGCCGCCGGAGTATAATCTGGCGATCTGGCACGGTTTTACGCCAGCGCTATGGATGAGTCTACTGGCGTTGGTGGGTGGGGGATGGTTGTACTCCGGGCGTCGGCCGCTCTTTGCGTTTTACGAGCGCTATCTGGAACGGATCGAGGCCAAAGTTCTGTATGAAGGTTTGTTGCAACGTCTGTTCGCGCTGGCGGGTGTCTTGACGCGCTGGTTCGATACCGGTTCGTTGCAACGATTATTGGTCGTAACGATCTCGGCTTTTCTGGTTTTGGGCGTAGCGGGCTTTATCGGCGCCGCGATGCCACTAACCGGGCCGCGCGGTTTGTTGCCGGTCGATGGCATGAGCCTGCTCGCAACGATGATCCTGTTGGCGACGGCTATCGCCACGGTCATCCTGCATCGGCAACGGCTGGTGGCATTAGTTCTGATCGGCGTTGTTGGATTGGTCACCACCCTGATTTTCATAAAATTCTCCGCGCCCGATTTGGCTTTGACTCAGCTGTCGGTGGAAGTGGTGACCGTGGTGTTGCTGCTCTTGGCGCTGTATTTTTTGCCCCAGCACAGCCCGCTGGAGTCGGCTCCGGTCCAGCGAATCGGTCACGGTTTGCTGGCGGTGGTGGCGGGTGGTGGAGCGGCGGCTTTGGCGTGGGCGGTGTTGACCCGGCCCTATGACACCATTGCCGGTTATTTTCTGGCCAATAGCGTGCCGGGTGGCGGCGGCGCTAATGTGGTCAATGTCATCTTGGTCGATTTTCGCGGTTACGACACCCTGGGTGAGATCAGTGTGCTGGCGCTGGCCGCGTTGGGCATTTACGCCATGCTGGAACGGCTGCATCTGGATAGCCCCACGCGAGACGCCGACGGGCGGCTCTGGGATGGGGAGCTACACCCGGCCATCATGGCCACGTTGGCCCGACTCTTGTTACCGCTGGCCTTATTGGTGTCGGTATACATTTTCCTGCGAGGCCACAATCGGCCTGGCGGTGGCTTCATTGCTGGCCTGATTACCGCCGTGGCGCTGATCACCCAGTATCTGGCCAATGGGGTTGGCTGGACGCACGCGCGCTTGCCTTGGAACATGCACCTGCTCATCGGCCTCGGTCTGCTCATCGCCGCGTTCACCGGCTTGGCCAGTTTGGGTTTGGGCTATCCATTTTTAACGTCGACCTTCGGCCATCTGCATTGGCCGCTGGTGGGCGATTTTGAACTGGCCTCGGCCATGGCCTTCGATCTGGGCGTTTATCTGGTGGTCGTTGGGGCCACGCTGCTGATTCTGATCCACCTTGGGTTGATTCACCAAAACCGTCTCCCAAAGGATGGCGGATGGGCTAAGGGCTCGGTTCAATCCACGGATAAACGCTGATGGAATTACTCATTGTGCTGATCATCGGCGTGCTGACCGCCTGCGGGGTCTATTTGACGTTGCGTGGGCGAACTTTCCCGGTTGTGCTGGGACTGACGTTCCTGTCCTATGCGGTGAACCTGTTTCTGTTCGCCATGGGTCGCCTGACCGTCGGTCAGCCGGCAATCATCGATCCTCGCGCGGCGGCTTACGCCGATCCAGTGCCGCAGGCTTTGGTGTTGACCGCCATCGTCATCGGTTTCGCCATGACCGCTTTCGTGATCGTATTAGCGCTCAAGGCGCGCGCCGAGCTGGGTAACGATCATGTCGACGGCCGGCCAGCGCCATGAACCATTTGGCGATAGCCCCAGTCTTGACGCCCCTGTTGGCCGGTATCCTGCTGTTATTGCTGGGGGGCGCTTGTCCATCCATGCGCCGCCCCTTAAGTTTTATCGCGGTCGTGATCCAGATAGGTGTGGTGCTGGCGCTCATGGCGGCGACCCATGATGGCGCTATCTTGGTGTATGCGCTGGGCCATTGGCCTGCTCCATTTGGTATCGTGTTAGTCGTGGATCGCTTGGCGGCTTGGCTATTGATCATCACCGCGTTGCTGGCTTTTTTGTGCTACTGCATGCGGTACAAGGTGATGATCGGACGGGACAACATTTTCATGTCTTGTTTCAACTCCAGCTATTCGGCCTGAACGGCGCCTTCCTTACCGGCGATCTCTTCAATCTATTTGTATTCTTCGAAATCCTGTTGCTGGCATCCTATGGTTTGCTGTTGCACGGCGGCGGCCCGTGGCGGGTTCGGGCGGGACTGCATTTTGTGGTGGTCAATCTGCTTGGCTCCACCTTGTTCCTGTTTGCGGTCGGGACGCTATATGGGATTTTCGGCGCGCTGAATATGGCCGATCTAGCGCAGAAAGTCGCGGTCGCATCACCGGAAAATGTCCCTCTGGCGCGCGCGTCGGGGTTATTGCTGTTCGGTGTATTCGCGCTCAAGGCGGCGTTGCTGCCGTTCTATTTGTGGTTGCCCGCGACCTATGCCCACGCCGGAGCGACCGTGGCCGCGTTGTTTGCCATCATGACCAAGGTAGGGGCTTACTGCATTCTACGGGTCTATGGTTTGATTTTCGGCGCGAGCGCTGGCCCGGTTGCCGGGCTGATCGAACCTTGGTTGTTGCCGCTCGCGTTGGCGACCTTGATTGTTGGCCTGTTGGGGGCGTTGGCGAGTGGTGGCCTACGCCAGCAGACGGCTTATCTGGTGGTGGCTTCGGTAGGCTCGCTGCTGCTGGCTTTCGGTCTCAACCGCGTGGCGGGCGTCGCCGCCGGTTTGTATTATCTGCCGCACACGACGTTTGCCACGGCGGCCTTGTTTCTGCTGGCCGATGCCATCGCCCGACGACGCGGCGAATCAGACGACCGGCTTGATCCGGCAGCGGCCATCGCCGATGCTGGGGTGCTCGGCGGGCTGTTCTTCATCATCGCGGTGGCGGTGGCGGGTCTGCCACCGCTATCGGGATTTCTAGGGAAATTCCTGCTGCTGCGCGCGGCCCTCGATCACCCGTTGTTATCGTGGATCATGACGGCGGTGTTGATTGCGGGCTTGTTGGGACTGATCGCGCTGGCGCGAACCGGGAGCCTGCTATTCTTCCGGGCCTTGTCGCCGCCGGCAAAGGCGTCCAAGCCCTTGCCAGCCTTGCTCTTGGAAATGGCCCCCATCATCGGTCTGCTGTTGTTGATACTCGGTCTGACCGTTGCCGGAGGGTCAATCGTCGAGCAAACCCGCGCGATAGCGGCGCAAGTGTTGCAACCGCAACTCTATATCAATGCGGTTATGCATTCAGGAGCGACGCCATGATGAGGCCTGGTTGGTTGCCGCATCCGTTATTAACCCCGGTGCTGGCCGTCGTCTGGCTGTTATTGGTCAACAGTCTCGCGCCGGGCCAAATCGTGTTGGGTATGCTGCTGGGGTGGCTAATTCCGCTGTTTACCTTGCGCTTTTGGCCGGAAACGGCGCGCATTGATAAACCCTTGGCTTTGTTGCGCTTTATCGGCGTGGTGCTGTACGACATTGTGATAGCAAATCTGGTGGTGGCCCGGCTGATTATGGGCAATCCCAGCCGGTTACAGCCAGTGTTTGTGCGGGTGCCGCTGGCATTGAAATCCGATCTGGCGATCAGCCTGCTGGCCAATACCCTCTGTCTGACCCCAGGGACGGTTTCGTCCCAATTAACGCCACAACGAACGCATTTGCTGGTGCACGCGCTCGATACCGCCGATCCGGCTGCATTGATTGCGACCATCAAGCGCCGTTATGAGGCTCCGTTGCGGGAGATTTTCGAGGGATGTTAAGCGTTGTGATTGACCTTGCTTTCAGCTTGGTGGGCGCGGCGTTTGCCTTGAGTTTCTGGCGGCTCTTGGTCGGCCCTAGCCTGCCGGATCGGATCTTGGCGCTGGATACCCTTTATGTCGATGCGGTCGCGCTGCTGGTATTACTGGGCATCCATCGATCCAGCACCTTGTACTTCGAGGCGGCGTTACTGATCGCCCTGATGGGTTTCGTTAGCACCATTGCCCTATGCAAGTATTTGTTGCGTGGCGATATTATCGAATAGCAACCATGATCGATTACCTCCTTTCCTTCCTGATTCTGGCTGGCGCCCTCTTTACCTTCATCGGCTCTTTCGGCTTATGGCGGTTGCAAGATTTCTATTCGAGGCTACATGCTCCCACCAAGGCCACCACCTTGGGCGTCGGTAGTCTGCTGCTGGCTTCCGCTTTGTTTTTCAGCACGCGGGGCGAGGGCCTCAGCTTGCACGAGGTGCTGGTGACGCTGTTTTTGTTCATCACCGCGCCGGTGAGCGCGCATTTGTTGTCGAAAGCCGCCTTGCATCTTCGGTTACGTTCCTTGGCCGAGTTGCCAGAGGACACAGCGGGCGGAGAAGCCGACAGTAAGACGGATCAACCATAACCAAGCTGGCGCGGCAGCCAAAGCGACAGTTCGGGAAATGCCATCACCAGCAGCAAGGCGCCCAACAGCGACAAGATCGGCCCACGAGTCCGTAGACGATCGTGGCCACCGCCGCTTCGGACGGCGTGAACAGGCCGCTGCGCATGCCGCCGAGAATCACCACCGGGCCAGCAAGCCCCAAATCGCTTCACGGAAACTGATCTAAATTGAAGGGCGGGAGGCCAAGCCGCCTTCTTCGCCAGTGGCAGCAAGGGCGGCTTGTTGCCGGCCAAAGCCGTAGCGGCGGCTCAGCCAGACCGTGGACACCGAAACATCTTCGGTGAATGCAAAGGAATAGGCCGTTAGATAACGGACAATCACATTAGCCAGCGTGATCAGTGCGATCAGCGCCATGGTAATGGCCGTTAGCCGTTGTTCGATACTGAGTCGGGGAGGAGGGAGAGGTTCTGGGTCGTTCATCGAGCAGCTTCGACCCGCCGTGTCAGACGCCAACATCCGTCGGCGGGTCGGTGGCAATTCGCTTCACTAAAAGCGATGGAATAGAGTGAATTTCCGGTTAGCGCCGAACACATTCCGCATGCCGGCGAGTTCCCATTTGCGCATCGGCGCCAGTCACGCGCTTGATCTGACCGGGAGGGCAGCTGCCATCATCGACATAGCTGACTTGCCCATCTTTTAGAGCACCGGGCGGCGGGGTTTCCGTGGAATAATGAGCGCACCCAACGGTGGCTGTCAGCAACACGGAAACCGCGATTGACGAGGTCAGTTTACGGCACGAAATCATTTCTTAATCTCCTCATTACGGTTAAGCAGCTTGACCAGCCGAATGTTGCAAGTGTGGCTGGCTGGGGTGGCTTGGAGGCTTTCTCCAACATCAGTGTAGGACGAATTATGGGTGTGAGTTTAGCGGCGGTTGATTGCCATCTCCGCTTTTTTGACCAGTTCATGGCCGATACGCTCGCTCCAGCAATTGTAAACCTCGCGGGTCGCATCGCGGAACCCCTGTTTCTCCACCGGTTGCAAATGGATGATGGCGACGCCGTTATTGGCGATTTCCTTCAACAAAGAGTTGTCAGTCGCTCGGCAACCAGTTCCGCCCAACGTTTGCCGCCCCAGCCTCACGGAAAGGCTTTGCCTAATACGGTCGACAGCCGATATTCCGATTTATAGTCGGCCGCCATGGCCGGCGCGGTGACGGACAGAGCCGCCAGCAATAGGCAAGCCGCGCTGAGCAAGCGCGATAAGGGATTATTTTGCATGACTTCTCCTCGCGGAGAGTAGTATTACCCACTCAATCCAAATCGATCAGTTAGGCTATCCAAGGCGGTAAGCGCATACTATATTACTAAACTTGTTCTGCTTTAGGGGCAGGCATCACTTCTCCCAGAAGAGAAATTTGTGCTTATAAATCAAAGCGCCAATGGCTGCCAGAAGCGAGTAGAGCCTGACGGGCGCTCCGGCGGCGCTGCGTTGTTTTAGAGCCGGCTCTTCCATCCGCAAATTGAACGATATCATGCTTAGCTATCTCTTGATCCGGTGCATTTTGATGGCTGGCAGTTTGTCAGCCGCCGTGTTGGTGAGCGGTTGCGCCAGCGAACCGCCAACATCCAAATCAAAAACCAAGGTGATCGCCGCGCCGCAATCCACCGGGCGGCTGAGCGAAAAAGCCAAGCAAGAACAGCGTCAAGCCATTCTCAAGGTACGCAATCGCACCCTGGAACAGCTTTACAAGCTAAAGCCGCCAACGAAAGCTGAAATTGAACAAGCAGCCGGCTACGGGGTATTCGAAATCAATGGCTTGAATGCGGTTTTAGTTCAGAAACACGGGCGCGGCATGGTGATGGAGCGCAGCGGCAAAATCACTTACATGCAACTGGCTCGAACCGATATTGGACCAGGGGCTACGGTGAAGCCCTACTGGCAAATCATGGTCTTTCGCAATCCCCAACAACTGAGCCAATTTGCAGCTTCCGGCTCGCCGGCGGATGTCTCCAGCGATCCCACCATCACCGTCTATCAATTGACGGCCAATGGAGTCTCGACCCAAGCGGATTGGGGTGCTCGTTATTTCCGAGATCCCGACCTTAACTGACGGCGCTGTCGAGCCTGAGGCACTCTTGTCGGGCGCCTGTCACAAATAACGCCAGTACAGATAGACTATGCTGGTGACGATGGACATCAGCATGAGCGGAAACGCGATCAGCAGAAAGCGGGTGAAGCGAATCGGGGCCGGCCCGTTCGGCGAAACCAGCCGCCGCCAGATTGGCGCTGGTCCCGATGAGAGCGCCATTACCGCCCAGACTGCGCCCAATGACCACGCCCACCACAATAGCGATCAATTCGCCCATCTTCCACGAGGATCATTGAGATGCTGACTTCGCTCGTCATTGTTTTTGTCGTCGCCTACGCCGCCATCGCGCTGGAGCATCCCATCCAGATCAACAAGTCAGCCTCCGCGCTGGTGGGCGCGGGACTGCTGTGGACGATTTATGCCCTGGCTGGCGGTGATGCTCACAAAGTAGGGGAGGAGTTGGGGGAGTCTGTCATGGCCACCGCCCAGATCGTCTTCTTTCTGATGGGAGCCATGACCATCGTTGAAGTGGTGGATGCGCACAATGGTTTCGCGGTCATCACCAAACGCATCCACACGACCCAGTTGTCCTCACTGATGTGGCTGGTGGGCTTTGTAACGTTCTTTCTCAGCGCGGTGCTGGACAACCTGACCACCACCATTGTCATGATTTCGTTGATGCGAAAACTGCTGTCCAGGCATGAGGATCGCCTGTTCTTCGCGGGAATCATCGTCATTGCCGCCAACTCCGGCGGCGCGTGGTCGCCCATCGGCGATGTAACCACCACCATGCTCTGGATTGGTGGTCAGATCACGACGCTGGCGATCATGAAATCAGTCTTCATCCCCGCTGTATTGAGCATGGTCGTGCCTTTGGCGGTGACGGCGTATCTCCTGCGCGGCAAGCCTGTCGAGTCGCCGCAACTCAGCGAGAGCGACCACGGCCCGCTCACGACAGAGTTTGAACGCAATCTGATGTTCTTTCTCGGTATCGGCATCCTGGTCGCCGTCCCCGTGTTTAAGACGATCACCCATCTGCCGCCCTTCATGGGCATCTTGTTTGGCTTGGGCATCCTCTGGCTGGTCGGTGATCTGGTCCATCGTCACAAGGAAGAGGAAAGCAAGCAGCACCTGACGCTGGTACATGCCTTGAGCCGCATCGACATGAGTTCCATCGTGTTCTTTATCGGCATCCTGCTGGCCGTGGCCACGCTGGAGCACACCCATATCCTGACTTCGCTGGCCCAATGGCTAGACCAGACGGTGGGGCGACAGGATGTGATCGTCCTGATCATCGGTCTCGTCAGCGCGGTGGTCGATAATGTTCCCCTGGTTGCCGCTTCGATGGGCATGTATAGCCTTGAGCAGTACCCTACCAACCACTTTCTCTGGGAATTTCTGGCCTACTGTGCGGGAACCGGCGGCTCGATCCTGATTATCGGCTCGGCGGCGGGTGTCGCTGCCATGGGTTTGGAAAAGATCCACTTCTTTTGGTATGTGAAGAAGATTAGTTGGCTGGCCCTGATTGGCTATTTCGCCGGGGCGGGCGCTTACCTGCTCCAATATCAAATGCTGCACTGAGCTACTAAGCCGACCAGGCAGAAGGCAGCTAATCAATCCCAATGCGCGATCCCGATCAGTTTCTTGCGTTGATCGCGCGGCGAGTCGAGGATTGATCAGCGATAAGACTGAAACACGCGAGACGCGCCGTCTTTTGCCAGTAACAGCACATCGTAAGGCTCGTGGTCTCCACCGTAGATCGGGCCGTCCATGCCAGGAGAGCCAATCGGCATCTTCGGCACAGCCAGCCCGATAGCGTCGGGGCGCTCGGCCAGCAACCGCCGGATTTCCCGAACGGGAACATGACCCTCTAAGGCATAACCATCCACGGTGGCGGTGTGACAGGACGCATACTGTTCGGCGATGCCGAGGCGACGGCGGGCGGCGGCATTGCCCGTATCATGGACGCGGACTATGAAGCCGTTATTCTTCAAATAGGCGATCCAATCCTTGCAGCAGCCGCAAGCCGGGCTTTTCCAGACATCGATCACCGGCTCGTCCGAGGCAGCCCAGGCTTTGGGAAGAAGTAGCAGCAGTGAGCTGGCTAACAGGTGGCGGCGTTTAAGGTTAATGGTTGTTCGCATCATCATTCGCTCTGGTTGTCGGGAGATTAGATAACCGATAAGGTCTGAAAGACTTTTTCGATGCCACCTGGGGTGGAATAACGTTGTAGCTCACCATCAGTTAGACTCGCTTAAAGCGATTCTAGCGCTCAAGCAGGTCAGAGCAGAGCAAACAGACGCTGGCTTACAATTCCACCTGCGTACCCATTTCCACCACCCGGCCATAGGGAATGCGGAAAAAATCCATTGGGCGGGTGGCGTTGCGAAACAAGCTGGCGAACAGCTTTTCACGCCACAGCGCCATTCCGGCCCGCGTGGTGGGAATCAGCGTCGCCCGGCCCAGGAAGAAGGTGGTGTCCATCATGTCGAAGTGCAGCCCGTAGCGCTCGCACAGCGCCAGCGCGTGCGGTAAATCGGGATTTTCGGTGAAGCCGTAACGGACCACGATCCGCCAGGCATTCTGTCCCAGAGGATGCACGCTCACTCGATCCTCATCCACCAGGCGCGGAATGTCTTCCGATTTTACGGTCAACAGCATCAGGCGTTCGTGGATGACCTTATTGTGCTTCATATTGTGCAGGAGCGCGTTCGGCACGCCATCGGGGGTGCTGGTGAGAAACACCGCCGTGCCCGGTACTCGCAGGGTGGAGCCTTGGTTTAGACTTTGCAGAAATAACTCCAACGGCATGGCGTTTTCTCGCAACCGTTGATTCAGCAATTTGCGGCCGTCTTTCCAGGTGATCATCAGGGTGAAGATCACCCCCGCGATCAGCAGCGTAATCCAGCCGCCATTCGGGATTTTGAGCGCGTTGGCGCTTAGAAACGCGACTTCAAGCATCAGGAACGCCGCGACCGCCAAGCCGATATGAAGCCAGCTCCAGCCCCAAGCGATCCGAGCCAGCGTCAGCACCAGCAGCGTGTCGATCACCATGGCGATGGTCACCGCGATACCGTAGGCGGCGGCCAGGTTGGATGAGGTGTGAAAGCCGAGCACCAGCCCAATGACCGCGATCAGCAAGGCCCAGTTGGCGGCGGGTACGTAGATCTGGCCGATGGCCTGATCCGAGGTGTGGCGGATGGCGATACGCGGACAGTAGCTCAGTTGCGCGGCTTGGCGGGTGACGGAGAATACGCCGGAAATCACCGCTTGCGAGGCGATCACCGTGGCCATGGTCGCCAGGATCACCAGCGGGTAGAGCAGCCAGGACGGAGCGAGCAGATAAAATGGATGGCTGATCGCCGCCGGATCGCGCAGCAGCAGCGCGCCCTGACCCAGATAGTTGAGCACAATGGCCGGTAGTACAAAGCTAAACCAGGCGAGGCGGATTGGCCGCTTGCCGAAATGCCCCATGTCGGCATACAGCGCCTCGCCGCCGGTCACCGCCAGAAACACCGACCCCATCACCAGAAAACCAGTCCAGCGATTGATAGCGAAAAATTGAAACGCATATTCGGGATCGAACGCCGCCAGGACCTCCGGCGCTTGCACCAGATTCACCAGGCCCAGCAACGCCAGCGTCGAAAACCATAGCACCATGACCGGCCCGAAGTAAGCGCCCACTCGTGCCGTGCCACGCGATTGGATAAAAAACAGTCCCACCAAAATGATTAAGGTGATGGGAACCACGTAACGATCCAGTACCGGCGTGGCAATGTGTAGTCCCTCGACCGCGCTTAATACCGAAATCGCCGGAGTAATCACGCCATCGCCATAGAACAGCGCGGCCCCAAAAATCCCCAGACCGATCAGCCAGGCGCGCTGTTTCGCACTGCCTTTGAAGTTTTGGGTGGTCAGGGCCAGCAACGCCAGAATACCGCCTTCGCCGCGATTATCGGCGCGCATCACGAAGGTCAGGTATTTAATTGAAATGACGACGATCAGCGCCCAAAAAATTAGCGACAAAATACCCAGCACGTTGTCATGGGTGGGAGCCAGTCCGTAGTGACTGCTGAAGCATTCGCGCATGGCGTACAGCGGGCTGGTGCCGATGTCGCCGAATACCACGCCAAGCGCGGCCAGGGCAATCGGCAAGAGACGGGAATCATGCGGCGCGGAATCGGAAGTAGCATTCATATCGCAAGCGCTGTCGGAAATTGCCTTGCGTCCGCCAAATGCCAACCGGCGGATGCAAGGCCACGACTTATTGCAAATACCACCATTCCAGGTAATACATGCAGATAAAAATGGACATCAGCATAATCGGGAAAGCGACCAGGGTATAGCGCATAAAGCGGATCGGCTGGCCGGCCCGCTCGGCGAAGCCGGCCACCACCAGATTGGCGCTGGCCCCGATCAGGGTGCCATTGCCGCCCAGACACGCACCCAGCGACAAGGCCCACCACAGCGGCATCACGCCTTCCGGCCCACCGAAGGACGGGGCCATCGCCTTGATCAGCGGGATCATGGTGGCGACGAAGGGAATGTTGTCAATGATGGCTGATAGCACCGCCGACGACCACAAGATGACCATCGCGGTAGCCTTCAAGTCGCCACCGGTCAAGGCCAACATCTTATCGGCCAACAATTTGAGCAGGCCGGTGCTATCCACGGCATGCACCACGATAAACAAGCCGACGAAGAAGAAGATAGTGATCCATTCCACTTCGTTGAAGCTTTCCAGCACATGCTTGCTCTGATGTTCGGGATCGTGGCCAAAGTTGGCCAGCAGCAACAAGATGGCCGCGCCGAAAATAGCGATGGTGGCCGCTTCCAGATGCAGAAAACGCGCGAACACGAAACCGAACACCACGATGCCGATGACGCTCAGGCATTGCTTCAACAGCCGCCAATCCTTGATGGCCTCAAACTCGTTGAACTGCATCACTCGCTGCCGGTCTTCGGGGGCGGCTCTCAAATGCCGGCCCCAGATGAAGTAAATCGGGATCAGGGTCACGGCCATTACCACGAGAATGACTGGGGTCAGGTTATAGGCGAAATCGTTGAAGGTCAGGCCGGTGGCCGAGCCGATCATGATGTTGGGCGGATCGCCGATCAAGGTCGCCGTGCCGCCGATGTTGGAGGAAAAAATCATCGAGAATAGGTAGGGATACGGCTTGACCTTGAGTTCCTCGGTGATCAGCAGCGTCACCGGCACCACCAGCAGCACTGTGGTCACGTTATCTAAAAAGGCCGAAGTCACGGCGGTCACGAGCGAAATCATCACCAGAATGCCCCAGGGATGGGCATTGACTTTCTTGGCCGACCAGATCGCCAAGAATTGAAAAATGCCGGACTGACGGGTGATGGCGACAATCAGCATCATGCCGATCAGCAGGCCGATGGTGTTGAAGTCGATGCCGCGAATAGCCTGTTCCTGATTGATCACGCCCAAAATGATCATCAGGCCGGCCGCCACCAGCGCGACGATGGCGCGGTTGATTTTCTCACTCATGACCACCCCGTAGGTGATCAAGAATACGATGGCGGCCAGCCACATGTAGCCCGCGGAAGCGGCTGCTCCTGATTCGTGCATGTTAGTTATTCTCCGTTATTAGTTTTTCGATCACGTTCCAGGAAGAAATCATTCCCACCAAACGCTGGTTTGCTTTGTCCACCACCGGCACGCTGACATGACCCTTTAGCAGCAGCAGCACCGCATCCATCGCCGAGGAATTAGGATGAATCACGGGGTCTTTGCTCAACCACTGTGAAACCGGCTCGTTGCCACGCTCGCGCAAGCGTTGAGCAAGTTCGGCGTTTTGTTCGTTGACGAAGCCGGCATTCGATAAGCCTTCCTTCATGGTCACCGCTTTAGGCAAGGCCAGCTGCAGCAACGAATAGATACTAAACGTCCCGACATAACGGCCTTGGTCATCGACGACCGGAATATGGCGCAAATGCTCTTTGATGATGTGTTCGCCGGCGGCGGCCACCGTATCGGTAAGCCGCAGCGTCACCGGATTCGGGTTCATGAGGTTTTGAGCGGTCATGGAAAATCCCTGAAGGTGGGCGGGGAGGGCCGGATGGCTACGTCTTTAAAGCGCAATCCCCAGGCCACGGTAAGCCAGAAAACGGGCTGGACGCCCGATTCCCTGTGGTTTTATGAATGGCGGGTCTGCCCTAACCCCCGTCGGCGCTCAAAGTGTAGACGATGCGGAGGGGATCGATGGGCTAAAGCCATGCTTGGAGGAGGCTGAAGGCGACGGTAAGGAAAACTAGCCGAAGGTGCTGCTATCCCAACCCCAGTTTTCGGCGCTCACGTTGGTAAAGCCGAGATAAACCCGATCCGGCGAGATGCCGAGCTGCTGCTGGAGCAAGGCGCAGACACGCTCGGACAGCTTGCGGTTGATCGCGTTATTTAACCCGCCGATGCCGCGGATGTCGGCGAAAGCGGCGGGGCTTCCATCCCCGGCCATCATCATCGCTTGCTCGCTCACAATCACCATCACATAACGCTCCGGCTTGCCGATGCACTCAGAGACGAGTTTCGAGAGCGGAGCGAGCAGGTCGTGGCGTTGTTGGTCGGACAGGCGGGCGGATGTTTGTAGGGTGAGCAGCGGCATCGGCGGAATCTCCGTTCAGGATTGAAGCGCACTGGGCTGAACGGGCGCGGAATCCGGTTGGGTCTCCAGCGTCGCGTTCTCAGCTAGCGGTTGGGTGATTTCCTCCGCTGAGGGTTCCGGCGTCGGCACGGCATGGAAGCGGTCGCCGAGGATGGCTCTGGCCTCCCCTAAATGCCAAGCCACATCGTCAAGATCGGTGTGGGATTTATGCACCCAGGCTTCTCCCCAGTAGAAGTTACAACTGGTTTCAGCCCGCAGCAGGTGCCAGTGCGCTTCGTTAATGACCCGCGCCAGCTCGGGATTGGCGTCTTGGGCTTGCGCCGCCGCCTCCGTGACGGCATGAAAATCCCGGCTGAGGTCATGCACGCGCACCATGGTGTCGCGCTGAATCCAGGAACCCTGCCACTGATGGAAATCCCAGCCGTGATGGGCGTCGGTGTTCCAGGCACCGCGCCGTACCGTGACCCGCCCGTGCGCGCCGAAGCGGTCCAGATAGTCGCTAATGAAGGTGGGGCGCATCGACGAATGACCCGCCCTAATCTCCTCCATCGCTTCGTGGTAGAAGTAATTCCAAAAATTGGCCTTGTCCGAGACATTGCGAAACCAGCCGCCATTGTCGCCGTCGGTGGCGGTCGCCACGAGCGGTGGAAAATCGCACCATTTGGTGCGCTCGTGCAGTTCGTGATGGAACCAACCATAATCCATGCCTGAGAGTTGGGCGTCGGACAGTTCGCGGTCGCGCGGGATGATGACGATGTGCTCGCCGCCGTATTCGGCGATGTGCGGTCGGTAACGCAGCGCTTGCCAGTTCATTGAATCCACCGGATCGACGTACTCGCAATCGACCATGACGTAGCGATAACCGGCCTTTTTCAAATGTGGGATCAAGCGCATGTCGAAACCCATTTCCGGCGGCCAGAACCCATTAAATTGGCTCCGCCAGAGCAAATGGCGGGCAATGGCTTGCCAGCGGGCGATGTGCTCGTCCCAGTCGGCTTCGGGAATCAAAGCCAGCACCGGGTGGTAATAGCCGGTGCCAAGAACTTCGAACAGTTGCGAGTTTTGCAGGTGCCAGAGCAACTTACCGCAATCCACCATGCCGTAGACCCGGCTTTGAAAATCGGGATTGGACAGGCTTTCCAGCAAGGTTCCAGATAAGGATAAATGCACCCGCGCGATGTCTTGATAATCCCATAACATACGCGGCATGCGATCATAGGCAAACAGAATTTCCTTGACTTCCCATTCGTTGGTATCGAGCAGATTTTCTAGGTTGCGGTGAGGTTGATGCATGTTCAACACCAGCGCATGATAAATCTCTCGCATCGCACGTCTCCTCGGTTATCGAAAATTATCGTTAGTGGGCGATGGGGCCAATCCCGATAGGGGTGGTCGTGGCCGGTTATCAAAAAGGCGCTGGGCCGCGCTCACGCCGGGCGCGTTCCAGCCCAGTCAGGGCTAAGCATACAGACAGCCGCAAAAAGTCGCCATGCAAGTGTGAAACAAGCCGGCCGAAGTTGCTGGATAGATTGGTGATAATAGATTATAATTATATGATTTTTTTATATTTTTAATGGATGGTGACCTCTTTTTGGTGCTGGATCGGCCGCGCGGCCTATTTTGTGAATGGCGCCTTGACGTATTATCGTCAACTAAAATTTCTTTTGTCACGGAAAGGGGAAACCCGGTTACTTGGTGTTGGTTTCAATCGGCCCCGCGAAGAAATAGCCAAACCCTATAGTGAAATTTAGCGGATGGAGCGGCTAGCATGAGAGCAAATCTGATGATGGAGCCATTGAGGAGATGATGACCAGCTTCCTCATTGGCCAGATGGATTACATCTTTTTTCTCTACGGATTAAGCTTTTTTCTTTTATTTATAATGTTGTATGGTTTGGGTCATCGTGTTGGCGGCGCGATGCCTTGGCGCTGGTTGATGTGGTTTGGGTTGCTGCATGGCGCCAAGGAATGGCTGGATTTGCTGGCGTTGGCCTTGGGCGATGATCCGCGTTTTACGGCGATCCGATTGGTGTTAATGGGGGCTTCGTTTTTCTGCTTGCTGGAATTTGGCCGGCGCGCCATCGCGGTTTTGGACGGTCGGATGCCCGGTCGTTGGGTCCCCGCCTTATTCGTGATTCTGGCCGCGCTGGGCGGACTGGCGGGACCCGTCGGATGGGATGTTGGAATCCGCTACGCCATGGGATTGCCCGGTGGGTTGTGGGCCGCTTGGGTTTTATGGCGCTATCGCAATTATCCGGGGTTTGGCCGGACCGCGTTCAGTGTCGCCGCTGGCGCGATGGCGCTCTATGCCATCGCCGCTGGCGCGGTCGTTCCCAGCGGACCGTTTTTTCCGGCGACTGTTCTGAACCAAGAAACCTTCTTGTCCGCCACCGCGACCCCGATCCAGCTCTGGCGCGGACTGCTCGCTGGCGTGGTGGCGGTGGCATTCTGGCGATTGACCCTGATCGGGCTCCGGCGGGCGGCCGACGACTGGGACGGATGGCCCCTCGAAAATCTATTGTTACCGCTGCTTGGCGGCATTTTAGTGCTCGGTTGGGTGGTGAGCGATTGGGCCGGCGTTGCCACGCACCGCGAGCAAAGCAGCCAGGTGTTGAATCTTGCTAGAACGGGTGCCGCCGCGGTCAATGGGGATCTGGTGAAAGACTTGGCGGGCGCCGATTCGGATTTGGCCAGTGCGAGCTACTTGCGGCTGAAGGAGCAACTCATGCGGTTGCGGGCGGCCACCGAAGGCGTTCGTTTCTACTACCTGATGCGCCAAACAAACGACCACATCATTATTCTGGTCGATTCGGAACCGCCACACTCTCCCGATGAATCGCCGCCTGGACAAGTGTTTGATGAAGCGCCCTCAGCCATCTATGAGGTATTCAAGACCGGTAAAGCGACGGTTGCGGGGCCAGAAACCGACCGTTGGGGAACCTGGTTTAGCGGACTGGTGCCGTTGCCAGATGAGGCGGGCCGCCCCATCACGCTATTGGGGGTCGATGTCGTGGCGGCGCGTTGGTTGGGATTGGTCGCGAGCAATCGGCTGGTCGCAATCGGGTTGGTTTCCTTGCTCTCGATCCTGCTGTTATTCCTATTCGTCGGGCAGCGTCGCAGTCGAGAGGCTTGGGTGGTTCTACGGGAACGGGAACAGCGCTTGAGCAAGATCGCGTCCCAGATTCCCGGCGTGGTATATCAATTCAAGCGGTTCGAAGATGGCGAATTCTGCGTGCCTTATGCCAGCGAGGCGGTTCGTTGGATTTTTCGGCTGAAACCGGAGGCGATTCGGGATGATGCCAGCCCGATCTTTAGGTTAGTACATTCTGATGATTTACAGCATGTATGTGACACTCTGAGCGAGTCGGCGCGGGCGCTCCAACCCTGGAAATGCGAATTTCGCGTCATGTTTCCCGATGGCGTGGTGGCGTGGCGCCAAGGTAATTCCGTTCCCCAGCGCGAGTTGGACGGTAGTGTGTTGTGGCACGGATTCATCACGGATATCACCGAGCAAAAACAGACGGAAGCGGCGCTAAATCAGGCCAGGGAGGGTGCCGAAGCCGCCAATCGCGCCAAGAGCGAATTTTTGGCCAACATGAGCCATGAAATCCGCACGCCGATGAACGGTGTGATTGGCATGACCGATCTATTGTTGAATTCCAAATTGGATTCCGACCAACGCCGCTACGCTGAAATCGTCCGTTCCAGCGCCGAAGCATTGCTGGCCATCATCAACGAGATTCTGGATTTCTCCAAAATTGAGGCGGGGAAACTGGAATTGGAAAGGGTGGATTTTGAGCCGCGCGCGACTGTGGAAGACGCCGTGGAGATGCTGGCGGTCAAAGCGCAGGAAAAGGGTTTGGAGCTGACGTGTCTGATTGATGCGAAAGTGCCTGAGTGGCTGTGCGGCGATCCTGGTCGTTTGCGGCAGATTCTGGTCAATTTGATCGGGAACGCGGTGAAATTTACCGCTCAAGGCGAGGTGTCGATTCGGGTGAGTACGGCAACGATGGAAAACGGCGGCTTTACCTTGAAGTTTGAGATAAGCGACACCGGCGTGGGCATTCCCAGCCATCGGCTGCCCGTGTTGTTTTCGCCTTTCGTGCAGGCTGATGGCTCCACCACCCGCAAGTTTGGAGGAACCGGCTTGGGATTGACCATCGCGAAACGGCTGTGTGAGCTGATGAGCGGCGAAATTGGCGTCGATAGCGTCGTCGGCCAAGGCTCCACGTTCTGGTTCACCGCGGTTTTTGAACCAGCGCTTGCGCCAGTTCCAGCACAGGGGAGCAAAAAATCCAGGCTTCCCGGCTTGAAGGTGCTGGTGGTTGACGACCATCTCACTAACCGCCTGCTGGTGATGGCGCTGTTGAGTTACTGGCAATGCCGCTGCGAAGAGGCGCCGAATGCGGCCGAAGCGTTGATCAGGCTGCAAGTAGCGGCTGGCGCCGGTGATCCTTTTGAGGTCGTCCTGCTTAACATGAAAGCGCCGGAAGTGGATGGCGTTGAATTATGCCGCCGCATCAAGGCGCAAGCGGCCATCGCTCAGGTTCGGCTGATTGTGATGGCGGCGATGGGGCATTGCGTTGGCGATTCCGCCAAAATGGAGCAGATCGGTTTTTCCGCTTGTCTCACCAAGCCCTTGCGCCAGTCGCAATTGCGGGCTTGTCTGGAAATGATGGCAAGCTCTATTCGACAGCTGGAGGAACCCGCTTCGATCCGGGTCATCACTCAGCGTTTGTTGGCGGAATCCGCCAAACATCAAGCGCGTCTCCTGTTGGCCGAGGATAATCCGGTCAACCGGGAAGTGGCTTTGGCCATCCTGAGGAATGCCAGCTATCAGATCGATGCGGTAAATAACGGAGTGGAAGCTCTCGCCGCTTTGCAAAAGCATGTTTACGATCTGGTATTGATGGATTGTCAAATGCCAGAAATGGATGGTTATGAAGCTACCCGCAAAATTCGCGATCCAAACTCAAAGGCGATCTGGCCGGACATTCCCATCATCGCCATGACGGCAAACGCCATGGAAGGAGATCGGGAGAAATGCCTTGCGGTCGGCATGAACGACTATGTGATGAAACCGGTGCAAGCGCGGGAGTTGGTGGAGGTGATCGAACACTGGTTGGGGCGAAGCCGGGGCAACGCACTCAAACACATTTAATAGCCGGCCCCGGCGTCCGAGTTGAATCCGCCGCGCCGCTAGGCGGCGACTTGAAAAACGGCTAGAGCGTGCTCTTGATCGTGTCAGACACGCCATGGGCTTTGGTGGATTCAATGGCGGCGTCACGATCTGCAACGGTTGGGTACAGCGGGCTAGTGCCGATAATCTGATGGTTGGCGGCTTTTAGATTGAAGAAATATTTTCCATTGCTGGATTCCTTTTGTTCATAACGCGTAGCGTCGGCGCAGTTCTTTTGGACTGAGGCGATGCCATTTTCAGCAGAGCTTTGTGCTTTATAAAGTTCACTGCTGAGAAGTGTTTCGCTATTGCCCCCTTTGAGCACAAACCGAAACTGGCCGTCACTGCTTTTACTCAATTCATACCAACCTGCCATTTGCTTTCTCCTTTACGAATGGCGTTACGCGGTACGCCGAGCCATTTTCCAATACCAGGATGATCAGTCGGGCGTCGGGTGGTCTGTCTTCAGAAATGATGTGACCGCCGGACATCGCTGTCTGCTGAAAAAGGCCGCTCCCTGACGTTGAACGCAGACGGCATGAAGGCTCGGCGCCGCGTCAGGTGGTGAGGATCGTATTATATTCGTTGCAAAGTATCCATGTTGGCGGCTCATCTTCTTCAATGCTGGCAAACCGCGCCAGCGGCTTGTGAAAACGGTTGTCCGCATGATCGTCGTTAACCATCGAGACCTCCCATCCCAACACCGGTTCGCCTTCGGCCCAAAAGCGGTGGTAGAGCCGCTGCGGGTAGCACACGCCCTGCCCTGGCTTTAGCACCAGTTTTTCGCCAGGCGCGAGATCGCGCGCCTGGCCGTCCACGGTCACGCTGACCGGCCGATCGAGGTCCAACTCTTCTTCGGTGGTGGAATGGTAAAGCTGCATGCAAAAATCGCCGCCGCCGCGGTTGATGATGTCTTCCATCTTGGCGAAGTGAAAGTGCATTGGCGTTTCCTGATTAACGCCGACAATCAACATTTTCTCCGCGTAGGGCTTGCGGTAGCGGCGATCCTTGAGCGCCCCGTTGCGCAGCGTAAACAGAACCAAGCCCCGCACAGTGAAATCATTCATTCCAAAATCCGTCACATCCCATCCCAGTTGCAGGTCCAACACTTCCCGCCAGCGCGAAAGGTCCTTGACGCGCCAGTCGGTGGCGGTGAAGTACGCAAATTCCGGCAGACGCATCTGGAACCGGCCGGCAAACGCCAGAGCCTCGTCGATTTTCCGGTTGATGAATGAACGTTTCATCGGATCAATCTCCTGACTTTGCAAGTGAAGCGACTTAGCGCATTGAGTTGCTTGCCTAAAGGGATAGGCCGCTCACGGTTTGCTGGCGAACAGCACTGCTGTTTTCGGAAAACGTCACGCAGAGGCGGCTTTCTTTAGTGTCGCCTCGGTCACAACACGATCGTCTTCCAAGCGGCGAATCGCTGGAATTCCCTGTTGCTCCAGCGCCGCATGATACGCCCGCACCGCCTCCAGCGGCATGATCTCGCCATCCGCCACGGCGCGCATGAACCGCACCAGGTCGAGTTGGCTCTCGGCCAAGTTGATCTTGCGTCCAAACAAGGCGATGCGCGCCCCGTATTTTTCCGCCTGATACAGTAATTCGAACGCATCTCGCGTCGTGCCGGCGCTACCGCCCAGCACGCCCACCACCAGGCTGGGATCGTAAGACGCCAATTCGGTCAGCGCATCAGGCCCGTTGTAGGGGTATTTCAGAAATTGCGGCCGATCTTGCTGGAGAACGCCGGCCAGGCAGCGCGCTACATTATCGTTGACGAACTGGCCGATATGCTCCGGCGCGATGCCACAATCGATATTCGGATTGAACACTTCCAGGAAATACTGGATGCCGTTGGCGGCCGCCTCGTCGCGAAAGGTTTTGAAGGCTTCCAACGAGCGCAAGTCAACATCAATGTCATTGACAAAAGTCATTGAGTACAGGGCGAGGTCAGTCAATCCAGCTTCCGCCACGCGCCGTAGCGACGCGGTGCGGAACGGCCTTGATGCCCCCAGCTTGCCATACGCAGAAAATCTGGCGCTCCAGATGTCGGTCGTATCATTGGCGCGAAAGGCCGGTTTCACGGCGCTGCCATCGAAAACGCCGGCTTCCTTCAACACTTCCAGGTTGGAGGCCGAAAGCAGCATGATATCCACTTGGTCCTGACGGATGATCTGGGTGATGGCGTCAAGAAATTCGGATCGGGTGCGGTAGCGAATGATGCTGCCGTCAGCGGCGCGAATGGGCCCCATGCCGGTAATGGGGTTGGCCATGTCGACATCCTTGGCGTCAGCGATGATGAAATCTCCCTTCTGGTATTGACCAGCGCGGATCTTGGCGAGCTTGGCGTCTAGTCTAAGCATGGAATTTCCTGGCAAGTTGGGAATGGCGATCAAGGGGAAGACTTCGGAATGCGCGCGTCGCGACCAGCCTTGCTTTGGGTATCAAGAGGCGGAATTCCACTAGGGGTACTAGCGATTGAACTTGGTTTTCCAAGGAAGGTTGGCGCTCGCCCAATCCAATAAGGTTTTGGGATTGGGCGAGCTATCGGTTTTCGGCAACTACCCTCGATACAGGGTCGGCGCTGGGCGGGCCTATTTCACCAAGGGGTGGCGTTTTGAGGCCGCGCGACGGGACTAGTCTCTATCGACTGGGTGCGAGGATCAGCAAGAGAGCCGCGGCAAAGGCCATTCAGCACCGCTTGCTAAGAGCCTTTATTGTCTTTCTTGGTCTTTTTTTCAGCCTTTTTCTCCTTCATGGTCTTGGCCGGTTTTTTCTTGGTTTCTTTTTTAATATCAGTGCCTTTACTCATAGTGTTCACTCCTCGTGCGATGGGTCAAGTCTTCGGTTTGCAAAATCCCGCCAAGGTCTGGGCCTTGTCGGATAGGAAGCTCTCAAGCCTCCGCGGGGGGCTTGATCGTTAGAAAACTGGCGTGCTTAATGTTCCGCGGCTAACAATTTTCGAATCTCTAGCAATTCCTGACGCCGTTGTTCGCTCACTTCGGGATAGCGTAAGTTCAAACCTTGCAAGGTGTGAATGATAATTTCCGAAACGGCCAGTCGGGTAAACCACTTGGCGTCGGCGGGAATAACGAACCACGGCGCCCATTCGGTGCTGGTCTGGTTGAGACAATCTTGGTAGGCGGCTTGGTAATCGTCCCAAAAGGCCCGCTCCTTCACGTCGGCTGGCGAGAATTTCCAGTTTTTCTCAGGCTCGTCAATACGTTTCAGGAACCGCTGGCGTTGTTCTTCCTTGGAAACATTGAGGAAGAATTTCAGCACGATGATGCCGTTCTGGACCAGATATTTTTCAAAGCCATTGATTTGGTCGTAGCGTTTTTTCCAGATATTGTCGCGGGTCGACGGCGGGAGTTTCTGCGTGTTGAGAAATTCGGGATGAACCCGCACCACCAGGACTTCCTCGTAATAGGAGCGATTGAAAATGCCGATCCGGCCCCGTTCGGGCAAACGCTTCATCGATCGCCACAGATAATCGTGATCCAGTTCCTCGGTGGAGGGGGTCTTGAAACTGAACACTTGGCAGCCTTGAGGGTTGATGCCGGACATGACGTGCTTGACAGCGCCGTCCTTGCCGGCGGCATCCATCGCTTGGAAGATGACCAGCAGGGCGTAGTTGTCTTGAGCGTAAAAAATATCCTGATACTCAGCCAGTTTTTGGCTGTTTTCTTCCAATTTCCTTTCCGCTTCTTTCTTGCCCTTGAAACCGGCGGTGAAGGCGGGATCATAATCCTCGCGCAGTGTAATGTGCTTGCCCGGCGGCGCCATGATGTGCTTTAGCGGCAATTCCAGGGTGGAATCTTCGCTCATCTGGACGATGAGGGTCTGGTCGGGATCGAGCGCGGGATAGCTCATGTCATGGTTCCCTTGCGAAAGAAAGCAGAATTTGGAAGGGCTGGCAGCGGTGCTTGGCCGACATTAACAAACTTTAGCCTATATCTGGACAGAAGAGGAAAAGGAGATTTTCAAGCGTTCCAGCAGCCGTTCAGCCGCCACGATGCCGCGATAGTTCGCTTCCTCGAACACGGAATAACCACTCAGGTCGGCGTGGGCGAACTGCAAGCGATCTTGCGGCCAGGCCAACCGTTGCCGGGCTTCGCCCCAGACGAAACCCGGCCGGGGTCGCACCATCGCATGACCCCAGCGCATCAGATCAAGCCGAGTGGTCAGTTGGCGGATGTTGGGATGGGGCCGCGACAGCTCACTCAAAATCCGTTCCGCCCATATCGCCCACGGTGTTTCCAGCAAGCGCTGGCGCTCCCGTTCCGGTGAGCCGTCAGACAGCGCCTGATACCAGGTGAACACGGTCTGATCGCGCCGCGCCGTCAGATGCTGGTGCGTGGCGACGACATAGCCCAGCGCGTCGCTGTCGTAGAGCACGTTATCCCAAGATAGCGGCGCGCCGCGCCGTTCTTCGGGGAAAGCGCGTAAGCTGAGGTTGGCGACCAGCCAAGGAGCGTACTGAAATTCGCCGATGGCCGCCGCCAATTCCGGCGACAGTTCGCGAAACACCCTGGGCGCTTGAAACACCGGCGCGGCCCAAATCACCGCTTGCGCCAAGCGCCGGATCGAGCGGTTGTCGCGGGCTTGCCAAGCGTCAACCACCACCGCGCGATCCAGTTCTGAAATCCGCCAAACCAGGGTATCCGTGACGAGGTGAGCGGCCAGCCGCTCTCGCAGCCGCTCGACCAGCCAGCCATTGCCCTCCGGCCAGGTCAGCACGTCGTCGCGGTCAGCGTCGCGGGCTAGCGCATCGCGGCTGGCGAAATAATGAATCCCCATCCACGCCGAGGTTTGGTCGTAACGGCAGCCGTAGTCATCGCGGCAGGCGTAATTGACGTACCAGTGCAGCGGTTCCGCATCCAAGCCTTGCCGCAACAGGAAATCGCGCATGGAAAGCTGATCCAGCGCCAGCAAATCGGCGTCGCGGGCGCTGAAGTCGATGGGGATGGCGAACGCTTTGCGGCCGTCAGCGCCGCGCCGGCGCTGAAAATCCGCCATCAAGTCCTGAAAGCGGTGATATTGGTCGAGATCGCGTTGCCGGACGCCGGTTTGCGGCCACAAACCTTCGTGCCAGACGCCGTGGGCGTACAGGCGTTCTTGCGGCGCGAAGTTGATGTAACGCTCATCGTAGCTCGGCGCGGTCGCGCGCGAATCGCCGCGCAAAACGCCAAAATCAGCAAGCAATTCGCGTACGGCGCGGGATTCCTCGGTGGGGAAGGGCAGGTAATGCGCTCCCCACGGATAAGCGCTGATCGCGTTGTGGTCCCAGCGTGCGTTGCCGCCAACGTCCGGTTCCAACTCCAGGATAAGGAAATCGCTGAAACCGCTTTTGAGCAATTTCCAGCCAGCGGATAGCCCGGCGATGCCACCGCCGCAGATCAGCACCGGCGTCTTTAGCGTCTCGGTCGGCTTCGGCAGATCGGCGGCTCGCAGACGGTGGCCGAGGCCCGCCGCCGCGCCGATGATCTCGCCATCGGGCAAGGCGGGCGTTTTCGGTGACGCGCGCCACCACCCATAAGCGCCACCGGTCGCCAAGGCGGCGGCGGTCAGCGAGCCAATAAAGCGGCGACGGTTCATCATCCATCCGATTTCAGAGTAAGGTTGGTCATAATAGGCGATCTGTTGGCTTGATGCTGTGGAGAACCTGAACATGCGCAACCTTAGCGATTCATCGCTGCTACGGCAGCAGTGCTTTATCGACGGCCAGTGGCGCGACGGCGCCGCCAAGATCGAAGTCATCAACCCCGCCAATGGCCAACTCGTTGCCACCGTGCCCAAGCTTGGCGCGGCGGAGACCCGCGCCGCCATTGAGGCCGCCCAGCGCGCATGGCCGGATTGGCGGGCTAAAACCGCCAAGGAACGCGCGGCGCTGCTGCGCAAATGGTTTGAGCTAATCATGGCCAATCAGGAGGATCTTGCGCGGATCATGACCGCCGAACAAGGCAAACCCTTGGCCGAGTCGCGCGGCGAGATCGCCTATGCCGCTTCTTTCATCGAATGGTTCGGCGAGGAAGGCAAGCGCGTGTACGGCGACACGATTCCGGCCCCGGTCAGCGGTCAGCGCATTGTGGTTCTTAAAGAACCGATTGGGGTTTGCGCCGCCATCACGCCTTGGAATTTCCCGGCGGCGATGATCGCCCGCAAAGTCGGGCCGGCCCTGGCCGCCGGCTGTCCCATGGTGGTCAAGCCGGCTTCGCAGACGCCGCTGTCGGCGCTGGCGCTGGCGGTGCTGGCCGAACGGGCCGGGCTGCCGGCTGGGGTGATGTCGGTGGTGACTGGCGCGGCCGGTGAGATTGGATCTGAGTTATGCACTAACCCGCTCGTGCGTAAAGTGACCTTCACCGGTTCCACCGAAATCGGTCGGGTGCTGATGGCGCAGACTGCTGCCACCATCAAGAAAGTTTCGATGGAACTAGGCGGTAACGCCCCGTTTATCGTTTTTGACGACGCCGACCTGGATGCGGCGATCGAAGGCGCATTGGCCTCCAAATACCGCAATGCCGGCCAGACCTGTGTCTGCGCGAACCGTTTATACGTACAGGCCAAGGTGTACGATACATTCGCTGAAAAGCTGGTCGCCGCGGTTAAGGCGCTGAAAGTTGGCGATGGCAGCGCCGACGGCGTGCGCATCGGCCCGCTGATCGATGACAAGGCAGTGCGCAAGGTCGAGGAGCATATCGCCGATGCCATTGGCAAGGGAGCGACCGTGTTGACCGGTGGCCAGCGGCACGCGCTGGGTCATTCTTTTTTCGAGCCGACGGTGCTGGCTGGAGCGACTCGCGACATGCTGGTGGCGCGAGAGGAAACCTTTGGCCCGCTGGCTCCTTTGTTTCGCTTCGAGACTGAAGACGAGGTGGTGGCGATGGCGAACGATACTCCGTTCGGCCTTGCCAGCTATTTCTATGCTCGCGACATCGGTCGGGTTTGGCGGGTGGCCGAACGGTTGGAGTACGGCATGGTCGGCGTCAACACCGGCCTAATCTCAAACGAGGTCGCGCCCTTTGGCGGCGTCAAGCAATCGGGTATCGGCCGTGAGGGTTCGCACTATGGCATCGAGGATTATCTGGTCATCAAGTACATCAACATGGCCGGAATTTAAAACGTGGACTGTTTGCACCCGTCGCCGCCCTAAAGGTGATTCGGCATGAAAAGCAACAAATTCCCTTAAGGCGAGTGGGAACAAGTCGTTATTCGGCCGGACCGATGGTCAGGGTGATGTCGCCGATTTGATCGACATGGCCGGTGATGACATCGCCCGGTTGGACCGCGCCGACGCCTTCCGGGGTGCCAGTGAAGATCAGATCGCCCGGCTCCAGGTGATAGAATTGAGACAGATCGGCCAGCAGCTCGGGGATGTTCCAAATGAGTTGGCTGATATCAGCGCTCTGGCGGGGTTTGCCGTTGACTTGCAGATTGATTGCGCCAGCAGTCAGCACGCCGAGATTGCCAATGGGCAGGATATCGGTGCAAACCGCTGATCGCTCGAAGTTCTTGCCCAGATCCCACGGCCGGCCCTGATCGCGGGCGATCAATTGCAGGTCGCGGCGGGTCATGTCGAGACCGGCGGCATAGCCGTATATCAACCGCTGGGCGTCGGCTTCGCTCACCCGGAAACCCGAAGCGCCGATGGCGACCACCAGTTCCATTTCATAATGATAGTTTTGAGTGCCAGTGGGATACGGCACCGTCGCGCCGGATTCCACCAGGGCGGACGGCGACTTGGTGAAGTAGAACGGCCGCGCTGTGGCCTTGTCCACCGGACTGTTCATCTCGATGGCGTGGGCGTGGTAGTTACGGCCAACGCAGAAGATGCGGTTAATTGGATAGCGCCGGTCGCCGCCGCGCACCGGCAGCGAGTAGACGGGCGGATTCCAGAGATAAATCGATGCGGTCATGAGTGTTTCCTTGCCATATTATTGCATTGGTAAAATCAGAATCGGGTCTGAAACGGCGGCAACGTGTAGGACCGGTTTTGGCAAACTTCTAGCTTGCGATGCAACGGCGCTTCATCGGCAATGAAGACGAGGGTTGGGGTTTCCATAATATGGAAATCGCCGCCAGTGAGCACGCCAGTTGTAGCGTCTGTCCCAGAGGCAACATAGCGTTCTCTATCTCTGTGCATGCCATCAAAATGATGCGCGCAAATTGATCGGAATAAATGCCGACGTGTTTCTCAGAAGGATGCGCGAACCGGAAACTGTCTTCCAAATCGCGTTCTAGCAACCTAGTAATAGTTCCAGTGCGACAAATTATGATGAACAGGCATGCGTTACGCCCAACGTTCCGGTTCAGCGGCGGCGCGGAACGCCGTCCGCCGCAACCGATTATTATGCCTCAGCATTAAGGCTGGCCTCCATCTGTATGGTTGCCTCAAAGCCAAGTAGCCACTTTAAAAGGCGAATCGGTGGGTCTTGACTGGCACAAAGCCAACACGTTCATACAAGCGCCGAGCAGCGGGATTCGTGTCAATGACATCCCGCCCGTCAGCGATCCTTGCTCCGTCTTGAAGCCGGCGATTCCAACCATCTCACCACCGCTAACCGCGACGAAAGAAAATTCCGGCTTAAAGCCCTCTTTCAAAACTGACTTTCGCGATAAGGGGTTGGGCAAGCTATTGGGAGCTTGCCTCCAAACGCTGAGCCGTACAATTCGGCGGTTGGTGGACACAAACCCTTTTTAAATGATGATCTCATCGCTCATGGTCTTCGTCTCCTGAGGCCTAACGCCTGAGTTAAGCCGAGCCACGAAGCGGTTTCGGCTTGCTTGAATTGTTAGGTTGTGGGCCCACCAAAACGATGACGGACGAGCCACATGAAAATGACCGGCACAGCAAAATTGGCGAGGAAGAACGGGATTTCTTCAGCAAAGCTGTAGCCGTGAGATACACCAACGGAAAAATTCCAGCCGCAAAAGGCGAGCCAAGTCAGCGTGAACGCAACAATCGCTGTATTGGGAGCACCGGGTCGCTTTCTTAGCAAAGCAAGTAGCAAGCTGGCAACGAAGATTCCAACAGTAATGATGATTACCGTGCGCATATGTTTCCCCTTGACAGCGCGTGTGCGCTTTTATCCGCAACCTAACGCTCGGCATCGCTTTCGCTGATCGGGTGCATGACCAGCCGTTCAGAGTAAATCATGATGACCAAGCCCCTGTGCGCTCTCTAAGGTCTGAATTAAGCCACGCCGCGAAGCGGCGTCGGCTTGAATGAAGGATTAGCCCTTTGTTTCATGGCGACTACCATTTAACAATGCCAAGAGTAACTTTCAGACCGCCAACGATCGTCGAGCCACCGTAATCTTTTGCTAGACGCAGCAACGCGTCGTGGAATCCAAGATTAGGGAATGCAGCCTCGACCTCTGTGACAGCCGCCTTAGCCATGCCTTTGCGGAGCTTACCCTTTGACGCATCAATCCAGTCAGCCTTGCGGCACGCTTCGATGATATTCTGGTTGGGCCCTCTGTAAGGGAAAATTTTGTGATGCCAGTGGATGGCGCCACGAAGTAGATCTGGATTAAGGCCCCAGTCATACTGCTCATTATCAGCGATTGCCACAGCCTCGGACGGCTCCAAATACGACAATTCATGATCCGTCCAAAGCCCGATGTCGTGATAGACGAATATGGTCTCTATGAGCTGTTCATGCTCGATCTTATTGTCGAGAAAACACATCGCGTAAGTGATTGCACGATAAATATGGTTGCGATAGCCGGGGAAGTCCGTGCCGATCTGTGATTTGTATCTTGCGAGTAATTGCTCTACGCGAGGGCGTTCTAACTTTATCGAAATGCCAGACATAGGAGGTGGTTCCTTAGCCTACGAGTAGGCGGCGGTGCGTGCGGTGCGCAGAGGGTTAACGCCTCAGTTAAGCCGCGCCGCGAAGCGGCGTCGGCTTGAATGAATGGTTAGTCCTGCCTGAGACGGGCCTTTCTGTTGATTGCATGGATGATAGCTAGACCATAAGAAATGAATTCAGGCGCAATCACATCTCGGCGAGTCGCCAGCTGTTGCGCGGCACAGCCGTTGACAATCCCCGGATGCGCCAACGCATCACCGCGGCATCAGCGCGAACACACCCCAGCCCAGGTATTCACGCGTGTAAGCGGCGTAGCGCTCGGGTTCCGAGGTCAGTTGGGCTCGAACATCTTTCGCGAACTCATCGTCGGAATTGGCTTCAAGCCATCGGCGCATGGTGAGCCATTTGGCCGCCTCGTATCTATCCCAACCGTCCTGGTCCGCCAGAACCATTTCAACGACGTCGTAGCCAAGGTGGCCGAAAGACGCGAGAAGTTCTGGAAGAATCAGAAAGTCGGATATTGCGTTGGCAAGGCACCCCCTGGCAACATCTTCCGTCGGTGGTAACCGCCGCCAGTAGGGTTCGCCGATGAGGATGATCCCTCCGGTGCGCAGGCTCCGCGCCAGAAGCGCGATGGTGCCGATGACTCCCCCGGCGATCCAGGTGGCGCCGACACAGGCCGCCACACCAACCTTCTCGTCAGAGACATAGCCGGCGGCATCGCCATGGATGAACTTGACTTGATCGGCGACGCCGAGTTCTACAGCACGGCGTTTCGCCTGCTCGGTGAACAACTGGCTCATGTCGATGCCGGTGCCGATGACGCCGTGATCGCGTGCCCAGGTGCACAGCATCTCCCCCGAACCGCTGCCGAGGTCGAGCACTCGGGCTCTCGATCCCAGACGCAGCGCCGCGCCGAGAGTGGCGAGCTTTTCGGGTGTGATCGGGTTGTGGATGCGGTGAGCACTCTCAGTGATGTTGAATATCCGTGGGATGTCCATTGTGGAAAATCTCCTTACGGGTGTGAATGGATTCGGTCAGGGCCTAACTCTGGCATCAGCGGCGAGCGGAGCGAGTCCGCTGCATGCCGGGCTTAGGCCGCGGTGCGGCGTTTTCGGGGGCACAGTCAGTCGACGATAAACAGGCGCGCACCGGTTTCAGTGGACGACCGATGGGGGGCGACGTCATCCGAGACCTGGTAGGACATGCCTGCCGTGAGGGTGTGCGCGGAACCGCCTTGGACCTCGGTGAGGAGCATGCCCTCAAGTACGAGAAGGACATGACCCCGTGAGCACCAGTGGTCCGCCAGGTAGCCGGGAGAGTAAGTGACCATGCGGATTCGAACGTTGCCGGCCTGGACCGTGCGCCAGTAGGCGACGCCGGAGCTGCCAGGGTGAACCGTTTCGGGAACGGTGGTCCAGTCGGTAAGGCCGAATGGGACGCCTTCGATCTTCATCTCTTGTCTCTCGACGATGCGCAGGATTGATTGGGATTCGTGGCGGCCGGCTGGGAACGCTCTGGCAGCGGCCCACCGATACGATGCGGCAAACTGCTCGCAACTGATACCGCCGGTCGCTGAAAACTCCCCTTGTGTACCTATTACTTCCTGAGTTCGGTCGCCGCCTCGTCGATCAGCGCCGACACCTCGGCCGCTCTTGACGCCAGCGAGGCGTGGCTCGCCGCCAAGGTGATGACCTTGCGCGGATTCATCCTCGCCGACATCTTTTTTTGGTTTTCCGGATTGATCATTCGATCTTCGCTGGAGATCTGGTACCAAGTAGCTTTTTTCTTCCACGCTGGGGCGGTGACGTTGTCGCCGAAGGTGCTGGCCAACGGCGCTTTTTGCGTCACCGCCATGACCAGGGCTTCGTCCTGGGTCAGATCCTGGCAGAAGCTCTCGTGAAACTTGTCGCCCTTAATCCATAGATAGCCATCGCTGTCGGGCGCAAGATTGGCAATCGCCGCCGGCGGAGTGGCCTGGCTGATGCCGCCGGGGCTCTCGCCGGCGTCGGGCGCGAAGGCGGCGATATAGAGACCAAGCCAACCACATTGGGCATATCGCCTGCCTCGCTGATCACCGCGCCGCCATACGAATGCCCGACCAGCAGCACTGGGCCGGACTGTTGCGCCACCCTCTTGTGCGTGCGCTGAGTGTCATCGGCCAGCGAGGTCAACGGCAGTTCAACCGCGCGCAGCGCGGTATAGCCTTTGCGCGAAAGTTCGACGATGACCTTGCTCCAATGCGCCGCACCGCCCCAGAACCCATGTACGAGGACGATTGTGGGTTTGTCGCTCATGGCTCGACTCCTTATCCGCGAATGTTGCGCGCCTGTGTGCACATTCGATAGTCCTTGGCGGGAACGGGACTATGTCAGTTTGCGCGTGGTGCGCGCCGATTCAAGCTCGACTCACCGTGCCAACGGCAATATTTAGCCCGAGACGGACCTTGTTCTCCGGCTTTTGAGACTTGGCGCGCTGTGGATGATGACGCCCAACGCCTCAGTTAAGCCGACCCGCATGAGGGGCGGCGTGTGCGCTAGCGTAGCGAAAAGCGCGCAGAGCCGCCACGAAGCGGGTTTGGCTTAAACGAATTATAGGCATTTACCGCTACGCCCGATATTTCATGGCAGCTGTAACGAGCGCTTGCGTGGACTCACACGCGCTGATGGGTTGTATCCAGTCAACGCTTTCAATGGTGAGCGATAGGGCTACCAAGATAGCGTCAAGGGCGTTTGCGACGCCATTTGCTACAACTTCTTCCGCTTCTCTATAAATGACAGGCCCCTTGTCACCGAGATGGGTGATGCCGCCAAGAAGTTCCCCGGCATAGATAGCTAGATCAGAGTTTGATCGGCACATGAATCCGGTTGCATCGCCTAATCCATCTTCTTGCCATGTATCGATTTTTAGGCCAAGAGCATCAGCCAAAACGTGTGCTCTTATGGTCAATCGGCAGATCGCAAATTCAGCCGTGCTCCAGCTATACGAATAAAGCTGCGTCACATGTTCCATAAATGCCTAACGTTTGAGCTGAGAGGCCAAGCACCATGCCGGTGGAGGTCCCGCTCGAGCGAAGGGTTAGGTGTCAGCGCGCTGCTTGTTGGACCAGGCCATACAGCACGAGGCCAATGCCCGCGAGAACCGCTGCGTAACCGACTCGCCGGATGACCACCATGTGCTGAGGCATGCCCGTAATGAGAATCGCGCACTGCGGAGCGGACGGGTCGAGCCTCAGCTCAACTGACTTTCCGACGGGGAACGCTGAGAGCAGCGCCCGGGCGGACTCCTCTGGGTGCTCGAAAGTCCGACCTTCGGTGTGCTGGGAGGTTGTGTACTGGGCGCCCGCGACAGTGTAGGAACAGGCGATTTCGGCGCGATATGAGGTTCCATCGCCGTCCGTGTCCTCCCGCAGTTCGCTGCGAACAACGACTCCTGGCGCAGTGCTCCAAGTACAGGCTCGATCGTAGAGAGCAAGCGCCCTGGCCGCGCGCACAACGAAGGTGCCACCTGCAATTGCAAGGAGAACACCGGCGAGAATGTCGAAGTACTGCAAGGTCTAACGCCTAACGCCTGAATGAAACCGCGGCGCGAAGCGGCGTCGGCTTGAATGAATAATTGTTAGGCCGCTGCTGCCGGGATTGCATGCGACTAAAGCTGCCACAGGCCGTGATCATTGCCGCCCTGGAGATAAATGGCGAATATCCCGTGGCCGGGAATCTCCAGAGGCGGAACGGCGACCTTCCCGCCTGCTTTGACTATGGCTGCGACAGCCGCTTCGATGTCTTTCACTAGCCAATAGGGCCGCACCACCGGCTCCTCAGTCTCACGCAAGGGTGCGCGTACCCCAACCAGCCCGCCATTTTCCAAAGTGGCGGTGCGTGCGTTGCCGAGCCCAGCATCAGGCTTGCCGAATTGCACGCCGTTTGCCGCACCGTACGCGGCACACACTGCGTCTACGTCTTTGGTCACGATTTCGAGATACTGAATTTGCATGGCTTCTGTCTCAGGTTAACGGCGAGTTGTGGTTAAAAATGTGTTTCAGAACCTCCCTGCATTTATTTGCCTAATTTTATCGCCCCATTTTTCTATAAAATGCCGCGCTTCTATTTCAAAATTGCCTTGGTTAATGTAATTTCCTGCCGCATCATCCGAGCGCTCTATACGCTTAGTATTTTTATCTAAAAGTTTTAATTGTTTGGCATTAGGGAAGTACTCTACTGTGGTGTCCCATTTTACATTATACACTTTGCCGGGGTTAATCGTAAAACACGGCTCGCAACGATCACCCCATTTGACCTCGCACTTTTTCATAACACCCATTAAAGCAATTGAATCTTCTTCATCCCACGCCATTTCGGTCATCACGCCATCTACTGTTGCGATAGCCACCGTAATGTTTTTGCCGGAGGCAGCAACGGAGCAGCCATTTTTCATAGCTTTGTTGCAGGCCTCGAGTGCACGCTCTTTAGCATTAGCTTCAGATTTTGGGTTTTCTAAATCGCCCAAATGTCGTTAACATCTGGGTGCCAAACCACTGCACTATAACTGTCAATAATTTTGAGATGAGAAACTGATCCATGTGACAATGATCTATCTCTAAGTTCCTGCCTTTTTTCCTGTTTTATCCTTTCTATAATATTTTCTGCTGTTGATGAATTATCCGGCTCCATACCATAGGTGCGCAACCCACAACACCTTGACCACCCATTGGATACATTCCTTCAGGACAATTGCCTTCAGCAAACGCTCCACTAGGCGATAATAAAGAAGCCAATACGAAAAATCCTGCGAAATTAATGCGTAATTTCATGCTGTTGTACCTTTGTAGGCTGAGTGGCCTAACGTTAAGGTGAGGGGCGCAAACCGCTTTGCGGCGAAGCGTCCCTCTCGACCGTAATGTTATGCGTCGGCTGTAGCAGACGCCCCAGCTCTGCAGAAAAGCTGCTGCGATAAGACACTCCATGACCGTTCAAACGGTGATCTGCAGCCCTCTCTTCATTATCTCACCCTCGCAGCCCTCTCCATCTCCGGGTTCTGTTGTCTCTCGGCCATCTGCCTAATTTTTGGTCCCCATTTTTCTACAAAGTACTTCGCTTCTTTTTCAAAATTACCTTGGTTTATGTAATTTGCGGCTGGCTCACTTGAGCGCTCAATAGTCTTGGTACCTTTTTTATAGCGAATTGTTTGTTCAGGATTAGGCACGTGACCATTAAGGAAATCCAAGCGCGAGTCAATCACTTTGGTGGGTTTGATCCTACTAAACGGTAAGCAACGGTTAGCGCCCCATTTGGCCTCGCACTTTTTCATGACAGCTATTAGTGCAATATCAGCATCTACATCCCACGCTATCTCGGTAATCATGCCGTCTACCATTGCGATCCCCATTGCCATATTTTTGCCGCTGACAGCCACTGTGCAACCTTTTTTCATTGCTTTATTGCAGTACTCAAGTGCACGCTCTTTGGCAAAGGCTTCCGAAGTATTGCTATCCCATATTGCCCAGTAATCATTGGCATCCGGATGCCAGGCCAATGCGCTATAACTGTCAACCTCTCTGACTCCATGAGCCTTCTGCTTCCATTTGTTATATTCTTTATCCACCGCCTCTTGATGCTCTTTGCTTTCTCTCTGAATTTGATTTTTATAGTCTCTATACCCATCTGTAGGTACTCCCGCAGGGGCGCAACCAGCAGGATTAGGATAATACCCATCGGGGCAGTTACCTTCGGCAAACGCGCCACTAGGCGCTAACGAAGCAGCTGCGATTAAAAAACTTGCTAATAAAACGTGTGATTTCATAATGTTTCTCCCTTAGTTACGGATTAAAACAGACAAGGCAAGAACAGGCGGCAGAGCAAAGAGGCTGAGAAGGCGCATGGGGTTAGTGGTTCCGAGACGCCTAACGCCGCCCATCAGCGGCCGAGCGAGTGGGCGTAGCCTGCTTGCGACAGGTCCGCTGGATGGGCTTGTTGGGCCCCACGCTATTTCCCCCTCGTGCTGCCCAAATGCTTTTCGATCATGCGGATCGCGCCGCTCACGCCCTCTTTTCCCGTGAGTGCGCTTGAATGCTCCACTTCGCCTTGCGTAGTGATTTGAACGCGCCAGCTGTTCTTGAAGGCAAATTTTTCCCGGACGCCAAGTACGTCTGTGATTGGGAACTTCTCAGTGGCAAAAGGAAGCAAGTACTTCAAGGTAACCTCCTTCGAGCTCAATCTCACTTCGTAGAACCCACTCAAGCTAGACAAGTACAGCAGGCACAGCGGCACGCTAAACAGCGCCAGCCCGAACCCTCGAGCCACGCCACGCGAGGCCCCATGACTCGAGATCGCTTTGGCTCCTCCCCAACCGAGCAGAACAAACATCACAGAAAAGAATCCTAACGCAGCGAACGCCCCGCTCCTACTGCCAATATCTACTATGGCTTCAACCGAAGGACTCATCATGATCTTTTCGTGCCGCAAAAAGCTCGGCATCTGCCGGGCGCGCTCGTGGGGCCCAACGATGGAGGTCAGCCGCGCCGCGAAGCGGCGTCGGCTGCACTGCTCTTGTTGGGCACAGCCAGCCTACTCATATGGATGAACAATGCAGTAGCTGCGCTCATAGTCCTTGCTTACGGCCTTACCATCTGATCGTTTCAGTAACTCGGTTTGAGGAAAAGCAGACGTTAGCTTTATTACGTTTGAGACTGAGTAAATCGTGCGAGCCGTTCCTTTTTCGACCTCTGCGCGAGCAGCTTTATCTGGTGCTCGGTTGAGCAGTTTTTCCAGACTCGCAGTATCTTTGACTGGCGGAATCAAAATGTCTGCAAGTGTGCCTTCATATGAAACGAGGCCGGGATGTTCCGATACGACAAAGTAGACGACAACTTTCTTTCCTTCTATGTGTGCATCTTCAATGCGCTTCCATGGAACGTTGGAATAAAAAGTAACGGACTCACCTTTCTCCAACGCGGGTTCAAGGTGAGTAGTGTAGTTACGAGTGAGGACCGCTATATCTGCCATGCTTTCCCCTATGCCTAACGTTTGAGCTGAGGGGCCGGAGCCGGGATGGCGCTTGGCCCGCTAGACGGATGATGAACCACTCCGGCTGGCGGGCCAAGCGCCATCCCGGTGGAGGTCCCGCTCCAGCGAAGGGTTAGGCGTCACTGCATTGCAGTGGCAGGCTGCAGGCCGGAGCGCAAGGCGGCGCTCATGTCGTTGGGCAGGCTGGCCACCCCTTTGACTACGCCTGGGCCACCATGGCGCCAATGAACTGTGAACTCACGCGGTTGACTGGACGACTGCAGCTGGCGCGAAGTGACTTGGAGAACGGCTTCGGTGCCTCCCTCGACAAGCGATGCGGAAGACAGCAACTTGACCACAGGCCCGAGTTCGCGGACAGCGATGGTGACAACTGCGCTGAACTGGCCACCGGAAGCACCGAGCTCCGCGTTGACTACAGAAGGGCTGAGACTGTCTACGCGGCGCAGCTCTGTGCGGGCAAAGCAACCGGAACTTGCGAAGAAGCTATTGAGACCGGACGCCGCGGCTTCTTCACGCGCTGCGACATCCTTCTGATCCGGCCGCCACTGTGGTGCCCACAGGACAAGCGCTGAGGTTGAGCGATTGCAGACGGGTGCTTGCGGTGATGGCGAAAGCGTGACGTTCGTGCTTGCACAGGCTGCAAGTAGCACGGTGCAAAGACTGACGGCAAGCACACTGACAGATCGCGCGGAGGTTCCCATGTGACGCCTAACGCCTGAGTTAAGCCGACCCGTGGCGGGGCGGCGGACGTGTGCAAGCGTAGCGTAAAGCACACGGCCGACGCCACGACATGGGGTCGGCTTGAACGAATTGTTGCCTTAGCAACTCACTCGTAGATGTTGCCCAGATACAAGAAGACCGCGAGATCGTGCCAGCTAACTCCAGATGAGGAACCCCAGTCATGTTGTGCTTGCGCTCCAGCAAGGGCGCAATCTAGGAACGCTGCGATTGAGCCGTTTTGCCAGCCAATGGCGCCGCCAAAGCGATACTTTTCAGGGCTTTCTCTTTCTAGTCCTTCAGCTAGTTCTCTATCTGCAACAAGCGCCTCTGCGAAGCGGAGAAAACTCTCGCGGTCAGTAACCAGGTCTGGATTTAGAAGAGAGGCAGTCATTTTTTTCTAAGGCCTAACGTTTGAGCTGAGCCGCGAGCGAAGGGATGGTCGGCGCTTCGCGCCGACCATCGGGGCGGAGTTGATCGAACGGGGTTTGTCCGGCGCGAGCGCCGTCGAACCCTCGTTCGAGCGACACGGCTTCGCCGCTACGCCCGCTTGGGGTATCGCGCACTGCGTGCGCTCCACCCACGCGCGGGTGTCGCTCAACTCCGCCCCGTTAGGCCCCACTTTGCCTTGCCCTCCTGGTGGCCACTGCCTTCTGCGCGGCTGCGCTGAGTGAGCCAGGATTCTTGCGTTTGGTTTCGAGGGCTTTCGTGCCTGCGTCCTTCATCAACTTGCCCCACCTGGGCGACCGCTTTTCATCCCGGAGCCGGACAACAACATCGGTTGGAATGAGATCGATGTCATGCATGCGGTGACATGTCGGGCACAGAAGGGCAAGGTTCTCAAGGCTGTTGTTCTGCGGATCGCAGTCGAGATGCGCAACCTCCAGGACCTCCTGAATGCCAAAGCCGCAGTAGGCGCAAAGAGGTCTATAGGCTTGGAGCGCAAGCTTTCGGTAGTTTGGCAACCCGCTTCTCGACACGGTACAGACCTCCAGACAACTCGGGCCGATGTGGGGCCTAACGCCTGAGCTAAGCCGGGCCGATTTGCGGTCTCGGCTTGAGCGAATTGTTAGACCTCTGGGCGATTTGTTCTGACGACATAGGCCGCAATGTAGACCGCCATGAGCCAGAAGAGCAGTGTGGGTACGAATCCGCTGATCACGAAAGTATCTGGTCCAAAGAACACAGCAATGGGGTCTGCTTCTACTCGTTTTGCCACCGATATGCCTGGATAGTCATAAAAGTAGGGCGTTGGCCAACCAGACGACTCTACGATGCATTCCTTCTCACAACCCATGATGTCTGAGTAGCGGGTTACGCTTTTGGAATTGACAGCAAGGCTTGCGTAGCAAAGGGCGAGGCCAATCAATGCTCTTTTGAGATGGCTAAGAAATGTCATTGAAGAGGTCTAACGTTCGAGCTAAGGTGGCACACCGTTGGTGCTCAGCTTGAGCGAGGGGTTAGGCTTCACGCGAGGCCGTTTTCCTTGGGCCAGGTGCGTAGAGGCTTATAGCTTGCCCATGCCTCGGAGGCTTGGCTAGAAGATAGATGGATATGGTTTGAATGTCGATCACCTCCCATGGAGGGGTGCCAAATGAGTGCATCTCCTCGGGGTAGGGTCTTAACGTAGTATCCGTCACCACGTTGTTCCCAGCCGCCTTCCCAGTCTGGTCTCGTCATGTCAATGTTCTCCTGGTATTGATTAGCGATTGCGCGAGTTATCGCACTTCTCTGCGCAGCAGTAGAAGGGTATGCAAAGCGGATTCCATTCCCTCTTCTGACTCCTCTTAGATGCAGTCCTAGAGCATCGTTGAAACTTTCGCCGCAACAGCGCGTACGCAGTGGTGGGAGGAAGCCGAGTGAATACCCTCAATCCGTAGGTTGAGCAACTTGGACCCATGCCATGGTATGAGTATGCGCACTTGTAACCCTTGATCGGAGAGAGGTAGCGGCGATGCATCCTGATTAGACCAACCGCAACGAAGCTTGGGCCGGATTGGATGGAGCGTCTCATCGTGAGCATTCAGTTCCTTTCGTTCGTTGCTAATTAGCTTGGTTGTGAAGCCTAACGCCTGAGTTAAGCCGCCCCGCATCGTGGCGTCGGCCACGTGCCTACGCTACGCTAGCACGCGTCCGCCGCCACGATGCGGGTCGGCTTGAACGAATTGTTAGATGACGGCCACTGGTCCGCGAGGAAAGGATTTCAGATATTTTCCACTCTTGGTCTTGATACTCGATAATTCAATTGGCTGTGGCAATTTCTTCACCTCCGAAATTTTCCAATAAAAGCCCCATTTCTCACCAACGGCTGTTGATGGACGAAATCCTTGTGCTTCAAGCGCGTGCATTTCCTCAGCATTTCTAACTAGCCCTTGATACACCGCCTCATAGAGCACCACAGGTTCCGCTTGATCATGAGATAGGTAGATAAGACATTTGATTCCAGTTTCTAGATTATTAAAAAATTCAGAAGCATCCGACCCGAACAGAACAAAGTCTTTTGCCTTCAAGATATCTATAGCGCTGTCGAAATGAATTTTTGGAATTGGCGCAAGAAATGAATTCACGGTCCTCTTTCCTCCGTCATCTAACGCCTGAGTTAAGCCGGACCGCAGCCGGCGAGTGAATCACGCGCGAGACCGCGAAGCGGTCTCGGCTTGAACGAATTGTTAGGCCGCAGACGGGGCATCTGGTGTTTCTTCCGCTGGGCCTGCTGAAAAAGTGGTGTGATCAGCACGAGCAATCGCCTCATCAAGGCAATGGTCGCAACTCCAATCCCATTGCGCGACCGCATCTGCCTTGTCATACCAACCTTGATCTGAAAGGCGAGCCTCCTCGCAGACACTGCACCAAGCGACGATTGCCCACTCCCCATCAGCCGGAACGACAAAGATTTCCTTGGGGAAGGATGAGCGTAAGTGGATGCAAGCCATAACAGGCGCTCGCTTTCCATGTGTTGCACATGCAATGGAAGTTTCCATGCGGCCTAACGGGGCGGAGTTGAGCGACACCCGCGCGTGGGTGGAGCGCACGGAGTGCGCGATACCTCAAGCGGGCGTAGCGGCGAAGCTGTGTCGCTCGAACGGAGGGATGGACGGCGCTTCGCGCCGGACAAACCCCGTTCGATCAACTCTGCCCGATGGTCGGCGCGAAGCGCCGACCATCGCCTGAGTTAAGCCGCGCCGAAGGCGTCGGCTTGAATGAATTGTTATCTGAGTTCTACTTCAAACTTTGAGCCATCGCGGTTTTCGGAAATAAATACATATTCTTGCTTTAGCAAGACCCGGCGAACTCGTTTTTCATCGCCACGCATGAAATTGTAGCCATTTCGATCAGGGAGAACTATCTCCATAATGTTTCCGGCGTTGGCTGAAACCCAATTATCTATTCGCTCATCAAAGTGCTCGGTGTTATCCCTGGCGCTCCTAGGGAGGACTTCAGACGTAGTCGAAACACTCAGAGCGGCTTTCAATGCGCTGCCTCTTGCTTTGGCTATGGCATCTTTTGAGATTGGCGACACGAGCTTTGAAATCATCCCCACATGTGACAAAAAAGAAGAGAGATGAAACCAAACCAGACGGGACTGAATCATTTCCGGATCTGTCAGAAGATTATCAATACATTTCATAGCAATATCAGATCCGTAGGCATGCATGGAAATTTCCTGCATGTACCAAGTCAGTTGGGAATCGTCCATAACAAAACTCCCCTACAGCGGCTAACGGGGCGGAGTTGAGCGACACCCGCGCGTGGGTGGAGCGCACGGAGTGCGCGATACCTCAAGCGGGCGTAGCGGCGAAGCTGTGTCGCTCGAACGGAGGGATGGACGGCGCTTCGCGCCGGACAAACCCCGTTCGATCAACTCCGCCCCGATGGTCGGCGCGAAGCGCCGACCATCGTAGAGCTAAGCCGACCGCTGGAGCGTAGCGGAAGCGGGTCGGCTTGAGCGCAATGTTGGGCGTTATTACGTTCATAGGGACTGGCTACCGGAAAGCTGAGGCATTAGGTCGAAGAACCTTTCACATTTTTCCTCGACTGACATAAGTGAGGAGGGTGCCCGGAAAACTTCGGTGTGTAACCGCTCGCAGCCTTCGGTGACGCACTCAATGGCGGTTTTTTCCCAGAGCCTACGGCACGGCCATGTTTTGACTACTTGTGTGTAAGGAGCTGAGCAGCGATGTTGGCGAAGGCGCTCATTAAGGTTGCTCGCGAAACCAACCTTAAAACGACTTGGGTCATGCTCCGGTTCCAAGCTCAGCAAATAGAAAACGCCGATATCGTAAAGAGCAGCTTCGGTAAATTCGGATTCTTCGCCTTCCTGTCCATTTTGTGTGCTTCTACTTGAAGCAAGTGCTTCCAATATCCGGCGAGCATCATCTTGGGTAATGTAGGAAATGGTTTGCCCACGATTTTGATTTCCACCGCGAGATTTAGTTGGCTCGATTTCCAGGCGCTTAAGAACTTTGAAAACGGTCTGCCGGATTAGACCGTTCTGCTCGGCAAAGTCTTTAACGGAAATAAGGTGCTCAGTCATGTGTATAGTGATGCCCAACGGGGCGGAGTTGAGCGACACCCGCGCGTGGGTGGAGCGCACGGAGTGCGCGATACCTCAAGCGGGCGTAGCGGCGAAGCTGTGTCGCTCGAACGGAGGGATGGACGGCGCTTCGCGCCGGACAAACCCCGTTCGATCAACTCCGCCCCGATGGTCGGCGCGAAGCGCCGACCATCGTTCAAGGGTAACCGGCCTTGCGCGGCTTTATGCGCAAGGTCCGGTTGACCGCAGGGTTGGGCGTCCAGGCGGAATAGTTCGGAGAGAAGTTCATCAGTGCTTTCCTCGATACTTTTTCCCGCCGTATCGACGACGATTCTTTCAACAGTCCATGGCTCATAAGCTCGGTGCTCCACTTCGTCCCAGCTTGGCAATTTCATTCCTGGAACGTCTGGCGCACGGTTATCGACTCTGCGCCGGTGCTCATGAGCGTCGGAACAAATTACCTCGATGTTGATGTAACGAACTCCGGCTTCCCACGCTACCTGCTCCCACTCGCGGCGAGTCAATTCAAGAGGGTTGCACGAGTCCGCGACTACGCTGCTTCCGATCCGAAGATTGTCGCTGGCGATCCGATATGCGAGGCGGTAGCCCTCTCCCTCGACCTCGGCCGAGAGCAGTTCGCGCAGCCCTTGCTCGATCGTGTCAATTCGCAGGTAGGCGCAACGCAGGTGTTTTGCCGTGCGCTGCGCAAGTGATGTCTTCCCGCTGCCAGGGAGGCCAGAAAAGACATAAAGGAGCTGGGTCTCGTGCGTCACGACAGTTCTCTGGACGCTCAAATACATTTATGTAGCACGGGTGACTCAGCTAATGTCTGTGATTTTGGAGATCGCGCCGTCTTTGAACTCGAACTCGGAGCGGCCAGAGAAGTTTAGAACCTGCCCCTTCTTCAAGCCGTTCGGCAGATCGCCGGCAACGATAGCGCGAAAGGCAATTGAGGCAACCGCCACGGGACCGGGACCATGAACCTCGAGGGACTCGATTTTCTGATGCCGTTCCGAGAATAGCGATAACGACTGCTGAGCAAGTGCTCGAAGTTCCGCGACTCCAGTTGTGCTTGCGTTCACTACTCCAACAGATATGTTCTTGAACTCCACCTGCGGATGAATGCCAATGAGCATGTCGTCAATGTCCTTGCGGTTATAGGCGTCGATGTAGCGGTCGACGAGCGCGCGAATATCAGTGGGACTCAATTGGCACCTCCGTGAAATGCTGCCCAACGTGGCGCGAGTTGAGCGACACCCGCGCGTGGGTGGAGCGCACGCAGTGCGCGATACCCCAAGCGGGCGTAGCGGCGAAGCCGTGTCGCTCGAACGGAGGGATGGACGGCGCTTCGCGCCGGACAAACCCCGTTCGATCAACTCCGCCCCGATGGTCGGCGCGAAGCGCCGACCATCGTCCAAGCTCAGGGGCGCTGCGCGGCTTTATCGCGCAGCGTCCCTTGGAGCGCAGTGTTAGGCCATGGCCTGCAACGACCACCATCGCCGTGCCGCCAGCGCCGACTTTTAAGAAGTGTATTTTCTGCACGCGGGTCAATGACGCGCAAACATGGGTATGAGAATGGCGGCAAGAATGCCAATGACCGGCAAACCGCCAAATACCCAAATGACCCAAGTGTGAACGCCGCCCTTGTAGCGGAGATACTCCAATAGCTTCGGCTCTTCTTTGACAGAGAGTTGCGCAACAGCAATCTTTTTCTTGATGCTGTTGTGGTATAGCGAATCGGCATAGATCGGGAAGGCGATCCACGGCACGAGGAAAATTATTGCCGAAAGCCCCGGAGAGCCAGCCTTCTCAAATATGTTCGACAAAAATGCGACGCCCCAGAATGCAAAAAACCACCCGTACATTTTTCGATACAGCGCCCAGACACCACCAGCAAGTAACGCGGGCCAGTTCCAACTTGTTTTTAGCCCCGGGCCTTGCTGGTCAAAAGCCTCGAACTTCGTCAGGTAGTAGATGCGATTTTTTTCGCCCAGAATTGCTTCGTACAGGTTCTGCATATTTCCCCCTTGGTAAAGGCCTAACGTCTGAATTAACCGGCTGGCGCGGCTTTATCGCGCCAGTCTGTGTTGAATGATGGGTTAGGCGACTTTTTTCGGACGACTTGACTCGATGCATGCTCTAGCTCCTTGGTCGCGTGTGAAAGTGCCTCAGTTAGGTTGTCTAGTTGTTCCGTTAGCCCCTGTTTCTTTGCAACCTCTTGAAGCCAACGCTGGTTTCGCAATGGAGATGCGGCAGTTGCTATTGTGCCTCCTTTGCTCACGTGCTCAAGATATTGCCGGTAAGACATTGAAGTGAGGCCAAGTCGCTCAAGTTCAGCGTGAGCAGCCTTCTTGGAACGTGCGCCAAAGCTTGAAAAGTGACTCACTGCAATAGAGCGCACCAAAGTTTGCAAGGGTCGTCTTGCAATTTCTTCCGCCGTTTTAGCCGCAGCATAAGGGGCTTCGCTGGAACGGAGAACGAGCGTTTTGTTATCAAGCCGCCATTCCCGAGAACACTTGAGACAATTGATGGAGTACGCAATATCCGCCGTACTCCAAGGATTGTCTTGGGTGGTGACATGCTGATCAATATGACCTGCACCGCACGGGCACGGACCTTTATCAAAGGTGACTGTCTCAGATGTGCTCATAAGCGAAAAATTAAGTAGCCTAACGTCCCGCGTCAGCCGCGCCGCGTAGCGGCGTTGGCTGCACGCGATGGTTCGGTTTGAAGTCTTTGCTTTAAGGAATCCCATCGATTTAGGAATGAAGAAAAGTCTCTGTCCACATCTTCGAAATCTCCCTCTGCAACGGCACGCGATTGCTCTTTCGTGAGTCCTCGCGTCTCGAATACACGATTGTTTTTCGTGAGCCAGAAATAACTCTGAAGCCGATCTCTGTTACCGTGGATGGCATCATAACGGCGTAGAAGCTCTTTCGGGGAGACAATCAAAATGTTCAAACGCTGATGACCGTAGGAGTGTAATCCGATAAGCCAGAAGTCGGCCACACTTGTTTCAATCTTGCTTCTTCGAGGTGTAAACCATCCGCAACATTCAAGATGTGGGTGAAAGAAATCGTCTATGTGCGTGGCCAAATAGTCCCGTGATACTTCCTCGTGTAAATTTTCCCGTGATGAAATATTGGAATATACTAATACAGAAAAGTTATAGCACAATATGAGGAGCGACCGATGCCCAGTATCGAATTGATTGTCCGAGATGACGATAACCGAATTATCGGTCAACAATCGTTGAGGAAATATTCATTAAATCTGAGGAGCCAAAGTTTTCATGATATTGAAGGGGCGGTTGAGGGTTTTAAAAGAGTGGCGCTGGCCGATATTGAATTAGATCTGCTGGAAGCGGCGCAAAGCGCTTTTCTGCGAGAGAAAAAAAGACCTGGTTTGCAACGGTAAAACGCCCGTTCTGATCAAGACGCTGCATGGCCCGATCACGTTCGAGGTGCAGCGATTTAGAGACAGGACACGGCCGACCGAAAAAGAGGAAACCTACTTCAGTTTGACCGGGCAGTTTCAAAAGAACCACACTGACCCTGCGATTGCAGGAGTTATCGGCCTACTATGGCACGCTTTGAGCTACAAACACGTTGAAAACTTGGTGACCCGGATCACGGGAGCGCCACAGCTCAGCGACCAGAAGGTGTGGCAAATTGTGAACGACAAAGCGGTGGAAATCGGTCAGGCTTGGCGAAGTGAAGCGGAAAAGACATTGAACAACGGAGAGTTACCGTTCCCGAAAACTCAAGAAAAAGTTGGTATTTACGACGGCGAAAGCCAAGAGATCCTCGTGTTTGAGGATGCGATTCAAGTTCGGGGTCAAAAACAAAATCGCGTTCATAAACAAAAGGTTAACAAAGATATTCCGAGCGGTTCCACAGAAAAAACAGCCCGGTTAGCCGCGAAAGAAAAATCGCCGCCGGTGTTCACGAACGTCGTGATGCTTCAAAAAGAAAAACCGAGAATTTGAACACATGGTTGCGCCCATCGACGAAAAAGGTCAAGAAACGGTATCCCTGCCGGACATGCTGAAAAGCCGGGTGATCGAAGAATATGGACAGGCGACGGAGCCCTTGCCCGTCGTGGCGATCACGGACGGCGCTCAAGTGATTCGTCAGCATTTGTACGCGGTTTTTGGAGCGACGCTTGTCATCCTTCTCGACTGGTATCACTTGGGCAAGAAGGTCCGGGACTTGATGAGCATGATTGCGCGAAATAACGATGAGAAAATCCTGCACCTGAAGTTCGTGTTCTATCATTTATGGCGTGGAGAAATTTATACGGTTTTACACTACTTGGAAACGAAAGTTCAGCCAAGGAACAAAGAAAAACTTCGTGAGCTTATCCGCTATCTTGACAAACATCGGGATGAAATCATCGACTATCGACGCCGGAAAAAAGCGGGTAAAGTGATCGGCTCGGGCCATATCGAGAAGGGCTGCGATCAAGTCGTCGGCCATCGCCAGAAGAAAAAAGGGATGAGTTGGCGTGAAGCGGGAAGTCGTGGCTTAGGGATATTGAGAGTGGTGGAGCTGAATCATCAGTGGAATCGCTTTTGGTTCCCTACCGACACCGCCAATGACTCAAAAGAGTTGCGGTTAGCTGCAAATTTCTAGGCGATCACGGGAAAATTTACACGAGGTGATACTTTGATCTGAACCGTGCAAAAGCGACCTTCTTCTCTGTCGAGCAGAAGAAGGTCGTCTCCCTCATCTTTCGCAGGAAACCATAAAGAGATCCCAGGCAGCTCCTTCTCGATTCTTGAACCTACGAGGAACTCGCCCGCATCGATCGTGTAGAATGGTTTCATTTTATTGCCGAACGACTTGCTTCACTTGCCCCGCGTAGCGGGGTTAGGTGCAAGCCCAGTTAGGCCGGTTGATTGGATGTTGGGTTGCCAAGAACACGGCAACCCAACCTACGCCGCTTATATTATAGATCGACATCATCGCATTTATCTTCAATATATGGTTTTATGCTTACACTTATATCAAAGTCAGCATCTTCACTGATACCAGCTTGGTTTAATATCTCAGTTAAATAGTTATCCATTATATAATCATTAATTTCCTCCTCTGGATCATCGACAATAGGGCTGCCGTCAGTCTCTACCACTATCTCGACTTTCATTAGCTTTTCAGAAGGAGAATAAGATAAACGTAATGTTGGGAATAAATTTTCAGCTCCTTCAAAATACCCCGCCAATCTACCGCTGGATATTAATTTCTCTTCAATATCGTATCCAGCTTGTTCCCAATCAAAGTCTTTAACACTCATGATCATCTCCAAGTTTATCAAGTGGCCTAACTATTAATTAGACACCCTAAAAGGTGTGTTATTTTACGTCTCATAAGTGTATATTAAGAAAATCATAAATCTTTATTTCTTAAATTAATATCTTACAGATATAGTGACTCCCTAATGAATGGGAAGATTACCCCTCAAACTGTCAGTAGTCAATCTCCCAAATTACTAGACAGAGTACGTGAAAAAATTAGATTCAAGCATTACAGCATCCGCACCGAGCAATCGTATGTCGATTGGATTCGCCGATTTATTCTCTTTCATAACAAGCGGCATCCCATCGGAATGGGGCCTGCCGAGGTTGAAGCCTTTCTCACGCACTTGGCGGTGCAAGGCAAAGTGGCGGCCTCCACCCAAAATCAAGCTCGCAGCGCCCTATTATTTCTTTACAAGGATGTGCTCGGCCAGCCGCTGCCTTGGCTGGATAATATCGAACAAGCCAAACGATCACAGCGGCTACCCGTGGTATTGACTCATGCAGAGGTCAAAGCCGTCCTGTCAGGGTTGGATGGAACCCACCGGCTGCTGGCGAATCTGCTGTATGGAATCGGGATGCGACTGATGGAAGGAGTCCGATTGCGGGTTAAGGACATCGACTTTAACCAGCGCGAGGTTGTCGTGCGCGACGGTAAGGGCGGCAAAGATCGCGTTACCCCGCTGCCCGCCACTTTGATCGAACCGCTGCAAGGCCACCTGGCGCGGGTTCAAAGCCTGCACCATCAGGATTTACAGGCGGGATGCGGGGCGGTTTATCTGCCGGATGCGCTCGAAAGAAAATACCCCAACGCCAACCGTGAATGGGGTTGGCAGTACGTGTTTCCCTCCCGGCAACGCTCGGTCGATCCACGATCCGGCGTCACGCGCCGCCACCACGCTGATGAAAAAGGCATCCAGCGGGCCATGCAAAAAGCCGTGCGGGAAGCCGGTCTGGCCAAGCTGGCCACCCCCCACACCCTGCGCCACAGCTTCGCCACCCATCTGCTCATGGCCGGCTACGACATCCGCACCGTGCAGGAACTGCTCGGCCATTCCGACGTGCGAACCACCATGATCTACACTCACATTCTCAAGCGCGGCGGCAAGTCGGTTATCAGCCCGCTCGACAGCCTGTAGCATCGCGGAATCGAGCGTCGCCTCACGGCATTCAGCAGCGCAAATAGTCTACCAAAGCGCCCTCTCACAACCGCTCGGTTTGGCTATTGATTTCCTGAGAGGCTTCTTTGCGCAATCTGGGCGCAAGCTGGCGGTATCATGTTCCGCTTACGATAGGAGATGAAGCAAATGCAGCCCGCCACTACCGCCACGATTGATCTTGCCGCGCTCCGTCACAATCTCGCGCGCGTCCGCGCCGCCGCGCCCGGCTGCCGAGTGGCCACCGCCCTCAAGGCGAATGCTTACGGCCATGGGTTGTTGCGCGCTGCCCGCGCGTTAGATAACGCGGATGCCTTCGCCGTGGCGCGCTGCGATGAAGCCTTGGCCCTGCGCGAAGCCGGCATCGGCAAACCGATTGTCGTGTTGGAAGGCTTTTTACAGCCGGAGGAAATCGAGCGCTGCGTCCAGCATCAACTGCAAGCCACGATTCACCATGAATCACAGGTGCGGATGCTGGAACTGGTCAAACTGGATCGACCGATCAATCTTTGGCTTAAGATCGATACGGGGATGCACCGCTTGGGTTTCTCCCCCCAACAAGTTCCATCAGCGCTGGCGCGCTTGGCGGCGTGCCCAAACGCCGCCCCGAACCCGCGCCTGATGAGCCATCTCGCCAAGGCGGATGATCGAGATGATCCTTATACGCACTATCAGCTCGATACCTTTAAAGCCGCGATTCAGGGAAAGGGAGGGGAGCGCTCCCTAGCGAACTCCGGCGGAATTTTGGGCTGGCCGGAAACCCATTTCGACTGGGTGCGTCCCGGCATCATGTTGTATGGCTGTTCGCCGTTCAATCAAGGGGTTGGCGCGGATGTGGGCTTACGGCCGGTGATGACTTTGGCCAGTCGGCTGATTGCCATTAATCACTACGCAGCGGGCGAAGCCATCGGGTATAGCGGAGTCTGGCGTTGTCCGCGCGATAGCCGCATCGGTGTGGTCGCTATCGGCTATGGCGATGGCTATCCCCGCCATGCGCCATCGGGTACGCCAGTATGGGTCAACGGCCAGCGCGTTCCATTGGTGGGTCGGGTTTCGATGGATCTGATTACCGTCGATCTGAGCGATCTGCCAGCGGCCCAGGTGGGCGATCCCGTGGTGTTATGGGGGCGCGACCTGCCCGCCGAGGAGATTGCCGCTAAGGTTGGAACCATCACCTACGAGTTATTTTGTAAGGTCACGCCCCGCGTGGTGGTGGTCGAAACGGATGAGGGCTGATCGCCTTGATCACGTTAGCCCGTCGTCGTGCGGCCGGACAGGCATCGGCGGAACAGGCCGGATCGTGTCCGGCCTGCAACGGAGAACTTACTGGCGCAGCTTGGCCAGTTCGGCCTTGAGGGTGGTGGCGGCTTCGCCCGCCGGGCCGATGGAATATTTCTCCACGACCGGCGCGACTTTCTCGCGCAGTTTCGCCATCTCAGCCTCTGGCAATTCGGTCACTTCCCTGCCGCTCTTCTTTAAACCCGCCAGCGCTTTCGTTTCCTCTTCGCGGGCGAGCTTGCGCTGGAACTGGGTCACTTCAGCCACGGAGTCGGTGAAAATCTTTTTTTCCTCGTCGCTGAGGCCATCCCACAGTTTCTTGCTCATGATCACTGATTGCGGGTTATACACAGGCCGCGTTAGCGCCAAATATTTTTGCACTTCGTTCATCTTGTTGGCGAAGATGACGGTCAGCGGGTTTTCCTGACCGTCCACCGCCTTCTGCTCCAGCGCGGTACTTCCGGGAAGGCGAGCGTGACGGGATTGGCGCCGAGCGCCTTCACCCAATCCAGGTTAATGGGGTTGGGGATGACGCGCAGTTTCAGACCGGCGATATCTTCCACTTTGTTGATGGGGTGCCGGCCGTTGATGATGTTACGGAAGCCCAATTCCCAATACCCCAATCCGATGATGCACTTACTTTCCAGCTTGGCGTGCAAGCCCTTGCCGAAGGCGCCATCAACGACCGTATCCGCTTCTTGCGAATTCTTGAACATGAACGGGAAATCGTAGACTTCGAAATCCTTGACCTGCGCTCCCAAAATGCCGGAGTTGAGAACGGTCATATCGATGATGCCGCCTTGCAGCGAAGAAACGGTCTGCAAGTCGCCACCCAACTGACCGCCCGGAAACACCTTGATTTTGATCTTATTGCCCGATTTGGCGGCGACAGTCTCGGCCAGCTTTTGCGCGCTGACTTCCATCGGATGTCCCTTGGGATTTTGAATGCCCAGCTTCAAACCGCGCTCTTTGATCTTGGCCTGTACGGCGTTCATGGCCAGCATCGCGATTACCGCATCCAGCACGTCGACACATTCCGCGCGGCAGACGGCGGCGCACAGCTCGATGACCTAATCCTCAGCGATTGCGATGGGATTGCCACCTTCACGGATGGAGCGTCGGGTAAAGATGAGCGGGATCGCGCTAGCCTGTGCCTTGATTATTTTGCCCGACTGCACCACGCGGGCGGTATCGGCAATGCCCGAAAAGAAATCGACCCGCTATTCGATCAAATCAGGTTGTTTGGGAAGAATGGCCGCCAGTTCGCGCTCAATCGTGGCCTCATCCGAGCCAACCAACGGCGTGCAGACCAACGGTTCCTTGTCTGGATTCAGGGTTTTCCCTTTAAGAATAAACGGTCTTGTAACGTCATGGTCAACTCCTTGAGCGGAATGGCGACTAGACGCCACAGTCTTCAAAATAGTGCGAACGAACTGTTTTTTTAATAAAACTGAGTTCTATTATTGTACTAATTATCAATGAGTCTCAGCAAATTTCCCACCAGTGGCCCACTTGATGCCATTTGCCTATCAAGTGACGAACAAATTTTCAAAAACCGCCACACTCGAACCAGCCATGCCATAATCAATATCAATTAGTAGAATCTCATTTTATTTTCGGAGCTACTTATGGCCGATGATGGTGGCGTAGCAGCAGTAGACCGAGCGCTGACGCTTCTTGAGGCGTTCAAGGAAGAGGATCAAAGCCTGACGCTGACCGAGCTTTCGAAGCGCGTTGGTTTTTACAAGAGCACTACCCTGCGGTTGACCGAATCGCTTGAGAAATTCGGGTATCTGCGGCGGTTGGGGGATGGCGCTTTCCGATTGGGGCCTAAACCGCTTTTTTTGGGGTATCTGTATCAGAAACACTTTGAGACGGGCAATTTCGTTCCGCCGGTGCTCCAGAAGATCGTCGATGAGCTTCAAGAAAGCGCGTCTTTTTTCATCCGAGACGACGATAAACGGGTCTGTCTTCATCGAATCGACACGCCGCGTACCATTCGCGACTCCATTCATGAAGGGACTCGCTTCCCCTTGACCGTTGGCGCATCCGGGCACGTCATCCTGGCGTTCAATGGATTGAGCGGCCTTAAATACGATCAGATCCGCGAACAACTGTTTGCGGTCTCCATGGGAGAACGGGACAAGGAAACCGCCGCCGTCGCATGTCCGGTGTTCTCAGTCGGGCAGAAATTCATCGGCGCTATCAGCCTGTCCGGCCCCAAATACCGTTTTGAAAAAGCCAATACCAAAAAAATGGTTGAGGTCTTGCAGAAATATTCTAAAGAACTGACCGAATCGTTCGGCGGGCGCTGGCCTCTGTCCAAGTAACCTCGTAACAATAGCTAGAGCGAGCGCCTCCTAGTTCTCTTGCCGCTAAATCGTGAAGATCGGTGTTTGGAAGTAGGCGATCATTGCGGCGATTCACACGAGCAAGCTCATGAAAATCCTCATGCTCCATGGCATCAACCACAACATGTTCGGCAAGCGCGATCCGAAGCAGTACGGTACGACCACGCTCGACGAAATCGACGGCCAGCTGCGCGAACTAGGCCGGCAACTGGGCGTTGACGTGGAAAGCTTCCAAACCAACCACGAAGGCGAGATGGTCGAGCGCATTCACCAGGGCTATTTCGATCAAGTCGATGCCGTGCTCATCAATGCCGGTGCTTGGACCCATTACAGCTACGGCATCCGCGACGCGCTAGCTATTCTGACCTGCCCGATTGTCGAATTGCACATGTCCAACATCCACGCCCGCGAGGCGTTTCGCCACCAGTCGGTATTCGCCGAAATCGTCCAGGGTCAGATCAGCGGTTTCGGCGTCGATAGCTATTTGATCGCACTGCGGACGGCGGTCGAGCACGCAAAGGCGGCAAAGAACAAATAAAGCTTTGGAATGCTCCGGGGCAAGCGCCGTTGAGGGCCAGGGCTTCCCAGAACAGCGGCTACTTCAGGCCAAGCTGATGACGCGACCGCTACGGGCCGCTTCGGCGATCGCCTCGACCACCCGCAAATTCTGCAAGCCGTCGCGGGTCGTGACCAGCGGCTTGGCCTCGCCGCGAATCACTTGGGCGAAGTGCTCCATCTGGCGAACCAGCGGATCGACGATTTCCAACTTAATCGTGCCGCGCTCCATCGCTTTGTGCCAGGAATGCTCGGCGGGCGTCAGATAGCGGCGCAGGCGCATGGTCGGAATGGATAAGGAGCCAGAGGTTCCCGCCAGGTGATAGCAGTCGACATCATCGGCGTGGGCGGGCTCGTAAATCCCCAGATCGGCCCGATTTCCACCCAGCCGCAATTTGACAAGGTGCTGCGTTACATCGAGATCGCCAAGGCCGAAGGCGCGCGGTGCGTACTGGGTGGCAAGACCCGACCCGATTTGGGACAGGGCCAATTTATCGAGCCAACCATCTTTATCGGCGTCAATAACCGGATGCGGATCGCCCAGGAAGAGGTGTTCGGGCCGGTGCTGGGCGTGATTCCGTTCAAGGATGAGGAAGACGCCATTCGTATCGCTAACGACGGTCCCTATGGTTTGGCCGGCGCGGTGTGGACCCAAAGTTTGAAGCGCGCCCTGTTTGTGATCGAGCAGCTGAAGGTGGGCACGGTTTGGGTCAACAACTACCGCGCCACCAGTTTTACCGCACCGTTTGGCGGCTACAAACGTTCCGGCATTGTCCGCGAATCGGGCCTGGAGGCCGTCCGCGACTATCTGGAAACCAAATGTGTGTGGATTTCGTCGGATATGGATGTTCCCAATCCGTTTATCCGCCGCTGATCTGGTGATTTTTGAACCTTACCTTTTAACCACCTGTAGGAGGTATCCATCATGGCTGCTGATACGAGCACCGAAAGCAAGGGTTTGCCTCCTGAGCAACAGCAGGAACTGGACGAGGTTTTTGTGCGCGCCAAGCAGGCGCTCGCCATCATCGAAACCTACGACTAGGCGCGCGTTGATCGCCTGTGCCAAGCCGTCGCTTGGGCGGTCGCCAATAAAAAGACCTTTACCCAGCTGGTGGCGATGGGTATCGAGGAAAGCCGTCTGGGCGGCGCCGAGAGTCGCATGGGCAAGCGCATGAAAATCCGCGGCGTGCTGCGCGATGCGCTGCGCCAGAAGAGCGTCGGCATCATTGCGGAAATCCCAGAGAAGGGCATCGTCAAGTACGGCAAGCCGGTCGGCATTATCTCCTGCATCGTGCCGACCACCAACCCGGACTTGACCCCAGCTTATGAGGGGAAACAAAACACCGCCGCCGCAAGCTGGTGGGAGCGATCCGCAAGAAGAATAGCAAACGTCTCTACTGGCTACCATCCAAGCCATTGGCGCGCTTTCAGGACCACAACGCCCACCGCTCTTGCGCCAGTACAGTGCCTGCGATCAAGGCGTTTGTCGTGCCATGCGCCAAGACGGCGTCACCCAGTTGGCCCCGTCGGCGCAACGCGAGCGCATAGGCCATGCCAGCCAGCGTACCCGCCAGCCAGCGCCCGTGCAGTAGGCCAAACAGCACGGACGAGACCAAGAAGGAGAACCAAGTGAACCGCGTGAAAGAGACTTTTTCGAAATCGCGCGCGATCAATTTACGTAGAATGTAGCCGCGAAAGGCCAATTCCTCGACCAAGGGTACGATGAGGACGGAGCCGAAAACACGAAAAACCAGCCAAATTGCCGCCGGTCCCGCGGAGATTTCCGCCAAGCTCAGCGCCAGCTGCGTTTTGCGGCTATCAGCCGCTGGTTCAAGCAGCAGCCATAAGCCGAATACGGCCACGCCAATCCCTATCGCCGTCCAGGAATAACGCCAGCCGAGCGAGCGGTACGCCTGGCGGTAATGCCAGAGAGTTGCTGTAGCCGCGATCACCCCGAGCGGATAGAGCCAGTCGAAGCCGGTGGAGAAGGCCGCCGCGCCCATTGATGCGCCAATCCAGACCATCAACGGAACCAGCAGGGCCGTGGCCAGCGGGGAGCTGTTGTCCGTCACCGGCGGGCCTGATCCGGCGGCGCTGAGAAACCATCTTCGATGCGACAGCGCGATGGCTCCGAAGGCGATCAGGATAAAGGCGATCCAGCCGCCATGGGCGTGAAAGCCTTGTAACGCAACTTGCGGGGAAGAAAAAGTTCCGATCAGAATCAGTCCGGCGATACGGACGGCGTTGGCTAGCCATATGGCTATTATGCCCAAGGGAATCAGCCAAAATGCTTGCGGGAAACGAAGTTGGTCACGGAAGGCCCAAAGGTAGATTGAGAGAAAGACAGTGATCAGGGACATCCCCTCGACGCCCGAACACGCGTAACTAATTTCAACATAAAAAGAGGCGGTGCCCACCACGGAGGTTTCGGGTTCGTAGACTAGATCGGAATAAACCCCAGCGAGCAGTCCATGGACGAGCTGTAGCGTCAAATTGGATAGAACGTTCCAAAGCTCGAGCTGGGCGAGGGGTGCTTCTTGTCGAACGAGCATCCCAACCAGCACCCAAACCGCTAATCCCAACAGAACTCCGACGGATAATGCCGCGCGCTCTTGGCGGAGCAGTCGCAACCAAAAGTCGATTGGAGCGACAGCGAGCAGCCATAAAAAGAAGGTTGCGCTTGCCAAGACGAACCACACCGTAAACCAAGCTGCCGAGAGGCGGGCCGGCACGGTGGGCTTTTGAAAAATGAGCGTGGTGACAACAACAAATCCGATCAGCGCCAGCAGGTGGTAGCCTAGCCAAACTATCCAGCGATACTGCCGCGAATAGTTCTGTAGCTCACTGAAGAGGCGCTGAAAGTGCGGAAGTGGTTGCGGCCGCAGGCTGAAAATCAAAAAGACAGTGCCGATCGACCAAAGCGCGATGTGCCAGATCTCTTTTGAATGGGCGAACAGCCATGCCGACCCGCGGGTTTCATTGCCGGTGAGGGGGACTTCAAACCAAGCGGTGATGACTTCAAGCTCAATGGCTAGGAGCGTCAGCAGAAATAGCCATCGGCTTATTAAGTAAGATACAGTGGGGGCAGCGCTCGGCGGTTTAGGAGCGGCGGAGAATCCTAGCCGCCGAATAATTCTACGGAAAACAACCACCTTGCCTCGCCTCTAGGGCTTGGTTCGGCTTTGGCGCGGAGTTTGCGCGAAGTTTCTTAGGAAGAACGCCGACGCTTTTCCGCGGCTAGCAGCAAACCACCAATCAATAAGGCGATGGCGCCGCCGCCTGCGCCCACATCAATTTCTGGTACTTTTGGCGCACAGCCTCGAGCTTTCCCTCCGCTGTTTAAACAGCCCTTTTCGCTAGCGTCGGCCCAACAATTGCCTGCAACGAGTTGCAGCGCAACAGCGCTAACCACCAAAGCCGATCTTAACTGTTTTTTCATGGTGACTCCTGGCCTCTATCAGTAATCCCCCAGTTGCAAAGAAGCGCTTTAGTCATAATCCATGCTTTAAATTTCATTGATTAATGCATTGTTCTGACTTATTACAAACAACATAACGCAACACGAAATGGCCCGCAACGACTAGCAGATAATGAGTTGACCCTAAAGACATTATGCTCTGTCTCATCGCTCAACGTTGATCGATACTATCCACGGCGCTCTCCCAGCGCTATCCAACGGTGTATATCGATATAAAAAATCGATCATTCAAATTTTACAGGTGCCCATGTAGCATATTCCGGCAAGACGCTTTCGACCCCCTCATATGCGGATCTTCATGGAATGAGGCTGCCACTCCTCATCAAAAGTTCCATTCCGACCAGCGCCGTGAGGGGACATAGCCTTTTTCAACTGAAGTTATCGCAATGAAAGCTTTTAATACCGAACATGTGCTCGACGTTCACCACTGGAACGAAACCCTCTTCAGCTTCAAAACCACTCGCGATCCGGCGCTTCGCTTTCGTAACGGTGAATTCGTCATGATCGGTCTAGAAGTGGAAGGACGACCGCTGATGCGGGCTTACAGCATTGCGAGCGCCAACTATGAGGAACATCTCGAGTTTTTCAGCATCAAGGTGCGCAACGGCCCGCTGACTTCCCGCTTGCAACATCTGAAGGAAGGCGACTCGATTCTGGTCAGCCGCAAGCCGGTGGGTACGCTCGTGATCGATGATCTGCTACCCGGTCAGCGGCTGTATTTGCTCGGCTCAGGCACCGGTTTGGCGCCATTCCTGAGCATCATCAAAGACCCGGCGACTTACGAGCGGTTCGACAAGGTGCTACTGGTGCATGGCGTTCGTCATATCAGCGAGTTGGCTTATGCCGATTTTCTCAAGGAGGAATTGCCGCAAAACGAGTTTCTGGGGGAAGCCATCCGCGAAAAGCTGATTTACTATCCCACGGTGACTCGCGAACCTTTCCAGAATCGCGGTCGGCTGACCCATCTGATCGAAAGCGGCAAGTTGTTCACTGACCTCGGCCTGCCGCCGCTCGATTCCGCTCAGGATCGGGTGATGATTTGCGGCAGTCCTGGGTTATTAAAAGATACCTGCGCCCTGCTGAACGCGCTGGGGTTCACCATCTCGCCGCATACCGGCGTGCCGGGCCATTATGTGATCGAACGGGCCTTCGTGGAGCGCTAGCGTTGGTTGGGATTGATCGGACGAACTTGAGATAGATCGTTAGCGAAAGGCCGATGCGGCGAACCCGGCGGAACCCGGCGGAACCCGTTATGATAGACCCATGAAACGACATGGGTTTTTCTGGACAGTGATTGCGTTAGGCGTGTTGGCGGGTATCAGCGCCGTGGCCTGGCGGTTGTTTGGCCCGGTGACCGTGGAAATCGTGCATCCAACCCGAGGCCCAGCGGTGCGGGCGGTTTACGCCACCGGTACCGTCGAACCGGCTGTGATGTTGCCGATAGCGCCCCGTACCGCGGGCCGACTGGTGGAACTCAAGGCGGAGGAAGGGGCGCAAGTCCGTGGCGGCCAGGAGCTGGCCCGGCTAGAAGATGCCGATCTGCAACGCTCGGTGGACGAACTGATGGCGCGGTTGCAATTCGCGAAATCGCAGCTCGACCGCGCGCAGACCTTGCTCGATAAAGGCTTGGGGACGGTGCTGGAACGCGATCGGGCGCGTTCCGAGTGGCAAGCGGCGGACGCCTCGGCCGCTCGCGCCCGCGCGCTGCGTGCCTTCATGACCCTGGTGGCTCCAGCGGACGGCCAAATCCTGCGCCGCGATGGCGAAGTGGGTCAACTGATTCCCGCCAACCAGCCGATCTTTTATTTTGCTCGGCGCGAGCCATTGCGGATTGCGGCGGAGGTCGACGAGGAAGACATCCTGCTTGTCCAGCCCGGCCAGCCCGTGCTGATTCGCGCGCCGGCGCTGCCGGATCACGTCATGGACGGCCGGCTTTCCGCCATCACTCCCAAAGGCGATTCGGCCAGCCGCGGCTTTCGGGTACGGATCGAACCGCGCGGCGATTTTCCACTGCGGGTCGGTATGACCGCCGAAGTCAATATCGTCGTCGCCCAGCATGACAATGCACTGTTGGTGCCAGCCACGGCGGCGGTGGATGGGCACGTCTGGGTGGTGCGAGCAGGGCGATTGCAGCGCCAGCCGATTCAAACCGGAATCGGTGGTGAAGCACGTATCGAAATCCTCTCCGGTTTGACGGAAAACGAGGCGGTCGTCGTTCGTCCCACGGCGGGATTGACAGAAGGGCGGCGGGCGCGGGTGAAGCTTAATGGGCAACCGAGCGCCAAGGCCGGTTGATCGGTGTCAATCCAACTCGGCATTGCCGTCACGCATCTGGTCAATCGCAAGCGCCCGACGCTGGTTTCCCTGATTGGCATCGTGCTTGGCGTGGCCTTTTTCCTGGCGGTATCTTCCCTGATGCGCGGCTCCGAGCGGGATTTTATCAAGCGCCTGATCGACAACAGTCCGCACATCACTGTTTCTGATGAATACCGCAATCCCCAGGTGCAACCGGCGGTGCTACGCTGGCCTGAAGGCGCTGTCGAGGTGCGACGAGTCAAGCCACTGCATGAAGTACGAGGGATTCGCGGCCATGCCCAAAAACTGACCTTCATCGAATCGCTGCCCGGTTTGCGCGCCGCTCCGACGCTCGTCAGCGCGGTGGTCCTAACCTTTGCTGGCCGCACCCAAGGCGTTACCATCACCGGCGCGATTCCCGCCAAGATGAAACAAGTCTCCACCATTGAGGAAAAGCTGATCGAAGGCTCCCTGGACGCGCTGGCCGCCAACTCGAACGGCATCATCATCGGCGTTGGCTTGGCCAAGAAGTTCGGGCTAAGCATGGGAAGCGTGCTGAATGTCGCGGCGACGACGGGCGAGGGACGGGCGTTGAAGATCGTCGGGATCTTTCGCACCGGCAACGCCAGTTACGACGAAGCCCAAACCTTCGTTTCGCTCAAGCGGGCGCAGAGCTTGCTGGATCGACCCAACCGCGTCAACCGTTTCATCATCCAGCTCGACGACCCTTACAGCGCGCGCGGGGTGGCAGCCCTGATCGAAGCGCGCACCGGCTACAAATCCGTGTCGTGGTTGGAGGCGTCGGAAGATTTGATGAGCGTGCTGTTTGTGCGCAATATGATCATGTATAGCGTGGTGTCGGCGATTTTGGTGGTGGCTGCGTTTGGCATTTACAACACCATCTCAACCATCGTGATGGAGAAGACACACGATATCGCCATCCTTAAATCGATGGGTTTTCACGCCCGCGACATTCGCTGGATCTTTCTGGCGGAAGGGGTCCTGTTGGGTTTGATCGGCAGCCTGCTTGGCCTGCTATTAGGGACTGGGCTGATGCGCTTACTAGCGGGGGTGAAACTCAAGCCGCCCGGTGCGAGCGAGTTGGTTCATTTACCGATTTACTGGGGTTACGAGCAGTTTTTGCTGGCCGCTGGGTTCGCTTTGGTCTCGGCGGTCGGCGCGGCGTATCTGCCAGCGCACAAGGCGGGACGCGTGCAACCGGTGACGATCTTGCGGGGGATGGGATGACGCCTGTTCTGGCGGCTGAGCAGCTTGGACGGGTCCTGCCCGGCGAAGTCCCGGTAACTTTGGTGCAAGAGGTCACCTTGGCGGTGGAGCGGGGTGAATTCGTGGTCATCATGGGGCCATCTGGTTCCGGAAAATCGTCGTTGCTGTATCTTTTAGGATTGCTGGATACCCCAACTTCAGGGCGGATTCTGCTTGACGGACGGGATACGTCCGGTTTTGGCGAGGATGAACTGGCGACAACTCGCCTGCAAAAGCTCGGCTTTGTCTTTCAGTTTCATTTTCTCTTGGCGGAATTTTCGGTGCTCGATAACGTGATGCTGCCACTGCGGCGGCTGGGCGCGCTGGCGGAGCCGGCCGCTCAAATCCGGGCGAGGGACTTGTTGGAGCAATTTGGCCTGAATGAGCATCTGCACAAGCGCCCCCATCAGATCTCTGGCGGGCAGCGTCAGCGGGCGGCCATTGCCCGCGCCTTGGCTAACGACCCACCGATCATTTTCGCCGACGAACCGACCGGCAATCTGGATACCCGCGCCGGGGCCAACGTGCGACAAATCTTGCATGATCTCACCCGCGATTTCGGCAAGACCGTGATTGCGGTCACTCACGATCTGACCTTCGCCAAAGCCGCTGACCGGCGGATTGGTATCGTCGATGGCCGTATCGATCCCAACTGGCAGGCTTCCTTGGAACGGTGAATTCGAGGCCCGAAAAAAACCAGTGCGCCGAAAACGCGCCAACGATGTCGTAGTTATTTAGAAGTATTCAGGATTTCGATAGATACCCACGAAGCGTGGACCGCAAAATAGCGCAATAACGCTCTCTAACTTGACCCAATTGATTGATTTAAGAATTACAGCGGGCTATGAATTGGCATTTTATTTGCTTAAATCCGGGTGTCTATTGATGAGCGTTACTCAACAGAAGTGAGTTTCAAAATGCCTGGACCGGTCAATACCCATGTTAAAACTGACCCGCTCGACGATCTGGCCTTACGCCGGCACGGCTTGCTCGGACGGGGTATTAACCACCATGCGATGGTGGCCGTCAGCTACGATCAATTACCTTTCGAAGCCCAGCAAACGCTCGCCCATATTATCCGTGGCGGGCCGTTTTCCCACCCTAATCACGACGGCGGCGAATTTGGCAACCGCTTCGGCGATTTGCCGCGCGGCGAGTATCTGGAATTTACCGTACCCACGCCCGGAGCGCCCAATCGCGCCATGCGGCGTCTGGTGGTGCGGCGGAAAACCGGTCAGGTGTTCTTTACCGCCTGTCATTACGAGCGGGTGGGCGCAACCGGGGGCAACGCCGCCCAGCGACAAGCCGCCATACAGGTTCACGCGCAAACGCTTGATCCGCTCTGGCGCAATGGCTTCTATATCGTCACGGGGCTGACTGTGGAGCAACGTAACAGCATCGTTGCCGCCGTGGGCCTCTTTCCATATTGAGCTAGCTTAAATTTGCGGTGGGCTAACGCCAGTAGAAGCTTAATTTAGACTGCGCGGAGCCGATCTGAGCCGTTTTCTGCTGATTTTGATTATTGGCGCTCGCTGTCACTGTATAAGCGCCCGTCGGTAATTGCGCCAAGAAATAAGGGCCTTTTGAGAGCGCATCCAACACGATCCCACCCTTCGAATCAAGAATCCGAACCTGAACATCGGCCATGTACTCGCCGCCACCCTGGGCGGCAAACATAAGCTCTAAATTAAACTGATTGGAGAGAGCGCGGAGTTCTTGGCGTTCGTCTTCGCTGACGCCACCCGACAAATAACGGACGCCGTGTTCGTTTGTATTCACCTGCGCCGTGCCGGCAGCGGGCGCCGGACGCGGCGCGGTCGATTCAGCGGCGGTCGGGATTTTTTCAGCTTGAGGCGGCGCGCTTAACGGTGGGGGAGGGGTTGGTTGCGCATTCCCTAATAAGGGCAATCCGGACCCGAGGACAAGCATGGATACCGTCAAGCTTATTGCAGTAGTTTTCGTCATCTTTTGCAGTCTCTTGGTCGCTATTGGAATCAGCTAGGGCCTTCCCACGATCTGAGCCACCGAGGAGGCCGCGTTAAATCCGCCAATGCAGCAGTAGCAGGCGAAAGGGTCATGCGGCTACCCAGCAAGAGCCGCATGACCCAAGTGGATGCTTGGGCGTTTTATCCTGGCTCTTGGGAGAAAATCAGCACGCTATAGGGGCCAATGGACACCGAGGCGCTCGCCGGGAGATTGTCATAACCGTTGGCTTCGGCCACAACATCCTCTTCCGCCGTACCGGTAAAGAGCGAACTATAGCCCTGCCAGTCGGAATTGAGCCGCAGCTTCCACTGGCCCTCGGCCGGAAAGCCGACGCGATAATTCTCCCGCCGCTCGTTGGAAAAATTGGCCACCACCAGCACATCATCGCCCGGTCCGCCCGTATCCCAGCGCCGGAACGCAATCATATTCGCCGGATCATTGCAATGCGTAACGTGCACATGCTGCCCGCACAAGCCGCGGGTCTTACCGTCACGATTGAGCCGTAGCCGTACCAAATCACGGTATAAGCGCACGATCCCGCGAAAATCCTTGGAGTTATCCCAATCCACCGGCACCGTATCGCGGAACCAGTCGCCCTCCAGAAATTCCTGGCCCTGAAACAGCATCGGAATGCCCGCCGCCGTAAACACCAAAGCGGTGGCCAGCGTGGAGCGCTTCTGGGCGTAAAAACCCTTCGCATCGCCGCCATCGACCTCTTGTGGTACCCGCGCCTTGCCGTTAGCGACTTCATCATGCGATTCGCTGTAAATAATGCGCTCGAAAGAGTCGATGTTGTAACGGAACTGGATAGCCGCGGCGACCGCTTCCATCGAGCGATATTCATCGGAAGCGAGGATAACCACCTCCCGAATCGGGTGAACAAAGCTGGAACTCCATTGGGCGCTGAAACCGGCACCGCCGTCGTGTTCATCCTTGGTGACATAAGGATCTTTCTGCAAATCTTCCGCGATGGTGATCCGGCCAGGAAATTTTTCGGCGATCTCGCGATTGATCCACTGCAACAAGCTCCAGCCTTCCGGAATCGGCGCGGCGCCCGAACCGTGCTTGTGAATGTAAACCGTCATGTCCATGCGCAGGCCGTCGACGTGATAATCCTCAAGCCAATACAACGCATTGTCCCGGATAAACTGGCGGACTTCGCCCCGGCCGTAATCAGGCCGGGTATCGCCCCAAGGGGTGTGACGCCGGTCGTCTTGGAAGAAATAGATGCCGCCGCCGTCGTTTTCGCTCCAGCCGTCGAAGCGCCAAAGGTCGAGATCGGATGGCCCGAAGTGGTTATAGACCACATCCAGAATCACCGCGAAGCCATTTTTATGGGCCTTTTTCACAAAGTCCTTGAACGCCTTAGGCCCACCATAGGACGATTCCACCGCGAAGATATGTGCCGGGTTGTAGCCCCACGATCGGTCACCGGCAAACTCAGCGACCGGCATCAGTTGCAAAGCGTTTACGCCGAGACGCTTGAGATGTTGGAATTGGCTTTCGACGTCTTTAAACCCCGCGGGCCGATCATCCTCCGGATTCGGATCGTAAAAAGTGCCAACATGCATTTCGTAGATGACCAATTCATTCCAAGGCGGACATTGAAATTGGTCGTTCTCCCAGTCGAAATGGGGATCGTGCACGACGCCGTTACCAATCGAATTGGTGACCTCGCGCGCATATGGATCGATACGGGACAGCTCACCCCAAGGAGTAGTCAAGAGATAGCGGTATTCGTGACCAATCCGTGCTTCGGCCACATCATCATACCAATAGCCGTTATCTTCGCGCCTTAAAGGATGGCGACTTTTATCCCAGTCGTTAAATGAACCCACGACGGCGACCTCAGTTGCATGAGGCGCCCAGACCCGAAAGGCGACTCCCGATGGATGGGGTATGGCGCCCATGCCTGGGTGTATCGCCGGACTATCTTTTTCCGGATTAACGGTTTTGGTTTTTTGCTTTTTCATGTAACACACCACCTAAGAGTTGGAGAACAAAACGTAGTTTTTCACGCAACTGAACCAGCGCCGCTAGCTTATTGATATGCCTTGCCCCTATTGCCCGCTAATTTCGCCAGCAAAATTTTTCGATTGGGTCGTTGTTGGAACTTCTGTAGCTTATTAATGGATTTTAGTACGACCCAGGCAAAATATGAATATTATTGTTGAATTCTTAAGCATGGCGGGATTGTCATATCGCTGTCATAATCCGTTCTATCTGGCTAACAATGATAGTTTTAAGCGCACCAAGCACAGAAATTATCTTCACTGTTTCGCGTCGGTTAGTGAATTCAGTAAATAGAATTTTCTATACTAGATATCCATTATAAATTAATAGGTTGCCGATTTGAATCGCTCATTATTAAGTGCTGCTCTCATCAATCATTACAACAAGAAACGCAGCAAAAATTATACTGAAAAGCCGGGGCTGCTAACGCAGCCCCGGGGTGTTATAGCCCGTAAAAATCAAAGATAGAGCTATTGTCTTGGGATGGCACAGTAACAATTTACTTGCGCTTATCATCATCCGGTTTATCAACCAGGAAAGTCATTCTCATAATGACCTTGTACTGACTGATTTTGCCATCCTTCAATTCAATGCTTTGGTCTTTGATCCAAGCGCCTTGGATGTCGCTGACCGTATCAGACGCTCGCTCGATTCCTTGCTTGATGGCATCATCAAAACTGATGTCACTGGCTGCAATTACTTCAATAACCTTCGCAATCGCCATATTGAAGTCCTTTGAATAAGATTTAAAGAATAATGGCAAAAAGCACGAGGATTCAGGCTAAGATTAAGCCTTCTTGACCAAGCCAATCAGGAATAATAAAACGACCGCGCCTATTGTCGCTGTGACTATCGATCCAATCAGGCCGAAGGTATTGATGCCGAGCATACCGAAGAGGAAACCCCCGATAATCGCTCCGACAATACCGACGATGATGTTGCCGACCAAACCGAAACCGCCACCTTTGATCAGCTGGCCGGCCAGCCAACCCGCGATGGCGCCAATGACAAGAAAAATGATTAAACTGGTAATATCCATGATTAAATCCTCTAAGATTTATAAGACGTTACTCGGGAAAAGCTGGCCAATGCAGGCTCTTTTCCGTTTTTGGAACCTTGGCAAGTCGCCAACGCTTTTTTATGAGCCATTGGCAGCTTGCTAGATCCAGCGTCAGGGTTTAACGACCATCGCCATCAGCATCGCCGGGCAGCGCGCGTTCAATGTGGTGCCAAGCGTCACGGGCCGCTACCTTAGCCTGTTCCCAGGTCAGACGAGACTTGCCCTTGATGCGTTCCCACTCAATCGCGAGGTCGCGCTCACTGGCGTCGAAAGCGCCTTTCAACCGACTCCGTGCGTCATAGCCCAAGCGATAGGCGGGGGCATAGTCGTCGTCGTAGCTGTAGCCGCGAACATAGTCTGGATGGTTGGCGTAAGCGCCACGCCAGTATTCGTCTTCGGCTGCCGGATTAACGACTTCGGCAGCTCCATGACCGACCGTGCCGCCCACCGCCGCGCCCACCGCCGCGCCCACCGCCATCCCAACCGGGCCGCCAATCGCGCCCACCACCGCGCCAGTCGCTGCCCCAGTACCCGCGCCGACGCCCGTGGCTAGGTTATGATCGGCATGATCGTCGCTCGGTTTCGGGTTGACGGCTTCGCCCGCGCCCTTGCCGGCCATGCCGCCAGTCGCCGCGCCCACCGCCGCGCCCACCGCTGTCCCGATTGGGCCGGCCACGGAGCCAATCGCCGCGCCGGCCAACGCGCCACCCGTTGCACCCACGCCAGTGGCTACCGGATGATCGCCGACGGCATCTTCCACATTGCCTTCGAAGCGATTCCACGCGTCGCGCACGGCGAATTTGGCTTGTTCCCACGTCAAGCGAGATTTGCCTTTGATCCGTTCCCATTCGGCGGCGAGGTCGCCTTCATTGTCTTCATAGACGCCTTGATAGCGGCCGCGTCCTTCGTAGCCGAGACGATAGGCGGGGGCATAGTCGTCGTCATAGCTGTAGCCAGCTTGATAGCCAGGGCGAGTGGCATACGCACCGCGCCAGTAACCGTCTTCATCGGCTCCGATGGTCGGATTCACCGACTCGGCGGCTTCTTTACCCGCCAATCCACCGACCACCGCGCCGACCACCGCGCCAACTAGAGTACCGACCGGGCCGACAACCGAGCCGACCGTGGCTCCCGCCACCGCGCCGCCGGCCGCGCCGACGCCAGTTCCCACCGGATGAGCGCCCGGCTCGCCGCTGATCGGATCTTCGTTACGAGGATTGTTGTCGTTCATGGAATCTCCTAAATTGTGATGCGGTTAGATGCGTGAAAATTAAAGTTAAGCCTTCTTTCCCACGCCGCTTGGTCGGAGTTCTGGCAAGACCTCAACGACGCTGATGGGGCAAATGGTAGAGAGCTTGGCTGGGTGCGCACAGTGTCAAATGGCATCTGATGGTCACGATTTAAGCCGATGACGAAGGTCACTTTACTGGCTTTCGGCGATGCCGAAGGTAGCAACGCGAGTCTCAATCACGTCGTAATGAGCGTCTTCCGCAGCCCTAAAGAAGCCCACTGTTGAGAAGCTGAATGGATGGGGCGCAAACCGCTGGATGAGATCTTAAGAAGGGTCCGGCCTACAAAGTCCGGCAAGAATCAACGCCGCCGCTTGGCGGCGTGCATCGCTAATTCGATACGGCTGCGAGCGTGCAGCTTTTCCATGATCCGGCTGACGTAATTTTTAATGGTACCTTCCGCCAAGAAAATCGCCGCCGCAATCTGTTTGTTGGTTTTACCTTCCGCCAACAGGTCGAGGATGCGTTCTTCTTTGTCGGTCAGCGAATCGGCCGTTGCCAATGGACCGGCGCTTGGCGGCGACTCCGTGGATTTAATCGAGGGTGTCGTTAGCCGCGTTTCTAACTGGGGAGTGAGGGTAGCACTGGAAGGGGTTCCAACAGTCGCGTTGTCGGTCGGTCGGGCGTCGGCCCTCGCGGTTGAGCCAGCAAAGCTGCGGAATTGATCCATCACCTTGCGGGCAATGGTCGGCGATAGGCGCGACTCCCCGCGTCGGACCGCTCTCAGCGTCTCTAGCACATCCGCTTCGGAAGCATCTTTGAGCAAGTAGGCTTGCGCACCAGCGCAGATTGCCTCGAAGACCAGCTCATCATGGTCGTACGTCGTTAGCACCACCACGCGGGTTGCGGGTAGCTTTGCGGTGATTTCGCGAGTGGCCACAATACCGCTGGCGCGCGGCATCTGGAGGTCCATCACGACAATATCGGGTTGGGTGGCCAGCGCTTGCTCGATGGCTTCCAGACCATCCGCCGCTTGGCCCACAACCTCGATATCCGCTTCAGCTGCTAGCATCATCGCCAGCCCACGCCGAATCAGCGGCTGGTCGTCGACGATCAATAGCCGCAGAAGATAGGCACCGTTATCAAACGCATCGCCGTCACTGGCGTTCTTGGTCATCATCTTGCTTCGATGGCGAGGAAACGCTTGTTGGCTGAAATGAGGCGGATTTTTTTAAGCATGCATGCATTTCTCCTACTAAACGGGAGGGCAAACGCGCGGTTAAAAAACGTAACACCGCTTTAACCGCTAGCGTTGCCTGCGCTGGTGGCAGCTTGGTTGCGCGAGCCACCTCCTGGGTTAGTTCGTCTATCATGTGCGCGCCTGCGTCCCGTTTAGAATGTTGGCTTGAATAAAAGCTCAACCCAACTACTAGAGAATTTAATGAATGCGGTAGTTTATTGTGCAGATATTCATTCCGCGATCACAGTGGCGAACGACACTTGATGGTGACGATTTTACATGACCAAGGTCACTCTATTGACATTCGGCGCAACGGGTCAGTGCAGGATTAATTCATGAGTCTCATCCAGTATCTTAACCCGCAACGCTACCTGAGCGCCGCGCTTGGGTGGGCGGTATTCCTCATTATTTCGGTTGCGGCGCTGGTGGGAGCGAATCTGGCCGCCAAGGAAGCCGCCGAGCGGGCGCGGGCTGATGCCGAACGCTTGTTGTCTCAGTTCGCCACCCAAATCCGTCAAGCCCTGGATACCAGTCTGGAAAATCGACTGTTACTGCTACAGGCGACCGCCGCCCAGATTGCCGCCGATCAAGCGCATGGCGTCCAGATCCCGCGCTGGCACCAGAATCTGGAAACTCTGCGGGTGCAATTTCCTGAATTTGTCTGGCTCGGCGTGGCGGATGAGCGCGGCCAGATCTTAACCACCGCCGGCCAAAGCATCCAAGACCAGAATGTCGCCGCGCGGTCTTGGTTTCAGAAAGGCCGTGAAGGCCAATTCCTTGGCAGCGCCCGTGATGTCCCCTTGCTCGATGAGCATTTAGCCGATACCCACCCAACCGATTGGATGCCAGGCTTTGTAGCCGCCGTCCCGCTGGCGCGACCCTCAGGCGAGTGGTTCGGGGTACTGGGGGCACGCTTGTCGTGGGAGTGGATCGAACGCCAAGAGAGGGCTTTACTCAGCCAGCTGGAGACGAGCCGACCGCTTGATCTATTGCTGGCCACGAGAGACAGGATGGTGGTGTTAGGCCCACCAAAATGGCTTGGCCACACCGTAACAGCGGACAACGATCTCAGCGAGGGCGGCCGCTACGTGGTTTGCCACAATGCCGTTCCTCCCGAACAGCAGAAAGGTTTTGGTTGGGTCGTGGTCGTGCGGCAGGCTGCCGATGTCGCGCTGGCCCGCGCCCGCCTGGCCCACCGCACGGTGTTTTGGGTAGTACTATCGGCTGGTTTGATCTCCGCCTTGGTTGTGGTGTTCGTTACCCACAAACTTACGCTCCGTCTGGCGGTGCTGGACACCCAGGCGCAAGCGGTTCGCCAAGGAGGACAGGATAATTTGACCATTCCAGCCGGCAAGGATGAAATTGGTCGCATCGGCGCGACGCTGAATGATTTAGTCAGCCATCTCCAGCATGATAAACAAGCGCTGGCGACTTTAAACGCGGAATTGGACGCCCGTGTGGCCGAACGAACCGTTCGCATCGAACGATTGGCCGAGGAAGCGCGCCATGCGGCGATCACCCGCGAGCGGTTGCGGCTGGCGCGCGAGCTGCACGATACGCTGGCGCATTCGCTGATGGCGCTGCTGACTCAGATTCGGGTAATTCGCAAGCTGTACCATCGCCTCGATCCCGCCGAACTGGATGCCGAATTGGGGCAAGCTGAGGCCGTGGCCACCACTGGCTTGGCCGACGCGCGGGCCGCCATTACCCAAATGCGCCACAACAGCGTGCGCGATGAGGGCCTCGGATCGGCCTTGCAGCAATTGCTGAACCGCTTCCAGGAGCGTTCTGGCGTCAACGTCGCCTTCCACGCCGACACGCAAGCCGCCGGCCTGGCGGACGAACGGGCCGAAACCGTGTTCCGCATTGTCGAGGAAGCGTTAAATAACATCGAGCGACACGCGGAGGCCAAGACCGTGCAAATCATCTTGCAATGGATCGAATCGCTCCCTACCGCAATGGGGTATTGGAACCCTGACTATCCCGCGCAAGTCCGGATTGAGATCGCCGACGATGGTATCGGTTTCGATCCAACCCAACCTTATCCCAATCACTATGGCCTACGCGGCATGCGCGAGCAGGCCGGACTGATCGAGGCGCGGCTCGATCTAAACAGCCAGCCTGGGGCCGGTACGCGCATCGTGTTGCAATTCGAGGCATGAATAGAAGCCGACCGGCTTGCTTTGTTTAAAAAGATCAAAAACTCGTGACTATTTTCATTTTGTCCACGTGACGAATGGCACTGGGAGAGCGAGCAAGGGTTTTCTACAGTACTGGCAAAGCAGTGGCAGGTCTTAGATCAATCCGGAGGCCATACCGATGAACCTTCAAATCCATCGTAAACAGCTCGTATTTTTAGGGTTTGCCGCGGCGCTGGCTCTATCGTCCTACTTGATTCCCGAGCCCCAACAGACTTTAACGTCTTCTGTAATGCCTGATGCTAAACAGCTCGGCCGTTTCGATTTTTCGGCCATGACCGAGGTGAGGGAAACAAAGTCGCCTATAAAAGAAAGCGCGGCTTCTGCCATAAAGTCCAACGCTTCGATTTAAGTTGATGGAGCCGTGGAGGCAGAGCCATGCACTCGACCGAAAACGATCTGGAACCAGAGATTCGCAATCTGGCTCATCATATCTGGCGCGCCGCCGGCAGCGATTTAAGTCAGACGGCGCTTGATTTTTGGGTGATGGCCGAACAGATGGTCGTAGAACTGACGGCGGATTCGGCCCGTCGGGCAAACGTCGCTGGCACTGTGGCGGCCGCGAATGCGACCGCCTGGCCATCGGCGCTACGCGCTCTGTATCTGTATCGGGTTCGCGAACTGGCTTACAGTATGTGGGCCGCCAGCACCGAACGGCACCAACGGGCGCTGGATTACTGGTTAGCCGCCGAAAAGCATCTGCGGCGGTTGACGGAATCGGTGGCCCGGACGGCTGAGGCTAATCTGGGTAAGTCCGCTCTGCTGGCCGAGACGTTTGAAGCCTTTTCGCCGGCGGCTTATCTGGAGCAGATTCGCCATTCGGCCCATCAGCTTTGGGATGCCGCTGGACGCCATTGTGGTTCGACGCTCGACTTTTGGCTGGCGGCCGAGCGAAAAATTATTGACTCCCTGACCACGACCGACCAAGAGACCTGGCTCAAGAATGCCACCACGCATGATTGAAGGTGTTTCTTCTTAGATAAGAATGGGTTGGATCGCAGTAAAAATGATCGACTCCAACCCCTTACTTTGTGCTTGCGTTTTTCACTGTTTTAACTCCAAACTTTGCTTAGCGGGAGAGTGTAATGGAAGTCTCTAAATTTGATGTAAATCAAGCTGTTGATCGCGTCGCATCCAGCGCCCATGAGGCGGTTGAAAAAGCGTCGGATGTCGCCGCGCAAGTGGCTGGTAAAGCCGTCGATATGGCTAATCAAGCCGCCGAAAAAGCGTCCGATGTAGCTTCCAGAGCGGCGGACAAAGCGTCCGATGTGGCGGCCCAGGTCGCGGAAAAAGTCAGCGAGACAAAGAAGGAGCTTACAAACGCTCAAGAAGATCTGACCGAAACGGTACGGCTTTATGTTCATCAGAATCCGGTCAAAGCCTTGGCCATCGCCGCGGTTGGGGGTTTTGTGCTGAGCCGGTTATTGAGAACTCGCAATTAACCTCAACTCTGGATTCGTCTACTGCCGTGAGTGAATCTATGGAATCGCGCGCTTCTTCCACCTCTTCGGAAATTTACTCTGGAATGTTGGGAGAGGTGCGCTCATTGGTCGATCAGTTTCGCGGGATCGCGTTGGATCATGTCAAGCTCGCGACGCTGGAAGCCAAACAGGCTGGGTCTAGCCTCGCCACGATGGTTGCCCTGGGCGTGATCGCGGCAATTTTACTGCTGAGCGCTTGGCTAGGCTTGATGGGAGCCGTTGTCCTGTTCGTGGTGGAGCGGAATCTGCTAACGGGCAGTACGGCGCTGGGGTTGGCGGCTGGCGGCAACCTGATCATCGCCTTAATCCTCCTCTTCCTGATCTATCGCCAGCTTGGCCACCTGAAATTCGCCGCCACCGCGCGCAGCCTTAAAACCCTGCTGGCGGACCCGAAAGACCCGGAGGATTATTGATGGCAATAGAATCGAGGGAGCCTCATGAACCACGCTCTTTGGCGGAGCAAATCGCCGACGCCGAGCGCCGTATTGTGGAGCGGCGGCAATGGATCGCTAAGCGCCGGGTGTTTTTGGCCCAACACATTCGTCAACGCGCTACTTCTCCCGCTGCGTTATTGCTGGCGGGCAGCCTCGGCTTTATCGTGGGTGAGCTGACGCGCGATAACAAAAACGCCTTTTTTGAGGGTGAGCCAGTCCGCGCCGCTTCCCCCTTATTACAGGTTGCGGGCAATGCAATGGAATGGGTACGTCCCATTTTCCTTGCCGAATTTGGCAAGCTCATGCAGACTTTTTCCTCGGTCGCTTCCCTCCAAATAGCAGATCACCTAGCTCGCGCCTTCACCAAGCCTAACGGCGACGCCTGAAAGCGAAAGCGCCCATCCCATTGAGTAGCCTGTTTGATTGGGATTGATCAAGGCGCTGGGGTTGAGGCTGGTGCGGTGGCTGGCGCTGGTGTTGCGACACCGTGCGCTTGATCGAGTTGTCGGCGCAGTTTTCGCGCCCAGTAGTCGAAAGCCTGCTCCGCGTAACCCCACGTCGTGTAAGCCCGGGCATAAGAATCCACCGTTTTGCTCATCGTTGACTCCCCGTCCTGACCGCTCTCCAGGTCGTATTTTTTACCGCGCCGTTTCTCGGCGTAGACCATCACCAGCGCATTGCTCTGACTATCGCGAAGTTCGGTCTCGATAGCGGTGTCGCCCAGATAAAAAGTGCCGCCGGTGGCGCCGCCCGACGCCAAGTCCGCCACGATCCCAAACGGCATGACCAAGGTCACTACGCTCATGGCGGGACTGGTCGGCGTGAGTTCGGTGATTGCAATTCGAACCCGCACGACCTCTGGTCCCGGCTGGTTCACGATGGGATACGCCGGTTCCAGCGCTTTAACCAGCGCTTGCTGAAAATAATCAGTCAAGCTCTTGAGTTGTGCGGGATCGATAGCCTGCCGGCCCGTAGTGTCCTGACGGTTGGTGTCGTCTTGATGGCCCGCCGCGCTGTCGTGCTGGACGAATCTCGCCTGCTCCAGTACTTGAATCGGCTCTAACAGGACTTTGTTATATTTTTTCAAGGTGAGATCGGCATTGCGGTAGCTCAGCGCGCCTGTGCCATCAGGATCGGGTTGGAGCTTTCCGTAAGTGGTTTCGTCGAGAAACCCGGAACGTTTGTAACTGTCCACCGTGGTTGGCGAGGTGGCGCAACCAACCAACAGTAGCGCACCGTTCAGGCAAAGTAAGAGCGATAGCCAGCGGTTTTTGTGCATTGAAGTTTCCTGTTTTATGTCATTAAGTCTCGCGGCGGAGCGTGCTCCACACCAAACCTGGCAGCGCGACTCCAAAGCTGAGAAATAGAATGGTGAGCATCGCCTTGGCGGCATTGTCCAAAGCCAGCATCAACTCCCCGCCGCGCGCCAGAGAAGAGGAATTAGCGACCGTCACGACACCCATCACCGCCCGGTAGGCATAACTGCCCGGAATCATCGGAATGGCCGGACTAACCGCAAACAGGATGCCGCTCACCGAAAAGCGTTGGGCCAGTGCGGTCGCTAGGATCCCGATCAGCAGCGCCGCCAGCAGTGTCGCGAACACGATGCCCATCCCATCGCGCATCAGCGCAAAACGCAAGGCGTAGCCCAATGCGCCGATCAACCCACAGTAAGGAAGGGCGTACCTGGGAACGTTGAACAGCACCGCAAATCCCAAAGTCGCAACGGCAGCCCAAAACCCCTTTTCAGCCAACAGTAAAACCAGGTCGTAGTCGTTCATAACCGCACCTGGAACAACCATACCACGATGCCCAACCCTACCCCGATGCCCAGGAAGACCACTAGACTGGTGGTGGCTAGGGCCAGGCCAGCGGAAATGTGGCCGCGCAGGATATCGATGCTGGCGTTGATGAGAGGAACGCCCGGCACTAACAGCAACACCGACGCCATCAAGGCGTTTTGCGGGGTCTGGCTGAACCAGAGCGCGCCGCTGGCTAACAGGCTGGCGACCAGAGCGGTGAACAGGACCACTAGGAAATAATTGATGCGCCGTTGGTGGAGCCACATCCGCACCCAGGCCGCCGTGGCGGCCGCCGCGCCGGTCACCGCCAACGCGGCCCAGTCGCCGCCGAACAGCCGACAAAACGCCGCGCAGGCCAAGCCAACCCCGATCACGATCACCCCGCGCGCGTAGTGATGGGGCAGATTGGCGATTCGTTCTAACACCATTGCAAATTGTGCGGGCGTGGCCTGTCCCTGTTGAAACAGCCGGAGCAGCTGCTCTATTTCGTTGAGGTTGTTCATGTTAACGCCCACCATCGGCACGCGGGCGATGCGGGTATGGTGGGCCTCGCCGCGAGTAGCCGTCAACAGGATCGTTTTCGACATCACCACCGCATCGATCCGGTCGATGCCCAAGCCTAGCCCTAACAGTTTCAAACTGCCTTCCACTCGTGCGGCATCGGCGCCGTGCTGGAGCAGCAAACTGCCGGTTTGCATCAGCAAATCGACCGCCGTCGCCAGCGATTGCGATGGGCCGGTAACGGGCAATGCCGGGCTTTCAACAGAATCAGCACACATCGGTAAAGCTCGAAATGAAAGAAGGGCGTCATTATCGCACAGAGCTAAGCAACGATCTTCGAGGTCGGCGCTGTCGGGTACGGGCGGCGCGGCCGGTGGTCGTTAAAAAAGTTTGATGCGGTTTAAACCATCGCCAGGTTGGCTGGGAATAGAGAGCTAAGAGGGCGGCAAATACAGCCAACCTTTAAAACGCCTGATTCGATACGAACTAACGGTTTGACCAATCTATCTATTTTCGAGGGGATCCATCATGGCTTTCGACCGCAATATCACGCTGACTTCTGGCAATGACAACCAAAGCTTCCCTGGAAATTTCGACGACAAGATTAAAGGGATGGGGGGAAGCGACACCATCGACGCCGGGGATGGTAACGACGAGATTTTTGGCGACGGTGAGTTGTTTGATTTTGTCTTTAATGATGGCAATGACACCCTGCGCGGCGGCAATGGCACGGATATTCTGCACGGTGGCGGTGGTAACGACAGTTTGTTTGGCGACGCGCAAAGCGACACGCTGTTTGGTGATGGCGGTAATGATCGGCTCAATGGCGGGAGCGGCGCGGATACCATGAAGGGCGGCGGCGGAAACGATGTATATGTCGTTGATAATGTGAGCGACATTGTTGATGATGACCTGTTGTTTGGCGGCACCGACCGGGTGGAAAGCTCGATTTCCTACAGCTTGGGCAACGCCAGAAACGTGGAAAATCTGACCCTGACAGGGACTGGTAACATCAACGGCACCGGCGACGGTGGCAATAATGTCATCACCGGTAACAGCGGCTCAAACACCTTGTCTGGCGGCGGCGGCAACGACACGCTGAACGGCGGCGGCGGCGGTGATCGGCTGGACGGCGGTTCGGGCAGCGATACCCTGCGCGGCGAGGGTGGCAACGATACCTTGGTCATCAATTCCAGTAGCGGTACCGATAGCCTGATTGATGGCGGGGCCGATATTGATAAGGTGGAAAGCTCGATTAGCTTCTCGCTGAATTCGACCGTCAATGTCGAAAACTTGACGCTGGTCGGCACCTCGGCCATCAATGGCACCGGCAATAGCGGCGATAATGCCATCACCGGTAACGTCGCCAACAATATCCTCAGCGGCGGCGACGGTCGCGACACGCTACGCGGCGATTTTGGCAACGACACCCTGAGTGGTGGTAACCATGACGATAATCTCAACGGTGGTCAGGGCCTGGATGTCCTCAGCGGCGGCGGCGGCGCGGATGTGTTGGACGGCAGCTTGGACCGCGACCGCTACGACGGCGGCTCGGAGAATGACATTCTGATCTACGATCCCAATGATTTTGTCGGTGCAAGCGCCGGCCAATACAACGGCGGCACTGGCATCGATACTCTGCGGGTCAACAACGTGAGCACAACCTTGGATTTTCGAACCCTCAACGACACGTTTATCCAAAATGTCGAGGTGCTCGATATGCGGGTCGGGACGGCCAACAGTCAGGCTTTCCTGGGGTTCAACGATGTGTTCGCAATGAATGGCGAACACAAGCTCCGCATCGATGGTGATATTAATGACAAGGTTACAGTCACCGATTTCGGCTGGGACGATACGGGTCAGCAACAGACTATCGGTGGCCAAGTTTATGATGTCTACACCAACGGCCAAGCGACCATGCTGATCGACGCTGACATTCAAGTGACCGGCAGTTTCCTCTGATCTGAGGCCAAGTGGTCTGTTTTGTTAGACGGCGCCGGTGGGCGCCGTTTTTTTTCGCCGCGATTAAACCCTCCGTCCCTCGCTGGGAAATAACTGAATAACAGTCCGGCGTGGCTTGGCCTCAGTCCGACGCTTAATCACCCGTTCCAACCGTTCAGCGAGGGTTTTTTCATGCGTGCTTATCTCCAGCAATGCCGTTCCCATTTTTGGTTTGCCGGGCTATTCAGCCTGTTTATCAATCTCTTGCTGTTGGCTGTGCCATTGTATTCGCTGCAAGTTTTTGATCGGGTGCTGATCAGCCGTTCCGAACCGACCTTGCTAGTGCTCACGCTAATGGTGGTGGGGGCGCTGCTCACCCAGGCCACCTTGGAGATCGTGCGCGGGCGGCTACTGCTGAGCGCGGGGGCTCGTCTGGAATCCTTGCTTGGACCAGCCGTGCTGGAAGGCACGCTACGGCGGGCGCTTAACCCAACGCAGGCTGATGTGGCAGGTCTGGCGGATGTCGCCCAACTGCGGGGTTTCCTGAGTGGCGGCACGATGGCGGCGCTGTTGGATGCGCCGTGGGCGCCGCTGTACTTGGGGCTGATCGCGTTGCTCGATCCTAGCCTTGGCGTGATCGCTGGCGTTGGGGCCTTGGCCTTGGCCTTTTTGGCCTATCTGAACGAACGGTTGACCCGCGCTCCGTTGCGCGATATTCACCGTCAGGCTCGATTTGCCGCCAACGTCGCTGATGCGACTGTGCGAAATGCGGAAGCCGCTCAAGCGCTTGGCATGTTGCCGGCCTTACACCAGCGCTGGGAAAACGCGAGCGCTGCGATGCTCGGTGCATGGTTGCAGGTTGGACGGGCCAGCGGGTCGATCAGCGCCTTGAGCCGTTGCGCCCGCTGGTTGATTCAGGTGGCCATCATGGCGGCGGCGGCCCGGTTGGTGATCGAGGAAACCACCACCTCCGGCGTGATGTTGGCCAGCACGCTGTTATTGGCGCGAGCTTTAGCGCCGGTCGAGATTGCCATCGGTGGCTGGAAAGCCTGGGTTGAAGCGCGTACTGCCTACCAGCGATTGGATGCGCTGTTAGCGGTTCGGCCAATGGCTCCGCTTACGGCGCTGCCGGCTCCGGTTGGCGCTCTGGCCGCCAACCGGCTGAGTTATTTCGCCCCTGGCGTTGAGCGGCCACTGCTCCACGGTGTGAGCTTTAAATTAGAACCCGGCGAGGCGTTGGGGATCATTGGGGCCAGCGGCAGCGGTAAGTCGACGCTGGCGCGCTTACTGGCGGGATGCTGGCGTCCGAGCGGCGGCGAAATTCGGCTTGACGGCGCGGAACTGAATCAATGGGCGCCGGAACGGCTGGGGCAGTACGTGGGTTATCTACCGCAAGACGGGCAATTATTCGCGGGCACGGTGGCGGAAAATATCGCCCGGTTGAATGTGGTTGATCCTGAGCAAGTCGTGGCGACCGCGCGCCAAGCCCACGCGCATGAGATGATTTTGCGCTTGCCGCGCGGCTACGATACGCCCGTTGGCCCTGGCGGTACGGGCTTGTCGGGCGGCCAGCGCCAGCGCATCGCGCTCGCCCGCGCGCTCTATGGCCAGCCGCGCTTGGTGGTGCTGGACGAACCAGATGCTAGCTTGGATGGGGAGGGCGAACAGGCGCTACGAGCCGCGTTGCGGGCAGTGCGGGCCGCTGGCGCGACTGTCGTGGTCGTCAGCCATCGCACGACGCTGTTGCCGGAGATGGATAGCTTGCTGCTGCTCAAGGACGGCCAGTCCCACCTGTTTGGCCCCCGCGAAACAGTGCTCAAGCAGTTGCGCGGGGGCAGTGCGCTCACCCCACAGGTGATTCGGGGTGGAAAGAGTTAATGTCCGCGCATTTTGCGGCTTTCACTAGCCCTTTCACTCCTCCGCCATGGCTGGATTTAGCGATGCGCTTGTGGTTTGAAAGCCGTCGCCGATAGGGTCGTGGTTGCGGCGACCTGCCGCGCTACTTGCTGTTGGCTGTCCTGCTGTTGTAGCTGTTTTACCGCCGCCCAGAGACTGTCGCTCTGCGCGTTTAATCTGGCCTCCAAGCGCTGGTTTTCGACTTTCAATTCGGCCAGTTGCTGGGCCTGTTGCGTCAGTTGCGCGGCCTGCACGGTGGTGCGTTGGTGTTGGCTCTGAAGCTCATTGAGCAACAACGGAATCAGGGCATCGTAGCGCACGCCGTCAATTTGACCGCCGGGGCCGCGGGTGACCAGATCGGGATAGATTTGAGCGACTTCCTCGGCGATCAAGCCGTATTGTTTGGGGGCTTCGGGTTGGTGCTTGTAGTGAAAGGCCACCGGACGGAGTTGATAAAGCGCTTCGCTAATGGCACCGAGCGGGGTAATGTCTTGCTTGTAGCGAGCGGAGGAGACTTGAACGCCCAATTGGCCGGCGCTATTGATATACACGGCGCTGCCGGTGACTGGTGTGCCTTTGATTCCGGCGATGAAGGTGCGGGTTTGTGGGTTGCCTATGCGTAAGGTATTGGATTCGGTGGCCACGCCGGGATGGCCAAGGTAGATGTTGTTGTTGCCGTTGGTCAGCCACAGACCAGCGTTGACGCCGAGCGCGATGTTGCTGCTCCCAGTAGTAGCGCTGCGCAGGGCATTGATTCCCACAGCGGTATTGCTGCTGCCGGTGGTGTTGGCGAGCAGCGCGCTGCCCCCGCTGGCCGTGTTGCTGCTGCCGGTGGTGTTGCTTTTGAGCGCGCCGACCCCGCTGGCGGTATTGAAAGTGCCGGTCGTGTTTTCATAGAGCGCGTTGGCTCCATCGGCAATGTTGTTCTTGCCCGTGATGTTTTTGTAAAGCGCGTTGACCCCACTGGCTGTGTTATAGGTGCCTTCGGTATTATTTTGAAGAGCGCCGGCCCCACTGGCGGTGTTGAATGCCCCAATAGTGTTGAAATAGAGCGCGCTATAGCCGTTAGCGGTATTGCCGCCAGCGGTGGTGTTAAAACGAAGGGCGAATGCCCCGCTGGCGGTGTTGCTACCGCCGGTGGTGTTACTTTCCAGTGCGTAGTATCCGCTGGCGGTGTTGCTACCGCCGGTGGTGTTACTTTCCAGTGCGTAGTATCCGTTGGCGGTGTTGCTACTGCCGGTGGTGTTATATCGAAGTGCGTGCGCGCCACTGGCGGTGTTGTTCATGCCAGTGGTGTTGCCATAAAGTGCGTAGTATCCGTTAGCAGTATTTAAAATACCGATTGTATTGTTTAACAGAGAGTAATACCCGAAAGCCGTATTGTAGCTGCCGCTTGTGTTGAGATAGAGCGCGGCGTATCCGTGGGCGGTGTTGTAGTTGCCCGTGGTGTTGCTATAAAGTGTTCCGTATCCGTGGGCGGTATTGTTGTGGCCAGACGTGTTGAAGTAGAGCGAGACTGCGCCGGTGGCCGTATTATTGTAGCCAGTGGTAGTTTGACGGAGAGCCTGCCATCCAAAGGCGGTATTGTAAAAGCCTTGGCCGCTACTAGGAATGACGCTAAGAAGCGCGCTTGTTCCGCCTGCTGTGTTTCCATAGGAGTCACTCGCTGTCGGATTGGGCGGTTGCGCTCCGTGGGCGCCATGCGCGAAAGCAGCTAATGCGCTGGCGGCTAAAATTGTTTTTTGAAAAATTTTATTCATCGCGCGCTCCGCTCTTCAAGGTTAAAGATTCAAGGCCGACCATTCACTTGGAATGGCTAACAAGACGCTGGAATGTGAAATTTGGGATGCCTTCCAAATTTTGAGATTTAATTAGCGAGCGCCTCATAATTGCGCTCTATGGCAATTGCTTTAATGCTAGCAAATACTTTATAAAATTGAATTCAATATAATAATATTTTTTAATCTATTGTTTTATATAAAAATTTCAATATTTTATTTTTTAAATATTAGGTCTTTTTTCGCTAAAAATGCTACTTTTGGTGAAAAAGATCCTTGTAAATAGGTTTTTAATCCCGCAATTATATTGCGGTTTAACCTTGATTTATTCTAAGAGCGCCTTGAATAGTACAGTTCTATTGTAGTTAGGTTTGGCGTATTATGGCAGGGAATCGTTACTGTTTATTCCTAAGAGAAATACAATAAGGGCTAGAATTTATGCTTAATGATCGGTGCAGTGCGCTGCAAATAAAATCGAGCCGATACTACTCAATCTCTGCTATAAATAACGCGCATGATCTTAGTAGGTTCCAGTCAATAGCAGCCAAGCCGGCGTTGTAAGTCAATCTACCGCTATTTTTCGGTTGGGCAAACAGGTAGTCATTCAATACATCCCAGTTCGGGCAACTGAAAAAAAGCAGATGGGATGGAAAAATGGCGGATTTTAAGCCACTTTATGATCCGATTGCTCCCCCTCTGGATCTTTATCAAACTACCGTTCCGAGGTGATAACGGATTTAAAGTATCCAATCAAATCCAGCCAGGACTTGTTGACTCAATGACCGAAAATTTGCAGCCTCCCCCTGTTGTCCTGATGGTGGACGATACGCCAGCCAATCTCAGCGTCTTGTACGATCTACTCAGTGAGGCCAACTACGATGTATTGGTGGCTGAGGATGGTGAAAGCGCGCTGGAACGGGCCGCTTACGCCCGACCTGATCTGATCTTGCTGGATGTGATGATGCCGGGAATCGACGGGTTTGAGACCTGCCGGCGCTTGAAGGAACAACCTGAGACACGGGACATTCCGGTCATCTTCATGAGCGCTTTGAGCGATACGGTGGATAAGGTCAAGGGCTTGCGGCTAGGCGCGGTCGATTACGTCACCAAGCCCTTTCAGCACGAAGAAGTACTGGCGCGCATTCATACTCATCTTACCTTGCAACAGCTCAAGCGCGACGTGGCCGAACGAGAAGCGCGCTTGGCCGCGATCCTCGCTGGCGCAATGGACCCCATCGTCGCTTTCGACGCCGATGGCCGCATCAGCTTATTCAATCCAGCAGCCGAAAAAGTATTTCGACAGCCGGCGCCTAACATGATCGGTGAAAAGATCGAATCCTTGCTTTCAGACCCCTTGTGCCAACTGATCCGGGACTATTTACAACGGGATGAACCCGCGCTGTGGATACCGGAAGGGCTGGAGGCGCGTCGGTCTGGTGGCGAACTGTTTGCGGCGGAAGCCACCCTGTCGCGTACCCTGCTTGCCGAGCAACCGCTGTATACCATGATTGTGCGCGACATTCAGGCGCGTAAAGAAGCCGAGCTCGCGTTCAATCGCCTACACGGCCTCAATCTGTATCTACGGGATGAGATTGAGGCGGAGCATGATTTTGAGGAGATGATTGGAGCATCGGCGGCGCTGCGCACTGTCCTCCAGCAAGTGGAAGCGGTCGCTGGCGCCCAGGCCACCGTGTTGATTACCGGGGAAACCGGCACCGGCAAGGAATTGATCGCCCGCGCGATCCACAGCCGTAGTGCCCGCCAGGCCAAGCCCCTGATCAAGCTGAATTGCGCGGCAATCTCGGCCCATTTGGCCGAAAGTGAACTGTTCGGCCATGAAAAGGGGGCATTTACCGGCGCGTTGGCGCGGCGGCTCGGCCGTTTCGAGCTGGCCGATGGCGGCACGCTGTTTCTCGATGAAATCGGCGAATTACCGCTCGATTTGCAAGCCAAGTTGCTGCGGCTGTTACAAGAGGGCGAGTTCGAACGGGTGGGCGGTTCCCAGACGCTGAAAGCGGATGTACGGGTAATAGCCGCTACCAATCGGGATTTGGCGCGGCGTTGTCGAGACGGCCAGTTCCGTCCCGATCTTTACTACCGGCTGAACGTGTTTCCCATCGAAGCCCCGGCCTTGCGCGACCGCCGCGAGGACATTCCGCTGCTGGTGCGTCACTTCGTGCAGAAGTATGCCGCCAGCCTCGGCAAGACCATCGAGACGGTGCCTCTGGCCACTCTGGCGCGGCTGCAAGCCCATTCCTGGCCTGGCAATGTCCGGGAATTGCAGCACGTTATCGAGCGAGCGATCATCGTCAGCCGTGGCCGAACCCTCGAATTCGGCGATTGGCTGCGAGAGCCGGTCGCGGAAATGCGTGTTGACCAGGGGTCAGTCACCACACTGGAAGCAATGGAGCGAGAGCACATTCTCAAAATGTTGGAGATCACCGGCTGGCGCGTCAGTGGCGAGAGCGGCGCGGCGCGCTTGCTCGGTCTCAAACCGACCACCTTGGAAGCCCGCATGAAAAAGCTGGGCCTCGAACGAAAGCGATAAAACGAGTGCGGTTGGCAGCGGCTAGTGGCCCGGCTCAAAAAACAAATTGGCGGGTTTCGCTGTTGCTCGACCCGCCTTGCGGTTGTGCTCGATCAGAGTGGATGGAGGCTATGGATCGTAACCGATCACTGGCGATGGGTTGGCTATTGCAACCTCCGCTGCTGAGGCGTTCGCTGCCTGTAGTTGTTTCACGGCGCTCCACAGGGCTTCTTGCTGCGTGCTCAATGCGGCGTGCAGGTTTGCCGCCTGTGCTTTCAAATCCGCCCGCAAGCTTTCATTTTCCGTCTTTAACGCAGCCAGTTGCTGAGTAAGGGCATTGGCTTGGCGGTGGTGCTGCTGCGCTTCGTTGAGCAGCAGCGGGATGAGGGCGTCGTAGCGCACGCCGTCGATTTGACCGTCGGAGCCACGGGTGACCAAATCGGGATAGACCTGAGCGACTTCCTCAGCGATCAAGCCATACTGTTTGGGGCCTTCGGGTTCGTGCTTGTAGTGGAAGGACACCGGACGAAGTTGATAGAGCGCTTCGCTGGTAACGCCGAGTGGAGCAACGTCCTGCTTGTACCGAGCGGAAGAAAATTGTACGCCCAGCTGGCCGGTGCTGGTGATGTAAACCGCGCTGCCACCGGCGGCTGGGACGCCTTTCACGCCGGCGATGAAAGTACGCGTTTGGCTGTTGCCCAGACGTAGGGTGTTGGATTCGGCGGCCGTGCCGGGATGGCCAAGGTAGATATTGTTGCTGCCGTTGGTCAGCCACAGACCGGCATTGGCGCCGAGCGCGGTGTTGTTGCTGCCGGCGGCGACGCTGCGCAGCGCATTAACGCCCATGGCCGTGTTCAGACCGCCAATGGTGTTGGCGAGCAGCGCGCTGCCGCCGCTGGCGGTGTTGCTGCTGCCGGTGGTGTTGCTTTTGAGCGCGCCGACCCCGCTGGCGGTATTGAAAATGCCGGTCGTGTTTTCATAGAGGGCGTTGGCCCCATCGGCGGTGTTGTTCTTGCCTGTGGTGTTTTTATAGAGCGCGCCGGCCCCGTTGGCCGTATTGTATTCGCCAGCGGTATTCAAGCGTAACGCCCATACCCCGTTGGCGGTGTTGAAGTTCCCGGTGTTGTTGTTTTCAAGGGTGCTGACCCCACTGGCGGTATTGCTGCCGCCCGTGGTGTTGTTTCTGAGCGCGCCCGCGCCACTGGCGGTGTTGTAGTGGCCGATGGTGTTCTTCTCAAGCACCGACACGCCGCTGGCGGTGTTGTAATTGCCGGTGGTGTTGGAGAGCAGCGCGTAATAGCCGTTGGCGGTGTTGTTGCCGCCCGTGCTGTTGAGCCAAAGCGCCGCGTAGCCGCTGGCCGTGTTGCTAACGCCGGTAGTATTGCTGTAGAGCGCCCGGTAACCATGCGCGGTATTCAAGGAGCCGCTGGTGTTGCTGTAGAGCGCGGTCACACCAGTCGCTGTATTATTGAAGCCATTAATATTGTTGTAGAGTGCGGCATAACCAGTCGCTGTATTCCTACTGCCGCTGGTGTTGTGCTGGAGTACGCTGTCACCGACCGCGGTATTATAAGTGCCGGTTGTTGTGTTTTGCTGGGCGATGAATCCAAAGGCGGTGTTATTGGAACCCGTGGTGATACTAGCGAGTGCGGCCGTGCCGCCCGCTGTATTTCCTTTGGTGTCACTCGGCGTTGGATTGGGTGGTGGCGCGCTATACCCCGAATGCGTGAAAGCGCTTAACAAGCTAGCGGCTAGAACTGTCTTATAAAAAATTGTACTCATCACGGTCTCCTGGATTTTAGATTGAGCTTTATAAAAAACCTAGTCAGCGGGACTAGAGAGCTATAGAGAATTAGCCTGAATTTCTTCGTTCACATTGACTCGCTGGATGGATATAAGCAAGCGCTTTGCCAATGGGAAGTGATTGAAAGATAAATTTTAAGTTCATTGATTTTTATATATTTTTAATTAATCTTTTTATTGGTTGAATCCAGAAGCATGAAATAATGGTAACTGATTTTCCCAAAGTATTGGGAATCGTTTAAAATATTGGGATTTGGGGTACGCTTTAAGGTAGGTGATTGCGAAAGCTACTCCTAAGGCGAGGTCGCTGACAACAGACGCTAGGCTAAATGGTTGAGAAATAGCCCGAAAGCTAAAAAATTAAGGGGAAGCGTTTGGTGCATGGGGTGAAATAAAAAAGCTAAACCATGGTCGAGCAACGATACATTCACGGCTTTTCAAAGCAAGAGCAGGATAGACTCTTAAAGCAAGGAGAATTTGTCGAGCCTTATGTGTATGAGAAGATTGATTTTAGTCATTGTCATCGAATATTGGAAATCGGCTGCGGAGTCGGCGCGCAAATTGCGGTATTGGCGAGAAGATTCCCTCGGTTAATCATCCATGGTATGGATAAAGAAGAATCACAGATTAATCGTGCCAAGCAGGTTCTTAAGGACTACGTTGATAATAAAAGGGTGAGCCTCAATCTTGCGAATGCCGAGGCCTTGCCATTTCCCGACAATTATTATGATGGGGCTTGCATCTTTTTTGTGTTGGAACATGTGGCTAATCCGCTTGCCCTTCTTAAGGAGGCACATCGCGTACTGAAACCAAAAGGAGTTTTATATTGCACAGAAGTATTTAACTCTGGGTTCTATATTCATCCACATTGTCCGGCAATCAGCGACTACTGGCAGGCGTTTAATCAATATCAAATTGATCTGGGTGGTGATCCTGATATTGGAATCAAGCTTGTAAATTTGGGGTTGCAGGCTGGTTTCAAAGAAATTACTGATCATCCCATAGCGCCACTACTGGATGGGAGAATGAAGAAAATCACAAAAAGGAGAGAATTTTTGAATTACTGGAAATCACTTTTTCTGAGTGCTTCGGAGCGTTTAATTGATGAGAAAAGGATAACGTCCGCCATCGTCTCTGAGCTACAAAAAGAATTTGCGGCGCTCAGTAACGCGAGGGACGCTATTTTCTTGTATTCCGGCAGGCAGATTAGATGCTTTAAGTGACTGCAGGTTGTAGAGTATTTATCCGTAGTGCTAATCACTGAAATTAGAGCGAGGCTAATCTTAAATCGACCGGAGATCATGCTTTGCCCGTTCAAATTCTGCGAAGGGGTTAAAGGGGATCTGTTCTAATTTAGCGAGCTGCTGGGCGAGATTTTCGCGCTTCAGGGCAGTCTTGACCCGTTGGTAATTAGTTTTGTTGGCCATAAATTCAGCGGAAGCTGCTCTAGTGGCCGGTATGGTTCTGATATCAGTCTTATGTTCACTCCGTACCTTTTTATCTCCTCGCTCTGATAGGTAGATATTTTGTACCGTAGTCGCAAAAAATTCTTCGAGATTGTCCCAGTCGTCATCCGTGTTCTCATTGATCAAGCTTGCGACTAATTTCCCTAAGCGGGCTCCGTGTACCAATTCATGTAAAAGCGTGTCATCCTTAGTGGAGGAGATATGCGTTTCATTACAGGAATAGCCCTTTGGTAGAAAAGGTGTAAAACGAACACGATTATTGGTATAAAACTGATTTGAAGACGCGCTCGTTTCAAACGTTGGGCAAATTTGAAAGGCAATTTGATCGGTATTGAAGTTAGCGATTGAATCGCGAAAACCGGGCGGCGTGATGTAAAGATCAGCGGACAGGTTCAACGTAGCGGCAAGGACTAATTGACCTGTTTTGTACTGCTTGATCTGCGATAAAACTTTGACAACGGCCGTTTCATAGATTTCGTCCTTTTGAGAGGGGCCACCGGTACGGGGCCGAAGCTCCATCTTTTCCAAATCGGGTGGTTTTTTTGAGTTGTCGCGCGGTTCACTGGTGTACCATTTCTCATAAAGAATGTCGTCTTCGTCATTGCCGTTAACAACAATTTTATAAGGTGGAAATTTTGTCATGGCGCGACTCCGGCGGCTGACCAGCCGCGGTGTGTTTTGAAGATTCATTACATAACAGCAAACGCCTTGCCAAGTTCACCACGGATGGCTAAACGTAATAAAACTAACTGCTATTGATTGATTTTTCGACTAAATGATCGATGCTGGCTTGAGAGTCCTGGACAGGCATGAGGGCCGCCATTCCCAATAGGTTGGGAAATTCCCAAATTGTCGGGTATTGTTGAAACCGCCTAGCGATGGAATGGAGCTTGATCGATTGGCCATGCGTCTGTTGCCATGAGCGCTCAAGGCTGAAGCTTGGGATCACTCAACCAGCGCACAATCTGCTTGATCTGAAACGATTGCGCCAGAACCCGCAATTGCGCTACAAACGGCCGGTAATCGGCGTTGCTTTGTTCCAAGCGCTCAGCCTGATTTAACAAGCTCTTGATGTCGCCACGCTGGGCCAGCGCCCGCAAGGCGGCGATTTCCGAAGCGGGCGGCAAGAACTGGCGATCCAACGCAAGATCGGATGTTTCGGTCCCCGCCGCTGGCTTGGCGGCGGCTCGTCGGGCCACGAACGCTTCGACATCCGGCGCTTCAAGCTTGGATAGATCGAGCAATTCGTTGATCAGTCCGGCCAGATGCTGGCCGGACTGGTCGATGGTGTCGACGCCCATCCGTTGTTTGTCGGTTAGCCCGGCGTCGCGCAACAGGATTTGGCTATACCCCAAAATGCTGTTAAGCGGAGTGCGCAACTCGTGGCTGATATTCGCCATGAACGCGCTCTTGGTCCGGTTGGCTTGGTCCACTTCCGCTTTGGCGGCGTGCAAGGCTTCCTGAACGCGCTGGCGCACTGCCACTTCCAACCGCAGTTCCCGGTTGGCGGTTTGCAGCTGTTGCGTCCGTTCTTCGACCCGGCGTTCGAGGCTGGCGTTGAGGTTCTCGATGGTTCGTAAATAGTCGCGGTTGTTTTGAAAAGTGGCGGTTATAACCTCAAACCACGGTTGCCATATCGCCGGGACGGCCGGCGGCGCGGTCGGCGTCTGGCCAACCGATTCAAGCCGAAGATAATTGACCAGCGCCAACGCGGGCTTGATAAAGTAGCGGCGCAATAACCCATGGATCAGCACGAGCGTCAGGGCGAGTCCGGCGATTACGATCAGCGCCGGATAAAGGCGTGGCAACAGCCGGGCGGTAATGGCGGAAGACGGGATAGTGTGCAGCAGAAACCAAGGGGCCGACTTCAGCCGTTGCGCGTGCAGATAATGGTCGCCCATGCGCCGAAACTCATCGGATGGCGCCAACAAGCGCTCGACAGGCACGGCGCGCAAGGATTCGGGCAGGACATCGCGCAAGGTCCTGACCCGTTGATCGGCGGCCGTGTACGGGTGGTCGGGATCGGCTAGCACGTGCCCACCTTCGCTGACAATCCAGGCTGATCCCCAGCGTTCGCTAAAGCGTTGCAGCAACTCGGTGAGAAAGCCCAGCAGCACATCGGTTCCCACCATGCCCATGTAGTCGCCTTGCAGGTACACTGGCGCGGCGTGCGAGACCATTAACCCAGCTCCCGCGGTATCCAGATAGGCGTCGGTCCAATAACTGTGCCGGTCCCGATTGCGTTCCGGCGTCGCCAGCCGGTAAACGTCGTAGGCAAACCAGTACTTGAGCACACCCTCCATCGTGGCGGCTTGCGAGGATTGCACCGATAGCGCGTTATCTTGCCAAGGAAAGGCGGTGACAAAATCTTCCTTACCGGAGAAGTAATAGCTCCAGCGAAAGAAGGGAGTCGCGGCATGGGCCGATCGTTGCGGGGCGAATAGCGAGAACGCCATATCCATTTCAGCCCGTCGCGCGGCATCGCTTGCCAACAGTTCCACCCGACCCATGATGGTGCCGCTCAAGTCCTTGAAGGCGGTGTGCTGGGCCGCATTCAGGCTAAGACTGGCCAAAAGGCCGCCATCCACCGCAATCTGGCTCGGCGCCAGCCAGGCGCGCCACTCGCTGGGATGGCGCTGGCTGGCGGTGGCCAGGAAATCCTCGGCCTGACGCTGCATCGCGCTCACATGCAGGTTGGCGGTGCTGACGAAGGCATTCAGCATCACCCGTTGTTCGGTGACGATTTTGTGCAGCTGGCTCAATTCGGTTTGCCGCTGGTTGAAAAATTGCTGGGCGGTTAGCACGGTGATCACCAACGACAGCGGTACGGCGCTCCAGGCCAATAGCCGGTTGTAATGCCGGGTCAGCCGGCCTTGAGAGGTGATGCCGCCATTCATGGCAATAAACGCCCTCCAGCCAGCAATTGATTGATTTTTTTGAGTTGAAAGCGTTCGGCCAGCACACGCACTTCGGTTGCCAACGCGGCGTAGCAGTCATCGACGCGGGCCAGCTGTTCGATTTGCACCAGCAAGTTTTTGAGATCCCCCCGTTGGGCCAAGTCCCGCAACAGCGCTAACTTGGCGTCTGGTGGAAGGACGATGGGCCCAGTGGCGGGTTCGCCGGGAGTTGTTCGGTCAGGATCAACGGCATAGCGCCATTCCACGCCCAGATGGACGCGCAGTAATTCCAACAGCTCTTGGTACCGGAACGGTTTGGATAGAAAGGCGTCCGCGCCAGCCGCTAGATATTGGGCGCGCTGATGGCCGTAGGCGCTGGCCGATACCGCAATGATGATGAGGTGGCGCGCCGCCTTGGATTGCCGCAAGCGACGGGTGGCCTCCAGCCCGTCTAGCACCGGCATCCGCATATCCATTAACACCGCTTCTGGCTGAAACTGGGCAACCAGGGCGAGAGCGGTCTGGCCATCGGCCGCCTCGGCCAGCTTGAAGCCGAGTGGGGCCAGCATGTCGACCAACACCGCCCGGTTTTCGCGTTTGTCGTCGGCAATCAACAGCCGCCGCCGCGGGCCGCGATAGCCGATAATCGGCATATCCGGCGCGCTCGCCTGGCGGGTTGGCGTTTCAACCACTGGCAGGGGCAACGCGAACCAGAACCGGCTGCCTTGGCCGAAGGTGCTTTCGACCTGGAGCGTGCCGCCGAGCAATTCGACCAGCCGCCGGCTGATCACCAGACCCAGACCGGCGCCTTCGGTCGCCTGCGGGCGGTCGCCGACCCGCCCGAAAGGCTGAAACAACTGGCTCAATTGGTCGGCCCGGACGCCGCGGCCGGTGTCGGTGACGGTGAAACAAACCTGTTCCCCCTCCAGGGCGATGGCGAAGCCAACTTCGCCAGCATCGGTGAATTTAATGGCATTGCCGATCAGATTGAACAGGATCTGGCGCAACTTGCGCTCGTCGCCCCGCACCTGAATCGGCAACCCGGGGTCGGCGACGGTGCGAAAATACAGGTTCTTTTGTTTGGCCCGCACCGCGAAGGCATTGGCAATGCCTTGCAGAAAATCATGCAGGTTGAAGGGTTCGACCTGCACCTCCAATTTATTGGACTCGATCTTCGCCAGATCCAAAATATCATTGATCAGACCCAACAGATGATCGCCGGATTGCTGGATGATGCTAAGACCGTTGCGCGCCTTGTCCGCCAACCCGGCATCCCGCAGCAGGATTTGGGCATATCCCAGAATGGCGTTCAGCGGTGTGCGCAATTCATGGCTGACATCGGCCAGAAACCGGCTCTTGGCCCGATTGGCCTGATCGGCTTCTTCCTTCGCTTCCCGCAACGCCTGTTCCGCGCGCTTGCGCTCGCTGATGTCCTTCATGGTGCCGAGCATCCGCTGGGATCGATGGCTCAGATCGGTCAGCAACACCCCTTCATCCTCGATGTAAATGTAGCGGTTGTCGGCGCGCTGAAACCGGTATTCGACCTGGTATTTGCGCAACCCGCCGCGTGCTTGCCGCAGGGCGCCCAAAACCTGGGGACGATCGTCGGGATGGATCCGGTCTTCCCAGCCGCGAATGTCGAATTCCGCGAACTCCTGCAAGCTGTAACCGGTGATTTGCGGAATGGGACCAGCCCAATCAATTCGGCCGCTGGCCAGGTCATAGTCGTAGACGATGTGGCCAGTCTGCTCGGCCACCACCCGATAGCGAGTTTCGCTGGCCTGCAAGGCTTGATAGACCTGCATCCGCCCGGAGCTTTCCTGCTGGAGGTTCCAGTCGCGTTGGCGGATTTCTTCCGCGACCGACTGGGCGGCGGCGGCAAAAGCGGCCGCCAACTTGCCGATTTCATCGCGCCGGTTGGTGTTGAGCGGCATCAGCACCCGCTGTTTGCCCATCTGCCGGACCGCCACCAGCAGTTGCCGCAGCGGCATGGCGATCTGGCGATGCAGCAACATCGCCAACACCGCCAGCACCAGCGCCAGCGAGGCGAAACCAGTCCACAACACCCATTGCGCCGCTGTGAACGCCTCGGCGCGGAGCAAGCCGCCCGGCAACGTGGAGGCGAAATACCAGCCTGGGCCTTGCCGCCGGCTGATGGCGTAATATTGATCGGCCTCCGAATCGTAGCCGTAACGGGGCAACGCCGGCGCATCAAGCGCTAGCGCCAGCAGGGCGCGCAAACGCGGATCGCCGGTTTGATGGATGAAGTAAGTCCCTTGGTGCGCCACGATTTTTGATTGATAGCGCTGGTCAATAATCAAGCGGCCGTCGCCTCGAAAGACCGTATGGCCAGCGCCCCGAATGTCGGCCTGTAAGATACTGGCTTCGAGATCGTCGAGCAGGGTATCGCTCGCGATGGTGGCGAGGTGCGCCCCATTTAAGTCGATCGGCGTCACCGCCGGCGCCAGCAATTGGCGGTAAGCTGGCTTGTACTCGGGGCCAGCCCAGGCGGTTTCCCGGCTGGGATTGCGAGCCGGCGTGGCCATCAGGAAAGATTCTTGCTGCTTGAGTGGCCAGTCGGCGGGGGTGTCGGCGGCCCCCGCCGCCCCCTTGGCGCGGGTCGGGTCGTCATAGCCCAGGCTGGCGGATTCGGTCGGATGCAGAAAATACAGATTGACGAAGCGGGTGGTGATCAGCTGGGCAAACTGTTCGGAAAGATCGAAGAACAGCATCCAGAGGCGCTTGAATTCCGGAGTGGGCCGCAGGTCTTTGTGAATCCAGCCCGTCGAATAGCGCGTGATGTCGGCATACTCCGGTCGGTTGCGGGTCGCGCCATCCGGCGCGCGCCGCATCAACTGATCGAACCGTTGTTCGAAATCGGGGGAGGGTGCCTGGTAACGCCGCAGAAACTCCCGCTTGATCACCTGATGAAATTCCCGCGCCAGCGCGAAATGGGCTTCATGAAACTTGGCCCGCTGCACCGCATATTCGCGCAACTGATCCAGCGCCCGCTGTTCGATCTCTTTGAAGATGATCTGGTAACTGACCGCGCTGGCCAAAGCGATAATGAGCGTAACGCCAAGCGCGATTTTCAGTAGCGCCTTACCTACTAGCGTTTGCCAATAAGACCGAACGCGCATGGTGTGAATATCACTCGATCGTGAATGGGACAGGCGAGTTGGGCGATATCATCCTGTTGCCAAAGTTGGGCCATGCGTGCGCATGGGAGAACCGCGATGAATCCAACCACCCGTCAGCTTGCCGGTCCGGTGGGTACTGACCAGCGATACAGAGCTTAAACGCATTTCGATTGATCCTGTAATTTGCCCGCATAGCTCGACGGATTCCCAAACCCAGTTGCCTGGGTGTGACCGTCGATCCAGTCAAACCGCCACGGCGGCTGGCGGAAGGCAGGATGCGGCTGTGCAGTAGCAAAGCGTCGGTACTCGAAGTGTGGCGGGAATAATGCCCGTGTTTGGCCCAGCACGTTGAACCCTTGGCTGATCTGGCGGGAATTACCGATAGATTATCCATCACGGGAAACCCGCCATGAACGACCACGGCATCGTGCAACTTGAAAGCAAGCGCCTGAACAGCGCGCTGCAACCCAAATCTACCGTCGCGATGGCGCGGACGATGCCAGCGACGGCGCGGTCCTCGCCGCTGCTGGATGACGGACGGAACATGATCCGCTTGGGGTTGCTGGTGATCGGACTCACTTTTGGCGGCGGCGGCGCGCTGATCGCCCTTGCCCCGTTGGCCGGTGCGGTAGTCGCCTCCGGCGTGGTGAAAGTCGCTGACAACCGCAAAAGCGTCCAGCATCTGGAAGGCGGAATCGTCAAGGAAATTCGAGTGCGCAACGGCGACCGGGTGACGGTGGGCCAAACGCTGGTGGTGCTGGAGGACGAGCGGGCGGCGGCCAATCTGGATCTGCTGGCGGGGCAATGGGACGCCACCGCGGCCAAGGTGGCCCGCTTGCAGGCCGAACGTGAGTTTCGGCGGGAGCTTGAGTTTCCGGAGCGGCTGCGCGCCCGCGCCGACAACCCCAAAATCGCCGAACTGCTTCGGACCGAGACCACGCTGTTTCAAACCAAGCGCACCGCGCTGGAACGCCAGCTCAAGTCTTTTGAAGACCAATCCGCGGAAATGGAACGGGAACAGAATAGCCTTCAAGCCCAGTTGAGCGCGGAAAAGGAAGCGAGCCGGCTGCTGGCGGAAGAAGTCGGGGCCAATGAAGCCGGCGAGCGGCGGCAGGTGGTCAGCAAAGTCCATGTCTTAGCTTTAAAGCGCGGCCAACAGGAACGGGTGGCGCGCCAGGCCGAATTGGCCGGCGCCATCGCCCGGTCGCGGCAGCGGATGGAAGAAGTGCGCGCCCGCGCCGCGGCGGCGCGCAATCAGTACCTGCAAGCGGCCGCCGACGAGTTGACGACCGCCAAGGCGCTGCTGGCCGATCTGGAGGAAAAACAGCGGCCTTCGCGCGATGCCGTGCACCGGCAAGCCATTGTCGCCCCCAGCGCGGGCCAGGTGGTCGATTTGCAAGTCTTTACCGTGGGTGGGGTGGTCAAGCCGGGCGAGCGCCTGATGGATCTGGTGCCGGATTCCGAACCCTTGCTGGTCGAAGCGCGGGTCGGGCTGGACGATGTGGACGACCTCCGGTTGGAGCAGGCTGTGGACATTCGCCTGACCGCCTATCCAACCCGCACCACCCCGCTGTTGCACGGCGCGGTGCGCTATATTTCCGCCGATCAACTGAGCGATCCGCGCACGGGCGCGCCGCATTACATCGCTCAGGTGGCGGTGGATGGGGCCTCGCTGGCCGCGGCTGGCGCGGGAGTGCGCCTTCAGGCTGGCATGCACGCGGAATTGTTTATCAAGACCGAAGAACGCACCGTGCTGGATTATCTGCTGGAACCGGTCGCCGCAACCCTGCGCCGGGCGTTGCGGGAACATTGACAGCGAAACCGGCGGGGCGGTAGGGCGCGCCCCGCGAGGCTCCAGTCTCAAGGGCAACGCAGCTGGGGCGTCTGACGGGTCAGCGCCGCGCAGGCGTCGACCAGGCCGACCGCCGAGGTGAGTGCGAGATTCGGTCCGGTAACCGGTTTGGCGCTAGTCCGCAACACGGTTCTGATCTGGTCGGGCGTCGCTTGGAGCGCTTGCTGCAACAACAGCGCCACCACGCCGGTGATATGGGCGGCCGCCAGTGAACTACCCGACAACAAGGTGTAGCCGGTCCGCGGCGTCGGCGCGACTACATCGATCCCCGGCGCGGCCGCCGCAAAGGGAATGTCGCGCCAACGCCGCGGGGCGACGCGGCCATCGATATCACAGGCGACGGCCGGAATCGCTGTCTGCAACGAAGCGGGGAAACCGGGGTTATCCGGGTTTTCCAGGGTGGCCACCACCACCACCGCGCCGTTTCGCTCCGCCGCTTGCAGCAGGCGCGCCAGCAAATCATCGACCTGGCCGCCCAGACTGAGATTAATCACCTTGCTGTGATGGTTGATGGCGTAATCGACCGCTTTCGCCAAGGTCCAGCTGCTGCACCGTGCCTTGGCCGCCGTCGGGGTTGGGTACCAGCATGCCTTCAGCACGCTCAGGCGCGCTTCCGGCGCGATGCCCTCCAGACCGGCGCCATCAGCGCGCGCGCCGATGATGCCGGCGATTGCGGTGCCGTGCCGGTCCGTTCGAAACGACGGTTCTCCCCCTTCAACAAAAGTGGAGGTTTCAACGATCCGGCCCCGTAAATCCGGATGGTCGGTGTCGGCGCCGGTGTCGATGACCGCGACCGCCACGCCTTGGCCGGTGCTGAGCGCGTGGGCCCGATCCACCTTGAGCAGCTTGGCCCCGTAGGCCATCTCGGCGTACGGGTCGCGGCTTGCGGCTTGCAACCCTTCGAAGCTTTGGTTGGCTTGCACCAGTTCAACGCGCGGATCGCTTTTCAGCTTGGCGATCACGGTGTCCAACGGCTGATCGCTGGGCGCTTGATAAACTAAACATTGCACGCCGATGGAAGTGAGCGGGAAGTCGCCCACCGGTCGCAATTGGTGCCGCGCCTGTAGGTCGCGGGCGATGGCCGGCCATTCGGCGCGCAGACGGTCGGGCAGCGCCACGATGATCTGCCGCGACCGCAGCTGCTTGGGAACGCCGGGTTCGTCGATGATGCCAGCGCCTTGGTCGGCCGGGTCGGGGGGGCTGGCGCAGCCGCTTAGGGCGACGACCAAAAGCGAAATCAGGCCAGCCAGAGAAAACGGTTGCAATGACAGCATTAGGGGACGCCTCCATCGGGGATTGCTTCGGCCAGCCGTACTTGGCTGCGGGCGCGCAGGCTGGTCAGGGTATTCGCAAGGCTTTGTTCTGATTGTCCCGTGGCGGGCAGCGCCACGGTGTAGACGCCGAGCGCGGTCGGTCCGGCGATAATGTGGCCGTCGATATCCTGTAATAGTCGTTGAATTTCGCCAATGGTGGCCGATTCGCTAAAAACGAGGCGCAAGCGATGGCCGCTTGCGACGGTGGGCGCGGGACCCGTTGACAAGGTTTCATAGTTCGTGGCGGTCGGTAGCCCCGGCAATAACACGAAAAACAGTAACGCCGCCACCGCCAGGCTTTCCAGCCCCAGAGTCCAGCGTATCGGATTTGGCGTTGCGCCAAACCAATCTTGGATACGCTGGAACAGCGTAGGGGGGCGGGGTTTGACCGGCGCCGGTTTCGCTTCCAGTTGGTTGATCTGCGCCATCAGGCGCTCGAAGCTACCGGGGGCAGGTTGCCAGCTTGCCGTATTGTCCTGAACGGCGGCGGCCAAGGCCTGGCATTGCGCCAACTCGGCGCGGCAATCCGGGCAGGCGGCCAGATGTTGTTCCACCCGCGCGGTTTCGGCTGGGCTCAGCGTGCCGTTAGCGCGCCAGGGCAGCAGCGCCACGATCTGTTCGTGGGCGCTCGGCGCGGAATGGTCCTCAAGGGTCGTCGGCATGGATTTACTCCTCTGGCCCGGCGTCGAGATGGCCGCGCCGAATCAATAATTGAGCCAGCTTCTTGCGAGCGTGGAACATGCGAGTTTTCACCGTGTTGACGGGGCAATCGACAATTTCCGCGATTTCGGAGTAAGAGCGTTCCTCGCCGAAGGTCAGCTCGATCACGCTGCGATGTTCCATCGACAGCTGCTCCAGCGCCGATTGCAGCGCATCGCCTAGCTCCCAGCCCATTACGGTTTGTTCCGGGTTGTTGGGAGCGGCGGCTTGCGGTGTCTCCTCCCGCTCCTCGGCATCGTCCCACGCGGCGGGCGGCAAGGTGTCAAGCGACCGCTCGGCGCGAAATCGCCCGACTCGCCGCAACACCTTCAATCCCTTGTGATGAGCGATGCCGAACAACCAGGTCGTCAGTTGTCCGGCGGTGGGGTCGAAACGGTCGGCGCTTTGCCAGACCGCCAACATGGTATCGTTCACAGCCTCATCCACCAACTCCGGTCGTTTTAGCAGTTTGAGTAGATAGCTGCCGATGCGGGGCGCATGACGGTCGTAAAGCTGTTTGAAAGCGCGGCGGTCCTGACGCGCCACCGCGCGAATCAAGTCCAGGTCAGCATTGACCGCGGTGTCAGCCCTCGCGGCAGAACTTGGCCGCGACGCAGGTTGCAAATTCATCGGCTGCTTTCTCCACGGATGCTAAAAATACGCATCCGCTCACAAGGTATTCCCGGTCAGGGTGGCAAAGGTTCAGAGTGTCTGCATTCAACACCCAATATTCATAGTTTAGTAGTCGGTTATTGCGTCAGCTTCCAGTTTCAACCGTCACCAGCCGCGATAGACTAAATTTTGCGGTAGGATTTGAAAATTAGGGCTTTGCCGGGCGCGTGGATGGTGGGGCAATGCCTTTATCGACTGATCGCTGGAGGGGTGGTGAGGCGATACAGCCGGATGCGCTCGGCGGGGAGTAACGTTTCGCCAATGAACCGTAATTGCCCGCTATTTTCCCAAGGCGCGAAGGGGCCGCGCGCTTGCGAGGAACGGGGATAATAAAAATTCACCACCAAGGACAAACCATGAGCGCGTTCCCAGGGGGTTTGAATCAAAGGATTGTCCTGGCCTCGCAACGCGATTTGGGCGGCGTCCACCGCTAATTGCCAATGCGCGGCGTTGCGTGGACACAGAAAATCCCGCGAAAATGGCGAACGAACCGATACGGCTGGGTTGAACTGCCCTTTACGGAAAATCACCCCGCCAAGGCCGCTGCCGTAGTAGCGGCGCATCGCGCTCGAAGCGTCGCCCAAACGGACTCGATTCATCACGCCCCAGGCGATGGCTTGGTACACGCGAGCGTCTTCGGCAAAGCCGGTCGAACGCGCTTCGGCGTGAACCAAACGAGCCAACAGCTCTATCGGAGCCGGCTCGGTTTTGAGCAGAGCAGATTGGATCGTTTGTTGCGAGCCGACATCGAGGCACGGTGGTAACGGTTGATCCGCTGCCGTCCGTGACAGAGCGGGGCTGTTGACCAAGAGGAGCAGTAAGGCGGCGATCTGCCGCTGGGTGGTGTTGTTTTTTTGCATTCGATGCACGAGGGAACTCTGATGAATGAAGCAAGCCAACAGCCTAGCAGCTTCAACGCCGCACTCAAGGCGGTCCGTCGCTATCTGATGGAAAAAGGCCACTGGTTCGACCGTGGGCCGTCTTACGAGGGCGATGGGAGCGTGTTGTCAGACGTTAGGGAGGCAGTGCGGATGTATGAAGATATGGGTTATCGCAAGTTAATGGAGTTCGGCGATCCGCCGATTTACGCGGTTTTGAAAAGAGGTCAGCGAGAGGCTCACATTTTCCAGCCCCAGGACCCAAAGGTGCGGGCGTGGCTGGAGGACGACCATATCACCTTCAATGATCCGGCGCTGCGCGCCTATCTGCTGGGCCAGTCCGCGCTGCAAGAGAGCGATTTGCCGGTTGCCGACGGACCTCGGCATTTTCATATCAATGAGGTGGATAACGTCTATATTGTCACGACGGATGATCCGGATTAAATTCAGGCGACGGCGGCTAGCGCGCGGCCGTGGCTGTTTTTCAGCTCGCGGCATCCCCCGCGTTCATTAAGGCGCGTGCGGCATGCTTGACTCGGCTTTCGATTGTGTGATCGCTCATGGCCCACTGATGGCTTCAAGGAAAGTACCTTCAGCGGTGCTAAACGATCCCTCTGTCAAGGTCGTCTGCCGCAGTATTGGACCCCGAACCAGGTCGCTCCGGTTGAGGCTGAGGATCCCCAGCGAGCAAGATTTTGTGAATGGATCGCTCCGAATTCCGCCTTGATAAGTCGAGCGCGATCCGCCATGCCAGGGATCGATATAAAGAAAATTTTCTTTAGCTTTATCGCAACCACCACTAAAACCGTATGCCCGGACAATCCAGGCCGCTCGATTTGGCCATAGCGGTTAGTGAAGAGCATGGGGCGCGCGGTGCTTGGGCCATAAAGCACGCCAATCACGACGGGTTTCCTTTTTTTTTGCAGCCATCCCGCAATGGCTAATGCGCCGCGCAGGACGGGCGCCTCTTTGAATTTCACCGCCTTACGATCGGTCACCGTGGCCCGGAGTGGTTGGCCTGGGTTCGGTTTGGGGACTGGAAATGGGAATATGGTAGGTCTGCCAGCTGGGGCGTCCGCCTCGACACCCCACAGGGCCTGGCCACCGTCCTTGGCCACCGTACCGCAAGCCCGTTCCCCCCGTTTGTCGATGATCGCTTGCCAATTCTCATTGAAGATATTGTCATGATTGTCGTTCAGGAAGCGATGGAGCGCGTGAATTCGCGCGGCATCGGAACCTTGAAGAATATCGGCAATCAGATCGACCTCCATGTCAGGTGTTTTACAACATCACCGCCGACCACGATCAGCCTTGAGGTGGTGAGGCTGCCAGTCGCATCGAGGCCCTCAAGAATCGAGGTCCCCGGCACTCTCCTTTTTTAGCGTAAATCGCTGTTGGCCGTCAGGGGCCGGATACCGTGATTTTTGTCTTCGGTTGAACGCACTCTGACCGTTTTGGGGACGACCCGCCAACTCCAGGCGAATCCCGTTTGACCGGTGTGAATATGGATTTTCTCGACGCCCGCATCGCCCTCAACAAAGAGTCGGGCGCCTTTCGGGAAGAGCCAAGGCTTGTTCTTTAGCAACCATTGGTCATCAATTACTTGGAAGTGCGCCATGGTTTATCTCCATCAATTCGGGTGCGGGGGTGCGGGTAGGGATGTCCTACCGCTCGTGGAAAAGAGTTCTCAATCTATGTTTTTCACCACGCTTGGTTAGGGTTCAATCCTTTTGAAAAATATCGAGCCCTCGGTAACAAGCGCTCACTATGCATTCCGAACAAAGGCCAAACAGATCTTAAAGTCACCGAAGCCTTAAGATTCCCTTAAGCTGGCCGCTCATACTCGGCGCAATGAAGGCCGATCAGTTGTGGCGCCAGTAAAAATCCCCATTGCGAGAGAGGTAGTGATCATGCAGTTTCCTGGCAAGTTTAAAAATATCGTAGTCGCCGTGGCCTTGGTCAGAGCGGCGGCGTTCTGGCGACCGGTATTTATCGCCAGCGCTGGCGTTCGACGCCGTTGCGCGCCGGTGGAGATGGCGGTTCCTGGATTTTAGCGCTGGTCCAGCAGAACGCGGCGGCCGTGGTGGAATGTCAGCGTCACCGGCAAAAGCGCTTGGCAGTGGTCTGGCAGGGCATACCAGGGATGCCGAACCCGGATGATGAAAACAACCCTTAGGCGAATGTTCAAAACATTTTCCCACGCCGCCCATGCCGGGCGACGGTAAAGAAGGACATTGCAGAGCCTGGGTTCCGGATTCATCGTATCCGCTGATGGTTATCATCACCAACCGCCATGTCGTGGATGGGGCGGATAAAATCACCGTCAAATTGAACGACAAGCGCGAATTTCCGGCCAGGTGATCGGCAGTGACGCCCAATCCGACATCGCGCTGTTGAAGATCGACGCCAAGAGCTGCCAACCGTGGCCATCGGGGACGCTGACGACCCAAGGTCGGCCAATGGGTGTTCGCCATCGGCGCGCCGTTCGGACTGGAACGCACCGCGACCAAGGGTATCGTCAGCGCCTGGGCCGATCTTGCCTAACGATACGCTCCCGGGTTTATTCAGACCGATGGCCGATCAATCCCGGTAATTCCGGTGGGCCGTTGTTCGATCTGAACGGCAAGGTGGTCGGTATCAATTCCCAAAATTTTCAGCCGCGGCGGCGGCGACATGGGCCTGTCCTTTGCCATTCCGGTCGATGTGGCGATGGAGGTGGTGGCCCAGCTTAAGGCCGACGGGCGGGTAACTCGTGGCTGGATCGGCGTCACCCTTGCAGGAAGTGACGCAGGATTTGGCGCGCTCGTTCAATCTGGCGCGGCCAAACGGCGCGTTGGTGGCGGAGGTGGGTGGCGGCAGCCCGCCGCCAAGGGCATCGAAAGCTGGCGATGTGATCAGCCGACCTACGCTGGCAAACCCAACATCGACAGTGCCGATTTGCCGCCCCTGGTGGGTTTCCACCCAAACCGGGTTCGGAACGGGTCTTGACCGTGATCCGTAACGGTAAGCAACAGGATATCACGGTCGCTCTCGGACGGTTGCCCGACAAAGACCAGCCGGAACTGGCGCTGAGCGCCGCGCCCGACGACGGTTCGCCGCGTTTGGATATCGCCGTGAGCGGATGCGCCGCCCGGCGAACACGGCCACGCGCGGCCGGCGGCGTACTCATCCAGCAGGTGGGGCCAGGCGTGGCCGCGAGGCCGGCGTGCGGCCCGGTGACATTTACTGAGCCTCAACAATCAGAAAATCAAGGATGCCGCGCACCTGCGGGGCGTTGGTGCGAGCTGCCGCGCGGCAAACGGGTGCCTCTTGCCGTTAAGCGCGGCAGCGGATCGCTGTATCTGGCAGTGGGAAATTCCGGCCGCCGACCAGCAACCGGTTGACGCCGCGATATGCGCGGTTAGCCCTGACCGGTCCCCGCCGACCGGGATTTGGGGCGTTTCGGCGCAAGCCTTCTCAGAAAGCCCCGCCGACGGGGCCATTTCATTGAGCGCCTCGATGCCGGCTCCAAAATTGATATGAAAGGAGCGCCCCCATACCAGGGCGGGTACCGATTTGAAACCCCGCTGGCTTCCGCTTCGCGATCCGCTTGCGGTCTTGTCCCCGATGCACGATCTCCATTCGAAGCGTTGGCAGGATCGAGCGCCCCGGCGACTTGTTGTTCGGGCCTGGACACAAACCGGGCAGCCAGCGTGATAGAAGGTGGCTTTGCTTTTCATCGCGTTTCTCCTCGGTGGGTTAC
>JADJQQ010000028.1 GCA_016712625.1 Candidatus Competibacteraceae bacterium | reverse complement strand
ATGCTCCCGACACGCGGAATCGACGGCGGCGAGGTCTTCCGCGTCCAGCCGCTCGGCAGAATGGGTACGTCCACCATCTGGCCAGCGGCGGCAGATCGGTGATTTCGGCGTAGGCGTTGCGGTAGGCCGGCAGCGTGAAGCAGTCCAGGGCAAGCCGATGATCCAGCGCGTAGCGGCCAATGGCGGCCGGGTCGCCGCAACGCACCAGGCCGGCAATGATCGCCGCTTCGGCGACGGGATTAGATAAGGGCGCGGTATGGGCAGCGGCGCTCATGGCTTCGCGCTCCGGGTGATCGTGGCGGTCACCACGGCGCCAGCCTTGGGTTTCAACCGCAAGATCGGCCGGCCTGCCAGCGCCCTCGGCGGCGGCGGGGTCGGTGCAGGGGTCGGTGCAGGTACGGGGTCGGGGCGTGCCCTGGCGGCCGATTTGGCGGATTTCTTGGCTTTCCAGGTGGTCAGCTTCGACTTGGCAAAGCGCCGTTGGTCTTCCGCCACCGCGCCGGCGGGTTGCCCGTCCAGGTCAAGCCGAACAGCGCCCTCGCGGGCCAGGGCCAGTTGATAGGCGCGGCGCTCGCAGTACCGTTTCAGCGCACGGCGCAAGGTCGCCGGGTCAAGGTCCGGGTGACGGGCCAGCAGATCGACGTGGACGCCGATTTTCAGCGGTAGCGGCGCGTCCGGGTTGAACGTCGCCGGATAGGTCGCCGCGAGCCACGACTGTAGCGCTTGGGTTTGTGCGCCGCGAGATTCGGCGGGGGTGCAAATCTGGGGTGTTTGTGGCATGATGAGTTTCTCTTGTAAGCGAAAAGACTTTTAAAGCCGCCCCCACACAGGGCGGCGTTTTTTTGCCCGGAATTCGGGCACACGAACGCCACCAGCGCGCGCTTGGCGAGCCGGTGGCGTGGGGTTGGGGTTGGGGTAGCGGTTGCACCGCAGCGTGCCGTGGGGGCGGCTCAGGCGGCTTGCCAGCGGGTATCCGCCAAGCGTCGCTCTTCGGCGCGGATCGCTTTAGCGATGTCCTTCGGATCGCCGATGGCATACAGCAGACGGCCTTGGTATTCGACTGGAAAGACGCCGGCAATCGCGCGGCCATAGAGCTGCTGATAGCTCAGTCCAAGCCCGTATTTACGCAAGGCAGGCCCAAGGGCGGGGAGCCGGGTCTTGATGACTTCAGACATGGATATGCACCTCATCGCTTGTTGAAAATCGACAAAGGCGCACGGTTTGTAATGTTGATTGCAGCCGCTTTTGGTGTCATATTCGGCTTGTCCGAAACGCAAAATGCTCGCGTTGCGGTCAAGCCGGCTCAACACCTGGGCCGTGCCTGCTAGTGATCCACCAGCCTTCACATGCCAAGCCGTGTGCCTGTGCTGATTCAGTCCTCAGCCCGCTTCCCCGTTCTGGTCTCGCAAACTTTCGCGGGGGGCGGGCGTCGTTTTTTACTGAATACCTCGCCAAGATACCCGATACAGATATTTTTGCAAACAGGATGTTTCTAGAGCGGCTCGTCAAGCTACGCAGCTCCGTCGCACAAAAAAACCCCGGTCTCCCATTGCGGAAATCGGGGTTTTTCATTCCAGGATAGCCAGTCAGAACAGCCGCGAAATTCAGCCGGCCGGCTCCCTCCTACGAATCCAACCAGTCATCAAGATTTTCGGAAAACTCCTTTTTCTGTCCTTCGTTCATTACCTCCCAAACCCGGAAGGCGCGTTGTCCGAAAAAATCATCGGGGTCATCGTCTTTAAAGCCAATCTCCTGAACGAATCGCTCAAAGTCGCCTTTCCCCCATGTAGATGAAGACGTGAAAGCATCCTGATAAAAGGCGCTGTCCCGTTCTTCTTTCGGAGTATTCATGGCTTTACTCCTTCATATTGCGCGCGGTAATAGTCCACCAGCGACGGCTGTTCCTCGCCCCACACACTGGAGCACGCCTTCATGCCGTGGTGTGGGAATTCCCCGACGCTCCGCATGTACCCGAAATCATCGGGATTGCCGCGCGGGCCATGGATGGCGAAGCTCACGAACAGATCGCATTCCGCCGCGAGTTCGCGGATTTTCCTCATGGCCTCCGCGTTATGCGGGCCTTCGTGGAATAAACCGGCTTCTTCAAGTTTCGATTTGAGTAGATCGGTTTTCATGTCATGCAAAGCCTTTGATTGATCGCAAATCGTCCACCGCTAAATCCAGGCTTCGGAATTGCCCATGATCCAAGTAAAGCCGGTCATCTTCATCGATAACCATCCAGCGCCATGAATCGCCGTCTCGGACAAATCGGATTTCAATAATCCGCTTTGAGTGTGCCAATGTCGGCAAATCGGGACGGTTAAGCATGTCCGGCCTCCAACTCATCGGCGCACCGCTTGATCGACTGGCAGATTTCCGCCAAGTCGATTTGAATCCCTTCGCGCATGGCGGGCGTTAGGGGGTCTTTGATGGATTCCGCCAGCAAGATCAATTCGTTGCCGAGAATCCGCAGGGTCCGGCCGACAACCAGGGGTGTAGAATTGATGGGGCTCATGGCGTGCCCTCCTATAAGGGTGTGCCTTGGGAAGTCGCCTTGTCCGGGTACCAGCCGGGCAGGGCGGCGCTATAGCCGCTTTACGCGGTATTCAGTTCACAACGAAAAATTCGCTTTCCGCGCCGTTCAAAGTTGCTCCGTCCGCCCAGGTCAAAGAGACGCAATCGCCATTGTTCGCGCACCGGATCAGATATTCACCTATCGAATCCCGAACAACGCGATAGTTTTTCCCGCACCAGCACACGGTTAACCCATCGTCCACCGCGCGCTTAATTTCAGTCAAAGTCATGGGGTCGGCTCCTTTCTCGCCGGCTGGCGTCGCAACCAGCCTTGCCGGGCGCTATGCCCTTTGCGGGCGAATTCAGTTCGTGTGCTCTAGTTGCGATTCAACTCAGCAGGCCAACGCTTCAATCTACGCAGGACTCCGTCATTCCTTACGCGGTACACAGCTAGCGTTTGGCCATTGTTGCGTAGCACAACGTAATCCAGTCCGTTGTAAAGCTCGTATCCACTGGCGCGCTCGCTATGCTGATCCGCTCTGTAACCATCCCTTGCCGCAATGCGGTAGTAAGCCGCCACCGCGCGTCTGTAAAGCTCGTCTTCGTCTGCACTGAACATATCAAACCCTCTTACATATGCTTGTAACACATAGTTTCATAAACAGGGTTTGATGTCAAGTTTGATTGGAACAGCACATAGCAACCGATGATTTGAGGTTCTTGATAATCCGCCAAATCTTGAATTTTGGCCTTGGGGAATGGTCGCCGCCCGTTTCCGGGACTACTACGAACGGCAGGCGAAGGAGCGGCAGGGTCACGGCCAGACGGCCCCCGGTCAAACGCTTCCGGTAAATTTACCGGAAGCGATCAAGAAGTCCAGCGATGCCCGCGATGCCGCCGGGAAGGAGTTTGGAGTGTCTGGAAAGAGCGTCGATCATGCGACGAAGGTCTTGGAGGTGCTCCCACGCGCGCGTGGGCCGAACCGCTTTGGTGGCAAATCGGCAATAATTGCCGATGGTGCTCTCCCATCCGCGTGTGGGGAATCACCCTGCCCTTGCTTCCAGATGTTATAGATCGGCGGGTCGAAATCGGTCCAATTTCTTGAATTATCAGTCCCTAATTTTTCAAGAAATTCTTTCTCCCAACCTGTTAGAGTGGTGCTCAGGCCGGCCTTGCCGTGTCCAGCAGCGCCAGGGCTTGCACTTGCGCTTGGTGTTCGGCCTCAGATCGTGGGCGGATCGCTAGCAGTCGCTCGCGCTGCTCTTGCCACCTCACCAGTAGGGCGCGACGGCGATTGGCGGCGATGTTCTGGCGTATCGCCACCAGCCGGGCATGGCGTTGCTGTTCGCTCATGGCGTCGCGTCCAGAATCGATTCCAAGGCGAAAATGACTGTGTTCCTGACTGTTGGAATCAGCCTACCGCCTCTTGCCAAGGTCTGACAGGCCACAGACTGCAATCGGTAATTCCACACTGGCCCACGGCTTGCCGAGTGTTCGGGTCCGCGCCGCCACCTTGGCAATCCCAGCATTTCGCGTTGACGGCCTTTCGCAGTGATTTTGGATCGGCCGCCGCTATCTGGTAAGGGTCGCGTTTTTTGATGACGATGCCCTGCTCCCGCATTGCGCTTTGCTTGGCGCGGGCCAGGTCTAGCGCCGTCAGTCGGTATTCAGTGGCTTGTTCGCTCAATGGGTGATCCTCAAATGATGCCCTTATCCTCCACGGTTTCACGGTGGGCCGGTCGGGCGGGGTCCGGGTCGCCGCTAGGTGGCGGCGTTGCCCGGTCCGGTGCGCTGGCCATGATCGTGGAGACGCGGGCGCCAATCCGCTGACGGGTCCGAACTATGGCCATGCGCTGTCTCGTTCGGTCCGCCAAATGAATGCTCGGGCAGTGAAATCTTACCGGTGACACCACCGGCCGGCCGCGCGGGTGCGGTCCAGCTCTTGCTGGATCAATCGCCGGCGAAGCAGGCGGGCGGATTCGATGGGATCGCTGGCCAATACCAGATCGCGCTGCATCCATCGTCCGCCGGTGCGCTCGCAACCGTGCTTGCGCAGATAATTCACGGCTAGGGTGAGGTCTTCGCGGGAAGTCATGGCAGCACCTCGCCACCCTCGCGGGCCAGCCGCTCTAACTCGGCTTGCTGCACCGCTTCCAGGCGCTCACGTTCGGCCTGTTCGCGGTATTCCTGTTCGGCTTTCAGGATTGATTCGCGCTGTTCGGCTGGCAGGTTCCAGAACGCCACAAATTTGGCCATGCCGCTATCCAGCGGCGGTACCGGCACGACGGGCGGGTTAATCATCCGCTGAGTCCGTTCTCGCACCTCGTTTCGCCATGCAAGCTCGGCTGGATCAATTCCGGCATGGCGCGGGACGGCCGGCGGGTATAGTGTGGATCGCTGAAAGCCACTCATGGACTCATCTCCACAATGCCAGGCACACCGGACAGGGGCACGAAATCGACATCGTGCTGCACGGCGGACTCAAAGCCTTCAATGATTAGCGGATTGAGATATATGCGCGGATTTGGCGACGATTGCAGCACCAGCCGGGTGACGGGGGCGCTCAGTTGCGGATCGGCGACCGCATACCATGTGGTATCCGACGTGAGGTCGGGCAGTACGGTGATGCCAAGATCGCGCCAGCCTAGACCCTCGCGAACGACCCGCGCGGTCATTTCGAGTTTGGAGGGCACGATCAGGGCGGCGATTCCCAAGCCGCACTTTTGGCCGGCTCCGTTAGTTTGATCGCGCAATGCCGTGGCGGCGGTTTCCATTCCGGCTATCGAAAGCGAACCGGTGCCGGTGGTCCAGGTCGCTCCCTCAAGGCATTCAGCCAGCAGGCGGCGCTCGATCCCTGGAAAAATCGATTGGCTGTAATCGGTGATCGCGGCGGCTAATTCAGTTCCCCACGTCATCCAGACATGACGCGCAAACCGGATTTTCCCGCTGAAGGTGCGCAAACGTCCTTTGCGGTCCCCCTCCACGATGCTCATTTTCAACGGCGCGGTTTCGTGAGCGTCCTCGGCCTCTTCGCCGGGTTCCTCCATGGAGATAGTCGGAAAATCCACCTCTTTAAAGTCGCGCACTTCGATGGTTTTCGTCACCCGCTGAACATCGGTGTTAGATGGTGCGAAGGAGCTTTTCAGCAATTGCGATAGGCCCACCTCCAGGGCAGTACCAAAGTCGCTAGCGGTCATTCCGGCAGCATCGCGCAAGCCCAGCAGCGGCATGCGTTCTTTGTGCGCCGCCAGGGCCAGCGGGTGCGTCCTATCGGCTCGTAGACTGCGGCCGGCTTGCAGGGTTAGCAGGTCGGGCAGCAACTCGAAAACATCGTTGCCAGTGAGATAGTCCAGACTGCGGGGGCGGGTGCGTTGTTGGATCATGTCTTGTACTCGGAAAGTGGGAAATCTTGTCCGAGTATCCGGCCGAAATCTGGACAGTGGTACGTCAAAAAAGGTGATCGAAGATGCGCCTCGGCGATTCGGGAAAATCCAAGGCCAGCAGTTCCAGGGCAATTTGCAATCGACGGTCAGCCGGCGCTCGCTGGCAGCGGCGAGCGCGCAGCATCCATGCGGCCACATCACGCGAGAGTTGCGTTCGGTTCCGGCTTGGCGGGAGTCGCCCGACGAGTTCATTCAACAGGCCCATGGCCCGCAGCTTGTCTAGGGCGCGGGATACCTCACGATAGAGCGGCCGGCCGACTTCTGGCGGTACTTCGTTGGCCTGGATGCGCGGGACCATGGCGATGATCGCCTCGACCAATTGCAGGCCGGTGGCGGTGCAGCCGCTAGTGGATTCCATCGGCCGCTTCCATTTCCATGGGGGTTCGTGCTCTTCGGTCGGCTGGAAAGGCTCTACATCGCTTTCCGCCAGCTCGGCCAGCGCTTCATGGATTAGGGACTCGATCATGCCGCTGATCTTGGCGGCGTCGAATTCAGCGGCAACCAGCGGCGCCACCTTGCTGGGCAATACCAACATCCGCGACCTGAATGTGTGAACCAATCGCAACCAGGTTTCCTCAACCCGATCGGCCGGAATCAGCACGCCCTCGCGCTCCTGTAGGCGCAGTTCGATTTCGCGTCGCCGGGCATTGTCCAGCGCGGCGCGTTCTCGTTGCGGGTCCAGCGACTCATTGCCAGCCGGCAGGCGCTTGGCGATTTCCCGTTCAACCAGCCAGCGGAAAACATCGCCAGTGTCGAACTGGTAGGACTGGCCTCGCTTTTCCGGTGCCGTGACGAAAGGCAGGCCGGCCTTTAGGTGCTCGGTCAACGTGCGTTCGCTGATATTGAACACCCTGGACAGTTCTCTTTTATCAACCAGATAAGCCATATTCAAATCCTATCGTAGGAAGGAAACCCATAGGTGGCTTGTCGCTAGGCAAAATCGGTGCTCCGCGACCCCCTCGTGTCTATCGCTAGAAAGAACCTAGTAACCTATTGATTATGTTATATATTCTAGGTTCTCCTGTCTGTCTCCGCTGGCAGGGTCGAGGAGGCACCAGCAACATGTAGCGACAGCGCGACATTTCAGACTTTAATAGAATGGGTCATTCCGTTAATTTCAATCGCCGCCTCTGAATCAAAGCTTTAAGGTAATTTGTCGCATTTGGCGCATTAATGTCAAAACAAAGTTTTGACCCCTGTTTATATTTCGGAAGTTGATTTAATTCATGGCGAAATTTTTCAAGGGGAATTCCGAATTGCGCCGCCAGTTGCGAACAGCTACCTTTCCATGCAATCAAATATATTTCAGGGTCTTTATTTACGCGCTCTTTCATTAGTGCATACTCTGCCGATTCGCATACGCCGCTTGCTGCAATTGGCCGATAATCTGCTTTCTATGCCGCGCGCAAATGAACGTCATGCACAGTTCAAGAAGATTCGTTAAAGCTCTTGGATCGTCGCCACTGTCCCGCATAATCCGCAGGCAAACTCGCAATAAACCGCTTGGATCGCGCTGCAAATCGGGCGGCATATACCGGGCGGATTCCAGGAATTCGCTGATTATTTCGTGATCGGTGTTCATGGCTTAAACCCGCCTTTCACGTCCGCCAGCAATCTACGAAGATCGGAACTATCCAGCCGACGCGAGAATTCCAGACGATCCGCAATGCGCAATGCACAAACGGCATTCGCTTTCAGAATTTCTCGCGTCATGGAAAACAACATTGCAAAGCACTCTTCCGGTGATTTCATCCAGTGCCTGGACAGTCCTTTTGCGCATCCGCTAGCAATCGTGACTTCATCCAACGATGACCCAATCCGGAAGTCATCGGTAAACAACTGTTCGGCGGTCCATCCCGCGATGGCGCGCATCGCCGTTATCGCGGTACCGGCCGGATCGATACGGGTATCAACGCGCTCTAGCGGCGCCTTGGGTGATACCGTCGTTTCACCTCCCCAAAAATTGACGCCGGGTATTTCGTCATTCCTCCAAATTCTCAATCGATATGCGCGCCACCATCTAACCCCGTCCGCCGTCGCCTCGAACACAACGGCATGGCCAGCCTCATGCACGGCGGCGATGCGTCGCGTGGACTCCAGCGCCTTAATTCCTTGCTGCTCGTAAGCGAGGCGCATCAATCCAGTAACATTTTCGTAAAGCTGAGCCCTTACTTCCGGGTCGGCAACCTTGTTGAGCGCGGTATTCATGCCGCACCTCCACCTGCCACCTGCCACCGTGCGCCGCAGCTCTCGCAGCCCACGGGATCGCCACCGTCTGGCCCATAAATCGGGCTTGGCCGATCGCACCGAGTCAGCAATCGGTAAGGCCGGTAGTCGGTCGGCCGGCAGATCGGCGGCGCGGCCTTGGTCGGCTTGGCGTCCACAGGGGGGGGTGTCCCCCTTGTCCCCCTTGTCCCCCTCAAATTCCCTATGTAAATCCCCGGCACTTTTCACCGCGCTTTCCACCGCGCTTTCCGCCTTCACCTCCCCTGCTTTCACTCCAATATAATTATCTTTTTTATGAGGGGGACAGATAGGGACAGCGGGACAACCTGCTTGTTGACTGGCTAAACTGGTGTCCCCCTTGTGTCCCCCATCATTCGGCGATAGGGACATGGACCAAACATATCCTCGACATCCACCACCAATGCGCCCGCGCTTCCGTTTCCAACCGTTCGCCCGAAGAATCCCGGATACCCTATTCGTGGCTTGGCGGTCCTGCCGGTCGACCTTGACCCCGATATGATCCAGCACCTTGGCGATAGTCCGTTCGTGTGGAAGGAGGACATCTATAGCCGTCAGAACCGCCGCTTCCCAAACGTCTCGGTCGCTATTGTCCTCGCGTATTTCCTCGGCCTGGGCCAGCGCCACCGCGTCGCTTACGTACCACGGTTCCCCATCAATCACGCGGCTTGCGGCCTCGCCAAGCAGTTTGGGCAAGGTCGCTTCTAGGCGTGGAATATCAATCGGCGCGGTAATCGTGATCGGCCACCATCGGCGATTACCGGATGGGTCGCGCAAGAATCCGCAATCCTCGTTCGTAGTGGCGACGAAGGAGCACGTCCGGGGGTGGTCGGTTTGCTCCACGTAGATGATCAAGGCGCCACCTCTTTCATGTCCCACCTCGCGCCGCAATTGCCACAGCCCACGGGATCACCGCCGTCTGGCCCATAAATCGGGCTTGGCCGATCGCACCGGGTCAGCAATCGGTAAGGCCGGTAGTCGGCCGGCAGGCAGACGGGTGGCGCGGATCGGCGCGGATCGGCGCTGGCAATGTCCGGCCCCTTGTCCGCCCAAGTGGCGGCTGCGCTTGTGGTTTCAGCCAATGGCGCGCTCGGCATGTCCGGCGGAATGTCCTGGCCGGGCGGTGCGCTCTCGGCAGCAAAGCGCCTGCCGTTGACGCTCGCCATGCGCTTGCCGCTGTACAACACCTCGCCAGCGACCAGCAGGCGGGTATCAGGCCAATCGGCCGGTGTTCCCGCCTGCCAGGCCAGCCCAGCAGGGCCAGCGGCTAACAGGGCACGGTGCAGGGTTTCTGCGTCTTCGAGCAGCGCCGCCAGTGCGGTCTTGTGGGCGCGGATGAAATCCCGGTGTTGTTCGGATAACTTCGTGAAGGGTGTCGCGAGTAGCCGCCCATCCCGAACTGACAGCGTGAATCCAGCGGCACCCAAGCGATTCATGGCACGCACCGGGCCGAACGGGTCAGCGGCGGCGTCTTCGAGCAGCGCCAGGGCGGCGCTCACAGGATCTCCTCCCAATCGCCGTCCAAATCTTCATCACCAGCAGGTTGGGATTCGGGAGATTTGGAAGGGGCGAGTCGCATCTTGCGCGCCTGTTCGAGCAGTCGATTCCCTTGATTGCGCAGATCGACCCGGCTTCCGGACGCGAGGTCAACGGCATATTCACCGGACGGTAGCACCTTGACCCCCGGCGGCGCGTCTTTGGCCTCTTCCAGCAATCGGCGCCCCTCGACATCCAGGGCGTCAGCATCGGCGGTTTCGCCAACATTTTTCAATTCTTTGGCGGACTTGGCGGTCTTGGCGGCCTTGAGGTTATCTTCTTGATTTATAACAGGTTCAAGACCGCCAACCGTTTGGCGGCCTTGGCGGCCTTGGCCGTCAATATTGGCGGCCTTGGTTAAATTTTCGCCAACACCGCCAACACCGCCAACACCGCCAACACCGCCAACACCGCCAACACCGCCAACTTTTTGTATGTCGAGATAGCAACGCCAAGCTCCGTCAAATCCCTTTTGAGACTTTACGCCCATGGTTTTTCTGGCTCGTTCCATGGTTCGCTTCGTGATTCCAGCGGCCCTTCCCGCTGCTTCAAGCTCAGTGACTTTCATCGGGCCATCGGCCAGGCAGTTGGAAATAAACACCTTGGCCTCGGCAATCGCGCCTTGCTCTTCGGGGTCGACAATAGCCTCAGCCATGGAAATTAAATCCCGTGCGCGGCCATCCAGCTTATCGCCGTAGGTTATGTAGCTACCTCTCACTCCTTGATAACCGTCAATATCCCGGTTGGCTATCTCGTAGCGAAACCCGCCGCCATCGGGACCGATATTCGACTTAACGCGCACCAGGATTTGGCCGCCACCGTTTTCATCGGCCACCTTGGCGGTCATCATCACCACGCGGGCCAGTCCACCAAAGGCGACGCTCCCAACAATCCGGTCAATCGGGTCGCGGTCGCCGCTCGCTTTCGTCAAGTGAGTGATGCCCAGCGCGGCGCATTTGGTTTTTTCCGCCAGCTCTACCAGTGGTTGCAGTGCCCGGCGGACTTTGTTGTTCTGGTGGCCGTCCGTCATCACAACATCGGCAACGCTATCGACGATAAACAGCCCGATTTCCTCGCCGCTCTTCTCGATAGCTTCCTGCAACAGCGGTAGGTCAACAGCGGGGTCAAATGGTCGATTGACACCCTTGCGGGTGCGGACTGTGTTGACGAAGTGGGCGCGGTCCATGTCAGCGCCATTGGCCATCAGTCGGGGGGTGAGCGTGTCCTTTATCGAATCTTCACCGCTCCAAACCACGATAGAGCGTGGATCAAGGCGCGTTCCGTCGGGTGCGTATCCGCCTACCGTAATTCCAGCGGCCAAGGCGCAAGCGAGATTGGTTTTTCCGGTTCCGGGTTGCCCGGCTAGGACATGCAGCTTGCCGCGAGCAATCCATCCATCCCAAATCCATGAAATAGGCTCCGGCGTAACCGTGCTCCCGCGAATCAGAATTGCCGCGTCGCCTTTTTCGAGGTCAACACCGGCCTTGATCGCGTCCAGTGCATCGATAGCCGCAAAGGCGGCGCGGATTTTCTTGTGGTCGCGGGACTCAACAGCCGCGCACAGCCGCGCCTCGGTCGATAGCCGCTTGACCCGGATCGCATCGTCATGCGTATTGGCGGTTGACCAGACCTGCTCGATCAGGACGGCCGCTTGCGTCGCCACCTCAGCGACCGGGCGCTTTGTGATTTCGACGACAGCCTCGATTACGGCAGGCAAGTCGTCACCGGTCAGCGAACCGCGATTCTTTGCAAGGGTGCGAAGCGCGGTCAGCCAGGCGCGGTGGTCTGGCGAAGCGAAGTCAGAAGGCTCCAGGATCGAAGCGCGGTCAAGCCGGTCTGGCGCTTTGAGTAGTTGCCCGACTAGACTTTGTTCGTAGAAGGCACGGTCACCGGTGGCGCGGTCAGAGTTGCGGGTGGCGGCGGTCATGGCTTCACCTCCCGACGGGTCACGACAGCAGCGACCACGCCCGGACTCGGTTTCTTCAACCGCAGTATTGGCCGCCCTGCAAGCGCCCTCGGCGGCGGCGGGGTCGGTGCAGGGGTCGGTGCAGGTGCGGGTGCGGGTGCGCCCTGGGCGGCCGATTTGGCGGGTTTCTTGGCTTTCCAGGCGGTCAGCTTCGCCTTGGCGATAGTCGCCTGTTCGGCGGTCACCTCGCCGGCGGGTTGTCCGTCCAGATCAAGGCGAACAGCGCCCTCGCGGGCCAGCGCGAGTTGGTATCGCCGCCGCTCGCAGTACCGTTTCAGCGCCCGCCTCAAGGTCGCCGGGTCGATGTCGGGGTGTTGCGCCGCCAGGTCGAGGTGGACGCCGATTTTCAGCGGGGACGGGGCATCCAGGTTGAAGGTCGACGGATATTCGCGGGCCAACCAGGATTGCAGGGCAATTGTTTGCTCGCCGCGAGATTCGGCGGGGGTGGTGGTGATTTTTTCGGAAGGTTCGAGTATCATTAAGGTCACCTTTTGAGAATTTGGCGCTTCAACGCCAGCATTAAGCCCCGCTGCGAACGGGGCTTTTTTGCGCCCGCGATTCTTGCAGGCGCGCGAAAGCCGCCAGCGCAACGCCGGCGGCGGGGGAATGGTAGGGTAGCGGGTCGCACGGCCGTGGGCCTGTGGGGGCGGCTCAGGCGGCGGTGCGGCGGCGGGGGCGCTTCGCGTCGAATGCTTTGATTAGGCGGGCGATGTCGGCCGGGTCACCAACGGCATACACCAGCCGAGAGCGGCGGATCACTGGAAAGGCGCCACTCGCGGCTCTGCGGTGCAGTTGGGCGTAAGTTTGATCGACCCCGAACGGGCGAAGCGCGGCGGCGAGATCGTAAAGCGCCGTCAATTTCGGTTGCTGTTCTTGCATTGTCGTGCCTCTCGTTTTATGAAAAATCGACAAAGGCACACGGTTTACCTGTTGATTACCACCACCAAGTGGTGGCATATTGAGTTACCGCAAACGCAAAATGCTCGCGTTTACGGTGACCCGGCTCAACCCTTGGGCCGTGTGCCTGCTAGTGATCCTCAGCCCGCCACCCCGTTCGGTCGCGTAAACTTTCGCGGGGGGCGGGCGTTGTTTTGCCTAAACAATTCGCAAAGTATCCCCCTTTTTCGCAAGAGTCAAGTAGAAAATCTGTGGTTGACTGCGCAAAAAGTTCCACACCCTTAAACTAAATTGGTGTCATTAAATAAGGAATTATTTTAACTAAAATGGGCGAATTGGAATTGATTGCATTATCTTAATTAAAATCATTTGTCATTAAATTAGAAACAGACTAATTGCCACAAAAAACCCGCCACCAGGGCGGGCCTCGTTTCATCAATCGTCGGAATCATCCCGACCGGGCAGGGTGACGAAAAAGCGCTCAGCCTGCTCATCACCGGTATAAACCGCGACCTCCCAAGAAGACGCGCTTCCCGATTCGTTCCGCTCGATCAGCAACCGATCGAATTCATCGGCCGGCAGCACTTTTCGGTAGCACATCATCATTGCAATTAGGCCGCTCGGAGCTTCTACGGTTTGCAGGGTGTCTCCCATTTGGACGTGGTATGTGGTCATGGTCATGCTTCCCTCATTGCCGGTTCGGCGGTCATCAATTCGGGAAAGCCAAGCTCATCCAGGGCAGCGGCCAATTCCTCGCCCTCAAGACTCGCCACCAGGGCGCGGCCGTTCCGGGCGACCCGGATCACTCGGGCCATCCCGTGCCCATGCGTGCCGATGTTGTTCCAGGTTCCGCACCAGCCCGACAGGCGCGGTTCGTGCGACCGGTTCGTGTAGGCGGGCGTATCGCGCAGGAAAAATTGGCTACCGCCCGTGCTTTCGTTGTAGTTCTCGACCAGGAATCCCATATCGCCCACCGCGAGCAGCGGGTCCGGGCCAATCCATCGCGTAGTCATGTCAACACTCCCACCGGCAAGCGGGTCGGGGCCGTGCCCTTGCGGGCGAATTCAGTGTGGTTCGGCGTCCACCTTGGTCGGCCGGCGATGCTTTGCCAGCCACGCCTCAATATCGGCGGGGGTCACTCGCCAGCCTGCCGGGGTGTTGCTTCCGGTCAACTCGCCTTTGGCCAGCCACTTCCGGACAGTCTCGACATGCACGCCCACCTCAATCGCGACCTCATGAACGTTCATCATGGCTTTCATGCGGGAACCTCAAAGTTTGGAATTCCGCCAAGTATTGCGCTTCACAGGCCATGATTGCAACTAGATTGTTAGTGGATTCTATGGCGATTCATTCATGATAATAGGCCAAATCTTGAATTTCGCTTGGGGCGTTCGCTGAGGCCGGCTTGAGTGGCTACTACGACAAGCTGGCAAGGGAGCGGATGCAGGTACGCAAGGGGGACCAGCCTGGGGCAAGTCCGGTAAATTTACCGGGATTGTCGGACGCCCGCGATGCAGCCGGGAAGGAGTTTGGAGTGTCTGGAAAGAGCGTCGATCATGCGACGAAGGTCTTGGAGGTGCTCCCACGCGCGCGTGGGCCGAACCGCTTTGGTGGCAAATCGACAATAATTGCCGATGGTGCTCCCACGCGCGTGTGGGGAATACCTTGCTGCTTCCAGATGTTATAGATCGGCGGGTCGAAATCGGTCCAATTTCTTGAATTATCAGTCCCTAATTTTTCAAGAAATTCTTTCTCCCCAACCTGTTAGAGTGGTGCTCAGGCCGGCCTTGCCGCGTCCAGCAGCGCCAGGGCTTGCACTTGCGCTTGGCGCTCGGCCTCAGATCGCGGCCGGATCGCTAGAGCCGCTCGCGCTGCTCTTGCCACCTCACCAGTAGGGCGCGACGGCGATTGGCGGCGATGTTCTGGCGTATCGCCACCAGCCGGGCATGGCGTTGCTGTTCGCTCATGGCGTCGCGTCCAGAATCGATTCCAAGGCGAAAATGACTGTGTTCCCTGACTGTTGGAATCAGCCTACCGCCTCTTGCCAAGGTCTGACAGGCCACAGACTGCAATCGGTAATTCCACACTGGCCCACGGCTTGCCGAGTGTTCGGGTCCGCGCCGCCACCTTGGCAATCCCAGCATTTCGCGTTGACGGCCTTTCGCAGTGATTTTGGATCGGCCGCCGCTATCTGGTAAGGGTCGCGTTTTTTGATGACGATGCCCTGCTCCCGCATTGCGCTTTGCTTGGCGCGGGCCAGGTCTAGCGCCGTCAGTCGGTATTCAGTGGCTTGTTCGCTCAATGGGTGATCCTCAAATGATGCCCTTATCCTCCACGGTTTCACGGTGGGCCGGTCGGGCGGGGTCCGGGTCGCCGCTAGGTGGCGGCGTTGCCCGGTCCGGTGCGCTGGCCATGATCGTGGAGACGCGGGCGCCCAATCCGCTGACGGGTCCGAACTATGGCCATGCGCTGTCTCGTTCGGTCCGCCAAATGAATGCTCGGGCAGTGAAATCTTACCGGTGACACCACCGGCCGGCCGCGCGGGTGCGGTCCAGCTCTTGCTGGATCAATCGCCGGCGAAGCAAGCGGGCGGATTCCACAGGATCGCTGGCCAATACCAGATCGCCCTGCATCCATCGTCCGCCGGTGCGCTCGCAACCGTGCTTGCGCAGATAATTCACGGCTAGGTGAGGTCTTCGCGGGAAGTCAAGGCAGCACCTCGCCACCCTCGCGGGCCAGCCGCTCTAACTCGGCTTGCTGCACCGGTTCCGTGCGCTCACGTTCGGCCTGTTCGCGGTATTCCTGTTCGGCTTTCAGGATTGATTCGCGCTGTTCGGCTGGCAGGTTCCAGAACGCCACAATTGGCTATGCCGCTATCCAGCGGCGGTACCGGCACGACGGGCGGGTTAATCATCCGCTGAGTCCGTTCTCGCACCTCGTTTCGCCAATCCAGCTCCGACGGATCAATTCCGGCATGGCGCGGGACGGCCGGCGGGAATAGCGTGGATCGAGTAAGGCTGCTCATGGCGACACCTTCACAATGCCAGTGCACACCGGACAGGGGCACGAAATCGACATCGTGCTGCACGGCGGACTCAAAGCCTTCAATGATTAGCGGATTGAGATATATGCGCGGATTTATCGACGATTGCAGCACCAGCCAGGACGGGGGCGCTCAGTTGCGGATCGGCGACCGCATACCATGCGGTGTCCGACGTGAGGTCGGGCAGTACGGTGATGCCAAGATCGCGCCAGCCCAGACCTTCGCGAACGACCCGCGCGGTCATTTTGAGTTTGAGGGACGATCAGGGCGGCGATTCCTAAGCCGCACTTTTGGCCGGCTCCGTTAGTTTGATCGCGCAATGCCGTGGCGGTGGTTTCCATTCCGGCTATCGAAAGCGAACCGGTGCCGGTGGTCCAGGTCGCCCCTCAAGGTATTCAGCCAGCAGGCGCGGCTCGATCCCTGGAAAAATCGATTGGCTGTAATCGGTGATCGCGGCGGCTAATTCAGTTCCCACGCCATCCGGATATGACGCGCGAACCGGATTTTCCTGCTGAAGGTGCGCAAACGTCCTTTGCGGTCCCCCTCCACGATGCTCATTTTCAACGGCTAGGTTTCGTGAGCGTCCTCGGCCTCTTCGCCGGTTTCCTCCATGGAGATAGTCTGAAAATCCACCTCTTTAAAGTCGCGCACTTCGATGGTTTTCGTCACCCGCTGAACATCGGTGTTAGATGGTGCGAAGGAGCTTTTCAGCAATTGCGATAGGCCCTCCTCCAGTAAGCAGTACCGGTAAAGTCGCCAGCGGTCATTCCGGCAGCATCGCGCATGTCCAGCAGCGGCATGCGCTCGTGCGCCGCCGTAAGCTAGCGGGTGCGGTCCTCATTTGCCCGTAGATTGCGGCTGTCTTGCAGGGTTAGCAGGTCTGGCAGCAACTCGAAAACATCGTTGCCAGTGAGATAGTCCAGACTGCGGGGGCGGGTGCGCGGTGATCATGTCTTGTACTCGGAAAGTGTCTTACCTTGTCTGGAGGATCTGGCTTGTAACCCGGACAGTGGTACGTCAAAAAAGGTGATCGGCGATGCGCCTCGGCGATTCGGGAAAATCCAAGGCCAGCAGTTCCAGGGCAATTTGGTAATCGACGGTCGTCAGCCGGCGCTCAAGCGGGCAGCGGCGAGCGCGCAGCATCCATGCGGCCAAGTCACGCCAGAGTTGGGTGTTCGGTTCCGGCTTTGGCGGGAGTCGCCCGACGAGCTCATTCAACAGGC
>JADJQQ010000027.1 GCA_016712625.1 Candidatus Competibacteraceae bacterium | reverse complement strand
GCGAGTTGGTATCGCCGCCGCTCGCAGTGCCGTTTCAGCGCCCGCTTCAAGGTCGCCGGGTCAAGGTCGGGGTGACGCGCCGCCAGGTCGAGGTGTATCCCGATTTTCAGCGGGGACGGGGTGTCCAGGTTGAAGGTCGACGGATAGGTCGCCGCTAGCCACGATTGCAGCGCTTGGGTTTGTGCGCCGCGTGATTCGGCGGTGTTGGCGGTGGTGCAACTTTTAGAAGTTTCGGGTATCATTTATTTCACCTTTTGAGGATTTGGCCCCTCAACGCAGCTACGAACTCCGATTCGAAGCGGGCCTTTTTTTCGCCCGATTCTTGCAGGCGGAGCGAAAGCCGCCAGCAACGCCGGCGGCGGGGGAATGGTAGGGTAGCGGGTCGCACGGCCGCGCGGCTGTGATGGCGGCTCAGGCGGCGGTGCGGCGGGGGCGCTTCGCGTCGAATGCTTTGATTAGGCGGGCGATGTCGGCCGGGTCACCAACGGCATGCACCAGCCGAGAGCGGCGGATCACTGGAAAGGCGCCACTGCGGCTCTGCGGTGCAGTTGGGCGTAAGTTTGATCGACCCCGAACGGGCGAATCGCGGCGGCGAGATCGTAAAGCGCCGTCAATTTCGGTTGCTGTTCTTGCATGTCGTGCCTCTCGTTTTATGAAAAATCGACAAAGGCACACGGTTTACCTGTTGATTACCACCACCAAGTGGTGGCATATTGAGTTACCGCAAACGCAAAATGCTCGCGTTTACGGTGACCCGGCTCAACCCTTGGGCCGTGTGCCTGCTAGTGATCCTCAGCCCGCCACCCCGTTCGGTCTCGTAAACTTTCGCGGGGGGCGGGCGTTGTTTTGCCTAAACAATTCGCAAAGTATCCCCCTTTTTCGCCAGAGTCAAGTAGAAAATCTGTGGTTGACTGCGCAAAAAGTTCCACACCCTTAAACTAAATTGGTGTCATTAAATAAGGAATTATTTTAACTAAAATGGGCGAATTGGAATTGATTGCATTATCTTAATTAAAATCATTTGTCATTAAATTAGAAACAGACTAATTGCCACAAAAAACCCGCCACCAGGGCGGGCCTCGTTTCATCAATCGTCGGAATCATCCCGACCGGGCAGGGTGACGAAAGAGCGCTCAGCCTGCTCATCACCGGTATAAACCGCGACCTCCCAAGAAGACGCGCTTCCGATTCGTTCCGCTCGATCAGCAACCGATCGAATTCATCGGCCGGCAGCACTTTTCGGTAGCACATCATCATTGCAATTAGGCCGCTCGGAGCTTCTACGGTTTGCAGGGTGTCTCCCATTTGGACGTGGTATGTGGTCATGGTCATGCTTCCTCATTGCCGGTTCGGCGGTCATCAATTCGGGGTACCCGAATTCTTCCAGGGCAGCGGCCAATTCCTCGCCCTCAAGACTCGCCACCAGGGCGCGGCCGTTCCGGGCGACCCGGATCACTCGGGCCATCCCGTGCCCATGCGTGCCGATGTTGTTCCAGGTTCCGCACCAGCCCGACAGGCGCGGTTCGTGCGACCGGTTCGTGTAGGCGGGCGTATCGCGCAGGAAAAATTGGCTACCGCCCGTGCTTTCGTTGTAGTTCTCGACCAGGAATCCCATATCGCCCACCGCGAGCAGCGGGTCCGGGCCAATCCATCGCGTAGTCATGTCAACACTCCCACCGGCAAGCGGGCCGGGGCCGTGCCCTTGCGGGCGAATTCAGTGTGGTTCGGCGTCCACCTTGGTCGGCCGGCGATGCTTTGCCAGCCACGCCTCAATATCGGCGGGGGTCACTCGCCAGCCTGCCGGGGTGTTGCTTCCGGTCAACTCGCCTTTGGCCAGCCACTTCCGGACAGTCTCGACATGCACGCCCACCTCAATCGCGACCTCATGAACGTTCATCATGGCTTTCATGCGGGAACCTCAAAGTTTGGAATTCCGCCAAGTATTGCGCTTCACAGGCCATGATTGCAACTAGATTGTTAGTGGATTCTATGGCGATTCATTCATGATAATAGGCCAAATCTTGAATTTCGCTTGGGGCGTTCGCTGAGGCCGGCTTGAGTGGCTACTACGACAAGCTGGCAAGGGAGCGGATGCAGGTACGCAAGGGGACCAGCCTGGGGCAAGTCCGGTAAATTTACCGGGATTGTCGGACGCCCGCGATGCAGCCGGGAAGGAGTTTGGAGTGTCTGGAAAGAGCGTCGATCATGCGACGAAGGTCTTGGAGGTGCTCCCACGCGCGCGTGGGCCGAACCGCTTTGGTGGCAAATCGACAATAATTGCCGATGGTGCTCCCACGCGCGCGTGGGGGAATACCTTGCTGCTTCCAGATGTTATAGATCGGCGGGTCGAAATCGGTCCAATTTCTTGAATTATCAGTCCCTAATTTTTCAAGAAATTCTTTCTCCCAACCTGTTAGAGTGGTGCTCAGGCCGGCCTTGCCGCGTCCAGCAGCGCCAGGGCTTGCACTTGCGCTTGGCGCTCGGCCTCAGATCGCGGCCGGATCGCTAGGAGCCGCTCGCGCTGCTCTTGCCACCTCACCAGTAGGGCGCGACGGCGATTGGCGGCGATGTTCTGGCGTATCGCCACCAGCCGGGCATGGCGTTGCTGTTCGCTCATGGCGTCGCGTCCAGAATCGATTCCAAGGCGAAAATGACTGTGTTCCTGACTGTTGGAATCAGCCTACCGCCTCTTGCCAAGGTCTGACAGGCCACAGACTGCAATCGGTAATTCCACACTGGCCCACGGCTTGCCGAGTGTTCGGGTCCGCGCCGCCACCTTGGCAATCCCAGCATTTCGCGTTGACGGCCTTTCGCAGTGATTTTGGATCGGCCGCCGCTATCTGGTAAGGGTCGCGTTTTTTGATGACGATGCCCTGCTCCCGCATTGCGCTTTGCTTGGCGCGGGCCAGGTCTAGCGCCGTCAGTCGGTATTCAGTGGCTTGTTCGCTCAATGGGTGATCCTCAAATGATGCCCTTATCCTCCACGGTTTCACGGTGGGCCGGTCGGGCGGGGTCCGGGTCGCCGCTAGGTGGCGGCGTTGCCCGGTCCGGTGCGCTGGCCATGATCGTGGAGACGCGGGCGCCCAATCCGCTGACGGGTCCGAACTATGGCCATGCGCTGTCTCGTTCGGTCCGCCAAATGAATGCTCGGGCAGTGAAATCTTACCGGTGACACCACCGGCCGGCCGCGCGGGTGCGGTCCAGCTCTTGCTGGATCAATCGCCGGCGAAGCAAGCGGGCGGATTCCACAGGATCGCTGGCCAATACCAGATCGCCCTGCATCCATCGTCCGCCGGTGCGCTCGCAACCGTGCTTGCGCAGATAATTCACGGCTAGGGTGAGGTCTTCGCGGGAAGTCAAGGCAGCACCTCGCCACCCTCGCGGGCCAGCCGCTCTAACTCGGCTTGCTGCACCGCTTCCAGGCGCTCACGTTCGGCCTGTTCGCGGTATTCCTGTTCGGCTTTCAGGATTGATTCGCGCTGTTCGGCTGGCAGGTTCCAGAACGCCACAAATTTGGCCATGCCGCTATCCAGCGGCGGTACCGGCACGACGGGCGGGTTAATCATCCGCTGAGTCCGTTCTCGCACCTCGTTTCGCCAATCCAGCTCCGACGGATCAATTCCGGCATGGCGCGGGACGGCCGGCGGGAATAGCGTGGATCGAGTAAGGCCGCTCATGGCGACACCTTCACAATGCCAGGCACACCGGACAGGGGCACGAAATCGACATCGTGCTGCACGGCGGACTCAAAGCCTTCAATGATTAGCGGATTGAGATATATGCGCGGATTTGGCGACGATTGCAGCACCAGCCGGGTGACGGGGGCGCTCAGTTGCGGATCGGCGACCGCATACCATGTGGTATCCGACGTGAGGTCGGGCAGTACGGTGATGCCAAGATCGCGCCAGCCTAGACCCTCGCGAACGACCCGCGCGGTCATTTCGAGTTTGGAGGGCACGATCAGGGCGGCGATTCCCAAGCCGCACTTTTGGCCGGCTCCGTTAGTTTGATCGCGCAATGCCGTGGCGGCGGTTTCCATTCCGGCTATCGAAAGCGAACCGGTGCCGGTGGTCCAGGTCGCTCCCTCAAGGCATTCAGCCAGCAGGCGGCGCTCGATCCCTGGAAAAATCGATTGGCTGTAATCGGTGATCGCGGCGGCTAATTCAGTTCCCCACGTCATCCAGACATGACGCGCAAACCGGATTTTCCCGCTGAAGGTGCGCAAACGTCCTTTGCGGTCCCCCTCCACGATGCTCATTTTCAACGGCGCGGTTTCGTGAGCGTCCTCGGCCTCTTCGCCGGGTTCCTCCATGGAGATAGTCGGAAAATCCACCTCTTTAAAGTCGCGCACTTCGATGGTTTTCGTCACCCGCTGAACATCGGTGTTAGATGGTGCGAAGGAGCTTTTCAGCAATTGCGATAGGCCCACCTCCAGGGCAGTACCAAAGTCGCTAGCGGTCATTCCGGCAGCATCGCGCAAGCCCAGCAGCGGCATGCGTTCTTTGTGCGCCGCCAGGGCCAGCGGGTGCGTCCTATCGGCTCGTAGACTGCGGCCGGCTTGCAGGGTTAGCAGGTCGGGCAGCAACTCGAAAACATCGTTGCCAGTGAGATAGTCCAGACTGCGGGGGCGGGTGCGTTGTTGGATCATGTCTTGTACTCGGAAAGTGGGAAATCTTGTCCGAGTATCCGGCCGAAATCTGGACAGTGGTACGTCAAAAAGGTGATCGAAGATGCGCCTCGGCGATTCGGGAAAATCCAAGGCCAGCAGTTCCAGGGCAATTTGCAATCGACGGTCAGCCGGCGCTCGCTGGCAGCGGCGAGCGCGCAGCATCCATGCGGCCACATCACGCGAGAGTTGCGTTCGGTTCCGGCTTGGCGGGAGTCGCCCGACGAGTTCATTCAACAGGCCCATGGCCCGCAGCTTGTCTAGGGCGCGGGATACCTCACGATAGAGCGGCCGGCCGACTTCTGGCGGTACTTCGTTGGCCTGGATGCGCGGGACCATGGCGATGATCGCCTCGACCAATTGCAGGCCGGTGGCGGTGCAGCCGCTAGTGGATTCCATCGGCCGCTTCCATTTCCATGGGGGGTTCGTGCTCTTCGGTCGGCTGGAAAGGCTCTACATCGCTTTCCGCCAGCTCGGCCAGCGCTTCATGGATTAGGGACTCGATCATGCCGCTGATCTTGGCGGCGTCGAATTCAGCGGCAACCAGCGGCGCCACCTTGCTGGGCAATACCAACATCCGCGACCTGAATGTGTGAACCAATCGCAACCAGGTTTCCTCAACCCGATCGGCCGGAATCAGCACGCCCTCGCGCTCCTGTAGGCGCAGTTCGATTTCGCGTCGCCGGGCATTGTCCAGCGCGGCGCGTTCTCGTTGCGGGTCCAGCGACTCATTGCCAGCCGGCAGGCGCTTGGCGATTTCCCGTTCAACCAGCCAGCGGAAAACATCGCCAGTGTCGAACTGGTAGGACTGGCCTCGCTTTTCCGGTGCCGTGACGAAAGGCAGGCCGGCCTTTAGGTGCTCGGTCAACGTGCGTTCGCTGATATTGAACACCCTGGACAGTTCTCTTTTATCAACCAGATAAGCCATATTCAAATCCTATCGTAGGAAGGAAACCCATAGGTGGCTTGTCGCTAGGCAAAATCGGTGCTCCGCGACCCCCTCGTGTCTATCGCTAGAAAGAACCTAGTAACCTATTGATTATGTTATATATTCTAGGTTCTCCTGTCTGTCTCCGCTGGCAGGGTCGAGGAGGGCACCAGCAACATGTAGCGACAGCGCGACATTTCAGACTTTAATAGAATGGGTCATTCCGTTAATTTCAATCGCCGCCTCTGAATCAAAGCTTTAAGGTAATTTGTCGCATTTGGCGCATTAATGTCAAAACAAAGTTTTGACCCCTGTTTATATTTCGGAAGTTGATTTAATTCATGGCGAAATTTTTCAAGGGGAATTCCGAATTGCGCCGCCAGTTGCGAACAGCTACCTTTCCATGCAATCAAATATATTTCAGGGTCTTTATTTACGCGCTCTTTCATTAGTGCATACTCTGCCGATTCGCATACGCCGCTTGCTGCAATTGGCCGATAATCTGCTTTCTATGCCGCGCGCAAATGAACGTCATGCACAGTTCAAGAAGATTCGTTAAAGCTCTTGGATCGTCGCCACTGTCCCGCATAATCCGCAGGCAAACTCGCAATAAACCGCTTGGATCGCGCTGCAAATCGGGCGGCATATACCGGGCGGATTCCAGGAATTCGCTGATTATTTCGTGATCGGTGTTCATGGCTTAAACCCGCCTTTCACGTCCGCCAGCAATCTACGAAGATCGGAACTATCCAGCCGACGCGAGAATTCCAGACGATCCGCAATGCGCAATGCACAAACGGCATTCGCTTTCAGAATTTCTCGCGTCATGGAAAACAACATTGCAAAGCACTCTTCCGGTGATTTCATCCAGTGCCTGGACAGTCCTTTTGCGCATCCGCTAGCAATCGTGACTTCATCCAACGATGACCCAATCCGGAAGTCATCGGTAAACAACTGTTCGGCGGTCCATCCCGCGATGGCGCGCATCGCCGTTATCGCGGTACCGGCCGGATCGATACGGGTATCAACGCGCTCTAGCGGCGCCTTGGGTGATACCGTCGTTTCACCTCCCCAAAAATTGACGCCGGGTATTTCGTCATTCCTCCAAATTCTCAATCGATATGCGCGCCACCATCTAACCCCGTCCGCCGTCGCCTCGAACACAACGGCATGGCCAGCCTCATGCACGGCGGCGATGCGTCGCGTGGACTCCAGCGCCTTAATTCCTTGCTGCTCGTAAGCGAGGCGCATCAATCCAGTAACATTTTCGTAAAGCTGAGCCCTTACTTCCGGGTCGGCAACCTTGTTGAGCGCGGTATTCATGCCGCACCTCCACCTGCCACCTGCCACCGTGCGCCGCAGCTCTCGCAGCCCACGGGATCGCCACCGTCTGGCCCATAAGTCGGGCTTGGCCGATCGCACCGGAGTCAGCAATCGGTAAGGCCGGTAGTCGGCCGGCAGGCAGACGGGTGGCGCGGATCGGCGCGGATCGGCGCTGGCAATGTCCGGCCCCTTGTCCGCCCAAGTGGCGGCTGCGCTTGTGGTTTCAGCCAATGGCGCGCTCGGCATGTCCGGCGGAATGTCCTGGCCGGGCGGTGCGCTCTCGGCAGCAAAGCGCCTGCCGTTGACGCTCGCCATGCGCTTGCCGCTGTACAACACCTCGCCAGCGACCAGCAGGCGGGTATCAGGCCAATCGGCCGGTGTTCCCGCCTGCCAGGCCAGCCCAGCAGGGCCAGCGGCTAACAGGGCACGGTGCAGGGCTTCCGCATCTTCGAGCAGCGACACCAGGCCGCCCCTGTTGGCGCGAAGGTATGCCCGCTGTTGTTCGGATAACTTCGTGAAGGGTGTCGCCAGCAAGCGGCCATCCCGAACTGACAGCGTGAATCCAGCGGCACCCAAGCGATTCAGGACGCGCACCGGGCCGAACGGATCGGCGACTTCAACCAGGGCCAGGGCAGCGCTCACAGGATCTCCTCCCAATCGCCGTCCAAATCTTCAGCATCCACAGGGGGGGATTCGGGAGATTTGGAAGGGGCGAGCCGCATCACGCGAGCCTGCTCCAGTAGCCGATTCCCTCGGTTTCGTAGATCGACTCGGCTTCCGGGCGCGGGATCATCGATGTATTCGCCAGTCTCCAAAACCTTGACCCCAGACGGCGCGGTCTTGGCCGCTTCCAGCAATCGCCGCCCCTCGGCTTCCAGGGCGTCGGCGGTTCGATCCTTTCCACGGCCACCGCCGGTTCCCTTGGCCGGTGGCGTCGCTTCCACGGTGGGGGGGGCCGGGGTGTCCTGTGGTAATTCTTCGCTATTGCGCCATTGCGCCGCTATTGCGCCGTTTGGATTGGCGCAATGGAGAGAAGCAGGGGAAACAGGAACGGCGTCTATTGCGCCGTTTCTAGTTTCTCTATAGGGCGGCGCAATAGAAATGTCCGGCGCAATGGGTGGCGCCGTTGGCTGATGGGTGTCCATTTCGGCCGCTATTGCGCCGGAAGCCTTGGCGCAATGGAGATAGTGTTTCTTGCGTCCGCGCCGCTGATCGGTGGGTAGCTCGCGCTCATCCAGCCGGCCGGCCGTTTCCAGCGTGGCCAGGGCGGCGCGCAACCGGGCGCGTGGTAGCTTCAACCTGCCGCTATCCTCCAGGGATCGCGCCGTGTACCGCCGTCCATGGTGGAACTCTTCGGTCAGAATTTCGCCACCTTGTCCGCGTCATGGTCGCGTACCGCTTCGGCGTTGCGAGGTGTCTCGATGAAATATTCAAAGGTCAGCCGCGCCGTCTGATCCAGATATTGGGCTGTGGTGGTGCATAGCTCAGCTTGGCGCGAGGGCCATCAGAAAACCAGTTTCGCCGTTTGCAGGTCGAAGCCGTCGGGCTTTGGAA
>JADJQQ010000026.1 GCA_016712625.1 Candidatus Competibacteraceae bacterium | reverse complement strand
GCGGGACGGCCGGCGGGAATAGCGTGGATCGAGTAAGGCCGCTCATGGCGACACCTTCACAATGCCAGGCACACCGGACAGGGGCACGAAATCGACATCGTGCTGCACGGCGGACTCAAAGCCTTCAATGATTAGCGGATTGAGATATATGCGCGGATTTGGCGACGATTGCAGCACCAGCCGGGTGACCGGGGCGCTCAGTTGCGGATCGGCGACCGCATACCATGTGGTATCCGACGTGAGTCGGCAGTACGGTGATGCCAAGATCGCGCCAGCCTAGACCCTCGCGAACGACCCGCGCGGTCATTTCGAGTTTGGAGGGCACGATCAGGGCGGCGATTCCCAAGCCGCACTTTTGGCCGGCTCCGTTAGTTTGATCGCGCGAATGCCGTGGCGGCGGTTTCCATTCCGGCTATCGAAAGCGAACCGGTGCCGGTGGTCCAGGTCGCTCCCTCAAGGCATTCAGCCAGCAGGCGGCGCTCGATCCCTGGAAAAAATCGATTGGCTGTAATCGGTGATCGCGGCGGCTAATTCAGTTCCCCACGTCATCCAGACATGACGCGCAAACCGGATTTTCCCGCTGAAGGTGCGCAAACGTCCTTTGCGGTCCCCTCCACGATGCTCAGTTTTCAACGGCGCGGTTTCGTGAGCGTCCTCGGCCTCTTCGCCGGGTTCCTCCATGGAGATAGTCGGAAAATCCACCTCTTTAAAGTCGCGCACTTCGATGGTTTTCGTCACCCGCTGAACATCGGTGTTAGATGGTGCGAAGGAGCTTTTCAGCAATTGCGATAGGCCCACCTCCAGGGCAGTACCAAAGTCGCTAGCGGTCATTCCGGCAGCATCGCGCAAGCCCAGCAGCGGCATGCGTTCTTTGTGCGCCGCCAGGCCAGCGGGTGCGTCCTATCGGCTCGTAGACTGCGGCCGGCTTGCAGGGTTATCAGGTCGGGCAGCAACTCGAAAACATCGTTGCCAGTGAGATAGTCCAGACTGCGGGGGCGGGTGCGTTGTTGGATCATGTCTTGTACTCGGAAAGTGGGAAATCTTGTCCGAGTATCCGGCCGAAATCTGGACAGTGGTACGTCAAAAAGGTGATCGAAGATGCGCCTCGGCGATTCGGGAAAATCCAAGGCCAGCAGTTCCGGGGCAATTTGCAATCGACGGTCAGCCGGCGCTCGCTGGCAGCGGCGAGCGCGCAGCATCCATGCGGCCACATCACGCGAGAGTTGCGTTCGGTTCCGGCTTGGCGGGAGTCGCCCGACGAGTTCATTCAACAGGCCCATGGCCCGCAGCTTGTCTAGGGCGCGGGATACCTCACGATAGAGCGGCCGGCCGACTTCTGGCGGTACTTCGTTGGCCTGGATGCGCGGGACCATGGCGATGATCGCCTCGACCAATTGCAGGCCGGTGGCGGTGCAGCCGCTAGTGGATTCCATCGGCCGCTTCCATTTCCATGGGGGGTTCGTGCTCTTCGGTCGGCTGGAAAGGCTCTACATCGCTTTCCGCCAGCTCGGCCAGCGCTTCATGGATTAGGGACTCGATCATGCCGCTGATCTTGGCGGCGTCGAATTCAGCGGCAACCAGCGGCGCCACCTTGCTGGGCAATACCAACATCCGCGACCTGAATGTGTGAACCAATCGCAACCAGGTTTCCTCAACCCGATCGGCCGGAATCAGCACGCCCTCGCGCTCCTGTAGGCGCAGTTCGATTTCGCGTCGCCGGGCATTGTCCAGCGCGGCGCGTTCTCGTTGCGGGTCCAGCGACTCATTGCCAGCCGGCAGGCGCTTGGCGATTTCCCGTTCAACCAGCCAGCGGAAAACATCGCCAGTGTCGAACTGGTAGGACTGGCCTCGCTTTTCCGGTGCCGTGACGAAAGGCAGGCCGGCCTTTAGGTGCTCGGTCAACGTGCGTTCGCTGATATTGAACACCCTGGACAGTTCTCTTTTATCAACCAGATAAGCCATATTCAAATCCTATCGTAGGAAGGAAACCCATAGGTGGCTTGTCGCTAGGCAAAATCGGTGCTCCGCGACCCCTCGTGTCTATCGCTAGAAAGAACCTAGTAACCTATTGATTATGTTATATATTCTAGGTTCTCCTGTCTGTCTCCGCTGGCAGGGTCGAGGAGGCACCAGCAACATGTAGCGACAGCGCGACATTTCAGACTTTAATAGAATGGGTCATTCCGTTAATTTCAATCGCCGCCTCTGAATCAAAGCTTTAAGGTAATTTGTCGCATTTGGCGCATTAATGTCAAAACAAAGTTTTGACCCCTGTTTATATTTCGGAAGTTGATTTAATTCATGGCGAAATTTTTCAAGGGGAATTCCGAATTGCGCCGCCAGTTGCGAACAGCTACCTTTCCATGCAATCAAATATATTTCAGGGTCTTTATTTACGCGCTCTTTCATTAGTGCATACTCTGCCGATTCGCATACGCCGCTTGCTGCAATTGGCCGATAATCTGCTTTCTATGCCGCGCGCAAATGAACGTCATGCACAGTTCAAGAAGATTCGTTAAAGCTCTTGGATCGTCGCCACTGTCCCGCATAATCCGCAGGCAAACTCGCAATAAACCGCTTGGATCGCGCTGCAAATCGGGCGGCATATACCGGGCGGATTCCAGGAATTCGCTGATTATTTCGTGATCGGTGTTCATGGCTTAAACCCGCCTTTCACGTCCGCCAGCAATCTACGAAGATCGGAACTATCCAGCCGACGCGAGAATTCCAGACGATCCGCAATGCGCAATGCACAAACGGCATTCGCTTTCAGAATTTCTCGCGTCATGGAAAACAACATTGCAAAGCACTCTTCCGGTGATTTCATCCAGTGCCTGGACAGTCCTTTTGCGCATCCGCTAGCAATCGTGACTTCATCCAACGATGACCCAATCCGGAAGTCATCGGTAAACAACTGTTCGGCGGTCCATCCCGCGATGGCGCGCATCGCCGTTATCGCGGTACCGGCCGGATCGATACGGGTATCAACGCGCTCTAGCGGCGCCTTGGGTGATACCGTCGTTTCACCTCCCCAAAATTGACGCCGGGTATTTCGTCATTCCTCCAAATTCTCAATCGATATGCGCGCCACCATCTAACCCCGTCCGCCGTCGCCTCGAACACAACGGCATGGCCAGCCTCATGCACGGCGGCGATGCGTCGCGTGGACTCCAGCGCCTTAATTCCTTGCTGCTCGTAAGCGAGGCGCATCAATCCAGTAACATTTTCGTAAAGCTGAGCCCTTACTTCCGGGTCGGCAACCTTGTTGAGCGCGGTATTCATGCCGCACCTCCACCTGCCACCTGCCACCGTGCGCCGCAGCTCTCGCAGCCCACGGGATCGCCACCGTCTGGCCCCTAAATCGGGCTTGGCCGATCGCACCGGGTCAGCAATCGGTAAGGCCGGTAGTCGGCCGGCAGGCAGACGGGTGGCGCGGATCGGCGCGGATCGGCGCTGGCAATGTCCGGCCCCTTGTCCGCCCAAGTGGCGGCTGCGCTTGTGGTTTCAGCCAATGGCGCGCTCGGCATGTCCGGCGGAATGTCCTGGCCGGGCGGTGCGCTCTCGGCAGCAAAGCGCCTGCCGTTGACGCTCGCCATGCGCTTGCCGCTGTACAACACCTCGCCAGCGACCAGCAGGCGGGTATCAGGCCAATCGGCCGGTGTTCCCGCCTGCCAGGCCAGCCCAGCAGGGCCAGCGGCTAACAGGGCACGGTGCAGGGCTTCCGCATCTTCGAGCAGCGACACCAGGCCGCCCCTGTTGGCGCGAAGGTATGCCCGCTGTTGTTCGGATAACTTCGTGAAGGGTGTCGCCAGCAAGCGGCCATCCCGAACTGACAGCGTGAATCCAGCGGCACCCAAGCGATTCAGGACGCGCACCGGGCCGAACGGATCGGCGACTTCAACCAGGCCAGGGCAGCGCTCACAGGATCTCCTCCCAATCGCCGTCCAAATCTTCAGCATCCACGGGATGGGATTCGGGAGATTTGGAAGGGGCGAGTCGCATCTTGCGCGCTTGCTCCAACAGCCGGTTCCCTCGGTTTCGTAGATCGACTCGGCTTCCGGGCGCGGGATCATCGATGTATTCGCCAGTCTCCAAAACCTTGACCCCAGACGGCGCGGTCTTGGCCGCTTCCAGCAATCGCCGCCCCTCGGCTTCCAGGGCGTCGGCGGCGGTTCCCTTGGCCGGTGGCTTCGCTTCCACGGTGGGAGGCCGGGGTGTCCTGTGGTAATTCTTCCCTATTGCGCCATTGCGCCGCTATTGCGCCGTTTGGCTGGCGCAATGGAAGAAGCAGGGGATGGAACGGCGGCTATTGCGCCGTTTCTGTCTCTATAGGGCGGCGCAATAGAAATGTCCGGCGCAATGGGTGTCGCCGTTGGCTGTTGGGTGTCCATTTCGGCCGCTATTGCGCCGGAAGCCTTGGCGCAATGGAGATAGTGTTTCTTGCGTCCGCGCCGCTGATCGGTGGGTAGCTCGCGCTCATCCAGCCGGCCGGCCGTTTCCAGCGTGGCCAGGGCGGCGCGCAACCGGGCGCGTGGTAGCTTCAACCTGCCGCTATCCTCCAGGGATCGCGCCGTGTACCGCCGTCCATGGTGGAGCTCTTCGGTCAGGAATTTAGCCACCTTGTCCGCGTCATGGTCGCGTACCGCTTCGGCGTTGCGAGGTGTCTCGATGAAATATTCAAAGGTCCAGCCGCGCCGTCTGATCCAGATATTGGGCTGTGGTGGTGCATAGCTCAGCTTGGCGCGGGCCATCAGAAAACCAGTTTCACCCGGTTGCAGGTCGAAGCCGTCGGGCTTTGGAAGGAGGACGCGGGTCGCGTTGGCAAGAATCGTGACCATGCGGCATCCATCGGGTAACGCAGTCCCGCCACGGCCGGCATATTGGTCAATCGCGCCATTGCGCGCGTTGGCTTGTCCGCTATGGTGGATCAGCCGCACACAGCAATCGAGGCCGCGAGTGATCCGACGGCAGGCGGTCACGATGGCTTGTTCCCCGTCGTTCACGATGCGTTCGCCTGGACTGAAGCTGACGACCGGGTCGAAGATGACTTGAGCCAATCCAGCGTCACAGTAGGTATCGACGATCCGGTCCGCTAGTTCAGTCAGAACCAGATTCCCGCGCGCGTCCAGTTCGGCCAATCTCGCCATGGTGCCGCTCAAATCCCAAAACATGATGCTATCTGCCACCTTGCGGCGCTCATAGTCCGTCATGTTCAGCGCGTCCATGATCTTCAGCAGGCGGGCCTGCAAAATCTCTTCCCCGTCTTCGGCGGTGATGAAAAGCGTCCGGCCTGGGTTCAGCACCCGGCAGCCCCACAGATCGCGCCCAAGGGCGATATGCACGGCCTCATACAACAAGAGGGTGGTCTTGCCGGTCCCTCCTTCCGCGTTCACCACGGCAAGGTCCGCATAAAGCTGGTATTCCACGATGCAGCGAGGATGCAGACGGGCGTCGCGCATGGCGTCCAGGTCGAGCGGCTTCCATTTCGGCGGTTGGATGCCTTGCCCCTCAGCTTTGGGCGGCTCCGCGCTTCCCAGTGCCTCCAGGTATCCCGCATCATCGACCGGCATATCCATGACCGGCGTGGATTGTGGGCGCTCCGCGCGCCGCTTCCAGCCGATGGATTCCGGCTCGATCCCAAGCTGGCCACAGAGCCACAGGGCGGCGGCTTTGGCATCGCTTTCCCTACCGTGCTCGATGACAAGATCAATCGCCGTTCGACCCCCACTGGTGGCGTCACCCATGTCATGCACGCCGAAATCCTTGATGCCATTCGGCTGGATGGACAGGTCTTCCTCCAGGTCGCGGCCAAGGTCCCTGGACGTGATTCGGTAGCCTTGATGGTGCTCGGTAGCCGACGGGAAGAGCGTGGGGACCCAAGCGGAAAGGTTCGCCAAGGCGCGTTCGTTGACGGTGGTGAAGAAGTCGCCGCCACTGCGGCTATCCATGGCTTGTGATGGCGCGGGCCGGTCGACGCGGGCAGGTTGTGGTGGTTTTTGCGCTGAATCCGCCAAGGCTTGCAGGCTTTTCCGGCTCACCACGCCGGCGGACTCGGGTACGTCGATCATGCGCGCCATCCGGTGCGGTCGGTCGGCTGTCGCGTCGCCTTTCGCCGCCAAGGTCCCGTAGAGCTTCCAGATACGCGCGGCGTTGAAGACGCCGGTATCAACCTTAACCGGGCACTTGACGCCATTCCCGGCGTGATCGTCGAAGCGTGCCGCCAGTGCTTTGAGGCAACCTTCGATCACCCCTTTGGATTCGTCGTCATTCGGCAGGTCGACGCGATACAGCAGGTGCGCACCGTTTCCAGAATCGGCCATGAGAGGCGTAGGCCAGCCTTGGGTATCCAGCCAAGCCTTGATCGCGCGGCCTTTCTCCAACGCGGCGGCGTGCTCTTCGTCGCTCGACGAAATACCAGCCGGGCGCACCGGGTCAATATCCACCGGTAGCCAATGCCGAACCACAATATCCGCGTCGCTGGTGGCGCTCGTCTTTTTACTGGCCTGCTTTATCCGGTTGTTTGCCCGCGCCAAAAGGGCTGGATTGACCGGGTTCAGCGTTACGTAGACGGCCTCGGCCTTTCCGCTCCAGGCGGCGGCGGCTTGCACGGCAGCGGCGGGATCGTTGAAGTAACCGAATACTGGCCAGCCGGTGGCGGGCGCGGGCACTCGGATTTCGAAGGTTTCGCCGGGCGTGAATAGGGCGGTCAGGGCGGCTTGCACGGCCGGCGTCGGATTGGTGTTGCGGGCGGCGGCGGTCATGACTTCGCTCTCCGTGCAATAGCGGCACTCACCACGGTGCCGGCTGGTTTCTTCAGCCGCAGCACGGGCCGGCCAGGAACCGCTGCTGGCGGTGGTTCAGGCTGTTCAGGCGGTGGGGGTGGTGTTGGTGCAGGGGTCGGCGCTGGCGTGGAAGGTGCGGCCGATTTGGCGGGTTTCTTGGCTTTCCAGGCGGTCAGCTTCGCCTTGGCGATAGTCGCCTGTTCGGCGGTCACTTCGCCGGCGGGTTGCCCGTCCAGGTCAACGCGGCAAGCGCCCTCACGGGCCAGGGCAATTTGGTAGGCGCGGCGCGCGCAGTACCGTATCAGCGCACGGCGCAAGGTCGCCGGGTCAAGGTCGGGGTGCTGCGCCGCCAGGTCGAGGTGTATCCCGATTTTCAGCGGAACCGGTGCGTCCAGGTTGAAGGTCTTGGGATATTCGCGGGTCAACCAGGATTGCAGGGCAATTGTTTGCTCGCCGCGTGATTCGGCGGTGTCGGTGGTGATTTTTTCAGAAGTTTCGGGTATCATTTATTTCACCTAGTTTGAAAACTTGCCCGCCTAGCAGTTACTCGCTGCTTTGTCCGGGCAATTTTTTTTGCCTGGATTCCAGGCACGCGAAAGCCACCAGCGACACGCGGGTGGCGAGGGGATAGGTAGGCATGGGTCGCACGTCCGCGCGCCGTAAAGAGGCTACGCGGCGGTTCTGTGGCAGGGGTTCTTCTTCTCTTCTGCGTGCAGAATCAACCTTGCGATGTCGGCCGGGTCACCGATCGCAAAGACTAACCGGGCCTCCCGGCGAACAGGGAATATTCCAGAGGATGCCCGCGCGAAAAGTTGGGCGTAGGTCATGGCCACGCCGTGGGGCCGTAGGGCGGCAGCAAGGTCGGGTAGCGGGGTCTTGATGACGTTCATGTCGGTGCCTCTCGTTGGAAATCTCAGCACGACCGGATTGACACAGGAACGCATCTGTTGCGATCATGTGCGTGCCGAAAACGCAAAATGCGCGTCTACGGTCAACCCGGTCGTGCCATAAGGTCATGTCTCGTGTTGCTTCAAGACTCAGCCCGCTTCCCCTTTCGGTCGCCAAACTTCCAGGGGGGCGGGCGTTGTTTTGTCCAAACAATTCGCAAAGTATCCCCTTTTTTTGTCGCAGTCAAGATGAGATTTGTCGTTGCGCGACGTAAAAAAGTACCACCATCCGGGACTCTTTGATCGCGCTCCAGCCGTATAGAATTCTCGCCTGCAATAATGATTATCTCGACATAATAAAAATGTGTAATTGAATTTAAATGCCTTTAATGCATTAAGCGAATTAACCAATCAATTAAGCGAATTACATAATTAATTAGCAAACCAATAATCGGCATTAACAAAAAACCCGACCAGCCTTTCAGCGGATCGGGTTTTGTCTTTCACGGGATTGAATAGCCGCCTTATCTATTCCATCGCAACCCGGCTTGCTCGTTTCCGCCAGTTGATCAAAACAGAGTTTGAATCCTTGCCCTGATGAAGAAGGGATTAAGACTATGGCTACTCAAACAACGTTGCATTGAATTCGTAATTCATCGGTTATTCACCCTTACGAAAACCCTTTCACAGATCGTAAATCGTCAACCGCTAAATCCAGACTTCGGAATTGACCTTGATCCAGGTAAAGCCGGTCGAATTCATCGATAACCACCCAGCGCCAAAGTCCGGATTCTCGGACAAATCGAATTTCAACAATCCTTTTCGAATTCGCTAGTGTCGGCAAGTCGGGACGATTAGGCATGGGTTTCACCCAATTCGTTGGCGCATCGCTTGATCGACCGGCATATCTCCGCCAGGTCGCGCTGAATCCCCGCGCGCATTTCGGGCGTCAGGGGATCGGCTCCCACGGATTCCGCCAGTAGCAAAATTTCGTTGGCGAGAATTCGCAGGGTTCGGCCGACAATAGTGGGTGTAGAATCGGTGTTGTTCATGACGCGCCCTCCTTTAAAGGGTGTGTCGTGGAAAGTCACCTTGTCCGGGTACCAGCCGGCAGGGTGGCGCTATGCCGCTTGCGCGGCAGGTTTTGCGGGCATCAGCTCGGGGTACCCGAACTCTTCCAGGGCAGCGGCCAATTCTGCGCCTTCAAGACTCGACACCAGGGCGCGGCCGTTCCGGGCTACCCGGATCACTCGGGCCATCCCGTGCCCATGCGTGCCGATGTTGTTCCAGGTTCCGCACCAGCCCGACAGGCGCGGTTCGTGCGACCGGTTCGTGTAGGCGGGCGTATCGCGCAGGAAAAATTGGCTACCGCCCGTGCTTTCGTTGTAGTTCTCGACCAGGAATCCCATATCGCCCACCGCGAGCAGCGGGTCCGGGCCAATCCATCGCATAGTCATGTCATGCACTCCCACCGGCAAGCGGGCCGGAGCCGTGCCCTTTCGGGCGAATTCAGTGTGGTTCGGCGTCCACCTTGGTCGGCCGGCGATGCTTCTCCATCCAGGCGTCAATATCGGCCGGTGTCACTCGCCAGCCTGCCGGGGTGTTGCTTCCGGTCAACTCGCCTTTGGCCAGCCACTTCCGGACAGTCTCGACATGCACGCCCACCTCAATCGCGACCTCATGAACGTTCATCATGGCTTTCATGCGGGAACCTCAAAGTTTGGAATTCCGCCAAGTATTGCGCTTCACAGGCCATGATTGCAACTAGATTGTTAGTGGATTCTATGGCGATTCATTCATGATAATAGGCCAAATCTTGAATTTCGCTTGGGGCGTTCGCTGAGGCCGGCTTGAGTGGCTACTACGACAAGCTGGCAAGGGAGCGGATGCAGGTACGCAAGGGGGACCAGCCTGGGGGCAAGTCCGGTAAATTTACCGGGATTGTCGGACGCCCGCGATGCAGCCGGGAAGGAGTTTGGAGTGTCTGGAAAGAGCGTCGATCATGCGACGAAGGTCTTGGAGGTGCTCCACGCGCGCGTGGGCCGAACCGCTTTGGTGGCAAATCGACAATAATTGCCGATGGTGCTCCCACGCGCGCGTGGGGAATACCTTGCTGCTTCCAGATGTTATAGATCGGCGGGTCGAAATCGGTCCAATTTCTTGAATTATCAGTCCCTAATTTTTCAAGAAATTCTTTCTCCCAACCTGTTAGAGTGGTGCTCAGGCCGGCCTTGCCGCGTCCAGCAGCGCCAGGGCTTGCACTGCGCTTGGTGTTCGGCCTCAGATCGTGGCCGGATCGCTAGGAGCCGCTCGCGCTGCTCTTGCCACCTCACCAGTAGGGCGCGACGGCGATTGGCGGCGATGTTCTGGCGTATCGCCACCAGCCGGGCATGGCGTTGCTGTTCGCTCATGGCGTCGCGTCCAGAATCGATTCCAAGGCGAAAATGACTGTGTTCCTGACTGTTGGAATCAGCCTACCGCCTCTTGCCAAGGTCTGACAGGCCACAGACTGCAATCGGTAATTCCACACTGGCCCACGGCTTGCCGAGTGTTCGGGTCCGCGCCGCCACCTTGGCAATCCCAGCATTTCGCGTTGACGGCCTTTCGCAGTGATTTTGGATCGGCCGCCGCTATCTGGTAAGGGTCGCGTTTTTTGATGACGATGCCCTGCTCCCGCATTGCGCTTTGCTTGGCGCGGGCCAGGTCTAGCGCCGTCAGTCGGTATTCAGTGGCTTGTTCGCTCAATGGGTGATCCTCAAATGATGCCCTTATCCTCCACGGTTTCACGGTGGGCCGGTCGGGCGGGGTCCGGGTCGCCGCTAGGTGGCGGCGTTGCCCGGTCCGGTGCGCTGGCCATGATCGTGGAGACGCGGGCGCCCAATCCGCTGACGGGTCCGAACTATGGCCATGCGCTGTCTCGTTCGGTCCGCCAAATGAATGCTCGGGCAGTGAAATCTTACCGGTGACACCACCGGCCGGCCGCGCGGGTGCGGTCCAGCTCTTGCTGGATCAATCGCCGGCGAAGCAAGCGGGCGGATTCCACAGGATCGCTGGCCAATACCAGATCGCCCTGCATCCATCGTCCGCCGGTGCGCTCGCAACCGTGCTTGCGCAGATAATTCACGGCTAGGGTGAGGTCTTCGCGGGAAGTCAAGGCAGCACCTCGCCACCCTCGCGGGCCAGCCGCTCTAACTCGGCTTGCTGCACCGCTTCCAGGCGCTCACGTTCGGCCTGTTCGCGGTATTCCTGTTCGGCTTTCAGGATTGATTCGCGCTGTTCGGCTGGCAGGTTCCAGAACGCCAACAATTTGGCCATGCCGCTATCCAGCGGCGGTACCGGCACGACGGGCGGGTTAATCATCCGCTGAGTCCGTTCTCGCACCTCGTTTCGCCAATCCAGCTCCGACCGATCAAGGCCGGCATGGCGCGGGACGGCCGGCGGGAATAGCGTGGATCGAGGCGGCCGCTCATGGCGACACCTTCACAATGCCAGGCACACCGGACAGGGGCACGAAATCGACATCGTGCTGCACGGCGGACTCAAAGCCTTCAATGATTAGCGGATTGAGATATATGCGCGCGATTTGGCGACGATTGCAGCACCAGCCGGGTGACGGGGGCGCTCAGTTGCGGATCGGCGACCGCATACCATGTGGTATCCGACGTGAGGTCGGGCAGTACGGTGATGCCAAGATCGCGCCAGCCTAGACCCTCGCGAACGACCCGCGCGGTCATTTCGAGTTTGGAGGGCACGATCAGGGCGGCGATTCCCAAGCCGCACTTTTGGCCGGCTCCGTTAGTTT
>JADJQQ010000025.1 GCA_016712625.1 Candidatus Competibacteraceae bacterium | reverse complement strand
TGATCGATGCTTTGGGTTGATGTAGATGCATAATCAAGAATCGCTTGCCGGAATCCGCTTGGATTATCTAGCAGTTTCGTTGGTGAGCGTTGCGATTTCGCGGAATGCTAAATCGAACTTATCGGCCTCATTGACCGCAACAATTCCAAGAGCCGCGCCCGCCGCAAGCAGACCGGCTTCAAATTTCAGAACGCCAGTGGTCGCATCGGCCAAAGGCTGAGTAAGGTCTTTCCCTTTGTTGGCGAGGTCGCCGATTGACTTTGTAACGCTATCCGCAGTCTGGCTGGCGTTATCCACACCTCGAAGACAAGTTGAACGACCTGCTGTAGAGTTGCCATTTAGCGCGCTCGCGATTGCTTGTCCGCTTTATCGGCGTAGTACATGCCCCATAGATTGCGCTCTACGTGCGTCATGTGCGGCGGGAACAAATCGGGGCGCAGTTGAAACATGAACGCGCCCCCCTTCTCCACAACATCAAGTCGATGATGACGCTAGTCTGCGTAGAGTCGCTCGCTTTCCCAAATCTGGGCCTTCGCCGATCAATTCCCAGGATCGCGGCGTGCAACTTGCCGGCCACGGTCGGATAGAACGCGATCAGCCTGAGCACGTCTTGGCGGTCCAGTTTGGATCAACGACGCCGGCCAGCAGGTGTTCGATGCGTCGGCGCATCTCCTCGGGAACATCATTCGACCCCGAGTAAATCCCGAAAGCTTCCGCGAACTTATCAGCCTGAGCCGCCGCGCCGATGGCCTGCACCGCCGCGACTATTTTTTCTGATCGCGGGCGCTGGCGTCGGCGGCACGGAAAATCTCTTCGCCGGACAACGCCCGCACCCGAAAGACCGGATCAACGCTCTCGTGGAAAAATCCGGCCAGTTCAGGGACCGGAACAATTTTTCGCGTAGCGCGAGTTGCGCTTGCTGGAACCGATTCAGGTCAAAGCTCGCGACGTGACGTTGACGCTCGCTTGACTGGCGGAAATCGTGAACGCGCCCTGCGCGGCGCCGCCCACCGGATAGGTCCGGGCCACCGCGACAATTCCTTGCGTCGGGATATACGGGGTCCGGTTTTTATCCGGCTTGAAGCGGAAAATCAGGCTTTGGCCTGCCAGGTTTACCAGCGCGTCGGTTACGCCATCGCCAAGCGAGTGTGTGAAGGATGCCTGCCCGATGCTGGAACTGACGCTGGCTTCATTCTGATTGTCGTAATAGCTCTCGGTCGTTACGCTGTTTGTAGTTTCAGCGGGAACGTAATCCCGGACGCGCGGGAGCGTGGCGTAAACCGGTGTGGCATAGCGCGCATAAACGAGCTTGCCGGCCGTCGCCGCGCTGGTCGCCGTCGCGCCGTGAATCAGCGGAATCGCGGAAGAAAAGGTTACTTTCCGGTCAACGGGTTGGTTTGCCAGACCGGGTTATCGTATCGCTCTTGATGCGTTCCGGGAGCCGCGTAAATTTCGGTACTCAGAACCACGGCGGCGGTCACGCTGGTCGTGCGGATTTGCGCCACTTCGACGCTCCCCAGCGGAATGCTGGGCGGGCCGCCGGCTGCGCCGCGCGTGTCGCTGAATGCCGTGTTATCGGTTCCGGTGACGATGGCCACCGCGCCGCTCGAATTGACGGTTACGCTGTTGATCATGTGGGTGTCGGTCGTGACCCCGCGCGTGATCGTCAGCGAGTCATCGGTCACGGCGGCAACAGTCAGCACGCCAGTAGTCGCATCGGCACCCGTGGCCCCGGCATCATCAGCGTCATCGCTGCAGTCCGGACGCTATCGTTCGCGGAGCCGGGGTTACTTCGCCGCCGGTCATCAGTCCATAGGGCGCAACGACATACGGCTCTTGTCCGGCAGTAATGACTTTCCCGGACCATGGGCTTGAAGCAGCGGTAAAAAACGATCCGCGATCCGTCGGCGGTTAGCGTGGCGAAAGCAACCGGCGTTTGCGCAGATTCGTAAGCGAGTTCCTGATTTTGCAATGCAGCCATGTCGGTTTACCTCGGGGTTAGGCGTAATAATCAAATTCAATGGTTATTTGCAACACGGTCTCGTTGCTGTTCGGCGTTGGCGCTAAAAATTGCGCGCCCGTTTCCTCAAGTCTTAATGCGTTTCCGCCAAGCCATTGGCCGCTAGGCGCGGCCCCGCCGTCAGGCTGGATAACGGCTCGCAATGCAGCCAGCGCGGTATCGAGCCGCGGTATCGTATGTGGCAGTTGCAGCGGTCTTGTATTCCACGATCATCTGCCGGGTAAAAATCAGTTCGTCGTATTCCTGCACCGTCGCGCGCGAATCATTGATGCTGTACAGCGTAATGACGGGCAGCGTTGCGGAGGTGGTTTCCAGGGCATCGCGGCCGGTGCGGACGGTCGCAACGGTTCCGAGTAAAACTTTCAACGCGGCAATTGCAGCAACGGCACTCATTGCACTTCGATCACCGCGAATTTCTGCATATAGCCGTCATCGCTGGAGCAGTTGAGTTGTCTTCCAAACGGTCGGGGATGGCGTCGGATCATCGTCGGTCGGGTCGTTCTCAATCGAGAATTCATCGCCGATGATTGCGGCATGACTCTTTGCGAGTTCGAGGGTCATTCTCAATTCCATGCGCTCCCCGTATTCGCCCGTTGGGACAAGTTCGGTTTGCATCAGCACAGTGACCGCTACGTCTTCACCGGAATCGCTGGCATGAACGGCCGCTACCCCAAACACTGTTTCAAGTGCAGGGATAGCGGATTCGGTCATGATGTCATCGAACAGCGAGGTCGGCATTGTTTACAGCGCGGCCAGAACGCCGCCATGCAGCTTGACCTTCACCGTGGTCGATGCGGCGGTCGCCGTTTCCCAGATCGTGCCGATACTGTACTTGCCGGTTCCGGCAACACCGCTCACCGTCGTGACTTTCAGTTGCGACCCGGTAGAACGATACATCGCCCGCAAGCCTTGGGTCTTGACGCCGGTCGCAACCGCCGCCAGCGAAAACACGCCGTCCAGCGCCAGGCCGATCTTTTGCCGGACCCGGTCGCCGATGCCAGGGCGACGCCGGCCATGCGGTTAATAACCTTCAGTTCGCCGTTCGAGACCGCGCCGGTGGTCGTATAGTTGAAGACATTGCCTTCGGAAAGAGTCTGGGCCATTTCGTTTTACCTCCTGTCATGGGAGAAAGCCGGGGATTGCCCGGCTTCGGTCAATCTGGATTAAGAGCCGTTGCCCTTGTATTTGTGCATCCCGCGCCAGTCCAGAGCGGCGACACCGAAATCGACACCGATCATGTAGCTGATACCCTGCCCGTCCCACTCTTGATTTTCCCGCATGTACGGTTCGGCCATGCCGTTCAGGAACGAGACTTCGACCGTATCGAAGATATTCGGATCGGCCAGCAGATACCATGCCAGCGTGCCGTAAGTCTGTCCGTCCAGGCGCGCATCGGTTACGACCTCATACCGGCCGCTGAAGGGGTTCGGCGGCAAAGGTGCCAGCAGTGCCAGCGGGGTCATACGTCGCGGCCATCAGCACGCGCGCAGTGTTGCCGAGCGTGACCGGTGCCAGCAGGTAGCGCGGCTTGATGTTCAACGCCTCGCCGGTGTTCGGGTCGGTTTGCAGTGCCATCGCCGTCTCGGCGGTGTTCAGCGTGGCCACGGTAGGGGCCGTAGCCGCCACGACATAGTTCTTGTGCGTCGCGGTGTGGAACAACGCCAAGCTATCCTGGTTCAGGGTCGGGCCGGTGCCGTCCAGCACGGCATAAACAATGTCGCCTACCTTCCTGTTCGCCGCGCGGCCCATGGCGCGCGGCACGGTGCCCAGCGCGTTGAGATCGTCGTTGATGATCAGCTTCCGGCTCATCCGGTATTTCTTCCCGTAGGAAACCAACTGAATGGTTTCCTTTCGGTCCGTGAACTTGCCGTAGCTGATGTCGCCATCTTCTGGCACTTCGTCGAGACCGGTGAATCCGCTGATGCCGCTGATTTCCGCGCGCTTGAAGTCCGGCAAGGTGCCGCGCCGAGTCCACACGTTCCAGGTTTCGGGCGCTTCATCCCATCCGCGAAGCAACGCTTTGTTTGCGACGTTGGCGAGGATGTTGGTGAAGTCGGACGTGGTTTGGCCGCTGGCGGTGCGGTAGCTCAGTGCCCGGCCAGCCAGGTCTTCATCGGAAAGGCTGGCAGTGGCAATACCGACCATCCGGCAGAAATCGCCGGACAAGGTGCGAAGGCTCTTCCCGACAACGCCGCCCTCGCGGGCCTTGGCGATGTCTTCCCGGCCTTCCAGCACGCCGGCCCGAACGAGCAGGCCATGGGTTACGCCGTCGGCGAACTTGTCGCGTTCGTCGGTGCCCTGCTGGATTGCCCCGCCCAAGCGTTGACGCTGGCCACGATCCGGCAGAACCACGGGCGGCAGTTGCCCCTGATGCGTCGCAACCCGGACGGCGGCGGTGTCGGTGACGGTGTTCCAGTCGGCAGCAGGTTCAGCCTCGCCGCTCATCGCTTGCATCAGGATGTTTCGAGCGCCATCCAGAGGCCAACCCTCATCCACGGCGCGGGCGCGCAATCCGGCATAGAAGTCAGTGCGCGGCACGATGCCGAGATCAAACAGCTCATGAATATCCGCGATGCGCTGACGTTCGCCAGCGATGGCTTCGGCCGCACCGGCTTTTTTGGCAAGAACATGGGCCCGTTTGGTGGCGCCAATATCAACAACCGGCGCGGAAGAAACTTTGGGTGCCGGCAACCGGCGTGGTGTCATCAGACATAATAACCTCCGGCCGGTGGCCAGTTGTAGGTAGAGATCGATTGATGCCGACAGTCCTGTCGGCAGGTACGGTAACGACGGAACCTTCCAGCAGTTCCCATTCAGTTACCCGAACGGTGTCGCTGTTGGTTTCCTCTTCCCATTTGTTGATTTGGTAGCCAATGGAAATGTCTCTTAAAAGCCTTCCCGAACGTCCTGAAAAACCTCTTCGGCTTTCGGATTCTTTGAGAAGCGCAACATGCCGCGCAATCGCCCGTCTTTGATCCGAATGTTCTCAATGCGGCCAATCGGCGTTCCGGCGTCATGATTCCAGAGCAAAGGGAGTGAGTCGGCGGCCCGCGTCAGGTCTATCGCGTCGGCGGTGTGAACAAGAATCTCTTCACCCCACGGTCGCTTGACTGGAGCCTCACTCGATAACGCGGCGGGCACGGTGCGCGCGTCGGCATTGGCTTCGCGGAGTTCTAAAACAGCCAGCCGCTCAAAGCGCTGGCCGGCAAGGTCTTGGGTTGCGGTCATGCGGCTTCATCCTGTACGTCGCTTTGAGTTGCTGCGGCCGTCGGCGCAACAGCGGGCGTGGTTTCCGGCGACGGGCGAATGTCCAGCGGGTCCGCTTCGAGCTGTTTGTCCACCGTCGCCGGGTCGCTTCCCATATCGCGGATAACCTGATGGCGCGACTTGAATCCGTTCTGCACCGCCATTTCAAAGGCTTTTAGTTCACGGGCCGGGTCAATCCAGGGCATGTTGGGCGGTCGAATCTCTGGACGGTATAAACTTTGCATGTCAACGCCGGCCGGCACGCGCAACAGTCCGGCTAACCGGCTGGCATCGACGAACCGCCGCCAGATTGGCAAGTAGAATTTGTTCCGCAGATAAGCAAAGAGCATCCGGTAATGCGCCACGCCTTCAACCAGTTCCTGACGCTGTGCGGAATAGGTTCCGTTGTAGTCCCGCGCTATGGCCGAAAACCGCGTTCCAGTTCCAGCAGCCACGGCGCGCAATTGACCGTTTCTGAAGGATTCCAGGTTCGGGTTCGGGCGCTTGCTGTCAATCGTCCCCACGTCCTCGCCAGGAAGCAGCCCATCGAAAACCAGACCGGGTTCCATCGAAAACGACCGGCCGGTTACTAGCCCATCATCACCCGCCACGGCGGCATCGCTGGACAAGCCGATGTCACGCTTGATGAAGGCCGTCATGGCGGCGGCGACGCGGGCGGCGATGCGCTCCGACTCTTCGTAATCCTTCAGGTCATCGAGCCGGGTCAAGACGCCGTGGAAGATCGAGACGCCGCGCGTCTGGTGCAGGCGACGAACAAATTTTAGGTGGCTGATGGCTTCGGCGGGCTTCCACAAGACCTCGGTCGCCTGCGCGCTGAACGTCATCGCGCCGGGATGCACTTTGTTGAACCAGTACCCGATGGGGCGGCCCCATCCGTCTTTCTGGACGCCGTGAACCACGCGGTCAGCAGGGCGGGTTAGATCGTAGGGGAGAAAATCGGATTCCAGCAGTTCCAGCCCATAAGGGACGCGACTCGCATAGGGCGCGCGGGCGGCGATCACATGCTGGACGAATAGCTCGCCATCTCTGAGCCAGGTCCGGCACACAAGGCGCTCAACGTCTGAGCCGCTCAGCTCGCCGGTCATTTCGGGATTGGCCCAGAATTCGGCCCACAGGTCATCGAGCTGACGGTTTAGTTCTTCGGCCGGTTCGCGGTTCGGGCCGCGTAGCACCATGGGTTCGATGCCGGCGCCCACGCCCACGACGTTGGTCACGAGGTCGTTCAGACAGCCAATCGCAAGGTCGTGGTTTTCATCGAGGTGCCGCGCGAACTCCCGCATGTTGCCCTTGGAGGCATCCATGACGGCATCGGCCGCTTGCGGCCCGCCGCGCCGTGGGCGCTGGGCGGTGATCTTGACGGCTTCGTAATAGCGCTGTGCTTCGGCAAGTCTGGCTTGCCCTGCAACGCGAGACGCTGCCCAGGATGGAGCGATGCTGGCGATGAGTTTGGTCAGCGCGTCCATGTCGCCACACTGTAGGGTTGGCCGGTGGTCGCGCCGGTCGCGATGGAGATCGCGGTTTGCAAGCGCAAGATGTACTTGCGCAGTTCTGGAAGTTCGGACGGGGTAAAACTGATTCGCTTGCCATCGCTGGTGCCGATGGAAACGGTTTTCTTGCCGATGGCGAGTTGCTGCATGGCGGTCTGCGCATCAGACAGCCAACTTTGTAATGTAGCGGTGGCGATACCAGAAAATTCATTCATGCCACCGTAAAGCGTGGCGAACCTGACTTGTCAAGCATTTTCCGGTTATACTGTCACGCGACAACAATCTAGGAGGTTTGCATGTCCCGTTTGCCGAATACCACGGATACCACGGATACCACTACCAAGGCCGATGGAGCCTCACTCGAATCCGATACCAAGGCCGATGGAGCCTCACTCGAATCCGAACTAAATGAAATTTTGATCAAGCAACTCAATGAAGCCGTTTCACGGACTGATGCCCAGATGAATGCGAGGGCGGGAACACTCAATTCGAGTCCACCCGTTTTGTGCTGGCGGGCCAGCGCGCCGCTTTGGTTGCCGTCATCGAGTTGATGAAGGGGGACATGGCCGCGCTGGAAACCTTGTAGGCACAAAAAAAGGCTACCCATTGGATAGCCTTTCGTTTACACCTGCCTGCCCCGCCCCGCCAAGCCCTGCCCTGCCTTGCCTGCCCTGCCTTGCCTGCCATGCCATGCCTTGCCATGCCCGGCCTTGCCATGCCTTGCCCTGCCTGCCCTGCCCTGCCAAGCCACGCCACGCCACGCCCTGCCCCGCCCAGCCTGCCTTGCCTCGCCGCGCCGTGCCGAGCCTGCCATGCCTGCCTCGCCCTGCCCAGCCATGCCATGCCCGGCCATGCCCTGCCTTGCCTGCCTCGCCTAGCCACGCCCCGCCGTGCCATGCCAAGCCCCGCCTGCCTTGCCTCGCCCGGCCTCGCCGCGCCCTGCCGGGCCCAGCCCAGCCTGCCCAGCCTGCCCTGCCTGCCTTGCCTTGCCTTGCCCCGCCTTGCCTTGCCCCGCCGGGCCTTGCCCCGCCTGCCTTGCCGCGCCTGCCTGCCTCGCCTCGCCTTGCCTGGCCCCGCCTCGCCTGCCTTGCCTGCCTTGCCTATGCTGGGCAGTTGATCTTGCCGATGATCGACTCGATTTTCTTAACCCGCCGCTCAATCCACTGTTGGCGCTCGTGAAGTTCGGACATGATCATCAATGTCCCCTCGTGCGCATGTTTGGATTCCGGGTCCATTTCGTCCCACTTGACGCCCCTCAGGATTTGCACGCCCTTTGAGAGCTGCCGGTCGGACCGCGTTTTGTGTTTAATCGCAATCTCCCGATGCTCACTAGCGGCCGCGATCTTGTATCCCAAGTTCGGGATGTTCCGAACGGCCCGCTGATGCTCGCGCGATAACCGAGACTTCGACCGGATCACCGCGTTTCTGGCATCCACTACCGAATAATCGCGGGACGATCCGATATTCAAGGCATGGATGATGCTTTCGTATTCAAAAACATCGCCCGGACTCGCGTCCTTGATTAGATCGATCACCACATCCGTTGTGGACCGCCCATCGAGCCGTTTAGGTTTGAACATTACTTGACCTCCACGATAGAGCCACGGAACCGGCCATACCCGTTCACACGGTTGTCGCCGATGCCGACGGTAAGACCGGCAGTTTCCGCCAAATCTGAAAGCTCATCAAAATTCAGCCCGACATCGGGAATAAACAGCCCGGCCAGGCACATGCTCCAGACGTTGAACTGCGGCCGGACCCGCATCACCCGTTTCCCCTGAACGCCGACCGATAGCCGGGAGTGGAACTGCCGGTTATCGAACAACTCCTCGATCTTCTTCGGCCCTTCGTACTTCAGCGGCACGTTCAAGGAGGTGAACGACAAGGCTTTTTCCATGGCCTTCCCGAGTTTCCTGATCTTGGCTGCTTCGATAAGGCACTTGCGAACCTTGGAGGTCGGCTGCACCACTACGCCGTTTTCCTCGTACAGACCGCCATACCATTCCAACCTTTCAATTTCCCGCAAATCCTCGTCGGTCTTCTTGCGCTTGCCGGTGATGGCTTTGATCTGGCGGTTCAGGTCGTACTCAGGATCGACCATGCGCGGGTTGTGCATCAGTAGCGGCGATGTAGACACTAGACGAATTTCTATATTCATTATGATTGCCTGTTGACCGAAAAATTACGGCAACCCAAAAGTACCGCTTTTAGTTTCTATATGCAATACCCTCACGCATAAAAAAACCGCCCGGTTAAGGGCGGCTATTATGTGGATCGATTCTCGTTAAAACCCGGCTTCGGGGTCAACTTCGGCAACCGCCGGCTTGTCGATCAGGAAGTCTTCCAGCTTTGCCCCGGCATCGACCTTCTCTTTCAGCCAGTTCGGCATCTTGCCGCGCCCGGCCCAGGTGTTCTCCGGCTTTTCCGGGTCCCGATACTTCGGTGTTGAAGGGTTGGAAACCTTGACGGGCTGCGGTTGCAGCGCTTCAAGTTCGGCTTGATCGGCGGCGATGCGGGCTTTAAGTTCGGTCAACCGCTCTTGCGCTTTCGTGTCCAGCATCGCTTGTACCTCGCCTTGATATTCTTCGACCTTGCTGCTGATGTACTTCAGATCATCAAAGCTCAGCGTCCAAATGGTAGGAAGGATCAGGCGGGCTTCAACCGGACCAGCAGGCACGTCACCCATGATTTCATTGATCTTGACCGCTTGCAGCATGTTTGTTCTCCTTATTCTTGAATTCGGAATTGTTCGATGTCAGCGACATCCTTCAGCCATCCGGGCCGCTTGCCGCGCCCGGTCCAGGTCTGTGTCGGGTCATCGGGATTGCGGTACTTGGGAGCGCCTGGCGCGCGCGTCTTCTTGTTGCCGCTGGCCAGAACATCCTCCAGAGAGACGCCCAGCGCGGCGGCCTTGGCTTCCAGTTCGCCTCTCATCTTCAGTATTTCATCGCTCTTGCGCCGGTTCAGTTCGGCGCGGTATTCAGCCAGATCGGCCTCGGCTTCAGCAATTAATTCCAAGATCGATTCTGTTGCCAACTCTTTGAAGTCCACATCCACCTTCATTTAATCACCTATTGCGGTTTAAAATGAATTAGTATTTTCAACTAAAATAAACCGCATTACAACCTGTTTATTTTACCCGAATTGCGCGAAAAGCCTCGTCCTTTAGGGCGGGGAGGATGTCAATAATCAGGATAACGCCAAGGGCTACGCGACGCGCCGCGCCGGCCGGCCGCCCGACAATCCATGAGTCCCGTCGCCAGCGCGCGATTGATCCCGGTTACCGTTTGGCCGAACCGATCTAAGCGGTGCGCCAGGGTTGATGGCGCAAGACGATATGCGGTTGCAAGCCGGGTAATCGTCCACTCTTGCCCTTCCCATGCAATGAATCTCGGCGCTGGCATGACGTTATTCCTCTCTGACTGCCTCAAAGATGATCGTTCTGCTATCCATCGCAAGATCAGTTACTTTGCTTTGCGGGCTTTGCTGTCCGCACCAGCGGGTGACTCGCCATCCGGTTTCTTGCAAGAGTTCCTCGAACTGCTGTTTAGTATAGTGCCGCTGGTGGAACGGCGCAGTTTCCGGGCTGTAGGGGATCACATCTTCGTTCGGTACGCTGGCGAACAAGCGGCGCGCGGGTAGGGTTTTCAGTAGAGGCTTTGGATCGGCAAGGTGCTCAATAATCTCAAACGCCGTGGCGCTATCATATTCATAGCCTTCAGCCGCAAAAAATCCATTTTCGAGATCAGCCGCAAAAAAATCAGTACCGTCTCTGGCATGATTCTTTGTTGCATAGTCAATCGATTCAGCGGACAGATCGACCCCGACTACATGGGTTGCCCCTGCATCAAACAGAATAGCGCTTCCATATCCGCAGCCGCAGGCAAGATCGAGAACTTCCTCACCCTTGGTTTTTTCTGCGGCCCACTGGTAGCGGTAAACGTGATCGGCCTGGATGCCCGCAACTTCCGGCGATACTTGCCGCTCCCCGCTCAACAGTGCCGTGCTGTCCGGGTCCGGCTCGCCGCCGACCATCGCGCGGAATCGGGCGCGGTTGGCGGGAATCTTGCGCGGGTCATTCCGATAGCCGTAAATCCAGCCGCGTTGATTGATGTTCAAAAAACTGCTTTCTGTCGGCGCGAATACACGCAACCCGATGGCCTCCATCTTTCCAACCCAATACGCGACGTTCGGATGCCCGTCTTCTACAACGCCTGAGGAGTGCATCGAATAATCAGCGCCGAATATCCGTAACTCCTTGACTCCAATATATCCGGCGTAAGTCAGGATATACGCGACGCTGTTATGATACCAGTCGCCGTGCATCGGATTGAGTGCCCCAATCGTCCAGTTCCAAATCTCGCGAAACGGGTACTTGTGAACGTGATTCGGCCATCCCGCGCAATCGTCGCTCGTAATGATGGGCTTGTTATGCTTCCAAAGCGTTGCGCCGTAGCGCGGGTGCTTGTCCGCTTCGCCCTGAATGTGATCCATCACAAATAGCAGGTCGTGGCGAAAGACGCTGACGCCGCGATTCAGCGTCCAAACTTCATCGACGCCACAGACCGCTTCAGACAAATCGTTCTCGAAGCAACCGCCGATGTAGCTGTTCCGCGAGGGTCCCAGACAGACCAGAGCTACGGTCTTCGGGGAGTTGCCGGTGGGATGTTTCCAATCTGTCATCGTTTTATCCACGGTTCGCCGCTGGGGCGGTTGATAAATGATCCGCCGGACACTGGCGCGGCGGTGCGGTGCTCTTTCTTTACTACTTGCTTTGCCTCGGGCGGGGTAGATTCAATCGGAATCGCCGCAAGTTCTGGATTAGCCCAGCCTGGACGATTCCCGGAAATAATCTTGTCGCCACCTAATGCCAGCATTGCCGCGCTATTATAAACCATTAGGTCAAAAGCTTCATTCCGCGCGCCACCCATATTTTCCCATCCTTTCGCCGTCCGGGTTTCCGCCGTGAGTTCGTCGAAAAACCATGCGGCAAGCCAGGCTGGGAAGTGGATATAACCCGGCCCTGATTCGCCGCGTTCAAGATCGGCGGCGACGGCATCTTTTAGCGTCAAGGTGCCCAACATCCAAACCGGAATCTCACCTTTTGCATTAGCTATTTTTTGCTGAACCCGCTTGGTGCTATCGGGGTAGGCTTTCCGAATTCGCGGGGCATCTTTGCTGGACGCGCCTTTGACCAGCATGGCCTTTTGATGCAAGCCATGGCCGCGCAGGCGGCGCCAGAACAAATAAGCCCTCTCGGTCACGCCGGCCTTGCCGCCGGAATCGATGGCGGTCATAACCGGCCGCAGTCCGCGCGTTTCGTCCCAGGCCAGCGGATAGACTTTGAACAGCACAAGATGAACCAGCAGCCACCAGTCTTCGACTCGGGCGGCGGGATCAATCGGCTCCGCTTGTCCCGCGCCGTCGTAGCGATGGCTATGCCGGATCGAGAACCGATCGATTAGCCAGCGCTCGCCGGCTTCACCCCACCCGATCACTTGCACTACGAACCGAGATTTCTGGATGTCTACGGCGGCGGTCAGATACCACACACCTTCGGGGACGGTGCGCTGTTGAACGTCTTCGGCGCGGCTTTGCAAGATGCGCGGATCGCGGGCCGCGTGAAGCATTCTCGGTCGATATGCCATGCCGAAATCGCCGCCCAGAACGGCTTTGAGCGCTTCCTCGCTGCCGGTGCGCTCCATCTCAGCGGTTGCGGCTGCGTGCCGCTGCCAGAGACTTTCCCATGTCTGATACGCGGCGGCGGGTCCGGTTAGCCAGTAACTTGCCAAGTTGGCAACGGGTGGCGTTCCCGACACCTCGCCCATCGATGTGATCGTCTGTCCGGCAGCAAGCCAATGCCCGCTCGCGTTCATGGCCCGTTTGTTGCTAGCCTCAATCGCAGCGCCGCACTTCGGGCAGATGATCGCCGGCTTGCCATCGATCAAGACAAAGGCATCGGGATATGGGGAAGGCGTAAAGTATTCGGCGCAATGCGGACAGGGCCAGTACCAGCGGCGGCGGTCGCCCTGGTTGAACAGGCTGAACACACCTTGGCACGGCGGGCCTTCGTGCGGGTCGCCGTAGGTCCACTTGGGATCATCAATCAGCCAGCCCGGCGAACTTTCGACCATCACCCGGCCGGCGCTGTGAAAGGTCTGCGTCCGCTTGCGGGCCAGCGTGAAGGCATCGCCTTCGCCGTCGATGTCGGCCGGCATCCGGTCGTAATCGGTGAGCGCCACGTAGCGCAAGGTTCGGCCCGATAGTTGCGTGACGGAGGGCCAGCCCACCATGAGCCGCATTCCGTGCTTGTAGCTGCGGTCGAAGATGTTGTTGTCGGTCGCGTAGGGCGAGACGCGGGCCGCCAGTTCCGGGCTGTGGCGGTGGGCGCGGATCAGGTCCGACTTGGAGAAGTCGCGGGCGGTCGCTTCGGACATGTGCAGGATGAAAAAATCGCCCGGATCACAAGTCACGGCATAAGTGAGCCAGCCAATGATCAGCCCCAAGGTCTTGCCGGTGCGCGCTGGGCCGACAAAAATGACGCCTTCTACGCTGCGGTCTGTGAGCCGGTCCATCGGCTCGATCATGTAAGGGGTCGTTGATTTATCCCATGGGCCAGAGTTCCCGCCTGGACGGTGGACATACAGATATTTTTCGGCGGATTCCGATATGCTCATGCGTCGCGGCGGCAGTCCGGCTTCGACTCCGCCCATGACAATATCTCGAAGCAGGTCACTCGTTACCAATGACCAACTTCCTCCACGTTTCTACAGTCTCTTCCAGTGCTTTATCGATTATTTGTTCTATCAGGCTTAATGCTTCTATCGAGACATCGCAATGATGCTCAACTGTTGCGCGGATATTTGTTAAAACGTCTTTCTGTTCCTTCATTCCGCGCGTAAATAAAGACGATACCTCAAGCGCTGTCAGCAGTGTTCCGGTTTCCTGTTCGAGCTTGATCCGCTCTCGTTCCGCGCGGTAATGGTCAAGCCGTTCTTTCGGCGATAGCTTTTTAGGGTCTGCGGTGCCGTCTCAACTTGTTGATTATCATAATAAACTAACCCCTAGACCTCGCAATCGCCTTTGCTACCGTCTCGCTCATGATCTGTGGAGCAACCGCATTAGCCGTTGCCGTTCCAGTTTCGTAGAACTTATATTGTGTTTTATATTTCGGCGCTGCTGTAAAAAACACAAGAGGAATGATTGAGCCGCCGCGCCGTTCAAAAACTCCCTTTTTATTTGAAAACCATGAGCCATATTTCTTGTTTCTAGCCAATCCATCAGCCGCATCATACAACTTTCGATAAAAGGCTCTTGTTGGATTACCAAAATTATCGAGCGGCGATCCAGGTCCTGGCACAATCCATTGCGACTTGCCCATAATTCCGCGTCCTCTAAAAACGTCCTCTATTTTTTTAGTAGCCCGGTTTATGCCGAAAACGTGAGGCTCTATATATGAGTTTCTTTCATCAGTCCAGTAAGCGCGCGCGGTCGGTTTTGAAAACGTCGCTTTTTCGTAACGAATTCCGGTCTGAATGAATCGCGTTGGGCCTTGAAATGTGCTTTTAACTTCTTCCCGTTGAGAGAGCATCACTGCATACGCCACCCGGTTCGTTCCTACAACCGTTGCGTATTTCAGTTCTTTTTCAGATAAGTTCCTCAGCAATTTCCGCACTTCTTCAATGCCGGTTATTTTAACTTCCACTTTGTCACCTATTCAGTCGAAACCGGAGGGTAACAGTCTTCTGTCGCCGTCTGTTGCGTGTAATCGAATAAAGACCCTGCTGCGACCATTCCGCCAAAAACAATACCTGGAATTCCACCTAATGCCAAACCACCTAATGTAGCACCCACTCCGATAACTGAGCCTAGTCGCGCACTAGAGGCAATCACCTGGCAAGCGACATAATCTCCTTCCTGCTTATAATGATAAGCAATCAATTACTCCTGATGCTCATGCAATGGCTATTATAGAACTTTAACCTGAATAATAGCACTGTGATCTATATTCGTTCTACCCAAATCAACGGCACCAGTCTTTGTCGTAGTAACCCTATGGGTTACAGAAATCTGAGTCGATCCGACAGATGACTTAACCTCTACAGCATAGGCCGTTTGGTATTCCGTGCCATCCAGCGTGATCGGCCCGACCGATGTGGACTCGGTTTCTTTGGTTCCTCCTGTAACCGTCGCGGAATGCGCCGTGATCGTTTCACCGGTAGTCAGCCAATCGTCATAGACGAAATAAACCCAATCGGTTGAATCTGAATCGATTGGGTCGTTTTTAAGAACTACCGGCTTTTTGCCATCGTGAGTGTATGCCATGGCGATTAAGTCGGGTCTGCTATTTCCACGTCGAACGCATTCACGGTCACAGTTCCGCCGCTAGTCAACGCTTGGCTGGTGCATGTCGTCATCCAGATATTCGTCGCATCAGTCAAAACAACGTGAGTTGCGGTGCCGCTTGCAGTAATAGAGATACTCGCTTGCTGGGCAACCGTCAATTTACGTCCGCTTGTATCGCCGTTGGCAATCGTGTAATCGCCGTTTCCTGCACCTGCCGTCAGCGTCACATTAGCCAGTGTTACCGCCGCGATTCCAGCATGGTTCGCCGGTTCCGCGCTGGTAACATGGAGCGTGGTGCAGTTGTCAAGCTGCCCAAGATAAGCGTCCAGAAAATGATCTTCGACTTTCTTAGCCATTGGCGGATACCTTCGTTTTCACGTTTTCAGGATAGACGGTCACGCGCCGATTCGGGTCAATGTCGGGAGCGGCTTCTCGGCCTTCGATCTCGATAAACCCGGCACGGTAAATCGCGTCAACCTCGGAATCGGTCAGAGCCGGGTAGTCATCGGTTTCGATGGTATTGCCAGCGCGCAAGACCAAACCATTGCTAGTCCGGTACGGGAGTTGAGGAACGTCTTTGACTGTAATAAGCATTAGGATACCGCTCGTGTTGATTTGGTTAAAAGAATGAATCTATCGGCAGGCGTTAATAAAACATATCGGTCAGATGCACCAAGCACGATAGCGCGTCCAGTCGGAACTTGCAATAAACCCGACGAAATCCCCGCAACGTCAAAACGATTGGCTTGCAGTAAATCAGCGGGGAATATTACATGTGCTTGAATCAGACCCGGCGACTCAATCCCTTGAGCATTCAATAAATCGGCTGGTGAAAGACCGAAAATTACATCAAGCAACGCGCCTTCCATTTCCTGTTCGTGCAATAGATCGGCAGGGACAAGGATAAAACCTTGGAACAATTCAGACGCATCAATCGAATTGACGTGAGTTAATTCATCGGGCGCTATCGTGTGCGCTTGCGTCAATCCGGGCGACTCGATAGCTTGAGAACTCAATAGATCATCAACCGACAGACTACCCAAAACAGCCAGCGTCACGTTATCAACTGCTTGAGCGGTCAATAGCTCGCTTGGCGAAATAACATTAGCCTGTACGATAACCGGGGAGTCGAGAATAACCGCATGATCCATTCCAGCCGGAATCAGCACGTTGGACTGTACGATAACCGGCGAATCGATGGATTGCGCATTAAGTGCGTCGTTGGGCGATATGATATGCGCTTGAAGCAACAGAGGCGCATCCATTGCTTGCAAGGTCATCATTTCATCCGGGGATATATCCCCAGCGACAACGAGCGACACGTTATCCAGTGTTTGCGCGTGTGTTATGTCGGCAATCGCCAGCGTATGCGCCTGGATTAGCGTTGTCGCGTCTAGCGCGTTACCTTGCAACAAATCAGCGGGGGATATAACGGACTGCTGTAATAGCGTCGTTGCATCCAGCGCTTGCGCGTTTAGCGCATCATTTGGCGTTAAAGTGGATGCCTGCGTAATTGTCGCGTTATCGATGGATTGAGAGTGCAGTAAATCAGTTATTGCTAGGGTGTGGGCCTGCAATAGCGTCGTAGCATCCATCGAATTGATTTGCAGCAATTCGGATGGAGAGATAAAGGACTGCTGCAATAACGTTGTCGGGTCTATCGCTTGTGTATTAATCGCATCGCTTGGAGTGAGCGTAAACGCTTGCGTGATCGTCGCGTTATCCAATGCTTGTGAATGTAATAATTCGGATACCGCCAAAATATGCGCTTGCAGTAATGTCGCTGCATCCATACTTTGCGCGTGTTGCATGTCGTTGGGTGATACCGTCGCCGCGCCGCCCGCCGTACCCTTAACTTCAACGGCAACAATAGAATACTTCTGGCCTGACGGCGCGGACAAGCCGACAGTTTGTGTTCCTATTGCCCCGGCATCAGCATGATAGCCAGAATATACTGTATACCGTGCCGGATCTCTAAAGTAAGTCGTTTCTGTAAAACTTCCCGCGCCGGTTCGCCATGTCCTGCTTGCGCCGTCTACAGAATTCCAGTCGTTATCGAATACACTGATTGAACTATTTGCTTGTGTAGTTGTGATATTGACGGTAGGCGCGCCGCTAGAAACATTTGTCTTTACGCTATTCCCTACGCCATCGGACCCTCTAAATATCTTTACACTACCGCCCCAATATATCGTATAGCCGCTAGCGGCGTTAGTCGCTGTCAGCGTTATGTCAAAAGTAGCATTTGACGTTGCGGTTGCATGATATAATATAACATACCCAAAATCATTTACGGCGACTGTTTGCAAGCTAGTCCATGTTAATCCGCCTCCTGAAACAGTTATAGCTACCGGCGTAGCGGCGTTATAACCTTCTGCTTGCCCGACTACAATCAAAACATCCCCGGTTTGTACAGTGACGTTAATTGTTTTACTTATATCTCCGCCAGAATTATAGGTCGTTTGTCCATTAAAAATGTTAGTAGGCGCGGCCATTACGCCACCCCCACTCGGCTCAATCCGACCCCATAAGCCGGCCGGAACTGCCGGCAGGGTTTGAACCAGCGTATCCCAATCCGACGGGGGGCATAATGCGAGAGGGTCGCCGCATTCATGGCCGGCCGGGGGTATGGCCCGTGCCCGGACTGAAATGACTTCGCCCGGCAGGACGGGAACATCAAGGATGTGTTCTGTTGCAGTGATGCCATCAGCCGTTACCCCATTTGCTTCTAGCTCGACGGTCGTTCCACTCGGCCAGTTTTGCCCGGCGTCCCATGCAATCGTCAGGGGCAGCGCCGTTGCGCTTTGCAATCCGAGAACGAGCGCGACGAACGGAACTAGAAGCACACCCAAGCAATTCGACGATTTTACTTGTTTCTCTATGTTCGACAATCGCCTTCTCCAACTCATCTGAGTCAACCTTTGACTGAACCCGCACCGTAATCGCTTTATTAATCGGCCATCCATTTATTAAACGGCTAATAAGGGTCGAGTAGATAATCCCGTTCGAGCGCGCGATTGCACGCTGTTCGGCGGTGACTAACTTCCAGACCCTTTCCATCATTACGGGCCGGTTCTGATCAGGTTAATGGTCATCCCAGCGGGAACCGGAGGAACAGTTGGCTGATAACCAGCCGTTGCGGTAATCCACCCAGACCACGCCGATATTAGCGCGCCGTTCACATTCTGTGCCGCAACTTCAACGGGGTCTCCCGGATTGGCGGTCAGAGAAACAGTCCAACTTGGCGAAGTCAGTACGGGCGAGACAGTCTCAGCGCCACCGGCAACGCGGTATTTGGCCGCATAGGCCGGGGTATCGTCTGGATTCCAGGTAGGCGCGTTCCAACCTACAGTTAGTTGATACGTGTCAGCAATCGCAGTGCTAGACAAAACTAGCGCCGCTGCAATAAACCCGAACTTGATTTGTTTAATCATGTGCATCTCCGTACATTGATTTCATTTTTCCAATAACGGCCTTTTCGATCATAGTTAATGCACGTCCTCCCATGTGCCCGGAAATACCAACAACGAAAGCAGTAACCAGCGGTTTAAAGTCTCCGCTTTCGCACAACCAAAAAGCTAATACCCCACAAAACCCGCTAGTAGCAACGCTAACAATCGCTCTTGCAATTGCGCATTTCCAGCATTTTCCGACCTGCTCTAAAAAATCCTGAAGAACAGACACAGCACCGCCGATTGCGCCAAGTATTACAACCAACGCATAGTGCGCAATAGAATAGTCTAACGGTGTCTTTTCAGGCATCATGTTCACTCTTTTTGAGTTCATTTTTATTGCACTGGAACAGATGGGGTTGAACTACCAACACACAACGCCCGCCAACCTTCTACTTTTTCAGGATACGGACCTATTGAGCGCATCCATTCTCCAATTGTGATCCCTCGGCACATAATCAACTCAGCCGCTTGGTACTGCGCGTGGTTCGCGTTTTCGATCTGTCCAACGACGGCACCCGAAAACGGGATACTACTACACCCGCTGATGCACAGCGCAAGCGGTACTACACGATAACGAGGACCCATATCATTCAGCCGCTTTTGTCAAAACGCACGCTTCAGCGCCTTCACGCATCAGGGCATCAATATCGCGAGACGGGATAAATGCGTCTCCCATCTTGCCCCATGAAATCCCCCACGAATTGTGTATGCGGTACAGATCGCGCGCCGCGTCATATCCGGTTAGCAGATAAGCATGACCGCCGAGTGGCTTTCCTAGTACGCGAATAACGCCTAGATCATCCGGCTCCATCATTCCTTGAGTCCAATGCGACCCGAAGACAACCGGTCCGTAATATCCAATTGCGGTGCTTATTTCGTACTCGGTAAAACACCAGTGATATGATTTAATCCACTTGAGCTCTTTAGCGGCGGCGGCGGCGCCCAGCACGCTAGAGCCTTCGTAATCATCACCGGGCCATTGATCCAGTTCTTTCGCTCGCTGATACAAATAGCGCGCGTGCGGAGGCGTCAGATTCTTGTTTGGGAACGGATCGGACATTACAGCATGAGTCATTGCAAAGCCTGTACAACTCGGTTCTTCGGATTGATCGAAATAGACCGGGCATGACCACTGCATAGACCGCCGCGCAAGCTGCATAACGGGTAGAGTGTGCGCTATGCCGTACTTGCGGCTTTTTTCGTCGAATCGTGGACGCCAGGTTAATAATCGATTAGTCATGATATTTGTCCCATGCGGCCCACCCAAAACATCGAACCGCTAAATAGAATAAGCCGGCCCGGACTGAATCGATACCTAACTCAAGCATTGCGCGGTAGAAAATACTATCCGCCGTTGCGCGTGGATATGGCCTTTTCGCATAGAGGTAATCGTGGGGGATTGCGGCAAGCGCGTATTGTTCTGGAGAGCCAAGGATGGACCAACCCAGTCTTGGGATACTTGCATAGTCGGTAATAAACCCAGTCGGCGCGGTTATAGCGCCATACTTTGAATCGATATAACGAAACGGCGCTTGCAACATCCAGCGCCGTCCATCGAGATATGAAACTATTAAGGGGTCTGGAAAGGCTTGCTTATTCACGCAAACCCCCCGAATAAACCGATCTTGTCTACATAGACTTGATTCACATAAAGGCCGGCTTTGTTTTTTCTTGGACTTCCTGCATTGAAAGCAGCCACAACACCGGGCCAGCCGTATTTATCGAAAAACCGGATTCTCAGCGAGTCGAGGTGATGGCATCCCCACTTGATCCCCATCGCCGGATCGCACAGGCTGGACAGGAAAGCGCCCTGGAAGCCACGCTCCCTCGCTACCTGCCCCATCACCTGCATCAAGCCCCAGGACGTGGCGCGGGCCATGCGTTCGGTGTCATGCGATACCGCGCCGAACACGACAATCCGCGCCCCTTCGATGTACCGCTTGAAAAAAGCAGGCTCGTACCGGATCGCCCACGGATCGCCGCCGCTCTCGGCCTGGATGATCGCCAGCACTAGCGCCGTCGGCAGGTTGTAGCGGCTGGCAGCTTCGACGGTAAGGGCGGTGATTTCAGGGGTGATGGTAAGCATGTCGGGGCTTGTAGTCCTCACACAAATCTGGAAACTGCCGGTCATCCACAGCGCACCAAGCGAACTGAAAATGCTCGTTGTGCCGAAACTGCTTGCACTTGAAACAGGCCAGGCGCTCGGGCTTGAGGATCATCTCTACAGCAGACGCGGGGCGATGATTGTTGTCCATGGCTTGCATTATCATACTTTAGACGATACATGCAAGCATTATTCCCCATCGGCGCTGTTCTCGGCTAGAGACTCGATCCCGTGCTTGAAGCCATGCACGAAAGCAGCTTTGTAGTGCTCACCGCATTTCTCGATGACGCCCTGATCTTCGCCGTGCAGTTGCAGGACGCTCTCGACGTAGGCCCAATGTGCAGCCGCCAGCATTTCGGGTTTCATTTATCCTCAGCCTCGATTTTCGCAATCTCTTCAAACATGGCATTGACGGCGGCAACGATCAGCGGCCACTCTTCATAAACCACGGTTATCAGACCCCGGCCATCGGCGTGATGTTGGGAAAGCTCGACAAATAACCCTCCACCCTCGTCATCGATTGAAACAGTGGTCGCCTCTTCGCAATAAATCGGCAGGCCCACCCGTTTAACGATTAACGAATGCGTGTGCAAGCTATATTTCTCGCTCATTGATTTATTTCCTCTTCAGCCAGAATTGATTTAATCCCATCTCCGAATAAAACGTTTTTCGCGTCATTGAAGTTGCGCACGACCGCCGCGAGTCCTCCGCCCTCACGAACTGCCGCAAGATAATCGAGTTGCTCCTTGGTGGGTTTCTCATCGCGCCGTTTCACTTCCAGCGCAAAGAACCGGCCACCGGCCAGCATTCCACTTAAATCCGACTTGCCTTTGCTCCGTGGAATCTTGCCCCGCAAATAGAGCCAGTAGAATAACACCAACCGGCCCGTTTTGTCCTTCATCCCGCCGCCGTTGGAACGCTCGAACCACACGATCCGGCCCCGCGCTTGTTCCCCCGGCCCCGGGGTCCTGTTCCAAGTTTTTTTTTGCGGTGTTTATCAGGGCCATTGAAAGACTTAATCCGCAATTCGAGTTGCTATGTCCTGTAAAGAGTCTTGTGCACTGGTATTTTTGACTTCCGCTCACCCTAAATAACAGCGGTGTTCATTTCGACGATTCATCCATCGGCTCAATCTGTGCCGGCCCGAAGATATGCAACAATCCCGGCGGTTCATCGAAGTCGAACACGAACCGCTGTTCTTCGTCCCGAGTGATAAAAATGGCGAGTATGGTTCCGGTTGCCTGATAGCTGCCCCCGACTTTGCGCGCCCGGTCACCGACTTTTAGGGTTTGACGCCATTCTTTGCCGTCACTCGAACGCGGATATTTTGGATGCTTCTGTTTTTTCATTTCGGCGACTCCCGTTCATGTAAATTTTTCGATTCCAGGATAATTGAATAGGCATCTGCCAGAGCTTCCGGGTCTTCACCGCGTAACAGGGCATCGGAAACCAGCCCGACTTGCAGCGTCCAGGTATCTGCACACCAGGCGTTGCGGATGGCTGCGCCTTTCATCGCCGCCTTGAGACTAGGTGGGAAGGTGGCGAACACCATACGAGCGGATTCAGGGGTCATTCTGGGCACCAGTCTTCGGCGATGTCTTGCGGGGAGTGCGGGGAGTGAGGGGTTTGTTTCAACTCTATAGACCCATTTGGCAAATTATCTATTATGTTGCTATTGTCTAATTTATTAAAATTGCCAATTACCCCCCTAGGGTATAGAACACTCCCCGCACTCCCCGCACTCCCCGCAGAAATAGTAGATTTAACTACTCTCCATAAAGCGGTTTTCCGATGCTCATCCTCTCCCCTGACAATACGTAAACCACTTGAAACCCTACCCTTATACTTCGTAAGCCACTTTCCAAGTCGCCTTGGATCAACTTTATCAGGGTCACGCCGGCTTCCAGCGATTTCCAGCAGCGCCAGCAGCAAATCATCCCTTGCAATGCCACAAACTTCGTTCGTGGTCACGATTCGTTCGCCGATGCTGTCATGCCACAGCGGCAGAATTGAATGCAGCGAAGCCATCACTGGGTCGTCTTCTTCCAGAGCGGCGCGCGATAAGCACGGATCGGACTCCCCCAACCAGACCAAGGCACTACGTATTAACCCCGACCACTCCTCGAAACTGCCGTAGGGCTGGATCGGTTGCGCCGGTTTTCCTGCCACGATATAGGCACGCAGGACCGTCAAGGCGGCCCCCAATAGCTCTTGGCGATGATCGGGAACCCAATCATTCAGGTTGCGGCTAAACGTGCGGGCGTCCGGGCGCTCGCAGCCGGGATCAATCCGGCAGATCAGCACGCGACGCACCATGTCTCCCAAGAATTGCAGGTTGTTACCGGTGGCGAACAGGGTGAGGTTGCAGGGCATTTCCGGCGATTCGGATTTGCCCAGGATGCGCGGATTGCAGACTGGTTCGGTCAGCATCGAATTCAGCAGTTGCCCGCCTACTGGGCGTTCGATGTTGTCCAGGTTCATCATGGAGACGCCAGCCAGCAGCAGGCTACCGAGTCGCTTTTCGTCTTCCGCTTCATCTTTGCCCTGGCTGAGCAATGGCGCGGGTCGGCCCGTAGCGATCAGCGCGGCGATCTTCACCAGCAAACCCTTCCCACTGCCCATGACCGGCGCATCGAAGGCAAACAGCGGAGCGGTGCGCAATGATCGACGTACCACGGCGGTCAGCGTGGCCGCCAGCGCGATGCTGATACCCGTGGCAGGGTCGGCAAACTGGAACTCACTGTAGGGCGTTTTGAGCGTCTCTAGAGCCGCCAAGGCGTCTGCCCGTGTGGGCGCATCCGGTACAGTCAGTGGTGGCCCTGCATAGTCCACGTATAGCCCTGACGGCGGGTCATAGCCGCTCTTGCTCAGCAGCGACCCATCCCGCCGCAACGTTGGGCATTCGATGATGCCGGTCAGCACCGGTGCCCGCCACTGGCCCACTTTCGAGAGATAGGTGGCGGCGTACTGGATAGGGGGATCGATCGATTTCCAGGCTTGCTCCCGCTCTTGCCATCGCTTCCAACTCGATACCGTGGCGAACCGCTCCGTCAACCAATGCGGGGTGATCTCGCACAGCCGCAACGCACCCAGCGGCAACCCATCCCCCTGAGCATCCATTCCGGCCTGGAAATCATGCCGAACGACCCGCACCAGGTTCCCGGATCGCTGGTAAACGCCGCCGCCAAAGATCAACTCGGCTTCCGCTTGGCGAACGACCCGAGGCATATCCCCGGAACGCACCTCGATCAGACCAATGCGCACCAACGCCGCGTCAATTTGCGCCTTCACCCGGTCGGCGCCGTTAAACCACGCGGCTAGGTCATTGAAGTCGGTCGGCTTCTCGACCTCGTACCGCTGGCTATCACGTTGTCGTAGCGATGTTAGAGCGGCTTTGCGTTGGGCTTTGCTGGGGTCTAGTCCAGCATCTTCCAGCACCTCGGCATCGCATGGGGCCAGGAAATCAGGGACACACCAGCCGGCCCCGCCCGTCAGCGCGTAGGCCGCCGCTTTGGCCTTCTCTTGCCCGGTATTTCCGCCAGCTTTGAATGCGTCGTGGTCCCCGCAGATCAGCAGCCTTAGCCGTGGGTACGTGCCCCGGATCGCCAGTGCCACCAGCTCCAGGTTTCCGGCGTCGATGCACACCGCCACGGGTAGCCCGGTATGCTCATGCAAGCTCGCACCGGTGGCGTACCCCTCGCACAGCAACGCTACCCGCGCACGCGACAAGGTGCCGATGACAAAAAAAGCGCCTTGCTTCTCCCCGTCCTTGAGAAGCAGCTTGTCCTTGCCGTCATCGGTCGGCTTCGCTAGGATGAATTGCAGGGTCTTCAGGTCGCCACGCACATTGCGAAGCGGGACCGTCAACGAACCTTTATGCAACCGCAGCCCATAGGATTTGACGCGCTTGCGGACGAGGTAGGGATGGTCGTTAGGTGCCGGTGTGGCATGATCCCAAATCCACGCAGCCTTTTGTTCCGGGTCGCCGCGCGCTGTCTTCGGTGTGTCTCTCGGTCGTTGCCAACCTCGATCCATGGCCATGCCGAACAGTGTGCCGATACCGACGCCGTTCTTTTTGAAGGATTTCCAGACGGATTTCGCATCACGTTCCTTGTGTGTCGCGCTTCCTTGCCCCCACTCATTCCAGATCGAGTAACCTGATTCTCCGGTTTCGGTCTTGATTGCCATCCCGGCCTTGACCCATTCGTCCCGATCATCGGGATTCAGGTACGCCAGCGCGGCGCGGATGTCTTGCTCTGGACTGATCATGGCGCGACCTTGCGCAACGTCCAGCGCTTTACGTCATTTTTACGAGTAATAACAGGCGGTAACACCCATCCATTGAAGTTCCATCCCACGCGCCGCGACAGCCAAATCCCTAAGCGCAAACTAGACACCACGCCCGGACTGCGGCGACCTTCTGCAATATCCAACAGCAACCCGGCTAACGGCGTCCCCGCCGCCCGGTCAATGACTTGCCGGGTCGTCAATACCACATCGCCCAGCACGGCAAACCAGCACTCAAAAACCTGAACCGCTTGCGTGAACTCCCAATCAATCGGCGTCATTTCCAGCGCCCGCGCCTGCGGAGCCTCCAAGAGTCTGCCAGCGGAAACGGGTTGATTGATCAATGATTTAGCGGTTTTATCGATCCATTCCTTGAGATTGACAGCCAGCGATGCGGGTTCCGGCATACACGCGGCGTTGCGGGCGAGTTGCGCCAGCACCCGCTCCATCCCGGCCAGGTTGATGAGGTCGCCATACAGCGGGTGTCTCAACTGGCGCTGTCCGGCTTTCACGGTATATTTCAAGATGTTGCGGGCGTTGTATTGCTGTTCTTTGTTGACGTAGCCCAGCGCTGTCGCCACATCGGCATACGTCGCCATCCATTCGCCGTGGGCATCAATCAGGAATCGGATCGGAACGCCTTGAAAATCCAAGACTAGGGAAGATTCGATGACGGGTAGATCGTGGGCAGTGTCGGGAATCTGATAGCCGCCCGTCTTGCGGATGGAGGGTAAAACGTCTTCAAACAACCAAGACTCAAACCGTTCGGCTTCCGGCAACGTACTGCCGGTGATCAGTCGATAAGTATCAGGTTCGTTGAGAATGCGGACTTCTTGGATACCGCCGGTCGTCTGAAGGGGGTAGCGTTTTGCTACCCCCTTGCAATGCTGATTGATGGCATCGCTGGCATTGGCGTAACCCAACACGTCGCAAACATCTTTTCCGACGAACCACGGATTGCCGTCAATGTTGAAGGCGCGGACGGAATGAGATTCAAACGAGAATGGGATGAGGCTAGACATGAGACAGACTCCTATTCAGCTTGATCATTTTTCACCTTCCGACGCCGGTTTCTTCGTCCACTCGGACCGAAGCCACGGGAATACTGGGCGGAGTTGAGCCTCGCTGAACTGTTCCTTCAATCGCCACCAGACCCATCCGCGTTTATGTCCCTTCTCCTTGACGACATTCAGTAGGCGTTTGTACTCGTTCTTGACGCGGATTTTTCGGCCGCCGCCCCGTCTCCGTCCATCAGCACCAGATCGCCGTCCATGCTGGTTGGAGGCTGTCGCTTCTCCGTTCTTCCTGTTCCTGCCGGTCGCTGCTGTACTCGCCCTGGCACTGCGGGCCCATTAGCCGGTCGCCGCTTTCGGCGCTGGGCGGCTTGATGAAGCTCCCGCAAATCTTGCACGCGGCATTGCTACACGCAGGGCAGACGATCAGCTTGGCTTGCGTGAACTCCGGGCTACTGCGGTCCATGCGCTCGAACTTGCGGGCCATGAACCGATAGTTCTCAATAATCCCCGGCTGCGTGGCCGCCACCCACCACACCGCGCCTGCATCCCGTTCGACAAATAGAGCGCCACATCCGGGCAGAAAGCAAGCGTGGGTCCGCTCGACTTTACGCTTTTTGGACGCGCCTTCAAGATTCCAGACCCGATCAATGTGCGGCGGCCCATGCTCAAGAATGTTTCCGGCATGATCGAGGATGATCGCGCCCGACTTGCCTGGGGCCGTTCTAAGTACGCGCCCACACATTTGCAAAAAAAGGGCAACGCTCTTCGTGGGCCGCGCCAAAACGCAACAGGAAAGCTCAGGAAAATCAAAGACTTCTGTAAGTATTTGGCAGTTGCTCACGACTTGAATATCACCGCTCCGCCAAGCCGCAAGAATTCCTCGCGCTCTGGCGTGGCCATCTTGCCGTCCAGATGCGCGGCAGGTATTCCGGCCGCTTGGAATTGCTGGATGATGTGCTGGCTGTGCAGGATGCTGGCAGCGAAAACGATGGTCTTTTGTCCGACCGCCCATTCCTGCCAGTGCTGCACGATGTCGCCAACCAGCGTCGGCATGATCCATCGCATCGCCCAGCGCTCCATCAGCGTAATCGCCGCCGCGTACCTTGACGCTCGCCAGCGCTGATTTGAGTTGCGCCGCCATTTCCGGCGACGGTCCGAGGCAGGTCGGCGCCACTAG
>JADJQQ010000024.1 GCA_016712625.1 Candidatus Competibacteraceae bacterium | reverse complement strand
CCTATCACTAACCCCTAGACCTCGCAATAGCCTTTGCCACCGTCTCGCTCATTGATCTGTGGAGCAACCGCATTAGCCGTTGCCGTTCCAGTTTCGTAGAACTTATATTGTATTTTATATTTCGGCGCTGCTGTAAAAACACAAGAGGAATGATTGAGCCGCCGCGCCGTCTCAAAAACTCCTTTATTTGAAAACCATGAGCCATATTTCTTGTTCCTGGCCAGTCCATCAGCCGCATCATGGCTTTCGATAAAAGGCTCTTGTTGGGTTCGCCAAACTTATCAAGCGGCGCTCCGGTCCTGGAACAATCCATTGCGACCTTCCCATAATTGCACGTCCTCTAAAAACGTCCCCTATTTTTTAGCCCGGTTTATGCGAAACGTGAGGCTCTATATACGTGTTTCTTTCATCAGTCCAGTAAGCGCGCAGTCGGTTTTGAAAACGTCGCTTTTTCATAGCGTATGCCGGTCTGAATGAATTTCGTTGGGCCTTGAAATGTGCTTTTAACTTCCTCCCGCTGAGCGCGCATCACTGCATACGCTATCCGGTTTGTTCCTACAACCGTTGCATATTTCAGTTCTTTTTTTTCTGATAAGTTCCTTAACAATTTCTGCATTTTTCAATGCCGGTTATTTTAACTTCCACTTTGTCACCTATTCAGTCGAAACTTGGGGTAACAGTCTTCTGTCGCCGTCTGTTGCGTGTAATTGAATAAAGACCTGCTGCGACCATCCCGCCAAAAACAATACCCGAATTCCGCCTAATACTAAACCTCCTAGCGTTACCCAACTCCGATAGATGAGCCCTAGTCGCGCACTAGAGGCAGCATAACCTGACAGGCGACATAGTCTCCTTCCTTCTTATAATAAGCAGCGATTCCTTCTGTTGCAACTTTTGCTACAACAACATAGGGAATCTCGAAGGATTAAGTTCAACGCCACCCGATGAAATAATAGCGCCGGTTAAAGTAGTATCAGCAACATGCGGCGCTGGGCCGATTGTGCATCCGGTTAAGAATAATACTATGAGAATAAGTCTTACGCCCATTTAAAAACCTTCATTCCCGCCGTTGCAGCGACATAAGGATTGATTTGCATTAGAGTGGTCGTGCCAGGCCAAACCTGCCAAACGTCGTTTCCAGTGTCTGGCCTATTCTAATCGCTTGTCCGGCAGTCAATCCAAGACCAGCGATGGGCAGACTCACATAGAAAAGCTGGCCTATTTGGCTGGTAATCGTTGCGCCGGTATCGACCCGCTGTAGATCCTCCGCCGCCCTGTTCTTCGGACAACTTCGGGAACTGTGGGTGGCGTCCAGTCGGACTGAGTAACGTGCGGCTGAATGACTTGATAAAGCACGCCATTAAACGTTCTGCGAGTTCCAAGATTGACCTGCTCGTCTGCAATCCAGTCAATCGAATCGTCCAGTCTGTGAATAATAAACAACGCGGGCACGGTATCCGGGTCGTGCTCAGTACGGATATGCGACTGCCGCACCATGACCGCAATCGCGCCCCATAGATAAATATCACCCTGAGTCAGCGGTGTTCCTGCTGCTGGCAATGGCGGAAAAGCCGTAGCGACCAACGCTAGAAGTCCAAGGTATTTCGTTCTCGTCCGCCGCCGTTTCAAATGATGGCTGGCCAGTGACGGTGACTTGATTTGGTTCTGTGATTCCGGTATGCGTGGCGTTGGGACCGTGCGCGACAAAATAGGTGGCGCGGTCTGGCTTGGTTAAAGTTCCCATTACGCCGGGCCCCGTCGGTGATTGGCCTCGCTGTGGATCTGCAATCAATGCGGCCCTTGCTGTCGTTCCCGCTCTGAGTGCTTTGATAAACCGAAGTGGAATGGCGTACGTTATTGTTCTGGTTGTTGGCTTCCGATGTGACTAGCAGGTTGTAATCGGTGGTGTTGATATTGTTGGGTGCTCCACCAATCGCATTGTTAGCGTTCGTTACCCCGCCCAGCCGCCGCCTGTCCGGCAAGTGATAGCGTTGGTATACATGCTGCAGAGCAATTCGTCAGCCCTGTGGGTAACTCAACAGCCCCTAGGGTTAGATTGTTACCAGACCAAGCATAACTGCAATTCAGTCATCCCTGTGGGTAACTCCAACAGTCCACGAGGTTAGATTATTACCAACCAAGCATAACTGCACTTCGTCAGCCCTGTGGGTAACTCAACAGTCCATGAGGTTAGATTGTTATCTCGCCAAGCATAACTGCAATTCGTCAGCCCTGTGGGTAACTCAACAGTCCATGAGGTTAGATTATTACCATACCAAGCATAACTGCAATTCGTCAGCCCCGGTGGTAACTCAATAGTCCATGAGGTTAGATTATTACCATACGTAGGCACCGTGATCAGCCCTGCGGGTAACTCAACAGCCCATGAAGTTAGATTGTTACCATACCTTTTTAAAGAGCAATCCGCCACCCCTATCTGCAACTAAACACACCATGATGCTCGATTGGTAGCTCTCCAGGCATAAAGGCAATCCGTCAGCCCTGTGGGTAACTCAACAGTCCATGAGGTTAGATTGTTATCCGCCAAGCATAACTGCAATTCGTCAGCCCGGTGGTAACTCAATAGTCCATGGTAGCGGGGATTATTACCATACCAAGCGCCTGGCACTTCGTCAGCCCTGTGGGTAACTCCAACAGCCCACGAAGTTAGATTGTTACCAGACCAAGCGCTCTGGCAATCGGTCACCACCCCCCAATCTACATCCCCTTCGACCGTCGTTTGATTCGAACATCCCGAAACGCAAAAGCAAACGAAGTCCACCCCACCGCACCTAGGGTTCTGGGTGCTTAATACCTTTAATTTATCCCCGGCGTCATTAAAGAAGATTCGCGGGGAATGTTCCACTAATCGTAATTATGTAAATCCCTGGACTGCTGTACGTATGGTCCTTGGCGGTTAGCGCCGACCCCGATACATTTTCATTACTGGACGCCCCAATCCACATTGAAGTCACAAATCGGACCCCGCTAACCATCGGTATTCTGAATGCACGCTGGAGCCCGGTAACCCCTGCCTTAGCAGTTGTGTCAATGGTAAAGACAAATTGGGGTTGATCGCCGCCCCACTCGCCTCGATGTCCCGCCATTGAATAATCCGCCCTCAAACAGTTTGCCATCAAACAGGCTGGCAGTCGCAAGTCATTGCGCAATCTCGACTGCCATTGCAGTTTGAGTGGCAGCTGTGGATTTAATCGCATTGATTCGGACCCGTTTGTCCATTTTCACCGCCGTATGTTTCGTGAGAGGTTGCCATCAAGACCGCTTGATAAGTTCCTAGCCTCAGAGGTTTTAACGCTCAAGTCACCGTCCCACCATTTGGGTTTACCGTGATCGTCATCGGGCATCCAAAACAATCGAACCAGAAGCTTCGTGGACTTCACTGGACCCTGATAAAACCGTACAATATTCTAGTGCCTACTTAAATTTACTCTGATGCTCGTGCGAAACGCTGTTATGAACTTTAACCGGAATAATCACGCTATGATCAATGATCCGTTCTACCCAAGTCAACAGCGCCTGAAACGGTCGTCGAAACGCGATGCGTAATGATGACCTGCGTTACCTCAGCTTCGACCGAAAACTCCACGCCATACCCTTGCCAGGCGTATATGTGGTCCCGTCGGGGTCCACAACATTACCTGAAAAAAGTGGAGACGGTTTCAATGATTCCGCCTGAATAAGCGTTGAATGAGCGGTAATCGTTTCATCCGTTCGCAACCAGTTCCGCAAGGAAAAGGCGCGTTCTAACCTACAGTTAGTTCATACGTGTCAGCAATCGCGTGCTGATAAAAACCAGCGCCGCTGCAAAACCCGAACTTGGTTTGTTTAATCATGTGCATCTCCGTACATTGATTTCATTTTTCCAATAACGGCCTTTTCGATTACAGTTAATGCACGTCCTCCCATGTGCCGGAACCACCAACAACGAAAGCAGTAACCAGCGGGTTTAAAGTCTCCGCTTTCACAACCAAAAAGCTAATACCCCACAAAACCCGCTAGTAGCAATGCTAACAATCGCTCTTACAATTGCGCATTTCCAGCATTTTCCGACCTGCTCTAAAAAATCCTGAAGAACAGACACAGCACCGCCGATTGCTCCGGCAGCATGCAACAAATACATAGTGCGCAATAGAATAGTCTAACGGTGTCTTTTCAGGCATCATGTTCACTCTTTTTGAGTTCATTTTTATTGCACTGGAACAGATGGGATTGAACTACCAACACACAACGCTCGCCAGCCAGCGACTTTCTCGGGATACGGGCCGATAGATCGCATCCATTCGCCTACCGTAATTCCCGGCACATAATTAATTCGGCCGATTGGTAGTTAGCATGCCTCGCGCTTTCGATCTGGCCCACAACGGCATCCGAGGACGGGATGACTACTGCACCCGCTGATGCACACAGCGCAAGCGGTACTACATGATAACGAGGACCCATATCATTCAGCCGCTTTTGTCGGCCAAAGCGCACGCTTCAGCGCCTTCACGCATCAGGGCATCAATATCGCGATGCGGGATAAATGCGTCTCCCCATCTTGCCCCATGAAATCCCCTAAGGAATTGTGTATGCGGTACAGATCGCGCGCCGCGTCATATCCGGTTAGGAGATAAGCATGACCGCCGAGTGGCTTTCTCCTCGGAAATGCGCGAATAACGCCCCGATCATCCGGCTCCATCATTCCTTCATTCGCTGCGCACCCGAAGACAACCGGTCCGTAATATCCAATTGCGGTGCTTATTTCGTACTCGGTAAAAACACCAGTGATATGATTTAACCAGCTGAGCTCTTTAAAGGCGTGGCGGCGGCGGCGCCCAGCACGCTCGAACCGTCGTAATCCTCACCGGGCCATTGATCCAACTCTTCGCTTTCTGATACAGATAGCGCAGTGTGGAGGTGCCGGATTCTTGTTTGGGAACGGATCGGACATTACAGCATGAGTCATTTCAAAGCCTGTACAACTCGGTTCTTCGGATTGATCGAAATAGACCGGGCATGACCACTGCATAGACCGCCGCGCAAGCTGCATAACGGGTAGAGTGTGCGCTCGCCAAAAGTGCGGCTTTTTCGTCGAATCGTGGACGCCATGTTTAATAATCGATTAGCCATGATATTTGTCCCATGCGGCCCACCCAAAACATCGAACCGCTAAATAGAATAAGCCGGCTCGAACTGAATCGATACCGGACTCAAGCATTGCGCGGTAGAAAATACTATCCGCCGTTGCGCGTGGATATGGCCTTTTCGCATAGAGGTGATCGTGGGGGATTGCGGCAAGCGCGTATTGTTCTGGAGAGCCAAGGATGGACCATCCAAGCCGGGGAATGCTGGCATAATCCGTAATAAACCCAGTCGGCGCGGTTATAGCGCCATACTTTGAATCGATATAACGAAACGGCGCTTGCAACATCCAGCGCCGTCCATCGAGATATGAAACTATTAAGGAGTCTGGAAAGGCTTGCTTATTCATCATCCTTACCGTCAAGACCTATTTTAAAAAAAAGCGTGGTTCCCTATTACGATAACCTGGAGTTCCTTTCGCCCATTTTGTTTTTGGGATTACCTTCACGGTGCAATAATGATCGGCGCCCTTTGAAACATCGTCCGCTAGTCCCCGTTCAAGTACGGATTCACATAAAGTCCGAATTGTTTTCACGTTGTTTCTCTTGAGCGTGTCTGGATCATGCAGGATTTTGGATTGCGGGTCTGACTTGTTCCAGCATGAAAACTGCCAGGGATCCCTACAGACAGCCGCAATTGTGTCATCCTGAATACCGTCGTTCCGGTTACGGCTCCACCAGCCTGGATTTTCGTAGCGATTACGGATCACCCAGGCGACGGCGCGCTGGCCCATGCGGAGCTCGCCCCGCGCCTCGGCCCACACCGTCAATGCCATCGTGTCAATGTCAAACGGGGAATGTTTGTTCAATTTTGGCATTGTATCTTTCGCACAAATCTGGAAACTGGCGGTCATCAACAGCGCACCATGCAAACTGGAAGTGCGGGTTGTGCCGAAACTGCTTGCACTTGAAACAGGCCAGGCGCTCCGGGCGGAGGAGCATCTCGACCGCTGATACTGGGCGTGGCTTGCTGTCCATGGCTTGCATTATCATACTTTAGACGATACATGCAAGCATTATTCCCCATCGGCGCTGTTCTCGGCTAGAGACTCGATCCCGTGCTTGATGAGATCGCCGTGGATACTGAGCATCCATCCCGCGAAGCCGCCCTTGGCTTCGGCTAGAGACTGATCCTGTGCTTGAAGCCAGGCACGAATGCGGCTTTGTAGTGCTCCCTTTTTTCGATGACGCCCTGATCTTCGCCGTGCAGTTGCAGGACGCTCTCGACGTAGGCCCAATGTGCAGCCGCCAGCATTTCAGGTTTCATTTATCCTCAGCCTCGATTTTCGCAATCTCTTCAAACATGGCATTGACGGCGGCAACGATCAGCGGCCACTCTTCATAAACCACGGTTATCCGACCCCGGCCATCGGCGTGATGTTGGGAAAGCTCGACAAATAACCCTCCCCCCTCGTCATCGATTGAAACGGTGGTCGCCTCTTCGCAAAAAATCGGCAGGCCAGCCCGTTTAACGATCAACGAGTTCGTGTGCAAGCTATATTTCTCGCTCATGGATTTATTTCCTCTTCAGCCAGAACGGCTTTAATCCCATCCCCGAACAAAACATTCTTCACATCATTGAGGCTACGCACGACCGCCGCGATACCGCCACCCTCCCGGAACTGCTGCGAGATATTCAATCTGATCTTTGGTGGGCTTTTCGTTGCCCCGTTTCACTTCCAGCGAAGAACTTACCACCCATTAGCATTCCACTTAAATCCGACTTGCCTTTGCTGCGTGGAATCTTGCCCCGCAAATAGAGCCAGTAAAACCGCAGTACCCGCCCCGACGGGTTTTTCATGCCGCCGCCGTTGGATCGCTCAAACCATACGACTCGCCTGGATCGCTCAAACCATACGACTCGCCCCCGCGCCTGTTCGACCCGCAGGTAATCGATGATTTGGCCTTGGATGTCCTGTTCCAGAGGATTGACTGGTGTGAGTCGGAATGGGTGTTTATCAGGCGCATTGAAAGACTTAATCCGCAATTCGAGAATAATGCTATATGTCAACATGGCGTTATGCTGCAAATCGAGCAAATCTTGTTGATCAACTGGTATTTTTGACATCTCTCCGCTCACCCTAAAATAATCTAGTTTAGCTATCTTAATATCAAGTTCGGCTTTTCGTCGATGACGCGCTGCTGATAGGGTTGCATGGTTGATTCCTCGTTGTGTTGTTCGGTGTTAATTTCCGGAGGTTCCTCCATCGGCTCAATCTGTGCCGGCCTGAAGATATGCAGCAGTCCGGGCGGCTCATCGAAGTCGAACACGAACCGCTGTTCGCCGTTCCGAGTGATAAACACGGCGCGGATGGTTCCGGTTGCCTGATAGCTGCCCTGACTTTGCACGCCCGGTCCCCGACTTTTAGGGTTTCACGCCATTCTTTGCCGTCACTCGATCGCGGGTATTTTGGATGTTTCTGTTTTTTCATTTCGGCGCTCCCCGTTCCGGCGAATTTTTAATTGGGTGGAATTCCACCAGATTAGAACATGGCTTCATGGCTTCCCCGTTCATTTGACATCCTCCCCGCCCTAAAGGACGAGGCTTTTCGCGCAATTCGGGTAAATTCTACGATTCCAGGATAATTGAATAAGCATCTTCCAGAGCTTCCGGGTCTTCACCGCGTAACAGGGCATCGGAAACCAGTCCGACTTGCAGGGTCCAGGTATCTGCACGCCATTCGTTGCGGATGGCTGCGCCTTTCATCGCCACTTTCAGATCAGAGGAAAAGGTAGCGAACATCAGTCGGGCGGCGTCAGGGGTCATCATTCTGGGCACCAGTCGTCAGCGATGGCCTGGGCGTCGTCTTCCAACATCGGGGCACCGGCAGGCGGGACATGCGGGACACCCCTAAAGGGGTGTGTCCCGCTTTGTCCCGCTTCGCTACCGTCTTGCCGGGCGGGACATGACGGGACATTGTCCCGCTTTGTCCCGCTTGTCCCGCTTGTCCCGCTTCCAAAATGCCTATCATTTGGCGAAAAACTAGTATCATTTGTTGGTATGTTGTAACTTTCTGTAGGCGTTTTGTCCCGCTTTGTCCCGCTTGGCGACGGTATCCAGTACCGACCGTCATCGGTGGAAACCTTCCCAGACGAAACCAGATCAAGGCGCGCTCGAAGGAATGCCTTGCGTCGGGCGCTTTGAGTGGCTTCGATTGACGCTATGCCCGCGTCATAGGCCGCCTCTCGCCATTCGTCCTCGGATACCGTCACCACCCCATTATCCTCGGCGCCATGCGCCATAAGCGCTGATCGTAGGGCGTCAAGGGCGATACGCTGGCCAGCCGATAAACGGCCGGTTGTTGAAGCGGGAAATATCTGGATGTCGGACGGCACCAGTACGGCGGAATCCATCGGCACACCTTCTTCATCGCACCATGGCAAGTTCTGCTTTCTCCAGCGTCCAGGCCAATTGCAGCGGCGGGTCTGAATCCTTCATCTTGGTTGATCGCAGCTGTACCGTGTTACCCATCATTTCGGCTGCATATTCCGCGTCAACAGCGCCGAGTAGCACGCTCGAACCGCGCCCGCGTCCCTTCTCTACGTGCCCTGAGTGGTGGATTCCAAGGATTGCCGCTCCGGTGGCGGTGCGGATTGCGTCCAGGCCGGCGACGGCCTTGGTCATATCGGCGGTAGAGTTTTCGTCGCCAGGGCCGAAATTGCGATTCAGGGTATCGATGATGACCAGGGCGGGCGCTTCCGGCAGGGTGCGAATATCCGCCAACAGGGCTGCGACGCTGGCCGGGTCCATCAGCGCGATTGGCATCAACAGCAGGCTGATGTTGCGCGGCTGTTCGCCGTGGTGATCGAACCACGCACGAAAGCGCTTTGATAAGCCGTTGCGCCCTTCACCGGCGACGTAAACGACGCGGCCTTTCTTGACGGGTTGCCCGCACCATGCGCGGCCGATAGCGACGTGGCAGGCTAGATCGATAGCCGCAAACGATTTTCCACTCCCGGACTGCTGAACATGACGGTCAGCGAATCAGCAGGAAGGTATCGCTTGATCAGCCAGCTTTCAGACGGTGGCAGGTCGCACAAACTCGAAATTTCAGTGAGCCTGCATTCCCTCGTATCGCCCGCGCTGGCCTGCCGGACGCTCTCGACAATGGCTAGCAACTCATGGTCTGGAACACCAGCAGCCGCAGCCTGGGCCAGCCGGTCGCGTGCTGCGGCTTCGGATCGGCGCTGCTTACAGCCGTGCAACAGCCGGGCGTAGACGCCGAAGTTTGCCCGCGCTCACATGCTCCCTGACACGCGGAATCGACGGCGGCGAGGTCTTCCGCGTCCAGTCGTTGCGCAATGATCGCTATATCAACCGGCTGGCCATCGGCGGCAAGTTCGAGAATGGCGTCGTAGGCGTTGCGGTAGGCCGGCAGCGTGAAGCAGTCCAGGGCAAGCCGATGATCGAGGGCATAGACGCCGATTTCGGCCGGATCGCCGCAATTTACCAAGCCAGCAATAATCGCTGCTTCGGCGACGGGATTAGATGGCGGCGGGCTGCGCTTGGCGGTAGGGGTTAACCAAGGTGATTCTGGTTGATTTATCTGACGATTTCGCTATAATTTCGGTCATTGCCTTTTCTCATGTTTTCGGATGCATGAATTAGCCCGCTTGCCAGAGCGGGTTTTTTATTTCAATGACAGGTGTTCTCCTGTCGGACTCTGCTTGATCATTTTTCACCTTCCGACGCCGGTTTCTTCGTCCACTCGGACCGAAGCCACGGGAATACTGGGCGGAGTTGAGCCTCGCTGAACTGTTCCTTCAATCGCCACCAGACCCATCCGCGTTTATGTCCCTTCTCCTTGGCGACATTCAGTAGGCGGTTGTACTCGTTCTTGACGCGGATTTTTTTCGGCCGCCGCCCTGTCTCCGTCCATCAGCACCAGATCGCCGTCCATGCTGGTTGGAGGCTGTCGCTTCTCCCGCTCTTCCTGCTCTTGGCGGTCGCTGCTGTACTCGCCTTGGCACTGCGGGCAGATCAGCCGGTCGCTGCTTTCGGCGCTGGGCGGCTTGATGAAGCTCCCGCAAAGCTTGCACGCGGCATGGCTACACGCAGGGCAGGCGATCATCTCGGATTCTTGCGTGAACTCCGGCCACTGCGGTCCATGCGCTCGAACTTCCGGGCCATGAACCGATAGTTCTCAATAATCCCCGGCTGCGTGGCCGCCACCCACCATATCGCGCCAGCATCCCGTTCGACAAATAGAGCGCCACATCCGGGCAGGAAGCAAGCGTGGGTCCGCTCGACTTTACGCTTTTTGGACGCGCCTTGCAGTGTCCAGACTCGATCAATGTCGGCGGCCCATGCTCCAGAATATTTCCGGCATGATCGAGGATCATTGCGCCCGACTTGCCTGGGGCGGTTCTGAGTACGCGCCCACACATTTGCAAAAAAGGGCAACGCTCTTCGTGGGCCGCGCCAAAACGCAACAGGAAAGCTCAGGAAAATCAAAGCCTTCTGTAAGTATTTGGCAGTTGCTCACGACTTGAATATCACTGCTCCGCTGCCGCAAGAATCCCTCGCGCTCTGGCGTGGCCATCTTGCCGTCCAGATGCGCGGCAGGTATTCCGGCCGCTTGAATTGCTGGATGATGTGCTGGCTGTGCAGGATGCTGGCAGCGAAGACGATCGTCTTTTGGCCGGCCGCCCATTCTTTCCAGTGCTGCAATGATGTCGCCAACCAGCTCGGCATGGTCCATGGCATCGCCCAGCGCTCCTCAGCGTAATCGCCGCCGCGTACCTTTACGCTCGCCAGCGCTGATTTGAGTTGCGCCGCCATTTCCGGCGACGGTCCAAGACAAGTTGGAGTCACCAGAAAGCCGCTGTCAATCAGGTCCGGAACCGTAGCGACTTCCAGCAGATCGTGGAAAATACCGTCCAGACCCTTGCCGTCCAGTCGTTCCGGCGTAGGGGTCAATCCCAGCACATAGGCGTCTGGATAGTTCTTTCAAAAGTGTCTGGTATTGCCTAGCGGCGGCATGGTGGCAGTTATGGACTAGGATGCCGTTAGCAAAGAAGCAGTGCGTTCCGGTAACCGTGATGTCATAGACGACTTCTTTTTGGGTAGACGCTGAACATACGCGACTTCTGCCAGCTTGTATTGCATGAACTCTGGGATATATTGATCGACGATTGGCAGGATTTTTCGTTGAGCGTTTGCAGACAGATAGATCCAGTAATATCCTCTCTTTCCTGTTTGGATACTTGCCGCGCTATCTGTCTCTAAACCATTGGCAGATGATTTCATTCCTCTGCCAAGGAGTATCCTTCGGTATGCAGATAGAAGCTGCGCCCGCAGCTTCAGCCGTCATCGCAGAACCACCACGCCAACCCGATTTCGCCAATCTGATCAAGCCATTTCACGGCTAACGTTTTTTCTCCGTCTTTAACGCAGATGTCATAAACATCAGCCAAACACGGGTAAACATTGAGATGAATAAGAAATAGAAAGGAATTTTCCGTAACCCCCATTAACCTTCCTTGATAGGTGTCGTCCCAAGCCGCTCAAGACGATTTTTTTTATGGTTCAGCCCACGCCGCTTGAGGTTCGCCGTGGTTGAATTGCAGTCTTGTGGCGTCCTGTTGTTTGGATACAAGATGCGGAATCCCCAAGCAGGTTTCCGGTTGGCTTGACGCTCACTATGGGTAATTTCCATTTTCCACTGTGCGGGTCTTTTATCATGCCCGTACAGTCGCTTATAAAAGCGCCTAGCGCCTTGTGATTTAATGAATTCTTCCAAAGAAGCCCGTTACTGAGTCTTGTTTTTCTCCACAACCGCATAGGCATAACGGGAGAGAAGCCAAGACCTCCTTTGATATTTTTTTATCCCATTCCTCAATAGACCTTTTTTTGACTTGATGTCCATTAACGAAAACTTGCTGTCTCCCCCATTTATTTTTGTGCATAACCGTTCCGGCATCCACAGGCGCAAAGTAAAACACCTTGGATGATGCTGTTATCTCGCTTGCCGGAATCCACCCTGATTCCGTGTAAATCAAGTGATTTTCGTGCATTTTATTTCAACTCCCGATTGCGTGATGATCTTGATTATTTCTTTCTCTCCGCTACTCCATGCGGCGGTAACCTTTGCTCTGTTACCACTCCATTATTATAGGTCATCACGCTTTGCTAGCCTGCAACTATATCCTTAGCAGGCACATTGCCGATTGGGGTCGAGATCAGGAGTCTCCAGTGAACATTCGTCATCAGGTATTAGATCGGCGGGTGGGTGGCTCGGCGGATCAGGTTTTGAATACTCGCAATCTGCATCAGTGCATTCGGATTGCGCGAATGCGGATGTCCAGATAACACCGTTGTAATCCAAGATTCCCAGCGCGCGCAGTTTCTCGGCGCATTGTTCAATCAGTGTCCCGGCGATGTGCTGAGAAAACAAAACCCGGCGTTGCTTTGAAAGCGCCAGATGATATGATATCGATGTCAGTTTTTCCGCTGCCGGTTGGAGAGACTAGACAGTTCGACTTCTTGCCTGACTCATCGAAGGCGTACTTCAGCGACTTTCGATGCTTGATAAAGGTCGCAAAGAAAAGGTCATATCGCCCTGCCCCCGGCCCCGATGCGCCTAGCGCGGTCGAAGGCTTCAGAGAATCGGGGCAGGTGGCGTGCGGATTGTTTCTAGTCCAAGTCCAAAGCGCGAGCGATGCTTCGCTGGACATTCTTTGCGGGGGGATACTTCGGATGCATTGCGGGCGTGTAAAAATGCTGCATTGGGTCAATGTCCTGTGGTGTTAGGGTCAAGCGTGTCGGAGTAGACGCGCCAACGCCTACCCGGTGCGCTTTAAGACAATCATCGTCTGACGGATTGGCAAGGGTTTATTCTGCGCTTACAAAATTTTCCCATAATTCTTTGCTGCCGAGGCTCCTTGCCTCCCTCAGCCATGCATCATCGTCATCTCCCTGTTTTGATGGCTTCTCTTTACCTTCCTAAAATAGGCATCCTCCTCATACCCTTCGATGCTATTAGATCTGGCAGGCTCACTGCCTTTATCCACCAGTTCGCGTGTAGTTCCTCGTGGTATCTTTCTAAACCGCCTGCCGGAAAACAATTGCCTAATGCCTTCATTTTCATGAGATTGTGCCCGGCACGCTGAACTAGGGATACCGATCATCCCGGCATAAAAAGCAGTTGACCGGCCTGGCATTACTTTAATCATCTGAGTCACGTCAAGCCTGAATTTCACCAAATTTGCCGTGATCTAATGGGCCGCCTTTCCGAAGATGTTAGGTTTTTGCGATTCAATAACGCATCGTTTATTGCGCAAAATTATCGGTAATCATTATTAGCAACTCGTGATTTCCCAACTAACTTGAACCTAAAAGCCTGTAAATAGAGTATCTAACTCTCTCGTTTGTCAGCCCGCATTTCTCTTCTTCCTCCTGCTGCAATTCGGATTTCTGCGAAGGAAGTCAACGATTTTTCTTGCGCTCCTGCTGGTTCATGCCCAGTCTGTCGGGCTTATTACCCTCAAAATGCGGTTTCTGCATAATCAGGGTCGTCGTTTTTAATGCCGCGCGCGGCGAGTCTGTCTCGTGGCGAGTCAAGCTGTGAAGTGCAGCCGCTCGCATTCCTGTGCCAGAACAACACATGCGTCCTCTTTGCCGCAAAAGAGCGGGCGCCAAGTTCTGGATCGCTGAATAGCGTCTTAATTTTAAGGGTCAGTGGCGCGTCCAGGTTTCCGGTTAAGTCCAGCAGCAATTCCGCATCCCGTTCGTTGTACTGCCGCGATAGAAACGTGGCCGTGAAAACCTTCGGCTCATACCCGCCCATGCGCAGATAAACGTCCAGCGCCGACATTTCCTGAAGGTCGTCGTAATACTGCCCGACGATATAGCGCGGCGATAGCGCGAAGGGTGAGACGGGGGTCATAATGGCGCGTCCAGGTTTCCGGTTAAATCAAGAACTAGCTCGTAATCCCTAGAATGGATTAATGCCCATAATCCGCTACGATAATATGCCTGTCTTTTATATTGCATCAATAAACCGTCTAAAAGCAATTTACGGTAAACGTCATGCTCTGACAGGCACATAATCATAGTACTGATCAAGTTATGGCGCGGTAATACCCGAAGATATACCGCTTCCATGTTGTCTTGATTAAACTGCGAGATCAAGCAAAGTCCCCTGAGATGATTTCGCGGTAGCTAGATTGCGACAAGCCAAATCCCAATATGATCGCTTCAATTCAGCGCCGACAAACCGCCGCCCTTTCTGGATGGCAACATATCCCTCGCTTCCAATTCCAGCGAAAGGAGAATAGACAAGATCGTCTGGATTCGTCCACAGGGATATAGCCCGATCGATAACTTCCAGTTGTAGCGGGCAGATATGTCGCTCATCGTCGCTTTCCCTTGCCGATCTGAATTGCAGGGTGTTCGATGGATTGATGTCCATCCATACCGGAGATGCGTACCGCTGCCACAGTTCAACAGGGAACTCATCGGAATTCTTTGTCACCGGATCAGGATTATCGCCCGGCTTGCGCATAGTCACAAGATAATCGGGGATTCCCTGTCGGCTAATGCAGCTGTCTTTTTTCAACTGCTTGTACAGCAAACCGATAGACTTGGTGCGCTGCATTTGTATAACCGGGTCTTTCCAAATTACGACTTCAGAATGGAAAATCCATCCGTCATCAACAAACATGCGGATCAATTCGCCGCGAAAATCTTTAATTCCGATAAACCCATCATTCTGATAAGTAGCAGGTAGATTCATGCAGTGAAAAGAAAGCAAACGCCCTGATTTTGTCACCCTAAACAATTCACCAATCAAGTATTCAAGTGCGCATAGAACTCTGATGCGTTTCGACAATTCCCATGTCCCGATCAGAAATTCGAGTAGGTATACAATGACGCGAACGGCGGCGAGAATATGGTGTAATCTATGGATTCATCATCCATTTCATGCGTGATTTCCACGCAGTCGCCAAGGTGAAGATCAAAGCCGGGTCCGGTCTTGATGTCCCTGCTGTAATCGCTCTTTTCGATAGTGATCCCTTTAACTTCCATCTCCGTAAATCTCCGCATGTGGGCAACCATTTGACCCGACATCTCGTAAGCCTGAGCCGCTTTTCGTTCAAGATTCTTCTTGATCGCTCCTTCGCTTTCCGATGATATTAAATGGACGTTGACCTTGTTTTTTGCCCAAAGCGATAACACCGCCGCACTGCCTGATAGTACGACTCGAATGAATCATCCATTCCGACAAAGATCATATTGTGGCAGTGCTGCCAATTCAAACCAAACCCAGTAATCGATGGCTTGGTAATAATGACGCGAGAATCACCAAAGGTAAATCTTTTGATTCTCGATTCTTTTCTTCAATCGACAATGACCCATAGACCTCCTCGGCATCCGGTATGAGCTTCTTAAGTCCGGTTGATTCATCGTTCAAATTGCACCAGATGATAAAAGTCTCATCCGATGAATTTACAATATCAGCCGCAAGCTGTACCCGATCATCAAGCGATGACCTTTTTGCGCTTCGCCGGTCGCTTAAGGTTTGCGCGATGACCTGAAATAGCTGGTCATCAGGGGAAAACCGCGCATCAACCACATGCTGATTGATGTCCAGCCCCGGCAGGATGTACCGCGATCCGTCAAATCCAATATCCTCAGGGCTTCTAATACAAACTGACCATGTAGCCATCCATTCCCAGAACTTGGTTTTCCCATGCCCTTTTAATCTCCACTTCGACGTATCGCCGCCATCGTGAATAAAGTAAGTGGCCAGCATCTCTGTGCGGGTCATGACGCCTAAGAATTCTGCTTGATTGCCAAGCTCCATAAAGTCATTAGGGCTTGGAGTGGCAGTGCATGACAATCGGTAAGGAGTATTCTGGAAGCTTTCAATCAGTGCAGTTCTGATTTTTCCAGAAAGGCTTTAAGAATACTGGATTCATCGAGAACTACGCCGATAAAATCAGCCGCCGAGAAATGATCCATCATTTCATAGTTGGTAATCACGATTGACGCTGATGTTTTATTCCCGCTTCGCGCGTATTCGACCTCTACGCCAATGCGCGCGGCCTCTTTGACGGTTTGCTGCGCAACGCACAGGCGCAATAATCAAGACCCGTCCTTGCGTATGCTTTACCACCTGATCGGCCCAGGCGACTTGCATCGCTGTTTTACCAAGGCCGGTGTCGGCGAAAATTCCAGCACGGCCCCGCTTACAGGCCCATGACACGATGGCCGATTGAAAGTCGAATAGGGCATAACGGGTAGCGTCGGAGTCAAATCCAGCAACTAGATTTAACTTTGTTTTTTTCGAGAAAAGCAGTATGATTATTCATGGCTAACCTCTAGCTCAGGTTGGTCTAATGGCCCGCACGGTGTGAACGACCGGCGGGCTTTCGCGTTTAATCTGGTGGAATTCCACCAGATTAGAATGAGAGTGCCCGGATTGCCCGCCGGGCGCGGGTAGTTCTCACCAAAGGAGCGGGGGGCTGTGTCCCCTGTCCGATTGTTCGCGCGTTAACGGGCGCATGGACATCGGCATCAGTCCATCGGCCCCAGCCGTGGGCCGTGGGCGGCATCTGGAAATAGATGGACCAGAAGCGCTTGGGGGCGGCTGTTTGGGTGGGTCTTCGAGATCATTTACGCCATGGCAGGTCCGGGCGCACGTCTTCACGCTTAAAGCCGAGCTTCTCCTCGACTTCTACGAGCATGTGTTGCGGTATGCGACGCAACTTAAACCAGCGACAAACCGTTGATTTAGGCTTGTTTAGCGCCTTTGCTACGTCGATTTGGGCCATGTCAAATAGGTTCATGGCCCATAGTTTCACACGGTAAAACTTTTTTTGCAAGAGGCTTGCATTCTAAGTTTCAGTGTGTGAAACTTTATCCAACCCGCCACCCTTCAGCCCTGGACCCTTCGCTACGGCGTTTGAGGTGAGGCAACAGAACGGCGGCGGGCTACTACCGACCCCACAACAAGGAACCGATATGAGCCTTAAAAGCAAAATGCTACGCGAAGCATTCGACCTGATTAACCAACCTCGTGATTTTGATGTTGGCGATTTTGTTACCTGAATTGCGCGAAAAGCCTCGTCCTTTAGGGCGGGGAGGATGTCAATTGGAAAGACCCGACAATGAAAAATTCCAGTCTTCCAAAAAACTGCAATGACTTTGGGATTTGTGTCCGTTTTGAAGAGCCGGTCATGGGAAAAAAGCGAACCGGGCAGCAATCAGTATTGCGACATGAAGGATATGGTATTCGGCATCCTCGACGAGGACGGCGATTATTCCGAATTTACGAACTCATCTCGGCGGATGAAGAAATTCGTCGAATAGCCCATTTGGTGGATTCCCCGGCGGTGCGTTGACTCCCGCCGCCGGGGCTTTTTAGGAGACGAACATGGCAAAGCAGAACCCATATATCACCGGCTGCCGCGTTGATCGGCCGGCCACCCTCGCTGCCGACGCCCAGCGCCGGTCCGACCAGGCGCTCCTGGATCGGTATCAGGCCGCCCTGCGGATCATCGATGGCATTGATGAACAGCCTCATGGCGAGGTCATCCGAGATTTCGTCACCGGGCGCGGCAATCAGGTTCGCCCCATGGCGACCCGCAACCCGCCGCCCAGATACAACTTGATCGGCATCGCCGCCAGCATCGCGCTGGTGGTCGGTTCCATCCTCGCTGCCGCCTGGCTGGTGATGAACTAAGGAGACGGAAATGGATATTAAGAAAATAATTGAAGATCACCGGATTTGGGTCGCCGGTGATGGAGGGGAGCGCGCCAACCTGAGCGAGGTCGACCTGCGCGGGGCCAACCTGCGCGGGGCCAACCTGCGCGGGGCCGACCTGCGCGATGCCGACCTGAGCGAGGCCGACCTGCGCCGCGCCAACCTGCGCGGGGCCAACCTGCGCGATGCCAACCTGCGCGATGCCAACCTGCACGGGGCCAACCTGCGCGATGCCGACCTGCGCGATGCCGACCTGAGCGATGCCGACCTGAGCGATGCCAACCTGCGCGATGCCAACCTGCGCCGCGCCAACCTGCGCGGGGCCAACCTGCGCGATGCCGACCTGAGCGATGCCGACCTGAGCGATGCCAACCTGCGCGATGCCAACCTGCGCGGGTCTGGATTAAAGGTTTTTCATGGCGGCGAATGGATAGCATATATAAATAGCACAGACATTAGCATCGGGTGCCAATTCCACTCTATCGAAGATTGGAAGAATTTCACGGACGACGAAATAGACCAAATGGCAGGCGGCGCGCTGGATTACTGGCGCGAGAATAAGGAGATCATTCTGATGATTGCAGGCTCAATCAAATCCAAATGGGAAACGCCATGAACGCCCTGTTGCAAGACCTGCTCGACGCGATCGACGAGGTCATGGACGATTGGAGCGAAAACGATATTACTAGCCGCATTGACCCGGACGATGATGCGTTGATTGGAACCGGCGTTCTTCAAGCTCTTGAACGCGCCGCCGATGCAGTACGCCAGGCAATGAACGAGGAAACGACATGAACGAGCTTCGTAAGAAACGGGATCAAGAGGCGCTCGCGATAGTGCGGGCTGAGCTTGAGCGACAGCGCCGGGAGCGGCTGGATGCTTGCCTGGAAGCATGGGCGGCGGTGATTACGGACAAGCCCCTGCTGGCCTCAACCCCGGTGAGGCGGCCATGAACCTGAGCCGGTTGATGTACGCCGGCCACGCCGGCGGGTCTACCATGGTCGGGGTCGGCCCGACCGAGATGATCTTGGCGCTGGGCAGCAAGTTCGATGTCGTCAGCGCGCACATTCCCGGCGTCTACGACCGGGAACTCAGGTGCTACGACCCCGCAACCGGCCTGCGCCTGAGGGTTCTGTATCGGCAGGACCGGAACGGCTGCTGGCAGTACCAGCCGGTGGCTGTTCGGCCGCGCTGCTGCACTGGAATCACTGCCGGGAGCGCATCGTGACACACCAACCAGATACCGAAATGCCAAACGTTCATCCTATTTTTCTTGCGGAAAGCGATCGGGCCGGCGTGGAAGAAATCAACGATCTCTATGCGACTGTCGAAACCATAGTCGCTCTGATGCAGCGGATGACGGATGAAGAGCGCATGGATGTCATGAGCGAGTTCTGCCGTCACTGCGGGGACACCAATCCTTGCTGTCAATGCTGGAACGACGAATGAAATTAACGAAAAAGCCGACTCGTAGTCACAGCTACGGGCCGGCCCTGAGGATAAAGAAGATGCAAGCGAAAATCATACGCATTCCCGCGCACCGGCGCAACCCGCGTCACCCCGTTCGTGGATTCAGCCAGCAAGCGCTGGACGCACTGACCCTTCGCGCGCTGGCGGAGCTGGTCTTCGATGTGATGGAAGAGCGCGTCTACGCTCCGCCGCGCCCCACCTGGGAGGTTAAGTCATGAGCAGCAACGAAATGGTTATCCACCAATCCGCCCCGCTGGTTCCCTACCAGGACATGGAGCGCATGGCGGCGGTGATAGCGCAATCGGGTCTGTTCGGCGTTAAGAACCAGAATCAAGCCATGGCACTGATGCTGCTGGCCCAAGCTGAGGGTATGCACCCGGCCACGGCCGCCCGCGATTACCATGTGATCCAAGGCAAGCCGGCGCTCAAGGCAGATACCATGCTTGCGCGCTTCCAAGCGGCCGGCGGCAAGGTGGACTGGAACGAGTACACAGATACCGCCGTTTCCGGCACGTTCTGCCACCCCTCGGGCGGCAAGGTCAAGATCGAGTGGACGTTCGAAATGGCAAAACGGGCGAACTTGGCGGGCAAAGATCTCTGGAAGCAATACCCCCGCGCGATGCTGCGGGCCAGGGTGATCTCAGAAGGGATTCGGACCGTCTACCCCGGAGTGCTGTCCGGCATGTACACGCCGGAGGAAGTTCGGGACTTCATCGAGCTGCAGGGCGAAGCCGAGACCAGCGGCCCGACCACCGCGCCGCCACCGCCGCCGGAGGAAATCGCGCGGGACTATGACGGCGAGATTCAGGCGTTCACAGACAAGACCGCCCTGCGCACTTGGCTTGCCGACCAGCGAAAGGCGAACAACTGGAAGCCGGATCACCCAGTCTATTCAACCCTGAAAGCGGCCTGTGCCGAACGCGCGCAAGCCATCGATGCCGATGCTAAGAAGCTGGCGGAGGTGCAGGCAGCGGATGATTTCGATGCCGGCTTGGGGCCGGTGGAAGACTTGGGAGAACCGGCATGATCAATATTACGAACATCGGCCCCATCGCGGCCGCCGCTATCCCCGTTCCTGAAGACGGCGGGGTCGTTGTGCTGCGCGGACGCAACGGCAGCGGGAAGAGCATTGCCCTAGATGCCGTAAACGCCGCTGTCAGCGGCAAGGGCAAACCTCCGCTTAAAGACCTTGCGGGCAAGGGCGAGGTCCAGGCTTGCGGCGCCACTATGACCGTCGGCCGTACCGTGCGCCGTGCCGGCGAGCTGGAAGTCTCGACTCTGGAAGGCCGCCTATCGGTCGCTGATCTTGTTGACCCCGGCTTGATTGACCCCGTGCGCGCCGATGCCACACGAATCAAGGCGCTGGTCGGGCTGTCGGGCGCGGCGGTGGAACCGGGCGACCTGCACGGTTTCCCCGAGGAGTTGATCCAAGGCATAGATCTTGATGATCCGGTCGGCGCGATGGCGGAACTCAAGCGCCGCCTGGACATCGGCGCCAAAGAGTACGAGAAGATGGCCGCCAAGGCGCTGACGGAATCCGCGGCCATTCTCGATGCCAACCCGGAACTTTCCGGCCCGGTGATCGATAAGGATCAAGCGCGGACCCGGCAAACGGCGGCGATTCGAGCGTTTGATGCGATTCAGGCGCGGGTGAAGGCGGCGGAAGAAGCCGCCACTCGAAACTCGGCAGCGCGGGACCGGCTGGCCAAGCTCCCGGCTGCTGATGTGGATGCCGCTCAAAAGGCAATGGCGCTGGCGGATGAGGAAACCATAGAATCCTTGCAGTTCGCCCAACGGGTCAAGGCCGAATATGAAGCCGCAGTAGCGGCTTATAAGGAAAAGACTGCTGTCCGTGATCTTGCCAGGGCAGCCGCCAAGGCAGCGGAAGAACATGCTGCCATTCGTGCCGAACTTGAACGCCAGATCGCAGAATCGGCGATTAACCCGCCAGCGCCCGAACAAGTTGAAGTGGCGCAAGCGGAAATGAAAGCAGCGGATGAAAACCTGGATGCCGCTATCCGCCAAGGCACAATCATTGAATCTCGCAAGGCCGGCTTGTTGAAAGCGGCGGAAGCGCAAGAGCACGCGCAAGAGGCTACGGCACTTCGGCGCAAGGCCAAACAGACCGACGAAGTTCTGTCAGAGATCGTTTCTACCCTGCCAGGCTGCCCGCTGCAAGTGACTGACGGCCGGTTGCTTACTGCCACGAAGCGCGGCCCGACGTTCTACGCTGAGCTGTCCATGGGCGAGCGGTGGCGGATCGCTCTCGACATTGCTATCCAATCGGTCGGGTCCGGCGGGTTGCTGGTCGTTCCGCAAGAGGCATGGGAAGGGCTTGACCCGTCGAACCGGCAAGCGATAGCCGATCAAGTCCGCGCCGCAAAGGTCGTGATCCTGACCGCCGAATGCTCCGACGATTCCAGTTTAACGGCTGAATCTGTTTAGCCCCTACGAGGAACCCGTCAGCAATGGCGGGTTTAAAGCATGAAGAAATCAGACATCAGAATTGGCGTGACTTATGTGAACCGTGGCGCTGGAAATACGCAGAGAAAGGTCATCGACAAGGGCTTTCATGTCTCCCCTGATCTTTGGCTCGGCGAGGGCGACCGCCCCGATGAAGAGGGCGTTTATTACGAACAGGTCGGATGGTTTCACGAGTACCCTGGAACCGGGGAAAATCGTTACGGGAAAGTTTACCTCAGCGCCTTCGCCCGGTGGGCGGGGAGAGAGGTTAAGAACCAGTGATGAAATGGAACCGCGACGACCCGACGCCATCCGATGCTGGATGGTACGCGACATTGCATTGCTGGGACCCGAGTGAAGGGTTCTTTCCTGGAGCAGATTATTGGGATGGTGAAACATGGAGTGATGACTTACCAATCCGTGAGTGGGCAGGTCCGTTTGAAACCGAAGATTACGCTGATAAATGGGCGTGGGATAACGACCCAGACCTTTAAAGTTGCAAATGAACCTCCCCGATGCCGCCAAGCCGCCAAGTCCGCGCCGCAAAGGTCGTGATCATGACCGCCGAATGATCCGACGATTCCAGTTTAACGGCTGAATCTGTTTAGCCACCAAGCCCCGGCTTCGGCCGGGGAAGGAGTATTGAAATGTGGTCCATCGTGAAAAAGAAAGAAGGGAACCCGACCCCGTTATTTAACGGGACGTGCGAAAGCATGGCCAAGGCACGGTTCAATAAATCGTCCGCCCTGCTTAAAAAGGGTGAGATTCTTGAGCTTTGGCATGATGGGACTCTGGTGTCTTATCACCAGCGCGTTTGCCCGGTGGGCGGGGGGAATTGTCAAGGATTCCTTGACAGTTGAACCTTCTAACAGCCAGAAAAAATAATCCCCTGACATGTTGACACAGCAACGTAGCTAGGTTAATATAGAGTCATGGTTAGGCAATGGGCCGAACCAAAGAAGGAGCACGAAATGAACGCAAAGCAAGCCGCACAAGAATTAGCAAGAGCAATTCCAGGTCAGAGGTTTATAAACACGCAAGGATTTTATGATAGGTACTGCAAGAGCATAGGCAAGCGGCCAACCACCAAGTGGGAATTAAACGAGACAGGTTCCCGGTGCTACTTGACCCTCGAAGTTTGCGGGGAATTCTTCAAAGAAGGTTCCCTGACCAGGGAACTGAAGAAAATCCTCAACTAATCCCATCTAACCACCCCCCGCAAGGGGGGATAAGGAGAACGAAATGAGCACTAGGTTCGTTGTAATCTATTGGAGCGACTCCGAAACGATAGATTTTATCGACTATTATGCGGAGCAGGATCTTCTGGATGGGATTGAAGAGGGATCCTTTGGCGCCGACCCGGTATTTTATGACGGGCTTGGCCGGGGACCGGCTGGATCGTACACGATCATCAGGACAGACGGGCCGCCGGTGATCCCCAAGGCGGCGGCTGTTAAGAAAACCAACTGGTCTTTGTAATGGCCAGTAACCCAGGCGCCGCGCTTCGGGCCATGCGCCCGGAGCGAACCGTAACCTGCGACTGGTGCAGGACATCTTTCCGGGCGTCCGACACCAAGGCTGCATATTGTTCTAACCGGTGCCGCCAAGCCGCGAAGTACGCGCGGCGGAAGGCGGCGAAGTCTTAAAGCTGCAACCAGTCCTCGCGGCCGTTGCAATCCCTCGGCGCACGGCGGAACCCAACAACCTTGGGTTTCGTCCGATCCTGCCCTTCGAACAGCACAAGCACCTCGTCACCTTCTTCAAAGCCATACCCGTTGCAGGGCGGGTAGGTAATCTGGACGCCGGTCAGCGTTTCGGATTCATTCAGCGGCAATGTGTCTTGGTCGAAGGAATACTTGCGCGCGGGCGGCGATTCGAGCACCAGATCACACCGATTTGCCGGCTTGTCCAGGCTGGTGATCGTCCCATACTTCCACAGCGGTTTCCATTTCCACTGCCCCGCCTCCATCGCCGCATTCCAGAACGTGGCCGCCGGATGCGCGGTCAGCGTAGGCGATAGCTTCCCCGGCTTAACTTGCGACTCGGAGAACGCGGCGATATTCCAGGGCCGCTCGGTGTAAGTGTAACTCGCCGCATAAAGCCCGTTCCCGTCTACGGTCATCGCCGTCGCATCGGTCCTCAGCCAGCCCGGAGGTTCGGCAGTTTCTATCTCTTGGCCCACGGTCAATGCTTCAGTGTAGAACGTGCTCCACACATCGTATTGCAGCGCTTCTAGCGCGGCCTTCGCTGCGGTCAATTCGGCAATGCGCGCCGTGCGCCGGTCGGCTTCTGCAATCAGGCGCGTGACCTCCCGGCGGGCGTCCGCTTCTTTACCGGCGGCGATACCGAACTTTTTAACCAGCTCGGTCAGATTGTCGGGGATTTGAATCGCTGTTTTGGGCGGCTCGATCTTCTCAAGCCCGGCCTCTTGTTCCCGAGCGGCTTTTTGCGCGGGGTCATCGGGATAGGTCACCGTCGGCGGCGACGGGTCCGGCGACGGATCCGGGTGAGCCAGGACCGCCACCCAAAGATGCGTAGCGGGATGATGGGTGCTGTAGGTGTAGGCCACGCCGCAGACGGTCGCGACATCGGAAAAGATCGGGGAACTACTGTTGATCGCCCACTGATTGACCGCGCTGGACGCCGTGAACGCGCCACAGGCCACCAGCTCTACGGCCAGGTCGGCTTGGTATCCGGTCGCCGCAACCCGGCTGCTGGGCACGCTCTTATCGCTGCCTATGTGGCCCATCAGGTTACTGCCGGACATGTCCAGCACATGCCGGCGGGCGGCGGTATCCATGTCGGTATCCCGCGTCAGCGTAGCCTTGCCGGCCCCGGTGCGCGCAGCATTGATGGCATCAAACAGCGGTCCTTCTTGCGCCTTGTCGGCAGGGTCCCAGGGTAGGCTAGTGTCCGGGTCATCGGGCGTAGGCGGCGTAATCTCCGGCGGCGATCCAAGATTGAGCAGGTCTTGTTGCCATTGATTGATCACCGCGTTCATCGCCCGGCGCGCCACTTCCGTCTCATCTTCTAGGAGCGACAGCGACAGGACCGCGCGGGTCAAGGTGGCAGAGTATTCGGCTTGGTCGGTGTTGAGCTTGGCAAGTTCATCGTTCAATCGCGTCAAGTTGAACAGCGGCCGCGCCCGGTACAGGCCGTCGCCCAGATTGGCGGTGATGATCGCCTTTCCCATTACAGCGGCGCCTCTTGGACCTGCATCCAGGACTCCATCGGCGAAATCCTGTAGGTGATGTTGTGGGCGACAAAAGAGGTTGCGCCGTCTACGGCTGTATCGCCAGGCCGCAAGATCGGGTTGACCTTCCGGCATCGCACTGATCGCCGCCCGGCCTCGTTGACCCTCTCGAAGACTTGTTCCAGCGTCCGGCTTTGCAGGGTTTCCAGGACCGCCGCCACTCGGGCGGTGAGGATCATCTCGCTCGATCTTGGCTCTAGGGTTTCCTGATATTCGGTCAGCGTGGCGCGCAAAAACTCGCCCAGCGTCTCAGTGCCATCGCCGGCCCGCAGGCCGGAATAGATCACCAGTTGCCCGATGTCTTTTGCGGCGACAATGGCGGCCCGCTGGCTGATCGTGGTCGTGGGAACCGTCACCAAGATCCACGTTGAATCATTACGCCGGCGGCGGCACTCGAACGCGCTGATTTGCAGCTCCACCAGCGCCGCGCCGGTCAGATAGCAGCGGTAGATGATCGTACCATCGCCCAGCGGCGGCGAGGGCGGCGAGGTGACCGAGGGTACCGTTAGTGCGACATCCAGCGCCAAAGCCGGTATCACATAAGCGCGGCCCGCGCCAGGGGTCGCCAGCGCCAGGGCCAGCGCCAGCGCCGGAACTTCCGTTGCGACGGCAATCTGGAACGCCGATACACCCCATATCGTCGTTCCGTGTGTATACTCGCTCTGATACGTCCCGCTGCTGTTGTACTTTACGAGCTGTCCGACCCCTGCCTGTCGTGTTCCGCAAACCCAGACATTGCCGCCGGAATCCAGACTCAGCCCGTAGGGCGTGGCGCTTAAATCGCTGCCCCCGCCATAGTACGCTTCCCACTGATACGTACCGGCGCTATTGTACTTGCGAACCAGCGAGAACACGCCAGTTTTGAAACAAATAAATACGTTTTGACTTGAATCAACCGCTATGCCGTAAACAGTTCCCGATGTTGCCGAAGACATGTAGTTTCGGGACCATTGCAAAGTACCAGAGCTGTCATATTGCCGAACACAATAGCCGCCCGTATACGCCCCGCAGATATAAACATTTCCGCTCGAATCAACAGCGATCCCGTAAACCGTAGCGCCATGGTTCGCCGTCCATTGCTGAGTACCGCTGCTGTTGTATTTACGGATGCTGACGCTACTGGAAACATCGCCGCCGATATAAACATTGCCTGATGAATCAACAGCAACGCATCTAGTTGTTGCGCCGTGGTCGGCGCTCCATTGCTCAGTACCGGAAGAATTAAACTTTAGTACACTTTTTCCGCTTGAGCTGTTTCCGACGACAACAACATCACCGGCGTCATTAACCGCTATCCCGTAAAGCGCGGAATTATGATAATACCGACGCCACAATAGATTGCCGTCAATATCGTATTTTCTAACTGTATAGTTGCCGCTATAATCGCTGATATCAAGCGACACTTTGCCAGCGGCATAAACATTACCCGCCGAATCCGTATCGACCGCATAAACTGCATTAAAATGATCGGCCGACCAAACCGCCGTAGTGTTTCCGTCATCAAATAATTTGGTAGTGAGATTCGAGACATTCCGATCACCGACGACCGCAACCTTGACGCCCATTTAGCCCTCCGTGATTTCCATGGTGGCTTGCGTCGGCGACACGGAATAGCTGATGTCCGCCACGATTATCGTTTCAGCGCCGCCCAGATCGGCGGTATCTCCCGGCCGCAAATAGGTGTCAATCGCGCACCGAATCCGGCGCTTGCCGCTAGCGCTGTTGCGGTAGGAAATGGAACGCATCGTTCTCGTCTTTGGGTTTTCCACTTCCGCAGAATCTCGGGCTGAAAGGGTAGCACTGGCACTGCTGCTGCCGGTGTCGAAGCGATAGCCAGAGGTATCCAGGGGCGCAATCAACATGTCGTCCAGTTGTTCGGTTCCGTCGCTGAACCGGATGCCCCGCTTGATGATCAGGTTCCCCGCGATCCGGTCGATGACTTGCTGTATTTGCTCGGCGGTGATCGCCGGAACCACGGCGTTGATGGTCATGACGCCGGCGCCGCGTCGGCAGGAAAAAGAGGAAAGCGGAAGTTCAACCGTGCCCGTTCCGCCCGTCAAATAAAGCCGGTAGACGCTGGGCAGCTGGATCGGCCCAACGTAATCCCGGATGATTTGCGGAAGGCCCAGCGACAGCGCCAAGGCCAGTGCCGGGGCGATGTTGTAACGGTCGCCTTGCCATGACGGGTCACCTAAATAAACGGGAAGCGCCAGCGCCGAAAGCGGTGGGTTATTTTCGTAATAAACGGCTTGCGGTAACGTTTTATCATAAACCTGAGCGCCCGCTTGATAAACGGTTCCGTCATTGGGATTGATGTCTATTTGGTCGTAGGTATTATAATCGACATAAATGGTTGGATAACCCCATGCACGATGAACCGAGTAATCCTTGCTGATAAAACCAAGGTCGGTGTCAAATAAAACAAAGTATCCGTTATTTAATGAGATTGTATAGTTGTAATAAGTCTTTATGTATAGTGTTGAGTCATAATAAACAACTTCAATGGGCTGATAATAACTTGGTATTGAAGCGCCGTCCTCTATAGCAATAGCAGAAACATAAGCGCCATCGCTATCTAGTTTAACTAGATTCATGCTTGATGGCGGATCAGTAAAGTCTATTCTATTTTCCGATGGATCGTCAGGGTTGTAATTCCCTATCGACGCATAATATCCAAACCCTCCACGAGTAACAATATAAACATTATCGCTTTCATCAATCGTCATGTCATAAGCGGCGGCACTAAGTATCATCGACCAAATCAGCGTTCCGCTCGTGCTGTACTTGTGAATTTCGCCAGCCTCTTGGCTTAGGCTTGCGGTAATTAGGTTGCCGCTTGAATCTATTTTAAGAGCGGTAATATAATGAGTTTGAGCCTCAAGAGTCAATGAATAATGCCAGCTATAATAGGGGAATATCTCAGAAGATTTTGACCATAACAGCGTTCCCGAAGAGTCATGTTTCCTCAGTGAGATATAAGAGTCGTCTGGATCTTGGACGCCGCCCGAGTAAATAGAACCGTCAGCAGGGTCAATAGCGAGCGCCCGAACAAATTGAGTATGTAGGGTCGGGAATTCTACCCTGCTTCCATCTCTACGATAAACACGAGTAAATTCTCCTGGCGTTTTATCTAGATCCCATGGATAAGGGTATGACTCAAGCGCGAAGTAAAGATGCCCGTCGGCATCAGCAACGACTAAGCGCGGGGTGTCCCCGAACTCGACCCCGCCGAACCGGATTTGATAGAGTAAGTTGGAGGCTTCGTCATATCCCTCAGCGACTACCGGATTATCTGTAGCCCCGTCCAGCGAGTGACCTAAATACCAAACAATTCCATTAGCCATGATCAGGGCTTATAAAATAGCTTGTCGGTCGCATTCCAAGAAATCGTATAATTGCTGCCGGTATTCACAATATCCGACGGCGTAGAATCGAGCAGGATATAAAACAGCAATGGATTCGTTAGCCCCCCGCCGCTGCCCGACTTATAACAGACCGCATACCGAAAGGTTTTCGTCAGACTGGTCCAGGTTACATCGTCATAATCGATGTTGGAGTTCGTTACGACAGGCGTTGAAATCGTTTCTCCGCCCGTGGTATATCCGGCCCCGGTAGCCACTTCATTTGCCGATACGTCCGCCCACTCATCATGGGCCGTGCTTGGCGTATAACTGGAAGTGACCAGCGCCAACTTCAGCGTGTCGGTATCCAGATCAATGCCGCCGGTTGTGACCAGCTTCCAAAAAGTGTCATAAGCCGTAATCGTGCTGGCCATTTACTGATCCAATCGGCTTACAAGCCGCAAATTGATTGACAGGACGTTGCGCGAAGTTGAAAACGACAGGACCGTGAGAAAGCACCCCAGCTTACACGATAGAATAACCTGACCGTAATAAGCCACAAGATATTCCAAGGTTTGCAAGAGCGTTAATTCCGGGTTTGTGACTTGCGCGCTCAGTGTCTTGTCGGTGATGCTGTAGCCGGTATCATAGAACGCCGACCCGCCGTCCAGCGTGGCGGTTACACTGCCGCGCCGTTCAGCTTGATACGGGTTAGTGATCATGACATCGATAATAACCGCGCCGTTCGGATCATAGGACGTTGCAGACAGGCTAATCATTTAACCCCCGGCCAGCAGGAAATCAGCAGCATCGGCATTCACTTCAATGCGGATCGCCTTGAACAACTCAAACATGATGGATTTCAGATACGGTTCCAGATTGTCCCCGCTCACTTTAATCACAGCATCACCCCGATCCAGCGCGCGGGTCTTGGCGTTGATATTGTCAATCTCGGCTTGCGTAAGTTTCTTTTGCAGTTCTAGAGCAGCATCGCGGCGCTTATTTTCGAGGTCAATCTGGCTTTCGATCTTCAGCCGCGAATAAGTGTCGGCATTGGCCAGACCGCCGAACAGCGAGCCTAACAGATCGCCGGTGCTTGAGACGGTATTATCGATGCTGGCAAATGTCGCTTCCACGATCTTTGCCTGTGCTTCCAGGTCAGCGACGTTTAAAGTAACGTAGGCTTCGATGTTTTTTATGCGCTCGTTGCTAGCGATTTCCTCCATTTTCGCTTTGAAGTCGTTCGCGTTTTTTGTAACCTCGATAAACTGGTCTGTCGTCAGCTTGCCGGACTCAATTAACTTGTCTAGCGATTCCTTTGCTTCTTCAGTTTTGTCTTTGACGGCGGCGAATGCGCCAGTTGCTTTAACCGTCCCGCCACCAATCTGGTCGAACGTAGTAACAAGCTGGCCAGTCTTATCGATGTAAGTGTCTAGCGTTACGTTGTTAATATCTTTGAATTTAAGGTCATCGAAAAACTTTCCTTGTTCAACGTTTAGCTTAGTAATAGCACCAGTTGCGGTATCATAAGCATAGCCTTGTTCTTTCCAGTATTTTGTTAGACGATCTAACGACTCTGAAACGCCGTCCGTTTTTCGTGCCTCTTCGGCGCGGGCATCCAAGATGCCGTCAATTCGTAAGCGTACCTCTTTAGCTGCTTCCGCTTCCTTTTCAATTTTATCAACTAGCGGCCCTATATTGTCTTTTAGCTCTTTTGTAAGCGCTATTTGATTGCGCTTTGATGTTTCCAGCACCGTATAACTCGCAACCGCCGCCAGTGCGGCCGCTGCTAGCCCTGCTGGCCCCATGGCTGCTATTAACCCGCCTGCGCCGCTTAACCCTGTTGCCAAAGCGCTGCTAGCCGTTCCAACCGCCGAAATAGCCGGACCTGCAATTGCAAGCGCGCCGTTTACTGCCAGCATTGCGCCGCCCAAAAATCCAAGGCCAACATTTGCGGCCAAGGCATAGCCGCCAATTTCGCCAAGCTTTGTTATCTTATCTATATCTATGCTTGAGATAGCGACAGCCGCATCACCAAGTTTTGAAACAAATGGCCCAAGCGAATTTAATGCGCCTGTCGAATAGGTCGTGGTTTGCGTTAGCAGGTTTATAACGGTTTGAATAGCTTTTGTTAGCCCTTGCTCGCTTGAAGTGCGTCAAAGTTAAAAAGGTCTGAAATTCCCTTAAATAAATCATTCAGCGAATTTGCAAACGGCTTTAAGTCAACGCCATTAATTGCGGCCGGCAGATTATTTGCTATATTCTCAATAAGCTCGCCGATTTTTCCTAGATTATTTTCAACAACGTCAAGCAGCGGCTTAAACGTTTCTGACTTAATGGCCGTACTAAACGAAGTTGCAAGCGAGGCAAGGGCATCCTCGATTCTATTAAATTCATCGAGGAACGGGTCGCCAAGGCTAATCAGTGCAACTGTAAATGCTTGTCCTAGCGTATCGGTAGCATCCTTCATTTTATTGAAAGCAGTTTCTACCGCGCCGGACGATTTTTGCATTTGCGCCAGATTTTCATTAAATTTACTTGAATTGCTAATACCTAAAACATTTGCGGCGCTTAGCGCTTCAGTTCCGCCAGTTAAAATTGCAACCTTATCAGCCGCGCCACCCGTCTTTGCGGCCATATCGGCAAGAATGCCGTTTAGTCCTTTTGCTTTTAAAGTTTGAGAATTCCATGAAAGCCCTAACTCTTCAGCAAGTTTAGCGGCTTCAGAACTCGGCTTGATTATTGCTGATAATAGCGCGTTAAGCCTTGTCACCGCCGCGCCGGTTGGCGCGCCTGATGCGGTCAATGTCGCTAAAGCTGCCGCAACTTCTTCAAAGGCAACGCCGCCTAAGACAGCCGTGCCCGTTACCCCAGATAATGCCGCTGAAAGTTCTGGTAAAGTTGTTTGGCCTTGCTTGACAGTATTAAATAATATATCAGCGTATTTTGCTGCTTGATCCGACGACTCGCCGTAAGCGTTAAGTGTTCCGCTTAAAACAATAACAGTGTCAGTAAGCTCAGCTTTCCCGGCAACTGCCAGCCTTTCTGATGCGGCGACAAATTCAATCGAGTTTTTATAATCAATTCCAGCAGATATGGCGGTATATATTGCGCCTGTTACTTGATCGATGCTTTGGGTTGATGTAGATGCATAATCAAGAATCGCTTGCCGGAATCCGCTTAGATTATCTACAGTTTCGTTGGTGAGCGTTGCGATTTCGCGGAATGCTAAATCGAACTTATCGGCCTCATTGACTGCAACAATTCCAAGAGCCGCGCCCGCCGCAAGCAAACCGGCTTCAAATTTCAGAACGCCAGTGGTCGCATCGGCCAAAGGCTGAGTAAGGTCTTTCCCTTTGTTGGCGAGGTCGCCGATTGACTTTGTAACGCTATCCGCAGTCTGGCTGGCGTTATCCACACCCTCAAAGACAAGTTGAACGACCTGCTGTAGAGTTGCCATTTAGCGCGCTCGCGATTGTTTGTCCGCTTTATCGGCGTAGTACATGCCCCATAGATTGCGCTCTACGTGCGTCATGTGCGGCGGGAACAAATCGGGGCGCAGTTGAAACATGAACGCGCCCCCTTCTCACACAACATCAAGTCGATGATGACGCTGGGGTCTGCGTAGAGTCGCTCGCTTTTCCCAAATCTGGGCCTTCGCCGATCAATTCCAGGATCGCGGCGTGCAACTTGCCGGCCACGGTCGGATAGAACGCGATCAGCCTGAGCACGTCTTGGCGGTCCAGTTTTGGATCAACGACGCCGGCCAGCAGGTGTTCGATGCGTCGGCGCATCTCCTCCGGGAACATCATTCGACCCGAGTAAATCCCGAAAAGCTTCCGCGAACTTATCAGCCTGAGCCGCCGCGCCGATGGCCTGCACCGCCGCGACTATTTTCTGATCGCGGGCGCTGGCGTCGGCGGCACGGAAAATCTCTTCGCCGGACAACGCCCGCACCCGAAAGACCGGATCAACGCTCTCATGGAAAAATCCGGCCAGTTCAGGGACCGGGACAATAGTCTCGCGTAGCGCGAGTTGCGCTTGCTGGAACCGATTCAGGTCAAAGCTCATGGCGGGGAGGAGGTCAAGACGTGACGTTGACGCTCGCTTGGCTGGCGGAAATCGTGAACGCGCCCTGCGCCGCGCCGCCCACCGGGTAGGTCCGGGCCACGGCGACGATGCCTTGGGTCAGGATATACGGGGTCCGGTTCTTGTCCGGCTTGAACCGGAAAATCAGGCTTTTGCCAGCCAGGTTTACCAGTGCATCGGTTACGCCATCGCCGAGCGAGTGCGTGAAGGACGCTTGCCCGATGCTGGAACTGACGCTGGCCTCGCTCTGGTCGTCGTAATAACTTTCCGTTGACACGCTGTTCGTAGTTTCGGCTGGGACGTAATCGCGGACCCGTGGCAGCGTGGCGTAAACAGGAGTTGCATAGCGCGCATAAACGAGCTTGCCGGCCGTCGCCGCTGAGGTCGCCGTAGCGCCGTGAATCAGCGGAACCGCTGACGAAAAGGTTACTTTCCCAGTCAGCGGATTGGTCTGCCAGACCGGGTTATCGTAGCGCTCTTGATGCGTGCCGGGAGCCGCGTAAATCTCGGTGCTCAGAACCACGGCGGCGGTTACGCTGGTCGTGCGGATTTGCGCTACTTCGACGCTGCCCAGCGGAATGCTGGGCGGGCCGCCGGCCGCGCCGCGCGTTTCGCTGAATGCCGTGTTGTCGGTCCCGGTGACGATGGCCACCGCGCCGCTCGCATTGACCGTGACGCTGTTGATCATGTGCGTGTCGGTCGTGACCCCGCGCGTGATCGTCAGCGAGTCATCGACCACGGCGGCAACCGTCAGAACGCCAGTGGTCGCATCGGCCCCAGTAGCCCCCGGCATCATCAGAGTCATCGCGGCGGTTCGCACGCTGTCGTTCGCGACGCCGGGAGTCACCTCGCCGCCGGTCATCAGTCCGTAGGGCGCCACCACATACGGCTCTTGCCCGGCAGTAATGACTTTCCCGGACCATGGGCTTGAAGCAGCGGTAAAAACGATCCGCGATCCGTCGGCGGTTAGCGTGGCGAAAGCAACCGGCGTTTGCGCAGATTCGTAAGCGAGTTCCTGATTTTGCAATGCAGCCATGTCGGTTTACCTCGGGGTTAGGCGTAATAATCAAATTCAATGGTTATTTGCAACACGGTCTCGTTGCTGTTCGGCGTTGGCGCTAAAAATTGCGCGCCCGTTTCCTCAAGTCTTAATGCGTTTCCGCCAAGCCATTGGCCGCTAGGCGCGGCCCCGCCGTCAGGCTGGATAACGGCTCGCAATGCAGCCAGCGCGGTATCGAGCGCGGTATCGTATGTGGCAGTTGCAGCGGTCTTGTATTCCACGATCATCTGCCGGGTAAAAATCAGTTCGTCGTATTCCTGCACCGTCGCGCGCGAATCATTGATGCTGTACAGCGTAATGACGGGCAGCGTTGCGGAGGTGGTTTCCAGGGCATCGCGGCCGGTGCGGACGGTCGCAACGGTTCCGAGTAAAACTTTCAACGCGGCAATTGCAGCAACGGCACTCATTGCACTTCGATCACCGCGAATTTCTGCATATAGCCGTCATCGCTGAGCAGTTGAGTTGTCTTCCAAACGGTCGGGGATGGCGTCGGATCATCGTCGGTCGGGTCGTTCTCAATCGAGAATTCATCGCCGATGATTGCGGCATGACTCTTTGCGAGTTCGAGGGTCATTCTCAATTCCATGCGCTCCCCGTATTCGCCCGTTGGGACAAGTTCGGTTTGCATCAGCACAGTGACCGCTACGTCTTCACCGGAATCGCTGGCATGAACGGCCGCTACCCCAAACACTGTTTCGAGTGCAGGGATAGCGGATTCGGTCATGATGTCATCGAACAGCGAGGTCGGCATCCTCCCACCTTCCCCGTTCGTCCCCTTCTCTGTTTACAGCGCGGCCAGAACGCCGCCATGCAGCTTGACCTTCACCGTGGTCGATGCGGCGGTCGCCGTTTCCCAGATCGTGCCGATACTGTACTTGCCGGTTCCGGCAACACCGCTCACCGTCGTGACTTTCAGTTGCGACCCGGTAGAACGATACATCGCCCGCAAGCCTTGGGTCTTGACGCCGGTCGCAACCGCCGCCAGCGAAAACACGCCGTCCAGCGCCAGGCCGATCTTTTTGCCGGACCCGGTCGCCGATGCCAGGGCGACGCCGGCCATTCGGTTGATCACTTTCAGTTCGCCGTTCGAGACCGCGCCGGTGGTGGTGTAGTTAAGGACTTCGCCTTCAGAGAGAGTCTGGGCCATTTCGTTTTCCTCATGTCATGGGAGAGAGCCGAGCATTGCCCGGCTTCGGTCAATCCGGATTAAGAGCCGTTGCCCTTGTATTTGTGCATCCCGCGCCAGTCCAGAGCGGCGACACCGAAATCGACACCGATCATGTAGCTGATACCCTGCCCATCCCACTCTTGATTTTCCCGCATGTACGGTTCGGCCATGCCGTTCAGGAACGACACTTCGACGGTATCGAAGATATTCGGATCGGCTAGCAAGTACCATGCCAGCGTGCCGTAAGTCTGTCCGTCCAAGCGCGCATCGCTTACGACCTCGAACCGGCCGCTGAAGGGGTTCGGCGGCAAGGTGCCAGCAGTGCCGGCCGGGTCATAGGTCGCGGCCATCAGCACCCGCGCGGTATTGCTGAGAGTGACCGGCACTAGCAAGTAGCGCGGCTTGATGTTCAACGCCTCGCCGGTGTTCGGGTCGGTTTGCAGTGCCATCGCCGTCTCGGCGGTGTTCAGCGTGGCCACGGTAGGGGCCGTGGCCGCTACGACATAGTTCTTGTGCGTCGCGGTATGGAACAGCGCAAGGCTGTCTTGGTTCAGGGTCGGGCCGGTGCCGTCAAGCACGGCATAAACGATGTCGCCAACCTTTCGGTTCGCCGCGCGGCCCATCGCGCGCGGCACGGTGCCCAGCGCGTTGAGATCGTCGTTGATGATCAGCTTCCGGCTCATCCGGTATTTCTTCCCGTATGAAACCAGTTGGATGGTTTCCTTTCGGTCCGTGAACTTTCCGTAGCTGATGTCGCCATCTTCTGGCACTTCGTCGAGACCGGTGAAGCCGCTGATGCCGCTGATTTCGGCCCGCTTGAAGTCCGGCAGGGTGCCGCGCCGAGTCCACACGTTCCAGGTTTCGGGCGCTTCATCCCAACCGCGCAACAGCGACTTGTTGGCGACGTTGGCGAGGATGTTGGTGAAGTCGGACGTGGTTTGGCCGCTCGCGGTGCGATAGCTGAGCGCCCGGCCGGCCAGGTCTTCATCGGAAAGGCTGGCAGTGGCAATACCGACCATCCGGCAGAAGTCGCCGGACAGTGTCCGCAAGCTCTTTCCAACCACGCCGCCCTCGCGGGCCTTGGCGATGTCTTCCCGGCCTTCCAATACGCCGGCCCTGACAAGCAGGCCATGGGTTACCCCGTCAGCAAACTTGTCGCGTTCGTCCGTGCCCTGCTGGATTGATCCGCCCAAGCGCTGACGCTGGCCACGGTCTGGGAGCACCACGGGCGGCAATTGCCCTTGGTGCGTCGCAACCCGGACGGCAGCGGTATCGGTCACGGTGTTCCAGTCGGCAGCAGGTTCAGCCTCGCCGCTCATGGCTTGCATCAAGATGTTTCGAGCGCCGTCCAGCGGCCACCCTTCATCCACGGCGCGGGCGCGCAATCCAGCATAGAAGTCAGTGCGCGGCACGATGCCGAGATCAAACAGCTCATGAATATCCGCAATGCGCTGACGTTCGCCGGCGATGGCTTCGGCCGCACCGGCTTTCTTGGCAAGAACATGGGCGCGCTTTGTGGCGCCAATATCGACCACCGGCGCGGAAGAAACTTCTTGGGTGCCGGCAACCGGCGTGGTGTCATCAGACATAATAACCTCCGGCCGGTGGCCAGTTGTAGGTAGAGATCGATTGATGCCGACAGTCCTGTCGGCAGGTACGGTAACGACGGAACCTTCCAGCAGTTCCCATTCAGTTACCCGAACGGTGTCGCTGTTGGTTTCCTCTTCCCATTTGTTGATTTGGTAGCCAATGGAAATGTCTCTTAAAAAGCCTTCCCGAACGTCCTGAAAAACCTCTTCGGCTTTCGGATTCTTTGAGAAGCGCAACATGCCGCGCAATCGCCCGTCTTTGATCCGAATGTTCTCAATGCGGCCAATGGGCGTTCCGGCGTCATGATTCCAGAGCAAAGGGAGTGAGTCTGCGGCCCGCGTCAGGTCTATCGCGTCGGCGGTGTGAACAAGAATCTCTTCACCCCACGGTCGCTTGACTGGGGCCTCGCTGGACAGCGCGGCGGGCACGGTGCGCGCGTCGGCATTGGCTTCGCGGAGTTCTAAAACAGCCAGCCGCTCAAAGCGCTGGCCGGCCAGGTCTTGGGTTGCGGTCATGCGGCTTCATCCTGTACGTCGCTTTGAGTTGCTGCGGCCGTCGGCGCAACAGCGGGCGTGGTTTCCGGCGACGGGCGAATGTCCAGCGGGTCCGCTTCGAGCTGTTTGTCCACCGTCGCCGGGTCGCTTCCCATATCGCGGATAACCTGATGGCGCGACTTGAATCCGTTCTGCACCGCCATTTCAAAGGCTTTTAGTTCACGGGCCGGGTCAATCCAGGGCATATTGGGCGGTCGAATCTCTGGACGGTATAAACTTTGCATGTCCACGCCGGCCGGCACGCGCAACAGTCCGGCTAACCGGCTGGCATCGACGAACCGCCGCCAGATTGGCAAGTAGAATTTGTTCCGCAGATAAGCAAAGAGCATCCGGTAATGCGCCACGCCTTCAACCAGTTCCTGACGCTGTGCGGAATAGGTTCCGTTGTAGTCCCGCGCTATGGCCGAAAACCGCGTTCCAGTTCCAGCAGCCACGGCGCGCAATTGACCGTTTCTGAAGGATTCCAGGTTCGGGTTCGGGCGCTTGCTGTCAATCGTCCCCACGTCCTCGCCTGGTAGGAGGCCGTCGAAAACCAGTCCCGGTTCCATGCTGAATGAGCGCCCGGTTACCAGTCCGTCATCACCGGCCACGGCGGCATCACTTGACAGCCCGATGTCTCGCTTGATGAAGGCCGTCATGGCGGCGGCGACGCGGGCGGCGATGCGTTCCGACTCTTCGTAATCCTTCAGGTCATCGAGGCGGGTCAAGACGCCGTGGAAGATCGACACCCCGCGCGTCTGGTGCAGGCGACGCACGAATTTCAAATGGCTGATGGCTTCGGCGGGCTTCCACAAGACCTCGGTCATTTGCGCGCTGAACGTCATCGCGCCGGGATGCACTTTGTTGAACCAGTACCCGATTGGCCGTCCCCATCCATCTTTCTGGACGCCGTGAACCACGCGATCAGCGGGTATTGTCCGGTCGTAGGGGAGAAAATCGGATTCCAGCAGTTCGAGGCCATAAGGGACGCGACTCGCATAGGGCGCGCGGGCGGCGATCACATGCTGGACGAATAGCTCGCCATCGCGTAGCCAGGTCCGGCACACAAGGCGCTCAACGTCTGAGCCGCTCAGCTCGCCGGTCATTTCGGGATTGGCCCAGAATTCGGCCCACAGGTCATCGAGCTGACGGTTTAGTTCTTCGGCCGGTTCGCGGTTCGGGCCGCGTAGCACCATCGGCTCGATGCCCGCGCCAATGCCCACGACGTTCGTGACGAGGTCGTTGAGCACGCCGATGCAAAGATCATGATTTTCATCGAGGTGCCGCGCGAACTCTCGCATGTTGCCCTTTGCGGCATCCATGACGGCATCGGCGGATTGCGGCCCGCCGCGCCTTGGGCGCTGGGCGGTGATCTTGACAGCTTCGTAATAGCGCTGAGCGGCGGCAAGTCTGGCTTGCCCTGCGACGCGAGACGCGGCCCAGCCAGGGGCTATGGCGGCAATGATCTGGGTTAGCGCGTCCATGTCGCCACGCTGTAGGGTTGGCCGGTGGTCGCGCCGGTCGCGATGGAGATCGCGGTTTGCAAGCGCAGGATGTACTTGCGCAGTTCGGGAAGTTCGGACGGGGTAAAACTGATTCGCTTGCCATCGCTGGTGCCGATGGAAACGGTTTTCTTGCCGATGGCGAGTTGCTGCATGGCGGTCTGCGCATCAGACAGCCAACTTTGTAATGTAGCGGTGGAGATACCAGAAAATTCATTCATGCCACCGTAAAGCGTGGCGAACCGGACTTGTCAAGCATTTTCCGGTTATACTGTCACTGCGACAACAATCTAGGAGGTTTGCATGTCCCGTTTGCCGAATACCACGGATACCACTACCAAGGCCGATGGAGCCTCACTCGAATCCGAACTAAATGAAATTTTGATCAAGCAACTCAATGAAGCCGTTTCACGGACTGATGCCCAGATGAAAAAATGGGCGGGAGGCAACACTCAATTCGAGGCTACCCGTTTTGTGCTGGCGGGCCAGCGCGCCGCCTTGGTTGCCGTCATCGAATCGATGAAGGGGGACGTGACCGCGCTGGAAACCTTGTAGCATAAAAAAAGGCTACCCATTGGATAGCCTTTCGTTTACACCTTGCCTAGCCTCGCCGTGCCTGGCCACGCCTCGCCGTGCCTGCCTTGCCTTGCCACGCCGCGCCGGGCCAAGCCACGCCCCGCCTTGCCTGCCTTGCCTTGCCATGCCTGGCCTTGCCATGCCTTGCCCTGCCTGCCCCGCCGTGCCCCGCCATGCCATGCCCGGCCATGCCCTGCCTTGCCTGCCTTGCCTTGCCACGCCAGGCCACGCCTCGCCTCGCCCGGCCTTGCCCAGCCTGCCCTGCCTAGCCGAGCCTTGCCCTGCCACGCCAAGCCTTGCCCTGCCACGCCTGCCTAGCCCGGCCAAGCCACGCCCCGCCTCGCCGTGCCTGCCTTGCCTTGCCCTGCCATGCCTCGCCTAGCCAAGCCTCGCCCCGCCCGCCCTGCCTGCCCGCTGCCTGCCGCCGCCCGCCGCGCCTGCCCTGCCTGGCCCGCCCCCCGGCCCCCCCCCCCCCCGGCCCCCCCCGCCTGCCCTGCCTGCCGGCCCAGCCTTGCCCTGCCTTGCCTGCCTTGCCATGCCCTGCCGCGCCTCGCCGGGCCCAGCCCAGCCGTGCCGCGCCATGCCTGCCTCGCCCTGCCCAGCCATGCCATGCCCGGCCATGCCCTGCCTTGCCTGCCCTGCCTGCCTTGCCTAGCCCTGCCCCGCCGTGCCAAGCCTTGCCCCGCCGGGCCTCGCCTGGCCCCGCCTCGCCTGCCTTGCCTAGGCTGGGCAGTTGATCTTGCCGATGATCGACTCGATTTTCTTAACCCGCCGCTCAATCCACTGTTGGCGCTCGTGAAGTTCGGACATGATCATCAATGTCCCCTCGTGCGCATGTTTGGATTCCGGGTCCATTTCGTCCCACTTGACGCCTCTCAGGATTTGAACGCCCTTTGAGAGCTGCCGGTCGGACCGCGTTTTGTGTTTAATCGCAATCTCCCGATGCTCACTAGCGGCCGCGATCTTGTATCCCAAGTTCGGGATGTTCCGAACGGCCCGCTGATGCTCGCGCGATAACCGGGACTTCGACCGGATCACCGCGTTTCTGGCATCCACTACCGAATAATCACGGGACGATCCGATATTCAGGGCATGAATGATGGCGTCGTACTCAAAAACATCGCCCGGATTCGCGTCCTTGATTAGATCGATCACCACATCCGTTGTGGACCGCCCATCGAGCCGTTTAGGTTTGAACATTACTTGACCTCCACGATAGAGCCACGGAACCGGCCATACCCGTTCACACGGTTGTCGCCGATACCGACTGTGAGCCCAGCAGTTTCCGCCAAATCTGAAAGCTCATCAAAATTCAGCCCGACATCGGGAATAAACAGCCCGGCCAGGCACATGCTCCAGACGTTGAACTGCGGCCGGACCCGCATCACCCGTTTCCCCTGAACGCCGACCGATAGCCGGGAGTGGAACTGCCGGTTATCGAACAACTCCTCGATCTTCTTCGGCCCTTCGTACTTCAGCGGCACGTTCAAGGAGGTGAACGACAAGGCTTTTTCCATGGCCTTCCCCAGCTTCCTGATCTTGGCTGCTTCGATAAGGCACTTGCGAACCTTTGAGGTCGGTTGCACCACTACGCCGTTTTCCTCGTACAGACCGCCATACCATTCCAACCTTTCAATTTCCCGCAAATCCTCGTCGGTCTTCTTGCGCTTGCCGGTGATGGCTTTGATCTGGCGGTTCAGGTCGTACTCAGGATCGACCATGCGCGGGTTGTGCATCAGTAGCGGCGATGTAGACACTAGACGAATTTCTATATTCATTATGATTGCCTGTTGACCGAAAAATTACGGCAACCAAAAAGTACCGCTTTTAGTTTCTATATGCAATACCCTCACGCACAAAAAAACCCGCCGAAGCGGGTTAGGGTGTGCGATGCGCTGCGCGGCGGGGTTAAAACCCGGCTTCGGGGTCAACTTCGGCAACCGCCGGCTTGTCGATCAGGAAGTCATCCAGGCTGGCGCCGGCATCGATCTTCTCCTTCAGCCATCCTGGCTGCTTCCCACGACCGGCCCAAGTGTTTTCCGGCTTTTCCGGGTCCCGATACTTCGGCGTCGAAGGATTGGCCATTTTGGCCGGCTTCGGTTCGAGCGCTTCCAGTTCGGCTTGATCGGCGGCGATGCGGGCCTTCAGTTCGGCAAGGCGTTCTTCCGCTTTCTGTTCCAGCATCGCTTGTACCTCGCCTTGATATTCTTCGACCTTGCTGCTGATGTACTTCAGATCATCAAAGCTCAGCGTCCAAATGGTAGGAAGGATCAGGCGGGCTTCAACCGGACCAGCAGGCACGTCACCCATGATTTCATTGATCTTGACCGCTTGCAGCATGTTTGTTCTCCTTATTCTTGAATTCGGAATTGTTCGATGTCAGCGACATCCTTCAGCCATCCGGGCCGCTTGCCGCGTCCGGCCCAGGTCTGTGTCGGGTCATCGGGATTGCGGTACTTGGGAGCGCCTTTCGCGCGCCTATTTTTATTGCTGCTGGCCAGAACATCCTCCAGCGAAACACCCAGCGCGGCGGCCTTGGCTTCCAGTTCGGCGCGCATCTTCAGGATTTCATCGCTCTTTCGCCTGTTCAGTTCAGCGCGGTATTCAGCCAGATCGGCCTCGGCTTCAGCAATTAATTCCAAGATCGATTCTGTTGCCAACTCTTTGCAGTCCACATCCACCTTCATTTAATCACCTATTGCGGTTTAAAATGAATTAGTATTTTAACTAAAATAAACCGCATTGCAACCTATTAATCAGGATAACGCCAAGGGCTACGCGACGCACCGCGCCGGCCGGCCGCCCGACAATCCATGATTCCCGTCGCCAGCGCGCGATTGATCCCGGTTACCGTTTGGCCGAACCGATCTAAGCGGTGCGCCAGGGTTGATGGCGCAAGACGATATGCGGTTGCAAGCCGGGTAATCGTCCACTCTTGCCCTTCCCATGAGATAAATCGCGGTGCTGGCATGACGTTATTCCTCGTCAAAAAGTGCTTAACACGTCGGTCAAGCGGACGGCCTACGGCCGCCGCTTACCTTGTTGTTATCCGCCCACCAACAGGCCGACAGCAAACGCAATCCCAATAAGGAGAACGCCGACACCAATAAATGGTGAAACAAAATCGTAGTCTCCACGGCTACGCCCAGCCCATCCTGCAAGTAGTAAAACGGAAACTATGCCAATCACCCAAAGCAACCAAGTTGGTATGTGCATTTTTACTCCTGATCCGCTGCAGCGGATAACAAGTCATTCCAGCGGACGGCCTACGGCCGCCGCTTACCTTGTTGTTATTCCTAATATCTGACTGCCTCAAAGATGATCGTTCTGCTATCCATCGCAAGATCAGTTACTTTGCTTTGCGGGCTTTGCTGTCCGCACCAGCGGGTGACTCGCCATCCGGTTTCTTGCAAGAGTTCCTCGAACTGCTGTTTAGTATAGTGCCGCTGGTGGAACGGCGCAGTTTCCGGGCTGTAGGGAATCACTGCCTCGTTCGGTACGCTGGCGAACAAGCGGCTGGCGGGTAGGGTTTTCAGTAGAGGCTTTGGATCGGCAAGGTGCTCAATAATCTCAAACGCCGTGGCGCTATCATATTCATAGCCTTCAGCCGCAAAAAATCCATTTTCGAGATCAGCCGCAAAAAAATCAGTACCGTCTCTGGAATGATTCTTTGTTGCGTAGTCAATCGATTCAGCGGACAGATCGACCCCGACTACATGGGTTGCCCCTGCATCAAACAGAATAGCGCTTCCATATCCGCAGCCGCAGGCAAGATCGACCACTTCCTCACCCTTGGTTTTTTCTGCGGCCCACTGGTAGCGGTAAACGTGATCGGCCTGGATGCCCGCAACTTCCGGCGATACTTGCCGCTCCCCGCTCAACAGTGCCGTGCTGTCCGGGTCCGGCTCGCCGCCGACCATCGCGCGGAATCGGGCGCGGTTGGCGGGAATCTTGCGCGGGTCATTCCGATAGCCGTAAATCCAGCCGCGTTGATTGATGTTCAGGAAACTGCTATCTGTCGGTGCGAATACCTGTAGCCCAATCGCCTCCATCTTTCCAACCCAGTAAGCAACGTTTGGGTGCCCGTCTTCGACAACGCCTGAGGAGTGCATCGAATAATCAGCGCCGAATATCCGCAACTCCTTGACTCCGATATATCCGGCGTAAGTCAGGATATAAGCGACGCTGTTATGGTACCAATCGCCGTGCATCGGATTGAGTGCGCCAATCGTCCAATTCCAAATCTCGCGAAACGGGTACTTGTGAACGTGATTCGGCCATCCCGCGCAATCGTCGCTCGTAATGATCGGCTTGTTGTGCTTCCAGAGCGTCGCGCCGTAGCGCGGGTACTTGTCCGCTTCGCCCTGAATGTGATCCATGACAAACAGCAGGTCGTGACGAAAGACGCTGACGCCTCGGTTCAGCGTCCAAACTTCATCGACGCCACAGACCGCATCGGATAGATCGTTCTCGAAGCAGCCGCCGATGTAGCTATTGCGGGATGGTCCCAAACAAACCAATGCGACGGTCTTGGGCGTGCTTCCAGTGGGATGTTTCCAGGTGTCAGTCATGAGCTCTCCGGTAGTTACAATAATCGGCATGATCTATCGGATGTGGTGAAGCCCGGCATTTCAGACGGGGACCGTGTGGCGCGGCCTCGATTTTCCACCACATCGCGAGGCATCCTTCTTTTAAAAAGGACTTGATTCCCCCACGTTCGCTGACAATAGATCATGCCGATTACCGCCTGATCCACGGCTCGCCGCTGGGGCGGTTGATAAATGATCCGCCGGCAACTGGCACGGCGGTGCGGTGCTCTTTCTTTACTACTTGCTTTGCCTCGGGCGGGGTAGATTCAATCGGAATCGCCGCAAGTTCTGGATTAGCCCAGCCTGGACGATTCCCGGAAATAATCTTGTCGCCACCTAATGCCAGCATTGCCGCGCTATTATAAACCATTAGGTCAAAAGCTTCATTCCGCGCGCCACCCATATTTTCCCATCCTTTCGCCGTCCGGGTTTCCGCCGTGAGTTCGTCGAAAAACCATGCGGCAAGCCAGGCTGGGAAGTGGATATAACCCGGCCCTGATTCGCCGCGTTCAAGATCGGCGGCGACGGCATCTTTTAGCGTCAAGGTGCCCAACATCCAAACCGGAATCTCACCTTTGCATTAGCTATTTTTTGCTGAACCCGCTTGGTGCTATCGGGGTAGGCTTTCCGAATTCGCGGGGCATCTTTTGCTGGACGCGCCTTTGACCAGCATGGCCTTTTGATGCAAGCCATGGCCGCGCAGGCGGCGCCAGAACAAATAAGCCCTCTCGGTCACGCCGGCCTTGCCGCCGGAATCGATGGCGGTCATAACCGGCCGCAGTCCGCGCGTTTCGTCCCAGGCCAGCGGATAGACTTTGAACAGTACAAGATGAACCAGCAGCCACCAGTCTTCGACTCGGGCGGCGGGATCAATCGGCTCCGCTTGTCCCGCGCCGTCGTAGCGATGGCTATGCCGGATCGAAAAACGGTCGATTAGCCAGCGCTCGCCGGCTTCCCCCCACCCGATCACTTGCACTACGAACCGAGATTTCTGGATGTCTACGGCGGCGGTCAGATACCACACACCTTCGGGGACGGTGCGCTGTTGAACGTCTTCGGCGCGGCTTTGCAGGATCCGCGGATCGCGGGCCGCGTGAAGCATTCTCGGTCGATATGCCATGCCGAAATCTCCGCCCAGAACGGCTTTGAGCGCTTCCTCGCTGCCGGTTCGCTCCATCTCAGCGGTTGCGGATGCGTGTCGCTGCCAGAGACTTTCCCATGTCTGATACGCGGCGGCGGGTCCGGTCAGCCAGTAACTCGCCAAGTTGGCAACGGGTGGCGTTCCCGATACCTCGCCCATGGCGGTGATCGTCTGTCCGGCCGCAAGCCAATGTCCGCTTGCGTTCATGGCCCGTTTGTAGCGCGCCTCAATCGCCGCGCCGCACTTCGGACAGATGAGCGCCGGCTTGTCGTCGATCAAGACAAAGGCGTCGGGATACGGGGAAGGGGTGAAGTATTCGGCGCAATGCGGACAGGGCCAGTACCAGCGGCGGCGGTCGCCCTGGTTGAACAGGCTGAACACACCTTGGCACGGCGGGCCTTCGTGCGGGTCGCCGTAGGTCCACTTGGGATCATCAATCAGCCAGCCCGGCGAACTTTCGACCATGACCCGGCCGGCACTATGAAAGGTCTGAGTCCGCTTACGGGCGAGGGTGAATGCGTCGCCCTCTCCGTCGATGTCGGCCGGCATCCGGTCGTAATCGGTGAGCGCCACGTAGCGCAAGGTTCGGCCCGATAGTTGCGTGACGGAGGGCCAGCCCACCATGAGCCGCATTCCGTGCTTGTAGCTGCGGTCGAAGATGTTGTTGTCGGTCGCGTAGGGCGAGACGCGGGCCGCCAGTTCCGGGCTGTGGCGGTGGGCGCGGATCAGGTCCGACTTCGAGAAGTCGCGGGCGGTCGCTTCGGACATGTGCAAGATGAAAAAGTCGCCCGGATCGCACGTCACGGCATAAGTGAGCCAGCCAATGATCAGCCCCAAGGTCTTGCCGGTGCGCGCTGGGCCGACAAAAATGACGCCTTCTACGCTGCGGTCTGTGAGCCGGTCCATCGGCTCGATCATGTAAGGTGTCGTTGATTTATCCCATGGCCCAGAGTTCCCGCCTGGACGGTGGACATACAGATATTTTTCGGCGGATTCCGATATGCTCATGCGGCGCGGCGGTAGCCCGGCCTCGACTCCGCCGATCACAACATCCCGCAGCAGATCACTCGTTATCAATGACCAGTTTCCTCCATGTTTCCGCAGTCTCTTCCAGTGCCTTATCTATTATTTGTTCTATCATGCTTAATACTTCTGCCGACACATCGCAATGATGTTCAACTGTTGCGCGGATATTTGTTAAAACGTCTTTCTGCTCCTTCATTCCGCGCGTGAATAACGACGATACTTCAAGCGCTGTCAGCAGTGTTCCGGTTTCCTGTTCGAGCTTGATCCGCTCTCGTTCGGCGCGGTAATGGTCGAGCCGTTCTTTCGGGGATAGCTTTTTCGGGTCTAAGGTGCCGTCTGTAGGGATGAAAATAGCCGGCATTCCCTCGCGGACATGCCAGACTTGCCGCTTTCCCATCATTTTGCATGGAACGGTTTCTAGCGCTTGCTTGCAAATTCTCGCGTCAATATTGAGCACGTTTGAGAATTTGGTTGCAGTCCACCATAGGTCATCAATTGGTCTTACCAATGCTTCCATAAGATACCGAAAATAAATATGCGCATGGAGGGTGCAAAACTAACGCCAAAGGGCGCCTTTGGCGGGAACTATCGCTGTACCCCTGGGAGTGCCTTACTAACCCTCAGCCCCCGGCAATAGCCTTTGCCACCGTCTCGCTCGATTTCTTGAGCCAGCGCATTAGCCGTTTTTTTTCTGTTTCACTTTCGTGGTTGCTCTTATATTTTTAGGAATGTTTGGGCTGCGCCACGCCCGGAGCCGGCGCGGCGCTCCAAACTCCTAAACTAAAAGGCCATATTTAGCCTATTTCTCGCCTTGCCCAGCCCACCTCCCTCAGCCCCACCTTAAAGGCCTTGTTGGGATTGCCAAACTTATCAAGCGGCGCCCCCGGGTCCGGAACAATCCATTGCGCCTCCCATAATTGTACGCGTTCTAAACCCCACTCTATTTTTTAGTAGCCCGGTTTATGCCGGAAACGTGAGGCTCATATACGTGTTTCTTTCATCAGTCCAGTAAGCGCGCGCAGTCGGTTTTGAAAACGTCGCTTTTCATAGCGTATGCCGGTCTGAATGAATTTCGTTGGGCCTTCGAAATGTGCTTAACTTCCTCCCGCTGAGCGCGCATCACTTCGCCGCTATCCGGTTTGTTCCTACAACCGTTGCATATTTCAGTTCTTTTTCTGATAAGTTCCTTAACAATTTCTGCACCTCTTCAATGCCGGTTATTTAACTTCCACTTTGTCACCTATTCAGTCGAAACTTGAGGGTAACAGTCTTCTGTCGCCGTCTGTTGCGTGTAATTGAATAAAGACCCTGCTGCGACCATTCCACTAAAAACAATACCCGGAATTCCGCCTAATACTAAACCTCTAGCGTTGCTCCAACTCCGATAGATGAGCCTAGTCGCGCACTAGAGGCAATAACCTGACAGGCGACATAGTCTCCTTCCTTCTTATAACGCAGCGATTCCTTCTGTTGCAACTTTTGCTAAACAACCATAGGGAATCCTAAAGGATTAAGTTCAACGCCACCCGATGAAATAATAGCGCCGGTTAAAGTAGTATCAGCAACATGCGGCGCTTGGCCGATTGTGCAATTCCGGTTAAGAATAATACTATGAGAATAAGTCTTACGCCCATTTAAAAACCTTCATTTCCGCCGTTGCAGCGACATAAGGATTGATTTGCATTAGAGTGAGTCGTGCCAGGCCAAACCTGCACAAACGTCGTTTCCAGTGTCTGGCCTATTCTAATCGCTTGTCCGGCAGTCAATCCAAGACCAGCGATGGGCAGACTCATAGAAAAAGCTGGCCTGTTTGGCTGGTAATCGTTGCGCCGGTATCGACCCATGGAGTTCCGCCGCCGCCCTGTTCTTCGACAACTTTCCAGGTGCGGGAATCTGGTGGCGTCCAGTCGGACTGAGTAACGTGCGGCTGAATGACTGATAAAGCACGCCATTAAACGTTCTGCGAGTTCAAGATTGACCTGCTCGTCTGCAATCCAATCAATCGAATCATCGAGCCGGTGAATGATAAACAGAGCAGGTACGGTATCAGGGTCGTGCTCAGTACGGATATGTGATCCGTCCGCACCATGACCGCAATCGCGCCCCATAGATAAATATCACCCTGAGTCAGCGGTGTTCCTGCTGCTGGCAATGGCGGAAAAGCCGTAGCGACTGGCGCTAGAAGTCCAAGGTATTCGTTCTCGTCCGCCGCCGTTTCAAAATGATGGCTGGCCAGTGACGGTGACTTGATTTGGTTCTGTGATTCCGGTATGCGTGGCGTTGGGACCGTGCGCGACAAATTAGTGGCGCGGTCTGGCTTGCTTAAAGTTCCCATTACGCCGGGCCCCGTCGGTGATTGTGTCGCTGTGATCTGCAATCAATGCGGCCCTTGCTGTCGTTCCCGCTCTGGGTGCTTTGATAAACCGAAGTGGAATGGCACGTTATTGTTCTGGTTGTTGGCTTCGATGGCGACAGCAGTGCGTTGTAATCGGTGGTGTTGATATTGTTGGTGCCTCCACCAATCGCATTGTTAGCGTTCGTTACCCCCGCCCACCGCCGCCTGTCCAAGAAGTGATAGCGTTGGTATACCATGCTGCAGAGCAATTTCGTCAGCCCTGTGGGTTACCAACAGCCCATGAAGTTAGATTGTTACCAGACCAAGCATAACTGCAATTCGTCAGCCCTGTGGGTAACTCAACAGTCCATGAGGGTTAGATTATTACCATACCAAGATAACTGCAATTCGTCAGCCCTGTGGGTAACTCAACAGTCCATGAGGTTAGATTGTTATCTCGCCAAGCATAAATGCAATTCGTCAGCCCTGTGGGTAACTCAACAGTCCATGAGGTTAGATTAGACCATCACCCACCGCCGTGGGGTAACTCAACAGTCCAAGCATTATTACCATGCTAGCGGCAATTCGTCAGCCTTGGTAACTCAACAGTCCATGAAAGTTAGATTATTACCATACTCAGCATAACTGCAATCCGTCAGCCCTGTGGGTAAACAAACATCCATGATATATGGATTGTTATCTCGTTATCAATTGCCCCGGTGGGTAACTCCAACAGTCCACGGTTGTTATCTGTATTACCATACCCAATAGTCCAACTCGTGGTAACTCGGCAGCCCTGTGGGTAACTCAACAGCCCATGAAGTTGGATTGTTAGCCCTGGCACCCCCCCCCAAGCGCTCTGGCAATCAGTCACTACCCCCAATCTACATCCCCTTCGACTGTCGTTTGATTCGAACATCCCAGAAACGCAAAGCAAAAGAAGTCCACCCCACCGCACTAGGTTCTGGGTGCTTAATACCTTAATTTATCCCCGGCGTCATTAAAGAAGATTCGCGGGGAATGTTCCGCACTAATCATGCTTATGTAAATCCTGGACTGCTGTCCGTATGGTCCTGGCGGTTAGCGCCGACCCCGATACATTTTCATTACTGGCATCGCCCCAATCCACATTGAAGTCATAAACCGACGCTAACCATCGGTATTCTGAATGCACCGAGCCGGTAACCCCTGCCTTGGTTGTGTTATTGGTAAAGACAAAATTGGGGTTGATCGCCGCCCACTCCGCCTCGAAAATCCCGCCATTGAATAATCCGCCCTCAAAGAAGGCCATCAAACAGGCTGGCAGTTGTAGTCTACGCAATCTCGACGGTTGCAGTTTGAGTGGAGCTGTGAATTTAATCGCATTGATCAACCTTTGCTAAGTCCATTTTCATCACCATTATGTTTCCTGGAGGGTGCCATCGTCAGACCGCTTGATAAGTTCCGCCTACGGTTTTTAACACTTACAGTCACCGTCCCACCATTTTGGGTTTACCGTGATCGTCATCGGACATCCAAACAATCGGAACCGAAGCTTCATGGACTTCACTGACCCTGATAAAACCGTCAATATTGTAGTGCCCACTTAAATTTACTCTGATGCCTGCGCAATGGCTATTATAGAACTTTAACCGGAATAATAATCACGCCATGATCAATATCCGTTCTACCCAAGTCAAAACAGCGCCTGAAACGGTCGTCGAAACGCGATGCGAAATGATGACCTGCGTTGCATCAGCTTCGACCGAAAACTCCACGCCATACCACTTTGCGTATATGAAGTCCCGTCGGGTCTACAACATTACCTAAAAAAGTGGAGACGGTTTCAATGATTCGCCTGAATAAGCGATGGATGAGCGGTAATCGTTTCATCCGTCCGCAACCAGTTCGTTCCAGGTAGGCGCGTTCCAACCTGCAGTTGGTTGATACGTGTCAGCAATCGCAGTGCTAGACAAAACCAGCGCCGCCAGCAATAAACCCGAACTTGATTTGTTTAATCATGTGCATCTCCGTACATTGATTTCATTTTCCAATAACGGCCTTTTCGATCATAGTTAATGCACGTCACACCAAATGCCCAAATACCAACAACGAAAGCAGCCACCAGGTTTCCCAAAGTCTCCGCTTTCGCACAACCAAAAGCTAATACCCCACAAAACCCGCTGGTAGCAATGCTAACAATCGCTCTTGCAATTGCGCATTTCCAGCATTTTCGACCTGCTCTAAAAAATCCCTGAAGAACAGACACAGCACCGCCGATTGCCAAGTATTACAACAAATACATAGTGCGCAATAGAATAGTCCCTAACGGTGTCTTTTCAGGCATCATGTTCACTCTTTTTGAGAGTTCATTTTTATTGCCTTGGAACAGATGGGATTGAACTACCAACACACAACGCTCGCCAGCCAGCGACTTTCTCAGGATACGGGCCGATAGATCGCATCCATTCGCCTACCGTAATTCCCCGGCACATAATTAATTCAGCCGATTAGTGATTAGCATAGCTCGCGCTTTCGATCTGGCCCACAACGGCATCCGAGAACGGGATACTACTGCCGCTGATGCGCAACAAGCGGTACTACACGATAACGAGGACCCATATCATTCAGCCGCTTTTGTCAAAGCGCACGCTTCAACGCCTTCGCATCAGGGCATCAATATCGCGAGACGGGATAAATGCGTCTCCCATCTTGCCCATAAATCCCCCACGAATTTGTGTAGCATGCGGTACAGATCGCGCCGCGTCATATCCGGTTAGCAGATAAGCATGACCGCCGAGTGGCTTTCGATACGCGAATAACGCCCCGATCAT
>JADJQQ010000023.1 GCA_016712625.1 Candidatus Competibacteraceae bacterium | reverse complement strand
TGGCGGGAACTATCGCTGTGTACTCCCTAGGAGTACCTTTCCTATCACTAACCCCTAGACCTCGCAATAGCCTTTGCTACCGTCTCGCTCATGATCTGTGGAGCAACCGCATTAGCCGTTGCCGTTCCAGTTTCGTAGAACTTATATTGTGTTTTATATTTCGGCGCTGCTGTAAAAAACACAAGAGGAATGATTGAGCCGCCGCGCCGCTCAAAAACTCCCTTTTTATTTGAAAACCATGAGCCATATTTCTTGTTCCTGGCCAGTCCATCAGCCGCATCATACAGCTTTCGATAAAAGGCTCTTGTTGGGTTGCCAAACTTATCAAGCGGCGCTCCCGGTCCTGGAACAATCCATTGCGACCTTCCCATAATTGCACGTCCTCTAAAAACGTCCTCTATTTTTTTAGTAGCCCGGTTTATGCCGAAAACGTGAGGCTCTATATACGTGTTTCTTTCATCAGTCCAGTAAGCGCGCGCAGTCGGTTTTGAAAACGTCGCTTTTTCATAGCGTATGCCGGTCTGAATGAATTTCGTTGGGCCTTGAAATGTGCTTTTAACTTCCTCCCGCTGAGCGCGCATCACTGCATACGCTATCCGGTTTGTTCCTACAACCGTTGCATATTTCAGTTCTTTTTCTGATAAGTTCCTTAACAATTTCTGCACTTCTTCAATGCCGGTTATTTTAACTTCCACTTTGTCACCTATTCAGTCGAAACTTGAGGGTAACAGTCTTCTGTCGCCGTCTGTTGCGTGTAATTGAATAAAGACCCTGCTGCGACCATTCCGCCAAAAACAATACCCGGAATTCCGCCTAATACTAAACCTCCTAGCGTTGCTCCAACTCCGATAGATGAGCCTAGTCGCGCACTAGAGGCAATAACCTGACAGGCGACATAGTCTCCTTCCTTCTTATAATAAGCAGCGATTCCTTCTGTTGCAACTTTTGCTACAACAACCATAGGGAATCCTAAAGGATTAAGTTCAACGCCACCCGATGAAATAATAGCGCCGGTTAAAGTAGTATCAGCAACATGCGGCGCTTGGCCGATTGTGCATCCGGTTAAGAATAATACTATGAGAATAAGTCTTACGCCCATTTAAAAACCTTCATTCCCGCCGTTGCAGCGACATAAGGATTGATTTGCATTAGAGTGGTCGTGCCAGGCCAAACCTGCACAAACGTCGTTTCCAGTGTCTGGCCTATTCTAATCGCTTGTCCGGCAGTCAATCCAAGACCAGCGATGGGCAGACTCACATAGAAAAGCTGGCCTGTTTGGCTGGTAATCGTTGCGCCGGTATCGACCCATGTAGTTCCGCCGCCGCCCTGTTCTTCGACAACTTTCCAGAGTGCGGGAACTGTGGGTGGCGTCCAGTCGGACTGAGTAACGTGCGGCTGAATGACTTGATAAAGCACGCCATTAAACGTTCTGCGAGTTCCAAGATTGACCTGCTCGTCTGCAATCCAATCAATCGAATCATCGAGCCGGTGAATGATAAACAGAGCAGGTACGGTATCCGGGTCGTGCTCAGTACGGATATGCGACTGCCGCACCATGACCGCAATCGCGCCCCATAGATAAATATCACCCTGAGTCAGCGGTGTTCCTGCTGCTGGCAATGGCGGAAAAGCCGTAGCGACTGGCGCTAGAAGTCCAAGGTATTCGTTCTCGTCCGCCGCCGTTTCAAATGATGGCTGGCCAGTGACGGTGACTTGATTTGGTTCTGTGATTCCGGTATGCGTGGCGTTGGGACCGTGCGCGACAAAATAGGTGGCGCGGTCTGGCTTGCTTAAAGTTCCCATTACGCCGGGCCCCCGTCGGTGATTGTGTCGCTGTGATCTGCAATCAATGCGGCCCTTGCTGTCGTTCCCGCTCCTGAGTGCTTTGATAAACCGAAGTGGAATGGCACGTTATTGTTCTGGTTGTTGGCTTCGATGGCGACTAGCAGTGCGTTGTAATCGGTGGTGTTGATATTGTTGGTGCCTCCACCAATCGCATTGTTAGCGTTCGTTACCCCCGCCCAGCCGCCGCCTGTCCAAGAAGTGATAGCGTTGGTATACCATGCTGCAGAGCAATTCGTCAGCCCTGTGGGTAACTCAACAGCCCATGAAGTTAGATTGTTACCAGACCAAGCATAACTGCAATTCGTCAGCCCTGTGGGTAACTCAACAGTCCATGAGGTTAGATTATTACCATACCAAGCATAACTGCAATTCGTCAGCCCTGTGGGTAACTCAACAGTCCATGAGGTTAGATTGTTATCTCGCCAAGCATAAATGCAATTCGTCAGCCCTGTGGGTAACTCAACAGTCCATGAGGTTAGATTGTTATCTCGCCAAGCATAAATGCAATTCGTCAGCCCTGTGGGTAACTCAACAGTCCATGAGGTTAGATTGTTATCTCGCCAAGCATAACTGCAATTCGTCAGCCCCGGTGGTAACTCAATAGTCCATGAGGTTAGATTATTACCATACCAAGCGCTCTGGCAATTCGTCAGCCCTGTGGGTAACTCAACAGCCCATGAAGTTAGATTGTTACCAGACCAAGCGCTCTGGCAATCAGTCACTACCCCCCAATCTACATCCCCTTCGACCGTCGTTTGATTCGAACATCCCAGAAACGCAAAAGCAAACGAAGTCCACCCCACCGCACCTAGGTTCTGGGTGCTTAATACCTTTAATTTATCCCCGGCGTCATTAAAGAAGATTCGCGGGAATGTTCCACTAATCGTAATTATGTAAATCCCTGGACTGCTGTACGTATGGTCCTTGGCGGTTAGCGCCGACCCCGATACATTTTCATTACTGGCATCGCCCCAATCCACATTGAAGTCATAAACCGACCCGCTAACCATCGGTATTCTGAATGCACTGGAGCCGGTAACCCCTGCCTTGGTTGTGTCAATGGTAAAGACAAAATTGGGGTTGATCGCCGCCCCACTCCGCTCGAAAATCCCGCCATTGAATAATCCGCCCTCAAACAGTTTGCCATCAAACAGGCTGGCAGTTGTAGTCATTGCGCAATCTCGACGGTTGCAGTTTGAGTGGCAGCTGTGAATTTAATCGCATTGACTGGACCCTTTAGCACGTCCATTTTCACCGCCGTTATGTTTCCTGAAAGGTTGCCATCGGCGACCGCTTGATAAGTTCCGCCTACAGAGGTTTTAACGCTCACAGTCACCGTCCCACCATTTGGGTTTACCGTGATCGTCATCGGGACATCCAAAACAATCGAACCAGAAGCTTCATGGACTTCACTGGACCCTGATAAAACCGTCAATATTCTAGTGCCCACTTAAATTTACTCCTGATGCTCATGCAATGGCTATTATAGAACTTTAACCGGAATAATCACGCTATGATCAATATCCGTTCTACCCAAGTCAACAGCGCCTGAAACGGTCGTCGAAACGCGATGCGTAATGATGACCTGCGTTGCATCAGCTTCGACCGAAAACTCCACGCCATACCCTTGCGTATATGTAGTCCCGTCAGGGTCTACAACATTACCTAAAAAAGTGGAGACGGTTTCAATGATTCCGCCTTGAATAAGCGATGAATGAGCGGTAATCGTTTCATCCGTCCGCAACCAGTTCCAGGTAGGCGCGTTCCAACCTACAGTTAGTTGATACGTGTCAGCAATCGCAGTGCTAGACAAAACCAGCGCCGCTGCAATAAACCCGAACTTGATTTGTTTAATCATGTGCATCTCCGTACATTGATTTCATTTTTCCAATAACGGCCTTTTCGATCATAGTTAATGCACGTCCTCCCATGTGCCCGGAAATACCAACAACGAAAGCAGTAACCAGCGGTTTAAAGTCTCCGCTTTCGCACAACCAAAAAGCTAATACCCCACAAAACCCGCTAGTAGCAATGCTAACAATCGCTCTTGCAATTGCGCATTTCCAGCATTTTCCGACCTGCTCTAAAAAATCCTGAAGAACAGACACAGCACCGCCGATTGCGCCAAGTATTACAACAAATACATAGTGCGCAATAGAATAGTCTAACGGTGTCTTTTCAGGCATCATGTTCACTCTTTTTGAGTTCATTTTTATTGCACTGGAACAGATGGGATTGAACTACCAACACACAACGCTCGCCAGCCAGCGACTTTCTCGGGATACGGGCCGATAGATCGCATCCATTCGCCTACCGTAATTCCCCGGCACATAATTAATTCGGCCGATTGGTAGTTAGCATGGCTCGCGCTTTCGATCTGGCCCACAACGGCATCCGAGAACGGGATACTACTGCACCCGCTGATGCACAGCGCAAGCGGTACTACACGATAACGAGGACCCATATCATTCAGCCGCTTTTGTCAAAGCGCACGCTTCAGCGCCTTCACGCATCAGGGCATCAATATCGCGAGACGGGATAAATGCGTCTCCCATCTTGCCCCATGAAATCCCCCCACGAATTGTGTATGCGGTACAGATCGCGCGCCGCGTCATATCCGGTTAGCAGATAAGCATGACCGCCGAGTGGCTTTCCTAGTGCGCGAATAACGCCCCGATCATCCGGCTCCATCATTCCTTGAGTCCACTGCGACCCGAAGACAACCGGTCCGTAATATCCAATTGCGGTGCTTATTTCGTACTCGGTAAAACACCAGTGATATGATTTAATCCACTTGAGCTCTTTAGCGGCGGCGGCGGCGCCCAGCACGCTCGAACCGTCGTAATCCTCACCGGGCCATTGATCCAACTCTTTCGCTTTCTGATACAGATAGCGCGCATGTGGAGGGGTCAGATTCTTGTTTGGGAACGGATCGGACATTACAGCATGAGTCATTGCAAAGCCTGTACAACTCGGTTCTTCGGATTGATCGAAATAGACCGGGCATGACCACTGCATAGACCGCCGCGCAAGCTGCATAACGGGTAGAGTGTGCGCTATGCCGTACTTGCGGCTTTTTTCGTCGAATCGTGGACGCCAGGTTAATAATCGATTAGTCATGATATTTGTCCCATGCGGCCCACCCAAAACATCGAACCGCTAAATAGAATAAGCCGGCTCGAACTGAATCGATACCGGACTCAAGCATTGCGCGGTAGAAAATACTATCCGCCGTTGCGCGTGGATATGGCCTTTTCGCATAGAGGTGATCGTGGGGGATTGCGGCAAGCGCGTATTGTTCTGGAGAGCCAAGGATGGACCATCCCAGGCCGGGGAATGCTGGCATAATCCGTAATAAACCCAGTCGGCGCGGTTATAGCGCCATACTTTGAATCGATATAACGAAACGGCGCTTGCAACATCCAGCGCCGTCCATCGAGATATGAAACTATTAAGGGGTCTGGAAAGGCTTGCTTATTCATCATCCCTTACCGTCAAGACCTATTTTAAAAAAAGCGTGGTTCCCTATTACGATAACCGGAGTTTTCCCTTTCGCCCATTTTGTTTTTGGGATTACCTTCACGGTGCAATAATGATCGGCGCCCTTTGAAACATCGTCCGCCAGTCCCCGTTCAAGCACGGATTCACATAAAGCCCGAATTGCCTTCACGTTGTTTCTCTTGAGCGTGTCTGGATCATGCAGGATTTTGGATTGCGGGTCTGACTTGTTCCAGCATGAAAACTGCCAGGGATCCCTACAGACAGCCGCAATTGTGTCATCCTGAATACCGTCGTTCCGGTTACGGCTCCACCAGCCTGGATTTTCGTAGCGATTACGGATCACCCAGGCGACGGCGCGCTGGCCCATGCGGAGCTCGCCCCGCGCCTCGGCCCACACCGTCAATGCCATCGTGTCAATGTCAAACGGGGAATGTTTGTTCAATTTTGGCATTGTATCTTTCGCACAAATCTGGAAACTGGCGGTCATCAACAGCGCACCATGCAAACTGGGAAGTGCGGGTTGTGCCGAAACTGCTTGCACTTGAAACAGGCCAGGCGCTCCGGGCGGAGGAGCATCTCGACCGCTGATACTGGGCGTGGCTTGCTGTCCATGGCTTGCATTATCATACTTTAGACGATACATGCAAGCATTATTCCCCATCGGCGCTGTTCTCGGCTAGAGACTCGATCCCGTGCTTGAAGCCATGCACGAAAGCAGCTTTGTAGTGCTCACCGCATTTCTCGATGACGCCCTGATCTTCGCCGTGCAGTTGCAGGACGCTCTCGACGTAGGCCCAATGTGCAGCCGCCAGCATTTCGGGTTTCATTTATCCTCAGCCTCGATTTTCGCAATCTCTTCAAACATGGCATTGACGGCGGCAACGATCAGCGGCCACTCTTCATAAACCACGGTTATCAGACCCCGGCCATCGGCGTGATGTTGGGAAAGCTCGACAAATAACCCTCCCCCCTCGTCATCGATTGAAACCGTGGTCGCCTCTTCGCAATAAATCGGCAGGCCAGCCGGTTTAACGATCAACGAGTTCGTGTGCAAGCTATATTTCTCGATCATGGATTCATTTCCTCTTCATCAAGAATTGATTTAATCCCATCTCCGAATAAAACGTTTTTCGCGTCGTTGAAGCTTCTAACGACCGCAGCGATGCCGCCGCCCTCCCGAACTGCTGCGAGATATTCAATCTGATCTTTGGTAGGCTTTTCGTTGCCCCGTTTTACTTCCAGCGCGAAGAACTTACCACCGGCCAGCATTCCACTTAAATCCGACTTGCCTTTGCTCCGTGGAATCTTGCCCCGCAAATAGAGCCAGTAAAACCGCAGTACCCGGCCCGACGGGTTTTTCATGCCGCCGCCGTTGGATCGCTCAAACCATACGACTCGCCCCCGCGCCTGTTCGACCCGCAGGTAATCGATGATTTGGCCTTGGATGTCCTGTTCCAGAGGATTGACTGGTGTGAGTCGGAATGGGTGTTTATCAGGGCGCATTGAAAGACTTAATCCGCAATTCGAGAATAATGCTATATGTCAACATGGCGTTATGCTGCAAATCGAGCAAATCTTGTTGATCAACTGGTATTTTTGACATCTCTCCGCTCACCCTAAAATAATCTAGTTTAGCTATCTTAATATCAAGTTCGGCTTTTTCGTCGATGACGCGCTGCTGATAGGGTTGCATGGTTGATTCCTCGTTGTGTTGTTCGGTGTTAATTTCGGAGGTTCCTCCATCGGCTCAATCTGTGCCGGCCCGAAGATATGCAGCAGTCCGGGCGGCTCATCGAAGTCGAACACGAACCGCTGTTCGCCGTTCCGAGTGATAAACACGGCGCGGATGGTTCCGGTTGCCTGATAGCTGCCCCCGACTTTGCACGCCCGGTCCCCGACTTTTAGGGTTTCACGCCATTCTTTGCCGTCACTCGATCGCGGGTATTTTGGATGTTTCTGTTTTTTCATTTCGGCGCTCCCCGTTCCGGCGAATTTTTAATTGGGTGGAATTCCACCAGATTAGAACATGGCTTCATGGCTTCCCCGTTCATTTGACATCCTCCCCGCCCTAAAGGACGAGGCTTTTCGCGCAATTCGGGTAAATTCTGCGATTCCAGGATAATTGAATAAGCATCTGCCAGAGCTTCCGGGTCTTCACCGCGTAACAGGGCATCGGAAACCAGTCCGACTTGCAGGGTCCAGGTATCTGCACGCCATTCGTTGCGGATGGCTGCGCCTTTCATCGCCACTTTCAGATCAGAGGAAAAGGTAGCGAACATCAGTCGGGCGGCTTCAGGGGTCATCATTCTGGGCACCAGTCGTCAGCGATGGCCTGGGCGTCGTCTTCCAAAATCGGGGCACCGGCAGGCGGTACATGCGGTACACCCCTATAGGGGTGTGTACCGTTTTGTACCGCTTCGCTACCGTCTTGCCGGGCGGGACATGACGGGACATTGTCCCGCTTTGTCCCGCTTGTCCCGCTTGTCCCGCTTCCAAAATGGCTATCAGTTGGCGAAAAACTAGTATCATTTGTTGGTATGCTGTAACTTTCTGTAGGCGTTTTGTCCCGCCTTGTCCCGCTTGGCGACGGTATCCAGTACCGACCGTCATCGGTGGAAACCTTCCCAGACGAAACCAGATCAAGGCGCGCTCGAAGGAATGCCTTGCGTCGGGCGCTTTGAGTGGCTTCGATTGACGCTATGCCCGCGTCATAGGCCGCCTCTCGCCATTCGTCCTCGGATACCGTCACCACCCCATTATCCTCGGCGCCATGCGCCATAAGCGCTGATCGTAGGGCGTCAAGGGCGATACGCTGGCCAGCCGATAAACGGCCGGTTGTTGAAGCGGGAAATATCTGGATGTCGGACGGCACCAGCACGGCGGAATCCATCGGCACACCTTCTTCATCGCACCATGGCAAGTTCTGCTTTTCCAGCGTCCAGGCCAATTGCAGCGGCGGGTCTGAATCCTTCATCTTGGTTGATCGCAGCTGTACCGTGTTACCCATCATTTCGGCTGCATATTCCGCGTCAACAGCGCCGAGTAGCACGCTCGAACCGCGCCCGCGTCCCTTCTCTACGTGCCCTGAGTGGTGGATTCCAAGGATTGCCGCTCCGGTGGCGGTGCGGATTGCGTCCAGGCCGGCGACGGCCTTGGTCATATCGGCGGTAGAGTTTTCGTCGCCAGGGCCGAAATTGCGATTCAGGGTATCGAACCACGCACGAAAGCGCTTTGATAAGCCGTTGCGCCCTTCACCGGCGACGTAAACGACGCGGCCTTTCTTGACGGGTTGCCCGCACCATGCGCGGCCGATAGCGACGTGGCAGGCTAGATCGATAGCCGCAAACGATTTTCCACATCCCGGACTGCCGAACATGACGGTCAGCGAATCAGCAGGAAGGTATCGCTTGATCAGCCAGCTTTCAGACGGCGGCAGGTCGCACAAACTCGAAATTTCAGTGAGCCTGCATTCCCTCGTATCGCCCGCGCTGGCCTGCCGGACGCTCTCGACAATGGCTAGCAACTCATGGTCTGGAACACCAGCAGCCGCAGCCTGGGCCAGCCGGTCGCGTGCTGCGGCTTCGGATCGGCGCTGCTTACAGCCGTGCAACAGCCGGGCGTAGACGCCGAAGTTTGCCGCGCTCACATGCTCCCGACACGCGGAATCGACGGCGGCGAGGTCTTCCGCGTCCAGTCGTTGCGCAATGATCGCTATATCAACCGGCTGGCCATCGGCGGCAAGTTCGAGAATGGCGTCGTAGGCGTTGCGGTAGGCCGGCAGCGTGAAGCAGTCCAGGGCAAGCCGATGATCGAGGGCATAGGCGCCGATTTCGGCCGGATCGCCGCAATTTACCAAGCCAGCAATAATCGCTGCTTCGGCGACGGGATTAGATGGCGGCGGGCTGCGCTTGGCGGTAGGGTTAACCAAGGTGATTCTGGTTGATTTATCTGACGATTTCGCTATAATTTCGGTCATTGCCTTTTCTCATGTTTTTCGGATGCATGAATTAGCCCGCTTGCCAGAGCGGGTTTTTTATTTCAATGACAGGTGTTCTCCTGTCGGACTCAAGCTTGATCATTTTTCACCTTCCGACGCCGGTTTCTTCGTCCACTCGGACCGAAGCCACGGGAATACTGGGCGGAGTTGAGCCTCGCTGAACTGTTCCTTCAATCGCCACCAGACCCAGCCGCGTTTATGTCCCTTCTCCTTGGCGACATTCAGTAGGCGGTTGTACTCGTTCTTGACGCGGATTTTTTCGGCCGCCGCCCCGTCTCCGTCCATCAGCACCAGATCGCCGTCCATGCTGGTTGGAGGCTGTCGCTTCTCCCGCTCTTCCTGCTCTTGGCGGTCGCTGCTGTACTCGCCTTGGCACTGCGGGCAGATCAGCCGGTCGCTGCTTTCGGCGCTGGGCGGCTTGATGAAGCTCCCGCAAAGCTTGCACGCGGCATGGCTACACGCAGGGCAGGCGATCATCTTGGATTCTTGCGTGAACTCCGGGCTACTGCGGTCCATGCGCTCGAACTTGCGGGCCATGAACCGATAGTTCTCAATAATCCCCGGCTGCGTGGCCGCCACCCACCATATCGCGCCAGCATCCCGTTCGACAAATAGAGCGCCACATCCGGGCAGGAAGCAAGCGTGGGTCCGCTCGACTTTACGCTTTTTGGACGCGCCTTGCAGTGTCCAGACTCGATCAATGTGCGGCGGCCCATGCTCCAGAATATTTCCGGCATGATCGAGGATCATTGCGCCCGACTTGCCTGGGGCGGTTCTAAGTACGCGCCCACACATTTGCAAAAAAAGGGCAACGCTCTTCGTGGGCCGCGCCAAAACGCAACAGGAAAGCTCAGGAAAATCAAAGCCTTCTGTAAGTATTTGGCAGTTGCTCACGACTTGAATATCACCGCTCCGCCAAGCCGCAAGAATCCCCTCGCGCTCTGGCGTGGCCATCTTGCCGTCCAGATGCGCGGCAGGTATTCCGGCCGCTTGGAATTGCTGGATGATGTGCTGGCTGTGCAGGATGCTGGCAGCGAAGACGATCGTCTTTTGGCCGGCCGCCCATTCTTTCCAGTGCTGCACGATGTCGCCAACCAGCTCGGCATGGTCCATGGCATCGCCCAGCGCTCCCTCAGCGTAATCGCCGCCGCGTACCTTTACGCTCGCCAGCGCTGATTTGAGTTGCGCCGCCATTTCCGGCGACGGTCCAAGACAAGTTGGAGTCACCAGAAAGCCGCTGTCAATCAGGTCCGGAACCGTAGCGACTTCCAGCAGATCGTGGAAAATACCGTCCAGACCCTTGCCGTCCAGTCGTTCCGGCGTAGCGGTCAATCCCAGCACATAGGCGTCTGGATAGTTCTTTAAAAGTGTCTGGTATTGCCCAGCGGCGGCATGATGGCAGTTATGGACTAGGATGCCGTTAGCAAAGAAGCAGTGCGTCCCGGCAACCGTGATGTCATAGACGACTTCTTTTTTGGGTAGACGCTGAACATACGCGACTTCCTGCCAGCTTGTATTGCATGAACTCTGGGATATATTGATCGACGATTGGCAGGATTTTTCGTTGAGCGTTTGCAGACAGATAGATCCAGTAATATCCTCTCTTTCCTGTTTGGATACTTGCCGCGCCATATCTGTCTCTAAACCATTGGCAAATGATTTCATTCTCTGCCAAGGAGTATCCTTCGGTATGCAGATAGAAGCTGCGCCCGCAGCTTGCGCCGTCATCGCAGAACCACCACGCCAACCCGATTTCGCCAATCTGATCAAGCCATTCACGGCTAACGGTTTTTTTTCCGTCTTTAACGCAGATGTCATAAACATCAGCCAAACACGGTAAACATTGAGATGAATAAGAAATAGTGAATTTTCCGTAACCCCCATTAACCTTCCTTGATAAATGTCCTCCAAGCCGCTCAAGATAATTTTTTTTATGTTCAGCCCACGCCGCTTGAGGTTCGCCGTGGTTGAATTGCAGTCTTGGGTTAAGGCTCCTGTTGTTTGGATACAAGATGCTGGAATCCCCAAGCAGGGTTCCAAGTATGGCTTGACGCTCACTATGGGTAATTTCCATTTTCCACTGTGCGGGTCTTTTATCATGCCCGTACAGGCGCTTATAAAAGCGCCTAGCGCCTTGTGATTTAATGAATTCTTCCAAAGAAGCCCCGTTACTGAGTCTTGTTTTTTCTCCACAACCGCATAGGCATAACGGGAGAGAAGCCAAGACCTCTTGATATTTTTTATCCCATTCCTCAATAGACCTTTTTTTGACTTGATGTCCATTAACGAAAACTTGCTGTCTCCCCCATTTATTTTTGTGCATAACCGTTCCGCATCCACAGGCGCAAGTAATAACACCTTGGATGATGCTGTTATCTCGCTTGCCGGAATCCACCCTGATTCCGTGTAAATCAAGTGATTTTTCGTGCATTTTATTTCAACTCCCGATTGCGTGATGATCTTGATTATTTCTTTCTCTCCGCTACTCCATGCGGCGGTAACCTTTGCCTCTGTTACCACTCCATTATTATAGGTCATCACGCTGCTACCTGCAACTATATCCTTAATAGGCACATTGCCGATTGGGGTCGAGATTAAGGAGTCTCCAGTTAAGCATTCGTCAATAATTATTAGATCGGCGGGTGGATATTCCCGGCGAATCAGGGTTTGAATACTCGCAATCTGCATCGGTGCATTCGGATTCCGCGAATGCGGGTGTCCAGATAACACCACGTTGTAATCCAAGATTCCCAGCGCGCGCAGTTTCTCGGCGCATTGTTCAATCAGTTCCCGGCGATGTGCTAAAAACAAAACCCGGCGTTGCTTTGAAAGCGCGCTATGGATGATATGAGCAGCGATAATAGTTTTTCCGCTGCCGGTTGGAGAGACTAGACAGATCGACTTCTTGCCCTGACTCATCAAAGCGCGTGCTTCAGCGACTTTCGATGCTTGATAAGGTCGCAAAGAAAAGGTCATATCGCCCTGCCCCGGCCCCCGATGCGCCTAGCGCGGTCGAAGGCTTCAGAGAATTCGGGGAAGGTGGCGTGCGGATTGTTTCTGAACCAAGTCCAAAGCGCGAGCAATGCTTCGCTGGATATTCTTTGCGGGGGGGATACTTCGGATACTGCGGGCGTGTTAAAATACTGCATTGGGTCAATGTCCTATGGTGTTAGGGCTTGGCAAGCCGTGTCGGGTAGACGCGCCAACGCCTACCCGGTGCGCGTTTTAAGACAATCATCGTATGACGGGATTGGCAAGGGTTTATTCTGCGCTTGCAATCTTTCCATAATTCTTTGCTGCCGAGGCTTCCTTGCCTCCCTCAGCCATGCATCATCGTCATCTCCTGTTTTGATGGCTTCTCTCTTTACCTTCCTAAAATAGGCATCCTCCTCATACCCTTCGATGCTATTAGATTCGGCAGGCTCACTGCCTTTTATCCACCAGATTCGCGTGTAGTTCCTCGTATCTTTTCTAAACCGCCTGCCGGAAACAATTAAGCCTAATGCCTTCATTTTCATGAGATTGTGCCCGGCACGCTGAATAGGGATACCGATCATCCCGGCATAAAAAGCAGTTGACCGGCCTGGCATTACTTTAATCATCTGAGTCACGTCAAGCCTGAATTTCTCAAAATTTGCCGCTGATCTAATGGCCGCCTTTTCCGAAGATGTTAAGGTTTTTTTGCGATTCAATAACGCATCGTTTATTACAAAATATCGGTAATCATTATTAGCAACTCGTGATTTCCCAATAACCCCGAACCCTAAAAGCCTATAAATAGAGTATCTAACTCTCTCGTTTGTCAGCCCGCATTTCTCTTCTATCTTCCTCCGGCTGCAATTCGGATTTCTGCGAAGGAAGTCAACGATTTTTTCTTGCTGCTCCTGCTGGTTCATGCGCACTCCAGTCTGTCGGGCTTATTGCCTCAAAATGCGGTTCTGCATAATCAGGGTCGTCGTTTTTAATGCCGCGCGCGGCGAGTCTGTCTCGTAGCGAGTCAAGCTGTGGTGCAGCCGCTCGCATTCCTGTGCCAGAACAACACATGCGTCCTCTTTGCCGCAAAGAGCGGGCGCGCAAGTCTTGGATCGCTGAATAGCGTCCTTAATTTTTGGGGTCATAGTGGCGCGTCCAGGTTTCCGGTTAAATCCAGCATCAGTTCAAAATCCCGTTCGTTGTACTGCTGCGATAGAAACGTGGCCGTGAAAACCTTCGGCTCATACCCGCCCATGCGCAAATAAACGTCCAGCGCCGATAATTCCTGAAGGTCGTCGTAATACTGCCCGACGATATAGCGCGGCGATAGCGCGAAGGGTGAGAGCGGGGTCATAATGGCGCGTCCAGGTTTCCGGTTAAATCAAGAACTAGCTCGTAATCCCTAGAATGGATTAATGCCCATAATCCGCTACGATAATATGCCTGTCTTTTATATTGCATCAATAAACCGTCTAAAAGCAATTTACGGTAAACGTCATGCTCTGACAGGCACATAATCATAGTACTGATCAAGTTATGGCGCGGTAATACCCGAAGATATACCGCTTCCATGTTGTCTTGATTAAACTGCGAGATCAAGCAAAGTCCCCTGAGATGATTTCGCGGTAGCTAGATTGCGACAAGCCAAATCCCAATATGATCGCTTCAATTCAGCGCCGACAAACCGCCGCCCTTTCTGGATGGCAACATATCCCTCGCTTCCAATTCCAGCGAAAGGAGAATAGACAAGATCGTCTGGATTCGTCCACAGGGATATAGCCCGATCGATAACTTCCAGTTGTAGCGGGCAGATATGTCGCTCATCGTCGCTTTCCCTTGCCGATCTGAATTGCAGGGTGTTCGATGGATTGATGTCCATCCATACCGGAGATGCGTACCGCTGCCACAGTTCAACAGGGAACTCATCGGAATTCTTTGTCACCGGATCAGGATTATCGCCCGGCTTGCGCATAGTCACAAGATAATCGGGGATTCCCTGTCGGCTAATGCAGCTGTCTTTTTTCAACTGCTTGTACAGCAAACCGATAGACTTGGTGCGCTGCATTTGTATAACCGGGTCTTTCCAAATTACGACTTCAGAATGGAAAATCCATCCGTCATCAACAAACATGCGGATCAATTCGCCGCGAAAATCTTTAATTCCGATAAACCCATCATTCTGATAAGTAGCAGGTAGATTCATGCAGTGAAAAGAAAGCAAACGCCCTGATTTTGTCACCCTAAACAATTCACCAATCAAGTATTCAAAGTGCGCATAGAACTCTGATGCGTTTCGACAATTCCCCATGTCCCGATCAGAATTCGAGTAGGTATACAATGACGCGAACGGCGGCGAGAATATGGTGTAATCTATGGATTCATCATCCATTTCATGCGTGATTTCCACGCAGTCGCCAAGGTGAAGATCAAAGCCGGGTCCGGTCTTGATGTCCCTGCTGTAATCGCTCTTTTCGATAGTGATCCCTTTAACTTCCATCTCCGTAAATCTCCGCATGTGGGCAACCATTTGACCCGACATCTCGTAAGCCTGAGCCGCTTTTCGTTCAAGATTCTTCTTGATCGCTCCTTCGCTTTCCGATGATATTAAATGGACGTTGACCTTGTTTTTTTGCCCAAAGCGATAACACCGCCGCACTGCCTGATAGTACGACTCGAATGAATCATCCATTCCGACAAAGATCATATTGTGGCAGTGCTGCCAATTCAAACCAAACCCAGTAATCGATGGCTTGGTAATAATGACGCGAGAATCACCAAAGGTAAATCTTTTGATTCTCGATTCTTTTCTTCAATCGACAATGACCCATAGACCTCCTCGGCATCCGGTATGAGCTTCTTAAGTCCGGTTGATTCATCGTTCAAATTGCACCAGATGATAAAAGTCTCATCCGATGAATTTACAATATCAGCCGCAAGCTGTACCCGATCATCAAGCGATGACCTTTTTGCGCTTCGCCGGTCGCTTAAGGTTTGCGCGATGACCTGAAATAGCTGGTCATCAGGGAAAAACCGCGCATCAACCACATGCTGATTGATGTCCAGCCCCGGCAGGATGTACCGCGATCCGTCAAATCCAATATCCTCAGGGCTTCTAATACAAACTGACCATGTAGCCATCCATTCCCAGAACTTGGTTTTCCCATGCCCTTTTAATCTCCACTTCGACGTATCGCCGCCATCGTGAATAAAGTAAGTGGCCAGCATCTCTGTGCGGGTCATGACGCCTAAGAATTCTGCTTGATTGCCAAGCTCCATAAAGTCATTAGGGCTTGGAGTGGCAGTGCATGACAATCGGTAAGGAGTATTCTGGAAGCTTTCAATCAGTGCAGTTCTGATTTTTCCAGAAAGGTTTAAGAATACTGGATTCATCGAGAACTACGCCGATAAAATCAGCCGCCGAGAAATGATCCATCATTTCATAGTTGGTAATCACGATTGACGCTGATGTTTTATTCCCGCTTCGCGCGTATTCGACCTCTACGCCAATGCGCGCGGCCTCTTTGACGGTTTGCTGCGCAACGCACAAGGGCGCAATAATCAAGACCCGTCCTTGCGTATGCTTTACCACCTGATCGGCCCAGGCGACTTGCATCGCTGTTTTACCAAGGCCGGTGTCGGCGAAAATTCCAGCACGGCCCCGCTTACAGGCCCATGACACGATGGCCGATTGAAAGTCGAATAGGGCATAACGGGTAGCGTCGGAGTCAAATCCAGCAACTAGATTTAACTTTGTTTTTTTCGCGAGAAAATCAGTATAATTATTCATGGCTAACCTCTAGCTCAGGTTGGTCTAATGGCCCGCACGGTGTGAACGACCGGCGCGGGCTTTCGCGTTTAATCTGGTGGAATTCCACCAGATTAGAATGAGTGCCCGGATTGCCCGCCGGGCGCGGGTAGTTCTCACCAAAGGAGCGGGGGGCTGTGTCCCCTGTCCGATTGTTCGCGCGTTAACGGGCGCATGGACATCGGCATCAGTCCATCGGCCCCAGCCGTGGGCCGTGGGCGGCATCTGGAAATAGATGGACCAGAAGCGCTTGGGGGCGGCTGTTTGGGTGGGTCTTCGAGATCATTTACGCCATGGCAGGTCCGGGCGCACGTCTTCACGCTTAAAGCCGAGCTTCTCCTCGACTTCTACGAGCATGTGTTGCGGTATGCGACGCAACTTAAACCAGCGACAAACCGTTGATTTAGGCTTGTTTAGCGCCTTTGCTACGTCGATTTGGGCCATGTCAAATAGGTTCATGGCCCATAGTTTCACACGGTAAAACTTTTTTGCAAGAGGCTTGCATTCTAAGTTTTAGTGCGTGAAACTTTATCCAACCCGCCACCCTTCAGCCCTGGACCCTTCGCTACGGCGTTTGAGGTGAGGCAACAGAACGGCGGCGGGCTACTACCGACCCCACAACAAGGAACCGATATGAGCCTTAAAAGCAAAATGCTACGCGAAGCATTCGACCTGATTAACCAACCTCGTGATTTTGATGTTGGCGATTTTGTTACCTGAATTGCGCGAAAAGCCTCGTCCTTTAGGGCGGGGAGGATGTCAATTGGAAAGACCCGACAATGAAAAATTCCAGTCTTCCAAAAAACTGCAATGACTTTGGGATTTGTGTCCGTTTTGAAGAGCCGGTCATGGGAAAAAGCGAACCGGGCAGCAATCAGTATTGCGACATGAAGGATATGGTATTCGGCATCCTCGACGAGGACGGCGATTATTCCGAATTTACGAACTCATCTCGGCGGATGAAGAAATTCGTCGAATAGCCCATTTGGTGGATTCCCCGGCGGTGCGTTGACTCCCGCCGCCGGGGCTTTTTAGGAGACGAACATGGCAAAGCAGAACCCATATATCACCGGCTGCCGCGTTGATCGGCCGGCCACCCTCGCTGCCGACGCCCAGCGCCGGTCCGACCAGGCGCTCCTGGATCGGTATCAGGCCGCCCTGCGGATCATCGATGGCATTGATGAACAGCCTCATGGCGAGGTCATCCGAGATTTCGTCACCGGGCGCGGCAATCAGGTTCGCCCCATGGCGACCCGCAACCCGCCGCCCAGATACAACTTGATCGGCATCGCCGCCAGCATCGCGCTGGTGGTCGGTTCCATCCTCGCTGCCGCCTGGCTGGTGATGAACTAAGGAGACGGAAATGGATATTAAGAAAATAATTGAAGATCACCGGATTTGGGTCGCCGGTGATGGAGGGGAGCGCGCCAACCTGCGCGGGGCCAACCTGCGCTGGGCCAACCTGCGCGGGGCCAACCTGCGCGATGCCGACCTGAGCGATGCCGACCTGAGCGATGCCAACCTGAGCGAGGCCGACCTGCGCGGGGCCAACCTGCGCGATGCCGACCTGCGCGATGCCGACCTGAGCGAGGTCGACCTGCGCCGCGCCAACCTGCGCGGGGCCAACCTGCGCGATGCCAACCTGCGCGATGCCAACCTGCACGGGGCCAACCTGCGCGATGCCGACCTGCGCGATGCCGACCTGAGCGATGCCGACCTGCGCGATGCCAACCTGCGCGATGCCAACCTGCGCCGCGCCAACCTGCGCGGGGCCAACCTGCGCGATGCCGACCTGAGCGATGCCGACCTGCGCGATGCCAACCTGCGCGATGCCAGCCTGCGCGGGTCTGGATTAAAGGTTTTTCATGGCGGCGAATGGATAGCATATATAAATAGCACAGACATTAGCATCGGGTGCCAATTCCACTCTATCGAAGATTGGAAGAATTTCACGGACGACGAAATAGACCAAATGGCAGGCGGCGCGCTGGATTACTGGCGCGAGAATAAGGAGATCATTCTGATGATTGCAGGCTCAATCAAATCCAAATGGGAAACGCCATGAACGCCCTGTTGCAAGACCTGCTCGACGCCATCGACGAGGTCATGGACGATTGGAGCGAAAACGATATTACTAGCCGCATTGACCCGGACGATGATGCGTTGATTGGAACCGGCGTTCTTCAAGCTCTTGAACGCGCCGCCGATGCAGTACGCCAGGCAATGAACGAGGAAACGACATGAACGAGCTTCGTAAGAAACGGGATCAAGAGGCGCTCGCGATAGTGCGGGCTGAAGCTGAGCGACAGCGCCGGGAGCGGCTGGATGCTTGCCTGGAAGCATGGGCGGCGGTGATTACGGACAAGCCCCTGCTGGCCTCAACCCCGGTGAGGCGGCCATGAACCTGAGCCGGTTGATGTACGCCGGCCACGCCGGCGGGTCTACCATGGTCGGGGTCGGCCCGACCGAGATGATCTTGGCGCTGGGCAGCAAGTTCGATGTCGTCAGCGCGCACATTCCCGGCGTCTACGACCGGGAACTCAGGTGCTACGACCCCGCAACCGGCCTGCGCCTGAGGGTTCTGTATCGGCAGGACCGGAACGGCTGCTGGCAGTACCAGCCGGTGGCTGTTCGGCCGCGCTGCTGCACTGGAATCACTGCCGGGAGCGCATCGTGACACACCAACCAGATACCGAAATGCCAAACGTTCATCCTATTTTTCTTGCTGAAAGCGATCGGACCGGCAAAGTCAAAGCGACTGTCGAAACCCTAGTCGCTCTGATGCAGCGGATGACGGATGAAGAGCGCATGGATGTCATGAGCGAGTTCTGCCGTCACTGCGGGGACACCAATCCTTGCTGTCAATGCTGGAACGACGAATGAAATTAACGAAAAAGCCGACTCGTAGTCACAGCTACGGGCCGGCCCTGAGGATAAAGAAGATGCAAGCGAAAATCATACGCATTCCCGCGCACCGGCGCAACCCGCGTCACCCGTTCGTGGATTCAGCCAGCAAGCGCTGGACGCACTGACCCTTCGCGCCTGGCGGAGCTGGTCTTCGATGTGATGGAAGAGCGCGTCTACGCTCCGCCGCGCCCCACCTGGGAGGTTAAGTCATGAGCAGCAACGAAATGGTTATCCACCAATCCGCCCCGCTGGTTCCCTACCAGGACATGGAGCGCATGGCGGCGGTGATAGCGCAATCGGGTCTGTTCGGCGTTAAGAACCAGAATCAAGCCATGGCACTGATGCTGCTGGCCCAAGCTGAGGGTATGCACCCGGCCACGGCCGCCCGCGATTACCATGTGATCCAAGGCAAGCCGGCGCTCAAGCGGGCGGCAAGGTCAAGATCGAGTGGACGTTCGAAATGGCAAAACGGGCGAACTTGGCGGGCAAAGATCTCTGGAAGCAATACCCCCGCGCGATGCTGCGGGCCAGGGTGATCTCAGAAGGGATTCGGACCGTCTACCCCGGAGTGCTGTCCGGCATGTACACGCCGGAGGAAGTTCGGGACTTCATCGAAGTGCAGGGCGAAGCCGAGACCAGCGGCCCGACCACCGCGCCGCCACCGCCGCCGGAGGAAATCGCGCGGGACTATGACGGCGAGATTCAGGCGTTCACAGACAAGACCGCCCTGCGCACTTGGCTTGCCGACCAGCGAAAGGCGAACAACTGGAAGCCGGATCACCCAGTCTATTCAACCCTGAAAGCGGCCTGTGCCGAACGCGCAGCCATCGATGCCGATGCTAAGAAGCTGGCGGAGGTGCAGGCAGCGGATGATTTCGATGCCGGCTTGGGGCCGGTGGAAGACTTGGGGAGAACCGGCATGATCAATATTACGAACATCGGCCCCATCGCGGCCGCCGCTATCCCCGTTCCTGAAGACGGCGGGGTCGTTGTGCTGCGCGGACGCAACGGCAGCGGGAAGAGCATTGCCCTAGATGCCGTAAACGCCGCTGTCAGCGGCAGGGGCAAACCTCCGCTTAAAGACCTTGCGGGCAAGGGCGAGGTCCAGGCTTGCGGCGCCACTATGACCGTCGGCCGTACCGTGCGCCGTGCCGGCCGAGCTGGAAGTCTCGACTCTGGAAGGCCGCCTATCGGTCGCTGATCTTGTTGACCCCGGCGATTGACCCCGTGCGCGCCGATGCCACACGAATCAAGGCGCTGGTCGGGCTGTCGGGCGCGGCGGTGGAACCGGGCGACCTGCACGGTTTCCCCGAGGAGTTGATCCAAGGCATGGATCTTGATGATCCGGTCGGCGCGATGGCGGAACTCAAGCGCCGCCTGGACATCGGCGCCAAAGAGTACGAGAAGATGGCCGCCAAGGCGCTGACGGAATCCGCGGCCATTCTCGATGCCAACCCGGAACTTTCCGGCCCGGTGATCGATAAGGATCAGCGCGGACCCGGCAAACGGCGGCGATTCGAGCGTTTGATGCGATTCAGGCGCCGGTGAGGCGGCGGAAGAAGCCGCCACTCCGAAACTCGGCAGCGCGGGACCGGCTGGCCAAGCTCCCGGCTGCTGATGTGGATGCCGCTCAAAAGGCAATGGCGCTGGCGGATGAGGAAACCACCGAATCCTTGCAGTTCGCCCAACGGGTCATGGCCGAATATGAAGCCGCAGTAGCGGCTTATAAGAAAAGACTGCCGTCCGTGATCTTGCCAGGGCAGCCGCCAAGGCAGCGGAAGAACATGCTGCCATTCGTGCCGAACTTGAACGCCAGATCGCAGAATCGGCGATTAACCTGCCAGCGCCCGAACAAGTTGGAAGTGGCGCAAGCGAAATGAAAGCAGCGGATAAGAGAAACCTGGATGCCGCTATCCGCCAAGGCACAATCATTGAATCTCGCAAGGCCGGCTTGTTCCGATTCGGAAGCGCGCAAGAGCACGCGCAACATCCTCACTCAACTTGGCGCAAGGCCAAACAGACCGACGAAGTTCCGTCAGAGATCGTTTCTACCCCGCTATGAAGCCCGCTGCAAGTGACTGACGGCCTGTTGCCACTGCCACGAATCGCGGCCTGACGTTCTACGCTGAGCTGTCCATGGTCAGCGGTGGCGGATCGCTCTCGACATTGCTATCCAATCGGTCCGGTCCGGCGGGTTGCTGGTCGTTCCGCAAGAGGCATGGGAAGGCCTTGACCGTCGAACCGGCAAGCGATAGCCGATCAAGTCCGCGCCGCAAAAGGTCGTGATCCTGACCGCCGAATGCTCCGACGATTCCAATTTGACGGCGGAATCTGTCTAGCCCCCACGAGGAACCCGTCAGCAATGGCGGGTTTAAAGCATGAAGAAATCAGGACATCAGAAATTGGCTTGACCTTGGAACCGTGG
>JADJQQ010000022.1 GCA_016712625.1 Candidatus Competibacteraceae bacterium | reverse complement strand
GCGAATAAAGCGCTGGTCGCTGATTTTTTCGGAGTCGCAATGGCGTCCGTTGATGGATGGATTCGCCGTGGCTGTCCATACATTCAACGTGGAGAGCGCGGCACTCCATGGGTGTTTGATCTTCTCGCCTTGGCGGAGTGGCGTTTCGGTGGTAAGCGGATCGAGGCCGATATTAGCCCGGAAGACATGACTCCGAAGGAGCGCCGCGACTGGTACGAGGGCGAGAAGGTCCGCATTGCGCTGGAAATCGACAAGGGGAATCTAATCACGCTCGATCAATACCGAGAGGAAATGGCGCGCATTCTCAAGCAATTGGCAAATGCACTGGAAACGCTTCCAGACACGCTTGAGCGGAAATGCGCATTGTCTGGGGTTGTTGTGGATGCAATACAGACAGAAATGGACAAGGAGCGCACGGCGCTAGTCCTGCAACTCGAAGGCGCTGCCGATGAGCGCACTGCGTAGCCTATCCAACGATCTTGTTTCTATTTTAAAGCCACCGCGTCGGGTTAAGGTTTCTGAGGCGGCGGCGGCGCATTTGGCTGTATCAGAATCGAAAACATGGGATGCGACCATTGCGCCTTACATGATCCGGCCGATGGACGAAACCGCCAGCCGCGCTCATAACATGGTTTGTTTCGTGGGGCCAGCCAGAACCGGGAAAACACTGGCGCTAATACTAGGTCGTTGGGTCTATACCGTGACGTGCCATCCGCAGGATTTCGCGGTGGTCCACTCTAGCCAAGACCTCGCCCGCGATTTCTCGAATCGCGACCTGTTCAGGCTGCACCGTAATTCGCCCGCCATGCGCGCGGCCATGACCGGCCGCAGTCGGGATAACAACACCTACGACAAGACCTATCGTTCCGGCGTGATCGGTGTCATTGCCTGGCCTTCGGATGCTCAACTCGCCAGCCGCACAATCCCCGTGATGCTGCTGACCGATTACGACCGGTGGCCACGGGAAATCGGCGGACGTTCCCCGCTGGTGCAGGCGCAGAAACGCACCGAAACGGCAGGTAGTCTGGCCATGACCGTGGTGGAATCCTCGCCGGGCACCGATGTATCGATGGAGTGGACGCCGGAGCCGATCACCTACACCTTGGGAAAGCCGCTATCGCATATCTTCCCGCCGACGACTAGCGGCGTGCGCGCCAATATCGCCGAGGTCTACAACGGCGGCACAATGGAGTGGTGGTACGTTCCCTGCCAGTCGTGCGGCGAATACTATCCGCAGAATCCCAGCGTCCAGCGCTTTTCATGGGGTGATAACCCGGACCCGATCATCGCCGCCAAATCGGCGGGAACCGTCTGTTGCTGGTGCGGAACCGTACATACAGAATCCACGAAGCCGGTGGAAAACGCCAACGGCGACTGGGTAGCCGATGGCGAGGTGATCGATTGCTACGGCAAGATCAAGGGCACCTCCAGGCGCGGCCATACCTATCCCAGCTTTTCACTGGGCGGCGGCGCGGCGGCTTACCAATCCCGCGCCAGCATCGTGCAAAAGTATCTGCAAGCGCTGCGGTCGGCCACCGACACCGGCGACGAATCGACCCTCAAAGGCGTGGTCAACGACGACATTGGATCACCCCATGCCAGCATTTACTTGATGTCCGGGCGGCCGGCGTCCGAGATTCGACGGCGGGCCGATAGCAGCCTGGGCCAGCGGGTGGTTCCGGTCGGAGTCTGGTTCATGATGGTGGCGGTGGATGTTCAAAAGCATCGATTCGTTGTTCAGGTCATGGGCTATGGGCCGAATCGGCAACGATGGGTGATCGACCGCTACAACATCAAGTACAGCGCGCGCGGCGGCGATGATCGCATAGACCCGGCGACGTTTGACGAAGATTGGGACTTGTTGATTCCGCTGATCGATAAGTCCTATCCGCTGGACGATGGCAGCGGCCGGGAGCTGCGGGTTTGCGGCGTGCTGTGCGACGCCTTTGGCCGGGAGGGGGTCACGGATAAGGCCATGACCTTCTATCGCCGGATGCCGAGTAAATTAAAACCGAGATTTCGATTCATCAAGGGCGAGCACAAGCCAGCCGCGCCATTGATTGAACAGCGTTACCCGGATACCCGAAGTCGCGCGGATCGAAAAGGCGCAACGCATGGCGACGTGCCGATTCTGTTCCTAAATACCAACCGGCTCAAGGATCGTCTATCAGGCGATCTGAATCGAACGGAAGTCGGGGACGGTTATTGCCATTTTCCGGCATGGCTGGGCGATTGGTTCTTTACTGAGTTGACACGGGAAAAGCGCGGGCCTGATGGCCTGTGGGAAGGCGTGGGCAGAAATGAGGCATGGGATTTGATGGTGTACGCGGAAGCCGCCGCGATCTGCGGATTTCCCATGTCCAGGCACGCGCTGAAGAAGCGGGGGATAGACACGCCTGGCTTTTGGGAGAATCCGCCGCCGTGGGCAGGGCCTCCCGAGCGGAATTCAAACATCATCGGCGGCGATGATCCGCCACCCGCCCCGGCGCCGGCACCCGCCGGCATTCCCCGACAGGCGATCACCCGGAGGATGCGCGTTTGAGCGATATTTTGGACATTATTAGAGACAAGCTGGCCGCGCGGAATCCCGAAATACAGTCGGACATCGATCCGGTGATTCTGGAAGTTCGGCGGCTGTACGGCGGAGATTCGCCGTACATCAAGAAACTCCCCAAGCAGGTCGTATGCCGCCGCACCTTGCAGCGCCGGAAAGCGACAAAGCGACTCTAAAGACTTCCCCATTAGTTGATTATTTAATTGCATTGCGGTTTATTTTAGTTAAAATACTAATTCCTTTTAAACCGCAATAGGTGATTAAATGAAGGCGGATGTGGACTGCAAAGAGTTGGCAACGGAATCGATCTTGGAATTGATTGCTGAAGCCGAGGCCGATCTTGCTGAATACCGCGCGGAACTGAATCGGCGCAAGGGTGATGAAATCCTAAAGATGCGGGGCGAACTGGAAGCGAAGGCCGCGATGCTTGGCGTCTCTCTAAGTGACGTGCTGAACATCAAAAAGCCGCGCGTGCCTGCCGTTCCCAAGTACCGAAACCCATGCAACTCCGAACAGACGTGGACCGGGCGCGGGAAAGCGCCTAAATGGATGTACGGACTGAACCGTGAAAGTTGCCTGATTCCGGTGGAGGGCTAGGCCATGCAAAATGAAATCATGGGCGTAGCGTCTGAGACTATCGAAATCCGGATGATTCTTCCAGAACTGGAAAACCTGTCTTTCAGCGATTTGCGGAATATCGCCGATTCCATCGATGAATACAGCCGTGAGGTCCAGGCGATGTTGGAACAGAAGCGCGAAGAGCGCATCGCGGAACTGAAAGCCCGCATGGCCGAAGATCAAGCGGAGCTGGCCGAACTGGAACCGCAACCAGTGAAGATGGCCAACCCGTCCACGCCGAAATACCGCGACCCGGCGAAGCCGGAGAACACCTGGGCCGGGCGTGGAAAGCAACCCGGCTGGCTGAAGGAGAAGATCGAAGCCGGCGCCAGTTTTGATGACTTCCTGATCGACAAGCCGGCGCCGGCCGCCGACCGTGGACCGGATGACCCCGGTTTCTAAACCTTTCCGCACACCCTAACCCGCTCCGGCGGGTTTTTTTATGCGTGAGGGTATTGCATATAGAAACTAAAAGCGGTACTTTTGGGTTGCCGTAATTTTTCGGTCAACAGGCAATCATAATGAATATAGAAATTCGTCTAGTGTCTACATCGCCGCTACTGATGCACAACCCGCGCATGGTCGATCCTGAGTACGACCTGAACCGCCAGATCAAAGCCATCACCGGCAAGCGCAAGAAGACCGACGAGGATTTGCGGGAAATTGAAAGGTTGGAATGGTATGGCGGTCTGTACGAGGAAAACGGCGTAGTGGTGCAGCCGACCTCCAAGGTTCGCAAGTGCCTTATCGAAGCAGCCAAGATCAGGAAACTCGGGAAGGCCATGGAAAAAGCCTTGTCGTTCACCTCCTTGAACGTGCCGCTGAAGTACGAAGGGCCGAAGAAGATCGAGGAGTTGTTCGATAACCGGCAGTTCCACTCCCGGCTATCGGTCGGCGTTCAGGGGAAACGGGTGATGCGGGTCCGGCCGCAGTTCAACGTCTGGAGCATGTGCCTGGCCGGGCTGTTTATTCCCGATGTCGGGCTGAATTTTGATGAGCTTTCAGATTTGGCGGAAACTGCTGGGCTCACAGTCGGTATCGGCGACAACCGTGTGAACGGGTATGGCCGGTTCCGTGGCTCTATCGTGGAGGTCAAGTAATGTTCAAACCTAAACGGCTCGATGGGCGGTCCACAACGGATGTGGTGATCGATCTAATCAAGGACGCGAATCCGGGCGATGTTTTTGAGTACGACGCCATCATTCATGCCCTGAATATCGGATCGTCCCGTGATTATTCGGTTGTGGATGCCAGAAACGCGGTGATCCGGTCGAAGTCCCGGTTATCGCGTGAGCATCAGCGGGCGGTTCGGAACATCCCGAACTTGGGATACAAGATCGCGGCCGCTAGTGAGCATCGGGAAATTGCGATTAAACACAAAACGCGGTCCGACCGGCAGCTCTCAAAGGGCGTGCAAATCCTGAGGGGCGTCAAGTGGGACGAAATGGACCCGGAATCCAAACATGCGCACGAGGGGACATTGATGATCATGTCCGAACTTCACGAGCGCCAACAGTGGATTGAGCGGCGGGTTAAGAAAATCGAGTCGATCATCAGCAAGATCAACTGCCCAGCCTAGGCAAGGCAGGCAAGGCAGGGCAGGGCCGGGCATGGCATGGCTGGGCAGGGCGAGGCAGGCTTGGCATGGCTCGGCTCGGCTGGGCGTGGCGGGGCTTGGCAAGGCATGGCAGGCAGGGCATGGCGGGGCAAGGCCAGGCATGGCAAGGCAGGCGAGGCTAGGCAGGGCAAGGCATGGCAAGGCTCGGCTAGGCTAGGCAAGGCAGGCAAGGCAGGGCCGGGCTTGGCATGGCTCGGCTCGGCTGGGCGTGGCGGGGCAAGGCGAGGCAGGCATGGCAAGGCTAGGCAAGGCAGGCTTGGCATGGCTCGGCTCGGCGGGGCGTGGCGGGGCTTGGCCTGGCGTGGCAAGGCAGGGTGTAAACGAAAGGCTATCCATTGGGTAGCCTTTTTTTTGTGCGTGCGGGGAATAGGTCACGACAAATAGCCTCTAAAAATGTCACAAACGCCTTGATAACCTTGGTGTATGAGTATTTTCACGGGCGTTGACATTGTGACCCTGGGCACCTGGCTGACCGAAGCACAGGCCGCTTACAACTCACTGCAAACCGGCGCGCTTGTGGTGAGCATCGCCACCGGCGACGAACGTGTGACGTTTACCGCTGCTCAGGTGGATCAACTCCGTCAATATATTATCGAGCTGATGGGCGCGATTGCCGCGCTAACCGGCACGACCCGCCGCAAGGGCGTGTATATCACCGGTGGGAAAGGGCTATGAGCACCGGCAAGGTGACCCCATTGCGTGCGGTGCGAATGAAAGCCTTTGAGGCCACGTCCACCAGCAAGCGGCTGGATGATTGGGACCGTACTTCATTCGGACCCAATGCGGTCAACGACGATGCCGATATTTCCCGCGCGCGCTCACAAGATTCTGTTCGCAACAATCCTTGGATCAATAACGCGCTGGACTTGATCGTTACGAATCAGGTCGGTTGTGGAATTCAGCCGCGCCCGAAGATCGATGATGCCGGGTTGCGCGCCGATACCCTGGAGCTGTTTGAGTCCTGGGCGAGCGAATGCGACGCGGACGGAGCGCTCGACTTCTCGGCTTTGCAAGCCTTGTGGGCGCGGTCACGGGTTGAGTCTGGCGAGGTCTTTATCCGGTTTCGTCCGCGCCTGCGATCCGATGGCCTGACGGTCCCGCTGCAAATCCAGACTCTCGAAGCGGACATGTTGCCCATTCACCATAACGGCAACAACGGTGGAAATTCGATTCGTCAAGGCATCGAACGCACACCATTTGGGAAGCGAGTGCGCTATTGGTTCTATCGGGAGCATCCCGGCGACCGCTATTCCAGCGTCTCTCTCGCGGGAACGGTCCCGGTTCCTGCTGAATCGATTCTGCACCATTACCGTCCCGCGCGCCCTGGACAACTACGCGGTGAGCCTGGAACGATCAGTTCGCTATTGCGCGCCCGCAAGCTCGACTTGTATGAATCCGCTGAGCTAACTCGCAAGCAGAACAAAGCCAAATTCAACGGCGCGATCTACCGAGATACCGACGAAGACAATCCTCTCACCGATGGGGCCATCAAGACTGAAGATGGTCGCGCGTTGGTAGATGTCGAGGAAGGATACCTCTTGCAGTTGGGGCTTAATGAAAAGATCGAGTTGTACGGCGGCGATACAGGAAACTCCGGCGCGATTGATTTTATTCGTACCCACCTCCGCGCCATTGCCGCCGGAATGGGTGTTCCGTATGAATTGATGACTGGCGACTACGAAGGTACGAATGACCGAATCATGCGCGTCATCCTGAATACCTTCTACCGCCGGCAGGAAATGGCGCAAGACCTGTTGGTATCTCAATTGCTGCAACCAATGTGGGCGGCATTTCTGGATGCCGCCGTGCTCTCGAATGCGCTGAACATTCCCGGCTATTTCGACAATCGCCGCCGCTGGCAGCGCTGCGAATGGCGCGCTCATGCGTGGAGCTACGTCAATCCGCTGCAAGAGGCTGAGACCCAAAAGCTGCTGGTGGATGAAGGATTTGAGTCTCGATCCGCGATTGTCGCATCGCGCGGTTGGGATGTTGAAGACGTTGATCAACAACAGTATGCAGATAAGCAAAGAGAGCAGAGTCTTGGCTTAGAGTACGGCAAGGACCGCGCTTCTCAAAATAAACAGGACACGCCCAATCAATGAAAAAGACATGGTATCGAATCCGCGCGGCTCGCAAAACTGCCGAGATTCGGATTTACGAGGAAATCGGCGCGTGGGGAATCACCGCGAAACAGTTTGCCGATGATCTTGCCGCGCTGGGCGACTTAACCGCAATCAATGTGCGCATCAACTCGCCCGGCGGCGATGTATTTGAAGCGCTGGCGATCCATAACGCACTGCAGCGCCACCCGGCTAAAGTCACCACCTACATCGACGGCCTGTGCGCATCAGCGGCGACGTTGATCGCGCTGGCCGGTGATGAGACGCACATGGTCAGCAATGGCATGTACATGATCCATGAACCCTGGACGATGGCCGGCGGCGACGCGGAAACCATGCAGAAGAGCGCCGACCTGCTCAACGTGACCGCCGATCAGATTGTCACGATGTACGCCCGCAAGACCGGAATCGCGGCGGATGACTTGCGCGCCAAGATGCAGGTTGAAACCTGGATGACGGCGCAAGAGGCGCTGGACGAAGGTTTTATTGATGTCATCGATGAGGCGCTACGGGTTGCCGCCAAGGCGCACGATCTATCCAGATTTACCCATCCCCCGACTATGACCAAGGAGGCCGCCATGGCTGACCCTGTAATTCCAGAGACTCCCCCCATCGCCGATCCGGTGCCGGTGGTTCCGCCCGCTGATCCAGTGCCGCCCGTCGATCCGGTCGAACGCCCCATGGAGCCGGTAGCCCTCGCCCGCATGTGTCTCGCCAAGAACGAACCGGGCTTGACGCCAATCCTGCTAGCGACTCCCCACACCGAGACGCAAGTGACCGCTCGGTTGGAGCAAGCGGCCTCGATTCGCACTCTGTGCGCCGCCGTACGCTTGTCCGATCAAGCCGATGCGCTGATTGCCGCTGGCAAGACCACGGATCAAGCCAAACTGGCACTGTGGGATGTGCTGGCCATGCGCGATCAAGCCATGCCGACTATCGATTCGACGCCGCCTTCTCCCATCCCGGACGGCCTGCCGATTGAGCAGCGATGCGAAATGGAATGGCAGCGCAATCCCACGTTGCGCGCCGAGTTCGGTGAGTTGTCGATTTATCAATCCTTCGCGCGGGCACAAGATGCGGGGCGCGTCAAAGTCTATGGAGGTTCGCAATAATGGCACTTACCGCTGATACCCCGCGCGTTTACGAGCTTGGCGACATCAATGAATTTACCGTCGATACCGGCGTTACGATCTACGAGGGTGCGTTCGTTTTCGTCGAGAAATCGGATGGCGTCGCCGTCGTCGCTAATCCGGCCATTTCCACCCATGTTTTCGCTGGCATCGCCATTGAAGGAGCCACGGCTGGAAATCGAGTCCGTCTGAAGGATCGCGGTAAGGTCGTCATGGCTGTCACCGGTGCCAGCGCCGCCAGTGTTGGCGCGATTGTATACGCCAGCGCCGACGACACGCTGACCCTGACCGCTAGTACCAATGTCCCGGTCGGCTATGTGAGTCGCCACGTCTCTTCCACCACTTGCATCGTCGAATTCCGCGCTACTGCGGAACGCGATATCGCTGTTGCCTGAGGATAACTGATCATGGGTGCTGCAACGCTTGGCTCAAGAGCCATCATCGGGCGCTTTTACAAGGCTCTGGAACAAGACGCCGGCATGGGCTGGGTCGATCCGATCTCCATGCTGTTCACCTCCGATCAGGCCAGCGAAACGTATGCCTGGCTGGGTCAATCGCCGGCCATGCGCGAATGGATCGGCGGGCGCGAGGCTAAGGGGTTCCGTGAGAACGGAATCACCATCGCCAACAAAAAGTACGAGGCCACGCTGGAAATCCCGCTGGACTGGATGCGCCGGGACAAGACCGGGCAAATCCAGGTGCGCATTGATGAGATGGCGCAACGGGCCAACGCCCACTGGGCCAAGCTGATGACCGCGCTGATCGAGGCGGGCGAGGGATCCACGCTGGGGACGTGCTACGACGGCCAGTATTTCTTTGATACCGACCACTCGGAAGGCGACAGCGGCACCCAGTCCAACGACATCAGCGTGGACATCACCACCACCACCGCGCCGACCGCCGCCGAAATGGAAACGGCGATTCTGACCGCAACCCAGAAAATCATGGGTTTCAAGGATGATCAGGGCGAGCCGATGAACGAAGCGGCCCGGCAGTTCGTGGTCATGGTGCCCACGCCGTTTATGAGTGCGGCAGCGGCGGCGTTGAACAATCCTATCATCACCACCGGATCGACCAGCTTCACGAATACCCTAGTGAATCTGGGTGGGTTCAGCTATCAGATTGCGATTAACCCGCGTCTGACCTGGACTACCAAATTTGCGTTGTTCCGTGGCGATGGCGGGGTAAGCCCGTTTATCCGACAGGAAGAAGAGTCGTTGCAGATTTCCGCGTTGGCGGAAGGCAGCGAGGAAGAGTTTAAAAACGACCGGCATCTGTACGGCATCAAGGCCATGCGCAACGCCGGGTTTGGGTACTGGCAGAAAGCCTGCCTGGTGACGTTCACCTAACCATGAGCCTTCTCGACACCATTATGGCGGACGCGGGGATGCCCGCGTTTCGCCGGGTGTTGGGTGATGAGGCGACTTATACCCCGGATTTCGGTCCGCCGGTGGCTACTTGGGTCATCTTCTCGAAAACGTCTGAATATGCCGGTCAATATGAGGACCGGCTGGAAACGCGGGACGTGGCCAAATTACCGGTGGAAGATGTGCCGCGTCCGGTGACCGGCGGTACGTTGACGGTAGGATCGACGGTCTATCGGATCGGGAAAGTCACGGACATCGGCAAGCGTTTCGTGACGGTGCTAATCAAGGCAGAGGCATAATGGCTACCAAGGTTCCGGCGATTCTGGATGAACTGGCCGCGCGGATTTCCACCATGAGCGGCATGATGTCGGTTTACCGTCTCTTGGATGGCCGCCCGCTGCAAACGGAAGACGACGACGACATGCCATCTGCCGTGATTCGGCTGGTGGGCGATACGCCGGAAAGCTGGCGCGGCGGCGATATGCGGGTGGCGCTGAACGTCTACATCGAAATTTTTATGATTGCCGACGCCGTTGCGGTGGATGCGCAACTCGCTGGATGGTTGTATGCACTGCGCGCTGCATTGAATCTGTCCGAAGATAAACCGTTTAATGGTTTGTTGCGAGCTGACAACGCCATTGAATTACAGTCAGCCAGTTACGTTTATCCAGACCAGCCTGGCGATTACGCCATGGTCCGGCAACCACTGATTTTAAGGCTCGTCGAAAATTACTGAGGATTTCACTATGTCTCTAACTCCTTCTACTTACACGTATATTGGGAAAGGCAAGATCGGTATAGAGAAGACTGCGGCCGGCGGTGGGCATCGCTATGTTGGCGGGTCGCTCAAGCTGTCTCTGGCCATTTCGACCGAAGATAAGACCACGCCGAACTTGGAAACGGCTGGTGGCGGTAATCTTAACAAGATTTCCCGCATTAAGGACATGACCGGCACCCTGGACTTGCAGGAATTCACGGCGGACAACCTGGCGCTTGCCTTGCGTGGCCTGTTCACTGAAGAATCGTCCGGCGTGGTCGCGGCGGAAGCCCACACGATGTACACCGGCACGATCAATCTGCTGGATTATCTGCGGGATACCACCGTGGCCGCCATTCCGGTGATTGCCGTATCGGCGGCGCGGGTGGATACCACGGCCTATGCCGTAGGCGATACGATCCTGGATACAGCGGTGGTGTACCAATGCACCACGGCCGGCACCAGCGGCGGCAGTGCGCCAACCTTCAACACCACGATTGGAGACACGACCACGGACGGCACCGTAACCTGGACCTCGCGCGGCGCGGTGGCGATGGTGGACGGCACCGATTATCAGGTTGGAGTATCGGCGATTGAAATCCTGCCCACCGCGAGTCGATTTGAGGGCGGGTTGCCGGTAACGGTGGGCTACACGAAAAACAACGCTTATCTGGTGCAACTGCTGACCGATTCTCAGGCCGATTACAGCCTGGTCTTCGACGGGTTGAACGAAGCCGATAGCGGGATGCCTGCTCCCTCCAAGCTGCACAAAGTCAAGTTTTCCCCCACGTCGGGTTTGGATCAAAAGGGCGACGACTTTGGCACGCTCTCGCTGGCATTCGAAGTGTTGCCGGACACGACGATCAGCGGGACCGGCCTGAGCCAATATGGCCTGTTCCGGGTGGCGCGGGCGTAATCCTGACCTAAAGGCATCGCGCCATGGCCGATAGATCGGTTACCATCGAGCTATTGCTGAAAGCCAAGGACACTGCCAGCAGTGTCTTGGCGAAGATCGTCGGCGGGGTCAAGTTTCGTGACTCAGAAATCAGCGTCGTGGCTGGCAAGATTCTCCGGGGGAATTTAGCGTTTTTTGGGGGGCGGGCTGGGCGGCGCTCATGAGTTCGAGGCCCAGCTCGACAAAGTGCAGGCCAAGGGCGACTACACCGCCGAGAGCATGGCGCAGCTCAAGCAGGCCGCTGTTGATATCGGCGCAAAGTTCGGGCTGACCGGCACCGAGGCCGCGCGGGGCATGGAGTCATTGGCGGCTGCCGGCCTCGACGCCACGCAAGTCATGCAAGCCCTGCCGCCCGTGCTGGCTCTGGCCAAGGCCGAAGGCATTAGCATGGACGCGGCTGCGGAAAAGCTATCCGACTCGCTCGCCACCATGGGCATCGGCTTCGAAGAGGCCGGCCGGCTGGCCGACGTGCTCGCCAAGGGCGCGAACATCTCCACCACCAGTGCCATCGCCATGGCCGAGGCATTGGCCAACGGCGGCGGCATCGCCCGCGATTTCGGCCTGTCTCTGGAGCAGACTGTCGGCGCGCTGACCGCGTTCGCCAATAACGGCATCAAGGGCAGCGCGGCGGGCACGGCGCTCCAAGCCATCCTGACCCAACTGATCAACCCGTCCAGCGCTGCGAGCAAAGAGTTGTCCGCGCTGGGCATCACCAGCCGCGATCTGGGCACTGTGATCGGCCAACTGGCGGCCAAGGGCGACGCCAGCAACGCCGCGATCTTGGCGTTCGGCGAAACGGCCGGTCCCGGCTTGCGGGCGCTGGTCAAAACCGGCGAGCAAGGTCTATCCGACCTGACCGCGCAACTGCAAAACGCCGACGGCGCGGCGCAACAGGCCGCCGATGGCATCGGTGGCAACCTGAAAGGGGCGCTACAAGCGCTGCAAAGCACTTGGGATAACGTCAAGACCGCGCTGTTCGAACCGGTATTGGAGCCGCTAACAAAAGCCGCAAGGGATGCGGCCGAGGCCTTGAATACCCAGCTTAAAGACGGGGCGCTGGTGCCTATTCAGGCGGCGATCAAGGAATTTACGGCCAACGGCATTCAGGCCGCGCGGGATTTTATCGCCGGGTTTGACTTCAAGGACGCGCTGCAAAGCGTTCAAACTCTCGCGTCCGGTGCTGTAGAATCCTTCAAGAGCATCGCCGATGGCGGTAAAACCGCCGCCGATGTGGTCACCATTGCCTGGAATGCGGTCACGGCCGGATTCCGCACGATTGGATCGGCGCTGTTGGCGGTCGCCGCCAGCGCGGTGCAGACCTTGGCGAACATGGAAGAGGTGGCCAGCAAGATCGGGCTGGGCAGCCAGCAGCGCGCCAACGAGCTACGCGAAACCGCCAACGGTCTTCAGGCCAAAGCCACCGAAATCATCAATCAGGTGGCGACGGACGGGCGGGAATTGCAGGCCGCCTACGACCGGCTTACCACCAGCACCGACGCCGCCGCCGCTGCCAATCAGCGCCTCAAGGACAGCCTGCCGGCCGCCGAACTCCAGACCATCAACAAGTCGCTGGCCGATTACGCGACCATCGCCGAACGCGCCAACGCCGCCGCGAAACAGGCCCAGCAGGACTTTTTCGCCGGCAAGATCACGATGGAGCAGCTTGCCGACGCCGCCGATGCCGCCGCCAGCGCCAACGCGGATCTGGATGACGCGACGCGGCGCGCGGCCGAGGCCACCAAGTTCGGAACGAGCGCTGGACAACAAGCCGCCGCCCAGCACAAGGCCACCGCCGTCGAACTGCAAGCCGTGGCCAAGTCCAGTCAGGACGCGGCGAATCAGCAGGGGACATACACCAGCGCGCTGGAACAAGCAGGGACAGCGCAGGCCAAGGCAATCAAGACCGAGATTGAACTGGCTCAGGCTAAGGGGGACGCGAACGGCGTAGCGCAGAAAACCATAGCGCTTGCCCAAGCGGAAGCGGATATCGCCGCCAAGGTAGCCGAATCCAAGCGGAAAGAAGCAGACGAGCTTGGCAAAACGGTGGCCGCGCAAGAAGCCTACTTGAAAGCGATTGGGGGCGGGACAGCGGCCCAGCAGCAAGAACTGGAAATTCTCAAGCTCAAGCAAGCCGCGTTGCAATCGGAAGCCGCCAGTACTGCGGAACTAGCCCAACTCAAAGCCGACATCACGGCGAAAACCCAGCAATTCATTATCGCCGGCTACGACGAAATTGAGGCCAAAAAGCTGGCCTTGCTGGCATCCGGGCAGTTTACGGCCGCGTTGAAGCTCGAAGAAGAGCAGCGGAAAAAGACCACCGAAGCGGCGGAAAAGCAAAAAGATGCCGACGCCGGAATTGCCGATGCGCTCCGCGCCGCCGTGAGCGCCGCCGCGCAAGCCGCCGATGCCGCGAAAGCCGCCGCCGACCAAACCCAAGCCGCCAGCAATGCGGCCAGCAGCACGCTCCAGGGCTGGAGTGACCGACTGGGCGAGCTGTCCGACAAAGCCCGCCAGGCATTCGATGGCTATGACGAAAGCGCTCAGGGCGCCGCTGACAGCTCGCAAGAACTGGCGGACGCGATTGATGGTCTGGCCACTGGCGGGTATGTGCGATGGGCAAATGAGGTCGCGATTCGCGCGCTGGAAATCCAGCAGCGTTTCGACGGCCAAAAAGAGTCCGCCCAGCGCCTGACCGAACAGCTTCAAAACATGGCCGACGGGGGGCGCGTCAACATGAACGCCTTGGCGGAAGCCACGCGCGGCGTGTCGGGCCAGTTCGACTTGCTCGATCAGCAAGACCTGTCCGGTCTGCAATCTGCTATCGACGCCGCCAACGCCAAGCTGCGCGAGATGCAGGCCGAGGCCGAGGACGCCCGCGCCGAAATCGCCCGTCTGAATTCCGAAATCGCCGCCGAACAAGGCGACACCGAGAAAGCCGCGCTGCTCAAGCAGCAGCTTGACTACCAGCAAGCCTTGTCGGACATCGAAGCAAAGCGACAGCAAGCCGAGCTCGAAGGCAACCGCGAACTGGTGGCGCTCTACGATGAGCAAATCCGCAAGCTGAACGAACTGAACGCGCTGAAAGAGAAGAACATCAAGGCCGACGCCAGCAGACCGCGCGCCAGCAATCGTCCGACAGCACCACGACCGCCAGCCGCCAGCCCACCGCGCAATTGCGCGGCGGTAGCTGCCAGTCAATTCCGGCTAGTGGCGGCGGGATTACAAACAACTGGCATTTCCGGCAACGCCGTGTGCTTGATAAAGATTTTGCCGGAAAATGCCCGCGCGGTTGATCCAGGCTCGCATAAACCAGATTGAGGCCTGACGCGATGAGCTGCCAACGCATCCTCGCCCAAATCAACAACGCGGCCCGCTCGGCGACGGTATCCGCGTCGTCGGTGCTGCCGGCCGCGCGCCAGATTTTCCAGCAGCAAACCACGCGGGAAGGCAACGGCGCCGTGGTGCTGTCCGGCGATTACGAAGGTGCGGCAGACGCGACGTTCGACGTTGAAATCCGCGCGCCCAGCACCGGCGCGGAGCTCGCGACTACCCCGGTTTTTTCGGGCGCTGGCAACGGTACGCTCGAAGACCTGAGCGTCGATCCTGGCACGGCCGCGCAAGACATCACCGTAACCCTGGTGGACTTGGGCACCGCGACCAGCGCCGCCCAGCTCACGATCTACGGCGACATCCTGCTACGAGCCAAGGCCGCCGGCAGCGGCGGCAACGCCCTGGTGCTGACCGTCGTTCCGAATCTCGTGCTCTCCGCGTCCGCCGTCGGCGCGCTGTCCACCGCGCTTGAAAAAGACGCGCAAGACTGGACGGATCAACGCGGCGACTTCGGTGCCGTGCCGCTGCTGCCCGATGGCACGATTCCAGCCACCGCGCCGCGCATCGTGTTCGGAGGCGACTTGTCGCGGGTGTACCGGCATTACAAGCGCTGGGACGGCGACCAATGGCGCTACGGCGTCAGCCCGAAACTGGCGGCCGCGTACCCAGAAGGCAGCACGGTGCACACCGTCACCGGCGACTACAGCGTGACCGTAACCGACGGCTTGACGCCGGAAACTTACGCGAGTATCACCACGCTTTACAGCCTGCTGTCAGCCCTGCCCGCGTCATCCTTGGTGGAAGTAGTCGGCGCGGTGGGCAACAACGCCAAGCCCAACGGCATTGCCGCTATTGATTTGCCGATCCGCACCAGCGCCTTTGCTTTGCCGATCATTGCCAGCGATCCCGACCGCATGCCGGGGCTCACCGACGTTTCGGTCGCGGCGTCCAGTCCCACCGAAACCATCACACTGGAATGCACGAAAAATTCGCCGGTCGGCGCCGAAACATGGGCGGTGCGCTCGAAAGCGGCTGGCACGGCGCTGGCTGACGCAGTGACCGGCGCGCTGTACACCGACAGCGCGTCGATACAGTTTCGCATCCCGGTCATTCCACGCGTCGAGTCACCGGTGTCCGGCGTCATGGCGATCACTGCCCGCAGTTTCCCGCGCGATACCGGCGACACCACCGGTGTACCGGCGATCTGCCTGGATCGCCCGCAGCTCGGCGCCAGCGCGTCATCGAAAACGCTGCGACTAGTTTGGACTGCCCGCCCCGCGGCGGATTGCGATTGCAGCGAGGCCACCGTTTCCGGTGGGCCATCGTCGAAATGCCTGGGAATCGACATAGAAGGAGCCGTTGATATGGGCGCACTGGTGGCCGGGTATCAATCCCGGCTGGAAACGCTTTATGCGTGGCGCGCTGGTTTTGTGTCGGCAAACACCGAAATCACGGTGGCCGGCGAACTTCGATCCGCTCAGCTCGATTTGCAGCTCGCTGACACGGCAACGACAAAACTGGCCGAATGTCTCGCTGATATTTTCGGCGACAGCGACTCGCCAGCATCCGGCGCGTTGACCGCTTGGGATTCAGCGATGACCGGGCTCGACTCGGATTTGACTCCGTTGGAAGGGGTCGACGGGGAGGAGCTGACCGGCATCACCATCGCGATGGAGAATGATGCGACGTATGGAAATCCGATCACAGTCGGCGTTCCAACAGAAGGTCAAATCATCATAACGCTAGCCGGTGATAAAACGCTGCGTCGTTATGTGTGCCTAAAAATCGAGACAGTAAGCGGCACGGGAGGGACTACTTCCCGGTATTATTTGCCGACGCATCATGATCGAAAAATAGAGAAATGGTCGCTCCTGGATTCGGGGAATCTAGTCACAGGATCTGCCTTATGGCAGGACATTGGAGCCGTTGCGGCCGGTGATGTTGACATCAATAGCGATGCCGGAATAGCGGCTCAGCCGGGCATCGCGTGGGACGTGGAAACATTCGCATCGCGCTATCAAGCAAAAATGGATTACGTCCGAGCCCTGGCGGGCCTCGTCCCAAAATCTGACGCCGGCGGCGGGGATGGCTGCTGGCGTGATCCGGGTGACGCCCATTATTGGGTCATCGAAGGGACTGCGTATTTGCCTGTTTTCAGTAATGTTTATTACCATTCTGTCGTAATGGCGCCCAACGCTGACGGCAAAATGGTGCCTACATCGACCCACGAATTTAGCTTCGGGCCGCAAACAGGCTGCGAGGAACGGCTCAAAGTGGGCGACTCGATCACGATCACCATCGGCGACGTGACGGCTAATTACCCATACCAGATTGGCGATACCTACAAAATCCCGATCATCGGCGGCGGGCCGCTTTCGTTTGCCGGCGGCGTGGACGGCACCGACATGCTGACATGGGCGGTGCGGGGCAGTGTTGATGGGGCGCTGGCCGATTACGCGCTGAATTTTGACGAAGACCCCTATGCCGACGGCGGCCTCAACTTCGCGATTCACCGAGGCGGCATTGATTTCGCGCTCGATGACCAGTTCTCGTTCAGTGTCGAGGCAGGTGGGCGGTTCAGGTGGCGAAAGAACGCCGGGTCGTGGTCCAGCGATACCGCGATTGCTGACTCGGTTAGCCTGGCCGATGGCCTGTCGGCGCTGTTTCAATCGGGGGCCGCGCCCAGCTTTGTCGAGGGTGACGTGTACAGCTATTCGGTCCGGCAGCCGAACGCCCCGGATCACACGCAATCGGCGCACGGAGAAACGTGGCAATGGTCCGGCGCGACGGCTTATCTGACGCTGGAGTGGACATCGGATCAAACCATTTCCATGGTCGGGCTGTTGCGGCACGGGCTGGTATCGCCCGCCACCATCTCCATTGCGCTCAAGAACAGCGGCGGGACCACGCTGGCGACGATTGCCCCGACCGTGGCCGCTGGGCCGATCCTGACCGCTCTGACCGCGCCCTTGACGACCGTCCGCAGCATGGTCGTCACCGTGGCGAGCGCCACCGGGATGAGTCTGGGCTGGGTCTATGCCGGCGTGCCCTTCGTGGCTCCCTACGATGCAAAGATGACTTGGCGGCGATCTTATGCGATGGACCGACCTGCCGGCATCAACCCGCGCGCGGCGTATCTGGGTGCGGGCCGGGCGGGTGAGTTGGCGTGGGAGGATTTTCTATCGCAAGAGGCAGCAGATACCCTGCTTGCGATGATCGACGATTGCAAGATGGATGGTGACGCGCCGATTGTCGTGGTGCCGCAGATTCTGTTCCCACAAGATGCAATCTTGGCGCGAATCGATACTGACGCGGTTGATCTGTCGGACTGGTACGAATTCCAGCCCGATGACCGTACTCGGCGGGCGTTGTCGCTGACCTTGCCGCTTGCGGCGGTGCTGTCTTGAACATCCTGATTCGGTTCTCCGGCGATCACCCGCTCGACATCGCGGCTGACGCGCTCTCTGGTTATCACCGGCCCTTGTCCGGCGAGGTCGCCAATCTCACGGCGACATGCCCCCAGACCGCATTTTTCCCGGAATGGTTATCCAGCCCGCCCCTGGGCCTGGATTGCACCGTCGAGGTGGACGGTGATGAGATTATGGCTGGCGTGCTGTATGGGGCGCGGGTAACGGCTGAAACGGTGGAACTGAGGGTGGAGGGCTGACGGTGGAAGACCAACAAGATGCGGTCAGCGAGCGGGATTACGACATTGAGCCAGTTTGGAAATTAAGGTTGATGCTGGCCTGGAGTGTCATCAAAAAAGATGATGAAGAATGGCAGCGGATCGACCGCGCCATCAAGAACAAGACCGGGTCTGGAAGACCGCCGAAGCGGCGTTGGTATTGATGGCTCGCCCCCTCTCTGACTCGATTGCGCTGCGCGATACCTCCGCGTGGCCAGGTTACGATTCCATCACCATCATCCCGCGCGTTTACGGCCGCGCCGCCGTCGCGCCGATCCGCTACTCGGAAACTGGAACGACGCTGGTGCTGGCGGACCACGCGCTGCACGGCGTTGACGCGGTGACGGTGGATGGGGCAACGATGGACGGCTGGCGCTGGAAGAACGGCGCGGACCTGACCGGCCATGCCGTGGCTTTTCTGGAGTTGCCGGAAGCGCCGGATACCTCCGCCGTCGTGTCGGCAACGGTTCGCGGATTGTCCGGCAACCCGGCCGACATCATCAACGACCTGTACCAACGTTCCGACCTGCAAGATTTCCGCGCCTGGTGCGTGAACGAAGGGCTGGAGCTGGGCGGCGCGATAAATTCGCGGATGACTGTCCGGGCCGCGCTGGTGTTCGTGTTGCATCAGGTCGGCGCGGTGTGGTCGGCGGGGCTGTCCGGGTTTGCCGTGCCGTTCCCGCCGCCCAGTTCCGGGCCGCTGTGGGCGGACTTCGGGCCGCTGGACTTGTCGTCGTGGTCTGCGGAGTGCGATCTGTCCAACTTGACCACGCGCCTGACCGTGCCGTTTGACTGGGACTATGCAGCCGGCAAAGCACAGCAAAGCGTGGTGCTGGAAGCGACCACCGCCAGCGCCCGGCATGGCGTTCGAGAAGCCGAATTGGCCATGCCCTGGGTCAAGACTGCGCGCCAAGCGGTCGCCACCGCCACCGCCTGGTTGAAATGGCGGGCGCGGCCGTTGTGGTCGTTTCAATTTAAAACGGGCGTTCAGTTCCGCGATCTGCAACCCGGAGGCTGGATCAAGCTAAGTCATCCGCGCTTGCCGGTATCCGGTGAAGCCGTGGTCATGGACATCGATCCGGGTTACGGTCGCGGCGAGGTATCGATCACCGCGCAAGCGCCCGCTGGGCTTACGCCAGCCGTGACCCTGGTCCGGCAGTCTGGCGCGTTCGACCCGATCCGTACCGAGTACACGATTTCCGCCGGTGGCGATGTCGCCACGATCACGATCACCGACGAAACCGGCCAGCCGCTACCCGGCGCCAAGGTCTGGATTGACGATAAGGGGCCGATCACCGCCGACGCCGAGGCCAAGGTGCGCTTCCAGGCGACGCCGGGCCGGCATGTGCTGCGCATCGAAGCGGACGGCCGCGCGGCGGTCATCACCGAGATCGAGCTGTTGTGATCAAGCGCAAAGTGGTCCAGGTGCCCGGCCGTGAAATCGGCATGACCGTACCGATGGCCCCCGCCGCCGCAACGCCAGTCGAATGCGAACAAACAGTCTGCGAACCGGCTATCACTGGGCTGTATTGGTTTGCCGCCGGTGAGTATGCGACCACTGAGCAAACGGCCGTGATCGACGCCGACAACGCCGCACTGGCGGTGGCAAAGATCGTCGGCGAAACTTGTGACGCTGAGGTTGTGTGGTCCGCAATCTGGGAAGACAGCGAAGCCGGCGAATCGGGGCCGCCCGTCGTGACGCCAGACGGACAAGCGCTGGTTGTCGCTGCTGATCCAGAAACGATTGCGGGCACGTTGACCGTGTCGGCCACGATTGATGGAGCCACACATGGCCCTATCACGTTGACGCTATCCGCCGCATCCGGCGGCGGGTCGTGTGCGCTGAACTGGACGGCGCTCTCTTCGCTCGCGACGGTAGACTACAAAAGCGGCTGGCTCACTTGGGCCGATCCGATTCTTGTCAATGCCGGAGAAACCTATGCGCTGGTCAAATTCCAGGTCACCGGCGAAACCTGCTTGCCGGGATACGTGCGGGTCTCCAGCAATCACGACATCGACATTCTAAATATCTACATCGACTTGGGTGATGACTCGCCATCCTCGTTCGTTTCCATGCCAATGCAGGCCGGTCAGACGCTGATCTTCGGAACCACATACCCCATCAACAAAATCGATGTCTCGTACACAAACGAAGAGCTTGATGCGAGCGAGCTTTCCGTTGACCTTGCGACGCCGTAATGGCGCGTGAGCTGCTCGGGCAGAAGGTCACCCGCGCGCTGCGGTCGACGGGCGTGGAACGGGTGGTCACGGCGGTGACCCGACGGCTTGGCGTGGATTGCGGGTGTGCGCGGCGGGCGAAAAGGTTGGATCAGTGGCACGCGCGGCGACGGATTCAGGGGTCAAGTATCTCTTGACGCCTGCCTTAATACCGATAGCCAAGCGCCCGAATTGCCGCCGCTTGTTCGCGCATCGCTTCCGCTTTTTCCCTTTCTACGTTTAGTGCCTCTTGCCGCCGGTCTTCGGCGATGATTCGCGCTTGCTTTTCAGCGCGTGCTTGCGCAATCGCCGCGTTGCCCTCGCTGAGATTCTTGAGTGCCGCCGCTTCACTGGGACGTAACCCGCCGCCGCTGCCGGCAATCGGCTTGACCGTGATGGCATCGCCGCCGCCCGTTGGCGAGCAGGGCATTTGCTGGTACTTCGTCACCCCGGAAGGATCGGGGCACTTGTACATCGTTTGACCCCAGCCGGGGGCCGCGCAAACCAAGGCGATCAAAAATAGTGATTTCATGGTGTTCCCCAATTCTTCGCCGCCTTCCGCCGTTCGTACTTCGCTGTCGGCCGGTTCCGAACTTCGCTTTGGTGTCGGATGCCTTGAAGGCTGTCCCGCACCTGAGCAGATTCGCTCCGGCCGAAGCCGGGGCTTTGTGGTTACTTGATTTCGAGCCGTTCCGACTGTTCGAGCCGGCACCTTCAACCGTCTCACCGGCTTTCAGCGCGGCCTCAATCGCCGCTCCTATCCCGCCGTGCCACTCGGCAAGCCGATCAAGCCTAGCAACCGCATCGGGCGGCAACCAGACCGTTACCTTGCGCCAACCCTCTTCCTTGCGCTTAGCCTCCTGCCGACGCGTCGCCGTGAGGCGGGCCGCGCGGGATGCTGGGGTGGTGGAGTTAGGCATCTTTGAGTTCACGAAAAATCGTATTCATTTTTGTCAGAATCATCAATGATTCCTCCGAATACTAAATAAGAAAACTCACTATCCCGTATTGCCTTTTCAATAACCATATCCGCTTCGCTAATCGATTTTCCATCTATCATATCAGAAGGAACGTCAATATCTGTTTTAAACCATTCAATTTCGTCGTCTCCGAAAAACTCATATACTTCAAAGCTTCCATGTGTTACTCGCTTACCAGTCAGAGCCTTTTTGTTGTTGTTGTAAACGAAAACCCAGCTACCCAAATCATTTTCTGAAATCTCAATTTTCATCTTCGTTCCCCTTCATCCGGTCCGGCCCCATGCCTTACCCTCGACTACTATTATACGCGGGTATACTTACGATGCAATGGGGTAGCGAAAATATTTTTTCCTAGTCGTCTTCAGCGACCTCGATCTTTCCGTCATCGCGCAGCGCGATCAGCTTTACACCGCAGCACCCATGGTCCGCTACCCATACCGGCGTCATTTCGCCCATCACATAACGCCCGCCCTTGTAGCATTCGAATCCGGTTAGTGATTTCTTAGCCATGATTTATTCTCCAGTTTTTGAAGGCGGTGTCGGCAATGGCATCCAGTGGGTTGGTAAGTAATCATCGTCATACTCGAAGTCAGCGCTCCAGGTTCCGTCTTTCTCAAAATACACATTCATCATGTATGTAGACGCCCAAGCATGAAATGGATCGTCTCCGACATTGACGATAATCAGACCTCCAATGAATACTTTATTTCCATCGTATAGCCACACTGGCGTATCTAGCGCCGGCATCTGCTCTTTAATGCTAATCCATTGGTAGTATTTAGTGTTCATTCCATCCACGGCCCGCGTCCTGAACTGTCTTGCACTCTGTACACGATCATGACTTTAGCCCATCCCAATATCTAGCCATCTTCGCAAGCATCATTGCGATAGACGGCATATCGGCTAGTTCTTCGCTGAGCGCTTTGCAAACGAAAGCCGCATCGGATGTTGAGAAGTCCGGCGCATATCGAATCTTTCCACGTAATGCCTTTATTTCGTCTTCGAGACTATGCGCAGGTTCTTCATCAGAATTACTCTCGTCTTGCTTATTGGCTTCCCGATCTTCTATTTCTAGGCTTAGCAATATCGATTTCCCGGCATCGGTAATCGTCCATTGATATTCGTCATCGTTTTCGCAAAAACCGTATGCTTCTAGCCTACTAAGCGCATGAGCGGCTTGAGTCCCGTCAATTCCACCAGATTGCGCAATCTCAAGTCGTTTCGCTGGACGCCCTAATTTTGCGAGGCCATCTAGCGTTTTCCGTTGTTTTGGAGTCAGGCTTTTGATGTTCACTTCATGCATCCAGTTTTTCTAGTTGCCCATCATTAAATATATGCAGCAACCCAGGAGGATTATCGAAGCGGAATACATAGCGCGCGGTGCCATCATCGGCACGGAATGCGGCCTTAATTACTCCGGTCCCTTGATAGCTTCCACCGATTTTCCGAACGCGATCACCTGGACTGAATTTGAATGCTTTCAAAGCGACCACCCAATAATCGCACAAGATAGCGCCGCCGCTGAAACCACCAGCAGAATCGCTCGCGCCCATGCGGCGCGGTTGCTGTTGCTGACTGTATTCAATGAAACATCGCTCATGCGGGCTTGGACTACCGGCCAAATTGTTGCTCGAATTGCTTTGCGCTGGCTGATGGGTTGCGCGGACTGGAATTTCAAGCGCGGCGTCAAATCGTCGCCGGATCGAGTGCGGATCGAAACGATTTTTGCAGTCATGATTATTCCCAATTTTCAGCTTCGTTTATTTCAAATTCTTCATCGGATTGCAGCCACAATCCATTTTGTGCGTCAACGACAAAATAGTCATCGCTTGCCGCGAAATGATCAGCAATTGCGCGGCTATTGGTCCCGACAACAACGCCTTCAATTAAATCAGTAATGTAGTATCTGTATTTCATGGCATCACTACTTCAACCACAACGGGTTCTTCAACCGGCACCGGGCCGACTCGGTGCGCCTGGGCATAGGTGACTAGCACGCCGTCATGCCACAGTTCCAGCGTTTCGCCTTTCTTGAGTAGTTCGCACGACCGAGCAAACCGGCCTTTCGCCATACTCTCGCATGGGCTGTTAAACAGCGGGATGGGCTGTCCGGCGTTCTTATGCTTTACGATTGACCACATGTTGTTTCTCCTTCCCCGGCCGAAGCCGGGGAGTTGTATTAAGCGGGTTCGGCGGTCAACTCACCGTCACTGCATTCTGCGGTAAGAATCACCACGATGGCCGCTTTCGCCTGTTGCGCAATCGCCTCTCGATTAAGAGGGTCAAGACCCTCCCATGCCTCTTGCGGAATCACCAGCAATCCACCTTCTCCGACCGCCGCGATGGCGATTTCCAGGGCGATCCGCCACCGCTCACCCATCGATAGATCGGCGTAGAAAGTGGGGCCGCGCTTGGTTTGCGTAGACAACCGGCCTTCAATGACGGTTAACGGACAACCGGCCAACGTCGAGACGATTTCTGATAGCACTTCATCAGTTTGTTTCGCCTTGCGCCGCAGTTCGATGGCTTCTTGCGCGTGTTCTTGGGACGAACTGAAAAGCTCATCTGACTTGATCCGCTGCTGATTCATCGCTTGCTGTTGCGCAGCCTTGGTCTGTTCGGCTTTCGCTGCCGCCAGTTCTGGAGTTTGCGGCCTCAATTTCTTCGTAGGATGGCTTTGCGATTTCCGATTCTGAAATCTGCCGTTCGAGTTCGGCGCGCAATTTCGCTTGTGCTTGCGCGTCTTCAGCATTGGCGATAGCAGCGTCTCTATCAACGACGCTAGTTTTGTAATCAGCAAGCGCCGCCTCGTAATCGGCTTTCAATTTCAGCGCGAGCGCCTTTTTCTCGGCCGTGACATCCTCAAGCCGGGCCGCGTCGCGTTGTGCTGCATCAACACCAACGACCGGAATCAGCGCCAGCCGATCCCGAGCCGCCTTGTTTCTTGCCGACGCATCGACCGCCAGCTTGATTTGGCCTTCAAGTCGGTCAATAGCTCGCAACGCTTGCGTGACTCGCTCTTGCGCCTTGTCAGGGTCTATGGCCGCCCCGTCAAGCTCTTCCAGTGATTCAAGCAACGCCTTGGCCGCCGCTTCATCTTTCGCGGCCAGCTTTTCATATTCGGATGCCCCGATGTTCAGGCGCTTTCTGAGTTCCGCCATGGCCGCCACTGGCTCATCGAGATCGATACCATCTAGCAGGTTTTCAGGAAACCCATGCAGGTCTCCTGGGTCAATCGTCGCGCCAGATAGTCCGACCAACGCCTTGATGCGTGTCGCGTCGGCCCGGATCGGATCGGCGATACCTGGATCAACGAGGTCGGCGACCGAGAGCCGCCCTTCCAGCGTGCTTACTTCCAGCTCGCCAGACCGGCGCACGGCTCGGCCCACAGTTAGATGACGCCGGCCGCGCTGACACTGCCTTGCTTGGCGAGGTCTTTGAGCGGCGGCTTGCCCTTGCCTGATACTGCCGCGTTGACGGCTTCCAGGGCGTGACTCTTTCCACTGCCGTTGCGCCCGGTAAGTACTACCACTCCGCCCGCTTCCGGGACCGGGATCGTGACCGATGCAATGGGGCCGATGTTCTTTATTTCGATGTTCTTCATTGCATCTACTCCACGTCCTGCACCGGCCCAAGGCCCGCATCGAATTCATCCGCAGTCTGGATTTCCGCCAGCTTCGCAGCATCGGCATCAATCGCGGTGGCGCGTTCGGCGCAAGCGGTTTTCACGGAAACGTAAACCGGATCATCTTTACGCCAGCCGTAATCTTTCATCGTTTCTTGAAGCCACTTGCGCAATTCTGGTTTGCTTTTGATGGCCTCAATCTCGGCATCAAAATCTGACGGCGCGATGGGCGGCGGCGGCGCGATGGGCGGCGGCGGCGCGATGGGCGGCGGCGGTGGGGCGGGCCCGGTGGTTTCGGCTTCGCCATGGATGTCCTTCAGATCATCGACTTCTTCCGGGGTATACATGCCCGACAGTACCCCTGGGTAGACCGTCCTGATTCCCTCGCTGATGACCCTGGCCCGCAGCATCGCGCGGGGATACTGCGTCCAGACCTCTTTCCCCGTCAGCTTCGCGCGTTTGGCCATTTCGAGCGTCCACTCGATCTTGACCTTGCCGCCCGCCGGGTGACTGAACGTCCCGGATACCACCGTATCGGTGTAGTCGTGCCACTCCACCTTGCCGCCCGCTGCTTGAAACCTGGCGAGCATGGTGTCGGCCTTGAGTGCCGGCCTGCCTTGGATCACATGGTAATCGCGGGCGGCAGTTGCTGGATGAAGTCCTTCGCTTTGCGCGATCAGCATCAGGGCGAGCGCTTGGACCGGCGACTTGACCCCGAACAAACCGCTCTGGGCGATGCAGGCAGCCATGCGCTCCATCTCGGCGTAGGGGACTACCTGGGCGTCCGGCGCTTGGTACTTCTGGATTTCCTGGCTCATGACTTAACCTCCAAAGTCGGGCGCGGCGCCACATGCCCGCGCTCTTCCATCACATCCACGACCAGCTCCGCCAGCGCCCGCTGGGTCAGGGCGTCCAGCGCTTGCTGGCTGTAACGCACCGGATGACGCGGGTTGCGCCGGGGCGAGGGAATGCGTATGATTTTCGCTTGCATCTTCTTTATCCTCAGGGCCGGCCCGTAGCTGTGACTACGAGTCGGCTTTTTCGTTAATGGTGGGACCGGCGCACGGCGACCGGCTGGTACTGCCAGCACCCGTTCCGGTCCTGCCGATACTGCACACGCAGGCGCAACCCCGTGTCGGGGTCGTAGCACCTAAGTTCACGGTCGTAGACGCCGGGAATGTGCGCGCTGACGACATCGAACTTGCTGCCCAGCGCACGGATGACCGCCGTCGGGCCGACCCCGACCAGGGTAGACCCGCCGGCGTGGCCGGCGAACATCAACCGGCGCAGGTTCATGGCCGCCTCACCGGAGTTGATGCCAGCATGGGCTTGTCCGTAATCACCGCCGCCCACGCTTCCAAGCAAGCGTCCAGCTTTTCAAGCCGCTGGCGTTCCAGTTCCGCCCGCACGATCGCGAGCGCTTCTATGTCCCGTCTCTTCTGAAGATCGTTCATGGCGTTTCCCCTTTGGATTTGATTGAGCCTGCAATCATCAGAATGATCTCCTTATTTTCGCGCCAGTAATCCAGCGCGCCGCCTGCCATTTTGTCTATTTCGTCGTCCGTGAAATTCTTCCAATCTTCGATAGAGTGATGCTGGCATCCTATTCGTATTTTTTCAGCGGTTATGTACGCAATCCATTCGCCGCCATGAAAAACCTTTAATCCGGAATCGCGCAGGTTGGCCCCGCTCAGGTTGGCCCGGATCAGGTTGGCCCCGCTCAGGTTGGCCCGGATCAGGTTGGCCACGCTCAGGTTGGCCCGGATCAGGTTGGCCCCGCTCAGGTTGGCCCCGCTCAGGTCGGCCCCGCTCAGGTCGGCCCCGCTCAGGTTGGCCCCGCTCAGGTTGGCCCCGCGCAGGTCGGCCCCGCGCAGTTTGGCCTCGCGCAGGTCGGCCCGGATCAGGTTGGCCCCGCTCAGGTTGGCCCGGATCAGGTTGGCCCCGCTCAGGTTGGCCCCGCTCAGGTCGGAATCGCTCAGGTTGGCCAGGATCAGGTTGGCCCCGCTCAGGTTGGCCCCGCTCAGGTTGGCCCCGCTCAGGTTGGCCCCGCGCAGGTTGGCCCCGCTCAGGTTGGCGCGCTCCCCTCCATCACTGGCGACCCAAATCCGGTGATCTTCAATTATTTTCTTAATATCCATTTCCGTCTCCTTAGTTCATCACCAGCCAGGCGGCAGCGAGGATGGAACCGACCACCAGCGCGATGCTGGCGGCGATGCCGATCAAGTTGTATCTGGGCGGCGGGTTGCGGGTCGCCATCGGGCGAGAGGGAAGGGGTGTGGCCTGAGCATCGCCGCCGGTGCGCCCGGTGACGAAATCACGAATAACAGCCGGATCCGGGTTGCGCTGGGCGGCCGGGTCGCCATCGATAAGTCGCATGACGGCCTGGTACCGCTCCAACAGGTCACGGTCGGCCCGGCGCAGGTCTGAATCGGCTAGGGTGGCCGGCCGCTCAACGCGAACGGCGGTGATGTATGGGTTGGTTTTCTCTTTCATGTTCGTCTCCTTTAAAAAGCCCCGGCGGCGGGAATCAACGCACCGCCAGGGAAACCACCAAAGGAAGGATTGGCCCGCCACCTTGCCGTTGCTGATGTCCAGGGCGGCGGGTTGGATGAAGTTTCACACAATGCAACATGCAATGCAAGCCCTCTTGAAAAAAAAGTTGCATTGTGTGAAACTAGGCCATGAACAGCATATTCGACATGAAACAGTCCGAGGTCGCCAGGGCATTAAACCGCGACAGATCAATCGTTTGCCGATGGTTTAAGAAACGGAAAATTCCCGTTGCAGAGCTTGAGCGCATCGAGACGATCCTTGGCTTTAAGCGTGAAGACGTGCGCCCGGACCTGCCGTGGCGCAAGTGAATTCGTGCCCGGCGGGTAATCCGGGCAATCCATACACAAAAAAGCCCGCGCCGGTGTGTAGACCGTGCGGGCCATTAGACCAACCTGAGCTAGAGGTTAGCCATGACTGATTATACTGATTTTCTCGCGAAAAAAACCAAGTCAAATCTAATTGCTGGATTTGACTCCGACGCAACCATTTATAACTTATTCGACTTTCAATCTGCCATCGTGTCATGGGCCTGTAAGCGGGGACGTGCTGGAATTTTCGCCGACACCGGACTTGGTAAAACCGCGATGCAAGTCGCCTGGGCCGATCAAGTGGTAAAGCATACGCAAGGGCGGGTCTTGATTCTTGCGCCATTGTGCGTTGCGCAGCAAACCGTCAAAGAGGCCGCGCGCATTGGCGTAGAGGTCGAATACGCGCGAAGCTGTAATAAAACCTCAGCGTCAATCGTGATTACCAACTATGAAATGATGGACCATTTCTCGGCAGCCGATTTTATCGGCGTAGTTCTCGATGAATCCAGCATCCTTAAAAGCCTTTCTGGAAAAATCAGAACCGCCCTAATTGAAAGCTTCCAGAATACTCCTTACCGATTGTCATGCACTGCAACGCCAAGCCCGAATGACTTTATGGAGCTTGGTAATCAGGCAGAATTCTTAGGAGTAATGACACGCACAGAGATGCTGGCCACTTACTTTATTCACGACGGCGGCGATACGTCGAAGTGGAGACTAAAAGGGCATGGGAAAACCAAGTTCTGGGAATGGATGGCTACATGGTCAGCTTGTATTAGAAGCCCTGAGGATATTGGATTTGACGGATCGCGGTACATCCTGCCTGGCTGGACATCAATCAGCATGTTGTTGATGCGCAGTTTGTCCCTGATGACCAGCTATTTCCGGTCATCGCGCAAACCTTAAGCGACCGGCGGAGCGCGAAAAGGTCATCCCTTGATGACCGGGTACAGCTTGCGGCTGATATTGTCAATTCATCGGATGAGACTTTTATCATCTGGTGCAATTTGAACGATGAATCAACCGGACTCAAGAAGCTCATACCGGATGCCGAGGAGGTCTATGGGTCATTGTCGATTGAAGAGAAGAATCGAGAATCAAAAAGATTTACCTTTGGTGATTCTCGCGTCATTATTACCAAGCCATCGATTACTGGGTTTGGTTTGAATTGACACTGCCACAATATGATCTTTGTCGGAATGGATGATTCATTCGAGTCGTACTATCAGGCAGTGCGGCGGTGTTATCGCTTTGGGCAAAAACAAGGTCAACGTCCATTTAATATCATCGGAAAGCGAAGGCGCGATCAAGAAGAATCTTGAACGAAAGCGGCTCAGGCTTACGAGATGTCGGGTCAAATGGTTGCCCACATGCGGAGATTTACGGAGATGGAACGTTAAAGGGATCACTATCGAAAAGAGCGATTAAGCGAGGGACATCAAGACCGACCCGGCTTTGATCTTCACCTTGGCGACTGCGTTGAACTCACGCAGGAAATGGATGATGAATCCAGATTATACCATATTCTCGCCGCTGTTCGCGTCATTGTATACCTACTCTAATTCTGATCGGGACATGGGGAATTGTCGAAACGCATCAGAGTTCTATGCGCACCTTTGAATACTTGATTGGTGAATTGTTTAGGTGACAAAATCAGGGCGTTTGCTTTCTTTTTCACTGCATGAATCTACCTGCTACTTATCAGCATGACGGGTTTATCGGGACTAAGATTTTCGCGGCGAATTGATCCGCATGTTTGTTAATGCCGGATGGATTTTCCATTCTGAAGTCGTAATCTGGAAAGACCCAGTTACGGTAATGTAGCTACCAAGTCTATCGGTTTGCTGTATAAGCAACTGAGAAAGATAGTTGCACTCGTCGGCAAGTGACTCCTGAGATTATCTGGTTAAGATGCCCGGCGATAACCCGAGCCGGTGACAAAGAATCCCGATGATTTCCGTTAAACTGTGTAAGCGGTACGCATCTTCCGGTATGGATGGACATCAATCCATCTGAATACCTTGCTCCAGGTCAGCAAGGGAAAGCGACGACGAGCGTTGCGGATCTTCATTTCGCCACAACTGGAAGTTATCGAGCGGCTATCACCGTGGACGAATCCAAGACGATCTTCTCCATTCTCCTTTCGCTGGAATTGGCAAAGCGAGGGCCATGTATCTATTCAACAAGGACGAGCGACTTTGACGTTTAAAGTGGAATTAAAACGATCATATTGGGATTTGGCTTTGCCGCAATCTAGCTACCGCCAAATCATCTCAGGGGACTTTGCTTGATCTCGCAGTTTAATCAAGACAACACGTAAGCGGTAGTACTCCGAACGATACTCGAGCTACAACATAGCGGCGAGCAGTGCAATCATGTGGGTATTGCTGAGATGATGTTCTCAGACACCTGGCGCTGAAGGCTTGTTGTTGTGGTACAAGCAACAGCCTTATTCACTAGAGTGGATACTGGTACTCTGTGCATTAACGTGATTACCAGTTGATGCTTGATTTTAATCGGAAAACTTCGGACGCGCCGATAGTGACTACTTCTGAAATCATCATAGACTAATCTACGCGACAATCCTAATTGCAACAGAGGAAATATAGAGAAATCATGCGGGATAAGTACATATCCGGTTAGATATGCGCTTTATGAGTTAATAAAGATTGGAGTTAAGGAAAATATCTGTCACGCTAATAACGATTGGCGTTATTTTATTATAGATGAATCGTTGTATAAAAAGAAAATCCAATTACTGTTAATGAACAAATAGTTATTCTTTCCGCTGAAAAATTTGATCAATTTATTCATGAAGCGACTCCAATTATTTCTAATAATCCCGGTAAATCGTCGCTATTTTATGCGGAAGCTCTTGAAGAATTTGCAACCACGGTTAAGTGGCAAGATGCATGGAAAACAAGGATATGTTATTTTCAGATACGAGATGGAGACCAGCACCAATCAGTAATAGTTACTTTATGGTGGATAAAAAGGCCAAGAGCCTACAGACCTTGATAACATTGGATGTTAGTGGAGAACCTCTTAGAATATTAAAGTAGAAAAAAATACTAAAACTCTATATAGAAAAGTACAAAAACGAGCAATTTATACGAGAGATTCTCTCGTTAAGAAAGTAAAACTAATGGAAAGATTGCAATCTGAGAATCGTCCAATGCCCATTCCGTCTTACGCGGGAATCTTTAAACGACAAGAAGTCAGGGAAATAAAATGGCTGAGTATTACACGAATGAAAGCGCCACCACCTCCTTTCTCTCCATGACAAGGATTACCGAGAAGCTGGAAGACTGTGAAGGGATTGCGGAAATGTTTGAATAAAGCGGTTGAAAATGTGGCGCTAGAAAGAGACAAAGAAATGAGAAGCTGAAAAGATACCACAATCAAAGCTAATAAAAAGAGTTCTATATTTAAGCCAATTGTGCTTACAATTGAAGAAGACGTGTCTAAAAAAAGACGTTCTTTATAGCGTATTTTGCCCAACTCCAGATGAGTGAAAACACTGCTTGAACATTACACCCATGAATCATCTGCCGCGCTACTTCTTGAAGTCACTGGAATTCAAGAGACGCCTGAAAAATTGTATGGATTAGCGGCCTGTTTGGAATGCAGCTAATGTAAAGATACAGGAAAGCTATACGCTGGAGATAAGAGAATCGAGGCAGGATTACGTTGAAATTGAATTGGGTGGAGGGTTATTGCGTCGATGGAATTATCGATCATGTCCTAAATAAGAGTAAGATTATTGGATTATCATAGAAGATGATGGATGCTATCGCTATTTTTATAATCCTCCATCTGCTAAGTTGGTTAAGAAAGGAGAAGCACAATAATGAATCCCAGGACAGCACTCTATATATTGTTAGAGAATTCAATAGCTTGTATATTAAACAACAGGACGACGATACATTTGAGCACAAACAAAGTGCAACGACTGGAGGAATCACGTACCAACTGGAATTATCGACGTATGGAAAATTCCGTCTGGTACTGGAAAGGGCGCTTAGGTGCGCTGGTTGTTGACCGCGCTACGCGGGAATATTGGGATTACTACGGCAATGATGCTATCATGTGCGCATCCGGGGAGGCTGTTGACGCAGCC
>JADJQQ010000021.1 GCA_016712625.1 Candidatus Competibacteraceae bacterium | reverse complement strand
CGAATTGCAAAGCGAGCGGTCATGTCTTTATAGATATAATTGATGGAAAGCCATTCAGCATTTACCGATGCAAAAAACTGAAGTAACGCGTGGTGGCTATCTGGAGTGAGGTGGTGAATGAGTACTAAAGAATGCTCTAAATCGGTATTATCAACTGATTATTATTTGTGCGATGTTTGCCGGAAAATACTACTTTTCAAGACTTTGAGTTGAGGCTATGGGATGAGCGATTCAATTAATATCAACCCAGATACAAGCACCCATGGCCAGACGGCAGCGTTGGCGACATGGCGGTGATCTGCAAAGAATGCGCGAGAAACGCATCAGATCGAAATCGTGACCATCAGGCCGGAGAGGTGATCCATGCCCGGCCACCGCAAGCCCCACCGCGCCCTCAACCCGCCTCCCGAAGAACCTTTACGCGATCACGGACGGGGACCTGTCGAGCCTACGGGCCACGGTTGGCGATTTAAGCCGCCAAATCGGCTCAGGAAGCCCTCTACGCGGAATGGGGCCGCTATGGGGTGCCGGTGGTACGTCAGTAAAGCGCACAGGAATCGCAGAATTTGCCGTTTGAGGAAGCCATGAAGCCAGCAACTTTTTCGGTCGGGGACCGGGCGCGCAAAGTCGGGGCAAGCGATCAGGCAACCGGAACCATCCGCGCCGTGTTTGTCACTCGGAACGGCGAACGGCGGTTTCGTGTTTGACTTTGATGAGCCGCCAGGACTGCTGCATATCTTCAGGCCTGCTCAGATTGAACGTGATGGAGGAACCGTCGGGATAGACGCCCGCTTTAAACTAACCGAACAGGATATTCGGGCCAGATCATCAACTACCTGAGAATTGAACGAAGCGCGGGGCGGGTCGGTATGGTTGAGCGATCAACGGCGGCGGGATGAAAACCCGTCGGGCCGGCTGCGGAAATTCTGACGAACTCTGGCCTGCGTGGCAAGATTCCGCGCAGCAAAGGTAAAAGCGGATTTGGGCAGGATATGCTGATGGGTGGCCAGTTCTTTGCTGGAGGTGAAACGGCACAATGAAAAACCACCAAAGATCAGCAGATATCTCGCAGCACGGTTCGGGAGGGTGGCGACTATCCTTTGCGGTCGATACGCAGCTTCAGCGACGCGAAAACCTTGATTTTATTCGGAGATGGGATTAAAAGCCGTTCTGGCTGAAGAGGAAATGAATCATGCCGTTACCTAATCAACAACAATCATGGGCTGGCATTAATGACCTTTTTGCTAATCCAGACATTCCACAAGATATGTTTGGCTCTGCAAAGGAAAATCTATCACACGGAAATCGCTGAGCTTAGACTAGAGATTTCCGCCCTACGTGCTGAACTAGCGCCTGTTCCATGGGTGATTGTGACAGGCCAGCGGGCGGTTAGATGAATTACAAAAAACTGAGAAATAAATCAATGAGCGGAGAAATATGGTTGCACGAACTCGTTGGTCGTTAAACCGGGTGGGCCAACCGATTTATTGCGAAGAAGCGACCACTGTTTCAATCGATGACGAGGGTGGAGGGTTTATTTGTCGAGCTTTCCCAACTTTGTCACGCCGATGGCCGGAGTCGGATAACCGTGGTTTTATGAAGAGTGGCCGCAGGTCGTTGCCGCCGTCAATGCCATGTTTTGATGAGATTGCGAAAATCGAGGCTGAGGATAAATAAATGAAACCTGAAATGCTGGCAGCCCCGTTTTGATGGGCTTATGTCGAAAGCGTCCTGCAACTGCACGGCGAGGAACAAGAGCGTCATCAACGAGAAATGCGGTGAAGGCACTACAAAGCCGCATTCCTGCACGGCTTCAAGCACGGGATCGAGTCTCTGAGGGAGAACAGCGCCACGATGGGAAATAATGCTTGCATGTATCGTCTAAAATGTGATAATGCAAGAAGCCATGGACCAGCAAGCCACGCCCAATATCAGCGGTCCAGATGCTCCTCCGCCCGGAGCGCACAGCCTGTTTCAAGTGCAAGCAGTTTAGGCACAGCAACCCGCTTCCGGTTGCGGTAGCTGTTGATGACCGCCAGTTTCCAGATTTGTGCAAAGAAAGATACAAAGTGCCAAAAATGAACACACATTCCCGTTTGACCTTGACACGATGGCATTGACGGTGTGGGCCGAGGCGCTATGGGGCGAGCTCCGCATGGGCCAGCGCGCCGTCGCCTGGGTGATCCGCAATCGCTACGAAAATCCAGGCTGGTGGAGCCGTAACCGGGACGGTATTCAGGATGACAATTGCGGCTGTCTGTAGGGATCTCGCAGTTTCATGCTGAACAAGTCAGACCCGCAATCCAAAATCCTGCATGATCACGACACGCTCAAGAGAAACGACGTGAAGGCAATTCCGGGCTTTATGTGAATCCGTGCTTGAACGCGGGGACCGGCGGACGATGTTTCAAAGGGCGCTGATCATTATTGCACCGTCAAGGTAATCCCAAAAACAAAATGGGCGAAAGGGAAAACTCCGGTTATCGTAATAAAGAACCACGCTTTTTTAAGATAGGTCTTGACGGTAAGGGATGATGAATAAGCAAGCCTTTCCAGACCCCTTAATAGTCTCCTACATCGACGGACGGCGCTGGATGTTGCAAGCGCCGTTTCGTTATATCGATTCAAAGTATGGCGCTATAACCGCGCCTACCGGATTTATTACGGATTATGCCAGCATTCCCCGGCTTGGATGGTCCATCCTTGGCGCTCCCGAACAATACGCGCTTGCGTCAATTGTTCACGACTGTCTTTACTCAATACAGTCATTTCCGAGAGCTACGGCGGACGGGATTTTCTATCGTGGCTTAATCGAATCTGGAATTGACGAAATCCGCGCCGCGTTGTTTTATGCGGCCGTCCGTTGTTTCGGGTGCATCGGATGGAATAGCAAAGAGCTAATTTGAATAATCAATAATCAACATAAAGGACTGCTATGCGATCCGCACTACTGGCATTAATGATTCCGCTTGCCGGGTGCGCTGGCGGGATTCCGTTTGTCGATACGGTAATCGATCAAGTTGCCAGCGCGAATCACTTAACGTATTCGTCCGCCGAATTAATTATGTGCCGGGGAATTACGGTAGGCGAATGGATGCGATCTATCGGCCCGTATCCCGAGAAAGTCGCTGGCTGGCGAGCGTTGTGTGTTGGTAGTTCAATCCCATCTGTTCCAGTTCAATAAAAATGAACTCAAAAAGAGTGAACAGTGATGCCTGAAAAGACACCGTTAGACTATTCTATTGCGCACTATGCGTTGGTTGTAATACTTGGCGCAATCGGCGGTGCTGTGTCTGTTCTTCAGGATTTTTTAGAGCAGGTCGGAAAATGCTGGAAATGCGCAATTACAAAGAGCGATTGTTAGCATTGCTACTAGCGGGTTTTGTGGGGTATTAGCCTTTTGGTTGTGCGAAAGCGTAGAATTTAAACCGCTGGTTACTGCTTTCGTTGTTGGTATTTCCGGGCACATGGGAGGACGTGCATTAACTATGATCGAAAAGGCCGTTATTGGAAAAATGAAATCAATGTACGGAGATGCACATGATTAAACAAATCAAGTTTGGGTTTATTGCAGCGGCGCTGGTTTTGTCTAGCACTGCAGTTGCTGACACGTATCAACTAACTGTAGGTTGGGACGCGCCTACCTGGAATCCAGACGATACCCCAACCTATGCAGCCAAGTACCGCGTTACCGGCGGCGCTGAGACTGTCTCGCCCGTACTGACCTCGCCAAGTTGGACTGTTTCTCTGACCGCCAATCCGGGAGACCCCGTTGAAGTTGCGGCACAGAATGTGAACGGCGCGCTAATATCGGCGTGGTCCGGCTGGATTACCGCAACGGCTGGTTATCAGCCAACCGTTCCTCCGGTTCCCGCTGGGATGACCATTAACCTGATAAGAACCGGCCCGTAATGATGGAAAGGGTCTGGAAGTTAATTACCGCTGAACAGCGTGCAATCGCGCGCTCAAACGGGATTATTTATCCGACCCTTATTAGCCGTTTAATTAACGGCTGGCCTATACACAAAGCAATTAAGGTGCGCGTTCGGGCCAAAGTTGATTCCGATGAATTGGAGAGGGCGATTATTGAACACCGTGAAACGAAAAGGGTTGTTGAATTGCTTGGGTGTTCTTCTAGTTCCGTTCGCCGCGCTCGGTCTCGCATCGCAAAGCGCAACGGCAATCCCGCTGACGTTTGCGTGGAACGCCCGGCAAGACTGGCCGAGTGGAACGACAATCGAACTAGAAGCAAACGGGGTAACGGCTGATGGCATCACTGCAACACAACACACCTTCGATGTTCCGGGTCAACCGGGAGAAGTCATTTCAGCCCGCGTCCGCGCAATACCCCCGACCGGCTATCAATGCGGCGATCCTCTCGGGCCGTGTGAGCCGTCGGATTGGGATACGCTGGCACAAACCCTTCCGGCAGTTCCGACTGGCGTATGGGGCCACATCGAGCCGAGTGGGAGCGATCCAATGGCGTTAAGTGCAACGCCTGATTTTTGGTGGAAACTGCAAGAAACGAGCGGTACGGCGGTTGATAACGCCGGCGGCTATGGGACGCCATCGAGTTATGATGGGACTGTGACGCGAAGCGGATCATTAGGAGAGAAACGTATTCGTGGAACGGATCGGGCGAAGCGTGGGGGAGCGGTGGAATAACGGGTGGTATTGATTTAGACCCGATCAATGATAGCTCAAACTTTTATTACATCCAGCTCGGGTCCGTTGTCCCGCTTGCCGCAGCTACTAAAATAACGATTGCATATTGGTACGAGCGGGAAGAGGGAAATACTTACGACTCCCGTGTTTTTATGAATGGGAACTCGTACTTTGAAGCCGGGCATCAGTTTATGGTGGGCGTAACGGGCGGAGCTACAGCGCGCGCTCGTATTAATGGGAGCACATACGTTGGCGCTGCGACGGACTACCCTGACGAAACAAAAGTCCACATGGTTTGGGTGCTTGATTTCGGATTGTCCGGGAACGAGTTAAAACTTTACAAGAACGGCAATACAACGCCTATACATCAGTGGGATGTAACTGGGACCGCAATTAATGCAGACTCCGGCTATTCGGGAATTTCAAGTTTAATCGGGGCCTCACCAGCAGTAACGCCAACTGGCCGGGGAAACCCAATAAATGGCAAGCTCGCGGATGTGCGAATATGGCTGGATGCCGCAACCGCGTCTGAAGCGCAAGCGATTTATGACAACTCGTTGGGTGGCGGCGCGGCAACAATATTACCAAACAACATGCAACACGCGCAAAGCATGGACGCGGCAACCTTGCTACAGGCGCATATTTTATCGGTAGCCGAATTATTACATTCCCAAGCATTGGATAACGCGACGATCACGCAAGCGTTTACGCTCACTCCAAGCGATGCGATTAATACACAAGCGATAGACCCGACAACGTTATTGCAGCAGTCCTTTATCTCTCCATCCGAATTGCTGCAAATCAATTCGATGGATGCTACGACGCTAATCCAGGCGCATACGCTGGCGATTGCCGACATAACGCACGCGCAAACCCTGGATAACATCGCCCTTGTAGTGTCCGGCGACATAACGCCGGATGAAATGATGACCTTGCAAGCAATGGATGCGCCTCTGTTGCTTCAAGCGCATATCATATCGCCCAACGACGCACTTAATGCGCAATCCATCGATTCGCCGGTTATCGTACAGTCCAACGTGCTGATTCCGGCTGGAATGGATCATGCGGTTATTCTCGACTCCCCGGTTATCGTACAGGCTAATGTTATTTCGCCAAGCGAGCTATTGACCGCTCAAGCAGTTGATAACGTGACGCTGGCTGTTTTGGGTAGTCTGTCGGTTGATGATCTATTGAGTTCTCAAGCTATCGAGTCGCCCGGATTGACGCAAGCGCACACGATAGCGCCCAACGAATTAACTCACGTCAATTCGATTGATGCGTCTGAATTGTTCCAAGGTTTTATCCTTGTCCCTGCCGATCTATTGCACGAACAGGAAATGGAAGGCGCGTTGCTTGATGTAATTTTCGGTCTTTCACCAGCCGATTTATTGAATGCTCAAGGGATTGAGTCGCCGGGTCTGATTCAAGCACATGCAATATTCCCCGCTGATTTACTGCAAGCCAATCGGTTTGACATGGCTGGTATTTCGTCGGGTTTATTGCAAGTTCCGACTGGACGCGCTATCGTGCTTGGTGCATCTGACCGATATGTTTTATTAACGCCTGCCGATAGATTCATTCTTTTAACCCAATCAACGCGAGTGGTATCCTAATGCTTATTACAGTCAAAGACGTTCCTCAAATCCCGTACCGGACTAGCAATGGTTTGGTCTTGCGCGCTGGCAATACCATCGAAACCGATGACTACCCGGCTCTGACCGATTCCGAGGTTGACGCGATTTACCGTGCCGGGTTTATCGAGATTGAAGGCCGCGATGCCGCTCCCGATATTGACCCGAATCGGCGCGTGACTGTATATCCTGAAAACGTGAAAACGAAGGTGGCCGCAAATGGCTAAGAAAGTCGAAGATCATTTCCTGGACGCTTACCTGAACCAACTTGATAATTGCACCACGCTGCACGTCACTTCCGCAGAACCGGCGAACCATGCTGGAATAGCGGCGGTAACACTGGCTAATGTGACGCTGACGGCAGGTGCAGGAAACGGCGATTACACGATTGCCAACGGCGATACAAGCGGACGTAAATTGACGGTTGCCCAGCAAGCGAGTATTTCTATAACCGGGAGCGGGACCGCAACTCATGTTGTTTTGACCGATGCCACGAATATCTGGATGACGACATGCACCAGCCAAGCGTTGACTAGCGGCGGAACTGTGACCGTGAATGCGTTCGATGTTGAGATTGCCGACCCGACTTAATTGACATGGCATACACTCACGATGGCAAAAAGCCGGTAGTTCTTAAAAATGACCCAATTGATGAGGATTCATCCGATTGGGTCTATTTCGTCTATGACGATTGGTTGACTACCGGTGAAACGATTACGGCGCATTCCGCGACGGTTACAGGAGGAACCAAAGAAACCGAGCCCACATCGGTCGGGCCGATCACGCTGGATGGCACGGAATACCAAACGGCCTATGCTGTAGAGGTTAAGTCATCTGTCGGATCGACTCAGATTTCTGTAACCCATAGGGTTACTACGACAAAGACTGGTGCCGTTGATTTGGGTAGAACGAATATAGATCACAGTGCTATTATTCAGGTTAAAGTTCTATAATAGCCGAGGTTTGGAAGTGGGCGTAATCATTCCGGCGTGAACTTTGTAAGGTCATGAGAATGGTAGAGATCGATATTCGAGGAATGGCTGAGGTACAGCGCCTATTTCGAGGATTGGCATCCGATCAAATCAACTACGCGCTGACCGTAACCCTTAACGGGACCGCCTTTGCGACGCAAAAGATAGGGCGGACTCAGTTGGAAACCCGTTTCGATCGACCAACCCCGCTCATCAAAGGCGCAACACGGGTTGATAAGGCGACTAAGGAAACGCTAACGGCGCGGGTCTTCATTGATCCAAAACGCGCAGCCATCATCAAGACGCATGAAAGAAGGCGGACAGCGCGGCGATCAGCGGTTAGAGAAGTTCTTGCGCAGCAAAGGATGGTTGCCGGGCGGATGGCGTGCGGTTCCTACCGACAATATGCCGCGCAACAGTTATGGAAACCCAAGACAGGCCGAAGTCAATAAGATCATCAACGGACTTCCAAGAGCTGGCGGGATAGCAGGCGACCGACGGCGGCTATTTGTGATCCGGCCGGGATTGTCGGTAAGAATGCAGCCTGGAATCTATCGGTTGAAGTCTCGATCCAAAGGAAGTGCAATTATCATGCTGTACCATTTTGTTGATCGAGCGCAATACAAAGCAGTACTGGAATGGATGCCAAGTGTCCAAGCGTCTGCGATCCAATTACTTCCAGACCAAGCCGTTAAAGCGATTCGACGGGCGATAGAGACAGCAAGATGATGATG
>JADJQQ010000020.1 GCA_016712625.1 Candidatus Competibacteraceae bacterium | reverse complement strand
GGCGGTTAAATCCGCATCCTCCTTCTGGAACTCGTCGACTCCATCTGAGAGCGGTTTCACGATCTCGGCGGGATCGCGGTGACCCCTCGTCCGGCTTCTATGCGGATACAGCAGGACGACGACGGGTTGCCTGTGGAGCAACACGTGAACCGGTTCAGCCTTCTCAAGCGCGCCCCTGACCGATGTTGCCCTGCGCGCCGCCGATTTCCGGGTAAGAAGGCGGTGAGCGACGATGGATACGCTATGCTTACCCAGCGTCACGGCGAACACGGCGGAAGCTCGATAGACTCGCGGATTCTCTATGTCGATCAAGTGCGACTTCCTCGAAATCCGACCCGTACCAAACCCCTTCTTGTGAAGACCACTAGTGCGGCCTTGGCCGCGAAGTACGGTGGGTCGGAATGGAGCACGCTCACGGGTCAGCCCACGCATTACCTGGAACCCAAGATGGGCATCTTGCGGTTATTCCCCATCCCCGTTCAGGATGATGCGTTGCGCCTTCGCGTTCGGCGCGGCTATGCCATTGATTTCGAGTGGAGCGATATTTCCAGCGAAGAAACGCCGACCGTGGCGCTCGAAGACGTGGACGATGGGCTGTATGAGACGCTGATTCTGGCCACATGCCGACTTGCCTACCTGAAGCGAGACGCGGATACGGAAAATCTGGATCGATCCCGCGAGTGTGAGCGCCAGCTTGCTCAACTCGTTGGTCCGCCCATCTCGATTCGCCAGCGCGAAGCCCGGCGCGAGAATGCCAATCTGGGTATCGCCATTCGTGGGTCGCCCCGATACCAAGGGTCGCGCTATCCGTGGGGCGTTGATGATTTTGACGATTAAGGATCGGTGACATGCCTAGCTATTACGGCAATCTCGTGGACGACGCGACCAAGCGCCGTCTCAATACTGAAGCGGTCCAATCATTCGATACGGGACTCAAGCGCCTCACATCCAACTCGCGCCCCGTCATCAGTAACGCCTATGGAGTGGGATCGTTGCCAACCCCGGCAGGGGGCGGAATTCCAAGCAGCTACATGCCGAAATCGTTCCCACAGCGCACTCCACAGTCTAATCCGCTGGGGTTCTTGAACAATACTGGCCAAGTCGGCCTCCGTCTCGGACGCCGGGCCTCTTTGCCAACGCCGGATTTCATTGCCGGTAATCCCGGTTATGCCACGCAAACGCAGTCCCTATCGCAAGGCTACAACAATGCGCTGGGAAACGATGTGTACGCGAAGGGGAGCACGCTGACGCCGGGGTCTGCGGAGTATCAGAATGCGATGCGGGATCGCTTGGGCGGCCAGTTCGCCGGAGGGAGCAATCCGCTATACTCCAGGCAGTACATGGCGCCAAAGCGGAACCGCTTCCGGTATTTCTGGATTGCACCCGGTCAAGGAACTGTGAGCGTCAGGGACCAAGGAAACGGCGGGACGGTCGAGGGAATGTCGCCGCGATCAACCGACAGACCGCTGCGCTACAAGACCTCAATCAAGCGCGGCTCGACGATCCCAATGTGGGGCGCTTCCGCTTCGGCACGGATGGGATACGTCGGGGTGTCGATCCCCTGGATGTCGCCAGCGGCCGAACCGATTCCCCTGGGGACGCTGCTTCCCGATGTGAGCCGCGCCAGAACCAGTCAGCAACTCCAGCTTGCCGAGATGGCGCAGCGGGCCAATGCCTTGCAGTTGCAGGACTCCGCCACTCGGTCGGGCCAGCAACTCACGGCCAACACGGCGCGCGCCAACACGCTGGCCGATCTATTCAAGCAGCAACAGCAATCCGGCTTGGAACAACAACGCTTGGGTGTGGATCAGCAGAAAATCAACGCCGATACCGCGTTGCGCACAAGCGAGCAGCAACAGAAGTGGGCGCAGAATACGTTCGAGAACACCTTCTGAAGATGCCGGAAGGGGATCGAAAGATGGCCGAGGCCGACTTGACCAATCATTTGATGCAGCTCTACGACAAGGGCGACCAAGAAGGAATCAAGAAACTGATGCCGCTGGCGAGCTTGATCTTGCGATACAACCCGAAGCCTGAAGACCCGCTCGCGGCCTATATGGCGCAACAGCAGCAGAGATAAACTTAGAAGTGAGGATTTCTCACTTCTAAAATTGGCACGCTGATAATACCCGGAATGCTGGGTATTATGGATGTTACATTAATACGCTTCAGATTGAAGTCCATCAACAGAGGTAGTGTCATGCTTTCAAAAATCGTTGCAGTGGCGGCTGGCACCACCCAGACCATCCTGTTCAATGCGACTGGCGCCAAGAGAACATCGGCGTCCAACTCCGGCAAACCCACGATCACCATCATTATCGCCGGGGTGCCACCGCAACCGTCTCCACCAGAACCGCTGAGGGCGGCACGGCGGTTGCGGTCGCCGATGGCAACCTTTCGGGAACGATTTCCGCCTCCAAGTCCGATGTCGTGGAAGGGACCATTCATTCCATCGATGTCACTGCGGCGGTGGCTACGGTAACGGTTGAGATCGCGTTTCCTGAAGACATCTAGGGGTTTCTCATGGGCAACTGGTGGGACGAGCAGCAAAAGCCAACGGGGTCGCTAGCGTCGCTGCAACCGACCGTTCAGCCGCCGTCTTTCGATAGCGCGGTTGCCAATAATCCCCTATGCGACTCAACTTGCTCAGGGCTTGCAGGCGTATCGAAATAGGCCAAGCCGTTTCTCGACGGAACCGGCCTCATTGCCCACGCCAGCGCAACCGGCAGAAGCCAGCCATCCGGCTAGCGCATGGCAAACACTGAAGGACATCGGCGGCGGTCTGGTTGAGACCTTTCGCGGTATTCCCGGCGTCGTCGCCAGTAGCATGGAGGGCGTCGAGAACCCCTACGCCGAGGTGGACTGGAAAGATCGGACCATCGAAGAAAAACCGCCAGCGCCAGCAGGCGAACCTTCAAGCGTTGCGCGACAGCGGCGAATTCGACCGGCCGATGGGTCTCGGGATGCCATTCACGCGCGGCGAGTGGGCCGAAACGACACAGAGTTTCCCCTACACCGCCGCGACGATGGGGCCGGCTTTGGTCGGCGGCGCCGTCGGTAGCGCGATTGGTGGAGCGTTAGGCGGTCTGGGCGGACCCGCCGCACCCGCCACTGTTCCGGCCGGTGTCACGGCAGGACGCGCCATCGGCGGCACGCTGGGAGGCATGTTGGGTGCGTATTTGCCGGCTGGTGGCGCGGCAACCAACCAGTTTATTCGTGATTCGCTGGACAAGTACCGACAGGATTTCTCCGCGAAGAGTGGCCGCGAACCGTCTCCCGAAGAGATCGACACCCACTACAAGACCGTGGTCGAACCGCAAGCCTTTCGTGTCTATCACGGCGAAGCGGCGCCAGAAGCAGCCGGAACCGTGGCCGAACTCGGGCTGATGAAATCGGCCATCGGCGATGTTCTCAACAGTGGCGGATCGTTGCCAATGCGACTCGCCAAGGCGGGCGGCAAGGTCGCGCTGTCGGCGTTCGGTATCGAGCCGGCGACTGAAACGCTCACCCAGCAAATTCAGCAGCCCGCCTACTCGGCAACCGGCTTGACCGATGAAGCGCCGCGCTCGCTTACGTCACCGGAAGACTGGCTCAAATCGGCTGGCGAGGTGTACAAGCAAGCCGCCGCAACGTCGCTGTTCTTCTCCGCGCTCGGTATCCCTGCCGGTGCAATGTATGGGAAGTACCAGCAACGCCGCGAAGGCAACGCCCGCGTGGAAGACGCCACCCAGGCCACAGCCGACTTGCGCGCCAACCTGGAGTTCGCCCGAGAAGACGACATCACCACGGCGCTGACCGGATTCGATCAGATCGAAACGAGCGGAAAGCTACCGAAGTCCGCCGCCAAGCGGCTGGACGCGGCCCGCCAGCAGTTGATCGATGAACTGTCGTTACGAGCCGCGCCCGATGCGTTGAACGAGCCGCTGGACACCCGAAGAGGGCAAGCCGGCTATCTCGGGTTTGCCGACCGAGCAAACGAATTGAACGACGATCAGGTGTTCGAGGCGGCGCAACGGCCACTACCACAGGACGCGCCAACCGAACTACAAGACGCCCATGCCCGCTACGGTCAAGAAGCAAAGCGCCGTCAAGACCTGAATCTGGCCGCCGCGCACTTCGAGCAGAACCCAGAAGCGGTGGATGGCGTGGCCAAGCTGCTGGCCGACATCGGCGACGGCAAACCCCTCAATAAAGGGGGACATGGTTCAGTTGACTACAACCTATCGTCCCTGTCGGATGATATGTTGGCCCGCTACCGCATGGCTGGCACGGTCCTGTTGCGTGACCATGCCGAGGCGCTGGGCAATCGCGCTGAAAAGCTGAATCGAACGCTATCGCTGCTCTCCGAAGAAACCGAACGCCGCGCCAGTGGGCAGCGCCGTGACCCGCAGGCTGTCCGAGAGGCCGACATCGCCCAGCGGATCGCCAATGGCGCGAAGAACGCCAAGAAATTGCTCGCCGGCCTATCACCCGACGCGATGGAACGCATGGCCTCCGGCCTAGAGTCCCGCGCGCAACTGGAGCCTGGTCTGGCAAGTACCGCCCGAGAAATCCGTGCGCTCGCCAGCAAAGAGCGTGCTCGCCTGTTCAATCCGCAAGGCGCCAAGCAACCCGGCATCCAATCGGCGCTTCGAGGGTGGAATCAGAACCAGCCGGCGCCGCAAGGCCAGCCGCTGGATCAGCAGATCGCCGCTGACCGCGCGCGCCTGTCCGAACTTGCACAACAGCAAGTCGAACGGCAACGGCAGGAAACTCTGGCAGATCGAACCCAAGCGATTCAACAGCAAGAGGCGGATCGCCGGGCAAGACTCAACGCGGAGATTGCGACGCGCGGCGCCCCAGGTGAATTGGCGCGGTTGCTGGGACCGGATACCCAATTACCATCCCCCCGTCAGTCCGCGCCCGCTCCCCAATCGCTGAGTGATTTGCTCAATCGTCCATCCCAATCTGCCGCAGTGCCTATCGCCCGCGCCGGGGAACGAGGATCGCTCAGTGATCTGTTCCCGCAGAACCGGAATTGGTGGGATACCGAGTTATCCCCTTCCAAAGTCACCACCGAGACGCCGGCGCCACCGAAGTCGGGCTGGGCGCGCTTTGGCAACGAAACCGGAACGCTGAATATCCCGCGCGCCGAGATGCCACAGGTCAAGGCCGAGCATCGTGGGGCCTTGGTGAATTTCCTGAATGCGCGTGGTGTGGCGCATGAGCAGGACGAGGAAGTTGATCCAACGACGCTGAAACCAACACAGGCCGAATTCTCACCCAAGAAAGTCCAGCAGGCCAACGAGTACCAAGGCGGTAATCGATCGATCTTGGTGTCCAGCGATGGGCATGTCGTCGATGGGCATCATCAGTGGCTATCCGCACTGAGTAAGGGGACGCCGATCAAGGCCATTCGCCTAGATGCGCCCATTGCTGACCTGCTACCGCTTGTTAAGGAATTCCCCAGTTCCACCGAATCGAAAGCAACTACTCAACCCCAACCGGAGCAACGCCGTGAAGAAAGGCAAGCCGAAGCCGCGCCCCTGCTGAGTCAGGAAGCGGGACAGAAGAGCAACGCCAAGAAGCCAAAAGCCAAAGGCGTTGCCCCCACCTGGAACAGCGCCAGCGAGATCGAACGCGCGGCCATGATCAGCCGTTCCAGCGAGAAGGCGGGCGCTCCCGTCTCAAATACCTTTGCCCAGCGCAAGGCCGCCGAATGGAAGACGTGGGCCGATATTCCCGATGGGCCGGCTAAGCAGCGCTTGCGGGACTACATGAAGTCGGTGGAGCAAATTTCTATACCTGCCACGATGGACGGGGGAAAAGCTGCGCCAGAAAAAACGAAAAACCCTTACGCGACGAGCAAAGAGCGAGACGAGGCGATTTCACGGCTCGAAAATGCCGCTCGTAACAGCGAGTACCGGGCGATCCGCGAAAACGCCGACCTGATCGGCGATGCCGCGAGGATGGGCGCGACCGAGGCCGAGATGATGGCAGCCATCGAGGCAGGCGACGGGAAAGCGCTCGAACGCATCGCTGACCGCCAACACGAAAAAACGGGCGGCCTACTTCTCGGGTTTGGGAATGGCAAGCTGTCGCAGTCTTTCGGATACAAAAAGGTTGAGCGACATCCGGCCCACGATTACAAGAACTGGGAAAATCTGACCGACGCGCAAGTCAATGCGTTCTCGAAAGCAGCCAGCATCAAGCCTGGAAAAACCCGACAAGAGACGCTGGATCGGATTGATAGCCGAAAAACGCCGGCAGAATGGGCGGAGGCTTGGGATAAGGCGTTTCCAGAAAATAGAAACCGCTTGACGGACATCGGAAAGGCCGAAACAGCGCCTAACCGTACTGAATATCAAGGAAAAGATACGGACAAAAAGGCGGACATCAAATCGTCCAAGCAATCACCGCCACCAGCCAGCCAAGGCGCAGCCAGAAACCGCGCCATCAACGCAACCGTAGATGCCGGAAAGGATTCCATCCTGACCGCCATCGCCAAGATCGGCGGCCTGGATCGCGCCGAAGCGCAACGGCAAGGTATCGATCCTGCTGAATTCCAGCGAATGCCGGTATTCGGAAAGCCAGTGTTCCGTAAGAATAGCGGCAAGTCGTTCGATGCCATGGCTGAATCCTTGAGTGAGTTTGGGTATCCGGTGCTCGACGAGAAAAGGAATTATTCACCGAATGTCCTGCTGGACGCCATTTCTCGTGAACTGGCCGGCAATCCGGTTTACACGCCACAAGGCATTGAATCAGCCGCTCGCCGTGATGCTGAAGAACAGGCCAAATTCGAACAAGACAACTGGTTGCTGGACGCGGTAGACTTGGAGCATACTGGCTTTGATGCACTGAACGATCAAGAGCAGGTGACGGCGCAATTGCAGGCCGAGGCCAGCCGTGATTTAGGTGAAGATGCGGCCGATACGATTTTCGAGCGCATTAGCCAGCAGCATGAACAGGCCACGCCTGATCAGTTCAACGAGGCACTGAGGGCCGCTTTCAATGAAGCACGACAAAGACAAAGCGCGAATAGTCGGGAACAGGCTGGCGAGCCTGGATCGGTCCAGGCGACAGACGCTATCCTCCAAGACTATTCCATCGAAGAACTCCGCGCCGAAGAAGAGCGGATAGCCAAGGCGCAATCCGATCAGGAAGCCAAGGACAAGGCGGCCCAGCAAAAGACCGCAGCAGACCGCGCGCGATCCGATTTTGTCTTGACCGGCAGCAATCGCCCGGCTGATGTAGCCATGGCTCGTGGCCAGACGAATTTGCTAGGAGCGATGGAAGGAAGGCCGAAGACCCGCCAATCCAAGCCATCCGCCGCCCCAACCAACACCATTCAGCAAGCCCGCGCCCAACTCGTCGCCGCTCTTAATGAGCGTTCAGTCGCCGCCTTGGAGCGTTCCGGCAAGCTGATCCTGCACCGCACGGACCCGACGCGCACCGGGGCGGCCGGCTACGTCGATCCGCAAGGCGCTATTCACCTGATCCCATCGAACATGGATCAGGACGCGCTATCGGTGGCGCTGCACGAAGCCATGCACCTTGCGCGCGATGATCGATTCTCGGAAGGAAACCGTGCCCATATTCGCCTAGCCCATGCCGCGCTGAAGATCACCGGCCTCAAGAATTTCATCGGCAATCCTGGATTCTCGACCCTTACTCAACAGCTTCACCGGCTCGCGGCGGAAGGCAACAAGACCGCCATCGAGGCGCTAGATAAGGCACGGCGGGAAGCGCCTGGAAATGTCGAGGATGAGGCGCTGGCCTATCTGGTCCAGTATGCCGACGAGAATCTACCCCTCGTGCGCCGGATCATCGCGGCGATTCGAGCCGCGCTGTACCGCATGGGGATCAAGGTCAAGCTGACTCCTGCCGATGTTAGAGCGCTGGCGTTATCGGCGCTGAAGGCGAGGGCCAAGGATGCGGCGCTGGTCCAGACGGCGCGGACGCAAGAGTCGTTCAGTCTGCCAGAGTTCGCCCCAACGGAAGCTGACAAGGCCGAAGTCGAACGTCAGATAAAGGCTGTCAAGGAAGTTCGGGATGGGCAAGGCCGGTTACTTGCTCCGAATGGTAAGCCATCCAATCTGAATGAACGGCAGTGGAAACAGGTCCGAACCAAGTTCTTCAATGATTGGTTCGGGGATTGGGAAAACGATCCTAAGAATGCGTCGAAGGTTGTTGATGGAAACGGGGAGCCGTTGGTAATGCTGCATGGCTCTTCTGAGAATTTTGATACATTCAAAAAGACTAAAGGATGGGTTTCTACTATCTTCGGAGATGAAGAAGTGGAAAGAACAGGCTTTTTCTTTACAGATGACCTTGAATTTGCATCTTCTTTCGGGCCTACTATTGATATTTATCTTAATATACGAAATCCGTTTGATATGAGGAATGGCATTAGTGAGGATATGTATCAGAAAGCCGAAGAGGCAGGAATTAGTGGTCGGTGGCTGTTAAAAAGCATGGATGACTGGGAGCGGTTTGATGAAGAGGATGGCCGTATATTTGTTGAAAATTTGCAAAATGCAAAATACGATGGCTCTGCTTTTATTGAAGACGATGGTAATGGAAATAATGTAAATGTTTTTGTTGCTTTCTCTTCAGGGCAAATAAAATCAGCCACCAGGAACGCTGGGACGTTCTCGCCGAGATCAAACCGTATCGATTACAGCCAACCCACCACCGAAACCGATGCCGCTGAACAAGACCGACTCTGGCAGGAATTCCAGGCCGTGCGCGCCCAGTTCCAGGCCAAGCAGGCGAGTCAATCCGCGTTTGACCGCTGGTTCGGGAAAGGCGTGGAAGGTGTCAACGCGCGCAATGAGAAACCGCTGGTCTTGTACCACGGCACCAACAATCCAGAATTCAATCGGTGGGATGAATCCCGGTCTGGGCAATCAAGCCAGCATCCGACTGCCGGACTTGGGTTCTTCATGACAGCGGACAAGCGATCCGCCGCGCGCTACGGTTCTCGGCTGTTGGAACTGCACGCCAAGATCGATAACCCTTATTACATGACCGACGCCGACTTGGTGAGCATCGAATCCACGCAAGACGCGGCGCGATTCCGACGCAAGCTGCAAGCGCAAGGCTACGATGCGGCAGTGATCTCAGCCCCCGGTGGAGCGCCTTATGTCGTGGCGCTGCGGTCGAATCAGGTCAAGCTGGCCAGCAACGATAACCCGACTGAGAGTGAGGATTTTCGGTATTCCATGAGTAGGGTAGCAAATAGGTTTGGATTAACCGATCATGAGGTAGTTGACGCAATAAATTCTTCTGTTGACCAATTAACAAGCAGGGATGAATTAATTAGAAATAACGTAACCGATGTTCCTGCTAAATTTAATAGGTACAAAATAGGGTCCGCTCAAATAGAAACATTTGGCGGTGATATAAAAAATAGATATATAAATTTCTTGCGTGAATTCGACCCAAATGACCTTATATTGTCAGAATCAGAGGAAGGAATAAAGAAGCATCCAACTTATCAACAATATGTTAAATGGGCAAAGGATGGCATAGAGCCACCGTATATATTTGTTGCTCAAACAGAAAGCGGTAAGCTTCAGGCAACAAATAGACGAAGAACTCTAGCAGCAAGAGAGGCGGGAAGAAAGATTAAGGGATGGTATGGTCCATTTAATCAAGAAACAGGGAACCCATTGAAGTATGGCGACATATTAGATGCGGTAGCAGAAAATCGCTACTCCCGCCCTGGCCGCCGTCAGCCACTCGATTCACCACGCTTGGCATCCAAGGTACTGGACGACATCGGCGGCGTGCGCTCCACGCTGAAGCCCGGCGAACGCGCACTGGCCAAGGCCAATCCGCGCAACTTCGCGCAAATGCTGACCGACCTGAAGGCCAACACCCGCCCGCAATGGCTGGGATTGTTGACCCGCAACATGCAACTGGAACTGGCGCGCGAGGTACTGCCGCGCCCGATGGTCGAGCAGTTCGAGAATGCCGCCGAGGCGATGGACGCCGCCGAATCCAAGATGATCCAGAGAGAAGCCTTCCCATTGGCGGATCGCTGGCAGGCCCTCATTCGCAAGCACCGCGAACAAGCTGACCGCTTGGCCCGGTCGCTGTACATGGCGACGTGGACGGGCACGGACCCGCGCCAGCCGATGCCGACGAAGAAGCGCGCCGAGTGGATCAGAACCAAGGCGGCCTATGACGGTCTCACCGACCCGGAAGCCAAGAAGCTCTTTTCCGAAGTGCTTGGCTTCTATCAGGGCCAGACCGAACGGCTCTTCAAGGAACTGCAAAACCGCATCGACCGGCACTCCCTCCCCGCCGCCGATAAGTTGGCGGCCAAGGACATGCTTCGCCAAGAATTCGAGCGCATGAAGGACGACGGCCCTTATGTGCCGCTGATGCGCTTCGGGGATTTGACGGTGTTTGCCGAGGCCAGAACGGCGGGCGAGAAGCCCGTCTTTGCCACCTTCGAGACCGTGCAGGATCAGCGCGCCTTTGCGGACTGGCTGAAAAAGGAGGGCTACCAACCGCAATTGGGCGTCAAGACCGAAGAGGTGGCCAAGCGGGCGCTGCCGCAGGGCGATTTCGTGGGCAAGCTGGCCGGCATTATCGACAAGACGACGCAAGGCCCTGAAGGGCAGGTGCTCAAGGATGCCATGTACCAACTGTTCCTGCGCTCCTTGCCGGAACAAGCCATTCGCAAGCACTTCATCCATCGCCGCTTCGTGCCGGGTTACACGGCGGATGCGCTACGGACCTTCGCGACGTTCGGGCGCCGATCCGCCAAGCAGATTGCCCGGCTGGCGCACAGCGACCGCATGAGCGATGCCCTGGAGGCCATGGCCAAGGCGAACCGGGAAGGACAAACCCAAGATCCGGTATCGGCGGGCCACCTCATCAACGAGCTGGAGAAAAGTTTCCAGTGGGCCATGAATCCCGGCACCAATGCACTATCCAGCCGCCTTACTCACCTGGGGTTCTTGTGGCACTTGGGCGCTAGTCCCGCTCATCTGCTCTTGAACCTCTCGCAACAGGCGCAGGTGACATTCCCGTGGCTGGCCGGCGAAATGCACGGCAAGATCGGCTCGGGAAGCGTTGCGGCGGCGCTCGCCAATGCCAATAAGGATTTCATCGCGTCCAACCCATTTACCAGCGCGACAAGCGTGGCGCGGCGGCCAAGAAGCGCCGTTCCGACCTGGAAGGGGAATTCAACGGCGACATGGGGCGGGCACTCAAGGCGCTCGAAGAGTCGGGCAAGACCGACAAGACCCAGACGTACAGCCTATCCGGGCTATCCGAAGAAGACTCGTGGCTCTGGTCAAAGCCCTACCTACGCAAATTCACCGAGGGCGCGGCGTGGTTCTTTCATGTGGCCGAAGTCATCAACCGCGAGGCGTCCGCCATCGCCGCCTACCGTCTGGCGCGTCGGGCCGGCATGAGCCACGAACAAGGGTATGATCTGGCGCGCCGCGCCATCAACGAAACCCATTTCGATTATTCGCCGGCCAACCGCGCCCGCTTCATGCGCGGGAATGTCGCCAAAGTGCTGACACTCTTCAAACAGTACAGCCTGAATATCTCTTGGCAACTCGGGCGCAACGCCTACTTGTGGGCGCGTGGTGGCTCGAAAGCGGAGAAGGCCCAAGCCCGGACCAAGCTGTTGGGCATGTTGGGCATGACGATGGTCATGGCCGGCGCGGCGGGGATGCCCTTCTACGGTGAGATCATGTGGCTGCTCACCCAATTGCTGAACGCGACCCGCGACGACGACGAGCCGGAATGGGACGCCGATACCGAATTCCGCTCACTGCTGGACCGCGCATTTGGCGAGACGGGCGACGAGGCGGTACGGCATGGCCTCATCAATGCCTTTATGGGGATCGATATCAGTAGCCGCATCAAGCTGGACGATTTGTGGTGGCGCCCCATCGGGGATGACGCGGACGGCAAGAAACTGGCCTATCAGATGATGGAACAGGCGCTCGGGCCGGTCGCCGGATTGTTCGTGCGTGGCGTGGCGACGGCGGACGGCCTGATGGAATCCCTTATCGTCGGAGATAATGCACGCGGGGCGTCTTGGCGGGCGATTGAAGGGTCGTTGCCGAAAGCACTGAAAGATATTTCACGGTCCATTCGTTATGCTGAAGAAGGCGCCACAACCTTCCAGGGCGCGACGTTGCTCCCGGCTGATCGCATATCAGCCCTAGCGAAACTCGGTCAGGCCATGGGGTTTGTCCCCGCTGAATTGGCGGAGCGCTACAGCGAGAACAGGGCCATGAAGAGCCTGGAGCGCCGAATTCTTACCCGTCGCCGTGCGCTGTTGGATACCGTGGCCATGGGGTTATTGAGCCAAGACGATGAAGTGGTGCGCGCCGCCAGTGAAGATATTGCCGCATTCAATCGGCGTTATCCAACGGTCGCCATTACCGGTGACACTATCAGCAAATCCCTACGCGGGAGACTGCGGGCGAAGATCGAGACGGAAGCAGCGGGAGGCGCTCGCCTGGATAAGCGGTTAGCGGGGATGTTGCTGGAAGGAATTCGTTGATGTATTCTTTGGATAAGACAGAATTCAAAAGGGCATCCGCATGAACCAGTTTGATGTTTATAAAGCAAAGATTGAATCGTATATGGCAGCGACCACCGCTTACGCAGAAGCATTTAGATATAAGATGCTGATCGATAAAGCTATCCTAGATGCTGAGGTAAAACGTCTTCAGGAAGATGCAAAACGTCTTCAGTAAAAAGCTGAGAAATTTTATTACTTTCCTTTGCATGGACAAGACTGCATTGCAGGGGTGAGTGGACTATGCCACGTAATAGCGTGGTCCGGGAACAGGCGGGAAGAATTGGCCACAGTCCGAAAGGGCGAGCGAGACGATGAGGCCGACCGGCGATGCCGATACGGCCGTTCGCCCCTGCAATGCGGTTTTATGAAACCGTGCTTGCCGACAAATTCGCCATGGTGTTCATGGTCGAGATTGCGCTCATGCCGATCCGGCCATGTAAATCAGCGCCAGACATCGTAATGTCCGCTGTGGCTTTGACGCGAGTCATCTCTAGTTCTAGTGCTCGGAACTGCCGCTCGAACGCCAACCGGGTCGATTCCATCTTCAACCGAGCATCCTCGACCTTCTTCTGGAAGTCGAACTTCGCTGCCGACAGATTTGCTTCCGTCTCCGCCAGAAAGACTTGCGCCTGGGCCTTGTAGGCGTCGAGGGCGTTCCGGGCGATCTCTCCATCGATTTGCGAGTATTGCACCTCCGCTTGTACCCGAGTACGAAATTCTTCCAGGATTTGTTGGTTGCGCTGACTCTGCCCTTCGATCTTCTTTGCTTGGGCCGAGACCCGAGTGCCGAATACATCAGCCTGAGTCTTGTAGACATCGACCTTGGCCAACTGCCCACGGGTCTTGGCCTCGTCGCCGGAAATTTGCGCTTCCAAGAGCGCGTACTCGTCTTTCTTGGCCGTCGCGAGCGCCGAGAACGCCTTGATTTCAGAGTCGAACACGTCCAGGGGGAGCTTACGGGCCTCGATGGTGAGCCGTAGTGCGTCGATCTGCGCGGCAAAGACCTTGGCCTTGGTCTCCTGACCTTGGAGTTGCGCGGTGTACCGGGCAATCAAGTCGCCGTTCAGGTCCGACTTCAGCTTCTCGACTTCTAGTTCGGCCTTGGTGATCTCGGCCTTGGCTAGTTCGGCTTTCAGCAGGGCCTCGAAGATGCGGATTTGGCTTTCCAGCAACCCTTGTTCCAGCTCGAAGTCCCGTTGCTTGAGCGCGTAAACGGCGGTGGCGAACTTCATCGCCGTGTCGCCGAACCGGAGCGCCGCGTCGAACGCCTGCATCTGCATCGACCAGGCTTGGCCGAACAGGGCGACAGCCGCCGATTGCAGGGCGGGGACCACTTGCATGATGAACTGGAGGTGCTGCAACTCGCGATCCGCGCGCTTGACGTAGACCTCTAGTGCCGCGTTGCTCAGGGCGCGAGATCCTTCTTGCTGGATGCGACGGGCGCCGGCGATACGAGCCGCACCGGGGAGCGACCAGCCAGCGGCGGTGGTCTCTTGATCGAGCGCCTGTTCGGCCTTGGCGGTCTCAAGGGCGATCTTGGAGCGTAGGGCGTCGTAGTAGCGCGAGTCGTGGGCCTCAGTCAACGCGGTCTGCGAACCACCCAAAACCCCGGTGGCCCGATCTATCAATTGTTGGAGCGCGGCCTGCACGCCTGGATAGAAACGATTGACCAATTCCGTACCGTACTGGTCGTAATTCGGCAACTTGGTGTTGCCAGTCTCAAACAACGAGATGAAATCGTCGGACAGGAGGTTGTTGTAGCTGGGCTGTGTAAAGCTATGCGGCGGAACGACCAACTGATTGAGTTCGATGTCGGTGCGTAGGTCCAGCAGCGTCGGTAGGTCCGGGTAATCGAAGGTCGGAGAGTCGGGGATGTCGATACTATCGTCCACGTCCGGGGCCGTCTTCGCAAACGGGGTCAACGGGTCCGGGGTCGAGTACGAGAACGCCGGCAGGTCAAGCGTCGGCGCCTCTTCGTCGAAGGTGAGATCGATGGTCGATAGATCGCCCAGCGCACCCATCGGGATTTCCTGGGGGGTGCGAATCGTCGGGAACGTCGCCGGCTTCTCTTCGGGGGCGAACCCAGACCCCAGACTGTACCCGCTATCTGCAATGGTGATCGTCTCCGATGGATAGTCTGGGGTGTATAGGTTCAAATGACCGGCTGCGGTGGCAGTCAGGGTCATGGCGGAAGAAATCAGGATATTCGCCTCGGAACGGGCGAACGACATGGTGTTTTGGATTTCGGAAGCGACTTGATCGGCTGAAAGCGCCATGACGGACCTCTATGGGATTCTGCGTGTCAACGGCGCGGTCAGAACCTCAAGGCCACCGACATCCAGGGCGCCGCCATCAATGTTGGTGATCTGCAACCCGAGGGTATGCCATTGGTTGTTCAGTCCGATGTTCGTGCGATGGACGATCATACCGTTACGGATACCAGGCTTCGGGTAATGGGTCCGCCCTTGCACTTCATCGTATATTGGCGTCATCGTGATACCGGCACGCTCACGCGCCCGCAGGTACACTTTATCGAGCCGTTGGAGGACATCCTTATCCTGGGACGTGGCCCCGGTACGGATCGTGACCGCAATTGGTGTATCCCCCGGATCGACGGTTCCCTCGATCCGGTACAGCGTTCCCGCCAACAGGCCATACGTTCGGCCGTGCGCCCGGACCAACCGCTCGAAATAGAAGTTTGAGAGCGTGGTCACGGCACCGGTGGTCAGGTTCACCGCGTACACAAGCCCACCGGTGATGGTCTCTGCTTTGCTGAGCGATCCGGTGGCGGATGCTTGAGCCGTCGCCGTGCCTTGCATGGCGATGGTATTCGAGAGGTTGCCGGCTGCCGCCGCCACCGAACTTGCGAGCCCGGCAACAGCCAACGCTTGATCGAGCGCGCCAGCCACCGTGGCCACGGCTTGAGCGGCGCTGGCTAGATTGGAAACGCTGGATAACTGGCCGCTGGCTGCCGCTTGCGCTGCCGCAGTTCCCAATAACTCCAACGCCATCGTCATGTTGGCTGCTGCCGACGAGATATTAACTGCGTCGCCGGAAAGAGCTGTACTTTGTTGCAATGACGCAGACGCAGACGCCAGCGCATTAGCGGCGCCAGCAATGGCTGTCAAAACATCCAGTGCGCCTGTGGCGGTAGGTGCCATCGAGGCCGCTGCGGAAGTCTCAATTTGACTGCCTAAACTGCCAGAAGCAGTAGAGACCCCTAAGGCGTTACCCTCTAAATCTGCTGAAGTAGGAATGACCGGGTGCGGGACTGGAAGATATACAAACGGCGTTTGATGCTTCCAAGACGGGGTAGGCCGGTCAATAACCCTGACAATCCCGGTAGGCACAACTTATTCCTCAAACACGAGTTCTGGGACAACGGAAATGCTCACACCAGCCAAAACCTCTATGCCTACTCGACCTCCGCCAGGTACTGAGATTTCATTTCCGAGAAACGACTCGTAATACCCGCTTTGTGGGTGGACTTCTCGAACCGCTAGCACATCTCCGGCAGTCGGTTCCGCCGTAGCCGTGTGTGATGCGGTACTTTGAATGGTTTCTGTCGCAATGTTGCGTTTGATCAGTGTCAGCGAAGTCATGGTGCCAGATGTTGTTTGCCGCAGCAACCGAACTCGCAATGGTGCGTCAGTTGCAGCAATCCCCTTGCACATTAACCCCCACGCCTTAATTTTTAGCCGCTGATTGGTCGGCGCGGTAATTTGCAAAACAGTTTTAGCGGAAGTACCACTGGAGATTTCTCCAGGGCTCGCAACTAATTCAATACCAGCCATAACAGCCTCCTAGAAAAATCCAATCGGATACAGAGATAGTGGGTCAATATCTAACGTGTTTACTTCAGGTAGATAGGAATAAAAAACACTCCTATGAATGTCAGCAGCCTCCACGGCACCAGCGTTATACGTCCATTGCAAAGAAACAAAATATCCAGCATCATTCACAGCCATATTTAGGGCTTTAGTTTTCTTTTTAAAGAGATTACTAAAATACCCGTCATTTCCATATATAGCCAGCCCCGGCTCAACCACCGTTGACGGCGAGGCCAAGAAAGGAGAAAACATAAAATCAGATACACTAGGAATAGCATAAGTGATAGTTATCGATCCGTTCCCACCTGGATAACTATATCCTAATGAATTTATTGGGGAGCTAGGCCCAACCTGGGGGTCAACGCTAGCTGCGGCATAGTTACCAGTTTCAGCCAGGGTATCTAAATCTTTAGACCACGCATAAGTATTATTTGGGTGTGTTTCAGTCAAGTCTAATAAATCCGTCGATGCAAACGTATTGACCGAATTAAACGAATCTATAGTATGATCTACTGAGTCATGTTCTGTTAAATAGTTAAACGTGTATGGCAAATCAGGTCTTACTGATGTAGCAAATTGCGTCCTAACCTGCGTTGTCGTAATGCTTTGCGTTGGTTGAAGATAATCAACATATATAGTGTCACTATGGTCTCGCGTGCCCCATTCCTTATAGTCATCCCCTTCTCTACGTATATCGTAGTTTATTTTATTCCACACTAATACTGAACGAGCTACATCCAGATAACGTAATTGAAACTCAAACCCGATCACAGACTCACTGGAAGTTTTCCCAAACCTATTATTCCCATCATAATACCCGGTTTTGTGTGCATAGGATAAATAAGTTGACCCGCCGCCCGTAACCCCATAGGTTACGTCATATAAACCACCATCCTCATAATAATTATAGTATGTAAACTGTTGATAGCTTCTATCAAAATCTAATTGTTCTACTAAAACAGATTTATGTGGGAGCTGAATAGTAGACTGATACGATCTTTCTAACAAAACTTCTGAATTATTAGAGTAAGAGTAATTTTCTTTTCTACTAATCGTCCAATAGCCAACAATCGGCGCTCCAGGAGAATAATATTTTGCCCACTCGTTTAAATCATTTCCTGTCGAGGTATCAGCCTTATAGTGATAATGAACTGTTCTTTGTAAAGTAGCGACAATTAATTCATTATCCTCCGAATAATTTGCTCCTATGGGAGCTGAAAATGTAATATCAGTATTTTGTTCGACCCTAGTTCCAGTTTTAGTATGCCTTACATTCCAGAAAAGATACCCACCTGGATTCGGTGTAACAACATTTTCATTGATAGGTGACGTTGTTTTTACATCATCGTAAGTGCTTACGTAGGATTGGCGACTGATCTCCTCCCAGCTATACTCACCGTCGTTTTCTTCTATGGAAAATTCAACTAAGTGCATGGTTGAAAGATCATTTACATCTCTCAGATAGATCAACCCGCCGCACTTTGTTGCGTCTGTGGAAAAGCGCCATGGCCATCCAGCTAATACTTCTCCGAGTATAATAGTTCCTAAAGTTTTTTGTGGGACATCGCCATCTTTTCGATAGCGTATCATCCAAATTGAATTATAAGAAGACAATAGAATTAGTAAGTCTTTATTTTTATGCTGTATTACGTCACATATTAAAGCTCCTCCAGGTTCTCCTAACGATAAAAAATCCTTACCATTCTTATATAGATTGACTGGTACTTTTTGTATAAAACCTGCCTGTTCCGTCATATATGCGTAGCCTATATTAAACTCTACTATATAGGCTGGATAATACTTTAAGTTTTTAACTATAAAATCTGCGAGAAGCTCATATTCAATAACTGGAAGATCGCCAGACCCAGAATGCCACCAAGAATAAACATTTTCCCCTATCGTTCTATACTGGTTTCCATATCGCGTATTCTTTCCGGTTTCTACTATAACCTCATCTGGGATACTATATTCATTATCTGATTCGTCTTTTGTATACTTAAACTTCTGTTGTGTTATTGAATTAACCTGCACCGGCCAATCCATTGGTAACTCTTCAGGCTCTCCAATAATATACGGAAGCGATTTAACGAGTGTTTGTGGTTGTTCGTTTTCTTTATATAAAGTCCAATACCCGAAAGGCCATTGTCCACCATTAAAAGATTTTTCATAAAAAAGAAAATGGTGGAACGTAGATAGACCGCCTACGATCTTTATATAACCCATCTCCTCAACAAATTGAATGTGGATGGACGTACCATCAGCCATAATATATTGTTTTTGAACAACTCCCATGTCATATAGAGCACGCGCTTTATTTCTAGCCCACGCAACCCAGACAGGATTAGGTGTCCCGTCTAAGGTAAGCCATTCAATCATGGAGGAGCGCATGAACATCAAGCCCCTGTATCGATGACTACAGTGGGCGGGATGTACGGGGCTAGCGGAGAGCGCTGGCGAATGGCGCCTCGCATCACGGTCAGATGGTAGGAGGTGCCTTGGTGATGGAGGATCGCGCCGGTGGAGTAGCTTCTGGTGTCCGGGGTCAGGGCGGCTTCCGTGAGGTTCTCGAACGGCGGGAACCGGCACGTTCCCCGATCCGTACCGAACACCAGTCGGCCATCTTGATACCAATCCACGGTATCCGGGAGCGCGCCATACTCGGCGATCTGCTGTAGCGGTGGGCCGTAGGCCGCGATCAACCGATCGGTCCCGATTACCAGCGCGCCCCCCGCCTGGGCCAACAGAGTGATGCGCCCGGCGACGAGCTGAAGGTCGGCCTCGACATCGAACAAGTGCGGCTGGTCAGGCTTCGACCAGTAAATGACCGAACGATCATATTCAGGCTCCCACACGGCTACGCACATCCGGTTTCCGTGGGCAGCGATCATGGAACCCTGCGGGGGCGGATAAAGGTCGAAGGTACGAAGATCAGGGCCTTCCACTGGGGTAATGGTGAGCGTTCCAGACCCCCGGAAAGCGTCATGGCCTGATACACAATATCCCCGTCAGGCGGGCTGACGTAGGCCACCGTATCGTATCCGGCCACTTCGGGGCTAGTGACCACCAGACCCTGCCCGGCAGCGAGTTCGATGGTAGCCACCCCGAGCGTTCCGCCCATTCGTCCATCCTGGGCAAACAACGCACAGGCCACAAGATATGTGCCGGGTTCCAAATCGCCGGCAGTCGCCGACAACGTTGGGATATCCGCCGTGGGTACGCCCCAAGGCACCACGCGATCCGGGTAGATGCACCACTTGGCCGTCTCGGACATCGCGAAAATGGCCGGCCCCAGCTCCGCCCACTGGAACGGAGCGCCGCTGAACCCGGTGGCCCGCGCCCGGCTGGCGCCATCAACGGCGACTTCATAGAGCACACCGGTCGAGGACACCGAGAACAGTCGGCCATCGCGCGTCCCAAAGGCATCGGCGACGCCCGTGGCGAACTCTGCATAACCCGGCCGCTGGACAAGATACCTTGCGTTATCGCAAAGCGCGTTGTCTGCCCCGATCTGCCACTCCATCCCGAGCGCGGTCGGATCGACGCGGTTGTTGATGCCCTTGAAGCCGGCTATGAGGCCCATGCCTTATCCCAACACCACCTATCAATCATCGATCTGGAAGGTAAGCGTCCCAGCGGCAAACGACGCCGTACTTCCATTGGTGATATTGCGGCTAGCAGTCAGTGCGGCGTAGAACAATAGATTCCCACTGGTACTCGCGTCGGATACGCCTAGACAGACCTGGGTCCCCCAATCAGCGGTCGCGGTCGGGAACGTGATAGTGGCGTTGTTGCTGGTCGTGCCTCCTGTGCCGCTGGATGCCGTCGTGCTTCCCGCCGACTGCGTACCCGCCCAATTCGCAAGTGAGGATGTGACCGCTACGCGCGCATAGCTACCCCCAGTGACTTCCGTGCCAGCCGTACTGTCGGTCGGACAAACCGTGTACAGACCTATGTAGAGCGTCGCCGGGAACGTGTACGACTGCGCCCGCAGGAACGCATCGATCAACTTGTTTTCAAGGTAATTCGTCATCGCCGCAGCGTTGGCCAACCCGGAGAACAGAGTTATGGCTAGTCCGATCAGCCCGTATTTCAAACCATTACGACTTTTCATTTTGCTACCTCTCGACTGATAAAAACACATAAATCATTAAGCCCACTTCCAAACCTTCGCGCCATTCGCGACCGTGACGTGTGGGGAAATCAACAGGTATCTAGTGACTAGCATTCTATCGTGCTGCATATACCAATGCCGCAGCTTCGACAGTAGCCACTAAAACCGCCCCGGCTGAATTATAATGCACATTATCTGCCAAATAATTAGCTCCAGTCGCTCTTGTAAATCCTGCTGATTCAACCATGGCTTTAGTGTCAATAATCATGACATTCGCATCAGAATCAGCTATTTCTTTCAAACTATCCGGCAATAAATCAGCCTGTATGTCTTGTGCGCTTGTTCCATTAATGCGAGGCGCTTCAGTGAAAATGACTACAAACAAAGACGGGTTGTTATAAAATGAAGCACCGCGCAAAGCCGATATAAGAGTAATGTAATCAGCCTTTACGGTACTAGCAGATTTGCCGCCGTAAATATCATTAGCGCCAAAGTGCATAAATACTACGTCTGTAGTATCAGCGGCTTCTGACAAATACGGCCCGCAGTTCGCGTGGTTTGCCAGAAAACTTGTCACCAAGTATCCACCAGCGGAACTCGCTACGATGTTTATTCCGCCCGGATCAACCTGCCGTCTGAACTGCGCGGCTAGCACATCAGCCCCATTGTTTAGAGATGCTGCTGCTAGATTAATTACGTTGTACGGCTTCGTTGTTGGATTAGGATTTGTGAACGGGCCTAATGTTGTTTTTATTATTGCATTAGCCGCGTTATCAAGCCCTAACGAAGTTGTTCCTGATGAAATCACAGTATTAAAAAATCCAGGCGCGCTTGATGATTGCGTACTATACTTCCATAAAATTTCTTGCGAACCTGAATATTGTCTTGCCCAAACGTCAACATAAAAAGGCTGGTCTTTACCGAACAAATCTAATCCAGCGGGGATTTGTGCTTCTGAGCTGACATCAATACAGTCATGCTGAAGCATCGTAATACTGCCATATAAATAAATCGCGTCGCTAAATTTCTTTGGAATAAACGCGGGAGGGACATATGCTCCGGTTAGATTAGATGTCTGAGCAAACGCCGTTCCTCTGAGCATATAGTTAGCCGGTGGGGAACCACCATAACTTGAAAACTGTTGTATATACACAGTTCCTGTTTTATATGAATTAGCTTTTGCTAACTCGTAATTCAGTCTCGGTATGTAGCCTTTCCCCCCTGCTGATGTAGTCTCTTGACTATCACCAAACATGGGGATAGTTATTGAATTCGATCTACTCGCATCATAGATTTCTTTCCATCTTTCTATTGCTGCTGTTTGCCCGTGAAATAACGCAGTAAAACCTGAACTAAATAGAGTCGAAAAAAGACCTCCTTCAAAAAGACCAGAATTAAACAAACCGGATGTTAGAATCATTTCGCTATCTCAACGTCACATTAAAGCCACGGAAAAATAGGCCATGGCATCCTGTTGCTAATTGAACTTTTTGATAATGATCTTTTCAATAACTTTTAAAGAACGTCCGCCCATGTTTCCAGCAATACCGATTACGCAAGCAGTGACAAGCGGTTTTAGGTCTATGCTTTCACATAGCCAAAACGCTAATACCCCGCAGAATCCGCTTGTGACCATATTCACGATTGCCCTTGCAATCGCGCATTTCCAGCACTTTCCTATCTGATCAACAAACTCTTGTAGTATAGAAACAAGCCCACCGATTGAACTGAGTAGAACCACCAGAAAATATTGAAACATCGGGTAATCGAGCGGTGTTTTTTCCGGCATGGCATTCACATGGTTTGTGTTCATTTTTATTGCACCGGAACCGTTGGCAGTGAACTTCCAACGCACAAAGCCCGCCAGCCCTGCACTTTTTCAGGATATGGCCCCACGGATCGCATCCACTCGCCTATGCTAATCGCTCTGCACATAATGAGTTCAGCGGTTTGATACTTAGCGTGCTCAATCGCCACTGTTTGCGCGGTTGCCTGATCAACAAGCGGCTGGAAATTCGCGCATCCGGCGAACATCAAGCATGTCGCTAGCAAGATGATCCTCATATCAAACCCCAGGCTTGAGTAGTGGAACACACGCTTCAGCGCCGTCACTCATGAGTTGAGCCAAGTCCTCGGCATGGAGAAACACGTCGCCCATGATTCCGAATGAAATTCCCCAAGAATTGTGGATTCGATAAAGGTCAGCCTTACGATCATAACCAATAATCGGGTAAGCATGGCCGCCCAGCGTTTTCCCTGTCGCTCGAATAATGCCCTGTTCGTTTGGCTCCATCATGCTCTCGGTCCACATGGTCCCCATGATGACCGGTCCATGGTAACAAACAGCGGCATTGACTTCCTGCTCGTTAAAGCACCATCCGTACTTCAGGAAATAGCCGAACTCTTTTGCAGCGGCGACGGCGCCTAGGACGCTCGATCCGTAATAATCTTCGCCGGGCCATTGATCAAGTTCCTTGGCGCGCTGATAGAGATAACGGGCATGAGTGGGCGTCAAGCCTTGCACTGGAAATGGTTCAGCAATAGCCGCGTGGATCGTGGCGAATCCCGTGCAAGAGGGTTCTTCAAACTGATCGAAGTAGACCGGACAGGACCACCGCATTGATTTACGCGGTAGCTCAGAGACCGGAAGCATCTTGTTGATTCGATAGTTCAGGCTCTTTTCATCGAACCGTGCCCGCCAAGTAAGCAATCTATTCATTTCTTTTTCTCCATAAGTTTCTTTACATCGCGCCGCCGATTCCTCCACCATGGCCACCAGCCACCTAGGCGAACGCCGGCATAGAATGCGAACGCAATCAACGTCGAGAATCCCGCATATTGCATCGCCCGATAGAAAACTCTATCGCATTGCTGGCGAGTTAGATATTGACCAGCAACTCGGTTGTCTTCATAGAGTTGATCGTGTGGCGTTGCAGGCACATCGTAGTCGTGCTGATCGCCGAAGAAAACCGAGAATGCACGGCCAAAACTTGCTCCGTCTATTTCCAGTCCTTTTTTGCACTTGATGATTCCCTCGACTGGATCGATATATCGGAAATCATGCAATAGCTGGCGCAATCGTGGTGATACGTAAGTTGTTATTAATGGGTCTGGAAACCGCTGTTTGTCGATCATTTTGGTAGCCTGATTATTGGGCTGAAAGCCCAATCCCGCTTGGAGTGGCCGGCGTTCCAGCGGTGAATGTGAAAGGGGGAGTCGCTGCGGATTCCCCCCATGGATTTCTGGCTTTAGCGGTGATTGTCTTACTGCCATTCACGGTAGCGACATCCCACTTTAGGATCGCGCCTTGCGGTGTGGCGGTCGGCGGGATGACGATGGGCGTCTGAGTACCGGATACCGAAATCACAAACTCGGTCGGCTGAGGCCCGGACGTAGGGTACGGATCAGAAACGACGAACGGCGCGGCATAGATAGGAGCCGATGCTAGCGCCAAAAGAAACTGTAGTGCGGGGATCTTTTTCATCTGAAGCTCCAGTCATTGCAGAAATCAGGACGGGCATCATTCCAGCCCATGCAATCGGCCCCAGAATAGCTATATGGCGCATAATCAGCAAGCGGAGGCGGCTGTGAGCACGTCCACTTTGCGGAGTCTTGCGACCACTGCCACGAGAGCAGCCCAGCGCCAAGCCCTCCAATGGCCAGCCCGACAGGGCCAGCGGCTAGGCTGCCCAGGGTCGCCCCGGTGCCGATCCATCCGCCCCAGCGGGCACCACTCGCAATGGATTGGCACGTCTCGACATCTCCTGCGTCTCGATAGCCCAGCGCGATGCCTTCCAGCGCGAACTTGGCGACGACGACGCCAGGAAATCCCAGGGGATTTAGTTCAACCGCGCCGGGGACGGATTGCAACACAGCAAGAGAAACTCCGGTATCCACGACATGCGGGGTAATCCACGTAATTCCGTCATCGGCGAGACAAGGTGCCGCAACAGCGCAAGCAGCGAGAATGAATGCTTTCATGGCGCGCCCAACAGTCGGCCAATGATAGAAAACAGGGACAGTCCAGAGAAAATCAGTGTCATCGTGATTGCAAAGAGAATAGCGTCTTTCATTGCCGCGCCGGCCATGACCATCGTCATGCCCAACATGCCCATCGCCAGGTGCTTAACGGCCCACATGACCGCCTCTTCCGTTTTCGTCCCGGCAAGAGAGAGTTCACGGGATTGACCGATGCTCTCAATCAGCTCATGCAATTCAAGCCCCTTATCTTTGATTGCCTGCATCAGGTTCTTTTCGTCATCACTCAGCACCCGGTAGGCATGGCGCATGACGTTGTTGACGGTACGATCATCACTTTTGCTATCGACAAAATCAGACATGTTGTTACCTCTTGATAATTTGATCAACAACCGAAAGCCACCACTCGGAAACCGCCACTTGTTCCCGGTGGGCGGATTGGTATCGCGCGTCGGCCATGGCTAAGAGCATGTAGAGATAGTACCTCATGGCTGGAATCCATCGCGCTCGAACAAGCGACGTTCCGCCAGCCGGCGGCGCTTCAGGCCGGCTAGTGATACTTTTTTTCCGGTCTTTTGGTCCGTGGCCTTGTCCCATCGCTCGAACTGCTGTGCGGCGGCGGCGTACCAATGTTGGTTCAGCAGGCGTAGGAGAGTGGAGCCTTTGAGCGCGCCTAGCCCGACATTGAAAGCAAAGCACACCAGCGCATCGAACATGCTTTGAGTGATGGGCGCTGTCACCCAAGAGTAGACTCCGGCAGCGAACCGTTCCAGATCGCTACGGAGTAGCTCATCGGCTTGCGCCGCCGTGATGGGATGAGAGAACCGTTCGTTCGGTAGGATTCTGTGGCCCCAACCGATTGTTTGATGGCCAGCGAAATCTCGGTACGGCACCGAGGACATGCCGCCTTGCGGTCCTTGCTCGAACTCGTGGAGTAAGTCTAGAGCGGCTTGGGATGGGGTCATCAGTTCAGGCATGGGCGACTCCATGGGTTTGCTCATCATCATACACCTATTTTTGTATTGTGTAACATGGAAATTACCCGGAAAGTCGGGGATTTTAACTTACAGGTCCGCCGCGTACTTGCCAGGGGACCACGACACTGGCGGTAGCGTCTCGATAACCCTCCTCACCATCGCCTGACTCCGCTTCCTAGACTTCGCGTTCTTCTCAGCCCGCCAGAGCACCGCGAAAATGTCTTGCGGGATGCCCCGCATGGGGCGGCGTTTGTCAGGGCGCATCAAAAAGGCCAATCCGGCAACTCAACTGATTTGCCGCGTAGATCGTGCGTGCTGTCGGTTAGGTATTCAATACGCCCATCGCGAACGAAGCAATGGCATTTCAACTCACCTGCTACAGAATAGAGTGACGGGTTAAAAGTAGGCTTGTCTTCGTTCTCATTCCATGACCAACCATTCCTCCCAAGCGTTATCCCGTGGGAAGTGTTGCACGCTGGACAAAAGAACATTAGACCACCTTGGGTCTTGCGGAGTTTATTACCGATTGCTGACATTGTTTACACATTAAGAGAAATTCAATAAACCTTCTTGATTGCGCGCGTCGCATTCATCCGTAAAGCATGAATCGCATAGCGGCCCCTTGTCCTCTACATACATCGCATCCTCTTCGCATCGTCCGGTGGGTTCGTGGCAGACACAACAGGTTTGCCGAGTTCCTGAAAATGTTCCGTGTTCCAGTTCCCGTGCTCACTTTGCGACATAACGTGTCGATAACCTTTGGGCCATGTGTATACGCTCATTTCCCATCATCCTCTTCCGGGTCTATCCATCCACCAATCCTCGCCAGCCTGATCAACTCTTGCCCGATCCGCGCCGCTTCGGGTGCCGTCATTTCCAAGTCTCGGCTCCCCTCGATCCGAATCAGATCGCCGTGGAGACTGAGCCCCCCCCCCCCCCCCCCCCCCCCCATTCTTCGCGCGCTAAAACTGCGCACGACCGCCGCGATACCGCCGCCATCCCGAACCGCTGCGAGATATTCGCTGCTCTTTGGTGGGTTTTTCATTGTGCCGTTTCACCTCCAGCAAAGAACTGGCCACCCATTAGCTCCCGCTTAAATCCGCTTTGCCTTGCCGCGGAATCTTGCCCGCAAATGACCCCCCCCCGCCGCACGCCCCCCAACCCTCCTGGAATGCTTGCAACTTTCTAATCGCAGTGTGCATACCATCGATGTCTGATGGCATCCTTGTCATAGCCCAAGATACATTTACACGCACCCATCTTCGATAAGAATTAAAAACGACAAACTCTCTGCCTGCCAGTGTTCGTCTTTCACCGGGCTTTGGATGCCCCCCCCCCCCCCGTCCATCCCCCCCCCCCCCCCCCCCCGCTTTCTCCCCCCCCGGCGCCGCCACCCCCCCCCCCTCCCAAAATTAGCAATCTAGTTCAAGAATCATCAGTTCCTCCGCGAGAGACCCCGGACTTTAGGCCGGGGAGGGATAGCGGGTCGCCCGCTAGGGCGACTTCTTTTCGGGCGATAACCCAACCCTTGACAGCCTTTACAGCACAATATAAAATCTGTAAATGCCGTACCGTGCCTATCGCTACCGCTTCTACCCTACGCCGGATCAAGTGGTGAACTTGAACCAGACGTTCGGCTGTGTGCGGTATATCTACAATCGTTCCCTGCGCTATCGGCAAGATGCGTGGTATGAGCGGCAAGAGAATATCTCCTATCTACAAAACTCGGCGCTGTTGACCGAGTGGAAGAAAGAACCGGAATGCCTCTGGCTGAATGATGTGTCCAGCGTTCCGTTGCAGCAATCGTTACGCCATTTGCAGACCGCGTATCGCAACTTCTTCCAGGGCCGGGCCAAGTATCCCAACTTCAAGAAGAAGGACGGATACCAGTCTGCCGAATACACGACCTCTGCCTTCAAATGGGACGGGGAATCGCTCAAGCTGGCGAAGCAAGCAGAACCACTGAACATTCGCTGGTCACGGCGCTTTGAAGGGAAGCCGACCACGGTGACGGTTTCTCGCGATCCATCAGGGCGATATTTTGTGTCCCTTCTGATTGAAGAAGCAGTGGCGTTGTTGCCGGTTGTGAATTCAACGGTCGGAATTGATGTCGGCATCAAGGATGTGATCGTCACTTCAGAGGGCGTGGCATCAGGCAATCCGCGCCACACGGCGAAGTACGCGGCTCGTTTGGCGAAATACCAACGGCGATTAGCCCGCAAGCAAAAAGGCTCGAAGAACCGGCGCAAGGCGAAACTCAAGGTCGCCCGCGTCCACGCCAAGATTGCCGACTGCCGCAGAGACTTCACCCATAAATTGACCACCACGCTGATTCGTGAAAACCAAACGATTTGCGTGGAGAATCTGGCGGTCAAGAACATGGTTAAGAACCCCACGTTGGCAAAGTCGATTAACGACGCGAATTGGGGTGAACTGGTCCGGCAACTGGAATACAAAGCCGATTGGTACGGAAGAACGGTCGTTGCGATTGACCGCTGGTATCCGTCCAGTAAGCGCTGTTCCTGTTGCGGATACACACTCGACCAATTGGATTTAGCCACGCGACAATGGACCTGTCCGAAGTGCCACACGACGCATGACCGCGATGTGAATGCGGCGCGGAACATTAAAGCCGCCGGGCTGGCGGTGTTAGCCTGTGGAGAGACGGTAAATCCGGTTGTTGCGAAAGCAGCCATCGGTTCGACTCGGTGAAGCAGGAAACCCTGATAGCGATGTCAGGAATCCCCGTCGTTTACGGCGGGGAGGAGGTCAATACTCATTCCTCACAATACGCTAAGTTGCACAGACAGTCCATGCGATTAAACCGAATGGTCGCATAGCTGTCGCCTTGAAAACCGATGATGCTGCCGCGATGGCCAGCGCATTGTGCTTGCTTGGACCGCTGAGAGTATGCGCCGGGCGGTGGATTGAATAGCGCAGAACTGCCTCGACTGAATCCGAGCGCGGTTTCTAATTTTGATAAATGATGGTAGTTGTTCATGGGGATTTTTCAAGTTTAGATATATTAGAAATAATCTGATAGGCAACTTGCGGTACAATGGAATTCCCTAGCGCGCGCAATCTGGCGGCTCTATCTGGGATTCCAGTTGCGATTCGTGGGATATTGGGCTCTTCGTCGAAATGTCCGTCCATCCTTCCGGGTAGCCCATGAGCCATTCCACCCAATCCGGGTTCAAGCTGCCCTCGACGACATTGACGCCGTGCGATTGCAGGCCGGTTCTTCGGTGGGCTGTTGGTGTTGGAAATTGATGGACCTGTCGGCCCAACAGGTGATTCGTCGCTACGTTCGCGCAACTCTTCGACGTCCCGTCCTTCCAATCTCGCGCTGTGGGGGTTGGCCATAACCTCACCTTCTCCGATAGCGTCCATCCTGCCTTGTGTGAATCCGCCAATTCCCGGTTTCCAGATTTCCCTCTTGGGTCTTTCCATTCTGTTGATCTTGCTGTAGGCCACAATCCAGACTCTATCCCTCCGATGCGGGGCATTGACGGCGCAAGCCGGTATAACCAGCGTCCCGACTTCGTATCCTTCCTCCTCCAGGTCAGATAACACGCCGTCGAGAGCCATATCGACGATTCCAAGCACATTTTCAGCAACAACCCAATGGGGCTTTGCTTCGGCAATGACACGGCGCATTTCTGGCCAGAGAGCGCGGTCATCTTCGTTGCCCATTCGCTTCCCGGCGCATGAATACGGCTGACAGGGGAATCCGCCGGTGAGCAACGTTGCGCCCGCGTGTCGTGTGCCGTCGAATCGGAAAATATCATCGACGATTGGCGCGGCTGGCCAGTGCTTGTGCAGGACTTTTTGACAGAATTCGTCACGCTCACAAAAAACCTCAGTCTGAAATCCCGCCCAATGCGCGGCCAGTGCAAATCCACCAATCCCGGAAAACAGGTCGATGTGGTTCATTCCTCATTCCGTTGCATCAACCATAGCCAATTGAGACATGGTTGATTTCCTGCTTCATTGATATGGAATTATGAAACTTGTCGCTAACATCAAACTGCAGCCGACGCCCGAACAAGCGGATCTGCTCCAGCAAACGCTGGAGCGATGCAATGCGGCTTGTAACTGGATTTCGGAGCAGGCATGGGGAGCAGAAATGTTCCGGCAGTTTGATTTGCACAAACTGGTGTATCAGGAAACGCGAGAACGCTTTAACCTTGCTTCTCAGGTATCCGTGCGCTGTATTGCCAAAGTGGCCGATGCCTACAAGCTCGATAAGAAAACGCAGCGCGTTTTTCGCTCTTTGGGGGCACAGCCCTACGATGATCGGTTGTTCCGGCTTGTCTCCGATGAGCAAGTGTCGATCTGGACTCTGCACGGACGAATCAAGGTTAGCTATGTCTGTGGCGACCATCAGCGCCGTTTGCTTGAACACCGCAAGGGCGAAGTGGATTTGATGTTTGTCCGTGGGCACTGGTATATCGCTGCGGTCTGTGATTTCGACGATCCCGCCTTGTTGACGCCGGATCAGCTTAATAGCTCTTATCCAATTTGAGGAATCTTTGTGATTAATACTGATATTGCATATATCGCTGGTCTTTTTGATGGTGAAGGATGTATCTCTATGAGGAAGCATATAGAAGGAAAACGCATACCAAGACTTTGTGTGCAAATAAGCATTTCTTATTTGCCAATCCTTGAAAAATATCAAGCAGTATTTGGCGGACATATTCATCATGCTAAGAAATTCGTTAATAAACCGCTTCATTCTTGGCAAATAGGAAGTTTCAATGAACAGCTTGTATTCCTTGAGGCAATTCTTCCTTTTCTCCAAGAAAAAAGAACTCAAGCAGATTCTGCGATAACGTATCTCAGAGAAAGAATCTCTCATACAGATAGGTCTCATCTGCCTGAATCGGTATACGAGCTTGCAAAGCATACTTCTTTATTTCTCTCAAAAGAAAAATTGCTGTAACAATGCCTCTGTTCGCGCATCAGTGTGTCCCTGGTGCAGTGGAAAGCCCCGTCCTTTAGGGCGGGGAACCGTTACTCCGACGTTTCCTCAATCGGCTCAATCTGTGCCGGCCCGAAGATATGCAACAAGCCAGGCGGCTCATCGAAGTCGAACACGAACCGCTGTTCGCCGTTTCGAGTGATAAACACGGCGAGGATGGTTCCGGTTGCCTGATAGCTGCCCCCGACTTTGCGCGCCCGGTCACCGACCTCAAAAGTTGATGGCTTCATGACTTCCCCTCGAACAGTAAATTTTGCGATTCTAGGCGTTTTCCTGACGTACCCTTGGCACCCCTAGCGGCCTCCTTCGTAGAGTGGCTTCCTGACCCGATTTGGCGGCTTAAATCGCCAACCGTGGCCCGTAGGCTGGATAGGTCTCCGTCCAGGACCGCGTAAAGGTTCTTCGGGAGCCGGTTGGAGGTGCGCTTGGGGCGCTTGCGGTGGCTTGCCATGGATCATCCCTCCTGATCAGCTTGATGCAATATCTCTTTAAGAATTTTAACGCGACGCGCCGCTTCAGAGAGAACAATATCGGCGTCTCGGTCAACTTCAGCGGGAATTCTCCTAGTGAACTCATCAGCGATTGCCGCTTTGCCGCGCGCCACCGCATCGGACAACGCATTAAGCCTTTCACGCAGGACCGCGTTAGGTACGTCTTCAGGCTTGTTGTATTTAATACTCATTCACCACCTCGCTCCAAATCGCCACGACATCGCCGCATGTTTTGCATCGGTAAATGCTAAATGGCTTTCCGTCTTTTGTTTCAACAAAGTCCATGACAGCGCGCTTGCAATGCGGGCAAACCAAGATTGGATCGCGGCGATGATTATAGGAAATACCTAAACCGTAACCCGTGATGTTCGTGAAGGATGATTGGTGCATCATAGTTCCCCCCATTTCTTCATGCAATCTTCGCAAGCAAAGTCCCCGGCCTCTTCTGGATATAGTTTATCTGGATTTTCCGGCTTACCGCAAAAATCGCACTTTTCTTGAATGATTCGCATCTTCCTTATTTCATCAATAATGGCATCAATGAATGCACGATGAGCACTGTCTTTGTTCGATATTGCCATCATTGCTTCTCACAGTATCGCAGATTTAAAAGGCATGGACCATCCGGGAAAACAACTAATCCGTATTCTTCGGATTGCATTTTTGCAATAAATCCTTTTTTACCGACGCAACGTGCTTGCTTGCATTGTTTCGAGTAAGCGGCTGGCGGGGGCATGAAAAGAACTAGATCGCCGTACTTGAATCGCTTGTCGGGTTGCATGGGCTGGTAGTGCATTCCTGTTCTCCGTCGCTTTTATTGTCAAGGTCTTCTATGAATTTATCTATTTCATGGACAATGCTTAAAAACCCTTTCCACTCTGTAGGACCAATGAGCAAGCCATGACTTGACCCTATATGCCCGATGCTAACCCATCTTGGGCCATTATACCGCCTTCCAGCATAATCAAGTTCACCGATTACGATGGTGCTTTCGTTGACAAAAAAAGCCGTTTTACCGTCAGGATGGTCAAATCTCATAATTCAATCCTCAATGCAGTTTGAACGTCTTCAAATCGATAAGCAACAATGGCAATACCGTTGCCATGACGAACTGCGTCCAGAAATCTCCGTTGTGGTTTAGTTGGTTTCTTTCCATTTCGCTTTACCTCAATCGCAAAGTAGCGACCATCGGATAACATTCCATGCAAGTCTGAGTAGCCATCGTGGGCGTCCTCAAATCCGGGTAGCGATAGCGTGTAGTTCCAAACCGGCTGATCTCCATACTGAGCCATTCCACCGTTCACCCGGCAGAACCACGCCACAGCACCACGCGCAAGCAGCATCTTCAGGTAATCGATGATTTGCCTCTGGATCGTGCTTTCATAAAGCATTTTATTTCACAACTGCGTTAGGTTCTGATTCTTTGAAAAAATCATCTTCAATTCCCATTCCGTCAACATATCCATCAAAATCGAAAAGACTAATAGTCTCTTTTGCTATTGCCTTTATAGAATTAATAACATCAGAACAACCTATTAATTCCAACTCTTTTGTTGGAGCTATTGTACAACAGCAAGATTTTGAATCATAAAAAATACTATCAATGTAGCGCGTTAGCCTAGCAACAGATAATTCACAGCAAAAAGATACCATTTCCTTGATTTCATATGCAACCCCATATCTGGATTGTATTGGAATTCCAAATACTATTAATTCACTTGGATGAATTTGTGTAATCTTGTCGTAATCACAAGAGCGTGTCTTCATTTATCTGTCCTCTATTACAGTTGAATAAGCAGTCGCCAGCACTTCAGGATCATTGCCCCGTAGCAACGCATCGGCAACCAGTTCGACTTGCAGAGGCCACGTCGCGGCGCACCAGGCGTTGCGGATCGCCGCGCCCTTCATCGCCGCCTTGAGGTCATGGCGGAACGACGCGAACGTCACGCGAGCGGATTCAGGGGTCATTCAGGGCACCAGTCATCGGCGATGTCTTGCGGGGAGTGCGGGGAGTGCGGGGTTTGTTTCAACTCTATAGACCCATTTGGCAGTATTATTTTTACACTATCATTTTTACAACTGCCAATTCCTTGTGTGGGGTATATAGCACTCCCCGCACTCCCCGCACTCCCCGCAGAAATAGTAGACCGAACGACTCTCCATAAAGCAGTTTTCCGATGCTCATCCTCTCCCCTAACAATACGTAAACCACTGGAAACCCTACCCTTATACTTGGTCAGCCACTTACCAAGTCGCCTTGGGTCAACTTTATCCTGGTCTCGGCGGCTTCCGGCAATTTCCAGCAGAGCCAGCAGCAAATCATCCCTTGCAATGCCACAAACTTCGTTCGTAGTGACGACCCGCTCGCCGATGCTGTCATGCCAGAGCGGCAATATTGAATGCAGCGAAGCCATCACGGGGTCGTCTTCTTCCAGTGCGGCGCGCGATAAACACGGATCTGCCTCCCCCAACCAGACCAAGGCACTACGTATTAACCCCGACCATTCCTCGAAACTCCCGTATGGCTGGATCGGTTGCGCGGGCTTTCCCGCCACAATGTAGGCGCGGAGGATCGTCAATGCAGCGCCCAATAGCGACTGGCGATGCTCGGGAACCCAATCGTTCAAGTTCCGGCTGAACGTGCGGGCGTCTGGTCGTTCACATCCTGGATCAATTCGGCAGATCAGCACGCGGCGAACCATATCGCCCAAGAATTGCAGGTTGTTACCGGTGGCGAAGAGAGTCAGGTTGCAAGGCATTTCCGGCGATTCGGATTTGCCCAGGATTCGCGGGTTGCAGACCGGCTCAGTTAGCATCGAGTTCAGCAGTTGCCCGCCCACCGGACGCTCGATGTTGTCCAGGTTCATCATGGAGACGCCGGCCAGCAGCAGGCTCCCTAGACGTTTCTCGTCTTCCGCCTCATCCTTCCCTTGACTGAGTAGCGGTGCTGGCCTCCCGGTGGCGATGAGGGCGGCGATTTTCACTAGGAGGCCCTTGCCGCTCCCCATCACTGGAGCATCGAACGCAAACAACGGCGCGGTGCGCAATGATCGCCGTACAACGGCGGTGAGAGTCGCTGCCAGCGCGATACTGATACCGGTTGCAGGGTCGGCGAACTGGAACTCGCTGTAGGGTGTTTTGAGCGTCTCTAGCGCCGCCAGTGCATCGGCGCGGGTGGGCGCATCCGGCATATGCAGCGGAGGCCCCGCATAGTCCACGTACAGCCCGGATGGAGGGTCATAACCGCTCTTGCTCAGCAGCGTCCCGTCCCGCCGCAACGTGGGGCATTCGATGATGCCAGTCAGCACCGGTGCCCGCCATTGGCCGACTTTCGATAGATAGGTGGCCGCATACTGGATAGGTGGGTCGATTGATTTCCAGGCTTGCTCCCGCTCTTGCCATCGCTTCCAGCTCGATACCGTGGCGAACCGCTCGGTCAGCCAATGCGCGGTAATCTCGCAGAGCCGCAATGCTCCTAGCGGCAAACCGTCCATCGAATCTTTCCCGGCCTGAAATCATGCCGCACCACGCGAACAAGGTTTCCTGATCGTTGATACACACCACCGCCAAAGATCAACTCGGATTCCGCTTGGCGAACCACGCGCGGCATGTCCCCGGATCGAACCTCGATCAAGCCAATTCGGCCTATCGCTGCTTCTATTTGAGCCTTGACTCGATCTCCGCCATGAATCCAGTTGGCTAGGTCATTGAAGTCGGTCGGCTTCTCGACCTCGTACCGCTGGCTATCCCGTTGTCGTAGCGATGCCATTGCCGCTTTGCGTTGGGATTTGCTGGGGTCTAGTCCAACATCTTCCAGAACCTCGGCATCGCATGGCGTCAGGAAGTCAGGGACACACCAGCCGGCCCCGCCAGTCAGCGCGTAGGCCGCTGCTTTAGCCTTCTCTTGCCCGGTATTTCCGCCAGACTTGTGTGCGTCGTTGTCTCCGCAGATCAGCATCCTTAGCCTTGGATATGCGCCACGGATTTCCAGCGCAACTTGCTCCAAGTTTCCGGCATCGATGCATACCACCACCGGAAGTCCAGTCAGTTCGTGCAGACTCGCGCCGGTGGCGTAGCCCTCGCACAGCAGCGCCACTCGCGCACGCGACAAGGTGCCAATAATGAAAAACGCGCCTTGCTTCTCGCCGTCCTTGAGTAGCAGCTTGTCCTTGCCGTCATCGGTCGGCGTTGGCAGGATGAATTGCAGGGTTTTCAGGTCTCCCCGCACATTGCGTAGCGGGATGGTTAGGGATTCTTTGTGCAGCCTGAGTCCGTGGGATTTGACGTGCTTTCGGACGAGGTAGGGATGGTCATTCGGTGCGGCCTTGGCATGGTCCCAAATCCACGCGGCTTTCTGTTCCGGGTCTCCGCGTGCTGTCTTTGGCGTGTCTCTCGGTCGTTGCCATCCTCGATCCATGGCCATGCCGAACAGTGTGCCGATCCCGACGCCGTTTTTTTTGAATGATTTCCAGACGGATTGTGCGTCACGTTCTTTGTGTGTTGCGCTTCCTTGTCCCCATTCGTTCCAGATTGAATAGCCGGATTCTCCCACCTCGGCCTTGATCGCCATGCCGGCCTTGACCCATTCCTCTCGGTTATCTGGGTTGAGGTAGGCCAGGGCATCTTGTATGTCTTGTTCTGTGTTTAACATGAGTGCTTTCTGTCCCGTTCCACGTCGCGGAATGCCTTGACCATCTCCCGAACGGCGGGCGCAAGTTCGCCGGGCACTGAAATCATCTCCCGTGGCGGTCGGGTGGATTTGGGCCGTCCGCGTGTCTTTTCCTGAGTGGTTTCTTCGCGCATGATCGCCCCTTGTAGCGATTTTTTGATAGCGTATTTTGATATAGAATGTAGCAAGAATCAAGGTTTACTGTGAATACATGATTCATGGAGAAGACGGCTTCTTAGTCCACTCGGACCGCAGCCACGGGAAGACCGGCCTCAGTTGTGCCTCGCTGAATTGCTCTTTCAACTGCCACCATACCCAGCCGCGCTTGTATCCTTTATCGCGGGCGACGTTGAGCAAGCGGTTGTATTCATTCTTGACGCGGATTTTCTCGGTCGCCGGTCCGTTTCCGTCAAGCAGCACCAGATCGCCGGCCATGCAAACCGGAGGCAGGCGCTTCTCGCGCTCTTCCTGTTCCTGCCGGTCGCTACTGTACTCGCCTTGGCATTGTGGGCAGATGAGCCGGTCCCCGGCTGGCTTGAGGAAGTGCCCGCAGAACTTACACGCGGCATGGCTACACGCTGGGCAGACGATCAGTTTGGCCTCTTGCGTGAACTCCGGGCTACTGCGGTCCATGCGCTCGAACTTCCGCGCCATGAATCGGTACTGTTCGACTATGCCGGGTTGCGTCGCCGCCACCCACCAGACAGACCCGGCCTCCCGTTCGACGAACAGCGCCCCACATCCAGGCAGGAAGCAGGCATGAGTATGTTCGACTTTACGCTTTTTTGATGCGCCTTCAAGCCTCCAAATGCGCTCAATGTGCGGTGGCCCGTGCTCCAAAATATTACCGGCATGGTCCAGGATAATTGCGCCGTTTTTGCCAGGTGCGGTACGCATTACGCGCCCGCACATTTGCAATTGAAGGGCTACCGATTTCGTCGGCCTAGCGAGAATGCAACATGACAGCTCTGGAAAATCAAATCCTTCCGTCAAAATTTGGCAATTGCTTACCACCTGAATATCGCCGTTCCGCCATGCCGACAGAATCCCCTCGCGTTCCTGCGTGGACATGGTGCCGTCCAGGTGCGCCGCTGGAATCCCTGCTGCCTTGAATTGCTCGACAATATGCTTGCTGTGCGCGATTGAAGCAGCAAAGACGATGGTCTTTTGCCCGACTGCCCATTCCTGCCAATGCTCGACAATATCTCCCACCAGTTCGGCATGGTCCATCGCTTCGCCTAGCGCGCCGTCCGCGTAATCCCCGCCGCGTACCTTCACCTTGGCCAGTGCGGATTTGAGCTTTGCCGCCGCTTCCGGCGATGGTCCTAGACACGTTGGAGTCACCAGGAAGCCGCCGTCAATCAAGTCAGGCACCGTGGCGACTTCCAGCAGATCGTGAAAAATCCCGTCCAGCCCTTTTCCGTCAAGACGTTCCGGCGTGGCGGTCAATCCCAGCACATAGGCATCAGGATAGTTCTTTAGAAGAGTCTGGTATTGTCCTCCACATACATGATGGGATTCGTCGACGATGATTAAATCAGCGGGAGGGTATTCCCGTCTAATCAGCGTCTGGATGCTGGCAATCTGCATCGGCGCATTTGGATTGCGCGAATGCGGATGTCCTGATAACACCACGTTGTAATCCCATATCCCTAAAGCCCGCAGTTTCTCTGCGCATTGGTCAATCAATTCCCGGCGATGTGCGAGAAAAAGAACCCGGCGTTTCTTGGCTAGCGCGCTATGAATGATATGCGCGGCTATAATCGTTTTTCCACTACCAGTTGGGGATACTAAACAAATCGACTTTTTTCCTTGTCCCATCAGCGCCCGCGCTTCAGAGACTTTAGCGGCTTGATATGGTCTTAGAGAAAAGGTCATGTCGTGTTAATCCCAATATTCAGCGCTAGCAGCATGATCAGCAACCAGCGCGACAAGCGTCCTTTCTAGTTGTGATAAGTGTTGCCATACGTCTATAACTGCAATCGGTACGTGATTCATCCAGTCATTGCACTTTGTTTTGTGCTCAAATGTATCGTTGTTTATATTGTTTAATGCTTGAGTTTTAAACTCCCGCATAATATAGAGTTCTGTTCTAGTGTGCATTGTTGATTTTCTCCTTTCCTAACCAGCTTAAGCGATGGGGGGTCATAACAATAGCGAGGTAATCCATCCTCTTCGATAATAATCCAACAATCGCTGATTTTGCATGGAACATGATCGACAATACCATCTGCATACCACCCACCACCAATATCTATTTTGACGTAATCCCCAACATCGATTCTCTTATCACTCGGAGTATAGATGGATTGTATCTTGGCAATTTCGGCATTCAAACAGGCCGCCAATCCGCTACAATTTTCTGGCGTCTCTTGAATTCCAGTGACTTCAAGAAGTAGCGAGGCGGCTGATTCATTGGTGTAATGTTCAAGCATTGTTTTCACTCATCTGGAGTTGGGCAAAATACGCTATAAAGAACGTCTTTTTTAGAAAGATCATCTTCAACTATATGTAAACATAGTTGACTTAAATACAATACCCTTTTTATTAGTTTTGATTGGTATCTTTTCAGCTTATCAATTTCTTTGTCTCTTTCTAGCGCCACATTTTCAACCGCTTTATTCAAGCATTTCCGTAATGCTTCACAGTCTTCCGGCTTCTCGACAATCCTTGTCATGGAGAGAAGGAGGTGAGCGGCGCTTTCATTCGTGTAATACTCAGCCATTTTATTTCCTACCTTCTTGTCGTTTAAAGAATTCCGCGTAAGACGGAATGGGCATTGGACGATTCTCGGATTGCAATCTTTCCATTAGTTTTTTCTCTCTTAATGAGAGAATCTCTCGTATAAATTGCTCGTTTTTTTGTACTTTTCTATATAGAGTTTTAGTACATTTTTCTACTTTAATATTCCTAAGAGGTTCTCCACTAACATCAATGTTATCAAGGTCTGTAGGCTCTTGGCCTTTTATCCACCATAAAGTCGCTTTATTACTGATTGGTGCTGGTCTCCATCTCGTATCTGAAAATAACATATCCTTGTTTTCCATGCATCTTAGCCGCCTAACCGTGGATTGCAAATTCTTTCCAAGAGCTTCCGCATAAAATAGCGACGATTTACCAGGATTATTAGAAATAATTGGAGTCACTTCATGAATAAATTGATCAAATTTTTCAGCAGAAAGAATCGCTATTTGTTCATTAACAGTAATTGGATTTTTCTTTTTATACAGCGATTCATCTATAATAAAATAACGCCAATCGTTATTAGCGTATTGATATTTTCCTATAACTCCAATCTTTATTAACTCATAAAGCGCATATCTAACTGGATATGTGCTTATCCCGCATGATTTCTCTATATTTCCTCTGTTGCAATTAGGATGGTCGCGTAGATAGTCTATGATGATTTCAGAAGTAGTCATAATGGCGCGTCTAAGTTTCCGGTTAAATCAAGCATCAACTGGTAATCACGGTCATGCACTGAATGCCAATATCCGCTGCTGTAATAAGGCTGTTGCTTGTAATTGCGCAGCAAGCCATCTTTCTTGAGTTGTCTCAATACGTCATGCTCAGCAAGGCACATGATTGCAGTGCTGAGCATGTTGTGGCGCGGTATCGTTCGGAGGTATACCGCTTCCAGGTCATCTTGATGATTAGTAGTCATCGGCAAATAAGAGTTCTTCGTTCGTTTCCTCGATCCATCGCCCTTGTTCAGCGACTCTCAAGTTTTTCATGGCTTGCCGATAATAACTAGGCTTGAGTTCAGCACCCATTCCGAGACGATTCGCCATGACCGCGCAATAGACCTCCGACCCGACTCCCATAAACGGGGTAAAGACCCGCTCGCCTGGATTACTCCATAGCGTCAATACGCGGTCAATGACATCCAGTTGCAAAGGGTGAACATGCTTTTCGTCTTCGCTGTCTCTTGCCTCTCTATAAGGCAATATACGATTCATCCTTATGTCATCCCAAAACGCGCTGGCGTACTGCCGCCATATCCAATGGCTATAGCGGTTTTCGGTTTGCTTGCCACTCCAGCCGCGATACTGCATCAGTTCATGTGGAATTTTACGATCTCCCGCATAATCGAATAACCCTTGAGGGTGTTCTATGGGGACCGGATTATTTCCTTTCTTTCTGAAACAGATTAGGTAATCTGCGCTGGCCACGCTGCACCTAGATGAATCATCGACGATAGTCTTGTGCGCCAAGTTCTTTTGCATGGTTCGATTGCGAACCGCGAGTGGCTCTTTCCAGATCGAATAGCGAGCGATATATTCCCATCCGTTTTTGATATGCAGTCGGATAATATCTCCGGTAAAATCAATCAAGGCATCGGTCCCGCTATTTCCGGTCGGAACATCCATGCAATGCACTGCGGTAATTCTTCCAGGCATTGTGATTCGATGGAGACCTTTCACAACGAATTCATAGTGCTTGAAGAATTCCGCGTAATCATCATTATTAGACAGGTCTTTGTCGTTGCTGCTGTAGTGATAGAGCCCGCCGAACGGTGGAGAATATACCGACAAGTGAATGCGATTATCAGGAATATCCGCCATCACCTCGATGCAATCGCCGTTGTAAATGGCGTACTTGTCGTTAATTGTTTGGTCTTTTATAGCCATTGCGGAACCTTTAACAATAGGGTGTAGTCTCCCTGCTTTTCTATAGTCAGGGCGTTATTCATTTCAGCGACAAGCGATTGAAACATCCGATCTGCTTTTGAGGACTTCGCCGACAAGTTTTTTATAACTTCCTTATCTCCTTCTGTCAATACAATATCAACCGTCACCGACTTTTTTTGCCCGAATCGATAGCAACGACGAATGAGTTGATAATGCTGTTCGTAGGAATGTGTCGGAAAAGTCACTACATGAGAGCAATGCTGGAAGTTTAATCCCCATGCGCCAATCTTCGGCTTAGTAATGAGAACTCTTTCATTGCCTTTCGCAAAGGATACTAGCTTACTCTCTTTTTTGTCGTCGTTATCTTTTCCTGAAACTTGAATTGCATCTTGAATAATCCTTTCAAGGTAGTTTCCCTCTTCGTTGAGGTTGCACCAGATAATTGCCGGTTCACCCGTGTTTTTCACAAGATCAGCGACTTGATGACAACGTTCCTTGATCGTCCTGTTCCGCTCTTCTCGCTGTTCTTTCAATCCAATTGCCGGCAGTTCAAAGAGCAAATCTTGACGCGGCTTGCTTGCCTTAACAAGATGTTGCCGTTCGATCAGTTCAGGCAGAATAAAAGCGCGGTCATCAAATCCAAGGTCTGATGGTTTCCTGATTGATCGAGACCAGCTACAGACCCACCGCCAGAACGATTTTTCGGCGTGTCCTTTCAGTCGCCACTTAATGACCTCGCCGTGCATTCTTCCGGTTGCCGAGTTGTTCAAGTCATTCTTGAAAAACCGATTCAACATATCCATGTATCCCAAAAATCCCAATGCCTCCGAAGAGGTTCCGAGTTCGGTAAAGTCATTTGGCGCTGCGGTGGCAGTGGCCAGCAATCGATATGGGATTTTGCGCATGAATGCGGTAATCTCACCGCGCCGAGTGCCATCAAAGGATTTTAGGATGCTGGATTCATCACAGACACATCCAGCGAAGTCGGACGGATCGAACTTGCTGAGCTTCTCATAGTTCGTAACTGTTATCCGGTGTGCGGTCCCGTCGCTGGACGCCTTTAGTTCAATCCCGAACTTTTCAGCCTCTTGGAGCATTTGAAAAGACACTGCAAGCGCGGTCAATATCAAAACCTTTTTCCGGTCTTGCGCGCCACGTTTTCAGCCCAGACAAACTCCATCGGGGTCTTACCTAGCCCGCAATCCGCAAAGATTCCAGACCGGCCTTTTTTCAAGGACCATTCGACAAGTGCCGATTGAAAGTCATACAAGAAATCCGGCATCCAGACAGGATCGAACCCGAACTCATAGCCGATTTGCGATTTCCTGCTAAGAAATTCATTGTAGGTCATGTCCTCGCCGAGACCAGGCACATCCATAAAAATAGGATGTTGTATGCTTGGCCTTTCGCTATAATCACTCATTGGCTAATCTCCTGATAGATTGGCTTAACTGGCCCGCCCGGTCTACACACCGGCGCGGGCTTTTTTTCTTGCATCACTCTTCCCATCTTTCACGCAGCAGCTTGACCGCGAATTCTGCAATGACTTGGCGGAGGTGGTGCCCGTTCCCTGTAATTCTTTTCAATCTTTTTGATGATTTCGTGTATTCAAGCTCTTCGATAAGCTGAGTAGCGGCATACACGCGCTTGCTTAACTCGTTCTCAGCGTCTTGTAGTGTCATTTTCTTCAATTTTGCAAGGTTCATTTGAGCGTCCAGTTGTGTATGAGTGCCCGGATTACCCGCCGGGTACGGGAGGGACCATGAATCCCCTATCCGATTCTTCGCTGCTTATGCGACAGCCTGGACATCGGCATCAGTCCAGCGGCCCCAGCCGTAGCGCGTGGGCATCCGGGAAAAGGGACCCGGTAGCTTGGACGCGGCTGTTGGATGGGCCTTTCTTACTTGCGCCACGGCAGGTCCGGGCGCACGTCTTCGCGCTTAAAGCCAAGAATCGTCTCGATTCGCTCAAGCTCTGCAACGGGAATTTTCCGTTTCTTAAACCAGCGACAAACGACTGATCTATCTCGGTTTAATGCTTTGGCGACATCTATTTGCCGCATGTCAAATATGCTGTTCATGGCCTAGTTTCACATACTGCAACTTTTTTTTCAAGAGGGCTTGCATTGTATGTTGCATTGTGTGAAACTTCATCCAACCCTACGCCCTGGACATCAGCAACGGCAAGGTGGAGGGCCATCCTTCCTTTGGTGGATTCCCGCCGGTGCGCTTCGACTCCCGCCGGCGGGCTTTTTAAGGAGTAACGAACACAATGAGTATTGAAAGCGAGACACTGCGCAACGCGTTTGACCTGATCAATAAGCCTCGTGATTTCGATGTTGGCGATTTGGTCACTTGGAAAGACCAGTGCATGAAAAATGCGTCTCTGCCCAAGGATTGCAATTCCTTTGGAATCGTCGTCAGGTTTGAAGAGCCGACTCGCGGGAGCGGTTCTGTCGGAAGCAATCAGTATTCCGACTTTAAGGATATGGTCATCGGAATTATCGACGAAGACGGCGACTACAGCGAGTTCACCGCCGCGTCCCGGCGGATGAAGAAGTTCGTCGAATAAACTTTGGTGGAAATTCCCGCCGGTGTGTTTCGACTCCCGCCGGCGGGCTTTTTAAGGAGAACGGAAATGAACCCATGCTTTTTTGAAGACAGGACCGCCCGCCAGCGGATCGCGGCGGAAATGATTGTCGCCAAGATAGAGAGAAATCTCGCATTGCGCCGATTGCAGAAAGCGGCAATAGAGTGGAGGGCTAGAAAGCGGAGGAGGGGGGGAGCCAATCAATCCAAAAGACACCAGAGGGGGGGAAAAAAGGCGCCAGAGGGGGCGATTAAACGTGAAAATGAAAGACGCTTGCACCGCGAGTTGCTTCGAAACGGCGCTATATTCATCGTCGCCGCCGTGGCAATTTTCGCCGTTATCTGGTGGTGCGGGCTATGAGCACCTCTCCGGCAAACTTTCATGATTGGGAGCACGAGCGCGAGAGCGCGCGCGACATCGAAATTTCCGATGCTATATCTGACAGAATTCAAGACTTGGAAATGTCCAGCGGCCACGGCGATGCTGAGAAAAAGCTCATGGGGCGAGTTCTTGACCAGTTATTTCAGTCTGACATCGCTACCGAAACATTCCGCCGCTATCTGTTCGAGATTTGGAAGCAGCGCAATGCGTCCACGATCCAAGACAAGAAGAAAATGGCGAGGGCGGCGCAAATAATCGCAAACACCATCGCGCCGATGATTCGGGACACCGTGTCGAGCGATGTCCACAAGGAATTCGGTGCATGAAAAAACCGCTAGGAGTGCATCCCATAGCGGTTAAAAAGAGGAAAGACGATATGCAGACGAAGATTATACGCATCCACGCGCCACGGCGCAACCCGCGACACCCGGTACGGGGTTACAGCCAGTCGGCGCTGGACGCCTTGACACTTAAGGCGCTGGCAGAACTGGTGGTGGACGTGATGGAACAGCGCGGCGCGATTCCGCCCCGCCCGACTTGGGAGAAAGCTCAATGAGCAATGAAATGATCGTCCAACCGTCCACGCCCATGATCCCCTACGCGGACATGGAGAAAATGGCTACGGTCATCGCGCAAAGCGGCCTATTCGGGGTCAAGAATCCGACTCAGGCCCTCGCGCTGATGCTGCTTTCGCAAGCCGAGGGCTTGCATCCGGCCACGGCGGCGCGCGATTACCACGTCATCCAGGGGCGGCCCACGCTGAAGGCGGACACCATGCTCGCTCGCTTTCAAGCGGCTGGCGGAAGCGTGGAGTGGCATGACTACACGGATAAGATAGTCAGGGCCACATTCTCACATCCCAGGGGCGGAAAGGTCACGGTCGCATGGACGCTTGAAACCGCAAAGGAAGCAGAACTTGCTGGCAAGGACATGTGGAAGAAGTTCCCCCGCGCCATGCTTCGCGCTCGCGTCATTTCCGAGGGCATCCGAACGGTATTCCCCGGCGTTCTCGCTGGCATGTACACGCCGGAAGAGGTTAAGGATATGGTGGAAGTCAAAGGAGAAGCTGAAACCAGCGGTCCTAATCCCATCGAACCACCGCCGCCCGTCGCGTCGCAAGATTTCGATGCCGAGATCGAGGCCATCAAAAACAAGGTTGAGTTGCGCAAGTGGCTACAGGAGACCAAGCGAGACTATGGTTGGAAAAAAGATGACCCGGTTTGTGTATCAGTGACAGCCGCCTGTGCTGAACGCGCCGCCGCTATTGATGCCGAGGCCAAGCAACACGGAAGCGCAGACCGCCGATGAATTCGAGGCCGCTCTTGGCCCGGTGCCGGACGTGGAGTAGATGCCATGAAAAACATTGAGATCAAGAATATCGGACCCATCGCGTCCGTCACGATCCCGGTCCCGGAAGCGGGCGGGGTTGTGGTGCTCACCGGGCGCAACGGCAGCGGCAAGAGTCACGCCTTGGAAGCCGTCAGCGCCGCGACAACGGGCAAGGGGAAGCCGCCCCTTAAAGACATGGCGAAGAGCGGCGTGGTCAGCGTCCCCGGCGTCACCATGACCGTAGCTCGGTCGGTGCGGCGCCAAGGGGAACTCCAGGTCGAAACCCTGGAGGGGAGGCTCTCCATTGCCGACCTCGTGGACCCCGGCTTTGTGGACCCCGAGCGAGCCGACGCCAAGCGCATCAAGGCGCTGGTGGGCCTCTCGAAAGCCGACATCAGCGAGGGCGACCTGCACGGGTTTCCCGAGAATCTGCTCGACGGCCTCAGCCTTGACGATCCAGTTGCGGCCATGGCCGAGTTGCGGAAGCGACTCAACATCGGCGCGAATGAGTACGAGAAGCTCTCGGCGAAGGATGAAGCGGCGGCGACGGCTATTCTCGAATCTATGACTGGCGACCTGGACACGCCCATCGATCCGAAAGCGGCACAAGAGCGGGTCACGGCGGCATTGCGGGCGATGGATGCGTTGCAAAAGCAGTCCGAGTTGTCGGAAGCGGCTAAGGTGAGGATCGAGGCGGCGCGGGAGAGGCTGGCGGCTATTCCCGATGTTGATGCTTTTGCCGCATACGAAAAGGCTGAATCGTTATCTGGTATTGCGCTCGAAGAAAAAGAACATGCCTTGGAGTTGAAGCAACAGTACGAGGAGGCTCTTGAGAAATACCGAAAGAGCGCGGAAGCAGCGCGTATCGCGCGGGTGGAAGCGGGCGCACAGGCAGAGCAAGCCAAACTCCGCGCCGAATTGGAACGGCAAATCCAGGAAGCGCATGTCGAGCCGCCCTCCGCCGATGCACTCGCCGACGCCGCCGCGGAACTGGAAGCCGCCAAGGCCGCGCAAGCCAAGGCCGCGCAACAGCAGGTCATGGCCCAACAGCGGGACCGGGCGGACGCCTTGACGCTGAGCGCCCAGGAGTACGCCGAAGAGGCCAAGGAGCTGCGGAGAAGGCCAAGCAGACCGATGAGGTGCTATCAGAAATCGTCGCCGAGATTCCAGCTTGTCCCCTGCGTGATCGACGGGCGGCTCGTGACGGATACGAAGCGCGGAGCCACCTTCTATGCCGACTTGTCAGCCGGAGAACGGTGGCGGATCGCCTTGGACATCGCGATTCAAGCGGTGGGTACCGGTGGCCTTTTGGTCATCCCACAAGAGGCGTGGGAGGGCCTGGACCCTGCAAACCGCGCCGCGATTGACGCGCAAGCCAAGGCCGCGAAAGTGGTTGTACTCACGGCGGAATGCAGCGCCGACGAGGGGATTGTGGCGGTTAAGCAGTAACAACAAAGAGGATAAGACATGCAAGCAAACCAACACGACCTGCGCGTCATGGTACGCGGCGCTTACGACCTGCAAAAGCTCCGCATTCAGATGGGAAATCGGATCGTCGGTAACTTCAAAGCGAAGTTGGGTCAGGCTCCCGGAGAATCTGAAGACGAAGCGCTTGACGCGGAAGGAAAGAAAATCCTCAATGACTTGCGGGCACACTACCGGAAAATCACGGACGGCGTGAAGACCTACCCACGCCAGAAGTCGTTCAAGGGCGATGAGGTCATTTCAAACTATACCGAACTCTGTCTGATCGGTCAGTACGTCGATCTCGAATCGGACGAAACCCGGCATTTTACGCGGTTGGGTAACGTGCTGGATGATTACGCGGTCTATCGGGAATATCTATCCGAAGTTCGAGGCATTGGCCCCGCAATGGCCGGCGTGATTATCTCGGAAATCGATATTTCCAAGGCGCGGTATTCGTCATCGCTGTGGAAATACGCTGGATTGGATGTTGCCGATAATGGTCAAGGCCGAAGTCGCAAGGCTGAACATCTTGTGAAAGTAAGCTACGTCAATCGGGACGGCGAAGAAGCGGAGCGTAACTCGATTACCTTCAACCCGTTTCTGAAAACCAAGCTCATCGGGGTTTTAGCGCCGTCGTTCATCAAGCTGTCCAATCCGATCTATGCGCCGATCTATCGCGGCTACAAGCATCGACTTGAAAGCAATCCAGCTCACCAGGAGAAGAGCAAGGGGCATCGTGACAACATGGCCAAGCGGTACATGATCAAGATGTTTCTGATCGATTTGTACAAGGCATGGCGCGGCATTGAAGGGTTGCCGGTGACGCCACCGTACTACGAAGGTAAACTTGGGATTTTCCACAGGGACGCGGATTAGCCAGCCTCCGGCAGCCCCCAGAACTGGAAGATCGGGCCAATGTGGGGGGGTCCACCACAAACCCAAGAGCGAGCCAGTAAGAGAAACCCAAAGCCGAAAAGCAGCAGCACGCGAAAGACATCCATGGAGGCTGAGCGGGCCAACGTATCCGAGACACCCAAATGGAAAGAGCGAGCCATACAGGAAAAGACACCCGCTGGACCAAAGCGAGCTATGCGGAGCAAGACACCCAAAGAAAGCTAGCGAGTCAGCGTGCCTTAGACAACCAAGGAATTCGAGCGAGCCAAGAGTGTTAAGGAAACCAATGAGCACAAGCGTGCCATAAATCGAAAGACACCCAGGGAAGTAGAGCGAGCCATGAAACACGAGACAGCCAGATGTCAGGAGCGTGCCATAATCAGCGAGACAACCAGCCGATAGAAGCGAGCCAGGTGCAACCAGACAACCATTGGTAGCGAGCGAGCCATTCCAGCTAAGACAACCATACGGTGATAGCGAGCCATACAGGGCAAGACACCCAAAGAAAGCAAGCGAGCCAAATACCTTGAGACAACCACACACATTGAGCGAGCCAGTGTGCCCCAGACAACCAAAACGACAAAGCGAGCCAAGAACATGAAGACACCCAAGATAGTAAAGCGAGCCGCCGTGCCAAAGACAACCATAACAGCGAAGCGAGCCAAAGTGTTAAAGACAACCACAATCGACCAGCGAGCCAACGTCGGCAAGGCGCCCAAAGGTCATGAGCGAGCCACAAAAAAGGAGACACCCATCAGGCGGAAGCGGGCCACAACGCGCGAGAAAACCACAGTCCAAGAGCGAGCCATAACGAGCGAGACACCCATACAGTGAGAGAGAGCCACATGGTCCAAGACACCCAGTTATGGTTAGCGAGTCAATGGTGACAAGTCAACCAAGGGCAAGTAGCGATTCACTGCCGCCCGATAATGGGCGGCAATTAACCGAAGAGGAATCCAGCATGACACCCGAACAATGGCTGTCCAAGCATTACCCGATTCCCGCAAGCGCTCTATCTGAAGCGACTGACGAAGAGTGCTTGCTGCACTGTGAGAATAAGTGGGAAGGCGCGAAGGAGGAAAACTTGCCAGAAGGCATGACGTATTCCGAGCATTGCGTAGGGAATAGCGGAGATGGACTGATTTTCGATTACGATACATGCGCGCTATGTCATAAGTATGGATACGAAACCGGATCATGCGAAAGCAGCACAGGAACGCAATGCCCTATCGTTCGGATGCAGGGATCGCCCTGCTACAGCCCATATCATCTAAACAGCAATGTTTACTCTGCATCAAAAAACGACCCATCTCCCATGATCGACTTGCTAAAGCGGACCCTTGAATTCGTCAGGAATGGCGGCTGACATGTGGAGTGTCATCATAAAGAAAGGGACAAAGTGCTTTGTGTCTATTAAGACGATGTGCAAAGTGACAGCCTATGTAGTGTTTGAAAAGGAGGCGGAGGCACTAAAGTCAAAAGAATATATCGAGTTATGGCATATTGGTAAGCTAGTCAGTCGTTGCCAATACGAGGAATGCAGCAATGCGAATGGTTAAAGTTGATGATGAAATGGTGAAGCGTCGCGTGGATGATAGCGAGGGCGAATCGTGATCAAGTTCGAGAAGATCAAGCCCGGAATGATTCTTTATGAAGTTCGTAAATCAACTACACCGTTCAATCGTTGTAAGTGGGACTATTGGACGGTGAAAGTCATTGAAGTCGATCAAGAGAAACGGCGCGTCTTCGCAAGCTGGAATGGGAACGCGCCGAAGTGGATTTATGAGCGCCAAGCTACGAAGTATCGAGCGAAGAATCCAAATGATTGAAGCTGTTAGCGTAAACTGCTGGAATTGCCATAAATGCCTTTGCGGCCAGAAAACCGATAACGGCTTACCAATTACGGCCACGCGCATGATCTTATGCGCGATTTGCGGCAACAAGCGTTGCCCTCATGCAAGCGATCATACGCTTGAATGCACGATGAGCCAGAACATGAGCGATGCAAGTTACTGTGCTTTGAACAGCCCCGTGCAAGAACTCGCGTATGGAGAAATTTCACTAGAAACCGCTAAACATTTAGTTTCGGTAAAGCAGCTCCCGAAAGTGCGCCGCTCCCCATTTACTGTAGTTTCTTTGTTCGCTGGCTGCGGAGGGATGGATTTAGGATTCAAAGGCGGATTTACATTCCTTGGCAAACGCTACGCCAGTCACCCATTCGAGATTATTTGGGCAAATGAGATTAACGGAGCCGCTTGCCGAACCTACCGCAAAAATATTGGACAGCATGTGAGGGAAGGCGATATTTGGACAATGTTAGACGACCTGCCTACGCAAGCGGATGTAGTTATTGGCGGCTTTCCGTGCCAAGACATTTCTGTGAATGGTAAAGGAGCCGGGATTTCAGGCAAGCGAAGCGGGCTATACCGGGCCATGGTCGAGACCGTAGCGCTCGTAAAACCAAAGATATTTGTCGCGGAAAATGTGAAAGGCTTGTTGATGCGGCCACACGCGGCAGCGCTTCAGAAGGTTTTGGCGGACTTCAAGGCGCTGGGCTATGAAGTAAGCTATGAACTTTACCATGCCGCAGACTACGGCGTCCCACAGACAAGGGAGCGCGTTATTATTGTTGGGACGCTTCCAGACATAAAGCCATTCAAACCGCCTACGCAAACCCACGATGCCCAAAAATATATTACTGCAAGAGAAGCGTTGCATGACCTAGTTTCGATGGTGGAAGCCGAGAGCATCAACCATATTTGGAGTCGCGCTAGCAGAAGCCCGGAGCAGGGAGACCGTAGGCTTCTAGCCGACCGGCCCGGCTACACCATCCGGGCAGAGTGCCACGGAAACATACAATGGCACTATAATTTGCCGCGCCGCATATCAATGCGCGAAGCCGCGCGCATCCAATCCTTTCCTGACAATTTCATTTTCGATGCGAAGCTAAGGGAGACAGAGCGGCAAATTGGAAATGCAGTCCCGCCAGTCCTTGCTTGGCATATCGCTAAGTCCGTTGCAAAAGTTCTCAAGTCTCCCGTCGAATGGAGATAGACACGTCAGCCAGATAGCTGTAGTCTGTCCGATTTTAGTGACATAGGCTCAGTATGGGGTTGGCATGACAAAAGAAGACTTCGAGCGACTACTTGACTCGGTAGTTGCGACATTGCGGGATGAAGCTAGGAAGGCTCCTTTTTCTGCCGCGCAACAATTTGAAGACCGCGTGCGCGAGGTCGTCAAAAACACAATTGCTGACCCGTCTATTAAGATAGATTTCGACCCGAATCCTCAAGCATTTCCAGACATTGCTATTGGAGAATTTGGAATCGAAGTTAAGTTCACAACAAACGACACATGGCGCAGCGTCGCAAATAGCGTTTTGGAAACCAACCGAATCAAGGAAGTTAAAACCGTTTATATCGTGTTTGGCAAGATGGGGGGAAAGCCTGACGTAAATTGGGGAGAATATGAAAAATGCGTCATGCATGTTCGCACTTCCCACGTCCCGCGCTTCGAGGTGGAAATTGGCGCGGATAAATCATTATTTGAACTAATGGGCATCTCATACGATAACTTCCGCATGTCTGAAATGCATGAAAAGATGCGCTATATCCGTCAATACGCACGCGGGAGACTGAAAGATGGGGAGCGTCTATGGTGGTTGGAAGACACGGACGGAGAAGACCATACATTGCCGATTCAAGCGCGTCTGTTCACGAAACTTTCATCAGAGGAAAAAACAAGATTAAGAGCGGTAGTAATGACCCTGGACAACCAGGAAGCGTTTACAGATAGGTAGGAGAAACACCATGAAATCCCTTTACAACAAATCTGGAATCCTTCCCGCTCTATTCATGAACAGCCGCGTTGATTGCGGGATTTCGTGGAATGAGCATCGCCGGGATGAGCCGGTGAAGCGCGATGGTGTTGTGCATATTAAGTCGCCTACGATTAATGATGTGCTGACTGAATACATGAGGCCGTCAATGTTATTGGAAACTACAAAATTGACCATGGCACTACAGAAGCGTGGCGTCATCGTAGAAACCCTCAAGCCCATCGATCCGCAAACTATCCAGGTTGGAGATACTGTGAGGCTGGTTGGTAGTCGCACGATTTCCGAGTGGCCGAACGGTAATCTTGAGGTTGGAGAAGATTACAAAGTCAAAGTGGTTGATAGCAGATGCGCGGACGGTATGTCGGTTGGACTATATCTCGATGAATTCTCAAAGCCGTTCTGGATTTACGACGACGACCTCATGCTTGTCGAGCCTGCATGAAGATCATCGAACGCACTGCCACCTTCAGCCCATGCCGCACATGGCGCTATTCCCTGTGGAGACGCTGGGCACCGGGCGACTATGCCATGTTCATCGGCTTGAATCCGTCCACGGCGGACGAAACACAAGACGATCCGACCGTAAGGCGCTGTATCCGGTACGCGCAAGATTGGGGCTATGGTGCGCTGTGCATGACGAACATCTTTGCTTTTCGTTCGACCGATCCGCACGTGATGAAGCGGTTTGATGATCCGGTCGGTCCTGATAACGATGAGACGCTCATTCGACTAGCGGCGCACGCGGGAATCGTGATCGCCGCGTGGGGCGTCCATGGGGAGCACATGGGGCGCGGGAATGCGGTGCGCCGGTTCCTACACCGGATGCACGTCCTAAAACTCACAAAGGGCGGCCATCCGTGCCACCCTCTGTATCTGAAAGCGGATTTGAAGCCGAAACGATGGGAGTAGATATATGTGGCAATCAATGGAAACCGCACCAAAAGACGGATCGCCAATTCAAGCAAAAATCCCAGGCCACGGAAGCGACAATATTATCCAGTGGATGTGCATCGATGGTTACTGGACGTGGGGGATGGTGGAAGATCAAGATTGGCCGGATTCGTGGGATGACGGGCTTTGCTGGGAATCGAATAGCAGCGGGCAGCCATCAGTGCTGCCGGTGGCGTGGAAGCCGCTTTAGCGCAACAACTCTTCAATCGCCTTTCCGCGCCCGCATCTACGATCTTCAGAATCGTTGATCTTCTCCACAATGGCGTCTAGTTTCTTGATCGCTTCTGGTGGGAGCCATGCGCGCACTAGCTCCCACCCGGATTCTCGCTTTTCCTGTTCCCACTGCCTAGTGCGTTTTGCTGGTTCCATTCCGAACTCCAATGCAAAGCCCGCCGAAAGGCGGGCGTTGTAACCTAAACAGCGTGGCATTCAATATAATCGTACTTCACGCTTGCCGGCATGTAGTAATCCTTGACCAGCTTAATAGCGTGAGCAACGCTGTTTGCCATTTGGAAAGAGCGATGTGCAACGATCCCGTCTTCGGCTTTTACATAGCCATGGACGGTCTTTATGTATCTGTTCTTTATGCACTTCACTTCGTATAACATGATTGCTTTCCCCTTCTAGCCGCCCCAAGGGGCGGCGGTTGTTTCTAGTATTGGCTGGCGAAGAAAACTGCCTCAGCTTCCCGCAGTTCATCCATGAGTCTCTTCAGTTCTGGGTTCTTCGCTTCTATAGCGGCCTGCGCCTTCGCCCACCGAGTGCTCTCTTCTCGGATCTGTTTCAGGGTCTGCTTGCTCATCTCTCTCTCCTTCTAGCCGCCCCAAGGGTCGGCGGTTGGTGGTTAGGCGTCCAACCAATCATCAAGATTATCGGAAAAATCCTTTTTCTGTTCGTCGTTCATGAACTCCCAAACCCTGAAGGCGCGCTGACCAAAGAATTCGTCGGGATCGTCGGAAGTAAAGCCGACTTCCAGAACGAAGCGCTCAAAGTCGCCCTTCCCCCAATTTTGGGAACTGGTGAACGCGTCTTGGTAAAACTCGCTATTCCTTTCGTTCTTCGGAGTATTCATCGTCTTTCCCCTTCCTCTTGGGCCAGGCCCCATGCCTTACCCTTGACTCCAGTATACTGCAGTATGCGAAGGATGCAAGAGGATAGTGAAAATATTTTTTAGTTCGTGTAATATCCCATTGCGCCATGTTGGCGCTAACAGAAGGTAATAGCATGGGATACGCTGCAATTACTACTGATGAGTTGCTTGAGCAAAAGCGGCAAATCGAATCCGAGCTGCTGGGGCGCATCAATGAAGAGCTGCAAAATATCGATGCCCGCCGCGCTGAGCTGCTGGCGATGAAGCCAGCCAAGCCGGAAGAGCCGGCGAAGAAAAAGCGTGTGAAGTCTTCGCGGCCGGCTAAGTACCGCAATCCCAGCAATCCCGAACAGACATGGACCGGTCTCGGTAAGCCGCCGGCGTGGGTGGATGTGGTGGGGCGTGAATCCTGTTTGATCTCGAAAGAGGGCTAAGACATGTTGCAGCAAAGAGAATATGGAGAAAACGAAATCATGGGCGACGCGCCGCAATCCATCGAACGCCGGCTGATCTTGCCGAACCTGGAAGGCATGAGCTTTGGCGATCTGAGGTATATCGCCGATTCCATCGATGAATATGGCCGAGAGGTCCAGGCGATGCTGGAACAGAAGCGCGAAGAGCGCATCGCGGAACTGAAAGCCCAAGTCGAAGCCGACAAGGCCAGAACGGCGGCAACTGAAGCCGAACTCGCCGCGCTGTGTCCGGCACCGGTGAAGATGGCCAACCCGTCAAAGCCGAAGTATCAAGACCCAGCGAAGCCCGAATGCACCTGGGCCGGGAAAGGCAAGCAACCGGGGTGGTTGAAGGAAAAGCTGGAAGCCGGTGCTAGCCTTGAGGATTTTCTCATCGACCAGCCGACCGTGCCAAGTTCGCCGGACGATCCTGATTTTTGACCTTCCGCAATATTTTGAGCAGACGCCCATTCGGCAGGGCACCGGGCTGTAACCCCGTGGTCGGCTAGTTCCGTGTTGGTTCGAATCCAACCTGCTCAACCGAAACGAGGAGTGACGATGAGTCCGAATGCACGAAAATCAAACGAAACGCAAACATCATTCCGGGAACGACTCAAGCAACAACATCAATATGAGAAGCATCGCGCAAGGGGCCGCGTGGTTTGGGATTCTCAGAAGCAAGGAACCTATATCCGAGCCAAGCACGGTCCGCTTCGCTAAATCCAACGCATATCCAGACCCGCCCCATGGCGGGTTTTTTGTTGCCAGCGGGCTGGGGAGCCGCTTGACAAGCGGTCTGGAATGGTGATAGAAGAAAACTATATATCAAATGAATATACTTATTCCATTCCATCTATGAAGCCAGTATACAACACCAAGTCTGGATTGCCGCCGTGGAGGCCCTCACTCTATGACGGCGAGACTACGTGCCAGCTAGCCTATGAAGCCCTAGCGGCTGGTGGGTCTTACGCAAAAGTGGCCGTGGCGCTTGGTGTCTGCAAAGAGACGGTATTCGGCTGGATCAAGAAGTACCAGGAATTCTCGGATGCGGTAAAAATCGGCCTTGCCGTGGCCGAAAGCCAGTGGGAAGAGCCAGAATTTCATCCCGATATGAACCCGGTGCGCTATCGAATGAACATGCAAAATCGCTTTGGGTGGCGCGATAAGATCGATTCCGAAATCACCGGAAAAGACGGCGGACCCATCCAGTTCAAGAGCGCCGAAGAGATGAGCGACGATGAACTTGCCAGCATTATTGCGGCCGGCGATCAATCGAAGCCAAAGGAATGACGGCCCGGTAACACGAGCCGATGCGGCTCGTGAACTACTGAGTCGACGCGCGGCGCGCGCTGGCATGGCTGGCTATATCGAATACATGGAGATGCTGGATAGGCCAGCCAAGCATCACCTCGTCTTGATCGAGTACCTCGAAGCCGTGGCTCGACTAGACATCCCCCGCTTGATGGTCTTCCTCCCCCCAGGCTCCGCAAAATCCACGTACTCAAGCATGATCTTTCCTGCTTGGTATCTCGGGAATAACCCTACAAAGAACGTTATCGCGGCGAGCCACTCCGCAGAACTTGCGGAACGGTTTGGACGGCGTGTGCGTGGCTTTTTCTCGCAAGCCGAACACGAGCGGATATTCGGCGTGGGAGTCTCTAAAGAATCATCCGCCGCTGGCCGGTGGAGCACGACGAAGGGCGGCGAATATTTTGCGGCTGGCGCTGGCGCTGGCATCGCTGGGTTTCGTGCCGATCTGGGTATCATCGATGATCCCTTTCGAAATCGTGAGGATGCCGATTCAGCCACGATCAGAGACAAAATCTGGGAATGGTATAAAGCGGATTTTAGAACACGGCTCAAGCCATCGTCATCGAGAATCCTCATTCAAACACGATGGCATGTTGACGATCTGGCGGGGCGACTGCTCAACGACGAAAAAGGAGGCGGCCCAAAATGGCATGTGCTGAGCATCCCCATGGAGTGCGACAGCGAAGACGATCCGCTTGAACGGAAGATTGGAGAGAGATTGTGGCCTGAATGGTTTACAGATGAGATGGTGGTAGAAGCCAAGAGTGATTCGCGCGGCTGGACTGCTCTCTACCAACAATCCCCCACCATCGACGGCGGCAACATTCTCAAGAAGCAATGGTGGCGAGAGTGGACGAAGAGCGCCCCGGTGTGCAGTTACATCATTCAATCGTGGGATACCGCTTATTCCGATGCCGATCTGAAAACGAACTCATACAGCGCCAGAACGACCTGGGGCGTGTTCAGGCCGACAGAAGACGAGATCGCCGTTATCTTGATTGAGGCATGGCATGATCGCGTGGACTACCCGGACCTGAAAAAAGAGGCGCTCAGGTCTTACCTAGACCAAAAACCGGACTGTGTGCTGATCGAGAAAAAGGCCAGCGGCCAATCGCTGATCCAAGATTTACGGCGATCTGGATTGCCGGTGGCGACGTACCAGCCGGACAGAGACAAAGTAGCGCGCGCTTATGCGGTACAATCGATGCTAGAGTGCGGACATATTTATTACCCGGCCCGGCGATGGGCTGATGACGTGATTGATGAGTGCGCGCAATTTCCCAGTGGGGCGCACTCGGATTGGGTGGATACCTGCACACAAGCATGGTTGCGCATCCGCAATTCAGGTATGCTGGGCAAGATTATTCGCGAACCGAAATCACCGGATGAACTTGAAGAACTGTTTCCGAATCATGGTAAGCGCGAGCCAATGCGGGGCGGGGTGTACGGTTGATGGATAACATGCAGATCGCCGACATGCTGGCGCTGGGAGACCTCACCGGGATCGACCCAGACCTGCTGACCGAAGAAGAATCGGCGGCGCTACCGAAGCCGGCTGGCGAAGCGGGATTTGGCGAGAACCTGGCGGAGCGGCTCGATGAGTCGGTGCTGCTGAGGATCGGTCAAGACGTGCTCGACGGGTTCGAGTCCGACGAGACTAGCCGCGCGGACTGGCGCCTCCGCGAAAAGCTGGGGATGAGGCTGCTAGGCATCAGTGAAAACCCTGACAAGCCCCCGGCTTTCGAGGGGGGGTCAACAGCGGTTTTCCCTGGACTGATCGAGGCGATCATCCAGTTCCAGGCCCGCGCCATGGCGGAACTATGGCCACCGGAAGGGCCGGCGAAAGCGGTGTCCGAAGGCGTGCAACTCCGTCCAGACGTTGAGCGCCAAGCCAAGCGAGTGGCGGAATATCTCAACTGGCTGATGGGCGAGCGGATGCCGGGCGGGTATCAGCAGCCCGACCGGATGCTGTTCAGATTGCCGCTGTCTGGTGCGTGCTTCAAGAAAGTCTACTTCTGCCCGAAGTCCAAGTGCGTCGTCTCTCGCTTTGTTCCCGCCGAGGATTTGCTGGTTCCCTATGGGTCGTCCGACCTCGACAGCGCGCCCCGCATCAGTCATGTCATCCGCTACTCGGGCACGGACCTCGCGCGGCTTATGGAAGATGGTGTCTATCGCGAGATCGACATCGATACGATTGCCGACTCCGAGAAGACCGACCTACAGCCCGAACTAGACTCAGTGTCCGGCACGAAACCGGCCTCGACGCGCTTGGATGACACGGAGCCGCGCGATGTCATCGAGCAGAGCGTGTACCTCGACATCGACGGAGAACCCAAGCGCGCCCCTTACCTGGTTACCGCGCTCAAGGATAGCGGCGAGGTTCTCTCGATCTATCGGGACTGGCGCGAGGACGATGCAGAGCCGACCCGGCGCCAACGGTTTGTCGATTACAATTTTCTGCCGGGCTTGGATGGCTTCTACGGGCTGGGCGTGCTGCATGTGCTGGGCCGTCTGGCCGAGTCGCAAAGCGGCAACCTCCGTGCCCTGCTGGATGCCGCTCACTTGGCCAACGTCAAGGGCGGCTTCCGTAGCGCGGATGTTCGACTGCCGCGCACGGCGATTGATAAATCCGGTGCGCTTCGTGTCGTTCCAGGCGACTGGCAGCCGGTGGACGCGACCTCCGAAGAGCTGCAAAAGCTGTTCGTGACGATCCCCTACGGCGAACCCTCTCAAACTCTGTTCAATTTGCTGCAATGGCTGGATGAAGTCATGCGGCGGATTGCCGGCACGACCTCAGAGTTGGTCGGAGAATCCACGAAGAATGTTCCGGTCGGAACGACTCTGGCTCGCATCGAGCAGGGCCTGCGCGTCCAGACTCAAATCCAGATTCGCTGTCATCAATCAATGCAGCGCGAACTGGCGCGTGATCTCGAAGATCACTGCCGAGACGCTTCCTGACGCTCGGTATTGCCAAGACGTGCTAGGCGTTTCTCCCGAGCAGTTCGCCTTGGACTTTGACGACCGCATTGATATTCGGCCCGTCTCCAATCCGAACGCCGTGACTGCGACTCAACGGCTGGTCATCGCGCAAGCCCTGGTCGATATGGCGGACAAGTCGCCGGATTTGATCGACCGCAAGGAAGCCTATCGGCGCCTGCTCGATACGATGCGTGTGGAAGATGCCGATAGGCTACTGGTCGGCGATCAGCAACCCGAGCACGCCGGGCCGGTCGAAGAGAACATGGCGATCCTGCTTCCAAGCCCGTGCGCGTCGTTCCAGGATCAAGACCACCAAGCTCACCTGATCGTGCATCGTCAGTGGCGGATGACCCTGGACCCGGAATCGCTCAAGGCTGTCGAGGCGCCCGCCATGGCGCACGAGGCCGAGCATGTGGCGCTGGCGTATCAGATTCAGATGCAGCAGGCCATGGGTCTTCAGGCTCCTCCGGGCGTGCCGCTCGATCCCCAGCAAGAAAACCTCATCGCCGCCATGGCCGCCCAGGCCGTGCAGTTGATGGCACAACAGCAGCCCGCGCCAGCGGTCGATCCAGCGGCAATCAGCGCGGCCAGCAAAGCCGAAGCCGATAGCGCGAAAGCCCAAGCCGAAATACGGCGCAAAGACGCACTCGCCGAGGCGGACATCCAGCGCAGCGATGCCGAAATGATCGCCCGGCTTAACCGCCAGACCGCTGAACAAGAAGCGCGACTCGCGGCCAAATTCGTGAGTGAGCGCGGATTACAGACCCTTGGAGAAACACCGCCATGATGACGCATTTTGTCCGGTCGCTACGCAAGGAGTTGGATGAGGCGTATCAAGCGGTTGTCGATGCCAATGGTAGCGGATGCGCTAACGATTGGGCGGACTACAAGTATAAAGTTGGCGTTTCGACCGGATTGAAAGAGCGCGTAATTTGGTGGATGAACTTTACAAACAACTCAATAATGGTGACGAAGAATGACGAACTACGCACTGCCGAAGCCGACCGGGTATAGAATGCTGGTCAAGCCTTACAAAATGCCCAAAAGAAGCGCTGGCGGTATTATCCTTGCCGACGAATCGCAAAAATACGCGGATGTGGCGTGCTTCGTTGGGCAAAGTCATGGCCTGGGGTGACGAGTGTTATTCGGGACGGGATGACCGATTCTCGAATGGCCCATGGTGCAAAGTCGGCGATTGGGTGGCTTACGCGTCATGTCGGTCAGACGGTGAAGATGAAGAACTCGTCGAATCCAGACGACGACGACGAGAATATGCCATCAACGACGAGGATGTCCGGCCGTGGTCCCTGACCCGAGTCAAATCAGAATGTATCTGTAACGCATTAGGATTAACCGCATGGCCGAAGCGATTTTAAGCGATGACGAACTCGACTTAACCGTCGAGGGGCGAATCGGACCATCATCGCCGGGAGGCGAAGAGACGGAAGCAGGTCAGCCCGCCGACGACGGTGGCCTCGAAAGCCCGCCCACGGGACGCCGTGAGCGGATGATGATGACGCGGCGGTCTGAAAAGGTCAAGAAGCGCATCGGCAAGCGAGGTCTATCGTCGAAAAGCGGCTGAAGAGCGCGAGAGCCAGCTTAGTGCTGACATCGCGGCGTTGCGCGCGGAGATCGACCAGCTCAAGTCCCACAACAACGCGGACGCCGCCGCCGGCGACCGATGGCGAGTTGCAGGGCAAGCTGGCCTCCGCGCCGACAACGACTCAAGCAAGCGATTGAAGACGCCGATACCGACGCGCAACTTGAAGCGCAAAGAGGCGCTGGCGGATGCGAAGCTGGAACTACGCGAAGCAGCGGCTCGACAGAAACGTACTGATGGCGATGACCGTCAGGGCGGTGGAAGACCGCCAGCGGCACCGGCCAATCCGACCATGGCGGCCGGCGCGGCGGCATGGCTGGAAAGAAACCAGTGGTATCTGTCCGGGCAGAACACGCGGCTGGCCCTTCGCCGCCGAATGGACGCGATTTGATTCAAGAGGGCTGCAGCCCGGACGACGCCGGCATGTACCGCGAACTCAACCGGCGACTCCGCGCCGCCATGCCCAACGCCGCCGATCTGATTAAAGACGGTGAAACGGCGCCAGCGCGCGGACGCAGCGGTGACCGCCGACCGGTGCCAGCAGCGCCGATGACCAGCAACGACCCGGTGGCAAGCGACGGCTCACGCAGTCGATCTGGCACAAATGGAAACCTTCCGGGCTGGACCCGAACTCACAAGAGGACCGCAAGGCGCTGGCTGGCAACACACTGACCCGAGAGCAAACCAGTCGCACCGCGCAAGAAGCAGCGCCAGATAGGCGGCTTGCCGACGAATGGGAGCCGACACCGTTCACCGCCGCGCCACCGCCGCTACCGGATATGGAGCAACGCTGGGTGCAGGATTCGGTTGCATGGCCAGGACGACGTTCAGAACTACCTGCGCGCGCTCGCCACAACGGCTGGACGCCGCGTCCCGCCGAAACTGTCAGTGGCGGTCATGTGGTCCTGCTGGACAAACTTGGCGAGCGGTTTGGGCGAGAAGGGGAAGCGTGGTGCAGAATCAGGATTGTATTCTGATGCACCGACCCGTCTCGATGGGCACAAAGTCAGGGCGCATCACTCGGCGCAAAAGCAATCGGCTAGTGCAGAGCGTCAAGCAGTTCGTCTCTGAACATCTACCCGCACAGCGCGGCGCGCATGGCGCCGTGGAAGAACTCTCGATGACATCGACCGTGGGAATGGTGGCCGACGGCCAACGATCCCCGACTGAATCTTGCAATGACCGCCGTGAGGCGGACAGGAGATAACATGGCCAATATCAATGGCCCTTCGGCTGCGGCCCGTCCGGCATCTGCACGGATCGACGATTGTGCAGAACGACTCACGATTGCGAGCGGCTACGCGAGCAATATCTTCATCGGCGATCCGGTCATGCAGACCGGCACCGGCAACAACATCCAAAGTCGCTGTCGGCACGGCGGGAACGCCGACCGTCAATGGCTGTGGCGTTTTCGCGGGGTGCTTCTTCACGGACGCCACCGGCAAGCCCACCTTCTCGAAGTATTGGCCGTCAGGCACCGTCGCCGCTGATGCGGTTGCCCTCGTCTGGGATGATCCAGATTATCTTCGAGGCGCAATCGTTGTCTTTCGCGCTGGATGACATCGGCGCGCTGGTTGATTTCACGGCGGCGGCGGGCACACCAAGACCGGCCTCCGGCTCTTATCTCGATTCGACCACGGCACCACCGAAAAACCTTCCGGCTCCTGCGCCTTGTGCCGCGTCCCGATAACGTGGTGGGCGCTATGCCAAGGTCGAAGTTCTATACGTTGAACATGCGCTTCTGGGCGTCGTGATCCGGCGTGGGAGGTGTGATGCCAATGCAACGTGCAAATTTTCCGGAAGTCCACGGAAGCGGGACTGAACGCGGTCTGGATGTCCAACGGGCGCAACTTTCCAGAAGAATGGCCGCGCCTCTTCGAGCGCAAGAAGTCGGACAAGGCCGTCGAGGAGCAGGTGCTCCGTGCTGGTCTGGGCGCGGCAGATCAGGGCGGAAGAACGACGATTGCCGAAGATATGGGCGGAGAGTCCTGGACGCGCGCTACCTAAACATCACCGTGGCGCTGATGTTCTCCTTCACCCGAGTCTCTGGAAGACAATCTCTACATGGACTTGGGTCGGCAAAGTACATCGACCTGCAACGCGCCATGAAAGAGACAAAGGAGATCATGGCGGCCAATGTCTTCAACGATGGGTTTAGCACGAACAGTCCCCATCGGGGACGGCGCCGCCCTGCTGTCCACCCCTCGCATCCCTTAGGCGGGGGCACGTCCAGCAATAAGCTGGCGACGCCGGCTGATTTCTCGAATCCGCCGAAGACGCTGATCCAGATTCGCAACTGTCGATGATCGCAACCTGCCGACGCCGATCAATCCGAAGCAGTTGGTCGTGGAACTCGAAGCCGACCAGCTTTCGATGGCGGCCTGCGGACCATGCAGCGGGTCGGCACGACCGACAACGACATCAACGCGACTAAGTCCTGGGTATCTTCGGCAATGACCTGTGGTGTTGCGGCGCCTGACCCATGCCGACGCATGGTTCGTGCAAACCGACGCCTCGATGGGCCTGCAATACTTCCAGCGCATCGCGCTCTCCAAAGGGCGGACAGAAGATTTCCGCACCGGCAACTGGGAGCAGAAGCCCAGAGCGGTAGTCCATTGGTTACCTCCAACTGGCGCGCTGTTGTTCGGCAGCGAAGGCGCATAACGGCGCATAACGGCGCATTTCACTGTCCCCTGGCCTACGGCCAGTAGAACTCAATGAGTACCAGCACCATCTTTCGTCCGTCTGAGAACTGTATGTCGGCCCTGGCTGATGCCTTGCTGTTCGGCACCAATGGTCGCATGCGCGTTCCGCATCTGCTGACCCGCGTCGCGCTGTAAGCCCCATTGCCCTCGATGCCGATGGCCCATTGTCGCGCTAACTCTAGCACGGAGTTGCCTAACCAACGGCACGAAGACGGCACCACCGCCAATCATGGGTCGTCACCCATTGATAACGTAGCGCGATTCCAATGCCGTCCACGATCACCACCAGCACCGGCCCACCGCGAGCGTCTGGGCGCTGGGATGTAGCGCTCATGCCTTTGCGAACCAGCACCTCCGCGGTGGCGATACTGTGTTCCCGCCTATTACCGGTTACGACGAACCGAAGGTGAGGTGGTGGATCAATTCAACACATGCTGGCGACACTCCGGCTGGGGCCGCAAGAAGGCGATGAAGTACATTGAACTCACCTTAGCACTCACTCGGCCGGGGACGTTACCACCGATACCGCGTCACTGTAGGCTGGGGTGACGCTAGCTGGGCCTGCCGTACAAGCTGACCGCCAGGAAGGCCGACGCGGTACGGGTGTTCTTCAACGATGTCTGGACGACTCGGTGACCGTGAGTCAAGGCCGACGCGACTGACCGGCCACCGCCACCACGGGCGATGTCCGTGGCACCAGTGGATACCAACTCGCGTCGGACGGTAGCGCTGTCGTGGTGTGGACATCGTCCAGGATACCTCGACGCCGGAAGGCT
>JADJQQ010000019.1 GCA_016712625.1 Candidatus Competibacteraceae bacterium | reverse complement strand
GGATTAAGACGCTTATGCCTTACTGGATATGGCGAAATATTTTTCCTCGTAAATTTTCCCGTGATCGCCTAGAATTTTGCAGCTAACCGCAACTCTTTTGAGTCATTGGCGGTGTCGGTAGGAACCAAAAGCGATTCCACTGATGATTCAGCTCCACCACTCTCAATATCCCTAAGCCACGACTTCCCGCTTCACGCCAACTCATCCCTTTTTCTTCTGGCGATGGCCGACGACTTGATCGCAGCCCTTCTCGATATGGCCCGAGCCGATCACTTTACCCTCTTTTTCCGGCGTCGATAGTCGATGATTTCATCCCGATGTTGTCAAGATAGCGGATAAGCTCACGAAGTTTTCTTTGTTCCTTGGCTGAACTTTCGTTTCCAAAGTGTAAAACCGTATAAATTTCTCCACGCCGCCAAATGATAGAACACGAACTTCAGGTGCAGGATTTTCTCATCGTTATTTCGCGCAATCATGCTCATCAAGTCCCGGACCTTCTTGCCCAAGTGATACCAGTCGAGAAGGATGACAAGCGTCGCTCCAAAAACCGCGTACAAATGCTGACGAATCACTTGAGCGCCGTCCGTGATCGCCACGACGGGCGAAGGGCTCCGTCGCCTGTCCATATTCTTCGATCACCCGGCTTTTTCAGCATGTCCGGCAGGGATACCGTTTCTTGACCTTTTTCGTCGATGGGCGCAACCATGTGTTCAAATTCTCGGTTTTCTTTTGAAGCATCACGACGTTCATGAACACCGGCGGCGATTTTTCTTTCGCGGCTAACCGGGCTGTTTTTCTGTGGAACCGCTCGGAATATCTTTGTTAACCTTTTGTTTATGAACGCGATTTTGTTTTTGACCCCGAACTTGAATCGCATCCTCAAACACGAGGATCTCTTGGCTTTCGCCGTCGTAAAAAAAATACCAACTTTTCTTGAGTTTTCGGGAACGGTAACTCTCCGTTGTTCAATGTCTTTTCCGCCACTTCGCCGAGCCTGACCGATTTCCACCGCTTTGTCGTTCACAATTTGCCCCACCTTCTGGTCGCTGAGCTGTGGCGCTCCGTGATCCGGGTCTCAAGTTTTCAACGTGTTTGTGACTCAAAAAGCGTGCCATAGTAGGCCGATAACTCCTGCAATCGCAGGGTCATGTGGTTCTTTTGAAACTGCCCGGTCAAACTGAGTAGGTTTCCTCTTTTTCGGTCGGCCGTGTCCTGTCTCTAAATCGCTGCACCTCGAACGTGATCCGGGCCATGCAGCGTCTTGATCAGAACGGGCGTTTACCGTTGCAAACCAGGTCTTTTTTTCTCTCGCAGAAAAGCGCTTTGCGCCGCTTCCAGCAGATCTAATTCAATATCGGCCAGCGCCACTCTTTTAAAACCCTCAACCGCCCCTTCAATATCATGAAAACTTTGGCTCCTCAGATTTAATGAATATTTCCTCAACGATTGTTGACCGATAATTCGGTTATCGTCATCTCGGACAATCAATTCGATACTGGGCATCGGTCGCTCCTCATATTGTGCTATAACTTTTCTGTATTAGTATATTCCAATATTTCATCACGGGAAAATTTACACGAGGATATTTTTCGTGAAAACGAGAAAATTACAGAAATCTTTACCTTGATTAAGGCTAGCTATATAGATCAATCAGGAAAATTAGAACGTATTAACATTTCGTTTGATGAAAGACTTGTTGAGTCTATTCGATATTCAAAAGGATTGCTTGCTATTGACAAAAATCTTCTTCGAGAGGAAGCGGGAATTAAGAAACGTCTTCTCGAATTAGTGATGGTTAGTATAGGAAAAGAAGAAAGTTGGATGGTGGGAATAGAGCGCTTACAAGCATTATGTGCGCACGAGGGAACGCTAAAGCGCTTTAAATATGAGTTAAAACAATATGATTTGCCTTGGGAAATAAGCTTCAGTAAAGGAACCACAAAAAATATCAATGTTATTTTTGCCGCTAAGAAAGCTTTTTTAAAAGAATCTTAATTTCGACATACCGCACCGTGGGGAACCAACATATTTTATTTTTCAATAAAATCAAATACTTATCGCTTATTTTTCGGCCTTAAAAGGTTTTAAAAGATTTATTAAAAGTTATTTAAAAGAAAAGACGCGCGCGAGGCCGCCTGTGGATAACTTTTGAGTTCGGCTCCCCCCAGACCCCCCTAAAAGGAGTTCGCTTCGCTCACGAGTTCTTTAACCCCAATGGGGGGGCAAGCCCCCCATACCCCCCAAGCCTTCGCTCCGCTTGGCTGTCAAGGCTAAACCGCTATGCGGCGTGCTACGCACGGCCTTGACAGCCGCTGCGCTTCGGCTCATCGGTCGCCAAGGCCAAACGGACTTCCTTTGGCCTTCGGCTAAACGGATTCCTCAAAACAAGGCCTCATCATGTATACCATTTTGGTATATCATCGGTGGATGCATGTTATCGCCAAAACCGCGCTTACGGCCTTCTGGAGTCGATTCCCAGACGCAGAGCTGCCGCTACGGGCTTGGCATCACTTGATGGAGAAAGGGGCCTTCAAAGACTTCAGCGACCTGAGAACGACGTTTGGGAGCGCTGATTATGTGGATGGTTTGACGGTATTCGATATCGGCGGCAATAAGTACCGCTTGATAGCCTCCATCCACTATAACCGCCGCAAGGTCTATATTCGGGCGGTGTTGACTCACGCGGAATATGACCGAGGACGATGGAAAGAGGAGGGGCTGAGATGATGCGCTTTCTTGTTAAGCCTGTCCCGGAGCCACAGGCGATCTTGCGGGCGTGGTTGCCGTTCAAGCGGGCCATCGGTGTGACAGCGGTACGCACAGAGTCCGATTACCAGCACGCCTTAGCGACGCTGGAGGCGCTGTTGACAGCTGTGGGTGACGATGAGGCGCATCCGCTGGCAGACGTGCTCGACTATTTGGCAGATCGGGTAAAGTCTTACGAGGATAGCCATTGCGTGATCCCTGAAGCGGAACCTCGCGTGGTGTTGCAGTTCTTGATGGATCAACACGGGCTGAAGCAGGCCGATTTGGCGGACTGTGCACCGCAAGGCCGGATCTCCGAGATTTTGGGCGGACAGCGTACAGTGAGCAAAGCTTTGGCTAAACGATTGGCCGCCAGGTTTCATGTGCCGATGGAGGTCTTCCTTTGAGGACAGAAGCGCTCGCTCAATGCCTCTAAAATCGCCGTAGAGGCGTTCTAGGGCGTTTTGACGGTAGTTACCCTTTCCCTACCCTTGTTTTGCGCGCCTGCTCGATTCCGTGGCCTTTGACGGTGGAAATTCGCGATGGACACACGGCGCTGCCGCCAGTCTGGGTGCGTGCTTCATTCCTGGTCGGTGTGAACAACCAGCAGCGGCATACCCTCGGAACGGATTTTTTGTCCTCTGTTCGCCGAGCGGAATAGCGCGAAAAGCCGCTCATTTTAGGCGAAAGCTAAAGAGGCACGAGACGGAAGGCGACAGTCGGTCCAGTCAACACGCCAGGCCACCGTTCGCTCATCTATACTTCAATTTGCGCTTACGGGTAGCGTGTTGCCGTATAACTTCACCGTTGGGAGTTATGCGAAAACCATATAATCATTAGTTAGATTTCAAGGCTAAGTAATTTGCGAATCAAAGAAACAATAACGCGCCTCGGCTACTTTTGGATTCCTGGAATTGAAGAAAATAAAGTTCCAGGTACATTGACTATTAATGATGGCGGCGAAATTGTAGTTGAAATACTAGGTTTACTGGACAATAACATAGAGGCGCTTAACGGAAAGGACGATCTATCTAGAGTAGTAGGATTGTTAGAAGGCGAGGGATACATAACGCTGCTAGACTGTTTCTATAAAAACAAGACTATCTCATTTGGGACTGTCTCGAAATCGGTTGTTGAAGCAAGCAAGGCATATTTTGGCCTCGACTTCAATAAAGAAGAAGAAATTAGATTTAATAAATTCGATTTTTCAGTTGAAGGTTTAGATGAGTGGGTATCAAAGTCCGGTTTAGCCATTGCTACACTCGAGACCTTCGAACTGCACATATTTCATACAGTCCTCCAGAGGAGATAACATATCAACTTAGTAGCGAGTTCAATCTAAGCATCAGATTTGGTTATTCTCTCCCAGGATTAACGATCGGCACGGAAGCAAAAATATCACAATACGCTTACTTTAGTATTACGTCGCTAGAAGATCGTGATGTATCGGATTTCATAAAATTAGCATTCAAAGTGACTAGTTTCCTGTGCTTTGCTACCGACACTACAGTGAGTATAAAAAATGTAACGGTGTCGGGAAGTACTTATATCAAAACAATTGATGATAACAAAAGTTATCCTTTAAAAATTAGACTGTATTATAGAAGTGCCATTTTCTGAGACTCCGCCAAAAGTCAGTAGTCATTCACTTCTATTCAGTCATGAGCAGATTGAATTAAATACACAAGATATCCTCAGAAGCTGGCTTCAAGCCTACACTGTCATTCAACCTGTTCTTTGGCTCTATTTCTCAGCTCGTTATGGCCACTACCACTATTTAGAAAGCAAATTTTTAGCCTTGGCCCAGGCTATAGAAACCTATCATAGGCGTACTAATGACAATGTATTGATGGATGAAGCAGTGTTTAGAAAACTGGTGGCCAGCACATTGCGGAAGTGTCCGAAATCTAACCGACAATGGCTTTATGGGCGAATTATAAAGGGCAATGAGCTTCCGCTTGGAAAGCGATTAAAGAATATAATCGAGCCCTTCAAAGAGTATTTGGTAACAGTAATGCTAGACATAAGCTTATAAGAAATATCATCGATACAAGAAATTATTTGACGCATTATAATAATGAGCTGGAAAGCAAGGCAGTGCAAGGTGTCGCCTTATACATACTGTGTGGGCAACTGGAGGGGATAATTCAATTGCATTTGCTCTCGCAGCTTGGGTTCTCGGAAATAAAAATAAGGGACATTTTGAATTCAAATGACCGGCTCAGACAAAAAATTAAAAAAATCTAACATTCAAATCCAGCCGACAACAAAAAGCGCTGCTTCGCTCTGCTTTTTGTCGCCGCTGATTTGATCGTTATCCTTGAAAGATTTGCCTAGGTTCGCGTCCCGATTCTCCTGAAAACTGCTTGTTTCTTGCCGTTCCTCCCACGAAATTCAAGATTCGCGCCCATATCTTGAGCATCCAAGCACCGAATAGTGCCGCCTAATATCGGTGTGGCATCATCAAAGATCACCAAAATTTGGTTAATCGTTCTATAAATAATGTTTATAAGAAATAAAATATTCCCTTTCTTTGAAAGTATTTCAGCCTATCACTGGAAGAAAATACGCAAACTTCACTGCGCCACTGCGCCACACTGCGCCACTGCGCCACTGCGCCACTGCGTGAATGACAGGTGCTTGAAGGGGCGTTTGGAGTGTCATTGAAATGTGGCAGTGAACAGGGTCACACCTGTTGCATCTAGCGATGCGATCAAACAACAGCCAAACCCTGATAACTCTATGTAAATCATCTAAAAAAGCTGTGCCAAAACGCTGCCATTTGATGCCATTTGGCACCTTTATCTAGTTAGCTATATAAATCAATTAATTATCTTCATTTGATGGTGTATCAATTTGATTAAACGCTTTCTCCCAATTGCTAGCTGAATAACTACGCTGTACGGGTTTTTTAGTTGTTTCTCTAATACAAGTTTTTGTAGTGATCTTTACATGGATCTATCCACATGATCTCCCAATCTGATGAGAGTAAGAAGTGATATTAAGTAGCACTGTAAAGCATCGTTGGCTTGAACAGATTTTTAATGTGTTTGCGTCGCTGTACGACGATCTGTTGGGTGATACGGCGGTTGATCTTATGTTTCCACTCAAGTTGCTTTTGGGAAAGCTTACGCTGAAGTCGAGTCTGAATTAAGAAAGTGTACTCGGTATCGTAAATGAACCCCATTTTTCTACCATACTCAATAACGTCAAGGTTGGCGTTTGCATATAAGTCATTTGCTATACGTTTTAGTCCAGAAAATAGATTTCCTGTATTAATTCCAATGAACTTGTTGATGCAGACATTACCAACATAAGTTGACTTACCAGTTATGCGATTTTTTATATAGCAATGTTCTTTAATTTCCTGACCGCAAGGGCAGTTGTCGAACTCTTCAGTGATCTCAACACTAACTAAATCCCACTCTGCACGAGCGACTTCAAACACATCTGACCGTGAGAGCGGAAGAATATGAGCTTTCAGCCTTTCAAAGTTGTGTTCCACAGAAGCCTTCCAAAGGACGATCAGTGACAAGATAGAAGCCACGTATTTTTCTAGACCAAATGTTGACTTCTGTTTCCTGTTTTTGGACTCATTATCTTATCTGATTGAATTCCTGGTATTTATCAAAATATAACAATAGGCAAAAAACATTGGCGATAAGCATTAACGTTTTCAGGCTTAGCTCGAAGCGTAAGCCGTTTGACAAAACCTTAATTGTAGGTTATTTACCATCATACCGGAATGATGGAATTTTTATAAGAATGCAAACCGTCGCCCTCATCAGCCAAAAGGGAGGCACTGGAAAAAGCACCATCGCCACCCATCTGGCCGTCTGCGCCGAACGGGACCGCAAGCGGGTTGCCGTCTTCGATATCGACCCCCAAGCCTCTGCCTACAAATGGAGCTAACGCCGACGCATCGAAACGCCCGCTGTGATAAAAGCGACCGCCGTCCAATTACCCGCGCTCGTTCAACAAGCTCAGGCGCAACATGCTGACCTGATTTTTATCGATACCGCTGGCCGTTCCGATGTGGCGGCTCATCACGCCCTGCAGGTCGCCGATCTCATCCTCGTGCCGTGTCGGCCTTCCGCCGCCGATCTCGATGCGCTGGAAGACACCATTCACCTAATCCACTTGAGCAAGGACAAGCGCGCCGCCGTCATTCTCAATGCCGCCCCCGCGCGCGGCCGCATGGCCGATGATGCCCGTGCCGCCATCGCCGAACGGTTGACAGTCGCCCCGTGGTCCTCTGCCAGCGATCCGCTTATGCGGCCGCCTGGATCGACGGGCGCAGCGTCGAGGAATACGAACCGGACGGCAAGGCTACTTCCGAAATCCGGGCTCTTTATCGCTGGCTTATCAAGCAGTAATCATTTAATTCCAATATTCCGGTATAAAGGTATTAATATAAATATTAAAGTATGAAGGCATGAAAATAAGGAGACAACCGATGGCCCCCAAACCCAAACTCAGCTTCAACACCCCCGCCCTTCCCAAAGACAACAAGCCCGCCGAACGGCGGCCCGACCGCATCGGCAAGCGTCTCTTGCAAGCCCACTTGCCCGCCACCACCGTTATCAACCTCAAGATACTAGCCGCCAAAAAAGGCGTCAGCGTCGTATCGCTCGTGGAGGAGGCGGTTGGTTTACTGTTGGCCCAGTACCGGGACGAGCTATAAGTGAAGTTGGTTACAGGTGCATCCGTACAGACAAGGCTTTCACCGGAGTGACGGACCATGAGCAAGTCTTGGGAAGAACATAAGCAACTGCTGTTTGAACTCGATCAAAAAAAGATCGAACGGGAAGCGCGCGAAGCACGGGAGCGCCAAGAATCCGAAGACACGCCGTTACGGGAACGGGCTTTGGAGCAGGCAAAATCCACTGTAAACCTCACCCGCTATCGCAACGAGCGGAACTTGATGCTGTTTCCGTTTTGCTCGACGGCGAAAACCAAGCGACTCAAAGGGGGTCGTCTCAGAAAACGGAAAAAATCGTACGCTAAGCCGGTTGCAGCGGCCGTAGCGGCCTGAATTTACCTGCGCCGATCTTGGCGCTGCTGCGCCAGAGGTAATCGCCGGTCAGGTTGATGTGCGCCCAGCCCAGCGGCGACAGGTACTGCAACAGGGCATCATTAACGGCGTGGCCGTGGCCGCGCAAAGCGTTCGCGGCCCGCTCCAGATAGACCGTACCGCATGTGGAAAACCAGCATGTTTTGCCTATCACATATACGCTCGATTATGTGATGGTGTGAATCGAAAAGCTCCCGCTGTCAAAAAATGCCACTTAACCCGTCATTTAGTCTAAGGCATTTAAATGGTGTTTTTGGATAGAAATGTGACATTCAATACCCCCGTCTTTCTGTTGCAGCCTTTCCACAAGGACGAACCTGCTCTTAGCGTACGATTTTTCCGTTTTCTGAAACGACCCCTATGTTGAAAACAGCGACCGCTGGGGCGATCCCAGGGCAAAGTTGTTGCGGGGCGCGGATTGGCAGGCGAACCGGGTGCAGGTCTGCCGCTCGCTGGGGCCTGAACCCGACCGAGATCATGACCGACACCGCTGGGACCAGTGACCTGGTGTTTGGCTTGTTCTGGCTACTCGGCCACCAATTTTCGCCCCGCCTGGCCGACGCGGGCGAGGCGGTTCTCTGGCGGGCAAACCCGAATGCGGATTAGGGCGTGCTCAATGACCTGGCTCGTGGCCGCGTGGACACCCGCCGCATAGAGCAGCATTGGGATGACATGATCAGAGTCGCCGGGTCACTGAAACCGGGAACGGCGCAGGCATCCGAACTCCTCCGCACGCTGCTGAAAAGCGAACGGCCCTCCGGCCTGGCCAAGGCCATCATCGAGGCCGGACGCATCAACAAAACCGTGTACCCGCTCAACTACATCGACGACGAGGACTACCGCCGCCGGATCTTGACGCAGCTGAACCGCGGCGAGGGGCGGCACGCCGTGGCCCGCGCCATTTGCCACGGTCAGCGGGGGGAGATCCGCAAGCGGTACCGCGAAGGCCAGGAGGACCAGCTGGGCGCGCTGGGGTTGGTGACCAACGCCGTCGTGTTGTGGAATACCCTCTACAGGCAGGCCGCGCTGGACCATTTGCGACGGCTGTCGGTGGACATCCGGGCGGAGGATGAACGCCGACTGTCACCCTTGGGGCATGGGCATGTCAATGTGCTGGGGGATTACTCGTTCACCCTGGCGGAGCAGGTCGTGAAAGGGCAACTCAGGCCGCTGAACCAGCCGACAGACGATATCGACGGCCCTTAGCGTACGTTTCTGTACCGTTGAACTTCAAACCCCGCTGTCAAGGCCATGCCGCTTCGCGGGGCGCTACGCGCCGCCTTGACAGCCGCTCCGCTTCGGCTGATGGGTCGCCAAGGCCAAACGGCTCACTCCGTTTGGCCGTCGGCTCAAACGGATTCCTAATGAAAATCTTTAGTTGCTCCTAGCAAGAACCTCTGATAGTTTTACTATGGTAAAACTTATAGGAGTCAGCCATGTTGATGGCTTCATTACGTCGTTCTGGTGGCTCGTTGATTGTCACCATTCCCCAGTCCTATATTGAGCAAAACCAGCTTGAGGCAGGAGCTGTACTGTCCGTTGAGATTTCAGGCGCAGAGCTACGGCTAAAACCTGCCCGCCCGCGTCGGCGCTTGACAGAGTTGCTAGCCGCTACCCCCAAAGGATTACAGCGCGTAGCGGGCTGGGATGAACTACCGCCGGTAGGAAACGAGCGATGAAGGCTCCAAATCGGGGCGATATTCTCCACCTCCAGTTCGATCCAGCGAGCGGACGAGAGATGCAAGGCCCCCATTTCTGCCTGGTGGTCTCGCCCAAAGCCTTCAACCAGCGGTTTCAGCTCGCCTGGGTCTGTCCTATTTCCGGCGGTATGGCGGCCATAGCCCGCGATTCCGGCTTTCTCATACCGCTGACGGGGTCCGGCTTGAGGACAGACGGCGGCATTCACGCTCACCAAGTCAAGTCGCTAGACTGGAAAGCGCGAAAGGCGAGCATTGTTGAGCGCGCACCGCCGCACATCGTTAGCCAAGTGCTGGAGTGCCTGATTTCGGTTTTGGAAGATGAGTGACTAAATCGAAAGCCGCCATGGACCAGTCGGCGAGCTGCATTTTGAAACGTTACGGTTGCCTATGATGCCGCTAAGCAGCAGGTGAAGAATTGAAAAGCCGCAACCCTGACTGGAAGTGAGGTTTCTAAGAGTTGCCTTGCTGAAAGCAAGTGAGGCTTAGCGTGCTTCAATTTCCGTTTCGTGGGCTGACCCCTTAAAGATCGGTTCTTCTTTTATGAAGGATCGTACCGTAGTGGCCATCTTGAGGCCGGCTCAGGTTGGAATCGTGACCACGGGCAACAGGCCCAGCCGTCGTACCCGCCGAGCAAACTTGCGGTCATCGAAGGACGCCACGCGCTCGCAATCCCGATAGCTCGCATGGTGCAAGGCATCCGCCAAATCAAGCCCGGCCGCCGCGTGCGCGAGCGCCTGCCGCACGGCCTCACGATCTTCGATCATGACTTGAGGTAAGGCTAGAAGGTGCTCCAAGATCGGGATAATTTCAGCGGCCGAAAAGCCATAGTAGCCGCGCATCACCCACTCCAATTCCAACAAGACTGTTTTGCACACCTTAAGCGGTTGGCCGGACTCGATCAGACGGCGCGCCGCGTCCCGCTGTTTTTCCGCTTCCGCGTCACCCACGTCTTGAATGTAATACCGAGCGAGAACGTTGGTATCCAAGCCGATCATGGCGTTAACAGATCGGCCGGATCAAAATCCGCTGGGAGAGTAGGCCGCGGGCTTTTTAGCATTCCGAAACCATCCGGTGCGACCGCCCGCGGTGTGCTTTTGACGCGCAATTCAACATGGTCTCCGACCAGGCAAAACTCGATGGTGCTTCCCCGCCGAATCCCCAGCCGCTGCCGCACGGCTTTTGGAATCGTGACTTGGCCTTTACTCGTCACCGATGAATGGGTCATGGGCTTCTCCAAAGTAATACTGAGTAATACTCTTCCCAGTCTACCGTTTTCTGTAAGTCACGCCAACTTTAGAACGTTACGCTACTGACCGTCATGATCGCGCTCGACGTCGATGCCCCCACAGACACCGCGCTCATCCGTCCCGATAATCTGGCCACTACCGAGTGCCACGCACTCGGCGCCGTACCGCTGGAATCGGAGTGGTTTGCCAATCTCCCGAACGGCGTGATTCAGGTCGGCGGCATGGGCATCCTGGAGCGCTTGAACCGCACCTTCAAGCACGCGTTCGTGTTTCGCCACAAGGGTACTACTCTTAACCTACGGAAGTCTTTTTTGGGGCACTACACAACCTATATCGACGCGGCCCTCGCCCAATTGCGCCGGGAGGGCCGCATGGTCAGGGACGAGGATGGCGCCAGACTTTCGCCGCTGATCCACGGACACATCCACGTCCTCGGTCGGTACTCGTTCTTGATACCCGAATCCGTTGCTACAGGCGAACTGCGACCACTGCGCAATCCAGCCCAATCTCCCGATTAGCCGCACTCCATGCCGCTTTTTATAGCGTGACGCTGGCTTAAAAGGACTTTCCGTCCAGTTGCTACTCAAACCCCTTCCCCGGCCGCTGCGGTCCCGGTGGTGCGAACCGGCACGCCCGCGCCCCGAAGTTAGGGACCGTGGCTAAATTTGGGGGCAGCTCAAGGCGAAATCTTCGTACGATTTTGGCTCAAGCCCGATGAGGCGATGGCAACGCTTGGGGCGTAGGAAGAGCGGCAAGAGGAACGGTCAGTCGCCGAACGAACTAAATCCTGAGTAATTTACTTGTATATTTTGGTTATTGTGCTACGGTCAAAACGTGTCATGGTATTCAAATAAAGTCAAACCTGCCGCGAGGTAGGGACAGAAAGTCGCCGATCCTGAGAGATTCCAGGAAAGTCGGACTGCCGAGGGCGACTCGCGTGAAGGTCGAGCGAAGCGGCGCGGCTTTTTTGTTTGGCCAAGATCGAAATCTTCTTCCAGGTTTTGAAATCCAGCCGTCGATGGACGCCATGCAACCGGCGCGCTGGAACGCATGGAGCGTGCCTTGGCGATCTACCCGATCATCGTCTGGCGTATCTTGTGCACCTGGTCGCCTGCAGCCGCGACTGCCCGAACGTGCCGTGTGACGCGACGCTCAATCCGGGCATGGCGGGCCGCCCGGCTCGTGGCCCGGCGGTGCCAGCCTCCCCGGCACCGCCGCCCCCGGGGGAGATAGCGCGCCTCGCCGGCTTCGGCGGCTCCTTGGGTCGCAAAAGCGAGGGTCATCCCGGTCCCAAAGCCCTTTGGGAAGGGATGCCGTGTGTTGAACTTCGCCACCGCCATCGCCACCGCCACCGCCACCGCCACCGCCACAAAACTTTTTTCGAAGCTGAACTATCCGCGAAAGCCAACAATCTCGAGATTCAATTTTTGAAGGACTGGAAAAAGAGCCGAGGCAAGGAAACAACCAAGGAAGAACGCCAGAAGATTGAAAAAAATCTGGAAAATCTTGCCAAGGCGCTGCCTGGCGTGACCAAGGGCACGTTGTCCGCGATCACGGCTTTCAAGAGTGGCGATGCCATCAGTGGGTCCGCGGCGATTATGGACATCTGCGCATCTTTGGCCCTCTTCTGGCCGGCCTATCGGCCGCTGGTGGTCCTCCAGGTATGATCGTCGGGGCGATCTTCTCCATGGTGGGGCAGATTCTCAGCTTCTTCGCCCCGCAATCGGAGTCGCTGACGTCAAAGATCGAAAAGCTCTTGAGAGACTTAAAGGCCGAAGAGACTCAGAAGGATATCACCACGGTTCACCAAGCCATCAGAGTGTACGCCTCCAGCTTGCGGCAAGCGGCCCGCAGGGCCTCGTCGGCGATGGACGGGGATCAGCCTCTGTTGGACCTGATGGTCACTGACGAAATTATCAAGGCGATCAATCCCCTCGAAGGGAACACCGTGACGCTTTTCAGGGGAGCGATGAACTGGCTGAACGAGCCAAAAAATCAAACTCTCGATCTCTGGCCCACCATCTTGAGCGCCGTGTGCCAGGCGTGGGCCGATATGATGGCGGCGGCCTTGACCCTGCTATCCCTCGTCCATACAGATGAGGTTCAGAACCATTATGAGACGGCGAAAAAACTGACCGACCCGAAGGAGACGCGCCGAGTTGAAAAGGCACTGATGAAGCTTCAAGCGCATGTAATCGCCCGTCTCGTGATTTTCAAAGCTGATAATGACCTCCTCTTGGAGATTTTACAAGAGCTTGTGCCGGCAGCGCAGAATCGGGGCATGTTCTGGATGCTAGGCGAGAACCGTCAAACTTACGCCGGCACCCATATCAAGCAAGGCGAATTTAAGTCCCTAGGGGGAGGGGATGGGAAATGCCTATCAGTGGCGGTAACCAGGAAAGATATAGGCTCATCCCATCCCACGTACTACCAACTGGGTGTTGAATTGGGGGACAATGGTCGCACTTATATATCGAAGATGCAGCCGCCATACACAGGCCAAGATAGCAAGCAGTTGGTCGATGAGAACGGGAAGGATGAATCCTTCCGCAGTCTATCCGACATTTGGGCCGAACCCGGCGACAAGCCGATCAACATCCGGTTTTATACCGCAAAGGGCAAGGTCATCACAGGGTGTGGTGTCGACGTCGAGAAGGGCATGAACGAGGCAAGCCGTACCGGATACGCTCAAACACTCAAAGCCGACGTCAAGTCGGTGCGCGTGCTCCATAATCCGCAAGCGTTCTCGGACGATCCGGACAACACGCCGGACATCCTGAAAGGCGTCGACTTCTGCGTCTATGGAGGGCTCGCCAGAGAGAACTCGGAGATCTTCGTAGACATCGGTAACGGAAAGTCGGGCTACGTGGCCTCGCCCTGGGGAGGTTACGACGGCCTCGGGGTCGACCGGCACTACCTGTGGGTCTTCGGATCGGGGGGCCTCGCGTGTACCACGCACGCCTCGGTCATGCGCTGCCTGAAAGAGAAAAAAGGTGAGCCCAGGTGGATGGTACACTACCCCAACGACCTCTTGTATCGTGGCAACCAGAATCCCGCTCCTCCTCCCGGTCCGAAGCCTTTGCAAGGCCTGGTTGATTTCTGTCCGTGTGAGGATGGAACGTTTGTCGCCGCCTTATACACAAGAACCGTGGTCCGCAAGTCTTATGACGCGAGGTCGAGCCATTATTATCATGAGTTCCGCGATGATAATGCTCTGTATACTGCGGTGTACCACACCGATCTTAAGAAAGGGACCATCCGCGTCGACTGGACCAAGATCGAGGTCTCGACGGGAGTCCGGGTTCAAAAGCTGCCCGTTTTCTGCTGGCCACTGTTCGAGAGCTTGCCAGTGATGCTCGATCGGTTGGCCCCAGAGTTGGCTGCTCTGTAAGGTACTGAATCGCTTTTGCAATCTCGGAGTCTGTCTGCTGTGAGTCCAGGGTAATCGCGACGTTCTCGCGGCCGAGCAACGCCTGGATGTCCGCCGGCTCGCCTCCGGCCTTGAGGGGTCGGTGGCGCGAGCGTGGCGCAAAGGGCGCCGGCCGATCTTCTCGTCGATCCTCGGCCTGCCGGCTTCGAGGTGCAATTGAGAGAGCTACGAGCAGTCGGCTGCGAGAAGGTCTTCCATGAGCAAGTATCCTCGGTAGCAGTCCGCCCCCAACTTCAGGCGGCCCTTGAATTTGTCCGCGAGCGCGACGCGCTGGTCGTGACTAAGCTTGACCGCCTCGCCCGGTCAGTGGCCGAACTCGTGTCGATTATCCATGCGCTTGACCGGAAGCAAGCCGACCTGCGAATCCTGAACCTGGGGATGGACACCCAGACACCGACTGGCAAGTTGATGCTGACCGTGCTCGGCGGTGTCGCCCAGTTTGAACGCGAAATGATGCTAGAACGGCAACTAGAGGGCATCGCCAAGGCCCAGGCCGCCGGCAAATATCGGGGGCGCAAGCCCATCCAGACGGATCGGCGGGATGAAGTCATCCGCTTGGCGGCCACCGGCGTGGCAAAAGCGCAAATCGCGCAACAGTTGAAGATCGGCGAGGCTACGGTCTACCGGATTCTGGCCAAAGAGCGAGGTTAGGTACGCCCAACTTAGCCAACGTGCAGTCTAAAAAAACTAAGAGCATAGCCTTGGGCGACGGCATATTCAGTCAGGTTGATACGCCGTTTGAAGTCATCGATTTCCTGCTGACGGGTCGGAAACATGGCTTGAACCATAGCCGGACAACACGAAAAAGAAAGCCCATTTCTTTTTCCTATTGCCCCTTTTTGTTTGAGGTGTTGCTGAGTGTTGCTGATTTGCGGGGTGGTTTCTAACGCTTGGTTCTCTTCTTTTTATTTAAAGGTTAAATAAAGAAAAGGATAAGCCGAAAAAATTCGAAAAAATTTTATAAAAAAAATTTATAAAATTAACCCGCAACCTACACTTATCGATTTTAAGGTCGAAAAAATATTAAAATAACGTTTTTTTAACGTTGAAATAAGGTAGACTAACTGCCCATTCAAAAGAGATTTTGGACAAAAATTGACCAACGATTTTTGAAGCCTGTGCATCCGCCCCGCGCGACTAAAAATGCTTAAAAAAGCTTCTAGATCGACGAGATTTCAGTTTTAAATCTTCTAACGCTTTCTCGTTGTTGGAGTCTGTTCCATCTGATCGCTTCCTGCGATACCGATTTCAGACTTGATCTGGCTGGTACCATCGGAATGGCGTTTGTTTGCGGCCTTGATCTGGCTGACAAAGCCTGGGTCCGGCGTGATGGTGTAGAAAACGTCGAGAATGCGTCCGCGTTCTCCGGTTCGGTCCTCTTTTTTGAAGAACATTAGGACCTTTTTCACAAACCCATTGCGCCAGGTGCCGAGGATCGGACAGCGGTACTCGACACGCGCCAGCGTCGGGTTATCCGACACCACTAGCTCCAGGTCTTACCAGTGCGTCCCGATTTGCCGCTGATACTGTTCGACGGAAATATCAAAGCTCCTGACCACCGCCTGTAGCGCATCCCGAAAGCCCATCCAGCTCAGCGGATACAGCGCGACGGTCAGCAGGCCCACTACGGAATGGGTCACGGTGCGATGGCCGAACCGGCGTTCGAGCGGCACGGATAGCCAAAAGAACAGCCGCCCCACCTTGGACGTAGGTAAATCCACATCCGGCCCTAATGACGCCACCGCCACCAGAAGCCAACCGATCCCCAGTCGGGTTTATAGCCAAACAGCGTCGCGCCACCCAGATAGAGGACGGATGCAAAGGCGATATGGGTGCCGAAGGTCATGCGGTTTTACTAGGGTTTATGGGTATTGGTGAAAAGCTGATGTTATTATATAAGTAATAACTTTTTGAGGCGTCGCCATGATTGAACTGAAAGTCCGCCGCTTCGGTAACTCACTGGGCGTCATTCTGCCTAAAGAAGTCACTCGCCGCTTACAGGCCACCGATGGGCAGGCCCTGTACCTGCTTGAAGCGCCCGACGGGAGCTATCGGCTGACGCCTTACGATCCCGCCTTCGAGCAGAAAATGACTCAGGCTGAAGACCTCATGGCCCGCTACCGGAATACGCTGCATGTATTAGCGCAGTGACTGCGCCGCTGTGGATTGAAGTACGGGACGCGCTGGCCCTGCACGAGCGCCTGCTAGCCCTGCACGGTGGCGCGGTGGGCTTACGCGATAGGGGTTTGCTGGAATCCGCCCTCGCCCGACCGCAACAGCTTTACGCCTACGCCGATACACCCGACCGCCTTGCACTAGCCGCGGCCTACACCGTGGGTCTGGTTCGCAATCATCCTTTTTATCGACGGCAACAAGCGGGTCGGTTTTATCGTCGGCATCCTGTTTCTCGAACTCAACGGGTATCGGTTCACGGCGGACGAGGCCCAAACCGCCCAAGCCGTGCTAGCACTGGCCGCCGGTACGCTGGATGAAGCCGGTTATACGCACTTTCTGCGGGCCAACAGCCAGCGCCTCATCCCGCGTTAATTCGCCTTTCCCGCCCCACGGAACAAGAACACCCGCACCGAGATTATCACCGCCGCCAGCATCCCGGCGAAGATGTACAATTCCGTGTCGCCGGTGCCGATGGCGAGCTAGCGAGCGCAACAATCATGACCGGCGTGAAATCGAAGTAGCGGACGCCCGCCGCGTGGCACATTTCCCGGATGTGTTGCTTATCGACCAGCCTTTCCTTTGCCGAGTCATCGAGCATATCGGCAATGGCCTGGGGGTTGCCGCCCGATTGCTTGACGATGTGGCCGACGAAGAGGCCCGGCGATTCAATCAGCATCCCCTGTTTGGTGATGTAGGTCTGGACGATTTCCCGTGTCGTTTCTGGCGTTAGCGGTAAAACCGCGATTTCCGTCATTTTCCACCACAGCTTAGCGAGGTTGGCTTTTTGGCGCTAGCACAGCCGATGACTTGAGCCTCAAACACGGCCAGCCAGAACACCGTCTATGTCGGGGTGAGGCTGGTCAGGTCGTCCACGGCGATGATGACCTTACCGTGGTGGTCGTGCAGGGCGGGAATAATCGCCGCTGTCAGGTCTCGCATACTGAGGCGGGAGACTTGGCGGCGAATCTTCGCCCACTCGATCAACTCCGGCGGTAGGTCTTGATACTGCTCCGGTCGCTCCAGCAAAGCTGGATCAAGCAGGCCAGCGGCCAACAGCTCGCGGGCGATGCAAATGAATTGGGCTTTCGGCTGATGGTCAGCGATGTGGATAATGGTCTGAGTTCGCCGCTGGCGCTGGCTGTGTCTATCGGTGTTCGGGATCGTCCGTCTCGGCATCGACCGGGGCGCGTTCCTCCCGACGCCGCTCCACCGAGATTGAGATTCCACCACTCACGCCAGACGCTACCCGCGAAATCGTCCAGAACTACATTACCAAGCAGGGGATGTTGATCGAATCGCCGAGCCTGTTTGCGGGCCACATCGTTAAGCAAAGCGGCGGCAATCCCCAAGCTATCGCCGATATGCTGGAGGATTCGAGCAAGGAGCGGCTGGTGGACAAGCAGCGGATTCGAGAAATGCGCCACGCCGCCGGCGTGCGCTACTTCGACTTCACCCCGGTGATGATCGTGGCCCTGGCCTAGGTGGTCGGGGCGCGGTATCTGGCGATTGGCACCGGCGACACCGAGCTGTACATCTTCGCTGGCATGGTGGTGGCGGTGATCATTTCGCTACGGGTGTTTCTGTTCAAGGGCGCGGGGAAGGCGAATTAATAGTAAGAGCGGTTTTCGCCTGTTTTTTCAGTAAGCCACTATTTTTATTAACGCAAAGGAGAAAACGATGCAGGATTATGTTCTATCGGTTCGGGCAGTGCGCAATGGCGCCTTTGTCGCCGACGTTGGCCCCAGTAAATTTCTAGTGGTTCCTCCCGATCAAAAAGCGCCGATGCCCGCGCACGCGATTACCCAAGCGGCTTGGTATAAATGGGGTCTGCTCACGAAGCGGACAAAATCGTACGCTAACGACGTTGAATCCTTGTTGGGGCCCTCTCGGAAAAGGGAAGATGAAGCACGTCGCGCGCTCATTTGAGATAAGAGCGTAACGCTGCTACCACCTGTTCCAAATCCTCCTGACGCTGTCGTGGCGGGAGGTCATCGGCGCCGAGGTGCTCGCGGATATGGCCTTCCAACACCTCTGCCATCAAGCCGTTTACGGCGCCCCGGATCGCGGTTACTCCGCGCGATCAGGCGTCATGAGGCGCGTTGGCGGGGGCTGTCATCATTCAAGATTATCCGACATTATCTTGAATTTTACCCATGAACAGGCGTATGGATACGTGTTACGTAATATGTTTAATACAAGAAAACTAGCTTTATGCTTTTGAATTATGGGTCGTGAGGTGGCTCGAAATTACCCCAAGTTCACGATAACGCCATGTCACGTACACTGATGGCTTCAACACCCTCTGTGACCGGGTAACGTTCTTCGCCCGAGTAGACGACAAACGCTTTTGTCGGCGAAAGATCCTCACATGCCCGATAAAAACCTCTTTCGAGCTTGGCCGCCAGACCCCTTTTGATTTCGATGGCCCAGCGCTCCCCGTTCGGTCGTTCCAGCACCAGATCGATTTCTGCCCCGACGGCGGTTCGATAAAACAGCGGTTGCGTTCGCCAGGATAGAGCCGCCAATAAGTTTTCGAGCACAAAGCCTTCCCAACTAACACCGATCACCGGATGTCCAGCCAGTCGATCCAGCGACTCAATATTCAGTAACGCATGGAGCAATCCGCTATCCCGCACGTAAACCTTGGGGGTTTTCACCAGTCGTTTACCGAGGTTGGCATGATAGGGTTGTAAGCGTCGTACCAGCAGTAGATTAACCAGCAGATCGATATAGCGAAGCACGGTCTGGGTACTAATCGCCAAGGCGCGGCCCAGTCCTGACGCATTGAGCAATCCTCCCTGACCATGGGCCAGCATCGTCCAAAGCCGTTCTAGCGTCTCGGCCGGAATGCGCGGGCCGTTGCCGTTGATCCGAGAGAGTGTTGATGAATTACGCCAGCGGTTGCGACGAGTCCGAGATGCGGGAGCGAAACGTCGCCCGTGCTGGTTTTGCTTGCGGAAGGCACGGTGAAAGATCGACGACAGGCAGCGGTGGGGGTGCATCGGGCGACAGTAGGGACCTGGCCGGCGCGCTACGAGCGTGGGGCTTGGCGGGCTTGCTGCAACGTGGTCGTCGGGTGCCCGGACGGGGTGTCACCTTTCGGCGTAAGGTTCCGTTGCATTAATTTTCGTTGGGTGGGCTTGTAGCTGAGGGTAGCCTGCTAGCAGACGCAATCAGGCCGCGAGGCAATAGAACTGGTCGGCGGCTGACAAGCGCCGGGGGTTGTGCATCTGTCCTTTTTGATCATGTGCATGAGTTCAATGCCTTGGAGAGTAATGCGAGCAGAGTGAACGGCTTGGAAGCCTAGCATGGGCCGAGCGATCCGTTTGACCGCCCGATGGCCTTGCTTGATCAGGTTGTTTACGTATTTCCGTTGGCGGATAGCAATCTTGGGATCAGTGTCGGTGTCGGCATTGAGCGCGGTCAACGCAGCAGTATTGGCTCCACTCTGATCGATGGTGACTTTCGACGGTCTGCCCCGCTCTATCCACCGCGCGATACAGGTATTTCCACTGGCCCTTGCTCTTGATGTTCGTCCAGCCGCCAACTCGAAACCACCAGCTGCTTCTCTCCCCAGCTAAACCGTGCTTCCAATAGGGGGTAAACTTCAAAACCCAGCGGTAGAGGCTGGTATGATCGACCGCAACCCCGCGTTCCGCCATCATTTCCTCCATGTTTCGATAACTGAGCAGATAGGCCAGGTACCACCGGACCCGCAGGAGAATAATCGCCTTCTAATGCCGGTGGCCTTTAAAATCAAGCATGCACGTCATCCTGCTTGTATCGATTGGGCCGCATAGGCTACCGGAACTCGACAACCTCCGCTAACGCAACGAAACCCACTCGGCTGGCAGACCTTGTGGCAAGGGATGCAAAAACTTGATCTGCTCGCCCAAGGCGTCCTCTTGTCGTCTAAGTTACTTGAATTTGGGTAATGACAAGGACTTCAGTCGCGGATTATTTCTTGTTATCCCTGTCTCCATGTCCTGTTAATCATCTTCGTCCAGACCAACGATTTCCCGCTGCGGCACGGTTTTAGGATCGACTGTAATTGGACGGTAGATCTCTACCCGGTCGCCATCGGCTGGCGGGACGGTTAGCTTAGTGATCTTGCCAAAAATGCCGACCTTGCTCTTCTTTAAATCTAGATCCGGGCAACGCGCCAGGATGCCGGAGCGCTCGATGGCTTGCAGCACTGTGCTGTCGTCTGGCACGTCTAACGACAGCCAAATTGGTTGTGCCGGTTGGATGTAAGCGACGCTGACTTGCATATTTACCCTCCGCTTGATGCGCGTGTTAAAGTCATTTCCGCGCCGTTTCAAGCCACGGACGGCGACCGTTTCGGTTTGGGCGGGACCGCGTTAGCCCGTTCCGCCACCTTCTGTTTCCGCCGCCGCTCCAGCACCCGCTTGCCGGCCAGCAAAAAACCCAGCACCAGAAAACCGCCGGGCGGCAGCAGCATCAGCAAAAACCCTTTGTAGTTCGAAATCAAGGTCATTTCGAGAAAAGCGAAGCTGTCGCCCAGCAATAGCGAGGCATGGGCGAACAGGGTGCCGCTGCCTAACACTTCGCGGCAGCCGCCGATGGCGACCAGAGCCAGCGTGTAGCCCAACCCCATGGCCAGACCATCCGCCGCCGAAGCCGATACCGCCCGTTTCGAGGCGAACGCTTCGCCCGGCCCAGCACCGCGCAGTTGACCACGATCAATGGGACGAACAGCCCCAGCACCTTGTACAGATCGTGCAGCCAGGCGTTGATCGCCATGTCAGCCAGCGACACCAAAGCGGCGATCAGCAGCACGAACACCGGAATCCGCACTTCCTGCGTGATCAGGTTGCGGCACGCGGCGATGACGATATTGGCGGTTAAGAGCACGCCTGTGGTCGCCAATCCCATGCCCAAGCCGTTGGTGGCGGTGGTTGTCACCGCCATCAGCGGGCACAGCGCCGGCATCTGTGCCAAGACCACGTTGTTGTGCCAGAGACCGTCAGCAAAAATGCTTTGATAATCGTCATTCATCAGCGCTTTTCTCCAGCGGAGACTGATGCGACGGACGCCGTCTGAGCGGTGGTTTCATCCAGGGTAAGGCGCGATGGGCGGCGAAGAAATCCAGCCCGCCCTTAACCGCCTTCACCACCGCGCGCGGGTGATTGTGGCCCCGGTAAATTGATCGAACACGCCGCCATCCTTTTCACCGCCCATTGGTCGGGTTGCGGATCGGCCAGCGAGCGGCCGGTGAAGCGCGAAATCCAGTCGGACTTGCTCAGCTCAATCTTGTCGCCCAGGCCGGGGTTTCGTTGTGGCTGATTACCCGCACCCCCACCAGGGTTCCGGCGCGATCCACGCCGATCGCGATCACCATCGCGGTGTTGCCGTAGCCTGGCGCTCTGACCTGATAGCAGACTGCTTGTACTTGGCCGCCGCCGCCGCCGGTAGACGGTCACTGGTTCGCCGGTTCGGTCGTTTACCGCCACGGTGTCGCGCACCAGTTCATTATCGTAGTAGGACGCGGGCACCACCTGCTGCAAGGTGACTTGCAAATCCTCAACTGGCGGCGGGCGATGTCAGCGCGGGTTAGATGATCCGCGACGCCGATGGCGGCGCTGGTCGGCAACGCCACGCCACCTAGCAAAGACGACATGGTAGCTCAACCGCTGCCGGTGTTCCGATTTCAGGAAAGCCAGTTTCATTCGGTCTCTCAGAGCCGACGGCCCGATGTTTGGCCGCTCCGGCACCGGCCGGGATTGGCCCGCGCCAGGTGCGGCCGTA
>JADJQQ010000018.1 GCA_016712625.1 Candidatus Competibacteraceae bacterium | reverse complement strand
CCGATCTTCAACTGTTGCGCGATTTGCGCTTTTGCCACGCCGGCCCGTGGCCCGCCAAGCGAGATGACTTCATCCCGCCGATCCGTCTGGATGGGCTTGCGCCCCGATATTTGCCGGCGGCCTGGGCCTTGGCGATACCCTCTGGTTGCCGTTCCAGCATCATTTCGCGTTCAAACTGGGCGACACCGCCGAGCACGGTCAGCATCAACTTGCCAGTCGGTGTCTGAGTTGTCCATCCCCAGGTTCAGGATTCACAGGTCGACTTGCTTCCGGATCAAGCGCATGGATAATCGACACGAGTTCGGCCACTGACCGGGCAGGGCGGTCCAAGCTTAGTCGCGACCAGCGTCGCCCTCGCGGACAAATTCAGGGCCGCCTGAAGTTGGGGGGCGGACTGCTACCGGGCTACTTGCTCATGGAAGAGACCTTCTCGCAGCCGACTGCTCTCCGTAGCTCTCTCAGTTCACCTCAAGCCCGGCAGGCCGAGGATCGACGGAAAGATCGGCCCGGCGCCCTTTGCCTCACGCTCGCGCCACCGACCCGTCAAGGCCGGAGGCGAGCCGGCGGACATCAGGCGTTGCTCGGCCGCGGACATCAAGATCTGCACTGTACTCACGCGACAGCCTCCAGGATTCCGGAGCGGTTCAGTGCCTTACGAAGCTAGCTCTGGGGCCAGCCGATCGAGCATCCACTGGCAAGCGCTCGAACGGTGGCCAGCCGCACAACGGGCAGCACGGGCCCGGACTCCCGTCAGGACCTCGATCTTGGTCCAGTCGACGCGGATGGTCCCTTTCTTAAAATCGGTGTGGTACCCGCAGTATAAAGCACCATTATCATCGCGGAACTCATGATAAAAATGGCTCAATTTCCGCGTCCATAAGACTTGCGGACCACGGTTCTTGTGTATAAGGAGGCGGCGACAAACGTTCCATCCTCACACGGACGAAATCAACCAGGCCTTGCAAAGGCTTCACAGACGAGGAGGAGCGGGATTCCTGGTTGCCACGATACAAAGAGGTCGTTGGGAGTAGTGTACCATCCACCTGGGCTCACCTTTTTCTCTTTCGGGCAGCGCATGACCGAGGCGTAATTGGTACACCGAAAACCCCCCGTCCGAAGACCCACAGGTAGTGCCGGTCGACCAGGGACCGTCGTAACCTCCCCAGGGCGGGCCGCGTCAGCCCCGACTTTCCGTTACCGATGTCTACAAAGATCTCGGGTTCTCTCTGGCAGGTCCTCCGCCAGACGCAAGAGTCGGCGCCTTCCAGGATGTCAGCGTGTTTGTCGGATCGTCGGGAACAGCTTGCGGATTATGGAGCACGCGCACCGACTTGACGTCGGCTTTGAGTGTTGAGCGTATCCGGTACGGCTTGCCTCGTTCATGCCCTTCTCAACGTCGACACACACCCTGTGATGACCTTGCCCTTTGCGGTATAAAACCGGATGTTGATCGGCTTGTCGCCGAGGTTCGGCCCAAATGTCGGATAAGACTACGGAAGGATTTCATCAACCCGTTCTCATCGACCAACTGCGCTATCTTGGCCTGTATATGGCGGCTGCATCTTCGATATATAAGTGCGACCATTGTCCCCCAATTCAACTGCCAGTTGGTAGTACGTGGGATGGGATGAGCCTATATCTTTCCTGGTTACCCGCCACTGATAGGCATTTCCCATCCTCTCCCCTAAAGGGACTAAATTCGCCTTGCTTGATATGGGTGCTGGCGTAGGTTTGACGGTTCTCGCTGGCATCCAAGAACGGCCTGCCCCCGATTCTGCGCTGCCGGCATAAGCTCTTGTAAAATCTCCAAGAGAGGAGGAGTCATTGTCAGCTTTGAAAATCACGAGACGGGCGATTACATGCGCTTGAAGCTTCATCAGTGCCTTTTCAACTCGAGGCGCGTCTCCTTCGGGTCAGTCAGTTTTTTTCGCCGTCTCATAATGGTTCTGAACCTCAGATCTGTATGGACGAGGATAGCAGGGTCAAGGCCGCCGCCATCATCGGCCCACGCCTGTCACACGGCGCTCAAGATAGTGGGCCAGAGATCGAGGAAAGTTGATTTTTTGGCTCGTTCAGCCAGTTCATCGCTCCCCTGAAAAGCGTCACGGTGTTCCCTTCGAGGGGATTGATCGCCTTGATAATTTCGTCAGTGACCATCGGGTCCAACGAGAGGCTGATCCCCGTCCATCGCCGACGAGGCCCTGCGGGCGTCCGCTTGCCGCAAACTGAGCGTACGCTCGATGGCTTGGTAGACCGTGGTGATATCCTTCTGGAATCTCTTCGGCCCTTTAAGTCTCTCAAGAGCTTTTCGATCTTTGACGTCAGCGACTCCGATTGCCGGGGCGAAGAAGCTGAGAATCTGCCCCACCATGGAGAAGATCGCCCCGACGATCATACCTGGAGGACCACCGGCGGCCGATAGGCCGACAGAAGAGGGGGCCAAAGATGCGCGGATAATCCATAATCGCCGTGGACCCACTGATGGCATCGCCACTCTTAAAGCCGTGATCGCGGACAACGTGCCCTTGGTCACGCCAGGCAACGCCTTGGCGAGATTTTCCAGATTTTTTCAATCTTCTGGCGTTCTTCCTTGGTTGTTTCCTTGCCTCGGCTCTTTTTCCAGTCCTTCAAAAATTGAATCTCGAGATTGTTGGCATTCGTGGATGGATTCAGCTTCGAAAAAAGTTTTCTCCATCTGATCCATATTAGCGGGTAGGAACTGCTTCTTTGCCATCCTTCAATCAATCCACGAAGGTATTTATATTCTGCGTCATTCATGATTGAACTCCTTAAAGTGCACTCGATTGCCCACTAGTCAGCCTGATGGAACGAACGCCTGTTTGGCGGTGGCGGTGGCGATGGCGAAGTTCGGCACACGGCATCCCTTCCCAAAGGGCTTTGGGACCGGGATGACCTCGCTTTTGCGACCCAAGGAGCCGCCGAAGCCGGCGAGGCGCGCTATCTCCCGGGGACGGCGGTGCCGGGGAGGCTGGCACCGCCGGGCCACGAGCCGGGCGGCCCGCCATGCCCGGATTGAGCGTCGCGTCACACGGCACGTTCAGGCAGTCGCGGCTGCAGGCGACCAGGTGCACAAGATACGCCAGACGATGATCGGGTAGATCGCCAAAGGCACGCTCCATGCGTTCCAGCGCGCCGGTTGCATGGCGTCCATCGACGGCTGGATTTCAAAACCTGGAAGAAGATTTCGATCTTGGCCAAACAAAAAAAGCCGCGCCGCTTCGCTCGACCTTCACGCGAGTCGCCCTCGGCAGTCCGGCTTTCCTGGAATCTCTCAGGATCGGCGACTTTCTGTCCCTACCTCGCGGCAGGTTTGACTTTATTTGAATACCATGACACGTTTTGACCGTAGCACAATAACCAAAATATACAAGTAAATTACTCAGGATTTAGTTCGTTCGGCGACTGACCGTTCCTCTTGCCGCTCTTCCTACGCCCCAAGCGTTGCCATCGCCTCATCGGGCTTGAGCCAAAATCGTACGAAGATTTCGCCTTGAGCTGCCCCCCAAATTTAGCCACGGTCCCCTAACTTCGGGGCGCGGGCGTGCCGGTTCGCACCACCGGGATCGCAGCGGCCGGGGAAGGGGTTTGAGTAGCAATTGGACGGAAAGTCCTTTTAAGCCAGCGTCACGCTATAAAAAGCGGCATGGAGTGTGGCTAATCGGGAGATTGTGCTGGATTGCGCAGTGGTCGCAGTTCGCCTGTAGCAACGGATTCGGGTATCAAGAACGAGTACCGACCGAGGACGTGGATGTGTCCGTGGATCAGCGGCGAAAGTCTGGCGCCATCCTCGTCCCTGACCATGCGGCCTCCGCGCAATTGGGCGAGGGGCCGCGTCGATATAGGTTGTGTAGTGCCCCAAAAAGACTTCCGTAGGTTAAGAGTAGTACCCTTGTGGCGAAACACGAACGCGTGCTTGAAGGTGCGGTTCAAGCGCTCCAGGATGCCCATGCCGCCGACCTGAATCACGCCGTTCGGGAGATTGGCAAACCACTCCGATTCCAGCGGTACGGCGCCGAGTGCGTGGCACTCGGTAGTGGCCAGATTATCGGGACGGATGAGCGCGGTGTCTGTGGGGGCATCGACGTCGAGCGCGATCATGACGGTCAGTAGCGTAACGTTCTAAAGTTGGCGTGACTTACAGAAAACGGTAGACTGGGAAGAGTATTACTCAGTATTACTTTGGAGAAGCCCATGACCCATTCATCGGTGACGAGTAAAGGCCAAGTCACGATTCCAAAAGCCGTGCGGCAGCGGCTGGGGAATTCGGCGGGGAAGCACCATCGAGTTTTGCCTGGTCGGAGATCATGTTGAATTGCGCGTCAAAAGCACACCGCGGGCGGTCGCACCGGATGGTTTCGGAATGCTAAAAGCCCGCGGCCTACCTCCCAGCGGATTTTGATCCGGCCGATCTGTTAACGCCATGATCGGCTTGGATACCAACGTTCTCGCTCGGTATTACATTCAAGACGTGGGTGACGCGGAAGCGGAAAATAGCGGGACGCGGCGCGCCGTCTGATCGAGTCCGGCCAACCGCTTAAGGTGTGCAAAACAGTCTTGTTGGAATTGGAGTGGGTGATGCGCGGCTACTATGGCTTTTCGGCCGCTGAAATTATCCCGATCTTGGAGCACCTTCTAGCCTTACCTCAAGTCATGATCGAAGATCGTGAGGCCGTGCGGCAGGCGCTCGCGCACGCGGCGGCCGGGCTTGATTTGGCGGATGCCTTGCACCATGCGAGCTATCGGGATTGCGAGCGCGTGGCGTCCTTCGATGACCGCAAGTTTGCTCGGCGGGTACGACGGCTGGGCCTGTTGCCCGTGGTCACGATTCCAACCTGAGCCGGCCTCAAGATGGCCACTACGGTACGATCCTTCATAAAAGAAGAACCGATCTTTAAGGGTCAGCCCACGAAACGGAAATTGAAGCACGCTAAGCCTCACTTGCTTTCAGCAAGGCAACCTCTTAGAAACCTCACTTCCAGTCAGGGTTGCGGCTTTTCAATTCTTCACCTGCTGCTTAGCGGCATCATAGGCAACCGTAACGTTTCAAAATGCAGCTCGCCGACTGGTCCATGGCGGCTTTCGATTTAGTCACTCATCTTCCAAAACCGAAATCAGGCACTCCAGCACTTGGCTAACGATGTGCGGCGGTGCGCGCTCAACAATGCTCGCCTTTCGCTTTCCAGTCTAGCGACTTGACTTGGTGAGCGTGAATGCTGCCGTCTGTCCTCAAGCCGGACCCCGTCAGCGGTATGAGAAAGCCGGAATCGCGGGCTATGGCCGCCATACCGCCGGAAATAGGACAGACCCAGGCGAGCTGAAACCGCTGGTTGAAGGCTTGGGCGAGACCACCATGCAGAAATGGGGGCCTTGCATCTCTCGTCCGCTCGCTGGATCGAACTGGAGGTGGAGAATATCGCCCCGATTTGGAGCCTTCATCGCTCGTTTCCTACCGGCGGTAGTTCATCCCAGCCCGCTTACGCGCTGTAATCCTTTGGGGGTAGCGGCTAGCAACTCTGCCAAAGCGCCGACGCGGGCGGCAGGTTTTAGCCGTAGCTCTGCGCCTGAAATCTCAACGGACAGTACAGCTCCTGCCTCAAGCTGGTTTTGCTCAATATAGGACTGGGGAATGGTGACAATCAACGAGCCACCAGAACGACGTAATGAAGCCATCAACATGGCTGACTCCTATAAGTTTTACCATAGTAAAACTATCAGGAGGTCTTGCTAGGAGCAACTAAAGATTTTCATTAGGAATCCGTTTGAGCCGACGGCCAAACGGAGTGAGCCGTTTGGCCTTGGCGACCCATCAGCCGAAGCGGAGCGGCTGTCAAGGCGGCGCGTAGCGCCCCGCGAAGCGGCATGGCCTTGACAGCGGGGTTTGAAGTTCAACGGTACAGAAACGTACGCTAAGGGCCGTCGATATCGTCTGTCGGCTGGTTCAGCGGCCTGAGTTGCCCTTTCACGACCTGCTCCGCCAGGGTGAACGAGTAATCCCCAGCATTGACATGCCCATGCCCCAAGGGCGACAGTCGGCGTTCATCCTCCGCCCGGATGTCCACCGACAGCCGTCGCAAATGGTCCAGCGCGGCCTGCCTGTAGAGGGTATTCCACAACACGACGGCGTTGGTCACCAACCCCAGCGCGCCCAGCTGGTCCTCCTAGCCTTCGCGGTACCGCTTGCGGATCTCCCGGCTGACCGTGGCAAATGGCGCGGGCCACGGCGATGCCGCCCCTCGCCGCGGTTCAGCTGCGTCAAGATCCGGCGGCGGTAGTCCTCGTCGTCGATGTAGTTGAGCGGGTACACGGTTTTGTTGATGCGTCCGGCCTCGATGATGGCCTTGGCCAGGCCGGAGGGCCGTTCGCTTTTCAGCAGCGTGCGGAGGTTCGGATGCCTGCGCCGTTCCCGGTTTCAGTGACCCGGCGACTCTGATCATGTCATCCCAATGCTGCTCTATGCGGCGGGTGTCCACGCGGCCACGAGCCAGGTCATTGAGCACGCCCTTAATCCGCATTCGGGTTTGCCCGCCAAGAGAACCGCCTCGCCCGCGTCGGCCAGGCGGGGCGAAAATTGGTGGCCGAGAGTAGCCAGAACAAGCCAAACACCAGGTCACTGGTCCCAGCGGTGTCGGTCATGATCTCGGTCGGGTTCAGGCCCCAGCGAGCGGCAGACCTGCACCCGGTTCGCCTGCCAATCCGCGCCCCGCAACAACTTTGCCCTGGGATCGCCCCAGCGGTCGCTGTTTTCAACATAGACATCCCGCCTTCGCAACGCATCTTGCAGCTGGTCGAGAAAGCACAGCGTGTAGCCCCGCCGACTGACCCGATGCTCCTCATCAAAAACCAATCGCTTCCAGGGGGTGGCGATGATATCGAGCGGCGGCTTATCAAGCGTCTGCTTGCGCGACGGGCCAAGGGCGGCCAGGTAATGGAGGGCTTCCAGCGTGGTTTTGCCGCCGGGCACCCTTTGTGCTAGATCAGCCAGGCGGTGGCGAAATCGAACATCAGGCTGGGCCTTTCATGGCCCGACCCAGGCCGGGGCATAGAGCCGCCGGGCAGGCGGAACGCCCACGGCGGGTCGCCCAGCAAGGCCGGACTGCTGAAGAGATAAACGTCTGGACGCTGGCTCACTGTGTCGAGCAATTGATAAGGCTTGCCGCGCCACAGCAGCGCGGAGAACACCACGTTGGTGTAAAGAACGAGTCGCATCGACCGGGGATTCCTGGACTGCTCTTGCCCTCGCGCCTGCCGCGCCGCGTTGATCTCGGTGGCAACCGCCTCTTCACTCAGTGGCTCCGCCCCGGCCGCCTCCAGCGCGGGCGCAATCGCCAGTAATTGGCAATACTGTTGATACCCTGGTGATAATTTTCGATAGCCCAAGCAGAACCGGCAAAGCGCATCCGCGTCAGCGCGGTCAAGTTCAGGGGATTGGTGGCCCATCATTCCCTGTCGCCGTCTGGGGCGACGATCGGGAACAGACGGATCAATACATAGACTTTGAGATGGACGACTCGGCCCTGGGCAGAGACTGCTGAAGGGATGCGGAAAGAATGAGACTCGTTAAATTATTTGCTGAATAAGGCGAGAGCCAATGGCTTTAGAGGGCGGACGGCGGTTTGCAAATCATACGGCTTACTGTCTGACCCTCCTGTAACATTCCTATAAAATGACATACTTCGCTGTAAGTTAGCCTGGCTAATGCATCCCGAGAGAAATGCGGCGAAAAATAGACCTCGCCAAAATGAAGTTCGACGCGAATAGCCGGCTCGCCCAGCAGCCGCCACAGATGCGGCAAGAGCGCATCGTCACCGACAAAAGGCACGGCGGGGTTGGTTCCTCGCGCATGGGGATAACGCAAAGCGATGGCCTGCACCGAGCAGCGGGCCAGCAGCGCCGCTAAACAGTCGGGGATGAAACCGCCTGACGGATTCACCGATGGTCGAAGTGCCTTCTGGAAACACCAGCACGCGCTCGCCGCGACGCAAGCGCCAAACCAGTTGCTCGATGGCTTCCGTCGCGCCGTCGCTACGGCCGCGCTGGATAAACGCGGTCCCCGCCCGACGGCACAGCCAACCAAACAGCGGCCAAGCCGCCACATCTCGTTTGGCTAGAAAGTGAGTGGGGCAGACCGCCGCGATGCAGAAGATATCGAGCCATGAAATGTGATTGGCCACGAATAGGGTGTCGCCGGCATGCGGGGTTCCGTTACATGGAACCTCACGTTTAGAATCCAGCATAACCGCCGACTCCACCAGACCAGCGGCGTGGTGGAGCGGTAGCGGCGCTGGCGGCCCGCCCCAGCGCGGCGGCGATAACCAGGCCCATCAAAAGATGCAGGCTTAGCAGGGGTATGCGCATACCGCGCCGGACGATGCGGGCCAAGCCGCTTCGCCAGAGGGCGCTCATTGATCGCGATCCAGGAAATGCCGGGCGTAGCGCCGTTCAATGCGCCGAGTGGACAGTAGGATGAAAACATCGGCGACATGGAAATCCGGGTCCAAGCACGGCTCGCCGCCGATCCGCGCCCCAGCCGCAAATACGCCTTGAGCAAGGGCGGCATCGAGCCGACCAGCGGCGCAAGGCCATCGCGGCGGGGTAGCGGCCAGCGCGGTTGCACCCGCAGCGGTTCCGGGACCAGATGGCGTTGCGCCAATTCAGCGTAGAGCGCCCGCGCCGCGCCGCCATCCTCTCCCAGCGGGATGCTGGCGCAACCGATCAGATAGTCGATCGCGTGTTTGGCGATGAAGGTCGCTAAACCGGACCACAGCGTACCGATGGTCGCCCCATTGCGGTAATCGGGATGGACGCAGGTGCGGCCGATCTCCATCAAGCGGCCTGGCAGCGTCAACACCGGTCCCAGATCAAATTCGGTTTCTGAATAAAAACCGCCAGCGTGCTCGGCAGCGTCGGCGGTGAGGATGCGGGTGCAGCCGACCACCTGGCCGAAGCCGTCGCGGACGATCAGATGCTGGCAATGCTCGTCGAGCGCGTCACGATCCACACCGGCAACCGATTATGTAGTTTGGCCCCATCTCTTCGGCGAAGACCGTGTAACGCAGGCGCTGGGCCGCTCGGATGTCCTCGCTGGAGCGCGCCAGCGCCATCAAAGCGCCGCGGCCGCGGCTGCTGACGGGGGAGAAGGGATCGGAAGCAGGTGGGCGGTAGGGGCGGCAATACCAGATAATTCGATGCTCAAGGCAGGCTCCCGGAACGGCGGGTAACAACGGTGCGAGCAAGCCTAGGCGCGTTGCGTTGCAGCTATTTTACCGGTTCGTTAAATCGGGATGACCGCTCATGGCAAGGCCAAGATCGCCAGCGCGGCGCCCAGCAACGCGCCAGCCAGCACGTCGCTGGGGTAGTGCAGCCCTAAAACGATGCGCGACAGCGCTACCAGCATCGCGAACGGGATCAACAACCATCCGAGCGCTGGATAGTAGTAAACCGCGACCAGGGTGAAGGACACCGCGTGCAAGGTATGCCCCGACGGAAAGCTGTACTCATCCAGCGGCGCCACGCGCGGCTCGATTTGGCGGTTGCGGGCGTACGGGCGAAAACGGATCGTGCGCGCTTTCAATGCTTTGTACAGGACCAAGCCGACCGCGCCGACCAGCAGCATCCGACTGACCACCGGGACGGCGGCCGTGCCCCGAAGCAGTAGCAACGCGGCTATCAAGCCATACCAGAACATGCCATCCCCCAGCCGGCTGACCACCGCAAACAGGCGGATGACCGAGCGATGACGGATCACCTGCTGGGAGCGCAGGCACCAGGCCAATTCCCGGTCGGTCAGGCGTGGCCAGCGGACCGTGGCGGTAGAGGCTGGAAACGTCAGATTGGGCGAGCGACGGTCGGGCATGAGGTTTCTCCTTGGGCAGTCACGCTCGCGAGCAAGGCTTCCAGACGGTCGTAAATCCGTTCGCTGTCCAGACCGAGTACCGCCTGTCGGGCAACTTGACCCATCGCCGCGAGCACTCCCCGATCTCGTACCAAGGCGGTCGCAATGGAGATGAACGCCGCCGCGTCACCGAACGGCGCCAGCAGGCCGCAGCGGCCGGATTCGACATGAGCGTGGCCAGCGGCGTAATCGAAGGCCCCGACCGCCAGACCGCTGGCCATCGCTTCCAACACGACATTGCCAAACGTTTCGGTCAAGCTTGGGAACAGGAACACGTCGGCCGAGGCGTAATGGGCGGCCAAATCCTCACCCTGGCGCATCCCGCAATAAACGAAACTGGGATGATGGGCGCGCAAGCGAGCGGCCATGGGCCCGTCGCCGACCAAAATCAGGCGGGCATCGGGCTGTAACTGGCGGATCGCCTGAAAGGCGGCGATGGCCAGCTGCAAATTTTTCTCCGCCGCCAATCGTCCCACGCACAAAACGGCCAAAGCGCGCGGAGCCACGCCCCAACATTCCCGCAACGCCGGGTCGCGCCGCCGCGGCGAGAACAGCGCGGTATCCACGCCTCGCCCCAACACGTGCGTGCGCTGGAAGCCGAGGGCGCGCAAGTGGCTGGCCAGCTCCTCGGGCGGCACCAGCGTTTGTACGCCCCGATTGTGAAAATGCCGCAAATAGGCGGTGATCGGGCCAGCCAACCAACCCAGGCGGTAATGGCGGCTGTAGCGTTGAAAAATTGGTATGGAAACTCGTCGATGCCGGAATGCCCAAACGTTGGGCCGCGCGCAGGGCTGAATAGCCCAAGGGTCCTTCAGTGGCGATATGGACCACATCCGGGCGGGTCTGCCGCCAATGCCTCAATAGAGGGCGCACAGCGGGCCAACCCGCTTGTAGCCGCGGATAGCCGGGAATCCGGAAACCGGGCAGCGGTAACGCTTCCAGGGAATCGGCTCCTTCCGCTACCGTGTTGATCTCCTGGCACACTCGCACTAATTGCACCCCATGACCACGCCGCCGCAAGCTCTCGACCCAACGCGCGACCGTGAAGGCCACGCCGTTGATTTCTGGCGGGTAGGTTTCGGTGACAATGCTGACGCGCAAGCGTTGTCGGGTCTGAAAGGCTGAAGTATCCAGAGACATACTCCAAATTTTCGGAAACAACCGCAACAGATTGATGATGTTTTGATGAAAGAGCCGTGACAGAGAGGGATTTTTTTAACTATCTTGGGGACTTAGGCAAAATCCCAGCGTCATGACACTGTCATCATTTGGTAACTTCAGCGAGTGAAGATGACCGCTTGCGGAAGTCTTCTGAATATTTTATGGGGAGTCATGAACCTGAAGTTGCTCGTGGTGGCGATGTTGTCGGTGTTAGGACTGGCGGGCTGTGGTGGCGATGACCATGACGATAATGATGGTGGCGATTCGCCGGCTAAAATCCTGAAGGCCGTGGAATTCACGGAGACGCCCGCGCCTTCTACCCTCGATGAGATGGCTAAAACTTACAGTAAGTCGACCGTTAAGCTGAGCTACACCAATGGATCAGTGGTCGAGAAGCCGCTTTCCTACACCACGTTATTCAGCGTGAAGGATAAAATTTCCGAGGTAAAGGGTCAGAGGCATCCCGCGGGCCAGCTTTATAACTACAAGATGGAAGCCTTGCTCGACCCGATGGGCAATCCGGTGGTGGCGGAAACTCCGGACGCCAACAGCCTGCTCAACATCGGTGACAAGCTGTTTTTAGTCACCCACTATGAATACGACTGGCTGTTGAGCGATGGCTCGGTCGCTTTTTCCACCCCGGTTGGTATACCCGCTCGCCGATGTCGATGACCTTGAGTGAGATCGCGCAATCGAATAACGGCAAGTTGAGCGCGACCAAGGTCCGTCCCATCGACTTCTCCAGCGTCAACGGCCTGTGGATTCCCTGCTTCGGCTCGCAAACACCGTGGAACACCCATCTCGGTTCCGAAGAAGATTACGACCTGATTTATAACCCGCTCGATTCCAAGAATTACGGTACGACCACGGCGGGTCTCAAGGCGATGCGCGAGTTGTATTTCAAGGGCGAGCGCGAGGCCAATCCTTATCATTACGGGATCATCCCGGAAGTGACCGTCAGGGCCGACGGCTCCACGAGTGTGGTCAAACATTACGCGATGGGGCGCGGAACCTGGGAGGTGGCTAAACTGATGCCGGACGGCCGCACCGCTTATCTGGGCGATGATGGCGCTTACGTGCAGATGACAATGTTCGTGGCCGATCAATACGGTGATTTGTCCGCTGGCACCCTCTATACCGCAAAATGGAATCAGACCAGCGATCAGGACGGTGGAAAAGCCAATATCACCTGGATTCGACTCGGCCATGCCACCGACGCCGAGATCAGCGCGCTGGCTAATAGCCTGACCTTCAATGACATCTTCAGCGCCACTGAGCCGACTACCGGCCAATGTCCCAGCGGTTACCAGCGGGTGCGCGCGGGCTCTTCATCTGACGAATGTTTGGTGCTCAAGCCCGGCATGGAAAAGGCCGCCGCCTTTTTAGAAGCCCGCCGCTACACGGCCCTGTTAGGCGGCACCACCGAATGGACCAAGATGGAAGGGGTTGCCGTCAATGGCAAGGACAGGAAGTTGTACGTCGCCATCTCGCGCATCGAAACCAGCATGCGCTCCGATGCCACCGAACCCGCTGACCATATCAAACTGGCGGAAAATAAGGCGGGAGCGACTTATACCCTCGACTTGCGAAACAACATCAAGGACACGCAAGGTAACGCCATCGATTCGCAATGGGTCGCGGTCAACATGTACGTCGAGCCAAAACTGTTGGGCAAGCCCATGAGCGCCGACGCCCGTGGCAATATCGCCGAGGTCAACAGCGTGGCCAACACCGATAACGTGTTCTTTTCCGAGAAGATGCGCACGCTGTTCATCGGTGAGGATTCCGGGATGCACGTTAACAACTTCATCTGGGCCTACAACGTCGACACCCAGAAGCTGAGCCGGATTCTGACGGTGACGGCTGGCGCGGAAACCAACGGCTTGCAAGTGCTGGAAAATCTGAACGGTCATGCTTACATCATGGCCAACTCCCAGCATTGGGGTGACTTCATCAGCACCACCAGCACCGATCTCAAAACGCAACTGACGCCGATGATCGATAAGTTCCATGCGCCGGTCGGTTATATCGGAGGGATACCCGGTCTTTAATCGTGCCCACGCGCGGCCCGAGAAGCTGGCGATGTAATCGCCAGCTTTTTATTTTCAGGAGGTAGGCTCATGAAGTACCCGTGGTTGGGTTGGACAGATCTGCTGCTTATCCTAAGTTTGACGGCGACGCTAGCGGGCTGTGGCGATAGTGAAGGAACGGCCCATGCGGCGGTCGCCTCCAAGCCCACCGCGCCCGACTTTCTAAAAGGCGATTATCGTAGCCCACTGACTTTTTCCAACCCCTATGCCCATATTCCCGCCCAGTGCTACATCGAAACCTCGCGCGGCACACAGAATGCCTGCCTGTTCTGTCACACCAACGGCGTCTATAAAACCGGCCTGGGCAATAATTTCCCGCAAGCAGGGGCAGCGCCGCGACTCGGCAACTTACAACTAGAGTATTCCTTTACCCCATTCAGTCCATTCACCGCTTCACCTAGCCGCAATCCGTGGGAAAACACCCTGACGCCGGAAAAATTGCGGGAAGCCGTGGCCGCATTGGGCTTGAATCCGGAAACTTGGGATATGGAACGCTATCTCCGTGAGGATAATTGGCGGGCCGCGTTCGCGCGCCGGCCTGGTGATCCGCGCGCTTGGGATGGCGGGGAGACGATGCGCCGTTTCGGCTATTTCCCGGTCTCGATCCCAACGATTTGCCCGCTGAATCCGACGGCTTCGTCCGTTCCGGCACGCCGCGCAACGGCTTTTTCGAGGACCAAACCGGGCGCTGGCTTACTGGCTGGCGGGCGGTAAATTTCATGCCTTATGGCATTTTTACGCCCATGACCGGCTCGGTCTCTGGCATCTATATTCGATTGCCCCCAGTCTTTATGCAGCGGACGGATGGCGCTTTTGATTTAGACATTTATCGCCAAAACCTCGCTTTGTTGGAACGAGCGATTCAGGATCGTGTGCAGCCGGAGGATGGGCTAACTTATCGCGGCGCGGCCCGGGTCGTCGCCATCGAACGGGGCTTGTATCCAGTCGGCGCCGAATTCGCTCATCCGCTGCATTATGTCGATGTAGCGGCCGACGGGCGCGACGCGGCGATCAGCCCTTATCCCGGCGCCCGCGCTCGCCGGGTCAAGGAAATCCGCTACATGGTCAAGTGGAAGCCGTTTTATCCCAGCCAGTTCCGCCCCGGCGTCAAGGAAGAAGGCGCGCCGCTTTATGGTAACGACGCGCAGGGTTGGGTGGACAATGGGGTCGGTTGGTATTTGTCTGGCTATATCGAAAACACAGATGGGGCGCTGCGGCCACAACATCGGGAAGAACTGATGCAATGCATCGGCTGCCATAGCGGAGTCACCAGTACCGAATTTCCCCAATTCACCGCTGGCGTGGGTAATACGGTCGATTCGACCTGGGCGTTCCCCCGCAAATTTTCTGGCGAACTGGGTTGGCGAGAAATGGATTATCTCGGTTATCTGGCCCGAACTTCCGTGGGGCGTGAGGCAACCCCTGGCCAAGCCCGACTCGGCGATCCCATCAATCGGGATTTAGACAAGGGTGAGTTCCGTCATTTTCTGGACAACGTGGTGGGCGCGAGCCTGTATGGCGATATGCCCGCCGCCATCGAGCGATTTTTGAGTGACGCCATACAACCTGCGCGGGGCTATTACGCCGAATGGCCCGCGCTGGATACCGCCAGCGCCACGGGATTTCAGCGGGGTCAGGCGTTGCGGCAACAGCTGCTGCGAGAGTTAACGGCACGGGGTGGTTATCTGACCGCCAAGGGCGCTATTCATGGTGAGCTGTTATATCCGCCCAAGGAGGACGCGCTGGCCGCCGCTCGCCGCTATCGGCAAGTGGTGGTGACCCAACGTTACGTCAAGGGCAAGGATGTTTTTCCAGTCACCCCGCTGACCTACCGTTATTTTCGGCAAGGCGGCGAGGGTTTTACACATCAAGACGGGCAGTCCTATCAAGTGGGCGACATCATTACCGACCGGCCTGTGGATACCGCTAATCCCGCCTCAGTGACCTATGGGGTAGGCAGCGCCAAAACCCTGATCGACCCTGACCGGCCGTTTGCAGCGGGCGGCAGCTATTTTCCGGACTACCGACCCCTGTTAACCGAACCCTTACGGTTTGAAGCAACGGCGAATTAAGCTAAATCAAACGCTAATGCCTTGCTTTCAAGCCGCCGCCCAATCCGGAATGGGCGGGGGTTCCCGCCAGCGCTGGGGTTCTCCCGCCACCCGCACCGCCCGCTCAGCGCCCCATCGCAAAATCTCCAGCGAACCGTCCTGGCGCTCGGCCAAGGCCGTGCAACTCTCGACCCAATCACCATCATTGCAATACAGCACGCCGTTGAGGTTACGTAGCGCCGCATGGTGGATATGACCGCAGATGACCCCATCCAGCTCGCGCCGGGTTGCTTCTCGCGCCGCCGCCGCCTCGAAGCGTGCAATATAGGACGCCGCCCGACCGATGCGTTGTTTGAGAAAATTAGCCAGCGACCAATACGGCCGCTGGCCGCGCCCCCGCCAGCGGTTGTACCAACGATTGGCAAACAGCAGCAGATCGTAAGCCCAGTCACCCAGCCAGTTGAGTAACGGCCCGCCACAGCGGACCGCGCTATCACACTCATCGCCGTGAATGACTAAAAAACGTCGGCCGTCCGCCGTGATGTGAACGGCCTCTGGAACAATTTCGACACCGCCGACCGACAGGCCCCAATAGTCCCGCACCACCTCGTCGTGGTTGCCGGGTATATACCAGACCCGATCCCCTGACCGCGCTTTAGCGACAAGTGCTTTAAGCACCTCACCATGCGAGGCGAGCCAGTGCCCACCTTTACGCAGGCTCCAGAAATCAATCAGATCGCCCACCACATACAATTCCTCGCACGGATTTTGGCGGAGAAAATCGAGTAGAAACTCGGCTTTGCATTCCTTAAAGCCCAGATGAATATCGGATATCCACAGAGTGCGAAACGGTGTGGCGGTCATGCGCTTATCCAAGATTTAGGTTGAACCGATAAAACTGAAATAGCGCCAGCCGCCGCCGTAGGCGGGGCGCACGCTTTGCGTGATCGCTTCACAGCAGCCATTCAGATGCGGCAAGAGATGCGCATCCATCCGCACATGGTTGCGCGCCATCCAGCGGCTGAAACGCGCAAAGGGGGTGTCATGAAAATCCACCACCGCCAGCAAGCCGCCCGCGCGCAGGTCGCGCAATGCCGCTTCCACCGCTTGGTTCCAACCGGGGTTGATCATCGACAGGCAATAGGAAAACACGATCAGATCGAATGGCGTACCCGGTTGCAAAGGCCGGTCGTAGCGCCACTGAATCAGGGCAATCGAAGCTGAGCGCGCACTAACCTTGCGCCGCGCTTGGGCCAGCATGTCAGCGGACAGATCGAGACCGATGATGGTAGCGCCGGGAAACTGTCGGTGCAGCCGCAACAGATTGCCGCCGGTGCCGCAGCCGATTTCGAGAATTCGGCGCGGCTGCTGATGGATGGCAATCGCCTGAATCAATTCAGTACGCCCGAACAGAAAGCTCCAGCGCGTATTGTCGTAAAGCCGGGCGTGCCAGCGGTAGTAACGGCTTAACGCGGTGGTGTGTTGCGCGGTAGGCCACAACAGCGGATCGGATCGGTTCATGTCACCTCCGCGAAATGCAGGCTGCCGTAAGTCCCGACCCGATCCTGTTGGTGCAGCGGCTCGGTCAGATTGGGAAAGAAGCGCAGCGCCCGCCGGGTCCAATCTGGCAGAAAGCCGAGATCGTTGCCCGCCGAACGCAGCAGAATCCGGCTGCCCGGCCGGCTGTTGGCCAGAATCAGCCGCCATTCTTCCTCCAAGGCGCGTGGCTGATGCCAGGCCAGCCAATCCTGATGATCCAGCAGCACGAAATGGCTGTACTGACCGGGATGATCGCGCAGAAAGTCGCTGACGGTGGCGTCGTAAGTGTGGATGCGATTGCGGTCGGCGCGCAGGCGGGCGAAGTTTTCCGGCAGAAGGTAATTGGGACAACAGCGCTCGGTGTAGGAGCCGGTCAGATAAGCCCGCCAGAAGTAATTGTCGTGAATCAAGACCTCGGTCAGCACGTGGCGCAGCTTGTCGCTGACGTAGCCGACGATGCCGCCGGGATGGCGTTGCTGGATCAAATGGATTTGCGGTCGCGGCACGCCCAGCATCGCCAGTGCGGTCGGCTGGCGCAGCAGCCACGCGCTGAACCGGCTCCACAACGCCGGTTCGATCTTGGCGTAGAGGGTGCGCTGCTCGGCCAAATTCGGCGCATCGAGCAAATCGAACAAATAATCGCGCAGCTTGCGTCCAGATTTAAGCAACCGCCGGGTGACCAGCCAAGCCACCGCGCCGCAGGTACCGCGATAGTAAAACGAGTGCTTGGGGTTGCGCGGATCAAAGTAGGTGATTTTTTTATCCCAAAACGCCGCCGCATAGGGCGGCAGACGCGGGCGAAGCGCCGTGTAAAGCGCGCGAAACTGAGGGTGCGAGCCCCGGCGGAACATCTGCTCCAGATCGTCGAACTCGCCATGTTCGATCAGCGCCAGTTTCAGTTGCAACAGCGCATTTTGGCGGGGATTGACATCCACGGCGTGGATTTCCGACGGGCCATCCAGCAAATAATCCAGCGCATTGCAACCGGCGCTGGTCAGCACCACCAGCTGGCTGTCTCGATCCAGCCCCAGCAAGTGCCGGTCAATGCGCGGGTCTTCCCAGCACATGTTGTAGATCAGATAGCGCTGGTGAACCGTCCTGAACAATAAATCGTGCGCGTGATGGCCGAGTCTGGCGCCGAGCGTTTTAACCATGCGACCTCAAACCAGATCTTGAAGCAAGAATTGGCTGAGGAGTTTGGAAAAAACAGGTAACAAAATCATTGCGTCGCAATGACCGTTTGATGACGGTTGCCAACAACAGACCGAAGCGAGCAGTGCGACCCTGACTTGGCGCTGTCATCGTACTGTCATTGCAGTGCAACATTAGCTCGCGATACTCATTTAATCGAATAATCGAAAGTTTAATGAGTAGAGGGCGTCTTGTGAGAAAGCTATTGCTGACAACCACATTGTTTGCCGCGCTGGGCCTTGGCGCCATCGCACCGGCGTCGGCGCAGAATTTGCGTCTGACCGGCTCCGGGGCCAGCTTCCCGTTCCCGCTGTACTCCACCTGGTTCAAGGACTTCAGCAAGCAAACCCAGGGCGTTACCGTCGACTATCAGGCCAAGGGCAGCGGCGCGGGCATTCAGGATTTCATCAATAACACGGTCGATTTCGCCGCCAGCGACGCGGCGATGTCCGATGAGGAGATCGCCAAGATCAAGCCAGGCGTGGTGTTGCTGCCGATGACCGCTGGCGAGATCGTGCTGTCTTACAACCTTGAAGGCGTTAAGGAGCTGAAGCTGCCGCGCGAAGTGTATCCTGACATCTTCGCCGGCAAAATCGCCAAATGGAACGATCCGAAAATCGCCGCCGCCAATCCCGGCGTCAAGCTGCCCGATCAAAACATCACGGTCGTGGCCCGCTCTGATTCCAGCGGCACCACTTACGTGTTCACCGGCCACCTGAGCGAAATCAATCCGGCCTTCAAGAGCAGCGTCGGTCACGGCACCACCGCGCAGTGGCCCACCCACTTCGTGAAAGCGCCAAAGAACGATGGCGTGACCGCCACCATCAAGCAGACGCCCGGCGCGATCGGCTATATCGAATACACCTACGCCGTCGCCACCAAGCAGCCCATGGCGATCCTGCAAAACAAGGCCGGCCATTACATCGCCCCCAGCGACGAATCTGGCAAGGCTGCCCTGGCTAGTGCAGAGTTCTCCAGTAAATCCCTGCCCAATTCCGATGCCCCCGACCTGCGGGTTTGGCTGTTTGATCCGGCCGGCGCGCAAGCCTATCCCATCGCCACCTTCACCTGGATGCTGTTCTACAAGGAGCAGGACGACGCCAAAGCGAAAGTGCTGCGCGATCTGGTCGAGTACGGTTTGACCCAGGGTCAGGCGATGGCTCCCAAGATGGGCTACATCCCCCTGCCCGACAGCGTGGTGGCCCAGGTTAAAAAAGCGGCCGCGCTGATCCAGTAACGCAACGCATCCCACTCAAAACCGGCGCTCGCGCGATGCACGGGCTGGCGCTGGTTTTCGAGCGTTCGTGCCTGTTTCAACCTTGTCAAGCCTCCGGTGATTCATGGTTTCCCGACCTTTTGAGAATTTAGTGCAATCCGGCTCCGTGTCCGGTCCGCCGTCCGGGGGTGATTACGCCCTTGACCGGGGGTTTCGCTACCTTGCCTGGGCCAGCGCCGCGCTCATTCTGGCGCTGGTGGCGTACATCGTGATCGAAATTGGCAGCAAGGCGCTGCCGGCGATCGCGCAATATGGCCTTGGTTTTCTGACCTCCAGCGAATGGAACGTCCAGACCGGGCAATTCGGCATTCTGCCGCAAATCTGGGGAACGCTGTACAGTTCGCTGCTGGCGTTGTTGCTCGGCGGGCTGTTCGGCATCGGCATCGGCATCTTTCTGACCCAGGATTTTTTGCCACCCCGGCTGGCGGCGACCTTCCGCACCATCATTGAGCTGCTGGCCGCGATCCCCTCGGTCGTGTTTGGCCTGTGGGGCATTTACGTGTTGATCCCGCTGTTACGCCCCGTCGCGAACTGGCTCCATGAAGTGGCCGGCGGCATCCCGTTCTTCAGCACCTCACTCAGCGGGCCGGGACTGGCCCCCGCCGCGCTGGTGTTGGCGATCATGATTCTGCCGACGGTGGCCTCGATCTCGGTCGATGCGCTGCGCCAGATTCCCTACAAGGTCAAGGAAGCGGCCTACGGCATGGGCACGACCCGCTGGGAAGCCATCCTCAAGGTGATGTTGCCAACCGCCTCCTCTGGCATCCTCGCCGCGCTGGTGTTGGGATTTGGGCGGGCGCTGGGCGAGACCATGGCGCTGGCCATGCTGATCGGTAATTCCAATCAAATCAGCTTGTCGTTGTTCGCTCCGGCCAACACCCTGGCCGCGTTGCTGGCTTCCAGCTTCCCCGAAGCCGGTCCGGTTGAAATCCAGGCGCTGATGTACGCCGCCCTGGCCCTGCTGACCATTACGCTGATCGTCAATGCCGTCGGTCTGGCGGTGATGAAATTGGCCACCCGCAAATTTGAGGTCGAACGATGAGCGCGCCCGATCTTTCCCTGGAATCAAACCTCCACAACCTGGAACGCGCGCTCGATGCTCGGCCCAGCCTCCAGCGTTCGCCTTTGGAGGCGCGGGCGCTGAAAAGCGGCGTCCTGACCGGGTTGACCTGGGTCGCCGCATTGATCGCGGCGGTGCCATTGTTCTCGGTGATTTACATGCTGTTCGTCGAAGGCGGTTCGCGCCTGAGCTGGGAAACCCTGACCGCCTTGCCGCCTTCCGCCTTCGATTTAGGTGGCGGCTTCGGCAACGCCATCGTCGGCACCATAGTCATGGTGGGTATCGCCACTCTGATCAGCCTGCCACTCGGCATTCTGGCCGCCGTCTATCTGGCGATTCTCGAACCCGATAGCCGGCTGGCGCATACCGTGCGTTTTCTGGCCAAGGTGCTGACCGGTTTTCCTTCCATTCTAGCTGGTGTGTTTGTCTACGCGGTGATGGTGGTGACTATGAAGACCTATTCGGCGCTGGCCGGCGGGGTGGCGCTGGCGGTGCTGATGCTGCCGACGGTGATTCTGGCGGCGGAGCAGGCCATGGCGATGGTGCCGAAGAAGATGAAAGATGCCGCTTACGGCATGGGCTGCACCCGGACACAAGTGATCTTGAAGGTGGTGTTGCCGACCGGCGCGTCGGGAATTTTGACTGGGGTGATGCTGGCCATCGCCGGGGCCGCCGGCAATTCCGCGCCGCTGCTGTTCACCGCGCTGTTCAGTGATTACTACTTGAGCAGCCTGACCGAGCCGACCGCCTCGCTGGCCATCCTGATTTTCAATTTCTCCGGGATGCCTTACGACAACCAGATTCAACTGGCCTGGGCCGCTTCGCTGGTGCTGGTGTTGATCGTGCTAGTTTTCAATATCCTCGCTCGACTGATCGGGCGGCAAAAATACTGAATTTACGGTGATTTTGATGAACGCGATTCCTGAAACAATGGCGGTGGCTCCCGCTCCCGCCCGCAACGGCGCGGTCATGGACTGCCAGCTGCAAAAAGTGTTTTACGGCGATTTTCTGGCGGTGCGCGACAGCAACCTGCCGCTGGAGAAGAACAAGATCACCGGCTTTATCGGCCCGTCCGGCTGCGGCAAGAGCACCGTGCTGCGCAGCCTCAACCGAATGAACGACCTGATTCCGGTATTCCGGTTTGAGGGTAAGGTGACCTATCACGGCCAAGACATCTACGACGCCAAGGTCGATCCGGTGGTGGTGCGCCGCTACATCGGCATGGTGTTTCAGCAGCCCAATCCCTTCGCCATGAGCATCTACGATAACGTGGCGTTCGGGCTGCGGTTGAACGGCTTTAAGGGCAACCTGGACGAGCGGGTAGAGAAAGCCCTCCAAGGCGCGGCGTGCTGGAACGAGGTCAAGGACAAGCTAAAGAACAGCGGTCTGTCGCTATCTGGCGGACAGCAGCAGCGGCTGTGCATCGCCCGCGCCATCGCCACCGAGCCGGATGTGCTGCTGATGGACGAACCTTGTTCGGCGCTAGATCCCATCGCCACTCGCCGGGTAGAGGAATTGATGGTGGAACTCAAGGAGAAATACACCATCGCCCTGGTGACGCATAACATGCAGCAGGCGATGCGGGTGGCCGATACCACGGCCTTCTTCGGGGTGGACATTTCTCAGGGCAGTCGCACCGGTTATATGGTGGAAATGGGACCGACCAAGAAGATTTTTGAAGAGCCCGAACAGCAGTTGACACGGGAATATGTTCGCGGTGAATTCAGTTGAAGATAGGAGCAAGCCACATGGTCATGCGCATTTTATTGGCCGCTGCCGTTAGTCTGGCTGGAATGGCGTCGCTGGCGTCCGCTCAGACGCCGACGATAACGCCAACACCCGCTGGCCCGGTCAAGCTGCATGGGGCGGGGGCCACTTTTCCAGCCCCGCTGTACCAGAAATGGATCGAGGTTTACGGCAAAGCGCAGCCCGCCGTGCAGATCGATTACGATGTGGTCGGCAGCGGCGAGGGAGTGAAGCGCTTTCTGGCCAATACGGTGGATTTTGGGGCCAGCGACTCAGCAATGAGCGACGAGCAGATTAACCAGGCTAAGGCGGGCGCGACCCTGGTGCCAGCCACCGCTAGCATTTTGGCGCTCGCGTATAACTTGCCAGACGTGACGGGCGCGCTGAAATTGAGCCGGGCGGTGTACGCTGATATCTTCCTCGGTAAAATCCGCCACTGGAACGACCCGCGCATTCAAGCATTGAACCCCGACCTCAAGTTGCCCAAGCAAGTCATCACATTGGTGGCCCGCCAGGATGGCAGCGGCACCACCTACGCCATGAGCAACCACCTTAGCGCGGTGAGCGAGGAATGGCGCAAGGGTCCTGGAACGGGCACCACGATCAATTGGCCGGGCGTGACCATGACGGCGCGCGGCAACGAGGGCGTCGCCGGCCGGATCAAGCGCAGTTGGGGTTCATTCGGTTACGTCGAATACGGCTTCGCCAAGCGTCTGGGCTTGCCGATGATCCATCTGGAAAACAAAGCCGGCCATTACGTCGAACCCAGCTTCGAACGGGGCCAAGCGACCCTTGCCGCCAACATCGACAAAATACCCGCTAACTTGCGCGTGTTCATATCCGACCCGGACGGCGAGAAAGCCTATCCAATTATCAGTTTGAGCTGGCTGCTGCTGCATGGCCAGTACGCCGATCAAGGCAAGCGCGACGCGATCAAAAGCTTCGTGAGCTGGGCCTTGGCGGACGGGCAGCAACTGAGCGAAGCCGAGGGCTATATCCCGCTGCCGGATGCGGTGGCAACGCTGGCCCGCGCGGCGGTTGATCGCGTGCAATAGCTGTGGGCTTGCTGAATCTCTCAGCGGTTGAATCCTCCCTGCGCCGAGTGCAAGGCGAGTTCGAGGGCATCAACCAACGCCTCAGTTGGCAGCGCGATCCGTTAAGCGACGCAGTGATCGATAATTTGCTGGCGGGTTATACCTACGTCGATGTCTTGGTCGATTGGAACATTGATGTGTTTGCCAAGGGCAAGCACAAGTACCTGCTCGAACTGAACAACATCGTGCTATGCGGACCAGATCAAACCCAACGCGCCGAATTTCGCCAGCACATCAAAGCCACCGAAACCCGTTTTTACGACGAACCGGGTGGCGGTATCGAGGATGTGGTCGAATGGCGGACCCGCCATCTGGGCGACTCGGTTTGGAAGCTAGCCGCCGGCGTTTACGTGCGCTCGCTCAGCAAGCCGCAACTGTTCATCGAAGGCAATCACCGCACTGGCACGTTACTGGCCAGCTACATCCTGCTGCGTGCTGGAAAGCCGCCATTTGTGCTGACCGTGGAAAACGCCGCCGCCTATTTCGAACCGTCGACGGTGATCCGCAACATCAGCAAGTTGGGGGCAGTCGGTTTGTTCCGATTACCGGGCATCAAAAAACGATTTGCCAAATTTCTGGAACAGCAGGCTGACCCTGGCTACTTACTTTCCGCTAACCGGCGAGCGACGCCATGACTGTGAGAGAATGGCCGCCCTGCTCCAAACACCCAACAACAGGGCGGATGTGTGCGCATTTCTTTTGATATCGACGATACGCTGATTTGCGGTCTATCGGTTCCCACCGAACAGTATGTACCCCGCTGGCGTCGCTGGCGCTATCCCGAACGGCTTCGGCGCGGCACGCGCTCGCTGCTGGCCGCGCTGATGCGGCGGCAATGTCAGATTTGGATCTATACCTCCTCCTGCCGCTCTCCACGCTATCTGAAAGCATGGTTTGCCAGCTTTGGCATTCCGATTGAGGGAGTCGTCAATCTGGAACGGCACCAGCAGACCATCGGTTTGCGCGGACCGTCGAAATTTCCGCCCGCCTTCGGCATCGATCTGCATATCGATGATTCGCCCGGGGTCGCCATGGAAGGCGAAAGCCATCAGTTTGCCGTGCTGGTGGTTGCGCTGGACGATTCCGATTGGGCGGAAAAAGTGCTGGCCGAGGTGGATCGGCGCATCAGCGCAAATCCTCACTGGCGAGCGCGGCGATCTGCTTCAGGGCGGCGTTTCGACATCCGCGCGCTCCGACGTGGTTTCAGTCGGCTGAAACTGGCCGATTACGCACTCCCGGATTACGCGGTCGGCGCGGTCAAACCCGATCTGGCCTGAACGTCTTAGAGCCTGTCCTCACGGACTGTAGTTTGTAGTGGGAAAGCGAACAAAGCGAAATATCCCAGTGAGTTAAGCAATGAGCAGTGGGCGGGATATTTTCATTACCACCCGTTGCTTTACCCGCGACGCGGAAGCGTTTGCGCGAGATTGCCAGCAAGAGCTAGTCCGTCGGGAACTCCGGTGGCAGCGCATTTGGGGCATCCAAGCCAGAAGCGACCTTGCACCACCCTTTCGAGCGCGGAGTTTACGCCTATCGGCAAAAATGAGAGGAGAGGTTTTTCAAAACAGCGGCCTTGGACATTTCATGCCAGTCTCGCCTGAACCCTTTTTCAATAAGTCCTTATGACGGCTAGTTGAAGAAGTATTGAAATGAACGCTAAATAATGATGTGCTAAACGCGGTTTTGCGCAAGTCAATATTCAGTACCGCGGTGCGATACCGCACAACCCCTTGGTTAATGACTATTTTTCACCATGATTATCCGTTTGACCCCACTCACGGTTACGATCTGGCAGCGTTACTCGCAGTTTCCACGCCACGGCGGCCTGCCGGGTTCATTCCGTTCTGGCGGGATCTACACGCTCGCGCTCTGGCCGTGCGCGTCGCGCCGACGCTACGGGAATTACCGATCCGCCATCCGAGCAGCCGCGCTTTTGAAATCGAATTTACGTCGCTGAGCGGATTTCGCGTCGGTGGCTGGCTGACCCGACCGCGCGATGAGCCGGTCGATCGCGGCGTGGTGGTGAGTCATGGCTACGGCGGCCGAGAGGGGCCGGATTTCGATTTACCCTTCCGACGGGCGGCGGCGATCTTTCCCTGTGCGCGAGGTATTTCCCGCAGCGCGCGCGCCGACCAGCCCGCCGACCCAAACGCGCATGTGCTGTATGGAATCGAACGGCGCGAAACCTACATTCATGGCGCCTGTGCCGCCGATACGGTCTGGTGCGCCGCCTCGGCGCTGCTGGAATTATTTCCAACCGCGGCGCGACGACTGGATTACATGGGCATCAGTTTTGGCGGTGGTATCGGTGCGCTGGCCCTGCCGTGGGATGCGCGCTTTCACCGCGCTCATTTGAACGTTCCCAGTTTCGGCCATCACCCCGTGCGTCTCACACTGCCCTGTGTCGGCAGCGGTGAGGCGGTGCGCCGCTACCAGCAACAAACCGGCCAAGCGATCGAGACGCTGCGCTATTTCGATGCCGCCGTGGCCGCGAATCACTTGAAGATTCCCGTGCATATCGCCGCCGCCCGCTTCGATCCGGCGGTACCGCCACCCGGTCAGTTCGCTATTTACAACGCGCTCGCCGGCCATCGAGAACTATTCGTGCTTCAGGCTGGTCATTTCGACCATGGTGATTTGGCGGTCGAAAACGCCCGGTTAAAGGATGCGTTGACGTACTTCTTCAAGCACGAGTGATCGGATCGCTTTGTCATAACCCTGTCAATTTAACGAGTTAAATTACTAAAAACTCAATCGATTGCGGGGTTTCGCCGATGAATCGGGAATATCACAAGTGGTATAGCCCCCATCTCCAGCGCGACATGGAATTGCTGGTGTTCGGTCACGCCGGCGCCAAGGTGCTGGTGTTTCCAACCCGGTGCGGGCGGTTTCACGAATACGAAGACCTGGGTTTGACAGCGGCGCTGGGTGAGAAAATCGAACAGGGCCACCTGCAACTTTACTGCGTGGACAGCATCGACCAGGAAAGTCTGTACTGCTTCTGGAATCAGCCTTGGGACCGGCTGCATCGTCACCAGCAGTACGAAGACTATCTGCGGCATGAAGTCCTGCCGCTGATGTGGAACAAGAACGGCCATCCCTGCGTGATCGCTCACGGCTGTAGCTTCGGCGCGTTCCACGCCATCAACTTCGCGTTTCGCCACCCGCATTGCTTTTCCAAGGTGGCGGCCTTCAGCGGCCGCTACGATCTGACCGGCGCGGTGGCGGATTTCCGCGATTTGTTCGATGGCCATTACGACGAGCAGGTGTATTTCCACACCCCCAGCCATTTTCTCAGCAACGCCCACGACCAGGGGTTGTTGGAACAGTTGCGGCAGCTGGATATCGTGCTGGCCGTGGGCGAGACCGACCCCTTTCTGGACAACAACCGGCAGTTCAGTGAAACTTTATGGAACAAAGGCATCTGGCACGCCCTGCACGTCTGGCGCGGCCGCGCCCACAGCGCCTCGTCCTGGCGCAGGATGGTCGGCCTGTACGTGTGAGCGCAAGGCTGACGCGTGGATTTTAGCCGGTTTCCGCTCATCGCGACCGAATGCGGCGATGCTGCCCGAAATACTGATTCTTCCTCTCGTTGGCGTGTTGGCCTTGACCGGCCTCAAACTGCGCAAGCAGCGCCAGTTGAACACCGAATACGGCTCTCCGCGCTCCAGTTGCCAAAGGAGCTGCCGAGAACCTTACCTCATTTCCGGTCGCGCCTTGCGGTCATCCCAGAAACTTTGCCGCCCGCCAGTTTTGCCATGGCAAGGATATGGCTTATTTCGGCGTTCGCGCCTTGTGGAGTTGATGGGGTTTTGTTCCAGATCGGGCGGTTCATCCGTTTGATCGGCTAATAACCCAGAACAAGCAACCCATGAATAAGCGCGAATGAAAATCCTGATGCTGTCGGATGTCTATTTTCCGCGCGTTAACGGAGTTTCCACGTCGATGCAAACCTTTCGCGCCGAACTGCAAACGCTGGGACATGAGGTCTCGATCATTGCCCCGCAATACCCGCAACCGACCGCGGACGAGTCAGGCATCGAACGGGTTGCCTCCTATGGGGTTCTGTTCGATCCCGAAGACCGAATGATGCAGCCGCGCGTACTAAAGCAGCGGCTGGCCGCGATCTCACCCGGCCAATTTGAGGTGGTTCACGTCCAAACACCCTTTGTCGCCCATTACGCTGGTTTGGCGCTGGCGCGACGGCTGGCGATTCCTTGCATTGAGACCTATCACACCTTCTTTGAGGAATATCTGTTTCATTATCTGCCGGTTCTGCCAAAAGGCGCGTGGCGGGCCATCACCCGACGATTTTCGCGCCAGCAATGCAATCAATTGGACGGACTGGTCGCCCCTTCGCGGGCCATGCACGACATTTTGCTACGCTATGGCGTCAAAACCCCGATGCGGGTGATTCCAACCGGAATGTCGGGGAATTCTTTCGCGGAAGGCGACGGCGCGGCGTTTCGCGCCCGCCACGCGATCCGGCGCGATCAGCCGACGCTAGTGTTTGTGGGGCGGGTGGCGTTCGAGAAAAACATTGATTTCCTGCTGCGCGTGACCGACGAATTAAAGCGGACGACACATCCTGATATCGTGTTGGTCATCGCCGGCGAAGGCCCGGCGAAAAGCCGGTTGCGACGCTTGGGCAACATGTTGGGGCTGGAGGCGAATTTACGCTTCGTCGGTTATCTGGAACGCGGCCCTGAACTGAGCGGTTGCTATCAGGCCGGCGATGTTTTCGTGTTTGCCTCGCGTACCGAAACGCAAGGTTTAGTCTTGCTGGAGGCAATGAGCTTGGGCGTGCCGGTAGTTTCCACGGCAGTGCTGGGCACTCGCGATATTGTCGCGCCAGCGCGCGGCGCGCTGATGGCGGAGGAGGAGATCGGGCATTTTGTGGCTCAGCTTCGCCGGGTGCTGAGCGATGCCGAATTGCGGCGGCGGTTGGGCGAAGAAGGCCGAATTTACGCCAGGGAGTGGGCCGCCCAAGGGCCAGCTCAAGCGCTGCTAAAATTTTATCGAGAGTTCACATCCGCGCGTTAGGCTACATAACGCCATCACAACCAAGAGCGAGCATCATGCAAAACAATGCGGTCGTTTGGTTTGAAATCTACGTGCAAGACATGCCGCGCGCCAAAGCATTTTATGAAACCGTGTTCGACGTTCAACTGCAAAATTTGAACGTTCCGGACATCGAAATATGGGCTTTCTCCATGCAAGAACATGGACCTGGCGCAGCAGGCGCGCTGGTCAAAATGGAGGGTTATCCGTCCGGCGGTAACAGCACGCTGGTTTATTTTTCTTGCGTCGATTGTGCGGTTGAAGCGCGGAAAGCGAATGGCGCGGGCGGGCAAATCATCAAGGAAAAATTCTCGATAGGCCCCTATGGCTTCATCGCCCTCGTTACCGATACCGAAGGGAATATGATCGGCCTGCACTCGATGCAATAATCGGCTCTTCACTAACTTCCGCCGCCAGCAGCGCGAACAGGAGCGGCGCGACGATGTACTTTTTCCGCCATGAAACTACACGAAAACGTCATGCGCCCAACCTGCTGTAACGCTGTCGCGCGCTGTGGGGTCAAGCCGATGCCAGGACGGTTCCACCGGATCGTGTGGGGCCTTTCCCCAAAGCAGAGTGACTTACCCTCATAACCTGGCATTGGCCGAGCGTAACCGCACAACCCCTATGAACGATGTCATCGAAAACAAGACGTTCGACGAAATCCAACTTGGTGACCGGGCCAGCCTGACCGGCAACTTCAATTTGGTCGATCTCAATTCAGGCCCGAAAGACAGCTCCATGTTCGGGCAGAGCGGCGGTCAGGCGGGTTGGTCGGCGACTTTGTTCGTCACCTTAGCGGGCACTCAACTCCCCGGTCTCGGTTCCGTGGCCAAACGGATCGAAGTTCGCCTGCATCTGCCGAACATTCCGCACCAAAATAGCGCGTTCGATTTAGCTTTCATGGCGGACTCATTATTAAAAAGCCATGATATAATTAGTAATTTTAATAACACAAAATCATTTTCCTTCAAGAGTATCGTGAAAGGCTCAATGAAATGCTAAATCTAATCGGTGGACTCAATGGGCAGGCGCTGGCCGAGTCTCTGGGATTAGCTGAGGTTGTACCCGACGCGCATGCCGACTATCGGCCGTTGGTGGTGGACGCCATGTTTTTTTTCCTGGAGCGCCTGTCGCCAGCGCGACTGACAGCCATCATCGCCGAGCAGTTCAATTTACCGGAAGCCACCTCTTCGACCTATCGGCTAGCGCTGTTATTTCGACGTTGCCCCACCTTACACAAACTGGGACAGATGCTGGCGCGTGATCGGCGGCTAGCTCCTGAACTGCGCGAAAATCTGCAAGGGCTGGAATCGCTTGAACCGAGTACGCCACTTGATGAAATCATCGCGCTGATCCAACAGCAATGGGGCCATGTCGCGGGCCTTGAACTGGGATCGGTGGCGCTCGCGGAGGCCAGCGTGGCCGTGGTTGTGCCGTTTGTTTGGCGTGCTGAGTGTTCATCCGAACCTCAGCAAGGTGTGTTCAAAGTATTGCGGCCCGGTATTGAGGAACAACTGCACGAAGAATTGGCAATCTGGTCGGCACTCGGTCAGTTTTTGGAAAAACGCTGCGCGGAACTGGGATTGCCAGTACTCGATTATCGCAACACGCTCGACAGCATCCGAAAATTGCTGGCCAGAGAAATCCAGCTCGATCATGAACAAGTCCATTTGGCGCGAGCAGCGGCCTTTTATCAGGATTCTCCAGCGATTCTGATTCCAAAATTATTGCCGTTCTGCACGCCGCGCATGACCGCCATGGAACGAATCAATGGTTGCAAGGTGACTGATTCCGGCTTACCGCCCCGCCAGCGCCAACAGCTCGCCAAAACCTTGATTGCGGCGCTCGTCGCCAAGCCGTTTTGGAATCCCTCGCCTTTGGCGGCGGTGTTCCATGCCGATCCCCATGCCGGTAATTTGTTCGTGACCCGCGACGGTCGCCTGGCCATTCTGGATTGGGCGCTCGTCACGACCTTGAACAAGACCCAATGCGTCGCGGTGGTGCAGGCTGTAGCCGGCGCGCTGACGCAGGATGAAATCGGAACCACTCAAGCTATCGCGGCGCTCGGACGCTCATCTGACCCCACCGCCTTGCAGGCGGCCATCGCAACGGGCTTGCGCCAGGTTCGTTACGGCGCTTTTCCTGGTTTCGCTTGGCTGATGAACTTACTGGATGGCCTGGGAACCGCTGGCGCGATCCAGTTTCCAGAAGAGTTAACTTTGTTCCGCAAAACCCTGCTGACCCTGAGCGGGGTGCTTGAGGATGTGTCTGGGGAAACATCCCTCGATGAAGTACTGATCAAGAGCGGACTTATCCAGTGTTATCGTGAATTGGCGGCACGGCGGATAGCCCCCTTCGATTCCCGCGAATTTGGCAGCCACCTGTCCAATGCCGACTGGTTTCGGCTGTGGGCGGGATTGCCGATGACGGCGGTTCGCTATTGGATCGAAATGTGGCGAGACACGCTAGGCGCTGAAAAAGCGGTGGGGGTAAACGGCAGTTGATCGCCTCCAGCGATTCTTAATCCATGGCGATTATCAAGCTTGCATGACCAAAAGCAGCCGCTTTTTAAGCCCCAATCCCAGCGGCGCTGGATCGAAAATGCCCCTTTGAAACAATGCAAGCCAGCGTCGGCCGCCACCACCATATCGCCACGACCAAGATGGATCACAAGCGTAAACCCCATTCTCGGAAAAACGCCAATTTTGCCACTCAAGAGGGCGGGTCATGGTTTATTCCGGCTCTATCCGATAGGATGAGGCGGCTAAGACAACCATCCATGATATTGATTTACAATGTGATTGTCTGAAACTGATATTTCAATATTCAATAAATAAATAAGCATATTATTTAATATTCTTTAATCTTATAAAAAACCACCGTAAATTATTTCAACTTAACTTTATTCGAGTACTTCAAAAATGAAGAAAAACCGCCTTTCCAACGCCTTATTAGCCATCGTGCTAATGGTTGGGGTCAACGCATTCGCGTCCGCGCAAACCCAGCTGCTCAACGTTTCCTACGATCCGACCCGCGAGTTTTATCAAGATTTCAATAGCGCCTTTAACAAATATTGGCAAAGCCAAGGCGGTGAGCCAGTCACCATCCAACAATCGCACGGCGGCTCCGGCAAGCAGGCGCGAGCGGTCATCGACGGCTTGGAAGCCGACGTGGTGACCTTGGCTTTGGCTTACGACATTGACGCCTTGGCTGATAAAGGCAAACTGGTCCCGCCAGACTGGCAACAGCGTTTGGCCAACAACAGCTCGCCGTTCACCTCCACCATCGTGTTCCTGGTGCGCAAAGGCAATCCGAAGGCTATCAAGGACTGGGATGATTTGGTGAAACCGGACATCTCGGTGATCACGCCTAATCCGAAGACCTCGGGCGGGGCGCGCTGGAACTATCTGGCCGCCTGGGGTTATGCCCTCAAGCACAACGGCGGCGATGAAACCAAGGCCCGCGAATTCGTTTCCAAACTGTATAAGAATGTCCCCGTCTTGGATTCCGGCGCGCGGGGTTCCCTGACCACCTTTACCGAACGCGAGATCGGCGACGTGTTGCTGTCCTGGGAGAATGAAGCGTTTCTTGCGGCCAAGGAACTGGGAGCCGGAGAGTTTGAGGTCATCACGCCCTCGCTGTCCATTGTGGCGGAACCGCCGGTAACGGTGATCGACAAGGTGGTCGATAAGAAGGGAACGCGCAAGATCGCTGAGGCGTATCTGCGCTATCTCTACAGCGAGGAAGGGCAAGACATCGCCGGCAAGCACTACTATCGGCCGCGCGATCCCAAGATCGCCGCGAAGTACGCCAGCCAATTCTCCAAGGTCGAACTGTTCACCATTGATGAGGCGTTCGGCGGCTGGCAACAAGCCCAGAAGATTCATTTCGCCGATGGCGGCGTCTTCGACCAACTCTATCAACCGGGCCGCTGAGCGCTGGAGAATCCCCGATGGCACGCTGGTATGAAGACAATTCCCTGTCCATCGGCCGCACCCCGCTGGTGCGGCTCAACCGGATTACCGACGGCGCGCGCGCGACGGTATTGGCCAAGATCGAAGGGCGCAATCCGGCCTATTCGGTTAAATGCCGAATCGGCGCGGCCATGGTTTGGAGCGCCGAACGCCAAGGTTTGCTTGGGCCTGGCAAGCAGTTGGTGGAACCGACCAGCGGCAACACCGGCATCGCGTTGGCGTTTGTCGCCGCCGCCCGCGGCATCCCGCTGACCTTGACCATGCCGGAAACGATGAGCCTGGAGCGGCGCAAGCTGCTGATCGCTTATGGGGCGACGCTGGTGTTGACCGAAGGTGCCCGGGGCATGAGTGGCGCGGTGGCGAAAGCCGAGGAAATCGCCACCGCCGATCCCCAGCGTTACGTCCTGCTCCACCAGTTTAAAAATCCCGCCAACCCGGCCATTCACGAGCAAACCACCGGGCCGGAAATCTGGAACGACAGCCATGGCGAGATCGACATCTTCGTCTCCGGCGTCGGTACCGGCGGCACGATCACCGGCGTCTCGCATTACATCAAGAACATCAAGCACAAGCCTATCGTTTCGGTCGCGGTCGAACCGACGGCCAGCCCCATATTGACGCAGCATCGGGCGGGCGAGCCGCTGAAACCCGCACCCCATAAGATCCAAGGCATCGGCGCGGGTTTTGTGCCAGAAGTGCTTGATTTCTCGGTCATCGACCAAATCGAGCAGGTCAGCAACGAGGAGGCGATCAACTATGCGCGCCGGCTGGCGCGCGAAGAAGGCATCCTGGCGGGGATTTCCTGCGGCGCCGCTGTGGCCGCCGCGGCCCGCCTCGCCAAGCGGCCAGAGAATGCCGGCAAGACCCTGGTCGTCATCCTGCCTGATTCTGGCGAGCGCTATCTGAGCTCCGTGCTGTTCGAGGGTATATTTGACGCCAAGGGGCTGGCGTCTTGAAACCGTGAGAAAATTTCTCTTCGCGCCGTTGCGAGCGCTGGTACAGTAGACGCCGCCCAAAAAGGCTACCGACGCTGCCGTCAAAATTCCCACCTTCCGGTGAACCGGCCCGCGCCAGCGTCGTTTGAAGATTCCTGATCAGTTTTGAGAAAACAATTGCGGCGTTTGAGGCCAGAAGATAATCCCATGTCATTGATTCAAATTTACGATACCACCCTGCGCGATGGGACTCAGAGCGAGGGATTCACCTTGTCGGGTTACGACAAAATTCGTGTGGCTCGGCGGCTGGACGATTTGGGCGTGGCGTTCATCGAAGGGGGTTGGCCCGGCTCCAATCCCAAGGATGCCGAATTCTTTGAGCGCGCCCGCGAGATGGAGTGGCAAAACGCGCTGATCGCCGCTTTTGGCTCCACCTGCCGGGTCAAGGGCGGTCCAGAGGATGACGCCAATATTCAGGCACTGATCGATGCCCGAACGCCAGTTTGCACTCTGTTTGGCAAAACCTGGACCTTGCACGTCACCGATGTGCTGCTCACCACCCTCGATGATAACCTGCGCATCATCGAACAATCGATCGCTTACCTGCGCGCCGCCGGCCGCCGCATCATTTACGACGCCGAGCATTTTTTCGACGGCTACAAAGCCGACCCTTCCTACGCGCTTGAAACCCTGCAAGCCGCTATCCGTGGTGGGGCCGAGACCGTCGTGCTGTGCGACACCAACGGCGGCAGCCTGCCCTGGGAAGTGGAACACATCGTCCGCGAGATGAACGCGGCGATCCGGCATCCGTTTGGCATCCACACCCACAACGACGGTGAGTGCGCGGTGATCAACGCGCTGCTGGCGGTGCGTGGCGGCGCCATTCAAGTGCAAGGGACCATCAACGGGGTGGGCGAGCGTTGCGGCAACGCCAATCTGTGCTCGATCATGGCCAACCTCGAACTAAAAATGGGCCGGCGTTGCTTGCCGGACGGCGGCCTGGAAAAACTGTCGGAGCTGTCGCACTTTATCGACGAGGTTGCCAACGTCACCCCCAACGACCATCTGCCTTACGTCGGCAAGAGCGCGTTCGCCCATAAAGGCGGGGTGCATGTCGCCGCGATGCGCCGCTGCGAGCAATCCTACCAGCACATCGAACCAGAACGGGTCGGCAATAAGATGCGGGTGGTGGTTTCCGCGTTGTCGGGCCGGGCGAATCTGATCAGCAAAGCCGAGGAGCACGGCGTCGCGGTCAGCGACGCGGTGGACGTGGCCGGCGTCCTCAAGGATGTGAAGGAACTGGAAGCGCGCGGTTTTTCCTTCGAGGCGGCCGAAGCCTCGGTCGCGATGATGCTCAAACGCCAGCAGCCGGATTACCAACCGCTGTTCGAGCTGATCGACTTCCTGGTCAATGTCGAGCACCGTCAAGGACGCGGCATCTTCGCGGAAGCCATGGTCAAGGTGAAAGTTGGCGACGAAGTGCTGCACACTGCCGCCGAGGGCAACGGCCCGGTGAACGCGCTCGATTTAGCTTTGCGCAAAGCCTTGCTAGGCCACTACCCTCAAATCGCCACCTTCACTCTCGCTGACTATAAGGTGCGTATTTTGGATGGGCAGGATGGCACGGAAGCGATTACCCGCGTGTTGATTGACACCCGCAACACGACGCGGATGTGGAGCACGGTTGGCGCGAGCGCCAATATCATCGAAGCTTCCTGGCAAGCCTTGGTCGACGCCGTGGAGTACGGCTTGTCAGTGGCGCATTGAATCCATCAGTCGGGACGCTCCTTTGTGGCGTCCTTCGGAAAATAAAAACTCATGAAAGCAAATATCGTGTTGCTCCCCGGCGATGGCATCGGCCCGGAAGTGGTGGCTGAGGCCATTCGCGTCCTCGATGGCATCGCCAGCAAATTCAATCACCAATTCAACTACCAGGAACGCTTGATGGGGGGCTGCTCCATCGACAAATACGGTTCGTCGCTGACCGATGAAACCTTGGCCGATTGCCAGGCGGCGGATGCGGTGGTGCTGGGTGCGGTCGGCGGGCCGAAATGGGATGACCCGAACGCCAAGGATCGGCCCGAACGCGGGTTGCTGGCCTTGCGTAAAGGTTTGGGGGTGTTCGCCAATTTGCGGCCGGTGAAGGTGCATCCCGCCTTAATTGATTCCTCGCCGCTCAAGCCGGAAAAACTTCAGGGCGTGGATATTCTGGTGATCCGCGAGCTGACTGGCGGCCTCTATTTTGGCTGGCCGAAGGGTCGCGACAGCAAGGATGGCCGCGAGCGCGCCGTCGATACCTTGGAATATTACGATTACGAAATCCGCCGGGTGATGGAATTGGCCTTCAAGCTGGCCCAGGGCCGCAAGCGCAAAGTCACTTCCGTCGATAAGGCCAACGTGCTGGAGTCGTCACGGCTATGGCGACAAATTGCGCTTCAGGTCGGGGCCGCCAATCCCGATATTGGCTTGGATCACGTTCTCGTGGATACGGCGGCGATGCGCCTCATCACGGGACCAGCCTGGATTGATGTCATGGTCACTGAAAACATGTTCGGTGACATTCTCACCGACGAGGCTTCGGTGTTGGCCGGATCGATGGGGATGTTGCCTTCCGCCAGCCTGGGAGAAGGCCGGGTCGGGCTTTATGAGCCGATCCACGGCTCCGCGCCGGATATCGCCGGGAAAGGCATCGCTAACCCCATCGGCATGATTCTGTCCTGCGCGATGCTGTTGCGCCATTCACTGGGGTTAGAGCAGGAAGCGGCCGCCATCGAACAGGCGGTGGAGGAAACCATCAGCGCTGGAGCGCGCACCGCTGATCTCGGCGGCAAACTGACGACCCGACAAATGGCGGAGCAGATCGCCGGACGGTTGTAATCGTACCATTTGGCAGGCGGTGCGCTAGCGGGTCGTTCACCGCCTTCATCTTCTATCTTCATCTTTAGGCCGACGTCCGCACACGGACTTGTTTGGCCTCTCGCGGTGGTCGATTCGGTTCGAACTGGACCGCCATGACCTACGCCCTCATGGCCAACTTTGGCTCGCTCCTCGCGCCGCTCCCGCTGGCAGCCTTTTCCCGATTTTAAAACCGGACTTGAGCGCCAGCGATAATGACCAGCTTGGTTTCTGGCGAGTAATTAAGGCGCAGGCCCGCGCCAAAACGTTTGTCACCGGCGCTGGCGATCTTCTGTCCCAGGTTGATGGCGTTGCTGATGGCCGTGGCGTCGTTGCTGTGCAGCTTGTACCAAGCCAGCGGATTGTCTGGCGCGGCGCTGATGTCGGACGCCATGCTCTGAAGGCCGCCGCCAGCAGCGTTGAACGTGGTCGCCAGCTCCTGCGGAAATGGGAGCAAAGCCGCGCCATAGCTGAGACCAACGCCGAAAGATTTTCGCGTCACGCTGGCGGAAGTGCCAAAGTTATATCCCCGAAAAGACAAGCCGAGATCGAGGTCGCCGCTGCCGGGATCGACCCCGACCTTGGCCGAAAACCGGCGAATACTAAGCCCCGCCTCTACATTGCCGCCGTAGTTGTACGCCAAACTGGTGCGAAAGCTGCCGGAGCGATAGACCAGATTCACCTTACTGGTATTGGCGTCGAGCGCCAGCACCCACAATTGCATCTGCAACTTCGGCGGCAACGCCTTGAAGTTGATTTCAAACTTATCGCCCATATCTATTCCTCGCTTGTTTCTCAACTGCAACGCGCCGACGTTCGCTGTTTCATCGGCGTGCGCTGTGGAAAGACCGAGCACGCCCGGGATGAATCGGTAGCTGTTGCGGCTTTGGTGGGCTATCGCGTTTTTAACGGGCGATGGTGGCAAAGTTATCCCGTGCCTGCCTTAATCCGCCGGGCGGCTGGAATTATCCACTCGCTACCCCATGATGAAAATGCATGTTCCATGCCATGGTCTTGAAGTCCTAACAGAGCGCTGGTGTTGGAAGTGGCCATTAGATGATGATATAAAATGGGATGTAGAGTAATGATCATCATCATGTTCGCTATTTATCACACCAATTTCCGCTGTCATCTTTTTCTCAAAGCAAGGCAATCATTTGCCTAACTTTAATCCGCATTCGAAAACCATACTCTCGAATTGTTTACTGTTGATTACAATTTTAATTACAAATGAATTAAAAACATTTATTTCAGAAATCATTTTGAAACCGAATGGCCTGATGATCAGCATTACTCCCAACAGACCGGCATGATACTGTTATGGTGATTGCCTCTGGCGAGTCCTGTAATCTCAGCAGATAAACCGCTTTAGGCGCAGATATCTTGCTAAAGATAATTGACCTCATTTTTAAATTTTAATATTTAGGAGACTGCATTATGAAATCCTTAAAAAGGATCGGTATGGTATTGGCCGTTGGTCTGACCTCTATCCTAGGCAGCGTGCCGACAGCCTATGCCGCCGTGGTCAATATACCTGGCAGTATTTGCCAACCTGATATCCCAAGTGAAGCAGTTAACACCAATTACGAAATTTCTAGGATTACTAATAACGGCCCTTCGTCACTATCCCTAATCTGCCCCTTGGTTAGAACTAATACCGATTCAGATGGAGGAACTGTGTATGTCGATGTAGAGCATTTTGGTAACCAAAGCACGGCCTGTTCCGTATCAAGTTTTGATTTTAACGGTAAATTTTTAGGCTCCGCAGTCGGTACATTTAACGGCTCTGGTTTCAAAGAAATCGCAATGAATATGAACGGCCAAGGTAAAAGCAGCTTTTGGAGCCGCTACACCGTGAAATGCACTATTCCTGGTAATAAGCTCGGCGGTATTCTGGGCATTATTATCTCTGATTGACTGTTGGCATTTCATTCATCTGTTACCAGAACGGAGGCGATCCGATGAAGTTAACAACCGTTGCCAGACTGGTTGCGATAGCGGGAATCTGCTGCGGCGGCTATGTCCTTTATTCGAACGTCGCAGCACCGGCACCCGATATCACGGTGGCTCTGCCAGAATCCGTTTTACCCGAAGCGGCTTCGTCTTCGTTCTCACCCAGCGCGGATGACGCCTCATCCACGGCGCCAGCGGCCAGCAACAACAGGACGGTCGATGGAATGCAGGGCGATATTACCGCCCTGAAAGAGCAACTTGTTCGTCTCAGGGCGGATATTTCGAACTTGCAACGGCAAGTTCAGGGTTATGGACGACTAGCAGCCGCCCAAGCGGCCGATGCGGCTGCCACCGACCAGCGGCTGGATGATCCAGAAACCAGGGAAGAGGCCGAACAGCAGCGGCAAGAAACGCTCCGGGTAATGGAAACCGATTTCCGGCGCGAACCGACCGATTCTCGTTGGGTTTCCACAACAACGGCCGCGATTCAAGACGCACTGACCGGCATCGATGAAATACAGGGTTCGGCGCGCAACATTGAATGCCGCTCGCAAACCTGTCGGGTCGAACTAGCGGGCGACCGGGAAATGCTGGCTCGGTTCGTCTCTGATTTTGTGCTACGGATAGGCAGCCTGCTACCCAGCATCACCGCGAATCAGATCGACAACGGCGATGACGCCACCCTAATCCTCTATTTGTCCGGGCCTTCCGAGGACCTATCAGGCAATGGGAGCTGATCCGACATCCCCGGGCATCGCGGCTCCGTCAACGCCATGCCCGCCAGCCGGCGACTCTGCTTGACTTAACACCCGATTGACCACCTCGATCACCTCGCGCGGAATAAACGGCTTCTCCAACAAAGGTCGTCCAGTCCGCGCCAGGAACTCATCCGCTCCCATCCTGAAGGTATCGCCGCTAATAAAAATCATGCGCTCGATCAGATGCGGATGCGATTGTTGCAAGCGCCGATACAAGCTTGGCCCATCCAAATCGGGCATCTTCAAATCGCTCAAGATCACGTCGTAATCGCGTTCCGACAGCCGGCGCAGCGCCTCGTTGCCGCTGGCGGCGATATTGATGCGATGGCCCATCGCCGCCAGCATCTCACCGAGCATTTCAACGAGATCGACCTCATCGTCGACGATCAGAATGCTTTGGGATTTAAGGCCGGTTTCTTTTGGGAGAGAACCGTTCACCAACGACGACTCCATGGCAGCCAGCGGCAACATGATGGCGAAACAGGCCCCTTCCGTCTCGCTAAGATCCAGTTCGATCCGACCGCCGTGAGAAGTGATCACGCCATAACTGAAAGGCAAACCGATGCCGGTGCCGATTCCCATCGGCTTGCTGGTGTAAAACGGCTCGAAGATGCGGGAACGGATCGCCCGCGGCACGCCTGGGCCATTATCGGCGAACACGATTTTCACGATCTGCTCGGCCGGGATAAAGGCGGTGCTAATCTTCAACCGTCGCGGCGGCGCGACCTCCATCAAGGCTTGCTGGGCATTGACCATCAAGTTGGTGAACACTTGAGTCAATTGATCGGCATCGGCCGACATTCCCGGTACGGCGACATCAAGCGCCAACACCGTCTCGATGTCGGCCGTGCGCAGGCTGTAGGCCATCATCTCGACAGCGGCTTCAATCAGCGCATTGATCGATACCGGCTTGCGTTCGGGCGGCTGCTGTCGGGCAATGGACAAAAAAGTTTTGACGATCCGCGCGCAGCGCTCGGCGGCCTGGCGAATTTTGCTGAGTTTGACCTTCAACTGCACATCGGTCGCTTCCTCTTCCAGCATGATCGACCGACCGACCACCACGGAAAGCGGGTTGTTGAGTTCGTGAGAAACCCCGGCCAACAAGGACCCCAAGGCGCTTAATTTTTCGCTCTGATGCAGCGCCTCTCGCTGCCGCGCGATTTCCTGTTCGGCGCGCTTGCGTTCCTCCAACTCCCGCTCCAGTTGCTGGTTGAGCAGTGCCAGCTTGGCGCTGCGCTCGCTGAGGGCACTTTCTCGGGCGCTCAGTTCTTCGGACATGGTGTTGAAGGATCGGGCCAACCGGCCGATTTCATCCAATCGTTGATCGTCAAAATGGATATTAAAATCGCCGGTGGCAATGCGGTTGGTCGCCTCCATCAGGCTGTTAAGAGGTCTCGCTAACTGTGTCCTCAGCACAAAAAAAGTCGTCGCGATTTCCACCAGCAGCGCGAGAACACCCAGCAGAAAAATTAAACGTGCCGTTAAAAAAGCACGCGCGGCGATAATAGTCTTCGGGAAGACCGTAACGAGATACCAACCCGGACCTTTTAGCCGGGTTACCGCTAGATAGGAATCATCTTGACTGTTATCAATAATAGCCTCTTGGGCGTATTTTTTCACCAAATCGAAAATACGAGTTAATTGCGCATCATTCGCTGTCGCAATGGATAAGTTACCGTTTTGGGCTTGAATGGCGTCCATAAAGCGAGAATGCGCCAGCAAGCGGCCGTCATCGCGCAGCAGGATATTATAGGTACCCCCAATCCGGCTACTGATCGTGCGCTCGATCAATTCGTGCAACAACATGTCATGGCCCACGGAAAGCTTATATTGGCCTCCGAGATTAACCGGTTCCGTGACGGATACCATCCAATCATTGACGGCGTAATCAAAATACAGCGTGGACCAATTGGCTTTCCGCTCGGCGCGCCGATCATCAAGGGTCAATACTGGATCGGTATCCGGCGCGTTCAACGCCAGTTTGGCGTTGACTTCCCAAGAATTAGCATTCAATCCCCAAGGTTTTCCCGGCCAAAAAATTAGTATTGCGTGTTCGGGCGTGGTGATATAAAGATTGGTGAAACGGTTTTGCCAAGCAGGCCCGTATTGGATCAACATCTCATAACCAATTACCAAACGCCGTTGTAAATCGTCATTGAGATCCACATACTTTCCAATAACACCCGTGATATTCGAACTCGCAAAAAAGCGCTCTCGCAACCGAATGCTGCCGTCGTCGCGTTCGGCAAATAGCTCCTTAAATTGCGCCCGCGGATCAGTGTCGCCGAGTTGCTCAAGCCGCTTGCTGTATTCTTGGGTAAAGGTGCGTAAATTATCCTGCGCCAGCACAAAAACAGCGCTTTCGCGCGCGCCCCATTCCTGAACGTATTGTTGTAATTGTTCCAGCGTTTGACTTTCAAGATTGTGCTTGACGTAGAAATAGCTGATAACGCTCGCCACGATCACGATAGCCGTGATGCGAATGATCATCTGCAATAGGGTTTTGCCCGTCAAGGAACGGGACAAACGCGACAGTTCCATAGCTCGATCGACCGCTGGACCCGTTGGTTGCAAAAACTACCGCACGATCTCCGCTAGCGCGGGAACGCCGTTAATTTCGAGCCTTTCCGCTATTCGCGCATTAAACAGCAAATGGCCTTTCTGATTAGCTGTTATGGGAATTCTGCTGGGCGGAACGCCGTCTAGGATTTTAAGCGCGGCGTGCGCCGACCAAGCGCCCATTTCCTCGAAATCCTTGGCCACGCTTACGAGCGCGAACGGGATTGACCAGCGGTGCTCCGTTCCAATCGGGATTTTGACATACTGTTCCGCAAAGGCTCGCGCCTCCGCGTCATCCCAATTCGCGATACCGACATGGCTGGTCATCATCGCCATATCCACTTCATCTTGCAGCTTTAGGTAGCTTTGTTTCCATTCATCGAAAGTTGTTGCAAAATAAATCCGGTTGAATTGGATGTTGAATCTTTTGATGTAATACTCTAAATTTTTTCGTTCGGATAAGGTATCGCCAGCAATAAAACCGATCCGATCTCCCTTGGCGTACTTTTTAAGATGCCGGAAAATTTCCGACACCAATGCCACCTCGATCATTCCCGTCACATTTTTATAGGGAAATCCATAAACTGAGGCATCCCAGTTGACGCCACAAAAGATAAAAGGTAATTCAGCATCCTTATAATAAGCCATAATCAGATACTTAGACGCGTTATCGTCACTGGCGATCACCACATCGGGTCGAAATTCTTCAATGACTGCCCGGGCCTTCAGCGCGGCGGCCTTACTGAATTCCTCTGAAGAATTTCGCTTGGTATCCATATAGACGATCTTCAATTCAATCGGATAGTTTTTTAAGACTCCTTGAATGCTTTCGGTAATAGGATCACTACCTTCGTAACCAATATGATAGGAATTGATATAAAGGATTTTTTTTCCTTCATAAGAGGATTCGGACGCCGCGCCGTTTGTAAAAAGCAGGGCCAGCAGCATCCCTAAAATTCTCGAACGTGATTGTCGCATGACGGCGCTCCTGAAGAAGGTCAATAAGGAAATGGCGTAAAGCTTCAAACCGCTTGAAAACGCCATCATTGTTCTTTATCGGGAACGAAAATATAACCTTTCCCCACACGGTTTTAATAATCTGCGGCTTGGTGGGATCTTGTTCGATCTTGCGCCGGATTCGGGTGATACGCACATCGATGCTCCGATCAAACGGGTCCCAATTGCGATTGTGCGCCAAGTCCAAAAGTTGATCGCGGGATAAAACCCGGTTCGGATGAGTAATAAAGGCTTTCAGCAGATCGAACTCCATGCTGGTGATGGGAATTTCTACTCCATCGCTACCAAACAATTGGTTAGATTCCAGATTCAGCACGTAATCGCTAAATCGCACGCCGGTCGAAAATTGATCGGATGACGCTTCATCCGTTTTTGGCCGCGAGTCCAAGCGGCGCAACACGCTTTTGACGCGCGCCAGTAACTCGCGGGGGTCGAAGGGTTTGCTGATATAATCGTCAGCACCCATTTCCAGGCCCACGACCCGGTCGATTACCTCGCCCATGGCCGTCAACATAATGATTCCAACTGAATAATGCTCTCTCAAAAATCGGGCCAGACTCAGCCCGTCTTCGCCAGGCATTCTGACATCCAGCAGCACCAGATCAATCGTTTGTTCCGCTATAAGCTGGCGCATGACAGCGCCATTTTGCGCCATCAAGACTGAAAAACCCTGTTTTTTCAAATACTCTTCAACCATCTCCCGCAAATCAGGCTCATCGTCGACGACTAAAATATGCGCTTGATCGTTCATGACTACGTCTCCAGCTTTAGCAGTGCGCAATGGTCTGATCTGAGGTTAAAAAGCAAAAGATCTTTCTAAGATCATTGATAAAGAGGTAGTTACTTTACGCTTGTAGCGCCTGACACGGGTGCTGAATTTTTTAATTAGCAATGAGTATGAGCGCTCGGTTACAAATTCGTTTACAAATGTAGTCAATTTCCACCACCCGGAAATCATTTAGAAATGCCTTCAATCCTATAGTGCGCTCGATGGATTAAGCCAGACTGTGATGTCTATTCAACGACCTTTTGCCATGGAGAAGACCATGAAAACTTTGATTATCGCGATCGCGCTAGGGTTTGCTGGAAGTTTCACAGCGGCTCATGCCGAATCTTTCAACCAACGTGGCGAAGATTTCATCGCCAGCGTGAAACCCGATCCTAAAATTCAACGTCAGTCGGTTGGTATCCTGCCAAGCGGTTTTAACGAGCGTGGTTACGATCACACTGTCATGATAGCCGCCCGTTCCAACAAGCCTTTGAATGACGTTCGTCTCAGCCTAACGGGCTTTAACGATCGCAGTCACATCAGCTTCTATTGAGCAAAGAAGGCCCCCAGCCTCGCTGGGGGAATCGCTCTGTTAGCGCCATACCCACGCCTTCCTTTCAGTTACCCACAGTCAATAAATGACTGGTTGCTTTTTTTCGCAACGCCGCTTTGGCGGCGGCTGTACGGATATTTTAATTTGCCCGTCTTTAACTGCGCGGGCGCGGCGGCGACCTATGGCACCCTCCGCGTCGCTTGCGACCCGTGCGAATGACCAACACCGACGTAACCAGGTGCGCATCGCTTGGAACGCTGTAAGCTTGGTATAAACAGCGGTGACCCAATCAGGGACTATCAATAGCCGGGTTCGCCGGTTTAACGGATTGGCGAGCTGTCAATAGCTTCATGGCGTGACCGGCCTGCTCGCGGGTGTAAAAACGGCCTTGGCGAAGGAATCCCGCGATCACCGAATCCTTGACCGCGATCACCTGACCGGAAGGCCGTCGCTGCTTCACCCACGCCTCGGGCAATCCCTCCAATAAATGGATGGGAGCCGGCGCGCCGTTGCTGAAACGGGCGACTTCCACCGACCCGCTCTCGGCATCATAAAAAGCCGGCAGAAAACCGCTAGACCGATTTCCTTGGCTTACGCCGCCGGTACCGGCGAAAATCACATTATCCTTGCGAAGCCGCGCGGGCGTTAGTGCGCTCATGGCGCCCTCCTGTTTCAGTGAAGCCCAACCCGTCTGAATTGATTTCGTCAAGCGACGATCTCTGTGTTGCAATGTCAGCCGAGCAGGTTGCGGGGCTGACCTTAGCTTTTCGGCGGCTCTAAAATTAGACTTGAACAATTTCAGCCTGATTTCTCGATACTTGAACTTTGTTTCATCTGTTTCTGCGTACCTTCAATTCGGGGCAATGCGCATACCGAGTAACGGAACGATTTGAACTTTCTATACTCATTCACAATTTTTATAGTTAGACACATCATGCTATAGGGATGCGCTACAGCACGGATTTACCTGGTAAAAATCATGATATAGATATTAGCTATCGACTTGTTAATTACATCCAATTTGAACTAAGAAACCTCCTTTGCGATAGTGAAAGTGCAAGCCCAAACCAATGATTCAGCACTGGAAAGGAACATAATTATGAGCGACAAGATCAAACTGACCACTACCGCTGGCGCGCCGGTGCCGGACAATCAGAATTCGCTGACCGCTGGCCCGCGCGGTCCGCTGTTGATGCAAGACATTTGGCTCTTGGAGAAGTTGGCCCATTTCGACCGCGAGGTGATTCCCGAACGGCGGATGCACGCCAAGGGTTCCGGCGCTTTCGGTACCTTTACCGTTACCCACGACATTACCCGCTACACGCGGGCCAAACTGTTCAGCGAGATCGGCAAAAAAACCGACTTGTTCGTGCGCTTTTCGACCGTGGCTGGCGAGCGCGGGGCAGCAGACGCCGAGCGCGATATCCGGGGGTTTGCCATAAAGTTTTACACCGAGGAAGGCAACTGGGACCTGACCGGCAACAACACGCCGGTGTTCTTCTTGCGCGATCCGCTCAAATTCCCCGACCTCAACAAGGCCGTCAAGCGCGATCCGCGCACCAACCTGCGCTCGGCGGGCAACAACTGGGATTTTTGGACGCTGTTGCCGGAGGCGCTACACCAAATCACCATCGTGATGAGCGACCGGGGTATTCCGGCCAGCTACCGCCACATGCACGGCTTCGGTTCACACACTTTTAGTTTCATCAACTCACAAAACGAGCGCTGCTGGGTCAAATTCCACTTCAAAACCCAGCAAGGTATTAAAAATTGGACCGATGCCGAAGCCGAGGCAGCGATTGGCAAATGCCGCGAAACCCATCAGCGCGATCTCTATGACGCCATCGAGCGCGGCGACTTTCCGAAGTGGACTTTATTCGTACAGGTCATGCCGGAGCTGGATGCCGAAAAGGTGCCCTATCATCCTTTTGATTTGTCGAAGGTCTGGCCGCATAAAGATTATCCATTGATCGAAGTCGGCGTGATGGAGCTAAACCGCAACCCGGAGAATTATTTCGCTGATGTGGAACAGGTGGCCTTCAATCCCGCCAATGTCGCGCCGGGCATTAGCTTCTCGCCGGATAAGATGCTGCAAGGGCGTCTATTCAGCTACGGCGACGCCCAGCGTTATCGGTTAGGCGTCAACCATTATCAAATCCCGGTCAACCAACCGCGCTGTCCGTTCACCAACATGCACCGCGACGGGGCGATGCGAGTAGACGGCAACGCGGGCAGCCTGTTGCATTACGAGCCGAACAGCTACGGCCAGTGGCAAGAGCAGCCGGATTATCGCGAGCCGCCGCTGAAAATCGACGGTTCGGCTGACCGCTGGAACTTCCGCGAGGACGATGACGATTATTTCAGTCAGCCGCGCGCGTTATTCCGTTTGATGAATGCCCAGCAAAAGCAGGCGTTGTTCGACAACACCGCCCGCGCGCTGGGCGACGCACCTGATTTCATCAAGCAGCGCCACATCGATAACTGCGCGAAATGCGACTCCGCTTATGGCGAAGGGGTTAAGAAAGCACTGGGCCTGTAACCGTTTTTCCAAACATTTGGGGTGAACTGTAAGGGAGCGGTTTAAACTGCTCCCTTACGGTTTTTCTAGGTCCGAGGATGCGAAATCCACATTTAAAACTGAAATTATTCAGGATATCTCGCATGACCTAAGCGTACAACCTGACTATCTGGATGCTCCTTTTCAGGCTGTCAGTCAGCATGCGTCCTGACCCCCTGGACAACTCTTTGCACCTGTCAAGTCGGTCAAACCAAACAATTATCATAAACGCCACCCAAGCACTGTGCTGGTATCTTGGCCGCCCTCCCCGATGCTTGGCTCGCTAAAAACTTATCGAGTCGTGTAGCCGCCATTGGCGAAAAGCGTCTGGCCGGTGATCCACCAGCCGTCGGTGGCGAGAAATTTCACAATCGGCACGATGTCCTCAATCCGGGTCAGCTCGCCGTTTATCGTTTGTGACTTGTGATAGGCCACGCGCTCGGGCACCGATAGAGGGCATCGCCAGCACAACAACCAGCCAGGCCATGCGAGACTCGGGCTGACGGTGCCGCCTGAGAAGAATGTGACCGATGCAGACCGTCACGATAACAACGTGGAACACAAGCATGACCATGGCAAAGCTCCGCTGTAGCCTAAGAGGCAGTTTGAAAACTCTTAATTTAGGCTATCTCGAAGCGGGTCGGGGCGGCGTAATCCAGCAATAAAAACGGGCTAAGCCGCTTGCCGGGTTCGCTGTAATCAAACATCGAATGCACCGGAAATCCATCGCCCAGCCAATGCGGCCGGGGCGCGCTATAGACTTTCACAGCGATCTTCCGAGATTGTTCAATCGCTCTGATTTTGACTTTGTTGAAAGGAGTTTATTGAAAGGGCAATCCGTGCGATAGATCGCAAATTTAGCCTTCAATATCCTATGATTAGAACATTAAGCTGTTTTATCGTGCCCAAAACTTGTGAGGAACCCCGCGATGAGCACTCCCCAACTGTTGATCATTCCCGGCAGCGCTCGCACCGGATCGCTAAATCGAATGCTGGCGGTGTTCGCCGGCGAACGGGCGCGAGCGACGGGCGGCGGCGCGAACGTGCTTGATCTACGGGCGCTGGCCTTGCCGGTTTACGATGGCGATCTGGAGGCGGCTTCGGGCGTGCCACAAGGCGTATTCCAGTTGCAGCAGGCCATTATGGAAAGCGACGGCGTGTTGCTGGTGACGCCCGAATACAACGGCTTTCCGCCGCCGCTGGTCATCAACGCCTTCGACTGGCTGTCGCGGATCGGATCGAGCGCGGAACGGCCCGCTGGTCTGGCCGTCACGGCGAACAAACCGGCGGGCTTGCTGTCGGCGTCGCCGGGGCCGGGCGGCGCGCTGCGGTCGATGAACTTCCTGCGTCAGTACCTCCAGATGGCGTTTTCGATGATCGTTGTCCCCCAGCAGTTCGCATTGGGCCGCGCCCACGAAGCCTTCGACGAAAACGGCGCGCTCAAGGATGCCCGCGCCGCGCGGTCGGTGGATGATGTGTTGCGCGCGCTGGCTACCTTGGCGCGGGCGATGAAAGCCGTTGCTTGATGGGGCGATCCCTCCATCAGAAGGAGGAACCTGATTTTGATGGCTCTAATGACATGGCCGCTTCGCTTCAGAGGAATGTTTGAGGTCTCCCCACGCTGGCATCAGCGTCCCGTCGTGGGCAGCCCGCGGCCCATGTCATTAGAACCCGCGCAACCACCCGCCGCGCCATCGGTTCGTCGCGAACCGCTCGAACGATTTACGCTTTACAATGAACGATTAGGTTGCGATCCAGCCGACCTTTGCTTGAGCGTTTAGACATAGTACGGTCAGTAGAGCAGGCAGCCTCAACCCGCCAAGGTTTCTAAATTTCAAACCGAGACACTCCCCTTCTGGCCGTCTCTCCGCCCTCTTGATCCGTCTAGACGACCGATGGCGTCTTTCAATGCCCCATAAGTTTCCTGAGCGCGTTCGGTACCGAGTAAAATAATAATTCCTGAGTAATTTACTTGTATAATTTATTTTCATTTGATATTATAAAGTGTGTCATATATATAAAGCTAAACCTGTCGCAAGATAGGGACATAAAGTCACGGATCCTGAGAGGATTTAGGAAAGCCGGACTGCCGAAGGCGACCTTCGTAAAGGTCTCCAAGGTAGTTCGGCTTTGTTGTTTGGCTAGGATCAACCTGTTTGGAAGAGCCATCAAATGGCATCTACAAACCGTGCTCCGGCCAAGCCAAGGACTTTGGAGAGGCGGTGGCGCCCTGCTTCTCTGCTTCGTGGCTCAATTCGAATGGGCGTCACAAAAATAATACACTCACCGTTTGACTTAGCAATAACAGAGGAACCCAAAATGAGCGTAACAATCGGCCATACAGACACACCCGACACGGGCCGGCTTCAAGGGGCAGAGCGGTTCAGACTGAAACTAAGTGGTCCGGCATGGAAGACGCCCAAGTGGCTAAGTCTCAATGTAGGAGACGCCTTGGCCTATAAGTGGTATATCATTTTTGGTGAAGAAAGAGACTCAGCAGCAACGCGGGTGTTTACATGGTACACCCATAGTAACAAGAAGACGTATTTACAAGACCAGGATGGCAATTGGCTGTCCTATGAAGCACTTTACGGGGTGCTTAAAGTGACCCTCTGGGGGAGTGCCGCCGCGTGGGCGCTTCCGTCCAATCGCTTGGTGGTGGACGGAGGAAATGTCCTGACGTATGACCCGAATCAGAAGTGGCCATGGTCGACTACGACCCGCTATCTGTCGGTGGCGCCGGAAGGCTCCGAGACAGTCACCGTGGAATGGGAATACGTCACGTAGGCGACGCTCGGTAGCTGCCCCTGGCATCGACTCAAAAGTGATGGCGGGGGTAGGATTAAGGAAAATTTTTGTGAGCGAGTCCCTGGCGTTCGACCGCGTGCTCGTCATCGAGCGGGGACGGCTGGTCGAAGACGGCGCTCCGGACCAGCTGGCGCAATGTCCGAATCCGCGCTATTGGGTGTTTCTGGCTACGGTAGAGACGGTCAAGCGTAGATCGTGATCGGACGCAACCTGCTGTGCTAACGCCGTGGATGAGCAATTTAAGAGTCCGCCGCGTTAGCAGAAGCGGCCAAGTTCCGGCAGTCCATGCGGCGGACTCTAATCGCCCGGATCACGCGCATGATTGACTTCAAAGACCACCGCTTTGAAAAATGGATTATTTTTCTATTGTGTGTCTGCTGGTATCTGGCCGATCTGCTCAGCGAGCAGAGTCGTTTTCTCATGAATGGTTGCCGGATTAGCAATCTTAACCCGAGACATCGCCCATTATGCAGAGCGCTTGATATTGTGCCCGCATGAGTTTCTTATCGAGTTTACCGACGCTGGTTTTTGGAAGACCGTCCACTACCAGCACCCGGTCGGGAACAGCCCACTTGGCAAGAATACCCTCGTCGACCCGTTCTTTAAGCCAGTCACGAACCATGGTTTCATCAAGCGATCCGAGTTGATCTCGCTTGGGCACCACCAAAGCCGCCGGTCGTTCGCCCCATGTCGGATCGGGAATGCCGATCACGGCCGCTTCCGCGACCGCTGGATGCTTGAGGATTAAATCTTCCAGGGCAAGCGACGAGAGCCATTCACCGCCGGTTTTGATGACGTCCTTCAGCCGGTCGGTAATTTTTAGATAGCCTTCCTCATCCATAACGCCGATATCGCCCGTGTGCAGATAACCGCCACGCCAGAGTTGCTCCGAGCTTTCGGGGTCCTTGAGATAACCTTGGGTCAGCCACGGCGCCCGAACCACCACCTCGCCGGGCGTCTTGCCATCGTGAGGCACGTCGTTCATCGCCTCGTCCACGACCCGCAGCTCGACCCAGGAAATGGGCAGACCGGTTTTGCAGCGAATTTCCAGCTGCCGCTCTTCATCCCAATCCAGCATGGGCGGTTTCAGGTGCGCCAGCGTCAATATCGGACACGTCTCCGACAGGCCGTAACCGGCGAAGATGTCAATGCCCCGGTCGCGCGCTTGCTTGGCCAGCACTTGCGGCAGCGCCGCGCCGCCGATGATCACCTTCCAGCGCGATAAATCGGTTTGATCCACGCTAGGATGGGTTAGCAGCATTTGCAGGATGGCGGGCACGCAGTGGGAAAACGTTACTTTTTCCCGTGCAATGAGCGCTAACAGCTGCTCGGGCACATAGCGTCCCGGATAGACTTGTTTGACGCCCAGCACAGTCGCTACGTAGGGCACGCCCCACGCGTGCACATGAAACATCGGCGTGATCGGCAGGTACACGTCATCGCTGTGGAAGCTACCATGACCGGTTCTAGCGAGGGTGGACAGTACGCCGAGGGTATGCAGCACCAATTGCCGGTGGCTGAAATACACGCCCTTGGGCAGACCGGTGGTGCCGGTGGTATAGAAAGTGGTGGCGCGGGTATGTTCGGAGAAATCGGGAAAATCGTATTCAGGATGGCCCGCGGCGAGCAAAGCCTCATAGTCGTCGGCGATGTCCAGGGTCGTCGTTGGGGTTTGCTCGGCGTCATTCAGCAAAATTAGCTGCTTAACCGGCTCGATGCGGTCGCGAATGCGTTCCAGGATCGGCAGAAATTCAGCGTTGACCAGAATCACGTCATCTTCAGCGTGATTGATCGTATAGAGAATCTGTTCGGGGGACAGTCGGATATTGACGGTATGGAGCACCGCCCCAATCATCGGCACCGCGAAAAAACATTCCAGATAGCGGTGGCTGTCCCAGTCCATCACCGCCACGGTATCGCCGGGTTTGACGCCCAGCTTGACCAACCCGCTGGCCAAACGGCCGACCCGTTCGCCCAGATCGCGGTAGCTCTGGCGCTTGAGATCGCCGTAAACAATCTCCTGAGTGGAGAATTGGCGAACGGAGTGGCGGAGCAGATTTTTGATCAGTAGCGGGCTTTCGTAAGCGGAGGGCGCGCGGTCGATGGGTTTTGGAGGCATGTTTTTACCTTCTGGCAGGGCAAGTTTCAAGATCGAGGCGGGCTGAAACGTTGCTTTCAGCCACCTTCCTTTTTGTTTTCATGCGCGGCCAGCGCCGTTATGGATTCATAACCGTGAAAAAATAGCCGTATCGGTTATGGCTGCCCGGCGCGCCGTGGCTGGATCGCTAAAGCTATGTCAGGGGTCGCTCTATCAGTTCGTGGCATTCGGTCGGTCGTTACGAACTCGGTAATATCGTCCAGCACCGGCGCCAGCCAGCGCAACGGCCACGCCAGCGCACCGATAGTGGTGTAGTGATTGAGCGAACTGTAACGTTTCACTTCAACCGGAACGCCGGCCCGGCGCAGAGCCTCGGCCAACGCCGCGCTGTTGCGTTCGGGGTCGACCACCTCATCGGGATCGGCGACGATCAACAAGGTCGGGGGCGCGGCGGCGGTGACATGGCGGATCGGCTGGGTATCCAGCGACGTGGCGGGCCAATCGAACACTGGCATCACGTCGGGCACTTGGATGGGCAGAAAGTTGTAGGGACCCGCCAACCCAATGAAACCGGCGATAGCCCTTGGCGACAGCCCTTCGGCCGCCAGCCAACGCGCGTCATAGGCCACCATGGCCGCGTTATAAGCGCCGGCGCTATGGCCGATCAGATAGACCCGGCGTGGATCGCCGCCGTAGCGGGGCGCTTGGCGCAGAGCCCAGCCCACGGCGGCGGCGCAGTCACGCAAAAAATCCGGGTAGCGAACTTCGGGGTACAGCCGATAATCCGGCGCCACCACCACGAAACCGCGCGCGGCCAACGCCGCCGCCGCAAAGCGATAATCGGCGCGCTCGCCGCGCAGCCAGCTGCCGCCGTAGAAGAAAACCAGCACCGGCGCTGGCTTGCGGCTTCCGCTTGGCTGATACAAATCCAATCGGTGCCGCGTACCCGGACCGTAAGCGAGGCTCACCGGACCGGTGTGGCCAGTATCGGGGACCAATCCATTGATCAGCGCGCTTGATGTACAGGCGGCTAAGCCAAGCGCCATGACGAGCACCATAGCGCGGCCCATTCCAGCGCTCATGCCTGATCTCCTCCCACGCCTCACCATGGTCCAGCCGGGCATTTAAAATTACCCGATCAGCTCATAACGTTGAATATCGGGTGGCGCGGCCAGCAGCGCCGCCGCTTGCGCCAACGCCTGTTGCACATGCGCGGATTGCAGATGCCGGTCGATGGCGGTGGCATCGGCCCATTGTTCGACGACAGTGAAATCGGTCGGATGCTCTCGATTTTGCAGTAACAGATACTGGCGGCAACCGGCTTCCTGGCGGGTCGGCGGCAGCAGCGCTTCCAACACCGCTCGCAATGCTGTAACGGTGTCCGGCTTGGCGATGATGTGGGCAACAACGTGCACGGTCGATTCGCTCATGGATATGCAATCCTCAGACATAAAGTGGGCCTGTCGTGTTGGAAAAGATCACGGACGACGGCGCGTTCAAAGACGTATCGCCCTGACGATCAACGCCGTGCCGGGATCGGTTTCGACGAACAGGATTTCCTTGCCGTTGTTAACGATCACCGCATCGAACGTAAACCCAACATCGAAGCGCATGCCGAAGGTGCAATTTCCCTTCATCGAATAAACGCCGGTCAGCGCCAAAGGCTCAGGGTCGAGCACGCCGTTGACGCTGCGCGTGGCGGTCAGCACAAACGTACCGTCTTGCGCGAAGACCACCGTTCCCACGCCGGCCAGCGGTCCGGCGAGTGGGACAGGAAGCGTGGGCGGTCCGGCGACGCCTTCGGCGACAAAGCCGTAGCTGGCTTGAAAGGCGTTGGCTTCACAGCGTTGAGGCTGCTGGATGGCGGTTCCCACAATCACGACGTTGGGCGTGGTTTGTAGGATTTGCAATTGCCGTCCACCATCCAGGATCACCGCCTGAAACGTGACGCCATTCTCAGCTCGCGAAGTATAGCTGCAATCGCTGTTGACCTGATAAACGCCTCTGGTTTCGACCGGTTGAATGAGACCGTTGAAGCTGCTGGTTGAGGTGAGGACAAAATTGCCTTTGCCGTCGAACGTGGCGACGCCGCCGCTTGCGAAAGGCCCTTGCAGCGCGGCGGGCAACGGCGAACCTGTCAAGGTAACGCCTTTGGCCACAAAGCCATAGCCGCCGCGTAGGCTGGCGTTGGTGCATTGTGGTTTTTGACCCCGCTCGTTCTCATGAACATCCCTGGCCTGGCTCATCGTGGTCACGGCGGCGGCGGTCAGGACAACCAATAAAGTCGCAATTTGGCTAAAACGCATAATGAATTTTCCCGTGAGTCGTAGCTAGAGATTGGCCAGCAATCTGGGCGTGGCCCTTGCTCGCCGGGAAGCCGCCATGTTTCGCGGCGCGGCTTCTTACCGACTCATGCGCGGAAAGAATAATTTTGGATGCGCGGCCAATGCAGAAAACCATGCAAAGCATGTCCTCCCCGCTCAGGGGAGCGTGTGCACGATGCAGTCCTCCGATCATGGCCGGTCTAGCGGAAGCATTCCTAAGCCGACACTCAACAGCCGCCCGCTATAAGCCAATCTCGAAGACGCTGATAAGGTGACAGGACGCCATCAGTAAGCGCGCGGTTAAAATCGTTCGCTTTCGAAAAGCATAAGCCTTCGCGGCTGGCCTCCCGCTTTCTCGATCCGTCAAGACGGCTAAACGCCAACGCTTACGACGATTCAAATCGTTCCGTTACAATTTTCTACCCTTAACAATTTTTGCTCTAACGATTTTCCACTCTTGCCCGGTGATATCCACAGCGCGGAACATATCCTCGATGGGTCCGCCGCCGTAATACGAATTCGCCGCCTGCATCCAAGCATCCAAGAGTGCTTGCGGGCTGTTCTGTCCGGGCCGGACGCGCTGAAAGAAACGATCAAGCATGACATTATTGATCGCAACGCCGCATTTTGCCGCATAGCCCAGCAATAACGGGTTGACAAACAACTGCCGGAGCGTTGTGATCGCTATGTCATCGCGTAACACGCTGCACCCGCCCCAAATTACCACGGAACAAAATTCGTGCAGCCGAAACGCGTTGGAATTCTTCAGTAATTCCTGACTGGGCTCGGTCCCTCTCAGCACGGCCACTCGATCGGATTTGAAATCAATTGCCGCGAAATCACTATAAAGCGTCATTGGCGCAAAGTGCCCGCTGAAATAAATCCAATCCGGGCAGCCGCTAAAAAATGCGGTCAGTTGCTCGATGGTCGGCGAAGGGTTGATCAGCGAATGCTCGCTCGCCATTCCGATCTGTTGGCATCTTGCCTCCCACAGGCGGGCGTCGTCACCGCTGCCCAAATCTAAAGTTGAGTATTTCATGCCGTCACTCTTTGCAAATGCGATAGTGATTCAATTGAGAGGTTATGCGCAAATTCCGCGCCAATGTCCGACGGGGCTTGTAATACCGGGAAATAAGCTGCGCCAGCGCATTACCAGCACATCAGACTGATCGGGTCAATTCGGATGCCACGGTCCAATTGGGGCCGATCGAAGCATTAATGGTTAGCGTCAAAATCCGGCGATTGCGCCATGCGCTAAAAAGCATGGCGTGGATTTCACGCTGGCTCGCGCTGGTTCGGGGACAACGATTGATTTGACCGCCAAGCAGTTGCGTGTACTAATCAAGGATCTTGATCTGAGCGGGTACGATTCGAGCGGCAACTATATCGGCGGTTCCGCTGCTTGGGACGATCCGTTCGAGGATGTAACCTTCACGCCGACCGTTTCCGGGACCTACACCTTCAAAATCCGCCGCTACGCCAGCCACGATTTCAGCTTGAATCCACGGGTGGGCATGTACGTCAACTACTACGATCAGTGACGCAGCGGCGGACGGGCCAGCGGAAATGTCGGCCCTCGGTCATTACGATTTCCAGCCGTTTCGGTACTGAAAACACACTGAAACAATCGTTTCGAACCATTGCCGCATGTTACCGAAGAACTCCATTGCGCTGAAAGTTCACAAAAGCGTTCCGTTACGAAATTAACGCAACGAGACCCCTTGTGCGATATGAGCGAGCCGTTCGAGCGCCGTTCTCGCCTGGTCTTCGAGCCGTCGGACAATGACCGCCAACGGTTCGACCCGATCCGCGAAAGCCACCGATTGGCCGACCGATAACGCTCCGGTGGCGGTATCGCCGGTCTCATAGGCGCGGCGGCCAACTTGACCGGCGATATGCGGCATCAAGGCGGCGAGCAGGCTTTCCGGATCCGCATCGCCCCGCTCGCGCTCGATTTCCCGCACCGTCGCGGTGGTCTGGTTGCTCAAGGCGCGCAGCGTATTGCGCAGCGAACTCATGATCAGGGCGGTGTCGGTTTCATCGGCGGCGACCAGTCGCGCCTTGTAGGCCGGATGCGCCCAAATTTCTTCGGCGACGAGAAAACGGGTGCCAATGGCCACGCCATCCGCGCCCAGCGCCAGCGCCGCGACCAATTGGGCGCCGTGGCCGATCCCACCCGCCACCACTAACGGCACTCGAATATCGCGCGCCGCCACCGCCGCTTGCACCATCGTCCCCACCAATTCCAGCCCAGGATGACCGCCGCATTCAGCACCCACCACGGTAATGGCATCAACTCCGACCGCCTGAGCTTTGCGGGCGTGCCGCACCGTCGGCGCCTTATGCAGCACCTTGATACCCGCGGCATGGAGACGAGGCAGATAAGGTTCCGGGTTACGGCCGGCGGTTTCGACGAATCCCACCCCCTCCTCGCACACCAAATCAACGATTTCCTCGACCCGTTCACCCACCACCAGCTTGGGCAGCATTGAGATATTCACCCCGAACGGCTGGCCGCCCGTCAGTTCGCGGCAGCGCCGGATTTCGGCGCGTAGCGCGTCCACGTCGATGAAGCTGGCGGCTGTAATGAAACCCATCAGACCGGCGTTGACGGCGGCCGCCACATAATCGGCGTTGGCCAGCCACTGCAAGCCGCTGGCGATGATGGGCAACCGGATGCCGAACAGTTCGGTGATGCGGGTCTTAAACAGCGCGGGCATGATGGGGCGAAAAAGAAAGCAACCGACATGCGTTAAATGATGCCCGCGGCGGCTAGCGCCGCGATCTCGCGTTCGCTGCGCCCCAATCGCTCGGCGAGAATCTCCCGCGTGTGCTGGCCGAGCGAGGGCGGCGCGGACGGATAAGCGACCGGGGTGGCCGACAATCTGATCGGGCTGGCCACCAGCGGGACGGCGCCGGCTTGCGGATGCGGCAGATCAACGCGCAAACCCCGATGCCGCACCTGCGGGTGCGCCAGCGCTTCGGCGATGTTATTGATCGGCCCGCAGGGGACGCCGGCGGCTTCCAGGGGCGCGATCCACTCCGCCACCGTGCGTTGCCGCAAAATAGCCTGGAGCAGAGGAATCAGGATCTCGCGATTGCGAACCCGCGCGGCGTTGCGGGCGAAGCGTTCGTCGCTGGCCAGTTCCGGACAGCCGGCCAGCTCGCAGAATTTGATGAACTGCCCATCATTGCCCACCGCCAACACCAAATCCCCATCCGCCGCCGCGAACACCTGATATGGGACGATATTGGCGTGCGCGTTGCCTTGACGCTTCGGAATCACGCCAGACACCAGATAATTCAAATTCATGTTGGCCATGGTCGCCACCTGCACGTCCAGTAGGGCCAAGTCGATGAATTGCCCGATGCCGGTTAGATTCCGGTGGTTGAGAGCAGCCAGGATCGCAATGACGGCATAGACGCCGGTCATCAGATCGGCGAAAGCCACTCCCACCTTTTGCGGGCCACCACCGGGGAGATCGTCCCGCTCGCCGGTAATGCTCATCAAGCCACCCATCGCCTGAATCACAAAATCGTAACCAGCCAGGCTGGCGAGCGGCCCATCCTGGCCAAAGCCAGTGATGGAACAGTAGATCAAACCGGGGTTGCTGGCCTTGAGGTCGTCATAGGCCAAACCATAGCGAGCCATGTCCCCGACCTTGTAGTTTTCGATGAAAATATCGCTCTGCGCGGCCAGTTCGCGGATCAAGGCTTGGCCTGTCGATTTCGACAGATCGACGGTGACCGATTTTTTGCCGCGGTTGGCGGCCAGAAAATAGGCGGACTCTCGCGTGTCGTTGCCGGCGGTATCCTTGAGATAAGGCGGCCCCCAGCCGCGCGTGTCATCCCCCACGCCGGGCCGTTCGACCTTGATGACCTCGGCTCCCAGATCGGCCAGCGTCTGACTGGCCCAGGGGCCGGCTAAAATCCGCGACAGATCGAGCACGCGGATACCAGAAAGGGCAACTGGTGGAATCATCGTCGCTTACCGTGGGCCGTCAGACCCGCTCGATGACGACAGCCAGACCCTGACCGACGCCGATGCACAGACTGATGACGGCGTAGCGCCCGGCGCGGCGTTGCAACTCGCGGGCGGCGGTGAGCGCCAGACGCGCGCCGGAAGCACCGAGCGGATGACCGATGGCGATGGCTCCACCGTTTGGGTTGACGCGCGGATCGTCGCGGGCGATGTTCATCAGTTTGAGGCAGCCGAGCACTTGCGAAGCAAACGCCTCGTTGATTTCGATGATATCCAGGTCATTGAGGGTCAGCCCCGCCCGCGCCAGGGCCTTCGGAATGGCGTAAGCTGGGCCAATGCCCATGATGCGCGGCTCGACGCCGACCGCAGCCCCGGCCAAGATGCGCGCCAGCGGCTTGATGCCCGCCCGCCCGCCGGCGGCGGCGCTACCAATTAACAGGGCGGCCGCTCCATCGTTGATGCCGGAGGCGTTGCCGGCCGTGACCACCCCACCGGCAAACAAGGGCTTGAGCGGAGCCAGGGCCTCGTAGGTCGATTCGGGGCGTGGGTGTTCGTCGTCCGCGACCAACAACGGAGGTTTCTTGCGGCCGGTGGGCACCGCAATCGGCAGGATTTCCCCGCTATAAAAATCGGCTGCTTTGGCGGCGGCGTATTTGGCTTGGGAGGCGGCGGCAAAGCGGTCGGACTCCTCGCGGCTGATGCCAAATTGAGCGGCGACGTTATCGCCGGTTTCCGGCATCGTGTCCGCGCCGTAGCGCTCGATCACGCGCGGGTTCGGGAAACGCGCGCCAATGGTCGAGTCAAACACCCTGAAGTCGCGGCTGTAGGCGGATTCCGCCTTTCCGACCACGAACGGCGCGCGGCTCATGCTCTCGACGCCGCCCGCCACATACAGATCGCCTTCGCCGCAGGTAATGGCGCGGGCGCTGTCCAAAATCGCCGCCAGACCGCTGGCGCACAGGCGGTTGACCGTTTGCCCTGGAACGGCATCAGGCAAGCCGGCGGCCAGCAGCGCGTTGCGCGCCACGTTGCGGCTGTCTTCGCCGGCCTGCGAGGTGCACCCCAGAATGACATCCTCGATCTGTTCGGGCGGGAACGGCGAACGGCCGACCAGTTTCTTGATCACCGTGGCGACCAGCTCATCCGGGCGCACCGCCGCCAGCGCGCCAGCGTGGCGGCCGAAGGGTGAACGCAGGCCATCGTAAATGTATGCGTCGAGCATGGAGAGACCTAAAAGGTTGGCAACCGTCAATTTTCGGGAGTCAGCAGCGAGACGCCGAGCCGGGCGCGGCGGGTCAGCCACGGGCTGGGGCGATAGCGCGGGTCGCGGTAAAAGGCGTACAGCGCGTCGAGGATGGACAGCACCGTCGTCGGGCCGAGGGCGTCGCCCATGCCGAGCGGGCCTTTGGGATAGCCCAGGCCGAGCGTCACCGCGCGCTCGATATCGGCCGGTGGCGCGATGCCCTGTTGGGCGATGTCGCAACCGATATTGACGATGGCGGCGACGACGCGCTGCACCACAAAACCGGGGCTATCGTTGATCACCGAAACCGGCGTCCCATCGGCCGCCAGCAGCGCCCAGGCCGCGTCGCGCGCCGCTGGCGCGGTCAGCGGCGTGCGCATCAGGGTGCGACGGCCCTTCAGCCAGAGGGGGTCGAGCGCCAGCGTGCGGCGCGGATCGAGGCCCTCGTTGAGTGCGCTGGTGGTGGCGTCCTTGCCGATGGGCAACACCAGACAGAGCGCGTCGGGACCGGGCCGTTCCGCTGTAATCAGCGGCGCATCCAGGATTTTAAGCAACTCGGCGACCTGGGCGTGAGCCATCGGGTTCTGACGGCTGAGCCAGACCGGCCTATCGGCCCTTGCCGGTGGAGCGGGTTCGGACGGTTGTTCGGCCTTGTCGTCGCGATAGAGATAAAAGCCGCGTCCGCTCTTGCGACCGAGCAGCCCGGCGGCCAACCGCTGGCGAGTGAGCGGCGACGGGCGGAAGCGGGGTTCTTGGTAGAACTGGTTATAAATCGACTCCATCGCCGGATGGGAGACATCCAGTCCGGTCAAATCCAGCAACTCGAACGGCCCCATCCGAAAACCGTAGGTGTCGCGCAATAGCCGGTCGATGGTCGCAAAATCGGCGATGCCTTCACCAGCGATGCGCAGCGCCTCCGTACCGTAGCCCCGACCGGCGTGGTTGACGATAAAGCCCGGCGTGTCCTTGGCCCTTACCGGGGTATGGCCCAAACGCCGGGCCAGCGCGGTCAGCGCGTCGCCCACCGCCGCCTTGCCGAGCAAGCCGTCGATCACTTCGACCACCTTCATCAAGGGCACCGGACTGAAAAAGTGAAAACCGCCGACGCGGCCGGGTAACCGACAGGCGGCGGCGATGGCGGTCACCGACAGCGAGGAGGTGTTGGTGGCGAGTATGCAGTCTTCATCAACGATGGCTTCCAGGCGTTGGAACAGATCGCGCTTGGCCTCGATATCTTCGATGATCGCTTCGACGACGAGATGGCAGCCGGACAACTGTTCGAGCGTCTCGACCACGCTGATTCGCGTGCTGGCGGCCTCGGCGGCGGCGGCCGTGAGCTTGCCCTTTTCCGCCAGCTTGGCCAGCGTTTGCGCAATGGTGGCGCGGGCTTGGACCGCCGCTTCCGGCTGGACGTCGTACAAACGCACCGCGATGCCTGCCTGAGCGGCGATCTGGGCGATACCGGAACCCATCAGCCCGCTGCCGACAATACCCATGATCAGATCGGGACGGTTGGCGTCCAGCATGATTATCGCCCCTTGAATACCGGTTTGCGCTTGTCCAGAAAGGCCTGCATTCCTTCCTTCTGATCCTGGCTGGCGAACAAGAGCTGGAACGCCTTGCGCTCCAGCAGCAGCGCGGTTTCCAGCGGTGCATCCTGACCGGCCAGCAACACTTCCTTGATTTGCATGACGGCCAGGGGCGGCAGGGCGGCGATCTGTCCGGCCAGCTCCACCGCGCGCGGCAGCACCTGAGCGTCGGCCACCACTTCGCTAGCCAAACCCATCGCCAAGGCTTCGCGCGCTGACACCGGCTGCCCGGTCAGCACCATCTTCATCGCCTGGAACTTGCCGACCGCGCGGGTCAGCCGTTGGGTGCCGCCCGCGCCGGGCATGATGCCGAGCTTGACTTCGGGCTGGCTGAACGAGGCGCTTTCTCCAGCGACGATAATGTCAGCGTGCATCGCCAGCTCGCAGCCGCCACCCCAGGCGTAGCCGTTGACGGCGGCGATGACCGGTTTCGGACAAGCGGCAAGCGCCTGCCATAACCGGTGGCTTTGGCGCAGCAGAATATCGATGGCTCCGGCCTCGGCCATGGCGCGAATGTCGGCGCCCGCCACGAAGAATTTTTCGCCGCCGGTCAGCACCAGGCAGCGCACCTGAGGATCGTTGCCGAGAGTCGTGAAATGGGCGGCGAGCTGTTCGCGCACCGCCTGATTCAGCGCGTTGCGCGCCTCGGGTCGATGGATGCGGATCAGCCCGACTTCGGGCAGTGGATATTCAACGAGGACTTCACTCATTGCCCCCCCTTATTGTTCCGCTTGACGGAACATAAGTTTGCAAATTTATCAATTTCACCTTAGCCCACAACCTAGCCGAAGTAAAGGTTTTTGGCCGATTAAACGCTAAATAAATTTAATTATATCGTATTTATTTATATTTATTCATGAAAGCCTTTCTCTTTCCGTAAAGAGCGTCTACGATTAATTGTTCCGCATAGAGAAACAATGGTTCAAAAAAATATTGACGGTTCTGTTTTTTCATGCCAGCATGATCCTGCCTTCTTGCCGCCGCGACATTTTGTGATTCGGGAAAGTAGAGTTAAACGAGTGGAAGACGATCTACAGGTTTTCGAGGACGACGAAGAGAGCAAGGATCGGCAGTTCGTGAACGCTCTGGCGCGCGGGCTGGAAATTCTGCGGTGCTTCCGTCAGGGCGAAGTGTATTTGGCCCATGGCGAACTGGCCAGGCGCACCGGGATTCCCAAGCCAACGGTTTCGCGTCTGGCGCATACCCTGACCAAGCTCGGCTATCTCGCCTACTCGAAGAATCGGGGCAAGTACCGGCTGGGTTCCGGCGTGCTCGCCCTGGGTTATTCGATGCTCTCGAATCTCGACCTGCGCAAGCTGGCTCGGGAAGCGATGCAGGAACTGGCCGAACACGCTCAGGGATCGGTGGCGCTCGGCATGCGGGATCGCTTGAGCATGGTGTATGTCGAGTGCCGCCACAGCAGTTCGCGCATCACCTTGCGACTAGATGTCGGCTCGCGCATTCCCATCGCCACCACCGCGATGGGCAAGGCGCTGCTCTGCGGCTTGCCGCCAGAGGAATACGCCTATCTGAGCGATCACATCCGGCTGGCCGATGAGGACAACTGGCCGCGCATCAAGCTCGGGATCGAGCAGGCATTGCGCGATTATCGGGAGCGGGGCTTCTGTTTGAGCGTCGGTGACTGGCGCAACGACATCCACGCCGTCGGCGTCCCGCTATTGGATACCGAGGACGACAAGCAAATGGCGTTCAACTGCGGGGGGCCGGCCTATCTCCTCCCCCGCGCGCTGCTGGAAAACGATATCGGCCCGCGCCTGGCGCAATTGGTGCGCAAGGTCAAGACCGAGATGGGTCGGGTTTGAATCAATGCCGCAAGTCAGCTGAGGACCCCATGATTCGCGATCAAGAAACCCTGAATCTGCTGCTCGACAGCGTGGCCCGCTTCGTCCGCGAGCGTCTGGTGCCTCGCGAGGCGGAAGTGGCTGAAACCGACCAAATCCCGCCAGAGATCGTTGCCGAAATGCGCGAGCTGGGCTTGTTCGGGCTGTCGATACCCGAACGATACGAGGGCCTCGATCTGACCATGGAAGAAGAGGTGCTGTTCGCGTTCGAGATCGCCAAAACATCGCCGGCGTTTCGCTCGTTGATCGGCACCAACAACGGCATCGGCTCGCAGGGCATCGTCATCGACGGCACCGAAGCGCAGAAGCAGCGCTACTTGCCCCGGTTGGCTTCCGGCGAAATCATCGGCGCGTTCGCCCTGACCGAACCCGGATCAGGTTCCGACGCCGCCTCACTGCGCGCCACCGCCGTGCGGGACGGCGATTGTTACATCCTCAACGGCACCAAGCGCTTCATCACCAACGCTCCCGAAGCCAGCATTTTCACCGTCATGGCGCGAACCGATCCGCAAAAGCGCGGGGCGAGCGCCATCTCCGCCTTCATCGTCGAAAAAGGCGCGCCGGGCCTGTCGCTCGGCAAGATCGACAAGAAGATGGGGCAAAAGGGTGCTCACACTTGCGATGTGATCCTGGAGGACTGCCGGGTGCCGACCGAGAACCTGATTGGCGGTCAGGAAGGCATCGGTTTCAAGACAGCCATGAAAGTGCTCGACAAGGGTCGCTTGCACATCGCCGCCGTCTCGGTCGGCGTGGCGGAACGGATGCTGGAGGACGCGCTGCGGTATGCCTGCGAGCGCCAGCAGTTCGGCAAGCCCATCGCGGAATTTCAACTGATCCAGGCGATGCTGGCGGACAGCAAGGCGGAAATTTATGCGGCGCGCTGCATGGTGCTCGACGCCGCCCGGCGGCGCGACGCCGGCTTGGATGTGACCACCGAAGCCTCGTGCGCCAAGCTGTTCGCGTCCGAGATGTGCGGCCGGGTGGCTGACCGCTCGGTGCAGATTCACGGCGGGGCCGGCTATGTGGCGGATTATGCCGCCGAGCGCTTTTATCGTGACGTGCGTTTGTTCCGCATTTACGAAGGCACCACCCAGATCCAGCAGTTGGTGATCGCTCGCAACATGATCAGGGCGGCGCGGGGCTGATGAACGCGCTGGCCCAGGCGCTGTTGGCCGAATTGCCCGCGCGCCTGAGCGAAATTCCCAGGCGCTGGGCGGCGCGGACGCCCGCCGCGCCCGCCGTATGGGATGGTGGGGTGCGATGGAATTACCGGCGCTTGGCGGCGGCCGTCGAAGCAGCCGAGGAGCTGCTGGTTCGGCTCGACGTGCGCCCCGGTGATCGGGTCATGATCGTCGGTGAAAATGGCGCCGCCCTGATCGCGCTGATTTTCGCCCTCGCGGCGGCGGACGCCTGGGCGGTGATCGTCAACGCCCGCCTGTCGCCGGTCGAACTCGAAAACATCCGCGCCCACTGCGGCGCGCGGCGCGCAATCTTCACGGCCGCGGCCTCGTCCTCGTCCGATGCCGCGGCGCATGGCGCGCACGTCGCTAGCGAGCGCTTGCAACTGCCGCTGCTGGGAGACTTGAGGGTCGGCCCGCTGAATACAACCTGCACCGTCGAACCGGTGGAAGCGGCGGCGCAACATCAGGTCGCGGCGCTGCTCTACACCACCGGAACCACCGGCCATCCGAAGGGCGTGATGCTGACCCATCGCAACCTGCTGTTCATCGCCGCCGTTTCCACCCGCTTGCGCGGCCTGACCCCGGACGATCAGGTTTATGGGGTGCTGCCTATTTCCCATGTTTACGGGCTGGCCTCGGTCATGCTTGGGACGCTTTACGCGGGCGCTTGCCTTCAGGTCGTGCCGCGGTTTGCGCCTTCCGATCTGATCGACGCCATCGGCGAGCGTGGGCTGACCGTGTTGCAGGGTGTGCCAGCCATGTACGCGCGTCTGCTGGAATTCGAGCGCGGCGGCTGGTCACCCGCGGGGTCGAAGCTGCGGTTCATTTACGCCGGCGGCTCGCCGCTCGATCTCACCCTCAAGCAACGGATCGAGGCCCTGTTCGGACTACCACTGCACAACGGCTACGGGATGACCGAAAGCTCGCCGACGATCAGCCAGACTCGGCTCGACGCGCCGCGCGCCGACACCTCGGTCGGCTCCGCGATTCCCGGCATCGAAACTCGGATCGTCGATTTGGCGGGAAACGATGTCCCGGAAGGAGAACCCGGCGAATTGTGGGTGCGCGGGCCGAATGTGATGAAAGGCTACTATCGCGAACCGGCCTTGACGGCGGCCACCCTGCGGCCGGGAGACTGGTTGAATACCGGCGATATGGTGCGCCGCGATCCCGACGGCGCGCTGTTCGTCGTCGGCCGGACCAAGGAAGTGATCATTCGCTCCGGTTTTAACGTGTATCCGGTGGAAGTCGAAGCCGCGCTCAACTCCCATCCCGCCGTCAGCCAGTCGGCGGTGGTGGGGCGGCCAGCGGCGGACGGCAACGAAGAAGTCGTGGCCTTCGTCGAACTCGATCCGGCGCAAAATCCAAGTGGCGAGAGCCTGCGCCAGTATCTGGCCGCGCGGTTATCGCCCTACAAGGTGCCGGCCCAAATCGTCATCATGCCGGCGCTGCCGGCAGCCGCGACCGGCAAGATTTTGAAAGGGAAGTTGAAGGAGTACGCGCGACAGATCGGTGAAGACGATTCGGAAGAGCGTCGCATACCTTCACCTTGAAGAGGCCGGGCTTCGGTTCGATCCGTCAACCGCTAGCGGCCCAGTCGCGCTGAATGGGCATGACCATAACCTTACGATAAAAAAGCTTTTCAGCATTGTAAGCGCCAACAACATCACCAGAGGAGCGGAATCATGAATAGGCTGTACAAGAAGACTGTCGGTTTAACGCTGCTGGCGGGGCTTTTTCTTGGTTGCGGCGTCGCGGCGGCGAAGGAGTTCCTGGTCGGGGTCGAGATCCCCTTGACGGGCAGCTTGGCGCGGGTCGGCGCCGGGATGAATGAAGGCATCTCGGTCGCGGTTGATATCTTCAATAAGACCAACGGCAAACACACGATTAAAACGATCGTTATTGACGATGAGTCGGCGCCCGCCAAAGCCATCGCCGCCGTTGAGAAGCTAGCCAGCCAGGAGGTGGTCGCGATTAGCGGCGGCTACGGCTCCAACAACATCGCTCCCGCGTCCGACGCGGCCAATAAGCTCGGTTTGCCCTACATTACCTCCGGCGGCGTGGATGATAGCCTGGTCGCGCGCGGCTACAAGACGTTTTTCCGCATCAACAATACGGTCGGCTACCAAAAGGCGATGGTGGGTTTGATCGACGCGCTAAAGGTCAAATCGGCGTCAATCGTCTATTCCACCAAGGAAGCGACCGCCAATCTGGCCAAGGACGTGGAAAAAGAGTTGACCACCAAGGGTTTCAAGGTCGGCATGCACGCCTTCGACCCGGCGATCACCGACTTTAAACCGATTATCAACAAGATCAAGTTGCAGGATAAGCCGGAAGTCATCCTGATGTGCGGCTATGAAAACGACTATGTGGGCATCCTGCGAGCCGCCAAGGTGCTCAAGCCGAAGGTTAAGGCGATGATCGGCGTTTGGTCGCTGGCCACCGCGAAAATGGCCGCCGACTTTCCCGATTTGATGCCCTGGGTCTACGGTACCGCCCTATTGCCGTTCCCGGCCGAGTTCAAGACCGCCGACGGTAAGCTGTTCGCGGAAACCTATCAAAAACTCTACAACAAGGAACCGGACTACCTCGGCCAGTTCGGTTACGTGCAATCGCTGTTGCTGTTCGAGGCCATCGCCCGCGCGGCGGATAACGACACTCTGCACAAGGGAGGAGTGGCCGAGGAGTTGCGCAAGACCGACCGCGAAACCTTGGTCGGCCGGGTACAGTTCAACGACAAAGGCGACAATATCAATTTCGTGCACCGCATGGGGCAACACCAGAACGGTAAGATCGGGATTGTCTGGCCCAGCGAAGCCGCCAACGCCAAACCGAATTTCCCCGCGGTGCCCTGGTAGCCCCCCCTTTGGGGTTCCCGCGCCGGCGGGGGCTGGAGCTGTATTAGGCCGCCGCCGTGGCTTGCACTTTAAACGGGAAGTCACTCCTATGCTGGAACTGATTTTACAGGCGCTCTTTTCAGGCGTGCTGCAGGGAGGTTCCTACGCCCTGATCGCGCTCGGTTTGGCGTTGGTGTTCGGGACCATGAAGGTGATCAATCTGGCGCACGGCGAGCTGGTCTTGCTCGCCGCCTACATCGCCTACACGGTTGAATCTAGCCTCGGCGTCAATCCGGTTTTCGCCATTCCGCTGGCGCTATTGATCGTCTGCGCGGCGGCGGTGCTGGTCTATTTCTTAGTGGACTTGATCCGTCAAGACCGAGAACTCAACTCGCTGCTGCTGACCTACGGCATCGCCATCATCCTGACCAATGCGATCCAGCTGATTTGGTCGGCCGATATTCGCTCGACCGGTTCCGCCTGGTTTCAGGAGCCGGTCGTGATCGGGCCGCTCTACAGCATGCGCAGCGAACTCGTCTTCTTCGTCGTTAGTCTCGCGCTGATGACCGGCTTGTGGTGGTGGCTATCGCGCAGCTGGTACGGGCGCGCCGTGCGCGCGGTGTCGAGCCAGCGCGACGCCGCCAAGCTGATGGGGGTCAACCCCCGCAAAACTGAGCTGGTCTCCTTCATCGTCGCGAGCATCCTCGCCTCGTTTGCCGGAGTGGCGCTGTTCAGTTACGGCGTGATTCAACCTTCTTACGGTCATGTGCTGACCGTCAAGGCGTTCATCATCACCGTGCTGGCCGGAATGGGTTCGATCCCCGGCGTGTTGGTCGGGGCCTTGTTGCTGGGTGTGACCGAGGCGCTGACGGTGACGCTCGCCAGTTCGGCCTTGCAAGAGTTGGCGGGGATGTGCCTTTTCTTGCTGGTGTTGTTTGTGATGCCGAACGGGTTGTTCGGCGCGGCCGGGAGACGGGGATGAAAACGAACGCCTCGATATGGGTCTTGTTGCTAGTCGCCTACGGGGCCATTCCCCTGACCTTGGGTAGTAACCACTATGTGATGAGCTTGCTGGTCGCCGCGCTGGTGATCGGGGGTATCGCCCTGGCCTGGGCCTTGCTCGGCAACCTGGGCGGCATGGTCAGCTTCGGCCACTCGGCTTTCTTCGGAGTCGGCGCGTACGTTTCGGCGCTGCTGACCCTGAAAGCCGGCACGCCAATCGTGATCGCCATGCTGCTTGGCGGCGTGGGCGCGCTGCTCGCTTCGCTGGTCATGCTCCCGGTGTTGCGCTTGCGAGGCCCCTACTTTGCGCTGGCGATCCTGGCTTATGCGCACATCTTCAAGATCATCGCGACCGAATGGACGGCGGTGACCGGCGGTTCGGCGGGCCTGTCGAGCATTCCGCGCTTTCCCACCGCGTTCGGTTTTGACTTCAGCGGCAAGGTAGGCAGCTATCTCATTATTTTGAGCGTGGTGCTGATCTTCGCGCTGTGCTACCGGCTGATTCGCGCCAGCGACTACGGCATCGCCTTGCGCGCCATGCACGACAGCGAGGATGCGACGCGGGTGATCGGCGTCAACAGCGTGCTGCTGAAGGCGCTCATGCTGTTCGTGTCGGCGTTCATGACCGGCGTGATTGGCGCTTTCAACGCCCACTACATCAATTTCTTGGAGCCGGATTACGCCTTCAACGGCCTTTGGGTAACCCTGCCGATCGTGGCGGCCATTTTCGGTGGCTACCGGACGATTCTCGGCCCACTGATCGGCGCGGTCACCGTGTATCTCATTGACCAACTGGTGTTTAAATCCTTGATTCCTTACGGCCATCAGTTGATCTTGGGAGCCTTGCTCGTCGCCATGATCCTCTTTAGCCCCAGCGGATTGGTGCCGTTGCTGCGGGCGAGCGTGAGGAGGAACCATGCTGCGGGTTGAAGAGTTGTCAGTCTGTTTCGGTGGTCTGACCGCGGTCAACAAGGTCAGTCTGTCGGTCGGCACCGATGAAGTGGTCGGTTTGGTCGGTCCCAACGGCGCTGGCAAAACGACGCTGTTCAACGCGGTTTCCGGTCTGGCGCGGCCCTCCAGCGGGCGCATTATTTTCGACTCGGTCGATGTGTTGCGCGCCCCGTTGCACCGGAGAGCGAAAATGGGTATCGGACGCACGTTCCAGATTCCGCAGCCGCTGCACGAGCTGACGGTGCGCGAGAATCTGCTGGTCGCGCAACGCTTCGGCGCGGGGCAGGTCGATCAACAAAAAATCGATGAAATCCTGGAATTCACCAATCTCGCCCCCAAGGGAGATCGCGAAGCGGCCAAGGAACTGGCGCTGACCGAGCTGAAAGCGCTGGAAGTCGCCAAGGCGCTCGCAACCAATCCCAAGCTGCTGATGCTCGATGAGGTGCTGGCCGGGCTGGAAACCAGCGGCAAGCGGCGTTTCATGGCAATGCTCAAGGAGCTGCACCAAAAGTTTGCGGTCGGCATCCTGATCATCGAACATGACATCGAAACCATCAGCAATCTCTGCCAGCGGGTTGTTGTTTTGAACTTCGGCAAGCTGATCGCCGATGGCGCGCCCGATCAGGTGTTCCGCGACCCGGAAGTGATCAAGAGTTATACGGGAGCCGATCATGCTGGAAGTCGATAACATTCGCGCCGGTTATGGCGCCATCAATGTGTTGTGGGACGTCTCGCTTTCGGCGGCGGCGGGCCAAATGACCACGATCATCGGCCCAAACGGCGCGGGCAAGACCACGCTGCTGCGCTCGATCATGGGCCTGTTGCCGCTGACGCAGGGCGACATTCGCCTGCATGGCCGGTCGATCAGAGGCACTGCGCCCTGGGACATGTCCGGGCTGGGGGTGGCGATGATCCCGGAAGGGCGCATGATTTTCAAGGACATGACCATCGAAGAAAATCTCCTGATGGGCGCTTTTCCGAAACAGCATCGCGCCGCCGCCCGACAAAAATGCGAGCAAGCCTACGCGATGTTTCCCTGCCTGCAAGAGCGGTGGAACCTGTTGGCTGGGATGCTATCGGGTGGTGAAAGCCAGATGCTGGCGATGGCGCGCGGCCTGATGTCCGACCCGGAGTTGCTGATCATCGACGAGCCGTCCCTGGGTCTCGCGCCGGTCGTGGTCAACGAGTTATTTGGGGTTCTTGGGCGGCTGAAAGCGGAAGGGCGGACGATCATTCTGGTCGAACAGAACACCCAAAAGGCGGTGGGTGTGGCCGATCAGGTTCACCTGATGCAAAGCGGCAAGATCGCTCTCTCGCAACCCGCCGCGGAAGTCAGCCTGGAGCACCTGCATGATCTCTACTTCGCGCACTGACGATCAACCGGCTGTTTCGACGCAACGGCTGGAGGAAGGTGATGATTACCTTGCCGCTTCCGGCTTCATGCGCCTGCTCGGCTATCGCATTGTCTGCTGGAAACCCGATTACGCCGAGCTCGAACTCGAACTCGGCCCCCAGCATCTCAATCGCTGGGGATCGGTGCACGGCGGTGTCCTGTCCACGCTCATTGATGTGTCCTGCGCGCTGGCTGGTCTGTATTGCAGTGTGTCTGGCCCAATGCGCAACGTAACGACCTTATCGCTCAACACCCAATTTACCGGTCAGGCGTCTGCCGGCGCCTTGCGCGCGAGCGGCCGGCTGCGCAAGCGTGGACGCACGATTTATTATTCGAGCGCTGAGATTGTGGACAGTGACGGTCAGCTCATCGCCTACGGTGATGCGGTCAATCGCTATCGGCCTGGCGCCGAAAGCCCTGTTCGGCCCTCACCCCCCCTCGTATAAGGAGCGTCATAATGAATTTTCAATGGGACGATCCATTGCTATTGGAGCGGCAGTTGACGGCGGAGGAGCGCATGGCGCGCGCCGCCGCCCACGCTTATTGCCAGGAAAAACTGGCTCCGCGCATCCAGCAGGCCTTTCGCCATGAAACCACCGATCCAGCAATCTTTCGGGAGATGGGCGAGCTGGGGCTGCTCGGCCCGACCATCCCTAGCGAGTACGGCGGCGCGGGCCTGAACTACGTCAGCTATGGCCTGATCGCCCGCGAGGTCGAGCGGGTCGATTCCGGTTATCGCTCGATGATGAGCGTGCAATCCTCGCTGGTGATGACGCCGATCCACACGTTCGGCACCGCGGCCCAGAAACAAAAGTATCTGCCCAAGCTGGCCACCGGTGAATGGATCGGCTGTTTTGGCTTGACCGAACCCAATCACGGCTCCGACCCCGGCTCGATGATCACCCGCGCCAAGTCCGCGCCGGGCGGCTACGCGCTGTCGGGGGCCAAGACCTGGATTTCCAACAGCCCCATCGCCGACGTGTTCGTGGTCTGGGCCAAGAACGACGCCGGCGCGATTCGCGGCTTCATTCTCGATAAAGGCATGAAAGGCCTCAGCGCGCCGGCCATTCACGGTAAAGTCGGCCTGCGCGCCTCCATCACCGGCGAAATCGTCATGGACGCGGTGTTCGTGCCGCAAGAAAACGAATTTCCCGAAGTCAGCGGCCTGAAAGGCCCTTTTACCTGCCTCAACGCCGCTCGTTACGGCATCGCCTGGGGCGCGCTGGGCGCGGCGGAAGACTGCTGGCATCGCGCCCGCCAATACGTGCTGGATCGGACGCAGTTTGGCCGGCCGCTGGCCGCCAACCAGTTGATCCAGAAGAAGCTGGCGGACATGCAGACCGAAATCACTCTCGGCCTGCAAGGCTGCCTGCGGCTGGGCCGGATGAAGGACCAGGGCACGGCGTCAGTCGAAATTACCTCGATCATGAAGCGCAACAGTTGCGGCAAGGCGCTGGAGATCGCCCGGATGGCCCGCGACATGCTCGGCGGCAACGGCATCTCCGACGAATACGGCGTGATCCGCCACCTGGTCAATCTCGAAGCGGTCAATACCTACGAGGGCACCCACGATATCCACGCCCTGATCCTTGGCCGCGCGCAAACCGGCATTGCCGCGTTCAGTAGTTGATGCCTTCAGGAGAAAGATAACATGACGATCATTGTCGCTTACGCGCCACGGCCGGAAGGGCGCGCCGCGGTGGAGAAAGGCATAGAAATCGCTGCAAGCTCCGGAGAAAAACTGATCGTGGTCAATGCGGGCGTCGGAGGCAACACGAATGACGTTTCCGTCGCCAAGGCCCAGGATGCCGAGGAGGTCGAGGAACTGTTGGCCGCATCCGGCCTCGACGCCGAATTCAAACAATACATTCGTGGCCATACTTCGCTGGAGGAAATTCAGCAACTGGTTAGGGATTATGCCGCCTCGCTGGTGATCATCGGTCTGCGCAAACGCTCCAAGGTCGGCAAGCTGCTGTTGGGGAGCATGGCGCAGAACATCTTGCTGTCAGTCCCCTGTCCGGTATTAGCGGTTAAGGCTCTCGATGAATCGTGGTTATAAAAGCTTCGGACGATTGTAAAAAGCCGGTTGCGTTGCCTTGTAGTAATTCACAATGATATAGACATTAAGCTTTAGGGATGAGCTACAGTCATGCGCCTCCCAAATGGATATGGATATTGATGGTGTTATTTTCGGCTAGAACGATACGCATTGTTGCTCATCGGCGCGCAGTACGGATTGCTGTTGGAAATCGCTTTTGTATTCATTGCGGATCGCTTCGATCGCCTGATGGTTTTCTGGATTGAAGGCGTAAAGCAGTATCAATAATTTGGCCTTTTCTTGAAGGATCGCCCCATCGGAGTCCTTGAATTGGCCTTTACCGTCGATCAGCGTCAAGCCATCGGGAAAGCGAGGCGTGACTTCAGTATCGATAAAGCCTTGAAATTCCGCTTCCGTCACATCAGGCCCATCAGCCCGCGACAAACCGAAAAATAATTCGGTCCTGGAAAAAATTTCTCCGTGAAGCTGGGTTTTGCAAAGCTGGCGTTCGTTTAGGGGATTTGAATTGAGCGGGTGTGCATTCGCGTCGAACGCCCATGCCGTGTTCAGTAATAACCCGGCGGTCAGGCAGAACAGGATACTGATGCGATTGCTGGCGTTCATGCGTTAAAACCTCGCCTCAATAAGTTTTCAAATTCGTCCAACTTGCCTTTGCGGCGAGGTTGGCGTGGAAAAGATCGAGAACCATGAACGCCGCATTCGTCCGCTGTAGCGCCGGCGGCAAATCAGTAGGCAGCACCAGCGATCGGGCAGCGTGGTTGACGACGGGGTTAAAATCGGACGGGACTATCGCTACCTTCCGCCTGGTTGACGATCTAATGAGCGTTAAGGTAGTGATATTGGATTTCTACCCGATTTCAGCGGCTGGGGTTTTGGTTTCATTTGTTTCAGGCCATGAAGGAGGAGCTTCCATGAATCCCGATCCAAAGCGTCGCCGGTTGTTATGGAGTGCTGGAGTCCGGTTAAAACCAACGCTGGCTCAAACCGCTGGCCCTGCCCGACTCGAATCATCGCTTGATGATCACAACGATCTGACCCGTGCGCGGGAAGCAAGCGGTCTCCGTCGCCTCGCTCAGCGCGGGCAGCCCGCCTCACCTGGCAAGCCCTGCTCGGCTATACTTTCGGCTATACTTAAAGATAACTGCAATCGAATGCGCTCTCCGCCGGGACTTCGGCCCTGGCGGATCCGAGCATGGCCTGATGAAGCGTCGAACCGGTCAGTCCTCACTCCCAGCCGGGCGCGAACCGATCACGGGACCAATCAGGTGACAAGCCATGCGAATTCTTCTGGTTGACGATCACACGCTGTTTCGCGAAGCGCTATTGCACGTGCTCAAGCAGTTCGAAAGTAGCGCCGTGGTGATCGAAGCGGCCACCGCCAAGGAAGCCATCCGGCTGGCCGCTCACTATCACGACCTCGATTTGATCCTGCTGGATCTGGCCTTGCCCGGATCAAGCGGTTTGTCCGCCCTGCCCGAACTGCGCGAACTGCGCCCGACCGTGCCTCTGGTCATCCTGTCCGCCTCCGAGGAACCGCTCTCCGTCCGTCAGGCGTTGCGAATGGGCGCGATGGGCTACATTCCCAAATCTTGTAGCAGCCATGAGATGATTTCCGCCCTGCGGCTGGTGATGGCCGGTGAAATCTACGTTCCGCCGGCCTTGCTGTCCGCCCTGGAAGCGCTGGAAATGCCACCGGCCGCCAGCGGGACGGACTCCCCCGGCGAAACGCCCGCCCGCCCGCCGCCCGCCCACAACGACGCCGGCTTCGAGGGGCTGACCCCCCGGCAATTGGAAGTACTTCGCCTGATGGCTCAGGGCTTGTCCAACAAAACCATCGGCAAGCGCCTGAACGTGGCGGAAGGCACGATCAAGTTGCACGTCACCGCTGTCATGCGCGCCTTGCACGCCGCCAATCGAACCCAGGCGGTCATCGAAGCTGGCCGGCGAGGGCTGATAGCCGGCGCGAAGCCACCAGCCGACGATGGCGGCGGACCTTCCCTACCTTAGGGGTTCGCGTTCGTTGCCGCGGAGCAGGTGGCGTACCACGGTCCGCAGTTTCGCCGGCTGCACCGGCTTGTGCAGCAGCGGATAGCCGCTGGCTTCCGCCGCGCGCAGATGATCGGGATCAGTGTCGCCGGTGATAATCAGGGTCGGGACGTAACGGCGCAGGGTATTTTGCAAAATCACCACCGCCTCCAGGCCGGAAACCTCGCCGCGCAGCCGGTGGTCCACGATCAACAACTCAGGCGGCGACGCCTGGCTTTTGAGTTTTTCCCGCGCCTCGACCAGCGACAGCGCCTTGATCACGGTGCAGCCCCAGCGCCCCAGCAGTCCGCTCATCGCTTCCAGGACAGCGCCGTCGTCGTCCAATACCAGCACTCGCCGCCCCTGCAATTCCCAGCCGGGAACCGACGCCGACGCGGGCAATGGGTGACAAACGGATCGCTCCGCCAGCGGCAGCGCGATGGTAAAACAGGAACCCCGGCCTAACCGCGAGCGAACGGTGATGGGATGGTCCAACAGCGCGGCCAAGCGTTTGACGATGGCCAAACCCAGGCCCAACCCCAGACCCTGATGGCGGTCGCGCTCCGGGTTACCCAGCTGGTGAAATTCCAAAAAGATGTTTTCCAACTGATCGTCCGCAATACCGGAGCCGGTATCACGCACCTCGATTCGCAGCAGGCCGCCGCGCCGCCGACCGGTGATCAGAACCCGGCCGTTGCTGGTGTAGCGCAAGGCGTTGGTCAGCAGATTTCGCAAGATCCGCTCCAGCATCGCCACATCGGTCTGAACCACGGCCCGACAGGGCCGCAGCCGCAGTGTGTTGGCGGTTTCCCGCGCCAGCGACTGGTATTCGGTTTCCAGGCGTTTAAATACATCCACCACGGCCACGGAACCGATATGGGGGCGAATCACGCCCGCGTCCAGCTTGGAAATATCCAGCAACGCGTTGAGCATGCTGTCGATGGCGGCGATGGAATCCTCGATCTGCCCGATTAACGGTTCGGTCTCGACGTTGCGCACCCGATCCGCCAGATTGGCGAAAAACAACCCCAGCGCGTGGATGGGCTGGCGCAAATCGTGGCTGGCGGTCGCCAGAAAGCGGGTTTTCGCGGCGTTGGCCTGCTCCGCGCCCTGGCGGGCGCTGTTGAGATTTTCCTCACGGCGTCTGAGTTCGCTGATGTCGGCGTAGGTAAGAATCCGGCTGCCATCCGGCATGGCGGTTTGACGGATTTCAATCAGGACGCCATCGGCGCGCCGGTATTCCATGCGCTCCCGCTCACGCACAACCAGCGGTGGATCGACCGAGCGCAGCACGGCCTCAAAGCGCTGACCGGCGCGCGGCGACTCGCCATCCAAACCGAGCAAAGCCAGAAAATGCCGGTTCCACATACGCAACCGATTATCTCGATCAATCAGACTGACGCCTTGCTGGATATTTTGCAGGGTGGTTTCCAGCGCGGTGGAATTTTCCTCGGTTTCCCGCCGCAGCGCCGCATTTTCGAAACGAAGCTGTAAGGAACGGTTGAGCGTTCGGTAGATGTTGCGGGCATAGCACAAACTAGCCACCAGATTCAAGCTGATCAATATGGCAAGGTGCGCGCCAACCGTGCCAGCCCGCAGGCTGAGCACCGCCGCGAGCGAGAACAGGACCAGCGCCGAGGCCAAATAGGCCGGCGGATAGGCCACCACCGCCATCAGCGCCTGCGCGTTCAGCACCACCAGAATAACGGTGATGATGATGAGATTGGCCGGTTGGGTCGGATCCAGAAACAAAACCGGCACCACGCCCCAGACCACTCCAAACAGCCATGACAAGGCGGTGGCGGTCCGACCCCAAAACGGCGCCGCTTGCACCACCAGCGGCTGGCGCTGCCGGTAGGCGCGTAGCAACAGCCAGCGCACCGCCACCAACCCATACAGCGTCATCAGCCAAACCAGCAAGCTGTCGCGCGCCGCCATGTCCCACAGCATGAACACCAACGCGGCGCTTGATACCAGATGAACCAGGATAGCGACCGGAATGGAGCGGAAAAACGTGCCGATCAGCTCGGCCTGAATTTCAGCGTGAGTAGTCATGCGGTCATCAGGGTTCATATAGGGCCGGCTCAGATTGGACTGCTCGAAAAAAGCTCTACTTTCAGTAATCCATGCAAAGAATTTTAGCCCCATCATCGCTCGTTCGATTCGGGGCGGTTGCGCATTTCTCAACATCTTCATGACCCACTGGCCTTGGCGGCAGGCACGAATGCCGCGCCCACCACCTCGTTTTAATCGCCAAGGCAATCCATTTTGATTGTTACATCGAACAGCTCAATGAAGTATAGACCCTTAGTCTTATAACTTTAGTCATAGCGATCTATGACTGAAATATTGCAATTGTTTCATTTATTTCTGGCCCGTTTCAAACTGAACTATTCAGATGGTTCAGTTTGAACTCTTTTTAATCTCTAGCCATTTCATTTCCGACTAATTGAACTTTATTATTTTATTTTCCGCCTATAAAAAGATACAAATAACTGCCTGTTTTTTACAAAAATATCGAAATTATTTTATTAATTTATTTCAAATCAATAGGCCTTATTAATTATGAAAATAGAGTTTTTTCATAGAGTTAACGATATAACTTCACAATGATCGAACCATTTATAAGGCCATCATTTTTTAATATTGGCATGAGAATCGCTATTAAAGTTCTGTTTGTTTCATTGGTAACGAAGATTCGATCATTCACTCTATAACTTCTGGCTTATTTTAAATAGATAACAGCCAATTTATAGTCAACACCATGCAAATTTTACTGTGACTGAGTTTACTGCTTGAGTGACCGAGGTAATTGGCTCGTTGTTACCCGGCAAGCAGTCCAGGAGAGATCATGAAAGAACCGATGAAGTATTTCTCGCAAAGCATGACCCTATTAGGAAAGGTTACGAACGTCAACGTTGCGGAGGCCTCCTTTACATTACGCTGCCGCAGCGGAGATAGCTTTCTGGTTCAGGCCAGTGCGAACACCACTTTTAATGTATTGCGCAATTTGGACGAGCTAAGCCGCGATCGCGTTCCCGCGCCGCCAAACTTTAATCCAAACGGAGGCATATCCGAATTAGTGCGCAAATATATTCATCCTGATGAGACAGTGATTATTTACGGCATCTACCAGGCGCATCAAGGGAAGGAGCAATTTCAGGCCAGCACCGTGACACTGCCGCATTACGAGAAAGGCCGGTATATCTTTGAGGAAGCGCATTGGTGGCTCACCCAGATTTCCCGCCTGGCCGATGAATGGCTGGATGATTTGTTCGGTGATCGTCGCACCTATCAAATGGATGACTTTGCCGAATTTTATCAGACCAACCTCAATATTTTTGGGCTGCCGTTGCAGGACGATAATGTGCAGGAATGCGCAACTCTCTCCCGCCTTATTTACGGGCTGTCCTCGGCTTATTTGCTGACTGGCAACGCACGTTATCTGTGCGCCGCCAAGGCGGGCGTCCAATATCAACGTTACACCTTCCGCTCTTTAAGTCATGACGGACAAAGCTGTTTCTGGAGTTTCGGCAAACGCAAAGTCCGCGATCGGGGCGCAAAAATCGCGGTGGCTTCGGAAAATTGGGATGACCGCGACACCATTCCACTGTACGAGCAAATTTACGCGCTGGCCGGTTTGGCACAGTACTATCGAATCACTCAAGATTGGGAAGTGCTGGAGGATATCCAGCGCACCGTTCGCACCTTCCAAACCTTCTATTTAGATTCGTCTAAAAATGGTTTTAGTGGATTGGAGGGTTATTTCTCTCATATTGATTACGCCACTCTGCGGCCGGATACCGAAGCGCTGGGCGACAACCGCTCGCGCAAGAATTGGAACTCGATCGGTGATCACATCCCCGCTTATCTGGTCAATCTGATCCTGGCGCTGGACCCGCTGCCGCGCGGCGGTGAAGGCCGGGAAGAACTTGGCGAATTTCTAAATGTTTGCCGCACGATCTTGAATAATACCTCTAGGCTGATCTTACAGAAATTTCCCGATCCCAATCCCGAAGTGCCGTTCGTCAATGAACGGTTCCATGCCGATTGGACACCCGACCAGAACTGGCGCTGGCAGCAAAACCGCGCCATCGTCGGACATAATTTGAAGATCGCTTGGAATCTCACGCGCGTGGCGAGCTATTACCGGGTTTTGGCGGAAGAAGAACGCGACCGAGGCCGGGATACCCAAGCGCAACAACACGAGCTTTTCGCGACCGATTTTCTGAATCTGGCCAAAAGACTGGGTGATGCGATGGCCATTCATGGGCTTGATCAAGTCCGGGGCGGCTGTTTCGATGCGGTCGAACGCGAGCCCCAGCCCAATGTGCCGATCGAATTCACCTGGGGCAATACCAAGGACTTTTGGCAGCAAGAGCAAGGAATCCTCGCTTACTTGATCCTATTTGGCTCCACGCAAGAATACCGTTATTTGGAGCTGGCGCGTGAAATGGAGATTTTCTGGAACGCCTGCTTTTTAGATCACGATAACCGAGGCATCTTTTTTCGGGTCAACGACAATGGCCATCCCATTATCGAAGGGGCTTACGGGCAAAAAGGCGGCCATTCCGTTTCCGGCTATCACGTTTTCGAATTGAATTACCTAGCGCATATCTATACTCGCTCCTTCGTCCGCCCGGCTATCGATAAAAAAGCGGACGGCGCTAATTTCTGCATGTTTTTCTGCCCAGATATTAAGACGGGACGGGCCACTCTTAATGTCTTACCGGATTTTTATGCCCCCGGAACCATTGAGATCGTGGGTATCTCGGTTAATGGCGTGCCGCGCGCGAGCTTTTCTGAAGACAACTTCCAAATCGATTTGGAGGAAGAAGAACTCGGTTCCCCCATCGTCGTGGAATTCCGTCCGAAGCTTCTCAAGAGGAATTGAGCGTGGCGCTGCAACCCTTGACCGGCAAAAAGATCGCGGTGCTGGTGGAAAGCCAGTACGTCCCCGGCGAGATCGAAGCCTATCGCTATGGCTTCGGCACGCTGGGGGCGGAGGTGCACTTCATGTCCCGCCTGTGGGGAAACCCGCGCCTCAGCTTCGTCGGCGAGGTGGAACAGACTAGTCAGACGCCGCAGACGCTGGACGTGAGCATCGACTTTCAGAACGTCGAGTTGGAGGACTACGCGGCGGTGATCATGGCGGCCAACTACACCAGCGTCCGGCTGCGCTATTTCGCGCCGCCGGAGGGGCAACCGGTTTCGCCAGAAATGGTTCGCGCCGCCCCGGCGGTGGAGTTCTTCGCCCGCGCCATGCGCAACCCGCGCATCGTCAAGGGGCCGCTGTGCCACGGGCTGTGGATTTTGACGCCCTGCCCGGAACTGCTGAAGGGACGCCGGGTGATCTGTCACGAAGTAGTGCTGGCGGACGTGCTGAACTGCGGTGCGATTTACGTCCCGCAGGACGCGCAAAACCATGGTGTGGTGGTAGATGGCGATTTGGTTACCGGGCGAAGTTGGCACGAGGTCGAGCCTTTCATTCAGGCGGTCGCCCGACAGATTTTGGCTTTAAACGCGGAGATGTGAACTCATGAGTCGCAAAATTTTGATCGTATTGTCGGAATGGGGTTTCTGGGGCGAGGAATTGATCGGCCCGCTGGAGGTGTTTGACGCCGCCGGTTACGAATCCACGTTCGCGACGCCGACCGGCAAGCGGCCGGTGGCCATCACTGTCAGCAAGGATGCCAGTTACGTTGATCCGCCGCTGGGTCGGCCAGTGACCACGGCGGAGATGGCGGCCAAGGTGCAGGCCATCGACGATCCCGCCAACCCGCGCCTGAACAACCCGATCAACCTCTCGACCTGGTTTCCGATGCAGCCCTACTGGAGCGCGCCCGAGGTGCTGCGGCAATGGGAGAACTACTACCGGGACGTAGCGCGGGCTCAAGAGCAAATCCAGCAATACGACGCCTTGTTGATGGTCGGCGGCAGCGGACCACTGGTCGACATGGCCAATAACCACCGGATACACGAGTTGATTTTCGGTTTCCTGCGCCAAGACAAGCCGGTGGCGGCGGAGTGCTATGCCGTGACCTGTCTGGCCTTCGCCCGCGATCTCAACGACCGCAAAAGCATTATCTGGGGCAAGCGGGTCACCGGGCACTGCAAGGAATACGACTACCTGGACGGCACCGGCTTCATGGAAAGCTACAACCAATTCCTGAACTTCAACATGGGGCCACCGCCCTACCCGTTGGAATACATCCTGCGCGACGCCACCGGCCCGGACGGCGGCTACCTCGGCAACGTCGGCCGGGAAACCTCGGTGATTGTGGATTACCCCTTTATCACCGGTCGTTCCACGCCGGATTCCATCCTGACCGGACAGATGGTGGTGGAAGTTTTGGAACGGGGCCTGCGGCGCTACGGTTGGTGAGCGCAAGGCCAAAGCGGCGGCAAGCAGCCGCACATGGATACCGCACTTGATAAAGGTGGAGTCATGACTGGGAAAACAGGTCATCGCAAGCTCTTAGAACAGTTGGAAGCCGACGGCGTTCGCTATCTGTTCGGCAATCCGGGCAGCAGCGAGGAAGGGTTGCTCGATGAAATCGCTCGCTTCCCGGCCATCGATTACATTCTAGGATTGCAGGAGGCGGCTGTGGTTAGCATCGCCGATGGCTACGCTCAGGCGACCCAACGGCCAGCAGTGGTGCAACTACATTGCAGCGTCGGTCTTGGCAACGCCATCGGTAGCCTTTATCACGCCAAACGGCGGCGCTCGCCCCTGGTGGTGATCACGGGCGAGGCCGGCGCGGCCTACGATGCGATGGACGCGCAAATGGCGGCGGATTTGGTCGCCATGGCCCGCCCCGTCACCAAGTATGCAGCCCGCGCCATCGACTCGCGCAGTCTGCTGCGGCTGTTGCGGCGCTGCCTCAAAATGGCGGCCACGCCGCCGTTTGGCCCCGTGTTTCTATCGGTTCCGCAGGATGTACTCGACGCGATCAACGACGAGCCCGTCGTACCGACTGTCGCGCCCTCCTCGCGGGTCGTTCCAGAACCGTCGATTATCGCCGCCGTCGCCGCCATGCTGCGCGACGCGCAAAACCCCTTGATTCTAATGGGTGATGGCGTCGCTCACGCCCAAGCGCAGTCCGAACTGGCGCATTTGGCCGAAGTGTGGGGAGCGCGCGTCTATGGGGTGATGGCCTCCGAGATCAATATCCCGTGGACCCATCCGCTCTATTGTGGCTTGCTCGGCCATATGTTCGGCCATTCCAGCCAGCGCGTGGTCGCCGAGGCGGATGCGGTGGTGATTTGCGGTACTTACGTTTTCCCGGAAGTGTTTCCGCTGCTGACCAATCCGTTCCGATCCGACGCCAAGATCATTCATATCGACCTCGATCCTTACGAGATCGCCAAGAACCATCCCGTCACGGTCGGCTTGCTCAGCGATCCGAAACTGACGCTGAAAGCGCTGGCGGATGCGTTCACCGATTCGGCTACGTCGGCGCGGCAGGTCGCGGCAGCCGAGCGCGCCCGCGCCATTGGCGAGGTTAACCAGCGGATCGTGCTGGAAGCCAAGGCGCGCGACGAAGCAATCCGCGACGCCGTACCGCTACGCATGTCCGCTTTCGCGGCGGCACTGGCCACCCAATTGCCGGACGACGCGATTCTGTTCGACGAATCACTCACGCACTTCCCGGAGCTGACCCGCTGGCTGCCACCGCACATGTCTGGCTCCTTTTTCCAGACGCCCGGCGGCACGTTGGGCGTCGGACTGCCCGGCGCGATCGGCGCGAAACTGGCCCATCCGGATCGGACGGTGCTGGGTTTCTCCGGCGATGGCGGCTCCATGTACACCTTTCAGGCACTGTGGACGGCGGCGCATTACCGGATCGGGGCCAAGTTCGTGGTCTGCAACAACGGCGGCTACCGGCTGCTCAAGCAAAACCTGCTGGATTACTGGCGCACGCTGGGCCTTAGGCCCGACCAGTTCCCGGAATCGTTCCCGCCGTCGTTCGACATCGCCGACCCCGGCCTGGATTTCGTTGGCCTGGCCCAAGCGCTGGGCGTGCCCGGCCAGCGGGTCGCCAAACCCGCCGACATCGCCCCGGCCATCAAGGCCATGTTGGCGCACGACGGACCTTTTTTGATCGATTTGTTGCTGGACGGCGGCGTGCCGCGTCCGGCGAGCTGAACCACTGACACCTTGAGCGAGGAGCATGGCTTATGTCGGATCACAACCCATCGAGGGTCATGGGGCCTTTCAGTCGCGCGGAGATCGAAGCCTTCGTCGCCGACTGGTATCACCAACTCGACGTTCACGCGCCCGCTGAACAGGTGGTCGTGCTGGTGGACGATCAGGTCGAGATGCAATTTCCGGAAGGGACTGTCCGGGGCGCGGAGCAATTCAGCGCCTGGTACGACGGGGTGATCCGGATTTTTTTCGACGAACTGCATATCGTCACCCACGTCGGCATCAATTGGCAAAACGACCGGTACCTGCTCGATGTGGTGGTCAACTGGCAGGCCCGGCGCTGGCGGCCACCCGCGCCGCGCAGCGAATGGATCGGCTTCGACGCTTACCAGCGCTGGGAAATGACGGCTTCGCCGAAGGACGGTCGACCGGTGGTTTCCCGCTACATCGTCGACGAACTCCGGCCGATGCCCGGTTCGCCGCCACTGTAACGGAATCGACCCAGCGCCGGACTCAGCCCGCGCCATCTTCAAACACTTAAGCAACCAAGAGGACTACACCATGGCAGACACCCATCCCAACATCGCGCTGGTGCAAAGAATGTACGAGTGCTTCAACCGTAACGACATGGCCACGATCCGCAACGAGATCTTCGCGCCGGATCTAGTCTGGAACCTGCCCGGCCGCCATCCACTGTCGGGCACCAAGAACGGCGCGGAAGAAGTGCTGGCATTCTTCGCCCAACTGGTACGGGCCAACATTCAGGTCACGCTTGACCCGCAACGCGACCCCAGCACCGGCGTCGATACCTTTGGCGACGATACGGTGGTGGAAGTCCATCGCGGGCAGGGAACGACCACGGTGCGCGATGCCTCCGGCAACGAGTCGCCAGTCACCTTGAACGCTCTCAACTGCACCCATTACCGGATTCAAAACGGCCGGATCGCGCGGGTCCAGGTGTACATCAGCGACCAGCACGCCGTGGATAACTTCTTCAACACCGTCTACCAGCTCAGGCCGATCCCTGACCGGCTGGCCGCCTAGGAGACCCGCATGACCATCATCACTTCCGAACAAGTCGCCGCCGCCTACGCGGCGCTCGCCACCGGCCAACGCAGCCAGATCGCCGAACTGTGGGCCGAGGACATGCGTTGGCTGGTTCCCGGCCACAACCAACTGTCAGGCTGGAAAAACAATCTGGATGAATTCATCCAGTTCATGGGCACGGTCGGCCAGCTGTCGGACAACAGCTTCCGCATGGCCTCGGTCGCGGTCATGACCGCCGAAAACTTCTCGGCGGACGTGACCCGCAACACCGGCAACCGCGCCGGCCAGCCGGATCGCCGGCTCGACATCGACGTGATCCATTGGCTGACCTGGCGGGACGGCAAGGTCATCGAGGGCCGGGGCGCGATCTTCGGCGATGGCACGGCGCAGTACGACGAATTCTGGACCTGAGAGCAAGGAAATCCGCCATGCCTATCGTCAGCGTCAAGATCATCGAAAACTTTTTTACCGACGAACAGAAAACCGCGCTGGTCAAGGACCTGACCGACGCCTTCTGCAAAGCCACCATGGAAGCGGCCCGGCCTTATGTTTACGTCATGGTCGAGGAAGTCAAGCAGGGCAAGTGGGGGCTGGCCGGCCGACCGTTGCCGGACCCCGATTTCTTGATCAACGACTTCGTACCGATCATTGAGGACGCCGCCGACGAGTTCGTCAAGGCCTACAACGTGCCGCGACGGCGACCGCGCGGCCCTTCGGCCTAAGCGCCATTCATCGGATTTGATTTCAGCACAGGAGCACGGTTTATGAGCACTCGCGATGTGATCGACAAGTATTACGAAACCGCCGGACGTGGCGCTTGGGATGAGTGGTTGACGCTGTTCGCCGAAGATGTGATCGGCGACGAACAACTGGCCGGGCATTTTGAAGGCATCGGCATCTTGGAAGGCGCAATCGGAGCCATCAGTTACGGCTACAGCAAGTTCCAGATGCTCCCTCAGGAAATCGTGGTGGACGGCGATCAAGCGGTGGTGGTCTGGCGCTGCGAGGCCGCCAACCGCGCCGGCACGCCCATCGCCTACAACTACCTGCCGGAGCGCGAAGTGGTGGGCGCGAATTACTTCCGCCTGGAAAACGGCAAGATCAAGTACATGCGCACGATTCACGACGAAACGGCGTTCGCACCCTTCAACCACCCCACCAACCCCAAAGCGCCGCCGGGTTAAGGAAGCCGTCCCATGAGTGCTTACGATTTTGTCATCGTCGGCGCGGGCTCCGCCGGTTCGGTGCTGGCCAACCGGTTGAGCGAAGACCCGAACGTCCGGGTACTGATTCTGGAAGCCGGCCGCTCCGACATCCCGACCGAGATCGAGAACCGGATTCAAACTCCGGCGGCCTGGCCGACCCTGCTCGGTTCGGCGGTGGATTGGGGCTATCGCAGCGTGCCGCAGCCAAACCTGAACGGCCGGGCCGTCCATGAACCGCGCGGCAAGCTACCCGGCGGCACCAGCAACCTGTACGTCCTGATGCACATCCGCGGCCATGCATCCGATTTCGACAGCTGGGCGGCGCAAGGCTGCGCCGGTTGGGATTATCAAAGCGTACTGCCCTATTTTCAAAAATTGGAAGATCAAGAGGACGACACCGGCCCCTGGATCGGGAAAGGCGGTCCCATTGCGCTGCTGAACGCCGGATTACACGAGCCGAACCCGACTTCGGCGGCCTTCATCACCGCCTGCCGGGAATTGGGTTATCCGGCCACGGACGACTTTAACGGCCCCCAGATGGAAGGAACCGGCTGGCATCATGTCAACATCCGCGACGGCAAACGCTGGAGCGCGCGAGAAGGCTACCTGTTGCCGGCCTTGACGCGGCCGAACGTCACGCTATGCGCCGACGCCCAGGCGACCCGGCTGCTATTCGAAGGTTCGCGTTGCGTCGGGGTCGAATACAGCCAACAGGGCAACTTACAGATCGCATGGGCGGCGCGGGAAGTGCTGGTCTGCGCCGGCGCGATCGAATCGCCCAAGCTGTTGCTGCTGTCTGGCATCGGCAGCCCGAACGCGCTGCGTCAATTCAATATTCCGATCCGGGCGGCGTTGCCGGGGGTCGGCGAGAACTTCCATAACCACATTTTGACCGGACTGATCCAGACCACCGCGCGGCCGGTGCCGCCGCCCCAGCTGAACCTGTCGGAAGCGGCGCTGTTCTACAAATCCGATCCCCGGCAAACCGGGCCGGACATCCAGATCGCCTTCGTCCACGTCCCGTTCGACATCATCATCGGCCAACAGAACCCCAACGCGGTCAGCATTTTGCCCGGCGTGGTGCGTCCGACCTCGCGCGGCTGGGTGCGGCTTTCGAGCGGCGATCCGCTGGCCAAGCCGCTGGTCAATCCGAACTATCTCAGCACCGAGGACGATACCCGGCGGCTGGTGGATGCGGTGAAGTGCTCGCGCGAGATTTTCGCGACCCGTGCTTTTTCCGATTGGGTTACCGGCGAAGTGCTGCCGGGACCGGGGGTAAGCACCGACGCCCAACTGCGCGAGTTCGTGCGCCAGCGGGCCGATTCGTATCACCACCAGGCCGGCTCTTGCAAGATGGGAGTGGATGAAGCGGCGGTAGTGGACCCCAGCCTGCGCGTGCGCGGTCTGGACGGGTTGCGAGTGGCCGACGCCAGTGTGATGCCGGCGGTGCCGTCCGGCAATTGTCACGCCGGCATCTTGATGATCGCCGAAAAATGCGCCGACCTGATCAAGGCCGGATTGTAAGGAGACGTTCTTATGCACCTTATCCAGTTTCATCATCTTTCTCTGAACTGCATCGACCAAGGCGCCATCGAGCGCTTCTACAGCACGCACTTCGGTTTCCAGCGCGCGCGCGTGATTGATCTGCCGGACGGTCGTCAAATCATCTTTCTGCGCGGGGGCGGGGTGTATCTGGAGCTGTTCCCGGCGCAGGGCGAACGGCCCGCTTCGCCGGACACCAACGACGAAGGGCTGCTCTATCCCGGCGTGCGCAACTTCTCGTTCCAGGTGGACGATGTGGATGCTCAACTGGCGGCGATGGGCGACGAGGCGCGGATCACCTTCGGGCCACTGAGCTTCGACGCCTTCATCCCCGGCTGGCGCAGTGTGTGGCTGGCCGATCCCGAAGGCAACATCGTGCAGCTGACCCAAGGTTTTACCGATCAGGATAACCCGCCTCCACCGCCAGCTTGAGCGATTTATGGCGCACCACCGAGCGGAAGTAGTAGGAAGTATTAAAGGAACACTTTTATGGCTTTGATTCCCATGCGATTTGAATATCTAACCGGACTGCGGCAACCGCTCCTGAGCAACGCCCGCTTGTCGGGCAACTGGAACGCGCAAGGCTTGCGGTCGGATCAGTGGAGTTCGACGCCGATGGAGGCGTTTACCAGCGACGACGGCTGCCCCGCGTTTCGGGCCACGATCCAGCTCGACGATAGTCAGATCGGCCAAAACTTCCGCTGGGGGGTGACGGTGGACGCGCCGGGGCGCGGCGACGCCTGGGGTATTGCGACCGAAGTCAGCGATGCGAACGTGAGCGAGCGCTACCGCGGTTTCACGTTGCGCGCCGCCGATCAGACCGAGCGTTATTACTTGACTCACTGCCGTCGGCTGGGTGCGAACAAGCTGTTTCTGGCGGGCCAGGCTGAACCGGCCGTCCGTTTTGCGGTGTGGGCGCCGAATGCCCGCAATGTCGAATTGGTACGCGGCGAATCGGCGGGCGGTTATATCTGGAACGACGGGCGTGGCATTACGGCAACCTTTCCGATGCACCGGGACGAGGCTGGGGTTTGGACGACGCGGGTCAATGACGTGCCCGAACTGGCGAGTTTCGCCAGCTTCGATCATACCCCCTATCTGTTCCGCATCACCCGCGAGGACGGCTCGGTCGCCTATCGCACCGACCTTTATTCCCGTTGCCAGATTGGCAGCGGCGGCAAGAATCCCGATCAACCGGAACCGAACGAACCGCCGTGGAACGGTACCCGTCAGGATTTGGACGGCGCGAAAAGCTGCTCGGTGGTGGTCGATCCCGAACGGATCGTGCGGCCGTTTCGCCAAATGGACGCGAACGGCAACCTGATCTGGCCGGAAACCGATTGGGCGGACGAGGAGGAGTTTTGGCGCGATGAGTTTGATCCGAATCGTCCGCTGCCGACCCGGCTCGACGATCTGGTGATTTACGAGCTCCACATCGACGGACTAGGGGTGGCTCAAGTCCCACGCGGCACGCTGGCCGAAGCCATCGCGCTGCTCGACTATCTGGTCGAACTCGGCGTGAACTGCGTCGAACTGATGCCGACTTCCGAATTCGAGGGCTGGACCAACTGGGGTTATGGCACCTCGCACTTTCTGGCTATCGAATACGCCGGCGGCGGACGCGATCAGTTCAAACATTTCGTTCGCGAATGCCACCGGCGCGGCATCGCCGTGCTGCTGGACGTGGTGTACAACCACTACACCCATGATGGCGAGCGCGCCCAATGGGCCTACGATTCGCCCGCGCCTGAAAACAATATCTATTACTGGTACGAAGGGCGTCCCGGCGATTATCCCGCCTATGAAGCGGCGGCGCGGCGCAATCCGCAACAGACGCCCACCGGCCACGGCGGCTACGTCGACAATATGTCAACCGGCTACGCGCCGCGCTATTGGGAAGAAACCGTGCGCAAGCTGTTCATCAGCAGCGCGGCGATGCTGGTGAGCGAATTTCATCTCGACGGTTTCCGGGTCGATCAGACCACCTCGATTCACTCTTACGCGGTACTGCACGCCGACGGCGCGCCCGCCAGCGCCGCGCGGGCGTTCGGCGCAAAATTCCTGCGCGAATGGACTCGGACCCTAAGACTCATCCAGCCGAACGTGTTTCTGACCGCCGAGGACCACTCCAGCTGGGCGGCGGTCACGCAATCAAGCGAACAGGGCGGACTCGGTTTCGACGCGACCTGGTACGCTGATTTTTATCACCATCTGATCGGCGACGCGCAGAACGACGCCAGCCGCGCCCGATTGCTCAAATTCGCCGGCTACGGCGACGACCGGCCGCTGGCGATGGGTCGGTTCGCCGACGCACTGGCCGAAAGCGCCACCGCCAAGGTGGTCTATCACGAATCGCACGACGAAGCCGGCAATTCTTACTACGAGGAAGGCGGCCAGCGGGTTTATTCAGCGCGGACGCTGGTGGTGGCCATCAACGGCGCGTCGTTGAGCATTCCCGATACCCGGCGTTACGCCGAGGCTCGCGCCCGCGTCGCCGCCGGCATGACGCTGCTGGGGCCGGGCATTCCGATGTTTTTCATGGGCGAGGAAGTCGGCGCGACCGAACCTTATCGCTACGACGATTTTATCAATCACCGCGAAAACTTCCCGGCGCTGCGCCAAGGCGCGGGAGCAACCCTGTTTCGTTTTTACCAGGACGTAATCCGCCTGCGGCTTGCTCGCTCCGCTTTGCGTTCGCGCAATATCGATATTCTCCATGCCCACGACGCTAACCGGGTACTGGCGTTCCGACGCTGGAACGACGGCGAGGAACTGTTGGTGCTTGTGAGCCTGAATAACCGTTCGTTCGGGGACAGCTATCGAATTGAAAGCTCGCGGATTGGCAATGACGGCCAATGGCAAGAAATCTTTAACAGCGATGCAACCGCATACGGTGGCGGTGGTTTGACTAACGCCGGGGCGCTTTCGCAAAGCGGCGGCGCGTTCGCCGCTCGCCTGCCCGCCAACAGCGTGCTGGTCTTCCGGCGACAGTGATGGCGCGGCGATAACAACTTGGGAAGCGTAACGATGGCGACCAACGAGACTTTGATGCAGTACTTCCATTGGGATTACCCGGCCGACGGCACGCTGTGGGGCGAGATGGCACGCAATGCTCCAGATTTAGCGAGGGCGGGCGTCACCGCGCTTTGGCTGCCGTCGCCTTGCAAAGCGCGGGAGGGGTATTCCGACGTTGGCTACGGAGTCTACGATCTGTGGGACTTGGGCGAATTTGATCAAAAAGAATCAGTGCGCACCAAGTACGGAACCCGCGTGGAACTGGAAGGAGCCATTGCCGCCGCGCACGCCGCGAGCTTGCGGATTTATCTGGATGTCATTCTCAACCACAAGGCGGGCGCGGACGCCACCGACGCGGTGCTCGCAACCCCGGTTTCACAAGACAACCGCACTATCGAAATCGGTCCGCCGCGCGAAATCGACGCCTGGACCTCCTTTACCTTTCCCGGTCGCGGCGATGTCTACTCCAGTTTCAAATGGGACTGGTCCCACTTCGATGCGGTCGATTACGACCAACGCACCAGCGCGCGAGAAATCTTCCGACTGCGCGATAAGGTGTTTGAAACGCCGGTCGATCCAGAGCGGGGCAATTTCGATTATCTGATGTTCGCCGACCTCGACATGAGTAATGCCGGGGTCAGGACCGAGTTGAACCGCTGGGCCGAATGGCTCGTCCGCACCTTGAACATCGACGGCTTTCGGCTCGATGCGGTCAAGCACATCCGTTTTTCCTTCTTCAACGAATGGCTGGACGCGGTTCGCGGCGCTTTCCCGGATCGCAACCTCTTCGCCGTCGGCGAATACTTTTCCGGCAATCTGGCGACTCTGGAATGGTTTATCGAACAAACCGGCCAACGCCTGTCGTTATTCGATTTCCCGCTGTATTTCAACCTGCGGGCGGCGTCCGAAAGCAGTGGCAACTTCGATATGCGCAACTTGCTCAATGACACGCTGCTGGCCCGCTCTCCGACGCTGGCGGCCACCTTTATCGACAACCACGACACCTACCGCGAACGCACCATCCAGGACTGGTTCAAACCGCTGGCCTACGCCCTGATCCTGCTGCGGGAAGGCGGCCAGCCCTGCGTGTTTTATCCCGACTATTACGGTGCGCCGGGTCGCCCGTCGCACCGGCAAATACTCGATCAATTGCTACAAGCGCGGCGGGACCACGCGTACGGCCCGCAAACTGATTACTTCGATCATCCCGATGTCGTCGGCTGGACCCGATCAGGCGACGCCGAGCACCCGCGCGCCATCGCGGTGCTGCTCAGCGACGGGCCGGGCGGTTCGAAGCGGATGAACGCCAACCGCCCGAACCGGAATTTCACCGACGCAACCGGCAACGTCAGCGGCGCGATCACCACCGGCGCGGATGGTTGGGGCGAGTTTCGCTGCAACGGCGGCTCGGTGTCGGTTTGGGTGGAACAGTAACGGAGGTGTGTTGTGAGTGAACAGAGCATCCTGGAACAGAACAAGCGCATTGCGCGACGCGCTATCGAGCAAGGTTGGAATATGGATGTGATGGGGCAATTACGCGATCTTGGCGTGATTTCAGAAATCTCTTTAGAAGGTAATCGGGTTACCGATTAATGACTATGAACCAAAGTACCTTGATGAAAGACAGCGATCCAGCAGAAGGCTGGACTAAGAAATCCAATCACTCGGAGCACAATCCGAAACCATCGACGTGGTGGCAGTGGTTGCTGGTATATCCCACAATCATTATTACCTTGATCGGCGCGATACCAACATTTCTGGAGCTTTATCAAGCATGGAATAGAGACATTCCTTTTGGAATGAGCCGAATCGCTTCCGAGGAAAACAAGCTTTGGAAGAAAAATTTTGAATGCAGCAAGGGTGAGTTTATCAGCGTCAAGAATAGCTTCAATATCGAAGTAGGGACCATTATTTGCCGATCCGGTGACGTTTTACTGAGGATACAAGCGCCCGGTCAGGAATCCATCTTTCGGTGGGTTGGCTTGGATTCGCTGACTCCCAAGAAAATGGCTGTCGGCGATCTATTCATCAATTCGGCTTATGCCAACAGCGCAAATGGAGCATTGGCTCCGATTCTGTTGGCGCAAGCCAGCCCTACTGTCTTATGTCAGCGATGGATTACTTCTTCGAAGTTGCTGCGGCGTGTTTCCATTCAAGGCCAAGGTTGCTTTGACGAAATAGTCAATACCTACAACGGACAGGTCGAGCAACGCAATAGCGCGCCCTGCGATCAGAAATGCTAATTTAACAAGCGCTTTATTTTATCGAAGAAGTCTGGAATCGAGGCCATTTGGAGGTTGCCGATGAAATTTTTCACCCGCAAGCCACCAGCCCCAGCGCGCCCCAATTGCCAGTCGGCCCCGTCGGAGTCAGGGCCATCGCTACCCTATTCCGCTCGGCCTTTCCTGACTTTCATATGACTATCGAAGATTTGATCGCCGAAAATGATTTGGTGGTCGGGCGATTTATTCAAGGTGGCGCCCATCAAGGTGAGTTCATGGGCATTGCTCCAACTAACCGGCAGGTTCAATTTACCGAGATTGGCATTCTTCGTGTTGCGGGCGATCAGGTAATAGAAAGCTGGTACGAAACCGATATGCTCGGCTTGTTGCAGCAGCTCGGCGCGACCTCTCCACCAGGAAATTAGCTTTATAGAGCGATTTAATAAAACTGATTCAATTTATTAGTTTGGACTTCCTGGCAATCAAATAATCGGGAGCAATGATCCCGTATTTCCATTGCTATCACGAGGAGATGAATTATGAAAATCGGCATTCTCGGTACCGGTAACGTGGGTCAAGCGCTCGGTTCAGGTTTCGCCCAACTCGGCCACGAGGTAAAAATGGGTTCGCGCGACCCCCGGCAAGAGAAAGTCAAGGATTGGGTCACTAAAGTAGGCGCAAACGCTTCGGCGGGCACCTTTGCGGAAGCCGCCGCTTTTAGCGAATTGGCGGTGTTGTGCACGATCTGGAACGGGACTGAAAATGCGATCAGACTGGCCGGCCCAAACAATCTTGCCGGAAAGATCGTGATCGACACCACCAACCCGCTGGATTTTTCAGGCGGAATTCCGCCAAAACTCGCCGTCGGCCACACCGATTCGGCCGGCGAAAAAATCCAGCGTTGGCTGCCCGACGCCAAGGTCGTCAAAGCCTTCAACATCGTGGGCAGCCCGCACATGTTCAGGCCAGACTTTGCGGGCGGCCCGCCGGATATGTTCATTTGCGGCGATGACGATGGCGCCAAGGCGACCGTCACTGAGGTATTGAAGGCTTTCGGCTGGTCGGTTGTCGACATTGGCGACATCGACTGCGCCCGCTATCTCGAACCCATGGCGATGGTTTGGATTCGTCACTTTTTCCGAATCAACTCGGTCAATCACGCCTTCAAGCTGTTGCGCAAGTGATTCGCCCACTCCCGCCCGCGCGGGAGAGCGCCCACCACGACCGAGGAATCCCACGTCATGCGTTACAAACTTTTCGGCAACAGCGGCCTTCGCGTTTCGGAACTGTGTCTCGGAACCATGACCTTTGGCGAGGAATGGGGCTGGGGGGCGTCCAAGGAAGAAAGCCGCCGGCTTTTTGATGCTTTCGCGGAAGCCGGCGGTAACTTCATCGACACCGCCAACCACTATACCAATGGCACTAGCGAGTGCTATGTGGGCGAGTTCATCGCCGCCGAGCGGGAGCGTTTCGTGCTCGCCACCAAGTACTCCCTCAACAATCGTCCGAACGATCTCAACGCCGGCGGCAACCACCGCAAGAGCATGATGCAGGCGCTCAACGCCAGCCTGAAACGGCTCAATACCGATTACATCGACCTGTATTGGTTGCACGCCTGGGATTTCATGACGCCGGTCGATGAGGTGATGCGGGCGTTCGACGACCTGGTGCGCGCCGGCAAAGTCCTGTACATCGGCATTTCCGATACACCGGCCTGGATTGTCTCGCGCGCCAACACCCTGGCGGAATGGCGCGGCTGGAGTCCGTTCGTGGGCCTGCAAATCCAGTACAGCCTGATCGAGCGCACCCCCGAACGCGATCTGTTGCCGATGGCGCGGGCGCTGGATATCGCCGTCACCGCCTGGGGGCCGCTGGGCGGCGGGCTGCTCACCGGCAAATACAATCCAAACGCCGATAAAAATGCTTCGGCGAACGCGCGCTACATCGTCAGTCCCTGGGGTCAGGATTTGATGGGCGAGCGCAATCTTGGCATCGTCGCCACTACCGTCGGGCTGGCGAAAGAAATCAACCGCACCCCGTCACAAGTCGCCATCAACTGGGTCCGGCAACAGCGGCGCGGGGTGATCATCCCGATCCTCGGCGCGCGCAAACTCGCACAGCTTCAGGACAATCTGGCCTCCCTGGAGTTCAAGCTGAGCGACGAGCAACTGCACCGGCTGGACGCGGCCAGCGCCATCGCCCCTGGGTTCCCGCACGATTTTCTGATGCGGGAAGGCGTCCGGCAGGTCATCTACGGCAACACCTTGTCCGCCATCGACAACCATCGCGTTTGAGTTGAAGCGCGAATTGCAAGAGGTCACGCTCATGCCCCTCGTCGTTCATTTCAAAAAACCCAACGATTGGCGCAATACCGTCAATAGCCATTATTGGGACACTACCCCCGCCATTCCACCAACGACTTGGCCGGGCATCGCCATGACCGCCGAAGGTGACGATTGGTTCAGCTACACCTTTGAAACCGCCGAGACCGCTAGCCTGATATTCAACGACGGCACGGGCCGGCAAACCGGCAACCTGCGGCGCGACCAGGAAGGCTGGTATTACAGCAACAACCAGTGGTACGACGCCAATCCCGAAAGGCCGCTCGTGCCGGTCGTCACTGTTTCGCCACCCGCGCGGACCTATCTGACACCGCAACAGGGGATCTTGCAAGGCAGCAACCGAACCGATGTCCTCTATTACACGACCGACGGAACGCCGCCGACCACTTCTTCCGCGGTGTATAGCGGTCCCATCGAAATCATCCGACCGACGACCTTGATGGCGTTCGGCGTCAATTCGGCGGGCGATGTGGGAGGGATTAGCACTTTTCTCTACACCATCGACCCCGACGCCGACCTGGAGCGACCAACCATCGCCGCGAGCGTCGCCAGCGGAACGTATGAAAATCCCGTCACGGTCGTTTTTACCGTTCGCGACAACCGGCCCGCGCCGGTGACGGCCTATTACACCACCGACGGTTCGACCCCGACGCCGGCTTCGGCGGTCTACGCCCAAGGCGACGCCACGACCGGATTGGAGGGAACCGCCATCGCGGTCACATCCACCGCAACCCTTCGCGTTCTCGCCATCGACGGCACGGGCAACGAAACCCGGCAAAGCTTTTACTACAACATCGGCCCGGTCAGCGCGCCAGCCGACTTTCGCGAGGAAACCATTTATTTCCTCATCACCACCCGCTTTTACGACGGCGATCCCGATAACAACTATTTCTGTCGGGACCGAATCAAGTTCAACGCCGCCACCGGCCGGTCTGGGTCGATCATCTGCCGATCAAATATTACGTGCCGCGCGGCTCGCAACAGGGTCGGGTCAACAACGGTCCTTATCAGGGCAACCTCGGTGATTACCACAGCCCCAACCGCGAGGACAACGACAACCCGTTGGCCCCCGACTGGTTCCGAGCGCGGCAAAACGCCGATCCAGCGGGAACCCAGCCGCTGGTCGATCCGCGCACCAGCGCCACCGTGCCCAGTCCCGGCTACGATCCCAACCGCTTTTTCGGGGTGGACGCCAACACCTTGAGCCCGGAATGGTTTCACCAGCAGGGCTTCATGGCCGGCGGCGACTGGGAAAGCGTGGCGATTCAGACCAAGCATCTGGCCGGCGATTGTCTCGATCTGGCGACCGAACGGCAGAACGTCAAGGATTACCTGATCAACGCGATCAACCGCTATTTGGACATGGGGGTGGATGCACTGCGGATCGATACCGTTAAGCATCTCTCGCGCGAGAACCTGCTGGAGTACGTCAATGCCTGGAAGACGCACAAACCGGGCTTATTCGTGTTCGGCGAAAATTTGGTGAAAGGTACCGGTTGGGGTGATCTGGGCGGCGATAACGCACCGAGCGACCTGCGGCCTTGGTGGTATACCCGGCTGGGTGATGATCGCCACAATCCCAATTCAGGCGGTGATTCCGGTTTCTCGGTCCTGGATTTTTCGCTGTTTTCGACCTTTCGAGACAACCTCAGCCGGGGTGGTTACGGCGGCATCAGCGGCATTCTGGGCATGGATTGGGTGTACGGCGACGCCACCCAGCTGGTGACGTTTTTACAGAATCACGATGTCGGTCCCGACAACGATTTCCGCTTCCGTTTCCGGGGCGATCAGTGGATGGCCGCCGCCGCGTACAACCTGCTTTGGACGATACGCGGCATTCCCTGCCTGTACTACGGCGAGGAAATCGAGTTCATGAAAGGCGCGCCGCAAGACATCATCAGTAACGATGACACGTTGGACACCACCGGGCGCGCGTATTTCGGGGATCATCTGAGCGAGCAAGCCATCGCCGCCACCCAATCCCATTCGTTGTATCAACATATCAGGCGACTGAATTTGATCCGGCGCGCTATACCGGCTTTACAAAAAGCGCCAATGAGTCACATCAACGAATGGGGCGGCGGCATGAGCTTCGTCCGAGACTACAACAACGGCGAAAGCTATGCGGTCGTGGGTCTGGCGATGGGCGGCGATCAGGACATCACCGTGAGCAATGTCCGAAACGGCAGTTACGCGGACACCGTCACCGGCAACCGGATCAATGTTTCCAACGGCAGTATTTCCTTCCATGTGCGTGGCAATTCCGCCGGCATCTTCGTTTTGAACGGCTCAGGCAAGATTGGAGATGATGGGATTTATTTGCGATCCTGAGTCAGGATTTGCGCGGCGAACCGGCAAGCCACGCTTGCCGGCGGTCAGTTGGAGCGATGGGTTAGCCATCATTGCATCGGCTGCCGGATTACAGTTTTCCGCTTGGCGGAATCAGCCTTTCGTATATCGGACAGGCGCTGTTGCAAAAAGCGCTTGAGGGTCGCACGTCCCCTTTTCCCGGACAGACCTATCCCACGACCTCTGAAGCATTGAGCCGTTGGGATGGATGATGGTGTGGGCCTGATGGTGTTGCAAGCAAACCCCGCGAGTGCCCATCCGGGCGGCCGGTGAGAGGATTTGGTTTTCCATTCCTAGCGCCTGACCGCGTTCAGCGCCCAATCGTAGTCGAGATAGCGGAGATTCAGGCCGCCCTTGCGGATGGCGTTTTGGGCGTGCGGTGTATCGCCGAGCGCGTCGGCGTAGCGGGCGAAGCTAGCCTCCAAGGAACTGAAGCCTTGATGGCCTTTCTCGAAATCACCTTTATACCAGTCGAAAATCTTCGAGACCGACAGCATGTTAGTGGCGGCGTCGAACCGGTTGCGGCCGCGGTCGGCCAGAAAGCGCCGCATGCTGTCTTCGAGTTGCTTATCCAGCTGTTCCGCCGTGAACGCGTCATCCCGCAGCATCGGGCAACCGACCGACGCGCAGTTGACCGCCGCATGGATGCGCGGCTCATTAAAGACGCCGGATGCCCGAATCATCCCGTGCTCCACCTCGTCCAGGCTGCGTTCCTGGCCCATCAGGGTGAAAAATCGCTTTTTCCACGGCGATTGCACCAGCGATCCTAAATCCTTGATCGATTTCAGATCAGGGTAACGGGTCAGGATTAGCTCCACGGTGAAGGCGTTGTAAGCGTTGATCAAAAAAGCCAATTGCTGGTTTTTTGTCCAGCGCCGATAGTCGGTTTCAGCGACCGCCGACAGGCTGTCGAGATACGTCTTGAGCGCGGTTCGGTCGCTCTTGAAGCCGGCGTAATCGACCTGCGAGGCACTGCCGTTGCTGATCAATACGACATGCTTTTTCAGCAGCGCGTCCCAAGCCGCGTGGCGGTGATCGAAGGCGGCTTGAACCTGAAACGCCGCCAGCCAAAGCGCTAATAGCAGGGAGAGGCGAGGCATGCGCATGGTAACCGGTCTCGTCAATGGATTGGATTCGAATTCGGATTCGGATCGGCGCGCGGAGTTTCCACCCGCGTCCGCCCATCCGGCCCGCGCCGCCACGCGTGGAAACGTTCCACCCAAGCCAGCAGTTTTGCGGGAACGTGTGCCTTTTTCCAAACCCCGGCGGCGTATTTGTTAGCCTCGGCCAACGTGGGATAGATGTGGATGGTCGAGAGCATCTTATTGAGACCGATGCCGTGGCGCATCGCCATGACGTATTCGGCCAACAGGTCGCCTGCGTGCTCGCCGACAATCGTTACGCCGAGAATCTTGTCCTTGCCGGGCACGGTCAGCACCTTGACAAAGCCGTGCGCCTCATTGTCGGCGATGGCGCGATCCAGATCGTCGATGCCGTAGACGGAAACCTCGTAAGGAATGCCCTGCTCTTTCGCCTCTTGCTCGTTCAAACCGACCCGCGCCACTTCGGGATCAACGAAGGTGGACCAGGGGATCACCGAATAGTCGGCTTTGAACGTTCGAAACGGCGCGAACAGCGCGTTAACCGCCGCATACCAGGCTTGGTGGGCGGCGACGTGGGTGAACTGATACGGCCCGGCCACATCGCCCGCCGCGTAGATGTTGGGGTAGAGCGTTTGCAGGGTGTCGTTGGTTTCCACCGTCCGCCCGGCGGGGATACCCAACTCTTCCAGACCGTACCCTTGGGTGTTCGCGATGCGCCCCACCGCCACCAGCACCGCGTCAAACGGGATTCTAACAGCCTGGCCGCCCTGTTCGGCGATCAGGATTTTTTCGCCGTTCTCCACCACGAATTGCTTCGCTTTATGCTCGGTTAATACCGCGACACCTTCCTTGCGAAAACGCTCGGCGACCAATGCTGAAACTTCGGGGTCTTCCCTACTCAAAATGCGCGGCCCCATTTCGACTTGTGTCACCTGGCCGCCGAGGCGGGCGAAGGTCTGGGTGAGCTCCGAACCGATCGGTCCGCCGCCCAGTACCACGAGCCGTTTTGGCAATTCACGCAGGTTCCAAACGGTGTCCGAGGTCAGATAGCCGACCTCTTCCAAGCCGGGAATCGGTGGCACGAACGGCCGCGCCCCGGCGGCGATGACGATGGCACGGGTGCTTAGGGTGCGAATTCCCGTCGCCGTCGTGACCTCGACCGTCCAGGGCGACGTGAGTTTCGCGGTACCCTCGATGACCTCCACGCCCAATCCGGTGTAGCGCTCGATGGAATCGTGCGGCGCGACCTCCCGGATCACGCGCTGGACCCGTTCCATCACCTCGGCAAAATCGAAATGGGCCTTGGCCTCGCGGATGCCAAATTCCGCTGACCGCCGGAGGTGCGAGAGCAGTTTGGCCGAACGGATCAGCGCCTTGGACGGCACGCAGCCGGTGTTGAGGCAATCGCCGCCCATCCGGTGCTTTTCGATCAGCGTCACCTTGGCCTTGACCGCCGCCGCGATGTACGCGGTCACCAAACCGGCGGAGCCGGCGCCAATCACGATCAGGTTGCGGTCGAAACGCGCGGGTTTTGTCCATTTGGCGTAGACCCGTTTCGCCTTCACCAGCGCCACGATTTTTTTAGCGATCAGCGGGAAAATCCCCAGCAGCACAAAGGACGCCAACAGACCCGGCGACAGAATGCCTTTCAGCGAGTCAATCTTGGCTAGTTGGGTGCCGGCGTTGACGTAAACGACCGTGCCGGCCAGCATGCCAAGCTGGCTGACCCAATAAAAAGCCCAAGCGCGGATCGAGGTCAGGCCCATCACCAAGTTGATAACGAAGAACGGAAATAGCGGGATCAGCCGCAGGGTGAACAGGTAAAAGCCGCCTTCCTTGGCAACGCCAGCGTTGATCGCCTTGAGCTTGTCGCCAAACTTGCCCTGCACCCAATCGCGCAGCGCGAACCGAGCGATTAAAAAAGCCAGGGTTGCGCCGAGGGTCGAGGCGAAAGAGACGATGACCGTTCCCCACAGCACCCCGAACAGCGCGCCCGCCACCAGGGTCAAAACCGCCGCGCCCGGAAACGATAAGGCAGTGGATATCGCGTAAACCGCGAAGAAAAGTCCCACCGTCAACCCAGGATGCGCGGCTTGATAGGTTTCGATGGCGGCTTGCTGGGACTTGAAATAATCCAAGCTGAAAAACCGCCCCAGATCGAAGGCGAAGAAGAGACCGATCAAAACGGCGACGGTTCCAACCAGCAAGAGTTTGCGACGGTTCACGAAAAAACACTCCAAGGCCATGCGGCCGATCAAGCAAGGGATTTATCCTCAATGTTGAGGACTATTACGCAATGTGACTGAATTTGGATGCGTCAACAGCAAAGCCGTCTTTTTTTACCCAGCGCGGCTTTGCTGAAGCCGCCCCTAGCGAAGGGTGGGCGCGGCGGCGGCCAGTGCGTGAATCGGCCCGCGCCGGATGCGCTCGAAGTAGGAGACATAAGCGGGCGATCCTGGCGGCCAGGCGGCCAAGAATTCTCGTTCCCAACGTCCGGCGTCGAACGGCAAGGCCAGCGCCTCGATGCGGACGTTTCCCAGGATGCCGCCGTACAGCGGCGGATGCGGGCCGCGCCTCATGCCGATGCGGGTGATGACGCCAAACCGGGAATGGGTGAAATTGGGCAGGCCCGCCGCACCGTTGTTGACGACCCACTTAGGCAGGCCCGCGAGACCGAAACGGCGCAGCGCGGGCAGGCAGGTATGGCTGCTGGCGAACACATCGACGCCGGCCTCCAGGAACGCCGACGCCAGCCACTCGCGATTCGCGGGATCGTCCAGCGCGGCCGCGTCAAACCGCCAGCCGGCCAGCGCCTCGGCGTCGCCGTGCACCACCCCGATGGCGACATCGCCGATTCGATAGCGGGCAACCATCGGTAATGCGCCAAGACCGGCCAGCGCCTCGCAATGGCGTTGGGCGGTGGTTTTAAGCCGGGCGTGAACCCAGTTGGAGCGGTCCACGGTTTCGGCGTTGACCATTTCGGGATACGCGCAGCCGCAGCCGGCCGCTTCGCTGTCGGCGAGCAACTCCGCTTCCACGTTGCCGAGCAGGGCGTCGTGGCGCAGCGCCCGCGCGTTGACCTCGACAAAGGCGGCGTCATCGACATCGAACCAGTGAAAATCGCCGTTGAAGCACAGCGTCACCGGTCCGGATTCGGCGGCGGCCAGTGCGTCCACCGCATCCAGCGCGGGCCGGTTGCCGTACAGGCCGCCGATGACGTACAGCGTTTCCGCCCGCCGTTCAGGCGCGTGGGCCACCGCGGATGCGCCGTAACGGTAGCGCGGCGGACAAACCCGACCCGGCGCTTCGCTCATGCCAGGTCACTTTGCGGCACGGCGCCGCCCCGCCAGCGCCGGACGATTTCCGGTAACAGGAACCCCGCCGCGCAAATCAGCAAGCCGTAAAAATTGACCCCCAGCAGCAACGCATATTTACCCGTGCCGATGGCCCAGGCGGCGGGAATCCAGCCGAGCGCCAGCAGGATGCCCAGCACCAGGCCCGGCCAAAAGCTCAAATGGAAGCTCCACGGTGAATAGCCGACCCAGCGTTGCAGCAGAAACACCGGCGCCAATCCCATCACCATGGTGCCGCTGACGGTGGTGGCGGCCAGAATCTCGGCTCCGGCGATCATCGGCAGATTGCCGAGCGCGGCGATGGCGACCATCGCGAGCGTGCCGTGGCGGATCGCGGCGGGCGAGGGTTGCCGTCCGGCGACCAGCGGCAGTTCCCGCGCCACCGCTTTCGACAGCGACGCGAAGGTCGAATCCAGGGTCGAACCCGCCGCCGCGATCATCAGCACCGTCATCAGGAACAGCGCGCCGATGCCCAGCGCCCTGGCCACCGCCGCCGGCGCGTTGTCGCCGACCGCCAAGCCCTCCAACCGGGCGTCGATGCCGACAAGACTAAAGGCCACAATGGACAAGAAGCCGCCGATGCCGGCCAGAATAAAGGCTTTCAGCATCGCTTTTTCTTCGGTGATGAAGCCGCGATCCGTCAATACCGGATCGTGAAAGGGATAGCTGAGAACCTGTAACCCGGCGACCAGCAGCAAATCCACGCCCGCCGCCAGCTTGAATTCACCCACGCTGATCAGGGTGGCAACACCGTGTTTGGGCAACACCAGCAATAGCATGGCGGCGAGGAACACCACAAAGATGGCGGCTTGAATCATGTCGGTGACGATGGAGCCGCGTAAACCGCCCTTCAGGCTGTAGATCAGCGTTACGGCGGTGAACAGCAGCGCCGCGCCGATGAACGCCGAACTGCCGGGCGCGCCGTAGTAGCCGCCAACCACCGCCGTGTTGCTCCAAACCTCATTATAAAGCCGGATCAGGATGGCGGCGGTGAAGGCCAGCGCCGCCGCCCGACCGTATTTGCCGATCAGAAACCCCACCAAGCTGGTGGCGCCGGTCGCGCGCCGTAAACGATAAATCACCCATCCCGCCAGCAGGATCGACAGCCAATAGGTCGCGTAGGCCAACCCGCCGACGATGCCGTAACTCGCCCCCAGATTGGCGGCGTTGGTGACTGATTTGGCAAAAACCCAGGAGATGAAGATGCTGGCGGTCAGCGCCCAACGGTGCGCCTCCCGCCCGCTGTTGTCCTCCCCCCGAAAGAAAGCCCCAACCGTGCGGGCGTTGGGGGCGACAGCGTACATGATCGCCCCGTAAACCAATAAAAACCCCCAGAAAACAAAACCAAAAACAGTGGATTGCATGACGAATTCCTTTCTTTCGGCAAATAGGCCGTTGGCAATGCCATCTACGTTCTCAAAACGATTTTGGATGCGGTCGCCGGGTATTATTTGCGTTTTCAGCGCGCGGATGCCCAAGCGCTGGCGCTTGTCCGTCTTTCTTGTGATAAAAAAGCGATATCCGTCACCGATGATAGCGGCCTGAAACCGATCAGCGACGGACATTTTCCATGTTGGCCGATGATGTTACCGAACTGAAACCCATGACCCGCCACATCTTGCTGGTGGAAGATGACCGCGATATTGCCACGCTGGTGCAATTGCATCTACGCGACATCCATTGCGCGGCCGACATCGCCGGAACCGGCCAAGATGCGTTGGCGCTACACGGCGCGCGCCGTTACGACTTGGTGATTCTGGATCTGATGTTGCCCGATCTGGACGGGCTGAGCCTTTGCCAGCGGTTGCGCGTCGGTGGCGAGCGCGCGCCAATCCTGATGCTGACCGCCAAATCCTCGGAGCTGGATCGGGTGCTGGGCCTGGAACTGGGCGCGGATGACTATCTGGTGAAACCGTTCAGCTTTCCGGAATTGCTCGCCCGCGTGAAAGCATTGTTGCGGCGGGCCGAGATGTCCAGCCAGGGCGCTGTGACTCCAGGCGACGCCCGTATTATTCGCGGCTCGTTGGTAATCGAGATCAACCAACGTCGGAGTACCCTGGCGGGTCAAGAACTGTCGCTGACCGCCAAGGAGTTCGATCTGCTCCTGTATTTCGCCCGCCAGCCCGGTCGGGTGTTCACGCGCGGCCAGTTGCTGGATCAGGTCTGGGGCTACGGCCACGAAGGTTACGAGCATACGGTCAACTCCCATATCAATCGCCTGCGCGCCAAGCTGGAGCCGAATCCGGCCGAACCGCGCTACATCGTCACGGTCTGGGGCGTCGGCTACAAGTTCGCCGAATCATGCTAAAGACGCTCTACGGCAAACTGGCGCTGGCGCTGGTGGTCTTGTTCGGCGCCATCGGTCTGAGTTACGGCCTGATCAGCCACGCTCTCACCCAACGCTACTTGCAAGAAGCCCAGCAAAGCTTTAATCGCGATCTGGCCCATAATCTGGTCGCCGACCAGCGTTTGATCGCCGGGGGACAACTCGACCCGAAGGCGCTGAAAGCCACCTTCGAGCGCTACATGACCATCAACCCCAGCATTGAAATCTACTGGCTCGACTCAGACGGTGCGATCCTGGCTTATTCCGCCGAACCGGCGGCGGTCAAGCGCCAGCGAGTGGCGCTGGCGCCGATCCGCGCCTTTCTGGCCGGCGCGCCGCTGCCGATTCTCGGCGACGATCCGCGTGGCCACGATGTTCGTAAAAGCTTCTCGGTGACGCCGATTCCCTCGGCGGAGCAGCCGGAAGGGTATCTGTACGTGGTGCTGCGCGGTCAGATGTACGAATCTTTCGAACGCCTGTATCAAGACAGCTTGCTGGCGCGGCTCAGCGCCTGGGTGTTGGCGGGCAGTCTGGGCTTTGGCTTGCTGGCCGGATTGTTGCTGTTCCGGCTGCTGACCCGTCGGTTGCGGCGGCTGGCCGCGCGGATCGACGAGTTTCAGCGCAGCGGCTTCACCCGTCATGCGCCTTATGTCGGGCGCGGTGTCCGAAGTGATGAGATCGAACAGCTGGGCGCGCATTTCGACCGAATGGCGGAACGGCTGCAAGCCCTGATCGAGAGCCTGCGCGAGCGCGACGCCTTACGCCGGGAACTGGTCAATCACGTTTCGCACGATTTGCGCACGCCGCTGGCCGCGTTGCATGGGTATCTGGAAACCCTGCAACTGAAGGCCGAAAGCTTGTCGGCCGCCGAGCAGCGCGCGTACCTGGACGCCGCCTTGCGCCATTCGCGCCGCCTGGGACGCTTGGTGGGCGATCTGTTCGATCTGGCCCGGTTTGACGCGCACGCCATCCAGCCGCGCCGCGAGCGTTTTTCCGCCGCTGAGTTACTGCAGGACATCGCCCACAAATACCAGCTGACCGCGCGGGAACGCGGCGTCCGTCTGGAGGTTCGCGCGCCGGCGGCGGCCGCGTTGGTCGAAGCCGATATCGGCATGATCGAGCGGCTGCTGGACAATCTAATTCTTAACGCGCTCTACCATACGCCGGCCGACGGCTGCGTCGCTCTGGAACTCGGCGAATGGGAGGGCGGCGTCACCTTCGCCGTTTCCGATACCGGCTGCGGCATCGCGCCAGAGGAGTTGCCGTTCGTGTTCGAACGCTTCTTTCGCGGGTCGAGCCGGGCCAAGCAGGACGGTAATCACCTGGGTTTGGGTTTGGTGATCGCCAAGCGGATCGCCGAATTGCACGGCGGTGAATTGCATGTGGACAGCAAATTGAACCGGGGAACGCGCTTCCGCTTCGATTTGCCCGTTCTCGTCGCCAGGCAAGGTTTCGAGACAACATAATCCAGTTGGCTCGGCCGGCGGCGTGATCGAAATGTGAATTCTTCGTGAGTTCTGCGTGAGAAGGATTCGGCAGAATGGGGAACGGTTCATAACGGCCTCACCCCATTCAATCCAACCACGGAGATAGTAACGATGAAATTTTCGAACACCGCCCTCGCCTCCCTCTTGCTGGCGATACCTTTGGCCGGAGCCAACGCCCAGTCGGTCGCAAGATTCGGCGATCAAAACTCGACGTATGAAGTTACCGTCACCAACGTGACACGCGGCGCGTTCTTCACCCCGATTTTGGTAGTGAGCCACCGCCCGGATGTGAGCTTGTTCACGCTGGGCCAGCCGGCAAGCGCGGAGATGGCCATTTTGGCGGAAGGCGGCGATATCGCGCCGCTGGCGCAAGCCTTGCGCGCCGATAGCCGCGTGGCCAGCGTCGCCAACTCCGAGGGATTGCTGGAACCCGGCCGGTCGGTGACGGTGCGGGTGCCGGCTCAAGGGACGGATCGGATCAGCTTGGCCGCCATGATTCTGCCGACCAACGACGGTTTCATCGCGCTAAATGGGGTCTCTATCCCGCGCTCCGGTAGCCAAGCGTACATGGCGTTGGGTTATGACGCCGGTTCGGAACCCAATGACGAGTTATGCGAATCGATTCCCGGCCCGCAATGTGGTGGCGATGGGCCTTCGCCCTCGGTTGGGGGCGAGAATTTCGTGCATGTTCACGCTGGCATTCACGGTATCGCTGATTTGAAAGCCGACGAGTACGATTGGCGCAACCCGATGGCGGCCGTCACCATCAAGCGAGTGATCCAGTAATAACCTAGGCCGCGATAGCCCATGGCGCACGCCGTGGGCGCCGCGTCGGCGCTTGAGGAGCAACGGATGAGAAACAGCAACATCAGGCGGCGACGCCACGGCCCGCGCGCCGCTAGCGCCTTGATCCTAGTGCTGGCGGCGCTGTTGCCCGCCCTCGCTCCGGCCGCGACCTGTCAAGCGCAAAGCGGGCCGATGCAAGCCGCCTTGATCGAACTGTACACCTCCGAGGGCTGTAACAGTTGTCCGCCGGCTGACCGCTGGCTGGCGCAACTGGCGGCTGAACCGGCGCTAGCGGGTCACGCGGTGCCCTTGGCGCTGCATGTCGATTATTGGGATGGCCTCGGCTGGCGGGATCGCTTCGCTCACGCTAGTTTCAGCGCCCGGCAGCGCGCGTTGACCGCCGCGCAAGGCAGTAAGACGGTGTTCACTCCACAAGTCATGATCAATGGTCATACAGCTTGGGATTGGGATTCGAAATCGGCATTCGACCGCCAGATGGCCGAGATCGGCGCTCGGCCCGCACCCGTCACGCTGGTCTTGAACGTGACAGCCGATCCTGGAGTCTGGCAAATCCAACTGCGCGGGCAGTTACAGGCTCGGTTATCGGCGGCCCGCGCGGGCGCGTTCCTGGCCTTGTATCAAAACGGCTTGAGCAGCCAGATCACCGCTGGCGAGAACGCGGCGCGTCAACTCCGACACGAGCGAGTGGTTCTACAACTCGTGGGGCCGTTGCCGGTCGGGGCAGATGGCCGCTTCACCCACGCTTATCGTTTCAAGCTACCCGCAAACGCCGAGGCGCGCGATTTCGGCGTGGCGGCTTTCGTGCAGGACCAAACCGACGGTCAGGTGTGGCAGGCTTTGGCGCTCGCTGCGTGCTCCGGCTAGAACCTGATCCCCGCGCGACTTGACAAACCCGCGTCGCTCATTCAAACGAGAGTTGCGCCAACCAACCATCCACCGTGATCGGCAGATAGCCGGTGATTTCGAGCGCCCGATCCTCGAACACGTCGCGGTCGGGATGCGCCTGTTGCCAGGCCGCGATGGCCCGATCGCGGTGGCGGATCAAGGCTTCGATGTGTGGGCGGTATAACCGGAGCAGCGCGGTGAGCCAGCGGTTGACCGCCCAGTTGGGGAAGGCGTGATCGACGGCGAACTGATCCAGCATGGCAATGACCGCTTCGGCCGGATACCAGGTCTCATCCGTCACCCAGCGGTTGACGCAGAACAAGCCGGTGGGATGACCCCAACCGTCCATGGCGATGGCGACGAGATGGCAGATGGCGTCATCATCTTGCGGCCACGGCGCGGATGCCTGTGGATAATGCAGCGGCGCAACGCCTTCCGGCATCCCGCCCGCCCGCAAAAAGGTGTGAAAATGGCCATGCTCCACCCCACCACCACGATGGGCGTGGTAATAATACTGACCGTGGGTTTCGGGGTCGAATACATCGTCGCCCGGATAGTGTTCCATCTCCACGAAATCGCCTTGACCCTTGAGCAGTTCGCCGACCACGTTGAGGCCGGCCTTTTCCAACACGCGGTAACACTCTTGGACTTCTTGGCCCGCCGTCCGTAGCGTGGCGCGTTGTTCGGGCGACAGGCCGCGAAGATCGGGCGCATCGATCAAAACGGGCATGACCGCACTCGCCATGGCGTTTACGGCGCGCGTTTGGCAGCCGGATCGCGCAGGGCCAACAACGCCTCCAGTGCCGCTGGCTGATCCCAATCATAGGCTCCGATCACTTGATAGCGCACCCAGCCTTGCGGGTCGATCACCACGCTGGTCGGGAGCACCCGCACCGACCACACAGACCACCGGTTGCGGATAGCTATGACGATCGCCTCCTGAGACGGGGTAAAGCGTGGGCTAATTGAGATTCTTCGTGAATCGCTAATCATGGTAACCTCAAGCGACGAGTTGCCTTGCGGGCGGCGATTCGATCCCGGACGGGCGTCGGAACGAGACCCGGCGATCGGAACAACCGGCAGTGACCGGGTGTGAGGTCGCAGTCCGCGCCACGTTTTCAGCAGCTTCAGCAATGCTTACGCGGCTTCGAGCGCGATGGATGCGGGCGGGAGAAAATACGGGGCGGCTGTTGTCGGCGGGTGAACGGACGGATGAGCCGATGATGGAAGAAAACGCCGTCACGAACGGGCGTTCATGCCGTCCGCTGTTGCCAGACGCCGATCAGTGCGGCGGCGACGCGGTCGATGTCTTCCTCCGAGGTCGTGACGCCGACCGAGAGCCGCACCGCGCCCGCCGCGCGAGCGGCGTCGATGCCCATCGCGCCCAGCACCCCGCTGATGGCGTCGTGTTCCGAGTGGCAGGCCGACCCGAGTGAGGCGGCCACCTCGGCGCTCGCGGCGTACAGCAGCATCCGCCCGGTCACGCCAGGGAACGAGACGTGCAGGGTGTTGGGCAACCGTTCCTCGGGATGGCCGTTCAGCGCCAGATCGGGAACCGCTTCCGCCAGCCGCGCGTGCAGGCGGTCGCGCAAGCGCCGCAACTTGACGGTGACCTCGGACAATCGTTCGCGCGCCAGCCGCGCGGCCACCCCCAGTCCGACCATCGTCGGCACGTTCTCGGTACCCGGTCGCAGGCCCCGTTCCTGATCGGCGCCGAAGGTGATCGCCCGAATCGGCGTACCGGCGCGGACGTACAGCGCGCCGATGCCTTTGGGGGCATAGAATTTGTGCCCGGCCAACGTCAGCAAATCCACCCCGAGCGCTTCGACATCGACCGCGATCTTGCCCGCCGACTGCGCGGCGTCCGCGTGCAGCAGGATATTGCGGGGCCGGGTCAGCGCCGCGATCTGCGCCACCGGTTGAATCGTTCCCACCTCGTTGTTGGAATGCATGATCGACACCAACGCCGTGTCCGACCGCAACGCCGCCGCCACGGCTTCGGGCGCAACCCGACCGTAGCCATCGACCGGAACCACCGACACCGCCCAGCCGAGTTGCCGCAGGTGCAGCGCCGGCTGCATCACCGCCGGATGCTCGATTGCGCTGACGACCAGATGCCGCTTGCCTTCGCCGCTGGCGGCGGCGACACCGAGCAGCGCGAGGTTATTGGCCTCCGTCGCGCTGCCGGTGAAAACGATCTCCTCCGGCAGTGCGCCAATCAGCGCCGCCACCTGTTGCCGGGCGTCATTGACCGCCGTTTTGGCGAATTCACCCCAGACATGAGACGAAGAGGGATTGCCGAACTGCGCACCCAGGAACGGCAACATCGCCTCAGCCACTTCCGGAGCGACCGGCGTGGTAGCGTTGTAGTCCAGATAAATCGGATCGCTCACGCCAGCGCCTGCTCCAGATCGGCGATCAGGTCGGCGGGATCTTCGAGACCGATGGACAGGCGCAGCATCGAATCGGGAATGCCCCGGCGGGCGCGCTCCTCCGGAGCAAGGCCGTGATGGGTGGTGGTGCAGGGCTGGGTGACCAGACTCTCCGCCCCGCCGAGGCTGGGCGCCAGGGCGAACAGCCGCAGCCGGTCAGCGACCTGGGTGGCGTCCGCCCCGGTACCGGCCACGTCGATGCTCAACATCCCGCCGAAGCCGTGCATCTGGGCTTTCGCCAAGGCATGGCCGGGAAAGTCGGGCAAACCCGGATAGTACACGCGGGCGATGCGGGGGTGACGGGTCATGGCTTGGGCCACCGCTTGCGCCGCGGCGTTTTGTTGCCAAACCCGAACGACCAGGGTGCGCAGGCTGCGCGAGAGCAGCGCGGCGGTTTCGGCGGCGATAGTCGAGCCGAGGTTCTTGCGCCAGTTCCACACCGGCAGCAGCAGTTCCTTCGATCCCATCAACGCGCCAGCGGTGAGATCGCTGTGTCCGCCTAGGTACTTGGTCGCGCTGTGCACGACGAAGTCGGCGCCCAGTTCCAGCGGGCGCTGGTTGACCGGCGAGGCGAAGGTGTTGTCCACGGCGACCCGCGCACCGTGGGCGTGGGCCAGGTCGGCAATCGCCCGGATGTCGAACAGCTCCAGGGCCGGGTTGGTTGGCGTCTCGAAAAACACCAGTTTTGCACCACCGGCCAGTAGTGCGTCCAGCCGATCCAGTTCGCCGCCGAGGATCAGATGCGTCGAAATGCCCAGCAGCGGCAACTGGCTGGACAGCAGTTCCAGGGTGCCGCCGTAGGCGTCGCCGATGCAGACGATGCCTTCGCGGCCGTGGGCGAGAAACAGCGCGGTTTCGGCGGCCATGCCCGAACAGAACGCCCAGGCCAGTTCCGCGCCTTCCAGACTGGCGAGCGTCTCCTCCAGGGCGAACAGGCTGGGGTTCAGGCCGTAGCGGGTGTAGAGGCTACCCGGCTTCCGGCCATCCACCACGTCGAGCAGGTCGGCGGTCGAGGCGAAGGCAAAAGTTGTGGTGTTGTAAAGCGGCAGGTGTGGGCTGCCGTGCGCGTCCGTCAGGGTGCTGCCGTGAATGGCGCGGGTGGCGAGGGCATGTTGGCGATCTGCGGTCATGGATCGGTTTCCTTGGTGATTCAAAAGACCAGGACTTTATCGGCGGCGGCGGTCCAGTCGGTCAATTCGGCGAGCGTCGAGCGTTTCGCCCCGTCGATCATTTCCGCTTCGACCATGCCGCGCGCATCCATGCAGGTGCCGCACAGCCCGACCGCGCCTTTACGCGCTACCTGACCGAGCATGAGTTGCGTGTTGTAGTAGCCTTCTGGCACCTTCTGTCCCGACTTGGCGCAGAAAACCGCATCGGCCATCAGAAACACGTAAACCCGTTGATCGTCCTTGCCGGCCAGGGCGCGGGCCAAGCGCAGCGCGTTGTAGGCGCGTTCGTTGCCGTAAGGGGCATCGTTGATAATAAACAGCGTGGTCGTCGTCATGGAACGGGTTCCTGGGGGGTGAAAAACGGAGTATTTCGGCTTTCAGGAGACGATGCCGAGGCTAGCGGCAAACCGGCGGCTTGCCATTCGCTCACGCCATCGAGGATCTTGCGCGCCCGATAGCCGCGCCCGGCCAGCAGGTTAACCGCTTGGTCGGACAGCAGACAGAAGGGGCCACGGCAATAGGCGACAATCTCCTTGTCGGCGGGTAGTTCGGCCAGGCGTCGTTCGATCTCGGTCAGAGGCATTGACCGAGCAAAGGGCAGGTGCGCCGCCCGGTACTCGTCGGGCGGTCGCACGTCGATGACGATGACATCGCCGCGCCGCGCTTGCTCCAGCAGCGCTTCGCGGCCGACCGAGATCAATGTGGCTGGATTGGCCACCAACCGGTCCAGCGTCAGCCGCAACTCCAGTAAGTGTTCCTCGGCGACTTGCCGCAACAGCACCCATAACGCCGCGACATCGCTGCCACTGAGGCGATACACCACATATTTGCCCTCCCGGCGGGAATCGACCAGACGCGCCTCTTTTAATGCTTTCAGGTGGGCGCTGGCGAGTTTGATGTCGGTGGATAGTTCACGGGCGAGCGCCTCCACGGTCTTTTCGCCCTGGGCTAGCAATTCCAGTAGTTCGAGACGCTTGGGGCTTGACACCGCCTTGCCGATGCGAGCCACTTGCTCGTAAAGGAGATCTTTGAAGGTCCGCTCGTTCATACCAATATTCTAACGATCATAAGAATATCAGACAATGCAAATCATTTACGCCCCGTCCGCCCACACGCCCGATCTGACGATTGGCGGCACGATCCATGATTGATGAAGACACGCTCAAACCGGGTGTCAGCCGTAGGCCGAAACCGTATCAGGTTCGAATTGTTTCTCTTGACAGGGTCGATTTCCGCACCATACTAAGATAGTAATTAATTACTATCTTTAAGAGTTTGCTATGACTATGCCAAAAACTCGCCTGGCCGCCGGAGAACGGCAACTGGAAATCGTCCGCGCGGTGCTGACGCTGGCCGCCGAGAACAGCCCCGACGCCATCACCACCCAGGCCATCGCCCAACAGATGGGTCTGACCCAGGGGGCGGTGTTCCGCCACTTTCCGACTCGCGAGGCTATCTGGCTGGCGGTCGTGGATTGGGTGGAGCAAAACCTGGGCGACGTGATCGCCGCCGCCGTCGCCGAAGTCCGCGATCCGGTGGAGGGCTTGGGCCGCTTGTTCGAGGCCCATGTCGCCTTCATCGCCGCCCATCCTTCCGCGCCACGGCTGATTTTCAACGAGTTGCAAAAACCCGCCGACCATCCGGTCAAACAGCGGGTCTGTGGCCTGCTCGACCGCTACCGGCGACGGGTGGCCGAACTGCTGGCGCAGGCCAAGGCGCAGGCGCTGGTCGATCCGGCGCTCGACGAAGCCGCCGCCGCCACCCTGTTCGTCGGGACGGTGCAGGGGCTGGTGGTGCAAACCCTGCTGGCCGGCGACCCCCAAACCCTGCAACCAGCCGCTCGCCGCCTGTGGCCGCTGTACCTGCGCGGCATCGGAGTCCGTCAGCCATGAAAACGCCCCGTCTGCGTCAGGCTGTATTACTCGTCCTGATCATCGGCCTGCTCAGTGGTTTCGGCTACGTCGTCGCCCGTACCGGCTCCCTGGCGGCGGTTGGCGTCACCGTCGCCAGCCCGGAACGGCGCGATCTCCAGCCGGGGTTATTCGGCATCGGCACGGTGGAAGCCCGTCGCGCCTACGCTATCGGCCCCACCAGCGCCGGTCGGGTCAAGCAGGTGCGAGTAGATGTCGGCGATGTTGTGGCCGCCGGCGAGCTGGTGGCGGAGATGGACCCGGTGGATCTGAACGACCGCATCGTCGCCGCCCGGGCCGCTCTGGAACGGGCCGGCAACGCGCTGACCGCCGCCGAGGCGCAGGTGCGGGAAGCGGTCAGCCGCCAGGAACTGGCCGAGCCGAACGCCCGCCGCTTCAGCGCTCTGCGCCGCCAGGGCTTCGTGACCCAGGAAGCCGCTGACGCCAAGCACCACGAAGCCAACGTCGCCCGCAGCGCGCTGGTCGCCGCCCAGGCCAATCAGGAAGCGGCCCGTCGGGAGCGGGAGCGACTGTTGGCCGAACAGGGGGCAGCCGGGAAATTACGGGCCAATCTGGAATTACGCAGCCCGGTCGCCGGCGTGGTTATCACCCGCGACGCCGAACCCGGCTCGACCGTGGTCGCTGGGCAGAGCGTGGTGCAATTGATTGATCCAGCCAGCCTGTGGCTGCGAGTGCGGATTGACCAGGGCCGCTCCGCCGGACTCCAGGCTGGCCTGCCGGCGGACATCGAACTGCGCTCTCGCCCCGGCGAACGACTGCCCGGCCGGGTGGCGCGAGTGGAACTGGCCGGCGACAGCGTGACCGAGGAAAAAATCGCTCAGGTCGCGTTCGACGCCCTGCCGGACGGCGTGGCGCTCGGCGAACTGGCGGAAGTGACGGTGCGCCTGCCAGCGATTCCCAACGCGCCGGTGTTGCCCAACTCCGCCATCCAGCAACGGCAGGGTCAGACTGGCGTGTGGTTGCTGACCGAAGAGGGCAAGGCGCAATTCCAGCCGCTGCGCTTCGGCATCCGCGACCTGGACGGCGCGGTCCAGATGCTCGACGGCTTACCGCCGGAGGCCCGCGTCATCGTCCACAGCGAAAGGGCATTGCGCGATGGGGATGCGGTGAAGCCCAGTGAACAACTGGCCGGAGGTCGCGGATGATCAGTCTGGCGGGCCGTGACATTCTCCATTCCTGGGGCAAGTACGCCTTCACTGGCCTGGGCCTGGGCTTGCTGATCGGCGTCACTTTGTCCATGGCCGGCATCTATCGCGGCATGGTGGACGATGGCAAGGCGCTGCTGGCTAACAGCGGCGCCGATCTGTGGGTGGTGCAGCGGGATACCCTCGGCCCCTACGCCGAACCGTCCAGCCTGCGCGACGACGTCTATCGCGGCCTGCTCGGGCTGCCGGGGGTGGCGCACGCCGCCAACGTCACTTACCTGACCATGCAGGCCCGCCAGGGCAAGCGGGAGGCGCGGGTGATGGTGGTCGGCATCCAGCCGGGCGAACCGGGCGAGCCGCGCTATCTGATCGCCGGCCGCCAGATCGAGCGCACCCACTACGAAGCGGTGGCCGACGCCAGCGCCGGCTTCCAACTCGGCCAGCGCGTCCGCATCCGCCGCCACGACTATACCGTGGTCGGCCTGACCCGGCGCATGGTGTCGGCCAGCGGCGATCCGATGGTGTTCATCCCGTTGCGCGATGCCCAGGAGGCGCAGTTTCTCAAGGACAACGACGCCATCGTCAACGAACGAGCGCGGGTGCGAGCCAATCCGGCGCTGAACCGGCCCGGTGCGCCGGGATTGGCCGAGACGGTCTCCCGAAGCCAGGAAAGCAGCCGGATGGTCAACGCGGTGCTGGTGCAAGTCGCCCCCGGCTGGAGCGCGGCGGAAGTCGCGGAGACCATTCGCCGCTGGAAGCGCCTGCAAACCTATACCGTTCCACAGATGGAAGAGATTCTGATCGCCAAGCTGATCGCCACCTCGGCCCGGCAGATTGCGGTGTTTCTGCTGATTCTGGCGGTGGTCAGCGCGGCCATCGTCTCGTTCATTATCTACACCATGACGCTGGGCAAGCTGCGCGAAATCGCCGTACTCAAATTGATCGGCGCACGCAACCGCACCATCGCCGGGATGATTTTGCAGGAAGCGCTGGGCCTGGGACTGATCGGTTTTCTGGTCGGCAAGACCGTTGCCACCCTGTGGGCGCCGTATTTCCCCAAATACGTGCTGCTGGAGCCGGGCGATGCCGCACGCGGTTTCGCGGCGGTGATGCTGATTTGCGCCCTCGCCAGCACCCTGGCGATTCGGACCGCGCTACGGGTGGATCCCGCCACCGCGATGGGAGGTTGAGATGAGCGCCGCGCCTGAACTGAACCCGGCCATCGAAGTTGCCGGTCTGCGCAAGCGTTACGGCGTGGGAGATACTGCGGTGGACGCGCTCAAGGGGGTGGATTTGACCGTGCAACCGGGCGAGGTGATCGGGCTGATCGGTCCCAGCGGTTCCGGCAAGAGCACCCTGCTCAAGTGCTTGGGCGCGGTCACCGAGCCGAGTGATGGACGCATCCGGCTGTCCGGCGAGACGGTGTACGACGGTGGTTGGCACGACCTCGATCCGCGCGCCCTGCGCCGCGACCGCATCGGCTTCGTGTTTCAGGCGCCCTATCTGATCCCGTTTCTCGACGTGACTGATAATGTCGCGCTGCCACTGCTGCTGGCGGGGCGGTCCAACCGGGAAGCGCGCCAGCGGGCGCGGGAGTTACTGGCGGCGCTGGACGTGCAACACCGCGCCCAGGCGGCCATCGCTCAGCTTTCCGGCGGCGAACAGCAGCGGGTCGCCATCGCCCGGGCGCTGGCCAACCAGCCGCCGATCATTCTGGCCGACGAGCCGACCGCGCCGCTGGACAGCGAACGAGCGCTGGCCGTGGTGCGGATTCTCAACCGCATGGCGCAGCAGTATCGAACCGCGATCATCGTGGTCACCCACGACGAGAAGATTATCCCGACTTTCAGGCGGCTCTACCACATCCGCGACGGGCGCACCTATGAGGAAGCCGGCGCGGGGCGGGATCTCGGTTGATTGCCACCCCCAATCCCTAAAAAGCATTTTCTACTGAGAAACGGTATCAGCGCGCTGGTGACGCCGTATACACCTCGGTCTGGGGATGAAACGCGAACCACGCGAACCAGAAGCCGATCACGCTGGGGATTTCTTGCCCGCTTGCGTCGAACACCCGGCCGCTGCGGTGGGCGGCGTTGTAGTCGATGCGAACGGGGTAATCGCCGATCCGGTCCGAGAAAGACGTGCCCGACTTTTCCAGCGCGCTGAAGGGATAGGCTTTGAAACGGCCGTCCCGTTCCACCCCGATCACCGATTCCTTCGGGTGTAAGCGTCGGTTGTTGAATCGCAACGGGAACATGACTTGTTCGCTTTGCGCGTAACCGGCATAAGGGTCGCGGCCGTAATCGCGCGGATGCCCGGTATCCGGCGACAGCACCAGGGTTTGAGGATGCCGCCGCCGCCAATCCGCCCACGCGGTATGCATAACAGGTAGCGCCGTCAGTTGCCGGCCCTTCATTGAGCCGGTGATGGCGGTCGTCATGAGCTGCGACCACAGCGATTGGGTCTGCCGGTCGTAGAGCAGCACGTCGCTGTTGTACAGTAGACCCGAAACGCCAAAGTCCAGCGCTCGCCCGTCGATCGTGGCCAGAAAACCCATTCCCGTGCCGCACAGCGGACAGAACGTGATCACCACCGGCTCGGCTGCAAAGCGGTCGTTGATCACCTCGTGCCAGTTGAGAATGGCGATGGGATACGCCTTGGCGACGCCGTGGCGCTTCAGCCCTAGCACCCGATCCTCGGCCTTGAGAAAACCAACCTGATCGGCCGCGATAAACGCCGGATGGTCCAGGGCGGGAATCCCGTCCTTGGCCGGCCCGCCGCCGTGAATCTCAGCGACCGGCACCAGGGCGTCGCTCAGGTCGAAACCGTTGCGCTCGACGCCCCAGGCGACGCCGGTCGTCTGCAACAGCAGAATCAGCAGTACGCCCAACGTGAAACCTCGCATCAAGGGTTCTCCGTTAGGTGGAAAACACCGCTGATCATCCCATCAACGCACGGCGTCGCGGGCGATGGCGGCGAACAGGGGGTCGAGCTCACTAGCCATCTTATCGAGCGGGGCGCTGCCGTAGGGGGCGAAGGTCGCGCTCGGCGCGCGCCAGGTCAGGCTGGCCTTGCCGTCGGCGGCTTCGGTGACGTAAAAGCGCAGCGGCGCTTCGATGCCGGCGGGCATGCTGGCCTCCAACATGCGCACCGCGAAGTCGTTTCTGAACACCATGATCACCGCGTTGCCGGGGATTTTCACCCCGCGCGCGGCGGCGCCCTGGCTGGCGCTGGCCTTGGCGACCACCGCCATTTTGTGTTCGGCCACCGCCGCCTCTAGCTTCGTGACCAGCGCCGCGAAATCGTGGGACGAGGTGAGGGTTTGGGTGCCGGGTAGCTCGCCGGCATGGTTTAGCGTAGCAAAACCGAGCGTGAGCACGGCGAGCGTTGCCAGTGGAAGGGATCGACGACTAGTCATGCGGGACTCTCCTTGAATAAGCCAGCAAGAGGCTGGTGCAAATCACGGCTCGCGGCGATGGGATATCGGCGAGCCGCGAGCCGTGATTTCTAAGGTGTGGAGCTCACCATTTTTTCTTCTTCGCCGCGCACGGATTGGCGGCACAGGGATTGGCGGCACAGGGATTGGCCGCTTTCGCCGCGCATGGATTTTTCGCCGCGCACGGGTTAGGCGCGCAGGGATTGGCCGCTTTCGCCGCGCACGGGTTCTTGGCCGCACAGGGATTGGCGGCACGAGTTGCTCGGTTGCGCGGGGTACACGGACTACAGGGTGCGGCGCAAGCCACCCCACCGAGGGTGGCGACGAGCAATCCAGCGGAAACGACGAGCGCGGTGGGGTTCATGGGACGCGAATAGATTTTCATCGGATTTTGCTCCTTCCAGGATGTAACAGGGGTTGCCGGGAGTAATCCGGCATCCAACGATGACAGCGGGTCTTTTGGGCTTCAAGAATGCTTACGCGGCTTACCCAGCTTTGGACGCAATCCCGTAAAGATAAAAATAAAGCGGCGTGAATCATTGGTTGGCTGTCGGAGCGACGCCCAGCACGATGCCGATCCGAGTTGTCGGGATTGCATCTTGACTGGGGGTTGCAATCCGTCGTTTAGCAGATTGGAAAATGAGTGCTGTCGTTAAATCCGGATCGGGGCGCGAGCGGGCAGCGGGTATCGGACACGGAGCGCGCTGAAGATGAGAGCGAGCGGTCTGATCGGGATGAGGTGCTCACTTCGTTGAGTGTTCTGCCTTCATTCCAGGCACGGGTAAACTCCCCCTCTGATCCGTAGGAACGGATACTCGTGCTCCCCTGATGAGAAGAGTAATGAGAACCGTTACTGGAGGGGCCTGCCACGACCGGGCTGATGCTGGATAGACCGACAATCAACGCAACAGCGGAAACAGCGAGCTGGGTTTTCATCGAAATGCCTTTGAAGTGATCAAGTTAAGGTAAAGAGACTATGGATTGGATTGGCCAGTCGGCCGGGCGGACTCACCTCGCAAACCCGTCCCAGCCCAATGTGCTCGGTTCAGCAATTTGCCGGCGAGCTGCTGTTGTTAAATCCGATACGCGGCGACAAGTCGCAATGCGCGCTGACGGTGGTGACCGCGCGGTTCACACTGGCCCCGGCCTTCAAGGCGGCGTTGGCTTGATGGCTTTGTTGTTTGAAGCCGTGTATCACCGGCATTTGGCTTGATCCCGGTTGTGACGCACGCGCCGGGATGGGATTGATCGTGGGGCTTTTGTCGTTGAAGCCGGCGCCGTGAGCGACCGGCAGACTAGACAGGGTAGCAATCAGGGCAAAGTGGATAGCAAAGGTGGTTTTCATCAGCGGGTACTCCAGAGTGTGGATGTGAGTTCCGCTTTTTCAGCGGCCTTCATCCATACTTACGCAATTCAAACCGCTTCGGATGCAAGACGGATCACTCGAAAGGCCCATCCGGACCATCAGACCGATCCCTCCGCACCGGCTTATACCCACTCCGATGAGAAGCGGTTGGCATTAGGACTGATCGGTACAATAATCGATGCATGAAACTGGGACGCCCGCTGGAGTTCGACCCCGATACGGCCTTGAACAAGGCGATACCCATAATCCGTGAAGACAGGCGCTTACAGGCTGGAGCGGCGCGCGTTCGGTGCCCAAGCTGTATTCGCAAAATGCGCGATCAGGAAATCGATTAGCGCCTCCACGCGCGCGGGGCGGTTGCGGCCCGGTGGAGTTAACAAGAGCAGCGCAATCGGCTCCACCCGCCAATCGTCCATAACAGTTTCCAATACCCCGGATTGCAGATCATCCCAGGCGAGGAATTCGGGCTGTAGCGCCAGACCCAATCCAGCCCGCAGGGCAGGCTCCAAGGCTTCGGCATTGTTCATCCGCAGTGGGGTGGTGATCGTTTGGGCGAAGCGACCCTGCCGCGGATGCCGAAAATGCCAGCTCGTTTCGCTGCGCGAGTACGCATAGTGAAACAGGCGATGATTGGCTAAATCGCGCGGGTGTCGGGGACGACCGTAGCGATCAAAGTACGACGGTGCTCCCACCAGCAGGATGCGCACCGTGCACAGTCGCCGCGCGAGCAGGCTGGAATCCGCTAGATTGGCAATACGCAAAGCCAAGTCGAAACGGTTGGCCACCAGGTCGACCAGCTCGTCAGCGAATTCGACATCCAGCATCACTTCGGGGTAGCGAGCCATGAACTGGGGCAAAGCGGGTGCTAACTGAGAGAGGCCAAACGACATCGGCGCGGCGATGCGTATCGGCCCACGTAAAGTAGCGGCTGGCTCGGTCAGGGTCGCTTCGACGATTTTTCCTTCTTCGAGGATGCGGGAGGCATGCTCCAAGGCGATCGCGCCACTTTCCGTCAGCGACATTCCCCGTGAGGTTCGGTGGAGCAGCGTGGTTCTCGTACGCTCTTCCAACCGGGTGATGGCCTTCGAAACGGTGGCCTGCGAGAGGGCCAGCGCGTCAGCGGCTCGGGCAAAGGATCCGATCTCCACGACTTTGGCGAAAATCGCCCACGCTTCGAGATCCGGTAGTTTGTTCATGGCAATCGCTCTGAATACGCTGATACCAGTATAGCAAAAATAGAAATCATCCTATTACACGCTTGCCATTCCGAACATGCTTTTCCGACCCCATAATAACGCAAAGAGTCACACTTCCTCAGGAGAGCATAATGATTGAGCGACGCCCGTTTGAAGATCTTGGTGAAGCGGACCACGGCTGGCTCGTTGCCAAACACCACTTTTCTTTCGCTGACTACCATGCTTCCCAACGCATGCATTGGGGCGCGCTGCGGGTGTGGAACGATGACGCGATCCAGCCGAACACCGGCTTTCCGGCGCATCCCCACGCGGACATGGAAATCATTACCTATGTGCGTGAGGGGGCGATCACTCACCAGGACAGCTTGGGAAACAAGGGGCGCACGGAGGCCGGCGATGTCCAGGTGATGAGCGCGGGCACTGGCATTCGCCACTCCGAGTACAATTTGGAGCCGGGGATTACGCGCATTTTCCAGATCTGGATTATTCCCGATCAGCAGGGAGGGCGGCCTGCGTGGGGTGCAAAACCTTTCCCGAAGCAAGATCGCTCAGGACAATTCGTCGCGCTCGCCAGCGGTATCGAAGGCGATGCCGACGCGCTGCCGATTCGTACGAATGCGCGGGTGCTTGGCGCCACCCTCAAAGCCGGAGAAACCGCCGAATACCGTTTCAGCGGTGATCGGTACGGTTACCTCGTGCCCGCCACGGGGCATGTCGAGGTTAACGGCATCGAGCTGAACGCGCGGGATGGTGCCGCGATCAGTGACGAGCCTTTGATTCGGGTCACGGCGCATGAGGATGCTGAGTTGGTCCTGGTTGACACTGCTGGAAGCTAAGCGAAGTCGATGGCCGAGGGTAAGGGAAATGGGTGGCCGCCCTTACCCTCGGCCTGATCGGTAGCGCTGGCTTTCGTAGCCGGGCATCCGATCAACCGTATCGACGAACTGCTGCCGTGGAAGCTTGCCGCATCGCTCGCACCCGACCCGCTTGCGGTCTTCGCCGTGGCGGCGTGATGCGCGTGTTCTACACTCAACTTGTTCGTATCCGCGCGGCTGGGGCATCAATACGGTGCTTTGGTGGCGCTTACGATTAACCGTAGGAGGAGTCAATGATGAGTCAATCATTCAAGTACACCCGTCTTTCCAAAGACGATGCTACGATGCTGTTGGTAGACCACCAAGCGGGCTTGATCTCACTGGTTCAAGACTTTGAGCCAAGTGCGTTCAAGAATAATGTTTTGGCTACCGCGGCCTGCGGCAAATACTTCAATCTCCCAACCATTCTTACCACCAGCTTCGAGACTGGCCCGAATGGGCCGCTCGTACCGGAGCTGAAGGAGATGTTCCCAAACGCGCCCTACATTGCTCGGCCCGGCAACATCAACGCCTGGGATAACGAGGATTTCGTTAGCGCAGTGAAGAAAACTGGGCGCAAGCAACTCATCATCGCCGGTGTGGTTACCGAAGTCTGCGTAGCCTTTCCCGCTCTCTCGGCCATCGAGGAAGGCTATGAGGTGTTTGTGATCACCGACGCCTCGGGGACGTTCAATGAGGTAACACGACACACCGCTTGGCTGCGGATGCAGGCTGCCGGCGCCCAGTTGATGAACTGGTTCGGCATGGCCTGTGAGCTCCACCGCGATTGGCGCAACGATATTGAAGGTCTCGGTACGCTCTTCTCCAACCACATTCCAAACTACCGAAATCTGATGACCAGCTACTTCACATTGGCTGGTAAGAAGTAGGGATGCCCAATAAGGCGCTTCATCGGATGGGTTCGCCGCCGCTTTGCGGCGTCACGCCCGCCGGTGAGCTTGGCCAGGCCGTACAAGACCGATCTGCCACATCCAAGGGAGCGCTCTAGTTGACCCCATCACCAGTCAATAACAGCGACGGTGCTACCGTCGTCATCACTCACCGAGTCCGCAACGACAAACAGGATGAGTACGAACGCTGGCTAGAGGAGATCGCACCGCTTTCTAGGGCGTCGCCGGGCCACTTGGACTGGCATATGGTGCGTCCGATCCCAGGCATCACAGAGACCTACACCGTGATCATCCGGTTCGATACGTCAGAGCATCTCAAAGGCTGGATGGAGTCGGGCGAGCGCAAGCGGCTCATAGAGAAGGCACAGCCACTGCTTGTCGGCGCGGACGACTTCTACATCAGCAGTGGTCTTGACTTCTGGTTCACTCCCGCGGGCGCCAAAGCGAAGGTGCCGGTGCGGTGGAAGCAGTACCTGCTCACATGGTCGGCGATCTACCCGCTGGCACTTGGCGTGCCCTTTGCTGTTTCCCCCGTGCTTCAACTGCTTGGGTTTCCCGCCAGCCGGCCATTCACCACACTTGCGGTTACAGCCGTGATCGTTTTCCTAATGGTCTATGTCGTCATGCCTCGCTATACCCGTCTGGTGCAGCGGTGGCTGTTCACATAGCAGTTACCCCTCGTATTTCATTCAATTTGGCGATGGCGCAATAATTGATGCCCGCCGCCGCCCATAACACGAGACTGAAGCCGTCGTCCAAAAGCTGCTGGGGTACAGTTTCCGGTGTCGTTTCAGCCGGCGAATACAGTGATAGCGGTTGGGCCGCGCTGGTAGATGAGGGCGGCCAGCTCGCGGTCGTAGAGATAATCCAGGCGGCCACTCACCAAGCTGAAACCTTGGGTGGAGATATCCTTAGCGAGCGGAGCGAAATCGAGCTTGTCTTGAAACCAGTTCCAGACGGTCGCCGGGTCAGAGGATGTGATATCCATCAGGTAATTAGCGCGCAGTGCGCGCGCGTGGCCAGCAATTGCTTCATCGAAAAAGTGCTCGTCCAGGCCGGACGCCGCGAAAAAATACGTCAAACTGATCGCCACGGGCATACCAATCTATGAATGCGCGGCCAAGCCTGAAGCTTCTTCGGGTTTCGCGTGGAATTTTAAAGCGCCAGAAGCCACGCTGACGGATCGATCGGGCCATCTCATCGGCAAACACTACGCCGGGCCGACCTGGGAATCCGTCGATGGGAGTACCGTGGTCGGCGAGCTTAAGTCGCGCGACCCCGGCCCGAAGCCGTCCGCCATCCCCTGGCTGCTCTTGACCGCCAAATCGACGGCAGGCACAGGCGATTTTGGTCGTGTTCAGAGCATTCAGCGGGTCCATGCCACAGGTGGCGTCGCGCCCTCGCAGCCTTGTTCTTCAAGCCATGTGAAGCAGACGGTGCGAGTGCCGTACACGGCCGTGTGGTGCGGTTAGTTTTGGAACGGTACCGCAAGCGGGGAACGGCTCTCAATATCGCCCAAGGCACTCGCGAACGACCAACGATCGCGGAAAAGGATGAGACGAGTGTCCCTAGATCGATCACAGCGCGGACTATTATGCTGGCTCGCTTATTTGCAGATACCCCAGTCATGAAGAAAGGGTTAAAAACATCGGTGTTAGCAGTAGTGCGATCCGCTCATTCGCCCGCTATAATGAAAAAATGTCCCAAGGTCCCGTCTGGGCTTTGGCCCGTGACCGGACCGATCAAATCCGAGGATTGATTAGACCCGAGACGAAAACCGCCGACCCTAAAACCGCGAAACCCCCGCGTAAGCGAGGGTTCCAGGGAAAGCTTGAAAGATTACGCCCGGCAGTCCACTTAGGACGAAATCAGAAATTCTTCACACTGCTTCTGATTATAGTGGCCTGGCCGCGACTTTCAAGACCTCCCAGGGTTTTATTTGTCCTGAATGAGGAGATTTTGATGAACGTTGCCGCTCACCGAGCTTATTTTGGTATCCCCGCGCCCCAGATCCCCGACTTCGCGCCGCGCGGTTGGCCACCGCGGATAACCGTGCGCTAGCAACCCTCCGACCTCGCCGGTTTTCCGGCCGCCCGCACTTTTTTGTCGGGTGCGCCGCCAAGCTGCCCGCGTCTCAGTCATGTCGCTCGGCCTTCTCGCCCTGCCCCCCAGCCCACCGGCGCTGGCGGTCGCGCTTACCCCGCCCGCCCCGCCGCCGCCACTGGCTGCCCTCGCGGGCAACCGCTGCGGGCACAACCCGGCCCTACCGCGCTTGGATCGGGTCACCTTACCGGCCGACGCCAACCACGCCCGGCCGACGCTGATCACCAAAGCGATCGCCAGAGTCGTGGCCTACTACGCTCACCCACGCGAAGCGTGCTGGGATGACCTCAGTCAAAACGAACGGCGGCGCCGGTTGGAGCGGCAACTGCAAGCCGCCGGCGGCCCGGACAGCGACGCCGGCCGGCCGCTCGCCGCTCAGCTCGCCCACTGGCGTCAGCAACGCAGTGAGCGGCGCGAAGGGTTAGTTGCGGTCCTGAAACTGCTCTTGGCCTACACCGACATCGCCACCCTCACGGTCGCTATCCCCGCGGCGGCGACTGGCTGGGGCTAAGCGCCCCCTGGATCAGCCAGCACACCGGCCTCTCCCGCTCGCGAGTCAAGCGCGCGCTCGCTACCCTCGACCGGTCACGATTGCTCACCAGCACCGGCCAAGGCCGTCACTTCGACCGCCGCCGTCGGTGCTGGCTTGGCGCCGGCTGGGGGCCGGTGCGCCGATTCTCCTTCCGTTTTATCCGCGCCCTTGGCCTCAATGTCTCTTGGCAACAGGCCAAACAGAAAGCCCATCAGCGTGCCCGCGCGGCATCACGGCCCGCCGCCACGCCATGCCCCTCCCCCGCCGCGCCTGAAGCCCAGCGCACCCACGCCCGCGCCCTCCGGCAGTCGCTCTCACCGACAGCCCGCCCCGCCGCCGATTCCGCGGCCCAGCGCGCCGCCACCGAGCGCAACCGGCGGCTGGCCGAACTCGCGGCGGCGGGCTTATCGCTTAGCGAAATTCGAGAGCGCTTGAACAGGACCCCTCAGGCCCCCTAGCGCGTCCTCGCCCCCGGCTCGCCGCCGCGCCAGCTCCCGCTGGCTGGTTTTATTTGTTTTAAAATCTCTTCACCGCCCCCGCTCGTCGCGCCAACCCCGCAAAACGCTCAACTGCTCCCCGCATTTTCGTCCGCCCCGCCGCACGCACGGCTACTTTTCCAACTCTCGCCGCCCACCGGGCCACCCGCCCGCGCCTTTCTCCCCTAATAAGTGTACTGATGGAGAATGCCAACATCTTGGCCTGTCAACAGTTTGAACCTGAAACCGTGATCCCAATCCCCCCTTTCACGCGGCAAGTCCCTGTTGACCGCTTAAGTGTTCCTCCCTTCTCCTCTAAGTGCTCGCTAAAATCGGACTTTTTATTAATCCATGTTTTAATAAAAGAACGCTATAAACTGCCTAAATACCTTTAAAAGTGTCAGCGACTAGCCTCATCATATAGACAGGCTAAAAAGAAGCGCTCAAGTAATCAGACCAGTTGCTTACGTAAGTTCCACGAACTACACCATTAAAGCCGAACTCGTGGGGCAATCCATTGAGGTATATTGACAAGGCTAGTGCGTGCGAACGGTAGTTGAAAGCTAGCTACCATCCCGCCAAAATGAAGGATGCGCATAAGGTCGCGGGATGAATAGCAGTCGCACCTCGCGATAACCTTCACGATCAACGATCTATTCCAATGCTACGCTTTTCTTGTAGCGTTTTGTCGCAAGGCGGCAAGCCATGCTTCGGATATAATTAAAATAAATTAATGATTTTAATAAATAAAATTTAATCGATATCATTGGTGTGCCCTTTGCCATCTTCCCTCGCAAGACTGGTTTTCTTGATGCTGGGGAGAGGGTTACTCATGATTCAGTGGCACAAACTCGCGGGCGACGAGGAAATCGCTTTGGTGGTTTCCAGCAAAGCGGTAGAGGCAAGGCATTTTCTCAAGGAGATTATGTTATCGGAGCCGGGTTGGTCTCCTCCGGCTGAGGCGATCGAGGCGTATCCGCGCAATGCTCGATATGCCATCCATAAAGATCGCCGCGGAATTCGTGGAGTGATCAAGCTTGTTTGCGGGAACGACGACGAAGGATTGCCCATCCTAGAAGTCTGGCCGGAGTTACCGCTGCGGAACCGGCGTGATGTCGCGGAGTTGTCGGTACTGGCGCTGGACCGCCGAGCGCGAGGGGACGGTGCTTCTTTTCTTCCGCTAGCGGCGGAAGTGTGGCGCTACTGTCGTGGGCGTGGCATTACGGAGATTTGGGCTGAATTGGAGCCGCCGACTTTGGCGGGGTACGCGCGTTTCGGTTGGCCCTTCGAAATCGCGGGGGCGTTGCGCGAATACTGGGGTGAACTCCATTATCCGTGCCGCATGAGCCTCGCGGCGGCCGGCGAATCTTTCAGCAAACGCGCAAAGCATTCGAGCTCGTATGCCGACGCCGTGCAGCAAGCGCTGCGCGTCACCCGATACCGCCGGCGGCTAGAGAAACCGATGCCGGCGGTAGTTTGGTCAAAAAGAACAAATAGCGGGATGATTGAAACACACGATCCTGTCGAATTTTGCGGTTCCATCAGCCCGAAAAGTAACTAAGCGTCCGATTGGGGCTGACTAGACCATCCATTTTTTATCCCTGATGGTGAATTTAATCGGCTTGCCGCCTCAAGCAAGAGCTCGTTTCACCGGGTCCGCGCTCAATGTCGCTAGGGGTGGACTGCTTGGGTGGCATGGAGAGGTTACCACTGCCGCCAGTCATGTAAGCCGCGCCTCTTTAATCAGTACGTCCGCACGATCAGCCATTTTATCGAGCACAAGCCAGGCTGCTTCCAGAATGGAGTTGAATCAATTGACCCCCAGGCGCTCCCTAATACCCTGGTACTCATCCAGGGAGGCAACCGTAATAATGATGCGTACTTTTCCAGTTTTCCAGTGACGAAGCTTGACATCCGCACCTAATTGCTCGCTCCAGAGCGCTTGTTCACGGGTAACGTCATTGTCGGTATTGGAAGATTTATTGGGGATTTCTTGAGCTGCTTTCGTAATCTGACGTTCAAGCTCCCGCACACTCCACTGCTGTTGAATGGCGAGTTGGGCTAATTCAAATTGCCGTGCTTTGGGCAGGCCAAGCAGCAACTCTCCATGCTTGGCGGATAACGACCCCTGCTCAATGAAGCTTTGTATGGCATCAGGCAGCTTCAATAATTGCAGTACCCGATTAACAGTCTTGATATTTTGCCCAATGGCTTCGGCCAGTTCGGTTTGTGAAAAACCCAGCTCCTTCACTACACGTTGATAGCCTTTCGCCAGATCTATGGGATTAAGATCGCTGCGGGCTACATTTTCAGCCAGTGAATACAAGGTGGCGCGCCGTTCGTCCAGGTGACGAATAATCACTGGAACCGTACTGATTGCCGCAAGTTGCGCCGCCCGCCAGCGTCGTTCGCCCGCGACGATTTCGTAACAGCCCGCCGGATCGTTTGGTAACGGGCGCACCACAATCGGTTGAATGATACCGAGCATCCTGATGGTTGCCGCCATGTGCTCCAGCTCTGTTGGATCGATGGTTCGGCGTGGTTGATTGGCCTTGGGCCGTAATTTGTCGGTAGATAGCTCACGTTTCAAGCCATCGGTGACGGTGGGGGTTTCATACTCGGCGAGATTAAGAAACTCCGCCATGCTTCTGCGTTTATTTGCCATGTCGTGCCTCAATCGGTGCATTCATTTCAGCGGCGCGCCAGACTTGCCAGACGTGCTGCATGATCTCGGCGTTCACCGCATTCATCGCGTCGATGGCTTTAAGATAGGTTTCGCGGGCGCCGCGTGGGGCCTCAATCTCATAAAGGCTCATCTGATCGCCCGTGGCTCGCTGCAACTCACGGGTTTGCGGCATGCGGTTGGTCAGCAGAAATTCACCGTAGGCTTTATTGAGTAAGCTAATGTTGGTGCGGGTCTCCGGCGCGCTGTCGGTGCGCGTCATTAACAGGGTGAGCTGTCGGACTCGTAATGCACTGGCGTAGGTGCTAGCCAACTGCGACAAGATGGCGAAATATTGCACGCTACTGGCGATGTCATAAAAGTTTGGCGTAATCGGCATCAGGATCATGTCCGCCGCCGCGATGGCGTTAAGGCTGAGCATGCCCAGTGCCGGCGGCGTGTCCATGACGATCAGATCGTAGCTTTCAGCCACCCGATCCAGGGCTTGGCGCAGCCGTTGCGGCAGTGGCCCAAGGTCTTGAACCTCGCTATCGCGGGCTTGCAGCATTTGCCAGTCGGTGTACTGCAACGAGAGCTGGGCGGGCACCAGATCAATTTCGTTCCAGCGGGTGCGTTTAATGCTATGGTGGATCAGATCGGGGTCTACCGTCAGGCTGGGGCCGATGTCTTCCTCTGATCCCACATTCAAACCGGGAACCAGGCCAAAGGCCGTGGTGAGACTGGCTTGCGGATCAAGATCCACCATCAGTACCCGGAATCCTTCACGGGCTGCAAAATGGCTTAAATGCAAGGCATGACTGGTTTTGCCGACGCCGCCCTTGAGGTTACTGAAGATGAGGCGGACACACGCGCAGGGGTGGGCGTCCCGTTTTAACAGCCGCCGGATTTGGTTGATTTCATTGTAGTTATAAATCCTGCGATCCAAGGAACCGACCCGCGCGGTCCGCGGCGGCGGCAGCGAGCCATCGCCTTCCTTGTCCCGGAGATGTTGGCTGGTGCAACCGATGATTTCAGCTGCTTTTTCGATGCCAAAACTAGGCAGACAGCGTTGTTCGTAGTCACGCTCCAGGTAGGTTTGTAGGTCGCTTAACAGCTGTCGCCCGCGTTGAGCGGCGTTATCCGCTAACTGGGACAGATCGAATCCACTCACCAGCATGTCAGGGTGCTCCTTACCAATCTTAGTTTGTTTGCTATTTGGTTTATATTTGCATATTTTTAGCAAACAAAATTCATTTTTGACAAATTTCTCACCGGTGAGAAATGACGGTTTTGGCGATTTCTCACCGGTGAGAAAAATTTGGAAGTGCTAAGTGCTCCGAACCGTTGACTGGTCAGAAGGATTTAGGGTGATTTTTAATAGGATTAACGAATTACAGAGATGAAATATCTATCGATATTTTTGGCGAGCCTTGCATCAAGCCTAAGTAACCCAGCAATCAATTTCCGAGCTATCCCTTACTCAGGTTCGCTGACTACGACAAGCTCAACTCGTTGATGGCTAGATTAATGGGACTCTCAACCGAAATAACACAAAGCTAACGGCGCGAAGCCTAAGGAGATCTCTTTGGATATCATCACCAACCGGTTGCTTAGGCAAGCCGTCCCGCTGTTCAATGCCATGGCTGGCGTGGTGCTGGTGCTGGGGATCGCGGCCATTCTCATCCTTGGCAAGGACGTTCTCGTCTATCTGGCGCTCGGCGTCTTACTAAGCTTCGCTCTAACTCCAATTGTCGTATGGTTGGAGCGAGTTGGACTGGCGCGCGGTTTGGCGGTGCTAAGCGCGATTCTGCTGGCCTTGACGGTTATCGTTGGCATCGCTTTTGTCGCCTATGAACAGGTGACGACGCTGGTCAAGGATATTCCATCCTACGAGTCGACTATCCGCCAAAAGATCTCAGGACTGACGCAGAAAATGGCGGGTAGCAACGTCTTCAGTGAGGCCGCTGATTCGCTTGCTAGAGCGATGAGCGATCTCCAGAAAATCGGCGATGAAGGTAAAGAGGCGGCAGACGCGCAAAAGGTCCAGACCGTGCGCATCGACAATAATCCGCATGGTTTCGAAGCCGTTTATCAATATTTACAGCCGACGTTGCAACCGCTGGCTTCGCTGGTGGTAGTGCTGCTACTGGCTGCATTCATGCTCGCGCAGCGCGAGGATCTCCGCAACCGGTTAATTCGCTTGGCTGGCACGGAAGATCTCCAGCAGACGACAGCGGCCTTCGATGACGCTGGCTTCCGGGTAGGCCGTCAGTTGTTGACTCAACTGGCGGTCAATATCAGCCTGGGTTTGATCATGGGCACCGGTCTGTGGTTGATCGGTCTGCCCAGCCCGTTCTTGTGGGGCATTATTTATGGGTTACTGAATTTTGTACCCTATCTGGGCCTGGTGGGCCTGGTCCCGCCACTGTTCGTGGCGTTCGCTACCGACCCCAGTTGGGAAAGTTTTTTGTGGACCGCCGGGTTGTTCGCGATTGTTGAACCAATCAGCACCAATGTGATAGAGCCCATGCTCTACGGCCGCACCTCCGGGCTTTCGCCGGTGACCATCGTCGTCGCGGCGATGGTCTGGGCGTTCTTGTGGGGACCGATTGGCTTAGTATTGTCAACGCCGCTCACGATTTGCCTGGTGGTGATGGGCCGTCATGTGTCCCGGCTGCAATTTCTGGATATCGTGCTTGGCGACCGGCCAGCGCTGCAACCCCACGAAATCTTCTACCAGCGGATGCTGGCGGGCGATCCGCGCGAAGCCGAAGCACAGGCCCGGCAGTTCCTCAAAGAGCGCGGCCTCTCGACCTATTATGACGAAATCGCTCTGGAAGCTATCCGCCGCGCCCATCTTGATATCGTGCGCAGCTCAGTCACCGGCGAGCGGTTGGCCACGCTGATTTCCTCTTCGGAAACCTTAATCAGCGCGCTCGACAACGTGCAACCCCAGCCGCATCGCCGTAGCCGCCAGCTCACGGCGGAAGCGGAAGCCGCCTTGGAAACAATCCGGGCCGACCGGGGCATCGAAAAGGTGGTATTCACCCGTGACGATCTGCGTGAGGACTGGCGGGCTGAATACCCAATCGCCATCCTGCATGGTGGCCATCCTTTAGATGGGGCCGCCGCCAAGATGCTGGGGCAGGTTTTCACCAAGCATGGGTTGGCCGCACGGGTGCGGTCTCTCGCTGAAGCGGCTGAAACGACACCGGAAGAGGCCAAGGGCGTGGCGCTGGTCTGTCTCTCTTTCGTCGAACCATTGAGCACCCTGCATTTGCGCGCATTCTCCCGGCAGGTCAAATACCGCGTTCCGCGAGCTAAAGTGATGCTATGCATTTGGCAAAAAACCGATGAAGCCCTGCTTCAGCAATGGCGTCGCAAGTTGCGGGTCGATCATTTGGTGATTACCACCGCCGATGCGCTCGACGCGGTGGCGGCGATGGCCGTCGTCAATCGGCCTAACCCAATCAACTGAGCGAGCAATGAGTTCGGTGGGCTTCTGGACAGACAGGTGGACTGGCTGACCGATGGGCCTGAACAGAGCGTCCAGCGAGTCCGTGCCGTGAGGCCGCCCTCGCTGGAGTAGCTTTACAAATTAAAGATCGCATTATCTATCCTTACTATGAATGCTCTTGGAATATAAATCACTATCTGGTTTTTTTAAGGAGTTACTCATGAAACACGGTGCTTGGATGACGAAACGGCGGACCATGTTACTGAGCGTCTTCTGCTTGCTGGCAATGATGGCTACAGGTCACACGCGAACATTGACTCCGCTCGCTGACATCGTGCAGATTGCCGCGGATTGGGTCGCCTCCTGCGCGGTCACAGCGCAGGGCGGCGTTAAGTGCTGGGGCACCGGATACCCTGACCAGGAAGCGCAAACGGCGGTCGATGTTAAGGAGTTTACGCGGAATGTAGTGGCCCTGGATCAAGGAGATTTGTATCCCATCTGTGCGATCTCGCGCGGCGGCCGGGTGAAATGTCTGTATAAAAATAATCAGGGTCAAATCAAGAGCATAAATATAAAAGGGATCAATGCCAGGGCAGTGGCCATTAAGGTTGGCTATGGCCATGCCTGCGTCCTGACCATCACGGGGGGCGTCAGATGTTGGGGACTCAACGGTTACGGCCAGCTCGGCGACGGTACGCGTGAATCGCGGCAAACGGCGGTGGCCGTGAATGGCTTGGACAGTGGCGTCACCGCGATCTCAATGAGCGGGTCACAGCTGTGCCTTGACCGCAACCGGCGGTGTCAAATGCTGGGGGGCGATCTTTAACTCTAATGGTGAACCAACGGAGAGCTTGACGCCCACAGACGTTGTTGGACTCGACAGCGGAATCGTCGCTATTACCAGCGGCGATAATTATGACTGTGCAGTAACCGCCGCGGGTGGCGTCAAGTGCTGGGGGGATAATCGCATCGGTCAATTGGGCATCGGTATGACGAACGACACGTTAAATCCGCCGACCGATGTTGTCGGTTTGACGGCGGGCGTCATCGATATTGCGGCCGGCTTTCAGCATACATGCGCGTTGACCGTGGAAAAAGGGGTGAAGTGCTGGAATCAGCGGTGGAATCAACCTGGCCTTGTAGCGGTTGTCGGCCTGGAAAGCGGCGTTAAGGCGCTGGCCGCAGGTTATGCGCATTCCTGCGCGTTGATGGAAACCGGCCATGTGAAATGTTGGGGCTGGAATCAATACGGGCAATTGGGTCGGGGCTTCAGCAGTTATAGCGTGACCCCGGTCAATGTCGCCCGCCTGCCTTTTGGCAGCGCCGCCGACGCGGGGGATGTCTTTCGGCGTTGCGCGCCAACTAGCGAAGGACCAGACGGCTGTGCCAACGCCCAAGTTGCCGAGGGGTCGGGCGAAATCGCGCTGGAATCGCCATTGATCCCGCTCGCTTCGATGGAACATGGAGGTTTCATCGTCTCTGGCGCCAACGCTGACCATAGCTGTGCTCTGCTTCGCAACGGGGTGCTCAAATGCTGGGGCAGAAATAACAGAGGGCAATTGGGTATCGGTGAGAGAACATTCCGAATCCGACCCGTCGTGGTGGATGGACTGAATGAGGGCATCATTGCCGTCGCAACCGGCGGTCTGCATACTTGCGCGCTGACGACCACCAAACAGATCAAGTGCTGGGGAGACAACAGATTCGGCCAGTTGGGCGATGCTCCTCAAGAAGAACCGCGACTGACGCCAGGTAGCGCCGTCAGCGGCTTACCCGCTGGCACGGTTGCCGTGACTGCCGGACCCTATCATAGCTGTGCGCTTACCGAGCAAGGCGGTGTCAACTGCTGGGGCATTAACAGTACCGGACAGCTCGGCGACGGCACTCGCGAACCGCGCGTTGGGCCAGTGGCGGTTGTTGGTTTGGAATCGGGTATCCAGACCCTTACGGCGGGTGCGAGTCATACGTGCGCGCTAACCGTCGCTGGCGGGGTCAAGTGTTGGGGTAATAATAATACGGGACAACTTGGCGTCGGCTCCACGGACCCGCTGCTAGCGCCCGCGGATGTCATCGGGTTGCCGACCGGCATAATCGCCGTCAGGGCGGGACAATATCATACGTGTGCTTTGGCGGATGATGGACGCGTGTGGTGTTGGGGTGATAACTCCACTGGGCAACTCGGCGATGGCTCCACCGGACGGCGTCTTTTGCCTGTAGCCGTCGGGGGGTTGCCGGCCGGAACCGTCGGCATCACCGCCGGATCGGGGCATAGCTGCGCTTTATCGCGTGGCGGAACTGTCTGGTGCTGGGGCATCAACCGTCGCGGGCAACTGGGCGATGAGACCACTGAAAGTCGCCTAAAGCCCGTCCGGGTCAGCGGCATCAGCACGGCCATCCAAATCACCGCTGGCGCAACCCATACCTGCGCCGTGACGCGACGCGAAGGCGCGAAATGTTGGGGCTACAACGCCTTCGGACAGCTTGGCGCCGGCATTTCCAGTTTTCAATGGATTCCCAGCGAAGTATTGGTTGAGACAGACTGATGCCTGTGGCTATCGGCGCTAAGTGTGCCGTTAGCCCTGGAACTAACGCCTGAAATTGATGGGTGTTGCTGGCATTTGCCTCGCGGGTTGGTTTTGCTGTATTGGCCGATCGATCTGGTGATTAAAAGCCTTGTGTTTCGAGATAGGTCTTTGGTTGCCAGAACATTCATTTGGTTATAAAACGCAGATCCACCCAGGCGATTGTATTTGATTGTTTGGACAAAGGATTCGGGAGGTGCGAATGCCTGCGCGAATGCCGATTAAACAACGGGTTGAAACAAAACGCGGGCTGTTGCTTTTAGGCTTGCTGTGGTTGCTGGAAGCGCTTGTCCTGAGCGCGGGCGTTGGGCATTCAGCGCGGTTCGCTGTTGCCTCCCAACAGCAAGCCGGCCCAGACGCCGCGATGCCGGAACCGATCGAACCCCTGCCGCTGACCGATACCGAAAATCCAGCCAAAACAGCTCTGGGCGAGCGTTTGTTCGGTGACGTTCGCCTGTCGCGGGATCAGTCGATGTCGTGTCTCACTTGCCACCAGTTTGATCGAGGCGGCGCCGACGGCCTACCTGTCGCCAAGCGGCCCGACGGCACGGTGCTATCGCGCAACACGCCAACCATCTTCAATGTTGGCTTCAATTATTTTTTCAACTGGGACGGCTCGGCGGATACCCTGGAAACTCATGCGGAACGGCTGATGTTGAATCCTAATGTGATGGACGCTAATTGGCCCGAGCTGCTCGAACGCCTGCGCGCGGATTCCAGTTATTCCGCCGCTTTTAAGGCTGCGTATGCCGATGGTTTAAACAAGGCCAACGTGCTGGATGCCATGGCCGCTTACGAGCGGTCCCTCAACACGCCCAATTCCCGCTTTGATCAGTATTTGCGGCGGCAAGAAGCCCTTACCGAAGCGGAACGGCGCGGCTATCAATTGTTCAAATCTTACGGCTGCGTCGCTTGCCATCAAGGTATAAACATCGGCGGCAACATCTTCCAGCGCTTCGGCATCTTTCCGTATTTGAGCGCGTCCACCGAGGCCGACGAAGCCAGCGGTCTGGCCGATCCCGGACGCTTTCAAGTGACCCGGATCGAGCGAGACCGCTACGTGTTTCGGGTGCCGAGCCTGCGCAATGTTGCCCTCACGGCCCCGTATTTTCACGATGGCAAAGCCGCCACCTTGGAAGCGGCGGTGGATACGATGGCCCGCGTCCAGTTGGGGAAGACGCTCACGCCCGAAGAGATTGGCTCCATCGTCAGCTTCCTCCATACCCTGACCGGAGAATATCGGGGTCGACCGCTGGCGGCGTCCGCGCCGGAACCACGCTGATGCATGACCGGTGGAAGCCAGTTCCGATCATTACGGGCCTGCTGTTGTTGCTGACCTATTTTCTGCTGCAAAGCAGAAGCCCGGATTTAGCGTTGCGAGCGCGGATGAGCCAGATGCTCGATGCCTTCGAACTGCACGATACCACGCTTGATCGCAGCGTTTTGCTGGCGCGAGCCGGCTTGCTGGCGTATTACGACGCCTTGGCCAGCGCCAGCCGTGACGTGTCGCGCGCGGCTGGCGATTTGCGGCGGGGAAGCCGGACCGCCTCCGCCGAGGCAGCCCGACTGTTAGGCCCACAGGCGGATGCCTTGGCCGATGCGACCCAGCAAAAAACGGTATTAGTCGAGTACTTCAAGTCCGACAACGCCTTGCTGCGGAACTCGCTCGCCTATGTCGTCAGGTCCGCGCAAACGCTGCGCGCCAAGGCCACGGCAGCCGAAGAGCAAGCCGTGGCGGCCGAAGTCGGCGCGCTGGCCACCTTGTTGCTGCGATTCATACAGGCCCCCGATCCAGAACTGGGCAAGACCATCGAACGGTTGCTCGATCAACTGCCCGATCTGCCGCTGTTTCAGCCCGATTTGCAGACGCTGGCCGTACACGGACGGCTCATCGTTCAGGTGCTGCCGCGGCTCGATGCCGGGTTACGGCAATTGACCCAAGGGCCGTTATTGGCTCAGGCGCGGTCTTTGCGCGATGAGATGCTGCGCCATTACGGCCAGATCGAGGCCCGCGCGCAGGTTTTCCGGGTTTTGCTCTATGCGGTCGCCGTGCTATTGCTGGGTTATTTGGGCTATTTGTTCGTCCGGTTGCAAGCTAACGCCAAAACCCTGCGTCTGGTCAACGACGAGTTGCGCCGGGAAATGATCGAGCGCGAGCAGGCGGAAACAGCGTTACGGACGAGCGAGGAACGCTTGCGCGCCATCACCGAATCGACTCGAGAAGCGATTGTTTCCGTCGATGGCCGGGGAACGGTCATCTCCTGGAATGCGGGCGCCACGGCCATGTTTGGATACAACCCGGAGCAGATCCTCGATGCACCCTTTACCCAACTGCTGCCCGCGCGCCACCGGGAAGTCGGCGCGCGGCGGTTGGCTGATTGGTTGGCCGCGGACGATTTTTACCAGAACGGCAGGGCGGTCGAACTCAACGGCGTGCGTGAGGACGGCGAAGAATTCCCGATGGAGATGTCACTGTCGAGCTGGCGCACGGCCCAGGGCACGTTTGTGACCGGCATCATCCGCGATCTGACCGAACGCAAACAACTGGAGGAAAAAACCCGGCAGCAGGAGCTGCAACTGATTCAAGCCAACAAGATGACTGCCTTGGGAACTCTGGTGTCCGGGGTCGCCCACGAGATCAACAACCCCAACCAACTGGTGTTGTTGAACTCGCGCCTGCTGGCGGACGTTTGGAGCGATGCGGCGACGATTCTGGACGAGTACGAACGGGAGCAAGGCGAGTTTTTACTCGGTGGGCTGCCGTATCAGGAAATGCAAGCGACCGTCCCCACGCTGATCGACGATCTGCGCGACGGCGCGTTACGGATCGAGGCCATTGTCGGTGATTTGAAGGATTTTGCCCGGCCGGGTGCGCAGGGCGGACGAGCGGAATTTTCGCTCAACGACGCCGCGCGCCGGGCCACGCGACTGCTGGCCCATCCAATCAAAAAGAAAACCACCCGGTTTGCGCTTGATCTCGCGGACGGTTTACCGACAGTGAAAGGAAATTCCCAGCAGATCGAGCAGGTGATTGTCAACTTGATCAGCAACGCCCTGGACGCCTTGCCAGATTCCGACCAAGGCATTGCGCTATCCACGCGCTGGCGGGCGGTGGAGCGTTGCGTCGTGCTCGAAGTGCGCGACGAAGGGGCCGGCATCGCCAGGGAACACTTGGCGCGGTTGTGCGATCTGTTTTTCACCACCAAGAGCGGCAGCGGCGGCACCGGTTTGGGCTTGGCGATATCTTCCGAGCTGGTGCGCGCGCACGGCGGCCGGCTGAGCTTCGAGTCCGAACCGGGTCGGGGTACGGTCGCCCGCATTGCGTTGCCGCCCGCCGCCGATACGCCTTCCGAGCGGCCGCGCGAGTCCGCTTGAAACGGAAATTGGACGGAGGTTTGAATGATGGCCCACATTACCTCTCACCCGCTGCCGGTATTGCTGGTCGATGACGAGCCGCCCTTGCTGCGCAGCGCCAGCGTGCTGTTGCGCGCTTCGGGCATTACCGATGTCCTGACCTTGGAGGACAGCCGGTCGGTGCTGCCGTTGCTGGCGGAACAGCCGGTCGGCGTGTTGGTGTTGGATCTGACCATGCCCCATCTCTCCGGGCAGGCGTTGCTGGAGCGCGTCACGGCGGGTTTTCCCGACGTTCCAGTCATCGTGATGACGGCGACCAACGATCTGGACATCGCCGTGCAGTGTATGCGCGGTGGCGCCACCGATTATCTGGTCAAGCCGGTTGAAAGCAACCGGCTGGTGTCGTCGGTGCGGCGGGCGCTGGAAATCCGGGCCTTGCGAGCTGAGGTGCTCTCACTCAAGGATAGCTTGCTGGCGGCGAAGCCCCACGACCAGGCGGCGTTCGCGGACATCATCACGCAAAGCAAGGTGATGGCGGCCATCTTTCGCTACGTCGAGGCGGTCGCGCCCTCGCCGCAACCGGTGTTGGTCACCGGCGAAACCGGCACCGGCAAGGAGCTGATCGCGCGGGCGCTACACCGGCTGTCGGGCCGCAATGGCGAATTCATCGCGGTCAACGTGGCGGGACTGGATGACAGCGTATTCGCCGACACCCTGTTCGGCCATGCGCGCGGGGCGTATACCGGCGCCGACCGGGCCAGGGATGGCTTGATTGCCAGCGCGGCGGACGGCACCTTGTTCCTCGATGAAATTGGCGATCTTTCCGCCCCTTCTCAGGTCAAGCTGCTGCGGCTGCTGCAAGAAGGAACCTATTATCCGCTGGGGGTGGATCGGCCGCGCCAGTGCCGCGCCCGCGTCGTGGTGGCGACCAATTACGATGTAGCTGAACGGGTCAAGGCCGGCTCGTTTCGCAAGGATTTGTATTATCGGTTGCGAACCCATCACCTGCATCTGACGCCGTTGCGCCAGCGGCTGGAGGATATTCCGCTGCTGGTCAACCATCTGTTGGAGAAAGCCGCGCACACCTTGCACAAGCCGCCGCCGACTCCACCGCTGGAACTTTACCGGCTGCTGAAAAGCTACAGCTTCCCCGGCAACGTGCGCGAACTGGAGGCAATGATTTTCGATGCGGTCGCTCTCCATCAAGGCAGCGCCTTGTCACTGCAAAGCTTCAAGGCGGCGATGGGCGCGGCACCGTTGCTGGCCGAGGAAACCAGTCCGACAGCGGACTTTTCTGGTCTATTGACCGTCGAACGATTGCCCACTCTGGATGAAGCCGAGGAGGCGCTAGTGCGGGAGGCGTTGCGGCGGGCGGACGGCAATCAGGGCGTGGCGGCGGGTATGTTGGGCTTGTCGCGGCAGGCTCTGAACAAGCGGCTCTCGCGCCGTAAGGAACGCGATTCCGCCACCGGCGAAGATCTTTAGCCGCCCGCTCCACCTTCACCCGCGGCGAGGTGCGACGTTGGTTGCACCAGGGCACTCGGCTGCGCTTCGCTTGAGGCATTGATTTCAAATCATTTTTATCCAATCACCGATCTCTTTGTCGCGTTTCGGCGCGTTCCGCGATGCTCTCGGCTATCTCTTATCCATCTTTAAAAATTTGATAAATAAAGAATAATTACCATTATTTTCTCCGGCACGGTGTTTGCCATCGCTTTGGTTGGCGATGGTCGCCAGCGCGCGGAGGGCCGGTTCCAGCGGAATCACCGACGCGCGAAATACAATAACGCGCGGGTTAACGGGTAAACGTCATGCCGGTTGTATTGGAAAGTCCCTGGGTTCCGAAAGCCACTCAAAAACATCGCTTCGTAGCGGTGAGCGTGGAGAATCTGGCCGACGATGCGCTGCTGCTGCACCGGATGCAGGCATTCGATCATCTGGGGCAATTGTTCGAGTACCGCCTCGAATTGCTGAGCGAAGACAACGACATCGACCTGGACACGGTGCTCGGCCGCAACATGACCGTGCGGGTGGAAACAATCACGGAAGGCGCTGCGACCCGTTATTACAACGGCTACGTCAGCGACTTTCGCTATGCCGGGATTCGGGGCCGTCATGCCGTCTATCGGGCCGTGCTGCGGCCCTGGCTATGGTTTCTCACCCACAATATTGATTGTCGGATTTTTCAGAACCAAACCGTTCCCGACCTCATCATGGCGCTGTTCCGGGAGCGGGGGTTTTCAGGTTTTGAGAATCGCTTGAGCGGTCATTACCGCCCTCGCGACTACTGCGTACAGTATCGGGAGACGGATTTCAATTTCATCAGTCGGCTGATGGAACAAGAAGGCATTTACTACTACTTCAAGCACCAGAACGGTTTTCATCTAGTGGTGCTGGCGGACGGCTACGGCTCTCATCAAAAGGTGCGGGGTTATGCGGACATCCCCTATTACCCGCCCGATCCCCAGCACCACCGCCAGCGCGACCATATTTTCGACTGGGCCGTGGGCAAGCAAGTGCAAACCGGCGCCTGCGCACTGAGTGATTTCGATTTCAAGGCTCCCCGCAAGAATTTGGACGCGCGGCGGGCGATGGAAAACAGCGGGGTCAGCCGCGGATTCGAGCTATTCGATTTTCCCGGTCAATACGCCGAGCACGACCAAGGCGATGACTATGTTCGAGTGCGGCTGGAAGCGCTGGCGGCGCGGCGGGAAATCGTGCAAGGCCAGGCCAAGGCGCAAGGCTTATTGGCGGGCGCTCTGTTCGCGCTGAGCCGATATCCGCGCGCCGATCAGAACGACGACTATCTGGTCGTCTCCACCGACTACGAACTGCGGGCTGAAGATTACGAAACTGGTCAAGATGGCAACGGTGGTTATCACTATCAATGCCGTTTCGCCGCGATTCGCGGCCAGCAAGCCTTTCGTTCGCCGCTGGCCACGCCCAAACCGGTGGTGCAAGGGCCGCAAACCGCTATCGTGGTCGGGAAAAGCGGCGAGGAGATTTGGACCGATAAATATGGCCGGGTGAAAGTGCAGTTCCACTGGGACCGCTACGGCAAGGCCGACGAGACGAGCTCGTGCTGGATTCGGGTTTCGCAAAACTGGGCTGGCAAACGCTGGGGCGCGCTGTTTCTACCCCGCATCGGCCAAGAGGTCATCGTTGATTTTCTGGAGGGCGATCCCGACCGTCCAATCATTACCGGGCGGGTCTACAACGGCGGCAGCATGCCGCCTTATGATCTTCCCGCCAACGCCACTCTGTCCACCCTCAAAAGCTGCTCCAGCAAGGGCGGCGGCGGTTTCAACGAAATTCGCTTTCAGGACAAGAAAGACGAAGAGCAGCTTTTCATCCACGCCCAGCGCAACCAGGACGTGCGGGTAAAAAATGACTGTTTCGAGTGGACCGGCCGCAATCGTCATCTCATCGTCAAACAAGACCGGTTCGAGCACGTCGAGAATAACCGTCACGAACTTGTCGGTCACGATCACCACGAGCGGATCGAGAACGACCGCCACCTCCAGGTCGGCGGCAAGCAAGCCATCTCGATTCAGGGCAGTCATTCCTTCACCGTGCATGGCGATGCGATCGAGGTGTTTCAGTCCGGCCACAGCCAACAGATTACCGGCAACAGTTATCTGAAAGCGCAAGGGATCGTTATTGAAGCGGTGTCCGGCATCACCCTCAAATGCGGCGGTACCAGCGTGGTCATCGGCCCTGAGGGCATCACCCTCAAGGGCGCGCTGCTGACGCTCGACGGCGGGCTGGTCAAGATCAATTCTGGCCCTGGTTCGCCGCCGCTGGCCGGCACGCCCGGTCTTGCGGTAACGCCAGCGAGTCCCAAATCGGCGGAGGAGGCCGACAAGGCCGATCCTGGCGAGATGGCCGAGGTCATCGCCAAGCAGCGGCAAACGCAAACCGGTAAATACGGCCGAGCGCCGGTCAAGCCGTTCGTGCCGGTCATCCCGGAGGGCGGCTATCGGGGCTATTTTCGACCGCGGTCGAGTGGTGGATCAGGCGGAGCGCCCGTCGCGCCGCCTGCCTCACCGCCTCCAAGACCAACAGCCAACAGCTACCAGCCGCTAAGCACCGCGCTTGATCCAACGACTCGCCAAACCCTCATTACCGATACACCACCCCGGCCAGTTCACTGGATCGAAATTGAATTGGTGGACGAAGCAAGCCGGCCGGTGCCAGGCGCGAAATACGAAATCACCATGCCGGATCAAACCGTCAAGCAAGGCACGCTGGACGAGAAAGGCTGGGCGCGGGTGGACGGCATCAAAGACCCCGGCCAGTGCCAGATCACCTTCCCCGATCTCGATAGAGAAGCGTGGGATTTCATGCAATCGCTCGGCCCGCGCACTCAGTAAGCACCTCACGAGAACCGATCATGCCCCAACTTCACGTCGCCAAAGTCAACGACTGTATTTCCAGCATCGCCCTGGAACACGGCTTCTTTCCCGACACCCTCTGGAACCACCCGGATAACGCCGATCTGCGGCGCGTGCGTTCCAATCCCAACGTGCTGCGGATCGGTGATCTGGTGGTCATCCCCGACAAGCGGCACAAGGAAGAGAAGAAGCCCACCGACCAGCGCCACCGGTTCAAGCGCAAGGGATTCCCCACAACGATTCATTTACGTCTGCTGAAAAATGGCGTGCCGCGAGCGAATCAACCGTTTCAATTGGTGGTTGATGGCAAAATCGATTCCGGCATGACCGACCGGGATGGCAGGCTATGGATTTATCTTCCCGCGGATGCAAAAAAAGCAAGCTTGTACTTGGGCGATGGCGAGAGCAGAGAGGAATTTGCGCTCAATGTCCGTCACCTGCAACCGGTATCCGACCTGAGAGGCGTGCAACAGCGCTTGAACAACCTCGGCTATTTTTGCGGTCCCGAAAACGGCGCTGTTAGCCCCTTGTTCGTTCAAGCCCTCAAGCGCTTTCAGCACGATCGAGGGCTTGAGGTCACCGGCGAAAACGACGCCAGCACCCAGCAACAGCTCCTGGCGCGGCATGGTTCGTAACAGGCTCGGATGCACTCCGAGCCCATTGCCTAGTTGACAGCTAACACACGGAACCAAGCCATGAAATGCGTAAAGTGCGATAAAACTGAAATAGAAGTCAGTCAGTGCCCGATCTGCAAGCGTGATTATTGTAGTGATCATATCACGGAACATGAAAATTGCGTCAGCCCAGGAAAAGAAGAAGAGAATTCGGGAAAAGAAGAGAGCTTGGCCAAGAGGCTTAAGAAGAATTCTGGCGCTTTAAAGGAATTTACGGGTTCCAAGGAAGAACCCAGTAAAATTGAAGGCAGCGTTTCGCTCAATCATGAGAATACTTTTGATGTCATCGAAGAGCCTATGCTGGAAATCCATCACATTGACGTGGGGCAAGGTGAATCCACCTTGATTCGCTGTATACCGATTAAAGAGGATAAGATCATAAAAGAACCTATCAATATATTGATTGATGGTGGCACAAGAACTCGCGGTGGAGGAACGGTGATTCGTTACCTGGGACAACTCAATATCAAAACGCTGCACCTTGTAATTTGTAGCCACTACGATAATGATCATTATCAAGGATTACAAACAGTTTCCGAGCAAGAAAAGATAAAAATAGAGCAATATGTCCATCCTGTCGAAAAGCAAAATGCATTCGGAACCTGGACGGCGAGCAACGGACCCAACCAATTTATCAATTTCCTGGTTAAAAAAGGCATCAAACCAGTTTATGCTACTAGCAGCACTCACTTTACTTTTCAAGTGCAAAGCATGAAGAAACCGATAGAATTTAAACTCCAATGTCTCGGTGGAATGAAGCCAGACATGGGAGGATTTAAAAATAATGACGCCAGCCTGCCGTGGTTAGTCAATTTTGGTGAATTCAGCTACTTCACCGCCGGCGATCTTGAAGCGGGCGATGAACTGTTTTTAGCCAATAAAATAATCAAAAAGCATGTTTGCGCCTTCAAATGCGGCCACCACGGCTCTCGCGAAAGCACTTCGGAAGATTTTGTCGACGCAATCGAGCCTGCCGCGGCATTTATCTCTTGCGGCAAGCACGCTCATTTTCATCCCAGGCAAGAAGTGGTCGATGTCTTGTCAAAATCAAATAAAATTCAACAATTTTATCTTACTAATTGCTTTCATGACCGAAAGCATGTCAATCCTGATAACGCGAATAATAACGGCATGCTAAAAGGCCGAGTCGCCGGTGATGCGGGCCATCTCGGAACCATCGTGCTGCGGACGACCGCTAGTCAAGCGAACCGGCATGAGTTTTGTGTCGGTTATTTTGATGATGGCTCTTGGATGAAATCTGATGAGGGATCTGAAAACAAATGGCGCTGGATCCTACATGAGTGCCATAAAAAAATGCTCCCCGTACCGGTTGATGGCTTTTATTATAAGGATCTCAGCAGTACTGTTAACCTTGGCGCTCTCGCAAAATTTTATGCCGAAAAACTCATTGAATCCGCAGAATGGAAAAAAGATATACTTTCGCACCACAACTATCTCAATTTGGAAAGCATAGTAGCTTATGGCCGATTTAAAGAACCAGAAGAGGCATCGTCAACCAAAAAATCGCCTATCACAAAATATAATAACGCATCAGAGTGGCTTTGGGATGTATTATGCCAGGACAGTGACTACATTTTGGACAGCTTCATTGAATCTGGAGAGGAGACTTATGAAAATCGCGGTAGAAAAAAATTCACGCAGGCTGAATTCATAGCATTGATGAATAATCAGCTCGATTCATCATTAAAAAAATTTTTCGAAAACGAATATAAACAAGCAGTCCATATGGTGAAGAAACATCCTAAGGGCTCAATTGAATATGAGCTGGATGGCAGCGAACTGATCGCCAATGACCCTAAAATGGCATGGGTAGTCAATAAATTCATGGAAGAAAACGTAAAAAACAGCTATCTAGAGTCTTTGATTAAAGAGAAGAGGACTCGCGCTTCATCTGCTTTAAAAACAAGGGTCGACTCCACCAAACTGTGAAACAGCGCCTGGCTTTTTTTCACAGCTTTTGTTCGCTTCCTGACCTTCAGGTCAATTTAAAGGGTGCAAAAAATCAGACTGCAATAGCTAAAAATAGTGCTGTCCCACTTGGGTCCGCTAGGATAGGCGCACATCGGTCTGACTTTAGCGGCAGGCTAAACTGATTGAGCGGAGGCGGGCCTTAGCATACGATATTATCCGTTTCTTAAATTATTAATGACCAGACAGCATTCAGCATTTTTTCCGCAAATCTTCAAGAAACTGAGCTAAAGGTTAAGCGTCGGGCCTGATCCGACTTTTAAATGCCGACCTATTACAAGAGACGAAGGTCGCTGCTTGAGAAGTTAACAGCCCGTTCCTTCATATTCTTCTTGACAACCACGACCCTCATTAAATTTGTTTTCTTGACACTCAAAAAACGCATGCCATTTGTAGCGTACATTTGTACGCTAAGTCTTAGTGCCCCACTTATGACTGAATGATCGCGCTCCCGATAAGCGTTGGGTGGCAGCACGCGCGCTCAAGATGCTTTGGGCCATATGGCAGCAGGTTGCTGCATAACAGCGCGGACAGCCTTTTCCATTGAAATGCTATAGCGCCGCCGATTTCAACATCGCCGATACTAATTGCTAGGTTTTCAAACATCCCGGACGGATGCGGGTTGGCGGCTTGTTCCGCGCGGCCTTCCAGCTGTAGTTTACGCTCCTCAGACGCTTCGTCAGGCTTTGAAGACGAGCGTGCGGGCGTTTACGTTTCTACCCAAGCTACCCTCCAACGCAAGCGGGAGAAGGCGGCTTGGAATGACACTGACATACTCCAGCTTCTCCAAGGCGATTTTTTATGGGCTAGGGCGGCTTGACGTCCCTTGTTGACGACCAACCTCACTCAAAATCCAGTGTTTGACATCTTGATGCAAATCAAGGCATGGCGGTTTTCTTTGCGGTATATCGACATCATTATTTGTCAAAATAACCGAGGCCGCAGCCCAAACTGACGCCTTATGGGGAGCGAACCATGTCACATTATCTAAAATTAAAACAACTCACCGTTGCCCTGGCCGCGCTGCCGTTCACTTTTAGCCTTGCGCTGGCGGAAGATCCGGTCGCCAAAAAGAGCGTGACCGAGGCCGAGGTCAAGTATCAGGCGGGCGGTTCGCCCTTGGCCAATGAGCCGATGCACCAGAATATCGACCCGAAGGCCCCGCCGATGACCGAAGCGGAGTTCGTCAAGGCTCGCCAGGTTTACTTCGAGCGTTGCGCGGGCTGTCATGGCGTGCTGCGTAAAGGCGCTACCGGTAAACCGTTGACCCCCGATATTACCTTGCCCAAGGGTACCGAATATCTCAAGGTGTTCATTGCCTACGGGTCGCCCGCTGGGATGCCCAATTGGCAAACTTAAGGCGATATGACCCCACAAGAAGTCGATTTGATGGCGCGCTATGTTCAGCAGGAGCCGCCGATGCCGCCGGAATTCGGCATGAAGCAGATGAAGGCGACCTGGAAGATGCTGGTGCCGCCGGAACAGCGGCCCACCAAGAAGATGAACAACTATAATATCGAAAACATCTTCTCCACCACCCTGCGCGACAGCGGGGAAGTCGCGCTGGTGGATGGCGATACCAAGCAGATCATTAACATCGTCAAGACCGGTTATGCGGTGCATATCTCGCGCTTGTCAGCCTCCGGGCGCTATCTGTTCGTCATCGGCCGCGACGCCAAGATCAATCTGATCGATCTGTGGATGGAGAAGCCGGATAATGTCGCCGAGATCAAAGTCGGTCTGGAAGCGCGTTCGGTGGATACTTCAAAAGCCAAGGGCTACGAGGATAAGTACGCTATCGCCGGGTCGTATTGGCCGCCGCAGTTTGTGCTGATGAATGGCGATACCCTGGAGCCGCTGAAGATCGTTTCCACGCGCGGCATGACGGTTGATACCCAGGAATATCATCCAGAACCGCGCGTTGCGTCCATTGTAGCCTCGCACGACAAGCCGGAATTTGTGGTTAACGTCAAGGAAACCGGCAAAATTTTGCTGGTCAATTATAGCGATCTGGACAACCTCGGCATCACTGAAATCAACGCCGCCCGCTTCCTGCATGATGGCGGCTGGGACGCCAGCAAGCGCTATTTCATGGTGGCCGCCAATCAATCCAACAAGGTTGCGGTGGTGGATACCAAGGACGGCAAACTAGAAAGCTTGGTCGATGTGGGCAAGATTCCGCATCCCGGTCGTGGCGCGAACTTCGTGCATCCCAATTTCGGCCCGGTGTGGGCAACCAGCCATCTGGGCGATGAATCGATTTCCCTGATCGGCACCGATCCCGACAAGCACAAAGATCAGGCGTGGAAAGTAGTGCAGACGTTGAAAGGCCAGGGCGGCGGTTCGTTGTTCATCAAGACGCATCCCAAATCGAAGAACCTGTATGTTGATACCGCGCTGAACCCGGACGCCAAGATCAGCCAATCGGTGGCGGTGTTCGATCTCCAGGATTTGAACAAGCCGTATCAGGTGTTGCCGATTGCCGAATGGGCCGGTTTGGGCGATGGCGCCAAGCGAGTCGTGCAGCCGGAATTCAATAGGGCCGGGGATGAGGTCTGGTTCTCAGTCTGGAACGCTAAGGATAAGGAATCGGCTCTGGTGGTCGTGGATGACAAGACCCTCAAGCTCAAGACGGTCATCAAAGACCCGAAGCTGATTACCCCAACCGGCAAGTTCAACGTGTATAACACCCAACACGACGTTTATTAAAACTAGGAGAATAATAATGAAAATCAGCTACCTGAGTGCTATTGTCTTGGCTTTGCTGATGGTCCCGGCGGCGCGGGCAAGCGAGGACTTGGCGAAGAAATACAATTGCCTGGCTTGCCATCAAGTAGACAAGAAAGTGATCGGACCGTCTTATCAGGAAGTAGCGGCCAAATATAAGGGACAAGCCGATGCCGCCACCACGGTGGCCGCCAAAATTAAAGCCGGTGGCGTGGGCGTATGGGGCCAGATCCCCATGCCGCCCAATCCCACCGTGCCGGATGCGGATTTGCAGGTACTGGTAACGTGGATTCTGGGAATGGCTAAGTAAGGACGCAACAGGCTCGCCGTCGTTCCGGTGGACGGCGGCGGTTTAATCCCCCCCCCCTTGCAACATTAACCGCCCATTCCAACCGAAAGCGTCCTGTACAGCCCGTGAAAATCCATCGGCCGGTTTTGCTGTTAATGGGTCTTGTCAGCCTGTCGACACTGGCCCAAGAGACTCTCGCACCCTCGGCGGAACGCCGCCGTGAACTGATTCGCATGGTGCGGCAGGATTGTGGTTCGTGCCACGGCCTGACCCTGCGTGGCGGATTGGGACCTGCTTTGTTGCCCGATGCCTTGCGCGACAAACCACCCGCCGGTTTGAAATACACCATTTTGCTGGGCCGACCCGGCACCGCCATGCCGCCTTGGAAACCTTTTTTAAGCGAGGCCGAGGCCGATTGGATGGTGGTCGAACTGCGGCGTGGGTTTCCGGAGGAAATCAAATGACGTGGCTAAAAACCGGGGTATCCTGGGGATGGCTGTTTCTGGTCTGGCCGCTGCTGGCCTGGAGCGCCGAACCAATGCTACGCGGTACCGGCGATCTTGGCGTTATTGTCGAACGCGGCGCAGGGCGGCTGGTCATTATCAGCACCAGCAACAACGGCATCGTGCAGCGGGTGGACGGCTTGGGCGATTTATCCCACGCTTCGGTGGTGTTCTCCCGCGATCAGCGTTACGCCTACGTGTTCGGGCGCGACGGCGGTTTGAGCAAGGTGGATATACTGCGCGGGATGTTAGACAAGCGCATCGTGCAGGGCGGCAACAGCATCGGCGGGGCGATTTCGCAGGACGGCCGTTTGGTCGCCGTGGCCAATTACGAACCGGGCGGCCTTAAGGTGTTCGCCGCCGACACGCTGGAGCCGGTGGCCGATGTCCCCGCCGCCTACGGCGACGGCAACTTATCAAAAGTGGTCGGCATCGCTGATTTGCCGGGCGATCGTTTCATCTATTCGCTGTTCGACGCCGATCAGATCTGGGTCGCGGATGTCCATGATCCCCCAGCGGTCAAGATCGAGAAATTCACTGGTATCGGTCGCGCGCCTTATGATGGGTTGGTGACGCCGGACGGCCGCTATTATCTGGCCGGATTGTTCGGCGAGGACGGTATTGCGCTGCTGGATACCTGGCAACCGCAAGCGGGCGTCCAGCGTATCCTGCCGAACTATGGTAAAGGCGAGGAAAAGCTACCGGTTTACAAAATGCCGCATTTGCGCGGCTGGGCGGTGGCCGGCCGGCAGGTTTATTTGCCCGCCATCGGTCGCCATGAAGTGTTGGTGGCCGATACGCTGACCTGGAAGGAAACCGCCCGCATCGCGGTGCGCGGGCAGCCGGTGTTCGTGGTCGCCCGTCCCGACGGCCGGCAAGTGTGGGTCAACTTCGCTTTTCCCGATAATGGCTTCGTCCAGGTCATTGATACCCTGGCCGGCCAGATCGTTCAGACGCTGGAGCCAGGGAAAGCCGTGCTGCACCTGGAATTTACCCCACGCGGCGAAGCCGTGTGGATTTCAGCCCGCGACGATAACAAGGTGGTCGTTTACGACACCGCCAGTTTCGCCAAGCGAGCCGAATTGGCGGTGGAAAGTCCGAGCGGTATTTTCTTCACCGCCCGCGCCCACCGCATCGGCTTTTGAAATGGACGCTTCTGATCTCGAATTGCTCAATGGGTTTCAGCGCGATTTTCCGCTGGTCAGTCGGCCGTTTCAGCACATCGCCGAGCAGTTGGGGTGGGATGAAACCGAGGTGTTGGCAGCGCTACGGCGCTGGCGGGGCGAGGGCAAAATCAGCCGAGTGGGGGCGGTGTTCGCGCCGCGAAAGCTGGGCGTCAGCACCCTGGCGGCGCTGGCGGTTCCTCCAGCGTTGTTGGACGCCGTGGCGGGACAGGTCAACAGCTACCCGGAAGTCAATCATAACTATCAGCGCGAACATGCGTTTAATCTCTGGTTTGTGCTGACAGCGGCTTCTTCCACCCGATTACACGCGATCCTGACCGAGATTCAGCAACACACTGGCTTGCCGCTGCTCGATTTGCCGCTGCTGGAAGAATTCCATATCGACCTGGGTTTTGATTTGCGCGATGGCGGCCCGCAATGCTCACCGTCTCGAACGGCGGTGACGGATGCCCGATCCGCTGTTGAGTTGAGCGCCTTTGACCGGACGCTGTTAACCATGCTGCAACCGGGCTTGCCGCTGGTCGCGCAACCGTATCGGGCGCTGGCGGATTCGCTGGGCATTAGCGAGCGCTGGGTCATCGAACGGTTGCGGAATTGGCTCGAACAAGGCTTGATCAAGCGGCTGGGCGTTATCGTCCGGCATCGGGAATTGGGCTATCGCGCTAACGCGATGGTGGTCTGGGATATTCCAGATGCCGGGATCAGCGCGATCGGACGAGCGCTGGCGGCCGAATCTGGCGTTAATCTTTGTTATCGGCGTCCGCGCCGCTTGCCAGCTTGGCCGTATAATCTGTTTTGCATGATGCACGGTCGAGAGCGTCATGAGGTTTTAGATCGCATTGACGCCTTACGCGTCCGCCATCCACTGATGAAGTATCCGCATGCTGTCTTGTTCAGTACCCGCTGTTTCCGCCAGCGCGGAGCCTGTTATCTGCCAGTCCCGGTACTTTCAGCGCGCGCGGAAACGCGGCGGGTGAGCGAGCTCGAGGCGGTGGCATGGACGAGTTGAAGCGCCGCCTGATCGACGAATGGCAAGGTGGGTTTCCGTTAGTCCAGCGGCCTTTTGCCGTGGTGGGCGACCGGCTGGAAGCCGGCGAAGCGGCGGTATTGCAGGCGCTGCGGGAGTTGCTGGCGGACGGTACGCTGACCCGTTTCGGGCCGCTCTATCAAATCGAGCGGCTGGGCGGCGCGTTTTCGTTGGCGGCCGTGCAAGCGCCGGACGCGGAATTCGAACGCATCACCGCTCTCGTCAACCAGTTCCCGCAAGTCGCTCACAATTACCGGCGCGACCATGCTTTTAACATGTGGTTTGTGCTGGCGACCGAAACGCCTGACGGAATGACCGAGGCGATCGAGCATATCAACGCGGCGACCGGATTGCCGGTGTTCAATTTTCCCAAGGAGCGGGAGTATTTTATCGAAGCGCGGTTCGCGGTCGGGGCGCGTTTGGTTAAACCTCCGGTGTCGCCAGCGCCTCGATCCTCACATCCAATCCCTCTCTCGGAAAAGGAGAAGGGAGTCGCCATTCAGGCGCTTAAACCGCTCATTCTTGCGACTCAGGCCGGTCTGCCGCTGGACTTGCAGCCCTATCACGCGCTGGCCGCGCAACTTGATAGCGACGCGGAAACCGTTATCGCCGGATTGCAAATGCTGCTGGATGCGGGAGCCATTCGCCGTATCGGCGTGGTGCCGAATCATTACCGCATTGGCTACGCCGCCAATGGCATGACTGTTTGGGATGTGGCGGATGCGGCGGTGGACGAATTGGGCGCGCAAGTCGGGGCGCTGGAATTCGTCACCCACTGTTATCGCCGGCCCCGTCATCAACCGGATTGGCCCTACAACCTCTTTGCGATGGCTCATGGGGCAAGCCGCGAGGAAGTGAATTTAAAAGCCGACCGTATTGCCGAGCTATTGGGCGGCCAGTGCCGCGCCCACGCCATTCTCTACAGCACTCGGATTCTCAAGAAAACGGGTCTGCGCCTGCACGGTTGAAGGATAGTTTCGATGTTCCGCATCACCCAGTTCATGCAAGAAATCGCCCGACCCACGCCGCTTGCGCCGAAACACAATCCGCCCGGCCCGGTGGTGATCTGGAATCTGGCGCGGCGCTGTAATCTGGCCTGCAAGCACTGTTATTCAATTTCCGCCGACACCGATTTTCCCGGTGAATTGCGCACTGAAGAAGTCTTCACCGTCATGGACGATTTGAAAACATTCCGGGTGCCGGTGCTGATTCTGTCCGGCGGCGAACCGTTGTTGCGCTCGGATATTTACGCTATCGCCCACCGCGCCAAAGCGCTGGGATTTTATGTCGCGTTGTCGTCCAACGGTACGCTGATCACTAAAAGTAACATCAGCCAAATTGCCGAAGTCGGCTTCGATTATGTTGGCGTCAGCCTGGATGGCGTCGCCGATACCCATGACCGCTTCCGCCGTCAATCGGGTGCGTTTGCCGCCTCGCTACACGGCATTCAGCTGTGTCGGGAACGCGGTATCAAGGTCGGAATCCGCTATACCATGACCGAGGACAACGCCCACGATTTGCCGCGCTTGCTGGCGTTGCTAGAGACTGAACAGATCGACAAATTCTATTTTTCCCATCTCAACTACGCCGGGCGCGGCAACCGTAACCGCAAGGATGACGCCCGCCATCGTACCACCCGGCAAGCGATGGAGTTGCTGTTTGATACCTGCTGGCGCTCGGTGAAAGCCGGTAAATCCAGGGAATTCGTGACCGGTAACAATGACGCCGACGGCGTGTATTTGCTGTTCTGGGCGCGACGCCATTTTCCCGAATTGGCAGGACATCTTCGCGCCAAACTGGCGCAATGGGGCGGCAACGCCTCCGGCATCAACGTCGCGAACATCGACAACCTCGGCAACGTTCATCCCGATACCATGTGGTGGCATCACACCTTGGGCAATGTCCGCGAGCGGCCTTTTTCGGAAATCTGGCCCGATACCCGCGACCCGCTGATGGCCGGCTTAAAATCGAAGCCCCGTCCGGTCAAGGGCCGGTGCGACCAATGCCAATTTGTCGACATCTGCGGCGGTAACACGCGGGTGCGCGCCCAGCAGCTCACCGGCGATCCGTGGGCCGAAGACCCCGCTTGTTATCTGGATGATGAAGAAATCGGCGTAGCGAGCGGCGGCGAACGCCTGACCGTCACCCCGTACCGAACCCCGCGCCGGAGCCTCACCTCATGAAAAAAGCGTTCGTATTCGCCACCTTGCTAGCGCTAGCTGGTTCCACTAACGCCGCGCCCGATCCCGCGCCGCTCTATCAACAGCATTGCGTCGCCTGTCATGGGGTCGATCGCCTGGGCGGATTGGGGCCAGCCTTGTTACCACAAAATCTGGAACGGCTGAAGAAACCGGAAGCGTTGGCGGTCATCACCGGCGGCCGGCCGGCCACGCAAATGGCGGGCTTCAAGGGCAAGCTCAAACCAGAAGAAATTCAAGCGCTGGCCGACTTTATCTACACCCCGCCCACCGTGTCACCGCAATGGGGCGAGGCGGAAATCCGCGCCTCGCGGGTCGAATCGGTCAAGGCGGGCAGCCTGCCAGAGAAGCCGACCTTCAGCGCCGACCCGCTGAATTTGTTCGTGGTGGTGGAAGCGGGCGACCACCACGTCACGATTTTGGACGGTGACAGGTTTGAGCCGATTCACCGTTTCCCCAGCCGGTTTGCCCTGCACGGCGGGCCGAAATTTACCCCGGACGGGCGTTACGTATTTTTCGCCTCGCGCGATGGCTGGATCAGCAAATTCGATCTTTACAACCTGAAAGTGGTGGCCGAAATCCGCGCCGGGATCAACACCCGCAATATCGCGGTCTCCGGCGACGGCCAGTGGGTGATGGCGGCCAATTATCTACCGCATACCCTGGTGTTGCTGAAAGCGGCGGATCTAAGCGTCGACCGCGTTATTCCAGTGGCGAACGCGGCGGGCAAAACTTCGCGGGTGTCGGCGGTATACGACGCCGCGCCGCGCAACAGCTTCGTGGCCGCGCTCAAGGATATTCCCGAAATCTGGGAGTTGAGCTACGACCCCAAAGCCGAGCCGGTTTTCAAAGGCTACGTTCACGATTACAAGATGAAAGAGGCCATCGCCGCGCCGGGGATGTGGACGCCGCGCGTTACCCCGCTCGACGCGATGCTCGACGATTTCTTTTTCAGCCCAGATTACGCTTATGTACTGGGCGCGGCTCGGCCCGCTGACGGCAGCGATAAACCCGCGCCCGGCGGTCAGGTGGTGAATCTCGACGTGCGGCGCAAGGTGGCCGACCTGCCATTGAGCGGCCTGCCGCATCTCGGTTCCGGAATTTCGTGGACGTATCTGGGCCGTCCGGTGATGGCCACGCCCAACCTTAAAGACGGCGTGGTCAGCGTGATTGACATAAAGGATTGGAAAATCATCAAGGAGATCAAGACTGCCGGCCCAGCCTTTTTTATGCGTAGTCACGAGAATACGCCTTACGCCTGGGTGGACGCGATGATGAGCAAGGACAAAGACGCGATGCAATTGCTCGACAAGCGTACGCTGGAGATCGTCAAGACCCTACGCCCGGAACCAGGCAAGACTGCCGCCCACACCGAATTTACCCGCGACGGCAAATATGCGCTGGTGTCGATCTGGGAAAATGACGGCGCGCTGGTGGTTTACGATGCGGCCACTCTAAAGGAAGTCAAGCGGTTGCCGATGCGCAAGCCGGTCGGCAAGTACAACGTGTATAACAAAATCACTCGTTCCGAGGGCACCAGCCATTAACGCACAATCCCTGACGCAATCCGCCGTATGGAACTTGGGGTTCCGGCCCTTTTTCCTCGGCGCGGCAGTTTTTGCCGTGGTGTCGATGCTGCTGTGGATGGGCGTCTATCTGTTGCATTGGCCGCTATCGATTAACCGCATGTCGCTGTTTCAATGGCACGCACATGAAATGATTTACGGCTTTGCACTGGCTGTTATTGCCGGGTTTTTGCTGACCGCCGTTAAGAATTGGACAGGAGTGCAAACGCTGCGCGGCGTCGGCCTGATGGGACTGTTTGGCTTATGGGCCATGGCGCGAGTGTTGTTTTTGTTCGGCACGCCGCTGCTTTTCCTGGCTGGGTTGTTTGATCTGCTGTTTATGGTCGGCCTGACCGCCTCCATCATTGATCCAATCAGGAAAGCCAAGCAATGGAAGCAGTCCGGCATTATCGCCATTCTGGTTTTATTGCTGATTGGCAATTGTCTTTTTTATCTTGGTGCGGCGGGTCTGGTTGAGAGCGGGGTATTTATCAGTATTCGCGGTGGCTTGTTCCTGGTGGTCGGGCTGGTGCTGTTCATGGGCCGCCGGGTGATTCCATTTTTTATCGAAGCCGGTGTCGGTTATCCCATCAAAGTGAAGAATTCCGAGAAACTGGATATCGCCATTATCGTTTTGTATAGCCTATTTTTAATCACGGAAGTGGGCATGGGGCATCAGTGGTTGGCGGCGGCCATTTCGCTCGGTTTGCTGGTTGCCAATGCCATTCGGCTGGCAGGTTGGCATACGCCGGGCATTTGGAAAAAGCCGTTGCTATGGAGCCTGTTTATCGCTTTTGGCGCGATTAATCTTGGTTTCCTGCTCATAGCCTTGACGCCTTTACTGAATTTGCCGGTCTTGATAGTGCTTCATGCCTTTAGCGTGGGCGGCATCGGGGTCATCACCTTGAGCATGATGGCGCGAGTCACGCTAGGCCATACCGGCAGAAACGTGCAAAAGCCACCTCCAACCATACCCATCGCCTTGGCCATGCTGATCCTTAGCGCGGTGGCGAGAGTCATCGTGCCGTTATTCGTGAGCGAGCCTTATCTGCTGTGGGTCGCCATCTCGCAGATTTTGTGGATCGCAGCCTTTTTAATTTTCTTGATCAGCTATTTACCCATGCTCGTCAACCCCAGAGTCGATGGCCAGTTTGGTTGAAGACTGTCGCCTCATGCAAGCCGAGGGTTTGACTGGCTATGGCTTGCGCACAGATACACTAATGGCCGTTACAACCGGATCACCGCTCGGTTTTTTTCCGTACGAGGCGGGAAAATGACTGATCTACATACTAATCACGTCTATTTGGGCCAATAAAAAGATCGACTGGTTTTTACGCTGGCATCTTATCCAACGGGTGTCCAGCCGCCTCCCATTCCGCTTTGCCGCCCTTGCTCCGATTTTTTGATTTGGGAGAACGGATTGTCCTGAGCCGCAGCAACCTGACACGTTTATGCGATAGATTAGAAAAAGAAGGACTCATCTCGCGTGAGCGGTGTTCGAAAGATCGGCGCGGGCTTTACGCCAATTTATTGGAGAAAGGAGATACGTTACGTAAACGGATGTGGCCGGTTTACCGAGGCGCTGTGGAGCAACACTTTGCGGTATATCTGACTGAAGAAGAGGCGGGGACGCTGGTCAGGTTGTTGCGTAAAGTCGGTGGTGCAGCATCCGAAATTTGAATTTTGGTTTGATTAAATTTACTTTAATTTCAAGATCTTAGAGGGTAATTCGCAGCCAAAGTAGTCTAGCTGAGGTGTGCCTTAACTCACGATAGCTAAGCCACCGCCAGAGGCTTAGCTATCGTGAGTTAAGGCACCGGTCGGAGTCGGTACGTTGCCAGTCGCACCCGCGATTCCACCGTCGTTAGCGGTGCGCTCGCTCGGTGAGATCGAATTGTGTTCGCCGCCGGCCACGGTAGCCGATATGACGCCACGCCCGCCGCCGGCCGGATTACTCCGTCCGCCCTGCCAGAGCCGGATATTTTGATGGCCCCAAACCTTGAAACGGGTATAGGCACGTCGCCGGTTGGCCTGATCAACGCCGCGCCATCGATTACGCCACCGGTGTAGGGTTGTTATCGGCTGCCTCGACGGCGGCGTTTCCGGCATTGACGGCGACGGAATTAGCGGCGCTGTCCGCCCATTGGCGGAAATCGCGCCATCAATGTTATCTCACCCGGCTGACTGTCCTTCGTGGTGTTATAAGCAAGACTCAGAGAGGAGTAGTGAGCGATAGCGATGTTTCGTGGAACCGTGTTGCTTTGGTGGATGAGCCTGCTTCGATGGACAACCAGCTTTGCTTGGCTCGCCGAAGCGACGGGGCCTTACTATCGTCTACAGCGTTGCCAGCGCCACCAACGTGGTGCAAGACTTGGCCGTGCTGTATAAGAAAGAGCAAGGCGTTAAGGTGACGATCTTCTTCGCCGCCTCAATGTTGGCCAAACCAATCGGACAGGGCGCGCCGAAGAACGTATGCTTGTTCGCCGATTTGAAAGGGATGGATTCCCTCGACCGCAAGGGCGAGGTCGTCCAAGCTAGCCATTGCAACCTACACGGCAACCGGGTCGTACCAATCGCTCTTAAGGGCAAGGCGTTTCCAGTGAAATTGGAAAAAAACTTCGATTTACCCGATGCGTTTCAGGGTCACTGGTGTTCCCGTAACCCTTCACCCACCGGCCAGCATAGCCAGCAGGACCTGACCGCCTTGAGCTGGTGGAGTGCGTTGGAAGCGCGGCTGACGGTGACTCCAGACGTGCGCTCAGCGTTGGCGTTCGTAGAACGCGGTGAGGGTGCGGGCGTTGTCCACGAGACCGGCGCCAAACTGTCGGACAAGATCAAAGTGCTCGGCGTCTTTCCCGCCGATACGCCCGCGCCCGTGCTTTATCCGGTGACGCTGATGCAAGGAAGTAACCCGGCGTCGCAAGGCTTCCTGGATTTTCCGCCAATGCCGGCGGCGGTTGAAGTTATTCCTCCGCTACGGTTTCACCACGCTCGACTGACCTAAACGCCAGCCGTGTGGTCGACGCTGCAACCCACGCCCGAAGAGCTCACCGCACTGTGGCTGTCGCTTAAAATCGGCTTGTGGTGCACCGCGCTGATCGCCGTCCCCGGCATCATGACCGGCTGGCTGCTGGCGCGGGTGCGCTTCCCCGGCAAGGCGCTGGTGGACGGGCTGGTGCATCTGCCGCTGGTGTTGCCGCCGGTCGTACCCGGTTATCTGCTGCTGTTGCTGCTGGGTCGGAACGGCCCCATTGGGCGCTGGCTGTTTGACACATGGGGCGTGACGCTGGCCTTTACTTGGCAAGGCGCGGTTGTCGCCTCCGCCATCATGGCCTTTCCGCTGATGGTGCGCGCGGTGCGGCTGGCGGTGGCCCTGGTCGAACCCCGCTTGGAAGACGCGGCGCGCACCTTGGGCGCGGGGCCGCTGCGGGTCTGGCTGACTATCACCGTACCGCTGGCGCTGCCGGGCATTCTGACTGGATTGGTCTTAGCCTTCGCTCGAAGTCTGGGCGAGTTCGGCGCGACGGTGACCTTCGTTGGCAACGTGGCGGGCGAAACCCGAACCTTGCCGCTAGCGATCTACACCTACACTCAAATTCCCGGCGGCGATGGCCCCGCGCTGCGGCTGGTCGTCCTATCCATCCTACTGGCGCTGGCGGCGCTTTGGGCCAGCGAACTGGGCGCGCGACGGGTGGAGCGGCGGCTGGGACACCAACAAAGCTAATGCTTGCGCTCGATCTCGAACTTCGCCAAGGCGTGTTCACTCTGCAAGGCCGTTTGACCCTGGAGCAACCGGCGAGCGGCTTGTTCGGTCCGTCCGGTTGCGGAAAAAGCACCCTGCTGCGCGCCATCGCCGGCCTGATCCGTCCGCAGCGCGGCTTTATCCATCTGGATGGCGCGCCGCTATTCGACGCTCGTCAGGGAATCGACGTGCCGCCGCACCGCCGCCAGGTCGGGCTGGTATTTCAAGACAGCCAGCTGTTCCCGCATCTCTCGGTCGAACGCAATTTGCTGTACGGCTTCAAGCTGTTGCCCCCAACCAAACGGCGGTTTACGCTGGCGCAGATTGTCGATTTATTAGACATCGGCCCGCTGCTGGGCCGCCGGCCGCGCCATTTGTCTGGCGGCGAGCGCCAGCGGGTGGCTTTGGGGCGTACCTTGCTGGCATCACCTCGCCTACTGTTGCTGGACGAACCGTTAGCCGCGCTGGATGAGAGTCGCAAGCAACAGATTCTGCCATTCTTGCGGCGGGTGCGAGACGAATTGCGCTTGCCGATGCTGTATGTCAGCCACGCTATCAATGAAATTCTTTCCCTAACGCCATATTTGGCGGTGATGGAGCATGGTCGCCTCCTCGGTCAGGGCCTGTTTTCCGAAGTGATCCGCCAGAATCATATCCTTGATCTGGCGCGCTCGCTGGGGCTGGAAAATGTGCTGCAAGTCACGGTTGAGCGGCACGAGCCGGAGATTGGCTCCACCACGGTTCGCTACGATCACCACATGCTCCATCTACCGCTATCGGCGCTACCGCCAGGAAGTGAAACCTGGATCGCGTTGCGCGCCGCCGATGTCGCGTTGGCGCTTCAGCCCATCGGCGGCATCACCATCCAGAATCAGGTGGCGGGTCGCCTCATGAGCTTGCGGAGAATTGCCGACCGGATGATCGCGGAAGTCGACATCGGCGTGCCCATTCTGGCTGAAGTCACGGTCAAAGCGATCCACGACCTAGGCTTAAGCGAAGGCGATGAAGTCTATTGCCTCTTTAAAGCGCGCGCGTGGCAGTATTTGGGAACGGGGTGATATCGTTTACCGCTCCACCTCCATGATCGTCAATCCCCTCGCCATCATCATCGACGACACGGCTTTGCGCGACGGTGAGCGATTGGCGGGCGTCGCCTTTAGCCAAGATGAGAGACACGCTATTGCAAGCGAGCCTAAGATTTTTTTGCGGTGGCGACCGCAATCCGGTGCTGTTCAGGGAAATACCAGCGAAGCACCTTACGGAATTCATCCGAAGTCGGGCGCGCCCAGTTGCGCATCAGCTCGGAACCGAAGGAGATCGCCGTCACCGGCTGCGCTCCAGCCTTGACCATACGGGTAATCGCCGTATCGTGCGAGGTCTTTGAGATGCCGCCAATGGCATCTATCACCGGAAAGATTTCGAACCCCTCGCGCAGCATGTCGAGCGTGGGAAAGGCGCAACAAACTTCGGTCCATAGGCCGCATATAACGATCTTCCGGCGGCCCGTCGCAATAACTGCCTTGCGAAAATCCTCGTCCTCCCAGCTGTTTACGCCAGTACGGTCGATTTCAGGCGCTTCGGGCAGTTCGTTCTTCAACTCGTCGATCGTACCGGTGTTGACGCCCATGTCGACGCCGACCGTGGTCAGCACCACCGGCACATTATAAGCGCGGGCGAGCTTTACCACCGCCTTCACATTGAGCATTACCTCTTCGATGGGGGAAGATCGGACAGTAGCAACCTGCTCGGGTTGGTAGTCGATCAGCACCACCGCGCAGTTCTCAGGCGTTAGCAGCGAGTCCGCTTTGGGATCGCGGATCGGCTCGATTTGAGTCTTCGGCATTGTCTCTCTCCTCACTTCAGTTATGCGTGCGGATCACTGGCTTCTTGCCAGGCCCCACGGTAAAAATACCATGCCATTCGAGGTGATTTTGTTCCTCTAGTGATAAGCCACGCCCATCAATCTTCTTCATCGTTTGGGTGATCCCAATATCGGCTAACTAATTGCTAGGTTAATAATAAGACGGGCGATGGCGTTGAGGATCAAAAAAAGCATAGCAGGAAAAATCAACAAGATCTCTCAATTCGTAACCGCCGAAAACTCGAATTCCTGAGTGTTGCACTAATTTTTTAGATTTTCTGTGCTACTGTTTAAACGAGTGACCTCGCGACGATTGCGAGCGACTAGCGATAGATAGATCGGCGTCTTGTTTTATAACTTCCCTAAAAACACTTCAGGAAGAAAAAACCAGTAATCTGATTTACAAACGCCTCGTTACAGAGGCGCACTTATAGCAAAGATGGGTTCGGTAACCTCGTCAGCGCCTTGGCGTGTTTGCGGAAATCGGCTCTAATCCTGATTGTGCCATTAACCGACAAAAGCCGAATCAATCCTATCTATCTGGTCGTTTCGCGAAACCGTTGAATCTGGCGGCACCAACTTTGAAACCACGTTAAACCATAGGTTCCAAAATTCGACAGGTACTGGATGCCCATGAGGAAAAATCTCATCATCGCCGATGGTTTCTATAAAGATCCTCAAACGGTCAGAAATTTTGCTCTGCGCGCTCAATATTACTATCCCTATGAATCCGAAGAGGCAATAAAAGCGGGCCAGGTAAAAGCGAGTTGGATGAGTTCGCGATTCACGGAGGCGCGCGATTGTCCTTTCAAATCTTCCGAACAGTTAATTCGGAAACTGGAATATCTCACCGCCGAGAAAATCGACCTGGTGCATTGGAATCTTGGATTTCCCACCAACTCGGAAGGCAAGCCGGACCTTTCCGATCAGGCAATCCCGAAAAGCTGTTTGTGGAATTGCAGTTTCCACCTCAAGATCAAGCACGGTCAAATCCTCGGTCAGGGCATTCACAACCACGTCACTGACCGATGGAACAGCGTCGGCCCCGATGGCTGGGCGGGCGTAATTTATTTGAACCTAAGCGCGCCCTTATCAGGCGGACTCCATCTCTGGCGCAACGTTGATTCCAGGCGCAATTTCGATTGGATGACAGCGAAGGAAAACTGGAATCTGGTTGACAGCCTGGGCAACGTATTCAACCGACTGATTCTTTGCCGCGGCGATATTCCGCACAGCGGCGCGGACGGCTGGAACAATGACATCGAAACCGGCAGGCTGTTTCAGACCTTCTTTTTCCGGGTCAGAAGCTTCGCGCATACCGATGGCGTGACGATACCTCAGCTCTCCCAAGAGACCACGGACGCCAGGAACGATGACCGCTAACGACTTGATGGCGCTGCTTGACGCCAAACGCTGGTGGCGACGCTCTTATCCATTTACCCATTACTGGGCGTGCAACGTATTTGTCCGCGAGTTCTATAAGACGCTGGAAGCGGCCTTTCTATCCATTTCAGAGCGGAGAACGAGCGATACCAACGATCCCGATTGTTTTTCCCGCAACATGAAGTATTCGGATGCCTATTCTTGGAACTTTCCGCCGGATCTCAATGGGCCGCTTGACGTGTTTTATTCCCGGCCCTGGCACGATCTGCTCACCGGTTTGACGGGTGTCAAGGCGACGCTGGATGTGAATGGAGCACTCCATCACCACTCGGTGGGTAGTTTGAATGGAACGGTTCATCGCGACTTGGCGGTTGGCTGGTTTTCGAATCAACCACGCGCCGACGGCGTGAATCCGATGGACTTGCGACGCTGTAGCTATATGTATGGTGAAACGCTCGAACCGGGAGTAGAGGTGAGAGAAACGATCCGTGCGGTGACCATGATTTTCTATTTGGCCAATCCACCGTGGTTAGCCGGCCAGGGAGGCGAAACGGGACTCTACGCTTGCGCGGATGACTCTGTGGAACGTCCAAGCGCGCGGATTCCGCCCGCCAATAACTCCATTGTCGTATTTGAGAATACGCCGGGCTCCTATCACAGCTTTTTGCGGAATCACAGAGCCGTCCGCAATAGCGCTATCTTGTGGTTACATCGTCAGAAAGAGGAAGTTTTAGAGCGTTGGGGTAATCATCAGATAGCGCGTTGGTAGCGATTTCTGAGACAGGGTTTCTGGTTATTTCCAATACTTCTCAATTCAATTGTCATCTGTATGTTATATCGAACTGAAAGGAGAAGCTCGTGAACCTTCAGTCAGTTTCTCAATATCCATACCCCCGCATCGAACCTACCGAAGGCCCTGAACCAGGGCCAAGACCTGAACCCGGTCCCGAACCCGGCCCCGAACCCGGCCCCGAACCCGGCCCCGAACCCGGCCCCGAACCCGGCCCCGATCCATTTCCCGGTCCCGAACCTGGTCCTGATCCGTTTCCTGGCCCCGATCCCGGCCCCGAACCCGCCCCGAACCCGGCCCCGAACCCGGCCCCGAACCCGGCCCCGAACCTGATCCTACACCGGCTGACCAGCTGCAAGCAGATGACATACTTTCTGCCTTATCATCCGAAATCCAGGAGAGTATCTACGAATACCTTCTTCCCCAGGATTTACAGAACATGCGTGTTATGAATAGGGCAAGCCGGGATCAGGTCGACAATTTTGTGAGACATTTGCTCAATTCTCGGCGTTTGGTCGATGCGCGTGACGGCGATTTATTGCCGCCTGATACCAATCCGGCAACCGCGCTGACTCGCTGGAGCAAGGGGTCGGTACTCCGTTTAGCAGAATCGTTCCCGAATCCTGATCGGGTCGCCGCCGATTTTGACAATGTCTTCAGCGCCTTGGATTTTGGAGGGCGACAAGAGTTACTGAGAGGATTTCGACGCGATATTTTCCTAAATACGGCGGATTCTGCCCAGCTTCGGACTAGCCTCATGATCTACACACGTTCACTGCTCCGGGCAGAGCGATTTATGTATGAGGATTTGCGGATAGTGGATCCAAATAGCAATCCCTCTGAGATTTTGCAGAAATGGTTTCGGGGAGATGTGATTTGGTGTTCAGCATAATCTTCCACGCCAGTTGAGGATTTAGGGGGACTCTGTGTTTCAAGCTGTACTAGCGCGGTTTTAAACGATTTTCGGATGTGGAGAACGCCGATGGAACAAGATTCATCTCTCTTACCTGGCCGTGACCGATGGCCGCAAGAAGGTCCTGAACCAGGACCCAATCCGCTTCCCGGTCCTGAGCCTGGCCCCGAACCCGGTCCCGAGCCTGGCCCTGAACCCGGTCCCGATCCGTTTCCGGGTCCTGAGCCGGGTCCCGATCCGTTTCCGGGTCCCGAGCCCGGGCCGGACCCATTTCCTGGCCCTGAGCCTGGCCCCGAACCCGGCCCTGAACCTGGACCCGAGCCCGGCCCTGAACCCGGCCCTGAACCTGGACCCGAGCCCGGCCCTGCTGAAGGCGGCATGGATCCGAATAACCCGCTTGATGTGCAACCCGTGGTGGATCTACCGAACGAGCAGGTGCAGCCAGCCTCCGATCCCAAGGTGGATCTGCTCCTCGATAAGCTTGACGCCCTGCTGGAAAAACAGGGAAAAGCGGCAAATGGCGCACCCGAACAGTCGAAAACCGATACTTTCGGGAAGGTGATGACCGGCCTCATGGGATTGGGATCACTCGTGGGTTTGGGACCCGCGATCATTTCGATTGTGAGTTACATTGAGAATCAAGTTAACGGCCAGAAGTCATCGCCGCCATCGGGTCTTACCCCCCAGCAGCAGAAGGATTTAACCTATGGAATCACACAATGGATCGGTCTGACGGACGAGCAAACGTGGCAGAAGCTCTACCATTTGGTACAAGATGATCAGTTGACGTATCCGCAGCAAGTCCTGGTCCTGAACTTCGTCGCCAGAACTCGTCCAACGGGTGGAAGCTGGACTTGGGACGCGACCGAAAAATACGATCTGATCATGAAGTTGGCCGCGGATTTCAACGACTATCAAATGTATTACGACGTTTGGGCCTATACGTACAAAGGCCAGCACTTGCCGTTCTCGGTCGGCGCCGAGGTCGTGGGGCTTGCGCTCGCGCAAAAATACGAAAACGCTTAGCCCAAGAGTGGTGATTACAGGTGTTAGGTGCGTGTAAAACCCGAAAATAACGTGTGCTCGTATCGCTCTCGTGGAGGCAGAGGGCGATGCAACAGGCCTGTTACCGAGCGAAATGGCGATATGATTGAGTTAGACGCGGGATTTCGACTCGACGAGGTACTGGAAAGTCGACGGTGGATTCGCCGTTCCGCTCCATTTCCTCATATCGTGGCGCACAAGGTATTCGCCGACGAAATATACGCAGAGCTGGAGGCGTCATTTAAGACACTGCTTGCGGCACCGTCGCAAGAACACTTCAACGTCGGGCCGTTTCGGCACCGATCAGCTTACGACGTTTATTCCATCGGCTTTACCCCTCGGATGACAGGGCCTTTAAGTCTGTTTATCTCGCGATCTTGGCACGATAGGCTGGCGGCCGTTCTGGGAATGACGGTGACGGGCGATATCAATGGCGGACTGCACCACCATCGGGTGGGCAGCGCCAGCGGTCGCATCCACAACGATCTGAATCCGGGGTGGTTCCCGCTCGCGGATGACGGTGTGGGCACCAACGTGTCGGATGAGCGCTGCGACTATCATAGCGGAGCGACGGCGGAGGCGGGTTTGGCCGTCCAGGAGCGCGTTCGAGCGGCAGCGATGTTGTTCTATATCAACAACCCGCCTTGGAGAGCGGGTGACGGCGGCGAAACGGGTTTATATCTCAGCGCCTCCGACTCAGAACCCGCCGCGTCCGTTCCGCCGATCAATAACACGCTGTTACTGTTCGAATGCACCCCTTACTCCTATCATCGATTTCTCTCGAACCGCCGTAACGAGCGCAATTCGATCATCCTGTGGTTGCATCGCACCAAGGCGGAGACGGTTTTGCGCTGGGGCAATAAAATCGTTTACTGGCCAAAGAGTTAACCTTTCAATGAACTCGACTAAAAAGGTTTGCATCCTCACCGGCGCGGGAGGGCGGCTCGGAACGCGATTCTGCCAACGGCACGCGGATAAATACGAAATCGTGGCGGTTTACCGGCGGCGAGCGCCGCAAGTGCCTTCACAACTGCAATCCCTGGTGGACCCGCTCGATCCGACAGCGGAACTTGCGGAGAATCGGCATCCGGTCTACGCGCTGCGGGCGGATTTGAGCGACGAACGGGACCTTGCTCGCATCGTGGAGGTCACGCTCGCCCGTTTTAACCGGATCGATGTACTGATCAACGCGGCGGTCCATTCCATTTGGTCGCCCATGGTCGATAGCGATCAATTGCTCGCGAGCCTGCAAACGCAGTTCAATATCAATGTGTGCGCGCCGCTCAGACTCGCGGTGCTGATCGCTCGCCAGTTCTGGCGGGACCGCGCGCCAGAGAACGCCCAGATGAACCGCAACATCATCAATGTATCGAGCATCGCCGGCGTGCGGATTTACTCCGGTAGCGGCCAAAGCGCTTACAGCGCCTCAAAAGCCGCGTTGAATTTCCTGACATGGCATATGGCCGAGGAGTTTCGCGCCTTCGGCGTCCGCGTCAACGCCACGGCGCCCGACGCTTTCCCACGCCTGATTTCCACAGACAGCGTTGTCGACAGCCTCGTGCGCCTGGAGGCTGGCGTTCTGAGCGGCAAGGTGCTGGTTTTGAACAAGGATGGGGTGCGGATGCTATCCGCGCCCTGACGCGGGGACACGGATTGAGATCACGAACCCGAATAGGGTTGTTGCGGCAACGGCGTGTTGACGAGCTTTTGCCACCAACTGATCGTGTTCCAGATCCATTGGGCCTCCGTGCTTTTTTGCACCCGGTTTTGCGCTCCCACTTGGCTGGCATAGTTATTCCGGTCGGTCTGACAGCGGGCCGCGGGATCATCGTGCTTGCCGGCTGAGTAGTATTGCGCGCTGGTATAATTCGCTGTGGGATCGTTGAAATAATAATACGTGGTACAGTCTGAAATACCGTGCCCGGCATAGATGCAATGCCGGCCGTGTAACACCCCCGACACCTGTTGCCCGCGCTGGGTGGCCAGCCCATCGAGCACCGCATTCAGGGTGTTCGTGGCGAAAGTGGCATAAGCCGCCGCATTTTGGGCGATGGTGGTGACATGCCCCGATTGCAAGGGATCGCTGACCGCCGGGTCTTGCTGGGCCATCTCTTGCAGAATCGCCAGCTCTATCCCGGCCGCGTGCACGAACGTAGCCAGCCCTTTTTGAGCGAACTGGCTATTCTCCAACACCCCGACGATGCCGTTGGTGGTGTTCAGGTAACCTTCCAACTGGATGGTAAGCGCTGTTTTGGTCTGGCCTATCTTGGTGTTGACGTAATCGTTAATATCGGCGAGCACGCCGTTCAGCAAACCGTCTTGCGTATCGACCGTCGTTTCCGTATCGGCATCCAGCACGATCTGGCTAAATTGTTGGAACACCGTCGTCCAATCGATGCCGTCGCTGCTGTCGGGAAACAGCAAGTTAAGCAGCGTGGCGCCAATCGCGCTCCACGGGGGCGGTAACGCCCAAACCAGACCTTTGGCGATATTCTCGGCTTGGGTAGCCAAGCCATCGCCCACCGATGCAACGGCCAGCGCGGAAGGGGGGGTTGCGTGGCGGTCTTTTGCGGCGTGGCGACCGGTGTGGGGAGAACATCAGCCAAGTCGCCGTTGGGTAGCAGCTGGACATGGGTGGCTATGTAATACAGCGTCGCCAGGTTAGTCGTTCGCTGCAAGACCGGAGTCCCCGCGGCATAGGAACTATAGGCGCTGAGCAAATACGTGACGAAATCGCCTTCTCCCACCAGTTGCTCACCCACAAGGAGCGGGCTGCAAGCATCGACTTCTTGGATAAAGCACGCGCTGCTCTTATTGACTGCTGCTTGCTGCGCCATCGTAATGGTCGGGAATTGGGACTTGCTGGCCAACGGTGGTGGGGAGACGGCATCATTCAGATGAATGCAGACGAAATCAGTCCATGTCCGCAACTCGCTATCTGGAACTGGCACAGGGTTTTGCGCTGCCGAGCCGAGTTGGCCGCCATATTCGAAGAACGACTTCAGCTTGCTCGAGACATAGCTGGCTTTGTCAACGGAGTCGCTAACGCCACCAAAAAGAATATCTATAGCCATAGCGAATTGCTCCTGCGTTTCGGATCGGAACCAAAAGTCATTGCTCTGGATTATCGTGCGATGTTCGCTCTAGCGCGGCGACCAAAATTAATTACCCGCCTCATCGACGCCAGCTTATCGAAAGGCGAAGAATGCCAGACGAAATCCCCCGCGCGATTCGTCTCCCGCGTACGACGAACCGTGTCATAAGCTGTTTTCCATTCGCTCACCAACGAATCAGATACGCGAATCACCCATGTCTTTGGGCTTAAACTCCAGCAGCACCTTCTTAAACGCTAGCACCCTCTTTATCTCAAACCCTTCCGGCGCATCAATAATCTTTTCTCACTTTAAGATCTTCGCTGCTTCGATGGTATTTATTTAATAATAGACTAGGCTTTACAGGTGAAATAGGGAGCTCATATACTAAATTTACCTACCTTTAGAGTCTCGATACACGCCAGACTCTCTGGGGCTGTCGCTGAATGCCGCCGACCGATATGGCGTGGCAATAAATCGACTGCAACAAATGCACGGATGCGTTTGGCGCATAACAGCCGAGATAGGTGCTGTGTTCCCATCAAAAAATAATTCTGGCTCCCTCTAGATTGCCTTTCAAGCCAGAATGGAAGAAGACGGCCCATAATGACAAAGGTCAATTTTAGCTGTAGCCATTCGACCCTACCCCAATCACGCCAAGCCTCACAAGACTGGCCTTGTAAAGATAGCTCCAATCGCTAACCGGTGAAAACATCCATGAGAAAACAACCACCATTTCGGACTGAACGCAAAACCGCGGGATCAAAATTCTCTAAAACGGGCGGGATGATTCTAGGGATTTGGCTGGGATGCAACCTGGTTTCACCGGGGAGCTGGGCGCTTGAAGCCGGGGTTACCGAGCAGTCGATCCGCATTGGCGCCAATACGGCTTTGGAAGGAGATCGCAAGCATAATGCGCTCTCCCTGAAGAAAGGGATCGACACGGCCCTGGCCAGCCAAACAGTACGCGGATTGCGGGTCGAATACATGGCAATTAATGATTTCTACGACCCCAAACTGTCTGTTGCCGCCATCTCGCAACTGCTTGACAAAGGAGTTTTCGCCATACTTGGCAGTTATGGCTCGCCGACCGTGAAAGCGACCTTGCCTTTGCTGGCTGAAAAGAAGGTGCCGGTGATCGCGCCTTTTTCAGGCGCGGCGTTTACCGGACCCGGCGAGGTGCTCAATTTTCGCGCCAGCTACGCCAGCGAAGTGGAAAGCGTGGTGAGTGCGGCGCTAGCGGGGGGCGTAAAACCAAACGAAGTGTGCGCCTATGTACAGAATGATGCCTTTGGAGTGAGCGGTTTGACCGGCCTGCGCTCGGCGATGGCCAAACATGGCGCGCAGGATCTCGTTGCCAAGCTCGATCAGATTATTGCCTTGCCAGGCGTTAATCCAGCCCGAAACGGACTAGGGCCAGTTGGGGTTTATGAAAAAGATATCATCAGCGGTACCTCGGCCTATAATTCATTGAAGAAATGGGAGACTGATAATGGCGTTCGTTGTCGGTTGGTCGCAATGGCAGCGGTCTACGAACCTGCCGTCAACTTTATCGCCTATGGCCGTGCTTACAAAAATGAACCCTGGATTTACAGCGTAACATCCAATGTGACCGGTGATCGACTCCAGATTCTCCTGAAGGAGAAGAAGGTTACGGATAAGGTCATCGCCACGGAAGTTGTACCCCACTTAAATTCTTCTCTTGCCGTGGTGGCTGAAGCCCGCAAAGCGCTTGGGTCGGATTTTAATCCCGTGTCCCTGGAAGGCTATCTGGATGGAAAACTGTTTTTAACCATCCTACAAGCGGTTGAGGGTCCTCTGACGCGTGAGAATTTTCTGAAAGCCGCACGTCGCCAGCTCCATGATCTGGGTGGCATCAAGGTGGATTTCACGACTAGCAATCAAGGATACAATTACGTAGGGTCGTTTTTATTGCGCGACGGCCAATTTGCGCCTATCACAACACAGGAGTTGACACAGTTATTTAAATAGCGGATCAATGAAATACCCCGTCGCAAACAGCGGGGTATCTAGGCATGACCCACCACAAGCAGCGGAAGATTAAGATCAAAGAGATTAAAGTTCTGGATGGTTGGGCCGAGCAGCCCTGGCTCGCCCATCTCCCGAAAGATTGCTGGATCGGTGGTTTCATGGCGAAAGACCCACTGGATGCGCGGAGCCGTTTTTCCTGGCAATAGGCGTGGGCGGCGCGCGCCATGCGCTCCTCCGCCGTCAACTGCCGCTCCAACAGCAATGGAGCGTCCCATTGAAATTCATTCTGGCGATCCTTTGTCTCGCGCGCGGGACGGAGGATTCGCCAGTCGCACTCCATTCGATTCTCTCTTTGGGGTTCACTTGGACTGTGTATTTATATCATCATCTTGAACCATCTACCTACGATTGGGTGCATAGTGACCCCGCGCGTGGAGTGCGCGCTATGCGCGTTTACAAACCACTCAACAGAAATTAAGGCAATGGAACCGCCAAGTAGGCGGCTGGCATCGGATCGGCCTTTAGACGCTCAAGCCGCCGCAAGCGCACGCCGCAAGCGCCGTAGCACGCTGCCGAGCAAGGGCCACTTCATGTACAGCTCCTCGGCGGTGTCCCAGTAATCGCGGTGATAAGTGACCTTGCCCTCGCTGTCAAAGGTTAGGTGCGACATCCCTCGGATCACCTCGGACCCGGCGTTTACCCGCCGTTTAAAATGAAAATGAAGTCCCCAGACCAACATGGTCCCGCCGGGAAAAACGCTGTATTCAACGATGACGAAGCGCGGTTCGTTCACCTGACGGTACATGTGGTTGAAAATACGCTGGATGGCGGCGATCCCTACCACTTCATTGAACGGGTCCTTGAATCGGGCGTCTTCGCTGTAAAATTCAGGAAAGCGCGACACGCTATCCGGCGTCAACGTCTGGTAAAAGTCGATCAACACCGTCAACTGCATTTCATCCTCCGCTGATCAAGCGAACCAAGGGAAAATACCAGCGGTACGGCAACAGTGAAGCCAGTTTCAGCCAGCGCGTAAAACGCTTCGGAAAATGGATTTCGAATCCTCCCGTCGCAAAACCGTCCGCCAAGGCGCTGGCCGCCCGTTCCGGCGTCATCAGCGCCGGCATCTTAAAATCGTTCTTGGCGGTTAACGGTGTCGCCACAAAACCGGGATTGATAACCCAAACGCCGATCCGCCTCGGCGACAGATCAAAGTACAGGCATTCGGCAAGGTGGATGAGCGCCGCCTTGCCCGGCCCGTAGGCGAGCGCCTTGGGTAAGCCGCCGTAGCCAGCAACGCTGGCGACAAAGGCGATGCCGCCACCCGCTGGTAAATCGGCCAGCACGGTCGCGGTCAGGCGCAGCGCGCCAAGGTAATTGACAGCCAGCAAGCGCTCAGCCGTCGCCAAGTCGAATTGCTCCGCCCGCATCGGTACGTAATCGCCGGCCAAATAGACGACCAGATCGACGCCGCCCCAGGCTGCCAGCAGCGCGGCGCGGGCGGCGACCAAGTGGGAGCCATCCGTCGCATCGCATGGCAGCCGCAATGCGTTCTTGGGTTCTAACGCCGCCAGTTTATCAGCACGTCGGGCCGACAGCGCCAGACGCGCCCCTCGGCCGGCCAATTCACTCGCCAAGGCCGCGCCGATACCGCTGGACGCGCCGATCAGCCAAACCCGCCGTCCTTGCCAGTCAGTGATTTTTGGATTGATCACAGGTGCAAATACCAGATCGGATACAGCGGGTGGATAACCGACAGCCAGCGCCCGAAACGGGACTGGGCCGGGCCGCGATTGACGCTGTCTTCAGAATTCAGGTTCCAAGAAATTACACCAGCGCCAGAGCAATCCGGCCACCAGCGCTAAATTCAATTTGGCGACAAAGTTCCAACGCGTCGAGCCCGTTCGGGCGCGGCGGTGCCGGCTAGGGGCCATGCCAGCCATAATGCAAGCAAACGCCGTCGACTAATGGCTAAGCTCGAACTGAACGACATCGATAGTTTTCGTGCGAAAGCCGGCTTCACAATAGCAGAGATAGAAACGCCACAAGCGGCGAAATCGTTCGTCGTATCCGAGGGCGGCGATGCGTTCCCAATTCGCTTCAAACGCGCGACGCCACTCCATCAGCGTGCGGGCGTAGTCTCGACCGAAAGCCGATTCGTCGTTCACCCGCAAGCCTTGCCGGGCCGCCGCCGCGCGGAAGGCGCGGCGCGAGGGCAACATGCCGCCGGGAAAGATATACTGCTGAATAAAATCCGTTCCCGTGCGATAACGGTCAAACCGCTCATCATCAATGGTAATGCTCTGGATCATCGCCCGTCCGCCCGGCTTCAAGACCCGAGCCACCGTCTTGAAATAGGCTGGCCACCAGCGCTCGCCGACTGCCTCGAACATTTCAACCGATACCACATGGTCGAACTGCCCGCCGACATCACGATAATCCTGCAATCGCAGATCGGCGCCCGGCGCACGCTGTTTGGCCCACGCCAGTTGAGCGGGCGATAGCGTCAGGCCGGTGCACCGCAGGCCCTCCTGTAGCGCTAACTCGGCGAATGCGCCCCAACCGCAACCGATTTCGAGCACGCGCTGTCCGGGCGTTGCCCGCAGCCGCGCCAAAATCCGCCGGTATTTGTTGTATTGGGCACGCTCCAGATCGCTGGCCGCGCCGTCTTGATAGAGCGCGCTGGAATAGCTCATGCCGCGATCCAGCCAAAGCTGGTAAAAGTCGTTGCCGAGATCGTAGTGCGCCATGATGTTGCGCCGACTGCCGGCGCGGTTGTTGCGGTTGCGCCAATGGCGCAGGCGCGCCATCCACATCTGACGCCAATGACCGTACCAAACTTTTGGGATCGCCCGGCGGTTGTTCACTAGCAAAACCAGCAAGCCGACCAGATCGGATGAATCCCAAGCCCCGTCGATGCACGTTTCGGCTAAGCCGAGATCGGTGCGGGTCAATAACTGGCCAAACATCGCTTCATCGCGTACTTCCCACGTCACCTTTTGTCGGCCGGACCCAAACAGCCGGCTGGAGCCATCCGGCAGGCGGACTTCCAACATGCCCTCTTCCAGCTTGCTCAACAGCTCGAAAGCCAACTGGGTATCGCGATCCAGCCGAGCCGGTTCTCGCAAGATCATCGCATCGCTCATCGTATCGGTTCCCTATCAATCCGAAGAAACAAGCCGAGGAGTTTTGCCGTGAAAAGGAACCCTCTTCAGCCACAACCGCAGCGCTTGCCAGTGAATCCGCAGCATCACGCCGACCGTGAGAAAGGGCATCCGTAACAGGGCGGCCAACAAGCCGCGCGTCGTCCACGATCGAGGTCGGCCAGAAATGGAGGTCAACAATAGCTCGCCCTCGCCGTCGTCGTAATCAATCCGCGCCAGCGGCCTTGTCGTTTCCAGTCGAAAGCAAAATCGGTAACCGCCTTTGATCACGCAAAAGGGCGACACATGGAAACGCTTGTCCGCCCACAACGTTTGTCCGTCCCGCAGCGGGATGCCGTCGGGGTTGTGCAGGAGATAATGGTGGTGGCCACCGAAGGTGTTATTGACTTCCGCCAGCACCGCGATCAATGCGCCGGCGCGGTTGTGACAAAACCAGAAACTGACCGGATTGAAGACATAGCCCCAGACGCGCGGGAAGGTTTGCAACACGACTTCTCCATCGTCGGGAAGTCCCCGCTCGCGCAGCAGCATTTTGATCCAAGAGTCCAACGGACTGCCATCGCGCGGGCCGTGGTCCTTCTGATAAAAGCTCAGGGCATTGAAGCGGTCGATTGCGAACAACGGGCCTTCGGCGGCCGCCAGATCGGCCAGCGGCAACCGCACGTAAAACACCGGATATGCGAACGCATGGACCGTGGGTCGTAACCGCCGGTGCGCGACGTGGCCGAACATGAATTGCGGGCGGGCCGTCATGAACGCCTCAATCCGGTCGCTTTCCGGGGGGGTGACGCCCGCCTGTCCTGCCAGGGCGCGCGAACGCCCAAGGCATTCGCGACCAGTAACGCGGACTTCAAACCATCTTCATGAAACCCGTACCCGGTCCAAGCGCCGCACAACCACACCCCTCGTTCACCCTGAACCGCATCCAGCCGCTGGCGGGCGGCGATAGCCGAACCGTCGAAGACGGGATGGGCATAGTCGAACGCGGCAATCCGCCGTTCGGGAGCGGGCTGGCGCGCCGGATTGAGCGTCACCACCACCGGCGTCTCGAACGGTAAGGGCTGCAAGCGGTTAATCAAATACGACACGCTGACGGGCCGGTCGCCCAGTTCGTCGCCGCTGGCCAGATAATTCCAAGCCGACCACAAGGCTCGGTCGCGCGGCAGCAATGCAGCATCGGTATGCAACACCGCGCGATTGGGTTGATAGCGGATGGCGGCAAGCACCGCGCGTTGGCCTTCGCTCGCGGTCGGCCCAAGAACAGCCAGCGCTTGGTCGCTGTGACAGGCCAGCACCACCTGATCGAACTGTTCGTCGCCCTGTGCGTGGACCACCCGAAGCTCGTCCTTTCGCCGGATAACCGACCGTACCGGGCATGCCAACCGGATATCTTGCAATCGAGCGGCGATCCGGCGGACATACTCGACGCCGCCGCCCTTGATCGTGCGCCACGGCGGCCGATCAAAGATTTGCAACAAACCGTGGTTCTGACAAAAACGGATGAAGGTCGCGGCTGGAAACGCCAACATCTGACCGCTGGGGCAAGACCAGATCGCCGCGGCCATCGGCAACAAATACCATTCGGTGAAGGCCTTTGAATACCGGCCCGCCGCTAAAAACTCCCGCAGCGTTTCGCCATGATCGAGGTCCTTGGAAAGCCAAGCAACGCTGGCGCGGTTGAAGCGCACGATGTCCGAGAGCATCGCCCAAAACGGCGGTCGGGTCAGGTTGCGTTTTTGACCGAACAACGTCGCCAAGCTACTACCAGCCCATTCCACATCGGGCTGCTCCAGGCTGACCGCAAACGACATTTCGGTTGGGACGCTCTCGACGCCCAAGCACTCGAACAAGGCGATCAGGTGAGGATAGGTTTTCTCGTTGAAGACCAGAAACCCCGTGTCCACCGGATAGGTCTTGCCCTCCAATTCGACTGGCACCGTGCAGGTATGGCCGCCGAGACGGTCGGCCGCCTCGAACAGGGTCACCTGATGTTCGCGCCCAAGCAACCACGCGGCGCTCAGCCCTGAAATGCCGGACCCGATTACCGCAATGCGTTGTCGCCCGCTCATACGCTCTCTCCGTCGGTACAACGGCCGTTAAGAATCCGCTGCAAGGCTCGGTTTATTGACTATTGATTTATTGCTATTTTGTCATGGACAAATCGGTCATGAAGTGTAAGATAGTGACGCTGCTCCATCTTGTCAAGTTTTTGTATAGGACAAAACCAGACATGCCAGGCTTGACTATTGCCGCCGTCGAACGCGACACCGGGCTTTCCAAGGATGTGCTGCGCGTTTGGGAGCGCCGTTATGGTTTTCCAAAGCCGGACCGCAACGCTGGCGGCGACCGGCTTTATTCGGATGAGCAAGTCAAACAACTTCGATTAATCAAACGCTTATTAGATCAAGGCCACCGACCGAGGCACTTGATGGGCGCTTCGGTCGATGAACTGAAGCGCCTGATTGGGCGCCGCCCTGAACTAACGATCAGAGCCACTGGAGACAGCGATCAGGTGTTGGCTGAACTACTGGATCTCATCAAACGCCATGATGTGACCGCACTCCAACAGGCCCTCCAACACGGTTTAGCGCGACAAGGATTACAGCATTTTGTCCAAGACATTATAGCTCCACTCGCCCGTTGCGTCGGCGAAGCATGGGAGAGCAATACCCTGGAGATTTTCGAAGAACACCTATTTACTGAAGTCACCGAGCGGCTCTTGCGGCAGGCCATCGGCGCGTTGCCGCCTAGCGCCCAGCGTCCGCGCCTTGTGTTGACCACGGTGTCGGAGGAACAGCACCGGCTTGGATTATTGATGTTCGAAGCGCTGTTAAGGTTGGAGGGCGCTGAATGCATCGCGCTCGGCGCGCAGATGCCTTTAGCCGATATCGGACGCGCGATTAGCGCGCATCGCGCGGATGTGCTGGCCCTCTCCTTCTCAGGTGCATTTCCCCACCGTCAGCACCTCGGTTTATTTCGGGAATTGCGGAATGCGCTGCCGACCGAAGTCGCGATTTGGGCTGGCGGGGCCGGCGCCTCGCGGTTAACCGAAACCGAGGGCGTGCTGGTGCTAAAAACATTCGACCAAGGCTTGTGCGCGCTGACCGATTGGAGGGTGCAACACAGGGTTCCTGGCATTGATAGAATCAGCACCCTTCATGCTTCATAAACTGTTCGGCCCCAAGGGCCATTTTTTTAAACCTGGGGTTGGAGCGCTTGGAGCACCGGTTCCCACACCCCACTGCGTTGCCAGCGCCAGAAACAACGAATAGACCGTCTTCCCGTTCGGGTACTCGCGCGGCAGGTATCGCCACTGGCGCCCGATACGCACTTGATAAAAAACCGCCTCAACAATGGCCCTACGGTCACTCTTCCCCGGTTTTCGCGTCGCCGCCTGGATCAGCTGTTTCGGCGACGCGGCGTCATTCTCGGCCCGCTCGATCGCTTGGCTTTCATCGGTGACCGTGCCTTGGTACGCTATGTTTTGCGCCACCCAGATCCGGACTAAAGGACGATATTACCAATTTAAATTAGGGAATGGCCTCTATGAAAGCTTTTACTCCCTCCGACTTAAAAACCATTCTGCATTCCAAGCGAGCCAATCTGTATTACCTCGAACATTGTCGCGTGCTGGTCAATGGCGGTCGCGTGGAATACGTCACCGATCAAGGGAAAAACGCTCTTTACTGGAATATTCCCATCGCCAACACCACGTCCTTGCTGCTCGGCGCCGGTACGTCCATCACCCAAGCGGCGATGCGCGAGCTAGCGAAAGCCGGGGTATTGATCGGTTTCTGCGGCGGGGGCGGAACACCGCTTTACAGCGCGAACGAGCGAGATATCGAAGTTGCTTGGTTTAGTCCCCAAAGCGAATATCGACCGACTGAATACCTGCAACAGTGGGTCCGCTTCTGGTTCGACGATGCGCTGCGGCTGGAAGCCGCCAAAGCGTTTCAATATGCACGATTGGAACGTATCGCCAGCTCCTGGGGTAACAACCGGTCGCTGGCTGACGCTGGGTTTCAAGTTTCGCGCGAGTTACTGCTGTCGACTTTGGAAGCTTCCCGACGGGTGATCGACAGGACGGCAGACAATGCGGACCTGTTGATTGAAGAAGCGCGCCTGACGAAGAAATTATTCAAGTTTGCCGCTGGAGCCGTCGAATATGGTGACTTCGTAAGGGCTAAAAATGGTAGCGGCGTCGATTCCGCCAATCGTTTTTTGGATCATGGCAATTATCTGGCCTATGGTTTAGGCGCTACGGCCACCTGGGTGTTGGGGTTGCCGCATGGCTTGGCGGTTTTGCATGGTAAGACCCGGCGCGGTGGATTGGTGTTCGATGCGGCGGATTTGATCAAGGACGCGGTGGTGCTGCCGCAAGCCTTCATTTCCGCGATGCGCGGCGATGACGAGCAAACCTTCCGCCATGCCTGCATCGAAAGCTTCTCGCGGACCGAAGCCCTGGATTTCATGATCGACACCTTGAAAGAAGTGGCGTTGACGATAGGGAAACAGGCGTCATGAACATCCTGCTGATTTCCCAGTGCAGCAAAAATGCCCTCACCGAAACCCGGCGCATTCTCGATCAGTTCGCCGAACGGCGCGGCGATCGCGCCTGGCAAACCGCCATTACCCAGCAAGGTTTGGAGACCCTGCATCGGCTGTTGCGGCAGACCGCCCGCAAGAATACGGCGGTCGCTTGTCATTGGATTCGCGGCAAGGATCACAGTGAGTTGATGTGGATCGTCGGCAATGCCCGCCAATTCAACGCCCAGGGCGCGACGCCGACCAACATGACGCGCCGCGATGTATTGCGGGCCGACGATGAAAATGACTGGCGCGCCGGAGAAGATATTCGACTGCTGGCCCGGCTGGCGGCCTTGTTCCATGATGTGGGCAAGGCGAATGAAGCCTTTCAGAAGAAGCTTAGAAAATCTCAGCCACAGGCCGATCCTTTCCGGCATGAATGGGTGTCTCTGCGGCTGTTTGAAGCCTTCGTCGGCCCAGACTGTCGCACTGATCGGGAGTGGCTGGAACGCTTGCGCACGCTGGACGGTGGCAAGAACCCATTCGTTCTGGACGAGGCTCGGTTATCCAAGGATGGCGTCACTGCTGGTCTTTCCAGCCCTTTTAAAAATACCCTGGCTCAGAAGCTTCCCCTAGCCCGCGTGGTGGGTTGGCTGATTGTCAGTCACCATCGGCTACCCTCGCTAAAAAAAGAAAGTCTCTCTGGTGTACTCAACCCCTCGGTTCTGAGTCATCTACCCACTGGTATGACGCATGAGTGGTGCGGCAGCTTTCTGAAAGCTGGGGAAGATAAACTCCAAACCGCGTGCTGGACCTTCAAACAAGGCTTGCCCTTCGATAGCCATCATTGGCGGGTGCATGTCGGTAAAGTCGCCGATGCCATTCTCAAACGGTCAACTTTGGTCGATGACCTGGAACGAACCGTTCTGGACAGCCCCTATGTGCTCCATCTGTCCCGGCTGGCGCTGATCCTGGCCGATCACTACTACTCATCTCTGCCGAGCCGGCGCTATTACGGCGACCCGGTAACGTCCAAGGCCGAGACTTTATATGCCAACACCCGGCGCGAAGAGGGAAAAGCACCCCACGTTAACCAGCGTCTGGATGAACACCTGATTGGCGTTGAGGTCAACGCCAGCCGTTTGCTATACGCACTGCCGCAACTGGAACTCAGCCTGCCCCGCATTGCTCGCCATAAAAAGTTTCGCGAACGCAGCAAGCCGCCCTTTGACTGGCAGAACAAAGCGTTTGAGCGGGCCGAAAGCGTGCGGGACCGCAGCGCGGAGCACGGGTTTTTCGGCGTCAATATGGCCTCCACCGGCTGCGGCAAAACCTTCGCCAACGCCCGCATCCTGTACGCGCTCGCTCACCCGCAACAGGGTGCGCGTTTTACCGTCGCGCTGGGCCTGCGCACCCTGACCTTGCAAACCGGCGACGCCTATCGGTACCGGCTCAAGCTCGGTGAGGAAGACCTGGCCGTGCTTGCTGGAGGCTTCGCCACCAAGACGCTGCACGAGTATTACCAAGCTAAAGCCGAAGCGGAAAAGGCAGTCGAAGGCAGCGAATCCGCCGAGGCGTTGGTGCCAGAACATCACTTTGTGCGTTACGAAGGCAGCCTCGTGGACGGCCCCCTCAAGCGCTGGCTTGAGCAAGGCAAATCCGGGCGTAAAGCTATCCAGTTGCTGGACGCTCCGGTGCTGGTTTGCACCGTGGATCATCTGATGCCCGCCTGCGAGAGCACGCGCGGGGGCCATCAGATTTTGCCGATGTTGCGCCTAATGACTTCCGATCTGGTGCTGGACGAACCCGACGATTTTGACATGGATGACCTGCCCGCGCTGGCGCGTCTGGTGCATTGGGCGGGGCTGCTGGGCAGCCGGGTCATGCTTTCTTCCGCCACCCTGCCGCCCGCCTTGGTGCAAGGCTTATTCCTCGCCTATCAGGCCGGACGCGAGCAGTTTCAACGGCATCGCGGACGGCCGGGGGTGGAGCTGGACATCTGCTGTGCCTGGTTCGATGAATTCGACGCGATCAGCCACAGTCATGGTTCCGATCCGAAGGGTTCTGGGTTTCTGGCCAACCATCAAGCCTTTGTGGAGCGGCGCATCGCCGCGCTGGGATCGATCAAAGAAATACGCCGCCGCGCGGAAATGCTGCCGGTGGCGGTGCAACCTTCCCGCTTCAACGACCGCCCCCGCAAACAGGCCGATATTGGCCGCCAACTGGCCCGCCTGTTTCAAGTGCAAGCTGTGCGATTGCATCATCATCACCACAGCATCGACCCGATCACGGGTAAGCGGGTCAGCTTCGGTCTGATCCGCATGGCCAATATCGACCCGTTGTTCGATGTGGCTGCGAGTCTTTATAGCCTCGGCGCGCCGGAAGGCTGCCGCATTCATCTGTGCGCGTATCACGCCCGCCATCCGATCCTGGTGCGGGCCGAAATTGAAAAGCAACTGGACACCGTTTTGAAACGAGACCGACCGGATGCAGTCGTTTTCGCCCAGCCTGATCTGCGCGCGGCACTGGATGCGTCTGAGCAGCCCGAAACCGATCATCTTTTTATCGTGCTGGCGACCGCCGTGGCGGAAGTGGGGCGCGATCATTGCTATGACTGGGCCATTGTCGAACCCTCGTCGATGCGCTCGATCATCCAGCTGGCGGGGCGGGTCAAGCGTCATCGGGTGTTTGATTGTCCGCCCGATCAGCCCAATATCCTGTTGCTGGATGTAAATATGAAAAGCCTGATGCACGGCGATGGAGCGCGAGCTTTTTACTGGCCGGGGTTTGAGAGCGCGAAACCTCTCTTGAAAACGCATCGCCTGAGCGAACTGCTCGCGCCGGAGCAATGGCAGGTCATCAATGCCTGCCCCCGCATCCGTCCCCGTCACTCATTGGACCGCGAGCGTAATCTGGCCGATCTGGAACATGTGCGCCTGGCCGATATGATGCTGGGGGCGGAGACCGGCCAACAGCAGGAGGACGTTCCGGTTAACTGGTGGTGGCAGACCCAAGTCCACCTCACTGGGCTCTTACAGGCTCGCACGCCGTTCCGTGATGACCCGCAAGGCCATCAGACCTATTATTTCCGGCCGGATGAGGATTGTGGCTCAGCAGAATTTCATTTGCTCAATTCATCCGGTCAGGAGGTCTCGGTCGAACGAAGTCTGCTCAAGCGCTTCAACCTATCCGCTGGCCCCCGGATCGCCTTTTGGGCGGCTCCGGATTACCTTGACGCTCTGCAAACGCTGGTCGAAGACTTGGGCATCGAACCCGTCGATTGCGCTCGGCGCTTTGGCAGCGTCGATTTGCCCGGCTGGAAAGCGAACCAGATTTGGCGTTATCACCCGAAACTGGGATTTAGTCGGGCGTAAATAGAGTGATTAGTTGTACAAGGAGATATTTATGGAAGATTCGCCACAACCAAACTCACCATCTAGTGAGAGTCAACGCATTAAGGCTGAAATTGAGAGGTTCCTAAAAGAACGCCTCCAATCCAAGCTCGACAAGCTCAAGCCAGGCGATCAGGAGGCCCAGCAAAAGCTTATCGCCGAGCATCAGCCTGCTGTCTGGATTCCTGACGCCGCTCGCCGCGGCGAGTGGATTCAACAGGTTTCCCACGCCATCAAATTTACGCATCCCTCGGCGGATGGCTCCAGCTTGTCCAGCACTGGCAATGCCTCGGCGGACGCGCTGGAGTTAGGCACACACAGCTTGGCGGGAAAAGGAGTGCCAGATGTAGTGGGCAATGCGGCGGCGCTGGATGTTTATAAGTTTTTGCGCCTGGCCGTTGATGATGGCAGCTTTCTGGAGCGCGCCATCTCCCGCGATCCGGCGTTCATCGAAGCCTTGAGCGAGTACGGCGCTGAAGCTGCTACCTGGGTTGAGAAATTCGCCGCCTTACCCAATCCCAAGGGAAAGCCCACATCCCACAAACTGGCCAAACAGCTTTATTGGCCGCTGGGAAACGGAACCTATCACCTGCTGGCGCCGTTGCTGTCATCTCCGCTGGCCCACGCCGTTTATAAAACGATTGCCGAGGACCGCTTTTCAGATGCGGCTAAAGCGGCGCGGGAAGCCAGGCGCACGGGTAAGGACCATCCGCGGGGTTATCACGATTACCCCAAGCTGGCGATCCAGAGCTTTGGCGGCTCCAAGCCTCAAAACATCAGCCAACTCAACAGCGAGCGGCGGGGCCAGAATTACTTGCTGGCCTCGCTGCCGCCGAGTTGGCGATCCGCCGCGATCCGACCGCCACTGAACACTGAAACGGTGTTTGGTCGCTATTTTGAGCAGCGGCGGGCAGTGTGGCGGGTGGTGGAAGAACTGCGCGAGTTTCTGTCTCGCGTGTTGAAGGCGAAGAGTAACCAACGCATCCGGGACACGCGCCATCAAATGGTGGCGGTCCTGTGCGATCAGGCGTTACAGATGGCCGCTGAGTTACGAGAATTGGAACCGGGTTGGAGCGCAGGCGCGGAATGTCGGCTGAATGCGGACGAACAATGTTGGCTTGATCCAGCCCGCCGCCTGACTGATGAAGAATTTGCCGCTGACTATCGACGGGGCGACTGGAAAGACGCGGTGTGCCTGCGCTTCGCCAATTGGCTGAATGGTCGATTGAAGACCGACAAAACCTTATTCGGCAGCCCGGAAGCGCTGGAATGGAAGAAGATGCTGGGGCAGGAACTCAGGATGCTGCGGGAGGAATTAAGCGATGACTGAATCGACCCGTTCGCCTATCGGTCTGCTCTTCCTGCCCCGGCTGCGGGTGCAGAATGCCAACGCCATTTCCAGTCCGCTGACCTGGGGATTTCCCTCGCCGACCGCGTTCCTGGGTTTGGTTCATGCGCTGGAACGGCGTTTGGCCCAGACTTTTGGCCGCGAATTCGACGGGGTAGGGATTGTATGCCACAGCTTCGAGGCGCAGACGTTCAAGCCCAATCGCCGCCAGCATCTGGTCTTCACGCAAAGCCGCAACCCGGTCTATCTCAAACGGGATGCAGCTAAGTTCATTGCCGACGGCACACCCGCCGCTATCGTTGAAGAAGGCCGCGCCCATCTGATGGTCAGCTTGGTGATCGCGGTTCACGGCGAGCCATTTGACGAGCAGGACGGGCAGGATTTCGCCGAGGCGGCGTATGAGGTCGCGCTCGGTTTACGGCTAGCGGGTGGTAGCGTGCTGCCCGCGCCCCATTCGAAGGCGACTCAACCGGAATGGGTATCTTGGCCCTGGCTTGGAGTCGATCAGCCCGCAACCTTTGCCCGGTTGCGTCGTCGGTTGCTCCCCGGCTTTGCGCTGGTGCATCGGCCGGACTTGCTGGCTCAGCGATTGGCCGAACTGAAAGCCGAAGGCAACGCGGCCAGCATTTTGGATGCGCTGCTTGATTTAGTCCGCCTGAATCATGTGCCAACGCCAAATACGGCGGCCACTGAAAAGGCGTCGGAAGAGGCCGCGGACCAGCCGCCGAATCCAGCCGCCGAGCCAGATGTGCTCGCTGCGGCTCAAGACGCACGGGTCACATGGCAGGTGCAAACACGTCCCGGTTGGTTGGTGCCTTTACCCGTTGGCTATGCCGGGCTTTCGGACCTGTACGCTCCCGGCCAGGTGGCCAACGCCCGCGACGCCACGACGCCCTTCCGCTTTGTCGAGAGCCTGTATTCCCTAGGCCAATGGGTCGCACCCCACCGTTTGCCCACCCTGGAGTCCTTGCTGTGGCATAGCACAGCAGTACCCGACGCTGGCCTTTACCGCTGCGTCAACCGCTATGCCGATACTCTTCCCAACTCTGAATCCGATAACTTTCAAGGAGATTGATCATGGCCAAGACCGAATTAGCGACCGCTTCCGTCCTCGCGTTTGAACGCAAACTGGACCCTTCCGATGGCCTGTTTAGCGCGGGACGTTGGGAGGATATTACTAACAGCGAACAATGGCCTGCTATTGGTATCCACGAAAAATCGGTTCGCGGCACCATTTCCAATCGCCTCAAGGCCAAGGATCAAGACCCCGCCAAGCTCGACGCGGCCATCGAAAATCCCAATCTCCAAACGGTGGATGTCGCCACGCTGCCCAACGACGCGGACACGTTGCGGGTGCGCTTCACCTTGCGGGTGCTGGGTGGCGCGGGAGCGCCCTCCGCCTGTAATAACGCTCTTTATCTCACCAAGTTGCAGGCTATGGTACAGAGCTATGTGGGCGCGGTCGGCTTCGGTGAATTGGCTCAACGTTATGCGGTAAATCTCGCCAACGGCCGCTTTCTGTGGCGCAACCGGGTCGGCGCGGAAGAGGTCCTTGTTGAAGTGCGTCATTTGATTGGCGGCAAACCGGAGCATATCTGGCAATTCAATGCACTGGATTTCAGTTTGCGGGACTTCAAAACGCCAGATAAGGACGAGGTTAAAGCACATCTCGACCAACTGACTGCCGTAATCCAGGCAGGTCTTGCCGGTGAAAGCTATACCCTGCTGGAAGTGGTGGCCTTTGCTCGCGTGGGCGACGGTCAGGAGGTTTATCCGTCTCAGGAGCTGATCCTGGACAAGGGTGATAAGAAGGGTCAGAAGAGTAAGACGCTTTACCATGTCAACGAAGTAGCGGCGCTGCATAGCCAGAAAATTGGCAATGCGCTGCGCACTATCGATACCTGGTATCCCAATGAGGCGGGTGACGCTCTTGGTCCTATAGCCGTCGAGCCCTATGGCTCCGTTACCAATCAAGGGCGGGCCTACCGTCAACCCAAGGATAAGGCTGATTTTTATTCGCTGTTGGATGGCTGGGTTTTAAAAGATAAGGCTCCTGATAAAGACAACCAACATTTTGTAATGGCCACGCTGATTCGCGGCGGCGTGTTCGGCGAAAGCGATAAGGAGTAACGGCGTGGCCATGGACGCCTATATCGATATTCACCTGTTGCCTGACCCGGAGTTTCCGACGCCTACCCTGATGAATGCCTTGTTCGCCAAATTCCATCGAGGCTTAGTCAGTTATGGCGAGGGGGCTATTGGGGTGAGTTTTCCCGATGTAAAAGAGGGAAGCCGTTCGCTGGGCCAGCGGTTACGCCTCCACGGTACCATAGAAAATTTGAGCAGTTTCCAGCAGACCGATTGGCTGACCGGCATGCGCGATCATGTTTCCACGAGCGCGCTCAGTGTGGTGCCAAACAGCGCACGCTATCGCATCGTTCGTCGGATTCAGGTCAAGAGCAATCCCGAACGGGAGCGACGGCGATTGATCGCGCGCAAGGGCATCACGATTGAGCAAGCGAGGCAGGCTATCCCTGATAGCATGGCGGAAACGCTGAATTTGCCCTACTTGATTTTGACCAGCCAGAGCACCCGTCAGCGATTTCGTCTATTTGTGGACCATGGCCCTGTTCAGAAACAACAGGTGACCGGGAAATTTAGCGCCTACGGATTCAGTTCTATCGCAACGGTTCCGTGGTTCTGAACCTTAATTTTTGAGGTTAAAATTTTATCCAATAAATCAATTAGTTGGAAAAGTAGCGTTTATTTGGGTTTTCAACTATGAAAGCCCAATTTTTCTTTGACAATGAAGTGATTATCAGGATTCAATTCGACTTCACTGCCGGATAGGCAGCTCAGAAAAAAAAAGGCCCCCCGCCTTCCTGCCGGATAGGCAGCCAGAAAGGCCGCGAACGCCGACCGGCCCTTCACTGCCGGATAGGCAGCTCAGAAAGCAAAAAGATCGCGATCTATTACAGAGTTTGTCTTCACTGCCGGATAGGCAGCTCAGAAACTCCTGACGGCGCGTGACGCTCTCAGTGATAACTTCACTGCCGGATAGGCAGCTCAGAAAGTCAGCGCGACGCCGGCCTTGTTGCGGCCTTCACTGCCGGATAGGCAGCTCAGAAATTGCCGGCGATATCAATCGCCAGACATCGGCTTCACTGCCGGATAGGCAGCTCAGAAATGGACGATGCCGGCATCACCTACGACATGTGGCTTCACTGCCGGATAGGCAGCTCAGAAAATTGCGCCGTGCCGGCCTTTTTGCTTCACTGCCGGATAGGCAGCTCAGAAATCAATACAGCCTGGCCATTTTCGGGCCGCCGACTTCACTGCCGGATAGGCAGCTCAGAAAGGCGAACCCGCGGCGAGGCCTTCACTGCCTAGGCAGCTCAGAAAAATTATAGCGCGCGTCTTCACTGCCGGATAGGCAGCTCAGAAATGGTAGCTGGTTTGCAGGTTGGTCTCGTAATCTTCACTGCCGGATAGGCAGCTCAGAAAGCTAGACGGTGCAGACGCTGAGTTGTTACCGCCTTCACTGCCGGATAGGCAGCTCAGAAACCCTCCGGCCCCGCCGGGCCGCCTTCACTGCCGGATAGGCGCTCAGAAAGCCGCGGCCATTGGCCACTCGACTTCACTGCCGGATAGGCAGCTCAGAAAGCCACCCTTCTCCGGATAGGCAGCTCAGAAATCACGCCGTGTTCCTTCACTGCCGGATAGGCAGCTCAGAAATGATCCAATCTGCCAGCACGTCATCACATCTTCACTGCCGGATAGGCAGCTCAGAAACCGCCATCGGCGCCCGAATCCCTGCCGGATGGCGCCGAACTTCACTGCCGGATAGGCAGCTCAGAAATACCAAACCCGCTGGTTACGTGCTTCACTGCCGGATAGGCAGCTCAGAAAGCTGATCCCGGCATGATGCGGAGGTCTTCACTGCCGGATAGGCAGCTCAGAAAGCCGGCGCGAAAGTCGCACCTTCACTGCCGGATAGGCAGCTCAGAAAAAGGTGGTGCCATTCACTGCCGGATAGGCAGCTCAGAAAAGCAGCCGCCCGAAATTGCAGCCTTCACTGCCGGATAGGCAGCTCAGAAATGCAAGCCCGGTACGCCGAGAAGATTCACTGCCGGATAGGCAGCTCAGAAACAGATTGAGCGCGCAAAGATCGATGCTATCGCTTCACTGCCGGATAGGCAGCTCAGAAAACAAGCACCGTCGCCATGTCAGCAGGATGCCTTCACTGCCGGATAGGCAGCTCAGAAATAGAAAATCCGCAGCCCCGCCGCGCGCGGGGTCTTCACTGCCGGATAGGCAGCTCAGAAATGTTGCGGATACACGCTGGATATCTGGATTTCTTCACTGCCGGATAGGCAGCTCAGAAAACGCTAGGCGATCTCCTTAACTGTGAACCTTCACTGCCGGATAGGCAGCTCAGAAAATGCTAGAGCTTCCAACATTCATGCTCTTGCCCTTCACTGCCGGATAGGCAGCTCAGAAATCCACGTCATCGAGGCGCTGCTGGACACGCTCCTTCACTGCCGGATAGGCAGCTCAGAAAAACCCGGCTTGTTACTGTATCAATGATCGTTTTCTTCACTGCCGGATAGGCAGCTCAGAAAAAGAGCGCCGTAGACCTTTTCCAGCACTTTCTTCACTGCCGGATAGGCAGCTCAGAAAAACGCCGACCAGGGAACGGCCATGGCCGTTCCTTTCACTGCCGGATAGGCAGCTCAGAAAATCGCCATCGCTTTCAATAAACTGATCGGCCACTTCACTGCCGGATAGGCAGCTCAGAAAACATGGTCGATGCATCCCAGCGCCGGTGGCCAGTCTTCACTGCCGGATAGGCAGCTCAGAAAATCCGCGCCGATCCCTGTTTGGCCCGCGATGCCTTCACTGCCGGATAGGCAGCTCAGAAATATCGGTCTGGAAATCATCAACATCGCTCAGACTTCACTGCCGGATAGGCAGCTCAGAAATGTCGCCTCTGAAACCCCGCACGCGCCCGCCTTCACTGCCGGATAGGCAGCTCAGAAATTGTTGGAGGCATCGAGCAGCGCCAGCCCGACCTTCACTGCCGGATAGGCAGCTCAGAAAGACGTTCCGGCTGATACGGGCCGATAACGGCTTCACTGCCGGATAGGCAGCTCAGAAACTACGTTCGAGCACTGCTGACAGCTACGGCGACTTCACTGCCGGATAGGCAGCTCAGAAATGTTTCCAGGGCTGGGGCCGGTGACCGTTGATCTTCACTGCCGGATAGGCAGCTCAGAAAGTCTTGGCAACAGCCAGCCGCCCCCATCAAGCGCTTCACTGCCGGATAGGCAGCTCAGAAATAGCGTTGCGGTGGCTTGTGCATACTGCACCGCTTCACTGCCGGATAGGTAGCTCAGAAATTGAAGATCGCCGCAGCGCCTAGCCTGCTAGTCTTCACTGCCGGATAGGCAGCTCAGAAATGTATCAGGCTCCGGCAGCATCCAGGCTTCCACTTCACTGCCGGATAGGCAGCTCAGAAAATAATGGTTGCGGTTTCATTGCTACGCTTGGGCCTTCACTGCCGGATAGGCAGCTCAGAAAGCAGTGGATGAACAACACGCAAGATCAGGTCGCTTCACTGCCGGATAGGCAGCTCAGAAATATTGAGGTCCCAGCCGCAGCGGGCTGGACGTCTTCACTGCCGGATAGGCAGCTCAGAAAACAACAGTCGCATTATCGCAAGCATGGGTCATCGCTTCACTGCCGGATAGGCAGCTCAGAAAGCCGGCGATCCGCCGGCTGGTGCGCCTTCGCTTCACTGCCGGATAGGCAGCTCAGAAAATTTTGGAGCGCCTGCACACCAACTGTCCCCACTTCACTGCCGGATAGGCAGCTCAGAAAAGCGGGAAGGCGAGCGCGGGCGGATGCGTGATCTTCACTGCCGGATAGGCAGCTCAGAAAACGCCGATGATCTTGTAGAGCGAGTCCAGTTTCTTCACTGCCGGGATCAATTGGCCGGGATTTCGTAGGGGGCGTGCTTTAAGATGGGAGCGGAGTGTCGATGCATTTATTCCATAACCGCTTCTGGCAGCCAAAAAACTCGTTGACCAAACAATACATGATAAGTGGCCTCTGTATGGGGTTCTCTAAGGACGGCGATGACTTCACCAACCGCGCCGGCACTGACGGTTATCTTGCCGCCCACTGCCAGCGCCCGCGCGGCGATCACCCGGTCGCCGCGCTCGAAACGGTTGGGAATCCACGGCGCGTCAGCCGGAATCAACTCGGTTTCTCGACAGCCGACAAGGCGATTGTCGGCATCGAGAAAATGCACGGTGTAGATGATCTGGTCTTGTAGAAAGACACCAATATGGCGCACGTAACCGACGCTGCCGCGCCGCACCAGCAGCGCACCGGTGTCACGGCCGGGGTAAGTGCCGTCGTTGCGGATATTGCGGATGACCCGCACTGCATCCTCGCGGGCGAAGCGCGGTTCCAGGATCATGTGACCCGCCCGATGTCCGCCACCGCGATGCGGACTTCCCGGCCTTGAGATTGGCGATGAAATACTTTGAATACCTTCTCGGTTAAAGCGTCGGAATGGACGAAATCCTCATAAGCCCTTTTTAAAGCGCGGGCGTAATCAGTACGATCCACGGCCTTGGTCTGGCGCAAATAATCGCGGAAGCGTTGCAAGATGTGCAGGCGGTTCACCTCCACGACCTTGGCGTCAAAAGCGATTTCAAAATAATGCAAAAAATCCTCGGCCGAGGCCATCTCCGATAATTCTTGCTGTAAGGTCGATGCGTTCATGAGAAAGCCTCCAAGGACGGAGCAGGTTCGAGAGACGAGAGGAGCGCGCGTTCGAGATCATGGTGGAACGCTTCCAGTTCAAAAATTTCGGGCGGGCGTTTGGCTCGGCCGACAAAGGCGCGGACACGCTGGAGCAGGGCGCTGGCCTGATGGTCATCCAGGACAATGCCGAGATCGTGGTAGAATTGCCGCACCGCATGAAGGCCAGAGTGTTTGCCCAGAACCAGCCGGTGGCTGCGGCCCAGTTCGGCCGGATCCACGCCCTGGTAGTTCAGCGGATGCTTGAGCAAGCCATCGACATGAATGCCGGCCTCGTGGGTGAACGCACCCTCGCCGACCAGACTCTTGTGCCAGGAGAGCGGTCGGTTGGCGGCAGCGGCAACCCGCCGAGATAGCGCTGGAAAGCGCGACAGATCAACGTCAACTTGAAAGCCGTACAGCTTGCGTAGGCCCAGTACGACTTCTTCCAACGCCGCGTTACCGGCCCGCTCGCCCAGGCCGTTGACCGTGGTGTTGACGTGGGTCGCGCCGCCCAGCGCGGCGGCCAGGGTGTTGGCGGTGGCCAGCCCCAAATCGTCGTGGGCATGCATTTCCAATTCCAAATCGAGCGCCGCCCGTAGCCGCTGGAAAAGTGCCAGCACCCCAAACGGCTCCATAATCCCCAAGGTATCGGCGAAGCGAAACCGACGCGCTCCGACCGCTTGAGCGGTTTCGGCGGCGCACAGCAGAAAGTCGGGATCGGCGCGCGACGAGTCTTCGCCGCCGACGATCACATCTAATCCCAAATCGAGCGCCTGCGGCACGCAGCGGCGGATGGCGGCCAAGGCTTGTGCGCGGGTCCAGCCCAGCTTGTAGCGGAGTTGTTGGTCGGAAAGTGGCAGGGACAAATCTACGGCGTTCACGCCGAGACCAGCGCATAGCTTTATATCCCGCTCGTGCATCCGGCTCCACACCAGCAGCGTCGCGTTTAACTCCAGCCCCGCGAGATCGCGGATGCTCTCACGTTCTTCCGCGCCCATCGCTGGTATGCCGACTTCCAACTCCGGCACGCCCAGCGCAGCTAAGTCAACGGCGATGGCGTGTTTCTCAGCGTGACTGAAGGCGACCCCCGCCGATTGTTCGCCGTCACGCAAGGTGGTGTCGTCGATGACGATAGCGCGGGTATTGACGATCATGGCGGCGGCCTCGCTTTGGAAAGAATCATCAAGGAATTTACAAAGTCCGTGCCAGCGCTCTCAATGGCTCTTTTAACAATGGCTTGGCTACGTTTGTTCCGAGGTTTGCGAGAGGTTTCTGACAGGTTTTATGCGGGTGTTGTGATGAAAGCGACAACGGGAAATAACTTCACTCGGCTCTCAAAAACCGCCATGTGTGGATTTCCAAAAGAGCAAAAGACCTTATCACCCACTGGCTCCCGCGCGACCGGATAGAATCAGGAATGAATACGTATCGGCCGTAAAAATACCAAGCGCGCCTGCGGGGCCGCCTGGCAGCGCTCAGTATCCCGTTCTGAGTTTGCTTATGAAGTAGCTACGCCCAAAATGACGCTAGACGATTTGATGATGGCCACCGCCGCGTCGCCTGGCTTGAGACTGAGGCCGTCAATGCTGGCGTTGGTGATAGCGGCGGTGACGGTCTTGCCGCTCGTTAACTCTAGAGTGATTTCGCCGTTGACCGCGCCTTTCTTACAGTCCGCCACCGTGCCGCGCAGTTGATTGCGGGCACTGAGCTTCAGCTTGGCATCGCCTGTCATGACGATCACCGAGGATGCTTTCACCAGTGCAATCAATTCACTGCCTTCCTGAATGTTGAGACTTTCAACGCTGGGGCGCGTGATCAACGCGGTGATGTTGTCACCACCGCCAATATCGACGCCGACTTCGGCGTTGATTGGTCCCAGGTTTAGACGGACCACCCGTCCAAAAAATTGGTTTCTCGCACTGATGCACATCATCAATTTCCCCATGAAGTTCGTGCGATCATGCCCGGTGTGAACGTGATGCTCCCCGCGCTCGGTAGCACAGCGAACGCACCGTTGATCGGAAGGCTGGATAACTCAAGAGGCCGACACTGCGGATTCAAGCCGCCAGTGGCAGTTCCGCGTGGGTGAAGCACGTCTTGGGGCAAACCCGTGAACAGGCTTCGCAGCCGATGCAATCCATCGGGTTAGTCAGCGTCATGAAGGAATTATCGCTGTCATCGTCATCATCGTCGTCATCATCAAAATCGATGTCATCGACAGCCCTTTGCACGATAGTCAGCACATCGCGCGGACAGACCTTGAAACAGCGACCGCAACCGATGCACTTTCCCTCGTCGAGCACGGTCACGAACTGAGGTGTCCAGACTGTGCCGCCGCGCGTGATACCGGTGATGATGGGGTCAGCGCCCATAGTTTTTACCTCGCAGGTTTGAAGGGGGTCCGGCGCGGATCTTCGATCCGGCCGGACCCCGTGAAGAATTCGCTAATCTTGCCAGCCGTCCGCCTCCATCACGGCGAATCGCGCGGCGTCGGTTTGGCCTTGGCGGGCGATGAGCCGTTGCAGCCAGGCCGGCCCCGCGCCGCGGCGCAAGCCCACTTGCAGTTCGGTCAGCAACGGCATAATCGGAGTATCGGCTTCCACCCGCACCGGCTGTACCCCCAGGCCAAGTAATTGCTGGATGGCGGAGCCGCCGATGGCTTGGCAGTACACCACGGCGCAGCCCTGCAATAGGGCGAACTTGGCGGCCAGCTTGCCTTCGTGGCCGTCCTGGTCAAGATCGCCAAATTGGGCGAACGCGCTCACGCTCGCCCGATCCGGGCCGACCTCGTAAATCAACAGTGCGTTGGCCGCGCCGAAATGCTGGTCGACTTTGTGGCGGTCGCTGGTGGCGAAGGCCACTTTTAAAACGGGGGTCATGGTAGGTTCCCTATCTGCTGCCGAGGGCCAACATGCGGTAACGCACCTCAAACGGGCAGGATCAATGCCGCCGGTCAAAATGCGTAGATGTCTGCGAAGCGCCATAACTCGCCTCCTGTCGGGAATCGGTCTTGCGAGAATAGAGCGAGTGATAGGGCGCGACGCCGTGTTCAGCTTGTTCCAACAGGGTATTGGCCAGCTCGAACAACAGTTGCCGGCTGCCGTCGTAGCCGATCCAAGCTCGCTGGTAACCGCCGATGCGGTCGTACTGGGGGACACCGGCTCGCAGCAGCGGAACACCGAGCCGCTCGGCCATCGTCGTGGCGTGGGCGTTACTGATCACCAGTTCCACCCCCCGCGCGCGCCCCAGATCCTCCAAATCTTCCAGATCGCCGATCTGGATTTTCGGTAGGGGCGTGCGCAGCAACAGCGCCGAGCGGCTGGATGCGACCGCCGCCACGACTTCCGCCCCGGTTTCGGCCAGCAGCGCACTGAAGGCGTTTAGCAAATCGGGATCGGCCCCGATGGCGATCCGGGTTTGCCCCAGCAGGAAATGGGTGTCGAGCAGCGCGTCCTGCAACCGTGCTCGCCGCCGCTCCAGCCGCGCCGACACGACCTGTCCGGCAATGCCGGCCAAGGTCATCACCAGCCGGTCGTTGGCGTCCAGCCCGTATAAGTGATCGAAGCGATGCGTCGGAACCCCGGTGCGCCGCTCCAGCCGCTCGGCGGCGGGATACAGCGAAGGGCCGACCACCAGGGTCGCGGCGGCGTCGCCTAGGGTGGCGAAAGCGGACAGCGGTGTGCCGCCGACGGTGACCGGCGAAAAATCCTCGGCGTCGAGATGCCCGTCCAGCGAATCGGACAGATCGGGAATCAACACCGGATTTAAGCCAAAATGCTCAATCAGCTCACGCAGGCTGTCCAGATCGCCCGGCGTCAGCAGCGAGCCGCACAGCACGTTGATTTGATGGGAGCGGCGGCCCGGCCGGGTACCGGCTTGTTCTGCCGGAGGCACCCAAGCGTCGATCATGGCCTCGACCGCCAGCGCGAAGCCGCTTTCCAGGCAACCGCCGAAATCGGGCGTGTTGGCCGCCACGATCCGCACGTTCTGAAATTCGGGATAGCGGGCGCGGAATACTTTCAGTACCCGCTGAATATCGGTCCCTTGCGCTTCCGACAACCCCGTGGTCAGCAGACCGATAGCGGCCGGGCGGTTCTTCTCGGCTATAGTCCGCAAAGCCGCGATCACGTTGTCGTCCGCGCCCATGATGCTGCTGATCGGGTCCATCGCGGTGCTTTGCAGCGGAATCGGCTCGCGGAAATGCCGCACGAGAAACACCTTGGCGAACGCGGTGCAACCCTGCGCGCCGTGCAACAGCGGCATGGCGCGGTTGAGGCCGAGCACCGCCAAACTCGCGCCCAGCGGTTGGCTGGTTTTTAGCGGGCTGACCGCTAGCGGCTTGGAACGACCGAGGATTTCAGCCATGGCGTACCTCCAATCTACCCTCAACCCCGGCTCCTCTCCTGCTGGCGGGCGAGGGGAGTACGCGCCAAGGAGCGGGCCGCCGCACCGCTTCCCACACCGGGTTTTCCAGGGCGCGAGTCAGTTGCCGCGCCAAGGTCATCATGCCCTGGTAGCCGGCGTAACCGTGTTCGCGTTCCTGGTTCACGTCCAGGAACGGCAGCCGGGCCTTGAGGGCGGTGTACTGGTTACGTCCGCCGGCGATCAGAATGTCGGCCCGATGCTGGCGGGCCAAGTTCAACAACTGGCGAGCGTTGCCGTCCTCGATCATCTGGGCATCCTCGCCCATTAGCGCCTTGATCCGCGCCTTGTCTTCCTCGGTCGATTTCTTGGTGCCGGTCGCCACCACCTGTATCCCCAAATCCTGCAAGGCGGCGACGATGGACCAGGATTTGACCCCGCCGGTGTAGAGCAACGCCCGTCGGCCGCGCAATCGCTCGCGCCAAGGGGCTAATTCGACGGCGAGCCGGGCTTCCTCGCGGGCGATCAGCGTTTCGGTTCGGGCGCTCAAGTCCGCGTCGTCCAGCAGTCGGGCGAAGTCGCGCAGGGCGGCGGACACATCGTTGATGCCGTAGAAACTGCCTTCAAACCAGGGGATACCGTAAGATTCCTTGAGCTTGCGGGCGACGTTGAGCATGGCGCGAGAGCACACCACCATGGTCGCCTCGGCCCGGTGCATGGTCTGTACCTCGGCAAAGCGGGCGTCGCCGGACAAAGCGCACAGCACCCTAAGCCCCAGCTCGTCGAACAGCGGCAGGGTGTGCCAGAATTCGCCGGCGATGTTGTATTCGCCGATCAAGTTAACGTCGCGGACGCGCAGGTCGGGCCGGACGGGATCGACCGGCGGCGGTTCCGGCTCGCGCCCGCCGACCACGTATTGCAACATCGCTTCGCCCGCCAGCCGGTTGCCGAGGTTTTTATTGCCGTAAAAGCCGGCGGCGTCCACCGGAATCACCGGCACGCCCCAGCGGGCGGCGGCGGCCTTGCAGGTCGCTTCCAGATCATCGCCGATCAGGGCGGTGACGCAGGTGCTGTAGACGAACACCGCCGCTGGCGAATAGCGGTCCACGGCCTGCTTGATGGCGTGAAACAGCCGTTTCTCGCCGCGGCCCATGATCACGTCCTGCTCGCTCAAATCGGTGGTCATGCCGATCTTGTACAGGGTCGGGCCGCTGGAGCGCGCCCCGCGGTTATCCCAGGAGCTGCCGGCGCAGCCGCTGGGGCCGTGCACGATGTGGGCGACATCGGCGATGGGCAGCAAGGCGATCTGCGCACCGTCGAAAGTACAGCCGCCAGCGGTTGCGCCCGGTGTGGGCCGAGCGCAACCCGTTTTGCCTTTCAGGTTGTGGTCGCAGGCCGGCTCATCGAGCAGGGCGGCCAGATCACTGGATTTCATCGCGGGTTCCTCGGCAACGTCCGCGTCGGGTGGCGACGCGGGATCAGGGCAGCGGGTCGATACGGGGAACGAGGTGACGGGAACGGCTCGTCAATTCGTTACTGTCTCGCCCAACAATTCGGGTCTGACTTGCGCCAACCATTCCTCCAGCCGCTCCTCGGTCAAATCCGCCTGATTGTCTTGGTCGAGCACCAAGCCGACGAATTCGCTCTCGCGCAGCGCCTTGGATTTACTAAATTCGTATCCTTCCGCCGGCCAGCCGCCGATCAGGCGCGCGTTCAACTTCCTGAGCTTTTTGTAGAGGATGCCCAAGGCATCGACGAACTCGTCAGGGTAGCCGATCTGATCGCCCAGGCCGAACAGCGCGACGGTCTTGCCGCTCAAATCCACGCTTTCCAGGATCGGCAGAAACTCGGTTAAAGGTTCCGGCAACTCGCCGTCGCCCAGAGTCGGGGTGCCGAAGATCAGGGCGTCGTAGGCGGCCAGATTTTCCGCCCTGGCGCCCTTGACGTTGAACAGATCGACCTCGCCTTCATCGAATTGCTTCTTGATCAACTTGGCGACCTTGCGGGTGTTGCCGGTGTCGGTGGCGTAAAACAAACCAATCTTGGCCATGACGGTTATCTCCTCGCTATCGAGTCAATCGCTGGCTTGGCATTCGGCGGTGGCCGGTGTGGCGATGATGCGGGCCAACCACGGCGGCGGCCCTTGTTCCAACATCTGCCGCAATGCATCCAGTTGCGCTGGAAGCGAGCCGCCTTGTTGGGGCTTGAGCAGATAGACGCCGCGATTGATCACGCGCGCCGCCGCGGGACCGCCGATGGATAGCACGTACAGCAGATGGCAGTCGCTGATGAGCGTGACCCGGCGCATGATGTTTTGCTCTCCCTTGAGCGGGCCGAGCGGGGCCGGCGCTTCGCGCAGCTCAATCAACCGCGCCTCGCGGGCGGAGATCTGATAAATCAAAAATTGGCGGCAACTGCCGAAATGACCGTCCAGGCGTTCGCCGCTGTCCGAACAGAACGCGACCCGGATCGACTCCGGCAGGTCGCCGGATTGGTAAGGTTGAGGTTGCAGTGGTGCGATTGCGAGGTTCATAGGCGTTTCACTCGTACAGTCATTGGCAGTTTTGGCGGTCGGTCGAACGGTTCGAGATAAAACCGCGACCCATCGGCCAGTTGCATTTCACCGCCCCACGCGCCGGGGCCGTTAAGCTCCAGGGCGGTCACGGTTTCCTCGTGATCGCGCTTGGTCACATAGAACACCAGCTGGCCGGCCGCGTTGTGGCGCAGCATGACGTTGGGCATGGTCGAATTCTCCGGTGAGGCCGAGCGAGCGGAAAACCCGGCCCGGCCGTGGTCCGTCAGCGGATCAGATCGAAGGCGAAATCGGTTTCGCCCATGTGCATGGTCTCCTCGTCCAGGCGCTCCATCACCGCGTTCACCAGGGTCTTGAGGATGTGCATCGCGCCCTCATAGCCCAGGGTGGTGTCGCGGTGCAGGTGGTGGCGGTCGAACAGCGGGAAGCCGAAACGGATCAACGGCACCTCGAATGCCTTGCCCTTGTGCAGGGTGTCGCGCTGGATGAACTTGCCATAGGAGTTGCCGATCAGAAAATCCGGTTTGTCGGCGAACACCAGCGAGCGCAGGTGCCACAGATCCTTGCCGAGATGTACCTCGGCGCTCTGGCCGTAGGGCGAATCCTTGAGCCGCTGGGTGAGGTCCTTGGCCCAGCGCTTGTTACCGTTGTGGCAAACCACATGCAGCGGCTCGGCCCCCAGCTCCAGCAGGAACTGGCACATTCCGGTCACGAAATCAGGATCGCCGAACAGCGAAAACCGTTTGCCGTGCAGCCAGGAATGCGAGTCGGTCATCATATCCAGCAACCGGCCGCGTTCCTGGGTCAGCGAGTCGGGAATCGGCTGGCCGGTCAGTTCCGACACCTTCATCAAGAACTCGTCGGTGCCGCCTAGGCCCATCGGTATGTTGTTGCCGGCGGTGTGCTTCCAGGTTTCTTGCACGTATTTCTTGGTCTTGGGTAAGGTCCAAGGTTGCAGCAACAGGGTGTCGATGGCGTTGGGCGCGTCCTTGATTTCCTCGATCCGAGTGCCGCCGGCGTACATGCGGAATTCGCCATCGGCCGGGGTGTCGAGCACCTCCTCGGGATCGGACAGAAAGGCGTATTCGACGCCCATTTCCTTCAACATCCGCTTGATGACGCGGAAGTTGCCGAGATAGGTTTCAAAACCGGTGACGATGTTGAGCTTGCGGTTGCCGCCGACCGTCTTGCCCTCCATCTCGTTGAGGGTGAAATAGCGCAGCACGCCTTCTTCCATGTTGTCCCAGCCGGTGGTGTGGCTGCCAACGAAGCTGGGGGTGTGGGCGAAGGGAATTGGAAAATCCATTGGCACCCGGCCGTCCTTGCGGGCGTTGGTGATGAAGGCGTTCAAGTCGTCGCCGATCACTTCCGCCATGCAGGTGGTGGACACCGCCATCATTTCCGGCTGATACAGCTTGAGGGCGTTTTGCAGGCCCTCGAACATGTTCTTCTGACCGCCGAACACCGCCGCGTCCTCGGTCATTGAATCGGACACGGTGGCGATCGGCTCGCGGAAATGGCGGTTGAAGTAGGTGCGGAAATAGGCGACGCAGCCTTGCGAGCCGTGGACGTAGGGCAGGGTCTTGTAGAAGCCCAGCGCGCACAGCACCGCGCCCAGCGGCTGACAGGCTTTGGCCGGATTGATGGTCAGCGCCTCGCGCTGGAAGTTGAGCGTTTTGTACTCCTCGGTGGTCGTCCAGCAGAATACTTCCTCCAGCTTGTCCTTGCTGGGCGCTTCCTCGAAGACGTGCTTGCGCTCGAAAGTGGCTTGATAGTCTTCGCCGGTGAACAGTGGATAACCGGGCTTGATGGCGTCGGCGTTTTGCATGACGAGTCTCCTGGAAGCCGCTCAGGCGGCGGCGGGCAGTGCATCGGCCTTGGTGCGTTGCCATGGGGCCTTCAGCTTTTGCCAGCACGGATTGTTGATGGTCATGTCCATATCGCGGGCGAAGATGGCGAAACCGTCGTAGCCGTGATAGGGACCGGAATAATCCCAGGAATGCATCTGCCGGAACGGAATGCCCATCTTGTGAAACACGTACTTTTCCTTGATGCCGGAGCCGATCAGATCGGGTTTGAGCCGCTCGACGAAGGATTCCAGCTCGAAGCTGGTGGCGTCGTCGTAGATCAGCGCGCCGTCTTGCAATTCCTTGAAGGTGCGGTCGTAGTCGTCGTTGTGGGCGAACTCGTAGCCCGCGCCAATCACCTCCATGCCGAGGTCTTCATACGCGCCGATGATGTGGCGCGGCCGCAGGCCGCCGACAAACAGCAGCACCCGCTTGCCTTCCAGCCGCGGCCGGTACTTGGCGATGATCGCATCCATGGTCGGCTGGTGCTCGGCGATCACCCGCTCGGCGTTTTCCTTGATCGCGTCGTCGAAAAACGCGGCGATCTGGCGCAAGCTTTCAGCGATTTTGGTCGGCCCGAAGAAGTTGTATTCCAGCCACGGAATCCCGTATTTCTCCTCCATGTGTCGGCTGATGTAATTCATTGAACGGTAGCAGTGCAGCAAGTTGAGCTTGGCGTGGCGGGTGGTCTGCATTTCCGGGATCGAGCCATCGCCCGACCACTGCGCGATCACCCGCAGGCCCATTTGCTCCAGCAGAATCCGCGTGCTCCAGGCATCGCCGCCGATGTTGTAATCGCCGGTAATGGCTACATCGTAGGGCGTGGACTGGAAGCTTTGGTCGTCGTCGCGCTCGTGCAGCACCCAATCGCGCAACGAGTCGTTGGCGACGTGGTGACCGAGCGATTGCGACACGCCCCGGAAACCCTCGCAGCGCACCGGCACCACCACCTTGCCGATGTCCTTGGCCGATTTCTTGGCCACCGCCTCGATGTCGTCGCCGATCAGGCCGATCGGGCATTCCGACTGAATGGTGACGCCCTTGGCCAGCGGAAACAGGCCGTCGAGTTCGGTGATCAATTTGGCGAGCTTCTTGTCGCCGCCGAACACCACGTCCTTTTCCTGAAAGTCGGAAGTGAAATTGATGTCGTTGAAGATGTTGACCCCGCTGTGGCCGGTCACGTAGTTGCGGCGGCCGGCGCGGGAGAACTGGCCGCAGCCGACCGGGCCGTGGGAGATGTTCAGCACGTCCTTGACCGGCCCCCACACCACGCCCTTGGCCCCGGCGTAAGCGCAGCCGCGCGCGGTCATCACGCCGGGCAGCGCCTTCTTGTTGGCGACGATGCACTTGTTGGATTTCTCCAGGCTGGGATCATTGGCCATCAAGTGTTTGGCGCGCTGTTTGCCGGTGGCTTCCGGATAGACTTCCAGCACTTCCTGGATCAGTTGTTCGGTTTCCTGGCGGTTCATGCTCATGGCTCTGCTCCTCGGATCGGTTCGGTCGGCGGGCGCGCTCAGGCGGCGGCCAGCTTGGCTTCGGCTTCGGCGGTCTTGCCGACGATGGACTCGTCTTCCTCGTCCAGGATGCCGAATTCCATCAGCAGCTCTTCCAGCTCGTCCATGGTGAGCGGCTTGGGAATGACCAGCTTCTTGTTCTCGACGATCTTGCGCGCCAGCTCGCGGTATTCGTCGGCTTGCTTGGCGGTGGGGTCGTATTCGATCACCGTCATCCGGCGGATTTCGGCGCGCTGCACCACGTTGTCGCGCGGCACGAAGTGAATCATTTGGGTGCCCATTTTCGCGGCTAGCGCCTCGATCAACTCGGACTCGCGGTCGGTCTTGCGCGAGTTGCAGATCAGCCCGGCCAAGCGCACCTTGCCAGAGGTGGCGTACTTGCAGATGCCCTTGGCGATGTTGTTGGCGGCGTACATCGCCATCATCTCGCCCGACACCACGATGTAGATTTCCTGGGCCTTGTTCTCGCGGATCGGCATGGCGAATCCGCCGCACACCACATCGCCCAGCACGTCGTAGAACACGAAGTCCAAATCTTCCTCATAGGCCCCTTCCTCTTCCAGGAAGTTGATCGCGGTGATCACCCCGCGCCCGGCGCAGCCCACGCCCGGTTCCGGGCCGCCGGATTCGACGCAGCGGATGCCGCCGTAGCCGACTTTCAACACATCGTCCAGCTCCAGGTCTTCAACGGTGCCGGCGTCGGCGGCCATCTGCATGATGGTGCTCTGGGCCTTGGCGTGCAGGATCAAGCGGGTGGAATCAGCCTTCGGATCGCAACCCACGATCATGACTTTCTTGCCTTCGGCGGCCAGCCCCGCCACCAGATTTTGGGTGGTGGTGGACTTGCCGATGCCGCCTTTCCCGTAAATTGCGCATTGACGTATCATCGCCATGGAATTGCTCTCCTGTCACCGAAAGGTGAACTGTGCTTGCGGGGAATCTTGTAAAGCTTGCCGGATAGGGTTCAAGCGCCGTGCCAAGGAGCGAATTCACTAAAAGACTTTGTTTAATATAATAATTTTTTTAAACAGAACCAAGGGAGCCGGTGGCATAGATGACAAACGCGGCCGCTTGTCAGGTTGACGACAATTCCATTGAAGCGCCCGCTGGCGGGCTTCGCCTTCCCCGTGACGCCCGGTTGCCGATCAACCGCTGCAACTTGCCGGCGGCGATTCTGGGCGGATTGACCTTCCAGCGACATCCTGCTCCTTTGTTGCTTGATGGCGTGGCGGAATTGCACGCCGATCTATTTCCGCTGTTGGACCGGTTAACAGACCCCACTGAACGGGCGCGGCGGTTCATGGATTACCTGACCGTGCATTTTCGCTTGGAGGCGCTGGAAGAGGCGGGATTGATGGAGACGACCCCGCCAGCGGACACGTCGCGCGGGCGACTCAAGCTGCGCGGGCGGGCCGATTACCTGCGGATGGTGCGGGGTTGGGCGTTCGATCCCGACAGCCGGGAAGGGGCGGTATTGAAAGCGTGGGTGGAATCGCGCTTCGGCCTGCTGACCCGCTTTCACGGCGTCTTGATCGACGACCGCGCCGAGGAGGCTTACGAGCAGTTCCTAATAGCGTGCAGCCAGGGGCTGTACAACACCAACGCCTTGGAAGCGCAATTGGATTTGCTCTACACCTATTGCCAGTACGAACTGAATCGGCGGCAGCCGGACGCGCTTCATCTAATGCTTTATCGCGGCTTTAACCGCTTCAGCGACGATCAGGTATTGGTCAAGCTCGACCGCCACCGCTGGGTGGTGCTGCTCAACAACCTCAGCTCCTTTAGCGCTCGCCGCGAGCGCGCCGAGGAGTTCGGCGATCATCTGATGCGGGTTCAGGTGCCGACGGCCAAGCTGTTTTTTTATAATCGGTTGCTGCCTGGCATGCTGAAAGGCGAGGATGAATATGTGGTGATCGGCGGGATTTACGAGGTGGAGCGGTTAGCGTGATTGATTTGGAATTGCCCGGGATTCTTTGGAAGGCTTCTTTCGAACAAGCAGGAGTTGCCAAAGTAAAGACTGGCCTCTCCAGCGGCAATGTTGTTTCACCGCCTACGCGCCCAAGCAAACAAAGGTGGCCTTGCGCTAGGCTGCATGTGCCCGATCCTCGTTTGGAGCGCGATGCGCTGATCGCTGCCACGGCATGGACTCACGGCTTGACGGTGGTAATTCGGAAATGTGGTGGATTTTCAACTAATCGGAGTCAGAACGTTCGATCCGTGGGCTTTCGGGAAAAAATGGTTTGAGACTGGCCTAATCCTCCGGCCCGAAGCATTTGGAGTAATCGCAACACACCGCGCAGGACGGGGCGCGGCACAGATAAACGCCTTCCCGCTCGCAAAGCTGCTTGTACAAAAACTTCTTCCATTTCATGTCGCGGTCGTTCTTGGCCGCCAGCGTCGGGAAATTGCGGGTCATCAACTCGCTCAAATCCCGACGCGACCACAGGCCCAAATCCTGCCAGAGATGATCGTTGGCCATGCAACCGGTGGCAACGATTACGCTCATCCACGCTTCTGAACGATCCCGGCCCGCCCGGTAATCATCCAGCAGGGCAATCAGTTCGTCCTTCTCCTCCAGCAACCGCGCGTCCCAAATTGGTGGCGGGCGGCGAATCGGCGGCAGAACGGCTCCAGGAAAATGCCGGGCCAACAGCGCGGCGTAAATGTCCGGCGACAGTCCCAAACCGGCCGGCAGCGAACCCTCGCGCAGCCACTGCGAAACCAACATTCGCGCCAGTGTGGCGTCGTTGGCCAAACCCTGGCTGCAACTCAACAGCCAATCATAGAACGATTCCAGCAAGACGCCGCGTGAAACGGGCGACGCGGCTGACCAGCGCGAAGGCGGCGACACGGGTGGAATCCGTCAGTATTCCACCAGAATGTCTTCATCGCGGACGATCATCTGACAGGCCAGTCGCCACGGTGGCGGAATGTCGTCCACCAAAATCTGGCTGATTTCCTCGGCGGTTAACTTGCCTAACTGCTTGAGCAGGTTGCGTTCCTTTTCGGTCGGCGGCCCGCCCATCCGATGCTTTTTTTTATCCAGGCTGCTTACCTTCACCAAACAGGTGCCGCATTCGCCGTCCTGGCAGTCGAAGCTAATCGGAATCTTGTTGGCCTTGGCGAGTTTGAGCAGGGTTTCGGTATGGCTGCCCGCCGTGGCGTAGACAGTCTTGGTCTGGTGATCGGGATTCGAGAAAGTGATTAAGGGCATAAATAGATCTCCCCGGCGGATGAAAAGACGGTAATAAACAGTCAGGCCGGACGCACGGTCACGTCGCCCAATACCTGGGCCTGGCACGCCAAGCGCGTGTCGCGCGCGGCCAGGTGCTCCTTGAGAATCCGCGCTTCCAGCACCGATGGTTGGCTCAGGTTGTCCATGCCATCGACCACCTTCATCAGGCAGGTTCCACAATCGCCCTCGCGGCAGCCATAAACGATCCCGGAATTGATCTTGTCGGAAATTTCGATCACGCGGGTTCCCGCTGGAACAGTGGCGGTGATGTTGACGTCCGCAAAAGTCAGTTTTGCTCTAGCCATGAAGGGCGCTCTCAGTCAGGAAGTGGAAGAAAGAGTCGGGAATTCGGGCGATAGGCCAGTCAGCGAGCCGGGCGGATTCAAGGGCTGGCCGGCTGCATCGATGATGGCCCCCTCGACTGGGCAAATGCTGGCGCACTGCGGGTCAGCATAATCGCCAACGCATTCGGTGCAGCGGTCGGCGTTGATCTGAAAATGTGGCGAAGCGGCGCGGATCGCCTGCTGGGGGCACAGCGATAAGCAGGCCCAACAATTCGTGCAATGGGCGACAATCCGAAACGCCATCGCCAGATCTCACGCGCACAGGCCGGTTGCGGGGGTTTGAACCGGATGCCGGACATCCTTACGCCACTCGCCGTATACCGCCAGCAGCGCATCGATGATCGGTTCGCCGGCGCGCTCGCTGTTGGGCGAAATCGCGGCGTCCTCCAATGCCCGCCACGGCTCGAAACCGATGCGGGCACACAGTAAGAGGGTGCAGTCATGCAACGCTGCAATCGCATTGCTCAGCGCGGGCGCGGCATCGCCGCACGTCACCGGTCCGCTGCAATAGCGGTCGATGTTCCGTCGCTCCACCAGTCGCGCGCCCATGGGAGCAACATCGAATATTAGGAACTCGCGGGCGTGACCGAAGTGGGCGTCGATGGTGCGGCCATCGTTGCTGGCGACCGCCATGCGAAGGGTTTCGCGCTGGCGGGATCGTGCCCCCTGGTTGGCTAGCAGCGCGGGTCGGTTCAGGTGATGGATTTGCGCGTTCAGCGCGATCCGGCGTTCGATGGCGGTGCGCACCGCCGCTCGCTTGGCCATGGCGGCCTGCCAATCCACTGTCATGGCCGCGACTTTTTCCAAGGAAAATTCCGCGCCGCGATCCTGGCCGATCAACCCCACGGCGTCGGCGCGACACTGCTGGCAGTGGTTCATCATGCCGGTCGCGCCACGCTGGATAGCGCAAGCAGCTTGCAGCGCTCGCAATTGTTCGACGGTCGGTTCCGGCTGACCGGTCAGGCCAAAGTAGGTCCCGTGTTCCGGGCGAGCGATCAGCGGCATGATGTTGTGCAGGAAAGCGCCCTTGGCGGTAATGACTCGGTGGACTTCCTGTAAATGGTCGGCGTTAACGCCCGGTATCAGCACTGAGTTGACTTTCACCAGCACTCCATGCTCGACCAGCATTTCCAAACCTTTCTGCTGTTGGGCGATCAGAATTTCCGCCGCCTTGCGACCCCGAATCCGCCGGTGGTTCCAGAAAATCCATGGATAGATCCGCGCGCCGATGTCCGGGTCCACGCAGTTGATGGTAATAGTGACGTGGCCAATGCGGTATTTGACTAACTCGTCAACGTGTTTCGGCAGCGCCAAGCCGTTGGTGGACACGCACAGGGTCAAGTCGGGCGCTTTGGCCGCCAGTGCTCGAAAGGTAGCGAACAGTCGGTCGGGATTAGCCAGCGGATCGCCGGGGCCAGCCACGCCGACCACCGCCAGATGCGGAATCGCCGCACCCACCGCCAAGGCTTTTTGCACCGCCTGTTCTGGATTCAGCAATTCCGAGACCACGCCGGGCCGGGATTCATTGGAACAGTCGTACTTGCGATTGCAGTAATGGCATTGGATGTTGCAAGCCGGCGCGACCGCCAGATGCAGTCGCGCGAAATGGCGGTGCGCCTGTTCGGAATAGCAGGGGTGAAGCGCGATCCGCGCGCCGGTGCTGGTCGGCTGGCTGGTCGTTGCCATGAACGTTCCCCTGAAAAAGGTCGAGGTGGAAAGCAGCCCGCTGTGGGCGATGCGAATACCAGGAACGTTTTGCAACCAGCGTGCCTGACCAAAAATAATTTTAAGTAACTAATTTTTTTGCTTTTTTATTAATATAGATCAGGGTACTGTGGCTTTCGATACATCGACATTCGGCCAATTGTCAGGAAGGGCACAATGAAAATGGCTCACTGGCATGATCGAAAAAGTCATTACGGGTTGCCACCGAGGCCATGGGTGAAGTGGAGCGGAGGGACATGGACGAAGCGGGATTTCCTACACCGATAGACACCCTTCGATCCATTGTCGGACGGCCGGTTTGGACGCGCCGTGGCTGACGATGGCGATGTCCAAGTTACAGCGCGGATAAAGCCTCAAGGCGCGCTCGATGGCGCTGAGGATCCAGGTGGAGGCATTGCCGAACGCGCCGCCGCCCAGCATCGTCAGAAACAAAGATCGGTTGCCCGTGTTAGCGGCATTCAGGATCGCGGCGCACAAGGTCGCTTCATACGCCGCTTCCAGCACCAGGCGCGCCAACGGCTCCCAAAGTTCGGCGGGGAGAGGAGAGTAGGAAACCGGCAAGGCGGAACAATAGGCTTGGGTAACCGTATGTTGGCAACCTTTGAGCGTCACCTGCGTATCCCATTGAACGCCGATCCGCAATAAAGCCCTCAGTTGATCCCGTTCGTGCCCGTTTGCGGCGCTTAACTGACTGGAGAGCTGAACTAACGCCTCGCGCGAGCTGAAAACGTAACCGTTTTGCATCCTCCACCAACGCGCGTTGGCGTTGCCCAAGGCCGCGCCGAGATCCGCCAAGCAATCAATTTGATGCGCGGTCGATTGGCCGATCTGGCCCTGGATCGGGACAAAATAATTGCGATAGATTGTGCCCGCTCCAGCGGCAATGGCGCTGGCCGGGCCTTGGGTGCGGTCGTCTTGGTAAATACCGATGCCCTGTTCCGGGGTGACTCCAGGGGACATCATTTCCAGCAGGTTGAATTGCGAGGCGACTTGAAACAGCGCGCCCGCATGGTCAGGGTCGGTATGCAAGTCTTGCACGTCCGCCACGATTTCGCGGATGGCGAGCTGTCCGCGCCTGGCTTTGCCCGCGCTAAGCCGATCCCGCAGCTCGCCCAGGGAAGGCGTTTCGAGCCGGCCGTAGCGATAGGTTTTGCCGTTGGTCAGGGAGGTGAGCACACCGTCCCTGAGGTGAATCTGCTGGCGAACCTGATCGGGAGAGATTTCGCTAAAGCCGGTCAACCGTTCGAACCAAGTCATTGTACAAACGTAGCTTGGCAAGCATCAGTCAGCAAGTCTGGATTTCGTTATTCTGAAAGTAGCGCCCGCGTTCGTCTCGCTAGGTGGCCATCAGAAACGGCGCTCATTCGCAAGCCTTCCGCAACCACCTGATCGAGTTCAGACGACACCGCGCTCCAAGATTCGACCACCAAATCCGCGCAGTTCCAGGCTTATAACCGCCGCATTTTAATGTCGAGAATTTGAATGCGGTAGGCAATCTGACGTGGCGTCATGCCCAGCAGTCGAGCAGCCTTGGCCTGCACCCAGCCCGCTTGTTCCAAGGCCGCGATCACGCGCTCCCGCTCGTTCAGATCGGAATCGTCCAGATCGGTTCTGGTGGCTGGGGTAAACAGGATTGGACTCACGCCGCGCGCATGGAGTCCGTTCAATTCGATCACATCCTGGGCGATCACGCCATTGACGCTCATGATCGCGCTGCGCTCCAGGCAGTTTTCCAACTCGCGCACGTTACCCGGCCAGGAATGGCGCATCAATACTCGGATGGCGCTATCGGTGATGCTCAGCTTTCGACTTTGTTGCTTGCTGATGCGCGTCACCAAAAATCGAGCCAAATCAGGGATATCCTCGGAACGTTCCCGCAGCGCGGGCATGAAAATCGGCATCACGTTGAGCCGGTAATACAGATCTTCCCGAAATTCGTTGACTTCGACCGCGGCCTCTAAATCGCGGTTGGTGGCGGCGATGATCCGAACGTCCACCCGCAAGGTCTGGCTGCTGCCGACCCGCTCCAATTCGCCCTCTTGCAGCACCCGCAACAGCTTGGCCTGAAACGTTGGTGAAATATTACCGATTTCGTCCAGGAACAGGGTGCCGCCGTGCGCCTGCTCGAAGCGGCCCTTGCGCTGGTTGAGCGCGCCGGTGAACGCCCCTTTTTCGTGGCCAAACAACTCCGATTCGAGCAGGTTATCCGGTAGGGCGGCGCAATTCAGCTTCAAGAATGGCCCGGCGGCGCGCGGCGAATTATAGTGAATGGCGCAGGCGATCAACTCCTTGCCAGTTCCCGACTCGCCGCGAATCAACACGGTGGTATTCCACTTGGCGACTTGACGCACCTGCTCGAAAATCTGCTGCATCGGTTGGCTATGACCGACGATACTGTCAAACCCGTAGTCGCGCCGCGCACTCCGGCGCAGCGTGTCGCGCTCCGCCGTCAACGCGCTGCGCTCGCGTTCGGCTTCGACGGCGGTACGCACGCTACGGGCGATCAGATTGGCCACCATCTCCAGGAAACGGGCGCGTTCTTGCAACCATTGATCACGGCAAGGCGGTTGCGCCGCCAACACGCCGCTGTAGCGGTCGGGTCCAGCCCGGATCGGGACGCCGATAAACGGCAGCTCTCGATCATACAAGTGCAGGCGATTGAGAAAGCGCGGTTCGTCGGCGATGCGCGGCAACACCACCTGTTCGCCGCGTTCCAATACCATGCCGAGCAAGCCTTCACCCGGTAAATAGCTGATCGGTTCGTCATCGGGAAGCAGCTGCTGACCGTGCACCGCGCTGACCAGCAGCGCTCCGCTATCGGGATCGACCAAGGAAACAACCCCTCGCAACAGCTCGCCGCGATCATGCAATACCGTCAGAACCCGCTCCAGCATTTCCGCCATCCGGAACGGTTGGCTGAGAATCCGGCTCACGCTGTACAAGGTCGCCAGTTCGATTTCCAGAAACTCGGAGCGCTCCATCCCAAATCCTCCACGTGATCGATCAGGAAGCATCGGGACAGCGGGTGGGCAGCAAGACGTGCCAGCGGCAGCCGCTGGTATAGTCTGGATCGAGATCGATCACCCCGTTTTGTTCGTTGATGACCTCCTGCACCAGCGTCAAACCTAAACCGGTATGCGGCGCCGCTCGCTTGGTGGTGAAGAAGGGTTCGAACACTTGCCAGTGCAATTCGGGTGGAATGCCGGAGCCGGTGTCTTCAATGGTAACTTGCACTACCTGATCGCGTACCTCGGTGGCGATGCGCAGCTCGCGGGGTTTTTGCCGATTGCCTTCCATCGCGTCCAACGCATTGTCCAGCAACTGCTTGAACATACCCCGCAGCCGGCTGATGCGCGTGGTAACGGCGGGCAGCAGCGGCGCGGGTTTCCAGTCCACCACCATGCCGCCGGCTAGCAACCGTTGTTTGCACAGTTCCAGCACTTCACGCAACAGTTGATTGATATTGACTGGCGCAACGGCTTCCGAGGGTACCGCGGGAATTAAGTGGCGCAATCGCTCCAGCGCCGCCTGGCCGGCCGTGGTCGCCTGGCGCAAGGCATGTTGCAAGGCCGGATCGGCTTGAGCGCCGCGCCGTTGCAGGAGATCGTGGACGGCCGTGATCAGGTTGAGCGGGCCTTGCATCTGAAAAATGGCCGCTTGCAGTGCTTCGCGCATGCTGCGCACCTGTTCCTGTTCGGCCAGCAACGCACGCATGGCGTTCATGCCGACGGCTTCCTGCTCCCGCTTGAGCTTGGTGATTTCATTGGCCATCAGCAGCAGAAAGGTTTGCGGTACCGGCTTGAAGAAATGCGCGGCGCTGCTGTCTTGCTCGCGAAACCAAATCCCGGAACACGAAAACCAGCGCGGCTGACCTCTGCCGCCTGGATCGAAGCACACCTCCTGATCCCGAAAGCTCTGCTCGGCGTGGCCGTCCCAGGTATCACCGTCGCCCGCGGATTCACGTAGGGCGCGCAAAAATTCCGCCGCTGGCTCTCGCATCCGCAGGTCGCCGACCAGTTTCTTGTATTCGTGGTTGTCGAGAATGACCCGCCCGACTTCATCGAGCAGGACAATCACGGCGGGCGCGGCGTCCACCATCGATTCGATCAACGCCTTCTGATAGTGCACCTGCCGCTCCAAATGGTGCATCGCGGTTACATCGCGGTAGATGCCGAGGAAACAAGCGGTTTGCTCGCGCGCATCGCGCACCGGCAACACGGTGAGTTCCGCCAGATACACCGTGTCGTGCTTGCTGCGATTGGCCAACAAGCCGGTCCAGGATTGGCCGCGCCGGATTTGTCGCCACATCTGCTCGTAGACGCGGGACGGCGTGCATTGATCTGACAGCATGGCCGTGCTCTGACCGACAACATCGGCGGCGCTGTAGCCGGTGACTTCGGTAAACGCTCGATTCACATAGAGAATACGAGCGTCGGTGTCGGTCAGGCAAACGGCCGTGGTCAATTGATCCACAATCTTGGGGAAGACCCACGACAACAATTCTTCGGTGGGTAGACGGCCTGGATGAGCATCAGTATCCGCGAGGGAGCGGCCGAAGCTTTTCTGATCGTTTTGCAGGCTCATGGGCGTACTCGGCGGCTAGGACGGTTATAAGGCAAGGTGGTCGAGAACATTCATGCAAAACCGTAACCAGCCCGGCGATGCGGTGGCTTGAGCGAGCGGAAAGCCTGGATTTCTGGCTTGTTGGCGGGATTGGCGGGATTGGCGCCGTGCGCTGGGCGCGATGCTCGCCGTGCGGCATTCGCCACAATCGTTCCTAGTTTGGGGGACTAATGTTGCAAAGCTTACATTGTCTACACCTGCCACGAATTCAGCCAATTTTTATAACTGTTTGATTAATATTAATATTTATATTACGCATGGCATTGGCACGATTGCTGCCGAAAGCTGCTTATAACGGGGAGGCCGCCATGCGCGATTATCTGTTTATCCTGCTCGGAACGGCGTTGGTCAACAACGTGGTTCTGGTTCGTTTCCTGGGGTTGTGCCCGTTCATGGGCGTCTCCAACAAGATCGATTCCGCTCTGGGCATGGGCCTGGCAACCACCTTCGTGCTGACGCTCGCGGTGGCGATTTGTTGGTTGTTGGAGCACTACGTGTTGATTCCCTTCAACATTCAATTCCTGCGGATTCTCGCCTTCATTCTGGTGATCGCCGGCTTGGTGCAGTTCACCGAGATGTTCGTCCACAAGGCCAGTCCGGCGCTATACCAGGTGCTCGGCATCTATTTGCCGCTGATCACCACCAACTGCGCCGTGTTCGGCATGGCGCTGCTCAACATCCAGCAACCGCACACCCTGGTGGAAAGCCTGCTGTTCGGGTTCGGCTCCGCTCTGGGTTTCACCCTGGTGCTGGTGTTGTTCGCCGGGCTGCGCGAGCGACTGGCGCTGGCTAGCGTGCCGGAAACCTTCGCTGGCGCTCCGATTGGCTTCATCACCGCCGGTCTGCTGGCTTTGGCCTTTATGGGTTTCGTCGGCTTGCCGACCCATTAACCAAACTTTGGAGCGTACCAACATGATCGCCGCCGTTTGCAGTCTGACCTTGCTTGGCATCGCGCTCGGCTGGCTGCTGGGCTTGGCCGCCCGCTACTTGCGGGTGGAGGGCAACCCCCTTCAGGAAGAGATCCAACGATTGCTGCCTGGCGTCAACTGTGGCCAATGCGGTTATCCGGGCTGTGCCGGCGCGGCTGAGGCGCTGGCCGGCGGTAAGGCCGCCGTCACGCTCTGCCCGCCGGGCGGCGCGCCGCTGGTCCAAGCGCTGGCGGCGCGGCTGGGCGTGACCGTGGACGGCGCAACCAGCGGCCCGCTGCTGCTGGCCTCGGTCGATGAGGCGACCTGCATCGGCTGCGCCCACTGCGGCAAGCACTGCCCCACCGATGCCATCATCGGCGCGCCCAAGCAGATTCATGGGGTGATCCAAGACGCCTGCATCGGCTGCGGGCTCTGCGTGGCGGTGTGTCCCACCGAATGCCTGCAACTGCGCCCGGTCGTCGCCACCTTAAAGACTTGGCACTGGCCGAAACCAGCGCTGAATCTCGGAGTTTGACGCCATGAAACTGTTCGATTTTTGGGGCGGCGTACACCCGGCTGGCCAGAAGCATTGGAGCGCGGAGCGGCCGATTGAGCTTTTACCCATGCCGGCTCGGTTGTACGTGCCGCTGCAACAGCACACTGGCCGATCGGCGTTGCCGGTGGTCGCGATCGGCGAGAAGGTGGGCAAGGGCCAATTGCTCGGCCGCGAACAAGGTGGCGTTTCGGCTTCGGTGCACGCGCCGACTTCCGGCAAGGTGGTCGCCATTGGCAATTTCACCGCCCCGCACGCTTCCGGCCTGCCACTGCCGACCGTGATCGTGGAGAGCGATGGCGAGGACCGCTGGGTGGAGCGCGAGCCGCCACCCGATCCGTTCACTCTGGAGCCAGAACAAGTCGCCGCCCGCATCGGCGCGGCGGGCGTGGTCGGCATGGGCGGCGCGAATTTTCCGGCGGCGCTCAAGCTCGACAAGGCGCGCCAAGCCAAAGTGCATACCCTGGCGGTCAACGGCGCGGAATGCGAGCCGTACATGACCTGCGACGACCGGCTGATGCGCGAGCGCGCCGAGCAGATCGTCGATGGTGTGCGGCTGATGCTGCACGCCTTGCAAGCGCCGCGCGCGGTAATCGCCATCGAGGATAACAAGCCCGAAGCGGTCGCCCGGCTGCGGGCCGCCTGTCAAGAGGATCGGAACCTTGCCATCGCGGTGGTGCCAGCTCGTTACCCGGCCGGGTCGGCCAAGCAGTTGATCCAACTGCTGACGGGTCTAGAAACGCCAGCTGGCGGGCGTGGCACCGACACCGGGGTGTTGGTGCACAACGTCGGCACCGCCTACGCTGTCCATCGCGCCTTGCGCTTGTCGCATCCGCTGATTTCTCGCATCGTCACTGTCACTGGCGACGCGGTGGCCCAGCCGCAAAACCTGGAAGCGCCCATCGGCGCGCTGGTGGACGATTTGCTGGCCTTCTGCGGCGGCGCGCCCGCCGCCGCCCGCCTGCTGATGGGCGGACCGATGATGGGCCAGCCGCTGCCGGGCGCTCAAGTGCCCATCGTCAAGGGCACTAACGGCATTCTGGCATTGACCGCCGCCGCGGCGCGGCTGACAGTCGAGCCTTCGCCCTGTATTCGCTGCGGACGCTGCGTCGACGCCTGTCCGATGGGGCTGATGCCGCTGGAAATGTCCAAGCGCACCCGCTGCGACGATCTGGACGGCGCGCTGGATTTCGGCCTGATCGACTGCATTAGTTGCGGCTCTTGCGCGTATGTCTGCCCCTCACACATCCCGCTGGTGCAGTATTTCGAATACGCGCGCGGCGTGCTGGAAGCCAGACAGCGGGCGGAGCAGAAAGCCAAGGAAACCCGTCGTTTGTTGGAGCGGCATCAAGCGCGATTAGCGCGCGAGGAACAGGCCAAGGCCGACGCAGCGGCGCGACGGCGGGCGGAAAAAGAGCAGGCCAAGGCAAAAACCAAGGCTGGAGCGGCGGCATGAGCTGGTTCCCGGCCAGCGCCCCCCACGCCCACGCGCCCGACAGCGTCCCGCGCATCATGGGACTGGTGCTGGCGGCGGCGGCGCCCGCGCTGTTTTGCGGCGTCGCGCTGTTTGGCTGGCCAGCGTTGAACTTGTTACTGGTCACGGTCATCACCTGCCTGCTGTGCGAGGCCGCCTGCCTGCGGCTAGGCGGAAAGCCGCCGCGGCTGTTTCTGGGCGATGGTTCCGCCGCGCTCACCGGGGTTTTGCTCGCGATGTCGCTGCCGCCGTGGGCACCGTGGTGGGTCGGCGCGGTCGGCGGCGTGTTCGCCATCGTGGTCGGCAAACAGGTGTTCGGCGGCATCGGCCAGAACCTGTTCAACCCGGCGATGCTGGCACGGGTCATGCTGTTGGTGTCGTTTCCGGTCGAGATGACGTTGTGGCTGGAGCCGCGCCCGCTGTTCTCCAGCCAGGCCCCCGGTTTTCTGGAAGGGCTGGCGATCACCTTCGGCGGCATTCCGAACATCGACGCGGTCAGCGGCGCGACCGTATTGAGCCACCTCCGCACCGAGTTGGGGCTCTCGCGCGAACTTGGCCAAATTTTGCCGGGCCGCTACCAGCCCGGCTTGGCGGGCGTGGGCTGGACCGGCGGCAGCGCTGGAGAAACCTCTGACCTGCTGATCCTGTTCGGTGGCTTGTGGCTGTTGTGGCGGCGGGCGATCACTTGGCAGATCCCGGTCGCGATGCTGCTGGCGGTTCTGGTGCTATCGGGAGGCTTGCACCTGGCCGATCCGCGACGCTTCGCCGGACCAGAAGTGCATTTGCTATCGGGCGGCTTGATGCTGGGCGCGTTTTTTATCGCCACCGACCCGGTCACCTCGCCGACCACAAAGCTGGGGCAACTGATCTTCGGCGCGGGCTGCGGGGCGCTGATTTACATCATCCGCGTCTGGGGAGGCTATCCCGAAGGCGTAGCCTTTGCGGTAGTGTTGATGAACGCGGCCACGCCGCTGATCGACCATTACGCGCGCCCGCGCATCTACGGCCGCACCTGGCGCGGCCAATCCCGGCCGGTGCCGGAGCGGGCCAAACATCGGGCCGTCGGCTCTGGAGAGACCGAATGAAACTGGCTTTCCTGAAATCGGAACACCGGCAGCGGTTGAGCTACCATGTCGTCTTGCTAGGTGGCGTGGCGCTGCTGACCAGCGCCGCCATCGGCGTCGCCGATCATCTAACCCGCGCTGACATCGCCCGCCGCCAGTTGGAGGATTTGCAAGTCACCTTGCAGCAGGTGGTGCCCGCGTCCTACTACGATAATGAACTGGTGCGCGACACCGTGGCGGTAAATGACCGAACCGGCGAACCAGTGACCGTCTACCGGGCGCGGCGCGGCGGCCAAGTACAAGCAGTCTGCTATCAGGTCAGAGCGCCAGGCTACGGCAACACCGCGATGGTGATCGCGATCGGCGTGGATCGCGCCGGAACCCTGGTGGGGGTGCGGGTAATCAGCCACAACGAAACCCCCGGCCTGGGCGACAAGATTGAGCTGAGCAAGTCCGACTGGATTTCGCGCTTCACCGGCCGCTCGCTGGCCGATCCGCAACCCGACCAATGGGCGGTGAAAAAGGATGGCGGCGTGTTCGATCAATTTACCGGGGCCACAATCACTCCGCGCGCGGTGGTGAAGGCGGTTAAGGGCGGGCTGGATTTCTTCGCCGCCCATCGCGCCTTACTCCTGGATGAAACCACCGCTCAGACGGCGTCCGTCGCATCAGTCTCCGCTGGAGAAAAGCGCTGATGAATGACGATTATCAAAGCATTTTTGCTGACGGTCTCTGGCACAACAACGTGGTCTTGGCACAGATGTTGGCGCTGTGCCCGCTGATGGCGGTGACAACCACCGCCACCAACGGCTTGGGCATGGGATTGGCGACCACAGGCGTGCTCTTAACCGCCAATATCGTCATCGCCGCGTGCCGCAACCTGATCACGCAGGAAGTGCGGATTCCGGTGTTCGTGCTGCTGATCGCCGCTTTGGTGTCGCTGGCTGACATGGCGATCAACGCCTGGCTGCACGATCTGTACAAGGTGCTGGGGCTGTTCGTCCCATTGATCGTGGTCAACTGCGCGGTGCTGGGCCGGGCCGAAGCGTTCGCCTCGAAACGGGCGGTATCGGCTTCGGCGGCGGATGGTCTGGCCATGGGGTTGGGCTACACGCTGGCTCTGGTCGCCATCGGCGGCTGCCGCGAAGTGTTAGGCAGCGGCACCCTGTTCGCCCATGCCTCGCTATTGCTGGGCGACAGCTTCGCTTTTCTCGAAATGACCTTGATTTCGAACTACAAAGGGTTTTTGCTGATGCTGCTGCCGCCCGGCGGTTTTCTGGTGCTGGGTTTTTGCTGGCCGGCAAGCGGGTGCTGGAGCGGCGGCGGAAACAGAAGGTGGCGGAACGGGCTAACGCGGTCCCGCCCAAACCGAAACGGTCGCCGTCCGTGGCTTGAAACGGCGCGGAAATGACTTTAACACGCGCATCAAGCGGAGGGTAAATATGCAAGTCAGCGTCGCTTACATCCAACCGGCACAACCAATTTGGCTGTCGTTAGACGTGCCAGACGACAGCACAGTGCTGCAAGCCATCGAGCGCTCCGGCATCCTGGCGCGTTGCCCGGATCTAGATTTAAAGAAGAGCAAGGTCGGCATTTTTGGCAAGATCACCAAGCTAACCGTCCCGCTAGCCGATGGCGACCGGGTAGAGATCTACCGTCCAATTACAGTCGATCCTAAAACCGTGCCGCAGCGGGAAATCGTTGGTCTGGACGAAGATGATTAACAGGACATGGAGACAGGGATAACAAGAAATAATCCGCGACTGAAGTCCTTGTCATTACCCAAATTCAAGTAACTTAGACGACAAGAGGACGCCTTGGGCGAGCAGATCAAGTTTTTGCATCCCTTGCCACAAGGTCTGCCAGCCGAGTGGGTTTCGTTGCGTTAGCGGAGGTTGTCGAGTTCCGGTAGCCTATGCGGCCCAATCGATACAAGCAGGATGACGTGCATGCTTGATTTTCAAAGGCCACCGGCATGAGAAGGCGATTATTCTCCTGCGGGTCCGGTGGTACCTGGCCTATCTGCTCAGTTATCGAAACATGGAGGAAATGATGGCGGAACGCGGGGTTGCGGTCGATCATACCAGCCTCTACCGCTGGGTTTTGAAGTTTACCCCCCTATTGGAAGCACGGTTTAGCTGGGGAGAGAAGCAGCTGGTGGTTTCGAGTTGGCGGCTGGACGAACATCAAGAGCAAGGGCCAGTGGAAATACCTGTATCGCGCGGTGGATAGAGGCGGGGCAGACCGTCGAAAGTCACCATCGATCAGAGTGGAGCCAATACTGCTGCGTTGACCGCGCTCAATGCCGACACCGACACTGATCCCAAGATTGCTATCCGCCAACGGAAATACGTAAACAACCTGATCAAGCAAGGCCATCGGGCGGTCAAACGGATCGCTCGGCCCATGCTAGGCTTCCAAGCCGTTCACTCTGCTCGCATTACCCTCCAAGGCATTGAACTCATGCACATGATCAAAAAAGGGCAGATGCAAAACCTCCAGAGCTTGTCAGCCGCCGACCCGTTCTATTCCCTCGCAGCCTGATTGTGTCTGCTGGTAGCCTACCCTCAACTACAAGCCCACCCAACGAAAATTAATGCAACGGAACCTTACGCCGAAAGGTGACACCCCGTCCGGGCACCCGACGACCACGTTGCAGCAAGCCCGCCAAGCCCCACGCTCGTAGCGCGCCGGCCAGGTCCCTACTGTCGCCCGATGCACCCCCCACCGCTGCCTGTCGTCGATCTTTCACCGTGCCTTCCGCAAGCAAAACCAGCACGGGCGACGTTCCGCGCCCGCATCTCGGACTCGTCGCAACCGCTGGCGTAATTCATCAACACTCTCTCGGATCAACGGCAACGGCCCGCGCATTCCGGCCGAGACGCTAGAACGGCTTTGGACGATGCTGGCCCATGGTCAGGGAGGATTGCTCAATGCGTCAGGACTGGGCCGCGCCTTGGCGATTAGTACCCAGACAGTGCTTCGCTATATCGATCTGCTGGCTAATCTACTGCTGGTACGACGCTTACAACCCTCTCATGCCAACCTCGGTAAACGACTGGTGAAAACACCCAAGGTTTACGTGCGGGATAGCGGATTGCTCCATGCGTTACTGAATATTGAGTCGCTGGATCGACTGGCTGGACATCCGGTGATCGGTGTTAGTTGGGAAGGCTTTGTGCTCGAAAACTTATTGGCGGCTCTATCCTGGCGAACGCAACCGCTGTTTTATCGAACCGCCGTCGGGGCAGAAATCGATCTGGTGCTGGAACGACCGAACGGGGAGCGCTGGGCCATCGAAATCAAAGGGGTCTAGCGGCCAAGCTCGAAAGAGGTTTTATCGGGCATGTGAGGATCTTTCGCCGACAAAAGCGTTTGTCGTCTACTCGGGCGAAGAACGTTACCCGGTCACAGAGGGTGTTGAAGCCATCAGTGTACGTGACATGGCGTTATCGTGAACTTGGGGTAATTTCCGAGCCACCTCACGACCCATAATTCAAAAGCATAAAGCTAGTTTTCTTGTATTAAACATATTACGTAACACGTATCCATGCGCATTTTAAAGGCTAAAATTCATGATTTTGTCCATTATCTTGAATAATGATAGACCCCGCCAACGCGCCTCATGACGCCCGATCGCGCGGAGTAACCGCGATCCGGGGCGCCGTAAACGGCTTGATGGCAGAGGTGTTGGAAGGCCATATCCGCGAGCACCTCGGCGCCGATGACCTCCCGCCACGACAGCGTCAGGAGGATTTGGAACAGGTGGTAGCAGCGTTACGCTCTTATCTCAAATAAGCGCGCGACGTGCTTCATCTTCCCTTTTCCGAGAGGGCCCCAACAAGGATTCAACGTCGTTAGCGTACGATTTTGTCCGCTTCGTGAGCAGACCCCATTTATACCAAGCCGCTTGGGTAATCGCGTGCGCGGGCATCGGCGCTTTTTGATCGGGAGGAACCACTAGAAATTTACTGGGGCCAACGTCGGCGACAAAGGCGCCATTGCGCACTGCCCGAACCGATAGAACATAATCCTGCATCGTTTTCTCCTTTGCGTTAATAAAAATAGTGGCTTACTGAAAAAACAGGCGAAAACCGCTCTTACTATTAATTCGCCTTCCCCGCGCCCTTGAACAGAAACACCCGTAGCGAAATGATCACCGCCACCACCATGCCAGCGAAGATGTACAATTCCGTGTCGCCGGTGCCAATCGCCAGATACCGCGCCCCGACCACCTAGGCCAGGGCCACGATCATCACCGGGGTGAAGTCGAAGTAGCGCACGCCGGCGGCGTGGCGCATTTCTCGAATCCGCTGCTTGTCCACCAGCCGCTCCTTGCTCGAATCCTCCAGCATATCGGCGATAACTTGGGGATTGCCGCCGCTTTGCTTAACGATGTGGCCCGCAAACAGGCTCGGCGATTCGATCAACATCCCCTGCTTGGTAATGTAGTTCTGGACGATTTCGCGGGTAGCGTCTGGCGTGAGTGGTGGAATCTCAATCTCGGTGGAGCGGCGTCGGGAGGAACGCGCCCCGGTCGATGCCGAGACGGACGATCCCGAACACCGATAGACACAGCCAGCGCCAGCGGCGAACTCAGACCATTATCCACATCGCTGACCATCAGCCGAAAGCCCAATTCATTTGCATCGCCCGCGAGCTGTTGGCCGCTGGCCTGCTTGATCCAGCTTTGCTGGAGCGACCGGAGCAGTATCAAGACCTACCGCCGGAGTTGATCGAGTGGGCGAAGATTCGCCGCCAAGTCTCCGCCTCAGTATGCGCGACCTGACAGCGGCGATTATTCCCGCCCTGCACGACCACCACGGTAAGGTCATCATCGCCGTGGACGACCTGACCAGCCTCACCCCGACATAGACGGTGTTCTGGCTGGCCGTGTTTGAGGCTCAAGTCATCGGCTGTGCTAGCGCCAAAAAAGCCAACCTCGCTAAGCTGTGGTGGAAAATGACGGAAATCGCGGTTTTACCGCTAACGCCAGAAACGACACGGGAAATCGTCCAGACCTACATCACCAAACAGGGATGCTGATTGAATCGCCGGGCCTCTTCGTCGGCCACATCGTCAAGCAATCGGGCGGCAACCCCCAGGCCATTGCCGATATGCTCGATGACTCGGCAAAGGAAAGGCTGGTCGATAAGCAACACATCCGGGAAATGTGCCACGCGGCGGGCGTCCGCTACTTCGATTTCACGCCGGTCATGATTGTTGCGCTCGCTAGCTCGCCATCGGCACCGGCGACACGGAATTGTACATCTTCGCCGGGATGCTGGCGGCGGTGATAATCTCGGTGCGGGTGTTCTTGTTCCGTGGGGCGGGAAAGGCGAATTAACGCGGGATGAGGCGCTGGCTGTTGGCCCGCAGAAAGTGCGTATAACTGGCTTCATCCAGCGTACCGGCGGCCAGTGCTAGCACGGCTTGGGCGGTTTGGGCCTCGTCCGCCGTGAACCGATACCCGTTGAGTTCGAGAAACAGGATGCCGACGATAAAACCGACCCGCTTGTTGCCGTCGATAAAAGGATGATTGCGAACCAGACCCACGGTGTAGGCCGCGGCTAGTGCAAGGCGGTCGGGTGTATCGGCGTAGGCGTAAAGCTGTTGCGGTCGGGCGAGGGCGGATTCCAGCAAACCCCTATCGCGTAAGCCCACCGCGCCACCGTGCAGGGCTAGCAGGCGCTCGTGCAGGGCCAGCGCGTCCCGTACTTCAATCCACAGCGGCGCAGTCACTGCGCTAATACATGCAGCGTATTCCGGTAGCGGACCATGAGGTCTTCAGCCTGAGTCATTTTCTGCTCGAAGGCGGGATCGTAAGGCGTCAGCCGATAGCTCCCGTCGGGCGCTTCAAAGCAGGTACAGGGCCTGCCCATCGGTGGCCTGTAAGCGGCGAGTGACTTCTTTAGGCAGAATGACGCCCAGTGAGTTACCGAAGCGGCGGACTTTCAGTTCAATCATGGCGACGACTCAAAAAGTTATTACTTATATAATAACATCAGCTTTTCACCAATACCCATAAACCCCAGTAAAACCGCATGACCTTCGGCACCCATATCGCCTTTGCCTCCGTTCTCTATCTGGGCGGGGCGACGCTGTTTGGCTATAAACCCGACTGGGGATAGGTTGGCTTCTGGTGGCGGTGGCGTCATTAGGGCCGGATGTGGATTTACCTACGTCCAAGGTGGGGCGGCTGTTCTTTTGGCTATCCGTGCCGCTCGAACGCCGGTTCGGCCATCGCACCGTGACCCATTCCGTAGTGGGCCTGCTGACCGTCGCGCTGTATCCGCTGAGCTGGATGGGCTTTCGGGATGCGCTACAGGCGGTGGTCAGGAGCTTTGATATTTCCGTCGAACAGTATCAGCGGCAAATCGGGACGCACTGGTAAGACCTGGAGCTAGTGGTGTCGGATAACCCGACGCTGGCGCGTGTCGAGTACCGCTGTCCGATCCTCGGCACCTGGCGCAATGGGTTTGTGAAAAAGGTCCAAAAGAGGACCGAACCGGAGAACGCGGACGCATTCTCGACGTTTTCTACACCATCACGCCGGACCCAGGCTTTGTCAGCCAGATCAAGGCCGCAAACAAACGCCATTCCGATGGTACCAGCCAGATCAAGTCTGAAATCGGTATCGCAGGAAGCGATCAGATGGAACGGACTCCAACAACGAGAAAGCGTTAGAAGATTTAAAACTGAAATCTCGTCGATCTAGAAGCTTTTAAGCATTTTTAGTCGCGCGGGGCGGATGCACAGGCTTCAAAAATCGTTGGTCAATTTTTGTCCAAAATCTCTTTTGAATGGGCAGTTAGTCTGCCTTATTTCAACGTTAAAAAAACGTTATTTTAATATTTTTTCGACCTTAAAATCGATAAGTGTAGGTCGCGGGTTAATTTTATAAATTTTTTTTATAAAATTTTTTCGAATTTTTTCGGCTTATCCTTTTCTTTTATTTAACCTTTAAATAAAAAGAAGAGAACCAAGCGTTAGAAACCACCCCGCAAATCAGCAACACTCAGCAACACCTCAAACAAAAAGGGGCAATAGGAAAAAGAAATGGGCTTTCTTTTTCGTGTTGTCCGGCTATGGTTCAAGCCATGTTTCCGACCCGTCAGCAGGAAATCGATGACTTCAAACGGCGTATCAACCTGACTGAATATGCCGTCGCCCAAGGCTATGCTCTTAGTTTTTTTAGACTGCACGTTGGCTAAGTTGGGCGTACCTAACCTCGCTCTTTGGCTAGAATCCGGTAGACCGTAGCCTCGCCGATCTTCAACTGTTGCGCGATTTGCGCTTTTGCCACGCCGGTGGCCGCCAAGCGGATGACTTCATCCCGCCGATCCGTCTGGATGGGCTTGCGCCCCCGATATTTGCCGGCGGCCTGGGCCTTGGCGATACCCTCTAGTTGCCGTTCCAGCATCATTTCGCGTTCAAACTGGCCGACACCGCCGAGCACGGTCAGCATCAACTTGCCAGTCGGTGTCTGGGTGTCCATCCCCAGGTTCAGGATTCGCAGGTCGGCTTGCTTCCGGTCAAGCGCATGGATAATCGACACGAGTTCGGCCACTGACCGGGCGAGGCGGTCAAGCTTAGTCACGACCAGCACGTCGCCCTCGCGGACAAATTCAAGGGCCGCCTGAAGTTGGGGGCGGACTGCTACCGAGGCTACTTGCTCATGGAAGACCTTCTCGCAGCCGACTGCTCGTAGCTCTCTCAATTGCACCTCGAAGCCGACGATCTGGCCGACGGTGGAGGTTCGTGCGTAGCCAACGATCATTTTCTATCACACGGGCCAAAGAGGATGCGATAGTAATGCTATCAAAACGATAAAACAACTTTAGTGATAGACTTTCCGGTGCTTTCGCGCCTATCACCCTCGACACGATCCATATCCTGCGTGCTGCCGACGGTCGCCCGCTCAACGACATCCGCAGACCGGCGGACAACGAGGCCATCGCCGACGCCATCACCGCCACGGTGCGGGAGCTGACCGCCGACCCGGACGGGGCGGTGCACGCCTCTATCGCCGGCGGGCGCAAGACCACGGGCTTTTATCTCGGCTACGCGCTGTCGCTGTTCGGCCGGCCGCAGGATCGGTTGTCGCATGTGCTGGTGTCCGGCCCGTTCGAGTCCAATTCCAATTTCTTTTATCCCGCTCCGGTCTCGCGGGTGATCTTCGCCACCGGACCAGACCAACGCCCGCTCAACGCCAGCGACGCCAGCGACGCCGAGGTCATGCTGGCCGACATTCCCTTCGTGCGCCTGCGCGACGGCTTGCAGGAGTCGCTGCTGCGCGAGGGGGCGAGCTTCGGCGACGCGGTGCGCCAGGCCCAGCGCAATCTGGCCGTGCCTTCTCTGGCGCTGGACGCCGCGACCTGTCGGGTGTGCTGCGGCGAAACTGTGCTGCGGCTGACGCCGATCAGTTTCGCGTGGCTGGCCTGGTTCGCCCGGTGGGCGCTGGCGGGTTGCCGCCGCTGCACTGGACGGACTCTTGGGTAAATGACTTTTTGGCGGAATATCGCGGCCTGCGCGACGAGTTGTCCGGAGAATACGAAAAAGCTGCTACAGCCCTGTGTAAGGATGACGGTAATAAGAAGGAGGATGAAAAGAAACAAGAATAGTTGCGTTATTTCGAACAACGCACCAGCAAGTTGAAACGGGAACTCAGCAAAGCACTGGGTCCTATCGGCACGCGACCATATCTGATCCAGCGCCGATGCTCGCACGACGCCTTGCGATTGGATCCGCAACGGATTCGGTTCGCTGGCTTGGAAGATATATGAGGCAGGAAGCTCGCCGCTTTGCCCGTTCTCAAATCAATAAGTTAAATTAGGAGATATCGTTAAAATGAATACTTTAATTGCCACAGTCGGTTCCAATCCTTTGCCTGTCATCGTTTCGATTCGCACACTTAAGCCAAACCGTCTATGGTTGCTCTATACTGACGATGTCCAGGAGGTTACAAACCGTATCAGTAATCACCTCAAGGGAAAATTACCTAACTGCAATATTTCGCCATTGGAAATCAAGGACCACCAAAAAGCAAAATCTATCCATGCAATATTAGGAGAAATTACAGAAGACTGGCCAAATACCAGTTTGAATTATACCGGCGGCACTAAATTGATGGCGGTTCACGTCCATTCATTTTGGAAAGAGAAGGGAGGACGATCAGAAAATGCCAGCTATTTGGGATCGGATGGCAGATTGTACTTTGATGACGGAATGATTAGAGAAGAAAAGGATTTACCAAGCCTTAGTCTTGATGAACAATGTTTGCTGCATATTGGAAAAATACCTCATGCGCGGGGTAATCATCATTGTGAGTTGGAATATGTCGAACTTGCTGAGAAAATTTATCAAGCCGGTTGTCGGATCAGCTGGGGTAAATACAAACAAATGGTCGATAAAGCGAACAAAGATAAAAATTTCGCTGATGTGTACGGAGAAATCAAGCTAGGGTTGGAAAATATCCCTGATTTTTGCAACAGCAAATTTCTCCAAGGCGACTGGTTAGAAATATGGCTTGCTCATCAACTCAAACAAATAGAAATTGATGGTACACCACTTTTCGACAATATTGAGCAGCATGTGAAGGTTGACCAAGACCCAGATTTTGAAATGGATATGGTTGCCACACGCGGTTATCGCGTTTTTGTTTTCTCTTGCGCCGCCCAAAGCCGAGACCGGGATGTCAAGGAAAAATTCTTCGAGGTGGTCAACCGCGCCGCCCGTATCGGTGGTGAGCACGCTCGCGCCGCAGTAGTTTGCTTGCATGAGAATCCTCAGACCGTCTTACGGACGGTTCAGGCGGAACACTGGCCGGGCTACGATACCCTGCGCTTATTTGGCCAAGCTCACATCAAAGGCGAAAAGGCACCTTGCCAAGTTGGCGAACAAGTTCGCCCAGTCACATTGCTAGCAGGTATCCGGGAATGGGTACTGCAAGCATGAGCTACCTTTCTCTCTACGATCTTACCGGCATTCAGCCTTATATCTTTGGCTCTAACACCCTTCAAGAGAACCTGGGTGGCTCTTACCTCGTTAAGCAGGCGTTGGATAAATGGTTGGAAATCGTTGCTGACAAGATGAGGGCCGAATTGAAATGGTCTGGTGGCGGCAATGCAATGGTGACGACAGCCGATCTCGATCAGGCCAAAAAAATCGCTACCGAACTCAGCCGCTGCTTGCATCAAACCGCGCCTGGCTTATACGTGGCTTGCGCTCATCAACCTTGGGATGGCAGCGATGCCGATTTTAAGGAGCAGCGGAAAGCATTGTATCGACAGTTGCACGCCAACAAAGCGGGGCGCTGGCCGCCAGCCGCGTTTGATGGCGTCGGTTTCACAGCCGCTTGCGTATCGACTGGAGAACCGGCAATAAAATGGGATAAAAGAGATGAAAAGTGGCTTGGATCCGCCGCTAAGTCCCGCCTGAATTACGGCAAGAAAGCTGCTGAAGATCTGCAAAAAATATATCCCTTGCCCGATGATCTGGTCTGGACGAACCAGTTCGATCAGCTAGGCCGCTCGCACGGCGACCAAAGCATGGTGGGGTCATTCATTTCGATGGCAACAGCATAGGCCGGCGTTTTGATAAAGCCCATACGCTGCCAGAACTGTGTGAGTTATCCAAGCAAGTTAACGAAGCCGGCAGGCGTACTTTGCGCGCAGCTTTGGATTGGGTGATAGCCAATCTCAATGGGATTACGGACGTTGATAAGGGTGGATTTAAACTGAGCCTCGACAAGAAGAAAAACCCCTGTTTCCCTGTCCGTCCGATAGTCTACGGTGGCGACGACATCACATTGGTCTGCGATGCTCGTTTCGCTTTGGATTTGGCTGCCGAACTGCTCCGTGCATGGCATCACCATACGGGTGATTTACTGGGCGAGCCGGCCCATGCTTGCGCCGGTATCGCTTTGGTTCGCGTGCATTACCCGTTTTATCGCGCCTACCAGTTAGCCGAGGATTTATGCAAGAAAACCAAACAGTATTTGCGTGATCGGCAAAAGAAGTACGGCGAATCGGCCGACATTTCGGCGCTAGACTGGGAATTCATCGCGGGCGCCGGTTTGGCCATGCACGACCAGCGGCGAAAAGACGACTTGTACCGCGCCGCCAGTGACAAGCAGGAGCAGTTGCATGCCCGGCCATATTACGTGATCGGCAATCTGCCAGCGACGAGATCTTACCAAGATTGGAACTGGTTTCGCAACACTCTGGTTCATGCTCTGCAACAACAGGAAGAAACCCACACCCGCTTCAAGGAACTGGCTGACGTTCTCCATCAGGGCGCCAGCGTTACCAAAATTCATCTCGACCGGTGGCGCGACCGCTTTGGTCTGTCGCGCGCTGAAGAGCGGGGCAGCAAGATGGATGGATTATGGCTGCCGGAACCAAAACACTTACCGATGTCGGATGGTTTCCCTAATAACGAAACACCCTATTTGGACGCCATTGAACTGATGGACCGGATATTACCGCTACGCTGCTACGCCATAAACGGTAAAGAAGAACCGGCAGCGGGATAATCGCCATGAAACTGTATCTGGAAATGGAATTGCTTTCCGACACCTGCTTTGCTGGTAGCGGCGGCGGTCGAGTTGGTACGGTCGATACCGAACTGGAAATCGATCCGCAAACCCGATTGCCCATCGTGCGCGGGCGGACTTTAAAGGGTTTGCTGCTGGAAGAATTGGCACAGATTCTGCGCGTGCTGGAAAAGCACGATAACGGTCCCTGGCATGAGGTGGCGACACGTCTGTTTGGCGCGCCCTTTCAAGCCGACCGAGGTAGTCTCACCTTTGGCAACGGTCGGTTACCGGACGATTTGCAAGCAGCAGTCCAGTGCAATCGACACCAGCCACGCGAGCGGCAATACTGGACTCAGGCCGAAGTGCTAGCCGCCCTGACCACTGTTCGTCACCAAACCAAGATAGATTCCGAGAGCGGCGCGCCGGAAGCGCACAGCCTGCGCAGCGCCCGGTTGTTACGGGCCGGCTTGCGGCTATGCGCGCCGGTCGATGCTCATCGACCGCTCGATAGCGCCGAACAGGCTCTGCTCGCCGCCTGCGCGGTGGCCGTGAACCGGGCCGGTTTACATCGCAACCACGGTTGGGGTGAGGTGCTATTGCGGGTGCTCGATGAGCAGAAAAAGAGGTGACCACGACTTGGCTGACGGCTCTAAGGCAACCGCCTACCGAGTCATCGGCTACCGAACCACCCGCGACTCAACCGGAACCGTCGATCCCTTCAACCACCAACCGGCGCGTAATCAGTTACCGGTTGACTCTCACGGCTCCGGCCGTGCTTGCCATGGCGGGCGGCGAGACCAGCACCGTCGAAACCCGGATTTGCATTAGCGGCAGCACCGTGCTCGGCGCCATAGCCTGGCGCTGGCTGGGTCAGCAACGCCCCGCTTGCGCCGATCCGGCTGGCGACCCTGAATTCCGGCGTTATTTCCTGGATAGCTCGGTACGGTGGTTGAACGCCTACGCCGAAAGTTATGACGGAAAGCAATTGTTGCCGTGTCCGTCGAGCATGGTAAACCGCAAAGGCGAATCGAACCCTGCTTTCGATCATGCAAACCCATGCTTCGAGAATCTCGTTAAAAAAGAACCCAATAGCCAATGGAAACCCCTTGAGTCGCCATTCGTGCAATTGCGGGAAATCAGGACCAAACCCCCTGAGGAAGACAAGGAAGACGAGGAAGACGAAGATTTTGAAGAGAAAAAAACAGCGGAATACCAGCTATCGGGCCGAAAACCTTCCCTGACCACCCGCTTGCATCACACCCGAGACGACCGGGAAGCCGGACGTTCCAAAAATGGCGTGATGTTTTCCTATGTCGCGCTGGATGCCGGCGAACGGTTCATCGGCCACATCCTTTGCGAAACAGCGGAGGATACCGTCATCATCCGTGCCCTGCTAACAGCCGGACCCTTGCCGCTCGGCCGCTCGCGCACTGCTACCTATGGCGGTTGGGCGCAACTGGAAATACTTAATGAAGCCGCCGCCGAAAGCTGGCGGGAAGCTCCTGAACGACAGGAATTCACGGATGAGGAACAGGAGCAAGGCCGGCTGGTCGTTACCCTGCTGTCCGATTATCTCGGCGTCAACAATCACGGTCTGCCCGATCCTCGCGCGTTGGAACAGGATCTACGAGGCACTGGGAATCGACCAGGCGCCGACAACCCGTTATCTCGGCAGTCGCTCGGTAACCGGCTACGTATCGCACTGGCGGATGCCGCGCCCGTCGCATCCGGCGGTGACTGCCGGCAGCGTGCTGGTTTACGAAAACGCCCGACCGGAGCCGGCGCGGCTGGCCGAGTTGCTTTGGCAAGGTATCGGCGCGCGGCGGACCGAAGGCTTCGGGCGGGTCACGGTGCAGTGGCATGGCGCCCTTAAAATTCAGACCAGCGAGGAAGAGAATTTCTGGTGGATTCCGGAGTCCGAAGTACCATCTTCTCCGCCGTCCCCGGAACTGGTTTTCCTGCAACGCAATCTGCTGCGCAACGCCCTGCGGCGGGCGCTCATCCACCGCGCCGTGGAGGATGCCAACCAGGTCATCCGGCCGCCGTCATCGCCAGCCTTGATCGGCCGATTGCGGGCGCGCATCCGCACGGCCGCCAATGCCGGCGAGGTACATGACTTCCTGCTGCGGGCCAGCTACCGGCCCCAAGATAAGGGTTTGAAAAAGGCCGGTCAGGCGTTGACGCGCCCCGCCGGGGCGGGAAAACCTTACTCGACTGGCTAATTGCCTGGATGCTGGGCGAGGCTCCTAATCCGCCGGAATGGATTGGCTGCATCGAAGTCGTCGAAGTCTGCACGCGGCTCAATCTGAAGCTCGACCTGTTGAGCGACGATGACCGCTGGCGGTTGCTGCAAACCTATTTGGATGCGTTTTGCGAACAGTTGCGACGGTGCGCGCAAAAACACTCCGTCGGCGCGATGGCGCGGAGGTGAATGATGGCCGCCCATTTTCTGAAATACCGTGACATAGGCCGCCGCCTGGTATGGACCGGCCTGCTGGAACTGGCCTCCCCTTGCCATCTCGGCGGCGCGGATGCCGATGCGACTTCGGATCGCCCCCTGTTGCGCGACGGGGAGGGACGGCCTTATCTGTCGGGCGCGACACTGACCGGACTGCTGCGGGCGCTGTTGGCCAGAGTGGATAAGGATGCGGCCCAAGCCCTATTCGGCGCTAACTGGGGCGATCCAGAGGGCAAGCAAGCCCGGTTGCTGCTCGGCGATGCGCGGATTGCTTCAGAGGGACCGGTTCCCACCGAATTGCGTGACGGCGTGGCGATTGAGGCGTGCTCGGGGGTAGCCGCGAAAAACAAAAAATACGGTCTGGAATTACTGCTCGTCGGCGTTCGCTTTCATTTGCGCGGCCAACTGGAGTTGTTTGGAAAACCGGAACAGGACGAATCGCTGCTGCGCGGCTTGCTGCGCATCCTGCTGGCCCTGGAAAACGGTCAGTTGGTGCTCGGCGCACGGACCCGGCGCGGTTTCGGTGAAACCCGGTTGGCGGCCGGACCTGAAGGGTACTGGCAAGTGGAGGATTACCGACTGGATACACCCGCCGGTTGGTATGCCTGGCTGGGCCGGAAACTGCACGGTCTGCCGGAAGATTGGCCGAAGGACTGGCCGAAGGTCGCGCCGGTCGCGTACCGGGATACCGCCGCCCTGGCGAAATACCTAAAGGTGGCTTTGCCCCAATTGACGGAGACCGGTGATTTCAGTGTGACCCTGAATTTGAAGCTGGCCGGTTCACTGCTGATAGGCTCGGAAGGCCACGACCCGGATCAACCGGATCGCAGCCACCTGCAACGCTTACGTTGGCGGGATGACGCTTCGACCCTGGAAAGCGTGTTGCCCGCAACCTCATTGGGCGGCGTGTTGCGCCATCGCTGCCGACGCATCGCGCTGACCTTGGCCGGTCAGTCCGGCAAACAACTCGCCGACAGGTTGGTGGATGAAATGTTCGGACCGGCCGAAATCCGCAGTAACCAAAAGGCTTGGGCCTCGCGGGTCACGGTTCGCGAGGCATGTATTGAGGTGGAAAACCATTGCGCCATACCCGAGTGCGGATCGATCCGTGGACCGGCGGCGCGGTGGAAAGCCTGCTGTTTACCGAGGACGCCCAATACGGTGGAGAGGTCAAGCTGGAACTGCGTCTGCAAGCCAGTAACGAGGATTGGGCTGGACCGGCGCGAGCATTACTGCTGCTGGCGTTGCGCGACTTGGCCGCCGGCGAGTTGACGGTCGGAGCGGAAAGCGGGGTTGGACGGGGCCGGTTGCAGCCGCTACCCAGTAAACCATTCGCCGTGGTCGCCGAACCACCGGTCAAGCTGTACCTGCAAGACGGTGGCACGGTCCGTTGCGAACCCGCTACGGCGTTTCAGGCGGAATTTGACGCCCTGCATCATTATCTCTGCAATGGAGGCAGCCAATGAGCAAGGTTCATCTGGAAAATCGGTATCTCCAATTCGAGCCGGTGGAACTGACCGGCGCCGATTTACGCGCGGCCCTGACCGCCGCCTGGCGGAGGCCGACCGGCTGGCTCTTTGGCCAGACCTTCGGCGGCGTCATCTGGGGCCGGGTGCACGATGGCGAACTGGATTTGACCACCAATGCCAGCAGCGGCGTGGAGGTGTTGCTGCGGCATGACACGTTGCTCAATCTGCGGCTGTTCGATGCCGAACGGGAGTTACGGGTATGGCGGGCCGATACGGGTCTGGAGGCCCGTCTCGTAAGCGAGGGTGTCCACGGCGAGGAATACGCCGCTTGGCAGGAGCGGAATTACGGTTTACGGCAGTTACCTGAACCCACATCTGAATCTACATGGACGTTTACGTACCGATGGCTACGAGCGCGCCATTATCTGGCGATGGAGCCGGAAACCGGCCTGTTGCGCGTGGCCGAACATCGATTGCTGGCCCTGGAACCCTAGAAGGAGAACGACATGCTTCTTCCCGAACATGTGACCCCTGTGGACAGCAGCCGACAGGGCCAGGCTCCGTACAATTTCGTGCCGCTGCCGGAGGCGATTTTCCACGCTGAACCTTTCCGGCAACACGACCGGTTGGACCCGGAGCGCCTGCACGGTTTCATCGAACTGACGATCACCACCGAGACCGAGCTTTACACCCGCAGCGCCTATCCGCCCGATCAGGAAAATCAGACGGTCCAGCAATCCCGTCCGCGCCAGGCGTTTTATCACCTCGGCGACGAGCGACGGCCGGTCATTCCCGGTTCCAGCTTGCGCGGCATGACGCGGGCGTTGGTGGAAATCCTGGCCTACAGTCGGCTTACCCGGCGATCTAAGCCAAGTGATGCGCAACGCATTCTCGACGAAAAACTGGTGCATCGGGCGGTGGCCGACCAGAACACGCCAACCGGCCAGGCGTACAACGAAAGATTCCTTAAACGAATCAAAAACATGCAGTTCGACTATCCCAACGACCGGGTGCAGGCGGGTTATCTGGAAAGCGGGCCAGACAGCCAGTGAATGGCGGATTCGGCCGGCCCGCAAGCTTAATGGCGTTAGCTTCGTGCGGGTAAAGCTGGACACGCTAGGCCGGCATGGTTTTTCGACGACGCAAGAAAATGATGTTGAGGATGTCTGGGTCAAGCCCGAACCGAAGAAACCCTATCCGCATCGCGGCGGCCTCATCCTGCACTATGCCCGTACCGAAAATCTGGCTGCCCGGACTGCAAGTCCCGCCGCGGCGCCAGCCGGTATGGAGCCTGGCAAGTTGATCTATTCGGGACGAATGGGCAGCCGCCACATGCACACGGTGATTTACGAGCAGGATACGAAAGCTACTCCCATCCCGATTCCAGAAACCATGTGGGAACAGTTTTGCGAGGATCGCGATCAGCAGCGCGGCATTCCTGCCGCAGAATCCTACAGCCCGGCGACCCACTGTTTTATCTGCTGGACCCGAGCGGCAAGCTGGAATTCATCGGACCCACCTTGTTCTTTCGCCTGCCGTACAAAAATTACACCGGCGATTACGCACCACAGTTCACCGTGGATGCCGACGGCCCCTTGGATTTGTCCGAGGCGATTTTTGGCACGGTCAACGGCGAACCGCAGGATGACAAATCTCAAACCGGGTCGCACAAAAGCCGGCTGCGTTTTGACGACGCCGAATGGATCGGTAGCGGCTCGCCTTTTTTGGAGGGGGAAGACGGTATCCGCTGGCCAGCGGTATTATCCAAGCCTAAACCAACCTCGTATCAAAACTACCTGGTACAGAGCGACCCAGAAGGTCGGAAGGAAAAGCTACTGAGCTATTCAGCGCCACCGCCGGATAGTGGAGGCTTGACAACCACGGCGCTACGCGGCTTCAAGCTGTACTGGCATCGAGGACAGCCCGACGCCCAAGAATTGCAAATAGACCAACCGAAGAAAAGCCTGAAGCAATACACCGTCATCCGCCCGGTGAAACCGGGAGTCAGTTTCCGTGGGCGGGTACGTTTCGAGAACCTCAACCAGTTGGAATTAGGCGCTCTCCTCGCCGCCCTAGAACTGCCGGCGGACTATCGCCATCATTTGGGCATGGGCAAACCGCTGGGAATGGGGTCGGTTCGGGTCGAAGCCGCCACAATCCTGTACGATCCGGTAAAGCGTTATCGATCCTTGGCGGCGGATGGCCGGCTGGAGCAGGCCGACCAGAACGGTAAATTGGCCGAAGCCCGCGAAGCGTTTCGCAAGGCCATCGTGCAACACCTCAACACCAAAGTGCCGGCTTCAACCGTGCCGGACAATACCGGGTTATGGGAAATCCCCCGCCTGCGAACGCTGGGGATGTTGCTCGACTGGGAAAACCAACCTAAACGGGAAAAAACCGCCTATATCCCCGCGCTCGAGTTGAAGAAATTCCGCGATCGCCAAGTATTGCCAACCCCGGCGGGCGTGCTGGGGCAACTCGAACCGCCGCCACCCGCGCCAGCGGCCGGTTTTTCCCCAATAGCATCGAAAACAAATCCGGTTGTCGAAAAAGATTGGATTGCCTCGACTCCCGCCTTGCAAGCCCTGCAAGCGATTTTGCAAGACAGTGGACGCGGCCAGCGGGAACAGTTGGAAGCGATTGACAATGCCTTGTTGCACCAGTTGGCGGCCTTGGACGAACCTCGGCGCCAGCGCGCTTGGGCTCTGATTCGCGGAGCCATCGGTGTCAACCGCAGAACCCGTGAACGGTTGCAGACCATTCAACAGCGATTGGTGGGGGAGGGTAAACGTAGTGAATATGCAACCCCATTGTGGTTTACGCTTGACCTCGTTCGCGGCGCGCGATTTCCGCAGTCTGCGCGACGTTCAAGTGGAAGACTTGCCGCCAGTTGTACTGCTATACGGCGAGAACGACACCGGTAAATCCAATCTGATTCAGGTGGTGGGCGTCTGGCTGAGAATCGTACAAGCCTTGGCGCTGGCCACGCCAAAACTGATTAAAAGACGTGATTTATTTGAAAGGGGTCTCGAATTCGGGCTTTAGGAAACCTACGAGCCCGACTGGTCGGATAAAGCTTCACCCGATTCGCCGGCATACTGGGTCCACATCCCGAAGCATTGTTTCGCTATGGGAGCGATCAATTCGAGTTGGAAGGCGAGCTTTTGCTGATAGCCTCTTCCGACAGTGAACGACGCTATCGGTTCCGGGTTTCGCGTCAGTCACGAGTATAGTAGTCAGTTCCATTGCACCGTGCTAACCGCGATATGGCCCGATGGACGCAAGCCTGATAAACCGTTGCCAATCGACGAGATTTTTACTCAATAAGGATGCAGAGGTATTGCGTTGGCCGCTGCAAAATCCATGGCAACAGATCGGCGCCGAACGACGTTTCGACGATGAGTCGTTGCCGCGCGAGCCAACTAATGATTGGGATAAATCGCTTGACCCAACGGGCCGCAATCTCAAACTACGGTTGTTCCAGGCTGCTAGCGGATTCGAGGCGGATCGGCGTAAATTGTTCCGCGAACGTTTCGCGCCATTGGTAACTAACCGACCTTTCGCACTGTCGGAACCGCTACCAGTGGTCACGGCGGATGGTAAGCTGGAATTGCTGCTGGGCGATTATCCCATGGCGCATCGCGGCAGCGGTCCGCAGCAATGGGTGTTGATGGCTGGGCTGTTGGCCATGAGTCAAGCGGCGGTCGCTGGCCTTGAGGAGCCGGAAGCGCATTTGTCCTGGGAGGCGCAGCGGCAGGTTGCCGAGACCTTGCCCTTGGGCCGGCGCTGGACCGACTCTATCAGCCCCTGCTATCGGTCGTTCCACTGGAAACTCGACTTGTTCGCCGAGGCGAGCTAAAGGAAGCCGTGACCTTTCATGTGACCCGCGCGGCGGTGCGCTTGCGCCGGCAGCGCTCGGAAGCCGGTGGCCTCCAAGTGTTCATCGGCACCAACCCCTTCAATGCCAACGATCCGCCGTACCACAGCCACTGCACCCTCACGCTGGCCGCGCCCACGGCGGACACGCGGTTGCTGATCGGGCAGGCGCTGCGCGGGGTGGCCGCCATTTACCGGCCGGGCTTCCGTTACAAAAAAGCCGGTGTGATGCTGCTCTCGCTGTCATCGGCCGACCGGCGGCAGGCGGCGCTGTTCGAACCGGGCGACGGCGCGCGGTCGCGGCGACTGATGGAAACGCTGGATGCGGTCAACGCCCGGCTGGGCCGGGGGACCGTGCGGTTCGGGACCGAAGGGTTTCAACACGGCTGGGCGATGCGCCAAACCTACCAATCGCCGGCTTACACCACGCGGTGGGCGGAAGTGCCGTGGATGGAGTGAATCGGAGGCGGAAGAACTCGCCCCGGTATCCGCCCAGGCCGCGAAAATCTGCCTGCGGAGGGCACCAAAGAAGGCCGAGGACCGATAAGATGATCGGCCCGGTACCCGTTCGCCATCAACCCGCCGAAGGCCGGAGGCGAGCCGGCGGACATCCAGGCGTTGCTCGGCCGCGAGAACGTCGCGATCACCCTGGACTCACACCAAACAGCCTCCAGAATTCCCGGAGCGGTTCAGTGCCTTACAGAGAAGCTAGCTCTGGGGCCAACCGATCGAGCATCACTGGCAAGCGCTCGAACAGTGGCCAGCAGAACACGGGCAGCTTTTGGACGCGGACTCCCGTCGAGACCTCGATCTTGGTCCAGTCGACGCGGATGGTCTTGTTCTTAAGATCGGTGTGGTACACCGCAGTATAAAGCGCATTATCATCGCGGAACTCATGATAATAATGGCTCGACCTCGCGTCATAAGACTTGCGGACCACGGTTCTTGTGTATAAGGCGGCGACAAACGTTCCATCCTCACACGGACAGAAATCAACCAGGCCTTGCAAAGGCTTCGGACCGGGAGGAGCGGGATTCTGGTTGCCACGATACAAGAGGTCGTTGGGGTAGTGTACCATCCACCTGGGCTCACCTTTTTTTCTCTTTCAGGCAGCGCATGACCGAGGCGTGCGTGGTACACGCAGCCCCGATCCGAAGACCCACAGGTAGTGCCGGTCGACCCCGGGGCCGTCGTAACCTCCCCAGGGCGAGGCCACGTAGCCCGACTTTCCGTTACCGATGTCTACGAAGATCTCCGAGTTCTCTCTGGCGAGTCCTCCATAGACGCAGAAGTCGACGCCTTTCAGGATGTCCGGCGTGTTGTCCGGATCGTCCGAGAACGCTTGCGGATTATGGAGCACGCGCACCGACTTGACGTCGGCTTTGAGTGTTTGAGCGTATCCGGTACGGCTTGCCTCGTTCATGCCCTTCTCGACGTCGACACCACACCCTGTGATGACCTTGCCCTTTGCGGTATAAAACCGGATGTTGATCGGCTTGTCGCCGGGTTCGGCCCAAATGTCGGATAGACTGCGGAAGGATTCATCCTTCCCGTTCTCATCGACCAACTGCTTGCTATCTTGGCCTGTGTATGGCGGCTGCATCTTCGATATATAAGTGCGACCATTGTCCCCAGTTCAACACCCAGTTGGTAGTACGTGGGATGGGATGAGCCTATATCTTTCCTGGTTACTGCCACTGATATGCATTTCCCATCCCCTCCCCCTAGGGACTTAAATTCGCCTTGCTTGATATGGGTGCCGGCGTAGGTTTGACGGTTCTCGCCTAGCATCCAGAACATGCCCCGATTCTGCGCTGCCGGCACAAGCTCTTGTAAAATCTCCAAGAGGAGGTCATTGTCAGCTTTGAAAATCACGAGACGGGCGATTACATGCGCTTGAAGCTTCATCAGTGCCTTTTCAACTCGGCGCGTCTCCTTCGGGTCGGTCAGTTTTTCGCCGTCTCATAATGGTTCTGAACCTCATCTGTATGGACGAGGGATAGCAGGGTCAAGGCCGCCGCCATCATATCGGCCCACGCCTGGCACACGGCGCTCAAGATGGTGGGCCAGAGATCGAGAGTTTGATTTTTGGCTCGTTCAGCCAGTTCATCGCTCCCCTGAAAAGCGTCACGGTGTTCCCTTCGAGGATTGATCGCCTTGATAATTTCGTCAGTGACCATCAGGTCCAACAGAGGCTGATCCCCGTCCATCGCCGACGAGGCCCTGCGGGTCGCTTGCCGCAAGCTGGAGGCGTACACTCTGATGGCTTGGTGAACCGTGGTGATATCCTTCTGAGTCTCTTCGGCCTTTAAGTCTCTCAAGAGCTTTTCGATCTTTGACGTCAGCGACTCCGATTGCGGGGCGAAGAAGCTGAGAATCTGCCCCACCATGGAGAAGATCGCCCCGACGATCATACCTGGAGGACCACCAGCGGCCGATAGGCCGGCCAGAAGAGGGGCCAAAGATGCGCAGATGTCCATAATCGCCGCGGACCCACTGATGGCATCGCCACTCTTGAAAGCCGTGATCGCGGACAACGTGCCCTTGGTCACGCCAGGCAGCGCCTTGGCAAGATTTTCCAGATTTTTTTCAATCTTCTGGCGTTCTTCCTTGGTTGTTTCCTTGTCTCGGCTCTTTTCCAGTCCTTCAAGGATTGAATCTCGAGATTGTTGGCTTTCGCGGATAGTTCAGCTTCGAAAAAGTTTTCTCCATCTGATCCATATCAGCGGGTAGGAACTGCTTCTTTGCCATCGCTTCAATCAATCCACGAAGGTATTTATATTCTGCGTCATTCATGATTGAACTCCTTAAAGTGCACTCGATTGCCCACTAGTCAGCCTGATGGAACGAACGCCTGTTTGGCGGTGGCGGTGGCGGTGGCGGTGGCGATGGCGAAGTTCAACACACGGCATCCCTTCCCAAAGGGCTTTGGGACCGGGATGACCCTCGCTTTTTGCGACCCAAGGAGCCGCCGAAGCCGGCGAGGCGCGCTATCTCCCCCCGGGGACGGCGGTGCCGAGGAGGCTGGCACCGCCGGGCCACGAGCCGGGCGGCCCGCCATGCCCGGATTGAGCGTCGCGTCACACGGCACGTTCGGGCAGTCGCGGCTGCAGGCGACCAGGTGCACAAGATACGCCAGACGATGATCGGGTAGATCGCCAAGGCACGCTCCATGCGTTCCAGAGACGGAAAGTCCTTTTAAGCCAGCGTCACGCTATAAAAAGCGGCATGGAGTGTGGCTAATCGAGATTGTGCTGGATTGCGCAGTGGTCGCAGTTCGCCTGTAGCAACGGATTCGGGTATCAAGAACGAGTACCGACCGAGGACGTGGATGTGTCCGTGGATCAGCGGCGAAAGTCTGGCGCCATCCTCGTCCCGACCATGCGGCCCTCCCGGCGCAATTGGGCGAGGGCCGCGTCGATATAAGGTTGTAGTGCCCCAAAAAGACTTCCGTAGGTTAAGAGTAGTACCGACTTGTGGCGAAACACGAACACGTTAGCCAAGGTGCGGTTCAAGCGCTCCAGGATGCCCATGCCGCCGACCTGAATCACGCCGTTCCGGAGATTGGCAAACCACTCCCGATTCCAGCGGTACGGCGCCGGTGCGTGGCACTCGGTAGTGGCAGATTATCGGGACGGATGAGCGCGGTGTCTGTGGGGGCATCGACGTCGAGGCGCGATCATGACGGTCAGTAGCGTAACGTTCTAAAGTTGGCGTGACTTACAGAAAACGGTAGACTGGGAAGAGTATTACTCAGTATTACTTTGGAGAAGCCCATGACCCATTCATCGGTGACGAGTAAAGGCCAAGTCACGATTCAAAAGCCGTGCGGCAGCGGCTGGGAATTCGGCGGGGAAGCACCATCGAGTTTTGCCTGGTCGGGACCATGTTGAATTGCGCGTCAAAAGCACACCGCGGGCGGTCGCACCGGATGGTTTCGGAATGCTAAAAAGCCCGCGGCCTACTCTCCGGCGGATTTTGATCCGGCCGATCTGTTAACGCCATGATCGGCTTGGATACCAACGTTCTCGCTCGGTATTACATTCAAGACGTGGGTGACGCGGAAGCGGAAAAACAGCGGGACGCGGCGCGCCGTCTGATCGAGTCCGGCCAACCGCTTAAGGTGTGCAAAAACAGTCTTGTTGGAATTGGAGTGGGTGATGCGCAGCTACTTTGGCTTTTCGGCCGCTGAAATTATCGATCTTGGAGCACTTTCTAGCCTTACCTCAAGTCATGATCGAAGATCGTGAGGCCGTGCGGCAGGCGCTCCGCACGCGGCGGCCGGGCTTGATTTGGCGGATGCCTTGCACCATGCGAGCTATCGGGATTGCGAGCGCGTGGCGTCCTTCGATGACCGCGAGTTTGCTCGGCGGGTACGACGGCTGGGCCTGTTGCCCGTGGTCACGATTCAACCTGAGCCGGCCTCAGATGGCCACTACGGTACGATCCTTCATAAAAGAAGAACCGATCTTTAAGGGGTCAGCCCACGAAACGGAAATTGAAGCACGCTAAGCCTCGCTTGCTTTCAGCAAAGGCAACTCTTAGAAACCTCACTTCCAGTCAGGGTTGCGGCTTTTCAATTCTTCACCTGCTGCTTAGCGGCATCATAGGCAACCGTAACGTTTCAAAATGCAGCTCGCCGACTGGTCCATGGCGGCTTTCGATTTAGTCACTCATCTTCCAAAACCGAAATCAGGCACTCCAGCACTGGCTAACGATGTGCGGCGGTGCGCGCTCAACAATGCTCGCCTTTCGCGCTTTCCAGTCTAGCGACTTGACTTGGTGAGCGTGAATGCGCCGTTCAACTCAAGCCGGACCCCGTCAGCGGTATGAGAAAGCCGGAATCGCGGGCTATGGCCGCCATACCGCCGGAAATAGGACAGACTGAGGCGAGCTGAAACCGCTGGTTGAAGGCTTTGGGCGAGACCACCATGCAGAAATGGGGGCCTTGCATCTCGTCCGCTCGCTGGATCGAACTGGAGGTGGAGAATATCGCCCCGATTTGGAGCCTTCATCGCTCGTTTCCTACCGGCGTAGTTCATCCCCAGCCCCTTTACGCGCTGTAACTTGGGGGTAGCGGCTAGCAACCCTGTCAAAAGCGCCACGCGGGCGAGCGGGTTTGGCCGTGGCTCTGCGCCTGAAATCTCAACGGACAGTACAGCCCTGCCTCAAGCTGGTTTTGCTCAACATCGGACTGGGGGAATGGTAGCAATCAACGAGCCACCGTAGAACGACGTAATGAAGCCATCAACGTGGCTGACTCCTATAGTTTACCATAGTAAAACTATCGAGGGGTTCTTGCTAGGACCAATAAAGATTTTCATTAGGAATCGTTTGAGCCGACGCGCAAGCAGGAGTGACCGTTGGCCTTGGCGACCCATCGGCCGAAGCGGGCGGCTGTCGGTGGCGCGTATTAGCTCGCGAACGGCATGGCCTTGACAGCGGGGTTTGAAGTTCAACGGTACAGAAACGTACGCTAAGGGCCGTCGATGTCGTCCGTCGGCTGGTTCTAGCGGCTGAGTTACCCTTTCACGACCTGCTCCCTAGGGTGAAACGAGTAATCTCAGCACATTGAACGCCCCGCCCCAAGGGCGAGCAGTCTGCGTTCATCCTCCGCCCGGATGTCCACCGACAGCCGTCGCAGATGGTCCAGCGCGGCCTGCCTGTAGAGGGTATTCCACAACACGACGGCGTTGGTCACCAACAGCGCGCCCAGCTGATCCTCCTTTCGCGGTACCGCTGCGGTCTCCCCGTGACCGTGGCAAATGGCGCGGGCCACGGCGTCCCGCCCTCGCCGCGGTTCGGCCAGTTCAGTCCAGCGGCGGTAGTCCTCGTCGATCGATGTAGTTGAGCGGTACACGGTTTTGTTGATGCGTCCGGCCTCGATGATAGCCTTGGCCGAGCCGGAGGGCCGTTCCTCGCCAGCAGCGTGCGGAGGAGTTCGGATGCCCGCGTTTCCGTTTTCAGTGACCCGGCGACTCTGATCATGTCATCCCAATGCTGCTCTCTGCCTGCGGCGGGTGTCCACGCGGCCACGAGCCAGGTCATTGAGCACGCCCTAATCCGCATTCGGGTTTGCCCGAAGAACCGCCTCGCCCGCGTCGGCCAGGGCGGCGAAAATGCGGCCGAGTAGCCAGAACAAGCCAAACACCAGGGTCACTGGTCCCAGCGGTGTCGGTCATGATCTCGGTCGGGTTCAGGCCCCAGCGAGCGGCAGACCTGCTCCGGTTCGCCTTGCCAATCCGCGCCCCGCAACAACTTTGCCCTGGGATCTTCCCAGCGGTCGCTGTTTTCAACATAGACATCCCGCCTTCGCAACGCATCTTGCAGCTGGTCGAGAAAGCACAGCGTGTAGCCCCGCCGACTGACCCGATGCTCCTCATCAAAAACCAATCGCTTCCAGGGGGTGGCGATGATATCGAGCGGCGGCTTATCAAGCGTCTGCCGTTGCGACGGCCTGCCGAGGGCGGCCAGGTAATGGAGGGCTTCCAGCGTGTGGTTTTGCCGCCGGGCGCCTTTTTTGCTGGATCAGCCAGGCGGTGGCGAAATCGAACATTCAGGCTGGGCCTTTCTGCGCGAATTCAGGCCGGGCATAGAAACGCCGGGCAGGCGGAACGCCCACATGCGGTCGCCCAGCAAGGCCGGACTGCTGAAGAGAGTAAACGTCTTTTTTGACGCTGGCTTACTGTGTCGAGCAATTGATAAGGCTTGCGCGCCACAGCGCGGAGAACACCACGTTGGGTGTAAAGAACGAGAGTCGCATCGACCGGGGATTCCTGGACTGCTCTTGCCTTGCGCGCAGCCCTGCCGCGCCATGGTGGTGATCTCGGTGGCAACCCCACTCACTTTCGGTTGCTCCGCCCCGGCCGCCTCAGCGCGGGCGCAATCGCCAGTAATTGGCAATACTGTTGATACCCTGGTGATAATTTTCGATAGCCCAAGCAGAACCGGCAGGAGCGCATCCCGCGTCAGCGGGTCAAGTTCAGGGGATTGTGTGGCCCAACATTCCCCTGTCGCCGTCTGGGGCGACGATCGGGAACGAACGGATCAATACAGACTTTGGGATACGGACGACTCGGCCCTGGGCAGAGACTGCTGAAGGATGCGGAAAGAATGAGACTCGTTAAATTTATTTGCTGAATAAGGCGAGAGCCAATGGCTTTAGAGGGCGGACGGCGGTTTGCAAATCATACGGCTTACTGTCTGACCCTCCTGTAACATTCCTATAAAATGACATACTACGCTGTAAGTTAGCCTGGCTAATGCATCCCGAGAGAAATGCGGAAAAATAGACCTCGCCAAAAAGTTCGACGCGAATAGCCGGCTCGCCCAGCAAGCCGCCACAGATGCGGCAAGAGCGCATCGTCGACAAAGGGGCACAGGGCCGGGTTGGTTCGTCGCGCCTGGGGATAACGCAAAGCGATGGCCTGCACCGAGCAGCGTGGGCCAGCAGCGCCGCTTTAAACAGTCGGGGATGAAACCGCCTGACGGATTCACCGATGGTCGAAGTGCCTTCTGGAAACACCAGCACGCGCTCGCCGCGACGCAAGCGCCAAACCAGTTGCTCGATGGCTTCCGTCGCGCCGTCGCTACGGGCCGCGCTGGAGCGCGGGTCCCCGCCCGACGGCACAGCCAACCAAACAGCGGCCAAGCCGCCACATCTCGTTTGGCTAGAAAGTGAGGTGGGGACCGACGCGATGCAGAAGATATCGAGCCACGAAAATGATTGGCCACGAATAGGGTGTCGCCGGCATGCGGGGTTCCTTTACATGGAACCTCACGTTTAGAATCAGCATAACGCCGACTCCACCAGACCAGCGGCGTGGTGAGCGGTGGCGCTGGCGGCTGGCCCCAGCGCGGCGTCGGTAACCAGGCCCATCAACAAAGATGCAGGTTTAGCATGGGGGTTGCGTGCATACCGCGCCGGACGATGCGGGCCAAGCGCTTCGCCAGAGGGCGCTCATTGATCGCGATCCAGGAAATGCCGGGCGTAGCGGTTCAATGCGCCAGAGTACAGTAGGATGATAAACATCGGCGACATGGAACTCGGGTCCAAGACGGCTCGCCGCCGATCCGCGCCCCAGCCCGCAATACGCCTTGAGCAAGGGCGGCATCGAGCCGACCAGCGGCTCAAGGCCATCGCGGCGGGGTAGCGGCCAGCGCGGTTGCACCCGCAGCGGTTCCGGGACCAGATGGCGTTGTGCCAGCGTAGAGCGCCCGCGCCGCTTCGCCATCCTCTCCAGCGGGATGCTGGCGCAACCGATCAGATGGTCGATCGCGTGTTTGGCGATGAAGGTCGCTGAACCGGACCACAGCGACCCCGATGGTTGCCCCATTGCGGTAATCGGGATGGACGCAGGTGCGGCCGATCTCCATCAAGCGGCCTGGCAGCGTCAACACCAATCCCAGATCAAGTCGGTTTCTGAATAAAAACCGCCAGCGTGCTCGGCAGCGTCGGCGGTGAGGATGCGGGTGCAGCCGACCACCTGGCCGGAAGCCGATCGCGGGACGATCAGATGCTGGCAATGCTCGTCGAGCGTCATGATCCACACCCGGCAACCGATTATGTGGTTTGTCCCCATCTCTTCGGCGAAGACCGTGTTCAACGCGGCGCGGGCCACGCGGTGTCCTGGGCGCGCAGCGCCACATCGGCTTATGGCGGCGCTGCTGACGGAGAAGGGATCGGAAGCAGGTGGGCGGGGCGGCAATACCAGATAATTCGATGCTCAGGGCAGGCTCCCCGAACGGCGGGTAACAACGGTGCGAGCAAAGCCTAGGCGCGTTGCGTTGCAGCTATTTTACCGGTTCGTTAAATCATGATGACCGCTCGCCAAAGCCAAGATCGCCAGCGCGTCGCCCAGCAACGCGCCAGCCAGCACGTCGCTGGGGTAGTGCAGCCCTAAAACGATGCGCGACAGCGCTACCAGCATCGCGAACGGGATCAACAACCATCCGAGCGCTGGATAGTAGTAAACCGCGACCAGGGTGAAGGACACCGCGTGCAAGGTAATACCCCGACGGAAAGCTGCACTCATCCAGCGGCGCCACGCGCGGCCTCGATTTGGCGGTTGCGGGCGTACGGGAGAAAACGGATCGTGCGCGCTTTCAATGCTTTGTAAGGACCAAGCCGACCGCGGCGACCAGCAGCGTTCCGACTGGACCACTGACGGCGGCCGTGCCCCGAAGCGCAGTAAACGCGGCTATCAAGCCTACCAGAACGCCATCCCCGTTGACCACCGCAAATGGCGCGTGCCCGGGCGATGACGGATCACCAGCTGGGAGCGCAGGCACCAGGCCAATTCCCGTCGGTCGGGCGTGGCCAGCGGACCGTGGCGGTAGAGGCTGGAAACGTCAGATTGGGCGAGCGACGGTCGGGCATGAGTTTCTCCCGGGCAGTCACGCTCGCGAGCAAGGCTCCAGACGGTCGTAAAATCCGTTCGCTGTCCAGACCGAGTACCGCCTGTCGGGCAACGACCCATCGCCGCGAGCACTCCCCGATCTCGTACCAAGGCGGTCGCAACGGAGATGAACGCCGCCGCGTCACCGGAGCGCCAGCAGGCCGCAGCGGCCGGATCCGGCTTAGAGCGTGGTAGCGGCGTGATCGAAGGCCCCGACCGCCAGACCACGCTGCCATCGCTTCCAACACGACATTGCCAAACGTTTCGGTCGAAGCTTGGGAACAGGGAACACGTCGGCCGAGGCGTAATGGGCGGCCGGAAATCCTCGCACCCTGGCGCATCCCGCAACAACCGAAACTGGGATGATGGGCGCGCAAGCGATGGCCATGGGCCCCGTCGCCGACCAAAAATCAGGCGGGCATCGGGCTAACTGGCGGATCGCCTGGCTAGGCGGCGCTGCAAATTTTTCTCCGCGCCAATCGTCCACGCACAAAACGGCCAAAGCGCGCGGAGCCACGCCCCAACATTCCCGCAACCCGGGTGCAGCCGCCGCTGGAGAACAGCGCGGTATCCGCGCCTCCGCCCCAACACGTGCGCTGGAAGCCGGGGCGCGCAAGTGGCTGGGCCAGCTCCTCGGTCGGGCAGCCAGGGTTGTACGCCCCGATTGTGAAAATGCCGCAAATAGGCGGTGATCGGGCCAGCCAACCAACCCAGGCGGTAAGGCGGCTGGGCGTTGAAAATTCGTATGGAAACTCGTCGATGCAGGGAATGCCCAAACGTTGGGCCGCGCGCAGGACAGCCTAGCCCAAGGGTCCTTCAGTGGCGATATGGACCACATCCGGGCGGTCTCGTCGCCAATGCCTCAATAGAGGGCGCACAGCGGGCCAACCCGCTTGCAGCCAAGCGGATATCCGGGAATCCGGAAACCGGGCAGCGGTAACGCTTCCCGGGAATCGGCTCCTTCCGCTACCGTGTTGATCTCCCGGCACACTTGCACTGATTGCACCCTGGACCACGCCGCAAGCTCTCGACCCAACGCGCGCCCGAGTCGTGAAGGACCCGCCGTTGATTTCTGTCGGTGGGGTTTCATGCGGACAATGCTGACGCGCGTTGTGGTCTGAAAGGCAGGGTATCCAGAGATATACTCCGAAATTTTCGGAAACAACCGCAACAGATTGATGATGTTTTGATGAAAGAGTTAGACAGAGAGGATTTTTTAACTTATCTTGGGGACTTAGGCAAAAATCCAGCGTCACGACACTGTCATCATTTGGTAACTAGCGAGTGCGAAGATGACCGCTTGCGGAAGCCTTCTGACCATTTTGTGGGGGGAGTCACGAACCTGAAGTTGCTCGTGGTAGCGATGTTGTCGGGTGTTGGGACTGGCGGGCTCTGGTGGCGATGACCGTGACGATAATGATGGTGGCGATTCGCCGGCTAAAATCCCGGAAGGCCGTGGAATTCACGCCGAGACGCCCGCGCCTTCTACCCTCGATGATGGCTAAAACCTACAGGTAAGTCGACCGTTAAGCTGAGCTACACCAATGGATCAGTGGTCGAGAAGCCGCTTTCCTACACCACGTTATTCAGCGTGAAGGATAAAATTTCCGAGGTAGAGGGTCAGAGGCATCCCGGCCAGCTTTATATAACTACAAGATGGAAGCCTGCTCGACCCGATGGGCAATCCGGTGGTGGCGGAAACTCCGGACGCCAACAGCCTGCTCAACATCGGTGACAAGCTGTTTTTAGTCACCCACTATGACCACGACTGGCTGTTGAGCTATGGCTCGGTCGCTTTTTCACCCCGGTTAGTATACCCGTCGCCGATGTCGATGACCTAGGTCAGATCGCAATCGAATAACGGCAAGTTGAGCGCGACCAGGTCCGTCCCATCGACTTCTCCAGCGTCAACGGCCTGTGGGTTCCCTGCTTCGGCTCGCAAACACCGTGGAACACCCATTCGGTTCCGGAAGAAGATTACGACCTGGTTTATAACCCGCTCGGTTCCAAGAATTACGGTACGACCACGGCGGGTCTCAAGGCGATGCGCGAGTTGGTATTTCGCGGCGGGCGCGAGGTACAACCTTATCGTTACGGGATCATCCCGGAAGTGACCGTCAGGGGCCGACGGCTCCACGAGTGTCGGTCAGAAAACATGCGCGATGGGGCGCGGAACCTGGGGAGGTGGCTAAACGATGCCGAGACGGCCGCACCGCTTATCCGGGCGATGATGGCGCTTACGTGCGGATGACAATGTTCATGGCCGATCAATACGGTGATTGGTCCGCTTGGCACCTCTATACCGCAAATGGAATCAGACCAGCGATCAGGACGGGTGGAAAAGCCAATATCACCTGGATTCGACTCGGCCATGCCACCGACGCCGAGATCGGCGCGCTAGCTAATAGCCTTGACCTTCAATGACATCTTCGGCGCCACTGAGCCGACTACCGGCCAATGTCCAGCAGTTTAGCGGGTGCGCGCGGGCTCTTCATCGACGAATGTTTGGTGCTCAAGCCCGGCATGGAAAAGGCCGCCGCCTTTTTGAAAGCCCGCCGCTACACGCCCCAGTAAGGCACCACCGGAAAATGGACCAAGATGGAAGGGTTGCCGTCAAATGCGCGACAGGTGTTGTACGTCGCCATCCCCGCGCATCGGAAACCAGCATGCGCTCCGATGCCACCCCGAACCCGCTGACCATGTCAAACTGGCGGAAAATAGCGGGAGCGACTTATACCCTCGACTTGCGAAACAACATCAAGGACACGCAAGGTAACGCCATCGATTCGCAATGGTCGCGGTCGCGGTCAACACGTCGAGCCAAACTGTTGGGCGATCGGCGAGCGCCGACGCCCGTAGCAATATCGCCGAGGTCAACATGAGTGGCCAACACCGATAACGTGTTCTTTTCCGAGGAGCGCACGCCATTCATCGGTGAGGATTCCGAGATGCACGTTAACCACTTCATCTGGGCCTACAACGTCGACACCCAGAAGCTGAGCCAGATTCTGACGGTGACGGCTGGCGCGGAACACCGGCTTGCAAGTGCTGCCTCTGAACGGTCATGCTTACATCACGGCCAACTCCCGTCATTTGGGCGACTTCAATCAGCACCACCGGCACCGATCCCCAAAACGCAACTGACTGATGATCGATAAGTTCCATGCGCCGGTCGGTTATATCGGAGGGATACCCGGTCTTTAATCGTGCCCACGCGGCCGAGAAGCTGGCGATGTAATCGCCAGCTTTTTATTCTCCGGAGGTAGGCTCATGAAGTACCCGTGGTTGGGTTGGACAGATCTGCTGCTTATCCTAAGTTTGACGGCGACGCTAGCGGGCTGTGGCGATAGTGAAGGAACGGCCCATGCGGCGGTCGCTCCAGCCCACCGTAAAGACTTTCTAAAAGGCGATTATCGTAGCCCACCGACTTTTTCCAACCCCTATGCCCATATTTACGCCCAGTGCTACATCGGAAACCTCGCGCGCACACAGAATGCCTGCCTGTTCTGTCCTACCAACGTCGTTAGCAAAACCGGCCTGGGCAATAATTTCGCAAGCAGGGGCAGCGCTGCGTTTCAACTCACCTGACTAGAGTATTCCTTTACCCTTCAGTCCATTCACCTTCACCTGTACCAATCCATTAGGAAAACACCCTGACGCCGGAAAAATTGCGGGAAGCCGTGAACACATTGGGCTTGAATCGAAACTTGAGGATATGGAACTATCTCCGTGAGGATAATTGGCGGGCCGCGTTCGCGCGTCGGCCTGGTGATCCGCGCGCTTGGGATGCTTGCGGGGAGACGATGCGCCGTTTCGGCTATTTCCCGGTCTCGATCCCAAATGTTTGCCCGCTGAATCCGACGGCTTCGTCCGTTCCGGCACAATGCCGCGCAACGGCTTTTTTCGAGGACCCAAACCGGGCGCTGGCTTACTGGCTGGCGGGCGGTAAATTTCTTCCCATGGCATTTTTACGCCCATGACCGGCTCGGTCTCTGGCATCTATATTCGTTGCCCCAGTCTTTATGTGCAGCGGACGGATGGCGCTTTTGATTTGAGACATTTATCGCCAAAACCTCGCTTTGTTGGAACGAGCGATTCAGGATCGGTGTGCAGCCGGAGGATGGGCTAACTTATCGCGGCGCGGCCCGGGTCCAGTCGCCATCGAAGCGGGGCTTTATCCAGTCGGCGCGAATTCGCTCATCCGCTGCGTTTATGTCGTTGAACGGCGTGACGCGGCGCACGCGGCGATCCAGCCCCTTATCCCGGCGCCCGCGCTCGCCGGGTCAAGGAAATCCGCTACATGGTCAAGTGGAAGCCGTTTTATCCAGCCAGTTCCGCCCCGGCGTCAAGGAAGAAGGCGCGCCGCTTTATGGTAACGACGCGCAGGGTTGGGGTGGACAATGGGGTCGGTTGGTATTTGTCTGGCTATATCGAAAACACAGTGGGAGCGCTGCGTACAACATCGGGAAGAATTGATGCAATGCATCGCCTGCCAAAGGGGAGTCACCAGTACCGAATTTCCCCAATTCACCGCTGGCGTGGGTAATACGGTCGATTCGACCTGAGCGTTCCCCGCAATTTTCTGGCGAACTGGGTTGGCGAGAATGGATTATCTCGGTTATCTGGCCCGAACTTCCGTGGGGCGTGAGGCAACCCTGGCCAAGCCCGACTCGGCGATCCCATCAATCGGGATTTGAACAAGGGTGAGTTCCGTCATTTTCTGGACAGCGTGGTGGGCGCGAGCCTGTATAGGCGATATGCCCGCCGCCATCGAGCGATTTTGGTGACGCCATACAACCTGCGCGGGGCTATTACGGAGAATGGCCCGCCTGGATACCGCCAGCGCCACGGGATTTTCTTCAGAGGTCAGGCGTTGCGGCAACAGCTGCTGCGAGGTTAACGGCACGGGGTGGTTATCTGACCGCCAAGGGCGCTATTCACGGTGAGCTGTTATATCCGCCCGCGGAGGACGCGGCAAAAAACCGCTCGTCGCTATCGGCAAGTGGTGGTGACCCAACGTTACTAAGGGCAAGGATGTTTTCCAGTCACCCCGCTGACCTACCGTTATTTTCGGCAAGGCGGCGAGGGTTTTACACATCAAGCACCGGCAGTCCTATCAAGTGGGCGACATCATTACCACCGGCCTGTGGATACCGCTAATCCCGCCTCGTTGACCTATGCGGTAGGCAGCGCCAAAACCCTGATCGACCCTGACCGGCCGTTTCCGGCAGGCGGCATTGTCTTCCGTCCACCGACCCCTGTTAACCGAACCCTTACGGTTTGAAGCAACTGGCGAATTAAGCTCAATCAAACGCTAATGCCTTGCTTTCAAGCCGCCCCAATCCGGAATGGGCGGGGGTTCCCGCCAGCGCTGGGGTTCTCCGCCCGCACCGCCCGCTCAGCGCCCATCGCAAAATCTCCAGCGAACCGTCTGGCGCTCGGCCGGGCCGTGCAACTCTCGTCCCAATCACCATCATTGCAATACAGCACGCCGTTGAGGTTACGCTAGCGCCGCATGGTGGATATGACCGCAGATGACCCCATCCAGCTCGCGCCGGGTTGCTTCTCGCGCCTCCGCCGCCTGGAAGCGTTAAGTATAGGACGCCTCCGACCGATGCGTTGTTTGACGGTACCAGCCAGCGACCAATACGGCCGCTGGCCGCGCCCCCGCCACCGCGGTTGTACCAACGATTGGCAAAACAGCAGCGGATCCGTAAGCCCAGTCACCCAGCCAGTTGAGTAACGGCCCGCCACAGCGGACCGCGCTTATCGCACTCATCGCCGTGAATGACTAAAAAACGTCGGCGTCCGCCGTGATGAACGGCCACTGGAACAATTCCCGACACCGCCGACCGACATGCCCCAATAGTCCCGCACCACCTCGTCGTGGTTGCCGGGTTATACCAGACCCGATCCCCTGACCGCGTTTTAGCAACGAGGTGCTTTTTGCGACCTCACCATGCGAGGCGAGCCAGTGCTTACCTTTTACAGGCTCCAGAATCAATCAGATCGCCCACCGGCATACAATTCCTCGCACGGATTTTGGCGGAGAAAATCGTGTAGAAACTCGGCTTTGCATTCCCAGTTCCCAGATGGATATCGGATATCCACAGAGTGCGAAAACGGTGTGGCGGCTGCGCTATCCAAGATTTAGGTTGAACCGATCCTGAATAGCGCCAAGCCGCCGTAGGCGGCGCACGCTTTGCGTGATCGCTTCACAGCAGCCATTCAGATGCGGGCAAGAGATGCGCATCCATCCGCTACCATGGTTGCGCTTCATCCACAGCTGGAACACGCAAAGGGGTGTCATGAAAATCCACCACCGCCAGCAAGCCGCGCCGCGCGCGGGTCGCGCAATGCCGCTTCCACCGCTTGGTTCCAAACCGGGGTTGATCATCGACAGGCAATAGGAAAACACGATCAGATCGAAGATGGCGTACCCGGTTGCAAAGGCCGGTCGTAGCGCCACTGAATCAGGGGCAATCAAGCTGAGCGCGCACTAACCTTGCGCCGCGCTTGGGCCAGCATGTCAGCGCGGCGATCGAGACCATGATGGTAGGCCGGGAAACTGTCGGTGCAGCCGCAACAGATTGCCGCCGGTGCCGCAGCCGATTTCGGAGAATTCGCGGGCGCGGCTGCTGATGGATGGCAATCGCCTGGAATAATCAGTACGCCCGAACAGGAAGCTCCAGCGCGTATTGTCGTAAAGCCGGGCGTGCCAGCGGTAGTAACGGCTTAACGCGGTGGTGTTGCGCGGTAGGCCACAACAGGCGGATCGGATCGGTTCTCCCGTGTCACCTCCGCGAAATGCAGGCTGCCGTAAGTCCCGACCGATCCTGTTGGTGCAGCGGCCCGGTCAGATTGGGAAGAAGCGCAGCGCCCACGCCGGGTCCACTCTGGCAGCCGAGATCGTTGCCCGCCGAACGCAGCAGAATCCGGCTGCCCGGCCGGCTGCTTGGCGAATCAGCCGCCATTCTTCCTCCAAGGCGCGTGGCTGATGCCAGGCCAGCCAATCCCGATGATCCAGCAGCAGCGAAATGGCTGTACTGACCGGGATGATCGCGCAGAAAGTCGCTGACGGTGGCGTCTCAAGTGTGGATGCGATTGCGGTCGGCGCGCAGGCGGGCGAAGTTTTCCGAGCAGAAGGTAATGGGACAACAGCGCTCGGTGTAGGAGCCGGTCAGATAAGCCCGCCAGAAGTAATTGTCGTAATCAAAGACCTCCGGTCAGCACGTGGCGCGCTTGTCTTTGGCGTAGCCGACGATGCCGCCGCGGATGGCGTTGCTGGATCAAAATGGATTTGCGGTCGCGGCTTTACGCCAGCATCGCCAGTGCGGCTGGCGCAGCAGCTACCGCGCGTGAACCGGCTCCACAACGCCGGTTCGATCTTGTGTAGAGGGCAGCCGCTCGGCCAAATTCGGCGCATCGAGCAAATCGAACAAATAATCGCGCAGCTTGCGTCCAGAGTAACCGCGTGGCACCAGCCAAGCCACCGCGCCGCAGGTACCGCGATAGTAAACGAGTGCTTGGGGTTGCGCGATCAAAGTAAGGTGATTTTTTATCCCAAAACGCCGCCGCAGTATTAAGGGCGGCAGACGCGCGCAAAGCGCCGTGTAAAAGCGAAACGGAGTGGCGAGCCCCGGCGAACATCTGCTCCAGATCGTCGAAACTCGCCATTGTTCGATCAGCGCCAGGTTTCAGTTGCAACAGCGCGCATTTTGGCGGGGATTGACATCCACGGCGTGGATTTCCGACGGGCCATCCCAAGCAAATAATCCAGCGCATTGCAACCGGCGCTGGTCAGCACCACCAGCTGGCTGTCTCTGATCCAGCCCCCAAGTGCCGGTCAATGCGCGTAGTCTTCCCAGCACATGTTGTAGATCAGATAGCGCTGGTGAACCGTCTGGAACAATAAATCGTGCGCGTGATGGCCGAGTCTGGCGCCGAGCGTTTAACCATGCGACCTCAAACCAGATCTTGGAAGCAAATTGGCTGAGGAGTTTGGAAAAAACAGGTAACAAATCATTGCGTCGCAATGACCGTTTGATGACGGTTGCCAACAACAGACCGGAAGCGGCACAGTGCGACCCTGACTGGCGCTGTCATCGTACTGTCATTGCAGTGCAACATTAGCTCGCAGATACTCCGCTTAATCGAATAATCGGAAAGTTTAATGAGTAGAGGGCGTCTTAATGAAAGCTATTGCTGACAACCACATTGTTCGCCGCGCTGGTGCCCCGGCGCCGTCGCACCGGCGTCGGCGCAGAATTTGCGTCACGACCGGCTCCGGAACCAGCTTCCCGTTCCCGCTGTACTCCACTGGTTCGCGGACTTCGGCAAGCATGCAAAGGGCGTTACCGTCGACTATCAGGCCAAGGGCGGCGGCGCGGGGCATTCGGGATTTCATCAATAACACGGTCGATTTCGCCGCCCAGCGACGCGGCGATGTCCGATGAGGGAGGATCGCCAAGATCAAGCCAGGCGTGGTGTTGCTGCCGATGACCGCTGGCGAGATCGTGCTGTCTTACAACCTTGAAGGCGTTGCGGAGCTGAAGCTGCCGCGCGAAGTGGCATCACGAGCATCTTCGCCGGCAAAATCGCCAAATGGAACGATCGAAAAATCGCCGCCGCCAATCCCGGCGTCAAGCTGCCCGATCAAAACATCACGGTCGTGGCCCGCTCTGATTCCAGCGGCACCGCCCACGTGTTCACCGGCCACCTGAGCGAAATCAATCCGGCCTTCAAGAGCGGCGTCGGTCACGGCACTACCGCGCGGTGGCCCACCCACTTCGTGAAAGCGCCAAAGAACGATGGCGTGACCGCCACCATCAAACGAACGCCCAGCGCGATCGGCTATATCGAATACACCTACGCCGTCGCCACAAGCAGCCATGGCGATCACCCAAACAAAGGCCGGCCATTACATCGCCCCCAGCGACGAGTCTGGCAAAGGCTGCCCTGGCCTAGTGCAGAGTTCTCCAGTAAATCCTGCCCAATTCCGATGCCCCCGACCTTGCGGGTTTGAAAACAATTTGATCCGGCCGGCGCGCAACGAAGCCTGTCCCCATCGCCACCTTCACCTGGATGCTGTTCTGCAAGGAGCAGGACGACGCCAAAGCGAAAGTGCCGGGGGATCTGATCCCGAGTACGGTTTGACCCAGGGTCAGGCGATGGCTCACAAGATGGGCTAATTCCCCCTGCCCGACAGCGTGGTGGCCCAGGTTAAAAAGCGGCCACGCGCTGATCCAGTAACGCAACGCATCCCACTCTCAAAACCGGCGCTCGCGCGATGCACGAGCTGGCGCTGGTTTCCGGAAGCGTTCGTGCCTGTTCCAAACTTGTCAAGCCTCCGAGGATTCATGGTTTCCCGACCTTTTGAGAATTTGGTGCAATCCCCGTCCGTGTCCGGTCCGCCGTCCGGGGTGATTACGCCCTTGACCGGGGTTTCTTTGGCTTGCCTGGGCCAGCGCCGCCATCATTCTGGCGCTGGTGGCGTACATCGTGATCGAAATTGGCGGCAAGGCGCTGCCGGCGATCGCGCAATATGGCCTTGGTTTTCTGACCTCCAGCGAATGGAACGTCCAGACCGGGCAATTCGGCATTCTGCCCCTCAGAACGCTGTACAGTTCGCTGCTGGCGTTGTTAATCGGCGGGCTGTTCGGCATCGGCATCGGCATCTTTCTGACCCAGGATTTTTCCCACCCGGCCCACGGCGACCTTCCGCACCATCATTGAGCTGCTGGCCGCGATCCCCCTCCGGTCGTGTTTGTACGGTGGGGCATTCACGTGTTGATCCCGCTGTTACGCCCCGTCGCGAACTGGCTCCAGCAAATTTGTGGCGGCATCCCGTTCTTCAGCACCTCACTCAGCGGGCCGGGACTGGCCCCGCCGCGCTGGTGTTGGCGATCGCCAGTTCTGCCGACGGCGGTGGCCTCGATCCCGGTCGATGCGCTGCGCCAGATTCCCTACAAGGTCAAGGAAGCGCTGGCCTACGGCATGGGCGCGACCCGCTGGGAAGCCATCCTCAAGGTGATGTTGCCAGCCGCCTCCTCCGGCATCCTCGCCCGCGCTGGTGTTGGGATTTGGGCGGGCGCTGGGCGGGACCATGGCGCTGGCCATGCTGATCGGTAATTCAATCAAATCAGCTTGTCGTTGTACGCTCCGGCCAACACCCTGGCCGCGTTGCTGACACCCAGCTTCCCCGAAAGCCGGTCGGTTGAAATCAGGCGCTGATGTACGCCGCCCTGGCCCTGCTGACCGTCACGCTGATCGTCACAGCCGTCGGTCTGGCGGTGATGGGGTGGCCACCCGCAAATTTGAGGTCGAACGATGAGCGCGCCCGATCTCCCCTGGAATCAAACCTCCACAACCTGGAACATCCCCCCGATGCTCGGCCCAGCCTCCAGCGTTCGCCTTTGGAGGCGCGGGCGCTGAAAAGCGGCGTCTGACCGGGTTGAGCCTGGGTCGCCGCATTGATCGCGGCAGTACCATTGTTCTCATTGATTTACATGCTGTTCGTCGAAGGCGGTTCGCGCCTGAGCTACAGGAAACCCCTGACCGCCTTGCCGCCTTCCGCCTTCGATTTAGGTGGCGGCTTCGGCAACGCCATCGTCGGCACCGTGGTCCTGCTGGGTGAATCGCCACTCTGATCAGCCTGCCACTCGGCATTCAAAACGCCGTCTATCTGGCGATTCTCGAACCCGATAGCCGGCTGGCGCATACCGTGCGTTTTCTGGCCAAAGGTGCTGACCGGTTTTCCTTCCGATGCTGGCTTCGTTGTGTTTGTCTACGGGGTGATGGTGGTGACTGTGAAGACCTACTATTCGGCGCTGGCCGGCAGGGTGGCGCTGGCGGTGCTGATGCTCCCGACGGTGATTCTGGCGGCGGAGCAGGCCATGGCGATGGTGCCGAAAGAAGATGAAAGATGCCGCTTACGGCATGGGCTGCACCGGACACCAAGTGATCTTGAAGGTGCGAATTGTTGCCGACCAGCGCGTCGGGAATTTTGACTGGGGTGATGCTGGCCGTCGCCGGGGCCGCCGACAATTCCGCGCCGCTGCTGTTCACCGCGCGCTGTTCGGTGATTACTACTTGAGCAGCCACAGCCGAGCCGACCGCCTCGCTGGCCATCCTGATTTTCAATTTCTCCGGGATGCCCCCCGACAACCAGATTCAACTGGCCTGGGCCGCTTCGCTGGTGCTTGTGGTGATCGTGCTAGTTTTCAATATCCTCGCTCGACTGATCGGGCGGCAAAAGTACTGAATTTACGGTGATTTTGATGAACGCGATTCCTGAAACAATGGCGGTGGCTCCCGCTCCCGCCCGCAACGGCTACGGTCATGGACTGCCAGCTGCAAAAAGTGTTTACGGCGATTTTCTGGCGGTGCGCGACAGCAACCTGCCGCTGGACAAGAACAAGATCACCGGCTTTATCGGCCCGTCCGGCTGCGGCACGAGCACCGTGCTGCGCAGCCTCAACCGAAATGAACGACCTGATTCCATTGTTCCGGTTTGAGGGTAAGGTGACCTATCCCGGCCAAGACATCTACGACGCCAGGGTCGATCCGGTGGTGGTGCGCCGCTACATCGGCATGGAGGTTCAACGGCGACCCAATCCCTTCGCCATGAGCATCTACGATAACGTCGCGTTCGGGCTGCGGTTGAACGGCTTTAAAAGGGCAACCTGGACGACCGGGTAGAAAGCCCTCAAAGACGCGGCGAGCTGGAACGAGGTCAGGAGACAAGGTAAAGAACAGCGGTCTGTCGCTATCTGGCGGACAGCAGCGGCG
>JADJQQ010000017.1 GCA_016712625.1 Candidatus Competibacteraceae bacterium | reverse complement strand
GGATTGGGCGCGCTGGTGGCGACCGCCGCTTTCAACACGCGGAACGCTGGCCCAATGGGTCAGAACGGCTCCTCGCCGTTCCCCAACCGCCAGACAAATACGATTACAGACCGCCCCGCCAGCGGTACGATTCCCCAGCGGCTGCGGATGCTTGCATTCTGACTCCCCGGCTACGGACGCTTCCAGCTGCGACTCCGGCGAGATTTCACCCGCGCGCCCGAACACAGCCGCCAGAATGGCGAAAATCACGTAATCCGCCCACCCACGCGCCCGCTCGACGATGCGCCAGCCAGCCGGCGGATAAGTGGTCGACCTCAATCCGGCGATCCAACGCTACTGCTCGCCGAAGCGCGAAACCCGGCTGACTACTGGCGCGGCGGAACAAACCGCAGCGCGTGGCTGGTTCAGGACTTCCCGACCAATCGCTATCTCACCACGCTCCCAACGCCGACATCGCCTATCAAAGGCGCCAGCGCCGGTCAAACCGTTCATCAGCAACTGGCGTTTTTGCGCATAAGGTGCAAGAGGGCGAACTCCAGCTACAGCGCACTCCCACCGCCGCCGCATGAAGCGATGATTCAGGTACAGCAACGGTCGTACGACCAACTGCGCTTTATCGAGCTGCTGAATCAGACGGCGGCCGCACCGGCTACGCCGAGGTCGAACCGCACCCTCAAACTGCGCCGCCATCCCGGTTTTGTTCCGCCACCACTCGATCCTGGAAAATATCCCCGGGGAGGACGCTCTTACCGCAACCGGGCATCCAGCCGCCGGATTACAACCACTTTTTACAAGCGCTCTGGTATAACAGTTGCCGTATTCAGCGGAACTCAAGCGCCAGTAGGCCTTCCCCATGGCCGACCGCATTGCACCGGCACGACCAGCATTGTCCAAGGGAGACCTGGAAATTGTTCGATAAAGCTGGCCACCACGAAAGCAGAACTCTGCGGCGACATGGGCATCTTGGTAGCCCAAGCCCCGCGATGACCATCGCTATCCCTACACTAACTATCGGCATCATCGAAAATCGACCTCGGCCAGCCACCCACCAGCTGGAAAATTCGGCACGGCAATATCATCGCGAGGTATCGAGCTTAGTGTATACACGCTGAAACGGCGGATGCACAATCTGGTCTACTGAACCAGCGGAGCGCTGATTGCCCGATTTCGAACATTCCCCTCGCATCGGCACCGATAGCCTCAAGCCGGCGGCGCTACGGCGCGAACGCACACAACGCTGTCATTGGCAGATACCGATTCCTTTCTCCGGAGCCGGTGGCCCGGCCTTGCGCGAGCAGAATGATGCACGGGAGTATTCGGCTTGCGGCGCGCCCGCAAGGATTAACCCAGGAAACGATTTGCGCCCGGATGGCCGGGAGCTTTTGAGTGGGAAGGTGACGCCCGGGCAGATCCGTTGCTTGCCCGGCAGGGTCTGCGGCTTGAACGTCGCCTGTCGGGCGGCCGGCGAATCAGGCGACGCCGTGCTGGCGCAGACGCCGGTTTATCCACCGTTTTTGACCGCCCCGCTCCCATCAAGACCGGCAATTGCTGACCGCCGAGTTGTCCGCCAAAGAGAGCCCGCGACAAGCACTTGCATTACCGCTCGACGACGCGGCGCTCGGCGCGACCATCACCTCTTTTGACGGGTGTTCATGCTCTGCCACCGCACAATCCGGTCGGACGGGCGTTCGAAGTTGCGTGAATTGAACCGCTCGGCTGAAATCTGCCACGGGCATTACGATCTGACGGTCTGTTCGGACGGGATCCATTGCGATTTGTTTGCTCGATGGCCGGCGGCACGTTTCGTTAGCGACCCTCTCGCCCGGGATCGCCCAACGCAGCATTACCCTAGTGGCCCCCAGCAGGACCTATAACTTGTTGCGGAGTCTGGGCGCAGGCTTCGCCATCAAGCTGAGATCCCAAGCTGCGGCAACGGTTCAAACAGGCGATGCGCGGCGGCATCGGCGTGCCGGACGCGGAATATTTCTCGCCCTCAACGCGCCACCCATGTGGCGCTTATCCACCACAGAAGCGACTGAATTTTGCGAGAACGCTGCTCAGTTATCTCGCCGCCAACCAGGGGTTACGCAGTGGACTTTACTCGCTCGCAATCTGCCAGCATCCGCGCCACCGTGCCGGACGCGACTTATCTGCTCTGGCTGGATTATCCCACCTGGCGCGGGCGTTCCGGCAATCCGCGTGCGTTTTTTCTCAACCACGCGAAAGTGGCGCTGAACGGCAACCCCGCAAACGGGCCGGGCGGAGAAGAGTTTCGTCGACGCTCAACCACGGCTGCCGCGCACCACGTTCACCGAAGGCTTGGAGCAGATGCAGCAGCGACGCGCCCGCGGAATCTCCTGGAGGGCGTTACGTCCACCAAGCCGTGTTTGAGATCTGGCCTTCCCGTTGAGGTCATAGCCCCGTTCCTCAATATAAAGCGGTGTCGAGACCGCCGATTTCGTCTTTACTCGATTCGGCCCGCCGAAAGACCAGCTTTCCACCCGAAGCAGGAACGACAAAAGTCACCGCCGCCGTGTAAGCGACCGTCGCGACGACCGCGATGAACTGCACGCCCAACTGCTGCCCCATACCGCTGATGCCGGCGCAAAGCCTTGGCGCCAGAACAAGCCCAAATCCGGCGAAGCAAACACGCCCCGCCGCCAAGGTGTCCGGGCATTCACCCGACGCCCTGCAAAGGAAACGGGTCCCCGGAATCATCCCGATCTTCCAGGCACGCTTCGACATACTGAGTGGCGTGAAACAGACCCGATCCCCGCAACCATTGCCGATGATAAAGCCTACCGCGCCTGCTGGCCGACATGGCCCCAAGCCGGGGGGTGATGGTTCCGGAGCCAGCCACCATTCCAGTCACGATGCCGAAAGCGCGCTCGGTTTGCCGAACTTTCCACATCGTTCCGCGATCATCCAGGCGCCAGCCCCGGCGGCAGCGGACCAGTTGCGTCCGCCAGCATCGCCGTACCCGCATTGCCGGGTGGCCGCCAGCGCTGCTGCCGGCGTTGAAGCCGAACCAGCCGACCCACAACGCGCACCGCGCCGGTCACCGCCGCGAATGCGCATGTTATGCGGCAGCATAGCCGTGCCGGAAATCCGTAAACGCCGGCCCATCGCCAGCGCCGCCACCAGCGCCGCTACCAAAGCAGTGATATGCCACACGATACCCCGGCGGAAATCCAACGCGCCCGGATTGACCCTGGCCAGCCGCCGCCCACGCCAGTGCCCACCAGCTCAGACGCAAAAGTCAGCCACAACCCGCTGAACCGTAGCACGGCGGAAAAGAGCTTCAGTCCGCTCGGCGAAGGTGAACCGACCACCAAGGCGGGCGTAATGATGGCGAAGGTCATTTGCATCATCAAAAACACGGTTTCCGGGATATCGCCGGTCGCCGATGTTTCGCCCCAACGCCCGCCATGAACAGCTTATCCAAGCCTCCGATCAGCGCGTTGCCGGTTCCAAAAGGCCAGACTGTAAGCGTACACAAACCACAACAACGAGACCAAGCAGGTGATGGCGAAACACTGCATCAGCACCGACAGCACGTTCTTGGTTCTGCACCAAGCCGCCATAAAATAATGACAGGCCCGGCAAGGTCACGAACAACACCAGCGCCGTGGAGGTCAGCACCCACGCCGTGTTGCCTAAATTGAGTTCAGCCGGGGCCTGCGCCCAGGAAAACTGCAGGGCGTCAACAATCCCAATGCAATCGGAATTAAAAGACGAGGAACGAACCGCCAGTGAGTCTGATTCATGCGTGGAGCGCTCTTGTTAGATTGCGGGTAGCGTTTCGGGGAGGCTTGCCCTGATCCGGGTCACAGCCAGTCTCGGCATGGATGAAGTTGGCGCGTAACAGCAATTTTTAGACCGTTCAATAAAAATAGTAAAATCAATTATATGAATAGAAAAACATATCGATGCAACTAACGTTTTGCACTTTTTGGCGCATTTTGGTCTTGAGTTGCCCTATAAGCGTGCACGAACTTTTTGAAGATGAAGCAAAGCGACAGCTGTCGAGACGATGAGCTAATAATGCCCGTTTAGCGGTGGTGCTCTGGCGCTCTTTAGACATCAACAACGCTTCAGATACCTTATGAGTAGGACCAATCATCCGATGACATATCAGTTAGGATTCAGCTTTAACGCAAGCTGATAGCCTTACGTGATCGTTATCACTATAATTGTCTACTAGATTGTGCTTTGCACTGATAAGGTGCAACGGCACACTAAGCAGACTCTTACGCAAGGGCTCGCCGAACCATGGCAAATGCCGAAATTCTCCACCGCTACCGCGAATTCACCGCTCCCGCCAGCGACAGCGGCGCGTTGCTGCTCGACCTGCCCCTGGACGGCGTGCGGCCCGACGCCGAAATTAAGGCGACGATGCGACGTCCGGAGTTGTTCCGCGATGGCTCGCTCGTCTTGGGCGAGGTGTTGCGCAGCGATCTGCGCCATCAAGCGCAAGATCGGGCCGATTATCTGGCTTATCTGCTCAAGCAGGGCAAACGGGCGAATCAAGCGGTTTGGGATGCGCAAAAAAGCGTTTCTGGCCGCCAAATACGGCGAAGCCACCCAGCAGGAAGCGCCGCTTGATCCGTTATTTACCGTCGGCGCGGATGGCATCAGTATCGAAGTCTTCTCGCGCGATGAATCCACCTATGCCCGGCTGCATCTGAAAGCGGGCGCGGCGTATCAGGCCGAGGCGTTCACGGCGGGGACCTCGCATCTGCGCTTCACGCCGCCCTTGCTCGAAGCGTTGGCGGGCATCCGCTCGTATCGACCGCTCGCTCTACACGGCCAACCGTCGCCCGCTGGGGACGCCAAAACCGTGCGGGTGCCGTATCGCTGGCTGCGGGCCTTCGGGCAGGTGCAGGCGGCCTCGACCCTGCCCGCCGAGCGCGTCTCGCTCGCGCCGGTCGATCTTTATAACGTGCTGTTGAGCCTGCGCTTGCGCAAGGCTAAAACCGCGCCGCGCGCCTTGCGCTATGAACTGGTGCCCGGCCAGCCGCCCGCCTGGTGCTGGAGCCGTGGGAACAGGTGTTGCCCGCCAGCGGCAAGCCGTATCAGGGCAGCGTTCCGCAGGTGGTGCGCGCGGGGACGGCAACGTCTGAGCTTGCTGGGCCGGTTGCTGCCGCATACCCAGGCGGTGGACGTGCATTTGCTGGGCGCGGGGCTGCCCGCGTTCACGTGCTGGATTTGGGGGCGGCCACCCTGACGCTGGCCTTGAGCGGCTGGACCGACAGCGGCTGGGCCGGAATCGCCACCTTCGATTTATTCGCGCCGGGCAACACCGACGAGGTGCTCGGCAAACGGCTGGTCAAGCAGTTGGCGGAACAGCCGCGCACGCTGGACACGTTGAGCGAAACGCTCCATCAGCCGCGTCAGACCCTCCGCCAGGCGCTGCTGGGCGAATTGCTGAAAAGAACGGTCGTTCACGACATCGGCAGCGGCTTATTCCAGCATCGGCCGCTGACCGCGCAGCCGCTGGATATCGACCAGTTGCGCTATCGCGACGCCCGCGAGGAACAAGCCCATCGGCTGCTGGCAATTGCCGAACAAGTGCAACTGACCCGCATTCATGACCTCGGTCTGGAAGGCGCCGCCATCGACGGCGAGGTGCAGGATCGACGGGCGCACCGCCAGTATCAAACCTCGTTCACGCTGGATCGGGAAGGCCGCACCGTGAAAGCCAGTTGCACCTGCCACGATTTCCGCCGCGCCGGTTTGAAGCAAGGCCCCTGCCCGCACATGATCGCGTTGCGCTTGCGCTACGCCCGCGAACAGGCCGCGCTGGAGCAGGCGCGGGAAACGCCGGAAGGTCGCAAGCTGATCCGCGCCGAAACCCGCACCCTGACCCGCCGTCAGGGTGAGCGCGTGCTGAGCTATCGGATTTCGCTGGACGAACGGCAGATCGTGCTGCGTTGGGGCAACGACCCGCAAGCCTTGCGCCAGCAACGGTTGCTGTTCAACCGCGCCGAGGAGGCCCGCGACGCCTATTTCTCCCGGCTCGACGGTTTGGCGAAACAAGGCTTTATCGACGCCAGTCTGGCCTGATGAGTTGAAGATTGGGTTACTTTTAGGAGTTCAACACATTTCCAAGGCGTCAGTTTTCCCGAAGTCAAGGTGTACCGCGCAGATTAAGGTTTCATTTGAATAAGGGAGTTGTGATTTCAATAAAGCGAGGAATGACTCAGTGTTCGAGTTCTTATTTGGCAGACGAAAGTTTGCGGAATCCCAAGCAAGGAAAAATTTCTCTTTTCCCGATAGCGTCATGCTGGACAACGTTCAACTGGCTCGCAACGGCGAGGGCGTTCGTAAACGCTTCGGCATGGACATCTATGAAATGGCGTTCTATCTCAGTAGAGCCACCGCCGACGCCAAGCAGGCCATCGCCTTGCCCGGCCCGAAGCAATTGCGCTTTGTGGCGCAACGTCGGTTAGGCGGAGGAATGCTTGGAACCGCGTTATTAAACGGCATGCGTAAAAATCTTCCGGCCGGTCAGGAAGCCTTTTATCTGCCTTACATTGGAGAAATCGTTAAGATTTTCAAAACCGAACCAGATATTAGGGAAGGTCAGACATTTCGCATCGATCTATTGCCAAATCGCGGGAGCCATTTCTATATCGACGACAAACTCAAGGGAAAACCGATCCAAGCGTCCGGCTTCAATGAGGCCGTACTCGGAATCTGGCTCGGCCGGCGTCCGGTCGATGCCGATCTAAAACGAAATCTGCTGGCTGGCGCGGCCTGATGTCCATCGATCATAAGTCCGCGCAACCTCCATCAAGCCCCTCTGTCAGGAGGACGTCAGAAATAGACAACCCATTATTTATAAAAAATAAATTATTCATGACGCGCAATATACCAAACTCCATTTAAATCTTTTTTAGATTCAAAACATCGCGATTTTCATTGATAACCACTTTGACAAGGGAGCGAAAAGTCCGTAGCGTAATGAATGCTGGAGCGTGAGGCGTTGCTCCATTAGCCATTTGGGCGGCGATGCGCCGTCTTGGAATTCCAACGCCACACACGCCACAAGGTAGGCTGTTCTTGGCCCGCTCCGCCCATGCACGTGCCGGTAGCACGGCGGAGCTGGGCCAACCACGCCACCGCGGTTTCCGCCATGCTACCGGCACGTGCATGGGCGGCGGGCCGGTGAGCCTACCGTGTCCCTGGTGAGAAGTAGCGGTTTTACGTCCTCACGCTCCAGCATTCCTTGCGCTCGGTCTGACTACGGCATGAGCGAAACACCCCCCACCTGGGAAGAGATCGCCCAAGTCGGCGACATCGAACGCTGGGTCGTCGCCCGCTTGCGACAACTCGGTCTCTTAGACGAAGCCGCTGATCCCGCGAAATTGAGCGGCGCGGCCTTGCATCAGTTCAAAGCCCGCCGCGAGGAAGAACGCCGCGTCCGCAAGCAATTGCGCCAGCAGGCATGGGCCGCCTTCCGTAAAGCGCATCTGGTGCATCTGGGCGCGGATGTGTTCCATCACGACACGCCCGATCAAGACCGCTACGACCTGCCCGACCCCGACGCCCGCCGCGAAACCAACGGCCTGCCGGAACTCAAGGACGCACAGGCTTTGGCAAAGGCGCTTGATCTGACCATCCCGCAATTGCGCTGGCTGGCGTTTCACCGGGACGTGGACACCGGCAGTCATTATCAGTATTGGACGATTCCCAAGCGCGACGGCGGCCAACGCCTTATCAGCGCGCCCAAGCCGACCCTGAAGCGAGCGCAACGCTGGATTCTGCGCCAGATCGCCGAACGGCTGCCGGTGCACGGCGCGGCGCACGGCTTTCTACCGGGCCGCAGCATCTTCAGCAACGCCGCCGTCCACGCCGGAGCGCGGCAGATCATCAAGCTCGATATTCGTAACTTCTACCCGACCGTCACCTGGCGGAGGGTGAAAGGCTTGTTCCGCAAGGGCGGCTACGGCGAACAGGTCGCCACCGTGCTGGCGCTGCTGTGCACCGAAGCGCCACGCGAATTGCTGGAACTCGACGGCAAACCCTATCACGTCGCCAGCGGGCCGCGCGCCCTGCCGCAAGGCGCGCCGACCAGCCCGGCGCTGAGCAACACCGTCTGTCTGCGGCTCGATTGCCGCCTGGCGGGCCTGACTCAAAAACTGGGCTTTCGCTACACCCGTTACGCCGACGATCTGAGCTTTTCCTGGCACGAAGACGCACCGCCGCCGCTGGGTCGCCTGCTGCGCGGCGTTCATCTCATCCTCAAGGCCGAAGGCTTCATTCCCCACCCGGACAAAACCCGCGTGCTGCGTCGCGGTCGCCGCCAGACCGTGACCGGTCTGGTAGTCAACGCCGCGCCGACCGGGAATAGCCCGGCGCGCATTCCGCGCGTCAAACTACGGCAACTGCGCGCCGCTTTGCACAATCGCCTGCATGGCAAGCCCGGCAAGGACGGCGAAAGTCTGGCGCAACTACGCGGCTGGGTGGCCTATCTGCACATGACCGACCCGGACAAGGCCAAGCCGTTTCTGGCCCAACTCCACCAACTAGAGGCGCGGGGCGCGAATGAGTGAGTGGCAGATTTCCCTGATCTTTCAGGATGATAAATCCAACAAGTTCTGGCGCGCGCTGCATCGGCAACAGTTTCGAAGTCAACTTCGGCCGCATCGGCACCCAGGGCCAGAGTCAGGCCAAGCGCTATGACTCGCCGGAAGACGCCGCCAACGAGCTGCAAAAGCAGGCGCGGGAAAAGATGAAGAAGGGCTATGTGGATGGCGACGGCGGGCCGAGTGAAGCCACCGCCGCGCCCGCTGGCGCTGAATCGGCATCGGCCGCCCCCACCCCCGCGCAGTGTGCACTGACGCTGACGATGGGCGAGCGCCGTCTGGAACTGCGCTTGAGCGTCGAAGGCAACGCGCTGCACACCCACAGCACCGAACACTACCCCAACCCCGAAGCCGCCGAAGCCGCATTCGCCCAAGTGCGGGCGGCGTTGGAAGCCGACGGCTACCGGCCGCGATAGGTGCTGCGCATGGCTGACGACCGCTCGATTTTATTCGCTGATCTGGAGCACGCCGCCGCCCGGCGTGACCCGCACTTCGTGGCCTGGACGTTGGAGTTTCTCCAACAGCCCGACCCGCCCGCCGGTCAGCCGGAAGACCCGCCGGATGAGTTCCAGCCGCAACCGCTGCCGCCGGATGGCTGGTCGCTAGAGCGGTTGCGCAACACTCTGAACCCGCAAACGCAGCCCGGCAAAACTGCCGACGAATGGCAAGCCCTGCGCGCCGGAGCCTGGGCCGCGCTGCTGGCCTCACCCAACCCGCCGCCGCGCCTGAAGCTCGGTCAACTGCTGCTGGATTTATGCACGGCGGACGACGAACCGGCCCGCGCCCTGCTGCTGGAACTGCTTCCACAAATCCCGCCGCAGGCGCTCGGCTGGGGCGCGTGGCAAGGCTTCAAAGCGATCTACAAACAAGCCGAACCGCGCCACGACTTGGCCATGCTCGGCGCACTGTGCTACCGGATGGACTTGCAACCGGTCGCGGGCGGGCAGGAAATCTCGCGCGGCACCTGGCTGTACATGCGCCGCCGCGCCTGGCGCTATCTGCGCCAACTCGGCCAAGCGTTGCCGGAACTATTTCCGGTGTTCGCCGGCCAAGTATTGCGCCACTACCCGGCGACGCAACGTTTTGATTCCTGCTGGATTGCCAATCAAATCTGGCGGCACAAGGACTTGATCGGCAGCACCGATCAGGGCGCCGTCAGCCGTTACGGCCCGCCGGACAATTTGGAACAGCGCGCCTTCGACGAGGCCTGGAAAATCAGCCCTGCGCCGCTGTTGCGCCTGCTGGAAGACGCCCGTAATCCCCAAGTTTGTGACTTCGCCATCCGCTGTCTGGAGCAGGATTTCAAGGACGCCCTGCGCCACGTCGAACCGGCATGGCTGGCGCGCCTCGGCGCGAAACCATTGGAAATCGTCCATGCGTTCATCCTCAAGCTGCTGCGCGACAATCCCGAATTCCATCAATCCAAGCTGAAATCGCTCGGCCTGCACGACATGGTGCTGGGCTTGCTCTACAGCAACAACAGCCCGGCCCGGCGCTACGCCATCGACTACGCCCGCGCCTACGCCGCCGATCTGCCGGTCGCTGAATTGGTCAAGCTGGTGTTGAACAGCACGCAGGACGCGCAGACCTTCGCTGTGGCGCTGCTGGAACAACGCTCGCCCGCCGACCTGGGCCTGCCGACTTTGCTCAAGCTGCTGGCCGCTCCGGCCAGCGCCGCGCTCGCCAAAGCCAAGCTGCGGCAGGGTTTCAAACCCGAGAACATCAGCGCCGAACAGTTTGTGGAGGTGGCCCTCACCGCGCCTGCCACGCGGTCGAACTCTCCGCGCTCTATGCGCTGCTCGAATTCTACAAAGACGCCAAGGTCAAGGTGCCCGCCGCCTACTACCGCCAATTGCTCGACGATCCGCGCTGTAATCCGCTGGTGCGGCAGCGGGCCTTGAAAGCGCTGGCCGCTTATCCGGGCCGCGAGATCGGCACCGAATGGCTGCAAAAAGCCCTGCTCGACCCGCAACTGAACAGCACCGTCGCCAACTGGTTGAAGCAAGGCAAGCTCAAAGGCGAGCATTTGGATGTCGAATGGCTGAAAGGGCTGGTCATGCGCCCGGCCTTGCGGCCGCTGGCCTTGCAACTGCTCGGCGATAGCCAACTGGTCGCGCCGGAACGGATTGGCGTACCGTGGCTGCTGGCGATGGCGCGGCAAGCGAACCCGACGCTACACGACTTCGCCCATCGGTATCTGCTGCAATCCTTCCAGCCGGGCGATTTTGCCAGCGGCGAGCGCGGCGGGGTCGAGCATCTGTGGGAACTGGCCGCTGGCGCGACCCAACCGGAACCGGTGCGCCAGTTCGCCGCCGCCTACCTGCGGGCGCATCATCCGCAACTGGGGCCGAACGATGCGGAAACCCGTTCCTATCACCTCAAGCCAAGTCTGAGCGCCGCCGATTATTCCCTGCACCGTCTGCGGCCCTTATTCGCCGATCAGCGGCCCGACGTGCGCCGTCTGGCGGTCGCCGTCGCCCGCGAGGAAGTGCGCAACTGGGACGATCCGGCGCTGTTGTACCGGCTGGCCGATAGCCCGCACCGCGAGCCGCGTGGCTTCGCCATCGAAAGTCTGTTGCGCCTGGGTGATACGGCGGTCGAACCGGCCTTGCCGCTGGATTGGCTGTTGCCGGAGCGGGTGTTTCAGTTGGCCGAAAGTCGGCATAAGGTCGTCCGGGAAACCGCGCTGACGTTGATCCGCCGGCATTATGATCGTCTGGGTGGCGCGGCGCGGCTGGCGTGGCTGATGGAAAGCCCGCACCGCGAGGTCGGCCTGTTCACCGTGCGGCTGCTGTGGGAACGGCAGCGACCTCGACCCGCATCCGCCGCCGTCCGCCAACCCGCTGGCGAGGCCGCGCCGCCGGATGCTGCGTCCTTTGCGGCGCTGGATGAAGTGCGGCAATTCCTGCGTAAGACGTTGTTCGGTCTGCCGCCCGGTCGGCTGGAACGGCGCGAACTCGATAGCAGCCAAGCCGCGCCGGATCGGCCCTGGCCCGCTAGCGTTGGCAAGCGGCGGCTGATCGAGGCGATCAAGACGCTGGCCTTAAGTGATGCGGCTTTCGCTGAACTGGCGACACCGGTGTTGGAGGAATTCCGCCATTCCCGCGCCAAGAATGAATGGCAGCATTGCGTCGCCGCGCTGGTGCAGATTCGCAAAGCGCATCCGGCGGTTCGGGTGGATTTGCCGGTGGGGCAGGTGAACTTGAAGGTGAGGCGGGATAAAAGAACGCAAGCACGAAAGAGATGCCCAAGAAAATTAGAGATCTGATTCAAGAGCTGAGAAACGCTGGATTTAGTCAAATATCGGGTGGCGGCAAGGGTTCAATCGAAAATTCACTCATGCCAAATACGCTGGTGCGGTAACAGTCAGCGGCCAAACTGGAGATGACGCGAAACATTACCAAGAAAAGCAAGTCAGCCAAGCCATAGAGAGTGTAAAGAAATGAAGACTAGCGACCAATATCATAAATGGATTGAATGGAGCGAAGAAGATCAAACCTACATCGGAAAATGCCCCGATTTAATTACAGGGATTCATGGCGATAATCCCACCCAACTTTACAGCGAGTTATGTGAAGTCATAGAGGACGTGATTCAGCATTTTATAAACGAAGGGCGAAAATTGCCAGGCCTAAAATTCGTCCTATGCGGGAAGTGGCATAGTTTTACTCTTTACTCATGAAAAACTCATTTTAATAGTTATCATTCTGGGTGCCGGTTGGTACGGGAATTACCTATACAAACAACGATATGGAGAATGGCAGTCCTCTGCTGATTCAACATACAAAAAATCAATAGGAGGTTCCTTGACAGTGGTGCCTTCACAAGGCTCTAACAGGGTGGCAACAACTACGAATTTCAAATGCGATGGACGAACCCATTGCTCCCAGATGACTTCATGTGAAGAAGCAACCTTCTTTCTAAGAAACTGCCCTAATGTAAAAATGGACGGAAATAATGATGGAGTCCCCTGCGAGAAACAATGGTGTCATTAATAGCAACTCGTCATGGAGTTTTGCTTCCTTTATTATCGAGCTGATGTTACTGCTAAGCGTAAATCGTATTCCAAAAGGAATCTCCCAGCGTGGCCAAACAATACGCCCCCACATTGAACGCTTATTAGCCGTCGCCGCCAGCGGCAAACTCCTTGCCGTGGGCGGTCGCCGTGGATGCTGTGGGCGTCAGTCAATCCAGCGTCCACCTGCTGCAACTGCCCAAGCTCAACGCCCGATTCAGCGCGCCACTGGACTCCGCCGCCACCGCGCTGGCGTTTAGCGACGAGGGATTGCTGCTGGCGGGCACGGCGGATGGCGCGCTGGCGCTGTGGCGCACCGATGGCAAAGGCGAAGCGCCAGACGCGCGGCAAGCGGCGTACACCGGCGCGGTGCGGGCGTTGGCGACGGTCGGGCAGCAAGTCGTGAGCGTCGGCGAGGATGGCGTATTGACGCTGCACGAGATCGCCGCCGAAGGTGAAAAACTCCATCTGCGCCAACGCGCCCAGCGCCGCTTGAGCGAACAGCCCTTGCAGGCGGTGGCGGTCGATGCCGCCAGCGCCAGCGTGGCCGCCGCTGGAGCCGATAACACCCTTTACGTCCTGCCGCTGGCCAATCTCGATCAAGCCGAAATCCGCGTCATGCCCTGCGGCGGACGCGGCATCGATGCACTCGCCTTCACCGGCGATGGCCGCATCGTGGCCGGTTGCGGCGATGGTTCCATCCGCGTTTGCTTTTTGGAAGGCGCGATTGACGAGGAAGACCGCAGCGGCGATGCCGCCCATCAGGGGCCAGTGCGCGCCCTGCTCCTCAGCGCCGCGCTGAACGACGAGCAGAACCGACCGCTGCCGCGCCGTCTGTTCTCGCTGGGCGAGGACGGCGAACTGAAAATCTGGACGCTGGATCAGCGCCGCAAGCCGCGCACCGTGCCCATCGGCCGCGACGCCCGCGCCCTGGCGCTGGTCGATCCCAACCCGCAAGCCAAACCGGAACAGCGCGGCGGGACGCTGGTCGCCGTCACCGAACAGCGGCAAATCTGGCTCAGCGCAATCGATCAAAACGGCAATCCATCCGGCAATCCCGAAAGTTGGGATTCCCGCTTGCAACGGCTGCTGGATGAGGTGAAAGCCACCCGCTCCTCGTCCGCCACTCTGGAAGCCCTGGCGCAACTGGCCGAGGACGAAGCGCGGGAAGGCTTGGACTACGTGCTGACCCAGGATTCGCGGCCGGCCCAGCGGATCGAAGCCGCGCAATGGCTGGGCAAGACCCAACGCCGCCGCAGCCGCCCGGCGCTGGTCAAAGCCGTGAATGACGACAACCCCGGCGTGCGCAAGGCCGCGCTGACCGCGCTGCAACAGATCGAAACCGACACGCCGCTCGCCGCCCTGCAAGCGGCGCTCACTAGCCGTCATGCCGACCTGCGGCTATACGCGGTCAAGCAACTCACCCAGTTGCGGCAACGCTCGCCGCTGGTGCCGCGCTGGCTCAATGAGCGGCTGAACGACGGCGACGAAAAAGTCCGGGAAGCTGCGCTTGATGCGTTGCCGGCGCTGGAGCCGGAAACGAGCGTCGCGCCCTTGCACAGCGCTTTCGAGCGCGGTTCGCCTGACATCCGCCGCGCGGTGCTGATCCGGCTCGGTCAGCGTCATCTCGGCGCGACAGCGGACGGTCGCCGTTTGCTAGATCAAGCGCTCAACGACGACACCTTCGAGGTGCGCCACGCCGCGTTCTGGATCGGGGTGATGGCTTATCCGACGCTGGCCGCCCGGTTGCGCGGAGAAGGCAGCGACATCGGTAAAATCTTGGATGGTTTCAAGGCGCAAGGCGTCGCTGAAGAAGCCAGCGCCGCCACCGCGAGCGATCAATTCCTAGAACCGCTGTTCACCGCATTGGCCTGTCGCCAGCCGGATATGGCCTTGCAAGCCGCCTTGTGTCTGAGTTGGCTGGGCGATGAGCGGGCCAGCGGCGCGCTGTTGCAGTTGAGCCGCGAGCCGAACCCCGCGATGCGTCGCCAGATCACGCGCTTTCTCGCGCCCGCCATCGGTAACCTAGCGGGCGATCCGCGTTTGCGCGCGCGCTTGCAATGGCTGCTGAACGACGACGACGCCCAAGTCCGCGCCGACGCTTTCGATGGTCTACTCAAGCTGGCCGAACTGGAAGGCCCGGCGGGCGGATATCGACCTCGCCGAACTCGCCTTGCGCACCCAAGCGGGCGAAATCCGCGCCCGCGCCTTGCAACTGCTGGTCAAGCACGGCGCAACCGCTCCCGCCGAACTGGCGACCCGCATTGATAAGCTGTTGGCGCAGGCGCTGGACGACGAAGCCGAAGACACGCGGCGCGAGGCGATGCGCACCCTGTGGGCCTGGCACAGCAAGCGCCCGGAAACCACTTTGCGGTCCGCCGCTGAGGTGCGGCTGGCCGGTCTCAAGGGCGCGCTGGACGCCGCCGACCCCGCTCCGTTGCGCAGCCGTTTGATCGAACTGCTGCAAGTCGAGGACGCCGCGCAGTTCACCGCCGCGATCGAGGCGCTGGATAAACTGCTGCCGTCCGACGCCCACGCCTTCGCGCTGGCCTTCGACAGTCCGTTTTATCTCTTGCGGGTGCGGGCGGGCGAACTGTGCGGCAAGCGCCGCGACGCCCGCGCGGTCGGACCGATGCAGGGGCTGCTCAGCATCACCCCGGCTTCGCGCGACCGGCCCAGCGACAGCCTGCGCCAGCGCGCCGCCAGCGCCTTGGCCGATGTCGGCGACCCGTCCAGCATTCCGTTTCTGGCCGCTCTACTGCGCGATGACGATCCGCTGGTGCGGGAACACGGCGCGCGGGGCTTGGCGGCGGCCTGTCAGAGCGGCAACCCGCAGCCGCTGGTCGAGGCGCTGGCGCACGCCGATCTGGCGGTGCGCAGTTGGGCCGCCGACGGCTTATCGAAACTTGGCGATGCGCGCGCCCTGCCGGTGCTGGCGGGCACCCAGCGTCACGAGCATTTGCCGATCCGGCGCGGCGCGCTGTTCAGCTTCGTCGCTCTCGGCGGCGACGGCGTGCAAGGGCTGTTGCAAGGCTTGGAAGACACCGAGCGCGATTTACAGGAACTCAGTTTCGCGGTGATCGTGGCGCGCGACATCGCCCTGGCTCGCGCCCAGTTGCCGCCGGATTTGCTGTTGAGCGCCTTGAGCGCTGGATCGCCGGAAATCCGCTACGCCGCCGCCCGCGTGCTGGAAGCGCGGTTGCGGGATGAGGATTTGGGCCAATGGGGTTTGGAATTAATCGGCCCGCGCCAGCCGGAAAAACCAGCGACATGCGCCATTGGCCGGAGGCCGGACAACGCCCGCGCTTGCTCAATGCCGTGGTCAACGCGCTAGCCAGCGATGCGCCCGCCCGCCGTTACGCCGCCGCTCAGATTCTCGGCCTGCGCCCGCAACCGGAAACCTTCTGGCGCGAGGCCAAACGCATGGCCGAAATCGCCACCGAATCCGCGCCGCCGCCGACCGCGCCCGAAGCCGAAACCCGGCTGGAACGTAAAACCGGCTGGATTCGCGGCCTGTTCGGCCGTCCGCGAAAAGCCGAGACCGGCTCGGCTACCCAACGGCTGTTGACCGTGTTGCGCTTCGCCGGTGGCGGGCACCGTCCGCCCAGGGACGGTCAGGCCAGCGCCGCCGAACTCTGGCGGCTGACGTTCGGCGCCTATGCTGGGTTGATCCGGCAAGCACCCATCGCCAAAGGCCCGGATGATTACCAGCGGGTGCGGCGCGATTGCATTGCCCGTCTGGCGATTCTGGCCCAGCAAGCCGACATCGGCCGCGATGCGGTGTTGCCGGTGCTACGTCAAGCCTTGAGCGATCCGCATCATCTGGTGCGGCAAGCCGCCTTGAACGCCCTGATCGAACTGCATCCGAACCAACCGCTGGAACCGCTGGCGCTGGCCCTGGCGCTGGATGCCGCCGACATCGGCCGGCTGGCCTTTGATCGGCTGCTGGCGGCGGCGACGGCGGGCGATGCCCGCGCGCTGGAATTAGCCCGAGGCGGGGTCGATGCCGCCAGCGCCGAGGTGCGCCGCCATGCGCTCGAACAACTGCCTCGGTTGTATCCGGCGGGCAGTTTGGAGCCGTGGCTGCTGGCGCTGAACAGCCGCTTCGACGATTTGCGGCTGACGGTGGTGGATCGGCTGCTGGACGCCCGCGACTCGCGGGTGGCGTCGGCGCTGACCCGCGCGCTGGAAAGCGAACACGACGAGTTGCGCCTGCGCGCCGCCGTGGGTTTGGCCCAGCGCGGCGAAGCGCTGGCGCTGGAGGGTGTTGGCAACCGCCTTGCGCGCCGAACCGCGTCTGGCGAATCGCGCTTTGGAAGCGCTGGTCACGCTGGCCCACGCCCGACCGAATCCGCAGACGGCGGAAAGCGCCGCTCATGCGTTAATCGCCCGGCTGGACGACGATCCCGATAAAACCGCCGACCGGTCGGCCCCTGCTGCGGGCTTTGGGCCGCATCGGCCATCTCGCCGCGCTGCCGTTGCTGGGACGCGGGTTACTGGATAAGGAACAGGCCGCCCAGCACGGACTGATGCTGGACATCCTGCTGCAACTGCTGCGCGATCCGGCGCAACCGGAGCAACAGCGCGCCGACGGTCGGCGTTATCCCCGGTATCAGGAAACGCCCGCGCTGCAAGCCCTGCCGCCGTTGCTCGATCACGATAATCCGGCGATCCGCGCCCGCGTGGTGGACGCGCTGGCGCTGCTGGACGCGAAACCGGCCGAAACGCTGTTGGTGCGGTTGCTGGACGACCGCAACGAGGCGATCCGCGCCCAAGCCTGCGCGCAACTGGCGCAACGCATCGTCATCGGCGTTCCCGGCGCGAGTCTGGAGCCGCTGACGCGGGCGCTGGCCGGTGGCCGCCGCGAGCTGCTGCTAGCCGCCGCCGAGGGCTTGGCCAAGCAACAGCGCCCGGAAGCCTTGCAGCCGTTGCTATTGGCCTTCACGGCGGGCACCGACACCGAGCGCAAACGGGCCATCGCCGCGCTGGCGAACTGGGCGACCGGCGGGCGCTGGAGTATCTGGAGCCACTGCTCGACCCGCGCGCCGATCTGCCCGCCGATGACCGGGCGCAGCCCCGGACGCCGCCGAAGCGCTGGGCGCGCTGCTGGCGCGGCTCACCGACGCCGACGAGCGCCAGCGGCTGCGCGACGGCTGGAAAGCGTGGCCCGCGAGGGTTCCAGCGAGTTGCGGTGGCGCGCCTTGAGCGGTTTGCGGCGGGTCGGCGACGAGCGCAGCCGCACGCTGCTGGAACGCCTCGCCAGCGATCCTTACGAAGACAATGCCGCCCGACAGCGCGCCGCCAGCGAGTTGGGCCAACTGGGCGAGACCGCCTCGGAACCGGTGCTGGAAAGCCTGCTGCATCAGCGCGACGCCAACTTGCGCAAGACCGGACTGGACGCGCTGCGACGGCTCTATCCTAGCGACGCCACGCAGGTCAATCTGTTGGCTCTCAATAGCGAATACCCCGAAATCAGCCAACCCGCCGCCCGCTTTCTGGCCCGGCAGGGCGATCCTAATACCTGACCCAGCGCCTCGGCGTGGTGAAAGATCAGCAAGTCCGGCAGCGTCTGCGGCGCGGTTTGATCCGTCGCCAGTCATTTTCCAAAGACGCTTTGCAGAGCTTGTTGCAAAGTGATTCGGCGGCAACGCGGGCTGACGCCGCCTGGATTGCGGGCAATAGCGGCGACGCGGAATTGGCGGGCGCGGTGCAAACCGCCGCGCAGCGGGCCGCCGACGGCTGGCGGCAGGCGGAGCAGCAGCATTGGCGCGAGCAGGCCGCGACGGAAGCGCAGGCGTGGCAAGCCGGTTTGTGGGCCGCCCGACAGTTGCAACTCAAAGCCGCTCCGGTGATGCGCGCCGCATTGGCCGATAAGCCGGATTCCCAACGCGGTGCGTTGCGAAGCGTTGCGCGGCTTGGCTGGATGCGGCGATGCCAGCGATCAAGCGTTATTGTTGCCCCTGCTGAACGCGGTCGATCCTGCCATCCGTTCCGCCGCGAGCGCAGCGCTGGCGCGATTGAGCGGCAATGCGGCCTTGCCGGTGCTGGAAAAATCCACCAGCGTCGATGGCGCGGCCTTGCGGCCGGTGTTGCGGGCGGTCGCGCCCAACGCGGATGGCCGCTTATTGGCGACGGTCGAACAGCGCCAGGCTGCATTGCCGATTCTGCTGGAACAGCAGGACGCCGCCGCGTTAATCCGTCGCGCCACCACAGCGAGCGACGCGGCCCGTTCCAGTGCCATTGCCGCTTTGGGTCGTTTGGGCGGGGACGCGGTGAAGACCGCCTTGGAAGGGATTTTGGCGAATAAAGGTGAGGATAACGGGATTCGGGCGGTGGCGTTTAAGAGTTTGAGGAGGGTGGAGAGAAATATGGAGGGTTAAATCCATGGTGGATGAGTGGGCCGTCAGATATCACCCATTACTGCCAATCATCAATAAAAGAATCCAATGAAAAATTTGGGATAATCGTCCTATTCAGTTTGCTCATAAATCATCAGGTTTAAGCCCCGTGTATTTTGCAATACGGGCAAGCATTTTAGGGCCGATTTCGTCTCCATCATGGAATGCAAAAACAAAATCGGGCCAACCTGGACGCGCCAGCGTCTTATGAGATCCAGTTTGCCTTTTGATCTGCCAGCCGATGCCTAGAAGCGCCGCCAAAACACGCTTCGCCTTGACTGATGACCATTGCGTCATACAACAGTAGCAATCGAAAAATTAATGGGTACAGGGCGACTTTCGCCTTGTTCCAATTTTTCAGCAATGACGCGCAAAGCAAGCGCTTCGGCCTTAAGCATCGCTTCCTCAACATGGCTACCATAGGCTAGAACGCCTGGTAATTCAGGAACCTCAGCCAACCAGCGTCCATCCTCTTCCTGCTCGTATTCAATACTGAAATTCATTGCAATAGATACTCCAAGAAGGCTAAAACTAGGAAGACTTCATCTGACTACTTTCAGTTTATGTATTGCGTCGAAGCATCCGCTTCCCATCTAATCTTCATCAGGCAATAGTTCCCGTTCTACGAAGTTACAGCCTTGGCGGATGTTCTCGATTCGTTGAAGCAGAATGCTCCCATTTGGTTCTTGCAACAAGAAGGAAGTTTCGTCTCCGGACGCACGACTTAGCAGCGCCTCGTATTCGGCAATGGGCAGAATCACCGATAGTCGCTCACCTGATGAACTAATGATGTATTGCATAATCAGTTTCACATCATACTATAAGTGAACTAAGTAATAGATTATATTTCAGCCTATGATCAAGCTCAACATCCACGAAGCCAAAACCCACCTCTCCCGCTATCTACCTGCCCTGGAGCAGGGAGAAACCATCCTGTTATGTAAGCGCAACATCCCCATCGCTGAAATTCGACCGCTACCTAAGCCACGTACCCGACCGCGCCCCCTAGGGCTGGCGGCAGATTGCGGCACCGAATTACCACCTGAATTCTTTGATCCCTTACCCGCAGAATTCTTAGCCGCCTTCACTGGCGAAACTGAATGAATATTCTGCTCGATACCTGTGTGTTTCTCTGGATCGTGCGCGATCCCAAGCAACTTTCGGCCAACGCCCACGCCTTAATCACTGATTCAGCGCACACGCTTTACCTCAGTGTGATCTCAGCGTGGGAAATCGCAATCAAACATGGTTTGGGGCGACTACCCCTGGCTGAACCACCCCATATCTATGTTCCGACCGAACGTGATAAGCATGACATCCTCTCGCTAGACCTGCATGAAGCCGCCGTCCTTGAATTACGGCGGTTGCCCCATCATCATCAAGACCCTTTCGACCGGATGTTGATTGGTCAGGCCATTGCCGACGGCTTGACGCTGCTGACACCCGACAGCCACATTCAAGCCTACCCCGTGCGAACCGTGTGGTAATCATGGCTTCGAATAAAACCGCGTTCAGACACCGCACAGATCGCATTGTCTATCCTAATAAATAGGATTTCTCTATAATAACAGTAGGATATAATCTTTTCTAATGCGCGGCGCTCTCGACTTCAGCTCCTGGAACACCCTGGCATCTACCCTGTTCGGATTGATATTGATGACGCTGGTCGCGGTCGGCGTCCGCCTGATTTTCATGCAGACCATCCAGCGGCGACGCGAGCGCGAAAACCGCCAGATCAACGAACGACTGCGCACCCTGATTGCTGCTTATAAAACGCTGGGTGGATCATTCACCGGCGAACTGGCGGTTGATCCCAGCCATTTAGGCAACTGCGTCAGAGGGGCGCGTTGGCGGATGCGGCTGAAAGCAGTGACGTTTCAGCGCGTGCAGCTGGTGATGCTGCCGCGATGCCCGCCAGTTCCGAACGCCGCCGCCGTATCCGCGATGCGGTCGAAGCGGCGCTGTCGGATGTCATCCTGCTCGGCACGGAAGAACAGGTACGACTAGCAGCGCACGCGGCTACCGAAATGGTGGCGGGCCGCAAAGTCGATCTGGCAAAGCTGGTAGTCTCGTTGCGGAACTTCATCCGTCAGGCGCTGGATCTGGAGCCGGTTCCGCCGGAATTGCGCATTCCCAACCAAGGGCCGCTGCGTCCGATCAGCAGCGGCAAGAGCGGCGGCGCGGCAGGTGGCGCGGGTCGTGCGGGCGGCGGTGGCGGTGGTGGTCGGGATAGCGGCGATGGCGGCGGGATGGGCGCGGCGGGCATGGGAGCCGGGGTCGGAATCGGGGTCGGCTCAAGCCACAACGACCCCGCAAATACAAACCCCGACGATGCAACTCATCGATGAGCCGATTTCAACCAACGCCCCGCCCTTCCAGTGCTTCCCACCGCGCATAAGTCGCTTCCAAGTCCACTTCAAGCGCCTTCAATTCTTCTAATCGTTGCGTAACGATGGCTGCATCCTGCTTATAAAAAGTGGGATCGGCGGTCAAGTCGTGTAACGCCTGCTGGCGTTGTTCCAATTCTTCAATGCGCGCGGGCAACTGCTCCAATTCCCGCCGTTCGTTGTAGCTCAATCGCCCGGATGTCGCCGGTTTCGATGGCTTCGGCGGCGCAGCGGGCGCGGGTTTGGGTTTGATGGCGGGCAGGGGTTCCGGCGCGGCGCGCTGGCGCAGCCAGTCAGTGTAACCACCGACATATTCCCGAATCCGCCCGTCGCTTTCAAACACCAGACAACTGGTCACCACGTTATCCAGAAACGCGCGATCATGGCTGACCAGCAGCAGCGTGCCGGTGTATTCCAACAGCAGTTCTTCCAACAGTTCCAGCGTTTCCAGATCGAGATCGTTGGTCGGTTCGTCCATCACCAACAGATTCGCCGGTTGGGTAAACAAGCGAGCCAGCAGCAACCGGTTGCGTTCGCCGCCGGACAGCGATTTGACCGGCGAGCGCGCCCGTTGCGCGGTGAACAAAAAATCGCCCAGATAACCGATGATGTGGCGGCGCTGGCCGTTGAGTTCGATGGTCTCCCGCCCGCCCGCGACGCTATCCAACACGGTTTGTTCTGGGTCTAAATGCTCGCGCAGTTGATCGAAATAGGCGATTTCCAATTTGGTGCCGTGCCGCACTTGACCGCTGGCGGGCGACAAATGGCCGAGCAGCAGATTCAGCAGCGTGGTCTTGCCGGAGCCGTTGGGGCCGATCAGACCGATGCGGTCGCCGCGCAGGATGCGGGCCGAAAAATCGCGGATCAGCGGTTCGCCTTGCCAGGCGTAAAAGAGGTTTTTCGCCTCGATCACCAGCTTGCCCGAGACCTCCGCCTGCTCCAGCGCAAAGCTGGCTTTGCCGGATTGTTCGCGGCGTTGGCGGCGTTCCTCGCGCAAGGCGTACAGCGCCCGCACCCGGCCTTCATTGCGGGTGCGACGGGCCTTGATGCCCTGGCGAATCCAGGCTTCTTCCTGGGCGAGATTCTTATCGAATTTGGCGCTGTGCCGCGCTTCGATTTCCAACAGCGCGGCTTTCTTCTCCACAAACGCGGCGTAGTCGCCCGGCCACGAAGTCAGAACACCGCGATCCAGCTCCAGCAACCGGGTCGCCAGCCGTTGCAGCAAGGCGCGGTCATGGGTGACGAACAGCAGTCCGCCGCGAAACTCCAGCAGTTCGTTTTCCAGCCATTGGATGGTTTCGAGATCGAGATGGTTGGTCGGCTCATCCAGCAGCAGCACATCCGGGTCGCGCACCAGCGCCCGCCCCAGCAATACCCGCCGCCGCCAGCCGCCCGACAGTTCCGCCAGCGGCGTATCCGCCGGGAGTTGCAAGCGGCTGATCACGGTTTCGACCCGCTGCTGCCAGCGCCAGCCGTCACGGGCTTCCAGTTCATGCTGTAGGCGCTCCATCTTCCCTAAGGCATCGGGGTCTTGCGACAGATGCACAGCCGCATCGTGATACGCCGCCAGCAGCGTCCCCAATTCCAAGCCACCTGCGACGACCTCGAACACCGTGGCTGTCGTATCGGCGGGCAGTTCCTGCGCCAGCGTGGCGACCCGCAAGCTCGGCTGCCGCCAGAGTTCGCCGCCATCCGGCTGGATGTCCCCGGCCAGCAACCGCAGCAACGTGGTTTTGCCCGCGCCGTTGCGGCCGATCAAACAGACTCGCTCGCCCGCGTCCAATTGGAAATTCGCGCCATCCAGCAACTTTTCCGCGCCGAAGGCGATGGAGAGATTATCGAAGCTGATGAGGGGCATGACGCGGGTTCCATGATAGGCTGGATAAGGAGAGCGGGCAGTAGTGTAGCCTAGATCGATGCTTTGCTGGCCTGATAGCAAGCCGGGCAAACCCTGGTCTCTTTTACAATTTCTCGTCCTTGTCCACCTGGATCATTCCGTGATTCCCAGCGGCTTGTTTGAGTGAGCGAACCTGCTTTGCTTTGCTTGAACCCATTCGCTTTAGAACGGAACGGATAGGATTTGCAGCGGGTTTTGACAGTGATTTGAAACGAAGGCGTACGGGCGGGAAGGGTCTTTCCACACACTTGGCATCGATACATTGCATCCGGCCGGAACAGGTTATCCGTCGGGGGGCCGATATCCCGGCGGCGTTATCGAGATCAAAACAGTTAAAATCGCCACGCTCCAGCGCGGCTGGCCGCGCAGTATAAGCCCGCCGATTTTCCGAGTACAGGCCGGCGTCGATCTGCAAATTTTTTAGAGCGCTCTCATGCGGTTATGGACGTTGCATCCCCGATATCTGGACGCTAGAGGTCTGGTCGCGCTGTGGCGCGAGGCTTTACTCGCCCAGGCGGTGTTGCTCGGTCAAACCAGGGGCTATCAGCACCACCCGCAACTGACGCGCTTTCGCCAGTGCGAGCATCCAGCCTCGCAAATCGCCCATTACCTGACGGCTGTTTGCCTTGAAGCCGACCGGCGCGGCTACCGCTTTAATCAAACGAAGATTGGCGCAATGCAACCAGCAGCGCCGATGCCGGCCACTGCTGACCAGCTTGCCTACGAATGGCGGCACTTGCTGTCTAAGCTCAGCATCAGAGCGCCGGATTGGTTGGCCGATCCGCCACCGATCGCGCTGCCTCAAGCCCATCCTTTGTTTCGAGTGGTTACTGGCGGGATCGCGGAATGGGAAATTGGCGCGGCGACCCCGCGTGCGAAACGATGATTCTTCCATGGTGACGCCTGACGGCCGCTACCTCATCGTGCGCAATCGGCTGTGGCGGACGAGCAATCCAGCGTTGACGGCCGAGGAGCGCGGTCATTGGGTCAGTGAGTTGATGGCGGCGCGGCGCGCGGTGGCCGTCGCTCGGCGCAATGCTGACGCAAACCGTCTGCGCCAAGCGCGCGCCGCCGTGCAGGCCGCAAAGGTCGCCTTGGGCGAGCGCGGGCCGGTTTGGTGGCGGGACGGCGCGCCCGATTACAACCGGCGACTGGTCCACAACACCCCCTATGCCGCGTGGTTCGCGGCACTGGAGAACACCGCCGCGTTAAGCGATCAGGATCGGAGTCGTTGAAAACTCTGCAGCGGAGAGGACGACATGCGCCATAAGTCCTTCGATTACGCTGACCGCGCTGCTGGTGGCATCAGCCAGTTTCTCAGCGCCTTATTCCTTTCATCCCACCTCTTTTGAAGACTACGGCGTTTGTCCGCTGGAATGCTGTCGCTATCGCGAATGGACGGTCAATAAAACTACCGCGTTACGCGCGCAGAGAAGCGACAAAGCGCCGGTCGTCTTTACCGCTAAAAAAAACGATACAGTGAACGGCTTGACCGGCGTGGTGATCACGACCGAAGCCGGGCAGGCCAAACTTTTAAAACCCTTGATGCTCAACGGCGAACGGGTTAAAAAAGGCGAGTTCGTCCATCTGCTCACTCCGCTGGGTAAGAACAATTATAAAATCTGGTATCGAGGGAAAAGAGTCAGGGATTTCAAAGGCATGAATAATTTGGAGATCCTGCGCCCCCCGGTGTCCGTTTGGTGGGTCAAGGTCAAGAACGATAAAGGTCAAATCGGCTGGAGCAACCAACCGGAGCATTTCGACGGCAAGGAGCTTTGTCCGTAGCCTTTCCCTTAGTGCAGGACCCAATCTGCCCAATCGCCATTCGAGGCCCCAATGAGTCAAGACGCCTTTCAAGACACCTATCCCGACGAATACAGCCACTGTTACGGCTGCGGCCGGTTGAACGCGGAAGGATTGCATCTCAAAAGCCGGTGGGACGGCGACGAATCGGTGGCGACCATCGAACCCGCCCCTATTTCACCGGCATCCCCGAATTTGTCTACGGCGGATTGCTCGCTTCGTTGATTGACTGCCACGGCACGGGAACGGCCTCGGCCGCCGCCTACCGCGCCGCCGGTCGGCCGATGGGCAGCGAACCGTACTTGCGTTTCGTAACCGCCTCCTTGCACGTGGATTTCGACAAACCCACCCCGATGGGCGTACCGCTCGAACTGCGCGGCCGAATTCAGGAAATCAAGGACCGCAAGGTGGTGGTGAACATCACCGTCGCGGCGGGAGGCAAAAGTCGTCGTGCGCGGCGAGGTGGTGGCGGTTCGGATTCCAGATGAGATGAAATCCGATTCGGACGATGGCGCTTAGGTTTCGGTTACACCTTCCGCCAATAAAACCAGGTGTCCACCGCCATAACCGGAAAACGGGCAGGCAAGGCTTCGCGCGCGATTTCGTCAAAACCATTCTTTTCGTAAAACCGATGGGCGGCGAGGAACCTCGCGGTCGTTCCGAGATAAATGTCCATTACGCCTTGCGACTGACACCAAGCCAACAGCGTGTCGAACAAACGCTGAGCGACACCGTGCTCGCGCCCGCGATGCGAAGCTTTGACAAACATTTTGCGCAGAGCGGTTTGATGGTTGCCGATATCCAATAAACCGATGGTTCCCGCACACATTGATCGTCCAGGGCGATCAAAAATGGCCTTGGCCGCGCTGGTAGAAGGCGGCAATATCCTGCAGATCGGGCTGCGCTTCGAGCGTGATCGGGATATCGAACTCATGCTGCTGAATCGGCAGAATGACCTCGACGACGCCATCGGCGTACCGCCGAGAAAACGGAAGAATGCTGACCATATATCCTCCACGGCCTTGCAATCACAGGCTCAAAGCAGACCCCGGTTTTTCCAGCGCTCCAAGCGCGCAAGCGGCCATCGCCGCGTAAACTGGCTCCAGACTTTCCAGCGGCGACGCCTCCCGCGGAACGGAAACGGGCCGAGACGCCGCAACAAGGCGGCGGGTTGCGCGGGGCGGCCAACGCGCCAGTCGCATTTTCCGGCAAAGGCGACATCGTCCAGAACGCCGAGGGTTGTTCGGGCAGAGGTTCCGGTTCGGCCGCCGCGTCCTCATCCCCCTCCGCGCCGGCCGTTTCGCTCAAATGCGCCAGCAAAGCATCTCGCTCCATCCCACGCAAGCGGAACATCAAAAATGGATCGTTATCGAACGCTTCGCCCAGCAAATAATAAACGGCGGCGATGTGCTTGCAGGGGTTGGAATAATCGGGACAGGAGCATTCCGTCGCCAAATCGCCGTGCGTCCTGGGAAACAGCGACAAGCCCTCGTCGGCGAAAACCTGTTCGATGTCCTCCGGCATCTCTCCGGCCAGCAACGGCGCTGAACCGCGCTTCCTCGGTCATCGCCTCGGTCAGTTTTGCCAGTCGGCCGCGCTCAACGGTTTCAGCTTGATCGACACCTGATAAGGCTGGCGCTCGGAACCCTGCACTCTGGCTTTGACTTCGCCCGATGCGATCTCGATATCAGCACCTGGCCCTGGCGCGCGTAACTGCGCCCGCGCCCTAGCCGCGCGCCGATGTTGAAACGTTCCAACGTCCCGACCCAGCGCGTGGCCACCAGCGGTTGGCGAACGCGCCGCGCTGGCTTTGCGCCTTGATGCCGCCACTGACCCGGCGCGGCCGGCTGGCGGGAAAAATAGCCATAATCGTCGTAACCCATCCTTATGCCTCCACCGCTTCAGTCCGCAGCCGGAATAGGTCTTTCGAGAGGTTGCCGGATAACTCCATGGTATCCAAATTTTCCTTATGGCAGCGTAAACTGATTACCAAACTTTGGTCCAGATCAAAGGTGAATATGCATAACCCAAATCGTTCTCGATTTCGACGCAGTGCCATGTCCGTTCTGCGTCAGGGGCCGAACCAGTTAGCCGCCGAGGTCAAAATAGCTGCAGTGGTACAATGGTATGCCGAGGAGCGTATCTCGCAAAGCAAAGCGACTGAGATTTTTGCGATAAGCCGCTCCCGCTTTCTTGAGGAACTTTACCGTCGGCGAGTTCCGGCTGTGTAAACTGATCTTGATGTGGTGCGTGAGGAACCGTTGGGCCTCAGCGGATGATCGTCAATGCTTCGTCTTTGGTTTTCTATCCCGAACTGGCGGTGTCCCTCGGCTAGAGACGAGCTTTGTTCGAGGGCCTTGCTTCTCCCCGAGGTACGGTGTCTTAAGTAAAACAATGCGTCTGCTCGTTTGCTTCTAACAACTAACAGTTTACGCCTTAGACTTGATAACTCTCTGACCCATCCGATCACCCATAATTTTCTGGGTGCTGGAGCCTGTTGATATTTTGGCGAGGTCGTGATGATTGGGTAGCCAGGAACTGGGGATGTGAGTTGGGGACGCGCGACGGACGCGGCGGCTGATCAAGCTGGTGGAAGATTTGGCGGCGGTGCCGACCGGGGCATTCCTGGCCAGAAGCGAAGGGTTGAGGCGGAGACGAAGCGGCGTACCGGCTGTTGGATAACGAGGCGCTGGGCTGGCAGGAGATGCTGGAGGTCCCGCGCTTCCAGCGGACGGTCGAGCGGAATTGCGGGGCAGCCGGTGGTGTTGTGCAGTGGAACGACGGAACTGGATTTCACCCGTCAACCCAGGTATTGCTGGAGTTAAGGGCCGGCTCAGTTACGACGCCCAGCACGGGGTGTACGTCCATCAAACAGCAGCGGTGACGCCGTCAG
>JADJQQ010000016.1 GCA_016712625.1 Candidatus Competibacteraceae bacterium | reverse complement strand
GAGCGAAGGCCCGCACCGCGTTGGCAGTCTCTCGAATCTCTCCCCTGTGGAGGCTGAACCTGCACCTTCGATGACCCGTTACCGTTTGGATGAACGACAATCCGGCCTATGACTTGCTGGTAGACGCGCTCGATTGCGCCGAGCGGCTTACCTGGTGCGATCCACCCACTGTACTCGCAGAGGCCATTAACCGCGCTTATGAGGTAATCGAGTTACCGGATTGGCTGCCGGAATTTGAGCAATTGATAGCAGCAATGGCCAAGTCTCGCGTGAAAGTGTGAAAATTTTTCACTTTTTCCATGCCCCCTCGCGTGTGCGGGAACTGGGAGAACCTGAAAAAACCTGAGATTGCCGCAGCAGATCAAACACGGTGTCGGTGTCAATCCCGGCTTTATGGAAATCCGCAATGCTTGGGGGACCCTGGACGCCACCCGATCACCAAGGGTAGTTAGGACCCCAGCATGTCGGCATTCATACCCAGCCCTTTGGTTCCTTCCGCCTAGCCGTGGCTAATCGTGAGGATTCCTCACAGTGGCCCGCGCCATCCGCCGCTGTGGCGAGTTGCTGCGGCAGATTGAGTCAGGGCAAGGGGAAAGTTAATCAGCATACCGTGCTTCGGGACGGCGCCGACCTGAAGTAAACAACACCCAAATCTACGAGCGCCGCTTGGGGGAATATCTGGCCAGAAAATTGTTGAAAATGTTGAAATCGCCCCGCTCCCCCGCGCGTGAGGGAATAACGAGAACCTAACAAAACCTGACATTGCCGCCGCGCTATTCGCCGCTGCGGGGAGCTTTTGAAGCAGGTGGCGGCGGGAGTAAACCGTCACGATTCTAGAAGCGACGGCACCGACATAGCTAGAAACCGCACCCAAGCGGCCACGGTGGTCGCAGTTTCTCCCTACGCTCGCACGTTGGAGTCGGCATTCACAGGGGTTCACAAAGGCCGGTGCGGCTTTTAGGTCAGATTCCGCCAGTTGTATTAACCTATGTTTGCGCGATGATTTATTTTGCTGCCCGCCCGGCTTTGGCTGCTGGGATCGCTCAGTAAAACCGGTCATCGCGTTTTCTATTTCTGAGGTGTCTCTTACGTCTGCATCGTAGTGGAGTAGTTCCAGCGTTCCGTCAACTGTGCTCGATGCTGCTGAGACTTCTGTAGTTTCTTATTCCACTTTGAGACTTGCTGCTGACTGATACCGGTATCGGCTTCGGCGTCTGAGCGACTAAAACGCGGATCGGCGTTTAAGTCTGTCCTCGCTCCTGATTGCTTCCCACTCGCTCATCCCACCACCCTAACCAACGCACAATTGCTCTGGTTACAGCGTCACCGCTACTGTCATCTGTGTTTCGTGGCTTTGAAATCCCTGAATGGTGAGAAATCCTCACCGTTGCCCGCCGTGATTATTTTCTCTGTTGAATCGCCGATGGCCCGGAATCCCGCTGTTTTAGGGCAATCGGAAGGGCTAAGTTCAAGATAATTCTTATTATCATGAATCAATTATAATTTATTTTAGTGACTATTCGTTATCATTAGTCTATAATCACAAGGTGCTTTTTGAGAGTGAAAGACGAATGAGCAACGACCTATTGAATACCGGTGAAGCCGCCAACGCACTGCGGTTAGGTATTGCTACCCTGCACCGCTGGCGAAAAGAAGGCAAAGGTCCGGCCTATATCGAAATGGGACGCAAGATTTACTACCGCCGCGCCGCGATTGAACACTGGCTTGATGAGCAAAGCCGAAAGCCTCAGCCTCAAAGGCCAGAACTCGCATGAGTACGATTGTTCTGGATACCTTGGAATTTGCGACACGTCTGAAGGCGGGAGGCTTTACCGAACAACAGGCAGAGACACAGGCCCGCGCCCTTGCTGACCTGGTAGAAAAGCAACTTTCCACCAAGCAAGACGTAGAGAGCCACGAACAGAACCTACGGCGGGATATTGAAACGCTACGCTTGGATGTGAAGCGCGATATTGAGGTACTACGCGCTGAACTCAAGAAAGAGTTAGCGGAAACACACCGCGCCATTGCGGACACGAAAGCGGAGTTAGTTCGTTGGGTTGTTGGTGTCGGGATTTTGCAAACGACGCTTGTTATCGGCGTCCTTGCCCGACTGGCAAAGGTTATTTGAATTCTCCGGTTTCAAACCGGAGTACGAGCGCCCGGCCTAGGTGTACCACCACCCAAGCCGGACTATCCACAGTGCCAACGATAGGAGTAGGCACCATGAGTAGCATCCATTCTACCGGTTCAACCGGTTCGCGTCGTAACGTCTATCGCTTGGGTGATTCCAAAGCGCCCTTTGAAGTCTCGAAAGCGCCGTAACCCTTGCCGAACCTTCCTTGAGAAGTTTTGTGCCACCGCGCCCTTGCCGCCATGGCGCATCTGTTCAATTCCCTGCTGGTTCCGCACATTCGAGCGATGCATTAAACAACAAAGCCCGCCGGAGAAATCACAGCGGGCTTTTTCAGCTATCCCTTTACAACAAGGTTTCCAGCGACCTCGGTTTTCTGTCTCTGAAACGTTTATGGATGCTTCAGAATTAGCAGCGGAAACAAGGAGCTATTGAACGCCTTAAGCGCAATATGTTGTGTCATTTTTAACACAAACACACATTTTATGGAAAAATTTTCTTGTCGCTGTAGAATGTGCATATCGTTTTCTTGCCTCGCCGCACAGGCTGTAAGTGCTGGCAAGGCAAGGGAATTTAGGCGGCGTCGTGAAAAAGCTTACCAGGGCAACTCACGACGCCTTTAAAATCCAGCCCCAAGGCATCCAAGCGAGGAGGTGGCCCATGCTTTATTATGCGCCGCCTGGCCTCGCTGAAAGCCATAGCTAAAATTCAGAGGCTAGGATGAGTCCAAAGACCGTCATTAGCGCGTTACACCTTGGCGAATGCCTAGGTATCTCAAGCGTTGCGGTCCACCAACGCGCCGCGCTCGGCAAAATCCCCCCACCAGACGCCCGAATCATTAATCGGCGCGGCAATTACTGGACGCTCCACCGCATCCGCCGCTGGCGGCCCGATATTGCCGATGCGGTCGAAAAGCTTCTCAAATCCCAGATAGCCGCCTAGCTCTAGGCTCGGCCCGATGGCCTTAAATCCCTTCCTCACCGCTAGTCCTTCGGCTGGCGTAGTCCCGCTTTGCCCAAATTTCGGGCAACAAAAAACCCGCTTTCGCGGGTTCAATGCAACCGGCGTTAGAGCGCCGATCAGGACAAATCGTTATGCAAACTATATCCGAACCTTCGAAATCTGTCACCCCCTCTGAATCCACGGCGGCAAAAACGCAGATACTCCTGGCCACGCTTCGCGCCCGCTTCCCGGTGCTTGCCGAGTTCAAGTCGCTCAAAATCAAGATTCACCTGGACATCCGCGCCGCGCTCGAAGGCGAAGGCATCGCCAATATCCGCATCGCCCGCGCTCTGGCTTGGCATGTCGGCGATAGCTGGTATCTGCAATCGCTGGCCAAGGGTGGCGCTCGCTACAACCTGGCAGGTGAGGTTGACGGCGAAGTCACTGAAGCACAGCGCACCCATGCCGCCAAGCAGCTGAAAGAGCGCCGAAAGCGCAAGAAACCCAAGTCTCCACAGAGCCAGACTTCACCCGAACCCTCAGCACCGCCTGTGGATACCACGCCACCTGATCCTGTCCCAACCGCCCGGCCCGTTTTGAAGCTGAAACCCAAGGCCGGAACCGTTACGACCGCCACCGTTACCCGCAAGGAGGCGAAACCATGAGCCTATCAATAAACGAAATCTGCGAATGCCTGGAGCAATTGAGCGCCGCTTTAGTAATGGCCGCTGATGACTATGGCGTCCTGGAGGATCAGGAGGAACGTGATAGCTATTTCGAAGAAGCCAGGGAGTTGGCGGATTCGTTGTTAACGCGGGTCGAAAACGCCTTGCTGGAACAAGAGCGAGACTTGGAGGGTAAAGCATGAAGCCTACCCTCAATCCCGATGCCATTCCCGACGCACTTGAAGGCGATTCCGCAATGGGTGCTGTGGAAGCTCGAAGAGCGCAACGGCAAGACCACCAAGACGCCGTATCAGGCCCATGGCGCATTGGCCAAGGTGAACGACCCGACCACCTGGACGACCTACGCCAAGGCACTGGCGGCCTATCAGGCCGGTGGCTTCTCCGGTATGGGTATTGTGTTGACCAAGGAAACCGGCATTGTTGGGACTGACCTGGATAAGTGCCTGAACCCGGACACCGGCGAACTGGAGTCAGAAGCAGCGCGGATCGTCTCAGAGTTACCGACCTACTGCGAAGTATCGCCTAGCGGACGCGGCTTGCGGCTGTTCGGATTCGGAACGCTTCCACAGGGAGGGAGACGCAAGGGGAAGGTGGAGCTGTACGAGGATGGCCGTTATCTGACTGTCACCGGCAACCGATTTAACGGCCATGACGCTTTAGCGGATATTACGACCGAGATAGCAGCGGTTCACGCTCGCATCTTTGCAGCAAAACCCCATGCCGCATCCCAGCCTGTGGACAAACCGAGTGCAGCGGGTGCGCTTGACCTGGACGATGCGGCATTGATCGCCAAGATTCGCGCCTCCAGGCAAGGGATGGCTTTCGATAGGCTTTGGAGCGGCGATGCTGGCGCGGATCATTCCGCCGCCGATCTGGCGTTGTGTAATCTGCTGGCGTGGTGGACGGATCGCTATACTGACCGCGTAGACCGGCTCTTTCGGCAGTCGGGTTTAATGCGCGAGAAGTGGGATAAGCCGCATTACGCCGATGGGCGCACTTATGGCCAGGCCACAATCGATAAAGCTATTGCCGATGTGCAAGACGGGCATAGCGGTCGGAAAAGTCAGCCAAGAGCTAACGAACCAGGCCAAGGAAAGGCGACGACTGAAACGCTATTAGCCTTGCCAACGGTCAGCCGTTGCACCCATCTGGCGAACTCGCACCGAATCCGCCACTACTACCAAGGCCGGTTATGGTATGCCCTGGGGCTGGGCTGGATCATGTGGACGGGTAAGTTTTGGCGTCCTGACCCAACCAACGAAGGATCAATAGCAACTGGTTTTGTAGATGGCCTATCGCGCCTGATCGCTAAAGAATCCGCCGTTTTGTCTCGCAGCGCATCGGAAGAATCCGACGAAGATCGACGCAAGGCGATGATGGAACAATCGGAGAGCCTGATTAAGTGGGCTGTGCAATCAGAGCATGAACGCACGATAGCGGCTGGCCTAAAGCTCACCAAACACGCGCTATTGATCGAATACAGCACCCTCAATGCTGGCCCGTGGCTG
>JADJQQ010000015.1 GCA_016712625.1 Candidatus Competibacteraceae bacterium | reverse complement strand
CTGGGCACCTATATGGACTCACCCGCGTTGCAAGGGGATCTGCCGTGAGCGAAACCAAGGATATCGACTGCGGCCATATATCCGGCTTGTTGACGGAAGCTGACGCTTCCCAGCCCTGATGGAAATCCGCTCCCTTTGCCCTGATCACGAAAGCGGCATCGCAGTGCCAAGGTTCCCGCAGGTTCGCAAAGGGTCGGTCTTACCTGTCTCGCCATCACCGACAAATCACCGTCGCAATCGTGTGATCGGCCCCGCTATCATCGCCATCATCAAATCATCGGTACTGAGCGCCGACGTCGTGTCGTTTCATGCCGCCCGATAGACCTCACCGCGGGCCAGCAAGGCCTGCGATACGGGCCATCTTGTTGGCCAGGGCCACGGTGGCACGGTTGATACCGCGGCGCTCGATCAGCTGCTTGAGCCACAGGGCCCGCCGGCTGCTCGCATCCTTGACCCGGTAGATAACGGCCCGCGCCCCGTGGATCAGCAGGGTGCGCAGATACCGATCCCCGCGTTTGCTGATCCCCAGCAGCGTCGGTTTGCCCCCGCTGCTGTGCTGGCGCGGTACCAGTCCCAACCAAGCCGCCAACTGCCGGCCGTTGCTGAACGTTTGGGCATCACCGACGGCTGCCACCAGCGCGGTGGCAATCAGGGGGCCGATCCCATCCATGCTCTGCAGCCGTTGGCAGCGCTCATCACTGTGAACCGCCTGCTTGATCGCCTGGTCGCTGTCGGCGATCTGCGCATCGAGCGCCTGAACCTGCTCATGGAGCCGGGCGAACAAGACGCGTACCGAGGGGTTGAGGCCGTTGTCGGCGTCTTCGAGAATCTCTGGCAGGCGCTGCGCCGCGGCCGTCATGCCCTGCGCGATAACGATGCCATACTCGCCGAGCAGCCCCCCGGATCTGATTGACCAGCGCGGTGCGCTGTTTGACCAGCAACTGGCGGGCGCGATGCTCGGCCTGCATGTCCTGCTGCTCGGGCGTCTTAATCGGCACGAAACGCATGTGCGGGCGGCTCACTGCCTCACAGATCGCCTCCGGCGTCGTTGGCATCGTTCTTCTGGCTTTTCACATACGGCTTGACGAACTGCGGGCTGATCAGCCGCACCTCGTGACCGTACCCCTGGAACTTGCGCGCCCAGTAGTGGGCACTGCCGCAAGCCTCCATGCCGATCAAGCACGGTGGCAACTGGGCGATGAAGCCGGGCAGCGATGCGCGACGCAAGCGCTTGGACACACTTCGGTGTCCTCGCTCATCGACACCGTGCACCTGGAAGACCTGCTTTGCCAAATCGATACCCAGCACGCTCACCTTTTCATCGGACTCTCCGCTCTCTCGTTACACACTGTGGCTCTATTGAAGCCGTGAAGGAGCGGGTGAGTCCATTCCATTACGAAAACCCTGATTATGAGGAAATGGGGTTATTGATTTCCCCCAGAGTCCACGCCTCTGATGATCAAAGAAAGCCTGTTTGCCGCCGAGGAACGGGAAGCGAAATTGGACCGTCTGGGTGATGTGCTGCAAGTGATGGAGCAGCAGGTTGATTTCAAGGCACTGGCGGCGGAGGTGGATCGGGTCGCGCCACGACCGGGGCGGGAGCGCGGTGGACGTCCGCCGTTTCCCACGGAACTGATGGTACGGGCCTGGGTACTTCAGAATTTATATGGACTGAGTGATGAGCAGATGGAGTACCAAGTGCTGGATCGACTGAGCTTCCAGCGTTTCCTGGGCCTGCGGCGCAGTCGTCAGATACCCGATCGCACCACGTTCTGGACCTTCCGCGAGCGGTTGACGGTCGCGAAAGCGGGAGACGCGCTGTTTGAGGCGATGCATCGTCAATTGGCCCAGCAGGGTTATATGGCTCGTGGCGGGCAGATGGTGGACGTCAGTCTGGTTCCCGTTCCTCGACAGCACGTCACTGAGAAAGAACGGGCATTGCTGAAGGAACAGGCGATGCCCATGGAGTGGAAACCGGCCCAGCGACGACAGAAGGACACCGAGGCCACCTGGACCAAGAAGCACGGCAAGTCTTATTTCGGTGGGTGACAAGGTCTCGGTCAGCACCGACCGACGCTACCAGCTGACCCGCAAGGTCAAGATCAGCACCGCTGCGGAGAACGACACCCTGCACCTGGAAGATGTCCTGGATCACGCGAATACCGGTCGTGATCTTGATGGCGACAAGGGCTACGTTGATGGTGAGCGTGAGCAGCGTCTCAAGGCCCAGGGCTGGCGGGTACACATCCAACGCAAGGCCCAGAAAGGCAAACCATTGTCCGCCTGTCAGGAGCGGCGCAATACCCGTATTGCTCGGGTCCGCGCACGGGTCGAACACGTCTTCGCCACCTTGACGCAGATGGGCGGAAAACTCCTACGATGTATCGGTCTGGATCGAGCGACCTTCCAACTCACGGGGAAGGCAGCAGTCTACAACCTACGTCGCCTGTGCAGTCTCAAGGCATGCGGTGTGGTCGCTTTCTAACGCCCAAGTGCAATCCCGGTACGACCGGGATGGTGATTTCGGGCGGGGATGAACCCTTCGGGTCGGGGCACAAACCAAAGATATTGTGAGGCTCATGCCTCAGGCACCTTGCTTTGCCCATTTCGCCGGCTTCATGTCCGGTTTTTCGTAATGGAATGGACTCACCCGCTCCTTCACGGCTTCAATAGAGCCACAGTGTGTAACGAGAGAGCGGAGAGTCCGATGAAAAAGGTGAGCGTGCTGGGTATCGATTTGGCAAAGCAGGTCTTCCAGGTGCACGGTGTCGATGAGCGAGGACACCGAAGTGTGTCCAAGCGCTTGCGTCGCGCATCGCTGCCCGGCTTCATCGCCCAGTTGCCACCGTGCTTGATCGGCATGGAGGCTTGCGGCAGTGCCCACTACTGGGCGCGCAAGTTCCAGGGGTACGGTCACGAGGTGCGGCTGATCAGCCCGCAGTTCGTCAAGCCGTATGTGAAAAGCCAGAAGAACGATGCCAACGACGCCGAGGCGATCTGTGAGGCAGTGAGCCGCCCGCACATGCGTTTCGTGCCGATTAAGACGCCCGAGCAGCAGGACATGCAGGCCGAGCATCGCGCCCGCCAGTTGCTGGTCAAACAGCGCACCGCGCTGGTCAATCAGATCCGGGGGCTGCTCGGCGAGTATGGCATCGTTATCGCGCAGGGCATGACGGCCGCGCGCAAGCGCCTGCCAGAGATTCTCGAAGACGCCGACAACGGCCTCAACCCCTCGGTACGCGTCTTGTTCGCCCGGCTCCATGAGCAGGTTCAGGCGCTCGATGCGCAGATCGCCGACAGCGACCAGGCGATCAAGCAGGCGGTTCACAGTGATGAGCGCTGCCAACGGCTGCAGAGCATGGATGGGATCGGCGCCCTGATTGCCACCGCGCTGGTGGCAGCCGTCGGTGATGCCCAAACGTTCAGCAACGGCCGGCAGTTGGCGGCTTGGTTGGGACTGGTACCGCGCCAGCACAGCAGCGGGGGCAAAACCGACGCTGCTGGGGATCAGCAAACGCGGGGATCGGTATTCTGCGCACCCTGCTGATCCACGGGGCGCGGGCCGTTATCTACCGGGTCAAGGATGCGAGCAGCCGGCGGGCCCTGTGGCTCAAGCAGCTGATCGAGCGCCGCGGTATCAACCGTGCCACCGTGGCCCTGGCCAACAAGATGGCCCGTATCGCTTGGGCCTTGCTGGCCCGCGGTGAGGTCTATCGGGCGGCATGAAACGACACGACGTCGGCGCTCAGTACCGATGATTTGATGATGGCGATGATAGCGGGGGCCGATCACACGATTGCGACGGTGATTTGTCGGTGATGGCGAGACAGGTAAGACCGACCTTTGCGAACCTGCGGGAACCTTTGGCACTGCGATGCCGCTTTCGTGATCAGGGCAAAGGGAGCGGATTTCCATCAGGGCTGGGAAGCGTCAGCTTCCGTCAACAAGCCGGATATATGGCCGCAGTCGATATCCTTGGTTTCGCTCACGGCAGATCCCTTGCAACGCGGGTGAGTCCATATAAGGT
>JADJQQ010000014.1 GCA_016712625.1 Candidatus Competibacteraceae bacterium | reverse complement strand
TCGGCCTCCTATAGCCTATTTTTTTTGAAATGGACATTAAGCCAATAACTAATAAGGTATCAAAAACAGCAAATAAGATGGAACTTGCTGAATTATTTGGTGTTTCATTACCTACCATTGAATCATGGGTAAGACGCGGATGCCCATGCGAGCAAAAGGGTAGCCGTGGAATTTCTTGGGTATTTGACATTATCAAAGTCGCTGAATGGCGCACGGAATACCGACTTGGCGGTAACAAGACCTCAGAAGAAATAAACCCAGAAGACATGTCGCCGAAGGAACGGCGCGACTGGTATGAAGGCGAAAAGGTCCGGGTCGAGCTTGAAATCAGCAAAGGAAATCTGATCACGCTCGATCAATATCGAGAAGAGCTTGCGCGAATTCTGAAGCAACTCGCGAACGCGTTGGAAACCCTGCCAGACACGCTGGAGCGCAAATGCGCATTGCCCCCCGCGTCGATTTCGGCCATGCAAGCTGAACTCGATAAAGAGCGAATGGCGCTGGTAGCTAGGCTAGAAGTCAGCAATGAATGCGCTGCATAGCCTATCCAACGACCTCGTAGGCATCCTTCGTCCGCCGCGACGGGTCCGGGTTTCCGAAGCCGCAGCCGCTCATCTTGCTGTTTCAGAGTCGGCAATGTGGGACCCAACGATTGCGCCCTACATGATCCGACCCATGGATGAGACTGCTAGCCGCTCCCACAATATGGTGTGCTTCACCGGCCCAGCGCGAACCGGGAAAACCCTGGCGCTGATATTGGGACGTTGGGTCTACACAGTCGCGTGCCATCCTCAAGATTTCGCCGTGGTCCATTCCAGCCAAGACCTTGCTCGCGACTTTTCGAATCGTGACCTGTTCCGACTGCATCGCAATTCCCCGGCGATGCGCTCGGCGATGACCGGCCGTAGTCGCGACAACAACACCTATGACAAGACTTACCGTAGCGGCGTCATCGGCGTCATTGCGTGGCCGTCCGATGCGCAACTGGCCAGCCGTACGATACCGGTGATGTTGCTGACCGACTATGACCGATGGCCAAGAGAGATTGGCGGACGATCTCCGCTAGTACAGGCGCAAAAGCGCACGGAAACGGCCGGCAGCTTGGCGATGACGGTAGTCGAATCGTCGCCTGGAACGGAAATTTCCATGGAATGGAACCCAGAACCGGTGCGTTACGAACTCGGCAAGCCATTATCCCATTCATTCCCGCCCACTATTTCCGGCGTTCGCGCGAATATTGCCGAAGTTTATAACGGCGGAACGATGGAATGGTGGTACGTTCCCTGTCAGTCGTGCGGCGAATATTATCCACAAGACCCGAATATCAAGCGGTTTTCGTGGGGCGCTAATGACGATCCGATCATCGCCGCGCAAAATGCAGGGACGGCATGTTGCTGGTGCGGCGCGATTCATCAAGAATCAACAAAGTCAATCGAGAACGCGAATGGCCAATGGCTAGCTGAAGGGGAAACAATTGATTGCTATGGCAATATAAAAGGCGATTCTCGCAAAGGGAAAACCTATCCAAGTTTCTCACTGGGCGGCGGCGCGGCTGCGTATCAGTCGCGTATTAACATTGTCCAGAAATACCTGCAAGCGCTCAAATCCGCAAAAGATACTGGCGACGAATCTACGCTTAAAGGCGTTATCAACGACGATGTTGGATCGCCATACGCGCCAATCAATCTAGTATCAGGCCGTCCCGCCTCAAGTCTCAAGAATCGCGCCGAATCCAACATCAAGCGCCGCGTTGTTCCTGCTGGCGTTTGGTTTTTAGTCACCGCTGTTGACGTACAAAAAAACCGATTCGTGGTGCAGGTCATTGGATATGGGCCAGTTCGTAACCGCTGGATTATCGATCGATACAATCTCAAATACAGCAAGCGTGGCGAGAATATCCTCGTTGACCCGGCCGCTTATGACGAAGATTGGGACCTACTCACGTCGCTGATTTCGAAGACATACCCGCTTGATGATGACAGCGGGCGAGAAATGCAAGTCGCGTCCGTCTTGTGCGATGCCTTTGGTCGGGAAGGCGTCACAGAAAAGGCCATGGCATTTTATCGCCGCCTCACGCCAGAACAACGGGCTCGATTCAGATTCGTGAAAGGCGAACACAAGCCCAACGCGCCACTGATCGAACAACGTTACCCGGACACGCGCGGACGTTCGGATCGTAAGGGCGCGACCAAGGGCGATGTCCCAATTATCTTTATAAACACGAATCGCATCAAAGACCGTTTGAGCGGCGATTTAGGGCGCGACGTAGAAGGCGATGGATACTGTCATTTCCCGTCATGGCTTGGAGACTGGTTCTTTAAAGAACTCACGGCTGAAAAACGCGGCGCTGATGGCCTATGGCCCAACAAGCGCGGAAATGAAGCGTGGGATTTGCTGACGTATGAAGAAGCCGGCGCTATTATCGGTGCGCCATTCGGATACGGCCTTCGCTTGCGAGGAATCGATATGCCGAAATTTTGGGAAACGCCGCCGGATTGGGTGAAGCAATACGGCATATACACCAAGGAAGATAACGACAATAAAAAAGAAAAGGCCGTTTTCACGTTTCGCTCGATACCATCGGCCGGTGCTTGATGAGCGTCATAGCATTAGCTAGATACGCCATTCGATCAGCAATCAATACCGGGAAAGTCGGAGACGATCTTGTTGACGAAGCCGTTTTCATGTTATGTAGTGAATTCGGCGGGGATAGGGTGTACTGGCCAAAATATGATAAGGCCGCTAGGAACAATGCGATTCTCATGGATCGCGCGGCTGGATATTCTCTGGACATGATTGCTGACAGAAACGATGTTGATCGAAGAACGGTCATTGCGGTCCTAAAATCTTCTGAATAAAGCGCAAAAATTGGCCTATTTTTGTAACACCATATCATGGCACCATTATATGCATGTCGATATATGCTGGATGGCTTGTCACCGATTTGCGCACTTGGCTTGCGAAAGCCCAAGCCGCGTCTTTGGCGCTCGCCACGGGCGATAAGGTCATTTCGCTCGCGATTGCTGACAAGCGCCTTGCATTCTCCCCTGCCGATCCATCAAAACTCCGCGCCCTGATCGAAGAGCTTCAGCGCGACATCGCCGCCGCCGAAGCGGCTGGCTCCGCAGTCGCGCTAGCCGATGGCCCGCGCCGCCCCATCCTTCCTTGGTACTGACATGGGAAAACGGCGTTCAGCACTGAAAAAATCCCGCATGATGATGGCCGGCAACGGCACGGCTTACGACGCCGCCGACCGCACCTCCCGCGCGATGTCTGGCTGGTATCCGGGGAACGGTTCTGCCGACCGAGATTTGCTGACCGACCTCCCGCTGATGTCCGGCCGATCCCGCGACCTGGCCAGAAATGAAGCGCTCACCGCTGGCGTTGCGCGTACATATCGAGACAACATCGTCGGGCACGTTCTGCGCCTATCCGCCAAGCCGGATTATCGGCTCTTGGGTCAAAACGCCGAATGGGCGGACGAATGGGGAAATCAGGTCGAAGGACATGTTAGAACGTGGATGGATACCACGGAATGCGACGCTGCCCGCACCATGACGCTGATTGGACTCACGCATCAAGCGCTAACCGGGATGCTCATGAACGGCGACGCGGTAGCCTTGCCGATGTGGCTCCCGCGCCAAGATAGTGTGTGGAGTACGCGGCTTCAGTCTATTGAGTCGGATCGGCTCAAGACCCCGCCGATGCTTGAGCATCGCGAAGACATTCGGGGCGGCGTCGAAATCGATAGATACGGTGCGCCGATCGCCTACCACATTCGCAAGACCCATCCAGGAGATAGCAATCCAGGGATGGACGATTACTGGCGCATCCCGGCGTTTACGCCTTGGGGTCGCCGCCGCGTCATTCACCTGTACGACAAGGAGCGTCCTGGCCAGAATCGCGGGAAGCCCATTGTTGCGGCAGTGATGGGCGATTTAAGGATGGCTGGAAAATATTCGCAAGCCGAGTTAAAGGCCGCTGTTGCCAATAGTCTTGTTGCTGCTTTCCTTGAATCCGATCTGCCGCAAGATGTTGTTGCCGGGATGTTCGATTCTGGAAGCCCAGCCGATTATTGGACAGGGCTATTCGAGCGCCCAGAGAATCAACCAAGGCTTGAGGGCGGCGCGGTTCTTCCGCTTCCCATTGGGGCGAAATTGAGCGCGTTTAATCCAGGGAGACCCGCTACAGCATTCGGCGTCTTTATGGATTCCGTGGTCATGCGCATTGCCGCTGGCCTCAACATTCCGCGTGAATTGCTGCTGAAAGATTTTAGCAAGACTAACTATTCCAGCGCCCGTGCCGCTCTGTTGGAGGCGTGGCGATTCTTTAATGGTGTTCGCCGCCATATTTCAGACATGTGGCTTAATCCCATCTATGAGTTAATCTTCGAGGAAATGATCAACGATGGCCGCATCTTAGCGCCCGGCTATTACGAAAATCGCTATGCTTGGCTGAAATGCAAATGGGTATTTGCTGGGCGCGGCTGGGTCGATCCGACGAAAGAGGCGCAAGCCGCACAAATCAGAATGGATTCTTACCTGTCCACGCAAGAGCAGGAAGGCGCTGAACAAGGGATTGATTGGGAAGAAAACTTGGAGCAAGCGGCGCGGGAAATGAGGCGCAAGCAATCACTGGGCTTGCCCATCGCCGCGTCATCGGCTCCTTTGGATACATCGCCAGCCGATCCGGCCTCGCAAGGAACGCCCGCATGATGAACTATCCACACCTTGCCGCGCGCATTTTCAACACGCCGCTGCTGATTCATCCGGCCAAGCTGGATGCGATTGTCCACGGCCTTGGCCCGCGCTTTGGAATCGATGCTGCACCGCAACCCGAAGCATATCTCACGCCAACACCAAAGCGAGAGCCGGGCGGCTATCGGGTCGTTGATGGCGTCGCCGTCATCGATGTCTTTGGCGTCCTAGCGCACCGGTCTGGATTTGATGCCAATTCATCTTATATCCAGGGCTATGACGGACTGGCTCGGCAGTTCGCCGCCGCCCTTGCCGATCCGCAAGCCAAGGCCATATTGCTGAACATTGATTCCCCCGGCGGCGAAGTGGCCGGTGCTTTCCAGCTTGCGGACCAAATCCGCGCCGCGCGTGGCACCAAGCCGATCCACTCGATTGCTGGCGACTTGGCGGCGAGTGCGGCCTATCTGATCGCTAGCGCCGCCGACACGCTGTCGGTCACTCGTACCGGCGAGGTCGGGTCGATTGGCGTGGTCATGCGCCATGTCGATTTTTCTGGCGCACTGGCGCAAGAGGGTATCCGAGTCACCTACATACACGCCGGATCGCACAAGATTGATGGCAATCCCTATCAACCGCTTCCGGCTAGCGTCCAGGCCGATTTACAGGTGCAAGTCGATCACTATTACGGGCTGTTTGTTGATGCCGTGGCCGCAAGCCGCAAAGGCATGACGCGCGAGTCCATCCGCGCCACGGAAGCAAGAATGTTCACCGCCGAGCAAGCGGTACAGATGGGCTTGGCTGACATTATCGTCAGCCCAGACCAGCGCATCGATCAGATTTCAAAGCAAGTCAACTTAACGATTTTTCCACGGGCCACCGCCCGCCAACTAGGAGGCCGACCCATGGCCGAGAATCAAGGGGCGGCGGACCCCATTACTACCGCCACGTTTACGCAAGCCGACCTGGACGCCGCTCGCGAAGCCGGCCGCCAAGCCGGTCTGAGTGAAGGTCGTGCCACCGAACGCAAGCGTCTGGACGCCATTCTGTCACTCCCGCAAGCCGAAGGCCGCGAAGCCCTGGCGCGCAAACTTGCGATGACCACCGATCTATCTGCCGAAGCCGTCGCCCCGCTACTGGATGCGTCGCCGGTCGCCACTGTCGCCAAAACGGGAAATACCGATTTCGCGGCGCACATGGAACGCATCGGCAATCCCGCCGTTGGCCCGGATCAACCGCCCGCCGATCCGCAAGCCGATGCCGCTCAATTGTGGAACCGCGCGTTCAGCAAAGTTTCCGGCAGCGCCGCGCACTGAGGAATAGTCCATGACCACCTTGACTGAAAGCAACCACGCCGCCGAGTTTTTGATTTCTGAGTGCGGCCCCGGCTTTATTTCGCGAGAAGCCGTCACGCTGGCGTCTGGCCAAAACCTCGCGGCCGGCGCGGTACTTGGCAAGCTCACTAAGCGCCAAGCCGCCGCGCCGATTCCGACGATTGTCGGCACCGGCACTGGTTTGATGTCCGCGCTGAAATTTGGGCCGGCCGTCCAGGTTGGCAGTTACGTCATCACATTGCTGGCCACCAGTGCGACCGCCGCGTTCTCAGTCGTCGCTCCTGACGGGACCGTTCTGCCGAATGGCGCGGTGGGCACTGCTTATTCGAGTTGGCACTTGTCGTTCCTGATTTCGAACGGCGGCACCATGACCACGGGCGACGCCTACACAGTCGTTGTGACTGCTGCTGGGACGCCCGTGCTGGTCGGCACCGGAACGGGCGCTGTGTCTGGCGTTTCGCTGGGTAGCCTCGCGCAACTCGGCACCTACCGGGTGCAATTGCTGGCGACTAGTGCCACCGCTGAATTCGAAGTGATCGCCCCGAACGGATCGAAACTGAAGCGCGGTCAGGTCGCCACCGCCTATACCTCCGATCACGTCAATTTCACGCTGGCCAATGCCGGAACAATGACCAGCGGCGACTACCTCAACATCATCGTCGCGACGCATACCGGGCAAGTCAAGGCGTGGGACCCGACGGCGGTTGACGGCACGCAAGACCCATACGGCGTTCTGTATGACGCTGTTGACGCCTCTTCAGCCGCTACCAGCGGCGCGGCGGTGGTCCGGCTTGCCGAAGTCGATACTAATTTGCTTTCTTGGGCAACGACGGTGACTTCCTCGCAAAAAGCGATGGCCCTGGATTTGCTTCTCAGCCGCAACATTGTTGCCCGATAAGAGGATTTTGTAATGGCCACGATGGATGTATTCAATCAAGACGCCTTCAGCATGATTTCGCTGACCACGGCGATCAATCAGCAACCGTTCCTGCCGACATTCCTGGGCGACATGGGGATTTTTGCCGCGCGCCCAATTCGCACGGTTGCGGCGGCGATTGAGAATCGTAATGGCACGCTGTCTCTGATTCAAACCAGTGACCGTGGAGCGCCATTGGCGGAAGGCAAGGCCGATAAGCGCAACATTCGATACTTCAATACCGCTCGACTGGCGAAAGGCGATACGATCTTCGCGCATGAAATCCAGAACGTTCGTGCGTTCGGATCGGAAACCGAGCTACAGCAGGTTTCTACCGAAGTCGCCTACCGATATGCCAGGTTGCAAAACGATGTAGCGCTGACGCATGAAAATATGCGCCTAGGCGCGGTACAAGGCATCGTATTGGATGCGGACGGCAGTACGATCTACAACTGGTTCACGGAATGGGGCGTTTCTCAGCCGTCCGAGGTGGATTGGGATTTGGACAATGCAACTCCCGCTAGTGGCGCGGTGCGAAAACTCTGCAATTCGACGCTGCGAAGTGTTCAGCGCATTTTGTCTGGCATGTGGATCCCGGGCCGGTCTTATCTGATTGGACTGTGTGGCGATAATTATTGGGATGATTTGACCCAACATTCAGAAATTCGCCAAACTTATCTGAACACTCAACAGGCATCATCGCTTCGCGGCGATAAAATTCCGTTCGAGAGCTTCCAGTACGGAGGCATTACCTGGGTGAACTATCGCGGGACTGACGATGAGACAACCGTGGCGGTAGGGACAGATAAAGTCAAGTTCGTTCCGGTCGGCGTCCCTGGACTTTTTGAAACCGCATTCGCGCCTGCTGAATCTTTCGACTACGTGAATACGCCAGGACTCCCGGTTTACGCGATGTTGGTCATGGACCGGGACCGAAACGCATGGGTCCGGCCTGAGCTATACAGCTATCCGCTATTTTATTGCACCCGTCCCGCGTCTTTGCTGCGCGGCAAGCGGACCTAATCAATGATTGCCGATGGCGGCGGCTGGCTAGACTAAAGCGGAAGTCTGTCAATGAGCCAGCTTGACGACATCATGAGTAGTGTCGGCATCCCAAAGATTAAAGATGTCTTCGGGGATTCCGCTACGTACACGATTGACGATACCGCCGAAACTATGTCGGTAAAGGCAATTCTAACTCGTGGTGTCGTCAATCCACTTGATGCGCGAGGAGTGAATGAAAAGATCACAACGATTCAAATTGCAAATAGTGATTTAGCTGGACATTCTCCAAAAAGAAAAGACGAAGTTTTAATCGGTAGCGAGCGATTTATCGTGCTGGAACGATCAAACGACGATGGCTACTTTACAACTCTGATTGTCAGGACTGGTGATGATTGAGATTCAAATCAATCAACAGCAATTTCAAGACGTACAAGAGCGCCTTGCATATATAAATAACGGCGCTAATTTGGCGTTATCCCGCGCGCTGAATAAGACGGCTGCTAAGGCAAAGACTGAAGCATCGAAAGCGATTCGGTCGCAAGTCAGGCTCAGCGCTAGCTACGTCAAAGAAAAAATCAATGGACCTTCTGATGGATTTGAGTACAAGGCGACAACCAATAAGCTAACGGCAAAGATTAGCACGCAGAAACGCGGGGTTAGGCTCGATAATTTCTTGACTTCTCTTGCACCGTATCGAGCAGGAACGCCAACCGACCCGATTAAAGTCAAAATAAAACCGTCTGGCGCTGCTATTAAAATATCCAGTGCGTTCTGGGTTCCAGCTAAAAATAGCGGTGGCTATCTGATTGCGGTTCGTAATGAAGTGCTTAGACAGCAAGGCATGAAGATAAAGATAGCCCCGGCCGGATATACCGTGCTGTCTGGGCCGTCAATTTCTCAGGTTTTCAATACTGTGAAAGACGATATATCGATCAGTCTTTCTGATTATTTAGCAACGGTCATGGAACGTGAAACCGCTTGGTTGATTACCAAGAATCCGCCTACGGCTGGCGATGGGTCGGACGGAAATTGATGGCCACGTCGAAACGAGAACTTGCCATTGCAGCTTTAGCGACGCGACTAGGGGCGATCAGAAATCCATATCGACAGGATTATGACGAAGATACATTTCCACTGAAAACGCTGATCGAGGGAGAGGAATCGGTACTGGATCGCGCTTACGATGATGTCATCATATCAGCGCCGATCATTATCGAAATGATTGATAAGTACTCAGAAGACGCTGATAGGGCAACAGTAGCAAATGGCTTACTTGCGTTGCTCATTAAAACCGCGTTAGGAGACGATCCGACGATTGGTGGGAAAGCAGAAGATTTGCAATACACTGGAGGAGCAACCGTTTTTTCAGAAACAGGAAGTCAATTGGTCGGCGCTGTTGCTAACTTCAATTTGATATATCGCCAAGTTCTAGGAAGCCCATACTAATGAAATTGAGCGTTTGCATCCCGACCACTGGGTTATCGCGTTCAGAGCACGTTATGTCTCTTGTGAATCTCGGCCTCTATTTGATGGCTGAACGCATCTTTCCAGACGAAAATCAAAATATCTCATTTAGGCATTACCAATCGTCCAGCATTTCAAACGGACGCGAATATCTTGCGTCGAAAGCGCTGGAAGAAGGCGCAACGCATATCCTATTTATCGATGAAGACATCGCGTTTGACATGGATACAGTGCATGGAATGGCGCGGCGTAGATTGCCGTTCGTGTGCTGCAACTACAAAATGCGATTCGAGGGAATGCCGTTTGTTGGTATTACCACGGATTTGAATTCGCGGATTGAAACCCATGCAGAATCGCCAGAACTTGAAGAATGCGGCGCGTGCGGGTTCGGAATGGCGCTGATTGCGCGTGAAGTCTTCGAGAAATTGCATCAACCGTGGTTCCCTATCCATTGGATGGAAGAGACTAAAAGTTATTCCACCGAAGACTTACCATTTTTCATTGCTGCACGGCAGGCAGGATTTAACCCGGTGATCGATCACGTTGCAAGCCGAAAGATCATACACATGGGCAGCTATCGTTATCGCTGGAATGATCCAGCCATCAAATCGGAGTAAAACATGTCGATTCTAACGACCCAAACTATTGAATACGAGGCTGCCGCGACTCCGTTTGCGTTTGCGGCCATGACCGATTCCGGAGACCACACCGTATTTACGACGACGAATACCCCGTTGTCTCGCGCTGACGCGGAGCCGGTGATTGGTGGATACGGATTGATTACCGGTGGCGCGGTGATTCCAGCGGTTAGCGCGACGAATAACGCCGTGGATACGGCGGCGATGGAACTATTTGCGCCTGGAATGACAGGAGCCAGCGCAACTACCGGTAAAATCACGATTGCCGCTGATACGGACGTGGCCTGCACGCGCGGATCGGCGACGAACACCCACATCATCAACTCGGTTACGGTCGATACCAGCGGCGCTGTGGCCGTTGTCGCTGGCACTGCTACCACGGCTTTTTCTGAGACGCGCGCGGCTGCCGGTGGCCCACCGCTGATTCCGGTCGGGAGTGTCGAAATCGCGCAAGTGCGATTCACCAGCACTGCCGCCGCCGCCGTCGCTTCTAGTGAGATTTATTCGGCGGTCGGCACTCATCAAGAGCGCTACGATTATCCGTCCAGTACCGTCGATTATCTGAACGGGAAATTGACCTTCGGCGCGGCGCTGCCGCTGATTCATACCGGGCCAGTTGCGAAGCGGGTTTATGTGCGCGGATCGACGCCGGTATTTTCGGAAATCCAGAATGCGAAAGACTGGGTGCCGGCAGAAACGGCTGACAGCACAACGTCAGAAACGAACTACACCGGCACGATTGCCGCGTCGATTTCTACCACGCTGAACCAAGCGTCTTTTACAGCTTCCATGAGCGACGGCGTCACCGATTCGATCCTTGGGCGTACTGGCAAGCGCTTGATTTTCAGATTCAAGCCATCTCGAAATGGAACGGCGTATCAGCTAACGCAAGGATTCCTGAACAAAACCCGCACATTTGGCGTGAAAGCCAATCCGGTCGGATCGTTCACGATTGCGCCGGATCAAGCGAGCGTGGACTTTTCGTCATGACCTTCGATCTAGCGCGGTTTAGGACGGCAGCGCGTAGCCTGAAGCCGCGCGAGGCCGTGGTGCCGGTTCCAGATTTGGCGCACTGGTTTGAAGAGGGCGCGGCGGCGGAATGGACGGTACGCGGGTTGACTGGCGTCGAAATTGCGACAGCGAATGAAGCATCAAGCCGAGTCAAGCTATATGCCGCGACCGTCGAAGCCCTCGCCAGCGCGGCGCATTCGGATCAAGCGGACGCTTTGAAAAGCCTGATGGGGGCTAATGGAGAGCCACCGGAAGACCTCGCCAAGCGATTCGATCAATTGACATTTTGCAGCGTCAATCCAGCCATTTCGAGAGAAGATGCGATCCTGTTGTTTGCGACGTATCCGATTGTAGCGTATCAACTCTCGAATAAAATCATTGAATTGACCGGTCTTGGCCCTGACCTGGGAAAAGCGCAGAACTCTACGGACGCCCCGATGTCTTGATCGCCCTTGCGCTATGCGACAGAAAAGAGCGGTTTCTCTTCGAGTGCCGCCCTGATTTGTTTCCACAGGGCCAACTGACAACCGTAGAGTCTGAATTGTGGGGGATGTATTACGGTGATAGAGAGCAAGAGCGAGCAAATCGGTAATGGCTAGCACGCAAAGCGTTATTGAGCTTATTTTTAACGGGATTGATAATGCCTCACAAACCGCCAATTCTGTCGGGAAAAGCCTTAACGATCTCAACAAAAGTGTTAGCGACGTTACTCAGCCATTTGAGGATTTGGCGGATAAGCTGGCGATAGCTCAAGCTGCACTATTAGCTATCGCTGGAGTTATTGGAGGATTGGCATATAACGAATCTGTAAAGTTTCAAGCATCGCTACTTGATTTACAAAAGCAGCTTGATGATGGAGAAGGTCAAGCAAGGGATTACGCGGATGCAATAAATCAAATTGCACTGAAATATGGCGAGAATTCAAATCAAGTCGCTACCGCTTCTGCAGAATTTAAGGCTGCGGGATTTTCAATCTCAGAAAGCCTAACGCTAATTCAGCGTTCGCTGGATTTATCTATTGCCGGCGGAGTGAGTTTCGATCAGGCTGTTAAAATTATCAATAGTTCTCTTGCTGGATTCCAGATAGCAAACGAGAACGCCATAGAGGTTTCTTCTAGATTTGCAGATGTTATCAACAAGGCTGCTGACCTAACAAAATCAGATTTTGAGCAACTCGCTCAAGGATTCGCTGATTTGTCGCCAGTCGCTAAACTAGCCGGGTTATCGTTTGAGGATACGGCGGCAATACTAAGTAAGATTACAGATATATTTGGAAGCGGATCAGAAGCGGCTGTTTCATTAAGATCGACATTTGCCAGCCTTAGAAATCCGACTGAAGATGCAGCCGATGCAATGCTAAAGCTCGGCGTTGCTTTTAATTCTGCTGGGGAGCCTATCGGATCAATCAAGGAAATCATTAATACGATTGTCCCGAATTTTATAAAGCTCACTAAAGAACAGCAAAGCTCTACTGCTGCAACCCTATTTGGTAAAGAACAATACGATAAGATGATTCCAATTCTTACGCAATGGAATCAGACCATGGAGTTGTCAGCAAAGATAACGAATGAAGCCGGCGGCAGTATAGAGAAAGAGGTCAACCTCAGACTGCAATCAGCTCAGCAAGTCATAAAAACAACAAATGAGTCGTTCAGGCAATTACTCACAAGCCTTGGGGACAAGATACAAGTCGATACGACCGGTGTTATAGCATCTCTTGGCGGCCTAGCGCTGGCCTTCAAGAACGTTATTGATTCAGGTCAGCTCGATCAGCTTTTTGCGACTCTTGGCCCGCAACTCAAAGAGATAGAAACGTTTTTCAAAGAATTCGCAAAGAATCTTCCTGCCGCTCTTAATAATGTCGATTTCTCTGGCCTAACAAGATCAATAGAAAACCTAAGCGCTTCTGTAAAGTCAGCATTCAAAGCGTTATTTGGAGAAATAGATGTTAGTACGCCGGACAAGCTAGCCGAATCTATACAGAGGGTTGTTGATGTTATTCGAGGGCTTATCAATGTAACCTCTGGAGAAATTAGAGGGTTAGAGTTCTATCTTGATAAAATCAATAAACTGGCTACAGCATTCAAAGACGCAACGCCAGAAGCGCAAGGATTTATTGGCGAGTTAATCGGGCTTGGCGCTGGTCTGAATAAAATATCCAGCGTTATCGATACAGCGCTATTGTCGTTCATTGCTTTTGGAAGCAAAGTTCCAGCCGCTCTTGCGGCCGTCAAATCGGAATCACTGTTGCTAGCCGCTGGCCTTACAAGCCCTGTTGGTATTGCTGTTGCGTTGGGCGTTGCGGCTGGATCAATTGCAACTTTTCTTGGATGGGGCAACAAGCTAGCTGATTATACATGGCCGGATTGGCTGGCTGGGTACGAGGGGGCAACGGCTGGAACTGCGGTTTCCGATATAGCCGATGGGTTCGCGGCTCTCAGCAATGACATTAAGTCATTTCTTGGACTAACAGAAGAAGTTAATAACAAGTCGTTAGCGCCGCAAAAAATACCAGTCGGAACATATGATAATGCACTTACGCAAATCAGGCTTTACGAGGAAGAGATAGCAAAAACCAGAAAATCAACTGAAGACCTAGAAAACTTCATGTCAAGAACCGTCCCTATCGATTCATGGGATGGGGTATTAGCTAAACTCAACAAAATTGACGAAGCAACACTAAACATTGTTGATTCGAATAAGAAGTTTATTGGAAGCTACGAGGATTTGCCAGAACTAAAACTGCCAGATAATGTAAAGGTAGGAGAATATACAACCAACATATCTGGCGCTGTAGCGATTAATCAAGCGCTTGTTAAGTCGTATTCAAGCCTTCCAGGGGTTACAGTAAAAGCTACCGGGGCTTTTGCTGCGGTGAGCACGGCAGCTGCGGATCAAGGCAAAAAAAGTTGATGAGGCGACTAAGAAATCGCAAGAATTCCAAGCAAAGATGGAAGAGATTGCATCTAATGAGCGCATCAAGACCATTGAGGCTTACGTTAATCTGAATGTCGCCGATCTTGAAGCGCAAGCGGATAGAGTCAAAGCGACGTTTGATTCAATCAATACCACGGTCAATAGCACCGGCGATTTGCTAGGCAGCCTTTTCGGGTCGCTGGCCAGCGCGGACACCTATACGCAATTGCGGATTATTGAACAGATTGAGGCCGAGAATAAGCGGCGCGATGCGGCTTTAGAGCTTCAACGAAAAGTCACGCAAGCTGAGATTGAGAACATTCGCGCTAAGACCAGGGCATTGGACCGTGGAGATTCTATTCATAAAGATAGATGGAACCGGACTTGCGCCACAACTTGAAGCGTTTATGTGGGAAATCCTAAAGTCGATTCGCGTGAGAGCCAATGCTGACTTTGCTGATTATTTGTTGGGTGTGACATGATTAGTCTATCGGCAACATCATACGACCCAAGCGGCGCTATTATATTAGACGCCTTCATTGCTAATCCGTATGACGCGGAACGCCGTGGAAGCGTAACCGCGACCCTGGACGGTGGCGTATCGGTTTACGATACCGGATATTCAGTCGCCGACCAGACGATCAAATCGTCCGTCAAATATCCAACTCGCGCTAGTCTGGAAACGATCAAATATCTAATTTCGTATTACAGCCAAGTCATCGTGTGTTGCGAAATTGGCGCATATCTTGGCATTCCGTCGATGACGATCAATAAAGACACTCTCAATCTATCAATTCGGCTTGTGAGCCGATTGGACTCATGAAATGGCTACCACAATTACGGCTTACGATCACTTGTGGAAACTGCTGAACACGGGCGGCATCGATCTTGATACCGACACGTTGAAGATTGCCCTCGTTACGTCCAGCTATACGCCGAGCAGCGCGCATACGCAATGGGCTGACGTTTCTTCTTATGAAGTTTCTACCGGCAGCGGATATACAACTGGCGGTGAGACGATTGCAAATCCGGTCGCTACGAATAGCAATATTGACTATGACGATGTGATATGGACGTCGTTAACAAAGACATTTCGTTATGCTGTTTGCTACAAATTAGGGTCTGGCGGAGGGCTGACAAACCCGTTGCTTTTTTATTCATTGCTTGACACGACGCCGGCTGACATTGTTAATACCGGCAGCAACTATACGTTAAGCTGGAATGCTACCGACAAGTTATTCTATCGGCCGACATAATGGCCAATGGCATTGTTTGGTACATGGGAGCATCGCTAGACGGCGCTAGCGAAAACCCAGTTGTCGCAAAAGGCTATGATGAAGCCGATAACCTGATCTATCAGATTCGGTGGGGCGGAGTTATCTATGGCGATGTGCCGCGCGTCATGGCTGCTGATGCGTCTGGCCACTTATATATGGCTCATCGGCAATATGCGTATCCAACTAGCGAGCTAAAGACATCCGGGGAATTCTTCAGAGTCTATCGACGCAATGGTGACCGCATTACATTCCCAAGCCTACACGGGAATTATATCCTAGCGATTGCCATAGACGAATCTGATGGATCAATCTATGTCGGAGGCTATCAAAATGCTTCGGACTCGTACTATTCATTCAGAAAGTACGATTCAAGCGGTTCGTTGTTATGGTCGAAATCGTCTGAGATATGGCCGTATTACGTTGGAGATCCGCCGCTTCTATCGCAAGGAACGCACACGATTCATGCGATTCAGATTGACGGAAGTGGAAATGTTTATACCGCTAGTTCGACCGTAGAAGCCGGGGAACTGAGTAAATATCAATCAGACGGAACGCATTTGTGGACCGTGGTTTTAAATGCGCCTATGACCGGGATGGTCTTGGATGGTTCTGGCTACATCTATACTCTTAATTACGGAGGCAGCGGTTATTATGCGCTGAATGATTATGACCCGAATGACGTTTCAGAAAATCTCGTTTATTACAACACGTCATCAGATAATTACGATATAGTAAAATGGGACACGGACGGTAATTATATCGCTGGCATTGACGCATTAACTGCCGCTGGTATTTCAAGAGCCGGTAATACTCCGCTGGAATTGCGCTATAAGAATTCCACGCTATTCATGAAGTCGTTTTATTATCCGACCGTTGCTTATTTTAACGGCCACGTTTCATTATTCAATACAAGCCTAGCGTTTATCAGTAAGACGATTTCCGTGCATAGGACATGGAATGATCCTTATTATCTAGCCCCAATCACACAAATGGATGTCAATGATACGGACGGAACCGTGTATCTAGCCGGGTCACAAGTTTCATCCATCGATTCGCCGCTGTCGGTTTATTACGAGAACGTCCAGCAGCTACCATCAATACCATTGCCGTTGGCATTGGCGATCCCGGAAACCATCGGCGACCGGTACACCAGCATTCCGGCCTTGCCGATTTATTTGTCGTTGGCCGCGCCTAAAGTCATTCGAGAGTATGCCGGCGCATTCCCGCTGGCCACTGTCTACCGGCTCTATTTGACAGGCGGCACCGGGACTGTAGAGCTTCCCATGGCTTCGTTTACCTGTAGGCGCGGCTACGGCGTCTTGTCCATGACCGCGATTTGTCCAGGGCTATCGGACGCGCAAATTCAGCAAGTCATTGACCGAACAGACGGGACGCTGATCATCAAGCGCGGGATACGGCTGCGGGACGGGACAGAACAGCTTGATGAAATCCTCGCCGCGCCGATGGACGAAACGACGCCGTACCGGTGGGACGCCGGCTCAGGTCGCGCCTCGGCAAGCCTAAACGCCAAAGATACGGCCGAAATCGCTAATCCTAAAGTTAGGACAGTGCGAGGCGTGTCCTATCGAAATCTGAGTGACGGACGGCGGCGCGCGCGGTGTGCCGTGGATACCTACCTGCAACCGGGAGACACGGCCGATTTGGGCGGAGAAGAAACCATGGTCGTGGCGGAAATCACATATAGCGTATCGCCGACTCGCGAAGTCATGGAAATCGCCGAGGCTGCATCATGACCGTCCATATTGCGGTGGTCGGTGATAGAAATACGTCGAATAAAACGACAAAGTTTTTCGATGACGGCAATACGACTGAGATTTGGACCGCCGATCATTTCGATTCGGTTTATGCGGTTGATGCTGATTCAGATGGCAATGTTTATACAGCAGGCAAAGCAAAACTCGATACCACGGATTTTACCGTCAATACGACACGCAAATACGATATTGACGGGAATTTGTTGTGGAAGCGCTATTACCACGTAACCACGCTTTACGGAATTGCTGTCAATGATTCCGGCGATGTTGTAGTCGTCGGTGCTTCATCGGGCGGCGCAAGCATTGTCAAGTACAATGCATCCGGCACTGAACAATGGCACGCAAATCATGGCGGTACAACACGATGCGTAGCCATTGATTCGTCGAATAATGTCTATATAGGCGGCGATGTAGTTAGCAGTGTCAGCATTAGAAAATACAATTCAAGTGGCACGCAGCAATGGACTGCTAATCATGGCGCAACGGTTTACGGAATTGCCGTTGATGCGTCTGGTTACGTTTATATATGCGGCGCTTATACTGGCGGATATTGCGTCCGTCAATACGATAATTCCGGGTCATTGCAATGGTCCAGAAATTACATGGCGTCAGCAACATCAGGAACCGTTTACGGGATTGCCGTTGATTCAAGCCAAAACGTTTATGTTTGTTTCAAGGCGAGTGGTGTTTATGGCGTTGTCCGCAAATACAATTCAAGTGGCACGCAGCAATGGGAATCAACGTATGGCGGCGGCAGCGATTTAAACGCCACGCCCTACGGAATTAGCGTTGACCCGGCCGGCGGCGTGTGGGTGTGCGGGACGCGGCAAGCGGCGGTCGGGCAACTCGAAGAGTATAACAATAGCGGGACATACCAGACCGAGTATACACACGGAACGACGCTTTGGGGTGTATGCGCGTTCAAAGTCGTCACGGCAATCACAACCAATGTGCCGGCGCTGGCCTTGCCGGTGGTGCTGGGCATCCCTGGCGGCGGTCCGGCGTATGTCATGCCAGCTTTGGCGATTCCGCTAGCCCTCGCGATCCCGACGCCACAAGCGCCGACTACGCCTCCCCTAGGCGATGGTCAGGCGGTCTATCGCTGCTACGTGACCGGCACGGCTAGTCTGATCGAAGTCCCTATGATCGGTTTCGAGTGCCGACGCCGCCGCAACGAATCAACGTGGCTGCTGGTGCAGACGGCTGGGCTTGCGCAAGCCACGGTGATGGCACTGCGGGCACTGGAAGGCATCGGGCAACTGGTGATTTATACCGGACTCAAGACCGGCGGCACTGAAACACTGGGCGAAATGCTGAGGGCGACGATTACTGACGTGGAAGATACGCGAGAATCGCACGGCGTCACATGCAAGGTGACATGCCGAGTCTCGGCGGTGCTGGAGACGCTGCAAACGCGCTACCTGGAAGGGGTCTACCAACGCACCAGAGAGGCCGGGCGGCGGTCGATCTCATGCACGAAAGTGAACCCGCTCTTGCGTCCAGGCGATACCGTGGACGATGGCGTGTGGTCGTTTGTCGCGTATTCGATCACGTATCGGATTACGCCGTTTTACTCGGAAATGGTAGTGCAGGAGGCTCCGCTGTAATGGGCCGCGCGGTCATCGTAGAAAACAAGGGGGACGGGCTTTACACCGCGCGTCCGGCGTATGACTTGCGCCGCTTGGATGCGGAACTGAAAGACATGCAGGACACGCAGTCCGCATATTCCGCGACGCTGGGCCGGGCCGTGCTTACGCTGTCGCTGCTGGAAGATGAGACGGAAATCGCCCGGGCGGCGATGAATCAGGTTATCAACCAATGGCAGCAAGACCTGCTGAATTCTGGCAACCCTCCGCCGCTGACGCCGCCCACGGAAGACGACCCGGGAACCGGGTTGCCGTGGGACCCGGCCGATAAAGCGCAAGAGGGGCCGCTATTCGATGCGATCAACGCCGCGCGTACCGGCGCTGGCAAAGCCGCATTGACTCGCGACGATGACCTAGATTTTGCCGCGCGACGGCATGTCTACGATATGTCCGGGCATAAGCTGATGGGTCATATCGGCAGCGATAAGAGCGTGCCAAGCAGCAGGGTGGCGGCGACTGGATACCAATCAGACATGACCGTCGAGCTACTCTCATGCGGCGCGCTGACCGCATCCGGTGCCGTCAATTCGTGGACAAGGAACAGCAGCCATCCCCTCTTTTCGGACGTAGCGACACAGGTCGGCGTCGCCTACACCTATAGCGCCAATCATCCCGCTACACATATTTGGGTCGCGTTGCTCGCGCATCCAGACCCCGACCCTAACCCGTCGCCGCCGACCGTGACCTACCCCGACGATCCGGCTCAAGCAGCGGCGCGGGAACAGGAAGCAGGGATTGAGAAGATTGAACCGCCACGGACTGAAACGACGACGCCCGAAAAATTGGGGGATGCGGTGCGCAAGTTTGGAATTGCTGCTGGAAAAGAAGCAGCGGCGCGGCGGGAGTTGGCGCGGATTCTTGCGGAATATGACCGACGGCTGGCGCGGATTGATGAGTTGACGGCTCTGAAAACAGCACTAGCAGCGCAAGTCTATGACGTGTGGGCCACGTTTTATACCGAAACGCTGGTTGTCGGCACTGAGTATTCGACAGCGGAACCGCCAGGCTGGAATCGGAATGATTCCGTTACGCCGGGGTTCGTGGAAACTGGCGGTGTGTACCCGCAGACCGTCTACGTCGAAGAACGTCCATGGAATCTTGCGCCATTCAATGAATCGCAAGTGCCGCCTGGACGCATATCGCCGGCTGTTTCCGCATCGCCGGAATCGGTTTTCTATAATTCCGCGTTGGAGCCTGGACATTTTAAGTGGAAACCACTATGGCGGTATGCGACGATTACCAGCCTTAACAAGCCGCTGGCGGTTTGTGATTTGACTCTGGAAGTGATGGAGCCGCGTCAATTTGTTGACGAAGACCCGAAAGTTCCGATGGACATAAATGCGACGGCCACGCTATCCAATGTGGTCATTTCGTATCCGCCTTGTAACGGGTACGGATTCGAGGAGGGCGACGAAGTGCTTGTCTTGTTTGAGGGTCAAGACAGGGATAATCCGAAAGTCGTCGGGTTTCGGAGAGCGCCGCGCGACTGCAATGGTCGCGAGGATTGGTTGCAGCTTTAGAGAACTATATTTGACTGGTTATGACAATGCAGGAATCGAACCCGCGACATCCTGAGTACAAATCAGGCGCTCTACCGACTGAGCTAATGGGGGCGCTGAATTCAATCGCAACTTCGTATCTCGTAGCAGCGGTCCAGGTGGTCGCGCATAGCTTTCAGGGTTTCGACGGCCGCTAGATGATCGCTTACTGAAAACCTGCTCTTATATCGTAGCGAGTGGTGCTCGATCATCCTATCAAGCATCTCGATTGCTTTGTCTCGGCATATTCGTTCGTCGTTTGTGTTCATCAGGATTTTCCGCGAGAAACCTCGGCCTATTCTCCAGTTTTTGCAGGCGGTGTCGGCAATGGCATCCAGCGCGTCGGATGCATAATGTTGTCAATATCGAATTCGGCGTACCACTTGCTTGATCCATCGTGAAAAATTGGAACCCCAAGAACCCCACAAAAAACCGAACGCGGATCAACCTCAGCGTTAATGATAATCCGCGCCCCAAATCCAACCCAATGTCCAAAAGATAGAAAACAAACAGTATCTAGAGGAGGTGTCTGCTCTTCAATGCTAATCCATTGGTAGGCTTTATCGGTCATTCCATCCACTCCCATTCCCAGCCTTGCGAAATTAAATACCTCCTTTCCTGAATTGGATTCAACTTGACAATCCATTTAATGATAGTCGCGCAAGCCTTTTGGTTGACTTTCCAGCTATCGCCACACTTGACCAACTCGCAACCGGCGACGAAGTGAGGGGCTTCTATTCTGAGTAGCATTCAATGATCACCTTTCATCAGAATTACTCGCGTCTTGCTTATTGGCTTCCCTATCTTCTATTTCTAGGCTTAGCAATATCGATTTCCCGGTATCGGTAATCGTCCATTGATATTCGTCATTATTCTCAAAAAATTCATACGCTTCAAGTCTGCTGAGCGCACGAGCGGCTTGAGTCCCGTCAATTCCACCAGATTGCGCAATCTCAAGTCGTTTCGCTGGACGCCCTAATTTTGCGAGGCCATCTAGCGTTTTTCGTTGTTTTGGAGTCAAGCTTTTTATGTTCATCAACTAGCGGCTACTATTATTTTTGATCCATTCCTGCCAAGAGCAGATTTAATTTTCATGCCTTGTTCGTGATCGAATAGCTCAACTCGCATATGATCATCGAATACTTGCGCTATTGCCATCCCTGGATTCCCCTCAGATGCGATCCTGCTAAGTTCTTCCATGATGGGCAAAATATCCGTTTGCTGATCTTCAGTAAGATCAATAATAACCGGAGAAATTTTATTGATCTTCTCAAGCTGCCCGTCGTTGAATATATGCAACAGGCCGGCAGGCTTATCGAATCGAAATACATACCGAGCCGACCCATCATCAGCGAGAAATGCGGCCTTTATTTCTCCGTCCGCTTGATAGCTTCCTCCGATCTTGCGAACGCGGTCGCCTGTGACAAATTTAAACCAACTCATTTCTTTTCCTCATAGCATGGGCAGTGATCGCGTAATTCGCGCCGCCTATTAATGAATCCGCCGGAAATATGAAAGCTCATACTCATTCCTGACGGAACAACAGGTCGCTTGACATCGTAAGTGCATTCTCCATCAGCAGACGGATGCAGATTGCCGGATTTTGTCCGCTGCCAGTCAGCGTATTTACAGCCTGTGCAGTTTTTCATAGCGTTTTCCAGATAATCGCACAAGACAACGCCGTCGCCGCAACCACCAGCAGAATCGACAGCGCCAGACCGACCGGGCCAGCGGCTAGGCCGCCCAGGGTCGCACCGGTTCCGATCCATCCACCAAGGCGGGCACCGCCAGCGACGGCTTTGCACGTCTCGACATCGCCCGCGTCTCGATAGCCCAACGCGATACCTTCCAGCGCGAACTTGGCGACGACGACGCCGGGGAAGCCCAGGGGATTCAGTTCAACCGCGCCGGGGACGGATTGCAATACCGCAGCAGAAACCCCGGTATCGACGACATGCGGGGTAATCCACGTAACGCCGTCATCAGCGAGACAAGGCGCTGAAGCAATGCAAGCAGCGAGGATGAATGCTTTCATGACGCTCCCAATAATCGACCAATGATCGCAAACAGGGATAGCCCGATGGGGACTGAAAAGATCAGCGCCATAGAGACGACGAAGAGAATGGCGTCTTTCATTTCTTCGATATTACTCGCATAGTCCGTATAAGGATGAACATATCGGCCCGTTGTCCTGCACGCGCAGAAAGTCGTATTGCTTTCCGCCCCGGCTCGTCTTAGCCCACTCCACAACAACGTCGATTGTCTGCTTTGCCGACCATTCGCTATCAACGGATGGAGCCGGAAAGAATGTTGCTCCCCACTTGCTTGCTTGCTTAACAGCAGTCTCCCATTGCCTAATCCGTTCAATAGCTTCTGGAAACCGCTTGCTTATCTCTAATAATTCGTCCTTCCTACAGTTTATGCACGGCATACAGCCAACACGACCCATCCCCATTTCATACAGCGGATTGTGCTTGATGCCGTGCTTGCGGTGCATGGCGAAACAATCAGATGCGGTCCATTTCAAGATAGGCCGATAATTCCATAATCCGCCACCGACGTTTTCAAGTTCGTCCAATGCGGCGCGGCGGCGCGATTCGTCAGCCCGAACGCCTTGCCACGAATATAGCGTATTTCCGTCTTCCAACAGCGGTAGATGCACTTGCTCAATGATTGGATTGCGTTTCAATTCTTCAGAACAGAAAGCTGCTTTAGCGCTTGGAAATCGTCCTTTCCAAAGACATAAATCTAAGAACGGTATGCCGGTTGGCACTAGCGCGGAAACAGCGCGCGTAATCGTTTCCTGCGGAACTCCTTTATCCGACCATTTTGCAATAACGTATGCCTTTTTTCTTTCGATTTGCTGAGAGAAGTCAGCCTTGATCCAGCGAATCTTTACGCCGGTCGCTTTCTCTAGATAACGCACGTATTCATAAGTTATATCGTGCTCGTTGCCAACATCCGCAAACACCGCTTGCATGTTGTCGGGATGGCGCTCAATAGCAAGCAGAAGCAGTGCCGTGCTATCTTTTCCTCCTGAAACACTAATAATGTTGTGTTCCATTATCTTAAATTCTCTTCTTGATTTGATTCACAACGGAAAGCCACCACTCGGAAACCGCTACTTGTTCCCAATACGCCGCTTGGTAGCGAACATCGGCCATGGCAAGGATCACGTGTAGATAGTATCTCATGACTTAAACCCGCCCGCTTCCCTGATCTTCTCGACATAGACTTGATTGACAAATTGCCCGGTGTGATTCTTGCGAGGACTGCCGGCATTATAAGCGGCGACTACTCCCTCCATGCCGTGCGTTTTCTCGTACTTTGAACGCAGATAACCCAAGTGCTCACACCCCCAATACAGACCGACAGCCGGAATGCATAGTTCTGATAAGAACGTCCCCTTAAATCCGCGCTCCCGTGCCGTCTGACCCATCACTTGCATGAGTCCCCATGATGTTGCGCGGGCGTGCGCTTCGGTTTCCTTTGAGCATGGATAGATGGGCTTGAACAGCCCTCCTAGAACGTACCGCGCGTAGAAAGTCGGTTCATAGCGGATCGCGGACGGATCGAAAGCAGATTCGACCTGAACAATAGCGGAAATCAGGTTGGCCGGATGACAATGAATGTCGGCAGCCTCTTCGATGATCTTCAAGAGTTCGGCGCGGGTGGTCACGACTGAAATCCATCCTTCTCGAATAAGCGGCGTTCCGCAAGACGGCGGCGCTTCTTGTGCGGTCCCATCGCTCGAACTGTTGCGCGGCGGCGGCGTACCAGTATTGGTTGAGGAGGCGAAGCAGGGTAGAGCCTTGGAGAGCGCCAAGACCCTCGTCGGCCGCGAAGCACGCCAGGGCGTCAAACATCGATTGAGTGACGGGCGCTGTCACCCATGAGTTGACGCCGGCGGCGAACCGTTCCAGATCGCTACGGAGAGTGCATTATGCAGCGCTCCAATCGGTAGATTCATCCGGGTCGATCCATCCACCAATCCTCGCCAGCCGGATCAATTCTTTCCCAAGTCTTGCGGCTTCATCCGGTGTGATTTCCATGTCCCGGCTCCCCTCGATCTTGATCAGGTCGCCCTGTGTACTGAGCATGCCCTCAGCGAAGACATCCGCACCCCTGGCGCCGTAGATGCGCGTCACCGCGATTTTTGACCCTTTATCGGCGCTGTTCTCGGCTAGAGACTCGATGCCGTGCTTGAATCCGTGGACGAATGCGGCTTTGTAGTGCTCACCGCATTTCTCGATGACGCCCTGGTCTTCGTCGTGCAGTTGCAGGACGCTCTCGACGTAAGCCCAATGTGCAGCCGCCAGAATTTCAGGTTTCATTTATCCTCGGCCTCGATTTTCGCAATCTCTTCAAACATGGCATTGACGGCGGCAACGATCAGCGGCCATTCTTCATGACCCACGCTTATCCGACTCCGGCCATCGGCGTGATGTTGGGTAATCTCGACAAATAACCCGCCGCCTCGTCCTCGATTGAAACAGTGGTCGCCTCTTCGCAATAAATCGGTTGGCCCACCGGTTTAACGATCAACGAGTTCGTGTGCAAACTATAACTCTTGCTCATGGGTTTACATTCTCAATTTTTAAATTCATCTAACGCCTGCTGGCCTGTAACAATCAACGAAGGAACAGGCGCCAGTTCAGCACGTAGGGCGGCAATCTCTAGTCTAAGCTCAGCGATTTCGTGTGCTAGATTTTCCTTGGGAGAGCCAAATATATCTTTTGGAATGTCTGGATTAGCAAAAAGGCGGTTAATGTCAGCCCATGATTGTTGTTGATTAGGTAATGGCATGATTCATTTCCTCTTCAGCCAGCACGGCTTTAATCCCGTCAGCAAATAAAACATTTTTCGCATCGTTGAAGCTTCTAACGACCGCCGCGATACCGCCACCCTCCCGAACTGCTGCGAGATATTCAATCTGATCTTTGGTAGGCTTTTCGTTGCCCCGTTTTACTTCCAGTGCGAAGAACTTACCACCGGCCAGCATTCCACTTAAATCCGCTTTGCCTTTGCTGCGCGGAATCTTGCCGCGCAAATAGAGCCAGTAGAACCGCAGTACCCGGCCCGTTTTGTCCTTCATGCCGCCACCGTTGGAACGCTCGAACCACACCACCCGGCCCCGCGCCTGTTCAATCCGCAGGTATTCGATGATCTGGCTCTGAATATCCTGCTCCAGCGGATTAGCTGGCGCGAGTTTAAAGCGGGCGCTCATTTTGGCGGTTCCTCAAGGTGAATCCGTTGGCGTTGTCTTGTTTGGGTATCGTCTAGTCTTTGCGCTCTTATGTGGACATAATATCTGCTTCAGAGAGTTGGCAAAGCATGTCGCACGCCGGGGCGATTGGATTTGTTGTTGTTCTCATTTCGACGACCCCCGTTCCGGCGAATTTTTAATTGGGTGGAATTCCACCGGATTATAACCTGGATTCATGGCTTCCCCTCAAACGGCAAATTCTGCGATTCTAGGCGTTTTCCTGACGCGCCCTTGGCACCCCTAGCGGCCTCCTTCGTAGCCCGTAGGCTCGATAGGTCTCCGTCCAGGACGGCATATAGGTTCTTCGGAAGCCGGTTGGAGGGGCGCGGCGGGCGCTTGCGGTGGCTGGACATGGATCACCTCTCCGGCTCGATGGTCACGATTTCGATTCGATGCGTTTTCGCGCATTCCTTGCAGATCACCGCCATGTCGCCAACGTTGCCGTCTGGCCATGGGTGCTTTGTATCTGGGTTGATATTAATTGAATCGCTCATCCCATAGCTCAACTCAAAGTCTTGAAAAGTAGTATTTCCGCAAACATCGCACAAATAATAATCAGTTGATAATACCGATTTAGAGCATTCTTTAGTACTCATTCACCACCTCACTCCAGATAGCCACCACGTTACCGTGCTCTTTGCATCGGTAAATGCGTCACTCTGTAGAGTTTCAGGCTCATGCCCTACGCCCCAATTCGCCATGCTTGGCTCGGACATAGGTTCCTTGCTTCTGAGAATCCCAAACCACGCGGCCTTTTGCGCGATGCTTCTCATATTGACGTTGTAGTTTGAGTCGCGCCCGGAATGATGTTTGCGTTTCGTTTGATTTTCGTGCATTCGGACTCATCGCCACTCCTTGAATTCGGTTGAGCAGGTTGGATTCGAACCAACACGGAACTAGCCGACCACGGGGTTACAGCCCGGTGCCCTGCCTAATGGGCGTCTGCTCAAAATATTGCGGAAGGTCAAAACCCCGGATCGTCCGCCGAACTCAGCGTGGTCGGCTGGTCGAGCAAGAAATCCTCAAGGCAGGCACCTGCTTCCAGCTTTTCCTTCAGCCACCCCGGCTGCTTGCCGCGCCCGGCCCAAGTGTTTTCGGGCTTCGCCGGGTCGCGGTATTTCGGCGTGGACGGGTTGGCCATCTTCACCGGTGGTGGACACAGCGCGGCCAGTTCCGCTTCCGTCGCCGCCATCCGGGCCTTGTCGGCTTCAACCTGAGCCTTCAGCTCGGCGATGCGTTCCTCGCGCTTCAGTTCCAACATCGCCTTGACCTCACCGGAATATTCATCGATTGAATCGGCGATATACCGAAGATCGCCAAAGCTCATTCCTTCCAGCGTCGGCAGGATCAACCGGCGTTCGATGGAAACCGGCACGTCGCCCATAATTTCGTTTTCAAATTTCAGCATTGCTTAGCCCTCATCACGAATCAAGCATGCTTCACGCCCCACCACATCCACCCAAGCCGGCGGCTTGCCGAGGCCAGTCCAGGTCTGCGTTGGGTCGTTTGGATTGCGAAACTTCGCGGGTCGCGAAGACTTCACGTACTTTTTCTTCGCCCGCTCTTTCGGCTTCTCGGTAGGCTTCATCGCCATCAATTCAGCGCGGCGCTGTTCTATCTTCTCGATCTCTTCATTGATGCGGCCTATCAACTCTGATTCGATTTGCCGCTTTTGCTCAAGCAGCTCATCAGTAGTCATCAAAGCATATCCCATTCCATCACCTTTCTATAAGCGCCAACATGGCGCGATGACAATATTGCATGACTAAAAAATATTTTCAATACCCTATTGCATCCTTCTCATACTGATGAAAATCGATTTGGTAATTGTTGCGCTAGCTCCACGGCACCGGCTTCAAATCCGCTTTCAGATACAAAGGGTGGCACGGATAGCCGCCCTTTGTGAGTTTCAGGACATGCATCCGATGCAGGAAACGCCGCACTGCATCACCGCGCCCCAGATGCTCCCCATGTACGCCCCAAGCTGCTACCACGATTCCCGCGTCCGCTGCCAATCGAATTAGCGCCGTGTCATTCTGAGGGCCAACCGGATCGTCAAACCGCTTCATCACGCGAGGATCAGTCGCACGAAAAGCAAAGATGTTCGTCATGTACAGCGCGGCATAACCCCACGATTGCGCGTACCGGATGCAGCGCCTTACGGTCGGATCGTCTTGTGTTTCGTCGGCGGTGGACGGATTCAAGCCGATGAACATGGCATAGTCTCCGCCATTCGCCCACCGCCGAAAAAGTGAGTAGCGCCATGTGCGGCAAAGACTGAAGGTGGCGGTGCGCTCTATCATTCTATCGGACGCCATGCAACAGGAAGCACGGACGGATGCCCGATGCTATTCGATGCCCAGCAAAGCCCGTCATCCCACGAATCAGGCCAGTCCTGATCCTCAACCATCCCCCACGTCCAGTAATCATCGATGCACATCCACTGGATAATATTGTCGCTGCCGTGCCCTGGTATTTTTGCTTGAATTGGCGAGCCGTCTTTTGGCGCTGTTTCCATTGGTTGCCACATGTAGTTACTCCCGATGATTTTCATGCCGACTCGACAAGCATGAGGTCTTCATCGAATACCCATACTATTCCGTGCGGCGATAAAATACGCGCCTTCATTCCATCATCATGCTGACGAGTATCAACTGCGATTCCTGCTGCAATACATCGCGCAGGTTCTTTAATAATGCTTGTGCAAGTTGTTCGCTCATAGCTATCTCCGCGTTATATTCATAATCCATCGTTGTTAACATGCCGCCCCATCATGAGGGGCGGCATGGAATATGAGTTATTACAGCGATTTCGGCGGTCGCTGGGTCGCCTTCAAAGTAAATCGCTACTGGCCTTTGGTTGACTTTCCCCCATTGACACGCTTGTGCTCATTGGTTTCCTTAACAGTCTTGGCTCGCTCGAATTCCTTGGTTGTCTAAGGCACGCTGACTCGCTTGCTTTCTTTGGGTGTCTTGCCATGTTTTTTGGCTTTTTTTTTGGTTTTCCCGCGGGCCCCCCTGGCGCCGGGTTTTCCCGCTTTGATGGCCTCTTCCCTCTGGGTGTCTCGGATGCAGTGGCTCGCTTATTCAGTATGGTTGCCTAAGTTTCCATGACCCGCTTTCGGTCATTGGGTGTCTAGCAGGAAGTGGCTAAGCTGCACGATGGAAAATACCGAGTTTCCCCTCATGGTAAGGCGGCGTTACTGGCAATCCTTCGATTGTGCGCCACGCCTTATACAGATCAATCAAAAATATCTTGATCATGTACCGCTTGGCCATATTGTCACGATGACCCTTGCTTTTCTCCTGGTGAGCCGGGTTGCTTTCCAAGCGATGCTTGTATCCGCGATAGATCGGAGCATAGATAGGATTGGACAACTTAATAAAGGACGGCGCTAAAACCCCGATGAGCTTGGTTTTCAGAAACGGGTTGAAGGTAATAGAGTTCCGTTCCGCTTCCTCTCCGTCCCGATTGACGTAGCTAACTTTCACCAGATGTTCAGCCTTGCGACTTCGGCCTTGACCGTTTTCGGCAACATCCAGCCCGGCATATTTCCAAATCGATGAGGAATACCGTGCCTTGGTAATGTCGATTTCAGAGATAATCACTCCGGCCATTGCGGGTCCAATGCCACGCACTTCGGAGAGATATTCCCGATAGACCGCGTAATCATCCAGCACGTTACCCAACCGCGTAAAATGCCGGGTTTCGTCCGATTCGAGATCGACGTACTGACCGATCAGACAGAGTTCGGTATAGCTGGAAATCACCTCGTCGCCCTTGAATGACTTCTGGCGCGGGTAGGTCTTCACGCCGTCCGTAATCTTTCGGTAGTGCTCCCGCAAATCGTTAAGGATTTTCTTCCCTTCCGCGTCCAATGATGCGTCCTCAGATTCACCGGGCGCTTGGCCCAACTTCGCTTTGAAGTTACCGACGATCCGATTTCCCATCTGAATGCGGAGCTTTTGCAGGTCGTAAGCGCCGCGTACCATGACGCGGAGATCGTGTTGATTTGCTTGCATGTCTTATCCTCTTTGTCCGCGATCAATCTTAAAGACTCGGATTGATCCTGCTGGAATTTGTAGGCCGCCGTAAAACACAACATGCTTTGCGGTCCGGTCGAAAAATTTGCCTCGATACACACGACCATCCTTTGTCTTGATGAAAACTCGCTTGCCTTGCTGGCAACTGGTGTGTGGAGTTCGCATGGCTTATCACTGCTTCACCGCCACAATTCCGTCATCGGCGCTGCATTCCGCCGTGAGCACCACTACTTGCGCAGCCTTGGCTTGTGCGTCAATCGCCGCCCGATTGGCAGGGTCCAATCCTTCCCACGCCTCCTGGGGGATGACCAACAGCCCACCGGTGCCCACCGCTTGAATGGCTATGTCCAAGGCGATCCGCCACCGCTCACCGGCGGACAGGTCGGAATAGAAGGTAGCGCCTCGCTTCGTATCTGTGACCAGCCGCCCATCCACCACCCGCAGCGGGCAAGCCGGAATCTCGGCGACGATCTCCGACAAGACTTCATCGGTCTGCTTGGCCTTCTCCCGCAGCTCCTTGGCCTCGTCGGCGTATTCCTGGGCGCTGAACTTCAAGGCGTCCGCCCGCTCCCGCTGTTGCATCATGACTTGCTGTTGGGCGGCTTGAGCTTGCGATGCCTTAGCCGCTTCCAGTTCAGCGGCGGCGTTGGCGAGTGCATCGGCGGAGGGCGGATCGACATGCGCTTCCTGGATCTGCCGTTCCAGTTCGGAGCGGAGTTTGGCTTGCTCAGACTTGGAGTCGTAATGAGCGCCAGCAATGCGTAAGTCTTCCGCGCTTTGCTTATATTGCGCGAGGGCTTCTTCATATTCAGTCTTCAGTTGCAGCGCGCGCGCCTTCTTTTGTGCGGTCTCGACTTCAAGTCGCGCCGCTTCTTGCAGCGCCTTATCAACATTGACATCCGGCAACTCAGCCAGCCGCTCCCGCGCCGCCTCGATCCGAGCCTTGGCCGCTTCCGACAACTCGGACTGCTTTTGCAGTGCGTCAACCGCCCGAATCGCCGCCGTGACCCGATCTTGTGCCGCTGCCGGATCGAGGGGCGTGTCCAGGTCGCCAGTCATGGATTCGAGGATACCCGCCGCCGCTGCTTCATCCTTCGCCGATAACTTCTCGTACTCATTCGCGCCGATATTCAACCGCTTTCGCAACTCGGACATGGCGGCAACCGGATCGTCCAGGCTCAAATCCTTGATGAGATTCGCGGGAAACCCGTGCAAATCGCCCTCGCTGATGTCGGCTTTCGAGAGGCCCACCAGCGCCTTGATGCGCTTGGCGTCGGCTCGTTCGGGGTCCACAAATCCGGGGTCCACGAGGTCCGCGATTGAGAGCCTTCCTTCCAGGGTCTCGACTTGGAGTTCCCCTTGCCGCCGCACCGACCGGCCTACGGTCATCGTGACGCCGGGGACGCTGACTGTTCCGCTCTTCGCCATATCCTTAAGCGGCGGCTTTCCCTTTCCGGTGGTTGCGGCGCTGACGGCTTCCAAGGCGTGACTCTTGCCGCTGCCGTTGCGCCCGGTGAGAACCACGACCCCGCCCGCTTCCGGGACCGGGATCGTGACCGAAGCGATGGGTCCGATGTTCTTTATTTCGATGTTTTTCATGCCTCGCTACTCCACGTCCGGCACCGGGCCAAGGGCGGCCTCGAATTCATCAACCGGCTGAACCTTGGCATCGATAGCGGCGGCGCGTTCCGCACAGGCGGATTTCACAGAAACGTAAACCGGATCATCCTTATGCCAGCCATAATCCTTCATCGTTTCTTGTAGCCACTTGCGCAACTCCGGCTTGTGATTGATAGCCTCGATCTCCGCATCGAAATCTTGCGACGCGACGGGCGGCGGCTCGATGGCTTCCTGCGCTGAAGCAGTCGCTACCGGTGGCGCGGACTTGCCTGACTCAAGCCATGCTTTTAACTCTGCACCATGCTTGACGCCGATGACATCGTTCCGCCCGTCCCAAATCCGCGTGCGGTCCTTACTTGCCGTGGCGATATGCTTTTCCACTGACAAATCCCACACCAGGGTAAACTCGTACTCCATCCCATCCCGCTGAATCGGGGCGAGGCCGATCTTGACCGGGGTCTTTTTCCCTTTCTCGTTTTCCTGAAGTTCGTATGCGGTCTTGCTCCGCATGGTCAGGATGACATGGCAGGGCGCGGCCAAAATGGCATCTACGAGCGCGTTGTGTTCCGGCGTCACGTCTCTCCATGCGGTATAGCTGTTTCCTCCTCGTGCTGCCTGGGTCGCCTTGTCGTGCATTTCCAGCACGCCGCCCTCGCCAGTCCAGGCATGGCTCAGGCTGTCAATCACAAGCACGTCATAGCCGCGCGCGGCTTCGGCGATCAGCTCCCGATAGCGGCGCGGATTAAACGGGGGAGCCAGTTCAGCGACATCGAAATCGGTCACGTCACTGTACAGGCTAGCGCTTCCGCGCTCGGTATCGATGACGGCTATTTTCCCACCATCCCCCGCCAGTCCACGAGCAAGCAATAGAGCAGAGTACGTCTTGCCGCTGCCACTGGTTCCGCACAGTGCGGCCCGTAGTTTCGCGGTCTTGCGTTCGGCTTTCGCAAACTTGCTCATAGTTTCACCTCCCAAGGCTGGGCGGAATCGCGCCACGCTGTTCCATCGCATCGACCACAAGCTCAGCCAACGCGCGGAGCGTCAGCATGTCCAACTCCGGCTGGCTATAACCCCGTACCGGGTGTCGCGGGTTGCGCCGTGGCGCGTGGATGCGTATAATTTTCGTATTCATATCGTTTTCCTCTTTAGTTTTTAGCCGCTAGGAGTTGTCGCTCCTAGCGGTTTTTTTATGCGCCGAACTCTTTGTGAACATCGCTCGACACGGTGTCCCGAATCATCGGCGCGATGGTGTTTGCGATGACCTGGGCCGCGCGGACCATTTTTCTTGTCTTGAGCATCGCGCTGCTTCCACAACTCGAACAAATAGCGGCGCAACTGCTCAGTCGCAATAGTAGACCGGAATAGTTCATCCAGGACACGCTGCATCAAGGCTTGTTCAGCCTTGCCGTGCCCGCTTGAAATATCAAGGTCACGGATGCGTTCTGAGATTGCATCGGCGATGTCATTAGCCCTTTGTTCCGTATCGCGCTTAAATTCCTTTTCAGATTCGCGCTCGTACTCCCAATCATGAAAGTTTGCCGGCGACGTGCTCATAGCCCGCACCACCAAATCAGCGAAAACAAAGACACGGCGGCAAGGATGAAGAGAACGCCATTTCTGATCATGGCGCGGTGAAATCGCTGAGCATTTTCAAGAGCAATTGCCGTTTCCCTAATCATCCGCTGGCGATGATTGCGTTCAGCAATAGCAATAGCTGTTTTCTGCATCCGCATTAACTCCTGATTCCTATCAATGCGGGCCACGATATTTGCTGCATCAAGGCGCCGGCGGGCGGTGCGGTCTTCAAAAATTTCGCTCATGCGTAATCCTCTTATGTTCATCAACTAGTCTTTCATGAATCATCTTGATGATAGACTTGTTGGCATTCCAGTAATTCAATGCGCCGATTGCCATTCTGCTTATTGTATCGTCTGAGAATGCCATCCAATCATCGGCTCTGTGAAATTTGCATCCGATACGGATGTAATCAGTATCAATAAAAGCGACCCATTCACCGCTAATATAAATAATCAGGTTTGCCCCGCGCAGGTTTGCCCCGCGCAGGTTTGCCCAGCTCAGGTCTGCCCCGCGCAGGTTTGCCCCGCGCAGGTTTGCCTCGCTCAGGTCTGCCTCGCGCAGGTCTGCCTCGCGCAGGTCTGCCCCGCGCAGGTTTGCCTCGCTCAGGTTTGCCCAGTTCAGGTCTGCCCTGCGGTGCCCCGCGCTCCCCGCAGGTTTGCCTCAGGTGCCCCGCGCAGGTTTGCCCAGCTCAGGTCTGCCCCGCGCAGGTTTGCCTCGCTCAGGTTTGCCCAGTTCAGGTCCCCGGCCGTTGCCGCAGGTTTGCCCAGCGCAGGTCTGCCCAGCTCAGGTCTGCCCCGCGCAGGTTTGCCTCGCGCAGGTTTGCCAGTTCCTTGAATCTTTCTCCGTCCCCAGCATTTAGCAGCCATTTTTTATGGTTGCCCAATGCTTCACTCAAAGTTTTTGTATTTGGCATTGTCTTCTCCTTAAAAAGCCCGCCGGCGGGAGTCGAAGCGCACCGGCGGGAATTCCCACCAAAGGAAGGATGGCCACCACCTTGCCGTTGCTGATGTCCAGGGCGGCGGGTTGATTGAAGTTTCACACACTGAAACTTAGAATGCAATCCTCTTGCAAAAGGTTTCAATTGGCGAACTTTGATCAATTTTTCTGCCGACTCAGTTTCTGCCGACAAGCGTTGCTGCAAGTTTTGGAAGAAGGCAAGGCCATCCAGGTCTTGCCGCAGACCGCAGGTCTTGAGTTTACGGCGGCGCATGGCCGCCATGGCACTAGCTGTGGGGCCGTTCATAGAGGGCGTGCCTTCTGCGCCTCAAAGAATTCCCCGAACTCGCCCGACGCAACACTCGGGCGATGCCAGCTGAAAAGCCGGGCCGCTACCATGGGCGGCGGTTTCCACTTCCACGACGCCCCCATCGAAGAACCCGCCAGCCGGGATGGTGTCTGCGCCATTCGCGCAAATCGAGCACCTTAAGGTCCGCATCAACCACCGCCAAGGCAAGATGACAGGCTTCTTCAATGCGATTTTTGTTGCCACAACAAAGGGGTTGGTCATGTCGGGGTTTTCACCCAAACCAATCCCGAACTTTGACAGATCAAGCATTTCTATCTCCTCATTGCCCCCTTGCGGGGCGGTGTGGGTCAGCGGGTCGATATACTTCTGGGCTTCTTGAAATCCCTTGGCTCCATCCCGTATGGGAAGTGTATTTTCCGGTTTGAATCCATAGGGTTCTTAATGCACAAGCCTTCCGGAACGTGTATCTCCATCCCTTGTAAATTCGTGGTCCGCTCAATAAAGAAACCGCCGTTTGCTCAGTTCAACTTTTTTGCTGCTGGTGGTCGGGGGTGGTGTTCATCTCTTCTCTCCTGGATGGGTTGTGTTTGCGCTTGTTGGGCGCATGGTATAGCTCAGCGCTTGTTGTGTCAACACCTTTTTTGAATGATTGCAAAAGAAGTTTTACCGTGTGAAACTATATAGACCGCCAGAGGACTATTTGACTGGCCCAAATCGACGCCGCGAGCGCTAAAACAGCCCTAAATCAACTTGTTTTGTCGCTGGTTTTAGATTTGCGTCGCATACCACCTTACATGTCGTCGAAGTCGAGGAAAAGCTGGAGCTTTCGACGCGAAGACGCTCGTCGATCTGCCGTGGCGTCGATGATGCGACCCCAAATGACCCATCAACAGCCGCCCCAAGCCCGCGGGGTTCCACTCCTTCTCCTGCTGGTCCCGGTCCCGGCTGGGGCCGCTGGACTGAC
>JADJQQ010000013.1 GCA_016712625.1 Candidatus Competibacteraceae bacterium | reverse complement strand
GGCGATGAACCGGAAAATAATCACGGGCCGGCTGGTGGTGGGAAACGGTGGCCGATGAACCGACTTATGAACCCGGACGATGAACCGGCTCATGAACCCGGACGATGAACCGGCTCATGAACCCGGATGATGAACCGGCTTATGAGCCGATCAAATGAACCGACCGGTCGCCGATGGGGGTGGGCCAAAAATGATTACAGGATGGGAGTTGTATCCACAACTCGTAAACGGCCACTCGGCGCTATCGCTTCTCGCGGATCAGTTCACCAGCGCCGCCACGGTGGCGCGGGCATGTTCAGCATTGAATGCACGCAGTCGTTTACGTTGTTCAGGGGTACTCATGCCAAACCCTCACGCGCGCGTGTTTATGGCGTCGGAAAAGTCCGGTGACGCCCTTTCTGAATGGCGTTAAGAAAGTCCAGTGATGGCTATTCCCTAAGCTGCTTCAACCCTCGTTCAGCGAATTCGATCAAAGCGCCTTGTGGACCGTGAGGGGCGCGCAAGCGGATGAGTTCGGTCATCAAGTCGCGGTGAATCCACAATTCGATGCGAAAGTAGCCGGCCGCTTTCTTCCGTTGCCGATAGCGGTTCTGGCGTTGCCGTGCGGCTGGCGTCATGGCTGCCAGTCCCCCATATCGTCGAATCCAGCTCCCGCCGCTTCCGGTTGGCGTGGCTTGGGTGTTCGTGGTTTGGGCTTCCCTTTCAGCGTGGCCAGTTCGTCCACCATCATGCTTAACCCGCCCGCCGCTTCGCCGTCCCTGTTGATCCAGGCCGATACCTCGATGCGACCGGATACCGACACGGCCGCACCTTGCTGAAGGCTGGCCAACCGTTCCCCGACTTCGCTGAATGCAATCAGCGAGCACCAGACGCTAGAGCCGTCCTTGCCGTCCGCCCTGAGCTTGCCGGTGACGTAGGGCTTGCCAGCGGCCGACGTGCGGCTCTGTGGTGAGCCGTACAGGGTGCCTGTGCAGAGGGCGCGGATCATGGCCTTGCTCCAGGCTTGGTCTGGCGAATGGACTCGCTTCGAGCGCGGGCCTCGGCATTCCACTGCGACCACCCTTGCGCCATAAGCGTGGCGATTCTTGCGGCGAGTGGATCGTCCGGCGATGCGGGTGGTGGTGTGTCGCTCGGCATGTCCGGCTCGTTGTCCGTCCAAGTGTCGGCGGCGATTGTGGTTTCAGCCGGTGAAGCGCTGGCAGTGTCCGGCAAAATGTCCTTGGCGGGTGGTGGCGCGCATTCAGCGGCATAGCGGCGGTCGTGGCGGCTCACCATACGACCTGTGGAATAGAGCACTTCACCGGCAGCCAACAGCCGATCATCAGACCAGTCGGCTGGAGCACCTTCTCGCCAGTCCAGGCCATCGGTCCCGGCTTGAACGAGGGCGCGGTGTAAGTCGTCGGCGTCGCTCAGTAGCGCCACCAGGGCGGCCTTGTTGGCGTGAAGGTATCCGCGTTGCTGTTCGGATAGCCGAGAGAACGGCGATATGACCAGCCGGTTATCCCGAACCGACAGCGCGAATCTAGCGGCGCTCATGCGATTCATGGCACGCACCAGGCCGAACGGATCGGCGGCGATTTCGACCAGGGCCAGGGCGGCGCTCATATCTCACCCTCGTCGATAAAGTCGGCCTCCACAGGAGTGGATGGTTGTTGTTTGGGAGGGTTGGGATGGTTGGGATGGTTATGTGGGAAAGTCCCCTTAGGGGGTATTCCTATGGGACTTTCCGGTTCAACTGTCCCAACTGTCCCAACTGTCCCAGAACCAGAGTGTTGAATGTCCAGTAAACCAATGCCGAGTCGCTTAATTACGCTGCTTTTTTCTACGACAAACCCCTTTGCCGATAGATACTTACCAAATTTCGTTTGGGTCTGCTCCTTGGTTCCGCTTTCCTCGCACCAAACTCTGTAGGCGTTCCATAGTTCGCTGGCGCGAACGTCCGCCGCCCTATGAATGACGCATCGTTCCGCGATAAATGGGCTAAAAACGTCCATTTCATCACGATAGGCTTGGGTTGCCGCCTGTACTTTGGCGGGGGGTTGCAGTCCAGATCGTTGCCAGTCCAGACACCCTTGGATGGCCCAGTTGAGAATTCCAGGTAGTTCCGCCTCCAATTTGTCGGCAAGGTCCAGGTCTTCCCGCCCCTTGAAACTTACCTCGAAAGGAATCAGCCTCACCCTCGACCAGATGGCGTCATCCGTCCCGCGAATCTCCGGCTTGTGGTTCCCGTACATCCAGGGCTTGAACTGCGGCTTGAATGTGAACGCCTCTTGGTAGAGTCGCCGCCCTTCGAGGGTGTCGCCGCCCGTGATGTCCTTGACCAGTTGTTCATCCAGGCGGTGATCCTCGTCCACTTCGGACGTGCAGATGAAGCGCGGTCCGGCCAGGGTCGCGGCCTTGCGCTGGTTGTCTTCGCTGTTGCGGGATTTCATGAAGGTGTCAGCGCCGACCTTGCGCCCGTACCCGTAGGCCGATTCGCCACAGGTGCCGGCCAACTTCATGACGGCTTCGACCAGGGTGGTCTTGCCGTTCTTGCCCGCGTTGCCATGCAGGAAGAACAGGGCGCGCTCCTTCACAACGCCCGTAAGCGACCAGCCCACCGCCCGTTGAATGAACGCCACCATGTCCGCGTCATCAGCGAAGACTTCCGACAGGAACCGCGTCCAGGTCGGGCAGTCGGCGGCCGGGTCATAGGCAACTGGCGAAATGAAGGTGATTAGGTCGGCCGGATTATGTGGGCGTAGCTTTCCGGTCCGTAGATCGATGGTCCCGTTCTGGACGTTGAACAGCCATGGGTCTGAATTCAGGGTGTTGTATTCGATCAACAAGGCGTGTTTGGTGAGCTTCAGCCCGGCGGCGATGGTGCGTTCATTCTCCGATTGCACCGCCCACTTGATCAGCGCCTCCGCTCGCTCCATCAGTGATTTTCGTTTCTCGGTATCGCTTTCGTCGGCCGCTAGCCGCGTCGCCTCCCCCGCTTCAGCCGCAATCCGCCTGGAAAGTCCATCGATAAACCCTGTGGCAATCGACCCCTCGTTGGTCGGGTCCGACCGCCAGAATTTACCCGTCCACATGACCCAGCCAATACCTAGCGCGTACCAAATCCTCCCCTTGTAGTAGTGGCGTATCCGGTGCGAGTTCGCTAGGTGCGTGCATGGACTGACGGTAGGCAACTGCGGAATTTTCCCGCTTTCTTCAGCCGGTTCCGCTAGCGCCGCCGCTGTTTCAGTCATCAGCGTAGGATCGCTCGGCTTACCTTCCTTGCCCGCCCTCCATGGACCGGTTAGCGCCGATTCGATCTCATTCCAAACGCGGTCCATCCCGTGCAGAGCGGCTAGGTCGTTGAAGTCACTCCCGTCCTCTTCGGCGGCGAACTCTGGCAGGCAGACCCGAACCTTGGCCTTTTTCGACGCAGCCAGCGCGGCTTTTTGGCCAGGGTTTCCGTCGGTGCGCCGATCGTTGTCGCCACATACCATGATTACCTTGGGATGCGGATAGAGTGCTTTCAGCGCAACCGTGACATTGGCGAGATTGCCCGCGTCGCACGCCACGACGGCGGCGTAGCCCGTGGCTTCATGCAGAGTTGCGGCCGTGGCGTAACCCTCGGCGATTAGAATGACCTCGCTGGCGTCCAGGTCACCCATCGGGAAGTAAGCGCCCTTCTTGGCGCCGCCTTTCAAGAAATCCTTGTCGCGACCGCCGCGTGGTTCTGGAAGGATCGCCTGGACGCTGGCCAACTTGCCGGCAGCGGTTCGCAGCGGGATCAGCAGGGCGTTATCGATCTTTCGTTGAGGCCATTGGCCAACCAGTACGCCATGGTAAGCCTTGACGTGCTTCCGTTGCAGATACGGGTGATCGTCGGTCGCCGGTTGCGCCGCGTCCAGAATCGCTTGGGCGGCCTGCCCTGCTTCATCCTGCATCCGCCGGCGTTCGGCGTCGCGTTCGGCCTGTTGCTGCTTCCACAGTCGGTCGCGTTCGGCGCGTTCGGATTCCGTCAGATCGGTGTCGGCCTTGGCGCACCAGTTTTCACGGATTCCGCGCTTCCAGCAACCGAACATCCCGGCAGCGATACCGTCCGGGTGCAGGACGTACCAGCCGTTCGGGTTGCTGCGGTCACCATTGACCTTGACGCGGTGCAGTTTGCCGTCGCCGATGATCGGGTCTTGGCAATCCAGGCCAGCGGCGCGCATGGCGTCCAAAAATGCGACCTCCGGCTGGACGCCGGGCGCGGTGTGGGCAGCGGCGGTCATGATTGCACCTCCATCCGGCGAAGATCAGCCAACGCGGCGGCCGCGCCCTCGTAGGCAAACTCCCATTGGGTTTCACCATTCATCGCCAGATTCATATATTTCATGGCGGTGCTTACACTGCCCGCGCGAAGGGCAACATGGGCGCGCCGCAACAGCGCTAGGCTTTCTTCCTCGCCTCCAACCTCATCAACCTCGCCCATGGATATTTCGAGCTTGTACGCCGCATCGCCCAGCGTTTCGGCGGGTGTTCCCATCAGGTCGGATTCGGCATGGATTATTTGATCAACGGAATCCATGGGTGGCGTTCGGCCTTCATCCATGGCGCGACTGAAGGCGCTGTTCAGATGTTCAAAATGCTGCCTACGGGCCGCGAACATCGACGAAACAGGGTTATGCTTTTGGGAGTTTTCGGTTATGATGTTCATACGATTTGATGTTCCTTTGGCGCTTCAAACGCCAGCATTTAAGCCGGGCAGCAACCCGGCTTTTTTTGCGCCCGCGATTCTTGCGGGCACACGAAAATCGCCACCAGCACGTCGCGGGTGGCGGGGGGATAGTTGGGCAGGGGGATCACGGCAGCGCGTGCCGGGGTGGGCTCTATGCGGCCTTGGGTTGGGATTTCAGGGCGGCATCCAATTCATCCGCGCGCCATGCCACAATGCGCTCCGTTACACGAACGGGTTCCGGCAGGCGGCCGGACTTGCGCATCCGGTTTAATGTCGATTCTGAAAAACCGTAAATGCGGCAAATATCTTTGCGGCGCAGGTATTGATGCTCGTTCATTTTTGCGTTCCCACGACGATGAGTGAGCCTTTACCTTGCCATGACGCGCTACCGAATTTCGTGTGCCTGTCGAGCATTGTTTTCTGATTTCGCGGTGTGAACTACAGCAAAAACAGTTCGTTGGCGAACACGACTAGCGGCTTACCAAGGTGGAAGTAAACGGCACACTAAAGCGCGTTATGCCACGACAAGGGCCGCCATGGCAGGTACGCTGTCAATCGTTCGCCAGGTCAGGATTCAGCAGCTCTTCAGCATGGTGCACCGCAGTGATCACGCCTTGCAGGATCAAGGTTTGGCCAAATCCTCCTTCATCTTCGGCCGCCGCCATATACGCCAGCACGGCCCCGACTCTGGACAAGGTTTCGCGGGCGGCCAAATTGCGGGCGTTGGTCGTGCCGCTGCCCGGTAGGGCGCAGATCGGATTGACGGTAAAATCGGTGCTGCTCATGGCGTGCCCTCCTTCAAAGGGTTGCCTGTGGGAAGTCCGGCTTGTCCGGGTTCCAGCCGGGCAGGGTGGCGCTATGCCGCTATGGTTGCGGCGGATTCGGTGGGCATCAATTCGGGGTACCCGAATTCCTCAAGGGCAGCGGCCAATTCTTCGCCCTCAAGACTCGCAACCAGGGCGCGGCCGTTCCGGGCGACCCGGATCACCTGGGCCATACCGTGGCCATGGGTGCCGATGTTGTTCCAGGTTCCGCACCAGCCCGACAAGCGCGGTTCGTGCGACCGGTTGGTGTAGGCGGGCGTATCGCGCAGGAAAAATTGGCTACCGCCCGTGCTTTCGTTGTAGTTCTCGACCAGGAATCCCATATCGCCCACCGCGAGCAGCGGGTCCGGGCCAATCCATCGCGTAGTCATGTCATGCACTCCCACCGGCAAGCGGGCCGGGGCCGTGCCCTTGCGGGCGAATTCAGTGTGGTTCGGCGTCCACCTTGGTCGGCCGGCGATGCTTCTCCATCCAGGCGTCAATATCGGCCGGTGTCACTCGCCAGCCTGCCGGGGTATCGGCTCCAGTCAACTCGCCCTTGCGTAGCCACTTGCGGATCGTTTCTGGCGTCACCTTCAACACCTTGGCGACCTCTTCGGGCGTCATAATGTCCATGCTGGATACTCTCAATCATTGATGATGCTGGCAAGTATCAAACAGTATAAACGCCGCGTCAAGCAGCAAAAAAACATTCATGATAATGGGAATAATCTTGAATTTTCGGGTTTGGAAGCAGGCAACAAGCGGGTT
>JADJQQ010000012.1 GCA_016712625.1 Candidatus Competibacteraceae bacterium | reverse complement strand
CGGCGCGTTGAGGAAGGCGAGCAGCAAAAGCCCGGCACACGTCGGGGCTTTTTTGGCGCTGCTGCCATGGTAGACACGGCAGGCGCAATCAATTATACTAGCGTGAAGCACAGTATGTGCATTTTTGCACCAACAAGGGCAAAGGCATGACGACAATCACCGTAACCGCAGAAGTGAACAAAATACAAACGCTTGCCGACGGTGGCTTACGCTGGACTTTTGACCTGCCAGAAACGGCCGTTCTTGAATCAGCGCATCTTATGGAGATACGGCGCAATGGGGTTGCGGTTCAGATGACATTGGTGCCGGCAGTGGATGGGAAACAACACGATAATGCAAGAAAATCCATATCTGAGCGCATTTCACGATTTGGCCCAAACTCAACCGCAATCAGCGGCGTTTTGTCGTTGCCATGCAGGAATGCGCCACCAAAAAAGAGGGCGCTGAACTAATCGGCATAGAGCCCGACACCGTTTATCGCTGGCCTTCCATTGTTGATGAGGCGCTAAAGCCTTAAGCGATGACATCGAAACGGCGGTTCGTGACATCCTCTACAGCGCGGCGGCAAAGGCGGCAATGGTGAAAACGGCGGGGCTTGACAGTGACGATGAAAAGTTGCGTCAAGCGGTGGCCACCGAGATTATAGAGCGTGCCATTGGCAAGGTTCCGCAGCGCAATGAGAACCGCGAAATCACTTGGGAAGACGAGGTAATCGACGCGTTACGCAAGGGTGAACTCACACCGGAACGGGCGCGGGTGCTTTATGCCGATGTGCCTGATTTGCTGGCGGACTTCTTCAGGAAAGCGGGGGTTGATGCTGCAAGCTGACGCCCTCACCGCAATCGCCCGCGTAGTATCGCCACAAAATCGGCTCGCCGCTATCAGGGCGGCGGGGGAACGGCCGTTCCTGAAATACTCGCAGCCCGATCTAATCTGCAAAATTTCACCCTGCACCCTATCTAGAATATCGGAGTCAATTGGCACCACCGTGTCATGTTTGAATACCTCGACCAGTTCATAGCAGGCGACATCAAGCGCCTGATGATATTCGCCCCGCCTCGGCATGGCAAAAGCGAGATAGTTAGCCGACGCTTACCCGCTTACATTTTGGGCAAGATGCAGATTCTAAAATCATATCGGCCAGCTATGGGGCGGACCTTGCACGCCGAATGAATCGAGACGTTCAACGTATCATCGATAGCGACGCTTACGAGCGGGTATTCCCGCAAACGCGGCTGTTTGGCTCCAACGCGCGGACGGTAGCCCGTGGCACCTATTTGCGTAACAGCGACATTTTCGAGGTTGTGGGGCATGATGGTTATTACCGATCCTCTGGTGTTGGCGGGGCTATTACGGGCATGGGCATGGATTACGGCATCATTGACGATCCTTACAAGAACCGACAGGACGCGAGCAGCCAGACGATACGCGCTAACGTGTGGGATTGGTATACGTCAACCTTTCGTACCCGTCTATCCCCTGATGGCGGCATCCTGCTGACGCTTACGCGGTGGCATGAGGCCGACTTGGCCGCACGGTTGCTTGACCTGGCAGAGAGTGACCCAACGGCCGATCAATGGGTGGTGCTGGTGTTTCCGGCTGTTGCTGAAAATGATATAGCCGTCTATGACCCGCGCGACTATGGCGATCCGTTGTGGCCAGATAGATTTGACGTTGATGAGCTGAATGCCACACGGGCGAGCTTGGGCACGTATGAATGGGAAGCGTTATATATGCAACGGCCTGCCCCGCGTGATGGGTCTATGTTTAAGAGGGATTGGTTTGAAATATTGCAAAGGCTACCCGTCAAACCAGAGCTTATGCGCTTTGTTCGCTATTGGGACAAAGCAGGCACCAAGGACGCCGGGGCATATACGGCTGGGGTATTGATTGGAGAGTATGAAGGCGTGTATTATATTGTCGATGTTATTATGGGGCAGTGGGAGGCAGCGACACGAGAGCGCATTATTAGCCAAACGCTGGCCACCGATTCTACCGCATTCGGGCACGTCGAAACCTACATAGAACAAGAGCCGGGCAGCGGCGGTAAAGAATCGGCAGAGTCTACAATCAAAAATAATCCAAAGTACACGGTCAAGGCAGACCGCCCGACAGGTGACAAGGAATTAAGAGCAGAACCGTTCGCGGCGCAATGCGCCATTCAAAACGTTAAGTTGCTGGCAGGCGAGTGGAACGGCCGTTACCTTGACGTGTTGACATCATTTCCGAATGGCAAGATAAAAGACCCGGTAGACGCATCGAGCGGCGGGTTTAGCCAGCTGGCACAATATACATTACCCGCAAGTGAATCAATAGATTTTGACCCGTCGGTGTTTTTCACCCGGCGCAGATAATGAGGGAGCTTAGAGCATGGCAACATTAGGTGAACGTATCATAGAGAGTTTAGGCGGCATTACCGCCGCCAGAATGCAAGAAGCGACAGAGGCGGCATCAGTCCGCGCGTATGAAGCGGGATACTCCGACGCCAACGACGAGCCGCCATCTGGTGACTTGAAATCGTTTGGCTACCGCAAAATGTCTAGCGGTGGCAAGCTGCGTGACTTTTCAAAAATAAGCCGCGACAAAGAAATGGAAGTCGTCTGGACTTTGTACCAGTCATCGCCATTGGCGCGTCGTATCCTATCGCTTAAGCGTGACCACATCATTGGCAAGAATGCACGGCCGTCAACGAAGGACGAAAAGCTGAAAGCCATTCTTGACGCCTTCTGGGATGACAACGAGCTAGAGGCGCGGGCGCGTGAATTCACCTTGCAGTTGTTTTGTTAGGGGAACAGATATACCCGGCCTTCGTGCGGGAGAAAGACGGCCGTACCCGCATTGGCTACATTGACACTGCCGATGTTAGCGGCGTCGTGTGCCATCCTGACAACAGTATGCAGATGAGTATTATCATGGTTGGTGGTTCTTACGAAAACCCAACAAAAGCATACCGCATTATCCGCCACGATGACGACTATGTAGACGGCGGACGAGTGGAGCAAGCCAAGCATCCTGGGAAGCTGGTAACGGCAGAGCAGGCCAATGTAGAGCCGTGGGAAATGGCGATGCTGAAAGAAAAGGGCTGCGAGAGTACGCCGGTTCCGTGTTCTTCTTCAAGGTCAACAGCGTGTCAAACATGCCGCGCGGACATAGCGACCTACTACAAGCTGCCGACTGGATTGACCAATACGAACAAACATTGTTTGCCCTGGTGAGCGCGAACAGTTCGCCGCTTATTTTCGTGGTTCGTGAAGCTGACGGGAGTGCAAGAGGGTTCGGACGCCCTGGAACCGGGCGCGAAATCGCATTGGGCGCAACCCGCCTAAGCGCGGCAGCGTCAACATGACCAATGAGAACGAAGATTGGGACTTAAAGACGGCCGACCTAAAGCAGTCCGGCAGTATTGCCGCTGCTGAGGCATTGTTAGGGCACACGATGGGCGGTTCTGGTTACCCGATGAGCTGGTATGCTTTTGGCAACGACACCAACCGCTCCACCCTGTCAGAACAGGCCACACCCAGCGAAAAGAGCCTGGAGCATGATCAGGGCATCGTAGAAGAAATGCTGCTCATGCTGTGTCAGTTCGTGGCAGACCAAGCCGAAATCGCAGGCGAGTGGAAGCCAGAGGAGAAGGACAAATATCCAACGATAGCGGTAGAGCTGCCAAGCCTACGCGCTGAGGATATGAAGGGTGTCACGGCTACCTTTGCGCCAACTATTGCGGCGCTTGACAAGGCCATACAGATGGGCATCCTGGGGCGGCGTAAAGCGGCAGAGGTATTTCATAAGCTGCTGAAAGAATTGAACATCGAAATCGACACGGCGGCGGAGCTGGATGATATTGACGGCGAAAACGAGCAGGCCGAATTGGATGATGTGCAGGCCAACAATGACAAGCTGAACGGGATGCTTGCACAGGCGAACGGGGCAACCAACGGGCAGCCGGTAGCAATGATGAACGGGCAACAGGCACTTGTGACAAATCGGCAAAAGTGATAAATGGCAACAGCTAAACAACGCGCCTATGCAGCGTCAATGAACCGCGTTATCAAGCGATTTGAAACGATGGAAGATGCTACCGTCAAGCAGATGGTGGCCTTCTTAGAGCAGTACCGCCGGGACATTATCGGCTATATGTCGAGCGTGCCAGACGACAGCTATTTTGCTTCGTTTGCCCTGGGTGAGATTAAAGCCAACATCGAGAACCAGACAGAGACCCTACGCCAGCAGCTTGTCACCATGCAAAACGGCGCATTGCAAACGGCCGTTGCCGATGGCGTCGAGATGGTGGTTGCGCCGTTGATGGCAGCAAGCATAGAGGGCGCGTTTTTCCGCTCCAACGTGGCGCAAATCAATGTACTGATGGATTACAGTGCAGACCTCATTAAAGGGCTTGCAGGCGACGTTATCAAGGCTATCAGTAGCGAGATTGGGCGCGTCGGCCTGGGCGCGTTGACGCCGTATCAAGCCATGCAGAAAGTAACGGACATTCTAGGGATTCAAGGCGGGCGCAAGATTGCAGGCGGTATTGCGGCGAGAGCTGAGACCATAGTACGGACAGAGACGAACCGCGCCTTTAGTGTGGCGACACAATCGCAGATGGAAACTAGCCTGCAAGAATTCCCAGAGCTGCAAAAGGCGTGGATGAGTACGGGCGATTTTAGGACGCGCAACGCTCACCTATCGGCACACGGGCAAATCGTGGGGGTCAATGATAAGTTTAGCGTAGGCGGCGAAGAACTGGCGTTCCCGAGAGACCCAGCAGGCAGCGCCAAGAATACAATCAACTGCCGCTGCCGCCACTACACGGTACACCCTGAAATCGGCACGATACCGACGCCGTTGGATGACCAGATAGAGGCGGAGAAGGAACGGCGGGCAGACCAGAAGCAAGTAACGCAGGCGTCACCAGCTAGGCAAGGGGTTCCTGCCGGTACACCAGTAAGCAACGCCTTAAAAGTTTCAGGCGGCAAGTACAGCGATTCATACCGCCGCACCATTGCTGCTATTGATAAGGTTCACGGCGACGGGCAATTACCAGAAATACCAATTAAAACAACAAACATGAAAAATGCTTATGGGCAGTATGTTTACCGTGGGGTAAATACGCCCGTAGAGATACGAATGGCGGGGGCGCATGGCGAATACCATGAGATGACGCTGGCTCACGAAGTTGGTCACTTTCTGGACAATGTTGGATTCACGGACAAGCGATTCGATACGCTGCGTATGCGCCCAGAGGGGTTCAGCTCGCCCGGCGCTGCGTCTTTTGAATCTTGGCGCAATAGTGTTAAAAGCTCAACGATGTATCAAAAGCTTTTAGAAATGAAAGCAAATCCAAGCGCTTACTCTAGAACAGAAGTCCGGGAAATAAATGGGGTGGAGCGTGATATTGTAATATCAGTTAACAAGCGATACATAAATTACGTGCTTGATGAAACAGAATTATTCGCACGTTCTTACGCCCAGTATATTGCCGTTCGTAGTGGCGACGATGTTTTGTTGCGACAGTTAAAGGAATTGCAGGGCAATTTTGTGCCTACTCAGTGGGCGGATGACGAGTTTGATGGTATAGCCGCCGCTATGGATGAACTGTTTAGGGGTGTAGGATGGATTCAATAAATCTGGATGGCTTGATAAAAGAAGTAGGCGAAGAGGAAGCAATAGATATTGTTGCCGATGTTATGAAAATGACAACAGACCAGGCGGCGCTATTTGTTGCAATCCACCTGGGGCGGGCAGATGGGGATGTGGTCAACTTAGACGACGACCAACGGCGAAAGGATAAGGAACCAGCATGAGTAAAGAGTTTGTGAACGAGCGACCCCGATACCTGTTGTTTTCTGGGCAGGATTACGGCAACCAGGGCGGCTGGAGCGACTTCTTGCAAGCCTACGATGATTTAGACAAAGCCAAGCAGCAGGCGGTTAGTGAGGTAAACAAGATGTACGATTCCGGGCTTGGCATCTATTGGGCGCATGTGGTCGATTTGGAAAAGCTAGAAATAATTTATTGGTATGTGAAAGAATAAAGGAACCAGCATGAGATTAAAAGCACACTTGATTAAAAGAATGGTAGATTGTTCACCACACCGTAACGAGCCTGTTGTCAAGCTAACATTTGCCATTATTGGCGATGATGCAATAGCATCTATGCGGCTTGAACCTAACAACGAACCTTACACGCTTTATATTGGGGCTGACGACCTCGAAATGGTAAGCGACGGCCGTTTATCAACAACGTTGAACACGAGGAGATAAAGGAACCAGCATGAGCGACAGCCTAGAGCAAAAACTACTCGATGCAGCAAATCGCATATGGCAAGCGGAATCGGGTCACTACACACTGACACCAAAGGACGGTCAGCGCAGGCAAAACAAGCACACCCCTGCCGATAAAATCCATTCATGGCGAGAGGTTGACGGCGGGTACAGGGGGCGCTGCTTGACGCTGGTATTCGGGGATTACCGGTGGTGTTTGTGCCGCAAAATGAGGTAACTGCTAATGAGTGAATCAACATACACAGAAATAGAATTGGGGCACAATGTTGCACGTTTGACGCTTGACCAGCTTGCGAAAACTATGCTAGATAGCGCACTGGCTACCGACTTTTTAATTGTCGGCATTCGTGACTATTCTATCACCCTGAGAACTGGCCAGATTATGAGGCAAGCCGCCACACGCTACAACCACGGTCGCGCCTGCAAGGTATCGTTTAGACGACCGTCGCCGCGATTAAGTCGGGCGCAACTGGAGCAAATCAAGGCGATGGCAATACTAGGGGCGACATTGGGGGCACAATGACAGAATCAACAGACATCCTACTCAAAGCAGGCATGACCCAGCAACAAATCTTGGCGGGGCGAATGCGTAACGTTGCGGAGCGTATGCAGCGCGACGTCGAACTGGCCGCGCTGCTGGTGGTAGAAGGCGCTAAGGTGTGGCAGAAAGTATTTCCAGATACGCCGCCGGAACAGTTGGCGGAGTGGGCCAGATTGACGTTACAGGCCGCAAGCGCACAACTGAAAAGCGAGAAGCAAACGGCCGTTCCCACCTACCCAGAGCCGTATGACGTATTGATACCAAATCAGCAGGCGTTGGTGGACAGCCTGCCAGAAGGCGGCAAGCTGCGACGGGAACAAAAGACGCTGGACAACATGATTGAAGAAGCGGCGGCAATGATGGATGACGGGCAGTAACGCAACCACGAGGGCAGAACATGACACGCAAGATTAAAATAAACACTGATGAAATAAACGAGCAAATGGCAGCAGCCGCGTCAGTAGTAAAATATTTTGGCGTAAGTGTAGATTATGCGGCACAAGCATTTTCTGTTTTTGGTCCTATCGCCGCGCAGGTTTGGCAATCCGTTTTGGAGGAATTGGACGCACCGATAGAGGGCAGAACATGATGACAAACAGCACGCTAAACGGGGCAACGTTGCAAACTGAAGATGAAACCATTCGCATTATTGAAGCAAAAATAGTTGCCCGCTATCGGCACATGGAAGCCACAGCGGGCAGGCAAGGACGGCCGTTCTTGCTGGTGATACAGGTTGACGGCGGGAGGGTGTCGTTCTTCGACGGACACCCGGCGGGAAGGATGGTGCAAGATGAGTGATCTAATAACCGTTCCCGTAAGTGAGGGTACCCGCTGGCACATTTGCCCAAGCCCGTAACGGCGACGGCCTTTATGTGTGTTTAGGAACAACGCCGCCGATTGACCTGGAGCCGGGCGATCTATTGCTAATGAACTCTGACACGGGCTACCTGTTGCGAGTAACTAGGGACGACGTGGTGATATTGGAGAGAGGGCAAGATGAGTGACCTCATTCAAAAGCTGATAGACGACGGCTATTTTGTAGAGTTTACGGTATTCAATCGGAACTTTGCCACGTTGGAAGCCGAGCGCAAGGGGTGGCGGAAAAGCTATCAGGGCACGCCGGACGAGGTGGTATTAGATGCAAGCATTGACAGATTGGCGCATAGGCTAGGAATAACTTAGATACTTAGTGAGCAAAACGGCCGTAATTGACACGTTAAGCAAAAACGATTAAACTATCAGCGGTGGTCATGTTGACCAACCGCAACATTTAACTGGAGCAGCGAGGGTATTACCCGCGCACCAAGACACGGTTCAGACTTGCGCCCTGTCTCGTTAAACAAAGAGGGTTGTAAGCGCATAAACCCTCTAATAAACATTTGAATACTTACAGCTCACGGGCTGCGTTTCCTTTATGGACTCGCAGCCCTTTTTTTGTTTCCAGGCAATGACACGAATCGACAAGCTAAAGCGCAACATGAAGAAGTTAACCAGAGGGCAAGCCAATGCCCTTGACCGCTTGCTGGAGCAGCAGATCGAACGCCTCACAGAATACGGCTCACGTAATAGCCGCACCGATGCCCAACGCATTCAAGGGGTACACGATGCCGCTTGCGAGCTGGGTGCAAAGTGCAGCGCCGATATGGTGCCAGGCGTGCTAGCTGGTATGAAAGAAGCGGAAACAGCCGACGCCCCCACCCTAGAAGCGTGGCGCGGGGCGAGTGCTAAGGGCAAGCGGTGTGTAAGTAAGGTCATGGCACAGGGCAAAGACATGAGCGCCGCTATTGCCATTTGTCGGGTATCTCTTGGGGAAGCGTTTACGGAGCCAGAATCAACACAAGAAGCCGTGCCAGTGAAATATCAAGGGATCGACTTCACGCCACCAGAGGCGGTGCAGAAAGCCGCCATGCGTGGGTTGATGCTACGCCGCAAGCACGGCCGGGGCGGGCTTGATACCCAACAGGCGGGCGAACAGGGCATAGGTTCAGGCGTTGCACGGGCAACGACACTGGCAAGCGGTAAAGCCGTAAGCCCTGACACCATCCGCCAGATGGTTGCCTTTTTCGCGCGGCACGAAAAGAACCTGGACACGCCGCCAGAGAAAGGCAACGGCATGATCGCCGGGCTGCTTTGGGGCGGACGGCCTGGGATGGCCTGGGCTGGCAGTGTAGCCAAGCGAATGGATACGGCCGACAAGCGGGCCGAGGCGATTGTACGGGGCTTAGAGGCCAAACAAGCAGGCGATGAGAAAAGAGAACGCGCTATTCCTCTGTTAATGAAGCAAGGTTACAGCAAAGAAGAAGCAGAAAAGATAGCTGAGTACACGTTTGGTAAAAAAAAGTAACAGAGAACTTTGACGTTTTGCCCGTAAAAGCAAAGCGGGCGTTTTTTGCACAGTTAACAGCAACAAAAGGCAAGGCGGCGGTTTGGCCCGTTAATAAAAGGACAGGTTTACGCCGCAAGCCAGGCGGCAAAGAGGATTTAGATGAGTTGTTTGGCGGCGGGCCTGTTTCGCCACTTGATTCTATATCACCGCCAAAGGGCAGAGCGCCAAAGGGAATGGGAGGCGAATACGCTGCAAGGCGGCAAATTGTTAGCAGGATAAAAACACAACAGGTTAACAGAGGGAAATTAGAAAGGACTGTTAATAATTACAGAGGGCAAAAGAATAGGCGTGCAGAAATAACCCATGCCAGAATGAGGATACAAGAGCTTACTAAAGCGATTGACGCATCATTCTCAATAGCTGAGGGTCCGGGCGAGTGGGGATTTAAGGCAGAACTCATAACCGGGATGCTTGACTATGTATCGGAAACGACAAGGCGATAAATGACACAACAACAACTCTACCTAGAGGCCACACTAGAGGCCACAGAAGAAAAGACCGGGCGCGAATGGGAAGTGACCATTATCGGCGCACGGACGCCAGCCGACATTGTGACGGTTGACGGCCGTACCTACATTCGCAGCAAGAACGGCCGTTTGTATTCCACCAGCGCCATTGCCGAAAGTGCGGCGCAGTGGGAAGGCGTGAAGGTTTACGACAACCACCTGACACAAGCAGAGTTTGAAGCCAAACAGGGGATGCGCTCACCTAGCAAAGAATGGCTAGGCACTATCGTCAAGCCGCGTTGGGACGCCGCCAAAAATCAGCTCAGAGGCGTTTTTAAGGTGGTGGAGGAGGCATTAGCCAAGAAGCTAAAAAACGCCCATGACGCGGGCGTTTTGGGGGCAATTGGATTAAGTATTGACACCTTTCCTGACATAGGATCGGACGTGGTATTCGAGGGAGTATCAATGCCGACAATCGAAGGGTTTAAGAAAATTTTATCAGTTGATTTAGTAGGAGACCCGGCGGCGGGTGGCGGCTTTGAACGTCTGATAGCCGCCGCCACTCCGCAAGACGTAATTAAGGGAGCCAATCAAATGGACGAAACGAAATTAGAGGAACTGTTTGCTAAGTTGGATGCCAAGATTGACGGCATTCAGTTGCAGGTTCCTGCCCTGGTTCGCTCCACTATCGCGGAATCCCTCGCCGCCGATGTGGAAGAAGAACAAGTGCAGGAGTCAGAAGAAGAAACGGAGCCGGAAGCCGCAGAACCGGTACAGGCCGCGCCAGTGAACACGGAAGCCAACGACAAGGCAGAAGCCGCGCTGCAAGAAGCACGCGCCGCCCGCTTTGAACTGCTGCTGGGTCGCAAGCTGGAAGCCGCCAAACTGACCGACAAGGGCCGCGCCGTTGTAGAAGCCGCTTTTGAAGGCCGCATTGTGGAAGAAAAAGAGGTAATGGCAATGATTGAAAAAGTGCGGGCTACCGAAGCCGCCAATGACACCAGCGGCCGTGTAACTGGCGCGGGTGGGCAACGTCAGGTCGAATCCGTTTGGGATGAGAAAGACAAAGCTGCGATGATGTTTATGTACAAAATCGCTGGCCGCTCTGTTGAAGGTCTGGAAAACCATGCCGACGACCGGGTGCAGGAACGGGCGCAAGAATCAGAATCTTTGCAAGCGTGGAAAAACGCGGGCAAGCCCAACCTTCGTTTTGACGGCCGTATGTCTGAACTGATTCGCACTCAGTTCCTTAACGGTGGCTGGACTCTCGACAGCGTGAACTATCAAGAAGCATTGTCCCTAGCAACTGTCATTAAAAACACCGTCAACATTATGACGGCCGTTGACTACGCCGGGCAAAATCGCTGGTACGAGCAACTCGTTGATGAAGAAGTAAGCGACAATCCCATTGACGACTTCACCTTTGCCCGCCTGTTCGGCGCTGATTCTCTGGACGTGGTTCCTAAAGGTTCCACCTACACCGAAATGCAGCTCCAGGACGAGGAAGAAACGGCAAGCCATGTGAAACAAGGTAACTATGTTGCGGTACATCTTGAAGATTTGCTGGCCGACAAAATCACCTATTTTCGCAACTTGCCAACCCGCCTGGCCGACGCCTGGTACAACACCCTAAGCGCAAAAGTAGCCGGTGTGTTTACCACCAACACCTCCGCCGGGCCGGTACTGTCTGACACGGGCGCTCTGTTCAACGCAACGGCCGCAACCTCCGCCGGGGGCCATGCCAACCTGTTGACGACTGCATTGTCTCACTCGCAGTTTGACACCGTAATCAACGCCATGTATGCCCAGACCTCGCGCCCATTGGGCACGGGGCGCAAGCTCGTAGACATGGGGCCGTTTACATTGCTCGTGCCGGTTGGTTTACGGACCACCGCTAACCAGATTCGCAACAGTGAATTTGTGCCAAGCACAAGCGCCAGTGTAAGCGCTATCAACCCGTATTACCAGGGCGTTGAGGTTGTACAGGTTCCTGACTGGACCGACGCCAACGATTGGGCGGTACTCGCCCGCTATCGTGGCAAAAGCCCGATCAAGCTGGTATTCCCGTCTGGCATGCGGACTCCGCAAGTTGTGGCGGCTGATGCTGAGGTGGCTGGTTCCATGTTCACCAACGACACGATCCGGTACAAGCTGCGCATGATGACATACCGCTTTAGCGACACTTACGATGTGGCCCCGGTTGTCGATTGGCGACTGCTTCACAAAAGCAACGTTGCTTAATTGAACTGACACAGTATCGGGGATGGGTAACACCATCCCCTACTTTGGAGAAAAAACAATGAACGAACGATTGATCTCAATTGCTTTGCCCGCCATTTATCCTGGCTCGGCTGCTGCTTTGGGCGATGCCTACGCAGCCATCACCGCTATCTATGACCTGCACATCGTTGCTGTTGTAGCTGCCCCGTCTGCCGATGACGCTGGCTTGACCCTGGACATCAACAACAGCGGCGGCTCAGACATCACCGCTTTGGCTTGCGCCACGAAGGCCACGCCGGGCACCTGGAAATCTACCCACGTCGGCGGAACCAACGAACCGGTATATGTACCGGCTGGCTCCATTCTGACTTTTGACGCCAACAGCGCCGCAAATGCGACGACCATTGTCGGGCATATCCCTGGCACTGGTCGGGGAAAAGAGCGCGTAATGGCTGATTACCTGAAAGCGGCTTGTGCATACGTGGGGACTACGCCTGACAAGGTGATGGCTCACCGCGTAGATGAGGCCGAACAGGTATTCGTTTTGGTGATTGACAACGGGGTTGCTGGCTGTCCTAAGTACACAATCCCGTTGTCAGAACTAATCGCCACGGCGGAACCTGTAGCGGTAGCAGCGCCAGCCGTAGAACCGGAAGCGCCAAAAGCGCGGACAAGGAAGAAGAAATGAGTTACGGACCAGCAGCACACGCAGCGGTAACGGCCGATGGCGTTGTTAAGGCAAAGAACGGCGTTTTGTACTCTGTCTTATTGACGGCAGGCGACGCCGCCGCCGGGTCTATCATCCTGTATGACAACGCCAGCGCGGCAAGTGGGACAATTTTGGCCACGCTAAAAGCGGCACAAGGGACTACCGTGCAGTGGTCGCCTGGGTGTGGCTACGTGTTCACAAATGGCATCTATGCTGATATTGGCGGGGCAAGCGCCGCCGCCTATGTGGTTTACCAGTAATGACCGTTAACGTTGATTCTCTGATTATCTACGCCGTATCGCTGGCGCACATTGACGATGAAAACATCATGCCACAAGCAACGCGGCAGGACATTGTACCGGCTGCTGTGGAGCGATACGGGCACGACAGGCCAGAGGATGTGACGACGGACGTAACAGGCGACGGCGGGCGATATTACGGTATCACCGCCAGCCTTGCTTCATGGGTTGAAGGGTATAGCACTATTACCAGCATCGAATACCCGGCAATTGCCATAGCCAGCGACGATGTGCCGGTCTACCTGGACAACGACGATTGGGATGATGACTACTGGGCAGCCGGTACACGTTACCTGTTTTTGCCAAACCACGCGCCAGCCAGCACAGAGACCATGCGAATCCGCCACACGGTACCATACGTCGAAACGAGCGGCGAGTACAACATCCCGGCGCGTGATTTTTACGCGCTGGGGCACTTGCTGGCGTCAATGTATTGCCAATCGCTGGCAATACGTTACAGCAAAACCACCGACAGCGGCATAGCGGCTGATTCGGTAGGGCACACCTCGAGGGCTGGGGAGTTCTCCGCGCGGGCGCGTGAGCTTGAAAAGGTCTACCTGAACCACATGGAGCTAGACAAAGATCAAGACTTGCGCCCCGCTGGTGAGTTTATCAATTGGGATACCGATACGGGGGACGGCCGTCGGCGGTATATGTTCTGGGGTGGTCGATGAGTGGCGGAGTAGATGCAAGCCAGGTAACGGCGTTTTCCCAAAAGCTCGGCACGTTTGAAAGCGTAATGGGCAGTGAAGCGCGGCGCACAATGCAACAGTCGGTTGACGTGGTAGAGGCGCAGGTTGCCGCGTACACGCCTGTCAATACGGGCACGCTACGCGCAGGCACAACGACGGACATTCTAGGCGCTGGGTTCAATATTCAGGGCGTGGTGATGAATCCCGTCATGTATGCCCTGCCGGTTGAGGAAGGCCGTAAGCCGGGCAGAATGCCACCTGTTGGAGCCATCCAGTTGTGGGTTATCCGCAAGGGCATAGCAACAGAAACGACAGCCAAAGCACTTGCCTTTATGATTGCACGAGCCATTGGCCGACGCGGCACGAAAGGCGCGTATATGTTTAAGCGCGGCTATCAGGCGGCATTGCCTACGGTTAAAAAGTTGTGGGCCGACTTTCCTGGGCGCGTGGTACGGAGGCTGGTGGGATGAGTCAGGAAACCATACGCGGGCTACTGTACACCATCGTCAAGGATATAACGGACATTGGCAAAGTCTATGACTATCACCGATACAGCAACGAGCTATCCGCCTTTCTGAACTTTTACCAGACGACGATCGGCGGGCAGCAGCAGATTAGAGCATGGACGATTGCCCACGAAGGATTTGAGAGCGAAGAAACCAACACCTGCCGTATAGTGCGCCGTCATCGTTTCAAGGTTCGCGGGTATATGTCGCTCATTGATTCTATTGCCAGCGAGAAAGTTTTTGCAACGTTGGCGGAAACGGTAGCCAGCGCCCTAGACGACGCAACGAGCATACGGGCAAGTGGCTACCCTGACACCAACCAGCCAGCATTGACGTCTTAGAACATCGGCTCTTTGGCGGCGAAGGTGGGGCGCTCTGCCACTACGCAGAAATAACGCAAATCATCACAGAGACAAGGGCGAGTGTGTAGACATGACGTGCGAATGTAATAACGAAACCGAGACAGTGGAGCTATTTATGGCAAAAAGAAAATTGAAGCGGGCCTGGTGGTGACGCTTGACCTGCTGACCAGGCGTTGGCAAACATCGACGCTGAACAGGCGGAGTTAACGCCTGATGATCAAAAACATCTGGCATATCGCAACTGCCGAGCCAAGTTGCAAGCCACAATCGAGCATATCAAGGCGCGGTTGTATTCATAAAAAGGGGAGCTAAAACCTAATGGGCGATTTATTTAACATCAAAAACGCAAATTTCACCTTGAC
>JADJQQ010000011.1 GCA_016712625.1 Candidatus Competibacteraceae bacterium | reverse complement strand
TGCACGGGTAAACTCCGAAGGAGTTTACTCTAAGTGCGCCCTTGCTTTCACCTATGGCAAAAGCATCGGGTAGCTGTCCACCACCAACCCGTGACAGTGCCGACCAGCTTATGTGTCCACTGTGGACAAGGCATGACTACAATAAGGCTTAACTTTCAGGAGCAAAACCGTATGGCGACGATTGAAGAGCAAATTGAGCAGGCGAAGCAACGAATCAAACAGCTTGAAGCCCGAAAAAAGCAGATTGAGGCAAGAAAACTGCATTTGTTAATTAAAGGCCGACGCTCTAACGACACAAGGCGGAAGATTCTCGCCGGAGCTTTGGTATTGGAAATGATGGAGAAAGACGAGGCGGCTAAGCAGCGTTTCCTAGAGCGCTTGGATAAGTTTCTCAAGCGCCCAGATGATCGGAAACTATTTGGCTTACCGGCTTTAGCTGAAACAGAGTCAGCCTAAAAGCCAACGTTAATCATCTTCCAAGACCGAAATAAGGCATTCCAAAACTTGGCTAACAATGTGCTGTGGTGCGCGCTCAACAACGCTTGCCTTTCGCGCTTTCCAGTCCAAGGCTTTGATTTGGTGAGCGTGGATGCTGCCATCAGTCCTTAAGCCGGAACCTGTCAGGGGTATGAGAAAACCGGAATCACGGGCTATGGCAGCCATACCGCCGGAAATGGGGCAGACCCAGGCGAGCTGAAACCGCTGGTTGAAGGCTTTAGGCGAGACCACTAAGCAGAAATGGGGGCCTTGCATCTCTCGTCCAGTCGCTGGGTCGAACTGGAGGTGGAGAATATCGCCCCGGTTTGGGGCCTTCATTGCTCGTTTCCCACCGCTGACAATTCATCCCAGCCCTCCACGCGCTGTAATCCTTTGGGGGTCGCCGCCAATAACTCTGCCAAACGCCGACGTGGGCGAGCGGGTTTTAACCGTAGCTCAGCGCCTGAAATCTCGACAGACAGCACAGCGCCTGCCTCAAGCTGGTTTTGCTCAATGTACGACTGGGGAATGGTGACAATCAGCGAGCCACCGGAGCGACGCAACGAAGCCATCAACATGATTAACTCCTATTAGTTTTACCAAAGTAAAACTATCAGAGGCTTTTTAACTGATCAACTGAAGGTTTTCACTGGGAATCCGTTTGAGCCAGAGGCCAAACGGAGTATTCCGTTTGGCCTTGGCGACCAACCAGCCGAAGCGGAGCGGCTGTCAAGGCGGCGCGTAGCGCCCCGCGAAGCGGTTTAGCCTTGACAGCCAAGCGAAGCGAAGGCTTGGGGGGTTTGGGGGGTTTACCCCCCATTGGGTTTAAAGCATTTGTGAGCGTAGCGAACTCCTTTTGGGGGGTCTGGGGGGTTAAAAACGTCTCCAAAACCAAAGTTATCCACAGGCGTTTTTCGCGCGCGCGGATTAAAAAAGGATTAAAGAAGGATTAGGGAAAATGCTGCAATGCAGCAAGTAAATGATTTTAAAGCAAAAAAACACTGTTTTTTTAAAAGTCCGCTACCTGCTAGAACGGTATTGCCTACCTGCTAGAACGGTATTGCCTACCTGCTAGAACGGTATTGCCTACCTGCTAGAACGGTATTGCCTACCTGCTAGAACGGTATCGCGCATCTTCTACGACGGTATTTAAATTTTATTAGTCTTTGATTTTTTGCTTCTTTTTATCAAATACAGTTGTTGTGACCGACTAGGTAACTTGCTTGTATGAACGACATCATTTTGGATGAAATAGTTAAAAGGCTGGCCATGCATGACGCTGGCTTTTGCAAGCGAATCAAGGTTCTTACGTAAAGTTTGAGCGAACTTCCAAAGCTCGCTTGCCTCGCTTCCGCTTAACTTGTACAGCTTTGCAATGCTGACCGGGTAGGGTTGAGCGTGACTGGCATAGAAACCATGTAACCACTGAGCTAAGGGCTGACCATCTAGCTCACGACGTACAATCCAATCGACTTGAGTAAATTGGTCAGGCCCATACAAGCTACGTAGTTTTGGATTTAGATTAAGAATATAAGCCCTTGTTTTTTCATCTTGGTAGGCTTCATCAATTAAACTACCCTCGTAGCTATACTGACCTTGCTTAACTCGGACAGCAGTAGCATTCAAGCGACTAAGCCGCTGATCGAGAATATCTCGATTTTTTCCACTATCAGTTTTACCGAGTGCTTTAAGGAGCTGGTAAGCCGTTACGCAGCATTTATCTCCTAAACCTTGAAGACGGACGACGTGCAGGACAACCTCCCATACGTCTAGATCGCCTTGATCAAGTCGTTGACCTGTATAAAAAATCTCAATCCCTTCTAATGACGCCATGCGTTCTCGATCCAAATAGCGCCTTGGCCCTCGCCGAATCGCTCCAAATAGGGCAGAGCGTAGGACACCATTAGGCACCGCCCGCACAGTCTCCGGCCACAGGGGCAGCTTAACCACCTGGGCGGGTGGGGGCGGGTCGGACTCAGACTCAGACAAGGGCAATAAACCCTGTTCGCGCCGCTGGCGCGAGCGTTCCAAGGCACGGGCTTGAATGGCTTTCATCTTGGCCATTAGATCGTTATTGCCGGTCGGTTCTTTGAGAGGCATAGGTGGTTCTCCCTGGAATTTGGCTTATCTTGCTGCGTCTTGTAGCCGAATACACGGCCCGGCCTTGCACTGGGTGGTCTGGGTGCCTTTGGGCGTAACGAGGAACACGCCGTCACTGCCAGTGACCAGGTACAGGCCGTAAGTGCGTTTTTCGAGGGCGTCTGCGGTGGCTTGTAGCCGGGCAATGGTTTGCAGCAAGTTCCCTTGCTGGGCTTGGAGAGTACGCCAGTGGGACTGTTCGAGCAGCTTGAGGGTGAGGACAGCGGTGAGCAGAATAGCTATGACACTCCCACCCGCCACGGCCACCCATTTCCAGGCAAACCACCGTCCGGCGTTCTTGAGTGTGGCTTCAGCGGCGCTTGCGGCCTGGGTGACACCCGCCAACCGCTCTAAAATCGGCTCTAAGGCCGTTTCTAGCGTTTTTTGGACATTGGTATAGGTCAGGGAAAGGGTTCTATCTAGCGTGGCTCCTACGGCCTCCTGGACGGCTTCCTGAAGGGCTGGGGTAATTTGGGCCGCGTCTTGGCGAATAGCCGCCCCGACCGTCTTGAGACTGGCAGCGGCCATTTTGAGGCCCTGGGCTTGGTCGGTGAGGGTCTTTTCAAGCTGGGCGCGCTCTTTAGCGAAGGCAGTACGCTCGGCAGACAGGTCAGCGGTCACCTGTTTTAGTGCTGTGAACTGGTCTTCAGCCGCTTTCAGCAGGGTGTAGATTCTCAGCAGTTCGGGTTCCATTACCGCTCCTAGGCCCGGGGTGTCTAGCTTTACAGTTCGAGGTCGTAGCCGCGTTCATGCGCTTGGTGGCGCTGTTCAGCCTGTTGTTGCTGCCTCAAGGCATCCTGGAGTGCCTGGAGGTCGGCTTGCTGACGCTCAGCTTGTGGCTGCTGGGCTTCCTGTTCCTGGGGCTGGAGCTGGAGCGGGTCTTGTTCCGCTTGCCGGTGGATGTCGGGGGCCTGTACCTGTGCCTTGAGGGCTTCCATCTGTCGCCACTGGGCGTATTCGGCAGCCGCTTCCGCCAAGCCACGCTCAATTTCGGCTCGGTCAATTGCCATCAACGGGCCATCCACGTCTTGGCCCTGGGCATAGCGTAAGGTGCGGTCAATCCATTGCCATTCGTCGTCCAATTGGCGAAGTTCTGTCGTGATCGTGTGGTGTTCTGTCGCGTTCTGCTGGTCATCGAGCCGTTTTTGGGAGGGCTGGCCGGTGCGGCGCTCGTAACCAGCGGCGGCTGGGCCAAGGTGGCGGGTAGGTTCGTGCTCAAATCCGCGTGCGGCGTAACTGCGGTGGTCGAGCTGGGGCGCATGTCCCGCTTGTTCCAGGGCGTGGTTAGTGAGTTCGGCCCAGCGCGTCCGTTCCCGTTCGGCTAGGTTTTTCAGGCGGTGCCGCTGGCAGTGAATCGGGTCGAGTTCAACTGCCTTGCGGCCAAGTTCGCCCTCCGGGGAGACGTGGCAGGCCGAGAGCAGAATATGGGCGTGCCAGTTGCCGTTATGCCATCCTCCCGCCGGGTCAATCTCGTGGTATTGGTCAGGGTTTCGCTTCAGGTCAGCCTCACTAAGTGGGCGGGGGGTGTGTAAAGCTACATCGGCGGCTACTCCATAGCGGTCAGCCAGCTCGCGGGCAAAGCCGACAGCTAGACCTTGGCGCTGCTCGGCGCTTAGCTCGCTCGGCAGGGCGACTTCAACTTCACGGGCTACAATGGCGTTTTGTCGTTTGTGGTGAAGCTCTAGGCCGTTCCAGAACGCGGCACGGTCGACGCTCCCACCACCTGGCAAAATCAATTCAGAGTGCAGCACGCCGCTTTTGTGCAGGTAGTCGAAGTCTAACCCAGTGCGTTCGTCGTGGATGTAGTCGCCCGCACGGTAGGCCGCTGCACCGGTCGCAGAACGCCCTGCGCCTCGGCTAATCTCTTTGACTGACAGGTGGTATATGGCCATCTTTGGAATTCCCTCGAAGTGGGTTTGCGAGGGTGTCGGGGCATAGCC
>JADJQQ010000010.1 GCA_016712625.1 Candidatus Competibacteraceae bacterium | reverse complement strand
CACGACAGCACAGTCGGAACAATCTCAGCAGTAAGGACGACATGCCGCGGCAGGCTCGACCGATATCCCCACTCCGACGTGACCCGAATCCCCGACTGAGGCTATCTCTCGTGAAAATCGCCGTATTCAGCAGCAAATCCTACGACCGCCATTCATTGAGCGCACAACGCCTCGTTCAACCACGAACTGATCTTTTTCGAACCACGTCTGTCGGCGGAAAACGGTGGCGCTGGCACGCGGGTTTCCCGGCGTCTGCGTCTTCGTCAACGACCCCTGCAACGCCTCGGTGATCGACGATCTGGCCCGGCACGGCACGACCCTCATCGCCACCCGCAGCGCCGGCTAGCAACCAGATCGGCTGGCGGCGGCGGCCCGGCACGGCATCACGGTGGCGCGGGTACCGGCCTACTCGCCCAACGCGGTATCGGAATTTACGCTGGCCCTGATTCTGACCCTGGGGCGCAAGACTCACAAAGCCTACAACCGCAGCCGCGAGTTCAATTTCGAGATCGCCGGGCTGGAAGGCTTTGAACTGCGCGACAAGACCGTTGGGGTGTTCGGCACCGGCAAGATCGGGCAGATGGTGATTCGGAATCTCAGCGGCTTCGGCTGCCGCATCCTGGCTGCGACCAGTTTCCCAGCGAAGCCGTCACGCAGTGGGCGACCTACGTGGACGGCCCCACCTTCGCTCGCGAATCGGACATTATCACCTGCTGCCCGCTGACCCTGATACCCATCATATTCTCAACGAGCAAACCCTGCCCTATCTCGCGATGGCGTGTTTATCGTCAACACCAGCCGGAGCGCGCTGCGCGATCCCGACAAGGTGATCCGCTTCCTCAAAAGCGGCAAGATCGGCTATCTGGCCATCGACGTGTACGAGGAGGAAGCCGATTATTTCTACAGCGACCTGTCCGACAAAGTGCCGACCAACGACGAACTGGCCCCGGCTGCTGACCTTTCCTCAACGTGCTCGTCACCTCGCACATGGCTTTTCTCACCGATCATGCGCTTCGCAACATCGCCGAAACCACCCTGGGCAACTTCGCCGAGTTCGAACGCACCGGGCAGTGCACCCATGCGGTCAGCGAGTGAAACCGGTTTATGGCCATCCTGACCGGTGCGGCAAGGTGTTTTATTTTGATAACTATTTTACAACCTCCAAGTGAATGGCGTCGCGTGGGACCGGGGCTGGCGGTGGCGATTGCCGCCCTGCGCTTCCGGTTCCGGCAGTCGCGGGCGTGTCCGGAATCCTTCCAGAACTGGCTGGAGGGGTACTGAGCATCGGCACGATGCATGATCGCCAAGCCAGTGCCGTGTTCACTTCGGCGGAGATAGGCGCGGCGCTTTTTCAGTGCTGGCGTCACGCATCGACCCGACGCGACCATCCCTATCACCGGAGACCCCGTGAGGAGAAACCGACATGCCCCGTAACCGCAACGCCAAGATTGTCGCCACCCTGGGGCCGGCCAGCGCCGACCGCGAAACCATCGAAGCCCTGTTCCGCGCCGGCGCGGACGTCTTCCGGCTCAACTTCAGCCACGGCACGCACGAGGAGCACCGACGGCGGCTCGACCTCATTCGCGCCATCGAGCGCGACACCGGCCGGCCGATCGGCGTCCTGCTTGACCTGCAGGGACCGAAGTTGCGCATTGGCGCCTTTACCCGGACCGATTGAATTGGTGGCGGGCGCCCCTTCCGCCTTGATCTGGACCGCGAGCACCCGGGCGACCTCCATCGAGTCCCGCTACCGCACCCCGAGATCTTCGCCGCGCTGACCGAGGGCGCCGACCTGCTGCTCGATGACGGCCGCCTCCACCTGCGGGTAGAGCGCTTTGGCGCGGACTACGCCGAGACGCGCGTCATCACCGGCGGCCCGCTCCGACCGCAAAGGGGTGAACGTACCCGGCGTGATGCTGCCGCTTTCGGCGCTGACCGAGAAGGACCGCACGGATCTTGACTACGGCCTGACCCTGGGCGTGGACTGGATCGCCCTTTCGTTCGTGCAGCGGCCGGAGGACATCGTCGAGATCAAAGCGCTCGTCCAAGGCCGGGCGGGCATCGTCGCCAAGCTGGAAAAGCCATCGGCGATCAATCAGTTGGACGAGATTCTGGCCGAAACTGACGCCGTCATGGTCGCGCGTGGCGATCTGGGGTCGAGATGCCGGCCGAACAGGTGCCTTCGATCCAGAAACGCATCGTGCGCGGCTGCCGCCGCCTGGGCAAGCCGGTCATCGTCGCCACGCAGATGCTCGACTCGATGATCGCCGCGCCGGTGCCCACCCGCGCGGAAGCCTCGGATGTGGCCACGGCCATCTATGACGGTGCTGACGCCGTCATGCTCTCGGCGGAATCGGCCGTGGGCCAATACCCGGTCGACGCGGTCAAGATGATGAACCGCATCATCACCCAGACCGAGGCCGATCCCTACTACCGCGAGGTCATCGAGGCCTCGCACACCCCGCCATGGCGGAGATGGCCGACGCCATCGGCTACGCCATGCGCCGTGTCGCCGACCTGCTGCGGGTCGCCGCCACGGTCGCCTACACCAGTTCCGGTTTCTCGGCGCTGCGCATGGCGCGTGAGCGCCCCAAGGCCCCGATCATCGGCATGACGCCGCGACTCGCCACCGCCCGCCGTCTGGCGCTGGTCTGGGGCGTGCACGCCGTGCTCACGCACAAGGTCGCCGACGTGCCGGAGATGACCGAGTTCGCCTGCCAGGCCGCCCTCAAGGAAGGCTTCGCCCGGACCGGCCAGACCATCGTCAGCTTCGCCGGGATGCCTTTCGGCACCCTGGGGCACGACCAACCTGCTGCGCATCGCGCAAATCGACGGCGGAGCGAGCCGTCATGATGACCCTCCGCCTCGGACCTGGGCGTGGCAAAAGCCCGTATTACCGTGACGGCGGACGTCCCGCGCCCATTCCGCCGCGATCGGGCGATCCGCCAGTCGCCAGTGATTTGCCCGCACTGCCCGCAGTGTGTGACCTCCTATCGATTCACCATGGGCGATGGCCTACCTATCACCACCCACCACTGTGCCGAGCACGGCGACGTGATCTCCCGCGGGGTATCGTCGCATACGACCACCCATAACGAGGAGGAAAGATGATGGAAACCAACCGCGATCTGGATTCGCTGGAAACCCAGGAGTGGCTCGACGCCCTAACAGCCGTTCAGCAACACCAAGGCCCGGAACGGGCCAACTTTCTGGTAGACCAACTGGTGCAGGCAGCGCGGCGCGAAGGCCTCTATATCCCGGCGTCGCTGACCACCGCCTACCGCAATACGATTCCGACCGACAAAGAGGAGCGCACGCCAGGCAACCGGGAGATCGAGCACAAGATCCGCTCGGTCATCCGCTGGAACGCGGTGGCGATCATCCTGCGCGCCAACCAGAAATCGTCCGAACTGGGCGGCCACATCGGCAGCTTCCAGTCGTCCGCGCTGCTCTACGACATCGGCTTCGAACACTTCTGGCGCGCGCCGACCGGGGATCATGGCGGCGACTTGATCTACTTCCAGGGTCACATCGCCCCCGGCATCTATGCCCGGGCGTTTGTCGAAGGCCGGCTGACCGAAGAGCAGTTGCTCCATTATCGTCAGGAAACCGAAGGCAAGGGCCTGTCCTCCTACCCGCACCCGTGGCTGATGCCCACGTTCTGGCAGTTCCCGACTGTCTCGATGGGGCTGGGACCGCTGATGGCCATTTACCAGGCCCGGTTTCTGAAATACCTCGAAGGACGCGGCCTGGCCAAGACCGAAGGCCGCAAGGTATGGGCGTTCCTGGGCGATGGCGAGACCGACGAGCCGGAATCGCTGGGCGCCATCTCGATGGCGGGCCGCGAGCGCCTGGACAATCTGATTTAGGTGCCGACCAGATTCGTAAAAATATGCTCTAGTGATCCACTGCCAGCGACATAGAGCCTAGACTAACAAAATGGAGGTCATCTTAGATGAATATTGACTACAAAATAAACTGAAAAATATAGCCAATATCAGGTATTCAACCACTATGCACTGAAAGTGCATAGAATGCTTTAGAGACTGAAAGTCTCGGTTTCAGCTAAAGCTGATTGAAAGGTGCAAGCTGATAGCTTGTGTTTGATGACTGAAAGTCACTCGATCAAAAAAATTATCATCCTGATGATTTGGATGATTTTCATGGCCTTTAAATACTCTTGATCATTTCATCAGTCACATGACCAGAACTGAAAGCAGCATAACCAATGCCCCAAAATGCTTACCCCAATAGCGCTTTCCTAACTGGGGGAACTCTTCTTGAATTCGGCGGGAAGAACGCCCCTTCATGAGTCGTACCATATCACTTACTGACAGATGCGGAGGGTAGGATACATAGAGATGGATATGATCTTTGCTGACTCGTCCCTGGATAATTTCAACTTCATTCGCATCGCATACCTGACGAATCAGTTCGCGTATCCGAATACCTACTTCCTTGGTCAGTACGTTGTACCGATATTTTGTAATCCAGACCAAGTGAACCTTCAGCTCATGAACCGTATGTGAACCTTTGCGATAAGATCTCATGGCAAACCATACACTAAAAGTTTTGGACTAAAGTCCATAGTTTTTACTAGCAAACTGAGACAATAAAATTGCCTTTATGCCTTTCCGTAGCCATTACCTAGCTTAGAGCATATTTTTACACGAATCTGGTCGGTACCCTGGATTCAGTACTTGACCCTGCTGGGGCGAACCACCCCCGAGCTGCCCTGCGACGCGGTCCTGGATCCGGCTGAATGGCAGGCCGTCTACGTCGCCATCCACCACCAACCCCCGCCGGTCATCCCGCCACCGCCGCCGGCCATGCTCGGTTGGATCGCCCGTCTCCGGCGGCCATCTGGGCCGCAAGTGCGACGGCCCTCCCGGCCCCCAAGCCCTCTGGATCGGCTTGCAGCGCGCTCGCGACCTCGCTCGGGGAATGCAATTGGCTTCTGATCTCCATACCCAATCAACCGGTTAGAGATGTGTGGAATCGACAGATATCAACAGCCAGCACGTCTGCCTGATGCTGTACAAACTGGCGGCGCTGGGCTTGACGGTGCCGATCACGGTGGTGCTGGACAATGCCCGCTACCAGCGCTGTCGGCTGGTCCAGGACACCGCCGCCGCCTTGAACATCGAACTGCTGTTTCTCCCGGCCTATTCGCCCCAATTCAACCTGATCGAACGGTTCTGGAAGTTGGTGAAAAATGCTGCTTGCACGCCCGCTATTATCCCACTTTTCAGGACTTCAAAAAATCCATCCTCCACTTCATTGAAACCGCACATGTTGAGAAGAAAGACATGCTGAAATCATTACTCTCTTTAACCCGGATATTTCGTGAATTAGGCTAACTTGCTGATTTTATAACACAATGATCTGCTTGGTTTTTCCGAAAATTATTGGCTCTTTTGGAGTTACCGGGGTGTAAATTCTGTTTAAAAACAGAATATTGTCGATCATAAATCACTTGTTACTCCTCAATAAATTCGGAGTAAATTTCGGTAACCCTATGATTTTTTGTGGGCATACAAAGAATATCCACAAAGGTCCAGATAAAGATATTGGAAAAGATGCCCAATATTTTTCAAACCATAGCACCGTCGCTTAATGACTTTGATCTTGTTATTAAGCCCTTCAACAAACCCACTCGTCAGTCGATCTAAAAAATAATTGACCACTTCATCTTTATAGGTCCCCAACGTCTTTAAGAAAGTATCAAGGCTCTTTGGGAATTCCCGGGTAAAATATTTATCTAAAAACAACTACTTGTGTTCTTTTTGCTGCACTGCAATACGCTGCTTTAAATAAGATTCCAGTGCATTCCGTGGTCGTAAAACACAGATATATTTAAAAATCATAGCCTTAAATTTAGACAGGGGGGAATTAAACAGTCCAATACAAGCTTCCTTCAAGCTTTATATATTATTATAAATCAATGACTTGTGGATACCGGGAAATACCAAAGAGCCTGATTTAATCCGCCCTGCTGGAGCTAACCGTTTGATTGTCGCTTTCAAAACTGTCCGAACCATTGATTGTATCATAGTCGGGTATTTGATTGCCGGGTTAATAGTCGTTTCTTGAGAACCGTATTCCCTCGGCATCCACGCCTTGGACCTGAAAACGGCTTTGGCTAAATCAAGGCCGATCACTGTAATCTCATTCATGGACGCCCCTCCTCATTCAGGGTTAATGACGCCTTCCCAGTTTGGCACCGTGATGCCGCAGTCGGTAGGCGCGTCCATGTCATTAGAACCGGTAATGCCGCCCTGCTATAGCTTTCCTTTTAACTCGTGGAAGTTTAGCTATAATTAAGGCAAAATTTTCTGTGAAAGGATCTTAATGATGTTAAAGTTAGAAGAAATTATTGACGCTGCGGAAGGTCGTGAAATAAAAAAGAGCGATTGCGGTTAAAATGGTCCTGCTTGGTTTTAAAACAAAAGACATTTAGACTTATTATATTTTAGCTAATTCCAATCTTAACTTCTTTGAAAGATTGGAATTAGCTAAAGTATACTATCATTTGAAACGAAGGATGCACCTCTGTGATCCGGCTTGTGAACCTGACGAGGGAGAAGAGATGATGAGCCTGAACGTATCGAAGAGCGCATTGGGAAGCACGCTGGCCCCGGACAGGGGAGCGATGGACGCCCTGGCCCGAGGGATGTTTGGCGAGCCCTTCTCGATGCTGGGCGTCCACCCGGACGCCGACGGCTGGGTAGTGCGCACCTTTGCCCCGGCGCAGACCGCGCCCAATTACGCGACGCCGATGGCGCTGCGCACGAAATGGTGCGGCTGCACGACGCCGGCATATTCGGCGTCCGCTTGGCCGCACGTCCTCTGCGCTACCGCATCATCGCCCAAAACGCCCAGGCTGAATGGAATTTCATCGACCCTTACCAGTTTGGACCCCTGTTGGGCGAACTCGACGAACATCTCATCTCGGAGGGCGCGCACCTGCGCCTCTGGCGCACGCTGGGCGCGCAACAACGCCACCACGAAGGGGTGGACGGCGCCGCCTTTGCGGTCTGGGCGCCTGATGCCCAGCGCGTCTCGGTCATCGGCGACTTCAACGAGTGGGATGGGCGCCGTCACCCGATGCGCCGGCGCGGCACGACCGGCGTCTGGGAACTATTCATTCCCGGTCTCACCGAAGGCGCGCGCTACAAATACGAAGTCGCCGGCGCGGCGGGCGGACTACCGATGCCCAAAAGCGATCCGCTCGGCTTTCAAGGCGAACTGCGGCCGGACAACTGCTCGATCTTGCGCGCCATCGACAGGCATACCTGGCGCGACGCAGCCTGGATGGCGCACCGCGGCGAACGACAACGGACGAACAGCCCGATCTCCATCTACGAAGTCCATCTTGGAAGCTGGCGCCGGCACACAGACGACCGCTGGCTCAGCTATCGCGAACTGGCCGAAACGCTCATCCCTTATGTACGCGACCTGGGGTTCACTCATATTGAATGCCTGCCGGTCTCCGAGCACCCGTTCGACGGTTCCTGGGGTTACCAGCCCGTCGGGCTATTCGCACCGACAAGCCGCTTCGGCGACCTGGAGGATTTCCGGGCCTTCGTCGAAGCCTGTCACGCCGCGGACATCGGCCTGATTCTCGACTGGGCCGGCCCACTTCCCGACCGACCCCCACGGCCTCGCCAAATTCGACGGCAATGCGCTGTACGAACACGCCGACCCCGCGAAGGATACCACCCCGACTGGAACACCTTGATCTACAATTTTGGCTGGCGGGAAGTCAACAACTTCCTGTCCGCCAACGCCCTCTACTGGCTGATAGAACACCATGTCGACGCCCTGCGCGTCGACGCGGTCGCCTCGATGCTCTATCGCGACTACAGTCGCCGGGACGGCGAATGGATCCCCAACCGCCAGGGGGGCCGCGAAAACCTCGAAGCCATCGACTTTCTGCGCCGCGTCAACGCCATTGTCTATGGCTCCGACCCCTCGGTCATGACCATCGCCGAGGAATCCACCGCCTGGCCGGGCGTCTCGCGACCGGTTCACGAAGGTGGACTCGGCTTCGGCTTCAAATGGAATATGGGCTGGATGCACGACACGCTCGAATACATGACCACTGACCCCCTGTATCGCGCCTACCACCACGGCAAGATGAGCTTTGGCCTGACCTATGCGTTCAGCGAGAATTTCATGCTGCCGCTCAGCCATGACGAAGTGGTGCACGGCAAAGGCTCCATCTGGGACAAGATGCCCGGCGACCCGGCGGCAAAACTGGCCAACCTTCGCGTCTATTACACCTTCATGTGGGCGCATCCCGGCAAGAAACTGCTGTTCATGGGCAGCGAATGGGGTCAACGCACCGAATGGAACGCGGACGGCGTACTCGACTGGGGCACGCTCGATGACGGCGGCCATGCCGGACTCCAACGACTGATCAAAGATCTCAATGCCCTCTATTGCGGATCCCGCGCTGCATACGCGAGACTGCCGGGCCGACGGCTTCGAATGGATCGACGGCGCCGCCGAACAAGCGAGTGTCTATGCCTGGCTGCGCAAGGGCGAGGAGGACGCCGCACCGGTTATCGCCATCTTCAACTTCGCCGGCGTGGAGCACACGGGATGGCGCCTCGGCGTTCCCTGGGCCGGCCGCTGGAAGGAGATTTTCAACTCAAACGCCACCGTCTATGGCGGCAGTGGGCGCGACATGGGCGGGGTGACCTCCGAGCCCACGCCACGCCACGGTCGGCCGGACTCGATCACCCCTCACGTTGCCGCCATTGACCGGCCTATATTTCCCTTTGGGAAGCCGAATGAGGGGGCATGATCGTAACAGAGAATTACGTTTGCTCAACGTATCTATCAGGGGTATGTGCAGGATAGATACCAGGGCTTTGAAGGTGACCCCAAGCGTTCAAGGGGTTGCGGCTCAGTCGGTCTGCTGGCGCAGCGCCAGCAGGCGGGCGACGGACACATGAGGTCGGCGGGGATCGTGGGTCCGCTTCACGGGCGGCTTTTGGTCCACGCGGATGCTTGCGGTACTTGCGCAACTGGACGTGCCCGGCCGTGGCGATCAGCCAAGCCGCCATCGTTGCCGGGGGAGGGTCTGGAACACTGCCCAATCCCGGGGCCTGACCAGGGTCTCCAGGCTCTCGGCCACCCGGGCCATTTCGTGGACGAGGTAGTAGCCCGAGACGCCGTCGTCGATGGCCTCGGCCCCGTGGACCTGGCGCAGGGTGGCTTTGATCACCGCCAGGCCGTTATAGGCCACCACCGCCATCGCCAGTCCGGAACAGGGCCGCCGGGGATAGGCCAAGGTGTCGATCTCACAGCGCAGTTGCAGCGTCAAATGCAAAAAGGCTTTCTCCAGGGTCCAGCGCTCGCGGTAGAGGCGCGCCAAGGTGCAGGCATCGACCGCCGCGGCCGGTACCGTGGGCAGCAGATAAACGTGTTCTCGCCGTCGCGGGTCGGCTGGTGCAAGTCCAGGCAGATCCGCCGCACTTCCAGCGTTCCCGACCCGTCCGGGGCAGCGATCGCAACCCGCTGCTCGGACACTCGCCCGCTCTCGATCTCCCCACCACCCGCGGGCGCCGCCAAGGGCGTGAACGGAATTTGGCTATCTGAGCCCAACCTCGAAAAGGTAAAAATTAGAAAAAGCTAATGCGCGGCAGCACCAACCGAGTGCAAAAAGTCTACTTTTTGCGTAGTGGTGCCACGGATGCGGGAACCTCGTATCCCCTTACTTTGCCAGTGCAATAACTGCTGCTGTAATCATCGTGCAGTTCCATTGCATATGAGTTAGCTTTTTTGCACGATTGATGGCCTGCGACCTGCTTTCCACAGGCATGGACGATTTAACCCGAATATTTCATAAACCGCCATCGGCGCCAGAGGCCGACCTACGGCCTCGGATTCAAGCGTGACCCGCATGATGGACGGGTTATCCGCACCCGGATGGGTAACGGAAGTCGAGATGGCCTCGGCTAACCGGGTGTCGCGGTCATGCCTGCGGGTACCGTGGCGACCCGACGGGCAGCACGCTGCCGGCCCGGACGAGCCTGACGTGCGGGAGCGAATTGACCGGCGGGGTCAAGTGGGGAGCGGCGGCGGGCGGGTCAGAAACAGGCGGTCGGTGACCCGGCGCAGCAGGTCTTTAACGGGACAACTCGTCGGTAAGTGCAGTTTGATCCGGTCCTGGTAGGCCACCACCCGCACCGCCAGCTTGAACAGCTTGAGGATGACGGTGACCGGTTGGGCTTTCGCCAGTTCGGTATGGACCAGCACCTCGGTGCGCAGGGGCCTGATGCAGGACATAGGCGGCGCAGGAGAAGAACAGGCGCAGGTGGTTGGCGAGGAAACGGTGATCGAGGTGCGATCGCTGGCCAAGTCGTTCTTGAGCATTTTGATGAAATTTCATCCTGGCCGCGGGCACTATAGAGATCCCGGTACAGGCACGCCGGTGTGGGCAGGTCCAGCGAGGTGACGACGAAGCGCGGGTTGTCACCCTGGCCATCACCTCGGCCTTGAGGATGACCCGAAACGCCCGCGGCCAGGACTCGGCTCGGTAAGCGAGGTCATGGTAGGTGTGCGTGGCGGTCGACAGAGCGTGCCCGACCCGACGGGCGTTCTCAACCCGGCGGCGGTGAGAGGCCAGGAAGGGTTCGGCGAGCGGCGACAAGGCGCGGTTGCCGGCCAGCCCAAAGATGAAGTCGATCGCCGGGTCGTCAACGGCCAGTTGCATCAACTCGGGATTGGCGAAATGGCTGTCGCCCTGCAGGATAATCCGGGTCTCGGGCCAAGCCGTGCGTAACCGCTTGATGACCCGCTTGATGATCATGGCATTCTCGGCACCGGTCGGGCGTTGGCGGGCGCAGCGCGGCCGTGATGAATTGGCCCGAGAGCCCTCGAAGAGAAACAGCGGCAGGTAACAGTGATGACGGTAATAGTGGTTGTAGAAGCTGAATTCCTGTTGCCCGTGCGTCGATCCTCGGAATGATCCAGATCCAACACGATCACCGCCGGGGGCGTGGGGTAACTGGCGATGAACTGCGCGACGAAGGCCCGCGCCAGGCGATAGATATCCCGAGCCGAGACGGCATTCTCCAGCCGGGAGAAGGTAGGACCACTGGCCAAGTCCATGGCCTGGACCAAGGGATGACGATTCACCCCAGCTTAAACAGCGGGTCGGTCCGCAGCGCATTGGCGTCATTGCCGTCGGCGTAGCCACAGGCGATCTGAAAAAATCCGTTGGGTCAACAGGTCGTGCAGGGGTGCTCGATATACGACGGATGACGCCGGTCATCGACGGCCTGGACCAGACGGTCGATCAGCCCGATCTGCTGGTCGACGCCGCGCAAAATCAGCGGGCCAATGTCCGACGACATCGCCCTGCCGTCGAACTCGGCGCGCACCGTCAGGCCGGCGACGGGAGGAAATCGCAGCGGCTCTGGGGTAGAATCGAACATGGGCGACCTCATTTAGCTTCTCCGAAGCGTTCTTGGCAGAACACCAATTATATCAATTGGTTAAGTGAAAGTCGCCCATTTTTATGAATAATTCGGGTTAAAACCACCTCCGCATATTAGACGACGCTTATATTTACCTTTTCGAGGGGTTGGGCTCAGATAGCCATATTGCAGGCCCAGAATCAGGCCGAACAGGATTTGCCCCACGAACAGGGCGATGGCGGCAATGAAATAGGGCTTGGCCACCGCCTGGGATTGATAGTGCAACTGCATGATGTTCTTCCTCACTCTGGATGCCGGGGACGGCGGATCAGCCTTCGATGTTGGGCGGCCAGTTTTCTTGGTGTTGATTTCGAAGTCCATTTCAGAAAGGGCCACCAGGTCATCCAGTTGCTGGTCGGTAAAATGGAATTGCGGCATCTGCCGGCGACCCGGCACCTGGGTCGGATGCGCCTGATCCAGACCTGATGAACGCCGCGCCGCGCCGTTTGTAGACGTTGCCCAGTTCCGGCGCGAAGTAGGCGCCTTCGCCCAGCAGGGTGTGGCAACCGATGCAGTTGCGGGTTTCCCACAGCCCTTGCCGCGGGCGACCTCCGGCGATGGCGTCCGGTGGAATCCGCTGCGGATACGCCAGGGTAGTGTGAAGAGTAAGGGCGAGAAACAGCAGCACCGAAAAGAGCGTGCCGCCATAGGAAATATTTCGCGCCATGGACTTGGAGAAAACGCGCTCATGATGACCTCTTGATCGGCGATGATGCGGGCCGCCCCGCCAAAATCCGCATCGGGCGGCAACCCGCTCTATGTTCCGAAAACATCGGTTTGCATTCCTTGACCTCGATCAAGGAATGCCAACCTGCACCCAGCACACCTTCATCCACTTAATTCAGTCAAGGACCCAACATGGCCACCATCGCTGAATTTGGCCTTTTGAGTTAACATTGGGGTTAAATTGTGTTTAAAAACAGAATATTGTCGATCGTAATCACTTGTTACTTCCTCAACAAATTCGGAGTAAATTTCGGTAACCCTATGATTTTTTGTGGGTATTCAAAGAATATCCATAAAGGTCCAGATAAAGATGTTGGAAAGATGCCCAATATTTTTCAAACCATAGCACCGTCGCTGAATGACTTTGATCTTGTTATTAAGCCCTTCAACAAACCTACCGTCAGTCGATTTAAAAATAATTGACCACTTCATCTTTATAGGTCCCCAACGTCTTTAAGAAAGTATCAAAGCAATGCACCGAACTCTTTAACTCGGTTCATCCATCCCGTGATCCTCTGCTTCCCGCGCCGGCGATTTAGGTTACTATCAAACAGAGTCGTTAACTTTTTAACTGATGTTTGTTGTCAAATCGGTGAATACTTTGAATAAATTGTCTAACGTTTCTTGGTCTTTTGATGTTAAACAAACGCCTTTACGCAAAAGCCACATCACGCCTTCTAGCCTTATGCTGTTCTTTGATAAGACCTTCCGCAGAGACGTGCCAACTCTTTTGCGTAACGTATCCAGACCCTTTCCGTATAACTTGGCGACATGAAATCACCGACTATGACCTGAACCTTTTCCCCAAAAACTTCCTTCTTGTATTGATAAAACCAACATGCATATCCGAACAAATGAAACCCACTTGTTTGCGTAACCTCTTGGGAATACTCATGAAAATTCTTTTGACGGTTTCTTTCTTCCGATTGGTCATCATCCCCAGAATCACCGTTTTTTCCACCCATACGACTCGTCGCAATCGTCAAAAATCTTGCGTCCTTTTAAAGAGATCATCAATCCTAATAATTTTCAAGATTTTTAATCGCCTGCCAATCAACGTTCTTAGCAGTATAGAGCGATCAGATAATTCCTCGTACCGTTTCAGCCAATCCCCTCTTAATGCTGGTATCCAAAACCGTACTATTTACACAGGCTAACAACACCTTGGTTTTTCTAAGGCTTGGGTATACTGACTTGATGATCATACTACGTCGCTCTTTGAGTCGTCGTCGGCCGCCCTTGGCATCGTGGACATTGATACCGTGGATTTACGCAAGACGCAGTTCAACCCGCCGACCGAACAGCGATAAATGCCTGTGCGTATGGACTCCGCCATATCCCCAAAAATGATCAATAAAATTACCGGACTGATGACAACACGTTCCGCGCGCTGTGCTATGGAGAGCGTGACCCGATAATTCCTGGTTCCCGACCAATTTCCTATCTCATCGACTTCAACATTAGCCCGAATTATTCATAAAACGGGCGACTCTCACTTAACCAATGATATAATTGGTGTTCTGCCAGAACGCTTCGGAGAAGCTAAATGAGGTCGCCCACGTCTTCGATCTCTACCCCAGAGCCGCTGTGTGATTTCTCCCGTCGCCGGTCTGACGGTGCGCGCTGATTCGACGGCGGGGCGATGTCGTTTGACATTGGCCCGCTTGATTTTGCGCGGCGTCGACCAGCAGATCGGGCTGATCGACCGTCTGGTCCTGTCCAGTCGATGACCGGCGTCATCCGTCGTATATCGAGTACCCCTGCAAGACCCGTTGACCCAACGGATTTTCAGATCGCCTGTGGCTACGCCGACGGCAATGACGCTACCGTGCGCTGCGGACCGACCGCTGCTTGCTGGGGTGAATCGTCATCCCCTTGTCCAGGCCATGGACTTGGCCAGTGGTCCCACTTTCCCGGCTGAGAATGCCGTCCGGCTCGGGATATCTATATCGCCCGGCGCGGCCTTCGTCGCGCAGCGTTCATCGCCAGTTACCCCACGCCCTGGCGGTGATCGTGTTGGATCTGGATCATTCCGAGATCCACGCACGGGCAACAGGAATTCAGCTTCTACAACCACTATTACCGTCATCACTGTTACCTGCCGCTGTTTCTCTTCGAGGGGCTC
>JADJQQ010000009.1 GCA_016712625.1 Candidatus Competibacteraceae bacterium | reverse complement strand
GAATACAAAAACAAAGTATCACGGATCGACAGTTTCAGGGCGTTTGCGCGATCCGCAGTGTTCACACACTACGCGATTTTTGTATATTTCTTTACAATTGATTTTGGGCATCTATGCCAGTCGCCCACGGCGTTTCCGGCTCATGTTTAATAGCGACTTTTAGGCGATCTTTTTTGGCCCTTTTCTGTCGCTTTTTGCTTTAGTTTGTTATTTCGGGTTAGAGCACTTTTTTAAGTATATTTTAGTCTGTTACAATAGACTTTTGTTTATTTCTAGACCCTATTTATATTTCATTTTGCCTCTATCCCTCGCCCCGCCTGTGATACAGGGCAAGTTATATTTAATTTTAAGGGACTCATTTACTATCATTTAATGTAGTAGGTTTTTGCGCCCGCGCGGCCCACGGTCGCATAGGCCCCGGCGATACATGCGCGCAACGTCTGATAATATACGTTATGTCCAAAGGCCCTCGAAATTGATTTTAGGGGGTGTCTATAGTACCCGGACGCCAAAACAAGGGCCTTCTTGGCGATGCTAGCGCGGGCGAGAGGGTGGTCAAAATATGTTTTGGGTACGCAAGCCTGGGCATAATATAGTATGCGATGACAGAGCTGGGGCTTGCTGATGGCCCTCGTTTTCGCAGGGAGGGGGAGGGGAGGGGGTGGTCTCCCCCTTTTGGACCCTCCCGGCCCCGCCGCGCAATCAGCGTACCCCATTCCCTTAACGTTTATCGGTTTTTAGGATTTTTATACGTACCCATTCCCTTAACGTTTGTTGGTTTTTAGGGTTTTTGTACGTACCCCTGTCATTTCGCTGCCCATTCCCTTAACGCATATTCGTTTTTAGGATTTTCATACGTACCCCTGTCATCTATCACTATATAATATATTTATACGTACCCCGTCACTTATTACCATATAATATATTTATACGTACCCCGTCACTTATTACCATATAATATATTTATACGTACCCCATAAAAACGCCACCGGTGCTACGCGGTGGCGAAGGATCAGAGATTAGTTCAGGGGTATGCTACCACACAGAGGGCTTGTCGTATGGGGGACGCCCGGTATACTAGGGGAGGAGGTAAGAACCCCGGATGCGTAAATTAAAGCGGGTAGACCCGGAGCGGCACCCGTTGACGGAGCAATATATCTCCCTTGTCGGCGGCGGAATGGCCCCGCTAGACGCGGCTATGGCGCTTGTGGGGCCGAAGCTTCGCGTTGAAGACGTTCACACGGAGATATTCAATTGGGAGATGGACCCGGAGGTGACGTTGCGCATCGCGGCGTTGGCGAAGGGGCAGGAAGATAGTAAACGCGCGGTGTACGCGGAGTCTGTCGCCCGGCTTGTCTCTATCATTGGCGCGGATCCACGGTTGTTTTGGGATGAGAACGGCGTAAAGCCCCCGGAGCGCTGGTCTAAAAGTATGGCGATGAGCGTCAAACGCATCAAAGTCACTGAAAAGACGGACCCCTTCGGCTCTACAACGCGCAACACGACGCTTGAATTTTACGACCCTATCCCCGCGATCAAAGCGCTGAAAGAGGTTGCGCCGGAAGTTATTGCGGAGGTCGAGGATTACCGCGCCGGGGCGATCGATATCACGGCGTTACAGTCGATGAGCGACGAGGAATTGAATGAGATTCAACAAAAACTATTGAAAGTCGTATGAGCAAGGCGCAGCGTATTGAGCGGCTTCTTCGGGTTCAGGAGGTCCCCGAACTTGCGGTGATTGAGCGCGAGAAATGCCGTCGGGACGTTATATATTTCATATTAAATTACGTTCACACGCACGACCCGCGGCCAGACCTTGAGACGAAACGGCCTATTGGGCTTATTCCCTTCTCTCTGTACGAATTTCAGTTCGACTTGGTTCGTAAAATCCGCGACAAGATAGCCGTTGGCGACGATTTGCTTATTGAAAAGTCACGGGATATGGGCGCGACGTGGGTTACAGTCGCCGTAATCGTCTGGTATTTCCTGTTTACGCCCGATTTTAGCGCGCGACTCGGCTCTAGGAACGTAAACGAAGTCGATAAAATCGGCGATATCGGCACGCTGTTCGAAAAAGCGCGGACGATTATCCGAAACCTTCCGCGGTTCCTACGTCCCATGCATTTTAGCGAAACCAAACACATGCCGTATCTACGCGTCATTAACCCGCAAAACCGCGCGACGATTGTCGGCGAGACGGCGAACCCGAACTTTGGGCGATCGGGCCGTAACACCGTCGCCATGTTCGACGAGTTCGCGTTTTGGGATAACGACAACGCGGCGTGGGAGTCGTGCGGGCAAACGACGCCCTGTCGTATCGGTATCTCGACGCCCTACGGTAACAACAACCGATTCGCCAAGATGGCGCAAGGGAAACTCGACGATAAGCCCGAGAAAATCACGCTACACTGGAAGTTACACCCCAAGCACGATGACGCATGGTATGAGCGGCAGAAAACGCGGTACACGCCCAGCGGCCTCGCGCGCGAAGTCGATATCAGTTACGCCCTATCGGTTGAAGGGAGAGTGTTTGAAGTGTTCGATTATGCCCTACACGTAAAGACTATCGGGTATTGTGACCCCGAGATTAACCCCCATCGTCTCTATACGCCTAGCCCCGACTATCCAATCACCGTTGCCTTTGACTTCGGGCGCGTCTGCGCCGCCCTGTTCTCCCAAATCGACGACTATTACAACATCGACGTGTTCCACGAGATTATTCTCGACGGTGAAGAAGGGCGACCCAAGGGGACGACGGAAGAACTGGCCGTCGCCGTTCTCGCGACGATGGACCGATACAACGCCCTTCACCCCGCGCGGCAGCAGGATACGCGGTTTTTATCCTCCTACACGTACCGGTTCACCGGCGACCCGGCGGGTAAAACGAAGCCATGGCAAGACGACGCGGCGTTCAGCGATTACGATATCCTCTTCCGGCGCGCGATTACGCCGGTTCAAATCGACAAGGTTATTCGCGCGCGTAACCGCCTTCAGTCCGGCGTCAGTCTCCTCCAAACCATCCTCAACACCCGGTACAACGGACGCGAACGCCTCCTCATCCACAACCCTGAGAAGACGCCGACGCTGATCTCCGCGCTACAGGGCGAATACCGGTGGAAGCTCGACCGCAACAACGACAAGACGGATACCGTTGATGAAAAACACCCGTTTGAAGACGTGGTAGACTGTTTACGATACACGGCGCTTCAGTTCGCCGATATCCTCCCCTGACCGCAGTGAGCGGCCTCGGAAGGGTAAAAAGTTAGAGTCCCCCTACGTATTCCCGGTTTGAGGCGACCCATGGCCAGTAACCCGCAAACGGCAATCGTTCAACAGCTCCTCCGGTACTGGAGCGACACCACGACCGCGCGCAAAGACGTCGATATGATGCACGCGCGCGTCATCGAGTCGTACAACGCCAAGCTTCCGCAGAAAGTGCGCGAGTCGAAGGCGATTCAGACGCGGACGCACCTCGGCTGGACGACCCGCGCAGTCGATACCTTCACTGCGCGCACAAGTCCCCTTCTCATGCCCTCGGCGTCCGGGTTCTTCAGCCTGTACGACGTCAGTCAGCGCCTCGCCCTGTCATGCTCTGTCATGTCGGCGCTCTTGGCCTACTTCTTCACCGAGTCGAACCTTGAAGAGGATTTCTCGCGCATCCTCGATATGATGGCGCTTGAGGGCTCCGTCGGCCTCTACCCCCGGTGGTTGTACCCGGACGGCCCCGGCGCGTTGCCCGAACTTCAGATCGACGTCATGAACTCGCAAGACGTCTGCGTCTACCCGGTGACGGAGCATCTGTCGCGCGCCGTGGTGATGATGCGGACGTGGTTGACGAAGAACGAATTGCTCGCCATGGCGCAGGCTGACCCGCTCCATGCGTTTGACCTTGACGCCATCGCCAATATCAAGCAAAAAGAGACGTACACGCACCCGCTCGCCCCGAACCGTCGCGGCGACTACATCGCCCGGACGTACGACACCCGCCTTGGCGTCGAAGTGATCGAGTTCTTCGCGCCTGAACTGCGCGTCGAAGACACCGTGTACACGAACGTTTTGGCGACCGTAGCCAATCAAAAAGACCTGATTCGCTTCCTGTCGTCGGAGCCCAACGCCCAGCGGCCAAGCCTCCGCCGCCCGATTTTCGCTTGCCTGAAAGAACACTACGAACAGGGTATCGGGCGCGTACGCATTGGCGTCGGTTTGTGTAATGCGGCGCTTGACCTTGAGATGGCGGCCATCACGATCCACAACCTCGCCGTTGACAACATCAAAGACACGGTGAAGCCGCCGCGCGTCTATGACCCGACGGACCCGTACTGGAACCATGATCGTTCGGGCTTCGCACCGGGCGAACTCGTGGCGTCCCTATCGACGAACCCGCGCCACCTGTTGCCCCTCGACACCAGCCAGCGCGCCGTACCGCAGTCGGAAGAACAGATTAGCCGGCTGATGTACCAGTTTGAGTCTGCCGTCGGAATCCCGAACTTTCTGTCCGGGACCAGCGATACCGATGACCGCCGCGTATCAGCGACGGCCAAGCGCCTTGAAGCCGCGGGCGCCGACACGCGCATCCGCAAGTACGCCGTCGATATCAATAATCGCGTCCTGCGTCCGCTGACCGTTGACGCCTACAACATGATTCGCGAAAAGCTGATGGGAGAGCTTGCCGGGGTCCAGCAGGAGCAGGCGGATCTTGCGCGGGGTATGCACACTAACCAGCCGACGCAAAGGCCGTTTCTCGCGCTTGCTAGCGCCCTCTGCCCAGACTTTGACGACTGGCTCCAAAGCGGCCAAGGCGTCCCGCCGATTGAGGCGATTGCGCTCAAACTCTCGACGTTTGAAGACGCCGTACGACGCGTCGATCAAGTGAACAGCGCCGAACGGGCGATTAATGCCCTCGGCCCCTTGGCGACCGCGGCCCCGGATTTTGGCGCTGCGATTCTCGCCATGGTCGATGCGCCGTCGTTTGTTCGCATGTATTTCACCGATCTCGACCTTGAAGGCGCGCTCAAGACGCCCAAGCAAGTGCAAGAGGGCCTTCAGCAGCAACAGCAGCAACAGCAGCAACAAGAGCAGATGGCGCAGCAGGCGCAGCTTGCTCAAATGCAGATGGCGCTGCAAACTGGGTCGGCGGAGATCGACAAGACTAAAGCGGAGACGCAACGCACGATTATGGAATCGGCGAAGATTGCGAACGAGATAGAAAACCCACCGGAGAAGGACACGAAAAATGACGCAAAGCCAAAGCCAAAAGGAAGCGGCGAATAACGCGCACGCGGAGTGGTTGAAACACCCGTGTACCGTAGCGCTAAAAACTCATTTCGAGCGGATGTTGTTTCGTCGAACGCCCGCGAGCGAAAGCGCGCTTGACTATCTGATCGACTGCACTATTAGCGGTGTCGGCGCGAATATGGTCATAGCGGCGATTCACGCTATGGAACAACCCCCGTTCCCGATGTTGCCGAACGCAGACACCCCTGTTTACCCGGATGAAATGCCCGGAAAGGAAACGCTATGACGACACCCGCAACACCAGCCACGCCAGCCGCGCCAGCGACTCCGGCCACGCCCGCAACACCCGCGACTCCAGCCGCGCCAGCGACTCCGGCCACGCCTGTAACGCCAGCGACTCCGGCCACGCCTGTAACGCCAGCGACTCCAGCCGCGCCCACAACACCCGCGGCGCCGATATCGCTCGCGCCGAACCCGACGCAGCAGGGGACGTCTCTCGCCCAAGTTCTGGCCGCGCGTAGCGCTGCAATCCGTGGGGAGACCCCTCCTACGCCTCCGGCTGATCCTGCCGCGCCCATTGACCCCGCTGCGCCCATTGACCCCGCTGCGCCCCTTGACCCCGCCGCACCGGTAGATCCTACCCTCGCGGCGAAAGACGCGTTATTCGCGCTGGCGCAAACGAACCCGGCGCAGCTTGCCGCGATGCTTCAAACAGCCTCGGGCCAAACCTCTCAAGCGCCGCAAAATCAAGCGCCCCCGGCGGTAGAGCCGCAAGCGTATGCGCAACAGCTCCAGCAGGAGGCGTATCAGGCTATACAGCAGCGGCCCGAGATTACGGCACAGGAGCTATTTGGCAAGGATGCGCTTGAAGAACTCGGCCTGTCGAATCAGAACTACACGCCGGTTCTTGAACAGTTCATCCACGCGACTATTGCGCCGGTTATTGGCACGCTTCTGTCGCAAATGTACGCGCTTCAGCATGGCGTTGACCAGCGCTTTACGGACGTTCAACCCATGGTCCAGCAGGCGCAGTTCAATCAGACTCAACAGGAAATGGGCCGTAAATTTATCACCGCGTTCCCTGCCTTGGCGACGGATGCAAATGCGAAGGCGTTCGCTGAGAAACGCTTCAATGACCTCGCCCCGCTCCTGATGCCGCGCGAGCTTTTGATGAACCCTCACACAAACCCGGCGGAGTATGCTAGACTGACGGAAAGTATCGTCGCGATCGCAGCGAAGGAATACCAAGCTCCCGCTGCGGCGCCCGCTACCCCTCCACCTGTGGCCGTGTCTCCTGCGCCACCCGTACAACCCGCACCATCGGCATACCGGAACCATCTGGGCCAGTTCCAAGCGGCTCAGCCTCCGACGACGCTGGATGCGTATAATCAGCAGCGAATCAAGACCCTGTTTCCGGGGCGTTGACGCTAAACAGGAGAGTTAGAACATGGCCCAATGGCTTAATACCGTAAACCCGCAGGACTTGCGGGACGTCATTTCGATCGCCACGTATAGCGGCGAACGCCCTGATCCGATTTACGATATGACATGGGATCCCTCCGTCGTGGCGCGAGCCGCACGGCATGAATGGGGCGATAAATACCTGAAATCCAACACGACGACGCTTGCCGCCGATATCACGAACGTGGCGACGTCGCTCACGGTTCCGGCCGGCTTCGGGGCGAAACTCGACGTCAAGAACAGCGTAACCGGCTCCGGTTTTTATTGTCTTCTGCAAATCGATTACGAGGAAGTTCTCGTCACGGCGGGCGCCGGTACGGACACCCTGACCGTCACCCGTGCGCAGAACGGAACGACCGCAGCGGCCCACACGGCAGGCGCAACGATCAAGACGCTCTATCAATGGGCTGAAGGGTCGGATATGTCGCAAGACTTCTTCGAGTCGGCGACCACGGCCTACAACATGACGCAAGTGTTCCGGCGCGAACTCGTGCTGTCGGGCTCGATGCAAGCGTTCAAAGGGCTGGCCGGCGATAACACGCTGGCGAAACAGCTCGCCGAGAAGGATATCCAGATCATGAAAATGATCGCGGATGCCGTGTATCTCGGAACGCGCGTCGGTTCGACCAACGAAGCCGTGCGGCGCATGGGCGGAATCCGGTACTACGCCACGAAGGATAACGCCGGCTACACGCTGGACAAGACCTTCCTCGAACAGAAGGTCATCATTCCGTTGCTCGAAGGCGGCGCGGACCCGAACAGCCTGTGTCTGAGCGTTCCGAATAGCCTGTACTCGAAAATCACGGCGCTGAAGTCGGCCCTCGTAACCGGTGGCGGCGTGACGAACACGGAACGTCGCATTCAGGCCGATTGGGATACGTACGAATTTGGCTCAGCCCCGCTGACCATCATGCGTTCGACGTGCATCCCCAACGGTTGCGCGTGCGCTTTCGACAAATCCCGCGTCAAGCTCCTGCCGGTCCCCGGTCGGATTGGCGTTGAGGAGCCGCTCGGCAAAACCGGCGATAGCGACAAAGTGATGAAGCTGTCGGAGGTGACGCTTGAGTCGATGAACGGCGCCGATACGTCTCGTTGGTTCACGTCCATCACGTAAATACCCCTCCTAAGTGATCTCCGTTTTTCGTGTCAAGGGCGTAGCGGACACGTTACGCCCTTCTTTTTCAGGAGAACCGTAAATGTTCGTATCCACCGCAAAGTCAGGCGTCGAGCGTATCTCGCCATTCGGCGTACGCCTCGCGATCCCGCAGGGGGCTCAAATGGCGGTCCCTGTCGAAGATGGCTACTGGCTGACGCAGCATGATGACGTTACCGTTACGTTTGAAGATGACGCGGAACGCGAGAAATGCGAGGGATACCTCGCCCACTTCGCGAAGAATCCGCTCCGCCCGCTCCCGCGCCCCGCGACCACTTCGCCGAACGCTACGCTTGCGATGGACGGCAGCGCGGAACGGCACCCGGTTGTCGTCGTGAACCCCGTCGGGCTGTTCGCCGAGAATCAGGCGAGCCCGTTCGCGCCGCCGCAGGTCGCCTTCGTGCCGGATGCGGAGATGTTGCGCGATATCGTTCGGCAAGTTCTGACGGAAGCCGGCGTTATCCCTCCCGAGGCCCCCGCGAAGAAACGCGGGAAGCGCGCGGTTGAGACGGAGGAAACCCCCGACGCCGTAGCGACGGAAGAAGTCGCGCCGCCCGTTGAAGGCCCGCCCGATGAAGGCCCTCCCGCCGAGCCGTTTGAGGTATAGGCCATGGGCTCGCTGACGCTGTTGGAAATGGTCAACAGCGTCGGCGCTCGCATCGACGAGAATGCGGCGTCGGCGTCGGCGGTAACGGGAAAGACGCGCCCGGAGATTCGACGCATTGTCGAGTCGCTGAATGCCGGCTATCGAATCGTATTCAAGCGCTTGTATGGGAGCCTTCGCCCCCAGACGCTTGACGCGATTACCGTAACGCCGGGAAATGCCTCGTACAATCTAAGCGCGACGACGAATATTTTTCAGACGATGTACGTCTACCCACTCGCCGCGCCGCGCGAACTCGTGAAGCAATCGAATATCGTTGACCTGACGGAGCAATTCGGTTCGCTTCTAACGCAGGGCTCGCCGGAATACTGGTATCGGTACCGTGGGAAGCTTTCGTTTTACCCGGTGCCCGCGTTGTCGGCCATCTATATCGTTGAGGGGTCGATTGCCTTCACCGAACTGTCGGTCGCCACGGATACGACGTTTCTCCCGGCGGAGCATGACTTTTTGCTTCAGACGTACGCGATCGCGTTGGAAAAGGCGTTCTGGCGCGACCCCGACGCCGCGTACTGGCTGGATAAATTTAAATCGGACCTGACCGACGTTCACGCGGAGGCGCTGCGGAATGCGCCGACGAAAGCGTACGCGGTTGACCCCTATTGGTCGGGAACGCCGCCGCAGACGCTAACGCCGCAGTACACGTCATGACGGTTTACGAGGACTTCACTGCGGGGATTGCGACCCAAGCGCCCCGCCTTGTCGCGACGCATTCGAAGAAGTTCGCCGGGCTTCGCGGCGCCTCGAAAGCGCGCAACGTTGTCGTCGATGAACTGGGCGTGCGCACTGGCCCCGGTTACGCACGAATTTTTGACCCGTATCTACCGGCGACCATTCGCGGGCTTCACTGGTATGTACGCCGCTCCAGCGGGTCGCTTGTCGAGCAAATGCTCGCTGTCTCCGACGGCGACCTCTACTACAACACGACGCTAGATTGGACGGCCATGTCCGCCGGGCTAACGGATGCGCCGAAGACGCGTTTCGTCACGTTCAACGGCTACGCGATTTTCGCCAATGGCGTCGATGTTATCAAGCAATACGACGGGTCGAGCGTGGCGAGCGTCTCGTTTGTCGATGATAGCAATGTCGCCGTTACGACGCCTGACGTCGCCCCGGTGGACGATGCGCGCCCAACGTTTATGTTCGTCCACCAAAACCGCGTCTTCTATCTTGGCGACCCGGTTTACCCCTACCGCCTGTGGACGCCGAACGCTGGTACACATAACGTTTGCGGCGCGAATGCGGACGTCATCGACGTCAACATAGGCGACGGCGACCCGCTTGTCGGAGGGTCAACGCTGACAACCGGCATCGCGGTGTTGTTCAAAGAGAACAGCATCCACGCGTTGAGCGGAACCAACCCCACGGACGCGACGACCGCGCCGTTTGTCATCTCGCCCGTCTCGCGAGAACTCGGGTGCATCGCCCCGGATACCATCGTTGCCGTGGGCGCCGAAGTCTATTTCCTGTCGCAGCGCGGATTCAAGCGGCTGAAATACACGACCGTTACGGGGAATATCACAGACGCGGACCCGCTCCACGCCGCGCAACCGATTCTCGATACGCTGGACCTGACGCGCGCGTCGCAAGCGAATGCCTGTTTTAACCCGATTGACCGGATGATCTATCTTTCTATCCCCGTAAAAGGCGGCGGATGGACGACGTTGACGTATAACGTCGTGACTGAAGGTATCATGCAACGCGACTTGGCGATTACGAATCAAATTTTTGTGCCAACGAGCGGGCTTCAGTTCTTTTCTCGAATTGAAGACGACGCGCAGACAGAGTTTCGTGTATTTCAGAATAACGTAGGACGAACGTTCGACGGCGTCGATTTTTCGTCGGAATGGGAGTCGCTCTATCTGGCGACGGACCAGATGAACACCCGCAAGTTTTTTGGGAAGTTTCTCGCCTACACGCGCACATACAACGGATCGAAGGTTCGTTGCGGAGCCCGGCTCGTTCTACCCGACGGCACCGTATCGACGCGTCTCCTCGACTTCGGGGATACCAGCGGACAAGACGTTTGGGATATCGGGCAGTGGGACGTTGCGAATTGGGAGGGCGCGCTCGCCAGCGTGCTGCGGCAAAGTCGTATCGGGCGCGGCGTCGCGATTTCGTTGTTCTTTCAGGCGGATGCCGGGGCGTCGTTCTTTTTCGATCGGATTGAGCTTGAGATTGACGACCGGGGGCCAGCGCGGCGATGACGCTTTACGTGATGACCGAAGAGCATCGGGACTTCCTGACGCGTTGCAACCTGCGGACGTACCCCAATATCGCGGAGGCGCGCCGGCGAGCCGACGATATTCTCGATATTGCGGGGACGTTTTTCGACCCGCTGTTCTTCGTCGGCCCAACGCCGGATCGCCCGAAGTATTACCTCGGCGCGTTCCTCGATATCACCGGGCGCGCGCACCTTGAAGTCAGCGCGATCGGCTTCGTCGGCGCGTCATTTTACCGGGATTGCCGCGACTGGCTTGGGTATATGTTCGATGAACTCGGCGTAAAGCTCATTGAGGACAGCGTTTGGGTCGGCGATACGAAGAAAGAATGGCTCATGCGCGGCCTTGGGTTCAAGAAGGGCGGCCTTATCCCCGACAAGCTCGATATCCCCGGCCATGGCCCTGTGGCCGCGCTGGCGATGTATATTCGGGCGGAGGAGTACCACGCCGCAGACCGCCGTTGGTTCTGTGATAAACTGAGGGAACACCAGCGGCGCGAACGTTTGCGCAAAAGCCGGAGCGTAGCGAATGGGTAGCGGTGGCAGCAATAGTTCAAGCAAATCGACGAGCGGTACCGTAAGTCTCGGCGGCGTCCCTTTATCGACGACGACGTATAAAAACGGTAAATATTCGACAAATATTTCGCTTAACCCGGCGCAAAAATCGACGTGGGACGCGTCAACGCAGGGCGTTGCGGATTTAATGCCCAGCATTTCATCGGCGCTCGCCGTGACGCCAGAACAGCGCGCGACGTACGCAGATCAGTTATATTCGCCCGTAGCGCAATCTATCACAGATAACTATAACTTAGCACGAAATAATACATACTCGCGTTTCGCCAATATCGGCGGGCTTAATAGCCTAGGGTTTAACCGGTATAACTCCGACGTTCTCACTAAAAACGAAAATATTGCGTTGCAAAATGCGCGTACGCAGGCCGAGTTGAACTCGTATCAGCTCCCTAGTTTGCTATTAAACCCGATTGCGCAGGCGTTAAATATGTACCAGAGCGCGCAAAGCGGTGTTTTGAACCCGGCGGAATGGGCAGCAGGGACGTCAGGATCCTTGTCGCAACAGGCGTACCAAAATTATCAAAATGATCTTAATTACGCTGGGTCTAGCGGGGGCGTATCCTCATGGGCGGTCCCGGCGGCCTTAACCGCGGCGACGATAGGTTCGGCGTTTGTACCCGGCGGGCAGATACTTACGCCGATTTTAGGTAGCATGGCCGCTGCGTCTTATTAATAAAAGAGGGTTTAATTATGTCAATGTCGCCGTGGATGCTGTTTTCTGCCCTAATGTTCATTTAAAGGAGGTATAGAAATGTCGCAAAATTTTGGTATCTCTTCGCCTGCGTCCCCCTTGCTATACGGGCTCCCCGGTTTGCTTGGTATGTTGCTTAATATGAGTTCTAACGGGCAGCATTTCTCGAACCCCTTTTCGTCGAAAAGTGATAAGTCGAGCAATGACCAACAGCAAGCGGCAACGCAGATTTATTTACAGAATGCTATGGGGTCGCCAATGAATTACGGAGGGCAGGATAGCTTTCCGAACCCGTTCTCCGTCCGTAAGACGCGACTTGATCCTACGATGAGTTTGCTGTAATGGCGCAACCGTCGCAAGCAGTAATATCACCGCCAATCCCGGCACAAGGGACGATATCCAGCCCGTCGAGTCGTACGGCGCTTATGCTTCAAATGCTCGGCGGGTTGATGTCCGGGTATCTACAGGCCCGACAGGAATATCGCCGAAACCCGCGCATGGGGATGGATTATACCCCCATGGCCGCTGGCGCGATGCAAGGCTTTATCGCAGGACAGGCGGCCCGTGCTGCACAGGCGGAAAAAGTTCGGCAGGAACAGGCGCAAAACGCGCAGACGTACGGCCTTTTATCCCTGCTTACGGGTCAGGCAGGTTCAGACTTGCAGCGACAGGCCAACGGCGCGCGCTTCGGTAAAGTTGATGGCAGCACGCTACAGTCGATCGCGAATTCAATAGCCAGCGCCAATATTGCGCGCCAATACGGCCTACAAAACCCCGAAGAGTACCGCGGCGGGGCGACGAGTACGATTGATCAGGTATTTCAGCAAGCCGGAGCGGCGCAGCGAAACCTCGGTAGTCTTGATCAGATTCCGACGGCGCAGGCCGCGGGCGAGTATGCCGCCGGCGGGAATACGACGCCGAACGCCCTCCAGTACCCAAACGTCCCGACACTTGGCGCATTGATACCTGGCACGCGCGCAGCGATCGCGCAAGCGATGGCGAACGCCAAACCGGGGCAGCAGATTCCAATCCCGGTCGCCGGCTATGGGGCGACTGCGCCTGTTGCAGCGGCCCCGACCGGTGCGCCCGCTCCTGCGCCTTCGGGGTACGCGTGGCAGGCGACGCCATACCAGCAAGCGCCCTTGAGGGCGATCCCTCCAGCGCCCGCCGGGCTCGAAACGGACCCGAATATCTACGCATTGAGTGCGCAGCAATCCGCGCCGCCGGTGCCTGCGGTTCCGATGTATGCCCCGGCCAATATGCAGGCCGCGCAACCGATGATGCTCGCGGACCTCCTCCGCGCCGGCGCGAACCCGCAAACGGTAATCAACGCGTACACGCAAGGTGCGCAGGCGGCCAATCAACGTAACGTGCAAGACGCGGGCATGTGGAAAACTGCGCAGCAGCAAAGCGGCGCGAATCAACGTAGCATCGCCTCATATCTGAAACCGACGCAAGCGTCGATCATCGCCGAAGGGTCGCCGCAGGCCTTTAAACGCCTCATGCAGGTACAGGCGGCAGGGATGGCGCGCGCGCGCGCAGCGCAAGGGCTCGATAAACCCGTGACGCGATCTGAACAACTGGCGATGACGAAGTACATTACGTCGCAGTCTGGGCGCGAAGATGTTTTGAGTGCGACGCGACTGGCGGTTGAAAACGGCTCGTTATCTGCCGCCACGGCGCTAGACCTTGCAAACAGCACGTTGATCGGCGACGGTGAAAACCCCATCTCCGCGGCGGAACTGTACGGCGCGCCTCAAGCGCCCCAAGCGCCTGCGGCGAGTTACCCCGGTGCGATCCCCGTACCCGGTTTACCGGGGGTTAGCGCGGGGTTTTTGCCATCTGTGACGGATATTATCAACGGCAGTGGGCGCACGCCGACGCTGCCGGGGCGTAGTGCGCCACTGCGGCCTCGATAAACATGGCGACGCTTCGCGGAGGCGTAGAGTTCACGTCGCAAGAAGCGGCGGGCATTGGCGCGGACCCAAAAGCGCTTCAGTCGATCGCGGACTTGATCGGTTCGGTCATGCCCGAGGCGACGCCGGAGCAACGGAAGACGAAGACGTTTGACGTCGTGCGCGCGGCGCAAAGCGTGGGTCAAGGAGAGATCGGGCCGATACGTCAAACCGCGACGCAACGGTTGATGACGGACGCGCAGGCGGTTGGCGTCGGTTTGGTGAAGGGTTTCGTCCCGCGCTCGAATGCGCAGTTGCGCGCGCCTATCGGCGCAGAGGATTGGGCCGCGCCCGCGGGCGAGGGTATCGGCGCGGTTACCTCAAATATCTTGGGCGCGCTGTTCACCGGTGGGGCGTACAACGCGTGGTACGGCGCGGCAAAAGCTTTAGCGGATAATACTGACGCACAGAACGCAGCGTTGCGCGCAAATGACGCTGACCTTTACGCCCGTTTGGCGGATTCCACTTGGAGCGCGATGGGGACGGGGGCCGCCGCGAACTTCGCCCTTAGCAAGACCCCGGGGGCGATCGGTAAAGGCCCGACCACGAAAGCACTGTCGGCGTTAGGTATGGGCTACGGTGCGGACGTTGCGATGCAAGCGCAGGACCAATACGCGCGAACAGGTCAAGTTGACGCAAGCGCGATGATCCCCGGAATATCGACGGTATTTGGTCCATCGGTCGCACTGGGCGTGCATTACGCCCCGCAGCTTGCGCAGGTGTTACGTCTTGGCGCGAAGGCAACCGGTCGCGCGACGCAAGAGGCATTTTCGCCGGCGCAGGGATCCGGGCTTCGATCGGCAAGTCGCGGGCGCGTGGGCTTCGGCGGAGAGCCTCCGATTCTTAAAGGGCGGGCCGAATACACGGATCTGGAACGGACGGTTCCGACGCGCCAGCGTGGCGAATGGGTCGGGCGGCATAACCCGATGAAGCTTTCGCAGATGCAGCAGGACGCAAACGCCGCAGTATCCGAAATGCTCGACGCCGGTAAGGGATCGGAGATTCTCTATCAGATTTCGGCCTACGAACACGCGGGAGAAGGCGAACAAGCGCAAGCGCTTATGCAAGCGGCGCTCGCCCCCGGTAACGCGGAGCGGCTTCCGGCTGGGGCGAAAGACTTGTTGGAAGCGTATCGAAAAACCCGGATTACCTCGTCGGCGCGCGCGCTGGCTCTCGTTCAGCAAGACCCTATCGTTAAAGCGAAGATGGACCTCTTGGATGCCGCGCTCGAAGGCGGAGCGGTCGATATTGCGGAGGAGATTCATCAGGCGGGTGAATTGGTCAAAACGTCGATCACAGACGCATACGGCGCGATCATGCAGGCGATGATCGAGAACTTCAAGCGCGCGCTCGCCGCGCTGGAGAAGAACGTTGAGAAGCCCGGCGCACGGTATCGCAAGACTGGTGAGATAAAGCCGAAAGCCCCGCGTGAGTATAAATTCACGGCGATTGAACGTAAGCTGTTGGCCAAGGTCGAAGAGAAACGGCTCGCGGAGATTGAGGCGCGCAAGGCTCAGCTTAAACTAAAGCCTCCCCGGATTCGCGCGGCGCGCGCGCAACGTCAAGCGAGAGCGGATGTCGCAAAGGCGCAGGAAGCGCTACGGCGTAAGGCGATGACGGCTATTGCGCGTCTTGAGCGACAGCTCAACGTACAAACGAAGCTCCCGCTTAAAATCCCAAAGAACGCCGATCAAACGCTGGTCGATGCGCTTAAGACGCTTTCCCCTGAAATGCAAGCCTACTTCTACGAATTGACGGCGCGCAAGACGGCTTCGGTTGCGTTTGACGCGTTGGATCGTCGTCTGCGCGCAATGGAGCGGCCACGGGTGTCGATGACTCGCGAGAGTCTCGCGGCGATGATCGAGCGGCTACGTCCGCAGATGACGCCCGCCGCGCAAGCGCAGCTTGACGCCCGCGTGACCGCGATTGAAAAACGTCGGTTCCTGCGGTCGTACGAAGCCGCGCGGACGCCGAGTAAGCGCACGGCGGTAACGCTACTCGACCGCCTTTTGCAGGCGCACAAGTTCGATCTCCTGACGCCCAACAATAAGGGCCTCGTTGACGCCATCATGGAGCGCGCGAAGCGGTCGATTATCGAACTGGACAGCAAGGATTGGGCGACCCTGAATGAGCTGGTTGCGGCGGCGTCTGATGCGTCTCTTGACCCGCATTCGCGGCGCGTTGCCGTGGCCGCGTTTCAGCATTTTGTCGCCGATCGTACGCCGGTCCATCCGCTCGCGCGGCTGGTGCATGCGCGCAGCGCCGGTTTGCTGCTCCAACTTACGACGCAGACGGCGAACATTTTCGACGGGGCGTTAATGCTGGGCTACTTCAAAGGCCCTTATGGCCTGTTCCGCGGCGTCGGGGAGTCTATTGCGACGTTCGCCATGACGCGTGACGCACGCGCGGCGCTCGACCGTCTCCGCGTGCTGAAAATTTCGGACGAAGTGAAGGCGTACCGCGCGAAGAATCAAACGTCGTTGCTCGATGAATTGAAGCTGATCTGGCACGATTTAAAGACTGGGGATAATACGCAGTCGTCAAACCTTGGCGACGTGTACGACGTCGGCGGGTATCATGTCGTTTTACCGCGCAAGTGGAAGGGCGTTGCGCAGGCCGATGCCGCCGTACGCATGGCGACGAGCGGGCTTGACCGCGTGAACTATCGTATGGCGTTTCTTGACACGCTGGAAAGAGAGTTAGAGCTTATCCGGCTGGCCGGTAAACGCGAAGGGCTGACGCTGGAAGAGGCGCTACCCGCGCCGGGAAGTGACGAGTATAAGGCGATCCTTCAAACAGCGGCGGACAATGCGCAGTATGTGACGTACACGACACCCGGTATTGCGACTGCGGCGGTCGGCGGCATCCGAAAAGGATTCGACTGGGGCGTGGACGCGATTGGGCGATCCGCAGGTCTCCTCAAAAAAGGCCAGTCGTTTGAACTCGGGTCGCTCTTACTGCCCTTTATCCGCGTGTCGGTCAATGCGCCGTTGCGCGCATACGAAATGCTACCCGGTATCGGGCTTCTCGGAGGCGGGGCGAACCGAGTGTTTTGGGCCGCGACGAACCCCGGTAAGACGGGCGGAAAGTTCGTAGAGCAAGCCGCCGGGCAGCTTGTGGCGTCGCAAATCGCGGGGCTTTTACTGTACGGTGGAAGTCAAGTCGCGTCCCGCTACAAAGATGCCGCATACTGGATGGGGTACTATTATACGTACGATGTACCCGATCCGACGGTTAAAATGTCATCCGCAAAGCGCGATGTCCGCGAAGGGTCCGGCTACGCCCCCGGTACAATTAATGTTGATGCGATCGGGCGGTATCTGGCAAGCGCGAACCCGGAAGACCTCGCGCAACAGCAGCACGACCGTCGATTTTTCGTTGCCAATATCTCAGCGCTGTCGAACGCCCTATTGTTTTTGACGTCGGACGGGCGACGCGATCGCTCGCTGGATGTGCGTAACGTTATGGCCGCTGGCACGGATACGGCGCGCGACGTGATAATGGCGAACGACGCGACGCGCGGCATTAACCGAATTGTGAACAACCTTACCCAAGCGCGCGACCCGGAGACGGGAGAAACAGGGAACCCATGGGTGGGTGTCGCCAAAGAAGCGGCGGACGTAATGGGGTTCAAGATTCCGGGGCAAGACCTTCTCCCGCGGACCCTTCCGAACCCGCAGAATACCCCGCAGCTCCTCACGTCGCGTATGCCGCAAACGCCTCTACTCGGCGACCTCGCTTCACCGCCGCGGCTTGATGCGGAGGGCGACCCCAAAGTCATCAAGGGCTTGCTTCAGAGCGCGCCCGAAGGGACGCCGATCCCCGGTACTGGGGATAACTACTCGCGCTTTATGCTGAAGCTGGCGAATAAGACGGGTTCAGAGGCGCATCTACTTGGGCCGATCGCGCGGACGTTGACCGCTGAGGATGACGAAGGCAAAAAGGTAGAGGTCCGCTTGACAAACGCGCAACGGTACGCGGCGGAGAAGACGATCAAGCCGCAGTACGCGGAAGCGGTTGCGAAGGCGGCGGCGATCCCGCGCTTTGCCACGCTTCCCCCGGAGGAGCAAGTTACGGTTTTATCAGGCATCCGGCGGGATATCATCCATGCGTATCAATTGCGCGAGTTCAAGGCGAAGATGTCGGATAAGGCCGCAGAACGGGCGCGCGCGTACAACCGCGGGCTTGGGGTATACTGGAAATACGTTCTTCGCGCGGTAAAATCGCAGGCCAAAAAGGGAGAAGATCAGAATGACGTTTAACGTCCCCAATGATTTTGTTCCCCAGTCCGGGCAGGCGATCTCGTCTCAACAGATGGACGAGAACTTTGACGCGGTTGAGGCGCAGATCGATAGCCTGACGGCGCTCGTCGGCGGCGGGTCGGGCACGGTTACGGAAGCCCGGAAGATTCTCTATTCGCTGCGCCCGGCGTATACCGGCGTCGCGGCGCCCGCGTCGAATGAGTTGATCGACCGCAAGTACCTTGAAGCGACGCGCGGATGCGCTATCGGCGATATCATCCTGTCGATTAACCCGGCGACGCTTTCGACGAACTATGGCGTCGTCTGGGCGAAGATGGAAGGGCAGCAGCTCAGTCAGGCGACGTACCCCGAGTTTTACGCCATCTGTCAGTCGATCGGCGGGTCGGACACCGGGCGCTATAATCCCGCGTCGGGTGCGACGTCTGGGAATTTTGTCGCGCCTGACTGGCGGGGACGGGGGCCGGTTCAGCTCTTGTCCAGCGGTAGCGCATTGGGTGCGGCGGTCCCGAATGTCGTGGCAGCGAACTGGCTTGGGTCTTTAATCGGCGAGAGCGCCCACACGCAGACGATCGCGGAGATGCCCGCGCACACTCACGGCCCGGATAGCCCGGCGACGGCTATCCCGATGTCGGGCGGCGGAGGTTCCGGGCAGTTCAATTCGGGCTCGTCGTATGGAAGCTATTTCAAGACCGGATCCACCGGTGGCGGAGACGCCTTTAACGTGACGGGAGCCGGGTTTATGGCGCTTTTATGGGTGCGCATCAAATGAGCGATGTTCGCGTCGGGCGCGGAAACGACACGCTTTTCGCACAAACGGTCACGGATGCGTTTGAGTCCGCCGTGTACCCTACCAGCGGCGCGTCAGGCGACGGCGGCGGCGTTATTGGTCCGACAGAGCCTCCAGTGACGCCCCCAACGTCCCCGCCGGGGCAAGTCGTTCAGCCTAAAGTTTTACTCGATGAATGGCGCGCAGATGCGGCAGGTACGGTCGATCTCGACTATACGCTCGGGTTCCCCGTCGTCACCGCGTGGCGCGGCGCCATCAACGGATACGAATTAAAACCGCCATCTCTCGCGCAGGCGTTTGCATGGATTCCGATCTCAAACGTACCCTCGGGCCGCCCGGCGCTGGCGTCCGATGGCGTGGACGACTGGATGGAGACTGTCGCGCTGGGCGCGAAGCTGAACAATCTGAGCGGCCTATCGGCTTCACTACGCTTGAACGTCATGCCGCTGGTGACGCCTAACAAGGTCGCGCGGATTCTTTGGATTGAATCCGGCGTTGCAGACGTTCCTCGCTTTGGCTATGCGCGCACGAACATCGGCGGCGTCGATTTTTATGCGGACGGCGTGACGCGCGACACGGACCCCGTAACCGCGATGACGGGCGGCGTGTACGAATACGAGGGATGGGCGACGCACACGATGCGGCGCGATTATCTCAACGGAACAGAGCGCGTCGATTACAATGCCGGCGTAAAGGTGTCGGCTGGCGGGATTCAGACGATTAACTACGGGGATGAATCAGAGTCCTTGCGCCTCCGTCTCGGCGCGCAAAGTGGTGGCCAGAACGCCGGGGCGTTTCAAATCTACGGCTTTCGCCTTTATACGTACGCCATAACGGACGATAACGTCCAGACCGATTCCGATTACTACTATGGATTGAACAATGCCTAAAGCGGATTGGACAACGCGCTTCGCGAACTGGTTCGGCTGGTACAAGTCGGGCTCGGGGCCGTATTTCAACAACGGCGACCCCACGAACTACCCATATTATATTAAGAACTTCTATTGGGTAGGCCAGCCGTCGTATGCGCACGACTCTTCGGTTCAGCTCACATTGAGCGAGGGCCAGTCGTATGGGATGCTCTATGCCCTGTTAGCCGACGATTTGAAAGCGTTTCAAGGGGTCTACGAAGTCTTAAATTCTCGCCACAAGCTGACTCAGGCTAATATCCAAGCGTCAAAAGGCTTCGTAATGAACGGCGAGCCCGGATGGTCGGCGGAATACCCCGACTTTATGGGCAATACCGGCAAGTTCGTTTTGGAAAATAAAGGCGTAAATCCGACGATCAACCTGTTCGGCTGGATCTGGTCGCAGGATTACAACCCCGGTACGCCCCCGCATGACGGGCTTGCCTCGATCTACGACGCCCCCGACGGCTCCGTCGTTGCGGCCGCGTGCCTTTTGATGGCCGCAGACCGCTGGAATCTGACAGAGTATCGGACGGCCGCGCTGGAGATTCTCGCAGACCTCGCGCAATACGGCGTGCGTAAATGCGGCAGTCGCTACGCGTTGACGATGGGCCAGTACCGCGGCGCGGGCGGGACGGTGCTTCCGCAAGCCCCCGTGACGATATCGCTCAGCGGCTCAACCGTTTACCCCGGTAGCGATCAAATCCTTCTCGACCTGACCGGCATCACCACGGGTGACGCGATCCGGTTTTGGGTGCCGTCGGGCTCAACGTTATGCGGCGGCCTGACGGGTCAGGACACCACGGGCGCCGCGTGGCCGAAGTATTACGTTCGCGTGATCGACCCATATAAGGGCGAGTTCTACCCGACGAAAGCGGATGCCGTCGCCGGGACGAATATCGTCGATATTACGACCACCGGCAGCGGGGACGTCTATGCCTATGCGTACGAAACACAAGCGGGGATGGTCGCGGTAAACCCCTCCTACCAGTTTGCCCCGTTCTTCCGCATGTTTGCGCAATATGACGTAGCGAACGCCGCGCTATGGACGAGTCTGTCGGACAATTCCTACGCCGATATCGCGCATAGTTGCACGCTGAATTACTGGAACATGCCGACGTATCTCGACGGCGTGAACATCGCCGATGGGTCGAACGCATTCTTTCCCTCTGGGGGCGACTCAGCCTCGCATAATGCGGACGCGACGCGCGTTGCCCTCAACCTTGCGTTTGATGGGTCTGACGCGGCGCTGACGGCCCTTAAAACGCAATGCCAGTTCAACGGGACGACGGGCTTGTGGGAGCCCAAAGCGGACAACGCCGGAGGTATCTGGCGGTTCTGGCTCGACTCGGGCTTCATCCCCTTCACGATGAGCGCAAACGACTTTGTGTACGATTACGACGCCTCGACGGCGAACGCTGGCGCGGATACGGTAGACCTTGGGCAGGGTTGGGTCGCCGACGCCGGGAGTTACACGCAACCGATCCGGTTCTCGACGGCGGGCTTTCCCGTTGGGTGTTCGAGCAGCGTCGCCTACTTCCCCCGCTTGTCGTCGGGGACGACGTACACGCTTCACCCAACGCGCGCCGATGCGCTTGCGAACACGAACAAGATAAACATCACCGCCGCCGGGTCCGCGGGGCAGCAATGGACGCTCGGACTTGCGCTGTCATCGATCAACGCGACGACGAACGCGTTCACGCTGGCGGACGAGGGTAACGCATTCAAAACCGGGATGCCAATTCGCATCGTACCTCAGGCGAGCGGCGGGTCGAACCCCGGTGGCGTGACCGCGGCGACGACGTATTACGGGCGGTTGACGTCGAAGAACACGTTCACCCTTCACGATACCGCGGCGCACGCGATCGCGAATACGAACGTCGTAGACGTGACGAGCGCCGGCAGCGGCGAAGTCGTTATGACGAAACCGTGCGCCGACGTGCAATGGTTTTGGCGCGGGGCAATCGGCGGGACGACTGAGATTTCTCCGTACGGCGCGGCGCAAATTATGGCGTATAAGTACGCCCTGAACGGCTATGCCGACGCGGAAGCGTTCTACAATAGCCTGCCGTCGTGGATTCGACAGCAGGGCGACGGGTCGTTCGTAGAATCGAATGGCGACTACTACGTTCAGCATTTTCTCGGCTGGATGTCGGCGATTATGGGCGGCCAAGCGACCGCCCGTTACCGGGGGCGCGCGTACTCGGTTTTCACGTCGGCGCAATTGACGAACGCCGCAGCGCTCCAAACGCAGATCGCCGGCGCCCTCGGCGTAGCGGTATATGGTACAGTGTTGGTTGATGACGTCAGCGGCAAGTATGCGGTCCCGATTATCGGCGACGTTGCTTTCGCTGCGTTGACTCCGACCCAACAAAGCGCGACGGTGCGCGTGTTACCGTCCGGCTCGTGGAGGGCAAACGCCTAATGCTTCAGAACGACTTTGCGCGACCGACGGTGATCGAAGCGCCGACGCCCTACTATGGGGCAGACGACGCGACCGCGACGTTTATCTCGCTGAAAAGCGCGGATGCGGCTAAAGCGCATTGCCTACATGGCATTATTATTTCAACCGACATGGCAGGCGAGTATTACGTTCAGTTCGGTTCGACCAAGGTTTTCTCTGTTTTCCTTCCAGCGAACGGCGGCGGGGTTTTCATGTTCACGCCGTTTTACCTGAAAACCGGGGTTGTGAATCAGGCGCTAACGCTTGTGAAGCCTGTTGGCGCAAAGACTCGGGTAACGAGCTTTGTATCCAGTACGTAATTCCGCTTTTATTAGTTCAGCGGGTCTCGGCGGTACGTTCGGCGGGGACTACTACCAAAACATAAAGTTGTTGCTCGCTGGTGACAGCTTTATGAACGATTCGCTGGTCGTTACCACCGCGCTCGATCTGATCGGGAATCCCCCCAACCTGACGTGGGAAGCCGTTGGCGTTGACGGGCGTTTGATGAAAGACTTCTTGGCGAAGTACGAAGGGACGGATACGACGCGCCTGTCTTCCCGTGGAAACGCTGCATCGGAAAAGTGCATCCTCGTTTTTGGACAGGGAACGAACGACGTATTCGCGGCGGATACGCCGGCCAACATCGTATCGTACTATGCGGCTATCGCAGCGTACTACAAGGCCCTCGGCTGGACAGTGTATGAGGTTACGACGAGCCCGCTCATCAGCTCGGACTATCGGTCGTCGTGGGTTATAAACGTTGTCGCGAATTACGGTGGCCTTGAATCGTCGTGGACGACGACGCGGAGCGCGCATCAGTTAAGCCTTTATCGGTCTATCTACAACGTATCGGGCACCGCGGATGACTGTAACGCGGATGAGATACACCTCAATAACACCGGGATGATAAAGTTCGGGAAATTACTCGGATGCGCCTTGGCCCAAGACGGTATAGGGTACGGGTTACGTAACCTATACCTAAAATTTAACAGCGGAACGCTGACGCAAAACCAGACTGACTGTACGACGGTGATGAACGTCATCAAGAGCGCTTTCGGATACGCATCTTTGTCTGTGTTTACCTCATATATTGGATCCGGAGGCGTAAACGTCTATCTGGCGATCCCTTCCCCGCGGGTGATTACCACATGGTGCGAAAATAGCACGTTCCGCAGTAATATGTCGGCGCCATTCGCCAGTACTTCAGCCTTTTTTACCGCGATCGTTAGCTCTGTGGGGGTATGATGGACGAAACGCTCCTCAAAGTCATATCGGACGCCATAACCGCCGCCCCCGGTATCGCCGCCGCGGTTGCTATCGTATGGCTGTTCGTCGGGCATCTGAACCGGTCGGAGGACCGGACGCACGAGACGCTACGCCAGTTCTCGGATTCGCAGCAGCGTTGCGCGGCGGCAAACGGATCGCTGGCGCAGCAAGTCGCGGCGCATACCGAAGCCATTCGGCATTGTAAGGGAGATTGACCCATGCCCCAAACGACTTTCTACGTAAAGCGCAGACGCGGAACGATCGACGCCGTGCTGACGGTTCAGCGTGTCGAGGACGACGGAACGTTGATCAAGGTATTCGACAAGCTCCCCGTGCGTTCTGGGCAGTATCCGTTCGTTCACGGCGGCGGGGAAGATTGGGTTCGGGGCAAAGGCCCGACGCCAGAGGGGACGTGGCTCCTCTCGACGCAGCGTGAGGCGCTCCAGTTTCAGCCCGTGGGCACGCCGTTCTATTGTCTATCGTCGAACCCCGGCGAACGGATTATGCACGGCCCCCGCGGCACGGTTCGCGAGAACGCGGGGCTTCACCTTGATAACCGGTTCCCCGGCACCATCGGTTGCACGGCCTTTGTCGTTGACACCACGGCGCAAGAAGCTGAGGCGTACAAGGTGTTTACCTATCTTGACGAGCTCCGCACCGCCGGCGTCCCGTGCGTTCGGTATAAGGTGTTCTTCTAATGGTCCTCTCGGCCCCGCTCGGCGGCGGAGAGAACCGTACGCTTGAGCCGATTAGCGTCGAATGGCTTCATGGCGACGTGCGCGAGCGCATTACGATCCCGGCTGGCGAGACGACGGACTTTTCTTCCATCCCAACGACGGGCGTTCTCGGCTGGCTGGCGCGCCGGCTTGGCTTCGATAAAAACGCCCCCTACTTCACGCGCGCGGGCGCAATTCACGATGCGCTTTACTGGGCGCTGAAGTACCGTGGCGGCGTCTTGCCGCTTACGTGGTACTGGTTCTACAATGAGAAAACGCAGAAATGGGAACACCCCCTTTTCTACCGATGGGAGCGCCAGCAGGCGGACGCTATCTGGCGGCGCATCGTGATTGAGGACGGCGGGCCGCCGTGCCTCGCGAATATAGGCTACCGGGTATTGCGGGCCGTCGGCGGCTTGCACATGTTGTTGACGTAGAAAGGATCATGCAATGTTTGAATCCCCAGAAACCGTGTACTATGGGACAAAACTGGTATTCGCTTGGCCGGAAATCCGCGATAACGCGGAAGGCTACGGCGTTCGGTACGAAGACGGTTACGTTTCGTGGATTCCAAAAGCCACGTTTGAAGCGGCCTATCGGCCAAGCGGAAACCTCAATTTCGGCCACGCCCTTGAAGCGTTAAAATCTGGGCTCCGCGTTCAGCGCGCCGGCTGGAACGGTAAGGGTATGTACGTTCAAGTGCAAGCCCCGGACACCAATAGCGTAATGACGCACCCTTATCTGCTCATGAGCGTACCCGATTGCGAAGAAGAGACGCGACGCTTGCCTTGGCAACCGGCGCAAGTCGATATCTTCGCCAACGATTGGTCTATCGTCCAACCGTTTTATCCACTGGACACGTCACTTCGCCGTTGCTGAAAAGGTCGCAAGCCCGATCGCAACGGCGTCGCTTTGCCATAGCGTCAGCTTTTTACCCACGGCTTCCGACGCCTTGTCGCGAATCCAACGCTTGCGCTCGGCCTTCGGGAGCCCTGACGGGACGCCGAATGCGCGCATCCACTTCGCGGCGGAAACCTCCTCTAACACCCTTCCCGACAGCACGACCAACGTCGCCGCGGAGAACCCGGCATTGTAGCCTTGCGTGTACGACGTGCCCGCCGGCTGGCCTTGGATGCCATGGTTCTTCTCGATTGCGACGCGCGCGATGCGTCCGAGTTTGTGCACGTGCGCGATAAAACTGGCGGGGCAATCCGTTCGATGCGTCTCAACGAGAATCAGATCGCCCGTGACGACGGACTGACGGAATATCGCGATCGCCCCCTCTGCGCCGGGGTCGCAAGATATGAAATACGTCATTTCCCAAACCTCTTACTAAGGCGCGACTCTACATCGATCGGCAACCCGTCGAAGCCTGTCACGCTTGTCATACAGGCGTCGAGTTCATCCGTATCAACGTCGGCGGCTACTTCGCAGACAAGTTCGTCGTGAATCTGCATAACGGCTTCGACGCCGATGGCCGCGAGATTCGCGGCGCCTTGCGAAATAATCGCCCCGGCCATGTTCTGGCACGCATTTTCGAGAATCGTACCGCCCCATATCGACGTTTCAAACGTCGCGTTCTTCGTGACTTTCTCGTGATGGATACGACCGTCTTCGCCTAGTCTCGGCTTGCGGTACCACAACGGGCGCCCGCCGGGCGGCGTGCATTTGACGTACGGCGCGCCGGCCAGTTCAACGTACTCAAACCGGACCCTCGGCGCGACGCGACCGTGGGCATTGGGCTCCATCTGCGCGACCGCAGGCTTTTTGTAGATGATGCACGCGCGCATCGCGTCTTCAAGCACGCTCCATAACAGTTTCACGGGCGCGTAACGGTTACGGTACGCATAGATACAGGTTTTCGCGATATGCACGGGGAGATTGTTTTGTGCGGAGAACTTTGTCGGCCCCATGCCGTACCCCGCGCCAAGTACCGTAACCTTTCCGTACTGGTTGCGCTCCGTTTTCGTCACCTCTTCAACAGTCTTAGCGAAGATAGTCGCCGCCATCGGTTTGTAGAGGTCTTCTTTGCGTTCGTATGCCTGTATTGCCCACTCTATGTTTGCGAGCCAGACTTGTAGACGGGCTTCAATCGACGCATAGTCTACGATATAGAAGGTTTTATCTCGTTCGGCCATAATGACCGCGCGCGTCATCGCGATCAGCGCTTTCGCTCTGTTCCAGTCGTCCGGCCAATCATGCTCAACGTAGGCTTTGAGCATCTTTGGCGCGGAGGGGAACTCGCCCTCTTTGTCGTAAGCGATGTTCTGCGGCTGAACGCCAACGCCTGACAGACGGAGCGTATGCGCGCCGGCGGGCTTGAACGAATGGCGGATGCGCCCGTCTGCGGAGACGAAGCGGTTAAACGCAATGTACTTACCGAAGGTGGACTTTGACGCGTCCAGACGAGCCCACAAGAGGCGTTTGATATCGTCCGGGGTTCCGGGGTCGCGGATCCACTCCATCACCCTGTCAGACGTCAGCGACGATGCAGGAATGCCTTCCGAGATGAGCCATTGCATGAACGCTTTGCGTTCCGTCGGCTTGCGGACGAAGCCTTTCGTAACTGACTCCGTAATCGCCACGGCGTCAGACTTGATCAGCTCGATGTCTTTCAGCACGGATTGCACGACCGCGCGGTCGATACGGAAGCCGCGAAGATTCATGCGGCTTGTCAGGAGCCAATACTGACGAAGTTCGCGCTCTTGCTCGTCGCTAAGGCGTGGGTACGCGTCCCATAGCGCGTCCGTCAGTTCAACGTCGCGTTCGCAGTAGTAGCGGAACTTCGCCCACTGAACCGGTTCGTCTTCGGGGTAGCGCCAGTCGCCGTCTTTCTGTGGAATGGAGAACAACCGGATGAGGTCGAGCCCTTGCGCGAGCTTGCCTTCGCCAAGCCATAGCGTCGCCAGCCGATCAAGGCCCGATGGCATACCAAAGATGGAGCCCTTGAAGGCGGTGCAGTGGAAGCGCTGAAGCTTCGGTTCCGGGATGCCCCAGTCGCGCGCCAGTCGGCAACAGACGACGTACTCAAACATCGCATTGTGCGCGATGATGCGCGATTTCGGGTTGAGTAGCACCGGTTCCAGCGCGTCACGGATCGTAAGGGAAACGTCACCGTATCCCGACGCCGTGACGCGCTCGTCTGTGTCTCGGCATTTGAGGACCGCGAGCAACACCCGGAAGTCAGGGCAGGCGACGTAATTGTCGAGGCCCTGCGCAATCAGGTCAACGCGGCTTCGCGTCTCAAAATCGAGAACGTAGTCCATGACTACAGGCTGAACCCTTCGTCGTCGTCTTCATCGTCAACGGCTTCAAGGAACTGCGTGTAATCCGTCGTATCGCCGCCGATGCGCTCGCCGTCTTTGACGAACTGAACGGCTTTGAGGTGGAATGACAGGCCGTGCGCCGTCAGACTGTTGTTTTTGCCGAAAAGCTTGTACTCATCCAGCAAACCGACGACGATGACGTGACAACCGGGGTAAATATCGCCGTGCGGGATCGGTTCTTTCCCCGGACCCATCAACGCGGGTGCGGTTTTCAGCGTGCCGTCTTTCGTCTCCGCGTTCTCGCCGAGGGAGATTTGAAGCATTCCGAGTAGACGGGGAAGGGTTTTCCGCGTTTTCGCTTTGTTCGCCCACTGCGTCACCTTCTTGAACACCGGGGACTTAGTAGGCTCATATTCGTGGAGTTCTTCAAACGCTTCAACGCACCCGGCGATTTTGCGCTGAACTTTCTTAACCGCTGGCTCGTCCGGGTTGAAGTAGAGATCAATGGACCAGCGTTTGCGTTCGTTCGGAGGTTGGCCCTGCAAGGGCGGATTCGTCGGGTTGAGCTTGGGGTATCCACAGATAGCAACAGGAAAGATGATCGTCTCTCTAATGCGTTCGTCTGCCATAATGTATTAACCTTTCTAATCGTCAATAACGTCAAAGTCGGAAGTGTCGGATAGAACCAGTTTATCGTATGTAATCTGTTTATAATTGCCCTCAAAGTCTAGCGCAAGGTCAGGGTACGTTTCAATAGCTTGTTTTGGCGTTACGAGCGTCGTTTTGTATAGTCCGGGGTATTCCTCTTTCGTGAAGCGGGCTTCAATAGCGACAGGGTTAACCCAAGACGTCGCACCACGGCCCCGGCCTAGCGTGTAGCCCTCAAACGAGCCGGTCAACGTACACGCCCTTTTAATGTATGCCTCAAGCGCTTTAATATATTGAGACAATTCAGGCGCTTTGCGATGGAGCTTGAAAATCGTGGGGGCGTCGAGTCTTTCAAGCGGCTTCGTCGGAAGCAAGGGCTTAATATATTCAGCGTAGAACGCCGGGCACGTTGCCTTGGCCTCGCACCATCGACAATGATCACCGGCCTCCATATCTACCGCGCCCTCTTTGATCTCCGCGATACGCTGGTTCATATTATCGAGGAAGGCGTAGACGGTGCTGGCGGGAATGTCCCATGCGTGAAGCCCCGGCCTCGGACCGCGTGGCTGGTAAATGATGAGGGAGACGTCTCCGCTGAAGCGGGCGCCCGTTGCCGGGAATAGATTCGCCAGCGATAGCGCGGCGTAAAAGAGAAGCTGGTCGTTGCGCTTGGGGGATACGGCAATCCCCGCGCCGTATTTGTAGTCGAAGACGCCAAGCCAGTTAGCGCGCGGGGAGAAGACGAGCGCGTCGATTGTGCCGCCGACGTCGGGCCAGTCGGGGGAGAGAACCTTTTCTTCCGATCGGACCAGCGACGCACCGTAGACGTCGGCGTAAAACCGGACGTGATCAGCGAAGGCTTGCCCATGGCGAACCATTTCAGAGTCGGCGTCCGGTGGCGGGGTCCAGCCTTGAAGTAAGCGTTCGGCGACTTCATGTGCGCGCGTCCCTTCGTCCGCGTACTCTGACGTCGTTTTCTGCGCATCGGGCGCGAGGGAGAAGGCAAGGGATGCCGGGCACGTCTGCCAGCGCTTCGCCGTACTACCGCCAAAGCGCACGTGGTTATTAGTGAGCATACTCGGAACCATCCTTATCGTCGTCTGGCAGGCGCATTGCGCCGTAGATGAAAACGTGCTTGCCGCTTCCCTCGGGGAGACTGGGCCGAATAGCCGACGGACTTCCGCCGCCTGCGTAGTTCGGCATCAGGGATTCGTCAGAGTAGATGCTATTATCGGTGTCAGAGGTAATCGACCAGTAAGCCACATGCGCGATGTTCGCGGTGAAGACGGGCGGCGGGTCGCCGGAACCTATGGCCGTCAGTAATAGCTTGCCCTCCGGCCCCTGTACGCTAACGTCGGAGATGTCCTCGACGAGGACAGTTTCTCCGCTTACCATCCGCACGACGAGTTCAAGCATGGCCGGTATTACCCATTGGCTAAAATTGGCGGTAGCCCGCCAGCCTAACCACTTTATAGCGTTGATCCATCAACCCTAACCGCAGGTTACGCAGAGCCTCACCGGACGGCGATACGGCGAGAGTTAAACCTCGAAACTGTCGTCGTCAACCGAGGCTTTTTTCTTCCCGATCTTGTTAAGAACGGAAATCGCAGAGTCAACAAAACCCTGCCGCTCTTGCTCGTCAACGTCCGCGAGCTTAGCCACGCCGTAATCGCTCAGCAGTTCTTTGTAAGCGACTTGGCGCTTTTGCGTCAGCGACGGGTCAGAGTTAACAACGCTCATAAGAAGGTCGCCCGCTTCTTTCAGGCTGATCACTTCATCCGCCGGTTTCGCCTTCTTGCCTTTCTTCGGCGGGGCGATTTCTTCTTCTTCTTCTTCCTCGTCTTCGACCACCGGTTTCGCTTTCTTGCCTTTCTTCGGCGCCGGGGCTTCTTCCTCGTCTTCGACCATCGGTTTCGGCGCGCGTGATTTCTTCGGCGGCGCGACAGGCTCCGCCTCTTGCCCGTCTTGCACGGCGGCAAGACGCTCGACCGCATTGGCGATACGCGTCAGAACGAGTACGATTTGATCGGTTTCCATGGGTACGATTCCTTCTACTGATAGTACATGACTTAATATGCTGGTAATAACGGCTAGTTTCCTTTCCCCGGTTTTGTCTATATGCTCGTCTAAGCCGGCTTCCGTGCCGATAGGACGATAAATAGTAACCGGGGATGATTGCCCGAGGCGATGAAGACGCCCGACGGCCTGTTCTTCAAGCGCGGGTGTCCAGTCCAGTTCTGCGAGATAGCCAGTATTGCAAACATATTGCAAACCGTCTAACCCTACGCCTCCGGCTCCGAGTTGAACCAGAATAACACGACAAGACAATTTAACAAAGCGATCTATTTGTTGCGCTTTCTGGTGCGACGTCATGCCGCCTTTGATAAGTGGGGCGTGCATAAACGCCCTCTGAAGCGCTCTACGAACAGAATCATGGAAATAAAATATAACAAGTTTATCGACTGTCTGTGAAACGGCGCGGATATCGGCGACTAATACATCGACTTTCGCCTCGCCCGTCATGCGACGGCGTGTCGCAACATGCTCCGCAAAATCGATCTCGTCGCGGTTATCGGCAAGCGATATGCGTTGGTCGCGATACTGAACCGTGGGCAGGCGGTCGCCCAACACGTCAACGCCGCGCATGAGCATAAAGCCTTGAAGCCGCTTGCCTAACTCCGCCTCGTTCGACGATCCGTTATAATTCGTCGAGCCGTTGAATCCCCATTGCGGGTCGCAGAATTTGTATGCGTACGCCTCAAAGTTCGGGCAGTCGAACAGCGCTTGCGGATAGCACGCACGCAATACCGGATAGAGTTCCGCCGGGCGGTTGAGCATTGGCGTACCCGACAGCAGCATGATCTTTTTGCCCAGCGCCCGGAAACCATACGTCGGGTGAAAGATGAACCCCGTGCGGTTCGACGTGCGCTCTTTAAGCTGGTGCGCTTCGTCGCAAATAATGACGTCATACGGCCCGTTTTCCCGAACGTCTTCGCGCAGCGCCGCTGCTTTGGCTTTGCGTAGACGGACGGCGGATAGCGCCGTAACGCGTTTTGTCGCGGCGGTAAGCGCATCTTTCCAGTCGAGATCGTGCGGGCGCGCGTTGGCGCGAAGATATTCGACTTCTTCCGTCGCCGCGGTCAGCGCCGTCTTGTTTTTCTTGGAAAAGCGGCTCATTGCGATTGAGTCATACGACACGACGCGGGCCCGGTTTCCCCACGATTTTACGTGCGCCTGCCATTGGCTTACGATCGCCGCCGGGCACAGGATAAGAAGGGACTGCGCGCCCAATTGCGTCGCTGCGGTGATCGCCTGAATCGTTTTACCCAAGCCGGGCTTATCGGCGAGATACGACGCCGGGAGCGATGACGTCAGATGCCGGACGCCGTCCTCTTGGTAGGGAAATAGTTTCATAGCTCAAATCCCATCGGGCGAAAGATAAACGTCACTTCGCGCATGTTCGCCCGGTCAACGTCAACCCCCGGCAGTTTTTCCAGAATGCACCGAATAGACCGTTTCTGCGCCTGCGACAACGGCCCCATATTCCAGCGTTGCGCGATGCCGGTATAGGTTAAACGTTTTGACTTGATAAGCGCCGATTGGTACGCAGGGACGAGCGTTGCGAGGCGATCGATCATTTTCCATGCGGTGTTGTTCGCCGGGTAAACGACGTCGCGCGAGCGCCCTCCGATACGCCAGCCGAGATAGCTGATCGCCGCGACAAGCCGGTTACGCTCACGTCGGTTGTACCATTCCGCCGGTATTCCGCCGATGTTTGTGGCTAACCACGCGAGTTTTGCCGATGGGGCGTGCGTTTTTTCCTGCCATTCGCGGAGTTTTACAACAAGTGGATCCTCCGCGTACCGCTTGCGTACCTCTTCATCGAACATGCGCGCCGTGTCCGCCGTGACGTACCGCAGTTCGCCTTTCATGTGCCGCACGAGCGCTTCGGCGTAAAGCTGCGGAACCGCTTCCCGCAAACCATACTCGTCGATATACCCCGTCGCCACGGGCCAGTAGCGTCGCCCGCCCGTCTCATCCGTCAGGTACTGCCCAGAGGCGTTCGGGTTCACCGTTCCGATGAAAACGGACTGCCGGGGGATGCTGATCGGCGCGCGCCCGTACGGCGGTCGATACGTGTCAACCGGCGTCGCCATAAACGCTTTGACGGCGGAGGCGGCGTGGCGGCTGAGCTGGTCGATCTCCGCGAATTCGACGATCCACTTGCGGCTCAAGACTTGGCGCGTGTCTTTGTCGATATCCGGCGGGATGACGGCGTGCCATTCCGGGCGCACGGCGAGGATCTCCCCGACCTTCGACTTCCCGCCGCCCTGATCGCCCTCTAAAATCATCGTGTAGTCTTGCTTGCAACCCGGCTCCAGAATCCGGGCGACCGCCCCCATGAGCGTAAACGAGCCGACGTAGCGGGCATATTGACTATCGGGCGTCTCGCAATATACGGATAGCCACGTATCTAGCCGTGGTACGCCGTCCCATTCAAGCCCCTTGAGCCACGTTCGGATAGGGTGATACGTGCTTTGTCGCGCTACGAAGTCGATTGCGTTGTACAAGACAGGCCGTTCGACCGTGTATTCGTACTTTTGAAACAAATAGTGCCGTAGCGCGCCCACCTCGGCGTCGTCGATCGTCGTCGGGACTTGCACCCTCTGAGTACCCGCGTCCGCGTGTTCTGGAAGGAACCACGGGGGAGCCACGGCGTATTCGACCGCGTTCGTAAACGCGTTGAAGCGGAAGAGCCCCCAAAGCTCGTTTCGGAAGTCGCGGCGACTGGGGGCGACGAGAAAGCATATCGTGTTGTTCTCGTCGTTCTCGGCCAGGGCGCCCGTGCGCGTGAATCGCCAAGAATAACCCTCGTGGGCGACGGATTGATCCAGCGCTTCGCGCGCGCTGTCGGTCATCGCTTGGATCAGATGCGAATAATCCTGCGCGCCGACGGTCGCTTTGCCGTATTTGTGCGCGTTCTGGATGACGGTATCCAGCGTTCCTTCGTCATACGGAGGCTGACACCGGGGGTTGAAATATTTGAGCATGATACGGAACGTGTGTTCCGGGTCAACGCCCAAGTCGCGGGCCTGAAGCGCGACGCGATACATGGCGTTATTGCGCCCAGAGTGCTGGACCGCTGGCGGGCAGGTTTGGCAATACTCGCGGAATTGGCGCAACGCGGTTTCGGAGTTCGTGTAGTCCGCCGGCTCCGCGCGCCATTCGGTTTCCCGCATTTCAAGAAGAATCTGCCACGTCCGGGGGAGTTCGGGGATCCAGTCATCATCGATCGCCCCGGAAAGGATTGCGTATGGCGCTTGGCCGGCGAAATGCGTACCGGGGCCGACGACGTAGTGGCCTTCAGAGAGGAACTCAACGTCTTTAAACTCGGGTAGTGAATACCGAACGCGCATCCCTTCCGGTAGACGGAACCAATGGTGTTTTCCGCCCGTCTGCGTCGCGCAGATGAGCCGCGTATTGATATTGTCGATAACGGCGCGTTCTTCGTCCGTCAGCAGGGCGCGCATGGCGAGGAAGGATTCGGCGCCCGTCTTCCCATTCTTCACGTCAACGTCGATCACGAGGTAGCGCCGGTCGAGCCGTACGCCATAGTCTTTCCAGTGCTGCGGACGCGCAGGCAACGGCGTTTCCGCCCACTTCATCGCCGGGCGTTTCGTGTACTTGCCGACTTTATTCGGCTCCCAACGAACGGGGAACGTGAGAAGCCCAAGCGCGTGAAAATGCCGCGCTAATTTGTGCGGTTCCATGCTCTATCTATCCGGTTGAAGCGTAGAAAGGGTAGTGTATCAGGTTATTCGCGCGGGCGCACGGCTTCGGCGCATTCGCCAGCGATTGCAGCGTAGGCGGCCAGATCGATCCACGTATCGCGAAGGTGGGGGTTATAAAGTCCGCGCGCCAGCTTGGCGACAAGCATTAGCAGCGCGCCACGAACGCCATCCGGGAGGACATTCGCTGAAAGGATTGGCGCGGAGAAGTAGGCGAGAAGTTCCATATTTGGAAGAGGATCGCCGTGTTCTTGGTTACGAGACCCCAGCGTCAACCGTGCGGCTTCAAGAAGAATCGCTTCGCGCACCGCGCGCACCGCGCGCGGCGTAGCGTTAGCGCATTCCTCGGCGGCATACGCTAAGCGCATAGTCTCTTCGGCGTTCGCCTGCGGCGGGATATACCCTAACCCACCGGCGCATAGACCCTGACGATACTCGGCGGAAAGCTTAGCGTGCTGGGCTACACGTTCAGTAGTCTTATCGTAATCAGAGGTCATCGGCGGTCATCTCCTGTACGCGCGCTTTAGATGCGGCCTTCGTCGTCATCTCGAGAAGAAGGCGATTTATCTCCCGTTTTAACGCCTCATCCGATCGCGTCCACAGGGTAAAAAAGCACGCGGGCGCGTAGATCGTCCCGGCTTTGCTGGCCGGGAGCGTGGGAGACCAGACGTCAGAGCGTCGGCGACGTTGTAGATTACTCATAAACCCTCGCGGAAAGAAAAACGGGCATGACGCTGATCACGCCCGTTGACTCAAAAATAGATAGAGATAGTTAGACATGTTAAGATCAAGAGTGCCCATAATATAACGGATACAAAAAAGGCTGTCAACCAAGCGATCGGGTTTGGCCCTAACATCTCGCGACGCAGCGTCGTACTACGTATTTTTCGCATACCGGCTCCAGTCCAGTGCCGCGAGGAAACGGATCGTCTTGATCGTCTCGGCGAAATACTCCGCCTTATCGTCAATCGGGGATAGTACCGTGTCGATATAGTCGGCGATTATGAGGCCGACGTCAATCGTATGGCACCGCGTAGGCGGAGGCGTCACGAATTGCGCTTCGCCCTCCGCGTCAAAATATATTTCAAGATCGTCAAAAGTTTCTGGCATTAACAAGAGACTCCAATGCTAATCTAATACGTTCAAGCTGTCGCCCGATTGGCGACTGATAGAGGTCTAGCCACGCCATCGCCGCGGCGCGAACGCGTAGCGGATAGTCTTTGGGCCGTAGTTGATAGAGGCTTCCCGCGTCCAGCCAAGCCCGTTTGATCAACCGTTTGTGCGGGTGCTGGATGCGCGACCAGTTCCGCGCGGCGATGCGGCATAGTCGGTCGAACGCGTAGTCCTCAAGCGGCGGGGCTTCATCCATAATATAATACAAATACGAAGCCATAATCAAGTAGGGAACGCAGAGGTTCGGCAACCGCGAGCAAGTACGAAGGATCATTTGAGAATCGTAACCTTCGCGCCCATACGTAGAGCAAAGTCAGCTTCCATCAATTCCCCAAGGGTCCACCCATTTTCTTTCACATATACCCCCTCACGCATCAAGGCGATACGCGCTTCGTGGGCGGATAGCGGGTATTCAGGGTTTGCCATTGCTTTGATCCTTTCAATACGGGCAAGAGCCGTCGCGTAAGTAAACAAAACCTTTCGGCGGCGGATACGGGTGTTCGCTTGGGTTTATCGCAACGATGACCGTTCCGCCTGTATTTCCCGACCGCTTGCCGTCTTTATTGACGTAGGGCTTGAGCGTCGCCGGGTCAAGAAACTGAATGCGTTTGGGCCAGAATAGAATCGCGTCGCCGAAGCGTTCCACCTGTTCAAGCAAGTAGGCAAACCACGCCGTCCCAACGCTCGCCGGCAGTAGCATGAAGCCGTAAACCTCAGGCGCTTGGTTGTAGGCGTGTTTGATGAACGCCTCAGCCTTTGAAAACGGCGGGTTGCACCAGAACCCCGAATCCCATTCGCATTTGAGGGCGTCTCGTTCAGGCGTGATGAAGTTCGTCGCCCGCGCGACGCGCGCGTCTGCCGCGCAGACGTCTTGTTCAGGCATATTACCGCCGTATAGATATTTCAGAACGTATCGGGGCGTTACCCAATCGTCTGATCGGTTCGCGTGTTGTTTTGAACGGTTCATAGCGTGGTAGCCTTTCGTAGCCCGTCTTTAAATCCGGCGTCGTAGCAGGCGCTACAAACGATCTCTCGCATCCTCCAACGCAATGCGTAACTCTTTAAAAAAGTCTAGTTCGGCGAACCTAAGCACCAGCCAGCGCCGGAACACGCGCCACCGTTCTTCACCCGCGCGCCATGTGTAGACTTGAAGGGAGTATGCGCGAAGAACGACGCGAATGCGCGCGTTTGTCGGGCACGACCAAACACCGTCGGAAGCGGGCTTAAACCGCATGCGGCGGATGGCGCGCAAAGCGGCATTGCGCCCTTGCGCAAGCCGGCGTTTGAGCGACTCGTCTGGCGTCAGCCGCTTTTTCACGGCGTTAATTCCGACGGACTGGGGAGAAGCGAGGACCAATGCGTCGGCGAACACCCCGGCCGCGCGTGCCAATGTATTTCACCATCTGAAAACCATTGTCTTACTCGATTAAGCGCTTGCCCACCGTCCGAATAGTACGTCATGAACAGACTACCATCGGTCGGCGCAGTCTCAATCGGTTTTGGAGTAAGGCGATCGCGTAATTCTGCATTTTCAGTCCGTAAGCGCTCACTTTCCAGTTCAGCTATACTCCGCGCCTCTCTTTCAGCGAAGACCGTAGCGATCAGGCGTAACACCTTGGTAAATCGCCCACTAGTTGTAGCCCTATGCGTACGTACTGCGCAATACAGATCGAGTATTTCTTCAATTGTGTAGGGCGTATCGGTCAGCATCACGCCAAAACCTCCAGCTTCGGCTTATCCAGTTCGCGCAACGCGTCCGCGCCTGTCAATACCATATTTCGCTTGTCGTCCAGCGGACGCAGCATGAACGCGCCAGCCGCCTCCAGAGAATCGGCCTCGATGAGTTCCCGATATTCAACAAGCTCGGGTATGAACGTTGATAAAACGAATTTCACGCAATTACCTTCTTTCCTTTCAAGACAGACAAAGGTTTATTTTTTGACAACCATTGGGAGATAAAGTCTGCGTCATGCCGCCAGCCTTCCCAAAACAGTTCGCCTTCTTCAAAACCATCACAAAAATCGCGCCGATTTTTATGTAAGAATTTATAACAAATTTCGCACAGATAGTCGCTATGGAAGCCTCCATCAAACACATAAGCTCTCTTCCAAAGCGTAACTTTTGGCGGAAAGCGAAACTGGCACCCGATACAAACATGCTCCTTTCGTGTTGTCACACGGTGTTCGTGAAACATTACGCCAAAACCTCCAGTTTCGGCTTGTCCAGTTCGCGCAGCGCGTCGGGGCCGGTTAATACCATATTGCGCCGATCATCGAACGGTCGGATCAGGAACGCGCCTGCCGGGTCGCCAGCGGCTTTAATTGCCGTCGCCGCGTTAATACGAGCGTCACGCTCGTTCGCGCCTTTCTGAGCGACGTAGACGCACGCAAAACGCACTTGCGGAGTCATCAGGGGAAACGTCATGGCGTTTTTCTCCTATTTCATCAGGGCCAAAAGCTTTTCGGGCATTAGGAACGCGTAGTAGCAGGACCACACGCGCACCCAAGACAGGATATCGGTTCCACTTTCGCCCCGCGTTGACTTTTCAAGACGCAGGACGTTCGGCAAGAACCGAAAGCGCAGGATACCGGCGGGCGTGCATCCGCGTTTTACGGTATCCTCGCGCCGATACCAACGATCGGTTTTGCGTTCAGCAAAGCCGTTTTCGTGTAGGAACAGGACAATTTCATCGCGATTCATCGGCGGCCCCATCACGTAACCAGCGCGTTGCGCGTTCGGCGATCATATCATACGTCGATACCGTATAATATAACAGACTGTTCCCATACCGCCATTCCAAACGACTGTGGGTTTGTTCACGGCGGGCGCTATATTCAAACCGGATGGCCTCGTAAGAAAGCCAGATACGCCGCGCACCCTCTGGTAGACCATTCGATCGATAGGCCTTTTCGCGCCCTTGGGGGCAAAACACGTCAGCCCCGTTGGAGGTCTGGGCGTACTTCGCCCAACCAAGACGCGACAGCAGGGCAATAAGCCCGTCACGTTTTACGACACCCGTTGACGCAGGTTCGGGCGCAGGTTCGGGCGCAGGTTCGGGCGCAGGTTCGGGCGCAGGTTCGGGCGCAGGTTCGATAAAACGGACTCCGCGCGGGGCCATCGTATATTCAGCCTGTCGCGCCACCATATCAAGCGCGGCTCCCACGCTATATAACGCAGTGATGGCGAGCTTTACCTCGTCCTGCGCCGTGCGGCAAGTTTCAGCGTAAGACGCGCAAAGCTTACGCAACACGTCAATTTCATCGGATTGATTCACGTCATGATCTCCTGTTTTTATTTTCGTGTGCAATAAGGTCGTTTTAAGGCCGTCTATTCTTGGCCGATGTTTACGGGTTCGCTCTGAATCGGTAGCGCGCTCCTGCGCACGCATGCGGGGGCTTGCGGGAACGTTTGACAAAGGGTGAGAAGACAGATTGCGAACGCGCCCGTGATCGCGCAAAGGATAATGCCGCCGTAGAATACTCTACGCGCCCAGCGTGAGAACGTCGGCGGTTTGGGTAAGGGGATTTGATACATGGGATGATCTCCGTGTAAACATACAACAATTGGATTTATTTGTCTAGTTTAACCGAAGCGTTTAACCCAAGGCGGGCTCTCACCTCGTCCTATTCTACGCCCAAGCGCGTGAGGCCGGGCGTAGAAAGGGGGAAGTGGTTAGGCGTAAGACGTTTCATGTACCGCATTATAGTCCCAACGCCGCGCGTAGCCGTGTACCGGGCTTTTGATGCACGCGCCTTCAAACACGCGGTGAAGCGACTCGCCGCCTGTAAAATTATTGCGTACTGGGTAAACCATATCTTGCGCCCATGGCATTTCGTCGCTGACGCTTGTCGATGCGATAGGGCGAATGCGGATGGTCTTTTTACTGGGGATGGCGGTTACTTGGAAAAAATCAACGTTGGTCTGATCGTAGCCCCACGTCCCCACGAGTATTTCGCCGACTTGGTAATCGTGTTGATAGTTCCGGCTATCCTCACGGTTTTTCGCCTTGCGCGCTTCGACTTCGCGGCAAAACTCAAAGAACGCGGCCATCTTGGCATTAGCAGCTTCAAGCGTTTTATACGAGTAGTGAAACGCCGGGTTTTTCTGTTTTCCGATGAAGCCCATGGCCATAATTTTCGGCGCCCGCTTGATGAAGCAAACGGCGTTTACCGGGTCTTTGTACGTTACGCGCTGATAGCCCGGCGGGATCCAGCGGTTAGGAACGTTTTCATCACTTGGCATATTCTGATCTCCTGTATCTGCGAATATCTTCCGCCTAGCCCGCCCGTCGCACACAGGCAGGGAGGGGGAGGGGCTAGACCCAGTCGTGTAAGATTATTGACCGTTTAATAGCCGCCAGCGGCATAGCGCCCTCTACAATCTGCCCGTTGCAAGAGCTGCGCGTGATGAACGTTTCATGAATTAGGCGTCCGTCGCTTAACGCCCGCGTCTGGTGGATATCGATAATCTTGTATTCACGCCCGCCGCTATAATGACGGAACGTTTTACCGATAAAATCAAGCGGGAGATTAGTTTCTGCTCCCATGGCTCAATCCTTTTTGTTGCTCTAAACGAGGCTTCCGCCTATCCTGCGCCCAAAGCCGGTGGGGCCGGGCGCAGGGAGGGGGAAGGGTTAGGGGCGATAGTTGTCGCCCATTCTGGCGGCAAGCGTAACGTGTGACGCAATGAGAAGGTTATCCAGTGTATGGGACTCGACAAACGGGGCCATCATCGGGACGGACACCATCGTAATAACCTTACCGTCAGACTCAACGTCGTACGTTGACACGCCCGCGCGCATTTGAGCCCTGAAAAGTTTCTTGCGGGGGTTGGCTTTGCGCCATTCTTCAACGCGGTCGCACAATGACCGATAGGCTTTTGACGCGGTTTCTTCTACGCCTCCACTGATGTAGCCGTTTGCGAGCTTGACGCAAGCCTGATAAAGGCCACTACGTTCATTCATGGCTAATTTCCTTTCGTTGCTCTAAACAAGGCGCTGCCGCCTATCGTGCCCGTCGCACGCGGGCAGGGAGGGGGAGGGGTTTAACGCAGGGCCGCAGCGCGCATCGCCGTCCAGTCATCGAGCGCTTGGCCGTTGCGAGACTCAAGCGAACTGAAACCCGTCCACCGCGAACCGACGGTGTAGACTTCGGAGCGGATGCCGTCGTGCAAGCCGCCGCTGACGACGAGGACGCGACCGGCGTCAATGGTCGCGAGGTGAACATCGCCGACGCGGGCGATGGCGTCAAAGGCAACGCGAAGGGCGTTTTCGCGGGCAATGGCGGCGGTTGAGCCGTCGGCGATAAACGCGCCGGTGCGGGCGTCGTAGGCTTTATAGCCGCCTTTGCCGGCGCGTTCGATAGTGACGTAATCAGATAGGGGCATGGGGCGTAATCCTTATATTTCCGGGTTCGCTTAACCCGATGAATCCATAATATACTATGACAGGAGATAATGCAAGAGATAAATACCGATTCTTAACGTAACTTAATAATATTAACGCTCCATGTTAGGGAACAATCGCTTTTTAAGGCTTTTGATCGCTATTAAACCGTACTTTTAAAAAGTTACTGCAAAGTCTAGGATATAGAGAGAGAAGGGGATAGGGTAGGGAGTATAATATAACGTGCGACAGTATTTTGCATGATTTGAGGGAGACTGAAAAAAAATCCATTTTTCCCAGAAAGTTTGAAAAAATTCGCTTGTTTGCATAAATACAAAAACAAAGTATCACGGATCGACAGTTTCAGGGCGTTTGCGCGATCCGCAGTGTTCACACACTACGCGATTTTTGTATATTTCTTTACAATTGATTTTGGGCATCTATGCCAGTCGCCCACGGCGTTTCCGGCTCATGTTTAATAGCGACTTTTAGGCGATCTTTTTGGCCCTTTTCTGTCGCTTTTTGCTTTAGTTTGTTATTTCGGGTTAGAGCACTTTTTTAAGTATATTTTAGTCTGTTACAATAGACTTTTGTTTATTTCTAGACCCTATTTATATTTCATTTTGCCTCTATCCCTCGCCCCGCCTGTGATACAGGGCAAGTTATATTTAATTTTAAGGGACTCATTTACTATCATTTAATGTAGTAGGTTTTTGCGCCCGCGCGGCCCACGGTCGCATAGGCCCCGGCGATACATGCGCGCAACGTCTGATAATATACGTTATGTCCAAAGGCCCTCGAAATTGATTTTAGGGGGTGTCTATAGTACCCGGACGCCAAAACAAGGGCCTTCTTGGCGATGCTAGCGCGGGCGAGAGGGTGGTCAAAATATGTTTTGGGTACGCAAGCCTGGGCATAATATAGTATGCGATGACAGAGCTGGGGCTTGCTGATGGCCCTCGTTTTCGCAGGGAGGGGGGGGGGGGGGTGGTCTCCCCCTTTTGGACCCTCCCGGCCCCGCCGCGCAATCAGCGTACCCCATTCCCTTAACGTTTATCGGTTTTTAGGATTTTTATACGTACCCATTCCCTTAACGTTTGTTGGTTTTTAGGGTTTTTGTACGTACCCCTGTCATTTCGCTGCCCATTCCCTTAACGCATATTCGTTTTTAGGATTTTCATACGTACCCCTGTCATCTATCACTATATAATATATTTATACGTACCCCGTCACTTATTACCATATAATATATTTATACGTACCCCGTCACTTATTACCATATAATATATTTATACGTACCCCATAAAAACGCCACCGGTGCTACGCGGTGGCGAAGGATCAGAGATTAGTTCAGGGGTATGCTACCACACAGAGGGCTTGTCGTATGGGGGACGCCCGGTATACTAGGGGAGGAGGTAAGAACCCCGGATGCGTAAATTAAAGCGGGTAGACCCGGAGCGGCACCCGTTGACGGAGCAATATATCTCCCTTGTCGGCGGCGGAATGGCCCCGCTAGACGCGGCTATGGCGCTTGTGGGGCCGAAGCTTCGCGTTGAAGACGTTCACACGGAGATATTCAATTGGGAGATGGACCCGGAGGTGACGTTGCGCATCGCGGCGTTGGCGAAGGGGCAGGAAGATAGTAAACGCGCGGTGTACGCGGAGTCTGTCGCCCGGCTTGTCTCTATCATTGGCGCGGATCCACGGTTGTTTTGGGATGAGAACGGCGTAAAGCCCCCGGAGCGCTGGTCTAAAAGTATGGCGATGAGCGTCAAACGCATCAAAGTCACTGAAAAGACGGACCCCTTCGGCTCTACAACGCGCAACACGACGCTTGAATTTTACGACCCTATCCCCGCGATCAAAGCGCTGAAAGAGGTTGCGCCGGAAGTTATTGCGGAGGTCGAGGATTACCGCGCCGGGGCGATCGATATCACGGCGTTACAGTCGATGAGCGACGAGGAATTGAATGAGATTCAACAAAAACTATTGAAAGTCGTATGAGCAAGGCGCAGCGTATTGAGCGGCTTCTTCGGGTTCAGGAGGTCCCCGAACTTGCGGTGATTGAGCGCGAGAAATGCCGTCGGGACGTTATATATTTCATATTAAATTACGTTCACACGCACGACCCGCGGCCAGACCTTGAGACGAAACGGCCTATTGGGCTTATTCCCTTCTCTCTGTACGAATTTCAGTTCGACTTGGTTCGTAAAATCCGCGACAAGATAGCCGTTGGCGACGATTTGCTTATTGAAAAGTCACGGGATATGGGCGCGACGTGGGTTACAGTCGCCGTAATCGTCTGGTATTTCCTGTTTACGCCCGATTTTAGCGCGCGACTCGGCTCTAGGAACGTAAACGAAGTCGATAAAATCGGCGATATCGGCACGCTGTTCGAAAAAGCGCGGACGATTATCCGAAACCTTCCGCGGTTCCTACGTCCCATGCATTTTAGCGAAACCAAACACATGCCGTATCTACGCGTCATTAACCCGCAAAACCGCGCGACGATTGTCGGCGAGACGGCGAACCCGAACTTTGGGCGATCGGGCCGTAACACCGTCGCCATGTTCGACGAGTTCGCGTTTTGGGATAACGACAACGCGGCGTGGGAGTCGTGCGGGCAAACGACGCCCTGTCGTATCGGTATCTCGACGCCCTACGGTAACAACAACCGATTCGCCAAGATGGCGCAAGGGAAACTCGACGATAAGCCCGAGAAAATCACGCTACACTGGAAGTTACACCCCAAGCACGATGACGCATGGTATGAGCGGCAGAAAACGCGGTACACGCCCAGCGGCCTCGCGCGCGAAGTCGATATCAGTTACGCCCTATCGGTTGAAGGGAGAGTGTTTGAAGTGTTCGATTATGCCCTACACGTAAAGACTATCGGGTATTGTGACCCCGAGATTAACCCCCATCGTCTCTATACGCCTAGCCCCGACTATCCAATCACCGTTGCCTTTGACTTCGGGCGCGTCTGCGCCGCCCTGTTCTCCCAAATCGACGACTATTACAACATCGACGTGTTCCACGAGATTATTCTCGACGGTGAAGAAGGGCGACCCAAGGGGACGACGGAAGAACTGGCCGTCGCCGTTCTCGCGACGATGGACCGATACAACGCCCTTCACCCCGCGCGGCAGCAGGATACGCGGTTTTTATCCTCCTACACGTACCGGTTCACCGGCGACCCGGCGGGTAAAACGAAGCCATGGCAAGACGACGCGGCGTTCAGCGATTACGATATCCTCTTCCGGCGCGCGATTACGCCGGTTCAAATCGACAAGGTTATTCGCGCGCGTAACCGCCTTCAGTCCGGCGTCAGTCTCCTCCAAACCATCCTCAACACCCGGTACAACGGACGCGAACGCCTCCTCATCCACAACCCTGAGAAGACGCCGACGCTGATCTCCGCGCTACAGGGCGAATACCGGTGGAAGCTCGACCGCAACAACGACAAGACGGATACCGTTGATGAAAAACACCCGTTTGAAGACGTGGTAGACTGTTTACGATACACGGCGCTTCAGTTCGCCGATATCCTCCCTGACCGCAGTGAGCGGCCTCGGAAGGGTAAAAAGTTAGAGTCCCCCTACGTATTCCCGGTTTGAGGCGACCCATGGCCAGTAACCCGCAAACGGCAATCGTTCAACAGCTCCTCCGGTACTGGAGCGACACCACGACCGCGCGCAAAGACGTCGATATGATGCACGCGCGCGTCATCGAGTCGTACAACGCCAAGCTTCCGCAGAAAGTGCGCGAGTCGAAGGCGATTCAGACGCGGACGCACCTCGGCTGGACGACCCGCGCAGTCGATACCTTCACTGCGCGCACAAGTCCCCTTCTCATGCCCTCGGCGTCCGGGTTCTTCAGCCTGTACGACGTCAGTCAGCGCCTCGCCCTGTCATGCTCTGTCATGTCGGCGCTCTTGGCCTACTTCTTCACCGAGTCGAACCTTGAAGAGGATTTCTCGCGCATCCTCGATATGATGGCGCTTGAGGGCTCCGTCGGCCTCTACCCCCGGTGGTTGTACCCGGACGGCCCCGGCGCGTTGCCCGAACTTCAGATCGACGTCATGAACTCGCAAGACGTCTGCGTCTACCCGGTGACGGAGCATCTGTCGCGCGCCGTGGTGATGATGCGGACGTGGTTGACGAAGAACGAATTGCTCGCCATGGCGCAGGCTGACCCGCTCCATGCGTTTGACCTTGACGCCATCGCCAATATCAAGCAAAAAGAGACGTACACGCACCCGCTCGCCCCGAACCGTCGCGGCGACTACATCGCCCGGACGTACGACACCCGCCTTGGCGTCGAAGTGATCGAGTTCTTCGCGCCTGAACTGCGCGTCGAAGACACCGTGTACACGAACGTTTTGGCGACCGTAGCCAATCAAAAAGACCTGATTCGCTTCCTGTCGTCGGAGCCCAACGCCCAGCGGCCAAGCCTCCGCCGCCCGATTTTCGCTTGCCTGAAAGAACACTACGAACAGGGTATCGGGCGCGTACGCATTGGCGTCGGTTTGTGTAATGCGGCGCTTGACCTTGAGATGGCGGCCATCACGATCCACAACCTCGCCGTTGACAACATCAAAGACACGGTGAAGCCGCCGCGCGTCTATGACCCGACGGACCCGTACTGGAACCATGATCGTTCGGGCTTCGCACCGGGCGAACTCGTGGCGTCCCTATCGACGAACCCGCGCCACCTGTTGCCCCTCGACACCAGCCAGCGCGCCGTACCGCAGTCGGAAGAACAGATTAGCCGGCTGATGTACCAGTTTGAGTCTGCCGTCGGAATCCCGAACTTTCTGTCCGGGACCAGCGATACCGATGACCGCCGCGTATCAGCGACGGCCAAGCGCCTTGAAGCCGCGGGCGCCGACACGCGCATCCGCAAGTACGCCGTCGATATCAATAATCGCGTCCTGCGTCCGCTGACCGTTGACGCCTACAACATGATTCGCGAAAAGCTGATGGGAGAGCTTGCCGGGGTCCAGCAGGAGCAGGCGGATCTTGCGCGGGGTATGCACACTAACCAGCCGACGCAAAGGCCGTTTCTCGCGCTTGCTAGCGCCCTCTGCCCAGACTTTGACGACTGGCTCCAAAGCGGCCAAGGCGTCCCGCCGATTGAGGCGATTGCGCTCAAACTCTCGACGTTTGAAGACGCCGTACGACGCGTCGATCAAGTGAACAGCGCCGAACGGGCGATTAATGCCCTCGGCCCCTTGGCGACCGCGGCCCCGGATTTTGGCGCTGCGATTCTCGCCATGGTCGATGCGCCGTCGTTTGTTCGCATGTATTTCACCGATCTCGACCTTGAAGGCGCGCTCAAGACGCCCAAGCAAGTGCAAGAGGGCCTTCAGCAGCAACAGCAGCAACAGCAGCAACAAGAGCAGATGGCGCAGCAGGCGCAGCTTGCTCAAATGCAGATGGCGCTGCAAACTGGGTCGGCGGAGATCGACAAGACTAAAGCGGAGACGCAACGCACGATTATGGAATCGGCGAAGATTGCGAACGAGATAGAAAACCCACCGGAGAAGGACACGAAAAATGACGCAAAGCCAAAGCCAAAAGGAAGCGGCGAATAACGCGCACGCGGAGTGGTTGAAACACCCGTGTACCGTAGCGCTAAAAACTCATTTCGAGCGGATGTTGTTTCGTCGAACGCCCGCGAGCGAAAGCGCGCTTGACTATCTGATCGACTGCACTATTAGCGGTGTCGGCGCGAATATGGTCATAGCGGCGATTCACGCTATGGAACAACCCCCGTTCCCGATGTTGCCGAACGCAGACACCCCTGTTTACCCGGATGAAATGCCCGGAAAGGAAACGCTATGACGACACCCGCAACACCAGCCACGCCAGCCGCGCCAGCGACTCCGGCCACGCCCGCAACACCCGCGACTCCAGCCGCGCCAGCGACTCCGGCCACGCCTGTAACGCCAGCGACTCCGGCCACGCCTGTAACGCCAGCGACTCCAGCCGCGCCCACAACACCCGCGGCGCCGATATCGCTCGCGCCGAACCCGACGCAGCAGGGGACGTCTCTCGCCCAAGTTCTGGCCGCGCGTAGCGCTGCAATCCGTGGGGAGACCCCTCCTACGCCTCCGGCTGATCCTGCCGCGCCCATTGACCCCGCTGCGCCCATTGACCCCGCTGCGCCCCTTGACCCCGCCGCACCGGTAGATCCTACCCTCGCGGCGAAAGACGCGTTATTCGCGCTGGCGCAAACGAACCCGGCGCAGCTTGCCGCGATGCTTCAAACAGCCTCGGGCCAAACCTCTCAAGCGCCGCAAAATCAAGCGCCCCCGGCGGTAGAGCCGCAAGCGTATGCGCAACAGCTCCAGCAGGAGGCGTATCAGGCTATACAGCAGCGGCCCGAGATTACGGCACAGGAGCTATTTGGCAAGGATGCGCTTGAAGAACTCGGCCTGTCGAATCAGAACTACACGCCGGTTCTTGAACAGTTCATCCACGCGACTATTGCGCCGGTTATTGGCACGCTTCTGTCGCAAATGTACGCGCTTCAGCATGGCGTTGACCAGCGCTTTACGGACGTTCAACCCATGGTCCAGCAGGCGCAGTTCAATCAGACTCAACAGGAAATGGGCCGTAAATTTATCACCGCGTTCCCTGCCTTGGCGACGGATGCAAATGCGAAGGCGTTCGCTGAGAAACGCTTCAATGACCTCGCCCCGCTCCTGATGCCGCGCGAGCTTTTGATGAACCCTCACACAAACCCGGCGGAGTATGCTAGACTGACGGAAAGTATCGTCGCGATCGCAGCGAAGGAATACCAAGCTCCCGCTGCGGCGCCCGCTACCCCTCCACCTGTGGCCGTGTCTCCTGCGCCACCCGTACAACCCGCACCATCGGCATACCGGAACCATCTGGGCCAGTTCCAAGCGGCTCAGCCTCCGACGACGCTGGATGCGTATAATCAGCAGCGAATCAAGACCCTGTTTCCGGGGCGTTGACGCTAAACAGGAGAGTTAGAACATGGCCCAATGGCTTAATACCGTAAACCCGCAGGACTTGCGGGACGTCATTTCGATCGCCACGTATAGCGGCGAACGCCCTGATCCGATTTACGATATGACATGGGATCCCTCCGTCGTGGCGCGAGCCGCACGGCATGAATGGGGCGATAAATACCTGAAATCCAACACGACGACGCTTGCCGCCGATATCACGAACGTGGCGACGTCGCTCACGGTTCCGGCCGGCTTCGGGGCGAAACTCGACGTCAAGAACAGCGTAACCGGCTCCGGTTTTTATTGTCTTCTGCAAATCGATTACGAGGAAGTTCTCGTCACGGCGGGCGCCGGTACGGACACCCTGACCGTCACCCGTGCGCAGAACGGAACGACCGCAGCGGCCCACACGGCAGGCGCAACGATCAAGACGCTCTATCAATGGGCTGAAGGGTCGGATATGTCGCAAGACTTCTTCGAGTCGGCGACCACGGCCTACAACATGACGCAAGTGTTCCGGCGCGAACTCGTGCTGTCGGGCTCGATGCAAGCGTTCAAAGGGCTGGCCGGCGATAACACGCTGGCGAAACAGCTCGCCGAGAAGGATATCCAGATCATGAAAATGATCGCGGATGCCGTGTATCTCGGAACGCGCGTCGGTTCGACCAACGAAGCCGTGCGGCGCATGGGCGGAATCCGGTACTACGCCACGAAGGATAACGCCGGCTACACGCTGGACAAGACCTTCCTCGAACAGAAGGTCATCATTCCGTTGCTCGAAGGCGGCGCGGACCCGAACAGCCTGTGTCTGAGCGTTCCGAATAGCCTGTACTCGAAAATCACGGCGCTGAAGTCGGCCCTCGTAACCGGTGGCGGCGTGACGAACACGGAACGTCGCATTCAGGCCGATTGGGATACGTACGAATTTGGCTCAGCCCCGCTGACCATCATGCGTTCGACGTGCATCCCCAACGGTTGCGCGTGCGCTTTCGACAAATCCCGCGTCAAGCTCCTGCCGGTCCCCGGTCGGATTGGCGTTGAGGAGCCGCTCGGCAAAACCGGCGATAGCGACAAAGTGATGAAGCTGTCGGAGGTGACGCTTGAGTCGATGAACGGCGCCGATACGTCTCGTTGGTTCACGTCCATCACGTAAATACCCCTCCTAAGTGATCTCCGTTTTTCGTGTCAAGGGCGTAGCGGACACGTTACGCCCTTCTTTTTCAGGAGAACCGTAAATGTTCGTATCCACCGCAAAGTCAGGCGTCGAGCGTATCTCGCCATTCGGCGTACGCCTCGCGATCCCGCAGGGGGCTCAAATGGCGGTCCCTGTCGAAGATGGCTACTGGCTGACGCAGCATGATGACGTTACCGTTACGTTTGAAGATGACGCGGAACGCGAGAAATGCGAGGGATACCTCGCCCACTTCGCGAAGAATCCGCTCCGCCCGCTCCCGCGCCCCGCGACCACTTCGCCGAACGCTACGCTTGCGATGGACGGCAGCGCGGAACGGCACCCGGTTGTCGTCGTGAACCCCGTCGGGCTGTTCGCCGAGAATCAGGCGAGCCCGTTCGCGCCGCCGCAGGTCGCCTTCGTGCCGGATGCGGAGATGTTGCGCGATATCGTTCGGCAAGTTCTGACGGAAGCCGGCGTTATCCCTCCCGAGGCCCCCGCGAAGAAACGCGGGAAGCGCGCGGTTGAGACGGAGGAAACCCCCGACGCCGTAGCGACGGAAGAAGTCGCGCCGCCCGTTGAAGGCCCGCCCGATGAAGGCCCTCCCGCCGAGCCGTTTGAGGTATAGGCCATGGGCTCGCTGACGCTGTTGGAAATGGTCAACAGCGTCGGCGCTCGCATCGACGAGAATGCGGCGTCGGCGTCGGCGGTAACGGGAAAGACGCGCCCGGAGATTCGACGCATTGTCGAGTCGCTGAATGCCGGCTATCGAATCGTATTCAAGCGCTTGTATGGGAGCCTTCGCCCCAGACGCTTGACGCGATTACCGTAACGCCGGGAAATGCCTCGTACAATCTAAGCGCGACGACGAATATTTTTCAGACGATGTACGTCTACCCACTCGCCGCGCCGCGCGAACTCGTGAAGCAATCGAATATCGTTGACCTGACGGAGCAATTCGGTTCGCTTCTAACGCAGGGCTCGCCGGAATACTGGTATCGGTACCGTGGGAAGCTTTCGTTTTACCCGGTGCCCGCGTTGTCGGCCATCTATATCGTTGAGGGGTCGATTGCCTTCACCGAACTGTCGGTCGCCACGGATACGACGTTTCTCCCGGCGGAGCATGACTTTTTGCTTCAGACGTACGCGATCGCGTTGGAAAGGCGTTCTGGCGCGACCCCGACGCCGCGTACTGGCTGGATAAATTTAAATCGGACCTGACCGACGTTCACGCGGAGGCGCTGCGGAATGCGCCGACGAAAGCGTACGCGGTTGACCCCTATTGGTCGGGAACGCCGCCGCAGACGCTAACGCCGCAGTACACGTCATGACGGTTTACGAGGACTTCACTGCGGGGATTGCGACCCAAGCGCCCCGCCTTGTCGCGACGCATTCGAAGAAGTTCGCCGGGCTTCGCGGCGCCTCGAAAGCGCGCAACGTTGTCGTCGATGAACTGGGCGTGCGCACTGGCCCCGGTTACGCACGAATTTTTGACCCGTATCTACCGGCGACCATTCGCGGGCTTCACTGGTATGTACGCCGCTCCAGCGGGTCGCTTGTCGAGCAAATGCTCGCTGTCTCCGACGGCGACCTCTACTACAACACGACGCTAGATTGGACGGCCATGTCCGCCGGGCTAACGGATGCGCCGAAGACGCGTTTCGTCACGTTCAACGGCTACGCGATTTTCGCCAATGGCGTCGATGTTATCAAGCAATACGACGGGTCGAGCGTGGCGAGCGTCTCGTTTGTCGATGATAGCAATGTCGCCGTTACGACGCCTGACGTCGCCCCGGTGGACGATGCGCGCCCAACGTTTATGTTCGTCCACCAAAACCGCGTCTTCTATCTTGGCGACCCGGTTTACCCCTACCGCCTGTGGACGCCGAACGCTGGTACACATAACGTTTGCGGCGCGAATGCGGACGTCATCGACGTCAACATAGGCGACGGCGACCCGCTTGTCGGAGGGTCAACGCTGACAACCGGCATCGCGGTGTTGTTCAAAGAGAACAGCATCCACGCGTTGAGCGGAACCAACCCCACGGACGCGACGACCGCGCCGTTTGTCATCTCGCCCGTCTCGCGAGAACTCGGGTGCATCGCCCCGGATACCATCGTTGCCGTGGGCGCCGAAGTCTATTTCCTGTCGCAGCGCGGATTCAAGCGGCTGAAATACACGACCGTTACGGGGAATATCACAGACGCGGACCCGCTCCACGCCGCGCAACCGATTCTCGATACGCTGGACCTGACGCGCGCGTCGCAAGCGAATGCCTGTTTTAACCCGATTGACCGGATGATCTATCTTTCTATCCCCGTAAAAGGCGGCGGATGGACGACGTTGACGTATAACGTCGTGACTGAAGGTATCATGCAACGCGACTTGGCGATTACGAATCAAATTTTTGTGCCAACGAGCGGGCTTCAGTTCTTTTCTCGAATTGAAGACGACGCGCAGACAGAGTTTCGTGTATTTCAGAATAACGTAGGACGAACGTTCGACGGCGTCGATTTTTCGTCGGAATGGGAGTCGCTCTATCTGGCGACGGACCAGATGAACACCCGCAAGTTTTTTGGGAAGTTTCTCGCCTACACGCGCACATACAACGGATCGAAGGTTCGTTGCGGAGCCCGGCTCGTTCTACCCGACGGCACCGTATCGACGCGTCTCCTCGACTTCGGGGATACCAGCGGACAAGACGTTTGGGATATCGGGCAGTGGGACGTTGCGAATTGGGAGGGCGCGCTCGCCAGCGTGCTGCGGCAAAGTCGTATCGGGCGCGGCGTCGCGATTTCGTTGTTCTTTCAGGCGGATGCCGGGGCGTCGTTCTTTTTCGATCGGATTGAGCTTGAGATTGACGACCGGGGGCCAGCGCGGCGATGACGCTTTACGTGATGACCGAAGAGCATCGGGACTTCCTGACGCGTTGCAACCTGCGGACGTACCCCAATATCGCGGAGGCGCGCCGGCGAGCCGACGATATTCTCGATATTGCGGGGACGTTTTTCGACCCGCTGTTCTTCGTCGGCCCAACGCCGGATCGCCCGAAGTATTACCTCGGCGCGTTCCTCGATATCACCGGGCGCGCGCACCTTGAAGTCAGCGCGATCGGCTTCGTCGGCGCGTCATTTTACCGGGATTGCCGCGACTGGCTTGGGTATATGTTCGATGAACTCGGCGTAAAGCTCATTGAGGACAGCGTTTGGGTCGGCGATACGAAGAAAGAATGGCTCATGCGCGGCCTTGGGTTCAAGAAGGGCGGCCTTATCCCCGACAAGCTCGATATCCCCGGCCATGGCCCTGTGGCCGCGCTGGCGATGTATATTCGGGCGGAGGAGTACCACGCCGCAGACCGCCGTTGGTTCTGTGATAAACTGAGGGAACACCAGCGGCGCGAACGTTTGCGCAAAAGCCGGAGCGTAGCGAATGGGTAGCGGTGGCAGCAATAGTTCAAGCAAATCGACGAGCGGTACCGTAAGTCTCGGCGGCGTCCCTTTATCGACGACGACGTATAAAAACGGTAAATATTCGACAAATATTTCGCTTAACCCGGCGCAAAAATCGACGTGGGACGCGTCAACGCAGGGCGTTGCGGATTTAATGCCCAGCATTTCATCGGCGCTCGCCGTGACGCCAGAACAGCGCGCGACGTACGCAGATCAGTTATATTCGCCCGTAGCGCAATCTATCACAGATAACTATAACTTAGCACGAAATAATACATACTCGCGTTTCGCCAATATCGGCGGGCTTAATAGCCTAGGGTTTAACCGGTATAACTCCGACGTTCTCACTAAAAACGAAAATATTGCGTTGCAAAATGCGCGTACGCAGGCCGAGTTGAACTCGTATCAGCTCCCTAGTTTGCTATTAAACCCGATTGCGCAGGCGTTAAATATGTACCAGAGCGCGCAAAGCGGTGTTTTGAACCCGGCGGAATGGGCAGCAGGGACGTCAGGATCCTTGTCGCAACAGGCGTACCAAAATTATCAAAATGATCTTAATTACGCTGGGTCTAGCGGGGGCGTATCCTCATGGGCGGTCCCGGCGGCCTTAACCGCGGCGACGATAGGTTCGGCGTTTGTACCCGGCGGGCAGATACTTACGCCGATTTTAGGTAGCATGGCCGCTGCGTCTTATTAATAAAAGAGGGTTTAATTATGTCAATGTCGCCGTGGATGCTGTTTTCTGCCCTAATGTTCATTTAAAGGAGGTATAGAAATGTCGCAAAATTTTGGTATCTCTTCGCCTGCGTCCCCCCTTGCTATACGGGCTCCCCGGTTTGCTTGGTATGTTGCTTAATATGAGTTCTAACGGGCAGCATTTCTCGAACCCCTTTTCGTCGAAAAGTGATAAGTCGAGCAATGACCAACAGCAAGCGGCAACGCAGATTTATTTACAGAATGCTATGGGGTCGCCAATGAATTACGGAGGGCAGGATAGCTTTCCGAACCCGTTCTCCGTCCGTAAGACGCGACTTGATCCTACGATGAGTTTGCTGTAATGGCGCAACCGTCGCAAGCAGTAATATCACCGCCAATCCCGGCACAAGGGACGATATCCAGCCCGTCGAGTCGTACGGCGCTTATGCTTCAAATGCTCGGCGGGTTGATGTCCGGGTATCTACAGGCCCGACAGGAATATCGCCGAAACCCGCGCATGGGGATGGATTATACCCCCATGGCCGCTGGCGCGATGCAAGGCTTTATCGCAGGACAGGCGGCCCGTGCTGCACAGGCGGAAAAAGTTCGGCAGGAACAGGCGCAAAACGCGCAGACGTACGGCCTTTTATCCCTGCTTACGGGTCAGGCAGGTTCAGACTTGCAGCGACAGGCCAACGGCGCGCGCTTCGGTAAAGTTGATGGCAGCACGCTACAGTCGATCGCGAATTCAATAGCCAGCGCCAATATTGCGCGCCAATACGGCCTACAAAACCCCGAAGAGTACCGCGGCGGGGCGACGAGTACGATTGATCAGGTATTTCAGCAAGCCGGAGCGGCGCAGCGAAACCTCGGTAGTCTTGATCAGATTCCGACGGCGCAGGCCGCGGGCGAGTATGCCGCCGGCGGGAATACGACGCCGAACGCCCTCCAGTACCCAAACGTCCCGACACTTGGCGCATTGATACCTGGCACGCGCGCAGCGATCGCGCAAGCGATGGCGAACGCCAAACCGGGGCAGCAGATTCCAATCCCGGTCGCCGGCTATGGGGCGACTGCGCCTGTTGCAGCGGCCCCGACCGGTGCGCCCGCTCCTGCGCCTTCGGGGTACGCGTGGCAGGCGACGCCATACCAGCAAGCGCCCTTGAGGGCGATCCCTCCAGCGCCCGCCGGGCTCGAAACGGACCCGAATATCTACGCATTGAGTGCGCAGCAATCCGCGCCGCCGGTGCCTGCGGTTCCGATGTATGCCCCGGCCAATATGCAGGCCGCGCAACCGATGATGCTCGCGGACCTCCTCCGCGCCGGCGCGAACCCGCAAACGGTAATCAACGCGTACACGCAAGGTGCGCAGGCGGCCAATCAACGTAACGTGCAAGACGCGGGCATGTGGAAAACTGCGCAGCAGCAAAGCGGCGCGAATCAACGTAGCATCGCCTCATATCTGAAACCGACGCAAGCGTCGATCATCGCCGAAGGGTCGCCGCAGGCCTTTAAACGCCTCATGCAGGTACAGGCGGCAGGGATGGCGCGCGCGCGCGCAGCGCAAGGGCTCGATAAACCCGTGACGCGATCTGAACAACTGGCGATGACGAAGTACATTACGTCGCAGTCTGGGCGCGAAGATGTTTTGAGTGCGACGCGACTGGCGGTTGAAAACGGCTCGTTATCTGCCGCCACGGCGCTAGACCTTGCAAACAGCACGTTGATCGGCGACGGTGAAAACCCCATCTCCGCGGCGGAACTGTACGGCGCGCCTCAAGCCTTAAGCGCCTGCGGCGAGTTACCCCGGTGCGATCCCCGTACCCGGTTTACCGGGGGTTAGCGCGGGGTTTTTGCCATCTGTGACGGATATTATCAACGGCAGTGGGCGCACGCCGACGCTGCCGGGGCGTGAGTGCGCCACTGCGGCCTCGATAAACATGGCGACGCTTCGCGGAGGCGTAGAGTTCACGTCGCAAGAAGCGGCGGGCATTGGCGCGGACCCAAAAGCGCTTCCAGTCGATCGCGGACTTGATCGGTTCGGTCATGCCCGAGGCGACGCCGGAGCAACGGAAGACGAAGACGTTTGACGTCGTGCGCGCGGCGCAAAGCGTGGGTCAAGAGAGATCGGGCCGATACGTCAAACCGCGACGCAACGGTTGATGACGGACGCGCAGGCGGTTGGCGTCGGTTTGGTGAAGGGTTTCGTCCCGCGCTCGAATGCGCGTTGCGCGCGCCTATCGGCGCAGAGGATTGGGCCGCGCCCGCGGCGCGAGGTATCGGCGCGGTTACCTCAAATATCTTGGGCGCGCTGTTCACCGGTGGGGCGCAAACGCGTGGTACGGCGCGGCAAAAGCTTTAGCGGATAATACTGACGCACAGAACGCAGCGTTGCGCGCAAATGACGCTGACCTTTACGCCCGTTTGGCGGATTCCACTGGAGCGCGATGGGGACGGGGGCCGCCGCGAACTTCGCCCTTAGCAAGACCCGGGGGCGATCGGTAAGGCCCGACCACGAAAGCACTGTCGGCGTTAGGTATGGGCTACCGGTGCGGACGTTGCGATGCAAGCGCAGGACCAATACGCGCGAACAGGTCAAGTTGACGCAAGCGCGATGATCCCCGGAATATCGACGGTATTTGGTCCATCGGTCGCACTGGGCGTGCATTACGCCCCGCAGCTTGCGCAGGTGTTTGCGTCGCGGCGCGAAGGCAATCGGTCGCGCGACGCAAGAGGCATTTTCGCCGGCGCAGGGATCCGGGCTTCGATCGGCAAGTCGCGGGCGCGTGGGCTTCTGGCGGAGAGCCTCCGATTCTTAAAGGGCGGGCCGAATACACGGATCTGGAACGGACGGTTCCGACGCGCCAGCGTGGCGAATGGAGTCGGGCAACAACCCGATGAAGCTTTCGCGAATGCGGCAGCAGGACGCAAACGCCGCAGTATCCGAAAATGCTCGACGCCGGTAGGGGATCGGAGATTCTCTA
>JADJQQ010000008.1 GCA_016712625.1 Candidatus Competibacteraceae bacterium | reverse complement strand
GGTACTAAAACCATCTGTTTTTGGTATATGCTTTTTGGCATGATGAAACAGATTGCCATTTATGCGCGGGTCTCGACGGGAGAGCAAACGCCGGACAATCAGCTCCACGAGCTGCGGAGCGTCGCCGGACGCATGGGGTGGCAGGTCGCCGAGGAGTATGTCGATCGCGGCGTCAGCGGCGTCAAGGGGCGAGATCGACGCCCGGCCTATGGCCGACTCTGCGCCGCCATCGTTCGCCGCGAGATGGACGTGGTCATGGCTTGGTCCGTCGACCGGCTCGGCCCGCTCGCTGCAACATCTCGTGGGCCTGTTGTCGGATCTCCAGGCCAAGGGCATCGATCTGTACCTCCACCAGCAAGGGATCGACACCACGACCGTGGCCGGCAAGGCTATGTTTCAGATGTGCGGCGTATTCGCCGAGTTTGAGCGCGCGATGATCCGAGAGCGGGTCAAGGCCGGTCTGGAACGGGCGCGGGCGCAAGGCAAGATCTTGGGCAGACCGCGGACGTCAGAACGCGTGGAGCAGAAAATCCAACTGCACGCCAGCAGGGTAAGGGAATCCAGAAAATCGCTCAGGAACTCGGCATTGGCGTGAGCGCCGTGCAACGGGTCGTCCATGGGCGAACGCCTTGAACAACGACGAATGATCGGCGTGATCAGGAGCAGATTCACCCCCCAACGGCAACCGCCGCTCACCCGAAGTTACTACTTTTTGCGCGTATCCTGATCAGACCCGTAAATCGCCGCCAGCAGCGCAAAGGCCAGCAGCGCCAGCGCCACCATGCCCACGATTAGACCCCCCAGTGACAGCGCCCCACCCGTTTTTCCATCGACCTGGCCCAAGATCTCCGTCATCCCGCCGACCAGGGTCGCCAGCTTGCCGGCAGGCATCATCTGAATCAAAGTGGTCGCGCCCACCAGGGTTAACACCGCCGCCAGCAGGGCATGACCCAGGCTGGCCAGGGCGAACAGCGGATGCACGGTGCCGAACAGGTGATGTTGAATCCAGTCCAGGGTCCAGCGCAGGAAGCCGCGCGAGGTGTCATCCAATCGACTGTTGTTCGGATCACCTTTGAGCAGACCGGCGTCCCGATCGGTTTCCGCCTCATTGAGCAGTGCGGTTAGACGATCGAGGGTGTGCCGATAGGTTTCCACATCCTCCCGCGGCAGTTTTTCCCAGGCGCGGATCGGATAGGGTTCGGGCACGTTGAGGGCCAGCTTGTTCTGATATTCGCTGAGGGCCGCCAATCGGTAGAACCAACTGCCTGCTGAAAGCCAACCTTCCTCCTGGGCGGTCGTGGTGAACTCGGTGAAGGCGCGCTGACCTGCCCCATTGATGGCGGTTAAAATCACCGCCTGCAGATGCGCCACATAGTGTTCGGCGGCGACATCGATCAGATTCAGGCACTGACGATGCGTCAGTAGGCCCGTTGAATCGGTTACGCATTCATGCAAAGCCCCCTGGCCCTGGACGATGCGTTCCGCCAAGGGCTTCAGTTCCTCGCGTAACTGGAGCGCCGCCTGCTCATGCGCCGCCATCAGGGTGGTTGCGAATGTTTTGCGCACATCGGCGGCGAAACCGAACAACCGCGCCACCCAGTGCAGGAACCCATCCAGAGCGTCGAGGCCGGTCGCATCCTGCGCCGGTTCGAGATCCTGATGGGGTTCACGGATGATGAATCCGCCACACGCGGCCTCCCCATACCTGTTACCGACCAACGCCCACCGCGTTCTTCGTAATGGCCCAGTGCCCCTGAGCGAGCCGCATAACGCACCTCGTAACGCGCGGTTCCCCCGCGCCGGCAGGGCCGTCACCACCTGCTCGCAGACATTGAGGCCAGCATGGCGACCGCCAGTTGTCGCGCCTGCGGCGGGGCGGCGGCGCAAACAGGGTGGTTTGGGTGAACTGCTGGACTGCAGTCGACCAGACTGCATCCGCCAGACCGACGCCGCTGAGTGTCACCCACAACACGATCACCTGAATGAAGCTGTAACCGTTGACCAGCGGGATCAGCATCGACGCCGACAGTACGATCCGAATCGGCGTCCAGGTGGTCGAGCGATCCTGGCCCAGCGCCTCCCCTTCATGCGCCGTGTCGAGTAATGCAGCTACCAGTTTGATAAAGAGCAAGATCCCGAGCAGGAACAATAGAAAGCCATTGAAGAGTGAAAACATCTCGCCAAACGGCCCGGCATCGCTGGCGTTCAGGCCGTCCGTCAGACGAACCCGGCTAATGACTGACCCCAGAATGCCTTCCAACAGCTGAAGACTGAGGTCGCCGCCGGTAGGCTCAAGATTCTGATTCGGATCAAAGGTAAAGGCGGGATCGGGCGGCGGTGGGACTGCTTGAGCGTGGACAGTGGGCGTCAATAAGGTGACCAGCATCAGAAGCACCACCCATTGGGGGCGGTGAAATACAGATTCAGCGGTCGGCAGGGTCATGGGAAGCGCTCCGTTCCGAGGCCACCGGGGTCGATCCAGCCGGTGGCCACCAATCGAGAGGATGAGTGAGGAAGACCTGCGGCGGCGTCACGGGTCGGTGGCGCATCGTCCAGCAGCGATATGCCGGATGGAGCGCCAAACCCAGCAACGTCGCCGTCGACCCCAAACTGGCTAAAGCGCCGCCTCCATCGCCCAGCAGCAGACGGTGCAGCAGGACTATTGCACTGATGGCGCTTGCGCCCAGTAACGCCCGCGCCATCCAGGCCTGGTGCTGGTAATGTTTCACCGGATCAAGGTTGAGGTCTTCACCGTGGGCGCTGATTTCAGCCGACGCCATGGAGGAGCGGGGATGCGGCGGTGCATTAATCACGGTTATTAACCGATCGATCCGGGATCGTTAGCGATAAATGGCCTCGTAAAATCCACCGAAAAGATCCTGGCGGTAGCGATACAGGCGTCTTTGCAGAAAATTGCGCAAGCTAATTGCTCCAAAGGGGATAGCTTTTTTAATAATTGTTTATTATTTTATTAAAAGCAATATTAGTGGAGTGGAGACGCCGATGAAGCGCGAATATCGCCTGATCCTGTGGCGTGGTAGGGTCCACAGACGCTTTGCCTTACTGGCGGGCGTCGTGGGGCTGGCGATGACGCCGCTGGCGCGTGCTGATTGTGATGGCTGTGTGGTGGCTGCGATCCAGGGACTCAAGGGCGAAATGGTTCGCCAGTTCGTCAAACTGAAAAACCATCTGGCGGGCGCAACAGGATATCCGGTTTATGTTGCCGACCGGCGGCTGCGAAACGGCGACTGCCGCCGCCGCCGCCGGTCCAGCCCGCGACCGGACCGAAGCTTACCTGCGGGCGTTTAATCACCTGCGCCGCCCGGAAAAAACCGGCACGGCGGCCAGCCAGACGATGGTGGACACTTATCTGGCCGACTACTGCACCCCCGAAGAAACTGGAGTACGCGGTTGTACGCAGGCCAGCACCCGACCCAACGCGCCCTTTCTCGCGGAAACCCTGCTGTCCGGCTCCGGGGTCGGTTCAGCGCCCGATCCGACCCGACCGAACAGCTACTTGCCCGAGGTCTTGAGCTTCAATCCCGATCGGGTGCTGGACGCCCGGCGATTCATCGATAACCTGGTCGATCCCTATCCACTGGACGATTTACCCCCGGACTTGCAAGGCACGCCGCAAGGCATGGCTTTTGGATGCGTAAGAAAGTCTACGAAGGTCAATTATCGGTGGCCCGCTATGTGTTGAACCATGCGCTGGCGCTGCGGGTGCCTGCAGCCGCGTTACGCGGATGGCTTGAGCGAGTCTGGCAGGGAAGCGAAAGCTGACGAACATCAGACGGCGGTGCTGGCCGAACTTCCCGAGCAAATTTCCTACGCTGAATTGCTCAAGACCGAGGTTGACCGGCGCTATGCGTCGCCGTCCTGGTACGCCGGCATCGCCGGCAGTCCCGAGGCCGCCGTATTACGGGAGTTGGCCTATATGACGGCGCTTCAACTCAACCTGACCTATTTGCGTTTCCGCCAGGGCGAACGGCTGGAATTATTGCTGGCCGAGCAGGTTGCGGCCAGCGCGGACGCTAACCGACGAGGGCCGTTGTTGGCGGAATTAGCGTCGGCCAACCGACTGGTGAATCCCGGTTCAGCCTATGCGAACGACCCTTCCGCGCCTGCGGTGGACCCTTCGTCACCCTCCCTGCCGTCCGCGCCGTAACGAAGATTGCCTGCCGATTGACGTGTTAACGCCCCCTGATCCCCAGAGGAGAACCCCCATGCCGCCATCCATCTTTGAACAAATGCGGGCGCACCCCCCGATTCCGGCAAAGCCGCTTCCCGCGCAGCGGCTTGACCCCGCTGATGATGATGACGACCGGCCCAGCGTCGACCCGGTGACGGAAGCCGCTTATGAACGGGTCGGCGGCGAGACTGCTCCGGTACGGGGCGGCGCCGCTGCGACCGATGCCTAGCGGAGCGGGGCGATGAACGGAAACGATCGGTCACCGGATCCCTTCGAGTGGTTGTGGATGACCGGGTTGGTGGTCGGTGTCGGCTGGCTGGTGTGGCGCAGCGTGCGGGTTGATCTGGTGGCGCTGAGCCTGCGCCTCAAACAGGTGGAGCTGGACCTTCTGCACGACCTTGGAGTCGGTGATGCGGCGAGCCAGGCGCTAGCCGCCGCCGTGCGCCAAGCGCTGAGCAACCCGGCGGCAGTGTCGGGCGCCCATTGGATCGACCTGTTGGACCAGAGTAGGGGCAAGTGTGGCGGTGGCCGGTGGTGATCGGGCTGATCGCGGTTGGAGCCTGGCTGCTGGTCGGGCATCCTGCCGAGCGGTTTCGTCGCCGTTTCGATCTGGGTGGATTGGCTGAGGCCATGGGCGAGCAGTGGCCCTATGCCCTGCATGCTCTGCGCCGGGGCCATATCCACCTGCCCCTGGACCATCCGCGCTGGGGGATGGCGCTGGCTGAATGGGCATTCGTGGAAAAATTTGACTTGCTGGTCGATCCAGCGGCTGCGTCGCCGGAGCTGGACTTCGAGCGAACGCGGAGGGCGCTGGCAGGCCAGTTGGGCGAACCGTGGCGCGGCGTGGAGTCCCTACCCCTGCACGCCCAGGCTTTGGCGGGTTTGTTTGCCCAGCGCTGCGTTGCATCGGTGACCCCGGATGACCCGGCGGCGGCGGACCTGGACCGCCAAGCGGACGACTATCGGCCTACGGCGGCCGATTATCGACCGGTGATCCAGACGACCCGGCCCGATCTCGATCATCCCGCCGTCCAGGCGATCATCCGCCAACACGGCTACACCCATACCGTGCTGATGCGTTTGCTGGAGGAGGCCCGACGCGGGGGCGTGCTTCCTCCTGCGCTGTTCACCTGGCTCAAGGGGGTGGACCGTCCGCTGTGGTACGCCTTGACTTCGCTGGCCGGCGCGCGCCCTTTGTCGAAGGGCTGGGCGCCAGTGCGCATTATGCCGCTGAGCGTCGGCTGGGGCGGGCGCTGCAAAGTCCGGCGGTGGCAGGCGCTATCGAGGCGCTCGCCACCGCCCTGACCCGCCGTGCGGCCCGCCCCTCTGGAGTGGGCCGCACCGGCGGACCCCTCTAACGGCCTGACTTGGAGGTAATACATGTTTCACGTGAAGCTAAACCGACCCTGGCTCCGTCTGACCCGTCCCTTCTGCTGGCGCGTCAAACGAACCGGCTGACGGTGATTTCCCTGAGCAATGCTTCAGTTCTCGCCGTCCAGGTGGAGCCGCAGCCGGAACCGGGCGGTCATGCGCTGATCGCCGAACTGACGGTGGAGCCGGAGATTCCGCGCACTCGCCGGGTGCTGGCGACGTTCACGACCGAAGCCGAGGCGTTGCGACAGCTCGACCAATTGACGCGATCCCAAGATCGGGTCCGGTGGACCGTCGGGCTGGCGTGGAGCTTCATCGGCGCGCTGCTGTTGTTTGTGATCTGGTTTCTGTTCTTCCTGCCGGTGGAAACTGAGCGGTTTAACGAACCGGCGGGTGATGACATCGGCGAGATCCATGGGCGATCGCTGCCAAAGGAGCGCACCCTCCCGGCGCGACCCGGCCAGGAAGCCTGGCCGCCGCCAGCGCGGGTCGATGATCCCGCCGAACGCTCCGGCGCTGTCCGCCGGTGATGGGCGCTAAACCGGGATTGACGACGATGTCCTCTTCCCCTCTCCCACGCGGGGTCGATCCCCACCAGGTCGTCCATCCCCAGTTTTATCTGCGCACGATTCAAACGCCCCTTCGAGCGATTCAAGAGCGCGTGTCGCCAACCTCGGAACCTGGGCATCGCCAGTGGGGTATTGGCCGGGGTGGTGTATCAGTATCCGGCGCTATTGGACCTTGGTCTGCTGGTTGGGCTGGGCCTGTGGGTGGGCGGCCAGCGTCTCAAACCCTGTTTGCCGATGAAACTGCCCGACCGTTATTCCGGAGTGGATGCGCATGATCTGGAACCCGGCTCCGAGACCCAGGGTCGCCGGGCGCGGGGGATGTTCCATCTGGGGCAATGACCGCCAGAGCGGCGCGGAATTGTACGTCACCGAGGACGAGGTCCGCACCCATTTGCTGATCCTGGGCGGCACCGGCGCCGGTAAGACAGAAGCCATGCTGGGTTTGGCCGCTCAGGCGCTGTTGTGGGGGTCCGGTTTTGCCTTCAAGGACGCCAAGGGCGATACCGCACTGTGGGCAAAAACCTTCGCCTTAGCCCGCGCCTGCGGGCGTGAGGATGATCTGTACGTGATCAATTATCTGACCGGCGCAGCCACGGTCGATCCGGAAGCGCCGGTGGAGCGGCGCCTGAGCAACACCTTCAATCCGTTTGCCACCGGTTCCGCCGACACCCTGACCCAACTGCTGGTCGCGCAGATGGCTGAGGCGGGCGGCGATTCGGCCACCTGGAAAGACAAGGCGGTTGGCCTGCTGACGGTTGTGGTTCGGGTGTTGGTGGCACTACGCGACCGGGGTGTCGATGAACGGGGCGCGCCGTTTACCTTCGATGTGTTAGCGCTGCGCCGCGCGCTGCCGCTCGATACGCTGATTGACTGGCAGGTGCGCGCCGCATACCAGGTGGACGGGTTCACCCCTGCCGGCCGCCGTCAGGCGGGCCTCCAACATTATCTGGACAGCGTGCCGGGTTTTCGGGCGCCGGGGCAGCTCTGGGAACAGCAAAACCCGGACGTTCCATTCACGGCCGAGATTATCCGCACCCGCAGCTATCCCACCCAGCCCGAGCCGCAGACCTATGTGCAGCACGGTTACCTGGTCAACCAGTTCAATCGGATGCTGACGCAATTAGCGGATGTCTATGGCCACATCTACCGGGTTCGGCAAGGCGAAGTAGACTTTGCCGACCTGGTGCTCAATCGCCGCATCCTGCTGGTGCAATTGCCGGCCTTGGAGAAAAGTCCCGACGAATTGGCGAGCTTGGGCAAAGTGATCGTCGCGGCGATGAAAACCATGCTGGCGGTGGGCCTGGGGGCGCGTCTGGAGGGGACCCATCGCGAAGTGATAGTCAGCAAGCCGCTCAACGCCCCGTCACCGTTTCTCGATTTCAATGATGAGTACGGTTACTACGCGGTCAAGGGCTTTGCGGTGGTGGCGGCGCAGGCCCGCGCTCTGGGGTTTGCAGTGTGCTTTGGCGGTCAGATTCCCCGAGCTTTGGCAAGGAATCCCGAGAAGAAGCCGCAGCGATTTTCGGCAATACCCTGATCAAAATTGCCATGAAGGTCGAGGATGCGCAGGAGACTTTTGAACTGTTTCAGAAAACTGCTGGCGAGGCGTGGGTGACGCCGACCAGTGGCTTTGCCCGATCGGAACACGCCTGGCTGAGCAACACCTATCATGACACGCGCAGCGCCAGCGTGGAGAAGCGTTCGCGCATTGATTTGCTGGATATTCGCGAGCAGCGGGCGGGACAGGCGCACATCTTTCAAGGCGCCACATTGATTCGCGCCGACCTGTTCTACGCCCGGCCACCGTCCGCGTCGGCGTACCGGCTCAACCGCTTTATCGAACTTCTGCCGCCAACCGTCGACGTCCTGCACGCGCAGCAGGACGAGGGCGAGAGGCCCGAACGATGGCGGTTTCCCGATCAGGATGGTCTGCGGGCGGCGATTGGTCAGATTGAAGGCGCCCCGAACCCGCTGCTGGATCTTCTGGACCTGCCCCATAACGCCGAACTGACGGCGCGGCGTCGAGCGGCTGACCCCGACCTGTTTTACGACCGGCCTGATCGATGAGGTGCTTAAGATCGGTCAGGTGCGGAAGGGGGAAGATCTGGCCGTTTTCGCGACGGTCGAGCCGGAGGAACCCACGGAAGAAACGCTGTTCCACTGCGGCCTCAGCGCCGGACAACCCCCGCTGGAGGTCTATCAAGAGGCGCCGGACGATGCCGGTTCAGGGATAGCGGTCCACCCGGCAGCGCCCGTTATCCCGCCCATCACGATCGATTTCCAGGAAGCGGCGCGCCGACTGGATCCTGATTTTGCCTCTCTGACGCCCTGCCCGTCGGCGAGTCGCGGCGATGAGGCGCGGTTCCCGGTGGGGAAAAACCTTGGGGTGTTTGACGCCCAGGAGATCCTGGCCCAGATGGCGCCGATCCGCCTGCCGAGCGAAGGGAATGACCTTTTGGGCCTGCCATGCACCATCGAGCTGATTATCTCTCTGCTTTTATCCTGTTGATGGCGAACCCGCTGACAGCGATGACGGAGCCGTTAGCGGTTCCGTCTTCACCGCCAGGGTCAGCCGCTCCTGTCTCATCTCCTGCGACAGCAGCATCCCCCCAAGAGTATCCGGCCGCGATTCAAATCCTGCTGGATCGGGGTCGTCGACTGGTGGGACGCGGGATGGTCGGTGACCTGCCTTTCTGGATCACGGAAACCCCCGCCGGCCCGCAGACTTATCTCACCAGCCCACAAGGCTTTGTGATGCGCGGGCAGGTCTACGATCCCGGGGGGTTGCTCAAACTGGATACGGCCGCGACGCCGCCGGTGATCCTGGATCCGGTTCGGCAACGCCGTGAGGGCATCCAGCCGTTACTCGACGAAACCCGTTCCGCGATATCCGCAGAGACGGCCGTGGAAGCGGGGGTCATCCGCGCGCAATGCTGCCTTGGCCGGCGCGGAAACGCTGGCGCGTGGGGCGACGGGTCCTGAAAGCCGTCTGGGCGGATCTCGTCAGGCGACGGTGATTGAGGAAGGCGACCCCGATGCGCCGTTGGTTTACGTCTTTATTGATCCCTATTGCGCGTATTGTCATCAACAGTGGCGTCTATTGCGGCAGCCGGTGGCGGCCGGCGCGCTGCGGGTGCGCTGGGCGCCCGTGGTGGTGCTGGACGCCTCAAAGCGGCAACTGCCGAAGGTATTGGGCCTATTGCATGCCACGGATGCGGAAGGATTGGCGCGGTGGATGACCCAACGCAGGGTGGCGTCCCGCACGGATGTCCCGGCCAAGCTGGCGCTGATGCGTAATCAAGCCCTGTTCAGTCGGCTCCAAGCCAACCGGGTGCCAGCGTTGCTGTACCGCGCGGCGGAGGGTCAGGTCATCCTGCGAACCGGACTCTCCCCCTTGAGTCCGGCAACAACGACGCGCTGAACAGGGATCAACAGACGTTTTGACTGACCGACCGCTTGACTCACTGACGCATAAACTCACTGCTGCATCGACTCATTTACTGACTGACTCACAAACGCATTGACGTATCGACTCACTGACTCACTAATTAACGCATCTTCACTCCAGAGATCCCTAAAGGCCAAGGCATGAGCGCTCCATCCCCTGTTCGCGTCAATCCGCTCTATCTGGGAAGTTATCTGGCGGCTCGTGGACCCGGATCGGCGGCGGCGACTGAGCCTCCGCCTGAGCCGGAAGTTCTCCAGGAGGAGACCGCCCTGCCGTCATCCGCGATCCAGGGAGATTCCCCCGTCGATCCAGCTCCGCTCCCGATGACCCCTGGCGAGTCCGATGTTCCAAAAGCGTCTCGTGAGCGACTGGCGCTGGCCTTGGCCGGGGGCGCTTTGCATACGGAACTGGTGGTCGCTGCGCTCAATCAGGCAGCCAGTGAATCATCTCCCACTGTCGAAGCACTGGAAGCGTATCAGGTGCAGGCCAGTCAATGGATCGAAGCGACGACGCGGCGTTGGCGCATGCTTGGCGAGTTCGAGTTCGAGTTCGAGTTCAGGCGCGGTGAACAGTGGCGCTATCTGGCGGTGGCCCGCTACCGGAGGAGCACCGCTATGAAATCGCCCGCTTGTTGGCCCGGGTGTTGCGCGATCATCCGGCGGCGCCGACCGACATTGAACCGGCGCGCATGGCGATGTATTTGACCGTGCCGGAAACCGTCCATCGATCCCTCCCGCCTGACTCAGGGATGCGGCTAGCCGAGGCGCGCGCCCTCGCTCAGGTACTGACTACCGTGTTGCGCTGCGACTTCCAGCGCGAGGTGAGCACAGTGCTCAACGCGGCCTGGGCCGCCATCACCGAGACCGTCGAGCGCCAGGCCCAATCACTCGACCAGGCCCTCGATTTAACGCCCGACGTCCGACAGAGGGCGTGGCGTCATGTGCTGGAGGCCACCGGCGTCTTGTATGCGGCGACGCTGGCGCGGGTTCATCGTGATTCAGTGTCGATGATCCAGGCTTATCAGGACTGTTTAAATGCAGGGGATTCCGCTGGTGCGGATCGACGGGCGCAAGCGTATCAGGAGCGCCGGCTGGCCTGCACCGGGATCCCGCATTATTTCGGAAAAGCAGTGGCGCCGATGGACCGCTGGCTGCGAGTCGTTTTGGCCGAGAAGCGACCGTGCGCGCGGCCATCGCGACCGTAGCCGAGACCTCATCCGATTCCCCGTCGCCGCCACGAAACCGATCTCCGCCACGCCTCACCGAGGAAATACGCCATGATCGCTCCACCGTTTGGTCTCCCTCGGATCGCACCTGCCGGCTGGGTGTCGCGAATTGCGGCATTGGCGGCCGTCGCCCGTCTCCTGACCCGACCGAGTCGCTCGATCCAGAGGTGTGGCCCGATCTTCTGGCCTGGCCTCAGTTACGCACCTGGCTCATGCAGGATTCGGGCGCGTCCACTCCCTGCGCCAAGGCATTCAAGCCTACGCAACAACTACCGGGGTATGCCGAATCGGATCAGCGCCGTCTGCGTCTTCAGCATGAAGTGACCCTGTTGCTGCTGATGGGTGGCGTGGAACCCCTGACCGCCGCCGAAATTGAGGATCTCGGCTTGAAGACGGGGATGAGAGCGAGGCCAACTGATGGCGGCTTCCCTCGCCGCCCGCGCGGTTCCCGTCCGATCTTTACCAGGAAGTCACCGATCGCATGGTGGCGATGATTGAAGCCGGCGCGGCGCCGTGGCGCAAACCCTGGACGACGCCCCGGCTGCCCGGCGTACCGGCGTTACCGATCAATGCGGTCACCGGCCAGTCCTATCATGGCATCAACGTGTTGATGTTGCTGCCGCTGTCGATGCTCTTTGGCGATCCGCGCTGGTGTAGTTACCGACAGGCCGAGACGCGCGGTTGGCAGGTGCGCCATGGCGAACGAGGCACGCCCATCTGCTTTTACAAACTACTGGAAATTTTGCCGGAGGATCGGGCGGATCTCAGAGGGATGGTGGATGACGGGGAGGAAGGAATGCGGACGATCCCGCTGTTGCGGCGGTCGACGGTGTTCCATGCCTCGCAGATCGACGGCATTCCCAGCCTGGAAGAGGCTTACGGTGCGGGGGAACCCCTACCCGAAGCGGTGTGGGATGGGGAAGCGCACCTGGAGGCGCTGCTGGCGCGCAGTGGCGCCACGATCGATCATCGGGGATCTCGCGCCTGCTATCAGCCCGGTGAAGACCGCATTGTGCTGCCCCGCGCTGCTGTTTCCCCAGCGCCGAGGCGTACTGCGGCACCGCCTTCCACGAGTTAGGCCACTGGACCGGTCACGAACGGCGGCTGAACCGGCCGTTCTCCTTCAATCGGAGCGCGCCGGACTATGCTCGGGAGGAGTTGCGCGCCGAACTGGCCAGCGCCTTTCTCAATGCTGAACTCGGTTGCCATCACGATCTGGAGGAACACGCCGCCTATCTGGCGATCTATCTGGATCTGTTGCGTCAGGACAAGAAGGAAATTTTCCGGGCGGCCAAGGATGCCCAGGCCATCGCCGATCTGATCCTGGACCGTCATCCCCGGTTGCGGTTGGAACAGGGCGTGGGGGGCGACGAGGAGGGATATTTGGGGCAGTTAATCCGTGATTGCAATGCGGTCATCCCGCCTTCCAGGGCCATGCCTTCGGTTCCATCCAGGGAGAGACCTTCGCCGGCCTCACGACGAACAGAGTACATGTCGGCCCCGACGTCTGGCGGTCGATGAGGGGATGGTTGAGAGTCCGTGGCCCAACGGGAGGTGTTCAACGACTCGCGCCGGGGAGTTCACGCCAACAAGCTCGCTGGGAAATCCCTGCGCCCAGTCGGTGGTCATCAGGTTCTCGCAGAGCTAAAACAAGAAGGCTGCCTATAATCTTGCGTGCTGATCACTACCATCCTCTGGTTTAGCCTTGAGGGATTCTCTATCCTGTTATTTATACCATCATAAGGTAATCCTGGTTTTTGTGGAAGTTAACCGAATTGGGAAGCAGACATGGCTCTCTGGCATTTCAAGGGGTCTTAAAGTATAATACTATCAATTAGTTATAAACACCAAGTGAGAATTCCATGACGTCTAAATCATTAGACGAGTTGAAGTGTTGGCCTGTGTAAATAGTACGCGGTTTTGGATGCCTTGCATTAAAAGAGGGGTTAGCTAGCAAACGGTACGAGGAATTTATTGATCGCTCTATTGCTAAGAACGTTGATTGTGAGCGATTAAAAATCTTGAAATTATTGGGATTGATGAAATCTCTTTAAAAAAAGGACACAAGATTTTGTGACGATTGTGACGAGTCGTATGGGTGAAAAAACGGTGATTCTGGGGATGTGACCGATCGGAAGAAAAGACCGTCAAAAGAATTTTTCATGAGTATTCCCGAAAGAGGTTACACGCAAACAAGTGGGTTTCGTTTGTTCGGATATGCATGTTGGTTTTATCAATGCGGCGAAGGAAGTTTTGGGAAAAGGTTCAGGTCATAGTCGATCGATTTCATGTCTTCAAGTTATGCAGAAAGGGTCTGGATGCGTTACGCAAAAAGGGTTGGCATCTGGGGAAGGTCTTATCAAAGGACAGCATAAAGGCTAGAAAGCGTGATGTGGCTTTTGGCGTAAAGGCCGGTCGATTTAACATCAAAGACCAAGAAACGTTAGATAAGTTATTCAAGTATTCACCGATTTTACAACAAACTATCAGTTAAAATGAGTTAACGATTCTGCTGTACAGTAGTAGCCTAAATCGCCGGCGCGGGAAGCAGAGGATCACGGGATGGATGAACCGAGTTAAAAAGAGTTCGGTGCGTTGCTTTGATACTTTCTTAAAGACGTTGAGGGACCTATAAGATGAAGTGGTCAATTATTTTTTAAATCGACTGACGAAATTAGGTTTGTTCGAAGGGCTTAATAACAAGATCAAAGTCATTCAGCGACGGTGCTATGGTTTTGAAAAATATTGAGCATCTTTTTCCAACATCTTTATCTGGACCTTTGTGGATATTCTTTGTATGCCACAAAATCAGCAAGGTTACCGAAATTTCTCGAATTTATTGAGGAGTAACAAGTAATTATGATCGACAATATTCTGTTTTTAAGCAGATTT
>JADJQQ010000007.1 GCA_016712625.1 Candidatus Competibacteraceae bacterium | reverse complement strand
GTTCTCCTATGCGCTGCGCTCAATATGCCTCAGCAAGTGCTTGTCAATGACATCATAAAGATGCAGATTGTCAAGCCAATCATTGTCGCCATGATCTTGGCATATCTCCCTGAGCAATGCGACTACTGCCGTTCTTTCTTCTGGCCATTTCTCTTGCTGTTGTGGCTGATCAACAAACCGGATATTGCCCGGAAACACCATGTCAACTTTCCCATCACTAATCCGCTCGACAATCGCAACAGTCACCGAGTTGTTCTCGCCGCATTCATCATTGCCGAATTGATGAAACCACGCCTCGTATAGATCGATTCGTTCGAGTCGCTTGTGCTCATTGCACCATTTTTCTTCTGAAACGATGACTTTTCGCATTTTATTCTCCTTTCAAGCCATTGCTACCAATAAATCAGAATCAGAACATTCTGCCGTCAGAATGACCACACGCGCCGCTTTCGCTTGCCTCGCAATAGCATCCCGATTCTGCGGGTCCAGACCCTCCCAAGCTTCTTGGGGGATGACCAGCAGGCCACCGGTGCCCACCGCTTGAATGGCGATGTCCAAGGCGATCCGCCACCGTTCGCCCGTCGATAAATCGGCGTAGAAAGTTGGCCCGCGCTTCGTGGCAGTGAGCAACCGGCCGTCAGTCACTTGCAGCGGGCAGCCGGGAAGCGTAGACACGATTTCGGACAGAACTTCGTCGGTCTGTTTGGCCTTGCGCCGCAGTGCCGTAGCCTCTTGCGCGTGCTCTTGCGCTTCCGCCGCTTTCAACAAGCCGGCCTTCCGCGATTCAATGATGGTGCCATGGCGGATAGCGGCATCCAGGTTTTCATCCGCCGCTTTCATTTCAGCTTGCGCCGCTTCGACTTCTTCTGGCACCGGTGGGCTAATCGCCGATTCTGCGATATGGCGTTCAAGTTCGGCACGAATGGCAGCCTGTTCTTCCGCTGCCTTGGCGGCTGCTATGGCAAGATCACGGGCGGCAGTCTTTGCCTTATAAGCTGCTACCGCCGCCTCATATTCGGCCTTGATCCGCTGGGCGATCTGAAAGGCTTTTGTGGTTTCCTTATCTGCCAGCTCCTCTGCCTTTTGAGCAGCGTCCACATCAGCAGCCGGGAGCTTGGCCAGCCGGTCCCGCGCTGCCGAGTTTCGAGTGGCAGCTTCTTCCGCCGCCTTCACCCGCGCCTGAATCGCATCAAACGCTCGAATCGCCGCCGTTTGCCGGGTCCGCGCTTGATCCTTATCGATCACCGGGCCGGAAAGTTCCGGGTTGGATTCGAGGATGGTCGTCGATTCCGTCATCGCCTTGGCGGCCATCTTCTCGTACTCTTTGGCGCCGATGTCGAGCCGGCGCTTGAGTTCCGCCATAGCGGCCACCGGGTCATCGAGGTCTATCCCTTCGGCCAGTTCCTCGGGGAAGCCGTGTAAGTCGCCCGGCTCCACCGCTGCGCCGGACAATCCGACCAGCGCCTTGATGCGCGTGGCATCGGCCCGTACCGGGTCAACCAGTCCTGGGTCAACCAGATCGGCGACAGAGAGCCGGCCTTCCAGGGTCGATACTTCAAGCTCGCCGGCACGGCGCACCGTGCGGCCTACGGTCAAGGTGGCGCCGCAAGCCTGGACCTCGCCCTTTGATGCGAGGTCTTTGAGTGGCGGCTTACCCTTGCCCGTGGTCGCGGCGTTGACGGCTTCCAGGGCGATGCTCTTACCGCTGCCGTTCCGGCCGCGCAGGACCACGACGCCGCCGTCCTCAGGGATTGGAATCGCCACGTTGGCGATGGGGCCGATATTCTTGATTTCGATGTTTTTCATATCAACTACTCCACTTCCTGCACCGGGCCAAGGCCGGCGCCGAATTCATCGGGGGTTTGAGTCTTGGCGTTATCCGCTTCTATCTTCTTAGCCTGTTCGGCGCAAGCATTGCGCAAAGAAACATATACCGGCGTCGTTTTCGTCCAGTTATTCTCCTTCGCTAATGCTACAAGCCATTCGCGCATCTTTTTAGCGTCCTTGAATGCGCTGATATGCGCCTCATAATCCATGGTCTTCAGCGGAAGGACTTTGTACAGTGACCGCTTGGCGCGTGTCGTGGTCAGGGCTAGCTTGATTTCCTCATCGATCCCGCTGACATGGCTAATTCGAATCCCGCCCACTTCGACGCCGCCGTATTTTACGTTTGGATCACAATAAAGCGTCATGGATTTTCCAATCCATTCAGAACCTTTATCGCCCCACACTGAAATCAAAACACGCCGCATGGACTTACAAGGCCGGAAAGGGCGATGCCCGGTAATGCAAATATCGATAGGTTGTTCCGGTGATGGGGACCGCTTGACTGCTTCCACCGTGACCGTGATCGGTCCGGTAATCAAGTCGTCGGCGTTCAATTGGTCCGACTTAGGAATAATTGTGTCTTGCAAGCTTGGCTCGCTCATAATTCCACCTCATCATTGACGGCAAACGTTTTCTTCCCATGCGATGCGCGCCTCGCCAGGCCTTATGATTCGCTTATCGGGCAATATTTCGGATAACTCTGCTACGAGGTAATCTATTTCGTTAGCAGCGCTGATTGCGGATTCCTTGATCTTTTTGACAATCTCATTGTCAATGTTTATGACTTCGTAATAAAACGGGTTTTGTGTAACCCATGGGCAAAATGACACTAGATACCAGAGTTGCCGGTTTTGCGTAATCCACATATTCCCCTGTACTTGGGCTATATAATCATCAAACCCATTCGACTTGATATTCCTGATGTGCTGTCTCGGATTTGGGCATTTGACTTCAATTCCGGCCATTTCTCCGAATAGACCATCAGGGCTGCATCCGATCCGACCATCATCGGTTGTGATGAATCCAACCCGATCAATGGGCGCGCCGTTAGCTTCCTCAATCAACTTCAGCGCATACGGCTCCAAAAATTGACCGCGCTGCATATCAAAACTCGAATAACTCTCGATAGGCTTTCCAGACAATCTCTCGGACACCACGTCCAGAATATAGGATTGGCGAGTCTTTCCTTTCCCACCGGTTAGAAGCTCTTTTGCGTGGCTCATCGTGAGCACGCCGCAGCGGAGTTGTTGCCATTCCTCACTGCCCTGTTCGCACTTATGAACGATCATGGCTCGCCTCCTTGTATCGACCTTCCATCACATCCACCACCAGTTCAGCCAACGCCTTGAGCGTCAGCATGTCCAGCGCCGGCTGACTGTAACCCCGTACTGGGTGACGCGGGTTGCGCCGTGGCGCGTGGATGCGTATAATTTTGGTCTGCATATCGTCTTCCTCATTGTTGGTTTTCAGCCGCTAGGAGCGACAACTCCTAGCGGTTTTTCATGCGCCGAATTCTTTGTGGATGTCCGACGACACGATGTCCCTCATAATCGGTGCAATCGTGTTTGCGATGACCTGGGCAGCACGCGCCATTTTCTTCTTGTCTTCTTCCTCCTGTGCGTTGCGCGTCTGCCACAGCTTGAACAGATAGCAGTGGAATGTCTCGGTCGCAATGTCAGACTGAAATAACTTGGCAAGAACTCGCTCCATGAGCTTTTGCTCGGCATCACCGTGCCCGCTGGACATTTCCAAGTCTTGAATTCGTTCTGAGATAGCGTCCTTAATTTCAGCATCGCGCGCGCTTTCGCGCTCATATTGCCAATCATGGAAGTTTGCCGGCGACGTGCTCATAGTCCGCACCACCAGATAGCGGCAAATATCGACACGGCGGCGGCGATGAAGATAATGCCGTTGCGAAGCAGGGCGAGGCGCAATCGGCGACGATCCGCGCGTTGAATGGCTTGATCTTGCAGCATTTTTTTTTGCTCTTCGTAACTTTTAATTGCGGCTAGATACCGGCGCGTTATCAAGTCTATTTCAGACATTTTCTTGCCCTCCATTCTATTGCTGATTTTTGCAATCGCCGCAAGGCGAGATTGCGCTCGATCTTCGCGATGATCATTTCTGCCGCGATCCGCCGGCGCGCTGAATGCTCTTCAAAAATTGCGTTCATTCCGTTACTCCTTTAAAAAGCCCGCCGGAGGGAGTCGAACCCAGCACCGGCGGGAATTCCCACCAAAGAGGATTTGGCCCTCCGCCGTCCAGTTGCCTCACCTCAAACTCCGCCTTTCGGGGCGGCGAAGGGTCCAGGGCTGGAGGGCGTCGGGTTGGATGAATCATATAGCTATTGCTGCACACATGCAAGAGCAATTGCTGTAATTTTTTGGTTGACCTTTTTTTGCAGCTATTGCTAGCATAGCGACATGAACCTCGAACAATTTTTCGATAAGCACGGGACCGCACGAGTCGAGGATGTCGCTCGCGCGGCTGGGACGAACCTCGCGTACTTGCGTCAATGTAAGTACGGCACTCGTCGCATGAGCGCCGATCTGGCGGTCAAGATGGAAGCAGCCAGCGGGCGAGAGATGACCGCGCCGGAGCTTCGTCCAGACCTTCCGTGGAGTAAGTGACGGAAAGTTCTAATTCCCCCGAATTCGGGGGAATTAGAATGCCCACACCAAACAGCCGCGTCCAAGCACGGGGTCAATTTTCCCCGTCGCCCACGCTCACCGGCTGGGGCCGCTGGACTGATGCCGATGTCCATGCCGTTGACTCCGGCGAAAAATCGGATAGGGGTTTCATTGGCCCTCCCGTGCCCGGCGGGTAATCCGGGCAATCCAGATACAAAAAAAGCCCGCGACGGTGTGTAGACCGTGCGGGCCAGTTCAGCCAACCCGCATGGGAGGTTAGCCGTGAGTGATTATAGCGAAAGACTGAGCATACAACATCCTATTTTTATGGATGTTCCTGGTCTCGGCGAGGACATGACCTACGATGAATTTCTTAGCCGGAAATCGCAAATCGGCTATGAGTTCGGGTTCGACCCGGTTTGGATGCCAGATTTTCTGTATGACTTTCAATCGGCACTTGTCGAATGGTCCTTGAAAAAAGGCCGGTCTGGAATCTTTGCGGATTGCGGGCTAGGTAAGACCCCGATGGAGTTTGTCTGGGCTGAAAACGTGGCGCGCAAGACCGGAAAAAAGGTTTTGATATTGACCGCGCTTGCAGTGTCTTTTCAAATGCTCCAAGAGGCTGAAAAGTTCGGGATTGAACTAAAGGCGTCCAGCGACGGGACCGCACACCGGATAACAGTTACGAACTATGAGAAGCTCAGCAAGTTCGATCCATCCGACTTCGCCGGATGTATCTGTGATGAATCCAGCATCCTCAAATCATTTGATGGCACACGGCGCGGAGAGATTACCGCATTCATGCGCAAAATCCCCTACCGTCTGCTGGCCACTGCCACCGCCGCACCGAATGATTTTACCGAACTAGGAACATCATCCGAAGCATTGGGATTTTTGGGTTACATGGATATGTTGAATCGGTTTTTCAAAAACGACTTGAACAACTCGGCGACCGGAAGAATGCGCGGCGAGGTCATCAAATGGCGATTGAAAGGACATGCTGAAAAGTCATTCTGGCGGTGGGTCTGTAGCTGGTCTAGGTCCATTAGGAAACCATCAGACCTTGGCTTTGATGACCGCGCTTTTATCTTGCCTGAACTCATCGAACGGCAACATCTAGTTAAGGCAAGCAAGCCTAGACAAGACATGCTGTTTGAGCTTCCGGCAATCGGGTTGAAAGAGCAACGGGAAGAGCGGAATAGGACAGTCAATGAGCGTTGCCATCAAGTCGCTGATCTTGTGAAAAATACCGGAGAACCCGCAATTATCTGGTGCAACTTGAACGAAGAGGGAAACTACCTGGAAAAGATTATTCCAGATGCGATTCAAGTTTCAGGCAAGGATAACGACGACAAAAAGAGAATAAGCTAATATCCTTTGCGAAAGGCAATGAAAGAGTTCTCATTACTAAGCCAAAGATTGGCGCATGGGGATTAAACTTCCAGCATTGCTCTCATGTAGTGACTTTTCCGACACATTCCTACGAACAGCATTATCAACTCATTCGTCGTTGCTATCGATTCGGGCAAAAAAGTCGGTGAAGGTTGATATTGTATTGACAGAAGGAGATAAGGAGGTTATAAAAAAACTTGTCGGCGAAGTCAAGCAAGGCAGATCGGATGTTTCAATCGCTTGTCGCTGAAATGAATAACGCCCTGACTATAGAAAAGCAGGGAGACTACACCCTATCGTTAAAGGCTCCGCAATGGCTATAAAAGACCAAACCATTAACGACAAGTACGCCATTTACAACGGCGATTGCATCGATGTGATGGCGGATATTCCTGATAATCGCATTCACTTGTCGGTATATTCTCCACCGTTCGGCGGGCTCTATCACTACAGCAGCAACGACAAAGACCTGTCTAATAATGATGATTACGCGGAATTCTTCAAGCACTATGAATTCGTTGTGAAAGGTCTCCATCGAATCACAATGCCTGGAAGAATTACCGCAGTGCATTGCATGGATGTTCCGACCGGAAATAGCGGGACCGATGCCCTGATTGATTTTACCGGAGACATTATCCGGCTCCACATAAAAAACGGATGGGAATATATCGCCCGCTATTCGATATGGAAAGAGCCACTCGCGGTTCGCAATCGCACGATGCAAAAGAACCTAGCGCACAAGACTATCGTCGATGATTCATCGCGTTGCAGCGTGGCCAGCGCCGATTACCTCGTCTGTTTCCGCAAGAAAGGCAATAATCCGGTCTCCATCGAACACCCTCAAGGGTTATTCGACTATGCGGGAGAGCGGAAAATACCGCATGAACTGATGCAGTATCGCGGCTGGAGTGGCAAGCAAACCGAAAACCGCTATAGCCATTGGATATGGCGGCAATATGCCAGCGCGTTTTGGGATGACATTCGCATTGATAGAGTATTGCCATACCGAGAAGCGCGCGATAGCGAAGATGAAAAGCATGTCCACCCCTTGCAACTAGATGTCATTGACCGCGTATTGACGCTGTGGAGCAATCCAGGCGAGCGCGTCTTTACACCGTTCATGGGCGTCGGCTCCGAGGTCTATTGTGCGGTCATGGCTAATAGGCTCGGAATGGGCGCTGAACTCAAGCCTAGTTATTACCGGCAGGCCGTCAAGAATCTAAGGACAGCCGAACAAGGGCGATGGATCGAAGAAACGAACGAAGAACTATTATTCGCCGATGACGAATAATCATCAAGACGACCTTGAATCGGTATACCTTCGCACGATACCGCGCTATAACACGCTCAGCACTGCCATCATGTGCCTTGCTGAGCATGATGTTTTCACGCACTTAAAGTCTGAAGGATTGCTGTTGAAGTACAAACAACAGCCTTATTACACCGGCGGATACTGGCAATTAGTGCATTTTCGCGATTATCAGTTGATGCTTGATTTAACTGGAAACTTGGACGCGCCGTTATGACTACTTCTGAAATCATCATAAACTATCTACGCGACCATCCTAATTGCAACAGAGGAAATATAGAGAAGTCATGCGGGATAAGCACATATCCAGTTAGATATGCGCTTTATGAGCTGATAAAGCTTGGAGTTATAGGAAAATATCAATACGCTAATAACGATTGGCGTTATTTTATTATAGATGAATCGCTGTATAAAAAAGAAAAATCCAATTACTGTTAATGAACAAAGAGCGATTCTTTCTGCTGAAAAATTTGATCAATTTATTCATGAAGTGACTCCAATTATTTCTAATAATCCTGGTAAATCGTCGCTATTTTATGCGGAAGCTCTTGGAAAGAATTTGCAATCCACGGTTAGGCGGCTAAGATGCATGGAAAACAAGGATATGTTATTTTCAGATACGAGATGGAGACCAGCACCAATCAGTAATAAAGCGACTTTATGGTGGATAAAAGGCCAAGAGCCTACAGACCTTGATAACATTGATGTTAGTGGAGAACCTCTTAGGAATATTAAAGTAGAAAAATGTACTAAAACTCTATATAGAAAAGTACAAAAAAACGAGCAATTTATACGAGAGATTCTCTCATTAAGAGAGAAAAAACTAATGGAAAGATTGCAATCCGAGAATCGTCCAATGCCCATTCCGTCTTACGCGGAATTCTTTAAACGACAAGAAGGAAGGAATTGAAAATGATTGAGTATTACACGAATGAAAGCGCCGCTCACCTCCTTCTCTCCATGACAAGGATTGTCGAGAAGCCGGAAGACTGTGAAGGATTGCGGAAATGTTTGAATAAAGCGGTTGAAAATGTGGCGCTAGAAAGAGACAAAGAAATTGATAAGCTGAAAAAGATACCAATCAAAACTAATAAAAGGGTATTGTATTTAAGTCAACTATGTTTACATATAGTTGAAGATGATCTTTCTAAAAAAGACGTTCTTTATAGCGTATTTTGCCCAACTCCAGATGAGTGAAAACAATGCTTGAACATTACACCCATGAATCAGCCGCCTCGCTACTTCTTGAAGTCACTGGAATTCAAGAGACGCCAGAAAATTGTAGCGGATTAGCGGCCTGTTTGAATGCAGCTATCGCAAAGATACAGGAAAGCTATACGCCTGGAGATAAGAGAATCGAGGCAGGGGATTACGTTGAAATTGAATTGGGTGGAGGTTATTGCGTCGATGGAATTATCGATCATGTCCCAAATAAGAGTAGCGATTATTGGATTATCATAGAAGATGATGGATGCTATCGCTATTTTTATAATCCTCCATCTATTAAGTTGGTTAAGAAGGAGAAACACAATAATGAATCCAGGACAGCACTCTATATTGTTAGAATTCAATACTCAGGCATTAAACAATATAGACGACGATACATTTGGGCACAAAACAAAGTGCAACGACTGGAGGAATCACGTACCAACTGGAATTATCGACGTATGGAAAAATCTGTCTGGTACTGAAAGGGCGCTTGTCGCGCTTGTCGCTGATCATGCCGCTAGCGCGGAATATTGGGATTAACGTCGCAATGCCGCTATCATGTGCGCACCGGGGAGGCTGTTGACGCAGCCCCAACCGGCACGTCTTGCCAATACCCTACCAATAGGAGATTGACCAATGCAACATTATAACATATCTGATTTTCCTGCTTCCAGTTTTTTAACGTGGGAGCGCCATCAATGAAAATTCTTGTTGCCTGAGAATTCAGCGCGGCCGTGCGCGATGCTTTCATTTCCGTGGTCATGACGCCTGGTCTTGTGATCTTCTCGATTCTGAAGGTGATCCAAGTAGGCATATTCAGGGCGACGTTCTAGCCATCCTAGAAGACGGCTGGGACATGATGATTGCTCACCCTCCTTGCACTCACCTTGCATCTAGCGGCGCGCGATGGTTTGAGAGCAAGGTGAAAGAACAGGCCGAGGCCTGAATTCCGTTCGACTGCTACTTTCCGCACCACTCCTCGAATTGCTCTTGAAAACCCGGTCGGCATAATATCCAGCCGTATCCGGAAGCCTGACCAGATAATCCAGCCATGGCAATATGGGCACGGAGAAACAAAGGCATGTTGCCTTTGGCTAAAAGGACTTCCGAAGCTGAAGCCATCGAAAGTGGTAGCTGGTCGAGAAAATAAAATATGGAAAATGCCGCCATCGTCCGAACGATGGAAGAATAGAAGCAGGACTTACAAAGGAATTGCAGATGCCATGGCGGCGCAATGGGGAGGCCAATCATGAATCCCCTATCAATGCTCGCGTTGTGGTGCTGGTTCAGAAACAATCCTCAGCCTCATTCTCAGAATTTCAAGACGCCTTCAATCGCGCAATGCGAATGGTGGCCAGTCATGAATGCTAAGACTAGCAATGTCGTGAAACTCGAAGATCGGCGATTCTGAAAGAGGTCAACGAGCGGCTGGCGCTCAATGCGCTCATCATGGAATCAGCCGCGCATGATAGGCGGCTTACAAAGATTGATCTCGTCGCCTCGATAACCCTCCTAAACAACCGTCAATTCTCAAACATGATCCGCTCTCTTCCCGGGGAGATGGCGTGAAAAATCCATTCAGCGGCTCGTCGTGCGGTTATCGTGGATTGTGGAATCGTCCTAATCATGCAATCCCGGAGCTTGCGCCGTATTTACACGCAGTTTGAACTCTCGGAAAGAGAAGCTAACCGCGAATGGTGGATGGAATGAATTCTGATATTCGGCTTTCAATTGGTTT
>JADJQQ010000006.1 GCA_016712625.1 Candidatus Competibacteraceae bacterium | reverse complement strand
CGGTCAGCTTGCCGCCGAAAATGCTGAGGTGCGCTTTCGCCCGATCCACATCGATCTCGTGCTTGCGGGACAACTGCATCCAGTCCCGGACGTTGCCATCGGCCTTGGCCTTCACCACCAGCGGGCGGACCCCGCAACGCTCGGCGATGATATCCGCGCGAGTCAACGGCCGCTGGAGATTCAGCCGTTTGTTGATGTTGTCGAGCACGAACTGGCGGTCCTCTTCCGTCACCTCGGTGACGGGACTTTCGACTCGAGTGTCGGTGGTGCCGATGCAGGTGCGCGCGCCCATCGGGATGACGAAGAACAGGCGGCCATCGTCGGCGAAGAACGCCAGTATTCGCCGGTTGGGCGTGATCCGGGGCACGATCAGGTGGATGCCCTTGGAAAACAGGTGATGGTGCTCGGTCCGCTCGCCGGTACGCTGGTTATGTTCATCCACGAACGGGCCGGCGGCGTTGATCAGCACCTTGGAACGGATTTCGAGGATCTTGCCGTCGATGACATCCCGCGCCTGGGTGATCCACAGATCGCCATCCCGACGGGCGCCGAGCGATTCGACGTAGTTGGCGGCGATGCAGCCGCGATCCATCGCCGACCGCACGAACTGAAACACGAAGCGGGAATCGTTATCGTGCAGGTAGGCATCGGAATACTCGAAGCCGCCAGCGGCATTCTGCGTGTTGATGACCGATTCTTCCCGGTGGATCCCCCGTTTGAACAACAGACGCGGGATTTTGGTAAAGCCGTTCCCAAACAGCCAGTACACCCAGGTACCCGCCCACAGAAACCAGGGAGGAAAGCGAAATCCCTTCTCGATAGTGGACAGGAAACGGATTTCCTGGACTCGGGAGGGATAGCTCTCGATCAGATGATTGCGGCTCAGGCACAGCTTTCTGACCAGCGCGTAATCGCGGCTCTCCAGGTGCTTGATACCGCCCCAGGCCAGGTTTGACGACTGTTGGCTGGTGAAACCGGCGAAATCGCGCTGATCGATCAGCGCCACGCTCGCGCCCTTGCCGGACAAGGCGGCGGCGGCCACCGCGCCATTGATGCCGCCGCCGATGATCAGAACGTCGTAAACGCCCTGATCCAGTTTCTGGATATTGCTTTCACGCAGTTTCATAACTCCTCCTGCCCGGAGCCGCTTCTCTGCCGGCTATCAAGGTCTGTGTCGGTCGAACCGAAGCCGCTTCCGACCCCCGGCCCGACCTCGGCGATGATTGCCTGTCACTCGTCATCCAGCGCCCAGCCCCTGGCCCGTTCGACGGCTTTGTGCCAGCGCCGGAACAGCTTCTCGCGCTCGACCTCGCCGATGCGCGGCGTATAGCGGTTGTCGAGATGCCATTTCTCCGCCAGCTCCGCGCGGCTTTCCCAGAAACCGGTGGCAAGACCGGCCAGATAGGCGGCGCCCATTCGACGATCCGGGCACCTCCACCGGCACGCCCAGAATGTCGGCCTGGAACTGCATCAACACGCTGTTGACCGAAGCGCCGCCATCGCAGCGCAGCTCTTGCAGGGTGATCCCGGAATCGCGTTGCATGGCTTCGATAACGTCGCGGGTCTGATAGGCCATGCTTTCCAGAACCGCCCGGGCCACGTGCCCCTGGGTGGTGCCACGAGTGATGCCGATCAGCAAGCCACGCGCGTAGGGGTCCCAGTGCGGCGCGCCCAAACCCACCAGCGCCGGCACGAAGTAAACGCCTTCGTTGCGGGGCACCGACCGCGCCAAATCCTTGGTCTCCGCCGCCGACCGGATCATCTTTAAGCCATCCCGCAGCCATTGCACGGCGGCGCCAGTGATGAAGATGGCGCCTTCCAGGGCGTATTCGACCGGCTCGTCGCCGATGCCCCAGGCGATGGTGGTCAACAGCTTTTCGTTACTGAACACCAGCTTGTTTCCCGTGTTCATTAGAACGAAGGAGCCGGTGCCATAGGTGTTCTTGGCGAGGCCCGGACCGTGGCAGGCTTGCCCGAACAGAGCCGCTTGCTGGTCGCCGGCGATACCCGCCACCGGAATGCGATGGGTGCCGAAGAACATTTCCGGGTCGGTTTCGCCGTAAACCCAAGAGGATGGCTTGACTTCGGGCAGGATCGCCTTGGGGATCCCCAGCAGTTCGAGAATTTCCTCGTCCCAGCGCAGTTCCCGAATGTTGTAGAGCAGCGTGCGAGAGGCGTTGGAATAGTCGGTGACATGGACCTTGCCGCCGGTCAACCGCCAGACCAGCCAGCAGTCGATGGTGCCGAAGGCGATCTCGCCCCGCTCGGCGCGAGCGCGCAGGCCTTCCACGTTGTCCAGCAGCCACTTGACCTTGGTGCCGGAAAAATAGGAATCGATCACCAGTCCGGTCTTGCGGCGAACCATGTCCTCCAGTCCCCGCTCCTTCAGTTCGTCGCAGAACCGCGCCGTCCGCCGATCCTGCCAGACGATGGCGTTAGCGACCGGCTTGCCCGTCGCCCGATCCCACAGCACCGCCGTTTCGCGCTGATTGGTGATGCCGATGGCGCGCAGCTCGCTGGCGCGGATGTTCGCCGCGCTCAAAGCCTCGGCGATGACCTTGACCGTCACCTGCCAGATTTCCTCGGCGCGTCGTGCTCCACCCAGCCCGGTTTTGGGTAATGCTGGGTGAATTCCGGAAGCCCGACCTTTGATCTGGCCCTCGTGATCGAAGATCAGCGCCGTGGAACCTGTAGTGCCCTGGTCAATGGATAGTACGTACCCTTCGTTCATGATCGATTTCCTCCTCCAGCCGCCTCACCAGCACGATTTTCGCTATTAACTGTTCAAGGGTCTCGTATTTTTCAATAGAAAATTTACTTGAACCAGAATTTTGGTCATCCCAACCGATTTACCGTTCGAAAACCTACAAAATTGTTCGAAAGGCTTAGGCCACACCCCTTAATTCTGATTATATCGAAAATAAAAGAATGTTCAAGTAAACATTAATGAAAAAATTTCAGTCAAAACGAATAAAAACGAAAATTACTGACTGCATATTGTCCCAGGCTTGCCTGGAACAGGCCGCGCCGCGTGCGGCAATCGATCAGGGAAAGGGAATCAAACGACCTTGAGGCAGGAAGGGAATTCGGTTCGGCGAGGAAACGTGTCGTGGGGCGGCCGGACTTGGCCGGAAATCGGCGGGAATCAGGCGTCGCGCGCCGGTGTGTCACCCTCGGGGCTGGCCACAAACACCTGCACCTCGGCCTGCGCCAGCAGCTCGGTTATAGCCGCCGGCGGGGTACGATCCGTGAACAGCATGTCCACCTCGGAGATCGGGCCGAGCCGAACCATGGCGTTGCGCCCGAACTTGCTGTGATCGGTTACCAGCAACACTTTGCGGGAATTGGCGATGATGGCCTGGGAAACCCGCACCTCGCGGTAGTCAAAATCCAGCAGGGTGCCATCCAAGTCGATGCCGGAAATGCCGATGATCCCGAAATCAACTTTAAACTGTTCGATGAAATCGATGGTGGCTTCGCCGATCACGCCCCGATCCCGGCGGCGCACGACCCCACCGGCGACGATCACCTCAAAGCTCGGGTTGTCGCACAGCAGAGCGGCGACGTTGAGGTTGTTGGTGATCACCCGCATATCGGCGTGATCCGCCAAGGCTTTGGCTACTTCTTCGGTGGTGGTTCCGATATTGATAAGCAGCGAGGATTGATCGGGGATATGCTGCGCCACCAGTCGGGCGATCCGGCGCTTTTCGTCGTGATACAAGATCTGGCGGGCCGGGTAAGCGATATTTTCCACGCTGGAGGGGAGGCCCGCGCCGCCGTGGAAGCGACGTAATAAACCCGATTCGCACAAGATATTGATGTCGCGGCGGAGGGTTTGTGGAGTAACGTTGAAATGGGGAACCAATTCTTCGATACTGACAGAACCCACTTGTCGTACCTGTTGCAGAATTTCCTGCTGTCGCTGGTTCAGATTCATGTACTAGATCCTCATTAAGCTGACCAGCCGCCGTTCGCTTTGCCAAGCGGAAACCAGCAAGCGACTGAGTAAAAGACTCAACAACACCCGTCGCGCTTTGTACAATCATAACCAATCACACTCCATCCTTGTATCTGCTCTTATCCTAATGATTCAGCCTCCGCTCTACAACCCCGCCGTTCTATTAATCGGCCACGGCACCCGACTCTCCGCGGGCGTCACCGAGTCTCATCATCTGGCCAATCAGTTGCAACAAGCGCTACCCGATCGAACGTGTCTCGCTGGCTTTCTGGAGTTGGTCGAACCCAGCGTGCCGGATGCCCTGGAAAAGCTGCGCCAGCAAGGTTTCCGCCACATCACGGCTTTGCCCGCTCTACTGATGGCCGCCGGCCATGTCAAGAACGACCTGCCGGCGCTGCTTAAGATTTTTCAGGACGCACATCCGGAAATGCGGGTCAGTTTCGGCGCCGATTTGGGCGTTCATCCCAACCTCTTACAAGTCGCGCGCGAGCGTATCGAAAGCGTCGAAGCCGAATTCGGAGTAGATTACCAGCGCAAGGATACCTTGTTGCTGGTAATTGGGCGTGGCAGTTCCGATTCCGATGCCAATTCCAACATCAGCAAAATCACTCGGATACTGTGGGAAGGCATGGGTTTCGGCTGGGCGGAAACCGCCTATACCGCCGTGGCCGCGCCGCTGATGGCCGACGCCCTCGAACGAACCCATCATTTGGGCTTCAAGCGCGTGGTGGTCTTTCCATATCTGCTATTCACTGGCCGCTTGGTCGGGCAGGTGCGCGCCACCGTGGCTGACTATCAAAGCCGCCACCCGGACGTACGCGCGGTCGTTGCGCCGTATTTGAACGCGCACCCGCTGGTAGTCGCCACCTTCCTGGAGCGACTGGCCGAGGCGGAAACCGGCGATGCGCATATGAACTGCCAGTTTTGCCCCTACCGCGCGCCCGTCGTCGGTCGGGAAGACTGGCAAGGCGCGCCGCAAACCAGCCATCACGACCACCACGACCACCACGAGGATCACGATCACCCCCATAGCCGCCATCATCCTCATCACCCTACCCCGCACGGCTGACCGCCGCGCGCCGGAGCCATCATGCCCCGCTTCGACTATCTTAGCGACCCCGATGAAATCGAACGTCAGTCATTTATCCAAATTCGCCAGTTGACCGACCTATCCCGCTTTGATGCCGATCAGCAGCAGGTGGCGATGCGGCTGGTGCATACCTCCGGTGATCCCGGGATCGTGCAGGCTTTGCATTTCAGCACCGGAGCGATTGCCGCTGGCCTTAATGCATTGGCTCAAGACGCCGCTGTGCTTTGCGACATCGAGATGGTCAGTCGCGGCATTAGCAAACGCTATCTGCAAAGCCAAGTGCATTGCTTTCTGAACGCGCCCAAAGTAGCCGAGCGCGCCCGCCAGACCGGCGAAACGCGCTCGATGGCTGCCATGGCGGAATGGCCGGCGCGGATGGCCGGGGCCATCGTCGCCATCGGCAACGCACCAACCGCTTTATTCCGGCTACTGGATTTACTGGATGAAGGCGCGCCGCGCCCGGCGCTGATCATTGGTATGCCGGTCGGTTTCATCAACGCCGCCGAATCGAAACAGGCGTTGTGGGATATCGGACCCAGTGAATTTCAAACGCCTTGCATTGCCCTATTGGGCCGGCGCGGCGGTAGCGCCTTGGCCGCGGCTACCCTCAACGCGCTAGCGCGTATGGCGAACGGCATCCGTTTCTGATGAATGCACAACCCGATGGGTCCGACCCGCTGATCCAGGTCATCGGCATGGGCATGGAAGGCGGCGCGTTGGGTCAGGCGGCGCGGGCAGCGTTGGAACAAGCGGAACTCATCATCGGTTCGGCAACGCATCTGGCCACTGTCCCGGCCTCCAGCGTTGAAAAACAGCCGTATCCTAGCCCAATGAGTGGATTGCCGGCTCTGTTGCGCATCCACGCCAAGCGGCGCATCACCATTCTGGCCGCTGGCGATCCGCTGTTTTTTGGCATTGGCAGCACCTTACTCCGCCACTTTGCCCCGCAACAGCTGGTGTTTCATCCAAACGTCTCCAGCATTCAGGCGGCCTTTTCCCGACTGGGCCGACCTTGGCAAAACGCGCACTGGATCAGCTTGCACGGCCGGCCACTGGCCACGCTACGGTCAGCGCTACAAAGCAATCGGCTGTACGCCCTGCTCACCGACCGCGACAGCGCGCCGGCCGCCATCGCGCGCGTGCTGGTGGAAACTGGTTTAGGGGAATCCAAACTGTGGGTCGCGGAGGACTTGGGAACGGATCGGGAGCGATTTCGCGGATTTCGAGCGGTCGAACTGGCGGACGCCGACACCGAGTTTTCTTTGCTGAACGTCGTCATCGTGGAAACGCGCGGGCCGGGTGGCGTGCTGCCCGAATTTCCCGGCATTCCCGACGAGCGGTTTAGCACCGGTGCGGAACCGGGTAAAGGCTTGTTGAGCAAGCGCGAAGTACGGCTGACCATCCTCTCGCTGCTCGCCCCTCGTGCGGATGAAACCGGTTGGGACGTGGGCGCCGGCTGCGGCGGCGTGTCGGTGGAATGGGCGCGATGGAATCCTCACGGCGAGGTTCACGCCGTCGAAGTCCATCCTGAACGGCTGGAACATTTGGGCATCAACCGCGAACGGTTCGGCGTCGTCGCCAACCTGCATATCGTCCCCGGCCGCGCTCCGGAAGCGCTGGCGCCGCTACCCGACCCGCATGCGGTTTTCATTGGCGGGAGCAGCGGCAGCTTGCGCGAAATGCTGGATGCGGTTTGGGCGCGCTTGCAACCCGGCGGTCGGCTGGTCGCCAGCGCCGTGACCGAAAATAGCCGGGTGGAGTTGCACACCTTTGTCGGCGACCGACCGGCGGAATGGACGGAGTTGAGCATCGCCCGCGCCGAACGGCTAGCCGGGCAGCGGGTCATGCGCCCCTATTTGCCGGTGCTGCTGCTCAAATTGGAGAAACCCGCGTGAAATCGACGGTTCAACCCGCCGCACCCTAACCCGCTCCCGCAGGGCAAGGCGAAGCAGCTTAACAGGCACGCTGTATGGCGTCGGCGTTGGCCCTGGCGATCCGGAATTGCTGACGCTCAAGGCTGTGCGGATTTTGCAAAGCGTGCCGGTGGTCGCCTACCCCGCCACGCCGCAAGGCAGCGCCCAAGCCCGCGACATCGCTGCGCAGTGGTTGGTTGGCAAGCGGGAAATTCCAATCGCCATGCCCTGCATGTTGGACCGTGGCCCAGTCAATCAAGGCTACGATGAAGCGGCGATAGTCATCGCAGCCGCCTTGGTCGACAGGCAGGACGTGGCTGTTCTGTGTGAAGGCGATCCACTGTTTTACGGCAGTTTTAGCTACTTGCTGCAACGGCTGGGCGAGCGCTTTCCCTGCGTGGTCATTCCAGGCATCAATTCGGTCAGCGCCGCCGGGGCCGCCGCCGCGACGCTCCCGCTCATCACCGGCGAACAGCGGCTGACCGTGATTCCCGCGACGGCTGGCGATGAGGCAGTGCGGCGAGCTTTGCTCGGCAGCGAGAGCGTGGCGATTCTCAAGCCGGGCCGACACCGGCCGCGCCTGCTGGAACTGCTGCGGAAACAGGTCGGACCGAAGAGACGCTTTATATCGAACAAGCCAGCCGACCGGCGGAGCGCATCATCAAACGCTTTGCCGAGATTCCCGCCACGCCAGGGCCGTATTTTGCCTTATTTTTGATCGTTCGTAATAATGCGCAAGGTCAAACTGTTGAATAGAAGTTTCAAGTACTATTTGGATTTTTAACACTGCCCAGGATCGTCACAATGAATCAGTCTCCTGTCACCCGCGCGTTGTTCGATGAGGTCATGACGCCCAATTACGCTCCAGCGGCGATTGTGCCGGTGCGTGGCGAAGGTTCGCGCTTGTGGGATCAGGAAGGCCGAGACTACATCGACTTTGCCGGTGGTATTGCCGTGAGCGTGCTGGGGCATACCCATCCGCAATTAGTCGCCGCCTTGACCGAGCAAGCCCAAAAGCTCTGGCACGTCAGCAACGTCTTGGTGAACGAGCCTGCGTTACGACTGGCGCGGCGACTGTGTGAGCTCACTTTCGCCGAACGGGTGTTTTTCGCCAACTCTGGGGCGGAGGCCAATGAAGCCGCCCTCAAATTAGCCCGCAAATACGCGGCCGATCACGGCGGCTCCGACAAGCGCGAAATCATCGCTTTTACCCAATCCTTTCATGGCCGGACGCTTTTTACGGTGACGGTCGGCGGTCAACCGAAATACACCGAGGGTTTTGAGCCGCTGCCGCCGGGCATCACGCACGTCCCGTTCAACGATCTTGCGGCCTTGACCGCCGCCATCTCCGATCGCACTTGCGCTGTCATTTTGGAGCCAGTTCAGGGTGAAGGCGGCGTCACCAGCGCCACGCCGGCGTTTTTACGTGGAGTGCGCGAGCTGTGCGACCGCCACCGCGCGTTGTTGATTTTCGATGAAGTCCAGTGCGGCAATGGCCGCACCGGCCATCTTTACGCCTATATGGGTTACGATGTCACTCCCGATATCCTGACCACAGCCAAAGGGTTGGGCGGTGGTTTCCCGATTAGCGCCATGCTGACCACGTCCACCATCGCCGCCAGCCTCACGGTCGGCAGTCACGGCACCACGTATGGCGGCAATCCGCTGGCCTGCGCGGTGGCCGAAGCGGCGCTGGAATTGCTGAGCGCGCCGAGCTTGTTGGCTGAAGTGCGGGCCAAGCACGAGGTATTCATGGCCGGGCTCGAGCGGCTCAACCAACGGTTTGGCGTGTTTCGAGAACTGCGCGGCAAAGGACTGTTGTTGGGCTGCGAATTGGCCGAACCTTGGCGCGGTCGCAGCCGAGATTTCGTTCGGGCCGCGTTGGCTGAAGGTTTACTAGTGCTGGTAGCCGGACCGGATGTGGTCCGGCTGGCCCCTGCTCTCATTATTTCTGACCCAATGATCGAGGAAGGCTTACAGCGCTTTGCGCGGGCCATCGAGCGTCTCACTGTCCAAACGGCACCTACCGAGGAGTTGGCTCATGCAGCGCGATAAAGCCGAACCCGTTCAAATCCAATGCCCAAAATGCCGCTATACCTCGCTGATTTATATCCCTATTGAGGAGATGCCGCGCTGCCCCAAGTGCGGCACATCCATGATTATTAGAGAGTTGCTTGATGAAGGGAAATCAACGTGAAACGCTGTGATAAATTTGTGTTGAGTGTAAAATAAAATTTGCACTACTATGATAGAGTGCCCGATTGATGGTTCCAATCGGAGCATCACCCTTTAGTTTTTTCAGTGTTATTCGAATTATTCAGAAGGAATTTAGTTTATGAAGCGTAAAAGTTGCTGGATTTCCGCCGTCGCCTTAGCCTTATGTACCCTCAGCCTGCCAGCCGCCTGGGCTGGTAACATGGAGCTAATCAAGAAAAACGGATTACGAGTTTGTCTGGAACCGGGTTATATGCCATTCATCATGAATGACAAGCAAGGAAAAATCATCGGGTTCGATCCGGATCTTGCCAGTATCTTGGCCAAAGAGATTGGCGCGCCCAAGCTGGAATTGGTCAAAATTGCCTGGAGTGACATCATTCCGGCGTTGATTGGTGATAAATGCGACATCATTATGAGCGGCATGAGCATTACCGATGAACGCCGCCAAAAAATCGACTTTACCAACGCTTACATCACGATCGGCCAAAGCGTGCTGCTGCGTAAGGAATTAGCTGATAAGGTAAAATCTTATGTCGACTTGAATGACCCGAAATATAAAGTGATGTCAAAACAGGGAACGACCAGTGAAGCCGCGGCCAAAGAATATATCCCCAAAGCACAGCACACCCTCGTTGCCACGCCCGAAGAAGGGGTTGAGGGCGTGCTCAATGGTAAAGTTGACGCTTTTATCTACGATTCTCCCTATAACGCCGTCGCTGTTGGACAGCACGAAGCGGGTAAACTGGTATTTCTGGACTCACCTTTCACCTTTGAACCGATCGGTTGCGCGGTACGTAAAGGCGATCCCGAATTTATCGCCTGGCTCAACAAATTCTTACAAAAGATTCAAAAAGATGGCACGAAATATAAGCTCTATAATAAATGGTTTAAGAACACGGATTGGCTAAAGAATGTGCAACTACCTTGAATCTATAAAGCCTTTTTAGAGGGGTTTGTGCTTAGGGATTACCTAAGCGCGCCCTTAACAATTTTCCGAAGGGGATTTTACGCATGAAAAACCGTCTCTTTCCGCTCGTCGCGCTGGCCACCCTCGTTGTGCTCGGTCTGAGCGCGGCGCCTGTTTGGGCAGGCAAGCTGGAGCAAATCAAGAAAGACGGATTACGGGTTTGTCTGGAGCCTGCGTACATGCCGTTCGAGATGACCGACAAGCGCGGCAAAATCATCGGATTCGATCCCGATATTGCCGCACTGATGGCCAAGGAATTGAGCGCGGCCAAACTGGATCTGGTCAGCACTGCGTGGGACGGCATCATCCCGGCGCTGATCACTAACAAATGCGACATCATCATGAGCGGGATGACCATCACCAACGAGCGCAAGGAAAAGGTCGATTTCTCTGACCCCTACATGCTGATTGGCCAGACTATTCTCTTGCGCAAAGACTTGGCCGCGAAAGTCAAATCCTACAAAGACCTCAATCATCCCGACTACAAAATCGCTTCCAAACTGGGTACGACCGGGGAAATCGCGGCCAAGAAGCATATCGCCAAAGCCAAATATTTCTCCTACGAAACCGAAGCCGAAGGCGTAATGGAAGTCGTCAACGGCAAAGTGGACGCCTTCGTTTACGACGCCCCCTACAATTTGGTCGCCAACGTCCAGCGCGGCGAGGGCAAGCTGGTGTTCCTGGATCAGCCTTTCACCGACGAGCCAATCGGCTGGGCCGTCGCCAAGGGGGATCCCGAATTTCTTAAGGCGCTCAATGGGTTCCTCGCCAAGATCAAACAAGACGGCACGCACGAAAAATTGCTTCAAAAATGGTTTAAAAATACTGACTGGCTGAAAGACGTGCAGTAGCCGTGCCTCTCAATCGACATCCCACCCAGTGGCCCTGGCACGGGCTACTGGCGCTGATTCTCCTAAGCTTGGCCGCCGGGCTGTGGGTGGCGACCAAGCGAGTCAACTACGAGTGGCGCTGGGAGCGCGTGCCGCAGTATTTTTTCTATCAGGCTGAGGACGCCCAATCGGCGCCAGTGGCTGGAACGATCACCCAAATCCGTCCGGATGGCGCTCGCAGCCGGGTGGACATCACGCCCGCTAACGGCGCTCAAGCGGTTTCGGTGACCGTTGAAACCGATACGCTAAAAGTCAAAGTCGGTGAGACCGTGACCGAAGACAGCGACATCGGCGCGCTACGACAATGGAAAATTGGGCCGCTGACCTGGGGATTGTGGGTCACCATTTGGATTTCCTTCGTTTCCGGCTTTATCGGCCTGTTCATCGGCCTCATCACTGGTTTATGTCGGTTATCGCCCAACCCCACCTTGCGCGGCTTGGCGGTGTTTTATATTGAGTTGATTCGTGGAACGCCGCTGCTGGTGCAGATTTTCATTTTCTATTTTTTCATCGGCACGGTTCTTAATCTGGATCGGATCGTGGCTGGCATCGGCGCTTTGGCCCTGTTTGTCGGCGCGTATACCGCCGAAATTATCCGAGCTGGCATCCAATCCATTGCCAAGGGCCAAAGCGAGGCGGCGCGTTCTCTGGGCATGACAGCGGCGCAAACCATGACCCATATCGTGCTGCCGCAAGCTCTCAAGCGGGTGTTACCACCGCTCGCCGGTCAATTCATCAACCTGATCAAGGATTCATCGCTCGTCTCGGTGATCGCCATCACTGATCTGACCAAGAGCGGCCGGGAAATCATCACCTCCAGCTTCGCCACCTTTGAAATCTGGTTTACCGTGGCCCTGCTGTATCTGGTAGTCACCTCCTTGCTCTCGCAGTTGTTGTTCTGGCTTGAACGGAGATTCGCCCGCAGTGATTAAAGTCAATAATCTCGTCAAGGTCTTTTCGGGACGCGGCAAGCCGGTGCGGGCGGTGGACAACGTATCCACCCAGGTCAGCAAGGGCGAGGTTGTGGTCATCATCGGCCCATCCGGTTCCGGCAAATCGACCTTTCTACGCTGCCTCAACGGCCTGGAAGCCTTTGATGACGGTCAGGTGATCATTGATGGGGTTGATCTGGGCGACAGCAAGACCAACATCAATACGGTGCGCCGGGAAGTTGGGATGGTGTTTCAGCACTTCAACCTGTTCCCGCACAAGACCGTGCTGGAAAATGTGACCTTGGCGCAGCGGGTTGTGCGCAGGCGCAAGCCAGCCGAGGCCGAGGACAAGGCGATGGCCTTGTTGACCAAGGTCGGCATCGCTGAAAAGGCGCACGAATACCCGTCCCGCCTGTCTGGCGGCCAACAGCAGCGGGTCGCCATTGCCCGCGCGTTGGCGATGGACCCCAAAGTGATGCTGTTCGACGAACCAACCAGCGCGCTCGACCCAGAAATGGTCGGCGAGGTGCTGGATGTGATGCAGCAACTGGCGCGAGAAGGGATGACCATGGCGGTGGTGACGCACGAAATGGGTTTCGCCCGCGAAGTCGCGCACCGGGTCATGTTCATGGATGCCGGCAAGATCTTGGAAGATGCGCCGCCGATGGTGTTTTTCACGGCGCCCAAGGAGCCCAGGGCGCAAACGTTTTTGAAGCAAGTGTTATAAGCGGCGCTCTTACGCCACGCTTACCCATCTCAGCTACGAACGCAGCGATAGCGGATTAGCTCAGCGGTACCGTGGTCGCTGATCGCCTGTCCCAGACAAATGCTTCCCTGATCGAGCAAAGCAAACTCTTCCCGCCGCAAAAAGAAATGTGAGCCGTTCTCCAGTAATAGAATAAGTACCATTAGTACTATGATCAGTCAGAATAAACTTGCCTTGCCGAAATTCGATATTGGCATGACTGCGGGATACCAATTCCCGATCCACCACCAAATGGTTTTTGTAGCCGCGGCCAATGGTAAACAGCTTGGATGTGGGTTCTAACTCGAACTTTTCATCGCGGTATTCGAGCAGCAACCGCCCAAACAGCAGATTGCGGAGCTCTTCCTGTTTGCTGACATGAAAGAGCTGGGTCAGGCTGGATGTTTCCTCTTGCCAGATCACCTCGAAGATTTCCATCTCATCCTGTTTGCCGCGAACCCGAGACCAACCCAGGCTGCGGGTCGTCCGTTCCAGCTTTTCCGATAAGAATCCGATAGTCTCACGCGTGGTGATGATCTGGTCGGCCTTGGCTTGGGACACCATTCGGGCGGCGATGTTGACCGCATCGCCAAACACATCGTCCTGCTCGACCAATACCGGCCCATGATGCAAACCGATCTTAATCGCAATATTCAACTCCGATAATGCTTCATCATCCTTGAGCGCCGCTTGCATCTTGCACGCCGCGCTTACCGCGCCTTCCGCTTCGGGAAAACGGCTCATTATCTCATCGCCGATCGTCTTGATGACCGTGCCGCCAAACTGAGCAGTTTTGTCTGACAGTAGCGCCAGAACCCGGCTTTCAATCCGTCGCGCCCGCAAATCGCCATATTCTTCAAATAACCGGGTACTACCACAGATATCCGCAAACAACACCGTCGCGGAGATCTGCTGACGCAATGATTGTTTTTCGTCGAGCACGGTAACCTGGTCGTTCGGTTTTCGAGTCCCCTTTTTAACATTTTGGTCATCAGACGCTAGCATGGCCGCGATCCCGCAAATTTTCGATCAACCGCCGCACGTTAGCACGCGCGGCTTGTTCGTAGCGTTGTTGGAAATAATCGCTAAAGAAAAAGACTGGCCGGTTTAACAGCGATAACAAAAACCGCAGCAGCGCGGAGAAATAGACCTCATCACTCAACTGCGCGAATTCGGCCCGAATCTGCTGGCCATCTTCTATAAACTCATCCCAAGGCAACCCAAAACTACTAAGATCAATATCCACCAGCAGGCGCTCGTCCACGTTATTGGGAATTTCGCGATGAGTAGTGATCATAATGAGGCGATGAACTCGGTCTCGAAAGCTGGAGTCCGCGCATCCCTTGGACCACTCTCGAAACAATTCGGCGCTACGCCATTCATTATCCTTGGCTCCCGCCGTGTAGATCGCATCGTGAAACCAAAGGGCCATTTCCACAGCGTCTGGATGGTCTGCCAAGGGGCTGATTTGGTCAAAGGCCTCCAAGCAACGCTCGATATGTCGCCAGGTATGATAGCGACGGTGCGGCTCGCCATAGAACCGCGCCAACTCCGTAAAAACCCTCTCCGCCGAATTGAAAGCGCCGGGTACGGCGCGCCGCCATAACGCCACCCAGCGCGCCCGATCACCCTTGGAACTCGTGGGATCGTTGGGATGACTGCTCGTTGTCCTGAATGATGGGGACATCGCCGCACTCCGAAAGTTAGGGGATCATGGCCGGCGGCACGAATCCTTGTTCACGGGTTGATCCGTTTATCGGACTCTGGCCGTAAAATCCTGAATCAGCCGCCACGCCATGCTCATGGGGCTGGGTAAGCCCGGTAAGGCATCGGGCGCGAACCAACCCGCTTCCAGCAATTCCCGTCCGTCCACCTGAAGGTCCCCCCCGGCATAGTCGGCGGTAAAGGCGATCATCAGCGAATGTGGAAAGGGCCAGGACTGGCTGGCGAAATAGCGCGGATTCTGTACCTGAATATTTACCTCTTCCGCAATTTCGCGGTGAATCGCCTGCTCCAGCGTTTCACCGGCTTCGACAAAACCCGCCAGCACGCTATAAACCCCCGCCGCGAAGCGCGGCGCCCGCGCGAGCAAGATCTTTCCTTCCCATTCTACTCGCACCATGATCACTGGCGACAACCGAGGAAACGCGGCGAAGTCGCAGGCGGTGCAATGGCGGGCGCGCTCGTGGGCCCGGCGCTGGGTAGGCGCGCCACAACAACCGCAAAATTGATGGGTACGATCCCATTCGATCAATTGTAGCGCGTGGCTGGCCACGCCAAGTAACGGCTCGTCCAACCGCATCCACAAAGCGCGCAAGCTTTCAAATTTCATTCCCGGCGGCGGTATCGCCATCTCCACTTCAGCGGCATGACAGGGTTGTCCGCGTAACGATCCGAGATACAGCCGACGCAAAGTCGGCAGCTTGGCAAAGGGCCACACCGCGGCAACCGGCAGTTCGGCGCCATCCGCCGTCAGCCGCACTAGCAAATTACCGCTGGCGAATATAAACCAGCAGCTTGGAGCGTCAGTATCACTGGCCGGCAACACGGCCGGCTCAAACTCGTCAGGTAGCGCTAACATAAGCTCAAGAGACCTGTAACAAGGCCAGCAACCCTTCCAGTAGTTGTAACGGATTCGGCGGGCAGCCGGGAATATGCAGATCGACCGGAATCACGGCGGAGACGCCGCCGACGCACGCGTAGCTGCCGGCGAATACGCCGCCATCCCGCCCGCAATCACCCACCGCAACCACCCATTTCGGATCGGGCGTGGCGGCATAAGTCCGTTCCAAACCTTCCCGCATGTTGGCGGTCACCGGCCCAGTGACCAACAAGACATCGGCATGCCGTGGCGAGGCGACGACATGCAGGCCAAACCGTTCCATGTCGTAAAAAGCATTATTCAGGGCGTGAATTTCCAGCTCGCAGCCGTTGCAAGAACCCGCGTCCACTTCGCGGATCGACAGGCTGCGGCCAAGTCGCACGCGGGCTGCCCGATCAACCCGCGCACCCAATTCCGCCAGGGCTTGCGCGGAAGGCGGCGGCGCGGGAACCGTCAGCGGCAACCGTAGCAGATTTTGAATCAGCAGCTTGCGCATAAGACAGAGGTCCTATAAATCATGACCGGAATACGAGCAGTTGAAGGATTTATTGCACAGCGGAAAATCCGCCACGATGTTGTCTTCGATGGCGGCCTCCAGCAGTGGCCACTGGAACCAGGAGGGATCGCGCGGGTGACAGCGCTCCACCGCGCCAGCGGCGGTTAGCCGCACCCAGACCAGCACATCGCCCCGAAATCCCTCAACCACCGCGACGCCCTCTCTGGCGTTACCGGGTCGCCGCAACGCATTGCCAATCGGGCCGACCGGCAACTGCTCCAGAATTTGCTCGATCAGCCTCAAGCTTTGTTCCACTTCGCGAATCCGTATCCATACCCGTGCGTTGACATCGCTCTCGCTCAGCACCGGCACATCGAATAACAGTTCGTCGTAGGGCGGATAGGCGATCGCGCGACGGGCATCGAACGCCCGGCCGCCAGCGCGGCCGATGTAGCCGCCACAACCGAATTGCTGAATCAGCGCTGGTTTGACGAAACCGGTATGCTCGGTACGATTTTGCAGCGAAGCCGTCTTATCATAAAGCTCGATTAACGCCGGAAACTGATGGCGGAATTCAGCGATTAAAGCCCGCAACGCGTTGATGCCGTCGGCCGACAAATCATGGGCAACCCCGCCGGGGACGATACGATCCATCATCAGCCGATGGCCGAAGCAGGTGGCGCTGGCGCGCAGCACCCGCTCGCGCAACACCGCGCAATACGCCAGCATCATGGCGAAAGCGGCATCATTGCAAATGGCGCCAAAGTCGCCGCAATGATTAGCCAGCCGCTCCAGTTCAGCCATCAAGGCGCGCAGCCAGTGGGCACGTTCAGGCGCCTCGGTCTCCGTTGCCGCCTCAACCGCGCGGGCGAAAGCCCAGGCATAGGCCACGGTGCTATCGCCCGACACCCGCCCGACCAGCCGCGCCGCTCGTCCCACATCCGCGCCATTAAGCAGGCTCTCGATCCCCTTGTGGACATAGCCCAAGCGCTCTTCCAGTCGCACCACCGCTTCACCGTTGGCGGTAAAGCGGAAATGGCCCGGCTCAATGATGCCCGCATGCACCGGTCCCACCGGAATCTGATGCAAGCTCTCGCCTTCCACGGGAAGAAAGCGATAAGGCGGCATCGACTCCCCTGGCGCCGTCGCTGATCCCAAAGGATGGCGCACCGGCCAGCGGCCATGATCCAACCAGGGACGCGCATCGACGGCATCCATTGGACGCAAGCCGGTCAGATCAACCAAAGTACGTTCTAAGCGTTGGGCTGGCGGATGACAGCGACCTACCGAGGGAAATTGTCCGGTGGGACATGGCAGGCTGGCGATGGCCAGCGTGCCGCTCGCCGCTTCACGCACCGCCAGATGCACCATGACGGGTTCACCCCATAAACCCAGCAAGGTCCAGGCCCCACTGGCCAAGCCTTCAAGCAAGGTATTCCAGGTTTCGGGGGTAACGATGACGCGCGGCCAAGGTCGATGCTCGGTAACGGATTGGCTAGCCTCCAGCAGGGCCTGTAAAGCGTGAGTTGCGGTCATCACTGCTTCCTCAACCCAGCAAGATGGCGACGTGATGGAACCAGGCAACCAGCGGCTCCGGTAGCCAAATTCCGGCAATCAACACCAGCGCCAGATGGATTCGCATCGGCCATAAGCTGGCCTTTATCGGCGCGGCGGGGCCGCCATCCGGATGGCCGAACGCCATGCCGTTCAGCCGCCACAGCAACGTGCCAAAGGCGAGTAACAAACCCAACACCAGTGGCACCGCTAACAAGGGGTAGCGGGCAAAAGTGGAACTGACCACCAAAAACTCACTCATGAAAACACCGAACGGCGGCATTCCGGCAATCGCGACCACACCCAACACCAGCCCCCAGCCCAAGGCTGGATGGGTCACGGTCAGGCCGCGAATGGTGGAAATCCGCTGGGTGCCCTTGACTTGAGAAATATGCCCGACCGCGAAGAAAATTGCTGATTTGGTCAAACTGTGCATCGTCATATGCAACAAGCCAGCGAAATTCGCCAACGGACCGCCCATTCCAAAAGCAAATGTGATAATTCCCATATGCTCGATAGAGGAATAAGCGAACAACCGTTTGATATCGCCGCGCCGATACAGCATCAAGCCGGCGAATAATAAAGACAACAAACCCAGTCCGGCCATCAGTGGCCCTGGCGCCAGCGCGGCGGGATTGGCGCTCATCAGCATTTTGAACCGCAGCACGGCATACAAAGCGACGTTTAGCAACAGCCCCGACAGCACGGCTGAAATCGGTGTGGGTCCTTCGGCGTGGGCGTCGGGCAACCAGGCGTGCAACGGCACCAGTCCCGCTTTAGTGCCATAACCGAGCAGCAGAAAGACAAACGCCAGATTCAGGAGCGCTGGTTCAAACTCCGCTGCCTTGGCGAGCAACCGATCCCAGGCCATGGCCGGCAAGCCCTGCCCGATCACCGGTTGAGCCGCCAAGTACACCAAGATGGTGCCAAACAACGCCAAGGCAATGCCAAGACTGCCGAGAATGAAATATTTCCAAGCCGCCTCCAGCGCCGCGGGGGTCCGATAGAGGCCCACCATCAACACCGTAACCAGTGTGGCCAACTCGATAGCGACCCACAACAAGCCGATATTGTTGGCGAGCAGCGCCAGATTCATGGCGAATAGCAAGGCCTGATAGGTGGCGTGATAGAACCGCAAATAGGCTGGCGTCAACCGGCCTGTTTCCAGTTCGTGCGCGATATAGCTGGCGCTGAACAGGCTGGTGGTAAAACTGACCAGATTGTTCAACAAGATTAGATAGATGTTGAAATCGTCGACGCGGAGGTAAAGGTTCCCTTCCGGTCGCGCCTGGAGCAGTACCGCCGCCGCCAGCAACGTCAGCAACGCCGCCCCCACGTTCAAGCGAGCGCCGCGCTGATAATTCGTCACGATCACCAAGAGCAAAGCGGCTCCAGCTGGCACGGCCAACAGGGTGGACATGGCCACCAAACCCAATCCATTCATTTCCGTCGTCCCTCTCGAAAGGCGTCCATGGCCTGCATATCCACACTGTCGAACCGCTCCCGAATGCGGAACAGGAAAACCCCGATGACGATCAGGGCGATAAGGATTGAGAAAGCGACGCTGATCTCCACCGCCAGCGGCATCCCGCGCGCGCCCGCCGCCGCCAGAATCAAACCGTTCTCCAACGACATGAAACCGATCACGAGGCTGATGGCGTTATGGCGATTGACCATCAGCAGCAATCCCAATAGCACCACCGCCAAAGCGAACGCCAGATCTTCCCGCGCGAGCGGGTCCGCCCCCTGCGTCACCGGCAACATCACCAGAATGGACAAGGCCACCAACCCGGTACCGGCCAGCATGTCCCGGCCCACGCCGCCCACCACTTCCAGCGTGCGATGGATGCCAAGTTGCTGAACGATCCGCCGCAGCACGACGGGGATGACAATCGCTTTGAAAATCAAAGCGACCGCCGCTGTAATGTAGAGATGGGGCGCCTCCTGAGTATGGGCTTGCCAACCGACTGCCAGGGCTAGCACGAGCGCGTGCAAAGCAAATATATTGAGTAGCGCGTACACCCGATCTTGATACAGCAACATAAAGCTCACCAAGACCATGCCGCCCGCTAGAAAATGGGCGATATCAAACGCCAGACCGCGCATCACAGCCCCCGCGACACAAACAGCAACAAAGCACCCAATAGACCCAGCATCAAGGCGGCCCCCAAAAATTCATCGACTCGAAACACGCGCATCTTGGCGATGCTGGTTTCAAATAGCGCCAGCAGAAAACCGCCCAACGCCAGTTTGGCCATATAGATGGCGGTCCCATAGAGATAAGCGCCCGGCGTCGAACCGGCGGTCGCCATTCCCCAGGGCGCGAAGATGCAGCCGATTAAAGAGAAATAGAGCAAGAGCTTGAGCGAGGAACTCAATTCGATCAACGCCAGATGACGGCCAGAATATTCCAGCACCATCGCTTCATGCACCATCGTCAATTCCAGGTGCGTGGCGGGATTGTCGACCGGAATGCGCGCATTTTCGGCAATGGCCACCATGATTAGCGCCAATAAGGACAACGCCAGCGATACCCGCAAACCGACATCGGCGGTCGACATGAAGCGAGCCACCGAAGACAGTTCGGTGGTGCCGGCTAGCAGCGAGAGCGTAAACACCATCATCAACATGGCCGGTTCGGCCAGTGAGGCGATCATCATCTCACGGCTGGAGCCGATACCGCCGAAGCTGGTGCCGACATCCAACCCAGCCAGCGCCAGAAAAAAGCGAGCCGTGCCCAATAAGGCGACGATGGCGATCAGATCCGCCGCCCAGCTGAAGGGCAGACCGCTGGCAAAGGTCGGGACCAAGGATGCTCCCACCCATAGCGCGGAAAAAATTAGGTAAGGCGCTACCCGAAACAGCCATGAGGCGGAATCGGCCAGAACAACTTCTTTGCGCAGCAGCTTCAACAGATCCCGGTAAGGCTGCAGTATCGACGGCCCGCGCCGCCGCAACAAGCGCGCCTTGACCCACCGAATCCAGCCGGTTAACAGCGGCGCCAACAACAGCATCAGTGCCATTTGGCAACCCTGCACCAGGTAATCGGCCATCAACGCCATAACACCATCCCCAGCAATAACACGACCAGCGCGCCAAATACCAAACCCAGATAACGGCGGATCGTGAGATACTGCAAGTAGTTGAAACGGCTTGAAACCGCCACCACGGCATTGACAACCGGCACGTAACCGCGCTCCCAAATCGGATCGTGGATCTCGACTTCCAGCCGTGCTGGCCTCAGATCGCCAGGGGGCGGCATCACCACGCGCTCTCGCGCTTGAAACAAAATACTGCCGAACACTCGTCGGATCGGCTGCGCGAAGCTGCCGGCCGTGTATTGGGTCATGGGGCTGGGTTCGGGGAACCCGCAATCCCAGGCAGGGCCGCGCCGCACCCTACCGGAGGCCAGTCGGTGAATCAACCAAGCGGCGGTAAATCCTGACACCCCAATAAATAGCAACATCAGCAAGCCGTTGTAGGTGCTTTTCACATCAGTAACCGGCACCAGCGTGAGCCAAGGCTGGCTCCGTTGCACCGGCAGCAGGGCGCTACCGTTGAGTTGGCCGACGGCGGCCGACAAGCCATCCACGACCAGCCCAGGCAAAATCCCAGCCAGCAAGCACAGCCCAGCCAAAATAAACATTGCCGTCAGGGAATAAAGATCGGTCTCTCGCGCTTGGGCGGCGACCGGCGACCGCGGACGGCCCAAGAAGGTAATGCCAAACGCCTTGACGAAACAGGTAGCGGCCAGCGCGGCGGACAAAGCCAGCAGCGCGCCCACCGCCGGCACCAGGAATTTAAGCATCCATTGCGGCCGCTCGGGGCTAATCAAAATCGCCTGGAAGGTCAGCCATTCGGATACAAACCCATTGAGCGGCGGCAACGCCGAACTGGCGGCGGCACCGATCAGAAAAGCGAGCGCTGTCCAGGGCATCGGCCGAATCAAACCGCCAAGATGCTCCATATCGCGCTCGCCCGTGGCTGTCAGCACCGCGCCGGAACCGAGAAAGAGCAAGCTTTTGAACAGGGAGTGATTGAGGACGTGAAACAGCGCGGCGGTCAACGCCAGCGCGGCGCTGGCGTACATCAGATTAGCCTGAAAAGCGAGCGCCAGCCCCAACCCGATGAAGATGATCCCGATATTTTCCACGGTATGATAGGCCAGCAGACGTTTCAAATCATGCTGCATCAATGCATACAACACGCCCAGCAAGGCGGTGACGCCACCCAACGCCAGCACCACGCCACCCCACCACCACGCCACCGGTTCGCCCAATAGATCGAACACGATGCGGATAAAGCCGTACACCGCCACCTTGGTCATCACCCCGCTCATCAGGGCGGAAACATGGCTGGGGGCCGCGGGATGCGCCAGCGGTAGCCAGACGTGCAAAGGCACCACGCCCGCCTTGGAGCCGGCGCCCAACAGCGCTAGCACCAGCACGAGCGCGGCCAATCCGGGGCTCACCACATGAGCACGCATCGCGCCGAAGGTATAACCACCATCAGCGCCCGCCAGCAGGCCAAAGGCCAGCAGCAAAGTCAACGTCCCAAAAAAAGCCATGACCAGATACAAGTAACCCGCGCGGGCGTTGGCGGACTCTTGATGGTGCGCCATGACCAAAGCCCACGAACTGATTGACATAAACTCCCATGCGAACAAAAAAGAAAACGCATCGCCAGCCACCAAGACGAGGTTCATGCCGGCTAGAAAGGCCGGAAAGAATGGCAACACCCGTTCAGGCGAGCGTTCGTGCTGGCCGTAACCAAGGGCGAATAAACTGGCGATGGCCCCACCGAGATTGACCACAACCAAGAAAAAGGCCGATAGCGCATCCAGTTGGAAATAAGCGCCTAGCCAGGGCAATCCAAACGGCAATATCAGGGTTTGCACGCCCTGCCCCGCCAATAGCCGCGCCAGCGCCAACAACAGCAGGATGACGCAAATAACGAGCGTCGCCCCGTAAACCCGGCGACTACCCCCTGGCTGGCGCGCCGCGGCAATCCCGTAACCGCCGACAGCGAGCAGAATCATCAATAAAATTAATAACAGTGGCAAGGACATAATGGTGAGGCTTGCTCCCTCGAAGCTAACTCGTTGAGCAGATGTTCAACAACTTGACTGAGATCCACCCCCAACGCTCCATCGGTGGCGGTTACGAGCGTCGCGGATCGCTAACCAGCAGCGCCCAGTTCAAAATACAGGAAATTTAAAGTTTATATCACGCGCGGCAAACTTCAGGACAATGTGATGGCGTTGGCGCAATTGCGCCAGAAATTACCTGTTAGATTTCGGTTTTTTGGGAAAAATGATCCGACCAGTGATAGAATCGCCGTCCCCCGCACAGGGTGATTCCACAGGAGTAACGCCATGAAATCTCAAATCGAATTGCAAGTGTCCTTTTGAGCTCACTAGCAAACGCCGTAAAGGATTCCCGTCCGAAACGCACGTCAAAAAGGGCCATCGAATCGTTCGCGGCCACAAGGAGCTTTTGGAAAAGCTGGGCCGTAATGACCCCTGCCCGTGCGGCTCCAGGAGGCTGTTTCAAGCGGTGTTGTCTTAAATCTGGTCGCTTTTGACGGCCCTGATCGCAATGACTACGTTCGATAACCCGCTAAAATAAAAATTAAATTGATCAACTCCGCCCTCATCCGCCAACGCGATGAGGGTGCATGTCTTCTCTCTTGACGGCCCATTAGCGCCGCCATTGCGCCAAATCCCGCCGCCGGACCTTGCCATTGGCTGTGCGCGGGAGGCTATTGACGAAGATGATTTCGCGGGGGCATTTGTAAGCGGCCAAGCGCGCATGCGCATATGCCAGCAGCGGCGCGGCGTCGACGCCCTCTGGTTCGTCGGGATCGCGTGGCACCACGAAGGCCGCAATCACCGAAACGCCCTCCCGCACCACCAGCTCGGTAACCGCCACTTCAGCCACCGCCGGATGCTGGCTCAGACAATGCTCGACTTCCAGCGGCGAAACGCGGTAACCCATCGCATTCATCACATCGTCATTGCGGCCGTGATAGATCATGTAGCCATCAGCGTCAAAATGCACGAGATCGCCACCGATAAACCACTCGCCCCGATAAACCAGCTCCTCTTCCTCCGGTCGGTTCCAATAGCCCAGCATTAAGCCCGGATCGCTGCGGTGCACCGCCAACAAGCCAGTTTCGTTGGGTGGCAGCGGTTCCTCGCCGCTTTCGATCGGTAGCGCCGCCACACAGCGGCCGTGTTGTGGCTTGCCGGGACTGCCTGGTTTGACTGGCGCGCTAGGCGAGGAAGAAACATAGGTCGAGCATTCGCTCATTCCCAACGCTTCGTAGAGCTCCTTCCCAGTCACCGTCCGCCATTGCTCCAGCAAAGTGACGCTCAACGCCTCGCCAGCCGTCAGCCCGTGACGTAGGTTAGATAAATCAAATTCACGCAGATCGGTGTACTTTAAAATCTGCCGGTATACGCCCGGTACCGCGGCAAACAGAGTCGCCCGGAATTTCGCCATCAATAACGGCCATACCGTTACATCGCGCGGGCCGTTATAAAGCACGGTTGTCGCCCCGTTCGCCCACGGATCGGTCAAGCCGACGCCCAAAGTGTAAGTCCAGTTGAAGGCCCCCGCGTGCAGGATCACATCGTCCGGGCGGATGCCATACCAGCCTTGATACATCGGCCGTCGCCCCCACGCCGACCGCTGGGCGTGCAACACCCCTTTGGGCTGGCCGGTGGTGCCAGAGGTGTAGACCAGAAACGCTGGATCGTCGACGGCGGTATCAGCGTAATCGGCCGGCTGGCTGGTCGCGCGCAAGGCGGCTACCTCCGTGGGGCCGAACACCCGCACTCCCGGCGGCGGCGCTAGGCGTAGGTCATCGGACATGGCAATGACCCGCGCCCCCGAATCCGCCAATAAGAAATCCGCCTCGTTTTCCGTGAGTTGGGCCGACGATGGCAACGGGACGCAGCCGGCGGCGATGGCTCCGAAAAACAATAGGGCGTAATCACTGGTATTGCCCATACGGATCATCAGCCGCGCGCCCGGTTCCAACCCCAAGCGGCCCAAACCCGCCGCGATGCGTCGGATTGCTTGGTCCAATTGCCCGTAAGTCCACCGTTCCGCTCGCTCGATGGGCGCTTGGGCGTCGGAGACCACGATCAACGCCACTTTATCCGGGGTGGTTTGAGCCGCGGTCAAGCAATAGCGCGCCATATTAAATCGTGGCGGCGGCAATGCCCCCGTAAAACCCCAGCGTTCTCGCGCCACGTTCATCTCCAAAAATCCACATGGAACAGCACCAACAATGGGAACACTTCCAGCCGTCAAACCAACATGGCCAGCGACATCAGCCAGGTAGAGGTATCATTGAGCACTCCGAATCCGGTCGCCGTCTCACCCCAGACCAACCCCCATGTTGTTCAGACAAGCAGCAGCGGTTCCAAACGCTGTCACCAGATCAACGCCATTGGCCGCCAACGCCAGTGAAAACAAGCAATAACTAATGATGTACAAATAATAAAATCCCCAAACCGCCTGTAGCACCCGATCGGGAACTGGTTGATTGCCCAGTTTGACGGCGATTTGGGCCGGGGGCCGAATGAGCAACCGGGCCTCACGCACGCTCTGCTTGTACAAAAGCAAAAAGCGAATCGCTTTAATGCCGCCGCAGGTGGAACCGACGCAACCCCCGAAGAAGCTTGCCAATAACAGAAACAAGGGGACGAAAATGGGCCAGTCCGCCGGATAACCTGCGCCAGTCAGACCGTTACTGGTGACAATCGAGAAACTCTGAAAAAAACCATGGTAAATCGATTCCCACCAGGGAAATTTCCCGCTGTAGTAAAGATAGACGCAGGTAACGGTAACGATTCCCGCCATGACGGCCAGGAAAAATCGGCATTCGGGATCTTGCCATATAAATCCAAGCCTGCGCCCGCGCCAAGCCAGAAAATAGAGTGCAAAGTTAACGGCGGCCGCCATTGTGAAAAAGCCGGCAATCAGCTCCATGGTCGGGCTATTGAAGTAACCGAGACTGGCATCGTGGGTGGAAAAACCACCCAAGGCCATGGTGGAGAAGCTATGGCAGAGGGCATCGAAAAAGGTCATGCCGGCGGCCCAGAAGGCTAAAGTGCAAAGCACATTCAGGCCGACGTAGATATACCAGAGGTTCTTGGCGGTCTCGGTGATGCGCGGGGTCAGCTTTTCATCCTTCATCGGCCCCGGCGTTTCCGCCTTGTACAATTGCATCCCGCCGATACCGAGCATCGGCAGCAACGCCACCGCCAGCACGATAATCCCCATCCCCCCAAGAAAATTCAGTTGCGCCCGGTAATACACAATCGCTTTCGGCATCGTGTCCAGACCCGACAGCACGGTGGCCCCGGTCGTGGTCAAGCCCGAAACCGTCTCGAACACCGCGTCCACCAGCGGCATGTGCGGACTCTGCGACAGCATGAACGGCAGCGCGCCAATCAGCGATAGCAACACCCAAAACGCCACCACCACCACAAACCCATCCCGATTGCGCAGATCCACCTGATACCGATAAACCGGCAACCAGCACACCACCCCCAGCAACAGCATCACGCCCATCGCTTCCGCAAACGGCTGCACCACCGCGTAGCCGTCATACCACCAGGCCACCCCCATCGGCGGCACCATCGTCACGCTAAAAAGCATCATCAGCACGCCAACCATGTACAACGCCGTTTTCAACGGCGACCGTCGGCTGATGATTCGCCACTGACGGCGGTTAACAGTCTTGCTCGGCCAACTGGCGGGCAGGTCAGTAATAGCTAGCGAATCGGGTTTGGGCAGATCAGCCGCGGTGGATTGATTGGCATTCCGAGGCTTCTCAAAATCGGTTTCTTTCATTTTGATTCAACTTTCATTTCCAGAAATCCGGTATAAACAACAATAGTAGAGGAAACACTTCTAACCGGCCGATCAGCATGGCCAGCGACATCAGCCAAGTCGCGGTATCGCTGAGCGGACCAAACCCGACGGCTGTTTCGCCCAAACCAACCCCCATGTTATTCAAGCAAGCGGCCGTCGTGCCAAATGCCGTCACCAGGTCCACGCCCACCGCCGCCAAGCCCAAGGAAAAAGCACAGTAACTTAAAATGTACAGGTAAAAAAAACCCCACACCGCTTGCATCACGTCATTGGAAATCGGATGACCGCCAAGCTTCACGGCGATCCGGGCAGTCGGCCGGATCAACAATCGAATCTCCCGCACGCTCTGCTTGTATAGCAGCAAAAACCGAATGGCTTTGATGCCGCCGCAGGTCGAACCGACGCAGCCCCCAAAGAAACTGCCCAGCAGCAGCAACAGCGGCACGAACGACGGCCAACTCTCATGAACGGGGTAGCCAGCGGTGACCAAACCGGTACCAGAAATGATTGAAACTCCCTGAAAAACCCCTAAGTGCAAAGAATCCCACCCTGAGGCGCCGTCCAGATACAGATGAATGGTAGCGATGGCGACAATGCCGGCCACTACTTTCATGCAAAACCGAAACTCAGCATCACTGACGATGGCTTTCAGGCTCCACGAACGCCAGGCCAGAAAATACAAGGCGAAACTGACCATCGCCATCAGCATGAAAAAAATGGTAATCCACTCAAACACCGGATTTTGGTAATGACCAATGCTGGCGTCATGAGGGGCGAGTCCCCCAAGCGCAATCGTGGTAAAGCTGTAGCAAACGGCTTCGAAAGGGTCCATTCCAGCCAGCCAATACGCTAGAAAGCATGCCAAGTTTAGTCCGACATAGATGAACCACAGATTTTTGGCGGTCTCGGTAATCCGTGGCGTCAGTTTTTCATCTTTCATCGGCCCCGGCGTCGAAGCCCGGTATAGTTGCATGCCGCCGATACCCAGCATCGGCATCAACGCCACCGCCAGCACGACGATGCCAATCCCGCCCAAGAAGTGCAGTTGCGCCCGATAATACAAAATGGCCTTGGGCATCTGATCCAAACCAGACAGTACACTGGCGCCGGTCGTCGTCAACCCGGAAACCGTCTCGAACACCGCGTCCACCAGCGGCATGTGCGGCGCTTCGGACAGCATGAATGGCAGGGCGCCCAGCAGTGACGCCAGCATCCAGAACGCTACCACCAGGATGAAACCGTCCCGGTTGCGCAAGTCGATCTTGATCTGACAGACTGGCAACCAACACAGCAAGCCCAGCCCCAGGGTTGCCACCAGCGTCTGCCCAAAGGGCATGACCACATGGTAGCCGTCATACCACCAGGCCACGCCCATCGGCGGCACCATGGTCGCGCTGAAGAGCATCATCAGGATTCCAACCATGTAGAACGAGGTTTTAAACGGCGAGCGCTGGTCAGATGTTCGTTGCTTGCGGCTATTAGAAAGAGGCGCGATCCAGTTTGTTGGAACCTTGGCAGCCGCCGCCGTATCCAGCTTGGACGATCCGCTGGGTGGCAATTGGCCAGCTTCTGTCTGGCCGTCGCTATTGGTTTTTTTCACTTTTCAGCTTTATTCATGACATTGACCGTATACCGTCGCTGGCGCGTGCTGGGCGGGCCCGCATGGAATCCCTAATCTTGCGGATCATTCATACCGCCGCATCAACCATTTCTAAGCCAAGGAGTTAAAGCATTTTATGGAATAAAAGCTTATATCAACGTTTAGAATAGCCAACGCGGGCCAAAATTTTAGATTATCGGCTTGCCCGCCCAGTGCAGCTAGCCTCTTGAGCGATCCCCTTAACACTCACCCTATGCAACGAGTGACGAGAAAATCCGCTTGAAAGTAGCGCGAATGAACCTAATATGATGTAAGAATTATTATGGTTACTAAAATCAATCCGACCGTTCGGAAACCTTAACGTACGGCAATTTTTTGGTAACAACCAACCCATGTGAAATTGATTAGGCACGTCTATCCAGCACGATCTTGCGGCTCTCGAACACGAACCTGATTAGCATTAGCATTAGCATCCGCTTCCTCACCCTATGGCGCGATTGTTCTTAAGGAGAATCCCATGCATTTCACCAGCCCCGTCCTGCGCGATCAGCAACCGATTCCCGTTGAATATGCTTTTGGGATAGCTGATCCCGCGCAGCATGTCGCACTGGGCCCTAACCGCAATCCGTCGTTTGAGTGGGGCACACTGCCGCCGGACACTCGTTCGCTGGTGCTAATCTGTCAAGATCCCGACGTTCCAAGCCGCGCGGACGACGTGAATCAAGAAGGCCGCCAAGTCCCGGCCGATCTCCCTCGCGTCGATTTTTATCACTGGGTTCTGGTCGATCTCGCTCCGCAACCAAGTCACATCAGCGCTGGAGAGTTTTCCGACGGTATCACTCCCGGCGGCAAATCGGGGCCGGCGGGCCCACGCGGCACTCGCCAAGGTATCAATAATTATCGGGAGTGGTTTGCGGGCGATCCCACGATGGCAGGCAATTATTTTGGTTATGATGGTCCTTGTCCGCCTTGGAACGATAGCCTGGTCCACCACTACGTTTTCACACTGTATGCGCTGGATACGGAACGCTGCCCAATTAAAGGCGAATTTACCGGACCGGAGGTGCTGGCGGCGATCACCGGGCATATCCTGGATCAGGCCAGTCTCACGGTGACCTACAGCTTGAACCCGGCCGTGCCGGCTTGAACCATCTTAAATGACGACAGTGACGACGGTCCCATCCTAGATTGGCAGCCCAGTTAACCACTTTGAACCGATCTTCGGCTCTCTGGCGCGATCACTCTTCCAAAACACCCTACTTTTCAAGAGGCCACCATGAGTTTTTCCAATGATTCTTCAGGAATCGAAAAGCGCCGAATCAAACGTTGGTATCTGACGATGTACTTGCGAGTTTATGATCGAGACACCAACGAGTTGATTGGGCAAATCGTGGATATCAACAAGGAAGGCATGCGTCTGGTCGGCGATAAAGCGCCTCCCCTCAACAAAACCTTTCAGTTATGGGTAGATGTTCCGCAGGAGGACAAACCGCGCCAACGCCTGGAATTGGAAGCGGAAAGCCTCTGGACCGGTCGAGACATCAATCCCGACTTTTATGACACAGGCTTTCGCGTGCTCAGCATCGATACCCATGCGCTGCTTCAACTTCAACTATTGATCGAGGAATTCAAGTTCGGCTGAAGCTTGCAGGCTCCATTACGCCCCACAATACCTCCTCACCACCCTTGGCCTCTGAATTGACCAGTTAAGTAATCCATTGGCATCAAAAATGCCTTAATTTCTCCTGCCACGAGCAAACCGACGATCCAACCACAGCGTTTGGATCGGATATGGACTCAAATCAGGAGATATTGTTATGCCATTAACGATTACAGCCGACAAAGCACTAGTTTGGGATATCCCACAAACCAAAATGGTGCAAAAAATCCGGGTAGCGGTGAGCTTGCTCGGCAATCAAGGCAGCGTGTTTCAAGAGACGGGGCCGCTATACGTGGAAACCGCCCAAGAAGTGTTTGAAGCAGTCCAGCTATTGCGAACTCGACTGATCAAATCCTTGATATCTGGGGTTGAATAGAGGCAACGAGGATGATAAGGAGACAGCCTCATCTGATCTTGCCTGGTTTTTCCCTGCTTTCAAGTCGGGTAGCCTAAACCCATTAGGCTGCCCGCTTCTCAAAATGCCTGTAAGCAATAAAGTTTATTGACGCCGACCCATTGGCTCTACTTAGAAAGCTTAATTGATGGCGTCGCCGGCCGTTCAAAAACTTCTCGATAGCTGGCATATGTCGCGCAAATCATCACTGGCCCCCAGATCAAAAATCCTAAACCGAGCGGAATGAGAGCCAAGAGCATCAGTATCAGGGAAATTAATCCGAAAACCAGTAGTGGCAAGATGTTGCTCCAACCGGCCACAAGACTATCCTGCACGGCGGGCCAGGCATTTTGACCAGCGAGCATCACTAGCGGAACGCCATAGAACCACGCGGCGGCCACCAAAAAGACGAGGATCAGGACGACCAGCAATGCCACTAAACCGGCTCCCGCCAGCAAGCTAACCAAGGTTTGAGGCGTCACAGCCATCCCGGTGCTGTCCATCATCATTCCAGTGGCCAGTGTGCCACCCATGAAAAGCAATATCACCAGTCCCATCAGCAAATAACCGCCAATTCCGATTGCGCCCAGCAATAGCAATGGGCCTGTCCGGTCCTGATCTTGAAAGCCACGAAATAAGTGCAGCACCTGCAACTTCCCTCCATTAGCCTGGGTAGCCGCTCCATAAAGCATTCCACCGACCAGTACCGGAATTAACAACGCGTTTACCAGCCGACCGACGTAAGGGAAAAATGACAGAGTGACAATAATGCTCATGTATATCAACATGATCATTACCCAAATTACTGGTGATTTGGCGAACAAGCGCCAGCCCTCAACGATCCAGCCCCAGCCGCGCCCGGCATCCGCACGCATTGCAATCATGGTATGGTCTTCCTCATCAGTTGCTCCAGATAAATGGGTAGCACACGCTACAGCTGCTCGGCGACTTGTTGTACGGAACAGCTTCAGCGTACGCCAAAATTTCAGGAGTAGTTGAAGCTTCAATGCTTTTCATTTAATCTATTGATTGTATTTTATAAGTTATATGTGATATTTATAATTTACATAAACTATTTATTTTATCAAATTTATTAATCAATAACCATGAAAATAACAGCGTCGGTGTTGTACCCCAGAACCTACTTTCTCCACCCGATAATGGCATTAATCGTAGTATGGTCAAGCATTTTGGTGGGCACTTTTCAGATACCAAGCGCCTTTGCCCAAGACCACACCGCCACCATGCAAACCGTGCTGTCTTCAGCGCTATCGGATCAAGTGGCGGTTGGCCAATCCTTGAAGCTGAACGATGTCGTGCTCGATAGCGCTAGTTCGCCGGTTAGTCTGGAGTTGGAGCGCTTTGAGGTGTTCGCCCCCGACGCCCGAATCGTGGTTCATCAAGACGGCGCCGAAACGGCGCTGCCTCCCCCAAAAGATGCTTATTATCGTGGCGGCATTGCCGGGAAGCCGGATTCTCTGGCGGTTCTTTCCGCCGATGCCAATGGCGTTATGCGCGGCATCGTCCAAGAAGGGGAAAAGTTCTGGATTCTAGCTGGCGGCGCGGAAGCGGGCGGTCCAAGGGTTGGCCTGACCAGCCGCGAGTTGAAGCAAAGCGGGCTATCCAACACCGTGGAACCCTTCCAATGCGGTGTCGATAAATTGCCTAAAGCTTTGCGCACTCCCCGCCTCACGCCTCAGGAAGCCATTGCCCCGCAGGCGCTGGCCGCGGGGCGACTGTACAATGTTCCGGTCGCCATCGAAACCGACGGTGAGTTTTTCGCGCTCTTTGGCAACAGCAGCGCCGCTACATCGTACATCGGCAACTTATTCGCATACGCCTCCACCATTTACCAGCGAGAAGCCAGCACCAAGCTCACCGTCAGTTACGTGAGCCTGTGGGCGGGCGGCCCGGCCAGCGACCCATGGAACCACACCGAGACGTATCAAGGTTTAACGAATTTTCAGAGTTACTGGAACACCCATAGGACTGGTGTGAAGCGAGCCATTGCCCATTTTCTGAGCGCCCGTCACCTCGGTGGTGGCATCGCCTACGTTGGCGTCTTGTGCGACGGGAGTTACGGTTACGGCTACAGCGCCAATCTGAGCGGCGATTTCCAGCTTAACAATCCCCAACCCGTTTGGGATCTGGTTGTCGTCACCCATGAAATCGGTCACAACTTTAATTCACCGCACACACACGACTATGAGGGGATAGGCAATAACAGCAATCCGGTCGATGCCTGCACCAACGGCAACTTACCAGGACTGAATTCATTGACCGGCGGCACACCCGGCGCGGGTAATGGCACCATCATGAGCTATTGCCACCTGCTCGGTGGAGGACTGTCGAACATTGCCCTAAAATTCGGGCTTAATCATCCCTACGGCATTGCCGCCAGCCGCGTGAGCACCGTTATTAGCAGCCATGTGTCACAGACCGCCAGCGCCTATCCCTCATGCATCTCAATCGTCGGTTCATCAAATTATTACACGTTGACCGTTGCGAAGGCCGGTACCGGTACTGGAACGGTTACTAGCAACCCAGCAGGCATCAATTGCGGCACCGACTGCAATCAGACCTATGCCACCAACACGACCGTCATCCTAACCCCCATCTCCGCCGCTGGTTCGGTTTTCGCCGGCTGGAGCGGTGCCTGCACCGGCACCGCGCCCTGTAAAGTTACGATGAGCACCACCAAAAACGTCACCGCGACCTTCAACCGTAGCACTACTACCTATTCGCTGACTGTCGCCAAGGCTGGGACAGGAACGGGCACTGTGACCAGCAGTCCAGCAGGCATCAATTGCGGTGCCGACTGCACTCAGACCTATGCTGTCAACACAATTGTCTTCCTCACTCCAATCTCCGCCGCCGGGTCGGTTTTCACCGGCTGGAGCGGCGCCTGCACTGGCACCGCGACCTGTAAAATCACGATAAACGCCGCCAGAAACGTCACCGCGACCTTCAACCGTAGCGCTGCCACCTATGCGCTGACTGTCGCCAAGGCTGGGACAGGAACGGGGGCCGTAACCAGCAGTCCAGCAGGCATCAACTGCGGCGCTGACTGCCATCAGACCTATGCCGTCAGCGCCGCTGTGACCCTCACCGCAACCCCGGCATCGGGTTCGCGCTTTTCCGGCTGGACCGGTCCTTGCACTGGAACTTCCACCTGCAGGGTCACAATGGCGGGGGCCAGAAACGTCACCGCCACTTTTACCAAGCTGGTAGGCGGCAATCCGGCTATCCCTGCTGTCACCAGTCCGTCAGCCGGCATGGTATGGGGGTCCATCACAGGAGCAGCCGCTCTGAAAAACTAGGGCGCCACCTCGGCGGCAAGTTCCCGATCCGCAATGATATACCTCCAAGGATGGAGCCATCAGCAGCAATATTGCTTCACGCGCAAGTGGCGTTAAAAAACTGTTGGCGGCCAGGATAAGTACCGCGCGAGGAGCAAACTCAAATCCTTCAAACTGGTTCGGGCGCGTACTCTTTTGGAGCTTACGCCGACGCGGATGAACTCAAGCCCACCGGCATGGTCGGTGGGCTTTCGTTTTGACAAAGCAAAAATTACTCCGCTGAGACTCTACAACGATTCAAGCAAACCCGCCGCGCCCATGCCAGTGCCGATGCACATCGTGACCATCCCGTATTTCCCACCTCGACGGCGTAGCCCATGCACCAGCGTGGCGGTTCGGATCGCGCCGGTCGCGCCCAGCGGATGGCCGAGGGCGATCGCGCCGCCGAGCGGATTGACTTTGACCGGGTCCAGATCTAACTCGCGCATCACCGCCAAACTCTGCGCGGCAAATGCCTCGTTCAATTCGATCCAATCGAGATCATTTTTCTGCAAGCCCGCCAAATCCAGGGCTTTAGGAATCGCCGCGATCGGACCGATGCCCATGATATGCGGCGGCACGCCAGCCACGGCGTAGCTCACAAAGCGGGCCAGCGGTTGCAGGTTCAGTTGAGAAACCATCCGCTCGCTCATCAGCACCACCGCGCCCGCGCCGTCGCTCATCTGCGAGCTGTTGCCGGCGGTGACGCTGCCGCGCGCGGCGAATACTGGTTTGAGTTTCGCCAAAGCCTCTACGTTGGAATCAGCGCGTGGGCCTTCGTCGTCCTTTACCACTCGCTCGCGGATTTGAACTTGCATCGTCTGGCTATCCGGCGCACGGTCAATGACGGTGTAAGGCAGAATTTCCTGCTTGAATTCGCCATTATTGATGGCGGCGGCGGCGCGGCGATGGCTTTCCACCGCAAAGGCATCTTGATCGGCGCGGGAGACTTTCCACTGTTCCGCAACCTTTTCCGCCGTCAAGCCCATGCCGTAAGCGATACCGATGTTTTCGTCCTTGGCGAATACCGCCGGATTGAGCGCGATCTTGTTGCCGCCCATCGGAATCAGGGTCATGGTTTCGGCGCCCGCCGCGATCATGACATCAGCCTCACCCAAGCGAATGCGATCGGCGGCCTGCGCCACCGCCTGAAGCCCGGAAGCGCAAAAGCGGTTGATGGTCATGCCGGGCACGCTGTCCGGCAAGCCGGCCAGCAGCAAACCGATCCGTGCCACGTTCATACCCTGCTCGGCTTCCGGCATGGCGCAACCGACGATTACATCGCCGATTTGCTTCGGGTCCAGCCCTGGACATTGGTCGATCACGCCGCGCAGCACATGGGCTAGCAGATCGTCCGGGCGAGTGTTGCGAAACGCGCCGCGCACCTTGCCGACTGGCGCGCGCGCGGCGGCCACGATGTAAGCATCCTGAACCTGTTTGCTCATGATCGATCTCCCAACTCTCAGTTACGCAGCGGCTTGCCGGTCTTGAGCATGGACTCGATCCGGGCCTGAGTGAGCGGATTCTTGGCCAGTTCGACGAAGGCTTGGCGCTCTAAACCGAGCAACCACGTCTCATCGACCCAGCTATTGGGGTCCACATCGCCGCCGCACAACGCGATGGCGATCTTGAGCCCCAACTCATAGTCGTGCGCCGAGATAAAGCCGCCGGCGCGCATATTGACCAGTGCCATCTGACAGGCGGCGATACCGGTCCGACCCGCCACCCGAATCAGACGCGGTTGGGGCGGCCGATAACCCGTCTCGGCCAACGCTCGCGCTTGCGCCTTGGCGATGTAGAGCAGTTCGTGCGGGTTGAAGACGATCACATCGGACGGCTTAAGGTAGCCCAGCTGCTTGGCCTCCTCGGCGCTGCGCGATACCTTGGCCATTGCCATCGCCTCGAAATACGGCCGCAGGAACGGCAGCAGGTCGCCGCCCTTGGCCTCGGTCGCGGCGCGCAGAGCAAATTCCTTGCAACCTCCGCCCGCCGGGATCAGCCCGACGCCAACCTCGACCAGACCGATGTAGCTTTCCAGCGCCGCCGCCACCCGGTCGCAGTGCATGAGGAACTCGCAACCGCCGCCCAGCGCCAGCCCTTGCGCCGCGCCCACCACTGGAACCGCTGAATAGCGCAATGCACTGGTGGTCTGTTGGAACTTGGCGACGTTTTTTTCAAGCGTCGCGAAATCGCCAGCCAGCACCACCGATACCGCTTGCGCCAGATTGGCCCCGGCGCTGAACGGCGCTTCGGTCTGCCACAGCACCAGTCCGTCGAAACGCTGTTCGGCGATTTTCAGGCTTTCTAGCACGCCATCCAACACATCGTCACCGATGACGTGCATTTTGCTCTTAAAGCTCAGCACGCCGATGCCGTCGCCAGTCGTCCACAGCCGCGCGCCGCTATTTTCGAACACCGTTTCGCCGTAGCGGCGCGGCGCTTCGCCCAACACTTGTTCGGGATAAAGCTGACGTTGGTAAACCGGCAGATTCGAACGCGGCTTGTAGACATTTTCCGCCGCCGAATAAGAACCTTGCGGTTGGTGCACGCCGTCGATTCGATCGACCCAATCCGGTAACGGCGTTGCTGTCAGCGCCTTGCTGGCGGCGATATCTTCCTTGATCCATGCGGCCACCTGTTTCCAGCCGGCCGCTTGCCAGATTTCAAACGGCCCCAGGTTCCAACCATAACCCCAGCGGATGGCGAAATCGACATCGCGGGCGTTGTCGGCGATTTCCACCAACAGCACCGCTGCATAATGGAAAACATCTCGGTGGATCGCCCACAGAAATTGCGCTTGCGGGTGGTCGCTAGCGCGCAAAGCGGCAAATTTTTCAGCAGGATTTTTAAGCTTGAGAATGGCCTGCACCGCTTCGTCTGGTTTAGCCCCAGCAGCCTGGTAAGCGCCGACTGCTGGATCGAACACTTGCTTGCCCTTGCTGGCGTAGATGCCCGCCCCCGTTTTCTGGCCGAGCGCACCTTTGGCGAGCAGCGTCTCAAGCCACGCGCGAACGGCGTAATACGTCCGCCAGGGATCTTGCGGCAGCGCCCGCGCCGAACCCTTGAGCACATGGTCCATCGTGTCCAGGCCGACGATGTCGGCGGTGCGATAGGTCGCACTCTTGGCCCGGCCGATGGCGGGGCCGGTCAGCGCATCCACCAAATCCAGGCCGAGTCCGAAGGCTTGGGTGTGATGCATGATGGCGGCCATCGAAAACACGCCGATCCGGTTGGCGATGAAATTGGGCGTATCCTTAGCCCGTACCACGCCTTTGCCCAAAGTGCTGACCAGGAAGGTTTCCAACACATCGAGAATCGCCGGATCGGTGGCCGCGCAGGGAATCAGTTCGACCAGCGCCATATAGCGCGGCGGGTTGAAAAAATGAATACCGCAGAAGCGCGGACGCGTATTTTCCGGCACCGACTCGGCCAATAGATTCAGCCGCAAGCCGGAAGTGTTAGTCGCCAGAATCGCCCGGTCGTTGAGATAAGGCGCGATGCGGCGGTAGAGATCCGCTTTCCAATCCGTGCGCTCGGCGATAGCTTCGATCAGCAAATCGCAGCTTCGCAACGCCTCCAAATGCTGGTCGTAATGGGCGGGTTGGATCAGCTCGACCCGCTCCTTGACCGCCAATGGGGCCGGATTCAGCTTGGCCAGATGGGCGATGGCCTTGGTCACAACCCCATTGGGGTCGCCGTCCTTGGCCGGCAAATCGAACAACACCACCGGTATGTCGGCGTTGGCCAGATGAGCGGCGATCTGCGCCCCCATCACGCCCGCGCCCAGAACCGCCACCCGGCGGATGGCTGCTGCGTTATTCATGCGTCAAACTCCTCGCTTCAGGCTGCCGAAACATGACCACATACGGTCAGTATCTCTCTGTCCGCCCCCAAAAATAAAGCCGGGGCAGAAATCCCCGGCTTGGTCAGCGCGGCTGAACGCGGTTGCTTCGTCAGCTTAAAAGCGATAGTGGGCTTGCAAGCCGACTAAATTTCCAGTTCCGCTATAATCAACGCGCAGCGTATCGGTCGCCAATCCAGCCACTGGCAACAAATCGAGCGTATTAATCCCCTTGACTTCATCAAACAAAATACGCATGTAACCGAAATCCACCGACCATTGCGGACTTGGGTGGTAGCTGAAACCAATTCCCAGCGCGTTACGGTCGCCGTCGGGAATCCGCGGCGTCCGGTATTGGGCGGACGGCACCGGGGTTTGTTCGTAAACATAACCCGCTCGGAAGGTCCATTGCGGGCTATAGTCATAGCTGACGCCGATGCTGAAGGCCCAACTATCTTCCCACTTTTCCTCGATCACCGTCTGCGTGCCGTCCGCATATTGAGGCTTCAATTCCTGGAACAAACTCCAGTTGGTCCAGCGCGTGCTGGCCATCACCGCCCATTTATCATCCAGCCGTTTGTAGATAGCCAGCGCGGCCCAGTCGGGCGCGGTCCAATCCACCTTGGCCGATATTTTGCCGTTGCGTCCTGGAATGTAATCGCCGATGGTGCGATCACCTTCCAAGGTGTACTTGATTCGCGAACGATAGCTCAGACCCACGCGAGTGCTGGGATCAAATTCATACACCGCTCCCAGATTGAACCCAAATCCCCAGTCATCGCCTTTAAGCTCAACATGACCATCCCTGGTGGGATTGAAGGGATTGAACAGGGCTTGAGTCAATTTGGCCTCGGCATACTGAGCGCTAATACCGCCACCGACCGATAGCTTGTCATTAATGCGATAAGCGATGGAGGGATTGACATCCACCGTCAGCAGTTCGGAATCGAGCGCGTGATACCGACCCACCCAGCCCTTGCCATAACTGGTGCTGACCGCGAACGGCGCGGTCAGGCTCAAGCCAAACCGCATCCGGTCGTTGATGTCCATGATGTAATAACCGTTAGGCACCCAATTGTCGGTGCCGCCATCATCGGCGTACCCGGTGGAGGGCGTCGTTATGAACACCGGCACCACCGTACCCGGCGGCTTGGTCAGTAAATCGCCCAGATTGGCTGGCAGCCGGCGAGTCGATCCCGCATTGTCCGTTTTCATGCGAACACCGATAAACGTCATTCCATTCTGGGCCTGTGTCCCTGTACCCAACATCATATGGGCGGGATTGTAATAAGCGGCGGACCCATCACCGTTCGGCAACCTGCCGCCACCAAAGGCGCTGCCGCCGGCCGTAACGCTTTGCTCGCTACTTTGCAGCCCGCAAGCCCACACTGAAGGAGCCGCCATCAATAAGATTCCAATAAAACCGAAAACCACAACGGAATCAGCCTGTGTTCGCTTTTTCATCTCGTTCGCCTGTGTGATTGTGATTTAGGACTTATCGTCATTGGCGGCCTGCATATTGAGTAAGGTATTGGTATAGGCCAAATCAACCGAAACGGCGACCCTCGTGCTTAAGTTTAGACCGCGAGTAACCGTGCGACCGCCTGGGCGTCGAAGGGCCAATCCAGTTCCTGGCCAGTATCCAATCGCGACAAGACGGGAATGCGGACGCCATATCGTTCCAATAAGGCCGTATCATCAGCGATTTCCATCCATTGGCAAGTTAGGCTGGTTTGCCGCGCAATCAACACCGCCGCTTGCTCGCATAAATGGCAACCGCTGGTGGAGTAAAGCCGCAGTACGGGTTGGTTGAAGCTAGGCGTCACCTTTGACTCCTCACACGCAATACAAAAAACCGAATTGGATCACCGGTCTGTGACCTGCGACCGCCAAGGGGTTATCATTGCGCCAACCCCATCAAGAACTTCAATAAAAGCGCTTCGGAACCCCCATGGCCAGATTGCTGCACGAACTCGTTCTTGAGCAGGCAAATCGCCGCCCGAACGCCACCGCCATCGTTTACCGGCAAACGGTATTGGATTACGCCACGCTGGCCACACAGATGGCAACAGCCGCGAGCGGTTTGCTGGCGCTCGGCCTCCAGCGCGCCGAGCGAGTCGCGGTGTATCTCCCCAAACGACGAGAAACCGTGGTCGCTCTCTTCGGCGCCGCGCTGGCCGGCGGGGTATTCGTACCGATCAATCCGCTACTGAAACCCGAACAGGTCAGCTATATTTTACGCGATTGTAATGTACGGATTCTGGTCACCGCCCGCGACCGGTCCGATGCGCTGAGCCGTCATCTCGTCGAATGCCCCGACCTGCACACGGTGGTGTTGGTCGAGGAAACGGTTGCTCCACCTTCTTCTTATCCTTTTCAGACCCTCAGCTGGACCACGCTCTCAGAAACCGCCACCGGCCACTCCTCCGCTCGCGCCGCCATCGACATTGACATGGCGGCCATCTTGTACACGTCAGGCAGTACGGGTAAACCAAAAGGCGTGGTGTTATCTCATCGGAATATGGTCGCGGGCGCTGAAAGCGTCGCCGATTATCTCGCCAATCGCGCGGATGACCGAATTCTGGCGGTACTGCCCTTCAGTTTCGACTACGGCCTCAGCCAACTAACGACGGCCTTCACGGTTGGCGCGGGCGCTGTGCTGATGGATTACTTGCTGCCGCGCGATGTGATTGCGACGGTCGCGCGTGAACGCATCACCGGTTTGGCCGCGGTACCGCCCATGTGGGTGCAATTGGCGCAACTGGACTGGCCGCAATCCGCCGTGGATAGTTTGCGTTACTTTACCAATTCTGGCGGGGCAATGCCGCGCGCCACGCTGGCCGCCTTGCGCCAAGCCTTGCCGAAGACCACTCCGTTTCTGATGTACGGTCTGACCGAGGCGTTTCGATCAACCTATCTGCCGCCGGCGGAACTCGACCGTCGGCCGGACTCGATCGGTAAAGCCATCCCTAATGCCGAAATTCTAGTAGTCCGTGACGATGGCTCGCCCTGTGCCCCGGACGAACCTGGCGAGCTGGTGCATCGCGGTTCGCTGGTCGCCCAAGGCTATTGGAACGATCCAGCGAAAACCGCCGAGCACTTCCGACCCGCACCGGGTCAGAACACGGCCTTGCCGCTCGCTGAAATAGCCGTTTGGTCGGGCGATACCGTCCGTGCTGACACTGAAGGTTTCCTCTATTTCATCGGTCGTAAGGACGATATGATCAAAACCTCCGGCTATCGAGTCAGCCCCACCGAAATTGAGGACGTGTTATATAGCAGCGGTCAAATTGCCGAGGCGGCGGCGCTGGGGATTCCGCATCCCGCGTTGGGTCAAGCAATCGTCGCCGCCCTCAAACCGCTGCGCGAAGATTTCAGCGAGAGCGAACTGATCAATCACTGCAAGCAGCATTTGCCCAATTTCATGGTTCCCCTTCAAATCGTCACCCGCTCAACTGATCTGCCGCGCAACCCTAACGGTAAAATCGACCGCAAAACCCTCTTAGCCGAACTGCGCACCCTGTTTTCCGAGAATGCGTCATGAACATCGGCCGTCCCGCTCATTCGCCGTTGTCACAATTTCCAGTGATCGACGATTGCCTGTGGATCGGTGGGATGGCGCTCACTCAACTGGCGGCGCGGGTGGGGCAAACGCCATTCTATGCCTACGACCGCCGGTTATTAAGCGAGCGCGTGGCACTACTGCGCGCGGCGCTGCCGCCCGCTATCGAAATCCACTACGCCATCAAGGCCAATCCAATGCTGGCGCTGGTGCAGCATATGACCGGACTGGTTGATGGCTTTGATGTCGCTTCCGCGGGAGAAATGAAAATCGCGTTGGATGGGGGTATGCCGCCCGCCGCGATCAGTTTTGCCGGTCCTGGCAAGCGTCCGGCGGAACTCGCCGCCGCCATCGCCGCCGGCATTACCATCCATCTGGAATCCTACCGTGAACTGGAAACTGTCGCTCGCTTGGGCCAAGAACAAGGCCGCCGACCGCGCGTCGCTGTCAGAATCAATCCAAACTTTGAACTAAAAGCGGCGGGGATGAAAATGGGCGGTGGTGCCAAGCCCTTTGGGGTCGATACCGAACAGCTGCCGGATTTGCTGGATCGGATTGGGGCATTAGATCTTGATTTCCAGGGCTTTCATATCTTCAGCGGTTCGCAGAACCTGCGCGCTGACACGATTATCGAAGCGCAAAATCACACCTTTGAGCTGGCGTTACAGTTGGCCACCGCCACCCCGGCCCCGGTGCGCTTATTGAACATCGGGGGCGGCTTTGGCATACCCTATTTTCCCGGCGATAGGCCGCTGGATTTGGCGCCGGTCGCCGCCAATCTAGCGCACTGGTTGTCTCTGGTCGAAAAACGGCTACCAGAGGCGCGCGTGGTGCTGGAACTCGGTCGTTACCTCGTCGGCGAAGCCGGGATTTACGTGGCGGAAGTGCTTGACCGTAAGGTCTCGCGGGACCAGACGTTTCTAATCACCAATGGTGGCTTGCATCACCATCTGGCCGCTTCCGGCAACTTCGGCCAGGTCATTCGCAAGAATTACCCCGTTGTGATCGGTAACCGAATCATCGGAACCGAGCGCGAAGTGGCGTCAGTCGTCGGCCCGCTCTGCACGCCGCTCGACATTCTCGCCGACCGCATGGAACTGGCCAAGGCGGACGTGGGCGATTTGATCGTGGTCTTTCAATCCGGCGCTTATGGCTTGACCGCCAGTCCAGCGGCTTTTCTTAGCCATCCACCTTGTTTGGAAGTACTGGTGTAACCGGCGATGGCAACGGCGCGGGCGATGCTTCAATAATCCGCCGGTAGGGTTTGGCCGCTTTGGCTAAAGCGACGGCGCTCTGCTCGGCGCGGCGGGTACAACCGGGCGGGTATTTCACCAGATATTTTCAAGGCGGCCTCGCGCAACGCCGCGCCCTTTTGCGCCGGTTCGGCTTCTTTCAATACCGTCGCCGCCCAAGGATAGAGCGGATCGTTATCAAACCCACTACCCAGCAAAAAACCAGGGCAAGATAGTGCATTATATCGCGTTCGTTGCCGAGGCCATGACGCTTGGCATTTTCGTAACCGTGGCGGATAGTCTGGCGTAATGGCTTTTCGCCAAGCAACCGGTATTTTTCGGGCGCCAGCATTTGCAAGGACAACAACAAACGGTGGCCAATACTGGGTGTGTCCGGCAAGCTGTCAAAGGCTTGGAGCTGGCGAAAAAGATTGAGCGATTGCTGTAAGAGTGCGTTGTCAGGCCCGACCGCTTGATCCAGAAACACCATGGCTTGGCCGTAAATCCGTTCGATGCGCGCACCGGCGGTCTCTTGCGGCATGGCGTCCTCTTGCCCAGACACGGTTTCTCCCGCTTTCGCCACAGCAGCGCTCACCGCCTGGGATGGAGGAGAAACCGGAGCAGCTGTTTCGGTTTCGCGTAAAGCCCAAGGGAATTGCGGGTCTTCATCAAACCGGCTGCCCAGCATGAACATCAGCGCCACGTAAAGATAGATGCCACGCTCCGTTTCCAGGCATCAGCTCTCGGCTCGCTGCACACTGTAGCGCACCATCCGCGACAACCACGCTTCACCCAACACCGCGACATGCCGCGGAAAAGTTTCGCAAATGATCGTGCAAACCTTGTTCGAACCGCTTTACCGCAAGATGCTCGAACGTTTCCATCTGCGATTTGCGCATCACCAACATGGCTATTCTCCGCGTGCGACCAGCCCGTCGCCCTTAAGGCGGCGGAGTGAATTCCAAAGCCGCTTGCTCGCCACCCAGCTGTCCTCCGGCCACCCAGAACTTCAGCAACCCCCCCGCCTCGTCTTCGCACAGCAAGCGGGCAAGCGGGCCGAACAGCGCCTGCAATTCATCGGCATCGCAAGTCGGCAAATAGACACGCAACACGCGGGGATCGTAATAGCGGAAGTACAACGGCTGCCAGTCAGGATCGTAGGCCATGATCAAGCTGCATAAATGCTCGCGCACCAAGCGCCAATCCGCCCGACTGACCGCCAGGATGCCCCAATGCCGCCCCCAGCCCTCGCGAAAAAGCCAATGAGTAAACGCTGATTCCCGCTCCAGCATCACTTGATACGGGGCCACTTTAGACAGCTCCGAAATCAGTTCGCCCCGATACAGGCACACGGCATTGACTCCATGCTCCTGCAACTTTTCCGGCAGATCCGGGATGGCAGCCCCATCCAAGATGGCGTAAACATGGGCGTTGGGATCAACGAATACATGTCTGGCTAAGATTTCGGATGGATCGACCACAGCCATCATGCGCTCCCAAGCGATGGGCGTTTATTTATTTTTCGATCCTCCAGGTGGCGGCTTGGGAGAAGGCGTTGGGGGTTCAAAAAAAGGCTTACCCGTATCACTGGCATTCTGGGCGGTTTTGGCCTGTTTGATCTGTTCTTCCTCTTGCACCCGTTGCATCGGCGTAAGCGGCAACACTGGCGAACGATTCCCATCCAAACCGTCATCCGTCAACTCAAGATTATCAACGCTGGCTGAACTTACGTTCTGGCTCTTTTGCTGGGCCGGACCTTGTGCTTGCGCATCGCTGACTTGACCGGATTCAGCGGTAGCCGCTTCCGTCGGGTCCTTGGGCGCGGTAGGCGGCGATGGCGGCTCCGGTGAACACCCCGAACCAGAACCCGCCGCACCGCCGCTGTTGATCATCACCATCGTTCCCTGAATGAAAACGCCCGCCGGGTTGATGTTGATAAAGTTGCCGCCCACCTTAATCGTTAGTGAGACGCCCGCTTCAATCACGACCGTCATGCCGCCCTTCAAATGAATCTCCATTCCGGCATCCACCGCATGTCGCATCCCGACTTTCTGTTGCAAATCCATACCCGCATTCAACGAGACGGTGCCGCCGGCCTTGATATTCTGCCGGCTGCCGATCTTCAAGTGCTGGTCGCCGCCAATTTCTTCTTTTTGATCGCTGCCGATTTTCAGCGAGGCGGAACCATCGACCTTTTCGTTTTGATCGCCCTTGACGGTCAGGTGCTTATCACCTTCCACCGTCTCGATCTGATCAGATTTGACGATCAGATGCCGCTCGTTACCAATCCATTCGAAAGCATCCTTCTTGACGCGGATATCCTCATTGCGCTCGGCGTGGACGAACAGTTGCTCGCTCCCTTTGGTATCGTCCAAGCGAATTTCGTTGAAACCGGCTCCGCCTTTGCTTGAATTACTTTTGAGCGTGGACGTGGTTGCCTTGGCCGGTAAGTCGTAGGGCGGCATGTTGATGCCGTTGTAAACCCGGCCCGTGATGATGGGTTGATCGGGATCGCCCTCCAGAAAATCCACGATCACCTCTTGGCCGATGCGCGGGATATTCATCGCACCCCATTGTTTGCCCGCCCACAGTTGCGACACCCGAATCCAGCAGGAACTATTTTCATTAGCCTGGCCGTAGCGATCCCAGTGAAACTGACATTTCACGCGCCCGTATTGATCGGTATAAATCTCCTCACCGCCTGGGCCGACCACGACGGCGGTTTGCGGCCCCTGCACCATCGGTTTAGGCGTGGCGCGCGGTGCGCGATACGGCTGTCGGGCATCCATGGCGGTGATTTCACCCGCATAGGGTTTACCTGAAATGCCAAGGTCGGCAAAGGATTGGTACTCGTCGGATTCCAAATGATGAACGGCCGATGTGATCAAATATTTGCGATTCTGATCGTCGCGTGGGCAGCCGGTCAGGCTGAACAGATAACCGGCCGCCAAGCCGGCGGCATTACCCCGCCCGCGCGCCACTTCATGTTGGGCTTGCACGGCTTCCAGATAGATTTTGGAATAGTTGTTGCCATCGCCCATTGCGGTGTAGGTACCCGGATAGTCGTACATCTCGAAATTTGACAGCGCGTGGGTTTTGGGCTGATTCAACACGGCGCGCAGCGACTTGCGAGGGGCGGTGAAATCGTAATCGTTCAATACGTAAGCGCCCGGCTGCACGCTCTGGTCGACAAACCACTCTGACAGGCAATCCCGCTCGCGGCGATCATGGGCATCCGGTGGAAAAAAGGGCACGGTTTCATATTTGGCAAATTCTTCGTGCGAGCCGATGCCATCGGATAACACCAGGATATTCTTCCCGTTTTCATGGATGAAGTAATAATACATCCCTTCCTTTTCCATCAGCCGGCTGACGAAATTAAAATCCGTCTCCCGATACTGCACACAATAATCCCATTCGCGATAACTGCCACTCAGGGCTTCTCTAAAGTCGGTAAAGCCTTGTTCGCGAAAAATTTCCTTGATAATGTCTGGCACTTTTTTATTCTGAAAGATCCGGCAATCCGAGGTGCGGGTGAGAAACCACAGCCAGGGCCGCAGCTCGGCGCGATAGACCCCATAACGCAGCCCTCGCGTTCCCTCGTAACTGAAACGGGTAACGAAGCCGTTGAAATAGCGGACGCCTTGCTGGTAGGGCAGGGCCAGCCGAACCGTCATGTTCGTGCCGAGCACATCCGCTAACTTAATATCGGTCTTTTCACTGAACAGCTCCATCTGACAGTCATATAACTGACTCAGGTGCTCTTTGAATGTCATCCGCGCGAACAACAGAACGTCTTCACCTAAAACGCTGTTGACCGCGATCACTCGATGTTTTTGGGTGGTGGCCATATTTCCACAAACTCCGCATCCCCGCCGCCACGACAGCAGCCCCATAGTGAGTTTAGCAGTAAAGCCCCATCAAAAAGGCTACCGCCAAACCGCTCAAATAACCCATAGCGCACTAGACTTCATAGCATCCATAACCTTCGGGAGCCTAGCGCCACCATGCCAAATCGGATGGAGTTTCAGTTGAGCTTGCCCAAGTCAGTTCCGGCCCCCGTTCACCCCGATTCAAACACGGCGCTACGCATTTTGATCATGGCGGATTTCAGTGGCCGCGCACATCGTGGTGAAACCTTCAGCCCTCCGGTGGATTTTGCTAGCCGTCCATTACTGCGTGTAGATGTAGACAACCTAAATGCCATCATGTCTCAGGTGGCGCCCAAGTTAGAGTTAACGCCCAATAGCGCACTCCACGTCCCTGTTAGGATCGGCTTTGCCCAACTGGATGATTTTCATCCCGACGCACTCTATCCGCGCCTGGAAATCTGGCAGGACCTGCGCCTGACCCGCGCCCGCCTGGGCGATTCCACCATCGTCGCGCAAACCCGCGCCAAACAAAGCCCCGCTCCACCCACGGAACCTACTCCGCCCAACCCAAACTCAGAGGGAGAAACCGACGAGGCTTTACTTGCACGATTACTGGGACGAACGCCCAACCCCGCGTCCGCCACCAAGCCCACTGATTCGGCAGCGCCAGCAATGATGCCTTGTTACAAGCCATCGTTCAGCCCCACATCGTCCATACCGATCCTAAACCAGCGGTCTTGACGGCGATAGATACCGCCATCAGCGCGCAATTGCGCGCGATTCTGCACCATCCCGCGTTTCAGGGGTTGGAAGCGAGTTGGCGCGGCGTTTACGATCTGATAGCCAATTTCGACAGTGAGACGGTCCGCGTTGATTTGTTCGACGTAAGCCGACAGGAATTACTCGATGACTTGCGCGCCGCGGCGGGAGAATTAACAGCAACCCAACTATACAAGCGGCTGATCGAGCATGCCCTTCACGCGCAGCGCCGACAACCTTGGTCGCTACTGATCGGCGATTATAGCTTCGATGCCCGTGGGGAGGATATCGCACTGCTGGCGGCCTTGGGCACTTTGGCCGCTCACGCTGGCGGCCCATTTCTGGCGGCCAGTTCTCCTGGGATGGTGGGCTGCGCATCAGCGTCGGCCCTAGCTGATCCAGATACGTGGCAGCCGCTTTCGACAGCACATCAGGAAAATTGGCGTAAGCTAAGAACCAGCGTGGTGGCGCCCTGGCTTGGCTTGGCGCTGCCGCGCGTGCTACTGCGGCTGCCTTACGGCCAAAAAGCCGGCGCCATCGAGGCGCTTCCATTTGAAGAAATGCCGCTGGGCCGGGATACCAGCGCTTATCTTTGGGGCAATCCAGCTTTCGTTTGCGCCCGGTTGATCGCGGCGACTTTCGTTGAAACGGGTGGTGAAGGCAGTCTAGGCGACATCCTCGAACTCGACGATTTAGCCACTCACAGTTATGAACAAGATGGGGAACCGGCCCTGCAACCGGCCACCGAAATCCTGCTAAGCGACCGCGCGCGTCAAACCATCGCAGCTCATGGCATCATGCCGATCTTAGGGCATCGCCAGCGCAACGCGCTACGTCTGACAGGATTGCAATCAGTGGCCGACCCGCCAACCCCTTTGGCCGGTCCGTGGCGATCTTGACTAAAAAGAAGGCTAGAATTTTCGGACTCAAGTCAGGGATTGTTCCCTGGTATCGGCTTCATCCGGCGAATCTTCGTCCACATTTTTTTCATCCATTCGCCGCACCACATCGGCAAGTTGCCGTCGCAACACCTTGACCGCCGGTTCCAATTGCAAGATACGGCGTTCCATCCGCTCCAGTTGGGCCTCCTGCCACTCAGGGTGCTGCAACAGCGATTCCATGGCTTCTTCTAGCTCGATTATCCGCTGTTCCATCGCATGACTCACCCGCAGCAACGACCGATTGCCGCTACTCACGGCGTGAGTCCCCTCTTCTCGACCCTGGTTGAGCTCTCGACCGACCACTTCCGCCGCCGCCGGCGTAAACTCTCGCAAGCCCTCCAGAAAACCGTAGAGCAACAAACGATCGCAAAAAACGTTGATCAGACGCGGAATGCCCTGGGTAATCTGATAGATGGCTGGAAAAATTTCTTCGAAAAAAGTCGGCTGCCAACCATCCCACCCGACGACATGCAGCCTGTGTTCGATATAACTACGGGTTTCTGACTCGTTCAGAGGACTGAGATGGCCAGAGGCGATCACCCGCTCCCGCAATTGCTCCATGCTCGGGTCTTGCAAGGTATGGCGAAACTCCTCCTGTCCTAGCAGAAAGCTCTGCAACAATGGGGTTTCAGCAATCTGAAAATTCGACAGCATCCGCAATTCTTCAAGCGATTTAGATGGAAGATTCTGTGCTTCATCCACCACCAGCAACACCCGCCGTCCCTGTCGGGCGTGGCTGCGCAGAAAATCCTCGAAGTGCTTGAGCAGCGTCGCCTTTCCGATCCCTTCGTAAGGTAACCCAAAGGAAGCCACTACACTGCGCAGCAACTCATCCGCTTCTAATTGAGTCGTCACCAATTGAGCGGCAATCACTTGGCTGGAATCAAGCTCCTGAAACAGGCTTTTCACCAAAGTAGTCTTACCGGTGCCGATGCCGCCGGTAATCACGATGAACCCTTCCCCCTGGCTTAAGCCATACCGCAAATAAGAAAGCGCCCGCGTATGGGCACGGCTACCAAAGAAAAATCGGGGATCGGGGCTTAATTGGAAAGGCTTGGCGCTAAAGCCATAATATTCAGTATACATTTAGATTTAAAACTTCATATTAAAACGAATATTGAATCGATTTTCGCGAAATTGCTGCTCAGCTAAATCCGTATCGTTTTTATAGTAGCGATAGCTAATCAAACCACCGGCATCTGGACTAAAAACCTGGGCCAAGCCAAGCACAGACACCCAATAGTCGTTCTGCTGAGCTTCACCTAACTCATTCTCACCCAAATCATCATGTTCCCAGCCCGCTCCAACAAAAGAAGCGGTACGCGGTGCAAATCGCCAAGTCCAAAGAGCGCCCGCGCCATGGGTATTTTCGTTGGACGCCAAATCCGGATTTTGACGGTCTTCCGTGAAGGCGTTAAATGACAGACCCGTCGGACCGCGCCGATACGTTACCCCGGCTTCAAAACGCTTGCGTCTGAAATTTTGGTCACTCAAACCAGACGGCCCCTCGAAAAGAATCGGTTGGCCTTGCTCATCCAGCGGCAGCGGTTGGCCATCAGGCCCCACAGCAAGCAAGCCGCCACCCAACAACTGTTGCTCGTTGGTCACTTCATCGGTATAAGCAGCCGACCAAGTCGTATAACGGGTGCGATGATTTAACAAGCCGCGCCAGCGAGTCCCTGGATCGACGCCCACATCCTGATTGCGCCGGCTAAGCTCTAAACTGGTGCGTGTCGTAGGATTCCAGTTGAAAGCCAATTCATTAACATCAGGGCCATACAACGCTTTGAATCTAATAAAGCGGCTCGGTTCCCAAAGAGCGCCCAAACCCCAGTAACCACCATCACGATTATTGGCGAAATCGGCAACTTGGTTATTTTCATAACCCCCCTCAGCCAATAAGGACCATCGTTTATTTAATTGATAGCTCAACTGGCCAATGACATTTTCTCGACGATCGTCGCCATTATTAACCGCGTTGATGACTTGCTGAGAGTCTCGCTGCTGTTGTTGATAAAAATATTTCAAATCCCATTTGAATTGACTAAGCTCGCGCCCGTCGGTTAGATTAAATTCAACGGTATGAATCTGACTATCGGCATTGTTAACTTGCTGCTCAACCTGCGGATCTTCGTTACCATCCTGATTATCGTAAGAAATAGTATCGTAACGATAACGCAGGAATACCTCGGCCCAATTTCGAATATTCTGACGCCAGTAAGGACTGGCTCCAAAGCGATAGCCAGTGACTTGATTATCCGTCAGAGCTATGTTGTTGAAAATACCCATTGGATTGAACAACTCCGCCGCGCCGGGTAATCCCAAATCCAGATTATTGAAAAAAGATAAACTGGCGGGCGTCCCTCCAGCCGCCCCTAAGGTGCCGGCATCCGTTCTCTCCCGGGTATTAATGGGTACTTGCGTAATCGAACCATACGCATCCAAAAACAAATTATTCTGAAAAATCTTTCCCGTTCCAAAAGCCTGTAGTTGATTGTTAATGGCATTGGCATCACTGTTATTGGTATAGAACAATCCTTGCGCTGTATAATCCAAGCGAAGATCAAGCCGTCCACCGCGTTTATTTATCGAAATACCCGGCTCCACTTGTAAAACCAAATCATCTTCCGCCTCGCTAGAAGGCGCCAGCCTGATATTATCTGAATAGGTGGCGCCAACGCCGATGCGAGGGCTTATTCGCCATAAGCCAGGCCCAACGCCTGGCTCTTGCGCCAAGCTTAGAGAACAACTTGCCAACAGCATCCCTGGTATGAACCATAATGCCACCGCACGCCAAGCAGCTACTCCAATACGTTGGCGATTATTGGATTTCATTTTTTGCATTCTGGCTCGACTCCATTGATAACTAACCAATCACCGCGCTGGAATCCTCCTCCTTATCTTCGCGGGCATACTGATATCCATAATCTGAAACAAGGCCATCGCGCGCTTTATTAAGCACGAATCCAACCATCTGGTTAGAACTGAGCAGAGCCAAAGCTTCTTTGACCAAAGATTGAGAGGTTCGTTCCGCTTCAATAACTAAAATAACCTGCCCCATGAGATTAGCCAAAATTACTGCTTCGGTCGTAGCTAATAATGGAGGCGCATCGAAGATAATCACACGATCGGGATAACGCTGGCTCATCTCGCTGGTCAGGCGGCGCATGTTGTCGCCAGCCAATAATTCCGCGGACAAGTGGTGCTTGCTACCCGCTGGTAACACGGCTAGAGAAGGCATGCTAGTATTGACCAATACATCAGCCAATTCCAGCTGATCATCGATCAAAAAATCAACCAAGCCTAGCTCGACTTCAAAACCGAGTGTTTTGCCTACCGAGGGCCGGACAACATCAGCGTCTACTAGCAATACCGTACGATTTCGTTCAGATGCAATACTCAAAGCCAAGTTACAAGCTGTAAAGGTTTTACCCTCACCGGGCTGAGCACTTGTCACTACAATCAAATTACTCTGCTCAGATTTAATAGCGCCCTTGCCATCAATATTCATTAACAAGGGTCGCTTGATATGACGATACTCTTCTTTGATCCTACTATGCCGAGCATCGGGTACTAATAAACCCGCGCCTCGGATTTTCTCAATATCGAGCGTTATGGATCGCTGGGTACGCTTGTTGACTACCGGCGCACCAACACTAGCAACTGATGGGATCGCAACATTAACGATCCCTTCGATTACATCATCTCTTGTCGGAACAATGGGGGTCGGTGGCGGTGGTGGTGGCGGTGGTGGTGGCCGTATGATCGAGCCAATCGACCGGCCTGACATGGCTTTTTCGATACTATCCATTATTCGATTCTCTATTAAAAACCGAAATCATCATAGAAGCCCAACTTTTTCTACAGCTAATAAGCTGGCATAAACTAATAACAATAACCCAGCCACTGAAGCAAATGTCGCCGCCATCCTACGTTCGCGACGTAAGGCATGAGGTGATAAAACCAGGCTAACACTACCGAATACAGGAACATCCGTGATCTGTTGCCTCAATCCACGCCGATCATCAAAGGTTGGCCACAGCTGCATCATTAGAAACGCCAACCCTATCCCCGCGGCTAAACCTCCAACCAATACGAGTGTCATCAACAATAACCGATTCGGCCAGCTTGGTTTCAAAGGCACCCGCGGCGGCTCAATGACTTGGAAGCGCACATCTTGTCTGGACTCCTCGGCCTGTTGAGATAGCCGAGCAGATTCCCGGCGCGCTACCAGATCATCATATTTTGAGCGATTCAATTCATAGTCACGATTTAGCGCCGTTAACTCCGCTTCGACCTTAGGTAAGGTATTCACTTGATTGTGCAACTCATCATAGCGCTTTTTAAATTCGGTTGCTCGCACGGATAATGAAGCAATGGTCGCTTCTTCTTCAGCCAGTTTGACCTTAAGCTCATCGTAAAAAGAATACGTTTTAGGCCCTCTGGCATTACTATTTGCATTCAGCTTGGAAAGATTGGTTGCATACTGAGCACGCTCTTGCTCGCGCTGGGCTTTAAGCTCTGTAATCGATTTCTTCAAAATACTGACATCTGGGTGCTTATCGGTAAATTGAATTAGCAAGTCATCCAATTTTTGTTCGAGACTTTGAATACGCCCATCGATAGGCAAAACGACCGGCTCACCCACTGCTCCGCTGCCATCACCCTTAAGCTGTTGCAGAGAATTATTAATTTGTTGCTGAATTGAATTACGACGATTTTCTGCTTGAGCCAGCTCTAGTCGAGCCAACCCCAGGTCGTTAGTCACCTGCTGCATACGTGCATTGTAATTTTGTCCTTCCGTGGGCATCAAACCAACATTTTTGAGCTTGAATTCCTTCAAGCGATTTTCTGCCGCCACCAGCCGAGCCTCATATTCTTCAACTTGCTTGTCCAAAAAGACTTGGGCCGCATCCGTATTGAGTACGGCTGAATTAAGGTTATTTTCAAATACCTTAATGACGGACTCGACTACTTTTTTAGCCTTATCTGGATTAGGGTCCTGGAAAGTTATGCTATATAAGTTGTCATCTCTTTTACCCGATCCAGCCAGCTTAATTCGTTGCTGTAGCCGGTAAGCCAATTGATCAAACGCTAAAGAAGTCGTTTTAGCGGGCGGGTTCAATTCAGAGAACTCAATAATCTTCTCTAAATTTGGACGGCTGAGCAGCGTTTGAGCGACCAAGGCAACCTGAGCATTGGGATCGACATCTATCGTCAGACCCTTCAATAAAGGCCGTAGCACGGACTGAGTATCCACAAACACTCGCGCCGAGCCTTGAAACTGATCGGGTAATCGAAAGACAACGAACCATCCAATGATACAAATCACCCACGCGCAACCCATGGCGTACCAGCGATTACGCCAAATGCCGCGCAGATAGCCAACTATCTGGCCGATACCCTCGTTCATGTGATTCCCCTTAGCCTCCGGGCGCGACCCGACTAGAACCAGGATTGCGGGATGATCACAATATCGCCAGGCAAGATATCTACATTGGCGGTGATATCCCCCTCAAGCAGATCGTCCAGGCGGATTTGGTATTCCTGCTGTTTGCCGTCCACCATTCGCACCAGTTTGGTATTGTTGCCAGCCGCGAATTCGCTTAAGCCGCCAATCGCGACCATAACGTCCAGCAACGTCATTTTGTGGCGATAAGCGATCGCTCGCGCCTGCGGGCCCGCAGCCTGATCGCGGTTACCGCCCTGCTCGCCGGATACTTGACCAACCACCCGCACCTGCTCGCTGTAGGGTCCGATGCCATTGGCAACGATCACGGTAACGATCGGCTGGCGAATGTAGGTCTCCAGGGCTTTTTCCATTTCGCGGGCCAGCTGATTGGGGGTTTTGCCGCTGGCTTGCAAATCCTCCACCAATGGAGTTGTAATCTTTCCGTCTGGGCGGACAGTCACTGTCTGCGAGACCTCGGGATTTCGCCAGACGAAAATTTGTAGCTGGTCACCTGGACCTATTTGATAGTTGTAAGTCTCCGGCGAAGCGGTTTGGGACGCATAGTTAGTTGAAGGAGGGAGGCCTTGTTGATTTTTGGCGCAGGCGCCAAGCAATAGCACTAGCGCCACCGATATCGCACCGATCACCCACTGACGTTTTTGCATCCGAGACAACCCCCAATACCATTGAATAATCCCAATCCCAATCTGTCCAGAGCCAAGGTTGAGTCGGTTTGATGAGATGCTCAGCCAGCATACCACCCGGTCAATCCATCTCTGGGAGCACTATCTTTGAGCCGATAAGCTGATGTCGTTTTCCCACAAAGCAGCAAAAAGTATTAGGATCACCAGCCAAGGCCATTTCCATCCTAAAAGCTTAAATGAAAACTGATGTTCCGGCAGCGACTTTTATCACGATCCAAAATATAGGCAAACATTATGCCGAAGGCGATAATCAGCGCACGATCTTCACTGACTTGAATTTAGACATCCACCGGGGAGCGTTCGTCGCCTTGCTTGGACAATCCGGTTCAGGTAAATCGACCCTTTTGAACTTGCTAGGCGGTATTGATCTGCCAGACCGTGGGCAAATCCGCATCGGCGACCAAATTATAACTGAACTCACCGAAGTCCAGCGCACTCAATTTCGGCGGCGCCATATCGGCTTCATCTTTCAATTCTTCAACTTAATTCCAACCCTCACCGTTGAGGAAAATCTATTATTACCCTTGGAATTAAACAACATAGCCACACCGGATCAGCGCGGGCATGCATTGGCGCTGCTGCATGAGATCGGCTTGGGCGCCCGCCAGGGTAGCTTTCCCGAACGGCTCTCTGGCGGAGAACAGCAACGCTTGGCCATCGCGCGAGCCTTGGTACACCGCCCGGCGCTGGTGCTGGCGGATGAGCCGACCGGTAATTTGGACAGCGCAACGGGTGAACGAATTCTGGACTTGCTGCTAAACCTCCATCAGCAAGTCGGAACGACCATCATTATGGTGACCCACAGCCGAGAAGTGGCTACTCGCGCCGACCGCCTTCTCTATCTGGATGGAGGGCAGATTCGGGAGATAGGGAGGTGACTCCTTTGCTTTGGAGAGCCTTACTCCGACATCCGTTGCAACATCCCTGGCAACTGGGACTGGCGATTCTGGGTATCGCCCTTGGCGTCGCCGTGGTGTTGGCGGTCGATCTGGCCAACGCCAGCGCCCGTCGAAGCTTCGAGCTTAGCATGCGCCGGATCACTGGAGCGGCCACCCACCGGATTGTCGGTGGTTCTCAAGCGATCCCGGAGACGCTGTACGCTCGCTTGCGCGTGGAACGCAATCTCCGTCAAAGTACTCGCGTGGTGACCGGTTATCTACCCGATGCCGACCAACCCGGCCAACTACTGCAAATCCTCGGTATAGATCCGTTCGCCGAAGGGCCGTTCCGTCTTCCCGCCACCGATATTGCCACTAATGATTTCGACTTTCGGGCATTGCTGCTGCAAGCCGATGCGGCCCTGTTGCCGGAAGGCGTGGGCCAGCAAATTACCCTGCGACGCGGAACGCGGCATTTCACTTTGAAACGTGTGGGCACATTGCAAGGAACCGATCTGGCGGGATTGATCGTCACCGACATCAGTACGGCCCAAATCGTCCTGGGCCAACCTGGAAAGTTGAATTACATCGATTTGATTCTGCCAGATGGCCCTGATGGCGAACGTTTGGCTCAGGAACTGCAAAGCGAGCTACCGTCTGATTTGCGGTTGGAAAATTCTGAAAGACGCAATCGAACCACCCAAGATCTCAGCGCCGCCTTTTCATTGAACCTGAACGCCATGAGTTTCTTAGCCTTAATGGTCGGGATGTTCCTGATCTATAACGCGATGACTTTTGCGGTCGTACAGCGTCGCCGTTTGTTAGGGACGCTACGAGCGCTAGGGGTCGCTCGCCGTGAATTGTTCGCGGGCGTCCTCAGTGAGGCGCTACTGCTGGGTCTGATTGGTGTCTTTTTCGGCGTACTCTTAGGGTTATGGTTGGGTTCTGGATTAGTCCATCTAGTAACCCGAACCATCAACGATCTGTATTACATTATTAGCGTGCGAGACTTTTTCATTGATCCATGGTCATTGGTCAAAAGCATCGCGCTAGGGCTAGCGGCGACACTGGCGGCGGCGTGGCTGCCCGCTCGCGAAGCCGCCAACATCCCCGCGGCGGCGGCGCTCAGCCGTAGCCACCTCGAAACGCGCTGGCAGGCGGTTTTACCGCGACTGGCGCTGGCCGGATTGCTCTTGCTCGCCAGCGGCGGCGGCGTAGTGGCGCTTTCCCATTCGTTAATCGCCGGCTTCATTGGTCTATTTCTATTGATTTTCGGCTGCGCCTTGATAACCCCTCCCGCGGTCGTGGCGCTGGTTCACCTGAATCAGCCCCTGTGCCAACGTCTGGGGTTGTTGGCGCGGATGGCCAATCGCGACATAGCGCGACATCTTAGCCGCACCGGCATCGCCGCCGCGGCGTTAATGATCGCCTTTGCGGCCACGGTGGGCGTCGGGATCATGGTCGATAGTTTTCGCGGTGGGGTGAGCCTCTGGATCAAAGATTTACTCAATGCCGATTTATACATTGCGCCTCCCACTATTCCAGGAGGTAGCACGGAGACCCTGCAACCGCAAGTGTTAGCGGCGTTGCACGACACCCCTGGCATCGCTGGAGTTTCCCTTTACCGGCGGAGCATAGTCGAACTGGATGGCCGGCCGATCCAATTAATGGCCGTAGCGCTCGCTCCGCTCTCACAAGCCGGTTACCGCCTGATTGACGGCGATCCGACCGAAACCTGGCAAACATTTCAAACTGGCGAATCCATTCTCATTTCGGAACCATTGGCCTATCGGCAAGGGTTACGCGCGGGCGATTCCCTGACCTTGCCAACAGCGGGCGGCTTACGCGCTTTTCCCATCGTTGGCGTGTTTTTAGACTACGGCTCGGAGCATGGCCGAATTCTGCTGCATCGTTCAGCTTATCAACGCTACTGGCAGGATAGCTCGGTCAGCTCAGCGGCCATTTATGCGGAATCAGAAACCAGCCTGTCCGCCTTGCGCGAACGCTTGCAGCAACGGCTGGGAACCATTCAGCCACTGATGATTCGTCCCAATCGAGACATTCAAGAGCTCACCTTGGATATTTTCGACCGTACCTTCACCATCACTAACGTGCTTCGCCTGCTGGCTGTCCTGATCGCGCTGGTCGGCACCTTGAGCGCGCTGCTGGCCTTGCAACTGGAGCGGGCGCGGGAGTTCGCCGTGCTGCGCGCCACCGGCATGACCGTGCGTGAGGTCGGCGGACTGGTCTCGTTACAAACGGGCTTTATGGGGGCTGCCGCTGGTCTGTTCGCGTTGCCGACCGGATTAATGATGGCCTTCGTGTTAATTTTTGTCATTAATCGTCGCGCCTTTGGCTGGAGTCTGCCGTTTCAGGTCAGTTCCCTGCTGCTGTTGGAAACCGTGGCGCTAGCGATAGCCGCCGCGTTGTTAGCAGGACTTTATCCCATTTGGCGCATGGCCGGCACCCCGCCCGCTGATGCGCTGCGATCCGAATAAGCGCTTGCGAATCAATCGGCCGGCCCAACATGACTGAGCGATACCGATGGTTAGCGATAGGGACTCTGCTGCTGAGCATCGCGCTGGCCAGTTATTTATTTTGGCCCCGGTCAAAAATGGCTGAGACCGTCGCGGTGACTTCAGCACTGGGGGGTAATGACAACGCCGGCTATCAACGCGCCTATGCGCCTCGGCCCTTCCAATTTCCGACCGATCACGGCCCACACCCGGATTTCCGCAATGAATGGTGGTATGTGACTGGCAATCTGGCTGACGCCACCGGGCGGCAATTCGGCTATCAATTGACCCTGTTTCGCATTGCGCTCTCTCCCACGCCGCCGCTGGCCGATTCCGCTTGGCGGACGAACCAGATTTACCTGGGCCATTTTGCCTTGACCGATGTCGCGGGCGATCAGCACCACGCCTTCGAGCGGCTCAACCGTGGGGAGATGGGTCTGGCGGGTGCGCAAGCCACGCCGTTTCGCGTCTGGTTGGATGACTGGGCTTTGAGCGGAAATGAAACCGCTATTTTTCCCATGCGAGTGCAAGCGCGGGAAGGTAATGTGGCGCTTGATTTGGTCCTCAATGAGATGAAACCGATGGTCTTGCAAGGCGATCAGGGATTGAGCCAAAAAAAGCGCGGAACCCGGCAATGCGTCTTATTACTACTCATACCCTCGCTTGCCAACCCAAGGCACGATGCAACTGGATAGCACCACCTTCACGGTCAATGGCGCCAGCTGGCTGGATCGAGAATGGAGCACGAGCGCTCTGGGACCTGAGCAAAGCGGCTGGGACTGGTTTGCCTTGCAACTGGATGATGGCCGGGAGTTGATGTTCTATCGGTTGCGCCGCAAGGATGGCACTACTGACAGCCATAGCCAAGGCATGTTGGTGGCCGCTGACGGCCAAACGAAGGCGCTACGCTGGGACGAGGTGGAGTTACAGCCAGCGGGAGAATGGCTCAGCCCGACAACCGGCGACCGTTATCCCGCCAGCTGGCGGTTGCATGTGCCCACCGAGAAGATCTTTCTCACCATTAGGCCAAAAATCGCCGATCAGGAAATGCGCTTGACGGTGCGCTATTGGGAAGGGGCTGTTACGGTAAACGGCCGCGCTGGGAATCAGCCTCTCGGTGGTCAGGGATATTTGGAGATGACCCGCTACGATGCGGCCGCCAACGTCAAATGAGCCGTTTCAACGCCACCCGCGCTGTCGTCTGGCCTCAAACAGAAAAATCCCGGCCGCCACTGACACGTTCAGGCTTTCGACCCCGCCTTCGGCCATCGGTATCCGCGCCAGCCGGTCGCAGGCCTCACGCGTCAGCCGCCGCAAGCCTTTCTCCTCCGCCCCCAGCACGATGGCGGTGGGCGGCGTAAAATCCAGTTGATAGAGACTCTCCCTTGCTTCTCCCACCGCGCCGACGACCCATACGCCCCGCGCTTGCAAACTTCGCAGCGTCCGCGCCAGATTAGTCACCGGCACAAACGGCACTCTGTCCGCCGCTCCACAGGCCACCTTCCGTACCGTGGCATTCAATCCAACCGCCCGGTCAGCAGGGGCGATGGCCGCCTGCACACCCGCCGCGGCCGCGCTGCGCAGGCAGGCGCCTAGATTATGCGGGTCTTGCACGCCATCCAGCACCAGCAACAGCGCTGGCTCCGGCGCGGCTTCCAGCAAACCAGGCAAATCCGCTTCAACACAAGCAGACTGCTGAATCACGAGCCGGGCCAATACGCCTTGATGGCGGACGCCACCGCTCAAACGATCCAGTTCCGCCCGCGTCACGGGCTGGATCGGCACTCCCTGACCCGCGGCTTCGTCCAATAGCCCCTGTATCCGCGCGTCCCGCCGCTGGCGTTCCACCCACAGGCCGCGCACCTGCCCTGGCTCGTACTTTAGCGCCGCCGCCACCGCGTGTACGCCGTGTATGAATTCTTCAGCCACTGACTGCTAGCCTTTCTTGCGCGGGCTGCGATTCCAACGGTTGCGCCGCGCGCCGTCCTGGCGCTCGCGTTCAACTAACTCAAAATCAATTTTGCGTTCATCCAAATCCACCCGCACCACGCGTACCTGTAGCCCGTCGCCCAGCCGGTAGACCTGCCCGGAACGTTCGCCCTGTAGGCGATGGCCCACCGGGTCAAAACGATAGTAATCGTTGCGCAACGCGGTGACATGCACCAATCCTTCCACGTAGACGCCACTCAATTCCACAAATAGGCCAAAACCGGTGACGGCCGTAATGACGCCATCGAAGCTCTGGCCGATCTTGTCGAGCATGTATTCGCATTTCAACCATTCCACCGCATCGCGCACCGCTTCATCGGCCCGCCGTTCGGTCATCGAACAATGCTCGCCCAAGCCAACCAGATCGACCGGGCTATAAGGAAAATCCGTTGTCTTGCCACCGTTTAGCACATGGCGGATGGCGCGATGCACTTGCAAGTCGGGATATCGGCGAATCGGCGAGGTGAAATGGGCGTAGGCGTCCAAGGCCAGACCAAAATGTCCAACGCTCTCAGGGCTATAAACCGCCTGAGCGAGCGAACGCAGCATCACCGTTTGAATGAGATGCGCGTCAGGCCGGTCGCTAACCCGCGCCAACAAGCGCGTGTAATCCAGCGGCGATGGTTTGTCGCCGCCGCTTAACCCCAAGCCCAATTCACCCAGAAAAGCGCGTAACTTGTTCAGCCGATCCAGGGTCGGTCCTTGATGGATTCGATATAACCCTGGCATCTTGTGGCGTTGCAGAAAGCGCGCCGCCGCCACGTTGGCGGAAATCATGCACTCCTCAATCAAGCGATGGGCGTCATTGCGCTCGGTGGGCAAAATCTGCTCGATCTTGCGATCCGCGCCGTATTCGATCATCGTTTCCTGAGAATCGAAGTCCATCGCGCCGCGCTGCTCGCGGCTAACGCGCAGTACCTGATACAGCTCGTACAAGCGATCTAGATGCGACGCTATCGCCGCATGCTCGGCTCGAACTCGCGGATCGCGATCGGCGACAATGGCCGCCACCGTGTCGTAGGTCAGTCGGGCGTGAGAGCGCATCACGGCCTCGGCGAAACGGGAGCGGATAATGCGGCCCTGGGCATTGATCGTCATTTCACAAACCATGCAGAGCCGATCTACTGCGGGATTGAGCGAGCACAGCCCGTTGGACAACGTTTCCGGCAACATCGGGATCGCCCGATCCGGGAAATAGACCGAGTTACCGCGCTTGCGCGCTTCGTGATCCAGCGTCGTGCCCGGCCGGACGTACCAGGACACATCGGCGATAGCCACCAGCAGCCACCAGTTGGCCCCTCGCCGCTCGCAATAGACCGCGTCATCGAAATCACGCGCCGTGATCCCGTCAATGGTCACCAGCGGCGTGGCACGCAAATCCCAGCGCCCTTTCTTGGCCGATTCTGGCACGGCCTCACCATAATGGCTGGCTTCCTCCGCCACTATTTCCGGCCACTCGACCGGAATACCGTGACTGGCGATGGCGATGCGAATTTCCATCCCCGGCGCCATATGTTCGCCCAAGATCTCCTTGATTCGACCCAGCGGGCGGCTTTGGGCGCTGGGTTGCTCGATCAGTTCGGCGATGACGATTTGACCGGCCTGCGCTTCACCACGCCCATCGGGCGGCACCACAATATCCTGGTTGATTCGCTTGTTGTCAGGTCTGATGAACCAGGTGCCGCGTTCCTCGCAGAAGCGCCCGACCACCGTTTGGGTGTTACGCTCCAACACCTCGACGATAGCGCCTTCCCGGCGACCTCGATAATCGACGCCAATCACCCGCGCCACCGCCCGGTCGCCGTGCAGCAGTTTTCGCATCTGCCGTGGCGAGAGAAATAGGTTATCGCCGCCCTCGTCGGGAATCAGAAAGCCGTGGCCCTCGGCATGGCCGATAACCCGGCCGGGCACCAGATTCATCTTGGCGACCGGTCCATACCCTTCTCGACGATTACGGATCAACTGGCCTTCCCGCTCCATCGCCCGCAAGCGCCGGGACAAGGCGTCGATTTCCCAGTCGTCGCTGATCTGCCACTCGGCGCAAAGTTCTTGCAAGGTCAGCGGCATTCCCCGCTCTTCCAGATAGTGCAGGATAAATTCCCGGCTGGGCGTGGCGCGGCCGTACTTTTCCTGCTCTCGCGCCAGAAATGGATCGAGTTGACGCCAGGAACTCCGTTTTTTTTGAGTCATATTCACTTCAATAAAGTTGCAAAAGCATGAAAGACAAATGATTGACAGGCTGAAGCGCAATCCGTATAGTGCGCTCCCGTCGTCGCTTTAAGCGACCGTTGCTTAGCCGAAGTGGCGGAATTGGTAGACGCGCTAGGTTCAGGTCTTAGTTGGGGTAACCCAGTGGAGGTTCAAGTCCTCTCTTCGGCACCAGATGGAAAAGGCCCGGTCAACGCCGGGCCTTTGGCGTCTCTGGACGGTTCACGCCACGAACGGATTTCGCAAGACGATGGTATCCACCCGATCTGGCCCCGTCGAAATAATGTCGATGGGCTGGTCGCTGAGTTCTTCAATCCGTCGCAAATAAGCGCGCGCATTCGCTGGTAAATCGTCGTAACGGCGCACGCCCACCGTGGATTGTCGCCAACCCGGCATCTCCTCGTAAATGGGCTGACACGCTTCCAAGGCTTCCGCACCTAGCGGAGCGCTCGCCAAGCGTTGCGATCCGCGCTGATAGCTCACGCACAACTGGATAGACGCCAGATCGTCCAGGACATCCAGTTTGGTCACACACAATCCGGATACGCTGTTGTTGAGAATAGAGCGGCGCAACGCAACCGCATCGAACCAGCCACAGCGCCGCCGCCGGCCGGTGGTCGAACCGAACTCGTGACCACGCGCCGCCAGATAGTCACCGGTTTTATCGAACAATTCCGTTGGAAACGGCCCGCCGCCGACCCGGGTGGTGTACGCCTTGGTGATGCCGAGCACATAATCCAGATAACGCGGTCCAAAACCGGTGCCAGTAGCCGCGCCGCCAGCGGTGGTATTGGAAGAAGTCACATAGGGATAGGTGCCGTGGTCGATATCCAGCATCGCGCCCTGGGCGCCCTCAAACAACAGGTTGTCGCCACGTCGGCGATGAGCATCCAATAGTTCGGTGACATCGCCAGCCAGCGGCCGCAACCGGGCGGCCATCGCCAGCGTTTCATCCAGCGTCTTATCAAAATCAATCGGTTCAGCGTGAAAATAATGCTGCAATACGAAATTATGGAAATCCAGCACCTCGCCCAGTTTGGCGCTGAACCGTTTGGGATCAAACAGATCGCCAAGCCGAATCGCCCGGCGCGCCACTTTGTCCTCATAAGCTGGCCCAATACCACGTCCGGTGGTGCCGATAGCCCGTTCACCGCGTGCTTTCTCGCGGGCCTGATCCAACGCGATGTGGTAGGGTAGAATCAGCGTGCAAGCATCACTGATGCGCAACCGCTCCAGCACCATCACGCCCCGCTGTTCGAGTTCATCGATTTCAGCCAGCAAGGCCGAAGGTGACAGCACCACGCCATTGCCGATGAAGCAGTCCACTTCTTGGCGTAGGATGCCGGAAGGAATGAGATGCAACACCGTCTTTTGACCGTTGATGACCAGGGTATGGCCGGCGTTGTGTCCGCCTTGAAATCGCGCGACTGCCTTGGCGTTCTCGGTCAGCAAATCCACGACCTTGCCTTTACCCTCGTCACCCCACTGCGCGCCAATGACGACCACATTCTTAGCCATGTCAGTTTCCTAATGATTCGCTTCGTTATTCTGACCGCAGTTACTGGAGGGTTTTGCCAAAGGGACCACCACCCACGCCTCCCGCTGGAATACCAGCGCCCGATCACACCCTAAAGCCTGGGGCACTTCAACAGCGCCGGATAATGCCCGGATCACGCGTTCACCTCGGTCCCGCAGCATCGCCACTTGCCGCTCGAGTGATGGATCGCCCACGGCGGGCGCGTAGATTCCGGCAGGGCAACTTTGCGATAGCGAACTCAGCCGCAATAAAGTCGCCAAGTCGACGCTAAAACCGGTCGCTGGGCGAGCTCGGCCGAACACCTGACCGATTTCATCGTAACGGCCGCCCTGTGCCACCGCTTGACCCTGACCCGGCACATAGGCGGCAAACACCACGCCAGTGTGATAGTGATAGCCCCGCAATTCAGCCAAATCGACATGAATCGGCAGCGCTGGCCATCCCCGCCGCAGTGCGGCGATCAAACGCCGCAGCGTTTCAAGCGCCTCACCGATCCGCACGCCACCCTCGGTCAGCAACGCCTCGGCTTCGTCCAGCACCTCTAGCCCACCATGCATTTCCGCTAACCCCAGCAACAAACGCTCGCACGCCGCTGGCAGCCGCCAACTCGCCAGTTGCTCGCGGATTTCGGGTAATGCCTTGCGTTGCAGCGCTTCAAACAGCCAGCCCTCGCGTTCCTGATCGAGTCCGGCCCAAGCCACTAACTCCCGGAAAATCGCCACATGTCCCAAATCCAGATGCACCTGGTCGATTCCCGCGGTCGCCAACGTTAGCAACATCAGGGTCAGTACTTCCAGATCGCTTTCATAACCCTGGTGGCCGTACAGCTCCGCACCGGCCTGATAGGGGCTGCGGGAACCGCCAAAACCATCGGCGCGAGTGCGCAGCACCGTCCCCATGTAACATAGCCGCACCGGCCCATCACGTTTGAGCAAGTGCGCGTCGATGCGGGCGACTTGGGGCGTCATGTCGGCCCGCACCCCCATCATTCGGCCGCTCAGTTGGTCGGTTAATTTGAAGGTCTGGAGTTCGAGATCGTTACCGGTTCCGGTTAACAGCGAGTCTAAAAACTCGATCAGGGGCGGCACCACCAGCTCGTAACCCCAGCTCCCGTATAAATCCAATAAATTACGTCGCAGCCGCTCCAACCGATAAGCGGCGGGAGGCAAAATTTCCTCAATACCTTCCGGTAGCAACCAGCGATCTTCAGGCGTCATGACAGAAAGTTGGGAAATTTGAGCGTGGGATTGAGGGTGCGGGGCGCTGTTTCAACGGACAAAATACAACATCGCCAACCCCAACGCCATGCTGCCCAGACCCATGAATCGCAGCAGATGGTCTTCCAGCCGCGCCATCCGCAACAGGCTTTGACGCAAAGCGCTCGGATTGAGAAACGGCAACACTCCTTCAAGCACCAGCATCAAAGCAAACGCCGCCAGCAACTCATCCCACATGGCGGCGTCCGCTGATCGGGGCCGGATTCCATTGCAGCGGGTAGCCCTTCACGAAGATCACTGCGATTTATTGAAGTAGCGGAAGAACTGAGAATCGGGTTGCAAGATCAGCGTATCATCCTTCCCGCTAAACCCTTGGCGATAGGCGGTCAGGCTTCGATAGAAGCTGTAGAAATCCTGATCCTTGCTGTAAGTGCGGGCATAGATATCAGCCGCCTGGCCGTCGCCTTCGCCGCGCTGTCGTTCGGCGTCGCGATAAGCTTCCGCCAGCAACACAGTACTCTGGCGGTCGGCGTCGGCTCGAATCCGCTCGGCCGCCTCACCGCCCCGAGAACGGAAATCCTTGGCCACTCGCAAGCGCTCGGCTTTCATCCGGCTGAATACCGAGTTACTGACATCGGCTGGCAGATCGATCCGCTTGATCCGCACATCCACGGCGGCGATTCCCAGATAGGTCGCCTGCTCTTTGAGCAGCCGGCTTAACGTTTCCATAATTTGGTCCCGGTCGCCGGAAACCACCTCCTGGATCGTCCGCTTGCTAAACTCGCTGCGCAAGCTGTCCTTGACGATCTGATCGAGCCGGACATTGGCCTGCGCCGCATCGCCGCCGACCGTGGTATAGAACAGCCGCACATCCTCAATCCGCCACATTGCAAAGGAGTCGACGATCACGTTTTTCTTTTCAGCGGTCAAAAACCGCTCCGGCTCCGTGTCCAAAGTCTGCAAGCGGCGATCAAACTTGCGGATATTGTTGATCAGCGGCCATTTCCAATGCAAGCCTGGCTTGTAATTGGCTTCGACGATCTCACCTAATTGGAAGCGGATCGCCGTTTGGGTTTCATCAACCGTAAACAAGGACATGGCCAGGAGCGCGATAAGAGCGATCAACACCCCGGCGAGCGTGTTACGGGGCATCGATAAGGGGGATCGAGCCATCACCGCACCTCCCGACCGCGGCTCATGTCGCGCAACCGCGTCGTGGCCGCGCTGCCATCCGTAGAGGAGGGCTGGGGCGCGGCGGGCGAAGCCTCAACCGCGGATCCGCTCGCTCCAGCGGTACTGACGGCGCCAGACGCCGCTTCGCCCGACTTGAGCAGCCGATCCAAAGGCAGATACAACAAATTGTTAGTACCCTTGGCGTCCACTATCACTTTGCTCGTTCGCGATAACACTTCTTCCACCGTCTCCAAATACAGCCGCTCCCGCGTCACAGTTGGCGCTTTCTGATAAGCGCCCAATAATTGCTCGAAGCGGCTCGCCTCACCCTGGGCTTGCGCAACCACCTGTTCCTTGTAAGCCGAGGCCTCCTGCAACCGTCTGGCTGCTTGCCCGCGTGCTCTTGGGATGACTTCGTTGGAGTAAGCCTCGGCTTCATTCTTCAAGCGTTGTTCATCCTCGCGCGCCTTGATTGCGTCGGCAAACGCATCCTGAACTTCCTCCGGCGGTTGCGCATCCTGGAGCACCACGGTGATGATTTGCAAGCCCGCGCCCTTACCGCTATTACGGCGAGGTTGTTGGTCATCGCCTTTAGCGGCGGCCTCAGGCGCGGTAGCGACCAACGGCGGTTGAGCCGGTTTTCCGGCGTCTTGCTTCTGATCCGCCACCAGCTGTAGCGGTCCAGGCGGGTAATTATCTAGGATCTGTTGGCTCAAAGACTTGATATTGGCCACAATGTCGCTGCGGCCCTCGGTCAAAACGAAATCCATGGTGCTTTTACCAATGGTCTCGCGGGCGGCGCTCTCCACCACTTGCACCAATACGCTCTCCGGATCGAACACATTAAACAAGTAAGCTCGCGGATCGCTGACTTGGTATTGCACCGCCAAGCGCACATCCACAATATTCTCATCCTGAGTCAACATGAGCGCTTCCTTCGGCACCGACCGTAGGGCGGGCTGTCGGCTGCCGCCATTACCGGATCGATAACCGACTTCCCTGAAACGCCGTTGCTCCAGATTGACGATCTCGACCCGATCAATTGGAAAAATCCACCGGTTCATTCCAAGCCATGTCGTACCCCAAAATCATCTTTAGGTCTGTTAGTGAGAATCTCGTTTACACCGGCGAGAGTTCAAATCCCGAACGCACCCACTCCGCCCGCAAGCCATAACGGCGCTGGAGCAGATCCACGTTGCCGCGTGAGGTGCGTACTTCGATTAGCCATTCGCCGGCCGAATCATTCTGCTCGGCCACCACCGCGCCCAAACCAAACAGCCGGGCACGTAAACGGGCCGCGGCCGGCGGTAACCGCAACCAGCCGTGTACGGTATCCTCACACAAGCGCTCGGCCAACGCCGCCGTCAGTCCGTCGATCCCGGTTTCAGCGAGCGCGGATAGCCACACGGCTCGTACTTGACCTCCGGCATCCCGCTCCAGTCGCGGAGGCTCGCCACTTAAATCGATTTTGTTGAACACCTGCAAGCGCGGCACGGCGGCCGCGCCGATCTCCTCCAATACCGACTCCACCTGCGCGATCACCGCGTTTCGGTCAGGATGGCTGGCATCGATCACATGTAGCAGTAAGCTCGCTTCGCACGTTTCGCGCAGGGTGGCGCGAAAGGCGGCTACTAATTCATGCGGCAGATCGCTGATAAAACCCACGGTATCGGCCAAGACCACCGGCTCCGCGCCCGGCAATTCCAAACGCCGCAGCGTTGGGTCCAAGGTGGCGAACAACTGATTGGCCGCATAGACATCGGCTTGGGTCAGCGTATTAAACAAGGTCGATTTGCCAGCATTGGTATAACCCACGACCGATACGGTGGGTAAATCCGCCTTGCGCCGCGCCCGCCGGCCCTGTTCGCGCTGGCGATCAACCCGTTCTAGCCGGAATCGAATTTGCCGGATGCGATCAGCCAGCAAACGCCGGTCGGTTTCGAGCTGGGTTTCGCCGGGACCGCGCAGGCCAATGCCGCCGCGCTGCCGCTCAAGGTGAGTCCAACCACGCACCAATCGGGTAGACAAGTGGCGTAATTGCGCCAATTCGACTTGCAGTTTACCTTCAAAGCTGCGCGCCCGTTGGGCAAAAATATCCAGAATCAAACCGGTGCGGTCCAATACCCGGCATTGCAGAAAGGTTTCCAAGTTACGTTCCTGCCCGGGAGACAGCGCATGATCGAAAATAACCAGATCCGCTTCGTTTTGACGTACCGCTTCTCGAATTTCATCCGCTTTGCCAGCCCCCGCGAATAGCCGCGGATCAGGCGCTCGCCGACGCCCCGTAACCAAGGCGACACATGCCGCGCCCGCCGACATCGCCAGTTCCCGAAACTCGTTGCAATCCTGCTCGTCTTCAAACCCATTCAGCAGCAAATGCACCAAAACGGCGCGCTCGCCACCGCGCGGACGCTCAAACAAAGCGCCTCCCGTGATTTAGATTAAATCGCTCAGGATGGATCGTTACCGACACTCGTATCGTCCATTGCCAAATTCAGCCGCACGTTGCGCGCGGGCACGACTGTGGAAATGGCGTGCTTATAGATCATTTGGCTGACGCTATTTTTGAGCAATACGACAAATTGATCGAAAGACTCGATCTGTCCCTGTAACTTGATCCCATTGACTAGATACACTGAAACTGGAATCCGCTCCTTGCGTAATGCATTCAAGAAGGGTTCTTGAAGGGAATGACCTTTTGCCATCACTTAATTCTCCCTTGTTGTTTTAGGCCTAAAAAGCCCGTCGAAACAAGCACAAGATATCTCTTGCGAAAAATAAAAAAACAGCTTGGCGCTCTAGGGTAAAGGGCGCCCGCCTCCGCGGGGACCATCGGCCGGATTGGCATGCCATCACATTCCCATGATGTGTTACCCGCAAGAACAGCAACATAAAACCTCGAACAAGCTGATGTGGCTTTACGGAAAAACCGCCGCTCATAAGATTAAATAGTTTATCACAAGCCATCAGGAACTTTTGGGAAAAACCCTTTGGCATGGAGCCGGTCCAAGACCCGTTTCACCAAGTTAGGCTCAGCACTATCGAGCCATTCCGCTTCAGGCTCCCCACGCAGCCACGTCAACTGCCGCTTGGCTAATTGGCGGGTGGCCACAATCCCACGCTCCACCATCGAGCCATAATCCAGGGCGCCGTCCAAATAGCCCCACACCTGCCGGTATCCAACCGCCCGCATCGAGGGTTTGTCCAAATCCAGATCACCACGCGCCCGCAGCCGTTCTACCTCCGCGACAAACCCTTGCTCCAACATCATTCGAAACCGACGTTCGATCCGCTGATGCAAAAGGTGGCGATCGGCTGGCGCCACGACGAACTTGATCATTCGAAACGGCATTAATTCGTCGCTTGCCAGCGCGTAAAGTTCCGTGATTGAACGGCCAGCAAGCTCGTATACTTCAAGCGCCCGCTGGATACGCTGCGGATCGTGGGGATGGATGCGCGCCGCGGCCGCTGGATCGATTCGGCCCAAACGGGCGTGCAAGGCTACGCTACCCTTTTCGGCCAGTGCCGCCGCCAGCCGAGCGCGAACCGCCGGATCGGCGGGTGGTAATTCCGCCAACCCCCGTTCCAAGCCGCGGAAATAAAGCATGGTTCCACCGACCAACAGCGGCGTCCGGCCCGCTGTCTGGATGCTGGCGATTTCGCGCAGGGCATCGCCGCGAAAGCGGCCCGCTGAGTAAGGTTCGACTGGATCGACGATATCGATCAGACGATGCGGCGCCACCCGCAGGACGGCCAAATCCGGTTTGGCGGTACCAATATCCATCTCTCGGTAGACCAGCGCCGAATCTACGCTGATGATTTCAAACGGCAATCGTCGAACGAGTTCGACAGCCAAGGCCGTCTTGCCGGAGGCGGTTGGCCCCATTAAGCACAGTACCAAGGGCCGTGGATCTCGTCCCAACTCGACCGGCGCCAATCAACGTCCCCGCCGAAACAACCGATCCAATTCATCGAGATTCAGTTGGATCCAGGTCGGCCGGCCGTGATTGCATTGCCCTCCATGCTCGGTAGTCTCTATTTCACGCAGCAAGGCATTCATTTCCATAAGATTAAGGGGTCGATTGGCGCGCACCGCGCCATGGCAGGCCACGCTGGACAGCAGGCCCAGAATAGCCGTGACCGAGCGGTCGGTGGTCTCGTGCGCCGCCAGATCGGCCAGCATGTCCCGCACCAGTCCGGCGATGTCGGAACCCGTCAGCAAGGCCGGAATCTGGCGCACGATCAGCGTTTCCGGCCCGATCGCCGCCACCGACAACCCGGCTTGCCCGAACAAAGCGTGATGCTCCTCCGCCAAATGCTGCTCTCGCGCGCTGACTGTCAGCGTCACTGGCACCAATAAAGACTGCGTTTGGAGATTGCCCGCCGCATGGGCGCGTTTCAGACGCTGATACAGGATGCGTTCGTGCGCGGCATGCAGGTCCACCACGATCAACCCCTCGCCGTTTTCCGCCAGGATGTAGCAGCCATGCAACTGGCCGAGGGCATAGCCTAGGGGCGGGCATTCACCCTCGGCCAGGGGCGCGTTACCGTCAGGGAGCGGCACTACCGGTAAGGCAGGCGGATGCAACTGGCCATAGCTCGCAAACCGTTCTTGCACCTGCAACGGCAACGGCAACGGATGCTGACCACCGAAAAAGCGGCCCGAACCCGGAGGGGCGCCCGGGCCAAAGCCACCGAGCCGCAATCGTTCGCCCACATCAGCCAGCGGCGGCGTCTCACTGGGGCGAACCGCGGCGAGCGCGGTTTGGACCAGGCGACGAACAGTCTCATGGACCAGCGCGGATTCCCGAAAGCGCACTTCGCTCTTAGTCGGATGGGCGTTGACATCGACCAGCGATGGATCGAGCTTCAGGTAAAGCACGATCGCCGGGTGCCGGTCCTGATAAAGTACGTCCTGATACGCTTGCCGGACGGCGTGGGCAATGGTTCGGTCGCGCACCGGCCGCCCGTTGACGAAGAAATATTGCAAGTCCGGTTGGGCGCGCGCCATTGATGGCAGCCCTAACCAACCCGATACCCGCAACCCGGTCGCCTCTTTTTCCAGGTAAAGGCTGGCGGTGGCAAATTCCTGGCCGCACAGCGCCGCGATCCGCTGGGATCTGGCCGCCTGCTCGGTGGCGGGCTCCAGATTTAAAACGACCCGCTGGTTGTGCCGCAAGCCAAAACCGACCTCAAACCGACTCAAAGCCAGCCGACGGATAACGTCTTCGATATGGCTAAATTCGGTGCGATCGCTCCGCAAAAACTTGCGGCGAGCCGGAACATTGAAGAACAAATCACGGACTTCGACCGTCGTCCCGACCGGATGGGCGGCCGGTGCCGGTTCCGCAATGGCGTCACCGCCATCGCCGCTGACAAGCCAGCCCTCGGCTCGATCCGGCGTTCGGGAGATCAACCTCAGGCGCGCGACCGAGGCGATGCTCGGCAACGCCTCGCCGCGAAAACCCAGACTGGCGACATGTTGCAGATCATCGAAGCTGGCGATCTTGCTGGTGGCGTGACGAACCAGCGCGAGCGGCAAATCCTCGGGGTGAATACCGGCTCCGTCGTCGCGGACGCGAATCAGTTGGATTCCACCCTGTTCCACCTCCACCCGAAGCGTGGCCGCTCCGGGGTCCAGACTATTTTCGAGCAATTCCTTAACGATGGAAGCGGGTCGCTCGACCACCTCAACCGCGGCGATCTGGCTAATAAAGTGGGCCGGTAATCGCCGCATCCGCGAGTTTACTGAGAAAATTCACCCGTAAACGAAAATCCAGCGCTACCTGGCGACAAACACCAAAGCCGTGCTGGATCGCTTCGCTTATTTGATGGTGCGTTGCAACGCTTCCAGCACTTGCTTGGCGCCGGCGGAACTGTCAGGCTGGTCGTTGCTATCTCGCACCACGACCACGGTCTGCCCGGTTTGCCCCGCCAGCCGCACGCGATAGCGCGTTCCTGGCGGCGGAGCCGCCGTCTTGCCGCGCCAGAACGCGAGCTTGGCAATCCATCCTTCATCGCCCGGCTTCTGGTTTTCCTTCTCGGGATCGCGATATTCGACGACGTAGAGACCCTGGCCGCGGTTCTGTTCCTCAACCGCATAATTGTTGCTATCGAGCGCCAGCCCCACCAAGCGCCAAGCACGAGAATAATCCTCGCCGACGATCAACTGACTCTCACCGCCTTGCTCGGCCAGTCGAACGCGCGGCCCGGCCGCCACACCCGCCGCCGCTTTAGCTTGCTGAACTTCCGCGCGTTTTTCCGAAGCCCCCATGTAGACCATCAAGCGGTTGAGCATCTCCGCTTCCAGTTCTGGATCGGAAGGCCGCCGCTGCCAGACGAACGTATTGCTGGCGCTGGCGGAGGCGCCGCCGACGGCCACTTCCTCCACGCCGGAATGGGCCAGGTATACCTCGGTCGCCTTACCCTCGGCGGTACGCTCCAAGCGGACTCGAAACCGGTCGCGCGTCGGGGCCGAATACATCACGTCCAAATACTTTTTCAAAACCGCGCGGATGCCATCTTGGGGAATATCCGCGCGGTTCTCCATCCAGTCGGTTTCCATGATGCCGATCGTCGGATCGTCACGCTTTAACGCGAAACCGTTGCTGGTCCAAAACTCCCGCACTTTCGACCACACCTGATCCGGCGCCGCCGCAACCACCAACCAGCGCTGGACGCCCGCCTGTTCCAGTTGTATTCCTGGCTGTGGCGGTAATACGGCGGCTTCAACCTTGCCCGCTTGAGGCTGTGGCCCGCCCCGTTCGTTGGAGTAAGCGGACAACGTGGCGGAACCGGTCGGATTCAGCTCCGGCACCACCAAGGTATCGTCAATGGTGGAGGCCGTCAGATCGGGCGGCACCTCCAGCCGTTGCGACAGCGTACTCTTTCGGTAATCGGGTCGCCGATCGGGTAGCAGCGTCTCCAGGTTAGTGGAACAGGCGGTCAGCGCCAGCAGCGCCGCGACTGAAATCGTGATGCCCCACGAGGGCAAGGCAAACCGCATAGCCATATGTTATTAGAGCACTCCAGCCTGTTGCATCGCCGCCCGCACCGCCGGGTAGCACGACTCTGACAAAGGGGTCAGCGGCAGCCGGATCCCCGACGGAATCAGGCCCAACTGCTGCACCGCCCACTTCACGGGGATCGGATTGGATTCAAGAAAAAGCACTTTGTGCAGTTCAGCAAGCGTGTTGTTGATCGCTTCGGTTCGCGCGCGATCACCGGCCAAGGCGGCGATGCTCAAATCGTGCATGGCCCGCGGCGCGACGTTCGCGGTCACCGAAATCACGCCCTTGGCGCCCGCCAGGATCGCTTCGGCGGCAATGCCGTCATCGCCGCTAAAGATATCGATCCGATCTCCGCAACGTCGCGCCAATTCCCGGATGCGGTCGAGCGTACTCGCCTCTTTAATGCCAACAATATTGGGGATATCGGCCAAGCGCTCGACGGTTTCCGGCTTCAGATCGCAGGCAGTGCGGCCGGGCACATTGTACAGAATCTGCGGGATCGGCACGCGGTCGGCGATCAGCTTGTAATGACGGTACAAGCCTTCTTGGGTCGGTTTGTTGTAATAAGGCGTCACCAGCAAGCATGCATCGGCGCCCGCCTCCATCGCCTGTTGAGTCAGGTGCAAGGCTTCAGTGGTGGAGTTGGCTCCGGTGCCGGCGATGACCGGAATACGGTGTTTGACCAATTCCACAGTCCGGCGCACGAAAGCGGCGTGCTCCTGGAAATCCAGCGTCGCCGATTCGCCAGTAGTGCCCACAGCGATGATAGCATCGGTTCCGTTTTCGATATGAAACTCCACCAAACGCGCTAGCGCTTCGTAATCCAGTGCGCCGTCCGACTGCATCGGCGAAACAATCGCCACCATACTGCCCCGAAACATGGCTTGATACTCTCTAATTTGGCTGGTAACTACGGCATGGTACGGATAGCGGGCAGGCTTGACAAGCGCTGGAGTGAAGCAGCAAGGCGACGGTTTTCACCCCTGCGCGATGTCTGTACACTGAAACCCATCGCGTTATTATTCGCCTCTAGGAAGCTGTGTCCGTGAAAAATTATCTCGTCGTTTCCGCTCTGGGTGAAGATCGTCCCGGCTTGGTCAATGAGCTGTCCCGCGTGATTTTAGAATGCGATTGCAACATCCTGGACAGCCGGATGACGGTGCTGGGCGTCGAATTCGCCATCCTGCTGCTGGCGCAAGGCAATTGGAACACACTGACCAAACTGGAAATGCAACTCAAGCGGCTGGAGCAGTCGTTGACCCTGACCATCGTTGCCAAGCGTACCGAAAATCGCACGCCCGCTGGCGATGTGTTGCCGTATGCGGTCGAAGTCGTCGCGGTCAACCAACCGGGTATCGTCCATCATCTGGCCAGCTTCTTCGCCAGCCGTTCGATCAACATTGAGGATATGGCGACCCGTAGTTACAGCGCCCCACACACTGGAACGCCAATGTTCTCGGTCAATCTGGCGATCGGCATTCCGGCCAGCATGCACATCGCCATGCTGCGCGAGGAGTTTTTGGATTTCTGCGACGATCTGAATCTGGATGCGGTACTGGAACCGATCAAGGGGTGAATCCATATGAATCTCACCATGGGACAACCCGTTCCCGATTTTAGCGCGGCGGCCACCGACGGGCAGACCATCAACCTGTCCGAGCTTCGCGGCCGCTGGGTGGTGTTGTATTTCTATCCCAAGGACAATACGCCGGGCTGCACGACCGAAGGCCAGCAATTTCGGGACCTATACGCGCGATTCACCACGCTCGACGCCGTGGTGTTCGGCGTATCGCGCGATAGCTTGCGCAGCCACGATCATTTCCGCGCCAAACAGTGTTTTCCATTTCATCTGATCACCGATAGCGACGAAACCTTGTGCCGCTTATTCGACGTGCTGAAGCTGAAAAAATCCTACGGCAAGGAATCGATTGGCGTCGAACGCAGTACCTTTCTCATCGACCGCGAAGGCGTCTTACGCCGCGAATGGCGGAAGCTCAAAGTCGATGGTCACGCCGCCGCCGTGCTGGTGGCCATCGAAGCCCTGTCCGCGGTCGGCTGACTTTTGGCGCTCTTCACTCGCCCAGACCAGTATGGCGTCCAAGCGGCGGCGCCAATGGCGCGGCGCCTTGGGTTTCCTTCCGTCACCGCCTGTTTTTCACCCCTCATCCTCGGCTGATTGACCCTACATTTATGCCTGATGCTCGCGCGATACCGAACGAACCCACCCCGATCAACCGTCGCCTCTTCGTACTCGACACCAACGTGCTGATGCACGATCCCACCGCTTTGTTCCGGTTTCAGGAACACGACATTCATGTACCGATGATGGTGTTGGAGGAGCTGGATCGCGCCAAGAAAGGCGCTTCTGAAGTCGCCCGTAACGTGCGCCAGGCCAGCCGTTTCCTCGATGAGCTGATCGCTGGCGCCAGCAAAGCAGAAATTGATGGCGGTCTACCCTTGTCCAGCGCCGTTGGGCAAGAGGGTAAGCCGCTTAGCGGCCGACTGTATTTTCAGACCCAACCCACCCGGTTGAGCTTGCCCGCCACCTTACCGGGCAACACGCCGGATCACGATATCCTGAGCATGGCGCTCACCCTGCAACAGGACCACCCCCTGTATCAGATCACGCTGGTGTCCAAGGACATCAACCTGCGGATCAAGGCCGCCATTCTTGGCCTGCACGCTGAAGATTACTATAACGATCAAACCCTTGACGACGTTAAGCTCCTTTACGCCGGCACGCGAGAACTACCGGCGGACTTTTGGGATAGCCACGGGAAGGAATTGGATTCCTGGAAAGAAAGCGGGCGCACCTTCTACCGAGTACGCGGCCCGGATGTCGCACGTTGGCATCTCAATCAGGGATTGTTTCAAGCAGAGGCGGACGCTGCTTTCATCGTCCGCCAGCTACACGAAGAGGAAGCCGTTATCGAGATTCTCAAGGATCACTCGATGCCCAATCACGCGGTCTGGGGTATCACCGCCCGCAACCGGGAGCAAAATTTCGCGCTCAACCTATTGCTGGATCCGGAGATCGATTTCGTATCCCTGCTCGGCGCCGCCGGCACGGGCAAAACGCTGCTGACCCTGGCGGCTGGGCTCGCGCAAACCTTGGATAGCAAACGGTTTCGGGAAATCATCATGACCCGCGTCACCGTGCCGGTCGGCGAGGACATCGGTTTTCTGCCGGGTACCGAGGAGGAAAAAATGACGCCCTGGATGGGAGCGCTGATGGACAATCTCGAAGTGCTCGCCCCGCAGGAAGGCGGCGATTGGGGCAGAGCCGCCACCGCGGACTTGCTGAGCAACAAAATCAAGATTCGCTCGCTCAACTTCATGCGCGGCCGCACCTTTCAAAACAAGTATTTGATCATTGATGAGGCACAAAATCTGACCGCCAAACAGATGAAAACGCTGATTACTCGCGCGGGTCCTAGCACCAAGGTCGTCTGTCTGGGCAATATTGCCCAGATCGATACCCCCTACTTATCGGAAACGACCTCCGGGCTAACCTACGTGGTGGATCGTTTCAAGGGGTGGCCGCACGGCGGTCATGTGACTCTCCGGCGCGGCGAGCGCTCGCGGCTAGCGGAATTTGCTTCGGAACAACTCTGATTTCGGAGCAATTGCAACATGCAGTCTGAGTATCTAACCACGTTTTTATCGCTGGCTTGGCTAGCCTGGCTGATTTTAGTGGGCGTGGCGCTGATTTTGGAGCGCCGTTCGCCCGCCGCCACCTTGGCTTGGCTGCTGGCGTTATTGTTTCTGCCCTATATTGGCGCTGTCATTTATTTGCTGTTTGGGCCAAGACGACTGCGGCGACGACGCTTACGCTATAGTCGGGCGCGCAATCGCTTAGTGCAATCGGCCCAGCACCGTTTGCGTGAAGACCAGGCAATGTGGCCTAGTTTTCCCAATATCGGCCTGGAAACGCAACTGGCGACTTTGATGAAGCGCTCCGGTCAAGGCATGCCCGTGACGGCGCTGAATATTACTTTGCTAGAAACGGGCGATGGCTGTTTTGAAGCGATGGAAACAGCCATTAGGGCAGCGACTCATCATATCCATCTGGAATATTACATTTGGCAACCTGACGGCATCGGCACGCGCCTGCGCGACCTGCTGATTGAAAAAGCCCGTGCTTGGGTACAAGTACGTTTACTACTAGACGCCATAGGTTCCAACAGCGTTAACCGGCGCTTTCTGCAACCCTTGGAGGAGGCTGGAGGCGCAACGGCGTGGTTCAATCCGATCGGCTTGGCCCGACGATTACGGCCCAATCACGTTAATTTCCGCACCCATCGCAAGATTGTGGTGTTGGATGGCAAGGTTGGCTTTATTGGCGGGATCAACGTCTGCGACAATCACAGCAGCTTCAGCAGTTGCGAAAATGCCTGGCGCGATACCCATATGCGGATCGATGGCGAACCCGTGCACCGCTTGCAATTCATCTTTTTGGAAGATTGGTATTTCGCCACCGATGAAGCGCCATTCGAGCCAGAATTCTTTCCCCAATTCCCTGAGCAAACCGGCGATTTATGGCTACAGATCATCGAATCTGGCCCCGACAATAATCGTGACGCCATTGCCAAATTCTTCTTCGCCGCCATTGCTGGGGCGCAGCAGCAAGTGCTACTGACCACACCGTATTTCGTTCCAACCGAAGCCCTAACCACCGCGCTGATCACCACCGCTTTGCGTGGGGTGGAGGTGCGGATTCTGGTGCCCAAACACAGTGACTCGCGTCTCGTGACCGCCGCCGCGCGCAGTTATTACGACGAGTTGGTCAGCGCTGGAGTCCATATCGACGAGTACGGCCCGCCGATGCTGCACGCCAAGGTGCTGGTGGTCGATCAACGGATCGCGGCGGTCGGTAGCGCTAATTTCGATAATCGTAGTCTCAGCCTCAATTTTGAGATCATGGCGGTGATTTACCATCCGCAGACCGCCCAGCAACTGATCCGTACCTTTGAAGCGGATTTAAAACTCGCCCGACACTATGTAAAGCCGGGACGGCGCGCCACGCTGGGCCAGCGCTTGTTTGAAGCCACGGCCCGACTGCTATCGCCGCTGCTTTAACTAGGTCTCGTCAGAAGATGGGCCTGGCTTTTCAGCAAATATTTTTTCAGAAAACCGGGATAAATGATCCGATAGTTCAGTTGATACGGTTGCCGAAAGAGACTGCGCCACCTTTCCTACTTCCGCTAGAAAAATCGGACGCACCCATGCCACTACCTTGTCGACCGATTGGAACAGTGGCGAAGGGGCAGAAGGCGCCTCCTGATTTAAATCGCTTTTTTTCTTACTTTGCGTCAAATCGCCGATGATAAAACCGATACCGCCCGCCAATAACAAGGTGGTCGGCGAGGTCATCTGTTGGCGGACCTGCTGGCCTAACAGGTAACAGGTTTTTCGGATGGCGATTACTCGTCGCCGTTCCAGCAGGCGACGTTCCACATCCGCTATCTGATCCGTCAATGACCCCTTAGCTCGCTTGCGAAGATCAGTGCTTGCCATCAGGACTCCTCATGAGATTCCTTTGATCACAGCGCCTAAAGGCCACGAGTGGCGCCAGCAAACGCGATACGCTGGCCGCGGCGGCAACGCATCCGGCGCGGAACAAAGACCAGGATCGAATTAAATCCGCAGGCGCGGCTTGCTGGGTTTCCAACGCGGCGCGCTGTAGCTGATCGTGCAACAGCCCGCCGAACCCGGAAAATAAGCCCCGCGCCCTACTCGCCACCCCAGACCTAGACCCTGAAATGGCGAAAACAGCGCCATCCGGTTGGTTGAGTCACAGGAAAGATCGATCCACGGGGCTACTCCCAACTAGCGACTTCTCAGGATGCGGCTCAGTAAAAAGCCGCCAGCCGCTGCAATGCCCAACGCTTTAACCGGATTTTGATGGACATACACGCGAACGGTTTCCAGCAAATCTTCCTGAATGTCTTTCAGTTCCTTCTTTTTCTCACTGACTTTCTCAGCCACTTGCGCCGCCATGCCAGCTGCTTTTTCCGATGCCTGGGCCGCCATCCCCGCCGCTCTTTCCGCCGCGAACACCGTGGCGTCCGCCGCGTTATTGACAGCTTGATGGGCGTCCGCTGCTTTTTCCGTGACTTTGACGGCGGCATCAGACGCTCTTTCAGAGACCTGCGCCGCCATCCCCGCCGCTCTTTCAGCGGCCAAAGCCGCCGCGTCCGCTGCCTTATCAACGACCGCATGCGCTCCAGCCGCCACTCGATCCACCGTATCGGTGACCGCATTCAATTTACCGGTTGCTTCCATCACACGTTCCTTAACAGATTGGGTTTGGAAAACAGAGATTGGCTCATAAAACGGCTAAGACTATTTTCCCTCAAATGAATTCAGCCCAGGTAAAATAGTTCGATAGGATCGTACCCTCTCAATCACTCTACCTCCAACGCCGGCGATGATTCCAGGATGGGCAACGGTCTTGGCCACGCCTTGAGAATGGATTGCACCACCGTCGCCAAGGGGATGGCGAAGAAAACCCCCCAAAATCCCCAGAGACCGCCGAAGACCAGCACCGCCACGATAATGGCGATCGGATGCAAGTCGACGACTTCGGAGAACAGCAAGGGCACTAACACGTTGCCATCCAAGCCCTGAATGATCAGATAGACCCCCATCAACCACATAAATTCAGAACTCCAACCCCACTGAAAAAAGGCCACCAGCGCTACCGGCACCGTGACCACCACCGCCCCAATATAAGGCACGATGACCGATACCCCCACCATCAAAGCCAGCAGCATCGCATACTGAATCCCCATATAGGCAAACGCCATATAGGTTACGACCCAAACCACTATGACCTCTACGAACTTCCCACGCACATAGTTGCCCATTTGCCGGTCCACCTCACGCCACACTTGCTGGGCCAGCGTGTGATCGCGAGGCAAAAAACCATGAAACCAACCCAAAATCAAATCTTTATCTTTTAAAAAGAAAAATACCAGCAAGGGGACGAGCACCAAATAAATGATGATAGCAATCACGCCCATTCCAGCCGCCAGCGACCAACTCAGCACATTCTGACCCCAAGTAGCGATTTCGGCCCGTACTGAGGTAATGATGCCCAGCATCTGAGTCTCGGAAATGAATTCCGGGTACAAGGCCGGCAAGCTCAACAGCAAGTTTTGCCCCTTGACAACCATGTTTGGGAATTGCTGGATGAATTGGCTTAACTGGCGCGACGCCAGCGGCAACAAACCAAACAACAGCAGCAGCACGAAGGCAAGAAACAACACGAAGACCACGCTAGTCCCAAACCACCGGGGCAACCGGAGCGAGCGTTGCAGAAACTGGACGACACCATCCAACAGATAGGCAATAACCAGGCTGGCAAGCACCGGCGCCAGATCCTGGCCCATGAACAGGACTATACTGACGCAGATTGCTATCACAATCGTCAAAATGACCGCTTGCGGGTCATTGAAAAACCGTCGAAACCAATCACTGATAATCTTCATGCCGTTCCTTATTCAACACCTTTTAAATCCGCTTGCCCGGTGATCTTAGCAATAAAGTCACTGGCCGTCCCAACCAGTCGCCAGTGGGATCTGAACCGCCGCTATTGATCGTAGTCTGTATGAGGATAAGATCGATCATTTAAACACCGTAAAAAGTATAATTGAATTAACCTTCTTCACAGGGGCCTTCAATCTGATCGCCCGAACTAAACCTAACCAAATTCTGTTATTGACTTGGCTGACCCAGTTTAAAATGATCTTCTCCAGTGGTCTCACGCGAGTCGCTAGCCTGAGCAACCAGCGGTTACCGCGCTCTGCGCCAAAATAGTGCATCGATGTTTTACAACGTAGTTTTTCATTCGCCAAATTTAGTGGCTGATCATTGGTCTAACGATTATTCACACCACATTCAGGCAGCAAAAAATATAACCAACTCATTAGATTGGATGGATTTTAAAGTAATAATCCGATTTTTAGGCAAGTATGAGGCCATCCTGAAGCCAGATCGCGCGCCTCGCAATCTCGATAGAGTTTGGTCCATTAATTGCTGTATTACTTAGCAGCGTTTACGGGATAGCCCACCGCGACCCCGACCGCCAAGAACGCGTGTCGCTCAGCGCACATTCAAGAGTCGAGAGCCATAGCAGACGGAACAGCGACCTAAATCCAACTCAAGGACATTGCGAATTGCAACAGATTGATTTAGCAGATTTGAATCGGAAGCCGCCGCACTTCCGCGACCACAGAGAGGTATGATGATGACCCTTTTCAACCGCTACCTGTCGCGCTACGAAGAAAGCCGCGAAGAAAACATTACGCTCCAATCCTACTTGGACCTTTGCAAAAGAGATCCCAACGCCTATGCCAGCGCCGCCGAACGCCTGCTGATGGCCATCGGCGAACCGGAAATGGTCGATACCCGCAACGATTCTCGGCTGTCGCGCATTTTCCAAAATAAAATTCTCAAAATTTATCCGGCTTTTCAGGAATTTTATGGCATGGAAGAGGCCCTCGAGCAGATCGTTTCCTACCTCAAGCACGCCGCCCAAGGTCTGGAGGAAAAGAAACAGATTCTTTATCTGTTGGGTCCGGTTGGTGGTGGAAAGTCGTCGCTGGCCGAACGGCTCAAGCAGTTGATGGAGAAAGTGTCGTTCTACGCCATCGAAGGCTCGCCGGTGTTCGAATCGCCGCTGGGGCTGTTCAACCCCGAGGAAGACGGCCAGATTCTGGAAGACGATTACAATATCCCGCGCCGTTATCTGCGCCACATCATGTCGCCGTGGGCCGCCAAGCGCTTGCGCGAGTACAACGGCGACATCACCAAATTCCGGGTGGTGAAGCTGCGGCCGTCGATCCTGCACCAAATCGCCGTCGCCAAAACCGAACCGGGCGACGAGAACAACCAGGATATTTCCTCGCTGGTCGGGAAGGTCGACATTCGCAAACTGGAGCACTTCGCCCAAAACGACCCCGACGCCTACAGCTTCTCCGGCGCTCTGTGCCGCGCCAATCGCGGCTTGATGGAGTTTGTCGAGATGTTCAAAGCGCCGATCAAGGTGCTGCACCCGTTGCTGACCGCGACCCAAGAAGGCAACTACAACAGCACCGAAGGGCTATCGGCGATCCCTTTTGAGGGAATCATTCTGGCGCATTCCAACGAATCGGAATGGCAGTCGTTCAAGAACAACAAGAACAACGAAGCGTTTCTCGACCGGGTTTACATCGTCAAGGTACCCTACTGCTTGCGGGTGTCGGACGAGGTAAAGATTTACCGCAAATTGCTCATCCATAGCTCGCTGTCGGCCGCGCCCTGCGCGCCCAGCACCTTGGAAATGCTGGCGCAGTTCTCGGTGTTGACCCGGGTCAAGGAGCCGGAGAATTCCAGCATCTTTTCCAAAATGCGGATCTATGATGGCGAAAACCTTAAGGACACCGATCCCAAGGCCAAATCGATGCAGGAATACCGGGATTACGCCGGCGTGGATGAAGGCATGACCGGCATTTCGACTCGCTTTGCTTTCAAGATTCTGTCGCAGGTCTTTAATTTCGACCATGCCGAGGTCGCCGCCAATCCGGTGCATCTGTTGTATGTGTTGGAGCGGCAGATCGAGCGCGAGCAATTTACCCCGGAAGTTGAGGAAAAATACCTGTCGTACCTCAAGGGATTCCTCGCGCCGCGATACGCTGAGTTCATCGGTAAGGAATTGCAGCAAGCCTATCTGGAATCCTATTCCGAATACGGGCAGAACATCTTCGACCGCTACGTGACCTACGCCGATTTCTGGATTCAGGATCAGGAATATCGCGACCCCGATACCGGCGAATCGTTTGATCGGGCGGCGCTAAACACCGAACTAGAGAAAATCGAGAAGCCGGCCGGCATCAGCAACCCCAAGGATTTCCGCAACGAAATCGTCAATTTCGTGCTGCGGGCGCGCGCCAACAACGCCGGCAAGAATCCGACATGGACCAGCTACGAAAAGCTGCGGGCGGTGATTGAAAAGAAAATGTTCTCCAGCACCGAAGATCTGTTGCCGGTGATCAGCTTCAACACCAAAGCCAGCGGCGAGGAGCAGAAGAAACACGCCCAGTTCGTGGATCGGATGGTCGCCAAGGGCTATACCCCCAAGCAGGTGCGGTTGCTGTCCGACTGGTACTTGCGGGTGCGCAAGGCGTCCTGACCGGGGAGATCACGCATGGCCACGCTTATCGACCGACGGGTGGACGGCAAAAATAAAAGCACCGTCAACCGTCAGCGCTTCATTCGGCGCTTTAAAAACCAGATCAAGAAGGCCGTGACCGAGGCCATGAATGGCCGCAGCATCACCGATATCGACAACGGCGAGAAGATCAATATCCCCGCTCGCGACCTGTCCGAGCCGGTGTTCGGGCACGGGCCGGGTGGTCGGCGCGAAGCCATTCATCCTGGCAATAAGGAATTCATCAAAGGCGACCGTGTGGCTCGGCCGCAGAGTGGCGGCGGTAGTGGGGCTGGCGGTGGCCAAGCCAGCAACGCGGGCGAGGGCGAAGACGATTTCGTGTTCGAGCTGTCGCGCGAAGAATTTCTGGAGCTGTTTTTCGAGGATTTGGAGCTGCCCCATCTGGTGCGCACCCAACTGGCCAAGATGACCGAGTTCAAGTTGGTGCGGGCGGGTTTCACCAGCGCGGGCAATCCGTCGAATCTTGATGTGGTGCGCTCGATGCGCGGGGCGCTGGCGCGGCGGATCGCGATGGCCGCGCCCTATACCCGCCGGTTGCGCGAAGCGGAAGCCGAACTCCAGCAGGTGCTGGCGGAAACGCCCGTTGACGAACCCCGCGCCCAGGCGCTGATCGAGGAAATTGACCGATTGCGGGCCCGCGTGCAGGCGGTGCCGTTTATAGACACCTTCGACTTGCGTTACGTTAACCGCGCCAAGCAACCGCAACCCAGCACCCAGGCGGTGATGTTTTGCATCATGGACGTGTCCGGCTCGATGGATCGAGCCCGCAAGGACTTGGCCAAACGGTTTTTCACCCTGCTCTATTTGTTTTTGAAGCGCAACTACGAGAAGATCGAGGTGGTGTTCATCCGCCATCACACGGTGGCCAAGGAGGTGGACGAGCAGGAGTTTTTCTATTCTCGCGAAACCGGTGGCACCGTGGTCTCCAGCGCGCTCACCCTGATGGGCGAAATCATGACCGCCCGCTATCCGCTGTCGGCCTGGAATATTTACGCCGCCCAAGCTTCGGACGGCGACAACTGGCACCATGATTCGCCGGCCTGCAAGGAAATTCTGCTGAAGCAAATCATGCCGTTCGTTCGCTATTTTTCCTACATCGAAATCACGCCGGACCGCCATCAAAGCTTGTGGGAAGCTTACGAGGAAGTGCGTGAGTCGCACCCCAATTTTGCCATGCGGCAAATCGACGGCCCGACTGATATTTATCCTGTATTCCGAGAGCTGTTCAAGAGGCGCGTGTCATGACTGCCAGCCGACTGATTTCCGATTCCTCCGAATGGACGTTCCCGATGTTGGAGCGTTACAACGAGGTTATCGGCCAAATCGCCGCCGATGAGTTCAAGCTGGATACCTATCCGAACCAGATTGAGATCATCACCGCCGAGCAGATGATGGATGCTTATTCCTCGGTGGGGATGCCGCTGGGTTACAAGCATTGGTCTTACGGCAAGCAGTTCGTGCTGACCGAGAAAAACTACCGGCGCGGTCAAATGGGGTTGGCCTACGAAATCGTGATCAATTCCGACCCTTGCATCGCTTATCTCATGGAAGAAAACACCGCGATGATGCAGGCGTTGGTCATCGCCCACGCCGCTTACGGCCACAATTCCTTTTTCAAGGGCAATTACCTGTTTCGCACCTGGACCAGCGCCGACGCGATCATCGATTATTTGTTGTTTGCTCGTAATTACGTCGCCGAGTGCGAGGAACATTACGGCGAGGAAACGGTGGAGCTATTTCTCGATTCTTGCCACGCGCTGATGAACTATGGGGTGGACCGCTACAAGCACCCCGCGCCGCTGTCGCTGAGCGAAGAAAAGCAGCGCCAGCGGGAGCGCGAGGCTTACCTGCAATTGCAATTAAACGACCTGTGGCGCACGGTGCCAGTCAAGCCAGCCGAGCGCGTGTTGCTCGAAGCCCGCTTTCCGCCAGAACCGCAAGAAAACCTTTTGTATTTCATCGAGAAAAACGCCCCACTGCTGGAGCCATGGCAGCGTGAGATCGTGCGGATCGTGCGCAAGATTGGCCAGTATTTCTATCCGCAACGGCAAACCCAGGTCATGAATGAAGGTTGGGCTACGTTCTGGCACTACACCTTAATGAATACACTCTACGATCAAGGCTATGTCAATGATGGCTTCATGATCGAGTTTTTACAGTCTCATACTAGCGTGATTCAGCAACTGCCGTTCGATCATCCGTATTATCAAGGCATTAATCCCTATACGTTGGGCTTTGCGATGATGAGCGATATCAAGCGCATCTGCCAGCAACCCACGGACGAGGATCGCTATTGGTTTCCAGATATGGCCGGTCAGGATTGGCTGAAGCAACTGGATTTTGCGATGCGCAATTTCAAGGACGAGAGTTTCATCGCTCAATACCTTTCGCCCAAGGTGATGCGGGATTTGAAGTTGTTTGCGGTGCTGGATGACGATACCCAGGATGAGCTGGAAATCACCGCGATTCATGATGATACTGGTTATCGGCGCTTACGTTTAGCGCTATCCGATCAGTACAACTTGGGCAGCCGCGAGCCAAATATCCAAGTCTGGAATGTGGCGCATCGCAAGGATCGCTCGCTGACTTTGCGCCATACCCCTTATAACCGGCGGCCCTTGCACGATAATTATCAGGAAGTGCTCAAGCATTTGCACCGATTGTGGGGGTTTGCGGTGCGGCTGGAAACGGTGGATGAACACGGCAAGGTGGAACTGGTGGGGGAATGTCCGTCCGCGCGGGGGTCGTGATGATTGCTGACCAAGCCCATATCATCCTCGCTTTCTGGGCTGTGCATAACAACGAACTCTTAAATATCTGATTGATCCCACTGCCTTGTTGCCAAGCCTAGGAATAGCGATGATTTTACTTGACTTAAAATTTTCATGTTACAGAAAACGAGACTGCCAAAACGGCCATTCCTTGGTTAAGCTTATCGGATCCATTGCGCCTGTGAGACTACTACTCGATGAAAGCCCGGTTTAGCCCGCTATTTTTTCTGGTCATGTTAGGATTCGCTTCAGCCCATGCTGGCAACGGTTGGAGTGAGGTGGGTTATCCGTTATCGGGCCAGCCCGAAGTGATTGGCTCCTTCACGTCTGGTTGCCTCGTTGGCGCAAGAACATTATCCCTGGTGGGCGAGGGCTACCAAGTGATGCGCGCCAGCCGCAATCGCTATTACGGCCATCCAGTTCTGATTCAATTTCTGGAGCGTTTGAGCCAACAGGCCGCCGCGAACGGTAGCCGCCTTCTGATCGGCGATTTAGGCCAACCGCGCGGCGGCCCAATGCCGGGCGGTCATCGCAGCCACCAAACTGGACTGGATGCCGATATTTGGCTGCTACAACAACCCCGCGACCGAGTATTGCCGCGCCCGCAGACCGAAAGTCTCGGCGCGCCATCAATGATCCGGGCGACCGAGGGCACGCTGAATTACGCCAACTGGTCGCCCCGCTATCGGGATACCTTGCGTCAAGCGGCGCTGTCGCCGGACGTGGATCGCATCTTCGTCAACGCCATCATCAAACAGGCGCTCTGCAACAGCGAAACCGACCGCGGTTGGCTTAATAAAATCCGGCCGTGGTGGGGACACGACGCCCATTTCCACGTCCGCTTACGCTGCCCGCCCGGCTCTCCCCAATGCGACTCCCAGAAGCCGGTACCCTTCGGGGATGGCTGCGATCCCGATCTGGCCAATTGGGTGCGGGATATCGTGCAATCAGCGCGCAATCCCAAACCCCAAAAGAAAGCGGAACCTCCCTCAACCGACAATCTGCCCACCGCCTGCTACGCCATTTTGAACGGGGGTTCGACACTATCGCGGCGATAGGGAGTGAGAGGGCAACGGGGCCTGGATAGCGCCCGTTCCCCTGGAGGAAAGCGAGCGATCAGCCCGATTTTTTATGGAGTGCCAACGCCGCTGAATTGATGCAGTAACGCAAGCCGGTGGGCTTTGGGCCATCATCGAACACATGGCCCAAATGCGCGCCGCAATCCGCGCATAACACCTCGGTGCGGCGCATGACCAAACTGCGATCTTCGGCCGTCGCCACCTTGTTGGCTTGCGTCGGCTCCCAAAAACTGGGCCAGCCGCTGCCAGAATCGAATTTAGTCTCGGCATCGAACAACGGGCTGCCGCAGCAGACGCAGCGATAAACCCCAGCCTCGTGGCTATCGTGATATTCGCCGGTAAAAGCTCGTTCCGTGCCCTTTTCCCGGCACACGGCGTATTGCTGGGGCGTCAACTGCGCCCGCCATTCCGCCTCACTTTTGTTAACCTTATAGCCCATGATCGTTCCTCTTGCGGCCGTCGTGACTCTGATCACTTTATAGACCGTACTAACGCGCACAGGTTTAGCGTTGCATCCAACCTTGGCTTTGCTCCGGCGGCTGCGCTTCGCCTTTCTGATTGAGAAATTGCAAAGCGGCTCCCACAATGATGGTAAGCAGCACGGCAATGGCGAGGTACTTCATTTCATTGCTCGCTTTAAAAAATTGTGGCCCGAAAAAAAGCCCAGATTGAGTCAATCTGGGCTTTTTTATCATCTGGTGGCCAGGGACGGAATCGAACCATCGACACGCGGATTTTCAGTCCGCTGCTCTACCAACTGAGCTACCTGGCCAGATCGCGCTTTCGCGCGAGAGGCGCATTTAAGCAACTCACACGATGCGCGTCAAGTCCGTTCATGTTTTTGGTGGTACATAGCCCGCTGGCGGGGCTGTCCCCTCCCCAAAAAAGAAATTGCTCATCTGTTCTTCCAAAAATTTTCGAGCAGAGGGTTCGAAAGCCGTCAACCGATACTCATTGATTAACATCGTTTGCTGCCGAAGCCACTGTTGCCACGCTTGCTTGGAAACGTTTTCAAAAATTCGCTTGCCCAATTCGCCTGGATAAGGCGGACGATCCAAGCCTTCGGCCTCGATACCCAATTTGATGCAGTTCACCAATCGCGCCATTACTCGTTCCTATCGTTCAACAAATCATCGGTCAGCGCCGTCCATAACTGTCGCACCGGCGCCGCCATGCCAAGCTGTTTGGAATCAAGCCTGTTATACCAGACAAAGCGCTCCCCTTCCATGACCGCATTCGCCGATTCAGCAACCCGTACTGGCGTCGGCGTGATATCGAGATGAAAATGACTAAAGCTATGCCGCAATACCCGCCAGGGCGGCTCAACAGCCACCGTCAATCCTAACCGCTCCCGGCACCATTCAGTTACATCGACCCCCAAGGCGCATTCGGGAAAACTCCAGAGCCCGCCCCAAATTCCCACCGGGGGCCGGCGCTCCAGCAAAATCTCACCAGTGGTGGAACGCAATAGCAAGAGGCGGACCGCCCGCACCGGCAATTCTCGACGCGGCTTCGGGCTTGGAAAAGCCATTTCCTGCTTCTGGGCGTGCGCGACGCATCCAATCGCCAGCGGACAGAACTCACAGACAGGTCGGCGGGCGGTGCATACCAGCGCGCCGAGGTCCATCATGGCTTGGGTGTAATCCGCCACGCGCTCGGTGGGGGTGTAGCGCGCCGCCAGATCCCACAACCGCGCCAGCACCATCGCTTGGCCGGGCCAACCCTCCACCGCCGCGAAGCGGGCCAGCAAACGCTTGACGTTGCCATCTAGAATCGGCTGCCGCTGTCCCGTAGCGAGGGCGAGAATCGCACCGGCCGTCGAACGGCCAATACCCGGCAGCGCTTGCACCAGCGCGATATCCACCGGCATCTCGCCGCCATGCTGATCGCGTAAGAGTTGAGCGGCTTTGTGCAAGTGCCGAGCGCGCGCGTAATACCCCAACCCGGCCCATAAACTCAATACTTCGTCCAAGCCAGCGTCGGCGAGGGTGCGGATCTCAGGAAATCGCGCTACAAACCGTCGATAATAGGGAATCACCGTGGCGACTTGGGTCTGCTGGAGCATGATTTCCGACACCCATACCCGATACGGCGTGGGATTTTCTTTCCAGGGTAGTTGTTTGCGGCCGTGCGTATCGAACCATTCCAACACCCGCCGGCCGAACTCCTCAGGATTCATGGCTTCGCCGCAACCTTTCGCTACCATGGCGCATTTACAGAGGCTCTGATTATGGGACGCATTTTAATCGCCGGCTGCGGCGACTTGGGCGTGACACTAGGACAAAACCTGCATGCCGCGGGTCATGCGATCTGGGGCTTGAAACGCCATCCCGCCGACTTGCCGCCCACCATTCAACCACTGGCCGCCGACCTCGGCGACCCCGCGACACTGGCTCGACTACCGCCAGATTTGGACTTTGTGATCTACAGCGCGGCCGCTTCCGGCTTTACCGAGACCGCGTACCAGACCGCTTATGTCAGCGGGGTGGCCAATCTGCTGCGCGCGCTGTCGAAAGCTGGCCAACAACCCCAGCGCGTGTTGTTCGCTTCCAGCACCTCGGTCTATGCCCAACATCAAGGAGAGTGGGTGGACGAAACCTCGCCAACCGAGAGCGAGAGTTTCAGCGGCCGTTGTATTCGCCACGGCGAACAATTGCTGGCGGATTACCCATGGCCAGCGGTCGCCGTCCGCTTTGGCGGCATTTACGGGCCCGGCCGCACCCGGCTGATCGACAGCGTGCGCGACGGCAGCGCCTCTCGCTCACCCGGCGCTCCGATCTACACCAATCGCATCCATCGCGACGACTGCGCCCGCGTACTGGAGCATTTGCTTGATCTGCCGAATCCGCAACGGGTCTATGTGGCGGTGGATGACGAACCGGCCCCTCTGGACGAAGTGCTGTGTTGGCTGGCAGCCCAACTCGGCGCGCCCGAACCACCGCTCGCCTCGCAATCGCCCCTAAAACCGGGCGCTGACGCCAGAGGCAACGCCATGCCGCGACTCCGAGCCAGCAAGCGCTGCCGCAATGCCCGGTTGCGGGCCAGCGGCTTTCAATTTCGCTATCCCAGTTATCGAGAAGGTTACGCTGCGTTGCTGGCAGGGGCCGAATAGGAGAACGCGGTTCAGAAAATCGAGCCTGTGAAATCGTAGCTCATTTCCCGATAAGGCTGCTGCAAGAAAAATCCCTGAATCAAATCGACGCCCAACGACCACAGAATTGGCATCGCCTTGACATCTTCGATGCCACCGATGATGGTCGCGGCGCCCAAAGCCTCCAAATTTTGCACCAACTCCTTAAAGTGCGCCTGCTTGTTGTTATCTTTGGCCAAGCCATTGACGAAGTACATATCCAGTTTGACGTAATCAGCGCCCAGATTTTTCAGCAGCCCCAAGGAATCGGAACCCCGGCCAAAACGATCCAAGCAAAAACCGCAACCGAGCAATTTGATGCCGCCTAAAAATCCAAACATGTCGCGCAAGCTGCGTTCGGCGGTGGCCTCGGCCACCTCGAACACGATGTGTTCCGGTTCGACGCCAAATTTCGCCAACCGCTCCCGCAACCAGCCGCTGAAAGTCCGGTCTTGCAGGGTGACCGGCAACACCTTGATGAAGAGGGTGATCGGCGAGCGCCGTTGCCGCAGCATATCGAGCGCATGCTCGATCACCCAGCGATCCAGGTCCAGCCCCAACTGATGATTGTGCACCACGCCAAATACGCTCCCTGGCACGATTTCTTTTCCTTGACGGTCGCGCAAGCGGAGTAAGACTTCATAGCGCTCGATGGCATCGTTGCGCATGCTGGCAATCGGCTGAAACACCAGCCAGAGACGTTCGTGGTCGAAGACTTCCTGCACCAGTTCCAGCATCTGAGTCCGCGAGGAAGAACTATCCTGCTCTCGCTTCACGGTCAGGGTGCTCTGATGCATGAAAATGCGTTCGCTTTTGGCTTCGCGGGCCATGCCGCACGCTGAATCGGCTCGCTGAATCAGCATCATACGATCCTGACCGCGGTCGAGCGCCACGGCAATTCCGATGTCGACTCCCAGCAGTAAAGCCCGTTCCCCCATTTTGTAAAAACCGGTCTCCAACGAATCCCGTATGCGGCGAGCCATTGCAATCAATTGATCGCCAACTACATTGGGGACCATGATCGCAAAAATGGCGTCGCTAAAGCGCGCCGCCTCCTGACCCTGACCGAGCACCGAGCGCAGCCGGTTGGCGGCCTGTCCGATCACTTCGTCAGCCGCCGCCACACCGGCCGCATCGCGGATCGAGCGCAAGTTATCCAACATGACAAACAGCACGGCCAGCGATTGGGTGCGCAAGCCCAGCGTCTCAAGGGCTTGCTCCAGCAAGATCATAAACCGCCCGCGATTGAAGAAACCGCTGATGACATCGTTGTTGGCCAGCGCGTTCAACTTGACGCGCACGGTGCGCGACCGGCGCAGCCGCTGCTTCACCTCCCAACAGAGATAGCTGGTCGACACCGGCTTGATCATCAGCGTAGCGCCCGGCACATCCAAATTGGTCAGGTAATGCGCGGTCTCCGCCTGCAAGCACAACAGGATCATCGGCAGCAGATCGCATTCGCGGTGCTGGGTGATGGCCTGCGCCAATTCGGCCCCATGCGCTTCCTTCACATCCAGATCGATAATCAGTAAATCCGGCCGAAACCGATGGATATCTTGTAGCACCTGCAACGGTTGGATCACGACCAGCGGCGTCACGCCATGTTCTTCCAATGCACCCGCCATCTCCCAGGCTTCGCTCGGCCGGTCGTTGACGATCAAAACGCGAAAATAATCCTGTGTGGTCTGTGGCAGAAGCAGCTCCGCCAAGCTTTCTCGCAACTCATCATAATCGACCGGTTTACTAAAATAAGCGGCGCTGCCCGCGCGCACCGCTTCCAGGCGCGCTGACATGTCGTTGCGGTCGGAATAAATCAAGAGCGGGGCGCGCAAGTTGGTCTGCGCGCGCACATTGGCGATAACCGCCAACGCGTCTTCTGATCCTTCGGGAAAATCGGCATCGAGGATGACGGCACCGGGCGCTCGTACGTGTAAGCGCCGTTCCGCTTCAGACAAATCGGCGATATGCGTTACCCGATAACCGGAACCTTCGAGTTTCGGCAACAAAGTGGGGGCTTCTTCGGGAGCAATCAGCAAGATTTCGGGCAGGGGCGTCAAGCGGGGCGTTGTCCTGGCATCTTCCAGCTGACCCCGACTTTTGCCAGTTGCGAATCTATCGTGCAGGATGTCGATCAGCGCCGTCAGTCGCTGTCGATCCGATTCCTGCGGCACCCCACCGGCCGCCAGACAGCTCTTGACATGATGCTCCAACTGAGCGAGGAGGTTGAGCAGTCGCTCGTCCTTGGAACCCTCGGCGAACTTGACCATATCCTGCACCAAGCGCCCCAGCATGGCGAAGGATTTTGCATTCCATTTGACGTAAAACAGTTTCTGCCACAAATCATCAATCAGTTTCAAATGGTTGACCAGCATCAGCGGCTGATTATCCTGAACGCCAGATTGATTCATGGCCTACTATCTCCTTGAATATTCGGCAAAACACATTGAAAAAACTAAAATCAGCACCAGTTTAACACTTTATGCGGACCGGCATCGGCTGCGAAAATCCCGTTTCAGTCGGCAATTAGCCAGCCGGCCTACCGCTCTATCTGGCTGATATCCCGCACGGCCCCACGCGCGGCGCTGGTTGTCATGGCGGCATAGGCCCGTAACGCCGCCGATACCGGCCGCTGTCGATTGGCCGGCTTCCAGGCCAGCGCGCCACGCGCCAGCATGGCCGTCCGCCGCTGTTGCAACGCCTCGTCGCTAAGCGCCAACTGAATCCGGCGGTTGGGAATGTCGATCTCAATGATATCGCCTTGTTCGACCAGGGCGATGGCGCCACCTTCCGCCGCTTCCGGGGAAACATGACCGATCGACAGCCCGGAGGTGCCGCCGGAAAACCGACCATCGGTAATCAGGGCGCAGACTTTCCCCAATCCCTTGGATTTCAGATAGCTCGTGGGATAAAGCATTTCCTGCATTCCTGGCCCGACCCGTGGCCCTTCGTAGCGGATCACCACCACATCGCCGGGCTGGATACGCCCGTTCAGGATCGCCTGGACAGCTTCTTCCTGACTTTCCAGCACGCACGCCGGGCCGGTAAACACCAAGATACTTTCATCCACCCCCGCCGTTTTGACAATACAGCCTTCCTCCGCCAGATTACCGAACAATACGGCCAACCCCCCATCCTGCGAATAGGCGTGAGCCTGGCTTCGAATGCAGCCATTTTCGCGATCCAGATCCAGGCTGGGCCAGCGTTTACTTTGGCTGAACGCCTCCTGGGTAGGGATGCCGGCCGGCGCGGCGGAATACCGCAAGTGAGCCTCATCCAGACAAGTCGCGCGGGCGATGTCCCACTGATCCAGCGCCTGCGTCAAACTTTCGCTGTAGACGGTTCGCATCTCGCTATGCAGTAAACCAGCGCGATCCAGTTCGCCGAGGATAGCCAGCACTCCGCCGGCGCGGTGCACATCTTCCATGTGATATTTTTGGGTCGCGGGCGCAACCTTGCACAGATTGGGTATCCGCCGCGATAAACGATCAATATCCTTCATCGTGAACTCGATGCCACCCTCTTGCGCCGCCGCCAACAGGTGCAATACGGTGTTGGTGGAGCCGCCCATGGCGATGTCCAAGCTCATGGCATTTTCGAAAGCCTTAAAGCGAGCAATACCGCGCGGCAGGACCGAAGCATCGTCCTGTTCGTAGTAGCGCCGCGTCAGGTCGACAATGCGCCGACCCGCTTCCAGAAATAGATCTCGGCGGTCGGCGTGGGTAGCTAGCAGAGAACCGTTGCCCGGCAGGCTTAAGCCCAGCGCCTCGGTCAGGCAATTCATGGAATTGGCGGTGAACATCCCCGAACAGGAACCGCAGGTAGGGCAGGACGAACGCTCGTATTCGGCCACCATGGTTTCCTCGATCCGGTCGTCGGCGGCCGCCACCATCGCATCCACCAAATCCAGCTTGTGCGCCACCCCTGGGGCCTTACCCGCTTCCATCGGCCCGCCGGAAACAAAAATAGCCGGGATATTGAGCCGCATGGCCGCCATCAGCATGCCAGGGGTGATTTTGTCGCAGTTGGAAATGCAAACGAGCGCATCGGCGCAGTGGGCATTGACCATGTACTCGACCGAATCGGCGATCAATTCGCGCGAGGGCAAGGAGTACAGCATTCCACCGTGGCCCATGGCGATGCCATCATCCACGGCGATGGTGTTGAATTCCTTGGCGATGCCGCCCGCCTGCTCGATCTCGCGCGCCACCAGTTGACCCAGATCCTTGAGATGGACGTGTCCGGGCACGAACTGGGTGAAGGAATTGGCGACGGCAATGATCGGTTTGCCAAAATCGCCGTCCTTGACGCCGGTGGCGCGCCACAGCGCGCGAGCGCCTGCCATATTGCGACCATGGGTGGTGGTGCGGGAACGATAATCGGGCATGTGGAACTCCACGGGGCTAAGAGCGGATCGAAAGCAGCCTCAGAACAGGCCAGCTGCTTCATCGAATAGATTTTATGACAATTTGATCCGGCAAAGAGTGCTCGCCACGGCTGGGTTGTAAAAAAGCTGCAATGACCTACTCTTAAAAAAAGTGTTAATTTGTCGCTAAATCCAGTCCAGCTCACACTCCTAATCCAGACCGACACCATCAGAGAGGTTTCCAATGATTCGATTCTTATCGCGGCAATTTGTGGTGTTTGCCGCTCTTGCTGCCTTGGCCAGCACCGGACAGGCCGCGGGTGATCCCGCCGCCGGCAAAGCCAAGTTTGAAACCTGCTCTGGCTGCCATGCCATTGCGGGCTATACCAATGCCTATCCCACTTACCATGTGCCACGCCTGGGTGGCCAACACGCCGATTATGTGGTGCTCGCACTCAAGGCTTATCAGAATAGCGAGCGCTGGCATCCGACCATGCACGCCAACGCCACGCCGCTCAGCGAACAAGAAATGCAGGATATCGCGGCTTATCTCAGCAGTTTCAAGACCGCTGTCGAGCCTAACCCGATCCAAGGCGATGTCGCCGCCGGCAAGAAAAAGAGCGCTTCCTGCGCCGCGTGCCACGGCCCGGATGGCAACGGCCCCATCACGCAATATCCGCGGCTGGCCGGACAATACGAAGACTACTTGCATCAAGCGTTGCAAGACTATAAGACCGGAAAACGCAACAACCCCGTGATGAAAGGCATGGTCACGCCGCTTTCAGACCAGGATATTGCCGATCTGTCCGCCTATTTCGCCAGCCAAGCCAGAGGGTTGATTGTGGTGCAGCACGAGTGAACGGCGCGAGCTCAGCGGGCGATCCCCGCGCCGGTTAGGGTACTCGCACCAACCGGAACGCTAAATCCTCGCTGAGCGGGTCCGCGCCAGCCCGCCCCGTATCGACCCGAATGGTTACCGCTTTGGGCAATTGTTCGGCGCAGCGTTGTTCCTGTCCCTCATAGTTCCGCCGGTACTCCGAGCAGGTCCATTCCCGTTCCTCGCCGGCGGGAGATTGCGAATCCTGCTTGCCTTGCACGGCGCGCTCCCATTCCGATTCGGTGGGTAAACGATAGGTGCGCTTGCTGGTCGCCGTCAACCAAGCGGCGTAGTCCATCGCCTCCCGCCAAGTGACGCGCACGGGGTCTTCGACCGAATCCGACGCCGGTGCGGGTGCTACCCGGCCAGTAGCATCCGCAAACCGGCGGTAGTGCTCAAGGCTGACCGGATGACGGCTGATGGCTACCCCCTGGTTGTCGTTCTCCACTAACGCCGGTTCCAAAAAGGCTGTTTTCGGCGCTGGAGAATCCGCCGCCGCGGGTGCTGGCCCCGACCCGCTTGGAGTCGAAGCAGTCTCTTCCGGTTGCCGGCCAGCCGGCTCCTTAGCGCCCGTAGTTGGCGGATCGACGGCCCCAGCCGAAGTGGGAGGCTCTTTCGGCGTTGGAGCCAAGGGGCTAGCGAGTGAGGGCTTGAAGAAAAAATCGCCCCGCAGCGAGGAAGCCACCCAGGGAATTTGGGTGCCGCCGGTTTCCTGCTCCACCGCTACCAGGACTTGCTTAAAAACCTGTTCCAGGCTCAATCCAGGCGCGCTCATCGCCGCCAGCAAGCCGCGGGTATAAGGACTGTTGCGGCCATTGCCATCTTGCGAGATCGCGCCTGGCGCGGTGGCGTAGGCGATGAAAGTCCCGACCGGGCCGTCCATGCGGGCCAGACCGCGACCTCCGCCCCCAACCCCCCGCACGAAGGGATTGTTGCGGCAAGCATCCAGAATCACAATATTCAACTGGTTCCCAGCCGCTTCCATCGCCCGCAATACGGCATCGGCATCCAAGGCCTCGTCCGGCACTTCGAATTCCTGGCGGATATCGACCCCGACCGGAATCAGATAATTTTGACCTTTGAGTTGAACGCCGTGACCGGCGTAGTAAAACAATCCGACGCCACGCTGTTGGCGCAAGCCTTGCTCGAACTCCCGCAAGGCCTGGCGCAGAGTCTGGCGATTGGCATCGAAACGCTCAATGACTTGAAAGCCCAGTTCCCGCAGCTTGGCCGCCATGTCCCGCGCGTCATTGACGGGATTTTTCAAAGGCGCCTCCTGGTACGCGCCATTGCCGATCACCAAAGCGAGACGAGGTTCCGCCGCCGCCGTTGCAACGGTCAACAACAGCATCAATGCAGCGAGACGCCAAACGCCGACCCGCTCCTCATGGCGGGTCAAACCGGAGAAAAGCGATAGGGTGGATTTCATGCGGAGGTCAGGATGCTTATTAGGGTTGCCGAAAAGGAAGAGATTTCGCAACAGACGATGAATGTTCGCTTAACGAATGGGCATTGACATCTATTCTAACCCGTCGTTCTCGCCATCAAGAGAGAGAGCTCGCCTACAACCAACGGTCGACGATCATAGCGAGCGCGTCCATTTCGTAGGGTTTGGCCAGATAATCGTCCATGCCGCTAGCGATGCAGCGCTGGCGATCCTCGGCCATCGCGTTGGCGGTCATTGCGATGATGGGAATCCGCTGCCGCCCTTGCCGCCGCTCCCACAGTCGGATTTCTTGGGTTGCGGCATGACCGTCCATGATTGGCATTTCCACATCCATAAAAATAAGGTCATAGCGGTTGCCCCGCTGTACTTTCTCCAATGCTTCCAAGCCGTTGCCAGCAACGTCGCAGGTAGCGCCAAGCGCGGCCACCATGCTGGAAGCGACCAGTTGATTGACCGGATTGTCTTCCACGAGCAGCACGCGCCCCTTTAGCGCGGCGTCGGATTTACGCTGGCCCTCGCCAACTTTAGTAGCGGGCCGCTCCAGCTCCTTTGTTCCTGTCGCATCCGTCATTTCCGCCGCTTCGGGCGCAAGATCGGCCCGTTCCAACCGCAAAGAAAACCAGAAACGCGCTCCCCGATCCGGCTCGCTTGCGACTTGCAAGTTTCCGCCCATCGCCGCGACCAGATCCTTGCAGATCACCAATCCCAGACCGGTGCCGCCATATTTGCGCGTGGTGGACTCGTCCGCTTGAGTAAATGGTTTAAACAGCTTTTCGACGATCTTCTCCTCCATACCGATCCCGGTATCCCACACCTGAAATCGCCACTGACTGTCTTCCGAAGCGGATTCGACTGCAATGCCTACTGATCCGCACTCAGTAAACTTCACGGCGTTATCCAGCAAGTTGATCAAAATTTGTCGTAATCGGGTCGGATCGCCCTTGACGAGATCGGGCAACGCCGACGGGCGGACGGCTTTGAGTTCCAATCCCTTGATCTTGGCGCGTTTCATCATCACTGAAACGACCTCATCCAATAGCGCTTTCGGATCGAAGGCCACCTGCTCCAGCACGAGGTGGCCCGCCTCGATCTTGGCCAGATCCAGCACATCACCGACCAACTCCAACAGATGCTGGCCCGCGACACGAATCTGCCAGGAGTAATTTCGTTGCACTGGAGACAGCGATTCCTTATCCAGCAACTGCGCAAAACCAAGAATGGCGTTCAACGGAGTCCGTAACTCGTGGCTCATGCGCGAAACGAAATCAGACTTGGCTCGACTGGCCCGCTCGGCTTGATCGCGGGCGCACCGCATCTCATTCCAGGCGCGGACGAGCTTTTGGTTCGATTGCCTGATCTGGCGCGCGAACAAAAAGCCAATCAGTGTGACGGAAGCGACCACCAGCAAAACGAGTACGGTCTCGGTGGTTTTATAACGGTCGCGCTGGGCGGATAGCCGAGCATCCAGGCTCTGCAACTGGTGTTGGCTTTCAAAAAATAGCCGGTTGGCGTTCTCGTTGAGCCGGAAAAAGAAGGGAGGAAGCCGTTTGAAGTAGCTCAGGATAGCGTTTGACACCGCGATCATGCCCTCGCCGTTCTGGCGGCTTCGGTAGTCGTCACGCAAGGCGAGCAGCGCTTTCAATTCGCTGGTCTTGATCTTAATCTGATCAAGGTGAGGACCGATTTCAATGATTTCCATGATGTATGCGCGGTCTTTCAGGTCGGGTCTGAAAGTAACCTCGCGGATCATCTGATCCATGCCCTCAAGGTTGAGATAGATCAACTGTTGGATCGTCCCTCCCTCTTTCAGCACCATGAGATCGCGTTCCAGTTTGGTGACCTTTTTCAGAAGCTCCCGTTCGATTTTCTCCTGAGCGGCGGGGCCGACCGCCATCGCCATGCGGTAGACATCCATTTCAATGCCTTGAATGTTGCGCACCACTTCCTCGCCGATGAACAACCGCGCTCGCTCGTTGGCGCTTTGTTGTCCCAACTCGTCAGCCAAGCCGGAGAACAGTTTGTTTAAACCAACGACCAGCAGGAACCCGACAAAGAACAGGCCAATCAGCCACAGAAAGCGCAGCGGAGACACCACCTGGGACTCTTCCCTCAGCGGCGGTTCCGCCAGCGGCTGGGAATTCCGTTCGGTTTCGATCACCATGCTCTGAAATTCAGGAGAAACCAAACCGGTTACTTGATCGCTATTTTGTTGTCGAGAAACCCATGTCGGCGAAAAATCGCTTGGCCCGTTTCCGAAGCCGCATAAGCCATGAAGCGGCGGGCCAAATTCTCATTTTTCGAAAAATTCAGCAAATTGAGCAATAAGGCTTGCGGCTTGGCCAAGGTGGGTTCCAGATCGATCACATCGACGAACGCGGCATTATCGGGAAAAAATCCGGTCGCCCGCCAGTTCAGCATGGCGTCGGCTTCGCCTCGCTTCATGGCGTTATTAAGGCTACGCGAATCGGACGCCAACAGAACTGCCTTTTCGACGACAGCCTGGTAGAGGCCGAGCTGTTCCAGAATCCGTCTGCTTTCATGACCGACGCTGCCGCTGTCGGCATCGCCAATCATCACGCTAACATCCGGCCGCAGCAGTTCCTTCGGATCCGCTTTCACCTGTTTTGGATTGCCTTGCCGCACCATGATAGCCATCTGGTTGTAACCAACGACCACAAAATCGCCCAGGATACCTTCAGCCAGATGTCGCTCGCGGTAAGTGGGTTCTCCCATCAAGTACAGATCGCCCAACTGGCTCTTCTTAGCGCTTTGATAAAGATCTTCCGACCCACCCTGGGCCAAGGTGATTTTGACATTTTCCTGTTGTTCGAAAACGTGAGCGATTTCAGTCATTGGTCGCACCAACGTGATCCCGCAGTAAAGCAGCAACTCCGGTCGCTCCGATGGCCCGGCCGTGTTACCGCAAACCATGAACAACCACGACCCTAACAGCCAAGCCCAAGCATTTTTTTGAATTATTTTATGGCTCATCATATTGATACCTTCATCTTTAAACTTTGATCAAGCATGTCTTTTTAGAGCATTATTATACCTTTTATGTTGGCGTTTTCGATCATTAATTGCGCCAGTTCCTTTCAAGACCACAGCCCCGCCACCCCACCGTCCATACCGCCAAAATCTCCCAAACAACCCATGGCCATCCACCAAAAACCACCAACTTTATATTGCGATTAACCTTGCCAAATCGACCCGGCGCCACCACTACCGAAGGCTGTTGATTTCTACCGTGGCGCACTACAAAATTTATAGTTGGGAGAGCTGTCTAATAATTTTCAAACCACCGCCATGGCCCGGAGACGCCTATGTTCATGCAGCAAATTGGCAAAAACCTTCTCACCCTTATCGTGGCCAGCGTCGTCCGGTCCGGTTGCGCCACCAATCCCGATGGCTCCATGAGCGACCGCGACCAAACGGTCACCGAAGGGGCGGTCGTCGGCGCGGTGCTGGGCGGTTTGCTCGGCGCTGCTGTCAGCGACGACAATAAAGGCAGAGGCGCGCTGATAGGCGCGGTGGCGGGCGGCGCGCTCGGCGCCGGCATCGGCAGCTCGGTCGCCGACCGGAAAGCGCAATATGCGCGCGAGGAAGATTTCCTGGTCGCCGAGATTCAGCGCAACTATGATTTTATTGCGGAAGCAGATGCGCAGAACCAACAAATTTACGAGGAAATCGCCCAACTAGACCGCGAATCGCAACGGCTGGCGCGTGAATACCGGGCTGGTAAGGTACAACGCAACGCCCTGGCTGGCCAACAGGCTACCGTGGAAAAGCAACTGGCCAAGGCAAAGCGGATCAACTCGCTGACAGAGAAGCAATTGGCGGACGCCAGCCAGGTTCATCAGGAATCGAAACAAAAGCGTGGCACACAAGATCGGTACACTCAGCAACTTGAATCCAATGTGGTCAAATTAAAGGAAACCAACCAGAAATCCGAGCGGAACGTCGCTGACCTACAAAAAATGTACGACAGCATGTCGATCTGAGCGCCAGCTGATCGCCATTCTTAACCGCTGGCGACAGTGAGAAATCTGGAGATATACCACCATGAAAGTCATAACGATTTCGAGTAGTTTATTCAGCCTGCTGCTGTTGGGGGGCTGCGCGACCGATCCAAGTAACGATCCGCGCTCCGGCGGTTTTTTTGGCGGTGTCCGCGGCTTGTCCTCCGGCGATTACGACGCGCGCCAGCAAAACTTGCAGGACGAGCGCAACCGAACTCTTGATGAATTACGCGATCTGCGAGACGAGAACGAATCGTTGGAAGCCACGCGTCAGATGAAAGCCGATGAAGTCGCCGCGCAGCGGCGGCAATTGGCCTCGCTTAAGGCGCGCAACCGAGAAACGGCTCGACGCATTGTCGCGTTGCAGCGCTCCAAGACAGCCACCGAGCAACGCACGGCCGACTTACGCCGCAAACAGCAGCAACTAACACGCAACATTCAACAATTTGAAACTGAACTCGACCGGGGCCAACTCTCTGCCCCCCAGGCTGACGCCAAGCGCCTCAGTCTGGAGCGCGAGTACGACGCCATCAAGGAGCTATAACACACGCAACCGCGCCTCTGTTTGCCGCCTCTCATGAATCGCCTTCGCGCCTTGCTAGGACTGCTGCTGGCGGCGTGGATTTTCTCGCCGCCCGCCACGGCGCAAACGAGCGAACCCAATCGCTATTACATCCAACAAATGATCGAGCTGGCCGCCGCCAATGACGAACACGGCGTGACCACCACGCAGCAGGTGCTTGCACAAAGTCCCAAACCAAAGCCGATCAACCCCGACGGCGCGCGTTCCGCCGTGCAACGCGGCATGACCGCCTTCGAGCAAAATCAGTTGGAAACCGCGCTGGCGGCGTTCCAACAGGCCAGCCAAGCCGATCCCAGCAATATTGAAGCCACCAACTATCTGGGTTTGGTTTATCGCAAACTCAACCGACTCCAAGACGCGGAAATCGCCCTGCAACAAGCGCTGGCCCTGGAACCAACCCGCGCCACCGCTTGGTTCCAACTGGCTCAGGTTTACGGCCTGCAAAACGATGGCCGCCGCGCGGTAGGCGCCTTGGCCAATACCTATCGCTTTGCGCAGAATGCAATGCGCGCCGAAGAAATCTTGCGCAACATCGCCGAAAATGAAGCGGCGGATACCTTGCGCAACGCCGCGCTGGAGACCTTGCGGCTTTATAAACTCCCGGCGCAGGCCGTCATCGTGCCACCGCTCCCGGCCGATCCTGGAATTACTCCGCTCAAGATCCCGGCGGGCTCCAGCCGCGCACGCCCCTGATGCCGCCGGACGCCATGAAAATCACTCAGGCCATCACACTTATGCTAGCCGCCATTGGGGTTGCCGGCATTGGCCCAGCCCAGGCGGCTGACCAATATCAGACCATTGATTTTTACATCCAGCAAATGATCACTCAGGCCGCCGCCAATGAGGAAACTGGCGTACAAACCTTTCGAGAGCAGTTGGAAAATTTGAAGCGGCCCGACGCGGGCGACGCCGCCAAGGCGCGGCCTTTCCAGCAGCAGGGTTTGCAACAGCTGGCGCGTGACAACTTCAAGGAAGCCTTGGCGGCGTTTCGGCAAGCCTTCATCACCGATCCGGCCGATTCCGAGATCGCCGGCCAGTTGAGCTTGACCTATCTGCGCCTCCAGCGGTTTAAGGAAGCGGAGCGACTGGCGGTTTACACCCTCTCTCTGGCCCCCACCCACTCTTCGGCCTGGCTCACGCTGGGCGAAATTTATGGCCAGACCGGCGACTCACAACGGGCGGGCGGCGCTTTCGCCAATGCGCGCCGTTTCGCTAAACAGCCATCCCAACTGGCCGAGCAGTTGCGGGGGCTGATGACAGCCGACCAGCCAGAGGCCGTCCGAGCCGGCGCCCAACACGCGTTGCAAGCGAGTGGCGCCAATCCCAACCCAAAACCGGCGACCTCGGCCGTTTTACCGCCGCAGTCGTCCCCGCCAGCGCTCCCCGCCGCCGCCACTCCTTCCCCGCCGTCTCCAGCGCCACCCAGCCCCAAATCGGCGACCGCCACCGAAAGCCCGTCGGCCGAAGCCGCGTCGGCTCAGGCTAGCGCGATGCTGGGTTCGCTCAAACAAGGTTTGAAAAAGCTGAGCAATCGCGCCGATCCCGTATCCCGAGCAGGCGATTCTTCCCGGTTGCAAGCACCCAATACCGATAATGTCGGGCAACGCATTTACCAGCAAAGCATTCCGCTCACCTGTCTGATCGTCACGTCCCGCAATGGCAGAACGGACAATCTCGGCAGCGGCTTACTGGTATCGGCCGACGGGCTGGTCATCACCAACCATCATGTGATCGAGAAAGCTGACAATCTCGCGGTCAAATGCGGTGGCCGAGAATCGACCGCCAGCGTGCGCAAGCGCAGTAAGGAACCCGATTTGGCTTTGTTGGCCACTTCGCTCAAGATCGAGAAAAGCTTCGTATTAAATGAAATTTACAATCAGGCGTTGATCGGGCTGGATGTGTTCGTCATCGGTAATCCCTACGGTCTGGAAGGCACCTTTTCCACCGGCGTAATCAGTGGCCTACGCGAGATCGATGGGGTTCGCTACATTCAGATTTCCGCGCCGGTCAGCCCGGGCAACAGCGGTGGACCCGTCATTTTAAGCGATGGCACCGTGATCGGCATCGCTGCCATGGGACTCAAGAAAGGCCAAAATCTCAACTTTGCCATCGCGTCCGCCGACGTGATCGCCTCTGGTCTGTTCGATGCCGCCCGGATGAAAACCCAACGCTTGCTTGGCGTGAAATAATGCTTACTCCACCTCCCCCAGCGCCAGCACGTAGCCGCCCACCACCAGCAGCTCGCCCGGTTTGGCCGTGGTCGTGGTGTCCGCTTCCGGGTTGAGCACGCCTAACAAATCGCCCGATGACGCCAAGCGATAGACCGGCATGTTCTGGCTTTCCAACTGTACCCACCAGTCATCTTGTCGCGCCTGCAACCGCACATGCCGGCGCGACAAACCCAAATACTCGGCGCTGATGCCCATGGTCTTGGCGGACTGACCGCCCCAACTCAAAGAGCGCGGATCGGCAAGCAAGCGCGGCGCGATGTCCGCTTCCAATCCCCGCCCAAAACTCACCGCGCGGCCGCGCGGCACCAGCAAGGGCAGCGGAGTCGGCAACAGCATCCAGCCCAGATAATGGCCCGCCATCGGCGGCGGCGCGACGGAAAGTTGCAGCTCCAAATCTGGAAACGGCCGCCACTTCCCCGGCAAAGACAGCGGTATCGCCGACCCCAAAATTTCGCCAAACACGCGATCCATGTTATCGATGCGCAACCAGGCCACGGCGTCGGGATGTCCGCCGGGAACCATCCCCCCAGCATGATTAAAGCTGATCCGCCAATCGCTGATCCCGGCCGTCGCATAGGTGGATAAGCGTTGCAAGGCGACGCCGACCACCCGCACTATCGGCGTCGATCGCTGCGGAATCCAAGTGAGTTGTTCCGGAATGGCTGCTGGGTCGACCTTCGGCGAAGCCAGGGGGGGTGGCGCTGGGATAGCCCGCCAATCCGCTGGGGCTGGCGGTTCCATCGGTTCATCTAATTCCACCGCAAAACCCAGCACTGGCTCACGTCGCCCCCAAAAGTCGGTGAACGGATAATCCGCCGGCGGAGCCGCCGGCATTTCCGGCATAGCGCGCGGTTCGGTAACCACCGCAAGCGGCGGCGGCCCGGATTGCGTCGCCGGTGTGGCATCGCGCCGTTCCAGCGCCCTCGACGCTTCCATCCCACCATGGGGCATCACGCGCAGCCGTAAACTCCGACCGCGTCGGTCGCGCACTATAAATCCGCCGTCGCCATCATCGACCAGATTCAAACTACCCTGGGGTTCCGACAAGACATCGACCAGGAGGGTTGGGCCGGGACGCAGCAGCATCAACACCGCTTCCCCGTTCGGAAAGGGCCACCCCGCAATCGCGAAACTGCCGCCGCGCCGGTCGCCATTTAACAACGTCAGCCGCTGGCTGGCATAGATCGGCCCCAGTGCTCGCCAATCGTTGCCCCCTTCCGAGGCGGCTTGAATATGAAACAGCGGCGTCTCCCCGTTGGCGGGAAGATAAACGGCCCGTCCGAACAGAAATTGCACTTCCCCGGGACGCAGCACGGTATCGGCTTCCACCCGGTAACGAATCGCCGCCTCTTCCGCCAAATGGCCGCCCAACTCTTGCTCGTGCAAGCGATGCAGTTCCCGCAACAAGGTTTCGCGGCCGACGCTCTCATCAAGTCGGTCGTCGCTCACAAAATCGCGTTCGGGAATACGAACCACAACGTGGCTATAACAGCTTTGCTTGCGCTGGCGTCCGTGCGGCGCACGGGGATAACGCTTGAGCGCTTCCAACAAAAAAACCCCTTCTTGACCGCCGCGCACCCGTTCCCACAGCAATTCGACATTGAACACGTTCGGCACCTTCCGCAGAGTGGCGCAGATTACGTAATCGGACACCAGCAAGGTGTCAGCGTGGGTTGACATGATTTTTTTCCTCGGCCGCGACAGCCAGAGCAACGATAGGTAATACAAATAATACGAGATGGCTGCCAGCGGCCGACAACAGCGACATCGGTTGGCCCATCACCGGTAAGAACCCCAGATTGGTGCCCCAAGACACCAAGAAATGGGCGCCGAGCAAGGCCGCGCCACCGTACAGGGTAAAATAGACCAATCCATCGAGCAGGGCCGGACGGCCAGCAGCATCCGGCCGGTCCCGTTTCAGCGCGCGGTTGGCGATCATTAGCAACACGGCGACAAATACTGCCTGAACCCCAGCCAAGATCAAGCCCGCCACACCACCGTAACGGCTCAAAAAAAAGGTCGGCGCGAAGTCGCTTTCCACCACGGGAACGGTCATGACCCGACCGTTGACAGCCTCGCTCCAAACCTTTCCGCTCCAGCCACCAGCGCGAATCGCTTCCAACGCCCGCCGCGGTTGATAGCCGGCATGGGGGTATTGTTCGGGCGCGGCCCACGCTGCAATTCGGTCAGCTTGAAAAGGCAATGCAAATGTTTCCGGCCGGTCGCGCACCCAGGTCAACCCCGAGCCGATCAGCACGAGCAGCGCGACCACAACCGCCTGTCCGGTCCAGCGCCAAAGCGGTAGCGGATGCGCGCGCAGATAAGCCCACAGCATCGCCAAGCCCCAAAATCCAAGCAACACCAGCGGCGAGAAATCCCGCAAAAACACCAAGGCAAAACCGCATACCACCGTGAAGAGGGCCAGCGGCGCCAAATAGCGCAGCCAAGGAGCCGAATGCGCGCGACTCCAACCATGAAGAGGTGATCGGCCCCGCAGCGTGAGCGCCCGCGCGGCGGCGGCCACCAGCGCCAGTTGGGTTAATTCAAAGGGCTGCAACCCCATCCAGCCGCCCTCATCGCCCACCGCCACCTGCATTCCCAGCAACGCCAAGGACGCGACGCATAACAAATGCAATAGCCAATTGATCCGACGCTCGTTCAGCCAGCCGATGGGACCCAGCATGCGCCAGCCAGCCCAGACCAACCAACCGAACGCGCCGGCCAAGGCTACAGTGCTGCCGCCATAACGCTGCCAGCCATCTTCTCCAGCACCAACTCCTAATTGCAATAAAGCGACCAAGCCGCCACCCAACAGCAGTCCCAAAATAGCCAGCAAACCGATGCTCCACCGCGCGGATACGCTGAACAGCCAGACCAGCAGCACGGGCCAAGCGGCCAAGTAGGGCCACAGCATCGGCACGCTCACGACCTGCAAATGCAGGATCAAACAGGCGACGCCCAAAGTTAAGGCCAGAACGATCCGCCACCGGATGCCGGCGACCGGATCGCTCGGCCGCAATCGCCGCCAAACCAAACTCAGCGCCAGCGGCAATAAGATCAAGCCAAACCGCCAATCCAAGGATTGTTGTTTGGGCGGCCACAGCCAAGCGGGTCTAACCCACTGTACGGCCACCCCTCCGGCAGCCGCGGGCGGCGATGGATTTTCAAGCACGCGCCGCGCCCGCGTCTCTACCGCCAGCCCTAGCGTCGATGTGACCTCCACCACCCGATATTGGGTATGGCCAACCAGGAGAACGTCTCCCTTGGCCAAAACAATTGATCGCCGCCATAAAGACTCGGCATCCGGCGTTCCAACCGCCACCGTCACCGGTACGCCATCGGCTTCCCCCGCACTGCCCGAAGCAAGAACGAAGCCCCGCGCGGCCGGCTCGATCGCCACCGTATCCAGCGGTACTCCCGCCAAACCCAGTCGATCGGCGCAATAAACGCCGCCGCCCAACCGTAACGGGCGTTGCCGCAAGAACAACGACAATCCCAAAGCGCCCAGTCCTTCCCGCATTTGACCGCGCCAGTCACGGCGACATTCTGGTAGCGGCTGTCCCGCTCGATATAAACGAATGCCGTCGTATTCCCAGCGTTGATCACCCGCTTGCAGGCTCAGCTGTTTCTGTTGCGAAACCAACACTGTCAAGTGGTGATTGCCCACCGCAAATGCAGCGCCAGGCGTCAGGGGCCATTTTCGGATTTGCTGCTCGCCACCACCCGAGGCTGGCCACCATAACACCTGCTTGCTAGCAGAGATGTTAGCCAATCGCCACTCACGGTTGCCCTCACGGCGCAGCAGGATGTGTTCCTCATCGGCGCGCGGGGCCCACAGCGCTTCCCGACCCAGCGTCAGCGACTGCCCAGGCTGCGCCTCCACGGTCAAGCGACGCGGCTCCAGCCAGTCCGGCGCTCGGCTAACCGTCCACAATAAACCGAGGACCGGCAACAGCCAGATAACCAGCCGCCACCTAAGATAGGGCACCGACTGAAACCAGAAGCCATGTTGACCGGGCGCTGGCGACACGGCTCATTCCTCGTCCGTCGTCATGGGCGCTGGAGGTCGGGCTGCTCCGACAGTCGTGATTCCACTCGGCTGTGTCCGCCAAATCAAGCGTCCATCTTCCCATTGGATGTGAGTAAATCCAGGATACAGCAGGCCAGACAGCACCGTGGCGGGCAATGGTAGGAAACCGATCTCCAATTGAGTCGCTTTTGCGGGCACTTCCAGTCGCAGCCAGCGAGCCACCGCCGCGCCATCACAGGACCGACTTTGCAGACAATGAGATTCGGTCGACAGCACCTGAGCGCCGGTTACAGTCACGCCCTTGCCCACCACCAGCACTTCCAACAATACCACTCCGGCTAACGGCACCGCCCACTTCAGGCGCATACGCACGGGCTGCTCCCCCTCCAACGCGGGCCAGCGCGCCACCCACCGCCACGGCTGCCAGTCACGCGTGCTTTCGGCAAACCACCGATCGAGCACGGGCGGGACAGTATCCACCAGCGCCAAAGGAGCTCCAGCCCAGTCGGCCCGCCACTCACCCGCAAGATCCGAACCCGTCCGCCAACGAAGCGCCGCCAGCAACTGGCGGGAATTGAAAAGCGCCACCTGCTGGCGCACGTAACGACCGGCGGCGCTAAATTGCAATGCCCGATGGATTTGTGCGATATCCTCATTCCAGCCCATGCCAAGCCAATCGGGCTCACCTACATGCGGTGTCAATAGCTCCGGATGGGCGCTTGCATAAATTTGGCGTAACGATAAATCGGCCGGCGCGACGGCGATCCGGCCATCGGCTTGCACCCGCAGTAACCCGGCGGCCAAGGAGCGCTCGAACAACAGCATATCCTCGCGCCGGGGCGGTGATTTTAGCAAGGGTGCGGGCAAGGCGTACGGCCTGTCATAAATTGCGACCAGCCGCTGCCGCAACAATCCCACGCTTACGAGCACGAACAAAGCCGCCGCTAACAGGCGCATTAGCGGAGAAAGGCCGGCGCGATTCAGTTTCAGTATGGGTTCCATGCGCTAAAAATGTAAAAATACTGGAATCCCTTGACTCAGTGATCGAGGATAAGTTTACTCAATAAATCATGCGCCATCCCGAGGACGGTAGCCTGGAGGTTTTTCGATGCAGAGCGGCGAACCGATCACCATCAAAGGCCGGGAATACCGGCTTGACTCCGTGCTCTCGACGGGTGTGGGCAGCTATGGCCAGGTTTGGGCCGCCACCGATCCCATCGGCCGCTCGGTCGCCTTGAAATTTATCAATACCGAGGCGATGTCCCAAGCCGATCCGAGCTTGCACGGCCACTGGCGAGCGCACCTGGAACGCGAAATCCTTTTCCTCGACCGTTTGAGCGCTGCTCAGTCCCGCCATATTGTCGCTCTTCTGGCGCATGGTCAGGTCGATGGCCAGCCTGTATTGGTTCTGGAACGATTACAGGCCAATCTGAGCCAATGGCTATCGCAACTACGACGGGATGACGGCCCCCCACCCAATCTCGCTCATATCCTAGACTGGATCGACCAGATTCTGGAGGGTCTGGATGTGATCCACCAGGCCGGTTTTGTCTACCGCGATCTTAAATTCAGCAATATCCTGGTGGGCGAACAAGGCGCGCTGCTCAAACTGGCGGACTTTGGCTCGCTCAAACGCGAGGATGGCGACAGTACGCGCTCCTGTATCGGCACGCCCGCCACCATGGCTCCGGAACAAATCGTTCCGGTCTGCGCTACCGAGCGCGGCTGCGAATACGCCGTCGATTTCCGCGCCGATTATTATGCGCTCGGGCTGCTTCTGTTCGCTTTGCTCACCGAACAATCGAGCACGGCTGCCCAACGCCGGCTGGGGCAACTACTGGCGCTGCACGGTCAGGAGGGTGCCACGAAGTATCGCGACCAGCTGGGCGGACTCACTGATGAAGAGCAGGACCTATTGCTGCGTGCCATCGAATTTTGGACTGTACCGATCTGTCCCGAACAAGAGCAGCACGGCGCGGCGCGGCTGTTAAGCGATTTGCTCACGAGGCTGCTGGCGCGCGATCCCGCCGCTCGCCCTGCCTCCAGCATGGAAATACGCCAGGTCCTCGATGCGGTGCGCGCCGATCAGCCAGCCCTGCCATTGATTTCAACGGATGGCCTGGCGCCGCCGCCAGATAGGCCCCCCAACCGCTCTCGACGCCTTCATCCTCCCGTCCGGCCTTTCTGGTCGAAGCAGACGGTTGGCCTACTCGGCGCCGCGGGATTGGCCGGCGCGCTCGCATGGGCCACCGCCATCAGCCCTCTCTTCCAGCAGGAACCTAGCGCCACGCCGCGCGCCGCGCGCGCGCCTGTCCCCCAAACCGCCACCGCGCTAGCCATCGGAGCGGAATCCACCCCATCGCCTGCCGCAACCGTTGGCCTCGCCATCAGCACGCCGCAACCGGCACGATCATCCCAATCCGAACCCGCCGTCACTGAGCGCGCACCGAACCCATCAACGGCGGGAACCGACTCCAAGCTGACGGCGCAACCAAAAACGCCGGCTGAAACCGCGACTGAACCGGTGGTCGCCAACGCCGAGGCTCCATCCTCCACCGCGGTGGAAACGACGACCGAACCGGCAACCGCTCAACCCGTCGCCGAATCTGCCTCCCAATCCGAACCGGTCGTTAACTCCGAGTCGGAAACGACGGCTGTCGTCACCGCTCCACATCCAAGCAAAGCGCCTGGATCGCACCGGGGCAAATCCGCCGCCCCCTCGCTCCACTCTTCATCGGCAAGCGTCGCTTCTGCTTCGCGCAAAGTGAACACCGCCATTGTGACGAAACGCTCAAAACCAAGTCGCGCCGCCAAGAATCCGAGCGGCGACAAAGCAATCAAGCCAGCGTCAGCCATCGTTAAAAACGTCGAAAAAAACGAAAGGACCCCCGCGCGGCCCGAGGCTAGCAAAGCCTCTGGATCTCTCACACCGTTCGTTGTGAAGAATCCAGCACCAAAAGCAGCGCCAATCGCCAAATCGACCCCGAAACCCCCTGAACCAGCGCCGGTCGTTGCGGCCGAGCCGCCAGCCAGCCTGGAAAAAGTGGCTACCACCCCACGGATCAACAAAACGATAACCAAGGAGCGATCCAGCGCCAAGATCAAAACAGTCTCTCGAACTGCGTCTTCTAGCCGGATTCCGCCTGCCTTACCGCCAATCGAATTGGTCAGCAACACCAGCCGTTCCCGTTCTGAAACGGTAAGCTCTGCTTCGAATAAACCGCCCATCGAATTGATTGGCCGCTCCAATGGGACTCCAACCAGAGCCGCCAACCGCGCGGCCTTGTCTTCCGCGCCAGTCATCGCCGCCGCTACCCCACCCCAGAATTCGGTCGCCATTGCATCCAAAACAACTGGGCGCTCCAGCGATCCAGTGGCCGTTTTTCAGAAAGACGCCAACCGCGCGGCGGGAGAAGTCCGGCATAAGGCAGAAAATTTTGGCAACTGGGCCAGCCGCGCCAGTTCCTCGGTGGGAACAGAAATTCAGCGGAGCCTTAATAACGCGAATCAGGCCATCACTGGCTTTATTGGAAATTGTAACCCAGCCAACGGCTGCCAAACTAACCCGCGGCTTGAGCGGCGGGATCGTTGGGCTCGCACCAGCCAGGGCACGGCTCCGCGCGCGCCCTAACCCGCCGGCCCACCCTGGCTCACCCCAGATCCAAGCGAAAGGACGCTAAAATGCCTCCGCTGGCAAAGCCATCAGTAAATCAGCGCCCGATTGAATCTTGGCCAAATGGGCGGCCGTATCCGGGAGCACTTTTTCCATGAAGAACCGGGCGGACACCAGCTTATGCTGATAAAAACCACGATCAAAGCTGTCGTCGTCCGGGTTGGAAAGCTGGTTCTGGCAGATACGAGCCACCTGCGCCCACTGATAACCCAGCGTGACCAGCGCCATTAGATACAAATAATCCATTGATGCCGCGCCGCCATTATCAGGGTTGGCAATCGCATGCCGCATCAGCCATTGGGTCGCCCCCACCAATCGCTCCAACGCCACGCCCAGCGGTTTGACAAAGGGCGATAGCGCGGCATTATCCTGATATTTCTTACAGAACTCATCGACCACCGCGAAGTACAATTGCACCGCCCGCCCTTTGTTAGCTGGCAACTTGCGGCCGATTAGATCCAACGCCTGAATTCCGTTAGCCCCCTCATAGATTTGGGTGATACGGGCATCTCGCACCAACTGCTCCATGCCTGATTCGCTGATATAACCATAACCGCCAAAGCATTGCAGACACAGGTTGGCGCAGTTAAATCCCATATCCGTGAAATAAGCTTTCAATACCGGGGTCAACAAGCCCAGCAAATCCTCGGCCTTCCGCCGCGCTTCCGGATCGGGATGCTTGCGCATGATATCGACGGTCAGACCGCCCCAATAGGCCAAGGCCCGTGCGCCTTCCTTAAACACCTTGACGGTCATCAACATCCGGCGAATGTCGGGATGGACGATGATAGGGTCAGCTGGCTTATCGGGATATTTGACTCCCGTCAGCGAGCGGCCTTGCAGCCGCTCCCGCGCGTAGGCGGCTGCATTCTGATAGGCTGCTTCGGCCTGGCTCAAGCCCTGCACCGCCACCGCCAGCCGCGCCGCGTTCATCATGATGAACATGGTTTGCAGACCTTTATGCTGTTCGCCGAGCAAGTAACCGACCGCGCCATCGTAATGCATCACACAGGTGGCGTTGCCATGAATGCCCATCTTCTCCTCAATGGCGCCGCAACTCACCGCATTGCGCTCGCTTAGGCTACCGTCCTGATTGACCACGATTTTGGGTACAATAAATAAACTGATGCCCTTGACGCCATCCGGTCCCCCAGGGATTTTCGCCAACACTAGATGAATAATATTCTCGGCCAAATCGTGTTCGCCGGCTGAGATGAAAATCTTGGTGCCCGTGAGGCGGTAGCTGCCGTCAGCTTGGGGTTCAGCCCTGGTTTTCAGGAGACCCAAATCGGTACCGCAATGCGGTTCGGTCAAGTTCATGGTGCCGGTCCAGCGACCGGAAATCATCCGGGGCAGGAATAGCGCTTTTTGCTCCTCGGTACCGTCGATCTCGATCGCCTCGATCGCGCCATTGGTCAATCCCGGATACATGGTAAACGCCATATTGGCGGAAGCCATCATCTCATTAATCGCCAAACCCAGCACATAGGGCAATCCTTGTCCGCCATAGTCTGGATTTCCCGTCAAACCGATCCACCCACCCTCGACCAGGATGTCGTATGCTTCCTTGAAGCCAGTGGGGGTAGTGACCTTGCCCTTTTCTATCCGGCAACCTTCCCGGTCGCCAATTTTGTTCAAAGGTTGCAATAGGTCTTGGCTGATCCGGGCAGCGCCTTCCAAGATTGCCCCAAGGGTATCGGGCGAGGCATCGGCGAATCCGTCCAATACCCCATGGTAACGATCAATTTTGAGCAGTTCGTGCAGGATGAACTGGATATCCCGCAGCGGCGCGGTATAACTGGGCATAAATCTAATCCTAGGTGGGGTTGAAACCTCAATGCCGGATGAGTCAATGGCCCTGACCATGACAACCTGACCGCAATCCATAGCGAAAATTTTATAATTAAAATAGATAGCTAACTAATTATAGCTTGAAATAACACGCCAATCCCTGGCCGCTCGACAGCCCGGCGGACGTCAATGATCGCCAGTTTAAACCGCTGGCGTCGCCAATTTGAGTCCCACAATGCCGGCGACAATCAACCCCAGGCTGATCAGCCGAGCCAGATTGGCCGGCTCGCCGAACAGGAGCATTCCTAATGCAGCGGTACCGACCGCTCCCACGCCAACCCAGATGGCGTAGGACGTTCCAACCGGAATGGATTTCATGGCGACGCCCAGCAAGCCGAGACTGATCACCATCGCCGCTATGGTAGCCACGCTGGGCCAGAATCGAGTAAATCCCACCGTGTATTTAAGCCCGATGGCCCATCCGATTTCGAATAAGCCAGCCACTACTAGAATGATCCACGCCATACGACCTCCAGACTCAGCAAAACCAGTTTCCAACGCACCGCTGATACTGATTAAATGGAGTTTCCACACCAGCGCCATAGATAAGTAAGAATGCTCTATCCCCGCTCCAGCGATTATGCTTATTGGAGACGAACCGTGATATCCGATCTCGCCACCACTCCACCGGCTCGAACAGCGCGGCACTCCGCATCGTTTTACAGAGTCGAACGCTTGATAACGGGTTAAGGCGAGCCGCGCAAATCTTGCGTATTATTACAACTCACTGAAAAAACAAAATTTTGACTTTAAATTACCTTAAAGAGTTCATCTTGCCGCAGGAAGGGGTTCATGATTAATCGCAACCCAGACGCGGAAGACAACGGTGCAAAGCCAGTCTTCTATTCTCCAACTTTCGCCGATTTGGCTGAAATCGTCCAACTTCTCGATGATGCGATCATTGTGGTGAACGAACGCCAGCAGATCGTTTTTTAAATGACCAGGCCGCCCAAACCTTTGAATATGATTTGACTGAAATGCTGGGCCAGTCCTTGGAGCGCTTGTTTACCGCTCGGCAGCGTGAATGGATTGCCCAGTACGCCGCTGAAATCCAGCGCTTGCCGAAAGGCCAGCGGCGCAAGACGCCATCGGACTCGATCACCGGTCTACGCCGCGATGGCAGCGAATTCCCAGCCAAGATTTCAATGGTCGCCCTGAGTCAAACCAGCCCGCTTCATCTTGCTGTCATCGTGCGCGATCTCACCGAATCCGAGCGATTAAACCGACAGCTGCAACTAAAAAGCGAGGCTCTGGAGCAGTCGCTTACCGCCTTTGGCATCTTCGATCTGGAAGGCCGATTCATTTACGCCAATCAGACCTATCTCAAACTCTGGGGGTATGACGGCCTTGATCAACTGGTGGGCGTGTCGGCCGTCACCCATTTGGTCGATCCCATCATCATGCTTCGCATGGTGGCCACGATCGAACGCCAAGGCCATTGCACGATGGAGTTCACCGCCCGTCGCAAGGATGGTTCAACCTTCGAAGCCCTGATCTCGGTGAAAAAATCCAGCAACGCGCTGGGTGAGGCGGCCTACATCGGCACCGCCCTCGACATTACCGACAACAAGCAGACGATGAAACGTCTGGCCGAACAAAAAGAGTTGTTGGAAACCATTCTCCAGCAGGCCGCCGACGCCATCGTCGTGTGCGACGCGCAAGATAACCCGATCCTGATCAACGCCGCCGCCCGTCGGCTCGCGGTGGGCGACAGCCGGGATCGACCTGAGGCCAGCCCCAAATTCCTGTGGGGGAAAGCCTATTATCCCGACGGCCATCCCATACCCTTGCAGGCTTGGCCGCTGCAACAAGCCCTGCGCGGCAATACCACGGTGGGCGCGGAAGCGCGCGTGGTGCGGCCGGACGGCAGCCATCAAGACGTGCTGATCAGCGCGGCCCCGCTTCACAGCGCCTTCCAAAAAATCATGGGCGCGGTGGCTATTTTCTCCGACATTACCGAGCGCAAGCGGGTGGAGGAACAGCTGTTGTATCAACTCCGGCTGACCCAGGGCATCACTGACAGCGCCACCGAGTCAATTTTTGTGACCGACGCCAAGGGTGAAGTGACATTTCTCAATCCCGAAGCCCTTCGAGTCTTTGGTTTTACCAAAGAGGAGATTATCGGTAGACCGCTGCATGAGGCCATCCACCATCATTACCCGGATGGCCGCCCGTTACCTACGGAGGAATGCCTTTTAAGGCGCATTTATACCACCGGCGAACATATCCGCGATCATGAAGACACCTTCCATCGCAAAGATGGCCGGATTCTCACCATGTCCTGCTCCAGTGCGTTGTTGGAAAACAAGGGCAAACGTTTGGGCGCGGTTTTTTTCATGCGCGACATCACCGAGCGCAGGCGAAACGAAAAGGCGCTTCAGGAAAGCGCGGCGCGGCTGCGCGCCATCGTTGACGCCGTCCCTGATATGTTATTGGTGCTGGATCAAGACGGCCGCCATTTAGAAATCCTCTCCCAAGCACAATTGCTTTACACCGACCCAGCCAGACTGAAAGGCCAGCTGATCAGCGACATCTTGCCGGAAGCGAGCGCCAAGCTGATTTTAAAAACGATCCATGACACCCTCGCCACCCGCCAGCTCCAAAGCTTGGAACACGAGGTGCAAACCCGAAAAAAAGGCAAGCGCCATTTCGAAGTAAGAACCGCGCCCGTGGACAGTTTACTGCTTGGTAAGCCCGCGGTCGTGTTGTTGGCGCGGGACATCACCCAGCACCGGCTGACCGAATCGACGCTGCGTCACGCTCAAAAAATGGAAGCGGTGGGCCAGCTCACCGGCGGCGTGGCTCACGATTTCAATAACCTGCTAGCGGTTATTCTCGGCAATTTGGAATTGTTGGCGGAAGCGCTCACCGATCCGGCGCTGTTGGATTTGGTGCGCCGGGCGCTCAGCGCCGTGGAGCGCGGCAGCACGCTGATCCGCCGCCTACTGACCTTTTCTCGCCAGCAACCTTTGCAGCCTATACCCGTGGACCTGAATACCCTGGTGACGGGCATTAGCGACCTGGTGCGGAGAAGCCTGGGCGAGACCATCCAGGTCCAGACTGTTCTCAGCCCCAACTTGCTGCCGACCCTGATCGACCCGAACGAGTTCGAATCAGCGCTGCTGAACCTCGTGGTCAACGCCAGAGACGCCATGCCCGGCGGTGGCCAGCTCATTCTGGAAACAGCCAACCGCTGGGTCGGGGAAGACTTGACGCGCCAATATCTGTTTCATGTGGAGGCTGGCCAATACGTGACGCTGGCCGTGAGCGATACCGGTACGGGCATGTCGCAGGAGGTGCTGGATCGCGCCTTCGAGCCGTTCTTCACCACCAAACACGTCGGTCAGGGCAGCGGCCTGGGGTTAAGCATGGTCTATGGGCTGGTCAAGCAATCGGGCGGCCATATTCACATTTACAGCGAAGTGGGCCAAGGCACCACCATCCGCATATTTTTGCCGGCGACGCTGGCCAAAGACGCGGTTTCTTCTGAGAGAACGAACGGTGAAATGCCGTTTTATCCCGGTCAGGGCCAAACCATTCTAGTGGTCGAAGACGAGGAGCAAGTGCGCCGGTTGGCCGTGCACATGTTGCAGCATTTGGGCTACGAAACGGTCGAGGCCGATACCGCCGTCGCGGGATTGGCGAAGCTCAAGGCCACGCCCAGAATCATGGTCTTGTTCACTGACATCGTGCTGCCTGGCGGTCAAAGCGGGGTTGATCTCGCGCGGCAAGCGCTCCAGCACCGGCCCGACCTACTGGTGTTGTTCACCTCTGGTTATACGGAAACCCATCTAACCCACTTCAGGGGTTTCCCGGACGGCAGCGCTTTTCTGAGCAAACCATACAGAAAAGCCGAATTGGCCGATAAACTCCACGCCTTGCTCAGCAAGGCGCGGCCTCGTTCGGCGCTCTGATGGCTATAAACGCTGCTTTATCATCAGATACCGGCTGGCAAGCACATCTGAGCCTTGACTTCCAACACCAGCACGGACGCACCATTCTGGGGCGTTGCAGGCACCATGGCCCGCTTCGGGTGCAACGGCCGTTCTATCCCGAAGGCGATAGCGTCTGCCATGTGGCGATCTTGCACCCACCCGGCGGTGTCGTGGGCGGCGATGAATTGGCGCTTGACGCCGTGCTCAGCCCCGATTGTCGCGCGCTAATCACCACACCCGCCGCGGGCAAGTTCTATCGCAGCGCCGGGCCAATCGCCCGGCAGACCCAACGGTTGATGGTGGCCGCCGAAGCGGCGCTGGAATGGTTGCCGCAGGAGAATATCGTTTTCAACGGCGCTCGCGTTCACGCCCGCACACGGATCGAACTGCAAGGTAATGCCGGTTTTCTGGGTTGGGAAATCGTCTGTCTGGGCCGTCCGGCCGCGAATGAAGCTTTCGAGACAGGCGAATATCAGCAAGATTTCGAGCTTTGGCGCGACGGCGAGCCGATCTATCTGGAGCGCGGCCGTTATACTGGCGGCAGCGACGCTCTGCGCGCGCCGTGGGGGCTGCGCGGTCAACCGGTGGTGGCGACACTGCTGTGCGCCGGTTCACCGCCGGAAGCGGTCGCGGCCATCCGCGCCGCTTGGGCCGAAGGGCCAGCGCGTCTTCCGGACGAGTGGAGCACGGTCAGCCAACTGGATGGCGCGCTGATCGGCCGTTATCTGGGACCTTCCGCCGTGCGCGCCCGACAGTTTTTTCTCATGGCGTGGAATTTGCTAAGGCCGATGGTATGGCAACGTCCGCCTTGCCCCTCTCGGTTCTGGACTACCTGACTCATTGCGAGAATTGTTATGGAGCTAACGCCCCGCGAAAAAGACAAGCTGCTGTTGTTTACCGCCGGTTTGTTGGCCGAGCGACGCAAGGCCAAGGGTCTGAAATTGAATTATCCCGAAGCCGTCGCCTACATTTCCTGCGCGCTGCTGGAAGGAGCGCGGGAAGGCCGCGGCGTGGCCGATCTGATGAGCTATGGCCGCACCCTGCTCAGCCGTGACGAGGTGATGGAAGGCATTCCGGAAATGATCCACGATGTGCAAATTGAAGCCACTTTTCCCGACGGCACCAAACTGGTCACCGTGCATCAGCCGATTCCCTGAGGAGATTGTCGATGATTCCCGGCGAAATCGTCACCGCCGACGGTGACCTTGAACTCAACGCCGGTCGCCGCACGCTGCGGCTGACCGTCGCCAACACCGGCGACCGGCCAATTCAGGTCGGCTCGCATTACCATTTCTTTGAGACCAATCCGGCGTTGCGCTTCGACCGGGCGCGGGCGCGCGGTTGCCGGCTCAACATCCCCGCCGGCACCGCCGCCCGCTTCGAGCCGGGCCAGGAACGCGAAGTGGAACTGGTGGACTATGCTGGTGGGCGAGAAGTCTACGGCTTCCGCGCTGGCGTCATGGGACCGCTGGAGACATCGGTGTGAGCCGCATCGAGCGCCGCGCCTATGCCGAAAGGTATGGCCCCACCACCGGCGACCGGGTGCGACTGGGCGATACCGAGCTGTGGATCGAGGTGGAGCGCGACCACACCCTTTACGGCGAGGAAGTACAATTCGGCGGCGGCAAGGTGATCCGCGACGGCATGGGTCAATCGCAGCGCACCCAAGCCGAAGGCGCGCTGGATACCGTCATCACCAACGCGCTGATCGTCGATCATTGGGGCATCGTCAAGGCCGATATTGGTATCACGGACGGACAGATCGGCGGCCTCGGCAAGGCGGGCAACCCCGACGTGCAGCCCGGTGTGAATCTCATCATCGGCCCTGGCACCGAAATCATCGCGGGTGAAGGCTTGATCGCGACCGCTGGCGGCATCGACACCCATATCCATTTCATCTGTCCGCAGCAGATCGAAGAAGCCCTGATGTCGGGCGTAACGACTCTGATCGGCGGCGGCACTGGACCGGCCACGGGAACCAACGCCACCACCTGCACCCCCGGCCCGTGGAACCTGCATCGGATGTTGCAAGCCGCCGAAAGCTTGCCGCTCAATCTTGGTTTTCTTGGCAAGGGCAACGCCAGCCGACCAGCCGCCTTGGAGGAACAGATCGCCGCCGGCGCCATGGGCTTGAAGCTGCATGAAGACTGGGGCACCACGCCGGCGGCCATCGACAATTGCCTGGACGTGGCCGAACGTTACGACGTGCAGGTGGCGATTCACACCGACACCTTGAACGAATCGGGCTTTGTGGAGGATACCTTGGCCGCTTTCAAGGGGCGGGCGATCCACACCTATCACACCGAAGGCGCGGGCGGCGGCCACGCCCCCGACATCATTCGCGCCTGCGGCGAAGCCAACGTGCTGCCCTCCTCCACCAATCCGACCCGGCCATACACGATCAATACGGTGGACGAGCATCTCGATATGCTGATGGTCTGCCACCATCTCGATCCCAGCATTCCCGAAGATGTTGCTTTCGCCGATTCGCGCATTCGCCGCGAGACCATCGCCGCCGAAGATATCTTGCATGATTTAGGGGCGTTCTCGATGATTTCCTCGGATTCGCAAGCCATGGGCCGGGTGGGTGAAGTGATCACGCGCACTTGGCAGACTGCCCACAAAATGAAGGCGCAGCGCGGCAGTCTGGCGTCCGATCCGGCCCGTCATGACAATTTCCGGGTCAAGCGCTATATCGCCAAATACACCATCAATCCCGCGATTACCCACGGCATCAGCCACTTGGTCGGTTCGCTGGAAGCTGGCAAGCTAGCCGATCTGGTGTTGTGGCGACCGGCCTTTTTTGGCGTTAAACCCTCGCTCATCATCAAAGGCGGTTTTATTGTCGCCGCGCCGATGGGCGATCCCAACGCGTCGATTCCGACGCCGCAACCGGTGCATTACCGGCCGATGTTTGGCGCGTTGGGCGGCGCGCTGGCCGCCACCTGCCTGACATTTGTTTCCAAGGAAGCGCTCAACAGCGGCGCGTTGGATTTTTTGGGCTTGCGCCGCATACTGGTGGCGGTGCGCAACACGCGTTCCATTCGCAAACGCGACTTGATCCATAACGACTATCAACCCAAGATCGAAGTTGATCCGCAAACCTAAGAAGTCCGGGCGGATGGCTTGCTGCTAACCTGCGAACCGGCCCAGGTATTGCCCTTAACCCAACGTTATTTTCTATTTTGAGGCTGTCCGTGGAGACGACCGAACCAATCGAATTACAAATTACCGAACGCTTGAAAGAGGCCGCGCCCGCTCAAGCCACCTTAACGTTGCCTTTCCACCAGCGCCAAAAAAGCCGGCTGCGAACCCGGTTGGATGACGGTGAGGATGTGGGTTTGTTCTTGCCGCGCGGCCTGGTGTTACGCCACGGCGATCTGCTGCGGGCCACCAGCGGGCTGGTGGTTGAGGTGCGCGCGGCGCCGGAAGCCGTTTCCACCGCTTACAGTGACGATCCTCTATTATTGGCGCGCACCGCCTATCATCTCGGCAACCGCCATGTCGCTCTGCAATTGGGCGCGGGCTGGCTGCGTTACTCGCAAGACCATGTGTTGGATCGGATGGTGAAAGAATTGGGGCTGACTGTCACCAGCGAGGAGGCTCCATTCGAGCCGGAAGCCGGGGCTTACAGCACCGACGATCACAACGGACACCCGCATTAAACCCACCGTTCTGCCCCGGCTGTTGCAGCTCTGTAGCCCCACGCTGCCGGTCGGCGCTTATGCCTATTCGCAGGGCTTGGAGTGCGCGGTAGAGCGCGGCTGGGTGCGGGATGAAGCCAGTGCGGGCCAATGGATTCTGGGCCTGCTCGCCCACACGTTACAGCGGTTGGATCTTCCGATTTTCGCCCGCTTGCACCAGGCATGGCAGACGGCGGATTTGGAGGCTGCGCGACGCTGGAACGCCCGGCTCTACGCTTCGCGCGAGGCGGCCGAGTTGCAGCGTGAGGATCGGCAGCTTGGGACAGCGCTGGCCCGGTTGCTAGCTGACCTTGGCTTGGATGAGGCCGCGGGGTGGCGGAATGCCCCGCGCGTTTGCTTCGCCACACTGTTCAGCTTGGCGGCGGCGCGCTGGGAGATTCCCTTGCCGGAAGCGGCCACGGGCTATGCCTGGGCTTGGACTGAAAACCAAGTGATCGCCGCCACCCGTTTGATTCCCTTGGGCCAGACCGCCAGCCAGCGGTTGCTGGTCGCCGCTGGCCCCGCCATCGTGAGCGCCGTGGCTGAGGCATTGACCCTGCCGGATGCGGAGATCGGCGCTTCCGCGCCGGGTTTGGCATTGGCCGGCGCGCTGCATGAAATACAATACTCGCGATTATTTCGGTCGTAACCCGATCCAACAGATCGGGCGAACGATTTAACCGACCCCATCCTCATCATCCTGCTCGCGAATCAACAGCACGGACAATCCAGCGACATAGTTAGCGAGCTTGGCTCTCACGCTTTCTGGCGTAGTGAAGCCAGCAGCCAGCTTTCTTGCAAACAAACGACCGGGATGAAGCGCATCCCAAGAAGAAAGATACTGCGCCACCCGACGGTTGCCGGGGTCCTTGTTGCCAAAACCGTCAATTACCCCATTCCAGATAGGTCGGAAGGTTTCTATCACCATGTTTTCACCCAAGGGAATCCAAATAGCGTCCACGACCAAGCAACGGTAGTAGAAATCTCCAAGCTCCAGATTCTCAGCCTGCTCGATAGATGCGGCGTGCTGCCGCAGCCGATCTTGCAAAGCGGTTCCCTTGCTCATATCGGTGGTAATTCCGCCCTTGCGGCCCCCCTTGGGTATCGCCTTGCCCACATAGATTGGCTCGCCGAACACGCGGTCGCGATTTCGGCTTGCGACCGGCTCATAAGCTGGAAACGAGCCAGTGTAGTAGATCGCGTAAACGCCGGCCCCTCGTGTTTCCCCGATACCAGCCATCGCGCGCGCATCTTGCCCCAGCAAGGCTTGGACCACGCTTTTGCCCAGATTGAGCTTGTCCAGCGGATTGTAGGGTGTGGTCATGGTCACGACCGCTCCAAGTGCCTACGAATGTGACGCGCCAGCAGTTCGGCCAAACCGACCGGCACGGCATTTCCCAGTTGCCGCATGGTCTCGGTCCACGAACCATGAAAAACAAACTCATCGGGAAACAGTTGCAGGCGGGCGCTTTCGCGTACGGTTAGATAGCGCACGGAGCCATTTGGCCCAAGCAACATGTTTTCCCCACCGGGAACGCCATGAGCGCCCGCTTTCAGTGTCTTGGCTGGTTCATCGAGTGGACTTCCAGTATGGCCGGGATAGCTGCGGGCCCCGGCTTGAAAGCGGTGATTGCAATGCTGGGCGGCGGCAACAGGATCTCGTTCTGGGTCGGGAAGACCGGCTATAGCGTCCCTGACCGTGCGCCATGGCGGCAAAGCTGGTTTTTCGGTTAATTTTTTAGCAGATGCTTTCTTGATCTCTAGCGCTTCTTCCTGTTTTGGAATGCCGTGGCGCAACCAATACTCCCCGGATCGATATTGTTCCCAGAACAAGGTGGCGCGACAATGAGTCGGTTCGGGAAAAGCCCATTCCACATCCAAATCCGACCGGAAACCGACCAGAAAAACCCGCTCACGGCATTGCGGAACCCCATAATCGGCGGCATTCAGTACCCGTGTCACCAAGCGGTATTGCAAATCCAGGCAACCGCCATGGGTGTGGCGACGCTCCAACCGGGCCAGATGATCGGGCCAATCCTCATCCGGAAATCGGGCCATTTCCGGATAAGTAAGTTGCAGCCGGATATATTCAAAATAGCTGGAGAACCCGACGCGAGTTAATCCCTTGACGTTTTCAAATAGAAAGGCCCGCGGCCGAATCTCGCGGACGGCGCGGACGGCTTCCGGAAACATGTCCCGATCATCCCGATGACCGCGATGTTTTCCACCCAAGGAAAAAGGCTGGCAAGGCGGCCCACCAGAAACCAGATCAATTCGATCCTCAAATGCGCGAAAGTCGAATGTCCTGACATCCACTTCAAGCAGCGGCCACGCACGGAGCGGCATCATGCCGCGCAGCTGATTTTCGCGGATGGTATCGCAACAATAGCGGTCCCGTTCGATCACCGCCGCTGTGTCGAAACCGGCATTGCTCACCCCCATGCCGAGGCCACCCGCGCCCGCAAAAAGCTCAATCGCTTTCATCATGACTCATCGTCCAGAAAACCTCTCAGTGTTCGTTCGAGACGGCCCGCATCGCGCAACTCGCATTCCCACACGACTAGTACCCGCCAACCGTTTTCGATTAGCTTTTTTTGGTTTTCAAGATCGCGCGCTCGGTTGCCTTCCAGCTTTGGCCTCCAAAAATCCAAGCGCGACTTAGGCAGTCTAGCGAGTGTGCATCCGGCGTCGGGATGACGATGCCAGAAACAGCCATGCACAAAGATAATCTTTCGGCGCGAGGGAAACACCAAGTCTGGCTTGCCCGGAAGGTCGGCGCGATACAAACGATAGCGGTAACCCATGCCATGCGCCAAGCGGCGGACCCGCATCTCTGGACCGGTATCTCGGTTCCGTATCCGACCCATCCGCTCGCTGCGAGCTGAGGGCGTCAAGGTATCGGTTCCAACGGCAGTGCCGACTTTGATCGCGAGATCAACCAGGTAATGGGCAACCGTTCCGTCCTCAACCTTAGCCGGATTTGGAACGTCCACCTTGCCAGCAACATCACGCTTTCGCCACATAAACTACCTAGTTTCAAGTAATTTAGAACATCGACAATTCTATCTTTGCCATGAAAAACTCAGCACGATTCAATCAAGGCCGTAGAGCTTTTTTATCCTTTCGGCAAGCTACTATTGCTCAATAAATATTGCCAATTTTCCATGTGATGGCATAAAAACAGTTTAGGATAATCCACGAAACTTCACTGACACCCGTGCGAGGCTAACCCCATGATGAACAAATCCCCCCTGCGGGTCGGCGTGGGCGGGCCAGTTGGTTCCGGCAAAACCGCCTTGGTCGAGGCGCTATGCAAAGCCTTGCGCGACCGTTACCAAATCGCCGTGGTCACCAACGACATCTACACCTACGAAGACGCTCAATTCCTAACCCGCGCCCAGGCGCTGGAACCGGAGCGCATCATCGGCGTGGAAACCGGCGGCTGCCCGCACACCGCCATTCGAGAAGACGCCTCAATGAATCTGGCGGCGGTGGCGCAACTGTGCGAGCGTTTCCCCAGGCTTGACCTCGTGCTGGTCGAATCCGGCGGCGATAACCTCAGCGCCACGTTCAGCCCAGAACTGTCGGATTTGACCATTTATGTGATTGATGTCGCGGCCGGCGACAAAATTCCTCGCAAGGGCGGTCCTGGCATCACCCGCTCTGACTTGCTAGTCATCAACAAAATCGACCTCGCGCCCCATGTTGGTGCATCGCTGGAGGTTATGGAACGCGACGCCCGCAACATGCGCGGCGACCGGCCCTTTGCATTCACCAATCTAAAAACCCGACAAGGATTGGATCAGGTGATCCGATTCATCACCGAACAAGGAATGCTGGGATAACAGGGTCGCGCAAGTTTCCGGGCGCGAAGGAGTCCCTAGAGGTATGATCCAACGGTATATCGTTTGACGCTTCTCGCCGCCGGCGGCAGCGGCGCGGCGGCCATCCGAGGATTCCGGGCAGGGTCGACGCCGAGCGATTGAACAAACGGATACTGACCTCACCTCATCCCTCGGAGCGGCCTACTTGGAACCTGAATCCTTTGTTGAAGCGGCTGTGGTGCTACTGGTATTCACGGCCTTTGCCGTGGCCATTTTCCGCCGTTTTGGTCTGGGTTCGGTACTGGGCTTGCTGGTGGCGGGCATCTTGATCGGCCCCTACACGCCGGGGTTCGTCGTGACCCGGAATGTGGAAGAGGTTCGACACTTCACCGAACTTGGAGTGGTGCTGCTGCTATTTGTCATCGGTCTCGAGATGCATCCGCACCGTCTCTGGTCCCTGCGGCGCTCCATGTTTGGCCTGGGTACCCTACAAATCCTGCTGTCTGGCGGCGTGATCGCGCTCTTCATGCACCTTAGCGAGCCTGATTGGGGCATCGACCTCCTCGCCGGCCTGACCCTCGCCTTGTCCTCCACCGCTTTCGTCATGCAGATTTTGCAGGAACGCGGCGAGATCGCCAGCCCCCACGGCCAAACCACTTTCGCGATCCTGTTGATGCAGGATCTGGCCGTCGTGCCCCTGCTTGCCATGGTGCCCCTTCTGGGCGATGTGGGAGTCGTGACGCATGACAAACCCCTCTTCCAGCAAATCTTTATCGTGATCGCCGCCATCGGCTTGGTCGTCGCCTCCGGCTATTATGCGATTCCCCGCATCCTCGATTTCCTGGTGCGACAGAACAACCGAGAAGCCTTCTTCTTGGTCGCCTTGGCCGCCGTCTTTACCGCCGCCTGGGCCATGGAAAAGGCCGGATTGTCCATGGCCCTGGGTGCTTTTCTGATGGGGGTCGCGCTTTCCGTTTCGCGGTACAACTTGCAGATTCAGGCCGCTATTGATCCCCACAAGGGTTTGCTGATGAGCTTCTTCTTTGTCGCCGTGGGCATGTCGGTGGATGTGGGCGCGCTGGCGGCAACGCCTTGGGTCTTTCTGAGTCAAGTCATCGTGATCGTGGCCATCAAAATCACGGTCCTCCTGGGCCTGTGCCTCGCTTTCGGCGCAACCCGTCAGACGGCGACGCGCGTCGCTTTTATCCTTTCCCAGGGCGGCGAGTTTGGCTTCGTGCTCTTTGGGGCCGCCAAGGCGATGGGCATCCTCGATAACGATACCTTCGTGCTGTCCGTCGGCATTATCTCCTTCAGCATGTTGATCACTCCCTTGCTGGTCAAGGTGGGCGACGCCCTGGCGGTACGCATCCCGGTCGCGGCGACGCCAGGCGCTGGGGCGTTTCATTTTTCGGTCGAAGGAACCGAGACCCGGGCGCGAGCGTTGGTGGCCGGTTATGGCCGGGTGGGCCATGTCGTGGGCACCATCCTCGCTGGAAGCGGCGTACCCTACATCGCCTTCGACTTAAGCTCGGCACGGGTGGACGAGTTCCACGCGCTGGGCCATCCGGTTTATTACGGCGATATCACCAACGCGGACCTGTTGGTGGCCGCCCAGATTGAGAAAATCGATCTGGTGGTGATGACCCTGGATGATCGCGAGGCCGCCCTGCGCGCCATCCGGCTCATTCGCGACTTGGCGCCCCGCGCCATCATCATCGCTCGGGCGCGGGATTTAGTCACCAGCAGCGCCTTGATGCAAGCCGGCGCCAACAGAGCCTTTCCCGAGCTGGTCGAAGCCAGCCTGCGACTGGCCGCCGAGGCGCTGGAGAGTCTGGGTGTGGCCGGCGAGGACACCGAATTGCTGGTTCGTGGGGTACGCCGGGCTGATTACGCCTTGGTGCGCGAGAAAGACAGCGAGGAAAGCTAGCAGGGCCGATCATGCGCTTGAACTTCAGCGCGCGAAATTAGCGCCCCATTTGGGACCCGTCTTCAAACCTGCTCAATCTTGCGCCATTGCCCGCAAGGCACGCACCATGACGGAGCACGAGGCTCCGCCATTATCAAATACGATCCATTATCTTATTAATATAATTAATATTTATGACTTGGCATAGTCCTTGATAAACACCCTCTGACTTCGCGCTTCGGCGAATCAATCAATCACGATACGAGGGCTACGCATGACAAAGACGATGCCGAAATTTCTACCCTGGCTGCTGGGCAGCGCGCTGACGCTGGGCGTTTCGCTGGCGCACGCCGCCGACACCATCAAAGTCGGCGTTTTGCATTCCCTGTCCGGCACCATGGCGATTAGCGAAACCACGCTCAAGGATACTGTGTTGATGCTGATCGACGCCCAGAATAAGAAGGGCGGGCTGCTCGGGAAGAAACTAGAAGCGGTGGTGGTCGATCCGGCCTCGAACTGGCCACTGTTCGCCGAGAAAGCGCGCGAGCTGTTGCAAAAGGACAAGGTAGCGGCGGTATTCGGCTGCTGGACTTCGGTATCGCGCAAATCGGTGCTGCCGGTGTTCGAAGAATTGAACGGCATTCTGTTCTATCCGGTGCAATACGAAGGCGAGGAATCGTCCAAAAACGTGTTCTATACCGGGGCCGCGCCCAACCAACAGGCGATTCCGGCGGTGGATTATCTGATGAACGATCTGGAGGTGAAGCGCTGGGTGTTGGCCGGCACCGATTACGTCTATCCCCGCACCACCAACAAGATTCTGGAAGCCTACCTCAAGGCTAAGGGCGTCAAAGCCGAAGATATCATGATCAACTACACGCCGTTCGGGCATTCCGACTGGCAGTCCATTGTCGCCGAGATCAAAAAATTCGGTGCCGCCGGCAAAAAGACGGCCGTGGTGTCCACCATCAATGGTGACGCCAACGTGCCGTTTTACAAGGAACTGGGCAATCAGGGAGTATCCGCCCAAGACATACCCGTGGTCGCCTTCTCGGTTGGCGAGGAAGAGCTGTCCGGCATCGACACCAAGCCGCTGGTCGGCCATCTTGCGGCCTGGAACTACTTCATGAGCATCAAGGACAAGAGCAACGACGCTTTCATCAAAGACTGGCACGCCTTTATCAAGAACGACAAACGGGTGACGAACGACCCGATGGAAGCCCACTACATCGGCTTTAACATGTGGGTGAAGGCGGTGGAAAAAGCCAAGACCACCGATCCTGACAAAGTCATTGACGCGATGATCGGCATCGAAGCACCCAACCTGACTGGCGGCGTCGCCAAGATGCTGCCCAACCACCATCTGACCAAGCCGGTTTACATTGGCGAAATCCAGGCTGACGGTCAATTCGATGTGGTCTGGCAAACCAAAGGCTTGGTGGAAGGCGATGCCTGGTCGGATTATCTGCCCGGCAGCAAGGACATTATCGCCGACTGGACCGATCCCAAGATCAAGTGCGGTAACTACAACACCGTCACCAAGACCTGTTCCAGCCAGAACTATAAGTAAGTCAACCCGGCTTGCGCCACGCCCTCCTCTCCCGTCAGGGAGGGGTCGAGCGTGAAGATTCTCTTATTTACTCCCATCACGAGGACGCCCCATGCCTTCCCGTCCGTTGATTCGCGCCGGGTTCCTTACGCTCGCCCTCGCCTGGCTGGCGCTCCTTGCCATTGGGCCGGCCCACGCCGCCGATGATGCCGCGGCGCGTACTCTGCTGGCGCAACTGCGCGAGGCGGATTTCAGCGGCAAAACCGCGTTGATCGAACAACTGGCGGCGCTCGATCATCCCCGCATCGCTACGGCGCTAAAGGCGCTGGCCGACAGCCGGCTGTACTACCAGGAAGCAGGCAATCGGGTGGTCATCGGTTCCGGGGATGGCGCGGATATCGCCATCGAGGATGCGGTGAGCGGCGCGGCGCTCGGCCAAATCAGCAAGCGCGACCTGGATCGCATCACGACCAACAACCGCCTTCGCACCTTGATCGAAAATCGGCTCGCCAGTCTGGGGTTGGCCAGCGCCGATCCTGAACAACGCAAGGCGGCCGTGGAAGCATTCTTAAAAAATCCCGATCCGACGGAAAGCGAACGTTTGCGGGCGCGGCTATCGGTCGAAACGGATAGCGAAATCAAGGAACTACTGGCGATGAGCCTCGCCTTGGCCGATCTTGCCAGCCCAGACGCCGCCGTGCGCGTACAAGGGGCTACCACGCTGGGGGGCCAACTGCGATCGGAACTGCGCGGCCCGCTGACGAAAATGGCCGCCGAGGACAACGATTCCACCGCGCGGGAAGCAGCCCGCATCGCCCTGGCCCGCACCCAATTTCGTCTGCAACTGCTGGGCTGGGCCGAAACGCTATTCTTTGGCCTGTCGCTGGGATCGGTGCTGATTCTGGCCGCCATCGGCTTGGCGGTCACTTTCGGGGTGATGGGCGTCATCAACATGGCACACGGCGAGTTGATGATGCTCGGCGCTTACACCACCTGGCTGACGCAGCAATATCTGCCGGTCAACTGGTCGCTGCCGGTGGCCGTGCCGCTGGCTTTTTTAGTCGCGGCGCTGGTCGGCATCGCCATCGAGCGCAGCGTGATCCGCTTCCTCTACGGCCGTCCGCTGGAAACCTTATTGGCCACTTTCGGCGTCAGTCTGATCCTGCAACAGGCGGTGCGCTCGATCTTCTCGCCGCTGAATCGCTCGGTCGCCAGCCCCGACTGGATGAGCGGCGTCATCGCGCTCGGCCCGTTGGAAGTGACGCTGAACCGGCTCATCATCATCGGCTTTTGCATCGCCGTCTTCGCCCTGCTGTGGCTGGCGTTGCAACGCACTCGCTTGGGGCTGGAAGTGCGAGCGGTGGCTCAGAACCGGGCCATGGCGCGGGCGATGGGGGTGCGCTCGGCGCGGGTGGACGCGCTCACTTTCGGATTGGGCAGCGGCATCGCCGGGGTGGCGGGCGTCGCCCTATCGCAATTGACCAACGTCGGCCCCAATCTTGGCCAAAGCTACATTGTCGATTCGTTCATGGTGGTGGTGTTCGGCGGGGTCGGCAATCTGTGGGGGACGATGGTGGCCGGGCTGTCGCTGGGGATCGCCAACAAACTGCTGGAACCCTGGTCCGGCGCGGTATTGGCCAAAATCGTGGTGCTGGTGTTCTTGATCCTGTTTATCCAGAAACGGCCGCGGGGCTTATTTCCGCAGCGCGGTCGGGCGGCGGAGATTTAAACGTGCGCTTACCTGCTTGGTTGCTTTCCGACCGCGCCGGACTGGCGCTGCTCACGGCGCTGACCGTCCTGGCGATTGGCGTGCCCGCGCTCAATCTACTGCTGCCGACCGATCACCCGTTGCACTTGAGCGCTTATACGATCACCTTGATCGGCAAGTATCTGTGCTACGCCCTGCTGGCGGTGTCGGTCGATCTGGTCTGGGGCTATATGGGCATCCTCAGCCTGGGCCACGCTGCCTTCTTCGCGCTCGGCGGTTATTGCTTCGGCATGTATCTGATGCGTCAAATTGGGGCGCGCGGAGTGTACGGCAACTCAGAACTGCCGGATTTCATGGTCTTTTTAAATTGGTCGGAACTGCCCTGGTACTGGTACGGTTTCGATCAATTTTGGTTTGCGGCGCTGATGGTGCTGATCGTGCCGGGGCTTTTAGCCTTTGTATTCGGCTGGTTTGCATTCCGCTCGCGGGTGTCGGGGGTGTATCTCTCGATCATTACCCAGGCGCTGACTTATGCGCTGATGTTGGCTTTTTTCCGCAACGAAATGGGCTTCGGCGGCAACAACGGCTTGACCGATTTCAAGGAAGTGCTCGGTTTCTCGTTGCACGCCGACGGGACGCGGATCGTGCTGTTCGCGCTGTCGGCGCTGGCGTTGGCTGGAGGTTATCTGGCCTGCCGCTGGCTGGTTTCCACCCGGCTGGGCCGCGTTCTGGTGGCGATCCGTGATTCGGAAGATCGCGCCCGCTTCCTCGGCTATCGGGTGGAGCGGGTCAAGGCGCTGGTCTTTACCTTCTCCGCCATGTTGGCGGGCGTGGCTGGCGCGCTGTATGTGCCGCAAGTCGGCATCATCAACCCCGGTGAATTTGCGCCGCTGAATTCCATTGAGGCGGTGATTTGGGTGGCGGTCGGGGGGCGGGGCACCCTGGTCGGGGCGGTGGTCGGCGCGGTGTTGGTCAATTACGCCAAAACCTGGCTGACCGGCGCATTGCCAGAAGTGTGGCTGTTTGCGCTGGGCGGCTTGTTCGTGGCGGTCACGCTGCTGCTGCCGCGCGGTTTGATCGCTTTGTGGCGGCGACGGGAGGCAACGGCATGAGCGAACTGATTTCCGAATTCGACGCGGCGGGTATGCACCCACTGGTTGAACCGGTCGACGCCAGTCACGGCATTCTGCTCTATCTGGAAGATGTCAGCGTGACATTCGATGGTTTCAAAGCCATCGATCATTTATCGCTGTACATCGGCGACGGCGAACTGCGCTGCATCATTGGCCCCAACGGCGCGGGCAAGACCACGATGATGGACATCATCACCGGCAAAACCAAGCCAGACACAGGGCGGGTGTTTTTCGGCCAGACCATCGACCTGCTTAAACTAGATGAACCCGCCATCGCTCGCGCCGGCATCGGCCGCAAATTCCAGCGACCGACGGTGATCGAGCCGTTGACGGTGCTGGAAAACCTCGAACTGGCCATGTCCGGCGCAAAACGCTTGCGCGGCTTGCTAAGCACCCGGCTCTCGAAGGCGGAATGGGAGCGAATCGCCGCTGTGTTGGAACGGATCGGTCTGAGCGAGCACGGCGACCGACCCGCCGGGATTCTGGCCCACGGCCAAAAACAATGGTTGGAAATCGGCATGTTGCTGATGCAGGAACCGCGGCTATTGCTGGTGGACGAGCCCGTGGCGGGGATGACCCCGGCCGAGATGGAGCGCACCGCCGAGTTGCTAAAATCACTGGCGGGCGAGCATTCGGTCGTCGTGGTCGAGCACGATATGGGTTTTGTCCGCTCCATCGCCGATAAAGTGACGGTGTTGCATCAGGGCCGGGTGTTGGCGGAAGGACGGCTGGACGAACTGCAAACTGACCCCACGGTCATCGAAGTCTATCTGGGAGTCAGCGATGCTCAGCATTGAAAGCCTCAATCAGTTTTACGGGGAATCGCACACGCTCTGGGATCTTGGTCTGGAGGTGCCGGAAGGAACGGTCATTAGCTTGATGGGCCGCAACGGCGTCGGCAAAACCACGCTGCTGAAATGCATCATGGGGCTACTACCGATCCGTTCTGGCCGGATCGCTTTTGCCGGCGTTGAACTCAACCGCCTGCCGGTGGAACGGCGAGCGCCGCTGGGCATTGGCTACGTGCCGCAAGGCCGACAGATTTTTCCGCTGCTGACTGTCGAGGACAACCTAAAAATCGGTCTGGCCGCCAATCCCCGACGGCCGCGCCAGATACCTGAATTTATCTTCGAAATGTTCCCCGTGCTAAGAACCATGCTCAAGCGACGCGGCGGTGACCTGTCCGGCGGCCAGCAGCAGCAGCTGGCCATTGGTCGGGCGCTGGCGCTGGAACCGCGCCTGCTCATTCTCGACGAACCGACCGAGGGTATCCAACCGAACGTGGTGCAAGAGATCGGGCGGGTGATCCGTCGGCTGAATGAGGAACAACTTAACCGGGTTCACGCAGAGGCAGCGATAGTTCAGGAAATCGGCAGCGCCGTCCAACGAATGAATCAGGAGCTGGGCATGACCGTGCTGCTGGTCGAACAGAAATTGCCCTTCGCCCGCTGGGTTGCCCAGCAATTCTGTATTGTGGATAAGGGTCGGGCGTTGGCGACCGGTGCGATGGCCGATTTAGATGATAGCTTAGTGAGACAGTACCTTACAGTATAGAGCGCATACTGATACCAAGCTCAACTCTATGGCGACGCTTCGGGAAGGGTTATGCTTTAGCAAGCATCGAAGCACTGACTTTATCTCACGGTCGGAGATCATCGGCCTTGGGACAGAACCAACCCCTTATTATAACGGGTACGGAAATGCCCCTCTTACTTTGGAAGCGGGGACAGGAGTGAGGGTGCATTTTCATGAAGCTCGCCTCCTTACCCTCACCCTCTCCTTAAGGAAGAGGGAACTTAGTAATAAAATTTTTATATTTTTTATATAAATTCATAAGGTTAATTTTCGTATAGGCTCTTATCTCAGTCGCCTTTAAAGCGCTATTCTTGAAGAAGAAATTTATTAAACCGATCCAAAGGCCGCTGTTCCCCGCCCTATTAGCCATTCTGGCCTTACTCGCTTGTGGCTTGTGGTTTCAATCCGCCCGCCAACCTAATCAACAAAGCGACAATCGCTTGGGAACCAGCTATCGGCCGGCAAAAATCATCGTAGCGGATGATCGCTCTTACCCGCCTTTCGCCTTCATCGATACCGAAGGTCGAGTACGTGGAATCACCATCGACATTTGGCGGCTGTGGAGCCAAAAAACCGGCGTGGAGGTGGAATTTCAGTTGAAGGAGTGGGACGCCGTCCTGGCCGCTGTACGCGATGGCCAAGCCGAGGCCGTGGGAGGGCTGTTCCGCACCCCGCAGCGGGAAGAGTTGTTTGATTTCACCACCCCGTATTTCACCATTGCCACCTCCTTATTTTTCACCAACAGATCCAAGGTATTCAGGGCCTTGAAGACTTGGAAGGGTTCGTGGTTGGCGCGGTAAAGGGAGACAGCGCCGAAGAGCTACTGCGCGAAAGCTATCCTCATGTGAAATTAAAGACTTATCCGGGCGCTGAGGATCTGGTCAAAGCGGCGCTAGCGAATGAAATTAAGGTATTTGTCGCGGACACCCAAGTCGCTCGCTTCTATCTGGCGAAATTGGAATCCGGGGTAGAGTTTCGCCAAGCGGTCAACCCTGTCGCCGTCAACGAACTCTACGCTGGCATTAGAAAAAACAATTATCCGCTATTGGCCTTATTACAGTGGGGTTTTGATCAGATATCACCCCAGGAAAAAGCGGGAATCATCGAAAACTGGACCGGAACTCAGGCTTTCTCCAAAGCACCCTGGATCGCGCTCCGAACCACCTTGATCTTGATTGCCGCCACCCTGTTCTTGATGTGCTTATGGAACGATCAACTCAAGCGTAAAGTCGCCCAAGCCACTCGTGATTTGCAGCAGCGCAATCAAGAGCTCCAAAGCAGTGAGCGCAACTATCGAGAAATATTCAACGCCACCAGCGAAATGATCTTCCTGCATGACACCGCAAATGGCGAGATTCTTGATATGAATCAAACCGCGGTGGAGCTGACTGGCTATTCCAAGCAAGAACTGCTGGGAGAGTCCATCGCTCGGATTAGCGCCAATATCCCGCCCTCCGATGGCGACCGCCCTTCGCACAAAATCAGAAAGGCGGCAGATGACGGGTCTCTGGTTTTTGAGTGGCTGTTCCAGCGGCGTGACGGGCAAACTTTCTGGACCGAAGTGGCCTTGAAAAGCTCTTACATCGGCGGGAAAAGTCGCGTGTTGGCCGTGGTGCGCGACATTAGCGACCACAAACGGGCGGAAGCAGCGCTAAAGGAAAGCGAAGCCACGCTGCGCAGCTTGTTCAGCGCGGTACCCGTCGGTCTGGTCATCGTGCGGAATCGCGTCCTACGCTCGGTCAATGATCGGATGTGCCAAATTCTGGGGTACAGCAGCGCGGAATTAATCGGCTGCCAATTGCAGCGCTTTTATGAAAACAACGCCGAATATCAGCGCGTGGGGCAGGCCCTTTACGACACGCTGAGGCAACAACCCTCTAGCTATGTCGAGACCCGCCTGCGCCGCGCGGATGGGGTTTTTCGTGACGTTTCGCTCTATGGAGCGTCGTTACGGCCGCGCGACCCCCGCGGCGGCATGGCCCTGGCGGTGCAAGATATTACCGACCAAAAGCTTGCTGAGAGGGCGCTCCGGGCCAGCGAACAACGCTTGCGGAATATCGCCAAAAATATCCCCGGCGTCGTCTATCAATTCTATGCCCGCCCGAACGGCAAAATCGGGCTTTACTATATCAGCCATCGAGCCGGTGAGTTGTTCGGTATCAACTATCGAGCCACCGGCGCTTTTAGGCGATTTATCAAACACATCGCTCCGGAGCATCGCAGTGCCTTTTTGACCTCGATGCATCAGTCGATCTCGGCGCAAAGCGATTGGACTTTTGAATGGCGCTTTATGAAAGGCACCGGAGAAGCAATCTGGTTTAGATCGGTCTCCAGTCCGATCAAAGCCAGCCAGGAATTAATCTACAGCGGCGTTATTCTCGACATCACCGAGCGCAAACAAACCGAGCAACGCATCGAACATCTCGCCTACTACGATATCCTGACCGAGCTGCCCAATCGAACGCTGTTGGTACAACGCGCGGAACTGGCCCTCGCTCTGGCCGCGCGCCACCAAACTGAAATGGCGGTGTTGTTCTTGGATCTGGATCGATTCAAGGATGTGAACGACTCTCTCGGTCATGCCGAGGGCGACGCTTTGCTGATTCAGGCGGCGGCCCGCATCGCCGCGTTGATTCGAGCGGAAGATACTCCTTGCCGCTTGGGGGCGATGAATTTGCTTTGTTATTACCGGATGTCGGCCAAAACGGCGCCTTACGCGTGGCCGATAAGTTGCTGACTGCTTTTCAGCAACCGTTTAACGTGGCCGGTCACAGCTTGGGGACGACCCTTTCCATTGGCATCGCGCTCTACCCCCATGATGGAGCGGATGTCATCGAATTACTCAAGAATGCCGATACCGCCTTGCATCGAGCCAAACGGGAGGGCAGCAACGCGCGGGTCTTTACGACCGGCAAATGAACGCCGCGACCTTTAAGCGGCTCGTTTTGGAAGGCGAGTTGCGGCAAGCCGTCGCCAGCGGACAGTTGCGCGCCTATTATCAGCCTAAAGTCAGGCTCGCCGATAGTGTGTTGGTCGGAGCCGAAGCCCTGATCCGCTGGCTACATCCCGAACGAGGCACGATTTCGCCTAATGAATTCATTCCTATTGCTGAATCCAGCGATTTGATTGTCGTCCTAGGCAACTGGATGCTGGAAACAGTTTGCCGCCAACTGAGCGACTGGAAGCAAAGTGGCCTCATCCTGCTCCCCGTGGCGGTCAATTTGGCCGCTCGCCACTTTCATTCCTTGGCGCTGGCTGACCAGCTGCAACAGCTCTTGGAAAACTACCATTTACCGCCAAATGGTCTGGAATTGGAATTGACCGAATCCACTTTACTCAAAGGCGGCACCCAACCTGAAACAACGCTACGCGCTATCGAACGATTGGGAATCAAGCTGGCGGTCGATGACTTCGGCACCGGGTACTCTAACCTGGCCTATCTGAAACATTTGCCGCTGGCGGCGCTGAAAATCGACCAAAGCTTTGTCCGCGGCCTGGACGATGACGCGAACGATCGCACTTTGGCTGCAACCATCATTGCCTTGGGCCACCAGATGGATCTTCTGGTGGTGGCGGAAGGAGTGGAAACCGAAGGACAACGGCGCATTCTGCTCGATCAAGGTTGCGATATAGCGCAGGGATTTTATTTCGATCAGCCCATGTCGGCGGAAGCATTCGCCGCGCGCTGGTTAAAGCCAGCAAACCCCCTCAGGCCGATTGCTGAGGGCAAGCCTTGATTTCCGAGCACGCTAAAATAGAACGGTCGGCCTCGATCATCCCGCGCCGCTGTCGGATCCAGGCCCACACCTTTTCGTGAAAGTGATACGCCACGGTATTGAACGTGGGTTCGACCAAGGCTACCACACCACCCGCTAACGCGCTGCCCGTCATCGCGTAGACTACGCTAAATGCGACCGTGACATGAACCAACGCGAAGGTAACTGTTTTCAGCATGACAAGGACTCCTGGCAAAACTATGTTCGAGTTGCGCTGAATGATAATGATTCTCTTTAATAGATAAAATTAATTATTACTAATAAAAAAATTTAAATTAACTATTTCGCTCCCCTGCTATTGGTCGAACACGCTCATGCCTGTAACCTGCCCTGCTCTGCTGCTGGCCGCGCCGGCCTCTGGCCAAGGAAAAACCACGGTCGTCGCCGGTTTGGCCCGCTATCACCGGAATCAGGGGCGCAAGGTGCGCGTATTCAAAACCGGCCCCGATTTTCTCGATCCCATGATTTTGGAGCGTGCTTCTGGCCAGCCGGTGTATCAACTGGATTTATGGATGGTGGGTGAAAGCCACTGCAAGGCGTTGCTCCATCAGGCGGCGCGGGAAGCGGATTTGATTTTGATCGAGGGCGTCATGGGCCTGTTCGATGGCGCACCCTCCAGCGCCGACCTCGCCGCCCTGTTTGGCGTTCCAGTGATCGCATTGATCAACGCGCACGCCATGGCGCAAACCTTTGGCGCTGTCGCTTACGGATTAGCCCATTACCGTCCGGGTCTACCCTTCGCTGGCGTGCTGGCCAATCGGGTGGCGGGGCCGGGGCATGCCGAGCTGTTAGCCCAGAGCCTACCGTCCGATTTACGCTATTTCGGCTGGCTGCCGCGCGCGAGTGAAATTACCTTGCCTGACCGCCATTTGGGGCTGGTGCAAGCGACTGAAATCGCCGATCTGGAAGCCCGCCTAAACAGTGTCGCCGCGCTTATCGCCCACACTCGATTGACTGAACTACCACCGCCGGTCCATTTTCCGGCCAGCTCTATCGAACCACTGGCGCGCCCGCTCGAAGGCGTTCGCATCGGCGTCGCTCGCGACACGGCCTTCGCCTTTCTGTATCCGGCTAACCTGGATGCTTTAGTCGCGCTGGGGGCTGAACTGCGGTTCTTTTCGCCGCTGTCAGATTCGGAGCTGCCGGTGGTGGACAGCGTGTATCTCCCTGGCGGTTATCCGGAATTGCATCTCGATGCTTTAGCGGAAAATAGCTCCATGCGCGCCTCACTCCAGTCGCATCATCGAGCGGACAAGCCGATTTATGCGGAGTGTGGAGGCTTGCTCTACATCGTGGAGTCGCTGGCTGATCAGCAAGGCCATCGCGCGCCCATGCTCGGCCTGCTGCCCGGTCATGCCGCCTTGGATTCGAAGCTGGTGGGGTTGGGAATGCAAGCAGTGGTTTTGCCAGAAGGCGAATTACGGGGGCATACCTTTCATCATTCGCGATTGGAAACGCCGCTGCAACCGCTGGCGCACGGCCACCGCCAGCGCGATGGAAAATCAGGCGAGGCTGTTTATCGATTAGGCCGGCTAACGGCTTCCTATCTACATTTGTACTTTGCCAGCAACCCCATGGCGACGGCACGCCTATTCCTACCTTAAGCAATCAGGGCTGTGATCGGCGTTCCAATAAGGCGGCTATCGCCGCCGCCGCCTGTTGGCTGGCATCACGCCGCAGCCGAACATGTAAGGCTTCAAATTCCGCCACCACGGTTCGGCGAGCGTTGGCGTCATCCAACCAGCGCAATACGGCTGAACCCAGATTCTCCACCGTCGCCGCTTCTTGAAAAAACTCCGGCGTTAATTCCTTTCCCGCCAGCAGATTGGGTAGGGAGAAATAGGCAACCGTGACCAACCGCCGAGCGATCCAGGCGGTTAGCGGCGCAACCCGATAAGCTACAACCATCGGCCGTTTTAACAGCATCGCTTCCAAAGCCGCGGTTCCCGACGCCAGCAACACAACATCGGCGGCCGCCATCACCTCGCGCGCGCATCCCCGCACCACGGTTAGGGGCAATGACGGCGTTCGTTCAGTTTGCAAGGCCGTCAAAACCTCATACAGTCGAGCCGTCGCCGCCGGCATCAAAAACCGCAGGTTGGGATGTTGCGCAGACAGCCATTGGGCCGTTTCCAGAAATAGCGCGCCCATCCGCCCAACTTCGCCCATTCGGCTACCAGGCAGCAAGGCGACGACAGGCGCGTCAAGAGGATACTTCACCGCCAATAAGCCACGCGCCGCCTGCCTGTCGCTTTCCAAGGGAATCAGATCAGCCAATGGATGGCCGACGTGGCACACTGGTACGCCGTGTTTTTGATAAAATGCGGCTTCAAACGGTAGCAGCGTCAGCATAAGATCGACGGCGCGGGCGATTTTACGCACTCGCCACGGCCGCCACGCCCACACCGAAGGGCTGACATAATGGACGGTGGGAATTCCACCAGCGCGCAGCCGTCGCTCCAAACCCAGGTTGAAATCCGGCGCGTCGATGCCGATGAATACGTGCGGTGGATCGGTGCGGTACTGTTGATAAAGCTGCCGCCGGATCTTGAATAATTCGGGAAGATGGCGCAGGACTTCCACTAAGCCCATCACCGCCAGCCGCTCTAGCGGCACCAGGGTTTGCAGGCCTTGGCCCACCATGCCGGGGCCGCCGATACCGCTGAACCGCGCTTGGGGATAACGTTCCTTCAAGGCCGCGATCAGACCGCTGCCCAGCAGATCGCCCGACAACTCGCCAGCGACGAGCGCGATATGCATGACGACGGCGGATTTTAGCGAACGATACCGTTGCGGGAGGGCGCGGCCAGAAAATCGGCCAAGACGGTCAATCCCGGCCAGTCCACCGCCATGTCCCGAACTTTTTCCACCGCTTCCTCCAAGCGCAAGTTGGCCCGATAAATCGCTTTATAGGCCCGGCGGATCGCCTGGATTTCCTCATCGGAAAAATTGCGGCGGCGCAAACCCTCCGTGTTGATGCCATAAGGCTCGGCGCGGTAGCCAGCAACGGTGACGTAAGGCGGCACATCCCGATGCACGCCGCACGCAAAGCCACAGAAACTGTGGATGCCCAGGCGGGTAAACTGATACACCAAGGCGAACCCTCCGAGCACCACATCGTCCTCGACGTGGACATGCCCGGCCAGCGATGCGCCGTTGGCAAAAATCGTTCGATTTCCGACCATGCAGTCGTGAGCGATGTGAACGTAGGCCATAATCCAGTTATCATCGCCCAAGCGCGTCAGCCCGGCATCCTGCGCCGTGCCGCGATTGATGGTGACAAACTCACGAATCGTATTGCGATCGCCGATTTCCAAGCGGGTTGGTTCGCCGCCATACTTTTTGTCCTGCGGCATTTCACCGAGCGATGCGAACTGAAAAATCCGGTTGTCGCGCCCGATTCGAGTTGGTCCCTGAATCACCACATGAGGGCCAATCCAGGTTCCCGCCTCGATTTCCACCTCGGAGCCAATCACCGAAAACGGCCCCACCGTGACATCTGGCGCCAATCGGGCCGCGGGGTCCACCACGGCGCGCGGATCGATCACAGGTCGATTTCCCGCTTGGCGCACATCAGATCGGCCGAGGCCGCCAACTGACCATCGACCTTGGCTTCACAGACGAATTTACCCACGCCGCGCTTGATGCGATCCAGCCGCACTTCCAAAATTAACTGATCGCCCGGCTCGACGGGCCGCTTGAAGCGGGCGTTATCCACACCGACCAGGTAATACATGGAATGATGGTCGGGCCGCTCCCCTTCGCTCTTGAATGCTAGCACCCCGGTAGCCTGAGCCAAAGCCTCCACGATCAACACGCCCGGCATAATCGGGCGCTGCGGAAAGTGCCCCATAAAATAGGGCTCGTTAAAACTCACATTTTTCAGGCCCGTCAAGGCCCGTCCCGGATCGAGCGCCAAGACCCGATCAATTAGCAGGAATGGATAACGGTGGGGCAGATACTCCAATATTTCCTTGATTTCCATCGTTTCCAAAGCGTAATCCCCTCTCAAATAGAGCCGTTTTGTTTAATTTTTTTTTCCAGAATCGCCAGCCGCTTGAACACGTCATCCAGCCGGCGGAGGCGGGCGCTAATCTTGTTCCAGAGACGGTTTGGCTCCACGGCCAACCCGGATGAATAAGCCCCAGGTTCGCTAATCGATTTGGTTACCAGCGACATCCCGGTAATTTGCACGCGATCAGCGATCTCCAGATGGCCGGCCACACCGACCCCGCCGCCTAGCATGCAATGGCGGCCGACGCGGGCGCTACCGGCGATGCCCACGCAGCCGGCCAAGGCGCTATGAGCGCCAATCCGCACGTTGTGAGCCACCTGAATCTGATTGTCCAGCTTGACCCCTTCCTCGATCACCGTATCTTCCAAGGCGCCGCGGTCGATTGTGGTGTTAGCGCCAATTTCGACATCATCCCCAATCACCACGCTACCGAGCTGAGGGATTTTGAGCCAGCGTCCCCCGTGATCGAGAGCCAAGCCAAACCCATCACTCCCAATCACCGCTCCCGGATGCACTAGCACGCGCTGGCCCAATCGAACTCGATGGCAGAGCGTGACGTGAGCGACCAGCCGGGTATTGGCGCCGATCTCAGATCGTTCGCCGATGACGCAATTCGGTCCGATGGAAACACCAGGGCCAACAATGGCCCCCGCCTCGATCGTGCAATGGGGGCCAACCCAGGCATCAGCGGCGATTTGGGCGCTGGGACTGACCCAAGCGGTAGGGTGAATGCCTGGGGTTCGCTCAGCTGTGGGTTCGAACAAGGCGGCCGCGCGGGCATAGGCCACCTGGGGGTTGTCCGCCACCAGGGCCGGCGCGGGGCAATCAATGGCATCCTCAGCCGATACAATGACGGCCGAGGCTCTGGTATCCGCCAAAAAAGGGCGATAGCGCGTACTGGTCAGAAAACTGAGTTGGCCGGGCTCAGCCTGATCGAGCGGCGCTACCCCGGTGACTACCGCCGCCGCGTCACACCGTTGCAGGCGCGTGCGAGACACCGCAGCGATCTCACCCAGCGTGATCATGCGTCTTTACTTCGAGGTCAAGCGCTTGAGCACTTTTTCGGTGACATCCACCTGCGGGCTGGCGTACAAAGCCGCGCCGTCGTTGACCACCAAATCGAAGCCATCTTCCTTGGCGATATTATTGATGACCTCCAAAACCTGTTTTTGGAATTTGCCTAATTCCTCGTTACGGCGCAGGTTGAAGTCCTCGCGAAACTCGTCGCCAGTCCGTTTCAATTCGCGGGCCTGATTGCGAATATCGCTTTCGAGGCTTCGGCGCTGGCTATCCCCCATCACCGCGCTGTCTTTCGACAGTTTTTCTTCCTGCTTGCGCAACGATTTCTGCGCTTCGACCAAAGCTTTCTGGCGTGGTGCGAACTCCTGTTCCAACCGTTTGCTGGCCGATTCCGCCTGCGGTGCGTTTTGTAGAATTTTAGCCACGCTGACAAAGCCGATTTTGACATCCGCCGCTTGCGCCACCGCAAATGGCGCAGCCGCTAGCGCCGCAATCAATAGTGTTTTAAAAAGCTTCAATTTTGATACCTCCACAGGCGAGAAAATGCAAACAAATAACCGACAAAACAGCCTCCAACGGCGCATCAATTAAACGGCACGCCGAAGGAGAACTGGAAATTTTCTTCTTCATCACCAGATTCCGCATTGAGGGGCGCCGCAACGCTCAACACAATAGGTCCAAAGGGCGACACCCATAATCCGGCCAGGCCGGCCGAATAGCGCAATTCGCCCACATCGAACTCATCCACCGTCGAAAACACATTGCCAATATCGAAGAATGCGGCCACCCGGACATTCTCCGCTTTCTCGACAAAAGGCACCGGTAGAATCAATTGGGTGCTCGCTGTCGTTTTGAACGCACCGCCACTGGGCTCGTCATTACTATACCGCGGCCCCAGGGTATTGGATTTGAAGCCGCGCACCGAGCGCAAACCACCGGCGTAAAAGTTTTCGAAAAACGGCAGGCCGGCGGAATTGCCATAACCATCGCCGTAGCCGACTTCACCACCCACCGACCAGGTAAGCCACCGGCTTAGCGGGAAATAAACAACAGCCCGAGAATTGAGTTTGTAAAACTCCGCCGTACTCCCTGGCACGGCGATTTCCGCCGAGAGCTGAGTCAAACCACCGCTGGTTGGAAAGAGAGCACGGTCGCGGGTATCGTGCGCCCAACTGACATCCAGCTTGAATTGATCGTAGGAATCACCGTTTTCGCCGAGATAGTCGAGTATTTCCTTCGGGGTTTCGGGGGTTGTATCGATCCAGACATGCTCATAACCCGGACTCACCCGTAAAGTATCAAACTCGTTGAGCGGAAAACCTAGATTGATCTGGCCGCCAAAGGCATTCTGAACGTAGTTGGCGGTATTCAATTCAGAGCTGTCGATATCCCGGTAATAAAACCTGAAACCAAGGCTAATCCCATCCAAAGTGTAATAGGGATTATTGAAGGAGAGGCTGTAATTTTGGCCGATATCGCTGTTGTTGAAAATGATCCCCAACTGGTTGCCAGTCCCCAAGAAATTGTTCTGGACCAAGCTGACGTTCAACAATAACCCTGATTCCTGACCGTAACCGACGCCGAACATCAAGCTGCCAGATGACCGCTCAACCAGCGTATAGTTCACATCCACCTGATCGTTGGTGCCCGGCACGGGGGCCGTTTCGACGTTGACGCTTTCCAAATACTCCAATCGTTGCAGGCGGGTCTTGGAGCGGTCGAGATCCTTGGTTGAAACCCAACCACCTTCCATCTGTCGCAACTCGCGCCGCAGCACTTCGTCTTCGGTCTTGGAATTGCCTTGGAAGTTGATTCGCCGCACGTAAACCCGCTTGCCGGGATCGACGACAAAAGTCAAGGCGACCTTTTTATTTTCGTCATCCAGTTGGGGCACCGTATTGATATTGGCGAGCGAGTAACCCTCTTCGCCCAAGCGTTCGCTGATTTTCTTGGCGACCTCGGTCATTTTGGCGCGAGAAAAGGTTTCACCCGATTTGATGGTGATCAGCTTCCGTAGATCCTGTTCGGGGACAACGCCAAACTCCCCGGCCAACTGCGCGTCCTGCACGGTATAAGGCTCGCCTTCACTCACGTTGATGGTGATATAAACGTCTTTCTTGTCTGGGGTAATGGAAACCTGGGTGGATTCCACATTGAATCTCAGATAACCCCGATCCAGATAAAAGGAGCGCAGACTTTCCAGATCGGCCCCCAGTTTTTGCTTGGAATACTGGTCATCCTTGGTGAAGAAGGAAAACCAGCCACTGGTGGCCGATTGCAGCTGTTTCAACAGCTCCTTGTCGCTGAACGCTTTGTTGCCAACGATATTGATTCGGGTAATGCTCGCCACTTCGCCTTCCGCGATGTCGAGGGTGATCGCCACCCGGTTGCGTTCCAGCGCCTGCACTTGGCTCTTGATCCGTACGCCATACCGGCCCCGACTGTAATATTGTTGCAGCAGCTCCTGCTCCACCTTGTCGAGCAAGGAACGGTCAAACACGCGGCCTTCCGCCAACCCGATGCCGGTCAGCGCTTTCTTGAGATCGTCGGTGCTGATGTCTTTGTTTCCCACCAGCTTGACTTCGGCAATCGCCGGCCGTTCGGTAACGGTAACGACCAGCACATCACCCCGGCGCTCCAGGTTGACATCACTGAAAAAGCCCGTCTTGAACAACGCGCGGATGATTTCGGGATGATCTTTCTCGGAGATCGTCGAACCCACTTGCACCGGCAGGTAGTTAAAAACCGTGCCGGCGGAAATCCGTTGCAAGCCCTCGACCTGGATATCCCGAACGACGAAGCTCGCCGCTTGCGCCCCAGAAACCGCGACCAATAGCCCAACCACCAACAGCAAGCAGCGATACCATTTCATCGTAAGCAAGTGGCTACTCCATACTCCAGGGTCAGCGCCCCTACCCCAGAAGACGGCTGAAATCATTAAACAGGGCTAAACCCATCAGCAACAGCAACACGGCAATTCCAAGCTGTTGCCCCATGTTCTGGATCGCCTCTGGCAAGGGACTGCCTTTAACCCATTCGATCAAGTAATACAAGACATGGCCGCCGTCCAGCACGGGCACCGGCAGTAAATTCAACACACCCAAACTGAGGCTCACCAACGCCAGCATTGAGAGGAAAGCCATGGCGCCCGCATTGGCGGCCTGTCCGGCGAATTGGGCGATAGTCAACGGCCCACTGATATTTTCCAAAGAAGCCTTGCCAACCAGCATTCGACCCAACATCCGCAGAGTCAACAAGGACATATCCCAGGTTTTCTCAACCGCCGCCGCCATCGCCTCCAAAGGGCCATAACGTACCACGACTTGCAAGCTCTGGGCGAGATCTTGTGGGACTTCGGCGACAGCGCCGACAAAGCCGACCCGCTTGCCCTGGTTGTTTTCCTTGGCCGCCGGGATAATTTCCAACATTTGTTCGCTTCCCTGACGTTCGATCCGAACTTGCAAAGCTTGTTCTGGGTGCGACTCGACGATACTTCGCCACTGCTGCCAGTCCGGCACCGGTTCGCTATCGACGGATACAATATGGTCGCCCGCTCGTAAACCGGCCCGCTCCGCCGCGCCGCCTGAAGTCACCTGGCCGATGACCGCCGGCAAAATCGGCCGTAATGGCGACAGACCTACCTTATCGAAAATCACGGCGGTATCGGCAAACGGCCGCGCGTCTCGCGCATCCAGCGTTCGCGTTTTGGCGTGGATCGGCCGCACGGTCGATTCATCAATATCGCAGCCGGTTTCACAGTCAGGCAACACATCGATTCGGATCACTTCTTCAGCCATCGCCCGATCCACCAAAGCTAACATCATCGCGCTCAAGGTCGGCGTCGGTTTGCCGTCGATAGCGATCACCAGATCTCCTTTCTGAAAACCGCCGGCCGCGGCAAGCGAACCCAGCCCTGGCTGGTCCAGAATTGGCTTGATGCCGGGGACGCCAATCATAAACATCAAAGCGTAGGCCAGCACGGCAAAAAGAAAGTTGAAGAACGGCCCAGCCAGCACGATGGCAAGACGCGAACTCACCGGCTTTCGGTTGAACGCCAGCGGCAGATCCTCTGGTTGAACCACGCCTTCACGTTCATCGAGCATCTTCACATAGCCACCGAACGGCAGCGCGGCAACCACGTATTCCACCCCATCCCGGCCTCGCCATTGCCACAGTGGTCGGCCGAAACCAATGGAAAACCGCAGCACCTTGACGCCCAGCCGGCGCGCGACCCAAAAGTGACCAAACTCATGGACTGTAATCAACACGCCCAGCGTGACGATAAAAGCCAAGAACGAGATCAGTGAATTCGTCATCGTCCACCTCCGGTGCGCCTGGCGACCCATTCCCCGGCAGCTCGACGGGCTTGGGCATCATGTTCAAGAATTTGGTTCAGGTGCTCGGCGGCCCGTGGCGTAACCTGTCCCAGCGTATACTCGACGGCCGCCGGGATATCGGTAAAACGAAGCCGCCCTTCCAGAAAAGCCTCTACGGCGATCTCGTTGGCGGCATTCAAAACCGTCGGGGCCGTGCCACCGGCGGCCAGCGCCGCAATCGCCAGTCGCAAACAGGGAAAACGCTGGAAATCAGGTGCTTGAAACTCCAGTTGCGCCAGTTGGAAAAAATCCAGGGAGGGCGCGCCGGAACTCATGCGTTGCGGCCAGGCCAAAGCCTGCGCGATCGGCGTCCGCATGTCGGGATTGCCCAATTGCGCCAGCACTGAGCCATCCTCGTATTCCACCATCGAGTGAATCACGCTTTGCGGATGCACCACGATCTGAATTCGCTCCGGTGGCGCATCAAACAGCCAATGGGCCTCGATTACTTCCAGGCCCTTATTCATCATGGTAGCCGAATCGACCGAAATCTTTCGGCCCATAACCCAGTTGGGGTGCGCGCAGGCTTGCGCGGGGGTTACCTCCGACAAGGACTTTAGCGGCGTAAGCCGAAACGGCCCGCCGGAACCCGTCAACAAGATCCGGCGCACGCCTGCTCGGTCAAGGCCATTGACCGCAAACCCCGGCGGCAGACATTGGAAAACGGCGTTGTGCTCGCTGTCGATGGGCAGCAGTTCGGCGCCTTGTTGTCGTACTGTCGCCATGAACAGCGGCCCCGCCATGACCAAGGCTTCCTTGTTAGCCAACAAAACCCGCTTGCCCGCTCCGGCCGCCGCTAGGGTCGGCAGCAAGCCGGCGGCCCCAACAATCGCGGCCATCACATAATCGGTCTCCGGCAACGTCGCAACCCGTTCCAATCCTGAAACACCGCCCAGAACCTCGATCGGCCGACCGGCTAACCGCAGCCGGTCTTGCAAGCGTTCGGCGGCGGCTGGATCAACCATCACCGCAAAATCCGGCTCCCACGTCAAACACTGTTGGAACAAGACTTCATCGTTTCGGTTAGCGGTCAACGCCACGACCGCAAACCGGTCAGTATGGCGTCGCAACACGTCGAGCGTATTGGCTCCGATCGAACCGGTCGAACCCAGAATGGCAACACCGATGCGCCCGCCTCTCATCCCCGCATTCCGTACAGGCCCAGCAGAAAAATGGGGGCGGCGGCCGTTAGGCTATCGATGCGATCCAGCACACCGCCATGTCCGGGCAGCAGCGAGCCACTGTCTTTAAACCTCCGTTGCCGCTTGACCATGCTTTCAAATAAATCACCGACGATGGAAAACGCTACCGTCACCATACAGACCACCACAAACCAGAACCAGTGGCCAGAGACGCCTAACACCCCAGCACCGACCAAGGCGAGCGCCAAGGTAACGACCCCGCCACCCACCACTCCTTCCCAAGTTTTGCCGGGACTGAGGGTGGGCGCCAGCTTTCGCCGGCCCCAGCGGCGACCGGCGAAAAACGCACCGATATCAGCCGTGGAAACCAGCAGCAGTAGAAACAGGACAGAAGTTGGCCCAAATTGTCCATGCAAGGCCACCAGGGCCACCCAAGGCGCCACCAGTACGACCAAGCCAGCCCCGGCCACCACGGCGATCCGATCACGGCGATCCGGCTGTTCGATGTAGCGCCGCATCCACCCCAGAGCCATCCCCCAGAACGCCACAACCACCATCATCAGGCCGCCAACAAAGCCGGAATGGCCGAGCAGCGGCCAAAGCGCCAAAACCAACGCCAGCACCGCGCCGCCATATAGCAAACGGTCACGATTCCTCTCGATGCCGGCCAGCCGCGCCCATTCCCATGCGCCAAGCAACACGACAGCCAGTAGCGCCACGCCAAAACCGGCAACGGGCAATCCCAAGACCGCGACCACCACCACGATAGCCAGAATGGCGGCGGTAAGGATCCGTTCCTTAAGCATGATCCCTCCGCGCGACTTGTTCCCCGGTCAGACCGAATCGGCGTTGCCGCCCAGCAAAGGCGGCGCAAGCGGCTTCCAGATCGCTCACATCAAAATCCGGCCACAATCGGTCAGTAAAATACAATTCGGTGTAAGCCAATTGCCAGAGCAAAAAATTACTGATGCGTAACTCGCCGGCGGTGCGAATAAACAAATCCGGTTCGGGCAAATCGGACAGCGACATAAAATCGTGCAAAAGCTCTGGGCTAATCTGTTCGGATTGCAGCTTGCCAGCCACAACCGCTTCAGCCACCCGCCGGGCGGCCTGGGCAATATCCCAGCGCCCGCCGTAATTGGCCGCGATGACCATGGTCAGGCCCGTATTCGCGGCGGTTCGACGTTGGGCTTTGGCGATATACTCTTGCAAGGTCGCCGAGAACGCCCGGAGATCGCCAATAAAGCGCAATCGAACGTTCGCCTGGTCCAGCCGGCGAATCTCACCGCGCAAGGTGGTCACAAACAAATTCATCAACACGTCGACTTCCCGTCGCGGCCGATTCCAGTTTTCACTGCTGAACGCGAATAAGGTCAGCACTTCGATGCCGCGTTCGCCGCACGCTTGCACGATCCTGCGCACCGCCTTGGCACCCTCTCGATGCCCCGCGGTACGCGGCAACAACCGCCGCTGCGCCCAGCGACCGTTACCATCCATCACGATGGCCACATGGCGAGGCATTTTATCGGGCGGCGTCAGCACAACCGGAGCGTCATCCGACATCCGGAAAAGTTCCTATCCGAACCTGCATGGCCATGGCGCGTCCCGGCGAGCGCTTTAGATTTCCATCAGTTCAGTTTCCTTGGCCGCCAGCAGTTTATCGACCTCCTGAACATGGCGGTCCGTGAGTTTCTGCACCTCGTCCTGGGTTTGCCGTTCGGCATCCTCGGTGATCTTCTTATCCTTGAGCAGGGATTTGAGCTGGTTGTTGGCATCGCGGCGAATATTGCGAATGGCCACCTTGGCGCCTTCGCCTTCATGACGGACGATTTTGACCAAATCGCGGCGGCGCTCCTCGGTCAACGGCGGCAATGGCACTCGGATGGTGGTGCCGGCCGAGGCTGGATTCAGGCCCAGATCAGATTTCATGATCGCCTTCTCGATGGGCCCGATCATATTTTTCTCCCACGGCGTCACCAGTAGGGTGCGGGCGTCGGCCACGCCGACCGAAGCCACCTGATTGAGCGGCACGTCGGAGCCGTAATAGCTGACCATGATATGGTCGAGCAAACTCGCATTGGCCCGCCCCGTGCGCAGCTTGGTCAATTCCTGCTTGAGGCTATCAAGGCTTTTTGCCATCTTGGTGGTGGCATCTTTCTTAATCTCGTCGATCATTGTCTCATTCCCGCACCACGGTGGTACCCATGCTTCCACCGCACACAACCCGCACTAGCTCACCGTGGCGGTTGATATTGAAAACTTTCAACGGTATATCATTTTCGCGACACATAACGATGGCCGTGGCATCCATAACCTTGAGCTTGCGCGCCAAGGCTTCGTCGTAGGTGAGCCGCTCGTAAAGCACCGCTGTCGGATCTTTCAAGGGATCGGCCGAGTAAATCCCGTCCACCTTGGTGGCTTTAAGCATGACCTCGGCGTTGATTTCGATGGCGCGCAAACTGGCGGCGGAATCGGTCGTAAAAAAAGGGTTGCCGGTGCCGGCGGCAAAAATCACTACCCGGCCTTTTTCCAAATGGCGGATCGCCCGGCGGCGGATGTAATCCTCACAGACCTGATTGACCCGCACCGCCGACATCACCCGCGTAAACACGCCCAACCGTTCCAACGTATCCTGCATCGCCAGGGAATTCATCACCGTGGCCAACATACCCATGTGATCGGCGGTGACGCGATCCATGCCCGCTTTGGCCAAGCCTTCGCCGCGAAACAGATTTCCACCGCCAATCACCATCCCTACTTCCACGCCGAGCTGGCGCAATTCGCGGACCTCGCCGGCCATGCGGGCGAGCACCCCGGTATCGATTCCAAACTCGCTCCCGCCCATCAACGCCTCTCCGCTAAGCTTGAGGAGAATCCGCTTGAACACCGGTCTGCTAGAATCCTGCATGGGTATCAGTGCAACCTACGTGGCGAAAGTGAGTAAATTGTACTTGATTGGCCGAGATGGCGGCAGGGGCGACGCCGGATCGGGCGCCACCTGGCGGATCGCTCTAATCGCCGCGGACTTGCGCCATCACTTCAGCCGCAAAATTATCGGTTTTCTTTTCAATGCCCTCGCCCAGCTCAAAGCGCTCGAAGCGAACGATCTTGGCCTGACGGGCTTGCAGCAACTGGGCCACGCTCTGATCAGGGTTTTTCACGAAGGCCTGGCCCAACAGCGTTACCGACTCCAGATACTTACGCAGCTTGCCTTCGACGATCTTTCCCACAATTTTGTCGATAACGTGGGCGGGCTTGTCTTTCGCCTCCTCCGCCGCCTGCGCGGCATAGATCTCTTTCTCCTTGGCGATCAGATCGGCTGGCACCTGCTCCGGGCTAATGCATAGCGGCCGGCTGGCGGCCACATGCATGGCGACATCCTTGGCCAAGTCGGCGTCGCCGCCTTCCAATTCGACCAGCACGCCGATGCGGGCGCCATGCAGGTAAGAACCCAACACCCCTTTGGCGCTGGCGAAGCGGGCGAAGCGCCGGACATTGATGTTTTCGCCGATCTTGGCGATGCAGTCGCGCCGGTTCTGCTCAACACTCTGACCGTTGGCCATGCTCGATGCCAGAAAGGCATCCAAATCGGCCGACTGGCTACCTAGGGCGGCCTCGGCGACAGCATCGACAAAAGCCCGAAAATCATCATTCTTGGTGACAAAATCGGTTTCGCAGTTGATCTCGACCATAGCGACCGCGCCCGTTGTCTGCTTCATCGCGATCAGACCTTCGGCGGCGATGCGGCTGGCCTTTTTATCGGCCTTGGCCTGGCCCGCCTTACGCATCAGCTCGACCGCCGTTTCGATCTCTCCGCCCGTTTCCTGCAAAGCCTTTTTACACTCCATCATTCCCGAGCCGGTGCGTTCGCGCAGTTCCTTGACGAGTGCCGCCGTAATTTCCGCCATGCTTGCGTACCTCTACCAAAACATCAAGTTAAAACCCAATTAATGAAACCAAGCTGAACGCCGGAATCGACCAAAAAGGCTCGCGAGTCCGAACACGCGAGCCTTTAAGACCACTGAGCGAGCAGACTTCAAGCGCCATCTTCAACAGGCGGCGACTCCTCTGGAATTTCGACAAATTCCTCCTCGGCGCCTCGGCCCGAAGCCAGCAAGGACCGGCCTTCAAGCACCGCCTCGGCCGCCCCGCCCACGTACAATTGGATGGAGCGGATCGCATCGTCATTGCCGGGGATAACGTAGTTCACGCCATCGGGAGAATTATTGGTATCCACGACACCGAGCACAGGAATCCCCAGCTTGTTGGCTTCCTGCACCGCAATGCGCTCGTGGCCGACATCGATGACGAACAAGGCGTCAGGCAAGCTCGCCATGTCCTTGATGCCGCCCAAGCTACGTTCCAACTTGTCCATCTCGCGCCGCAAGCCGATCACTTCCTTTTTGGCCAAGCGGTCGAAAGTGCCATCCTGCGCCATCAGCTCCAATTCCTTGAGCCGCTTGATCGACTGACGGACGGTTTTAAAGTTGGTCAGCATCCCGCCCAGCCAGCGGTGGTTGACATAGGGCATTCCCGCGCGGATCGCCGCCTCGGCGGTGGGTTCGCGCGCGGAGCGTTTAGTACCCACAAACAACACCTTACCGCCCTTCGACGCCATCTTGCCAACATAATTCAGCGCGTCGAGGTACAGCGGCAGGGTCTTTTCCAGGTTAATGATGTGAATCTTGCTGCGGGCACCGAAGATATACGGAGCCATTTTGGGATTCCAGTAACGCGTCTGGTGGCCGAAATGCACGCCGGCCTCCAGCATCTGGCGCATGGAAACAGTCGCCATGATTATCTACTCCGAAGAATTAGGGTTAAGCCTCCATCCGCCCCGGGGGGCGACCTCAAAGGGCACCCGGCCACCCGTGCCGGCGGATGTGAGAAGTTGAAGATCTCAATTAAAGGTTTGCCATTATGGCGCGCGCTTTATAACATGGATTGTTTGGGAAAACCAATTGAACCGCCATTCGCCAAACGCGGTCCCACCTGTCGAAAGCGTTCCCAAAGCTTTCTACCTCACTATCGACCGTCCCTGTACCACAGACAGAAATCCATGTTTCAAAGAAGCCCTCAAAAAACCAAGAGCATCACTCTTAAGACCTCGCACGATATCGAAAAAATGCGGGTAGCTGGCCGGTTGGCGGCTGCGGTGCTCGATATGATCGGTTCCTCGGTGCGCGAAGGCGTCACCACGGAAGAGCTTGATCGGATTTGCCACGACTACATGGTCAAGGTACAGGGCGTGGTGCCAGCCCCCCTGAACTACCGCGGTTTCCCCAAATCGATTTGCACCTCAGTCAATCATGTCGTCTGTCACGGTATTCCGGGGCCGAAAAAGCTGAAGAAGGGCGACATCCTTAACATCGACATCACGGTTATCAAGGACGGCTTTCACGGCGACACCAGCCGGATGTTTCAAGTGGGCACCCCGCCAATCGCCGCTCAGCGCGTCAGCAGAATCGCTTATGAATGCCTGTGCATCGGCATTGGCCTGGTACGGCCGGGCATCTATCTTGGCGACATCGGCCATGCCATCCAGAAGCACGCCGAGGCCGAGCACTGCTCGGTGGTGCGTGAATATTGCGGTCACGGCATCGGTCGGGAATTTCATGAGGAGCCACAGGTGCTGCACTACGGCGATCCCGGCTCCGGTATCGAACTGATCCCCGGCATGACCTTCACGATTGAGCCGATGATCAACGCCGGCAAGCGTCACGTCAAACTCTTGTCCGACGGGTGGACCGTGGTCACCAAAGATCATTCCCTGTCCGCCCAGTGGGAACACACGGTGTTGGTCACTGAAACCGGCCACGAGATTCTGACGCTCGGCTCCAACGCCACGCTTTAGTTCCCCATCTGCTTCGGAGCATTCATGGCCGCATCCGATATCGCGACCCCAACGCCTTCACCCGCCTATTTCTTGCGGGACACTTCCCAATGGCGCGACAAGGGCATTTTCGATGAGATCGTTTTCGAGCGAGAACTGGCGGCGACCGCCAATCCGCTCACTGTATTTCGCCATCTGCTCAAACAAGGCGATGCCAAGTTCAAAGCCTTGTTTCAGGAAGGCGTTCCGGCCCATGAATTGGTACCGGCCCGCGCCCGGTTGATGGACGAACTGCTCCAGCGCATCTGGCGCCGTTATTTCACAGCGGACGCGATCGATCTCGCGCTGGTGGCGGTGGGCGGCTACGGCCGAGGCGAACTCCATCCAGGATCGGACGTAGATATCATGATCCTGCTGGATGATGCGGCGCTCGACTTACGCCGTTCCGACCTGGAAAACTTTTTGACTTTTCTTTGGGACATCGGCCTGGATGTGGGTCATAGCGTCCGCACTGTCGAGGATTGCGCTCGCGAGGGCGCCGCTGACATCACGGTAGCCACCAGCCTGATGGAAGCCCGGCTACTGACTGGCGCGCCCGAGTTGCTTGAACGGATGCGGACGATGACCGGCCCCGACCGGATTTGGCCTGATGAAGCATTTTTCGAAACCAAGCAGCAAGAGCGCTGCGCGCGTTGCCACAAATACAACGAAACCGCCTTCAACCTCGAACCGAACATCAAGGAGAGTCCCGGTGGATTGCGCGACTTGCAGATGATCGGCTGGGTCGCCAAGCGGCATTTTGGCGCCAGCACCCTGCGGGAGCTGGTCGATCACGATTTCCTGAGCCAAAACGAATACAACGAGCTGCTCGAATGCCGCAACTTTCTGTGGCAGGTGCGCTTTGCCCTGCACGCACTGACCGGCCGCCGTGAGGATACCTTGCTGTTCGAGCATCAGCGGCGGATCGCCGAGCAGTTTGGCTACCAAGACCAGGAGCAAAACCTGGGAGTCGAACAGTTCATGCAGCGTTACTACCGCACGGTCAACGCCTTGTCGCAATTGAACGAAATGCTGCTGCAACTGTTCGAAGAGGCGATCTTGCTGGCCGACGATCCCGACGAACCTCAGCCCATCAACCGGCGTTTCCAGGTCCGACACGGCTATTTGGAAGCGATCAGGCCAAATGTTTTTCTGCGTTATCCCTTCGCCTTGCTCGAAATCTTCCTGGTGTTGCAGCAGCATCCAGAAATCAAAGGCATCCGCGCCAGCACCATCCGCCTGATCCGCGACCACCGGCTTTTGATCGACGAGAAATTCCGCAACGACGTGCGCACCCGCAGCTTGTTCATGGAAATCCTGCGCCAGCCCCACGGCGTAACCCAGCAGTTGCGGCTGATGAATGCCTACGGCGTGTTGCCGGCTTATTTGCCAGAGTTTGGCCACATCAACGGGCGGATGCAGTACGATCTCTTTCATGCGTACACGGTCGATCAACATATCTTGTTCGTGGTGCGCAATCTGCGGCATTTTTTCTTACCGCAATTCGCCCCCGAGATGCCGCAATGCAATGAAATCATGGATAGCCTGCCGAAGCCGGAACTGTTGTACATTGCCGGCTTGTATCACGACATTGCCAAGGGGCGCGGCGGCGATCACTCCGAACTCGGCGCCCGGGATGCGGCGCGGTTCTGCCGCCAACACGGCTTAAGCTCCTTCGACGCCCGACTGGTCGCCTGGTTGGTGCGCCACCACCTCACCTTGTCGCTGACGGCGCAGAAAAAAGACATCCATGACCCGGAAGTGATCAACGATTTCGCCCGGTTGATGGGCGACCAAATGCATCTCGATTACTTGTACTTGCTGACCGTCGCCGACATTCGGGCCACTAATCCCAAACTGTGGAACACCTGGCGCAACTCACTGTTATGGCAGTTATACAAGGCCACTCGCCGGGCGCTGCGGCGCGGTCTGGATAACCCGATCGACAAAGAAGAACGCCTCAGCGAGGTACAGGCGCAGGCCCGCCACCAATTGAGTCTCACCAAGATCGATCGAGAGCGGATCGATCAAGTCTGGGAAGGTTTCGGCGATGATTATTTCTTGCGTCATTCCGCCGACGAAATTACCTGGCACACCCGCGCGATTCTCAAGAAGCGGCACGATCCGCGACCGTTGGTGATGGCTCGCGAGGACCCCGGCCGCGGTGGGACCGAAATTTTCATTTACACCCGCGATCAAGACAACCTGTTCGCGTTAATTACTTCGATTCTCGATCAACTGGGGCTGACCATTCTGGATGCTCGTATCATCACCGGCCACAGTGGCTACACCCTGGATAGCTTCACCGTCTTGGAAGACTCCGGCGCGCTCATTCAGGATCGGACACGGATCAAAGAAATCGTCACGACGCTATTGCATTATCTTAGCCAACCCGAAGCCGTACCCTTACTACCCAGCCGCCATATTTCCCGAATCCAAAAAGCTTTTCAGATCCCAACCTGGGTTTCGTTCCGCGAGGATTTCGCCAACGGCCGCACGATAGTGGAACTGGTGTCTTGGGACCGGCCGGGTCTGTTGTGCCGGGTTGGGCAAGCTTTCATAAAATGTGGAGTGCAGCTGCACAACGCCAAGATCGCCACGATTGGCGCGCGGGCCGAGGATGTGTTCTTCGTCACCGACCGCGAAAACCGAATCTTGAACGATCCCAATCAATACGCCGCCCTGCGCGAAGCCTTGATTGAACAATTGGATGCCGTGGAGGAGAAACCCAAGGACAGTCGGATTGCAATCGGCTCGGCTTAATCCAAGCCGACGCCTGGCAATCAATCGCTGTCGCCCAGAAACAAATGACGGTTGTCGCCAACCAGCGAAACAAGATAATCCCACACCAGCCGCACCCGCTTGAGCCGCAAGCGATCCGCGTGCGCGGCGAGCCAAAATGTGTGCTGAAAATAGGCTTCATCTGGCAAGACCTTGATTAACCGTGGCTCGCCAGCGCTGATATAAGGCGTAAGCACCGCCAGACCAATCCCCGCCAACACCGCTTCCCTATGGGCTAACATGCTGGTGCAACAAAAACGCAGCTTTGGGGTATCGCACAGCTTTTCGAGGAAATGGAGTTCCTGACTGAGCAGAAAATCATCAATATAGGCGACAAAAGGATGCTGCGTTAAATCGGCGCGGGTCTCAATGGGATCATGCGCTTTCAAATAGTCGCTTGATCCATATAAAAAATACCGGTAGTCGGTCCAGCGGTAAACCACATAGCGGCCACGGCGAGGCGGTTCGAGCGTAATGGCTAAATCCGCCTCGCGGCTGGCCAGATTCGCCAGTCGGGGCGACGCCAACAATTCGACCGTCAGATTGGGATACTCGTCCAGCAACGGTTTGAGTCTTGGCGTCAGAAAACAGACCGCCAAACCCTCAGGGGTCCCCAAGCGAACTTCGCCATTAATGGAAAGGTCCTGTCCCGATAACTCTTCGGACACGACCGCAACCATCGCCTCAACCTGCTCCGCCATCGGCAATAAGGCATGGCCGGCCTCGGTCAGAATCAGGCCGTCACGGTGCCGGTTGAACAGCCGCGTTCCCATCGCCCGCTCCAACCCCTCAATCCGGCGTGATACGGTGCTGTGCTCAACCTGCAAACGCCGGGCGGCGGGGCTAAGCCGACCCAAGCGCGCCGCCGCTAGGAAATAGCGCAAATCGTTCCAATCCAGCTCGCGTTTCATGGGCCACCCGTCAGAATTGCATATCCCTAAAATTCAGTGTGGTCGACTCCGTGCATTTCCGCACAGAATTTTCATTTTTTTTGCAAATTTTCACCATGCCTAGTGACTGCTATGCTTAATTGGCCGACCAGCATCGGCCATGTACTCGGCGTCCACGCCAAAATCAAACAAACCACCCAAAGGAAATCCGTTATGTTGGGAGTTATTGGCATTATCCTATCACTGGGCTTGTTGATGTATCTCGCTTATCGAGGCATCAATGTGCTCATACTCGCTCCGATCTTGGCCTTGCTGGCCGTGCTGATCGGTGGCGGCGCGCACTTGCTGCTGCCCACTTATACTCAAGTGTTCATGAAAGAATTGGGCGGCTATTTGCTCAAGTTCTTCCCGCTGTTCATGCTGGGGGCGATCTTCGGCAAACTGATGGACGACTCCGGCTCGGCTAAAAGCATCGCCCATTGGATTGTCACTAAGGTCGGGAAAGCGCGCGCGATTCTGGCCATCGTGCTGTCTTGCGGCATTCTGACCTACGGCGGCGTATCACTGTTCGTGGTCGCCTTCGCCGTCTATCCCATCGGCGCGGCGCTGTTTCGCGAAATCGGCATGCCCAAACGTTTTATTCCCGCCGCGATTGCCCTGGGGTCTTTCACCTTCACCATGACCGCCTTTCCTGGCACGCCGGCGATTCAGAACGCGATCCCCTCGCCGTTCTTCGGCACCAACACCTTCGCCGCGCCGGGCCTTGGCACCATCGGCGGCCTCATCATGATGATTGTAGGTACCCTCTGGCTGCATACTCGTGCTCAACGGGCGATGGCGACGGGTGAGGGCTACGGCGACCACACCAACGAAAATTTAAATCCTGATAAGGACGCTAGCCAGCTCCCCTCCTTCTTCATCGCCCTGCTGCCAATCCTGTTAGTGATTGGTTTGAACGCGCTGTTCACCTATATCGTGTTCCCCAGCATCGACGCCGGTTATCTGGCCGAGCCGAAATATGGCGCGACTAAACTCTCAGCGGTCGCCGGTTTGTGGTCGATCATCGTGGCGTTGGTCATCGCGATCCTGTTCATCGTTGTCGTCCACTGGGCGCGGTGGCGGAATGTGATTGAATCACTCAACACCGGCACCATGGGTTCGCTGCTGCCGATCTTCAACACCGCTTCCGAAGTTGGCTACGGTAACGTGATCGCTTCGCTGCCGGCGTTCGTGGTGGTGAAAGACGCGGTATTGGGCGTTTCCCAAAATCCGTTGATTTCGGAAGCCGTCGCGGTCAACGTCCTAGCGGGCATCACCGGTTCCGCCTCTGGCGGCATGAGCATCGCGCTGAGCACTCTGGGAGCGAAGTATCTCGAACTGGCCAACGCCATCGGCCTCAACCCGGAATTGCTGCACCGGGTAGCGGTTATGTCCTCAGGGTGCTTCGACTCCCTACCCCATAATGGCGCGGTCATCACCTTGCTCGGCATCTGCAAGCTGACTCACAAGCAATCCTATTTCGATATCTTCATGGTGTCGGTGATTATTCCCTTACTTGCCCTAGTGGCGGTCATCACGCTGGGATCGCTGTTCGGCAGCTTCTAAGTCAGCGTCCGCCGCCTCGCTTGGACGGGGCGGCGTTCCTTGCAAGCGTTATTAAGAGGACATCCTCATGCAGCATCCCTTGCTCGCTTTGGCTGAGCATCCCCGAACGCGGCAAAGTCGTCAGCGCCCGCGAGGCGGTTAGCTTGATTCGCCCTGGCGATACGATCGCCACCAGCGGCTTCGTCGGCACCGGCTTTGCCGAAGACATTGCCTGCGCCATCGAAGAGCTTTATCTGGCGGTGGAAAATGAGTCTGACACGCCCGGCCTTGCCAAACTACGCGATCTGACCTTGGTTTACGCCGCCGGTCAGGGCGATGGGAAAAACCGAGGTTTGAACCACTTGGGGCATGAAGGGCTGGTTAAGCGGGTGATCGGCGGCCACTGGGGTCTGGTGCCCAAACTGCAAGCCTTGGCTGTAACTGGAAAGGTCGAGGCTTACAACTTGCCGCAAGGCGTCATCACGCATTTGTACCGTGACATCGCCGCCGGAAAACCAGGGACGCTAACGCATGTCGGGCTAGGGACATTCGTCGATCCGCGCCACGGCGGCGGTAAACTCAACGCCATCACGCGAGAAGATTTAGTCCAGCTCATGACCATTGGCGACCGGGAATACCTGTTTTATAAGGCATTCCCGATCAATGTCGGTATTATCCGCGCCACCACCGCCGACATCGACGGCAATCTGACCATGGAAAAGGAAGCGCTGACGCTGGAATCGCTGGCCATTGCCATGGCCGTTCGCAACTCTGGCGGCATTGTGATTGCGCAGGTGGAGCGCGTCGCCGAACGCGGCATTTTGAAGCCGAAAGATGTCCGCGTCCCTGGCATCCTGGTCGATTGCATCGTGGTCGCCCCGCCCGAACATCACTGGCAGACCTTCGGTACTCTTTACAACCCCGCCTTTTCCGGCGAAATCAAAGTGCCACTGGCTTCGATTCCGTCAATTCCAATGAGCGAGCGCAAAATCATCGCTCGCCGCGCGGCATTTGAATTGCCGCTGAACGCCATCGTGAATCTCGGCATTGGCATGCCGGAAAGTGTGGCTAACGTTGCTGCCGAAGAAAAGATTATCGACCTGCTCACCATGACCGCCGAACCGGGCGTAGTCGGCGGCATTCCGGCGGGGGGTTTGGATTTTGGGGCTTCAACCAACGTACAGGCCATTATCGATCAGCCCAATCAGTTCGATTTTTACGACGGCGGCGGACTGGATTTAACCGTGCTGGGGTTAGCGCAAGTGGATGCGCAGGGCAATCTGAATGTTTCGAAATTCGGTACCCGCATCGCTGGCGCGGGTGGTTTCATCAATATCAGCCAGAATTCCCGGAAAGTAGTGTTCGCTGGCACCTTCACCGCCGGCAAATTGAGCATTGCGGTCGAACAAGGCCAGTTGCGCATCCTGCAAGAGGGCGAGACGCCCAAGTTTATCGAGCAGGTCGAACACCGCACCTTCAGCGGCGTGGTGGCCAGCCAACGCAATCAACCGGTGCTGTACGTCACCGAGCGGGCGGTCTTTCGACTGACCGCCGACGGACCGGAATTGATTGAAATTGCGCCCGGAATCGATCTGGAACGAGACGTGCTAGCGCGGATGACCTTCCAGCCACGGATCAGCTCGCAGCTTCGGCTGATGGATGCTCGGATTTTTGGTGATGGACCGATGGGGTTACGCGACATCCTCTTAGTCCAACCGCTCGACCAGCGCCTGTCCTATGATGCGATGAAGAATCTATTTTTTATCAATTTCGAGGGGCTGGCGATCCGCAACCGAGAAGATATCGCGCGCATCCAAACGGCGGTCACTGACAAACTCATTCCATTGGGTAAAAAAGTGTTCGCAATTGTCAATTACGACAATTTTTCTATCGTGCCAGAGCTGGTGCAAGAATACATGGATTTAGTCGGTTACTTGGTGGAGCACCATTATGTTGGCGTGACCCGCTACACCACGAGCGCCTTTCTGCGCGCTCGGCTAGGAGACGCGCTGCGCGAGCATGATCTCACGCCGCATATTTATGAAAGCGCCGCCGAGGCGACGGCGCGACTCGATCCATTCAAGAGCAGTTAACCATATTCCGGTCTACGCTAAACTATGGGCCAGCAATCTGCTAGCTCGCTGGCCCGTGGTCTATTTGCAATGCTCTCAGCGAGCAAAAACCACCATCTTCACTCTCTGGGAGGACCATCCAATGATTAAGAAAGCGTTTAGCGTATTACCTTTATCGATTGGCCTATTGATGTCGGGAGATCCTGTCTTCTTATTGGCGGAAGAAAAGCACTGGACTTATTCTGGCGCGGAGGGACCGGAATACTGGGGCGATCTCAATCCCACTTACTCGACTTGCATGACTGGAAAAAATCAGTCGCCAGTCAATATCACCAAGCCGATTGCGACCAAACTTCCTGAGGTTCAGTTTAACTATCAAGCAGGCGGCCAAGAGATATTGAATAATGGCCATACCATTCAAGTTAAATACGCGCCTGGCAGCACCCTTACGGTAAACGCCCAAACGTATGAGTTAAAACAGTTTCACTTTCATGCGCCAAGCGAAAATCTGATTGAGAATCAATCATATCCATTGGAAGCACATTTCGTTCATGCGGGCAAGGACGGTAATCTCGCCGTTGTTGCCGTCATGTACGAAGAAGGTAAGGAAAATACCGAGCTAGCGAAAGCCTGGGCCAAGATGCCCCAACAGGCTGGCGTGACACAGCCGCTGACCGAACCCGTCAATGCCAACCTACTGATACCCCACGAACGCGGCTATTACCTATTTACTGGCTCTCTGACGACCCCACCCTGCACGGAAGGGGTTTTATGGCTCGTCATAAAGAATGATTTTACGGTCTCCAAAGCCCAAATTGATGCGTTTACCCACATCATGCATCATCCCAACAACCGCCCAGTCCAGCCGCTAAACACCCGGCGGGTTATTCAATAAATTACTAGACATTCTTGATTAAGGGGGCGAAACAGCCTCTTTTTCCAAGCCCAGCTACCCGGCGTCGGTAAACAGTCGGGAGCGAGTGAGGAAGCGCAGGCCTTCGGGGCCTTCCAGGGAGAACATGCCGCCGCGGCCGGCGACCACGTCGATGGTGAGCTGGGTGTGTTTCCAGTAGGCGAACTGCGGCACGCTCATGTAAAACGGGCAGCCGCCGATCTCGCCCAGGCGCACGTTGCCATCGCCCACCAATAGATCGCCTTCCGGATAGCACATCGGCGAGCTGCCGTCGCAACAACCGCCCGACTGGTGAAACTCTGATAGCGCGATTTGAAACTAATCTTGCAACCCGCTTGACCAGGCGATGCGTATAACATGTCGTTTCTCCTCTCTTCTTCGGTGGTTTGCGGCGATACCTACGTCATGTCGCCCTCTTTAATTCAATTCGGGCCTTCAGGTTGAAAGCTTGCGCCCGAGTATGTGCTCGACGGATTGGATTTTACTTTTCAGACGACCGGCGGGACCGGCGCGATAGTCGATCTTGATATGGGTGCCGATACGGCTGTGATGCTCGGCCATGTGTTTGAAACAGCGGGTCACCACTCCGATCACCTCATCCCATTCCCCTTCAAGGATCGTTCCCATCGGGGTGAGCTGGTAAGGCACGCCGCTCTGATCGACGATATTGATGATCTGCGCTACGTACTGGCTGACGCTTTCGGAAGCGACGTGCGGCGCCATTTGAAACTCAAGTAGAACCATGATGCCGGTCTCCAATGTGGTGAATGGAAGGCGAAATCCTGGTGGTCGTTCAATGCTCCAGGTGCGCCTTGATCGCCGCGTTGACTTCGTGGGCCTTCTCCAGCATCGCCATGTGTCCGGCCCCGTCGAACAGCTTCACGGTTGCATCCTTGGGCGCGTTGGCGGCGTGCGCCGACGGAATCACTCGGTCGTCGCGGCCCCACATCACCAGCACCGGCTTGCCGCTCGCCGCCAGTGCATCAACCATCCGCGCCGTCTGCTGGCCGTCCTTGAACAGCGCCGCGCCGAGACCGGCCAGCAGCGACTCCACACCGTCCATGCGTTTGTATTTCAGCATGTCGTCCAGCATCTGCCGGCTCACCAGCGCCGGGTCGGCGAACAACTGCTCCAGCACCGGCTTGAGTTCGCGGCGCGATTGCGCGTTGACAAATCCTTCGATGTAGCCGGCGTTGATCTCCGCGCCAAAACCCGCCGGGCTGATCAGCGCCAGGCTGGCCACGCGGTCAGGGGCGTTGCTCGCCATTTGCGCGGCAATCGCTCCGCCCAGTGAATGGCCGACCACCCGCACCTGCTTGACGTTGATTGCATCAAGGAAATGCACCACGAACGCCGCCAGTGCATCCAAGCTCAGTCCCGGCAATTGCACGTCGCTCTGGCCGTGGCCGGGCAGATCAAACACGATTACCGGCGACTGCTCGGCCACCGCGTCGATGTTGAACAGCCAGTTGTCCAGATCACCGCCAAAGCCGTGGATGAACAGCACCGGCGTACCGTCCTCCGGGCCACGTCGGGCGTAGCGCACGCCGATGCCATCGACCTCGACGGTGTGAAACACCGATCCCGCTTCTTCCTCATCGTCGCTGGCGGTGGGCACCACGTAAGCCGCCACGTAGACATCGATTTCCGCGTCGCTGACCTCGACCGGGGCCATCACCCCCAGCAGCGCTTTCACCGGCAACACATCGCCTTCCTGGGCGATGCGTCGGCGCAGCAACCCGGCGTCCGCCGCCTCGACCGCGCTCGCCAGCTTGTCGGTCTCGACCTCAAGGATCGGCATCCCAACCTCGATGGTCGCGCCTTCTTCGACCAGCCAGGCATTGACGGTGCCTTCCCGCATCGACAGGCCCCATTTGGGCATCACGATGGGGGTGATTTGGCCCGCCATCACGCCCTCCCCTTTTTCATGGCGCGGCGGGCGGCGCCGGCGATTTGCGCGCCGCTGGGGATGTAGAGATCTTCCAGCGCGGGCGAAAACGGCACCGGCACATGCGGCGGCGTTACCATTTCAATCTGCGCCTTCAACGCGCCAAAAGCTTGCATCGCCACTTGCGCCGAAATATCGGTGGCGATGTTGCAGCGCGGGCTGGCTTCGTCAACGCACACCAGCCGGCCGGTTTTTTCCACGCTTTCCAGCACCGTGTCCATGTCCAGCGGCGATAGCGTGCGCAGGTCGATGACTTCGGCCTCGATGCCGTCTTTCGCCAGCAGCGCCGCCGCTTCCAGCGCGCGATGCACCATCAGTCCGTAGGCGACAATGCTGACATCCTTGCCCTCGCGCGCTACGTTGGCTTCGCCGAACGGCACTGTGTAGCTCTTTTCCGGCACGTCGCCTTCGAAGCCGTACAGATTCTTGTGCTCGCAGAAGATCACCGGATCATTGTCGCGGATACTTTGGATCAACAGGCCCTTGGTGTCGTAGGGCGTGCTGGGGCATACCACCTTCAAGCCGGGGATATGGGTGAATAGCGGCGTCAACATCTGCGAGTGCTGGGCGGCGGCCCGAAAACCCGCGCCGACCATCGCCCGGATCACCACCGGCGTTTCGGCCTTGCCGCCGAACATGTAGCGGAATTTGGCCGCCTGATTGAAAATTTGATCGAAGCACACGCCCATGAAGTCGATGAACATCAGTTCGGCAATCGGGCGCATCCCGCAGGCCGCCGCGCCGATAGCCGCGCCGATGTAGGCGCTTTCGGACAAGGGCGTATCCAGCAACCGGTCGCCGTGCTTGGCGTACAGGCCCTTGGTCACGCCCAACACCCCGCCCCAGGCATCTTTCTCGCCCTCGCCACCGGCCCCGCCCACAATGTCCTCACCCATCATGATGACGGTTGGATCGCGCGTCATCTCCTGATCAATCGCCTCGTTGACCGCCATTTTCATACTGATTTTTCGTGCCATTTCGATCTTCTCCTGTACCCAAGCGCGGCTCAGTAACGAACGTAAACATCAGTGGTGAGATCGGCGGCGGTCGGTAGCGGGGCGGCCTTCGCCTCGGTGACCGCGCGCTCGATCAGGCCCAGCACCTCGTGGTCGATGGCCTGCAATTCGGCGTCGGTGATGACCTTGGCCCCGGTGACCGCCGCCTTGAAAGCGCGCAGGCAATCGCGGTTGGCGCGGATCTCTTCCAGTTCGCCTTTAGCCCGGTAGGTCTGGGCGTCGCCCTCGAAATGGCCGTGAAAGCGCACCATCTTGCATTCCAGCAGCGACGGACCACCGCCCTCGCGCGCCCGGCGAATCACTTCACCAGCGGCTTCATAAACGGCAAAGAAATCGATACCGTCCACTGTAACGCCCGGCAAACCGAATCCAGCGGCGCGATCCACGTAGCTATCAACCGCCGTGCCGTAGTCGCGTGAGGTCGATTCAGCATAGCCGTTGTTTTCGACGACAAAAATCGCGGGCAAATTCCACACCGCCGCCAGATTCAGGCTTTCCAGAAAAGTGCCCTGGTTGCTCGCGCCATCACCGACGAAACTGATCGCCACGTCGCTCGGTCCGCCTTTCTGTTTGGCGCGATATTTGGCGGCAAGCGCCGCGCCACACGCCAGCGGCGCGCCGGCGCCCAGAATGCCGTTCGCGCCCATCATACCTTTGGATAAATCGGCAATGTGCATCGAACCGCCCTTGCCCTCGCAGGAGCCGCCTTTTTTGCCGTAGATTTCCTTCATCATCGCCGTCACGTCCACGCCCTTGGCGATACAGTGGCCGTGGCCGCGATGGGTCGAGGCGATCCGGTCGCCATCGTGCAGATGTAGCATGATACCAACGGCGGCCGCTTCCTCGCCGGCGTACAGATGGACGAAGCCCGGAATATCGCCGCGTCCAAAATCGATGTGCAGCCGTTCCTCAAACTCGCGGATGGTGCGCATCCGCCGGTAAGCGGCCAGCAATTCGTCCTTGCTCAGCGGAAAGGGATTATCTGCCATAGGAGGTTCCTTGGGTGGTTTCAGGAAGAAAGGCGGAACAGTCCCGCCATCGCCGCGGTGTGCATGCAACGGGCAACGTCCACCGCGAAAAAAGCGTTCTCGCGCAAGGTCACCGTCACGCGCTCGCCCGCGTCGAACGCGAGTTCGCGCTCGCCATCGAGCGCGACCACGCCAGCATCCAAGCCCACTTCGAACGGCTTATCGGCGGGCATCCGCTCGAACTGCTTGATGCCGATTTCGCGCACCATGCCGGGGGCAATCGGAGCCAGCAGGCCAATGCGCCGTTGCTGTGGGTTGCGGGCGAGCTGAATCGCCAAGCCGCCCGGCGCATGGCGCGCCACCGGCTGCAATAGCCCACCGATGGACGACAGGCCGATGGCTTGCGGCTCGGCAAAGGCCAGAAACACACTGTGGAGCCCTTCCGGCTTCCACAGCGCGCGAGCGCCGAGGTAGCGGTCGGTCGAGATCACCGCATCGACCAGCGCGATATCGCGTCTTTCACTACCGTCGACGCCGCTGATGGAAACTTCGAGTAATTTGTTTGGAGCCAGCGCCTGCGCGGCGCTGAGTCGGCCGGTGGCGTACAGGCCCACGGCCAAGCCGGTGATGCTGGATTCACGCAGTTCCGGAAAGGCGTTGTTGGTGCCGGTGGATAAACCGGCAATGGGAATCGCCGCTGGGTTGCTTGTCCCGCTAATCAGCTCACGCACCACCGCGCGATGAGTGCCGTCGCCGCCCAGCACAATGATTGCGACGACTCCGGCCGCGCGCAGCAGGCGCGCGGCGAGAAAGGTGTCTTCCACCGTGGAAGTCGGCTCCATATCCAGAAAATCGACCCGCGGAAACGTATGATGCAGATTCTGTTCGCGTTGCAGGTGGCGCGAGAGCATGGCGCGGATGCCCGCGCGATCCGGCATCATCAGCACGCGCGGCACGCCGATGGCCGCCAAGGTGCTAAGCGCGCGCAGCACGATGTTGACCCGATCCGCGAGTTGTAAATTGCTGGCGTTGGCGATGATGCGCCGGATGTCGCGCGCCGATACCGGGTTGGCGATAATGCCAATCGACAGCGCATCGGATGCCATGGCGGCGGACGTGGAAAATAAACTCGGCATGTCGTCGATTATCCCCAAACGAGGGCGCTCTACTTGCCATTCACAGCGCGCACGACTTAAAAAGTCGATCCAACACCTACAGCGGCTAACGTTTTTCCAGCAACGGTCTCAACGTTCATCCCAAGCCGACGGGTTCGCTATCAGAGCCACCATCCCGCGAATAACGAAAGCGCGGCGACTGAGATGCTCGGTTCTATTGAAACCGTGTCGAATGAACCGAAGGGTTGGATCGAAAGCGCGGTTTAGCTGAAGCGGCGCTGCGCTCGACGATATCTGAGCCGGATAAACCGACTCTGGCGGGCAAACGATGCGTGCCGGAGATGATGTGCTTTCACGGTGACTTCCTCTTTGGTGATCAGCGCGAACCGGTGTTCGCATCATTGGCCCCGTCGATGACGGGGTGTTGCCTTTGGAACGGTTTCGGTGGTACCCGAATCGCCCGGCAATCTTGATGGGCGTCAAGCTTGGTGGAGCGCCAATACTGACCTGAGAGATATTATGTCAAAAATCATACCAACCCGAGCATACAGGTAAGGTATTTTAAGATATTGTTTTAATATAAAAAAATCATTATTAGTCTGCTCTACCCAAAAACCACATAACAGAGTCGCGAAATAATTGTCACACCCGCTGTTAGCGGCGCTGGAACGGCCCATTACAACTCGGCACCTTTAACCAGTGATTGTCATAGTGTGTTATACAAGGGGCGAGATTTCCTGAAAATCCGCCAAAAACGTCTATAGTTAAATCATCCAACCTGAGTCATCACCGGTTCGCCTTGGCAATCATTGGCCCTGCTTTAGATTAAAGCGTGGTTGCCGCGAGAGGAGAGACCATGCTGAAGAAGACGGTGGCGCACGCGGATCTGGTTTTGTCCGTCGTGCAAGGCACTACCCCCCGACCTTTGCTAGAAACCAGCATCGAGCGTTCCTGGCTCCGGTGCGCCGAACACCGCGGCATCGATCCTGCTCGTTTCCATCGCACGCAAGTGCTCGAATCGACCTCAGTGCGCGAGCGGCAGGAACGCCTGAAGGCGTTCCTGGAAATTGCCAAGATCGAAACCAGCCACCTTTATCAGCGGATCGCGGGTTCGGGTTTTGCCATTATTCTGACCGATAGCGATGGCGTGATCGTGAACTGGACGGCGGATGGCAGCCTGCAAAAATCGTTCGAGCAATCGGGCTTATGGTTGGGCGCGCTCTGGGACGAAGCCAACGAAGGCACCAACGGCATCGGCACCGCCTTGATCGAACGAAAAGCGCTGACGGTGCATGGCGACGAGCATTTCCGCAGCCAGCACGCCAAGCTCACCTGTTCGGCAGCCCCCATCTTTGATCCCGAAGGCCAGTTGCTGGTGGTTTTGGATATCTCCTCGGTCACTTCCCAGGATTCCAAGCAAAGCCAGCTCCATACCCTGGCTCTGGCCGCCTTGAGCGCCCGAACGATGGAGTACCATTATTTTCTACACCTTTTCCGCAAGCAGTGGGTGTTACGCTTCCATCGGCGACCGGAATTTATCGGCCAAGGTAGCGAGGGCTTGTTGGCGTTTGATGAGAACGGCTGCATTTTGGCCATCAACCAAACGGCGTCCGATCAACTGCAACAGCCCCGCACCCAAACTATCGGCCAACCGATCAGTGCGCTCTTTGTTAGCGGTCTGGAGCATCTGCTGGGCCATGCCCTTAATCGCTCTGGAACGCTGTGGCCGATCCGCGACCAGACCGGCCAAGCGTTTTTCGCTTTGCTGCACCGAACCGAGCGCCAACCAGCCAGTCATCCGCCTCGCTCCACCGCAACCGCTGTCAAATCTTTATCGCCGCCCTTGCCTTCAGCAGCTCTGGAAGGATTCGCGGAAACCGACCCCTTGATGGCCTACAACGTCCGTTGCGCTCAGCGGGTGATGAACAAACGGGTCAGCATTCTGCTAACGGGAGAGACCGGCACCGGCAAGGAAATTTTCACCAAAGCCATTCACGACGCCAGCGCCCGCGCTCACAATCCATTCGTGGCGGTGAACTGCGCCGCCATCCCGGAAAATCTGATCGAAAGCGAGTTGTTCGGCTACAAATATGGCGCATTCACTGGCGCGCGCCAAGAAGGCCGACGCGGCAAGATTCTGCAAGCCAATGGCGGCACTTTGTTTTTGGACGAGATCGGCGATATGCCATTGCTGTTGCAGACTCGGCTGCTGCGGGTCCTGGAAGCCAAGGAAGTCTTGCCGCTTGGTAGCGATACCCCGGTGCCGGTGGATTTGTACGTGATCAGCGCGACGCACCGTAATTTGCTGGACGCCATCGCCAGCGGCGCGTTTCGTGAAGATTTGTATTACCGGCTCAATGGGTTGGAATTGAGGATACCCGCCTTGCGCGAGCGGATGGATCGGGAATTGCTGATCCACACATTGCTGGCGACGGAAAGCGACGGCGCCAATGTGCGCCTCGCTGAAGACGCCTTCGCGGCGCTGGACGCCTACTCATGGCCCGGCAATATCCGTCAATTGCGCAACGTGTTGCGCACCGCGGTGGCGCTCTGCGAAGACAACCTGATTCGGGTCGAGGATTTGCCGAACGAAATCGCCAATTCGACGCCCCATCGCTTGGCGTGTGATACCGCCAGTGGCCTGGCGCAAGCCGAACGCGACGCGCTGTTACGCCATTTAAATCATCACGGCTGGAACATTAGCAGTACCGCCGCGCAATTGGGGGTCAGCCGTAACACCCTGTACCGCAAGCTCCACAAACACAAGATTCAACCGCGTGTCTATCCGACGCCCTAAGCTTACCATTTGAGCGCATCTTGCCGACGAGCCGGTTGATGCGCTCAAATGGCCAGATGACAGCGACGCCTTTACCTCCATCCGCCGGCTGGCAGTTCTGGATCGACCGGGGCGGTACCTTTACCGATATCGTCGCCCGTTGCCCCGACGGCCGCTTGTTGACCCACAAACTGCTTTCCGATAACCCGGAGCACTATGCCGACGCCGCGGTGCAAGGCATCCGCGACCTGCTGGCTATTGCCGCCGATCAACCCATTCCGGCCCAGCAAATCACAGCCGTCAAAATAGGCACCACGGTCGCCACCAATGCCCTGCTGGAGCGCAAAGGCGACCGGACATTGTTGCTGATCACACAAGGCTTTCGGGATGCGTTGCGGATCGGTTATCAAAATCGGCCCAAACTGTTCGCCCGCCAGATCGTGTTGCCGGAATTGCTCTACGAACGGGTGGCTGAGGTACGGGAACGGGTTTCAGCCCATGGCGAAATCATCGCGCCCTTTGACGCCGATCACGCTCGCCGCGCCTTGCAACAGGCCCATCAGGCGGGTATTCGCGCCGTCGCCATCGTGTTTCTGCACGGTTATCGTTATCCCGATCACGAGCGACAAGAGGCTCAGTTAGCCAAAGAAATCGGCTTCGGCCAAATTTCGGTCTCACACCAGGTCAGTCCGCTCATGAAGCTGGTCGGGCGCGGTGATACCACCGTCGTGGACGCCTATCTGTCGCCCCTGCTTCGCCGTTACGTCGATCAAGTCAGCCGCGAGCTGGGCGGAGCGCGCCTGTTCTTCATGCAATCCAATGGCGGCTTGACCGACGCTCACCATTTTCAAGGGAAGGACAGCATTCTCTCTGGCCCGGCCGGCGGCATTGTCGGCGCGGCGCATACCGCCGCTCAAGCGGGTTTCGCGCGCATCGTCACCTTCGATATGGGCGGCACGTCCACCGATGTCGCCCATTACGCCGGCGAATACGAACGCGCTTTTGAAACCCACATCGCCGGTGTACGGCTACGCGCGCCGATGTTGCATATTCAAACGGTTGCGGCGGGTGGCGGTTCGATTTGCCACTTTGACGGAACCCGTCTGCGGGTGGGGCCAGAATCGGCGGGAGCTAATCCAGGGCCAGCCTGTTACCGGCGAGGTGGGCCGCTGACTGTCACTGACTGCAACCTGCTGCTGGGCCGGCTTCAGCCCGATTTCTTTCCACATGTCTTTGGCTCTCAGCAAGATCAACCGTTGGATCAGGAAGTTGTGCGCCAGCAATTTGCCGCCCTGGCGCACACTATCCAGACGGCCACCGGCAAAAGCTACACGTCGGTGGAACTGGCCGAGGGTTTTCTGAAAATTGCGATTGAAAATATTGCTAACGCGATCAAACAAATCTCGACCCAGCGCGGTTACGATGTCACCGAATACACGTTGTGCTGTTTCGGCGGCGCGGGTGGCCAACACGCCTGCGCGGTGGCGGATGCACTGGGCATGTCAACCGTGTTCATTCATCCATTGGCCGGTGTCCTGTCCGCTTACGGCATGGGGCTGGCCAACGCCCGATTGCTGAAGGAACAGGCGATCGAAACACCATTAACCGCGGCGGCGATAGACCCGCTTGATCAAATTTTTGCCGAACTGGAACACGCTGGACGCGCGGAGATGGTCGAACATGGGGTTTCGCCCGATCAAATTCGGGCTGTTCGCATCGTCCACATGCGCTACGCGGGCAGCGATAGCGCGTTGAGCATCCCCGCTGGGAACTTCAGCGCGCTATCGACCCACTTTGCCGCTACTCACCGCCAACGCTACGGCTTTATTTTTCCCGATAAAGCACTGATTATCGAAGCAGCCACGGTCGAGATCATTGGCGTGAACGCCAGCGCCAAGGAAACGAAACCCGCGCCGACCGCTGGCACGGAACCACCGCTACCGACAACCCGCATTCGCTTGCACTTTGCGGGAGCCGACACCGACGCCCCGCTCTATCGGCGTGCCCAGTTACCGCCCGCCGCCACGCTGACCGGCCCGGCAATCATCAGCGAAACCGGTGCGACCACGCTGCTCGAGCCCGGTTGGCGCGCTGAAGTGACGCCACGCCACGATCTGGTATTGACCCGCTGCCAGCCGCGCCCGCGCCAAATCGCGCTGGGCACGACCGTCGATCCCATTCTGCTGGAAGTGTTTAATAACCTATTCATGGCGATTGCCGAACAGATGGGCGTGACGCTGGCTAACACCGCTCATTCGGTCAACATCAAGGAGCGCCTGGACTTTTCCTGCGCGCTGTTTGATCGGGACGGCCAATTGATCGCCAATGCCCCGCACATCCCCGTGCATCTCGGCTCAATGGGCACGGCCGTGCAGGCGCTCATGCAAGCCAACGACGGTCGCTTTCAGCCGGGCGACGTGTACGCCAGCAACGCGCCCTACAGCGGCGGCACCCATCTGCCGGATATCACGGTCATCACCCCGGTTTTCGACAAAACGGGACAAGCATTGCTGTTCTATGTCGCCTCGCGTGGCCACCATGCCGACATCGGCGGCATCACCCCTGGTTCGATGCCGCCCAACAGTGTGACTATCGAGCAGGAAGGGGTGTTGCTGGATAACTTTCAATTGGTGGCCAGCGGCCGGTTTCTCGAATCAGAATTGTTGGCCCGACTCAACGCTGGCCCTTGGCCGGTACGCAATCCGCAACAGAATCTGGCCGACCTGCACGCGCAAATCGCCGCTAATGAAAAAGGCGCCCGCGAACTGCGGATGATGGTGAGCCATTTCGGATTAGAGACCGTCAACGCTTATATGCGACATGTTCAGGACAATGCCGCCGAACAGGTGCGGCGGGCGCTGGATCGCCTGCAAGACGGCCAATTCAGCTACGAACTGGACCATGGCGCGGTGATTCGGGTCGCCATTACCCTGGATCGGGCGCGGCGTTCGGCCAAAATCGACTTTACCGGCACCTCATCGCAACTGGCCAATAATTTCAACGCGCCGCGCGCGGTCGGTTTGGCGGCGGTGCTGTATGTATTTCGAACGTTGGTGGACGACGACATCCCGCTGAACGCCGGTTGTCTGCGCCCGCTGGACATCGTGATTCCGCAAGGCTCACTGCTCGATCCCCAGCCGCCAGCGGCGGTCGTGGCCGGCAATGTCGAAACTTCGCAATGCATCGTCGATGCCCTCTATGGCGCGCTGGGAGTGATGGCGGCGGCCCAAGGGACGATGAATAATTTCACTTTTGGCAATGAGCGGCATCAATATTATGAAACGATCTGTGGCGGCGCGGGCGCGGGATCGGGCTTCAACGGCGCTTCGGCGGTGCAGACCCACATGACCAATTCTCGGCTGACCGACCCAGAAGTATTGGAATGGCGCTTCCCGGTGCGAGTCGAAGACTTTCGGATTCGCCAACACAGCGGTGGAGCGGGTCGCTGGCGGGGCGGCGATGGCGTGATTCGCCGCATCCGCTTTTTGGAGCCGATGACCGCCGCGATCCTCTCCGGTCACCGCCGTATTCCGCCCTACGGTTTAGCCGGCGGCGAACCGGGACAGATCGGCCGCAATGCCATCGAACGGGTTGATGGCTCTGTCGAGGAACTGCCGGGCACAGCGCAAGTTACGGTTCAGCCCGGCGACACTTTCGTTATTGAAACGCCGGGCGGCGGGGGCCATGGCCGCTCTGGTTTGGAGGCCGTTACGCCTCAATCTACTCCTTCGGATAGACCCTTACCAACATAATGCGCGGGCCGTTCATTTTCTTCACCACCACATCGAACTGGCCAAATTTAACTTTCTGGCCTTCATGCGGTACGTCACCTAATTTCCACATGACCAGCCCACCGACCGAATCGACATTGTCATTCTCAATCTCAATGCCCAATTCCCGCTCCAGCGAAAAAATGGGCAGGCTACCTTTACCCATCAAGGTATTGTCGTCCAATCGCACCCAATCGTTGTGACCTTGCCGAAACTCATCGCGAATCACCCCGACCAGCGCGCCCAGCATATCGTCGAGGGTAATGAACCCTTCGGCGCGGCTATTCTTTTGTCCGACGATGGCGAAATGCGGCGCGCCCTTGCGAAAGCGACGAAACAGTTCCAGCGCCGGCGTATTGGGAGCGACGTATTGCGCTGGGCGGAGATAATCCCTCAGGTCGTCGATGGGTTTGTCATGCTGCTGGGCCAGAAACAAATCTTTCAAATGAATGATACCTAAAACCGCTTCTCCATCGCGCGCAAAATAAGGGTAACGGCTATAGCGGCTATGGTAGATCGTTTCCAGATTCTCCTCGATCGAACGGCTTTGATAGAGCGCCGTCACTTCGCCAATGGGCCGCATCAGTTCGGACACTTCCAGATCACTGAAATCCAACGTGTGCGCGGCGACTTGCAATTCATCCTGATTGATTTTTTCCGAGGGTAGGCTGCCGCGCAGAATCAGTTTGAGTTCCTCAGCGGAGTAATGGGTTTCATGACCATGACCGCTATCAAGACCGGTCAAGCGCAGCACCCCGGTCGCACTCCTGTTCAGCACCCAGATGGCTGGGAACATGATCCAATAGAAAATATAAAGCGGAATCGCCGACCAGAGGGAAACCCATTCCGGCCGGCGAATCGCCAAAGATTTAGGGGCCTGCTCGCCGACCACGATATGCAGAAAGGTAATGGTGGAGAAGGCGAAAATAACGGAAATGACATGGATCAATTCTGGCGAGCGGATCTCCAGCCACTCAAAGACCGGCTCCAGAAGACGGGCAAACGCCGGCTCGCCAATCCAGCCCAAGGCTAAGGAAGCCAGCGTGATGCCCAACTGGCAGGCCGATAAATACGCATCGAGATGAGAATGCACGGTCGCCAAGATCCGCCCGCGCCAACCGTAAAGTTTGACGAGGGCGCGGATGCGCGTTTGTCGCAATTTGACCAAACCAAACTCGACGGCGACGAAAAAACCATTCAAAGCCACTAGCAGCAACGCTGCTAACACCAAAAGGAAGTTATCCAACCGCGCAAATCTCCATAAAACGATCATTTCAGTATAGGAGATGCCAACCCATTCCGGTCAGATCGCGCAATCCAGAGCCTTGCCAAGCCTTAACTTGCTCTTATTCCTACCAATACTGACCGAAATTTGGTTCCCGCTCTGGCAGCGCGCGCGGGGTACCGTCCTTTTGGACCGCCACATAGACAATCACCGCTTCCGTAACCTTGGTGGATTTTAGTGAACCGTCGTGCGCCCGTTGGGTGAAGACCTCCACTCTGACAGTGATGGACGTAGAACCCACTTTCTGGATACGGGCAAAACAGCTCACCAACTCGCCTACGTGCACCGCCTTATGGAACTCCATGGACGTTACCGCTACCGTAACCACTGGCCCACCGGAATATTCCAGCGCCACGATGCCCCCCGCCACGTCCATCTGCGCCATGATCCACCCGCCGAAAATCCTCCCGCCCGGATTGGTGTCTGCTGGCATGGCCATGATCCGAACCGTCGGTTGACGGTCGCTCGGAAAAATATCTGACGATTGTTGTTCGTTTGCAATCATAAGTTCTCCTAATAAGGGCACCTCAACAAAGTAGCGGCATATGAAAAAATGCATCACTAACATAACAATTGCTCGCACCAAGAGTTTACGTTGTCGTCTCGGCAAGCGCGCAATAAACTCGACTATGATAATCTATCGCTAGCTTGCAATACCCTTTGGCGAGGCTTGAGAAGCAGATGACACGCAGCAGAACGGTCGCTGTTTACACCGGTGATGAAGTTAGCCATTACGGATTTGAAGATCATCCTTTCAGCGAAGATCGCATTCATGCCTTCTGGGACGAAATGCACATTCGCCAATTGGCCGACCAGGTACGTATTCTCTACCCGACACTGGCGACCGAAGGCCAGATCGGCTTGTTTCATACCGAAAAATATATCAATAAAGTTAAAACTTTATCTGAAATTGGCGAGGGATTGCTGGATTTCGGCGATACCCCCGCTTATAAAGGAGTCTACGAAGATGCGGCTAAGGTAGTGGGTTCTGTCATCGACGCGACCCGCAAAATAATGAATAACGAATTCCGGCGGATTTTCGTGCCGCTTGGCGGCCTGCATCACAGCATGCCGGACACCGCCTCCGGCTTTTGCGTGTTTAATGATGTCGGCGTCGCCATCAAGCTGCTGCAACAGGAATACAGTCTGGAGCGGATCGCCTACGTCGATATCGACGCCCATCACGGCGACGGTTTGTTTTATCCGTTCGAAAAAGACCCCACTGTTATCTTTGCCGATATTCATGAGGACGGCCGTTACAATTTTCCCCAAAGCGGCTTTTCCTACGAAGTCGGCAAGGGCGAGGCCAAGGGTCGCAAGCTCAACATTCCGTTGCTACCGCTTTCGGCCGACGATGATTTCATGATGATGTGGGATAACGTTGAGAATTTTCTACGCCAATGGCAACCGCAGTTCATTTTTATGAATTGCGGCGCCGACGGTTTGGACGGCGATCCGCTAGCCCACCTCCACTACTCCGCCCGCGCGCATAGTCGTGCTACGCGCGGCCTGTGCCAAATCGCCGAGGAATTCGCCGAGGGTCGCCTCGTCGCGGTTGGCGGCGGCGGTTATGACTTGCGAAATATCGCCAAGGCGTGGACCGCCGTGGTCGACTCCCTTCTCGAAACCCCCATGCCGTAAACGAGCGCGATTAAAACCTCCAATCAGCCACGCAGAAGGTTCGGGTGTCCGCGCTTCACCCGCTCGCTGGCGCTACTAATTACCAAAATATTTTCTATCCAACGCGCCCTAAACGCGCCCTAATACAGTACAAATAACCCTTGAAGACAAGATTTTAAAAGCTATAATGTTAATTATAAATGATATTAATAATAATATTTATTTGTGTTATTTGTATGATTTTTTACTCTAAATTAAAATAGAATATGAGGTTAATGTCACATGTTTAATCTTCGAGCCCGTGGTTCAACGATAGGGACTGAAGTCCTTGCCGGAGCCACCACCTTCTTAACGGTGGCTTACATTCTATTTTTGAATCCCAAAATGCTTGGAGATGCCGGCATGCCGGCCAATGATGTAGCGACCATGATCGCCTTGGGAGGGGCGATTTGCGCAATCCTCATCGGACTTATCACCAATCTTCCCTTCGTGCTCGCGCCGGGGGTGGGCATGAGCGCCTTCTTTGCTTATGGCGCTGTCTTGGGTTATGGGGTTGACTGGCGAGTGGCGCTAGCGGCTGCTCTGATTGCTGGTCTCATCTTCTTTTTATTGGTGTTAGTGGGCCTTAGAAACTTTCTTTATATGGCCCTTCCCCAAGTCGTACGAACGGCGACCATGGTGGGGATAGGCTTGTTCCTCACCATCATCGGCTTTCAAAATGCCGGCTTGACGGTTGATAGCCCGGCCACGCTGATCACCTTGGGAAAAATATCAGACCCCAAGGTGCTTCTCTCCTTATTTGGACTGTTGCTGACCGGCGCATTGATGGCTTGGCAAGTAAGAAGCGCCATATTGATCAGTATCATCACTGTCACGGTGCTTGCTTGGTTAATTGGATTATCTCCAATGCCACAGCAGTGGTTTGCACTACCCACGTTGACCGGACAAACCATTCTAGCCGTAGATTTCAATCAATTTTTTTCAGTTTTATTCTTTAAGCTCGTCATCGCTTTTTTCTTCCTGGCTGTTCTAGATCTCATGGGCACCTTAAGCGGCATCAATCGACTTGCCGGACTGATGGACTCGGATGGCAGAGTTTTTGGTTCGCACACCACGTATGCAGTCGATAGCGTCGGCATCATGCTAACCAGTCTACTTGGCACCAGTCCAAATACGGTATTCATCGAATCGGCCGTTGGAATGCAAGTCGGTGGGCGCACCGGCTTGACAGCTTTAACGGTAGGCTTCCTATTTTTAATTGCCTTATTCTTCATACCAGTATTTACGGCGATTCCAGCCATAGCAACGGCACCCGCCCTCATTGTCGTCGGTGCCATGATGATGCGTGGCGCGAGCGATCTTGATTGGACTAGCCCCGAAGACATCATCCCTGCTTTTCTCACGATCGCCAGTATGGCATTCACTTTCAATATCGCTCACGGAATTGCCTTCGGCATCATAAGCTATACGCTCCTCTATGCATCTCGTGGCCGATTTGACCAATTGAATTGGGCCATGATCCTTCTAACCGCCATCTTAATGGTTTATCTTGCTTTTTACTTATAATCCTTATTAGTTATGCATTTATGCCTAAAAATTCCATGAAGGTTGTCACTAATGAACACCAGTATACAATTCACCAAAACACAGAAAGGGTCTCAAGAAATCGAAACTCGTAAGTTCAATCTTCCATTAGAACACCGCTCCATCTTGATTCTCATTGATGGCAAGCGCACCGTCGATCAATTAAAAAAACAATTCAATAAAATTGGCAATATTCAGCAAATCCTGGAACTGTTGGAAGCGGAAGGCTATATTCAGCCTAACTCTAGCTCCGATAACCCAATACCTATTACGACACCCTCGATCTCCGCAATCTCAACCACTCAAAAAACAGCGCATATCGATCTAGCGAAAACCAAGCATGAGTTGGGAGTCCGAATCAAACAATCTTTTGGCCTAATGGCCACACCTCTATTAAATCAACTCGATAAATGTAGCACATTGGATGCGGTTTTCTCTTACGCCATACACTGTCGCATGTTGATTCAGGAATCATCAAATGTTAAAAAATCTGATGCCTTCTGGTCTAGCGTAAAAAATATTTTTCCCGATTAATCCAGTTGCATATCCGTTAACACCAAAGAGCTTGGATCAGTTTCCGCCAAACAAACAGCAACCAGTTGCTAAAGCTCACAGCTTTCATTTATTCGAAATTCTTTTTGTTCAAATTTTCTGCTGACATTCGAAGCGAATATCCAATCACTCTCTGAAAAATCTATACTCCATTGTCAAAGTAGCGTATAATTTTTTGTTTATTATCAAACTACCCTCTCGCCCTCAAGAACGGACCTTCGCTATCGAAGGGATCGGAAATGCTCAGCCGAGATTTACGCATCACCGGGTTCGACTATCAATTATGGTCCGCATCACAGGGCGATAACCAACGACAGGTAGCCGACAGTGAATTGATTCACTCGAAAAGTTACGCCAGCCCGCGATCGCGGTTCGCGAACAGTGGCGCGCGTAGCGGTTCCCGGCGATTACAATCCGAGGGTGCAAGGAGCGTAAATGCCGGGATTTGACTGGCTGGACCCGCGACGTTCTCGATGGCCCGACAGTGAAGCTATCCTTGATTGGACATACGGCCCAATTACCAGGCTGCCCGCCATATTTCCGGTATGCGGTTGAGTTTCAAGCGACAGTGAGATAAAAACCAGCCATGCACTGTCCGTTTTGCGGTACTCCCGATACCCGTGTGATCGACTCGCGGTTGTCGGCGGAGGGCGATAAAGTCCGCCGCCGCCGCGAATGCCCGCGTTGCAACACCCGCTTCACCACCTACGAGGTGGCGGAATTATTGATGCCGCCGGTTCTGAAACGCGACGGCCGCCGCGAACCTTTTCTGGATGAAAAGCTACGAGCTGGCTTGTTGCGCGCGCTGGAAAAGCGGCCGGTCGGGGCCGAGCGGATCGAGGAAACCGTATTACGCATCAAAAATCTGGCCCGCGCCAGCGGCGAGCGGGAACTGAGCAGCCAGCGGATTGGCGAATGGGTGATGGAGGCATTGCGCCATCTCGATCAAGTGGCCTACGTCCGTTTTGCCTCGGTCTACCTCAGTTTTGAGGATGTCAACGCCTTTCGCGAAGAAATCGAGCGCTTGCAAAAAATATCCGGAACGGCGGATTCCGATTGATGTCCCCTGAAGACTACCATCATATGGCGCGGGCGTTAGTGCTGGCGCAACGTGGCTTGTATAGCACCGACCCCAATCCCAGAGTGGGTTGCGTCGTCGTCCGGGATGGGGAAATCGTCGGTGAAGGCTGGCACCAGCGCGCGGGTGAACCCCACGCCGAGGCTAACGCACTGGAGATGGCTGGCGCAAAAGCGCGCGGTGCGACCGTTTACGTCACGCTGGAACCTTGTTGCCATCACGGCCGAACGCCGCCTTGTACCGATGCCCTGCTAAGCGCGGGTATTTCGCGCCTGGTGGCGGCGATGTCCGATCCCAACCCGCAAGTGGCGGGCAAGGGACTGGCCATGCTGCGGAAAGCGGGCGTGACGGTGGAATGCGGCTTGCTGGAAACGGAAGCGCGGGCGCTGAATCCGGGGTTTATCCAACGGATGATCGCAGGCCGACCCTTCGTGCGCCTCAAGCTGGCGATGAGCTTGGACGGGCGCACGGCGCTCGCCTCAGGCGAAAGCCAGTGGTTGACCGGCGCGGCGGCCCGGCAGGACGTGCAACGGTGGCGCGCCCGCGCTTCGGCAATCCTGACGGGGGCTGGAACGGTGGTAGCCGATGATCCTAGCCTCAACGTCCGGTTGCCGGCTACGGAACGGCAGCCGTTACGAGTCATCCTCGATACGCAATTGCGAACGCCACCAAGCGCCAACATCTTGCAATTGCCAGGTCCGACGCTGATTTTCACCGCTGCTTCCGATCTCCATCGGCAAACGCCATTGCGGGCAGCGGGCGCGGAGATAGCCGTCGCGCCCCGGATCCAAAACCACCTGGATTTGCAGGCGGTCATGGCGGAATTAGCCCGCCGCGAATGCAATGAAATACACGCGGAATGCGGCCCGGTTCTGGCCGGCGCCTTGCTACGGGCGGGTCTGGTCGATGAATTACTAATCTACTTAGCGCCTTTGCTATTAGGCGACAAGGCGCGCGGTTTGTTTCAGTTGCCCGAATTGATCCGCATGAGCGATCGGATTGCATTGGAAATCTTGGAGACACGGGCGATCGGATCGGATTGGCGTGTGACGCTGCGGCCGCAATCATGCGGACCACCGCGCGCGCTCACCGTCCCCGCTAACACAATCTGAATGGAGCGGCCAAACCCTATGTTCACCGGCATTATCGCCGCCGTTGGCACCATCGCCGCCATCCAGCCGCGCGGGGGCGATATCCGCCTGCGCATTGCCACTGGCAACCTGGACTTGAGCGACGTGCGACTGGGCGACAGCATTGCGGTCAGCGGCGTCTGTCTGACGGTGATCGAACTACCCGGCGACGGCTGTTGGGTCGATGTGTCGCATGAAACGTTGGAGCGCACCATTCTTAGCGAGGCCAAATCGGGAACCTCGGTGAATCTGGAAAAAGCCCTGACTCCGACGACCCGGCTCGGCGGCCATCTGGTCAGCGGTCATGTGGACGGCATCGGCGCTGTCAGCCAATGGCGGCCGGATGGCCGCTCCTGGCGCTTGCGCATTCAGGCCCCGGATACCCTCGCCCGCTATATCGCTGAAAAAGGCTCGATTTGTGTCGATGGCGTCAGCTTGACCGTCAATCGAGTAGCTGGCGCGGCCTTCGAACTTAATATCGTTCCCCATACACTGACCGCAACCACATTGGCGGATTTTAAAATCGGCCGGCGAGTCAATTTGGAAGTAGACTTAATCGCGCGGTATTTGGAGCGGCTATTGCTGGGTGATCGGGCCGCGCAGATCGCCGGTGGTCTTACTGAAGCCTTACTGCGCGAACACGGTTTTTGGAAATAGCCATGTCACTGAACAGTATCAACGAGATCCTCGACGATCTCCGACAAGGGAAAATGGTGATCATCATGGACGATGAAGATCGAGAAAATGAAGGCGACCTGCTCATGGCGGCTTCCATGATTCGCCCGGAAGATGTCAACTTCATGGCCCGTTACGGACGCGGCCTGATCTGCCTTACCTTAACCCGCGAACGATGCCAGCAATTGCATTTGCCGCTGATGGTGCAGGATAAGGATGTGCCGTCCACCAATTTCACCATCTCGATTGAAGCCGCCCAAGGCGTCACCACGGGCATTTCCGCCTATGACCGCGCCCTCACTATTCGCACCGCCGTCCGGCCCGATGCTGGACCCAAGGACTTGGTACAGCCGGGCCACATTTTTCCGCTGATGGCTCAACCGGGAGGCGTGCTGACTCGCGCTGGCCATACCGAAGCGGGTTGTGATCTAACCCGGCTGGCGGATTTGGAGCCTGCCGCCGCGATCGTCGAAATTCTGAATGAAGATGGCACCATGGCGCGTCGGCCCGATCTGGAACTCTTCGCCAGAGAGCACCATTTAAAAATGGGCACCATCGCTGATCTGATCCGCTATCGGATGCAGAATGAAAAGACCATCGAACGGGTCGCCGACACCGTGCTAGAGACTGAATTCGGCCCATTACGGGTGCTTACTTACCAGGATGTCGTCAGCCGGCAGGTCCATTTTGCCTTAGTCAAGGGGCCTATCAATGCCGATCACCCCGTGCTGGTGCGAGTCCACGTACAGCATGCACTCAGCGATTTGCTGGCGCTCAAACTTCCTGACAGCGGCTGGCCGCTGCGAGGAGCCTTGCAGCGAATCGCGAGCGAAACGGCCGGCGTGTTGGTCTTTCTCAGCCATCCAGAAGACCCAGCGGCGTTGATCCGCCGGATGCGGGGCTATCAGTTCGGTTCTAGTGAAACACCACGCGCCAACCAATCCGCTGAACTACGCACTTATGGCATTGGCGCGCAAATTCTGCTCGATATCGGCATTCGGCGGATGCGGGTGCTGAGCGCGCCCAAACGCATCACCGCCCTCTCCGGCTTCAATTTGGAAGTTCTCGAATACGTCTCTTAAATTTGCCCGCCAACATTAAACGCTCCTGGAACTGCTTATGTCCGATATCAATACCATCGAAGGCGATTTTACTCCGCTTCAGAACGCTCGCTTTGCGCTGGTCGCGGCGCGGTTCAACAGTTTTATCGTGCAGAGTTTAGTCAACGGCGCCGTTGATACACTGCGCCGGCACGGCGTACCGGAAAGCAATCTTGACTTGATCTGGACGCCCGGTTCATTCGAGCTGCCGCTGGCCGCGCAACGTTTAGCCGCCAGCGAACGCTACAATGGCCTGGTCGCTCTCGGCGCGGTGATCCGAGGCGGCACTCCGCATTTCGAGTATGTCGCGGGCGAGTGCACCAAAGGGCTGGCGAGCGTGTCGCTCCGCTACAGCATCCCTATTGGGTTTGGTGTGTTGACGGTGGATAGTATCGATCAGGCGGTGGAGCGAGCCGGCACCAAAGCGGGCAACAAGGGCGCGGAGGCGGCCCTATCGGTACTGGAAATGGTCAGCTTGCTGCGCCGGCTGGAAAGCTGAATCGTGCGTAATCCCGCGCGTAAAAACCTACCGGGCAAGCGGGCTTGGGCACGGCGTTGTGCCGCCCAGGCGTTGTATGAGTGGCAATTGACCGGCGAGGAGCCGGCCCGGATCGCAACCCAGTTTTTAGCCGACCAGGATTTGGGGAAGGCGGATCTCGATTACTTTCGGGAACTGGTCACGCAAATTCCGGTGCACGTCGCGGAAATCGATGCCGCTTTGGCTCCTTTTGTCGATCGCCCCATGCCACGGGTCGATCCGGTGGAGTGCGCCATTCTGCGCATCGGCGGCTACGAATTGATGCGGCAGCCCGACATCACGCATCGCATCATCATCAATGAAGCGGTCGAACTCGCCAAAGTCTTTGGCGCCGAGCAAGGGCATCGCTTTGTCAATGGCGTGCTCGACAAGGTAGCTCGCGCCGTTCGCCCCATCGAATTCACCACTTCTCTCTGAAAGGCTTACATTTTCAGCGCAGCGCATTAAACTTTAAAGAAAATCAATACGGAGAAGGAACAACCATGGCGCCGGGCCCCATTACCATCACCAGTGAAATCTTCCAGGTGGGGGGTTATGGTCTAACCGCCCCGGAAGATGCCGCCATCTATCTGATCGATTTTGACGATCAAGTGGCGCTGGTGGACGCCGGCACCGGCCGAGGCCAAACACGCTTGCTCGACCATCTCAAAAAAATAGGCGTGCGCCACAATCAAATCCAATATCTGCTGCTCACCCACTGCCATTACGACCATACGGGGGGAGCTTTCGATCTGCGCAATAAACTGGGCTGTCCGGTCGTTGCTCATGAGCTGGATGCGGGCTTTCTGGAGCAAGGCGACAATGAAGCCACCGCCGCCAGTTGGTATGGCGCCAAACTCCAGGCCTGTCCGGTCGACCGCCGCTTGAACGGATCGCGGCAAACCTTCCTGTTAGGAAACCGCTCGATCACGGCGCTGCACATCCCTGGCCACTCGCCGGGATCGCTGGCTTTCCTGACGGAATCGGCAGGCCAAACCGTATTGTTTGGGCAAGACGTGCATGGACCCTTGGACGCCCGCCTGCATTCCAGTCGGGCTGATTATCGGGCTTCGCTCGAACAGCTGCTGACGCTGGAAGCGGACATCCTGTGTGAAGGCCATTACGGGATTTTTCGCGGGAAAACAGCGGTGGCGGATTTTATCCGCTCGTTTCTGGAAGACAGCCATTAAGCGGATTTCAGCCCAAAATGCCGCGAAAACGTCAAATCACAGCGGATTGAACGGCTTGGGCGCACTAAGGCTGCAATCCAAACAGCTGTAGCGTGCGCCGCAAGGCCGTGCGGGTTACTTCGTTGTGCTCTGGGGCCGGCAACGCTTGCCGGATGAAATCCTCGGTCTTAGCGCGGTTCTGGGAAAATCGGTAGGCATTGGCGAAGGCACCGGTCGCTTTATCAAGCTCGCTCATTGCTCCGTAGACTTGCCCCAGGTTATACCATGAGGAGGATCGCGCCGGCGAAAGCGACACCGTATAAACCAGTTGATGTTCCGCGCGCTTGAGTTGGTTGAGCTTGAGATTGGTGTAGCCGAGATTGCCCGCTATTTCAACATCGGCGGGATTTCGTTGCTGGGCTTGCTGGAACGCCGTGGCGGCGGCTGGATAATCGTTCCGCTTCAGCGCGTCCAATCCTTGCTGGTTTAAGGCGCGCGCCTCCTTGCCGTTCTGATGGCTTGGGCGCGGGACGTTTTCCAGTTGTTGACGCGTTGTATTCAGCCCGGTTTCGTCGTTTTTAAGGGACTGGGCTAGCATCCGTTGCACGTAACCAAAGACCGCCTCGTAATCTCCGGCCCAAGCCGGCGCCGCCACGCTCAAGACCGCGGCTAAAATCGCACTAAAGGTTTTGTGCATGAAGATGATCCATTTGCGCAAGCCATCGTCGGAATCAGTCTCAAGCTGATGAGAAGGATGGTTCAAGCTTAGCGTGGGTTGCCAGCAGCCACCGTGGGCGTCGCCGCGCTCGTCACCATCGGCCCATCTGGCCGCATCACTATTTCCGTTGCAGAAATCGCGTTACTTCCTGGGCGAAAGATTTTGCCCGCCAAGTGCTGGTTGCGGTGACATGGGTGGTGTATGGCATCACCCACAACCCGCAGTTGGGAATGGCTCCCAGCATTTCCAGAATCTGCTCCAGCGGCGCAACGGGATCGCGGTCGCCGACCACCAGCAAAGTCGGCTGAAAGATATTTTCCAGAATCTCCAGCTGATGGGCATGATCGGTCGTCCCCGGCTCCAGCGCCTCCGACACCCGGCCAATAACCTCCTCCCACGCATCCGGCCCACCCTGCGGGCGATGGATATCGCTCAACCATTTGTTCATGCCCACATCGCGCCAGTAATCGGGATTGGCCATGTCGCGCGTGCCGGCGTGGGTCCGTGAATCCTTGTGATAGCCGACCCGGTAAAGCACCAGCTTGTTCACCCGCCGCGGATGGTAGAGCGTCAACCATAGCGCCACCGCCCCGCCTAGCGAAGACCCGACCAAGTTTACCTGCGACAGCTTCAATTCATCCAACAATTCCAGCACGGCGCGGCTCATATCGCTAACCGTCAGTTTGTCGGCCACCATCGGACTGCCGCCGTGGCCAAGGTGATCAAGTGCGATCACGCGAAAATGGCGGGCGAACAGCGGCATCTGCGGCTTCCATTCCTCGCCGCTCATCCCGCCGCTATGGAGCAGAACCAACGGTTGACCGTGGCCGCTCTCGGTATAGTGCAAGGTAGCCATGCTCGAACTCTCAGCGCTAGATAATTCCTACGGCGATTATAGCTAGCGATCCATCGCTTGGCTGATAATGCGACGCTAACCCTTCCAAGGAGATTTCATTTATGGCGATGCGGTCCCATTTTTATCGCGCGCTCGGCCCCCACGGCTTCCATCAAGTTCATTACACCGAATGGGGCGACCACGATAACCCCAAGGTGCTGATTTGCGTTCACGGCCTGACCCGCACTGGTCGCGACTTCGATTTTCTCGCCGCCGCGCTGGAACAAGACTATCGGGTGATCTGCCCGGATGTGGTGGGACGCGGTAAAAGCGATTGGCTGTCCGACAAAACCGATTACACCTATCCCGTTTACGTCAACGACATGGCGATGCTGCTGGCCCGGATCGACGCCGAGCAAATCGCTTGGGTGGGTACCTCAATGGGCGGCCTGATTGGGATATTTCTGGCCAGTTACGCGCAAACGCCCATTCACAAACTCCTGGTCAACGATGTCGGGCCGCGCATCCCCGCCGCCGGTCTCAAACGGATCGCCGATTACGTCGGACGGGTCATAACGTTCGACAGCATCGAAGAAATGGACCGCGCGCTGCGGGTTTTTGCCGCCGTGTTCGGCAAGCTCACCGACGCCCAATGGCGGCACATGATTGTCCATAGCGCCCGCCAATTGGAAAATGGCCGCTATACCACGGATTATGATCCTGGCATCGCCGATATCTTCAAAACGATGGAGTTGAAAGATATCGACTTATGGCCGGTATGGGACGCCATCCGTTGTCCGACCCTGGTGCTGCGCGGCGTCCATTCCGACGTGCTGGACCATGCCGACGCGATGGCCATGACCGAGCGCGGCCCCAAGGCTAAGCTCATTGAATTTCCCGGCATGGGTCACGCGCCGGCGCTGATGTCGGATGACCAGATCGCGGTGGTGCGCGACTGGCTGCTAGCGGACTGAAATGTGCTGTTACGAATCGCCGAAATTATCTTCCCGGTGTTCGCCATCGCCGGGATCGGCTGGTTGTACGCCCGCCGGAAGCAGCCAGACTTGACGATGGTCAACGACCTCAATATGGACGTGCTATCGCCGCTGCTGGTGTTCTGGGCGTTGACCTCCAAACCGTTCAGTGCGTCGGAATATCTGGATCTTAGCATTGGCGGCGCGGCGGTGATTCTCGGCTCCGGCTTATTGCTATTGCCGGTCATTCCGCTGCTGAAAGTACAAATCAAAACGCTGCTGCCGCCCATGATGTTCACGAATGTCGCCAACATGGGCATTCCACTGGCCTTATCCGCCTTCGGCGAATCGGCTCTGCAGGCAGCGGTGCTGCTCTTTGTCCTTGAAATGGTGCTTCATTTCACGGTGGGTTTGTATATTCTGGATCACCGTACCCGACCCTGGGTGTTGCTGCGAATGCCGATTGTCGCCGCGATGGGCGTCGGGTTGCTCTGCGCATTTATAGGCTGGCGCCCCCCCGCGCCCGTGCTCGATACCACCAAGCTGCTGGGCGAAGCCGCGATTCCGCTGATGCTGTTTACCCTCGGCGCTCGATTCAACCAGATCGGTCTCGACCACTGGCGGATTGGCCTATGGGGCGCGCTGCTGTGTCCGCTGTCGGGGGTCATCGCCGCGCTGCTGGTCATACCGTGGCTGGATTTATCGCCACAGCATACCGGCCAGCTGCTCTTATACGGCGCACTGCCGCCGGCCGTGCTGAATTATCTGATTGCCGAACGCTACCGCCAAGAACCGGAAAAAGTGGCTGCCATCGTGTTGATCGGCAATCTCGGCAGTTTGATCGCCGTCCCGCTGACTTTGTATTTCGCTTTGCCAGCGTAGGCAAGCACCGGCTTCAATAAGTCAGCCCCTTCACCGATTGTTTTTCATTCCGATGCCACACGGCGTCCCAGCAGCGTGGCAAGCCAAATGCCTAGGGCGATTAGCAGGATGCCGACGGCATGAAACGCATAAAGCCTTTCCCCCAGAAAAATCATGGCCAGCATGGCCCCAAAGGCTGGCATTAGATGCAAAAACTGGCCGGTGCGATTGGCTCCCAATTCCGCCACCGCTCGGTTCCAGAAGATATAAGCGAGGATAGAGGGAAACAGCGCCAGATAAAGAATGCTGCCGACCGTTGCGGCGTTGATGGCAAGATCACGACCATGCGCTAGATCCCAAACATACAGCGGCGCCAGAATCAGCGTGCCGCAAACCATGGTTGCGGCTGGAAATTAAGCGGCTTGAGTTCAGCGGGCCGCCAGCGCAAACAGACCGAGTACAACGCCCAACTCAGTACCGCCGCTAGCACCCATAAATCACCGGAGTTGATCTGCCGCGCCAGTAACGCCCCAACGCTACCTCGGCTGACGATGACCAACACCCCGGCCAAGGACACAAAAATTCCCAACGCTTGCCAGAGCGTGACGGTTTGGCGCAGCAGAACAAACGACAGCCCCACGATTAGCACTGGCGTGATCGACAGCATGATCAGCGCGTTAGTGGCGGTGGTTTGCTGTAGGCCGATATAGACGAAGGTATTGAAATTGACCACGCCGAGCACGCTAAGCAACAGCAGAATCGGCCAACGGCCACGGAGCAGCGATCTTTGGTCATACAATGAAGACCACACCAACGGCAATAAAACTACTAGGGCCACCGCCCAACGCCAGAATGACAGCGTGAAGGGTGTAAATACGGTGTGCACCGCCCGGCCCAACACAAAATTGCCGGACCAGAACAAGGTAGTCAGCACCAGTAGCAGATAGGGTGATGGATGCCACAGAGTCAATGAGTTACGCATGGTTCAAAAAGATTGTTACCCGGCTGCCAGCCAGCGCTCCAACAAAGCCTTAAATTCTGCAAATTGGAACGGTTTCATCAAGTAATCGTCCATTCCCATATCCAAGCATTTCTCGCGGTCGCCCGGCATGGCGTGCGCCGTCAAGGCGATGATTGGAAGCCGAGTCCGTTGTTCCGCTTGTTCGAGCCTTCGAATTTCCTGGGTTGCTTCGTAGCCATCCATTTCCGGCATCTGGCAATCCATCAGCACCAGATCAAAATCATGCGCGGCCAAGGCCACTAGCGCTTCCTGGCCATTGTTGGTCAGCACCACCGTTGCTCCTAACTGGAGTAACATTTCATGACACACCAATTGATTGACCAAGTTATCTTCCACCAATAAAACCCGTTTTTGCTTTAATGCTAACGCTTTCCTCTCATCACTCAGCGCGTTGACCATCGCGCGCTCGGCTGGCTCGATACCCAACGCCTCGGCGAGAACTTGGTATAACTCCGAACCACGTACCGGCTTGTTCAACCATGCATCAGCGACCCGGCCACCTTCCAGCGGCCGCTCGGCGCCTAACATGACCAGCCAAAGGTTTTTCAGTGCTTGATCAGCGCGGATCGCATGCGCTAGCGCCAACCCGTCCAAAATAGGCATCTGTCGATCCAACAGCACCAACTGGTAGGAACAACCTGCTCTCGACTCGCTTCGCAATACCTCTAAAGCGGTCGTTCCATTTTCCACCACGGTCGGTTGAATATCCCATGCTTCCAGATACTCCCTCAACGCCTGACGACTGGCGACGTTATCATCGACCACCAGAACGCGCTGGCCAGCCCGCGCGAGCGATCTTCTGACCAGCGGCGGAGTCCCGGCGGCTTCCAAAGGCAAGGCGAACGAGAACACCGAACCCTGACCGAGCGCGCTCTGCTGAACGGTCAGGGTCCCACCCATTAGCGCCACTAATTGCCTGGAAATCGTCAGGCCCAGGCCAGTACCGCCGTACTTGCGCGTGGTGCTGCCATCGGCCTGAACAAAGGCATCAAAAATCTGGGCTTGCTGCGCTTCCGCCATGCCAATGCCAGTATCTCGAACCAGAAAGCGCAACTGGCCCGCCGCGGCCAATTCAACCCGCAACACCACCTCACCCTGTTCGGTAAACTGAATGGCGTTGCTGAGCAAATTGGTCAATATCTGATGCAAGCGGGTCGGATCGCCCAGCACGCGCTGGGGTACCTGCTGAGCGACCAGGCACACCAATTCCAAATCTTTGCGCTGGGCTTCGTTGGCCAGGAGTCCCACCGTCTCTTCGACCTGATGGTGCAAGTCAAATTCGATCTGTTCCAAGCTCAGCCGGCCCGACTCTAGCTTGGAAACATCCAGAATGTCATTAATGATCCTCAGCAGATTCTTGGCTGAACTTTGGGCGGTATCCAGATAACACAGTTGTTTGCCGCCCATACCCGTTGTTTTGAGGAGATCGAGCGTACCGAGCACCCCGTTCATTGGCGTCCGAATCTCATGACTCATATTTGCTAGAAATTCCGACTTGATGAGGTTCGCTCGGTCGGCGGCCTCCTTAGCGTCGTGGAGATCCCGTTCGTGACGTTCCAAAATCCGGGCCGAGCCATAAGCGATCAAGCCAGCCAACAGCAGACCGCCAGCACACACCCACATCAGAGTCCAAGTTAAAGCCTGTTGCTGGTTGGCCAACGCCTGTTGGAGCGCCTCGGTATCCAACTGCACCCGACCGACCAGGCTGTCGATCTGTTCAGTCAATGCCTTGGCGATACGACGCCCCTCCGCCAACCGCACTTGGATTTGCTCTTCCACACGGAGGCTTTGTTGGCGAATGGTGAACAGGCTGTTTTGCTCCGCGCCAAAAAGGGTCAGATGCTTATTGATGCTATTGACGTTATCGGCTAACACGGGGTTGCGACGCGCCAATTCACTCGTTTGAAACGTCCCGGCCGCGCCTTCAAAAATTTCGTAGGAGCGCTTGAAGCGATCTTGTAAAGCCACCAGGGTATTTGGTTCGTTGGCCTCCGCGCTGGTCGCCAATAAAGCAAACAGCAAATTCCCTTCGGCGCGAATATCGAGGGCATAACCGAGATCTCGCGTCATCTGCTCAATCAACTTGGCCAAAGCGGTCTGCGCTTCCTCCAATGCCTCCCGCAAATGGGTGGCCGAATGCAATTTGACCTGTTCCAAATAGTGATCAAACGCCGCATCGAACTGCCCCCGCCGCGAATCAAACTGCTCGTTCGAAGGTTCCGTTTTTAAAAAGCGCTCGGCAACGGTGGCCAGTTGGGCCAGCTCCGCTTGTAGCCGTAAATGCCGTGCCGCCGCCAGCCTATCCAAAGCCTCGCGCAGGGAGCGGCTCGCTGCTTCCCATACTTGGGTTAAATCACTGCTCGCCGGCGCCGCGCGCGCTCGCTCAAGCCCCAACCGCAACGCCATGCTGGATAGCACTAGTTGCAGGTGTTGTTCTTGGAGTCCCTGGAGACCCGTCACCTGTTGACGAACTCCGCGCTTGGCCAGCAACTGGCTCAGTGAAGTCACACCGTAAATTACCGGGCTAACGGTGTCGTTAAATTCGCTATGGGCTTTCCGAATCTCGGCCAGTCGCTCGCTTTGTCGCTGGCCAAGGACGATGCGTTCAGCATTGGCTTCCTTCAGGGTTTGTAGGGTATGGGCCAATAACAAAACCCGATCCCGCAGCACAGTGACCGTATCTGGCGCAACGCGAACACCCAATCGAGTGATGGAGAGCATGATGTCCTGGATAAGTTCATCCAGCCGTTCGGCCAGCTGTTGTAATTCTCCATCATCGCGAGCGCTCGCCAAGGTAGGGGCCAATGCGGCCAGTAACGCGCTCCGCTCTGACAAACGCAAAGCGGCCAGCGTCTCGGGCAGAATTTCATGAGTGGTATTCTCCACGGCTTGGCCCAGCTGGGTGGTCATATACAATGCCAGTCCAACCGTGGTTACCAAAACCGCGACGATCCCGCCAAATGCCCAATATAAAGCGGTTTTAAACCTGTTTCGGTTAATACTGCCCGATCCGCTCCGCATTCAGTTCCTCACAACAGTCCGTTGGCGCGCAGGATTTCGCTAGCGTTCGAGCGGTCGATAGTCAAAGTCGGCAATGTGAGCTGTTTCGGAATCACCTCTCCACTCAAAAACCGCAAGGCTTGCCGGATTGCTTCACCACCGGGGGGTTTATAGAGAAAGGTGGCGGTGAGGATACCCTCATTAACCCATTTCACCCCTTCGGCCGGGATACCATCGACACCCAAGAAAATGATGTCCTTTTCCCGTCCGGCCTCCTTAGCGGCGAGATACGCCCCATAGGCCATCGGATCGTTATGGGCGTAGACCAGATCGATCCGAGGGTAAGCCGCTAGAGCATCCGCCATGATCTCGTAGCCTCTATCCTGTTTCCAATCGCCATCGCGGGGCTGATTGACAATTTCGATGCCGGACTCTTGGCTCACCATTTCATAAAAACCTTCGTGGCGCTTATGGGACTCAATAGTCCCCATGCCACCCCAAATTTCGACCACTTTCCCCGGGCCCGACCCGCGCCGCCAAGCAATTTAACGGCATAGCCACCCACCGCGCGGCTGATCTCGCGGTTATCGCCGCCGATGAACTGGGTGTAGCGATCATTGGCCACGCCACGATCCAGCACGAACACCGGAATGCCCGCGTTGAACGCTTTGCTGATCACCGGCGTCAGTTCCTCTGTAACCTTGGGAGAAATCAGGATGGCGTCGACCCGTTGCGCGATGAATCCTTCCATGTCGGCAACTTGTTGTTCGGTCTGATCCATGGCGTCTTTCACGATCAGATCGATGGCCGGATATTTGGCCGCTTCCTCGCGCAACTCCTTGTTGAACAATAACCGCCAGGGTTCGGTGGTGGTCACCTGAGAAAAACCGATAAGGACCCGCCGCTGTTGAACGACGGCCTGGGGGCGAGGCCGGCTGGGTTCGGGCGACAATCCCATGGAAGCGCGGTAGATGGCCAGCTGCGATTTACGCCCCAATTCATCCGTGATTTTTTCCCAGTCAGCCGCAACCTGATTTAGCGCTTCCTCGACGGATAGCACACCGTTTAGCGCCCCGATCACCGGAATTTCCAACGCCTCGGTATAGCGGAAGAAACCGGGAATACGCAGATCAAGCGCCGCGTGTGGGGAATCAAGACTGGTCCGTAACACCTCCAGATATTCCGCCCCCGCCGCCTTGGAAAAATTCTTAGTCCAGGCATCGATACTGGTGAAATGGGTGAGCCGATACGGATTGATGCCAGTGCCACTGGTCACGACATCGCGCAGGCTGTTTTCGGGATTGGAATACCACTGAATATAATCCCACGCCGCGTCCTGATGCCGGCTATTGCGGGGTACACCGGCAACCCACCCGCCAGCGGCGAGAAAGGGCGCTTTGTGGGGACGATCAAAATGCTGCCATTGCCAAGTACGCGCATTCCAGACTTCACGGCTGCCTGGCAGTACAAAATAACCGACCTTGCCGACGACGCGAGACAGATTGGGGTCGTTGGCCAGCGGGCCGGTGTCGCCCCAATCGAGAATCATCGCGGTGCGACCACTCATAAACGCTTGACGCGCTTCGACGATGCCGTAACCCTTGGCGTCCGGCGGGCAAAATTTGAGGATCTCCACATACTCTCGCACCGCCCTTAGCCAGCCCGGATTGTTGATCTCCGCCCGCATGGTGTCCGGATCAAAAAATTGCGCGCCTTTGAAATCGGGGTGGTTGGTGTAGGCAGAAGCCCGGCTGAACACGTCCCAGAACTGCTGGCCGCCGCGCGCGAACGCCTCTGCCGTACCGTATAGCGCGGCGCCGTCAGGCGCTCGACGGGTAAAAAAATCGGCGATATCTCGATATTCAAGCCATGTGTCAGGCGGCGTCAGCTCCCGACCATAACGTTCGCGAAATTCCTTACGATTGGTCGAGTCCTCAAACAAATCCTTGCGATAATAACCCTGAAACAAATCCCCATCGACCGTGACAGAGATCCATTTACCGTTCCAGGTCATCAACCGCTCCCGATATGTCGGATGGATATCGTCAAAGGTTTCGTTGCGAACCAGCTCGGTTGGGACTTCGGCCAGATAGGGGGAAAAATCCCCGGCCCAAGCCGGCATGTAAAACATTACATCGTAGCCAGGTTCTTGGGCGGTCATCGAGGCTTTAAAGGTATCGAACAGTTGGCCAAATGGCGTACTGACGACTTTCACCTTGCCGCCAGTGCGGTGCGCCCAGGTCAAGGCATGTGCTTTGGCTGGCGCGCCGATGGCGGAAACATTTTGAACGCCGACAGTGATTTCGACGCCGTCAAAGCGCTTATCGGGCGCTTGGCCTCCGAAAACGGGAGAGACGTTCAACAGCAATCCGCAGCAAACGAGCCATACCCAAGCCCACCCCTTTAAACGACTAACCCATTGGGCCACCCAACCAACACGGCGACAATCATTCGATGTGTAACACACAGTCTCGACCCTCTGACGACCTGCCGATATACTCAAACGAGCGGCCGGCCTAAACGCGCCGGTTCTCTACTTTTCGGAACCCCTGATGCCCCCATTGAAGCAACACGCGCAAACCCTCTGGACACCAGCCAGCTGGCGGGACAAACCAGCAGTGCAAATGCCAGATTACGATTATATTTCGACATTGGCCGAAGTCGAGGAGCGCTTGGCCGCTTCGCTTCCGCTGGTGTTCGCCGGCGAAATCCGCGCGCTACGGCGCCAGCTGGGCGAGGTCGCGGCCGGGCGGGCGTTTCTGCTTCAGGGTGGCGACTGCGCCGAAAGCTTCGCTGATTTCAGCGAACGCGCCATTACCGACACCTTTCGGGTGTTACTGCAAATGGCGGTGGTGCTCACTTTCGCCGCCGCTTGCCCAGTCGTCAAAGTCGGCCGGATGGCGGGCCAGTTCGCCAAGCCGCGGAGCGCGCTGACCGAAACGCGGGCCGGCGTCACGTTGCCCAGCTATCGCGGGGATATCGTTAACGATCTGGACTTCACTCCGGCAGCACGGCGGCCCGACCCACGCCGCCAGTTACGCGCTTACGCGCAATCAGCGGCCACCCTCAATCTACTGCGAGCACTGGCCCAAGGCGGTTTTGCCGACTTGCACCGCGTGCAGCAATGGAATCTGGATTTCGTGCGCGCCAGCCCCCAAGGCGCCCGCTACCGTGATTTGTCCTCCCGGATCAGTGAAACCTTGGCTTTCATTCGCGCTTGCGGGTTGGACGCCGTCACCGATCCGCAACTCCGGCAAGTGCAGTTTTATACCTCGCACGAGGCGCTATTGCTGGGCTACGAACAGGCCCTGACCCGCCGCGATCCGGCGACCGGTGAGTGGTATGATGGCTCGGCGCATTTTCTTTGGATCGGGGAGCGCACCCGGCAACTCGATGGCGCTCATGTCGAGTTCATGCGGGGCATCGCCAATCCTATCGGCCTCAAGCTGGGACCGACCGTGGACCCCGACACGCTATTGCGGCTATTGGATGCGTTGAATCCCGACAATCAACCGGGCCGGTTAACCCTGATCAGCCGGCTGGGCGCGGCCAATATTGAAACCAGCCTGCCGCCGCTGATCCGTGCGGTCCAGCGGGAAAACCGGCAGGTCATTTGGTCTTGCGATCCCATGCATGGTAACACGCTCGAAACCAGCACCGGTTTCAAGACCCGTCCCTTTTATCGAATTCTCGACGAGGTGGGCCGATTCTTCGCGATCCATCAAGGCGAGGGCAGCATTCCGGGCGGGATACATATTGAGTTGACCGGCCAGGATGTCACTGAATGCTTGGGCGGTGCTCAAGCAATCACGGAACAGGGTTTAGCCGACCGTTACCACACCCAGTGCGACCCGCGCCTGAACGCTTCGCAAAGTCTTGAACTGGCGTTTTTGATCGCTGAAACCCTGAAGGATTACCGCAAAACGACCCAGGACGAAGCGATAACCCCTGGCCAGGATCACTCGCCATGACGCCAGAATCCTCTCGCCTGCTACTGATCATGCAGGCCCCCGACGCGAGCGCCGGCCGCTGCCGTCGCAAGCTGCGCGAACGCGGCTACCAACTCGATTATTGCTACCCGCAAGCTGGGCAGGCGCTACCGACCGCCATGGACGGCTATGCTGGCGCCGTTGTGTTCGGAGGGCCGATGAGCGTTAACGATGAGGCGAAACTACCGGGCGTGCGAGCGCAGTTGGACTGGATTCCCCAGGCATTGGCATCCGGCCAACCGTTTCTGGGGATTTGCCTCGGCGCCCAACTGTTAGCGCGGGCGCTGGGCGCAACGGTCAAGCCGCATCCAGCCGGACTGGCGGAAATCGGCTATTTTCCGATCTGGCCGACAGCGGCGGGACACCCTTTGTTCGATACGCCGTTGTACGTCTATCACTGGCATCACGAAGGTTTCGAACTGCCCGCTGGCGCGGAATTGCTGGCGATTGGTGACCGCTTTCCCCATCAGGCCTACCGCTGCGGCGCCAATAGCTTCGGCGTGCAGTTTCACCCGGAAGTCAATCAACGCATTCTCGAAGCTTGGTTGGTGGAGGGCGCAACAGAACTGGACACGCCCGGCGCGCAATCGGCCGCCGAACAGCGCAATCAGCACGCCCGCCATGATGCGGCGCTGGATCGCTGGTTCGACCATTTTTTAGATGAGTGGTTGGGGACCAATGTGGTGTCGAGGGATAACCTTATCCTCCCAAACTCGCCGTCAACGCGGCCATGAATCGCTGCCGATCACCCTCCCAGCGCAGCGGCTCTGCCACCCAAGCATCACAAAAAAACGGCACTGGCAGCCAATCCCCCTTGGGCAAAACTTTACCCAAGCCTTGCAAGCGCACCGGATAAACCGGAACCGCCGGTAATTGTTGCGCCAGCCACGCGATACCCGTCTTCAGCTTTCCAAGAGACTCGGGTTCTCCCCGCGTCCCTTCCGGAAAAAAGATCACGATATCGCCAACCTGCAACACATCCCGGACTTCTCCCAAAACCTCGGCATGGGGACGGCCGCCGCCTGTTGCCACCGGAATGATTCCAATCACTTTGGTAGCAAACCAGGCGCGCCAACCACCCTTCAAAAAATACTCGGCCGATGCCGCCGGTCGCGTTCGAGACAACAACGGCAACGGCAGCATCGCCACCAATACCAGCGCATCCAAATGACTATTGTGGTTGGCAACGATCAGCGCGGGTCCTTGATGAGGCAACCGCTCGCGATTGCGCACATTGACGCCAACCATCAGCAGAAAAAATGGTTTGACGATCAGCAGAAAAAACAGCAAACGCAATGCAATCCGCCACATGGCGACATCAAAAATAAAGATAGCGGGTGAAATGGAAAAACAGCGGCGCTGTGTAAGTCAAGCTGTCCACGCGATCGAGAATGCCGCCATGCCCCGGCAACAGATTACCGCTGTCTTTGATGCCCAAATCGCGCTTCAATGCCGACAAGCTCAAATCACCAAAGAAGCCAGCAACCCCGATCAGCGCGCCAGCGAACAAGGCATCCCGCATTCCAAAGGGCGTCAGCCATGGCGCCAGCAGCACCGATAGCGCCAACGTAGTCAACATACCGCCGACCGCGCCTTCCACAGTCTTGTTTGGGCTAACCGTGGGTGAAATCCTATGCTTGCCAAACAACTTGCCCCAACAAAACTGGGCCACATCATTCAACTCAGTCAACAACAGTAAAAACAACACTAAACCTAAGCCGCTAATCTGTGGATACTGCCCTTGCGGCAATACCAATAAAAAGGCGAGATGGCTCAAGCTGAAGACCATGCTCATCAAACCCCAATGCAAGGTGCCGGCAGCCCGCAGAAAGCCTTGCGTGTCTCCGATCAGCACCATCGCTACCGGCAACAGTAAAAACAGATAAACCGGGATAAAGATGATGAACATGCCGTACCACTCGATGCCAATCCAGTAGTACTGCATCGGAATACTCAAATAGGCCCAGAACAACACGCGCCGGTCAGATTTTCGCGTGGGAATCAGGGTCAGGTATTCCTTGAGGGCCAAGAAGCTGATAGCGCCGAAAAACACCAGCGCCGTGGTGCGGCTCAAAACCAGCGCTAGCGAACTCAGCGCGACAATCATCCACCAACCGCGGATGCGCTGGCGCAATTCGCTGCCCGGCGCGGGCGCGATCCGCCATACCACAACCGTTGCGACCAACAACAAGACCCAAACTCCGCCCAAAACAACCGCGGCGGGCGAGGTTAGCGTCACCGATATCATTTAAGTTCCCGCAATGCGGCGCGCAGCCGATTAAAGCAAGTCAGACACAACAAACCACAGGCCAGCGACAGCACAGCCGCCAACCAAAAACCCGCCGGAACACCGACGCCGAGTAACAAGCCGATAGCGCCAAGCAACAGCGCGCGGTCGCTTTTCCCCATCGGGCCATCGTAGCGGCGGCTGGCTCCAATTTGCACCGCCAGCACCCCACAGAACTCACTCAACACCGCCAGCAGCACCAACAACATGACTAAAGAAGCCGAAATTCCCGGTATTAAAGCCAGCGGCAGATACAGCGCGGCGTCCGCTACCACATCGCCCACTTCATTCAAGAGAGCTCCCAACGGCGTCGGTCGTTGAAATTCGCGCGCCAACATCCCGTCCAGGGCATTCAAGGCCATTCGAAGCAACAATACCGGCGGCAATGCCAGCAGTATCGTTGGTTTTGGCCATAAAGCAAGCAGGCCACCTGTGGCAAGCGCTAATAACAATGCGGCGATTGTGACTTGATTGGCGCTGATTCCCCGGGCATGCAGCCCAATTGCAACCGGTCGCAACCAATTTTGAAAAGCGGGTTTTAGCGAATAGAGACTGATCATGCCGGTTTCCGTGAACCTAATGTATTAGCAAGGAGAGCCAGTGAATTGCGCAATGAGGATAATAAGATTGCTTGCATCAGGAGTGATGACCCTTGAGCCAATCCCCCAGCATTCTGTTAAAACTCTTTAACAACTTGGATTTGCTGATGTGGACGCTGGTCTTCTTCTTTAAAGCTAATTGATTAGCTAAATTATAAGCCATGGCCTTAATACGTGGTGGTTTTCTAGCAGATACCTCTAAGAGAACCCGACATTCGAAACCTAGTAAAAACCGGTTAACAAAAACCTACATGAAAAAACCCTACCTTCCGCAGATGATAGGGTTTATCAAGCCGAAAAATGCTTAAAATAATCCAAATAAGACGTTGATCCTATGGAAGCTCATCAGAAATCTAAGCTCTTATCCGCATCGATCACCTTGCGGCGAGACAAGGCTAAGTTACCTGTTTGCTTGTCTACGACAAAATAAATAAAAACGCCTTCCTTACGAGCAGACGGGCGGATAATATGGAATTGTTTACCCAAAGTAATTAAGATATCTTCAATCGTATCATTCAAGCCCAAAGCTCGCATCGTCTTTACCTTGGCGCGTACCACTTCGGTGTTACCCGCCGCAGCTACTTCGATATCGACAGCCGTACCCGCCGATCCTAAGATCATACCGCTGGATGAGTCAACCACAGCGGCGCATAAGGCCCCTTCCATGGACATTATTTCTTCAAGGGTTTGTTTAATACTTGCCATTTAAATACTCTCCTTAAATCAAGTTAAGATGCATGTTTAAATTAAAAAATAAGTCAGCACGCCACGCAAATACGTACCGCCCGTCAACGAAATCCCCAAACGACCAGAAGCGGCCGATTAGGTTAACCAAACTGCTCTGCTCTAAGCTGAGTATTCAGACTTTTCATATAGTCCCTTTTAATTATTTGATTAGCGATAATTAAAAAGTCAACAAAGCATTCCAGAAAAACCTTCCCCCATCATCTCCAGTAGAAAAACTATAGAGAAATAGAGTTTAATTTATTATTAATAATCAGATTCTCTTGGAGTTTAAACGATCTCTTAATACTCTATCTAGTATATCTTCAGTATGCATTATTTGAGTTAAAGAACTAGCAGTATTACGACTCAGCCGAAGCAGCATACCAAGATTTGTTTCTTCAGAAGCAATGCATGTCAGCATTAATATATTGCTTACACGCAGAGAAACGACGCGGCCATCACTATTTTCTAAAATGACAAACTGACAAAGTCTCTGCAAAGCTTCTCTGGCGATAGTTTCCCCAAGGGCTAGTAAAGAGCTATTCATTGTCGCTATTTTATGGGCAGGCAAATCACGCTCAAATAGATATACAAGCTCATGACCGTCTACAGTTGAGAGCAAAGCACCATAAGCCCCAGCGCATAATCTCATAAACTCAGCTAGCTTTTTCTCACACTGTGCTAGTTGCTCTTTCGTGAAATCCACAACAAGATGGTCGTCGTATTCCATGCCTGCCTCATGAATATCTACTTCAATTTGATTATCGATTGAGTCAACCACACCCAGTCCAGGCGCACCCCGTTCAGGTGCATTTAGTAGAGTTAAGCCTTCTGACTCCAAAATATCATCTTTCTCGCTACCGAAACGCTCTTTTTTAGAAATCTTATTATTTTCAATCAGGTCAATCTCTTGATCAACCCGAACAGCCGCTGGTTGTCGCAAGCTATAATCACTCTCGACCGATTCCCTCTCTTCAGCCAATTCTATTCCCATGAGACCATTTGGCGCGGATGATCCTTCAGATGCAATTGATTCCTCTTGGCTTTTAAAACCGAAAAGCGAGGCTAATTTACCCTTTGTAAATTTACCTTTCTTTAGTTTCATAAGCCAACCATATTAGTAATAATAATAGTTACGCCAATATATCTTAAAGCGCCTGCTAGCCATGTCTAAAGAATTTCGCAGGCACTGCATGTTTGCTATGAAATCTCCAAACAAGCCAATAAAGCACTCAATAATAAAAGCACGTCCTCTTTATTACGCGCATCAACCGCAAAGACAGGATAGATTCGGCCAAGCTTTTGGAGAAAATCCTGATAGTCATCCAGTGTTGGAGTATCTTTCAGATCCATACAAGTAACCCCAATAACCGCATCGGTTTCATTGATAAATTCGGAAAAATTTTCCAGATAGATTTCCAAATCTTTAAGAGGATCAGAACGCCTATTATCAACTAAAACAATCAAACCCAAGCCGCCCCTGACTAGGATATCCCACATAAATTTGAAGCGCTGCTGGCCTGGGGTACCATAGAGTCCAATTTTTTGGCCATTATCCAAGGTAATTTGGCCAAAATCCATTGCTACTGTTGTTTTTTCCTTAAGGCTTGACAAGCCGTCAGTAGAAAACACATCTGTGGAAACCGGGGGAAATTCGCTGATAGTCGAGATCGCGGTGGTTTTCCCAGCACCAGGAGGTCCAGTAAAAATAAATTTAATTTGTTTCATCAGATTCCCAACCTGCTACGAATCCTGCTCAGCAAGCTACGTTTGTTGGCGTTAATTTGCTCTGGTAAGGGCACCTTATTTTGCACAGCGGGTTTCGTTTGGTGGTCTAAATAATTTAAGGCATAACAGGCATTAATAAAGTTAATAATATCTCCAGTCGGCACTTTGATAATATCAGCAAAATGATCGATGGTTCCCCCGTGCCTTAACAAGGCCGTCAGCTTCAAATGCAGGGGATTTTGCCCTAATTTTTTCAGATCGGGCCACCGGTTTAGCCGAAAAAATTCATCCCGAAATAGGCCATCAAACAACTGCCCACTAGAAGCAGCTAGCGCCGCTGCCCAGAGCGGGACATCAAGCTCTTGCCCCTTGAGATTCTGTGTTTCTTTCGCGAGCTGATTGATATTGATCTCTTCTATATGCGTACGCCGAGCAGCGGAAGTCAGTAAATTTTCTATTTCGATTTGACCAGCATCATTAGAAGGATAATAGCGCCGCCGGGATATATCAAAAACAACGGGTTGCGCAGCCCCGCCAAAAACTTTTAGAACCTTATCCCGGTTCCCGCAGAGCACTTCAAAGACTCGGCGAATCTTGGGTGATGTCGGTGCGCTTATATCGCCAGTTTTCTCGCTGACTCCGCCAGATTGCACAACCGTCGTAGACTTTTGCTCTTCTTGTGGTGAAGAGGAACCCAGAAAGCGCTTAGCGGCTTGCTTTAAAACAGTAATCAGTTCGGCCAGCCGCAGTGGGCGCGGCAACATTAAAACATTTTCGGGCAGGCCTTCCGCTCCCTGACTGAAGGCGATCAACACTTGTGACTTACCTTTAGCGATCCACTCCTTTAATTGCAGTTTCCCATCCTCACTGTCGGCATCGACTAACAAGGCCGCAGCAATGGCTGGATTCTCCGTATACTCCCAAATCGCTACCTCATCATTCTTGGTTAACCCTAAAAAAACTTTTAAGGTCAACACATTATTAAGCGATAGATGGCTGGTGTAAAGCCAGAGTTTTTGTGGCATGGCTAAAAATTACCGAAACAAAGTTCAATCGAACACAATGGTCTCTTCAACTGGATCTCTCTTCAACGTTCCTTAGCATCCAAGCCGATAAAGAAGGATTACCAAGGGGACAAAAAGGCTGAGGCCAACATGGCAACGTTCTTTAATTAATGACAAACCAAAATATGCATTGATATAGGTACATTTAGCCAATTATCTCATAAATTACTATAAAGTATAATATGTAAATGACAAAAAATTGCATTACATAAGATCAATAACATTTTCATAATTAACTATTTGAATTAAAATAAATTAACCAATAATAACCCTAATATAAAGGGTTATTATTTTCTAACAAGTAGCAAAAAAAATAGAATAAAACAATAAAAACAATATACTATATATTGTATACTTATTAATACTCAATACGCAAAATTTCCTGAATTTATCCCGGCTAATGCTGAGAAGTTGGGATCAGCCGAGTAGCAGCGTGACCCCAACCACGTCGCCTTAAGTTAAGCAGCGAACTGTTTGGCTACAAAGTCCCAATTAACCAAACTCCAGAATGCCTCAACATATTGGGGTCGCAGGTTGCGATAGTCGATGTAGTAGGCATGTTCCCACACATCGCAAGTCAACAAGGCTTGCTTGCCAGAAGTGGCCGGCGTCCCCGCATTGGAAGTACTCAATAGTTCCACCGAACCATCCGGGTTCTTGATCAGCCAGCCCCAACCGGAGCCAAAGGTGCCGACCGCGCATTTGGTGAATTCTTCCTTGAAGGTGGCAAAGGAACCAAACTTCTTATTGATCGCCTCGGCCAGCGCCCCACTGGGCTCGCCGCCGCCGCCGGGCTTCAGACAGTTCCAGTAAAAGGTGTGATTCCACACTTGCGCGGCATTGTTGAAGAGACCGCCGGAAGATTTCAACACGATGTCTTCCAAAGACAGGTTCTCGAATTCCGTGCCTTTAATCAGGTTATTGAGGTTGGTAACGTAAGTTTGATGGTGCTTGCCATAATGATATTCAATGGTTTCGGCCGAGATATGGGGTTCTAGAGCATTCTTGGCATAAGGCAGTTCAGGCAGCTGGTGAACCATGCGTCAACTCTCCATCGATTCAGTGGATGAAACAACGATATAGATACTAGCGCGTGACTTAGAGCGTGGCGGCGACAAGAAGTTTTCCGCTGAATAAGGCGCTAGACGAGAGGAATATTTCGAAGTTAAGTCTAGACGCCGGCTCCACTCGATGCAACGCGGGTGGCGGATAGCACAGGTATGTTATTCTTGCCGCCAGCCAAGGCGCCGGATCGGCGCAAACCATTTAGCCAGACTCCACAGCCAAGCCAAAAGGAGATCAATTAATGCATAAACCCTATCTCATACTCCCCTTGCTAGCCATCCTGATCACGACGGGTTGCGGCAGTATCGGCTTAGGCGGCGGCTCCGCTGATGACGGTGGCGGCGCTAGCGCGACCAATCTGACAGGCACTCGTGGCGGCCCCAAAGTCAGCGACTCCGAAATCACGGCTTCGATCAAAGAGGCCTTCAAGCAAGACCCTGAGCTGGCGGCAACAAATCTTAACGTTAGCGCCAATAACGGCGTGGTTTCATTGAGCGGTAACGTTCCCAACGCACAGACCTATAATCGCGCCATTTCGCTGGCGCGTAGCGTGGCTGGCGTACGCCCTCCCGTTAAAGCGTCAGAGTTGAGGTTTCCCCAGTAACCTTAATAACCTTAATTACGTCCGAACGGAAACTGCTTATGTGCGGAATCGGCGGCGAATTACGCCTTGATGACAGCGAACCCGATTTGGCCTTGATGGGGCGAATGTTGCAGCGCCTGGCGCGGCGCGGCCCGGATCATGAAGGCGTGTGGGCTGACGGCCCTTTGCTATTCGGACACCGCCGCCTCTCCGTGATCGACCTCAGCGACCGCTCCAACCAACCGATGGTGGATTCTGATCTGGGGCTGGCCTTGGTCTTCAACGGCGCCATTTACAACTATCGAGAGCTAAGGCGCGAGTTGCAAACCAAAGGCTACCGATTCTTTTCGGAAGGAGATACGGAAGTTATCCTGAAATCCTACGCCGAATGGGGGGAGCGGTGCGTCGAACATCTGATCGGCATGTTCGCTTTCGCCATCTGGGATATCCGCAAGCGTGGCCTCTTCTTGGCGCGCGACCGTTTGGGGATCAAACCGCTGTATTACAGCCAAAGCCAGCGGGCGTTTCGCTTTGCTTCCAACACCCAAGCGCTACTGGAAGCCGCCGATGTCGACACCGCTATCGACCCCGTGGCGTTGCACCATCAATTGACCTTACACGCGGTCATTCCAGCGCCGCGCACCATCTTGCAAGGCATCCGCAAGCTGGCGCCCGCCACCACGCTCGCCATCGATGCGAACGGAACCCAGCACAGCCGAATCTACTGGCGATTGCAAGCCACGCGGCCGACTGAAGCACGTACGGAGGCAGAATGGATCGACGCGATTCACGCGGCTTTGCGGCTGGCGGTACGGCGGCGGTTGGATATTGCTGATGTGCCGGTGGGCGTCCTCTTGTCCGGCGGCCTGGATTCCAGTTTGCTGGTGGCGCTGCTGGCCGAAACTGGCGTTCGCGATTTACTGACTTTCTCGGTTGGCTTCGAAGACCAGCCGGAGGAAAAGGGCAGCGAGTTTGAATACTCCGACCAAGTTGTAGCGCGTTACCAAACCCAGCATCACAAGTATTTAATTCCAAACGATCAAGTGCTAGACCGTCTTCCGGAAGCCATCACCTGCATGGCCGAACCGATGGTCGGACAGGATGCGGTGGCCTTTTTCCTTTTGTCCGAGCGCGTCTCGAAAGCGGTCAAGGTGGTGCAAAGCGGTCAAGGCGCCGATGAGGTATTCGGCGGTTATTTTTGGTATCCGCGCATGGCGGCCGAAACGGGTAGCGACCTGGAGCGTTTTCAACGCCATTATTTCGACCGTGATCACCCCGAATGGCTGGCCACGGTGGCGCCGGTCCACCACGGCCCTGACCACACAGCCCAATTGATCGCCGAGCGACTGGCGGCGGGGGGCGCTGAGGAGTATATCGACAAGGTACTGCGGCTGGATGTGACAACCCTCATCGTCGATGATCCCGTAAAACGCGTCGATAACATGACGATGGCTTGGGGTTTGGAAGCACGAGTGCCGTTCCTGGATCACGAACTGGTGGAACTGGCAATGCAATTACCACCCAATTTGAAAATCGGCGGCGGGGGTAAGAACGTCCTGAAGAAAATCGCTCGTGGCTTGCTGCCCGATGCGGTGATTGATCGGCCTAAAGGTTATTTCCCCGTGCCGGCGCTCAAGTTTGTTCGGGGCCGGTTTCTGGATTTTATGCGGGACATCGTTAATTCGCGGGCCTGTCGAGAACGCGGCCTATGGCAACGGCCTTATCTGGATGGGCTGTTGGCTGAACCTGAAGCCCACATGACCCGCTTGCTGGGCAGCAAATTGTGGCATGCCGCCCTCTTGGAACTGTGGTTGCAAATCAATGTAGATTCAGCGCATCGAACCGGAACGGCTTGAAACAGCCTTGAGCCCCGCAACGACAGCAGTTCGCTCTCTTCCCCTCATGCTCCGTCGTTTCGTTTTCGACGTTGGTGGTCTATCAAATAATCGGGCTACTGGAACTCATGGTCCCGCGGGCCATCTGATTTCAATAGACTGCCAGCCCCTGCCGGAACCCGCTTACCGGCCCTCGTCTGGGTTATCCCCTTCCCACTATCCTAACTTGAGGTATTTCCGATGGATGAAGTTCTGGAACGCATCAAACAGCAGGTCGAATCCAACCCGGTGGTCATCTATATGAAAGGCACCCCGGAGATGCCGCGCTGTGGTTTCTCGCAGCGCGCCTCTCAGGCGCTGGCGGCGACCGAATTTCCGTTTGCTTACGTGAACGTACTGGAAGATCCCGAAATATTCGACAGTCTGCCTCGTTACGCTGACTGGCCCACCTTCCCCCAGATTTATATCGGTGGTGAATTGGTGGGTGGTTGCGATATCACTGTCGAGCTCTATCAGAACGGCGAGCTAAAACAATTGGTGGAAACCGCCATCGCCAAACATGAATCACAATCCGCCTGATAACGTTAAGGCGTCGCGACTCTCCTTACAACCCGGCTCAGCCGGGTTTTTCATGTCGTTGCCCATGATCGCTTTCCCCGGAAACCACACGCACTCCAAATACTTGCGCCCGTTCCAAAACGCTCCGCGCCCAACGCCAGTGGGTGGCGGGTTCGCAAAACGAATCGCGCAATCTGAATACCGCCGCCGTATCCGGGGCCAGCACCGCGGTCGCGGTCTCGTAATCGTCGCGAGCGACCTGATATAGCGCCTCAATCACTGGAATTTGCGCGGGGTGGATCGCCGTCTTGCCAACCAGGCCATGCTGTAAATCCGCTTCCACCTCCCGCGCCAATGCCTCTGGCGTATCCAGATAATCAAACACCGGGGCGCTCAAATGATAACCCGCCGGATGGAAAGTCCGGACCAGGTCAGCGATGGTGCCGCGCAAAGGGGTGTCGTAAACCGTCGCCCCGCGGCTGCGCCGAATGCCGAGCAGATTCAATAGGTCGTTGCCGCCGATCCGCAGGCACAAAATGCGGTCTTGTAAGCCATAGTCCTCTAATCGATCCCGCATAACTTCCATCTTGCGATGATCGAAAGCTTCAGCGGTCTCCAAAATCGGCATCAAATAGTGGCCCTTGCTGTCATCCCAAACTCGCAGCCAATCGCCCAGCGTATGTGGTCCGAATTTGGGTAACACAAAGCCATCAATGCCCTCGATTCCATTCATTTGCAGCAACCGCCACAAGATGGTTGGATTGCGGGGGCGGATAAATCGCGCCATGGCGCTGGAATTCAATTCCGGCAACAAAGCCACTAGGTGATTCAGTGCTTGATTCAAATCACGCTCGTGCACGGCGTCTTCGGTGCAAAAGATCACCGAGCGCAATTCAGGAAATTTAACGCCGCTGGCAATAGCCGCCAAATCTGGCCGGGTTGCCGGCACATAGAGCGAGGCCCCCAATTGCATCGCCGACAAAGGAGACCGGGATCTTCCCGGACCAAGACCGTTATCGCCCTGCCCTTCAGACGGCGAATGTCGATAATCAATGAAAGCCGTACTCATTCTGTACCGCGCCGCACCGGTTTAGAGCCATACAGTTGCTGGAGCAGGCGCTTTCCTCCTTAAAAATTTTAAAAATCCGCCTATTGTGTATTCTTATCACGTTCGAAATATATAGTTGTCATTGCTGGATTATCCAATAAAGTTATTCTGAATTTGTTACTAACCACAGCCATTACTGTTCAAACGAGGTTCGCAATGCCCACCTTCACCATCACTGGCGATATCGATCCGTTCTTGCACGTCTCCTTGCGAAGGGGCGAAAAAATCCTTTGCGAATCTGACGCCATGGTGATGATGGAATCCACCCTCGACTTGCAAGGCAAAATGGCGGGCGGCCTGGGCCGCGCCCTGATGCGCCGGCTGACCACCGGCGAGTCATTCTTTCAGCAGCATATCGAGGCCGTGCGCGGAGATGGCGACTGCCTGCTAGCTCCGATGTTGCCCGGCGCACTGCAAATTATTGATATCGGACCCCAATCCTACATTCTCAATGATGGCGCTTTTGTGGCTTCCACCGCCGATATCCAGTTACAAACCCGAACCCAGAGTCTGGGAAACGCGCTGTTTGCGCAAAGCGGCGGTTTTTTCGTGCTGGAAGCCAGCGGCAAGGGACAGATGGTGGTTTCTGGCTTTGGCTCCCTATTTATGCTGAACGTGGAACCGGGTAAAGAGACCCTCATCGACAATGCCCATGTCGTCGCCTGGGATCGCAACCTGCATTATGAAATTTCCGTGACGACTGCCAGCGCGAATTCCGGGTTTTTGGGCAATTTGATTAATAGCGCCACCAGCGGCGAAGGCGTCGTTTTGCGCTTCTCCGGCGCCGGCAAAGTGCTCGTTTGTTCCCGCAACCGAAACGCTTTTCTAGCCTGGACACGAACCGGAGCCGGCGGGTAGCTGATTGGCCATCCTTCCCGATTTAAGATAAATCCTTGATCAGGGCGGTTGCCTGAATCGGCATGGCGGGATCGACCAGGATCGCAACCTGTTTCTGCTCGGCCAAGAGCCGCAAATGCTCGACATCCGGTTGCTTGGGATCGCGCAATAGCAGCAGATCAGGCACCCGACGCAACAAAACCCGCGTGGCTTCAGCGACGCCCGGCTTGATAAAATTGCGATCTGTAATTCGATATTGCCCGTGCAAGCGGTCCAGAAAACGGCTCATCGCGGCCCGCCGCTCGGCTTGTTTCCCAACATCGCAACCCACCGCCGCCGGCACCGTGCTGGCAAAGCCACTGCTCACCCGATCAAGAAACCAGGTACTGCGGTCGTGTGGGACGAAATTGGCATAAAATACACAGCCGTGAAAATCGTGTGGGCCGATGGCGGCGTTGAGGATTGATCGGCTAGTTAAGCCGGAGACCGTGGCGTTCAGAATGCCGCTGGGAATCGCGTAATCGTCGTAGGTCGCCGCCACATCCGCCACCCCGCCGATGTCCGACACAACATGCAAGGCTTCATCGAGTTGCTCCGGCTGGTGGGCATTCCACTGTTGCAACGACCGGCGTAATTCTGTACTGATCACTCCCTTGGCGGTCCACCCATCCACGAAAGCCAGTCCCGCCGGCTCGCGCCCTTGCTTGTTGAGGATGTAGCGCAAGGCATTCCGGTCGATGCCCCGGTCGCGGATGATGGAAATCGAGTAATGCTGGGCGTCCGAGCGACCGATGTGTCGCAGCGCCCGAACCAGTAAAGCGCCGATGGGCGTGCCGGCGCGAGCGAGTGAAACCACGGTGATCTCACCCGGTCGGCCCGCCGCCAGATATTGAGCTAGCGCCAACGTTTCCGCCGCCAAGCGCGAGGCGTAGCGTTCGGTAAGGGCTTCGAACAACGCCAGATAAGCAGGCTCTGGCGCTCGCTCTGGCGCTAGCATCTCGCTGTAATGCCGTTGGCCGGACTGAATCAGGCGTTCCTTGGCGGCCACATCCACCATGTCGAGTTGCATCGGCTTCAGCAGAAATACGGTATCCTCGGCGCGATAGCTACCAGTAAAAGGCTTCATGGCGAATACGCGCTCCAGGTCTCTCCCTGAATCTGGCTATCCCTTGGCGTCAGGGCAAAATCGCAAACCCGCAGGAACGGAATATCGCTTAGGCTGTCGCCAGCGCCGAGAGTCACAATGGGCCCCGTCTTCTCCAACTCGCGGATCAACCGACGCACGGCATCCTGTTTCTGCGCCCCCTTCACCATCAAGGCAAAATTGTTGCCGTTGTGGTGCAGGGCTAATTCCGGGGGCAATCCCATCTCCTCCAGTTGCGCCCGCAAGCGGCCTAAAGTGGCTCCGCCATCGTCGGCTTTCACCGAAACATAGCTCGGTGTCCCTCAACCGTATGGCTGCTCACTCGGTAACCGCCCGTTACCGCGCCAGCCATCAGCCGGGTGGCGCTATCCTGAAGACAAGGCTCCGCCGCTAGCAGTAAAGGTTGCACTTCCTCATACCACCAGGCAGGCAATCGGCCGTCAGCTTGCCGAATCACCGCGCCGTGATGGGTGATGCGCCAGGAGTCGAACATGATCATCACCCGCCCCAAGGCGTCATCGGTGCGGCCAGTGACGGGGATGATCTCGCCCCGCTCCGCTAATAAACTTAGTAAGCGCCGCTGTTTGGGCGTCATAAACGAGAGCGCCCGACCGGTGCGGTCAACGGCTATGGTTTGAACTGTTTCATCCAGCGGACACTTGGGCGCGGTTTGAAAAAGGGTGTCGTCAAGATCGAGAAAGACTACGAGGCGCGGCATGATTATTCCGTAATCCACGTTAGCGCGCCGATCTGATCGACCAGCGGATGCCGCGACGGCATGGTGGGATGCTCGTAGCAAATGATGGGCAGCCGTTTGTCATCCAGGTTATAGAGATAATTGGGAATGCCATCGCCGTAATTGTCCGGGAATTCGCGCCGACTGCTGATGGCGTCGCCCACCAGGATCGGCGAACGGGTAGTGGATTGGAAGCAAACATCGTAACCGCGCTGTTCCAGCAATAGCGCGATCCGAAAAGGAATGTAGGCATACTCACCGGTCCCGATAACCGCCAGCGGACGCCGCGGCGGCAAATCGACTACAGGAGGTGACAGCCGACGGCCCGCGATTAAGCCGATCCGCGCTGAATCAGCCACAATCCGGTCATGTTGGCGATCCGTATTAGCGATGACGATCGGCAGATCGGGGGATGGAAATTGAGGGTCCGGTTCGAACGTGAAATCGCCTTCGATCAAGGATGGAAATAACACAATTTTCTCCAGCGAGGGAGCCAATTCCTGCTGACGTTCACTGCTTAACCAGTTCGTGGTGCAAACCAAAGCCACCCGTTCGATGTGGGGAGTGAGCTTGCAGCAGGCGCGGGCCCGTTCGATCAAAGTCCGCCCGGTCGAAATTTCGTCATCCACCACCCCTAAAGTCCGCGCCGCGCCAAAGAGCGGCCGCAACGCGGGATCAGCCACGTACACCGCATGATCGGGCGCGTGACTGTGCGCCTCCTCGAAACTGAAAGCCAGCGGCCGGGACAAACGATAGCGCGTGGTTTGCAAATACAAAATATCATCTCGCCCGCTCTGGTTAGCTGCTTCTTCAGCAACGCCGCGCCCCAAGGCCGTCGCCGTTTCGGCCATCCCGATGACTAATATTGGTCCTGGGAGGCTAACGATTTTCGCGCCGAGCCGGGCATGAACCGCAGCCATCACGCTCGGTCGAACCGGCCAGTGTTTTCCCAACACTTTGCTGACAAACAAATACAAGCGGCGCGGATTCTGACGGGTGGCGCAAGTCAGGCAATCCTCCAGCGGTAATTCCTCGCGGCGGACATTAAGGGTGAGGCGACCGGCCTGGATCAGCACCTTCAGCGTTCGCAACGCACTACTCCTCCAGCAACGTTCATGGATTCAGATCCTTCAAGATGACGTGCATTCTATGGCAATAGGTATGCTCAGCCAGAACCCGTTTCCTTCCCGCCTCCGCCAAAGTCAGGCGGAAGGGCCGATCCCGCTGCAATCGCGCAATCCATTCATTGAGTTCTTCGGCATCCCGATAGATCAGAATTTCCCGCCCCGGCTCGAAACAGCGCGGCACGTCAGGCAGATCATCGTTCACTACCGGCGTGCCGCAGGCCAGCGGCTCGAAGCTGCGCTGATTGAGTCCATGCTCCACGTTGGCTTCGTTGCGCACGTTGAGCACCGCAAAATGGCGTTGATAGAGTTGGATCAAACGCCAGCGTCCAATTTTATGATTCCGCACTCGATGGAATCCTTCATCCGCCAAGGCGCTCCAGTCGGTGCCAACAATGCGGGCGGGCGCGCGCAAACCCCGCACCACGGTTTCCCGAACATCGGTGCGGCTCGCGACGAATAACAGCTCAAAACGGCGCGCGGCGTAACCCAAGCGAAATAATTCGGGATCGACTCCCAACGGCAGATAAGCGCCGGGTGTCCGAAAACCGGCAAGCTCCGCATCCCGCAGAAAACACGTATCCGTAAAATAAAGCCGATCACACTGATCGGCTCGTTCGCGCTCACTCGCCTGAAAGCGATCTCCGACCAAACCAGCGACTGGAGGGCGATTAGGATGCACGCTCAACCGGCGCATGTAATCCACCGGCACCCCAAACAACCCGGCTACCACCACCAGATCCGGGCGAAACTGGGCTAACGTTCGCTCGAATCGGGCTAACATCCACTCGCTGACGCCTCGGCTTTGCCATTTGCAGTGAAGACGCGCCGCTAGCGTCTCGCCGTTGATGGCGAAAACACGCGTGCGGTGTCCGAGCTTACGGCACGCGCGCTGCAAATTCTCTAACCACAACACCAGACTACCGAGTTTGCCCAACAACAAAACTCGACGCGGCGGATTGTGAAGCGGTGGCGCCTCCATCATTACAAGCTTACGGCCCGCTCGATTTTAGCCACTCGCACGCCGGTCGCTGGGTGAGGAATTGCAGCCTCGTCAATCGAATGGGCCACCGATCGTAGCAACCAGTACGGTAAATTCAATCCAGATTCGCAAGACAGATAAATGCCGCCCGACATCCTGGGATTCACCTCTAAAAAACATTGCTCGCGGCGACCGTCGGCACTGATTCGCTCGCGCGTTTGGACGTTGACCAAGCCATTGAGTTCGAAAGCAGCGATAGCACGGCGGGCAATTTCCCACGCTTCTGAATCCGTTTCAATAAGCTGCCATCGCCAGCCAGAACGAGCATGCTTGCGGCGCACGACCGCCCGAATCAATCGGCCATGACAAGCCAGACAGTCGATCGAGCGTTCATCGCCGGTCAAATATTCCATCATCAGAAACGGGCGTTGGCTTTGCGCCATATCGAGCAGGCGCACGAATTCGGCCGCGCTAATGGCGAAGGTATCATTGGCCAGCAAGCGGTCCAACGGCGATTGACTGTCGTCGATCAAGCGGAAACCGAGGCCGTAGATCGACTGAATCGGTTTGACGCATCCCTGCCGCCCGACCTGGTTAAGCGCCTTCATCGCTTCAACAAATTCCGCGCTCGTGGTGATTTGCCAGGTCTGCGGCAACGGCACGCCAGCCGCTGCTAGTCGCGTGTTGGCGCGGGATTTATCCTGAACCTCAGCCAATAATTCCCCGTTTGGGCACGGCAGGATGAGCCCTACACCGGCGGACCTGAAACGATCCTGCTCGCCGAGCAATAAAGACCAGCGGCTTTGAGGCCAAACCCAGCGAAAATCCTGCTCCCGACACAACGCCAACAGCCATTCGACATACGCCTCAGCCGTCCCATCGGACGGCTCCAAATAAAAGGAATCAGCCACCAACCGCAATGGCGTATATTGAGTCGCATAGCTTACTCCCAGATGGAATTCCGCTGGCGCCATTGCTTGATGAATCAAATCAATCGCATCACGAACATTGGATAATCCACGAGTGGCGAGCACACGTACAGTCATAAGAAACCAGTCTCCTTCTTATTGTTATTTATAAGAAAATTACATTTTTCCCGCCGCATTATTAACCCGGCGATGAAATAGGCGATCAAGCGGCGGACGGCGGGACGATTGACAGAGGCCACGATCCGTTGCGGGGTCTGGCGCAGGCATTACGGGAAAGGTTCTGCTTGTTGCCGCAAGGTGTTGGGATTGGCCGAACGGTTGGTTAAGCGCAAGTGGGTTTTAAAATCCTAGTTGAAATATTCAGTGGGGCTACGTGCGCAGAGCGCCCGATGCGGCTGGCACAGGGCGATTTCCAGCAAGGCGAGCGGATAAGTCCAGCGGGTGCACCCGATGAGCGCTCCACTCCACCGCCGGCAGGAGAACCAGCCGGGGCCAACGTCAGACCAACAGACCACCCGCCACGAACCCCAGTGGAGCGACACCGCCGCGCCGTCGGTCAGCCGGAGCGCGAGCGCCATCAAGTGGACCCAAGGGTATCGAATATCATTTTTGCCGCTAAAATACCATCGACATAAAACACGCAGTCTTGGTCGATCTTCTTGGCGGTGTGCTCGTAATCCTTTTCCTTGAGTGCGTCTCCTTGGAGCAGGTCTTTATAGCATATCTTATTCTCGGTAGAGTCGGTTCCGACGATAAGGACATCATGACCGCAACCAGCCTTCTATTTTTTTGTGCCTATTGGCGTGGGCAGTTTCCAAGTGCCTCAATCCGCGCCTCCCAGCTTACCGGACACGATGGCGGGTCCTACTCTTTTAAGGAGACTCTCCCAGGCTGAGATTTAAATTCAGATGGCCATACGATCTGCCGTTCGGCTTCTGAAACCAGTAGTCCAGCAGCGCTTGTTTGCAATAAGACCCGCGGTTTAAATCTTTCTGACGCTGCATGGGTGGTACGGGGTTGACCAGAAACTTCATAATGTCTTCTCCTCCAAGTAGTTGCGCTAATCGGGAAAATACTAAAAGGCTCTAAAGGCCTTCCCGCCTGTGGGGCCATGGACAACACGCGCGCCATCCTGGTTCGGTATCGACCAAATGCGCTTCTACTTGCTTCGCGGCCGAATCAAGGCAAGGGAATTTGAGTCCGGTCCGACCCAGCGTGGCCCTGTGGCCGGTTCGAAATGATCGTCCCGGCGAGCTGGGCAGTCACCCTCGAGACGGTCGGAAAGCTCGGCCACGCGTACAAATGCAAAGGCCGCCATCCACCGATGCGCGACCCAACCGACGCCGTGTTTCCGCTGTACTTTATCGAGCTTTTGCAGGACGAGTAAAAATCCATGGCGCGCGTCAATTGCGCCTCGCTCCATTCGGCATAGGGAAAAACAGCGATTCAGGGCACTTAAAACCTGCCCCGAAATCCAACTTTTCATTCAATCCGACAGGAGCGGCACGATGCGCGTCATGGTGATCGTGAAAACCACGACAGACAGCGAGGCGGGTGCGTTATCGAGGCACAGATGTTGACCGAAATGGGAAAATACGACGAGGAATTGACCCCAGCGAGTGTGCTGTTGGCCGATCAAGAGGTTTTGTAAAACGCCCTTCGTGACTGTCTAAAGCAAAGGCGGAGCTTGCGATGTCTTATCTGTTACTCATTGTTGAGCTGGTCGGACAACGAGAAACCCGATCCCAGCAAGAGGCCCAACGGCGCTATCAGCAAATGCTCGCATTCGAGGAGAATTTGCAAGGGCGCGGGCTACTGTTGGCTAGCAACGCTTTGCGGCCTGTCGCCGAAGGGGTTCGGATGCGGGTATGCGACGGTCAGCGCACTGTAACCGATGGCCCATTTGCTAAAGCCAAGGAAATGGTGGGTGGTTTTTTTCTCCTCGATTGTGATTCAAAAGCACAAGCGCTCGCCGTCGCCAGCGAATGTCCCGCCGCCGAATGGGCCACTATCGAAGTGCGCGAAACCGGTCCTTGTTACCTCTCTTGAAATAAAAATTTGTCGCATGTCGATTTCGGGCCTATTAGTTCGTCGTTCTCGCTAGAAGCCGAACACAACCGGTTTTCCGACCGGTCGGCCCGGTTCTCTAACCGAAATCGAAGGAGATCGCCATGAACGTGTTGACTTATTTATTTTTTGAAGGCAGCTGCGAGGAAGCGATCGAGTTTTACCGCCACACGCTTGACGCCCAAGTGGATATGCTGATGCGCTATCAGGACAGCCCCGATCCGGAAATGATCACGGCCGGCTCGGAAAATAAAATTCTGCACGCGGAATTGCGGATCGGCGATACCGTGCTAATGGCTTCCGATAATCCATCTTCCGAACAATCGAGTTTCCAAGGGTTCTCGTTATCGCTTTCGCCGACTAACGCCGCCGACGCGGATCGCCTGTTCAATGCGCTGGCCGATGGTGGGCAGGTGCAAATGCCGCTCGGCAAGACCTTCTGGTCGCCCTGTTTCGGGATGGTCACCGACCGCTTCGGCGTGAGTTGGATGATCAACGTTCCCGATTGAGATCGAAATTCATGCGTTTCATGATCATCGTCAAAGCCACCCAGGCCAGCGAAGCCGGCGTCTTGCCGCCAGAACGGGTTATCGCCGAACTGGCAGCGTATCGCGACCAACTGGTAAGAGCCGGGGTGTTGCTCGATGCGGCGGGATTGCAGCCGAGCGCGAAAGGGTGGCGCATCCGTTGCGCGGGGACAAAACGGACCGTGATCGACGGACCTTTCGCCAACACGCGGGAACTCATCGCCGGTTACATCTTAATCCAAGCCCAATCGAAGGCGGAAGCGCTGGAATGGTCCCGGCGCTTTCCTAATCCTGTGTTCGACGGCCAAGATGGAGAAATCGAGGTGCGCCAGTTGGTGGAATGGGAGACGTTTGGGTTTGGCGCAGCTACCGAAAGCTGGCGCAAACTGTGGGTTGAAATGGGATGACTGGGCGCATTGCGCTCAGTCATCAGGGCAGGCTTGATGGCGAGGGTCTACCAATGGTGAAGAGTTCCGAGGCGCATCGCGCCGTCGAAGCGATTTGGCGGATTGAATCCTCTAAGATTATCGCGGCGCTGGCGCGGCGGGTCCGCGATATTGGGCTTGCGGAAGAACTGGCGCAGGATGCGCTGGTTGCGGCGCTCGAGCGGTGGCCCGAGCAAGGCATTCCTGATAACCCCGGCGCTTGGTTGTTAGTGGTCGCCAAGCGCCGGTTTATCGATCTGATCCGGCACAAGGCATTACACCAGCACAAAGAGCCGGAGTTAACGCGAGAGATCGAGGGTCAGTTACAGGATGCGGCCCCTGTCGAAACTGACGCCGCGCTTGACGAACCCGTAGCTGATGACCTGTTGCGTCTCATGTTCGTCGCCTGCCATCCGGTGCTGTCCACCGAGGCCCGCGTCGCGCTCACTTTGCGCCTGCTCGGCGGCTTGACCACTGAAGAGATCGCGCGGGCCTTTCTGGTTGCCGAACCGACCGTCGCCCAGCGGATTGTGCGGGCCAAGCGCACGCTCGCCGAAGCGCGCGTGTCTTTTGAAGTCCCGCGCGGCAGTGAACTTGCCGGCCGCTTGGCTTCTGTGCTCGAAGTCATCTATCTGATCTTTAATGAGGGTTATGCCGCGACCGCCGGCGACCGCTGGCTGCGGCCCGAACTGTGCGACGAAGCGTTGCGTCTGGGCCGCATTCTGGCGACACTCGCCCCGGCGGAACCCGAAGTTCATGGCCTCATAGCGCTGATGGAGTTTCAGGCCTCGCGGGCGTGGGCGCGGGTCAATGCTGATGGAGAACCGATCCTGCTGGCTGATCAGAACCGGTCGCTCTGGGATCGCGTTTTAATCCGGCGCGGATTCGTCGCGCTCGCGCGCATCGAGGCGCTCGGCCAAAGCTATGGGCCGTATGCGTTGCAAGCCGCCATCGCCGCCTGTCATGCCCGCGCGTCCACTGCAACCGAAACCGACTGGCAGCGCATCGCCGCGCTCTATGATGCGTTGGCCCAGCTTGCCCCGTCTCCAGTTGTCGAGCTTAACCGGGCGGTCGCGCTGGCCATGGCGTTTGGTCCGGCGGCGGGACTCGAAGCGGTTGATGGGCTTGCCGCCGAGCCAGCGCTCAAGCACTATCATCTCCTGCCAAGCGTGCGTGGCGACCTGCTGGCCAAGCTGGGCCGTTTCGAGGAAGCGCGGCCGGAATTCGCGCGGGCGGCGGCGCTCACCCGCAACGAACGCGAGCGAAAAATGCTCTTGGAGCGCGCGCGACGATGATATTCTCAGACGATCTTAATGCCCAACGCGAACCGGTCTTGCTGGCCGAGGGCTTGGTCAAGCAGTTCGCCGGTCGCCGCGTCGTTGACGGGGTGGGCTTGCGCTGTCAGGCCGGCCAAGTGCTGGGATTGCTGGGCGCCAACGGCGCTGGTAAGACCACCACCTTGCGAATGTGTTACGGTTTTCTTGAACCCGACGCCGGCACGGTTCATGTGGCGGGAATCGACCGCCACGCCGACCCAGAAACCGCCGCCCGGCGGGTCGGCGTCTGCACCCAGGACGATACCTTCGACACCGATTTTACGGTGCGCGACAATCTGGTGCAGATGAGTCGCTATTTCCGGCCGCGCCCGTCCGCTTTGAAACCACGAATCAGCGCGCTGCTCGAACGCTTCGGACTCGACCGTTACGCCAACCAAAAACCCGACATTCTCTCTGGCGGTTACCGACGCCGGCTGATGCTCGCCCGCGCGCTGGTGCACGAACCACGGTTGCTGTTCCTGGACGAGCCAACCACCGGTCTGGACCCGCAAGCCCGCTTGGAAGTCTGGGAGCTGATCGACGCGCTCCGCCGCGAGGGTTTGGGCATCGTCTTGACCACGCACTACATGGAAGAAGCCGAGCGCCTGTCCGATGAGTTGCTGGTGTTGCGCGAAGGCCGGATGGTGGCGGCGGGACAATCCCGAACCGTGCTGGGCGATTTGGTCGGCGAGCACATGCTGGTGCTGGAAGCCGCCGATCCCGCCGCGCCAGCCGTGCGCGAGTGGGCGCGTCAGGTCGGTTTGCCAGAACCCAGCCGGGTACTCTCCAGTTTGCATCTGGCCCTGAACGGGCCGGGTCTGGCCCAATTTAGCGCCCAATTCGGCGATCTGCGTTTCGAGGTCCGTCCGCCGACGTTGGATGATTTGTTCCTGAAACTGGCCGACAAATCATGACGCCTCATTACCGCGCCGCTTTTCAGTGGCAGAGTCGCGCCGTTTTGATGCGGCACTTTACCGTCTATCGACGTAACTGGCACACGGCCGCGCTACCCCCCTTGCTGGAACCGATCATCCTGCTGCTGGCATTTGGCGTCGGCTTGGGCGGCTTTATCCCCGAATTGGCCTGGCGCGGGCATTCGGTGCCCTATCTGGCTTATCTGGCGCCTGGCATGTTGGCGTATACCGCGTTCATGACGGCCTTCTTTCAAGCCTTGTTCGCCGCCTACATCCGCATGCACTACCAGAAAACCTGGGAAGGGCAACTGATTACTCAGGTGCGGTTAGAGCATGTCGTCTGGGGTGAGGCGCTGTGGGCCGCCACCTTGGGAACCTGTTATGCCCTGATCGTGATTCTGGTGCTGGCGGGATTCTCGATAACCGGCTGGATCCAGCTTTACTGGTCCAGCGCGCTGCTCGTATTGCCGTTGCTGTTTCTCGCCGCCCTCGCCTTCGCCTCGCTGGGGCTGCTGTTCACCGCCCTCGTGCCTACCATCGACCACATGAATATCCCATTCTTTTTGGTGATCATGCCGCTTGGTTTCGCCAGCAGCACGTACTTTCCGTTGGCGGGGGATTCCCTTTGGGCCCAGCTCTGGCTCACCCTGAATCCTTTGCATCATCTGGCCGAGGGAGTACGCCTGTTGCTGCTCACCGGCGCGATGAACCAGCACCTACTGATAGCCTGTGGTCTGTTTTTACTGATGATTTTGGTTCTGATTCCCATTGATGAGCGGCTGTTGCGGCGGCGGGTCTTGGGTGAGGGTTGATCCTCGCCAAGCGATCTCGTCTGCTCACAGCCCGCGCGATCCAAACCAAGCGGCGCTGATCCTTCGATCAGCGTGAGCGAACAGTTTTTCCTGTCCCAGGCGAGCTGAACATCTGCAAGCGGGGTAAGCCCGAATACGCCCTGCCGGCAAGCCACCGCCGAGAGCGTGGACGCGAGTGACTGGGTGTCCGCTCACTTTGAGTGCGAACATCGCCCGCGATCTTTAGAAAATAAGCTCTTTCTTGTTGTTTTTTATAAAAATAAATAATGGCTTATGCTATCTCACAAAAAATCGAGCCGGCGATTGTTACCATTTTGGAGTGATGGCTCTCAAACTTCAGGGGATGACGCTATTGATTTTGTTACATTTTGGTCAATACTAAAAGAAGCTTTTCCCTACTTGCCTGAGGAAATACCGCATGAAAAGATTCAAAATCTTCGCTGTCACGTCGGTATTCTTGCTCGCCGCCAGTAATGTCCACGCCGGCGCCACGCTGGACACCATCAAAAAAAACGGTTTCATCAAATGCGGCGTCAGCGACGGCCTGCCGGGCTTCTCGTTCGCCGATGAAAAAGGCAACTACAGCGGCATTGATGTGGATGTG
>JADJQQ010000005.1 GCA_016712625.1 Candidatus Competibacteraceae bacterium | reverse complement strand
CATTAACACTGTAAAACACCCAGCCCCAAACGGCAAAATCCCCGAATCTTCCGACCGGGGATCAAGCTGAGGGTCTTGCAAGGACTGCCATCCAAAGATCCGCTAAGGACAACAATCGAGAATCCGTAAGATGTTCTCGATTATAGCGGTTCCCGGACGGCTTGCAAGACCCCCAGGGGAGTCTGTTGACCTCAATTTCAGGGGAACCGCCATGCACGCCTGTATTCGAGAGCCGCAAAATCGCGCCCGCCCGCCCGCCGCCCGGCGTCCACCCGACCCGGCGGTGTTCGCCCGCCGCCGCGCTGACGCCGCGTAGCGCCGCCCCGTTTCGGATTGCGCCACCCCCGCGTCGGCCATGTCGTCCGAAGGCTCCGTGTTGCCCGCCGGCCCCGTATCCGGCGGCACGGGCGTTTTGTCGCCTTTTTCACCCGCCGTACCGCTCGCCGCGCTGACGGGCAACCGCTGCGGGCACGATCCCCGCGCACCGCGCTTTCACCAGTTGCAGCTCCCCGAGGGCGCCAACCCCGCACGCCCGACCCTCATTCTCAAAGCAGTGGGCAAACTGCCGGAGTATTACCGCTTGCCGCGCGCGGCGTGCTGGGACGTGCTCAGTCAACCCGAACGGCACTGGCGGCTCGAAAAGCGGCATCACGCCATCGGCGACCTTAAAACAGGTACTGCCCTACCCACGATCCGCTGGCGCCAACAGCGCAGCGAACGGCGGGAATCGATCATTCTCGTGTTGAGTTTGATGGTATATTATACGGACATCTCCAGTTTGAAGGTGGCCATCCCCCACGGCCCCGACCGACTGGGGCTGAGCGCCCCCTGGATCGCCAGCCACACTGGCCTGTCGCTCTCGCGAGTCAAGCGGGCGCTCGCCACCCTGGCCCGCGCGGCGCTGCTGGTGAACACCGGGCGCGGCCGGCAGTATGACCGGCGGCGGCGCTGCTGGGTCGGCGTCGGTTGGGGGCCAGTGCGGCAACTCGTTTCGACTGATCCGCGCGTTGGGTCTGGAAGTCTCCTGGCAGCAGGCCCAACGCAAAGCCCGCAAGCCGGTTCATCACCGGCCGGCGGCCCCGCCGCCGCGTCTCGCCCCGCCGTTACCCGCTGTCGCCTCTGAAACCCCGCGCGCCCGCGCGCGCGCCGGCAGTCGCTCTCACCGACGGCTCCCGCCGCTGACGCGGCCGCCATCGAGCGCCACCGGCGGCTGGCCGAACTTGCGGCGGCGGGCTTATCCCTTAGCGAACTTCGAGAACGCCTGAACAAGACCCCTCAAGCGCCCTAGCGCGCCCTAGCGCCCGCGTTCCGGCCCTCGTTCACTGTTGCCCGCGCCCGCTGGCGGGCCTTCATCGTCTTAAAATTCCCCTAACGCCCCCACCCGTCACGCCAACCCCGTAAAACGCGCGATTTTCCCGGCTTTTTCATCCGTCAACGCGATCCACATGGGATTCCTTCCACCGCGTACCGCCCGCCAGGCCGCCCGCTCGCGCCTTTTGCGCGAAATACGTGTACCCATGGCGAAGGCCAACCCCCTGACCCGCCGAAGGTTTGACCCCTAAAGCCGCCGTCGCCGGCGCGCGTTTCGCGCGGCGGGTCCTGATCGACGGTTTAAGTGTTCCTCTCCTCGTCGTTAAGTGCACGCTAAAATCGGATTTTTTAGTAATCTGTTTTTTTATAAAAACGAAAACCTAAAAAACCGTTGCACGCCTTCAAACCGCCACGGTTTAGACTAGGACATCCAGCCCCGCTCTCTCCTGAAAGGCGACCTGTGAGCACGCGCGACAAACAAACGGTCAACGTCATCCATGCCCTCTTGAGGATCGGTTCCCAAAGGCGTTCCCCAAGGACTACGATCAGATCAAACCGCTTAAAACCGGCATTCACGCCGATCTCGTGCGTCATTTACCAGAGATCGACGCCACGCTGCTGCGGCGCGCGCTCGCCAATCACACGGCGCGCGATGGCTACCCTGCTGGCTCTGATCCACCATCGCGGCAACCACCGCTATGATCTACAGGGCAACGTCGCCGCGCCGTCACGCCCGAAGAGCGCGCCGCCGCCCTTCAGCGGCTGGACGCATCCACCCAACGCGGCCAGGCGAGGCCGAGCGGGTGCGGACCCATAAGGCGCGAGAGGAAAAGCGGAAGAAACAGCGCGAGATCGAACGGAAAAACCGCGAAGCCAAGGCGGCGCGGAAAGCCGAGTACGAGCGCGTCCAGCGGGAGAGCGCCGCCCGTAAAGGCGGCCCTGGCCGCTCAGGGCATTGTGCTGGAGACGCGCGGAGAGCGAAAACGGCGGCTGATCCGAGAGGCCGCCGAACGCGCCGCGCGTCGCGCCGCGCCGCCCCCGCCGCGCTCCCATCCCGCCCGGAGACGCCGCACCCCAAAACCCCGCTTCCCAGCCGCCCGATTTGCGTCCCACGCCAAACGCCGAACCGCCTCAAGTCGCCGTCACGTTTAGAAAACGGCGGCGAGTCGTGCCGCCCGATAAAAATTCAGATTAGTTAAATATTTAATCATTGGCGTTGTTGCATAAACACTGATTTTCCAGCATGTGGCCTGCTAAATGCTGATCCCCTTAGTCCCTGGCTCACTTAGTTCAAACAAGCTTCAAACTAATGGAGGAATAAAAGCAGTACAGATATACTAAGATACTTAATCATATGTATATTAATGTACAAGTATATTAGTATGAAAACGATCTCTATTCTGGCTCAAAAAGGTGGTGTTGGAAAATCCATGCTAGCAAGGAGCTTAGCGGTTCAGGGGCTTATAAGTGGATTGAAGACAGTCATCTTAGATACCGACCCACAAGGAACTGTTGTTTCCTGGAGTCGCCGCCGCCAAGCCGCCGCCCCCGCTGTGATGGGGTTAGGCTCTCGCGGAATAGGTGAAACCCTCTCCGACTTTGCTAAGCGCGGAGCTGACTTGGTGTTCATTGATACGCCACCCCATGCCCAGCCAGTTATCAATCTGGCTGCTTCCGTTGCCGATGCAGCGCTACTTGTGACCGGTCCCTACCCAGAGGACTTAGAGCAGGTGAGCGTCGTCGTGGGAATCGTGCAAAATTTAAATAAACCTGCCGGGATTGTTCTGAATAAGACCCCTTCGAGAGCGCACGCATTAGCTCTCGCACGAGCAGCATTGACGACATTTAATCTTCCCCTCTGCCCAACAGCGATAACGCAACTCGTTGCACATCCCTACGCTTCAGCGGAAGGCATGTCAGCCCAGGAATGGGAAACGGACAGCCGTGCTGCTGTGGAATTGGCTGAACTTTGGGGATGGGTTCAGAAATGCCTCTTAGTAGGATAGTAAACTACTATACTAATATACTAGACTAGCTATGTTCGGCTGATTTCATCCTAGTCAAACCTTGACAGCCGTGCTGCTGTGGAATTGGCTGAACTTTGGGGATGGGTTCAGAAATGCCTCTTAGTAGGATAGTAAACTACTATACTAATATACTAGACTAGCTATGTTCGGCTGATTTCATCCTAGTCAAACCTTGACAGCCGTGCTGCTGTGGAATCGGCTGAACTTTGGGGATGGCTAGAATATTATACTAATATACTAAGAGATTAGCATGGCAAGAAGGCAGCCTCCCACCTACGACGCAATGACTCTGAAGGCGGAAAGTACACAAGCCGTACAAGAGATTATTCCTATACAGACAACTCAAACATCTACCGACAGAGGAAATCAAGGACTTAAGGATATCTCAGCACAATTGATGCTTTATATTCATCCAGACGCAAAAAATCCTTACAACGCTATGCCTTAGAGCAATCAACGCTTGGACAAAAAGTGAAAGTCCACGACCTATTGATTGAAGCGGTGGAAGATTGGTTTCGCCGACACGGGTTAAGAGAAACGGTCAGGGCTAAAGAACCAAAGAAAAAATAAACGATTACTATCGCGTTAGTCTTAGTTAAGGCGTTGAATGAGTTCATGGATGAAAGAAGACCCCGCTGGTCAAAGAAGGGATTGCGTCGGACCTTAGCATGGCCCGCCTCGATTGAAGGGCACGGCGATGTTGCCCCAAGCTGCCCGTCCAGCGGCTCTTGATGGGCCATCCGCGCCGGTTTTTGGGTAGGGGTCGCGCCTCGGTGCGGTTAGAAACACCAATTTGTGTTATACTTTCAATATGTTGATTCAACGTGCCTACAAATTTCGATGCTATCCGACCGCTACCCAGCGTCGGCAACTGGCGATGGAATTTGGGAATGCGCGGTTTGTGTGGAATCGCTGTCTTGACCTTCGCGGCAAAGCCTAGACGGAACGGCAAGAGCGGCATAACTACGTGTCTCTGAACCGGATAGTGACAGACTGGAAGCGCAGTGAATTTCCCTGGTTGGGTGATTCTGCGTCTTGCACCCCTGACACAAGCGCTGATTGACCAGGATAAGGCATTCAAAAACTTCTTCGAGAAACGCGGAAAGTACCCGAAATTCAAAAGCCGCTACGACCGGCAAGCGATCCGCTATCAATTGGATCAACGCCAGATTGAACGCACCTATCAGGCGGGCGAATGCCTCAAGCTGCCAAAACTGGGCGTGCTTAAGCTGCGCTGGTCGCACGTGCCCGCCGGAACACCGAAGATGGCCACCGTCAGCAAAACACCGGATGGGCGCTATTTTGTTAGTTTCGCCTGTGCGGTCGCTATCAACCCCTTGCCGCTGACGGGTCAGGCTATCGGCGTGGATTTGGGCATCAAAGACGTGGCGGTCAGTAGCGATGGCTGGAAATCCGGTAATCCGCGCCATCTCAAAAGCCAATTGAAGCACTTCAAGCGCCAGCAGCGCGCATTGGCGCGAAAGCAGAAAGGCAGCCACCGCCGACACCGGCAGCGCCTGAAGGTCGCTCGGATTCATGCGCGTATTGCCGCCATGCGCCAGGACTTCCTACACAAGATCACCACGGCCCTGGTGCAGCGGGCGGATGTGATTGCGATTGAAGATTTGAACGTTAAGGGAATGCTCAAGAACCATCATCTGGCGGGAGCCATTACCGATGTCGGTATGGGTGAATTTCGCCGTCAGATCGACTACAAAGCCGCCTGGTATGGGCGTCAGGTCATTGTGGTGGATCGCTTTGCACCCACTAGCAAGACCTGTAGCCACTGCGGGAGCTACCAGCAAAAATGCCGTTGTCGATTCGAGCGTGGACGTGTCCCGATTGCCATAGTCGCCATGATCGGGATATCAACGCAGCCAACGTCATTTTGAAATTGGCTACGGCGGGGAACGCCGGACCTAATGCGCGTGGAGGGGGCACGAACTAGAGTGCTCATGAAGCACTCACCCCCATTGAAGCGCGAACCGATGCCGAAATAGTCATCGAAGCGGCCTGTCTGGAACGGGCCGCGTAGATGAAAGGCGCGGATTCCAAAGCTTGAAATGCCCTTGAAGTCGAAATGAGAAATCCGCCATGATTGAACCATCCATGTTAGATCCACCCCTTGCGTTACCGCAAGCCGCCTGGTTGTGTTTACAGTGCGGCGCGGATTTTCGGAACTGGGTCGAGTTACCGCACGAGGTGCGCATGGCCTTTTTGATGGAACACCGTGCGTTTCTCATCGCGCGGTTGCTGGCGGATCGCTGCCCGCGCTGCGACGCGCCGCTGACGGTTGCAGGGGCGCGCGACGCCGGGTCGGGCGGTCCGTGGGGGACGGTGCAGTGAACGAAGCGACGGCGGCGGCCGGCGCGATCCGTACCCCGACGGCTCCGGTGGCCGAGGAGCTGCCGCTGGCCGCGCTGTTTCCCGACTGCTTCGATTGGGAGCGACCCCGGCCGGTCAAGATCAACATCCATCAAGACCTCATCCGCCTCGGTTACGACAAGGCGCGGGTGCGGCGGGCGCTGGACAGGTACTGTTGCCGGCGGCGCTATCGCACCAGCGTCCGGGCCGGCGCGATGCGGGTGGACTTGCAAGGCCAGCCCGCCGGCGCGGTCACGGCGCAAGAGGCCGAGCGGGCGTGCGTGGCCCGCCCGCCGAAAGCTGGACCGGCGGCCCCGGCGACAGGCCTCCCGCCCGAAACCCCGCTGCCCAAGGACTATTGCGTGCCGGGCCGCCTCGAATGGACCGTGACGTTCACCGAGCTACCCGAGACCTGCCGGCAGTCGGGCAGCGTCACGATCACGCTCCAAACCGGCGAGGGCAGGGTGACCGCGCGGCTGCCGGCCGACATTTGGCGCCGGCTGGAACACGCGGCCAAAGACCACCCGCAATGGGTCGCCGTGCTGCGCGGTTCACTGGCGCACTACCGGGACGGCGAGATCGCGCTCACCCATCCCGCGCTCTCGGTGACGACGCCCATCCCCACGCCGCCCGCCGGGGCGTCAACGCCGCCCGCGCCGGTTGCAGCCGAGCCAACGCCACCGGTCGCGCGGCCCATCTTGCGCTTGAAAAAAAAGGCCAGAACGTAGGGTAGGGGGTCAAGGCCGCCGCTCGGAGAGCGCCGGCGGTGTCCCTGCCACCGCGTCGGTGAGCGCGGCGCGCCGACCGGCGGCCTCCAACGCGGTGGCCTGACCGGACAACAGACCGTCACAACGCACCCGCGCCGTGCGGGTGCGTTAGCGAACACCTGTTTGTGTCTAGGATAGATTTGGTCCTTGCAATAGCTTCACAGCCGCGCGATCGGCCGGTCGGTCGGTGGCGATAGTTGCTGGTGAGGGGCCAAGCTATTCTTAAAAAGAAGACATCAAATAACAGGATCAGTTTTTTCATGCTGAAACTTGAGGATATCCGCAAGGACGCCTCCGTCAACGGTATCATGCCGGGACAAGTCGTGCGCGTAGTGACCACCGAGCCCGCTGGCGACAATACCTTAACGGTTTACTACCGCACCTCGGACGGTCAGTTTGCCGAACGGATGCTGTTCCGCACTGACGAACCCAGCTTGTCTTTGGCCGACGCCGGGCGGCCTTGGGCCTTCGATGCGCCGGGCAGCGAATTCAAGCTGGCCTTGGAAGCCTACCGGATCAATCTCGCCTATCTGTTCGATCCCATGATGGCGGTCCACACTTCGAACGTGGAACCGCTGCCGCACCAGATCACCGCCGTTTATGAATCCATGCTCCCGAGGCAGCCGTTGCGCTACGTGCTGGCCGACGATCCGGGAGCCGGCAAGACCATCATGGCGGGTCTGTTCATGCGCGAGCTGCTGCTGCGAGCGGACGCCCGGCGGATTTTGGTGATCGCGCCCGGCAGTCTGGTCGAGCAGTGGCAGGACGAGCTGTACGAAAAATTCGGACTGACCTTCACCTTGTTCAGTCGCGAACTGGAACAACAATCTCACAGCGGCAATCCGTTTGATGACCTGGACTTGCTGATTTGCCGGCTCGACCAAATCAGTCGTAATGAAGCATTCCAGGAGAAACTAGCCGCGACCCAGTGGGACCTGATCGTGATGGACGAGGCGCACAAGCTGTCGGCGTCCTGGTTCGGCACCAAGATCAACGAGACCCAACGCTTCAAATTGGGCAAGCGGCTGGGGTCCATCACCCGGCATTTCCTGCTGATGACGGCCACGCCGCACAACGGCAAGGAAGAAGATTTTCAACTCTTCATGTCCTTGCTGGATGCTGACCGGTTCTACGGAAAATTTCGGGATGGTGCACACAAGGTTGATGTCACCGACCTCATGCGGCGCATGGTGAAGGAGGAGCTGCTGAAATTTGACGGCACGCCGTTGTTTCCGGAGCGCCGCGCCTATACCGTCAACTACCAGCTTTCCGACCGGGAAGCCGCGCTGTACGAGGCCGTAACCGCTTACGTCAAGGAAGAAATGAACAAGGCAGACCGTCTGCAAGATGGAGGACGCAAGGGCACTGTCGGCTTTGCACTGACCATCTTGCAACGCCGATTGGCGTCGAGTCCGGAAGCGATCTATCAATCCCTCAAACGCCGGGGCATCAAGCTCAAACGCCGCATTGAGGAGGAAAAGCTCAGGCAGCGCGGCCAGAATCTGGCCGAAACTCTGAATTTCAGGGACGTTCCAGACGATATTTACGAATCCGCCGACGAGATGCCGGACGGAGAATACGAGGCTTTCGAGGAAGCCGTGGTCGACCAAGCGACCGCCGCCCAGACCCTTCACGAGTTGGAAGCGGAAATCCTGATCTTGGAACGGTTGGAAGCGCGGGCTCGCGAGGTGGTGCATTCCGGTCAGGACCGGAAATGGGAGGAGCTGTCCAGGCTGCTTCAGAACACCCCGGAGATGAAAGACGCCGAAGGCCAGCAGCGCAAGCTGATCATCTTTACCGAACACCGGGATACGCTGAATTACCTGGCTGTCCGGATTCGCGGGTTGTTGGGTTCCGAACAGGCTGTCGAGCTGATCCACGGCGGGATCAAGCGGGACGAGCGGCGCAAGGTGCAGGAGCTGTTCCGCAACGATCCGACCGTGCGGGTGTTGCTGGCCACCGACGCGGCCGGCGAAGGCGTGAACCTTCAGAACGCCAACCTGATGGTCAACTACGACCTGCCCTGGAATCCGAACCGGCTGGAACAGCGGTTTGGCCGCATTCACCGGATCGGCCAGACGCGGGTGTGCCACCTGTGGAACCTGGTGGCCTCGGAAACCCGCGAGGGCGACGTGTTTCAGCGCCTGTTCGAGAAGCTGGAGGCCGAGCGCCAAACCCTGGGCGGCCGGGTGTTCGATGTGTTGGGCGAGGTGTTCGATAACTCGTCCTTGCGCGAACTGCTGATCGAGGCCATCCGCTACGGCGATGACCCCAAGGTTCAGGCCCGGTTGTATCGGGTCGTCGAAGGCGCGCTCGACACCGAGCACCTGAAGGCCATCCTCCAACGCAACGCGCTGTGCGAGGACGTGATGTCGCCGGAGCGCCTGTTCGCCGTCAAGGAAGAGATGGAAAGAGCCGAGGCCCGCAAGCTGCAACCGTATTTCATTCAGGCTTTCTTCCAGCAAGCCTTCCTGCGACTGGGCGGCGAAATCCGTCCGCGCGAACCCGGTCGCTACGAAATCAACCACGTTCCGGCCCTTATCCGCGAACGGGACCGGCAGATCACCGGGCGAGACCGCAAGAGTCGCGAGCCGGTGTTACGCCGCTATGAGCGGGTCTGTTTCGATAAGGCGCATATTTGCCTGAAAGAGCGGATCAATGCGCCGATGGCGAGCTTGGTTCATCCCGGTCATCCGCTGATGCAGGCCACCACCGATATCGTCTTGGAACAGCATCGTGGCCGACTTAAGGAAGGCGCGGTATTGGTCGATTGGCATGACACTGGCCTGACCCCGCGCGTGCTGTTCATCATCGATCATTCCATCAAGGAGGGTGGGCAACCGGACAGCCAGAAGGTGGCTTCCCGTCGCATCCAGTTTGTCGGAATCGATGCGCAGGGCAGCGCGATCAATGCCGGCTACGCGCCGCACCTGGATCTGGAACCGATCGGTTCGGACGATCTGACGCTCGTGCAAGACGTGCTGAACGCATCTTGGCTGACCCAGAATCTGGAGCAGGTTGCCTTGGCTTACGCGTCGCGGAAGCTGGTTCCGGAACATTTTGAGGAGGTCAAGACCCGCCGCGAAGGGACGGTCGAAAAAACCTTGGCGGCCGTGCAGGAGCGCTTGGTCAAGGAGATCAATTACTGGTCCGAGCGCTACATCAAGCTCACCGAGGATGTGGCGGCCGGCAAGCAACCACGCTTGCAGCCCGACAACGCCAGGCGGCGGGTCGAGGAACTGACCGCGCGTTTGGAGACTCGCCGCAAGGAGCTGGAGACCCTGCGGCATGTGGTCTCCAGCACGCCGGTGATCGTGGGCGGCGCTTTGATCGTTCCCGCCGGTCTGCTGGCGCAGCGCAAGGGCGGCGGGGAGTTTTGCGCCGATCACGAGGCGCGCTCGCGTATCGAGGCGCTCGCCATGCAGGCGGTCATGGACGCCGAACGGGCCTTGGGGCATCAGGTTTTCGACGTGTCGGCGGAGAAGTGCGGCTGGGACATCACCGCGATTCCCCCGGTACGGGACGGCAAGGTTCCGCCGTCCCGTCATATCGAAGTCAAGGGCCGCGCCGCCGATCAGAAAACCGTGACGGTCACGCGCAACGAAATCCTGTACGGGCTCAATCAGGCGGACAAATTCATTCTGGCGGTCGTCCTGGTGGACGGCGATACCGTGGAGGGTCCCTATTACATCCGCCGGCCCTTCATGCACGAACCGGATTGGGCGGAAACCAGCAAGAATCTCGATCTGGGGCAACTGCTGACCCGAGCCGAAAAACCGCTATGCATGGAATAAAGGCTCCCCGGAAACTGATCGAGGTTGCGCTGCCTCTGGACGATATTAATATGGCCGCCGCGCGGGAAAAATCGATCCGTCACGGCCATCCCTCAACCCTGCATCTGTGGTGGGCGCGGCGGCCCTTGGCGGCGGCGCGGGCGGTGCTGTTTGCCCAACTCGTCAACGATCCGGGCTACGAGCGCCCGTTGGGGCGCGGCGTGAACAAGGAAAAGGCGCAGGTCGAACGCGAGCGGCTGTTCGAGATCCTCCGCGATCTGGTGAAATGGGAAAATACCAACAATGAAGAGGTCTTGAGGCGGGCGCGCGAGGAAATCTGGAAAAGCTGGCGCGAGACCTGCGAACTCAACAAAGGCCATACCCAAGCCGCCGAGCTGTTCGACCCCGAAAAACTGCCGGCTTTCCATGATCCGTTTGCCGGCGGTGGCGCGATTCCTCTGGAAGCGCAGCGACTGGGGCTGGAAAGCTATGCCAGCGACCTCAATCCGGTGGCGGTGACCATCAACAAGGCGATGATCGAGATTCCGCCGAGATTCGCCGGACGAAAGCCGGTAGGACCGATACCGAACAGTGAAAAACAGACCCAGTGCATGGAAGATTGGTCGGGCGCAAAAGGGTTGGCCGAAGACGTGCGCCGCTACGGCGCTTGGATGCGGACGGAAGCCGAAAAGCGCATCGGCCACCTCTATCCGAAGATCGAAGCCACCGCCGAAATGGCGAAGGACAGGCCGGACCTCAAGCCGCTTCTTGGGCGGAAGCTGACCATTATCGCTTGGCTGTGGGCGCGCACGGTGAAAAGTCCAAACCCGGCTTTTTCTCATGCCGAGGTGCCGCTCGCTTCCACCTTCGTGCTTTCCAGCAAAGCTGGAAAGGAAGCTTACGTCGAACCGGTGGTGGAAGGGGATTCGTATCGGTTTACGGTGAAAGTAGGTCCGCCGGGTAAAGTTGCTGAAGATGGAACCAAGGCAGCGGGGCGGGGAGCAAATTTTCTCTGCTTGCTGTCCGGTACACCGATTGGCGGTAACTATATCAAGGCCGAGGGACGAGCCGGGCGCATGGGTTCGCGGCTCATGGCGATTGTGGCCGAAGGCGTGCGCGGGCGGGTTTATCTGCCGCCCACATCAGATATGGAAATGATTACACAGCAGATTCAGCCAACGTGGAAACCTGACGTTGAGTTTTTCCAGCAGGCGCTTGGTTTTCGTGTCGGGAATTACGGACTGACCAAATGGAGCGATCTTTTTACCTCCCGCCAACTTGTGGCGCTGACCACCTTTTCTGACCTCGTGCATGAGGCTATCGCCAAGGTACGGACAGATGCTTTGACCGCCGGCATGGTTGACGATGGTGTAGGGCTGGACGCTGGGGCACTGGCGCAATGGCCTACGCGGAGGCGGTGGGAGTGTACGTGGCGTTCACCATCGATAAGGCATCCGATTACTGGTCTTCGATCTGCTCTTGGCATTCAAGTAAAGAACTCATCCGAAACACTTTCGGTAGACAGGCAATTCCAATGGTTTGGGATTTTGCGGAAACAAATCCCTTTTCAGAGTCAGCCGGAAATGTAAGTAGTGGTGTTGATTGGGCAAAGAAAGCAATTGAGTTTTTCCCAACCCATACACCGGGAACCGCTGTGCAAGGTGACGCACAAAGCCAGACTCTTAGCGCAGTGAAGGTTGTTTCGACCGACCCGCCGTACTACGACAACATTGGCTATGCTGATCTCTCTGATTTCTTCTACGTCTGGTTACGTAAAAGCCTGAAGCCGATTTTTCCGGGCCTTTACGCAACGTTGGTTGTGCCCAAGGCCGAGGAATTGGTGGCGACTCCCTACCGCCACGGTGGCAAGGAACAGGCCGAAGTCTTCTTTCTGGTCGGGATGACCCGCGCCATTCACAATCTCGCGGAGCAGGCCCATCCGGCGTTTCCGGTCACCATTTATTACGCCTTCAAACAGGCCGAAACTCAGAGTGAGGAAGGCACATCTTCCACCGGCTGGGAAACCTTTTTGGAAGCGGTATTGCGAGCCGGCTTTGCGCTGACCGGCACTTGGCCGATGCGGACCGAACTCGGTAACCGCATGAGAGGCTCGGAATCCAACGCACTCGCCTCCAGCATCGTCCTCGTTTGCCGCAAGCGAGCCGTCGATGCGCCGGTAGTCTCCCGCCGCGAGTTTCTGCGGGAACTGAACGCGATCTTGCCCGAAGCGTTGCTCGACATGACGCGGGGCGGGATCAATTCGCCGGTGGCGCCGGTCGATTTGTCCCAGGCCATCATCGGCCCCGGCATGGCGATTTTCAGCCGCCACGCGGCCGTGCTGGAAGCCGACGGCAAGCCGATGAGCGTGCGCACCGCGCTGCAGCTCATCAACCGCTTTCTCGCCGAGGACGACTTCGACCACGACACCCAATTTTGTCTGCACTGGTTCGAGGGACTGGGCTGGGCCGAGGGGAAGTATGGCGAAGGCGACGTGCTGGCCCGCGCCAAGGGGACGAGCGTGGACGGCGTGGCCGCCGCCGGCGTCATCGAATCGGGCGGCGGCAAGGTCCGGCTGCTCCGATGGGCTGAGTACCCCGCCGACTGGAGCCCGGAAACCGACACCCGGATCGCCCACTGGGAAGCCCTGCATCATCTGGTTCGCGCCCTACAGGGCGCGGGTGAAGCCGCCGCCGCCTTGCTGGCGCGGATGCCGGAACGCACCGAGGCGATCCGCCAACTTGCCTATCGCCTGTATACCTTGTGCGAGCGCAAGGGCCGGGCCGAGGACGCCCGTTCCTACAACGAACTGATGACTTCCTGGCAGGCCATCGAGCGGGCTTCCCAGGAAATAGGCTACAAACACGAACAAACACAGTTTGATGTTTAGGAAACCACAGGGGAAGCAAAGCCGATGACACTCAAGCCGTGGCGTGAAATCGCCGTACCCCATGAGGACGTTCTGAAGGGCACCTTCCAGCAGGCGGAATTCGCCGCCGATATCTCTCGCGTTCATGCCGGAACGGCGACGCGAGAATATCAGGACCCGGCTTTGTTTTTTGAACGGACCTTCATCACGGAAGGGATGCGCCTGTTGCTCGATTCCGTCATTCGCCGCTTGATGGGGTGGGGCGGCGATCCGGTCATTCAATTGCAAACGGCGTTTGGAGGCGGGAAGACCCATACGATGCTGGCGGTTTATCACCTGGCCAAAGGTGAAGCGCCGATCGGCGAGTTACCGGGCGTTCCGCCCCTTCTGGACGCGGCCGGGAGTCATGGAGTTGCCGAAAGCCAGGGTTGTCGTTCTGGACGGTATCCGGTTTTCGCCCAGTCAAATACAGCCGCACGGCAAGACCGCCGTTCACACCCTGTGGGGTGAACTGGCCTGGCAACTGGGCGGCGAGGCAGCCCATGCCCGGATCAAAGAGGCCGATCAGAGCGGAACCTCGCCCGGCAAAGAAATATTGGCTTCTTTATTGGCGGATTATTCCCCTTGCGTGATCCTGATCGACGAGCTGGTCGCCTACTTACGTCAATTCAGTGAAGGCAAGAGCTACCCCGGCGGCACGTTCGATTCCAATCTGACCTTCATTCAGGCGCTGACCGAAGCGTTGAAGGCCGTCCCCACGGCCATGCTGTTGGCATCCTTGCCGGAATCCAGGCTAGAGGTGGGCAGCACGCGCGGCGCGGCGGCACTCGATGCCTTGGAAAAATACTTCGGCCGGGTGCAGGCGCTTTGGAAACCGGTGGCGACCGAGGAAGCCTTCGAGATCGTTCGCCGGCGGCTGTTCAACAATGTCAGTGATAAAGCCGGCGCGGAGCAGGCATGCCGCGCCTTCGCCGACTATTACACCGCCAACAGGGCGGATTTTCCCCACGAAACCCAGGAGAGCCACTATTTCGAGCGGCTGATGCGGGCCTACCCGATTCACCCAGAGGTCTTCGAACGGCTTTACGAGGACTGGTCGTCCCTGGACAAGTTTCAGCGCACCCGTGGCGTGCTGAAACTGATGGCCAAGGTGATTCACCGGCTGTGGAAGGACGACAACAAGGATTTCCTGATCCTGCCGGGGAGCCTGCCGCTGTACGACGCCGACGTGCGCAACGAGGCGATCTACTACCTGCCGCAAGGCTGGGACCCGGTGCTGGAGCGCGATGTGGACGGCGACCGGGCGGAGACGACCGATATCGAACGGGATACCCGCTTTGGATCGGTTCAGGCGGCCCGCCGCGCGGCTCGAAGCGTCTTTCTGGGCAGCGCGCCATCGACGCCCAACCAGATGGTGCGGGGTGTTGAACCCGAGCGGATCATGCTGGGTTGCGCCCAGCCCGGCCAGCAGAGTGGCGTCTACAAGGACGTTCTGCGGCGGCTGGTGGACCGGTTGCATTATCTAAACAGCGCCAACAATCGCTACTGGTTTGATACCCGGCCCAACCTGCGGCGCGAGATGGAAGAGCGCAAGCGCCGGTTCCAGGACAGGGAGGAGGTCATCCCGGCTATCCGGGAGCGCGTCCAACGGCTGTTCGGGCAAGGGGTGTTCGGGGGCGTTCACACCTTTACCCCGTCCGGTGATGTTCCCGACGATTGGGCGTTGCGCCTGGTGGTTTTGCCCCCCGATGCGGCGTTCTATCGTTCCGGGCGGAATCTGGCCATCGAGGCGGCTTCTGAAATCCTCAAGAGCCGAGGCGATCAGCCGCGCCAGAAACAGAATCGCCTCATTTTTCTGGTCGCGGATTACGACTGTGTCGGACGCCTCAAGGAGCAGGTGAGGAGCCTCTTGGCGTGGCAATCCATCGTGGCCGACATCAAGGAACTGAAGCTGAACCTGGATCAGTATCAGGCCCGGCAAGCGGGCAAGAGCTTGGAGGACGCCCAGACCGCGTTGGGGCGCATGATCCGGGAAACCTACCGGTGGTTGCTGGCCCCGATGCAGGAGGCCCGTCTCGGCAAAGGACTCTCGGAAATCCAGTGGGAATCCTTTCAGGTATCGGCCAGCGCGCCCAATATCACCCAGGAGATCGAACACGTTCTGCGCGATAGCGAGCAGTTGATTGCCGAGTGGGCGCCGATTCACCTGCATAACCTCCTTAAAACCTGGTTCTGGAAAGAGGACAGAAAGGAGGCCGGCGCGCTCGATGTCTGGCAGAAGACCTGCTGTTATCTCTATCTGCCCAGACTCAAGGACGACCGCGTTTATCACGCTGCTTTGGCGGCGGGGGCCGGAAGCACGGACTTTTTCGGTCTGGCTTACGGACACGAAGACGGGAAATATCTCGGTTTCAGCTTTGGCCAAACGACGACACCCCTGCTGGATGCGTCATTATTGCTTGTCGCCCCGCACGTCGCGGCAACCTATGCCGAGTTGCTCAAAGCAGCGGAAGAAGCCCAGCGGTTAAAGCGAGCCACCAGAACAGCCCCGTCCGAATCGAGCGCACGTAGGCTATCGGCAGAGATCAGAGAGGCCGCAGCCAGCGAAAATGCCGTTTCACCGGCTCCGCAAACGGCCGGCAAGCACCAGTTTTACGGCACGACCGAACTTGACCCCATTAAGGCCAAACTCTCCTTCGCCCAGATCGTGGACGAAGTGGTCCAGCAATTCACTACCCGGCATGACGTGAAGGTCAGTATTTCTGTAGAGATTCGGGCAGAATCGCCGACTGGTTTCGATGAGGGTGTCCAGCGGGCGGTGAAGGAAAATTGCCGTGTGCTGAAATTTAAAAATGGGGAGTTTGAATGATCGCTTTTCGCCGTCGAGTTTCATTGCCGATGGCGCCAACGCGGATCGAGGCGCCACGGCGGCGGTGATCCGCGCGCTGTCCAGTGAGCCGGTCTTTCTTCAGTTCGTCGGGATCGGCAAGGAGGATTTCCCCTTTCTGCGCAAACTGGACGAACTGCCCGGTCGGCTGATCGACAACGCCGGTTTTATGTCGATCAACGACCTGGATGGAATCAAGGACGCCGAACTGTACAACCGGCTGCTGAACGAGTTCCCGCGCTGGCTGGAAAAGGCACGGGAGAAGAAAGTTGTGGCGAGCTGAAAATGGCCGTGGTCGTGCCTTGCTCAGTGTGTGCGCTTGACCCGGTGCGCGACAAGCCCCGCCGTTCAGGGCGGGGAAGGATAGCGCGGACGGCGTAGCCGTCCTTGTCTTTGGGTTTCAGTGTGGGGTTTGCTGCTGCTCGATGTACTGGCGCACGATGGAAATCGGTGCACCGCCGCAGCTTGAAGCGAAGTAGGACGGCGACCACAGCACGCCTTTCCAGTAGCGCTTCTGGATGTTGGGCCGCTCTTTGCGCAGCAGGCGACTGGACACGCCCTTGAGGCTGTTCACGAGATGGGAGACAGCTACCTTCGGGGGGTATTCCACAAGCAGGTGAACGTGATCGTCCTCGCCGTCCATCTCAATCAGTTGCGCCTCGAAGTCGGCACAGACCTTGGCGAAGATCGTGCGCAAGCTGTAGATGGCGTCGCCATCGAATACCCTGCGGCGATATTTCGCCACAAAGACCAAATGGACGTGCATCTTAAAAACGCAGTGCCGTCCCTGTCGAATATCGTTGTCATCACTCATAGACCAAGAGCATGATTGAGCCATGCAACGACTTCAAGCCTTCAAATACGAACTCAAGCCCAACGGACAGCAGGAGCGGTCGATGCTCCGCTTTGCGGGTTCGTGCCGGTTCGTCTACAACAGGGCGTTGGCATTGCAGAAGGAACGCTACGAGCGCGGCGAGAAGAAGCGGGGCTACGCCGGTCTGTGCAAGGAACTCACCGACTGGCGCAATAGCCCGGAAACGGTATGGCTCTCCGATGCGCCCGTGCATCCGCTACAACAGGCCCCCTTAGGACTTGGAACGGGCCTGCAGCAACTGCTTCGCCAAGCGGGCCGACTTCCCCCAGTTCAAGAAGAAAGGCCAGCGCGACCGCTTCCGCTATCCCGATCCGAAACAGATCAAGCTTGATCAGGCCAATAGCCGCCTGTTTCTGCCCAAGCTCGGCTGGCTGCGCTATCGCAACAGTCGGGATGTACTGGGCACGGTGAAGAACGTCACCCTCAGCCTGTCGTGCGGCAAGTGGTTCGTGTCGATCCAGACCGAACGCGAAGTCGAGCAACCGATTCCCCAAGGCGACGCTATCGGCATCGACATGGGCATTGCCCGGTTCGCCACGCTCTCGGATGGCACCTTCTACGCACCGGTCAACCGCTTCAAGCGGCATGAGACACTGCTTGCGCAAAGCACAGCAAGCCCTCTCCCGCAAAGTGAAGTTCAGCAACCACTGGAAGAAGGCGAAAGCCCGCATCCAGCGTATTCATTCCCGCATCGGCAACGCCCGCCGCGACTACCTGCACAAGACCTCGACCACGATCAGCCAAAACCACGCGATGGTGTGTATCGAGGACTTGCAGGTACGGAACATGTCCAAGTCGGCGGTAGGTACGATCGAGCAGCCGGGCAGGCACGTGTCTGCCAAGTCCGGCCTGAACAAATCCATCCTCGATCAAGGCTGGTTCGAGTTTCGCCGCCAACTGGATTACAAGCTGGCGTGGCAAGGCGGCTGGCTGGTGGCGGTGCCGCCGCAGAACACGAGCCGCACCTGTCCGTGCTGCGGCCATGTATCTGCCGACAACCGGCAGACGCAAGCCCGATTTGCGTGTGTGGAATGTGGCTTTGAGGAAAATGCCGATCTGGTCGGCGCGATCAACGTGCTAAGGGCGGGACACGCCCGGTTAGCCTGTGAAGTGAGCGGTGCAGTCATGCCGCCAGCAGCAGGAACCCGCCGAAGCGACTCAGGGGCGGCTCGATGCCTTCCTTAAGCGCCGTAGGAATCTCCGGCCTGAAGGCCGGGGAGGATGTCAATGATGCCAGCCGGTAAGCCACATCTAGCGCTGTAGCTTGGCCTGTCAAAACATGGTCGCATAGTGCCCGCAGGACAACCGGTAGGTTGCCTATTAGGCTCTCGGCAGTTGGGTAGTCCTCGCCCTGGCGATGGGTGTGAACTATCGCAACCAGTCGGTCAGTTGTGGCTGTCTCTGGGTCCAGATCGTCAATAGTTGGGCGCGGTGGGGTGTCATAGGGTTTATCGGTCATCAGGATTTTGCTACGTTTCAAAATGGAAAAAACAATTAATGAAGTTTTATGAACTATATAGAGGTGCTTTATTATTTTTAGATTTCTTGCCAAAAGAATTAAGAAAATTTAGCAAAGACTGTTACCAGTCATCTAGTTAATCGTTAGGCTACTTGCCCCAGCTTATGGCAATTATTCAACCTTGGCTTTCTTAAAGCGTATGACCAATCATCTGTACTACGGCGATAACCTGTATGTCCTTCGTGAACACATGGTTGATGAAAGCGTTGACCTGATCTACCTTGATCCGCCGTTCAACAGCCAAGCCACCTACAACGTGCTGTTTCGTTCGCCGAAGGGCGAACAGTCACAAGCACAGATTGAAGCCTTCGAGGACACATGGAATTGGAACGACGCTACTGAACAAGCGTTTGACGAAGTGATGCAGAGCGGTAACACGGACGCCGCCGAGATGCTGCGAGCCATGCGGTCGTTTCTAAAAGAGAACGATATGATGGCGTATCTAACAATGATGGCCGTGCGATTGCTGGAACTGCATCGTGTTTTGAAATCGACCGGAAGCCTTTATCTGCATTGTGATCCAACGGCGAGCCATTATCTAAAGATATTATTAGATGCTGTATTTGGAGCTAAACAGTATCGGACTGAGATTAGTTGGAAACGCTCTAGCGCCCATAATGACGCTAAACAAGGCCGTAAGCAGTACGGCAATATCCGAGATGTGATTTTATTCTATACGAAAGCTAATGATTGGCGTTGGAATTGGCTGTTTACGCCTTACGACCAAAAATATATTGACGACTTTTACCACCATATAGAACCAGAAACCGGTAGACGTTACCAATTAGGTGATCTGACGGCTGCTATCCAGTTGGAGAGACCTCTTACGAATTCTATGGGGCAAGACCCTACAAAGGGAGATAGTGGGCTTATTCTAAGGAAAAAATGGAAGAATTTAGAGTGGATGGGCGGCTATATTTTCCTCCCAGTGGAGGTATACCAAGGTATAAACGCTACCTTGACGAAATGCCGGGTGTGCCGCTTCAAAACGACTGGAATGACATCAGGCCCGTCAGTGGCAATGAACATCTAGGCTACCCCACCCAAAAACCCTTAGCTCTGCTCGAACGCATCATCAACGCCAGTAGCAACCCCGGTGATGTAGTTCTTGATCCCTTTTGCGGTTGCGGTACAGCAGTTCACGCTGCCCAAAAGCTAGGCCGACAGTGGATCGGAATTGACGTTACCCACCTCGCTATCAGCCTTATCGAAAAACGCCTAAAAGATGCCTTCCCCAGTATCGCCTTTGAAGTTCACGGAACGCCTAAAGACTTGGCTGGAGCGCGTGACTTGGCCGAACGCGATAAGTATCAATTCCAGTGGTGGGCTGTGTCGTTGGTCAACGCTGTACCGTATGGTGGCAAGAAGAAGGGCGCGGATACCGGCATCGACGGCATTATCTACTTCAAGCCAGACGGCAAAACCACTGAAAAAGCTATTGTTTCGGTCAAGGGTGGCATGAATGTAGGCGTAGGTATGGTTAAAGACTTGATCGCTACGGTAGACCGCGAAAAGGCTAAGATTGGCGTGTTTATTACCCTAGCCGAACCTACCAAGCCGATGGACAAAGAAGCCGTAACCGCTGGCTTTTACCAAACTGATTACGGCAAGTTTCCCAAGATTCAGATTCTCACTATTGAAGCGCTGTTTTCAGATAAGAAGCCTCAAATGCCGTGGCTTGACCCGGATGCCTTCAAGAAGGCAGCTCGGGAAAATACCGAAGCAGGGAAACAGCAAAAACTGATCTAATTACAAAGCTTTTCGCACGGTACGCCATCGTGATTGCCGTCTATCGTTTTGACGCCGCATTGCGTGAGATAGAATTTGGCTTCGTCGCAGCTTGTCATCTCTCGGCAATATTTTTTGCTGCCGCATATGAATGCCGGCTAACTTGGCTTTGTTAAATCCGCTTGGTGGTTGCTGTGGTGCGGCTGCCGACATCGCGCATGACCCTTTGCGCCAATCCCACGGTGGGCAGCGTTGCGCTTCCGGCAGCCCCCATAACCCTCGCTTGGCGGCCTTGGCTTCCGCTTCCAACCTGAGCAGCGACTGATCCTTTAGGTACTGGCGATAAGCCCACGCTGCGCCCTGCCTCACCATTTCCGCGTTCACGTCCACGCCACCCACGTACACCCGGCCCACGGTGCGACCGTAGCGGTCGGTATCCTGCACCACCACCCGCGCTTGCTTGCCAAACGCCACATCAGAAAGGGCCTGCCTGGCGCGCTCCCCGTAGGGCTGCTTGGATTCAGGCGTGTCAATCTCTGCCAGCCGGACTTTTACCTGCTTGTAGCTGCTTCCATCTGGCACCAACAGCGTTAGCGTATCACCGTCCGAAATCCCGACTACCTTGCCGACATACTCAGCAGCGGAACCTAGTAGCGGCCAGATGACCGCCATCACAAAAGCAAGCACACGAACCACGGCAAATGTCAATTCTATTTAATATCACGACTGACGACGATTGCTTTTCAAGAATTTAGGTCCATTATATACAGTGATTAGCGCGATTGAAGAACATTAATTGAGGCGACTGGTTTGTGGTAACCACTTAATGGCGCGACTGGTTTCAATCGGCCCGGTTCGAGCGATTCGGGAAAGCCGACGCTGCTTGACCGGGCGCGTGGCGGTGGACGACGGCTCGGTGGCGTTCGAGTCTTCCTTGGAGCGCGACTGGCTCGTGGTGTTGGACTTCGACATCGCCGTGACGGCGCTGCGAGAACAGCCCTTCACGATTGGGTACGACTCTCCCGAGGGGCGACGCCGGTACACGCCCGATGCGTTGGCCACGTTTTTGAGAGAGGCGGGGCGAACCGAAACGGTCGTCTACGAGGTCAAACCGCGCGAGGAACTCAAAACCAACTGGCGGCTTTACGAAAACCGCTTTCGCGCGGCGACCCGGTATTGCAAGCGAAAGGGCTGGTGTTTTCGCATCGTCACCGAACGGGAAATTCGAACCCCTTTGCTGGAGAACGCCAAGTTTTTCCGCCGCTATCGCAACCTGGAACGCAACCCGCTCACCTGCGATCAGCTTCTTTTCACGCTCAAGGCGCTCGGCGAGACCACGCCACAGGCGTTGCTGGCGGCGGCTTATTGGACCGAGGAGACGCGCATGGCGGCGTTACCCATGCTCTGGAAGCTCGTGGCGGAGCGCGAAATTCTGACGGATTTTCAGCGGTCTCTCACGATGGCCTCGCCGATTCGGCCCGGAGGCTGACGGATGGCGGGCATATCGAACGCCTTCTTCCGCGCGCGGCCAGGCCAGCGGGTCCGCTTCGGCGACAGAACCTTTCAGATCACGCACCTGCTCTCCGTGGACAGCGTGCTCGCGGTCGATATGGAAACCCGGGAAAGCGAGCGTTTGCGCATCGAATCGGTTCGGCCGCTCGAAGCGACGGACGCCGAATCGCCGGGCACGGCGCCGGATGCGCCGCCTTCTCAAGATATCGCGCTTTGCGACGAAGAGGAGTGGGCCGAAGCGCAGCGACGGTTTCTAGCCATCAAGCCGCTGCTCGAAAACCCCATCCGGACGCGCAAGGACGCGCAACGGTTGGCGGAGCGGCAGCGCGTGCACGTGGCCACCCTCTATAGCTGGCTCAAGCGCTATCAAGACGCCGACCACGTGTCCGCGCTGGTCCCTTCGCGACCGGGGCGAAAGGCGGGAAGCCGGTTTCTCAGCCCAGAACAGGAGCGAGTGATCGAATCGGCGATCGAGGATCTCTATTTGAACCGGCAGCGACACAAGCCGACCGACATCGCGGAAGAGGTGGCGCGGCGCTGCCGGCTGGCAAAGATCGATTCGCCCCACCCCAACACGGTGCGCAAGCGCATCGCCGCCCTAAAGCCCGCCCACGCGCTCCGTCGCCGGGGGCACCGAGATCCGCGCGAAACCGCTACGCGCCCATCGTGGACCATTTCCGCGCCAGCCACCCGCTGGCGCTGGTGGAAATCGATCACACGGAGGCGGATATCGTGGTGATCGACGAGATGCACCGCAAACCCATCGGGCGACCGTGGCTGACGCTGGCGGTCGACGTGTACAGCCGGATGATCGTCGGCCTTTATCTGGCCTTCGAACCGCCGAGCGCCGCTTCCGTGGGTATGTGCCGCCACGCCCTTTGCCCCAAAAGAGAATATCTCGCGGAATTGGACGTGAGCGGCGAGTGGCCGGTATGGGGGGTCATGAGCGGCGTGATGGTGGACAACGCCAAGGAGTTTCGGGGGCGTGTCCTGAAGCGGGCTTGCGAAGAGTACGGCATCGATTTGCAGTGGCGCCCCGTGCTTCTGCCCCATTACGGCGGCCACGTCGAACGGCTGATGGGAACGGTCGGCAGAGAGCTTCACAAGCTGCCGGGAACAACGTTCTCCAACCCGGCCAAACGGCGCGGTTACGACTCGGACGCGCACGCCGCCATGACGTTGAAGGAACTCGAGCGCCACCTCGTCGATTTCATCGTCAACGTCTATCACCGGCGCGTGCATTCCGAGCTGGGCGTGCCCCCGAAAAAGCGTTGGGAGCAAGGGGTGTTGGGCGACGGCGCGCGGCCGGGGACGGGCATCTTTCCCATCCCGGCCGACCCTTTGCGCATCCGCCTGGATTTCATGCCTTATTTCGAGCGCTCGGTCCAGCAGTACGGCATCCAGATCGACAACATCGCCTACTACGATCCCGTCCTCGACCCCCACATCAACGCCGCCGATCCGGATCGCCCCAAATCCAAGCGCCAATTTCTGGTCCGGCGCGATCCTCGGGACATCAGCAAGATCTATTTTTTGGACCCGGTCGACCATCGCTACGCGGCGGTGCCCTACCGGAACATCGGCCTGCCCGCCATGAGCGCTTGGGAGCTGCGCGCGATCCAGGGCGCCTTGAAGGCGGAGGGTCGCCGCGAGGTGGACGAAGCGTTGATCTTCGAAGCGCTCAATCGCATGCGATCCCGCGTCGAGGAGGCCAAGCGCAAAACCAAGGCCGCGCGGCGGCAATCGGCCCGCATCCCGAAAGCGACGGCGCCCGCCGCTTTTCAACCTTTGGAAAAGCCCCCGCCCGACTCCATCGCGCCAGTGCCGGAGACGCTCCCGGATGACGATCCCTTCGCGGTGCCGGTCAAACCGTTCGACGAGGTGTTTTTGGTGCGATGAGCCGCTTCCAACATCTCGACGCGAGCGTCGTCGAAGCCCTGGACTTGCCCAAACCGGCGCGCGTCGCGTTTTGTCAGGCCGACCGCTGGATCGGCTACACGCGGGCGACGCAGATTCTGTCGCAGCTGGACCAGCTGGTGGGCTACCCCAAAACCCTGCGCATGCCCAACGTGCTGGTGGTGGGCCGCAGCGGCAACGGCAAGAGCTCGATCCTCGAACGCTTCACCCACCGTCATCCCGTCCAGGAGACGGCGGCGGGCTCGCCCATCGCCCCCGTGCTGTTGGTCGAGATGCCGGAAACGCCGGACGAATCCAAGCTGTGGTCGACGGTTCTCTGGGGCCTGAGCATCTCCCATCGGGAGAAAGACCCGGCGGCTTTGAAAAAGCGGTCGGTCAAATCCGCCATGCATTACGCTCAAGTGCGCATTCTGGCCATCGACGAGTTCAACAATCTCGTCAACGCGGGCCGCGCGGCCGGCGACTTGCTGGCCGCGATCAAAGGCTTGAGCAACGAGCTGAAAATCTCGGTTGTGGCCGCCGGAACGCAATCGGCGATCAACGCCCTCAACTCCGACCCGCAGATGAAATCGCGGTTTGAGCCCGCCGTGCTGGACCGCTGGAAGCTCGACGGCGAGTACCTACGGTTTCTGGCGAGCTACGAGCGCTTGCTCCCGCTCGCCGAACCGTCCGGCCTCGCGACGCGCGAGCTGGCGCCCAAGCTCTACGGCATGACCGGCGACACGCTCGGCGCGACGGTGAAATTGCTCAAGCAGGCGGCGGTTTCCGCCATCGAATCGGGTAAAGAGCGCATCGACGCCAAGCTTCTCGACCAAGTGCCCTGGGTCCGTCCGGGCGAGTGGGATGAAGTCGCCCGGCGGGTGTAGGGCGAACCGACATGGTGGCGCTCAAGCCCGAACCAATTGGCGACGAGCTGTTGACGTCCTATCTTGCGAGGACCGCGCACTTGCACGGGTTGAACGCGTACCGGTTCTTCGCGTTTCACTTGCCGGATCTCCCGATCTGGAACCGGGATTTCGACCGAACGGCATCGAGCGAGGGGCTGAAGCGGGTCGCCGCGCTACTTGGGGTTTCGGAAGAAGAGGTGGTGGCGATGACCCTCAAGCCGTACGCGCGCCATCTGGCCGGAGACGGCACCGGCGATGGCGCGGTGCAGCCATGGGTCAATGCGGCGGGCATTTATCACCGGGTCCGCCGGCGACATGCCTTGCAGTTTTGCCCGCGATGCTTGCAAGCCGAGCCCGCATTCAAACGGTTCTGGCGCCTTTCCTTCGTCGTGGCCTGCGACCGGCACCGCTGTCTGCTTCGGGATGCGTGCGCCGTTTGCGGCGCGCCGGTCGTCCCTCACCGGGCGAACGTTTCGATCGTCGGCTGTTATCACTGCGGGAGCAGGCTTCCCAAAGCGCCCGTTGAGCCGCATCCTTTTGCGGTCGATCAAGTGTTAACGGTCCAGAGCCGACTGCTTGATGCGGTCAAATCCGGCGTTTTCGACCTGCGCTCGACCACAATTCGGGCGACGGAGTTTTTCCGCGGGCTGCGCATGCTGCTGTTGCTGGCCAGGGAGCGGATTCGTTTCACACCGCAAGCCGCTCCGGAGTTGTGCGGGTTGCCGCCCTATCGGCTGGAGCTGATGAGAGCGTATGACCGAGTGGCAATCATCGCGCTCATCGGGCGCCATCTGCTCGCCGATTTCGACGCTCTCGCCGCGTTTCTCGGTAATTTGGGCATGACCCGAGCCCAGTTTCTGCGGTTTGGGCGCCTTCCCGACTGGCTGTGGGATGCGGTGCTCTCGCTCCCGCCAGGCAGGGCTCCGCGCCGCTCCAGTGCCCGGTCGCTCCAACGGGAACTCGTCCGGATTCGCGCCGAGCGCTCGCCCGGTTGGCGCGACCGGCACGCCCAACTCTTGATGGACTGGGTAGGTGCCACGCATGGGCGTTGATAAAAAGGGCGTCCGCTATTGCGACGGGTGTGGTCGCGCCATTCAGAAAGTGACAAGAATTTATAAAGGCTCGGATTTTTGTGCGGCGTGCTACCGGCGCACGTTCGTCTCCTTGCCTTGCTCCCGCTGCCACACCCCGGTGCGAGCCCACAAGAACGCCGGCGAGCCACCGGTGTGCAAGGCGTGCCATCGCGCCTCGCGCGCCTGTTCCCGCTGCGGCAAGGCCGTGCCGGGCAAAGCCGGTCGGGTCATCGGCGAGCGGGTAATTTGCGCGGCGTGCGCGCCTTATTTCGGCCGCCCGAACCCCTGCGAGCGTTGCGGAAAGCTCACCACTCGGCTATCCAAAGCGCCATCGTTGGGCATCGAGGAGCGAATCTGTTCCTCGTGCCGGCAGCGGCTGACGCACAGAACCTGTTCGCGCTGTCGCAAATACCGTCCCCTGGCCGAACTTGCAGCCGATGGCGCGCCGGTTTGCGCCGCCTGCGCGACCGATCCGACAATCGGTCATCCATGCCCTGTCTGCGGTGTCGCCGTGCGCGGTTCGGGGTCGTCAAGGTGCCGCGCGTGCGTCAATCTGGAGCGCTTGACGCGCGAAGCGCGCTTGCAAGCGCTGACGCTGGAACGGGACTGGGCGCAACAGCTGCTTTTGGATTTTTCCGGCTGGCTCTACCGGCGCTCCGGTAGCGCTCCTAACTTGTGTCGGAAATTTTTGGCGCACGTCGAGCTTTTGCAGCGCATCGACGCGACATATCGCACCGAGAACGACCTCTCTCCGCAATCTCTGCTCCAGGCTTTTGGCAGCAAGCTCCTTCGAAAGCACTTGTTGGTCACCCAGTTCTTGCAGTCCCGCTTGGGGTTGGCGATTCCAACGGCGCGTCGCAAGGCGTTTTCCGACCGAGATCTCATCGACGAGACCTTGCGCGACAGCCGGTCCTCACCATGGGGTCCGGTGCTGTCGGGCTATGTGCGGTGGCTGGAACGAGAACCGCTCTCGGTCCGCACTCTGAGAATGTACGTTCGGGTTGCGGCCAAATTGTGCGACGCGGAAGCGCTTTCGTTATCCGCTCCCTTGTCGGACAGAGGGTTGGCCCGGTTTCTGAGCAGGCATCCGGGCATGCGAAACAACGTGACGAGGTTCGTGACCTACGGCGCCACGCGGCTCGGGTGGTCAGTGGCGATGCCGGCCAAAACGAGCGCGCGATCCAGCGCGGGTGCTCGCCGCCGATTGGAGCGTTTTCGATTCTTATTCCAAAGCATCGCGGCAAAGGGAGTTGAGCGGGCCGCCTATGCCGAGCTGACAAAACTGCTATCGTATGCGTTCGTAGTGCCAAACCACGTGTTGAGGGAGCGCTTTTGGTTCCTAGAGGAAGCGTCCGATTCTATGGTTTTACGTTCGGCCGAGGATCGCTTTAAAATTCCTCGTCCGTTATGGGAATTTTCCAAGCGCTGGATGGCGCTGAAAAACAATAATTTTGTCACGCCTGTTGTCTGAATATTGAAAAAACTGCAGTTGTCCCGCAAGGTATAGCTCGTCGCGCAACTGAAACGCCACTAGCAGCGACAGTACATGTTTCAGCCATGTAGCGGCTTCGGCGTTAAAATGAAAGAAGGGATCAAGATCGACTGGCTGACAGCATTAAGCAAACGAAAATCTTCACTGGTTCAGTTCAGCGACTGCACGCGGAATCGGCGGGTTTCCACATTAGGTACAAATGCGGGTGCGACGCCGTTACCGTTTCAGAATTGGCATCGATTCAAGGAGGCTTACACACCGGAACTGATCGGACGAGCAGTCCAAGAGTCTACAATTCCTGTTCGTCATCTTGTAGATGCGTTCGGTGGTTCTGGCACTAGCGCCTTGTCAGCGCAGTTCCTCGGTATTGCGTCGACCTCTATCGAGGTCAATCCGTTCTTGGCTGACGTTATCAGAGCTAAGATCACCTATTATGAGAGTGACGCACTTATTCATGATCTCGGAAAAGTTGTGCGGCATGTGAAACGCACCTCTGCATCTGTTCGGCGGTTTTCCGCCTGTCCAGCTACCTTTATCGAACCGGGGATCAATGGTCGATATCTGTTCCATGCTGCAATCGCAGAATGTTTGGCCAGTATCCAAACTGCCATCGAAACGCTTAAGGTTGAAGCACACCGCCGCTTTTTCCGCGTGTTGCTGGGAGGCATCCTTGTCGCGGTGAGTAACGTGCGCATCAGCGGAAAAGGACGGCGGTACCGGCAAGGGTGGCAAAACCGCAAAATTGATCCAGTCGAAGTTCTAGACCTATTCGTACAGAGCGCCTTACAAGCAATTGTAGAGGTTCATGCCCACATGAATCGCCCCCGTACAGAGGCCACGGTTCTGACCTCGGATGCACGTATAGCCATTAATGAAGTTGAACCGGCCGATCTAATTGTCTTTTCACCTCCTTATCCAAATTCGTTCGATTATACAGATGTGTATAACCTTGAACTTTGGATGCTCGGCTACCTCGGTAGCCCGCAAAACAATCATGCGCTAAGATTTTCAACACTTTCGTCGCACGTTCAAATCAAGCGAAACTTTGCTCCTATGCCTGATGGATCAAAGTCTTTATCACAGTCTGTAAAGCGCCTGCACGAGCGCCGCGATGCTTTATGGTCTCCGTGGATTCCTGAAATGATCGGTGGGTATTTTGCCGATATGAGTCGAGTATTGACTGGTTGCGCTCATCGCTTGAACGATGGAGGGCAAATTTGGATGGTGGTCGGCAATAGTCAGTACGCAGGCGTTGTCGTTGCGGTCGATCAGATTCTGATAGAGTTAGCGCCCCGGTGGAATCTGCGTTTTATTGTTAAGAAACCTTTTCGGTCGATGCGAGTTTCAGCGCAACAAGGAGGAAAAGAGCAACTCGCCGAAACGCTTGTCATTCTGGCAAAGGACTAGCTCCTTCACTAACGGCTATATTATCAAAAGCTTGTCTTAGCGCAGCCGATGAATTGTAAAGAAAATATCTTTTAAGATGGACATTTCGATCCTTGCACGGCCCATAAAACTTTTCAAAACAGGTGGCGTCGCCAACATCTTTTTTGCGCATGTCATAGCAGCACAACATGCGAATTTTGGAATTGTTGGCGTTCCCATAGTGTGCGGCTTGACGGACTCCTTGACTAATATGTCGCCGCATGATCCTGTCTGATACGGGTTTACCAGTAGAACCGTAACTTCGGAGCACTTTGAGTTCGATGAGAGCATGTCGGATTACGCTACCGTTAGGTAATCCTCGTTCCTGAACTAGCTCAACATCAGTGCGGCCTATAGTGGACGGTTGTTCGGACCGAACATCCGCGATGTGGGCAAAGCGGCCTGCAAGTGCGTGAATCACTTGATTTTGTATGGCATCTTCGGCTTTTTCGACAGGGTACCATTTTTCGGAATTCTTCCAAAGTGGCAAGGCTTTCATTTGATCCGGCGAACGGAGCAACCGATAAGAACCCTCCAATGCCATCTCGATGTCTTGAATAGCGACAGACTTATTTAACAGATCAAGGCACTCAGATATATCAGGTTGAGATATACCTCCTGGATAAATATAGAGTCTGGGTTTCGGGTGAAAATCGACTATAATGGTCGGGCGCTCGCCAGCATCCAACGTTTCAATCTCACGGAAAACCTCTTCTGCTATCAGACTTTTTGTGTCAATCGCATACCCTTGTGCCAAAGAGTTTGGCACAAACCAGAGATTGCCGGGAATCGAGCGCGATCTCCGCGAGGAATTTTGAAGCATGGGCACACGATCAGCACTTGGCCTCACCTTTTCGAATAGTAACTTATCAGCCAGGACAAAGTAGGCTATATCCGTCGGTTTGACGACAGAAGCGATCTCGTCTGTAGCCAAACGAGCCACTGCTTTTCGAAACTCAAGTTGCTCGTCAATCTCCGAATACAAGCCAGTGCCGTTTGCTCGTTTGTGAACGATTTCTTGTCGGTCCGCTTCCCATGGTCCCATCCTTTCTGAGTTATCCGGCATGGCGTTGCGCTCGATCTTGGAGGTGCTGAACGTAAAGATGGACCCGTTCGCTCGGTGTGAGAGGTATATCAGGCCGGAAAGCTTTTGCGGAGTTAGCGGCATAATTAACGGCTTGACCTTCAGCAAAATTTACGACGTTCGATACGTCAACCGTCGGATCGCCATAGGTGGCATCTTCGCCCATTACTGTCGCGATAAGATCGGGCGGTAGGGCAGCCATAGCTTGTGCCAATTCAGCGCAAAAGATTTTCAAGACAGGTTCAAAACCAATATCTCGGATAGCGTTAATTACGGGAGTTGAGAATTCGCCGTGCAATGTGTAGGTTGCATCGATTCGCCATTTTCCTTCATCCTTGACATACCGTATCTCGGAAACCTTTATCAGCCCCCTACCAACAAGACGATCAAGCTCTTCTTGTAAAACTGGATAAAAAGGACTATCACGTCGCTTCAATATTTTTCCGTCGAAAGGCTGAAGGTGCCACACAGGCGCGAGCACGTTGCTGAGGTACGCCAATGCGTGCAAGACGGTGAGAGGAACTGGCTCAAGACCTGCATCAGCAGCCCCATCAAGCAGCAACAACAGCCGGATTTGTCGGAGGAGGCGCAAATCATCCTTTTGATAAGCCTTTTCTAAGAGCAGTGAAGCCATAGTGGTATCGCTCTCAAGTTTTATTGGACGCTGATATCTTCTGATGCAGTTGGTCTCGAACTTCTTTGTATTCGTCTTGGAACTGTCGGATAGCGGCTGTGGGCACACCCAGGTCGAAAAGATCGACAATCTGCGGTTGACAATTACCGGTCGACGACTTGCATATCATTTCTGGCAGCAAGTCTCCCGATAGAATGTTAGATGCCACGATCAGTCGGTTACTATTGGTCGCTAAGGCAAAATGCCCTAGCACGCTAGCGGCGCGCTTGACGAAAACGGCATCCAACGACGATTCGGGCGCGTCAATGACCAAGGTGCCCGCCTGATCCGTCGCCACGACTTTGATTAACGCCATGCGAAACGCCAGATCGATAAATTCGCGTTGGCTTTCGCTGACTTGTTCCGGCCCGTCTCGGCGCACGGGTTCTTGAAAATCACCACCTGCAATGTCAACGCCGAACGCGGGAAACTCGATGAGTGGATTGGAGCTAAACTGACCCATACGCCGCAGTGCGGGTGTCCAAGTTAATGTAACTTTTTCCAGTAAAAACCCTTTAGCATATTCGTTGAAGGCTACCTTAAGATCCTCAGCGATAGCATGGATGCGCTGTTTCTGTGCCTCAACGAATTCAGAATAGGCTTTTTGCGCGACGGCAAGTTGTGCGCGAAGCGATTCCACGTTGGTTTTTAGCGCTTCCACCGCCTGGCGGGTCTCTCGCTGTGCGGCTTCTTCCGGTGGGAGCTGACTGGTGAGTGATTTGAGGGTTCGAGATCGCTGCTGGATAGCATCGCTCAATTGAGCGAGTTCTTTTTGAACCGCGTTGTAGTCCTCCGTGGTTTCATGGTAAATCCGCTGTGCGGATCGTAACTGCTGACGAGCTTTCTCCGCTTCTTCGCGAGTAATTTCGATACGTTTGGTGGTCAATTCACCAGCCGATACGACGTTGCCTCCCGGCAACGGCAGATCGCACACCGCACACCGTTTTTCGGTGAGGTTTCGCTGCATTCGTTCAACTGCCGCTTGAGACAGTTGCCCGCAAGCCCGACACAAGCCATCGCTGACAAGTTGCGCAAAAATGTATCGCATATTTTGGTCGATGGATGGAAAAGCGCGTTCGATCACGCTAAGCTGCGCGCGTTCCACGTTGCGCTGCGCTTCGTCGGCGGCGTGTTCGGCTCTCAACAAATCGAGTCGATAACGGGAAATCGAGCTATCAAGCTCTGCTGCTCGTTCACCTAAAGACTCCTGCCGCTTTATATCCGCTTGTTGAATCTCCTCTTCGCCTTCAATCTCTACGCGAACAGACGAGGCGTTGGCCATCTTTTGGCTTGTGTCATCAATTATACGTTCTCGGCGGTTCATCACAGATTGGGTGTTGCGAAGGTCGCTATCTAAACTGAGCGCCGCGCGTTCGAGTTCAGACCATTTTTTTGCTTTTTCTGGATCAAGTAATAGCGCTCGCAGAATTTGCGTCTGTGCGTGACTATCCCAAACGAGGGCTCGCCGATCTTCAAAAAAGAAAACGAGCTGTCGTAGTAAGAGCAAAAAATCGCCGAACGCATAAACACCCGCTTCCTTACAAATATGATCGCTATAAATGGCTTCACTAGCGGGCTCAATTTTTATTCCGTCGATCATCAGCTCAAGTATTTGTAAGTTGCGCAGCAATCGAGTTACGGTAATCTTGCTTCTACCGAGCGCGAAGGTTAAAGCGCCCGATGCGGATTTGGCACGATCTCGCACACGTTGCGCGAGCTCCTGGCGTTTGTCAGAGCTAAGCGCCGTCGCCTGTAGTGAGGCAGTGCCTAAGGGAGCCCCGCTTCGAACAGACAAATCAAAAGGTCCTGTCAATAATCGAAACATCAAATTGATCAGTGTGGTTTTTCCGAGGCCATTGGCACCTAAGATCAGTGTGAGACCGGGCTTGAGTTCGATATCCAAGCGATGATTTTTGTCTTGGCCCGGATACAGTCCATACCCGTCTACCCGCAACCGTTCAAGTATTGGGAGTGAAATCATTATCTTCGCTACCTTACAGTAAGTTCGGTATTTGAGTGATGGTAGTCTGATATACGCCTGAACAGGTGAATACTAACGTGTACCGCTTTTTTCGAGTGAGGGTTCACGAATGGGTAATCCGTGATCCAAATAATAACCCAGTATGGCCGATAACACTTTAGAGGCATTGAACGAGGCTTCCTCCATTGTTTCGCCATCAGTTATCGCGTGTTCCATATCGACGAAATAAACGGAGTATCCTCCATGCACTTCAGGATCAAAAACGGCGGGATAGCGCAAGTCTGCGTCCTCGATTGTGAGGTGGCTGTTAAGTTTCTCGGTGAGAGCGGCGATTCGCGCCCGCGCCTCTGGTGATCGAGTTGCGAGCAAGGTGGAGAATTTCTTGGCCATCGCATCAACTCTAGGTTGCCAGACTATTTTTTCGGAAGAAATTTGCCAGTGATGGCCGGTTCAAGGAAGGTTCAAACTGGGATTCGTAGCGGTGCTTGTAACAACGTACCGTTGTGCCTTTCAATTTTTTCGCTTCTCGCGGCAATTTCTCGGCGAGTTGCACACCGGAGAGCCGAGCAATGAGTTCAATGAAGTGAGCCATCATTTCATGGGGTTTTCTTGGGTCACGACAAAGGGTGAAAGAAACCCCTCGGCGCCGTTCGGGCGCACTTCAATTTCGATCCAGAACCCTGTAATGTTTTCCATGCTGATTTGAATAACTAGGGCGCAGCGTGGAACGCCTATCGCCCCGTCTTTATCTTTCGGCGCTGGATCAAGCAGGCGCCAGCTCCTACGAGGCCACTTGCCGGTCACTCTGGCGTCTTCATCCAGAAAATTCCAGCAGGGAAGGCCATGGCGCGAGGCGAGCATGGCTCTGTCGGTCGGTCCGAAGATCGACCAGCGCTCGATGACGTCGCTCGCTTGCAGCGCATCAAAACTTTCTAACAGGTTCATAAACTGCTGGCTGCGGTCTCGGCGGATCGCGGTTTCAACCTGGGCTTCGGCAAGCCCTGACTTCCGGTGGGTGGCAGACCCGCTGCTGACGTTCTCCAAAGTGGGTTGAAAAAAGCGGTGCGCCTCGGGCGCGTTGTACTGTTTGCTGGATTGTTTGACCAATTTTTCCATGGTCGGGGCCTGAGCCCAGGCGAAATCATCGGCCGGAACCAAAAGCGCCCCTTCTTCAACGGCGAAATCCTCATCGCTGAATCCGACGATTCCGGCTGGCGCGGGCCTGATGCGCGTGCCATTTTGGTAGGGTGCCGGTTCGTCTACCGGAGTAATGTTCGCTCCCTGCTCGCCGCTGTTCGCTTTTTCCCATCGAATCTTGGGAAAGTAGCGAGGGAAATCCGCCTCGGTGATGCCTGTCACGAGAAATTTTCGAGGGCCTTTGCCGAGGGTTTTCAAATAGAAACCCTTGATGCGCAAGCGCAAGCTCTCTTGAGAGGTGTCGAAAGGGATTTTCGCTGCGGCAAACCAAGGTTCATTATTCTTGGCGCCGCGCTCCCTAATAATGTTCGTGTAGATCGACTCCGCACAAGATTTTGCGTAAGGGTCAAATATTTGGGCGGCTAATAGCGGCGCATATTGGCTATCGATCTTCGGCTGAAGAATGATATCCCAAGTTTTTTCCTCGTGGTTTAGCCGGGTTTCGAGTCCCGACTCCAAAGGCCAATAGTAGATCACTTCATGGCTGGCTTCTTGCCAAGGCCCTTTGCAAAAGGCGTTTGCAATGGCTGAATTTGGCCCGTAAAAGCAGCGAAAGATCACGCTCCTGGGGATGATATACAAAGTGTGGTCTATCTCCTGCCACACGAACCGCGATCGCGAAAAACCATAAGTCATGATGCCCGAGAACTCGGAACGGTTGATGATTCGGTAGGGAAATTGAGGGCCATTCATCAGGAGGATTCATTTCCTCCGCGAGTGAGAGGCTATGGCTCGGCGATTCGGCATCGGATAGTTCGATGGTGTCGAACACTACCGGTAGTTGGCCGACATACTTTTGATCTTGAAATACCATCCCAATTGAAAGGTAGGGAATGTAGCCCACAAGTACGGGAAATCTATGCCAACCAGCAGCATCCTGAGAAGCAATACCAAGAATTTCTTGGATTTTTTTGATGGTTAGCTGGCTTAAACTCTCAAAATCTTCGTGCGCCAACCGCTGGCACAACACGTGGACAGAGGGTGAACGGGTGCCGAGATGCGGAATCCGGAACTCATCGATCCACTTGATAAGCCACAGGCGGCCATCATTTTCTGGAAGACCCTTAATCTGCATGGGCTTGAACAGTAGGTATTCTGCTGACAGCTTACCTCAGTCGTTTGTTTAAATGTATAGTCGTCTTATTAAATAGAATTAACACTCAGGAAGCTTGGCAGCTACCCGCGCCAGAACGGCTTGGCCGTGGCCCTGCGCGAGCTGGGCCGCATCGAGCGCACGCTGTTCATCCTCGATTGGCTGCAAAGCGTCGAGCTGCGCCGCCGCGTGCATGCCGGGCTGAACAAGGGCGAAGCGCGCAACGCGCTGGCCCGCGCCGTGTTCTTCAACCGCCTGGGCGAAATCCGCGACCGCAGTTTCGAGCAACAGCGCTACCGCGCTTCCGGCCTCAACCTGGTGACGGCCGCCATCGTGTTGTGGAACACGGCCTACCTGGAACGGGCCGCGAACGCCTTGCGTGGCCAAGGCCAAGCCGTCGATGATGCACTGTTGCAGTACCTGTCGCCGCTGGGTTGGGAGCACATCAACCTGACCGGCGATTACCTCTGGCGCAGCAGCGCCAAGATCGGCGCAGGCAAGTTCAGGCCGCTACGTCCGCTGCAACCGGCTTAGCGTACGATTTTTTCCGTTTTCTGAAGCGATCCCTTGTCGGTGCGGGATCGCTGCGCGGCGGCGGGCGTGGCTTTCTTTTTCAAGCAATGGGGCAGTTGGGGGCCGGACGGGGTGCGCCGCGACAAGAAGGCCAACGGCCGGCTGCTGGCGGAGCGGGTTTGGGACGGTCGGCCGGCGATACGGGGGACGCTGCTTTGAACTTCGGGCCCGCTCAATTTGGAGCTCGTTTAATGGGGTGGAATTCCACCCTTTTAATTCCGTCGATTTCGACGGAATTGGAGTTCGCTGGTCCGGCCTCCAGCGCGCACAGCCGGTCGAAGAGGATCGTCGAGAGGCGCGCACAAGCGGCTTTCACGGCGTTCCAGTCGTGCCATCGGGGAACCAGGTGCTTGTATTCGGCGAGTTCCGTTTCTTCCAGGTCGTAAGGCACGGGGCTGGCGAGCTGGACGTGCAACTGCTGGAGCGGCGATTCTCCGCTGTCTTGCGGGTACAGCGCGTCGAACGGCCGAAGCGCTTGGACCACCCGCTCGTCGCCGAGATGATCCGCCAGCGCCACGAAGTCGAGATAATCTCGCGTGGCGTTGCGTTTGAGAACGAGAACGCCTTTGATGCGGAGGATTTCCGCCGCCGTCGGCACGGTCAACGGCGCGCCCCCGACGTCGATCGTCTCGGTTTCCAAGGGCTCGCGCCGGATCAACTGGCGAACCCCGGTTTCGATGCCGTCCAAGCTGCCGAGAATCTGGACCGGCCGTTGCACCCGAGCGGTCTTCCAGCCGGCCACCGATTCGAGCTGGGCCAGCACGTCATCGAACCGGGCGCGCAAGTCCGCCAACACATGGTCGGCGTCGCGAGAGAAGCGGTGCTCGGCGTGAAGGGCGGAGGCCGTCCCGCCGACCAGCACCGCATCCGGCAGGACGCGCTGCAACCGAGCGGCGGCGGAAAGAACCTGCTCCCACTCAGGCAGGGGCGCGGTGGGCTTCGACATAGTGCAGCCAAAACTGGTGGCGCTGCGCGTAGGAGTCATCCGCGTGGGGCCGGCAAACCCGTTCAACCTTGTCCAGCAACGCCCGATCCTCCAAAACGGCTTGGCGCAGTTCGGCCCAATCCCGCCACCGACCGCGCGCGATCACGTCGTCGATGGCGGCCAGCGTGTATCGCTGGTGATCGAGATGGCGGTGTTGCATCAAACCTCCGTCACGCGAAGTTAAAGCCCGATTCCCGCCCTCTCCCGGCGAGGCCGACGGAGCGGGTCGGCGCCCACGAAGATCAGCCGGCGCCGGAACGCCGGGGGGCTCTCCACGAGCAGCGTCGCCTTCAGCGATTCCAGACCGCACGGATAATACGGCCGTTTCAGGAAGCGGCACTTCGCCTGGGTCCATTCGGGGATCGGCAGATGGTGGCGCAGCGCCAGATGCTCGGCGACGGCGGCCAGATAGGCGTTGCCGCGCTCGTAGGCGACGAGCGGCGGTTCGTCCGCCAGCATGGCCGCCCGCGCGTCCGCGTCCGGCTCCAGATAGAACTCGTCCAGAAACTCCCGCAAGAAGCTGTCCGTGTCGCCGGATCGCTGGCCCCACCGCAGGACCTCTTGCAGCGAACGCGGGCGGCGGTGGGTGGCGGGCACATCCGTGGTCATCGGGCCATCCAACATGTGGGTCGGTCCACGAGGTAAGTCTTCGGTCGTTTCATCCCGTCGGCTTGAAGTTTTGAGGGGAGCCAAACCGTTTTCCGAGTGCGAGTTCATCCCGCCCGGCGGCAACGGCGAGTTTCTTGGAGAGAATCGCGACCTTCGGCAGTTCCCGAACCGCACTTGCAGCATCGACCAGCAGGCTCTTCTCGCTTTCGCTCAACGTGTGCAAATCGCCATCGTCGAAATAGACCAGCGCCTTCAAGCTCTCGCTCGGCTGAAAGTTCGGGCCAAAGAGTTCGCGCGCGGCGGCGAGCCCACCGGACAGGCTGACGCCGGCCTTGACCAGTTCGGCGATGTCGCGGTAGTCCTTCGCTTCCGCCCGCTGGAGCACAACTTTCAACTTGGTCGCCATCAAATCGCTCAAAGAGGCCACCTGGATCATGCCGTCTTCCGTCAGGTCGGGTTCCCCGACTCGGCCAAAACCGATCGCTCCAAAAAAGGAGACCTTGACGTGCGCGCGCTCCGAATCGCCGTAGGGGACCAGAACACCGAGCGTATTTCGTTCGTCCTGCAAGACGGTGGACCGCTCCACGAACGCGAACGCCGAACGAATCGCCGCTCGATCGAGCGGCTTTTCGGAAAAGAAATCGAAATCCACGGAAGGCCGATGCCCGAGGCGCAGCGCTATGGCGGTCCCGCCATATAGGACGAAGCCGAGATCGGCGGCCGGCTTCAGCTCGGGCCACAGACGCCGTTGCGAAGCCGGCAAGATCGCCCGATGCGGTTCGAACGTCCCGCTCATGCCACGCGCCGTACCGGAAGGGCGGGAACGTGTCCGATGCGGGCAAGGCCGAGCCGATAATGCCAGTAGGCCCACGACCGCGCCGTGAACTGTCCCGCTTCGGCATGGGCGAGGACCTGCCGCAACACCGCATCGCCCACCTGCCGGACGAGCGCTTGAACATCGTCGTAATCCCCGATGTTCATCACCTGGGCGATCACGCGCTCCGGGAGGGCGAGCGCCTCCTCGGGCGTTTTCCACCAGATGTACTTGCTCGCCAGCGGCCTCAAAGCGTCTCGGTCGATCCCTTCCACGGCGGCACCCCAACGACACGGTTGCAATTTTCGATAGAGCTATTATACGCCTCGTCGAACGCGGCTTCGCCACCCTTGAGCCCGGCCGAAACCGGCCCCCGTCGTGCCGGCGCCCCGCGCCACGACGGCGGGTTGCGAGACGTGGCTAGCCGTGGCGCGGGGCGCTTCCTCTGGCACCTCTAAAATAATTTTCCCCTCCCGCCGATCCGAGCGCTCAGGCGACCTCCTCGGCGTCGATGCCGAAATCGTCGTCTTCGAACTCGCCGTCCTCGCCCTCGAACTCGCCGTCCTCGCCCTCGAACTCGCCGTCCTCGCCCTCGAACTCGCCGTCCTCGCCCTCGAACTCGCCGTCCTCGTCCTCGTCCTCGTCCTCGTCCGCGCCCTCGCCGTCTTCAAACTCGCCGTCCTCGAACTCGCCATCCCCGGTCTCGTCCTCGTCCGGCCCGAAGCGCACGCCCGCATACGGTTCGCGGAACTCGGCCGATCCGTCGAGGATCGCCGCCAGCGCGTCGCAGCCGGTGCGGACCTCCGGCGCGGGCCGGTCGGGCGCGTAGCCCTCGAACGGAAACTTCAGATAGCCGGGCAGCCAGCCGGTCACCGCCTTGCAGCCCTGGCCGTCCAACCGCTGCCGGATCGCGGCGCGCAGCGCCTTGCCGGTCGCCTTGGCCGGCGGCGCAGCACCCAGCTCGGCGGCGATGGCTTGCAACGCGGGCTTGTCGGAAATCAGATCGACGAAGGCTGTGTCGGGCGTCCACGATTCTCGCAGGTCGATCTGCAGATACCGGCCCAGCAGCTCGGCGAAGGCGCTCCCGGCCACCAGGGTGTCGGCCACCGCCACCGCCAGCAGCGCGTCCACCTCGGCGTCGTCCAGCGCCAGCGCGCCCCGCAACAGCGCGGCGGTGCGGCCTTCGCTCGGATAACCGACGCCGCCGGTCAGGGGCCGCGCGCCGAAGCGGTTGGCGCACTTCAGCGCCTCGGGCGAGAGCAGGCGAGCCTTGGCGTCCTCGCGCCTTCGCTCGACCTCGCGCGTTCCGGCTTGCGCGGCGAGGCTTTCGGCGATCTCGGCCTTGAGGGCGCGTCTCGTCGGCCCGGACGTTCCAGTTCGCCGCGCCGCCGACCAGAAAGGCCACCGCCAGCCGCCGCGCCAGCGCGGGGTCGTCCATCACCGCCCGCCGCACGGCGGCGGCCTTGTGCAGGCCGAGGTAGTTCAGCATCGGCCCGGTCACCTCGCCGCGCGCCGGTTTGGCCGGTTCGTCGTCCGTCGCCTCGCCCCGGGCGAGCCGCTCGCGCCGTCGGGCTTCCTCGGCCGGCAGATAGCCTTCGTGCACCTCGACCGCGCCGTCGTGGCGCACTTCGATCCACGCCCATCCGCCCTCCTCCTTGGCGACCGCCCGGTGTTCCCACTCCCAAAAGGATTGGCCGGTCTCCAGCACGATGACCTGCTCCCACCCTTGGGCCTTCAGCTCTTCTTGCCGGATCGCGACCGCTTTGTTCTGGTGGACCCAAAACAGGCCGGCGTCCTCGAAATAGCTCTCGGTCCCGAACAAGTCCTTGATGGGGTTGTAAGCCCAAACCCGAGAAAATTCCGTGAAGCCTGTTTCGCTTGTTGCTCGCCAAAACTTTCCGTAATTAGCCCTAAAAACGGAAAGTTTTTAACGGCAATCACGGTCGAATTGGGGCTGAAGAGGTACAAATCGGGCTACCCCAAGCATCATAAACTGGAAAGATTACTGCACCGGAAAAATCTGGGGTTTGGGCTTAGAACCCCTGGAATAGTCGGCTCGTTCAACCGGCGGCGAAGTCCGCCTCGCCGCCTTTCGCCAGCCGTTCCGCGACCGGACCGCACCAGCGCCAGAAGAAGGCCGGCGTGTAGACGAGATCGAGCAAGGTCGAGGTGACCAAGCCGGCGAGCATGACCACGGCCATCGGCTGGAGGATTTCCTTCCCTGGCTCGCCGGTGGCGATGGCCAGCGGGATCAGGCCCAGCACCGCCGTGGTCGTCGTCATCAGCACCGGCACCAGACGTTCGAGGGATCCCCGGACGATCATCGCTTCGCCAAACGTCTCGCCTTCGTGTCGCATCAGGTGGAGGTAATGATTGATCATCATGATGCCGTTTCGGAGCGAAATGCCGGTCAGGGTGATGAACCCCATGAGGCTGGCGATGGAAAAGACCCCGGTCGTGAACCCGATCACCGCGACCGCGCCAACCGCCGCCTGCGGAATGTTCATCAGAATGCAGAGTACGATCCGGTGCGACCGGAAGTGATTGTAGAGAATGACGTACATCAGCAGCAGGGACACGCCGGACAGCAGGCCGATGACGCGGGTGGCCTGCTGCTGGGCCTCGAACTGGCCGCCATAGATGATGAAGTAACCCGTCGGCAACTGGACGTGCGCGCCGACGGCCTGCTGGAGGTCGACGATGGTTCCGCCGAGATCGCGCCCGGCGACGTTGGCCTGAATCACGATGCGGCGCTGGCCGTTCTCGCGCAAAATCTGGTTCGGTCCCGCGCCCGCGATCACGTCGGCGACGGCGCGGAGCGGCACCTTGGCGCCGGTCGGCGTGTCGATCAGCATATCGGCCAGGGTCCGCTCGTCGCCGCGATACTCGTCGTTCAGCTTCACCACGACCGCGTAGGTTTTCTGGCCATCCAGCACCTCGGTGACGGTCTTGCCGTACAGGGCGGCTTCCAGCGTCCGCGCGAGATCGCCCACCTGGATGCCGTAGGTCTTGGCGGCGTCGCGATGGATTTGAATGCGAATCTGCGGGATGAGCACCTGCTTCTCGACGAACAGGTCGGTCACGCCGGGCACCGTCGCCATCGCCGCGCGCGCCTCCTCCGCCTTCGCCCGCAGCGTCGCCAGATCGTCGCCGAACACCTTGACAGCGATTTGGGCGTTGACGCCGGACAGCAGGTGGTCGAGCCGGTGCGAGATGGGCTGGCCGACGTTGACGACCATGCCGGGAAAGCGGCCGAGCCGCTCGCGGATCTCGGCGAGCACCGCCGGCTGGGGCCGGCCGCCGGGTTTGAAATCGACCTCCAATTCCGACGAGTGCACCCCTTCGGCGTGCTCGTCCAATTCGGCGCGGCCGGTGCGACGGCTGACCAGCGCCACCTCGCCGATGGCCAGCAACTCCTTCTCGGCCAGCGCGCCGATGCGGTTGCTTTCGGAGAGCGAGGTACCTGGCGCGGCGATCAGGGTGACGGTAATGGTGCCTTCGTTGAACGGCGGGAGAAACTCGCGGCCCAGTTGCGTCACCGCCGCGAGGGCGACCAGCGCCAGCCCGTAGAACGCGCCCATGACCAGGGTGGGATGGCGGAGCGTGAAGCCGAGCTGGACCCGGTCGATGGCCTTGAGCTGGCGCACGATCCAGGAATCCGCCGCCTCGCCGCCGTGGAAGACCAGCCCCCGGGCTTCGAGCCGGACGCGGATGTCGTCGAAATAGCGGCTCAGCAGCACCGCCGCCAGGGCCGGGGTCACGGTCAGGA
>JADJQQ010000004.1 GCA_016712625.1 Candidatus Competibacteraceae bacterium | reverse complement strand
CTCTTAAGCAACACGTTGCGCCAACTACTCATCGTGGCGGTCGGATGCACCCACGCCTCCAGCGTCATGCCCTTGGTCAGGTCCAGCACCATCGAATCGTTGACCGTCACCCAGTCGTGCACGCCATCGAAGGACAGCGCCCTGCCGAACTTGCCGCTCGTGGTCCGCGCGGTGACGGAGCAGGATGAATTGACGGCTTTGTTGCAGGCGATGGTGCCATGATTGCCCTTGCCGGACGCATCGGCCACCGTGGCATTGCTGGCTTCCTCAAAGTTGTAGGCCGCCACCAATCCGCTGGTGCTCGCGCTCGCCGCAGACACGGTGATGGAACCGGTCTTGGTGTTGCTGCCGGCGGAGTTCTTGGCGGTCAACCGCACGGTGTAGGTGCCCGCTTTCGAGTAAGCGTGCTTGGGATGTTGCAGAGTGCTGCTGTTGCTCGTACTCGTCGACTCACCGAAATTCCACGACCATTCGGTAACGGCTTTAACCGGAGTCGAGGTATCGGTAAATTGCACCGTCAGCGGCGCGGCTGAAGTGGCGCTCGCGGTAAAGTTGGCCGTCGGCGCGGCGGTAGTCGCCGTAATCTTTTGCTGCGCGGACTTGCTGTTTCCGTTCGCATCAGTGACGGTGAACGTGACGGTGTAGGTACCTGGCGTGCTGTAGGTTTGCCGGACGGTCACCGGCTGGGTGGTGCCGGTGCCGATGTTGCCACTCTTGTCGGCAAAAGGAGAGGTCCCGCTGATGCTCCACTTCGTGGCGCCGCCGGTCCAAGCGCCATCAAAGGCTACGTCCAATGGCACCTGGCCCGTCGGTTTGTCCGCGGTGAGGCTGACTCCTAGCGCCGTCGTTGGGGGAGCGTTGACCGTGATGTGCTGGGTTGCCGTAATGCTGTCTATCGAATTGCTGGCGGTGAGGGTGACCGTATAGGTACCGGCCTGAGTGTAGGTATACGATGGATTCAGGGCGGTGCTATCGCAGACGTCGCTGCCGACAGCTACCGCGCCGAATTTCCAGCACCTCTGAGTCACGGTGCCGGTGGAAGTGTCCGTGAACGTCCACTGCAGGGGCGCCGTCGAAATTGAACTGGCGCTGAAACCGGCCACCGGTGGCGCTGTTGCGCTATCGGCGATCTTGCGGACCTCGTTCGAAAATTTGCTTTCAGCGGCGCTGTTATAAGCCGTGACCGCAAAGTAATAAGTCGCGCCGTCTTGAAGATTGAGCTTTTTGCAAGTCACCACACCGGCATTATCAACAGTGCAAGCTGCCTCGGCGGTGGTCTGGTTTCCGAGACCCACATCCACGTTGGCGTTTTCTATGGTTATGCCACTGGCTTGCCCGTAATAGAGACGATAGCCTTTCAGATCGGGGCCGGGGCTGGCATCCCAGGTTAAAGTGGCCTGCCCCGCAAACACGTTCGCTGTAAAGCAGAGAAGCAGGAGGAGTGCGCTCAACTCTCTCAGCAAACGCCAAGCGAAGTTGAGCAGCATCGAAGTCGAGGCTGTGGTAGCCATTGGTATAACCTCTTAAGTTATAGCCTTGCGAACGTGGCATTACTTAAAGCAATACCTAAACATCGTTCATTATTATGTTCGCTTGGCGACTCTGCGACCGTTCTCGAATGCACGAGTTTAGGCCAGTAGTTTTGCGCCGCAGCCTTTCGGCTGTTTTGCCTTTATCAAGTGAGTATTACTTTATCCTCGCTTAAATCCAAAAACAACCTTTTTTTCCCTTTTTATAAATTTATTTGTTACATTGTATAAATTTTTTTATAAATAGGGTCAAAATGAATCGTTTCAGTCGTATTGATCAGCTCTTAATTTCTTAAAAATGATAGAGAAAGTGACTGGTTTGTCATCTAAATGGAGTGCTTTTGCTATCGGATGTTAAAGGACGCTGGATGACGCCCAAATTTTTGGGCTCCTATGAGCTTTTAGGCGTAGGACTTGCTCAGGGTTTGTTATGAACTTTGTTGATTTGAGGTTGCGATGAGGTCAGAGGATTACAGTATTCGGGCTTATCTACGCCATCACTGGCGCAACGTTAGCCGGGCGGCTCAGCTTTTTCTCTGATGCCGTAACGTCTGTATAGAAACACCTATTCTGGCATGAGCAGTGCGGCACTATCGCAAATCAACTACAACTAAAATTCCATATCCTGGCTTCATCAATAAAATACGACTGGTCGTATATTAATTCCATGGCAAGACCCAGACGTAGCGAAAGAACCCGCCAGCGACTGTTGAACGAAGGCGTTTCCGCGTTCCTCCTCAATGGTTTTCACGGCACTGGCTTGAAGGAGGTGCTCGACCGGGTAAGTGTGCCGAAAGGATCTTTCTATAATTATTTCGAAAGCAAGGAGTCCTTCGCCGTGGCGGCTATTCGCCACTATATGGATTGTTTTTCAGAGAAAATGCGCCAAGCGGTGGTTACCGCGCCAGATCCATACACTGGGCTGCATCAATTTCTCAAATCCCTGATGGTGGATTTTGAAGCGGCTGGCTACATCGGCGGCAGTTTGATCGCCAACTTGAGCGGCGAGCTTGAACGGAGTGACCTTTGCCGGAATACTTTAGCGATCGCCTTTGGCCAATGGCGCGACGGTGTAGCCCGAATTCTGCGCCAGAGCCAACAGCTTGGCTTAGTGCGCAACGATCTGGATGCCCGCGACCTTGCCGACCTTTTGACCGAGGCGTGGGAGGGCGCGGTGATCCGTATGAAGCTCGAACGCTCGCTGGTTCCTTTGCACCGCGTGATCGCACGACTGCTCGACGATTACTTTCGGCCTTGAGGCTTTAAAGATTTCTAAATGCGCCAATGTTTAGTGAGCCTTGACTTTAATTAAACGATCATTCATTCTTGAATTTATAAATGAATGAATATTCATTCTCTATTTTAAAGTCCTCATTTACCTTGGGATCGCACTTCATGTTGACGCGCGCACCATCGAGATTTCCGCAGCCACTGCTGTTTTTACTCATATTAGCCGCCTACCCAGATGCCCGTGCGCAACAGCCTGGCGGGCCATCGCCGCCGCCTCCCGCCGTCACGGTCGTCACCCTGAAAGCTGAGACTGTCACCCTGACCCGCGAATTGCCGGGTCGCACCAATCCTTACTTGGTGGCCGAAGTCCGCCCGCAAGTCAGCGGGATTATCCAGCGCCAGCTATTTACCGAAGGCAAGATGGTGAGGGCTGGCCAGCCGCTTTATCAGTTGGATGACGAGACCTATCAGGCTGATGTGAACAGCGCCAAGGCCAGCCTGGCGCGCGCTCAAGCCAAGCTCGAAGCGGCCCGCCTGACCGCCAAGCGCGCGTCCGAACTGGTCAAAGCCAATGCGGTCAGCCAGCAAGAGAACGAAGACGCCACCGCCGCGCTGCGCCAGGCTGAAGCCGACGTGAAAGTGTCCCAGGCCGCCGTTGATAGCGCCGGAGTGGTTTTGAAGCGCGCTCGGATCGCCGCGCCCATTGATGGCCGCATCGGTAAGTCCTCGGTTACCCAGGGCGCGCTGGTCACCGCCAATCAGACCGCGCCGCTGGCGACCATCCAGCAACTCGATCCGATTTATATTGATCTCACCCAATCCAGTTCCGAGATCCTGCAAATCCGCAAAGAAGTAGCGGCGGGCAATCTCGCCAGCACGGCGAATTTGCCAGTCACTATTTTATTGGAGGACGGCAGTGAATACGCGCAGCGGGGTCGGCTTGCGTTTTCGGAAGTTACGGTTGATCCATCCACCGGCACCACGGCGATTCGGGTGATCGTGCCCAATCCCAAGGATGTGTTGTTGCCTGGCATGTACGTGCGCGCGGTGGTTAGCACCGGCCAGCGCAAAGACGCGCTGCTCGCGCCCCAGTCGGGCATTACCCGCGACCCAAAAGGTAATGCTTCGGCGTTGGTGGTAAACGCCGAGGATAAAGTCGAGGCTCGTCCGGTTAAGGTCAGCCGCACGGTCGGCGATCAATGGCTGGTCGAGGAGGGCCTGAAGGCAGAAGATCGGGTGATCGTCGAAGGGGTGATGAAGGTCAAGCCGGGAATGCCGGTAAAAGCCACCGAGGCAGGTGCGCCGCCCGCGGTTCCGGTCACTCCGCCCGCGCCTGATTCGGCCCAGAAATAAGGAATCCGGTCCATGGCGCATTTTTTCATCGACCGGCCCATTTTCGCGTGGGTCATCGCGATTTTGATCATGGTGGCGGGCGGGTTGTCCGCCACTCGATTGGGGCTCGAACGCTATCCATCCATCGCGCCGCCGCAGATCCAGATCAACGCCATGTATCCCGGCGCGTCGGCCACCGTGCTAGAGAATTCGGTGACCCAGATCATCGAACAGAGCATGAAGGGACTGGACGGACTGATCTATATGTCCGCCACCAGCCAGTCCAACGGACAGGCCACTCTCAACCTCAGCTTCCAAAACGGCGTCAATCCTGATCGTCACCAAGGGGTCGTCGTCGTTTCTGATGGTGGTCGGCTTCATCTCCCAGGATGGGAGCATGTCGCGCGATGATATCTCTGACTACATCACTAGCAACCTGGTGGACCCCCTAAGCCGGGTCGAGGGTGTTGGCCAAGTGCGGGTGTTCGGGGCCAAATACGCCATGCGAATTTGGCTCGACTCCAACAAACTCGACACCTATCGGCTCACGATCGCCGAGGTGACCGCCGCGATCCAGGCGCAGAACGCGCAAGTCACCGTCGGCCAGCTGGGCGGCACGCCCGCCGTGCCGGGGCAGCAGCTCAACGCCACCATCATGGCCAACCAGCGGCTGGAAACGCCGGAACAGTTCCGCGAGATCGTGCTGCGCAGCAACAGCGACGGTTCGGCGCTCAAATTGAGCGACATCGCGCGGGTGGAAGTCGGCAGCGAAACCTACGAGGTCATCTCCCGCTTCAACGGCAAGCCGGCGGCCGGTGTCGCCATCTCGCTGGCCACCAACGCCAACGCGCTGGCGACCGCTCGCGCGGTGGAAGCCAAGGTTAAGGAACTTCAGCCGAATTTCCCCGCCAGCCTGACCACGGCGGTACCGTTCGACACCACGCCCTTCGTGCGGGCTTCGATCAAAAGTGTGATCGAAACACTGCTGGAGGCGGTGGTCTTGGTCTTTCTAGTGATGTATTTGTTTCTTCAGAATTTTCGGGCGACCATCATCCCGACTATCGCGGTACCGGTGGTGCTGCTCGGCACCTTTGGGGTTCTGGCGGTACTGGGTTTTACCATCAACATGCTGACAATGTTCGCCATGGTGTTGGCCATCGGTCTGCTGGTGGACGACGCCATCGTGGTGGTGGAAAATGTCGAGCGCCTGATGAGCGAGGAGGGGTTGTCGCCGAAAGAGGCAGCGCACAAATCGATGGATCAGATTACCGGTGCGCTGGTCGGCATCGGGCTGGTGCTGTCGGCGGTGTTTGTGCCGATGGCCCTTTTGGGCGGCGCGACTGGCGTGATTTACCGCCAGTTCTCCGGCACCATCGTCGCGGCGATGGGGCTGTCGGTATTGGTGGCCATCGTGCTCACGCCGGCGTTGTGCGCGACCATGCTCAAACCGCTGCACAAGGGCGAGCACCATGGCACGCGCGGCTTTTTCGGTTGGTTCAACCGTAATTTCGATCGCACCGGGCGCTGGTATCAGAGGGGGGTGCGCGGAATTCTGGCGCGTCCGATCCGTTTTGCACTGGTGTTTCTCGCGCTGGTTGCGGTGATGGCTTTGCTGTTCGTGCGTCTGCCGAGCGCGTTCCTGCCAGCGGAAGATCAGGGCATTCTGTTCGTGTTGGTGCAAACGCCGCCGGGTGCAACCCAACAGCGCACGCTGGGCTCCATTGAGCAGGTGGAAAAGTATTTTCTGGAAAAGGAAACTCAGGCGGTCGAGTCGCTGTTCGGCATTCAGGGTTTCAGCTTTTCCGGTTCTGGCCAGAATGCAGGCATGGCGTTCGTCAAGCTCAAGGACTGGGAGGAACGCAAATCGCCCGCGTTGGGCGCGGGTGCGGTGGCGGGCCGGGCGATGGGCGCGCTGGCGCAGATCAAGGACGCGCGAGCCTTCGCGTTTCCGCCGCCGCCAGTGCCCGAATTGGGACCGGCTAACGGCTATGCCTTCTTTCTCAAAGATAACGTCGGCCTGGGCCATCAGGCGCTGCTGGCGGCGCGAAATCAATTGCTGGGCGCAGCGGCGCAAAGCAAGCTCTTGGCCAACGTGCGCCCCAACGGTCAGGAAGATACGCCCCAATTGCGTTTGCAAGTTGACGTGCAAAAAGCCGCCGCGCTGGGGGTGCCGATGGCTACCATCAACAGTACCTTGGCCACGGCTTGGGGCGGCAGCTATATCGACGATTATCTTGATCGGGGCCGGGTTAAGCGGGTTTATCTGCAAGCCGACGCGCCATTCCGTATGACGCCGGAGGACTTCAATCGCTGGTCGGTACGCAATAGCGCGGGTGAAATGACGCCAGTATCGTCCATCGCTACTTCGCGTTGGGATTATGGCTCGCCCCGCTTGGAGCGTTATAACGGCGTGCCGGCCATGGAGATGAACGGCGAAGCCAAACCGGGCGTCAGCACCGGCGAGGCGATGGCGGAAGTGGAACGGCTGGTGACGCAATTGCCCCAGGGCATTGGCATTGAATGGACCGGCGTGTCCTATCAGGAGCGGGCGGCCGGAGCGCAAGCGCCGCTGCTGTACGCGCTATCGTTTTTAGTGGTGTTCCTCTGTTTGGCGGCGCTGTACGAGAGTTGGACGATTCCGACCGCCGTGCTGCTGGTGGCGCCGCTAGGGGTGCTGGGCGCGGTGGCGGCGACTTGGCTGCGGGGCATGGAGCGCGATGTCTACTTTCAGGTGGCGATGTTGACCACAGTTGGGCTGACCAGCAAAAACGCCATTCTAATCATCGAATTCGCCAAGGCCAATCTGGAAAGCGGCATGGCGCTGATCGAATCAATCATGAACGCGGTGCGCGACCGGATGCGGCCCATCGTCATGACCTCGCTGGCCTTCGGCTTGGGCGTGTTGCCGCTGGCGATTGCCGCCGGCGCCGGTTCCGGCACCCAGCGCGCCATCGGAACTGGGGTGCTGGGCGGCATGGCGGTAGGTACCTTACTGGGGATGTTTTTTACTCCATTGTTCTTCCTGGTGATCCAACGGCTGTTTGGCGGGCGCAAAAAACCGGTTGAACCCATCGCTACAACGCGAGATGGAATTCCCGCTGAAGGAGCGAACACCCATGGCTAGGCTGAAACGGAAAGCGCTCGTGCTGGCCATGGCAACCCTGATCGCTGGGTGCGTCACGCTCGAACCGCCGTCGCCACCAACGCCCAATCCGACAGTGCCGACCCAATGGCCCGTCACGTTAACGGTGGAAGGCAGCACGGAACACGGATTACCGGCGCGGACCGCCGCCGATATTGGCTGGCGTCAGTTTTTCCACGATCCCAAACTCCAGACCCTGATTGATCGCGCGCTGGCCAACAACCGCAACCTACGGGTAGCGATTCTGAATATCGACAAGGCCCGCGCTCAGTACCGCATCCAGCGAGCCGGGCAATTACCATGGGTTGACGGTAGCGTCGGGTCGGAGCACATTGGCGGCGATGTGCCCTCCAGCAACAGCCACAGCGCCGGGATCGGCATCACTGGCTTCGAGCTGGATCTGTTTGGCCGGGCGCGCAACCTGACCGACGTTGCCTTGCAACAGTATTTCGCACAGGTAGCTACTCGTCGCAGCGCGCAGCTTGTGCTTGTCGCGGAAGTCGCCACTCTCTATCTGACCCTGGCTATCGACCAGGAACTCTCTCGTCTCAGTCGGGCCACACTAAAAAATTATCAGGAATCGGCCGCGCTGATTGAAAAGCGCTACAGTCTGGGCGCGGTATCGGGACTCGATGTCGAGCAAATTCGTACCCAGGTCGAATCGGCGCGGGTCGATGTGGCGCGTTATGACGGGCAAATCGCGCGCGATATCAATGCGCTCACGCTGCTGGTCGGTGCGCCGGTGGAGGCGGCGTTATTGCCGGAAAAGCCGGATGATCCCATCACCGGTTTCGTGGCGCCGCCGCCCGGCGTGCCCTCGGAAATTTTGTTGCGCCGTCCCGATATCGAAGCGGCGGAGTACCGGCTGCGCGCCGCCAACGCCAACATCAAGATTGCTCGCGCCGCTTTTTTCCCGTCGATCACGCTGACGGGTAGCCTGGGATCGGCCAGCACCGAACTCTCTGATCTGTTTGGCCATGGTTCCTTGATGTGGGCCTTTATACCCAAGGTCACGGCGCCGATTTTTCAGGTCGGTCGCCTGGAAGCCAATCTGGACAGTACCGTGGCCGACCGGGATGTTGCCCTGGCCCAGTACGAGCAAGCGATTCAAACGGGATTTCGTGAAGTGGCGGACGCGGTGGTGTCGGCCGCCGCCCTGGTCCGGCAATATGACGCTCAATCGGCGCTGGTCGATGCCGCCATCCGCGCCGAGCAACTGTCCCGACTGCGCTATCAGGCGGGTCGGGATAGCTATCTTGTGCTGCTCGATGCGCAGCGCACTCTCTACAGCGCGCAGCAGGGCTTGTTGGGCACTTATTTGTCGGCGCAGCTCAACCGCGTCACTCTTTATAAGGTACTCGGCGGCGGTTGGCAGGAGCGAGGCCAGTGAACGAGCCGACGCAAAAATCCAAGGCGGAAGCGCGTTGCGAAGCGCAACGCGAGCGAATTTTATCCGCCGCGCGGAAATGTTCCATCGAAAGCGGTTTTCACGCCGCGAGCATGGCCAGCATCGCGGAAACGGCGGGCGTGAGCGCGGGTTTGATCTACCGTTACTTTGAGAGCAAGAACGCCATTATCCTGGCGATTATTCAGAGGAAATTGGATGAGATTCAGGCGGATATCCGCGAGTTGCAAAGTCTGAATCGCAGGTCGTCGCACGCGGCTCATCAGGTGGTTCGCCGGTTGGCGGCACAACCAGTCGCGATCCTGGAGCCGGGACTTTTTCTGGAAATCGCCGCTCTCGCGACCCGTGATCAACAAGTCGCCGAGGCGCTTCGATCCGCCGATCAGCGCGTTCGCGCCGAGCTCAGGGCATGGCTGATGCAAGCCTGGGAAAAAGCCGGTTGCGGACTCGCTGAAGCGCAGGCCTTGGAGCGTGTGTTTGTGATGCAAGCCGTTATCGAGGGTTTGGTGATTCGCGCTATCAAACAGCCTGATTCCGATCCGGATTTGGTTAAAGATAGTTTGCGTCCACTATTGGCTTATCTATTGCCGGTGGATTGAAAACCATCGTCGTGAAGTTAACCTTCCGCTGAAAGCAAAATCGCTCGGTATGAAGTTTAGCCATCTGGGCGCTGCTGGTAAAAGCGCCGTTTTAAGCCCAGTTCGGACTCTGTTCGTGATGCTATGAAAGTTGATGGCAGGCAGAGGCTTGGGCGCGCAATAAGAGGGCCGCACGTGGCGTCGCCAGCGGGTCAAATGTTGGGTGCAGAAACGGCCCACCCAGCGCCCCCCACCCGCCCCCCCCCCCCCCCCCCCCCCCCCCTGCTGGCGGTGTGTGACACCGCCCAGAACCGCCCCCCCCCCCCCCCGTTGGCCCGGGTTAAAAGAGGCGAGCGCATGACTTGATTGCCCTGTCCGGTCAACTGCTGAAAAAGGGCAACGTCTTGGCGTTTGGTTACCCGTTCACCTCTCTCAGGCGCGGCCTGTCCTTGCAGGATTAAATCGGCCAGATAGGATTGCGCGTGGCAGACCCGACGCTTGGGTTGATGGCTGGTTCCAGCGTTTCGGACGTGCCGGAGGTATTTAAGCGGGTGTGTCCGGGGTCTTGGGGTCGACCGGGGTGGTGGCCTTGTTCTTCTTCTCAAAGACTTGAAGCGCGGGCTGTTTCAAGATGACTTGACCGTCCGCGACCCGATCCAGCAAGCCGTTGAGAGCCGCTACCCACTGTGAGTAGTCCTTTGCGGCTTGCTCTAGTTTGCGCCAGACCTTCGGCGACAGGATCGTAATAACGACGCCTTCTGGCGTTTCGATGCCGATTTTAATGCCTCCTTGGACTTGGAGCGGCTGGGGCAATTCTGAAAATTTCACAGTGAGTTCGAGTCGGCCAGGCACGAGGTTTTCCTTCGAGAGAGGGGTATCATTGGGGGGTAGGACGGCAGCGCCGGGGCGAGGCGGCACTGGTTGGCCCTCCTTTCTTGCTTTCCAGATGGCGATGCTAGCTTGGGCCAAATCAGCCTCGGCCGCCGTGACAGCGCCGGCGGGCTGACCCTGCAAATCGACTCGGATCTTTCCCGCGCGCAGCGTCCTGCGGTAGCGTGGCCGGTTGCAATAGCGTCCCAGCGCCCGCTTCAAATTAACTGGATTAACGCCAGTCTTCTAAAAAACCAGCCGCCGCCAGATCCTTGTGAATCCCTATTTTGAGCGGTTGCGGGTTTTCCCAATTGAAACAGGCAGGGAATCGCTCGGCCAGCAGTAAAATAATGGATACCGGCTGTTCCGCCACAGCTGGCGGAGTAACATCTGGGTTCTGGTCTGTCATGATGAGGAGGCTAAGAAGCTGCGGCAGCCATTGGAATTCAAAGTGTAATAGATTTTGGATGTAGCATCACGGTACTAGGGTTGATCCGTACCCAAAAGTTCTAATCGGATGCCGGCTGCAATTCCAGCCGGTATTGCACTGCGCCGGGGAGTAGGGGTGAAGCTTCTCCAGTCGCCCAGGCATCGAAGCCGGCCCGATAGAACGGTGATAGCGGGTGTCCGCTTTGCCCGCCCGGCAGGTGGAGAATCCCGGCCATTTCCCGTCCGGGCGCGACGACCAAGCGTTCGGAAGCGCCGCTATTGCGGGTTTGGACGCGAGGCATGTCCTGATCGCCGGGCAAGGACCGGACCGGCATGTCAAGCCAAGCGCTTAACCAGGGAATAGCGCGGCTAAAGGGATGCTGGATCAGCGCTCGATTCTGATCGCCCCAGGTATGCGCCGCCAGTGGACGACCATCCTCAATCAATTTGGCATGGGTGGCATCGGCCGCCGCCAGCAACAGCGCTGACCAGTCAGCATAACGAGGATCAAGCAAATGCGGTGGACGCTGGGAAATCAGCTCCCACAGGGGGCCTTCATGTTGCCGGATCAGCCCGTAATCAAAATGAGGATCGGCTTGGCGGCAGGCGGCGATCAACGGCGCGAACGCGCGATCGCGGGCTTGTTCCCGGAACAGCTTAACCAACCGATAGCCAACCGAATCGACCGCCGCCCGACCTCCCCAGTCGACGGCCCAACGCCTTACTTCTTGCCGTTGGGGGTTGGCGGCGATAGCCTCCGGGGTCAGAGTGGCTAGCAACAACTGACGCCAGCGTTCCAGAAATAGAGCGCGGTCGTCGAGTTGCAGCTTCAAAAAATCCAGTTCATTAAACTGGCTTCGTTCTTGTAAGCTATCCCGAATTTGGCGGGCGCGAGCGCCGTGCGCGTAACCGCCATCACCGATCTTTTGGAGCGATAAACCTTCAGTCACTCGGTTGTTAGCGGTCCATAGCCGGCCGCTGGGCGGATCGACCAGGCGTGGGTATTCGACTGGTTCTAGCCAACCGTCCCAACCCCGCTGACCGTCAGCCCAGGACGACGGTAAACGCCCATCGTGACCAAAGCGATGCGACATCGGGCCGGACAAACTCCAGGCGATGCGGCCATCGGCGCTGGCTACCAGGAAATTCTGGGTGGGAGCGCCCGCTCGGTTGGCAATGTAGAGTGCGGTTTCCAAGGTATCCGCGCCTTCCAGCGCCAATAAGCCCAGGTTGACGGCTTTCAGATCGTGCGCCACCCAACGCAGCGCCCGCTGTCTGCCTTGATGGTCGCGATCCACCACCGGTCCCCAAACGGTTTGCAGAATTTCCAAAGTTTGGGGAGGGCCGTCCTTGACGCTAAGAATTTCCTGGATTCGCTCGAATGTTTTTGGCCCGTTCGGCGTTGCGTAACGGTCGTTATCTGACAGGAATTCCAGCAGCACCAAATCGGCCCAGTCACCCTGACTGTTGGTGTAGCCCCAAGCCATGTGACCGTTACTGCCGGCGACGATAGCGGGTGTTCCTGGCAGCATGACGCCATCGACTCGCCGCTGGCTGTCTCCCTCAGGAAAAACGAGGGCGGCTCGATACCAGATTGTGGGAACGCGCAACGCAAGATGCATGTCGTTAGCCAGCAACGCCGCGCCGTGCGCGGTCAGTTCTCCCGAAACCGCCCAATTGTTGCTGCCGCTGACGGTTTCAGAAGCATCGTCGGGTAGACCGGGAAACAACGTGAAAGCAGGCTTTAAGGGCGGCGCTGGCGCGATGCTTGCAGCCGGCTGACGACGGAGGTCGAAGATTTCTGGACCCGGTATCGGCGGCGAAGGCAAAGGTTCGCCTTGGAGCGGCGCGTCCCAGTCGGTACCGAGTGGATCTAGAAAGGCCGCCAGCGCGGTTGGCAATTTCTCGTGTAACAACCCCCGTGCTGATTCTCGCGCCCATTGCTGCCCTTGAAGATCGAGATACATGGCATAGACCACCAACAGGCTATCTTCCGGCTGCCAGGGTTCGGGCGTTGCTTGCAGCAGCAGATATTCGAACGGCGTGGCGGACAGGGCGCGCAGGCCGGCGTTGACGCCCGCGACGTAGGCCGCCAGCAGCGCCTGATCAGCGGCTGGCGTCTTCTCCAGAATTTGACGGGCGCGATGCCGGAAGCGGTGCAACCGGTTGGCGCGATCAAAATCCAGCGCCATCGCGCCGAACAGAGCCGCCAGCTCGCCAGCCGCCGTGCGTCGCAGCAGATCCATTTGGAAGAACCGTTCTTGGGCGTGGAGGAAGCCACTAGCGCGAGCGACATCAAGCCGATTAGCGCCGCGGATGGTGGGTATGCCTAAGGCGTCGCGCGCGACGGTAACCGGCGCGCCCAACCCGACCAAGTCCACGGTCCCATCCAGTTGCGGCAAACTGCCGTGTAGTTGGAGATAAGCCCATAAGATGCCCCCAACTGGCAGCACCAGGAGAATAATACCGGTTCGCGCCAGCCATCGCCGCCAGCGGGGATGGGAATTTAGTGAGGGGTGAAGTGGTTCGATCATTTCGTTGAACGGGGTCGTTTAAGCGGATTTAGCGGGTCGTTGCACGGTCAGTCCGTGATGATCATCAGCCGCGATAGCTGCCATTAAGCCAATTGTCAGCCGCTCGTGCTATGATTGTCACGCTCACGCGGCCCGTTCGCGTGGGTTTCCCAGGCTTTCACAATAACAGTTCGAGGGAACCACTAATGACGAATAACGTGACTGACAATAGCCGCCGCCGTTTCATCAAATTGACGGCCATCGGATTGGCTGCCGCGCCCTTTGCCAACGCGCTGTTGAGCGGGACCGCCACCGCCGCCGAGCCGATTGCGGAAACCGATCCGCTGGCGGCGGCAATGAAATACAAGGCTGACGCTGCCCAATCGACGGATCGTAAGGATGCAACAGCGCATTGCGCCAATTGTGCGCTGTACACCGGCGCAGCCGGTGACGCCACGGGTCCTTGCACAATCTTTCAGAACAAGCTGGTTACGGCTAACGGTTGGTGCACCGCCTGGGCCAAGAAGGCGGCGTAATTGCTGTTCGGGACAGGCAAGGGCGGTTCCGTCCTTCCTGTCCTCGGTTCTCCTTTCCGGTCATTTCCCTCGTTTCCGGTCCAGTCGCCAGACAAAATCCTCGATGATCTTGCGGTACAGCTCTTCTTTTAAAACCGCGTCCTCAACCCCTTGATCGATGCTGGGATTGTCGTTGATTTCGATCACAACCACGCCTTTAGCCGTCTGTTTTAGATCGACCCCGTAGAAACCGTTGCCGATCAGACCGGCGGCCTTGAGCGCGGTCTTCACCACAACATCGGGCGCATCCTTAACCTGAAAGGTTTTGGAGTCACCCTCGCGCGCGCCGCGCCCCTCGCCCGGTTCGTGATGGTAAATCTGCCAGTGCTCTTTGGACATGAAATATTGGCAAACGAACAGAGGCGTCCGGTTCAGAATACCCACCCGCCAGTCGAAATCGGTGTAGAGAAACTCCTGGGCTAGCAACAGATCGGATGATTTGAACAAGCGGGCGGCCACCTCCAGCAGCTCGGCCCGGTCGTTGACCTTGAATACCCCACGCGAGAACGACCCATCAGGGATTTTCAATACGATGGGATAAGGGATTTCGCTGTCTACCCGTTCCAGATTGTCGCGGCGGACGATGACGGTTTTCGGCATTCGAATGCGGTGGGTGCGCAGCAGTTCATCCAGATACACCTTGTTGGTGCATTTCAAGATTGAATCCGGATCATCGATGACCACCATCCCTTCGCTTTCGGCCTTTTTGGCGAATTGGTAAGTGTAGTGATCAATGCCGGTCGTTTCGCGGATGAACAAGCCGTCGAATTCCGCTAGCCGACCGTAATCTTTTTTCTCGATCAGCTCGATGTTGACGCCGCATTCGCGGCCGCTCTTGATGAATTGCTGCAAGGCTTTCGAGTTGGAGGGCGGCATCGCCTCCTTGGGGTTGTGCAGCACCGCCAGATCATAACGATAGTTATTGCGGGCGCGCGGTTGCCGCCAGCGTCGGCTGAGATAAGTCGCCAGCGCGGCCAAGAACATTTCTTCCTGTTCCGACGACAGCGAGTGCAGGTGTAGCGCTTTCAGCGTAGCGATCCGCCATTGGCCCTGGAGGCGGAATTCCACCCGCAGCAGCGGCGCGCGGAAAACGCCGAATAGCTGGCGCGCTAATTCCTGTAACTCCTTGGCTGGGCACTGGCCGAAATAAATATCCAGTTCAAAAGCGGTGGCGGTAAATCCGGGCCGAGGCTTGCCCAACACTTGCTGGACGTGATCGTCCAAATCTTCGATGTCGAGGCTGTAAATGGATTTACGGCTGAGGTCGTTGAGGGTGCGCACGCTGGGAATAACCCGGTGGCGTCGGGCTTCGGCCAAGAGTGAACAGTAGTAGCCGACGCTCAGATAGCGGTAGCTACGGCAGAGGTTCAAGACCCGCAAGTTGCGGCCGGTGGAAGAGTATTCGGGTTTGGCCAGATAATCCTTGGCGGCGACGACGGGCAGTTTCGGAAAATGGGTTTTCCAGTCGGTGGGGTTTTCCACCAGAATGATGTGATCGGCCATCGATGTAAAGCGGTGCTCCTGACGCGGCAAATATCCAGTTATGACGAAGGGGGGGCCAGCGGTTCGAGCCGGCGGTGGGAACGGTAAAGCACGAGCACGGCCTTCTGTCCGGCTTTGCCGTAACGGGCCATGCGCTGAAATTCCCGATGTGGGATTGGCATGTTGATGGAATCGGTAATGGTTTCTCCTTCCTCGCTATCGACCAGAGGGTCGTGTACATAGATGTAATGATCGTCGAAGCCGGTCACTACCACCCAGTGCGGGAAACGCTCGCCATAGATGCGATAGGAACTGATCAGCACCAGAGGAATGCCGCCGGCCTCGCATTTTTGCCGCAGTTCGTCCACCCCTAAGCTGCCGCGCCGCAACAACACCGGCAGCTGGCTTAGCTCCTCAATCCAGTCTTCCTGCACCAGCCGCATCACCTCTTTTTTCTCCGTGCTGCGTACGGAATCCACCAGAAAAACACCTTCTTCGTTAACGTGAATTTCCAGGTCGAAACCGCGCCGGTAGGCGGACAGCGCCAATCCGTAGGGGCCGCACCCGCCGTGGCCGGAGGTCATAAAGATAGTGGTGGCCTCACGCCATAGCCGCAGTTCTAGCTTGCGATCGAGTTTCAGAACCGGCTCTAGCCCCTTCATCGCCATCATCAACGCTGCCGGACCACAGGTAAAATCCAAGGTCTGCTGGTAATAAGGCACTTTAACCAGATCGGCGCGCAAGTACGGCGCCAGCCGCTTTTCGAAGCGAAGCGCAGCCATGTGATCTTCGTAATAGTCGGGCGTTTCTTCAAACTGGCGGTAGCCATGGCGGCGAAACAGCGCCAGTGACGCCGGATTGTCGCGGCGCACCTCCAGCCGCATCGACACGCAATCCCGTTCCAAGGCAGCGCTTTCAGCCGCCTTCAACAGGCGGTTGCCGATACCGCGCCGTCCGTGCTGGGGATGGACCGCGATGGAATAAAGCCGGGCCATCGAAGTGCCGCGCGAAAATAACAGCATCACGTAACCGTAAATCTGACCCTTGTCCTCGTCTAATAAGGTTACCGCGTTGCCATGGGTGAGCAAGTGGCGAAAGCTGCGGCGGGACAGTCGATCCGTGGTGAAGCACTGCTGTTCTATGGCGAGCAGGGCCGGAATGTCGTCCAAGGTGGCATGGCGCGGCATGATGGGTCAGATCGGTAAAAAGCGGTAACGAGCGGCCCGGGCGGGGATGGACAAAGGAGCTTGGAGGCAAGGGCTGGGTATCAGTACAAGCCAGTACCTGCAATATAAAGACAGCGCTGCCTGGCTGATAACTCCGGGCGCGAACGGTGCTCCCGCTGGCTCGACCTCCTGTTATTATCGCGCAGTAACCACCCCCTCGCCAGTGAAAATCATCATGTTGACCGATTCTTCTCGCCTGTTGGCGCGTATTCGTCAGTTAATCGCGATACCGTCTGTGAGCAGCGTCTCGCCGCAATTCGATCAGAGCAATCGAGCGGTTATCGACTTGTTGGCGACTTGGTTGGAAGAGATCGGGTTTGCCGTGCGAGTTGAACCTTTGTTGGAACGCCCGGATAAAGCCAACTTGATTGCCACCTTGGGCGCTGGGCCAGGCGGGCTGGTTTTGGCCGGGCATACCGATACCGTGCCTTTTGACGCCGGTCGCTGGCGTTACGATCCCTTCGGCGGCACGGTTGCCAACGAGCGGGTTTACGGACTCGGCTCGGCGGATATGAAGTCGTTTTTAGCGCTGGCCATTGCAGCCGCCCGTGAGTTTAGCGCGCGAGATTTACGACAGCCACTGGTGATACTAGCGACGGCGGATGAGGAGAGCAGCATGGAGGGCGCCCGCGCGCTGGCCGCCGCCGGCAAGCCGCTGGGGCGGCACGCGGTGATCGGTGAGCCGACCGATTTGAAACCGGTGCGGATGCACAAAGGGATTTTGATGGAGGCGATCCGTTTGGACGGGCGTTCCGGCCATTCCAGCAATCCGGCGCTGGGGGCAAGCGCGCTGGAGGGGATGTATTTGGTGATCGGTGAGCTATTGCGCTGGCGCGGTGAATTACAGGCGCGCTATCGCAATCCCTTATTCGAAGTAGAGGGGCCCACGCTCAATCTGGGGCATATTCACGGCGGTGATAACCCGAACCGAATTTGTGGCGACTGCGAATTGTATATCGATATTCGGCCCTTGCCGGGCATGACGTTGGCGGAACTGCGTGAAGCCTTGCACGGACGACTCAATGGCTTATTGAAGGATGGCGAATTGAAGCTGAGTTTTAAGCCGCTTTTCGCCGGGATCGAGGCGATGGAAACTCCGGCGACGGCCGCTATCGTGCGAGCGGCCGAGGCGCTCACCGGTGCGCCGGCCGGCGTAGTAGGGTTTGGCACCGAAGGGCCTTATCTGAATGCGTTGGGAATGGAAACAGTCATTCTCGGCCCTGGCAGTATCGATTGCGCCCATCAACCCGACGAATTTTTGCCGCTGGCGGCGATTCAGCCGACGCTGGATATACTGCGGGGGTTGATTGGACAGTTTTGCGGTAAAACGGCATGAGTAACTTGCCGTTGATTTTCGGAACCCTGGGGCCGATTTTCGCCATGATCCTGCTGGGTTCGGGGTTGCGGTGGCTGCAATTTCCCGGCGATGGTTTCTGGCCGGCGGCGGAACGTTTCACCTATTTCATTCTGTTTCCCGCTTTACTGGTACGCCAGCTCGCCATAGCGCGTCTGACCGATTACGCCGTCGGGCCGGTAGCTGTCATCATTGTCGTCTTGCTGCTCGGTATGACCGCTATAGTCTATGCCCTCCGGCCGTGGTTGAAGGTGGACGGACCGGCATTTACTTCGATTTATCAAGGCGTGATCCGTTTCAACACCTATGTTGGCCTGTCGGTGGTGCTGGCGATGTTTCACGCTGAGGGCGGTACGGTAGCGGCGTTAGTGATGGCGATCATGATCCCGTTGATCAACGTGCTGTGCGTGTTGGTGCTGAGCGTGCACGCGGACGGTGGGGCCAGTATCGTGGGTGTGATGCGAAGCCTAATTACCAATCCCTTGATTTTGGCTTGTCTGGCTGGGATCGGTTTAAACGTGACGGGAATTGGATTGCCGTGGGGTTCGGCGGTGGTGCTGGACATTCTGGCGCGGGCGGCGCTGCCGCTGGGATTATTGGCGGTGGGCGCGGGCTTGCGGCTGGATGCGCTGGCCCGACCAGGGTTATTGCTCGCCACAAGCGCTTTGAAATTGCTGGTGATGCCGGGGTTGGCGGGAGTGTTGTGCTGGCTGGTGAATCCGGGACAGTTGGAGACGGCGGTGCTGGTTACGTTCGCCGCGCTGCCGAGCGCGTCGGCGGCTTATATTTTAGCCCGGCAATTAGGAGGGGATGGGCCACTGATGGCCGCCATTCTCACGGTGGAAACAGCATTGGCGCTGGCGATGTTGCCAATTATATTGGTGTGGGTGATATAGAGCCAATTAAAGAATCGAAGAAGGTTTAGAATAAGGACTTTCGCTTAGCTTTATCATATAGTGTTTTGATCAGTCAACAGGCTGCGATATCTGGTGCTAAATTTATTGTAAGCGAAAGCCTTGAGAATACTAAATTATTAATTTATTGCAGTATTCCAAGATTGCATCGATTATTTTTTTCAGCCTGATCAAAATCAACCCAGCCTGCTGTTGGTGAGAAAACTGGCCGTGATTCATAGCTAGCTTTATCAAGTAGAGAAGGGGATCTCACCCCAATAGTGCGAATCAATGCAATGTCTAATAAGGTTTGAGGAATAACTGTACTGATATGGGGCTGCTTTGTTTGAATCGAGAGTTTAGTTGTAATGGCTGGATGTTTTTGTTCATATTCAACCCCACTAGAGCGTCGCCCATATCCTGGGGGCAAGCCACATCATCACCTATATCTTCCGCATGGTCTGAAATGTAGAGTAAAACTGAATTTTCAGAGGCTTTTTTGACGGTATTGACTAATGAGATTAATATGAAATCAGTATATAATATAGTATTGTCATAACTATTTTTTATTTTTTCAATTTCTTCTCCTTGCCCATCTCGTTTAACATTTTTTCTTGGACTTAATGAAGGTTGGTATTGATCAAATTCGGTGGGTACCGGTGCGCATAATTAAAATGGCTACCCATGGTATGAATAATAATTATCACTGGTGATGTTTTTTGTAAGGATTTTTCTGTTTTCCTCGATAACTATTGCATCATAAGTGCCCAGAGCACTATAAGATGATGAGTTTAGTTGACTTTGATGCTTGGCGTCGCCATAAAAGCGACTGGGTTCTCAAAAAACCTGAACTCGACTGATTTGATAACCAGTAGGTTTCATAACCTGATTTCTCGAAAGCTTTTAGAATAGAAGGCTCTACGCTATTTGTTGCCGGGCCGTGTGGTAACAGAAAAGGTTTACGAGATACTAGGCTAGGAACAGCAACTCTGGTTGAAATTGATTGGGTGACAATGTTATTAAATGCTAATACACCTGACTGTTTTTGTAGTGAAGGCGTGGTTTGTCGGTTATAACCAAATAATCCCCAATGATCCAAGCGAGATGATTCACCAATGACCATCACGACTATATCAGGCCGATCCGTAGATTCTATATCTGGCTCTACATCGATATCGGGCAGTGTATCTCTTAAGAGTTGAGTTTTTTGTTTATTTCTATAAACTTGCCAGGCAGCTATTGGAAAATCTAGTGGGTATACTGACCCTAACCTGTCAAACCATAATTGCGGCGTATCTGCCTGAAATGGGTCTTTTTTTTGTCCCAAGAGAAAGATATCGTGTTGTGGGCCAATGAGATCTATAACAATGTACATAAGCATTATGCTCGATAAGCCGAGGGTCATTGTAAGAGATCTTGAGCGATGGCTCCAGGTAACAGGGTGTATTTTTAAGTAAAAACTTAAAGATAGAAGGGCTATAGGAATTAAAATTGCTATGAACAACCAGCTCCAGCCATACGATAAATAAAAATCAAAAAATTCTCGAGTTGGTGTATTTAAAACCATACTTAAGAATGTTTGAGTAATCGGTACCTGGTATTTTATTCTTACAAATAAACTCCCCGCCCACCAGAGCGCTGGAACACTAGCGAACAGGATTGCTAGCCATGCTCTTTTCCAAAGAGCAAACCACAGTATCCAAAAAAACACTCCATAAGCAATTGACTCGTAAAATTGCGCCGCTGGTAAATCTCCTGCTTCGAATACAGCAAAAAAATTCGGTAGCAGTAGAATAAATACACAAATAATAATCAAGATTGTTGGATTTTTAATTGATTTTTTTATATTCATGCTATGGAATTTTATAAATTAAAACTGATAAAAAAACCCTCGCCGAGCGAGGGTTTTTTATTTTATTCACTAAGTGGTTGTATTAAGTGCTACGGCACTCAGCAGGAACATACTTGAAGGGAAGCTGCGCAGTCGTGCACTTCCATTTGATGTTGCCGGCATTAACCGTCGGGGTGTAGGTGAGAACAACACCTTGGGCAGCGGTGGTGCCGGTAGCAATAAGTACGCCGCTGACGGCGGTACAAGCCAAACTGGCGGTATTCTTGGTGGCGGTAGCGAATGTATTGACGCCTACGCACGCATCAGCTGGAATGGCACCCCCATTATTAGCAATATTTTCGCTTACCGTTGCCTTGGCGCCGGAGGCCATAACTGCCAATTCTGATACGCGGCTGCGCACCGTATAGTCTTGATAAGCCGGCAGCGCGATGGCGGCTAGGATGCCGATGATCGCCACAACGATCATGAGTTCGATCAGGGTGAAACCTTTTTGCAGCTTTTTCATGAGATGACTCCTAATTTACATTCGCAGTTCAAAGACATTTGGGTTTGGGGACTTCTGGGATCGCCGTTCGATCCCTTCGAAGGGTATATTGCAGATGGTGTGCCAAGAAAATTAAATCCGGCAAGGTAAATTTCATCAAATTATAAGTTATTGTAAATTATTATTAAATTATAAATTTACTGATAAGTAACTAAACGTTGGCCCGGTTGTTGGCGGCTAGATTGAATTTTTAATGGAATGGTTGCTTTTATAGTGTGACACTGATCGACGCAGGGTGACAAAAATGGTCATGACGTGAATGGTCAGGTAGGCGTTTTTTGTCCCAACGGGTATTCATTCGCTCTAATCAACTGAAATTTGCTTCAGACAGCCTGTTTTTAAAGCTTGATATTTGTATCGAACAGGGGTATTTGCCTCTTTATATAGGCATTTTCTCTAGCAAATCACTGCTGACTGGTGCAATCACAATAGCTCGATTGCGGAAATTGGCCTCCAGCCAAGCTAACACAACAGCTTGGCCGGAGATTAGCGGATTATTCCAACCCTAGCTTCTTCAGCCGGTAACGGAGCGCCCGGAAGCTAATGCCGAGCTTTTCAGCGGCGGCGGTCTTATTATAGCGAGTGGCTTCCAGCGCCCGCAGAATCGCGGCTTTCTCCAAGCCTTCCAGATAACCTTCCAGATTGTTGACCACCGGCTGCATCGGTTGCGTCTTGGGTTCGTTGGGCAAAGAAGTTGAGGGTCTGACCGATATTTCCGGTTCCGGTCGAATGGACGCATGGCTGGGGGCAGGCGTTGAATGGGAGGTTAAAGCGGCGGGAGAGGAGCCGCCCGCGGTGGGCAACAGTAAATCGTCAGGCTGGATGATCCCGTTTTCGCACAATGTGAAAGCCCGCTCCAGAATATTCTCCAATTCCCGAATGTTGCCTGGGAAAGCGTAGCGTTGCAGCGCTTGCAGCGCGGAAGGCGTTACCGCCAGTCGCGAGGCGCCGGGTTGCTGGCTCAAACGCTCGATGGTGGTCTTGACCAATTCTGGAACATCTTCCGGGTGTTCGCGCAAGCTCGGCATCCGCAGCTCGATCACGTTCAAACGGTAGAACAGATCCTGACGAAAACTGCCATTGCGAACTAAAACGGTGAGGTTTTTGTGCGTGGCGCTTAGAATTCGCACGTCGATCGTGACCTCGGCCTGCGCGCCGACTGGCCGCACCGCGCGTTCCTGGATGGCCCGCAGTAGCTTGACCTGCATGTGCATCGGCAATTCCGCCACCTCATCCAGAAACAACGTACCGCCTTGCGCGGCTTGGAACAGCCCGCTCTTATCCTGACTGGCGCCGGTGAAGCTCCCTTTCTTGTATCCGAAGAATTCGCTCTCCATCAGTTGTTCGGGAATCGCGCCGCAGTTGACCGGCACAAACGGTTTGTCGGCTCTGGGTCCCGATAGGTGAATCGAGCGCGCCGCCACTTCCTTGCCGGTGCCCGATTCGCCATTGATCAGCACCGGGGCTTGACTGCGCGCCAATTTGGCGATCAACCCCCGCACGCTCTCCATTGCCGCCGACTTGCCCAACAGGAGGGGTAGCCGATTATCACTAGCTTGAGCGCCGCCGCTTCGGTTCAGACGCAAGGCCGTTGCCACCATGTCGCGCAGCACCGAAATCTCAAATGGCTTCGAAACAAAATCGAACGCCCCCAGTTTCAGAGCTTCCACCGCGCTTTCCACGTTGCCGTGCGCGGTGATAACCGCCACCGGCAGATTGGGATAATGCCTTTGAATGTGGGCGACCAGTTCCAGCCCGTTGCCATCCGGCAAGCGTAAGTCAGTAATGCAAAAACTGAGGGGCTGGCGCTTGAGCAAAGTACGCGCCTCACTCAGGGTTTCGGCTGGAAAACAAGCGATACCGAGCGGCAACAGCGTTATTTCGATCAGTTCGCGGATGTCGGCTTCATCATCCACGATCAAGGCGTTGCGGTCATCCATAAATCCATCTCCGTAGCTGAACTCGCGGGAGCGAAGGTGATACGGAAGCAGCTACCACCCTCGGGCACAGGCAAATATTGTAATTGGGCGCGATTGGCTTCGCACAGTTCCCGCGCCAGATAGAGTCCTAAGCCGGTTCCTTTGGAGCGGGTCGTGAAAAAAGGCTCGAACAATTTTTCAACATTTTCCGAAGGAACGCCGGGTCCGTCGTCGCGCACTTCCAGGAAAGGTCGGCCACGGCCCGGTTCCAAACCGCCATTTAAGGTGATTATAGGGGTTTCTCCGGGTCGGATGCCGTACTGACAGGCGTTGGCGCATAGATTCCACAGCACTTGATGCAACTGGTGCGGATCGAAGGTAATTTCGATGGCGGCTGGTTCGATCATCTGGCGCCAATCAGGCGAAGCTGTTTCATGACCGCACTGGAATTCCTGGGTGAAGGTTTCCAGCCAAGACACTAGCGCAAGTCGTTCGGGCCTGATGCGGTCGCGTCGCGCCAGATCCAACACGTCGCTGATGATGCGGTTGGCGCGTTTGACATTATCATGCACGATCCGACCGAGCCGTTGATCACTGCTGCTGGTTTCGGTCGATTCCAGCAGGAGTTGGGCCGCGTGGCCGATCGCCGCCAGCGGATTGCGAATTTCGTGAGCGATACCGGCGGTCAACCGACCCAGCGCCGCCAGTTTGATCTGTTGCAGCCGTTCGGCAACTTGTTCTGAATTTTCAATGATAATTAATATATTAGATGCCTGACCGCCGCTGAGTCGGGTAAAGCGCGGAATCAGTTCCGGACGGTGTTCGAGTGCGCGGAAAACCGGCGTATAGCTCGCGCTGGCTCGCCAGGCCTTAAGCCGCTGGAGCAAGGGTGATGAGAGCTCGCTTAACGGTATGAGCGGTTGCGCCAGCGGACAACCGAGCAATTCCCGCGCCGTGTCGTTCAACAGTTGAACTTGATCCGCGCGATCGACCACGATCACTCCGCTTTGCAAATGTTGGATGATACCCTGGTTCAGTTCAACGGTCTCCAGCAACTCCCAGGTGCGCCGCCGCGCCAGCGCTTCGCTGCGGCGCGCGCGCTCCGCCAGCGCGTGGCTTAGCCCGGCCGCGATGAACAGGGCCGCGCCGATGACTCCCAGGCGAACAAGATCATCAGAGTTAGCGAGCAGCGGCTGCAAGTCGAGCCAGCTAACCGGCGGAGAAACACCTCGTGCCGATCTGAAGTCAACTTGCCATAGCGTGACTAACCAAGAGACGACCATCAGAAAAAACCCCAAGGCGGCGGACAGCAGCGCCGAACTGAGCGGCAACAAGATGCTGCTGGCGGCGATGGCCGTAACCAGCAGGCTGAGCAGGCTGCTCGCCAAACCCCCAGACGCATGAATCATGATGGTCAAAGCCAGTAAATCAAGCAGCATTTGTAAATGTGCCTGCACCACCAACATCGGTCGTCGCCAGTAGCTGCCGCCGATGCCGAGCAGCGCCATCGCCATATACGCCAGCACGGTCACGAGAAACACGGTGGGATATTGCTTGCCGAACAAGCGGTGTTGTTCGTCGAACAGGAACGTGATCAACAGGAGAGCGGCCAAGATCAACCGATAGAAATTGGCGACCCGAAAGGCTCGCCATAGATGGCGACGGTCAAAAAACCGGTCGGTAGACAGTCCGGTGGATACAGCGGCGGCGGTCATGATCGCACAGGCCGAGAGCGTGGTTTTCCGAAAGTTGGAGATTCCATTTATAATTGTAACTCCACCCGCGCCAATGATGAGCCGATGGTGACTCATTTCACGCTAAACGTGAAGATTGGAGCGTTTCGGGGTACAATCACAACCTCACTGAAAAAGGGGGATGTAATCCGCATGAACCTGCACGAATACCAAGCAAAAGAACTCCTACAGCAATTCGGCGTGGCGATACCCCGCGGCATTAAGGTCACCTCTCAGCAGGAAGCAGTTGAGGCGGCCAAGCAAATCGGTGGTCCGCTCTGGGTGGTCAAGGCCCAGGTTCACGCGGGCGGTCGCGGCAAGGCTGGCGGCGTCAAGCTGGCGCGCAGCCTGCAAGATGTCGAGGACATCTCCGGCAAGCTGCTGGGCTCTACCCTGGTCACTAAACAAACTGGCGCGGATGGCGTCAAAGTTCATGCCCTGCTAATTCAAGACGGGGTGGACATCACCAAGGAATATTATCTGAGCGCGCTGGTGGATCGCAGCAAGAAGCGCGTGATTCTGATCGGCTCTTCGGAAGGCGGCATGGACATTGAAGAAGTCGCCGCCAAAACGCCCGAAAAGATTCTGACCATTACCGTCGATCCGGTCGCCGGCATTCAGCCGTACCAAGCCCGCGATCTCGGTTTCCGGATGGGCATGGAAAAGAAGCAGGTCGATCAACTGGTCAAGGTGCTGAACGGCGTCTACAACCTGTTCGTCCAGAAAGATTGCAGCATGGTCGAGATCAATCCCTTGATCGTGACCACCGACGGCCAGGTGATGGCGCTGGACGCCAAGGTCAGCTTGGACGACAACGCTCTGTATCGGCACAAAGACACCGCCGAGATGCGCGATCCGACTCAAGAGGACGAGCGCGAGCATATCGCCCACGAAATCGGCCTCAACTACGTCGCGCTAGACGGTAGCATCGGCTGCATGGTCAATGGCGCGGGCCTGGCGATGGCGACCATGGACGTTATTAAATTGCAGGGCGGCGAACCGGCCAACTTCCTGGATGTGGGCGGCGGCGCGACCGCCGAGCGCGTGGCTCGCGCCTTCAAACTGATTTTGTCCTCGTCCAAGGTCAAGGCGATTCTGGTCAACATCTTCGGCGGCATCGTCCGTTGCGACACCATCGCCGAAGGCATCATCGCCGCCGTCAAGGAAGTGGGTCTGACCCTGCCCGTGGTGGTGCGGCTGCAAGGTACCAACGTGGAGGCGGGCCGCGAGATGCTGGCCAAATCCGGCATGAACATCATGGCCGCCGACGATCTCACCGACGCCGCCAAGAAGGCGGTGACCGCCGTCAAGTAAACGGCGCATTCGGTTTCCACGATCTAGAGAGTAATGAGACGACCATGAGCATCCTGATCAATAAAGACACCAAGGTTATCTGCCAGGGCTTCACCGGCTCGCAGGGCACCTTCCATTCCGAACAATCCATCGCTTACGGTACCAATTTAGTCGGTGGCATCAGCCCCGGCAAGGGAGGCACCAAGCATTTGGATAAGCCGGTGTTCAACACCGTGCGCGAAGCCGTCGAGGCCACCGGCGCCAACGCCACCATGATTTACGTTCCGGCGGCTTTCGCCGGCGACGCCATTTTGGAAGCGGCCGAGGCTGGTATCGAAGTCATCGCCTGCATCACCGAGGGTATTCCGGTAACGGACATGCTGAAAGTGAAAGCGGTGCTGATGAATAACTATCCAAACACGTATTTGATCGGCCCCAACTGTCCAGGTGTTATTACCCCCGGCGGCTGCAAGATGGGCATCATGCCTGGCCATATCCACAAGCCCGGCAAAATCGGCATCGTGTCTCGCTCCGGCACCTTGACTTATGAAGCGGTTGATCAGACGACTCGGGCGGGCTTGGGGCAATCGACCTGTGTCGGCATCGGCGGCGATCCAATCCACGGCATGAGCTTCATCGATGTGATCACCCTGTTCAAGGATGACCCCCAGACTGAAGGTATCGTGATGGTCGGCGAAATCGGCGGCAGTGCCGAGGAAGAAGCCGCCGACTATATCAAGGCCAATGTCAAGAAGCCGGTGGTGGCCTATATCGCCGGCGTCACCGCGCCACCCGGCAAGCGGATGGGCCATGCGGGCGCGATTATCATGGGCGGCAAGGGCACGGCGGCCGATAAATTCGCGGCGCTGGAAGCAGCGGGCGCGACCATTGTCCGTTCTCCGGCGGATATCGGCGCTGCCATGAAGAAGTTTTTCCCGTAAGTCATCATCGGATTTCTATCCAAGCTTGAAGCCAATCAGGGGCGCGGAAGCGCCCCTTTTGCTATCTTCAAGTCTCGCTTTGGTTTTTTGGCTGGCAGTCGCCGAGGAGATCGCAGTACGCCATGACCGCTCTCGCTACCGCTTTTCGGGTTGTGATGGCCCAACGGAATTTCCTGGTCGGCGATATCGCCGGCAACGCCGAAAAAATCACCGCCGCCGCCGCCGAGGCCCGCGACCGCCTCCAGGCGGATTTGATCGTCTTTCCCGAACTGACCCTCACTGGCTATCCGCCCGAAGATTTGCTGTTGCGTCCTGGCTTTATTGGTCAAGTTGAACCGGCCCTAAAACGGTTGTGCCAAGAGCTTCAAGGCATTACCGCCGTGGTGGGCTGTCCCCTGATGACGCCGGAAGGATTGCGTAATGCCGCTGTCGTTCTGGGCGATGGCGCGGTACAGGCGACTTATTACAAACAGTGGTTGCCGAATTACAGTGTATTCGACGAAAAGCGTTACTTCGTCGCCGGAACGGAGCCGGGTCTGGCGACGATCAAGGGCGTTCGGGTCGGCGTCACCATTTGCGAAGATGTATGGCAGGCCGGTCCAGTGGCGCAAGCCGCAAAGGCTGGGGCGCGGTTGCTGGTTAATCTGAATGCGTCGCCCTATCACGCCGGTAAGGGCGATCAGCGGCTCAAGATGCTGCGCCAGCGAGTCGGTGAAAGTCGCATTCCCATCGTTTATGTCAATCTGCTTGGCGGCCAGGACGAGTTGGTGTTCGACGGCGGGTCGCTCGTGGTCAGCGCTGACGGCGCGCTGATCCAACAAGCGCCTTTTTTCGTGGACGGCCTCTATCCAGTGGATTTTAAGCTTTCCGAAACCGGTTTGACGCCCGTTCAGGGACCCATCGCCGAAGAGCCGGATTTGGAACAGGGCATCTATCAGGCGCTGGTGCTCGGCGTGCGCGATTATGTCGAGAAGAACGGTTTTCCCGGTGTGGTGCTGGGTTTATCGGGCGGCATCGATTCGGCCCTGACCTTGGCCATCGCGGTCGATGCCTTGGGGGCGGAACGGGTCGAAGCGGTGCTGATGCCTTCGCGCTATACCGCCGATATGAGCAACACCGACGCCGTGGTGGAAGCCCAGGCGCTGGGCGTCAAGTATTATAGTTTGCCCATCGAACCGGCCTTTCAATCCTTTTTAGCGATTTTACAGCCGGTGTTCGCCGGCTTGCCGGCAGGTATCGCGGAAGAAAATATTCAAGCCCGCTGCCGGGGCGTGTTGCTGATGGCGATTTCCAACAAGACCGGCAAGATGGTGCTGACCACCGGCAACAAGAGCGAAACGGCGGTCGGCTATTCCACGCTGTACGGCGACATGGCTGGCGGCTTCGCCCCCATTAAGGATGTGCTGAAGACGATGGTGTATCGGCTGGCGGCGTGGCGCAACCGCCAATCGCTCGTGATCCCGCAACGGGTATTCGACCGACCGCCGTCGGCGGAACTGCGGCCGGATCAGACTGATCAGGACAGCTTGCCGCCCTACGATGTCTTGGATGCCATTCTCCACGGCTACGTGGAAGAAGACCGGTCGGTGGAGGAGTTGATCGCGGCCGGGTTTGAGCGGGCGACGGTGGAGCGGGTGGCGCGATTGGTGATCGTCAACGAATACAAGCGCCGTCAGGCCGCGCCCGGGGTGCGGATCACGCCACGCGCTTTCGGTCGCGACCGGCGTTATCCGATCACTTCGGGATTCCGGCGTTAAGCTTGAGCAAGGGTCAGGTGGGCGGCGGTCCAATCAGGAACTCAAATACCCGCTGTCCCAGGTGGCCGCGCTTCATGCTGGCCTTGAACGAGTGGCTGGCGTGTGGCAGCACCTCGTAAGCATAAGGCGTCGGCAGCCCATGGCTCGCCGCCGCTGCCCGCATCGCTTCGATCCAACGCTGGCCGCGTTCCACGCGCATCAAGCCCTGTTGGCTATCGACCGTGGTGGATTGTTTCATCTCGGGGCGCTCTGGGCCGCGCCGGACATCCCGTTCGCCGACATAGGCCGCCATTGGAACCTTCAGGATGGTTTTGAGCTTGAAGCGTAGTCCAGACTGTTTGGACCGGGTTTTCAGACCGCGAGGAAAGCGCGCGTCAGGGTCTGGGAAGGTGTACCAACCGGCCGCGCCAATGGCCGCGCCCGCCACTTGTTTCGGATACGCCATCGCATAACGATGAACGAATTGGCCGCCGCCCGAATACCCGAATAAATAAACTTGGCGCACCTCGGCGCCGGTCAGGCCGCTAACCTCCTTAAGCATGGCGTGTAATACCTGATCCGGTCGTTTGCCTTTGCCGGATAGTCCCAGTTGTTGGTAATCCGGGAACTGCTCCTTGGAAAATAAAGGGGCTACGAGCACCACGCCGTATTGCTTCGCCAGCCGTTTGAAACGGCGAGCGTGCTCCTCGGCATTGCGAGAAATGCCGTGTATGGTGACGAACACTGGAGCGCCGCGCTGATGATGGGGCGGAATGTAGAGAAAGTAAGGCTGATCCGGACCGCCCGCCAGATAGCGCGGCACGATACCCGTTGCGGGTAGTCGGACATTTTTGAGCGTGGGGTAAATGGTCGGCCTCGTAGAGCCAGGGAGTCCGATTTTTGGATAGCGGTAATTTATAGATTTCCACCACACCGATGATGCCGCCATGGGTCGGATCACGAATCGGGATATGGTTCTCCACAAATTCATCGACTTCTGGGGAAAACAGAATGTGCTTGGTTTTGACCAGATGTTTGATGCGCCCGATTTTCAGGGCCAGCTCGCCCCCCAACGCCCGGTCCAACTCTTCATTATCATCGGTAAAGTGCTTGCCAATCAGATGCTCTTCATCTGACCACAGAATGATTCGTTCGCGTGAGTAGACATTGGCGCGCACCACATCCGGCATGAAGGCGATATGGGTGAAAAATTCCGTCAACGGGCCGGTGCGTTTATTGGGATCTTCCTCCAAAAAGTAAATGCTGGCCTTTTGATCCTGAACGATGCTTTGGACAAATTCCGCCGCAACCACCGCATCTCTTTGCAGAAGGTTTCCCGCGGGAATCGCCACAACAAGGTGGCTGCAATCACGTTGATCGCCATGATCGACAGGAAGCTGAGGATAGAAAAGGAGCGTAGTAGATTAAAATGCTTAGGTATCGTCGATCCTGTCATAAGATTTCTTGAATCCTCTTTATATCCGCCAGCGTTAAGAAGGCTTCAACTCGAAACAGTTCAGCGAAAATAATGCCGTTAAAAGCTGAAACTGATTTTTGCGGTCGCTCTTGCAAGGAATTGAGGAGGCTTAAACGGGATTAGTGACGGGCGGTTGGGGTTGCTGTTCGGCCGAGAGCAAAAGGGAGGAGTGATTCGTATCGGGCACTCAACGGTAGAAGCGTTACAAGCCGGATAATATTAGAAATTTTTTTACTGAGGGTCCGTGTTTCAGCTGACGCTGACGAAGGGTATCAGACAGCAGGGTATTGAACGGAAAATGCCCATGAAAATGGTCTGGCATCATCTCCGCCTAGTGGGAGTTCGGCGTTGCCAAAGTTAGGTGCGATGGGATAAGCATAAGAGAGCAATAAGTAAATAATTGAAATTATTATTAAAATTTTATCATTTCCTGCCAATTCTAGGAGAAAACACAAGCCGGCGAGAACCGGCTTGTGTGGAAGCGCTTAGCTCTCTTGCGGTTTCTTATGAGCGGCGTGCAGCTTTTGCTGAATGTCGCTCGGCACCGGATCGTAATGGCTGAGCTCGATGCGGTAAGCGCCATGGCCGCCGGTCATCGATTTCAGTTGCGACTCGTAGCCTTCCAATTCCGCCAACGGAACTTGAGCTTTGATGATGCTCATGCCGCGCGGGCCAGCGTCAGTCCCGGCGATGCGGCCGCGACGGCTCGATAGATCGCCGGTAATCGCGCCCACGGCGTCGGCCGGAGTGCGCACTTCCAGGTTGACGATCGGTTCCAAAATGATCGGCTTGGCCTTGCTGACCGCATCGAGAAAGGCTTCTCGCCCAGCGGTGATGAAGGCGATTTCCTTGGAATCGACCGGATGATGTTTGCCGTCATAGGCGATGGCGCGGACGTCTTGCATCGGATAGCCGGCGATCGCGCCTTCCTGCAATGCTTCGCGTACGCCTTTTTCCACGGCTGGCAGGAATGAAGTGGGAATGGTGCCGCCCACCACCGCGCTGACAAACTCGAAACCGGCATCGCGGGGCAGCGGTTCGATTCGCATGAACACCTCGCCAAACTGGCCGGCGCCACCAGTTTGTTTTTTATGCCGGTGATGGCCTTCGGCGTTTTGGCTGACCGTTTCCTTATAGGCGATTTTGGGCGGCTTGGTTTCGACTTGCAGGTTGTAGCGCTGCTGCATTTTTTCCAGTGTGAGGCGAAGGTGCAGATCGCTTAAGCCCCGCAGGACGGTTTCCTTGGTATGGGCGTTGTGCTCCAGACTCAGGCAGGGGTCTTCCTCCAGCAACTTATGCACGGTGTCGGATAGCTTCTGCTCGTCGCCGCGGGTCGCGGCGCGGATAGCCAGACCAAACAGCGGTGTGGGAAAACGCGATGGCCGCAGATGGATCCGATCTTCGTCGTGCGAATCATGCAATACCACATCGCGGTGAATTTCATCCACTTTGGCGACCGCGCAGATATCGCCTGGAATGGCGGCGTTGACTTCCGGGTGCTCCTTGCCATGGACATGAAACAGATGACTGACCTTAAACGGTTTACGGCTGTCACCGATGAAAAGCTGGCTGTCCTTGGTCACTGTGCCCTGGTGAATGCGAAAGATACCGAGCTTGCCGATGAACGGGTCGATTAGCACCTTGAAGACATGGGCCACCGCGTGCAGTTTCGGATCGGGAACAGCGCGTAGTTCGGTACCTTGATCTCCCGTGCCTTGCAGAAACGGCTCAGGATTCCCTTCTAACGGGTTGGGTAGCAGCTTGACGAAGATATCCAGCAGCTCTTTGATCCCGACCCCGGTACGGGCTGAAACGAAACAGATCGGGATTAAGTGACCTTCCCGCAGCGCTTTCTCAAATGGCGCATGCAATTGCTCGGCATGAAGATCTTCACCCTGTTCCAAGTAGAGCGCCATCAGCTCTTCATCAACCTCGACCACTTGGTCGATTAGCGCGGAGTGCGCGGCGGCAACATTGGAAAAATCGCTGTCGCCCGCTGGATTGAAGAAGCAATCCACGACATGGGTGCCGCCGCCAGCCGGTAGGTTGATCGGGAGGCATTCTTTGCCGAAGCTATCTTGAATCTGCCCCAGCAAGCCAGCCAGATCGACATTTTCCGCATCGATCTTATTCACGATGATCATTCGGCACTGCTGGCGTTCGCTGGCGCGCTCCATGATCCGTTGAGTGCCCGATTCGATGCCGGTCTGGGCGTTGATCACAACCGCGGTGGTTTCCACGGCTGGCAGCGCGGCGATGGCTTGGCCGAGAAAATCTGGGAAACCGGGCGTATCGATCAGGTTGATATGAGCGCCGTTGTAGTCAAGATTGACCAGAGCCGAGTCCAACGAATGTTGGTGCGCTTTTTCTTGCGGATCGAAATCGCAGACCGTATTCCCTTTTTCAATGGCGCCAGGCGTGGGGAGCTTGCCGGCGTGGTACAGAATGGATTCCACCAGGGTGGTTTTTCCAGCCGCGCCATGCCCGACGAGAGCGATGTTACGGATGGACTCGGTGGTGTAACTGACCATCATGGCCTCCTGTGGGATTAGGTTCGGGCAACAGCATTATGAGGTGCGGGGTCTTTAACGGTAGGATAAAAAGTCTACAGGAAGCGCGGGGGATTCTCAGCCGGGTCCGTCATTTTTTTGTAAAGATCACGCTGGCTTCGATGGGACGGAACGAAGTTCTCCAACCGCGTTCCAAAGTCGAGCAAACCACCTGGATGGATTTTCAGACAAAAACCGCTTAGGATGAGAATAGCAATGAATCACGTCTACAGGACGATGACTTGATAAAGTTACAGTGTTGCCTTGCGTTTTCGATCATCGGTGTTTATGGATCTGCGGTATACGGCGCAAGCTCGGATCTGAGTTGGTACAAGCTCATTAAGGAAAAACCAGCCGTACAAACTGAATGGGCGACCCGTTTCGAACATGGCGAAGGGGTGCCCCAGGATTATGGCCGGGCGATGCAACTTTACTGCGCGGCGGCGCGACGCGGCCATGTTCCAGCCCAGTATCAATTGGGGTGGATGTTTGCGAATGGTCGCGGCGTGGTACGGGATGACGCCCAGGCGGCGGCATGGTTTCGGCTGGCGGCGAACAAGGGAGATACGCCATCACGGCAGATGCTGGCGCGATTAGCGGCGCCAAATCAGGCTCGGCGCGCCAGCTGCGCCGAGCCGGTAGACCCAACCCCAAAACCGCCGCCGTTACGGCTTGCTCCCGTGCGCCGTACTCCATCTTCCCCGGAACAGGCGCGCGTCGAAACGCTGGTGATGCAATTGGCGCCTAAGTACGGTTTGCAACCTTCTTTGGTGTTGGCTGTCATCGAGGCGGAATCGGGTTTTAACACACAGGCCCGATCCTTTAAGAACGCGCAAGGTTTGATGCAGCTGATTCCTCAGACCGCCGCTCGGTTTGGGGTCCAAAACCCGTACGATCCGGTGCAAAACCTCCATGGCGGCATGTCCTATTTGCGGTGGTTGCTGGCCTATTTTCAGGGGGATGTTCGCTTGACGTTGGCTGGCTACAATGCCGGCGAGAAAGCCGTTCTGCGTTATGGAGGAGTTCCGCCTTATGCGGAAACGCGAGCTTATGTTGAGAAAATTACCCGTAATTACGGGCAATTGGCCCATCCTCCGGTAGCGCCGGTAACCCGACCAGCGCCTTTGAGCCGACCTCCTTTGGTATCGGCGACCTTTCCAGCCGTTTCAGCGCTACCAGCGCCCTCCGCTGAGCTGGTCGGACGCAGCCGGCAAAAGCAGACTCTGCCGCAATCAGGTAACGGGCTGGTTCCAATCCAACCCGCAATCGCGCCGGCATCACTCCCTTGAAAAAAGGGTACCGCAAGTCATCGCGCCTGTTGTCGGCTCATGGTGGGATAAATGTCAAACCGGGTATTAGGCGCGGTAATCTGAAATCCGGGCGCGGATCCTACTAGCACGGGAGCCAGGCGGGGCCGTTTGACCACCACCCGCTGCTTGGCGGAGGCGAGTGCGGCTAGCAATAGTTCTGAGGCATCTTCATCATCGCCCACCAGTTGTCGCAGCAACTGCATCTCCTTTTTCGCCAGCGCTGATTTTCGACGATGGGGATACATCGGGTCCAAATAAACCACGTCAGGACGGTCGCTTTCCGAGAGGTTTTGCAGATAAGGACGACCATCGGCCACTACCAAACGCAACCGTTCACTGACCATGGCTCCGATTTCCGGGTCTCGCGCGGCGCGCCGTAATCCGTCGCGCAGCAGAGCGGCCATAATCGGGGAACGTTCCACTAAATCTACCCTACAACCCAGGCAAGCCAGTACGAAAGCGTCACGGCCCAGACCAGCGGTAGCGTCCACTACAGTCGGTGAAGCGCCGCCTTTCAGGCCTATTGCCTTGGCTAAAGGCTGCTTGCGCCCACCGCCAAAGCGCCGGCGATGAGCGATAGCGCCTGCCACAAAGTCTACATAGAGACGCTTCGTTAAGGCGGAATCGTGCTCTCTTAATTCCAGGCGCTCAGCCGTCAAACACAGGAAACAAGAACTATTAGTAGTGAGGGGATCGCCAACCAGCGGGAGCCTCAGTTCGGTGGCCAAGTCGGCGGCGAGCGTCAGAGACGCTGAGGGATCGGCAAAAACCGCGGAGACGGCTAGCCTGGAAAGAGTCACAAGCGGCCAGTCTGACAACGCAACCGCCCCGTGATGGCGGGGCGGCGATTCGCTATGGCTTTGAAGCTATGCCGCTTTGGGTAGCACGTCTTCCAAGGTGGCTTGCGCAAGATGATCCATCTCCGTTTTGAAACGCACGACCATCTCGGTCATTTCCTTGGCGTCGGTCATGAGTTTTTGCTGCAGAGCTTGGCCGATTTCAGCCTGACGCTTGTAGAAATCCTGCAAGGTTTCGATGCTGTTAATTTCGGCCGCCGCTTTCATTTGGTTGATGCTGATGTCCAGATAGGATTTTAGTGTATTCATCTGGAATACCACCATCTGTTCCAAATTGGTGGCGAACAACTGGTTCGCTTTAATCAAGGGTTGCGTTAGGACCTGAGGGGGTTCCAAGGCCTTATCGAATAAATGGACGACCATGACGTGCTCCTTACAAAGTGAAGTATGGGTGAACTAGCAGTTCAATTGTTGCACTGCAATATAGCCTAATTCATGCTGCAAAGCAACATCACGCGATTTTATGACAAACAACGGCTGGCTGACTCATTCATAACTTGGTTGTAATCCTGTTGAACGGAGAGCCAACGTTTGGCTTGGTATTTCTAAGCAGGTGTCGGAACTGATGGAGCTAGCGGCGCTCCTGTTCGAAAATCAATGTGCTACGGAAGAAAAATTTGCGGCAAAGCAGCACTGGCTGGGCTATGATTAGCCTTACGAAAAGTGCCTATTAAGAGCCTGAATAGCAGCAGTAATGCCACTTATATTCAAGAATCCCGGCAGCGGAGATCTGCTTATTCTGATACATCGACCTACTGCGGAGGTATTACAATGACAATGATTACCTTTAAGGATGAAGCGACTGGGAAAGCGGCGCAGATGCCGGTCATGGAGCCAACTTACGGCCATCCGGTGGTGGATATCGGTAGGTTGGCCAAGGAGTTTGGCTATTTCACCTATGATCCCGGTTTTATGTCCACCGCCAGTTGTCAGAGTGCCATTACCTACCTGGATGGTGACAAGGGAGAATTGCTGTATCGCGGCTATCCAATTGAGCAACTGGCCGAAAAATGCAATTTTCTGGAAGTTTGTTACCTGCTGTTATATGGTGATTTGCCCAACGCTGAAAAAAAACAGGTTTTTGAGACCAGCATCACCCGCCATAACCGTATTCGGGAAAACCTCCGCCGCTTTTTTCACGGTTTCAATTACGATGCCCATCCGATGGCGATGATGACGGCTGTAGTCAGTTCCCTGTCTGCGTTTTTTCACGACCGGCTCGATATTCAAGATTACGAAGACCGCATGGTTACCGCCCGTCGGCTGATCGCCAAGATGCCGACTATCGCCGCCGCCTGCTACAAGCACAGCATCGGCGATCCTTCGGTCTATCCCCGCGACGACCTCAGCTATACCGGCAATTTGCTGTACATGATGTTCAGCCTCCCCGGTAAGCGCTACGAAGTAAATCCGGTGGCTGAGCGTGCGCTGGATGTCTTGTTTACCTTGCATGCCGATCACGAGCAGAATGCATCTACCTCCACCGTGCGATTGGCCGGTTCTTCCGGCACCAATCCTTATGCCGCAATCGCGGCGGGTATTGCGTGTTTATGGGGGCCAGCGCACGGTGGCGCGAACGAGGCGGTGATCAGGATGTTGGATCAGATTGGCAGTGTCGCCAACATCGACGGTTTTATCGCTAAAGTTAAGGATAAGAATAGCGGTGTGCGACTGATGGGATTCGGCCACCGCGTTTATAAGAATTTTGATCCCCGCGCCCGGATTATCAAGGAAATCTGCCATGAAGTATTGGAGAGTTTAGGTCACGATCCGCGCTTGGATTTAGCGATGCGCCTTGAGGAAATCGCTTTGAGCGACCCTTACTTTATCGAGCGCAAGCTGTATCCGAACGTGGATTTTTATTCCGGAATCATTTACAGCGCCCTGAAAATTCCAGTCGAAATGTTCACGGTGATGTTCGCCATCGCGCGCGCGGCGGGTTGGATCAGTCACTGGATCGAGATGATTACCGAAAAGGATCAGAAAATTGGCCGACCGCGCCAACTGTATGTCGGTGACGCGCGCCGTAATGTTGGTGACTTGACCGAGCGGGCCTAGGCGGCGTAAAGCAATTTCACCAACAAAAAGGCGATTCGTTGGAATCGCCTTTTTTATTAACCAGGGAAAAGCAGCGTGTCGTTCAGATTCGCCGTTTAGGGTTTTTTTGTGGAGGTTTGGGGGCCTCGGAATCGGCGCGAGCGATCACTCTGCCGGCTGCTTGCTTGTCAGGCTTGATTACTGCTGTCGCCACGGATTTCTCCGGCTTATTGTTCTTAGCGCCTTTAGGTGTATCTACTAGGTTGGCATTATTGGATGATCGCGTTTTTGAGGGAAGGCGGCTATCGGCCATTCTTTTTTCGGGTATTGCAATGGATTTGGTGGTGGCTATCGATTTGGGAATGGGAGTTTTAGCCGTAGTTGTCACCGGTTTCGCGGCGCTTGCTGACTTGCCTGAGACAAGCGTTGTGTTAGACGATTTCCCAGCGGTATTCAGCTTGGCATAGCTGGGATTAGGCGCTTTTTCCGCCAAAGCGAGTCGGGTGATGGCTGGGCGATCAAGCACGGGCTTGATGGCTGGACGGTCGACGATGGACTTGACAGATGGGCGATCAAGCACGGGCTTGGTGGCCGGACGGTCAAGAGTTGGTCTAGTGCTCGGGCGATCAAGAGCCACTCTAGCCGAAGAGACCCGCCGGGATCTGACTGGTAATTCCAGATCCTCCTCCGCATTGCTTGGCGTTTGGATGCTGGCTGTTGGAGCAGGGGTACGTTTAACAATAAGAGGACGGCTTGGTTCCGATGAAGTTGCCGAGGGCCGCTGAACGATCGCCGCCGGTTTTGATCCTTGATCCTCACTCTCATCCATCACTAGTGGTTGATCGGTGGGTGTCCGCTCTATGGGAGTCGAGACCGGTTCGCGGCGCGTAATGATGATCCGACTGGGGGCTGACGATGTTGGTGGAGTACGTTCAGTTTTAAGCGACACGAAATCTCCATCATCCACATTCACGGCTGTCGATGAACTGGCGGTCGTCCGCTCGAAACTGGGGGTCGAGATCGGTTCGCGGCGATTGACGACAATCCGATTAGACGTTGGCGGAGTGACAGGGTTACGCGCTGTGCGAACTGGCACAAAATCGTCATCATCAACCTCGGCGGCTGTTGATGAACTGGCGGTCGTCCGCTCGAAACTGGGGGTCGAGATCAGTTCGCGGCGATTGACGACAATCCGATTAGACGTTGGCGGAGTGACAGGGTTACGCGCTGTGCGAACTGGCACAAAATCGTCATCATCAACCTCGGCGGCTGCCGATGGCGGTGGTAGAGTTGCCCGCGCCAAGTTTGGGGTGGATGCTGGCGTCCGCGAAACTGTAATGCGGTTTGCCGCCGCCGGAGTGGGGGGCAAATTCCGATAAGTCACGGATGGCGATTCCTCCTCTTCGTCTTCAGCTTGCGGCGACATCGCAGTCAAATGCTCCGAAGTAGGGATCATGACTGGAGTACGTCGAACCATGATCGGCCTCGGTTGGAGGATGTCAGGTCGGATTTCGGGTTGCATGGGCGGCGGCGGCGCCAAGCCAGAACGTGAAAATCCATAGTCGAGCAAGGTGCGCGCATCCTGCCACAAGGTTCCGCTATTGGGGCTGTTCATGATCGAAACGATCAATCGGGTGCCACCGCGGCTCGCTTCTCCAACAAAACAACGACGGGCTTTCAAGGTAAAGCCGGTTTTGCCGCCACGGATGCCTTCGTAGGAGTCCAACAAGCGATTGCTATTGTGCACGGGGATAAGGCGTCCATCGCCGTACCAACCGCCACGACTTGATTCGACCCGCAGGGCCGCGTTGCGAGTACGTACAACATCGGCAAAGACCGGATTTTGCATCGCGTGGCGGAAAATTAGCGCCATGTCGTGGGCGGTTGAATAGTGGTCTTCGTTAGGTAGGCCATGTGGATTCATAAAATGGCTATTGCGCGCCCCGATCTGCCAAATCCTGGCGTTCATGAGGTTAGAGAAACCATAAACCGAACCACCCGCCGCTTCAGCCAAGGCCTCGGCGGCGTCGTTACCCGACTTCAGCAAAAGGCCGTACAGTAGATCGTGTGCCGAAACGGTCTCTCCCGCCCGCAAACCGATGCGGCTTGGCGGCGCGCTGGCCGCTTGCGGGCTGACTGAGACTGGGGAGTCTAGATTAAGGCGCTCCATAACCAGTAGCGCGGTTAGCACTTTGGTGGTGCTTGCTGGGGGTAGGCGTAGATCGGCTTCCTTGGCGAATAGAACTTCACCGGTGGTGGCGTTCATCAGCACCGCGGCGCGGGCGGCGATCTCGGGCTGTGAAAATGGACTCCAATAGCTTTGCGCCAAGGCGGACCCCACGATCAGCCAGAGCAGCGTTCCCAACAGCCAAGAGGACAACCGCCAGGTGCGAGATAGACTATAAAAATAAAATGAAACCATCAACTTAACCCCATCGCCGTCTGAAATTTGGGCTTTGCCGCCCAGCCTTGTTCTGTGGTAGCGATTTGCTTGCTACACCCAAAGGGAATGGAGTAGCTATTAGTACTCTGGGTAAAAATCGGATAACCAACCAGCGCTTTAAAGCGAAACAAGACTTCCTGTGATCCTGGTAATTTAAGGCGCTTTACCCCAGGGATCGCTGGTTGCCTGCGCCAGCCCTCCGAACAGCTACGGTCAGGATCTTATGATAATAGCCTACTGATGCAGGGTTTTCCCAAAGATGCAGCCGCTAGCTGGCTTATCGGCTTAATAACCCATCTGGCTAGAACTGTCGAGGGCTGTCGAGCAGGGTCGCCATGCAATGGGAGTGGATGTGGTTTCTTTTATATTGCTAGCTCTCGGCCATGACAAACTAGCTACTTTCAGAGTTCAATTGATGAATCTTCCCAAACCCTGGCTTACCTCCGAGTCCGCCTGTTCCCAGAGGATAGACGAAGCGCGTGTCTGATGCACGCACATTATAGCTGACAAGGGTTGAATGGCGGTAATGTCCGCGAGCAATTACACGAAATGCTTGTTATTTGATTATATAAGACCTTAATAATAAAGCCAGAATTGGCTTGATTAACGAAGGGTCGATGTTTTTCCAGGAGCGCTCAAAAAAGCGTGCCTTTTTTAGGCATCTCAGGACGCTTTATGAACAGTAGCTCCCACACAGAGTGTCCCAGATGTTTGCCACGTTGCTCGAATTTCGTTAACGGTCGATAGGGCGGATATTGACTAAATTCGTTATTAGCCGTGGTGTTTTCTAATTCGGCTGTTGCCTTAAGAATAGCCAAAATAGCATGAGCGTAATTCTCGCAGTCGGTGGCGATATGGAGTTGCCCGCCCGCTTTAATTTTTCTAACCACCAACGAAACGAACGCTGGTTGGATGAGGCGGCGTTTCCGATGGCGAAGCTTGGGCCACGGATCAGGGAAAAATAGCTGAACGCCATTTAGGCATTCATCGGGGAGATAGCGTTCCAGTACTTCTACCGCATCTAAACAAATGATCCGTAGGTTACTCAGCGCCATCTCAGCCGCTCGCAGTAGCAAGTGGCCCACGCCCGGACGATAAATTTCTATACCAAGGAAATCCATGTCAGGGTTGGTGGCGCACATGCTAATCAGAGATTCGCCATCGCCAAACCCGATTTCAAGAATCAGTGGCGCGCGGCGGCCAAATAATTGATCGGGATCGAATTCAAAAAAGTCAATATCTACTCCAAATCGCTCCCATAGTTGGTTGAGGGCCCGCTGCTGGCCAGCGGTGATTCGGCTTTCACGGCGGATAAAGCTTCTGATGCGGTGCGGAGGATAGTTTTCCGTCTTGGGGCTATCAGAAACAGATATCCTCTTAAAAGGGTTTTTTGCATTGTCAGTCGGGTGCATCGGCGGATTGATCCAAACAGCAGCGCTATTCAAAAATTAATATCGTTTCATCTTTCGAAAATATTCAATAGGCATATCAAATTCAAAAAATTATAGAAACAATTGCGAATATAAAAATAAATGTCTTACAATGGTAATTGTATCTTAATCACCCAAATTCTCAGAACGAACACTGACAACGGTAAAAGAAGACTATGAGCAATAATATCGACGATGTCATCAAAGCCTCTTCCATCGAGCAGCTTCAAACGCTAATCAGGACGGCTGAAGAGGCAATCGAGCACAAAAAAGTTGATGAGATCGAAGCAACGCGCAATGAATGGCTGGCTAAAGCGAGCCAACTGGGGATGCAACCAGAGGAAATTTTGCAATACAGCGGGCGTCGACGTAAATCTACCGGTAAAGCGAAGTATCGCAACCCTTCCAACCCCGAGCAAACTTGGACTGGTCATGGTAAAAAGCCAGGTTGGCTTAAGCAGGCGGTCGAGAGCGGCGCGAATCAAGAGTCTTTTCGCATTCCCGAGTAATTTTCCCAATCTTGCCTCAAATCTATTTTATCGCTAGGATACCCGCTCTACTAGTCTGATGACCAAGTTGGATAAATTCTTAAGGAAACCATAGTGCGGGTGTAGTTCAATGGTAGAACCTCAGCTTCCCAAGCTGATGGCGTGGGTTCGATTCCCATCACCCGCTCCAAATTCTTAAAGGGTTACGTCTCGGCGTGGCCCTTTCTTGTTTAAAGCCTCACCGTTCGTTTGTAATCCCTGTTGCGATTTGTTTGCGACGATGGTTGGAACATCTGTAGATTCCATGGGAGAGTACCCGTCATGATTCGTGTCGCGATCGCCGGCGCCGCCGGTCGGATGGGCCGCATGTTAGTCGACGCTTGCCACCAGTCCGAAAGCGTTCATTGTACCGCGGCCTTGGAGCGTCCAGACAGCCCTTTCGTAGGGGCCGATGCTGGTGAGGTGGCTGGTGGCGGCCGGCTGGATGTCGCTATCGCCGCTGAGTTGGAGCGACTGCTCGATCAATTTGAGGTGCTGGTCGATTTTACTCAACCAGCGGCGACATTGGCCCATCTGGCCGTTTGCCGAGCGGCTGGTAAGTCGATGGTGATTGGAACTACCGGTCTTTCCACTGAGCAGAAGGCGAAAATTAGTAACGCCGCCGAGCAAATTCCGATTGTGTTCGCACCCAACATGAGCGTTGGCGTGAACCTGTGCTTCAAATTGTTGGAACTCACGGCGCGGGCGTTGGGAGACGATATCGACATTGAAATCATTGAGGCGCACCATCGCCACAAGATCGATGCGCCTTCTGGCACGGCTTTGGCCATGGGAAACGTCATCGCCAAAGCGCTTGGCCGGGATTTGGAGCAGTGTGCGGTCTATGGCCGGAAAGGAGTGACTGGCGAGCGTGAGCGCGCCACTATCGGCTTTGCCACGCTCCGCGCGGGCGATATCGTTGGCGAACACACCGCGCTTTTTGCGGATGTGGGCGAGCGGATTGAAATCACCCATCGCGCTTCCAGCCGGATGACTTTCGCCAAGGGCGCGGTGCGCGCCGCCGCGTGGTTGGGTGGCCGCAAGCCCGGTTTGTTCGACATGCAGGATGTCCTTGGCCTGCGTTGAAATCTTGAAAGGCTCGACCGTTAAAGCAACGCCGATAAGCTAGAGCAGCGCGGCGCGATTTGTTAGACTCAAGCTACAATTAGTTACCCTTTTCGCGCCTCGCCAAAGGAGCGGGTTTTTCACCGCTCCTTTCTTGTGCGCGGCTGTTTTGGAGGCTCTCTTGAGGAAACCCGCGCTTCTGGCTCTGGAAGACGGTAGTCTGTTCCAGGGTGAGTCCATCGGCACCGATGGTCATGCCCAGGGTGAAGTCGTTTTTAATACCTCGATCACCGGCTATCAGGAAATTCTGACTGACCCTTCCTACTGTCGGCAAATTATCACGCTGACCTATCCTCATATCGGTAATGTCGGCACCAATTCGGGCGACCAGGAAGCGACCCCCATTCATGCCAGCGGCTTGGTGGTGCGTGATTGCCCGCGCGTTCCCAGTAATTGGCGCAACCAACAATCATTGGAGCATTATCTGGGTGAACGCGGGATAGTCGCCATCGCTGGGGTTGATACCCGGCGGTTGACGCGGTTGCTGCGGGAGAAAGGCGCTTTAAACGGTTGCCTGATGGCGGGTGATTCGCTCGATTCTAAACGGGCTTTACAGCTGGCCCGTGAATTTCCAGGTTTGAAAGGGATGGATTTGGCGCAGGTCGTTAGCGTTTCCGCCGCTTATTCTTGGAATGAAGGGACTTGGCAATTGGCTGGCAACGATTTTCGGGCGGCCGCCGAGAGTCGGTATCATGTTGTTGCTTACGACTATGGCGTTAAGCGCAATATCCTCCGCATGCTAGTTGACCGCGGCTGTCGGCTGACCGTGGTGCCGGCCCGGATGGTGGCCCATGAGGTGCGGCAACTTAATCCCGACGGGGTGTTTTTGTCTAATGGCCCCGGCGATCCCGAACCTTGTGATTATGCCGTTGCGGCTATCCGCGAGCTGCTGGATAGCGGTATCCCGATTTTTGGCATCTGCCTTGGGCACCAGTTGCTGGCGTTGGCCAGTGGGGCGCGAACTGTCAAGATGAAATTCGGCCATCACGGCGGCAATCACCCGGTGCAGGATTTGGCGAGCGGGCAGGTCATGATCAGCAGTCAGAACCACGGTTTCGCTGTTGATGAAGCCAGTTTGCCGGCCAATCTGCATCCGACTCATCGTTCGTTGTTCGATGGTTCGCTGCAAGGAATCGCACGGAGCGACCAGCCGGCTTTCAGTTTTCAGGGCCATCCTGAAGCTAGCCCCGGTCCCCACGATGTGGCGCCGTTGTTCGACCGCTTTATTGCGGCGATGGAGGCTCGCGCCGCCGCGCGGTTTTAACATTATTCGCCTCGCGTTCACTCGCGGTTTTTCCAGGTAAAGCCATGTCCAAGCGTCAGGATCTGCATACTATTTTAATTATCGGCGCCGGTCCCATCGTGATCGGTCAGGCTTGTGAATTTGATTATTCGGGCGCGCAAGCCTGCAAGGCGCTGCGAGAAGAAGGGTACCGCGTGGTGCTGGTCAATTCTAATCCGGCCACCATCATGACCGACCCAAATATGGCCGACGCGGTGTACATTGAGCCGATCCATTGGCGGACGGTATCACGCATCATTGCCCGCGAGCGCCCCGATGCGTTGCTGCCCACCATGGGCGGGCAGACCGCCTTGAACTGCGCGCTTGATCTGTTCCGCCACGGGGTCTTGGAACAGTATGATGTGGAGATGATCGGCGCTTCGCCCAATGCGATCGATATGGCCGAGGACCGCGATCGCTTTCGCAAGGCGATGCGCGACATCAATTTGGAAACTCCGCGTTCGGTCGTTGCCCACACCGTGGAAGAAGCCTTGGCTCAACATGGTGAGATCGGCTATCCCACCATCATCCGGCCTTCTTTCACCTTGGGCGGTAGCGGCGGTGGCATCGCTTACAATCGGCAGGAATTGCTGGAAATCCTGGAGCGCGGTCTTGATCTTTCGCCGGTGAGCGAGGTCCTGCTGGAGGAATCGGTACTAGGCTGGAAAGAGTTTGAGATGGAGGTGGTGCGTGATCGGGCCGATAACTGCATTATCGTCTGTTCGATTGAGAATCTTGATCCGATGGGCGTGCATACCGGAGATTCGATCACTGTCGCACCAGCTCAAACGCTTACCGACAAGGAATATCAGATCATGCGCAACGCCTCCCTGGCGGTGCTGCGCAAGATCGGCGTAGACACGGGCGGTTCCAACGTCCAATTCGCCATCAATCCAGACGATGGACGGATGGTGATCATCGAAATGAATCCGCGGGTTTCTCGTTCTTCGGCGCTGGCCTCCAAGGCGACGGGTTTCCCCATCGCCAAGGTGGCGGCCAAGCTCGCTGTCGGTTACACGCTCGACGAACTCAAGAATGAAATTACGGGCGGTCGCACGCCGGCTTCGTTCGAGCCGAGCATCGATTATGTAGTCACCAAGGTGCCGCGGTTCAATTTCGAGAAATTTCCGCAGGCCGATCCTCGATTGACGACGCAGATGAAGTCGGTCGGCGAGGTGATGGCGATCGGCCGTACCTTTCAGGAATCAGTGCAAAAAGCGTTGCGCGGTCTGGAGATTGGCGCCGACGGTTTCAATGAGATCCTCGATCCTGGCCATGCCGATCCACATACGATCCTGAAGCAGGAACTGGGCGTACCGGGCCCCCAGCGGCTGTGGTTTGTCGCCGAGGCGTTCCGGCAGGGTTATTCGGTCGCTATGCTGTATGAGCTGACTCGGATTGACCCCTGGTTTTTGGTGCAGATCGAGGAGTTGGTGGAAATCGCTGGTGAAATTCGCGGACAGGGGGCCAGCTGGGTTACGAGACCGCCAACGACTTTATTTTCTCAAGCGCAAAGGTTTTTCAGACAGCCGGTTAGCGACGCTGACCGGCATTCCCGAAGCCGATGTCCGCTGTTTACGGGAGGAATTGGATATCCACCCCGTCTACAAGCGGGTGGATTCCTGCGCGGCTGAATTTGCGACCAGCACCGCTTATTTGTATTCCACTTACGAGGAAGAATGCGAGGCCGAGCCGAGCAGCCGCGCCAAGATCATGGTGTTGGGCGGCGGTCCCAACCGCATTGGCCAAGGCATCGAATTCGACTATTGCTGTGTCCATGCCGCGCTGGCCCTGCGTGAGGATGGTTATGAAACCATCATGGTCAATTGTAATCCAGAGACGGTTTCCACCGATTTCGATACCTCCGACCGGCTGTATTTCGAGCCGCTGACTCTGGAAGATGTGTTGGAGATCGTCCGCAAGGAGCAGCCCCAAGGAGTCATCGTACAGTATGGCGGTCAAACTCCTTTAAAGCTGGCTCGACCCTTGGAGGCTGAGGGCGTGCCGATCATCGGCACCAGCCCGGACGCCATCGACCGCGCTGAGGACCGCGAACGCTTTCAGCAGATGATCGAGCGGCTCGGTTTGCGCCAACCGCCCAACCGCACCGCCCGCGAGCCGGAAGAGGCGGTCCGTCTGGCGCGGGAAATTGGTTATCCACTGGTGGTGCGGCCTTCCTACGTGCTGGGGGGGCGGGCGATGGAGATCGTGCATGAAGAAGAAGATTTGCGCCGCTACATGCGCGAAGCGGTGCGGGTGTCCAACGATTCCCCGGTTTTGCTGGATCGCTTCCTCAACGATGCGGTCGAGGTGGATGTCGATGCCCTCAGCGATGGCAGCGAGGTAGTCCTGGGCGGCATCATGGAACATATTGAAGAGGCGGGAGTGCATTCTGGCGATTCTGCCTGTTCGCTGCCGCCTTACTCGCTCAGCCCGGCGATTCAGGAGCGCTTGCGAGCCCAAGTACGCGCCATGGCGCTGGAGCTGGGCGTCGTTGGCTTGATGAACGCACAGTTTGCCATTCAAGGCGATGATATTTATGTGTTGGAAGTCAATCCGCGCGCTTCTCGCACTGTCCCCTATGTTTCCAAGGCGACCGGTCGGCCCTTGGCGAAGATTGCCGCTCGTTGCATGGTCGGCCAGAGTCTGAGCCAGCAAAAGATATCGGGTGAAGTCATTCCTAATTACTATTCCGTTAAAGAAGCGGTGTTCCCCTTTGTCAAGTTTCCAGGGGTCGATCCTTTGCTCGGACCTGAAATGAAATCCACCGGTGAAGTGATGGGCGTCGGGCGCACTTTTGGCGAAGCTTTCGCCAAAGCGCAGCTTGCCGCCGGCGATCAACTACCGCGTGAGGGGCAGGTTTTTATCAGTGTGCGCGATGCGGATAAAACAAAAGTGCTGGAATTAGCTTATGAATTGAAGCGGCTTGGTTTCGCCCTGATCGCCACGCTCGGCACCGCGGCGGCCTTGCGTGCTGGCGGTCTTGATTGTCAGATCGTCCAGAAAGTGGGTGAAGGCCGGCCAAACGTGGTCGATCTTATCAAAAACAAGCAAATTCATCTGATTATCAACACGACCGAGGGCAAGCAGGCGATTGCCGATTCGTTTTCGATCCGTCGCGAGGCTTTGATGCACAAAATCAGCTATACCACCACCATCGCGGCGGCGCGGGCGACCTGCCAGGCCCTGCGTGAGCTTGATAACGGAAACGTCAGTTGTCTTCAAGATCTGCACCGGGAATTACACGCATGAGCACAAGGGTACCGATGACCGTCGCTGGCGCCGCAAAATTACGGGCGGAACTGCAAGAATTGAAAACCGTGGCGCGGCCTCGAATTATCACGGCCATCGCCGAGGCCCGCGCGCATGGCGATTTGAAGGAAAACGCGGAGTATCACGCGGCCCGCGAACAGCAAAGTTTTACTGAAGGGCGCATAGCCGAGATCGAAAACAAGCTGGCGAATGCCCAAATTATCGATGTGACCACGCTGCCGTCTTCAGATCGAGTCGTCTTTGGCTGTACGGTGTTGTTAAACGAGGAAGAGAGCGAGGAGGAGAGGCGCTATCAAATTGTGGGCGAGGATGAAGCGAATATTAAAGAAGCTAAAATTTCCTTCAATTCGCCGATAGCCCGTGCCTTGATTGGCAAACTGGTTGGTGATGTCGTCGACGTTCAGACCCCAGGCGGCTTAAAGAGCTATGAAATCGTTGAGGTGCACTATATCTAAAATCGTTGGATCGCCATGGTTCGCGATGACGGAGAGAATGAAGGCTGGTTCTTACGCCCGCCTGGCGCAAGTGGTAGTGGTATTTCTGCTGGCGTTATTACGCTCGCGGAAGCTCAAGCCAGTGATCTGGAGAATACGGTAAAGAAAGTCAGCCCCAGTGCGGCGGCTGGCGCCATTCCAATCCGTTATGCCCAATGGCTGCTCAAACAGGCTGGAGTATCTAATAGGTAACAGATAATTAGGCGAATGCGTCCAGAAAAATCGTGAAGCCCTGTTCCCGTTACGCCGGCAACGGGTGGCACAGGGTTGCTTGAGAATGATCTTTTGGGCTATTTAGTTCAGGCCATATTTACGGCGGAAGCGATCCACCCGGCCCGCGGTATCCACTATTTTTGCTTGCCGGTGTAGAAAGGATGAGAGTGGCTGGAGACTTCTACTTTCACCAAGGGATATTCCTTACCATCGGTCCAAGTGATTTTTTCTTTGGTGCTGATGGTAGAGCGAGTGAGAAATGAAAAGTCGGTGGAAATATCCTGGAATACCACTTCGCGATAATCCGGATGAATGCCTTTCTTCATGGTGGGTCAAACCTTCCCAATAATGCGATTAACCAGGTCCGGGACGCGCGGTTACCGGCGCGTGGGGATGTATGCCTTATAGGCTGTAAACTGCATAATATATCGAGTTTCGGGACTAACCTGCAAGATTGGGTTTCGATCCGCCAGTACCGAATGAATTTGGCATCCGCCTGAATTTTGGCTTGTCTGTTCCAGCGCCCATGGAAATTTTGATGAATCACGAACCGAAAATCGGCTTTGTCAGTCTCGGCTGTCCCAAAGCTTTGGTCGACTCCGAGCAAATTCTGACCCGATTGCGCGCGGAGGGTTATGGGGTTGTGCCGACCTACGAGGCCGCCGATTTGGTGGTGGTCAACACCTGCGGATTTATCGATGCGGCAGTCACCGAATCGCTGGAGGCCATCGGCGAGGCGCTGGCCGAGAATGGTAAGGTCATCGTGACTGGTTGTCTGGGCGCGAAAGGCAGCGTGGTGCGGGACTTACACCCTAGCGTGCTGGCTGTGACCGGGCCGCACGCCTGCGAGGATGTGCTGGCGGCTGTTCATACCCATTTACCGCGACCGCACGATCCTTTCTTGGATTTGTTACCACCGCAAGGAATTAAACTGACGCCACGCCATTACGCCTATCTGAAAATTTCCGAGGGCTGCAACCATCGGTGCGCTTTCTGCGTCATCCCGCAATTGCGCGGCGATTTGGTCAGCCGACCGGTGGGCGAGGTGCTGCAAGAGGCGGAAATTCTGGTTCGATCTGGTGTCAAGGAATTGCTGATTATTTCTCAGGATACCAGTGCTTATGGGGTCGATGTGCGCTATCGCACCGGTTTTTGGAATGGCCGTCCCCTCAAAACGCACTTGACCGCGCTGGCGGCGGCTCTAGCTGGGCTGGGGGCATGGGTGCGTTTGCATTATGTGTATCCTTATCCTCATGTGGATGAGCTGATACCGCTGATGGCGGAAAACAAGCTGCTCCCCTATCTTGACGTGCCGCTGCAACACGCCAGCCCCCGAATTTTGAAAGCGATGAGGCGGCCAGCCAATGCCGGCAGTGCTTTGGAGCGCATTCGCCGCTGGCGGGAAATTTGCCCGGATTTGACCCTGCGCAGCACCTTTATCGTCGGTTTTCCGGGTGAGACCGAACAAGATTTCACGCGATTGCTGGAGTTCCTTGCGGAAGCGGAGCTAGATCGTGTCGGCTGTTTTAGCTACTCGCCCGTGGAAGGAGCCCCCGCCAACCAGTTGCCCGATCCGGTGCCGGAGGAGGTCAAACAGGAGCGGCAAGCGCGCTTGATGGCGCTACAGGCGACAATCAGCGCCAGACGCTTGAAAGAGAAAATTGGCCGGATTTTGACGGTGCTGGTGGATTGTATTGACGAGGAAGGTGATGTGATCGGGCGATCTACCGCGGATGCGCCGGAAATCGATGGGGTGGTGTACATCCAAAAGGCGGCAAACCTCCCGGTGGGTGAGTTTGCCAAGGTGCGGGTTGTGGATGCCGACGAGCATGATTTATATGCGGAACGGTTTTAATGTTTTCTGAGTAACGGCCAATTTACACAATTTCTTAATGGTATTCAAAGGGACTTGATTCTCGCTTTAATCGACTAGTTACCCACAATGCTTACATTCGGTAGTCGCGTTGCCGCGTGATCGGGCGTCGATTTGAAAAGCCAATGTCCAAGAAATTACTCCCACCAAAAAGGCGGCTTGCCAATATTTTTAACCAAAAGGTGACTTGAGTCCCATTGAACTTTTTGTGGTTGTCCCTATCTTAAGCAGTAAGCGTAAGCCCTTACGCCTGTCCGCTTCCCTCCCTGAGCGGGCTATGTCCGATCAGCAAGATCGGATATCACATTCGCCCCGGTTTCATTCCCCCTTGTAACCGGGGCTTCTTTTTGCCTGGCGGCGGCAAGGAGCGACTCCCGGCAAATCCGAATGATTTTCTCGTGTACAATTCTCCGTAAAAGTACGAGGCGTTTCGATGGAAGCAATGCATGGCACCACGGTTTTGGCGGTACGCCGCCACGGCCGAGTCACTATCGGCGGCGACGGCCAAGTCACCTTGGGTAATACCGTCATGAAGGGCAATGCCCGCAAGGTGCGGCGTTTGTACCAAAACAAGGTGATCGCTGGCTTTGCGGGGGGCACCGCCGATGCCTTTACCCTGTTTGAGCGCTTTGAAGGCAAACTGGAAAAACATGGCGGTAATCTCACTCGCGCCGCGGTGGAAATGGCCAAGGATTGGCGCACCGACCGAATGTTGCGACGGCTGGAAGCGTTGTTGATTGTCGCTGATCTTGGCACCACGCTGATTTTGTCTGGCAATGGCGACGTGATCGAGCCAGAACGTGAGTTAGCCGCCATCGGTTCTGGCGGAGCTTACGCGCAAGCGGCGGCGTGGGCGTTGTTGGAGCATACTGAACTTGATGCGCGAACCATCGTCGAGCAGGCCTTGAAAATTGCCGCCAGCATCTGCATATACACGAACGAAAATCTGACTTTTGAAGAACTGGCGGGTGCGTGATCTGGTATTGGAGATCGGCGTATCCGCCGTCCTGTTTTCGCTTTGACCTCAGATGGTAGCCTCGTTATGTCGGATATGACTCCCCGAGAAATCGCCCAAGAACTGAACAAGCACATCATCGGCCAGGAGGCCGCCAAGCGCGCTGTGGCGATCGCTTTGCGCAACCGTTGGCGACGGCTGCGGGTTAGCCCAGACCTCAGTAACGAGATCACGCCCAAGAATATTCTGATGATCGGCCCGACCGGCGTCGGCAAGACGGAAATCGCCCGCCGTTTGGCCAAGTTGGCCAATGCGCCTTTCATCAAGGTCGAAGCGACCAAGTTCACCGAAGTAGGCTATGTCGGTCGCGATGTTGAATCCATTATTCGCGACTTGATGGACAGTGCGGTAAAAATGGTGCGCGAGGAGGAGATGCAAAAAGTGCGTCATCGCGCTGAAGACGCCGCCCTGGACCGGGTGCTGGATGTGTTGTTGCCGCGTCCGCGCAGCGTCGGCTTCGCTAACGAGCCGCCGCCATCGGATCACTCCACCACGCGCCAGAAGATGAGAGAGCGACTGCAAAACGGCGATCTGGACGATCGAGAGATCGAAATCGAAATCTCGGTACGGCCGGTGGGGGTCGAAATCATGGCCCCGCCCGGCATGGAGGAAATGACCAATCAATTGCAGAGTCTGTTTCAGAATCTGAGCAGCAACCGAACTCGCAGCCGCAAGCTTAAAGTCAAGGATGCGTTGAAACTGCTGCAGGAGGAAGAGGCGGGGAAGATGATTAATGAAGAAGAACTCAAGCTGAAGGCGCTGACGGCCGTTGAGCAAAACGGGATCGTCTTCATTGATGAAATCGACAAGGTGGCCAAGCGCGGCGAGTACGGCGGCCCTGACGTATCGCGCGAAGGCGTGCAACGCGACCTGTTGCCGTTAGTGGAAGGCTGCACCGTTTCCACCAAGTATGGCATGGTGCGCAGCGACCACATTCTGTTCATTGCGTCTGGCGCTTTTCATCTGGCCAAACCCTCTGACTTGATTCCCGAATTGCAGGGTCGATTGCCGATCCGAGTCGAACTGAACGCACTGAGCACGGAGGATTTTGTGCGGATTTTGACCGAGCCGGATGCCTCCTTGACGGAGCAATATGCGTCCTTGTTGGGCACCGAGGACGTGAAATTGGAGTTTGCGCCTGATGGCGTTCAACGCCTCGCGGAGGTCGCCTGCCATGTCAACGAGCGTACCGAAAACATCGGAGCTCGTCGGCTGCATACGGTGATGGAGCGATTGCTGGAATCCATTTCTTTTGAAGCGCCGGATCGCGCCGGTCAAGCCGTGGTGGTGGATCGCGCCTATGTCGATGCCCACTTGGGCGAATTGATCAAGGATGAAGATTTGACCCGTTATATTTTATAAGGCAAGCCATGAGTATCCATCCGACCGAAATCAAATTACACCAGAACTCCCGGCTACTCGAAGTGAATTTTGAGGATGGCGCCCATTTTCAATTGCCCTGCGAGTACCTGCGCGTCTTTTCGCCATCGGCCGAGGTTCGGGGCCATGGGCCAGGCACCGAGACACTGGTGACTGGTAAAGAAACGGTGAATATCAGCGCCATCGAACCCATTGGCCACTATGCGGTTCGACTCGTTTTCGACGACGGCCATGCTACCGGCCTGTATTCCTGGAACGTCCTGTATGATCTGGGCAAGAATCAAGCGAATAACTGGCAAGATTACCTGCGCCGCTTGGCCGATGCTGGCTACCAGCGTCGCGCCTGACCGCCGCCTGTGGGCGTGAGGAGTTTGCAAAGCGATGGAGCAACCTGAAACCACCCATTTTGGCTACCAGAAGGTCGCCGCTGCTGAAAAAGCCCATAAGGTCGCCAGCGTGTTTGATTCGGTGGCCGACAAGTACGATCTAATGAATGATTTGATGTCGTTGGGCGTACACAGGGTGTGGAAACGGTTTGCGATCAGCCTCAGCGGGGTGCGGGCTGGAGAAAAGGTGCTGGATCTGGCCGGGGGCACCGGCGATCTGAGCAGTCGACTACTGCCGCTGGTAGGGCCGGGAGGGCTGGTGGTCTTGTCCGATATCAACGCCAGCATGTTGAATGAAGGCCGGCGGCGGTTGGTCGATCAAGGCGCGGTGGGCAATATCAGCTACGCGCGGGCTGACGCGGAGCGATTACCTTTTCCTGACAATACCTTCGATTGCATTATCATTGCCTTCGGATTACGCAACGTCACCTACAAGGAGCGGGCGTTGGCCGCCATGTGCGCCGCGCTCAAACCGGGCGGGCGAGTAGTGATTCTGGAATTTTCCCACCCGGTCCTGCCGGGTTTGAAACCGGTATATGACCTTTATTCATTCTCGGTGCTCCCGATTTTGGGGAAACTGATTGCCAAGGATGCCGATAGCTATCGTTATTTGGCCGAATCGATCCGTATGCATCCAACGCAGGAAGCCTTGTTGGAGATGATGGAAATTGCCGGTTTCGAGCGCTGTCAGTATTTCAATCTGACTGGCGGTATCGTCACCGTGCATCGGGGTTACAAGTTCTAATTTCCACAGAGACCATCGTCTTTGTGGAGGCAAAATCGAGCAGTACGGCTAGTTAGGGGGTTTTCGCGTGACGCCCGCTGTCCTTATGACTGGTTTGCAGGCTGCGTTCAATTATTACTTGCGGCTTGATCCCGAAATTCCGCCACGCTTGGCGGCATTGGAGGGCAAGGTGATTGTCGTCGAGCTGGAGGGCTTTGGCCAGACTGTTTATCTACTGCCCAGCGCCGGGGAGATTCGAGTGGTGGAACGGTATGAAGGCGAGCCATCAGTATCCATTCGCGGCACCTTGCCAGCGCTGCTGCGGGGATGGCGTCGTGACCGTGCCATCGACGCCGGTCTGACCATTGAGGGCGACGCCGATGTCGGCCGAGAGTTTCAAGCGATCCTGACGCAAATGGATATCGACTGGGAAGAGCAACTTTCACGGCTGATCGGTGACGCCGCCGCTCATCAAGTGGGTAGCAGTTGGCGAAGTTTGCGCGGTTGGAGCCGGCGCGCCGCTGCTACGTTGTCGCGCGATGGGACTGAATATCTCCAACAAGAATTACGGGCGTTGCCTCCCCGCCATGCGGTCGAACATTTCCTGAGCGCCGTGGATACCCTGCGCGAGGACGCTGACCGGTTAACGGTTCGAGTCGAACGCCTGCGGCGGGGCTTGGCAACTGATTCAACCTAAATTGATCTCTGTTTAAGGCGTTGACTGCATGTTTGGCCCCGCCCAGCTCTTTCGGCTGTTGCACATCAATCGCGTTCTAGTGCGCCACGGTTTGGACGACATCATTCTCGCCACCCATCTGTTTCGACCCATCGGATTTCTGCGCCATGTCCTGCCTTGGAATTGGCTACCCCGCCAACAATCCGACCTCTCCCGCGGGGCTCGAATCCGTTTGGCGCTGGAAGATTTAGGGCCGATTTTTGTCAAATTTGGCCAGATGTTATCGACCCGTCGCGACCTGTTGCCAGACGACATCGCCCTGGAACTGGCCAAGTTGCAAGATCAAGTGCCGCCGTTTCCCGGAGAACAGGCGCGCGAGATCATCGAAAGGGCCTACAGCCAGCCGTTAGCGGTCATATTCGAGGATTTTGGTTTTCAACCGCTGGCTTCGGCGTCGATCGCCCAAGTCCATGCCGCTCGGTTGCACAACGGCCGCGAAGTAGTGGTCAAGGTGCTGCGGCCGGATGTTCAGAAAGTGATCCGCCGCGATGTTGAACTGCTGTATATCGTTGCCAATCTGGCGCAACGTTATTGGAAGGAAGGCCGGCGGCTACGGCCGGTCGAAGTGGTGGCGGAATATGAAAAAACGATTTTCGACGAACTGGATTTAGTACGCGAAGCGGCCAACGCCAGCCAGTTGCGGCACAATTTCCAAGATTCGCCGATCCTGTATGTGCCTGAAGTGTTCTGGGCGGAGACCCGGCGCAATGTGCTGGTTATGGAGCGGATTTACGGCATTCCGGTGGGCGATATCGCCGAATTGCGCCGCCGCGATGTGGATCTCAAAAAGCTGTCGGAGCGGGGAGTCGTGGTGTTTTTCACCCAAGTATTCCGCGACAGTTTCTTTCACGCCGATATGCATCCTGGCAATATCTTCGTCAATGCCGAAGACCCCGCGGATCCGCGTTACATTGCCGTGGATTTTGGCATCATCGGCACGCTCAGTCCCACTGACCAGCACTATTTGGCCGAGAACTTTCTGGCCTTTTTCCACCGCGATTATCGGCGGGTGGCGGAATTGCACATCGAATCCGGCTGGGTGCCGGCGGAGACCCGAGTCGATGAGTTTGAGTCGGCCATCCGCACGGTGTCGGAACCGATTTTTGATCGGCCCCTCAAAGAGATATCCTTTGGGGGATTTTTATTGGCGCTGTTTCAAACTGCTCGCCGTTTTAACATGGAAGTACAGCCGCAATTGGTGCTACTACAAAAGACGTTGCTCAATATCGAGGGACTGGGCCGCCAGCTTGACCCCGACTTGGATTTGTGGAAAACCGCCAAACCCTTCCTGGAAGACTGGATGCGTGACCGGATCGGACCGTGCGCGGTGCTTCGTCGAATCCGACACTTTATCCCCCGTTGGGCCGATCAGACGCCGGATTTGCCGAATCTGGTCTACGGCTTGCTCCAAAAAGCGAATTCCGGCGAGATGGTGGTGCAATTGCACAAGCAGGAGATGGAGCAACTCCGCCGTGAGGTACGGCGGGCTAACCGCCGTAGTTTCCATTCGATGGTCGCCGCCGCGCTGATCGTCAGCGCCGCCTTGATTTTGGGGTTCGATGGCTATCCGAAGGATATGTGGCAGGTGCCGTTGCTGACTTGGCTGCTCGGCGGCATCGGTGTCGGCTTGCTGGCGGGGGTCTGGCCGACAGACCCCTAATGCCTTGGATGACCTGTCCCAGATTTTGATTGGCAAGCGCGAGTGTTTCAGGAACGCTGTAAAGCAGCTTCGACGTCATCGCGAGTTTTTTGCCCGCACAGGATTTCGATCAAGCTCAGCGCAAAATCCATTGCCGTGCCAGGCCCGCGCGAGGTGATAAAGGTGCCATCACGCACCACGGCGGCGCTGCTTAACCGAATATGGCTAAGGCCATCGAGAATGCCTGGATAGGCGGTGGCTTCCCGATAGTTCAACAAACCGGCGCTGGCCAGCACTCGCGGCGCGGCGCAAATGGCGGCCACGTAGCGACCTTGTTCGGTTTGCCGCCGCAGCAAGGCCGTAATGCGTTGGTCAGCTTCCAAGCGTTGCGCGCCGCCAAGTCCGCCCGGCAGCACCACTGCATCGAAATCGCGATCCATCACCGCATCCAGCGCGATCTCAGGAAGCAGCACCACCCCCCGCGAGGCGGTCACTGGGCCTTCTTCCAAGCCCGCGACCACAACGCTGACGTTGGCGCGACGTAAAAGATCGATGATGGTAACAGCCTCCAATTCTTCGCAGCCTTGCGCTAGCGGAACCAGGACGGTAGCCATAATGTTCTCCTCTTAAGCGGGTTGATGATAGCTTGGAGCAAGACCGATCAGCCGCTTTTACGATTTTGCACCAGCGTCATGCCTTTCAGCAGATTGAGCGCTTCATAAAGCTGATAATCATTTTGGGCCAGCTCGCCATCAACGCCAGTGCCTTGGGGGATATTATCGGGCGGGTTTTCTGAAGGGGTATTTTCAGGTTTGTCAGTGCGATCATTGCGCAAGTGACCGGTCAGGTCGGATTCCTTGATAAAATCCAAATCGCTGTTGTTATCAGCGCCCACCTTGAGCGCTTTGAGTTTGATATCCGGTTCGATGCCGGCGGCTTGGATGGAGCGGCCTTTTGGCGTGTAATACCGCGCTGTGGTCAGCTTGACGGCGGTGCCGTTGCCTAACGGGAGTATGGTTTGCACCGAACCTTTACCGAAGGTGCGCTCGCCAAGGATGAGCGCTCGTTGGTGATCTTGTAAGGCGCCGGCTACAATTTCTGATGCCGACGCTGAACCGCCATTCACTAACACGACGATGGGCGCTTTTTTCAATAAATCGCCGGGAGTCGCCTTAAAGCTTTGATCGGAGCCGTTACTGCGGCCTTTGGTCTCGACGATAACCCCGTCTTCCAGGAAATCATCGGCCACATCCACCGCGCCGTTCAACACGCCGCCCGGATTGTTGCGCAGATCCAGCACGAGACCTTTTAGCGGAGCCTGGTTCTTCTGTTCGAGGGTTTGTAGTTCCTGTTGCAGGTTCTGAGCGGTCTTGGCTTGAAATTGTGTAATGCGCAGATAAGCGAATCCCGGCTCCAATAGGCGGCTTCTGACGCTCTTGACCTGAATGACTTCCCGGACCAGCTTGAATTTTAAGGGTTTCCGAACCCCTTCTCGAATCACGGTCAGTGTGATCGATGTGTTCGGCTTGCCGCGCATCCGCTGGATCGCATCCGACAGCGCCATGCCTTTGACCGAGGTGTCGTCGAGCCGGATGATCAAATCCCCGGTACGGATACCGGCCCGTTGGGCTGGGGTATCGTCAATGGGGGTGACGACCTTGATAAACCCATCCTCTTGGCCGACTTCGATGCCCAGACCGCCGAATTCACCGGAGGTGCCGACCTGCAAATCCTGAAACGCTTCCGCGTCCAGAAAGGCGGAATGCGGATCGAGATTGCCCAACATGCCGCGGATGGCGTTTTCCAACAAATCCTTGTCCTTGACCGGTTCCACATAGTCCTGCTTGACAGCATCGAACACGCCAGTGAAGGTGCGCAGCTCATCTAGCGGTAGCTTGGCCTCTGACAAGGCATCCTTCTCCGCCGAGACAACTTCCGCATTTGCCAGCAATGCACCCGCTAGAAAACTTGCTACCAGCGCCAGACCGCGTCGGGTTACAGCACTCATCTTTACTCCAAGCATCTTGACAGTTACGGCAGGGGGAAATCTAGGAACCTTAAACTATTTTCCCTATAAGACAATCCACTGGACCCGGAAATTGCGAAGATCGCCTGAGAAATTCACTGGGAAGCGGGTTGGGATGCGGGAAAAGCCCGGGCGCTGAGCGGTTCTAGCAGCGTCCGGGGATGGTGCGGGATGAGAGAGCGGGAGGTGCTTACTTAGCTTTGCCCTGATTGGCAACAGCGTCCATGAGTTTCTTAAGTTCCTCGGGATCGGCAAGATAGTAATTCTTGATAGGCCGTAGTTCGGCATCCAGTTCATAGACCAAGGGGACGGCGGTTGGGATATTCAGACCCACGATTTCGTCATCGGGTATATTGTCGAGATACTTCACCAGCGCCCGCAAACTATTGCCGTGCGCGGCGATCAATACCCGTTTGCCAGAACGGATGGCGGGAACGACGGTATCGTGCCAGAAGGGCAACACCCGGTCGATAGTGGTTTTCAGGCTCTCAGTGCCGGGCAGCACGCGAGCATCAAGACCCGCGTAGCGCGGATCTTTGGAGGGATGGCCGGGATCGTTCGGATCGAGAGCCGGCGGCGGAATATCGAAGCTGCGCCGCCAGATCTTGACCTGTTCCTCGCCATGTTTGGCCGCGGTTTCCGATTTGTTCAGACCAGCCAAGGCGCCATAATGGCGCTCGTTCAGTCGCCAGCTGCGCTGTACGGGAATCCAGGCCAGATCCAATTCGTCCAGTACGATCCACAACGTATGAATGGCGCGCTTAAGGACCGAGGTAAATGCCACATCAAAGATGTAGCCTTCCTTCTTGAGCGCCTGGCCTCCTTTTTTCGCTTCTTCGCGGCCCTTTTCGGAGAGGTCGACATCGACCCAACCGGTAAAGCGGTTTTCCAGATTCCACTGACTTTCGCCGTGGCGGACGAGCACGATTTTATACATCGAAGTAATGCCTCCTCAGTTCAGTGCGGTAGTTGTTGTTATCCAGCTGGAAGCAGTGATCGGCGGTTTAGTGCGCGCTTGAACCTCATAGGGGTAAACAGTACGCGGATACAGTTAAATCTTATGGAAATTCCGCCGAAATGATTTGCCGAAATAATACGCCCCACCAACCGATTTCGCCAGTCGACTTGCGTCCGTGACTTCTCAATATCACTATATTAAACTACGCTAATATGCACTCGTTAAGATAAGGCTTTGTTCCCATGGCGTGCAATGCATGTGCGAGCATGGTTATGGCAGGTACCAAGATGGATGGTATTCTTTCATTGAATTCTCTCATTACCCGCGATGAGGATATCGAGCGCGCCTCTCGGTCGCTCAAGGCCATGTCGCACCCATTGCGGCTCAAGATCCTCTGTGTCTTGGGCGATCAGGAAGTCAGCGTTCAGGACATTGTCGAATACGTCGGTACGTCCCAGAGCAATATTTCCCAACATTTGGCTATTCTCCGCGACAAGGGTATTTTGAACTGCCGCAAGGACGCCAACCGGGTTTATTATCGGGTGGGCGACGCCCGCACGCTGCGCTTGATCGGTATGATGCGAGACGTTTTCTGCGCCGGAAGCTGAACCCCTTACCCACTTTTCGTCTGTCGGAATCATCGTTCGTGCTGGCGAGGTTCCAATCTGTTTCTCAACAATCGGTGATGGCTATGAACAGCGAGAGAATAATCCGGATTATGGCCGGTTCTTTTGTTTTATTGTCTTTGCTGCTGGGGGCGCCGGCCAGCCCGCTCTACCATAGCAGCTACTGGCTGTGGTTCACCGCATTCGTTGGGTTGAACCTGTTTCAGAGTGGCTTCACCCGGTTCTGCCCGGCGGAGATGCTCCTATGGAAGCTGGGTGTCAAGAGCGCGGGCGCTCCGGGCGGCTGCCCTGTCCAAGAATAATTTCCAAGGAATCACATGACCGATTTTATTGAGTTTTTCCAGATCAACTGGCTGTTGTTTCTGGCGTTGTTCGTCATCCTGGGTATGCTGGTGGGGAGCGAGGTTCTGCGCAAGATCCGTGGCGTGAAAGCCCTCAGTGCCCCCGAAGTATTGCGTTTGATCAACGATCAGGATGCCTGGATCGTGGATTTTCGCGATGGCGGAGAGTACAAGGAAAGCCATATTCCCCAAGCCCGTCATATCCCGCTGGCTTCATTACGAGAGCGGATGGATGAGCTGCGTAAGGCTGGCGATAAACCGATCATTGTTTATTGTCGTAGTGGAAATACCTCACAATCAGCGTGTGCGTTGCTGAACAAGAGTGGGATCGCCAATGTTTACAGTTTGAGCGGGGGGTTGCAGGCTTGGCTGGATGCCCATCTGCCGACCAACCGGAAAAAGTAATATTGCGACCCTCGGAGGCGAATCATGCCTGAGATCCTGTTGTACGCCACTAAATTTTGTCCATATTGCCGGCGAGCGCGGGCGCTGCTCGATAGCAAGGGAGTGTCCTATAAAGTGCTGGATGTGAACCAGAATCCAGCCTTATGGAAGGAAATTAACGATCGTACCGGTCGTAACACGGTGCCGCAGATTTTCATTGGCGGCAGGCATGTTGGCGGCTGTGATGATTTATACGATATAGAACGGCGCGGCGAGCTGGATCCTCTGTTACAAGGCGCTTGATGCGCGTTATAGGATTTTCTTCTTGTCTGTGAAGCGTGTGAAACGCTCCAGCCTGGTCCTACAACGACGTTCGTGCTATGTCGTTCATCGGCAAGGGGTGTTGCACGGTAGCCTCACGCCGCCAGGTCGCCCAGCATCCAAGCGTAGCGATGTCCCGTCACTGATCGATTGTTGGGCATCTTCTCGTCCTGCTCTGTAAAATAAACGGCTTGATGCTTTTCTATTTTTACAGCGCCCGATTTTAAAAACAATCCATCCAAGGCAATCTGCATGAGCGAGCAACAACAGCTTTCCCAACATTTCGATATTCAGAAAATCTATCTCAAGGATGTATCTCTGGAAACCCCTAATTCGCCTGGGATTTTTACCGAGCAGCAGTGGCAGCCACAAAGCGAAGTAAGGTTGGAAACTGGCGCCACGCCTTTAGCTCAGGATTTGTTCGAGGTCGTGCTGACCGTGACCGTAACCTCCAAGCTCGGCGAACGCACGGCGTATTTGGCCGAAGTGCAACAGGCCGGAATATTCACGCTTCGGGGTTTCGACGATTCGCAAATGGGGCATATGCTCCATGCGTTCTGTCCCAATGTCCTGTTCCCCTTCGCGCGCGAGGAAATAGCATCCTTGGTCGGCAAGAGCGGATTTCCCCCGCTCTTGCTGAACCCCATCAATTTTGATGGCCTTTACCTGCAACGATTGCAGCAGCAACAGGCCGGGACGGCAGGCGCCGCGCCAGCGACACACTAAGGCATGAACGCCCCGGCTACGGTCGCGGTCTTGGGCTTAGGCTCCTGGGGTACCGCGCTGGGGTTATTGCTGGCGCGTAACGGCCATAACGTACGATTGTGGGGCCATGATCCGGATGAGGTTGCGCCACTGCGTCGCTATCGAGAAAACCGCCGTTATTTGCCAGGGATCCCCTTCCCATCGGCACTAACCGCGGAAGCTGATCTGGCCCAGGCGCTTGCTGGCGCGCAACTGGCCTTAGTGGCCGTGCCCAGTCATGCCTATGGGGCGACGCTCGTCCTATTACGACCGCATCTTCCAGCTCACGCCGGTTTCGCTTGGGCGACGAAGGGGCTGGAACATGGCGGCGGTCGGTTTCTGCATGAGGTGACAGCGGAGATCTTGGGCGCGCTATGGCCGACAGCTGTGATTTCCGGCCCCAGTTTCGCCCGCGAAGTGGCGCTTGGTTTACCCACCGCCGTCACTGTCGCGGCGGAAGATGCCCCGCATGCCGGCCGGGTCGCCGCTTTGCTGCACGGCTCTAATCTGCGTGCTTACACCAGCGCCGATGTGATTGGAGTGGAGTTGGGAGGAGCGATCAAGAATGTGCTCGCTATAGCGGCTGGCATTGCTGATGGCCTGGGATTTGGAGCTAATGCGCGGGCAGCGTTGATTACGCGGGGTTTGGCGGAGATGGCGCGGTTGGGTTTAGCCGTGGGCGGGCAGCGCGAGACGTTGATGGGACTCGCCGGTATCGGAGATTTGGTGCTGACCTGTACTGATGATCAATCTCGTAACCGCCGGTTCGGTTTGGCGATCGGGCGGGGCGAATCGGCCGAAATGGCGTTGGCGGCTATCGGTCAAGTGGTGGAAGGCGCCGCTACCGTCAGGGAAGCTGTGCGGTTGGCGCAACAATATCGAGTGGATATGCCGATCACCGAGCACGTCGATCAAGTGTTGCACTATGGCCTAAATCCCCGACGGGCTGTGGAAAGCTTATTGGCGCGTCAACCAAAACCGGAGGGCATCTAAAGCTTTGCGAGCTTGCGTTTGGGCTTATTCAGGTAATGTCGTCCAGCAACGGCCGTGTTTTCAGCGCTGACTCCCGATCCGAACCGGTATAAGCTTGTGGCCAACGCTTCTGCACGACTGGCCCGTCGGTGTGCAGGGCATGGCAGGTGTTAAGCACGGGCGGTGGTGATCGGTGATCTGGCGCTTTACGATCTTCTTCGTCATAGTGCTTGCCATAAAGCGTCTGAAACATCGTGGTGGCAACCGGCCCCAATAGTTCGGTCATATGGGTGCAGCCGTTGATTCCGGCAAACAATTCTCTCAGTTTGAGTGACCACCCTGGACCAATCCGCACCCCGATCAGCTTCCGGTAACGCTCGGTGATCGCCGGACAAAGGGCGAAGGGTGAACTGTCGGTTTGAGCTTCGACATCACGGATACAGAACGTGTTGTCCACAGTCAGGCGAATCCACAAGTCATGCAAAGCTTCGCCAGGTTCGATAGCCCCCCCGCGATCTTCATTAGGAAAAGTATAAGTTTTGGTGTCGACCATCCGCCCCTCGATATCCCAAAGGCCATCTTCACGCTGATAGCCACGGCATTGGACCGTACGGCTGTGGAGTAACTGACGAGGGGCAGGCGCGGAGAGCGGCATCATGTTCTCTAGAAACTTGTACCTAGCATTGATCGAGAGTCTGTCAAAATGAAGCGCCATCCATCAAATGGGCCAACCTGCTCTCTAATTTACCAAGTACGGCTTGTTTTTGGGCGGGGTTGTAATCCCACCAAGAAGCGATTTCGTCCAAAGTGCGAAGGCAACCGTCACACAATTGAGTTTGAGGGTTGATGACGCAGATACCGATACAAGGAGAGGGTGGATCATCAGGCAATTCGGGGTTGTCGCCAGTCATAAGCTAGTTTGTGGTAGCGGCACACGGATGAATTTACAGCTACGGATGATAACGCGAGGAGTAGGGGGATTCCATGGATGAAATGGCTCGATCAGCACCGGATTTCGGATGACTACTTTAAAAAAGTGAAAAAGCTGTTGCTAGGGTGAGCGGCATCCTCGCCACGGAACAGCAAGCAGAGTACCCCATGGTGGTGCTTAGAGAAGTTAGCCGTGAAGATTTGAGAGAGTTTTTTATGAGTTATCGAGTGTGCTGGTTAGGGCACGCGCTGGCGCGCTTTGGTTGGATGGTGGCGATCCGACCCTCGATGTCTATGGTGGTTAAAGGCTCTCCGCCATCTTCGCGGCTAACTGGGTAGGATGGACGCAAGCCAAGATCATAGAACGAGTCGCCACGGAATTTATCCCTAACCATACATAGGATATGGACTGGCTCCGCACTTCAATATATCTTTCTTGCATCAGTCGGCTAATAATATGTTGTTAATTTTTGTTAAGATAACCAAATGCGCAAGCTGTCGTAAATTAGGATAAACCACTATCACTCATTCGCTGGCGCGCCTTTCCCAAGAATTTGAAAACTTAGAACCATTCTAGAACTTAAAATAGGAATAAACACATTTTTAATGCGGATTTTTCTTGTATGGATAGGCCAGCAGGTTTAACCTTGTAGTGAAATTCATCATCCGGGACTGATGGGGCCATTGGCATGTCTCCTTAGGTAAGCGATTGTAATTTTTATAACATAGAGGAGGACACACCATGTTGAGTTATGAAGATTGCGTGGAAGCGAGCGATCTCACCGAAGAAGAAATCGAGGCTATTGCCGAGCACGAACGTCTGCCAGAAATGGCGGCTTTGGAGATGGGTAGTTACCTGGTTCACACGGCTGAGGGTGTTCCAGCAATCAAGAGTATCATCTTGGACGATATCGAGGAGGCGCGCCGGCATGGCCATCCTGAGAAAGCACTAAAGTTAAAGCTCGTGCTGAAGCACTTTATCGATACGCACCCAAACTAATTTAGAATTCGGGTTTAAACTTAAAGCGAACAAGCAAGGTAACCAATTATTTTGGTTACGCTGGGCCATTAAGCGGGAAAGTTTGGCTCCCAGCTCGCATGCGGAGGCATCAAAAAGGGGATTTGGTTGGCGGAAATTACCGATCCGGTTGCACTTGGGGAGATGATGGTAAAATTTGATCGGTAGCTAATAGAGCCTCTATTTCGGCGCGGCCGGCCCTCCGCAGGGGCCGGCCATCGACCGGACTACACGGGGCTTCTCGCTCATCGAGCGGCCCAAATATTGTGAGGTCGATCCCAGTCTCGCCGGCTCCAAAGCGAAAGACCGGCAGAGTGACTTGATCGCCATTATTCAGTTTAAGATGGCGCTCGGCGGTTTCCAGAGGGATGCGGTGCTCCATCAAAAACAGCAATACGTCTTTGGGGGTATCAGCGAAAAGGTGCAGCTGAACATCCGCATGTGGGCCAGCGGTTCCACTTAATACGGAGCCAACCAGCTTGGGCCGAAAGCTTGCCAGGAAACCCATTGCTTCCAAAGCGGTTTCACGTAAGCCGCGCAAGTGGGTTGCTTGGCGCTTAGCATGGAATAGTCGCTGATAATCGATCAGAGCCTGTTCGATCTCGGCATTGTCGGGTAAGGCGGCTTTATCGGTCACCGCCAAGCGGAGGGCCGCCTTGCGCTTGGCGGTTCGAAAATCCTTGATTCCCTCTTCCGCCATGAGTCGGGCACATTCCTGGGCTAGCAAAGTTTTCAGTCGATGGTGGTTGCGATAGCGGCGGACCATAAGCAATTCCGGCGTGCGGGCAGGTGGTTAGCAGGGGGGTGGCGAGCGCCATTAGGGCTGTGTTCGCCGCGTGAGGATAAAGGATATCAGGCCCAGGGCGATCAACTGGACTTTATCCTTGAATTAAAGATGCCTTGAAACTTCCCCGCTTTCCCTTGGTTGTTTGCTATATTCACTGGGTGCGATTGATTCGTCCGATCTGAATCAAGTTTGAGGATGCAAAATTGGCTCTGTTCAAGCGTAATGAACCCATTCTGGGCATCGACATCAGTCCATCAGCAGTCAAGTTGGTCGAGCTGAGTCGTTCGGGGTCGCGGTTTCGGGTCGAAGCCTTCGCCATCGAACCCATGAACGAGGGCGCGATGGATGATCGCAATCTTGCTGATCCCGGCGAAGTGGGTGAGGTGATCAAACGGGCCTGGCGAAAATCAGGGACCCGCTTGCGCCGCGCCGCCGTTGCTGTACCGACATCAAGCGTCATTACCCGCGCCGTACCCATGCCGGCTGAATTCAAGGAAAGCGACATCGAAATCAATATGCCGATCGAGGCATCACAGTATATTCCATATCCTATTGAGGAGGTTTATCTGGATTTCGAAGTGAAAGGCCGATCTCAGACCAACAACGACATGCAGGATGTCATGTTGGTGGCTTCTCGCAAGGAGAATGTGTATACGCGAGAAGCAGCCCTCAAGGAGGCGGGTTTAGTTCCAGTGATTGTCGATGTCGAGGTGTATGCGCTGGAAAATATGTTCCGTTTGTTCATGGATGCGCTCCCTAAAACCAGCGGCGATAGCGGCGGGCCAATTAATTTGGCCAAGGCGCCGCGAGAGGGACTCACTGCCCTGGTGGACATTGGCGCGACCATGACTAACTTATACGTTCTTCAAGAAGATCGGGTCATTTTCACGCGGGAGCAGGGGTTTGGCTGCGATCAGTTAACCATTCGGATCGCCGAGTCTCACGGAGTCTCGCGAGAACAGGCCGAGCAAATGAAGCGTACCGGACAGATAGCCGACGATATTGTCACGGTGACTCTGGAGCCCTTCAAGCAAATGCTGGCCGAGCAAATAGGACACGGGCTGCAATTCTTTTTTTCTTCCGACCAGTATGCTTCAGGACGCTATAATGTGGATACAATTGTCCTGGTTGGTGGCGGTGCTACGATCGTGGGGCTGGATCGGGTGGTCGCGGATGTACTGGGAATCAGCGCGGTCGTTGCTAGCCCCTTCAAGAACATGGGTAGCGCGGCCAAGGTAAATAGCAATGCTTTATTGCGCGATGCGCCGCTGCTCGCGATTGCTGGGGGACTGGCCCTAAGGAGCTTTGACTGACATGACCCGCATCAATTTGTTGCCTTGGCGAGAGGTGCGCCGCGTCCAACGGCAGCGGGAGTTGATCTCGATGCTGGTCGCCGCGGGCTTGGTTGCGTTGGGAATCGTATTTCTGGGCTACACCGAAATGGCCAATCGGATCGAATATCAGCAGGAACGGAACAACTACCTGCGGGGTGAGATTGCCAGGCTCAAAAAAGCGGCTGAAGAGTTGCAAGAGCTGCAAAAAACCAAAACCCGCCTGGTGGAGCGCCTGACCGTCATACAAAAATTGCAAACCAGCCGTCCTGGTATGGTGCAGATGCTGGATAAATTGGTTCGGTTGGTTCCGCAGGATATCTATTTGGCTGAATTCAGGACCGTTGAGAATCAGGTCGCGCTCAAGGGTATCGCTCGTTCCGACAATGTAATTTCTGATTTCATGCGCAATATTCGCGGCACCAGTCTGTTTGGCGAACCCGCGCTGCAGGTGATCGAAACCCGAAATGTGAATAACAGCGTCCAAGCGCGGGTATTCGATCTGGTTGTTCCGCTCAAGTTGGGAGGCGATCAGCCAGAGGCGGGAGGTAAGTAATCGATGAACCTATCCGAGATCAACCTCAGCGATATCGATCTGCGCGAAGCCGGCGATTGGCCGCTGGCGGGCAAGCTAGTGCTCGCGGTTCTGGTGATGGCCGCCGTATTAGGAGCGGGATACTACTTTTTTACCAGCGACCAGCTGGTCGAGTTGGACCGGGTAACCCTAGAAGAGCAACAGCTGCGGCAAGATTTCATTGAAAAGCAGCGAGTTACCGCCAATCTTGAGTCGTTTCGGATGCAGCTCAAGCAAATGGAGGCGGATTTGCAGGTGATGCTGCGGCAATTGCCGACTGGCACCGAGATGCCAGAATTACTGGAGAACATCTCTGACACCGGTAAGAAAAACGGTTTGGAGTTCGAGATGTTCAAGCCGGAAGCCGAGCAACCGCGAGATTTTTATGCGGCCAAGCCGATAACGATCAAGGCCCAGGGAACATACCATCAGTTCGGCGCCTTTGTAAGCGGTGTGGCGGCATTGCCCCGCATTGTAACGCTCGAGAATGCGACGCTTGCCAGTCCTGTTTCTACCGCGGCTTCCAAAGCGCTAAAAACCGGAGCAAAACCTGAAAAGGAAAATCCGGGGCAATTGACAATCCAGGCCACTTTACAGACCTATCGCTATATGGAAGAGGGGAGTGCGCCAGCTGGGGCTGGGGGGAAGCAACAGCAGGGGGCTGGGGCTAAGCAGCAGGGGCAAAAGCAGGGGGCTGATACAAAATGAACGCGCGTTTTCGTCCGGATTCTACTGCGGTATCGAGTAGTTTAATGGTTGTGGCGCTGACAGCGGCGCTGGCAGGATGCGCGCAGCAGGATCTGACCGATTTACAGCGATTTGTGGAACAAACCAAACGCGAGACGCCGGTTAGAAAACCCGATCCGCCGCCTGAAATCAAGCCTTATACGCCGTTTTCCTATACGGCGCAGGGCATTAAAGATCCTTTTCTGGTAGCGCCTTTTGCTCAAGAGGAGGAGTTGGAAATGACGCAGGAGGCGATGGCTAGGGGTAGTTACACCGGCGTTCGGCCCGATCCCAATCGAGTGCGTGAGGAGCTTGAGAAGTATTCGCTCGGATCCCTTAAGATGATGGGTACTTTTCGGATGGGGGGGGGTAGGGATCTGTGGGCCTTGGTTTTGGCTCCAGATGGTGTGGTGCATCGCGTTCAGAAAAATAATTTTTTGGGTACCAACCACGGCAAGATTCTCAATGTTACGGAACAGCGGGTTGATCTGAAGGAGATCGTTCCGGATGGGCCCGGACGCTGGCAGGAACGGGATACGTTCCTGTCGCTTACCCAATGATACAAGGGGGCAGTGTCATGACAAGCAGGTCCATGAGCGAAGGCCAGCATGACCGGCGGTCGGGCGGTGGGCGGCTACCGTGGTTGCTGGTGCTGGTTTTAGGATTGATTCTAGGGGGTGGCTGGGATCAGCCAGCAATCGCCGCCGATACCGCCGAACGTCAATCGGTATTGCAGGCCGTCGATATTAGTCCGTTGGCCGGCAACCGTTTGCAGGTTCGGTTCAAGTTATCGGAAGCGCCGAAAGCGGCGCCGAGTAGTTTCACCGTTAACGAACCGGCGCGGATCGTGCTGGATTTTTTGGAAACCCGCAACGGACTCAGTACGCGCCAGCAGGCGATTAATGTTGGGGTGGCTGACAGAATTAGCGTATTGGAAGGCTCTGATCGAACTCGCGCCTCCTTAAGTCTAGCTCGATTGGTGCCGTTCAACATTCAGGTTCGAGGCGATTCGGTGCTGTTGACTTTGGATAATGCGGGCACCGCGGTAGCCAGAACTCCAGCCGCGACGCCTGCCGTATCGGTTGCGGCCGCGGCGGCGCCGCGGCGGACCGAAGCGGCTCCGATTATTACCCCGCGTAGCATCGGAGACCTCAGTTTTCGGCGTGGTCCAGCGGGCCAGGGCGTGATTACGGTCAAACTGTCCAACCCCAGTATCCCGGTGGATGTTCGGCAGGAAGGCAACCAAATCATTGCCGATTTCCAGAGCGCATCGCTGCCTCGCGGGCAGCAGCGGCGGCTGGATGTGACTGATTTTGCTACTCCCGTTACTTTCGTGGAAGCGCTTAATCGTGGAAATAATGCGCGCTTGAGCATCCAGCCCAATCCTCCATTCGAATATCTGGCCTATCAGGCCAACGATCTTTATGTGATTGAAGTCCGTCCGCCACAGAAAACGCCAGAAGATGAAGAAAAAGAGGCGATGCTGGATCCTTCCAAAAAGAAATACAAGGGTGATCTGCTGTCCTTGAATTTTCAGGATATTGAAGTGCGGGCGATCTTGCAGATCCTGGCCGATTTCACGGGCCTCAACATTGTGGTCAGCGATAGTGTTAAGGGTAATCTGACCTTGCGCTTACAAAACGTACCTTGGGATCAGGCGCTAGACATTATTCTGCGCACCAAGGGACTCACCATGCGGCAAAACGGCAATGTAATTTTCATCGCGCCGACGGAAGAAGTTGCCGCCCGCGAAAAACTCGATCTGGAGTCGCGCAAGACCGTAGATGAACTGATACCGTTGCGTACGGAAATCATGCAAGTGAGTTATGCCAAGGCCAAGGATTTAGCGGAACTGTTAAAGAGAAAAGGTGTTGCCGCCGCCGGCCCTGATGGTAAAGCCACCACCACGTCAGAAACCAGCATTCTCTCGCCGCGGGGTGACGTTGTGGCAGATGAGCGAACCAACACCCTCATCGTCAAGGATGTCCCTGACAAGCTGGCTGAGATTCGTGATCTCATCACTAAATTGGATCAACCCGCCAAGCAAGTCATGATCGATTCACGGGTAGTGATTGCCAACGATGACTTCGCGCGCGACATCGGGGTGCGGTTTGGGGTGACGGGGGTTGGAAATGCTGGCAATAATGTTGCCGCCATCACGGGTGGCATAACGGGCACCGATACGATCATCGGCAGCGCCAATAATAATTTACGGACAACCGGGCAGCCGTTCCCAGTGACCATTCCCGCTCTCGGCGACCGTATTGGCGTTCCCTTGCCAGCCGCGCCCGGCGGCGGTAGTCCGGCGCGGCTGGCGCTCGCCATCTTGGGCGCCGATTATCTGGTCGATCTCGAACTATCGGCCCTGCAAACCGAGGGTAAGGGGGAGATTCTTTCCAATCCGCGAGTTGTGACGGCTGATTTGAAAAAAGCGACTATCCTGCAAGGTCGACAAATTCCATACTCGCAGGTTGATGACGACGGTAAAGTCAGCACCGAATTCAAGGATGCTTTTCTGAAATTGGAGGTCACTCCCCAGATAACCCCGGATGACCGGGTGCGGATGGATCTGAAGGTTTCCAAGGATGATGTCGGCGCCAATGTACAGCAGGCTTTGGGAGGCTTTATTCCGTCCATTGACAAGCGTGAAGTGGAAACGCAGGTGCTGGTCAACAACGGCGAAACAGTCGTGCTGGTTGGTGTATTCGAGCAGAATAAAACTAAAGGCCAAGACAAGGTGCCGCTGCTGGGTGATGTTCCCTTACTGGGCTACCTATTTCAAAGAAACAGCAACACGACGGTTAAGCGCGAGTTGTTGATTTTTGTGACGCCGCAAATTCTCAAAAACGGTGCGGTTGCCGTCCAACCCTAATTGACTTTTCTGCTTCCATAGAATTTTACTGATATAAAGGGAGAATACTCCGTGTTTCCAATGACTAGCGGGATATTCCGATGGTTCGGTTTGTTGCTGCTCGGTTTTATGCTGGCGGGTTGCGGCGGGGGTGGCGGGGGTGGCGGTTTTGGCGGGACAGATACGCTCAAAATCAGTATTACCGCTGATAAGACGGTTTTGCCAGCTAATCTGTTGGGTAGAGGCCCCGACCCCTCAGGGCCTTTCACCAATACCATCACCGTGCAGGTCAAGAAGAATGACCGGCTCTTTGCAGCGCCCAACATAGCGATCGATGTCGTATCGGGTTTGGCCAGCGGTGCGTTATATTATTTGGACGGCGACCCCGAGCATGAGGAATGTCTGGCAACTCCACCCCAAACCTGCCCGCCGGTTGCTACCACCCCGCTCGCATTCCGGCGCTTGGTGTTCGAAGATACGACCGGAACGGTGACGGGACACTTTCATGTAGGTGATACGCCAGGCACGGTAGTGCTCCGTGCCTCAGCCCAAGATCCGGCTACGGGTGAAACTGTGGTTGCTGATCTGGCCATTAACATTGGTCCCGGCGTCAGCACGGGCCAGCCAGCGTTGGTAGGATTCGAGATTGTCCCCTCGCCTCTGTACATTACCGGTCAAGGTCGGGAGGACGTAAAACGGTTTCAGGTAGTGGTGCTGGATGATGCGGGACAGCCGGTGCCGAATCCAGCCGGAAACAATCTGCGGTTGCAGTTGTTGCCCAGCCGGCCTAACGGCGGTGAAAAACTGGCCGCGATTAATGCGGCGGGCGGCACCGAAGAAGGCGATATCGTCAATACCCGAACCATCAATGGTCGGGCCGAAATCGCCCTTCATAGCGGCGACAAGCCGGGTACGGTCGCGATTACCGCCATCGCGGATCGGGCTGACAACAACATAGACAATGGCATCGCCAACTCGGTAAGCGATATTGATACCATTCCGATCGGTAGCGGTGAAATCGCTTCTCTGACTTTTACTGGCCCCTATCCGGGGGCGGTTATCGCCCGCTCTAACACGCTGGTTTTAGGCAATGGCGATAGTATCGATGCGACCGGAGCGGTGTACACCCGTGCGATCAGTGTGTTGGCTGTGGACGAGTTTGGTAATCCGCCGCCTCCGGGCGAGTTTATTACCTTCCGACTCATGGACGGACCGTTGACCGGTTATCCGGATTTGGGCCATGGCGCCTTCACGATTGCTGCCAAAGATGGTAATCCGCAGGAAGGCGGCAATACCTTCACCACGCCTCCCGGAGGTAGTTCGCTGCTCGGTGGGCATACCAATTGCCAGTTGGTGCTGGAAGGCGGGGCTGGCCAAGAGGGCGGCTGGTTAATTAACGGCCAGGCCCAACGTAATCTACTCGCGGTTTTCAACACATTCAATCTGGTAGACGATACCGGTTTCACCGTACCCTATACGGTGGGTTGTCCGCCCTATACCGGTAATGTGGCTAACAACGTAAATGGCATCACCGTGTTTACGGATGAGGATGGCATCGCTACAACCACCATCAACTACCCACGGACGCAATTGGGCCGTTGTTTCAAGCTCACGGCCGAAGCCAACGACGGCAGAGTAGGAGCAGTCATGGGCAAGGAACGGTTGGGCAGCACGCTGTTTGGTGACGAATGCACCAGTTGGTATTTGGGAGTTCCCACCGGCGCCACCTTGGTGGTGATACCAGCCAGCGATCAGAACATTCAAGTACCGGTTGGCGGAGCCTTGACTGATCGCAATATCCAGATCCAACTGCTTGATGGCGCTACCCCGCCCGGTCCATTGCCGGGTGAGAAGCTGTCGGTCCAGGTCGTGATCACCGATCCCGATAAAGATGCGGCGGTGGCGGCGAAGAATGCACTGGCAACGGCGCAAGCGACTTTTAACGCGATATCGGCTAGCAATCCTGCTGGTTGTAGCACCACGGAGCCGGGAGAAGATGATCCACCAGAAGATACCCGCTGTGCCTCGTGGCGGACGGCTTTGATTGCGGCTCAGGATGCCTTGGCTAAAGCCCAGGCCGATCTGGCGGTTGCCGACGCCCGTGATGCCTTACATGAGCCGACAGCCAGCTTTACACCGAACCCCCTGGTCACGGGAGTGGACGGGATTGCTACTTTAAATATCTCAGTGAGCGATCTTTATACCGCCGTGTCTACTGGCGGCACCGGAGATGCCAAAGTAGAGTTTATTATCACTACGGTGGGTCCGGAGATCCGTGCTGAAACCCTTACCATCACGGTGTTGCCACAAGGAGCGGCCGCGCCGTAGCGAGCGGTTGTCATCGTGAAATCGGCGGGGAAACCCGCCGATTTTTTTGGATTTAAAATCCGCTCTGTATCTAGTAAAACAAGGTAAAGAGTCAATTAGGAAAGATTTCCATAAAGTCATCAATCACCCATCGTTTGATGGTTTAGCCGCTTATTTTTCGTCAATGGCTCGTGTAATCCCTCCCATCTTTCTGATTGGTCCAATGGGCGCAGGCAAGACCACTATCGGCCGCCGGTTAGCGCAGGTGCTGCGGCGGGATTTTTACGATAGCGACGAGGTCATCGAGCAGCGCGCGGGGCCAGTATCCCGCTCATTTTTGAACTGGAGAGCGAAACCGGTTTCAGAGCCCGTGAGAAAGCGGTCATTGCCGATCTCACCCAACGGCCGGATATCGTTCTCGCCACGGGCGGTGGCGTTATCCTCAATCCTGACAACCGTCGCTGTTTGGCCGGCCGCGGGATCGTCATTTATCTTTGTGCTTCACCTGATGAGCAGTTTCGGCGGACCCGCTTCGACAGCAACCGGCCGTTGCTCCAAACAGCGGATCCCCGGCAACGACTGACGCAATTGTTGGAGCAGCGTGATCCCCTCTACCGCGAAGTGGCTGACCATGTGATAACCACGGAAGGCCATCCGATCAAACACGTCGTGCGCGAGGTTTTGCGCCGGCTCGACTACGATCAATCCTGAACACCGCGGGAAATTGAGTTTTATGAAAACGCTTTACGTCGAACTTGGCGACCGCCGCTATCCGATTTATATCGGCCCTGCTTTGCTGGATCAGGGGGATTTACTGCGAGGGCATATTGCGGGTCGGCAGGTGTTGGTGGTTAGCAATGAGACAGTCGCTCCGCTCTATCTGGAACGCGTTCGTGCGGCCTTGGGTGGCTTTATGCATGAAACTCTTGTTTTGCCTGATGGCGAACAATATAAAACCCTGGCGGTGCTCGACCAGATATTTACAGCGTTACTAAGTCATCGGTTTGATCGGAATTGCACGCTCGTTGCTCTCGGTGGCGGAGTCATTGGCGATATGGTGGGTTTCGCGGCCGCTTGCTATCAGCGTGGTGTTCATTTCATCCAGATCCCTACCACGCTGCTGGCCCAAGTGGATTCCTCGGTGGGTGGCAAGACCGCTGTCAATCATGCCCTCGGTAAAAATATGATCGGCGTTTTCCACCAACCAAGTTGCGTGTTGGCGGATACCGATACCTTAGCCAGTTTGCCGGAACGAGAGTTAAGCGCCGGTTTGGCCGAAGTGATCAAATATGGTCTGATTCGAGATTTGCGATTTTTGGAATGGTTGGAAGCGAATATCGAACGGTTACTCGATCGGGATGCCGCTGCCTTGACCGAAGCCATCCAATGTTCCTGTCGCAATAAAGCCGAAATCGTAGCGGCCGACGAACGAGAAACCGGCGAGCGCGCTCTACTCAATCTCGGTCATACCTTCGGCCATGCCATCGAAACTGGCCTGGGTTATGGCACCTGGTTACACGGCGAGGCGGTGGCGACCGGGATAAGCTTGGCGGCCGATCTGTCAGCGCGACAGGGCTGGTTGAATGAGGCGCAGGTGGAGCGGGTTCGAGCCGTGCTGGCCCGCGCTAGGCTACCATTAAATCTATCCCAACAAATGACGGCGGATGACTTTCTGCGGCTAATGGCGGTGGACAAGAAAGTCAAGGATGGTCGATTGCGGTTGATCTTGTTACGTGATTTAGGGCAAGGCGTTATTGCCGATGACGTTAATCCCCAGTTACTGCGGGATACGCTGGAGGGAAAACGGTGAGAAGAGGCGGATCAGCGAATGCTGTCCGCCAGAGAGGATTCGATGCCAAGAGCGCGGGTATTAGGGATTAATAATCTTCGCTTTTTCCAGATCCGAATAGGTTGTTGGATGGTGTGTCCGATCAATGTCCAAGCCAAGCTGTAAGCCGATTTGCGATAAGGAAAAAATTCCACGAACCGCCGGGTTACCGGTCTTGGGATCGCTATCGAGCACCATGGCGTGCTGGCGATTGACTTGGCGAAGCGTGGTAATGATATCGCCCACCCGCGCCTTGGCGACATCTTCCATCAGGAGCACCTCCAGCTTGGGTTGGAGAGTCATAATGTCGGCGACCAGCAAATCCTCCCAGACGCCACCCGCCTTGCTCAGAATCCGATGGGGTTTGTCGCCTTCGATGTCTCGACTGGTCAGTAGTCCTATGATATGACCATCAGCATCGCGCACCAGCAGCATCCGAACGCCGCGCTTGATCATGGTTTCCAGTGCTTTAGTCAAGGGCGTGGGCAGCTCGACAGTGTAGGCCGTGACTTGGCTTAGATCAGTCATGACATTGACTGCTGGATCATCTTCAGCCACTGTTTCCGGTAGCTGTTGCGTGGGACGGAAGTAACCAGCACCGCTTTCAAGATGATGAAATGGAAGCGTTTGATACGTTTGAGGCATCGAGAAACCTCCTGAGTAATTGCTGCAACAATGCAGCTTTCAATGAGCGCCGAAAGCAAAATTTTCGACTAAATTAGCCTGACAATCCTGCTTAACGTCGGCGAGCAAGCCGCGCCATCACGTTATCGGACCATTCCAGGATCGCCCGGACTCGTGGCGTTAACAGGCTCCAGGCTCCAGCGTGATCGACCCAGCGGTATTCGCTATGTTCCGGTCGGCCAAGTTGTGGATTGGCCAGCAACTGAACGGTCGTGGTCGCGGATTCGGCCAGGTAATAGCGGGCTACCTTGCGGCCCTGATTATAGGGATGGGTTTCCCGGTACACGTCACCCCAGCGAAACCGTAGCCCCGTTAGTGTGGTTTCCTCTTCAACCTCGCGGATCGCCGCTTGCAAGGGAGATTCATCCTCTTCCACCATGCCTTTGGGAAAATCCCAATAATTGTAAGCTTTGAGCAACAGATAATCATAATGGTCTCGGTTCCAATGGACCACCACGACGCCGGAAGACAAGGCACGGTTGTTGGCTGGCTTGAAATTGGCCATGGGTGTCATTCCGAACCGTTCCCGCCATAGGTTCCAAGGTGATAAGGCGCACTCAATTCATGCACGGCCTCGGCGAGTACCTGAACGTGTTCGGGATCGGTCCAAGGTTGGATACCATGACCGAGATTAAAGACATGGCCGGAGCCAGGACCAAAATCAGCAAGTACCTGGGCGACGTGCTGGCGAATACGCTGCGGAGAGGCAGCCAATATGACGGGATCCAGATTACCTTGCAAAGCGACTCGTGATCCTACTGGCGGCGCACATCGCCCAAATGCACCGTCCAATCTACGCCGACCGCATCACAGCCGGTCTCTGCGATGGTTTTCAGCCAGGCCCCACCGCCCTTGGTAAACAGAATGACCGGTACCCGTTGAGCGTTGATTGTACGGGTCGAGCCAGCGAGGATTTGCGCCATGTAGTCAAGTGAGAATTCTTGGTAGGCGCGAGGCGTGAGAATGCCGCCCCAGGTATCGAACACCATTACCGCCTGCGCGCCTGCCGCGATTTGAGCGTTTAGATAAGCTGTCACTGCTTGCGCGGTGATCTTTAAAAGTTGGTGCATCAATTCTGGCCGATCATAGAGTAGGCCTTTGACGCGGGCAAAGTCCTTACTAGAGCCACCCTCGATCATATAGGTCGCCAGCGTCCAGGGGCTACCAGCGAAGCCGATCAGGGGAACTCGACCGGCCAGCTCGCGACGGATTAAGCGAACTGAATCCATCACGTAGCGCAGTTCGGTTTCGGGGTCGGGTACGCTCAAGCGGGCGATATCGGCCGCCGAACGCACCGGCCGCGCAAAGGTGGGGCCTTCGCCTTCATTAAACGAAAGTCCCAGCCCCATGGCGTCAGGAATGGTCAAGATATCTGAAAATAGAATGGCGGCGTCCAATGGAAATCGCGCTAGCGGCTGCAAAGTCACTTCACAGGCCAGTTCCGGCGTCTGGCATAAAGCCAAAAAACTACCGGCGCGAGCGCGGGCGGCACGGTATTCGGGTAGGTAACGACCGGCTTGGCGCATCAGCCAAACTGGCGTTCGATCAACTGGTTGCCGTAACAGAGCCTGCAATAGGCGGCCATTTTTTAACTCAATCATTCTTGAACTCAGCCATACAGCCTCCCAATATCGTAGTACCAGATCTCCCTGTGGAATTGGACATCCAGAGAGCCCAAAATGCTGGTTACCATCTTCGGGCCACTAAAATCATGATCTTCACGAAAGCGCCATGGACGCTTCATATAAGTGTAGGCTCTCATGCTGAAGAATACCCCATCCTCCTTGATAAGCACCAACTCCTATTACAAGTCGCTGATTTCACATAAGACCTCACATCGCTACATCACAAAACCACTTGATAAAGTCTTGTGTGAAAAATTTTTACGAAGATGGTTTGAAGAGATGGGAATTAGAAGAAATCATTGATAGCCCGGAAAGGCGTGAAATCAAGAGAGCGCTTGCGGTCAAGAGGGTGTTGCTTGGTTTTGATACTTAAAGATATTTGTGATGTGCTCGGACTCTCCATGGACCGCGCCGGGTTTGCCGGCGCGGTCCATGGCATCCTTTGAGATGGGGCTCGTTAACCTCGCTGCGAAACCGTTTGGGCTTATTGAGCCCAGGTCAATCGAGGCTTCTCTCTTCGGGGAGAGAGGCCTTGCCATTCTGTTTAACTAAATCCGATACCGGCGTCGTAGCGCATATTCCTGAGCGTCCACCGCCGCGATGGCCGTCATATTGATGATGCGGCGGGCGGTAGCGGAACGGGTCAGGATATGGGCTGGTTTGGCCAAACCGAGGGTGATCGGGCCTACGGATACGGCGTTAGTGACCTCCTTTAAAAGATTATGTGAGATGTTGGCGGCATCCGCGTTCGGCATGATCAGCAAATTGGCCGAGCCTTTCAGCGGCGAATGTAACAAGGCTCGGCTACGGAGCTCTTCCGACAACGCGGCATCGCCACGCATTTCACCGTCCACCTCCAAATCCGGCGCTCGCTGACGAATCAGTTGCAACGCTTCGGCCATCTTGCGGGCTTGCCTGGATTTGTGCGAGCCAAAGTTGGAGTGCGATACCAGCGCCACTTTCGGTGGCACGAAACGGCCCACTTCCTCCGCCGCCAACAGGGTGATGTCGGCGATTTCCTCCACTGTGGGGTCGGCGTTGATATCAGTGTCGCAAAAAAATAACGGCCCGTGCGAGGTAATCAGCATGTTCATGGCCGCCGGCGTTTTGACGCCTTCACGTAGGCCGATGATATCCAGAATATATTCGATGTGATCGGGATAGCCGCCGATCAGCCCGCACAGTAAAGTATCGGCATAGCCAAGCCGCAACAGCAACGCACCGATAACCGTGGCGCGGGTGTTGACCCGGACGCGGGCCTTGTTGGGATCGACGCCGAAACGACCGCGTAATTTATGGTATTCCTGCCAGCATTCCTCATAATAGGGATTGTTCTGTGGGTCGATGATCTCAAAGTCGCGATCGGGGCGAATCCGCAAGCCCAAGTCGGCAATCCGCTGTTCGATCCGTCGCCGCCGGCCGATCAGAATCGGTTTGGCGAGATTGTCGTCGATCACGCCCTGGATCGCCCACAGCATCCGCTCTTCTTCGGCCTGGGCGTAGATGATCCGTTTGCGATCAGCCTTGGCGCGGTCAAACACCGGGCGCATGATTTGGCCGGAACGGTAGACCCGTTGGCTCAATAAAGTGTGATAAGCCGCGAAATCTTCAATCGGCCGGGTGGCCACGCCGCTGTCCATTGCCGCTTTGGCGACCGCCAGCGGCAGCGTAAGCAACAGACGCGGCTCGAACGGTTTTGGGATCAGGTATTCTGGCCCGAAGCCAATTTGTTGATCGCCATAGGCGGCGGTTTCTTCTTGCGAGTGCGGTTGGCGGGCCATTTCCGCCAGGGCGCGCACGCAAGCCAATTGCATCGCCTTGTTGATCGTGGTCGCCCCCACATCCAATGCTCCACGGAAAATGTATGGGAAACACAAAACATTATTAACCTGATTGGGGTAATCAGAGCGGCCAGTCGCAATAATCGAGTCGGGGCGAGCGGCTTTGGCGATTTCAGGCATGATTTCGGGCACCGGGTTAGCCAGCGCCAGAATGAGTGGTTTGTCGGCCATGGTTTTGACCATTTCGCCGGTGAGGACGCCCGCCTTGGACAGCCCTAGAAAGATGTCGGCGCCGACTGTGGCGTCAGCCAGCGTTCGCGCCGGGGTATCCGCCGCATAAGCCGCTTTCTCTGGATCGAGGTTGCCGCGCCCTTGAAAAATCACGCCCCGGCTGTCACAGACAATGACGTTTTCCCGGCGCAATCCTAGTTCGAGGAGCAAATCCAGGCAAGCGATACCGGCCGCGCCGGCACCGGAAGTGACCACCCGCACCTCAGCAATATTTTTGCCGACCAGTGACAGAGCGTTGAGCACGGCGGCGGCGGTGATGATGGCGGTGCCGTGCTGGTCGTCATGAAATACCGGAATCTTCATTCGCTCCCGCAACTGGCGCTCGATGTAAAAGCATTCCGGGGCTTTAATGTCTTCCAGGTTAATGCCGCCAAAGGTTGGTTCCAGACTGGCAATGATCTCGACCAGCTTGTCGGGATCGCGTTCGCTGATTTCGATATCGAACACATCGACGCCGGCGAACTTTTTAAACAATACCCCTTTGCCTTCCATGACCGGTTTGGCCGCCAGCGGGCCGATGTCACCCAACCCAAGCACGGCGGTGCCGTTGGTGATGACCGCAACCAAGTTGCCGCGAGCGGTAACGGTGGAAACTTCGTGTGGGTCTTGGACGATGACTTCGCAAGCGGCGGCGACGCCGGGGGAGTAGGCCAGCGCCAGATCGCGCTGGCTGGCAAGCGGTTTGGTCGGGGTGACTTCGATCTTGCCGTAGGGCAGCATCCGGTGATAGCGCAAGGCGCTTTCGTTGAAATCGTCAGCCATGTTGGAACAGTTCCTTGAAGTTGGGCTTGGGGTTCGGTCTTAAACTAAGATAGACCAGCATGATCTCGCAGACCGATCACTTTAAAGTGTAGCAATTCATCATCTGAGCGTGATTGGCGCGGGCACCGCCTGAACGGCGGGAATGCGGTAAAATGGTGGGCGTCATTACCTTTCCAGGCGCAAAACCGCGCCTGATTCCTCGCCTGTGGGAGATACCATGACCACTATCCGTCAAGAAGATTTCATTCAAAGCATTGCGGACGCCTTCCAGTACATCAGTTATTACCATCCGGTCGATTACATCAAGGCGCTGGCGCAAGCCTACGAGCGCGAACAAAGTCCAGCCGCCAAGGACGCCATCGCCCAAATTCTGATCAACTCACGGATGTGCGCCGAGGGTCATCGTCCGATCTGTCAGGATACCGGGATCGCGTTGGTATTCCTTAAGGTCGGCATGGACGTCCATTGGGACGCCAAGCTGTCGGTGCAGGAAATGGTCGACGAGGGCGTGCGCCGCGCCTATCTGAATCCCGATAACAAGCTACGGGCCTCGGTGCTGCGCGATCCGGCGGGCAAGCGCCAAAATTCCAAGGATAACACTCCGGCGGTGGTCCATTACGAAATCGTCCCCGGCCACCATGTCGAAGTGATTTGTGCCGCCAAGGGCGGCGGTTCTGAAGCTAAATCCAAGTTCGCCATGCTCAACCCCTCTGATGATCTAGTGGATTGGGTATTGAAGACTGTACCCCTGATGGGCGCTGGTTGGTGTCCGCCCGGCATTCTCGGCGTCGGTATTGGCGGTACGCCAGAGAAAGCCTTCATGCTGGCCAAGGAATCCTTAATGGCGCCAGTCGATATTCAGGAATTGATCGCGCGCGGACCCAACAGTCGCGCCGAGGAGCTGCGGATCGAATTGTATGACAAGGTAAATGCGCTAGGCATTGGCGCGCAAGGTCTCGGCGGCTTGACCACGGTGCTCGATGTGAAGGTGCTGGATTACCCGACGCACGCCGCTAATTTGCCAATTGCGATGGTGCCAAACTGCGCGGCGACCCGCCATGTGCATTTTCATCTCGATGGCAGCGGCCCGGCCAAATTGGAGCCGCCAAGCTTGGACGACTGGCCGAAGCTGACCTATGCGCCGACGAATGCCCGACGGGTGGATCTGGCCACCGTCTCACGAGAGGAAGTGGCTAGCTGGAAACCCGGCGAGGTGCTGCTGCTCAACGGCAAGTTGCTGACTGGTCGTGACGCCGCTCACAAGCGAATGACCGATATGTTGAATCGTGGCGAGAAGTTGCCGGTCGATTTTACCAATCGCTTCATTTACTACGTCGGCCCAGTTGATCCGGTGCGCGACGAAGTGGTTGGCCCGGCTGGCCCCACCACCGCGACTCGAATGGATAAATTTACCCGGCAGATGCTGGAACAAACCGGTCTGTTGGGGATGGTCGGCAAGGCCGAGCGCGGCCCGAGCGCCATCGACGCGATCAAGGATAACCAAGCGGTGTATTTAATGGCGGTTGGCGGCGCGGCTTACTTGGTCTCCAAGGCGATCAAGACGGCCAAGGTGCTGGCGTTCGAGGATCTTGGGATGGAAGCGATTTACGAGTTTGAAGTCAAGGATATGCCAGTAACAGTCGCGGTCGATGCCAAAGGGTCCAGCGTCCACAAGACCGGGCCAAAAGAATGGCAAGCCAAGATTGGTAAGATTCCGGTGGTGGAGGCTTAAGAAATTCGATCGGTGGATAGGATGGTTAGCGGACCCTTCTATCCATCGCAATCAGGGCTTTCGAGGGGTAAAATAGGCAAAAAAGTAACATTAATTTTGCAATTTTGCGTTAGCTAGAAAATTTCCAAGAACCTTGACTCCACCACGGAACAAGCGAGCATTCATCGTTGTGAACCAAGCCACGCAAAGCCCTTCTCCCATTGTTCGTCATTTTCGACAAATCCTGTTGTGGCCTTTGCAGTTGATGCACGCCCATGTACGAGAACCGCACATCTCGAAATATTGGGAACTGCTGGAAGTGCTCGGAGATGCGTGTCCTTGGCGGGAAGTTGATGACGAATTTGGCGATCCGGACGACTTTCAGGAGCGCCACTATAAAGAATTCATTACCTTCCTCCCTTATGTACAGCGCTTCTTGTACGGTGAAGGGGCCGGTCGCGAAGGCCATGCCGGTTATGGCAAATCGCCCATTAGGGTATTCCGCCGCCGCGATATTGCTCAGATGCGCGTTATTCTCGATCAAGGAATGCCGCCACTATTATTTCAAGTCGCTCACGCCGATCTGCATTTCTTTTATGATCTCGATATCGTCATTTTGGCAATAGAGTTCTTCGCCAACGATATTCCGTTATTGTTGGCTGAAGATGTGCTCTTTAAAGTGGGGCGAACTTACCCGGGATTTTGGGAGGCGAACGGCCAGGGTGGCCAATGCCCCTATCGGGTAGAATGGCTCTCCGGGGCGGGTGAAGTGCTCGCGGTATCTGACTACGAAAATCGACGAAAATATCTCCAATTTGTCTGCCAGCACCGCTCCCCGACCATCGCCACGCACTGGGAATTTTTGTTGCGGCCCCTGGCCCTCTATCATTCCGATCAAGAAGGCGTGATCCGTTATCGTCAGATCGAATACCATCGAATGCCGTTACTGGCTTATCTCAGCTTCAATGAGCCTCAGACGTTGACGCGCGGCGACTTCGCTCGATTGGCGTTGATTACCAAGGCGGGTTCATCGGACACCCTGCCGTATTCGGAAGCAGAGCTGGCACATTTTGAGCGGGATTATTGTTATGACAAATTCTGGGACCCTTCGAATGAGGAATTGAGCAGTCGCTATCTTTGTTGTGGACATTCCTTCGTTATTGTTGGCAAAGCGAGCCAACGCTTTTTTGCCGACCCGAATACCGGACTGCTTGGTCAGTTTCGCCACCAATATTTTCTCGTTAATTTGATCGCCCATTTTCATAAGGCTACTTTGATGTTGTTTTCGGAATGGCTAGTGATCGCGATCAGTCAGCTCGATATTCGGGATATGGAGTCGGTCAAGACCTTCAAGCGCGAAATCCGCCGAATCATGGAAACATTTCTTCGATTTACCCATCGCTATTGGTTCCATGAAGTGTCCAATCAAGCGCAAGCGCGCGATCTGTTCCGAATGCTGACCAACCATTTAGAGACCGACCGGATTTATCAAGATGTCAGTGCGGCGGTGAAGGAAATGAACGCCTATTTGGACAGTGATGGGTTACGGCGCCAAGCCAATACGGTCGTGCGATTGACTGTGGTGACCACATTGGGGCTGATCGCGACCGTGGCCACCGGTTTCCTCGGCATGAACATTTTCGATGAGGCCGACAATCCGATTTGGCTCAAGGCGCTCATTCTGCTTGGAGTCATTAGTCCCAGCGTTTTGTTGGTGATCTATGCCGTCACCAAATCCAAGGCATTGTCGGATTTTCTGGAAGCCTTGTCGGACGAACGCCTGAGCTGGCGAGAAAAATTTGCGATTCTATTTAAAGTATTGCGCAAACCTCGCCACAGGCCGGAGCATTTGTGACGGCGGTTGACGCGCCGTTACTGGTTGATGGCTAGGCTGTTTCCGCGAGGTGGGCGTCAGTGGCGCTCACCTCGCGACGATGCCGAACAGTTGCCCTAAATCGTTATAACCTCAGCGCTGCTCTCCGCTTTGGCTCGCCCGCGCTCTTCCCGGATCACCTCAGCCAGCACCGCCATGCCGCGCTCCAATTGATCGGGCGTGGCGTGACTGAAGTTAAGGCGCATGAAAGCCCCATGCTGGGCGTTAGTGCTGGCAAAGAACGCCTCGCCGGGCATGAAGGCAACCTTGCGTTCCAATGCGCGAACGAGTAGGGCGCGGGTATCGCCCCCATCTTTTAATTGTACCCAGAAGAACAAGCCGCCATGCGGTGTCACCCATTCCGCCAGTTCGCCGAAGTGGCGGGTTAGCGCCTCCTGCATGGCGTCGCGTCGCTCCCGATAGAAGTTTCGCAGCCGTTCCAAGTGGGCGGGATACTCGGCGGAATTCAACAAACGGGCGCACCACCATTGGCCGATGCGATTGGTGTGCAGATCGGTGGACTGCTTGAGCCGCACCAGATAAGGGTGGACGTTCTGCGAGGCGGCGATATAGCCGACCCGTAGGCCCGGGATGCCGGTTTTGGAAAAGGTGCCCATGTACATCCAGGTCTCTTTTTCGCTGAAGCGAGCGCACAGCGGGGTTCGGTCCACCGGCTCGTAGACCAAGTCGCGATACGGTTCATCTTCCAGCAAAGGCGTACCGGTCTCGCGCAATACGGTGGCGACGGCGGCACGAGTCGCTTCGTCGTAACAGGCGCCGGCAGGATTTTGGAAGGTGGGAATCAGATAAACGAGAGCCGGTCGGTGGCGCTGGATGATTTGCCGTAACTGGTCTGGGTCGATGCCGTTAGCCGCCAGCGGCAATTCCTCGAAACGAGCGCCGAAGAGCCGAAACGATTGGAGCGCCGCCAGATAGCTCGGCGCTTCGACCGCGACCGGTGTGCCGGGGTCGATGTACAGCTTGGATGCCAGATCGATCCCCTGCTGTGAACCGCTGGTTACCAAAATTTGTTCTGGTTTGCAGCGTAGGCCAAGGCCAATCAATTGCGCCGCGATGGCGGCGCGCAATTCCGGCTCGCCGTCCGTGGTGCCGTATTGGCTCAAATCCGGCGGTAAATCGCTCAAATCCAGTGCTGGCATCGCTTCGCGGGCGGGCAAGCCGCCGGCGAAGGAAATAATGTCCGGTTTTTGGGTAAGGGCAAGCAATTCCCGAATCAGGGAACTGGTCAGGCGGTCGATGCGCTCGGAGAACATGCGATGAATTCCGTAAGGTTTAATGCTTGGGTTGCGACTTGAAGCTTGGCCACTCTTCCTGGCGCGGCATCTGCAAATGCCAGCCGCGCTCCTGCAGATTTTGCAGGACTTCCACCGTATCCTCTTGCGCCAGTTTGCGCTCTGACGACAACTCTAAATCCATCACATGAACCGGTTCCCCGATGAGTTTCAGCAGGCTTTCGGGAACGTGGGAGAAATCATCCTTGGTGGCGAGGTAGAGATAAGTATCCTGTTTTTTCCGACTTTTATAGATGGCGCACTGCATCAAATCTCTCCAGCGAAGTTTGTGGATGAGAGGGTATAATGCAACGTGGATTTATACCAATAGAGTAGTGGGTTATGACTACCATCAACGAGTTGTTGCAAGGCTTTCAGCGTTTTCGTGTCAAGCATTTTGAGCCGAATAGGGAGATCTATAACCAACTGGCGATGAAGGGGCAAAAACCGCATACTCTGCTGGTCGGGTGCATTGATTCCAGAGTGGATCCTACCATTTTGATGGATGCCGCCCCAGGCAGTATGTTCGTGGTGCGCAACGTCGCCAACTTGATTCCACCGTGCGAAACGGGGGGCCGCTATCATGGCACCAGCGCCGCCGTGGAGTATGCCGTTTGCAATCTGGAAGTTGATAACATCATTGTCCTTGGGCACTCGCGCTGCGGTGGTATTAATGCGCTTCTGGAAGGTTACGGGGCGAATAATGAAGGAGAAGGCTATATCGCGCCCTGGGTGCAGATCGCCGCGCCCGCTCGTGATGAGGTGTTGCAACGCTGGCCGGACGCCAGTCGCGAATTCAAACAGCGAGCTTGCGAGCGGGCCGGCGTGCGAGTTTCGCTGACCAACCTGATGACGTTCCCGTTTATCCGGCAACGGGTCGAAGCAGGTTCCTTGCGGCTGTATGGCTGGTATTACGATTTGGAGAACGGAGAACTGATGCAATATGACCCGGATAAGGATCGCTTCACGATATGTATTTCGGTTCCATACCAACGGATGGTTGATTGCCGTTAATTCGCCGCCCACGAGCTACCCTTGTAACCTCTCTATATTTGACCTAACGAGCTTGCGCATGAATGCACCTTCCGCTGTTCCCATCCGCCGCGCGCTGATGAGTGTTTCCGATAAGACTGGCATCGTCGATTTCGCCCGCGCCCTGGCCGAACGAGGCGTGGAAATCCTCTCCACCGGCGGCACCGCCAAGCTGCTGGCCGGCAGTGGCCTGCCCGTCGTCGAAGTCGCTGATTACACGGGTTTTCCGGAAATGATGGACGGCCGGCTTAAAACCCTGCATCCGAAAATTCATGGCGGCCTGCTCGGTCGGCGCGGCGAGGACGATGCAGCGATGGCCAAGTATCAGATCCCGCCCATCGATTTGCTGGTGGTCAATCTTTATCCGTTCGAAGCCACGGTTGCCAAACCGAATTGCGCGCTGGCCGACGCGATTGAAAATATCGACATCGGCGGGCCGGCGATGCTGCGAGCAGCGGCCAAGAATCATGCGGCGGTTACGGTGATTACCGATGCGGGGGATTACCAGCGGGTACTGGATGAGATGCAGGCCAACAGCGGCGCGGTCAGCGCCGCCACCCGCTTCGATCTGGCGGTGAAGGTGTTCGAGCATACGGGCCGCTATGACGGGGCCATCGCTAACTATCTCGGCTCCATCCAGGCCGAGGGTGAGCGCGATCCGTTTCCGCGCACTTACAGCGTGCAGTTTCGCAAGGCGCAGGCGATGCGTTATGGCGAAAATCCGCATCAGGGCGCGGCGTTTTACGTCGAACCGGCTCCGGCGGAAGCCTGCATCGCCACCGCTAAGCAGCTCCAGGGCAAGGAATTATCCTACAACAACGTCGCTGATACCGACGCCGCCCTGGAGTGCGTCAAGAGCTTCAGCGCCCCGGCTTGCGTGATCGTCAAACACGCCAACCCCTGCGGCGTGGCGATCAGTTCCAACATTCTGGACGCCTATGAGCGGGCCTATAAAGCCGACCCAACCTCGGCCTTCGGCGGTATCATTGCCTTCAATCGACCGTTGGACGGCGCGACGGCCAAGGTCATCGTGGATCGGCAATTCGTCGAGGTCATCATCGCGCCGCAAGTGACACCGGAAGCCTTGGCCGCGACCGCCAGCAAGCAGAATGTGCGGGTGCTAGCGTGCGGCGATTGGGGAGCCGACCGCGCGGCGGGTTGGGACTACAAGCGGGTCACCGGCGGCTTGCTGGTGCAGGATCGGGATTTGGGTCACGTCACGCAATCGGGTTTGAAGGTGGTCACCCAACGCCAGCCCAGCGAGCAGGAACTGGTCGATCTGCTGTTCGTTTGGCGGGTGGTGAAGTTTGTCAAGTCCAACGCCATCGTTTACGGGAAAGACGGCATGATTCTCGGCGTCGGCGCCGGGCAGATGAGCCGGGTGTTTTCGGCGCGGATCGCCGCCATGAAAGCCGCCGAGGAAAAGCTGTCGCTACAAGGCGCGGCGATGGGTTCGGATGCCTTCTTCCCCTTCCGCGACGGGATTGATCTCGCCGCCGAATACGGCATTACCGCCGTTATCCAACCGGGTGGCTCGATGCGCGACAGTGAGGTCATCGCCGCCGCTAACGAGCACGGCATGGCCATGGTATTTACTGGAATGCGGCATTTCCGGCACTGAGTTTTCATTCAGGAAAGGCAAAAGACCATTATGAATGTCCTGATCGTCGGCGGCGGTGGCCGCGAACACGCGCTGGCCTGGAAGGTGGCGCAATCCAGTCGGGTGCGCAATGTCTATGTCGCGCCGGGCAACGCGGGAACCGCCCGCGAACCCAAAGTCACCAATCTCCGCATCACCGCCGACGATCTGCCGGAATTGCTCAAATTCGCGCGCGGCCATCAGGTCGATCTCACGATCATCGGGCCGGAAGTTCCGTTGGTATTAGGTATCACTGATTTATTCGGCAACGCGGGATTGCGCTGTTTCGGGCCAAGCCAGGCGGCGGCGCAACTGGAAGGCTCCAAGACCTTCACCAAGGATTTTTTGGCCCGCCATCGCATCCCGACCGCCCGATACCAAAGCTTTACCAACGCCGATGCGGCGGAAGCCTTTATCCGAGAAATGGGCGCGCCGATGGTGGTCAAGGCGGACGGATTAGCGGCCGGCAAAGGCGTCATTCTGGCGCAGAGCGAACTGGAAGCCATCGCCGCCGTTCGCGGCATGTTGAGCGGCTCGGATTTTGGCGAGGCCGGCCGGCGAGTCGTGGTCGAGGAGTTCTTGTATGGCGAGGAAGCCAGCTTCATTGTGATGACCGATGGCGCGCATATTCTGCCGTTTGCGTCCTCGCAGGATCACAAGGCGCGCGACGATGGCGACCAGGGCCCCAACACCGGCGGCATGGGTGCGTATTCGCCCGCCCCGGTGGTGACGCCGGAATTGCACCCGCGTGTCATGGCGGAAGTGATCGAACCGACCGTGCGCGGCATGGCGGCGGAAGGTTGCCGTTACGTCGGTTTCCTCTATGCCGGCTTGATGATCACCGCCGATGGCCCCAAGGTATTGGAATACAACTGTCGGTTGGGCGATCCTGAAACGCAACCCTTGATCCTGCGCTTGCGCTCGGATTTGGTGGACTTATGCGAGGCGGCGCTAGACGGTCGATTAGATCAAGTCCAAGCGGACTGGGATTCCCGGCCGGCGTTGGGGGTCGTAATGGCCGCTGCGGGCTATCCCGGCGCGTATCGCAAGGGCGATGTGATCAGCGGGTTGCCGCGTGACGACGAACCGGATGCTGACGCTAAGCTGTTTCACGCCGGAACGGCGCAGGCGCAAGGCGGCGAGGTGGTGACGCATGGCGGGCGGGTGTTGTGCGCGACCGCGCTCGGCGGCACGGTGGCGGAAGCGCAAAGCCGCGCCTACCGCTTGGCTAAGCGGGTACATTGGGACGGTGCTTTTTACCGCGCCGACATCGGCTATCGGGCGATTGCCCGCGAACGGGGAGAATAAGGCCCATGACCGCTTCCGCTGTGGCCAGTGCATCAAAACGGCTGGAACTGGTCTGCCCGGCCGGCAATTTGCCGTCGCTAAAAACGGCTGTCGATCATGGCGCCGATTCAGTCTATATCGGGTTTCGCGACGACACCAACGCGCGCCATTTCCCCGGTTTGAATTTCGACGCCAAAATGGCGGCCCAAGGGATTCAGTATGCCCACGCCAAGAAGCGGCGGGTGTTCGTCGCTCTCAATACCTTCCCGCAACCGACGGGTTGGGAGCGGTGGAAACGGGCGGTCGACCAAGCGGCGGAGTTGGGCGTAGACGCCATTATCGCCGCTGATATCAGCGTGTTGGACTACGCCCAGCGCACCCATCCCCAGCTGCCGCTGCATTTGTCGGTGCAGGGTTCCGCCACCAATTACGAAGCGATCCGCTTCTATCACGACCATTTCGGTATTAAGCGAGTCGTGCTGCCGCGCGTTCTGTCGTTGCCGCAAGTCCGCCATGTTTTAGAGAACAGTCCAGTCGATCTCGAAGTCTTCGGCTTTGGCGGATTGTGCATCATGGTGGAAGGCCGCTGCCTGCTGTCATCCTATGTCACCGGCGAATCGCCCAATATGTGCGGGGTCTGTTCGCCAGCCAAGGCTGTACGCTGGGAAGAAACACCGCGCGGACTGGAAACGCGGCTCGGCGGCTTGTTGATTGACCGCTATGCGCCGGGAGAACCCGCCGGTTATCCCACTCTATGCAAGGGCCGGTTTGAAGTGGCCGATCAGACCTATTACGCCATTGAAGAGCCGACTAGCCTGAATACTTTGGAATTGCTGCCGGAATTGCAGCGCATGGGCATCGCCGCCATCAAGATTGAAGGCCGCCAGCGCAGCCCGGCCTATGTGACGCAGGTTACCAAGGTCTGGCGGGCGGCGATTGATGCCAGTCACCGCAATCCAGTGGCTTATACGCCCCAACCGGACTGGTTGCGAGAATTGGGGAAGGTCTCGGAAGGCCAGCAGACCACACTGGGCGCTTATCATCGGATTTGGCAGTAATGGCCGGAATCGACTATCAGCTAAAACTCGCCTTGGGGCCGGTGCTGTATTATTGGCCCAAGGAAAAGCTGCTCGATTTTTACGAGCGGATAAGCGCCACCGCGGTGGATATCATTTATTTGGGTGAAACGGTTTGCTCCAAGCGCCATGCGCTGAATACCAGCGATTGGCTGGATTTGGCCGAACGAATGCGCGCGGCGGGCAAGGAAGTGGTGCTGTCCACCATGGCTTTGCTGGAAGCGGAATCGGAACTTAAGACCTTGCGCCGGTTGTGTGAAAACGGCCGGTTTACGGTCGAAGCCAACGACATGAGCGCGGTGCGGTTATTATCAGAGCAAAAGGTGCCGTTCGTGCTCGGAACCGGGATCAATGTCTACAGCGACCGGACGTTGCGGTTCTTGGCCGGGCTGGGTGCGAAACGTTGGATGATGCCGGTGGAGCTCTCGCGGCAGACCTTAGCCGCAATTCAGGCCAAACGACCGGCAAACGTGGAAACCGAGGTGTTTGTTTACGGCCGCTTACCGCTGGCTTATTCCGCTCGCTGCTTCACCGCTCGCCATCACAATCTGCCAAAGGACGATTGCCAGTATCGCTGTCTCGACTATCCCGAAGGATTAGCGCTCAGCACCCGCGAAGGCCAAGCGTTTCTGGCGCTTAACGGTATCCAGACGCAATCCGCTCAGACCTGCAATTTGTTGGCGGAACTGGCGGAATTACGAGAGCTGAAAGTAGATATACTACGGATTAGCCCTCAGCCTGACGGTACGGAGACAGTGGTTGCGGTGTTTGCCGCCTGCTTGGGTGGGGAGGTCGATCCTGTTGAAGAAGCTGCGCAATTGAATGCCGCTTTGCCATTTGGCGCTTGCGATGGTTATTGGCGGGGACAACCAGGAATGCGGGTTATTTCGCAGGCGATTACCTAAGGCGCACTACGTCAAAATAGCAGTCTCCTCGGTGACATGCGTTCAGTTATCTTCCACTCGTTGTCAGGACATCCAAATTAGCGAGAGACACCTTGGGCGACAAAGCCGGCTAGATAATTATCGAGTAGCGAATTGGCGACCTGTTGCATGGTGCGGCCGCCGATACTCTCTAATTTGCGGTCGAGACTGAGCACGCAAACGCCATGGATGCCGCTCCATAACGCGCGAGCCGCCAGCGAGATTTCCTCGAATGACCGGTGCGGGCACAATGACGCCAAATGCTGCTGCACCAACTCGAACATCCGAGCCACTTTTTCGGCGAAAGAGTCGGGTGCGGCTTGTCCTTCGGGCATACGGTGTTCATACAGCGCCAGCCATCGATTGGTCTCGGAGAGCGCAAACGCCAGATAAGTCTGCGCCAGCGCTTCAATCGCGGCGGTCGGTGACGGTGGATTAGTGACCGCCGCCGCCAGTTTCTCGTACAGCGCATCCAATGTGCGCTCGTTCATCTGAATGATCAGATCGTCAAAGTTGCGAAAAACCATGTACAAACTGCCCACCGTATAGCCGATGCCAGCAGCGACTTTACGAGCGCTCAATCCCATCAAACCGTGAGCAATGACGAGCTGTTCAGCAGCCTGCAGGGAGATTTCACGCAGTTCTTCTCGGGTATGTTCGTTGCGTCTTCCCATCAAAGTCCTCCGGCGTGTCGAGACCGCCTAAACGCGATTGCGCCATCTGGAAAAAACAACCAGACCCGTGCGGCGGAATAACCGCAGATCGGCTTGGGCTTGCGCTTCCTGCATCGCTTGGCGGATCAGGGCGATATTAAGTTGAGCGCGCTGTTTGAGTATTTCTGCTTTAATTTTAGCGAGTTTATCGGGAGCCGCCAGCAATTCCTGCTCAATGCCCAGCCGCTGTTCGGTATAGTGTTGCTGAAGATTGGCGATGGCGGCGGGATCGACGCGCTGCCGGGGATCGTGTCGGAAACGTTGTTCAAGTGTCTGACGCCAAGCCAGCAAGGCGGCTACCCGCTGGCGGCCAAGATGCTGCCCAAAGCCCGGAACAGTTTCCAGAGCCGCCGCTGTTACATCGGCGGCCGTTTCAATGCCGTAGGACTCTAGCGCCATACGGTCGGTGGTCCGAATTCCCGGAATTTGAGCGGTATCGATGAAGTGATTTTCCAGAAAGGCTTGCAATTGCATCTGGCGCTGGTTGGCGTCCAGCCGTTGCAAATCCCGCTGGAGTTCGGCCGACAGATTCCGGTAACAGTCACGGAGAAGGTGCAAATGGTGCAGTTCCCGGATGAAAGGCTGGTCAGTGGCTCGCTCTTGCCAGGTAGCCTGGAGCTCCATCATTTCCCGCTGTGCGGCTAACAAGGCCAAGCGGCGGCGCTGCCGCTCGCGCCGCACGCTGCTGTTCTGGGTGAACGGCCAGATGGCAAAAGCGAGCAACAGCCATAACCAGATCAGGGCGGGCCGCGCCAAGGCGGCGAGCAACACCGCGCCGCCAATGGCCAGCGTTTTGCCGAAGTTGAACTGGCTCGTGCGCTTTATGATTTCTGGCAGCGGCGTTGGGCTGATCGGAGCCTGCGCCGTTGGGTGTGGCATGGCTTCGGCGATGGGAGGCGCCACGCCCAAAATTCGCTTCCAGATCGCATCGAGCTGAAAGTCCCGGTGGTTGACCGCCGATTCGGTGGTGGCCGGCCGTTGCGGGGGCACAAAAAAGACCGCTCCGCTGGCTTTTTCCAACGCGCACCACGGGCAATCCGCAGAGAGCGCTGGGTATTTATGCGCCGTACCGCGGCTACAGGAGCGCAGCTCGCGATTGAGCCGTTCTAACGCCAAGCGCCACTCGCGTGCGCTCGGCCGCCGCGGAGCGGGCGCCGAGGAAGTGAAAGCGCGCTCGAATAGCGTCGCGACGGATTGGGGCAGTGCGTCGAGCGGTAAGGTATGTGGTGGAGGCTCCATCAGCCGGCCAGCGGCGCGCGAGCCGAAAGCGAAGCGATATTCCTTGATGGCGCGCTCGATGGGCATGTCGCCCTTGCCTCGGTAGCGACCGGCAAAGGGGTGGCGGCCCATGAACAGCAGGTGGAAACAAAGCAAGGCCAACCCAAAGGCATCATGATCGGGCGTGCGCCTTAGGCCATGGAAGGGGCGGTCCTGCAATTCTGGGGCGGTAAATTGTGGTACGCCGACATCACAAAGAAAAATTCGGTCGCCGGTATCGATTTGGAACGAGTCGCAATCGATCATTTTGACGAGTGCTTGCGCCGAAACCACCACGTTGCCCGGGTTGACATCGCCCACCGCGTGGCCGCGGGCATGAATCGCCTCAAATGCGCTCGCCAAATTGCGGGCGGCGTGAACCAGAAACGACCAGTCGGCATGGGGAAAAGTGCGCTTGCGATGGGAGGGACCATACAGGCTGTGAATTTCATGATAGCCATTGACTCGCGGCATGACAAAGCCCTGAATCGGACCATTCGAGGAGGCGCGCAGGACATCGACCGGCCAGGCGGCGATTTCCAGCAAACCCGGATGCGCGTGCCGGGCCATGCCTTCCAGCTTCAGTGCTTTATCGGAAGTGAGCGGTTGATGGTAGATTTTAGCGACGAAACCTGGACGGCCGCTTATTTCATGCACCGCGCCTTCGCCGCCGCGCCCCAATAATTTCCCTAACTCGACCCAACGGCTGGCGCCGCTATAAAGCCTTGTCACCGTTGTTTTCTCGGACGAGTGCGGCGGATGTGGCATCGGAGGCGTCAGGGGAGGGGTTGGCATCGCTGAGAGTCAGGTCGGCAGCGGGGGCTGTAGGTGTTGGGGAGGAGGAATCCACGGCGGCGGTTTCGCGCGCGGCGATGGCTTTAGGTTCCATCGGAGTCGACATTGACGCCATGGCATCCGGTTCGTCGGCGGGGTGTGTGGGGGCTAGTGGCGGCAATCGGGTGGCCAAAACCAAGGTTTTGTCGTCATGGGTGCGTTGATTGACGGCTGGACTCGCTAGAAACTCCTCCAATGCAGACATCAGAGAGGCGGGGCAGCCAGGTTCCGAATGCGTGCGCAGCTGTTGGAAAACGGGTCGAAAGAACGGGGCATGGGCCTGCCTGTGGTGATAATGCAGCGCCAGCATTTGCAAACCATCGGTCAACAGCGCGATTTCAACGACAGGTTCCACCGTGACGGTGTGCGCCAGATAGGTAGCCGCATCAGGATCGGTCACAAAACGGGTTTCGTTCACGTATTGACCAGTTTGCGGCCAAAAAACGGGGCGGTACTCATCCTCCGCCCCAAGCACGATAACCCCATCGCCGATCTGTAAGAAGAGCGCATGATCCGCCACAACGACCGCCCCTAATAAAGTACAGGCGAATTCCCGAAGCGGTAAATTCTCGGCGGCGGCCTGTTGGATCAACGCACATCGGACGCTTTCAAAGAAATCCCTCGCGGTGGTTTCAGTCCAGTCCAGCGGATGATCGGCTAACAGGCGCGAGGCGCACTCGGCTAGAAAGGTCTGGCACGCCAATTGAGCGCCGGTGCGAGACCGCGCCGCGCTGCCGGCTCCATCGGCGGCCGCCAGGATCAGGATCGTGCCCAGTTCTGGCGTGGATAGCTGTTGCACCGCACAGGCATCCTGACATTCGATCCCCTCGGCCAAATGGGCGACGCCGATGGTGCTGGCGTGAACATAGCGCCAGCCGTACAGCTCGCTCATACCGAAGCCCAACCGTCGGGGCTGGTGGGATTGTTCAACGGGACATCCATGCCCGGTACCGAGCGTGAAATCGAGCGCATTGAGTTGGACAGCCATTGAAACAGTTCGCGGAACCGCAACCCCCGCAGACGCAATGGTTGGCGGATTGAAATCTGTTGCAGGATGTCTAGATTAGCGCCCTCGACCCCCACGGCAAAAAAGGCGAAAGCCCGACTCTCTTCGCCTTTGCGGATTTCGTTGGCGGCGGATTTCCACTCATCGGTGGGCGTGCCGTCGGTAATGAGAAACACCCAAGGTCGGAAGAAAGGAATACCGTGTTCTCGATACAGAGCTTTGCGCTGGTGGAGCAGCTCGAGTCCTTTCATGATGGCCAGACCCATCGGCGTGTCTTTCTGCGCGCTCAAGTGCGGCGGCGTAAAGTGTTCGGCGGTTTGGAATTCGTTGACCACTTGAACCGGTCCAAAGCTGACCAGGGCGATTTCAACCCGCTTGGCGGCAAGGCTGTCGGCCAATAATTCTTCCTTGAAAGTGGCCAATCCTTCATTGAGCTCATTGATTGGCGACCCATTCATTGACCAGGAATTGTCCAGCAGCAAAACACAGGGACAGCGCGGCTCCGGATTGTCGGCGAATTCAGCGACGCTAAAATCGACGCCGAATGGCGTTTGATGAGATAGGTCAGGTTGGTTCATTGCGGTCTCTCCATCAGCGGGCTGGCCAAGGGTATGACTATACTGCATTCGCAAGATGGCTAGGGTGCGGGTTCCTCACCAAATACCCACGGCCGATGATCATACATAGGCCGCTCTATCAAGCGAGCGATTTCTTCGTCGGCTCTTCTGGGCTCGCGCTCGGCGGTCCTTTCATCGCCGGAAGCTGCCCTCGCCATGGCGCGCCGAGCGTTTTGAAAAGGTCTTGTGAGCGGAAGGGTAGATTACAGATCGGCGGCTGATTGGATGGTTTGGGATAATAGGGCCAGCAGTGCGACCCCCACAGTGTAATACCATCGTCAAGCTGCCGAGCAGGCTGAACCGGCCCCGCGATTTGCGTTAGTTTGCCATCGTTTCGAAGGTCGCTTGGAGCAGGATCAATTTCTGTTCCACTTCCCGTGGTTATGCACCTTGCGCGGTTTTGGCGGTGATCATCTGATTTCAGGATTCGTCAATCCGATGGGCAGCGCTGGCGGCCATGGTTAAAGCTTTTAATCACTTGCGAAGAATCCGGCGCGAGTTCCACCCAATGCCGTGGAAGCAGAAATTTAAAGCGCCACTGGTGCTGTAACAGTGAAAAATGGCTTGGAATTCGACAGCTACTTCGATGGAAACTATAGTAATCTCAGGGCCACGGGACCTTGACGCCACAGGCGCGACGCGCCAGCCGACGCCCAATAGATAAGACCCAACGTTCATCCGGTTTCGCCAGTATTCCAACAACTTGATAAGGAAGCTGTCCATGTCCGTTCCCAGCAACCTGCCGGTCTGGCAACAACTGAAAAATCATCATACCGCTATCGCCGACCAGCACCTGCGCGATTTATTCGCCGCCGATCCCCAGCGTTTCACCCAGTTCTCCAGACGGTTTGGCGATTTATTGGTCGATTTTTCCAAGCACCGCATCACCGGGGAAACCTTCGATCTGCTCATCGAGCTGGCTCGCCAGGCAAACGTGCCCGCTTGGGCCGAGCGGATGTTCAACGGCGAGATCATTAACCATACCGAACAGCGCGCGGTGTTGCATGCCGCGTTGCGCAATCGCAGCGACCGGCCGATCTATGTCAAGGGCCAGGACGTGATGCCGGAAGTGAACGAGGTGCTGGAGCACGCTCGTAAATTCGCCGATCAGATCCGACGCGGCAAATGGCGGGGTCACACCGGCAAACGCATCCGTGATGTGGTCAATGTTGGCATCGGCGGCTCCGATCTTGGGCCAAAGATGATTTGTCAAGCGCTGCAACCCTACGCTGATCCCACTTTGCGGATGCATTTCGTCTCTAATGTGGACGGCGCGCACATCAGCCATGTTCTAGCCGAATGCGACCCGGAAAGCACGTTGTTCATCGTCGCTTCCAAGACGTTTACCACCCAGGAGACCATGACCAACGCGCATACCGCCCGCGCCTGGCTCGTCAAGGAATTGGGTGATGAATCAGCGGTGGCCAAGCATTTCGTGGCGGTCTCGACCAACGCCGAGGGGGTGAGCAAGTTCGGCATCGACACCGCTAACATGTTTGGTTTCTGGGACTGGGTTGGCGGCCGTTATTCGTTGTGGTCGGCCATCGGCCTGCCGATCATCGTTTATCTCGGCATGGATCATTTCATTGAGTTGCTGGAAGGCGCTCACGCGATGGACGAGCATTTCCGCGCCGCGCCGCTGGCGGATAATTTGCCAGTGATTCTGGCTTTGCTGGGTGTCTGGTATCTCGACTTTTTCGGGGCCGACAGTCAAGTGATGCTGGTGTACGATGATTATCTGCGCTCGTTGCCGGATTATCTGCAACAACTGGACATGGAGAGTAACGGCAAGTCCATCGACCGCGAGGGCCATGCGGTTACGGTCAAGACCGGGCCGATCATCTGGGGCGGCTTGGGTAACAATGGCCAGCACGCTTTTTATCAGCTTTTACATCAGGGAACGCACCTGGTCCCGGCCGATTTTCTGGCTCCGGCGCAAAGCCCGAATCCCATCGGCGACCATCACCCGATTTTACTGGCCAATTGTCTGGCCCAAGCCGAGGCGCTCATGGTCGGCAAGACCGAGGCGCAGGCCCGCGCCGAACTGGAAAAGCAGGGATTGAGCGGCGAGGCGCTAGAGAAGCTGTTGCCTTACAAGATTTTTCCCGGCAATCGTCCCAGCACCTGCTTGTTCTATCGCCGACTAACGCCGCACGTCTTGGGTTCGCTGATTGCGCTTTACGAGCACAAGGTGTTCGTTCAAGGCGTGATCTGGAACATCAATTCCTTCGATCAGTGGGGCGTGGAACTGGGCAAGCAGCTGGCGAACGCTATCTTGCCGGAACTAAAAGGCACCCAACCCGCAGCGGGTCATGACGCTTCGACCTTGGGTCTGATCCAGTTTTATCGCGAATCAAGCTGACAGGAAATAGTAAACCGGGGCGCGTCAGCCGATGACGCTGGCGCCACCCCGGTGAAAACGGCGGCGTAACGAAGCTCAATTAATATTTCTTTTCGTCTTCCGCCTTGTTTTCGATGGCTTTACCGGCGGATTTTACATCTTGACCGGCGCCCTTGACGGTGTTGCAAGCGCTTAAGCCGCTGCCTAAGAACAGGATCGGGAGCGCCATTAAAAAGGCTAGAATGGTCGACTTACGTTTCATGTCCGTAATCCTCCACAAGATTTCATTGGCCAGAAAAGCATAGCACGCTCTAAAAACAGATTGCTAGGCCGCTATTGACGTGCGTGATCGAACGGTTTACGGCACTCAGCCGCGGTGGCTGTCCTGACGGTGCGCGGGATGCTTGTTATACTGAACTGTCATCAAATAACCATCAGTCCACAAAACTAGCAAAACTATAGGAGGACAACCTGATGTTGGGAGAAAGCCACGATCTATTCCACGAATTTCCAGAGTATAAGGACCGCATCAGCGATTTAAGATCCGCCGACCCCAGGTTTGCACAGCTGTATGACGAATATCATACGGTCAATGATGAGGTCGAACGCATTGAGCTTGAGCTCGAAACACCCTCGGATATGTACACTGAAACCTTAAAGAAAAAACGCCTGCACCTGAAGGATGAGATTTACGCGATCCTGCGGAAAGTAGCGCGCAGCGGCGCTTTAGCCTGAAATCGGTCCGATTACGCAGTTGGCGGCGGTGGGGTTTCTCTCATCACGGCGGTTTCCGTCACAGTGATCGGTGCGGGGTCGGCAGTAATCGGCTGGCCAATAGGAGATTTGCTTCGAGCGCGCCGCGGTGATTCGGCCGGTATCTTCGGCTGGGCTGGGTCGGGTAGTTGTCGGCGGAAGCCGCTCGGCTGATTGCTTGCATGAGAGGGGCTGGTGGCGCGAGTTCGGTGCAGCCAGCCGAGCAACCGACGTTCCACGACATCCTGACTGGCTGGCGACAAATCCCGAAATATCAATCCTCCAACGCCGATCAAAAGCGTTAATCCTCCCAGAAACGATACCAGGGGTTGCATGAAGGCGATGGTCAGCACGGCAACCACTAGCAACAGGATATGCTTGATCTTCAACGGCTCGCTCTCCCTCAAGTGAAAGATAGGTTGCCTCATGGCGGAACGGGGCCGGATTTGCGCACGAGGATAACCGTACAATTATCGTCCGGTTGACTTTGCTGCTGACGGATAAAATTAGCTAATTCGACAATCAGCAGATCCAACAGTTCTTCCAGCGAGTGTTGTGGTTTGCTTAACAATATCGGCCAGCGGCGGATAAATGCTTGAGGGTTGGAAAGATGCCAGAGACCGTCGCTGGCCAGTAGATAGATCCAGCCTGGTTCCAGGGGCAGCGGGCGACGATCGCCCAGGCCGCGCAAAAACAGTGGCAAGTTACCATCATGCAGTTCGAACAACTCGGCGGCAATGGCGTCGATGCGCAAACTCGGCACGCCGAGCGTGCTGCCTAGAATGAATGCCTGGCTGATCTGAGAGTTGGGATGGACGTGTACTTGTTGAAACCAGCGAGCGTTATCCACCAGTCCCAACAGGGCGAGATGCGTGGCCGGAACGTGGTCCACCGTCAAACAGTCCACATGCTCCGCGTCGATGGTATAGGCTCGCGAATCGCCAACGTGAAATAACAAGGCTGGGTTGTCAGGAGGAATTTCAAGTAGAATCAAAGTACAGCCCGTTTCCAGGCCCGCGTCTTGGAACTCGATGTAGAGCCGGTCGTGCAGGGCGTTCAGCGTGTTGGACAGTTGATTGAGGTTGGTGGTCGCGGGTACTTCAAGCAACCCGTTGACGGTTCTTTCCGCTGCCTCGCGGCCGTGGCTGTGGCCTCCCATCCCGTCGAGCACGGCAACCCGCCAATGTCCGGCGGGCCAATCTGGCAACTTGATTTGAATTTCCTGCTCGTTGCGTAGAAAACGCCCCTGTCCTTGCCCGTCCACCACGAGATAATTGTCCTGATTATCGCGGCGTCCACGATGAGTCGGCGAGCGTATAGACCGTACGGCGACTTCCAGTGAGGCATTGAGGCTCGACAATCCTTGCCCTGTAGGGTCCGCATTATTCACGGCGATCTGACAAAATACTGTATCGGTTAGACATCATTGATTGAGTGGCGGCAATCTTAGTGTAACGACAGCAAGAATAAGCCAACCTCCTGCTGCCCCGCGGCGCGACAGTGTGCCAAGCCATTTCATCCTTCTGCTAGACTAGACGATAATGTGATTCGTGGTTGTTGTTCAAACAAATTTTTTGGGCTAACTCGGAATTTCAAGGATGTATGGATATCAAATTGCGTCTTGAAGAACTTGAGCGGGCGCACGCGGCGGGGCGGTTAACCGAGGCGGAATGGATGCGCCGTCGGGAAGATTTATTGCGTGAAGCGGCAAAGGCGGAAGAGCTTGTGGCTTCAAACGCCGCCAAGGCTCCCACTGAACTTGAATCGGGGCCGGTAGTTGGAGAAGCGGGTCTGGATATTTTGGAGCCCGGCATGGTTATCGGGCCGTCCGAGCGCCGCCTGCGTCTGTTGCACGAGATCAATGGCAAGAAACGGATATGGCTGGCGCTGGCCATCGTTTCGGATACCGAGCGCGCCAGGGGAATAGGCGATGAATTTCGAGCGATCAAACTGTTTTTGCCCGCGCACACCTTCGTGCGCGAAGCAGGACGCGAGGAACGCTCGCAGCGCGCCGATCTGCTCGGGTCGCGGACCTATCTGATCAAGGCTAAAACCCGCATTGAGCAAGCCGTAAAACTCGATCATCCCAACATTGCTCGAGTTTATGGTTGGCGCTATGGGGCTGACGGCTGGCCATTCGCCGAGATGGAGTATGTCGATCAGCAGCAGGGATCGACCCTAGCGCAACGGCTGCGAGAACAAGGCGGAATGGGACTGTCTTGGGATGTCGTCCTGAAATGGTTGGAGCCCGTTGCGGCGGCGCTGGATTATGCCCGACAGAAACACCGCTTTCCGCACCAACACCTGGATTCGGATAGCGTCTTTCTCACCAGCCAGGGAACCATCAAATTATTGGGATTTGGGCTGGCTACCGAAATTTCCGAGCCGCGAAACATCCTGTTAGGTTCAGGTGAATCTATAGCGCGGGCGAGTGCGGATACGCTGGGCGATGGGGCTTTGACCGAAGCCGGATTCCGCCGCGACGTGTTTGCTTTGGCGTTGTTGGTTTACCAGCTGTTAATAGGGCAGAGCGCCTATGAAGCAAGAGGCTCCGCTGCTAACACCTTACCACGCCCACCGGGCTTGACCGATGAAGCCTGGCGGATTTTGCGGCGTGGACTGGCGTATCCGAGCGAATTGTGCCCGATAGATGCAGGTGGGTTCATCGCTGATTTGGCGGAAGCGCAGCGGCCAGCAGCGCAAGCCAGGCGAGGCAAAGGCCCCTTGGGGTGGCATTGGGCGGCGGCGGGTGTGTTATTGCTGGTTGGGTTGGGTGCTTATTGGCTGGTCCAGCGCGAGGATGGGGAGGTCGGGCCAAATCCAGCGCCGCCAGCCCAGACCCGATCCGAACCGAGCCTCAGCCCGAATACAGTGACGGAACAGCGGCCAGCAGGAAGTTTGAGCGGGCTGGTGCGGGAAGCGGAGCGTGAAGCGGATCTGCGCGCGTTTGAATCGGCTAAGCGGGTTGATACGCTGGTGTCTTATCAGTTGTATTTGCAACGATGCCCGCGCTGTGAGTTCGAACAGGAAGCCCGCCGCGCCATCCAAAATTTACAGACCGAGGAAAAAGTCAGCAAGATCGAGGCGGATTTTGAAACCTTGGTGGGAGAGTTCGAACGGGAAAACCGTGAAGAAAGGGGTGACGAAGCGCTGAATCGTTTGAGCGCACTGGCGGAACTGGCGCCAGGTAATCCATTGATTGCGGCCGGCCGGCACCGGGTTGCTCTCATTTGGGTGGCGCGCGCGCAAGCGAGTGTGAATAAAGGCGATCTCGGCGCAGCCCAGCGGGGGTTGAAGAAGGCGGAGTCCCTTCAGCCAGAGTTGCCCGAGCTGGTGGCTTTGGCGACTGTACTGAAACAAACTGAAGTGGTGGAGAGAGCCAAGCAAGCCGATGTTGATGCATTCGCGGCCGCCCGCCGCGCCAATAGCCGGAAGGCTTACTGGGCCTATCTCGAACGGTGCGCGGCTACTTGTAGCTACCGGGCGGAAGCTGAGGCCGCCCTAGCTCGTTTGGGTCCAAAAAATCCGATCATGCGAGATCGCCTGAGCGATGGATCGCAAGGTCCAGAATTGGTGGTGATTCCAGCTGGCAGATTCGAGATGGGTTCTCCCGCTGGCGAGAGAGGCCGCTATAACGATGAACAGCAGCATCCGGCCAGTATTGCCAAATCTTTTGCCATCGGCAAATACGAACTGATGTTTTTCGAATACGAGCGGTTTGCGAACGCCACCGGCCGCTCGCTGCCCCCGGACCAGGGTTGGGGCCGCGGCCGCCGTCCGGTGGTCAATGTCAGTTGGCGAGACGCCAAGAACTTTACCGAGTGGTTATCGCAACAAACCGGGCAGCGCTACCGGCTGCCGACAGAAACTGAGTGGGAGTATGCGGCGCGCGCGGGAACGGCGTCCAGCCGTTACTGGGGAGACGACCCCAACCAAGGCTGCCCCTACGCCAACGCGGCCGATTACGATGGTAAAAAAGTATTTGTGGGCTGGACCGTGATGCAATGTCGCGACGGTAATATTTATACCGCGCCAGCCGGGACTTATCGAAATAACGATTATGGTCTACACGATGTGCTGGGTAACGTCTTGGAATGGACCTGCTCGCTTTATGCACCGGATTACCAAGCGCCGAGCCAAGTCTGCCAGGAACCAGAGGGCGACCGCCAGTTCGTCGTGCGTGGTGGCTCTTGGAACGACGAGCCGCGCAACGTCCGCTCGGCGGATCGACACCGCAACCAGCCTGACTTCCGCGATTATTTTTTAGGGTTTCGGGTCGTGCGAGAACTACCCTGAGCATCGCCGACACAGGACGCCATGACCAAGAAATCCAATACTCTGCCCATCGGTTATCGCTTGCATCATTATCGCGTCGAGGCGGTGTTGGGCGCCGGGGGGTTTGGCATCACCTACATGGCGGTGCATGAAGCCTTGCGCAGTCGCGCCGCGATCAAGGAATACTTTCCAGTAGAGTGGTCCTATCGGGATAGTGACGCCGTTAACGTATTAGCCAATACCCAAGGGGGGCTACCGACCTCGGAGGCCGGAGAGGAGGCCTGTTACACTTGGGGATTGGAGCGGTTTCTGAACGAAGCTCGAATTCTGGCGCAAGTTAACCATCCCAGCGTGGTTCGGGTAAAAGATTTTTTCGAAGCGAACGGCACCGCTTACATCGTCATGGATTACGAGGACGGCGAGCCGCTCAGCCGAGTGCTTCAGCGAGAAAAAACGCTGCCCGAGCAACAGATTCGGCGATTGCTTGATGACGTGCTGCCGGCTTTGGAGTCTGTCCATTCGCTGGGATACCTGCATCGTGATTTAAAGCCGGCCAACCTCTACTGCCGCGCTGATGGCCGAACGATTTTGATCGACTTCGGAGCGGCCCGGCAGGCGCTAAGCCGCCGCAGCAAGAATATCACCAGTGTGTTTACGGTCGGCTACTCACCGATCGAGCAATATCTCGTCGAAGGCAAGGGTTATGGTCCTTGGACGGATGTCTATGCGTTGGGCGCGGTGCTTTATCAATGTGTGACCGGCAAACAGCCGCTCGAAGCGCCGGCGCGGGTCCTGGACGATCCGTTGGAGCCGGCTGAGGAAGCCGTACAGGGTCAATACAGCCCGGTTTTGCTACAGCTCATTGATCAAGCGATGGCTGTTCGGCCCGAAAAACGGTTTCAGACGATCGCGAAGATGCGGGCCGCGCTGGAAGATGAAGAGCACACCGTAATACAGGAGCAACTGCCGCAACTGCGATCAGATTTAAACCGCTGGCCTAAGAAAGAATCCCTGGCTGAGGTCGAAGCGATACCACAGGTCATCCCATCCGACCGCTCCTGGCCGAAGAAGGCATTCCCGCGGCTGGACTGGCGTTGGGGGATGGCTTTGTTGGGACTACTGGCGGTCGCGGCTGGCATCAAGCTGTTTTTACCCCCCATACAGCGACCTGATTCTTCCGGTGATACCGGTGGCGATAAACCCCCGGTCGTTACTCCTGATAAGCCCGCCCCAAGCGTGCTTCCCACAAACCCGCAAGCGGGTCAGGTCTATAAAGAGCCTTTAACCGGCATGGAGTTTGTTTGGATCGCATCAGGGTGTTTCACGATGGGCAGTCTTGAAACCGAGAAAGATCGCAGCGCAAACGAAGCGCCCCATCAGGTGTGCCCGCCTGGATTTTGGATGGGAAAATATGAGGTGACGAACGCGCAGTATCGACGTTTCAATGGCAAACATGACAGCGGCGGCTACCAATCTTATACGCTGAATGGCGAAGATCAGCCAGCTGTCCGAGTCAGTTGGCAGGAGGCGGCCGCTTATGCCGACTGGCTGTCGGGACAAAGCGCTTTACGCTTCCGCTTGCCCACCGAGGCGGAATGGGAATATGCCGCCCGCGGCGGTAAAACAAACACGCGGGATTGGGGCGACAACCCAAACCAGGCTTGCGGTTACGCCAACATTTACGACGAGACAGCCCGTAAAAATAAACCGTTCAATTGGGCTAATTATCCTTGTGAGGACATGCAGGTGGTGGCGGCTCCAATCGGAAAGTACCTCGTCAATAACGTTGGTCTGTACGACATGTTGGGTAACGTGGCGGAGTGGACTTGCTCCGAATACGATAATGCTTACAGCGGTGGTGAAACCCGTTGTGCTGACCGAGAGACGCCGACCGGCGGCCGGCGGGTGCTTCGGGGTGGTTCCTGGTCGGATTATCCCGGGTTGGTGCGCTTTGCCTATCGATTCCCAGCCGCGCCGGAATATCGAAAATTCGATTTGGGGTTCCGCTTGGTGCTGGAGCCATGAACAGCCATTTCTTGAATGACTGGGGCATGGCTCAGAGCATGCGCGAGCGGCTTGCATCGATAGTCGCGCTCGCCCTGTTGTGCTGGGTGCTGACCGGGCGGATTTCTGCGGCTGCGGAGCCTGCTCCGGCGCGCATGACCGCGACGGTGGTCGAGTTCAGCGTTCGGGGTGACTTGGACGAGCAGGCCGGCGCTATCATAGCCGATCTGATGATGTCGGCTATCGCTAATTCCGGCCGATTTACCCTCAAGGATCGGTTGCCGCTATCGGCGGCGTCTAAGATCGCCAAGGCTCAGGAATTGGGTTCGACCGGCTTGCTCGATCCTAAAACCGCCGCCGAGCTGGGACGCTTGTACGAGGTGGATGCCGTAGTGACGGGCGGGGTGTCCAAGCTGGGCGATCTGATTACCGTCACCGCGCGGTTGATTGACACCAAGACCGCCTCCCTGCTGGCCAGCGGCCAGGTGCAGGATAAAGATATTGATGCCATTCAGATCAAGATCAATGATCTGGCCGGTATGGTGCTGACGCCGCCGGCCCCACCACAAACCTATGCCTTGACGGTGCGAACCGACCCTACTGACGCTGAGGTTCGTTTGCTGAATTATCCGACCCCTTATCAGCCGGGAACGCGGTTGCCCGCGGGCAATTATGAAATCGAGGTTGTGAAACCCGGCTATCTCACGCGCAAGGAAACGGTACGGATTAACGACCGGGATGTGGCGTTGAACGTTGCGCTGGATAAGGCGCGTTACGGTCTGACAGTGCGTCCCGACCCCGTGGATGCCAAAATCCGGTTGCTCGGCGCTTCGGCGCCTTATCAGCCTGGAGTGGCCTTACCGCCGGGAGATTATGAGGTTGAACTCAGTCGTGAAGGCTATCTCTCGCGTAAACTTCCAATACGGATTGTCGATAGTGAGATCAACGTTCCGGTAACCTTGGAAAAATTGTCGCCGCCACTCCCTCGGCAGTATCGCCTCACGGTTCAAGCCGATCCCCCACAAGCTAAAGTGCGGTTGTTAAACGCGAGCGCGGCTTACCAACCGGGTGTGTCGTTGCTGCCGGGCAGCTATGCGGTCGAAATTAGTCAGTCGGGTTACGAGTCTGCGCAAGTAGCGGTATCCATTATCGATAGTGATGTGACAATTCCAATAAAACTGACCAAGAAGCCTGAACCGCCGCCACCTAAAACCTATCGTTTGACCATACAGGCCGATCCGTCGGATGCGCGAGTGAGGTTGTTGCGGACCAAGACCGTTTATAAAGCGGGTGTGGCCCTGCCGCCGGGGAATTATACGATCGAAATTTCTCGAACCGGTTACGAGAGTAAATCGGTGACGGTCCAAATTGCAGAGAACGACCAGACAGTACCCGTCGTGTTGGTCAAGCAGCCGGAACCGGAACCGCCCACCTTGTATCGACTGACGGTGCAGGCGGACCCCGCTGATGCGCGGGTGAGGTTGCTGCGGACCAAGACCGCCTATAAAGCAGGTGTGTCGCTCCCGCCCGGCAGCTATACAGTGGAAGTCTCTCGCGGTGGCTATGAAACCAAGCAAGTGACAGTGCGCCTGGCGGATGGCGATCAGACCGTGCCGATCACGTTGACCAAACAGCCGGAACCGGAACCGCCCACCTTGTATCGACTGACGGTGCAGGCGGACCCCGCTGATGCGCGGGTGAGGTTGCTGCGGACCAAGACCGCCTATAAAGCAGGTGTGTCGCTCCCGCCCGGCAGCTATACGGTGGAAGTCTCTCGCGGTGGCTATGAAACCAAGCAAGTGACAGTGCGCCTGGCGGATGGCGATCAGACCGTGCCGATCACGTTGACCAAACAGCCTGAACCGGAACCGCCCGCCCAGTACCGGCTTACGGTTCGAGCCGATCCATCCGATGCTCGAATTCGACTCCGTGGAGTTCGTACCCTCTATCAACCAGGCGTATTGTTGCTGCCTGGCAGCTATACGGTGGAAGTTTCACGCGGTGGCTATGAAACCAAGCAAGTGACAGTGCGTCTAGCGGATGGCGATCAGACCGTGCCGGTCGTTTTGATGAAGGAAGCCGAGCCGGAGCGCCCCACTCAATACCGACTCACAGTGCGCGCGGAACCCTCAAGCGCTACCGCCCGGTTGGTCAACTCCTCGCATACTTACCGTCCCGGCGTGTTTGTACCCCCCGGCCGATACACCATTGAAGTGGGGGCTCGTGGTTACGAATCCAAGCGGGTAACGATACAAATTATGGATAGTGATCTGACCGTGCCGGTGGAATTGGAAAAAATCGCTTCTGTTGCGCCATCGTTGCCGCCAGCCACTGCTCGGCCTGGTGAGTGGCGTATTGGAGCCGTACAGATCGATAATTCGCTGAGCGGAGTTGATCGCTCAGAAATATCACGGGTGCTGAACGGCTATGTCGGTCGGACGGTGACGCGGGATACCTTGCTCGATGGTGCGTTGCGAGTTTATCAATCAACGGGCATAACGCTGGGGTTTGTTGTTCGCTCTGCCGCATCCAGCAGGGCGGAACTTTATGTTCGCGCGGTGCGCCAGACCCGACGAACCTACGAAAGCAGCGTTTCCATTATCAGTCGCAGCCAACTGGAAAAGTCAGGTTTTGGGGTATCGGTCGAGTGATTGCAGGATCAATGCTGATCTGATTAGCAGATTTTCTGATAGCCGGCCTGGGTTAACCCTCAATCAGGTCGGCCATCAGGGGTCTGGGCCGTTTATTCGACCTTGTTATAGCCGGGATGGTCGATCATGGCGGTATGATCTCCACGCACGATGGGGAGATAACGGGGTTTCCAAAACCGCGACCGTAAATAAGTATCGAGATCGCGTCCGGCCAGTTCGGTTCTTCCCGCCACGCCCTCTTTTAGCGCCTGTTCAACGACCCGCGCGCCGACTCGGATGCTGACTTCCCTTAATTCGCGGATCGGCGGATAGATGCGGCCGGTGCGCAAATGAGCGGCGGCGGTGTATTCGGCTAGCGCATAAGCCGCTTCCAATACCATGGTATCAGTCACCTCATGGCACTCGGCCAAGATCGTGCCGAAGCCCAAGCCGGGAAAAATGAATGCGTTGTTGCCCTGGCCAATGTGATGGAGATGACCATCTCGCTCTACGTCGGGAAACGGGCTGCCAGTAGCGACAATCGCGCGGCCTTCGCTCCAATCGAGGATGTCTTCCGGCAGCGCCTCGCAAGCCGAAGTGGGATTGGAAAGCGGGAAAATGACGGGTCGGGTCGAATGGCGTGCCATCGCTTGCACTACCGGGTGGTTAAAGGAACCCGCTTGACCGCTTAGACCCAACAACGCGGTGGCTTTAGTATGCTCGATGGTTTCCAGCAGGGTCGGAATATCGTTGGCGATTTGCCAGCCGTTGATTTTTTCGCGCGGTTGCACGAAAGGTTGCTTGTAAGCGTCAACGTTGCGTCCGGCCACCAGTAGCCCACCAGAATCAAGCACGCAAACCCGGTCGCGGGCTTCCTCTGGACTCAGCCCTTCCCGAATAAGTCCTTGCGTGATGGCCCAAGCCACGCCAATGCCGCCCGCGCCAGCGCCTAGTATGACAATACGCTGATCGCGCAGCGCCTCGCCCTTGAGCCGGCTCGCCGAAAGCAGGCCCGCCAGCGCCACCGCGCCCGTACCCTGAATATCATCGTTGAAGGAAGGCAGCTGTTTGCGGTAGCGCTCCAGGACTGTAAAGGCTACATCCTTGGATAAATCTTCCCATTGAATCACCGCCCGCGGCCAGCGCTCGTGAATGGCTTTAACGAACTTGTCCAGGAACGCCAGATAGCGGTCCCCCCGCAGCCGTCGCTGTCGCACGCCAAGGTAGAATTCATCGTTCAGAAGCTCGAGCCGGTCGGTGCCGACATCCAGTTTAACCGGCATGGTGTGAAAGGGATTGACGCCGCCGCCGATGGTGTAAATCGCCAGCTTGCCAATCGCAATAGCCAAGCCGCCGTAACCTTGATCGCCAATACCGAGAATGGCTGAGGAGTCAGTGGCGACGATCATCCGCACGTCATTCCACGGAAAATTGCGGACCACGCCAGCCGCGCGGTCGATATTGAGCGGAGAAAACGACAATCCGCGTGGATTTTGATAAAGGTGACTAAATTGTTGCACTGCCTGCCCGACAGTCGGTGTGTAGATGATAGGCATCATTTCTTCAAGATGCCGTTCTAGCAATGCATAAAATAGGGTTTCGGCGCGTTCTTGTAAGGCGCGTAGATATTGGTACTTGGCGATGGGGTCGGGTTCGCGCAAAAAGCCTCGGTAAACCCGTTCGACTTGCTGAACCAGCGTGTTGACTTGAGGGGGCAGCAACCCATCCAATCCCAAGGCAACTCGTTCATCTTCAGTAAACGCTGTGCCTTTGTTGCTGAGGACCAGCCGTAATAGGGCGATGCCTTCCAAATAAACTTCCATGTACTCTTGACCTTCGGCATCGGTTTTGATGTCGAAGTAGGGGCTGATGGGGTCTCGTTTCATCGTGCGGCTTTAGGTTAGGGCGATAGTCAGTGGTCAAAATAACAGAACAAATCAGTATGGTGACTTTTCTAGAAAAGATCAAAAAAATATATATGAGCGTGCGGTTCATTTTGAACTATAGGGCCAAATTGAACCGGTCCAAATTTTATTTGGACTGTTGAAACTGCTGGTCAGTCCTTAAATTGGTTGTGAGGTGTGGGATGGATCTGATTCTGCATCGCTGCTAGGGGAGAAATTAAAAAATATCTTTTTAACAAAGACTTAATTTTATAGTTTAGGGAGTAGATTTTGGATCTGGCGGCGATTTGCTTAGACCAAATGCAAATAAAATAAATGGGTATGAGATTTGCATATGAATAACTGATAGCATAGTAGCAATCCATTTATTCAGTATCTATACAGGAAGTCACGCAGATGAGCATTCAACTCCATCGTAAGCAGATAGTCATTCTAGGCTTAGCCATGCTGTTAGCTGTCGCGTCTTATTGGATTCCAGTTCCGCAAAAACCGGTTTCCTCCAGTGCTGCCCCTGATGCCTCTGAATCGAGTGGGCACGTTGTGCCGGTGGGTTCGGTCGCTTTTGAACCAGAGCGGGTGACAGCGCCGCGGTTTTCGATGACGAAATAAATCCCGGAGATAGGGTTAACGGACGGATCACCGGGTAATGTCTTGATCCTCCCCGCCAAGAATGCCAATTTCCCATCGAAACGCTAGCTGATCTCTCGGATAGCCGCCTTGGTCCTGAGTCGCGCGTTTCTCAACCCCTTCCCGTTCATGCGCTAATGGCGCTTTCCAAGCTGGGTGGCGCCAAGCTCCGCACCTGCTGATTCTTGCGCGCGGTAACCGAGCCTGAAGTCTTGCATTCTGGCTTATACTGTCCGCACTGACTAAATTCCTCGGTTCAAAACGAATTTTGATCAGGAGTGACCCGACGTTTTGGTGTGCCGCGCCGCCGCTATCCTGTCGGAACCGAAGTGGCCCCGCGAAATTTGGGAGGATTAACGCATGAATTATGAAAATATCCGCGTCGAGACCCGTGGCCCGGTCGCTGTGATCACCCTCAACCGGCCTAAGGCCTTCAATGCCTTATCTAACGAGTTGATGGATGAATTGACCGCCGCCCTGGACGGGGTAGAAGCCGATGAAGCCATTCGCGCTATCGTGATCACCGGTGGTGAAAAGGTCTTTGCCGCTGGGGCGGACATCAAAGGCATGAAGGACTATTCCTACATGGACGCTTATAAGGCTAATTTCATCACCCGTAACTGGGAGCGGGCCAGTCGTTGCCGCAAGCCAGTGATTGCGGCGGTGGCCGGCTACGCCTTGGGCGGCGGGTGTGAGCTGGCGATGATGTGCGATTTCATCCTCGCGGCCGACACCGCCAAGTTCGGCCAGCCAGAAATCAAACTGGGTATTCTGCCCGGCGCGGGCGGCACTCAACGTCTGACCCGTCTGGTCGGTAAATCCAAAGCAATGGAACTATGTTTGACCGGACGGATGATGGATGCGGTGGAAGCTGAACGCGCTGGATTGGTCAGCCGGATCGTGCCGGTGGCGGAGTTGATCGAAGAGGCGATCAAGACCGCTGAATTGATCGCCGGAATGTCGCTGCCCGCCGTGATGATGACGAAGGAATGCGTCAATCGCGCGCTGGAAACGAGTCTGGCCGAAGGCCTGCTGTTCGAACGGCGGACCTTCCACGCGGTATTTGCCACCGAGGATCAGAAAGAAGGGATGGACGCCTTCGTCGGTAAACGAGCGCCAGAGCTGAAACATCGTTGACCGGACCGCACGCCAAACCGGGCCGATCCTGCTAATGAATTTAGCCGATGCCCTCGGTATTCATTATAATATCGGTGGTTTATTCGGATTTGTGTTTCGGCCGCCGGAAAAAACTATATGTCATTACACTATCACAATAAGGCATAAGCGATGGAAATCAAAAAAGTCGGTGTTATGGGCTGTGGCGCCATGGGTCTGGGTGTGGCGCAGGTGTGCGCGCAGGCGGGTATTGCCACCGTGGCCGTCAAGGCGACGCCAGGTTCGACCGACAAGATTCGGTCGGGTTTGGACAAGTCCCTTGCCAAGATGGTCGAACGCGGCAAGATGACCGCCGAACAAAAGGATTCCACGCTCGGTCTATTACAATTCACAACCAAAGAAGAGGATGTCGCGGGCTGCGATCTGATCGTCGAATCGATCATTGAGGATTTAGACACCAAGACAGCGCTGTTGCAACGTCTCGAGGGCATCGTTTCTCCAGAAGCGCTGCTGACGACGAATACGTCCACGCTCTCGGTCACGGCCCTGATGGCGGTTTGCAAGCAACGTGATCGGGTAGCCGGTCTGCATTTCTTCAATCCGGCCCCGGTGATGAAGCTGGTGGAGATCATCCATGCATTTGAGACCTCGGATGAGACGATCAAAACGCTTGATGTGTTCTGCAAGAAACTGAAGAAAGATCCAGTCATCGTGCAGGATACCACTGGTTTTATCGTGAACCGCCTGCTGACTCCTTATATGCTGAGCGCCATTCGGTTGCTGGAGATGGGAACCGGCACCATCGCCGACATCGATCACGCGATGAAATCCGGCGCCGCGCATCCGATGGGGCCGTTTGAGTTGGCCGATTACATCGGCTTGGATGTGGTGGAAGCCATGACCATGAATATCTATCAAGACATGCACCAACCCCATGTGTCTCCACCGCACACGCTGACCCGTCTGGTGCAACTGGGTTATCTGGGCCGGAAGACCAACAAAGGATTCTACGATTACTCGGTCAAGCCGCCGGTGCAAAATCCGCAACTGCGACATCCAGTGGCCTGAGCGCGGTTTGCCAGGGAGAGATCTCCGCGCCAGGGAGGGCGCTGGCGCACTTGCTTTGGTTATTTAGTTGTCACCCCCATAGCGTTGTTCCAGCCAAGCAAATACCCCCCGCATGGCCATTGCCTCGCCGCCTTCCGGTCGGCCGGGCTGCGTCCCGAGGTTCCAGGCCATCAGATCGAAGTGCGCCCATGGGATGCCATCGGGTACGAATTCCTTTAAAAATAAGGCGGCGGAAATCGCTCCAGCATAGGACGATTCGCTGGCGTTGGCGAGGTCGGCGATCTTGCTATCTAACAGATCCCGGTACGCGTGATATAACGGCAGTCGCCAGATTGGATCTTGTTCTTTTTCCGCCGCCCCCAGCAACCCAGCGGCCAGCGCCTCGTCGTTGCAGAACAGGGCTGGCATTTCGGTGCCGAGCGCAACCCGCGCCGCGCCGGTCAGGGTGGCGAAATCGAATAGGGCTTCCGGCTGCTCGGTGGCCGCCTCAGCGAGCGCATCGCAAAGAATCAAACGCCCCTCAGCGTCCGTATTATGAACCTCGATAGTCAATCCCAAGCGAGAGTGAAGGATATCGCCGGGGCGGAAAGCGTTGCTGGAAACCGCGTTGTCTGCCGCCGCGATCAATACCCGCAATCGCACCGGCAAGCCGGTGCTCATGAGCAGTCTTGCTAGTCCCAACGCCGTTGCCGCGCCTCCCATATCCTTTTTCATCAAGCGCATCGCGCCGGAGGGTTTCAAATCAAGCCCGCCGCTATCGAAACAGACGCCTTTACCGACCAGCGTCACCTTGGGATGCAGCGGATCGCCCCAGCGCAAATCCAGCAAGCGCGGGGGGTGGGCGCTGGCCCGGCCGACGGCATGGATGGCTGGATAGTTCTGCGCCAGCAAATCATCACCCACGATTTGAGTCACGCTTGCGCCGAATTTCGAACCGATCGCCTCGGTCGCTTCGGTTAGATGCTCCGGCATCATGTCTTCGGCCGGCGTGTTGATCAGATCGCGAACCAGAGTGACTGCTTCAGCTTGGCGGTAAATGCGCTCGGCGTTACAGGAAAGCCCCAAAGCCAGCCGCGCCACGGCACGCTTGGCGGCCTTATAGCGGGTAAATTGGTAGGCCCCCAGCGCCCACCCCAGCGCCAATCGCTCCAGTTGCCGCGCTTCGAAGAGGGCGTCGAGGTAATAGTCGCCTTCCGGCAGAGCGGCGGGCAGGCTTCCCAAGGCCCAGAGATCATCGGCCCTCTTTATGCAAATCGCCACCGCTTGCAAGCGGCCATCCACCCCAGGTAGCAAGCTGAAACTCCCCGGTTTCATCTTGCAATCGCTGGCCCTCAACCAGTTGCGCCAACGTTCGTCCTGCTGCTGCAGCCAGCGCTCTAACTCGGTTTCGATGATCGGAATCAGAGGAATAGCCGTGGCTGAACGGCCAGGTAGCAAACCATAACTCATCACAAGCTCTCCGTAGAAATATCCTAGAGTGATTTTCATTTACAATAGACGCTAAATCTCGCCTTCGTGCCAAGGCGGGTTGCTTGTGATCGCCCCACCGATTTCTCCGGCTAACGCCCACCCACCACGAGGCGACTACCTTGTCTTCAATTTTCGACCGGCGTTTGACTTGGCTGTTCGCTACCGACTTGCGTTCGTTGCTCGACGGCCGCCGGCTCGGCCTTGAAAGGGAAGCGCTACGAGTTGCTCCCAATGGCTACATTTCACAAATTCCCCATCCGGCCGCGTTGGGTTCGGCGCTGACCCACCCGTTCATCACCACGGATTATTCGGAAGCCCTGCTGGAGTTTATCACCCCACCGTTAGCGAGCGCTGAGCAAGCGTTGCGCTTCCTAGACGACTGCCACCGCTTTGTCTATCCGCATATCGGCGCCGAATTGTTATGGTCGGGCAGTATGCCGTGCATTCTGGCGGGAGAAGATAGCATCCCCATCGCCCAATACGGTCGATCCAATCTCGGGTTTATGAAGCATGTCTATCGGCGCGGCTTGGCGTGGCGCTATGGGCGCATCATGCAAGTAATCGCTGGCGTTCACTTCAATTTTTCGCTATCGGATGAGTTTTGGGCCGCGTTCCAAGACCAGGAGGGCGATCGTCGGACACCGCAAGATTTTCGCTCCGAATCCTATTTCGGGCTGATTCGCAACTTTCAGCGCTTTGGTTGGCTGATTTTGTATCTGTTTGGCGCTTCACCCGCCGTCTGTAAATCCTTTCTCGATGGCCAGTCCACGACCTTGGCCGAATTTGACGATCACACCTGCTATGGGCCTTTCGCGACTTCGCTACGGATGAGCAATATTGGTTACACCAATCGCACCGAGAAAAAAAGCGGGGTGAACGTTTGCTATAACTCGCTGGCGGAATATCTCGCCAGCCTCGCCCAAGCCACGGTAATTCCTTGGCCGCCTTACGAAAAAATTGGCGTCAAGGTCAATGGTGAATACCGGCAGTTGAACGCCAATATCTTGCAAATCGAAAATGAGTATTACACCGCGATGCGGCCCAAGCAGCCGCCGCAAGGCAACGAAAAACCTTCTCTGGCGCTTCAGCGGCGCGGCGTTCAATACGTTGAACTGCGTTCGCTCGACATCAATCCGCTCGATCCGTTGGGCGTCAATCTTTCCCAACTGCATTTTTTGGAAGCTTTCCTGTTGCTTTGTCTGTTGCATGAGTCGCCGCCGCTGGACGCCGAGGAACGACGCTTCAACGATGACAACCAAATGGCGGTGGCGCTGGGCGGGCGCGACCCCGCATTGGTTTTGCGGCGCCGCTGCGAGCCACCCTTGCCCTTGCGACAATGGGCGGACCAACTACTGGGCCTGTTGCAACCGATTTGTGAATTGCTGGATAGCGGTCAGCTAGGGTGTTCCTATGGGGGGGCCCTGACTGAGCAGCGCGAGACGCTGGCTGATCCTGATCGGTCTCCGTCGGCCCGAGTGCTGGCTGAGATGCGCTCCAACGGCGAGAACTTCTTTGGCTGCGCCCGCCGGTTATCGGAGCAACACCGTCACTACTTCGAAGCGCCCCCGCTGTCTACCGAGAGAACGCAGTTTTTTACCGAAGCCGCCGAACGTTCTTGGCGAGCGCAACAAGACATCGAAGCGGCGGACACTGTTCCCTTTGACACGTTTTTACAGCGCTACTTCGATCAAGGTTAGCGTTGGAGAATAACAACTACGATTACAATAAGTTATCCAAAAGAATGGTAACTGATCGCTTTATTTAGGATAATATGGCATGATTAATGCAAATATAAAGTCACATGAATGATGATCTGCTTGCGATTTCAGATCTTTGATTGTCAGCTTGGGGAAGCAGTTATGAACATCTATGGTACACAAGGCAAACTGATTAAAGGCGACGTGGGTGAAAGTCTGCCATGTCCGAGTTGTGGCAATCTATCCCAGCGCAATTTTGGTGTTCTCCGCTATTTTCACTTGTATGGAATACCCCTTTTTTCCGTTACGAAAAAGGTCGGCATTGAATGTATGCAGTGCCGATGGGTTTTATTGGACAAACAGATTCCTGAAGAAACGCGGCAAGAAATCGATACCAAAATTTTCGGGAAGAAATATTTACCGCCGCTTTGGTCTTGACGCAACCCTCTTTCTGGCGCGCTCTCCTAAGTGATGGCGACGCCTGCCTGAGCGATTGGCGGTTTTTGAATTCGAGAGGCCGCCCGATTGCGGGTTGCTCAAGCTTGCAACGTGCTAAGCTAGCCGCATGGCGAACTTTCTCGGCGAATTTGAATGCAGGCTCGATTCAAAGATGCGAATCGCGCTGCCGGCTGTGCTGAGAAAACAGCTTCCGGTTGAAGCCGAGGGCCGGTTTGTCATCAACCGTGGTTTTGAGCAGCATCTGGTGCTGTATCCCTTTACAGAGTGGCAGCGGGTGACAGCGGAAATCAACCGCTTGAACCCCTATGTTAAGAAGAACCGCGATTTTATCCGCTATTTCCATCGAGGCGCGACGGAATTGGAACTGGACGGCAGCGGGCGGTTATTACTGCCGCGCCGGCTGTTGGATTATGCCGGGATTGGCGAGGCCATGATCTTGCTGGCTTACGCGCAGCGCATCGAATGCTGGGACCCAACCCTGTACGACAATATGCTGTCCGACGAGCCGGCCAATTTCGCCCAGCTGGCGGAGGAGATCATGGGCGGCGCGGGACGTTCGGAACAGAACGCGGATCGTTTTCCGGATTTTCGGGATTTGCCAGTGTTGCCGCCGGGTTCGCGGCATTGACCGTGGGCCTTTGATCCAGCTCGATAATAGGTCCACCGGCATCGGTGGCGTCGGCTGGATCATGCGTCACCAGCAACGTAGGCAAGCGCCGTTGGCGGGCGTGCTCGAACACAAACGTCCGCATCCGCGCCCGCAACTCGGTGTCCAGCTTGGAAAACGGCTCATCCAGCAGCAGCGCGGCCGGTTCCGCCAGCAGTGTGCGCATCAGCGCGGCGCGAACCCGCTCACCGGCGGACAGCGTGGCCGGGTCACGCCCCCCCAATCCTTCCAGCCCCGCATCCAGTAAAGCAGTTTCGACCCGAAAGCGGCGGGTCTGGCGGGAATGGCCGCTTTGCAGACCAAACGCCAGATTTTCCGCCACGGTCAGGTGCGGAAACAGCAGGGCGTCTTGAAATAAGATGCCAACGCGCCGCCGCTCTACTGGTAAATCCATCAGCTCCCGCCCGCCGAGCCGCGCTGAACCTTCCGCCTGAAAGGCGGACGGCAGCGTGCCGCAAATATAATTGAGCAGCGTCGATTTGCCGCAGCCGCTCGGCCCCATTAACGTGACCACCTCGCCGGGATGAATGGTCAAATTCAACGGCGTGAACAAAGGCCGATTATGTAGGCGGATGTGGATATCGGTTAGGACGAGCGCTTGCTCTGTCGCGGATTTCATCGGCTTCACGTTGCTGCTCAGCGTGTCTTCATGATCAGACGATTTCCCCGCGTATCCAATCGTAGAATCGTGCAATTGATACCATCGTCATGTAAAAGATCCGAAAGCTTTAAAACCCGCTCCTTATGCGTGGTAGGACTGTGGCTGATGAAAACCTTGATAGGGCGAGTAGGCGCCAAGCTCATTTTGTTCGCCCTAGAATCCTGCTTTTCCTACTCCGTAACCATAAGATAACCAGTTTGACTCTGTCGGCCAAGCGAGCGCCGGCGGATACGGGCTCCAACCCCCGCATCACCCACAGCGCCGCCGCGAAACCTAACAGTGGCAACGCCGCTTGCATGACCGCGAACACGCCAATGAGCCGCCGGTTGGCTCCGCTCGCCAGCGTCACCGCTTCCGTGGTGATGGTGGCGTGGCGACCCGCGCCAGCGAACAGCGTTGGCAGGTATTGGGCGACACTCACCGAAAAACCCACGGCCGCCGCCACCGCCACTGGCCCGCGCAGCATGGGCAATTTGACCCGCCAGAAGGCGCGGGCGCGGCTAGCTCCCAGCGCCAGCGCGGTCTGCTCGTAACGCGAATCGAAGGTGCGCCAGGGATCGGCGAGCGATAGAAACACATAAGGCAGAACGAATAAGAGATGCGTCCAGACCAACGCCGGCCAGCCGCCGTCCAGGCCACTCCAGGCCAAGAGCACCTGAATCCCGAACAGAAATCCGACTTGCGGCATTAATAAGGGAAGATACAGCAGCCACAAGCCGCGCCCGGAAAAGGCCCGCCGCCGGTGCGCTTCATACTCCAGGCAGGCGACCGACAGCACCACGGCTAACCCTGTCGCGGCCACGCCAATGCTCAAGGTGGCGCTAGTCATGGCCCATAAGTTGGTGGCTTGGCCAGTCCAATTTTCCAACGTCCACTGGTCTGGCCAAGCCAATGGAAAGAGCCAGCGGTGAGTAAATGACCATGGCAACATCGCCAAGATGCTCAAGCCCGCAAAGCTCAAGGCCAAGGCTCCGCTACCCAGCGCGAGCTGTCTAGGGAGGCTACTGCTTGACCCGCGTCCGCCGTCAGTAAGCCAAGGCCGAGTTAATCGTCCCAGCAGCCGCACACTGGCTTCCCAACTTGCTAGAGATAGCAACGTGAGCAAGATCAATAGTATCGCTGCCGCTGAAGCGGGTAGCCGCCATGTCAATTCAGGGTGGTTGAACCAGCGGAGGGTTTGCACCGCTAAGGTCGGCGGCGTACTGGGGCCGATGATCAGCGCCACATCGACCGTGGTCAGTGCGAAAGCCAGCGCGGCGAAGATAGGCAAGCGCAGCAATGGATAGAGCGATGGCAGGATGACTTTTAAGAAGGTGGCCGTAGAGCCATAGCCGAGCGACCGACTCATGGCTGACCATGAGGCAACAGGCAACTGCGCAAGCCCCATCAGACCCATGAATAACAGGTAAGGGTCTCTTTGAGCATCAGCGCGAAGATAAGACTCAGGCCCCACGGGTCTTGGGGTCCAAAACCCGCTAAATTCGGCGGTCGGTCCCAGCCGGTTGCCCAAGGGGAAAACCAGCGCGCCAGCCAGCCACTGGGCGCGATTAGGAATGCCAAACCAAACGCCAACACGGCGGGAGGAACGGCGAGCAGTGGCGCCAGCGTTTGCTGAATCCGGCGCAGCCAGGGAGTTTGATAACAAGTCGCCAGTAGCCCTAGCGTCAAGAGCAGTGATAGAGCGGTTGTGGCGAAGCCCGTCCAGACCGTCAGCGTTAGCGATTGTGCTAATCCGGGGTCCGCCAACAACTTACGCCAAGGCTCCAGTGAAAAATCAGTCGCGCCCACCACCGGCAACCAGCCGAACGCTGGCAACAGCGTTCCGATCAGACCAGCGGCGATGGGAGCCAGCAATATGAACAGCGTCAGCGTTGGCGCGCGGGCGACGGCTATCGCGCGCCAACCCGCGCGCCGCCCCGTTTCGCGGCGCACGTTAGCGGCTGTAACGCGCCCGCCAAGCGGCTTCCAGTCGTTCCACCCAACTCGGATGCGGTTCGGGTAGCGGCGCGCCCATTTCACCTGGGCTAAGCGTGGCGACGCCGCGTTTCAGCTTGATAAACCGTTCGCGGTCCGCGAGGGACAATTTTTCAATACCCAACACCGTCGGATCGCCCCAAATGGTGGGGTCCAATTTGCGGGCCTGGGCTTCGGGAGACAGCAGGAAATTGGCGACGACCTGCGCCGCCGCCTTGGCGCTGGAATTAAAGGGGATGGCGACGAAATGCGTATTGGCGATAGTGCCGCCGGACAGCGTGTAAGTGCGCACCGTATTGCGCAAATTCCCTTTTTCGATTTCCGCCGAAGCATCACTGGGGTTGAGGCTGAAAGCGATGTCGATTTCACCGTCCGCCAACAGTTGGCGCAGCGCGGGCGTGCTTTGCGGAAATGTTTGGCCTTGCCGCCAGAGATGTGGGCGAATTTCGTCCAACCAACCCCACAGCGAGGCGGTCACCGCGCCGAAGGTGGTTTCGGCAACGGGTGTTTGCAAGGCTTCGCGCTGGTCGGTCAACTCGATCAAGACCTGCTTGAGAAAGGTCGAGCCAAGAGCATCGGGCGGTTCCGGGTAAGTGAAGCGGCCAGGATGCGCCTTGACGTAGGCCATCAGTTCGGTCATGGACTTTGGCGGATTTTGCAGTTGTGCGGTGTCGTAGATGAAAACCAGCTGGGATTTGCCCCAGGGAACTTCCATGCCTTCGACCGGCTCTGTGAAATCCAGGGTGGTGCTGGGGATAGTGATGGTATCGACCAAGGGATAGTTGGGCAGCTTTTCGGAGAACGGCCCGAATAGCAAGCCATTTTCCTTCATCGTATGGAAGTTTTCGCCGTTGATCCAGAGCAGGTCCACAGTGCCTTTTTCATGGCGACCCGCATATTTTTCGGCCAGTATCCGCGAGACTGTTTCAGCGATATCGCCGACCTTTACATGCTGAAGGGTAATGCCGTAACGGCTTTTCACCTGTTCGCCGACCCAGGCGATATAAGCATTGGTCTTTTCATCGCCACCCCAGCCGTTCCAGTACACGGTTTGGCCGCGCGCCGTTTTTTCGATGTCTTCCCAGCTCGGTTCGGCGGCGGCAATTCCACCGCTGGCCAGTATCGCCAGTAACAAGGCTAAGCCCCAGCGCGATCCGCTCCACAGTTTGCCCATTCTTGTGATCATATTCTTCCTCAAAACAAGAGCGTGTTGTTGAAAATGGCTCGGCGCAGCGCCCGCCATTGGGCTATAACCGTTGAAGGTAAGGCAGCGAGCGGCAGATTTGATAGCGCCATGAGCGCTACTTCGCTACCGCTGTTGCTGGAGGTGACAACCTCTCATTGTAACGCCTTACAGATCGCTCTATTCCTAGCGCATCTGTGTAAGTCCAATTATATAACCACCCAAGGAGATCATTATCATGGCAATTGCGCACAAACTCGATATCGGCCTTTTGAAACGGTTAAAAATTTGCTGTATCTCCGAAACGGGTTGGTTCGATACGTCTACCGTCTTTGGCGACATCCGCGAGGCGGGCGGGGCTGAGATCGATCAGTATGCGATCCCTTGGCCGCCGTTCGGTGAGCTGCACGCGGATAACGCCGCTGGCTTTTCCGCATTGCTGGAAGCGGAGCAAAGCGATGGAACCCTGTGCCGCTTGTTGTTCGATACCGGCTGGAATCCGGCCTGGATGGATCGGCGTTTTGCCGAGGAAGGCATCGACCGGATGCTACGAGACGGCGAGATCGAAACGCTGATTATCAGCCACGAGCATTTCGATCATTTCTGGGGAATTGGCTCGACCCTCAAGCACTGTCCCGGAATCACCATTTACGTTCCCGAAGGGTTTCACGCGGCTGGATTCGAGCTCATCCGCCAGCAGGGGCATACTGGAGCAGTGGTTACGGTTCCCGCCGATCAGCCGCTGGTGTTGTTTCAGGGGTTAGCCCTGGTGAGTTTTCCCATGAGCACGCTGCTCAAGGTGGGCGGTGAAAACGTGCTGTACGCCCATCTCCAGGATCATGGCATGGCGATGGTGACCGGCTGCGGCCACGGCGGCGTGCTCAACCTGCTGGACTATGCTCGGCAAACCTTTGTTGGCGGTGAGCGGATTCATGCGCTGTACGGTGGACTGCACATCGCGCCGCTGGATGATTGGGACGAAGCGCGAGACCGGATCATCACTAGCCTGAGCGGTTACGGTATCGACAAACTGGCGTGCAACCACTGCACCGGGCGCACGGCCGTCGAAAAGATGCTGGCGATGGGGTTGCCGGTACAACGCGGCACCGCCCGCAACGGCTCCCAGACCGATCTGTTCCTCGGCAACGGCGATGTGCTGGAGTTAGGCTGAGGTGATGAGTTCACACTGCTGATTCAACTGACGCGCCAGCCCAGCGTTTCGCCCGCTCGCAACGGAATCAAGTCTTCTTCGCCAAAGGCAAACAGTTCGGGAACCGCATGCGACTGTCGGTGCAAAGTGAGGACGCCGGTATTGCGTGGCAGGCCATAAAAATTGGGGCCGTGGAAGCTAGCAAAAGCTTCCAACCGATGCAACGCTCCGGCCGTATCGAATGCTTCGGCGTATAACTCCAGCGCGGTGTGGGCGGTATAACAGCCCGCGCAGCCGCAAGCCGCTTCCTTCCCTTGGCGGGGATGGGGGGCGCTGTCGGTGCCGAGGAAGTATTTGGGATTGCCGCTGGTCGCCGCTTGAATCAGCGCTTGGCGGTGGCGCTCGCGTTTGAGGATCGGCAGGCAGTAGTAATGGGGCCGGATGCCGCCTTGGAAAATGGCGTTGCGATTGTAAAGCAAGTGATGGGCGGTGATGGTGGCGGCGACCGTGGCTGGTGCGTCCCGCACGTAATCGGCGGCGTCTTGGGTCGTCATGTGCTCCAGCACGATCTTCAGGGCGGGAAAATCCCGGACGATGGGGATTAACACCCGTTCGATAAACACCGCCTCGCGGTCGAAAATGTCCACCGCCGGGTCGGTGACTTCGCCGTGAACCAGCAGCAACAAGCCTTGCGCCTGCATCGCTTCCAGCACGGGGTAGATGTTGCGGATATCGGTCACGCCAGAATCGGAATTGGTGGTCGCGCCAGCGGGGTAGAGTTTGCAGGCCACGATTTGACCGGAAGATTTGGCGCGGATGACTTCGGAGGGCGCGGTGTTGTCGGTCAAATACAGCGTCATCAACGGCTGAAAATCCGACCCTGGTGGCAGCGCTTCTAGAATTCGCGCGCGATAATCGAGCGCCTGTTCAGTGGTCGTTACCGGTGGGCGCAGGTTGGGCATAATGATGGCGCGGGCGAACTGGCGGGCGCTATGGGGGACGACTGCCCGCATCGCCGCGCCGTCGCGAACGTGTAGGTGCCAGTCGTCGGGGCGGGTGAGGATTAGCACGTCAGTGGAATGCTCTGGTTGTGCGGCCATGCGCTGTCACGGGGTTTGAAAAATCGGGCAGCCAAGATTACCCGATCAGCCCATAACGTTGAATAGCTGGCTTTGCGGCCAGTAGGTTCTCCGCCCGCGCGAAAGCCGCCTGAAAATGGGGCGATTTCATATGGCTGTCGATAGCGGCCTCATCGGCCCATTCTTCGACAAAAGTGAAATCGGTTGGCTCTTGCTGATTTTGGAGTAGGAAGTAACGACGGCAACCGGCTTCCTGGCGGGTCGGCGCGAGCAGCGTTTCGAGTACGGCTCGCAATTCGGCAATGGCGTCCGGCTTGGCGATAAGGCGGGCGACGATGTGGATGGCGGAATCGCTCATGATTAGTTTGATCCTGCTCGATAAACGGACGCCAGTTTATACTGGTGGCTAAACGGCGGATTTAGCGCTCTTCGGCGTATAACGCGACGCTATCCGCGCCAAAGGCAAATCTGACCATTGCCCGGCACCGCTCCAAGTCTTCGGCGTTCTCCGCCGCGACCGTCAGCCGAACAAAACCACATTTCTCGCAGGCGGCGATGCCGAAGAAACCACCTGGATGAATTTCTTCCTTCATCCACTTGAGCCGTACTGATGCGTTGCAGCTCTCACAACCGGTCACTTCAGGAAGAAAAGCCATGCGCGCTAGCTCCTATTATTTGAACCTACCAATTAAGGTTATATTTGGGAACCGAAATCCTGTCAGTTAGATTTCCCTCATTTTACAGACAGTGCTTGAACAGTAGACAGCAGGAAGGGTTCATTTGTCGGGCCTCATTGCATCCGTGCGCCTTGACGCTTTGGGGCAAACCCTTAAGCTAACGATTTGCGGCGGCTTGGGCTGGAAGGGCCATTCGGGCCGTCTTTGACGAATGAACCGCTTTTCGCGCTTGTGAGGAATGTTATGTCTGATGTCAAAAAAGTCGTGCTGGCCTATTCGGGCGGGCTGGATACCTCGGTCATCCTGAAGTGGTTGCAGGACGTGTATCAATGCGAGATCGTGACGTTTACCGCCGATCTGGGCCAGGGCGAGGAGCTGGAACCCGCGCGGCAGAAGGCGCGGATGGCCGGCATCAAGCCGGAAAATATCTTTATCGAGGATCTGCGCGAAGAATTTGTGCGCGATTTCGTGTTCCCCATGTTTCGGGCCAACGCCATTTACGAGGGCGAATACCTGCTGGGAACATCCATCGCGCGACCGTTGATCGCCAAGCGACAGATCGAGATTGCGGTACAGACCGGGGCGGATGCGGTGTCGCATGGCGCAACCGGCAAGGGTAACGATCAGGTGCGATTCGAGTTAGGCGCTTATGCCCTTAAGCCGGATATCAAAATTATCGCGCCATGGCGGGAATGGGATTTGCTGTCGCGCGAGAAGCTGCTGGCCTACGCCGAGCAGCACGGCATCCCGGTCGAGATGAAGCGTGGCGCCAAATCGCCGTATTCGATGGACGCCAATCTGCTGCATATTTCCTACGAAGGCGGCGTGCTGGAAGACCCGTGGAACGAGCCGGAAGAGCCGATGTGGCGCTGGTCGGTTTCGCCGGAACACGCGCCCGATCAGCCGCGTTATATCGAACTGGGCTATCGCAACGGCGATATCGTGTCGATTGACGGTGAAGCGCTGACGCCTGCCGCCGTGCTGACGAAATTGAATCAGTTGGGCGGTGAACATGGCATCGGCCGGCTTGATCTGGTGGAAAACCGCTATGTCGGCATGAAATCGCGCGGCTGCTACGAAACCCCCGGCGGCACCATCATGCTAAAAGCGCACCGCGCGATGGAATCGCTGACGCTGGATCGGGAAGTCGCCCACCTCAAGGACGATTTGATGCCGCGTTATGCCGCGCTGGTCTATAACGGTTACTGGTGGAGTCCCGAACGCGAGATGCTGCAAACCCTGATCGACGCCTCGCAGGCTCCAGTTAACGGGACGGTGCGAGTTAAGCTGTATAAGGGCAATGTTATAATCGCGGGCCGCAAATCTGATGACAGCCTGTTTGATATGAACATCGCCACCTTCGAGGATGACGCAGGTGCTTACGATCAGAAGGATGCCGGTGGCTTTATCAAGCTCAACGCCTTGAGAATGCGGATCGCCGCGCTAAAAGGGCGACGGTAGTCACTTGAAAACCGGCGTGGTCGGCCAGATCGCGCCGGTTTTCCATGGCGCGGATCGAGGAGCAAGCCTATGCGCATTTTGCACACGATGTTGAGAACGGGCGATCTGGATCGCTCAATTCGGTTTTATACCGAAATCCTGGGGATGAAGTTACTCCGTCAGAAGGATTATCCCGATGGCAAATTCACCTTGGCCTTTCTGGGCTACGGCGCGGAATCCGAGCACAGCGTCATCGAACTGACCTACAATTGGGGCGTGGATCGCTACGAGATGGGCACCGCTTACGGCCATATCGCTTTGGAAGTCGATGATGTGTATCGCGCCACCGAAGAGGTGAAAAATCGGGGCGGTAAAATCTTGCGCGAGGCCGGGCCGATGAATGCGGGAGCCACAATCATCTCCTTTATCGAAGACCCGGACGGTTATCCCATCGAGTTGATCGGTAGAAAATAACCGGTCGAAATCACTGTATTGTCCATTACTTTTTCTGAAGGAGCACTATTGGCCAAGCCTAACTATCAGTACGAAAAACGCCAGCGAGACCTTGCTAAGAAAAAGAAGCAGGAAGAAAAGCAACAGGAGAAAAACCAGCGCAAACTCGATAAAAGCCCTGACCCGCAGCCCGGTCCATCCGACTCGTAACCTTGGTGGCGCGCTGTCTGCGCGTGATGGCGTGTCCGGGAGGGCGCCATCATTGCGCGCGCGGCTGGGCCGATGAATGAGTAATCATGCTCATTTCCTTTATCGAAGACCCGGACGGCTATTCGATTGATTTGATTTGAAAAATAATGGTCTCTGAACGCCTATCGGTTGGATATGGGGCTTGAGCATGCGTATCGGACACATTGCGCTTTGGACGACTGATCTGGAACGGTGCAAGCAATTCTATAGCGCCTACTTTGGAGCGGTTGCCGGTGCGAGCTATGTGAATCCTACCAAAGGGTTTGAATCCTGTTTCCTCCGCTTCGCCGATGGCGCGCGAATTGAAGCCATGAAGACAACGACGCTCTCGCCGGTGGTCATCGAACCGGGCGCGCAGCGGATGGGCTTTACACACCTGGCGATTTCCGTCAGCTCTGAGCAGCAGGTCGATACCCTAACCCAACGGCTTAAGGATGATGGTTTTCCAATCCTGGATGGGCCACGTCGTACCGGCGATGGCTACTATGAAAGCGTGGTTCTCGACCCGGACGGCAACCGGATTGAGATTACGGCTTAAGGCGGTAAAGCAAACTCAAGCGGGGTGGGCGGGCAAACCATGCTTAGCAAGGAATTTAACAAGATCCAGATTACCACCAAAGGCGCCGCTATTTTCATGGAACATGGCGGCGCGGGTCCGCCGCTGCTGTTGTTGCACGGCTATCCGCAAACCCACACCATGTGGCATCAGGTCGCGCCCCATTTGACCAGTGACTTTCGGGTCATTTGCCCGGATTTACGCGGCTATGGCGACAGTTCCAAACCTAAAAGCACTCCCGATCACCGGTTTTATGCCAAGCGGGCGATGGCCCAGGATATGGTCGAACTGATGGACTATTTCGGTTATCGGGAATTTAGCGTGGTGGGCCATGATCGTGGGGCCAGAGTCGCGCATCGCTTGGCGCTCGATTATCCGGATCGGGTCAAGAAAGCCTGCATCATGGATATCGTGCCGACCTATCACATGTTCAAGCATACCGACCAGGCTTTTGCGACCGGCTACTATCACTGGTTTTTTCTGATCCAGCCCAACGGCTTGCCGGAACATATGATCGGAGTCGATCCAGCCTATTACCTCACCGAAAAGCTAAAGCGTTGGAGCGCCCCTAATGCCCAGTTCGCGCCGGAAGCGGTAGCTGACTACATTCGTTGTTTCAGTAATCCAGAAACCATCCGAGCCTCTTGCGATGATTACCGGGCAGCGGCCAGCATCGATCTTCTACACGATGAAGCGAGCCTTGAGCAAAAAATTCGTTGTCCGCTGCTGGTGCTGTGGGGCGTGAAGGGCTTTGTCCAGCGCACCTATCAGGTATTGGACGTTTGGCGGCAATACGCCGAGCAGGTGGAAGGCCAAGCATTGGATTGCGGCCATTTTCTGCCGGAAGAAAAACCGGAAGCTGTGATAACGGTGCTGCGGGAATTTCTGGCGAAGGAGTAAGCGATGGATCAAACGAAACTGGCCGAATTTTCCCCAACCCGGCAATGGGCGCATCAAGCTTTGGTCGAGAAAAAGTCTCGGGTCTACAACGCTTTTCTAGCCATGGAGCACGCGACTTACGCGGACGCCGCGCTGCCAAAAAAACCAAGGCATTGATCGCGATAGGGATATCGGTGCAGATCAACCGCAAGTCCTCTATGCAGTGGCGCATTGAACAAGCCGCCAAAGCCGGGGCAAGCTACGATGAGGTGCCTGGAAGCGGTGGCAGTGGGGATCGAAATGGGTGGCGGCCCCGCCACGGTTTCCGCGCGTTTCGCGTTGCGGGTGATGGAAGTGATTTTTACAGCAGTCCCTTGATGAGTAGCTATGATCAAGCCGTACTAGCGATTTCGACAATACTATTTTGTTTGTATCGAAAGAACAGCGGTAGCCTGAGCTTTGATGGGCCTCCGACAAATTCGGAGGCCCAGCTGCTAGCAATGGGGTTACTTATTTAGCGGTGACCCGAATATCCACCCGGCGATTCTTTTGCCGTCCCTCCTCCGTGGCATTATCCGCCACTGGATATTGCTGGCCATAACCCTCCGCTTCCACTCGACCGCCGTCGATGCCTAGATTCACTAGTATCTGCTTGGCGGCTTTGGCGCGATCATCGGAGAGCTGGAGATTCTTCTGTGGATCGCCAGTATTATCCGTATAGCCACCAATCTTGATGCGGACTGACGGATAAGCCTTAAGCACTGCGGCAACATGTTTTAAACGTTCCTGAGACGTCGGTTTGAGCGTAGCGCTACCGGTTTCAAAATCCAGTCGATCAAAGGTAAACCAATTTTTTTCGTCAGGAACCTTCTTGGTATCCTCAATAAAGGCGACTAGTTGGCGTTCGATACTGTCCGGCCATACCATCAGCTTTGTATTGTCGCGGAGCACTAGTTCGACCGGGCGCGGCTCCGTGGGGGCGGTTTCTGGTGCTGGTTTAGGCACCGGCGCGGGGGTCACCACTGCTGGTTTAGGCGCTGTTGGCGTAGGGGCGCTGGTCGGTTCCTTGATGGCAGGCACGCTGCTAACTGGCCCTTCCGCGGGATTACAGCCGCGCATCAAAAACAGGCCGGCGAGTAGCAGTAGAAGTAATGGTAAAGCCAGCCAATACCAGGAAGAATCCTTGCGTTCTTCCGGTGGGGATATTGCACTTACCGCCGCCGGTGTGGTTCGGACGCTCCGCGCGGTTTCAGTCGCGCTAGCGGGGGCCATCGCCCAATCCCGCCAACCTAGCACCGGCAATAATCCTGCGGGAGCGCTGCGTTCAAGTACGCTCCGCTCACCACTGAGATAATTCGACAGACCAGCAGCGTCCGCGTTGCCGCCGAATTGACGTTTTATGAAATTCAGTACCACCGGCGCGATCAGACTCATCATGGAAAAGGCGGAACCTTGCCCCACGCCGCTGCTGTTAGATATCCAGCGAATCAGACCGTCGACCCGTTCTCCAAACAGCGAGGTTAACAACGCCTTTCCTTGATCGATCAAACCCGTGGCCGAGGTGGGGTCACGTAATTTAGCTGGAAGATCGGTCAAAGCACTGCCATGAAAATTGCGGTCATTGAGCAGTTTGGCGAGTGCGGTTGCTCCCTCTGGTGTCGCGCCTTGGCGCAATAAACCCGCCAGAGTCGCCTCACCTGCCCGTTCAGCCGCCGCTTGGGTTAGGGTGGGCTGCTCTCCCGTCAAACGGCTGAGGAGACCGATTAGCTCGTCGCTCAATTGGCTTTTTAAGGTTTCTAACAAACTGATTGCCATACATTCGCTCCTTAAATTATTGCTATCCGAAAAATGAAACGATCATTGACTGGTTTTGCTTGAGGTAAAATGACCAAAAACTGACTGCTTATGCCTTCCTTTGGAGTAGGTAAGTTCAGGATAAGATCTCACAATTCATAAAAAGTACAGCGTTTTTTTGGAAAGAACCATGATGATTTGCTGGCTTTAAAACAGAAATGCCGACATATGTCGGCATTTCTGTTCGTTCTGATTGCTGGCGCGGCCCGCCAAGGCCGCGCTGAGCACCGAACTTAGGCGGATTCTACCGCCTTCCACACTTCCGGCGCTTTCTCGACGCGCTTGCCGAATTCCTGGCGTTGTGCCTCGAGTTCCGGGGGCAGCTTTTGACCAAACTTATCGAAGAAACCCTTGATTTCCTCGACTTCGGCCGCCGCCTCGGCGCGGCTGATGTTAGTGATGGTCGCAAATTGCTCCTTGGAGAAGTCCAGTCCTTCAAAATCCATATCTTCATAGCGCGGCATGTAACCGAAGGGGCTTTCCAAAGCACCCACCTTGTCGTCGACCCGCTCGACGATCCACTCCAGCACCCGCATGTTCTGACCGTAGCCCGGCCACACGAACTTGCCATTGGCATCCTTGCGGAACCAGTTGGTGCGGAAGATCTTGGGCAGCTTCAGGCCAGACTTCTTGCCCATGTTGACCCAGTGGTTCCAGTAGGACGCCATGTTGTAGCCGCAGAACGGCAGCATGGCAAACGGATCACGGCGGATGCCGGTGACGCCAATGGCGGCGGCGGTGGCTTCCGAACCCATGGTGGCGGCCATGAATACGCCGTGGTTCCAGTCGTAGGCTTGGTAGACCAGCGGGAAGGTCTTGGATAGACGACCGCCGAAGATAAAGGCCGAAATCGGCACGCCAGCGGGGTCTTCCCACGCCGGGTCGATAGTCGGGCACTGCCCGGCGGGGGCGGTGAAGCGTGAGTTAGCATGGGCGCCCAGCTTGCCGGAATCCGGCGTCCAGTCGTTACCCTGCCAATCGATGCCATGCTTCGGGGCTTCGACGCCCATGCCTTCCCACCACACGTCGCCGTCGTCGGTCAGCACCACGTTGGTAAAGATGGTGTTGGCCTTGATCGACTCCATCGCCATCGGGTTGGAATCGTAGGAGGTGCCGGGCGCGACGCCGAAGAAGCCGGCTTCAGGGTTGATAGCGCGCAAGGTGCCATCTGGACGGGGTTTGATCCAGGCGATGTCATCGCCCACGGTCAGCGCCTTCCAGTTGCCGAAGCCCTTGGGCGGTACGATCATGGCCAGATTGGTTTTGCCGCAGGCGCTGGGGAAAGCCGCCGCGACGTAGGTCTTGTCACCCTTGGGCGATTCCAGACCCAGAATCAGCATGTGCTCGGCCAGCCAGCCTTCGTCGCGGGCCATCGCCGAGGCGATGCGCAGCGCCAGACACTTCTTGCCAAGCAGGGCGTTGCCGCCGTAACCGGAACCATAGGACCAGATTTCGCGGGTTTCGGGATAATGGACAATCGCCTTGCGGCCGATGTCCGGCTCGCACGGCCACGGCACATCTTTCTGGCCGGGTTCGAGCGGCGCGCCAACCGAATGGACGCAGGGAATGAAAAAGCCATCGCCGCCCAGGGTATCTAGCACTTTCTGACCCATGCGGGTCATGATGCGCATGTTAACGACCACATAAGCCGAGTCGGTGATCTCGATACCGATCTGGGCGATGGGGCTGCCGATGGGTCCCATGCTAAACGGAATGACGTACATCGTGCGGCCGCGCATACAGCCTTTGAACTGCTCTTTCAGCTGAGCGCGCATTTCTTCCGGCGGTGCCCAATTGTTAGTCGGGCCGGCGTCTTCCTTGTTGGCCGAGCAGATGAAGGTGCGGTCTTCGACGCGCGCCACATCGGACGGATGAGAGCGGGCCAGATAGGAGTTGGGGCGTTTTTCCGGGTTCAGTTTGGTGAAGGTGCCGGAAGCGACCATTTCGTCGCATAATTTTTGATTCTCTGCTTCGGAACCATCGCACCAATGGATGCGATCCGGCATGGTCAGGGCGGCGATCTCCTCCACCCATTGCAAAAGTTTGGCGTTGTTGGTGCGGTTTTTACCATCGTGAGCAATTGCCATCGATTAAATCCCCTCTATTATGGAATGCGTTGGGGTTGAGAAGTCATTAAAACGAGCCGGTTCAACCTCGTCCGCGCGGGATTTTGACCCTACCTGGCCGCTCTGTAACCGGCTTTACCATGGAGCATAAGGTTATCATTAAGCGGGTTTCGATGCCACCAGTCCCGACAAAACCTGCGACATGGCGGTTACGATCTCGCCATCAGGTGGGTCTCGATTCTTGCAACGAATTGTCCGGCGTTGAGTGATCGGACGCCCCTTTAATCCCGCATCGAGTCTGGAGCCTCCCGCCAACTCACGCTATCCTGATTTATAGCATTCTCATCTGCCCATTCCGAAACGCACTTCGGCGATTCGCTAGTTTTAGCAAGATAGGCCGTCCTTTCATCAATTGGTTTACCGACGAGATTTCCTGAATGCTTTGGCAAACTTTGGGTACACTCCACTGCAAGAGCTTGAGGTAGGCTAAGGCGCTCCATGAAAAGTAATTTACGCTTAGGTCACGGTGAATTGGACGGCGTGCGGGAGGTCGGCGGTTTTGGCCAGCCCTTACACGCCTTATATCCGCAAATAAAAGCGGTGCTGACCAGTGAATTAGGCCCCGATGCCGGTTATTTACTGGCGGAACCGGTGGTGGATCGCGCGAAGAACCGCATCGATTGGTACGCTGAGGGTGAACCCGATCAAAAACCAGTCCCGTTAGGCGATCTGCCGGCTGAAGAGCGGCAGTCAATTCTGGCGCAAGTCAACGAGCAGCTCGGTCGCGGCCGCGTACTGGCGGAGCGCTACGCCGCTTCCGACGATGCGCGGCGGGCTCAATTGGGCGCGATACTGCGCGCCGTGCTGGCTTCTTCCGCTGACACTGAAATCTTCCTTGTTGAAGGTAAACCGGTTATCACCGGCTGGGGTTTTGGGCTGGATCAGCTCTGGGGCGCGGCGGGCAGTGCAGTCCGAGCTTCGATGCCGCCGGGCGAGCCAGATCAATCAGCGCGTGATGTCGTGATTCCAGCGGTTGCCATACCTGAATTGGGTGCTGCCATCGCGGAGGAATCTGTTCCGCCAGTGGAATCCTCTGGCGAATCCGACCAACGAGCGCAATCTTTGCCGCCGCCGTTGCCAGAACCAGCGGTGGAGCTTCCTTCACCGGAGTCTCGATCACCTTCAGTAGACACTAAGGCATCAGTTTCAGCATCGCCAGATCAGCGGGAGCGACCACTGGAATCTGAATCCATTCCACGTTCCGAACAGACCGAATCACCCGTGGCTTCCAAAGCTTCGGCCGCATCGTTATTACGCTACGTGGTGGTGGGGTCTGGCTATTTCTGGAGCGTGGTCGCTATCGCTTTGTTGCTAGTGCTGCTGGCGGCTTATTGGGGATTGGGAAGACAACGGACATTAGCTCCCAACGCTGATCTGGCCCCGCTGTCGACAAATGAAAATCGTGATAGTCGCCTACGGCAGGCCCAGCAGGAGGAAACCACCTTGCGGGTTCAGCTCGAACAATTGCTGGTGCAATTGGCTGGTCAACGGGGCCAATGCCAGTTGCCGGATGAAGCAAAGGCGGGTGTGATTAGGCCTCGATCAGGTACGGCGGAAGTGGCGGGTGTGTTACCGGCTCCAACAGTCGGCCGCGAAGAACTGGCTCTGACTCGCCCGAAGCCAAACGTGGATGGCGGGCGGGAATTCGCCGCGCCTGTTTCAAGCCCAAGCACGGCTGCTGTAACAACCACCACGCCGCCAGTCCATGAATCGAGCCGCGCGCCCACTGAGACGGCGGAGACGAGTTCTTCGGTTCCGGCGCGAACCGCGCTCACTGTTGGAACGCAACCGCCATCGGCCGCTATTGTTGATTCGTCAAATCCCGCCAGTGGTTTATCGACGCCATCGTCCTCGCCCGCGCCGCCAGATGGCGCGCCGCCAGAACGGGCGCTGGAGGATGTCCTGACCGGACGCGCTTCGCTACAGTCTGGACCATCCCAGCCTCATCAACCTGCGCCCGAACCACCGGTCAAGGCTGAACCGACTCCAGAAGAGCGTCGGGAATTCGCCAACCGCATGTCCGCGACCGGCGCGACCACTGGTGAAATCACGGCAACCTTGCTGTGGAATAGCCGCGGCGATCTGGATCTAGTCGTACGCTGCCCCTCTGGAAAGCAGTTGGATTTCCGCAATCCCGCCGAGTGCGGTGGAACCTTGGATGTCGATGCCAATACGGCGCGTGGCAATTTGAGTGATCGTCCCGTCGAAAATGCGTTTTGGCCCGCGGGTAAGGCGGGGCTAGGCGTTTATGAGATCTCAATTCGCTACATTCCTCGCAAGGATGAAGCGCGTCCCCAGGAAACGCCGTTTCAAGTGCGCTTGAGTCGGGGCGGTCAAGAGTCGGTGTTCAAAGGTACGATCGGTCCCAATACCGTGGTGCCAGTCACCACCTTCACCGTGCAACGCTGAGGTGAATCACATGAGCGAACAGCGACATGCACAATTTGCTATTTATGCTGAAGAGACCGCCATCCCCCGTTATCAGCGGGCTTGGGTTTGGGGTGTGGCCGCATTGCTGATTTTACTGTGTGGCCTTGCTGCCGGCTGGCTGTTTGGAGCGTCGAACGGTGCTGGGCGCGCACCGCCTGCGGGGGCCTACTCCAGCGTCGCGGAGAGCGCCTTGTTGGCCCGTCAGGAAGACATCAACGCACAGCTGCGACGGCGTATTGCTCAATTGGAACAAGCATTGGCTGGCGATGCTTGTGGCGCGGCCGCACTAAAGGCGCTAACGCAAAATACTCGTTAAACCAACGGTCCTGTCCCGTTCGGAGGTCCTTGTATGTCAACGTACTCGATCGGTTTGGCTTGGCGGCGCACAACGCCTGATTTCGACTATAAGACCTTTGATCGCGGCCATGTCTGGCGTTTATCCGAGGGGCAAGTCGTGCAGGGCTCGTCAGCGCCAGAATTTTCCGGTGACCCCAAAAAGAGTAATCCTGAGGAAGCCTTGCTGGTTGCGTTGGCCAGTTGCCACATGCTGACTTTTCTCACCATCGCCGCCCTCAAGAAGCTGGTGGTGGAGAGCTATGATGATCAGCCAGTGGCTGAACTGGGTAAGAACGAAAAAGGCAAGATGATGATCACCCGCCTGACACTGCGCCCCAAGGTGGTTTTTAGCGGCGAGGCGATTCCGACTCCCGACGCGGTGGACGAAATACACCGCAAAGCTAAAGAGAATTGTTTCATCGGCAACTCTTTGCTCAGTCCGGTGGTGCTTGAGTCACGGTATTAAAAGCGGCTGGTTCGGTCAAAGTCCTAGATTCGATGACTGGTGCGATGGCAGCTTTAGCGTTATCCGGATGGAAAAGTTGCGTCTTTGATTCTTGCGCCGCCCCGCGCGCTGATCTATAAATTCTGCCTCAGAAGGGTTGGGTCATTCGCTCGCTCGATTCCACCGGCTGGCTTACTGACTGGCTGGGGAGAGACCGCGAAGCGGTGAGTTAAGAAATGAATCATTGTGGAAGGCATAAGAAAGTTCATGATCAATAGGCAGAAATTCAGCGCACGATTTGTTTTCGTCCTTGGTTTGGTAGCACTGGTCAGCGCCTGTACCTCGAATAACACCGCAACAATAAATTCATCAGCGGCGCTGAATGCCTCATTACTACAGCAGCCGTGGTTGTTAGTGGATACTAAAAAAGATACGCTGCTTTTGATGCAAGGCAATCAACCCCTCAAATCATTTCCGCAGATTGCCGTTGGCAGCAGCGGCGTGGGGATCAAGTATCGTCGTGGCGACAATAAAACCCCACTCGGGGTATTTCGCGTCGGCTGGATCAATGACCGCAGTCGTTTCAAGACCTTCATTGGCCTTGATTATCCCAATCTCGACTATGCGGAGCGCGCCTTGAGAGAGCGTAAGATCGATGCTTTGACCTACGATCGTATTCGCGCGGCTTGGGTAAACGGTTATGTACCCCCACAGGATACGCCGCTGGGTGGGCAGATCGGCATCCATGGCTTGGGCTTGGGCGATCCGGGGATACATCGGGCTGGCATCAACTGGACCAGTGGCTGCGTGGCGTTGGATAACCAGCAAATCGCCGCTCTCAGGCCGTGGGTCAAGGTTGGGATGCGAGTAGAAATTCGTTAAATATAGCGATTTGAATTGTCTCTGATTCAAATTTCCGTTATATAATTACTTTTGTTGCGCTGGAACAATTATGGTTGTGCCGTGACAACAATATGCTTGTACGACACCTGAACTTTGCTATATTGATACTTAGGAGCTAAACATGTTTTTAAAGACCCTGACGAAGATTTCTACGCTGGCGTTGATTGCGGGCTTGACCGTTGGCTGCGCCAGCACTTCCGATGTCCAAAAAGCGCAGAATGACGCCAGCGAAGCCAAGGCGATGTCCCGCCAAGCGTTAGACGCCGCCAACTCCGCGAACGCTTGCTGCCAGGACAACTCAGAAAAGCTTAATCGCGTATTCAAAAAGTCGATGTATAAGTAATATCGATATTTGGGATTTCAAGAACCCCCACGTTTTAGTACGTGGGGGTTTTTTATTGCTGCTTTATAAGCGACTGACCGGCGGGGGTTCCAACGGATCGGCGGGCGTGCCGCGAGGCGCGGGTGGAACCATGGGCGTAACAGGTCTAGGGTAGGGGACGGGACTGCCTGACGGTACGGGCCGATAAGTTGATGGCGCGGAAGGTGAGGTCAGCGTCGTCGTTGTAGAGGGATAAGGGGGCGCTTCGTCCTCATAATTAGCCGCGCCTGGATTGCGAGGATAGCGCGGCGGAAGAGGAGCCGGACGGTAACCCGGCGTTTCAACCGGCAACGAACTCGGCGCCGAACGATAAGCGGGGGTATCAAGCGGCACGGCGGGTGCTGATCGATAAGCAGGGATATCTACTGGCCGTGAGGTGGCCGTTGTTGCTGGACGATATGGCGGCTGCTCTTCCTGATCGGCTCCAGCGCTGCCGTAGGGCACATACCGAGACGGTGGCGTAGCTGGAGCGGGACGGTACGCGGCCGGCGGCGCTGAAGAGCTGGCGTAGGGCGCTGGATAGGGATTTGGCGCCCGGTTGGTGACTGGATAGCCGGGAGCGGTGTTGGCTAGCGGGTAAGCTGGCGCTGGTCTGTTACTACTATATGGATAGTTGGATGGCGCCGTTGGCGCGGGGGGAGGCGTCCGATTGACGATTGGGTCGCTTGGAGCCAAGCTGGCTGTCGCCGGTGGCGTTGAAGGCCTGTAGGGAGTCGGCGCAGTGTTTGGAGGCGAGAGTGGTACTCTAGCCGTTGGGTAAGCAGCGCCTGGCGGTGGCTGGCTGTCGCTTATCGATCCGGCTGGCGTCGAGCCATCTGTGCCTGAAATCGACACCGGCATTCCGCTGATCTGGTCTACCGCGGCTTGCAGGGCGATCTGATCGACGCCCGGCATATCCGGGCCTGTCTTGGCGATCACAGCCTTTTGCACTTGCGCCAGCGTGACCTTGATCGGTGATTCGTCCTCCTCAAGCGGTTGGTGTGCTTCAAGCAACAACTCGCCATTGCTTCGGCCAACCTTGACCGGTTGATCAATCAAGCGCACGGTGGTGCCCATCGGCACCATGCCAAACAGATGCTCGATATCTTCCGGGTACATCCGCACACAACCGTGTGTGACCTGCATACCGATTCCGTAAGGCTTGTCGGTGCCATGAATCAGGTAGCCGGGTACGCCTAGTCGCATGGCGTGGCGGCCCAGCGGGTTACCCGGCCCACCGGGCACTACGTCCGGCAAGATATCGCCTTCTTTAGCGTGTTCGGCCTTGATGGAAGCCGGTGGCCGCCAGGGGGGGTCAACCTCTTTACCGATAACCTTGGTGGTTCCCAGCGGAGTTTTCCAGTCCATTCGGCCGATACTGACCGGATAGGTATGGACTACCTGCTCTCCAGCGGGATAGTAATAGACGCGCATTTCCGGAATATTAAGCACGATCCCTTCGCGCGGCGTGTTGGGCAGGATGTGGCGGAGCGGCAGCACGATCGGCGTTCCCTGACCCGGCGACCAGCGATCCACGCCAGGATTAGCATGGACCATCTCGTCATAGCCCAAACCATGGGCGCGGGCGATATCGATCAGAGTATCTTCCTTTTTGGCATAAATCACTTTCAATTCGCCGATGACATCGGTATCGGGAGAGGGTAGGGGATAGACGGTGGCTTGCGCGGTGCTGGCGAACATTCCCCCCAGCAGCAGCCAGTGAACGGGTTTTAAGGATTGGCTCGGCATGAGAGCGTTTCATCTCCAAAAATCGACATAAGTATTAACAAATTCTGCCTGTTATTCCCTGGCAATGCCAGAGGTGATTCCATCGGGAATCCACTGACGCTTCAGCCGGAAGGATAACAAATGGCTTATTTGATATTGGAGATATTTTTAGTGATTATGTTCCAAACTCATGACGAATAAACCCAGAAAATGCTGCTAATCCTTATAAAGTTGAAGTTTATTGTTTCAGTTTAGGGTATGATTTACGTCAACTTAATCTAACGGTCTACCTGATAAAAACGCGCCATCCGTACCTTTTCTCAGCGGATAGCGGATCAAAAGCGGGGGTGGTCCATGCAGGAATTCAGCGCGCTTGTCCCAACGATCCGCGACATCGTGCAGCGCCACAACAAGACGGCGACCCGTCTGTTGCAAATTCTGCGTGAAGTTCAGGATAGCCTGACCTGGTTGTCCGCTGAGGCGATCAACGCGGTCGCCGAGGAACTCGGCATCTCGCCAGATAAAGTGCGCAACGTCGCCGAGTTTTATTCCTTTCTCTACACTGAGCCGCGCGGTTCCCACGACATCCTGTTCAGCGACAATATCACCGACCGGATGCTCGGTAATCGCGAATTGTTGCACTATCTCTGCGAGCGGCTGGGTGTGGCGATCAACGGTACCCGCGCCGATGGCCTGGTCAGCGTCGGCGCCACGTCCTGCACCGGCATGTGCGATCAGGGACCGGCCGCCTTGGTCAACGGCTACGCGCTGACCCGTCTCACCAAGCCCCGCCTGGATCGCATCGTTGAGTTGGTGAACGCCAAAACGCCATTGGAACAATGGCCGCGCGAGTTTTTCGAGGTGACCAGCAACATCCGTCGCGCCGATATTTTGCTGGGCCGGCATTTCGCCGACGGTTCGGCCTTGCGGGCGGTGCTCAAGCGCGGCGCGGAGGCCATTCTGGACGAAATGATGCAATCCGGCCTGCGCGGTCAGGGCGGCGCGGGTTTCAAGTCCGCCGCCAAGACGAGCCTGGCACCTTCAAGGATCGGGTGCTGATGCAGGATTTCGCCGATCTAGTGTTCGAGGGCATGACCGTTTGCGGCCGGGTGATCGGCGCGCGGCAGGGCTTTGTCTATCTACGCGGCGAATACCGGTACCTGGTGGACGCGCTCAAAGCGACCCTGCAAAGCCGCCGCGAAGCGGGCCTGCTGGGTGAGGCGATTCTGGGCGATCCCAGTTTCAGTTTCGACATCGACCTTCACATTGGTGCGGGCGCTTACGTCTGCGGCGAGGAATCGGCGCTGATTGAGTCGTTGGAAGGCAAGCATGGCGTACCACGCATCCGCCCACCCTTTCCGACTACCCACGGCTATTTGAACAAGCCGACTGTAGTCAACAACGTCGAAACCTTCGCGTCCGCCGCCAAGATCGCGGTGCAGGGCGGCGAGTGGTTCGCCAGTCGCGGCACGGCGGAATCCAAGGGTACCAAGCTGTTGAGCCTGAGCGGCGATTGCGAGCGGCCCGGTATCTACGAATACCCGTTCGGTGTCACCGTGCGGCAGGTGCTAGAGGACTGCGGGGCGCGCGACGCCCAAGGCATCCAGATGGCCGGTCCGGCCGGACACATGATTTCGGCCAAGCTGTTCGACCGGCGCATCTGCTTCGAGGATTTGGCGACCGGCGGCTCGTTCATGGTGTTCGATCACCGCCGCGATATTCTCGATGGCATCCGCAATTTCGCCCATTTCTTTGTCCATGAAAGCTGCGGCTTCTGCACCCCCTGCCGGGTCGGCACCTCACTGCTGCGCGATCTGGTGGACAAAGTGCATACCGGCCACGGCACCCGCGCCGATCTGGAGGAAATGCGCAAGCTGGGCCAGATCATGCGGGTCGGCTCGCATTGCGGTCTGGGCCAGACCGCGCCCAATCCAGTGTTGGACAGTCTGGATCAGTTCCCGGAAGCCTACGAGCGGCGGCTGCGTTCCACGGCGTTCGAGCCGGCTTTCGATATGAACGCGGCGCTGGAGCAGGCGCGCTGGCTGACCGGCCGCACCGACCCGGCTGCCTATCTGGATGAAGAAGCCTTAGTGGGGGCGATGCCATGAGCGAGGAATTGAGTTTCACGCTGGACGGGCGGCGGGTGCCGTTTCAGGATGGCCAGACCATCATGACAGCGGCGCTGGCAGCGGGCTTTTATATTCCACATCTCTGTTTCAATCCCGAATTCACCCCACACGGCAGTTGCCGGGTGTGTCTGGTCAAGATCAACGGCCGGATGCAGGCGTCTTGCACCACGCCCGCGGCGGCGGGCCAAACCGTGCTGAGCGAAATCGAAGAAGTGCGGGAAATGCGACGTGGCATCCTGCAAATGCTGTTCGTCGAGGGCAATCACGTCTGCCCGGCCTGCGAAAAGAGCGGGGCGTGCCAGTTGCAAGCCGTCGCCTATTATGCCGGAATGCTGGCCCCGCATTACACCCATTTCTACCCGCGCCGTCCGGTGGATGCCTCGCACCCTGACGCCCTGATCGACTTCAACCGCTGCATTCTGTGCGAACTGTGCGTGCGCGCCAGTCGCGACGTGGACGGCAAGAACGTGTTTGCGGTGCAGGGGCGGGGCATCAAGGCCCATCTAGTGGTCAATACCCCGTCCGGCAAGCTGGGCGCGACCGATTTCAACATCACCGATAAGGCGGCCCAGGTCTGTCCGACCGGGACGATTCTGCGCAAGCACAGCGGCTACGAGATTCCCATCGGCCAGCGCCTGTACGACCGCAAGCCGATCAACGTGGTCGGCGACGTAGCCGCGCTGGCGGTCAGCAAGGGAGGCCGCCGCCATGATTGAATCCAAACTCAAAGTCGCCACCTGTTCGTTGTGCGGCTGCTTTGGTTGCCACATGTCGCTGCTTGACTTGGACGAGCGGCTGTTCGATCTGACCGAGCGGGTGGAGTTCGACCGTAGCCCGCTGACTGACATCAAGGAATCGGGCGAGTGCGACATTGGCATTGTCGAGGGCGGCATCGCCAACGTCGAGAACGTCCATACCCTGCTGGAATTTCGGGCGCGCTGCAAAATCCTGATTGCGATGGGCGCGTGCGCGATCAGCGGCGGCATTCCGGCGATGCGCAATCAATACGAACTCAAGGACTGCTTGGAAGAATCTTATACGCGCGGCATCGGGCTGGTGGACGCGCAAATTCCCAACGATCCAGAAATTCCGCTGCTGTTGAATCAGGTGCATCCGATTCACGAGGTGGTCAAAATCGATTACTTCCTGCCCGGTTGCCCGCCCTCGGCGGATGCCATCTGGACGTTCGTCAGTCAATTATTGGCCGGGCAGCCCATCGTGCTGCCTTATACCCAGATTCATTACGATTAGACGAGGGCGCGTATGAGCACCTTGGAAACGGCGGCCCAATCCGACACTCTGTGCCGGGTCGCCATCGACCCGTTAAGCCGGGTCGAAGGCCACGGCAAAGTCACCTTGCTGGTGGATCGCGACCATCGTATCCGCCAAGCTCGCTTGCACATCGTTGAGTTTCGCGGCTTTGAGAAATTCATCCAAGGCCGACCGTATTGGGAATTGCCGGTGGTGGTGCAGCGGCTGTGCGGGATTTGTCCGGTCAGCCATCATTTAGCGGCGGCCAAGGCGGTCGATCAACTATTGGGCATCGAGCAAATCCCGCCGACCGCCGAGAAAATCCGCCGCCTGATGCACTACGGCCAGACCCTGCAATCGCACGCGGTGCATTTCTTCCATCTGGCCTCGCCGGATTTTCTGTTTGATTTCGACGATAAGGTGGCCCATCGCAACGTGGTGGGTGTGATGGCGGATCATCCCGACATTGCCCGGCAGGGGGTGAAACTGCGCAAGTACGGCCAGGAAGTGATCCGCTGCACCGCCGGCAAGCGGGTGCACGGCACCGGTGCGATTCCGGGCGGCGTGAATAAATCGCTGAGCTTGCGGGAGCGCAATGATCTGTTGACCGATATCGATCTAATGGCGCAGTGGGCGCGCAACATTGTCAAGCTGATGAAAATCGCCTATCAGGCCAATCCAGCCTATTTCATTCATTTCGCCACCATCCGCACTAATTATTTGAGCCTGACTCGCGCCGACGGGGCGCTGGATTTGTATCACGGCGGCTTGCGGGCCAAGAACGAGCAGGGCGCCCTCCTCTTCGACCATCTCGATTACCGGCGCTACGCCCAGGTGCTGCGCGAGCAAGTCAAGCCGTGGAGCTACATGAAATTCCCGTTCATCAATTCATTGGGACCAGACAAGGGGTGGTATCGGGTCGGACCGTTGGCGCGAATCGATAACTGCGATTTCATCGCCACGCCGCTGGCCGAGGAAGAACGGAAGGAGTTCATGGCGCTGGGCAACGGCGAGCCGATTCATGTGACGCTGGCCTATCACTGGGCGCGAATGATCGAGTTATTGCACGCCATTGAGGCGATCAAGGAGTTGCTGCTTGACCCGGACATTTTTGGTGATGAACTGGTGGCGAAGGGCGAAATGGCGCCCCGGGAAGGCATCGGAGTGATCGAAGCGCCGCGTGGCACGCTGTTCCACCATTACCGGATGAACGAGGACGGCCTGATCGAAAAGGCCAACTTGATCGTCTCCACCACCAACAACAATCAGGCGATGAATGAATCCATCCGCCAGGTGGCGGAACGCTATCTGGATGGCAAGGAACTGACCGAGCCGCTGCTGAACCAGATTGAAGTCGCGGTGCGGGCTTATGATCCATGTTTGTCCTGCGCCACGCACGCCCTGGGTCAGATGCCGCTGTATGTTGAGTTGGTCGAGGAGGAGTCCGGCACGTTGGTGGATTGTTTGGTGCGAGACACGGATGGAACAGTCCGCAACGAGGCATCCGCGTTAGCTGCTGGAAACTAGGTGAAAACACCGGAGCTGCTGATTCTGGCCGTCGGCAATCCCAACCGGGGCGATGACGCGCTGGGGCCGCTGTTTCTGGAACGATTAGCGGCTCGGAAAGAGCAGGGCGGCAATTGGGACGACATCGAATTGCTCACCGATTTTCAGTTACAGATCGAACACGCGGTGGATTTGGAACACCGGACGCTGGTGTTATTCGTAGACGCCAGCATCTCCTGTCCGCCGCCGTATCAATTCACCCGGCTTCAAGCAGCGCGAGATACCAGCTATACCAGCCATGCGCTGACGCCCGCGGCCGTGCTGCATGTGTATGAGCAGATTACTTCCGTCTCGGCTCCTCCAGCTTTTTTATTGGCCATGCGTGGGGAGTCTTTCGAATTAGGCGAATCGCCGAGTTTGCTGGCGAAAGCAAACCTTATGGCAGCCTCGGAATTTGCCGATCAGTTATTTCTGAAAAGAGATTCAAAGAGATGGGACGAGTTTGTAGAACATATTTCTACAACGCATGAGGTTTAGCGCCCATCATAGGTTGGCCGTTTTCCATGATCCTACCGCGGGCACATCGCATGGCCGTGATTCAAAGGGCCACAGCCCTTACCGAAACCGGGCGCGGTGCGAATGGCTTCGCGAACATAAGCCAACGCTCTTTCGACCGCCGCGTTGAGCGTCATTCCTTGAGCCAGTCCGGTTGCTATGGCCGATGCAAGGGCGCAGCCAGTACCATGGGTGTTGCGGCTGGTGGAACGGGGAGCGGTGAAGGCTTTCGAACCCTGACGCCAGACCAGCCAGTCGGTGACGGTATCACCGATCAGATGACCGCCTTTCGCCAGAATCGCCGCTGGCCCCAACTCCAACATCTGTCGGGCGGCCGCCGCCAGATCGGCGGGGTGGCGAATGATAAGGCCGCTCAACATTTCCGCCTCGCGGACGTTTGGGGTGATGATGGTAGCGCGAGGTAACAATCGGCGGTTGAGTGTTTCAATCGCGGCGGGATCAAGCAAGCAGTCGCCAGCTTTAGCATACATTACGGGGTCCACAACCAACGGAATGCCGTTCGCTGCCCGATCCAATACCTCGACGACAGTTTCGATGACGGCGGCATTGTGCAACATACCGGTTTTAATGCAGTCAGCACCGATGTCTTTTAACACCAGTTGCATTTGCTGGGCGATGAAAGCCGGCTCTACTCCAATGATCCCAAAGACGCCCTGAGTGTTCTGCGCTGTTAGCGCCGTAATTGCGGTCGCCGCGTACCCTCCGAGCGCCGTGACCGTCTTTAAATCGCCTTGAATTCCTGCGCCGCCGCCAGAATCCGAACCAGCTACAATTAATACTCGACCACTCATTGACATCTTGGCTCCTATCCGTAATAAACACTGTGATCGGAGAATTTAGATCGCTTGTGAAGGTTAGTCATGGACGCTGATTTCAGCACTCCTTCAGCTGGGAAGAGGGAGCATCCACCAAGTCAATTCGAGGGCCACCCACCGAACAGTTCCACTAAATCCTAATGAGCGTAGCAGCAATGTGCAACATTGCGTAACACACCAAAAGCGGGTAGCGTACCGCCCTTTCCTCGGACATTGAAGATTAATAACGACTATGCGGCTAGAAACCCCTTTGTCCTTGTACTCTGATGTAGTACCACCCGAGTGGATCGATTACAACGGCCACATGAACGTGGCTTACTATGTGTTGGCTTTCGATCACGCCACCGATGCCTTCATGGATTTTCTAGGGATGGGGCTGGATTATCGAAGGCGCGACAATTGCTCGGCTTTTGTGGTGGAAACCCACGTCAACTACCAACGGGAGCTGGTGGCTGGGAACCCGCTGTGCGTTACGACCCAGTTGCTCGGTTTCGATAGCAAACGCATTCATTACTTCCATCGCTTGTATCATGCGGAGAAGCGGTTCCTATCCGCCTCTAGCGAGTTGATGGTTATTCACGTTGATTTGGCCGAGCGGCATAGCGCGCCAATGCCGTTGGAGGTACTGGATCGCTTGGGCGAGCTGATGGCCGCTCATATCCAGCTACGACGACCTCCGCAATCCGGTCGGGTGATCGGAGTGCGCGCCAAACCGGCCGCTTCAGGGCCGACCATCGCTGTTGTACAACCAAAAGCGCGCGTTAGAGGCCATGCCTGAGCGTTGGGGGCCTGCAAGTATTCTTCCTTGTTCTTGCAGGTCTCCACCGCTGTTGATCTTGTACGATGGTTGGATGTGGCGCGGAACTCGGGGTCTTGTTTCAAGTTACTTTTAAGCGTTTTTCCAGCGGACAGTGTTGAGAGCGGAAGATGAGTTTCGATCGACCGCTCAAGGGAAGTTTTTGTCTGCGTTGTTGTAAAGGGGTTACTCGAAGTGCTGGAATCGAAAGGGCGGCAAAAAATCAGGATCGGACCCGCTGGATTTTTGCTATGCTCGATAGCGCCATAACCAAGGTCCTATTTTGAGTCTAAACGTTGGCCAGTCTGGTTAACAAGATACTGTTGGCGGCGCGGAAGCGCACCTGGCCGAGCGCCTCACCGGAAGGGTGGCTGCGGGGTGCGGCGACCGTCGCCAATGCGATTTTAGTGATCGCGCTGGCGCGCGCGCTAGCGGGATTGACGGCGACCATCTTGTGGGGTCAGTCGGCCTTGCCGATCAGCGCGACGGCTGCAACTGCCCAAGGATTGGGGGGCGGAGAAACCAAAATCGCCCAGCCAACCGATGTTTCCAATATTACGGCTTGGCATCTCTTTGGCCGGATGGAAGCGGCGCCGGTGGTAGAGGCGCAACCAGCACCCATAGCCGTAAGCCCGCTCAATTTACGCTTGGTCGGTATATTCCTTATCGAACGACGAGCGGATAAAGCGCTGGCCTTGATTGCCGAGGGCACCAGCATGGAGCGCAGCTATCGCATTGGTGAATCGTTGCCCGGCGGCGCTCGCTTGGAGCAGATTCAACGCAATAGCGTGATCGTATCCCGCGATGGCCAGCAGGAGGTTATCAATCTCCCCAGACTCGAAGAAGCCGGCAGGAAACCCGCTTCGGGAGCGATGCCCGCCGCCATGCCGGCGGAGCCGGAGATGCCGATGCCGGCGGAACCAGAAATGCCAGTGCCGATGGAGCCGGAAATGCCGGTCCCCATGCCACCCCAGTCGGCGATAGACCCACTCCCTCAACAGCAGGCAATGGTCGATGCGACCACGGTGGCGTCACGATTGCGTGGAGCGGAGGACCGGCCTCGAGCGTTGGAAGACATCGCTTTCGCGAGTCCCTACATTCAAAACGGGCAGTTTCTCGGTTTTCGCTTGCGGCCGGGGCGGGATCGGCAATTGATGCGGGAATTGGGCCTCAACAGCGGTGATGTCATCACCGAAGTCAATGGCAGTCGCCTGAATAACCCGATTCAAGGTTTTGCCGCGCTGCGGGAAGTGATGGACGCGGATCAAATCAACGTGCGGGTTTTGCGAAACGGCGCCGAAATTCCCTTGGCGTTTTCTCTGGGCGGGACGGCATCCAAATGAGTCGATTTGCATGCCGCAATGGGTCTGACGCCCGACGATTACTGGCAAAAATGATGAACAACTGGCTGAACAGACAGCTTTCTTCTCGCAAGCAGACCATCCGCCCTCAGGCGTTGGGCTTACTGCTGTTAGCTTCCATTTGCACGGTTGCCGCTGATGCCGCGCCGGTCACCTTGAATCTCAAAGACGCCGATATCAATGCGCTGGTTGAAAGCATGTCGGTTCTTACGGGTAAGAATTTTATCGTCGATCCTCGCGTCAAGGGCCGGGTAACGATCATTTCCTCCAAGGCGATGGATGAGAAGGAACTCTATGAAGTGTTTCTGGCGGTATTGGGGGTCCACGGTTTTGCGGCGGTTCCCGGCGGTAACGTGATCAAGATAGTCCCGGCCGCTGGCGCTAAACAGGAGAATATTCCCACTGTCGACCAGCAACGAGGCATAGAACCCGACCAAATTGTGACCCGGATCATTCAGGTCCAGAATGTCGCCGCCGCTCAAATTGTGCCGATCCTACGGCCTCTCATTCCGCCGCAGGGCCATTTGGCGGCTTATACACCGACCAATGTCTTGATCGTTTCCGATACCGCCGCCAATGTGGAGCGCGTCGCGAGCATTATTGCGCGGGTGGATCTGGCCAGTAATGAGGAAGTTGAAATCGTGCCGTTGCGCCATGCCTCGGCGACTGAGGTCGTCCGCGTGCTCACGGCGCTGGAACAAGGCAAAGCTAAAAACGATCCGGCCGTTGCCGCTGGCACTCCAAGCCGTTTGGTGGCGGACGAGCGTACCAACAGCATTCTGTTGAGCGGAGATAAAGTATCGCGATTGCGATTGCGAACCTTGATTTCCCATCTGGATACGCCGGTGGACAGCGGTGGCAATACTCAGGTGGTCTATCTGCGCTACGCTAAAGCCAAGGACTTGGTGTCGGTATTGCAAGGAGTTAGTAAGAATCTCAGCAACGACGCTTCCCGTAATTCGCCCACTCCCGGCGGAATCCCTGGCGGCCCGCCAGGCGGCGCTCCAGTCAGTAGCAGCAGTAGCGGGGGCAGCTTGGTTGATATTCAGGCCGATGAAGCAACGAACGCTTTGGTTATCACCGCCCCACCCGAATTGATTCGCTCCTTGCGCACGGTTATTGCGCAACTGGACGTGCGCCGCGCCCAAGTGCTAGTTGAAGCGGTCATCGCCGAAATTTCCGCCGAGAAAACCGCTGAACTGGGGGTGCAATGGGGCGTGGCCGGCCATAGCGCCGTCGGATTCACCAACTTCGATGCCGGTAATAGCAGTTTGTCGAATGTGTTGGGACTGGCTAAGAGTTTAGATAGAGCTTTGAATTCAGGTTTAAGCTTGCCAGATTTGAGCAATCCTCCCCGAGGCTTGCAACTGGGCTTGGGCGGCGGCGACTTCGGCGCATTGATCAGCGCTTTGGCGAAAGACGCGGATACCAATGTGTTGTCCACACCGACTATCGTAACGCTGGATAATCAGGAAGCGGAAATTATCGTCGGCCAAAACGTACCGATTGTGACCGGCTCTTATACCAACTCAGGCGGTAACAGCGATAATGGCAGTAGCGATGGTTCTGATTTCGGTAATCCATTTCAGACGATCAATCGGGAAGATGTCGGCGTCATCCTCAAAGTGAAGCCCCAGATCAACGAAGGTAACGCCGTAAAATTGGAGATTACCCAAAAAGTCTCCAGCGTGGCCCCTTCCGCCAATGCCAATACCCAAGGTCTCACCTTGAATAAACGTGAGATCAAAACCGCGGTGCTGATCGAAAATGGTCAGGTCCTTGTGCTGGGCGGGCTGATCGACGATAACCATAATGAAAGTGCGCAGAAAGTGCCGGTATTGGGCGACGTTCCGCTAATGGGCAACCTGTTCCGCTACCGCAACACCACCAAGCTGAAACGCAACTTGATGGTTTTTCTGCACCCCGTCATTTTGCGCGACGCGGCTCAGACCTCTCTTCATACGAGCGATAAGTACAGCTATATTCGGGAGCAACAACTGGCCGCCCGTCTAAAAGGAAACGATTTTCTATTGCCAGACATTCAATCCCCAGCGCTTAAATATGAAGCAGACGTGAAAAGAGATGGCACCGTGCTTGATGTGTCGCCACCGCTGCCAGCGCCGGTAATTGCAACAGAAGAAAAACCCTCGGTCTCAAGCCCGCCGGCCTCTAAGCCACGGCCGAAGGCTACCCAGTCAAGCGCGGTGGGATTTGGCGACAAATGAGCGCCGAACCCTTGCCAAACCCCTCCCCTCCAGATGAGAGCGGGCAGCATGTGCTCCGCCAACTGCCTTACGCGTTTGCCAAGCGCCACGGTGTGTTGATCGTCGATGAGGAGGATGGCAAGGTCACCGTGGCTTATCGGCCCGGAATCAGCCTGCGCAGCCTCACCGAACTGCGCCGTTTTTTGAATTTCCCGCTGCGGCTGGGCATGGTGCCGACTGAGCATTTCGAGCGGATGTTGCAGGATAGCTATGAAGGGGACAGTGACGGCGCCGCCCGCATGATGGAGGACTTGGGCGAGGAAATTGATCTAAATCAGGTCTCCTTGAGTCTGCCCGAGCCAGAGGATCTGTTGGAAAGCGCCGACGATGCGCCAATCATTCGTCTGATCAACGCGCTATTGACCGGCGCGATCAAGGAAAACGCCTCCGACATTCACATTGAATCATTTGAAAATCGGCTGCTGGTGCGATTTCGCGTGGATGGCGTGTTGCGAGAGGCGCTTCAGCCACCGCGGGGTTTAGGGCCGTTGCTGGTGTCTCGCGTGAAAGTGATGGCCCATCTTGATATCGCGGAGAAGCGCCTGCCGCAGGACGGTCGCATTTCCTTGCGGGTTGCCGGCCGACCGGTGGATGTGCGGGTTTCGACCCTGCCGACTGGCCACGGCGAGCGTGTCGTGATGCGGCTATTGGACAAACGGGAGGGCCGGCTGGATTTGCGGCATTTGGGGATGGAGCGCAACAGCGAATCGCGCTTGCTCCGGCTGATCCAACGCCCGCACGGCATTCTACTGGTCACTGGTCCCACCGGTTCCGGCAAGACCACCACGCTTTATGCCGGCTTGACCCTGCTGAATGACCGTAAGCGCAACATCATGACCGTGGAGGACCCCATCGAATACTATCTCGATGGGATCAGCCAGACTCAGGTCAACACCAAGGTCGAGATGACCTTTGCACGCGGCCTGCGCGCGATTTTGCGCCAGGACCCCGATGTGGTCATGGTTGGCGAAATCCGCGATCTGGAAACGGCCGAAATTGCGGTGCAGGCTTCGTTGACAGGGCATCTCGTGCTTTCGACGCTGCACACAAACAGCGCGGTTGGCGCCATCGCGCGATTGCGCGATATGGGCGTTGAACCGTTTTTACTGTCATCTTCCCTGATTGGGGTGCTGTCGCAACGGTTGGTGCGTCAGCTTTGTCCCAGCTGCAAGCGCCCCCATCCCGCCACCTCAAGCGATTGTGAGGTGCTGGGCGTCAATCCGACGGCACCGCCGACCATCTACATACCGACTGGTTGCGATCAATGTAACCACTCCGGTTATCGGGGCCGTTCCGGTATTTTTGAATTGGTGCTGATCGATGAGCGGATGCAAACCATGATTCACGAGGGCAGGGGCGAGCTGGATCTCGATCGCTACGCTCGCCAGTCCAGCGCCAGCATCCGCGACGACGGCCGCCGCCGCGTTTTGGCCGGTGATACCTCGCTGGCGGAGTTGGTGCGCGTGACGCGGGAGGATTAGTGCCAGCGTACCAATACGCGGCCCTTGATGCCAAAGGTCGCCAGAGCAAGGGCTTGATCGAGGCGGATACCCCTCGTCTGGCCCGACAGGTCTTGCGCGAACGCGGTCTGAACCCACTTGAAGTTGAGGAGGTAGCCAGCCAGCAACGGGGCGGCCGGCGGCAGATGTGGGGATTGCGAATCAGCGCCACCGACTTGGCGCTGATCACCCGGCAGATGGCGACCTTGGTCGGATCGGGTCTACCGGTCGAGGAGGCGCTGGGCGCGGTGGCGCGGCAGGCGGATCGGGCACGGCTGGGAGGTTTGATGCTGGCGGTGCGCGCCCGGGTTTTGGAGGGACACACGCTGGCTGCCGCGCTGGCGGATTTTCCGCGAGTATTTCCAGAACTGTATCGGGCCACCGTCGCGGCCGGCGAGCAATCAGGTCATCTTGAAGTGGTGTTCGAGCGTCTGGCCGATTACACCGAAGCGCGCCAGCAGATGCGCCAGAAAGTCGGCTTGGCCCTGTTTTATCCCCTGATGTTGACCGGCGTCGCCATCTTGGTCGTTACCGGCTTGCTGACTTATGTGGTGCCGCAGGTGGTGCAGGTGTTTAGCACCCTCAACCAGCAACTGCCGGCGCTTACGCGTGGCCTGATCGCATTGAGCGAGTTTCTGCGTCAAAACGGCTGGTTCATCCTGATCGTGCTGGGTGGCGGTGTGACGGCTTGGATATTGGCCTTGCGCCGGGTTGGCTTTCAGCGCTGGGTACATCGGAGTCTGCTTCAGTTACCGCTGGTATCGCGGCTGGTGCGCGGGGCTAATACCGCCCGTTTTGCCCGAACCTTTAGTATCTTGATGGCGAGCGGCGTGCCGGTGTTGGAGGCGTTGCGCATCTCCTCCCAAGTACTCAGTAATCTGCCGATGCGGGAAGCGGTCGAGCAAGCAACCGCGCGGGTCAAGGAAGGCGCGAGTCTGAATAAGGCCATTAGCGCCAGCGGGTATTTTCCACCGATGACGGTGCAGCTGATCGCCAGCGGTGAAGCCAGCGGCCGCTTGGAAAACATGCTGGAGCGGGCGGCGATACAACAAGAGCGTGAAACCGAGACGCTGATTGCGGCTTTGTTGGGTATTTTCGAGCCGATGTTAATCCTGGTGATGGGCGGCGTGGTGTTGATCATCGTCCTTGCCATCCTGTTGCCGATCTTCGATCTTAATCAACTGGTGCGCTGATCAATCAATGGCTTGCGCGGTCGCCCGCAAAGCAGCCGCGTCCAACGTGTAGGCGCGAGCGAAACCTCCCACGAAACGGGCTTTGATCGGGGTCAGCCGCAATAGCAGAAAATCGGTAAACTCGAAGCGCGGTAAAGATCCTGGTAATCGCGCCTGATAATGGCGAACGGCATCCTGATAATATTCGCTGTTTTTGGGAATGATCCCCACGTCTCCCTGGATTGTGACGCGTGCGAGCGTTTGGGGATCGATCTCTGCCTGTTCCGGCGCGCTGATCGCCAACCCCGCCCGCGGATGGGCCAACAGATTGCGGGTGTGACTTGCCAACGTGCTGAGATGGAGCAGAAAACCACTGAAGCCCGCTTCCGCTGCATAGGCAACCCAGGAGGCCTCGGGTCCATCCGGACCTTGAGTGGCGAGCGCGGCCCAACGTTGATTGCGAATTAGATCCACCAACAGGTGTCGTTCCTGAAGATTCATCGCTCAATTCCTTGATTTAATCGGGGAACAGTGGCTCGGATGAGTGCCGTTTTAAAGCGGCGGCGACCAATCGACGTTCAGGGGTACGCTACTTTCTTGTCCCCATAGCGGCGACAGCTCCCGCAAACGATGCACAGCGACGTTGATGGATTGAATGGTGTAGTCAATCTCTTCAGTCGTGGTGAAGCGCCCCAGGCTGAAGCGGATCGCACCACGCGCGCGTGGGAGATCGCACCCCATGGCGCGCAGGACGTGCGAAGGTTCGGCGGTGGCGGAAGTGCAAGCGGAGCCAGCGGCAACCGCGATTTCTGGAATGGCGGCGATCAATGCCTCAGCCGTGAGGCCGGCAAAACTGACGTTGAGAATGCCGGGCCAATGCCGAGCGTGATGTCCGTTCAAGGCGATCTGACCTGGCTTGGCCACGCCCCGCCACAATTGATCACGCAATTGTTGGAGGCGCGCCTGTTCGCTGGCCATTTCGACGCTGGCGATCCGGCAGGCCTCGCCGGTGGCTACGATTTGGTGAACAGCGAGAGTTCCAGCGCGTAAACCGCGTTCCTGGCCTCCGCCGTAAAACAGGGGCTCCAGCCGTACCCGGTTTGGACGCCGCCGGACAAACAGCGCGCCGCTGCCCTTGGGGCCATACAGCTTGTGGGCGCTGAAGCTCAGTAGGTCAATAGTCCAGTGTTGCAGGTCGATGGGGAGTTTTCCAACGCTCTGAGCAGCATCGACATGGAGCAGCACTCCGTGCTGGTGGGCCAAGGCGCTGATGGCCGCCACATCCTGCACTACGCCCGTTTCGTTGTTGACGTGCATCAGCGATACCAGCACGGTGTCAGGGCGCAGCGCCGCCGCAACTTGTTCTGGTGCGATCAGGCCATCCGCGCCGGGCTCCAGATAGCTGATCGCGCAACCTTCCTGTTCCAGCCGTCGGCAGACGTCCAGCACCGCTTTGTGCTCCGTCTTGGCCGTGACCAGATGCCGGCCTTTGCGAGCATTGGCGCGCATGACGCCGAGGAGAGCCAGATTATTGGCTTCGGTGGCTCCCGAGGTCCAGACAATCTCATTGGGATCGGCAGCGAGCAAAGCGGCAACCTGCTCGCGCGCCGTTGCAACCGCTTGGGCCGCCGTCTGGCCGAAGCCGTGCGTGCTGGAAGAAGGGTTGCCAAAAACGCCGTCCTGAGTCAGATGTTGGCTCAGCCGCTGGGCTACCCTTGGATCGACGGGTGTGGTGGCCGCATAGTCCAGATAAATCGGCAACCGGATCACATCGCAAAAAACAGCTTAAAAAGCAACGACGGAAATCGGTGTTTGTTCGATGACCGAGCGCTCGCGTCGCCGGGCCGCATTCTGACGGTGCACGACTTCACAGACGGCTGGCCGCTCGACAAACTGACCCAAGGTAATGCCTTCCAGGAAGGTGAAAATTTGCCGGCTGAGATCGGTCCAAAGTTCGTGCGTCAGGCACCGACGGCCTTCGTGGCAATTCTCGTGGCCGAAACAGCGGGTTGCGTCCAGCCGTTCGTCGACTGCACTGATAATATCGGCGACGGTGATCTGGTCCGGAAACCGCGCCAGCCGATAACCGCCGCCCGGCCCGCGGACGCCTTCGACTAAATTGCGTTTGCGCAGTTTGGCAAACAGCTGTTCCAGGTAGGACAGCGAAATACCCTGACATTGAGAAATCTCAGCCAGAGTGACCGGGCCATGGCGATCATGGATCGCTAAATGCATCATTGCAGTTACTGCGTAACGGCCTTTTGTGGAGAGTCTCATACACTATTCCGCTGGTGATGTTAATCGGATTGTCGCGCCGAGGCACAACGGGCTACGGGTTGCGATTCATCGCTTGTGCGGCGCCAAGCCCTTGACAGCCAGCCGATCAATCAATCGACCTCCCGGAGGGTATCTTGCTGGGCTTAGGGTTTATCCGCGGCCCGTTAATTCCTGATAATTAATTGTGTAAATGTAAAAGCTATATTAGCTGACAATATTAGTCAACTAATCCCGCTAATATTTCCTTAAATTTTTTAAGAGAAGTTAAAGGAGCGCCCATTGGCCTGATGGGCTGTTTCCTCAAAGCGATGCCCTTGGCGCAGACAATAATTTAGCCATTTGAATAGAAAACGGTTCATCTTCCAGCGCCAATACAATTGCGCGCTGGCCATTCGCTGAACAGCGAGGGATTCGGCGTCAAAAATGGGGAAATGGCGCCGGTGGGCGACCACCACTTCCGCCAGCCGGGCATCATGATATACCCGAATCCGAAGATCGGGTTCCACGTAGGCGCTATCATTTTGTTTGAATTGATAAGTCAGATTCAGTTCGCTGGTGTAGCGAAAACGCTCAATCAACCGAAAGTGCAAATCCAAGCTCCCCGGTATTTGGGAGATCAAACTGACCGGCGCTCTGGGCATGGTTGGAACCAGACGGCGCATGTTGATGTAATTGCTTTCGTACAACTCCATCAACGCTGGGAAGGTGCCTGGCTCATTGGGCGCCAGTGAAGCAATGGGGCGTTGGGGCAGCAGAATCATTGCTTCAGCCGTCGAGAGCGGCGAAAAATTGCAACTGCCAGCCGCTTGCGTCGCAACACAGCAGGTTGCCTCCATCGTACCAGTCGCCTAATACCGCCCGGCGCGCCGCTAAACCATCGAGTATCCACTCGTGAATGGCGGGTCGGTGAGTATGGCCGTGGATCATGCGCCGCGCGCCGTGCGTGCGCAGTGTGTGATCGACAGTTTCAAGATTGGCGTCGGTGATGTCGCTGGCTTTTTGCTGGGTGGCTTGGCGGCTGGTTTCGCGCAGTTGGCTGGCGAGCGCCCGCCGTTGGGGCAGGGGTAATCCCAGCAGGCGAGCTTGCCAGCTAGGATCGCGTGCTTGTGTCCGGAACGCCTGGTAATCGATATCGTCGGTACAAAGCGTGTCGCCGTGTAGGACTAAAACGGGTTCGCCGTAGAGGTCGATTATTTGGGTTTCCGGCAGTAACCGCACGCCGCTGGCGGCGGCGAAGCGCTCGCCGATTAGGAAATCGCGGTTGCCGTGCAGAAAAGAGACCGGAACCCCGCCATCGACCAGCGTTCGTAGCGCCAGGGCGACCGTGCGCCCCAGTTCGGCATCGTCGTCATCGCCGATCCACGCCTCGAACAAATCGCCCAGGATGTAAAAAGCCTCGGCTCGCCGAGCCTGTAGCGTCAGAAAACGTAGGAACAGGGCGGTTATGGCGGGTCGCGCTGGATCAAGGTGCAGATCGGAGATGAACAGCGTGCTCATGGCGCTTAGTCGCCGACGATTTCCACTTTGTTAATGATAACATCCTCTACCGGCACGTCCTGGTGGCCGTGTTTGGAGGTTGTGGGAGCCTTGGCGATCGCGTTGACGACCTCCATGCCCGCCGTCACCTTGCCGAACACGCAATACCCCCAGCCTTGGCTGGTTTGGCCGCGATGGTCAAGGAAATCGTTATCTTTGACGTTGATGAAAAATTGCGCGCTGGCGGAGTGAGGATCGGGGGTTCGCGCCATGGCGATGGCGCCAACTGTATTCTTCAAACCGTTGTCGGCTTCGTTGCGGATCGGCGCGCGGGTTGCTTTCTGGGCCATGCCCGATTCAAAGCCGCCGCCCTGAATCATGAAATTGGGAATCACGCGATGAAACACCGTGCCGTCGTAGAAGCCGTCCCGTGCGTATTGGAGAAAGTTGGCGGTCGTGATCGGGGCCTTGTCAGCATCCAGTTCGATGCTGATGATACCGAGCGAAGTATGTAGCTTGACCATGGAGTGACTCACTGTTTCGGAGGTTGTGGGGTGGCGTTTGACGCTGGTGCGGCGGGAGCGGACACAATGGTGGCGGAATTGAGGATGACCTGAGTTGTCGGCACGTCGGAGAACTGACCGACAGGACCACCTTTGCCAGTTGCGACCTTACGGATTTTATCCACGATATCCATGCCCTCAATCACCTTGCCAAACACGGTATAACCCCAACCTTGGAGTGTTGGCGAGCGATAATCCAGGGCGGAGTTATCTTTCACGTTAATGAAAAATTGCGCGGTGGCGGACTGTGGGTCGGCGGTCCGCGCCATGGCGATGGTGCCGCGTAAATTTTTGAGTCCGTTGTCGGCTTCATTGGGAATCGGCGAGCGGGTTGGCTTCTGCTGAAAGTCAGTCGAAAAACCGCCGCCCTGAATCATGAAGCCATCGATGACGCGATGGAAAATCGTATTGTTATAAAAGCCCTCACGGGTATAGCCGAGGAAATTTTCCACCGTCTTGGGCGCTTTATCCGGGGCCAGTTCCACAGTGATGGCGCCGAGGCTGGTGTCCAGGCGGACTTGAGGCCCAGCCTGGGCGAGCGCGCCGACCACGCTAAGAACGGTCGCGGTGAGTGACAAACACAGTTTTCGCATTGGATAGTTACCTGAATTATCAAGATCGCGGCAGTGATGATAGCCAGTGATTACGCTCACCGCTAGATTTGGTGACTACGAGTCCTTTCCGTTACCATACTTTTATGACGGCCATCCAAAACGTTAAAACACGCTTCGCGCCCAGTCCGACCGGGTTGTTGCATCTTGGGAATGTGCGCACGGCTTTATTCAATGCCCTGCTGGCCCAGCGCTGGGGAGGGCGATTTTTACTGCGGATCGAAGATACCGATCAGGAACGCGGTCGCCCTGAATACGTGGCGGCTTTGCTCGAAGATTTGCGCTGGTTGGGATTGGACTGGCGCGAAGGCCCCGAGATCGGTGGCCCACATCAGCCCTACCTCCAATCAGAGCGGGCGACGATCTATGCGCGGTACTACCAACGGCTGGAAGCCGGTGAGCGAGTTTACCCCTGTTTTTGCACGCCGGCCGAACTGGCTTTGAGCCGCAAGACCCAGTTGGCGGCCGGTCGACCGCCGCGTTATACCGGAACTTGCGCCCGCCTGAGTGAAGCCGACCGCCAGGCCCGCTTGGATCGTGGTTTGCAACCGACATTGCGGTTTCGGGTTCCGGTCGGTCAGATGATCGAATTTGAGGATATGGTGCGCGGGCCGCAGCGGTTTGCCAGCGACGATATCGGCGATTTTGTCATCCGCCGAGCCGATGGCACTCCGCAGTTCTTCTTTGCCAACGCGGCGGACGATGCGCTGATGGAGGTGACGCATGTACTGCGCGGCGAAGATCATCTCACCAATACCCCGCGCCAGCTGCTGCTGTTGGAGGCGCTGGAGTTACCGGCTCCCCGCTATGGCCATCTGGCGCTGATTGTCGGCGCCGATGGCGGGCCGCTATCGAAACGATTGGGTGACCTCAGCGTGCGCGAGCTGCGGACTGGCGGCTATTTGCCCGAAGCGTTGCTGAATTATCTGGCGCGGCTCGGCCATGCTTACGAGCGCGATAAATGGATGGAATGGAACGGATTGGCCACCGGGTTCACGCCGGACCATCTGGGCCGCGCTCCGGCGCGCTTTGATGAGGCGCAACTGCTGCATTGGCAGACTGAAGCGATCCAGCACGCGCCCTGGGAACAGCTATGGGCTTGGATGGGGGGCCGGTGTGTGGGAGCGAGTGCCCGGCCCGCTGAAGGAGGATTTTGTCGCCGCGATCCGGCCTAACATTCGGTTTCCGACCAACGCTTTGTTTTGGGCGGAGCGGTTATTTGGGATGGACTGGGTGGGTAGCGCCGACGGCCAAGCCGTGGTAGCGGCCGCCGGCCCAGAATTCTTCGAGCACGCGCTGGCAGCCTATGAGCGACACGGCGCGGCCTACCAACCCTTGATCGATGAGTTGCGACAGCGCACCGGCGTCAAGGGCAAAAATTTGTTTATGCCGTTACGATCGGCGTTGACCGGCGAAACGCACGGTCCCGAACTGGCGCGTATTCTGGCGCTAATCCAGCCTGAGACAGCGCGGCGCCGCCTGCAAGCGTGTGCATCGCCGGGCTGTGCAAAGCCGTGAATTCACTTCCCTGACCCCATGTTGTTTTGAGACCCATCCATGCTACAGATTTTCAATAGCCTGAGCCGCAAAAAGGAGCTGTTTCAACCCATCGAGCCGGGTAAGGTGCGAATGTATGTCTGTGGCATGACCGTTTACGACTATTGTCACGTCGGCCATGCGCGGGTAATGGTGGTATTCGATGTGGTGGTGCGCTGGTTGCGCGCCAGCGGCTTTGAAGTCACTTACGTCCGTAACATCACCGATATCGACGACAAAATTATCCAGCGCGCCCGGCAAAACCAGGAAGATTTCCAGCAACTGACCGCGCGCTTTATCGAGGCGATGGACAACGATTTGGGCAAGTTGGGGATCCTGCCCCCAACGCACGAACCGCGCGCCACGGCGGCGATGGCCGATATGATCACCATGATCCAGACCTTAATTGACAAAGGTTTCGCTTATGTTGGCGCCAGCGGCGATGTGTATTATGACGTGAGCCGCTTCGGCGGTTATGGACGGCTGGCTAACAAGAAGTTGGAAGATTTGCGGGCCGGCGCTCGCATCGAGGTGGAGGAAGCCAAGGATGATCCGTTGGACTTCGTGTTATGGAAGATGATTAAAGCCGGCGAGCCGGGGTGGGATTCGCCGTGGGGCATGGGACGGCCAGGCTGGCATATCGAATGTTCAGCCATGGCGGCCCGTTGTTTGGGTGAGTATTTTGATATTCATGGCGGCGGCATGGATTTGAAGTTTCCCCATCATGAGAACGAGATTGCGCAATCGGAGGCGGCCTGCGGCCATCGCCATGTGAATTTCTGGATGCATAACGGCTTCGTTCAGATTAATCAGGAGAAGATGTCCAAATCCCTGGGTAATTTCTTCACGGTACGTGAGGTATTGCAGCGCTATCAGCCGGAAGTGGTGCGGCTGTTCATTCTGTCTAGCCACTATCGGGGACCGTTGAATTATGGAGACGAAAATCTGGATCACGCCAAAGCCTCGCTGACTCGGCTGTACACGGCGTTGCGCGATTTGCCGATGGTCGATGCGCCGATGGAAGAGAGCTGGCGTATCCGGTTTGCCCAGGCGATGGATGATGATTTCAATACGCCCGAAGCATTGGCGGTGCTGTTTGATTTAGCCCGCGAAGTCAATCGATTGCGAGGAGAAGATGAAAAGTTGGCGGCCTGCCTGGGGGTTAGCTTGCGCGGTTTGGGTGGCCTGCTTGGGTTGCTGAAAACCCCGCCAGAACTCTTTCTACAAGGGTCAGCCAGTCAAAAAACGCCTACGGGTAAGTTGGAAGGACTCGTGGCGTACACCACCGAACAAATTGAGTCGCTGATTGCCGAACGTACCGCGGCCCGCAAAGCGAAAAACTGGGCGGAAGCTGATCGAATGCGCGGCCTGTTGCAGGATGCGGGGATCGTGCTTGAAGATACCGCTATCGGAACGACTTGGCGGCGCGATTAAAACCCGCTTGACGCTAATTAAAATCGAAAATAAAATCACCAGTTCTGTATGGAAGCATCGACTGCTGGTTTTGGCGGATAACGGGGTATAGCGCAGCCTGGTAGCGCACCTGCTTTGGGAGCAGGGTGTCGGGGGTTCAAATCCCTCTACCCCGACCATCGTTCGGGCGATGGGCAAAGCTTCGAAGGCAGTTTTGCCGATACCGCGCCCGTAGCTCATGCGGACAGAGCATCAGCCTTCTAAGCTGAGGGTAGCAGGTTCGAATCCTGCCGGGCGCGCCAGCTCGCGGCCGATTGAGGCAATTTCAATGGTGGACGTAGCTCAGTGGTAGAGTCCCGGATTGTGGATCCGGTCGTCGTGGGTTCGAATCCCATCGTCCACCCCAAAGTATGTCTTGATTTTTGAAACTAGTTTTGTTTTTATCGCAACCGTTTTTGGGCCGTTAGCTCAATTGGTAGAGCAGTTGACTCTTAATCAATTGGTTGTAGGTTCGAGTCCTACACGGCCCACCATCTCTACTATCCGAATGTTTTTCTCTCCCTGCTTGTGCTTGGCTCAATAGCCGCGGCCCCGTTGTGGCTTGTTTCTATTCGGAAAGGCGTGTTGTCCTGTATACTTGTAACAAGCAGCGGTGGTTACCGCACCCGATTTCTTGGAATTTTTGCTGGCAAACCCGAATTTGATTGCGAGAGTGGCGGAACTGGTAGACGCGCTGGATTTAGGTTCCAGTGGGGTATCCCGTGAGAGTTCGAGTCTCTCCTTTCGCACCATTTATACCGCGCATCCAAGGAACTTTTAGCCAGTCTTCGTTCCCTGGATTATAGAGCGATCCACCGGGGAGCGGTTTGCCGACTCACAACGATCAACAGGTTTGAGGTTAATCGATAATGCAGGTTTCAGTAGAAGCGCTGAGTGATCTGGAACGCCGGGTGACCGTGCAAGTACCCGCTGACAGACTCGCCAAGGAAATTCAGGATCGGTTATTTTCTCTGTCTCGCCAGGTGAAGATGGATGGGTTTCGGCCGGGTAAGGCGCCGCTCAAATTGGTTAAACGGATGTACGGTGAACGAGTGCGGTACGAGGCGGTCACTGAATTGATGGAACACAGCTTGCGTGAAGCTTTGGCCCAAGAGAAGCTGAATCCGCTGGGTGGGCCAAAAATCGAACCGAAACACTTGGAAGAAGGCCAGGACCTGGAATACGCCGCGGTTTTTGAAGTCATGCCGGAGTTCGATCCCACCGGATTTGAGGGCATCCAAGTCGAACGGCCAGTGGCTGAAGTCACCGAGCAGGATGTCGATGGGATGATAGAGACTCTGCGGCAACAGCGGACGGTTTGGAATGCGGTGGACTGTCCCGCCGTGGCGGGCGATCGCGTATGCATCGATTTTGATGGCGCTATCGACGGCCAGAATTTCGCTGGCGGCAAGGGCGAAAAGGTCAACGTGATTTTGGGCAAGGGCGCCATGCTCAAAGATTTTGAAGATCGGCTGGTGGGTCTTGGCGCGGGAGCGCAAACGGAGTTTGATCTTCGCTTCCCCGACGATTATCACGCGGGGGATATCGCGGGCAAGACGGCGCGCTTTGTAGTTAACATTCGTACGGTGGAAGAACCGGTTCTGCCCGAAGTGGACGAAACCTTCGCCGAAAGTTTCGATGTCAAGGAAGACGGCATCGCCGGCTTGCGGCAATCGCTACGCGAGAATATGGAACGGGAACTGCGCGACGGCATCAAGGCGGCGGTCAAGCGCCAGGTCATGCAAGGGCTATTGGACGCCAATCAAATTCCGCTGCCAAAGGTATTGATTGGCGTTGAGATCGAGCAGCTGGCGCGCCAGCTGCGCTTTCCCCTCGACCGCAAAGACGAAAAGACCCAACAGCTTAAAGCGCACTTGTTCGAGCCTGAAGCCCGTCGGCGAGTCGCCCTGGGGTTGCTGATTTCCCGACTGGCGGCCGCTCAGGAGATTAAAGCCGACGAACGGCGGGTGCGCGATTATTTGGAAACCATGGCATCGACTTATCAGGAGCCGGCCGAAGTATTGCGATGGTACGAGCAGACGCCGCAGGCGCTCGATAACGTGCGGGCGCTGGTGCTCGAAGATCAAATTGTCGATTGGTTGCTCGAGCGGGCGCGGGTCACCGAGAAGGCCAGCACCTTCGCCGCGATTATGGCTCCTGAAAAACAACCGCCGGAGCCGGTGGAACAGAGGTCATCCGAATGAATGAATACGACGCTTCCAGCAGCATCCGGGCGCTTAACCTCGTGCCGATCGTGGTCGAACAGACCGCGCGTGGCGAACGAGCCTACGACATTTATTCCCGCCTGCTCAAGGAACGGGTCGTGTTTCTGGTGGGGCCGGTCGAGGATTACGTCGCCAACCTGGTGGTTGCCCAGTTGTTATTTTTAGAAGCGGAGAATCCGGATAAGGACATCCATTTTTATATCAACTCGCCGGGAGGGGCGGTTACCGCCGGCCTGGCGATTTACGACACCATGCAATTCATCAAGCCGAATGTCAGCACCATGTGCGTCGGTCAAGCGGCCAGCATGGGGGCCTTGCTGCTGGCGGGCGGCGCGTCCGGTAAGCGGTTTTGCCTGCCGCACTCCCGCATCATGATTCACCAACCCCTGGGTGGATTTCAGGGGCAGGCCAGCGATATTGACATCCACGCCCGAGAAATCTTGCTGGTGCGGGATCGCCTGAACCGTATTTTGGCTCGGCATACTGGCCAGCCGGTCGAGAAGATCGCGATCGACACCGACCGCGATAATTTCATGGGCGGCGCCGAAGCGGTCGAATATGGCCTGATTGATGCTGTATTAAATCAGCGGATGCCAACGGCCTGATCCGGTGAATTGACGCCTCACCCGATTTTTGGAAAGCGCTAGCGACGGCCAGTGGTCCTCCGGTAATTCGAGCGACCGCGCGATGATGAGGAAGGTATATGACCAGAGACCGAAGCGACAGGAGCGACGACGACAAGCTGTTGTATTGCTCCTTTTGTGGCAAAAGCCAGCATGAAGTGCGCAAGCTGATCGCGGGGCCCAACGTATTCATCTGTGATGAGTGCGTTGAGCTTTGTAATGACATTATCCGCGAGGAGATGGAAGAGACTGCTCCCGCTACCGCGAACAAGCTACCCAAACCCCAGGATATCAACCGGGTGCTTGATGAATACGTCATTGGGCAGGAGCGCGCCAAGAAGGTATTGGCGGTGGCGGTGTACAACCATTTCAAGCGCTTGGATCTACAGCATGGCAATCGCACCAAAACTGTCGAGATCGAGGTCGCCAAGAGTAATATTTTATTGATCGGTCCCACCGGATCGGGCAAAACGCTGTTGGCGGAAACGCTGGCGCGGTTGCTCAACGTGCCCTTCACCATCGCTGACGCCACCACGTTGACCGAGGCTGGCTACGTTGGCGAGGATGTCGAGAACATCATTCAAAAGCTGCTCCAGAAATGCGATTACGATGTTGAAAAAGCGCAAACTGGCATCGTTTATATCGACGAGATCGATAAGATTTCGCGCAAATCCGACAATCCTTCCATCACCCGCGATGTTTCCGGTGAGGGCGTGCAGCAAGCCTTGCTGAAGCTGATTGAAGGAACCGTCGCCTCGGTGCCGCCGCAGGGCGGCCGCAAGCACCCCCAGCAGGAATTCCTTCAGGTGGATACCACCAACATTCTGTTCATTTGCGGCGGCGCCTTCGCCGGTTTGGATAAGGTGATTCGCAGCCGTTCCGAGAAGGGTGGGATTGGTTTCTCGGCGGAAGTCAAGAGCAAGGATAACGGCAAGTCAGTCGGTGAGGTGTTGATGGATGTCGAGCCGGAAGATTTGATCAAGTACGGGCTGATCCCTGAATTTGTCGGTCGCTTGCCGGTGGTCGCCACCTTGACTGAATTGGATGAAAACGCGCTGGTACGGATTTTAACCGAACCCAAGAACGCTATCGCCAAACAGTTCAACCGCTTGTTCGAAATGGAGGGCAGCGAGTTGGAATTCCGGGAGGATGCCTTGCGGGCGATCGCGCGCCGAGCCATGGAGCGTAAGACCGGGGCGCGCGGTCTGCGGACCATTATCGAACATATCCTGCTCGACACCATGTACGATCTGCCCAGCATGCAAAATGTGCATAAGGTCGTGGTCGATGATTCCGTGGTTGAAGGGCGCGCCAAGCCTTATTTTATCTACGAAAACACCGAACGCCGTGCCGTGGCGCACGATTGACCCCAATCCAGCATCAGGCGATTGATGCCGGAGTTCAAGCGCCGTTTCATTGGGCGCTTGTTCCCTTCAGTCAGGGATTTTGTCGTTTGCGTTCATTTGCCAAACCGGCGTGGCCAGCCCCTGTCCGGTTTAACCGTTGAGACCCTGCCATGAAGCAGAACGAAGCCAAATTCGACCCTTTGCCCAATCATACGCTGATGCCGGTGTTACCGCTGCGCGATGTGGTGGTCTATCCGCACATGGTGATCCCCTTGTTTGTTGGCCGGGAAAAATCCATTCACGCGCTCGATCTGGCGATGCAAAGCAACAAACGGATCGTGCTGATCGCGCAAAAAGGCGCCGAGGTGGACGATCCCAACACCGGTGATATTTACGCGATTGGCACCTTGTCCAACGTGTTGCAATTGCTGCGCTTGCCAGACGGCACGGTGAAGGTGCTCGTGGAAGGCAGCCAACGGGTTCGCATCCATCGCTTTACCGAAACCCAGACGTGCTTTATGGCTGAAGTATCGGTGCTGGATCCCTTGCTGGAGGAGGAGGATTCGCAGGAAATCCAGGCGATGATGCGTTCCCTGCTGAATATTTTCGAGCAGTACGTCAAGCTCAACAAAAAGATTCCCGGTGAAGTGCTGACTTCGGTTTCCAGCATCGACGATCCCAACCGGCTCGCCGATACGATCGCCGCCCACATGACGCTGAAGTTGAGCGAAAAGCAGAAAGTTTTGGAGCTCCAGAACCTGCGTCAACGGCTGGAGCATTTGCTGGCGCTGATCGAGGGCGAGATCGATATCTTGCAGGTTGAAAAGCGGGTGCGCGGTCGAGTCAAGCAACAAATGGAAAAGAGCCAGCGCGAGTATTATCTGAACGAGCAGATGAAAGCGATTCAAAAAGAGCTCGGTGATTTGGAAGACGCCCCCAACGAAATTGAGGAGCTGACGCAACGCATTGAAAAGGCTGGCATGCCGAAGGAAGCCAAGAGCAAGGCGCAGGCCGAACTCAATAAGCTGAAAATGATGTCGCCAATGTCGGCCGAAGCGACGGTCGTGCGCAATTACATCGACTGGCTGGCCAACGCCCCCTGGAAAAAGCGCACCAAGATCCATCAGAATTTGACGACCGCCGAGGAAATTCTCGAAGCGGATCACTACGGTCTGGAGAAGGTCAAGGAACGGATTCTCGAATACCTTGCGGTACAGCAGCGCGCGCGCAAACTCAAGGGGCCTATTCTGTGTCTGGTTGGGCCACCCGGCGTTGGCAAAACCTCGTTGGGTCGTTCCATTGCCCGCGCCACTAACCGCAAATTTGTGCGGATGTCTTTGGGTGGGGTGCGTGATGAAGCGGAGATTCGCGGTCACCGCCGTACCTACATCGGATCGCTGCCCGGCAAGATCATTCAAAATCTGGCCAAGGTGGGCGTACGTAACCCGCTGTTCCTGTTTGATGAAATTGACAAGATGTCAATGGATTTTCGGGGCGATCCCTCTTCGGCGCTGTTGGAAGTGCTCGACCCCGAGCAGAACAATACCTTTAACGACCATTACCTGGAGGTCGATTTCGATCTGTCGGATGTGATGTTCGTGGCGACCGCCAACACCCTCAATATCCCGCCGCCGCTGCTTGATCGGATGGAGGTCATCCGGATTCCCGGTTATACCGAGGATGAAAAGCTCAATATCGCGACCCGTTATCTGGTGTCGAAACAGATGAGCAACAACGGCCTGAAGAAAGGCGAACTGGAGATCAGCGAGGATTCCATCCGTGACATGATTCGTTTCTATACCCGAGAAGCCGGGGTGCGCAACCTGGAACGGGAGATCGCCAAGATTTGTCGTAAAGTGGTCAAAGAGGTCACTCTGCACCCAGTGGATGGCAAAACGGAGGTGACTCCCTCGATATTGGACAACTATCTCGGCGTGCGCCGCTTCCGTTATGGCTTGGCGGAAGAACAGGATCAGATCGGGCAAGTTGCCGGGCTGGCTTGGACTGAAGTGGGTGGCGAACTGTTACGCATTGAAGCCGCCTTGGTGCCCGGCAAGGGCAAATTGATCCACACCGGCCAATTAGGCGAGGTGATGCAGGAATCCATCCAGGCCGCGTTGACCGTGGTTCGCAGTCGCGCGGAGATGCTCGGCATCAAGCCGGATTTCCATCAAAACGCCGATATCCACATTCATGTACCTGAAGGAGCCACGCCCAAGGATGGTCCCAGCGCGGGTATCGGGATGTGCACCGCGCTGGTATCGACGCTGACACGCATTCCGGTGCGGGCCAATGTCGCCATGACCGGCGAAATCACCTTGCGAGGCGAAGTGCTGCCGATTGGCGGACTCAAGGAAAAACTGCTGGCGGCGCATCGAGGTAGCATTTCGACCGTGGTGGTTCCAGAGGAGAATCGCAAGGATTTGACCGAGATTCCCGGAAATATTCTTGCCAAGCTTGACGTGCGGCCAGTGCGCTGGATCGATCAGGTGTTGGAGATCGCGTTGCAGACGTTGCCAACTCCCAGGCTGCCGGAGGGAGCGGAAACAGCGGCCAGCGCGGTTCCTCCAGACACAGCGGTTAAGTCCGGCGGTACGCAGGAGAGCGTTCGCCCGCATTAAACAAGGTCATTGGCCTTGGTTGACACTGCTTTAACGGCCCTGTTATAAGAAAATCCGCTATCTTTATTCCAGGGTGGGATCAACGTGCCCCCAGTAGTGGGGCGGCGTCCGGACCCAATAACGTAAACCCATTACATAGGAAGGGGTTCATGAATAAGACTGAGCTAATCGGCGAGATTGCTAAAGTGACGGAGCTGTCCAAGGTTGCATCCGGCAAGGCGTTGGATGCCATGTTGGAGGCGATCAGTAAATCGCTACAAAAAGGGGAAGATGTAGTGCTCACTGGTTTTGGAACTTTTTCAATACGGGATCGCCCGGCCCGGACTGGCCATAATCCCAAAACGCGTGAAGCCATGGAAATCAAAGCCAGTAAAACCCCGATATTCAAGGCTGGAAAAACGCTTCGTGATGGAATAAAATGATCAATTCGTCCGGGGGTGCTTAGCTCAGTTGGGAGAGCATCGCCCTTACAAGGCGAGGGTCGGGGGTTCAAGCCCCTCAGCACCCACCACCAATCAAGTTTTTGGAGCGGTAGTTCAGTTGGTTAGAATACCGGCCTGTCACGCCGGGGGTCGCGGGTTCGAGCCCCGTCCGCTCCGCCAGTTCGTGTGATGTAGTTAATCAAATTTCCCAGTTCTATCGGGAGCGGTAGTTCAGTTGGTTAGAATACCGGCCTGTCACGCCGGGGGTCGCGGGTTCGAGCCCCGTCCGCTCCGCCACTATTCAGGGGTGTCGTTCAGACACCCTTTTTTGTGGGTGATCGGGTGATGGCCCCGGCTCTAAAATTTCGATAATCCGATCTGAAACCAGGTAACTATCATGGTGTTACAGAAAATCCGCGATTACGCCAAAAGTTGGTTCGCCTACGTCATCATTGGACTATTGATTGTTCCTTTCGCCTTGTGGGGGGTCAATTATTATTTTGAAGGCGGCGGTCCAATGGATGCCGCGGTGGTGGGCAATAGCAAGATCACGTTGCAGGAATTTCAACGCGCTTACCAACAGCAGCGTCAGCAAATGCAAAGCATGTTAGGCGGCAACCTGGATCCATCGCTGCTGGACGGGCCGCGCATGAAACAAGATGTCCTGCGGCAGCTGGTAAGCGAACGGGTGCTAACCCAGCTTGCCCGCCAACAGGGCTTTCGAGTTAGCGACCAGCAGTTGCATGACGCAATCCTGGCATTGCCGGTTTTCCAGGAAAGCGGCGGCTTCACCAAGGAGTTATATGAGCGTCTGGTGCGTAACCAGGGTTTTACCCTCGCAGCGTTCGAGGAAGGTTTACGGGAATCGCTGGCGATGCAGCAGCTTCGGGAAGGCGTCATCGGATCGACCTTGGTGACCCCACTCGAACTTGACCAACTCATCGCGCTGCTCAAGCAACAGCGGGAATTAAATTACCTCGTCTTGCCGTTGGAAAAATATGTCGCTCAGGCGACGGTTGATGAGCGCGCGGTGCAGGACTATTTTGAGAAGAACAAGGAGCGCTTCGTCAATCCCGAGCAGGCTCAAGTGCAGTTCGTGGAATTGAAACAATCACAAATCGCTGAAGGAATCACCGCCACCGAAGACGAGCTAAAAGCCAGCTACGAGGAGCAAATCGCGAAATATGGCCGACCTGAGGAGCGCCAGGCCTCACACATTTTGGTGAAATTGCCACCGAACGCTAGCGAGGCTGAAATAGAGCAAACCCGCGCTAAAGCGCAGCAAATCGCCAGCGATATCCGCTCTGGAGCCAAGAGTTTCGATCAGATCGTACAGGAGGCCAAAACGGATACCGCGGGCCAACTGGAGGGTGGTGGGTTGGGCGCCATCAATAGAGGGATGTTCGACGACCCGGCGCTGGAAAACGCCCTGTTTGCCTTGCAGCAATCGGGCGATATCAGCGAAGTGGTCCGAATGCCGACGGGATTTCATGTGATCCGGCTTGATAGCATCACGCCGGCCCAGGCGAAACCCTTTGAAGAGGTGCGTGATGCCGTGACGCAAGAACTGCGGCGACAGAAAGCCGAGAACCAGTTTTACGAGATCTCGCAAAATCTCGCTAACCTAGCCTACGAGCATCCCGATAGTCTCGAACCCGCCGCTAAGGCTCTGAACGTCCCGATCCAGGAAAGCGGTTGGTTCAGTCGTCAAGGCGGCGAGGGGATCACAGCTAATCCCAAAGTCACCAATAGCGCTTTTAGCGAGGAATTGCTCAAACGTGGTTTGAACAGCGAGCCGATCGAACTGGCGCCGGGTCATCTCGTGGTGATTCGAAGCAAGGGGCATCAGGCGGCAACGCCGCGCACCTTTGAGGCAGCGCGCGAGGAGATCGTCAAAACCTTGCGGCAGACCCAGGCGCGTGAAGCCTTGGCCAAGGATCTGGAAACGCTAAAGAGCCGTGCCGCGCAGGGCGTGAACTTGCAAATCTTGGCCAAGGAGTTTGGTGGAACCTTTAGCAATCCCGGTTTGGTGGATCGGAACACCCCGGCCGTGGATCAAGCCGTTCTGGCGGCGGCGTTCCGCTTACCGCAACCGGAAGCCGGCAAGGTGGCTTTGGGTTCGGTTGCATTGAGCAATGGCGATCAGGCGGTGCTGGCAATAGTCAAGGTCGCGCCAGGCCAAAAAGACGCCCTCTCAGAAGATGAGCGCAAGAGTTTGGCCCAGCAGTTGGCCCAGCAAACCGGCTCTAGTCAATTTGACGGTCTGCTGGAAAGCGTGCGCGCCAAGACCAAGGTTGTCACCTATAACGACCGACTCTAGGCATTGGAATGAAGCGCCCTTTCCGCTTGGAAAGGGTGGAAAACTTATTCCATCGCCCCCAAGGCGACCGTGTTAAAGCCGCCATCGACATAGACGATTTCGCCGGTGATACCGGATGCCAGATCAGAACAGAGAAAAGCGGCCGTGTTGCCAACTTCCTCGATGGTGACGCACTTGCGCAGCGGCGCGATGTGCTCGAAGGTATCCAGCATCTTGCGGAAGTTCTTGATGCCGGACGCGGCCAGGGTGCGAATCGGGCCAGCGGAAATAGCGTTAACCCGGATGCCTTCCGGCCCTAGCGTTTGCGCCAGATAGCGGACATTGGCATCCAGACTGGCCTTGGCCAGTCCCATCACGTTGTAATTCGGCACGGCCCGGACGCCGCCCAGATAAGTCATGGTGATTAGCGCGCCTTGGCGACCTTTCATTAAGGGCCGGGCGGCCTTGGCCAGCGCCGCAAAGCTGTAAGAGCTGATGTCGTGAGCGATCCGGAAATTCTCGCGGCTGATACCTTCCAGATAATCACCTTCCAGCGCTTCGCGCGGGGCGTACGCGATGGAGTGCACCACAATGTCCAACCCATCCCAACGTTGCTTGAGCGTCTCAAACAACGCTTCAATATCGGCATCCCGTTCCACTTCGCAGGGCAGGGCAATTGAACTGCCCAGTTCAGCGCTCATTTTCTCAAGGCGAGGTTTTAGCTTGTCGTTTTGGTAGGTAAAAGCCAGTTCGGCGCCTTCCCGATGCATGGCCTGGGCGATGCCCCAGGCGATGGAACGGTTGCTGGCGACACCGAGGATCAAGGCGCGTTTACCGGCGAGAAAGCCCATAATGAACTCCTATGCGTTTTGGGTATCGTTTAAAAAGGTCACTGAATCTGTAAACTGTAAAGGAAAGTGCATGACGCGCGCAAAATACCGTTTTTATCGGGGACTGATCTTGGGTTTGGTCGGTTCAACCTGTGCCTTAGTCGCCAACCTTGCCGTTGGAGCGCCGGCGCATGGCATCGCCTTGCACGGCCAACCCAAATACGGGGCGGATTTCAAGTATTTCGAATACGTCAACCCCGATGCGCCTAAGGGCGGCGAGGCGCGCTTTGCCGCCCTTGGCAGCTTCGATACCTTCAATCCCTTCAATATCAAAGGTCAAGCGGCGGCTGGCATCGGCCAATTGTTCGAAACGCTCATGGTGAGCAGCGCCGATGAGCCGTTTAGCGAATATGGTCTGATCGCCGAGAGCGTGGATGTGGCTGAAAATCGCGGCTCAGTTACCTTTACGCTACGACCGCAGGCTAAATTCCATGATGGTTCGCCGATCACCGCCGACGATGTGTTGTTTTCTTTCGAGGTCCTGAAGACCAAAGGTAGCCCATCTTATCGCTTGTATTATGCCGATGTCGCTAAGCTGGAAAAGCTAGACGAGCGGCGGGTAAAATTTACTTTCTCTTCAGGAGAGAACCGGGAATTGCCGCTCATTATTGGCCAACTGCCGGTTTTATCTAAAAAATATTGGCGGGAGCGGGATTTCGCCGCGACGACGCTGGAGACGCCAGTCGGCAGTGGTCCTTATCGGATCGAACGCTTTGAATCAGGCCGCTTTATCATTTACAAACGGGATGAAAACTACTGGGGCAAGGATTTGCCAGTCCAACGCGGTTTGAACAATATCGACCGGCTGCGCTACGACTATTATCGTGATGGCACGGTGGCGCTAGAGGCGTTAAAGGCTGGCGCTTACGATTTACGGGTGGAAAACATCGCCAAGCAATGGGCGACTGGCTATGACTTTCCAGGACTAACCAAAGGCTTGCTGAAAAAAGAAACCTTTTCCCATCAGCGACCGGCCGGGATGCAGGGTTTTGCCTTCAATCTGCGCCGTCCGTTATTTCAAGACCCTAAAGTCCGCCAAGCATTAGCTTACGCTTTCGATTTTGAGTGGAGCAATCGTAATCTTTTCTACGCGCAATACACTCGCACCCGCAGTTATTTCGATAACTCTGAACTGGCGGCGCGGGGTCTGCCCTCGCCGGAAGAGCTGACCCTCTTAGAGCCGCTCCGTAAAGCGTTGCCATCGGAAGTATTCACGACCGCTTACGAACCTCCCACCGCTAGGGATGATGGCGAACTGCGCGGTAATTTCCAGAAAGCCCTACAGCTGCTTCAGGAGGCTGGTTGGATTTTCCGCGACCGCAAGCTGGTCAACGCCAAAACCGGCGAACCTTTCCGCTTTGAACTGCTGATCGCCGATCCGACCTGGGAGCGGATCGCCTTGCCGTTTGCCCGCAATCTGGAGCGGCTCGGCATCGAAATGAGCGTGCGCTCGGTCGATTCAGCGCAGTATGAAAATCGGGAGCGTAGCTTCGATTTCGATATGATCGTCAACGTGTGGGGGCAATCGCTATCGCCTGGCAACGAGCAGCGCGAATTTTGGAGCAGCGCGGCGGCCGATCAACCCGGTAGCCGCAATGTGCTCGGCTTGAAAAACCCGGCGGTGGATCGGTTAGTGGATTCAGTTATTTCCGCGCCGGATCGCGTCAGTTTGGTGGCGCGGGTGCGGGCGCTGGATCGGGCGTTGCAGTGGAATTATCTGGTGATTCCGCACTGGCATATTCCCTATGATCGGATTGCCTTTTGGGATAAGTTCGGCTATCCAGCGACGGTGCCGATGCAAGGGGTGCAATTGGAAACGTGGTGGATCGATCCGGCCAAGGAGAAGGCGAGGAGCCAGCGCGGCGCGGAGGCGAGCAAGGCGAACTGAATCGCCTTTCGATTCCGCCCTTCCAACGGCCGCCGATTGCTAATCTGGTCGAAGGTCTTTGGCGTAGGCCATGTGGGTATTTTGATTGATGTAGGTATTGAGTCCTTTGCCGAGTTGGGCCAAGCGGTGCATTGCGGTGATATGGGGCGCGCCGGCGCTTTCGTTGGTGTACAAATAGCAGCTGCCGGTCGTAAATTCCACGATGATGGAGTCTTGGTTGATTTCGTAGGCCTTGACGCCTGAATTTCCGTTGAGGTTTTTGTAGCGTTGCATTCGATTTCGCTTCTGAAAAGGCTGAATTTACGGATGATTGAGGGTGATTCAGTGGGTTATCCCGCTGGCTTCGCGGCGCTTACCTTCTCATTTCAAAAACCACTTCCACGTTGGCGCGGATACCGAGTGTGCCGAGCGCGATAGTTTGACCCGCTGCGCCCGAGCCGTCCGGCGCGTTTTGGCTCACATTTTGATTCATGGCTTGGCTTCGTCCATAGCCCCATCCGCCCCAACTGGATCCGTACCACCAAAATGAGTTGCCAGGGCTTTCAGTGATCCGAAGCGGCGCGCCGATGGATTGGCCCAGGACGGCGGCCATTTTATCCGCTTTCTCCTTGGCCGCTTTCAGGGCGAGTTCCCGCGCCTGCTCGCGGTATTTCTTTAAGTCGGTCGTTTCATATTCCACGCCGTGAATATAATTGACCCCACCCTGTAAAGCTTTGGTAACCAGCGCCTCGACTTTGGCGATATCACTCAGGGTGATGACGATGGAGTTTCTGACAAAATAGCCAATAAAACCTTCATTGCGGTATTCATCTTTCCAGCGGGGTTCTATGGAGAGGTAATCGGTTTGCACCTCTTTTTCCAAGACGCCCAGTTCTTTCGCCATACCGATGGTTTTCCTGAGTATTTCATTGTTCTTTTCCTTGGCGTTGGCAATATTGGGGTCCCAGGTTTCGATGCCGAACCGGATCACGATCTTGTCCGGTTTGACGTTCACGACTGCTTCCCCGCTGACCGTGATCGTTGGTTGTTGATCGTAACTGTGCGATTGTTGTCCCCAGGATGCGCCGCACATCGCAAATACGGCGATAGCCGCTAGGATCGATCTTCTGATCATGGAATTTCGCACCTCATAACTCGCATTTATTTTCTCGAAGTGGGGCGCATTTTTTCACAGCAACCGTTTCAGGCGGAGCAAGCCAAAGCTGGCCACTGTGACGGCATCCGTGATTTGGCCCGCGCAAATCATGTCTTCCACGGAGTGGATCGGAAAGGCTTTTGCAATCAACCCATGCTCCTCCGGCTCCAATTGCGGCTCGCCTTGGCGCAGATCGGTGGCGAAAAACAGATCGAACGCTTGTGTGGAGTAGCCGTAGGCTTCGTGCAGCTTGGCGACATGGTGGATGCGGCCCGCCGTGAGGCCGGTTTCCTCGCGCAGTTCAGCTTTGGCCAATTCGAGTGGGTCGTTGTTGCCGTGGTCCCAAGTGCCCTGCGGAAACTCCCAGCAACGAGCGCCCACGGGATAGCGATATTGCTCGACTAAATACATAAAATTGTCTTGAACGGCGGCGATCACGGCAAAGTCGGATTTCTCGACGACGCCGTAGATTCCAGGCTGCCGTTTTGACGACGGATTTGATCTTCTCGAACAGTCATCCACCGGTTTTGGTAGACGACTTTTGAGGCGAGGGTTTCAATCTCAGCTTTGGGCATGTCAAGGTAGGATTGAGTATTTGATGATCAGGCGCACTGATCTGGCTAAGCACAATAACCCTAATAGATCCAACGCCGTTTATCCAGCATTTCGGTGCTTCGCGTTACCGGCGTTTGCTGCGTCGTATATCATTCTTTTATTTAATGATTTGGTATATCTCACAAATAAAAAATTCCTGACAAGCTCCAAATGTTAGGTACTAAGTCTGCCACCATGGCTTTGTGCTACCCTTCATTGTGGCGAAAGGGAATCGTCATGCGTTGTTTTATGTTAACTTCTTGCCTTGGCTTCCGTTCTGCAACGTCAGCCGACCGTTCGTTGGCGTTATAGGGCATATCCTTCAAATAATGCTGATCGGCTAGATACCTGCTGTCTTCGATCTGTCTACGCACTTGATCAATACGAGATAGACCAGAAAAGCGAAGCCGCTTTGGCGCCACAAAAATCTTAAACTTACTATCCGGAGGTTGTCCTTGAAAATCGCGATTTGTTTACTCGTTGCGCTTTCTGTCTCGGGTTGTGCATCAGTAGCTGTTACCTCAGACTCCGTTGAGGAGCGCACTGCCTTTGCGCTTGGTATCCAGAAGGAAGATTTCACTATCAGCAATCGGCGGGATAGTGGCGTCCGAACCGACTACCTGGTTCAAACTAAATCTGGTGATCAGTATAACTGCTATGTTACTGGTGCTGTAGGCATTACTGGTCGCACCGTATCTGACGCAATTTGCAGTCAAATCGCATCCTCAGCGCCGAGCGATAAGACACTCCGCAAGCCAACGGCTAACAAAGCGCCCGCTCCTAGAAACCCACCGTGCAATGCGCTACTCAAAGCCGCTAACAAGTGCTAAGTCCTGCCTGACCTGGCAGCCGAGGGGATTGTCGAGATGCTATGCTTCTTAATCCCCGCCGGCCTGCGGTTGCCCCTCACTTAAGAGGTTAAGCGTTTGTCCGACGCTGATGTCAACGTGCCGCGCCGCTAGTTAATTCCACACGTTCGAGTCTTTGGTCGTCGGTTTCGGCGACTTCCTTGGCCGCGAGGGTGAGGGCTACCCCGACCCCAGGGCGATCGGGGATGTAAGGGGTGGGGGTAAACTCCTTTTCTTATCCCTTGGCCTTGATTTCCCCCAAAGCTCTGAACGCATAAGACTCTAAAACCCGTCATTCCTTAAGGCGGGATTCTTCATCATAATCTTGCAAAATTACTCTAATCCAGAATTCATAGCTATCTGTTTTATTTATGTATACCTACATCCTGCGCCGTCTGGCGCTGATTCCGCTGACACTGCTTGGCATCATCGCCATCAATTTCGCCATCGTCCAGATCGCTCCGGGTGGACCGGTGGAACAATTGTTGGCGCAACTCAAGGGCACCGCCGTTTCGGCAACGTCACGGGTCGGCGGCGGCGAGGGGGTGGAGGCGGGCCGAAGCAGGACCGGACAGCAAAACGCTAGTGGCAATGGCGCGTATCGTGGCGCGCAGGGACTTGATCCCGTCTTCGTCGCTGAACTCAACCGCCAGTTCGGCTTCGACCAACCCGCCTATATCCGATTTGGGCGAATGATCGGCGATTACCTCACCTTCGATCTTGGCAACAGTTATTTTCGTGATCGTCCCGTATTGGATTTGGTGTTGGATAAATTGCCGGTCTCCATCTCGCTCGGCGTGTGGAGCACCCTGTTGATTTATCTGATTTCGATTCCGCTGGGAATCGCCAAGGCGGTGCGCGACGGCTCGCGTTTTGACGTGTTAAGCAGCGCGGCGGTGATCGTCGGTTATGCCATTCCCGCCTTTCTGTTCGCCATCCTGTTGGTCATCGTGTTCGCTGGCGGGCGCTATCTGGACTGGTTCCCGTTGCGCGGCTTGGTGTCGGATAACTGGGCGGAGTTGAGTTGGCCGGCGCGAATTGTCGATTATTTCTGGCATCTGGCCTTACCGGTGACGGCGATGGTGATTGGTGGCTTCGCCTCGTTGACCATGCTCACCAAAAATTCCTTTCTGGACGAAATCAACAAGCAATACGTGATGACCGCTCGCGCCAAGGGCTTGAACGAACGACAGGTGTTGTATGGGCATGTGTTCCGCAACGCCATGTTGCTGGTGATCGCCGGATTTCCGGGGACGCTGGTTGGGATGCTGTTCACCGGTTCACTGCTGATCGAGGTCATCTTTTCGTTGGATGGCCTCGGTCTGCTGGGCTTCGAGGCGGTGATCAAGCGCGATTATCCAGTGATGTTCGGCACGCTCTACGTGTTCAGTTTGATCGGCCTGCTGCTGAATTTAGTCAACGATTTAACGTACCACTGGGTCGATCCGCGCATCGACTTCGCCACGCGGCAGGGCTGAGCGATGCTGGAACGCTTGGGTATCCATATCACTCCGCTGACCCGCCGCCGTTTCGCCCAATTTCGCGCCAACCGGCGCGGCTGGTGGTCGCTGTGGTTATTTCTGCTGCTGTTCGGCCTGAGTCTGGGCGCGGAGTTTATCGCCAACGACCGACCGTGGTTGGTGAAACACCAAGGCGTATTGTATTTCCCGGTGTTCAAGGATTATGCCGAAACCGATTTTGGCGGCGTCTTTCCCAGCGAAGCGAATTACCGTGATCCATTTCTGGCCAATTTGATCAACGAAAACGGCTGGATGCTGTGGCCGCCGATCCGCTTTCGGCACGACACAGTGAATTATAACCTGCCAGTTCCCGCGCCCGCGCCGCCGTCCGCCGAAAACTGGTTAGGCACCGACGATCAGGGCCGCGACGTACTGGCGCGCTTGATCTACGGGTTGCGGATTTCGGTGCTGTTCGGTCTGCTGCTGACCTTGACCTCCTCGGTCATCGGTGTGGCGGCGGGCGCGGCGCAGGGCTATTTCGGCGGAAAAATTGATCTGTTCTTCCAGCGCTTCCTGGAAATCTGGGGCGGGTTGCCGCAACTGTTCATTTTGATCATCGTGTCCAGCGTGGTGACGCCGGGTTTCTGGACGCTGTTGCTAGTACTGATGCTGTTTAGTTGGACTTCCTTGGTCGGCGTGGTGCGGGCCGAATTTTTGCGCGCCCGCAATTTCGATTATGTCCGGGCCGCCCGCGCCTTGGGCATGACGGACGGACGGATCATGTTCAAGCACATGCTGCCCAACGCCATGGTGGCGACCTTGACTTTCATGCCCTTCATTCTCTCCGGTTCCATCGTCGCGCTGACCGCGTTGGATTTTCTCGGTTTGGGCCTGCCGCCGGGTTCGGCTTCCCTGGGCGATTTGCTGCGCCAGGGTAAGGACAACCTGCAAGCGCCATGGCTGGGCATCGCTGGTTTCGCGGTGGTGGCGTTGATGTTGAGCTTGCTGGTGTTCGTCGGTGAAGCAGTGCGGGATGCGTTTGACCCTAGGAAAAATGCGGTTTGATCGGTTGACCGTGACGAAGCCGCGCTCGTTGATCTCTCGCTGAAAGCCGAGACTTCGATGATATTTTTAACCTACCATGACTAGACAGATTTATTGGTCAAATTATGTTGTTCGGTAATCTGGATTTGCCTCATTCAATAGAATAGATGAGCGTTTTACTCAATTAAATTATTTTCGGAACACCGCTTTACAGATTAAATGAGAATTAATATCATTTGAGCTGAATCTTAAAGTCGTGGAGTGTTCGATGCCCGCCCGATATAACCGTTCTTTCTCTTATCGCTCGTTTGCCTCCTGTCCGGGCTGTTGGCCGTACCTGTCATGGCGGCTGGCGAGGTCAATGTTTACTCGGCCCGCAAGGAAGACCTGATCAAGCCGTTGCTGGATGATTTCAGCAAGCAGACCGGCATCGCCATCAACCTGGTGACGGACAAGGAAGAAACCCTGTTGCAGCGGCTGCAAAGCGAAGGCGTGAATACCCCAGCCGACGTGTTGCTGACCACCGACGCCGGCCGTCTGGCCGCCGCGCAAAAGGCTGGCGTGTTGCAAGCCGTCAAGTCAGAGATGCTCGCCGCGAAGATTCCCGCCGCCTATCGCGATCCCGACGGCTACTGGTACGGGCTGTCGGTGCGTGCCCGGCCGATTATCTACGCCAAGGAACGAGTCAAGCCCGCTGATCTATCCAGCTACGAAGCGTTGGCCGATCCAAAATGGAAAGGCAAGGTATGCGTCCGTTCCTCGGATAGCATCTACAATCAATCGCTGGTCGCTGGCCGGATCAGCCATGACGGCGAAGCCAAGGCCGAAGAGTGGGCTAAGGGACTAGTCGCCAACTTCGCCCGATCTCCCAAAGGCGGTGATCGCGACCAGATTAAAGCCGTCGCCGCCGGCGAGTGCGATGTGACGCTGGCGAATACCTACTACCTCGGCGGCATGGTCAACGCCAGCGATGAGGCGGAAAAGCAAGCCGCCGCCAAAGTCGCCGTATTCTGGCCTAACGCCGCTACAAGCGGTGCGCACGTCAACGTCAGCGGAGCCGGTGTCACCGCCCATGCCCGCAATCGCGACAACGCCGTCAAGCTGCTGGAGTTCATGGCCAGCGATGCCGCCCAGCGCTGGTACGCTGAAACCAACAACGAATATCCCGTCAATCCGGCGATGCCGCCCAGCGCCACCCTCAAAGCCTGGGGCGAGTTCAAGGCCGATACCCTCAACGTCGCCAAACTGGGCGAACTGAACGCCGCCGCCGTGCAATTAATGGATCGGGCGGGATGGAAGTGAACCGATAAGATTCCGCCGATGTGACCGTTTCCCTCGAACCAGGGGCGTCCGCGCCCCGGCTCGCCACGTCTCCTATCGCTGGGCACGGATTTTTCCAGTGGTTGCGAGCGCAGTGGGTTGGCCTCGACCGCTGGGTGTTACTGGTGGTCGGGGTCTCTTTGTTACTGGCGCTGCCGGTGCTGACCGTGTTTGTAACCGCGCTGCAACCGGCCGGCGCGGTCTGGCGGCATCTGGCCGATACCGTGCTGGCGGATTATGTCCGCAATTCGCTGTTACTGATGCTGGGCGTCGGCGTGGGTACCTTGTTGATCGGTGTGCCTGCCGCTTGGTTGACCAGCATCCACGAATTTCCCGGTCGTCGGCTGTTCGAATGGATGCTTTTGCTGCCGATGGCGATTCCGGCCTACATCATTGCTTACACTTACACTGGCTTGCTGGATTTCGCCGGCCCGGTGCAAACCGCGTTGCGGGAGAGTTTTCACTGGAGTCGCCAGGATTATTGGTTTCCTGAAATCCGTTCATTGCCCGGCGCGGTGCTGATGCTGGCGTTGGTGCTTTATCCTTACGTTTATCTGCTGGCGCGAGCGGCTTTTCTCGAACAGTCGGTCGCGGTGCTGGAAGTCAGTCGCTCCCTGGGGGCAGGGCCTTGGCGACGGTTTCATGCGGTCTCGCTGCCAATGGCACGGCCGGCGCTGATCGCCGGCGTATCGCTGGTGCAAATGGAGGCATTGGCGGATTACGGCACCGTGCAGTATTTTGGGGTGAGTACGTTTACCACCGGCATTTTTCGGGTCTGGTACGGGATGAACGACAGCATAGCCGCCGCCCAACTCGCGGGACTGTTGTTGCTGTTCGTGTTCGCGCTGCTGGTGTTCGAGCGATTTTCACGCCGGCTGGCGCGCTTTCATCATACCGGCAACCGGCAGTTTCGGCCCGCCCGCCTCGCGCTGCGGGGCCGTTGGCGATGGTTGGCGACTCTGGCTTGCCTGTTGCCTCTGCTGTTCGGGTTTCTACTACCCGCCGGACAGTTGGCGATCTGGGCGTTCCGCACCGCGCCGCGCATGATGGACGGACGCTTCTGGCACTTGCTGAGCCACAGTTTATCGCTGGCGCTGGGCGCGGCGTTGTTGATTCTGGCGCTGGCGCTGTTGCTGGGGTATGGCCAGCGCTTGCGGCCGCGACCGTTGGCGCGGGCAGCGGTGCGCGGCGCCGGCTTGGGTTACGCCGTGCCCGGCACGGTAGTTGCCATCGGAGTGATGTTGCCGCTGGCCGCCATCGACCGCGGTGTGGACGGCTGGGCGCGGCAATGGCTGGGACTGTCCACCGGCTTGCTGTTGAGCGGCACGGTGATGGCGCTGTTGTTCGCCTACTGTACGCGGTTTCTGCCGGTGGCCTTACATAGCGTGGAAGCGGGGTTGGCGCGCATCCGGCCAAGCATGGATGACGCTGCTCGCGCGCTGGGAGCGACGCCGCGCGCGGTGTTGTGGCGCGTGCATATTCCGATGTTGCGCGGCAGTTTATTGACCGCTGTGCTCTTAGTGTTTGTCGATGTGCTTAAGGAATTGCCGGCCACACTGATTCTTCGACCTTTTAACTTCAACACGCTGGCGGTGCGGACTTACGAACTGGCGTCAGATGAGCGGTTGGCGGATTCGGCCAGTTTTGCACTGGCGGTGGTGCTGGCTGGCATCGGACCGGTGATCCTGCTCAGCCGCGCCATCGGCCGTTCGAGACCAGGTTATGACGCCGTTTCTTGATCTCGCTGCTATCGACGTTGCCTATCCGCCCAAGCGGGTGGTTGAGAATGTCTCGTTTAAAATGAACAGCGCGGCGATCGGTTGCCTACTTGGCCCCAGTGGCTGCGGCAAGACCACGCTGTTGCGCGCCATCGCGGGCTTCGAACCGATCCAAAGCGGTTCGATCCGTTTGGAAGGAACCGAGCTGAGCCGACCTGGTTGGACGCTGCCGCCCGAACAGCGGCGAATCGGCATGATGTTTCAAGACTTGGCGCTGTTTCCACATTTGACGGTTGCCGACAATGTGGCCTTTGGGCTGCGGGGCTGGAAAGCGGATGAACGGCGGGCGCGGGTGCGTGATCTGTTGCGGTTGGTTGGATTGGACGAATACGCGCGGCGTTATCCTCACCAGATTTCCGGCGGCCAGCAACAGCGGGTGGCCTTGGCCCGCGCGCTTGCGCCAAGGCCGCGGCTCTTGTTGCTGGATGAGCCATTTTCCAGCCTGGATGTCGCTTTGCGCGAGGATTTGGCCCACGAAATCCGCGCGATTCTGCTACGGGAGGGCATCGGCGGCTTGCTGGTCAGCCACGACCAGTTCGAAGCCTTCGCTTTTGCTGACCAGATCGGCGTGTTGGATCAGGGTCGACTGTTGCAGTGGGATAACGCCTATAATCTTTATCATCGGCCCACCGATCATTTTGTCGCTGATTTCATTGGCCAAGGCGTGTTCTTGCCGGGCCAGATGGGAGAGGGAAGCCGGGTCTGCACCGAACTGGGCGATATTGATGGCATACCGCTGGCGGGTTGCGAGCCGGGCGATCCAGTCGAGGTGTTGGTGCGGCCGGATGATGTGACCCACGATGACGCCAGTCCGCTGGCCGCCGAAGTAGTGGAACGCGCGTTTCGCGGGGCGGAGTTTCTCTATACCCTGAAGTTGCCCAGCGGGGCGCGATTGTTGTGCTTGGCGCCGAGCCATCACAACCACCGCTTGGGGGAACGCATCGGTATCCGGCTAGAAATTGACCATCTGGTGATGTTCCGGCGAGGATAGGGATAAAAATCAGGGGGCGACGCTAGCAATGCGAAGCGCTTGGCGCGTCGTCCTAATGCCCTGGCGCCGCCTTGGCGTTCTCGCGACGGTATAACCCCTTTTGATCAATGGCGATAGCTTGGCGGATCAAAGCGTTATTGCTCGGCTAAGTCGCCGTGTGATCAGGTAACAAACAGAAAAATTCCAAGTCAATTATTTTAGTGGGTTCGATTAAAATCCATGACTTGGAAATTGAACAGTATCTATGCCATATCTGTAAAAACTGCCATCGCCTAGAAAGCCAGCTAAGCTGGCTCAAGGCTGTTTATCGGAGATTTTTCATTGGAAAATGTGTGGTTGAAGCGTTATCCGCCCAACGTGCCGACGACGATCAATCTCGAACAGTACCGCTCGTTGGTTGAAGTGTTTGAGCGAAGCTGCTGCCAGTTCGGCCGGCGTAACGCCTTCGCCAGCATGGGCCACAGTATAAGTTATAACGAATTAGAGCAAAAAGTCGGGCCTTCGCGGTTTATCTGCAACAGGAATTGGGTCTGGTCAAAGGCGAGCGCGTGGCCATTATGCTGCCAAACGTGTTGCAATACCCGGTGGCTTTATTTGGCGTGCTGCGGGCTGGACTGGTCGCCGTCAGCATCAATCCCATGGCGACCCCCGAAGAATTACAGTATCGGTTGCGGGTTTCAGGAGCTAAGACGATCCTGATTGTTGCCAATTTTGCTTATGTACTGGCGAAGGTGATTGAGGAAACGGACATCAAGAAAACGATCATCACGGAAATCGGCGATCTGCTGCCGTACTGGAAAGCCAAGGTTGTTAATCTGGTCAGCAAGCATATTAAGAGGCTCGTTCCTGATTATTCACTGTCCAACACCATTCGCTTTAATGAAGTGCTGAATATCGGAAACAGCCGTCAATTACAATCGATCGCCATCACCGGTGAAGATTTAGCTCTCATCCACTACAAACAAAGCGCGGAAGGCGTGGCCAGGGGCGTGATGCTGGCCCATCGCAACATGGTCGCCAACATCCAGCAGATCGTCGCCTGTATTGGGCCGGCATGGCGCGAGGGCGAAGAAGTTATGATGACCGCTCTGCCGCTGCATCATATTTTTTGCCTGACCCTCAACTGCCTCTGCGTTCTTTATTACGGCGGGCTGAACGTATTCATTACCAATCCCCACAATATTCCTCTGTTCGTATCCGAAATGCGCCAGCGTAAATTTACAGCCATCACCGGTTTTAATGCTTTGTTCGCCGCCTTGCTTAAAAATAAAAAATTTTTACAGCTTGATTTCTCCAGCTTCAGACTGGCTATCGGCGGTTTTCGAGTGCGGCAGGCCGTCGCTGAGCGCTGGCAGGCCGTGACAGGCCTACCGATTATCGGAGGCTATGGCTTGACCGAAGCATCGCCCATGGTTTGCATGGGGCCAGTCGATCTGAGCGGAATTTAACGGCAGCGTCGGCTTACCCCTCCCATCGACCGAGATTGAACTGCGCGACGGCGCTGGCGAGCAAGTGCCACTGGGCGAGCGGGGCGAACTCTGCGTGCGCGGACCGCAGGTAATGCGGGGCTACTGGCGGCTGCCCGAAGCGACCGCTGGTGCGATCCGCGACGGTTGGTTGCTGACTGGCGATGTGGCGACGATGGATCAACAGGGTTTCATCCGGATTATCGACCGTAAGGAAGACAGGCTCGTCGTATCGGGTTTCAATGTTTTCCCCAAGGAGATCGAGGAAGTTGTGCTCGGTTGCGAAGGGGTATTGGAAGTCGCCTGTATCGGCATTGCGGATGATAAGACGGGAGAAGCCATCAAGGTGTTCGTCGTGCGTAAACCCGATGTTGATTTGTCTGGTGAAACCATCATTGCCTACTGCCGCCAACGACTGAGCGCTTACCAAGTGCCTCGGCATATCGAATTTCGGGACAGTTTGCCCAAGTCGATCGCCGGAAAGGTTTTGCGGCGCGACCTGCATTGACGCCGCTGACGCCCAGGCTCAGCTATCGCTAGCCGCGGCCGATGCGGACGATCAGGCTGAATCGGGCGCGGACTGAAACAGCTGATCCAGCTCGCGGTGAATTTCCTGCTCCAACTGGTATTTGAAGGCGGCCAGCAGAAAGCCCAGCCGGGCATCGATTCGAACCATCCCTGGTTCTAGTTCGATCTGACCCTTGACGCCAGCGCGCTCAAAATACAGCGAATCATCTTGCCAGTGATAGCTGATCCCGAAGCGGTCAGTCAGCTCCTGGGCCAGGGATTCCACCGCTCGGCGGGCTTCATCGGCGGTTTGCTGATGGGAGCGCTCAATAAAAATATGGGACATGGTTATACGTGTTGTGTTGGATATGGTAGTAGGATGACGGATCAATTTAGCTCATGAAGGGGAAGCGATGGCATCACGAATCAATGCAATATCACCCATCACTCCCACCCGTATATTGATCCTGGTCATCATCACACTGATGCTTTTTGGAGGCAATGCCTGGGCCAGCGACTCCTCTGGATCAGACGAAGCGCCCCAGTCAAACGTGCAAGGCAATCCCGCCATCCGCCCCCTTGGAATCCAGGCGCTACCAGCCGACTGCCGAGCCGCGCACAATCGTGGAGGAGCTGCTTCCCCGCGCCCCATCCGTTCAAACCCAGTCTGCCCCAGAAGAAGCGAATATCCCGCTAGTCCGCCTGAATCTGCCGGTGGCGGGTTTGGAAACGAAGCAGATGGCGTCAAAATCCTTGGGAGGGCCGCAAAAGATCGGATTCAATCGCCGGATTGCCGATTTTCTGCAACGATCCATGGCGACCTCCTCATCGTGGCAATGGCAGACGCTCCAAAATGGCGAGCGAGTGACCCGCATTGCGCTTCATTCACCCGGCGCGGCGGCTTTGCGCCTGGGGCTTCGAATTGGCGGCCTGCCGCCACGGTCGGAATTGCGTTTCTTTTCTGGCCAGCTTGATCCGGGGCGAGGCTATCGGGTTGGCGCCAGCGATGTGCTGCAAGCTATCGAGCGCAATCGAAATTCAGGCGTCAAAGGCGGTGATCGGCCCGATGTTTATTGGTCGCCGACTTTAGAGGGAGATAGCGCGATCTTGGAAGTGCGCGTCGATGCGCAAGCGGATCTGAGTAAGGTCGATCTGGAAGTTTATTCGGTATCTCATTTAGTCCTTAATCCGAAAACGTCCAGTGGGTTATTACCGAATGCGGCCGCATCTTGTAATTTGGATGTTAATTGTTACTCCACCACCAGTAATAAAGGCGATGACATTTCTGCTTCAGTCGCCAAGATAGTTTTTACCACAACCGAAGGGACGGCCATTTGTACCGGAACTTTGCTGGGAGACAGGGCGGGCTCCAACATCCCTTTTTTTCTGACGGCGCGGCACTGCATTACCACGGCCGCTGAAGCCTCTTCCCTGGAAACCATTTGGTTTTATGAATCCTCGGGCTGTAATGCCGGCGCGCAGTCCGCCAACACCCAGACTCGCTCCGGCGGCGCTACTTTACTGGAGACCCATGGCAATAACGACATGACGCTATTGCGTCTGAACGAGCAGCCGCCGAGTGGGGCTGTCTATGCCGGCTGGCATGGCGATGCGCAAGGCGAACGCTATACGGCGATTCACCACCCGCAAGGCGATTGGAAGAAAATCAGTTTCGGCGCCAATCAAGGTTTGTTCAGTTGCAGCCAAACGTCCACCAATCAGATTGACTGTGTTCCAAACGCGAATGGAACCTACTTTAGATTGCTCATCAATCAAGGATTTACCGAGCAAGGGAGCAGCGGCTCGGGAATATTCAAGGAGAATAGTTATCTGGTGGGTACGCTGACCGCCGGTGCTGGTTTTTGTAATGATGCCTTTGGCATCTATGGACGATTTCAGGTGGGTTATGACAATGGAATTAAAAAATGGGTGGAAAATACGAAAATAGGCTTTTTGGAAAATCCTCAGCCAGCCTCCAATCAGAGTGGTATTACCATCCTCTCTGGCTGGGCCTGCATTCCTGGCGTAAATAGCGGCGCTCCCGAAATCAATCAAGTTCTTATTGAGATTGATGGCAATCGAACGATGCTGGCCAGTTATGGCACTACGCGGGAGGACACCCAGAGCGTCTGTGGCGATACCAATAATGGGTTTGGATTATTGTTCAATATGAGCCGGCTGGGAGCCGGGGTTCATGCGCTGCGAGTTCTGGCCGACGGTTACGAAATCGGCCGCGCCAATTTCACGGTGGCGACCTTGGGCGTTGATTATCTGCGTGATGTCACCGCCTCTTATGTCATTCCGAACTTTCCTGCCGCAAACCAGACTATCGAGCTGCAATGGCAAGCGCATCTGCAGAATTTTGTGATCGCCGCCCGCTCCGCATCGACCAGCCAGCCATCGATGCCGATCACGGCGGATCGGCAGGCCGCGCCTGCCTTGCAACGCTTGCCCGCTGACCCGAACCAAAGGGCGGCTTCTGTGCAAGCGGACGCTACTTTACGCGGCTTCCTCGAAAATCCCCAACCGGCCTCGCATCTGAGTGGTATTACCCTGTTCTCAGGCTGGGCTTGTCAAGCCGGCGCGCCGATTAACCGGGTCACTATCGAAATCGACGGGGTGTCTTTTCAGGCGGGCCATGGCACCGAGCGTCCCGATACACTTGCCGTGTGCGGCGGTTCCAATAACGGCTGGGGTCTGTTGTTCAATACGAATCGATTGGGTGATGGGTCGCATACGGTCCGGGCGCTGGTGGACGGTGCTGAACTGGGCCGGGCTAATTTTACCGTAACGACCTTGGGCACGGATTATTTGCGAGGTGCGAGTGGTACCTATCAATTGCTGGATTTTCCTAAGGGCGGTGACAGCGTCGTGATTACTTGGCAGGAGCATTTACAGAATTTTATGATTAAAGAAGTTAATATCCGGTAGCACCCAAGGCTGTTTATGGAAACGGAAGTAGGGATTTCGAAACAGAATAGCCCCCGTGAGTGGATTTGGATCAGAACGACGATCGCTGATGAGTGACCGGTAACTAAAATTTGTGCGATCCGATTGCAAACGTGGCGTGTTGATCCAGACCGGGGGATTGTTAAATGAGGTGGCAGCGGCAGCGGGAGCGTAGTGACAGACTACGGCGACCACTGGCGAGGAGCAGCGCATGTATACCGCCTACTTCGGTTTAAGCAGGAAACCCTTCAAACCGAAAGATCTGAAAGACTATTACCGCAATGTCAACTTTGATGCGGCCTGTGCCGATATTCTGGACGGCATCCGAGAAAAATCCGGATTTATCCTGCTGACCGGCGAAGCGGGCGTCGGCAAAACGATCGTATTAAGCCGCTGCATGGCCGAGGCCAGCGATATTCGTTTTGTCCGGCTGATCAAAGCCGATCTCGACTTCCCAGACATCCTTAACTATCTGTGCGCGAGCCTGGATTTGCCGATCGATGGCTTGGACGGCGAACAGCAAAAACAGCTCTTGTTGGATACCCTGGCCGCGCAGGCTCGGCGAAATCGGACCATCGCGCTGCTGGTGGATGACGCGCAACATTTGTCGGATGAGGTCTTGCTGCGTTTCCAGGAATTTGTCGAAACGCCGGTGCTGCCCAGCCAACGCTTGCAGGTCGTGTTGGTGGGCTTACCCGAAATCAGCAGTCGATTAGAGCGGCCTGAGTTTCATCAGCTGCGCGATAGCATTCGGGTGCGCTGCCAGATCGACTGCCTGAGTCCGATTGAAACCGGGCTGTTCATCAATCACCAGCTCAAGATTGCCGGGTGGAACGAAGAGCAGATGCTGGAACCGGCCACCATCGAACGCATCGAGTTTTATTGTAAAGGGGTGCCGCGGGCTATCGCCGTTTTATGCGACACAGTTCTCTTGTTCGCCAGTTTGCAGTCCGAACGCGAGATTACCCCGACCCTGGTGGATGAAGCGGCCCAAAGTTGTTTTCTGGGCGAAAAATCCAAACCGAACTTCAATGTACACCCGGAAGGTAGCATCGCCGCGCTCGAAACCGCATCGGCTAGCGACATCAATTTTGACTTGGATCTCTCTGAATTTGATTTTTCCTTCGATCAAGACCAAGAGACCATGCAGGCCAAGGGGTCTGAACCCGCGGTTTTGGCCCATGAAACGACCTTTCGATCCGAGCGGCCACCGCTTGCCGCCGAGATTGCGGCAAAAGAGCCGCTGGCGACCGATCAAGCCAAGTCGGTCGAAGCATATCTGGCTGAAGTAGGGTTATCGTCCGACTTGTCAGAGACCGTGGCCGCGCCAACCCCGGCCAACAAGCCAGATTCGAAACCCCGGTTTTTGCCTGAATCTCCGCTGGATGGATTTGTGCAATTATTGGATCAGCTGGTCGGCAAGCTGGCGCATCGTGATCGACGCGAAAAAGAGGCTTTGCAGTATTTTCTAGATCGTTATCTGCGGTTGGCGCAAGATCGTGAACCGGCCCAAACCCAAGATTTCAGGCAGCAAATCGCTCGGCTGATGGCGGCCAGACAACCCATTCTGGTCGGATTGGCGACGGCGATCAAAGTGTCGCCGGAGCAGGATGGCGTACTGTGCGCTTTATTGATCAACCCGAGCTGGTGGCTGTATCGAGAGATTCGATTGCGGGTGCGCGGTACCGATTTGGTGTTTGCCAACGATGGGCGGATTGCTCCGTTGCGCTTGCTGGATGGGCGGGACGCACAGGTGGTGTTCGTGAAGTATCAGTGCCCGCTTTCAAGCCTGTCCCAAACGCTGATATGGCTGGAACTGGATCTCTGCGATCATCGCGGACAATGGACCGCCTATAACAGCGCATCGCAGATTCGGCTCGAATTTTTACCCCAGGAGGGTGGAGGAAAGGCGAAAGGGGCGCTTGGTTCCGCCCGAAACGACCGCTTTTGGCCGGATTCGTTGACCGCCGCGCGGCCAAACAGCGCATGGCTGCTCGCGGGAGTCGCTGCCAGCGGCGCTACTAGTGATTCCATCGAACCTGATGCCGGCGGTTTAGTCACTACTTTTCCGCTGGAGCTGGAAGCCGATGCGGGGCGCACCAACAGTTTATTCAGCACGACCACGCAAACGCTTGGTCGCGGTACGCCGCTGACCCGCGCCTTGCTATTAGCGGCCGATCCGTCCCAAGCGCCGGCGCGAATTGAACTGGTGTCTCGTCCATTCATTATCTTTGGGCGTCATAGTTCGACCGCGGGTACCGGATTTGGCGACTTCACTTTGGGGTTTGTGCCAAAGTACACCCGCATCTCCCGGTTACATTGCGTGATTTGCGCCTTGAGCGACCAGTTGGCGCTGATGCCGGCCAGTGATGTGGGGCGCACCTACACCGGCTGTAACGGCCGAAGACTGGAACGGGGCCGCTGGGAATCGCTGGAATCGGAAGATATTCTGGAAATTTGCGATCTGTATCGGTTGAAGCTGACGCTGGCCTGGGAGCGCAAGTGGGAGCCGGCCCCGACCGGCTGGAACCCCGAGCGGCCTCGGGAAAAATTTGGCAACTATCTACTGGACTTGGTCGAGATCCTGCGCCAGCGGGACCAGCAAGCCGGAGCCGAGGATTTACGCAAGACTCTGCGCCAGCGCTATCTCAACCTGCTGCGCGTCCAGGATCGGGTGTCGCAGCTCAATGGGGTCGGCAATCCAGGCTCCCTGCGCTACGCTCGTTTCGAGCGGGATGACGCCGCCTGCCGACAGGTGGTCCATTATTACATTCCGAAATGGGTTTCGTTGGGTAGTTCCACGGAAATGGGCTTGCGGATCGAGGCTGAAGGGGTGAAACCCCATCATGCCGAGTTGTTATACAGAGATGGGATGTACTGGATTCAGAATCTAGCGGAAGCGGGCGCGGTCCGGATTGGCTACCATGATCTGGCGGCCAATGAAGTGCTTGCCTTGGAAGCGGGTGATCTGTTGCTGATCGGATCGGCCCGCTTTACCTTCGAAGCCTATTGAGTCAGGGCCGGCTACCGGCGGGTAGCGGCAAGGCTACTTCGGCGAGCAGACCTCCCAGCGCTTCGGAACGATCCAGCCGTAAGCTGCCCTTGTACTGCGCGACAATGTCACTGATGATCGCCAGGCCTAGGCCATGCCCGGCGCGGGACTCGTCGATGCGGGCGCCGCGCTGTCGGAGCAGATCTAATTGATCGGGTGGACAACCTGGCCCGTCGTCCTCGACTTGTAGCCGAATGACGCTGGCGTCGACGCCAACCGTCAGGCGAACGGCTTTCCTCGCCCATTGACAGGCGTTGTCGAGCAGATTGCCAAGTAATTCCAACAAGTCGTCCCGATCGCCGGGAAACACGCTGTTGGGTGCGATGCGCAGTTCAAAGCACAGCGAACAGTCGCGGTGGATGCGGCGCAAGGTTTCAACCAAATCGGTCACTTCCTGCGCGAGCAATACGCGCTGGCCCGGCGTGCCGCCGCCAACGATGCGCGCCCGTTTTAGCTCCCGTTCGGTCAAGCGACGGATATGCTCGATCTGCGTGCGCAAGTCGTGCCACCAAGCCTTGCCGTCGCTGGCGGCCGGGGGTTGATTGGCTAGTTGGCTCAAGACCGTTAATGGGGTTTTCAGGGCATGAGCCAAATTGCCGAGCGACTGCCGGGTGCGCCGCTGCCGCTGGTTCATCAGCTCAAGCAAGCGGTTCAGTTCAGCCACCAGCGGTCGCACCTCATCGGGGGCATGGATCGAGAGGTGGGTAATTTCACCGCATCCCAACCGGGGTAGTTCGCGGCGTACTTGCTCCAACGGCGCCAAGCCCCGGCGCACAATCAAGCGTTGCAGCAACAGCAGAGCACCGAAGGCGAGCACGGCGATCAGACTGAATTCCAACAGCAAGTGTTTGAGCCCGGTGGCCAAGGGCGTGAAATCTTCGGTCACGACAATGCGAACCAGTTGGTTGTTGACGCGAAAAGTACGGCCGACCAATAGTAAATGTTGATTTTGAGGGCCGGTAATAAAAGCGCGGGTGGTGTGGTTGGCGGCCAGCGGCGGCAGCGCAAGATCGACATCCCAGAGCGAACGGGAACAAATTTCCTGGTCGGCGGTTTCTATCTGGTAATAATGGCCTGAATAGGGTTGGTGGAACGTGGCGTTGAGCCGGTCGGTCGCCAGGCGTGGCTGGCCGTTGGCGTCGAAACTGAAGGCGACCAGCACCGATTCCAGATCATGTTCGAGCCGGGCCGCCACAAAATTCTCGGCCATTTGCCGCAGCGAATAACCGCCAATCACGACGACCAGCGTGGTAAGCACCGCTAGTACGGTAATCAAGCCAGCCGACAGCCGGGTTTGCAGCGAGGTCAAGACAGCTCCGCATTGCTGAAGATGTAGCCTTGCCCGCGGCGGGTGGCGATCGAGTCTCGACCGAGCTTGCGCCGCAAGCGATTGATATAAACTTCCAACACATTGCTGTCTCGTTCGGTTTCAAAATCATAAACGTGCTCGACCAGCCGGGTTTTCGACAGCACGCGGCCGGGATGCAGCATAAAGTAGCGCAGCAAGCGAAATTCAGTGCCGGTCAAATCGAGCCGTGCACCGGTCGCCGGGATCAGCGCTTGTTGAGTCTCTTCATTGAGCTCAATCCCCGCCACGCGCAGCGGGCCGTGCGGTTGGGCGTTGCTCCGTCGCAGCAGCGCATGAAGCCGGGCGATCAATTCCGCGGCGTGAAAGGGTTTGCCCAGATAGTCGTCGGCGCCGGCTTTGAAGCCGTCAACTTTTTCATGCCAGGCGTCGCGGGCGGTGAGGATGAGCACCGGCGTGGCGTTATCGGCGGCGCGCCAGTGGCGCAATACGTCCAAACCGGAACGGCCAGGTAATCCGAGATCCAGCACGATGACATCGTAAGGCTCCGATCCGCCCATAAATTCGGCTTCCACGCCATCGGCGACGATATCCACCGCGAATCCCGCTTGAATCAACGCCAGCCGCAAATGGTGGCTTTGCAGGGCATCGTCTTCAACCAGCAACAAACGCATCGCTAATCATGTTCCTTTGCAGAGTGGAGACGCCATAGCTCGCCGCTGGTGGCGTCGTATTCAAATTCGCGCACCACACCGTTCTCCTCCAAGATCATTAGCTCGTAAACATAGTGACCGCGCTCAAATTCGAGTTCGGCTTCCAGCAGTTTGCCGCCGGGATAATCTCGGCGGTGGTTGGCGATGATCGTATCGAGCGCCAAAATTCGCTTGGCTTGGCGTAACCGGCGGATTTCATTATGGTCGGAATCGGCCGTGGCCGGTGCCGCGGCGAGCGACAGTCCGGCAAGCAGCCACAGGATCGGAGCCAGCTTTCGGCGGTGGCGCATGGCGAACGTTTGGCGAAAGAACTCTCTTGTTCGGCATCCTAAAATTTTGATCGAGCGGCACGCAGTCGGGCGGTTCAGGCTCGCTTGCGGCCGGTGATCATGGCGCGGGCCAAGTTCTCCCGATGCAGCAGGCTTTCCCAAATCACGCCAAGCAAATGGCCGGCGACGAGCAACAGGGTCAAATTGGCGAAAAATTCATGCACCTCTTCAAAGGTGTGAATGGTTGAATCGCTGGCGCTGGCCAGCGCGCTGGCGAGTGGACCCAATCCCTTGTCCGCCCCATATAAAGACAGTCCCGCCATAACCGTAATGCTCAGGCTGGATAGCAACAGCACAATCATGGCCCCACCCGCTGGATTATGCCCCAGATGGCGAGGGGCGCGCAGCAACAATACCTCCTTGACATAAGCCAGCGTGGCGCGCGGACCCTGCACGAAATCGCGGAAGCGAGCGTAACGCGGGCCGGTAAAGCCCCAGATCAGGCGAAATAACAGTAGGCCAGCAATGGTATAGCCGGCCCAGACGTGAAAGTTCTGCGGCCATTCGCTCTCCAGACGATCTTGAATGGCTTCGAAGGGTTCGCCCTCCGTGAAGTAAGCGATGGAGAATGCAGCAACCAGTAGCCAGTGAAACCAGCGGATCAGGGGGTCCCAGATCATGATTTCGGTCAGATTAGCGGTTTTCATAAGTAGAAGAATCCGTGGCTTCCCCGTGCTGGCCGGGGAAGCGAAGCGTGGCTGGAATCGGTGATTACTCGCTTTCCTCGGCGACCAGTTCGCCGGTTTTGATTTCGTAATACACCTCCCATTTCTTGCCATCATCGCCCTTTATTTTGACTTCCCATGTCTTTTTGCCTTTCTTGGTGTCTTCATAGGCTTTGGTAACTGTGCCCGGATGCGCTTTCAGCGCCATGTCAATCGCCTGCTCCTTGGTTATTGCCGCGCTGGCCGGCGCGGCGGTGGCAGGCGGCTGAACAGCGGCGGGCGGCGTCTCGCTTTCCGTGGCGACAGTGGCGGCGAAACAGGTTGAAGTGGCCAGCAGGGCGGCAGTCAAAAATGCAGTACATTGATTCATTGAATAAATCCTGATCAAATGGTTAGAACGAGAACGTTCGCTGATCGGTGCCGATCCATTGGCGCAATCCAGTGGTTCCGGTTGTTGAGATCACCGGTCACGGGATGCCACCTTAAGGGAAGGAAATGAAATCAACCTTAATTTCGCGAATCAGGTCTGTTCAAAGTTGGCAATTCCGCAATACCGCTTTAGACTCTGCCGCTGGCTCGCGTTTGAACCTTACGATTCCTCGGAATTTTCGACTCGCTGAAAGCTTTCATTTAACAAGATTTAACCTCAGGTAGGGTATGAAACATTTTGTGAAGGATCTCCTGCAAGCTCCGGGCGCCGCCTCCTTGGCTCTATTCGCCCGAGAAATCCTAGCCAATCCCAGAGCGATGGGAGCGGCGTGCCCCAGCGCGCCGTTGCTGGCCGCTTGCATGGCCTCGCGGGTGCCGATGAATCGCGATGGCTTGGTTATCGAAGTAGGGGGTGGAACCGGCGCGGTCACCGCGGCGTTGCTCAAACATGGATTGCCGCTTTGGAAGTTGGTGGTCGTGGAGCGGTCGCCCCATTTGACCCATCATCTCCGCCAGCGTTTTCCGCAACTGCGCGTCATTCAGGGGGATGCGGCCCAACTCGGTCAACTGCTCGGTCAAGACCGACCCAAGAAGATCAGCAGCATCGTTTCCAGCCTGCCGTTGCGATCCTTGCATCCCGCCACCACCCGCGCCATCAGCGACCAGTTTGAAACCTTGCTTGAGACGGGCGGTTTGTTGATTCAATATACTTACGATCTGCGCGGTACCGGCGCCCGCTTGCTGCCTCGCTTCCGGCGGCTGTCCAGCAAGATTATCTGGGGCAATTTACCGCCGGCGCGCGTGGAAGTATTCGAGCGGCAGGGTTAATCAGCGCCGGTCGCGTGGGCGCTCGATAGCTTGTTCCGCTTGAATCGCGGTCAGCGCGATGGTGAACACGATGTCTTCCACCAGCGCTCCGCGCGACAGATCGTTGACCGGCTTGTTCAAGCCTTGCAGCATGGGGCCGATGCTGATCACATCGGCGCTGCGTTGCACCGCCTTGTAGGTGGTGTTGCCGGTGTTAAGATCAGGGAAGATGAAGACCGGCGCTCGCCCGGCCACCTGACTGTCCGGCGCCTTGCTTTGCGCCACATCCTTGATGGTGGCCGCGTCGTATTGCAGCGGTCCGTCGATGAGCAGATCCGGTCGCCGTTGCCGGGCAATCCGAGTCGCCGCCTTCACTTTTTCGACATCATTGCCGCTGCCGGAAGCCCCCGTACTGTAACTTAACATCGCGACCCGTGGAGTGATGCCGAAAGCCTTGGCCGACTCCGCGCTCTGGATGGCGATGTCGGCCAGATCCTCGGCGTTCGGGTTGATGTTGATGGCGCAGTCGCCGTACACCAGCACCTGCTCGGGCAAGCACATAAAGAAGATGGAAGAGACCAGCCGCGCGCCCGGTGCGGTCTTGATCAATTGCAGGGCCGGGCGGATGGTGTTGGCGGTGGTGTGCACGGCGCCGGAAACCAAGCCGTCGACCTCGCCCAGTTGCAGCATGAGGGTGCCCAAGACCACCGAGTCGTGTAATTCTTCTTCCGCCAGCCCCGGCGTCAGGCCTTTGTGTTGGCGCAATTCCACCATCGCCTCGATATATCGCTGGTCAATTTGCGCCGGATCAATGATTTCAATGGTCGGTGGGATGCTCAGGCCGCGCCGGGCCGCCAATCGGTGCATCCGCCCGGCGTCGCCCATCAGGATGCAACGAGCGATACCCCGCTGGTGGCAGGTGATCGCCGCTTCAATGCTGCGTGGTTCGTTACCCTCCGGCAGGATGATCCGTTTGTTGGCCTTACGCGCTCGTTCCACCAAGATATGCTGAAAAGCAGGTGGACTGAGCCGACGTTCCTCAATGCGGCTCAATAGCGGATCTTTCCATTCCAAAGTGACGTGGGCGGCGACCGCTTCCACCGCCTGCTGCATTCGATCACGATCATCGAGTGGAATTTCCAGATTGAGGTGCGGCAAATACAGTACTGATTGCAGGATGCTGTTGGCGACGCTCAGGATCGGTAGACCCGTATCGAGCGCCGGGCCGCACAATTTCCAAACGCGCGGGTCGGGCTTTGAACCGCCGGTGAGCAGAACGCCCGCGACGTGGATGCCGCCCATGGCGGCCATGCAGATCGCCAGCAGCAAGTCGTCACGATCACCAGGGATGATCATCATGGCGCCTGGGCGCAGTTCCCGGCAGCTGTTGGCCAGGGTGGTAGCCCCCAGCACAATGTGGGTGACTCGCCGGCTCAAGTGCCCTTCGTTGAGAACCTGGGCGTCGATCATATGCATCATGTCGCACACCTGCGGGGCGCTCAACTCGCGCTGCCAGGGAATGCAGCCCAGCAGTTTGAAGGTTGCTGGCCAATGGCGGGCGCATTCGGCGCGGAGTTCAGCTTCATGGTTGGGTTGGTAGCTGTTTTCGGTGCGGCTGAAGTCGAAGCGGATATGGCCAGCCTGATCCACCGGCGCGTCCAGCAAATTGATTACGCAGCCGAGCATCCGTTCGTGGCGGATGCCGCCGTAAGCACGGGCGACGACTTCCACCGTATCGGCAACCTGGCGCGGCGTGTCCCGACCGGGGGCGGTGACGATAACAATTTTCGCATCCAGACTTTGGGCTATTTTGGCGTTGAGCCGGGTACCGTAAGGTTGGGCCTCGGTATCCACCAAGCCCTCGACGATCACCACGCTAGCGTGCTGGGCGGCTTGTTCGTAGCGGGCGACCACTTCCTCCAGCAGAACGTTTTCCCGACCGTGGCCCAGCCAGTTTTCCGCTTCACTGACTGGAATCGGTTCGGGAGAACTGAGACGGATGACCATCCGCGCCAGCCGGGTGGAGCGTTCCGGTCCGGTGTCGGTGGCGTGCGGCTGGCTGATGGGTTTGCAGAAACCGACCGGGATGCCTTCCCGGTCAAGCGCGTGAACCAAGCCAAGAGCGACGGTGGTCAGCCCGACCCGTTGCTCGGTAGGGACGACAAGAATCGCGGTGGTCATGGCCATTGCCTTATGAGTAAGCTATGTTGCAGTGCAATATAGCTTACACCCATTTAACCGCCGAAGGTACAGAAAGCGCTAAGCAAAGCAAATAACTTGCGCTTTTGTAGGCTTATTGTGCTTGTGTTAACCGGTACCGCCGTAACTGGCGATTTCCAACTCTTCATCGGTTAGGCCCGATTGCGCGTCGCGCAAATGGCGGCGGGCCTCGCCAGGGCTTTCGAAGATGTAGGGCGCCACATCGCGCTGCTCCAGGGCGTCACCGAGTTTCATCCGCAAAAAAGCGCTGGTGGTATAGCGGGTTACACCCCAATAGAAGCGATCCATCAAATCCTTGATGATGTCGGTATAGGGGTCGATTAAATCTGGGTTGATGGTGAAATTGTCGTAATTGACCACGGCGTACGTCTTACGGCCGAGCGGGGAAAGATGGTTTGAGACATTTTGGCGAATGGCCTCGGCGTCCTCCAGGGTCTTGATTTCATAGCCTTCCAGATTGACGAAGAACAAATCTTCTTCGGCGTCATAGGTAAAGCGTTCTTCAACCGGCAACCGCAACAAGGCCCGGCGCAAGCCCATCGGCTCGGCGCGAAACAGGAGGTCGGCCATCAAGCGCGGGGGCTGTTTCATGATTGGCTGAAAATCCATTTGCGCCAGAATATCCCGCTGTAAATCCAACCCAGGAGCGATTTCGATTAATTCCATGCCCTCGCGCGTGAGTTGGAACACGCAGCGCTCGGTGATGTAAAGCACCGATTGGCCCTTGGCGGCGGCGTGCGAACCACTGAAGGTGCGATGCTCGACCTCGGCGACAAATTTGTGGCTTTTGCCGAGATGGCTGATTCGTAATTGCTCGTTTTCAATGCTAGTTTCACCGCCATTGCTGAAGGTGCCGACAAACACGACGCGTTTGGCGTTTTGGCTGATGTTGATGAAGCCACCAGCGCCGACCAGCTTATTGCCGAATTTGCTGACGTTGACATTGCCTTCTCGATCCACCTGCGCCATGCCGAGAAAGGCGATATCCAATCCGCCGCCGTCATAAAAATCGAATTGCGCGGGTTGGTCGATCACGGCCTGGGTATTGGTGGCCGCGCCAAAATTCAGTCCGCCAGCGGGAATGCCGCCCAGCACGCCCGGTTCGGCGGTCAGCGTCATCAAGTCGATGATCCGTTCCTCATTGGCGACGTTGGCGATCCCTTCCGGCATCCCAATCCCCAAATTCACCACGCTGTTGGGCAGAATTTCAAAGGCGGCGCGCCGGGCGATCAGCTTGCGTTGGCTGAGCGGCATGGCAGGAATGGATTGCATCGGCACCCGAATTTCACCGCTAAAGGCCGGATTGTAGGGGGTGGCAAAGGTCTGCCAGTGCTGTTCGGGCGGGGCGACCACAATACAATCCACCAGCACGGCGGGAATCTTGACCTTACGCGGATGCAGGCTGCCGCGTTCGGCCAATCGCTCGACCTGAACGATCACCACCCCACCAGAGTTGTGAACCGCGGTGGCGATAGCCAGCACTTCCAAGATCAAGGCTTCCTTTTCCATGGTGATATTGCCGTCGGGATCGGCGCTGGTGCCGCGAATCAGGGCGACATTAATCGGAAAAGCCTTATAAAACAGATATTCCTTGCCATCAATGGACATCAGCTCCACGATATCCTTGGTCGTGATGGCGTTCATCTTGCCACCTCCGAAGCGAGGATCAACGAAGGTGCCCAATCCCACCCGACTCAAAGTGCCTGGCTTGTGAGCGGCGATATCGCGAAACAGATGGGAAATGACCCCTTGCGGCAAGTTATAAGCTTCGACTTTATTGTCAATGCTCAATTTTCCCAATTTGGGAACCAGGCCCCAATGGCCGCCGATGATCCGCCGTACCAGGTTTTCGTGACCGAGATGATTGAGGCCACGATCCTTGCCGTCGCCTTGGCCGGCGGCGTAGACCAACGTCAAATTTCGCGGCCGTCCGGTTGTGAGAAAATGGGTTTCCAGCGCGATGGCCAGATGTTCGGCGAAGCCGATACCAACAAAACCGCCGGTGGCGACGGTATCGCCATCCCGAATTAAGCGCACCGCCTCATCGGCGGTGATGATTTTGCCTTTGCTGGCGAAAGGTTGGGATGACAGCAGCGGATGGTTTTGCGAAGCGGGCATGAAAGCAATCCTGGGCGGTAGGAAATTCGATTTGAAAAGAACTTTCTCGATGGTGAGAGAGGCTAAGTCAGGGGGTTATTGGTGATTGATTGGATCAGGCTAGTCGGTGGCTGTTTCGGTTAATGGCGTTCAGAGTCCAATTGGGTGGCCAGTTCCCGCAATTCGGGGGCGATATGCACCGGGTGGCTGGCTGGGGTTTGGTGGTCGCGTAACGCGGGCGGCAAAGCGGCCAGTTGCGTTTCAGCCCGGCGGCGGATGGCGTCGAGCGATTCTTGGGCTAACAGCCGCCGGCCATTGCGCATGACCGGTTGCAACAGCGGTTCGCCCGGTTGCGGGTGGGTTTCCAGACTCAGCCAGTCGGCGGTGAACGCGCCATCGGCGGTGGTTTGGCGGTACACCTGTTTGCGGCCGGGCCAGGTCGCCTTACCCTCGGAGCGTTTGCGCCGGGGTTTGCCGGCATATTCCTGGAGTTTGTAGACCAGTTCCAAGATGGGGGCATCGGTGGACGCGTCTAGCCGGGTGCCGACCCCAAAACCGTCGATGGGCGTGCCGCTGGCAAGAAGTTCTCGCAGCCGGTATTCGTCGAGGTCACCGCTGCCGAAAATTGTCGCCTGCCGCAGGCCGCCAGCATCCAGTATGCGCCGCACCTGCCGGGCGTGGTCGGCCAGATCGCCGCTGTCAATCCGCACCCCTTTGATGGCGATGCCGCGCGCCTGGAGGCGGGGCGCCAGGGCAATCAGTTTCCGAGCGGCGGCTTCGGTATCGTAAGTATCGATCAGGAGCACCACGTTGTCAGGCTGAACGGCGGCGAAATGTTCGAAAGCGTCTTCCTCGCGGTCGTGCGCCTGAATCAGCGAATGCGCCATGGTGCCGAACAGAGGAATGCCGAACCGCATTCCAGCCAGCACGGTGGCGGTACCTCCAAAGCCAGCCAGATAAGCGGCGCGAGCGGCCAGCAGCGCCGCTTCGGCGCCATGGGCGCGCCGCATGCCGAAGTCGACCAGCAGTTTGCCGGGCGCGGCCAATACGCAACGGGCGGCCTTGGAGGCAATCAGGGTCTGAAAATGAATCAGGTTGATCAACCGGCTTTCCACTAGTTGCGCCTGCGGCAAGGGGGCGGTGATTCGCAGGATCGGTTCGTTGGCGAAAAATACGGTTCCCTCAGGCAGCGCGTGCACGGCGCCAGTGAAACGGAATTCGGCCAGAAAATTCACAAACCTGGAATCGAAGCGGCCGCAATTCATCAGCCAATCCAGCTCCTCGGCAGTGAAGCGCAGATTTTCCAAATACTCCAGCGCCTGATGGAGTCCGGCCGCCAGCAGGAAATTCCGCGTTGGCGGCAACCGACGCGCAAACAGATCAAATACCGCCGTTTCTTGCATTCCTTCGGCAAAATAGGTCTGTAGCATCGTCAATTGGTAGAGATCGGTCAGTAGCGCGCTGGGCGTGGTGGTCATGGTGTTATCTAGATTCGGGAATAAGCGCGTGCGCTTTAGGGTTCTATATGGCGGATGTGGGGTTGTCTTGCAAGCGAATGAATGTAGTAGCCTTCAGCGGTTTTGACGGAGGATGTGTGACAACGGAAATGGCCTCAAGTTAAAAAGTATGTGGGAAACGATGGGCTTGGCAGGCCAGCATTGCAGGGATTTGCCGCGTTCACCGGGGGTACTGAGCGTGTTGCGAGCTGGTATGGAGCGCGCTCCGGGAAATCCTCCTGCGCCAGGGGAACGGGGTTCCGTTTATGGCAGACCGCTCGATAAGGCCAACAAACGGAGCAAATCCGACAGGGATTGGGCCTGTAATTTTTCCATGACCCGTTTCCGATGGATTTCCACGGTTGACAGACTGATGCCGAGTTCGGCGGCAACGACCTTGTTGTATTGGCCTTCGGCTACCCGTTCCAAGACTTCCCGCTCGCGCGGCGACAGTAGCCCCAAGCGTGCGGTCGCCTCGTCGCGTTGGGCTTGCCGACGGCGTTCTTGGTCATCGAAGGCGAGCGCTTTCTGAACTTGGGCCAATAGAATTTGGCCTTGAAAGGGTTTTTCGATGAAATCGAATGCGCCTGCTTTCATGGCGCGGATCGCCATCGGCACGTCTCCGTGTCCGGTCATGAAAATGATCGGAATGCCATGTCCTTCAAGCTGCAACTGCTTCTGTAAATCCAGACCACTCAGACCCGGCATCCTCACGTCCAGCACCAGACAGCCGGGCCGCGTGGCGACGCCTGCTTTGAGGAAGTCAGTTGCACTGGCGAAGGTTTTCACGGTCAGACCGTTAGTTTGCAGCAGCAAGCCGATGGCGTCGCGCACGGCTTGATCGTCGTCAATCAGAAAAACAGTCGAAGTATCTGGCATGGCGTACGGCGTTTGCAAAGATTAAGCTCAGGGATGGGCCTGAATCGGCAGCGTAAAATGGAAAGAGGCCCCACCGTCGGGGTTGGGCGTCGCCCAGAGCTGTCCGTTCTGGGATTCAATGATTGAACGGCTAACCGATAGTCCCAATCCCATGCCGCCGGGTTTGGTGGTGAAGAAGGGACGAAACAATTGATCTTCCAGTGTTGGGTCGAAGCCCGGTCCGGTATCGCGGATCGTCATCAGCGCACTAGCGGGATCGAGCTGGGCTGTGGAGACAGTCAGTTCGCGCGGCCCAGTCTCCGGTTCGTTCATGGCCTCGATTGCGTTGCGAATCAAATACAGTACCACTAATTGAATTTGGATATCGTCAGCAGAGACCATCGGTAGGGCATCGGCCAATGCCAGTTTTACCGAAATACGCGCTTGGCGCAATTCCACTTGGGCGTAATGCAGGACGGAGTGAATCAGGGCATTGAGATCGACCGTACCTTGGGCGGCGGGATGTCGGTACACTAATTCGCGCAAGTGCCGGATAATTTCTCCAGCTCGCAGCCCCTGGTTGGCAATTTCTTCGAGCGTTCCGGTTAGCAGGCGCGGATCGGTAGGAGTTTGTCGCAGCAGTGTCAGGCACGCTTGGGTATAGGCGACGATGGCGGCCAACGGCTGGTTGAGTTCGTGAGCCAGATTGGAGGCCAGCTCGACCGCCAAACTTAAGCGGGACATGCGGGTGAGTTCGACTTGCTGGCGCCGCAACTGATCCTCCGCCAGTTTGCGGGCGGTGATATCTTCCGACAAACCAGCGATGCGATAGACATAGCCCGCATCGTCGCGAACCGGAAAGCCGCGGGCCCAAATCCAGCGAAGAGCACCATCGGGGCGCACGATCCGAAATTCTTCATCGACGCGGCCCGTCGTTTGCGTGGCGAGTTGTACAGTCGCTTCAACGCGGGGTCGGTCGTCGGGATGAATCGCCTCGATCCAGTCTCTGGGGCGTTCGTGCAACGCTTCAATCGAGTGTCCCCAGACTTCCTCATAAGCCGGGCTGATGTAGATCAGCCTTTCCTCGGCCATGCCATAGACCCAGAAAATTTCGCGGATGTGTTCGGCGAGTTGGCGAAAGCGTTCCTCGCTCTCGCGCAGGGCGATTTCCATCTGAATGCGCGCGGCGATTTGGCGCTCGAGCGCTTGATTGATGCCGACCAGTTGGGCGGTGCGCTGCTGGACGCAAGTTTCCAGGTTGGCGCAGTCATGGGGTGATCGCTGTTCGAGGGATCGCTTTGGCGTGAGATCACGAACGATGCCGAGAATACCGAGGATATTGTCATCCGTGTCGCGGTAAGGCCATTTCGTGAATGACAAGACGTGCGTATCGCCTTCAATCGCGAAGGTGGATTCCCGAACCAGCAAGGTGCCATCGGCAATCACTCGGCGATCATCTGCTATCAGTGTGCTGGCGACCCCAGCGGGAAACAAGGCTGAATCGTCGCGATTGAGGCATTCGGTCACGGTGCGCCCCATCTGACGCGCGCCGGCGGCGTTAAGATAAAGATAATACCCGCGCCGGTCTTTGATGAAGGCGGTGTCCGCCATCTGCTCCATCAAGTGGGTTAGCCGTAAGTCCTGTGCCTGTCGGGCGCGGTGCTCCATTGAATGGTAGCTTTTAAGCAAGCCATAGAGTAAGCCACCGCTGGCGACAATCAGCAGCGTGCTTGACCAAACCGCGAACAAAGAGGATGAAACATGATTCGGATCGAGCCAGGCCGTTAGTCGCGGGTTGAGCGCCCAGAGCCAGAACAGGCCGCCGAGCACGTAAGTCAAACTGATGAGCAGTGGATGGCGATGAGCGCTCCGCGGCTGTGGCAAGGAAATGCCGGAAAATCGGCCCGGTTCGTGCGGCGAGCTGGCGGGAAGGCTGGATTGAGCTGGGTTCGGGAGTATGGGGTTATTGGAACTCATCGTTGCAAATTACCCGATTCCAGCGGTTTCAAGAGACAAATCGGTCTTGGCGGATTCGGGGGTGTCGCCGCGGTTGGCGAGAGGTAAAGTAAAGTGAAAGGTGATGCCCCGCCCTGGATTTGGCGTCGCCCACAAGCGGCCGCCGTGCGCTTCAATGATCGACTGGCTGATGGATAAACCCAAGCCGAGTCCGTCCGGTTTGGTGGTGAAGAAGGGATGCAACAACTGATTAAGCACATCGGCCGCTATGCCAGGCCCGGTGTCCTTAACGCCGATTTCAACCATCTCGCGGTCTGAATGGGCAAAAAGGGTAATCGTCCGCGGTTCCGTGCTGGCGCTCATGGCGTCTACGGCGTTGTGAATCAGATTGAGAATAACCTGCTGGAACTGGATTGGATCAGCCAGCACCGCCGGTAAATCCGGGGCGATGGTCTGATAGAGCTGGACTTGATGGCGGCGAATTTCCAAGCGCAGAAAATCGTCGATACCGTCGAGCATATCCTTGATCCTAACTGTGAGGTATTGGGGTTTGCTCTGACGGGCAAAGCGGCGGATGTGTTGGATAATGGCGTTGGTCCGGGTGCTCTGGGCCGCGATTTTTTCCAGGGTTTCCCTAATCTCCACCGGATTAAACGAGCCGTTTTGCAGCCGGGCCAGACAGGTCTCGGTATAGAGCGTGATGGCCGTAATCGGTTGATTGATTTCATGCGCCAAGCCAGAAGCCATCTCACCGAGAGTATTCAGACGCGAGGCATGCACCAGCAAAGTATGTTGCCGTTGCACCGCCATCGCCATGCGATCCTGTTCGATGACCGCGCCCGCCCATCGAGCCATCAAGCGGATCAACTCCTGATCGACGGTGGAAAAGAGTTTGGCGCGCGGCCGATAATCGGAAAAACAGAGGGTTCCGTAAGGTTCGCCGCCAACCTGAATCTGGGCGCCAAGATAAGTTTCTAACTTGAATTTCAAATAGCAGGGATGCTCGCGCCAACGGCTGGCCGCGGCGTGCTCGAAGCCTAAGGGCGATTGCGCCTTGAGGGTGTGGTCGCAATAGGTGTCACTCAAGTTAAAGACATCGCCTCGAACGATTTCGTCGCTGGGCGCAATCGCATGAATGACTTCATAACGTTGCCCCTCAATGCAGGTGACGAGCCCGATGGCGGTGTCAAATCGCTGGCAACCCATCACCAATAGCGCTTGAAGCCGCTCATTGATATGGCGGCGCGGAATGGAAACGACTCGATAGAATTCCTGAAATCCCGTCACGCTGTCTTGCAATGCCGCTTGCTGGTCAGCGAGTTGCCGGTTGATGGTCTCGGTTTGCTCCTTGGCGACAGCGGATGCGTGAGCTAGAGCAAGGTTTTCGATTGCCAGTCTGAGGGAGCGCGTCAGATTCTGGTGATAGCGATGGGCGGTGCCCAGCGCTAATAACAGGTAGAGAATGCCGGTGATTCCCATCACGGTGCGGATCAGATCCTCTTGCAGTAACAGCCACAGCACGGGTGGCAAAGCCAAGGGGAGGGAATAGAAAGCGCAGGTGGTCAGCACCGGCGTCATGGTAAGGACGCCTCCCATCAAGGCTCCCCCCAAAAACAAGGCGATCAGGGTCTGATAAACCAGCGACGGCGATAATACCAATAGAAAGACACAGCCTCCCCAACAAATGCCACTGGCGGTGCAAGCCCAGGTGTAGCGGTCGGCCCAGCGTTCGATAGCGCTCTGGTCGGGGTTCGGCGCGCGCTGAAAGGCTAGAATCAGCGCCAAGCGGAGCAGAAGGGTGGTTTCCAGCAAAATCAGCCAGGTCAGCAGGGCCGGGCGAGCTATGGTTGGCCAGAGAATCAGCGCCAGCAGGCAGGTGAGCAGCAGGCTAGCGCAGGTATCCAGAGGTGCTTGCGCGTAAAGCAGTCGAACCTGTTCAGCATAAATGCGGCGGTCGATGCCATCATCGGAAGGATTGGCGGGCGCCATGACGTTAGGGCGTGTGGGGCGGAGTCGATGCATTTTGCTGATCCGCCGGTCGAGCGGATAGAGTCCGTCCATCTTCTAGCGCGGGTGGCAAGGACTCAATCACATACTCGCCTTCGATGAAGTCGGGTTTGGCGGCGGACATTTTGTGCGTCAACTTGCGATACTGCCACCACAGCCAGCCGCCGACGACCAGTCCGACCACCAGTAAGGCCGCGAACACGACTGAAGCGATGGCGAATCCGGCCACCACCACCAGCACTGAGCTTAAAACCAGACCCAGCCGGGTCATCCAGGAGGTTTGAGGCAGCGGAAATCGTTTCATGAGCGAGCGATCCAGAACCACCAGATGATCAGGGCGATCAAGCCCAGTCCGGTCAGATTGACGAGGATTGTCATCATTTCGAGTTGCCTCTCGGTTGAAAACCGCGCAAGCGGTTGGCGTTACTGACCACCGTGAATGAGGATAACGCCATGGCCGCACCGGCCAGCATGGGATCGAGCAATATCCCGGTCACCGGATAAAGCAGGCCAGCCGCGACTGGAATGCCCAAGATATTGTAAAGGAAAGCGCCGAATAAATTTTGGTGGATGTTGCGCACCGTGGCGCGGGAAATGGCGATAGCGTCGGCGATACCGTGCAGGGAGCCGCCAACCAGCGTTATTCCAGCGCTTTCGATCGCCACATCGGTGCCGGTGCCCATCGCGAAACCGACCTCGGCTTGGGCCAGCGCCGGCGCATCGTTGATGCCGTCGCCGGCCATTCCGACCAACAGGTGCTGGGCTTGGAGTTTGGCGATGACCTCCGCCTTGCCTGTTGGCGGCACCTCGGCGAAGACGGTATCGATGCCTGCTTCGGCGGCGATGGCGTGGGCGGTGGCGGCATGATCCCCGGTGAGCAGGACGATCCGTAAGCCAAGATCGCGCAGGCGGCGGATGGCCGCAACAGAATCGGACTTGAGCGGATCAGCGACGGCGATGACGGCGGCGGCTTGACCATCTACCGCCACCAGGACCGGCGTCTGCCCAGCGGCGGCAAGCTGCTCCGCGTCGGCGGCGAGTGGGCCAAGGTCGATGCGGTTCGTTTCCAGCAGCCGGCGGTTGCCAACTAACAAGGAATGGCCCTCGACGGCGCCGCTCGCGCCTTGGCCGGCAATTGCCTCAAACCGTTCCGCTTGGGGAACGACGAGGCCGCGGGCTTGGGCGGCGGCCAGAATCGCCTGGGCCAGCGGATGCTCGGAACCGGTTTCGAGGCCGGCGGCCAGCCGGAAAATATCGATCTCTTTAAAACCGGATGCCGTGATGAGGCGAACCACGGTCGGCCGGCCGGCGGTAACGGTACCCGTTTTGTCGAGCACCACGGCGCTCAGCTTGCCGGCTTGCTGCAAGGCTTCGCCATTGCGAATCAAAATGCCGGATTCAGCAGCCTTGCCGACTCCGACCATGATGGAAATGGGCGTGGCCAGTCCCAGGGCGCAGGGGCAGGCAATAATCAGCACGGTTAAGGTGGTCACCAACATGAAGCCGATCCGTGGCTCCGGGCCGAGGTTGAACCACGCCAGCGCGGTCAGCACGGCGATGATGAGCACCGTGGGTACGAAGACGGCGGCGATCCGATCCGCGAGCCGGCCGAGCGGCGGCTTGCTGTTTTGAGCCTGGCGGACGCTGGCGATAATGTGCGCTAAAACGGTGTCTTCGCCGACGCGGTTCGCCTGAAAGACGAAGGTGCCGGATTCGTTGAGAGTGCCGCCAGTTACTGTGTCGCCTGGCTGTTTGCTCACCGGCAGGGGTTCGCCGGTCAACATCGATTCATTCACTGTCGATCGCCCATCGGTGACGATCCCATCAACCGGGATTTTTTCGCCGGGCCGCACCCGGATCCGCGCATGGATGCCAAGCGTTTCAATCGGCACATCCCGCTCCTGATCGCCCTCAATCAAGCGCGCGGTTTTTGGACGCATGCCGAGCAAGCGCTGAATGGCGGCGGACGCTTTGCCCCGCGCCCGGCTTTCCAAGGCCGCGCCGAGATTAATTAAGGCGATAATGGTAACCGCCGCCTCGAAATAGGCGTGTCGGGCCAAGCTGGGCACGCTGGCGGGGAACAGCGCCACCAGCATGGAATAAATCCAGGCCGAGCCGGTGCCCAGCGCGATCAGCGTATCCATGTTGGCGTTGTGATGGCGGAACTGGCGCCAAGCGCCGGTAAAAAAGTGGCCGCCGGTGTAGACTAAGACCGCCAAAGTCAACCAACCAGTGGCGATCCAGAACAGCCGGCCGTTCGGCGTTGCCAATCCGGGCAACTGGCCGGCCATTTCGGCCAGCATCAGCGGCAGGGCTAGAGCGCCAGCCATCAACGCATTGCGGAGCAGCCGCTGGTAACGGGCGCGCTCAACTTGATCCTGCTCGGCCTCGGCGGTTGGGTCGCGCAATTCGACCGCTTCATAGCCCGCTGCGCGCACGGCCGCGACCAAGGTGGGGATGGACGAGGCTCCGGTCACTTGAGCGGTCCGTTCGACGAAATTCACGCTGGCCTCGACCACGCCGGGCACGCCCCGCAGGGCCATTTCCACGGCGGCGACACAACCGGCGCAACTCATGCCGGTGATAGCGAAGCGGACAGGTTTGGCTGAAATATTGGTGGACATAAGGCGGTTTTTTCCAGCGGTAAAGGATCTGGCGTGGGTGAGAATTTTATGACTCCCAACGGGCTTCCCGGCGCCTTGTGGTTAATCCATGCCAAATAAACTAACGGCCTCGCTTGGCAGGTGTTAACTATTTGTGCAAGTGGGGGGGATGGATAATGTGCTATGGTGCCTAGAGTCCTAAATGAATAGGTTGATTTTGATGGCGATGGTGTTTCAATTTCGATTCTCGCGAGTAAGGGTTCTTTAAGGGACTGCTGTTTTTTCCATGCTGAAAAACTGTTAATCTGAAAAGAAAACCAGGAGGGTACATGCCAGTTCGACACGTCTTGATAGTAGATGATTCCAAATCCGCCCGACTGATGCTGCGCAAGATGTTGCAAAGTTTTGGGTTGACCGTTGATACCGTGGATTCCGCCGAGGACGCTCTGAATTATCTGCGCGCTCAGCGGCCCGATGGAATTTTCATGGACCACACCATGCCGGGGCTGGATGGAATCGCGGCTGTTAAGCGGATCAAGCAAGAACCGGCCATCGCGGCCATTCCGATCACCATGTACACGTCCAAGGACGAGCCAGCGTACCAGGAAGAAGCGCACCAGGCGGGCGCTATCGGGGTGTTGGTTAAACCGGCGACGCCGGATGCGCTCGGCAATGTCCTCAACCAGATGAATACGCAGTTTGACAAAATGGCCATTCAGACCCCCAGCGTTCCGTCGCTGTCGGATCTTGCGCCCGCGGCTTCAATGGGTGAAGCGGTGTCGTCCGGGCAGATTGAGAAAATTGCCCTCGAAAAAGCGGAGTTGGTGGTCTACGACGCGATCGAATCGCAGGTTTTACCCTTGCTCAACGATGTGATCGCCAAATTACGACGCGAATTAAAAACCGGCCAGGAAGAACATATGGGTCGGATCGCCGCGCAGATTTGCGATACCCGGTTGAGCGATTGGCGGCCTCCACTGGATGGGCGCGAAATTAGCGCCGCTGTTGAAGTCGCCACTCAGGCCCAGCTATTGCCTTTGCTGAAGGAACGGTTTGAAGCGTTTCAGCGTGAAGCGCGGACTGATGTGGAAAGGCAAGCGAAGGACATAGCGACTGAAGTTTGCCAGAATCAAATGCACGAGTTGTCCGAGGGATTGGTGCGCCAATTGACCGCCAGGTTTAGCGAAGCGACCCAAAAGGTAGAGGAAACCACCCGTGAAGTTGCGCTACAAACCTCTCAGACAGCGGCGTTGCGGGCCATCGCCGAGACGACCCCTAGCACCGACAAAGCGAACCGGGCCATGGTCGAACAGCTGTTGCAACAGCATTGGATGACCGCCGAACGCGAGCTTCAACGTCGCATTTACGCGGCCGCTACCTGGGCGACGGTGATCGGTGTTGGCGCGGCGCTGTTAGTATATGTTTTACGATGATCAAAACGAACGCCTACAACGGAGATGGGATGATCCGGCAAACGAATCAACTCTCAGGATGGAACCCGAATGAGCAGGTGAAATTATGATTGACACCCTGTCGCTGGTCATTGGGGCTATCGTCGGTTTGGTCGCGGGCGGCGCCATTGTCTTTTTGGCGCCCTATCGATCTTTGCGGAGCGCGCTGACCCAGCTTCGTGGAGAATTTAGTGAGGAGCAGGCCAAGAATAACGAGTTGCAAAATACGCTGGCCAACCAGCAGTCGGTAACTTACCAGACACGCCAGGCGATGCTGGCGCAGCAGAAAAAATTTGAGGACGATCAGGCGGGATTTGGCGAGCAACGTTCTCGATTGGAGCAACAACTTTTAGAGCTAAAAGGCCGATCGTATCGAGAGCAAAAGAACCATCTCCAAGAAGTTGAACGGTTGCGAGATGCGCTTAGCCGAACTGAACAGGAAAAAACATCTCTCCAAAAGCAGTTCGCGCAAGAGCGGGTGGAATGGGATCGGCAGCTCCAAAGCGTGTCATTACAAAATAAGCAAATGGAAGGTCATTTGCAGATGTTGCAGCGGGATAAGGCGACCTTGGATTCCCGCTTCGAGGAACAACAGGAAGCCTGGGAGCGAGAGCGTCTGGAATTTCAGATTCAAATTAATACCTTGGAAGACAGCCTGACTCTCTATAAGGCGCGCGCCAATCAAAATTTGCTGCCAGACAGCTTGCACATGATGGAGCAGTTCCGAGAGGAAGCGACGGTGGAACTGAATCAGCGGCAGGCGGCTTGGGAGCGTGAGCGCCAAGCCTTACAGGAGCAACTGAAGCAGTTGGCGGACGAATCTCAGCCCCTACAGACGGCGGAGAGCGATGCTCGCCTGTTTTCACCGGGAAGTTGGGGACAGGAAAAACGTAATCTACTTCAGCAGTTGGAGCAGGCTCAGCAGTCCCAGCGGGACATGCAGGATAAAATGGCGGCGAGAGACCGTCAGGCCGAGCAGGAACGAAGTGCGCTGGAAGCTGAAATCGAGCAGTTAATGGAACGGTTTTTACGCCTGTATAACGAACAAAACGGCTAGCGAGTTTTCTTTAATTCGGAAAGCGAGCGCTTTTGGTTGCTGTTTAGCCAGTCCCGCCGCCGGGCCTTTCCGAACCGCAATTTGAACCGGACATTTTGCGCTATTGATGCAAAGTTAACCCGGACCCCTCATGTTATCTTAGCTTTAAAATACCTTGATGCTTCGGCGCGCCTGATGGTTAGCTGGGTCAGAGTAGCGGAAATGATGATGGCTTAGGCCGCTTTGCGCGGCGATGGCGGAGAGCAGGGAATATCCTTATGCATGTGCTAGTGGTGGGTGGCGCGGGTTATATTGGCTCGCATATGGTCAAGCTATTGTCTCAGCGCGGTTGCGAAGTCACCGTGCTGGACAATCTCTCAGGCGGGTATCGCGACGCGGTCCTCGCCGGACGATTCGTGTTGGGTGATCTGGGCGACGCGGATTTGCTGGAAGCGTTGTTTCAAAGCGAACGATTCGATGGCGTGATGCATTTTGCTTCTCACATTCAAGTCGGCGAATCGGTGCGGGAACCAGCCAAGTATTACCGTAACAATGTTTTTAAAACCCAACATCTGCTGGATACGATGGTCTCTCATCAGGTCAAGCCTATTATTTTTTCATCGACGGCCGCCATTTTTGGTGAACCGATTCGAGTTCCCATCGACGAGGAACATCCGAAAAATCCGATCAATCCCTACGGCCGTGGCAAGTGGATGGTGGAACAGATGCTGCGGGATTATGAGGTGGCGTATGGACTGAAGGCGATCTGCCTGCGTTATTTCAATGCCGCCGGGGCTGATCCCGCAGGAGAGTTGGGCGAGCGCCACGAACCAGAAACCCATTTGATTCCACTGGTGCTGCGGGCGGCCGCGGGCCGTCAGCCGCGGGTCACGGTCTTCGGGGCTGACTACGATACCCCAGACGGCACCTGCATCCGCGATTATGTTCATGTAACGGATTTGTGTGAAGCCCACTGGCTGGCTCTACGGCACTTGTGGGCGGATGGCGAGAGCGCGGCCTACAATCTGGGCAATGGCAATGGGTTTTCAGTGCGGGAAGTGATCGATACGGCCCGCGCCGTCACTGGTCGCGAGTTTGCGGTGGAGTATGGCGAGCGCCGGCCCGGCGATCCGGCTCGTCTGGTGGCCGATTCGCGACGGGCGCGCTCTGAGCTGGGGTGGGAGCCTCGCCATGCCGAGCTGGCTACCCTTATCGGGCATGCTTGGCGCTGGGAAGCGCGATAGCCCGCTTTCGCTAAAGCATTCGCTCCAGCGCGGCTCTCAGTTCCCCCTCCAAGCGCAGCGATTTCTCGGTGCGGGTATCGACGATAACGAAGGTAACGTCAGCATCGGCCACAGCGATATCGCTCCCCTTGAGCGTGATCGATTGGTGCATGGCGCAACTGTGGTTGCCAATCGTTTTGATCGCGGTGGCGATGGCTAATGCCTCGCCCATACAGGCGGCTCGCCGGTAATTGATGTTAATGTTGACCACCACGAAGGTGTAATCCTTCTCTTGCAGGTAGTCGAGGTTGCCGCTGCTTTCCAGAAAGCTCCAGCGGGCTTCCTCCAAAAACTCCAGATAGCGGGCATTGTTGACATGGCGGTATAAATCGAGGTGGTAACCTCGTACCTTGATCTCAATAAGATGGTTCATGGTGATGGTCGATGGCTTACGAAACGAGGAAACGGTTCCCAACATCCAGCTATGCTGAAATGGTGGTTGACAAGGCTAGTGTTAAAGAGCGCCGGGTGAATCGCAAGGTGATTTCGGTTGTGGCGCTGCCGTGATGGACCAACCGTCCGGTGTGATGTCATTCCAAGTGATTGATATTTTAGAGAAATGAATGTTCGGTATGCAAGCGATACCTGAGGGGCGGCTTTGGCGATCAGCCATTGCCCCCGCCAAATTTTTAGGGCCTGACGAGGTGTGGGTTTGGTGGGCGAGTTTGCGGCAATCGCCTGAACGGCTCGCTGGTTTAACCGAAACGCTATCAGTGGAGGAACGGGAGCGAGCCGCGCGATTTCGCTTTCCTCAGCATAGAGACCGCTTTATCGCCGGCCGGGGATTATTGCGGGAATTGCTGGAGGCCTGTCTCAGTCGCCCAGCGGCGGCATTCTGTTTTGACCGGGGTTTGCACGGTAAGCCGACCTTGGCTGGGATAGAAGGGACCCTGGGTTTGCATTTTAACCTATCCCACAGCGGCGATCGCGCGCTTTATGCGCTCGCCCGTCACGATGTTGGCGTGGACTTGGAGTGTCATGATCGAAACCTGCAAATGGCGGCGATCCGCGACCGAGTTTGTACGGCGCGGGAAGTAGCCGTCTTGAAAAACGGCCCGTTCGATCAGCAGCGAGAAGCGTTTTTCGCCTGTTGGACCCGTAAGGAGGCTATCGCCAAAGCGCTGGGCGGCGGCTTGGCGAGCGGTCTACAAAAGCTAGAAGTCTGTATCGAAGAAACAACGCCGCCAAAGGGGCGGGTTTGTCTGCGCGATGATGAGGGGCGGCAATGGAGCGTGTTGAGCCTGCCAGTGGGCGTTGGCTGGAGCGGCGCGTTGGCGGCGGTGGGTTGGCGCTGGCGGTGGAAAGTTTGGGATCCGCGGGATCGCTTGTTTGATCAGAGCGAAGGGTGATGGCATGGAACTGGGTTTCTGGCATGAACGGTGGGAGCGGGCTGAGATTGGCTTTCATCAGCAGGAAATTAATTTTCATCTCCGGCAGTTTTGGAATCGGCTGGAATTGCCGGTCGGGCAACGGGTGTTCGTCCCACTGTGCGGTAAAAGCAAGGATTTGTTATGGCTGGCGGCTCAGGGCCACCCCGTTACGGGAGTGGAAATCAGCCGCCTAGCGGTAGAAGCCTTTTTCCAAGAAAACGATTTGCAACCCCGCCGCTGGGGGGAAGGTGCCTTTGACGTTTGGGAACAGGATGAAATTCGTATCCTGCTGGGTGATTTTTTTGCCCTGGAACGGCGCCATCTCGCCGATATTGCTGGCGTCTACGACCGCGCCTCGCTGATTGCCCTACCGCCGCCGATGCGCGAGCGCTACGCCGCCAAACTGGATGCGATTCTGCCCGCCGGAATACGGAGCTTGTTGGTGACGCTCGAATACGAGCAGACGCGATTGGCGGGGCCGCCGTTTGCCGTCGACGAAGCAGAGGTGCGCACGCTCTACGGCGGCACTCACGCGGTGGAATTGCTCTATACCCGCGACGCCTTGGCGGAGGAGTCGCGCTGGCGTGATCGCGGCCTGACTTGGCTACTGGAAAAAGCCTATCGGTTGACCCACCGGTTGGCGGCGGCCAACCGATGAGTGGTACGGTCGCCCTACCGACGACGACGTTGGTCTGGCGGATTTTTCTGCCGTTCGCCGCCGGTTATTTTCTATCTTATCTCTATCGCACCATCAATGCGGTGCTGTCGCCGTATCTTGCAGCCGAACTAGGACTGGATGCTACCGATCTCGGGTTATTGACCAGCGTTTATTTTTTAAGCTTCGCGGCTTTCCAACTACCGTTAGGCGTTTTATTGGATCGCTTTGGCCCGCGCCGGGTAGAAGCGATTTTATTGCTGTTCGCGGCGGCGGGAGCCGTCTTGTTTGCGGCAAGCGATAGTTCGACGGAGTTGATGTTCGGTCGGGGATTGATCGGATTGGGGGTATCGGCCTGTCTGATGGCCAGCTTCAAGGCTTTCGTCGTGTGGTTTCCGGTCGAGCGGTTGCCGGTTGCCAATGGTTGGGTGCTGGCGGCGGGCGGCTTGGGCGCGCTGGCGGCCACCACGCCGGTCGAGGCGGCTTTGCGACTGATGGATTGGCGAGGATTATTCGGCGGGTTGGCGGTTTTGAGCCTTGCCGTTGCCGTTGCCTTGTGGGTGGCCGTGCCTGAGCGTCGCGGTGAAAAAACGGTGGAGAGCTGGCAATCGCAATGGCGCGGCGTGGCCAATATTTTTCGTAGCCCGGTCTTTTATCGGATCGCCCCTAGCAGTGTGCTGTCTCAAGCTTCATTTCTGGCGATTCAAGGTTTATGGGCGGGTCCGTGGCTGCGCGATGTAGCGGGTCTGGGCAAGACAGTAGCCGCCGGTTATTTGTTCTGGGTGGCGGCCGCGATGGTCGGCGGATTTCTTGGCATGGGGCAATTGGCCTATCGCCTGTCTCGGTGCGGAGTGCCCCCGATTGTGGTGGCCGCGGGGGGAATGTTGCTGTTCATTCTGATACAGGCCAGCCTGTTATTCAAAGTAGGGCCGCTGTTCCCGTTATGGGTCCTGTTTGGGTTTTTCGGCACCAGTGGCGTATTAAGCTACGCGATCTTATCGCAAGCTTTCTCGCCAGCGCTGGCGGGCCGGGTCAATACCGTGTTGAATCTTCTGGTCTTTGTTTTTGCTTTCGGCGCGCAATGGGGAATGGGCGCCATCATCAATCGCTGGCCGGCGGCGGGCGGCGGTTATGCTGAGAGCGGCTATCAACTGGCGTTTGGGCTTGCTGTGGCGTTGCAATTATTAGCCTGGCTTTGGTTGTTGATTGGAGAACTGGGTCGGCGGGATAGAGAGGCTGGATCGCTGTCAAACCATGCAATTGATGCGCAAAGCGCTACAGCTGATGGACAGGGGCGTGGCAATGAATGACTGATCAGGTGATGAAAATTCCAGGGTATACCATTGTGAAGAAGATCGGCGAGGGCGGGATGGCGACCGTCTACTTAGCCGTTCAGGAATCGCTCGGTCGTCAGGTGGCCCTGAAAGTGATGCGGTCAGCTCGGATTCAGGAAGAAAACTTTGCCGAGCGATTCTCAAAAGAAGGACGCCTCATTGCTCAACTGCAACATCCCCAGATCATCACCATTTACGATTTTGGGTCGCGGGATCTCTACAATTATTTTTCCATGGAGTTTCTGCCCGGTGGCACGCTCGCGGAGCAAATCGAACAGGGATTGAGTCTGGAACGCGCGGTAGAGATGATTCGATCAGTTTCGATCGCGCTGGCTTACGCCCACAAGCGAGGCGTCATCCATCGCGACCTCAAGCCACAAAATGTTTTATTCCGCCAGGATGGCACGCCAGTGCTCAGCGATTTTGGGATTGCCAAGGTGGTGGATTCCGATGACACCCAATTGACGGTTCCGGGCTTTACCGTCGGTAGTCCGGTGTATATGAGTCCGGAACAGATCATGGGTAAGAAGCTGGATAGCCGGGCTGATCTTTATAGTCTGGGGATCGTATTCTACGAAATGCTGGCCAAGCAGCCGCCGTTTCGGTCAGACGACATTACCAGCATCGCCATGATGCACTGTACCCAGCCGGTTCCGCAATTGCCTGTTGGGTTCGGCCGGCTGCAACCGGTGCTGCAAAAACTGCTGGCTAAGAATCCAAAAGACCGCTTTGAGAATGCCGAGCAATTCATCGATGCGCTCGATCACACCGCCACTCGCCCGTCATTCCGTGCGTTGACGGAGACCACGCAGATACTCCAATCACTGAGCGGCTCTTTCCATTCGAAAAAAGGGTTGTTGATCGGTGGCTTGTCATTGTTGGCCCTGGTGACGGGTAGCCTCGTTTATTTCACTGTTTCTCGTCAGCGCTGGCTAATGGACACCCAGATCGACGCCCAACCGACACCCACCACATCGGATCGGCCTGCTGGGACCACCAATTACGAGCAGCTCGCCCTCAAATATCTTGAGGCTGGCGATTTCAAGCAAAGCCTGGAATGGGTCAAGCAGGGTCTTAATGCCTCACCCGATGATGGCCGGCTTCTCGCGCTACGCGAGCGAGTCGAACGCCAGCAAGAAGCGGCCCGTCTTTTGGAGCAAGCGTGGCAGAATTATCGCGAGGGCCAATTCGAACAGAGTTCGCAGCGCGTTGCGGACGGATTGCGACTCGCGCCCGATCATGAGGGGCTTTTGAAATTGCAGGCGACTTTACAAACGGCGGTCAACAGCCGGCAACAACAGGCGGATCAACTGTTTGCACAGGCGAATGCGCGCTGGCAGGCGGATGAGCTAGAGGGTAGCTTGGCCTTGATCGAGCAGGGTTTGCAGCAGGTTGCCAACCATCCGAAATTGTTAAATTTGCGAGCGATCATCGAAAGCCGGATCAAGGAACGGCAACTTGTCCCGCAACTGCTGGTCCAGGCACAGGAGTTGCTGCGGCGCGAAGAGTTCGATGAAAGCTTGAAACGGATCGAGGAAGGGCTAAGCTTGATCTCACAACAGCCCGATTTATTAAAGTTGCGCGATCAGGTCAGGACGGCTAGCGCAACCAAGCAGCGTGTTAATGAGTTGCTGCGGGATTGCGCCGTCCGGTTTCCGCTCGACCGCCTGAGCAGCAAACAAGGTAGCGAGCTGTTGGCGTGCTACCAACAAATCACGGCGCTGTCGCCTGACAATGCGCAGGTGCGCGCTAGACTGGAGCAAATCGCTGACCGGTATGCAAATTTAGCTAACTCTGCCGTCAATAAGGCCGATTTCCAGCTTGCCGAGGACTATTTGGCGCAATTAGAACAGATCAGACCTACTGACCCGCGCTTGGTTAATCTGAGACAAGCCCTCCAGACCAAGCGGGAGCAGGCAACGCGCGACGCGCGGCGGACTATTGATGAACAAAGCAAAAAGCGATCAGTCGGGGAGGACAAACGCCAACGAAGCGAGGAAACGAAGCGTCGTTCAGTGCAAGAGTCCGCCGTCAAGCGAACGCCGGATCGCTCCGATTCGCGAGTGAGGCCGCCTGCCGCCACGGTTTTGAAATCCGAGGTCACACCATCGTCTAAGCCCTCCCAGCCGAAGCCGGATGTGGTCGCCCAGCCCCGTCAAAGAGGGCCGAAAGTTAATTGCAGAGAAGCATTGCTTAAAGCACAGCTCGGAGAACCCTTGTCAGCCACTGAACAGAAGGAGTGCAGATAACAATGTTCCAACCTAACGACATCCGATTGCTTGGGCGCCTGGGCGCCTTAACCTTGGCGGCGTCGCTCTGGGGGTGCGCCATGCCGGCCGCCGACCAACAACAGACCGCCGCCACCCCGCCGCCGCAGCCGGTTCCTTTCGATGAGGCGGTGCTCAAGGCGGCCAATGACTTGTTTAGCCGCGCGCAACTAGCCGACGCCGGCGGATCGGCAAAACATCTTTTGGTGATCGATCCGTTAATCGATGGGGTATCGGGAAACCAATCGCTCGCCACCCGTTCGATGGAAGCGCGTTTGGTCGAGTTGGTGAACAGCAAATACCCACAATTTGCAGTACAACCCTTTAGCACGGAAACGGTTTCGAAATCGCCCATCGTATTGGTTGGCACCTTTACCGCCATTAACAAGGACGGCAAGACGGAAGGCGTCCGTGAAGCTTACCGGGTTTGTTTGGCGCTGGCCGATCTGAAGTCAGGAAAGATCGTTTCCAAAGGGGTGGCGCGCGCCAAGCCAGAAGGCGTCGATACCACGCCCACCGCCTATTTCAAGGACAGTCCCGCTTGGGCGCCGGATCAAGCCACCGAGAGCTACATCAAGACCTGCCAGGGCACCAAGGCCGGCGATCCGATCAATGCCGCGTATGCGGACCGTATTCAGACGGCGGCGTTGATCAGTGAAGCGATCAACGCCTATAACGACCGAAGATACCGAAAAGCCTTGGACTTATATCAAAGCGCGTTACGGTCTCCAGGGGGACAGCAACTGCGGGTTTACAACGGCCTTTATTTGAGCAATTGGAAACTAGGCCAGCGCGACAATGCGTCCCAGTCTTTTGGCAGGATCGTGGATTACGGCCTGACCAACAAGCGGCTTTCCGTCAAGTTTTTATTTAAACCGGGTTCGACCAACTTTTTGTCAGACCGGCAAATTTCCGGGCAGTATCCCATTTGGCTGCAACAGATTGCCGAGCGCACGGCGGAGAATAAGGGATGCCCTAGAGGTAGTGGGCCATACCAGCCGTACTGGCCCCGAACCTGTTAACGAGCGGCTATCGCTGCGACGGGCGGAATCGGTTAAGGCTAAATTAGATCAGAACGAATCGGCGTTGCGTACTCGAACCATCGCTAATGGCGCTGGATCGAAAGAGAATCTGATTGGAATCGGCACCGATGATCTTAGAGATGCGCTGGATCGACGGGTGGAATTCAAAGTGGTCGATTGCCGTACGTGAGGTTGGCTCAAGTTGCAGTCGCCCTCTCTCGCTTCTTTAAGCGAGAGAGGGATTAGTTGGTTGAATGGCCAGCGGGTGGTCTGCCGTTGAAAGAATGGGGGCGTTAATGAGCGAAGCGAGCATCCAAGGTTCCTGCTTGTGCGGCGCGGTAGGCTTCGAAATTCGTGCGCCATTCTTGTTTTTTCAATATTGTCACTGCGGCCGCTGCCGAAAAAGTTCGGGTTCCTCTCATGGGGCCAATCTACTGCTGAAAGCAAATCAGTTCGGCTGGATTCGGGGCGAAAACCATGTGCGGCGTTATGAACTGCCCACGGCCGAATATTTCTGTAATGGTTTCTGCGATATTTGCGGCTCCTCGTTGCCATGGCGCGCCCGCAACGGGAAATTGTTCGTAGTGCCAGCCGGCGCGTTGGACGACGATCCTGGCGTCACGCCAACCCGGAACATTTTCTGGGATTCCAGAGCTTGCTGGTGCCGATCGGCCGCCGATCTCCCCACGTTCTCCGCCGAGGCTTGAACGGCACGGCGTGGCTTCATTGCGAGGTGGCGCGCGCATGAACAGACCATCGCTCACCATCATCTTGCTCGTGGCGAGCAGGTGGATTTGCCTGATCTGACATGGAGACAGCCCGCTGGGGAGCGGTGGGTTTGGCCGTGTCCGTCGTGGCTGTCGCCTCGGTTGTTGTCGCCGTGTCGGTCAATTTGGCTGTGTCTGTCCCATCCGTTGCTTTTGTGGAAATTGCTGTATCCATCGAGTCTGTCGTGTCTAAAGAGGTCGCGGGCGCTTTGATGGAATCCGGCGGCTCGATAATCGGCGGTATATCGGTTACATCCATGGCGGGCAAGGGCATGTCCGGTGGGGCGGGGGAGTGTTTTGCCTTGCCAATGAAGGGCCGGTTGACGTTCAGACTCATCTCGCCGCCCCGCATGCTCGACGGGCAGGGGGTATCCTGATAAATAATGCGACCGTCGCCATCAATGCACTTATAAGAGGTCGCCAGCGCTGGCGCCGCTCCCAACAAAGCCAGCGCAATAATGCAATATCGGGTTCCGTAACTCATCGTTTCTCACATCGCTTAACTGTTTATGGGAAATTCCCGCCGATCATTTCCGATCCGTTCGGTGGAAGGCGTGATGGAGCGCCGCTGTGGGTCTATTCATTTTTTTGATTGCCAACCAAAGTTCGATGCGTGATGTAGGCCAATAGTCCGCAGCCGGCGATCACGCCTGTCATCGGTAAAGCCGAACCCGCCCCCAGCAGTCCGACCGCCGCGCTCGCCAGGGTTGCCACTCCAAATTGCAGGGCGCCGGTCAATGCGCTGGCGCTGCCGGCCCGCGCACCTTGCGGGGCCAGCGCCAAGGCCAGCGCATTGGGCGCGGTGAAACCCAGGCTAGCGAGGTATCCGAACAGCGGAATCGACAATGCCGGCAAACCGCCCCAACCGCTGGCGGCGACGGTTAGCAGCACCAAGCCCAACAGCACGGTCGTGCGGTTCGCTCGCCGTAGGATCGATTCAGCCGTGTGGCGCAACAGCAACCGACGGTTGACTTGTGAACTGGCGATCAATCCTAAGGCATTCAGTCCGAATAGCCAGCCGTAGGCTGGCGCGGGCACACCATAAAGTTCGATGAATACGTGCGGCGAACCCGTGATATAGGCGAACATCCCTGCTTGCGCAAAACCACCGCTCAAAACATAACCAAGGAAACCACGATCCCGCAATAACTGGGCGTAAACCCGTAATATTGGGCCAAGGCCGGGCCTGGAAGCGGTCTCTTTCGGACGAGTTTCCGGCAGATAGCGCCAAACGGCCAGCAAGCAGGCCAGCCCGAACAAGGCCAAAACGAGGAAGATCGCCTGCCAGCCGGCGAACGCAAGAATCAAGCTTCCTAAAAATGGCGCAAGAATCGGAGCGAGGCCCATGACCAGCATCAACAAGGAATAAACCCGCGCCGAGGTTCGCGCATCGAAACAATCCCGTACCATGGCCCGAGCGATCACGACGCCAGCGCACCCACCCACCGCCTGTGCGAAGCGTAGCGCCGTCAGCGTCGCTACATTCGGTGCAACCGCGCAACCGACCGAGGCCGCGATATAGAGTAGCAAGCCGCCATACAATGGCGGCTTGCGCCCATAGCGGTCAGCGAGCGGGCCATGAATTACTTGGCCTAACGCCATGCCGATGAAGAAACTGGTTAACGTGAATTGCACGGCGCTCGGTGCGGTGCCGAAATCAGCCGCAATGGTCGGCAGGCTGGGAAGATACATGTCGATCGACATCGGCGCGAAGGCGGACAGCGCGCCGAGAATCAGCAGCCAGGACAAAGGCGCATTGGTCAGGGACAACACTCCGGTGATGTAATACGATGAGGGTTGGACTGGCGGAGTAAAATCGCGAGCGATGCTATCCGAGCAGTACGAGCTTTGACCGCAAAATCAGTAAAGTTGCTAGCAGATAGAATCCTGCGAAGCTTCCCAATGCCAGCCAGGTGAGCCGGCGGACCTGAGCGGGAATCAGGGCTTGCAAGCTGCCGATAGAGCCAAACGCGGCGATCACTCCCGCGCTCAAACCGCTGGCCGCGCCGACAAATAACGGTAAGTAAAGGGCGTAACCGACGTAATCATAGCCGGCTTTCAGCAAGCAGAAGGGGCAGTGGTGATTCGGATTTTCATAGACGTATAGTGACAGAAAAGCAACGATGGCGGCGATGGCGACGCCGAAATTCATCAGACTGCTGGCGGCGAAGAGCGGTCCCAACGCCAACCGAGATCGAAAGCTCAGGCCTAAAATCAACGTCATTCCCGCCATGCCATAAAACAGCCAGAGTGTTGCTTGTGGGGGCAGGCCGGCCAGTTCCGCGGCGACGCCACGGTTGTCGCCGCTAAACAGCGAGCCACAGCAGGAAGTGATGACATCAGGTTTCAGACTGGCAAAATAAGCGGTTTGCGCCGCCAGTTCCAACGCGGTCAGCGGTGCGATTGCCAGCAGCAGGCCGTATTTTCGCCGTATCAGCGGATAATCGTAGCCTTGATTGTCCGCCCGATTCAACAACAGCCACAGCGTCGCCAGAAAGAATATCGCTATTTTCAACCACAAGGTTGGGAAGCCGAAGGCGTTGACATTCAAAACCCCAGTGGCGCACATCGCGCCAACGAACTGGCTGGACAAGCTTTCGGCGGTATGGATAAACAGCAGCAACGACAGCAATTCCGCACCCAGCGCGAAGCCGACTAAAGTCGAGATCAGGTAGGTTTGCCGTTCGAGTCGCAATTGCTGTTCACTGCCGCTGTTGATATCCCAGCCGCGGAGGATTCGCCCGGCAAACCCACTCGCTAGCAACACTGTCCCAGTGACGCTGAAAGCAGTGAGTTGTAGGGCGATAATCGAAGGCGTAATCAGCATGATAGGCTCATTGCCGAGCGGGCGGCTGAATCATCTTGCGCAGTAAAATCTCGGTGCCTTGCGGGTAAACCAAGGCTTCAATCGCCCCAATTTCCTTGAATCCATGGCGAAGATAAAAGCGGTGCGCCCCTTCGTTAAAGGAAGAGACTAACACCCACAAATTAGTCGCCCAAGGTTTTGTTTCCTGCTCAAACCACTCCAAAATCGCTGTGCCGAAGCCTTGCTTTTGCCGGTGTGGGAAGAGGCCGATAAGTTCCAGATAGGGGCCTTTTAACCACGGATAACGCACCGCCACGATGCCAGTGATAGCACCGTCAACCATCACCGTATAGCGATATAAAGATGCATCAGCGCTTAGGAGATAGCTTTCTAGCCGCGCGGCGGAATAATTCAACGCCAGCCAAGGATTGATGCCGGCGAGTTTATCCGCGATTGTTTTAGCGTGCTCAAGGCGCAGGCGTATCAGAACGAAACCTGACAAGGAATAATGGTCTTGAAAAAATGCGTTGTCATCGCTTCATTCCGGTTTTAGGCGAATGATCGTAGCCAAGATTATCGCCGGGTTTAACTTCATGGCAAGAATCGGCGGCAACCACTTCTCTGCGAGCGAGAAATTCACTGATCGTCACAAACTGATCGGTATGCGCGATGGCTTGGCGGCTCTCAATGGCGCTATGGCGACTGGAAGTGTCGTCGTAAGGGGCGGATTAGGTGGGTAGACTGAATTAAAGGTTTCAGGCTGCTGAAATCGTTGGTTTAACCAGTGGCCGCCACTTGCCACTCCCATCACTAGCGCAAGAAGTAAAAGGCTTAGGAATGGAGAGTGGCAAAGAATTTTCTTAATAGAAACCATGGATAAAGCTATTTTTAGTTCCTTAATAACATTGGCTTATGTTGAATCAAAACACTTTATGCGTCTTTACTGAAACACGAATCTCCGACGATTTGGCCATCGCGCAATTCGATAAGCCGATTAACGCGAGCCGATTCGAACACCAGTGGATCGTGGCTGCTGATCAGCACGGTTCGTCCTTGCGTCGCCAGTTCACCAAGTAATGCCAACACCTCGCGCGACAAGGTACTGTCGAGGTTAGCGGTTGGTTCGTCGGCAATCACGATCGCCGGATCGTTGATGAGCGCGCGAGCCAGCGCGACGCGCTGCGCCTCGCCGCCAGACAGCCATTCGACTTTGTTGGTGGCTTTCGCCAGAAGTCCGAATTTTTCCAATACCTGTTGAGCGGCCTGATGCAGGTCACGGTAAGATCGGCCCAGCGGATAAGCGGGCAGCAGCACGTTGTCTAACACAGTCAAGCCTCGAATGAGATTGAACTGTTGAAACACGAAGCCGAACGTATGACGCCGCGCCTGCGTCAGAAAACGTTCCGGCAGGTTGGACAGTAATCGCCCATCAAGGGTGATCCGGCCGCTGGTTGGACGCGCCAGGCAGCCAATCAGCGTGAGCAGCGTCGTTTTACCGGAGCCGCTAGGGCCTTTAAACACAATGATGCCGCCTCGTTCGAGCCGCAGGTTGACTTCACGCAGTGCCCGGCATTCATTGGGTTGGTCCTGGTTGAATACCTTGTTGACCCACTGGAGCTCTATCATCCCCGCATCGCCGCGTCGGGGTCAGCGATCGCCGCCCGCCAGCTGGGAATCAGCGTGGCGACGATATAAGGCAGTACCGTCACTGCCAACAGGATCAGGATTTGCGTTATATCCACCGTCGGAGTCAATTGAAAATCGGGATACAGTACCGCCCAGCCTTTCAACAGTGGGCTAAACAGCTTGGCTCCTCCGTGAAAGAGTTGCCACCAGGCCAAAAGGTAGCCCGCCAGAAAAGCGCTTAGCGACAGCAGCAACCCTTCCCATAGCTTCATCCGCAAAATATCGCCGGTCTCCCAACCGATGGCTTTGAGGATGCCGATCTCGCGTTTTTCCTCAGCGCTGAGGCCCGCCGCTTTATCCCAGGCCAGAATAAGGAACGCCAGCAGCAAGCTGCCCAAGCATAGAAACGTGATGCCTTCGCGCCAGTCAAACACTGTGTCGTAAGTTCGTAGAATCTCGGATCTGAGGATCGGACGACTGGACGGCAGGGCGAGCGCGGTTTTTTGGGCGATCATGGCCGCTTCGCGGGGATTGCGAACGGCCAGCACGGCGTCGGTGTACAGTGCCGGTGGCAACTGGAACAACGTGCGGAAACTGGTTTCGGACAACAGCAGCAGATCCGCGCTTAGCAGTTCCGAACTAAACTCCAGCACCCCGGCAACCTTGAACAGCACCGGTGGACCACTGGCCGCGCGCAAACTGAAGCCATCACCGATACCGAGCTGACGCACACGGGCTAACGCCGCGCCGATTAGAATCCGGTCATCAGCCAGCTTACGTTCTGGGGCCGCCATCACCGTGTAATTGGCTTTGACCGCGGCGTCGTAGTAATAACCCCACAGTCGGCCTCGCGCCTCACCAACGCCTCGAATCTGTCGCAACGTGTCGAGCCAGGCCGCCGGCAGCAGATCATGCCGTCCCGCAACCAACCGCTGAACGATGACTTCGGGGGCATCTTGCAGTAAAACCGCCGCTTCCCGTCGTAAACCTTGACTGAGCAACAGCACCGAGGCGAATAGAAAGACCAATAGGGTGTAAACCAGCAGCAGGCCAAGATTGCGCGTTTTGCGCCGGAACAGCGCCGCCAGTGTGTAGTCGATCAAGTATTTCTGCTGCTCGATAAAGACTGGCATGATGTGTAAAATGTGTGACTTGGACAATAAAAAATATAAGCTATTGTAATTTATATTAAAAATAAAATTTAATGCAAAATGCTTGATTCCGAGGGAGGGTTATTTTTTCGCATCGGATTATGCTAACTCCCCTTGTTTGGCATTGCTACAGCGGCTCCGGATTCTTGCAAGGGCGACCAACCACGGGGATCGCGCAAGCCAAGAACGCTTTTCCTGTTGGCTGTCTGATACGGAATACCCAAGTATGATTTGAGATGAGGGCTAGGACGGCTAAGTTCAGGGGTCTACCTTGCCGTTTTAGTCCGCAACGCTGCGGATAAGGAGAGACGATGAAAAAATCGGTTTTTCTATTGATTTTACTGCTGGTTGGCTGTGCGGTTAATCCACCGTCCGGCATTGTGCCGATCAATGGTTTTGAGTTGAACCGCTATCTTGGCCAGTGGTATGAAATCGCCCGACTCGACCACAGTTTCGAACGGGGTCTAAGCAATGTGACGGCGACCTACAGCCTGCGCGACGATGGTGGCGTCAAGGTGCTCAATCGTGGTTATGACGAGCAATCCAAGCAGTGGCGGGAAGCCGAAGGCCGGGCTTACTTTACTGGTGAACCGACGGCCGGTTCGCTGAAGGTCTCTTTTTTTGGGCCTTTCTACGGCGGCTATCACATTATCGCCTTGGATAAAGCCAATTATTCCTACGCCATGATCAGCGGACCCAATCGGGATTATCTCTGGATTCTCGCCCGGAGCAAACAACTGCTCCCACCCACCGTGCTGGATGATTTATTAAAGCAGGCCAAATCATTAGGCTATGCTACCGAGCAACTCATCCTGGTGCGTCACGATCAAGGCGCCACCTGACGATGGCGTCCTTTAAAGAGGAGCTGGGGTGAGGTGCGGCGGCGGTGGAAAGAGGGAGCCAGTGGGAAAGTGTTCCAGTGCCGCCGGATAATCCTGGAAAGGGCTATGCCGGTCGGTCTGGCTGGGGTGGCGAGTGTAACGGGCTTCGGTGACTAGGCTCAAATCGGTGAGGCCCAATTCCCGCGCCAACGCTCGGTCAACAGTGTGACCGACGGTATGATAACGCCATGCCGCCTCCATTAGCGTAAGGCCGAAAAGCAATAGTAAGACCGCCAATAGGCTTAGAGCGATGTTCGATTTTCGGAGGCGGGGAAGCGGTCGTGGGTGCATAGGCGAGGGTTCTGGCTAGGCGGGCACACAGCATATCCCAGGCCTTTGCAATCAAACAGAGTAAAATGACGCCAGTCATTGTTTTATTCTGGCTGCCTAGGCCCAGGTTTGATAGCAGCTATCCAAGAACCGTGTTTGCGAAACCTCAAGCGTCGGCGCGCCGCTAACAAACAACAGCCATGCGAAGGCGATTGGCGGCCTGCGCGCTGCGATTTTTCAGCAGCGGCGTAGGCCCTTTCTTTTATCCTGTTGGCGAAGCTGCAAGGCGCCTTCGATCTTTTGGGGCTAGAATCACGGCTCCCGACAATCATGATAAGGGTCGAGTTTTCCGATGTCCCGCGTTCAAACTGGTCTTGAAACCCTCATTAGCGAAGCGCCTGGAAAGATTCGGGGTGCCCGGATCGGAGTGGTCTGTCATCCCGCCAGCGTCGATGCTGAATTGCGCCACGCGCTCGATCTGTTGCAAGCGGCTGGCGCGCGCATCGTCGCCGTCTTTGGGCCGGAGCACGGCGCGCGAGGGGAAGCGCAGGATATGGAAGGGGTTGCTGACGTGTCGCTTGATCCCCGGCTTCGGGTTCCCGTCCATAGCCTGTACGGCGCGAGCGTCGATAGCTTGACGCCGCGTCAGGAGCAGCTGGCTGGTCTGGATGCGCTGGTGATCGACTTGCAGGATGTCGGGGCGCGTTATTATACCTTTGTTTGGACAATGGCGCTGTGCATGGAAGCGGCGGGAAAAGCCGGGGTACGGGTGCTGGTGTGCGACCGCCCCAATCCCATCAATGGGCTGACTACCGAAGGCAATTTGATCAAGCCGGGCTTTGAATCCTTCGTCGGTCTGCATCCTTTGCCCAATCGCCACGGCCTGACGCCCGGCGAGATTGCCCGTTACGTCCAGCAGCAGCGCGGTGTCCAATGTGTACTGGATATCGTGCCAATTCGGGGTTGGCGGCGGGATATGTATTTTGAGGAAACGGGCTTGCCGTGGGTGTATCCCTCGCCCAATATGCCTACCATTGATACAGCCCTGGTCTATCCTGGTATGTGTCTGGTGGAAGCCACTGAACTATCAGAGGGCCGGGGAACCTGTCGGCCCTTCGAGGTCGCCGGCGCGCCGGGCGTCGATCCTGAAGCGCTTGCCGCCGATCTGGCACGGCGCGACCTGCCCGGTTGCCGGTTCCGTCCGCTGTATTTTCGGCCCAAGTTTCAGAAACACGCCGGCGGTACTTGCGGCGGCATACAACTTCATATCACTGATCGCCGCCAATTCGATTCCTATGCGGTTGGCGTGGCCTTCCTGCAGAGCGTCAAAAGCATTGCCCCAGAGGCGCTCATCTGGCGCGCAAAACCCTACGAATTTGTGACTGACATCCCCGCCATCGACTTACTGGCGGGCGATGGCCAGCTACGCTTAGCGCTAGACGAGGGAGTCGATCTCAGCGAGCTTGCCGCCGAATGGTCGCAAGAGCGGGCGACGTTTGAGGATATCCGCCGGGAAGCATGGCTTTATTGAGCGTTCTCGGCCAACTCTAGCTTCGTGTGATAGCCGCGTGGGGTATAGACCCACTGACCCACCCGCCGGGTTTCGCTATTGCCGACCATCACCAGCGACAACATATTGAGCGGTTCCGGGTCGAGTTCGCCCAAGGTGGTAATCGTCAGTTGCTCGCCCTTGCGGGTGACGTTGAAGGCAACGATCACCGGCGTTTCCGGCTGGCGGTGGCGCAACAAAATATGCCGGGCTTCCAGCAATTGCCAGGAGCGTTTGTTGGATACGGCGTTATAGAACGCCACCGCGAAATCCCCTTGGCCGGCCAAGTCGATGCGCTTGGCGATCAATTCCCATGGCGTCAGCAGGTCGGAAAGCGAAATCACGCAAAAGTCATGCGCCAGCGGCGCGCCAACCCGCGCCGCCGCCGCTTGCATCGCGGAGATACCGGGAATAACCTCAATTTGGACGTTGGCCCATTCCGGTTTGGGTTTGCGCGCCAGCAGCTCGAACACCACGGTCGCCATGCCGTAAATGCCGGCATCACCGCTGGAAATCAAGGCGGTGGTTTTGCCGCTGGCGGCCAGATCAAGCGCCAGCGTGGCACGGGCCAATTCCTCGCCCATCGGCGTTTTATGGCGGATTTTACCCTCGGCCAAGGGGCCGAGCAGATTCAAATAGAGGCCGTGGCCAGCCAATTCAGTACACAATTCCAAGGCCGCATGAGCAGCGGGACTGAGATGTTCCAATCCGCCGGGGCCAGCGCCGATGATGTAAAGACGATTCATGGGTTCTGTGTTTTTTGATGAGCTGAGCGAAGGGCGCTGATATTACCTGAAGTGAGAAATGAATTTATGCTTTGTCGCTAATCGGATACTCTGTTATTATTTTCAACAGTTTGTGTCAAATTAGCCACGTACGACGCAAGATGGTAACCACCGAGGTAATCCAATTGCCACAGCGATAACCAGAGAGGCAAAAACGATGTTGAATGGCAAGAGCACGAAGCCCATCGCGGTGGTTACGGGTGCCAATCGCGGTTTGGGATTGGAAACGGCCCGCCAATTGGCCAAGTGTGATATTCGCGTGATCATGACCTGCCGCAATCCCAACCGAGGCGAGGCGGCCATGGAGAAATTACTGGCCGAGGGATTAGATATCTTGTTTCAGCCGCTGGATGTCACCACGGAAAGCAGCGTGGCCGAGCTGGGCGCTTACATCCACAGCCGGTGCGGTCGCGTCGATATCCTGGTCAACAACGCCGGGGTTTCTCTCGACGGGCACGGCACCGAAGAAGCGGGGGCGCCAGCGTGTTCAACGCCAGTCTGGAAACCTTGTCGGCGACCTTGAAAACCAATCTGTACGGTCCGTTGTTGCTGGCGCAGGAGCTGGTACCCCTGATGAAGCAGCAGCACTACGGCCGAATCGTCAACGTCTCCAGCGGCATGGGCCAATTGAGCGACATGGAGGGCAAGTCGCCGGCCTACCGGATATCCAAGACCGCGCTGAACGCCCTGACCCGCATCTTGGCGGCGGAAACGCGCGGCTTCAATATCCTGGTCAACTCGGTCTGTCCCGGTTGGGTGCGGACCGACATGGGCGGTCCCAGCGCCGAGCGGACGGTGGAGCAGGGCGCTTCGGGCATCGTCTGGGCCGCCACTCTGCCGGACGACGGGCCGAGCGGCGGGTTTTTCCGTGACGGCCAGCCGATTGCCTGGTGAAAGGCTGCGGGCGGTTCAGGTGAAAAAGCCTTCCCAAACCGCCAGGATCGCCTCCAGTTCCGCCAAGTCGCCGATTTCCGCATCCGCCCGCCGACCGCCGGGCCAATCCCGGCCGGCGCGGTTCAACCATACCGTCCGAAACCCCGCATCCGCCGCGCCCCGCACATCGTGCACGGGATCATCGCCGACGTGAACAATCTGTTCGGGTCGCGCTCCCAATCGCTGGCAAGCTAATGCGAACATGGGTGATTCGGGTTTGGCCGCGCCTGCCTCAATAGCGTTGATCGAAAAACTGAACACATCGTCCAGACCGACCAGGCGGATGTCGGCGTTACCATTGGATAACGAGGCCAGCGTATAACGTTGAGCCAATCGCTCCAGCACGGGCCGTACTTCTCCAAATATTTCCACGGCATTGCGCGCGACGTAAAACACGGTAAAAGCGGCTTCCACATCGAATTTCGCATAACCGCTACGTGCCGCCGCTAATTGCAGCGCTTCCTTGCGCAAGCGGGTGCGATCATGGGCAATCTCTGGGTAAAGCAGCGCAATTTCGTCGCCCAGTTGCCGCAGTGCTAGCGGCGTAAATCGCTCCGGGATACGCGGATAACGCGCCCCCAGCCAGTTGTGCAACAACTGCTCGGCGCGCTCGACCACCGGCCAAATATCCCACAGCGTATCATCCAGATCGAAGGTAATGGCCTTGATCATCGCTTAGCCTAGCTGGCGAAAGCCGCGCTCCAGATCGGCCTGGAGATCGGCTACATCCTCCAGCCCCGCCGAAATCCGCACCAGTCCTTCGCCGATCCCAGCGGCTTCGCGTTCCTGGGGCGTCAGGCGGCCATGCGTGGTGGTGGCTGGATGGGTGATGGTGCTCTTGGCATCGCCCAGATTGGCGGTAATGGAAATCAAGCGCGTGGCGTCGATCAAACGCCACGCCGCTTCTCTCCCGTCATGCAGGTCGAAAGAGACGATGCCGCCGAAATCGCTTTGTTGCCGTTTCGCCAGCTCGTGTTGCGGGTGCGACGGCAGGCCGGGATAATAAACCCGCGCCACCGTCGGCTGGGTTTCCAGCCAGCGCGCCAGTTGCAAGGCGGCGTCGCTATGAGCGCGCATCCGCAACTTCAGTGTTTCCAGACCCTTGAGAAACACCCAGGCGTTGAATGGGCTTAAGGTCGGGCCAGCGGTGCGGAGAAAACCGAAAATATCAGTGCCAACCCGCTGCCGGTCGCCAACCACCGCGCCGCCAACGCAGCGGCCCTGACCGTCCAGATATTTGGTGCCAGAATGAATGACTAAATCCGCGCCGAGTTTGAAAGGCAATTGTAGCGCGGGGGTACAGAAGCAGTTATCCACCACCAGCAGGCAGTTGTGAGCGTGGGCGAGATCGGCCAAGGCGCGAATATCGGCCAGTTCCATCAAGGGATTAGAAGGCGTCTCCAGGTAAAACAACCGGGTGTTGGGCTGTATGGCGGCTTCCCACGCGCTCGGATCGCTCAGGCGCACGTAAGTGGTGGCGACGCCGAACTTGCTGAGATATTGGTTGAGCAAGGAAACGGTGGTGCCAAAAACCGCGTTAGCCGAAATGATATGGTCGCCGCTTTTGAGCAAGGTCATGCAAGTCGCCAGAATCGCCGCCATGCCGGAGCTGGTGGCAATACACGCTTCGCCCCCTTCAAGCGCCGCCAGCCGCTCCTGAAAAACCCGCACGGTCGGATTGGTGAAGCGAGAATAGATGTTACCGGTGCCGCTGCTAAAGCGGGCGGCCGCTTCGGCGGCGTTGGCGAATACAAAGCTGGAGGTGAGAAAAATCGGCTCGGCGTGTTCGCCCTCCTGGGTACGAACTTGGCCGGCGCGCACCGCCAGACTAGCGAAACCAAGGTCGGCGGCGTCATCAAGGGTAGTCATGGACAGAGGATCTCCGCGCTGGGTGGAAAGGTCGTGGCAGCGCCTGCAGCGTCGCCAGCACGCGGGCATAAAAAAACCCACTCAATAGGAAATACCCAGGGCAGGTTTCACCCGCTTTAGCAAGATTTGTTAAGCGCCCGCAAGCTGAGAACTCAAATCGGCGCTATCCACAAGCTTAAAAGGTTGCAACATCCCTGTCAAAAACCAACTGGGTTTCAGGCGTTGTTGTGCAAATCGATGATGGCGCTGGCGCGTGGCGCGTGTTGGATTTTGGCGGTGTCGGCGCGCTCGCGGGCCAAGCATTCCAGATAATCCCGATCAATGTCGCCGGTTACATATTCGCCCGTGAAACAGGATGAATCGAAACGCTGCAAGCGGGGATTACCGCGTCGCACCGCTTCTTCCAGATCCGGCAAATCCTGAAAAATCAGATAATCGGCTCCAATAGCCCTTGCTATTTCCTCTTCGGAACGGCCGTGGGCGATCAATTCGCGGGCGGCTGGCATATCGATGCCATAGACATTGGGATAGCGCACCGGCGGCGCCGCCGAGGCGAAATAAACCCGCCGCGCGCCGGCTTCGCGAGCCATTTGAATAATTTGTTCGGAGGTGGTGCCCCGCACGATGGAGTCATCAACCAGTAACACATTTTTACCGCGAAATTCCAAGTCGATTGGATTCAGTTTTTGGCGCACCGATTTCTTGCGGGTTTTTTGACCCGGCATGATAAAGGTACGGGCGATATAGCGGTTTTTAATGAAACCTTCCCGGTATTTCAAGCCCAGAATCGAAGCCATTTGCAAGGCGGCGGTGCGGCTGGTATCGGGAATCGGAATGACAACATCAATGTCTTGTTCCGGCCAGACTCGCAAAATTTTCTCCGCCAGATATTCACCCATGCGTAAGCGAGCCTTGTGTACCGAAACTTGGTCGATGATCGAATCCGGCCGGGCGAGGTAGACAAACTCAAAAATACAAGGTGAATAATTGGGATGGTCGGCGCATTGGCGGGATTGAATTCGGCCGTCAAGATCGAACAAGACGACTTCGCCCGGCGCTACATCGCGGACACGCCGGAAATCCAACACATCCAAGGCCACGCTTTCAGACGCGACCATATATTCCATGCCAGCCTCGGTTTCACGGCGACCGAAGACCAGCGGCCGGATACCGTTTGGATCGCGAAAGGCGACCAGGCCAAAGCCGACAATCAGCACGACGGCGGCGTAGGCACCGCGAACCCGCCGATGGACCGCCGCCACCGCCGCAAAGATGTCTTCGGCGTCCACCGACAACTTGCTGCGCTGTTGCAGCTCGTGGGCGAAGACATTGAGCAGAATTTCCGAATCGGACGTCGTGTTAATGTGGCGCAGGTCGGAGCGGAACAACTCATCTTTGAGTTCGGCTGAGTTGGTCAAGTTGCCATTGTGGGCTAGCGTGATGCCAAAGGGCGAGTTGACGTAGAACGGCTGTGCTTCGGCGGAAGCTGAACTGCCGGCGGTCGGATAGCGGACATGGCCGATGCCGATGTTGCCATGCAAGTTGAGCATGTGCCGGGTGCGGATCACATCCCTGACCAGACCATTATCCTTGCGCAGAAACAGGCGGCCATCGTCGCAGGTCACGATGCCCGCCGCATCTTGCCCCCGGTGTTGTAAGACCGTCAGTCCGTCGAACAGGCTCTGATTGACCGGGGCGCGCCCGGCAATACCGATGATTCCGCACATCTGCCATTACCCTCCGCGATGGACGGCTCGTCGCCGTCGGGGTAAACAAACTTCAGTTGAATCGAATGTTCTGGGCCAGTTCTGGTGGCAGGAAGCCTCGCAGCCAGAGCGCGCTTTCCTGAAAGTGGCCAAGCAGTCGAGCTTGTTGCCACCAGGCGTCCTTGGGCAAAGGCGTCACACCGGCCATCAAAACCAGCAGCGTGATGACGACCGCTCCGCGCAATAGCCCAAACCCCATGCCCAACACCCGATCAATGCCATTAAGCTCTGTGTAATCAACTAAATGGGACGCGAGAATACCGATCAATCCGCCCAGCAGCAGGGTGGTCAGAAACAAGGCCGCAAAGGCGGCGGCAACCCGCAATGAAGGGATATCGATATAAGGTGTTAGGAAAGCAGCCCCAGCTTCGGCAAACAGGAAGGCAATGGCAAAGGCGGCGATCCAGGCCGCCAGCGAGACGATCTCGCGCAGCAATCCTCGCCACAGACCGATCAACATGGAAAGGGCGATAATGATGGTGATGAGGTAATCCACCCAATTCATGGGTCACTTTATCCTGTTTCGAATGGTTTGCGCATCAGAACACATGGCCGCTGTCGATCAAAAAATCATCTTAACAAAATTGGCTTATCGCCAGAACGATGTCTTGATATCAATCACGCTCAGCGCCAAATTCGTACTTGATACATTTGGCGACCGTTAATCATCACACGCTCGACCGCCACGCGAATGTTTTGACCACGATAATAATCCCGCAAGGCACTGGCATTTTCCTGGAGGACGTAACTACCCGCCACACTGCCGCCACCAGATGCGCTCGCCTGTGGTTTGGAATTCTGCGCGGGCGCGGATGATCGAGGTACGACCGTCGGAATTTCCGATTTTGCAAGTAACTGAATTTTAGGTAAATTACTGGTTGGAGTAGCCGCTCTGGGAGCAGGGCCCTTGGCTCTTTGGCCCGCAGGGCTGGTATTGCGAGTATTGTCAACCTGACGGTTTGACCTTGGCTCCGCTGATGCCTTGCTGGGTTCACGGACTGATGCTGCTTCGGCTTGCGCCTCGCGCCTTGCGGTTTCGGCGCGAGTGGCTTCGGCGCGGGCAGCTTCGGCGCGGGCTGTTTTTTGAGCCGCTTCGGCGCGGGCGGATTTTTCCGCCGCTTCGGCGCGGGCGGCTTGGCGTCGCGCCGATTCCGCGGCGCGAGTGGCTTCGGCACGGGCTGCCCGCGATTCAGTTGGCATGGAACGAGTAGGTTTGGCAATATCGCGCGTGGTGTCGCGTGTCGATTCGATGCGTTCGGCTTCAGCCTTGGCGGCGGCGCTGCGCTCGGCTTCAGCTTTGGCCCTAGATCGCGCCGCTTCAGCTTGCGCGCTTTGTCGGGCGGCTTCGGCTTGTGCTTTGGCGGCGGCGATGCGCTCGGCTTCAGCTTGTGCTTTGGCGGCGGCGATGCGCTCGGCTTCGGCTTGTGCTTTGGTAGCGGCGCTGCGTTCGGCTTGGGCCTTGGCCCTGGCTTTGGCGGTGGCCTCCTGATCTGCTTTGCGCCGTGCCGCCTCTACCCGAGCGGTGTTGTCAGTAGCGGGTTGGTCAAGGCGAGCCGCGGGGGTGCTGGCGGTTGCTGGTTCGGATGGGGCGTCAGCCGCTTCGGGAGCAGGCGGCGCGCTGGCGACTGGAGTAGTCGAAGGGGTTGGGATGGCGCTTGGAGGCTCGGTTGCGCCGACCGCCGGGCTCGGCTCCTCAACCTTGGCTGGCAAGGGTGGCGCCGTGGCGGGCGTCGGTGGCCGCTGAGGTTGAGAAAAAGTGACAGCCGGCTGGGCCGGTTTTGATGGCGGTTGCTCAATGGGGAGTGGTGGCGTTGCGGGGGTGGCCGGCGGCCTATCTCTCGGATCCAGCATTTCTGGTACGAGGATGATTACCAGCGCAGCGAGTACGGCCGCACCGATCAGGCGTTGGGCTAATCGATTACCCATGAGTCAATCCTCCCTCAAGCATGAAGGGGTCAATTGGAGAATTCCACGGTTGGGCGGCCAGAGCGGGTGCAACGGTGTGAAACGATCCGAAAACAACGATACGATCGCCGGGATTGGCGGCGGCTTGAGCGGATCGGCAGGCGGCAAGCACCTCATCACTAATAGTAACCCGATCATTGAGGGGTTGCAGCAGAGCAGCCAGCTCGGCGCCGGTTCGACCGCGCAGCCCTCCGAGCGTCGTCGGATACCAGTGATCCACCACATCCGTCATCGCCTGGATTATACCGTTGGCATCCTTGTCGGCCAGTAGCCCAACAACCGCGAGAGTTTGCCTGTCACAAGCCCGCTCCCGCAAGTGGCTAGCCAGCCTCTTTGCCGCATGCGGATTATGCGCAACGTCAAGAATCCACTCAACCGATCCCGAAAACACCTGGAATCGTCCGGCTAGCCGCACAGCTGCCAGACCAATCCGAATGGCGTCGGGGCGGACTGGAATACGGCCTTGCAGGCTAACTAGCGTGGCGAGAACGGCGGCGGCATTGCCGAGCTGATGGGCGCCGGTGAGTGCGGGAGGCGGCAAGTCATCGAATTGGACTTGGCGATCCCACCAGCGCCAAGTTTCACCCGTGCGCGTGAATTGATAATCACGCCCAACCAGTCGAAGATCCGCGCCCAAGCGCGCTGCGTAATTCAGCAACCGAGCTGGCGGATCAGGGTCGGCACAGATCGCCGGTCGACCAGGACGATAAATACCGGCCTTTTCGTAGGCGATGCTCTCGCGGTCTGGTCCCAACCAGTCGACATGATCGATAGCGACGCTGACCACCAGGGCGGCATCGGCATCAAGGATGTTGACCGCATCGAGGCGGCCGCCAAGCCCTACTTCCAATATCGCGATGTCCACCTCGGCCTTGTGAAAGAGCTCCAGCGCCGCTAGTGTGCCGAATTCGAAATAAGTCAGCGAGCAGTCGTTACGGGCGTCGTCGATTCGCGCGAAGGCTTGACAGATCGCTAGATCATCGGCTTCGCGTCCGTCGATCCGAATCCGCTCGTTGTAACGTAACAGGTGCGGAGAGGAATAGGCTCCGACGCGATAGCCGGCAGCGCGCAGAATGGCTTCCAGTAACGCCACACAGGAACCTTTGCCGTTGGTGCCGCCCACCGTGATGACCAGATACGACGGCGACTCAGGTTGCAATTGGCGCAGCACCGCCCGCACTCGCGCCAGCCCCAGTTCAACGGCGCGGGGATGCAGGGTTTCCTGCCAGGACAGCCAGTTGTCGAGGGTGTTGAAGCGCATCACTCGCCGTTCTATCTCCGCATTGAAAGTCATGCCGCGCATCAGGGGAAGCGCGTGTGATCAGGCAAATTGAGGGACATTAATTGGGCGCTCGCATGGGAAATGGTCTGCGTTTTATTCCACGCCCACGGGCGCATCCCGGCCGGTCAGCATGGTGAGGAGAGCCGCCAGCCGGTCTCGCAGCTCGCGCCGGTCCACGATCATGTCGATCGCGCCGTGTTCCAGCAGAACCTCGCTGCGCTGGAAGCCTTCCGGCAATTTTTCTCGCACGGTTTGTTCGATGACCCGGGGGCCGGCGAAGCCGATCAGCGCTTTCGGTTCGGCAATGTTGATATCGCCCAGCATCGCCAGGCTGGCGGAAACACCGCCGGTGGTGGGGTTGGTCAACACCGCAAGATAAGGTACGCCATGTTCGGCCAGCCGGGTCAGCACGGCGCTGGTCTTGGCCATTTGCATCAGCGACACCAGCGCTTCCTGCATCCGCGCCCCCCCGCTGGCGGTAAAACAAATGAAAGGAATATGCTCGTGCAGGGCCATTTGAGCGGCGCGGGCGAAGCGCTCGCCGACCACCGAACCCATCGAGCCTCCCATGAATTCAAATTCGAATGCAACCGCGATCACCGGCATTCCTTTGAGCTGTCCCCGCATGGCGATCAACGCGTCTTTTTCGTTGCAGGTTTTTTGGTTTTGCACCAGCCGGTCTTTGTATTTCTTGCTGTCTTTAAATTTCAGAAAATCGGTCGGCTCGATATCGTCGCCGATTTCAGTGGGGCCGTCTTCGTCAAGAAAGCCGAGCAGGCGCTTACGGGCCCCCAGGTACATATGATGGCTACACTTGGGGCACACCTGAAGATTTCGTTCCAGCTCGGCGCCGTACAGCACCGCCCCGCATTCCTCGCACTTGCTCCATAGTCCTTCGGGAATCTGGTGCTTGTTGCGGCCATCGGTGCGAATCCGCGAAGGAACCAGTTTTTCGTACCAGCTCATGAAAAATTCTAACCTTGAGGGTGTCGTCGGTAACGGTCAAACGGTGGACGACAGTGAAATCGGGTGGTCGAGGAAATATTCAACCGGCGAGGGCGACCGGTGTTTGGGTTTGATCCATGGCCTGGCGCATGGCGGTGAGAAGGGCCGTAACTTCTCGGCGCATCCGTTCAGGATCATCGGCCAGTTCGCCCATTTTGGCGACTAGCGCGCTGCCGACCACCACCGCATCGGCCACTTCGGCGATCGCGGCGGCGGTCGGCGGGTCCTTGATACCGAAACCGACGCCTAATGGCAGATCGCTGTGGGCGCGAATGGTTGCCAGCTTGGCCGCAACTTCACTGACGTTGAGCGCCGCCGAGCCGGTCACTCCTTTTAAGGAGACATAATAGAGGTAGCCGCGCGCCATTTGCGCGATCCACTGGATGCGTTCCTCGGAGCTGGTGGGAGCCAGCAGGAAAATCGGGGCGATACCAGCGGAATCGAGCGCAATGGCCAACTCGGTCGCCTCTTCCGGCGGTAAATCCACGGTTAGCACCCCGTCCACACCCGCATCGCGGCTATTGGCGACGAAGGCGTCGTGGCCCATGCGTTCGATGGGATTGAGATAACCCATCAACACCACGGGTGTTTCACTATCGGCGCGGCGGAATTCTCGCACTAGTTCCAGCACACCGCGCAGTGACATGCCGTGAGCCAGCGCCCGCTCGCACGCTTTCTGGATCACCGGACCATCAGCCATCGGGTCGGAAAATGGGACGCCGAGTTCGATGATGTCAGCCCCGGCTTTCACCAGCGCGTGCATCATCGGCACCGTCAGTTCCGGGCGTGGATCGCCGGCGGTAATATAAGGAATCAGCGCCCTACGACCGGTGAGATGCAAAGCTTTAAAACAGCGGGTAATGCGATTCATGCGGTAAAACTCTTTTAAAGTTGGATGCCTTCCAGTGCGGCGACAGTGTAAATATCCTTGTCGCCGCGTCCCGACAGATTGACTACGATCCGTTGATCGGGGCGTAAGGTCGGGGCGAGCTTAGCGGTGTAAGCCAGGGCGTGGCTGGTTTCAAGGGCCGGGATAATGCCTTCGGTGCGGGTTAAGGCGTGGAAACCCTGTAAGGCCTCCTCGTCGGTAACGGCAACGTAGTTGGCCCGACCGATATCTTTGAGCCAAGCATGTTCCGGCCCAACGCCAGGATAGTCGAGGCCGGCGGAAACCGAATGGGTTTCAATGATTTGACCATGCTCGTCGTTGAGCAGATAGGTGCGATTACCGTGCAATACGCCGGGTTGTCCGGCGCAGAGCGTGGCGGCGTGCCGACCGGTTTCAATGCCGTCGCCAGCGGCTTCGACGCCGTAAATGGCGACATCGCTATCATCCAGAAAGGGATGGAACAAGCCAATAGCGTTGGAGCCGCCGCCCACACAGGCGACCAGCGCATCCGGCAGGCCACCGCAATCGGCCAGCATCTGCTCGCGCGTCTCACGGCCGATTACGGCCTGAAATTCGCGTACCATCAAGGGGTAAGGATGTGGGCCGGCCACCGTGCCAATCATGTAAAACGTATCGTCGATGTTGGTCACCCAGTCGCGCAATGCCTCGTTGAGCGCATCCTTCAGGGTGCGCGAGCCGGAATTGACCGGTTGGACCGTCGCTCCGAGCAGCCGCATGCGGTATACGTTAAGGGCTTGGCGTTTGATATCGTCTGTCCCCATATAGACGACGCACTCCATGCCGAGACGGGCGGCGACGGTAGCCGAAGCCACCCCGTGCTGACCGGCGCCGGTTTCAGCGATGAGCCGGGTTTTTCCCATCCGCGCCGCCAGCAAACCTTGGCCGACGGTATTGTTGATCTTGTGCGCGCCGGTATGGTTGAGGTCTTCGCGCTTGAGATAGATTTGCGCACCGCCGAGTTGTCGGCTCCAGCGCTCGGCGTAATAGAGCGGGCTGGGGCGACCGACATATCGGGCGAGGTCGGCGTCCAGTTCCGCGAGGAATTCAGGATCGTTGCGATAGGTTCGCCACGCAGTGTTCAATTCGTGCAGCGCTTCCATCAGCGTTTCGGCGACGAAGCGGCCGCCATAACGACCGAAATGGCCGGTAGAGTCGGGGAACTGGCTGTAATCCACTTTATTACGCATGGCTTTCACAGTCGTACACCTCGCAGAAATTTCCGCATGAGTTCGGCATCCTTAATGCCCTTGGCTGATTCCACCCCGCTGCTGACGTCCACGGCGTAGGGTCGCACTTGCCGGATGGCCTCGGCGACGTTGCCGGGATGTAGGCCACCCGCCAGGATCAGTGGTTTGTGGCGCTCAGTCGGAATCTTTGTCCAGTCGAAGCCTTGGCCGGTTCCACCCATTTTATTGTCGCCGTGGCTATCGAGCAAAAGACCCGCTGCCGTGGCGAATTGCCGTTCGTAGTCCGCCATATCAGCGCCAGCGCCCATCGGCACCGCTTTAAGATAAGGCACGCCAAAAGCCGCGCAATAGTCGGGGTCTTCGTCGCCATGGAATTGCACCATGGCCAAGGGGATCGCCGCTAAGACGGATCGTATGGCTGCTGGTTCCTCGTTCCTGAACAATCCCACGGTCGAGATGAACGGTGGTAACACCGCAATGATCCGTCGCGCTGTTTCTGTGTCGACGCAGCGGGGGCTGGATGGATGAAACACCAGTCCGATAGCGTCCGCGCCCAAATTGGCGGCTATCACGCCATCTTGGGGATGGGTGATGCCACAAATCTTGACACGAGTACGGGGAATTGGAGTCATGGAACGAAGGCGAGGAGATGAGGACAGCCGCTGAAAAGCGGAAGACTACCAGAAATTTGGTTGCTTTGCAGATGGCGCGAAGGAAAATCCTTTATTGAAGCATGACCAACAAGAAGAATGAGTTCCCGGTGGCTTCCGCGCTTGATGTGGTAAATTTTATTTTAAATACAATATCTTATAATTTTATGTCGCTCGGCGAGCAAGTAACGTCCACACACCGGCCGCCAAGAGCAGCAAGCCGCCAACCACGTTAAAGCTGCGTTGAGCCTGCGATGAGGTCAATAAATGATGCGCGGCGGCCGCAAAAATCGAGTAAAGGCTCGAATTAATAATAGCCATTACGACAAAAGTGGCAGCAAGAATCCACAGCTGAAAGGTGGGATCGGCTCGCTGGTCAATAAATTGTGGTAGAAAGGCGACGAAAAACAAAATTCCCTTTGGGTTGAGCGCCGTCACTACATAGGTGTTCAAAAATAGACGCCACCGTGAGCTGGGTACGATCAATGAGGCAGCTTCAACCAATGAAACCTTTGCCGTGAATAATTTGATCCCAAGATAGAGCAAATATAAGCCACCGGCTACTTTAATCACAGTAAACCAGATCGTGGAAGTCGCTAGCAGCGTGCCCAGACCTAATAAAGATATGGTGAGCGCGGTGCAATCACCAAACGCAACGCCCGCGACCAACGGCATATTCGCCCGCTGGCCGTGGGCTACCGAATAGCTGATGACGGTAAGAATGGTCGGGCCGGGTATCGCCAGTAAAATTACGGAAGCCACGACAAAGGAAAGCCAGAGTTCAAATGGCACGCGATGCAGTCCGAGCTGTAGATATGGCAGAGAGGTGTATTCTTCTACTGGGAGAAATAATATCAGCTAAAACTGGCAATAATATATTTTATTTATAGATCATTAAATAATAGTTCCATGATTTTTTTATGCTAGCGAATCTCATGATCTGAGATGCGATTTGGAAATGACACTTCCAAGACAATACAGCCTACATCCGTCTTAAAAGGTCCGTGCAATTCTCCCGGTGGACGACTGGCATAATAGCCAGTTTCTAGCCATAAATCAAATGCTTGATCATAAAGGCGGCCGCTGACAATCAAAACCTCTTCTGGGTAGAGATGGGTCTTTCCGCCAAAAGCGGATGTATCAGCACCAGGAAGGAAGCGGGTTAGCCGAGTATATTCACCAGACTCTGGATCAATACTCAGGGTCAGTTCTTCTGCGATACCTTCTAATCCATTAATGGATGTCCAATGGCATAAATTCTCAGGACTCAGTGGGTTCCAGTATGATATAGTCGATTTGGCCATGTTGTGTTACTCTTTGTCAGTTTTTTTGATTGGCTTTAGGTGATATTGCATGTTTTGGTAGGGTTAGATAGCGAGTGTGCCTAATGATATCCTGGTGTTGACTGGGTTCTATTAGATAAAATAGATGTGGGTTATTTTTGTGTGTAAGCCAGAACGCTAAATAATAAATGACTATTTCTAATAGGGAACACATTGAATGGCTATGAATCTTAACGCTTTTATCCAATGATATCGACAATAATTCAGTAAATCAAACCCTCATTCTTTCTGGTTTAGTTAGAGACATGATGACAAAGCTCATAACAGTGGTCGGCGCATCTAGGTCGGAGTCTTTATAGCGTGGCTTTTATGAAGAGGCGCATATTTTCCTAGGGCGAATCCTACCGTCATTGTTAATCCCGCGCTGTAGTCGCTTAGATCGAAAGGCGAGCGGCTGGCCAGCTTGTGTCGCGCTCGGTCAGCTTTCAGGCATAATGCACCCCTTTCCTTGGATTGACTATTATCGCCATGCTTCCTGTCATTGCCCTCGTTGGCCGACCCAATGTCGGTAAATCGACCTTGTTCAATTCTCTGACGCGCACCCGCGACGCGCTGGTGGCCGATATGCCAGGGTTAACTCGCGACCGCCAGTACGGCATCGGCCGGCGTGGCCCCGGTCCTTACGTGGTAGTCGATACCGGTGGTTTGACGGGCGAGGACGAAGGTTTGAGTGGATTGGTCGCGCGGCAGGCGTGGCGGGCCATTGAGGAAGCGGATGCCGTGCTGCTACTGGTGGACGGTCGCGCCGGGTTGACTGTGGCTGACGAAGACATTGCCCAGCAATTGCGCCGCGCCGGCAAACCGATCCATCTGGTTATCAATAAAGCAGAGCATCGTGAGCCAGAGCTACTCAGCGCCGATTTTCATGCGCTCGGACTGGATCATCTCCATGTCATTGCCGCCGCCCATAATCAGGGCGTCGAAACCTTGATGGAAGAAGTTTTCGCCGCCCTGTCGATCTTGGATGAACAGGAAGAAGGCGAGCGGGATCCTTCCAAACAAGCGGAAGACGTGATCAAACTGGCGGTGGTTGGCCGGCCCAACGTCGGCAAATCCACCTTGGTCAATCGCTTGCTCGGCGAAGAACGGATGCTGGCCAGCGATATGCCCGGCACCACGCGCGACAGCGTGGCCGCGCCATTTGAGCGCGATGGCCAGCGTTATGTTCTGATCGATACCGCTGGCATGCGCCGCCGTTCGCGGGTGAGCGAGGTGGTGGAAAAATTCAGTGTTATTAAAGCGCTACAAGCGATTGACCAAGCGCATGTGGCAGTGCTGGTGCTCGACGCCCGTCAAGGCATCAGCGATCAAGACGCCAGTCTATTGGGCTTGGTGCTTGATAGCGGTCGGGCGTTGGCGTTAGCGGTCAACAAGTGGGATCATCTCGACCCTGATACCCGCGCCCAAGTGAAAAACGACCTCGACCGTCGGCTGGGTTTTCTCGATTTCGCCAAAATCCATTTTATTTCCGCGCTCCATGGCACTGGAGTGGGTGAGTTATTGGCTTCGGTTCGTGAAGCCTACACCGCCGCCACCCGCAAGCTGTCCACGCCGGAACTGACCCGTATCCTGGAAAATGCCGTGGCCGCCCATCAGCCGCCTTTAGTACAAGGTCGTAGCATTAAACTGCGCTACGCCCACCAAGGGGGACAGAACCCGCCCTTGATCGTGATTCACGGCAACCGGGTTGGCCATGTCCCGGACTCTTATCGACGCTATCTGGCCGGCATTTATCGCAAACGGCTAAACTTGTGGGGCACGCCGATCCGCGTTGAATTCCGGGGGGGCGATAATCCTTACCAACCAGCTGAGGGGCGTCGCAACCGACCCAAGAGCGGCGAACGCCGGAAAGCCGGGAAGTAATTGAGGCGGATCAGTTAGAAAATAAGCCTAGCAAATCAGCCCATGAGGCTTCTAATTAAATATTAGAGTATTATAATATAATAAATGGAAGCGGAAATTTTTTTGGACCAACCACCAGCCGCCAGCCAGCGTAGCGAATCAAATTCCAAATTTCTATCAAAGACTTATGTTATGAATTCTCCATCTCCCGTGTCTGGCGCTCCAAACGGCGCATCGTCAGACGTAGTGCAGTCACAGCGGTTGGAACATTTGCCGGTCGCTATTTTTTCCACGGTCATGGGCACGGCGGGTTTAGCGCTGGCCTGGATGAAAGCCCACGCCGTTTTAGGGATGCCGGTCATAGTGGGGGAGGGACTGCGCGGAGTGGCGAGCGCGTTGTTTATACTGTTAATTGTTTTTTACAGTTTGAAAGCACTCCGTTACCCGCGCGCGGTCAAAATGGAAATGCGGCATCCTGTTCGGGTCAACTTCATTCCGACCATTTCCATTTCCTTGCTATTACTCGCAGTGTGTTATGCGGACGCCGCGCCAGTGGCGGCATTTTGGTTGTGGGTCGTGGGTATGACCTTACATCTGTGCTTGACCGTGGCTATTTTCGGCAGTTGGATTCACCACACGCATTACGCCATCCAACATATCAATCCGGCATGGTTCATTCCGGTGGTCGGCAATATTATCGTGCCAGTGGCGGGCGTCCGATTAGCCGCATCACTGGAACTGTCCTGGTTCTTCTTCAGCATTGGCGTGGTGTTTTGGATTGTGCTGATGACTATTGTGTTGTATCGGCTGATTTTTCATGAACCACTGCCAGCGCGGTTGACGCCGACCTTGTTTATTTTATTGGCTCCGCCCTCGGTTGGTTTCATCGCCTATACGCACTTGATTGGCGGGATCGATGCTTTCGCTCGTATTCTTTATTACACCGCCTTGTTTTTGGGGATATTGTTGGCCAGCAACGCCCTGCGGTTTCTCCGGTTGCCGTTTTTTATTTCGGCCTGGGCTTATTCCTTTCCCTTGGCTGCTCTGACGCTCGCCACGCTGGTCATGAGCACCTATCTGCCGGATGCGATTTTTACCGCGCTGGGATACGGGCTGTTATTGCTGCTGAGCCTGGTGATTGGGGCCTTGGCGGCGCGAACGCTGGTCGCGGTCTGGCGTCGCGAGATTTGTTTGCCTGAGTAATGTTGTTTTTCTGGTGTAATCGTAGCAATTCGTTGAGAGGTGTCGTCATGCAGATCAATGTTGGAAATCCAGATCGAATCATTCGGATCGCCGTCGGCGCGATCTTGATCCTCTTGGCCCTCACCGGCGTGATTGGCGTGTGGGGTTGGATTGGCATCGTGCCGCTGCTAACCGGGATATTCCGGTTTTGCCCGGCTTATACCTTGCTGGGTATGAATACCTGTAATGTGGGTTCGACCGATCAAAGCTCAACCCGATAGAACGCAATGGCCAGCAAATCCTTCAAGCAAATAACCCAGGATATCAATCAGGCTCTGGTCCCATTCCGCAAGGAGGCGGATGGAACCATGGCCGGTTTCGGGGCGATGGCAAAAGCGGCAATGGCGCCGGGCGTGCTGTCGGAATTGCAAAAGGAATTGATCGCGCTGGCTATCGGGGTCGCTACCCGTTGCGATGGTTGCATCGGCTTTCATACCAAAACCTTGGTGCGCTTGGGAGTGACCCGCGAGCAGCTTAATGAAACGCTGGCGGTCGCCGTTTACATGGGGGGCGGGCCATCGTTGATGTACGCCGCCGATGCGTTGCGCGCCTACGAGGAGTTTAAAGGCTAAAGTTTGACGTTTGCCCCACCGCACAGGAGGTGATTTCCGCCGTTACCGGCTATTCTGCAACAGTCGAATCGCTGGGTAGTGGAGATGGGATGGGCATCTATTCCTTTTTTGCCGTGTTCGGCGGCGCTGGTTTGGGCGCTTGCCTGCGCTGGTGGCTGGGCCTCTTATTCAATCCGCTTTTTCCGACAGTGCCGCTGGGGACGCTAGCGGCCAATTTGTTGGGCGGTTATCTGGTGGGAGTGGCGGTGGCGTTTTTTTCCATCAATACCAGTCTGCCGCCCGAAATCCGCCTGCTGGTCGTCACCGGGTTCATGGGTGGTTTGACCACCTTTTCCACTTTTTCAGCCGAGGTAGTCTCTTTATTGACACGCGGCCAATTCGGTTGGGCGGCGGCGGCGGCGGGCCTGCATTTGTTCGGCTCGCTGGCGCTGACCGCTTTGGGCATTCTGACCGTTCGGTGGTTTTTGGTTCGCTCTTAAAAAGCGGCGCGGTTTGATCGCTGATGGCGATACACCATCAACTGGAGAGTCAGCGATGGAAGGTTCATTTTTAAGATTCTACGTCCGCGAAAACAAACGGCATCACGGCATACTGTTATGGGAGTGGTTGCTCGAACAGGGTAACCGGATGGCCCTTCGGGGCGGTTCCGCTTTCCGGGCGCTCGGCGGTTTTGGCCGTCACCATCAGTTGCACGAGGATCATTTTTTCGAGCTGGCGGGCAGTGTGACGGTGGAAGTGGAGTTCATCGTGACGGATGCTGAAGCGCGGCAGTTGCTCGATTTAATGCAGTCCGAAAAAATCCGGGTGTTCTATGCGTTGATTCCGGCTCGATTCGGTGTGACGGCGCCAGAGCGGGACGATAAACAACGGTTGGAAGCTCGCTGACGATGTGGAACTGGCGACTGAACTGGAATGTGATCCGTCACGATTTGGTGGTGGGCAGTTGCCCGCGCCATGTAGGCGATATTGACCGGCTGCGCGCGGAAGTGCAAATGAGCGCGATGCTGTCGGTGCAGCATGATGAATGTCTGGAAAAGCTGGAGATCGACTACCAGCGTCACGTTGAGCATGGCCGCCAGCTTGGGCTAAGGATGGCGCGCTGTCCAATGCGGGATTTCGATCCGGAAGATCAGCGGCGCGGCCTGCCAGCGGCGGTGCGGACCTTGGATGAGCTACTGACTGACAGGCATCGGGTCTATGTGCATTGCACGGCTGGTATCAATCGCTCCCCGCTCGTGGTGTTGACGTATCTGACCTTGGTCGAAGGCGCGAGCGTGGAGGATGCGATGAAGCTCATGCTGCGCGCTCGGCCAGAAGTCTATCCGACCTGGGAGGCGTACCACGGTTGCCGCCAGGATTTGACGGTCCGGCACGGAGACCGTATCCGCCAACGCGCCTTCGAGCTAAGCCAGCGTCAGTCGGATCAGGACGCGCGGGAACATTGGCTGCAAGCGGAGCGAGAAATCTGGCGGGAGGCGTTAACCGCTCATCAATCCTTTCGCACCGCGCTGTAACGCGCCTCGCCGGCGTAATAATCTGGAAAACCGGCTACGGCTTGTAAGTCGGTGAAGTCCAGCACCTCGACTGCCTCTCCGCGCCGGATGCGTTCCAGCGCTGCTTGCATTGCCTTGATTGACACATTCAACAAAGTCAGTGGATAGACGGCGATCTTGTAGCCGATGGCTTCTAGCCGCGGCAATGGCAATAGCGGCGTTTTGCCGGACTCGATCAGATTGACCATCTTGTAACCAGGAACTTCCGCGCCGTAACGCTGCATTTCCGCTTCGCTCAATGGGGCTTCCAGGAAGGTGATATCCGCGCCGATTTCCACGAACGCCTGACAGCGGACAATGGCTTCGTCCAAGCCGTCGGTGGCGCGGGCGTCAGTTCGTCCCATGATCAGAATATCGGTCCCTTCGTTGCGCGCGTCCACTGCCGCTTGCACCCGCAACAGCGCTTCCTCCCGGCCGACCACCGCTTTGCCGCGCGTGTGGCCGCAGCGTTTGGGCATGAGCTGGTCTTCGATCATGATGCAACCGAAGCCGGCGCGGGCGTAGCCTTCAACGGTGCGCCGCACGTTGAGCGGGTTGCCAAAGCCGGTATCGCCATCGCCGAACAGCGGAATACTCACCGCGCTACAGATGTTCCGGCCCTGGTCGATCAGCTCGCCGTAGGAAATCAACCCCGTGTCGGGCAAGCCCAGCCGAACGGCGGAGACGGCAAAGCCGCTCATGAAAGCGGTGGGGAAGCCGGCTTGTTCCGCCAGCTTGGCGGACAGAGCATCGTGACAGCCCGGCATCAGTAGCAAGCCCGGTCGGGCGAGCAGGGCGCGGAGTCGGTCGGCGGGCGTCGGCATGGCGTCGTCTCTCACCGATCCAGATAGCGTTTCAGCAAGCCGCCGTAGGCGTCGATGCGCCGGTCGCGCAGGTAAGGCCAAGCCCGTCGCACCGATTCGGAATGGCTCAAATCCAGTTCGGCCGTCAGTGTGGCTGGTTCTTCAGCGGAGGCGGTGGCTAGCCATTCGCCTTGTGGACCGACGATAAAACTGGTGCCCCAGAAGGAGATGCCGGGCGTTTGGCCGGATGGATCGGGTTCGAAGCCAACGCGATTGCAGACGACCGCTGGAATGCCGTTGGCGATGGCGTGCGCCCGCTGAATGATGATCCAGGCTTCCCACTGCCGCTGCCGTTCCTCTTCCACCTCGTCGGGGTTCCAGCCGATGGCGGTGGGATACAAGAGCAGTTCCGCTCCGGCCAGCGCCATCAGTCGTGCCGCTTCGGGAAACCATTGATCCCAGCACACCAGCACGCCGAGCCGCCCGACCGAGGTGTCAATGGGGGTGAAGCCTAAATCGCCGGGGGTGAAGTAGTATTTTTCGTAATAGCCTGGATCGTCGGGAATGTGCATTTTGCGATAAGTGCCGATGACATCGCCGTCACGTTCGATGACTACCGCAGTGTTGTGATATAGCCCCGGCGCGCGGCGTTCGAACACGGAGGCGACCACGACCACGCCCAATTCCCGCGCGATCGCGCTGATCGCATGAGTCGTCGGGCCGGGGATCGCTTCGGCCAAATTAAACGACACCGGGTCTTCGATTTGGCAGAAATAAGGATGCGCGTGCAGTTCCGGCAACACAATCAATTGTGCGCCGTGGTCGGCCAGTTCGCGGATGCTGTTGAGGCTGGCGGCCAGATTGGCGTCGCGGTCGCTGGTACAGGCTTGTTGCGCCAAGCCAACGTTCAAGGTTTTCGGTGACATAAGTCAGCTTTCTTAGATTGGAGTCAGTGATGCGGTCGAGGCTATACTTTTATCAATAATCTATGAATCGCGCCTTAAGGATCATTGTGCTCATTAGGAATAAACGCAATGTTCACCCTCATTATTCGTCAAAGTGAACTTAGCGAGATGCCCAATTTCAAGTTGTCAGTCGATGATGGTGGATCATCGCGCCGAAGATGCGTTCGCATCGGTGATGGCCAGAGCCTGCCGCAGACGATGGTTCGCAGCGTGATGGCGATGGCTTATCAGGCAAGTAGCCGGTTTCTCTCTCGCCCAATCCCGGAAGTGTGGCTGCTGGATATTCAAAACCGGCAATTCGAAATCTACCGCCAACCCCTTAACAGCGTATACGAGCAGCGAGATTGTCGCCGCACCGGCCAAATTGCGCCTATTCTCTATCCCGATGCCGCAATCGATCTGGCCGAACTCTTTCCCAACCGCTGAGCCTTGTTTCTGAATGACCGAACTGACCTTTACCGCTGACGGCGCGGAGCGCGTCCCGCTCAAAATTTTCACCGAAAAAGCGTACCTGGATTATTCCATGTACGTCATCCTCGACCGGGCTTTGCCGCACATCGGCGACGGACTGAAGCCGGTGCAGCGGCGCATCGTCTACGCCATGTCCGAGCTTGGCTTGTCGGCTAACTCCAAGCACAAAAAATCCGCCCGCACCGTCGGCGACGTGCTCGGCAAATACCACCCGCACGGTGATTCAGCGTGCTATGAAGCGATGGTGTTGATGGCGCAGCCGTTCTCCTACCGCTATCCGCTAGTGGACGGGCAGGGCAACTGGGGTTCGCCGGACGATCCCAAATCCTTCGCCGCCATGCGCTACACCGAAGCACGGCTGTCGGCGTTCGCGCAAATCCTGTTGGCCGAACTTGGCCAAGGCACGGTGGACTGGACGCCGAATTTCGACGGCACATTGGATGAACCGGTGTTGCTGCCCGCGCGCTTGCCGCATGTATTGCTCAACGGCGCGACCGGCATCGCGGTCGGCATGGCCACCGACATCCCGCCGCACAATCTGGGCGAAGTCGCGGCGGCCTGCATTCGGCTGCTGGATCAACCCGAAACCGAACTGGAGGCGCTGGGCGAACTGGTTCCCGCGCCCGATTTTCCCGGCGGGGCGGAAATTATTACCCCGCGCGAGGAGCTGCGCAAACTCTATCAAACCGGCAACGGCGCGGTGCGGCTGCGCGCCCGTTTCGAGCGGGAAAACGGCGAGGCGGTCGTCATTACCGCCTTGCCGCATCAAGTGTCGGGCGCACGGATCATGGAACAGATCGCCGCGCAAATGCGCGACAAAAAATTGCCGATGGTCGAGGATTTGCGGGACGAATCCGACCATGAAAACCCCACTCGCCTGGTGCTGGCGCTGCGCTCCAATCGGGTCGATGTCGATTTGCTGATGGATCATCTATTTGCCACCACCGACCTGGAAAAAAGTTGCCGCGTCAATCTCAACATGATCGGCCTGGACGGCCGACCGCAGGTCAAGAATCTCAAGCAAATCCTCGAAGAATGGCTGCGCTACCGCATCGCCACCGTGCGCCGGCGCTTGCAGTACCGGCTCGATCAGGTCGAACAGCGCCTGCATATCCTCGACGGCCTGCTGATCGCCTATCTCAATCTGGATGAGGTGATCCGCATCCTGCGTACCGAGGATAAACCCAAACCGGTCCTGATGGCGCGCTTTCAATTGTCCGACGCCCAGGCCGAAGCGATTCTGGAAACCAAGCTGCGTCACCTCGCTCGGCTAGAGGAAATGAAACTGCGCGGCGAACAGGATCAGCTGCGCAAGGAACAAGAGCAGTTGCAAGGCTTGCTCAGTTCAGAAAAGCGCTTGAAGATGCTAATCCGAAAAGAAATTCAAGACGACGCCAAGCGCTACGCCGACCCGCGCCGCTGCCCGCTGGTGGAGCGGCGGGCGGCGCAAGCCCTGGATGAAACCAGCCTGACGCCCAGCGAACCGATGGTGGTGGTGCTGTCGCAAAAAGGCTGGGTGCGAGCGGCCAAGGGACGTGAAATCGACGCGACGGCGTTAAGCTATAAAGCGGGCGACGGTTTTCTCGGCCAAGCACAAGGCCGTAGCAATCAGTCGGCGGTCTTTTTCGATACCACCGGCCGCACTTACACCCTGCCAGTGATGGGGTTAGCCTCGGCGCGCGGCTACGGTGAACCCTTGACTGGAAAACTCAGTCCACCGGATGGCGCGCGCTTTGTCAGTGTGTTGCTGGCCAATCCCGAAGACCTTTATCTGCTGGTAACTGATGCTGGTTACGGTTTCATCTGCGCCTTCGACGATCTGCTCAGCCGTAACAAGGCGGGCAAAGTGGTGCTGACCGTGCCGAACGGCGCGCGGATTTTATCGCCGCTGCCGGTCGGCAATGGCGAGACCGACCGCTTGGCGGCGGTGGGTAGCGGCGGGCGCTTGCTGGTGTTTCCGGCAAACGATCTTCCCCGATTGTCCAAGGGTAAAGGCAACAAGATTCTCGACCTGAGTAGCGAGGAAAAATTGGTGGCGCTAGCTCTCATCCCGCCGGCTAAAAGCTTGGTGCTCACCGCCGGTAAACGGGATTTGAAGATCAAGCCCGCCGATCTGGAAAATTATGCGGGCGAGCGCGGTCGGCGGGGCAAACCGCTGCCACGCGGTTTTCAGCGAGTGGAACGCTTGACCGTAGTCGAGTGAGCGCGCCACCACCACAACCGGTAGCCCAGCAACACGCTCAATAGCCCAGCGTATAGCAGCGGTTCGCGGATATCGGTTTTGACCAGCCATAGATAGTGAAGCACGCCGAGCGCGGCGATGAGGTAAACCAGCCGATGCAATTGCTGCCAATGACGACCCAAGCGTTTCATCATTCGGCTGGTGGACGTGGCCGCCAGCGGGAGCAATAGCAGCCAGCCGGTGAAACCGAGTGTGATATAGGGCCGTTTGGCGACATCTTCGATAATCGAAGCCAAATCGAAAAACTGATCGAAAATCAAATACACGCTGAAGTGGAGGCAAACGTGGAAAAAGGCAAACAAGCCCAACATCCGCCGAAATTTTAACAGCCAGTTCCAGCCGGTCAGCCGTCGCAACGGCGTCACCGTTAAAGTCAGTAGCAGAAAACGCAAGCTCCAGTCGCCAGTGCGGTGGCTGAGCGTTTCAACTGGATTGGCTCCCAGTTGATCCTGCCAGGCTAGCCAGCACAACCAGGCTATCGGGAGCAAACAGGCGATGAAAATGAGTGGCTTGCCGATAACGGAAAGCCAGCGGGTTTGCAGTGGCGTCATGGCGGCCGAATGAAAGAAGCCCAAAAAAAAGCCGGAACGTAATATGTTCCGGCAAATAACCACCAAAGGAAGGTGTGGAGAAGAACGACATCTTTCGATGTCGGCTATAGATTACGCAATATTGTTGCGTTGCGTCAAGTTTTTTTGCACTGCAATAAAAAAACCGGAGCTATTGTCGCTCCGGTAAATAACCACCAAAGGAAGCTTTAAAAACCACATTCACCATCAAATGTTGCGGTGCAGTATACCGGTATTGCTGCATTGCGTCAAACCCATTTTTGCCGCGATGTTTCAGAAAAAAACCCGAACCATCACTTGGTGATGGATTGTATTGATAAGCTGTATCTTATTGATTTAATAATAAAATGCCCACCACGCGATGATAGATGCTTTATTAACCGTGCCGCAAGACAATTTTCCCCAATTGCTGGGCAGACAACAGGCGCTGGTGGGCGGCTACCACCTCATCAAGTTCAAAAACCTGATCAATGACAGGCTCGATTCGATGTTCGACCACAAAACGCAGCATCTCCGCAAATTCGGCTGGCGTGCCCATCGTGGAACCGATAATTCGCGCTTGCCGGAAAAACAGGCGAACCAAATCCAGCCCAGTTGTTGGATTGCCGGCGGTCGAACCGTAAACGACTAGCCGTCCCCCGCGCTTGAGCGTTAAGAAACAATCCGTAAAGTTAGGGCCGCCGGTGCCATCGACGATCACATCGATACCCCCGGTCAGTTCAGTCAGTTGTTTGGGCCAGTTTTCAAGGTGATAATCGATGCCGCCAACCGCGCCGAGCTGGCGGGCCTGCTCCAGTTTGGCCGCGTTTCCGGTCGTGACGAAAACTCGCGCGCCCAGCGCCACCGCCCATTTCAAGGCGAAAGTCGCCACACCGCCGCCAATGCCAGTTACCAGCACCGTTTCTCCCGCGCGCGCCTCACCTTGCGTCATCAGCGCCCGCCAGGCCGTCAAGCCGGCAAGCGGCAGCGCCGCGGCCTGTTCCCAGCTCAGAAAATCGGGTTTGGGAAAGGTGCTATCAGCGGGAACGCAAATAAACTCGGCGAAGGTGCCGGGGTCTGGCATGCCTAATACGCGAAAGGCGGGGTTGGGGAAACGCGTATTGGCGCCCCAGTCGTAGGCGGGATAGATGACGACTTCCCGACCGAGCAGGTCCGGTGATACCTCCGCGCCTAATTGGTCGATGACGCCCGCGCCGTCCGAACCCATGAAACAGGGTAAACGGATACCTGGGTATTGGCCGAATGTAATCCAGACATCGCGTCGGTTGAGTGAGGAGGCCCGGAGCTTGACGCGAACTTGACCTGGTTGAGGTTCGGGGGTGGGGACATCGTTTAGGCGCAACTGCTCGGGACCACCAAGTTTTGAGAGAATGACGGCTTTCATTGGGATGATTTCCTTCCAATCATTAGGGGAGTTTCGACTGCCCGCGGTCTTTTCTCTGTAGAGGGCATGAAAATGCCTAATTAGTACCCATGCCAAAGATTGGTGGTTATAGCTCAATCCTTCAAGTCTTTTTCTTCACTTACCGCCAAAATGTTCTAACTTTAACTGAGCAAGCACGGCCGATAGAGGGTCGGATCGCGATAAAGGGGTCGTTCTCAGGCTGTGTGCATCGTATAACATTGCCCCTGTAAAGGGCCGTCGCCCCGCATGATCGTGGAGAGTGGGACAGCTACAGCCGTAATCATGAGTTTTCACCGGCTCGTTCCCGTCTCCAGGGCGGAAGGTTTCTTCACTAATAGACGATACAAGAAGAGAAGCATGATGACTGACAAGCCTATCAATATGACGCGCCCGCTGGATCTGACGCACGAGAAGCGCAACGTCGGCCCGCAGCGCATCCAGCGGCCGCTTTATGTGGATCTGCTGCCCACTTGTAACAACGCCTGTCCGGCCGGTGAAAACATCCAGGCTTGGCTGACGCACGCCCAAGCCGGTCGCTTCAAGGAAGCCTGGCAGAGCCTCACTGAAAACAACCCGATGCCCGGCATCCACGGCCGGGTTTGCTACCATCCCTGCGAAACCGCCTGCAACCGTGGCAAGCTCGATTCCTCGGTCAGCATTCATGCCGTCGAACGCTTTCTGGGCGATTTGGCTTTGCAGGAGAACTGGCAGTTTACCGTCACCGCGCCCCCCAGCGGCAAGCGCGTTCTTGTGGTCGGCGCCGGTCCCAGCGGCTTGTCCGCCGCCTACCATTTGGCTCGCATGGGCCACACCGTCGAAATCCATGAAGCGGGGCCGATGGCCGGCGGCATGATGCATTTCGGCATTCCCTCTTATCGGTTGCCGCGCGACGTGTTGGATGCGGAGATCAAGCGGATCGAGAACATGGGCGTCAAGATCGTGCTCAACCACCGGGTTGACGATCTGATGGCCGAGAAAGAAGCCGGCAAGTTCGATGCGCTATTCATTGCCGTCGGGGCGCACATCAGCAAGCGCACCGAGATCCCCTCCCGCGACGCCGGCAAGATGCTCGACGCCATCAGCTTCCTTAAAGACGTGGAAACCGGCAACGCGCCCAGGCTGGGTCGCAAGGTCGCGATCTACGGCGGCGGCAACACCGCGATGGACGCCGCCCGCGTCGCCAAGCGCCTGGGTTACGAGCCGCTGATCATTTATCGCCGTGATCGCGCCCACATGCCCGCGCACGACTTTGAGGCGACCGAGGCGCTCGAAGAAGATGTGAAGATCCACTGGCTGCGCACCATCAAGAACATTGAAGAAAACAAGTTCACGGTCGAGATTATGGAGGTTGACGCCAAGGGTCGGCCACAACCCACCGGCCAGTTCGAGACGCTGGAAGCCGATGCGCTGATCATGGCGCTCGGTCAGGATGTGGACACCAGTTTCATGCGCAAGGTGCCGGGCGTCGAGTTCAAGGACGACGGCGTGGTGATGGTGGACGAGGCCATGATGACCGGCTATCCGGGGCTGTTCGCTGGTGGCGATATGGTGCCGTCCGATCGCACCGTTACTATCGGGGTTGGCCACGGCAAGAAAGCCGCCCGCCACATCGACGCTTGGTTGCGCGGGAGTACCTTTGTCAAACCGCCCAAGCACGATCTCGCCACCTTCGAGAAGCTGCACGTCTGGTATTACACTGACGCCGCTCAGCGTCCGCAAGGGCATTTGGAGATAAAGCAGCGCGTCAGCAGCTTTGAGGAAGTGGTCGGCGGCCTGAGTCAAAAAGAAGCGTTGTACGAAGCCCGGCGCTGCCTGTCTTGCGGCAATTGCTATGAGTGCGACGGCTGCTACGGCGCTTGCCCGGAAGATGCGATCATCAAGCTGGGGCCAGGGAAACGCTATCGCTACAACTACGATCTTTGCACCGGCTGTGCGGTATGTTTCGAACAGTGTCCTTGTCACGCCATCGACATGATTCCTGAACCATCGGCGGAGGCGTCTGAGCCGACGAGCTGACGCGCCATCCATTGAAAGTGAATGCCCTGGCGCTGCTGACCAGCGCGGGGGCGCGAATCCCGTTTTCCGAATCACCGCCCGCCCAGTTTTGGCGCGGGCCAAGAAAAGAGAAGCGCAATGACCGAACGGAAAATCACCACCATCGACGGTAACGAGGCCGCGGCCTACGTCGCCTATCGCGTCAACGAAGTTTGTACCATCTACCCGATCACGCCGTCCTCGACCATGGCCGAACTAGCCGATCAATGGGCCTCCGAGGGCGTCAAGAATCTCTGGGGCACCATCCCTCTCGTAATGGAGATGCAGCATGAGGGCGGCGCGGCGGGCGCGGCGCATGGTGCGTTGCAAACCGGCGCGCTAACGACGACCTTCACCGCGTCGCAGGGCCTCCTGCTGATGATCCCCAACATGTACAAGATCGCCGGTGAATTGACCTCGGCGGTGTTCCATGTCGCCGCTCGCGCCTTGGCGACGCAGGGCCTGTCGATTTTCGGCGACCATCAGGACGTGATGTCGGTGCGTCCGACCGGCTTTTGCATGTTGGTGTCAGCCTCTGTGCAAGAAGCCCACGACATGGCGCTGATCGCTCAGGCGGCGACCTTGGAAGCGCGGGTGCCCTTCATTCACTTCTTCGACGGTTTCCGCACCTCGCACGAGGTCAATAAGCTGACGCTGCTGACCGATGACGAGATGCGGGCGATGATCCGTGACGATCTGGTGTTGGCGCACCGTAATCGGGGGCTGAATCCGGATCGGCCGTTCATTCGCGGCACCGCGCAAAATCCCGATACCTATTTCCAGGCCCGCGAAACGGTCAACCCGTTCTACGCCAAGGTGCCAGAAATCGTCCAGGCCGCGATGGATAAGTTCGCTGGCGTCACCGGTCGGCGCTATAATTTGTTTGACTATTTCGGCGATCCCAACGCGGAGCGCGTGGTGATTCTGATGGGGTCCGGCGCGGAAACCGCCCTCGAAACCGCCGATTATCTGAACGCGCGCGGCGAGAAAGTGGGCGTGTTGCAAGTGCGCCTGTATTCGCCCCTGTCCGCATCGCATTTTCTGGCGGCGTTGCCAGCCAGCGCTAAAGCCATTGCCGTGCTGGAACGCACCAAGGAGCCAGGCGCGACCGGTGAGCCGATGTATCTGGAAGTGGTCAATACCCTAGTTGAAGCCCAGGTTGCGGGAACGTTGCGAACGCAGTCGCTACCGCGCGTGATCGGCGGCCGTTACGGCTTGTCGTCCAAGGAATTCACCCCGGCCATGTGCAAGGCGGTGTTCGACGAGTTGGCCAAGGCCAAGCCCAAGAATCACTTCACGGTTGGCATCGTGGATGACGTGATGCACACCAGCCTGGACGTCGACCCGCATTTTGTGATCGAGTCCGACAAGGTGGTGCGGGCGATGTTCTTTGGCTTGGGCGCGGACGGCACGGTCGGCGCCAACAAGAATTCCATCAAGATCATCGGCGACGATCCAGAGTTTTACGCGCAGGGTTATTTCGTCTACGACTCCAAGAAATCCGGCTCGCAGACCGTTTCGCATCTGCGGTTCGGTCCCGATCCGATCCAAGCGCCTTATCTGGTGCAATCGGCCAATTTCATCGGTGTGCACCAATTCAACTTCCTGGATCGCGGCGATGTGCTGACGCGGGCCGCGCCGGGCGCTATCGTTCTGCTGAATACCAGTCCGCATGAGCCGGAAGAAGCCTGGGACCGGATTCCGAGGCCAGTACAGGAAGAAGTTATCGCCAAGAAGTTGGAAGTCTACGGCATTAATGCCGAAAAGGTGGCCCGCGACAATGGCATGGGCAGCCGAATCAACACCATCATGCAGACCTGCTTCTTCGCCATTTCGAAAGTCTTACCGCGCGATAAAGCGATCGAAAAAATCAAATACTCGATCAAGAAATCCTATGCGCGTAAAGGCGAGGAGGTGGTCCGCAAGAATTTCGAGGCGGTGGATAACACCTTAGTCAATCTGAAGCAGATTCCGGTGCCGGCGCGGGCCACTGGCGCCCGCGCGCTACCGCCGGTGGTGCCGGCCAACGCGCCCGATTTCGTGCGCAACGTGACGGCGATGATGATGGCCGGACGTGGCGACGAGCTGCCCGTCAGCGCCTTGCCGGTGGATGGCACCTATCCGAGCGCCACCACCAAGTGGGAAAAGCGCAATATCTCGAATTTCGTTCCGATCTGGGAACCAGAAATTTGTATCCAGTGCGGCAATTGCAGCATGGTCTGCCCGCATGGCGTGATTCGCTCCAAGTTTTATCACCAAAACAGCTTGGAGAGCGCTCCCGAAGCCTTCAAGACGGCCCCCATCGACGCCCGTGGCTTCCCGGACATCCGCTACACGCTGCAAGTGTATTTGGAGGATTGCACTGGCTGTTCGCTGTGCGTGGAGGTGTGTCCGGCCAAGAGCAAGGAGAAAGTCGGCCATAAGGCCATCAACATGGCGCTCAAGGAGCCGGTGCTGGACAACGAGCGCGCCAATATCGGTTTCTTTGAGACCTTGCCGGAAGTGGATCGCGGTCGGGTCGATTTTTCGACCGTGCGCGGCGTGCAGTTCCTGCCGCCGCTGTTCGAGTTCTCCGGCGCGTGCTCCGGTTGCGGTGAAACGCCCTATGTGAAATTGTTGTCGCAGCTATTCGGCGACCGGCTGCTGGTCGCCAACGCGACCGGTTGCTCCTCGATCTACGGCGGCAATCAGCCGACGACGCCGTGGTCGATCAACAGCGAAGGGCGCGGTCCGGCCTGGTCGAACTCGCTGTTTGAGGACAACGCCGAATTTGGCTTAGGGTTCCGGCTGACCGCCGACAAGCATTTGGTCTACGCCCGCGAGCTGTTGCAGGCGCTGGGTTCTCAGCTTGATCGAGAGCTGGTGGGTGATGTGCTCGAAGCCGAGCAACTCACCGAGATCGACATCCGTCGCCAGCGTGGACGGGTGGCGGAGCTCAAGCAGCGGTTGAAGGAAATTGCCGACCCGCGCGCCGCGCATTTGCTGGCTATCATCGATCAACTGGTGCGGCGCAGTATTTGGATCGTCGGCGGCGACGGTTGGGCTTACGATATCGGTTCATCTGGCGTCGATCATGTGCTCGCCAGCGGTCGCGACGTAAACATTCTGGTGATGGATACCGAGGTTTACTCCAATACGGGCGGCCAAATGTCGAAATCCACACCGCTGGGCGCGGTTGCCAAGTTCGCGGCGGCCGGCAAGACCATCGGCAAGAAGGATCTTGCGCTGCAAGCGATTTCCTACGGCAATGTTTATGTGGCGCGGATTGCGTTGGGAGCCAATCCCCAACAGGCGCTGCTGGCGTTCCGTGAAGCCGAAGCCTATCGGGGACCGTCGCTCATCCTGGCCTATAGCCACTGTATCGCCCACGGCATCAATATGCAGAAGGGCCTTGACCAACAGCATCTGGCGGTGGAAAGCGGCCATTGGCCGTTGGTGCGCTATAACCCAGGGGTGCGGGAATCAGGCGAAAATCCGTTCGTGCTCGATTCGGCGCGGCCCAAGATTCCGCTCAAGCAGTACGCCTACAACGAGGTGCGCTATAAGGTGTTGGCCCATACTAATCCGAAGGAAGCGGAGCATCTGATGGAATTGGGCCAGCAAGCGATCAACCAGCGTTGGTCGGTGTATGAGGAGATGGCGGCCCGTAGCGGCGCGACCTTCCAGCCGAAGTTCAAACAATAAGAGGCCCGTTATCGCCTGATCCTCTGAACCCTCTCCCGGCAATGGGAGAGGGGACGCCGGAATCGGTTTGCTCCCGCAAGGGGGAGGGGGACGGATGACGATCCATCGACATCTTGCACGCAGAAGGAACCATCATGGATTTACGAACCACTTACATGGGGATGGAACTTAAGCATCCCATCGTGGCATCGGCCTCGCCGCTGGTTGGGAGCGTAGCCAACATCAAGCGCCTGGAAGATGCGGGCGCATCGGCTGTCGTCATGTTTTCGCTGTTCGAGGAACAGTTGCAACATGAGAGCGCCGCGCTGGAATATTTGATGACGGCGGGTACCGAAAGCTTTGCTGAATCGTTGAGCTATTTCCCGGAAGTGGACGACTATACGGTCGGCCCGGACAGCTATTTGGAGTTGCTGCGCAGCGCTTCAGAGGCGGTGGATATTCCGGTTTTCGGTAGTTTGAACGGTATCACCAATACCGGCTGGATTGAATACGCGCAGCTGATGCAGCAGGCGGGCGCCAAAGGCATTGAGCTCAACATTTATTACATCCCCGCTGATCTGACCACCAGCGGCCGCGAGGTCGAAGCGCGCTACATTGAAATCGTCAAAGCGGTGAAAGCGGCGGTGTCGGTGCCGGTCGCGGTGAAATTGAATCCGTTTTTCAGCGCCATTGGTTCGATGGCTAAGGCGCTGGACGACGCGGGCGCGGACGCGCTGGTGTTGTTCAACCGTTTCTATCAGCCCGATTTCGATCTGGACAAGTTGGAAGTTGCGCCGAACTTGCATCTGAGTACGCCGGACGAAATCCGGTTGCCGTTGCTCTGGTTGGCGGTGCTTTATGGGCGGCTGCATGCTTCGCTGGGTGCAACCCGCGGCGTGCATACTCCGGTGGAAGTGGTGAAGTACCTGATGGCGGGCGCTGATGTAGTGATGACTACTTCAGCGCTACTCAAGAACGGCGTTGATTACCTGACCACCCTGCGTGATGGTTTGGCGGCCTGGATGGAGATGCATCGCTACGTGTCGGTGGCGCAGATGAAAGGTTCGATGAGCCAGCGCAACGTGGCTGATCCAACTGCATTTGAGCGGGCCAACTATATCAAGACGCTGGAAAGCTATAAGGGGGATTACATCTGATTGCCGCGTCTTGATTTTAGGGATGAAAGGGGACCACGCAAGCGGTCCTTTTTCATCGAAGATAGCAATCTTCATTAAAGCTGATTCCGCTCACCCCCACAGAGATGGGAAACGGATGTAAGAGTCCGGCCAAGGCCGTCTAGACGGTTTGCGAGGAAGTAAGCCTTCAAGGGAGTGGTTTCCGATTTTTTCGCCCACCATGAAACAGGATTCGAAACCGCGTTAATTAACGAGATTAAGGAGATCGAGATGAGAAACGTCAGTGTATTGGCTTTTTCATTGTATTTCTTGACGGGTGTGGCGTTCGCCGACAAACCGCCTCTCGATTGCGGTAAGAAGTCACTGGCGAGTGCGGTGGCGGATTCCGATGACACCTCCATCTCATTTACTGGCGTCTGTGCTGGACCCATCGTGATCCAAGCTGATGGGTTGCGCCTGATTGGCGTAGGTACCGCAATTATCGACGGCGGTGGCCAGGATGCAGTAACGGTTGCGGGCGCGCATGGCGTGTCGCTGGCGAATATCGAGGTGCGAAACGGCGCCAATGGCGTTGTTGGAATCAATGGCGCCCATTTTTCCCTGACGGATGCGAACGTACACGACAATCAAGTGTCCGGTATTTCGCTTCAGACCGCATCGAGCGCGGTGTTTTCGGGAGTGACGACCAGCCACAATGGATTGCATGGCCTCACTGTGGAAACGGGATCGGCGACCACCATCACCGGATCTTTTACCGCATCCGGTAACCGGGTTTTTGGAGTCAACGTGAATGGCAGTGCGCTCACCTTCTCGCGGGCCGATGCCACTTTGAGCGATAACGCGCTCGGCATGCAAGTTGCCGCTGGCGCAAATGCCTTTATCAACGATCCTTCGACGGTGCTTAACCTGACCAACAACCAAGCCACCGGCTTAACCATCGTGTCGGGCGCTCACATGGTTTCGTTCGGCGGCGCGATCAAAGCGTCCGGCAATCCGGTGAATGGGGTTTCCTTGAACTCCAAAGCTGGACTCGACCTCGACGCCGGCTCCACGCTGGACAGCTTCAATAACGGTGACGGCCTTCAAGTGCAGCAGGGTTCGGAAATGACTGTCTTCAACATTCCCCAGTTTTCCGGTGTCGCCGGATTCAGCACGGTCAATTGCCACAATAACAGGGGAAACGGGATCAGAGTCAGAAATGCATCGTCTGTGAAAATTTCGAATCAGGCGAATGTGATCAGCACTGGAAACGGTGCGAATGGGTTCGTCGCGGACGATGGCGCTGGTATCACGCTGGTCAATTCGACCGTCACCGGCAATACCCTCAAGGACCTTCAATTGACCTTTGGCAGCCGCGCCGATCTGCAAACGTCAACTTTCGGAACATTCGCTTGTGATGCCACGGTTCTGGTACGGGGCACGAGCGGAATCACCTGTCCACACTAAATTTATTGAGCCTGAGCTTTTTTCAGCCTTCCTCAAGTTCGATGGCCTGAATCAAGCGCAACAGACTCATGCCCTGAGCTTCATGACGGATGCTGGGTTTCCTGAAACTGTGTAACCGTCCGGTTTGACCGTGTTGACAGGCTTAAAGGAGACGTTCAGATGGTCAGGCCGAACGCTTACCCCTACGCTCTGATTGACGGAGGGGTTAGGCGCGTTCACTCACTGTGCTTACTTTTTGCTGACCCTCCTCAGCGAATATTTGCCCGGACCGCTTGGCCGGAGAATGAAACGAGCAGGCTCCAGACTATAAGTGTGGGTGGCCGCGAGCACCATTGAGCAATTCTCGCGTGAGGTGACCGCCGGCTCGCCGACTGACCACAGCCCGGAACTCAACTCCGTCACAAGCACGCTCTTCAGCAGGCGCGGACCCTCCTGGTTCCATTCGAGCCACTGGAGGTACACCTCTGAGGATACATGCTCAAACCCTTGATTAAATATGACAGTCCGATAGTGACGAGCGCCCATCGGCTCGGAGCATGACGTGACTGCCGAAATGTTTGGCGCCAGCCATTCGGCGGCATTTGGAAATGAGGCCTCCGCCGCCAGCAAGCCAGCCGAAGCCGGAAGGCCAAGCAGGGCGAGAAGACAGGTGCGAACCATTGGCGCCACAGGCGTTGCCTCACAAATGAAAGGGGCTTCCCCGTCCCGAGCCGATTGCCGTGCGGCGAGCGGAACTGCATGCCAAGATGGGGTTGCGAATCTCGCCAACGAATTCGGGAGGGGGAATTCATGGCTATTATGTATGTTGGAATCGGTCTGGCCAAGAACATGTTTGCAGTGCATGAGGTGGCCGAGCACGGGCAGTCAACGTTGGCGCGGTCGAAAGTCGCGCGCGGCTTGGCGCGCGCCGTCGTCGCCCGGTTAACAACTCTCGTTAGCCGGCACATGGAAATGGCATGAAAGACTGGTATGCCGTAAGAGGCCTATGCCGCTGGTACTTCACGGATAGTGGCGCAACCGACCGAATGGAGGAAAGACTGGTCCTCTTCCAGGCAGAGAGTCTTGATGAGGCGCTCGATCTTGCAGAGGTGGCCAGACCTATTGCGCACCAGACCCGAGGGCCAACTTTACAGTCGAGTCCGCAGGTTGGTGGCATGCGCTAGGGCGTGCTCAACCGCCGAGATCTTGTCGGGGAGGCTTGAGTTCCGCTGCGTGGCGGTTGAGAATCTTGTGCTTGCCAAGGGGGAGCGCCGCTATGATCTGGCTTTTGCGGTACGCGTCGGTGTGTTGGACGGACGTTACCCGGCTGAGGGGCACGTCGCCCTCGCTCGGCTGCGAAAGGCTCTCGTCAAAGGCGGCATATTGCTCCTCGACGGCGGTGACCCGCTCAAACAAGTCACGCTCGGTGCAGCCGATGTCGCTTCGCAGGTGGGCTTAATCCAGGCGTTGGGCGTCATGAGGGCGAAACTGGTGCAGTTAGGGGAATTTGAGTCGATGTCGAAGGTTCAGGCGCGGACCTTGGCGGACGCTCTTCTTGCAGCAGAACCGAACGCGGTCGAGACGTGCGTGAGGTTTGTATGCGCCGAGACTGTTGGCCTCTGGCATGGCCGGGGGCGCGCAATGATGTGTCGTAGGCTAAAGCATGTCCAGCTTGATCAGGATCAGAAGAAGCGCCTGATGGATTGCATCTTCCGCCGACTTTCTACGGGGCGGTTCTCCGAACAGTTTCGAGACCAGTTGAGGCTTGCCCTTCATCTAGACGTTCGGGGCGTTTTCGCCGCCGCAAAGCACGCCTTGGATAGCGGAAAACCTCATGTACAGCGCTATGCCAACTGGGTTTTGTCACACAAGGAGTTAGATAATGACGTCCAACCCGGCGCTGCGGGGATGCGCCGCAAGTAGCGCGTCTCTGAGCGTTGTTTTCAGGCGCCACAAGGTAGTCAACATGCACGAGAGACTCTTTGTCTATGGAACTCTTGCACCAGGCAAGCCGAACCAGCACATCCTGGGTGGTGTTTCAGGCACATGGGAGAAGGGGGCCGTGCGTGGGCGCTTGTTATCAAGAAGGCTGGGGCGCCGAACAAGGCTATCCCGGTATCGTCTTGGACGCCGCCGCGGGCCGTGTGGAGGGCTTTTTACTTACATCAGAGGCATTGACAAATGAGTGGAAACGACTCGATGAGTTCGAAGGTGACCAGTATGAACGTGTCCTTGCACAGATAGAACTTGATTGTGGCCAAGTCGTCCAAGCATTCATTTATCAGCTCAAGCGCTAAGGGATGCCTGACGCTGTTTTAGCAGACGGACTGACCACAATACTCGCTTAAGGCGTGGCAGTCTTTTTTGGGGCGGTACACATTGCTCCCAACACCTCAATGGCGCGGCGATGTTGACTCAATCGCCAAGCTCGCCGCTTTGAATCGCTGCGCGAACAGCTTGGGCCGTGGTTGCAACACCCAATCGGTGTCGCGCGCGTCGCAGATGATTCTCTACGGTGCGCTCGGATAGCCGCAGGGTTACGGCGATGTCGGCCTGACGGCGGCCGGCGGCGATCCAACGCAAAACTTCGCGCTCACGGGGTGAAAGACGCATCGTTGCGCTCGTTCCTGGTCCCTCAAGGAGTCGTTGAGCCGTGCGAAATGCAACAGCGCCAATCGCCTCAAGGATAAAACGGGCGCGAGCCGAGGAGTCGATTTTTTCCCCGCCGAAGCTTACCGCTCCCTTAAGACCTGTTCGGCCAAAGATCGGGATTTGCAGGCCGTGTATGCCGGTGCCCTTTGGGCGGCGAACCACCTCATAGCGTTCGCCTTTCGAAGAGCGGGTTTTGCTCCAGAAGAAAGGCTCATCAGTCGCTAAAACATGGCGGGTTATCGGGCAGTGGCGCATATAGGTATCCGGATCAACCAAGCTGCCATCGTCGAACCAATCCCCTTCCACCCAGTAGACGCGCTCGACAAACTCGTCACGCACGGGGGAAAGCGAGGCAAGAATGAAACGATCATAACCCAGCGAGGCGATGGCTTCCCTAACGGCACGCAGTGCTGCCGCTACATCGTCGCTGCGCTCAATGACGAAAACCGTTTGGTAGAGGTCATTCATGCCCCGGCTTCACTCAGGATCGCGGCGGCAAATGGCCGCTGATGTCGCGCCGGACGGACAACAGCGCATCCGTCCAGCACGCATTCGTTAGGTTTTTTTAACTTCATCAAGCAGGGCCTTAGCCGCCGCTTTCCCAACGTTGTTCGATGCGAAGGGGCTGTCGCCAGTGATTAGTTTCCGATCCTGATGCGTCTGACCCGTGATGTCAGTGTTGAGAATCTCGATCCCAGCCTCGCGCAATCTCTCGCCGATAAACCAGGGCATGGGTCCAGGCATATAGCCAATATCAGGCGTCTTTTTGTCAATGGAATCTGGGAAAACACAGATTTTGTAGCCCTTGAAGAGGAAGTCCTCGTTCGCTTCATCAACCGTTGCCGCCAGCAATCCCGCAGGCCCGTGGCATAACGAAATAATATGCTTGTCTTGCTGGATAGCCCATTTCAGCACAGCTTTGACATCGAGGCTGTGCGGGATGCCAACTAGAGCACCGTGTCCGCCAGGGATGAAAACGGCAATATAGTCAGAGTCTGCTCCAAGGCGATCCTTGATCACGTCCGACAGTTTCAATGGTTGCTTCAGCTTGTCGAGATATTTGGCATAGATGCTTTGCACCGCCTCATCGTCTTTAGGTAGCGCCCAGAGTTCCAGCTTGACGGGATTGCCCGACAGTGTGGCGATGTCGAACGCAAATCCAGCTTTGTCCATGTGATACATGGGAAGAAGCGTTTCGACGGGATGATTGCCAGTGGAAAACATTGTCCCATTCTGCATCAACAGATAGCGTTCATCGGTTGCAATCATCAATATCTTCCAACGCCCACCGGTATAAGCATTGGGATAGTCGGCTCCATCAAGATCGGACTTGGACGACGTAAACTGACTGAGAGAATAGAGCGACGGGAAGAATGCATTCTCTTCTGCTTGATCGGGAACAGGCCGTCTATCTTCATGGGGTTGCGTTGTCATCTAGTGCTCCATTTGTGGTGATTTCCATACTCATCTTACAGTGCTCTTGTGGATCTGAAAATGAGGGATTTCCCCTCATTCATTTTCCAGAATATACAGCGGATCGACCTGTGTTGGAGACCTATGGGACTCCCAGATAGTTGCGATGGTGGAGTAAGCCGCTGCGGTGGAAACGCTGCTCTAGCTGAACGGTTCGGTAATCGTGAGGCGACTTGTTAGGACGCAAGGGCCAAGCTCAACGACCGTTCGATAGGCGGTGGGATTAATTAATGCCTCGTGGTAACGCCGCGGCGCTTATCTTGACGCGGTTCATCCCCACGCATATGGGGAACGGGGGTAAAGCAGCGGCAGGGTCGGTACAGATCGCGGTTCATCCCCACGCATATGGGGAACGGCCATAAAGTAGGGGGGATACCTGTTGGAAACGCGGTTCATCCCCACGCATATGGGGAACGGCGGCATGATCAGGGATCATGGGGCCTCGAAATCGGTTCATCCCCACGCATATGGGGAACGGGCGCCAGGGCTGAGCTATTCGCTGATTAAGGGCGGTTCATCCCCACGCATATGGGGAACGGCAACTTTTATACCGATCCCACCCAGCTAGCGACGGTTCATCCCCACGCATATGGGGAACGGTGCCAGTCAACAGGGATCGGCAAGGCGGCCGTCGGTTCATCCCCACGCATATGGGGAACGGAAGTCTTAATTCCTTCTTTATCCCATTGCAACCGGTTCATCCCCACGCATATGGGGAACGGTCCGGGTTGAAAGGCGAGAAGTTGATCAGGGCCTTTCGAGAAGCGGGGCGGATTCCTGACGAAAAGCTCGTCATGACGATGGTGACGCCCCAAATACAAACGTTGCTCAACACAGACCGGAAAGTGCTTTTTGTATCCGCCGATACGATGGTCAAGCAGATGGAGAGTCGCGCCGGGCAGAATCACGCCGCCGGCTGGTACGAAACCCTGCAAGGGATGTTGGATAGCGCCCCGGTCGTTACGCCTAAGGGCGATCAGAAAGTCATTTGCTGGCGAAAGAACGGATCGCTCTGGATGGCGGTTGTCAAAACCACAAAAGCGCGGGATGAGGTCTATCTGGTCAGCTTGCACCAGACCGACGCCCGCGAAGTCAAGAAAGAAGTGCCAGAAGCAGAGTGGAAAAAGCTCGGCGTCGCCTGATGCGCCGATGGTCCCTGCGTCGCTGGCCCGTACTCAGCGAACGAAACGCTAACTCGATCAGGAACGAGTTACCAGGCTTGGTACTGGCGGCAACCGCGTCGGGATTTTGCCGCGGGAACTTCTATTAGATACTCCAACTCACCGGAAAATTCAAGATGCCGACCCCGGAACAACTGGCCGCTGCTCACTGGCGCTACGTCGAAAGTGTCCTGCGGGCGCATGGCGAGGTGGATGAAGTGATTGCCAAGTGCGGGCATCACTACCGTAGCGCCTTCGTCCATGGCTGGAAACATGCGGAGGAAGAAGATTCTACCAAAACCCGATGCGTAGACCTTTCGATGCCTATAGGCGATATGCCCCTTTCAGTACGAACGACGCGCTTTCTGGGAGAAGATGTGAAAACGGTGGGCGATATTTTGGAGAAGACTGAAGAGTATTTCGGTTCATCCCCACGCATATGGGGAACGGATTGTTGGTGGCTTTGCGATCCATCCTGGATTCGGTTCATCCCCACGCATATGGGGAACGGAGATCATCACGCTGGCGGCTGCAAAACAAATCCGGTTCATCCCCACGCATATGGGGAACGGGCGCCGATCCCGGCCAGGTCATGCATCAGCGTCGGTTCATCCCCACGCATATGGGGAACGGGTGCCGGCGTTGGTCACGATCAGCGTGTTTTCCGGTTCATCCCCACGCATATGGGGAACGGGAAATAGCGGCAAAGTGCAGTCCTAACACCGACGGTTCATCCCCACGCATATGGGGAACGGCAGGGAACCCAATCACCCAGCGGGTTTAGCACCGGTTCATCCCCACGCATATGGGGAACGGCTGACCAAGCGGGCGGATCGGTTACCAGGCTACGGTTCATCCCCACGCATATGGGGAACGGAGGTCAGCTTCGGCAAAATCGCCGTTACGAGTCGGTTCATCCCCACGCATATGGGGAACGGACCCGAAGCGGCAGCCGGGGGGCGCTAACGATCGGTTCATCCCCACGCATATGGGGAACGGCTCAGTGCCGTACTGATCGCCTCGCCCGCTACCGGTTCATCCCCACGCATATGGGGAACGGGGCTCATCAATCGAAACATCCAGCTCTTTCCACGGTTCATCCCCACGCATATGGGGAACGGCGCAAAATAAAATAGGCGCATCAGTATCTTTACGGTTCATCCCCACGCATATGGGGAACGGGGGGTTTTATTGTAAATAAAGTAAAGAATGCGATTCATCCCCACGCATATGGGGAACGGGATAGATAGGGGCTAAAAAGGCACGGGCAGCGCGGTTCATCCCCACGCATATGGGGAACGGTGGGCGGTGAGAATCTGGCCTCGGATAGCGGACGGTTCATCCCCACGCATATGGGGAACGGATCGGGTACTTGGATCGGTTCCCGCTCCCCGACGGTTCATCCCCACGCATATGGGGAACGGCGGATGGCAAGCGCACCGGCAATGCGCCGGCGGTTCATCCCCACGCATATGGGGAACGGTGATGAAAAAGAGGGAACTGCCAATGATATTCGGTTCATCCCCACGCATATGGGGGAACGGGCGGACTGGCTGTGGCTGGGGCTGTCTGGCTGCGGTTCATCCCCACGCATATGGGGAACGGGGCGCAGCGATGGACCCAGCCACCTGACGCGCCGGTTCATCCCCACGCATATGGGGAACGGCCAGGACAAGGGACTAACCGTATCAGTACTACCGGTTCATCCCCACGCATATGGGGAACGGTACCGTGCTCTGGGCGGCGTAACCGGCGGCGATCGGTTCATCCCCACGCATATGGGGAACGGTCCGGCGCTTTTATCCCACAGGAGTTTTGCGCCGGTTCATCCCCACGCATATGGGGAACGGTTTTGCGCCTTGCGCCCGCCGCCGGTCGGTTCATCCCCACGCATATGGGGAACGAGCGCCGGGTTGACCGAGCTGTTGTTAAGCCGGTTCATCCCCACGCATATGGGGAACGGGCCGAGTGCAAGGCGGCGCTTGAGCGCGCCATCGGTTCATCCCCACGCATATGGGGGAACGGGTCGAATCCGCAAGCCAAGGGAATTCGCCACGCGGTTCATCCCCACGCATATGGGGAACGGCATCCGCCATCACGTTTTTGAACTGCGACTCGCGGTTCATCCCCACGCATATGGGGAACGGTGGCGCGTCTGGCCCTTCCAGCAGCCCGGCCTCGGTTCATCCCCACGCATATGGGGAACGGGAGTATATGCACCATCATTGCGTCAAACTACTTCGGTTCATCCCCACGCATATGGGGAACGGTCGGAACTCACCGGTGGACCCGCAAAGCGAGGCGGTTCATCCCCACGCATATGGGGAACGGTATTCGATGGACTGCATTGCAATAATTTAGTGCGGTTCATCCCCACGCATATGGGGAACGGGGCGACCCACACCTCGGCGCGGAACAGATCGACGGTTCATCCCCACGCATATGGGGAACGGGCCTTCCAGCATCGTTCGGATGCGCAGGGCTACGGTTCATCCCCACGCATATGGGGAACGGACGGTCAGATTCATCTGAATGACGATAATTGTCGGTTCATCCCCACGCATATGGGGAACGGAGGCCGGAGCGATTGCGAGCCGCCCGCTCTCGCGGTTCATCCCCACGCATATGGGGAACGGGTTGGCATCGCCCTGCAAAGCGTTGACACCACCGGTTCATCCCCACGCATATGGGGAACGGCGCTGGGTCCCCAACATGTGTCACGCGAGAATCGGTTCATCCCCACGCATATGGGGAACGGCCGTAGCGCCTTGACAGCCAAAGTGATCGCGACGGTTCATCCCCACGCATATGGGGAACGGCTGATCCCTCTGCCGTCACGGCCACCGCGTTACGGTTCATCCCCACGCATATGGGGAACGGATCGTCGCCGGTTCACTCACGACGCTGGTCAGCGGTTCATCCCCACGCATATGGGGAACGGCTGCTGTAGGTCGGATAACAGGGCTCCCGCCTCGGTTCATCCCCACGCATGTGGGGAACGGTCCGGCAGGGCGGCTATGTCGGCCTGTGGGCGGTTCATCCCCACGCATGTGGGGAACGGCCAGCCGCTACTAAAACCGCCGATATCCTCATCGGTTCATCCCCACGCATGTGGGGAACGGATCAACAATCACACGTTTTGCCGCTTCCCAGCCGGTTCATCCCCACGCATGTAGGGAACGGCGCTGCACTGTCGGGCAGCGCCCAGAGCACGCCGGTTCATCCCCACGCATATGGGGAACGGTTGTTATGGATACAACTGTGTTATTGCTGTTGCGGTTCATCCCCACGCATATGGGGAACGGGCGACCCGCAGAGTGCCCGGCGCGGGGATGGGCGGTTCATCCCCACGCATATGGGGAACGGTGTGGGATAAGGTGACCGGGGAAATCACCCACCGGTTCATCCCCACGCATATGGGGAACGGCGTAGGCCGTTGCGCTGGGTATCGATGAGGGTCGGTTCATCCCCACGCATATGGGGAACGGGTAGATGCGATAGGAGCCGCCAAATACCGTGTCGGTTCATCCCCACGCATATGGGGAACGGGTTGGACTTTACACACGAGAGCGCATTGGCGACGGTTCATCCCCACGCATATGGGGAACGGCGCCAAAAACCCGGACAAAAGCGCATCGTCCTCGGTTCATCCCCACGCATATGGGGAACGGTCGGAAAGATTCTTCAGCGCGTTTTCCCTTCGCGGTTCATCCCCACGCATATGGGGAACGGGTTATCCGGCGTCGAAGCCTGCTTCTTGCGGGCGGTTCATCCCCACGCATATGGGGAACGGCGGCGGCTGATAGGGATTGCCGTCTACCGGTTCATCCCCACGCATATGGGGAACGGCTGGGCGGCACATCGCCGTTCCAGAATCCAGGCGGTTCATCCCCACGCATATGGGGAACGGTAAGAGCGGCGCGAAATCGCCGGCCTTCACCGCGGTTCATCCCCACGCATATGGGGAACGGGCCATATTCGTAGCGGTGGCAGACTTCGCGTGCGGTTCATCCCCACGCATATGGGGAACGGCCAGCGACGGCAAATTGGCTACCGGGATGGCGCGGTTCATCCCCACGCATATGGGGAACGGGGGATGCGCTACAAGAAACGCGGCCTGGTCGCCGGTTCATCCCCACGCATATGGGGAACGGGCCAGAGAGCTGGTTGACCGAGGGCCAGGCCAGCGGTTCATCCCCACGCATATGGGGAACGGGGCACGCTGTCTATCGCGGTGTCGGGCAGCGCCGGTTCATCCCCACGCATATGGGGAACGGGCCTGCTCGCGCGCTTTCTGCTCTAGCATTTCTGGTTCATCCCCACGCATATGGGGAACGGTCCGGCAGCGGCTGATAGGGATTGCCGTCTACCGGTTCATCCCCACGCATATGGGGAACGGAGCTCGGCATAACGCAATTGCAGCAATCCGGGCGGTTCATCCCCACGCATATGGGGAACGGTTCGGCGCAAATGGCGGTCCGGGATTTCGCCGGTTCATCCCCACGCATGTGGGAACGGCGTGCCGATAATCCCCGATCTCGCCAATCACGGTTCATCCCCACGCATGTAGGGGAACGGTCGGACGCTCGATGACCTGCTCATTGCCTGGCGGTTCATCCCCACGCATATGGGGAACGGAACTATTAACAAGACGCTAAGGTTTTTGTCGGTTCATCCCCACGCATAGGGGAACGGATCGTGGCGCTGGTCTGTCCACTCCTGGGGTCGGTTCATCCCCACGCATATGGGGAACGGGATCCGTTCGACCCACTCCACCTGTAACGCCGCCGGTTCATCCCCACGCATATGGGGAACGGTTGTGCTCTGGCTTGTTCTTCTGTTGCAGAGGCGGTTCATCCCCACGCATATGGGGAACGGGCATCGGCCGTGGCCTGCTGCATGTCCTCTAGCGGTTCATCCCCACGCATATGGGGAACGGTACCTTGTATTCCACGCCGTCTACAGTCCAGCCGGTTCATCCCCACGCATATGGGGAACGGCCCATGCTATAGCCAAGCAGTTATCGACCTATCGGTTCATCCCCACGCATATGGGGAACGGTTCGGCGCAAATGGCGGTCCGGGATTTAAAGCCGGTTCATCCCCACGCATATGGGGAACGGTCTGTACTGCTGATCGTAGGGTCAAGATAAAGCGGTTCATCCCCACGCATATGGGGAACGGGGTGGTCTGTAACTCTTTGTTTTGAGTATTGGCGGTTCATCCCCACGCATATGGGGAACGGCAGCGAGAAAACTACGTGAGGTGCTTCCGCATCGGTTCATCCCCACGCATATGGGGAACGGAATGTCCGAGCCGCCAGCGCTGGCGTGACATCCGGTTCATCCCCACGCATATGGGGAACGGGGCGGTCGTCGTACATCCCGCCGCCGCGTTGCGCGGTTCATCCCCACGCATATGGGGAACGGGAGCCATACCGACTACGCGCAAAGTTACCCGCCGGTTCATCCCCACGCATATGGGGAACGGGACCGCGCCCGCCACCTGGACGTGCACCGAGGCGGTTCATCCCCACGCATATGGGGAACGGCCGACCGGGGCATCGGGCCAGCTCTTTAAGAGCGGTTCATCCCCACGCATATGGGGAACGGTGTCCGGCCAATTACAAGAGTTGCAATAGGGCTTACAGCCTGCAACGGTTCATCCCCACGCATATGGGGAACGGTAATTCGTCAAGTTGGCTGTCATCGACCCAGACGGTTCATCCCCACGCATATGGGGAACGGTAATCCCCGTTATCAACCTGGCTGAAGCGGGTTCATCCCCACGCATATGGGGAACGGTCATTAAGCTTTGCGCCGTTCGACCGCCAAGGCGGTTCATCCCCACGCATATGGGGAACGGTGAATCACAGCGTCCGCCAAGGGCACGCAGCGGTTCATCCCCACGCATATGGGGAACGGTTACGCCACCGCGTTTTGGATGAGATACGCGGCGGTTCATCCCCACGCATATGGGGAACGGGAGATGGAGTTTGCGCTGGAGGTAGGCGAGCGCGGTTCATCCCCACGCATATGGGGAACGGGGGTCGGCGGAAAACGTCGGATTGCGCAACCCCGGTTCATCCCCACGCATATGGGGAACGGGTCGCCTTCTTCCGTCGCGGCCAAATCTCAATCGGTTCATCCCCACGCATATGGGGAACGGGAAACGTCCGTTCACGCGAAGCCTCCCAGTCTCGGTTCATCCCCACGCATATGGGGAACGGTCAAATCCTGTCACCCCGACCAAAATCAAGAACGGTTCATCCCCACGCATATGGGGAACGGCGGCCGAGCAAGCCGAGCGTATGGCTGGGCCGCGGTTCATCCCCACGCATATGGGGAACGGGGATTGGGGTAATCGTTTCCCGCATCTGCGGGCGGTTCATCCCCACGCATATGGGGAACGGTTGAGCGCTGCTACATCAAAAATCTCTCTGGGCGGTTCATCCCCACGCATATGGGGAACGGCGTGAAGTCTCGCTCCAGTGGGCTGTCCTGCGCCGGTTCATCCCCACGCATATGGGGAACGGGATCGTGCAGATGTACACTCTGATTTGAGTGGCGGTTCATCCCCACGCATATGGGGAACGGACCGAGCTGCCGTGCGATCGCTGACTGGGAGCCGGTTCATCCCCACGCATATGGGGAACGGTCCATGCCGACCATGACGACGGGCATTTGGCCGGTTCATCCCCACGCATATGGGGAACGGTTCAACCCCGGCTCCTAAACCCCATTTAAAAGCCGGTTCATCCCCACGCATATGGGGGAACGGTGCCTTGGGCCCTTGCCATTCTCCAAGAAGGGCGGTTCATCCCCACGCATATGGGGAACGGTTCCCCGTCAGCCGGTAGAGGTTCCTGGCGACCGGTTCATCCCCACGCATATGGGGAACGGGGGGTAGAGAGCGGCATTCAGCGCCAAATCGGCGGTTCATCCCCACGCATATGGGGAAACGGTGCGACCCACACCTCGGCGCGGAACAGATCGACGGTTCATCCCCACGCATATGGGGAACGGTAAAAAAGGCGCGCTGGATTCGCTAGCGAAACACGGTTCATCCCCACGCATATGGGGAACGGCGTAAGGGCCAGCAAACCCCGTCAAATCCAGGCGGTTCATCCCCACGCATATGGGGAACGGGATAAGGCTGAATGGGATCAAGCCCTTGACGGCGGTTCATCCCCACGCATATGGGGAACGGGTCTGTGCGGTCCTCACGATGTTGCTCGTACTCGGTTCATCCCCACGCATATGGGGAACGGGCATAATTTCGGTAGGTGCTGGTAACCAGCAGCGGTTCATCCCCACGCATATGGGGAACGGTTTTGGCACTTTGCCTGGTGTCAGAATGGCACGGTTCATCCCCACGCATATGGGGAACGGTAGCAATGGCGCTGGCCGATTTGGGAAAAATGCGGTTCATCCCCACGCATATGGGGAACGGGACGCAATCCGAGGTAAAAAAAAAGCTGGAGCGCGGTTCATCCCCACGCATATGGGGAACGGTCGCGGGTGATTTCCGAGGGCATCAGGACGGTCGGTTCATCCCCACGCATATGGGGAACGGGCGTCGTGGACGTTGCCCGCGTCGCGGATGATCGGTTCATCCCCACGCATATGGGGGAACGGCGTTGTGGCTGGGATCGTGGTTCTACGACGAACGGTTCATCCCCACGCATATGGGGAACGGCGCTGAAAAAGTCGTCACATCTGGCGAAGGACGGTTCATCCCCACGCATATGGGGAACGGCTGCCGTGGTCTTGCTGGAGCACAAAATAGCCCGGTTCATCCCCACGCATATGGGGAACGGCTCTTCCGCTATCTGCTTTTGGCGTTCGGCGGCGGTTCATCCCCACGCATATGGGGAACGGTTGGCCAGCACTATTTTGTGCTGGACGGACGGTTCATCCCCACGCATATGGGGAACGGTGCCGCTGCTTTGGCCATTCGGCCGCCAAGCCGGTTCATCCCCACGCATATGGGGAACGGGGTTCATGCGCTATTTTTGCGGGCCGACCTCGGTTCATCCCCACGCATATGGGGAACGGACCGGTGATTACGACAGCCGCCGGAACCGCGGTTCATCCCCACGCATATGGGGGAACGGTACTTGCGTAAAGGGGCACCATCAAATCGATCGGTTCATCCCCACGCATATGGGGAACGGCTTAGGCCAATGCGCCGGTTGGCGCCGAGTCGGTTCATCCCCACGCATATGGGGAACGGTGGCGTTGCTGCCCGAAGAAATCAGGCAAGAACGGTTCATCCCCACGCATATGGGGAACGGTGATTTTGCGGTTTCTTGCGCTAACTGCACTCCGGTTCATCCCCACGCATATGGGGAACGGATCCAGTGTCGCTAGCTTTGGGCGCGGATACCGGTTCTCCCCACGCATATGGGGAACGGCGCTCGGCTCCATGCCTCAAACTCCCGCTGTGCGGTTCATCCCCACGCATATGGGGAACGGGGGCTATGTAGCCCACCAATGTTACCAAGTCGCGGTTCATCCCCACGCATATGGGGAACGGAACGCATATAGCCATATTAAAGATATTCATGACGGTTCATCCCCACGCATATGGGGAACGGGCATAGCGGAATGAGCCCGCACGGCAGCCCGGTTCATCCCCACGCATATGGGGAACGGACTGGGAAGGTGACCAGCCGCTTAACCGCCCTCGGTTCATCCCCACGCATATGGGGAACGGGACGTATGGCACGTATGGCACTGCGACAATGCCGGTTCATCCCCACGCATATGGGGAACGGCACCGACCAATCATCTAGCCGGGTGCGGGCGGCGGTTCATCCCCACGCATATGGGGAACGGGGTGGAGCCTTTGGCCACGATCTTCACATCGCGGTTCATCCCCACGCATATGGGGAACGGCAGAAGAATATGAACAATGTAGTAACGTAAGCGGTTCATCCCCACGCATATGGGGAACGGACTCTTAAAACTTCGCATTAAGGCTGGCTGCCGGTTCATCCCCACGCATATGGGGGAACGGGGTCGGCGGGGGAAGTCTGCCCCTGTGGAGGCGGTTCATCCCCACGCATATGGGGAACGGCGAAGCCTGAAAGACCAAGGGCAAGTCGAGTGCGGTTCATCCCCACGCATATGGGGAACGGTTACGGATCTGTCACGCGCGGCATCGCCAGACCGGTTCATCCCCACGCATATGGGGAACGGCCCGAGTGCAGCGCGGATATCCAGGTGAATCGGTTCATCCCCCACGCATATGGGGAACGGAAACTGACCGACGCCGCGCTGGTTCCGACCCGGTTCATCCCCACGCATATGGGGAACGGAGAGTAGGCATAGAGATAGGTTTTTACGCCGGTTCATCCCCACGCATATGGGGAACGGACGTCTTTGACCGTCGAAACGGGCAGGGCGACGGTTCATCCCCACGCATATGGGGAACGGTCTTCAATAGCTCCGTCGTAGTCCGAGAAATACGGTTCATCCCCACGCATATGGGGAACGGACTTCTTCTAATCCTCTGTTTTCTCAAAGAAAAAAGAAGCTTAAAAAATCTACCGGATTCCTGCTCGAACCGCAGGGCGGGAATCTGATTTCTTAAAAAGAATATCCTATTGATTAATAACATTATTTTCTAAAGATGCCACTGGCAAAAACGACACCAATTTCAAGCCATCGAATTCCACCGGAATACGGCGATTTTTACCCAACGTCACGAAATCAAACCCCGATTCCGTATTCGTGCTCCAAGCCATCACTGCATTGCCATCTTCAAGTCCCACCTCAATATTTTTCCAGATCATCTCCCGAACTCGCCGAGTGACATCGCCCAGATACACCCCAGCGCGGACTTCCAGCAACCACAACGCCAAGCGCCCGCGCAAACGTGGCGGAGCATTCTCAAGCACGATGACCAACATCGCCGATATTCTCTGGGTTAGGAATCGCCGGTGGCACAGACTCAGGCGGCGCGGCTGGCACCGGCAGCTCACCAGCTGCTAAAACGTCTTCAATCGCCGGAATGATTCGCTCCAGCAATTTCGTTTGCCGAAAACTATCTCGGCATTTCAAACGGACTTCCCGTTCCGGCTCTCGTTGAGGTCTCGCCGCAACTTGAAATCCAATCGGTACAACAGTGTCAAATTTAAAAAGATCAGCAATATCGTAGACAAACGATAACGGTTTGCCGGTATGGATAAAACCCACCGCTGGCGCGTAGCCCGCCGCCAGCACCGCCGCTTCCGTGATCCCATACAGGCAGGCAGTCGCCGCACTCAAGCAGCGATTCACCAGATTACCAGCATCCCAGTCATAAGGATCGTAATTCCGTCCATCCCATGTGACCCGAAAGCGCTGGGCAAGGAGCTGATACGTTTTGCGTACTCGCGCGCCTTCAATACCACGTAACTGATCGACGCTGCGCCGGGTTGGCGGCTCCTCGCCAAAGCGGATAGCATACATTTTGCGCACAACCTTCAAACGAGCGGTCTCATCCAGCGCCAGCTTCGCCTGATACAACAAACGATCAGAGCGCGCCCCGCCTGGCTGCCCGGAGGCATACAAGCGGACGCCCGCCTCGCCGACCCACACCAACAATGTTCCCACGCGCGCCGCCAATGCCGCCGCCGCATGAGAAACCCGCGTTCCCGGCTGCAACATCAAACAAGCCACGCTGCCAATTGGGATATGGGTGCGCACGCCTTTCACGTCCACGACCACAAAAGCCCCATCCAATACGTCGATTTCACCGTATTCAATGAACACCATCGACACCCGATCTTTCATGGGAATCGGTTTGAGCGGGGGCAGCAGGTTAGTCATTTTCATGCATCCAGGTTATCGGCATCGCTCAAATCCGCCGCACCAGCAGCAGACCGCAGCCAAAGCTTTTCGCCGGCCCAATCCCGTTTTCCAACGCTCGAAGCAGATTATCCGGCGCTTTAATTTGCAACACGCCCTCAAAGGTAGCGGTGACGATCTTGCCGCCGTACCCGCCCTTGCGGAAATACAGCGGAGGATGCGGCAGTACCGTTACGCTTTCCACGGTCGCGGCGGCAGCAAGCTGACGGATCAACCATTCGCGCTGTTGTTCCTCATGAACCAACGGCACCCGGCACTTAAACTGATTCTGCTTATTGGGGCGCTTGTCAGGTTTGGCTTCTGCCTGCGTATCGACAATGGTCTTGATTGGATTGGCGGTCAGCAAAAACGCCAGCCGCTGCGCGACCTGTGGTTGCGGGTCGAACTCGCGACAACCCAGCGTTTGGATTGAAGAAACAGAAGTAGGGCGCTGGCGGGATTGCACTAAAAAACTGAGCGGGGCGGCCAGTTTTATAAGCCTCGGTGCGGAATAAAAAACCGGCCCGTTGTTCGGTTCTGCCGTGGCGCGATTCTGGCGCTTCACCCGGAAATAATCGCCAAAGATAGCGGTGGATCTCATAAGGGTTTTGTACGGCGGACCAAGGGATTTCCACGCGACTGATAAACATCTAAACCTCCTGTTTCGATGCATGAACGTAGACGCGGCGCGTACCGAATTGACGGTAACGGCCATAGAGAGGAACGTCGCGCAAGGGTAGAGGCTTTCCGTTGGCCAACATCTCCCCTTCGGCGTACATCAACCCGTGGCCTGGCGGTATCCGGTCGAGAGCGAACTTGGCATTTTCCGCCTCAATGGCTTCGCGGTTTTCCAACAGCGGCCGGGCCAGCGGACAGGAGCGCCGGCCGAGAACCGGCGTATAAAGCGGCTGCCGCAGCGCTTGAATGAGACGCTCCAACGGATAAGCCGCATTGGGTTTTTCCATCACCGCCACCGTAAACGCGGCGTCGTGGAGATATTCTCGGTATGAGACGACCGGGTATTCACTCTTCGAGCCATCCACCTTGCGGGCGTCACAGACGGTATGAAAGTCGCGCAATTTAAGCGGGTCTTTGCGTTGCGGCTTTTCCTGTTGAGGTCGGCTGACTTGGCGATCCACCCGAACGGTGAATTCCACGCTCTGAGCCAGCCGTTCCAAGGCCGGTCGGTCCTGCCGATCCAGGCCCAGGCAAGCGCCGATCAAGCCCAGTAAGCCACTGCGGGTTGGAAAATGGTTGGCGGGCCGGAAATCTTCGTAGGTGTGGGTTCCCCACGCCTGCATCGGCCCGTCAAGCCGGAGGATGAGAAAGCGCGGCATAGCAACCTCCTTAACCTTGACCGTCTCCGCCAATCCAGGCTTCGACCGCTGGCAGCGTAGCCAGTCGCTTCAAGCCCGGAGGGCTGTCAAACGATGGCGAGGCAACGGCCACAACCGCATTTTCTTCCAAGCTGTAGAAGGTGTTGAGCGTACCCCAGTATGACGCCAGCGCTCGAATCGAAGGCTCAAGATAGCCCCCCTCGCGCGCTGGTTTGATCGGCTTTTCAAAAGCGTTGACCAGTGAAATCGGCATATCGCTAAAGCTCACCAGCGCGAAATCAGCCGGATTGTGGGCGGCGAAGGATTGCTGTTTGGCGCTGGGAACGACGGTGCTGAGCAGATGGCAAACATGCTTGGCGATCTCCAATGCCCGCTGCCGGGATTCCGGCGTTTCGGCGCTGGCCATGGTGGGAATCAAACCCAGATTCACCTGTAACTGCTTCAAATTCAGGCTGGCGTAGCGATAAAACACCCCGGCGGAAAATTGCTGTGTATCCAGATGGCCCGCGCCGACCTCACCCGAATCCACCACCAGATCATCGACGGCGGTGAACCAATCAATATCTTGTGGTTCGACGGCATGAGTGGTCAGCACATGCGCCACGGCCAATGCGCCGTCGATGCTGGTCATCAAGCCGGAAGTCGCCATCCGCCCGGAAAGCGCGATGTCTAACGCCGAATCCATTACTTGACGAATTTGCGCGGTGTTGACGCGAACTGCTTTTATCCTTTTATCAGCCAGCGCCTCATCGATCCATTCTTGTTCGGTTTTTTTGTTTTTTCCTTTCTGTTTGGCTGCTTTTTCCTTGGCTTTTTTTAGCTCTTCATCAGTGAGGGCGATATCTTTGATGATGTTGCATAGAGCGCGAATTTCTGCTAATGCCCATGGTGCTACGGCTAATTTCTTTTTATCGCTGACACCGGGATTGTCTACTTGATCCTCACCCTCATTAATTTTGTTTTCCTCGACATCTTTAACGAATAACTCCATTGTTTTAGCAATGAGTTCTGGATCAAACTCATGGCGCAATTGATCGACGAATTGCGAAGTCAATGCTTCAAGTTCGCGAGTTCGTATCGAAGATTGGCCAAAATTCGCCTGATAATAAGCACTTTACGAATAGCTCGCTTTAGTGATTGGCTGGAAATCCGCACCCGTGTCTTACCGCCAAAAGTAGCGGTTTTCTGCATGTTCATATCGTCGCGATTGAGGCAAGACGGGCTGTGCGACATGAGGATATGAAAGTTGATGAAGTTTTTATTCGTTTTCATTGCCAGGTTCCTTTTTAGAGTATTGCGCCAGATAATAGCTTTCTATGAATTCATGCTTGGTATCGGGCCAGTACCGCAGCATATCGCCAAACTGAGTCCAATCAACGTGAGGCTCAATTTGCATGGCGATTCGCCGTAGTTGGACCATATCCATGGGATCATCACTGCGGGCGATTTGAAACATTCGAATTTCGTTGATCTTAGCTTTGGCGCACTGTGCGCTAAAATGCATGGCATTGGGCCGGTGCTTGGCCCAGGGTAGTAGAAAAGCGACTCGCAGATATTGCGGGTTTGGTTTAATGCCGCGTAGCAGTCGATAGAGAGCGGGCTTCATGGTGAGGTCACCTGGCTGCGCCGCACGTCGCAGTTCCGCTTTTTGACCGGGTGGCATCTGATTAAACCGCTCCAGTAAACTCGTATAATCAATGGGTTCAGAATGTTTAGGGGAATTCATGATTAGGTTTTCTCCCTCATTTCTTTAAGATCCCGTGCCAATTTACGCCGGGTCCTGGCAATAATGGGAATCAATTCCGGCTTATGGGTGTAAGGATTCGTTAATTCTTCAAAAATTGCCTTGCAAATCGCACTAAGCTCACGAGCAAGCTGCTCTTCAACTCGGTCATCTTCCTTGTCGAGAAGCTCATAAAAAAGATTCTCCGTCCGAGCGTAATAAATTTTTTCGCCTGGTTCATGAATGGATACGCCAATTCCTTTCATGCCTCTCTCTTTATCACCTTGCGCGGCAAACCAGAGTTGTCCGCGTAAAATCTTCTTCGCTATCTTACCAAGGTTAACCAACCGAACGATCTGACCTTGGTTGTCCTGCCAACTACTTGCTAGACTGATCAACTCATGGCGGCGTTCCAATACAGACGCTTGTTTATTGCGATAGCCTCCAACGATTAGATGAAGTTTCTCTCGCCGTCGAATAAGAAGTTCACCCGCTTGAATCACTGGCCCGGCGGGAACACAGCCTTCTTTAATATCTTTATTGTTCAGATCGCGTGGTACGATAAATTCAGATAACAGTGTCCAAGCAGGAGCGGTTGTGGTGAAAGAAACGAATTTTTTCTCGATGACTCCTTTTTTAAGGCTCTCAATTTGTATGCCGTGCGGGTGGGGCCATATACCTTCTACTGTGAAACTAAATCTTTCCTTACGAAACCCGGAATAAACCGCGCCTGCAGCACCACCTAAAACGTCACAAGATGCTTCCACTGCGGCTTTTATTAACTCCACATGGGCCGGTTGCCAAAACAGCCCACGCGCTAATTTGATATCCAGAGAAACATGGATGATTTCCTTATCACGAATCGGTCGAATCCAGGTTGGCACATCGTCAGCCGCTCCGGGCTGATAATTCGGAAACCGCTCCCGTACCCGTGGCAAGGTCAGCACATTTCGCCAGACGGTTTCACGAAGATCGCGCCCGGCGACCAGCGTCGTCACCGGCGCACTACCGCGCAAGCCACCCTTGAAACCGCCGCCGAAGCTGGGGCAGTTCATGGCTTGATTGAACAGAGCAATCGCAGCGACTGTTGGTCCTAGCCGTTTGACTTCGCCCACTTCGTTAAAAAAGGCGTGGTTGTTGCCTTCGGGTAAGCCGATTAGCAATTTCTGAATCGGCGTGTCCTCTTTGGCCTCCACGCCGCGTGTCTGCATGAACGGTTGGGTAGGGTGGTCGAGGTCGAACCACTCCCCAAAGGGCGCAATGCGATCAGCGAATTGTTCTGGATTAAGTGGTTTGGTGATGAACGCGCGGAGCGCGGCGTCATCCGTTGGCAGGAAAACAATCTGCGTTATGCACATTAACAGTTGGATGCAAGCCAGTTCTAAATCGTCGCGCGGCAGGCTGATTGCCCAGTGCTCTTCACCACAAAGCAATTCTTCGTAGCTCAACAACCGGAACGGCCCAACACCGTTGTCAGCACGTACCGGAATCCAAGCCGAATACAGTAAATTCATGCTAATTCTCCCTATATGGTTAATGTAAAACCGTCCTTCAATATAAAAATATGAAAATAAAGGATATTTTAATATTTAAGGTCATGCTGATATTGTGTTGTTACTCTTTCGCTCCAGCCCAAACTCCTCGCTATAGTAAAAAATAGTCTTGTCTAGGTGGCTGACCCACCTGTCAGCGCCATCTGCTATGAACGCCAGACGGTAGCGACCTTCATCATCCGTCGGACAGTTTGAGAGTGTGAGTTTTCTCCAGGTATGTGGAACAGGGATTGTGTTTAAATTCGAGGCTTCAGCCCGCTGGCCATCGCTTATCGCATCAAGGCTGGAACCATCCAGCAAACGCCCATCCGCCATAACCGGCAGCACCGTCAAACTCATTTCACCGTCACGGGTGTGAACAGCGATGCTCGCATCATCATCCCCATAGGGTTTTCGCGGCATTGAGATCATCTGCTGGGCATCCGTCTCGGTGGCATTTCCTTCGATACGGAATTGGTCATAATCGAGGCTGATGGCTTCGGGTTCGTCGTCCCAATCGTCCTCCTGATAAACAGGTTCGATCCAGGCCCGATACGCGGCTGGGAATTCAAGCGTTGCTACCTGAGCCAATAAGCGTTCCGTGCGCCACAGGACGCGGATATTGCCGTAAATGACTTTATGCGCGCCGTAATCCTCGCCTTCGATCGAGAGTACCGTGCAACGCGCGGTTTCAAATCCCGCTGGACGCTTAGCGCGCTCATGACGATGCAGCCGCCCCAGCCGTTGAAACAGCAAATCCACCGGACAGATTTGCGTGATCAGCCAGTCAAAATCCAAATCCAGGCTTTGCTCGACCACTTGCGTCGCCACCAAAATCCGCCCGCTTTCCCGCGTCGCCTCGCGGCCATAATGCTGAAGAACCGCGTTTTCCTTGGCTTGCCGGTCAGCGAAACGGTAGCGAGCGTGGAACAGATCAACGGGCAGAGTGGTCAAGTCGCGCAGACACCGCGCCAGCCGCTGGGCGTCATCCACCAAATTCACCACCACACCCACCAGAGCGCCGGTTTCAGCGGCGGCGATCAGACGAGCCAGTAACGCCTCATCGGGAAAAACGCCCGGTAATTTCAGCAATTCCATGACGATGCGGCGTTTGAAAAAACCCTCTTGGTCAGCGACCGTGGCTGGTATCACCGGCCCATCCGTCGCGCACCAGACCGCCGGATAGGGTGCTTCTTTAGGGCCACTGGCCGCCCAAGCGCCCAGCAATCGGTTGCGCAACTCAGAGGGTAAGGTGGCGGACAACAGAATCGCACTTCCGCCGGTCGCTTTCTGTCGGACCAGCACCTCTTTCAGCAAACCGTGCATGTAGCGGTCATAGGCATGGACTTCATCGACGATCAACACCGATTTGTTGATCCCGAAACCCCGCACAAACTGATGGCGTACCGGTAGCACGGACAGCAAGACTTGATCGACGGTGCAAATCCCGATTTGACCAAGAAACACCCGCTTGCGGCTTTGCGCCAGCCACTCCGCGCATTGCTGCGTGGCTTCTTGTTTGCCTTGGGCACTGGGCCGCCGCCCTCTGGCGAGAATCGCTTGAAAATCAGAATGAAACCGACTTTTACCGTGGGCCAGCACCAGATTGGCGACCTCGCCGGAAAAAGCGTGCGCGGCGAATTTTTCTTCCACCCGTTTAAGCATGGCGTTCGCCGTCGCCTGAGTGGGTAGCGCGAAAATCACCGAATCCACCGCTCCACTCGCCAACAAACGCCAGGCGTAAGCCAGTGCCGCTTCGGTTTTGCCGCTGCCGGTGGGTGCTTCAATCAGGGTCAAGCTGGATGCAACAGGCCAATCAGCAACAAGTGTTTGGATGCCGCGCGGTGCTTCCCCCGATTGCAGTAAAGCGGTCAATCCTAGGTAGGGCTGAGTCGAACTGACAATGCCGAAGCGCTGCAACCATCGCTCGCGGCTGAGTTTATTCACCCGCTCGGCGACATAATCAGCAAGCACTCTCGTTGGATCAGCGGTGACGTAGGGCATGGCCTCGGTGTTTGAACCAATCCAGTCGCACACCGAGCAAAAGCCCGCCAGCAGATGCTGCGCGGCGGCATCACACATGGGTACGGGCGATGCTAAAGAGAGATCTTCCGGATGCAAAAACAAGGCGGCAAGTGAGAACACAAACTGCTCGCGCGCCTGGCGATCATGTTGGGCGGCGGATTTATTTTTCGGAGGATGAAAATCGGCACTTTTACTGGAAATATCCCCGTGGTGGCCGGTGACCGCCGCCAGCCAGGAAATCCAGCGATCCGCGAGATCGTCGGCGTTTTCAATCGCGCCGAACCAATCAAGACATTCATCAAATGCCCAGTCAAAGCCGTGTACCCCATGAGGGAAATCAAGGGCTTCACGTTTCAAATTGCCCCCACGAGCCAAATCGAGTTGAGGCCACAGCCGCTGGAAAATGACCGGGGCTTTGAGCTGAAATCGCATATCCAGCTTGCCCAAATCGTGCACCGCCAGAAAAAACAGAACCCAGGCGCGAAGTTGTCTTGTCTGGGATTCGTCGCAATGGAAGGCTTTCATGAAAGCCCGGCGGATTGCGGGACTTGCATCCCACCAGACTGCGCCGACCGCCGCCACATCCAGTGTGTGGTAGATCAAGAGATGGTATTCATCGCCATCGGTTTTGCCCCAGTAGCGATAAATCCAGGGAGTTGAGGTCTGTTCCATGGTCTTTCTCCTTGGCATTAAAGAAAGGTCGACCGGATCACGATCCTATAAGCATAGAAAAATTGAGGGTAAAATAGGCGGGAATCAGCAGAAAGCGAAACTAACGTCGACAACACGCGATTTACGCGCTTGAGGATATTTTCTGGTGAGATCGCGGAAGGGAGGCGGGAGATCGCCCAAAGATCGCGGGCTTTGGTGCAACAGTCTCTCTCAGCAAACTGAGAGAGACTGGTTTACAGCGGAAAATCAGATGGATAAAGGACTCAGGTAATGACTGTGGGCGCTTCGCGGCCGGTACGTTCGCGGATGCCGGCCAGACTGTTGGCGATACTGATCAGTTCCGCTAGCGCCTGCTGAGTGTCCAAATCGTGCTTGGCCGAATCGGGTTCGTAAGCTTCGATATACACTCGTAATGTCGCCCCTTCGGTGCCGGTTCCAGACAGACGATAAACGATGCGAGAGCCGTCCTTGAAGCCGATGCGAATGCCTTGCTTTTCGCTCACACTGTCGTCGATAGGATCGACATAGCGAAAATCATCGGCGTAATCGACCGTATACGATCCCAATTTTTGTCCCGGCAACGTGGGGGATTGAGCGCGTAGCGCATTGACCAGCCCGTCGGCGGCCTTGCTGTCAACTGCTTCGTAATCGTGCCGGGTGTAGTAATTTCGCCCGTAAGTGCGCCAATGCTCACGCACGATGTCCGCCACCGATTTACGGGAAGCGGCGAGAATGTTGAGCCAGAACACCACCGCCCACAGACCGTCTTTCTCGCGCACATGATCGGAGCCGGTGCCAAAACTTTCTTCACCGCACAGGGTGATGCGGCCAGCATCTAGCAAATTGCCAAAGAATTTCCAGCCGGTCGGCGTTTCATAGCAATTTAGCCCCAACTTGGCGGCGACGCGATCCGCCGCTTGGCTGGTGGGCATTGAGCGAGCGACCCCCGTGATCCGGCTACGATAGCCAGGCGCAAGTTTGGCGTTGGCGAGAATTACGGCGAGGCTGTCACTGGGGGTGACAAAGAAATGGCGTCCCAACACCATATTGCGGTCGCCATCGCCGTCCGAGGCCGCGCCGAAATCCGGCGCGTCCGGCCCAAACAGGTAATCGGCCAGCTCCTTGGCGTAGACGAGGTTGGGGTCGGGATGGCCATGGCCGAAATCTTCCAGCGGTACGCCGTTAACCACGGTGCCGGCGGGAGCGCCGAGCCGGTTTTCTAGGATTTCGGTGGCGTAGGGGCCCGTCACGGCGTGCATGGCGTCGAATCGCATCCGAAAACCGGATTTGAATAGGGCGCGGATTTGGTCGAAATCGAATAGCTGCTCCATCATGTCGGCGTAATCATTGACCGGATCGATGATATCCACCCGCATATCGCCGACCGCCGTCGTGCCCAGTTTATCCAGATCGACATCGGGAGTATCCAGCGTGTGATAGCGATTCATATGGAGCGTAGCGCCGTAAATGGCCTCGGTCACTTTCTCCGGAGCGGGGCCGCCGTTCGGCGTATTGAACTTGATGCCGAAATCTTCGTCAGGGCCGCCAGGATTGTGGCTGGCCGATAGAATGATGCCGCCTCTGGCGTCATTTTTACGGATCAAATGAGAGACCGCCGGGGTAGAGAAAATGCCGCCCTTGCCCAGGATGACTTGCGTGCACCCGTTGGCGGCGGCGATGCGCAGAATAATCTGGATCGCTTGCCGGTTGTAATAACGACCATCGCCGCCGACGATCAGCGGAGACTTTTCGCCCTCGCGTTGAGTATCAAAAATCGCTTGTACGAAGTTTTCGAGATAGCTTGGCCGCTGGAATACCTTCACTTTTTTGCGCAGTCCGGAAGTTCCCGGTTTCTGGTCTTGAAACGGTTGGGTGGCGATGGTTTCAACGGTCATGATTGGGTGCCCCCTTCAGGATTTATTGTGGCCAGTGGTGAGCGAATTATGCGCTTGTTGGCAGCGGGATAGAACAGGCTGCTCAGGGACCTACAGGGAATCAGGGCGAATACGTGGGTTACAGCCAGCGCAAATCGAGGCAATAGGGCGTCAATGCCTCGGGCGGTGGTTCCAGTGTGGGCGGCAGGCGGGTAGGGTCGCGGTAGTCGACCACAAACCGTTGGCCGCGTCGCGCGGCGGCGTCCTCCATGTCCCGTGGCAAGCCATCGTAACTCCCGCCTTGGGGTTGCCATTCGTACAGCGTCAGCTGTAAAGCATGGGGTTGATCCAAGTTCGAGAGCATGAGTTGGAGCGGCCCCTGCGGTTCTAAAGTGGGATGCAAGCCATTCCAGGGCTTGAAGCGGCGATAACGTACGCCATAGAGCCAGCTTTCGCCATCCAGTTCTTCTTCCCGTCGCAAGGGCAGTCGGTAGCCGTTGACCGACATTTGCCAGTTTGCCAGGGATTGCGCGGCAGCGGCTGAGCAGGGTTGCAAGCGGATTTCCACGCGGGCGGTGCTGGCGTCCACTAATCGAGAATGGCCGTGCTCCTGCGAGGAGGCATCGCCGAGCAGCGGCCAAAATTCCAGAGCGCGGCGAACCGTTAGGCGGCAAGGGCCGCAGCTAGTGGTACCCAACCAGAAATAGCTTTCTTCCAGCAATTGGTCAATCAGTGGCTGGCCCAGCCCCAAGCCCACGCTGGCTAACTCATCGAGGATTTCCCAAAGATCGCCGCGCAGATAGTAGGGCAGGGCGAAACGATCATGCAGTTCTTGGCCCCAGTAGGTTGGTTCCGGAGAGTTGGGCGTCTGGATGAGCATGGCCACGATGGCGCGTAACAAAGCCGCCAGACTGGCCAGCCGCTCCGGGGTGGCTGGCATCCGAAAAGCGCGAAATTCCACCAACCCTTGTTGCCCGCCGGGTCGGTTGGGGTTCCACAATTTTTCGATGTTAAGTTCGGTGCGATGGGTGTTGCCCGCCGGGTCGGCCAGGAACGGCGACAGGCTTTGCCACAGTAATTGTGGGGTCGGATTGGACTGGCGTTTAAGTAAAGCCAGCGTCAACGTCAGTTCCTCAAAAATGTCGCTGGCGCGTTCGTCCGGTCGGGGAGCTTGACTGGAGTTGCCCACCGAATCGCCAGCGAAGTAATACGACAGGGAAGGATGGCGATTGAAGTAACCAACGAGCGCCGGCAATAAATGGGGATAACTGAGAAAAGGGCTATGCTCCGGACTTGGACCGCCCAGCGTGATTTGGCCTCCGCCGCCAGAGTCAGTGATCTGACCGTTATAGTGGAGCCGATAGGGGGCCAGCCCCACGGTGGTAGCGGCGGCAAAACAGCGCCTGTTCTGATGTAAAAAAGTACTGAGATCCGGCGTGGGAGCCAAGTTGGCCTCAATCACCGCGGGATCAGGTGTCAAGGTCGTCCACGCTATGGAGGCATCCACCGGCGGGGGAAAGCCGGTTAGAATCAAGGCTGGCAAGTCGGCAGCCCGCGCCGCTTCGCCGATTACAGCCAGCAGCGTAAGAAAAAACGCCACCTCGTCGCAAGCCGGTAATTCGATACAGGTTGCGCTTGCTTCCTCTGATGCTTGCCCGCAAGGCCAGTCGATGGCCAGCAAATAGGCGCCTTGTTCGGCCAGCTCGTCCCGCGCGCCCTGCGGCGAGATCGGTTGTCGGTGCAAGCTTGAGCGGGCTAGGCGCGGCTCCCGCTCTGGGTTGGCTGACAGAGGCAAATTATCCCGGCGAAACACGATGCGCAAGCTTGGCGGCGTCTCGATCGCAAATTGCAGAGCCGGCCAACCGAGTGCATTCAGTCGCTGAGCTACCTGCGACCAGAATTCGTCGACCTGGGATAAGGTCGCCATGGCTTCGACCGAAGCATTCACCAGCGGTTCGGCGGGTCCCCGCCAGACCGGACACCCATCCCGACGTTGGTACAATCCCAAGCTCCAGCGCGGTCGGTCTTCCTTGGGATATTGCCGACCCAAGGTACGCAGCACCGCGCCGCCGGGATTTTGCACGCCGTATTCAGCCAACATTTGGCAAGCGCGAGTTTCTTTAGTAGGGCCGAGGGCGTTGTACAACCATTCTGGGGCCTCGGAGCGTCGATCCGTGAAGGTGGGTTCAGCCCCCACCCAGATATCCAAATGACGGCGCCTGAGAAGATCATCATGTGAACGGATAGCTTGGTCAAAGGCCAGAAGTGTCTTTGTCATAACCCCGAAACTGCCTTAGAACGAAGTGGCGCGGCATTGTAAGGAAATTTATCACCTGCCGGTAACGGTTTTTGACGACCCAGTTAGATGCTGAACCCTCAAATAGCACAGTCGACGGCGCGCGCGATGGCCCAGATTTCAATCTCCGCCGCGCCTCCAGCGCGCAAAACGCGAGCGCATTCGGTGACAGTGCTCGCGGTTGTGATCACGTCATCGACCAGTGCCACCCGCTTTCCTTTCAAGGGGTCGGAAAGGATGAAAGCCTTCACTAGATTGGTCCGGCGTTGCTGGGCATTCAATTTGGTTTGAGGAGTAGTGTGACGTATGCGTTTCAAACCTTCCCCCAATAGAGGAATCTGAAAACGGCGGGCCGGAGCGCGGCACAATTCGAGCGCCTGATTGAATCCGCGCTCTCGCAAGCGTCGCGGATGCAAGGGCACTGGTACGATGCAATCGGGCGGCGCTTCACGGCGCGCGACAAGCGCCTCCGCCAGCAGTTCGCCGAGCAAGCGGGCATGGCTCAGCCGATGGTTGAATTTCAAGCCAACAATCAAATAATCCACCGGCGATTTATAAAGGAAAGGCGCGAAGGCGTGATCGAAGCTCGGCGGGCGCGACAAACAATGGCCGCAAATTGGGCCCTGTTCGGCTAGGAGAGGAAGCGCGCAACATCGACAGGCCGGGCTATTGAGCGGTAGATCGCCGGCACAGCCAGCGCATAGGTCGCGATGGTCTGTTCCGGCGGCTCCACATAACAAGCAAAGAGGCGGCAACAGCGCTTTCTGGAACGTGTTCACGCCAGTCATTCCTGTGATTTTTATCCAGTTGACAAGCTGTTGGGCCTTGGAGAACATGTGCTTACAATAAGATCATTTCACTTTTTATTTGAAAAACGAGAATTATCATGTCAAGTACAGGTTCCGTCCTACATGTCCTGGAGTCGAGCGAAGATACGGTTATTGGCAAGATTGCGCGGGGTTCTTCGGCCAAGCGGTCAGCCTCCTTAATGCATTATGGCAATATCATTGCCATCCTCCTGCCGTTCCCCTTACTGATTTTTTGGTTTGGCGCTTCGATGCTGGTGTACGCCATGAACCGCCATCATCCCAATCCCAAAGTCGGCTATTACACCCAACAGGCCGCCACTCGATTTTATGCTGTTACCGGGTTTTTTATCGTGATTGGCACCTTCATTCCCGGTAACGGTTGGCTCTGGTATCTGATTGCCTGGGGGATGGCGCTGCTGATCTTGGTGCCATGGTCGATTATGGACTTGCGGCGTATCCATCAGGATCAATGGATTGATATCCCGCTCGATGAGGAAGGCCATCCGCTAACGGATACAGTGATCGCCTGACAGTTCCAAAGCCGGCATTCGCCGTCATGTCCATACGTCCTAACGCCAAGCCTTGCTGGCCGCCATCAGGCCAGAGTGATGGTCGATCAGTCTATACCCACACGCTGGGAGCGGGGCCGGACATCGTGCTGGTGCATGGCTGGGGGATGCACTCCGGCGTGTGGGAGGATGTCGCCGAGGAGTTGTTCGACCATTTTCGGATCACGGTGGTGGATCTGCCGGGCCACGGCTTCAGCCGGTTGCTCGAAACCCGATATACTTTGGATGAGCTTTGTAAGATGGTGGCGGCGGTAACGCCAGCGCCGGCTGCCTGGGTCGGCTGGTCCTTGGGGGGGTTGGTCGCGCAACGTCTCGCCATGATCGCGCCGGAGCGGGTCAGTCGACTGATTTTGACCAATAGCACCCCCTGTTTCGTGCAGCGGCCCGACTGGCCACAGGCTGTCGCCTTGCCGGTTTTGCGCCGCTTCGGCGAAGAACTGCGTCAGGATTACCGCGCCGTGCTCAAGCGCTTTATCGCGTTGGAGGTGTACGGCAGCGAGCAGGCGACGACCCAACTGCACCAACTACGAGCGATGTTGTTCCAGCACGGTGAACCGGCGGTGTCGGCGTTGGAGGATGGCCTGGCAATTCTGGAGAACACTGACTTGCGCCCCGAATGGTTTCGTATTGTCTGCCCGATTTTGTTGCTAATGGGACAGCGCGACCAACTGGTGCCGGTCGAGGCGGGCGAGGCCGTGGTCGCCCAGTGGCCTAAAACTCGATTACGAGTATTCGAACGGGCGGGACACGCGCCTTTTTTTTCTCACTTGCCGGATTTCATTGCCGAACTGCGAGCCTTTCTCGATGCGTGAGGCAGAGAATTTAGCTTTTGCATTGGATCGAAGATTATTGCGACACGCATTCGAACGAGCCGCTCCTTATTACGATCACGCAGCGGTGGTACAGCGCGAAATCGGTAATCGTCTGCTAGAGCGTTTAGATCTGCTCAAGCTCAAACCGGCGGTAGTGGTCGATCTTGGGTGCGGGACTGGCGCAGTTACAGCGCTATTAATCAAAAAATATCGTCAGGCGCGGATTATAGGCTTGGAGCTAGCGCCAGCGATGGTGGCTAGCGCCCGCAAACGCGCGCCTTGGTTGCGCACCCTACACGGTGCGGTAGCTGAACCGGAGGCGCTACCGCTGGCCAATGCCAGCTGCGATCTGATTTTTTCCAATCTGGCTTTACAGTGGTGCACTGATTTGGAGCTGGTATTCGCCGAATTCCGGCGAGTGCTCAAACCGGGCGGCGCGTTGCTGTTCAGCACTTTGGGGCCGGATACGTTACTCGAATTGCGTCAAAGCTGGCGAGTTGCCGATTACTATAATCATGTCAACGCGTTCTTCGACATGCACGATATTGGCGATGCCTTAATCCGGGCGCGCTTGGCCGAACCGGTCATGGATGTCGAACGGCTAACGCTCACTTACTCCAAGCTCGATCAATTGATGCGTGATTTAAAGAGCTTGGGGGCGGCGAACATCACCGCTGGTCGACCGCGTGGTCTGGCCGGCAAGGCTCGCTGGCAGGCGATGCGCGGCCACTATGAGCAATTCCGTCGGGCCGACGGCCTGCTGCCCGTGAGTTGCGAAGTAATTTACGGGCATGCTTGGGGGCCGATGCGAGAAATGCCCCCGCTGGGCGGCAAGGATACGGCCGTTTTTCCCTTGGCCCGGTTACGCCGAATGGATCGGCCCGACCGCTAGTTCGGCCTATTTGAACGTACCGGTTTTAGCGGCCAATCCGCTAAATAAACCCTGAGTTTTATAAGAGCGTATTGACAAGTTTAGCGTATCCCGCTACTTGTTAATTAAGCACGGCAAACAATGGGGGCTTTCAGGTCATGGTCGCACTAGAGTATGGCGTGGAAGAGTGCCAGCATTGTTATGTGTTGCGCCCCAATCGCTCACTGTCATGGCGACAGAATTTATTATTCTTCAGTGGGCTGTGCGGGGTAACGCTGCTTGGAGTGGCCCCCTTGGTCGCCATGGGGTTTTGGCCGGTGTTGCCGTTCGCCGGCCTGGAGCTGTTGGTGGTGGGCATCGGGCTATATCGCGTGACGTGCCGTTGCCATGAGTGCGAGGTGATCTGTGTCGCCGCGGATAGTATCCGAATCGAAAGAGGTCGGCGCGGTCCCCAACAATGCTGGACCTTAACGCGGGCTTGGGCGCAAGTCGTCCTGAAAGCGTGTCCCCGTCAGTGGTATCCGAGCCGGCTGCTGATTCGCGCCCACGGACGGACGGTGGAAGTGGGCCGATTTTTGGTGGAAGAAGAACGAAAAAAACTCGCGCAGGATTTGACTCGTTGTCTTCGCGGAGACTCCTAAAGCAGTAGACCGGTTACCAATCTGAACCGGGCCAAATGAATTGAGCGTTTTTTATTGTGTGGCGTCTTGGCCATTAAGGCGCGATCAACCATCGGGAGAGGAGGGGTATGGGAATTAGTCGATTTGCAAAATGCAGCGGCACCATTTTGGCGAGTGCGTTCGTATGGGCGTGGAGCACGGGAGCGCAGGCCGAATTGGGGTTGAACATGCCCCGAGGCGTGACTTCGGTGAGCCGGGAAGTCTACGATCTGCACATGCTGATCTTCTGGATTTGCGTGGCGATTGGCGTGGTCGTGTTCGGCGTCATGTTCTGGTCGATTTTCCATCACCGCAAATCGCTCGGCGTAGTGCCGGCCCAATTTCACGAAAGTACTTTCGTCGAGATCGTTTGGACTGTGATTCCGATGCTGATTTTGATCGGCATGGCGGTTCCCGCCACCAAGACGCTGGTCAAAATGTATGATGCGCGCGACGCTGAACTGACCGTTAAAGTCACCGGCTATCAGTGGCGCTGGCAATACGATTATCTCGACCAAGAGATCAAATTCTTTAGCGTACTGTCTACGCCATCAGCACAAATTCGCAATGTCGCGACCAAGGGCGAACATTATTTGCTGGAAGTGGATAATCCGCTGGTGGTGCCCGTTGGCAAGAAAGTGCGCATTCTGACAACCGCCGCCGATGTCATCCATTCGTGGTGGGTGCCGGAGCTGGGTTGGAAAAAGGACGCCATTCCCGGTTTTATCAACGAAAGCTGGACCTTGATCGAGCAACCTGGGATTTATCGGGGCCAATGCGCTGAATTATGCGGCAAAGACCATGGTTACATGCCGATCGTGGTCAAGGCCGTACCCGAAGCTGAATTTAAAGAGTGGCTTGCCCAGATGAAATCCAAGAATCAGCCAACGCCACAAACTGTGACAAACGGTTCAAACCCTCAAATCGCCGCTGGAGGTAAAACCCTATGAGCACGGCATCGCCTGCTAACGACCATGCCCACGATCACGATCACGATCACGATCATGGGCCGCCGCGCGGTTTGACTCGCTGGATTTTCACCACCAATCACAAGGACATCGGTACCTTATATCTGTTGTTTTCGCTGCTGATGTTCTTCGTCGGCGGCACCATGGCGTTGTTCATTCGCGCCGAGTTGTTCCAACCGGGCCTTCAGGTCGTCAATCCCCAATTGTTCAACGAACTGACCACCATGCACGCGCTGGTGATGATTTTCGGCGCGGTGATGCCCGCGTTCGTCGGCTTGGCCAACTGGTTGATTCCGATGATGATCGGTGGGCCGGACATGGCGTTGCCTCGGATGAACAATTGGTCGTTTTGGATCATGCCGTTCGCCTTCACTCTGCTGTTGTCCACGCTGTTCATGCCGGGCGGCGGGCCGGCGGGCGGGTGGACTCTCTATCCGCCGCTGGTGTTGCAGACCGGCCAAGCCTTTCCGTTCGTGATTTTGGCCATCCACATGATGGGCGCCTCGTCGATCATGGAGCGATCAACATCATCGCCACGATCCTCAATCTGCGCGCTCCCGGCATGACGTTGATGAAAATGCCACTGTTCGTATGGACGTGGCTGATCACCGCTTATCTGTTGATCGCGGTAATGCCGGTGCTGGCCGGCGCGGTGACCATGCTGTTGACCGATAAATTCTTCGACACCTCTTTCTTTAACGCCGGCGGCGGCGGTGACCCGGTGATGTTCCAGCACATTTTCTGGTTCTTCGGGCATCCTGAGGTGTACATCATGATCTTGCCAGCGTTTGGAGTGATTTCCATGATCATTCCCACCTTCGCCCGCAAGCCCTTGTTCGGGTATGCCTCAATGGTCTACGCCACCGCCTCCATCGCGTTTCTGTCGTTCATCGTTTGGGCGCATCACATGTTTACCGTGGGGATGCCGCTGGCCGGCGAGCTGTTTTTCATGTATGCGACCATGTTGATCGCGGTGCCAACCGGCGTGAAGGTCTTCAACTGGATCTCAACCATGTGGCGCGGCGCGATGACCTTCGAAACGCCGATGCTGTTCGCCATCGCCTTCGTGATTCTGTTCACCATCGGCGGTTTCTCTGGGTTGATGCTGGCGATGGCGCCGGCTGATTTTCAGTATCAGGACACCTATTTCGTGGTGGCGCACTTCCACTATGTGTTGGTGCCGGGCGCGGTGTTTTCTTGCCGAAGTGGACCGGCCATATGTACGATGAAAAATTGGGCCAGTGGCATTTCTGGCTTTCGACGATCGGCGTCAACGTACTGTTTTTCCCACAGCACTTTTTGGGCTTGGCCGGGATGCCGCGCCGTATCCCCGACTATGCCTTGCAATTTACCGAGTTCAACATGCTCTCGACCATCGGCGCCTTCATCTTTGGCTTCTCGCAACTGCTGTTTGCGTACAACGTCATCAAGACCATTCGCGGTGGCGTCAAGGCGACCGATCAGGTTTGGGAAGGCGCGCATGGCTTGGAATGGACTTTAAGCTCACCCCCGCCATACCACACCTTTACGGTCGCTCCTGAAGTCAAATGAGGGTCAGGGAATCAGTGGGCGTGGTTGCAGGGAGAACGAGCGTTGCCAGTGCGACGCCAGCGTATCGCACCACTCGGGCGCGACGCACGGTGATCGCACTGGCAGTGCTGGCGGCGATGATTTACTTTGGTTTTATTCTGATGATGGCGTGGCGCTGATGATGGAAACTGATGAAATAAAGGCTGTTGAAACGACGACTATCGCCAATCGCCGGCTGGTGCGACGCCTGTTGTTGCTTACGCTGGGCATGTTCGGCTTTGGCTTTGCCATGGTGCCATTCTACGATGTGCTATGCCAGATCACCGGCCTTAACGGCAAGACGGGTGGTCGGGTGGCAGTGGTGGAGCCGGTCAAGGTCGACGAATCGCGCACGGTGACCGTGGAGTTCGTTGCCAGCTTGAATCTGGGAGCGCCGTGGGATTTTGCGCCACAAGTCGCCCGCATGCAGGTGCACCCCGGCCGGTTCTACCAGACACATTTTTTGGCCAAGAATCTAGCTAACCAGCCCATGACCGGACAAGCCATCCCTAGCGTTACACCAGGGTTGGCCGCTTCGCATTTTCAAAAGATCGAATGTTTCTGTTTTAACCACCAACTCTTTCAAGCCGGAGAAGGTAAGGAAATGCCGGTGACGTTTCGGATCGATCCAAATTTACCGACCGACATCCGTACCGTAACGCTGTCCTATACTTTCTTCAGGATCGACAACGCGGGCAGCTAGCGAAAGCTGAGACGGCTCTACCCGTCACCTTCCAGACCAATACCATCGAGGGGATCTTCATGACGCACGCGGAACATGCGCCAGGCCACTATCCGGAGCAGTACTATATACCGCATCACAGCCACTGGCCGATTGTCGCTTCCATCAGCCTGTTTACACTGATGTACGGCGGAGCCACGCTGCTCAATGGGGGCACTAAAGCGATATTGCTGGTAGGGCTTACCCTGCTGCTGTTCACCATGTTCGGCTGGTTCGGCACGGTGATCCGCGAAAGCGAAAAAAGGCTTTACAGCGACCAGATGGATCGCTCGTTCCGGTGGGGAATGGCCTGGTTTATTTTTTCCGAGGTCATGTTCTTCGCGGCATTTTTCGGAGCGTTATTCTATGCCCGTAGCTTGTCGGTGCCTTGGCTGGGCGGTGAAGCAGAGCATGCGACGCTGACGCACGGCATACTCTGGCCCAAGTATGAAGCCGATTGGCCCACCAATGGCCCCGCCGACATCGGCGGTTTCTTCGCACCGATGCATGCCTGGGGCTTACCGGCCATCAACACGCTGATCCTGCTCAGCAGCGGTGTGACCATCACCTTGGCGCACTGGGGATTAATCGAGGGCAATCGGCCGAAACTGGTAAAGTGGCTTGCGGCGACGGTCGCCTTGGGCTTCTTGTTCTTATTTCTGCAAGCTGTTGAATATCACGAGGCTTATAAGGATCTGAACCTGACCTTGGGTAGCGGCATTTACGGCTCTACCTTTTTCATGCTGACTGGTTTTCACGGCTTGCATGTCACCATCGGCGCCATCATCCTGACTGTAATTTTATTTCGGAGCATGGCTGGCCATTTCACGCCGGAGCGGCATTTTGCCTTTGAGGCGGCAGCGTGGTATTGGCACTTTGTGGATGTGGTATGGTTAGGGTTGTTTATTTTCGTTTATTGGATGTAAGGTGGTTTGTTCCTGCTATAAACCGTGCGGCTTGATTAGACCCATGGCGTAAGCCAGCATCAATAGCAGGAATAACCCCACCGAAAGACTGATCCGTAACGTCAGCGCTTTGACCGTGCGCCGATGTTGATCGCGGTCGTTGATTAAGAAAAAGAGGCCGGAGCCTAGGCTTGCGACAATCATGAGCAGCATGGCGATAATGACGAGCTTAAACATCAACGAGTTCCGGTGAGTGGAGAAGATCATGCCCAGTATAATCCAATTCGGATCAGCGCGATGAAACGGGTTTTTGGCGAGAAGCACAGTGCGCGTCCGGTTGGGTGAATGGGTTTTTCAGCCCGGACGGGTTTCTAGTGTCACCACTTTACTGCTGCTGCCGTTTCTGCTGGCGCTGGCTTTCTGGCAATTAGACCGGTCGCGACAAAAAGCAGAATTGCAAGCCGCCTTTGTTGAGCGGTTTCAGCAGCCCTCGGTCCCGCTCTTCGACATAGACCCTTCTGATTCCGCCAATCGCTATCGGCGGGTCATCGCGTCCGGTCGTTATGATGCTTCGCATCAGTTCTTGCTAGATAATCAAGTACGTGATGGTCAGCCGGGTTATCATGTTTTGACCTCTTTACAGCTGGAGGGGGGTGAAGCGATACTCGTCAATCGAGGCTGGCTGGCGTTAGGCGCTTCGCGACAGATGTTGCCGGATGTTTCGGTGGATAGCGCAGCGGTCACGGTTACCGGTTGGCTGTCGCAACCGGCTAATCCAGGCTTATGGTGGGGTGAAGCGACTGGGGAAAATCTACAATGGCCGCGTGTCATCCCTTATGTGGATTACCAATTGTTGGCCAAGCTGTTAAATTACCCCCTCCAACCGGCGGTGATTCTATTGGAACCAGGGTCGGCCGCGGGGTATTGGCGCGATTGGCAACCCCGCTTTGGGGGGATCGGGCCGGAGCGCCATCAAGGTTACGCCGTGCAATGGTTCAGTTTGGCAGTGGCGTTAATCATCCTGTACTTGGCCGTCAATACGGATCGATTGCCTCGCTCTCAATCATTTTAACGCGATGAGCCTTCATTCAATTTTGTTTAGCGCTCCTTCCATTTCCCCGCTTTTACGACAGCGGGTGGCGCTTTTGGCCATTATTGCCTGCTTTTTGCTACCGCTGGCGGCGGCTTGGTTATTGATCGGCCATTGGCGCCCTGACGGTTCGGTCCAACATGGAGAATTGCTCAATCCAGCCCGGCCGGTGGATTTGCAGCTTGCTGGAATGGATGGTGGCCATTTCAATACGGCGACGAAGTTACGCGGGCAGTGGGTGCTGGCTTACATCGGCTCGGCAACGGTGTGCGAGGCGCGCTGCCGCGCCGGCTTGTATGACATACGGCAAGTTCGCCTGGCTTTGGGCAAAGACATGGATCGCGTCAAGACCCTGCTGGTGCTGGATGGGATGCCGGCGAGCACATTCCGTCAGTGGCTGGCCACCGAACATCCGGCCATGACTGTCGGCATAGCCGATGCCGTTAACCGGAACAATTTGACGGCCGCGTTTGCTCAGCCAGGGCCAGAGGGTGAATGGCTGTACTTGTTGGATCCGCTCGGCAATCTGTTGATGCGTTATCCGGTTGATATCGAGCCGCGTGGGTTGCTTAAAGATCTCCAGCGGCTGCTGAAATGGTCGAAAATTGGATGATTGAAGCGCGCAATACCTGGTTTAATCGTTTGGCCTGGACGGCGCTGGCGCTGACCTTTGTGGTGGTGGTTTTAGGGGCTTATGTCCGGTTGTCCCATGCGGGCCTCGGTTGTCCGGACTGGCCGGGCTGCTATGGTCAATTGGATGTCCCGGAGGAAGCGCATCAAATCGTTCGGGCTAATGAGGCTTATCCCGAACGCCCGGTGGAACCGGCCAAAGCGTGGAAAGAAATGATTCACCGCTATTTTGCGGGAATCTTGGGGTTGCTGGTTTTAGCCTTGGCCGTGCTGGCGTGGCGCAATCGCGCTTCCGTCGGGCAGCCGGTGATTTTGCCGCTTTGCCTATTGGCGCTGGTGCTCTTTCAGGCGCTGTTAGGGATGTGGACGGTGACCTGGCAGTTGAAGCCGGTTGTCGTCATGGGGCATCTGCTGGGAGGTTTGGCGACTTTAAGCCTGTTGGCTTGGTTAGTGTTGCGCCAAGGCCGCCATGGTCAAGATTCGGCGTCGGTGAATAATCGGGCAATGGGTGGTTTCGCCCTGCTAGGATTGGTGCTGTTGGTGATCCAGATCGCCTTGGGAGGCTGGACCAGTGCTAATTACGCGGCTTTGGCTTGCCCGGATTTTCCGACCTGTCAGGGTCATTGGTGGCCGCCGACCGATTTCGGTGAGGCGTTTACCCTGTGGCGGGGTCTGGGTGTCTCCTATGAGGGAGGCGTGCTGGGCAATGAGGCCCGCATGACAATTCACATGGTGCATCGGCTCGGCGCTTTGGCGGTATTGCTGTATCTCGGTTGGTTGGCCTGGTGGCTGGTGACGGCCGGGGAGAGCCGCGCGGTCCGATTGGTCGGCGTGGTCGTGGCCGTTTTGCTCGTCGCGCAGGTGGCTTTGGGGATTGCCAATGTGCTGCTGTATTTGCCGCTACCGGTGGCTGTCGCTCACAATGGCGCCGCCGCCTTGTTGTTGCTGGCGATGGTAGCGCTCAATCACTGTCTGCGACCGGTAACCGACGCATGATGAGCGCCACTTTCCAGACACTGCGCACCAACTTTCGACGCCACGGTCGGGACTATCTGGAGTTGACCAAACCCCGCGTGGTGGCCTTGATCACGTTTACCGCCATGGTGGGCATGTTGCTCGCCACGCCGGATATGGTGCCTTGGGATATTCTGTTGTTCGGTTCGCTAGGCATTGCTCTGATGGCGGGTTCAGCCGCCGCGATCAATCATCTGGTCGACCGCAAAGCCGATGCGGTCATGGCCCGCACTCGTAATCGGCCTCTGCCCAGCGGTCATCTGGAAGGTTGGCAGGTACTTAGCTTTGCCTCGATCATCGGCTTGTGCGGGTTCGGATTGCTGCTGGTTTTCACTAACCCGCTCACGGCGGTGCTAACCTTTGCTTCGCTGATTGGCTATGCCGTGATTTATACCTTGTTTCTCAAACGCGCCACCCCGCAAAATATCGTTATCGGTGGGGCGGCCGGCGCGGCGCCGCCACTGCTCGGCTGGACGGCGGTAACCAGCCAAGTAGATTCGGGTGCGCTGCTGCTGTTTTTGATCATTTACGTCTGGACGCCGCCCCATTTTTGGGCGCTAGCCATTCATCGCCGTCATGATTACGCCAATGCCGATATCCCGATGTTACCGGTCACTCATGGCGTAGCTTTTACCCGCTTGCATATTCTGCTCTACACCATCTTATTGTTTCTTGTAACAATGCTCCCTTTTTGACGGGTATGAGCAGCTGGATTTATCTGGTCGGAGCCGTCGCTTTTGGGTTACGATTTTTGAATTATGCCATACGATTGTATGCCACGGGAAATGATCGACTCGCCTTGCCGACTTTTGGGTTTTCGATAGTTTATTTATTCGGATTATTCGCGGCCCTGATGCTCGACCATTACGCTTCGCGCCTGCTCGAAATTCTCTAAGTTTTTATTTTATAAATATTTTATGAATGGCTTTCTAAGAGTGCCACATTTTTTATAATATTAGCTAATGCTGATTGAGAAAACCCGCTGAATATTAGTAGAATAACCCATCGTCCAGGCTTGCCGGGGCGCGTTTTCCAGTCTCGCCGTAACTGTTGGAAAACAAATAATAAAACTCCTAACCCTTTTTTGGTTTGCTAAGGAGGCTTGGATATGGCCCAAAGCGCAGTGTTGCCGGCCGATCAGTACAATTTCGATATCGTCCGAAGATTTATGATCGTAGCCATGGTCTATGGCGTACTTGGCATGACCGTCGGAGTGTATATCGCGTGTGAATTGGCGTGGCCGTTCCTGAATTTTGATATTCCTGCTCTGACCTTTGGGCGTTTGCGTCCCGTTCATACCAGCCTCGTCATCTTCGGCTTTGGCGGCAGCGCGCTGTTCGCCACAGCGTATTACATCGTGCAACGCACCTGTCAGGCGCGGCTGGCATTCCCTTGGCTGGCCGAATTCACCTTTTGGGGGTGGACTGGCGGTGTGGCGCTGGGCGTGATTACTTATATGGCCGGATTTTCCCAGGGTCGGGAATATGCTGAATTCGAATGGCCGTTAGATATCGCCATCACGCTGGTTTGGGTCTGCTATATCGTGGTGTATGTCGAGACCGTGCGCCGTCGCAGCCAGCCGCACATCTATGTGGCCAACTGGTTCTTCATGTCCTTCCTGTTAGCGGTCGCCTTGTTGCACATCTTCAATAATTTGGCCGTGCCGACTGGCTTGTTGAAATCTTACAGTTTGTTCGCTGGCGTCCAAGACGCCATGACCCAGTGGTGGTACGGCCATAACGCGGTGGGCTTTTTCCTGACCGCCGCCTTTCTCGGCATGATGTATTATTTCGTGCCCAAGCAGGCCGGTCGGCCGGTGTATTCCTACCGGTTGTCCATTATCCACTTTTGGGCCTTGATCTTTCTTTATATGTGGGCCGGCGGCCATCATTTGCACTGGACCTCGCTGCCCGATTGGGTCTCGACCTTGGCGGCGACCTTCTCGATCTTGTTGTTAATGCCTTCCTGGGGCGGCATGATCAACGGCATCATGACGCTTTCTGGCGCATGGGACAAACTGCGTTCCGATCCGATCATGCTCTTTCTGATCACCTCCCTGTCGTTCTATGGCATGTCCACTTTCGAAGGGCCGCTGATGTCGCTGAAGAGCGTCAATGCGTTGTCGCACTACACCGACTGGACCATCGGCCACGTTCACTCCGGTGCGCTGGGTTGGGTCGCGCTGGTGAGTTTTGGCTCCTTCTATCATCTGATGCCGCGCTTATACCAAACCAAGCTGTACAGTCAAACGCTGATTTACGTTCACTTCTGGCTCGCCACCATCGGCATCGTGCTGTATATCACGTCGATGTGGGTCGCCGGCATCGGTCAGGGTTTGATGCTGCGCAGCTTCGATGATTACGGCAATCTGGCCTACACCTTCATCGAAACCGTTGAGTTTATGCACACGCCGTATGTCTGGCGGGCGTTGGGTGGGGCTTTCTTTGTCGCCGGCGCGTTGGTCATGGCTTATAACATGGTGATGACCGCAAGAACATCGCGCCGCGAGCAGGCGGCTTTGGAGGCCAAGTTGGCGGCCAAACTGGCCAAGGCTTGAACATAGGCGGTTTTGCGGAGATCGAACACCATGCGACACGAACATATCGAAACCAATTCCGCCCTCATGCTGCTGTTGATCATGGTCGTGATCAGCATCGGCGGTCTGGTGGAAATCGTCCCGCTGTTTTATATCAACGAGACGATTGAAAAAGTGGACGGCGTGCGTCCTTATACGCCGTTGGAAAGCCGCGGCCGCGATATCTACGTTCGGGAAGGCTGCTATCTGTGCCATTCCCAGCAGATTCGACCGTTCCGCGATGAATGGTTGCGTTATGGCCACTATTCATTGGCGGCGGAGTCACAATACGATCATCCTTTCCAGTGGGGTTCCAAACGCACCGGTCCGGATCTGGCGCGAGTGGGAGGTAAATACTCCAATCAGTGGCAAGTGCAACACCTGAAAAATCCGCAATCGGTCGTGCCACAGTCCATCATGCCACGCTATCCGTGGCTGTTGGAAAATGATCTGGACTACGCGGACGCGGATACTCGGATGCGGGCGCTTAGGGTTACGGGGGTTCCGTATTCTCTGACGCAAATCGAATACGATGCGAACCTTAAGAAGTACGGCAAGGAGATCGCCGATCAACTGGATATCAATCAAGCGCAAAACAGCTTGTTGAAGCAGGCCCGGGAGAAAAACTTTGACGGTTTGCCTGAGCGTATTACCGAGATGGAAGCGCTGGTGGCGTACTTGCAGGTGCTAGGCACCATGGTGGATTTCACCAAGTACGACGAGGGTTATTTCGCCCAGTTCCGTTAATTTCGAGCCGCGCTTCCAGTAGGGGGCGCGTTGGGGTTTGCTTCCATGCTTGATTGGTTGCTGTGGTTCACCCACATGGAGAATTCCAAGCCTTTAGCGCTGGTGCTATTTTTCGGGGCTTTCTGCGGCATCGTGATTTATGTGTTTACTGGGAAAAAGCGAGCCAAGCGGCTGGAGTCCTATAAATACATTCCATTTGATGATGAACCGCCGTCTGACCACTTGCGATCCGAACAACGATCCCACTCCCGCAAGGTGATCGATAATGAATGAAAACATGAATGAAAAACAATCAGCCGGTGCGGTTCAGACCACCGGTCACGCTTGGGACGGCGATTTACAGGAATACAATAACCCGCTCCCGCGCTGGTGGCTGTGGTGTTTTTATGGCACCGCGGTGTTCTCGGTCCTTTATTGGTTCATTTATCCCTCTTGGCCGGTTGGCCAGACGTGGCTCAAGGGTTTTGGCAGCGTCAGCTACACCATTTCGGATAAAGCGACCGGGAAGGAAAAAGAGCAAGAGTATCGTTGGAATACGCGCTCGCTGCTGCTGGAAGATCTGAGCGACGCGGCCAATAACACGCAGCGCAAGGAGATGATGGCCAAGGTGCGGACCGCCGATTACGATCAGATCCTGAAGGACCGTAAGATGATGGAATTTGTCCGTTCGGTCGGCAAGGGCTTGTTTGGCGATAATTGCGCGGCTTGTCATGGTCGCGGCGGTCAAGGGGTTGCCGGCATGTACCCGAACTTGACCGACGACGATTGGCTTTGGGGCGGCGGTATGAACCAGATCCACCAAACCTTGGTCGAAGGTCGCAATGGGTTCATGCCTGCTTTTGGAACAGTGCTAAAACCTGAGCAAATGGATGATGTCGCCGAATATGTACTGACTTTATCGGGCGAAGCCAGACCGGGTGAGGCGTCCGAGCGCGGTAAGGAAATTTTTCACGGCCAAGTCGGTGGTTGTTACTACTGCCACGGCGCCGACGCCAAGGGAGTACAATCGCAGGGCGCCGCCAATCTGACTGATCGGATCTGGACCGTGGTCGATTTGCCAGCGCTGAAGACTCCACAGGATAAGAAAACAGCCCTTAAGAATTTGATCACAACCGGGGTGAACAACACCCGGATCATGCCAGCCTGGAAAGATCGTTTGTCGCCGACGGATGTCAAATTGCTGGCGGTTTACGTCCGCCAACTAGGCGGCGCCAAGTAGCTTTCTTGCGGCGTACTGGTAAATTACTTGACTGGTTTGTTCCAACACGCTCACCCCCCGATTGGGGGGTGAGGCATTTGTGGCCGTTAAACCCCAATGTTGCCCCATAATACCCAAAACAGGCGGAGTTGCCTGTTGGATTGCTGTTTGCCGCCTAGGGCCTACTAAAAATTAGAACGGCGGTTGGTGTTATCCCCGCCTGTTCATCCCGTACAGTAAATCGAGTGGACCATGTCCGAAGAGACTGCCCAGCTTTATCAGAAACGCATTCAAATTTATCCACGCTCGGTCAAGGGGCGCTTTCGAAATCTCAAGACGGGGGCGTTAATTTTAGCTTACGTCATTTATTATCTGCTGCCCTGGCTGCGTTGGGATCGACCCAACGCCCCCGATCAAGCCATACTCTATGATCTGCCCGGCCGCCACTTCTATATTTTTGGTTTGACGATCCAAGTTCAGGACATCTTCTGGCTGGCCGGAGCCTTGATCATCTTCGCGATCCTGCTCTTTTTTGTCACTGGGCTGGCCGGCCGCGTTTGGTGTGGTTATTTTTGTTTTCAGACCTTGTGGACCGATCTGTTCATGATGGTCGAGCAGTGGATGCAAGGCGAGCGGCCCGCGCGGATGCGTCTCGATAGGGGACCGTGGAATCGGGAGAAAATCGTCAAAAAAGGCGGCACCTATGGCTTGTGGTTGTTGATTGCGTTCTGGACTGGCTTGACCTTTACCATGTATTGGGTCGATGCGCCGACCTTGGTCACGGACTTCATACTCGGACGAGCGCCCTATCCGGCCTATTTCACAACGTTTTTTCTGACAGCGACCACCTTTGTGATGGCGGGCTTGGCGCGCGAGCAAGTTTGTACCTACATGTGTCCCTACGCGCGCTTTCAAAGCGCCATGTTCGATCATGACACCCTAATTGTTTCCTATGACAAACAGCGCGGCGAAAGCGCGCAAGGTCGCACCAAACTCGGCAAAGGGTTGAAAAGCCGCGAGGAACGGCAAGTGGCGGGGGTGGGTGACTGCATCGATTGCGGCTACTGCGTCCAAGTGTGTCCGGTGGGCATCGATATCCGTAACGGCCTCCAATATCAATGCATTTCTTGCGCGCTATGCATCGATGCGTGCGACACGATTATGGACAATTTGAAATGGCCGCGCGGCTTGATCCGTTACACGTCGGAAAATGCGCTGAACGGCAGGCAAACTCGGCTGCTCAAGCCGAAAACCATCGGCTATGGCGTGATTCTGATGGCGGCGATCATGATTTTGACGTGGAGCATTTTGACCCGGACCTCCTACACGGCCACGATTGAGCAAGTTCGCCAGCCGCTGTATTCGCAACTGACGGACGGCAGCATTCGTAATGTTTACGAGATCAAGCTCAATAATAAACTGACCGCGCCGATCACTCTCCGCATCGGCATCGAGGGTTCCTCCAGCGCTATCTTGGACATGGATGGGATGGAACAGATCACACTGGAACCGCAAGAGCGTGTCAAAGTACCGGCGCGGGTGCAGGTTGCCGCTGATCCGACGGGCGTGAGCGAGCACGTCCGTACAATTACTTTTGTGATCACATTGCTGGAAGGCGCCACCTCGGAGCCTATTCGCCGAGAGGTGCCGTTCTCCATGCCGGAAAACGGTCAGTGACCGATCTGTTGCTGAGTCTCGCCGTTGGGGTGGGGATTATTGTACTGGCCAATCTGGCGCTAGCGCGCTTGATGCACACCAGCGCCAAACAAGCCGCCGCTGTGGTCGCTCTGGTAACCGTCGGACTCTATGTGCCTTATAGCATCATCCGCTGGCCTGGCGGTGATGTCTTTGCGATCCATCTGGGAATTTATCTGTTGGTTTCGCTGGCCTGCGGAATGCTGTTGGAGGTCCGCAACGAAGGTAAGGGACTGCATTGGGGACCCGCCGCGATCATCGGTTTTTTCATCTTCGTGGCGGTGTCGGGCGCGTTGTTTGTGGCTATCGCCGAACGAGGTCTGAGTCCATCACTTTGGGAATGGTTGATGCCGGCCACCGACAGAGCTCAGAAAGTCACTTCGGTGTTCCCAGGAGTGATTTCGCACGATTTCCATCAGAAGGAAGCGCTTTACAATGCGTATCTCCAGCAGGTAGAGCGGCAACAGCAACGGGGTTGGCAAATCCAGAAGGGTTGGTTGGCCGATCCGCTACCGAATGAGCCCACGGTATTTCGAGTGGCCGTGAAAACTCGGGAGGGCGAGCCGGTTAGCGGAGCGGATATGTCCGGCCAATTCCTACGGCCCTCCAATAACCGGCGGGATGTCGCTTTTAGTTTGACTGAAACCGGTTCTGGGGTCTATGAGACCACTGTGACATTACCCTTGGCAGGTAACTGGAATCTGGTGCTCCATATTCGCAAGGGAGAGGATTTACACGAAATTCGGGCGGTCACACAGGTGTTGGATCGTTAGAATCCGGTCGTACAGTACTTTTTCACGACGGTGTTGCGCCGAGACTCATGTCCGTTCCCATCGAAGCCCTGACCGAGGATCGCTCCGCCGCGACTGAAAACACCTGTTTTCACTGTGGCTTAGCCATTCCAACGGGTTTTAATTATGCCGTGACAATCGAGGGGCAACGCCGGTCGATGTGTTGTCACGGTTGTCAGGCCGTGGCGGAAGCTATTCTCGCCGCCGGATTGAGTGATTTTTATCAGCATCGCACCGCTCCCTCGCGCCGTGCTGAAGATCTGATCCCAGAATCCTTGCGTGGCTTGGAACTCTACGACCGACCGGATTTGCAAAAGAGTTTCGTGCATAGCGAGAGCGAGCATATTCGTGAAGCCGCGCTGATGATGGAAGGTATTGTGTGCGCGGCTTGCGTTTGGCTGAACGAGCACCATGTCGGCCGCTTGCCCGGTGTGTTGGCTTTTCGGGTCAATTATTCCACCCATCGCGCTAGCGTGCGTTGGGACCAGCGCCAGATCCAGCTCAGCAACATTCTGACGGCGATCTCGGCCATCGGTTATATCGCCCATCCCTTCGATCCCCGCCGTCAGGAAGCTTTGCAACAACGCGAGCGCACCGTTGCCTTGCGTCGCTTGGCGGTGGCGGGTCTCGGTTCGATGCAAGTGATGATGCTAGCGGTTGGTTTGTATGCGGGCGATTATCAGGGGATGGAACAATGGATTCGCGTATTCCTGCGCTGGATTTCCCTGATTCTGGCTGTGCCGGTGGTGCTCTACTCGGCCCAACCGTTCTATCAAAGCGCCTGGCGGGATTTGCGCCGCCGGCGATTGGGAATGGATGTACCGGTCGCTTTAGCCATCGTTACCGCATTTACCGCCAGCGTTTGGTATACGTGGCAGGGCGGCGGCGAGGTCTATTACGATTCGATCACGATGTTTGTGTTTTTTCTGTTGGCCGGGCGTTTTTTGGAAATGACCGCGCGCCATCGGGCAGGACAAATTTCTGAGGCTTTGGTGCGAATGCTGCCGGCAACGGCGACCCGACTGGATGCCAGCGGCGAGGAACAGCTGATTCCCCTGACGGAGCTGACGCCCGGCGACCGAGTGCTGGTACGGCCGGGAGAAACCATCCCGGCTGATGGCTGGGTCTTGGAAGGGCGCAGTAGCGTGGACGAATCGCTATTGACCGGCGAAAGTCTCCCGCTACCGCGGGTTGCCGGCGAGGCGCTGGTCGGCGGCGCGGTCAATGTGGAAAGCCCGTTAGTGATGCAGATCGAGAAAGTGGGATCTGATACGGTGCTGTCGGCCATCGTCCGCCTGCTTGATCGCGCGCAAAGTGAAAAGCCGCGTCTTGCTTTGTTGGCTGATCGGATCGCCGGTTGGTTCGTCGCGGCCCTGTTGGTTGTGGCGGCGGTGGTGATGGCCGCTTGGTGGATACAGAGTGATTTTGATACGGCCTTTCGCATCACCCTGGCGGTATTGGTCGTGACGTGTCCTTGCGCGCTGTCTTTAGCCACTCCAACCTCGATCGTGGCAGCGACCGGGGCGCTGACCCGACTGGGGTTGTTGGCCACGCGCGGCCACGCCTTGGAGACCTTGGCGCGCGCTACCCATCTCATTTTCGACAAAACAGGAACGCTGACTTATGGGCGGCTGCGAGTGGTGGCGGTCGAGCCGACCGGCAATTTGGAAACCCGGCGTTGCCTGGAATTGGCGGCGGCGCTGGAGCGTGGTTCCGAACATCCGGTGGGTCGCGCTCTGGTCGAAGCCGTCGGACTCCTGCCGCTAAGCGCGACTGAAGTGCGCAATATCCCCGGCAGCGGTATTGAAGGTTGGATTGAAGGCCGTTGCTATCGGGTGGGCCGGGCTGAATTCGTAACCGCTGCGGGCGCGGTGCTATTACCTCCCGCCGCTGACGTCGATTCAACCAGTACTTGGGTCGCGTTGGCGGACGATTCAGGTGTATTGGCGTGGTTCCAGTTGTCTGATAGTTTACGCCCCGGCGCGGCGGAGGCCGTGGCGGCTTTGCAACAGCGCGGCTTGACAGTGGAACTGCTTAGCGGTGATCGCGTGGCGACGGTGGCGCATATCGCCCGCGAATTAGCGATCTCCCAGGCCATCGGCGGGATGTCGCCCCAAGATAAATTGGCGCGGCTTCGTCAATTGCAAAGCCAGGGCAGCGTGGTCGCGATGGTCGGTGATGGGGTCAACGATGCACCAGTGCTGGCGGCGGCGCAGGTGTCGCTGGCAATGGGAAGCGGTACCCAATTGGCTCACGCAACGGCGGACATGATTCTACTGTCGGAACGGCTGGATTATCTGGCGAGCGGGATTGATAGGGCCCGAAAAACCTTAGCCATTATGCGCGAGAATTTTGCTTGGGCAATCGGCTACAATCTGGTTGCGCTACCGTTGGCCGCCGGCGGTTGGCTGACGCCTTGGATGTCGGCGCTCGGCATGTCGTTCAGTTCGTTGGTGGTGGTGGTGAACGCGTTGCGGCTCCGTCAAACCTGAGTGGAGGTGGTTCCGTGCGGATTCTGTTCCTGCTGATTCCAATGGCGTTGGGGGTTGCCGGCGTCGCGTTGTGGGCCTTTCTCTGGGCGGTGCGAACTGGCCAGTTCGACGATTTGGAAGGGCCGGCTCACCGGATTTTGATGGACGATGACGATCCGCGCCTTCCTCGGCCAAAACAGCGGCAAGATGATGATAAATCCTTGAATGGATAAGACTAAAGATTTAGTATTCCATTATAAATCACAAGGAGAATAAAGATGTTTAGCTTTCAAAATTTCCCCATCGTCATCATTATTGTTTTGGTGGTCGCCTCCTACCTGAGTTTTTTTTCAGCCGTCCCTTGGGGAAGTTTGTTCTAAAACTTTCACTGATTTTTCCGTTTGGGTGGACTCTTCATTCTGCCGCGAGCTCAAAAAAATTAGCCTTTTCCGCCATGACCGTCTTCTCCGAACCAGGAAAAGACGGTTGTGTTTTTTTTAGGATGAAATCGCTTAAATGAGCGAAGCCTTGGAGCGATTGGATCGGGCGCGCATCCTGGCGGATCTGTCCGAGGCCGCGCGCGCCGAATTAAGTGGCTTAGAAGTGTTTCCGACCCTGGATTCCACCAATACCTATTTGGTCAGGGGCGCGAATCGGGGTCAGGCGAGCGGCGCGGTCTGTCTGGCCGAGCAACAGACCGCTGGCCGAGGTCGGCGGGGGCGTCACTGGGTGACGCCGTTTGGGGCTAGTTTGGCCTTGTCCTTGCTCTGGCGGTTCGATGCGTCGCCGGAAGCGCTCAGCGGCTTGAGTCTAGTCACGGGTATTGCCGTCGCCCGGGCCTTAGCGGGCGTCGGTGTGTCGGAGGTGGGGCTGAAGTGGCCGAATGACATTTGGTGGCGCGAGCGTAAATTGGGCGGTATTTTGCTGGAATCCGGTGGTGCGGCAAATCAGGTTTATGTCGTAGCTGGCGTCGGGTTGAACGTAGCGCTACCGCCGCGGGACGCGGCGCTAATCGATCAGCCATGGGTCGATTTACAGGAAATTTTGAGGAGCGCCCCCGTCGCGCGCAATCGGTTGGCTGCTTTGTTGATTAATGAATTGATTGCGGCTTTCCGCCAATTTCAGCAACAGGGATTTATTGGGTTTGTGGCGGAATGGGCGCGTTTTGATCGAGTGGCCGGCAGGCCGGTACAGGTGCATTTGCCCAATGTCTCTTTCGCGGGTATCGCGCGCGGCGTGGACGGAACCGGTGCCTTGCTGCTGGAGACGCCGAATGGTCGAGTCACCCCTTATTGTGGCGGTGAAGTCAGTCTGAGAGTAGCGGAATGATTTTGCTGGCGGACATTGGTAACAGCCGAGTCAAATGGGTGACTTATGACGGTGGGGAGTCTCGGCCGAGCGCTTGGCTCCGCGCTGATCGGGCTGAATCAGTTGAGTTGGCCTGCGCCCAATGGCAGGGCCTGCCCCGGCCGGATCGGGTGCTGATCGTCAGCGTCGCCGGCCTCGAAGCGCGGAGCGCCTTAAGCGAATGGATCGAGCGGGCTTGGGGTATTAAGGTTGAGTTTGTCGTTTCGACAGCGGCGGCTTGCGGTATCCAAAATGCCTATGCGGAACCGGAGCGATTGGGGGCGGATCGCTGGGTGGCGCTGATCGCGGCGCGATCCTTGACCCAACAAGCTTGCTATGTGGCGGATTGCGGCACGGCGCTCACAATTGACGCCTTGGCTGCTGATGGCCGGCATCTGGGAGGCGTGATCGTCCCGGGCATCCAGTTGATGCGCCAAGCCTTATATCGGGAGACCCGGCAGATTCCGCCGGAACAGGGAGAACCGCGCTTGTTCGGTCAAAGCACCCGCGATTGTGTCTGGGGTGGAACGCTCTATGCGGTCGCCGCCGCCATCGATGGCATCACCGAGCGGATGATGGCGGCGGGCGGATCGGGAATACGATTTCTCACCGGGGGCGGAGCCGAGGCTGTGTCCCCGTATCTGCTAGGAGCGTTCCGCTTAGAACCGAACCTCCTATTTGATGGGCTCCGGGTGATCGCCAAACAGAATCCAGAGCGCCAGAGCTAGAGTCAAGCCCTTATTTCGCTTCCCAACCGGCCGCTTGGTTATCGGATTGGCCGCGGTCCATCTCGGTATCATCAAATGGGCGCTTATCAAACGCGCTGCCGTCAAGCTCGCGATTATCGGCGCGGTCTTGGTAAACGCCATTATCATAACGGTCAGGGTAATCGTCGCGACGATCAGGTTCGCAGTTGTAGTAAGTGATGCCCTTTACAACAATCGATTTGCACTGATCTGGCGATGGCGGTTCTGAAGGCTCGGCGCTGGATGGCGGTGGTTCTGAGTAATTGGCGATGGTGGACCCCAGGATAGTACCAAAGGTCAAGCCGACCACGGCAGCGCCGGCCCCGCAATCCCAGCAGCCGCCACCCCAATAGTAACCGCGCGGCCGGCCCCAATAACCCCAGCCACCGCGCCAGTAACCGGGCGGGTAGCGCCAATAGCCCGGCCGGGAGCGCCAATAGCCCGGTGGACTGCCCCAATGACCGCTGTGACCGCCGTCCCAGTGGCGGCCGTTGTGACTGCCTCCACCATTCCCGGAAGGTAGGCTCCGCCCTCTAGGGTAGTAGTCGGGACCTCCATTGTTACCGCGCTCCCAGGCGAGTGCTTCAGACAAAGGGATGAGGGCAGCGATTAACACTGCCGAGAGTAGGGACAGTTTCATTGGGCGTGCTCCTCTGGCGCTGGCGACCATCATTCGACCGATGATACGAACGCTAAGCTTGTTGCTAGGCTAAAGAGCCTTATCTTCGAAATACTAAGAGAAGCAAGCTGACCAGAGGCTTAACAGCTGGTGAAAACGCTTCTTGAGCCCAATTTCCCAATTGTTGTTTTCATGTTGACCCGATGTGGTTGGCAAGCGAGCGATTTAATCCGCCTGGACACTTTAGAAAGCAGCGGAGAAATTGCGGCAAGCGGATACGCGGGGTATCCGTACAGCGAAAGGGTAGCCGTTATGACGGATGGAGCGGTAATGGGCCGGGGCGATCAAGATAGACGCCCTGGGCCGGCTGACAATACAGCGTCGATTTCAAGCAGCGGCTGACGATGCCAAGCCCAGATAGGTCTGACGGATAACCTGTCATGCGTTTTACCCCTCTACTGAACGGATACCTCGCGCCTTCGCTACCCACAGTCTCCACCTGCCGCGGATGATGGCGATTTTTTGGGCCGGTACAATTCGCACCCGGTGTCAAGGGACGTTCGTGGCTAGCACCTTATCGACGCTGAGCGTGACTTCATAGTTGGGATAAGCCATGGGCACGTTGCTTGGGAACTGTTTGCCGGAATTAGGCACGCCAATTTCCCGCGCCAGTTTGTCGAAGTGTCGTCGGGCGTTGTGATTGGCTTGAATGCCGAGCATTTTGAACGTCGCTTGGCCCATACGCCTAGCCTCTTGGGCGGCCGCGACGATCAAACTGCGGTGCGCGGCCTTGACGGTGATGGCTTCCGCGCTTACGGCAATCATCTCATCGACCCGATAAACGACTTTGCCCTCGACATGTTGCACCCCCGATTTCAGCAGATCGCCGGAGGGAAGGCGCAGGTTAGCCGAGGGCGTATTTCCGCCGGTCATGCCCGGGATCATCTTGCGCGTCAAACTGGCCGACGTCTTAGGGACCACCTTCCACGTCGATTCCGCGGCTCGAGCAGGCGCGGGAATCTGCCCACCCACATGACCTACGGCCGACGCGCTGGCTCGTAACTTGACCAGTTCCAACAAAATGCGTCCAAGTCGCGCCAGCCCCTCGGCGCTTGGCCGCGCCTGCTCGGTTTCCAGCACCATGCTGGCGATATTGGGCGCGGTGTTCTTATCAAAAAGCCGCGGATAGATTTTGTAATTCTGAAGGTTCCGGTAATAGACATACATCGTGGCGCCGCCCGCATGTGGCGGCTGGAGGTGCTTGAGGATAGCGGCGTAGTCTAGTTCGATCACACTGCCGTCCTCGTGATCGACAGTGAATTTGCCGGTTGCGACATCGTAATGGCCAGCGGTGACGCGGTCGATGTACTTGGGATCGTTGCGGTAGGCGTCCGGGCCGATGCCATCGAGCAACTCTTCGTTGGGATTAAGGATTTGTCCCTTGCTGATGACCTCCAAGCGCAAGCCGGCGGCATAGTTGAGCGCCCAGGGATCGGCGCCATCGAGCTCAACATAGAACCGAATCCCGCCATTGACCCCGGTGATGATCCATTTCTTCAAGGTTTTATTGGTGGTCAGCTTGTAGATGCCCGGATTGAGGTCCGTATCAACGGTGCCCTCATGAGCAGTGGTCGATCCGGTCAAAAAGTAGGCATTGCCTGTGCTGTGCCCAGGCAGCATTTCAACGCGTATGGCATTGATCACAACGATGGCTCCAGTGTGTAACCGCAACTTTCCGCCGAGTCCAAAGCCGCCAAGCGGTTGCCGTGGCGAAAGACCGACAAGATAAACACACCTGAAGCATGCCAGCCGCCTATTTCCAGTTTATGTCGCCCAACCGGCAATTTGTATCAATTATTTCTATTATGCCGCTCTCATGAGGCTTATTGGCTTGGTTCGACTATTTGCTCTCCACCTCGGGACCTGGATGTTGGAGATGTGCTGAAGCTGGTGAAATGTAAGCGTTGGCGCTGGGCCGTCTGGGCAGATAGAGAAAGAAGGGAAGAACGGCCAGAATGGACCGATTAAGCCGCGCTGGCCTTGAATGGCGGATGGATCGGATAGGCAAACTCTGTGTCCGTATCGCGGAAGACCCGAATGCCGCCCCTTTCGATGGAAAGAATTTCACGCTGCCCAGTGATCCTTACCGGCAACGCGAACGATACTAAAGCCCGTATTTTGTACGGCCAAACCGATGAGCAATACATCAATGCCCATCTAAAACCTCGCGCTGCCGACCACCCGTCATCGCCCTCTTAGTAAGTGAACAGCGCAAACCGCGTGCTTACTAAGCAGATACCTCGCCTATCCGTTCAACGCAGTCGCTTTACTGATTTGCGATATGTCTAGACGGTTTTCGTTCCGTTACGTGGTTGGAATGGGTATGGCTTCAATCATCTCATCACGCCGTTCGGCGCGTAGCGCAAAATCCACCAGGTCTCGTTGCAGGCATAAAATGATGTCCTCCTTGGGCAAATGGGGGTTATCCGCATCGAGATATTTGCGGGCGTTATGGTGCGCCAAAATCTCGACGAGTGCGGCTATATGATCGTACGGTTTTCCCGTCAAAAGGTTTTCCAAATAATCGGCGCAGCGCTCGTCTTCGGGCGCTTCGATAGTGGCGCGACTGCCCATCGCGACCAGACTGACCGTTGCTGGATTGCGCTGGCGAATATAGGCGGCCGTCGCCCGCGCATTGATGAACGAGGCCAACAACACCTCGTCGGCTTGCGCCAGCGCCGCCGGAACCCCGCCCACGCCGGAGGTGGAACGATGGATGACGGTTCGGCCCCGAAAGAATTGTTCCCCGGCTTGTAGAATACGGTAAGGAGAATTGGTCATATCGAAGCCTGGAACGGGCTGTTCGTTGCGCGAGCCTACCAACAAGGCGTCGCCCCGCCGCGCGAAACAGCGTTCCACATCGTTTTCGAGCAGAAGGCGCGCGGTTCCCAGGTGGATGAGCAGGGGTTCACTCGAAAAAGAGCGGAAAACGTCAATGATAACGGCAAGGCCGGTTGCTGCCTTAGCGCCGGCCGCCAGGGAGAGCCGTCGGATTTCCATGGTCAGTCATTCTCTGTTTAGGTTGTTTTCTTGATAATATCCCATCCCTTTAGCCAGCGTGAAGGAAGCGGTCATTGCCCGCTTTCCGAAGCGCTTAATCGTTGTCTGTTACCCTGGTGCACTGGATGGATGTCATAGAGTTGCTCAACCGAATCGAGCGGCATTTCGCCGCTAGCGTCGAAGCCAAGCAGCGTACGCTAATCGAGTCCGGCGCCCAGATTGTCAAAGGAGCCGAACATTTGGCCGAGCAGTTGCGTCGTGGCCATAAGATTCTGATTTGCGGTAAGGGTGGATCGGCGGCTCGCGCGCAACATTTAGCGGCTGAATTAACCAACCGTTTTGAAATCGAACGTCCTGGCTTAGCGGCGATCGCCCTCACGACCGACAGTTCAGCGCTGACTTCCATCGCCAACGATTATGCCTTCGAGCAGGCGTTTGCCCCGCGGTTGCGGGCGCTGGGGTGGCCTGGCGATGTTCTGCCGGCGCTTTCGACTAGCGGTGATTCTGCCAATGTCATTGCGGCGATCGACGTTGCCAAGCAATGAGAGATCTCAACAATAGCGTTGACGGGCCGCGACGGCGGCCGCATGGCTCAGCAACTGAGCGGAGCGGATATCGAGATTCGTGTGAGGGGAACCGCGACGGCCCGGATTCAAGAAACCCATATTCTGATTATTCATTGTCTCTGCGATCTAGTGGATCGGCTGTTATTTGGAAAGGAGCAATCATGAAATCATGGCAATTGAAAGTGATGGGCGTGTTGCTAGCAATGCTGTTGATCAGCGGTTGCGCTCCGCTCTTGTTGGGGGGCGCGGCGGTGGGGGTCGGGGTAGCGGCGCACGACCGTAGGACCACCGGAACCCTGGTGGACGACCAGTCGATCGAAGTGAAGATTCATAACGCACTTAATCGGCAACTACCACCCGGCAATCGGATCGGCGTCACCAGTTATAACGCGGCGGTGCTGCTGACGGGGATAACGGCGTCGGAGGCGACGCGACAACAGGCGGAAATGATCGCTCGCGGTATAACGCCGGTCAAAGAGGTTTATAACGAATTAGCGGTTGGTTCGTCCAAGACTTCTTTTTCGGCGCAAAGTAATGACAGTTTATTGACGACTCGCGTTAAAGCGATTTTGTTCAAAATCCGGATTCAGGATTTCGATCCGACCCGGGTTAAGGTAGTGACTGAAGGGGGTGTGGTTTACTTGATGGGTCTGGTACGGAAAAACGAAGCGGATGCCGCCGCTAATACCGCCAGCCAAGTGAGTGGGGTCAAGCAGGTTGTAACCCTGTTCGAATATATCAACTGAAACGCTATTTGACGATTTTCAAGGTTGGCCGGCGTTCGGAACGGCTAGCGGGCTTGTCCGGTTGCGGCGAACTGGATGGAGGCGGTGGTTCCTCGTCACCTTGTTCCTCGCTAAAAGCCATCCCTTGGCCGTTCTCACGGGCGTAAATCGCCAAGACGGCGCTTAGCGGGATGCGCACGGTGCGGGCGACTCCGCCAAAGCGGGCATTGAATTCGATCCAGTCGTTCCCCAGACGCAGGTCGCGCACAGCCGCCGCGTTGATATTGAGCACGATCCGTCCTTCATGGACATGTTGCTTGGGGACCTCTACCCCCGGCGATTCCGCGTTGACCAGGAGATGCGGGGTCAGACCATTATCTTCGATCCATTCGTATAGCGCGCGGATCAGATAGGGACGAGTCGAAGTCATAACAGGCGAGTTTGCACGGAAGCTAGTGAGGGTCGATCACCGCTGGTTTCATCGGAGAGGCGATGATTGATCGCCCTCCAATGAAAACCATGGCGTCAATGGATATCCTTCCAGTATTCCTTCTTGAGAAGATAAAACACTACGCTGGCCAAGAAAAGGAACAAGACCACCCAGATTCCGATCCGCTGACGTTCCAGTTGGATCGGTTCAGCCACGTAAGCGAGGAAGTTCACTAAATCGGCCATCGCTTCCTTGTATTCCGGTGGACTCATACTGCCCGGTTGAACGAGTTCGAATCCAGTCAGTACTTTGGTGTCGGGGCTATCTTTCCCTTTGCCTTTATGAACCTCGTAAACCGGTTTTTGCCAGCCCTGTAATTCCCATAGCACATGCGGCATGCCAGCATTGGGAAACGCCGCATTGTTCACGCCAAACGGCCGGGTGGGGTCCAGATAAAAGGTTTGGAGATAGGTGTAAAGATAATCCACGCCCCGCGACCGCGCAATTAAAGTCAGGTCGGGGGGAGGGACGCCGAACCACTGCTTGGCGTCAGCCTTGGGCATTGAGTTTTTCATGAGCTCGCCGACCTTGGCACCGGTAAAGATCAGGTGCTCTTTGACTTGATCGTCAGTCAGGCCGATATCGCGAGCCAAGCGATTGTAACGCTGATGCTCTAATGAATGACAGCCCATGCAATAGTTGACGAACAACTTGGCGCCTTTTTGCAATGAAGCCTTGTTGTGGAGATCGATCGGCGCAACCTGCAGGGGATAGCCTTCTCCACCAGCAGCAAGGCCCAAGCCAGGTAATGCCAGCAATGTAAGCGCGAGGATTATTTTTTTCATTTCCAGGTCACCCTTTCCGGAACCGGCTTGGTTTTTTCAAAAGCCGGCAAGAACGGTAGCAGGAAGAAGAAGGCGAAGTAGATGATGGTACAAATCTGCGCCAAGGAAGTGCGGGCTGGGGTCGTTGGCAGCGCACCCAGATAGCCCAGAACCAGAAACGACACCACGAAAGCGGCCAGAATCAGTTTGAACGAGAAACCGCGATAGCGGATCGATTTTACCGGACTGCGATCCAGCCACGGCAAAAAGAACAGGATAACAATGGCGGCGCCCATCACCAGTACGCCCCAGACTTGAGTGCCCGCGAAGGAGGGGACGGCGCGCAGCATGGCGTAGAACGGCGTGAAGTACCATACCGGCGCGATATGCGGCGGTGTCTTCAACGAATCGGCTGGATCGAAATTGGGATGTTCGAGGAAATAACCGCCCATTTCGGGCATGAAGAAAATCACCACCGCGAAGAAGAGGAAGAACACCATCACGCCGACCAAATCCTTGACGGTGTAGTAGGGATGGAAGGGGATGCCATCCAGCGGAATGCCTTTTTCGTCTTTCAGCTTTTTGATTTCCACTCCGTCGGGATTGTTAGAGCCCACTTCGTGGAGGGCGAGGATGTGGGCGACCACCAGTCCAAGCAAAACCAGCGGTAAAGCAATGACGTGCAAGGAGAAGAAACGGTTCAGGGTCGCGTCGGATATCACATAATCGCCGCGAATCCACACCGACAGATCGGGGCCGACAATCGGAATCGCGCTGAACAGGTTGATGATCACCTGCGCACCCCAGTAGGACATTTGACCCCAGGGCAGCAGGTAACCCATAAACGCTTCCGCCATCAAGCACAGGAAGATCACGACTCCGAAGATCCAGATCAATTCCCGCGGCTTTTTATAGGAGCCATAAATCAGCGCGCGGTACATGTGCAGGTAGACCATTAAGAAGAAAGCGGAGGCTCCGGTGGAATGCATATAGCGGATCAGCCAGCCCCAGTCCACATCGCGCATGATGTATTCGACCGAAGCGAAAGCATCGGCCGCCGAAGGTTTGTAGCTCATCGTCAACCAGATGCCGGTCAGGATTTGATTGACGAGCACCAGTAGCGCCAGCGATCCGAAGAAATACCAGAAATTGAAATTCTTCGGCGCGTAATATTCAGTCAGATGCTCGCGGATCATCTTGGTTAAGGGAAACCGCTCATCGATCCAACCGAGCACACCGGTTGTGCCTTGTGTGTTTGCCATTATGCAGTCTCCGGATTAACGCCGATCAATACGCGAGTATCGCTGAGGTACCGATAAGCGGGCACCTCCATGTTCGACGGGGCGGGAACCCCCTTATAGACGCGACCGGCTAAATCGAAGAGCGAGCCATGACAAGGGCAGAAAAAGCCGCCCTTCCAGTTCGGTCCTAAATCAGCCGGTGCAATTTCAGGCCGGAAGGTCGGTGAGCAACCCAGATGGGTACAGATGCCGACCATCACCAGCACCTCTGGCTTGATCGAACGCGTGGCGTTTTGCGCGTACTTGGGTTGCTGGCTGGCCATTTCCGAGTTGGGATCAAGCAAGTTGTTCTTTAAGCTGGCAAGGTCGTCGAGCATTTTTTGGCTACGTTTTAGCAGCCATACTGGTTTACCGCGCCATTCGACGGTCATCAATGCGCCTTCTTCCAGTTTGCTGATATCCGCTTCGACCGGCGCCCCCGCAGCCTGGGCACGTTCGCTGGGCGACCAGGATTTTAAAAATGGGACGGCGACGAACGCGACGCCGACGCCACCGACCACTGTCGCTGTGGCGGTCAGAAAGCGGCGCCTGCCGAGATCGACGTCATCTACCGTACTCATACGCAGTCTCCTGTTGTGGATTTATAGTTAACGTTTAAAGATGATTATTCATGAGTATGCACGGTTTTCTCGTTCGCTGGAGCGACGCCGGGAGTTGGATTCAGTCGAAACCCGACAGTTTGCAACGGGGCGCGCCAAGCAGCGCGTGAAGTCCATCAACACAATCCCTTTGAGTTCTCACGGCAAGGTAAAACTATACCTCACGAAGGGGATTAGGGTCTATGTGTTGACGCGTAAAGCGCGAGCTTTAAAAGGCTGCAATCAGGACAGCCGGACGAGATTGGCTCGCCCGGCTATTAAGGAGGGGTATGGTACCACCTGTCTCTTTCGACGGATCCGCGCTATTTGAACAGCCGCAGCAATTCCGAGTCTTCCGCGGTGACAGGCAAGAAATGGCCAGCCCGTAGCAGCGTCAAGCCCACGTAATCAGACCCTTGATTGTCGGTGGTGAAATCGGCCTTCACGCCGCCAATATCGTAGGGTTGGCGCCGCGCGGCTTTAAGGAAATTTTCGTGGGTTATTGGCCCTTCAATGGCTTGCATGATCGTCACAAACAACCGGCCAACAATGAAGGCTTCAAGGGAAATAAAATTCAAATTATTTCCCAAAGCCTTACGCGCTTCCACCACAATCGGTAGCGATGAATCGAGCGGGGGCACGACTTGGGTGGCGATCACCTTCTCCGTAACGCCTTTTTCTTTGAGCAGCATCGCCAGACGGTCGCCAGCAGTAACTGAAACTGAGCTATAAATCCAAGGCTCTTGTTTATAATGACCATAGCCTATGAAGTTAGCCGCTTGATCGAATAGCGCCGACACTATGATAAGGCGGCAAGGGTTTCCCGTGGTGGCTTCCCACTTCTTCAGCGACTGATACCCCTCATTCGCGTTCAGGGTGTCGCGCGTGTAAACACCCACTGGGCCGATATTATTCCGTTTTGGGGATTCCCCGCTCATATTCAGAATCTGGTCGAGCTTGGCGACGATAGTGTCAGTGTTGGGATTTTTAACCAGCGCGGCGCGTAAGCCTTTGACGCCATTCATTCCAAAACCATCGTTCTGGACATAGGCGCACACGTCGGTCGGTTTGAGACCCGCCGCTAGGCCAGTATCGATCACGGTCTCCACCTCCTTGGCATTGCTTACGCGAAAGTTAAGCACGTCGCCTGGCCCGGTAAAGGCTGTCCCAATGAAGAAACCGAACGCCGGTACTTTATGCTCGGCTAGAATGGGTAGCACTTTGACGGTAGCCGCCGTGCTAAGGCTGAACATCATTACAAAAATACCTTTTTTGATCAGCTGGTTGGCCCCTTCAACCGCTTTTTCTGGGTTATAAAAATCGTTGAAAGGATCAAATTGGATCGTGCGTTTCTGTACGAGTTGCCCCGCGAAAGCCGCCGCTATCCCCTGCTTGCCGGATTGGCCATAAGCCTCGTAATCCCCTTCCAACGGCATTGTAGAGCCGACACGGATGGTTTTGTCAGTAACGCCTGGCTCCTCGGCCCAGCTCCAGAACGGAACCAAGCCCAAACTCAGCACGAGCGCAAAGACAAGATTATCGACGCTCAAGCCAAGCCATTTAGTCTTGCGGCGACCTGGTTTGGTAAATCTCAAAATCTGTGAGGTCATCAATTTATTCTCCAGTTCCAACAAGGTGGTTTAGTTCTAACGCGCCGATGGCGCCTAGTTTTATTGTTACAAATGTAACATTTATGATGTAAAACAGGGAGATTGTTAATTGATACTTAACATTAACCGATTTATGGTTATTAGTCTAGGTTAAATGTAATATTTTTGGCGGGTAGAGGACTTAAGCAAAGTTCTTAATATGGATGGATGTGATAATTGAAATGCTCGGGACTTACGTAAAAGTGAGCGTAAGGATTCCGCAAATTTTTGAAATGTAGGTAAATTATCTGGCATGAAAGAAAATATGGCGCACCTTGCCTGTTGCCAATACTTGCCAGTCAGTCAGATTGACTACACGTTGACGCATTTTGCTGATCAGTGTGAACTGCTCAGCTATAACCCCATCAAGCGGGAGCTGCGTGGGAAGCAGATCACGCCGGGGTTGATCTGGGGCAATGTTCGAGGGAATACTGTCCCAGTAGCGGAAGGATATGGGCTGTTTGATGACACGTTGTTAGATAAGAATGATTCCCAACGGAACACCAAACTAAACGCGCCATCAATCAACTAAAACGCTCTCTGTTGGACGGCTGCCCCAGTCAGCAACTTAAAAATCCACCACTCGAAACAATCCTTGCGTAAGTCCTGGATTTATTAGGGATGAGCCAGGTTCAAACCGGATTATCTATGTCAACGAACACAAAATTTAGGCCAAATTGCTTGCCTAAATGATCGCCTAAGGCGGGTACGCCATAGCGTTCGGTCGCGTGATGACCAGCGGCGAAAAAATGCAAGCCATTCTCGCGGGCGAAATGGACGGTTTGTTCCGAGGCTTCGCCGGTCAGGAAAGCATCCACGCCGGCGTTTAGAGCGGTTTCTATAAAAGACTGCGCCCCGCCAGTACACCAGGCTAGCCGGCGAATGGGGGCGTGGCCGCCGGGTATATAGAGCGGTTCTCGACCGAGGCGGTGCGCCAGCTGAGCGGCAAAAGCGTCCCCTGCTAGCGGATCGGGCAGCTCTCCCAGCATGACCAGTCCCGGTGTACGGTGGTTGCCGCCAACCGTTCCGGACACCATCAGGTCGAGCACTCGGGCTAATTGAGCGTTATTGCCCAGTTCTGGGTGGGCATCCAGCGGCAAGTGGTAAGCGATCAGGCTGATGTTATGGCGGAGCAGGGTGGCGAGCCGTCTCTGCTTCATGCCGATGAGACGAGGGTCTTCACCCTTCCAAAAATAGCCATGATGTACCAAGACGGCGTCCGCTTGGCGTTCGACCGCTGCATCCAGTAGCCTTTGACAGGCGGTTACCCCACCGATAACGGTGTGAACTTCAGCTCTACCCTCAACTTGTAAGCCATTGGGGCAATAGTCGTTGAAGGCTTCAGCTGACAGCAAGCCGTCGGTATAGGCGGTGAGTTCCCTCAATCGAACCATTAACGTGATTCCACTATCTTACCAAGCGCCTCCAGCAAGGCGGCATTTTGTTCGGGATTGCCGACGGTGATCCGCAGGAACTGGTGAATGCGCGGCTGGCGGAAATGACGAACGATGATGCTGCGTTGTCGCAAGGCGGCCGCGAGTTCCGCCGCATCCTGGGCGGGATGGCGGGCGAACAGGAAATTGGCGGTCGAAGGTAATACCTCGAAACCCAGTTTCCGCAGCGTCGCACTCACGGTTTCTCGGCTGGCGATCACGGCTTGCCGAGTACGCTCGAAGTGCTCGTGGTCGGCGAAAGCCGCCACCGCGCCAGCAATAGCCAGACGGTCGAGCGGATAAGAATTGAAACTGTTTTTCACCCGTTCCAGGGCTTCGATCAAACCGGGATGGCCGATTGCCAATCCGACCCGCAAGCCAGCCAATGAGCGAGATTTGGAAAGAGTCTGGGTAACCAGCAGGTTGGGATAGCGATCAACCAGCGAAATCGCCGAGTCACCACCGAAATCGATGTAAGCTTCGTCGATGATCACCACCGAATCGCGGTTGTGAATCAGCAAATCTTCAATAGCTGTCAGGGGCAGGAAACAGCCGGTCGGGGCATTTGGATTGGCGAAAATGACGCCACCGTTGGGACGCTGATAATCAGTGATCCGTAGCGTGAAATCCTCAGCCAGCGGCACGGTTTCATAATCGATCCCATACAGCCGGCAATAGACAGGATAGAAGCTGTAAGTGATATCGGGGAACAGCAGCGGCGCGGGATGTTGGAGCAATGCCTGAAAAGTGAAAGCGAGCACTTCATCGGAGCCATTGCCGACAAAGACTTGCGTGGGTGTGATCCCGTAGTAGGTGGCGATGGCTTGCTTGAGCTTTTCAGCGGTCGGATCGGGGTATAGCCGGAGGGCGCTGGACAGTTCGGCCTCAATTGCAGCTAATACCTGAGGTGATGGGCCGTAGGGATTTTCGTTGGTATTGAGCTTCACCAGATTGGTGAGCTTGGGTTGCTCGCCCGGCACATAAGGCGTCAGCCGATGAACGACTGGACTCCAGTAAAGGTTATTCATAAATCATCCTGCAATGGTTCCGTCACTGCTATTAGGGTTCATCCCCGCTTTGCCACTGAGTATGTGTGCTTTAAGAGCCATTTTCTCGATGTTGCAACCGCAATTCCGCCGAACGTGCATGAGCGGTCAAGCCTTCGCCACGGGCTAGGATTGAGGCGATCCGGCCCAAGGCGGTGGCTCCCGCCGGCGAACAGTGGATCAAGCTGGAGCGTTTCTGAAAATCGTAAACGCCAAGCGGTGAGGAAAACCGGGCGGTGCGCGAGGTTGGCAAGACGTGGTTAGGGCCAGCACAGTAATCACCCAACGCCTCTGGGGTATGGCGACCCATGAAAATCGCTCCGGCATGGCGGATCAACGGCAACAACGCTTCGGGCCGTTCCACCGACAGCTCCAGATGTTCGGGCGCGATGAAGTTGACGATTTGCGCCGCTTCGGACAGATCGCGCGTCTGAATCAGCGCGGCCCGTCGATTCAGCGAGGCTGTGATGATGTCGCGTCGTTCCATTTCCGGCAGCCGCCGCTTGATGCTGGCCGCGACCCGATCCAGAAATACCGCATCCGGGCTAATCAAAATCGGTTGGGCGTCTTCGTCGTGCTCGGCTTGCGAGAATAAATCCATCGCGATCCAGTCAGGCTCGGTCAGCCCGTCGCAGACGACTAAAATTTCCGACGGCCCGGCAATCATGTCGATGCCCACCACGCCGAAAACTTGCCGTTTGGCGGCGGCGACGTAGGCGTTACCCGGTCCGACAATCTTGTCCACGCGTGGCACGGTCGCGGTGCCGTAGGCCAGCGCCGCCACCGCTTGCGCCCCACCGATGGCAAATACTCGGTCTACCCCCGCCACGGCGGCGGCGGCCAACACCAGCTCGTTGAGCACGCCCTCTGGGGTTGGCGCCACCATAATAATTTCTGGCACGCCCGCGACTTTAGCGGGAATGGCGTTCATCAGCACCGAGGACGGATAAGCGGCTTTCCCGCCGGGCACGTACAGCCCGACCCGATCCAGCGGCGTCACTTGCTGGCCCAAGACGGTGCCGTCCGCTTCCGTAAAGGTCCATGATTCTTGCTGTTGGCGCTCGGCGTAGGCACGGATGCGAGCGGCGGCGAGTTCCAAGGCCGTTCGCTGGTCGGTGGGAATAGCCTCTAAAGCTTGTTGTCGCCTGGTCGCGGCAATTTCCAGATCAGAGGCTTGCTCCACTTTCTGGCGGTCAAAACGGTGAGTGTATTCCAGCAGGGCGTCATCGCCCCGCGCGCGTACTTGAGCGAGAATTTCTCGCACCGTGGCGGTCACGGTTTCATCGGCGACGCCTTCCCACGCCGTTAAAGCTTCCAAGCGTGGCCAGAAATCAAGATGGGCGGTCGTCAGGCGTTGAATATCCAGCATGGATTGGGTTCTCTAAGGCGGAACGTCTTCTCTGGAAGGTAAAGGTGATGGCGCTTAAGGATGTCAGTCGCCCACCGCCGCCGCCATGCGCGCCATGATCGCCTTGATTCGGGTGTGTTTCATCTTCATGGCCGCTTTATTGACGATCAAGCGCGAGCTGATGTCGGCGATGTGCTCCAGCGGCGCCAGCCCGTTGGCCTTCAAGGTATTGCCAGTATCGACCACATCGACGATGTAATCGGCTAGCCCCACTAGCGGCGCTAGCTCCATTGAACCGTAGAGCTTGATGACTTCGACTTGGCGGCCCTGGTCGGCGAAATAGCGGCGGGTGGTGTTGGCGAACTTGGTCGCAATCCGGGGTCGGCGCAAGCGAGGAGGGTGTTCGGGGCGGCCCGCCACCATCAAGCGGCAGCGTGCAATCCGCAAATCGAGCGGTTCGTATAACCCTTCGCCGCCGTGTTCCAATAACACATCCTTACCGGCGATACCCAGATCCGCCGCGCCGTATTGAACGTAAGTGGGCACATCGGTGGCGCGGATGATGACTAGCTTCACATCGGTCTGATCGGTGTCCAAAATCAGCTTGCGGCTGGTTTCGGGATCATCGGCCGGCACAATACCGGCCGCGGCCAGTAAGGGTAGCGTCTCCTTGAAAATCCGACCCTTGGATAGGGCGATGGTCAACGGCGCGGTCATGGAGCTTTTAACCCGGCGTCCGACGGATGCGTGCGCCCAGATGCGACAGCTTTTCCTCAATGCAGTCATAGCCGCGGTCGATGTGATAAATCCGATCCAGCACCGTGTCGCCGTCCGCGACCAACGCCGCCAAAATCAAACTAGCCGAGGCGCGCAGGTCGGTGGCCATCACCGGCGCGCCAGTCAAGCGAGGGACACCGATGCTGATGGCGGTGTTGCCTTCTAATTCGATTTGAGCGCCCATGCGATGGAGTTCTTGAACGTGCATAAAGCGATTTTCGAACACGGTTTCGGTAATCATGCCAACGCCCTCAGCAACGGCGTTGAGCGCGACGAACTGGGCCTGCATGTCGGTGGGAAAGGCGGGATAGGGCGCGGTGCGAATGCGCACGGCTTTGGGACGCTTGCCGGCCATGTCGACTTCGATCCAGTCTGGCCCGGTGTTCACCTGGATGCCGGCTTCCTCCATCTTAAGCAATACAGCTTCCAACGTGTCCGGGCGAGTGTCTTTGACCTTGACCCGACCGCCGGTGATCGCGCCCGCCAGTAGATAGGTGCCGGTTTCAATGCGATCGGGCAGAACTTGATAATTAGCGCCGTCGAGCCGTTCAACGCCTTCGATGACCAGCGTATCGGTGCCAGCGCCGGTGATTTGCGCACCCATTGCATTAAGACAATCCGCTAAATCGACGACTTCCGGTTCGCGAGCGGCGTTCTCGATGATGGTGGTGCCGCGCGCCAGCGCGGCGGCCATCAGCAGGTTTTCGGTGCCGGTCACCGTTACCAAATCCAGCGCGATATGCGCGCCTTTAAGTCGGTTGGCGCGGGCGCGGATATAACCGTTCTCGACCTTGATATCAGCTCCCATCGCTTCCAACCCCTTGATGTGCAAGTTCACTGGCCGCGAGCCGATGGCGCAACCGCCGGGCAATGAAACCTCGGCCTGGCCGAAACGGGCCACCAGCGGACCGAGCACCAGAATCGAGGCACGCATGGTCTTGACCAACTCGTAAGGAGCCTGGAAGGTGTGGATGGTGCGTGGGTCCACCTGGATATTCATCCGCTCGTCCACCACCAGATCCACGCCCATGCGGCCCAACAATTCCATGGTGGTAGTGACATCTTGCAAATGCGGCACGTTGCGGATGGTCATGGGGGCGTCGGCTAGCAGGGTAGCCGCCAAAATCGGCAGTACCGCATTTTTGGCGCCGGAAGCCCGCAATTCGCCCTGTAGGGGAACGCCCCCGTTGATGATCAATTTGCTCATTTAGATGCTTTATACCAATCAGGATTGTTGCTGGCGCCAGGCTTCCGGCGTGTAGGTCTTGAGAGAAAGCGCGTGGATTTCCTCGCGCTCCATCCGTCCACCCAGAGCCGCATAGACCAAGCGGTGCTGTTGCAGCAGCGATTTGCCGGCGAAATCTTCGCTGATGACCACGGCTTCGAAATGAACGCCGTCATCGCCGTGAACCATGACGCTGGCGTTGGGCAGATGCTGTTCGATCAACTGTTCTATATCTTTGGCCTGCATATGGAAATACTGGAGTAAGTTAAGGATTTGGACTGCTGGAAAACCGAAGAATACCGTCGCAATCAAGAAGGGAATGCGTTGGGAATCAGAAGCGGATTGCGCTAATAGAGCCACACAGTCTCCGGTGAAGCCGCCGACGCGTCAAACCAACCGCCGATCATTATATCCGATGGAGCTTGGCAATTACCGTTTCTAGGGGCTATCTTTTTATGGCGATGCCGACCGGCGTGTTGGCCGGCGCGGGTATTTTTCCGGAATCCCCTTCGTTCCCGCAATCATATCCAGTTCCCAGACTTGGCTAGAACGCCGAAGCCGATCATGGCGGTGCTGAATGGTCTATGCTATGACGGCATCGGAAGGTTTCCGATATCCATCTCAATCATCATAAAGGTAGGATCATGGCGAAAAAGTACATTTATAAATACACCGAAGGCGACGGCAAGAACAAAATGTTGCTGGGCGGTAAGGGTGCCAACCTCTGTGAAATGACCCAAATCGGTTTGCGGGTGCCGCCTGGTTTCGTGATCACCACCGAAGCCTGTCTGGATTACATCGCCGATAACCGTCTGCCCGAGGGGCTGATGAGTAGCGTGCGCGAGAACATGGCTTGGCTGGAACAGGAAACCGGCAAGCAGTTCGGCGGCGCGGCCAATCCTTTGCTGGTATCGGTGCGCTCCGGTTCCGCCATGTCGATGCCGGGCATGATGGACACCATTCTGAATCTCGGTCTGAACGAGAACACGCTGGCGGGCTTGATCAAGCTGACCGGCAACGAACGCTTTGGTTATGACGCTTATCGCCGCTTCATCCAGTTATTTGGCAAAATCGCGCTGAACGTGGATGATCATTTCTTTGACGAACACTTTGAAGCGATCAAGCGCCGCGCTGGCGTCAAGATCGATCTGGGCCTGAGCGCTGAAGACCTCCGCGATATCGGGCGGTTGTTCCTGCAAGTTGTTCAGGAGCAAACCGGGCGACCCTTCCCACAAGACCCTTATGAGCAACTAGAACTGGCGGTCAAAGCGGTGTTCGGCTCCTGGATGGGCCAGCGCGCTGTGGATTACCGCCGCGAATTCAAGATCACTCCCGAGCAGGCCAGCGGCACTGCCGTCAATATCGTGACCATGGTGTTTGGCAACATGGGCAATGATTGCTCCACCGGCGTCGGTTTTACCCGCGATCCCGGCACCGGCGAAAACGTCATGTACGGTGAATACCTGGTCAACGCCCAGGGCGAAGACGTGGTGGCCGGCATCCGCACCCCGAAGCCGGTCGCGGCGATGAAGGACGAAATGCCGGATTTGTACCGGCAACTGGTGGAATTGCGCAACAAGCTGGAAGGCCATTATCACGAGGTGCAGGACTACGAGTACACCATTGAGAAGGGTGTGCTGTACTGCCTGCAAACTCGCAACGGCAAGATGAACGCCCAGGGTATGGTGCGCAGTTCGGTGGAAATGGCGAATGAGGGCCTGATCACCCGCGAAAAAGCCTTGTTGCGGATCGACCCGGAATCGCTGGAACAGATGATGTTCCCGCAGCTCGACCCCAAGCATAAAGCCGCGCCGGCCGCGGTGGGCATGGGCGCATCGCCCGGCGCCTCATCGGGCAAGATCGTGTTCGACGCCGACACCGCCGTCAAACGTGGTCGCGGCGCTGGCGAAAATATCATCCTGATGCGCGAGGAAACCAAGCCGGAGGACATTCACGGCTTCTTCGCCGCAGTGGGTATTCTGACCAGTCGCGGCGGCAAGACCTCGCACGCGGCGGTGGTGGCGCGCGGCATGGGCAAACCCTGCGTGGTGGGCGCGGAAGCCATTCAGGTTAACGTCCATCAGCGCCAGGCCATCATCGGCGACAAAGTGCTGCACGAAGGCGATGTGTTGACCATCGATGGCGGCACCGGCGCGGTGTACTTTGGCGATGTACCGACGGTTGAACCGGAATTCACCCCGGAATTGCGGACGCTGTTGGGCTGGGCCGACGAAATCGCCACCCTCAAGGTGATGGCGAATGCGGATACTCCAGATGCGGCGCAACGCGCTTCCAACTACGGGGCGATGGGCATTGGCCTGTGCCGCACCGAGCGGATGTTTAACGCCAAGGAACGCTTGCCGACCGTGCTGGAGATGATCCTGGCCGAGACCACCGAAGACCGCGAAGCGGCGTTGGCCAAGCTGTTGCCGATGCAGCGCAGTGATTTCAAGGAAATTTTCCGGGCCATGGCCCCACGCCCCGTCACGGTGCGCCTGCTTGATCCGCCGATTCACGAGTTCCTGCCCTCCGAGCAGACGCTGATTGACGATATTGAGCACCTGCGTCATCTGCGACAGACCGCGCAGGGCTTGGAGGCGATCAGCCAGATTCTGGCGCAGGCCAATCCCAAGGCCGTCGAGCAGCTGGGCATCCTGAACGACAGTCATCTGGTCGCCGACGTGCTGGCCAAGAAGGAAGAGATCTTGCAGAAGGCGCGCGCCCTGCACGAAATCAACCCGATGCTGGGCCATCGCGGTGTCCGTCTCGGCTTGACCTACCCCGAAATCTACAAAATGCAGATTCGCGCCATCCTGGAAGCGGCGGCCGAGTGCATTCAGGAGAAGGTCAACGTCCATCCCGAAATCATGGTGCCGCAGGTCTGCACCGTGGAAGAACTCAAGCGGGTGAAAGCGCTGGTGGATGAGGTGCTGCCCGAGGTCGAGGCCAAGTACGCCGTCAAGGTGCATTTTGAGTTTGGCACCATGATGGAAGTGGTGCGAGCCTGTCTGCGCGCCGAAGAGATCGCCGGAGTGGCCGAATTCTTCTCCTTCGGCACCAATGACTTGACGCAGGCGACCTTCTCGTTCTCTCGCGAGGATGCCGAGAATAAGTTCCTGCCGTTCTACAATTCAGCGGGCATCCTCAAGGACAACCCGTTCGAGGCGCTGGACACGGCCGGCGTCGGACAGTTAATGTCATTTGCGGTCACTAACGGCCGCAAGACCCGCAATGCCCTTAAGGTCGGTATCTGCGGCGAGCAGGGCGGTCATCCGCGCTCAATGCGGTTCTGCCACTATGCCAATCTGACCTACGTGTCCTGCTCCTCGCCGCGCGTGCCGATCGCCCGGCTGGCGGCGGCGCACGCCAAATTGCTGGAGGGGAACTATCAGCCCTAAGTTGTTGCCATTCTTACCGGCGGCGTCAAAGTGATGCCGCCGGTAAGAGAATGCCAAGGGCGGCTTTTGCCGCCCTTCTTCGTTTATGTCATGTATGATTTGCAAGGCAGGCAGCGAGAGGAATTCGAGGTTGCAATCAGGGAAGTTCCGATGGCGGTATTGTAAAAATAAGAGAGGCTTCCATGCGGTGGAGAAACAGAAGAGAGAGTGACAATGTTGAAGATCGGCGGGGCTTTCGGGCGGCACCCGTCGTCGCGGGCGGAGGCATTGGTACAGTCGTGATCGTGCTAATCGCCATGTTTTTTGGCGTCGATCCCAGCGCGTTGCTTGAAAGCGGACCGCCGAGCCGCGCGCCGTCCGGGCAAGCCGTTCCCGTATCCGCGGCTCAGGACGAAGCGCGCCAATTTGTCTCTGTCGTTCTGGCCGATACTGAAGATACGTGGAATGCCTTGTTCCGGCAGATGGGCGCCACGTATCAGGAGCCGAAACTGGTATTGTTTACCGGCGCGGTGCAATCGGCGTGCGGTTTTGCCCAGTCCGCCGTTGGCCCGTTTTATTGTCCAGCCGATCAAAAAGTCTATATTGATCTGCAATTTTTTGACGAACTCCAACGGCGGTTTAAGGCACCCGGCGATTTTGCCCAAGCTTATGTGATCTCACACGAGATTGGTCATCATGTCCAAAACCTGATGGGCATCACCAGTAAGGTGGAGGCTTTGCGCGCTCGCGCTAGCGAAGCCCAAGCCAACAGTGTATCGGTGCGACTGGAATTGCAGGCGGACTGTTTTGCCGGGGTTTGGGCCAATCATGCCCAGAAAGCTCGCCAGATTCTGGAATCGGGTGATATCGAAGAAGGTTTAAATGCGGCGAGCGCCATCGGCGATGACCGCCTTCAAATGCGCTCCAAAGGTTATGTTGCGCCCGATTCCTTCACCCACGGCAGTTCTGCCCAACGGGTTCGGTGGTTCAAACAGGGTATTACGACCGGGGATGTACGGCAGTGCGACACCTTTAGCGCCGCGCAGCTTTAAGTTCTCATAAGATTCCATCGCTTGTTTGCAGCGTCAGCCTCCTTGCGGCCATGCACCGAGGCTGGCGCTGCTTTTGGCCTCTGCTGAAAGCAAGCGCGAACCCAATCCCTATCGCGTTCCAATTGATAGCGCAGCCATGGCGCGACACAGAAAGATAGCGGCGTTGTAGAACGAGGTCTTGGCTGAGCCAACAATGCTTGATACCTGCGGTCGGCAGGCGTAGCTGGTACAATCTCAGCTACCATGTTGACGCTCCACGATGAACAACTAAAAGAGCTTGCCAACCGGGTTTTGGCGATTGAGGCCGAAGCGGTTAGCCAGCTTTCCGCTCGAATTGACGACCGCTTTGTTCAAGCCTGTCGCCTGATGCTCGATTGTCAAGGCCGGATTGTCGTCATTGGCATCGGCAAGCCCGGCCATATCGGTGGTAAAATCGCCGCTACTCTCGCCAGCACCGGCACCCCCGCCTTTTTTGTCCATCCGGCTGAAGCCAGCCACGGCGATATGGGCATGATCACCGCGCGGGACGTGGTGCTTGCCCTATCCAATTCCGGCGAAACCGATGAACTGCTCACCCTGTTGCCGCTAATGAAACGCTTGGGCGCGCCCTTGATTGCCCTGACGGGTAATCCTGGTTCGACTTTGGCGCACGCGGCTGATGTCCATATCGATGTCAGCGTCCCACAGGAAGCCTGCCCGCTGGGCTTGGCCCCGACTTCCAGCACCACGGCGACTTTGGCGATGGGCGATGCCTTGGCGGTCGCGTTGTTGGAAGCCCGAGGGTTCACGGCCGAAGACTTCGCCCGTTCCCATCCCGGCGGGCGGCTGGGCCGTCGCCTGCTGCTGCTGATCGATGATGTGATGCATGTCGGCGAACAAATGCCGTGCAGCGCCCCGAAGGATTTGCTGAAAGACGCCTTGCTGGAGATGAGCCGTAAAGGCTTGGGGACCACCGTCGTAATCGATCCAGCGCACCAGGTGTTGGGCGTTTTTACCGACGGCGATCTGCGCCGCGTCTTGGATCGACAAGTGGACGTTCATTCCGCTCGCGTCGCTGAAGTGATGACCCGCCAGTGTAAAACCATCGCCTCCGGCACGCTAGCGGCTGAGGCGTTGCGGATGATGCAGCAGTACAAAATCAACGCGCTGCCGGTGCTAAACTCTGCCGGAAAGTTGGTTGGTGTTCTCAACATGCATGATTTGTTGCGTGCTGGCGTAATCTAAATTCCAAGGAGTGAGAGACAAGGGGATGCAGGATCTGTTAACTAAGGCGGCGGGAATTGAATTGGTCATTTTCGACGTGGATGGCGTGCTGACCGACGGCCGGCTCTATTTTGGCAACGATGGCAATGAATTCAAGGCATTCCATATCCGCGACGGCCACGGCATTAAAATGTTGCTGGAAGCGGGGGTCGAAATCGCCATTATTTCTGGCCGTCGCGCCGCCTCGGTGGAACGACGAATGAACGATCTTGGTATCCGCCATGCCTATCTGGGAGTTCAAGACAAGCGAACCGTGTTTGAGCAACTGCGGACACGGTTGAATCTGGCCGTCGAACAAATCGCTTATGTCGGTGATGATCTGATTGATTTGCCCGTGATGACCCAGGTGGGTTTAGCCATCGCCGTGCGCGACGCCGATCCGTTCGTGCTCCGCCACGCCCACTGGCAAACACCGAGTCGGGGCGGCCGAGGCGCGGCTCGCGATGTCTGTGAGCTATTGCTCGAAGCGCGCGGCCAGTTGGACTCGCTGCGGAGACGTTACCTTTAATGGTGATGCGGCTGCCCGAACAGGTACAAGGATGGTTCTATCTGGCGGGTTTGTTGTTGTTGACCGGCTTGAGTTATGGCTTGCTGCGCTGGGTCGAATCCTCGATGCAGACTCCAGCTCCCGCCGAGAGCCAAGCTCCAGTCTTGATCGTAGAACAGTTTCGCGCCGTGCGGATGAGTATGGCGGGGCTGCGGGAATATGTGGTCGAAGCGCCCTTGTTGCGACAATTACCAAGCCAGTTAGGCACTCAAATCGAACGGCCGGTGTTGGATTGGTACCAGCCGGACGGCCAAACTCGTGAATGGCAATTACGGGCCGCCCAAGGTTGGGTCGCCGCCGACCAGAAAACGATACGGCTGGAAGGCGATGTGGTGATGCTTCGCACGGCGGATAGCGGCAAGCCGCCCGTCGAGGTCACCACCCGCGATGTGTTGGTCCGTCCCGCCGACCGCTACGCCGAAACCGCCGCGCCGGCGCGGGCGATAACGCCCGGCGGCGAACTCCGAGCCGTCGGCGTGCGCGCCTATCTGGATCGGGAACAATTGGAACTGCTTTCCGAAGTGAGAGGTTATTATGAACCGTCGAAGCGCTAGGCTCGCGGTGGCCGTGGCATCCGCGCTGGCGGCGTCTTTGGCTGTCGCTCTGCCAGAAGACCGCAACCAACCCATCCACCTGGAAGCCGGCCGCGGCCAACTCGACCAAAAGACCGGCATCAGCGTTTATGAAGGCAACGTGACCATCAGCCAAGGCTCAATGCGCCTGACCGCCGATACCGCTACGATCTATGTCAAGGACAGCAGTTTCCAGCGAATGGACGCCACCGGCAATCCGGCCGGCCTGCGCTACAAGTCGGCCGCCGATAAGCCGGAGATTCAGGGCACCAGCAAACGGATCGAATACGATGTGGCCAGCGGCAGGGTGATTATGACGGGCGCGGTTCGAGTAATGCAGGGCCAAGATGTATTTAACGGTGATCGGCTGGAGTACGATTTGAAAGACGATGTGATCCGAGCCAAGGGAGCGGGCGAGAACGGCCGCATCCAGTTCACCATCCAGCCCAAAGCCCAAAACGCGGGATCAACTCCCAAGAAACCCTGAACATGGCCCGCTTGATCGCCAAGGAGATCGTCAAACGCTACCGCAAGCGGCTGGTGGTGGACGCCGCCTCGCTGGAAGTGGCCAGCGGCGAAGTGGTCGGGCTACTGGGGCCTAACGGCGCCGGTAAGACCACCAGTTTTTATATGATGGTTGGCTTGATTCATTGCGATGCGGGGCGAGTGTTGCTCGATGACCGCGATCTTACCCATCTGCCGATGCATGCTCGGGCGCGGCTCGGCCTCGGTTACTTACCGCAAGAACCCTCGGTATTCCGGCGCTTGACGGTGTTGGATAACGTGCTGGCCATCCTGGAAACTCGCCGAACTCTTCCCCGCGCCGAACGGCAATCGGTCGCCGAGGATTTGTTGCACGAACTGCATGTGGGCCACCTGCGTGACAATATCGGCGTCAGCTTGTCCGGTGGCGAGCGTCGCCGGGTTGAAATCGCGCGGGCCTTGGCGGCGGAGCCGGCGTTCATTTTGCTGGATGAGCCGTTTGCCGGCGTTGACCCTTTGTCGGTACTGGATATTCAACGTATCATCAAACATCTGTGCGAACGCAACATCGGCGTTCTCATCACCGATCACAATGTCCGGGAAACCTTGGGTATTTGCGATCGGGCGTACATACTCAATGAGGGACGAGTAATTGCCGAAGGCGATCCGGCACTGATTCTCGCTAACCAGCACGTTCGCCAAGTTTATCTGGGCGAGTCTTTTCAACTGTGATGCCGCGGTGGTGGGGCGGTGCGATGGCTCGAGATTTTCTCCACTGTTTCCTAAAACCAGCTAGTATTAATGATACATTGCATTCGCCTGTTTGCTGTTAAACTGAATAATTCATGAGACCGTCATTTCAACCAACCTTACGTCAGACCCAGCAACTGACGATGACTCCCCAGTTGCAGCAAGCAATACGCTTGTTGCAATTGTCTAGCCTGGATCTCCAGACCGAAGTGCAGGCGATCCTCGATTCCAATCTGATGCTGGAGCGAGCCGACGACCTGCCAGATCTGCCAATTCAGCCGGATATTCGAGCGGCCCAGACCGCCGCCGATTCCAGCGCCGAGACCGAGATTGATGGCTCAACCGATACCTTGCCGAACGACCTTCCAGTTGATAGCGCCTGGGATGATATCTATGATTCGGCCGACGGATCGACCAGCTATTCGCGCGGCGAAGAAGAAGAGTGGGATCCTTATGAGCGCTATTCCGGCGCCGGAGAATCCTTGCGTGACTATCTATGCTGGCAGATGCGCCTGACTCCCTTCAGCGACAAGGAGCAAGCGATTGCCGCCGCCATCATCGATGCGATCGATGAATCTGGTTATCTGACATTGCCCTTGGAAGATCTCTGTCACGGATTGCAAGATGAATTCGCCATGAGCTTGGCGGAAGCCGAGACGGTGCTGAAAACCATCCAGCATTTCGATCCCCAGGGGGTGGGCGCGCGCGGGCCGGCGGAATGCCTGCTGTTGCAATTGGAGGCCTTGCCGGAGGACACGCCGTGGTTGGCTGAGGCCCGCCGGCTGGTCGAGCTGCACCTGGAATTGCTGGCGGATCGCGATTTCAACGGCTTGATGCGCCGGCTCAAGGTATCGCGTGAAGCTTTGCAAGGTATCGTCAGCCTGATTCAATCGCTGGATCCGCATCCAGGCGAGCGGCTGTCTAACGCCGCGCCGCAATACGTGGTGCCGGATGTTCTGGTTTACCGCAATCGCAGTTTCTGGCGGGTCGAACTCAATCCCGAAAATATACCCAAACTACGTATCAACTCCCACTATGCGGCGCTGACGCGCCGAGCGAGTCAAAACGGGGATAGCGCTTATTTAAAGAACCACTTGCAGGAAGCGCGCTGGTTTCTGAAAAGCCTGCAAAACCGCAACGAAACCCTGCTTAAGGTCGCTACTTGCATTGTCGAGCGGCAGCGAGAATTTCTGGAACAGGGTGATGAGTTCATGAAGCCGATGATTTTGCGGGATGTGGCCGAGGAATTGAGCATGCATGAATCCACCATCTCGCGGGTGACTACCCAGAAGTTCATGTATACGCCGCGCGGGATCTATGAATTGAAGTATTTCTTTTCCAGTCATGTCGGCACCAGCGATGGCGGCGAGTGTTCGTCAACCGCCATCCGGGCCATGATCCGCAAATTGATCCAAACGGAGAAGCCCGAAAAACCGCTTAGCGATAGCCGGATCGCCGAGCTGCTGGACAAGGAAGGTATTCAAGTGGCGCGGCGGACAGTGGCAAAATATCGGGAAGCCATGTCCATTCCTTCTTCATCGGATCGTAAACGCCTCGTCTGAACCGGCGGGGAAATCCGCCCTTTGGGGCGCTTGATAGAGGCTTAGGGTACGGTTGGTTGCACAGCCGCTGTGGTTCGAGGTTGCCATGTTTGATCTTTTGCGGCGAATCGGCGCAAGGACCGGTATCCTAATCTCCCAACAAAGAAGACTTGCCAGCCAGGAGTCCATGCCATGCAGATCAAATTGAGCGGACACCATGTCGAAATAACTCAGGCGCTTCATGATTACGTTCACGACAAGTTGGAGCGGATCGAGCGGCATTTTGACAATGTCACCAGCGCTCAGATCATTCTCAGCGTCGAAAAGTTGAACCACAAAGCGGAAGCGACCATCCATGTGGCGGGTAACGAGATTTACGCCGATGCGGTGGATGAGGACATGTACGCGGCGCTCGATGCCCTGATCGACAAGATCGACCGTCAAATTAAAAAGCATAAAGAAAAATTGACGGACAAGCATCGTGGCGAGAAAGCTCGCAGTTATCCTTCCCAACCTTGAGCCTAGCGGGTGTGGCGATGGATATTACCGAGCTGATTACCCAAGAACGGATCGTCTGCGATGGTGAGGTAGCCAGCAAAAAGCGGGTCATGGAGGCCTTGAGCGAGCTGTTGGCGAAGGGAGAGGCCGGTTTGACAGCTCGACCGATCTTCGATAGTTTGATCGGACGGGAGCGGCTAGGAAGCACGGGATTGGGGCATGGTGTAGCCTTGCCGCACGGCCGGTTCAGCCAAAGCCAACGAGCGGTGGGCGCCTTTCTCAAGCTCAAAAAGGGTGTGGATTTCGACGCCATTGACCGGCAGCCCGTGGATTTGATTTTCGGTCTGCTGGTGCCGGATCACTATACGGACGAGCATCTGAAAATTCTCGCTCATCTGGCGGAGATGTTTAGCAATAAGGCTTTTTGCCAGCACTTGCGGGAGAGCGAGTCTGATCGAGCGCTATTTGAACTGCTTGCGAATTGGAAACCCGCGGTGATTGATTTGCCATGAGCCAATCCGTGCGCGCCCAGGCTGTCTTTCAGGGATTGAAGGGTCCGTTCCAGGTGCGGTGGATCGGCGGTATGGCGGGAGTGGATCGCGTCTTGTGGTTGTCGGCCGAGGCGGGGGTGCCATTTTTTGGCCGGCTGAATTGGGTTCAACCGCCCCGCTTACAAATTCTTGGCGCGGAAGAAAGCGCTTTTCTCAATCAACTCGACCCCTTGGCGCGGGAAGCGCTGATTCGCAAGCTGCTAGAGCCTGCCGCTGGAGCAATCCTGGTTTGCAACGAACCGGGACAGGCCGAGGCGTTGCGGGCGCTGGCCGATGGGGTGGGGACTCCGCTTTGGTACACGCCAGCCACCCCGGATGTCGTGTTGGAACATCTCAACCACTACCGGCACAGTCTGGAGGCCTCAACCGTCGTGCATGGCGAGTTGCTGGAAGTCTTCGGCATGGGCGTGCTGATCAGTGGGGGCAGCGGGATCGGTAAGAGCGAGCTGGCCTTGGAATTGATCAGCCGCGGGCACCGCCTGGTGGCGGATGATACGCCCAACCTCACGCGGGTGGCCCCCAACGTCTTGGAGGGCACCTGTCCCGTTACCTTGCACGATTTATTGGAAGTGCGCGGTCTGGGTATTCTCAATATCCGACGGATGTTTGGCGATAGCGCGATCAAGCGCAACAAACGGATACGGTTGATAATCGATTTGGTCAAACTGGAGGAGATGCAATCTCCAGCGGAGTCCCGCTTGCGAGGAATACGGGACAATCGGATTATTTTGGGCGTCAGCGTACCCACCATCACGCTGCCCATTGCCCCCGGCCGCAATCTGGCGGTACTGGTGGAATGCGCGGTGCGCGATCACATTTTGCGGCTAAACGGCTATCGGGCCGAGGAAGACCTGATGGCACGCATGCAGAAAGCGATGGCGGAGTCGGTCCCATGCGAATAATCATCGTCAGCGGCCTATCCGGTTCCGGCAAAACCATCGCCTTGCAAACGCTGGAAGATTTGGACTATTACTGCGTCGATAATCTGCCGTTCAAGCTGATTTTGCCATTGGCGCAAGAAATCCTCGCTTCCAGCGATATTCTGCCGCCAGCCATTGCGGTGGGGGTTGATGCGCGCAATTTTATTGACGAGTTATACCAATTTCCTGCCACCTTGACCGAATTGCGCGCCAGTAGCAATCTCAGCGTGGAAGTGCTTTTTCTGCAAGCCGACGATGAAATTCTGCTCAAACGTTATAACGAAACCCGCCGCCGACATCCCTTGGATCTGGGCAACATTCCGTTGCAAGAGGTCATCCGCCAGGAACGAAGCCTGCTGGAACCGATCGTCGCCTGCGCTGATTTGATTATCGACACCAGCGATACCAACATCTATCAGTTGCGCGAATTGCTGCGTACCCGGCTACACGACACGCCGCGCGAGGTGATGTCGCTATTGTTTGAATCCTTCGGCTTCAAGAATGGCGTCCCTTCCGATGCGGATTTTGTCTTCGATGTCCGGTGTTTGCCCAATCCGCATTGGGAGTCGCAGTTACGGCCCTTGACTGGCTTGGACCAGCCGGTGATTGAGTTTCTGGAAGCTCATCCAGAGGTGATGGTGATGATCGGCGATCTACGCCGCTTTTTGGAGGCTTGGTTGGGACAGTTCGAAGCCAGCGAACGCAGCTATTTGACGGTGGCGATTGGTTGTACCGGCGGCCAGCACCGCTCGGTTTTCATCGCCGAGGCTTTGGCCCGCCAGTTTGGTGAAATTCGGGACTTTGTCATGGTCCGTCATCGAGAACTCAAATTAACGAAGTAAGCAGCGAACGCGTTGCTACCGCAGCCGGGAATAGTGGAGTATTTGGAGTGCTGAAACGGGAAATCGTCATTATCAACAAACTCGGCTTGCATGCCCGGGCCGCCGCCAAGTTTGTGACCTTGGCGGCGGGGTTTGACGCCGAAATTCGGCTGTTGCGCGGTAATCGCGAAGTCAACGGCAAGAGTATCATGGGCGTCATGATGCTGGCGGCCGGTTGTGGGACGCAGCTGGAATTGCAAGCCAGCGGACCCGAGGCCGAACAGGCGCTCGAGCATTTGGAAAATCTGATTCTACGCCGTTTTGACGAGGGTGAATGAGAGGGTTGCTCCATGCCGTTATCGCTGCAGGGAATCGGAGTTTCGCGCGGCTATGCGATCGGTAGGACTTATCTACTGCAACGCAACCAACCGGAAATCACGGAATACACGATTCCCGACGCCATTGTCGAGGATGAGGTACAGCGATTTCTCAATAGTCTCGATCTTGCCCGCAAGCAATTGCAGGACATTCGGACCCGCGTACCCCTCTCCGCCACCAGCGATGCGACTGCTTTTATCGACACACACCTGCTGATGTTGGGTGATGTCTCCTTTACCGAAGCCCCGATCAATCTGATTCGCTCGCTCAAGTGTAATGCGGAATGGGCCTTGAAAATCCAGCAGGACTCGCTGGTGCGGGTCTTTGAGGAAATGGACGATCCTTATTTGCGTACCCGTAAAGATGATGTCGAGCATGTCGCGCGACGGGTGCAACGCATCTTGACCAGCGAAGATCCGTCCTATCTCAATGATGCTGGTTATTCGGAACTGAGTTCCAACCGCTTGGAGGGGCGGATCATCGTTGCCGACGACCTGACGCCGGCTGATACCATTCTAATGCAGCATCAGGGTGTGTTGGCCTTCGTCACGGAATATGGCGGCCCTTTGTCCCACACCGCGATCTTAGCCCGCAGCCTGGGTATTCCCGCCGTGGTGGGCGCGCGTAACGCACGCAACTATCTGGGCAACAACGAGCCCGTGATCGTCGATGGTCGCCTGGGCGTCATCTTGGTCGAACTGGATGAGCGAATCCTGCGTTACTACCGCCACAAGCAGAATGAGGAACGCCGACAACAGCGCGAACTCAATAAGCTCAAAGGCAAGCCAGCGGTCACCCGCGATGGCGTGACGGTGGCGTTGCAAGCCAATATCGAGTTGCCTGAAGACGCGGCGGCGGTGCGGGAAGTCACCGCCGATGGCGTCGGTCTCTACCGAACTGAATTTTTGTTCATGAACCGCCGCGACGTGCCGGATGAGGAAGAACATCTCGCCTCTTATCTGCATGTTCTCAAGGTATTGGATGGTAGTCCCGTCACGATTCGCACCGCCGATCTCGGTGCCGACAAACAAGTGGATGGTGGCCGAGGGGGGCCGGTTTGCACCAATCCGGCGCTGGGGTTGCGCGCGATTCGGATGTGCCTTAAAGACCTGACGATGTTCCGGCCGCAGTTGCGCGCTATCCTGCGGGCTTCGGCCCATGGACCGGTGCGGATGATGATTCCGATGCTGTCCGCCATCCAGGAAGTTTTCCAGGTCATGCGTCTGGTAGCGGAAACCAAACAGGAATTAAGGGGTCGCGGCTTGGCGTTCGACGAGAAAATACCGATTGGCGGCATGATCGAAGTGCCGGCGGCGGCCGTATGCGCCAGCCAGTTTGCCCGTTACATGGATTTTCTGTCAATTGGCACAAATGACTTGATTCAATACACTTTGGCCATTGATCGGGTGGACGATGAGATTAACTACCTTTACGACCCGTTGCATCCGGCCGTGTTAATGTTGGTGCGAAATACCATCCGAGCTGGCCAGCGAGCTGGTATTCCAGTAAGCCTGTGCGGAGAAATGGCTGGCGATCCCCGTTATACCCGATTACTGTTGGGGCTGGGGCTGACCCAGTTCAGTATGCATCCGACCGGTGTGCTAGAGATCAAGCGGGCTGTGCAGGACTGCCATGTGGGTGAATTAACGCAAACCGTGCAACGTCTGTTGCAGACGACCGACGCTGCAAAGTATGCCGAATTGCTAAAAACCATTGCCCAGAATTGAGAATGGAAAAGGAGATACCGTAGGAGTCGCTTACGGCTTCATTCAATCCTTTCTGGTCCCGTCTTAGAAATACAACAGGCTGGGATGCGAGCGAATGGTGAATCTCCGATTACGAGTAAGGATCACCTTGATGCCGCCGCAGGGCTAACCAGTCGCGCACGGCGGGGCCGGTGCCGATGGTCCACGGCTTCAGGCGTTCGACCGGTACCCGCTTGATGTCCGCCAGTTCATCGCCGAGGATGATATCGCCCCAAGCGGTGACGTGATAGGCTAGAAGCAACTGATTCATCTCAAAAAACGTATAATTGCCAAGGAAATGGGCGGCTGTGGCCTCCAAGCCGAGCTCTTCCCGCACTTCGCGTCGCACGGCGTCGTCCGGTGTTTCATCCTGCTCCAGAAAACCGGTAATCAGACCATACATTTTTTCTGGCCACTCCTTACCGCGGGCCAGAATGATGGTGCCATCCACTTCAACAATGGCGGCGACCACCGGAATAGGATTGTTCCAGAACACATAAGAACAGCCGGCGTCGCTGCAACAGCGTCGGGTTCTCCCGCCAATCTCAGCCGAGCGCAGAGACTTGCCGCATTGTGGACAGTAATTGATTTCCATCAGAATCCAGCTTGGATAGGAATAATACGGACGAATAAAAAATCCATTTGTCTAAATCCGTGAAGAGAGCTAGTCTACAGTTTTTTCAATCACGGCAGCACTATCGCTGCCGTTTTGTTTTAAAGCACGGTTTGTGAGCGGTTGCTTAGGCGCGGTTGCGCCCTTTCCCAAACCGGTGAGGCGGACCACCAACGGATTATCCACAATCCGGGCATTTTCAGCGAATCCAAAATGAAAACACGCCATTTCCTCAGTTTGCTAGATTTGACGCCGGCGGAATTGCAGCAGCTGTTGCATCGTGCCGCCGAGTTAAAAGCACTGCACCGCAAAGGCGAGCACTACACGCCCTTTCCCCAGAAAGTGCTGGGCATGATCTTCGATAAAGCCTCGACGCGCACCAGGATTTCGTTTGATGCTGGGATGGTCCAGTTGGGCGGTAGCGCAATTTTTTTATCGCCCCGCGATACCCAACTGGGACGGGGTGAGCCGATTGAGGATACGGCCCGCGTGCTCTCCAGCATGGTCGATATTGTGATGATCCGCACCTTCGAGCATGGCAATGTGAAGCGTTTTGCCGAGTATTCCAAGGTGCCAGTCATCAATGGGCTGACTGATTACAACCATCCTTGCCAACTGCTGGCTGACTTGCAGACCTTTATCGAACATTGTGGTGATATCCGCAAGCGGATCGTGGCCTGGATCGGCGATGGCAATAATATGTGCAATAGTTATTTGGAAGCCGCTTGCCAGTTCGATTTTCAATTGCGAATTGCGGTCCCGCCCGGCTACGAGCCGGATGCCGACTTACTGAAGCGAGCCGCCGATCATGTGGTTTTGCTGCGCGATCCCATGGCCGCCGCGAGAAATGCCGACGTCGTGACGACCGATGTCTGGGCCAGTATGGGTCGGGAGGCAGAGGAGGCGAGGCGAGTGCGAGATTTCACGCCCTATCAAGTCACGGCCGCGATGATGGCGCAGGCCCGGCCCGATGCGATTTTCCTGCATTGTCTGCCAGCGCATCGCGGCGAGGAAGTCAGCGCCGAAGTCATTGACGGACCGCAAAGCCGCGTCTGGGATCAAGCCGAAAATCGGCTGCATTCGCAAAAAGCGCTGATGGAATTTCTCCTGCTGGATGCAAAATCCAGCGGCTGAGACGGTGGGTTCTGGACGGATGGCTCTGAAGGGCTTGCCGGACGAAAAAATATATGCTTTGGCCAAATAGAACCTTAAATTATATGCTTGCGGCCAAGCCGTCTGGCAAAGCTCCAGGCGAATCTGCTACATTAACCGCTCGCTGATGGCTGGTTTTCTGCTGGTTTGTGCGCCCCTGATCCATTTCTGGGGCCAGAATTTCTACCCCCGCCCCGTGGCTGAGCCTGTGTCCATTGTGATCTTGCCCTTCGTTATGAACCCTGCTGCTTGGGAGTATTGGCGGTGATAAACGAATATGCGCTGATCCTGCTCAGCACGATTCTAGTCAACAACTACGTGCTGGTGAAATTTCTGGGCCTGTGTCCGTTTATGGGGGTTTCCCGTAAGTTGGAGACGGCGATGGGAATGGGGTTGGCGACCACTTTCGTATTGACCCTCTCATCCATCTGCGCTTATCTGACCGATCATTACTTGTTGATTCCGCTGGGATTGGAGTACCTGCGCACCATCGCTTTCATTTTGGTCATCGCCGTGGTGGTGCAGTTCACCGAGATGGTGGTGCATAAAACCAGCCCGGTGTTGTATCAGGCGCTCGGCATTTATCTGCCGCTAATCACGACCAACTGCGCGGTGTTAGCCGCGGCGCTGCTGAACGTGCAGGCGCGGCACGATTTCATCGCATCGGCGCTGTACGGGTTTGGCGCGGCAATCGGATTTTCGCTGGTGATGGTGTTGTTCGCCGCCATGCGCGAGCGGATCGTGGTGGCCGACGTGCCGGTTCACTTTCGGGGTCCAGCGATCACCATGATCACCGCCGGTTTGATGTCCTTGGCGTTCATGGGGTTCGCGGGGCTGGTGCGAGGCTGATGTCATGTGGGTCGCTGTGATTGCCTTGGGAGTATTGGCTGGCGCTTCAGGTCTCATGTTGGGTTTTGCCGCGGTACGGTTACGGGTGGAAGGTGATCCTGTCGTTGAGAAAATTGACGCCATTTTGCCGCAAACCCAATGCGGTCAGTGCGGTTTCGCCGGTTGCCGTCCCTATGCTGAAGCTATCGCCGCCGGTGAAGCGGATATCAACCAATGTCCGCCGGGCGGCGAAACGGGCATCGTTGCCTTGGCCGAATTGCTGGGCCGTGATCCCAAGCCGCTCAATCCCGAAAATGGCGCCGAAAAGCCGAAAATGGTGGCGGTGATTGACGAACGAAATTGCATCGGTTGCACCTTGTGCATCCAGGCTTGCCCGGTAGACGCAATCCTGGGCGCCGCCAAACACATGCATACGGTCATTGCCAAGGAATGCACCGGCTGCGAGTTATGCATCGCGCCCTGTCCGGTCGATTGCATCTATATGACGCCAATCGCCCAGACCATCGCGAATTGGAAATGGACTTATCCCCTTGCCGACACCGGGGCCAGGGGGTCGGTCGAACAGGCGGCGGCATGAGCGGACTGTTTCCGTTTCACGGCGGCTTGAAAACGGTTCGCCACAAAACCGAATCGAACCAGCAACCAATCCGGTGGAGCGCGCTGCCGCACCGCCTGACAGTCCCATTGCGGCAACATATCGGAGCCATCGCCAAGCCGTTGGCGCGGGCTGGCGAGCGGGTGCTGAAAGGACAGATGATTGGCCAGCCCGATGGTTACATCAGCGCTGCCATTCACGCCCCGACCTCGGGCAAAGTGATTGCGGTCGAGCAACAGCCGGTACCGCATCCTTCCGGGTTGCCAGATTGGTGTGTGGTTATTGAAAGCGACGGTGAGGAACGCTGGGTGGAGCGGCAAGCAGTCGACTATCGCCGCTTGCATCCCAGTGAAGTGCGCAACCGGTTGCGCAGCGCCGGCGTGGTCGGTCTAGGAGGCGCCGCGTTTCCCAGCGCCGTCAAGCTCAATCCAAGCGGCCATGCCGAGGCGTTGGAAACCTTGATTCTAAATGGCGCCGAGTGCGAACCGTGGATCACCTGCGATGACCGGATCATGCGAGAACGGGCGGCGGAGATCATCGCCGGATTGCATGTCATCGCGCATCTGTTGGAGCCGCGCGAAGTGCTAATCGGCATTGAGGACGACAAGCCGGAAGCGATCGCCGCGATGGTGGCCGCTTGCGCCGGAACGGGCTTCGCGGTGCGGCCGGTGCCGACCCGTTATCCGAGCGGTAGCGTCAAACAGCTGGTCAAGCTGTTGACGGCGAAGGAAACCCCAGTCGATGGTTTGCCCGTTGATGTCGGGGTGCAATGCTTCAATGTTGGCACTGCTTACACCATCTACCGCGCAATCGAGTTTGGCGAGCCGGTCATTTCTCGCACCGTCACCATCACCGGTCATGTGAACCAACCACAAAACCTTGAAGTGTTGCTGGGTACGCCGTTCTCCGAACTGATCGCCCAAAGCGGCGGTTATCGGGATGGGGTCGAGCGGTTAATCATGGGTGGGCCGATGATGGGTTTCGCCGTCCACGATGATGGAGTGCCGGTCACCAAAGCCACTAACTGCCTTCTCGCCGCCAGCGCCGCCGAGCTGGCTCCCCTGCGGCCCGTGATGCCTTGCATCCGTTGTGGAGCCTGCGTCGATGCCTGTCCGGCGAATTTGTTACCGCAACAATTGTACTGGCACGCGCGCGCCAAAGAATTCGACAAAGCGCAAGATTACCACCTGTTCAGCTGTATCGAGTGTGGTTGTTGCAGCTATGTTTGTCCGAGTCACCTCCCGCTGGTGCAGTATTACCGCTACGCCAAGAATGAGATTTGGGCTCAGGAGAAAGAAAAACAAAAAGCTGAACTCGCCCGGCAGCGGCACCAAGCGCGGTTGGAACGGCTGGAACGCGAGAAGCAGGAGCGAGATGCCAAGCTGCGGCAAAAGCGCCCGCGTCACGCGCGGTGGCGGTGGAAAACCCGCCTAACGAAGCCGTCGCGGCCCATAGCGCCAAGGCGGCTCCGCCCGCGCCCGAACCAGCGACTGAAACTGGCCAGCGGAGCGATTGAGTCCCCATGCACTTTAAAACGCTGACTTCTCCCCACGTACTGGGTGAGACAAGTGTCGGGCAAGTCATGCGCCGGGTGCTGTATGCGATGGTTCCGGGCGCCACCGCGTTGATCTGGTTTTTCGGCTGGGGCGTGCTGGTCAATCTTGCCGTCGCGACGGTGGTGGCCTTAATGGCTGAAGCCGCCATGCTGGCGGTCCGCAACAAGCCGATAGCGACCCATTTGGCGGATTACAGCGCTGTGGTGACGGCTTGGTTATTGGCGGTGGCGTTACCGCCGCTAGCGCCGTGGTGGATGACTGTGATTGGGGTGCTGTCAGCGATTGTCGTCGCCAAGCATTTGTACGGCGGCTTGGGTTACAACCCATTTAATCCGGCGATGATCGGCTATGTCGTGCTGCTGATTTCTTTTCCGCGTGAAATGAGTAGCTGGTTGATTCCTCAGGGTATTGGCCAAGCCCACGCCCTGTCGCTGATCGAGACGCTGCAAGCGATTTTCAACGGCCTTTTGCCTGATCGCCTGGCGGCCGACGCGCTGACCGGAGCCACGCCGCTGGACGCGTTACGCACCCAGCTGGGGCTGGGATTGGCAGTGGCCGATATCCGAAACAGTCCAGTGTTCGGCATTGTCGCGGGTAGCGGTTGGGAGTGGGCGGCTTCAGGCTTTCTAGCCGGTGGGTTATGGCTGATCTACACCCGTGTCGCTGCTTGGCAGATTCCCGCTGGGCTATTGAGCGGCCTGGCGGTGATTTCGACAATTTTCTATCTGATCGACCCGCAGCGCTATGCGCCGCCGTGGTTTCATCTTTGGAGCGGGGCCGCGATTTTCGGCGCCTTCTTCATTGCCACCGATCCAGTCACAGCGAGCACCACCCCGCGCGGGCGGTTGCTCTATGGAGCTGGCGTCGGCGTTCTGACCTACATCATCCGCAGCTTTGGCGGCTATCCCGACGGGGTGGCCTTTGCAGTGTTATTAATGAATATCGCCGCGCCGACCATCGATTTATATACCCAGCCAAAGGTGTTCGGAGCGCGGCGAGGATGAAAACCTTCGCCAAGAGCATGGGGCTCGCCGGCCTGATCTTGTTCGGTTTCGCCGTGGTGGGCAGCGCTCTGGTCGCCGTGACCTATACCGGCACCAAGGATATTATCGCCGAGGCTCAACGCAAGGCCTTGGAAGTCAGTTTGAATCAGTTGGTGCCAGCCGAGCGTTACGACAACGTGGTGGTCGATGACGCCATCGAAGTGGTTGCGCCGGAATGGTTGGGGACCGACCAGTCAGTCACGGTTTATCGCGCCCGCAAGAGCGGCCAGCCGGTGGCGCTGTTCGCCACGCCGACCGCGCCAGACGGCTACAGCGGGCCGATTCAGCTGTTGATCGGGGTTTATGCGGATGGAACCCTGGCTGGCGTGAGGGTGCTGGCGCACAAGGAAACGCCGGGGCTGGGCGATGGTATTGATGAAAAACGCTCGCCTTGGATTCTGGGATTTGCCGATAAATCGCTACACAATCCGCGGCTGGAGGGCTGGAAGGTCAAGAAGGATGGCGGCGCGTTCGATCAATTTACCGGAGCGACCATCACCCCGCGCGCGGTGGTCAAGGCGACCCGCAAGTTCTTAGAGTATGTTCAGACCCACCGCGAACTGTTGTTTGCGCCAGATGTGACGGCAAAGGAGCGACAATCATGAGCGAAAACCACTATCGGCAAATCCTGAAAAATGGGGTGTGGACCCAAAACACCGGGTTGGTGGCGCTGTTGGGATTGTGCCCGTTGTTGGCGACCTCGAACTCGGTGGTGAACGCCTTGGGCTTGGGCTTGGCCACCATGCTGGTGTTACTGCTGTCGAATGTCGCTATTTCATTGATCCGCAATCTGGTGCGGCCAGAGGTGCGAATCCCGGTGTTTGTCATGGTGATCGCCTGCGTGGTGACCGCCGTGGAGCTGGCGATGCACGCGTTCCTGCCGGCGCTTTATACCGTGCTGGGTATTTTTATTCCGCTGATCGTCACCAATTGCTGCGTGATCGGCCGCGCCGAGGCATTTGCTTTTAAGCATGGCGTCGCCAAATCAGCGGTGGATGGTATCGCCACCGGGCTGGGCTTCACCTTGGCCTTGGTGTTACTGGGCGCGCTGCGCGAAATTCTGGGGCAGGGGACGCTGTTCGCCCAGGCTGAGTTGCTGTTCGGCGAGGGCGGCAAGCGCTTGACCCTGCATCTGATTGATGATTATCGCGGCTTCCTGTTAGCCATTTTACCGCCAGGCGCGTTCATCGGCTTGGGGTGCTTGATCGCCCTCAAGAATGTGCTTGATGCTCGCGCCAGGCGCCGGCTTGAAGTCAAGCCGGCGGTGGCGTTGCGAGAGGCGGGAGCCTGATTCTAGGTGGTGGCCTCATTTCTCAGTGGCGGGGCGGCGCGGCGGTCGCCGTTTGAGCGCATGTTTCGGGTGCTCCGGTTGTTTGGCTTTCTCTAGGATCGTCGGCGGCTGGTTTGCGGTGAGCGAGTCCAGTACCTTTTGCTCGGCCGCCAGCCAGAAATCGAGCGCGGAGCCGTATTGGCGGCCGGCCGATTCCCAAAGCTGGTAGGCCACCTTGCGGATCTGCTCTAAGTAATTGACCGGCGAGAAGGTCTCGAAGGCATCCACCAGCCCGTCGCCTTTGCCCAATCTGGCGCCAGCGGTGCGCGCCGCCGATTCCGTTAACAGACGCAAGTGTTTTTCAGCCGCCAGCCAGTAATCCATCGAACGGTCGCGTTGCTCGGTGCTGGTCGTCCACATGCTGTGAGCCAGCTCGCGAACGCGGTATAGGTAAAGGGCGCGCAGGGCCGAGGGCCAAGCGGTCGCGGTCTCCATCGCCGTGGCGGCGGCGGTCGTGGCCCGACGGGCTGAATCGGCCGTCATTTCGACGATCATCTGCTCCGCCATCGCCCAGAAATCGAGTGCGTGGCCGAATTCGTATTCGGCCGAGCGCCACATGTCGTAGGCAAGATTACGAATTTCGTTCTCTAAATTGTTTTCCATGGGTTTTATTCCGTCTCTTTGGCGATTTGGTGTATTTGATCAAAACGCCTCTGGTGAGGTGGCAAGGCGCTTGAAGCCCAAATTTTCATACGGATAACTTTAACTGATGATAACGCCGATCTCCATTCATCAAAGTAAGGAAATCTTCCGCGGTGGCGATTGTTGCGACTCTGGCGGCAACCTGAGCGCCGCGGGGCGTGGATTCAGGCTAAACTGAAAATACTTCTCACGATTCTGTCCGTGCCTATGGATTCGGAAACAATTCGCCAGCTTTTTTCTCGGCTGCAAACCCTCAGACCACACCCAACGACCGAGCTGCGCTATCGCAGTCCATTCGAACTGTTAATTGCGGTTATGCTATCGGCGCAATCGACCGATAAAAAGGTCAACGAAGCCACCGAACGGTTGTTCCAGGCCGCCAACACGCCAAAAGCCTTGTTGGCGCTGGGCCAAGTCAGCCTGAAACATTACATTAAGAGCATCGGTCTGTATAACACCAAGGCCATCAATATTATCAATACCTGCACCTTATTGCTGCAACGGCATAACGGCGACGTACCGCGCGACCGGGCCTCATTGGAGGCTTTGCCAGGCGTCGGCCGCAAAACCGCCAACGTTATCCTCAACACGGCTTTTGGCGAACCCACCATTGCGGTCGATACGCATATCTTTCGCGTCGCCAACCGCACTGGGCTGGCGCCGGGCAAAACGGTACGGGATGTTGAGGAGGCGCTGCTGGCCGCCACGCCGGATCAATTCAAGCAAGACGCCCATCACTGGTTGATTCTGCACGGCCGGTATCGTTGTACGGCCCGCAATCCACGTTGCGCCGATTGCCCCATCCACGATCTGTGCGACTATCCAGCTAAGCGTGAGGGAAACTGATGTTCGGTAACGATCGCGACAGCTTGCGCCGCTACTATGGCACCGTTTGGGAAAAAGCTAACGCTGGCCAGCCGTTAGAGGCATTGGATCGGATCATTGCCAGCGTCATCCGCGAGCATCCTGAGTATCAGTCGATGCTGGGCCAGGCCGAAGCGATCCTGAGCCGCGACTACCCACCGGCGATGGGACAGACCAATCCCTTTTTGCACATGGGAATGCATATCGCGATCCACGAGCAGCTGGGGAGCGACCGCCCAACCGGAATTCGCCAGCTCTATCAAAAGATTTGTCAACGGGTTGGCGATAGTCACGCCGCCGAACATCTGATGATGGAATGTCTGGGCGAAACCTTGTGGGAAGCGCAGCGCGCCAGCGTAGCACCCGATGAGCGGGCCTATCTGGGGCGGCTGCGCCGTTTGGCCAAGAAAATGTGAACAGATGGGGCGGAGGGTAGACTCAAAAGGGTTGCGGTTCGAGATGACTATCCTCGACCAGATCCCGATAAGCGTGCCAGGACGCGTGGCCGATCAGTGGGATAGCGATGGCCAAACCCAGGTAAAAGGTGATTAAACCAATTCCAGTAAAAATCACGATCAGGGCGGCCCACAAAATCATTGGGCCCAAGTTAACTCGAACGGCGGTGAAACTGGTCAACACCGCCATAATAAAATCAATCTTGTGATCCAGCATCATTGGGATGGAAACCACGCTGACCGTGAATACAATCCAGGCGATGATCCCGCCAACCAAAGTGAAAATCAGTAAAAACGTCAAGCCGGCGCCGGAAAAGAACAGTTCGGCGGTCGAGGTTTCGACCACTATATTATGCCCCCCTAGAATAACGGCGAATAATAAAGCGGATAGACGCACCCAGACGATGATTAGCAAGCCGACCAGCAAGCCAAACAGCAAGATCGGTAGCGGATTATGTCGCCATGCGGTCAGGGCCGCGCCCAGTGTCGGAGTTTTTCCGACTTCCAAGTAGCGGCTGACTTCATACAACCCCATCGCAAGAAAGGGGCCGGCCAGCATGAATGAGCTGGTAAGGATCAAGATAAACTGAAAGCGGGTCGTGGCGAGATACACCAAGGCATAGCCCATGATCACGAATAACAGTCCATAGGGGATACTGACCGCCGGAGCGCGCCATAGATCCCGCCAACCCGCCGCCAGCCATTCCCAAGGCCGGTCATACTCGATTTTTCGTACTCTTGGGGTAGTGAGGGAATTTTCAATGACAGGAATTGAGGAAGGCATGATTTCTTCTCCTCCACGGATAATGTTGTATGTAATTTGAACCACGTAACCGCGGGCAGATGAGAGTTAAACGATGATAAAGCTGACTCATTAACATGATGTGCTTACAGCTGAGCAATTTTGTCAATGTGAAAGCGTTGCAACAACAAAAAGGGGCCTGTGACAGCCCCGGGAAGTGATTCGGAACGAAAGTATTCAGTTGCGCTGTGACCGTAACCGGCGATAAAGATCGTAGGTCTGCTGGGCGATGCTACGCCAACTGTAATGGCGCTCAACGCGTTCACGGCCGGCCTGGCTCATTCTTTCAAGCAGTGCCGGATCGTCGGCCAAGCGATTGATCGCATTGGCCAGACCGTGCTCGAATTTGGCCGGGGAACTGGGATCGTGCGGCGGTTCCGGTGAGAGTTGCGGATCGACCAAAAGACCGGTTTCGCCATCCACCACCACTTCGTTAATGCCACCCACCGCGCTGCCGACTACTGGCGTGCCGCAGGCCATGGCTTCCAGATTGATGATGCCGAACGGTTCGTAAATCGAAGGGCAGCAGAAAATGGAAGCGTGCGAGTAGAGGATAATAGTGGTTTGGCGCGACACCATCTTGGGAATCCAGACGATACCGTCGCGATGGCTTTGCAGCTCCTGCACCATTTCTTCCATCTCGCGCTGCATGGCCAGGGTATCGGCGTCGCCCGCGCACAGCACCACTTGCAGCTTGGGATTCAGATGCGGGATCGCTTGCAACAGATAATACAAGCCTTTCTGGCGTGTCATGCGGCCGACGAACAACACGTAGGGACGATTCGGATCAATGCCGAGCTGGGTGATCGCGTCGGGGTCATGAGTCGGCCTGTATTCGTCGGTGTCGATGCCGTTGGGAATGACCACTACCTTGGTTGGTTCAACATTGAACAACCGCAGAATATCATCGCGGGTGCTGCGCGACACGGCGATGATCGCGTCGGCCGTCTCCAGCGCGGTTTTCTCGATCCAGCAGGATAGATCGTAGCCGCGGCCGAGTTGCTCGCGTTTCCACGGGCGCAACGGTTCTAGCGAGTGAACGGTAATCACGAGCGGGATGTTGTAGAGAATCTTGGCGAGAATCCCGCTGAAGTGGGCGTACCAGGTGTGACAGTGGATGATCTCGGCGTTGCCTTCCAGGTCGTGGACGCCTTGGCCGACGAAAGCCAGGCAAGTACTTAACGCCTTGAGCGGCGAGACGAAGGATTGCGGGCAGCCGGCGAAATGGGTGGTGTCCATCTTGATGCCGCGCACGCGCAGTTGGCCTTCATCGACAGTTTGATCGTGGAAGCTGCGCACTTCGACCGGGGTGAGCTTGGCCAGTTCGCGTGACAGATATTCGACATGAACACCTGCGCCGCCGTAGACGTAGGGGGGATATTCGTTGGTGGTCAGCAGGACGCGCATTCTTATTGTGCTCCCTTGCCGGATGAGCGGCGATGAAGTGAACGGGCTCCGATGGAACATCCAGATGGAAGAACTTCGGATGGTGCATTATGCCAAGCCAAGCGCGGTGATTGGAAGGCCGAAATAACGATGTTTAGAAGGTCGCGGCCAAGGTGCGGACTTCCGCTAACATCGCTTGCCGTTCGGCGGGGGTGACAGTCGGTACTTGGTAGAAGGCCCGATAGCTCACCTCATGGATGCCGCAAGCCCCAAGAACGCCTTCGGTCATCGGCCGGACCAGCAATTCGTGCCAGTGCTGCGCCTGATAGGTGGCTTCATCGCCGCCCAACGTATTAATAACCATCGCTTTTTCATGAGTAAGCAAACCGGTCATGCCCGACGGGCCAAAATCGAAAGCAAATTTACAAGTAAAAACGCGGTCGATCCAGCCTTTCAAAATTGCCGGTGGGCCAAACCACCAGATGGGGTAGATGAACACGAGCTTGCGCGCCCAAAGAATGGCGTCCTGCTCCCGACGCGTGTCCGCTGGCAAGTCGCCGCGCCAGTTTCGGAGTAGATCCTCCCCGTCCAGCACCGCCCGGCACTGCATCTGATACAGGTCGTGAATGCGAATAGCGTGGCCCCGCTCGCGCAAGGTGGTTTCCACGGTATCCAGAATCGCCCGGTTAAAGCTACGTGGGTTAGGATGGGCGTAGATGATAAGAACGTTCATGGGATGAGCTATAATGGCTCTTCAGCGCCATGTGGAGCCAAGTTTTTCTGGGGATGATGGCCTGATACCGCGGTGACGGGCCAGCGTGATGTTGGGCCTGGCCGCGAGCCGGCTAAAGCGATCCTACACTGTCTGGCGTGCTGGAAAAACCCTCGACGCCCAGGCTGATCGCGAACGCCGCGAGGGTTTCATGGCGTTCGGCGATACGCTGATTCGGTCGATGTTAGTGGGTGAAGTAACTCGCCGCGATTTGATCGTGCAGTTCGCCCAGGCCGATCTGGAGTTCGTCAATGAACTCGTGCAAGCCTTCGCGCGCCAGCTCCGGGATGGCGGCGGTATTCAGCCGCTGCTTGAGGGCGGCGATAGCCCTCAGCGAGGCCGTATTTCCGGGCAAGTCCTTCAAGCAGGTTTCCAGCTCTTTCAGACAGAATGATACCGCTCGCGGAAAAGATTGATCCTGCAACAGAAATTTCAATACGTCTGGTCCGCCCACCCTTAATCGCACCTGCTGGCGGTACATCTGATAAGCGCTCAAGGATTTCAGTACGCTCATCCACTGAATGCTCTCAAACGGATTCTGTTCCTCTTGCGCTGGCGCCGCGATTTGCGTCTGGCTGCTTTTGGTTTTTCCCTGGGTTTGTTCTTGCTTGAGCGTTGTCGGCTCGCCGGCGCGAGGCAGCAGATTGGCGGAGCGCACATCCAGAATGCGGGTGGTCATGTCGGCGCGTTCTAGGAACCGGCCTACTCGCACAAAATCATAGGCCGCGCTATGCGTCATGGCGCCAGCTAACATGCCATTGATCTGTTGGGCGCCCTGGATAACCCGGCGCAGGAATTCGTAGCGTCCACGCCGGCTAGGAACATGGTCGCGGGCATAGATGTACAAACTGTTGATCTGTTCCCATGCCTCTTGGGGCACCACGTCGCGGGTGGTGCGCAGGTTTTCGCGGGCGCAGGCCAGACTGGTGATAATCGAGCTGGGGTTCTTATCGCCGATAAGAAATTTGACGACCGTGTTTTCGTCAGCGAGACGATTGGGGTCCTTTTCAAAATACTCATGCTCGGCGCCGATGATGAAAATCAGTGGCAACCAGCCAAAGGTGATGTTGCGGGGCAGATCCAGCAGCAGATTGGTATTGACGTTGATGAGGCGAGCCGTGTCTTCGGCCCGTTCGATGTAACGGGCCATCCAGTAAATGTTCTGAGCAACGCGTGACAGCATGGTTAGAAGCTCTCGGTATCGACGATCCAGGTGTCCTTGCTACCACCCCCTTGCGAAGAATTCACCACCAGGGAGCCCTTGCGCAGCGCCACGCGGGTCAGACCGCCGGTGGTGACATAAGTGGTCGGGCCGGACAGAATGAACGGTCGTAAATCGATATGGCGGGGTTCCATGCGATCTTCGCACAGGGTCGGCGAGGTCGATAGCGCCAGCGTGGGTTGAGCGATGTAGTTGCGGGGATCTTTCTTGATCAGTTCGGCAAAGCGTTTCCGGTCGGCGGCGCTGGCGTGTGGTCCGACCAACATGCCGTAACCGCCTGATTCGTTGGCTGGCTTGACCACCAGTTTATCCAAATTCGCCAGCGTGTGCTTAAGATCCAGTTCCCGCATGCAAAGCCAGGATGGCACGTTGGGAATGAGCGGATCTTGGTCCAGATAATATTTGATGATTTCTGGCACAAAGGCGTAGACCACCTTGTCATCGGCCACGCCCGCGCCGGGAGCGTTGGCCAGCGCCACATTGCCTTTGCGCCAAGCCCGCATCAGCCCAGGAACCCCCAAAGCCGAGTCAGGCCGAAAGACCTCCGAGTCCAAAAAGAGATCGTCAATGCGCCGGTAGATGACATCCACCCGTTCCAGGCCGCTGATGGTGCGCATGTAGACGCAATCGTCGTCACCGACTTCGAGATCGCTGCCTTCGACCAATTCCACCCCCATTTGCTGGGCCAGATAGGAATGTTCGAAATAGGCCGAGTTGTAGATGCCCGGCGTCAGCACCACGACGTTTGGGTAATCGCCGGGCCGGGGCGACAACGAAACCAGCATGTCATAGAGCCGCAAACTGTAATCATCCACCGGCTGAATGCGCTGGTAGGCGAAGAGCTCTGGAAATACCCGCTTGGTGACAACCCGGTTTTCCAACATATAAGACACCCCGGAGGGGACCCGGAGATTATCTTCCAACACATAGAGGGTGCCGTCTTTATCACGCACCAGATCCGAGCCGCAAATATGCGCCCAGATGCCGTGCCGAGGGTTGACCCCCACGCATTGCGGCCGGAAATTCACTGATTTGGCCAATACCTCAGCGGGAAAAACCCTATCCTTAATAATTTTCTGTTCGTGGTAGAGATCGTCAATAAACAGATTAAGCGCTTGAACCCGCTGTTTCAGGCCCGCTTCAGCGTGATCCCATTCGTGTTTGGAAATGATGCGCGGCACGATGTCGAACGGCCAAGCGCGGTCGATGCTGCCGCCTTCGGTATACACAGTGAAGGTGATTCCCATCACCAAAATGGCCAGCTCAGCGGCGGTCTTGCGTTCGCGCAATTCCTCGTCGCTGAGGGAAGCGAGGTATTCGCAAAGCGTTCGCGCGGCGCGACGCGGCCCAGTCGCACTGTCTATCAATTCGTCGTAGAAGCCCGCCGCGGCGTAATGTTGCCACTCAATTGTCATCAATCATCCTTTGCATGGGCAGCTCTCGATAAGCGTTATGGTTGGGTTCAGCAAAATCCAAGCCAAGGAAATATTTCTATTATCCACTCAGCCGAATAGGGTAGAGCCAATGCAATCGAATTGTTTGAGTTTGTCTGAATTATTTGCTGTATTAAAGCTTTTCAGTTATGCGGCCGCTGTGATTGGTTGAGGCGCGAGCGGGGGCTAGGGCTGCGTATGCCCACACCGGAGCCGACCCAAAGCGCGCTGTCTTGAGCGCTAGGATGGTGCAATAGGCGAAAGAATGCACGAAAGAAGTGCGCTGGAGCCGTAAGTTAGCGCTGTGAATTGCCGGAAAAATGGATTCGTGCCGCCCGGAATGGTGCTTGCATTTGTCAAACCCGTTCAGACGCGCATAATGCGCCCCCTTGTCGCCGACTTAAAGGATTGGCTATGGCTATACGTGTTGCACTCCACCACCACACTTCTTATCGATTTGATCGACCCGTTGGCGTATCGCCTCATGTGATCCGGTTGCGGCCGGCCCCGCACGCCCTGACGCCCATTCAAGCCTATTCCCTGAAAATCGAGCCGGCCGCACACTTTATCAATTGGATGCAGGATCCTTTCGGCAACTTCCAAGCGCGCTTGGTATTTCCCGAAAAGATTCGAGAATTATCGATCGCGGTTGATCTGGTGGCCGAAATGACGGTCATTAATCCCTTTGATTTTTTTGTTGAGGAATATGCGGAGCGCTACGGTTTTGGCTATGAAGCGACCCTGCGCCAGGAGCTGATGCCCTATCTTGAAATCCAGGAACGTGGACCATTGTTGCAGAAGAGGTTAGCCAGCGTCGACCGCGAGCCGCTGCGGATCGTGGATTTTCTGGTGCATCTCAACCAGCAGTTGAATCGGGACATTGGTTATATCGTCCGGATGGAGCCGGGTGTGCAGAGCAGTGAAGAAACGCTGGAAAAACGCAGCGGTTCCTGTCGTGACTCCGCCTGGCTGCTGGTGCAGATCCTCCGTCATCTGGGGTTGGCGGCTCGCTTCGTGTCCGGCTATCTGATCCAATTGACCGCCGATGTCAAAGCGCTGGATGGCCCCTCGGGCCCCACCGCTGACTTTACCGATCTGCACGCCTGGGCCGAAGTGTTTGTGCCCGGTGCGGGCTGGCTGGGTTTAGACCCGACTTCGGGGCTATTCGCTGGCGAGGGCCATATCCCCCTGGCTTGTACGCCAACGCCATCCAGCGCCGCGCCAGTGACCGGTTACACCGATGATTGCAAAACACAGTTCGATTTTGCAATGAAGGTCGAGCGTATCCATGAAGATCCGCGGGTTACCAAACCCTACAGCGACCAGCAGTGGGAGCGGATCGAACAGCTCGGCCAAACGGTGGATCGATGCTTGGCAAGCGGCGATGTGCGCTTGACCATGGGCGGCGAACCGACCTTTGTCTCTATCGACGACATGGACGGCGCGGAATGGACCGTGGAAGCAATGGGTCCGACCAAGCGCAAGCTATCGGGCCAGCTGCTGAAAAAATTGCGCGACCGTTTTGCGCCGCATGGATTTCTGCATTATAGCCAAGGTAAATGGTATCCAGGCGAGTCCTTGCCGCGGTGGGCGCTATCCTGCTTCTGGCGTAGCGACGGCGTAGCGCTGTGGCGCGATTCGCGTTGGTTGGCCGATGATGAAGCCATACAAGGATTTGGCACCGAACAGGCGCAAGCATTCGCAATGGAATTAACCCAACGATTGGGTCTGAGCGCGCAGTATGTCATTCCAAGCTATGAGGATGTTTACTACTACCTGTGGAAGGAACACACCCTCCCGGCCAATGTCGATCCGCTCAAGTTTGATCTGAAGGATGCTGAGGAACGGCGGCGCTTGGCGCTGCTGCTGGAGCGGGGTTTGAATGAAGTGACCGGCTATGTGTTGCCGCTGCGCTGGGGGCAAACTGTCGATGGTGGCCATTGGCTCAGCGGGCAGTGGACTTTGCGCCGAGAGCACCTATACCTGGTTCCAGGTGATTCACCGATGGGGTATCGGTTGCCGTTGGCGGCGTTGCCTTGGGTTAAGGAAACGGCGCGGGAGATCCCGTGCCCGCAATCGCTATTCGAGTGTCGCGCCGCCTTGGGCGACGCGCATGGAGCCGCGATGAATCGCTATGACAATTTTCTCCAAGGTGAGGAGAAGCGCAATAGTGATAGGCAATCATCGCTGGCGGCCGATAGCAAAGCAGGCGTGGTTTTTTCGCCTGACGACCCATCGGATCAGAAGGGCCAAGAACAGCCGGCGGATGATGCGGAAACACCGGTTATCCATACCGCGTTGTGTGTGGAGCCGCGCGAGGGACACCTGTACGTGTTCATGCCGCCAGTGGGGGAGTTGGAGCATTATCTGGATTTGCTGGCTTGTGTCGAACAAACGGCGGCTCACCTCAAGATGCCCGTATTGGTGGAGGGATACGCGCCCCCGCCGGATGAGCGTTTGCGCAAATTCGCGGTCACGCCTGATCCAGGCGTTATCGAGGTCAACATTCATCCCGCCGGTAACTGGGAGGAATTAAAGCAAATCATTGAGGGATTGTACGAAGATGCTAGGCAGTCCCGGTTAGCGACTGAAAAGTTTATGCTCGATGGCCGTCATACTGGCACCGGCGGCGGCAATCATGTCACGTTGGGAGGGGCGAACCCGACCGATAGCCCGTTCCTGCGCCGGCCCGAATTGCTGCGCAGCTTGTTGAGCTACTGGCAGCATCATCCCAGTCTGTCTTATTTGTTCTCCGGCCTCTTTATTGGACCGACCAGTCAGGCGCCGCGAGTGGATGAAGCGCGGAACGACAGCCTGTATGAACTCGAGCTTGCCTTCAACGAGATGCCGGTCGGTGAAGCGTCGCAACCTTGGCTGGTGGATCGGCTGCTGCGCAATTTGCTGGTGGATTTGACCGGCAACACCCATCGTACCGAATTCTGTATCGACAAGCTGTACTCGCCAGATAGCGCCGCTGGCCGGTTGGGATTGGTGGAGATGCGAGCGTTTGAAATGCCGCCACACGCGCGTATGAGCTTGATGCAGATGCTGTTGGTGCGGGGCTTGGTGGCGCGGTTTTGGGAGCGGCCGTATCCGAACCAGAAGATGGTACGTTGGGGCTCTCGCCTCCACGACCAGTTTATGCTGCCGCACTATGTGTGGAAGGATTTTGAGGATGTCATCATCGAACTCAATCACGCGGGCTTAGCGTTTGAGAAGGATTGGTTCCTGCCGTTTTTCGAGTTCCGTTTCCCTCATTACGGTCGTATTGTCCAGCAAGGCATTGAACTGGAGCTGCGGCAAGCGTTGGAACCGTGGCATGTACTCGGCGAAGAACAGGCGCTAGGAGGGACTGCCCGCTATGTCGATTCTTCGGTGGAACGGCTCCAGGTCAAAGTGAACGGGATGGTCGGAGAACGGCATGTGGTGACCTGCAACGGCCGGCCGGTGCCGCTGCGCGCGACAGGCGCGCCAGGTGAATTCGTCGCCGGAGTCCGCTACCGCGCTTGGCAGCCGCCGTCGGCGTTACACCCGACCATTCCGATTCATACTCCGTTGGTGTTCGATTTGCTTGATCGCTGGAATCAGCGCTCCATTGGAGGTTGCACCTATCATGTCATGCATCCTGGCGGGCGGAACCCCGATACCTTCCCAGTCAATGCCAACGAAGCCGAAGCCCGGCGCTTCGCCCGGTTCTGGCCGTATGGCCATACACCGGGACTCATGACAGTGGTCCCGGAACAAGCCAATCCCAATTTCCCTTATACCCTCGATTTGCGGCGGCGGGAAGCCTGAATCCTGGTTTGATCAAATCGTTCGAACGCGCTTGGCGGTCAGTTTGGCCCGCATGTCTGATCGCTGAGCTGTTATTTTCTTTGTGTTATCCCCCTGTTGTCCGGGTACGAACATCCGATTCAGCTTAAATTCAGGTAAGCAACGTAATCATGACAGAGTTTCCACAATACATATTTTAGCCCGTTTTAGCCTGGCCGGGCTTTGCCAGTGCAATTATTCTGAATAATTTCAGGAAAAGTGGATGATTTCAACAATTGATGCTTATGATTTAGGTTTATTGCTCTTGTCAAGTTACAATCACTATATTATTGTATAATATTGCCTCATTGGCTTTGTGAGTCGGGTTGATAAAAGTACTTAATGCCAAAAGTTGGCACAGAATAAGCATGATGTTTCATATTGTTTGTTAGCATACACAGTATTCGATTTTTGGTTTAATAAATTATATAGAGGTAGCGCAATGGATTTTGGTAACTATGTGCGGCAGCTGCGCGAACAACGTCGTGAAGTCAATCGTCGTTATTCGGTTCGCCAGACCGCTCAACGGATCGGAGTAGAACCAGCTTATCTCAGTAAGATCGAGCGGGGCGACGTGTCTCCGCCGTCAGAAGACACTATTAGACGATTATCAGCTGATTTAGGCGAAGATGCGGATTTGTTGCTGGCCCTGGCGGGCAAGGTGTCCACTGACATTCGTGAGATTGTGATGAAACGGCCGATCTTATTCGCTGAAATCATTCGTGGTTTGAGCGATGTGCCCGATGATGAATTGAATGTACTGGTGCGCCGGGTCCGTAACGGCGAGTGGTAGCGAAGCCGCTTGATTTTGAAGCGTCAGCCAGTCTGGCAGGCTGGTTGAGCACTTGGTGTGAGGGATGAAAGTCACTCAAAGTTGGGATGACGGTATAGTTGATGATGTCAAATTAGTGGAACTGTTGTTGCGGTATCGCGCCACCGCAACCTTTAATCTGAACCCTGGCCTGCATCAACCGCAACGTACATTCAGTTGGCGCTATGGTGAAAAGGAGGTCTGGCGACTGGGGCGCGATGAGCTGGCCGCGGTTTACGCGGGCTTTGAAATTGCCAACCATTCGCTGACCCATCCCAACTTGACCGACCTGTCGCCGGTGGATTTGGCGCGAGAAGTCGGGGATAGCCGTCGGCTATTACAGGATTGGTTTCAGCAGCCGGCGCGGGGTTTTTGTTACCCCTTTGGGACTTTTAATCCTGCCGTTAAGGAAGCTGTTCGCGCGGCGGGTCATGGGTATGCCCGCACGGTGGTCGAGAGCGACAATCTGTTGCTATCGGCCGATCCGCTTGAATTGAGCGTCAGTTGCCGGTTCAACGATCCGGCGTTCTGGAGTCGCTACGAACAGGCCAAGGCGAGCGACGGCGTGTTCTTATTCTGGGGTCACAGCTATGAGCTGGTCCACGAAGCGATGTGGGCTGATTTGGAACAGAAAATCGCCGGCATCAGCGCCGATCCGGTAGCGGAATGGATCCATCTCGAAAGCTTGTTCGCTGCCTGAATCTTTGCAGTTCCGGCCATCCGTGGCCTCTATTCACTCACTCCTCCGGTTCATAGCCCAAATTCGGCGCGAGCCATCGTTCGGCTTCCGCGACTGTCCAGCCCTTGCGCCGGGCATAATCGGCCGTCTGATCCCGATCAATTCGTCCCACGCCGAAGTAGCGCGCTTCGGGGTGACTAAAATACCAGCCGCTGACCGCCGCTGTCGGCGTCATGGCGAAATGCTCGGTCAAGTGGATCCCGGCTTTGGTTTCCACATCCAGCAGTTGCCAGAGCAAGCCTTTCTCAGTGTGATCGGGACAAGCCGGATAGCCGGGCGCGGGCCGGATGCCGCGATAACGTTCGTCGATCATCGCTTCGTTATCCAGCGTCTCGTCCGCGGAGTAACCCCAGAATTCCTTGCGCACTCGTTCGTGCAGACGCTCAGCAAAGGCTTCCGCCAAGCGGTCGGCCAGCACTTTTAACAGGATGGCGCTGTAATCGTCATGCGCTTGCTGAAAGGCCGCGACCCGTTCGTCGATGCCGATGCCAGCGGTGACCGCGAATGCGCCCAGATAGTCAGCGAGCCCGGATTCCCGTGGAGCGATCCAGTCCGCCAGGCAGTAATGCGGCTTGCCTTCCGGTTTCGGCGTCTGCTGGCGCAGATGGTGTAATGTCAGAAGAAGCTGTTGTCGGCTATCGTCCGCATACAGCGTGATATCGCCGGCGCTGTTGCGGTTAGCGGGGAAAAAGCCGATGACCGCCCGCGCCTTTAGCCAGCGTTCGCTGATGATTTTGTCCAGCATCCCTTGCGCCTGATCAAACAATTGCCGAGCTTGCGCACCCTGGTCTAGGTCGTCGAGAATGGCGGGATAACGCCCGCGCAACTCCCACGCCTGAAAGAATGGCGTCCAGTCGATCCGCTCCACCAGATCGGCCAGGGAATAATCGTCGAAAGCGCGCACGCCGAGAAAGGTCGGACGGGGAGGGACATAGTGGGTCCAATCCAGTTGCGGTCGGTTAGCGGCGACTTTGGCGAAGGTCAACAAGGGTTCCCGACTGCGGCGTTTGGCGTGTTGTTCGCGTTTCTGGGCGTGGTCGGCCTTGGTGCGCGCCACGTAATCGGCTTTGACATCAATGCTGACCAGATTCTGAGCCACACCAACCGCCCGTGAAGCGTCCTTGACGTAGAGTACCGGGCCGGGATATTGCGGGTCGATCTTGACCGCGGTGTGCACCCCGGATGTGGTCGCGCCGCCGATCAGCAGTGGAATGGAGAAATCCTGCCGCTTCATCTCCTTGGCGACGTTGACCATTTCATCCAGCGACGGCGTGATCAGTCCGGACAGGCCGATCATGTCGGCATTCTGTTCGCGGGCGGTGTCGAGAATTTTCTGAGCGGGTACCATCACTCCCAGGTCGATCACCTCAAAGTTATTGCACTGGAGCACCACGCCGACGATATTCTTACCGATGTCGTGCACGTCGCCCTTGACCGTTGCCATCACGATCCGACCATTAGAGCGCCGTTCGCCTTCACCCTGTTCGGCTTCGATAAACGGGATCAAATAGGCGACCGCTTTTTTCATCACCCGCGCCGATTTGACCACCTGCGGCAGGAACATCTTACCCGCGCCGAACAGGTCGCCAACCACGTTCATGCCGTCCATCAGTGGCCCTTCGATGACGTGCAGTGGTCGTTTCGCCTCCTGGCGGGCTTGCTCGGTGTCGATCTCAACGAACTCGTCGATGCCCTTGACCAGCGCGTGCTCCAGCCGCTTGGTCACCGGCCAAGAGCGCCAATCCTGCTCCTCGCGCTTGGGGCCCGTCGCGCCGCCATCGTCCTTGTACTGGTCGGCGATTTCCAATAGCCGTTCGGTGGCGTCCGAGCGGCGATTGAGAATCACATCCTCGACCCGCTCACGAAGTTCCGCCGGGATGTCCTCGTAAATCGCCAGTTGGCCGGCGTTGACGATGCCCATACTCATGCCCGCCTGAATGGCGTGGTAAAGGAACACCGAATGAATCGCCTCGCGGACCGGGTTATTGCCCCGGAACGAGAACGACACGTTAGAAACGCCGCCCGATACCAGCGCATACGGCAATTCCGCCTTAATCCGGCGGGTGGCCTTAATGAAATCTACCGCGTAGTTGTTGTGTTCGGCGATGCCGGTGGCGACCGCGAAGATATTGGGATCGAAAATGATGTCCTGTGCCGGGAAGCCGACCTGCTCGGTCAAAATCCGATAAGCGCGCTGGCAGATAGCGAACTTGCGTTCCTCAGTATCAGCCTGACCCTGCTCGTCGAAAGCCATCACGATGGCCGCCGCACCGTAACGACGAATCAGTTTTGCCTGCCGAATAAACGCTGCCTCGCCTTCCTTCATGCTGATGGAATTCACTACCGGCTTGCCCTGAATACATTTCAAACCGGCTTCCAGGATCTCCCATTTGGATGAATCGAGCATCACCGGCGCCCGACTGATGTCCGGCTCGGCGGCGATCAAATTGAGAAACGTGACCATCGCTTCCTTGGAATCCAGCATCCCTTCGTCCATGTTGATGTCGATGATTTGCGCGCCGTTTTCGACCTGTTGGCGGGCGACATCGAGCGCGGCGGTGTAATCGCCCTTGGTAATCAGCCGTTTGAAGACCGCTGAGCCAGTGACGTTAGTGCGCTCGCCCACATTGACGAACAGCGAATCCGGGCCGATGTTTAGCGGCTCCAATCCGCTCAACCGACAGCGCGGTTCGATGGCGGGAATCGGGCGCGGCGGAAAATCCTTGATCGCCTCGACAATGGCGCGAATGTGCGCGGGCGTGGTGCCACAGCAGCCGCCGACGATATTCATAAAACCGCTTTCCGCGAACTCGCGGATGGTCGCGGCCATCATTTCCGGCGTTTCATCGTAGTCGCCGAAAGCGTTGGGTAGGCCCGCATTGGGATGGACGGAAACACAGGTATCCGCGATCCGGGCCAGTTCGGCAATGTAGGGTCGGAGTTGGGTTGCTCCAAGCGCGCAGTTGAGGCCAAAGGAAAGCGGGTGGATCGGGGATAGCGAGTTCCAGAAGGCTTCGGTAGTTTGGCCAGACAGAGTGCGGCCAGATTTGTCGGTGATGGTGCCGGAAATCATCACTGGCAAACGGAAATCGCCCTGATCGAAGAGCTGCTGAATGGCGAACAGCGCCGCCTTGGCGTTGAGGGTATCGAAGATCGTTTCCACCAATAGAATATCCGCGCCGCCGTCGATCAGTCCTTGCGCCGCTTCGGTGTAAGCGGTGACCAATGCGTCGAAACGAATATTGCGAAAGCCGGGATTGTTTACGTCGGGCGACAGGCTGGCGGTGCGGTTGGTGGGGCCGAGAATCCCGGCCACAAAACGCGGACGCGCTGGCGTGCTGTAGCGGTCGGCCACTTCGCGCGCCAGTTTCGCCGCTTCCCGATTCAGCTCCGACACCAGGCTTTCCATCCCGTAGTCGTGCATTGAGACCGAGGTGGAATTGAAGGTGTTGGTCTCGATGATGTCCGCGCCCGCGTCCAGATAGGCGGCGTGAATCTCGCGGATGATCGCCGGTTGGGTCAGTACTAATAGATCGTTGTTGCCCTTGAGATCGCTTGGCCAGTCGTGGAACCGCTCGCCGCGAAAATCGTTTTCAGTCAGGCGATAACTTTGAATCATGGTGCCCATCGCGCCATCCAAAATCAGGATGCGGCGGGCCAAAAGGTCTTGTAATTGGGCGGTTTTATCAACGGTCATTGCATCAATACTCGGTTACTGCGGCGAAACACCACAAATTCACGTAAGCTGGAAGGCATCCTGAATCCATTCGACTTGTGGCGCGTCTCCCGGTTGCAGGATGGCGACCACATCGAAGCGGCAGGGCAAATCAAGGCGCTGGCGTTGCAGGTAGAAGGCCGCCGCGCGTAGCAGTCGTTGTTGCTTGCTGTGGGTGACCGATTCGGCGGGCGTGCCAAACTGGCTAGACCGGCGGCTGCGCACTTCCACGAAGACCAGTTGCTCGCCGTCGCGCAGAATGAGATCCAGCTCGCCGGCTCGACAGCGGAAATTACGCGCTACCAAGGTCAACCCGCGCGCTTCCAAATAGTGCAGCGCGAAATCCTCGGCGGCGGTTCCCTGCGCAACGCGGCTGATCAACAACGGTCTCCAACAGTGACAAGCTGGATCGGAATTTCTAAAAACTCGGACATTGTAGAGGGTTAGCGCATGACCGTCGAATCCGGCGCGCTGTATGTGATCGCAACGCCAATTGGGAACTTGGAGGATATCACCCTGCGCGCATTGCGAATCCTGCGAGAAGTGGACTACATCGCCGCCGAAGATACCCGTCATACCGGGCAGCTTTTACGGCATTTTGAGATCGATAAGCCGCTGTTATCGCTACACGAACACAACGAGCGCAATCGATTGGAACAGGTTGTTACATTGCTGGGGGAAGGCAGAAGCATCGCACTGGTATCCGATGCCGGCACGCCGCTGATCAGCGATCCGGGTTTTCCGTTGGTGCGTGAGCTGCGTCACCGGAAATTGCCGGTGATTCCGATACCGGGGCCGAGTAGTCTGCTGGCTGCTTTGTCGGTCGCCGGCCTGCCGACTGACCGTTTCGTGTTCGAAGGATTTCTATCAGCCAAAAGCGTGGCTCGTCGAGAACGGTTGCGAGCGCTGGCCAGCGAGGAGCGCACCCTGATCTTTTTCGAGTCTAGCCACCGGATTGCGGACACTTTGGCTGATATGGCCGCGGAGATCGGCCAGAAGCGTTTGGCGGTGATCGCCCGTGAGTTGACCAAACGGTTTGAAGAGGTGCATGGCGCGACTTTGGCTGAATTGACGGCATGGCTGGAAAGTGATCTCAATCGAAAAAAGGGTGAGTTCGTGCTCTTGGTGCACGGCGCCTCAACCGCTATTGAAGCGGATACTCCGGAGAATCGACACCTGCTCTCTATGCTGCTTTCGGAGCTTCCAATCAGTCGAGCGGTGGTTGTTGCCGCCAAGTTGACTGGCTTGCGCAAAAAACCATTGTACGATCTCGCGTTGGCGCTGGGAGCGCGCGGTACAACTGAGGAAGATTGATTTTTGCTTGCCAAGGGTGGAGTTGATATGGAAACTATGCTTCGGAACCGGCTGGACGGTCGCTGTATCGCTATGCGATATGGAGGAAAGTCCGGGCTCCATAGGACAGAGCGCCAGGTAACGCCTGGGCGGCGTGAGCCGACGGAAAGTGCCACAGAAAATACACCGCCTAAGTTCGTGAGAACCGGTAAGGGTGAAAAGGTGCGGTAAGAGCGCACCGCGTATCTGGCAACAGATGCGGCAGGGTAAACCCCGCTCGGAGCAAGACCAAATAGGGGAGCGTTATCGCGTGGTCCGCGCGGCTTCCGGGTAGGTCGCTACAGGCGTCTGGCGACAGGCGTCGCAGAGGAATGACCGTCCTCGACAGAACCCGGCTTATAGGCCGGTTCCCTTCTTATCCCGCCTTGCTCGGTTGTATCGCGCGCGATTGAGTTCGTTCTCCCCATTCCAACTTCTCCCGATTTTTTCAGCTACTCACGCCGCATGGTGTTACGAATTGGAGTTGTCCAAGCCGACCACATTTTTTTCGTATTTGTTAATTAAATGTTATTGAACAACATTTTATGAAAATTTCATTTTGATGGCTTTCCTTGACAGCAGCTATCTGGCCTCCCTATAGTTAGTGGCGGAAAGTGGGAGAAAGTGGGATATGAGACCAGCTGAGCGTGTCGAGGGAAGCGATTAGTGTTTCGAGGCATTCATCGTATAGCACTGGATAACAAGGGTCGGCTATCGATGCCAGCCGTCTATCGCCAGCGTTTATTGGATACGGTTGACGGTCAAGTCGTGATAACGATTGATCGCGATGGATGCCTCCTGCTGTATCCCCTGGACATATGGGAACAGATCGAGCGTGAATTAATCCGGCTCTCCAGCCTCAACAAACGTGCTCGCGCCATAAAACGGTTGATGATGGGACATGCGGAAGAGTGCCGGTTGGATGCGGCTGGGCGTATTTTGGTGCCAGGGTTGTTGCGAGACTTCGCCCATCTGGAAAAGCAAATTGTCCTGTTAGGGCAGGGTAACAAGTTTGAAATTTGGAACGAGCTGGCTTGGCAGGCGTGGTGCGAAGCCGAAATAGCCAGTGAAGGTGATGGTGAATCCACGCCGGATTTGGATGCATTGGCATTTTGAACGACTCGGCTTCATCGTCGCCACATCGTCCGGTTTTAGTAGAGGAAGCCTTGGCCGCGCTGGCCATTCGTCCAGATGGCCATTATGTGGATGCCACATTCGGTCGGGGTGGGCACGCGGCGGCCATACTAGCGAAGCTGGGGCCAACGGGTTCGTTGCTGGCGCTGGATCGAGATCCGAACGCCGCGGAATGGGCGAAAGCAAAATTTGCGGACGATGGGCGATTCCAGTTCGTTTGGAGTCGGTTCAGCAAGTTGGCGGACAGTGTGGCTGAACGGGGGTTATCGGGCCGGCTAAATGGTGTTTTGCTTGATCTAGGGGTGTCTTCCCCACAGCTGGATGATCCCGCGGCTCACTGGATCAATCGAGTTGACGAAGCGGAATTGGAACGGGTTCTGGTGGAGTTTGGCGAGGAGCGATTTCATCGGCGGATTGTTCGGGCCATTATTGCCGCCCGCCGGCAAGCCCCGATTGGAACTACGGGCCGACTTGCCGCGATTATTGCAAGCGCGGTCCCGACCCGCGAAGCGGGCAAACATCCAGCCACACGAGTGTTTCAAGCGATTCGAATCGCAATTAACGAGGAATTGTACGAGTTAAGTGTGGTATTGCCGCAGACCGTACAGGTTTTAGCGCCAGGAGGACGACTCGCCGTGATTAGCTTCCATTCATTGGAGGATCGGATCGTCAAGCAATTTATGCGGAAACAGGCGCGAGGGCGGGAGCTGCCTTTGGATTTGCCCGTGGCTGGCGGACCACAGGGGGTAACTCTACGACCGGTTGGCTCGCTGGCGCGGCCGGCCAATTTAGAGATCGCCCACAATCCTCGTGCTCGTAGCGCCTTGTTGCGTGTGGCGGAGCGGGTCTGATGAAAAGCCAGCTATTAATCATCGTGGTGTTGGCTGGCGCTGTGTTGGCATCGGGCGTTGGTGTGGTCTACACCCGACATATCAACCGCCAGCTTTTTTTTCAGTTGCAAAAGTTGCAAGCGGAAAAGGATAACCTTGACGTTGAATGGGAATCGCTACAACTCGAACAAAGTACCTTGGTGACCGATTTTGCAGTCGAAGAAATAGCGCGCAGACGTCTCAATATGTTGACGCCTGATCCTGATGAAGTACTTTATATCCTGCCGCATGAATAAGCCACCCAATAGAAAGATGACCTTGGCAGCATTTTTACGCAAGATGCGAGCATGGTTCCCTAAATCCGGGAAGTATGGGGTTCCTGGTCGGGCGGCAACGTTTGCGGGTCAGCTGTGGAAGCCGTTGCTCGATTGCGGAAAATACATGGCGTCTGGCCATGTCGGAAAGTTCGCGCGTCAGATGCGGCCTTTATTCCCTGTGGTAACCCGCCAGGGTTTGGTATTGGGCTTGGTGTTTGCAGCGGCGGGTGGAATGGTGGCCCGCGCCGCTTATCTACAGTTAGTGCACAACGATTTTTTGCAAGGGCAGGGCAACGAACGCTTTGTGCGAGTCGTCGAAGTCCCCGCGCACCGTGGGATGATCTTGGATCGCAACGGCGAACCGCTGGCTGTCAGTTCGCCAGTCGATTCGATTTGGGGGCATCCCGAAACCTTGGCGCAACAGCGTGATCGCTGGCCGGACTTAGCGCGCCTGCTTGGATTGCCGGTCAGTGAATTAGAAAAAAAACTGACAGAGTCAGAAGGCCGTCAATTCGTGTATCTGCGCCGACACATGATGCCGAGCGCCGCCCAGCAGATCCTGCACCGCAACGACCCTATCCCCGGTATTTACGCCAAGCGCGAATACCGGCGCTACTATCCCGACGCCGAAGTGACTTCGCATTTACTGGGATTTAGCGACATCGATGATGCCGGACAGGAAGGTCTCGAAAAGGCTTTTGATTCGCAGCTTCGCGGTATTCCCGGCAGCAAGCGGGTCATTCAGGATCGCCGGGGACAAGTGGTTGAAGATGTTGAGAACATCAAGGCCCCGCAGCCCGGAAAGACGCTGGTGCTCAGCATCGACCGACGCTTGCAATATCTGGCTTACCGCGCTCTCAAAACGGCGGTGCTGGAGAACAGGGCCAGCGCCGGTTCGGCGGTGATCGCCGATGTCCAGACTGGCGAGATTCTGGCCATGGTGGATCAGCCGGCGGGCAATCCGAACAATCGTGCCGAGCTGCGCGGGGAATTGCTCCGTAACCGGGCGGTCACCGACGTTTACGAACCCGGTTCGACCATGAAGCCCTTTACCGTCGCCCTGGCGCTGGAAAGCGGTAAATGGGCGCCCTCCACGCTGGTCAATACCGCGCCGGGCACCCTCAAGGTGGGCCGCTTCACCGTCCGTGACGTCCATAACTATAAAACCATCGACGTAACCCGCGTCATCAGCAAGTCAAGCAACGTCGGCACCAGCAAAATTGCGCTATCGATGCCAGCCGAGCGGTTATGGCAGTTGTACAAGAACATCGGCTTAGGGTCGCCAACTGGCATCGGATTGCTCGGCGAGCAGTCCGGCGTTTTGCATCACTTCAGCCGATGGAGCGCCATCGGCCACGCCAATCACTCTTTTGGCTACGGGTTCTCGGTCAATATGGCGCAGCTGGCTCAGGCTTACACCGTGCTGGCGGCGGAGGGAATCCGGCGGCCGCTCACGCTTATCAAGCGCGATCAACCGCTTGATCCGTCGGAAGAACGGCGAGTGCTGTCAAGCCGCGCGGCGCGGCAGGTGCGGGCGATGCTAGAAGAAGCCGTGACCAAATCCGGCACCGGGATTAAGGCGTCGGTGCCCGGTTATCGGGTCGCTGGCAAGACCGGCACCGTCCATAAAATCGTCAACGGTCGTTATGCCAGCAACCGTTATTTTTCTCTATTTGCTGGCATGGTTCCAGCCAGCAACCCGCGTCTGGCGATGGTCATCATCATCGATGAACCAAAGAGTGGCGCTTACTATGGCGGGGCGGTCGCGGCGCCCGTGTTCGGCAAGACCATGGGTCGCGTGTTGCGAATTTTAAACATCACGCCAGACGACATGCCTTCCATGAAAATCGCTGGAACCACTTCCGCGCCGTTGCTTGGAGCCGCGCCGTGACTTTGGGGGTACCGATGATGACCTTGGGCGAACTGCTGGTGGATTACGCGCCGGTGTCGGCGGACTGGGCGGCCTGTCCGGTCGCCGGCTTGGCCACGGACAGCCGCAAGATTCAATCGGGTGAGGTGTTTTTCGCGGTCCGGGGCGGTAACCGGCACGGTTTGGACTTTTTGGAGCCCGTCCTTGGGGCTGGCGCCGCCGCCGTGGTTTGGGAACCGCCTTATGACAGTCTTGCCTTAGCGAATAATCCGAACAGGATGCCGTTGATCGCCGTGCCCGGATTACGGCAAAAACTGGGGGCAATCATCGGCCGGTTTTATGGTGAACCCTCGCGTCAGTTGCGAGTGGTGGGCATTACCGGCACCGATGGCAAGACCTCGTGCGCACACTTCATGGCTCAGGCGCTTGATGATGCGAGCAGTGGTCCATGCGGCATTCTCGGCACCTTGGGCGGGGGTATTTATGGCCACACTGAGCCGTCGCTACATACCACGCCAGATCCGCTGACGGTGCAGCGGTGGCTTGCTGGGATAGTGGCTGATCGGGGACGCTTTGCCGCGATGGAGGTATCCTCGCACGCCCTAGAGCAAGGCCGGGTCAATGGGGTCGAGTTTGCGGTGGCGGTGCTCACCAACCTCACCCGCGATCATCTCGATTATCACGGCGATTTGGAATCCTACATGGCCGCCAAGCGCCGACTGTTTTTGGAACATCGACCCGGCTGGGCGGTATTGAATCTGGATGACGCGTTCGGTCGTAGCCTTAGTGACGACTTATGCGGTCAAGGCGTCGTCATGGGTTACGGGCTGGGTCAGCGGCCCGAATGGCTGACCCGATTTGTCTGGGGAGAGCGTTTGGAGCTCAGTTCCTCGGGGATGCGCTTAGGGGTTCGTTCGCCGTGGGGCGAGGGTGAGTTACACGTTGAATTAATGGGGCGGTTTAACGTCAGCAATCTATTGGCGGCGGTAGGGACATTGCTTGTTTTGGGGCTGCCGTTTGATGAGGCGCTGGCGCGGGTCGTGCGAACGGCGACAGTGCCGGGCCGGATGGAGCGATTAGGTGGCGGCGCCGGGCAGCCGTTGGCGGTGATTGACTACGCGCACACCCCCCATGCTTTGGAGCAGGTGCTCATTGCCCTGCGCGAACACGGCGGCAGCCAGTTGTGCTGCGTGTTCGGCTGCGGCGGCGACCGCGATTCCGGCAAACGGCCGCTGATGGGCGCGATAGCCGAACAATGGGCCGATCGGGTGATCGTGACCGATGACAATCCCCGCACCGAAGATCCCAATCAAATTGTCCGCGATGTTCTGGCCGGGATGCAACAACCGGCGGCCGCGACGGTGATCCGTGACCGGCGGACCGCCATTGTGCGGGCGCTGGCCGATGCAACGGCGGGGGACATCGTGCTGGTCGCTGGTAAAGGCCATGAAGATTATCAGATTTTCGGCGCCGAACGGCAACCGTTCAGCGACCATGCTGTCGTTCGCCAATGGTTATCCACGGAGTGTCAGGATGAGGCCGCGTGAATGAATGACGCCTTTTTGCCCATGGGTTTGCAGGAAGCCGCGCGATTGCTGCGGGGCGAGGTTATCGGTGAAAACGCTCATTTTACTGAGGTCAGTACCGACAGCCGACGGTTGTTAGAGGGCGCTTTATTCGTAGCGCTGGTCGGGCCAAGCTTCGATGGACACAATTTCGTTGCCGCCTCGCGCGAGCGAGGGGCATGCGCGGCGCTGGTCAGCCGGCGGGTCGTCGATCCGCTGCCACAGTTGCGAGTGACCGATACCTTGCTGGCGCTGGGTCAATTGGGGGCTAGTTGGCGCGAGCGCTTCACGGGGCCTTTGATCGCCCTGACTGGCAGTAATGGCAAGACCACCCTGAAGGAAATGATTGCCGCCATTTTGCGGCGGCGGGGACCGACGCTAGCCACCGAGGGCAATTTGAATAACGACATCGGCGTGCCGCTGACGTTGTTGCGGCTGCGGAAAGAGCATGACTACGCCGTGATCGAGATGGGAGCCAACCATCCTTGTGAAATTGCCTATCTGGCCGGATTAGCCCGACCCGGGGTGGCGGTTATCAATAACGCTGGCCCCTGCCATTTGGAAGGATTCGGTGATGTGGCTGGGGTCGCGCGCGGCAAGGGCGAAATTTTTCAGGGATTGAATCCTGATGGGATAGCCATCATCAACCGCGACGATCCTTATGCGGAGTATTGGGCTGGCTTGAACCCAAAGCGCCGCATTATGGATTTTGGCCTGGATCACCCGGCTGTCGTGACCGGCCAGCTTCTGGATGCGGCGACCCACTTGATTCGGATTTCCGTCGACGGTGAGGCGATCGAAATCCGGTTGCCGTTGCCGGGGCGGCACAATATTCGGAATGCCCTGGCGGCGGCGGCGGCGGCCACGGCGGTGGGCGCCACGCTGGACGAAATCCGCCGAGGACTTGAAAGTTTGCCTGGCGTCGGTGGCCGGATGCAACGACTGCGCGGCCTGTACGGCGGAACGGTGATCCACGATGCGTACAACGCCAATCCCGCCTCGCTGGCGGCCGCCCTGGATGCGGTCGGTCCGCAGCTTGGCCGTAAATGGCTGGCGCTGGGCGACATGTGGGAGCTCGGGCCAGCAGCGGATGAATTACACGCCCGCTCTGGCCAGGAGGCGAAGGCGGCGGGATTCGAGCGCTTGTATGGATTGGGCGAACACAGCGCGGCGGCGGTTGCCGCGTTTGGCGAAGGCGGTCGGCATTTTACCAACCTGGCTGCCCTGATTGGCGCGTTGACGGATGATTTCAAGCACGGCGGCGAGCAGCCTCTAGTGCTGATCAAGGGGTCGCGGGGGATGCGGATGGAACGGGTGGTGACGGCTTTGGTCGGTCCCGCTGAAGGGACTGTCGAGCCAGAGGGGCATCACTGATGCTCACACTGTTGGCCGAATGGTTAACCGAGAATGTCTATAGCGGTTTCAACGTTTTTCAGTATTTGACTTTCCGCGCGATTCTCGGCGTTCTCACGGCGCTTCTCATTTCTCTGATCGTCGGGCCGGCTATGATCCGCTGGCTGAGCCGGTATCAAATCGGTCAGCAGATCCGGGAAGATGGCCCCAAAAGCCATTTTTCGAAAGCCGGAACTCCCACGATGGGAGGCGCCTTGATTTTGGTCGCCATCGCTACCGCTACCCTGCTGTGGGGAGATTTGCACAATCGCTACATCTGGATCGTGCTCCTGGTCACGCTGGCATTTGGAGCGGTCGGCTGGCGGGATGACTACAAGAAGTTGATCTTGCGCAATTCGAAAGGGCTGTCGGCGCGGGCCAAATACTCTTGGCAATCCGCTGTGGGATTGGCGGCGGCGCTGGTATTGTTTTTTACGGCCCAGACTCCGGCCGAAACCCAACTGATCGTGCCATTTTTCAAGAACGTCATGTTGAATCTTGGCTGGCTGTTCGTACCGTTGGCCTACTTTGTCATCGTCGGTTCCAGCAACGCGGTCAATCTTACCGATGGTCTGGATGGTCTGGCGATCGTGCCGACGGTCATGGTCGCGGGCGCGATGGCGGTGTTCTGTTACGCCGCCGGCAACCGCATTTTTGCGGATTATCTGGGTATCCCCCATGTGCCGGGCGTCGGCGAGGTCGGCGTTTTTTGTGGGGCAATGGTGGGCGCGGGTTTGGGGTTTCTCTGGTTTAACGCTTATCCGGCCCAGGTGTTTATGGGGGATGTCGGCGCGCTGGCGCTGGGCGCGGCGCTGGGAACGATAGCGGTGGCGGTGCGGCAAGAATTGGTGTTGTTTGTGATGGGGGGGGTGTTCGTGATGGAGACCGTTTCGGTGATCTTGCAAGTGGCTTCGTTCAGGCTCACCGGGCGACGGATCTTCCGGATGGCGCCCCTGCATCACCATTTCGAACTGAAGGGTTGGCCCGAACCGCGGGTGATCGTCCGCTTTTGGATCATCACCATCATTCTGGTGCTGGTGGGTTTGGCAACTTTAAAGCTGCGTTAAGTGAGACGCCGACCGATGCTGCAATTGGAGGGAATCACGCTGGTCGTCGGGCTGGGCAAAAGCGGCTTGTCCGCGGCGCGGGCGTTGGCGGCGCTGGGCGCGGCCGTCGCCGTGACCGACAGCCGTCGCGAACCGCCAGGGTTGGCGGCGTTACGCGCCGAGTTTCCCACAATGCCCTGTTATCTAGGGGGGTTCGATTCGGCCGTGTTCGCGGCAGCGGCGCGGCTGCTGGTTAGCCCTGGGGTCGCGATCACAACGCCGGTCGTGGCCGAGGCGATGGCGCGCGGCGTGCCCGTCTGGGGCGATATTGAGCTGTTGGCGCGGCTGACCCGCTTGCCGATAGCCGCTATCACCGGCTCGAACGGCAAGAGCACGGTCACTACCTTGTTGGGCAACATGGCGCGGCGAGCGGAATGGCGGGCGGCGGTCGGCGGTAATCTGGGCGATCCCGCGCTGGATTTGTGGCTGGCTTGGGAGCGGAATGCACAGACCGCGAAGCCGCTTGAAGGGTATGTGCTGGAATTGTCCAGCTTTCAACTGGAAACCACGCAGAGCTTGAATGCGCGCGTGGCGACGGTGCTCAACATCAGTCCCGATCACATGGACCGCTACCAAGCGCTGGATGACTACGTGACCGCCAAGCGGCGAGTCTTTCGAGGCGATGGGGTGATGGTTGTCAACGCCGACGATCCCGTCGTGATGGCGATGGTCGAGCCGGGGCGGGACGTGCGGCGTTTTTGCCTGAACGAGCCGGCCGAGAACGAATTTGGCCTGCGTCGAGTGGGCGGCGAAACCTGGTTAGCCCGTGGTCAGGAACCTTGGATCGCCGCGTCGGAATTGAAGATCAGCGGCGATCACAATCTCGCCAACGCGCTGGCGGCGTTGGCGATGGGCAATGCGCTCGGCCTGAAGCGGAAAGCGATGCTGGCGGCGTTACGGGAATTTACCGGTTTGGCGCATCGCACCACACTGGTGCGGGAACGCGGCGGTGTCCGCTGGTTCGACGATTCCAAAGGCACCAATGTCGGCGCGACGGTGGCGGCGGTGCGTGGTCTGCCCGGCCCAGTGATCTTGATTGCTGGCGGCGATGGCAAAAGTCAGGATTTTTCGCCGCTGCGCGCGGCGCTGGCGGAAAAGGCGCGCGGAGTGGTGCTGATCGGGCGCGATGCGCCGCTGATCGCCGCCGCGTTAGCCGACAGCGTGCCAATCCAATCCGCCGCTTATATGGAACAGGCTGTGACGCGGGCTGCCGACTGGGCCCGGCCGGGAGATAACGTGCTGTTGTCTCCAGCCTGCGCCAGCTTCGACATGTTCAGCAATTACGAGGAACGTGGCGCCGTCTTTGCCGCTGCCGTGCGGAGTTTGTCTGAATGCTGAACGCCGCCGCTGTTGCCCATGCCAACCGGAGCCAATTGCCGAGCGCGGGTGCGCGCCGTACGGCGCTGCCGTTGCCCGATCATTGGATCTTGATTCCCGCTTTGTTGTTGTTGGCGCTGGGATTGTTGATGGTGGCTTCCGCTTCGATACCGCTTGGAGCGGATCCCAGGATGGGCCACAATCAGCCGTTTTTTTTCCTGATCCGGCAAGGGGTGTTTGTGCTGATCGGCTTGTTGGCGGCGGGTATCGTCTTTCAGATTCCGATAGCGCGCTGGCGGCGGGCTGGGCCTTTATTGATATTGGCGGCGGTTGGCCTGCTGATCCTGGTGTTGATCCCCGGTATCGGCAAGGAGGTTAACGGCAGCATTCGCTGGATCGGAGCGGGTCCGATCAATATCCAGGTTTCGGAAATCGCCAAATTGTTCGCCCTGATTTATGTGGCTGGCTACCTTAAGCGCCATGGCGGGGAATTGCGAATGGCGGATTTTCATACCTCGGCCATGGCGCTGGCCCGACCTATCGGCGTGCTGGCGGTTCTGGCCGTCTTACTGCTGCTGGAGCCGGATTTCGGTAGCGTCGTGGTGCTGATGGCGGCCGCTTTGGGAATGGTATTCCTAGCGGGTGTCAACCTCTGGCAGTTTGGCGCGTTGCAGGTGGGCACGCTGGCCGTCATGGCGATGCTCATTTTATCCTCGCCTTATCGGCAGGACCGAGTATTGAGCTTTTTGGAGCCTTGGAAAGATCCTTTTGGAAAAGGGTACCAGTTAGCGCAATCGTTGATCGCGATCGGGCGTGGCGAGTTGTTTGGGGTTGGACTGGGGGAGAGCGTACAAAAGTTGTTCTATCTACCGGAAGCGCACACTGATTTCCTGTTCGCCGTGCTGGCGGAGGAGTTAGGACTGGTCGGTATCCTGCTCGTCATCACGCTGTTCATGACGCTGGTGTGGCGAGCCTTCAAGATCGGGCGGCGCGCCGAACGCCTGAACATGAATTTTTCGGCTTATCTGGCGTATGGCATCGGGCTTTGGTTCGGCATTCAGGCGTTATTCAACATGGGCGTGAACATGGGCGCTTTGCCGACCAAGGGATTGACCCTGCCCTTGATGAGTTACGGCGGCAGCAGCGTCGTGGTGATGTGCGTCGCTTTGGCGCTGTTGCTGCGGATTGATGTCGAGACCCGCGCGGGTGGAGTGCATGGCGAATGAGTGAAGCACGGCCGGTGTTAATCATGGCTGGCGGCACCGGCGGCCATGTGTTTCCAGCGCTGGCGGTGGCCGAGCGGCTGCGTGATCGCGGAGTGCCCGTTGTTTGGATGGGCACCCCGCGCGGCTTGGAAGCAACGCTGGTGCCGAAGGCGGGCATTCCGATGGAATGGATCGGCGTTGCTGGCTTGCGGGGCAAGGGTGTCCGCCGCCTGTTGGCAATGCCGCCGATGCTGGGACGGGCAGTGTGGCAGGCGAGGACAATTTTGCGGCGATTGCGTCCGCGGGTGGTGCTGGGCATGGGTGGCTTTACCAGTGGTCCCGGTGGCGTGGCGGCGCGTTCGCTGGGCATTCCGCTAGTCGTGCATGAGCAAAACGCCATTGCCGGACTGACCAACAGTTGGCTAGCCCGAATCGCCAGTCGGGTGTTGGAGGCGTTTCCCGCCACCTTTCCAGCGGCGCGGCGCGCCCTGACGGTCGGTAATCCCGTGCGGCAACGGATTGGCCTATTGCCGCCGCCAGCCGAGCGATTTGCCAGCCATTCCGGTCCGTTGCGGTTATTGGTCGTCGGCGGTAGCCAGGGGGCCTTGGCGTTGAATCAACTGGTGCCGCGGGCTTTGGCCTTACTCCAGGAGAGCGAGCGCCCGGAGGTCTGGCATCAGGCGGGCGGACAGTTGCGCGAAGCGGCGGAAACCGCGTACCGGAATGCCGGTGTGTCGGTGCGGTTGACGCCGTTTATCGAAGACATGGCGGAAGCTTATGGTTGGGCCGATCTGGTGTTGTGCCGGGCGGGCGCGCTGACGATTGCGGAGTTGGCGGCGGCGGGCGTTGGCTCGATCCTGGTGCCGTTTCCGTTCGCGGTGGACGACCATCAAACGGCTAATGCCGGATTTTTGGAGCGTGGCGGCGCGGCGTTGCTGCGCCAGCAGGCGGGCCTGACCGCTGAAAGTCTGGCGGGGTTGTTGCGCGAGTTGCTTGGCGACCGCGCCCGGTTGTTGGCCATGGCCGAAGCGGCGCGACGGCTGGCTAAATCTGGAAGCCGCCGAACAGGTGGCGATGGCGTGCCTGGAACAGGCGCGCTCTTGACCGATGGGATGTCACGATGGATGTCATGAGAGACGAGGATATGAGTAAACCCAACTTGGCGGCGATTCCCGAAGCTTGGCGCGATATGCGTCGCATTCGCCACATTCATTTCGTCGGTATCGGCGGGGCGGGGATGAGCGGAATCGCGGAGGTATTGCTCAATTTGGGTTATACCGTCTCCGGCTCGGATTTGAAAACCAGCTCGGTGACTGGCCGCCTGGCCCAGCTGGGAGCGACCATTCGCCAAGGGCACCTGGCCGGGCATGTCGCCGGCTGCGATGTGGTGGTGATTTCCAGCGCGGTTGCCGACGACAACCCTGAAGTGGCGGCGGCTCGGGCGGTGCGTATTCCCGTCGTGCCGCGCGCCGAGATGCTGGCCGAGCTGATGCGGTTTCGTTACGGCATCGCGGTCGCCGGCACTCACGGCAAGACCACCACGACCAGCTTGATTACCAGTCTGCTGGCCGAGGGCGGTTTGGATCCGACCTTTGTCATTGGCGGCCGTTTGAACAGCGCTGGCGCCAACGCCCGACTGGGCGGGGGCCGCTATCTGGTGGCGGAAGCCGATGAGAGTGATGCGTCGTTCCTGTTCCTGCAACCGATGCTGGCGGTGGTGACTAACATTGACGCCGACCATTTATCGACCTACGGCGGCGATTTCGAGCGCTTGCGCGAGACCTTTATCGAATTCCTGCACCATTTGCCGTTTTATGGGCTGGCGGTCTTGTGTATCGACGATCCGCAGGTGAGAGCAATTTTGCCCCGTATGAGCCGGCCCGTGCTCACCTATGGCACCACCGAAGATTGTGACGCGCGGGCGACCGAGATCGTGGCGGACGGTCTGCAAACCCGGTTTCTAGCCCATTTGCCCAATCTGAGATCACCGTTGCCGATCACTTTGAATCTGCCGGGCCGACACAGCGTGTTGAACGCCTTGGCGGCTTTGGCCATCGCGCACGAGTTAGGGGTGGCGGAGACGGCGATCCGCCGCGCCTTGCAGAATTTTCAAGGTATTGGTCGACGCTTCCAGCAGCACGGCGAATTAGTGCTGCCCGATGGCGGCCGCGCCACCGTAATGGACGATTACGGCCATCACCCTCGTGAAATTCAGGCGGTACTCGCCGCCTTGCGCGGTGCCTGGCCGCAGCGGCGCCTGGTATTGGCCTTCCAGCCGCATCGCTTCAGCCGGACTCGCGACCTGTTCGACGACTTCGCGTTGGTGCTATCCGAAGTGGATACCTTGATCTTGTTGGATGTGTATGCGGCCGGTGAAAAACCGATCCCTGGGGCCGATGGGCGCAGCCTCAGCCGGGCGATTCGAACCCGTGGCAAGGTGGAGCCGATTTTTGTCGAGCACACCACCGACCTGCCCGCGGTATTGCCGGATTTATTGCGTGACGGGGACTTACTGTTGCTGATGGGCGCGGGCGATATCGGGGCGATGGCGGGGCAACTAGGCCGCGACGGCTTACCCAGCGCACGCTGACTAGGGTCGGTTGGAGCGAGTTTTCAGGTAGCAGCGTAGGAGGGCGGATGCGGCAAACATGGCAAAAGGTAGTGACCGACCCAGAGGCTTTCGGCAAGGTGGCGGTGTTGATGGGCGGTTGGTCGGCCGAGCGGGATGTTTCGTTGCGAAGTGGCGCGGCGGTGCTGTCGGCCTTGCAAGCGCAAAAGGTAGACGCGCACGGGATCGATGCTGATCGTCAGATTTTGAGCGTGTTGGCGGCTGGCCAGTTCGATCGGGTTTTTATCGTCTTGCACGGGCGTGGCGGTGAGGATGGCGTGATTCAAGGCGCCTTGGAAATACTCGGATTGCCTTATACCGGCAGCGGCGTTTTAGCGTCTTCGCTGGGGATGGACAAGCGGCGCACCAAGCAAATCTGGCTGGGTGTGGGATTGCCGACGCCGCCCTACCGTTTGATCGAAAATGCGGCCGGCTTGGCGGCGGCGGCGACTGAATTGGGTTTGCCCTTAGCGGTGAAGCCCGCTTGCGAAGGCTCTAGCATCGGGGTCAGCCGGGTCGATGATCCCGCCCAATTCCAAAGCGCGTGGCAACGAGCCACCGCCTGTAATTCACCGGTGTTGGTCGAGCCGTGGATTCAGGGTCAGGAATACACCGGCGCTGTGCTACAGGATCAAGCCTTGCCGTTGATCCGGTTGGAAACGCCGCGGGATTTCTATGACTATGAAGCGAAATACCACGCCAACGATACCCGATATCTCTGTCCCTGCGGCCTGTCGCAGGCGCGGGAATCGGAATTGCGCGAGCTGGTGCGACAGGCCTATGCCGCGGTCGATGGCTATGGCTGGGGCCGGGTGGATTTGCTCGTCGATGGGCAGGATCAGCCTTGGTTGCTGGAGGTGAATACCGTCCCCGGTATGACCGATCATAGCTTGGTGCCCATGGCGGCGCGGGCCGTTGGCTTGAATTTCGAAGCGCTGGTCTGGCGGGTGCTGGAAACCAGCCTCACTCGGCCGGGTTGATCTGATCGCCATGCGATTTGCCAAGAAGCGCCGCCGGGGAGCGACCACCCTCCGCCACGAGCCGGTCGATAACTGGGGGCAATGGAAAGCCACCTGGGGCCCGCCGCTGCGTTGGTTGGGCGTCGTGCTGGTGCTGGCGGCGGTTGGGTATGGCGTGCGGGTGGGGAACGAGAAATTACGCGAACCCGGCGCATTTCCACTGCGTCAGGTGCACATCGAAGGGGAATTGCGCAACTTGATCGAGGCGGATTTTCATGCCGTGGCGGGCCGTTATTTGGGACAGAATTTTTTCGTCGCCAATCTTGATGATTTGAACGCGGCGCTAGCGGCCAACCCCTGGATCGAAGACGTTTCGGTGCGGCGCTGGTGGCCCGATACGGTGGAAATCAAGCTGCGCGAACGGACCGCCTTTGGGTACTGGGGCGAGCGGGAGATGGTTGATGTCAACGGCGTGCGGTTCCAACCTGGCGTGCTGCGGCAGCCCGGCCCCTGGCCACGGTTGGCCGGCCCCGATGGCCATGAGAAAACGCTGATCAAGAATTACCAGGAAGCGCGAGCCTTGCTCGATCCATTCGGCTTGAAGCTGGTGCGGCTGGCGCAGGATGATCGCCGGGCTTGGTGGCTGACTTTTGAGAACGGCTTGGAAGTTTATATGGGGCGCGAACAGTTCGAACAGCGGTTGCGGCGGCTGGCGCAAGTCTACCCGCAAGTGCTGGCGGCCCGGATCGATCAAATCGCGGTGGTCGACATGCGCTATGTCAATGGGTTCGCCGTGCGGTGGAAAGCGGAGCGACCCGCCCCAGCGGCCGGCTAGATGACAAGGGAAAGGGAAGGGTGATGTCAAGAAAAGAAGAGAAAAACTTGATTGTCGGACTCGATATCGGCACTTCGAAAGTAGTGGCCATGGTCGGTGAGGTCAGTCCCGACGGCATGATCGAGGTGATCGGTATCGGTTCCCATCCTTCACGGGGTTTGAAGAAGGGCGTCGTCGTCAACATCGAATCGACCGTGCAATCGATTCAAAGAGTCATTGAGGCCGCCGAGCAAATGGCGGGCTGCCGGATCCATTCGGTCTATACCGGTATTTCCGGTAGTCATATTCGAGGGCTCAACTCGCATGGCGTCACCGCGATCAAGCATCAGGAAGTGACGCCGGAAGACGTAGACCGGGTGATGGAAGCGGCGCGGGTGGTCGCCATTCCGGCCGACCAAAAAATCCTGCATATCCTGCCGCAGGAGTTCATTGTCGATAATCAAGAAGGCATCCAGGACCCGGTGGGGATGTCCGGCGTGCGATTGGAAGCAAAGGTGCACATCGTCACCGGCGCGGTCAACGCGGCCCAGAACATTGTGAAATGCGTACAGCGCTGCGGACTGGAAGTAGACGACATCATCTTGCAGCAACTGGCGTCCAGCCGGGCGGTGCTGACCCAGGATGAAAAAGATCTGGGCGTTTGCCTGATGGATATCGGTGGGGGCACCACCGACTTGGCGATTTTCACGCATGGCGCGATCAGTCATACCGCCGTGATTCCCATTGCCGGCGATCAGGTGACGAACGACATTGCGGTCGCTTTTCGCACCCCCACACAGTCGGCCGAGGAGATTAAGCTCAAGCACGCGTGCTGCCTCAAGCAACTGGCGCGACAAGACGAGCGGATCGATGTGACCAGCGTCGGTGACCGGGCGGCGCGCACGCTGTCGCGCCACGCCCTGGCTGAGGTGGTGGAGCCGCGCTACGAAGAGCTGTTCGAGTTCGCCCAAGCGGAACTCCAGCGCAGCGGTTTCGAGAGCCTGATTGCGGCCGGCGTGGTATTGACCGGCGGCAGTTCCAAGATGGATGGGATTGTGGAGTTGGCCGAGGAGATTCTTCACATGCCGGTGCGATTAGGTTATCCCCACGATGTGGCGGGATTGCAAGACGTGGTGCGCAATCCGGTTTACGCCACCGCCGCGGGATTATTGTTGTTTGGTAACGAAAGCCGCCCAGGGGTTGGATCGAGTCCGATATCGCGAGCGGGCCGCAGAGGGCTGTGGACTCGCATGAAGAGTTGGTTCCAGGGGAATTTTTAGCATCATGACTGAAGCTCGGGTTGGAGCGAGTCAGGTTTATAAACCATCGAGTGAGGAGAGTGCCGTTATGTTTGAGTTGATGGACGCCAAGACCGAGAACGCGGTGATCAAAGTCATCGGAGTGGGCGGCGGCGGCAGTAACGCCGTACAGCATATGTTGAGCGCCAGCGTTGAGGGGGTGGATTTCATTTGCGCCAACACCGATGCCCAAGCGCTGAAGACCTGCACGGTGCCTGTCACCTTGCAAATGGGCGCCAACATTACCAAGGGATTGGGCGCTGGAGCCAATCCGGATGTGGGGCGGCAGGCGGCGCAAGAAGATAGCGAGCGCATCAAGGAAGTCTTGCAGGGCGCCGACATGGTGTTCATCACCGCTGGCATGGGCGGCGGCACCGGCACCGGCGCCGCCCCGGTTGTGGCGCAACTGGCGCGCGATTTGGGCATTCTGACAGTTGCGGTAGTCACCAAGCCGTTCCCGTTTGAAGGTAAAAAACGGATGGAAGCGGCGACGCGCGGCATCCGCGAACTGAGTGAGACCGTCGATTCGCTCATCACGATTCCTAATGAAAAGCTATTAACGGTGCTGGGTAAAAGCGCCAGTCTGCTTGATGCCTTTAGAACGGCCAACGATGTGTTGTTGGGCGCGGTGCAGGGTATCGCCGAGTTGATCACCAATCCGGGCTTGATCAACGTCGATTTTGCTGATGTGCGCACCGTCATGGCCGAGATGGGGATGGCGATGATGGGTACCGGCCGGGCGGTGGGGGATGGCCGCGCCCGCGAGGCGGCCGAGGCGGCTATCGCAAGCCCGCTGTTGGAGAACGTCAACTTGGCCGGCGCCAAGGGCTTGCTGGTCAATATCACCTCCGGCATGGATTTGACCATCGGTGAATTTGAGGAAGTGGGCAACACCATCAAGGAACTGGCTTCGGACGACGCCACTGTGGTCGTCGGCACCGCCATCGACCCCGAAATGCACAACGAAATTCGGGTCACGATCGTGGCGACCGGCATCGGCCAAGGGGTTCCAGCCCGACAAGGCGGCTCGAAAGAAAGAGAGACGCCAACCGCGCCACCCATCAAGCTGGTGCAACGCCAGAGTGAAGGGGGAGACGGCCATTTTCGCCATGATCGTCCCAGCATGCGCCAGAAAGCGGTCGGCGATGGCCTGAATGAGCGCGAGCGGTTAGACGAGCTGGAATATTTGGACATTCCGGCCTTCTTGCGCCGCCAAGCCGATTGAAAATTGCGATGCGATATCCATAAGATTGAGCTTCACGGAAATTGCCGCCATTCAGGTGGAGTTCGGTCAACGGCGATTAAAATCGGAATTTTCGCAACTAAGCAACACTAGGAGTTGCGAAAGAGAAACAAAAGTTGCATGATAGCTACGACTTGTGGTAACTTGATTGCAATGCGTAACGGCGCAATGGAGACCGACTAGTCGCAGGGCTGGTCGGTTTTTCATAAGGATAGTTGGCCTGTTCTGGTACCCATCCGAAGCGCCCCGCTCCAGTTTAATCGACGTATTGGAGACCTAACATGATTAGGCAGCGAACCTTGAAAAATGCCATTCGGGCGACCGGCGTCGGCTTGCATACCGGCGATAAGGTCTATTTGACGTTGCGGCCGGCAGCGCCCGATGTCGGCATCGTGTTCCGGCGGGTCGATTTACCCGTTCCGGTCGAGATCAAGGCCTGCCCCCAAAATGTGGGCGATACTCAATTGTCCACTTCCCTGCTCAAGGAGAAAGCGAGAATCTCCACTGTCGAGCATTTGCTATCAGCGTTCGCCGGTTTGGGCATCGATAACGCGTACGTGGATGTGAGCGCCGCTGAAGTTCCGATCATGGACGGCAGCGCCGGACCTTTCGTGTTTCTCATTCAGTCGGCCGGTATCCAGGAACAGAATGCCGCCAAGCGTTTCATCCGGATCAGGCGGCCCGTATTAGTGGAAGAAGACGACAAGTGGGCGCGTTTCGACACCTTTGATAGTTTCAAGGTTGAGTTTACGATCGCTTTTGATCATCCGCTGTTCAAGGGTCGCAACCAGCGCGCGGTGGTCGATTTTTTCGACTACTTCCTTTGTTAAGGAAGTCAGTCGGGCGCGTACCTTTGGATTCATGCGGGACCTGGAGTATTTACGGGAGCGGCGGCTGGCCTTGGGTGGCACGCTTGATAACGCCATCGTGCTGGATGATTATCGGATTCTCAACGAAGACGGCTTGCGTTACGAAGACGAGTTCGTCAAACATAAGATTCTGGATGCGATCGGCGACTTGTATTTGCTCGGCCGAAGCCTGATTGGCGCCTTTACCGGTTATAAGTCCGGGCATGCGCTCAACAACCGCTTGTTGCGAGCCTTATTGGCTGATAAGAGTGCTTGGGAAGAGGTGACTTTCAGCGACGAACGGCAAGTTCCTATCTCTTATCTGCAACCGGCCCAGGCCACCCGCTAAGATCGTAGGTTTTCCATCCCTGCCAGACCTCTCTATTATCGCGGCGGCTTTCCGGATCAAACTGGAAAGCCGCCGCTCTTTTTTCCAGCCGGCGCTGTTTGTCTGGTTACGGCAGGCAAAAATCCTGCTGCTAGGGTATGATTCCGCTTATTTTATTTTTTAGCGACGAAGCGAAAGGCTCCCGTTAGATGAACATTTTGAAAAGCATTTTTGGCAGCCGTAATGATCGTGTGATCCGCCCCATGCGTAAAGTGGTGGAACGGATCAATACGCTAGAACCGGCTATTGCCGCCTTGAGCGACGCGGGACTGCGCGCCAAGACCGAAGAGTTCAAGAATCGGCTGGCACAGGGTGAGAAGTTGGATGCGCTGTTGCCCGAAGCCTTCGCCGTCGTGCGGGAGGCCAGCAAGCGCACCCTGGAAATGCGGCATTTCGACGTGCAGTTGATCGGTGGCATGGTGCTGCACGAGGGTAAGATCGCTGAGATGCGCACCGGCGAGGGCAAGACCTTAGTGGCGACCCTGCCGGTCTATCTGAACGCATTGACCGGCAAAGGGGTGCATGTGGTGACGGTCAACGATTATCTGGCCCGGCGCGACTCGGAGTGGATGGGACAAATCTACGCGTTTTTGGGCCTGAGCGTCGGCGTCGTCATCGCGGGGATGGACTCCGAAGAGAAACGCGCGGCTTACGGCGCCGATATTACGTACGGCACCAATAACGAATATGGTTTCGACTATCTGCGCGACAACATGGCGTTCGGTCTGGAGCAAAAAGTGCAACGACCGCTGCATTACGCGCTGGTGGATGAAGTCGATTCGATCTTGATCGATGAAGCCCGCACACCATTGATCATTTCCGGACCGGCTGAAGAAAGCTCCGAATTATATCGGCGAGTCAACGAGATCATTCCCCGGCTGACCCGACAGAAAGTTGAAGAAGGGCCGGGCGATTACTCGGTCGATGAAAAGACCAAGCAGGTGTATTTAACCGAGGACGGCCATCAGCGAGTCGAGGAACTGCTGGTCGAAATGGGATTACTGCATGGGAATGAAAGTCTGTACGATGCCGCTAATCTGGGCGTATTTCACCATCTGAATGCTTGCTTGCGAGCACACGCCTTGTTTCATAAGGATGTGGAATACATCGTGCGCGAAGGCGAAGTCATCATTGTCGATGAGTTTACTGGCCGCACCATGCCGGGCCGGCGGTGGTCGGATGGACTGCACCAGGCGATCGAGGCGAAGGAAGGCGTGCCGATCCAGGCCGAAAATCAGACCCTGGCCTCCATCACTTTTCAAAACTATTTCCGCTTGTATCAAAAACTGGCGGGCATGACGGGCACCGCCGATACCGAAGCCTTTGAGTTTCAGCAAATTTACGGGTTGGAAGTGATCGTGGTCCCCACGCATGTACCGATGATCCGCAAGGATATGGGTGATCTGGTCTTTCTGACCCAGCAGGAGAAATTCGAGGCGGTGTTGACCGACATCCGCGACTGTCGTCAGCGCGGCCAGCCAACGCTGGTCGGCACCACCTCGATCGAGGTGTCTGAATTGATTTCTAACTTGCTGAGCAAGGAGAAGATTGCTCATCAGGTCTTGAACGCCAAACAACACGAACGCGAAGCCGACATCATCGCCCAGGCCGGTCAACCGGGCACGGTGACCATTGCCACCAACATGGCTGGGCGCGGTACTGACATCGTTTTGGGTGGCAACCTGCAAGCGGAATTGAAAGCGATGGACCCGGCGGCTACGCCAGCCGCGGTGGAGGACGCGAAACGCGATTGGCAGTTACGCCACGAGCGGGTGGTCGCCGCGGGCGGCTTGCATGTGATCGGCACCGAGCGTCATGAATCACGCCGCATCGACAACCAGTTGCGCGGCCGTTCCGGCCGACAAGGCGATCCCGGTTCTAGCCGTTTCTATCTGTCGCTGGAAGATAATCTGTTACGAATTTTTGCGTCTGATCGGGTAGCCGGTTTGATGCAAAAGCTGGGCATGGAGAAAAATGAAGCCATCGAGCATCCGTGGGTTACTAAGGCCATTGAGAATGCCCAGCGCAAGGTTGAGGCGCATAACTTCGATATCCGTAAAAACCTACTGGAATTTGATGACGTCGCCAACGATCAGCGTAAGGTGATGTACGCTTGGCGCAACGAATTGATGGAAGCCGAGGAAGTCTCGGTCGCGGTCAAAGAGATGCGCGGCTCGGTGCTCAAGCAGGTGATTGACCGCTTCATTCCCCCTCAAAGTTTGGAAGAGCAATGGGATGTGCCTGGGCTACAAGAGGCTTTGGAAAAGGAGTTTGGCTTGCCACTGCCGGTCCAAACGTGGTTGGAAGCGGACAGCAACTTGCACGAGGAGCCTTTGCGCGAACGGATTGACACTGAACTGGAGCAAAGTTACGCCGCAAAGGAAGCGCAGGTCGGCGCTCCGTGGATGCGGCAGTTCGAGAAAGCCATCCTGCTGCAAGTGCTCGATACCCACTGGCGCGAACATTTGGCCGCAATGGATTATTTGCGCCAGGGCATACATCTACGCGGTTACGCCCAAAAGAATCCCAAGCAGGAATACAAACGCGAAGCCTTCGAAATGTTTCAGGCGCTGGTGCAGCGGATCCACCAGGAAGCTGTCAGCTTTCTGGTGCGGGCTGAGTTTCAAACCGAGCCGGAGCCTATTCCCGCCCCCCGGCAACCGACGCCTTCCGCCATGCATTTCGAGCACGCCGAAGCATCGGCTCTGGCTAGCGCCGAGCCAGAAGGCGAGGAAGGCTTCGATATGGAGACGGACAATCAGGCTGAATCGCACACGCCGTTTGTGCGTGAGGGCCGTAAAATCGGTCGTAACGAACCCTGTCCCTGTGGTTCGGGTAAGAAATACAAGCACTGCCACGGCCAATTGATCTGATTGCTTTAAGCGTGGCTTTTTTCGCTGTTGACCTTATTGGTGGACGTGGCGGGAGATTTTGATGGACGCTCTGATGGAACCGTTTGTTGTTGCGGGTATACGGCTCGGCGTCGCTTGCGCCGGCATCAAATATCCTGATCGTCGCGATTTGGTGGTGATCGAAGCCGCGCCTGGCGCCTTGGCGGCCGCCGTATTCACCCAAAATGCCTTTTGCGCCGCCCCCGTGGTGGTGGCCCGAAACCATCTGGCGGCTGCCCAGCCGCGTTATCTGCTGATCAATACGGGCAACGCGAACGCTGGCACCGGCCAACAGGGATTGGCGGACGCGCGAGCCAGTTGTCAGGCTCTGGCGGAGCAGGCCGGATGCCGTTCTGAAGAGGTGTTGCCATTTTCGACTGGGGTGATCGGTGAGCCCTTGCCGCTGGCGCGGCTGACATCAGGGTTGTCCGCCGCCTTGGCGGCGTTGCAGCCAAACGGATGGAGAGATGCCGCTCGCGGCATCATGACCACTGACACCCAACCAAAGTGGGCGTCGCGGCGCTGCCTTATCGGCGGGCGACAGGTCACTGTCACCGGGATTGCCAAGGGTGCGGGGATGATCAGACCGGATATGGCGACCATGCTAGCGTTTGTGGCGACCGACGCCGTGATCGAGGCAAACGTCTTACAGTCCGTGCTGGTCGATGCCGTTGCTGAGTCGTTCAACGCCATCACGGTGGATGGCGATACCTCCACCAACGATGCGTGCCTGTTGTTAGCCACTGGCCAATCAGGCGCAACCGTAGCTGCCACCGGTGCTGAATATCAACGTTTCGCCGCCATGGTGCGTGAAGTCTGTATCGATTTGGCGCGGGCGATCATTCGTGATGGGGAAGGGGCGACCAAGTTTATCACCGTGCAAGTCGAAGGGGGTCGAAATTCGGCTGAATGCCGTCTAGTGGCCTACACGATAGCGCATTCGCCGCTGGTCAAAACCGCTTTTTTTGCATCAGATCCCAACTGGGGCCGAATTCTGGCGGCAGTGGGACGCTCTGGATTGGCGGATTTGGACTTTGCGGGGGTGGCGATCTATCTCGACGATGTTTGCCTTGTTATCCATGGTGGCCGGGCGCCGGGCTATACCGAAGCGCAGGGACAGCGGGTGATGCAACAGACCGATATCAGTATTCGGGTCGATCTCGGTCGTGGTGAGTCGGCGGCGCGGATTTGGACTACCGATTTGTCTTTCGATTACGTGCGTATTAACGCCGAGTATCGAACGTGAGCGAGGCGACTCCCGCGCGGGTGGTCCGGGTGGCGGTAGGCGTTATGGTCGATCCCGCGGGGGCGGTGTTGATCACCCGCCGAGCCGATCATACCCATCAGGGTGGGTTGTGGGAATTTCCCGGTGGCAAGTTGGAAGCGGGTGAAACCACCAAGGCCGCGCTTCGCCGAGAGTTGCACGAAGAACTGGGTATTGATCTGCTGACCGCCGAACCCTTACTAAAAATTCGCCATCGCTATCCCGACAAAGCCGTCCTGCTCGATGTGTGGCGGGTAACGTCATACCGTGGCGAACCAAGCGGCCAAGAAGGACAGCCGCTGGTTTGGGTACTGCCAGCGGATCTAATGAACTTTAGTTTTCCCGCCGCTGATATTTCGATTATTAACCGCTTGCGCGCGGAAGATCAGATGGCGCAGCACGCCAGATCAAATGGAATATCAGCCGTACTGCGCACAGCCCGCCAGTTGGGATCGGGTTGTTCTAGGAAATGAATGGTGAAGCGGTGTTTGCCACCGCTAATTTCTGGAAAACAAGCCCATTTGGCTGGCAGCAGTACCCGGATCAGCTGATGGGAACCCCCGCTATCGAGCCCACGTTGAAAAAAGCCATGAACAGCGATTTCTGGGCGCGGCGCGGCGCTTTCGCGGATCAGCTCGAGAATCAGGGAGACAGCTTCCTGCATGGGCCCAAACGGCGCTAACCAGCCCTGAAAATGGTGGGCGCGAACTGGATAGTCCGCTTGCAGCCAATGATAGAGCGCCGGGACATCAAATTGACAAGATCCGCCAGGCACTTGGCTCCGTTTGTGGGCAGTGCTCAGAAAGTCGGTTTGCCGGATCGCTTCTTGCGCCAAGTTGTCCAGCCGGTGAATCCGGTCGATGGCCTGGCCGATTTTGAAGAGCACATTGTCCAGCATTACCAAATCGACGCCTGGCGTTTGCCGCAAGCGGCTTAGCGTGGCGGCATGACGGTCTAGTTCCTTAAGCAAGTCACCCTTAAACTCATTGCGGCCGGTCAGGGCTAAAATATCAAACAGCCCTTGTAGCGCCATACGGCTATTCCAGGCGGAACAGCCCACCATGCCATGATGGACTTGCTGAAACAGGAATTCTAGTCGCAGCAAAACCCGCACGCGTTCGTTAAGCGGTTGTTCGTAGCAAACGGTTTGGGACACGGAATACCTCGCGAGCAAGGCAATCGTCAAGGGGCCGAATGCGAAAACATTTAAGCCGCCCATGCAGGCGCGTTAATGGCAAAGCCATCGGAGCCAGACTCTCAAGCGGCCTTGGCTGAAGCGAGCGCCAGATAGTGTTGATGTAGCGCGGCGACCTGGCTTATCAGTAAGTCGATGTTCCCGGTATTTTCCAAAATGTCATCTGCCCGCGCGAGTCGCTGGGTACGGGAGATTTGCGCCGCCAGAATTCGACGAACCTGTTCTTCCGTAACGCCATCGCGGACCATAACTCGCCGGATTTGATCCATTTCAGATACGTCCACTACCAGGATGCGGTCCACCAGATCGCTCATTCCAGTTTCCAACAGCAATGGAATGACCACCAAGCAGTAGGGAGCGGAGAGAGCGGCTATCCGCGCTTGCATTAAGGACTGTATCCTGGGGTGCAGGATCGCTTCAAGCCGACGACGGCCATCTGGATTGATAAAAACTCGCTCGCGCAAGGCGTCGCGCCGCAGCCGACCTCGCTCATCCAAACAATCCGGACCAAACACCGCCGCTATGTCTGACAACGCGGGCTGGCCGGGTTCGACCAGCTCGCGGGCCAGCTGATCGGTATCGATAATGGGTACGCCAAGACCGGCGAATCGGTTACTGACTTCTGTTTTACCGCTGCCGATACCCCCCGTCAATCCGATTATCAACATGACTAAAGTCCTAGCCATTGCAGGTAAGCACCGTTAATTGCTTCACCCCACAGCAACGCGATCCAGCCAGCGGTGGCAAGGAAGGGTCCGAACGGCATCGGAATTTGTCGGTCGCGGCCGCGGAACAGGATCAGCGCCAAACCGAAAATCGCTCCCACCACCGATGAAAGAATCACGATGGTGACTAAATATTGCCAGCCGGCCCAAGCGCCAAGCGCGGCCAGTAATTTGAAATCGCCATGCCCCATCCCTTCCTTGCCAGTAAGCAGGCGGAAAACCTGATAAACCGACCATAAGGACAGATAGCCGGCCATGGCGCCGATGACCGCGCTAGGCAGGTCAGCGAACAACCGAAATAAGGCGGCAAGCAGGCCGAGCCACAGCAAAGGTAAAACCAGATCGTCGGGCAAGAGTTGATGCCGGAAATCAATGATGCTGGCAGCCAATAGAATCCAGGTAAAGAGCAAGGCGGCCGCTGCCGGCCAGCCGAAACCCAATTTCCAAGCGACGATGCCTGCCAGACAGCCGCTCAACGCTTCGATGATCGGATACTGGATGCTGATGGCGCCTTGGCAATGGGCGCAGCGGCCACGTTGCCGTATATAGCTGAACAAAGGGATATTTTCTATTGCTGTGATCAAATGCCCACAATGCGGACATTGTGAGCGGGGTCCCCACAGACTGAGAGAGGGTTTGTCCGCGGTGGCGGCTGTGTCCGATTGGCCGAACAGTTCCGCGCATTGGGATCGCCACTCCTGTTCCATTATCAATGGCAGGCGGTAAATCACCACGTTTAGAAAACTGCCAACCAGCAAGCCCAAAAGAATCACTAGAACGGTAAACAGGATGTGGGAGCTTTCCAGCAACTCAAATAAAGCCATCATGGTTGGCCATCAAACAGCGGAGGCTAGCTTGAAGATCGGCAGATACATGGCGATCACCAAGGTGCCGACAACGACGGCCAGGAAAGCCATCAACAGCGGTTCAATCATAGTGGTTAAGGTGTCTACTTTTTGGTCGACTTCCGCTTCGTAAAAATCCGCCACCTTGGCCAGCATGTCGCCCAGCGAGCCTGCTTCCTCACCGATGGCGACCATCTGAACCACCATATCCGGGAACAAAGTGCTTTGGCGCATCGCGAAATTCAACTGTTGGCCGATGGAGACTGACTCACGCATTTCCAAGACCGCTTTCTCATAGACGTAGTTCCCGGTGGCGCCAGCGACGCTCTGCATGGCATCGACCAAGGGCACGCCGCCACTGAACAGCGTAGAGAGCGTACGAGCGAAACGGGCATTGGCCGAGGTGGCGACCAAATCACCGATCAGCGGTAGTTGCAGCACCATTCGATCCAGCCATTGAGCGAAGGCCCGCGAGCGCTTGCGGGCTTCGATGAAAACGACAATGGCAACCACTGGCCCCCCTAAAATGAGATACCAGTAGGTTTGGAAAACCTGTGAAAGGTCAATGACGAAGCGGGTGAGGGCTGGCAATTCGGCGCCGAAGCCCTTGAACAGATCTTCAAAAGTAGGAATCACGAAAATGAGCAGGATTGCGGTCACCACGAAGGCGAAGACCAGCACGATAGCCGGGTAGGTCAGCGCTTTTTTGACTTTCGCTTTCAGCGCCTCGGATTTTTCCAGGTAGGTCGCGATCTTGTCGAGCAGGACCTCCAGCACGCCGGCTTCTTCGCCAGCATGAACCAGGCTGCAATACAAGTCATTGAAGTATAAATGGTGCTTGGCCAGCGCTTTTGAGAAGGCTGTACCGCTTTCCACATCAGCCTTGATGTTCATGATCAGATTCTTGACTTTGGTCTTCTTGTTACTGCTCCCAACCATGTCCAAGGCTTGCACCACGGCAATACCAGAAGCCAGCATGGTGCAGAGCTGGCGTGAATAACATGATGTCTTTGGAGTTAACTTTGTCGCTAAAGGTGAAGAGGGGTTTAGGTTTTTTACGGACTCGCAGCGGTACGATGCCCTGCCGGCGCAGTTCCGCTTTGATGAGATTCTGATGGCTTCCCCGCAATTCGCCCTTGACTCGGACGCCTCGCTTGTCGGTCCCTTCCCACTTAAAAGTGGGTTCCTCTTCTTTTTTATTGGCTTTCGCCAGAGTGGGTTGTTTGGCCACGACTGTTAATCCGTTGTTACTCGATTGATTTCTTCCAGGCTGGTGAGGCCCAGGCGAGCCTTGTTCAAGCCTGATTGGCGCAAATCGTTAATGCCTTCCTTGCGGGCTTGATCGGCGATGTGCAGTGCGTTGCCGTTCGCCATGATGATTCGGCCGATTTCCTCGGAGATCGGCATCACCTCGTAGACGCCGACCCGACCCTTGTAGCCATGGTTGCACTGGTCGCAGCCAGCCGCTTTGTAGATGGTCAACGCACCTGCTTCATCCTCCCGAAAGCCCTGATTGATCAGTTCTTCCGGTGGGATGCTGACTTCTTCTTTACAGTGTTGGCAGAGCCGGCGGGCCAACCGCTGCGCGATGATGAGGGTTACGCTAGAGGCGATGTTGTAAGGCGCAACGCCCATGTTCATCAAGCGGCTGAGGGTCTGCGGCGCACTGTTGGTATGCAGGGTGGAGAGCACCATGTGGCCAGTTTGAGCGGCTTTGATGGCGATTTCAGCGGTTTCTAGATCGCGGATTTCGCCCACCATGATTATATCGGGATCCTGGCGCAAGAAGGAGCGCAGGGCATTGGCGAAGGTCATCCCAACTTTGGGATTGACATTGACCTGGTTGATGCCGGCGAGGTTGATTTCGACCGGATCTTCGGCAGTGGAGATATTGACAGCGGGCGTATTGAGAATATTGAGTCCAGTATATAGCGACACGGTTTTGCCACTACCCGTAGGGCCAGTAACCAGGACCATCCCTTGCGGTTTGTGGATCGCTTTCATGAATAATTCTTTCTGATGATCTTCATATCCTAAAGCTTCAATCCCCATTTGCGCGCTGGAGGGATCGAGCAGGCGCATCACAACCTTCTCCCCCCACAGTGTCGGTAAGGTATTGACGCGAAAATCGATGGAGCGTTGCTTGGTCAGATAGAGCTTGATGCGTCCGTCTTGGGGTACGCGACGCTCGGCGATATCGAGCTGGGCCATGATCTTGAGGCGGGCCGCCAACTGCGGCGCCATGCTGACCGGCGGCTTGTAGATTTCATCGAGGATGCCGTCCTGTCGGAACCGTACTCGGTAGATTTTCTCGTAGGGTTCGAAGTGAATATCGGAAGCGCCGCGGTTGATCGCTTGCAAGATGACCTGATTGATAAACCGAACCACCGGCGCATCGTCGGCGTCCGATTGGGACAGCGTCTCAACTTTCCCACCGTCGGTTTCGGCGCTGAAGTCCAAATCCCCGATATCGGCGTCGGAAATCGTTGTTGCTTGCGCGCCGACGGCGGTATCCAGCGCCTTTGCCAACTGGCTTTGGCTGACGATGATCGGTTCAATATCGAGCCGCGTCTGAAATTTGATGTCTTCCAGCACCCGCTGGTTGGTCGGATCGCTCACCCCCACAAACAAGCGGCGGCCCCGCTTGTGCAGCGGCAAGGCGTAGTGGCGGCGCAGCAGTTTTTCATCGACGAGGCGAATGGTGGTTTGATCGAATTCTAAAGTATCCAGATCGAACAGGGGTAAGTTGAAGCTGCGGGCGGCGGTACGCGCGATGTCCTTGTCGCGGGCCAGTTTGTTCTCTACTAGGTAGGCGACGAAAGAAATGCTTTCCTTACGGGATTCTTCGAGTGCCTTGATCGCGGTGGTTTCGTCAAGCAGGTGATTTTGCACCAGCTGCCTGGCCAGCCCGATCAATTGGATGCTTGGTTGAGGAGCGACGGTACTGGGATTGGTTGCCATAAGTTTTTCTAAGTAATACCTAAGGCGGCTCGGGCTTTAAAAAATTATCGTTCGCCTGTTATAGGAACTTTAGACTATGCGAGGAACGTTGGAAAGAGCTAAGGCGGCGTCTATTGAATGGGATATTTATTTTACTATAGTAAAAATATAGATACAAATGATTTTAATTATTTGTTTGGATGAAATCCAAGGTCGAACATTGTTATTGGTTGCGCTGGTGAAAGCCCGCCATCGCACTGCTTGCCAGGCTCGACGTAATATTTTGGACGATCCGAATTTTCAGATATCTTATCCATGCTGAAACGATGGGTTGGTGACGGGCAGGAAGCACTAAACGATTGGGGTACTATTCCAGTAAGCATGGAAGTCGAGTTGGCGTTAAATAGCGTAAATTTTTAGCCTAAACATTTAACCTAAACATATTGACTGTCCATGCCATCGCCGCTGGACGGTATTCGTACAGGGGAATCTCATGGAACTTGCTTGCCTGGACTTGGAAGGAGTCCTGGTTCCGGAAATCTGGATCAATGTCGCCGAACGTACCGGAATCGAGGAATTGCGGCTGACTACCCGTGATATCCCTGATTATGATCAATTAATGCGAGGGCGACTGACGCTGCTTGCGCAGCACGGATTGAAGCTGTCCGATATCCAGCGGGTGATTGCTGGTCTGGGGCCGCTGGAGGGAGCAAGCGAATTTTTGGACTGGTTACGCGAGCGGTTTCAGGTTGTGATCCTGTCCGATACCTATTATGAATTTGCCATGCCGTTAATGCGGCAGCTCGGCTGGCCGACTTTATTTTGCCACCGCTTGGAGGTCGTGGATGATCGCATTGTAAGTTACACCCTGCGCCAGCCTGATTCCAAGCGCGAGGCGGTGCGGGCGTTCCACCGTCTCAATTTCCGAGTGATCGCCGCCGGGGATTCCTTACAATGACACCGCCATGCTGGCTGAGGCAGAAGCGGGTATCCTGTTTCGTCCACCACAAAACGTCATCGACGAATTTCCGCAGTTTCCGGTGGCGCGAACTTTTAAGGATATGCGCGAGGAATTCCGCAAGGCCAGCCATCGCCAGCTAGTGTGATAGCCACCTCACGCAGGCCAGCGGAAGTGCATCATCAGCTCCAGGTTCCTGCCGAGATTTCGAGAATAGTCACCGCAAATGCGGTGCTTTCAGACGAGCATGCCCTGAGCCGGGATTATCGAAAATCACACGCTTGATACACTATGACGCTGCAATCACCGAGGTTCAGCGCTTGGCAAGGTTTCGCTAAGGCGGCGATTTTTGAAGCGCAGGATGGCGTTTCGTTGTTCACTCGGCATGATAAGGATCATCTGTAACCAGCGCGACGGCTCGTGTCTTAATCAGCGAGCCTCAGCAAGGGGAATAGCCATGCCGTGGTTTATCCATCAGTGAAAGCCCGCGCGACCCAACGCGCTTAGGCAGCCTACTCAAACGAATTTCTTGAAGCCGCAATGGCTAGATGGGCCACGCTGGTCTCCGGCACCAGATCTCTTCTGGGCGAGATGGCAAAAATAACAATTCCTGTAGCATAAGCCACTTTTGGCAACCATAATCCTTGCGCGCGAGTCCAATTTCATAAATTCCTCTGAGCAACTACAAAACGCATTTTATGCATTCAGAATTTGTAACAGCCCTGTTTGCCTGGGTCACTGCCCATCCAGGCTGGATGAGCGCTTTTATTTTCTTCTCCGCGGCGGCGGAATCACTGACCATTATCGGCGTCATCATCCCTGGTGCTTTAGTAATGTTTAGTCTGGGGGCTTTAATCGGGTTGGGCCATGTGGAATTTTGGTCGGCTTACTGGTGGTCTGCCTTGGGCGCGGTGGTCGGTGATGCCGTCAGTTTCTGGATCGGCCGGGTCTTTCATCAGGGTATTCGCCGGGTCTGGCCATTCACCACGCATCCGGAAATGATTACCCGCAGCGAGGAATTTTTCCGCAAACACGGCGGCAAGGGCGTGCTATTCGGGCGCTTTTTCGGGCCTGTGCGCGGTACGATTCCGACCGTGGCTGGGATGATGGATATGTCGTGGCGAAGTTTCATGATCGCCAATGTCGTGTCGGCTATTCTTTGGGCGCCGGCCTACTTGATTCCGGGTATGGCCTTCGGGGCCTCGTTGGAGATCGCGTCTCGGGTGGCGGGGCGGCTGGTGGTGCTGATCTTGATTGTCGCTGTCGTATTGTGGTTGACCGCTTGGCTGGTCAAACATCTGGTGCGGCTGTTTCAGGCGCACGCGACCGATTGGGTGCAGCGCTTCTATGCCTGGAGTCAGGGCCGACGCTTTATCGGGCCGATCAGCGCTTCGTTGCTCGATCCCGCTCGGGGTGAACTGCGCGGCTTGGCGACACTAGCGATGCTGTTGTTAGGCAGTGTGGTTTTGATCAGTCTGAGCCTGAACGCCGCCGGCAAACATCTGCCCAGCGGACTCGATCAAAGCCTTTATCACTTTTTTCAGGAACTGCGCACGCCGTGGGCCGATGCCTTGATGGTATTCACCGCCGCCCTGGGCGATTTCTGGGTGATTCTACCTCTCAGTCTCGTCGTATTTTGTTGGTTGATTTGGCAGCAGCGTCCGGTGGCCGCCTGGCATTGGTTGGCGGCGTTGGGTTTTGGCATGGCCACGAACCTGTTGTTCAAACTGTTGTTGCCAGTATCGAGTCCGACCGAGGCGGCCCAAGGAATGATGGGGTATTCGTTTCCTTCCAGCCATGCCACCCTCAATACGTTGGTATTTGGGTTTCTAGGGGTGCTCATCGCTCGCGGCGTTCCAATAGCCCGCCGCTGGATGGTCTATCTCGGAGCAGCGTTTTTAATCGTCCCCATTGCATTTGCCCGACTTTATCTCGGCATGCATTGGTTGACCGACACGCTGGCGGGCTTGTGTTTGGGGCTGATCTGGGTAACGGTGCTGGGGGTGGCCTATAACAGCCATGCCACCGCGGTGCCCGTGCGTTGGCGCGGCTTGTTGGCTTATAGCGCAATCGGCTTGCTCGGAGCGGGTTTAATTCACGTCAGCCTCCACTATCGCGCCGATTTGGAACGTTACCAACCCCGCCCGGTGATGCGAACCCAAGCGCGCGATTACTGGCTGCGAGAAGGTTGGCGTCAGTTGCCGCAACAGCGCATGGATTTTCGAGGCAATCGCCGGCAAGATTTCGTCTTGCAATGGGCTGGGACCCGTGAAGATTTGAAGAAACGCTTGCGGGAAACGGGTTGGGAAGCAGCGCCGCCCCCCAATTTGCGAAGTGTCTTGCTGTGGTTGAGTCCACAAGTCGAATTGCGTGAATTGCCGGTGTTGCCGCAGATTCACGATGGCAGCGAAGACGATTTGACGATGGTTTATTATATCAATGAACCAAATACCCGCTGGGTGTTGCGTTTTTGGGATATCAATCTTCGGCTGAAGGACGAAGGCCAACCCATCTGGGTGGGTAGCGTTAGCCAGCAGAAACTGGAACCACGAATGAGCCTGTTCACCCTCGCGGTGGACGATCCGCAGACTCGCGCGCCGGCCGATCTACTGGCTCCGGCCTGGGAAGGGTTGCGGACTCGGATGGTGCGGGGCAGCAACCCCAACGAGCGTATAACTTTGATTGTCGATTAATGCGGACCACCTGGGCAGCTTGGTAACCCCCAACGGGAGATAGACCGATGTTGATGAGAGCCGAAACCTCCTGTCTGCTCGTAGTCGATTTTCAAGAGCGATTGATGCCAGCGATTTATCAGGCGGACCAAGTTGTCGCCACCGCCGCTTGGCTGATCCAGATCGCCCAACGCTTGGGTATCCCGATCCTGGCTTCCGAACAATATCCCAAAGGTTTGGGGCCTACCGTGCCGGCGGTTCGAGCGTTGCTGCCGGCAGATGCTTTCATGGAGAAAATCCATTTTTCTTGCGCCGCGGAGCTGGAATGCATGCGGCGAATCGATATGCTGGCTCGGAACCAGGTGATTCTGGTCGGTGCCGAGGCCCATGTCTGCGTGTTGCAGACCGCGTTGGGTTTGCGGATGACCGGGAAGGAAATCTATCTGGTGGCCGATGGCGTATCCTCTCGTTCACCGCGCGATGTTGAATTGGCCTTGGAGCGGATGCGGGCGGACAGCGTGCGCATCGTCAGCCGGGAGATGGTGGCCTTTGAGTGGTTGCATGAGGCCGGCACCGATCGCTTCCGTGCTGTTAGCCGCGATTTTTTACGCTGAGAACGTGTCCGGTAACTCCCTACTCCCTTTGGGAGAGGCGCCAGGGGTAAAAGTTGATTTTCATGAGCTTGGCGCGCTTGCCCAACCGCTTGCCTGGACCGATGCTTTCGTGAGAGACTTTTTTCAAATAAAGTCATGTAGTTAATTTCTATCTAGGCGCTGATCGAAGCCTATTTTTGATCTCCACGCTGGTCTCCAATCAATGGGCGAGGGGACGAACGCTTGGTTGCCAGATTTTCCGCTCGAACTGTTCAGGTAAAACTATGACCCGTGCTGCTGCCCTCATCCCGCGCCGTCGCTGTCTCGCGGTTCGAATCGGTTCTGTCACGATCGGGGGTGATGCACCCATCGTCGTGCAATCCATGACCAACACAGATACCGCCAATGTGGCGGCGACTGTCGCTCAGATTACCGACTTGGTTCGGGTCGGTTCGGAACTGGTTCGCATAACGGTCAATAATGAAGAAGCGGCCGCCGCCGTCCCCCAAATTCGCGAGCGGTTAGCGGCCCAAGGAATTGCAGTCCCGCTGATCGGTGATTTTCATTTCAACGGTCACCGCTTGCTGACGAAATATCCGGCTTGCGCCGAAGCTCTCGATAAATATCGCATCAATCCCGGAAACGTCGGGCGTGGCAGAAAAAAGGACGAGCAGTTCGCCACCATCGTCGAACTGGCCTGCCGCCATGATAAGCCGGCGCGAATTGGTGTGAATTGGGGCAGCCTCGATCAGGAACTGGCGGTCCGGCTGATGGACGAAAACGCTCGCTTGCCAACGCCGAAAGCGGCGACCGAAGTTATGTACGAGGCGATGATTCTTTCGGCGCTGGAGAGCGCCACGCGAGCCGAAGCGATTGGTTTGGGGCACGACCGTATCCTATTGTCGGTGAAAATGAGCGGAGTACAGGATTTGATTGCGGTTTACCGCAAGTTAGCGGTGCGTTGCGATTATCCGCTGCACCTAGGACTGACTGAAGCAGGGATGGGCAGCAAGGGAATTGTCGCTTCCACCGCCGCGCTGGCGGTTTTGTTGCAGGAAGGAATCGGCGACACCATCCGTATCTCTCTGACGCCAGAACCCGGTGGCAGCCGGACCCAAGAGGTCGTGGTGGCGCAAGAAATTTTGCAAGCGATGGGCTTGCGATCCTTCACCCCAGCCGTGGTGGCCTGTCCGGGTTGCGGCCGCACCAGCAGCGATTATTTTCAGCAGCTAGCGCAGCGGATCCAGCATTACTTGCGAGAGCAAATGCCGATCTGGCGGAACCGTTATCCCGGTGTTGAAGCGTTGACCGTCGCGGTGATGGGTTGTGTGGTCAATGGTCCCGGCGAGAGCAAGCAAGCTGATATCGGTATCAGTTTGCCCGGCACCGGTGAAGTGCCGGTGGCGCCGGTTTACGTCGATGGCGAGAAAACGGTAACCCTAAAAGGCGAGCATATCGCCACCGAGTTCCAGCAGATTGTGGACGCCTATGTGGTGCGTCGTTACGGCGCCAGGTAATGGCCTGTGGCTGATCTGAGCACGGATGGAGCCAACGCTCACCGTAAACTGGAAGAGCAGCTGCGGCATATCGTCAAGCTGCTGGAAAAACATCGTCTGATTGAGGCCATGGTGGACCGTGATCGGACCAGTCCGCGCCACGATTTGATCGAATCCTTGGTGCATCGCCAGCATCTGGTTGAATTGCAACTCAAGCTACGCAGCCTTCACCCGGCGGACATCGCCTATATCCTCGAAGCCTTACCGTTGGATGATCGTTTGCTGGTTTGGCGGCAAATCCAGGATGAGAACGGTGGCGAGGTCTTGTTGGAAGTGTCCGATGCGGTGCGGGATTCGTTGATCGAGACGCTGGAGCGACCCGTGCTGGTTGGGGTGCTCGGTCACTTGGATGCCGACGACTTGATGGAGCTGACCGAGGCCATTCCCGAGGAGGTATTGGCCGAGGTATTGCAAACTTTACCGACGCGCGACCGCAACTGGCTACAGACCACTTTAGCGTATTCCGACGATCAGGTGGGACGCCTGATGAGCCAGGATGTGCTGACTGTGCGAGAGAGTCAGCGCATCGAGCAAGTGTTATTGCTGCTGCGGGGTCGGGAGGACCTACCGCCCAACACCGACTGTCTGTTCGTGGTCGATGCGCGACACCAATGCAAGGGCGTGTTGCCATTGCAGGCGCTCTTGTTAAACGATCCAAGCCGGCGGGTCACGGAATTGATGTTGGCCGATCCGGTCGTGTTCCACGTCTACGATTTAGCCCAGGATGCGGCGCGGGCGTTCGAACGTTACGATTTGGTGTCGGCCCCGGTAATTAATGAGCGGGGTAAGTTGATTGGCCGGCTGACGGTCGATGCTGTTATCGACTTCATTCGCGAGGAATCCGAAGAAGACGCGTTGAATATGGCGGGCTTGGCAAGAGATGAAGACCTGTTTGCGCCAATTTGGGACAGCGCGCGTAACCGCTGGCTGTGGCTCGCCATCAACTTAGGTACGGCTTTTGTCGCTTCACGAGCGATCGGCCTGTTTGAAGGGACCATTGCTCAGATCGTGGCGTTGGCGACCTTGATGCCAATTGTGGCCGGCATCGGTGGCAATTCGGGCAATCAGACCACCGCCTTGGTGGTGCGCGGTCTGGCGTTGGGCGAAATTACACCGGAGAATACCTGGCATCTGGTGCTCAAGGAGCTGGGAGTTGGCTTATTGAACGGGGTAGTATGGGGAGCGACGGTTGGGTTTTTTGCTTGGTTGTTGTATTGGAGCGTGCCGTTAGGGAGTGTGATGGCCGTAGCCATGCTATTAAATCTGCTGTTGGCGGCGCTGGTGGGGGCCGCCATTCCGCTGACCTTGCATCGACTCGGTCGCGATCCAGCGATGGGGTCGAGCGTATTGCTCACCTTTATCACCGACGGCATGGGTTTTTTTATTTTTCTGGGGCTGGCGTCCGTGTTTTTAGTTTAGCTTTCTCGCTAAGAGACACAGGGTTTTATATTGGACGGGGATGCTTTTCGATGTTGGGAACGTTAGTGAATACCGGTACGGTTTTAGTCGGCAGCGCCATTGGGCTAGCAGCAGGGTCGCGATTGCCGGAAAGAATCAAGAGTATCCTGATGCAAGCCTTGGGGTTGGCCGTGGTCGGGATTGGTTTGCGGATGGCGCTGGAAGCCCAGCATGCTTTATTGGCGATCAGTTGCTTGCTGCTGGGTGGGATCAGCGGGGAATTGCTGCGCATTGAGGCGCGCTTGGAACAGCTGGCGGAAACACTACGGCGGAAATTGCGCTCGGATTCAAGTCGTTTCGTCGAAGGGTTTGTCACCGCCACCTTATTATATCTGACCGGAGCGATGACTATTGTCGGCTCAATCCAAGACGGGACGGTTGGCGATCCCAGCGTGCTGTTGATCAAGGCCTTGTTAGACGGTGTGGCTTCGGTCGCGTTGGCCTCATCATTAGGTATTGGGGTGATGTGCTCGGCGCTACCGGTATTGCTGGTACAGGGCGGCATCACGTTGCTGGCGGGACAATTGGCCTTTCTATCAGCGCCGGCGGTGTTGGATGCTATTAACGCTACTGGCGGTTTATTGATTCTGGGCATTGGAATCAATTTGTTGGAAATCCGTCGTATTCAGATCGGCAATCTATTACCGGCGTTGCTTTATGCTATTGTCGGCGCATTGCTCTTTCCCGCATAACGGAAGATTCAGGCGATCAATAATGGTTTGGCGGTTCTGAGGGAAACGCAGTAAAAATTTACTAATTTTCTAGAGATGTGATGATAAGAAAAATAAAATGAAAGCTATCATCTTGCTGATGGCATTTTCTGCTTCGCTCGCTTTGGCGGCTTGCGATCAGCGCGTTGCTTCTCCCGCACCCTCGAATCGATCAGCAAAGGAAATCGATTATTGCGACTGGGTAGGATACGAGGTGCGCGCGGTGATGGATGCCTTCGAAAAGGAGCATGGCGTCAAAGTCAATTACCTGGGTCTTGCCACCCAGGAGTCCTTTATCGAAGCGATTCGCAATAGAAAGTGCGATGTTTACGTTATGGGTAATGAGCTTATCCAGTCGCTGATAGCCGATGCCCTATTAACACAGATCGACTATCGCAATGTGCCTAATTTCAAGAATATCGCCGCTAATTTCCGAGATCCCTCCTACGATCCAAAAAATAGATACTCGATACCCTTCCGCTGGGGTACCACCGGGTTGCTGGTGCGGGCCGACACCATAGCCGCGCCGATCAAACGGTGGGCCGATTTTGGCATGGCGGGTAAATCTGCTCTGTGGGAGATGTCGCGCCATGTAATCTCCATCGCCCTCAAAGCAGTGGGATACTCGGTTAATTCCGAATCACCGATGGAATTGGAAGCTGCGCTGAATTTCTTACTCAAGCTCAAGCCCAATCTTATTATCTGGCCTCCTAGCGAATCGAGCATCGTTTCTCCCTTGATTGATGGTCGGGCCACCATGGCCTATGGATGGTCATTTGATGCGTTATTAGCACGGGCGGCCGATCCGAACATTGTTTATATTCTGCCGGATGAAGGCGCTATTCTGTGGGCTGAAAGCTTGGTCATTGGCGTCGGTAGCGAGCGCAAGGCTACTGCTGAAGCGTATATCAATTTTATGCTCCGTCCCGAAGTCAGCGCGCAAGTCTCTAATATTTTGCACTTTGCCACGGCCAATGAGGCGGCCCGTCCTTGGATAGAGTCGGCGCTGGCCAATGATCCGATCATCTTCCCACCCAATGAATGCCTTAAAAACGCCGAGCTTATCCTGCAATTGAGTCCCAAGGGGGCAAAACTCTACTCGGATATTTGGTCGCGCTTTCTTGGCGCTGGCAAATAGGCACAACGAGTGAACCGCAATCGCGCCCAAACTCACACCGGAAGCAGCCTGCGGCGACGCCTGTTGGCGGTGTTTGGCGTCGCCTTGCTCGCCCTACTTACGGTCAGCGTGCTCGCCGTGGCTTATTTGGTGCATCGTACCGAACAAGCCGGTTGGGAGGGCCGCCAGCAAGAGGCCGCGCGGCTGGCCGCTCAAGGCGTCAGCGAATTTTTAACGCGCGAACAGCAGTTTTTGCAGCTGCTGGATTTGTTCGGGCGGGACGAATTTATCGACCAGCGTTCGAGCGAGCTGGAACAACTGCTACAACAAAATTCTGATTTGTTGGAAGTCGTGTATCTAGACGCCGCCGGCCAGGTTTTGGCCCATGCGCCGAAACCGAAGGCCGTATTGGCCAATCGATTCACAATCTCACAATCAAACTGGTTCTTGAAAGCCAGGCAGGGGCAGCACTACGTTGGTGACGTACAGATGTCAGCTCAGGATGAAGCGTATCTAGTGCTTGCCGCCCCAGCGGCGCGGAGTGGAGTCATCGCCGCTCGCCTGCGGATGAAAGTATTGCAAGATATTTTATCCAGCCTGCATTTTGGAAAATCGGGCGCTTCTTATCTACTCGATCAAGAGGGGCGTGTTATCGGTCACCCGGATTTCCAGATGGTCTTGGCCAATACCAGGTTCGATATTCGTCCCGAATTGCTGGGGCTGGTCGGCAAGACCGGTGAGGTCTGGGTGGGGGAGTATCAAAACTTACAAAACACGCCAGTATTGGGGACGGCGGTTCCCGTGGCGGGGACGCCTTGGGTGATGGTTGCCGAGGTGTCGCAAACGGAAGCTTACGCCGCCAGCCGGACCGCGTGGTGGGGATTATTGGTTGGCGTTCTGATTATTGGCTTGCTGATCGGCCGCGTGGTTTCTTCGCTGCCGGAGCGGCAGTTCCTACAACCGATGCGGCAATTGCGCAAGGGCGTGCAGCGAATTGCCGAGGGTGATTTGAGTTACCGTCTGGGCTTGAATCCCCGTAGTGAGATCGGCCAAGTCGCGTCGGCTTTCGATGAGATGACGGTTCGCCTGCAAGATCGGGAACGGCAACTGATGGCGCAAAGCGCCTTGCGAGAGGCCAAAGAAGCCGCCGAAGCGGCCAGTCGCGCCAAGTCAGAATTCTTGGCGGTGATGAGCCACGAGATCCGCACTCCCATGAACGGCGTGCTGGGGATGGCGGAATTACTGCTGGGAACGTCCCTAAACTCTCAACAGCAGCGGTTTGCCAAGACGATTCTGAACTCTGGCCGGTCGTTGCTGGCGATTATCAATGATATTTTGGACTTTTCCAAAATAGAGGCCGGACGGCTGGAATTAGAAGTCGTCTCTTTCGATCCGCGCGAATTGATCGAGGATACAGCGGCGCTGCTGGCGGCCCGCGCGCACGAGAAAGGTTTGGATCTGATCAGCGATCTACCCTTGGAATTGCCGGTGATGGTGCAAAGCGATCCAGGCAGAATCCGGCAACTGCTGGTTAATCTGGTCGGCAATGCCATCAAGTTTACGGAACGAGGCGAAGTGGTAATCCGATTGCGCGTGGTGGTCGAGGATGCCCAATCGCGCTTGTATTGCGAAGTCCAGGATACGGGGATCGGTATACCGCTAGAAGCCCAAGCCAAAATCTTCGACTCTTTCACCCAGGCCGATACCTCAACCAATCGCCGTTACGGTGGCACCGGGCTCGGTTTGGCCATCGCCAAACAGCTGGTGCGGGTGATGGGGGGAGAGATCGGCCTGGACAGCACGTCGGATGTCGGTTCTCGCTTCTGGTTTAAGATCCCACTTCCCCAGCAGGCAGAGAACATGCGACCGCTTTGGCTGGCGCCAGAGGAGATTTTGCATGGGAAGCGCGCCTTGATCGTTGATGACAATGCGACCAATCGGGAAATCCTGCATCATCAGGTGGCGCTTTGGGGCATGCCGAGCGAGATCGCTGACGACGGAACCAGCGCGCTGGCTCTGTTACGCGCTAGCGCATCGCAAGGGCATGGTTTCGATGTGGCGATCCTGGATTTCCGGATGCCGGGAATGGATGGTCTCGAACTGGCGCGCCGCATTCGCGCTGACTCGACCTTGGCCGGCATCAAGCTGTTGTTGCTGGCTTCTGGGGAGTTGAGCCTCGACCCCGCGTTCATTGGTGGCGCCGCCATTCAAGCCACCCTGCAAAAACCCGCTCGGCAAGCCGAACTTTATAACGCCCTGTGTCGCTTGGTGCGGGAAGAAGAGTTCGTCAGCCTACGCCTCCCAGATCAATCCCGGTCTGAATACCGGTTTGCAGGGCGGGTCTTGGTGGTTGAGGACAATTTGATCAATCAGGAAATGGCCTTGGCCCTGCTCCAAAAGCTCGGTTGCCAAGTGGAAGTGGCGGGCAATGGGCAAGAAGCGGTCGAGGCGGTGGCCAAGACGAAATATGATTTGGTGCTGATGGATTGTCAGATGCCGGTGTTAGACGGCTTTGCCGCCACCATCGCCATTCGTGACTGGGAGTGGAATGAGAATCGGCCACCTTTGCCGATCATTGCCCTTACCGCCAACGTGGTGAAGGGCTTTCGGGAACAGTGCCTGGCCGCGGGGATGGACGATTATCTGAGTAAGCCCTTCGAGCAGTCGCAACTCATCGCTATCTTGGAGCGATGGTTGCGTAAGGTTGATGTCATTTTGCCTCAGTCGGTTTCCCTCTCGAAATCAGGCGCGGGTTCCTCGATGCCAATCTCGCCGTTATCCGCGCCATCGCCGTCGCCATTTTCTCCCTCTAATGCCCCGGTGGTGTCCAGCGGAAAAACTCCCATTGCCCCGCAGCCGGCCCGCCCGGTTTTTTTAAATTCAACAATCGATCTGCTGGATCAAAAAGCGCTGGCCCAAATTCGCCTGTTGCAGCAGCCAGGCGCGCCCAGCCTGCAAAATAAAATCATTAATCTCTATCTGACAGATTCGATCATGTGGGTTCAGAAATTGCGCGATGCCGTTGCCGGTAGCGACAGCGAAGCATTGCGGCAGGCAGCGCACACCCTGAAATCGAGCAGCGCCAATCTGGGCGCGGTGTTGTTGGCGAGCCTGTGCAAAGAGTTGGAGCAACGTGGTCGGGAACAGCGCTTGAACGATGCGCCCGAACTACTGCAACAACTGGAAGTTTGCTATCACCAGACGCGGGAAGCGCTACGCATAGCACTCCAATTGCCCGATTGATGGTTGGATCGGCCCGAGTTTTTAAAATCCATCACCCCAAAATTTTCGATAGACTGAATAGATTTAGCCTATCTTCTGGGGGAGGTCTTGGCTTTCAGGCTCCAATTTCCTTAAGGCCATACAGTGCGATTGCGGCTGATCACACCAGATCGGCCAGCGTCTGACCCCCTTAATGACCGCCTCATCTTGCAAAGGTCATGGCCATGCTGGCGAAACTTAGAAAATACGCTCCGGTTATCAATCTCATTCCGAACACCGCCATTCAGTTTCTAGATTTCGGTTTGAATCTCAACGAGGCGCGCGTTTCGCGCGCTTTTCTGACTCAAAACAGCACCGAGGGCCGCGCGATCCTGACGTGCCTGTACGCTGACGACGCCAGCGGCCAGTTCGTGACGGAGGAGGGTAAAGCGGTCAAGCCGGAGCAGGTTTATTCGCTGAATGCGGCCAAGGCGGCCGCCATGCTCGATGCAACCTGGATTCCGATCCCGTTTTTGCGGATACGGGAGCCACGGCCCGACAGCCGCCACCTGTTCGACAAGGGGCCGACCAACTGGGCGAGAGCGCGGTTAGTGGAGTTGGCGGCGCCGGATGCCGAGGGCAACACCCATCGGGTGACGCTGGCGTTCGACACGCAATTATTGCCGACCCGCGAGGGGCGACCCTACTTGGCTCCCAGTCCGCTGGACATGCAATCTGGCGAGGAATTCGCGCTTAGCGACGCCGAGGTCGATACAGGCTGGTTTCTGGAGCAGGAATGGGTGCGGGAATGGTTGCACCAACGCTTGCATGCCTTTGAGTTGCGCCGCCGCGCGCCGCGCCGGGTGGATGAAGCGGAGCTGCGCGCCAGTCCCGACGCGCAGGGCGCTTGGCTCACGGTGTTGACCTTGCTGCAACGGGCGATGTCGGCGCCGCGCCTGCGCTTTACCTTCGTCGATAATGGCCCGACCGCGCGTCTCAATCAACCGGTCAACGTCGATCTGGTGCTGGATATCGGTAATTCCCGCACTTGCGGCATCTTGATGGAAACCAGCGGCGATAATCCAGTCGATATGAATGACAGCTATCGCTTGGAATTGCGCGATCTATCCCGCCCCGAACGCATTGACGACGAACCGTTCCCAAGCCGGATCGAGTTCGTGCGCGGCGGTTTCGGCGATGAAAAGCTGTCGCGGCGCAGTGGCCGCAGCAGCGCCTTTTTATGGCCAACGGCGACGCGGGTAGGCTATGAGGCTCAGGCGCTGTCCTACTACAGTCACGGCACCGAGGGCAGTACCGGGTTATCCGGTCCCAAGCGGTATCTGTGGGATACCGATCCGCGCTATCACCCGTGGCGTTTCAATCCTGGCCCCGATGGCTTTGGTGGCGACAGCGGCCCGGTGACCACCGGCCCTTTTATTGGCCATCTGCGCGAAGACGGCGAGGAGCTGGCGCCCGGCGAGCCGCCGGCGGTGACGGCGCTGTTCTCGCGTAGCGCGCTGATGAGCTTCTTCGTGGCCGAAGTATTGCTCCAAGCTTTTGTCCAGGCCAACTCGCCGGCCCGTCGCTATGAGCGCGTCCATTCCGAAGCGCCGCGCCGCTTGCGCCGGGTGATTCTGACCATGCCCACCGCGATGCCGCTCGCCGAGCGCAAACTGTTTTCGCGCCGGGTCAATACCGCGATTCGGCTGACCTGGCGGGCGTTGGGTTTGGATGAGAGCCAAGCCCCGGAGCCATTCCTGCAATGGGATGAAGCCACCGGCACCCAGATCGTTTTTCTTTACAACGAAATCAAGCATAATTTTCAAGGCGATGCCGCCCTGTTTTTCAAAATTTTCGGCCGGGTGCGGGAAGGTTACAGCGATGTGCCCTCCTTGCGGCTGGCCAGTATCGACATCGGCGGCGGTACGACGGATCTGATCGTCACCACCTACCAACTGGAAGGCGGTACGGCGGTACGGCCGATTCAGGAATTCCGAGAAGGGTTTAACATCGCGGGCGACGATGTGCTGTGCGGGCTGATCGAGCGTAACGTGTTGCCGGTGTTGGTGGAGGCGATCCGCCAGAGCGGGGCCGCCAATCCCGAGGAGTTGTTGGCTCGATTGCTGGGCGCGAACCGGGGCGATCAGGCCGAGCGCGACCGCACCTTGCGCCGGCAATTCGCCAATCAGGTCGCTTTGCCGCTCGCCTTGGAATTGCTGCATCGCTACGAAAATACCGACCTCAGCACCGCCAATGAAGCAGTGACCTTACGCCTCGCCGATGTTTATCCAGTCGGCGGCGGCCCGCACGAACAGGTCGTACAGTTTTTGGAGGCGGCGGTAGCCGCGGCTGGCGGTCAGAATTTTAAGCTGGCCGAGGTCAGCTTTTCCGCCACGATGCTGGCCTTGGATACCACGGTGCGTCGCATTCTCGGCCAAGTGTTGAGTGATCTGTGCGAAGTGGTGCATCTGTACGATTGCGACTATTTGCTGATTTCCGGCCGACCTTGCCGCTTGCCGGCCATTCGCGCGGCGATTCTGGCCAAGCTGCCGGCCCCGCCGGATCGGATCGTCAGCTTGCATACCTATCGGGTGGGCGATTGGTATCCGTTTCGCTCAGTCAGCGGCCGGTTGACCGATCCCAAGACCACGGCGGCGGTGGGGGCGATGGTCTGCGCGCTATCGGAAGGACAACTGTATAAATTTAATCTGCGAAGCCGCGATCTGGGCATGAAATCCACCGCCCGCTTCGTCGGCGTGCTGGAGCAGACCGGGCGATTGAAACAGGAAAACGTGTTGTTTGCCAATCTGGAGCTAGAGGATCGTAAAACCCGACTGCCGGAAGCGACCTTTGATTTTTATGCGCCAGTGTTTCTGGGTTTCCGTCAACTGGGCGTGGAACGCTGGCCGGCGACGCCCCTGTATCGCGTCACCTTCGCCCATCCGCGCGATGCCAGTGCTAAAGCGCTGCCGCTCAAAGTGACGCTGGAGCGTTCCACTGATGAAAATGTCGATCTGGATTTCAAGGTGATCGCCGTCGCGGACGCCGCCGGCAACCAACAGCCGAGCGGGGTGGTATTGCTGAAATTGCAGACGCTTAGAGATGAGTATGGCTACTGGCTGGATACTGGAATTTTCTCCATTTCAACGCGCTCTGGCGATGTGCCGCGCCGTTGAGCGTGCGCTGTGACAACCGAGGGTTTATCTGGCCTGCATCCGACCCTAAAAAAGCGGGCGGCGGTTTATCGTCGGCGGGTGCGCTTGCTGGGGTTGCTGCTATTTTTGCTCATGGCGGGCGCGCTGTTGTTTGGGATGGTGGGCGCGTTGACCAGCCAGGACCTTGGCAGCCTCCTGACATTGGGGCTGGTGGGGTTGGTGCTCTTGCCTAGCGTGGCGCTGGCGGGCGGGTTGATTTGGTATGTTGACCGAGCGGCCACCAAGGAACTCAATTCGGCAAATCAATTGCTGGTGAATTACGCCCCACGGCAGGTTCGGTTGACGCCCGTTGCCTCGACCGCAAGAGGTCAGTTGGTCGAGTTGCGCCCGCCGATGGCAGGCCCGATTTATGCGGCTTTTCAGTGTCAATGGTTTACCCGCTCGCTGCCGCCAGAGGGAATGGAGGTTCAACTTTATGGTCGGCAATTCACTCGCCACAGCGAACTGATTGCACTGCAAGCTAATGGCATTCCCTTGTTCGGAAAAGTGGTGGATCGCAAAGCTTGGCAGCGTGGAAATCAGTTGTTCCAGCTTCTGTTGTGGGTCATAGTTATTACCAATGTTATATACTGGTTTGCAAGATAGTGGCTTCTTGTAGGCATAAACGGTTCTGATCGAATAAGGCTTCGGAAAGAGAAGGCCGATCGCCGTGTTCCGTGGGATTTCTCGCCTGGCGGTAAAATTTTCGTTTTGTAGGCGTAAACGGTTCTGATCCGATAACGCCGTGGGAAGAGGGGGCTGATCGCTGTGTTCCGTGGGGTTTCTCGCCTAGCGGTAAAACTTTCGTTCTTTGTTCTCGCTTTGCTGCTTGCCGTCATTTGGGGGTTGGTCTGGTATTTCAATATTGCGCTGAAACGCGATTTGGAGAGTTTGGTTTCCACTCAGCAGTTTTCGGCTGTTTCGGTGATCGCCGCCAGTATCGACCGACAGATTCGGCTGCGGCTGCGTGCGCTCGAAGATTTGGCTCAAGTCTTCGGCGAGCGCCATTTGGTCTATCAATCTGAGCAAGCCAACGCATTTTTACATGATAATCTGACCCTCAGCCCTCTGTTCAACGGAGGGTTTTTCGTGCTCGATGCCCAGGGTGTTTGTATCGCGGAGGTACCCCACATCCCAGGTCGTATCGGCTTGAATTTCACCCAATATGACGAATTTACTCCACTGTTGAACCAGCGCGCTCCGGTGGTTGGCACGCCGCGGATTGGGAAGCTTTCCAAACGGCCGCTGGTCGCTTTGAACGCGCCGATCATCGACAGCACCCAGCAGCAAATGGTGGGGCTATTGATCGGCGTCACCTACCTGGATGTCGAGAATTACATCGGCCAGCTGATCGCAACCTATGAAGCAGCGGCCGGCAACGTTTTCATCTTCGATCCCAGCGCCGAAGTGTTCGTGGCGTCCACCGATCCCGCCCGTATTTTAAAACCGGTCCCTAGTCAAGGCAGCAATCCGATGCATGATCGGTACATGGCCGGGTACGAAGGCTCAGGGATCGCCGGCAACTCGGCCGGCATTGAGAAATTATATTCGGGGCGACGCATCCCAACGACCGGCTGGTTTGTGGCTAGCGCGTTGCCGGTAAGCAGCGCATTCGCTCCCATCGCGGCGTTGCAACGTACCCTGTTGGGCGCGGCGCTCATTTTGTCGCTGATCGTTCCCTGGTTGGCGGCGGCCGTTGTGGGCTATTGGCTACGGCCGCTGCGGCAAACGACCTCGGCGCTCCGAGAGATGACCTTGGACCAACGCTCGCTGCGACCCTTGCCGATCGTAACCCGCGATGAGATTGGCGATTTGATCGGAAGTTTCAACGAATTGGTGCGCGATATCGAAGATTGGAAGAAGGTCACTGCCGCGCTCGCTCAAAGTGAGGAGCGTTACCGCGTCTTATTGGATTTGTCGCCAGAAGCGATTTTCGTACACCGCCACGACGTTCTCATCATGGCCAACCGTTCCACCGCGCGGCTGTTCGGCGTCGAGCGCCAAGAGGAACTTTTGAACAAGACGTGGCTGATGCGAGTCCATCTCGATTCTCGGGCGGCCGTGAAAGCGCGGATTGAAATGGTGGAGAACGCCGACGGGCTGCTGGTGTTACCCTCGATGGAGCAACGCTTTTTACGGGTCGACGGATCGGCCGTCGAGGTCGAAGTGACGACGAGCGGCATCAGACTCACCGAGGGCATCGCTGTGCTGTCGATCGCGCACGATATCACTCAACGCAAGGCCGATGAAGCGCGGCTTAAAACCTTGCTGGCCCAGCAAGCGGCGTTGCTCGATAACGCCTTGGTCGGCATCGTTTTGATCGAGCACCGAAGGATCATGCAGTGCAACCGCCGTTATGAAGAGCTTTTTGGTTACGATGAAGGCGAGTTGCTTGGCCGGTTAACCGAAATTTTGTATGTGACGGGAGAGCGCTATCCAGATATTGCCGAGCAAGCGTATAGCGCTCTGGCCCAGGATGGAACTTATGTGACCGAAGTGTGGTTGAAGCGCAAGGATGGCAGCGCATTTTGGGGTTATTTGACCGGTAAGGCATTAGATATTGAAAATCCCGACGGTGGGAGCGTCTGGATCTGCGCCGATATGCTTAATTCCGGCCGCCAGCCATCCGAGTTTTATCGCCACATGTGGGAAGGTATCCAGCGAGAGGACAAATGGCGCGGTGAAATTTGGAATCGTCGCAAGAACGGCGATCTCTATCCGGAGCTGCTCTCCATTAGCGTGGTGCGTGATAAAGAACAGCGAATAGCGCATTACGTGGGTGTATTTACCGATATTTCGGCCCAAAAACATGCCGAACAGCAACTCTCGTTTCTCGCCCATCACGATCCGTTGACCAGATTGCCAAATCGGGTTTTATTCGATGACCGTCTGAGTCATGCGCTTGAACGGGCGCAGCGTGACCACGGGCAGTTGGCCGTCATTTTTATCGATCTGGATCGGTTTAAAGATGTAAATGATACTTTAGGCCATCCTGTCGGCGATCAGCTGTTGCAGACTGTAGCCCGAAAATTTCAGCGCTCGGTTCGCGCTAGCGACACCTTGGCCCGCTTCGGCGGAGATGAATTCGCGCTGCTGATCGAAAACATCGCCGAAGCCTGGGATGCGACGCTAATAGCCCAGAAACTGTTGAATGTCTTCAACCGTTCTATTTTGTTGGGCGAGCATGAAGTGCATGTTTCAGCGAGCATCGGGATTAGCATCTATCCCACCGACGGGCTAGACAGCTGCGAGCTGCTCAAGAACGCCGATGCGGCGATGTATCGCGCCAAGGCTAACGGCCGGCATAATTACGCGTGTTATTCCCCTGAAATGACGGATTTCGGCATCGAACGGCTGCGGTTTGAAGCCGGGCTGCGGCGTTCGATTCCCAACCAGGAACTGTTGGTTTATTTTCAACCGCAAGTCAATTTAGCCACTGGCGCCTTGGTGGGCGCTGAAGCCCTGGTACGCTGGCGCCATCCCGAGCTCGGCTTGATTCCGCCCATCAAGTTCGTGCCGCTGGCCGAGGAAATCGGCTTTATCTCCGCTTTAGGCGAATGGGTGCTGCGCGAAGTCTGTAGTAAGCTAAAAGCTTGGCGCGCCGCGGGCGGCGATATTCCTCGAATTGCCGTCAATCTGTCGGTCAAGCAAATCGAGCGCGGGGATATGATTGATTTGGTCGCTGACATTCTCGCTGAAACGGGATTGGTGGCCGGCAGCCTGGAGATGGAAATCACCGAATCATTCATTGCCAAAGGCGAGCAAGCGATCCGTTTTGTGCAAGAACTCCGCACGTTCGGTGTATCGCTGTCGGTGGACGATTTCGGCACCGGCTATTCTTCCTTGGCCTATCTGAAGCGCTTGCCGTTGCAGACGCTTAAAATTGATCGATCCTTCGTGATGGATATCGGGTCCGATGCGAATAACGAGACGATCATCCGCACCATTATCACGTTGGCGGGCAGCTTGGGTTTGAAGGTGGTCGCCGAAGGGATTGAGACCGCCGAGCAAGTGAATTTTTTGCTGCGGGAAGGGTGCCAGATCGGTCAGGGTTTTTACTTCAGCCCGCCGTTGCCCGAAGCGGAGTTTATCGCGCGCTGGTTGAAGCTTGATCCCGACCGCGCGACTGGCTAAGTTACCATCACTGTCATCGCGCAAGCCCTCTTAATAGCGGAATCTGACATGACCCCCACTGATGCGACTCTCAGCGCTACTTGCCGGAATCTCGATCAGATCGGCTCCGAGTTTCTGAGCTGGTTGGATGAGAATACCGAGCGTGTCCGCCAAGAAAAGGCGGGATTGATCAAGGAATTCCGCCGTCTTTCGGCGCAGGCGCGCCGCTTGGAGCAAGCGGTGCGGCGGCCCATGTGCGTTGGCGTGTTCGGTCCCAGCCAGTCCGGTAAATCGTATCTGATCTCGGCGCTGGCGCGTAAAGGCGTCGCGCCCTTGCTGGCTGATTTCGCCGGCCAGCAGATCGACTTCATTCGCGACATCAATCCGGAAGGCGGACGGGAGTCCACTGGTTTGGTGACCCGCTTTACCTTGCAACCGGCCGCCGGCGCTACCGCCGCCGCGCCGGTGCAGATGCGCTTGTTGACCCAAACCGATCTGGTCAAAATTCTTGGCAATACCTATTACGCCGACTGCGATCACAGTGAAGACGAATTATTGACGCAGGCGCAATTGAGTGAGTTTCTGGATCAACTCATTCCAGCCGCGCAAATACAACCGGTCGATCCGCTCACCGCCGATGACGTGTTCGATTTGCAGGCTTACTTCGAGCGCTATTTCAAAGGACAGGAGCGAATTCGTCTGTTGCGGCATGGCTATTGGGAGCAAGCGGCGCAACTGGCTCCCCACTTGCCCATCCAGGAGCGGGCTAAATTGTTCGGGGTGATCTGGGGTGGAGTGGAGGCTTTCAGCCAGCTTTACATCCGGTTGTATAACGGACTGCAAGGGTTGAATTTTGCCAATGACGCTTATGCTGGATTGGAGGCGTTACTGCCACGCGAGCAGAGCATCATCGACGTGCAGACGCTCAAAGGCCTGGGCAGCGGTGGTGGCCAAACCCTGACGCTGGCCAGCGCCGATGGGGCGCGCGTGACCTTGCCGCGCAACGAGGTCACGGCGCTGATCGCCGAGTTACGGATCGTAATCAGCGAACAGCCGTGGGATTTTTTCCAGCACACTGATTTGCTGGATTTTCCTGGAGCGCGTTCCCGCGAATTGATCAAGGATTTATCGACCTTTCTGGAGACCGATGACGCTTTGCGGAATTTATTCCTGCGCGGTAAGGTCGCGTATCTGTTCGAACGTTATTGCGCCGAACAGGAATTGACCAGTATGTTGCTGTGCATCGGTCCCAGCAATCAGGAGGTCAAGACCTTGCCGGATATGGTCTACGAATGGATTGCCAGTACTCACGGCGCCACTGCGGAGCAGCGCGCGCGGCAGCCGACGGCGCTGTTTTTGGTGCTGACCAAGTTCGATATGGAGTTCGAGGAAAAAGCTGGCGAACGCTCGCCGGAAAGCCGTTGGATCACCCGGTTGGAAAGCTCGTTGCTTAATTTTTTCGGCAAGCAGCACGACTGGCCGCTACGGTGGGATACCCAAGGCCCGTTCCGCAACAGTTTTTGGCTGCGCAATCCCAATTTCAAGGCTAAGAATATTTTTGATTACGATGAAGAGGGGCGCGAGATTGGGGTTCGGCCGGGGGAACGGAAACGGATCGCCCTCTTTAAGGAAGCGTTTCTAAAGGATGTCGCCGCCAGCGTCCATTTCGAAAATCCCGAGCAAGCGTGGGAGGCGGGTTTTGCGCTTAACGATGGTGGAATCAGTTACCTGGCTGAGCATTTGCGGCCCTTGTGTAATCCCGAACTGAAACACCAGCAACTGGCTGGCCAAGTGACCCGCTTGCACGAGCAGATGCGCGAACGCATGAGTCATTACTACGTCAGCGACAATCCCGAACAAGAACTCGAAAAGCGGCGCGCGGCGGCCCAACAGGTGGCCGGCCATCTGATTGACTGCGCTGGCGAGCAGCGCTTCGGTGAATTGCTGCGCGCCCTGCAAGCCGATGGCGACGAGCTGGAAGGAATTTATTACCGCATCGAAACCCGCTTGCCGGACGAAAAACAGGCGATTGGCGCGCCAGCCATCGGCGCGGCGGTGAATACCGGGCAAATGAAAGCGTTGCTGGGTCTAGGCGCGCCCGCCGGCGGGCCAAGCGAGCCACCCCGCAAGGATGATGCGGCGCTGTTCGCCCGTGAGGCCGTGGCGGAATGGATGCGGGATTTGCAAGATTTAAGCAGCAATAAATCGCTGTGTGAATATTACCGGGTGCCGGAACCCCGCATGATCGAGTTCGTCAAGGAAGTGATCGCCGGGGCGCAACGCCTGAAACTGGAAGAACGCATTGAGGCGCTGGCGCGGCAAGTGACCGGATTTCGGATGAAGTTCGAGCAGATCGTGGCGCTGCCCGCTCGGCTAACCGCCAACTTGCTCAATACGTACGTTGATTATCTAGGCTACGATGCCATGCAACTGGAGCAGCGCCCGATGCTGCCGCTGGAGGGTGGCCCCCGGCCGATTTTTCCACCGCGGCCGGTGCCGCGCGGCGGCCCGCCACTGAGCGAGCAACAATCGACCTACGACCAGGATTACTACACCGATTGGATTCGGGCTTTTCTGGATCTGGTGGAGCGCAACGCGCGTAATCGCGAGGGCGGCGAAGTCGATTTGGCGGCCAACCGGCGACTCGGTGAATTGTTGACTAGGTTACGGCCAGCGGCCTGAGCCAAAATTCAGTCGCCGCGCCCCGACATCGCTTACAATCATCCATCCGATTCTTGGTTTCGCGTGTTTTGCGTTCGCTGGCTGAAGTCTCGCCTTGTGGCGACCGAGCCAAAAAAGGCGGACGGTGCAAATCCTCAATTTTTGGAGAATGCTGAATGGCCGCGCTTTCGGTTCGCGTGTCGGAAGACCCAGCCCGTCCGTTGGGACACGCCATCGTCACTCTCGGCGGACTGCCGCCTGGCCTGGAAACATTCGAATTTGCCCTAAGCCGCCATGGCTTTGGCGCCAACCATCTCGGCTCGGACGGCTGGCAGGGCGCGGAGTGCTGGTTGCAGCCGGAGGAAGCATGGTTCAGCGGCGAGCTGTTAAAATTCGTCATTCATCCTGATCTGGTTTTCCAACTGGAAAACATGCCCTATCAACTGACGGTGCGCGGGCAAGGCTTGACCGCAACCGCTGCCGTGACCTTTGTTTGGCCCTTGCAATTGGAACTGGAGGAAGGTAGCGCCAGCGGTGAGCGCAAGGTGGTCAGCGGTACGCGAGTCAATCCCGCGCCCGCGCCGCGCCCCCAGCCAGAACCCGCCGAACCGATGATGCAGCCGCCACCGTTGCCGGATGTCGGGAAGCCGGATTTGGCCATTCCTGAGATGCCGATTCCCGCTCTTGACACAAGCCTCGGCCGGGAGGATGGCGATCAGACCCAGCAATGGGCTTCGCGCCGGTCACAGGGATCGGCCCCGCCGGCTACCGCAACGGGGGTAGAAGCAGTAGAGACCCAGCCACCGCCTCTGAAAACATCGTCTCCAGCGGCTGGAGCAAACCACAAGGCGGCCAGTGGCGAATCGGCGGCGGAAACGGAGCCGTGGCTACCCATTTCCAGGCCATCGGCTCTGCCCGATCAGCCGCCGCTTCAGTCTGAGCCTCCCTTGTTCGAACCGGCGGGCACGCCGAGCCGGCGGAAGTCAGGCCTGTTGATGGGGTTGGGATTGGCGGTTGTGTTGGTGGCCTTGGCTACAGCGGGCTGGTGGTGGTTCAGCCAACAGGCCAATGATCAGTCCGCCGCGCCTGGTATCAATGAGCCGGTTGCGCCGACTAGACCGGCCGCGCCGGTTGCGCCCATTCAGTCCGTACCGAAGCCCGCGCCGGAGCCGATTCCAGCGCCGGAACCAAAGCCAGCCTCGGAGCCGATTCCGGCGCCGGAACCAAAGCCAGCCTCGGAGCCAATTCCAGCGCCCAAGCCATCGATGCCTATACGGCCGGTTCCTTCCCAGCCCATTGCGCCAGAGCGATTGCCCGCGCCGTCGTCTACTCCCTTGCCGCCGACCCGTCCGGTTCCTCCGGCTTCACCGCTCGAAGGGCAAAGGCCCGCGCCGTCAAATCCAGCCGGCAGGCCATCTCGGCCGGGCTCCGATCATAGCCTGGAGGAGGAATTGAACTCGCAATTCGATCCCACCCAACAGGAATTAGAGAAAAGATTGCGTTCGAACAAATCGCCCTGATTTAGTAAGGGTAGGATAGATAACACAACAAGTCATTGCGTGATTTCCCGATTTGCAGAGGAGAATGCTTATGAATCGTCGGCTGATCGTTGGCCTGTTCTTGCTGGGGAGCTTTTTTGGGTTGACGCCATCCTTGGCGGAAGAGGTTGACGCCAAGCAGATTGGCATGGTTACCGGCTCCAAGACCGGTACTTACATCCAATTCGGCAACGATATCGCCGGCGTCGCCAAAACGGTCAGCCTGGATATTGTGGTCAAGGATTCCCAAGGCTCCATCGACAACATCAAACGCATCAACAGCAAGGAGAACGCTACGTTCGGTATCGTGCAGTCGGATGTGCTGGGATTTCTCAGCCGCTCCGAAAGCCCGGAAATGCGCCAGTTGGCTGGCCGGTTGCGCTTGATCTTTCCTTTCTACAACGAAGAAGTCCATTTGTTCGCGAACAAGTCGGTTCAGACGTTCAATGATCTACAAGGCAAACGGGTTGCGGTGGGCGAACCCGGTAGCGGAACTTGGCTGACGGCCATCAACCTGCTGCAACTGACCGGGGTAAAGCCGGCTGAAATGTTGAATATCGCGCCGTTACAAGGCGTGACCGCGGTGCTTAAAGGCGAGGCCGACGCTATGTTTTATGTCGCCGGTAAGCCAGTCAATCTGTTCACCAAAGTGGGTAATTTGATTAATAAGCCGGAGTTTGCCGCGATGCTGAGCAACGTGCGTTTCGTACCGCTGGACGATCCGCGCATGTTGAAGGAATATCAGCCCGCCAAAGTCAGTCAAGCCGATTATGACTGGTTGTCTGGTGAGGTGCCCACCATTGCGGTCAAGGCGGTTTTGATGAGTTTCGACTTTTCCGGAAAGCAGAGTCCCTATTTCGTGCAACGCTGTGGGCAATTGGCCAAGCTCGGCCAGGCGATTCGTTCCAATATCGGCCAGCTGCGCCAGACTGGCCATCCCAAGTGGAAAGAAGTCAATCTGGATGAAAAAGTGGGCGTTTGGCAGTTGGATAGCTGTTCGCGCAGCGGTAAAGGTGGCGGTTCCGAGGTGGATTTAACCCGCCAGCTGGAAAAAATCTTGCTCAACTTGCGCCAATGGCCCCAGTGGCAGGTTCCAACTGTTTAGTTGAGGGCGGGAGAAAACCGATGCAACGGGTGCGGATGCTTTTGATGGCGGTTCTGCTCGCTGGAACAGGAATAGCCTTCGCGCAGGATGGAAAACCCGATGGCCGACTGGAATTTACCAGTACTTCCTACGGTTTCTTGGTCGGGGTTAATAAGGGCGAAGGCAAGTTGCTTGTGCGGGATCGGCAATACTTGTTCTCGATATCCGCTATCAAGGTGGCCACTTTAGGCGTCACTAAGGTCAATGCGCTCGGTCAAGTCTATCGCTTGCGGGATTTGGCGGATTTTCCCGGCCGTTATTACGCCGTTGACGGTGCATTTACGCTAGGACAGGGCGGTGGCCACACAGTGCTACGCAATAAAAAGGGCGTTATGCTGTATTTGCAAAACGCCCAGCATGGGGTCGAACTGACGCTAGGCGGGGGTAGTGTGGATATTGCTTTTGTGGAACCGCCCGCCGCCGCAGTGCCTGTCACGCAGTCGCGCGCCACGCAGTGAGCGCGCCTTTATCCTATTCACGGTTTAGGGGCAAAGACCAATTCTGGTAATACGACTTCCCAGCGCTCGCAGCGTATGAAGTCACGATAGTTGGACTCGTCATCTTTTTTCCAGCGCGTGAGAATTGCAGCTACTCGCGCTTCGATACACAGCATTTTATGGGGCGGTTTAAAAGATTGCGCTAGTCGCCCCACAATGTCGCCCTTGCCAGTTGTGAGTAGCCAGCGATCTCCGCTTAGTCGATAGTCGAGCGTGTCTCCCGTGGAGCGGCTCGCAATTTTCCGATGGATAGGATGGTTTGGGGCATGGCGACCCGCAAATCCAATGTCAATGTCTTTAAGCGTCGGCCGTGTATAAAAGTGAGCCAGTATCGGTGGCGGTGGCGGTGGTGGCGTAGGTTGGCGGCGCAACAGTGGGGGGCCTTCCGGTAGTGAATCCAACAGTGGATTTATACCGTTACGGTGAGCCAGAATTAACAATTTTTGGCGCGGGTCATGGCGACGTAATACAACCGCCGTGGCGCATCACGGTCTTCATTACGGCCTGGATGATCCCAACCGCCATCCAATACGGCTACTTGGTCGAATTCCAAGCCCTTGGCTCGATGAGCGGTCAGCAACAGCACACCGGTTTGGCGGCGGCGGATTTCTCGGCCCCATTCCGCCAGCCATTCCGTAAAATGCCGGTACGGCAGCTCCGCATTACCATTTTCTAAGGCGTACTCATCCACCGCTTGCCGGACAACGAGCCACCAGCCACAGCTCGGCTGGCTATCGAGCCAGCGGTGAAGGGTATCGGCCTTTAACTCTTGATTATCTCTGGAGTACAGCCATTCCAGCAAAATCTGGGTTTCACGCAGTCGCCAGAAATGCGGGGCTTCATCGTCAGCCATCTGCACCGGAATACCCTGGTGCTCACAATACGCACGCACCGGATGGAGGGCGTTCCAATAACGCGCGATGATCGCTGTGCGACTCCAATCCCAAGCGGGTGCGATCTTGGACAGCCGCTGGAGTTCGGTTATCACCGCCACCGCCTGGGTTTGGTCATTATCACCAGCGGGCAAAATCTGCACCCGAGCCTGGCTGATGGGGTCCAGCAGCTGCCAGTCGCCACCCGGCGGAGTTTTGGCGCGGGAGCGGTCGATGATGATTGGATGGGCGGCTTTCATCCGGCTGCGCGCGGGATCAATTACGCAGTTGGCGGCCGCGATGATATGCGCGGTGGAGCGGTAATTTTCGGTCAGATAAACCGGTTTTGCCGCGTAATCGGCTTCAAAGCGGCGAATAAATTCAACCGATGCGCCGTCAAAGGCATAGATATTCTGGTCGTCATCGCCCACCGCGAACAAACTGAGCCGGCTATCTTCATCAGAACGGGCGCGACCGGCTAGCGCTGAGATCAGTTCGTATTGTTCCGGGCCGATATCCTGATATTCGTCGACCAGAATCCATCGGAACCCGGCGAGTAGCCGTTCCCGCTGTTCGTCCGCTTCCTCCGGCGGTAGGCCCTCGCCCTTCAGCAAGGCCACTGCTTGTCGTAATACGGCTTTGAAAGCCTCATCACCCATAAAATGAGCACGCCCGACGAAGCTGACGCCGGCCAACCGCATGGCGAGCGCGTGGCAGGTGAGGACGATAACGCCTTTAGCGTTGTCATTGATTAATTCCGCCAAACGCCGCCGGATTTCGACCGCCGCATGGCGGTTATAGGCTAAGGCCAGAATACCGCGCGGATTTTCTCGCCTCACTCGGACCAGATAGGCGATGCGATGTACCAGAACACGCGTCTTGCCCGAACCGGGACCCGCCAGTATCAATATGTTAGCCTGTTCCCGATCATCAGTGACGATACGTTGCTGCACCGGATTATTAAGGGCTTCCACGATGGCGCGCCACGATTGCGGTGTGGTTTGGCGGGTCAGCTCTTTTTCCCGTTCCGGCAGCCAGCGGCTTAGAAATTCCGCCCGTTGCAATCGGAAGTAATCCACCGTCAGGCGCAGCGCTTCAGTCATGGCCATAAGACCGCGCTGGACATATTCGACCATGACGTGAATTTGTACGATTTGCTCGTCGTAATGCTGTTTCAAGGTCAGGAAGTCGGATTTCAGGAAGTTGCGTTTCTCTTGGCTCAGCCGAATGGTCATCGCCGGACGAAAAATAGTCAGGCCCTTGTTGAGACGGATCACATCCTGCTCGTGCAGCCAGAGTAGGGCGCGCTCCAACAGTTTGGGTGGGTCCTTCATTTCGGCTTTGAGAAGCACCTCACCTTCGAGCGCGCCCATCAGCTTGCCCAGCGTGGTTTCAGCCAGCAAATCTGTCCCACGCATCCCTGATGGCAAGCTATCAAGCAGGTGATGCAGCAGCCGATGTGCCGCCGTTCGACGTAATTCCGCTGTTTTGGTCAACGCCGACCAGTCCCGCTGCAAGGTTATCTGCGCGGTTTCCGCGTCCAGGCGACGGACATGGAGGCTGCCCACACCGCCCTCCGCGCGGCCATCACGCGCAAGGCTTTTGACCAGACGCCAGAGCTTTTCCGGTAGTACGTCGGTTAAGCCAATCTCCTTGAGGTGCTGGGTGGTGTGCCGCAGATGCAACACCGTGACCTCGCCTTTTCCGAGATCGGGGGCGGCTTCTCGCAGTTCATCAAGTAAGGCTTTTTCAAGGGCTTCGGCGTCTTCAAAGCGTTTTTTGGAGGAGCGTTCCACTGCGGCGTGCACGAAGGCGGTCAGGACTGTATCGTTGCTAGCGATGCCCAGATGCTCCAATTTGTGTAAGGCGACGCCAAGTTTGGACGCGCTCAGTCCCGACAGCCCCATCAATTCATCGGTCGAGATGCCTTGGTCAGCATCGGCGGCGATCAGTGCCGCCACCAGCGTTTCCAACTGATGTCGGTATTCCCCGACCACCGCATATTTGTCGAGTTGCCGTTGGGCGTCTTCCAGGGAATTTACTCGAAGCGAGGAGGGAAACACCTGAGTCCGATTTTCCTCGCGCGAGAGCAAGCCGGCCTCTTCCAGCCACGCCAGCGCCACCCGCACCCGAGTGTCATCGGTGGCGGAGTCCCGTCCCACCGTTTCGTCCTCGTCTTCCGCCAGGATTTCACCCGCAGTGACGACTACTTCGCCTCCGAGCCGCTTTTTCCGGTTCAAGTTGCGTAAGGCTTTGAGGATGGCCTGGATCTCACGCTGGGTCAGGCGCGAGCGGGCTGACATGCCAAACTGTCGTTCAACATCTTCCGGCGTGTAGAGCAACACGCAGCGGGCGGGCTGACGGTCGCGTCCGGCGCGTCCAGCTTCCTGTAAATAGTTTTCCAGCGAATTGGGAATGTCGGCGTGAACCACCAAGCGAACGTCTTTTTTATCGATGCCCATGCCAAAAGCACTGGTGGCGGCGATAATCCGCAGGCCGCCACTGACGAAATCCTTTTGTACGGTTTTCTTAGTCTCCGGGGACAGCATGGAATGAAAATACCGTGTTTCTAGTGCCTTATCATTCAGAAACTGCGCGACTTCCTGCGCATGTTTGCGGGTGGCGCAGTAAATGATGGCCCCTCCTGGCTGATCCGGCGGCAGATCCGTCGCCAGCAGGTGTTGGATGTGGCTGAATTTTTCAGCGGTTGTGGTGGTTGCGACGATAAAGTCCAGATTGATTCGACTGGCACCGCCATCGAAAACCTTTAGATTGATAGCGAGTTTGTCACGAAAATAGCTGACGATATCCGCTGTCACCTCCGGTTTGGCGGTGGCGGTCAGGCACAGAATGGGCGGTGGCGCATCCTGGTCGGCTTTCTCCTTGATGAACCGGCCCACATAACGGTAGTCGGGGCGGAAGTCGTGGCCCCATTTGGAAAGACAGTGCGCTTCATCCAGCACCCAGATGCCGATTTCACGCTGTGCCAGCGCCTTGCGGACCGAAAGATTGCGCAGCTGTTCCGGCGAGATGATTAGAATACCCACATCGCCCAACCGAACCCGATCCAGGACATCGGCGCGTTCCGGTAGGGGCAGTAGGCCGTTTAGGGTCGCGCAACAGGTGATGCCGTGTGCTTCCAGACCCGCCACCTGATCGACCATGAGGGCGACCAGTGGTGAGATCACCACGGTCAGCGCACCGGTTTTATCGTAACGGGACAAGGCTGGAATCTGATAACACAGGGATTTGCCAGTGCCCGTGGGCAGAATGCCGAGCAACGGTTCGCCGCGTAGCGCGGCCTCGACGATGAGTTGTTGCAAGGGTTGGCCATCAGGGCCAGTCGGTTCAGGGCGGAAGTGGCCGATAGTGCTGAACCAGCGCCTGAGTTCCTTCAAAGCATTATGCCGCGTCTGACACCAGGCGCAATCGGGCTTATGGCAGGCGGTATCGCGCAGGCGTCGTACCAAAATCCCTGCCTCTGGAAACTGATGACGAACCCAGGGCGGCATCACTGAGTTGCCACCCGCCACCGAAAGCCAGGTTAGGGCATACGCCAGCGCCCATCCCTTCTGTTTCGCCTCAGCCAGAATCGTATGTCCGTGAGTGGCGCAGCCCCGTTCATGCAAAAATCGTTCGATGGCCGTCCGAGCCTCGGCCTCGGAAGGTTTCATTCGGTGCCGCAGGGTCATGAAAAAAGCGTTGAGTCCAACTGTGGCCTGGTCTGACAGCGTGGTCAGCCAGTGCCAGATCAGCAGTAAATCCGGGTTGGAACGCTGCAACCCTTGAAAAGCGCGATGTTGATCCCGGAACACGTCCAGGGTCAGCCGGGCGTCCAGCTCCGGATCGTTGCGCTGGCCGTGTTTGAGTTGGCCGTCCTGGTAGTGCTTGACCAGGTGATGATAGGGATTACGGGGAAAAGCCAGCGGATTGAGGCGGAGCGTATCCACCATCGGCAGCTTGAGTAGACGTAGATCAGGTTTGGCCGCCGCTAAATAGTGGGCGTCGAAGGCAATCAGGTTATGGCCAAGCAGAAAGGAACAACCCTCGGCAAAGTCATCCAGCTTGGCAAGTTCAGCTAACAGGTTTCCAGAAGAAAACTTGAATGCCTGCCCATTGTCACCGCGCACGGCGGCGAACTTATGAATCCGCTCAGTTTCCTTACCCACTTCAAGATCAATGGAAAGGCAATGAGGGGCGAAACTGTCGTTATTACCAGATTCTTTCCGGTCGTAATCGTCCATGGCCTTGGGCTGATTCTTGAGAAAAACCATGCATGATCGTGTGGAGCGATCCTGTTGAGTCAGGCCAACCCCGGCAAGGCGGCCGGGGTTGTCATGCAAAGCGCTTAGGCCGCCAGCTTCACCTTATCGGCCACTTCCCGATATTCCGGCACCTGATCGAAGTTCAGGTAACGGTAAATTTCCCGCGCCCTTGGAGCCGATTTCGCCCATGTAGCTCATGTACTCCTCGAAGGTCGGAATTTTGCCAAGCAGCGCGCAAACCGCCGCCAGCTCCGCCGAACTGAGGTATACGTTGGCGCCCTTACCCAGGCGGTTGGGAAAGTTGCGAGTCGAGGTGGACACCACCGTCGCGTTGTCGGCCACGCGCGCTTGATTGCCCATGCACAGCGAGCAGCCCGGCATTTCCATCCGCGCCCCGGCGGTGCCATAGATGGCGTAATAACCTTCCTCGCTCAACTGATGGGCGTCCATCTTGGTCGGCGGGGAAATCCACAGCCGGGTCGGGATGCCGGACTTGCCGTTCAGCACCTTGCCGGCGGCGCGATAGTGGCCGATGTTGGTCATGCAGGAGCCGATGAACACTTCATCGATCTTGGTTTCGGCCACATCGGCTAAGGTTTTCACATCGTCAGGATCATTGGGGCAGGCCAGCAGCGGTTCCTTGATCTGGCTCATGTCGATCTCAATGATATCCGCATACTCGGCGTCGGCGTCCGGCTCCATTAGCACCGGATTTTTCAGCCAGGCTTCCATCCCCTTGATCCGCCGCTCCAGGGTCTTGGCGTCTTCATAGCCGTTGGCAATCATCCATTTGAGCAAGGTGATGTTGCTGTTCAGATATTCGATGATCGGTTCCTTGTTCAGTCGCACGGTGCAGCCGGCGGCGGAGCGTTCGGCGGACGCGTCGGACAGCTCGAAGGCTTGTTCGACCTTCAAATCCGGCAAGCCTTCGATTTCCACAATCCGACCGTTGAACACATTTTTCTTGCCTTCCTTCGCCACGGTCAGCGTTCCGGCCTTGAGGGCGGCGTAAGGGATGGCGTTGACCAGATCGCGCAGGGTAATGCCCGGTTGCATTTGACCCTTGAAGCGCACCAGCACCGATTCTGGCATGTCGAGCGGCATCGAGCCGGTGGCGGCGGCAAAGGCCACCAGACCAGAACCGGCCGGGAAGCTGATGCCGATGGGGAAGCGGGTGTGTGAGTCGCCGCCGGTGCCGACGGTATCGGGCAACAGCATCCGGTTCAACCAGCTATGAATGATGCCATCGCCGGGCCGCAACGCCACGCCGCCCCGGCTGGAAATGAAGTCGGGCAGGGTGTGGTGGGTCTGCACATCCACCGGCTTCGGATAAGCGGCGGTGTGGCAGAACGACTGCATCACCAGATCGGCGGAGAAACCAAGACAGGCCAGGTCTTTCAACTCGTCACGGGTCATCGGGCCGGTGGTGTCTTGGGAGCCGACCGTGGTCATCTTCGGTTCGCAATAGGTGCCGGGGCGGATACCGGCCACACCGCAGGCCCTGCCGACCATTTTCTGCGCCAGCGTGAAGCCCTTGCCGGAGTCTTGCGTGGGCGCCGGGCGGCGGAAAATCGGGCTGGGGCCGAGATCTTGCACTTCGCGCGCCCAGTCAGTCAGGCCGCGACCGATGATTAGATTGATGCGGCCGCCGGCTTGCACTTCGTCCAGCAGCACATCGGATTTATATTCAAAGGTGGAGATGACCGCGCCATTCTTCTCAATCTTGCCGGCATGGGGATAAATGTCGATGACATCGCCCATGTTCATCTGGGTCACGTCGCAGTCGGTGATCGGCAGCGCGCCGGCGTCTTCCATGGTGTTGAAGAAGATTGGGGCGATCTTGCCGCCCAGACAGTAGCCGCCATAACGCTTGTTGGGCACGTAGGGAATATCGTCGCCGGTCCACCACAATACGGAGTTGGTGGCGGATTTGCGGCTAGAGCCGGTGCCGACCACATCGCCGACATAGGCGACCGGATGGCCTTTGGTTTTCAGCGATTCAATCAGCTTCAGCGGGCCGATTTTACCGGATTCATCGGGTTGAATGCCGGGGCGCTCCATTTTCAGCATCGCCAGCCCATGCAATGGAATATCGGGCCGACTCCAGGCATCTGGCGCGGGAGAAAGGTCATCGGTGTTGGTTTCACCGGTCACCTTGAATACGGTGACCGTCACTTTCTCCGGCAGTTTGGGACGACTGGTGAACCATTCGGCTTCGGCCCAGGCTTTCATGACCTGTTGAGCGTGGGCGTTGCCTTTATCGGCTTTTTCCTTGACGCCATGCTTGTAGTCGAACATCAGCAGCGTAAGCGACAGCGCTTTGGCGGCGGCGGGCGCGCATTCGGCGTCATCCAGCAGATCGATCAGCGGCTGAATGTTGTAGCCGCCCAGCATGGTGCCGAGCAGCTCGGTGGCGCGCGCGCGGGAGATCAGCGGCGTTTTGGCTTCGCCCTTGGCGACGGCGGCAAGGAAGGCGGCTTTAACATACGCCGCCTGATCCACCCCAGCCGGCACTCGGTGGGTCAGTAAATCCAGCAGGAAGCTTTCCTCGCCCTTGGGCGGATTTTTGAGCAGCTCCACCAGATCGGCGGTCTGCTGTGGGCTAAGGGGCAGGGCCGGGATTCCAAGGGCAGTACGCTCAGCGGCTTGTTGACGGTAGGTTTCAAGCATGGAAAGCCTCTTTAATCGTGGGGCGGCCCCGCGGGGGAACGCCGACAGGTAGTGATGAGGGTTAGTGGTTCCCGGTTGGAACGCCGGCGGTTGATATTGACTTTCCCTATTGGAGGAAAGGAATTTAAATTATACCGATAACCGGAAGTGGCGGGGTAGTTGAGTGGTCGTTGGATGGTTATGGCGAAAAAAAAGCCGTTTCTTTCAGGTTAATGTCGGGGCTACCCTTGGCGGTGGTGTTGTTGGGTCGGGGAACGCCGCTGACAGCGGGAGGGGCTCAAGCAAACCCGCGCCTCCTGCTTGCGAGGAGGCGCGATGCGCACCACTAAAAACCAAGAATCAATTCTTGTTTTCCGCGGGAATGGTCAGCGCTAGAAACAGAGCGCCATTTTCCCGGCGCACTAAGACCGGTATCGGCCGACCGGCTGGTAACTGCTCGATCAAATCAGCAAACTGCTTCATGTCATTCACGTCGATGTTGTTGATTCGATTGATGATGTCCCCCGGCCGAATACCCGCGTTGGCCGCTGGCCCATCATCGACATCCTTAACCAGCACGCCAGTGGTCCCTTGCTTGCGCTTGTCAGGCGGCAATTCGGCCACCGCCAGCCCCAGGCGATTGGTGGTCGGTGATTCCACCACGGCTTGCTGTAGCTTGGCTTCGTCCGGCAATTGCGCGATTTGAACGCTCAGGGAAAGCTCTTTACCCTCGCGGATCACCGTCAATGGGATACTGATCCCTGGCCGGGTGCGGCCGACCATCAGCGGCAGATCGCTGGAATGTTGTACCGGTTGGCCATTGAACGCGATGATGATGTCGCCGACCTTGATGCCGGCGCCTTGCGCGGGTCCCTCCGCCAAGACTTGCCCGACCAGGGCGCCGCGCGGTTTGTCGAGGCCGAAGGATTGGGCCAGTTCCGGGGTCATTTCCTGAATCAATACGCCCAGCCAACCGCGGCTGACTTTGCCGCCAGCCTTCAGCTGATCGACCACCTCCATCGCCACGTCGATGGGAATGGCGAAGGATACCCCTTGATAACCGCCGGAACGGCTGTAAATTTGTGAATTGACGCCGATGACTTCACCGTCCAGATTGAACAGCGGCCCACCCGAATTGCCGGGATTAACGGCAGCGTCGGTTTGAATGAAAGGAACGTAGTTGTCGGTGGGCAGATTGCGGCCCAACGCGCTGATGATGCCTTGGGTCGCGGTACGCTTGAAGCCGAATGGCGAGCCAATGGCCAGCACCCACTGGCCGACTTTTGTTTTGCGGGCGTCACCGAATTTAACGGCGGGCAGCGTCGTATCGGTTTTGATCTTTAATAAAGCAATGTCGCTCCGTTTGTCCTTGCCAATGACTTGCGCGCTCAACTCGGCGCCGTCCGAGAGACCCACGACGATGCTCGCCATGTCTTCGACCACGTGCGCGTTGGTGACAACGTAACCGTCCGCGGAAATAATGAAACCGGAGCCGACCGAAGTCAGCTGTTCGGTGGGCATGTCGGGCATCTCGTCGAAGAAGCGTTTGAAGTAATCGTAAAACGGACTGTTCTCTGGAATGGCCGGATGGCCGCGCTTCGACCGCTCTTTAGGATCGGATTTGGTTTGAATGCTGACGACCGCTGGACTGTATTTTTCGACCAAAGTTACGAAGTCAGGATATTCCGCTGCCCAGGTGAGGGTATTCCACAGCAAGCCAAGAATGGCGACCAGCCAGAATGGCTGTTTTACATGCATGAAATTTCTCCAGTGATGACGATTGATAATTCAAACCAGCTCAAATCCAAGCGGAGGCGTTGAAAGTTTATCCATCTTGTCGGGATTGACCGTGGCCCGCCGGGTTGGTTCGCCGAGCGGTGGCGGTGATTTCCCACGGAACACAGGGCTTAATGACGGCTCCAAGCCACCTTATTATGAAAGATCACTAACCTTTTGAGGTAAAAATCATGGCGCAAACTCCCTCTACCATGCGGACCTTGGGAACGGCCGCTCCAAATTTTAACCTACCAGAGCCAGCGACGGGTAAAACCGTGGCCCTCGCTGATTTTCAAGGGAGTCCGGCCTTGCTGGTGATGTTTATTTCCAACCATTGCCCGTTTGTCAAACATATTCGAAGCGAGCTGGCGCACTTCACGGCGGATTGTGGCGGCAGGGGATTAGCGAGCGTGGCGATTTGCGCCAACGACGCCGCCAACTATCCCGATGATAGCCCGGCGCGGATCGCCGAGGATGCCAAAGCCCTCGGTTTTTCTTTCCCTTATCTTTATGACGAAAGTCAAGCCGTGGCCAAAGCGTATCGGGCAGCCTGCACCCCGGATTTTTTCCTGTTCGATGCCAACCGCAAGCTGGTTTATCGCGGCCAGTTTGATGGCAGTCGGCCGGGCAATTCCATCCCGGTGACCGGCGCCGATTTGCGCGCGGCGGTGGAGGCCGTGCTGGCGGGCCAACCTGTTACGGCCAACCAAAAGCCCAGCCTAGGTTGCAATATCAAATGGATCGCCGGGAATGAACCGGATTATTACGGTGGATAGCGCAAGGCTTTTCCTCCAATAACCCACACTTGAGCGATAGCAAGCGCTTGCTATCGCTACTAAATCACCTTCAAGCTCTCAGCTCGGCTTATTAGTCGGCGCTGTCCGGTCCTCTGTTTTACTTCCCCTTCGATCTCGGCAGAATCAGTTTCGCAGCGGTGAATCATTCGGCCGTGCGTCCGCTAAATTTGACATTAAGCAGGCGATATTAATATAATGCATACAAATGCATTCATTTATTAATTTATGCACTCGTTCGTTGCGAATTAGAGGCAATTATGGCCCAAATGCAAACTATCTCCATCCGGGTTCCAGATGAAGATTTTCAGTGGTTGCTATCCATCAATGAGGCAGACGCCAAAACGCCTAGCGAGAAGCTGCGGGCGTTGCTGGCGCGAATCCGCAGGCAGGAAGCCGGCATGGCTAGCCCTGAAATGTGTTCGGCTTGGATGCGGGGCCTAGCGCAGCCGTTTCTTGATGCCATCGCCGCCTACGAGCGCAAGCAGAAGGCGCATTCGGATTTGGTGAGCGCGGTGGCCGAATGGTCGCCGCAGCTCATGGCGACCTTGATATCGACGCGTCTGAGCGGGGAGGGGGATCAAGAGAAAGCGGTGGAAGTCGAGGCGATTCTCGCCCAGCAGGGTTTTCGACTGCTTACCACCCTGTTACGCGCCGCCGTCACCACCAACCCGGCAACCTATGACCGTGAAATCCTTGCTCATTACCTGCCAGATGTGATCGAGATCGTTCAAATTATTGCAGCCCGCAAAGGGGAGGAGCACATTAATGGCTGAGAGCTTCGCAACCCGTGTTTCCCGAATCCTGGTGGGCAGCGCCCACGCCTTGTTTGACCGAGCCGAGACTCTGCTGCCGGAAGCGACGATGGCGCAAGCGATCCGCGAGATTGAACAGGTGGCGGCGGAGGTCAGGATCGATCTCGGCAAAGCAGAAGCCGCCAAACATTTAGTCATGTCGCAGATGGCGAAATTGAATACCGAGCATGAGAAGTTAAGCGAACAAATCGATACCGCCTTGGCTGAGCAGCGTGACGATCTGGCGAAGTCCGCCATCGGGCGGCAGGCCGACATTGAGGATTTGTTGCCGGTGCTGCAAAAGAATCTCGACGAGCAAACTGAACGCGGCAAGGAACTAGAAAGCTATATCGTGGCCTTGCTCGCCAAGAAGCGCGAACTGGATCAAACGCTGATTGATTATCAAGCTAGCCTGAACAACCCAGTAGTTTCAACGGCGTTACAAGGCGGGTTGGAACGGCAAACGCGGGTCGATGACGCAGAATCGGCGTTTGGCCGGGTGCTGGCGCGGCAAACGGGCGCGATGAGCCTGCCGGGCGGTCTCAATCAGGAGGCCGGCAAGCTCAAGGAGTTGGCGGATTTGCATCGCAATAACCGGATTGCCGAGCGTCTGGCCGCTCTCAAAGCGGCGCGGGGGACCTAAGGTCAAACGGGAGGAACGTCAAATGGAATTATTTTTAGCGCCGGAATCTTGGCCTTTTACCATGGCGGTGATGCTGCTGGTCGCCATCGCCGTGGTTGAAGGCTTGGCGCTACTGGTCGGTATGAGTTTATCTGGCTGGATCGACCATCTCATTCCCGATGCGGCCCACGGGGTTGAAGGCCTGTCCGATTCCTGGCTGGGTTGGCTCCATGTCGGCAAAGTGCCGATTCTGGTGTTGTTGGTGGTGCTGCTCACCGCGTTCGCACTGATCGGTTATATCATCAACGCCACGGTCTTATGGCGGACTTGGTTTCTATCCACCGACGCCGGTGTCCACCGTCGCGGCCTTTCTCGGCGCGTTGCCGGTGGTGCGACTGTCGGGCGCGGCGATTGCCCGCCTGATCCCGCGCGATGAAACCTCCGCCGTTTCCTTCGATAGCTTAGTGGGGCGTGTTGCGGTGATCGTCAATGGCACTGCGCGGGCCGGTTATCCCGCCGAGGCGCGAGTCAAAAGTGATTACGGCCAAACATTGTACGTCCGAGTCGAGCCGGACGGCCCCGATATTCGGTTCGGCCCCGCTGAGTCGGTGTTATTGATCAAGCAAATTTCGGGGTCGCGTTTTGTGGCCATCGCCAATCCCCGTCCTGATCTCCTCTGATAGATTGTTCTGACCACCATGGAAAAAAGCATGAATCACTTGATGGAAATCGGCCTGTTGGCCGCAATCATCCTCATCGGGCTGTTTACTATCGGTTTGGTGTTCGCGCGGCTATACCGCCGTTCGTCCAAAGAATTGGCCTTCGTCCGTACCGGCTTGGGCGGTCAGAAGGTGGTGATGGATGGCGGCGCGGTTATGTTGCCGGTATTTCATGAGTGCGTGAACATCAACATGAACACGCTCAAGCTGGAAGTGTCGCGCGCCGGGACCGACAGTTTGATTACCCTGGATCGCTTGCGGGTGGATGCAGTGGCGGCGTTTTTCGTGCGAGTGATTCCCAGCGTCGAGGGCGTCGCCAACGCGGCGCAGACCTTGGGCCAGCGCACCATGCACCCCGATTCGTTAAAAGAACTGGTGGAAGATAAATTCGTCGATGCGCTGCGCGCGGCCGCGGTGTCGATGAGCATGCACCAGTTGCTCGACAAGCGCGCCGACTTCATTCAAGCAGTGCAAAATGCAGTCTCGGAGGATCTACTCAAGAATGGCTTGGAACTGGAATCGGTCAGCCTGACTCGGCTCGATCAAACCCCGATCAAGTATTTCGACGCCCAGAACGCTTTCGACGCCGAAGGTCTGACCAAGCTGACCCAGCAAACCCAGCAGCGCGCCAAGGAACGCAACGAGATCGAACAGGATACGGCGGTTGCCATTGCCAAAAAGAATTTCGAAGCGACCCAACTCAAGTTGACCATCGAAAAAGATCAAACCTTTGCCACCTTACAGCAACAACAGGAAGTCGCCACTCGCCAAGCCCAACAGACAGCGGAAGTGGCCAGCATCAACGCCCAGCGGGAGCGCGAAGCCCAGCAGGCCAAGATTGAGGCCGAGCGTCAGGTGAAAGAGGCGGAAGTCGAGAAGAATCGCGCGGTCCAGCAGCGCCAGATCGAGGCGACTCGGGATTTGCAAGTCGCCAAGATCGAGCAGGAAAAGCAGACGACATTGGCGGATCAGGAGCGGTTGATTTCCGTCGCCGAAAAATCCAAGGCCCAGTCCGAGGCCGAAAAGCAAGCGAATGAAGCCCGCGCGCTGGCGGCCCGCGCCGAGGAACAGGTGAAAACGGCGCGCGAAGTGGCGGTGGCCGAGCGCGAAAAGCAAGTGGCGCTGGTGGTGGCTGATCAGGACGCTCAACAACAAGCCATCGGTGTCCGCGTTGCCGCTGAAGCGGAGAAGGATGCCGCCGAAAATCACGCCCAAGCCGTGAAAATCAAAGCGGAAGCCCAACAGGTGCAGTATCAGGTGGACGCCAAGGGGATCGAAATGCGCAACGCGGCGCTCAATACCTTGGCGGCCGAACAAATCGCCATGCAGGTCAAGATGAAGCTGTTGGAGGTATTGCCGGCCATCATTGAAGCATCGGTCAAACCGCTCGAAAAAATCGACGGCATTAAGATCGTGCAAGTCGATGGCCTCAATCGCGGGGGAGCGGGAGGGTCAGCCGCCAACGCTGATAGTGGAGCTAGTGGCGGCGGCGGTAATCTTGCCGAACAGGCGGTGGCGGCGGCGCTGGCCTATCGCGCTCAGCAGCCGATTCTTGATGCGGTGCTCGGTGAAATCGGCATGAAGGGCGGTAGCTTGAATGGTTTAGTCGAAGTGGTGCGACAGGACATCGCGTCAGGGGCAACCACGGGGAAAGGGACGAGTTTCAACGCCTGGAATAATCCTGTGATCCCTTAAGCACGGTGGTCGCATCGGGCGCGCTATCGGGCGGTGAGCCGTCCTGACAGCTAATTGCAAGCTCAACGCTCGATGGTGTAGATGAAATCGCCACCGGTGCCAATAGAGTTGGTGGCCGATTCCAACATGAGATGCTTGGTAAAGCGATATTTGAGGAAGAAGGTGTTAACCGCATTGAGCAAGCCGATGCCATAGCCGATATAAAGCCTTGGAGTCAGATTCTTGCCGAGCATAAAGGAGGTGCCGCCCTGGCTAGTACTGCCCAGTTCGGCGGAATCCAGCCCAAAAGCGTCGCTCAGACCTTTGCTAGCGCCGCCGGTTTGGCCTGAACCGAGGGCGCTGGCGGCCTTGAACAGCATCGCCGTTTCGGTGCCGGAGCCGCCGGGAGCACGACCTAACACCAAGTAAGCGAGAACATCGGGATCGGACATCGTTGGCGTGGAGAAGAAAGTCAGTTTGGGTTTTTTGACCGTGCCGCGAATTTGCGCGCCAGCCATGATTTCGTTACCGGAAATGATATCCCGTTCTTGCCGCACCACCCGCAATTCCAGGCTTGGATTGTCAAGCGGGCTACTGCTAAAGAGCAATTGGCCGCGTTGAATCTCTATTTCTTCCCCGTAAATGCGATACTTACCAGCCACAACCTCGACATTGCCCGTGCCCCGAGGCGCCAACTGCGGTGTTTCCACCACCCGGATATCCCCTTGCAGTTTGCCTTTGAACGCGGGTGTTTCCAGATACACATCTTTACCGAGCACCACGCGCACATCGGCATACGTCGCCATCCCCGCGCCTTTGGCTTGCGGCGCTTCACCGTCGCGATCTTTGACGATCACCGCATCGCCAGAGGTATTGACTATGCCTGCCCGCTGACCACCGGGCCTGAGGAAGGCATGGGGAACGGTGACTGTCCCTTCGACGCGCAAGAGCTGCGGTGTAAAGTCGATTTTCAGGTCGGGACTGACTTGGACTTGCAAGTCAGTGCTTTTGAGCGCCTGAAAGTTTTCACCCGTAACCGTTAGATTAAGCTGTGGTTTCATCGGGTCGAGCTGCCCCGCCAGCTGTAGCTGGCCCGGCTCCGATTGCGCTGAGCCTGATAGCTGAAAAACGCCTTGGCCAGTGCTGGTGGCCGCGAACTGGATATTGCGCAGCTTCAGTCCAGCCTCCTGAATGGTCATGTTGGCGTTCTCTAGGCGGATGTCGCCGCGCAGGGTCGGCTTGGCCGCCGTGCCGCCCACGGCCACATTCGCCCGGACTTGTCCTGAAATTTCAGTTACTTGCGGCGCGAAAGCAGAGACGATTTTTAAATCGGTGATGCTGGCGTCGATCTTGCCGTTCAGCCGGGCCGCGCCGAGCGGGTCCTGGACTTGCAGATTGGCTTGCATCTGGCCCAAGGGTCCCAGATCCAGCCGGGCCTGGCCGGTGGCGGTTCGGCCGTTGGTGTCGAGTTGAACATTGCCGCCGTTGAATGCGATCTGGACTGGCCGACCTTGCGCTTGCAGGCTGACGTTGCCAGGAGCGATGGTCAGATTGAGCTTGCCTTGCAGCGCGCCGCCAATTTTGCCGCTCGCGGTGGCTTCACCGTTGATGTTGGTGGTGAGCGCGACATCTTTGGGGAAGAAGCGTTTGAACTGTTCCGGGTTGAGGTTACTAAGCTGCGCCCGGCCATTGAAGTCGCCCGCTTGCCGCCACTGGCCTTGCAGGCACAAGCGCGTGGGCGCACTGCTCAGGCAGGCGGCGTCGAGATTTGCTTCCTTGGCGGAAGCGCGAACGGTGGCGGGTTTCTCCAGATTCCAGTTGCCAGCCACCGTGTCCTTGGCGCTTAGTTGCATGATGCGACCCTGCCAAAGCATGTCCGGCGTTTGCAGGCTGCCGGCCAGCGCCAGCAGAAAGCTGCCAGGATCGCCAACCATCTCCGCTTTCAGTTCATGGGCGGCGGCCGTGCCGGAACCCTCCAGCCGAAGGCTTTTCCATTTTTGGCCTCCCAGGCGCAGATTCTCGCCGGACACTTTCAACTGCGAGCGGCTGGCGCTGCCGACATCAATGTTGGCTTCACCGCGCAACTGCTGAATTTGCGTGTCGCCCTGCTTTAAGTTGTTGACCGTAAAGTTAGCCGCAATGAGCGGTTGCGTGCGGGAGCCGCTGAGTTTGCCGTTACTCACGACAGAACCACTGACAGAGGGAACCAATGATTTCAGTTGAGGGGCATTCAGCTTCCAGGTGAGATCCCAGCGCTCGGTCAGGGCGCCGCTCGCTTCCAGCCGCGTGTCACCCGCATTGATTTGTAGGGAGCGGATCGTCAGATTCTGATCGCGAAGGCTGACATCGGCATTACCCGCCACTTTTTGTCCGCTCAGGGTGCCGGTCAATTCTTCCAGCAATACGTTGGCGCGCAAAGCGGCATTTTCCAGGCCGCCGTCGGTCTTGAGCCGAAAATTCAACTTGCCGGGTACGTCTTTCCAATGCGCGCCGGGATTGATCCCTTGGCCGCTGATCGTGGCCTGCCAGCCGACCGTTGGCGCCCAGGTAGCGGCGGCCTCAGCTTGCAACGCGCCTTCCAAAGTCTGACCGGCCAATTTAACGTCGCGCACGGCCTGATCCGAACCTTGGCCGGTGATGGTCCAATTTCCCTTGGGAATATTGGGTCCGCGCAACTCATTGGCGATCAGCTCAAAGCGGTAATCTTTCGGGGTACCCTCGGCGGTGAATTTACCATTCGGGCTTTCCACTTGCGGGATACCGCGCAACGGCCAGGCTAGCGCTTTCCAGTCGCCGGTGGCTTTGAAGCGCAAATCTTGCAGCTGGACTTCGCCTTGAGCGGTCAGGGCTAGCGGTCGGTCGGGAGCAGTCAATCGCAACCCATCGAGCTTGACCGTTTTCAGGTCTCCGCCCACATTGAATTGCAGGGTCGCTGGGCCTAGCTCTGGTACGGCGGCGTTGAGTTCGCCTTGGCTTTTAAACCAGGCAAGCGTTCCTTTGTCGAACTGAACTTCGCCTTGGGTGAGAAGCGTTACCGCCCGCTCTGGAGCCGCTAGTCGCAATTCATTGAGCTTAATGGCGTTCGGGTCGCCGGCGGCGCTGAATTGGACCGTGGTCGGCCCCAATTCGGGCAGGTTGGTGCTGAGCTCGCCCTTTCCCTGAAATTGCGCCATGACCCCCGCGGCGTCCAGCTTGAAGGTCAGTGGTTTGCCAGCCAAATCCGGGACCAATGACTTGAGGTCAGCCACATCAAGCTTAGCTTTGGCCGACCAAGCCGCTTTGCCAAGCGGCCGACGCACTTCGCCATCGAGTTCGAGTGTGGCGGGTCCGGTCACTTTATGAGTCAGGGTCAGTTTGTCGCGTAGGGCGCCCTCAATCACCCCTTGGCCTTGAAACGCGCCGAAGCCAGCCAGCGGCGCTTGCCAAACTAGATCCAGTTTTAGCGGATAATTGCCGGTCGGATTGATCTGTCCGCTCAGGGTAGCCTCGCCCAGCGGCGCTTTGATGTTCAACGTTTCGATAGTCAATCCGTCGGCCGTTGACTGCGCTTTAAGGTCGATGGCGTCGATTTGGATCGGTTCGGCTCCGGCGGGCACGATCCGAATATTGCGCCCTTGCAAGTCGGCAACCGTGATCCCCAGCGGTAATTGAATCTCGGGTAGGACGACGGGTCCGGTCGATGGAGGCGTTTCTTGAGCGGGCGGCAAATGGATTTCCAGACCCTCGAATTGCAAGCGGCCGATATTGAGATGCCGATCAAGTAAAGCGGTCGGTTGCCAATCGAAGTCAGCCGTCGCTAGCTTGACCGTCAGCGGGCCGTCTTCGTAGCGAAGTCCTTCGATATGCAGCGGGCCAGACAGCCGACCGCTGATCTTTTCATAGCTCAACTGGCCTGGTAAGAACCGTTTCGCTTGTCCCAATAAGGCGTTGAGACCGGTTTCGGTGGTGATGCCGATGCCGCCCAAGACGAACGCCAACAGCAACAGCACTAACGGCAGCCCGATCAGCCAAACAGCCACGCGACGCAAAGTAGAAGGAGTTTTGGCCGGCGGGGCCGCCGCGTTGTCGGAACGCTTGGGTGAGGGGGGCGCGGGGGGCGAAGTGGGAGGGGCGCTCACAGATCCGGTCCGAGGCTGAAGGAGAAACGGAACGCATCACCGGGGGGGCTATCCAGCCCGGAGGCGAAATCGATTCGCACCGGCCCCACCGGCGAGCGCCAGCGGAGGCCCACGCCAGCCCCGGTTTTCATTTCGGGAGCCGCGCCGTTGAAGGCGTCACCGCTATCCACGAAAACCGCGATCCCCCAGTTATTCCATACCCGGCGTTCGTATTCCGAGCTCCCCACCAGCAGATTTTTGCCGCCGATGACTTTGCCGTCGTCGTCGGTGGGACCGATGGTATTGTAGGCATAGCCACGAACGCTGGCATCGCCGCCGGTGAAAAACCGCAGCGAGGCCGGCAGTTTTTGAAAGTCTTCCCGAATGGCGGTCGCGCCGAGATCACCGCGAACGATGAAGCGGTTATCCTCGTTTAAGCTGTAGATCCATTTTAAGTGCAGCAGCCCCTGCACGAAGTTGATGTCTGACAACAAAGCCGTCGAAGCGCCGCGCACTTCGAAACCGAACAGCACCCCGTGCGTGGTGAATAACCGATCATCGGCGTTAACCCAGGTCCAGTTCAAGCCAGGAATGATTAAAAATGAGGAGGTGCGGGGTTCATTACCGATCTGGTAGTCTTCATATTGCAGATTGAGGCTATAAATTCTTAGCCATTGGCCGATTTCCTGCTGGAATAGACCGCCCACGGCGATCCGTTCGAAATCCTGATCCTCATAGCTTTGCAGGGTGTAATTGGCGGTCAGCGCGTATTCCTCCGTAACCGGATCAGGGCCGGGGATCATGTATTTGCCCCCGAGGTAGGATTTGATCGGTGAAAGCTGCAACTCCGCTTCGTAATGGTGCCCCTCGCGGTTGAGCCAGCGATTTTCAACCTTGACCTTGCCCCGGGGGCCGGTATCGGTGCCGTAACCCACGCCAGCGCTATACTTATGTTTCTTGTTCCGTTCCAGGGCTACTTCAACCGGCACGGTCACGGTTTTGGCGTCGGGCGAGGCATCGATTCGCACTTGACTGAAATAGGTCGTACCGCCGAGGTCGCCTTGGAGTTTCAGCAGTTCGTTGGCGTCGTAGGGGTCGGTGGGCTTGAAGCGGGGATAGCGACTCAATAATTCCGGCGACAGTAGATTTTGTTTAAAGGTAATGTCGCCGAACAAATAACGCTTGCCGGTATCGTAGTGCAGCTTGATCGCCGCCTCGTAAGCCTGTAAGTCGATTTGAATGGCGTGTTCGACGAAACGGGCGTCGAAATAGCCGCGTTCGGTGGCCAGGGCTTCCAGATTTTGCTTGAATTGTTCGTACTTGGATTGATCCAGAACCTGGCCTTTCACCAAGGGCATTTTCTCCAACAGCTTTTGGAAAACCGGATCTTCGTCCGCTTGGCCCAGCACCCGAACATCGACGGCGGCGATCGGTAGGGTGCGACCGAGCTGGATGCGGTAATGCGCCTCCCAACCGCTGGCCGTGCGGTTCAGGGTGCTTTCAATGGTGGGTTCGTAGTAGCCGAAGGGTTGCAATGCATCTTGAATTTGGCGTTCGGCGTTGGCGTGTAGCCATTGTAATTGGGTTTCGTCGGGCGCGGCTTTGCCGTCGAAGCGATTGATATCGAGATGGCCGATAATGTTGTCCCGTAGCGGCCCTTCTTCCACCCCTTCGACCCGCACCGTCAATGTATCGGCGCTCGGGGTGGTTTGGGCGGGAGTCGGCGGCTGAGGCGGCTCTTGGGCGAGCAGCGGCGCGGCGGCGAAGGTCAGGCAGCAGAGCAGCAGCCCAAAGAGCATAAAGCGCGGACTTGAACCGGATCGAATCATGACAAAATTTTGGATCGACAAATAGTTACGGCAGTACGGCGGAATTCGGAACCGCAAACGTGGTCGGCGCGGTTCACAGCTTATGGGTGGTTATAATCGGTTTAACATATTTCGCATGCCCGGCAAAAGCCCAATACCCTGATTTTTGCAGACCGTTTGGAACCTAATCATGCCTGATTCTCAGTACCCCACGCTTGAATTTTTTGTCGGTAATACGCCTTTGGTTCGCTTGCAGCGACTGTCGGGCTCCACTAAAAATCTGATTTTGGGCAAGTTGGAGGGCAACAATCCGGCGGGTTCGGTAAAGGATCGTCCGGCCCACAGCATGATCCAGCAAGCTGAAATACGCGGCGTAATCCGGCCTGGTGATGTGCTGATCGAAGCGACCAGCGGCAACACCGGCATCGCGCTGGCGATGATCTCGGCGATAAAGGGCTATCGGCTGAGGCTGATTATGCCGGAGAATCAGAGCATTGAGCGCCGGGACGCCATGCGGGCTTATGGGGCTGAATTGATCTTGGTCGGCAAGGACGAAGGCATGGAAGGCGCTCGCGATCTGGCCGCGCGGCTAGAGCGGGAGGGCAAAGGGCGGGTGTTGGATCAGTTCGCCAATCCCGACAATCCCTTGGCGCATTATAAAACCACTGGGCCGGAAATTTGGCGGGATACTCAGGGGAAAGTGACCCATTTCGTCAGCGCCATGGGTACCACCGGCACCATCATGGGCGTATCGCATTATCTCAAGGAGCAAAATCCCGCCGTGCGCGTTATCGGCGTGCAGCCCACCGAAGGTTCCAGCATCGCCGGCATTCGACGCTGGCCGGCAGCGTATCTGCCAAAAATTTTCAATCCAGCGCGCGTCGATCAAACCATTGATGTCAGCCAAGCTGAAGCGGAAACCACCACCCGCCGACTGGCTCGTGAAGAAGGGATCTGTTGCGGCGTGTCGTCGGGTGGAGCAGTCGCGGCGGCATTGCGATTGTCTGAGGACGTTGAGAAGGCGGTCATCGTCACCATCATTTGTGATCGAGGCGACCGTTATTTATCCACCGGCCTGTTTTCAATCTGAGGAACCACGGATGGGGGGGTCGATGGCAAAAAAGCGGCAAGCGTGGGCCACGGCGGAACCGTTTGTCGTCCGCATCGAGGATTTGACCCACGACGGGCGGGGTGTGGCCCGACGGGATGGGAAAGCGGTATTTGTTGAAGGCGCGTTACCTGGCGAGGAAGTCAGTTGCCTTTACACCGCGCGCCGCAGCCGTCACGATGAGGCGCGAATCGTTGCCTTGTTGGCGCCATCGCTCGAGCGAGTGGAACCGCGTTGTGCCCATTTTGGCGTTTGCGGTGGTTGCGCTTTGCAACATCTTGCGCCGACGGGCCAACTGGCGATCAAGCAGCGTTGGTTGCTGAATAGCTTGGCGCACATCGCCAAGGCGCGGCCAGAGCAGATGCTGGAGCCAATGACAGGGCCGCAATGGGGCTATCGACGGCGGGCGCGGCTTGGCGTTAAATGGGTCGCTAAGAAAAACCGGGTCCTGGTGGGTTTTCACGAGCGACACAGCGCCTACATCGCGGATATACGCCGTTGTGAGGTGTTGGATCAACGCATTGGCGGTTTGTTGGAGGAGCTGGCGCGGCTGATCGAAACCCTGTCGATCCGCGATCGTCTGCCCCAGATCGAAGTCGCTGGCGGCGATACCCTCATGAGCCTGAGCTTTCGGGTGCTGGCGTCGCCCAGCGCTACCGATTTGGCGCAACTTCGGGCGTTCAGCGAGCACCACGGCTTACTACTCTATCTGCAACCGGATGGACCGGCGAGCGTGCGGCCATTGGCGGAGCCACGGGCGCTGCGCTATCGGTTGCCGGCTTTCGATCTGAATTTGGAATTCCAGCCCAGTCACTTTATTCAGGTCAACGCCGCCATTAACCGGCAACTGATCGAACGCGCCGTTACCCAACGTAATGCCGGGCATAACGGCATCGTTAATGCCTCTTTTCATGCTGCTGATCTTAGTCGTATTGCTGGAAATGAGTCGTGGTTGCAGGGAGGGTATGATCGCGTTTTGCTTGATCCACCCCGTTCCGGCGCGCTGGAATTGATGCCCTATATGGCCGCTTTGGACGTGCGGCGGATAGTCTATGTTTCTTGCCATCCAGCGACGCTAGCGCGGGATGTCGGTGAATTAGTTCACCGATTTGGCTACCATCTAGCGGCAGCGGGCATACTGGATATGTTTCCGCAGACTGCCCATGTCGAATCAATGGCGATTTTAACTAAAAAATGACAAATATTATATTTTTAAACAACCAATGACTCTTACAAAAACATGTTTTCAAGGCTTGGAAAGAAAGATTTGAACCAATAATTTTATACTGACTATTGCTTTGACTTGTCTATCTATTAATAATGTGATCTACCGCTGGGGTTGCTTCGATTTGCCGATGTCCTTGACGATATGGGTGATTTTTTCTTCGGGCGCTCTGGTGCGCAGAGCCGCGCGCCACTCGGCTGGCGCTTTAGTCCTTGGCCTTGTCCTACTTGGTTTATGGAGTAGCGCCGCCAGCGCCACCAGCCAAGAGGCAAGCGCCGATCTGACGCACCTCAGCATTGAAGAGTTGATGACGCTAGAGGTCACATCCGCCGCCAAGCAGACGCAGAAGTTAGCTGATGCCGCCGCCGCGGTTTTCGTCATCACGCAAGATGATATTCGTCGCAGCGGAGCGACCAGTATTCCGGAGGTTTTGCGGCTAGCGCCCGGCGTGCAGGTGGCGCGAGTCGACGCCAACAAGTGGGCGATCACGATCCGGGGGTTTAATGGCCGCTACGCCAATAAATTGCTGGTGCTGGTGGATGGACGCTCAATCTATACGCCGATCTTTGCTGGGGTTTATTGGGAAATCCAAGATTTGCTGATGGAGGATATCGAGCGCATCGAGGTCGTGCGGGGACCTGGAGCCAGCCTGTGGGGCGCCAATGCGGTCAACGGCGTTATTAACATTCTGACCAAGCGGGCAGCCGATACCAAAGGCTTGATCAGCGCGACTGTCGGCAATCAAGAACAAGCGACTGTCGGGATCCGCGTCAGCGGCCAGTTGAGCGATAAGGCCGATTATCGGCTCTATGGAAAATATCTTCAGCAAGCAGGTTTGATTGATAGCCAGGGCAAAGAGGCGGAAGACGATTGGCGGGAGGGCGGCGGCGGATTTCGGTTGGATTGGACGCCCGCAAACCCAGACAGTATCACTGTCCAGGGCGGCGTGTTCGACGCCACCTTGCACCAGAATCTATCAGTGCCCGACGTTACGCCGCCCTACCTGCGAGCAGAGCGGGACACTGCCCGCATGTCGGGCCGCTACCTACAAGGCCGCTGGGAACACACTTTGTCGGAGAGTTCGCGCTGGTCATTACAGCTGTATTACCAGAATCTACAGCGCCAGGAGGCGATGGTTGACTTTGATATTGATACCTTCGATCTGGATTTTCAACAGCTCTTCAGCCCGAACGAAGGTCATTCGCTGATTTGGGGAATGGGTTATCGTCACTACCAGGATAATTATCAGCAGACGGCATTGGGATGGATGACGCCAACGCAGCTGGACTACGATTTGCTTAGCGTCTTCGTTCAGGATCAAATCAGTGTGATCCCTCAAAATTGGAGCTGACGCTGGGGGGACGGCTGGAACATAACGATTTCAGCGGTTGGGAATTTCAACCCAATGGCAGATTGCTGTGGAAGCCCCACCCGCAACATCGATTATGGGCTAGCGTATCCCGTGCGGTGCGTAGCCCCTCGCGCGGCGATGATGGCGTGACGCTGGATCTGGTCGGGTTGCCGCCTCAGCCACTATTCAATCTTCCCGCCACAGTGGTCTTTCAGGGCAATTCCAATTTTGTTTCAGAAAAGGTGACCGCCTATGAGGTGGGCTACCGAACCTGGCCAACGGAACGCTTTTCGTTCGATGTCACGGCGTTTTACAACGATTACGATGATTTGCGCGCCATAGCGCCGCAGTACGACAAGGCGATTGTGGAAAATGGCCACTTACGCGTGCCTGGTTTGTTCGTGAACGCCAGTCAAGGTGAAACGCATGGTTTTGAAGTCGCGGCGAACTGGCAACTGCTGGATCGCTGGCGGCTGCAACTGGCTTATTCTTATTTACAAGTCAACCTGAACAATAAGCCGGGTTTTCCCAATCTTTTTACAGTGGTGCGCGATGGCTCGCATCCCCGTCATCAAGTCTCGTTGCTGTCTAGCTTCGATATCCGCCCTGATTTGGAATTCGATTTATGGCTGCGTCATGCGAGCGATATTCCTGATTTGGCGGTGGGTTCCCCCACGCTGACCGCCGCGGTCGCCGATTATTTCAGCGTAAATGCCCGGCTTGGTTGGCGGCCCCGTCCTGATTTGGAGCTTTCGTTAGCGGGCGCCAATCTGCTAGGGCCATCGCACGGAGAGTTCATCCAGGAAACCTATCCAGTTCCAGAGCGGCTGGAACGCAGTGTTTATGGGCAAATTAAGTGGTCATTCTAGCCTTCGTTAAAGGCGCCTGAGGATTGGTAAGGCCGCGCGATGAATAAGCGAAGACACCTCCAACTGCCAAGCAAGGCCTTGCTGTTGAGCGGCTTGGCCTGTCTGGGTAGCGCCGGATCGATGGCGACGCTGGCCCAAGACTTGACCCATCTTAGCATTGAAGATTTGATGCGGGTCAAGGTGGTATCGGTGGCAAAAATTGAACAATCCTTGCAGGATACGGCGGCCGCGGTTTTCGTCATCACAGCCGAAGACATCCACCAGTCAGGGGCGACTAGCGTGCCGGAAGCATTGCGATTGGCTCCCGGGGTGGAAGCTTCCCAAATCGACGCCAGTCGCTGGTCGGTGACCATCCGTGGCTTTAATGGCTTGTTCGCCAACAAATTATTGGTGCTGATTGACGGACGCTCGATTTACACGTCACTGTTTTCTGGCGTGCATTGGGAGGTGCAGGGTCCCCCGCTGGACGATATCGAACGCATTGAAGTCATTCGGGGACCAGGCGGTAGCTTGTGGGGAGCTAACGCTGTTAACGGCGTTATTAATATCATCACCAAGCACCCCAAGGACACCCAAGGCGGATTAGCGAGCTTGACCGTTGGCGACTATGATCGAGCCATCGCTGGGCTTCGCTACAGCGGGAACCTGGGTGAGCGAGCACAGTATCGCGTTTATGGCGAGGTTGCCGAGTATGACGGTTTTGTCGCGCGCGATGGCAGTGACGCCGGTGATGACTGGCGTATCGGCAAGGGCGGGTTTCGGGTCGACTGGACCCCCTCGGCCGCAGATACCCTGACCCTGCAAGGCGAACTGCATCAGGCCGATTTCGATCAGAATTTTTCAATCTTCAGCGTGACCTCCCCGTACGCCAATCATCTTTTATCTTCAGCGGACGCCGCTGGCGGCAGCATGCAGCTGCGCTGGGGGCGACAATATTCCGCAACCTCGAAGGTGGGGTTCCAGGCTTTTTACCACTATGAAGATCGCAAAGATCCGCTGTATGTGGCCGATCTGGATACGTTCGATCTGGATTTTCAACACAGTTTTGCGCTAGGCGACCGCCAGGAAATGGTTTGGGGGCTCGGTTATCGGCGCAATCAGGACCACTTCACCGATACCGCCGTGAGTACTGTTCGACCGAATAGCCTCACGACGGAATTGTTCAGCTTCTTCATGCAAGATCAAATCGACCTGATCCCGGATCGATTGCGCCTGACGGGTGGGGTGAAGTTGGAGCGCAACGATTTCACCGGCTGGGAGTGGCAGCCGAGCGTCCGAGCTTTATGGACGCCACATCCCGACCATCGCTTGTGGGCTTCAGTGTCGCGCGCCGTGCGAACCGTGTCGCGCGGCGAGCAGGATGCGGTCCGGATCAACCTGTTTACCGTTCCGCCTTCGTCGCTCACCAACAATCTGCCGGTACTGGTGTCTCTCATCGGTTCACGCGAACTCGATTCAGAAGAGCTGGTCGCTTACGAACTCGGTTATCGCGTTCGTCTGACGGAGCGGCTTTCGGTGGATGCCACGCTTTTCCAGCATGATTACGACAGTCTTCTGGTCGGTCATCTATTAACACCCTCGCTTGAGACTCAACCGTCGCCGCATTTGTGGTTGCCGGTCGCCTTCGAAAATGGGGGATCTGGCGTTAAAAGGGGCTTCGAATTGGCGGCGGATTGGTATCCGGCCGAGCGGTGGCGCTTGCGCCTGGCCTATTCTTATTTGGATTCCGATCTCAATCGGGACGATAGAGGCGACCCGATCCATACCGACGGCAACCATCAGCAAGTCTCGTTGTTTTCATCCTGGAAGCCGCGGGATGATTTTGATGTAACAGTATGGTGGCGCTACGTTGACCCGAATGAAACCAATCTCGTTTCCTTTACCGGCTCTAACGAGATCGACCCTTATTCCAGTTTGAATCTGCGTTTGGCATGGCGACCTCGTAAAGAAGTCGAATTGTCTCTGGTTGGCGCTAATTTGCTTGATGACAGCCACTTGGAATTCGTGCAGGAAGCCTTCGCGTTCCCGGTCGAAGTTGAACGCCGTTTCTACGGCCAATTGAAATGGTCTTTCTAAACGCGCCGCCGGAGGCTACTTTGACGAATCGGCGTCCGGCCATTTCCCCAAAAGTGGCTAGGAGCTACCGTTATCAATTGGCGATCTGGTGCCGTCGGATCGTGGTTTTGGCAACACTGCTGATCGGCGGTTTGGGGCTAGCCAGCAGCGCCTGGTCTGGCGAGTTTGATGAATATGCCATTAAGGCGGCGTATCTCTACAACTTTGCGAAATTTGTGGAATGGCCCACGGCGGCGTTTGCCAGCGACACGGCGCCACTGATGATCTGTATAGCCGGCGAAAATCCATTCGGCGATGCGCTAACCACGCTTTCCAACAAACTAGTGGAAAACCATACCGTGGTGGTGCGCCATTTACCGGCGGCAACCGGGCTTGATAAATGTCATATTGTCTTTATCGGCCGGGCGGAGCAGAGCCATTTCAAATCCATTCTGGCCAAACTCGCGCCTTTTCCAGTATTGACCGTCAGTGATATTGATGATTTTGCTCAGGATGGCGGTATGATCGGTTTGGTCGAGGCTGAGCAGCGCATTCGCTTCAATATCAATTTGGCGGTTACGCGTCAGGCCAACCTCAAGCTAAGCTCCCAACTGCTTAAGTTGGCTACCATCGTGAATTAGGATGGCTCCGGACGTTTATGGTCGCCTTCGATAAGCTGTCAGTAAAAAACAAGTTGATGGTGGTCATGCTGCTAACCAACGCCTTAGTGTTGTTGGCGGTGGGGGTGGCGCTCGTCGTTAACGAAACCATCTCTCAGCGTAAAGCGGCGCAAGCCCAACTGACGACGCTAGCCAATGTCATCGGTGCCAACGCGGCTTCAGCACTGTTATTTAACGATCTCAAGGCGGCCGAACAGAATCTGGCGGTGCTGCGCGCCAAGCGCGATGTTCCCTACGCTATCATTGATGATCTACAAGAACGCATACTGGTCGAATATCGCGCGGCCGGCTTGAGCGACGCGCAGCGGGATCGGATTAGGGAGTGGCATGTGGCGTTCGACCGGCAAGATGCAAGCCAGGGGCAGCTGGTTGCGGAGGTGGTGATTGGCGAGAGTGATCTGTTAGACACGGCAGCGCGGATGCTGGCGGTCAGAGTTCCGATCAAACAGGATGGCCAGACGCTGGCGTTCATCGAAATCTACTCGGATTTGCGGGATCTCGGCGAAAGTCTGCAACGCTATTATTGGATTCTTATCGGCTTGCTGGGGGCTTCCCTGCTGTTGGCGGCTTTTCTGGCGTCTCGATTTCAAGCGGTCATTTCCGGGCCAATCCTGCGTTTGCGCACCGCCATGAGCGCGATCGCCGATACCCGCGATTACGCGGTTCGTGTCCCGCGCACCAGCACTGATGAACTGGGCGTACTGGTGGATGGTTTCAACGGAATGCTGGCGCAAATCCAGCAACGCGACGCTGAAGTGGCAAGCTACAACGCGCGCCTTGCCGCCGAGGTGAAGGCGCGCACGCACGATCTCTCCGTGGCCAACGCGGAATTACAGACTCTGGTGCTCGAACTGGGAACGGCCAAGGAACGGGCCGAGGCCGTCAGTCAAGCCAAATCGCAATTTTTGGCTAACATGAGCCACGAAATCCGGACCCCCATGAACGGTATTCTGGGCATGGCTGATTTGCTGTTAGAGACCGAATTACCGGCCAGGCAGCGCGGGTTTGCCAGGATCATCCAGCAATCTGGCGTGAGCCTCCTTCGAATTATCAACGATATCTTGGATTTTTCCAAGATCGAGGCCGGCAAACTGGAATTGGAGAAAACCGATTTTGCGCTACGGAATTTGATGGAGGAGGTCGCTGTTTTATTCGCGGAAAGCGCGCAACGCAAGAGTTTGGAATTGCTTGTGGCATTGCCTGACGATCCAATTTTTGTGCAAGCCGATCCGGTACGGCTGCGCCAGATTTTGAGCAATTTATTGGGGAACGCGGTCAAGTTCACCGAACGAGGGCAGGTTTTAACCCGATTGCTGATTCTCGACAGCACGCCGGCCTTCTACAACTTGCGTTTTGTAGTCAGCGATACCGGTATCGGTATACCGAGCGCGGATCAAGAGCGGATTTTCAATGCGTTCGATCAAGCGGACGGTTCGATGACCCGCAAGTACGGGGGCACTGGATTGGGCCTCACCATCGCCCGGCAATTGGTCAGGCTGATGGGTGGCTCGCTGTTGGTCCGTAGTGTGGAGTCGCGCGGCTCAAGCTTTGAATTTGTGCTGCGCTTGGAACGGGCCAAGGTGGCGCCCGCTCATAATGAAGAGGCACGCTGGTTCCAGGGAATTCGAGCTTTGATCGTTGATGATAATCCGATCAGTTGTGAAATACTGGGCGAACAGTTGTCAGCCTTGGGGCTGCGTAGCGACAGCGCGGCCCATGGGGAAGAAGCACTAGCGTTGCTGCGGGCCGCTTTCAACCGCAATGATCCTTATATCGTGGCGTTTCTGGACGAACGGATGCCTGAGCTCACTGGGCCGGATTTGGCTTTGGCCATTCGAGCAGACCCTCAACTAGAACATACCAGGCTGGTGTTGTTGGGCCTGTCGGTTTTCCAGGACGCGCTGCATGAAAAAGCGTTGCAAGCGCGCTTTGACCAGCAAATCAACAAACCTGTTCTCAATACATCCTTGCGAGAATGTTTATACCGCCTGTTCAAGGGAACGCTAGAAACCGCCAGCGAGGAAGAGAACCGACCGAATCTTCCCAAATATCAGGGCGCTCGAATTCTCTTGGTCGAGGATAATTTAGTCAACCAGGAGGTCGCCAGGGCTACGCTATTGCAATGCGGTTGTATGGTGAGCATCGCTAGTAATGGCCATGAGGCTATTGAGATGCTGGAGCGGGCGACCTACGATCTGGTTTTCATGGATTGCCAGATGCCGGTCATGGATGGATTCCAGGCAACCGAGATTATCCGCGCCCGCGAAGGGGAGAGTTCAGCAGGTGTGGGACAACCGGTGAAACGATTACCGATTGTCGCTTTGACCGCTCACGCTATCAGCGGTGATCGAGACCGTTGTCTGGCGGTCGGGATGGATGATTATTTGAGCAAGCCTTTTGCGCGGGAGGATCTGGTGGCCATTCTGGATCGCTGGATCAGTATTGGGTCGCCGGCGGCCGCTCAACCAAGGCCGCTGATTGCTTGGCCGCGGGCTGATGATCCCACGGAGGCTACCAATAGGCGCATCAATCGCGACGTGCTGGATAAAATTCGAGCGCTTGAAGGCAGCGGTGCGTCCGGGTTGGTTTCGCGTTTGATCGAGCTTTATCTGCAAGGGACGCCGGAGCTGATCGAACAGATGAAGCGAGCCCGTGCCGCCGATGCTTTTGACGCCTTGCGCACCGCCGCGCACACATTGAAGTCGAGCAGCGCCAACGTCGGCGCTGTTCGGTTGCATGATCTGTGTAAAGATTTGGAGACGCAAGCGCGAAGCGGGCGGATTGAGCGAGGGGTGGAGCAGGTAGAACAGATCGAACAAGAATTTGCGCTGGTACGAGCGATCTTAGTTCAGGAACTCCCCAATAACTCGTAACGAGCCGATTTCGATTCGGATATAAAATCTTCCGTCATGCTCAGCCCGTGGGCCCGACGGCTGGTTTGGCCGGTTGCGCCGGCTTCATCCGAGACTCCAAAAGTGGGATTGGTTCGGACGGCGCCAATCGGCGGGTATAGATGGTGGCGTATTCCAACACGCGCTGCACATAGCTTCGGGTTTCTTGGTAGGGGATGGTTTCCACCCAAATATCGGCCGCTAGCGGCGCGTTGGTCGGCAGCCATTGCGTGACCTTATTGGGGCCGGCATTGTAAGCGGCGGTCGCTAACACCGGGTTATTTTGCAAGCGTTCCAGGATTTTCTGAAGATAGCGAACGCCAAGACGGAGGTTGGATTCGGGCTGCAACAATCGCTCTGGCGCGCCTTCGTCCGATGCTCCGGTTTGCCGGGCTATTTCTTGACCCGTGGCGGGCATAATCTGCATCAGACCCAGCGCCCCCACCGGTGAGCGAGCAGTGGGTCGAAAGTTGCTTTCCTGGCGGATGACGGCATAGATCCACGCCGGATCCACGGCGCTGGCGCGGGCGTTGGTTATAACGCTGTCCTGGTAGGCCAACGGGAAGCGCAAATCCAGATCGTCCCAATAGCCAGCGCGGGCGACCGTGACGATAGCCTGATGGTGCCAGTCCCAGCGATGCGCCAGCAGCGCCGCCTGTTTGAGTGCGGCCTGGTCGAATCCTTGGGTGGCTTGCCGCCATTCGGCGTCGGCTTCCGGTTCCCGGCCTAAGATGTACAGTTCTCGCGCGCGCTGCAAGCCGGGAGATCCGGTCAGCAGTCGCTCTAACTCGGTGGCGGGCGTCGTCAGCGGCGTGGTGTCGATGACGTAGGACGCCGCGATGCGATCGGCGGCTAGGAAACTGTAATAATCCCGCTGATTGGCGATATTTTTATAGAGCTGCCGGGCTTCTTCAGGCTGGCCTAGCGCTTCGAGCGACCGGCCGCGCCAGTATTGCCAGCGCAGGCTGTCCCGTTCCGATACCGGCAATTGCGCCAGCCAATGCAAGGCGTTTACCCAGTCGCCTTGCCGGAGGCAGACGCGTATCCGCCATTCCCTGACCGCGTTATCCACGACGGAATCGGGTAAGGCGGCCAACCGCGCCAGTGCGGTGGGGTGGTAGTCAGTGGCGATCCATAAGGCTAACTGCCGTTCTGACTCCAGCCACTGGGGCGCGAGCATTGGATACCGCTGCTTGAGAATATCGAGGGCCGCCGCCGTCGCCAGCGCATCGCGCTTGCCCCAAAGTTTCAGTCCTGCGTCGATAATCGTGGCGATACGCGGATCGTGGTCCTGAAAGCGGCTTGCGTCCAGAATCAAGGGTGGGTTGTCAGCGACAGCCAGCCAAGTATCAGCCAGCGCCTGGTCGGTGATCGGCATTTCCGCCCGTAAGGCCCGCGCCAGGCCGAGGTTTCGGTTTGCCATCGCCAGACTGAATCGTTGCCAAAGTAATGTGGGCGATAGGCCACTTTGCGCGCTGCGCCATGCGGCGATGATGGGGTCGCAGGCGGTGGGGAGCGAGCTGCCGCGCAGCCAGAGCGCGGCGAAGTCGCGCAGAGCCGCTTCGTTCTGCCCGGCGCCCCACAGGGCTTGTCGCCGCCAGCAGTCGAAGAGCGGGTCGCGGGAAGGGACCATATCACGTAAATAATCGTTCCACCGCCGGGCGGCGGCAAGTTGTCGCAACCAGGCGTTACGCAATTGACCAGCCAGCGGCGAATCGGGATAGCTATCCAGGAAACTGCGGACTTCGGCGATGGGCAGTTCCGGTAGTCGCCGCGACAAATCCTGATAACGTAGATAGGGATAAAGCGGATAATGAGAGAGGGCTGAATAATCGACTGGCCCAGTTTGCAACGACTGTGCAGCTGCTTGGAATGCGTCACGCCATCCTTGCAGCGATTCGGTCGCTCCGATATCGCCGCCCATCAAAAACGCGAGCATAACCAGTGGCAACGCGCGCCAGCGCCTACTCGAAAACCGGCCGCCAAGCGGTGTAGCGGCGCGGTTCAGAGCGCTAGCGCTTGGGGTGGTTTGACGACCAATCATGTACCTCTTACTTGTCGTTGCCGATGAATGAAGGCGAGCGGTTCGATGAGGATGCCGGGCGGTTTGGGTTCGAAGAGTAGATCACGGGAGGGCGTCGGGTACTGGTGCTACTGAGTCCGCCACTGCTGTTGCCGACGATGATTCGGGTGCCGGTTGGGGTTAAGTACGTATTTGAGAAAGTAACTGACCCCGCGCCAGTACGGGAATTGCGGGGGCGCGGGGTGATGACGGTCACCCGACCAGAGCGATTGGGCAAGCTGGCGATGTTGCTGGTGTAACCACTATTGTAAGCTAACGCACTACCACTGATAGTGGGGCTATTGTAGGCCGTATTATATAGGCCACCGCCTTTGTACTGTTGGTAGAAATCCAAAACCCGCACGACATAGGACTGAGTTTCCCGATAAGGTGGAATTTGGTTGCCGTATTTTTGCACGGCGCCCTCGCCGGCGTTATAAGCGGCGACGGCGAGGCGGGTGTCGTTAAAGTGATCGAGCAGCCAGCGCAGATAGCGGGCGCCCCCATACATATTGGCGACGGGATCGTAGGGATTGCCGACGCCGAAACGTTCGGCGGTGCCAGGCATCAGTTGCATCAGTCCCATCGCCCCTTTCGGCGATACGGCCCAAGGATTGTAGGAAGATTCGGCGCTAATCACGGCATGCAGTAAAGCGGGTTCAAGGCGGTGTTGCGCGGCAATGCGATCCACATCAGCGGCGAAGCGTTGGCGGTTTTGTTCGTTAACCCGACGGGACCGGGGTCTGGGTAGGGCGCTGGAATAAGAGCGCTGGCCTCTCTTGACGGAAGGGCTGTACAAATTGGAGGGAGCGAAACTGGAAGCTTGCGCGGAACTCTTGCGGTAGCTGGGCGTACGCATCACCAGCTTGTAGCGGGGATCGTTAGGGACGTTGCTCAGATGGCGCACGCCGTTGCTGTCCACAAAAGCGTAGATGTCTGCGCGAACGGGGCCAGAGAAGACCAAAACCGCTGGAAGCAGACCAGTCAGTAGCAGCCGCTTCATCTGTTTCTCCTGATTTTTTATTAAAAACTGGGCGCGTGCTGATGATCGGGCGATCGCCATGACCGCGGCGGGAGAGTCGGGTATCTGTCGGTCAATAGAGCTAGATTAACACAATCCGCCTATTTGTAACCCGCTCCGTCGACCAACAAGGAAGCATTTTGCTGATGAATGGAGATAATCATTTTGAGAACTATAGCTAAAATTAATTAAGTATCCCATCAGGAAATCTCTGCTTTGTTGATTGTCCACCTCGGCGCGAGTGAGATGCCCCATGTTCAGAACCGCGGAACTGCAACGCAAACTGCCCAAAGACGATTTCCAGCAACAGGTTCCCCCGCTGCGAGAAAAGTTATTGATGCTGCAAATGGAGCTGCGCAAGGCTAAATTTCCAGTCATCGTGGTCTTTGCGGGCGTCGATGGCGCCGGCAAGGGCGAAACCGTCAACAAGCTGCATGAATGGTTGGATTCACGCTGGTTGATTACCCGCGCCTTTGGCGATCCGTCTGACGAAGAGCTGGATCGGCCTGACTACTGGCGGTTCTGGCGAGAATTGCCGGCGCGGGGCCGAATCGGTTTATTTTTGAGTTCGTGGTATTCGACGCCGATACTCGAACACGTCTACGGCCGGATCGGTTTGGCGGAATTCGACGAACGCCTGGAACGGATCAAAGCCTTCGAGCAAACGCTGGCCGACGATGGCGCGCTGATTCTGAAATTCTGGATGCATCTGTCCAGAGACGCGCAGAAAGAACGGCTACGCAAATTGGAAAAAAACCCGTTGCAGCATTGGCGGATTTCCAAGCGCGATTGGCAGCACTGGGAAATGTACGATCAGTTCATCGCCGCCGCCGAGCGCACGATCATGAAGACCAGCACTGGGCTGGCGCCGTGGAAGATCGTCGAGGGGTATGACGAGCGTTATCGCAGTACCGCCGTCGCCACCACCCTCTACGATACCATCCGCTTTCGGTTGGACGAGTCGGAGAAGGCGGCCGCCAATAACAACCCAAACGGCGATGCGGGCGCTCGACCGAAGTCGACGACCGATCTCAACGCCGTATTGCCGGTGACGGTGTTGTCGCGGCTGGATATGAGCAAAACCCTTTCCAAGGACGCCTACGACACCGGCTTAAAACGCTATCAGGCCCGGTTGAACCAGCTGCAGCGCGCGGCGCGCGAGCGCAAGATTTCCACCATCCTGGTATTTGAGGGTTGGGATGCCGCGGGCAAGGGGGGGAGCATCCGCCGCATCACCGCCGCGCTGGACTCCCGCGATTATCAGGTCATCCAGATCGCCGCCCCCACCGACGAAGAGGCCGCGCACAACTATCTCTGGCGATTTTGGCGGCATCTGCCACGGGCCGGACGCGTCACCATCTACGACCGTAGTTGGTATGGTCGGGTCTTGGTGGAACGAGTCGAAGGCTTTGCTCGCACCCGCGAATGGCAACGGGCTTACGCCGAAATCAATGATTTTGAAGCTCAATTGGTGGAGCGGGGGATCGTCTTGCTGAAATTTTGGTTGCACATTACCCCAGAGGAACAGCTGCGCCGGTTTAAGGAGCGAGAACAGATTTCTTACAAGGCTTGGAAGTTGACCGATGAGGACTGGCGTAACCGCGAGCGCTGGATGGATTATGAAATGGCGGTCAACGACATGATCGAGCATACCAGTACCCGGCAAGCGCCTTGGATGTTGGTGGAAGCGAACGATAAGCGCCACGCCCGTGTCGAAATATTAAGCGCCCTGTGCGAACGCTTGGAAGCCGCTCTGCCCAAAGACGCCAAGGCTATGCTGGCAACGGCGCCCAAAGTCGTTAAGAAAGCCAAGAAAATCAATGGTGAAGCTAGAAAATCGAACAAGTCTAAGGTGTGATGATGGTCGAACCCATGGAAACAATCACCGGCGATGCAGCGGGTCAAATCATCGCCGTGGTGAAATCGAGTGAAAGACGCCGGCATGCGAACGAGGCGGCGGTTGCCCTTGAACCGGTCGCCATTGAGACGCCGCCCGATATCGATCTAGAAAGCCCGGAATGGTATTTAAACCGCGAACTAACCTGGTTGGCCTTTAACCGGCGGGTGCTGCGCGAAGCGCAGGATGAACGCAATCCCCTGCTGGAGCGAATCAAGTTTCTTGCCATTATCAGCGCCAACCTCGATGAATTTTTTATGAAGCGGATTGGGGGCCTGAAGCAGCAGATCGGCGCTCGGGTGCGCGAGCTGACGGTGGATGGCAGAAATCCGGAGCAGCAATTGAGCGAATGTCTGGCCGTGGTTCGCGATCTGGTCGACCAACAGCGGCAACTGGCGTCCGAGCTGCATGGGTTGCTTAAGGAAAAAGGCATCCGACTGAGTAGCTACCGGCGCTTAACCGACACCCAACGCAAGCAAATGCGCGAATATTATGTGCTCAATATCTTTCCGTTGGTTACGCCGCAGACGATGGATCCGGCCCATCCGTTCCCGTTCATTTCCAATCTGTCGCTGAATTTGTTGGTGACGGTTCGGTACATGGATGACGAAGCCAGCGGGCTGGCGCGGATCAAGGTGCCAGTCGGCTCCGGCATTCCACGGTTTCTCAAGGTCGGCGATGAAGATGTGTATGTCCCGCTGGAAGATGTAGTCGCCAACAATCTCGATCTCTTGTTTCCAGGCATGGTGATCGAAGCCTGCGAGCTGTTTCGGGTAACCCGTAACGCTATCGCCGAACGCGCCGAGGATCAGGCGGATGATATGTTGTTGATGATCGAATCAGAATTGCGAGAGCGTCGGTTCGCGCCGATCGTCCGCCTGGAAGTGGAAAAAGATATGGATCCGATCCACCGAGGAATGCTGGCGGCCGAACTGGGTTTGGACGAAGCGAGCGAAGTATTCGAGATCAATGGCATGATGGCGTTGCGCGATCTGTTCCAGATCGTGGGCATCAATCGGCCCGATTTGCACGATCCTTCACACCATCCGCTCGATCATCCGAAGCTCAACGACAAGCGCAATATTTTTCACATCATTCGCGAGACCGGCCCGATTCTATTACAGCACCCTTACGAATCTTTCGCGACCTCGGTGGAGCGTTTCGTATTGGAGGCCAGCGAAGATCCCAAGGTTTTAGCCATTAAGATGACCCTGTACCGAACTTCGGCGGATTCGAAGATTCTGGAATACTTGATCGACGCCGCCCAAAACGGCAAACAGGTGACGGTGGTGGTGGAATTGAAGGCCCGTTTCGACGAAGCGGCCAACATCCGCTGGGCCAACCATCTGGAAGAAGCTGGGATCCATGTCACTTACGGCGTGGTGGGCTTGAAGACCCACAGCAAGGTCATTCTGGTGGTGCGACGCGATTTCAACGGCTTGCGCCGTTACGCCCATATCGGCACCGGCAACTACCATGCGGGGACCGCCCGGCTGTATAGCGATTTAGGTTTGCTGACCTGCGATCCGGTGATCGGCGAGGATTTGACGGAGTTATTTAACTATTTAACCACCGGTTACGTGCCCAAGCGCAATTATCGCAAGCTGTTACCCGCGCCGAAGGTGCTCAAACCGGTGCTGCTCGCGAAAATCGAGCGCGAAATCGGATATGCCAGAAGCGGCAAGCCGTCCCGAATCCAGTTCAAGATGAACGCGCTGGAGGACAAAGAGATCACGACGGCGTTGTATCGCGCCTCACAGGCCGGTGTCCAGGTCGACTTGATCGTCCGCGACAGCTGCCGGTTGCGTCCTGGCATCCCCGGTTTGTCGGAGCAGGTGCGGGTCATCAGCATCATCGGCCGCTTTCTTGAACACACCCGAATTTTTTATTTTTACAACAATGGCAATGAAGAATACTTCATCGGGTCGGCGGATTGCATGAAGCGCAATCTGGAAAGCCGGGTCGAGGTGGTGACGCCGGTGGATACGCCGGAATTGCGGTTGGAGTTGCGGCAAATACTGGACGTGCAGTTCGATAACCGACGCTCTGCTTGGGATATGCAATCCGACGGAAGCTACGTCCAGCGTGTGCCTGGCGAGCGCGATGATCCCCGTGGCTGCCAGCAAATCCTGATCGATTTGGCTGAGCGGCGGCAGAAAGAAGCGCTACGACTGAAGAAGCGCAAGCCAAAAGGCATCGCTCGGCGGATGGTGAATTGATGGTCTTTAGGAAAAAGCAGCAATGAATTTAGTAAAAAGATCTGATTGTTATTGTAAATTCTTAGCGGGGTTAGCTTAATGCAAGGCGAGTTTATCGGTGATGTCAGCCCTCTTCAGGCGTGGGAAAGCCTGCAACGTCAGGGTGAGACGGTGCTGGTGGATGTCCGTACCTACGCCGAATGGGCTTATGTGGGCGGCCCCGATCTTTCCAGTTTGAATAAGCCGGTGGTGCGAATCGAGTGGCTGATGTTTCCGACGATGGCGCAAAATCCGGGCTTTATTAAGGAATTACAGGCGGAGGGAATCGACCCGCCCCAAGTAGTCTATTTGCTATGCCGCAGCGGTGTGCGGTCTCGTCAGGCCGCCGAATGGCTGGCGGCCCATGGATATACCACCTATAACGTGGCGGACGGTTTCGAAGGACAACTTGATGGCGATGGCCATCGAGGCATGGGCGGTTGGCGAGCCGTGGGCTTACCCTGGAAACAAAGCTAAATTTTTATTTATTCCGGCTTGAGAGGCTTCACCGCGCGGTCGGATTGGAGCCGCGCGTTTGAGCCAAAGCCAACAGCAAATCGCGATGTCCCGCGCCACTAAACCTGACTGAGCATTGTGCTGTGTCATGACGCCGGTGGTCGATGGCTGCACTGTTCTTGGGCATCTACTCACAATGCCTCGTCTCCCCAATCATCCGACAGCCTGCGGCCGACATTTTGATGCGATTTTAAGTTGAATTGGTACGACAAGCTCCCTAGTATTGTGATCATGCTTTGTCGGTATATGAAGCCAGTCTTTAAGCCGCACACTGCTAGATAGCTGGCGGGCGTTCGTCGTCACTACAGGCGCATTGAAGGATGGGACTGGAGGCGCTCGACCCAAGCCCAAAATTGATGGCGGGTAGCAGACGGCGTTCAGGCACATGGAAAAATCACCCCCAACCAGCTTGACTGGGTTTTGCTCCAGATGGAATTGGCCTTGGATATCCGCTGGTCCAGCCACCGGCCTTGGACGACGGCTGTGGCTGGTTCTGCCGTGGCTGGTTCTGGTCATTTGCCTGATCATGACCTATGCCTTATGGCAAGATGCCCGTCGGCTTGCGATCCAGACGCTGGAAGCTGAATTTGAGTTCTGGGCAAACAAAGTCGTTTACAGTATCGAATCCCGGCTTAACAGTTACGTGCAAATATTGCGCGGGACAGTTGGCTTGTTCGAGGCCTCGGACCATGTCAGGCGCGACGAATTCCATCGTTATGTCGAGGCGTTACGTCTGGAGGAGCGTTACTCCGGCATTCAGGGAATCGGCTTTGCCGTCGCTTTTTCAGCCCGTCAGAAAGACCAGCGGATTGCCGCCATTCGCCATGAAGGATTCCCGAATTATGGGATTTATCCAGACGGGGATCGCGAGCTCTACACCGCTATCATCTATATCGAACCGTTTACAGGCCGCAACCTGCGCGCTTTTGGTTATGACATGTTCACCGATCCGGTGCGGCAGGCCGCCATGGCGCGGGCGCGCGACCAAAACCAGGCGGCCCTGTCGGGCAAAGTGAAACTGTTACAAGAGACCGAGACCGATATTCAACCCGGTTTCGCGATTTACGCGCCCGTCTATCGCCACGATGCCTTGCAAGCAACGGTGGAAGACCGCCGCGCCAGTTTGGTGGGATGGGCCTACTCGCCGCTGCGGATGCACGATGTGATGCAGGGAGTGATGGGAACCATCGAATTTGATGGGTTACGGTCGGTTTTGAATGTCAAGATTTATGACGGCGAGCGCGTGTCGCCTGACGCGTTGCTGTTCGATACCGCTTCCGAGTCCGATCTTCCCAGTACTTCCGCCTTCAATGCCCTTCGCTCCATCGAATTTGGAGGCCATCAGTGGTTGGTCCTGTTGGCTTCCAAACCCGCATTCGACGAGCGCTTACACAGTGAAAAGGCGAACTTGATCGCCACCGCGGGCAGTGCGGGTAGTTTATTGTTGACGCTTTCCATCGGCGTACTCACCGCAAGTCAAGCCCGTATTAGCTACGCTTTACGCGAGACGGCGCAAAGCAATCAAAAGCTGTCAGCCAGCGAGGCCCGGTTTCGGTCGATTTACGACTCGTCGTTGGTCGGTATCGCCAGTTGGGGACCAGATTTTATGTTCACGCAGGCCAACCGAGCCTTCTGTCGGCTGCTGGAATACTCGGAACAGGAATTGGTTGGCTTGCGCCAAGTCGATCAGGTCACTCATCCGGATGATATCGAGTCCTGCCGCGCCGTGATCGGGAAGCTGTTCCGTCGAGAAAGCGAGTCTTTCGTGGTTGAAAAACGATATCTCACTAAATCGGGACGAGTCTTCGCCGCGCTCACGGCAGCCCGCGCTAGCTATGATGAACAGGGCGGTCTCACTGGGATTACGGCCGCTATCTTGGATATCACCCAACGGAAGGAAGCGGAGGAAGCGCTTCGAGCCTCGCTGGAGGAAAAAACAGTACTTCTGAAAGAGGTCCACCATCGGGTCAAGAATAACCTCCAAATTATCAGCAGCTTGCTAAATCTTCAGATTGATCGCACGCAAATTTCCGAAGTCTCGATTCCGTTACGGGATATGCAGAACCGGGTGCGTTCGATGGCGCTGCTGCATGAGACGCTGTACCGTTCCAATAATCTGGCCCAGATCAGCTTGCCGGATTACGTGGAAAATTTGTGCGCTCAGTTGTGGCGCGCCGCCGGCCCAGTTACCGCCCATATCGAGCTGGAATATAGGATGGACGCCGTCTTAGCGCTGCTGGATCAAGCGGTGCCCTGCGGCCTGATCGTGAACGAACTGGTATCGAACGCCCTGAAACACGCTTACCCCGATGGGCGGCGCGGGCGGATTCGGGTGATAGTGCAAGTCCGGCCCGATCGGCAGATCTTGTTGGCTGTAGCGGATGACGGTATTGGCTTGCCCGCGACTTTGGATCTTCACCAGACCGCCACTTTGGGGTTGCAGTTGGTCAGCATGTTGACCCAGCAATTACAGGGAACCGCGACTATCTTGCGAGAAATTGGAACGGAGTTCCAGATCGTATTCCCGATCAAGGTGGTTTGACCAGGAGATCGGCATGGCGGAGAAGACGATTCTGGTGGTCGAGGATGAATTTATCGTCGCAGCCGACGTCATGGCGCGGTTGCGCCGTCACGGTTATCAGGTGATCGGCAATTGCGCCAGTGGAGAGCAGGCTATTTTGCTGACTGAACAGGTCCGGCCCGATCTTGTGCTGATGGACATCCAGTTGGCTGGCGAAATCGATGGCATTACCGCTTCCCAGGAAATCCGGCGGCGTTTCCGAATTCCTGTGGTGTTTCTCACCGCGTATTCGGAAGATACGACCTTGCAGCGGGCCAAGTTGAGCGAGCCGTTCGGATATATCCTCAAGCCGTTCGAAGACCGGGAATTGAAGATCGTCATTGAAACGGCTTTCTATAAGCATCAAGCTGAAGAATCGCTGAGAAAGAGCGAGGAAACCTATCGTAGATTGTTCGAAACGGTGCCGCAGGGCGTGATTTATCAGAATATGGAGGGTTATGTGACCGCCGCCAATCCAGCGGCCGAGCGCACCTTGGGCCTGAGCTTGGAGCAGATGCGGCATTGCGCCTTGGCCGATCTGTGCCGGGGACTGGTGACCGAGAATGGCTCTCCGCTTCCTAGCGACGAGTATCCGACACAGGTCGCGCTCGCCACCGGCCAACCGGTGCATGATCGCGTGATAGGCGCATTCAATCCAGCGCGTGGCAATTATGTCTGGGTCAAGGTGAGCGCGGTGCCGCTGTTCAAGGAGGGCAAGCCAGTCGAAGCCTACGCCTATTTCGAGGATATCACCGAGCGCCGCCGAATCCACGCTGAACTGGACCGCTATCGGCTACATCTGGAAGATCTGGTGATGGAACGCACCACCGAACTGGCTGCCGCCAAGGAGGCCGCGGAAGCCGCCAGTCGCGCCAAGAGCACCTTTCTGGCCAACATGAGCCATGAAATTCGTACCCCCATGAACGCCATCATCGGCTTTGCCCATTTGGTGCAACGAGCCACCAACGATCCCCGCCAGCAAGCGCAACTCGGTAAACTGATTGATTCCGCGCACCATTTGTTATCCATCATTAACGATATCCTCGATATTTCCAAGATCGAAGCCGGCAAGCTCGATCTAGAGCGAACCGATTTCGAACTGGAAAGCGTGCTGGATAAGATTCGCGCCTTACTCTCAGAGCAGGCTGTGGTGAAGGGCCTGGAACTGGTGTTCGACATTGACGCTACGCTGTTGGGCGCGTTGTATGGAGATTCGCTGCGGCTTGGCCAGATTTTGCTCAACTTCACCAGCAACGCCTTGAAGTTCACCGAGCGCGGTTCAGTCATGTTGCGCGCGCGAAAGATGGCGGAAACCGAGGTGAATGTTGTTATCCGTTTCGAGGTGCGCGATACCGGTCTTGGGATTGCGGCGGCCGAGCGAAGCCGGTTATTCGAGGCGTTCGAGCAAGCGGACAGTTCCACTACCCGCAAGCACGGCGGTACCGGCTTGGGATTGGCGATCAGCCGGCGGCTGGTGGAAATGATGGGCGGCAAGATTGGGGTCGAAAGCGCTCCAGGCGGAGGGAGCTGTTTTTGGTGCGCGGTGCAGTTGGGGAAGGGAAAAGCCTCACCGAGCAAATACGGATGGCTATCCAGCGGTCTGAAGGGGCGGCGAGCGTTGGTGGCCGATGACCATGCTGAAACTGGCCAAATTCTTGGAGGGATTTTGCGAGATTTTGGCTTGCGAATAGAAACCGTCAATTCCGGTGGAGAGGCGTTGGCGCTCATTGAAAGCGCCGATCGCTCGACCGATCCTTTCGAGCTGATTCTGCTGGCTTGGGGTCTGCTCGATCTGGATGGCGTGGAGACGGCGGTCCGCTTGCGAGCCTTGAATTTGCGACACTTCCCCGCCCATTTGCTAGCGACAGCTTATCCTGGCCAATTGCCGGAACAAGAAGTGAAGCGGGCCGGCTTTGATGCTGTTCTGATCAAACCGGTGACTCCCAGTAGCTTGTACGATACCTTAATGGGAATCATGCAGCGCGGTGGTGAGCAGGCTACATCGGCCATCGAGAGCCCGATCCAGGATTTAAAAACGCGAATAGCGCTGCCAACGGCTTTGGGCCACCCCTATCGCGGCATCCGCTTGCTGTTGGCGGAAGATAATCCGGTCAATCAAGACGCGGCGCTGGAATTATTGCGGCAAGCTGGGTTTGCCGTCGATTTGGCCCAAAACGGCGTGGAAGCGGTCGATCTGGCGCGGCAAACCGCTTACGACTTGATTCTGATGGACTTGCAAATGCCAGACATGGACGGTTTGGAAGCAACCCAGAGGATTCGTGCGCTATCGGGCCGGGAGGTGACCCCGATCCTGGCGATGACCGCCAGCGTTTTTGCCGAGGATCGCCAACGCTGCTTGGCGGCGGGTATGAATGATCACATCAGCAAACCAGTCGATCCAACCGCCTTGTTGGCGGCGCTTCTGAAGTGGTTGCCACCTGTTAAAAGAATACCGGCCGGTCTGGTCTCAGACCCAGCGGTGGTTTCACCGACCGAAACCGCTGGCAACCAGATCGAGCGTCAGCTTGCGATGATCCCGGGTCTCGATGCCGGCCAAGGGCTCCGGATAGTGCGTGGCCGGGTGACAAGCTATGTTCGGTTGTTGCGGAAGTATCTGGAAAGCCATATCGACGATACCACCCAGTTGCGAGACAGTTTCCTCAAGCATAATCAATCGGAAGCCAAGCGCCTGGCTCATACTCTCAAAGGGGCGGCGGGGACCATTGGCGCGGCGCGCGTGCATGTGCTGGCCGCTGATCTGGAGCGAGCGATCAATGCGCGGTGCGATATGAAAGAAATTGAGCGGTTGGTGGCGGCGATAGAAATCGAGCAGCGCGCGCTGGGCGCGGCGTTGCTGGCGGCTTTGCCGCCAGAACAGAACGCTGGCTGAGCGTACTTGCAATTACCTTTGCTGAATTGCCGTTAGTGATGACTACCGAAGCCTTAATCCATGTCAAAGCCAGCCCGCTGCGCCTGGACGCTGACAGCAGCAGCGAGGAAGCCTTTATTACCGTGACCGGCGCGTGTCTACGGCATGCCGAGGCCAATCTGCCGGCGGTGTTAGACGGACAGATGGAAGGCGTGCACCAGATGCGGGTGGCGTTTCGGCGGCTGCGTTCCGCTCTGAAACTCTTCCGACCGCTGATTCCACGCGAAGCGAGCGCCGATCTGGTCGAGGATGTCCGCTGGCTGAACGGATTTCTAGGGCCAGCCCGCGACTGGGATGTGTTTCTGTATGAGGGACTGATCGCGGTGTTCAGACGTTTTCCAGGCAAGCGGAGCCTGAGCCTATTTCGCGTTAAAGCCGAAACCATCCGTCGAAGCCATCATCGCTCGTTGCGAGCGGCCTTGAGCGAGCTGCGGTATCGGGCCATGCGGGAGCGGTTCACCGACTGGTTGAATCGTCGGGTTTGGCGCGATGCGCTGAGCAATGAACAGCGTCAGCGACTGGCGGAGCCGGTATCCGAATTCGCCACCGCCTTGCTGGAAGCGCATTATCAACGGATGGCCAAGCGCGGCGACGCCTTCGCCAAATTGTCGGTCGAACAGCGCCATGCCTTGCGGATTCGGGGTAAGGAATTGCGTTATGCCTTGGATTTCTTCACCAGTCTCTACCCAGGAGCTACCGTCAAGCCTTATCTCAATGCCTTGGCGGGCGTGCAAGACTGTCTGGGGGTGATGAACGATATTTCGGTCGCACGCCGTTTGTTGGATGAAGCGGGTTTGAACTCAGCCTCCGCTGCCCGGCAGCTCGTCGAAGGATGGTACGGTTGCAAGCTGGATGTCGAGGAAAGCCATTTCATCGAAGTCTGGGAAAGGTTTATGGCCAGCGAGCGGCCGTGGCAAAATCGATTGCCCCGCGCTGATCGCAATGAGCATTAATTTATAACAGCGCCGTGGGATATTGGCTATCCCCGATAGTTGGCGGTCCAAGCGAGGAGAAAACTGTGCGCCAAGCCACCCTGACCCAACAATTAGCCGAATTGATCACCAGCAAACCGATCACTCCGGCGGATCTGGAACACGCCGCGCTCTTAACGCTGGATGCGATAGCCAACGCGCTGGCCGGGCAGGCTACCGAGCCCGGCGCGATTTTATTGCGCTGGGCGGGCCAAAGCGCTACCGCAGATGCCGCGCGGTGGGCTTTTTTGTGGGGCGCATTGACCCATGTGCTGGAGACCGATGACTTGCATCGGGCTTCGGTGGTGCATCCGGGCTGTGTGGTGGTGCCGGCGGCGTGGTCGGCGGCGGCGCGGGAAGGGATTCGCGGTCATGCCATGCTCAAGGCGGTGCTGTGGGGATTCGAGGCCGCGACACGGATCGGGATGGCGGTCGGGCCCGCCCATTACCAGATTTGGCATAACACCGCCACCTGCGGGCCGTATGGGTCGGCGATGGCCGTGGCCGGAGTGTTGCAACTCGATCAGGCCGCCATCGTCAATGCCTTGGGCAATGCCGGCGCCCAATCCTCCGGCCTGTGGGAGTTTCTGGCGGCTGGAACCATGACCAAGCACCTGCATGCGGGCCGGGCGGCGGAAGCCGGCGTGTTGGCGGCGGACTTGGCCCGCTTTGGCTTTACCGGTCCTCCAGCGATTTTGGAAGGGGCCAAGGGTTGGTTTGCCGCCACTTGTCCCGATCCGGATCCGGCGGCGGTGACGCGCGATGCAAACGGCCCTTGGCAACTGCTGCTGACCTCGATCAAGCCTTGGCCTTCTTGCCGACATACTCATCCCGTGATCGACGCCGCGATCGAGCTACGCCGCCGCCTTGAGGCCCGTATGATCGAGCAAGTCGAAGTCGAAACCTATCCTACGGCGTTGGCGGTTTGCGATCGGCTGGAACCGCAAAGCGACTACGAGGCGAAGTTTTCACTCCAACACTGTGTGGCGGCCGCTCTGAGCATGGAACATGTCGATTTCGCCGCTTTCAGCGAACCGGCGCGGACTGAATTGGCTGATGTGCGACGGCGAGTGGTGGTACGCGCCACGGAGCCTTATGCCTCGGCTTATCCGTTGGCGTGGGGCGGCGCGGTGACGGTAACGACGCGCGATGGCGAGCGATTGACCGCCCACCGCGACAATGCCAAAGGCGATCCTGAAGTCGCGGTGTCGCCGGTTGAGTTGATCGCTAAAGCGCGCATGCTGATGGTTTATGGTGGAGTACATGAACCAGATCGGTTGATCGATGCGATCTTGGCGTTGTCCGACGATATGGCGCTGCCGCATCTGCCTTGTAAATCGGAAGCGTAATTTTACGGCAATGCAGCAAAAAGTTAAGTATAACCTATTGTTTGCACAACAAAATGTTGTTTTTTGCCGAAAAACAACTAAAGGCGGTATTATTTTTCTAAGTTTTTTGTTATCATAAGCCCCGTGCAGCAGACATTTTTCTTCTCCTCAGTCTGCTGCACATCCTCCTTTGGTGGTTTTTGGCCGGGCGCCTTTGCCCGGCCTTTTTTTTAAGGTTCCAATGGGTTGGCTTATCGGATCGTATGACGACTGTTCCGCCGCTACCGCCAAGACCCGATTATTGCCAACTCTGTGGGCGTACTATCGCCTTGCTGACCCGCCATCACCTAATTCCACTTGCCCGCCACCGCAAAAAACGCAACCAGCGTTTGTTCAGCCGGCAAGAAGTTCGGACTTGTATTCTGTGGGTCTGCCGGCCCTGCCACAATCATCTGCACCAGGTGCTCAGTGAGAAGGAGATGGAGACAAGCTACCACAGCCGCGAAGCCTTATTGGACCATCCCGCGATCCGCCGGTTCGTGGATTGGATAAAGAACAAGCCGGAGGGGTTCAAGCCCTAGGATCAGCAACAAAAAACCCCGCGAGAGCGGGGTCTTGTGTTCAGCCGGCCAGCGCGCCGCAAACCAATAATGGTTAATCGTCGCCGGATACAACGCCGAGGATTTGCAACAAGCTGATGAACAAGTTGAAAATCGTGATATAGAGGCTAACGGTGGCCATGATGTAGTTGGTCTCGCCGCCGTGGATGATTTCGCTGGTTTGCCAAAGGATCATGCCTGACATCAACAGGATGAACATTCCCGAGACCGCCAGCGACACCATCGGCATGTTAAACAGCATGGCGCCCAAGCCGATCAGGAAGGAGACCAACAAGCCGACCATCAGGAATCCGCCCATGAAGCTGAAGTCTTTGCGGCTGACCACGGCATAGCCGGACAGGGCCAGGAAAATCACGCCAGTGCCGCCGAGCGCGGTCATGACGACTTGCGGGCCGTTGGGTAGACTGAGGTAAAGATTCAGGATCGGCCCGAGGGTGTAGCCCAGGAAGCCCGTCAAGGCGAATACGGCCGCCAAACCCCACGCGCTGTTGCGTAACCGGGTTACGGCAAACAGCAATCCGAAGTAACCGCCCAAGGTGACCAGCCAATGCAGTGGAGCGGCGTTCATGGCCATGGCGACGCCCGCCGTGAGGGCGCTAAACAGCAGGGTAGCCGATAGCAAAAGATAGGTGTTCCGCAACACCTTATTGCTAGTTACCGAGTCATCAAGCGTCAGCGTGATCGGCGGCTTACCCACAAGTCGTTTCTCTGCACCATTGTTGAAGAACCTCCTAAGCGTTTTGGAAACTATTGGTATTGACCATGCCAGCGCGTGAAGGGTTCACACGCGAATGCGTCCCTGGCAACACGCCAGCAAAATATTTATACCGATGATATAGGGATTGCAACTCCGATTTCAAAGCGTTTAGCTAGTTTTATCTTCAAAAATAGGGCTTGTCACCCGCCATCGCTCTGACTAAGATTTGTAAATATTTTGTTGCATAAACTTGATGATTTGTGAGATTGCTTGAAAATGATGTTATTGAAGATAATGTCGTCGTTTGAGATATATTAGTACTTGCTGATTGAGGGGGGTGCGCCGAGGACAATGGGCTCGGATTTTAGAGGCAATCTTTTGAATATTGAATTGATCTCACATTGCCATAAGGATTGTAAACTGAGGGCCTGTATGAAAATTAGTTTATTATTTTCAATAAACTAATGTATTTCTTTGGTGTCAATTTTTGGAAGCCGGAGCAGCTCGAAAGCGATGCTTTTTAAGATTTTATTTTTATTATTCAAAGCTCTGATCTCATATAGGTTCTAGATGATTCGGGGACAGTATTCGATCAGTAGATTGGTCCGAAATCGGATACCAGTGATCGCTTTTCGATGGAGGACGTTCTATGGATAGCCGACAGGAAACGCGTGGCAGGATTTTGGTGGTTGACGACGATCCGCTGACGCGAATACTGATCGGAGACACGCTGGAGCACGACGGTTTTATCGTGCAGGAAGCGGAAAGCGGGGAAAGCGCGCTTGCTATTTTTGTTGAATACGACTTTGACATGGTTCTGCTGGACGTGTTGATGCCGGGGATCGATGGTTTTGCGACCTGCGCCCAGCTTAGGCAACTACCAGCCGGGGCGAACGTCCCCATTGTGATGATCACCGCGCTGGAAGATGAGTTCTCGATTCAACATGCTTACAGCACCGGCGCCACCGATTTTATTACCAAGCCGCTTAATACCTTTATTCTCGCCCACCGCGCGCTATATCCTGCGAGCCAGCGCCGCCATGCGCGAGCTATCGTGGCGGGCGGATTTTCAGCGGGTGCTGATTGAAACCCTACCGGTGCCGCTCGCGGTGGAGGACTCCGACGGGCGTTGCTTGATCTGTAATCCTGCCTTCAAGTCATTGATGGGGGGACGCTGTTTGGATCTGGCGGACGGCGACTTGCTGAGTCCGGGTTGCGGGGTACCGAAACCCACAACCGCCGCCGATTTGGCCGAGGGAGGCGGCAACGATTGGCAACAGCGCATTTACGAAACCGAGATGCCGGTAATGGGCCAGGACCCGCGGTCGGTCATTGTCCATCAGGCCGTATTTACGCCGCCGACAACGGGTAAAACCGGTATCATCAGTGTCCTGGTGGATATTACCGAACGCAAAAAAACCGAGGAAAATCTGCTGTTGGCTGAAACCGTGTTCCAGACCGCGGCCGACGCGATCATGGTGACCGATGCCAAAGGCGTCATCAAGTCGATCAATCCCGCGTTCACCACGATTACCGGTTATGGCTTGGAAGAAACGATTGGCCAAACCCCCCGCTTGCTTAGGTCCGGACGCCACGATCAGCACTTCTACGCCAGTTTCTGGCAAACCTTGCACGACACCGGCCGGTGGTCAGGCGAAATGTGGCATCGCCGCAAGAATGGCGATCTGTATCCGGTCTGGGAAACCATTGCCGGGGTACGCGCTCCGGAGGGACAGATTGTCGAGTATGTTGCTTTTTTCAACGACATCACCGCCCGCAAGCAGGCCGAGCAAGAAATTTTCTACCGGGCGAACTACGATCCGCTGACTGGGCTGCCCAATCGGAGTTTGTTTCACGAACGACTGGAGCAAGCCCTAAAACAGGCTCGCCGCTACGATCGACAAGTGGCGTTGATGTTTGCGGATCTCGACCGTTTCAAGCAGGTGAACGATACCCTGGGACACAGCGTGGGCGATCGGCTGCTCTATCAGGTCGCCATGCGCTTGGGGGTTTGCGTGCGTGATACCGACACGGTGGCGCGGCTGGGTGGCGATGAATTCGTGGTGGTGTTGCCGAACGTGGTCGAAGAGAGCGATGTGGGCATCGTCGCTGAAAAAATCATCGCCTGTTTGGTGGAACCGTTCGATTTGGCGGGCCATATCGTGCATATCGGCGCCAGCATTGGTATCGCGCTGTATCCCGGTCACGGCGATGATTCGGAAGATCTGGTGCGCCACGCCGATTTGGCGATGTATCAAGCCAAGCTGGCCGGGCGAAGCACCTATCGCGTGTACGAGCCGGCCATGGACGACGAACTGGCGCGACAGCTGATGTTGGAAACCGACCTGCGGCTGGCGTTGGAACGGGGAGAGCTGGCGCTGCACTTTCAACCGATTATCGAGATCGCCACCCATCGTTTGGCGAGCGCCGAAGCTTTGTTACGGTGGCGTCACCCGCAACGTGGGATGGTGCCGCCAAGCGAGTTTATTCCCCTGGCGGAGGACATGGGGTTGATGCGTGAAATCGGAGCCTGGGTCTTCGAGCAAGCGTGTCAGACCCTCGGTAACTGGCGCAAGATTGGTTTGAAAGGCCCCCTCGCCATCAATCTGACCAGTGCTCAGGTGTTTCGTGGACTGCCGTTGGAGACGGTGACTACCTCACTCGAACGCCGTGGCCTCACGCCGGACGATCTCGTGTTTGAAATCGCGGAAGGCGCGTTGCTGGCGGACAGCCCCCAGGCCCGCCGCTGGCTTGACGCAGTTCGGAAATTGGGCATTCATATCAACCTTGATGATTTTGGCACCGGCTATTCTTCGCTCTCCTGTCTGAAACGTTTTCCAATCGATCAGGTCAAGATCGATCTTTCCTTCGTGCGCGACATGGTGATCGACCCCAACGATAGGGCTTTGGTGGAAGCCATTTTGGCCTTGAGCCGCAGCTTGAAACTTGAGGTGATAGCGGAAGGAGTCGAAAGCCAGGAACAGTTGGATTTGTTGCGCGACATGGGGTGCCGGTACGCGCAGGGTTACTATTTTTCACCGCCGGTATCGCTAGTGGAATTCCCGGAGGTCGCCCGGCGCTTGGGCGCCATCGCAAGCTAGCCGGCTTCCATCTTTGTCCTTCCCATGAGCGTCGCCGTGGTTGCTGAAAAACCCGCCGTCGCCCGCGATATTGCGAAGGTACTGGGCGCCCGTCGGCGCGGCGATGGTTTTCTGCACGGTAACGGCTATGTCGTGACCTGGGCCATCGGGCATCTGGTGCGATTGGCCGAGCCGCACGAAATCAACCCTGACTGGAAGCGCTGGCGGCGCGATCTTTTGCCCATGCTGCCGGAGCATTGGCCGTTGGTTGTCGGTGAGCGCACCCGCGGACAGTTTGAAGCCGTTTGTCGCATCCTCAACGATGAAGCTATCGAGCGAGTCGTTTGCGCGACCGATGCCGGCCGCGAGGGCGAGTTGATTTTCCGTTACCTCTATGAAGCAGCCGGCTGTCGCAAACCGTTCAGCCGGCTTTGGATTTCCTCGTTGACGCCGGATGCCATCCGCCAGGGATTTCAACAGCTGCGCGACAGTCGGGAATTAGATGCCTTGGCGGCCGCGGCTCGGGGGCGGAGTCAGGCCGATTGGCTGGTTGGCATGAATCTATCGCGGGCCTATACCCTGAACCGCGGGGTGGCCGGCGACGAGACGCTATCGGTTGGACGAGTGCAAACGCCCACGCTGGCGATGGTGGTGGAGCGGGATCTGGCCATTCGCGCCTTCGTGCCGGAGGATTATCAGGAAGTGGTGGCTCTATTCGCCGCGCTTGACAGGGCAGCGCAGCCGGTGGGAGCGACCTCGACCGCCGAATTGGGAAGCAGCGACTCAGCGCCGGCGGCTCAGAGCGATGCCATCACCCGCTATCAAGGAGTCTGGTTTCGGGGAGAAAAGCCTGACGCCAAGGCCAAGCGGTTGCCGGCCGATGGCGAAGAAGCCGCCCGCATCGTCGCGCGCGCCCGTTGCGGGCAAGCCGCTATTCAGTCTTGCGTCGCTGAAACCCGCCGAGCGCCGCCACCGTTACTCTACGACCTGACCGAATTACAGCGCCACGCCAATCGCTTGTATGGATTCAGCGCCCAAGCCACCCTCGATATCGCCCAGAAGTTGTATGAGCACCATAAGCTGATCAGCTATCCGCGCACCGACAGCCGCCATCTTTCGGCGGCGGTGGCGGAAACGCTGGGAGCGGTGACGGCGGCTATCGCAGCGCCATTTCGAGGAGAATTGGCGCTTGGCACCGGCCAGCGGCCATTGACCACGCGCTTTGTGGACGATGGTAAGGTGAGCGATCACCACGCCATCATCCCCACGGCTTTATCAGCGCCCAGCGGATTGGCGGGCGACGACCGGAGCATTTACGAGCTGATATGCCGCCGCTTGCTGATGGCGTGGCACGAGGATCACCTTTGGGCGGTTACGACGCTGATCACCGCCATTACCGCCTTGGGTGAGGATGGGACCACCACGATCGACCGCTATCACAGCAGCGGCACGGCAGTCGAGCAAATCGGCTGGAAAATTTTGGAGGTGAACCCCCGGCACGATTTTTCACAACCGTCTGCTCGTAAAAAACCGCGTCCCAGCAATGTGGAAATGGCGCAGGGCACCACTGTGTTGTCGCAAGCGGAAAGTCTCGAACAGAGTTTGCCGCCGGGTCTGATGGTCGGCCAAGCGCAGCGGGTACTGGAAGCACGCGCTGCTATCAAGCAAACTCGGCCGCCGCCGCGCCTGACTGAAGCAGCCCTGTTGACGGCGATGGAAACCGCCGGGCGGACGCTGGAAGACAAGGAGCTGTCGGCGGCGATGAAAGAGAGCGGCCTTGGCACCCCGGCAACCCGCGCCGACATCATCGAAACGCTGCTCAAGCGGCGGTATCTCAGCCGTGACGGTAAAGCGTTGCACGCGACCGAGCGCGGTATCCAGCTGATCGAGGCGGTGCAAGCACCGATCAAGAGTCCGGCGCTGACAGGCGAATGGGAGGCCCGGCTGAGGCGCGTTCAGCGCGGGGAAACCGATTTGACGGAATTTATGGGGGGGATTGCGGGCTACGTGCGCGAAGCGGTGGCGCAGGCGTTGGCGACCGTCAAGCCGGTTACGCCTCGCGATCCGATTCCGATCTTGCAACCTGTGTTCCAGCGAGCGCCAACCTCGGTTGATCGCCTGAAGGAACTGTTGCGGTCGCTATTTCAGCTGGCGGATTTCCGACCTTATCAAGAACAAGTCTGTCGGACCGTGACCGCGGGGCGCGATGTGTTGCTGGTGATGCCGACTGGCGCCGGCAAGTCGTTGTGTTTTCAATTGCCGGGGATCGCACGGGCTGGCACGACGCTGGTGGTGTCGCCGCTGATCGCCTTAATGGAGGATCAGGTCGCCAAGCTGTGCGAATTGGGACTGCGCGCCGAGCGGATTCACTCTGGTCGCGACCGGCTCGCCTCCCGTCAGGTCTGCGTGGCTTATTTGCAAGGCCAGTTGGATTATCTGTTCATCGCCCCCGAACGATTGGGCGTGACCGGTTTTCCGGAAATGTTGGCCAAGCGCAAGCCGGTATTGATCGCCGTGGACGAGGCGCACTGCATTTCTCATTGGGGTCATGATTTCCGTCCTGATTACCGAATGCTGGGCCGTTATCTACCGCTCCTGCGGCCCGCCCCGATTATCGCGCTGACCGCCACCGCAACCGTGCAAGTACAGGATGATATCGTGCGGCAACTCGGCTTGAGCGAGGCGGTACGTTACATTCACGGTTTCCGCCGCGCCAATCTGGCGGTTGAGGCGGTGGAAGTGCGCATTCCCGACCGTCGCGACTCGGTGCGGCGGCTATTGCTCGATCCGGCTCGACGGCCAGCTATCGTCTATGCGCCGACCCGCAAAGACACCGAAATGCTGGCCTTGGCGCTGACGGCGGATTTTCCGGCCGCTGCTTATCACGCCGGCATGGGCGCGCAGGAGCGCGACCGAGTACAGAGTTTGTTCGGGAGCGGCGAGCTGGCGGTGATCGTCGCCACCATCGCGTTTGGCATGGGCATCGACAAACCCGACATTCGCACGGTAATTCACACCGCGTTGCCAGGCAGCATCGAAAGCTATTATCAGGAAATCGGCCGGGCTGGACGCGACGGACAGCTGGCGCGCGCGGTACTGCTTTACTCGTATGCCGATCTGCGCACCCACGAATGGTTTCACCGACGCGACTATCCCGAGCCAATACGACTGGAGCAGATTTTCGCCGCGCTCCGCCCCGAGCCGCAGCCCAGGGGGTTGGTCTGCGACCGCTTGAAAATGGAGGCAGAGGAGTTCGATACCGCGTTGGAAAAATTGCGGGTTCACGGCGGGGTGTGGCGCGATGGAGAGGGCAATATCGGTCGTGGCGACGGGGATTGGCTGCCGCCTTACGAACAGCAGCGCGCCCACAAGATGGCCGGACTGCGACAGATACTCGATTTTGCCGATAAGGCGATCCACTGTCGGATGGTGCGGCTGGTGCGGCATTTCGGCGACCGGGACGATGATAAACCCTGTGGAATTTGCGATGTCTGCGCGCCGCAAACGGCGTTGCTGCGGCAGTCGCGCCGGTTGACCACCGCCGAATCGCAATTGAGCTTACAGGTGTTGGAAGCGCTGCGGTGGCGGGAGGGTTTGACGATCCGCCAGTTACACGAGGGCGTTGGCAATCCTCAAATCAAACGCGCGACTTTCGAGCGCTTGTTGGAGGGGCTGGCCGGAGCCGGGTTGGTTGAGGTTCGACCGGATGCTTTCAGCAGTGACGGCAAAGTGATCACCTTTTGGCGAATCTATCTGACGGAGGCAGGCCGGGCGAGCGGGATCGGTACGGTCGGCGCGGTCCGGTTGGCGGAAGAAAAGACGACGCCAACCCCCAAAATAAAGCGGCCTGCCAGAAAACGGCGTTAGATGACGATCCCGATCACGTTTATCTGGAGTCGGCGTTATCATGCGGATCAAGCCAGGGCAACTTGGCCGGGCCGTTTTTTGGCTCCGTTGCTTATTTCGGTTCGGACATCGGCCGGTGTGTCGAGAGAGGTGAGCCTTGCCGGTGACCGGATGGCTGCTGCTTTAGCAATTCCGCAAACTTCTGGTCGACCCTGGTTCTATGCTTGACGTACCAATCCTTGAAAAATTGGCCAGCGTTTATTTGTAACGAAAGGAATAACTTTACATGCTGACACAATCTCTGGCTGGGTTAGCCTCGTTCCTGTCCTATTTTGCCGTCGCCGTTGCTCTGTTGGTATTTTTTTTGCTAGCGTACATCTTTATTACCCCTTATCGCGAGTTTACCTTAATCCGCGACGGTAACGCGGCCGCCGCCGCCAGCTTAAGTGGGGCCATGCTTGGGTTTGTATTGCCGCTCGCCAGCGCCATCACGCACAGTGTCAGTCTGTTAGACATGATGGTATGGGGTTTGATCGCCCTGATCGTCCAACTGCTCGTGTACTTGCTTGCCCGCTTGTTGCTACCCACGCTCACCCACGATATTCCCGCCGGGAAGGTTGCCATCGGTGTATTCGTCGGGATGCTGTCGCTGGCGGTCGGTATTCTTAACGCCGCCTGCATGACGTATTGAAGGGCAGACTCCTGCTACTGAGAGGGCAAGCCCATGATGCGCGGAGCTCAGAGCTGGCCAATGGATAACAAACGGGAGGCCAGCAATCCCGCCAGACCTGTTAATACCAGCGCCAGCAGCCAAAGCACCCAGCGCCGGAGCGGGCGCGACCCCGTCATTTGGGTTCGAGACGCCGACGGTTGATGGGCTGAAATTTGGGGCGATAGCGCCCTGAATCCACTGGGCGGAGTGGCGTTTGGCCGACTGAGTTGCTGGAGGGCATGCACCAGGTCCTCACTGCTCGCGAAGCGGTCTTCAGGTTTTTTAGCCAGCAGCCGGTCGATGATCGGCTGAAAGCGGCGGAGCGGCTCCGGCAGGCTCGGTACGGGTCCTTTGATGTGAAGCATGGCCGTTTCAAAGGCATCCGCGCCCTGATAGGGTCGGGTTCCGGTCAGCATTTCGTAGAACACCACGCCCAGACTGTATAAATCGCTGCGGGCGTCCACCGGCCTGGCCAGCGATTGTTCGGGGCTCATGTAGTTGGGCGTGCCGATCCGCCAGCCAACCGCGGTCAATTGCGTCTTGTCTTCCAAATTTTTCGCGATGCCGAAATCGGATAGCACGGCGGTTTCTGGATTGCGAAACATGATATTAGCCGGCTTGATATCGCGGTGGATGCAGTTTTGTTGGTGCGCGCAACCCAGTGCTTGCGCGATTTGGCGCAGGATGTTCACCGCCTGTTCCGGGGTGATGCCGGTCTTGATCAGTTCTTTCAGCGTGGCGCCTTCCAGATACTCCATCGCGATGTAGAACAAATCTCCATAATTGCCGGCGTCGAAAATCGTCACGATATGCGGGTGGCCGAGCCGACCGATAATATGGGCTTCCTTGGCGAAACGCTTGTTAAAGGTAGGGTCGGAGGCCAGTCTGGGGCTCAGGATTTTAAGCGCAACCCGCCGTTCCAGCGACTCCTGAACGCCTAGATAAACGGTCGACATGGCGCCTTTGCCGATCACTTTTTCAATCCGGTAGCCGGTAATAGAGGGCATTTCCATAACGGTGGGAGCCTTGCGCGGAAGTTCCGTGTTTATCGAAATAATGGGCTACGCTGGCGCAAACGGCAAGTTGGCATCGCAATCAGCCAAAGCGCTTAACCCCATTTTAACGGAGATGACGTTTACAGCAATGAATCGAAAATCCTCGCGGAGATAGCCTGATGGAAAAGTCATTCCTATTTTATACCTTGTTCTTGGTCGCGCTGCTTGGCGGATGCTCATCCGACAACCAGCAACCGGCGGAAAGTAAAGGGGCGGATCGCGCGTCGGCCGCATCCAGTGGGTCAGTTGAAGAACGCCGGGAAGCGGCCAAGCCCTCATTGCAAGCCACTTTGCCGGCACCAGCGCCGACCGCCATGGCCCCGTCCAGCGCGCCCGTGCCGATGACGCCAAGGGCCAAGCAAGCCGATAACCTAGAGAATAAATTCAACGCTGGCCTCAGTGCGCCGGCCGGACGGGCGGTTAGCGCTGTCAGCGTGGAGTCCTTGCGCGCGCCCAGTCAGCCGACTGATCGGGAAAACTATGCTCGGATTGAAGAAAATCCAATCAAACGTGCCGCCGAACAGCCAGTCTCCACCTTCAGCATTGATGTCGATACCGGCGCTTACGCCAACGTCCGCCGCTTTCTGAACAACGGTCGCTTGCCCCCACGCGATGCGGTACGAGTCGAAGAGATGATCAACTACTTCGATTATGACTATGCGCTGCCAGAGAGCCGCCAATCGCCGTTTCGAGTTGGCACTGAGTTAGCGCCGGCTCCGTGGAATCCAAAAACCGTACTGCTGGCGGTCGGACTCAAGGGCTATGATCTTCCGAAAACTCAATTGCCACCCGCCAACCTGGTGTTTTTGATCGACGTATCGGGTTCGATGAATTCGCCCGATAAGTTGGAATTGCTCAAATCGGCCATGAAACTGCTCGTCCGCCAGTTGCGGACCGAGGACAAGGTCGCCATCGCGGTCTATGCCGGCGCGGCGGGCGTGGTGCTGGAGCCAACGCCAGGCAGCCAGAAGGCGAAAATTGAGGCCGCGCTGGATCGTCTCAGCGCGGGCGGTTCCACTAATGGCGGGGCTGGCATTCAACTAGCCTACAATCTGGCCCGTGAAAGCTTTGTCAAAAACGGCGTCAATCGGGTGATTGTGGCCACCGACGGCGATTTCAATGTCGGGACGGTCAATTTTGAGGCACTTAAAAATTTGGTGGAGACCGAGCGTAAAAGCGGCATCGCCTTGACGACGCTCGGTTTCGGTACCGGCAACTATAACGACCGCCTGATGGAACAATTGGCCGACGCCGGTAATGGCAACTACGCCTATATTGACACCTTGCAGGAAGGGAACAAGGTGCTGGTCGAACAGATGAGCGCGACCCTGCTAACTATTGCCAAGGATGTGAAAATTCAGATCGAATTCAATCCGGCGCTGGTTGAGGAGTATCGCTTGATCGGCTACGAAAACCGAATATTGCGGCGTGAGGATTTCAACAATGACGCGGTGGATGCGGGCGACATCGGCGCTGGCCACACCGTTACCGCCTTGTACGAGATCGCGTTAAAGGGTAGCGGCGGCAGTTTGACCGAACCGCTGCGCTATGGTGTGCCGGCGACAACGCTGGCGGATACCCCGCGCGACGACGAAATCGCTTTTCTGCGGTTGCGCTACAAACAGCCCGATAGCGAGAGCAGTCAATTGCAGGAATGGCCGATCCGCCGTAGCCAACTGGTGGAGGACTGGAAAGCGACCAGCGACCGATTCCGGTTTGCGGCGGCCGTGGCCGGTTTCGGGCAGTTGTTGCGCGGTGGCCGTTATCTGTCTTCGTTTGGGTACGACGAGGTGCTGGCAACGGCGCGGGGAGCACGGGGTAACGACCCCTTCGGCTATCGCGGCGAGTTCCTAACCTTGGTGAGTCTGGCGCGCTCAATCGATGCCGGCCAGCCGAAAGAGCAGGCGCAAGCATTCCGCTGAGTCAATGGAGGGTTGAAGGTTCAAGACGGGTGGCGGGCGTGGCCCGAGGGCTTCCCTGCCGCCAGTGGGGCGGGTAAAGTGCTGTCCCCATGAGAATTGACGACGATGCCGATGAAAGCCTCATGCTGCGTTACCGTGATGGCGACGCCGATGCTTTTACGCAGCTCTACGCCCGTCACAAAGGGCCGTTGTATCGTTATCTGCTGCGCCAGTGTGGCACGGCCGTGGTGGATGAGTTGTTCCAGGACATCTGGCTCAAACTGGTTGCCGCTCGCGCCGGCTATCGGGTGGACGCAAAATTTTCCACTTGGCTCTACCGGATCGCCCATAACCGCTTGGTGGATTACTATCGCGCCAGCGCGCGGGGCCTGCCGGTATCCTACGCCGACGATTGCCCGGAGTGGATGGATATTCCAGCTCCCGCCGCAGTCCAACCGGAAGTCAGGGAAGATCGCCGCCGCCAGTCCGAGCGATTGCTGGCATTGCTGGCGGAATTACCGGAGGCTCAACGCGAAGCCCTCTTGTTGAAAGAGGAAGCTGGATTGTCGCTGGAAGAGATCGCACAAGCCACTAGCGCCGGCCGGGAAACCGTCAAGAGCCGGTTGCGTTACGCGCTGGCCCGTCTGCGGCAAGGTCTGGGAGGAGCGTCATGAAAGATCGATCCGACGAACTCCACGACGGGAAAATAAGTGCGCTGTATCAGGAAACGCGCCAGCCTGAATCACCGGATTGGCTGGATCGGCGGATTCTGACGGTGGCCAGGGCGGCCGCCGAACCGCCGCCCGCGTTCCCCAAGCGGTCGGCGGTTCGCTGGGCTGCGCCCCTCGCGTTGGCGGCTACGGTTGTTTTGACCGTCGGCGTGGTGCGCATGGCGCGAGAGGCTGGCGAATTGGGAGCGCCGTTGCGCTCGGAACCAGCTAAACCCGGCGTGAAATCCGTGATGAAAGCAGACGCGACGAGCGGCCGCGGTGCCGGCGCGTCGTCGGCTGGCGTCAGTTTGCCGCAAGCCACCCCTTCCGTAATTGCGCCTCCAGCGGCGTCGGCTGAATCTTCGATGGGGCCGCCGGCCGGGTCTTCGGTTTCACCGCCCTCGGTTGCGTCGCCAGCGACAGCGGATAGGGCGATGCCCTCGTCGGCGTTACCATCGCCGGCTCGTGTTGCTGACGATCAACCGCTCGACGGTAACGCCATGCCGTCGCGGGAATTAACGCTATCCCCTGATTCGGCCGCCGCGCCCGCCACCGTGTCCGAGCCCGCTGCGTCGAGACGCGCGATGCCAGTGGAAGAGCGGAAAGAATCTGAAACGCACGAAACGACGCCAACGCCAAAGAAAAACGAGGCATCGCCATCGGATGCGGGCCGATTATCCCACCACGCGCCAGAGGAATGGTTGAAAGAAATTGCTGAACTGCGCCGTCAGGGTCGGACGGCGGAGGCCGAAGCCCAAGCGCTGAAGTTCAGTCAAACCTATCCCCACTATCGGTTGGAGGTCGAGAGCCCACCCCGATGAACGACGACGTACCCGCGCCACCGCAGCTGACGGAGCTGGAAACGCTGCTGCTGGCTCTGTTGGAAGCACATCCCGCCGGCCTGAGCGAACACGCGCTGCTGAAGGAACTGCGCCAGCGAAATGCGCTGTTTGCCAGCTTCAACGCCCGCGAACCCTTGAGTTTATTTCGCGGGCATTTTTTGCTGTTTCACATGCTTTATCGGCTGCGGGATCGTCTGTGCCGAGAGCGGGGTGACCAGCTAGTGGTCGATCCGCTGCGCATCGTTTTGAAACCCCTGGCAGCGACCGATAACTTTGCCGTAAACAACTCTCGCCCTCTGATTGAGACTGACGCTTTGCGCGCGTGGTACAGCGATCTGAGGCGGTGGACCACCATCACCTCGGTCGAAGTGGTGACGCTTCTGCGCCAGTTTGCGATGGTCAGGCACGCAAACTCTCAGCGTCGGTCCGCTCTGGAAGAATTGGGATTGCAAGATCCGGTGGATGCCGCCGCTATCAAACAACGTTACCGGCGGCTGGCGATGCAACACCACCCCGATCGGGGTGGCGATAGTGCGCAATTATGCAGGATCAATGCGGCGCTGGCGGTATTGGCGGTTGGATTCCGGCCCGTTATCCCGACTTCGGATTGAAGGTAGATGCATCCAAACTGAATCGGCGGTGGGTCGGGAACGCCCGCGCCCGCCAAGCATTAGGCCTTGGGCAGGAAGGGTTTGATTGTATCCATCAGCGTGGTTTCATCCACTGGCTTGGTAACGTAGCCTTTGGCCCCTTGCCGCGCACCCCAAATCCGATCGGTTTCCTGATCCTTGGTGGTGCAAATGATGACGGGAATGTGGCTGGTGGAAGGGTTCTTAGTGATCTGTCGCGTGGCTTGAAACCCGTTGACGCCGGGCATGACCACATCCATCAGCACCAAATCCGGCAATTCCGCCTTGGCCACCACAACCCCTTCAGAGCCATCTTTCGCGGTAATCACGTCGTGGCCATGCTTTTTAAGGATTTTGGCGAGACTCAGCGTTTGCGTCGGTGAGTCATCGACAATCAGTATGCGGGCCATGCTGCCACTCCTGGAATACCCTGAGGTAGGTCATTAAGGAAAGCGTCATTGTCTTGGAAAAAGCCGGCGGATGATGCCACGCCGCCATCAAGCAATTTAGCCAAACTCATTGCAAACACCAACCACATGATAAGCCAAAATCACCGGTTCGGGGGATGGTTTTATAGGGATTGGCGGCTTGCTGGTGCATGATAGGATACAAGATTAAATCGTTTGTTTCGCGGGAGTTTGCACTATGAATGATTCACAACCCCCCCTTGTGGGCCGGCTGGCTTTGGCTTTGCGTGCTTTCTGGCGGATTTTGACCGATGGTGAGTTCGCCAGGCGATCGATGAGCCTGGAGAAAGAGCGGCGACCCGCTGCGGTGACGATTGAGCCACCGAAGCCAGCCGTGCTCAAGGAAACCTTACCCGAATCCGCGCTGCAATTGTTGGCCTTATTACAGCAGGACGGGCGTTTTATTGATTTTCTCCAGGAGAACGTTACCGCGTATTCCGACGCGGAGATCGGCGGAGCCGCTCGGGTGGTGCATGAGGGCTGCCGAAAAGTGGTGAGTGACTATCTCCAGATCGCGCCGGTACGGTCGGAAGTCGAAGGCGCGCGATTGACCCTGGCGGCGGGATTCGACTCCACCACGATACGGTTAACCGGCAACGTGGTTGGTCAGCCGCCGTTCTCCGGCACCTTGATGCATCGAGGCTGGCGCGTGGCTGAAATCAAACTGCCAAAACTGGCCGAAGGTCACGATGTGCGGGTGCTGGCGCCGGCGGAGGTGGAGCTATGAACGACGTTCGCTATGCCGTCGGCATCGATCTGGGGACGACGCACTGTGTGATGGCGGCGGTGGATCTGGCCAGCAGCGACCGGGATGACGTGATGCAGCAGATTGAGGATATCCCGCAATTGACCGCGCCCGGCGCGGTCGATAGCCGGCCCATGCTGCCATCGTTCCTGTATCTGCCCCACGCCGACGAGCTGAAGCCGAGTGATTGCATCCTGCCCTGGGGTGAACCCCAGCCGTTCGTGGTCGGTGAGCTGGCGCGCGCCATGGGTAGTCGCACCCCGATCCGGCTGGTCGCCAGCGCCAAGAGCTGGCTTTGCCATCCCGGCGTCGACCGGCGGGCGCCCATTCTCCCGGTCGAGGCCCCGGAGGAAGTGGAGCGGGTATCGCCGCTGCAAGCCTCGATCCGCTATCTGGAGCATCTCCGCGCGGCCTGGAATCACCAGCATCCCGATGCGCCGCTGGCTGAACAGGATGTGGTGTTGACGGTGCCAGCGTCCTTTGATCCGGCCGCGCGCGAACTAACCGCCGATGCGGCCGCCGCGGTCGGTCTGGCGCGCGTGGTTTTGCTCGAAGAACCGCAGGCGGCGCTGTATCACTGGCTATTGGCGGCGGAAGGCGATTGGCGCAAACAGGTGAAAATCGGAGACATCATCCTGGTGATCGACTTGGGTGGCGGCACCGCTGACTTCTCGCTGATCGCGGTGACCGAACGCGATGGCGCGCTGGATCTGGTGCGGGTCGCGGTGGGCGACCATATTTTGTTGGGCGGCGACAACATGGATTTGGCGTTGGCGCACGCGATTCGCGCCAAATTGGCCGAACAGGGAACCCAGCTCGACACCTGGCAACTGCAAGGACTGATCCACGGCTGCCGGAACGCCAAGGAAACATTATTGGGCGACGCCGCCGTGGATGCTGTCCCGGTGGTGGTGCCAAGCCGCGGCTCCAAACTGATTGGCGGTACGCTGCGCACCGAATTGACCCGCAACGAAGTCACCCAGAATCTAGTGGAAGGGTTCTTCCCGGCCGTGGCGGCTTCGGCGCGGCCGGCCAGCCGGGCGCGAGCGGCCTTGACGAAGTTGGGGTTGCCCTACGCGCAAGACCCGGCCATGACACGTCATCTGGCCGCGTTTCTGGCGCGACAGGTCGGTGCGACCCGCGACCTGAGCGGTTTCGAGGATCGTTTGCCCAAGGACGCCAGCTTCCTCCATCCAACGGCTGTGCTGTTCAACGGCGGGGTATTTAAGGCGCCGTCGCTTCTGGCGCGCACCCTGGACGTGTTGAATGGTTGGCTGGCCAGTGAGAGCGCGCCGCCGGTACGCTTGCTGGAAGGGGCTGACCTGGATTTGGCCGTGGCGCGTGGCGCGGCGTATTACGGTTATGTCCGGCGTGGCCGCGGGGTGCGGATTCGCGGCGGCACGGCTAAATCCTATTACGTCGGGGTGGAAAGTTCGATGCCGGCGGTGCCGGGAATGGAGCCACCAATCGAGGCGCTGTGCATCGCGCCGTTCGGTATGGAAGAGGGGACGCAAGCGGAGTTGCCGCCGCAAGAAATGGGCCTGGTGGTCGGGGAGCCGGTACGGTTCCGCTTCTTTGGCTCTTCAGTGCGGCGCGCTGATCCGGTGGGCACGGTGTTGGAACAATGGGGAGGAGATGAGGTTGAAGAGCTGGAAGAAATCGAGGCGACCTTGCCCGCGGATGATCGGCAGCCGGGCGAAGTGGTGCCGGTGCGGTTGCACGCGGCAGTGACCGAAGTCGGCACACTGCGGCTGGAAGCAGTACCGCGCGGCGGCGGAAAAGCCTGGAAAGTTGAGTTCGACGTGCGCGGGGAGGGTTAAACCATCGCTCGGCGGACGGTTTCCCATTATGTGGTGGGAATCGATCTCGGCACCACCCATACCGTCGTGGCTTATGCCGATCTGAAGGCGGCGGGGAGCAAAGCCGAACCGAGGGCGTCGGCGATTCGGCTCTTTCCGATCGAGCAACTGATCGCGCCCGGCGCGGTGGCGGCCCGGCCGCTGTTGCCTTCGGTGCGTTATCACCCGGCGGACGGTGAGCTGGCGGCGGCTGATACCCAACTGCCGTGGCCATTCACCGATCCCGGCGCGGTTGCCAACGCGGTGGTGGGCGAACTGGCGCGGGAGCGCGGTTCGCGAGCGCCAGGACGGTTGGTCGCCAGCGCCAAAAGCTGGTTGTCGCACGCCGGGGTGGATCGAACCGCGTCGATTCTGCCGTGGGGGGCGGATGAAATCGCCAAAGTATCGCCAATCGCCGCCAGCGCCAGCTATCTCACTCACATTAAAGCCGCCTGGAATCAGCGATTTCCCCGTCAGCCACTCGAACGTCAAGACCTGGTTTTAACCGTGCCCGCCTCGTTCGACGAGGTTGGCCGAGCACTAACGGTCGAAGCCGCGCGGCTGGCCGGTTTGACCCATCTGCGATTGCTGGAGGAGCCACAGGCGGCGTGTTATGACTGGCTCCAACGCCATGACGTCGACATGGCGGCCGCGCTCGGCGAGTCGCGCTTGTTGCTCGTTTGCGATGTGGGCGGCGGCACCACCGACCTGACCTTGATCCAAATCGAATCCACTGAAGCGGAACCACGCCTGACCCGGATCGGCGTGGGCGAGCATCTGATGTTGGGCGGCGACAATATGGATTTGACGCTGGCGCGGATCGCCGAGACTCGTTTGGGCGGGGAACGCCTGAGCGCTGGTGAGCTATCGCAACTGTTGCAACAGTGCCGGAACGCCAAGGAACGGTTACTGGCGGCCGATGCGCCGGAAGGAGCGCCAGTGACGGTGCTAGGCGGTGGCGCGCGACTGATCGGCGGCGCGCGGTCGGCGCGGTTTAGCCGAGACGAAGTTCGGACGCTGTTGGTCAATGGTTTTCTGCCTTTCACCAACCCGGAAGAGCGGCCGCAAGGGCGGCGAGCGGCCGTCGTCGAATTCGGCCTACCTTACGCCGCCGACCCGGCAATTAGCCGACATCTGGCTGCCTTCTTAAGCAATCATGTCGAGGCAGCGCGCCGGGCTTTGGGCGAACGAGCGCCGACTGACCGCCCTCCGATGCCCGATGCGATTTTACTGAACGGCGGCGTCTTTCATGGCGCGGCGTTGGCCAGTCGCCTACTGGAACTGTTAGCGGGTTGGCGCGGCGAGCCTCTCTTGCGTTTGGACAATCCCGATCCCGATCTGGCGGTGGCGCGCGGGGCGGTGGCTTACGGGCTGGCACGGCGGGGTCACGGTACGCGAATCGGCGGCGGCTCGGCGCGGAGCTATTTTTTATTGGTTGAGGGCGCGCGCGACCGAAAACAAGGTGTCTGTCTGCTACCGCGCGGCGCGGAGGAAAGCGGATCGGTTCGGCTGGATCGGACATTTTTACTGCGACTTGGCGCGCCGGTGCAATTTCATTTGCTGTCCACGACCAGCGATGCGATGTTTCGACCGGGTGAAGTGGCGGCGCTGGATGTGGAAGATTTCGTGCCCTTACCGCCGGTTGCCACGGTGATCGAAAGCGATGCCGCCGGCGAAGTGCCGGTGCAACTGGTCACGCAACTGACTGAAGTCGGCACGCTGGAAGTGGAGTGCGTGGCGGTGGACGATCCCGCGCGACGGTGGGGTTTGGCTTTTCAGCTGCGCGGCGGCGATGCGGCAACATTGGCGCGCCTGCATCCGCGTTTCCCGGATGCGGCGGCGCGGCTGGAGCGGTTCTACGGCGCGCGCGCCGCGAATGTGGAACAAAAGGAAATCAAGACCCTGCGCGCCGATCTAGAACGTCTGCTCGGCACGCGCGAGAGTTGGGAAACTCCGCTGTTGCGCGAGCTGGCCGGCGTGCTGCAAGCGGGCGCGCGGCGGCGGCGGCGGTCGGCGGATCACGAGCGGATGTGGTTCAGTTTGAGCGGTTATTGCCTGCGGCCGGGCTTTGGTTATCCGCTGGACGATTGGCGGGTCAAACAGCTGTGGGCGCTGTACGAGCAAGGGGTACAGCACCATCACGACGCGCAGAACTGGGCGGAGTGGTGGACGCTGTGGCGGCGGGTGGCCGGCGGCTTGGATGCGGCGGCGCAGTGGCGCTTGAGCGATCAGCTATTAATCGATTTGCGACCTCCGACCGGCAAAATGGCCAAGGATCGCACCTTGGGCGTCGAGGATATAGCCCGGCTGGCCGGGGTTTTGGAACGCTTGCCGGCGGCGCGCAAGGTGGAACTCGGCCAGATGGTGCTGGCCCGGCTGGCGCGCAAAGGCGAATCGCCGCAGCTTTGGTGGGCGCTCGGCCGGCTGGGGACAAGGGTTCCAGCCTACGGTAGCGCGCACGATGTGACGCCGGCGGCGACAGCGGCGGTTTGGTTGGAGCAGCTGTTGGCGCTGGATTGGCGGACGGTGACGCCCGCCGCGTTTGCGGCGACGCTGCTGGCGCGGCTGAGCGGTGATCGGGAGCGCGATTTGCGCGAAGACCTGCGGGTTCGAGTCGCGCAGCGCTTGCGCGCGAGCAAAGCGCCGGCGTCCTGGTTGCGGATGGTGCAAGAAGTCGTGGAGCTTGACGAGGCCGATACTGGCCGGGTATTCGGTGAAGCGCTGCCGCCGGGCTTAAAGCTGGTGGGTTGAGGTTGGCGCTGAACGCCAACAGCGACCGATAAGCCGTATTATTTTTTGCTTTGACGCCGACAGGGTTCCCCTCCCTGGCGGAGGAGGGGATCGAGTTCTTAAACTTCAGGCCGCCACGCACCGCTCCAGGATGGCGCGGCTGGTGGCGAGATCAATATCTTGCTGCTCGCCCAACTGGATCAGTTGATGTCGCTCCAGTTGGCCGACCAAGGCGGGCACAGCGTCGCTATTGACGCCATAATCCCGCAGATAGGTTCTTACCCCCATGCGCTCGAAGAAGTCACGGGTTTTGGCGATGGCGCCGTCGATCCGTTCGTCCTCGCCGCCGGTGGACAGGTTCCAGACTCGTTGCGCGTATTGCAACAGTTTGGCGCGCTTTTGGTCTCGCTTCACCGCCATTACGCTGGGAAGCACGATCGCTAGCGTTTGCGCGTGATCCAAGCCGTGGAGGGCGGTGATCTCGTGGCCGATCATGTGGGTCGCCCAATCGCCCGGCACCCCCGCGCCGATCAGTCCGTTCAACGCCATGGTCGCGGCCCACATGATATTGGCGCGGACCTCATAATCTTCTGGATTGGCGAGTGCTTTGGGACCTTCCTCAATAAGGGTTAATAATAGCCCCTCGGCGAAGCGATCCTGTATCGGCGAATTGACCGGATAGGTTAAATACTGTTCCATGATATGGGTATAGGCATCGACCACACCATTGCCGATTTGCCGGGGCGGCATCGTGAACGTGGTCGTGGGATCAAGTACTGAAAAGCGCGGATAAACCAGCGGGTGCATGAAGGCCAGCTTATCGTGCGTGGCGCGACGAGTCACCACCGAGCCGCTGTTCATTTCCGAGCCGGTAGCGGGGAGCGTGAGCACTGAGCCGAACGGCGACGCCTGCGCGATCGGCGCGTTCTTGGCCAAAATATCCCATGGTTCACCCTCGAACGGTATGGCGGCGGCAATGAACTTGGTGCCATCGATCACCGAACCACCACCGACGGCAAGCAGGAAATCCACCTTTTCCCGCCGGGCTAATTCGACCGCGCCCATCAAGGTTTCATAGGTCGGGTTCGGCTCAATGCCTGCAAACTCCAATACGGACCGACCCACCAAGGCGGCCATCACCTGATCGTAAACGCCGTTATTTTTGATGCTGCCGCCGCCATAGGTCATCAAAATGCGTTGGTTTTGCGGGATTTCCCGAGCAATCTTGGCAATTTGGCCTTTGCCAAACAAGATTTTGGTCGGATTGTAAAACGTGAAATTGAGCATGGGCTTTTCCTGAAACAAAAGATAAATTTAATCCGCGACATGCAGAACGATTTTACCCCGCGCATGGCCGCCCTCGCTGATGGCGTGCGCTTGGCGGGCCTCGGCGAGCGGCAGCACCGTATGAAGGTGCGGTTTCATTTTACCCTCGTCGATCAGCTGAGCGATGGCGGTCAGTTGCTCGCCGCTGGCGTGGATAAACACGAACGCCCGGCGCAGGCCCCGTTCGGCGGCAATCGCTTTCGAGGGCGGGCTGACCACTGAAACCAAGATTCCACCCGGTTTCAACACCTGCCAGGAACGCGCCTGCGTGTCGCCGCCGATGGTGTCAAACACCACGTCCACCGCTTTGACCGCCTCTTCAAAGCGAGTTCGGGTGTAATCGATAAACTGATCAGCGCCCAGTTCGGTCACTAAGCCGATATTGAGCGCCGAGGCGGTGGCGATCACCTTGGCGCCGCGCGCCTTGGCCAATTGCACCGCCAGACTGCCGACGCCACCCGCGGCGGCGTGGATCAGCACAGTTTGGCCAGCCTGTAACTGGGCGGCCTCCACCAGCGATTGCCAGGCCGTCAAGGCGGCCAGCGGTACGGCGGCGGCGTGAGGGTGATCCAGCGTGACTGGCTTGCGGGCGACTTCGCTGGCCCTAACCGCGATGTATTCGGCGTAGCCACCGTCGCGTTCGATGTGGGGCCGTGCATACACCTCGTCGCCGATGTTGAAACCGGCGGCTTGGGGGCCGACCTCGACCACGTCGCCTGAGATATCCCAACCGAGCGTCAACGGTAGGTGGTGTTTCAAGGTATTTTGCAGATAACCTTCTCGAATCTTCCAATCCACTGGATTTACTGCCGCCGCTCGAACGCGAATCAGGATATCGTCGGGCTGCGGTTTTGGTATTGGCGGTTCTTCGTAATGCAAGACTTCAGGGCCGCCATAGGCGTGGATGCGCACGGCTTTCATGGTCAGGCTCATCCCGATTCTCCAAAAATGATTGTAGGAAACCGATAGTTCACTATGATTTGCTAACCATTTGCTTGATAGACATCCGGTAACCATAATCATTTACTATCTCACGGTAGTCTTGCAATGTGTTCGCCTCCCGCCCGTAATTTGACGAAACAAAGCCCAACATGAAGCGTAATGCTCTTTCCGTCTTGGCGCTCGTTATGCTGGCACTGATAGGGTGTGATAAAACGCCACCTCCACCAGCGGCCATCATTCGTCCAGTGTTGGTGCAACGCGTGATGCCAGTGAACGCCACGCCAGTGGTTTATTCCGGTGAAGTGCGCGCCCGCCACGAATCCGATCTGGCTTTTCGCGTCGCCGGCAAGATTGTGGCCCGCCTGGTCGACGTTGGCGCGCGGGTGGAGCGCGGCAAGGCGCTGGCCCGGCTCGATCCCGCCGATCTGCAACTCAACGAGCAAGCGGCCAAAGCGCAACTGGCGGCGGCCGCGAGCGATTTCAGCCTGGCCGAGTCCGAGCAGGTGCGTTACGCCGCCCTATTGGAAAAGAAACTGATCTCGCAATCGGTCTATGACGCCAAGGCCACGGTCTATAAAGCGGCCAAAGCCAGACGGGATCAGGCGCAAGCGCAACTGGCGGTGATCGGCAACCAGGCCAGCTACGCGGTGTTGACCGCCGATCACGATGGAGTCGTCACCGCGGCGTTAGTCGAAGTCGGCCAAGTGGTCAGCGCCGGTCAACCGGTCATCAAGCTGGCGCGCTCGAATGAACAGGAAGTCCTTATCAACATCCCTGAAGGGCAGGTAGCCGAACTGCGCCAAGCCAGGGGCATGACGGTGACGCTGTGGGCGCAACCGGATTTGCGACTGCGCGCGGAATTGCGGGAGCTGGCGCCCACGGCGGATGCCGCGACCCGCACCTACACCGCCCGTATTCGCTTGCTCGACTCCGATCCGGCGGTGCGATTGGGCATGACCGCCCAGGTGAGCGTGCCGCCTGTCGGGCCTGATAGCAGCCTAATGGTGCCTTTAACGGCAGTAATCGATCAAGGGCAGGGGCCGGCGGTTTGGGTGATTGCCGATGACAAGGCGCAACGCCGACCGGTTGAAATCCGCCAATACCGCGAGGATGGAGCAGTGCTGGCCAGCGGTGTGCAAGCGGGTGAACTGGTGGTCACCGTCGGCGCGCATAAATTGGTGGCGGGTCAAGCGGTGCGGCCCGTCATCCGAGAACCCGCCGCTGCTGACACACGCTCGTGACGCGCTTTAACCTTTCAGAATGGGCGATCCGCCATCGGGCGCTGGTGGGCTTTTTTATCTTTGCGATGGCGCTGATGGGAATTTACGGTTACCGGCATCTCGGTCAGGCCGATGACCCACCTTTTACCTTCAAGGTCATGGTGGTGCGCACGATGTGGCCGGGCGCGACCGCGCGCGAGATCGAACAGCAACTCACCGACCGTATTGAGAAGAAGTTGCAGGAAACGCCGCACGTCGATCACCTGATCAGCTATTCTCGACCGGGCGAGTCGATCGTGCTGTTTATGGCCAAGGATTCCGCGCCAGCTTCGGTCATTTCCAATGTGTTCTATCAGGTGCGTAAGAAGATCGGCGATATCCGCCATACCTTTCCCGCCGGGGTTTTCGGGCCGTTTTTCAACGATGAATTCGGTGATGTCTACGGCAATATTTACGCCGTCGTGTCGGACGAACTGAGTTACGCCGAACTCAAGGATTACGCCGACCGCGTGCGCGATGAGCTGTTACGAGTGCGGCAGGTCGCCAAGGTTGATTTATTTGGCGAGCAGGACGAGAAAATTTATCTCGAAATCGCCAACGCCAAGCTCGCCACGCTTGGTCTTGACCTCAACACCGTGATTCAGGCCCTGTCCCGGCAGAACGCCGTCGCCGGGGCGGGTTTCTTCGAAACCGTCAGCGACCGCATCTACCTGCGCTCCAGTGGCCGGTTCATTACCGTGGAAGACGTGCGCGATACGGTGATTCGGGCCGGCGGGCGGCAGTTGCGTATTGGAGATATCGCGGAGGTGCGGCGCGGTTACGTCGATCCGCCCGCGCCCCGCGTGCGTTATGGCGGCCAACAGGCGATTACCGTCGGGGTGGTGATGGCGCTTGGCGGCGACATCATCCAACTCGGTCACGAGCTGCGGACCACGATGGCGCATTTGCAGGGCGAATTGCCACTGGGAGTGGAACTGCGGGAGGTGGCAAGCCAGCCGGATGTGGTCAAGCGGTCGATTGACAATTTCGTCAAGGCGCTAACCGAGGCGGTGCTGATCGTTTTGGGCGTGACCTTGCTCAGCCTGGGGGTGCGCACCGGCCTAGTGGTGGCGCTGTCGATTCCGCTGGTGCTGGCGGCCACGTTTCTGCTGATGTGGTTTTTCAATATTGGCTTACACAAGATTTCGCTCGGTTCGCTGATTCTAGCGCTGGGATTGCTAGTGGATGACGCTATCATCGCCGTCGAAATGATGTGGGTGAAGATGGAGGAAGGCTGGGAGCGCGCGAGGGCCGCCGCGTTTGCGTACACCAGCACCGCCGGGCCGATGCTGTCCGGGACTCTGGTGACGGTCGCTGGGTTCCTGCCCATCGCCACCGCGCGCTCCGCAACAGGCGAATACACCGTTTCAATCTTCCAGGTCAACGCCATCGCCCTGCTGTTGTCCTGGCTGGCGGCGGTGGTGGTGATTCCCTGGCTCGGCTACCGGCTGCTACCCGATCCACGCGCCCCGCACAAGTTACGATGGGTGACGCGCTGGCTGCGCCGCGCCCGCCATCAGCCCGCTGAAGAGATGGTGGCGGGCGTACACAGCGAGTACGAGGTCTATCACACGCCGTTCTATCGGCGCTTCCGGGCGGTCGTCGAATGGTGCGTGGCGCATCGCTGGCTGGTGGTGGTTATCACCATCGTACTGTTTATGTTGGCTATTGCCAGCTTCGGCCAGGTGCAGAAGCAGTTTTTTCCGGTTTCGACCCGCTTGGAATTGATGGTCGATTTACGTTTGCCAGAAGGAGCCTCGCTAAAGGCGGTGGATGCGGAAGTCCGCAAGCTGGAAGCGATTTTGCAAAAAGAACCGGGGATCGATAATTTCGTTGCCTATATCGGCTGGGGAGCACCGCGTTTTTATCTGGGTCTGGATCAGCAATTACCGGCGACACGGTACGCCCAGTTCGTCATTCTGGCCCAGGATATTCCGGCGCGCGAGGCATTGCGGGCGCGATTGATTCAACTGTTTGAGGAAGACTTTCCCGATCTGCGCGCCAATATCAGCCGCGTCGAAAACGGGCCGCCGGTCGGCTTTCCGGTGCAGTTTCGGTTATCGGGTCAGAATATGGGCCAATTGCGCCGAATCGCCGAGCAAATCGCCGAGGTGATGCGCGGCAATCCCCATCTCACCAACGTACACCTGGATTGGGGCGAGCAATCCAAAATGGTCAGCATTGAGATCGACCAGAATAAAGCGCGCCTGCTGGGTTTGAGCAGCCAGGATTTATCCCAGATGCTGAATACCTGGCTGACGGGGCTGCCGGTGACCAGCTACCGCGATGGCGACAAGTCGATTGATGTAGTGCTGCGGGGGGATGCCGCATCCCGCTCGCAACTGGCTTTGCTGGGCGATTTGGTGGCGCCGACGGCGAGTGGCAAAAGCGTGCCGCTCGCGCAGGTGGCCCGGATTCATTACCGCTTCGAACCGGGCGTGGTCTGGCGGCGCGACCGGTTGCCGACCATAACCGTGCGCGCCAATGTCTATGGCGAAATTCAACCGGCGACGGTGACGGCGCAAATCGAGCCGCTGCTGGCGCCGATCCGCGCCAAGCTACCGGATGGCTTTCGGCTGGAAACCGGCGGCACGGTGGAAGAGTCGGCCAAAGGTCAAGGATCGGTTAACGCTGGTATCCCGCTATTCGTGCTGGTGGTGCTGACGATCCTGATGATTCAGTTGCAGAATTTCTCACGGGTGTTGATGGTGCTGTTGACCGCGCCGCTGGGGTTGATCGGCGTGACGTTGTTTTTGCTGCTATTCAATCAGCCGTTCGGTTTCGTGGCGATGCTGGGCACCATCGCCCTGTTTGGCATGATCATGCGCAACTCGGTGATTCTGGTCGATCAAATCCAGCAGGATATCGCCGCTGGTCGTAGCCAGTGGGAGGCCATCGTCGAATCGACCGTGCGCCGGTTCCGGCCGATTGTGCTGACGGCGGCGGCGGCGGTGCTAGCGATGGTGCCCTTGTCGCGCAATTCTTTTTTTGGGCCGATGGCGGTGGCGATTATGGGTGGGTTGATCGTCGCCACCCTCCTGACCTTATTATTTCTACCGGCGCTGTACGCCGCCTGGTATCGGGTGCGGCAAGAGCAGTTCCCGCAAACGATTGTGGGGACGGCATAAGCTTTCCGAACAAGTGCTCACTACAACGATCTGTACCATGCCAACGGTTACTTGCAAAATTACACTGCCATCGCCCGCTCCGGGTACCGAACGAACGTTATTGGCCCACCATTACGGCGCGTCTGGCGCACGGCCCAAAGCGTATTTCCAAGCTGCTTTGCACGCTGATGAAATTCCCGGCCTGCTGGTGGCGCAGCATCTGTTGCGGGGACTGGAGCAGGCCCAGGCTGAAGGTCGGATAATCGGTGAGGTCGTGGTGGTTCCAGTCGCCAATCCGGTCGGCTTGGGACAGCACTTGAATGGCCGACTGCTGGGACGGTTCGATTTTGAAAGCACCGGCAATTTTAATCGTGCGTTTCCTGATTTGGCCGCGGCGGCCGCCGAGCGCTTGCGTGGGCAGTTGGGCGCCGATCCGGCGATGAACGCCGTATTGGTTAGAGAAACGTTGCGGGCTGTGCTGGCGGAGCAAAAGCCGGTTCGAGAAACAGCGGTGCTGAAATTGGCCCTGCTCGATTTGGCGATTGACGCGGATTACGTTTTCGATTTGCACTGTGACTGCGAATCACTCCTGCACCTGTACGCCTCGCGTTGGCAAGCCGACACGGCGCGAGCATTGGGGGCGGAACTGGGCGCGGCGGCCATTCTGCTGGAAGAAGAGCCGGGCGGTAATCCCTTTGATGAAGCGTGCGCCGGACCGTGGTGGAAACTGCGCGCGGCGCTGGGAAAGGCAGCCGCACTGCCGCTGGCCTGTTTTGCGACCACGGTGGAACTGCGCGGTCAGGCGGATGTGAACGATGACTGTGCGGCGGCCGACGCGGCGGCATTGTTGCGCTTCCTGCAACGGCGCGGCGTGATCGCCGGCGATCCGGGGCCGTTGCCGCAACCGTGCTGCGAGCCGACGCCGTTGGAAGGCGTTGATGTGCTGACGGCTCCGACAAGTGGTGTGCTCGTGTATCGCAAGCAGTTAGGCGAGCGGGTTGCGGTGGGGGAGGTGGTGGCGGAGTTAGTGAACCCGCTCGGCGAGCCGCTCGGTATGGCTCGCCTGGAAATCCGCGCGGCAACTAGCGGTCTCTTGTTCGCCCGCATGACCGAACGGTTGGCCCGACCGGGGCAAAAGTTCTGCAAGGTAGCTGGACCGAAGCCGCTGAGCTACCGTCAAGCCGGTAAGCTGTTGGAAGATTGATGCCCCGCCGGGGGCCGTCTGGCGGGCTAGATCAGGCTGGCTGAATCGAGCGCGGCGATTTTCCTGGGAAATTTGAATTGCTTGTGCTGGCTAGACCGCCCGCCGCCGACGATTTTGTTTTATGGATAAAGCCGATCTTGTTTAGCCCGTGGCTGATGGGCATCCGTTCCACGTCACCCTGCTATCGCCTCCAACGTTTTGCCGCGGTGTTCTTCGATAAAACGCCGAAACTCGTCCCAGTCGGTAATCGTGGCGCTGTGTCCTTGCTGACAACCCTGTTTGGCCGCGCGTGAGCCTGTTTCTGGTTGTCAGTGTCGCCACGGATTGAGGGTGGTACGACTGATTCCCAACAGTCGCGCCATCCGGCTCGGCCGTTCCCTCCGCGCCAGCACCGCCAGCGCTTTTTCCCATAGATCTTTGCTATAGGGTGCTGCCATCCTCGCCTCCTTCAAGCACTGACAGTTCGTTATACAGCGTCCTTAACTATGTGGGTGGCGCTATATCAGGCGGTTTGTAAAGTGTATTTCAGACCTTTAGGCGGAGAGAGTGGCCAAGCCGGGGGCGAAGTTTTGGCAATCAATATAATCAATCCGTAATTATTTATGAGAATCATAAAATAATAATATTGTCAATTTTTTATTTTTATATATTTATCAAATAGTTATGCATTTCAATTAAATCATTGTTCAAATAAAATTTTTTATTTAAAATCATATATTTATAAAATTATTCAAAGATCATTTAATTTTTTTTGACCGATTCAGATATTTTCTGATAAAAGTGTGATATTCTCAATGCCTTACGTAAAAGCTGATTGAAATAATGAGCTGATTCCCAATAAGGATGGCCGTTATTTCACCCAGTCAAATCGTGGAGGTAAAACATGAATACACATGCGAGCAACAGTCGATTTACTCGTAAGGGTCGAGCCTATTTTTTGCCGGCTCTGTTGGTTGGCGCCTTGGCCCTTTCCGTTGGTATTCCAGCCACGGTGCATGCGGCCGGTGGGCAGGTGGGTAAGGCGTCTTGGTATGGGCCGGGATTCCATGGCAAAAAGACCGCCAGCGGCCAACGCTTTAACCAAAATCAGATGACAGCCGCTCATCGGAGTTTGCCTCTCGGCTCCAGAGCGAGAGTCACCAACCTTCGTAACGGTAAGGCTATTGATGTGACCATCAATGATCGCGGGCCTTTCGTGAAAGGTCGAGTGATCGACCTGTCTCGCGCCGCCGCGCGGCGGCTGGCAATCAGCGGACTCGCGCCGGTTCGAGTGACGTCCATCCCTTAGTGGCTAAAATTAGGCGGATCTCAATCAAAAGCCTGAGAAAAGACCAGCTTTTGATTGAGTCGACCTAACACAGTAGCCAGTCGTAAGCCATTCAACCCCAAGAAATCGATGGCGCACCACGGCGGCAACGCGCTTTCCAGTCGCGTCAGTTGCGTATTGATGAGATCATTGACCATCGACAAGGATGGGCCTGTCCCGATTGCAGGACAGCGCGCTTGATCGCTAGCAAGTGGCCAATCCGCCACAAATGAAAAAACCCGCACTGTTATGTGCGGGTTTAAGCATTTTATGGGGCGGGGGGAATCGAATCTAAGCATTAACCAATTGGTTAATATAATTATTTATCAAGATATACGTTTGTCGTACCCGTAAATATACCCTCACTTTGATGATGTGCCCCTCTAATCGCGGTAGCCCATCAGTACCAGGGGCAGGCTATTACTCCGGGTTGAAACCGGATAATTCAAAACTCAGTGTGGTGGATCAGTCCTTAAGTCTAAGCGCCGTTCGATGCGTTCCACCCGCCGCTTGAGGCTGTCCAGTTCCGACTTGCCGGAATAGACGGCGGTGGTCAAACCGGCTAGCTGCTGTCCCATCGCCGATAGCTCAAGGCGGATCGCTGCCAGTTCGTCGCCGTGATCGGCTTGGGTGGCGCGAATCGCGCGCAAGTGCTCAAGGGTGAGGCTGGCGAGTTCTTCGGCGGTCATGGGGCCAGCTCCAAGGTTGGCGCTGTGGGAAGTCTGGCTTTGGTGCTACCAACACCTGGGCCGGGCGGTAATCCCTCGAATTCGAGGAAATTAGAATTCAGTGGGGTGGATCAGACCTCAACTCTAAACGCCGTTCGATACGTTCGATGCGGGCCGTTAATTGATCCATCCGGGTATGGCCTTCCACGACATCGCCGTACATGTGGGCCAAATCACGGCGCATTCCGGCAACGGTCGTTTCAAGGCTGGATAGTCGGGATTCGATCCGGCCTAGCTGTTCGCCTTGTTCATCCTGCTTGGCGCGAATCGCGCGCAAGTGCTCAAGGGTGAGGCTGGCGAGTTCTTCGGCGGTCATGGCTGGTTACCCTTCCATAATTTCAAGCATGTTCGCCCTCTTGTGCAGCCGTGGCGGCCTTAGTTCGTGTTGCGAATCAGTATCCACAGCAGCGCGATGCTGATAGCTAGATTGAAGCCCAGCATCCATTGCAGCAGCTTGAACCGGCCTTCTGTGCGTTCCTCTATCACGTTTAGGCGGGCTTCAAGCCGTTCAATGTCTTGCTTCATCGCTAGATCGTGGGCGCTGTCCTTTAACACTGTGGCCAATGCCGCAGTCTGTGCATCCGCTTGTTGCTCAGTAAATCCAGCCTCCTTGAGCTTCTTGGCGTAGGCCAGCGTGTCAAAGGTCAGGGTGGTCATGGCTGGAGCTCCTATGCGGCTTTGGTGCCGCGCAATGGCATCGAAATGGCGACGTGTACGGGCATTCCCTTCATGAGTCTCCCATACATAGCCGAGTAGCTGAGTCCCGCAATCGCGGCCAGGTCCGAAATAGCATAGGTTTGGCCGTTCCATTCGATAGGGCGCGGTTCGTAATGGTCAGAACGCTTGGCGCGGTTCATTTTCTGCATTCGGCGATTCAACCAACGCACGTTACCGGGCCTGTAATCGCCTTCCGGGTCTATGCGGTCTAGCTCCAAGCCCACGGGACGCGCGCCCATATCGGCAGCGAACGCTTCAAACGATTCGCGCCAGCGGTCGCACACCTTGACGCCACGCGCGCCGTAGTACCGATAGGCGGCATGGGTCGGGTTGTGGCAGCGGGCAACCATGGTGTGCCACAAGTGATAGAGCGGGTTCCAGCTTTGGCCGTGCGTTCGCGTGGCCGCTCCAACTTTCGTGGCGCTCTCTCGCCGCAAGCAACCGCATGACGATGTACGACCGCTTTGCAGGTCCGAACGGCGAACCTCCTTGACCGTGCCGCACTCGCATATTGCGCGGTCGATGTACCCGTTTTGCTGATTTCCTAGGCTCAAAATCATGAGCCTGCCGTATCGCTTGCCGACTGCTACAGTTTGTTTTGCCATGGTTCACCTGCCTGATAGGTGTTCGTGGAAGTCGCCTTGTCCGGGTTCCAGCCGGCCAGGGCGGCGCTACTTCGCGGGTTGGCGTTTCAGCCAGTCTTGCACTTCGCCGGGGGAGTACAGCAGCTTCCGTTCTGTCTTGTGGGCGGGCGGGCCTTTGCCCAGCTTGCGCCACTTCATCAGGGTACGAACAGAGACCCGCAACTTTTCCGCCGCTTCCCTGGTTGTCAGCATCGTTTCCATCGGTTTCTGCCTCTTAATGTTCAGCGTAAGGGTAGTATAAATATATCCAATGGAATCTTCAATCATCCATGATAATGGTTCTGTAAAATGTCGATTATGAGGATTATCTTGAATTTCGCCCTTCCGATTGCCCTAAAACAGCGGGATTCCGGGCCATCGGCGATTCAACAGAGAAAATAATCACGGCGGGAAGGGTGAGGATTCCTCACCATTGGCCACGCGAAGCGCGGTGACTTTCTGGCGCTCACTCAATCCGGCTTGGCTGGCCGCTTGGGTGCGGGTCAACTTCGTGTCGGTGGCGTCATGAGGTTTATCTGTTCTCGTTCCCTGCCCCGACTCCACCTGCCGCAACAGCTCCCCACAGCGGCGGATGGCCGCTTGGGTGCGGTTTCTAGCTATGTCGGTGCCGTCATGTGACGGTTTACTCCTGCCGCCACCTGCTTCAGCAACTCGCCACAGCGGTGAATGCGCGGCGGCAATGTCAGGTTTTGTCAGGTTCTCGTTATTCCCTCACGCGCGGGGGGAGCGGGCGATTTCAAAATTTTTCAACAATTTCTGGCCAGATATTCCCTCAAGCGGCGCGAATGCTGGACGCACCTTCTAGCAAATTACCGGCGTGCTGGTAATTTGAAGCAACTCGCATATAGGTATTAGCCTGACTTCGCTTAACCTCCAACCGTCCGCTCTCTATCTCCCCATTCAACCACGGCAACCACTCGCCATGATTGAGGCTGGCAATGGATCGGTTTCCGTCCGCTGCTGCCAATTCCGTATCGCCCGGGTGGTGACATCAAATAAGGCCGCTACCTGGTCAACATGTAACGGATTAGCCACGGCTAAGCGGAAGGAACCTAAGCAACCGCTGTAAATGCCGACATGCCGGGGTCCTAACTACCCTTGGTGATCGGGTGGCGTCCAGGGTCCCCCAAGCATTGCGGATTTCCATAAAGCCGGGATTGACACCGACACCGTGTTTGATCTGCTCTGCTGCTTCCAGACGTTGTAGAGGGGGATGGAGAAATCGGGGGTATTTATCAAATTATGCTCCGCGCATTTTTTGATAAATTCTTCCTCCCATGCTGATATGGTGTTTTGCGCAATAGTAGTTGTATCCGCTATCGCCTCAACTTGCGCCGTCACGGTATAAAAAATTTTTACTAAGAAACCTCAAAAAATGGCGAACACCGGGGGTCCAACTCCCCGTGGATGGAGAGTCCCTCAGGAAGGACCCGTCATCGCGGGTGCTTTGTGGGTTTGAGACAAACCCGCTTCTGCTCACGGGTTACCTTGCGCTGCTCACGGATTTGGGTACTACGGTGTTTACGCTTCATGGCTAGACATCCAGTGCATCATTAAAGGGCGCTTTTGACCGCTGGGGCACGTCCGCTTTGGGCTTGGGGCGTAGGGTGATGAGTTGGTCAATCACCACATCTAACCCGGCTTGTGGGTTTCCCTGCTTGTCTGTCCAGGTCTTCAGGGTGGCTTTACCACTGAGGGCTACAGCGCTTTGGTCTTTCAGCCGTGCTAAGGCGTCGGCTTCGCTGCCAAGCCAATCAGCGAGGCCAGACACTTCCGCCTTTGCCGTCATCGGCGCGTAACCGGGCTGTGGTGAAGTCCTTGCCGCTTTGGCTTATTCGGCGTTGGGGATCGCCATACAACGTGCCTGTGCACAGGGTTCTGATCATGCCTCCCTCCCACCGGGCCCAATACAGCCCCTCAGCCTGTGTCCTGATCCGGCCATGATCGAGCAGAGCAAACACGGTATCCGTGTCAATCCCGGCCTGATGCAGCGCTCGCCAGTAATCGCGGCGATGGACTAACGCGCCTTTGCCATCGTGGCCACCGTCCACCAGGTGAGCGACACACCGGGTATAGAGGGTCTGAAGCACGGTGAGTGCGGCGGCTTGTTGTGGGGTAATAGCTTTTTGCGCAGTCTCAGAGGCTGCTATTTTCGCTATTCCTGCTATTTTTTCTGTAGGCCGTTGATCCTTATCAATTTTTAGCCATTCCTCATTTGCTATTCGGCTGCTATTCGTTGCTATTTTGCTGCTATTTTCGATAGGGGTGGATAGCTGATCCGTGCCGAATAGCAAAGGAATAGCATCGAATAGCAAAGGAATAGCAACGGGGGGTTGTTGAATAGCTGAATCAAAACAATCGCTTGCGTCACGAATAGCAGGACTAGCAGGAATAGCAGCCCCTTTTATTGATTGTTCATTCTGAATAGCCAAATCAGCTGCGTATTGAGAGGTGAAAGCGTTTTTTGGCTTTTCAGAGGCTGCTAAAGTTGCTAATTCTGCTAAACGCGCTGTATCTGCCTGTTTTTCATCAGCTATTAGCGATTCTTCATTTGCTAATCTTTTGCTAAAGTTTGCTAATCGGTTGCTAATCTCTGGGGTCGCTGGCGGTGCTGGGGTGTCGATTAGCAAAGGATTAGCAGGGATTAGCAAAAGATTAGCAAGCACATTTTCTTTTAAATCAATGAGATTAGCAGGATTAGCAGGATTAGCAGCATTCTGAAGTGCTAACTTTTGATTTTCAGGGGCCAGGTCAGCTAAGGCGAGTCCTGAAAAGCTCATGCCTCGACCTCCTGGTGGTGAATCTGCCAAACGTCCTTGCGGTACTTGCCGTCAATCACCACGCCGTCATCAAGCTTGGTGAGCCAGCGATGTTTAACCAGCACATCCAACAATCGCCGGGCGGTTTTAGCGTCCCGAATACCACTAGGGCCGCATTGGTACACCTTCGCCAAATGAACATGGGTTTCATTTAAGCCATGCAACCAATCCAGCAGCCGTTGGGCGGCCTGTAACTCTGGATCGGCCACGCCACTATCATGGATGCGCTGGGCTTCCGTGAGGTAATAATCCATCAGCAGCAAACCACACTTTATTGTGTTGGCATCGATGACCGTGGCCTCTGGCTGGGCGATGAGGGTTAACACCCCGGCTAACCGGGCGGCGTGTTCAGCAGCCTTGCTGGCAAAGCCGCGAATCGCTTCCAGCGGTCCACCTTCACCCAACTGCTGTTCAATGCGATTGAAGGCTGTCACCCAAACCGCCTTGGCCTCCACTGATAGCGACAAGGCACGCGGGGCCAGTTCGTTACGGGTATCAGGCCGTAGCGGATAGGGCCGATACAACAAGGTGGTCAGGGCTAACCAGTATCGACCGATGGCCGCCTCCTGGGAGGGGTCGCTATTGACATACAACCGGGTTCCCGCTGTGGTATCAGGCCAACTTATCAGCACACGAGCGAGAAAGCCTTGATCCTGGTAGATCGGATCGGCCAACAATTCAGCGGCGACCAAGGGTTGGGTCATTAAATGCAGCGACAGGCGACGGTCATAGAGGCTGCTCGCCCCATCGCCCCCTCTGACCCGATCCAGCGGGCGACCATCCCACAGCTTGGACAGTGCGCCAATGGTGCGTAGCCGGGCATCGCGGGCCAAGGCATGACCGCCGACAAATAACGCGCCCTCATCCGAGAACAAGCCTAAGCTGGGCTGGCCGTTGGCGAAGAGCTTGAATAGCCCTTCGCTGGTCGGATCGCCCGCCAGCAGATTAGGGAGGAAGGGCGCTTCGGGCGCTTTGCCCAGCGCCCCCAAGGCTTTGGATTTCTCTTGGCTCGCTGTTCTTACTTTACTTAAGTCGGCTGCCTTTTCCTTGATCGCCGCTGATTCCGCCTGTTCCCAAACACGAACCGCGCTTTTGTAATCGGCCATTGCGAGTTTGTGGCCATCCACCAATTCCCGCTGTCGGATCATGACCGGCTGTAACACGAGAGTATCAACGCCGGTTTTTCGCTCTCCTGATGCGCCAATGGTGAGAAGGAATAGAGAGCGGAATCACCTGGCCATCAATCACCACATTAGCGTGGCCTTGTGCGGCCAGGGCGGCCGCGCCTAGCAGCGATTGGGCAATGAGCGGGATCGGGGCTTGTAATGTCCGCTGGACAGCCACCAACGCCGGGCCAAGAATCGGGCCTAGCGCTTCCACCGGGTACGGGGCCGCTGGAATCGCCGCACGCCGTAAGGGGTCAGGGGGTGCATTACTGGGCGGTGTTTTGCTCCCTAATGAGTCGGCATAGCCTTCTTGCTCAGGGGTGGGCTGTCGGTGCGCTGACTCTGCGGCTCAGGTCTGGGCTGTTTGAGTTCGATACCCAACCCCACCGCAGCAGCCTTGATCGCTGCTTTCACATCGCCTTGATGGTCGAGTAGGCAAAAAACCGAGAACGCATCATGCGCATGACCGTCATTGAGCGCACAAGACCCATTACTGCTAAAGACCTTGCCACTATCCAGTATCCGAACCGATGGAATCCCGCTGGTGGAGTGCGGGGGTAGATAGCGGTTCTTGCCCTTGGGCTTATAGCCGTGGGCCTCTAGCAGCGAGCGGACATCGTGCGCCTGATTGAAGTGGCCGATGATATCCAGATGGGGCCTAGCCTCTGAGGTATACGGCGCGGCCTTGGGTTCAACCAGCGCAGACCACGGACACAGGGCTTGTAGCTCCGGTAGCCAGGCACTCCAGTTCGTCCACAGTTCCAGTAATGCGGGGGTGGTTCGGGCAGCGCTAGTGGATCGTCTGGCAGTGGGGTCAGCCATTCATAGCGCTTGCCGGAGGGTGTTTGCTGGGCGGTAGAACGTCCTGATTGGCACCCGCCCGAAGCTCGAACAGGGTGATTTTCCCTTCAGCAGCGCTCCGTCCAGGCCACTCCAGTTTAACCAGCGGTAAATCCATCCCGGCAGGTTGCCGGAACAGCAGCCGGAAGTTGCCGGGCTTGCCTTCAACCGTTGGCGTGCCTTGGCGTAAGAGGTCCAGATCGAACCCAAATTCAGCGAACACGCCACGAGTGCATTCGACCTGATCGACATCTAATGAGCAGGTCTTAACGTCCCCTAAGCCATGCACAATACCAATATTGCGGGCGGTGCCGTTCCAAATCTCCAACACCTGGTCAGGCGTCACAACGGCCTTTGCGTGCGTATTCCATCCGGGATGGGTGGGCGCTTTGCTGCCATGCGCCATCCAGGTGAGCGCAAAACCACGCGCCACATAGCCCAGGGCAGCGGCTTGCAGATCGGGTTCAACAGTCATATCAATCTCCAAAGAGAGGCTGACACCGCACCCATTCCAAAGTAGAATATCTATGGTGTTCTGATATTCTTTTGCGTTATGGCGTAAGGCGTGCGGGGCCAGTCTCTTACAGTAAAGGGGCTGGCCTTAGTTGTTTTGAGGTTCGATTAGCGCCCGGTTCCAGCTTGGCAATTTGGGCATTGGTGTTAGGGACGCGCTCATTCCGCACCCCCCTCGCCCAGCGTCTGCCGGATCGCATCCGCCATCGCGCCCGCAATAATCGCCCGCTTTCGAATCACATCCGGGGCCTCGGCAAGGCGGTCTTCTTGTTCGCGGTTCGCTCTTCGAAGGGCCTCCCGCTCGACTTCATCCAGCTGATGCTTGCGCCCTGCCGCCATGCTGAGGTATTCGCTGATGCGCTCTAGCGCAGTCGCCAGACCCTGGAGTTGCAGAAATAGCCCACACCGTGCGCGATGTGATTCCAGGTTAGTGGTTGTTTCATCTCCGAACAGATCGGCCAGCATCCACAAGGTGGCGGCGCAATTGTCAATGCCATCGCGGTAGTTGCCACCGTCAACAGTTTCATCGTGGAATAGGGGATGGGACAGAGGGATTGCTTCAGGGGATTGGTGAACTGCCTGGTTACTGCTGGCCATTAGTGGCCTCCTTTTGGATTCAAGGATTGACCCGCCTTAAGCGTGGCGGGGTAGGCGTTCCTAACGGCCAAAAGTCCGTCCGGGTCCTTACGGATACCCGACGCCTCCCCATTGAGTGATGGGCAGGCACAAAAAAACCGCTTACAGCGCGGGGTACTGCTTTTGGATGTTAGGAGATTCCAGATTACGCCTTGGTGTCCGTGGTTGCAAGCGGTAGCGATCATGCCGCCACCTGCTTCAGCATCTCCCCACAGCGGCGAATAGCGCGGGCTTGAATGCGGTCCTTATTTTTTATGGTCATGGTGTCGCCTCGCCATTACGCCGCGTTGCGGCTTTTTTGGATTTGGGCGGCCAGCCACGAACTGACCTCTGATTCCAGCCAACCAACAGCCCTTGCACCGATGGAAACCGGAGCAGGGAAGGTTCCCGTTTTGATTCGCTCGTAAATGGTGGAACGGGAAAGCCCGGTGCGGGCTTCCACCTGCTTGCGCCGAAGAATGGTTAGCGCAGTTTGGATTTGTGCGGCCATGTATCGCTCCTATCGAAGCATCCCGGAACAGCCCGGAACATAGCCGCATTATTTTCTGCTAATCGAAAGGTTCGTAGGGGCGGTAAAGGAACAGTTGAGCACCGGACGCCGCGCGCACAGCGCCGAATGGGTTCGTAGGGGAGGTAAAGGAACAGTTGAGCAACTACGGTCGTTTTTCTTTAGTAAAACCCCGCATTACTCGAAGAAAATTTTTCCAATTCATACTCTGATCAATTGGGTCTATATATGGCAGTATGGCAATCGTTTCTTCCATTGGTGCAGAAAAATTTTTCAGGCGCTTACTTTTTATATTGAGTGCTATTTTGTGGGAAAAGATCACCAAATAACACGCGAAAGACTTCTGCGGCAATTACGACTTCTTTCAACCACTGGTCAGCAGACATAATCATATCGTGCATTAAAACTTTCGGATTACCTGTTGCAAAATTTATGTACAAGGCCAACGCCAAATGTATGACTGGCCTTGCTTCATACATCACTTGTCGTCGGAAACTATCGAAAATTATTTCATCCCTATCTTCAGGATTAAGATGAGTCGAAAAGAACGCAGGATATCTATTGGTATTCTGCTCAGCGGCTTTGAGTATAATTTCTCGCAATGGAGATTGTTTTGAAGGATCGGAATTTGACGCCAGCTTCTGACATAGAACCCAAGCGGCTCGAAATCGCTTATGTATTCGTCTAAATCCATCATTGATTGTTTGACGGATTCTTTTGTTTGGAATATCTATCGCTGGGCTTAAGATTGGGTCTTTTTTCACTGAGGCGCGCGTTGCACTTTTAGGTGGGGCAGCATTCTTGATAATCCGAGCGCCTATTGCGTCAATAAAAGCTTCCTGCTGATCTATCGCTGTCGGGTACGCAAGCACAGCGAGATAAATTGCTGCGCCGATAGGCGCATAACCTTCATAAATTGGAATTAAAACTACCTCAAGCCATGTTGGTTGCCGATCAAAACCAGAAATCTCCCATGCTTTTTGCAGTTCTTTGTAGATAGCTAGACCGTCCAACGAAGAATACATCTCAAATGGTTTCAAAAGTGCCCCTATTACGCTTGCCCCTAAACTAGAAGCCACGCCAGCCGGGTAAGGGTTCCCGCTTTTCGCCCCGTCGGGCTAGGCGTGGTGTAATTGATTAGCGTGCTTTATGCAGCGGGATAACGCGACCGCCTTGTTTTAAACCCTCCAGATAATCCGCCCATGCTTGCATCATCTTCTGGCGCTCTGGCAAATATTCAGCCCGGTTATAGGCCGCGCGCACTGAATCCGTCTCAGCATGGGCTAATTGCCGTTCAATGGCGTCACGGTGCCAACCCATTTCATTCAGTAACGTACTGGCCATCGAGCGGAAGCCGTGGCCGGTGAAGGTGGCGCGGGAATAGCCCAGCCGTCGAAGGGCGGCATTGACGGTGTTTTCACTCATGGGCCGTTCAGCGCTGCGAAGACCGGGAAAGAGATAGCGACCGCGACCTGTCAAGGGTCTTAGCGCCTCTAGGATGGTGACGGCCTGGTGAGACAGCGGGACGATATGCTCAAGGCGCATTTTCATCTTATGGCCTGGAATGCGCCATTCAGCCGCGTCAAGATCGAATTCCCGCCATTCCGCTTGGCGTAGCTCACCAGGGCGAACAAAGAGCAACGGGGCCAGTTGCAACGCGCAGCGGGTTACGAATGCCCCTTGATAGCCGTCCAGGTCTCGCAAGAGCGCACCAATCGTCTTTGGGTCGGTGATCGTGGGGAAGTGGCGGGCCTTGGCCGGTGGCAGCGCTCCCCGCAGATCAGCGGCGGGGTTGCGTACAGCCCGACCGGTGGCAACGGCATAGCGAAAGATTTGAGAAAGGGTTTGCAAGGCGCGGTGTGCGGTCTCCAGAGCGCCACGGGCTTGAATCCGGCGAAGACACGCCAAGAGTTCCGGGGCGGTGAGATCCGAAACCGCCCGCTTGCCGATCCAAGGCAAGAGATCGGCCTCTAGGCGGCGGTAGATTCGGGCGGCGTGGCTTGGCGTGAGATGAGCCGAAAAATGCCTATGCCATTCCAGCGCCAGCGCGTCGAAACTGCCTTCACCGGCTTGCGCGGCCTTATTGGCCTTGCGAGCGGCGCTCGGATCGATTCCCGCAGCGACTTGGCGGCGGATCTCATCCCGTTTGGCACGGGCCTCTTTCAAAGACACGCCAGGGTAAGCGCCTAGGGCTAGCATCTGTTCCCGGCCGGCGAAACGATAACGTACCCGCCATAGTTTCGCGCCATTCGCTTTTACCAATAGGAACAGACCCTTATCGTCCACCAGTTTGACCGACTGAGCGTAATCACGAAAAGCTTTTATATATGAATCAGTTAGAGACATTTTGCGGGTATCGCCTCCAAGGTATTTCGGCCGTACCCTCAAAGATACCCGCATTGCTGCAAGGTGGCTAGTACCGTCTGAGGACGTCCATTACAGTCCGGCAGGCAATAAAAAAACCCGCGATATCGCGGGTTTAGCTTTAGGTTTTGGACGTTCTCGGACGTCCTCGGAACTTGATATGGTGGAGGCGGGGGGAATCGAACCCCCGTCCGCAAATCCTCCGCCCTTGGCCCTACATGCGTAGCCTGGTCTTTGCTTTAACCTTTCGCAACCCGACCGGCAGGGCGGCGAACGGCGGTTCCGGTTAGTTTTAGCGCCTCCCCCGGACAAGATCGGCGCGAGCTTATGTTAAGTCGACCCCTGAAGCGTCCCGAAGGACTCCGAACCTCACAAGCAAGTTTCGGTCAGAGGCTGGCGGGCTTTAGGCCGCCAGTGCGTAGCTGTCGTCGTTGGCGACTATAGTTTGCAGCCTGATTAACGAGGCGAGCTGCATCCTCGGCATGCGCCTCAGGTTTTGCAATCCACGTCGAAACCGGATCGCCCCCTTGGTGTGTATATGATAGCGCGACGGCGACAAAGTTCCTAGTCGCTCAGCGTTCCCGCACCAACCGCTGTTTGTCCCGCTCCCAGTCTCGATCCTTCTCGGTCGCTCGCTTGTCATGCTCTTTCTTGCCGCGAGCCAGGCCAATATCCAGCTTGGCGCGATTGCGCTTCCAATACATTGACAGCGGGATTAGGGTGTAGCCCTTACGCTCAACCGAGCCGATCAGTTGACCAATCTCGTCTTTGTGCAGCAACAGCTTGCGGGTGCGGGTCGGATCGGCTTGCACATGGGTGGAGGCTGATGCCAGTGGCGAGATGTGACAACCGAAGAGGAACGCTTCGCCGCCACGGAGCAGCACGTAGCTTTCCTTGAGATGAGTGCGGCTGGCGCGCAGGCTTTTCACCTCCCAGCCCTGCAAGGCCAGACCCGTTTCATAGTGCTCTTCAATGAAGTATTCGTGATACGCTTTCTTATTGTTAGCGATCTGGTTATTTGTAGTCGGTTTCTTGCTCATGATCGGATCTTTTTAGCTGGGCCGGGATTGATGGCCCGATGCCATGTTGAGGAGGTCGGCGGATTCAACCAAACGGGTTCCGCTGAAGTCCAATAACAATATAACGCCGCAACGGAGAACAAAAAGTCGTGGCGACCGTCAAAAAAAGCGCCCTGGTGTTGTATTCGACGGCTGAAATGTATGCGCTGGTCAGCGACATCGAAGCCTATCCCCAGTTCTTGCCGTGGTGCCGCTCCACCCAGGTGTTGAGCCGCAACGAGAACGAAGTGCGGGCTACCATCGAAATGGCCAAGGGCGGAGTCCATAAATCGTTTACCACCTGCAACCGGATGCAGAAACACAAGATGATCGGTATGCGCCTGTTGGAAGGCCCTTTCAAGCGCCTGGAAGGCTATTGGCGCTTCGAAGCCCTGCGCGCCGATGCCTCCAAGGTTTCACTCGATATGGAATTCGAATTCGCCAATTATTTGTTGCGGGTCGCGATTGAACCGGTCTTCAAGCAAATCGCCAACTCGCTGGTCGATGCCTTCTGCAGCCGCGCGGCGGATCTGTATGGTAAGCGATAATTCCAAACGCGCCATGATCGCGGTCGAAATCGCCTACGCGCGCCCCGACGAACAGGTGATCATTCCAATCGACGTGCCCGAAGGAAGCACGTTGGAGCAGGCTATCATCCAGTCGCGCATTCAGGAGCGATTTTCGGACATCGACCTTCAAACCGCCAAGGTCGGCGTCTTTGGCAAGCTCGCTAAACTGACCGCTACCGTTCGTCCCGGCGACCGAGTGGAAATTTACCGTCCTTTGTTGGCCGATCCCAAGGAGGTTCGCAAGAAGCGCGCCGCCGAGGGCAAACGGATGCGCAAGGGCGGCGGAGATCTGGAGGCGGATTCCGCCTAATTCTTGGGCGATTCCGCGGTTGGCCCGCTATCAATGCGATCGAGCGTGTCGCCACTGAAGAACAGCGTGAGGTGGCGTTGTTCGGTAATATGATTGCCTTTACCGTATTGATAGTAATAATCCCACCGGCTTTGATGGAACGGGTCAGCGACCAGTGGAGTGCCCAGGAGGCGTTGCACTTGTTGCTTGCTCATGCCGGAGTGCAACTGAGTAACAGTCGATTGATCGATGTAGTTGCCTTGGCGGACCGGTGGGGTGTAGAAACTGGGTATCAGTGATGCGCAGCCGGCCGTCAGGACTAGCGACAGAAGGCCGGTGGCGCGTAGGAGCATGTGAGGCATGGAAGGCAAAGTCCGGGTTGCTGGTTCGTCTTGGCTACAATCATAGCGTACAACAGCAATCCGTGGGTAAGGGCAACCCCCTGGAGAACACCGCATGGGCTCCAAAGAACTCAAACAGGCCGGCTTGAAGGTTACGTTGCCGCGCATGAAGATTCTCGACATGCTGCAACAGCAAGATAACGGCCACTTGACGGCTGAAGGGATTTATCGGGCGCTGGTCGATTCTGGCGAAGAGGTCGGCTTGGCCACCGTTTATCGGGTGTTGACCCAGTTCGAATCGGCGGGCCTGGTGAAGCGCCACCATTTCGAGGGCGGCCATTCGGTGTTCGAACTGAATGAAGGCGACCACCACGATCATATTGTGTGCTTGGAATGTGGGCGGATCGAGGAATTTTTCGATCAAGAAATCGAGCGAAGGCAGCAATTTATCGCGGAACGGCTCGATTTCGGACTGGCGGAGCATTGCCTGATCCTTTATGGTCATTGCCGCCGTTCCGATTGTCCTCACCGCTTGGCTGAGGATGTAGAGCGCAATGTGCCGTTGAGAAGAGCGGAATGAATAGGTCGGCGACGAAACCACAAACGATTGCCGTCTTGAGCGTCTCGGCGGGCGCGGGCCATGTGCGGGCGGCGCAAGCGTTGCAAGCCGCCGCTGAAGGGTATCAAGGCGTCAACCTCATTCACATCGACGTGATGGATTTGGTACCAAAGCTGTTTCGCAAGATTTACGCGGAAACCTACATCGATATCGTCGAGCGCCATCCGGCATTCTGGGGCTATCTCTATACGTTGACCGACCGTGAGAAAGCCGATGCGCCGATGGGCCGGTTGCGGGCCGCTATCGAGCGCTTGAACACTCGCCAACTTGATCGGGTGTTGCGGGCTATCGCGCCGGATCAAGTCATTTGCACCCATTTCTTGCCGGCGCAACTCCTGTCTCGCGAACTTGCCAAAGGGACTTTTCAGCGCCCGGTCTGGGTGCAGGTGACCGATTTCGACGTGCACGCGCTGTGGATTCAACCGCATCTGGCGGGCTATTTCGCCGCCAGCGACGAAGTGGCGTGGCGGATGATCGAGCGTGGCATTCCCCGCTCAGCGATTCATGTCACCGGTATTCCCATCATGCCAGTTTTTGGGGAGAGCCAATCGCGCATCCGCTGCGCCGCTGAATTGGGGGTCGACCCCAGTACAACCACCTTGCTGATGATGTCGGGCGGCGCGGGGGTTGGCGGCATCGAACGCTTGGCCGAACGCTTGTTAGGTTTGGATTTGGATTTCCAGCTCATCGCGCTGGCGGGCCGCAACGACGCGTTGCTCGAGCAGTTGCGAATGATCGCGGCGCGCTATCCAGACCGGCTTTATCCGATGGGTTTTACCCGAACCATCGAGCGAGTGATGGCCGTCGCCGATTTGGCAATCACTAAACCCGGCGGCTTGACGACTTCGGAATGTTTGGCGGTTGGTTTGCCGATGCTGGTTATTTCGCCGATTCCAGGCCAAGAGGAGCGCAACGCGGACTATTTACTGGAAAACGGGGCGGCGCTCAAGGCATGCGATGAAGGCGCGCTCACTTATCGGGTCAATCGCCTGTTGTCGGAACCGGGTTTGTTGGATCGGTTGCGGGATAACGCCCACCGTTTAGGCAAACCTGGCGCGGCGCGGGCTGTGTTGGATATCGTGTTGGCCGAAGGCGGAACCCAGCTTGCCACATGAACCGCATTCGCGACCCGAAACGGCGGGCGGCTTTGTTGTTGTTAGGGGTTGTCGTGCTGGCCGCCATGTTCGCCATGGTGGAAATTCAGATCGAAGGCAGCCAAGGTTGGGCGGCGGGGTTGCCGACTTGGCGGATCGAGCAGCACTGGCTGTTGGATTTGTTTTGGGGCGGCCGGCCGATGACCGGCTATCACGCCTGGGTGTTTCCGTTCATGCTGCTGGCGTTTCATCTGCCGCCAATGATGCTGAGTATATGGTATTGATTGGGCTTTCCTATCGGCGCGGGTCGATCAAAACCCGGAGATAGGACCAAGATCGGCTTAATTCGATTCAATGACGGCGGCCTTTGCCACCATTTCCCTCGCGTGAGCCAAGGTATTGACGGTCAGCTCCAGACCGCCCAGCATTCGAGCGATTTCGGTTACGCGCTCTTCGGCGGTCAGCGGTAAAACTTGGGTGTGGGTGCTTTCCCCGTCGGTCTGCTTTTCCACTTTGAGTTGCTGGTGCGCCTGGGCGGCGACTTGCGGTAGGTGAGTCACGCAAAGCACTTGCCGGTCCTGGCCTAGGGTGCGCAGTTGCAGGCCGACCACTTCCGCGACCCCGCCGCCGATGCCCGTATCCACTTCATCGAAAATCAAGGTTGGAATACGGGCGGCGCGAGCGGCGATCACCTGAATCGCCAGACTGATGCGCGACAGTTCGCCGCCGGAGGCGACCTTGGCCAGCGGCCGGAGCGGCTGGCCGGGGTTGGCGCTGACCTGAAATTCCACATTTTCCAAGCCGCCCGCCGTGGCTTTGTCCAGCGGTTCCAGCACGATGGCGAAGCGACCACCAGGCATTCCCAGGTCCGCCAACGCCCGCGAGATTCGCTCGTCCAAATCTCGCGCCGCCGCGCTCCGGCGTTCGCTCAATTGTCCCGCCCGGTTTTGGTATTCCGTCAGGGCGTCATCGACCGCATGTTGCAGGCTTTCCAAACGGGTTTCGCTGTGTTCTAGCGCGTCCAATTCTTGCTCGAAGCGCGCTCGCAAGGCCGGCAAGTCCTCGGCGGCGGCGCGGTGCTTGCGGGCGAGTTGGTGGGCGGCCGTCAAGCGTTGCTCCACTCTGGCCAGATGCGCCGGATCGAGATCGAAATCTTGCACGTAGCCACGCAGCTCACCGCTGGCTTCCTGGATTTGGATCAGGGCGGCATTAAGCAGTTCACTCACCGGGCCGAGACGGGTATCGAGCCGATGGAGAAGATCCAGATCGCGCAGGCTTTGGTTGAGCCGGTCGCTGATGGCATCTCCCTCGCCATCGGTCAGCGTCGCGAGCAAGTGCTGGCCCGTTTCCAGCAACTGGCTGGCGTTGGCTAAACGGCGCTGATCGGACTCCAGCTCCGCGACTTCGCCTTCGCTCAGATTCAGCGCGGCAAGCTCTCGCAAGTGATGGCGCAAAATATCGATCCGGGCGTCGCGTTCGCTGCTGGCTTGCCGCAAGTCATGTAATTCGCGCCGCAACCGGCTCCAGTTGTGAAAGCAATGGGCCGTCTCGGCGGCTAGGCTCTGGATCCCGGCGTGATCGTCCAGCAATTGCCGCTGGCTGTCGCGGCGTAACAGCGACTGATGTTCGTGCTGGCCGTGGATATCCACCAGCCGTTCGCCGAGCTCGCGTAGCGCCTGCGCCGGTTGCGGCACACCGTTGATGTAGTTGCGAGAGCGGCCATTGCTGGCGATCACCCGCCGCAAATGGCATTCTCGCTCGACATCGAGGTCGCGTTCGGCCAGCCAAGCACGGGCGGCGGGCAATCGCTCCAGATCGAATACCGCGCTGATGTCGGTGCGTTCCGCGCCTTGGCGGATGGTGGCGCTGTCAGCGCGGTCGCCCAGCAACAGGCCGATGGCGTCGACCAGGATGGATTTGCCGGCCCCGGTTTCGCCGGTCACGGCGGTCATGCCGGTCGCCAGTTCCAATTCCAGAGCGGCGACGATGGCGAAATCGCGGATGCGCAATTGAGTCAGCATGGCGGATGATTCAGGGGAACGGTGAGGCTTCCGGGCTGAGACCCCAGCGCAGCTTGGCCCGCAGCAGCTTAAAATAATCGTGATTGACCGGGTGAATGAGCCGCACCTTGCGGTCTTTCTTGCGAATGACGATGCGGTCGCCGGGGCCGATGGCCAGGCTGACCTGGCCGTCGCAGGTGATCTGAGTTTGCGTGGTATTGGCAACGTTCAGGGCGATTTCGATGACGCTGTCGGCCTTGACCACGATGGGCCGGTGGGTGAGGGTGTGAGGGCAAATCGGCACCAGCACCACTGCTTCCAAGCCCGGATGGATAATCGGCCCGCCGCCGGCCAGCGCGTAGGCGGTGGAGCCGGTCGGCGTCGAGATGATCAACCCATCGGCCCGGTAGGTGTTGAGGAAACGACCATCGACAAAGGCGTCCACCTCGATCATCCGGGCTACTTCGCGCTTGTGCACCACCACATCGTTGAGAGCGTCGGTTTCGCTTGCCACGCTGCCCTCGTGAATCACTTGCGCGTGCAGCAAAGAGCGCCGAGCTTCGCGGAATTGGCCGGCCAGCACCCGATCCAGGCTGTGAGGGATCTCATTGGGCGAAACATCAGCCAGAAAACCCAGCCGCCCGAGATTGACGCCGAGGATCGGTACTTCGTAGTTGACCAGCGAGCGGGCGGCGTTAAGCATGGTGCCGTCGCCGCCCATGATGATCGCTAGGTCGCATTGCTCGCCGATGGTGGCCCGGCTGGCGACTTCCAGGCCGCTGTCGGGGATCAGGCGGGCTGAACTTTCGTCGAGCAATACCCGCAATTGGCGCTGGCGCAGGTAGACGGCAATTTGGATAAGGGTTTCCGCGACGTTGGGATCGCCGAACTTGCCGATAAGACCGATGGTATGGAAAATCGGAGTGGGCATTGTTTCGCGCTGGCTGGTTGGTGTCGGCAACTTATCACTTTAAGGGAGACCGCGCCAAGAGCGCTGGGCTCTTGCGCCCGCAAGAGCCTGCGATGCGCTTTCGTTAGCTCATTGAGTAAATAGTCTAGTATGGCTCCGCGCCGAACTATGGGACGATAATATATCCTTAAATCAGCTTTGCCTTGCTTTTCACAGTCAGCCTGTCTGCTGGTGGAAGAACATCGATTTCCGGCCGAGCTGACAACTTGACACCTCAAGGGTGAATTGTTAACTTCCTTTGACACTCTAAGGACAGGAGTCACAATTTATTAAGGGGAATTAAGGGGAAATGATCGGCATGTACCACAGCAGGGAATCCAGTTCGGGGGGGTCTCCCAACCTTAACGACCGTACCCAGCACTTGTTGAAGGCGCTGGTGGAACGCTATATCCGCGATGGACAGCCCGTCGGTTCGCGAACCCTGGCGCGTGACGCCGGGTTGGATTTGAGTCCGGCGACGATCCGCAATGCGATGGCCGACCTGGAAGATTTAGGCTATCTGCATTCTCCCCATACCTCGGCGGGTCGGGTACCAACCGCCCGCGGCTACCGGTTTTTCATCGATGCTTTATTACATCTGCGGCCGCTGGATCAGCAGGAGATCGAAGTCTTACGGCGTCGGATTGATCAACCGGCCCAAAACAGCGCCGAACTGGCGCGCTCGGTATCCAATCTGTTGTCGGGAACGACTCAACTGGCCGGCATTGTGATGGTACCGCGCCGCAATGTGGTCACTTTGCGCCACGTCGAATTTTTGCCCTTGTCTGAGAATCGCGTGCTGGTGGTCCTGGTTTTGAACACCCAGGAGGTCCAGAACCGGATCATTCAAACCCGCCGGCCTTACAGCGCCATGGAATTACAACAGGCGGCCAATTACCTGAACGCCCAATTTACCGGCAAGGATATCCAGCAAGTGCGAGAAGCGCTGCTGCGAGATTTGCACGAAGCCCGTGACAGCCTCGACCGCTTGATGCAGACGGTGGTTGAAATGGCCGAGCAAACCTTCGAGGCTGAGCCGATAATTGAAGATTATGTGGTGGCCGGCCAGACCCACCTGATGCAATGCGCCGATCTGTCCGATCTCGACAAGCTGCGCCTTTTGTTCGAAGCCTTCAATCACAAACGGGATTTGCTGCACCTGTTTGACCAGTGCCTGCACGCCGAGGGCGTGCAAATTTTCATCGGCGAGGAGGCCGGTTCCGAGGTGTTGGAAGGGTGTAGCGTGGTGACCGCGCCGTATACAGTGGAAGGGAAAGTGCTTGGGGTGCTGGGCGTCATCGGCCCGACCCGAATGGCTTATGACCGGGTGATTCCGGTCGTGGAAGTGACCGCGCGCCTGTTGGCGGCGGCGCTGGACGGATCAGCCAACTGAATCGCGAAAGCGGGCGTGATCGACCGCGGCTACCCTTGAATTTCCCCCATACGCCCCCAGTTCTTCGCCAACAGGAGCCGCTTAGGGCGGCTCGACCAATATGACTTGGTATGGAGAACGGATGATGACCCCGACCGAACCTATTCTGAAGCCCGACGCCCGCCTGGATGGCGCCGCCATGAGACAGCCTAACCCCGAGGCCGCTGGTCCGGTGGATGAGGCTGACGAGGAGATTTTGGTCAACCGCGAGGAGTTTGATGCCTTGCAACGGGATTTGGACCAGGCCTTGGCCAAGGCCGACGAACACTGGAAGCTGTATCTGGGCGCGCACGCTGAGATGGAAAATCTGCGCAAGCGTACCGAGCGCGACGTGCAGAACGCGCACAAATTCGCGCTGGAGCGCTTCTTTGGCGAGCTACTGCCGGTGCGCGACAGCCTGGAAATGGGCTTGGCGGCAGCCGGTGGGGATGTCGATGTCGCCAAGTTGCGGGAGGGCGTTGAACTGACCCTCAAGCAATTGTCCTCGGCGATGGAGAAGTTTGGCCTACGCGAAGTGAACCCCGTCGGCGCCAAATTCAATCCGAGCGAACATGAAGCCATGGCGATGGTGCCGACCGATCAGGCCGAGCCCAACACCGTGGCGCAGGTGGTGCAGAAAGGCTATTTGCTTAATGATCGCCTGGTCCGACCCGCCAAGGTGTTGGTGGCGCAGGCCCCGCCCAAGCGAGCGTGAACAAGCCCGGCGTTCCCTCCGGCGCGTCGCCATTGAAAATGCGCCCGACCGCCCCCACATCTGGCGGCAGGCAGCGATGACTAACTGAATTCCCTGAATATAGAGAGCGTGGCAATGAGCAATATTATCGGTATTGACCTGGGCACCACCAATTCCTGTGTGGCGGTCATGGAGGGCGGCAAGCCTCGCGTCATTGAGAACAGCGAAGGCGACCGGACCACTCCCTCGGTGGTCGCATTTATGGAAGACGGCGAAATCACCGTCGGTCAGCCGGCGAAGCGCCAAGCCGTGACCAATCCACAAAATACCCTGTTCGCGGTCAAACGACTGATCGGCCGCCGGTTCAACGAGCCGGAAGTGCAGAAAGACATCGACCTCGTGCCTTACAAGATCGTCAAGAACGACAACGGCGATGCGTGGGTCGAGGCGCGCGGCAAGAAGATGGCACCGCCGGAAATCTCGGCGCGGGTGCTGATGAAAATGAAAAAGACCGCCGAGGACTATCTCGGCCATCCGGTCACCGAGGCGGTGATCACGGTCCCGGCCTACTTCAATGACAGCCAGCGCCAGGCCACCAAGGACGCCGGTCGCATCGCCGGCTTGGAGGTTAAGCGCATCATCAACGAACCGACGGCGGCGGCGTTGGCCTTTGGCATGGATAAATCCAGCACCAAGGATCGCAAGATCGCGGTCTACGATTTGGGCGGCGGCACTTTCGATATCTCGATCATCGAGATCGCCGAAGTGGATGGCGAAAAACAGTTCGAGGTGCTTTCGACCAACGGCGACACCTTCCTGGGTGGCGAGGACTTCGACAAGCGGATCATCGACTACTTGATCGAGCAGTTTCAGAAAGAGTCGGGTATCAATCTGGCCAACGATCCGCTGGCTTTGCAACGACTCAAGGAAGCCGCCGAAAAGGCCAAGATTGAGCTATCGTCCAGCCAGCAGAGCGATATCAATCTGCCGTACATCACGGCGGACGCCAGCGGCCCGAAGCATCTGAATCTGAAGCTGACTCGCGCCAAGCTGGAGTCGCTGGTGGAGGATCTGATCGACAAGACCATCAGCCCGTGCCGCACCGCGCTGAAGGATGCGGGATTGGGCGTCGGCCAGATTGATGATGTGCTACTGGTCGGCGGCCAGACCCGGATGCCCAAGGTACAGGAGAAAGTGCGTGAGTTCTTTGGCAAAGAACCCCGTAAGGACATCAATCCTGATGAGGCGGTGGCGGTCGGCGCGGCCATTCAGGGCGGTGTGTTGGGTGGACAGGTCAAGGACGTGTTGTTGCTGGATGTGACCCCGCTGTCGCTCGGTATCGAGACTCTGGGCGGCGTGATGACCAAACTCATCGAAAAGAACACCACGATCCCGACCAAGGCCAATCAGGTGTTCTCGACCGCGGACGATAACCAGACGGCGGTGACGGTGCACGTCTTGCAGGGCGAGCGCGAGATGGCTTCGGCCAACAAGTCGCTGGGCAAGTTCGATTTAACCGACATCCCGTCGGCGCCGCGCGGCGTACCGCAGATCGAGGTGACCTTCGATATCGACGCCAACGGCATCTTGCATGTGTCGGCCAAGGACAAAGCCACCGGCAAGGAAAACCGGATCGTGATCAAGGCGTCTTCCGGTCTGTCGGAGACGGAGATCAAGCGGATGATTGGCGATGCCGAGGCGCACGCCGAGGAAGATAAGAAGTTCCACGAGTTGGTGAACGTGCGAAATCAGGCCGAGAACCTGATTCACGCCACCGAGAAGACCTTGCGCGATCTGGGCGACAAAGTGGAAGGCAGCGAGCGCGGCCCGATCGAAGCGGCGATCAGTGACCTGCGCGGTGTGGTCAAGACCGACAATAAGAGCGCCATTGAAGCCAAGACCCGAACGCTGGGCGATTTGTCCGGCAAACTGGCCGAGCGGTTGTACGCCCAAAGCGGCGGGCCGGAGGGTGGACCCGGTGGCCCGCGGGGGCCAGGTGGCGGCGGTCACAAGCCCGCTGATGATGGCGTGGTAGACGCCGAATTTGAGGAAGTGAAGAAGTAAGCGCCTCGGTTGCGCTAAACTGTAAATCCGGGATGGCAGGACGCTTTCCCGGATTTTGGCTTTTCGGATTCTTTAAACCTGACAGTCGCTCCCGCAACGCAAGATTATGTCCAAACGCGATTATTACGAAGCCCTCAACGTCGCTCGCAATGCCAGCGAGGCGGAACTCAAGCAAGCCTACCGCCGGTTGGCGATGAAATATCACCCGGATCGCAACCCCGGCGATAAGGTAGCCGAAGAGAAATTTAAAGAGGTCAAGGAGGCTTATGAGATCTTGACTGATGCTCGTAAGCGGGCGGCTTATGACCAGTTCGGTCATGCTGGCGTGGATCATTCAGCCGGTGGTGGTTATGGCGGCTCGGCTGATCTGGGCGATATTTTCGGCGGGGTATTCCGGGATATCTTTGGAGGAGCGCGCGGGGGCGGCGGCCAGAACTATCGCGGATCGGATTTGCGCTATACCCTGGATCTGAGTTTGGAAGAGGCGGTTTTTGGCACGACCGCCAAGATCCGGATACCCACCTTGGTCAGTTGCGCCGGCTGCGCGGGTACCGGCGCCAAGCCTGGTACCAAGCCCACCTCTTGCACCACCTGCCGCGGTGTCGGTCAAGTGCGAATGCAACAGGGCTTTTTCTCGATCCAACAGACCTGCCCGCGTTGCCAAGGCCGAGGCACCATCATTCCCGAACCCTGTGAGACCTGCCGTGGCAGCGGTCGGGTGGAGGAACAGAAAACGTTATCAGTCAAGGTGCCGGCCGGCGTGGATAACGGCGACCGCATCCGGCTGAGCGGGGAAGGCGAGCACGGCGAGCAGGGCGGATCGGCCGGCGACTTGTACGTGCAAATCCGGGTTAAGCCGCATCCGATCTTCACCCGTGAAGACAACGATCTATATTGCGAGGTACCGATCAGTTTTACCACGGCGGCCTTGGGAGGCGAGCTGGAAGTCCCGACGCTGGATGGCCGGATGAGCTTGAAAATTCCCGCCGAAACGCAGACCAGCAAGGTGTTTCGGGTGCGCGGCAAGGGAGTCAAGCCGGTGCGTGGCGGGCCGACCGGCGATCTGCTGTGTCGAGTCAACGTGGAAACGCCAGTCAACTTGACTAAGGAGCAAAGGGATTTATTGCAACAACTCGCCGATTCCTTGGAAGGCGGCGGCAAGCGTCATACGCCGCAAGAAGGGAGCTGGCTGGATGGCGTCAAGAAATTTTTTGAAGAGATGAAGTTCTAAAACAAGGTTGACTGTTGGAACGCCTTCCAGCCCACCATTTTTATTGGAAACCGTTTAAATCGAATAATTTGGTGGTGCGCCGGGTATCTCGATACTGGTGAGGGTCGTCCCGTCGCATTGAACCGCGACAGCCTTACCAATCCAATCGTCCCCGAACAACGCCGTCAAGCCATCGGCAAGCAAGCCTGCATCAGCCTGTAGATGGTGCCGGCGGTGGCCAGAATCCAAAATCAGGGTTGCGGTAGCGCCGTCGTCAATCACGTCGGCTATGGTTCCAGCGATGTAGTTCATGACACCATCTCGTTTGGCTGATTGAAATTCGCCAGCTTCAATAAGGATCACCTTGGCGATATGTGTGGTCTGCACGATAGCCGACCGGTTGCAGGATGCGCAAGCAAAGATGCTCTATCGTAATCCACGGCCAAGCGCTCCTTACCCGAACAAGCGGCATTCAGGGAAAATTGCGAACTCGCGCGCTGATTGGTCTCAATTTGAACAGGAATTTTATCGCCGACGTTTAGTCCAGGATAACGGCGCCGCCGCGAGCGGGGATTTCCGCGGCTCCCATGCTGACCAAAGTAGTGGTATAACGAATAGCCAGAATGGCGCGAGCAGCAGTCGCCTGGGCTTGCTGAACGGTGCGGCTGGCGGGTTGCCATCAGAAGGGCGGTAGAAGCTTTCAGTTCGCCCACGCCATATTTCAGCCCGGCCACCCTGTCGCTTTCCACATGCTTGCGTACGCCGCCGCCTTGCGCGATTCCCAGATGTCCTTTGAATTTGTTGGTCCAGCGTCAGTTCAAGGTGGCTTAACAGCGTAAAATCCACTGTGAATTGTTCCAAAAGACTATGCACCATGTTGACTAAAACGCCCAAGACGACCTACCTCAAAGATTACGCTCCCCCAGCTTACCGCATTCCGACCCTCGATTTGCGTTTCGAGCTGGGTGAGGATTTTACGCGTGTTCATTCGCGAATGCGGGTGATTCGCGCCGAGGGTACGCCGGAGGGTACGCCGTTGGCGCTGGATGGCCACCAGCTTGAACTGGTGGACATAAAACTCGACGGAACGCCGCTGGCGCCGGATCGGTATGTGGCGGAAGAGACTCAGCTCACCCTGCTCGATCCGCCGGCGTCTTTCGAGTTCGTCGCCATCACGCGGATTCGACCTCAAGACAATGCTTCACTGGAGGGCTTGTATCAATCCAGCGGCAATTTTTGCACACAATGCGAGGCGAAAGGCTTTCGCAAGATCACCTATTTTCTTGATCGCCCCGATGTCATGACGGTTTTTACCACCACCCTGGTTGCCGATCAGGGCCGCTATCCCGTGTTGTTGTCCAACGGGAATCCTGTGGCAAGCGGCAGACTGGATGATGGTCGCCACTGGACCACTTGGCATGACCCCTTTCCCAAGCCATGCTATCTGTTTGCTTTGGTGGCCGGTCAGTTCAGTTTCATCGAAGATGTTTTCATCACTGGTTCTGGGCGCAAGGTCGATTTACGCATTTACGTCGAACCGCAAAATAGCGATCAGTGCGACCATGCCATGTACTCGCTGAAACAGGCCATGGCTTGGGACGAGCAACGTTTTGGACTGGAATACGACCTCGATTTATACCAGATCGTGGCGGTCGGTGATTTCAATATGGGCGCGATGGAGAACAAGGGCCTGAACGTCTTTAACACCAAATACGTGCTCGCCAAGCCGGAAATCGCGACCGACGCCGACTATCAAGGCATTCTCGCCGTTATCGGCCACGAGTATTTCCATAACTGGACCGGTAACCGGGTAACTTGCCGAGATTGGTTCCAGCTCAGCCTCAAAGAGGGGTTGACCGTATTTCGCGATCAGGAATTTTCCTCGGATCTGGGTTCGTCCGGCGTCAAACGGATCGAAGACGTGCGGATTTTGCGCACCAGCCAATTTCCACAAGACGCCGGGCCTATGGCCCATCCCGTTCGGCCGGATTCCTACATCGAGATCAACAATTTCTACACGGTTACCGTCTACAATAAGGGCGCCGAAGTGGTGCGGATGATCCAGACCTTACTGGGTCGAGCCGGCTTCCGGCGCGGCTTGGATCTGTACTTCCAACGCCATGACGGGCAAGCGGTGACCTGCGATGATTTCGTCGCGGCGATGGCGGATGCCAACGGCGCCGATCTGAGCCAATTCAAGCGCTGGTATCAGCAGGCGGGGACGCCAGAACTGCATGTGAGCGACGAGTATGAACCTGACTCTCAGCGCTACAGTCTTCATGTGCGGCAATTCTGCCCGCCAACGCCCGGCCAAGCGCACAAGGAGCCTTTTCATATTCCGCTGAGCGTGGGGTTACTGGACGCCGAAGGTCAGGATATCCCGCTGCAACTGGCGGGAGAAAGCGTACCAGGGGCTACCACCCGGTTGTTGGAACTGCGCGAGCCGGAACAGACCTTCCAGTTTGTCGGAGTACCGACGCGGCCGGTGCCGTCGCTGCTGCGTGGATTTTCCGCCCCGGTAAAGTTGCTTAGCGCCGAGAGCGATGAACATTTGCGTTTTCGGCTGGCCCATGATAGTGACGACTTCAACCGCTGGGATGCCGGCCAAAGTTTGGTGGTTCGGGTGATCTTGTCCTTGATCGAGGACCGCCAACAGGGCCGAAGCTGGGTATTGCCGGACGCTTTTAGCGCTTCTTTCGAGCGGGCGCTAACTACCGATGCCGATCCCGCGCTGCGGGCGCAAGTGCTGAGCTTGCCCAGTCAAACGTATCTCGCCGAGCAGATGGAACTGGTGGATATAGAGGGTATTCACGCCGCGCATACTTTCGTGCGGCAAACGCTGGCGGAACGGCTGCGCGAGCAGTTTTTGAAAGTATACCAGGGCTTGCATTTTCAAGATCAAGGCGACTATCGCATTGATTCCGCCGCGATCGCTCAGCGAGCGCTCAAGAACGTCTGCTTGGATTATCTGCTGCGGCTTGACGAGGCGGCGCTGCGGGATTTGTGCCTCAAGCAATTTCATTCCGCCACTAACATGACCGATCAACTCGGCGCGTTGGCGGCATTGAACAATGAGGCGGGGCCGGAACGGGCGGAGGCGTTGGCGGTTTTTTACAACCGCTGGCGGGAGGAGGCGCTGGTGGTGGACAAGTGGCTGACTTTGCAGGCGACTTCCAGCGTGCCTGGAACTTTGGAGGCTGTAAGCGGATTGCTGGCTCACCCGGCGTTCACTCTGAAAAACCCAAACAAGGTGCGAGCGTTGATCGGCGCGTTTTGTCAGGCCAATCCCTTGCATTTTCACGCGGCCGACGGCAGCGGCTATGCTTTCCTGGTCGATCAAGTCTTGGCGTTGGATGCGTTCAACCCGCAAATTGCGGCAAGGTTGATGGGTGCGTTCACCCGTTGGCGCAAATTTGATTCAATGCGCCAACAGAAGATAAGCGGTCAGTTGGAGCGGATTCTCGCCACCCCCGAGTTGTCCGCCGATGTTTACGAGATGACCGCAAAAACATTGGGACGACCGCAATAAGATGATCGATAAAATTGCTGCATTGCAAAAAAACCTGTTGACACCTGAAACAGGTCAATGCAAAATAGCGCCCATCAATGTTGCAATGCACAATGAACTTTCAGCTCAGACTTTAACAAGAGATGCGGAGAACACACCATGTCAGCTAATCCTTTCAATCCCTTTGCCAATGTCGATTTCAGCAAGTTCGATTTCAGCAAGTTCGATTTCAGCAAGGCTTTCGGCGATGTCAAAATCCCCGGCTTCGATCTGGAAGCGGCCATGGCGGCGCAGCGTAAGAACATCGAAGCGCTGAACGCCGCCAATCAAGCCGCCGTTCAAGGCATGCAAGCCGTCGCCCAGCGGCAGGCTGAAATTCTTAGTCAGGCGGTCAACGAAATCTCTGTTGTTGCCCAGCAGCTCGCTAGCGCTAGTGGCAACCCGCAAGAGCTGACCACCAAGCAGGCCGAAGTGGCTCGCAAGGCGTTCGAGCAGGCCTTGGCCAACGCGCGCGAACTGGCGGAAATCGTTAGCAAATCCAATACGGAGGCGTTCGCCATTATCAACAAGCGCGTCACCGAGAGCTTACAGGAACTGAAGGGTCTGGTTGCCGCCAAGTAGGCGAATACTCGCACGCTGTATTCTGCCGGGCAAACCATGCGGTATATCCGCCATGGTTTGCCCGTTTTCTGCTTTTGTGAACCCTAGCCGCTGTCCCTACGGGTACAATGCGGCTAAAATGTAAAATCTGATCGACCAAACCACCATAACGATGCGAGGAATGATTCATGGCCGAGCAAAAAAGCACTGAACTCAAGCTGCCTGAACTGAAAATGCCAGATCCGAAAGAAATGGCCGATCTGTTTTCTCACATCGCCGAGAAAAGCCAGGTCATCGTCAAGGAGTTTTTAAATCGCCAGAAAAACGATGGCGCTTTTGACCTGCAAGATCAACTCAGTCTGGGCAAGTCCTTCATGGAACTAACCCAGAAGATGCTGGCTGACCCCGCCAAACTGGCCCAAGCCCAGGCCAATCTTTGGCAAAACTATCTGGAATTATGGCAGAAAGCGGTTCCCGCGATGCTGGGTGGCCAGCCGCTGGAAGCCGTGGTGCGTGAGCCCAAGGGCGACAAGCGCTTCAAGCACGATGACTGGAAGGACAACGTGCTGTTTTCATACATCAAGCAATCGTACCTGATGGCCGCCAACTGGATTCAGGACATTGTGGGTGATGTGGAAGGTTTGGACGACAAAACCAAGAAAAAGGTTGAGTTCTATACCCGCCAGTTCGTCGACGCGATGTCGCCGACCAATTTTGCGTTGACCAATCCCGAAGTGCTGCGCACGACCATCGAATCGGGTGGCCAGAACCTGATCAATGGCTTGAAGAACATGCTCGACGATTTGGAGCGTGGCAAAGGCAAGCTCAATATCCGGATGACCGATCTCAACGCTTTCGAGCTGGGCAAGAACATTGCCATCACGCCGGGCAAGGTCGTCTTCGAGAACGGGATGATCCAGCTGATTCAATACGAGGCCAGCACCCCAGAGGTCCACAAGAAGCCGTTTCTGATTTTCCCGCCGTGGATCAACAAGTACTACATTATGGATTTGCGGCCCAAGAATTCGTTTGTTAAATGGATCGTCGATCAGGGCTTTACGGTGTTCTTGATGTCCTGGATTAACCCGGACGAGAAGATGGCCGAGTGGGAGTTCGAGACTTATCTCCGGGACGGACCGCTGGCGGCGCTGGATGCCATCGAGCAAGCGACGGGCGAGTCGGAAGTTAACGCGCTGGGTTACTGCCTGGGCGGCACGCTATTGGCCATCACCAACGCCTATCTCGCGGCCAAGGGTACGCCGCGTATCAGTTCCGGCAGCTATTTGACCACCATGATCGACTTTGCCCAGCCAGGCGAGTTGGGCGTGTTCGTCGATGAAGAGACCATCGCCTCGCTGGAAAAGCGGATGGCGGCCAAGGGCTACATGGAAGGTTCCGAAATGGCGAGCACCTTCAGCATGTTGCGCGCCAACGATCTGATGTGGTCGTTCTTCATCAACAATTACCTGCTGGGCAAGGATCCGTTCCCCTTCGATCTGCTGTACTGGAACTCGGATTCGACCCGGATGCCGGTAAAGATGCACAGTTTCTATCTGCGTAACTTTTACCAGAAAAACCTGCTCAAGGATCCCGGTGGGATCTCGCTGCTGGGCACGCCGATCGATATGAGCCAGGTCAAGGCGCCGGCCTATTTCCTCTCCGGTATTGAGGATCACATCTCGCCGTGGTCTTCCAATTACATGGGTAGCCGGCTGTTCAGCGGTCCGGTGAAGTTTGTATTGAGTGGCTCCGGGCATATCGCCGGTCCGATTAATCCACCCGTCTCCAATAAGTATTTCTACTGGACCAATCCCAAGCACCCGGCCGACGCGGAGGAGTGGCTGAAAGACGCCAAGCAGACCGAAGGTTCATGGTGGCCGGATTGGAGCAAGTGGCTGGCCAAGCTGTCTGGCGATAAGGTACCCGCGCGGGTGCCTGGTACGGGTAAACTACCCGTGATCGAAGACGCGCCAGGTTCTTATGTCAGGCAGCGTCTGATTAAGTAGCCTCTGTGTAGTCATTTTCCCGATTGGCTAGAATGGCCACCTCAGCGACGGTGGCCATTTTTTAGTGGCCGCCTTGCTTCAAAAAAGCCAGGATGGTGGGTAAAAAAACGGGGATAACAAAAAACCCTCCACCACAAGCGGTAGGAGGGTTAAGGTAAACGGGGGCGGGAAACCGCCCCAATGTTTTTAGCTCATTCGAACTCAATAATGGGCTGATCGACCGCCAGGCTGTCGCCGGCCGCCGCCAAGACTTTGGCGACCTTGGCATCCTGATCGGCGCGCAGCACATTCTCCATTTTCATCGCCTCGATCACCGCCAGTTCCTCGCCAGCCTTGACCTCTTGGCCGACTTGCGCCGCAATCCGGGTTAGCAGACCAGGCATCGGCGAGAGCAGGTACTTGGATAAATCCGGCGGCTCTTTCTCCGGCATCAGGGCTTGCAACGCCGCAACTTTCGGTGACATGACCATCACGTCCGCCTGCGATCCCCAGTGGAACAGCCGATAAATCATGTCTCGGCGCTCGACTTGAATGCAGATTTCGGTGCCGTTCAAGGTGCCTTTGAACAGCGGATAACCGAACTCCCAGTTGCTGCGCACCTGATAGGTTTCATCCATGTACACCACATCATAGCCGCCGGGGGCCGGATCGATATGCACCGGATGTTGTTGGCCGCCCATCAGCACGACCCAGTCGTTTTTGACCTTGCGCTCGTGGCCGAGCAATTGACCGGTAATTTGGGCGGCGCGATCCATGTAGCTGCGATGGATGAAAGCGGCCACGGAGATCAACAAGGCCGGGTCGTCATGCGGCACGTCGGTGGCGTGGAAGCCGTTGGGGTATTCCTCGGCGATCATGTTGGTGCTGATCCGCCCCGTCATGAACCGGGTGTGCACCATCAAGGCCGCCAGGAAGCTGATGTTGTGTTGGACACCGCGAATAAAGAACTCATTCAGTGCATCCCGCATATGGGCGATGGCGCGATCGCGGGTCGAACCGTAGGTGATCAGTTTGGCGATCATCGGGTCGTAGTACATCGACACTTCGCCGCCTTCGTAGATGCCGGTGTCCACCCGCACCACGTCGTTTTCCTTCGGCGGCATGTATTTAACCAGCCGACCAATCGAGGGCAGGAAGTTGCGGAATGGGTCTTCGGCGTAGACCCGCGCTTCAATCGCCCAGCCCTTGAGCCGGACATCCTCTTGGGCAAAGCTCAACTTTTCACCGGCGGCGACCCGGATCATTTGCTCCACTAAGTCCAGCCCGGTGATGTATTCGGTGACCGGATGCTCCACCTGGAGGCGGGTGTTCATCTCCAGGAAGTAGAAGTTGCGCTTGGTATCGACGATGAACTCGACCGTGCCGGCGGACTGGTAATCCACCGCGCGGGACAGCGCCACCGCCTGTTCGCCCATCGCTTTCCGGGTTTTCTCGTCTAGGAACGGGGACGGCGCTTCCTCAATCACCTTTTGGTGCCGACGTTGTAGCGAACATTCCCGCTCGCCCAGATAGACGATGTTGCCGTGGCTGTCGCCCAAGACCTGGATTTCGATGTGGCGCGGTTCTTCAATATATTTTTCGACGAACACCCGGTCGTCGCCGAAGGAGGAACGGGCTTCATTGCTGGCGCGCTCGAAACCATCCACGCATTCCGCGTCGTTCCAGGCCACGCGCATGCCCTTGCCGCCGCCGCCGGCGCTGGCTTTGAGCATCACCGGATAGCCGATGTCGCGGGCAATCTGCAAGGCGTGATCGGAATCCTTGATGATGTCGGTGTAGCCGGGCACGGTGCTGACTCCGGCTTCCTTGGCCAGAATCTTGGAGGTGATCTTGTCGCCCATCGCGTTGATGGCTTTCACCTTCGGGCCGATGAACACGATCCCTTCTTTTTCCAGCGCCTCGCAAAAGGCCGGCCGCTCCGACAAGAAACCGTAGCCAGGATGCACCGCTTCCGCCCCGGTATCCTTGCAGGCTTGCAGGATTCGGTCGATCAGCAGGTAGCTTTGCGCGGTGGGGGGTGGGCCAATCAAGACGGCTTCGTCAGCCATTTCGACGTGCAAAGCGTCCTTATCCGCCTCGGAGTAGACCGCGACCGTTTTGATGCCCATTTTGCGGGCGGTTTTGATGACGCGGCAGGCAATTTCGCCGCGGTTGGCGATGAGAATTTTCTTGAACATGGTGCCCACCCCTTACAGCGGAATGTTGCCGTGCTTGCGCCACGGATTTTCGAGTTCCTTGTCCCGCAGCATCGCCAGGGAACGGCAAATGCGGCGGCGGGTTCCGTGCGGCATGAGCACATCGTCGATAAAGCCGCGATGGCCGGCGATGAATGGATTGGCGAATTTCTTGCGATATTCTTCGGTACGGTCGGCGATCTTGGCGGCGTCGCCGATATCACCGCGGAAGATGATTTCCACCGCGCCTTTCGGTCCCATCACCGCGATTTCGGAAGACGGCCACGCGAAGTTGACATCGCCGCGCAGGTGCTTGGAGCTCATCACGTCATAAGCGCCGCCATAGGCTTTGCGGGTGATGACGGTGACCTTGGGGACGGTGCATTCAGCATAAGCATACAAGAGTTTCGCACCGTGTTTGATGATGCCGCCGTATTCCTGCGCGGTGCCGGGCATAAAGCCGGGTACGTCGACAAAGGTGATGATCGGGATATTGAACGCATCGCAGAAGCGCACGAACCGGGCGGCCTTAATCGAGGACTTGATGTCCAGACAGCCCGCCAGCACCATCGGCTGGTTGGCGACGATGCCGACCGGCCAGCCGTCCATGCGGGCGAAGCCGGTGATAATGTTCTTGGCGTTTTCCGGCTGGACCTCGAAGAAATCCACATCATCCACGACTTTCAGGATCAGTTCCTTCATGTCGTAGGGCTTGTTGGGGTTATCGGGAATCAGCGTATCCAGCGAGTAATCCTCGCGCTCGGCCGGATCGGGGGTGGGGCGGTACGGTGGTTTTTCTTTGTTATTCGGTGGCAGGAAATTAATGAAGCGCCGCAGCATCAACAACGCTTCGATGTCATTTTCGAACGCGCGGTCGCACACGCCGGATTTGGTCGAGTGGGTGATCGCGCCACCCAATTCCTCGGCGGTAACTTCTTCATGCGTAACGGTTTTGACTACGTCTGGACCCGTCACGAACATGTAGGAGGTGTCCTTGACCATGAAGATAAAGTCAGTCATCGCCGGCGAATAGACCGCGCCGCCGGCGCAGGGTCCCATGATCACCGAAATCTGCGGGATTACGCCCGAGGCCATCACGTTGCGCTGAAACACATTGGCGTAACCGGCCAATGAAGCGACGCCTTCCTGAATGCGGGCGCCGCCAGAGTCATTAAGACCGATCACTGGCGCGCCGACTTTTAAGGCGTGATCCATGATCTTGCACATTTTTTCGGCGTGGGCTTCTGATAGGGAGCCGCCGAACACGGTGAAATCCTGGCTGAAGACAAACACCAGCCGGCCGTTGACGGTGCCGTAACCGGTTACCACGCCGTCGCCAGGGATTGTGGTATCGGCCATGCCGAAGTCGTTGCAGCGATGCTCGACGAACATATCCCATTCCTCGAAGCTGCCCGGATCAAGCAATACCTCGATGCGTTCGCGCGCGCTGAGCTTGCCCCGCTTGTGCTGTGCATCGATGCGGCGTTGCCCTCCGCCGAGGCGAGCAGCCGCGCGTTTTTGTTCTAGTTGGTTGATGATCTCATGCATAAACGCTCTCTCCTTATTAATGCGGACGCCGACAGCAGACTGGCGGCGGTGGGAGCTTGAAAGTTTGCCTCGGCGACGGGGCGAACTGGATGGAAGATCGGGAAGGTATAGTCAATGTTTATTATTTTGATGTTGTTAGTATTTTTGTTAAAGGCGCCTAGCAATGGGACGTGCTGGCGACCCGCTTCGGCTTCGCCAATTATAATAAGGTTTTTAGCGTTCCAACGCCATGTTGTTTGTGATTTTCCTTCCGCTTCGCCCCTCCCAGCAGGACTACCGGTCCCTAATAAAAAGACGGCCTATGATATTTGATACTGTTTAAAAAAAGGGCTAGCCGTTCAGTTTGAGCCGACAGCAAAAGGTGGTGAAGGTGTTTTTGAAGCGCCCGTTTCCGATCTTTCTAAATTATTTATCCAGAGAGCCTTCGAATTTAAGCGCTGTTAATTTTCGGTTAATAATTAAGCTGCGATAATGTATAAAAAGATAACAAATTATATTTTATATCTCAAAATATCAGAGCCAATATCGATTTTTGTATATTTTAATAAACTTATATGGCTTATAATGAGATGAATTTTGTAACTAATTTGATTAATATTGCTTGGGTTACTGACGCTATAATGTAATATTTTTGTGATTAAAATTTATTGAGCCGCCTTAAACAATCTGTTAAAGCACCCGATTAGGTTGATATCAAGCGAATGAATATCCAAAAAACCTCAGTTATTACTGATTTTTTTATCATAAAAATCATGACCTTCATCTTGGAAATGGTTTGAGCGGTCGCTATTTGTGGAAACCGCCTAGATGAAAGTTCGACTCCATCGCAAGCAAGCTCTACTGTTAGGAATCGCCGGGATTTTGGCTGTGGCCTCCTACTGGATTCCAACACCACACCATTTTTCCTCATCGTTGGATACAGCAAAGCCATCACCCCCTAGCAATACCAGTACAACCGAACCCATCACGCTGTTGCGCGAGCCAGCGATAGTAAAGCGGTTCTCGATTACCCAGCCTTCGGATGCTACCGCCGGCTCAACGGACGAATCCTTGCTGTCTGTGTCGCCCGGTCAAATGAAACCCTTGTTAAGCCAACCGCCGCCTGGCACACCGTTTTTCGATCTGCGAGTGCTGGGAAACAGCGATCCAATCTGGTTGAATAACGTGTTCGTTTTGCCAATCAAAAGCTTCGAGCTATCGGGAAGTTACCCGCTGGTGGAGTAGGATCGATTAGAATTGTCGGGTCGAATGGATCCCTGACAAGCTTTGTTATGATAGCCGTCAGGATAATACGTTCCCTGCTCCATTCGCCTAGAACCGATGAACATCCCTCATAACAGTTTGGTGCTTTACAAAGGCGGGCCAGCTCGTGTGATCGCCATTGGCGATAAGTTGGATATCGAACTGGAAGATGGCCGGTCGTTGCGGGTTCGCCCCAAGGATGTGGTGTTGCTTCATCCGGGACCCTTGGCCGGACTGCGCGATTTGGGAGCGATTTCAGGGGATGTGGAAGCCGCTTGCGAATTGCTGGAGGGTGGTCAAACCACTTTGCCCGAGCTGGCGGAGCTGATCTACGGTGCCTATACCCCAGCCACCGCTTGGGCCGCTTGGCGACTGGTGGAGGAGGGTTTGTATTTTCGGGGGCCTTTGGAGGCAATCGAGGCCCAGCCGCTACGGGAAGTGGCGCGGGAACGGGCGGCGCGCGAAGCGAAACAAGCTGAACGGCATGCGTGGTCTGGCTTTTTACAGCGGGCGCGGGCTGGCCAGTATGCGCTGGAAGATGCGCCGTATCTGCGCGAAATTGAAGAAGTCGCCTGGAGTCAACGCGAGCGGAGTCGGGTGTTACAGGCGCTCGATTGCGACCAGAACCCGCAAAGTGCTCACGCTTTGTTGTTACGGTTGGGGTATTGGGATGGTGCAATAAACCCTTACCCCCATCGGCTCGGCACGATCCTGACAGCCCCCGTCGCAGAATTGCCAAAGTTGCCAGTCGAGGAACGACGGGATTTGACGCACTTGCCCGCGTTTGCCATCGACGAGGCCGACAGTCCCGATCCCGATGATGCGCTTAGCCTGGACGGCGACCGCCTGTGGATCCATGTGGCCGATGTCGCTGCCGTGGTTTCACCCGATGATCCGGTGGATCGGGAAGCGCGGGGGCGGGGAGCGACCCTTTATTTACCGGACATCAGCGTACCGATGTTACCGGAAACGGCAATCGGTCGGCTGGGTTTGGGGTTGATGGAAATTTCACCCGCGCTGTCCTTTGCCTTGACCTTGGAAGATAGCGGCGCGATAACCGCCGTCGAGATCGTACCCAGTTGGGTGCGAGTGCAGCGTCTTAGCTATACCGAAGTAGACCAGCGCTTGCGTGAAGCGCCGTTTTGTGATTTGTACGCGCTGGCCGAGCGGCATCAGGCGCGCCGCGCCGCGCGGGGCGGTTTTCATCGATTTGCCAGAGGTCAAAATGCGAGTGGCCGGCGGTCAGGTTGAAATCAGCCCGCTGCGCTGGCAGCGTAGCCGGATGTTGGTGACGGAGGCGATGGTAATGGCCGGCGCGGCGGCGGCTCGGTTTGCGCTGGAGCGGGGATTGCCCTTTCCTTACGCCACCCAAGAGGTCGCGGAAGTCTCGGAGCGAGCGCCAACGGGACTGGCGGCAATGGTCGCGTTGCGCCGGAATCTGCGGCCGCGCCAGTACAGCAGCCAACCCGGCCCCCACGGGGGACTGGGGTTGGACCTTTACGCCCAGGTCACTAGCCCGCTCCGGCGTTATCTCGATTTGGCGGCCCACCAGCAATTGCGCGCGTTTCTCCGCGGCGACACCGTGCTGGACGCCCAAGCCATGATTGAGCGGATCGGGGCGGCGGAGGCGGCGGCGCTGCTGGTGCGCCGCGCCGAACGCTTATCGCGGGAGCATTGGACGCTGGCTTATCTGCAACAACATCCCGGCTGGCAAGGAGAAGGGGTCTTGGTGGAAAAACGGTTGCCGCGCGGCACCGTTTTGATCCCTTCCTTGGCGTTGGAAGCACGGGTGAAAGTGGCGGAGAATGTAACGCCTGATAGCGTGTTGTCGTTGCGGTTGACCGGAATCGATTTGCCGGAACGCGCGGCCTACTTTCGGGTCGGGTAATGGGGCTGTCCCCACCAAGCTGCTGGCTTCACCATTCAATCAAACGCTGAATTTCCTTGGCGCTCCAGCGCAGGGTGCGGCTTTGCAGCCGTCCGAGCGCCAGCAACAGCGCGATGGCCGCGTCGGGGTGGCTGAGCCGCAACTGATTGAAATCAGCCCGATTCAGCACCAGTAACTCACTGGATCGGACTGCTATGGCTTCGGCGGTGCGCGGTCCGGGATCGAGGAAAGCGACTTCCCCAAACACCGTGCCTGGCCCATAGATCGCCAGCCGTTTATAGTAGTCGCTGGTGGCTGGCAGGCGAATGTCGATCCGGCCGTGCAACACCAGATACAGTTCGGCCCCAAGGTCGCCCGAGCCGAATAAGCGCTCGCCGAGAGCCAACTCGCGCCGATGCAAGACGGCCGCAAGCGCGTCGATTTCAGGCGGCTTCATGTCGCGACACAAATCCAGCTGCGCCAGTCCGCTGGGGCGCTCTATCACGGTCGAAGCCGTATCCAGCTCATTTAATAGCGCGTTTTCGGCGTATTCCAGCGCCTGATCGGCGGCGGCGAAGGTTTTTACCTCAAGCGGACGCGAATTCAGGCTGAGCTTGCGCAAGGTTTGCTCTACATCAGGCCCTAACCCCAAATCCTCGTGGACCTCGCAAAGCAGCAGCTCACCGCCGTGCGCTCCTAACCGAGCGGCGATTTGCTGCAACAACCGCACGCTGGATAGATCAATCTGCAGCACTCGCCGGAAGTGCAAGATCACCCAAGAACGCCGGTCGAGATCGGGCAACATTTCCTCGAATAATTCATCGGTTTTGGCAAAAAACAGAGCGCCCCGCAGTTGGTAGAGCACGATCCGATCGCCGTGCTGGGCCAGCAGTTCGGTTTGTTCGATCGGCCGTTGCCGTACCGAACGGCGCTCGATGGCGGTCTGACGGCGGTGCATGACCGGAATCTGGCTTTGGGCGCGGATGAACAGCAGAATCGCGATGGCCAGTCCCACCAGCACGGCGATCATCAAGTCATAGCCGAGCGTGACGCCGGTGACCAGCAGCGCAACGACCGCGTCCAGGCGAGTCCGCGCGCGGTACGCCCAGGCTAGGATGTCAGTTTCCAGCAGGTGCAAGGCTGATGCGATGATGATGCCCGCCAGGGCGCTGGTGGGTAGCCAGCGTCCAACCGGGCCAGACAGGAGCAGCAGCAACAGCAGGAGGAAACCGGCGGTAAGCGCCGCCCAGCGGCGGGCGCCAGCCTGCACCGAGGTCACTGTACCGCCGACGCTGGCCGAGCCGGCCATGCCGCCGATTAATCCAACGGCAATTTGACCGGCGCTTTGAGCCAGCAGCGCGCGCCGAGAATTGTGGCGCCCCCAGTGGTGGTATCCGCCAGTACTGATGCCAGCAGCGTATTCATGGAAGACAGCACGGCCAAGGCGAAGGCGGCCTGCAGGATCGGCCACCACGGCAATGTCAGCCATAGCGCAAATGAGCCCAGGGCCAGTTCGAACTCGGATAGAGGCGGCAGAGCGCCGATAACCCAATGTGGCGGCGCGACTGTGACGCCGGTGCCATGCAGGATCACTTGAAACAGAACAGCCCCGCCGACCAGACCGCTGATAGAACCGGGTAGGCGAGGTGTCAGCCGCTGCAGATAGCGAGCGATAGTAAACGCGGTGCAGGCGGTTGCAACAGGTAGCCAGTGCCATTGGCTGATCGCTTCTCCAGTCGTGATCCCCAAGAGCGGTTGATACTGGGATTTGATCAGCACCAGCCCCGTGCCGGTGGCCAGACCGGCGATGACCGGATAGGGTACGAATTTGATCAAACGGCCCCCGCCCGCCAGCGCGATGAGCAGTTGAAACAAGCCGGCCAGCACCGTAACGGCGAACAGGGCAGGCGTAATCGAGAGAGGCGTTACGCCAGCGACGACCAATATCCCAGAGGTGCCGGCCAGCAAAGCCATGCTAGGGCCGGTGGGACCACTGATCAGACCAATCGCGCCGCCCGCCGCGCCGGTGCATAACAACAGGATGATGGCGCCGACCAAGCCCGTCAACGCACCGGGCGCGGCGCCGAGCCAAGGGGCGAATACCGTCACGCCGAAAGCGGTGGCTTGGGGTAGCATCACGGCCGCGGCGACAAATCCGCCGCGTAGATCGGAGACCAGACTGGCGGGCAACCTGAGGGCTGGGATCATGATGGGCCTGGTCCTTCCCGGTAGCGCTGTACTTTGGCGGCTTTTGGCCTTTGGGCGAGCCTAGAGTATAGAATGCCGCCGCCTTCCCGCGCCGCGCTTGGGAATTCGCCACGGCTGGGAATGCGCGAAACATGCGGCGGCCTAAGCCGGTTCAAAACCGTGCCGGCTGTATTTTACGCTCCCACTCGGCGGCTTGGAGAGGGTCTTGCGGCAGCCCCAGTTCGCCGTTCCGATACGCTTGCGCCAGCCGCCGAGCAGCCTCCGGGTGGCCGCCGGCGACCGCCCGCTGCAGCCAAGTGATCGCATGGCCGTTGTTGCGAGCCACCCCGCGACCCTCCGCCAAGGCCAGTGCGACTTGGTATTGGGCGGGGGCATAACCCCGTTCGGCCAGACGGTAAAACCCCGCATAGGCCAATTCCGGCGAAACGGGCAGGCCTTGCCCTCGGCGATAGGATTCCGCCAGCCAGTACTGTCCGCCGACATCGCCCTGTTGCGCTGCTTTTTCAAACCAGTAATTGGCCAAGCGGGCGCTGCGCGGCACGCCTAGTCCGGTGCGATAAAGAAAGCCCAATCGAAATTGAGAGGGGGGGTGGCCGTTTTCAGCCAGTGAAGTGAGGGTGGCGGCGCCGGCCCGATAATCGCGCTGAAACAGTTGCTGCATCGCCGTGCGGTATTGAGCCTGCTGGGGATCGCAAGCCGCCAGCAGCAAAGAACCTAAGATCAGGCAATAACGCCGAACGATCACGACGGCTTTCGCTCCGGCGCCGCGGACGGTGATGGGGGGAGTGTGGCGTCGCCTGCTTGAAGTCCGCGTCGTAGCAGCCCGCTGAGAATGATTTTGCGCAAGAACGAGCCGTGCAGCAATAGCCAGACGATCAGCGGCGCGACCACGGGCAGCACCAGCACGGCCAATTGCCGGCCCAATCCCCACAGGTAATACCACATCGGCGAATCCGGTAAAGCCAACGCATAATTGGCGGGTGGAGTCTCGGTCAACAGGGGCAAATGGGTGCGGTACAGCGCCAGCTGGAACTGCGCATACAACAACACCATCACATAGACGACGGGCAGCAGGACGAGCGTGCCGAGCAACAAGCGGCGAAGCAGTCCGCGTCCCGGCGTCGCCAGCGTCAACCCCCAGAACAGCGGTAGAATCACGGTGGCGCGATTGAAAGGCAGCGGCAGGGCCATGAACATTTGCGCCGAGTCGAGCAATGGGGGCAGCAGGCTAATGATCAAGCCCTTATCGCCATCCAGGCCGACGCCCAAAATGGCTTCCGGCCATAGCCATTGGCTGATCGCGCCGACTCCGTAGCCTAGCCACGTTGCTAGAGGTACTCGCACCAGCCACCACCAGGCTGCCAGACTCAGAGGCAGAAAGAGCGCACCGCCCGCTAACAGACGGAGCAGCAAGGGATCAAACGGCTGGTACATCTTGCCGGGATTCCAAGGGGAGCTGGCGCAACCACAGCAGGAAAATCAGCAGCACATCCACCAAGATCAACGCATCCCACACATACCAGTGCACCCAGTAGAACCACGCCGGTTTCCATACGCCCAAGTACACTAAGCTGACAATACGGATCAAATTGAGGAGCTGTACGCCCAAGAAACCGATCAGTAATCCAATAAGCCGATGACGCCATGAGGCCGGAAAAGCCAACATGGCGGTCCACAGCAGTAAGGTGGCTTCCACCCCGTTGCAAAGATCGAGAATCCGCACGCTAAAGCCGGGAATGCTCAGTACGTTGCCTTGCACCCAGGCTTGTCCGCCGAACAGCGTGATCAATCCCCCCGCCATCACTGTCAAGCTGTCGGTAAACGGTGCGATGATCTGGTCTCGGACCGGAGGAAGATAGACCACCCCGTACAGCAATAAACCAATTCCGATGAAAGCCAGCAGAAAGCGTCGCATGATTTTGGTGATCTGATTTGAGAGTCAAGATATAACGAACTATTTGAATTTGGGCAACGGATTCAATAAAAAGCACCCGAGTAATTCAGGTAATATCCAAAGGCGCTCAAGCGGCCTCCCACGGTCGCTTTCGTCCGATGGCAAGCACTATGGGGACGCGACCGAGCGATCACTCTGGCGCTATCTCATTTTTTTCAATCCCGATTCAAGGAATATCGATGCTGAAGCTGAAAAACGCCGCGCTCTTGCTGGCCCTCTGCGGAACGCTGAACGCCCATGCCGCCGAACCCGCCACGCCGATCAAGGTCGGCGTGGCGCTCGATATTTCTGGCCCTTTCGCCACCATCGGCGCTGAAACCCGCGATGGCTTGAATCTCGCCATCGGGCAGCTGGGAAACAAGCTCGGTGGCGTGCCCGCTGAGTTTTTACAGACCGACTTCGCCGGCAATCCAGAACAGGCTAACCAGTTGGTGAATCGCTATTTGCAGCGCGACAAGATTGACTTCTTTACCGGCCCGGTCGCCTCCAACGCGGCGCTGGCGGTCGGCCCGGCGCTGTTTGCCGCCAAAGTGCCGTATTTGTCAAGTAATCCGGGGCCGAGCCAGTTCGCCGGCAAGCAGTGCAATCCCTATTTCTTTGGGCTGTCCTATCAAAACGACACCTACGACGAGGCCGCCGGTAAAGTCGCCAATGAAAAAGGCTATAAAAATATGGTCTTGATTGCGCCCAACTACCCGGCGGGCAAGGATCATCTCGGTGGTTTCAAACGTTTTTATAAGGGCGCGGTGAAAGAGGAAATTTATACCAAGGTCGGCCAGATCGATTACGCCGCCGAGATCGCCCAGATCCGCGCGGCCAAACCCGATGCGATATTTTTCTTCCTGCCCGCCGCGATGGGTATCAATTTTATCAAGCAGTTCGTCGCTGGCGGCCTCAAGGGCATCCCGCTCATCGCCCCCGGCTTTTCCGCCGATCAAGATATCATCCAAGCGGTGGGCGAGCCGATGCTGGGCATCTACAACACCGCGCACTGGGCGCACGACCTGCAAGTGCCGGCTAATGCGGAGTTCGTGACCGCCTTCCGCAAGCAATACGAAGGCCGTTACCCCACCGTCTATGCCGCCCAAGCCTATGATGTGGTAATGGCGATGGATGCGGCGGTGCGTGAAGTTGGCGGCAAGGTCAACGACCGCGAGGCGGTGCTGGCGGCGTTGAAGAAAGCTAATTTCAAGTCGGTGCGCGGCGCGTTCAACTACGGCCCCAACAATTTTCCGGTGCAGAACTATTACCTGCGGCTGGTAGAGAAGGATGCCAAGGGGCAGCTTGCCAACAAATTAGTCGCTACCGTGATGGAAAAGCATCAAGATGCCTATGTTGGCGAATGTAAGATGTGACAGGCGGCTCGGAGCAGGGGCGTTTTTTCCGGTTGTTCCGGGCGCTTGAAGGGTAGCGATGGATGCTATTTTTATCATCGAGCAAATCTTGAACGGGCTTGGCTATGGCCTGATGCTGTTTCTGCTGGCCGCTGGCCTGACTTTGGTGTTCGGCATCATGGACACCATGAACCTCGCCCACGGCTCGCTCTACATGGCCGGCGCTTATATCGCTGCCCAGGTCCATCAAGCCAGCGGCAGCTTCGTCGGAGCGGTGCTGGCCGCGATCGCCGCGACGGTGCTGGTCTCCTGGCTGCTCGAAATCCTGATCGTGCGCCGGCTCTACCCGCGCGATCACCTAGCCCAGGTGATCGCCACCTTCGGCATCATTCTGATTGCCGATGATGGGGTGAAAGCGCTGTGGGGACCATCCCCTCTCTTGGCATCGATGCCGACCGCGCTGGCCGGCCCCGTACAGCTATTGGCTGAACTGCCCTATTCCGCTTACCGCCTGCTGTTGCTCGGCGCGGGTTTGCTGGTGGCGGCTGGTCTCTATCTGCTGGTCAACCATACCCGTATCGGGATGCTGGTGCGCGCCGGCGCTTCCAACCGGGCGATGGCCGAATTGATGGGGGTGCGGGTGGATCGGGTGTTCTCCTTCGTGTTCGCCCTCGGCGCGGCGTTGGCGGCGCTGGCCGGCGCGCTGATGGGGCCGATCAGCGCGGTGCAGATCGGCATGGGCGAAGCGATCCTGATTCCAGCTTTAGTGGTGATTGTGATTGGCGGCATCGGTTCGGTGCGCGGCGCGTTTATCGCCGCCTTGCTAGTCGGTTTGGTGGATACCGCCGGCCGCGCCTTCCTGCCCCCGCTGTTGCGAGCGGTACTGCCGCCGGCGCTGGCCGCCGATCTCGGCCCGGCATTGGCTGGTATCGCCATGTATCTCTTGATGGCGGCGGTGCTTATCCTGAAACCGGCGGGACTGTTCCCGGCGCGCGCCTGAGATGTCGCGGTGAAGCGCGCTCCTGGGTGGCTGGCGCGGAGTTTGCCGTGGCTCTTGTTGCTGTCGCTCGCGCTGTTTCCGCTGCTGGCTCCATCCTTGGATCTCGACTATTACGTGGGTTTCATCCGCCATTTATTGATTGTGATGATGGCGGCCACCAGCCTCAATTTTATTCTCGGTTACGGCGGCATGGTGGCGCTCGGTCACTCCGGTTTTGTCGGCGTCGGCGCTTATACGGTGGTGGCTTTGGTGGATGGCGGGGTTACTTCCGCTTGGGGCGCTTGGCTGGCGGCGGTCGCGGTCGCGGGGGCGTTCGCGGCCGTGATCGGCGCGGTCTCACTGCGCACTCGTGGCGTTTATTTTCTGATGATCACGCTGGCTTTCTCGCAGATGTTGCACCACTTAGCGGTTTCGCTGAGTGCTTACGGCGGCGATGATGGTTATAGCTTGCACGCTCCGTTGTTATTGGGTGTAGGGCTGGACGACGCGCATCCGCATGTTCTGTATTGGGTGGTACTGGCGCTGGCGGCGCTGTTGTTCACCTTCTCCTGCCGCCTTGCGGTTTCCCGTTTCGGTTATGCGCTACGCGGCATCCGCGATAATGAAACCCGGATGGCGGCGCTCGGCTATCCGATTTATCGAATCAAGCTCGCGGCCTTTATCGGGGCTGGCGCGGTGGCCGGCTTGGCTGGGGCGCTGCTCGCCAGCCACAATAAATTCGTTAGTCCGTCCGTGATGCATTGGACGGAGTCAGCCACTTTGCTGGTGATGGTGGTGATCGGCGGTCTGGGGCGGCGCTGGGGTGGGCCGGCGGGCGTGGCCCTCTGGTTGACGCTAGCGGAAGTACTGAAGCTTTATACCGAATACTGGCGCTGGCCGATGGGCCTGTTGTTAGTCTTGATCGTGTTTTTGGCGCCCAAAGGCGTGGTGTCGTTGTTCGAGGGACCGAGGAGGGCAGGATGAGCCTGTTTAGCGCCGATGGCTTATTCAAACACTTCGGGGGTCTTGTTGCGGTTGATCGGGTCAGTTTCGCCGTCGAGCCGGGCGAAATACATGCGCTGATCGGTCCCAATGGCGCGGGCAAAACCACGTTGATCAATCTTATTTCCGGGCTGTTGCCATTGGACGCGGGCCGTCTGGTGCTGGATGGAGCCGATCTGACGGGTTTGCCGCCCTATCAGCGGGTGCGGCGCGGGCTGTCACGCTGTTTCCAAGTCACTAGCGTGTTTGGCGCAGACAGCGTGTTTGATAATCTGATGCTGGCCGTGCAAGCGCGAGCTGGTTCCAGCTTCCGCTGTTTGCGCCGGCGCGCGGCGGAAGGCTCCTTGCGTGAGAGCGCCTTGGCGTTGGCGCAAAAATTTGGCCTCGATGCTGCGCTCGACCGCGCCGCCGCCATTCTGCCCCACGGCGACCAACGCAAGCTGGATGTTGCGCTGGCGCTGGCGACGCGGCCCAAACTGCTCCTGCTCGATGAGCCGTTGGCTGGGATGGGGCCGGAAGATTCGGCCCAAATGGTGGCTTTGCTTCACCGCTTGCGGACCGAGACCGCGATTTTGCTGGTGGAACACGATATGGACGCTGTTTTTCAACTGGCTGATCGGATTTCGGTGCTGGACTACGGTCGGGTGCTGGCTTCCGGCGATGTCGCTTCCATTCGAGATCATCCTGAAGTGCAGGCGGTGTATCTGGGCACGGAGGCCAGCGGATGAATTCCGCTCCCTTATTAAGCTGTCGCGGCCTGGAAGCGGGTTACGGCGCCAGCCAAGTGCTGTTTGGGTTGGATTTCGACATCCAGGCCGGGGAGGTGGTTACGCTGCTTGGCCGGAATGGGATGGGTAAAAGCAGGGTGCTTAAAACCCTGATCGGCCGCTTGCCGCCCCGCCGTGGCGAAATTCAGTTTGGCGGCCATGCCATTCATCGGGCGCGAGCGGACGCCATCGCCCGCCTCGGCATGGCGATCGTGCCGGAAGGACGGCAATGCTTTCCCAATTTGACGGTTCATGAACATCTCATCGCCTTTGCCGACAACCGCGGTGGTTTGGGCAAGCCGTGGACTTCACGGCGGCTGTACGCTTTATTCCCCAGTTTGGCGGCGCGAGCGGCCCATTCGGGCAACCAGTTATCCGGCGGTGAACAGCAGATGCTCGCTATCGCTCGCGCCTTGTCCACCAACCCGCGCCTGCTGATTCTGGATGAAGCGACCGAAGGGCTAGCGCCGGTGATTCGCGAGGAGATCTGGCGCTGCCTCGACCGCCTGAAGGCGGCTGGTCAGACTGTGTTGGTGGTGGATAAGTATGTCGAGCGCCTGGTCAAGCTGGCTGATCGCCATTTCATCCTCGAACGCGGTCGCTTGGTTTGGAGCGGTACTTCGGCCGAACTCGATTCAGATCGAGGGTTGTGGAGTCGGTATTTGGGCGTGTAATGGATTTTTAACCGCATTGGACGATCTGAATAGCTTTGGAAAGGCGAGTGAAAATGCTACTGTCGGCGGCATTTGATCTTCATGGCAACGGGGTAGGGGGTTTTTGTGGAGAGACCAAAAAAGATTGCTATCGCCTGTCAGGGTGGTGGGATTCATGGCGCGTTTACCTGCGGCGTCTTGGATGAAATCCTGCGGGAAGCTGAAGTTCTCCAGAAAGCCAAGACAGGAACGAAGCGCTTCGATCTCATTAGTTTGAGCGGGACTTCATCCGGCGCTTTGAATGCGTTCATGGTGTGGTATGGGTTGCTGAATGGGAAACCAAATCCCTTTGCCGAAGCGCGGCGGGCTTTGAACGACCTGTGGGATACCTTTCAGGCGCAAAAGAGCGGCGAGCTGAGCATGAACCATTTCGCCCAACTCGCTTTTAAGTTACAGACAGCTGGATTAGAGTTCAAGCAGTTGGCGCCGCCCGTATTTTACGATTGGCAGATGGCGGTATTGCGCAATTGGTCTACTTTGGAAAATTCGTTGCCGCCCGCATTGGCTTTGGGTGAAATCCGCCCCGAGTTTTACGATTTCCAACAATTACTCAAAACCTGCGCTCCCAATCTGGCGCAGATCCAGGGCCTTGGCAAAAAGCCGCAACTATTAATTGGAGCGGTGGAGATTTTGAGCGGAGCGTTTGAAGCGTTTGACTCCCATGACCCGCGCTTGGGACCGGAAGCGCGTCCCATCAGTTATGCGGCGGTAGCGGCCTCGGGCACGCTGCCGGAAATCCGCCGCGCTCAGAAAATTCCCGGTCTCAAAAACGAGTACGATCAAGATCCACTGTATTGGGATGGCCTCTTTTCACAAAATCCGCCCGTGCGTGAATTCATCGCTGGCAAGGATCTATCAGATATTCCAGATGAAATTTGGGTAATTCGGCTGAACCCGCAACGACGCGAGAAAGAGCCGCTGTTACTGGGAGAAATCGAGGATCGCCGGAACGAGCTATCCGGGAATCTATCCCTCAATCAGGAATTGTATTTCATCCAGAAAGTGAATGATTGGATCGCGAGCTATCCAAAAGATAAATTTGCCAAAGGCAAGAAACCGATTGATGTTTATGTAATATCCATGTCAACCAATCGAGCCGAGCTCGATGTGGCGAGCAAGTTCAATCGCGATCCAGTTTTTATTGCGGGGTTACGAGAGCATGGGGCGACGCGCGGTCGGAAGTTTCTGAAGGAATGGGAACATTCACGCGCGAACAAATGGCCACGGGATGCCCTTGCTTGAGAAATAGTGTGGTTTTGGCAAGGTTTGCGATTTTCTGAAGCTCGCTAAGCTGTGACTGAGATCGGCTAAACCAGATTAGGGCATAGCCTCTGCCAGCTCTAATGCGGCGGAGGCCATGAAAAGTATAGATCAGGCTAATAGATTGAGAAGGAGTGAATTTGAGCTGTCTTTAAAACGCTTTGGCCGCTTCCAGCACGGATTGAACGCCATCGCCAATGCTGGGATTGAGCGTTATGGGGCGCTTGATGGGGACTGGCCTGAGTATTGACTTTATTGATGCTCCCCTGAAAGTTAGCTGTGCAATTACTATAAGGACAACTACCAAAATATTCAAAGTAAATGGAGATGGCCGTTGTCTGACTTGGGAAGCTACCCTGGTATTTGAAATACGACTCACCGCGGCAGTTACCCGAAGTCTGGCTTTGCCGGTTGGATAACAGCGAGAAATTACCGGACGAATCCACCGTTCCCGAAACGGGCAGGGTATTGCTTTCCGTTCCGGTCAACTGAGTACCTGCTTGCGTCAATTGCAGGTCACTGGTGGTTTGCTGGTTTACTGGGAACGCGCAGCTATTGCTGGTCTGCGAGACCACCGAGTGGTAACCGCCGCTGTAATTCGTTCCTGGCGGCCCACCCGCCGGCGTTGCCTGGGTAATAACGAATCCCTGAACCTCGCTGCGCCAATCGAGCCGAAGATCGTAGTTTTTACCATCGGCGCTCACGTTTTTTAAAGAGATGGACCGGGTGTCCAGGGTGCTACTGGCCCCGCCCAGGCTGATTTTTGCCGGATCGGCGATATAGGGGTTGTCGAAGCGCGCGACATTGAAGTTGACTGACGCATCGCGGGAAGCGCCTGCCTGGTCTATCGCCCGGACTCGAATCAGATGAGGGCCGACCGACAAATTGGAGTAGTTGAAGGCCATTGAAAAACCGGCATTATTGGAATTGGGATAGCTTGGATATTGCTGGCCGACATCGCTGCGAAACCCGCCGGCAGGGACGTTGGTGAGGAAGACGCCATCCACATGGAGCTCCACTTTGGCGATGCCCGAAGATCCCACCACCCAGCCGCGCAAGTTAGATACGCCGCTATAGACGCTGCTGGAAACGGGTTCTTCCACGGTAAGTACGATGTCGCCCGCCTGGACCGCCGAGGCAGCCAGGAAATTTGCGCTTAGCGCCATTGCCCCAAATAACCCAAAGCTGATTTTTGGAATGCCCATGGATGCTCCATCAGTAATTTTTAGTGCTCGATCAGTCACCGGATTGAAGTGCCCGCGTCATAATCGTTAGATCACGGAGTGTTTTCAATAATACCAATGAATTTTCCAGGTTGATGTTCGAGCGAGCTGTTTTGTGCTGTAAATAACGTTTCCCCCATTTGCTTGACTACAATTCCTAGGGAGACGTGGGTAATTATCCAGCGGCGCGGAGGTCTGAAAGCTGTTGAAAAACAAGTGCCAGATGCGGTTCTATGAAGAACTGAACGATTTTCTCCCCCTCGCGCGGCGCAAGGTTTGCTTTATCCACGAGTTTCAGCGGCGGGCTTCCATCAAGGATATGATCGAAGCTCTTGGGGTGCCGCATACCGAGATTGATTTGATTTTGGTCAACGGCCAGTCGGTGGGTTTCAATCACATCGTCCGGGACGGCGATCACATCAGTGTCTATCCCATGTTCGAATCGTTCGATATTCAACCGCTGATTCGGGTTCGACCCAGGCCATTACGCATCAGCCGCTTCGTGCTGGACGTGCATCTGGGCCGGCTGGCGCGCTATCTGCGCTTGCTGGGGTTCGATACGCTGTACCGCAACGATTATGGCGATGCCGAACTAGCGGCCTTGGCCTGCGCGGAACGGCGCATTTTATTGACCCGCGACCGAGATTTATTGAAGCGGGCGGTGGTTACTCACGGCTACTACGTCCGCGCCACCCATCCGCGCCGACAGATCGAGGAAGTGGTGGATCGACTGGATCTTTACCAGGCTATCAAACCGTTCCAGCGCTGCACTCACTGCAATGGCTTGCTGGCGACGGTGGCGAAAAATAAAGTTTGGGAACGTCCGCCCCAGGAAAGTCGCCATCATGTCGAAGAGTTCTGGGAATGCGATGCGTGCGGTCAACTGTATTGGGAAGGGAGCCACGTCCCGCACATCCGGCGGTTCATCGAGAGCCTGCGAGCACGAGCCGATGCGCCAGCAACTGGACAAATCGCCAGTGCTGGGAAATGATTCGCCCCGGCGAATTCGCACCGCCGCTTAAATCGCGTCATTGATCAGTTAACCCTTAAAGGATTTGCCATGCGCTTGCGGTTGTTGTTGCCGCTGTTACTGATTTGCTCAAACTTGAGTTGGGCGCGGGAGGCATCCGATCCGCCGGGATTGGAGCCTATACCAGACGGTTCCCCCGAAATGGACGCTCAAGGCGCGCCAGTTCCCGAAGTGCGGATTCGCCGGCTCGGCGCGCGCGGCAGCATTGAGGAGTATCGGGCGGGGGGTGTGCTCTATATGATCAAAGTCGTGCCGACCAAGGGCATCCCCTATTATTTGGTGGACACCGATGGCGACGGGTATTTGGAAGCCCGCTATAACGACTTGCAGGAAGGAATGCTGATCCCAGCTTGGGTTTTGCTGCGGTGGTAATGGTTGTCGGTTGTAGCCAGCAAGCCGCCATCAGCGGGGCGGCCGCCAGGCGACCGCCTCTCGTTTCAGCGCGGCGCGGGCCTTGGCCCGCTCGGCGGTTTTCGATTTCTGATGCACGCCGCCCTTGCGCAGGATCGGCGCGGCGGCAACGAGGTTGCGACGTGGGGGCATGGTTCGAGGCTCCTCTTGATTCCCTCACCGCGGCATCCGCGAAAGGGAGTTGCTGGTTTGGGACGTATTTCAACCCTTGACGCAGACCACTTGCTTCAAGGTATGCACCACCGCCACCAAATCCGCCTGGTGGGCCATTACAGCGTCGATGTCCTTGTAGGCGCCCGGAATCTCGTCGAGCACCCCGGCGTCCTTACGGCATTCCACGCCGGCGGTTTGGGCGATCAGGTCTTGAGGATCGAAGGCTTTTTTCGCCTTGCCCCGACTTAGCCGCCGTCCCGCCCCGTGCGAGCAGGAGCAGAACGATTGCGGTTCGCCCTTGCCGCGGACGATGTAGGATTTTGCCCCCATGCTGCCGGGGATAATTCCTAAATCACCTTCGCCGGCGCGGATCGCGCCCTTGCGGGTCACGTACAACTTTTCCCCGAAGTGCTGTTCCACCGCCACGTAGTTATGGTGGCAATTGATTGCTTCCTGAGTCAGCGTGAAGGGCGTCATCTGCCGGCTCAAAGCGTCCAGGATCAACCGCATCATCTCGCGGCGGTTCACCATCGCGTAGTCTTGCGCCCAACTCACTGCTTCCACATAGTCTTTGAAGTGTTCCGCGCCTTCCTCAAAGTAGGCCAGATCGCGGTCGGGCAGATTGCTGAGATGCTTACCCATGTCCTTTCGCGCCAGGTCGATAAAGTAACGACCGATGATGTTACCAATGCCGCGACTGCCGGAATGCAGCATCACCCAGACATTTTGGTTTTCATCCAGACAAATCTCGATGAAGTGATTGCCGCCGCCCAGCGTGCCCAGCTGTTGCGCCCAAATTCGCTCGACATGCTTTTGCATCTTGAGGATGCCGGGATGTTTGCCGACGACACGATCCAAGCCACCATCGAGGCCGCGCACGGCTGAGGCCGGCACACCCGGTTTATCCTGGTGCATCGCGAAACCGACCGGCACCACCGCTTCCACCGCGGCGCGCAACGGCCGCAAATTATCCGGCAGCTGGCTGGCTTTGAGGCTGAGCCGCACCGCGTTCATCCCGCAACCAATATCCACCCCGACGGCTGCCGGAATGATGGCACCTTTGGTCGGGATAACAGCGCCCACGGTTGCTCCGATGCCGACGTGAACATCCGGCATGGCCGCCACATGGCTGTGGATGAACGGCAGTTGCGCGATGTTAGTCAACTGGGTCAAGGCTTGCGGGTCTACGTCGTCAGTGTAGATTTTGACCGGTACTTTGCCCTTGGTGATAATTCGTTGAATAGGCATGATGGGCTGCTCATTAATTAAAGGAGACGGGATCAGCTTCCCAACAAAAAACCCTGGATGACGGGCGTCATCCAGGGCTTTCCACATTGGGAGGAAGAAGCGGATCCGGAAGACAACCAGAGCCTTCCGAAAATCGCCCGGAAGGTATTGTTACGTAGCGTCGTATTCTGGTTTCAGCATAAATTCCCTCCACGTGGCGGGGTAGCAATGCGCTACCGGGCGAAGTATCAGATTCGAGGCGAAATTATCTTAATTTTCCTGCGAAATGTCAAAAAGAGCTTTATAAACGCCTTGAGGCAGTTAGCGGGATAAAGCGTGGCTTGATGGCTGGATGGGGGCGAAACGATACAAAAATTCAGCAAGTTGACGAACGGTAATTTCGATGATGTAGCCACCATCCTGCATCAGTACTTGGTCGTAGGGCAGACCGCGCACTCCAAACGCCTGCTCCATGGCGACGATCAATTGCATTAAATCGACGGATTCAAAGCCAAGATCTTCGATCAGACGGGTTTCAACCCCGACCGGCTCCAATAATTCAATATCCCATTCATGGATCATGTCATTCAGTAATTGGATGAGGCGGGATTGGATGTCTTGCATGGCTGACGAGAGCGGAGTAGTCATTTTTTCGCTAAGGATTAGTCTGAATCGCAACTGGGTCATGCGGAAGCGTCCGCCTGATTATTGACCGGTTCTTGGTAAGTGTTGAGTTTTTTCAGTGCGCTGATAAGGAGTTACTTGGTTACTTATCATAAAATTAACAAATTATTGGAAAGTAAGATTGAGTATTTTTAAGAACCTGGGATTTATTTCAAATTTGTGGAACGATACTAATGACTCCATTGTGAGCTATCGCCGAACAAAAATGCTAAATCGTCATCCAAAGAGGTATTTGTACAGCCAAAGTTCAGGTTGTTATGATAAATCATTGTCTGCGTTAATAGTGTCCACTTTGCGTTTTGATGCGGCTCAATTTTTGCCTTGGTTTGGCGGTGGCTGCTCGGAATCCGGCGAGGAGATTCGAGAGGGCTTAAGATTGATGCGCTGATTCTCGCCCGAATGTTAGGAAAGCGCTGATATCTATAAGACAAAAACCTTTAAGCGATTGTTTATTTTTCGGATCTTGCCCATGTCCATCGCTGTTTTGGTGTCCGGGAGTTTGCTTGAGGCGAGTGTTGGAAACTGGCGGGCGGCCTTTTCATCCGATGTCGATTTTATGTTTCATGAACATTACGATCCACCCGATCTCGCTGGCTTTGAGCAATTGCCGAAATGGAGAGTTCGGGTCTGTTGGTTGGGCGGCGCTCGTTTTTGATGAGGTGAGGGTATGAGCAATAAGTGGAAGCCTACGGTAAAAAAACTGGGACCCGACGAACTTCCGGTGAATGAAGTTAAAGACGAGCGCGAGCAGTTGCGAAAGGGGCGTTCCCTGTTTCGCGAAGAACGCCACGACGAAGCCCGGCTCATATTCCAAGCGCTATTGGCCAGCAACGCCAAATCCGTGGGCGCCCATCTGGGGTTGGGTCTGGTGCTGCTGCGGGAGGGTCAGCCAGAAGAAGCGATGAGCCATTTTGTCGAAGCCCGAAAACTCGATCCTTTGCAGCCGAAGGCCTATGTGTTGGAGGGGCAGGCTCTGATCGGATTGGATCATTTTGAGCAGGCTATAATGGCCTTTCAGAATGCGGTCAATTTGGATCCAAAATCAGTGAAGGCTCTGGTGGGGCTCGGTCAAGCGCTATTGCGCCAACAGCGTTATGAAGAGGCGCTAGGGCAGTTGCAAACCGCGCTGCGCTATAACCCTCGAAAGGTGTTGCCGCGATTGTTGCTGGCGGAAATCCATCGCGAACAGGGACGGGCTGGCGCGGCGGTCGCTGAATTGCGGTTGGCGCTGGAGATCGATCCCGGCCATGTCCGCGCCGTTAGTCTGCTGGCGAAATTGTTGGTTGCTGAAAATGATCGTGCTGAAGCCGAGCGCGTCTTGCAGGCTGGGGTATCCCATTCGTTGGAGCAAGGCGCCAGCCTGGTGCAATTGGGTCGCGCGGCGCTGGAATTGGAATTATACCCCGTGGCCGAGGCTGCCTTGCAAGCCGCCTTGCCGTTCAATCCCGGTCGAACCGCCATCCGCTTGAGCCTGGTCGAGGCTTTACTGGCCAACGGCAAGTTGCAGGAAGCGGAACAGCATGTCCAGGCGTTGCCCCAGAATGGTGAAACCGCTTCGCTGGTGCATAAATTGTTGGGAGATATTCATCTACAACGCAAGCAATTCAGGCTGGCGGTCGAGGAGTATCGCGCTACGGTGCTGCATCTGCCCGATAACGAACAGTTGTTGGAGGAACTGAAACAGGAATTGTCCGCCAGCGGCGAGCGAGCCGACTGGGAAGAGTTGGCTGAAGTATTGCAACCTTCCGTTGCAGACCACGTTGCCGAGGAAACTCAGCGCATTCGTCAGAACCGCAAACAGCGTCGCGACGGGCGCTGAATGCGCCGCCAGTGCGACGCCCACGTATGAATCATCTGATCTATATCGTCATGGATAGCTGTCGCTACGACAGCTGCCTGATGGCGGATACTCCCAATATCGACCGCCTCGGCTCGATCGAACGCCGCTACAGCTATGCCTCTTGGACCTCGCCATCGCATTATGCCATGTTGATGGGCATGTTGCCCCACACCAGCCCTCGCGGCGTGTTTGCCTCCGAGGTTTACAAGAGCGAGTTCAAGCGTTGGGTAGACCGGCTCGGCATTCCCGGACTCTCGTTCAAGACTTTCGTGCCGGAGCTGTCGTTGCCGAAAGTGTTGCAAGGCTACGGTTATGAAACCATCGCCCGGATGTCGCTGCCGGTATTGAATCCCTATACCCTGCTCAATCGGGATTTCGACGATTACCGCTTGATGGAAAATCACAACGATTTTGCCGGCATGGTGCGCGAAATCGCCTTTCCCGCGCCGCAAACCCGTTTCTATTTTCTCAATCTGGGCGAAACGCATTACCCTTATATGTTGGCTGGTTCTGATCTACCGCATATTTCGGGGGTGCACGGCGTGCTGAAGGACTTGAGTGGCCATTCGAAAACACCGACGACAGAGGGACAAGATTTCTTTCCGGCCGAAGAGATGGCGCGGTTGCACCGCCAGCAGATCCATTGCGTCGAGCATGTGGATCGCCTGTTGGGCGAATTGTATGCGAAGTGTCCGCCGCACACCTATTTCATCGTCACCGCTGATCATGGCGAGTTGTTCGGTGAGGAGGGTTATTTCGGCCACGGCCCCATCATGCATGAAAAATGCTTTGAGGTGCCCTTGATCGAAGGGCTACGGCCGTGAAGCTTTGTCGGTCGCGGGTTTGGCTCAGCGCTACCGAGTCCGATGGCGATGGCAGTCATGCGTGAGGGGAGTAGGCTCGCCAAGCGCGAACCGCTGTTCATCCTGGCCCCGCCGCGCTCTTTCACCTCGTTGGTCAGCACCCTGCTGGGCCAGCACCCGCGGATGTACGGTTTCCCGGAGCTGAATCTGTTCATGGCGGAAACGATGGATGAGTTTTGGCGGGGAACCGACAGCGATGGCGGCCGTAAATCCACGTTTTGGCCGGTGATGCGGCATGGCTTGTTGCGGACCGTGGCCCAACTCTATGCCGGCGAGCAAACCATCGACAGCGTGGCCATGGCCTATCGGTGGATTCGGGTGCGAGCGCGGCGGACAACGCATGAAGTATTTCAAGAGTTGCTGGCGAAGATCGACCCTCTGATCGCGATCGAGAAAAGCCCGGCCTATTTGCGCAAGGGCCTGTATCTCGACCGCCTGCTGGAAGCCTATCCAAACGCGCGTTTCCTCCATCTTTTGCGCCACCCCAGAGCGCAATGTGAGTCGGTGCTCAAGGCCCGTGGCGGTAAGCTGATGCTCATGATGCTGAACGCCATTGATTACAGCGCGCCTTATCCGGTGATCGAGCCGCAGATTCTCTGGTACGAGGCCAATACCCGCATCATGGCGTTTCTGGATCGAGTGCCCCAATCCCAATGGCTCCGGGTCAAGGGCGAGGAGATATTGCGGGAGCCTGATGTTGAATTGGCGGCGATCTGTCGTTGGCTCGGACTGCCGAGCGGCGCTGCCGAGCTCGCCGCCATGAAGATGCCAGAGTTATCGCCTTATGCCCATGTTGGGCCGGTAACGGCCCGCTTGGGCAACGACATTAACTTTCTGCTGGAGCCCCGACTGCGGCCGGCCCGATTGCCGGAATACGCGTTCACCGAAGCGCTGCCCTGGCGTCCGGACGGGCGCGGCTATGAGGGAACGCTATCAACAAGACCCTTTGAATCCAGCCGAGACGGCCGCAGCGGTTAATCCGCCAATCGCCGACGGTCAGCGACGGCAGGAAGGCCGTCGCGTCCGCGCCCAGCGGGTAACTGAAAAAGCAGAGCGAGAGCCGGCGGCCATTGAAACGTTTACAGCAAGTGCTGGAGCGGGCGGATCAGGCTTCAGTCCCGACGGCGCCTGACGCGTTGGCCGAGCCGCCTCCTCAAGTTGCCGCGATCGAGCTGCCAAGCCCCCAACCGTCGCCGGTGACCCAACAGACCGTTGCCGCCGCGTTGCCGCGCTCGACCGAGCCGGTCAAGGTGGGGGGCGAAATTGCGGTGATGGAAGAAACGTTGCGACGGTTGCGGGAGTTAACCGACGATCTGGAATTGCGGCTGCGGGAGGCCCGCCGTCAGGGTGAAAGCACGCCAGAGCACGCCGGGAGCCAGCCGCCCGCTGCCCGATCGCAACCTGGTTTGTCACCCTCAGAACCCCATAACCCGCGGCAAACCGGATCGGAGCCAAGTCCAGCCGTCTCGCGCTCGAAAGACGATGAGTGGTTTGCGGAATTTCTGGAATAAGTTCGACGAGTGTTAGGTAACCGCGAAAGGGCAGGTTCGCTCGTTCGGACGGAAAGCGGATGGAGAGTGATCAGATGAGCGACGATGACGTGAAACAGCGCTTGACAGAACTGCGCGGCCAGCGCCAGACACGCGCCAAACACGCCGATGAGACGCAACGGCGAATACGGCCCGATTTGCGGGGCTTGCTGGCGGCAGCGCCGAATTCCGTGGCGGAAGAGCCGGGCCGAAGTCCCGCTAAATGGGGGGCTATCGCGCAACTGGCCAAGAACCCTGAAATTCGTCGGGCCTTGTTACAGTGGTTGCAACAACAAGAAGACCACGCCCTGCCCCAATCCGGTGGAGGTGAAAACGCTTGGGGGCTGGATTTTGGTGTCGAGGGGCTGCCGCGTTCCGAGGAATTGAGCACCTCCAGTACCTTGGAAGAGATCACTCGCTATTACCATCAGTTGGAAAACCGCGCCGACTGGCTGGAATCCGCTCTCCAGGAGACCCTGCTGGAAATGCAGCGGGTCAACCGTTTCAAGCTTGCTGCCAGCGAAACCAGCAAACCGGAAGCGCCGCTCACCCCACCGACAGATCCAGCGATTTAACCTGCGACGACTGTGACCGTGGCCGACGATTTCACCGTTTTCATCCTAAATCCCAACGGTTTGCCTGATCCCGCCTTGGCGGTGGCTGGCAGCCGCGCGGGCGCTGTCGGGGTGCTGAATGCCGAAAATGGCATGGCGCCCGCCGAGATGGGGGTTGCGTTGCGCCGGTTGGCGTTGCCGCGCAAGCCCTATGGATTGAAATGGGGCGGACTCGAACGGCCAGCGGGGTGGCAAGATCAAAGCGCGAGCAAACCCAGCTGGCTGATTCTCGACGCCGGACGCAACCTGCCTTTACTGACCGATCTTCAGCCCTATCGCGCCGGCGGCGGGCGAATCCTGTTGGAACTGGCGGTTTGGCGGGACGAATTGGCGTTGCTTGAAGACCAGATCGATGGCTGGTGGGTCAAGGGCCATGAAGCGGGCGGCGTGGTGGGCGAGGAAAGCACTTTCGTCCTCCTGCAACGCCTGTTGGCGCGGACTGGATTGCCAGTCTACGCCCGCGGTGGTATCGGTTTGCATTCCGCCGCCGCCTGCCGGATCGGCGGCGCGGCGGGTGTTGTGCTCGACAATCAGTTGCTGCTGTTGCAGGAATCCCCGCTGGCCGAGGCATTGCGACCCTGGCTGCGGGGTTTGGACGGAACTGAAACCGTCTTGGTGGGCCGCGAAGAAACCGCCGCTTACGGACGTGTATTGGAACGTCCCGGCTTCGCGCCCGTCCGCGCTTGGCGGCAACGGTTGTTGGAGAATGCAGCGCTCGATCCCGCCGAGAGTCTGGATGCCCTAATAGGGTGGCGGGACCCTTTAGAGCACGATATTTTGCCGCTCGGACAGGATTGCGCGTTCGCCGCGCCGTGGGCCAAGCGTTACCGAACGGTTGCGGGCGTATTGCGCGCCTTACGGCAAGCAGGGCGCGCTGATCCGGCGCAGGCACGGCGGGATGCCGCGCTGGGCGAAGATGCGCCGCTGGCGCGGGCGCACGGCACGCGTTTCCCTCTGGTGCAAGGCGCGATGACTCGCGTCAGCGATCGCCCGGAATTTGCGGAAGCGGTCGCGGCGGCCGGGGCCTTGCCGATGATCGCGTTGGCGCTGCTCGGAGGCGACCGCGCGCGCAAACTGCTGGAGGAAACCCAACAGCGGATGGCGCAAAGACCGTGGGGGGTCGGGATTCTTGGGTTCGTGCCGGCGGCGCTGCGCGAACAGCAGTTGGCGGCGATCAGAGCGGTGCGACCGCCATTCGCCTACATCGCCGGTGGCCGACCGGAGCAGGCCCGGCAATTGGAAGCCGACGGCATTCTCACTTACCTGCACGTTCCCACGCCCACCTTGTTGCAATTGTTTTTGGAACAGGGCGCGCGGCGATTTATTTTCGAAGGCCGAGAGTGCGGCGGACATATTGGGCCGTTGAGCAGCCTGGTGTTATGGGAATCCGCGGTCGAGGCGTTGCTGGCCCATGGGCAGGGGCTGCCCGATGGTCTGAAGGGAATATCGATCCTGTTGGCGGGCGGTCTGCACGACGCCCGCTCGGCGGCGATGGCGGCGACGCTGGCCGCGCCCTTGACCGGATTGGGCGCGCACATCGGCTTATTGATGGGAACCGCCTATATCCTGACCGAGGAAGCGGTGCGCGGCGGGGCGATCCGATCGACGTTTCAACAAGTGGCGTTGAATTGCGGCGGGACCGCCACCTTGACGACGGGACCTGGCCACGCCAGCCGTTGCGCGGTGACGCCTTTTGTCGCCGCCTTTCATGAAGCCCGCCAGCAGTTGCAACAGCAAGGCGGATCGGCACGCTTGGTGCGCGACCGGCTCGATGAACTGACCTTGGGCCGCTTGCGCTTGGCGACCAAAGGCTTGCTCCGCGCCGACGCAAACGGTGAGTTGCGTTTGTCTTCGAACGAAGAGCAATGGGAGCAAGGCATGTACATGATCGGCCAGGTCGCCGCGCTGCATGATCGGCCGCTGAGTCTGGCCCAATTGCACCACAACGTAACAGCGGCGGCATTGACCTGGCTGAATCAGACGCCCTCCAGCGATCCGGTAAGGCAGGGCACCGGCGCTGGCCCGGCGGATGTCGCCATCATCGGTATCGGTGTTTGGCTGCCCGGCGCGACCGACACCCGCGGCTATTGGCGGAATCTGGTCGATGGCGTGGATTGCTTGCAACAGATTCCGTCAGAGCGCTGGGACTGGCGGTTGTATTACGCCGCCGATCCCGCCGCCCGCGACCGAATTTACGCCAAATGGGGCGGATTCATCGCAGAACAGCCGTTTGACCCGACCCGCTATGGCCTACCGCCGGTGGCGCTGAAATCGGTCGATCCCCTGCAATTGCTGACGCTGGAGACGGTGCGCCAGGCGTTGACTGATGCCCAGATCGCGCTCGATCAAGTGGATCGCGAGCGGATCGCCGTTGTGCTGGGAACCACGGGTGGCCTGGGCGAACTCGGATTGAGCTATGCGACTCGCGCTGATTTGCCGCGCGCCGTGGGTGCGGTCGATCAAACGGTATTGGCGCGGTTGCCGGAGTGGACCGAAGACTCCTTTGCCGGTTTATTGCCCAATGTGGCGGCCGGGCGGGTCAGCAACCGCTTCGATTTTGGCGGGATCAATTGCGCGGTGGACGCCGCTTGCGCCTCCTCCCTGGCGGCGATTTATCATGGCGTTAACGAACTGCGGCTGGGCCACAGCGATCTGGTGATCTCCGGCGGCGTCGATACCATGCAATCGCCGTTCATGTATCTGTGTTTCGCCAAGACGCAGGCGTTGTCGCCGCAAGGCCGCCCGCGCACCTTCGACGAAAAGGCCGATGGGATCGCTATCGCCGAGGGCGTGGCCGCGGTGGTGTTGAAGCGCTTGGCGGATGCGGAGCGCGACGGCGACCGGATCTATGCCGTCATCAAGGGAATCGCCGGCTCCAGTGACGGCCGCGCCAAAGGCTTGACCGCGCCGCGACCAGCCGGGCAGTTGCGGGCCTTGCGGCGCGCTTATCAGGAGGCCGGCTATTCGCCCGCGACCGTCGGATTGTGGGAAGCGCACGGCACCGGGACGGTTGCCGGCGACCAGGCGGAATTGGAAACGGTGACGACACTGCTTGCTGAAGTCGGCGCGCCGCCGGCCAGCGGCGTCATCGGCTCGGTGAAAAGCCTGATCGGTCATACCAAGGCGACCGCTGGCGTGGCCGGCTTGGTCAAAGCCGCCCTCGCTTTGCACTATCGCGTCTTGCCGCCGCATCGGGGTGTCAATCAACCGCTAGGACCGCTGCGCGAGACCAGCAGCCCATTATTTATTTCCGCCGAGGCGCGGCCCTGGTTGTCTGAAGCGGGGCGACCGCGCCGCGCCAGCGTCAGCGCCTTTGGGTTTGGCGGCACCAACTTTCACGCCACGCTGGAGGCGCATGGCGACGATAGCGAGAGCGCGGCCGGCGCGCCGCTGCCGGATTGGCCGGTCGAACTGTTCGTTTGGCGCGCGGCGGATACAACCGGTCTTTTCGTCCAGTTACAGCGACTACAAGCGGCTTTAGAGGCGGGCGCGCAGCCCCGGTTGCCCGATTTGGCGGCGGCGTTGGCGCCAACCCCGCCGACTCAGGGGCGGACCTTGGCTATCGTCGCCGGTTCGCTCTCCGAACTGCGGCTGCGAATCGCCGAAGCTGTGGACTTGCTGCAAGGGAAACAGCCGTCCGCCCGGTCTGAAGCGGTGTATCTGCCCAAATCCTGGGCCGAAATGGAACAGCCGAATCGCCTGGCGGTGCTGTTTCCGGGGCAGGGCAGCCAATATCCCGACATGCTGCGCGAATTGGCGGTCGCCTTGCCGCCGCTGCGGGCCACGTTGGAACGGGCGGATGCGCTGTTGCGGGAAGTTATCGGCGGTGGCCATGCTGATCAAAACCGGCTGAGCGCCTATATCTACCCGCCCAACCGCTTTACGCCGGCCGCGTTGTCAGCGGCGCGGGCGCGGTTGACGCGCACCGAAATCGCTCAGCCGGCGCTAGGAGCGGTTGAGGCCGGTTTGTGGGCGTGGCTGAAAACGCTGAATTTACGGCCCGATCTGGCGGCGGGTCACAGCTATGGTGAATACGTCGCGCTGCACGCTGCCGGTGTGTTCGATCAGGATAGCTTGCTGCGGTTGTCGGAGGCGCGTGGTCGATTCATCGTCGAAGCGGCCGCTGGCGGCGAACTGGGAACCATGCTGGCGGCGGGGGCCGATGTCGGATCGGTGCAAAAGGCGTTGGCTGGCATCCCGGCGATCACCCTGGCCAACTACAACGCGCCGCGGCAATTGGTGTTGTCAGGAACCGCGGCGGCTATCGGGCAGGCTAGACAGGCTTTAACAGACTCGGCGATTGCCGTCACGCCTTTGAACGTGGCTGCCGCCTTTCATTCTCCGGTGGTCGAACCGGCGCGGGCGCGGCTGGCGGCTTTCATGAGCGAGCTGCCCTTTCAGTCACCGGCGTTCACGGTCTATGGCAATGCCACGGCGGCGGCCTATCCGGCACAACCGGCGGCGATTCGGGATCGCTTGGCGGCGCATCTGACCGAACCGGTCAATTTCACTGGCGAAATTGAAGCGATGTATGCGGCTGGCGCTCGCTTGTTTCTGGAAGTGGGGCCACGGGATGTGTTGACCCGGCTGACTCGCCAGATTCTAGGCGAACGGCCCCATTTAGCGTTGGCGGTGGAGGATCGCGGCGGCGGTTTAACGGGACTGTTGCACGCGTTGGCGGCGTTGCTGGCCAACGGCGTCGGGCTGGATTTAACGCCGCTGTTCGCCGGACGGGTCAGCGATGAAGTGGCGCTGGATCGTCTGCTGGAACAGTCTTATCCCGCCCCATTGCCCGCCCATGGTTGGTTATTGAGCGGGAACGGCGTCCGCCGTCCGCACCAACCGGCCACGCTTGGAACCAAACCGTTCTTGACCGCGGACGATATGGCGAGGCAACCGATGCCGCTAGCGCCGCCGCTCGCTTTACCGGAAATTGTGCCATCTTTGGAGAGTAATGCAATGAGTGACCAGCTATCCGGCCCGCCTTTGACGTCCGGCCCCGGCGGGCCTTGGACCGCCGATCAGGCGCTTGCCGGCTATCAAGAAACCATGCGCCAGTTTTTACAATTGCAAGAGCGGGTGATGCTGGCTTACTTCGCCGCCAGTGGCGAGCAGGAGACGGGCGATCAGCTATTGTCGGCGACGCCCTCCGTCGTTTCGATCAACTCGCCGCCAGCCGTTCCCGTCCCCCTGCCGATTGCGCCACCGGTTGCGCCGGTGGCTCCAGCGACAAGCCTTAGCCCAGCGCCAGTGCAGCCGCTGAGCCCGGCGCCGATACCGCCAGCGCTATCTTCCACCGTTGCAGTCGCTACGTCGGAAGAGCAGAGCGTGGCGCCAGCCGCTTTGAAAAGCTTATTGCTCAAGATCGTCAGCGAACGTACTGGATATCCCCAAGAGATGCTCGGCCTTGATCAGGACATCGAAGCCGATCTGGGAATCGATTCGATCAAACGGGTGGAAATTTTGGGCCTGTTTCGTCGGTCGTTGCCGGCGGTGGTTTCGCAAACATTGCAGCCGCACATGGAGGACATCGCCAGCTTGCACACCTTCGAGGAGATCCTGGATGCGGTGGCGGCCCGGCTTGCTGTCGATAACGAAGTGGTGAAACCGGCCGTTGTGGCCGGGGAGGGCGTCCGCCCTTTTGAGTCAACCGGGACGGGATTCGGGTCGTGCGCCCCCCTGTCCCGGTATATCGTCAAGGCGCACGCCAAGCCGCTGCCGGCATTGCCGGCCGTGCTGGAGCCTGGTCTGTATTTGTTGACGCCCGATGATTTGGGCGTCGCTGATGCCCTCAGCCGAAAATTGCGACAAGCGGGCGTCCAGCCGATGTTGGTGCCTGAAGAAGTGCTAGACGATGCTGAGCGCTTGCCGCACTGGCTTGATGCGCAATGGCGGGGCACCGCCATTCGCGGCGTGATTCATCTGCTGCCCTTGGGTCGGCCGCCGCTGGCTGTTACTGCTTCCCTGGCGGAATGGCGCGAGCGGATAGGACTGGAGGTCAAGACCCTATTCGATCTGTTGCGGTTAGTCGGCCCTGAACTGCGCGATCATGGTCGGCTGCTGACTGTCAGCGGCCTGGGCGGACAGTTCGGGCGTACGGGAACAGCCGATCCGGAGTTAATGTGCCCTGGCGGGGGTGGGTTAACCGGGTTGGCGAAAACGCTGAACCTGGAATGGAATACTGAAGCGAAACAGCCAGGATTCATCGCGAAGGCCGTGGATCTCGATCCTGGTGACGATCCCGAGCAGTTGGCGGGATGGGTGTTGCAGGAACTGGCCTGCCGGGCGGCCGGCGCGAAATTGGCTATCCGGCCGGCGCGCGAACCATTTTTCGCACCATCCCCTCGTCGCTATCGCCGTTAATCCAGCCGTTGCGGCAGCCGGATCAGCACTGGGTGGTATTGGCGACGGGCGGCGCGCGCGGCATTACCGCCGAGACCTTGCGCGACCTGGCGGCTTGCCGCTTGACCTTGGTGTTACTGGGGCGAAGCCCGCTGCCGGGCGCAGAAGAATCAGCGCTACAAGATTTGCCCGATGCGACCGCCTTACGCGGCTACTTTGTCCAGCAGTCGCAAGCTGGCGGTGGCTCGCCGCGCCCAGTCGAAATCGAGCGACGGGTGCGGGCTGTGCTGCGCGACCGCGAAACGCGCGCTAACCTGGCTGATTTCGCCGCCTTGGGCGCACGGGTGGATTATCGGGCCCTGGATGTGCGCGATGAGGCGGCGCTGGCCGGGTTGCTGGAGGAACTTTATACCCAGCACGGCCGGATTGATGCGGTCATTCACGGCGCCGGGGTGATCGAAGATGGATGGCTGCTGGATAAATCCCGCGCCAGCATCGACCGGGTAATTGATACCAAGGTTATCCCCGCTTTCTTGCTAGCGAAGCATCTGCGGCCTGAGACTTTGAAATTCGTCGCCTTTTATACCTCGGTGGCCGGGCGGTTCGGCAATCGCGGCCAAGCGGATTATGCGACCGCCAATGAAATTCTGGGCCGGTTGGCGTCGGGGCTGGCCAGGCATTGGGGTGGCCAAGTCAAGGTGGCGGCGATCAATTGGAGCCCTTGGGATCGCACCACGCACGGCGTTGGTATGGTGACCCCGGAAGTACGGCGACAATTCGAGGCGCGCGGCGTTCAGTTAGTGAATGCGGCGGCGGGCCGTCAATTCGTGTGGCGCGAATTGCTGTATGGTCCCGTCGCCCAAGTCGAATTGGTGGCCGGTGATTTTCCGTGGGAATATGAAGAAACCCGGCGCAGCGCGTTGCCCGGTTCGGTCGATCCTGCCCTGATCACCTCAGGGCTGTGGGGGCTGTTGTATGGCGGCCATTTCAGCCAGAGCGGATCGGGTCAGTGGCGGTTTGACAAGACGGTGGATGTCGTCAGCGATTGCTATTTGGATCAGCACCGGCTGGACGGGATACCTGTGGTGCCGTTCGCCATGGCGTTGGAGTATATGGCTGAAGCCGTGGCTGCCTTGACGCCGGATGCCGATGTGCTGGAATTGGAAGATGTGCGTTTGTTGCGGGGTTTGCGGTTATTAGAGGACGATTTACCGCTACAGCTCAACTTGAAAGCTGATGCTGCCGCGGCGGGACCGCGGCGGTTTGATGTTACGCTCGGCGCGGTCGATGCCAGCGGTAAACCCAGCTACCGGGCTACGGTGAAAGCCGGTCGGGTTTTTTCCGAGAAACCGCCGCCGCCGTTGGCCTTAAATCCTAGTTCGACGCTAGTGACGGCGGCGGACGCCTATCGCCGCTGGCTGTTTCACGGGCCGCTGTTGCAGTCGATCAGCGCGATTGAAGCGCTCGACCCGCGGGGTTTCGACCTGCTGTTGACGCCCAGTCGCGTCGAACGTTTTTGCCCTTTCGTCGCGCGGGGCCAGTGGCTGATCGATCCGGCAATCATTGACGCCTTATTTCAAGGCGTGCTGGTCTGGTCGCGGCAATGGCGCGATAGCGCCACGTTGCCCACCCGTATCGGCCTGCTCCAGCGCTTCAGTCGCGAGCCGCTACCTGATCAGCTGACAGCCTACGTCCGCATCCATTCTGAATTGAGCAATCCGGTCACGCTGGGTGATGCCGTGATCGTCGATCTCCAAAAGGTTCCACGCTTGGCGATCTGGCAGTTTGAATGTACGGCCAGCCCGGCGCTCAATCGCCTGGGGGGCGGTTGGGCGGGCGGTATTCCCAGTTCAGCACAATAGATAGCAGTTGAGCGATGGCAACCATGGCAAAGAGTGATATCGCCATCATCGGTATGGCGGGCTTGTTCCCGAAAGCCGAAAACGTCGCCGCGTATTGGTCCAATATCCTGAATAAGTGCGACGCCATCGACGAACCTTTGCCTGACTGGGGCGCCGATCGCTATTACGACCCGACATTGGCCGCGGCAGGCGCTGACTTCAAAAACGGCGGTTTTCTGGAACAGGCCAAGATTTATACCAAGCGGGGTGGCTTTCTCAAGGAGCTGTCGCGCTTCAATCCCTCGGCTTTTGGCATCATGCCGGTATCGACCGCTAGTGGTGAACCGGATCAGTTTCATGCCTTGGAGCTTGCGCGGAACGCATTGCGGGATGCGGGACTCAAGGAGGGCGACTATCGGCCGGAATCTACAGGTATTATTCTGGGACATGGCATCCATCCCAATCGCGCCAGCATCAACGGCGTGCAACACGGGGTCATCGTCGATCAAATGCTGGAGGTGTTGGCGGCGGCGATGTCGCTGGATTCGGCCCGACGCCAGGCGTTGAGATCGCTGTTAAAAAGCAAGTTGTTGCCGATGGATGTTGATAGCATTCCCGGTCTGGTGCCGAACATGATGACCGGACGGATTGCCAACCGGCTCAATCTGATGGGGCCGAATTACATCATCGACGCCGCTTGCGCGTCCTCGTTGATCGCCGTGGAAAACGCGATGCAGGAGCTGCAACGCGGCCGGGTCGATCTGATGCTGGCCGGCGGCATCAATACCTCAACGCCGCCCTTGGTGCATATGGTGTTCTGCGAGCTGGGCGCTTTGTCGCGTAGCTCGCGGGTTCGTCCCTTCGATGCCGGAGCGGATGGGACGCTGTTGGGCGAAGGCGGCGGAGTATTGGTGCTCAAACGCCTGGACGAAGCGCTACGCGATGGCAATCGAATTTATGCGGTGTTGAAGGCGATTGGTCAGTCGTCCGATGGTCGGGCGAAGGGGTTGATGGCTCCCCGGCTGGAAGGCGAGTTGTTGGCAATGCGGCGGGCCTATCAGCAGGCGCAACTTGATCCGGCCAGTGTCGGCTTGATCGAAGCGCACGGCACCGGGATTCCGCTGGGGGATCAGACCGAGATTGAAGCGCTGGGGCAACTGCTGGGAGGCCGCAAAGGATCGATTCCCTCGGTGGCCCTGGGGTCGGTCAAGTCGATGATCGGTCATTGTATTCCGGCCGCCGGCATCGCCTCGTTAATCAAGAGCAGCCTGGCGTTGCATCACAAGATTTTGCCGCCGACTTTATGTGAAACAATCAGCGCCGATCTTGGCTTGGAACAGACCCCGCTGTATCTCAATACGGAAACCCGGCCCTGGATTCATGGCGGCCGGACGCCGCGCCGCGCGGGGATCAACGCCTTTGGTTTCGGCGGAGTCAACTCCCATGCCATATTGGAAGAAGCCCCCGACCAGGTTGTAGAGCCGCTGTCGGCTTTTCTGGGCCGCCGCCGACCGGTCGAACATGAATTGCTGGTGTTTGCGCAGCCTGATCGTCCGGCATTGTTGGCCCATGTCGAGCGGGCGCGGCAGCGGATTCAGCGGGAACCGACGCTTGATTTACGGGAATTGGCGGCTGAACTCTGGCGAGAGCGGGGTTCAGGCGATGAGCGATTGGCTGTGGTGGCCAAGGATGGGCGCGAGTTGGAAACGCGATTGCAAGCCGTCCTCGGCAAACTGGCGGACGCGACCAAAGACCACCTGCAAACCCGCGAAGGGGTTTATTTCAACGCCAAACCGCTCGCCGGCCGCGTGGCGTTCCTGTTTCCAGGGGAAAATTCACAGTATTCAAATATGTTGCGGGAGTTAGCCGTCGAATTTCCGCCGGTGCGGGACTGGTTCGATTTCCTCGATAATTTGTACGCGGACGAACGGGAGCTCGCGCCGAGTCAAGCGATTTTTCCACCGCCGACAGCCTTAACCGCCGAACAGCGAGCGCAATTACAAGCGGCGCTGCGCGGCATGGAACTCGGCTCGGAATCGGTGTTCGCCGCCGATCAAGCGTTGTTTGCGCTATTGTCCGCCTTTGGGGTACGGGCTGAGGCGATGCTCGGGCACAGCACCGGCGAAAACGCGGCTTTGGTCGCTTCGGGGTGGCTCAAGCTGGATCGGGCCGGTATGGCGCGGAATATTCGTCGGATGAATGAATTGTATCGCCGCTTGGAAGCCGGCGGCGCCATCCCGGACGGCCGGCTGCTGTCGGTGGGGGCGTTGCCCCTGGAGCGGGTCAAGGCGGTGTTAGCCGCTGATCCTCGGTTGTATTTGACGATGGATAACTGCACTAATCAATTTATTCTGTTCGGGCCGGCGGAAGCGATTACTGTCGCGCACGCCGCCCTGAAACAACAGGGTGGTTTTTGCAGCGTACTGGCGCTTGATCGTGGTTATCACACCGCCTTGATGGCGCCGATGGCGGAAGCATTCCGGCGCTTGTTCGAAGAGATTGCCTTTGCCCCGACCCCAACGGCACTTTATTCCTGCGTGACGGCGGAACCGTTTCCGGAGGATCTTGAAAGCATCCGCGATACCGCCGCCGCGCAGTACGTGCGGCCGGTGCTGTTCCGCCAGAGCATCGAGCGGCTCTACCAGGATGGTGTGCGGTTATTCATTGAAGTGGGCCCTGATAGCCATCTAACCGCCTTCGTGCGAGATATCTTGCGCAACCGGCCGCATGTCGCTGTCGCCTCGGATGATCCGCGCGCGGCAGCGCCACTCAGTTCCGTCATTTGCTGGGCGTTTTGTTCGTGCAGGGTCTCGATCTCGATTTGAATCTGCTCTACGGCGACGCCCCCGCTTCACCGCTGAAACCCGCGCCGTATTTATCGACCGCCATTCCGATTATTCAGCTGCAAGAAGCGGAAGTTGGCCCGTTGCGGGACTGGTTTGCTGGACCCCAATCATCATTCGAGGCGCCGCGGCAAGCCGCCTCTTTGCCTTCGATGCCGATGGTAACGGCTTCCCCTCGCGCCGAAAGCCAAGCGCGGCACGGCGGAATTGGCCCAGAAGCGAGTAAGCGCGCGCTCAATGCCGACCCGCGGCAAACCGCCGTCAGCGGCCATTTTGTGCTCATGCAGGATTTTCTGCGCCAGCAAGAGCAGGTGATGAGCGCCTGGCTTAAAAGCCGGCGGCGACAGGGATAGTGGCTTTGGCCGACGATGGGGAAGCGAAGAACGAAGGCGCGGCCATCCCCATCGGCTGGCGGTTGCGGCCGGAATTACACTTCGAGCTAGACCAAGCTACGGGTCGCTATCAAGTGCGGAACGCCGCGAGCGGCGAGCGTTTCGAACTGGGCGAGGAAGAGATCTTCCTGTGTCGGATGTTGGACCGTACGATCAGCACCGGGGAAATCCAACGCGCGTTCGAACAACGGTTTGGCTTGAGCCTTACCGCGGTCGAACTTGACCAATTTTATGAGGATATGGCGGCGGCGGGGTTGTTCGAGGCGGTTCCCGCTCGTCTGTCGCCAGCGCCCGCGACGCCATCCGCGAATGACGCTGAAGCGAGCGCTCTCGACCTGGACGATGATGATCGTCCGGATGCGCCTTACCGCTGGACGCTGCTAAAACCTTACCGCGGGTTCGTGTGGCTGGCGCGGCGGCTGGCGTGGTTGCGGCATGGAGTTTGGCTGTTGCTGCCCGGCGTGCCACTGGCTCTGCTGGTTCTGCTGTTTAACCAGCCGCAATCTCAATTCGCCTTGAACGCGATCGCCGATCCCGGCCCGCACCTGCTGTTCAAGTTCGTTTTCGGTTTGTTCCTGATCAATCTGTTCAGCAAGCTGGCTCAGGGGTTGACCTGCGTCTATTGCGGCGGTCGCGCCGACCAGTTTGGAATCCGCTTGGCCTATGGCCTGATGCCGCGCTTTTTCGTTAGTAAACGCTTACAGCGGTTGACGCGGGAGCAGCGGCTATGGGTTACGGCGTCGGCGCTGTTGACGAAGTTGGCCTTGTTCGTTGCCGGCGTCCTCCTCTGGCGGGTCATGCTGGAAACGGGCGGCACGCTGGGTTCCTACGGCTTTGTCGTGGGTCACATGGCGCTCGGCGCTTTTCTGTTTACCGCCAATCCGCTGTGGCGGGCCGATGGCTATGTTTGGTTGGCCAATTTTCTGCGAATGCCGCGCCTGCGCGAACGCGCCTTTCAGGTGCTTGGGCTTTACCTGCGCGGCCGCCGGCCGCCGGCGGGCTTGGCGGCCGGCGAAAAATACAGCCTGCTAGGCTATGCCGTCGCCAGCGCGGCCTTCGTGTTGATTTTGGCCGCCGCGGTATTGCTGATTATTGCAATCCGCTTGGAACTCCGATTCCAAGGTGTCGGAGTCGTGCTGTTCTTGGTGTTAGCCGTCTCGGTTGCTCGCTGGACTTTGGTTCGCTTGGCCCGTCGGCGGGAACGAAACGAGAAAGGCTCCGTGCCAGTCGGCGCCGCCAAGGGGCCAGAAGTGATCCGTGCCGTCCAGTCTTCCCAGCCAACCGGGGCGGGCGGTGAGGCTAAGAAAGGGCTGGGTTGGCGGCTGGCGGTTCTGGCCTTGCTGCTCGCCGCCTCGTTGCTGCCCTATTCCTACCACGTCACGGGCGAAGTGACTTTGTTCCCCATCGCCCGCGCTGAAGTGCATGCGGTGACGCCGGGTATGGTGGATCGGGTGTTGGCGCGCGAAAATCAGTGGGTGACGCCGAAGCAGATCTTGGCTGAACTCAGTACTTGGCAGCAAGACAACGATATCGCGACCACGCAAGCCGAACTCGAACGCAAGCAAGCGGAACTCGAATTGTTGCTCCACGGTCCGAAGGCGGAAGCCATTAACGCCAGCCGCGAACAGTTGGAGATGGCGAAGGTGCGGTCAACTCACAGCCGAAAAGTGCAAGAATTATTGTATCCGGTTTACAAACAGGGGGTGGTGAAGGATCTGGAATACGAGGAAGCCCTCAAAACCGCGGACGTGGACAAGGCGGCGGTAGCCGTCGCCACAGCCAACCTGGATCTGATCAAGAGTCCGCCTTTGCCGATGGAAGTGAAGGTCAAGCAGGCCGAACTCAAGCAGTTGCGGGAGCAGCTGAGCTACTTGCGAGGCCAGCGGGAACGCTCGCGCTTGCCAACGCCGGTCGAGGGCAGAATTGTCACGCCACGACTGGAGTTTCGGACTGGCGGCTTCCTGAAAGAGGGCGATCTGTTCGCCGCCGTGGAAGATGATCGAATCATGCGAGCCGAGATTCTAGCGCCGGAAACCGATATCGGCGAGGTAGAGCTGGATAAGCCGGTTCGGTTGCGAGTATGGGCTTATCCCTTGCGCGATTTTACGGGCCGGGTGGTGGCTGTCGCGCCAATCGTCGAACCAAAGTCAGATAATCCGTTCATGCGGGTGGTGCGGGTGACCATCGAGATTCCCAATTCCGAGGGGCTGTTGAGATCGCAGATGACCGGATTCGCCAAAATCAGCGCTGGAGAAAAGCCCTTCATCGTGGCCTTTACCCGCGCCTTGGTGCGTTTTGTTATGATCGAAATGTGGTCGTGGTTGCCTTGAGCAATTGACCTGTTGCGGGCGATGCGATCCAGCGCGGGAAGGTCATTTTTTTTCCAGCCAGATGCCGGGTCGGGCGGTTGGGTCGAGCGTGAGGTCCCACTCCCCGGCGGCTACCAACGTTTGTGATGTCGGTTGTAACACGCGCAGTGTCGTCGCCGCCGGACAGCCGAAGCTGTCTTGCGTAATCGCTTGCCAGTCCTGGCCATCGTGGCTTTTCCACAAGGCAAAGCCCTTGGCGTTGGCCGTGGCGTCGGCGAGGGATTCGTTGGCATCGAGGGCGGCATACAAGGCGTCAGGGGTGCTGGCCAGTTGCGAAACCCGCCGGTTGCGATCGTCGCCAAAGCCGGGACCGTGCGTGGAAAGCGGCACTTGCAACCCAACCGGTGAGAAACGCGGCGTGCCCATCACTAGCTCCCAACGGCCGTCGGCCGGCATGCGAATGATTTCGGCGCCGGACGTGGCGAAATCCCACTCGGGGTTGGGGGGCGGGGAGCGAGTGCCGAGATAGAGAGCGTCCTGGAACGTCGCCATGGTTTCGACGTGGGGGTTAAGGGTGTAACGCTGGGCGCCTTCACTTAGCGCCAATTCCCAAGCGAACGGCGGTTCGCCACGGGCCGAGGTTTTCCAGAGTTGAAAACCGCCCAACGGGTTGCCGGCGGCGGCGTAGAGTTGGCCGTGAGCGACTTGCAGACCGTCGAGCGTGGTATTTTCGGCGTCGCCGAAACCAGCGGAGCAGGCGGGCCGCCAATCTTGGGATAAGGGGTTCGCGGCGACATAAGCGAACGGGGAGGGGGGGCCGGAATTGGTGGCGGCACTGGCGGGAATCGCGAAGACTTTTGCGGAAAAACCGCGCCAATCGACGAATGGGCTGTGGCCACCGCTCGCTCCCGGATTCGGTATATCCTGGAAATGGCTGCCATCCTCGCTATACAGCACGACCGGGGCGCGCAAACTGAGGCGGATGGCGTACAGCAGCGGCGTTGGTTGTACGTTTCCCGGCAGTACGGTCAGAATACGCCAACCGAGTTCCAGCGGGAATTGGCGATATTGCCCGTTTCGGTCGATCCAGCGCGATTCAATGGACGCAGTGTGCAGCAGCTCCCAGTTGGCCCGCGACCGGTGGCGCAGCAAAAGGGCGACGCCCGGCTGATGGGGGTCTGCCGGATAGCAGCAGATGCCCAGATACAACCAGCCTTGGAACCAGGCGGCGGATTGAATCAGATAGCGACTCGCTTCCGGTAGGACAGCGGCGGGGATCGCATGAAACTCAAAAGTCGTTTGTACAGGCATGAGACCAATGACTGGGTAATTGGCGGAATTCCAACCCGTCGCGCGGCGCGGTGGGCTAAGAACTGACGAATTATAAGGGGTTTGCGTATGGATGTCCTCTCGACCGCGCCAAGGCGCGCGCGAGCTGAAATCGAGCGACTGTCGCGGTGAGCAATAAAAATCTGGATTTTCGACCGTTGTTTATCCTCTGCCCTGGTCGTTCGTTTTCCTCGGTCATGTGTGGGGTGTTGGGCCAACATCCCCAGTTGTATGGCTTGCCGGAAACTAATTTCTTCGTCGCGGATACGGTGGCGGGGATTTTTCAGCGCTTCGCCGGTCCCGGTGATCGGCACCGCACCCACGGTTTGGCGCGAACCATCGCTCAGCTGCACGATGGCGAGCAAACCGAGGCGACGGTCGAGCGCGCTTGGCAATGGTTGCGGGAGCGGCCAGCGATGACGGTGCGGGAGTTGGCTTGGCATGTGGCGGCGCGCGCGCCTGACCGGCAATTGGTCGAAAAGAGTCCCAGCAATTGCGCCGAACCCAGCAACTTGGCGCGGCTGTACCACACATTTCCGGCGGCCCGGTTTCTCCATCTGACCCGGCATCCTCGCTCGACCGGCAAATCGCTCAATCAGGCGCGGCAGGAACAACGCGCCCGGCGGTTTCGGGCTACCGCGCCCTTGAATCCGGTTCGAATCGAAGAGAACTGGCTTAAAGTGCATGGTTATATCCTTCGTTTTACCGAGCAGTTGCCCATTGAGCAAAGCATTCGCCTGCAAGGGGAGCAACTGCTGGCCGATCCCGACCGCTATCTAGCACAAATCGCCGCCTGGCTGGGGATTCGGGCCGATGCCGAAGCGATCGAGCGAATGAAACATCCAGAAAACTCGCCTTTTGCTTGCATTGGACCCGCTAACGCCCGAGGCGGTAACAATCGCAAGTATTTGGAAGATCCGCGCCTACGGGTTGGTTCACCCTCGCCCGCTAATTTGACCGATCCCCTGGAATGGATGCCAAGCGGTGAGGGTTTAAGTCCCACCACGGTGGCGCTGGCTCGATTTTTTGGCTATCGGTGACGATCATAAGCAGGCTGAGCGGCGGGGTTCTAGCCTAGCGGTAGCCAAACTGCCTGGCCAAGACAAGGGTATCGGCACAAAAACCGTCATTCCGCTCGGCCCATACCAGCGGACCTCCCAGAGGGCCAGTCATTGGCCTGCCGATTCGCAAGGCCGGATTTTCCAGAAAGCCTGTATTGTTGCCGTAAGGCGCGCTAGGTGGCCCAAGCGTGGCGTAGGGGGAGCGCTCCGGATGTTTCATCGCCTCAATAGCGGCGGCATCGTTGCGTATTTCCAGCCATTCCGCAATCTGGGAAAAATAGGAATCCGGGTCGGTTAGCAATGCTTCACCTTGAATACGCATCATTCTTCCAAGTGGGAGTTGGCTACTGAAAGCGATGATATTCCGGTGCACCTTGAGCCATTGTTTTTCTACTCGCTGGCCTAATCGCGGAATTTTTTCCGGTTGTCGCATGGCCAAGCGTTGTGAATGGACCTTATAGAGCGAATGGGTGGTGGTGCGCGGGTGGCGAAGCAAGTGCAGAAAAAAAGCATTGGGAAAGATAGCGCGCAGCCGTTCCAGATTTTCGATGTGGCCGTGGGTTGGGCTTTTGTCGACCAAGCGCTTGGGAGCGATGCGCTCGGCGATGTGGTAATAGAGCTGGCGAGTCGTCCAAGACCGATGGTGGCGTAACCAGCTCCAAGCCGATTGAGCGCTCTCCTCGCTTTGGTCGTTGTGGTGCAATTGCGCAATCACCCGAACCAAACCGTAGGCAAAGTATTTTTTACCCTGTTCGCCCGCTTTAATCAGTAGTTCGCCCACCGAATCGGCGATGGCGAGATAGATTTCCGGCACGTCATATAGTTGTGGGTGTTGGCCAATCGCCGCGCTGACCACGGAAGAAAACGAACGGCCAGGGCAAAGGATAAATAAGGGGCTATACATAGCTCCACGTCCGCATTCTGCTGGATGGGTCGTCTAAACCGCCGAACGCCCTATCGGAGTCGGCGTTTATTCTCCGCGCCAAGCGCCAAGTTTTCCCTTTAATGGGAAAGCAGCGTTATTTAGAATTTAGAAAATCCATAATCAGTTGCGTTGGTTCATCATTAGGCTGACCGATCTCTTGGTTGATCTGCCGGTGGCTCTTGTTGAACATTTTACTGCGAACCGATATCCCCGCTTGTTGCAAGGCATTGCGTAAATCATCTGATATTTTGGCGCGAGCGCGGGGGGTTTGAATAATGAGGAATGGCGGAATGCCTTTCCCGGCGCTGACGTGCGTGATAGGAGATGCATCTTTCCAAACACGCTGGTCGTTACTAAAAGCATTTACATAGATACGCGGTTGGTTATGATCTCGCATCAACCGGGGGATATTATAGCCGGCGCTATCCAGCAGAATGACGCCTTTCAGTGCGCGCAAGTTTACGCCAGCCGCCTGTAAATACCGTTGGTCGGTCGCTACCAGCGCCGCCAGATGCGCCCCAGATGAATGCCCCATCAGATAGATACGATCAGGATTACCGCCATAACGGGTAATATTCTGCTGGACCCAAGCTACGGCTTTGGCGACATCCTGGACATGAGCGGGATGTTTGACGGCGGGTGATAGCCGGTAGTTAGTGCTGACGAAAACATAACCGTTTCTGACAAAATGGCTGACTTTGTTACCAATCACATTGGCGTTTGCTTTATCGCCACGCTGCCAACCGCCGCCGTGAATCATAATAATAACGGGGCGGTCCTGACTGTTTTTTGGGGCATAAACGTCCAAACTTAAAAGACTAGGATTAACGCCTTGAAGGGTTGTATAAGGAATGTTACGAGTTTGATTGATCGTGCTATCGTTTTCAAAAAAAGCCTTGCTATTATTTCTGGCAAATCCCCTTCTTTCAGAAGCTCTTGTCGGGGCAAAGCCCCCGGCGGCGTCGCTTCTCGTATCGCCCGCGTTATAAGCCAGTTGGCGCCGATGATCACGGTAAAGCCTCGCTTCTTCCAGGGTGGCTAAACCATCATGATTTTGATCCAAACGTTGGAATAAGTCAGGGCGATTGATTTCCTGAGCGGAGAGCGCGCCATCATTATTGGCGTCGAATTGTTTAAAGCGGTTAATGAGTTTGGCATTGCGATTCGTATTGCCACGATTGCTCAGTGGTGTTTGTGTCCTGAATTGTCGTTGGTCGCCGCTGCTCTCATCGTCTTCGGCAGCGCTATACCCATCGTCTTCCGCGGCGCTATCCTCATCGCTGTTATAAGAAATAGGACTGGCATAAGCGCTCGTCTCGATTGAGGGCGCAAGTCGTCTGGCGGCGGGCCTGAAATTTTCAGGGTGGGCTTGATGGTAAGTACTTTGCTGTGGGAATGGGCGGCTTCCGGCCTCGGCGGAGGATAATGATTCGCCCGTCGAATTTTGTCGGCGATGCATTGAATGACTTCTCGCTTCGTCAAAAGTCACCGATCCGTCAGTATTTTGATCCAGTCGCTCAAATAGCCGAGGACGCGCTACTTCCTCGCGAGTAAGAATGCCATCGCCGTTTCGATCAAAATTCTTGAACCGTTCTGTTAATCGAGTACCGCGCTTGTGATTATTAGACTGCTCGCTAGCGGCCGTTGGCTCAAATTGTTGCGCGCGGTCGCCAAAACCCACTTGGTTGTTATAACGTCCTGGGTAACAGCCCGCGCTTATTGCAGTCAATACAATAAGGCTCACCGCGCTAAAACGATTAAATAATAAATTCATTCTATTCGCTCTTTGTAGCTGGATATCTGGCTCTATGATTGGTGGCCGGCGCGTGATCAGTAGGAGTGCTTTCGGTTGGGTCAGTGATAACCTAAGCGCCGGGCCAAGTGTCGCGTTGACGCGGAAAAACGATCAGCTTGGTCGTTTTTCCACTCTAGCGGTCCTTCCAATTGTGGTGTTGGAATAGATCGCTTGCTATAGCCTGGGTTGCGGAGAAAATTCGGATCATTGCCAAATAATGCATTGGGTGGCCCTATAAAGGCGTAAGGTGATTGCTCTGGATGCAACATGGCGGCCAGGTTTTGTGAAGCGCTATTCAAGCCAAGCCAATCTACAATCTGCCTCAGATAGAGTTCTGGTTGCGCCAGCAGGCGCTCACCCTGAATCAACATCGCTTGGCCCGGCGGCAAGCGCTCGGTAAATGCGAGAATGTTCCGGTTGATCTTCAACCACAATTGCTCTGGTGACAAGTCGCTTGCTGCATTGGCGCTACGACCCCGCGCGGTTTTTTGTTGCAGTTGGTGAATCGAGTTGCAGGTTGGGCGCGGATGGCGTACCAGGTGCAAGAAATGCGCTTTTGGAAAAGTGTGATACATCCGGCGCAGATTAGCGGGATTTAACCCGGTGCTCGGACTTTTATCGATGAGGATCGCCGAACCGGTGCGTTCGGCCAAAAAAGCGAAAAATTGGCCGGAATTCCAATGCGCGTGCCGCTGCAACCATGCGTTGGCTTGGTCGACGGTATCGGTTGTTTGGGCGTGGTACTCCACCTGAGCGACCGCCCGCAACAGACCATGCAAGCTTTGCGGACGAATAAGTTTCAGCTTCTTGATGACCGCGGCCAAGGTATCGGCCATGAACAGATTCAACTCCGGCAAACCGTACATCGCGGGATGTTGCCCCAGCATGGCGCAAACCAGCGACGAGTAGGAGCGCATACAGGTTAGGATAAATAGAGGAGGTGACATGAATTTTATTGAGGGCGGCCCAACCAGATTTCCAAACCACCGTTTGGGTTATCGCGATAGTTCCACGCTCCATCCTCGCCCTGACAAGCGACGCGCGGACCGAAGGGGTTGACCGCGCCGACGAATAGGCCGTGCCGGGTTGAAACCAGACCGCGCAAGCCGTAATTGTAGGAATTGCCAAAACCGTCGGTGGTGACCGGAAGCCAATTTTCACCATCGAAACTGCGATAGAGATCGAAGCCCGATTGCTGTGTGGTGAGCTTGTCCAAGCCGATTCGGTCGATACTGCGTCGGAACCAGGCGGGCCAACGTGCTTGATCGGCGTATGAGAGCATCCGACTCCAGTCCAGCGTGCCCACATACAACCACCCTTCGTGGGCGGTCATCCGCCAGAAGTAGCCGTTGAATAAATTGTTGAAACCAGGCCGGAAACCGGAAAGCGGCTGTTTAGAACCCACAGGCGTTTCACGCGCGGCGCCGACGATTAAATCCCAACGGCCATCCGGATAGAGGCGGATCAACTCGGGTGCGGCGGGGCCGACCTTATGCACGCTATCGATGCCGCCGTTTTGGATGCCGCCGCCGATGTAAAGCGCGCCCTTGAATTCGGCGAAAGCCACCACGCATTGGTTCAATTGGCCGCGGTAAGCACCGTCGGTAATGACCGGTTCCCAGTGATAGGGCGGATTGCCCTCGGCGCGGGTGCGCCATACTTGAAAACCGTGGTTGAAGTTTACCGTGCCAGCATAAAGATAATCGCCGAAACCGATCATTTCGAATACGCCGGCGTTATCGGGATCGCCAAATCCAGCGAGATTGACCGGGGTCCAGTTGCCCTGGATCGGGTCGCGCGTTTCGTAGATGACGGCGATCTCAGTGGCGTTTGGGCTGCCGCCGGCCCGGCCGGTCGGCGCGGTGAACAGACGCCCTTTGAAGGGCGTCAAGGTGCGGATGCTGGTGATCGGCAGTTCCAACAGGCCGGGTTTGGACACCGGTGTAAAATGCTCGCCATCAACGCTGCGCAGCACGTAAGCGCCCGGCCCTTGCGCTGAAGCATAGGTCGAAACATACAACGCCGGTTCGGGGTCAGATTCTCCCTGAAACACCGCCATGCCGCGATAGCCCATATCCCGTGGGATGGTATCTCCGTGTTCCCCCGTCATAACCGGGGAACGATACACTTCTTGCCATTCGCCCGGGGTAGGATCGTAACTCCAGATTTGCGCCCGCATGTCAAGATCGTACAGATTATCCGGGCACTCCACCGGCCAGAACGCAAACTTGGTGGGAATTTTCGACACTTTCAACATGCAGAGGTTGGCGCGCGTGGTGCCGACGTACAGGCGATCCTTGTACCAGATCATTGAGTGCGGATAGGCATTGTACGGATCGCCGAAACCGTTGGCGGCGACACAACGAAAATCCGAACCCGCAAGGCCCGGCGATGGGCCAGAGCGCCTTGAACTCATAAAGCCGCCAACAGAGGCTGGGGCTCGTGGTCGTGTTCCGCCTCATCCTCGAGCAGATGCTCGAAACTGAAGGGGAGACCCGACTGCGCCAACAAAAACCGCGCGCTGGAATGGGCAAATTGACGGGGGCGAGTCAAGGGGAAAAAAGTGACTGGCATGGCGGATCAGGTGCAGATTGTAATGCGGGCAGAGCCGGCGCAGGGCGCGGCCGGTCGGCAGCACCGGCGAGTTTTCGCCATACAGGCCGAGCATCGGCGCGCGGATTGCGCGTAGCGACATCAGCGTCATGCTGTCCGGGATTCGCAGATCGTGCCGGATCGAGGTCATCTCTTGCAAGCGCAGCCACCGTTGCGCGCTGCCGTTGCGGCGGACGCCGCCATTCGGCGCGGCGAACAACGGCAAAGCCAGAGGAGTTTCGCCCAGTTGCACCTTGGCCATGGCAACCAGCAATTCATAGCCGCCTTCCGCTTCCGATTCGTTCAGTTCGATTCCGGCTCGGTGCAAGATCGGTTTCCAGCGCGGCCAATCGTTCCAATCCCGCAGGCGGTGATAGGGTTGCAGGGCGCGCAGGCGGGTGTCGGCCAGAATCACGCTGTGAACCCGTTCCGGGTGCCGGTGGGCGAACAACAAAGCGATGGCCCCCCCGAAGCTGTGGCCGAGCAGGTGGACCCGCTCCAAGCCAAGATGATCCAGCAAAGCGACCAGATCATCGGCCATCTGCGGGATCGAATAGCCGGTAGGGAGCAGTTCGCTGCGGCCGTGTCCACGCAGGTCGTAGGCGGTTATCCGGCACAGTTGAGACAAGGAGCGGACAACGCCAGGGCGCCAAAAACCCAGGCTAGCGGCCAGCCCGTGAATCAGCACCAGATCGCCGCACAGCGGTTGATCGACCCGACTGGGGAACTGGAGATAATTGAGGCTGATCGTCGGCAGCTGGGCAATCGCCATTATTCCTCCAGATAGCCGAGCATGGCGAGTTGGGCCAGGATCTTGTCGCGGTCTTCGGCGGGGATGGCGTCCGCTTGCACCAGGCCATCCTTGACCGATCGAGTCGCTGGACCGGGCCGCGCTGGCCGGTTTTGTAGAAAATCGGCGCTAAAGCAGGCGGTCATCACCTGCCCATCAAAATCAGCCGGGATCGGTAAATCCAAGCTGTGGAGCAGGTTGGCCGCGATATCGGCGATGGGCAGCGCCCGGTCATGCCAACCGGACTCGATGCCGGGACCGCCGGCTAGAACGATGCCATCGGGGTGGTGTGTGCCGACCGCTTCCGGGCGAACGAAGACCACGGGTTCCAAATTACGAATGGAAACAAAGCCATAATCAGCCAGAATCAAGGTCAGATCAGGGGCATCGGCGCTGGCTTGGCCCGGGAAGGCCGCTTCACGGGTCAGGACTTGCTGGATAACCGGTTTACCGCTGATCGGATCTGGCAGGGCGTACAGCTGTTCGATCAACCGGGCGCGGAAGGCGAGATAATCGCTCGGCGCAATACCGGGCTGGCCCGGCTCGCGCGCCACCCGAATGTGAATGGCGTTGCTCGACGGCGTAGGGCAGTAAGCGACGGTCTTTTGCCAGTCCAGATGGGCGAACGGGCTGGCCGCCCGCCGGCGGGCCGCATCGGAGTCGGCGATGTCGTGATACCGTAAATGTCCCAAATCAGCGAGATAACGGTTGATGCGAACCACTCGGTTTGAGGCGGTGAAGACGTGATCCGAGGCCATGAATACCTGTACCGCTGGCCCCGCCAGACGAACCAGCTCGGCCAGATAGCCGTCGAGCCGGCGGAAATAGTCGAGGCAAAGCGCGCGCAAGCGGGTCCAGGCGGCATCGGGCGCGACCGGGTGTAGTTCCGGGTCGAGGTAAGCCCAGGCCTGGTGCTGGATTTTATCAGTACCGTCGAACATTACGGCCAACAAGTCCGGCGTATCTTCAACAAGCAATTTGCGCGCCACCTGGAACCAGAGTTCCTCGCGCGGCAAGTGGTAGCTGATCCAGGCGGCCAGATAGTCGCGATCCATCTCCTCGCCGATCTGATTTTCCCGCTCGAAATCCCAAGCCAGCTCTTTTGGATGAAAACCTGGAATGGCGTGCAAGCGTTGGTAGAGGGTATCGGGCGTCATGTTGCGCCGCAGGTGTTTCCACGGCGTAAAACCGGGAATCAGGCTGCCGTCGATTTTTGGCGGTGGCGCCATCATCGGAAAGTTGAGCGAGACGACGCGCCGGTTCTGGCGGCTGGCGATGCTCCAGATTGTCTCGCAACGGATGTCGCGAAAATCGTAGAGCGTAAAGAACACCTCATGCTGGCGATCATCGACCCGCATGAAATCGTAGACGCCGTGTTCGCCGGGATTACGGCCAGTCACCAAGGTAACCCAGGCCGGTGGCGTGAGCGGATGCGGGGTGGAGCGGAGCGGCGCGCGAAAACCTTGTTCCATGAATGTTTTCAAAAACGGCATGACGATCCCTTGACCTAATCGATCAGATGTCAAATCGTCGAGCAAATGGAAGGTGGCGCCGTCCAGGCCGAGGAACAGGGTTCGAGTCACGTAGGCTCCAGAAAAGTGGGTGTTGCCGGTTGGCCGAGCACCGGTCGATAGCCTCAATATCGATCGGCGCGGTATGGTCGTGGCGCGATGACAATATCCTCGCAATTAATCATTGAACGTTGCCTGAACAAGCCACATTAACGGTATCGTAGGATCAGTGTTTCCGCAATCAATCGGATTGTTGGCAAAGGAATTGGTTCGTGGCAGGTGAAATTGGGCCAAGCTCTGATACATTTTAAGAGATGATTCGAACGGCTTTAAATTACCAAAGTACTATCCTAACAATTTTGTGGAGAAGAAGATGCAGCGTCGCGAGTTTATGAAGAAAGCGGGTTTGGGTTTGGCCGCCGCCGCGGGTGCGGGATTGGGGCCAACTATCGCGCAATCGCAAACCCAGCCAGCGCCTTCCCAGCCAGAGATTAAACCGGCCCAACCCCCGGTTGATTCTAAAGAATCGGGGTTGCCCACCATCAAATGGCGACTGGCGTCAAGCTTTCCCAAGAGCTTGGATACGATCTATGGCGGCGCTGAAGTGCTGGCCAAACGGCTGGCTGAGCTGACCGAGGGCAAATTCGAAATCCGAGTGTTTGCTGGGGGCGAGATTGTGCCGCCGTTCGGAGTGCTCGACGCCGTGCAGCAGAACACCGTCGAATGTTGCCATACCTGCGGCTACTACTTTCACGGTAAGAACAAAGCTTTTTCCATCGATACCGCCATTCCGTTTGGCTTGAACGCCCGACAGATGAACGCTTGGTACTATTACGGCGATGGCCTGACGCTCAGTCGCGAGTTCTTCGGTAAGTACAATGTCGTCAATTTCTCCGGCGGCAATACCGGCACTCAGATGGGCGGTTGGTTCCGCAAGGAAGTCAAATCGCTGGACGATCTGAAGGGTTTGAAGATGCGCATTCCCGGTTTCGGCGCCGAGGTGTTTTCGGCGTTGGGCGCGGTGCCGCAAGCGTTGCCGGGCGGCGAAATTTATCCAGCGCTAGAACGTGGCGCCATTGACGCCGCGGAGTGGGTTGGCCCTTATGACGACGAAAAGCTTGGCTTCTATAAAGTCGCCAAGTTTTACTATTATCCGGGCTGGTGGGAATCCGGCCCCCAGATTAGTTTTTTGGTCAACAAGGAGCAATGGGAAAAACTACCCAAGCCCTATCAGGCCGCGTTTGAGACCGCAACGGCTGAAGCCAACCTCCGGATGATGGCGGCTTACGACGCCAAGAATCCGCAATCCATCCAGCGTCTGGTGCAGAATGGCACCCAATTGCGGCGCTATCCCGACGATGTGTTGAAAGCGGCCTATGACGCGGCGCAGAAAATATACGCTGAAGAATCGACCAAGAATCCGGATTTCAAGAAGCTCTACGACTCGCTCCGTGAATTCCAGCAGATTTCGGATATTTGGATGGGGTTGCCGGAAGGGGCGCTCGCCAATTTCATGCAAGCGCAATTACGGGCGAAGAAATAAAAGCTCAGCTTAAGCAATGAATGGTTAAGTTTTTTCGGGCCACCTCACCGTGGTCCGGACGTTTTCTTTTTAAAGGAACCCAATCCTGATTCATCTAGTAACAGCTGTCTCTCCCAGTTATTGGTTGGGTTTTTGAAGTTGTTTGAATAGGTCGGCCGCATCGTCCGGTTGAGCGTCCGCTCCGCTGTCTTGACTCTCCTGCGGTAGCAGGATTTGCACGGGAGTAGGCTCGTTAGAGTGCGCCGGGCGATCCAAGCCAACTGATATCAGAGACGGAAAAGCGACGATTAACGCCACCATGATTACCTGGATAATGACGAACGGCACCGCGCCCCAGTAAATATCACTGGTGCGCACCACCGGTGGAGCGACGCTGCGTAAGTAAAACAGCGCAAAGCCGAACGGTGGATGCATAAACGACGTTTGCATGTTCACGCCCATTAGAATCCCGAACCAGATCAGGTCGATGCCCAGTTTTTCCGCCACGGGCGCCAGCAGCGGCAGAATGATGAAGCTGATCTCGAAAAAATCGAGAAAGAACGCCAACAAAGACACGAGACTCTTCACTACGATCAGGAAACCGATTTGACCGCCGGGCAGATCGAGCAAGAGATGTTCTACCCACAAATCGCCGTTGACGCCGCGAAATACGAGACTGAACACACTGGAGCCGATCAGAATAAAAATGACGAAGCTGGTGATCTTGGCGGTGGCGTGCAACGCTTCGGTCAATAGCTTCCGGTTGAGCTTGCGTTTGGCCAAGGCCAATCCGAGCGCGCCGACCGCGCCCAGCGCGCCGCCCTCAGTCGGCGTGGCCCAACCGATAAAAATGCTGCCAAGCACCAGAAAAATCAGCAGCAGCGGTGGGATCATGGCGACGATCACCCGCTGGAATAACCCCCAGCCGCGCAGGGTACGCGCTTCCGGCGGCAGAGCCGGAACGAGATGGGGCCGAAAAATCGTATTGAGCAACACCCAGGAGATATAAAACCCGGTCAACATCAAGCCAGGGATGAACGCGCCCTTATACATATCGCCGACTGAACGGCCCAGCACGTCGGCCATCACGATCAGCACCAACGAGGGCGGAATGATTTGCGCCAACGTGCCAGCGGCGGCGATCACGCCGGAGGCCAGCGCGCGGTCGTAGCCATAGCGGAGCATGATCGGCAGTGAGATTAAACCCATCGCGATCACGGATGCCGCCACGACGCCAGTCGTGGCCGCCAGCAAAGCGCCGACGAAGATTACCGCATAGGCCAGCCCGCCGCGAATGCCACCGAATAACTGGCCGATGGTATCGAGCAATTCTTCCGCCATGCCGCTGCGTTCTAGCACCAACCCCATGAAGGTGAAGAACGGGATCGCCAGCAGGATCTCGTTTTTCATGATGCCGAACACCCGATCTGGAAAGGCTTGCAACAGATTGGGCGTCAGCAGGCCGAGTTCGATGCCGAGCAGGCCGAACACCATGCCGACGGCGGCCAGCGAAAAAGCCACCGGGTAGCCGATCAGCAGGAAAACCATCAAGGCGGTGAACATGATCGGCGCCATGTTGGCGATCAGAAATTCCGCCATTTCAGTGGCCCCCCTTGAATTCAGGCAGAGGCCGGTCGCCGGTGAGCACCGCAAGATTTTTGATGATTTCGGATACACCTTGCAAGCTGAGCAAGATGAAAGCCACCGGAATCGCCAGCTTGATTGGCCACCACAGCAAGCCGCCGGGGTTAGCGGAACCGTCGTTAGTCTGGTAAGCGATCAGAAAAAAATTCCAGGAATCCAGCACAATCAACAAACATACAGGCAGCAAAAATAGCAAACTACCCAGGATATCAATCCAAATCCGAGCCGTGGATGACAGTCGAGAGGACAAAATATCGATCCGAACGTGTCCGCCTTCTCGCAAGGTCCAGGCCGAGCAAAACAGAAAGACCAAGCCGAACATAAACCACTGGGATTCGAGCAGCGCGTTGGAACCCCAGTCAAACGCATAACGAAGCGTGGCGACAGCCGCGCTGATCAGAACGCAGAGCAAGATCAGCCAAGTCATCCAGCGGCCAATCAGGGTATTCATGGCGTCGATGGCCGCTGCGATGCGAAGTAGGAACTTCATGTCACCTCCAGTGGGCATAAAGATATAAAAATGATCGGTGGCAGGGTTGGAAAAGGGCATCGCTTGCTAACTCATCAGACGAAGTTTCCACACGCTTGATGTCACTTCGTAAGTCTAGCCGTTCAAACCCAGCCCGCCACTGGGGGCGATCACTCTAAATCCGGGGTGACAGCCGCATCTCGCCGTTATCGAACCGTTTTGGTGAGAGAAAATGTCAATCGGATGCGGCCCCGTTGATAATGGCGCCTCAAATGACCAGTACACTGAAGCGCGCTGTCGCGGACTGATGTCCCTATTTAATCCAACCTTCCGAGAGAGCAGATGCACTACAAGGACTTACGAGATTTCCTGGTCCAACTGGAGCAGATCGGCGAACTGAAACGGGTGAAAGCGCCGGTAGACCCGAATTTGGAGATGACTGAAATTTGCGACCGAGTATTGCGCGCCGGTGGGCCGGCAATCCTGTTTGAGCATCCCAAGGGCCACGGCGTCCCAGTGTTGGGCAATCTGTTTGGCACGCCGCGCCGGGTGGCGTTGGGCATGGGAGCGGACAACGTGGAGGCTTTACGCGAAATCGGTCGACTGTTGGCTTTTCTCAAGGAGCCAGAACCCCCCAGGGGAATGCGCGACGCCTGGGAAAAATTGCCGATTTTCAAGAAAGTGCTCGACATGGCGCCCAAGAAGGTAGGCCGGCCGCCGTGTCAGGATCGGGTGATCGAAGGGGCCGCCGTCGATTTATCGCAATTGCCGGTGCAAACCTGTTGGCCGGAAGATGCCGGACCGCTGATTACCTGGGGGTTGGTGGTGACGCTTGGCCCGCACAAGCCGCGCCAGAACCTAGGCATTTATCGCCAGCAAGTGATCGGTCGTAACCAGGTCATCATGCGTTGGTTGTCGCATCGCGGCGGCGCGCTGGATTTTCGTGAATGGCGGCAGGCGCGGCCCGGCGAGCCTTTCCCGATTGCGGTGGCGCTAGGAGCGGATCCAGCCACGATGCTGGCGGCGGTGACGCCGGTGCCGGATGCGTTGTCGGAGTATGCCTTTGCCGGACTATTGCGCGGTTCGCGCACCGAATTAGCGCAATGCTTGGGGAACGAATTGCAGGTGCCGGCCTCGGCCGAATTCGTGCTGGAAGGCCATATCGCGCCGGATGAGACCGCTTTGGAAGGCCCGTTTGGCGATCATACCGGCTATTACAATGAAGTGGATCGCTTTCCCGTGTTTACCATCGACCGGATTACTCATCGCGAGAAGCCGATTTATCACAGCACCTATACCGGCCGCCCACCCGATGAACCGGCGATTCTGGGGGTGGCGCTGAATGAGGTGTTCGTAAGATACCGTAATGATCGAAAATACGCCGATTGATTACCTCGACTTCGCTTCGCCGGTGTCGGGGTTGGGTTCAAAAATTGGCTTTGACGCCACCAACAAATGGCCTGGCGAGACCAGCCGGCAATGGGGTCGACCGATCGCCATGAACGCGGAGGTGAAACAGCGGGTCGATGTATTATGGGGGGAACTGGGTTTGTCGTAGGCCGAACGAACCCCTGGACGCCATTCATTTCTAAACGGTTGCTATCCATATCCGGCGAGGAATCAAGCGATCATGCCTTATCACGTTACGCTCCAACCGAGCGGCCATGAATTTCAAGTCGCGGCAAATGAATCCGTATTGGACGCCGCTTTGCGGGAGAAGAACGGAGTCTTACCCTATGGCTGCCGTAACGGGACTTGCGGATCTTGCATGGGCAAAATCTTGAGTGGCGACATCGAATATCCGGACGGTAGGCCGCCTGGCCTTAGCGAGCGCGAGCAGGCTGAAGGCAAGGCGCTGTTATGCCAGGCTCGGCCGCGGTCGAATCTGGTGATCGAGGCGCGAGAAGTCAGGCTTGGCGGCGACATTCCAATCAAGATTCTTCCTTGTCGGGTGGAAGGGCGTGCATTGCTGGCTCCAGACGTGATGCGGCTGTCTTTACGGTTGCCGAGCGCTGAACGGCTGCAATTCTTGGCGGGACAGTATGTCGATATCTTGTTGGCTGACGGTCGCCGCCGCGGTTTTTCGTTGGCCAATCCGCCGCACGCCGACGATTTGCTGGAATTGCATGTGCGGCGAGTGCCAGGCGGTTTTTTTAGCAATTACGTGTTCGACAAAATGAAGGACAAGGCGCTATTGCGGTTCCAGGGGCCGTTCGGAACCTTCTTTCTGCGTGAGGATTTAAATCATCCGATTATTCTGATTGGCGGCGGCACCGGCTTCGCGCCTTTGCAGGGTATGTTGGAACATGCCTTTCATGTCGGACTTGATCGCCCCCTGCATTTGTATTGGGGGGTGCGGGCGCGAGTGGATTTGTATCTCGATGAATTACCCCGCCGTTGGATGGCGGAACATCCCAATTTCCGCTATACGCCGGTTTTGTCGGAGCCGCGTCCGGAGGACGGCTGGCAAGGACGCGTGGGCTGGGTGCATGAAGCTGTCGCCGCCGATTATCCCGATCTCAGCAATCACGCGGTTTACATGAGCGGGCCGCCGCCGATGATCCAAGCCGCCAAGCCGGTGTTTGCCGCGCAAGGCTTGCCGGAAGATCGCTTATTTTACGACTCTTTCGAGTTCTCGCCCCGGTAAGCGCGAGGGAAGTGAATACCGATCAATCGAATAGCTTCCCTGGATTCATAATCCCGTTTGGATCAAACGCCTGCTTGATCGCGCGCAGATAATTCACTTCACTCTCATCGCGGGTGTAGTGTAGATAGGGTTTTTTGGTCAGACCAACGCCGTGTTCGGCGGAAATACTGCCACCGTGACGTTGCAGCGCCGCGAAGAGATGCGGACTGACCGCGCCGCATTTTTTTGCAAAGATCGCTGGTTCCATCGTTGCCGGTTTGAGGATGTTGATGTGTAAGTTGCCATCACCGATATGGCCATACCAAAGCACCTCGAAATCAGGGTATTCTCGCGCCAGCAGGCCGTCAATTTCTTCCAGCAGCGCCGGCACTCGCGAGATTCGCACCGCGATATCGTTCTTGTACGGTTGATGCTCGGCAATGGATTCGCTGATATCTTCACGCAAGCGCCATAGTTCCTTGGCTTGATTTCCGCTTTGACTGATCACCCCATCGGCCAGCCAACCTTGTTCGGCGCAATGTTCGAATAATTCCAGCGCTTCATCAGTTTGAATGTCTCCTGGATTTTCGAACTCCGCCAGGACGTAATAGGGCGTTGCGCTATCGAACGGGCGGTGCGGGCCCTTTTTGAGGACGTGGCGCAGCGCCAGCTCGGAGAAAAACTCAAAGGCGCTCAAGTCCAGTTTGCTACGCAACAAACCATATATCGCCATGATCCCGCTCAGATTGGGCACGCCGAGCACCATCACGCTCGGTTCCCGCAAAGGGCGAGTCAATTGCAGCGTGGCTTCGACGATGATGCCCAGCGTCCCCTCGCTGCCGACGAACAAGTGCCGTAGGTCGTAACCGCTGGCGTTTTTGATCAACCCCCGATTGAGGTCAAGCCGATCGCCGCGCCCGGTGATTACCTTCAATCCGGTGACCCAATCGCGGGTCAAGCCGTAGCGGACGACTTTAATCCCCCCAGCGTTGGTGGCGATGTTGCCGCCGATCTGGCTGGAGCCGCGCGAGGCGAAATCCACCGGATAAGATAAACCCTGGTCGCGGGCGAAATTTTGTAATGCTTCGGTAATCGTGCCGGCCTGACAAGTGACGCTGCGATCCACCGGGTCGAACTCCAAAATCCGGTTCATCCGCTCCAGCGAGACCACCAATTCGCCGTTGCAAGCGACCGCCGCGCCGCTGAGTCCAGTGCGCCCGCCGGAGGGTACCAGAGCCAGTCGATGGTGGTTGGCGAAAATGACCAGTTGTTGCACTTGTTCGATGCTGCCCGGCAGCGCCACCGCCAGCGGATTGGGTGAATACAGACGAGTCCAATCACGGCCGTACTGAAGACAACTGTCGGCGTCGGTACGGAGGTGGGCGGGTTCGATAAAGGCGCGAAGGCCATCCAAGAGACTGGCGGTTTCGCTTGAGCTACGCATCGTCATCGGCTGTTGTCGCTTCAGAGGGAAAAGGGTAAGGTTATTCGCCCAGGCCGGGCGGATGGTGCCGGCCGGATTCTACCACTGGCCAAGCTGACACACCCATGAACAAGACTTCTCTCGCCAAGAGCAAAATCAAAATTCTGTTGCTGGAAGGCATCCATCCCAGCGCTGTCGAAGCCTTCCAGGTAGACGGTTACAGCGCTATTGAGGCGCATCCGAAAGCCTTGCCCGAAGCGCGGCTGCTGGAGACGATCAGTGATGCCTACATTGTCGGAATCCGTTCCACAACGCAACTCACCGCCAAGGTGTTAGAGCGCGCCTCCCGGCTGATGGGAATTGGTTGTTTCTGTATTGGCACCAATCAGGTCGATCTCAATAAGGCGCGGGAACGCGGCATCCCGGTGTTTAACGCGCCGTTTTCCAATACCCGTAGCGTCGCTGAACTGGTGTTGGCGGAAATTATCCTGCTGCTGCGCGGTATCCCGCAGCGTAGCGCCGCGGTGCAGCGCGGCGGCTGGGTTAAGACGGCGACCGGCTCCCATGAGGTTCGCGGTAAATGCCTAGGCATTGTGGGCTATGGCCATATCGGCACCCAGGTCGGGCTGCTGGCGGAAGCGCTCGGCATGCAAGTCGTCTATTACGACATCGAAACCAAACTGGCCTTGGGTAATGTCCGCGTCCTGCCGTCGCTGGATGCACTGTTGGCAACCGCCGATGTGGTGACTTTGCATGTGCCGGAAACGCCGCAAACGTCCCGGATGATCGGCGCCGAGCAACTGGCGCGCATGAAGGCGGGTTCCCATCTCATCAACGCGGCGCGTGGTACGGTGGTGGATATCGAGGCCCTGGTCGATGCCTTGGAATCAAGGCATTTGGCGGGCGCGGCGTTGGATGTGTTCCCGACTGAGCCAAAGGGTAATGATGAAGAATTTATCTCGCCGCTGCGGCGCTTCGATAATGTGTTATTGACCCCGCATGTGGGCGGCAGCACCGAGGAGGCGCAACAGAATATCGGCCTGGAAGTGGCGGGTAAACTGATCAAATACAGCAATAATGGCTCCACCCTCAGTTCGGTCAATTTTCCGGAGGTGGCGCTGCCTGAGCATCCCGGCAAACATCGGCTGCTGCACATTCACCGCAATCAACCCGGCGTACTATCCGAACTCAACGCTATTTTTTCGGAATTGCATATCAATGTCGCGGGCCAATATCTGCAAACTAATCCGCAGATCGGCTATGTCGTGATGGATGTAGAGACGCAAGGTCGAGCCGAGGCGCGCCAACTCAAGCAGCGACTCAGCGAAGTCGCGGGCACCCTTCGGACTCGGATTCTCTATTAAGCACAGAGGCTGTCAGATCATGTCATTACGAGATGAATTGCTGAAGGCTGGACTAGTACCGTCGGACCAGGCTAAAAAACTAGAGTCTGAAACGCGCAAGCAAGCCCATCAAGCTAAAAAGAGCAAAACATTGGCGGCTGAAGAAGCCGCGCGGCAAGCCGAAGCGCGGCAACGCGCTTCGGCGGAGGTCGCCCACAAACGCGAGCAAGACCGGCAGTTGAATCTGAAGCGTGAAGCGGAGAAGAAACGCCGCGAGCAAGCCGCTCGCGCCCGCCAGTTGATCGATAGCCACCGGTTGAATGACGCGGAAGCCGAATCGCCTTATAACTTTCAAGAAGGACGGTTCATTCGCTCGATTCGAGTCACGTCGGCCCAGCGCAAGGCGCTGGCGCTGGGTCGGATGGCGATTTTACGCGGTGATCGAAACCAATACGATTTTGCGCTGGCGCCGCGAGAAATCGCGCTCAAGCTAGCCGAGTTTGCTCCGGAGCGGGTGTTGCTACTCTATGATGAAAGCAACGGCGACGAGACCGAGGATGGCTGGGGCGATTGGTGAGGTTGGAAATAACAGCGGTCTCAGGCTTTTGTTATACCATCATCTCGTTAAATTCCATGCACATTTAGGAGAGTTTGAGGAGTGTCTGAAACAGTCGGGTTCAAGTATTGCAAGTACTGGGCTTGGTGGCTGGTGGTTTGGGCCAGTTTGAGTGGGCGCTTGGCGACAGCTAAGGGTGTGGGCGGCTTTATGAGACGTTTTGCAACCAATGCGCGCGCCTTCATCGGGTTTGGAAATCAGTCGGTTTCGGATCCAACCGCTCCAACAAACGCTGCCGATAACGGTCTTCCAGCAACAGGTTAATCGGCTGGCGGCGGTTGGCGGCGAGGCGCAATTGTAACAGCTCGATCCGGACGCGAGCCCGACCGCGCTCGCTTTCCGGCAGCTGCTGTAATAGCTGTTCTGCTTCATGTACGTCTTTGCGCAATTGCAATTCGGGCGGCAGATAGCCGGCGTTCTTGAGGAGGCGATACGCGGCGCGCAATTCTTCCGGAATGGCCGCATCGTCATCCAGCTGGAGCGGCTTGCCCTGACCGGGCAGATCGCGCAACTCACCCCGGTCGATGGCTTCCTGAATCCGGGCTTCGGCGATCTGATCGAGCAGATGCATATCAAATTAAGCTTGATTGAGAGCTACAATTTCGCTCGGGTTAGCAGGAGTCGGTTAGTACGAATCGGTCAAAGCTAAATCGCTGTCGGTTGCTAGAGGCGGTTAAATCCCATCGCCGTGACCTTGCCAGTGCGGCAATGGGGTGGTCTGGTTTTCTTCTTCTTGTAGGAATACCCGCAAGTGGCGCGGTTTGACGAACACCAAATCGCCGGTTTTTAGTTGGTCGGCCGCAAAGCGCTCACGGGTCATTTCCACCTCGGTGATTTCCCCATCTTCGGTCTGGAGCAACTCCAGCCGCACCAGGGAACCCAGAATAGAAATTCGGGTGATCCTGGCGGGGATGGTGGTATCGCCGTCCTCTGGTTCGCGCAGCAGGTCGATATCGTGTGGCCGGACGTAGGCCATGGCGGGGACGTGTTGGGCATCCTGGTATTCGGGCGCTTGGAGGCGCAGCCCTCCCAGCCGTACCCAACCAGAGTGGGCCCGGCCGTGAAACAGGTTGATGTTGCCGAGAAACTGATAAACGAAGGGGGTAGCTGGCGCGTCGTAAACCTCTTCCGGGGTGCCGATCTGTTCGATCCGCCCATGATTCATCACCACAATCTGATCGGATACCTCCAAGGCTTCCTCCTGATCGTGGGTGACAAAGACGCTGGTTACGTGCAGTTCATCGTGCAAGCGACGCAGCCAACGGCGCAATTCCTTGCGTACTTTCGTGTCGAGCGCGCCAAACGGTTCATCGAGCAACAATACGTGCGGCTCCACCGCCAGCGCCCGCGCCAGCGCAATGCGTTGACGCTGGCCGCCGGAGAGTTGCGAGGGATAGCGGGGGGCCAACCACTCGAGTTGGATCAAACCCAGCAATTCATGCACTTTGGCGCGTATTTGCGTTTCGCTCGGCCGGCGGGAGCGAGGCCGCACTCGCAAGCCGAAAGCGATGTTCTCAAACACCGTCATATGCTGAAACAGAGCGTAATGCTGAAATACGAAACCGACGCGCCGATCGCGGGCGTGCTGGCTGGCTTGTTCGCCATCAAACAGGATGTTGCCCTCATCAGCCGTTTCCAGGCCGGCGATAATTCGCAACAGCGTCGTTTTGCCACAGCCTGAGGGGCCGAGCAAAGCGACTAATTGGCCAGCCGGGATTTCCAAGTTGATATTTTCGAGCGCGACGAAATTGCCGAAGCGTTTGTGCAGTCCTTGAATGTCGATGCTCATGCGGTTTCTCCGGCCGACGAGGGCTGCCGTTGCGTCGATGTGTAATGCTCGATCAAAGTCTTAATCGCCAGTATGACCAGGGCAAGCAAGGTCAACAGCGAGGCGCAAGCAAAGGCGGCGGCAAACTGGTATTCGTTGTAGAGGATTTCAATGTGCAAGGGCAAGGTGTTGGTCAGGCCGCGGATATGGCCGGATACGACCGATACCGCCCCGAATTCACCCATGGCGCGAGCGGTGCAAAGCACCACGCCGTACATTAATCCCCATTTGATGTTGGGTAAGGTGATGCGCCAGAATGTGATCCAGCCGCTAGCGCCAAGCACCAGCGCCGCTTCCTCTTCTTCCGTGCCTTGCGCTTGCATCAAGGGAATCAGTTCGCGGGCGATGAAGGGGACGGTGACGAACACCGTGGCCAGGACAATGCCGGGGACCGCAAAAATGATCTTGATGTTCTGCTCCGCCAGCCACGGACCCAACCAGCCCTGAGCGCCGAACAACAACACATAAATCAAGCCGGCGATAACCGGCGATACCGCAAAAGGCAGGTCGATCAAGGTGATCAACACGCTTTTACCCCAAAACTCGAACTTGGCGATGGCCCAAGCCGCGGCAATTCCGAAAACCATGTTCAAGGGTACGGCGAAAGCGACGCTCAACAAGGTCAGCTGAATCGCGGACAAGGCATAAGGGTCGCTAATGGCGGCCAGATAGACCCCGATCCCTTTGCGCAGCGCTTCGTAAAATACGGCTACCAGCGGTAAGAACAAAAACAAGCTTAGAAAGATCAGGGCCACGCCTAACAGCGCACTCCGGATCAGCGGGGGCTCGGTCGTGGTGGAAAGGGTTTTGGGGATCGGGGCGCTCATAATGCGTCTCAACCGTGCCGGAGGCGGCTCCAGCGTTGGAGCAAATTAATCAGGAGCAACAAGATAAAAGAAATGATGAGCATAACCACTGAGACCGCCGCCGCTCCCTGATAGTCGTACTGTTCCAATTTGCTGACGATCAGCAGCGGCGTGATTTCGGAAACCATCGGCAGATTGCCGGCGATGAAAATGACCGAGCCGTATTCGCCGATCGCGCGGGCGAACGCTAACGTAAAGCCGGTCAACAGAGCCGGACGAATCGCCGGAAAGATGATTCGGTAAAAAATTTGCCAGCGGCCCGCTCCCAGGCTGGTGGCCGCCTCCTCAACCTCGTGTTCCAGATCTTCCAGTACCGGCTGCACCGTGCGCACCACGAAGGGCAAGCTGATAAAAATCAGCGCCACGATGATCCCCAGGGGCGTAAAGGCGACTTTCAGGCCGAGCGGCTTGAGAAATTGACCGATCAAACCGTTGCTCGAATAGAGGGTGGTCAAGGTAATTCCAGCCACGGCGGTGGGCAGGGCGAACGGCAAATCAACCAAGGCATCCACCAGGCGTTTGCCCGGAAAGCGATAACGCACCAGCACCCAGGCCACGACCAAGCCGAAACCGGTATTCACCGCCGCCGCTAGAAACGAGGCGCCGAAGGTCAATCGGTAGGAGGCTAACACCCGTGGCGCGGTGACGATGCCCCAAAATTCGCTCCAACTCACCTCGAACGCCTTCGAAAACGCCATTGCCAGCGGAATCAGCACAATGAGACAGAGGTAGCCTAGAGTAAAGCCAAGCGTTAACCCAAAGCCCGGTAAAACACTCGGCTGGCGCAACCGCGACATCATGCAAAAGCATCCACGGCGGGTTCTGGAATAAGGGCTAAGGCTTTTAGCCTGGCTGAAGAAGCAGGCGGGATTAAACGCAAAATCAAAACTCCGCAAGTCGGGGCGGGTGGCATAAAGCAGTCGCGACCGACCAAAATTTGGGAAACCGCGACTATAAGCCCAAGAATAAAGAAAAAAAAGAATATTTGATGATATTAATATAATTATTAATTATAAAAGAGCGTGTGCTTCAGCTCTGATTGTCCAATGCCAAGGCAAATACCGTCACTGCCTGCCCTTCCATTTGAAAATCGTCACCGGGTTTGATTGTCAGTTCACCGGCGGCCAGTCGCGGTTGTGCAGTATCCAGCAAGCAGCGCCAGTGGCCTGCGCCAGGGACAGCCGGCATCCGGAAGGGAAGGGAAGCCAACCCGGCGTTGAAGATGAGGAGGAGGGTATCATCGGTCTCTGGATAGCCGTCTGTCGTGAAGTACTCACCCGCATCGCCCGCCAGCAAGATGCCGAAGCAGCGCGCCTTGGCTTCTTGCCAGTAACGATCACTCAAGACGCCGCCGCCAGGGCTAATCCAGTCGATGTCGCGCAATTGCGTGGTTTTTGAAATTCGGTTGCCGTGTAGGAACTGGGGGCGGCGTAACACCGGGTGTTTGCGGCGAAAATCGATCAGGCGGCGGACAAAATCGAGAAAGTCCTGTTCTTCGGCTGGAATGCTCCGCCAGTTCAACCAGTTGATGTCGTTATCCTGACAGTAGGCATTGTTGTTACCGCCTTGGCTGCGGCCAAGCTCATCCCCTGCCAGCAGCATCGGCGTGCCCTGCGACAGTAATAGGGTGGCCAGCAGATTACGACGCTGGCGGAGGCGGACTTGCTGAATCGCCGGATCGGCGGTCGATCCCTCCGCGCCGTAATTACGGCTGAAGTTGGAGGGATGGCCGTCGCGGTTGTTTTCACCGTTCGCTTCATTATGGCGGTCGTTGTAACTGACCAGATCGGCTAGGGTGAAACCATCGTGGCTGGCAACATAGTTGATGGTGGTGGACGGGCGTCGGCAGTCGTGCTCGAACAGATCGCTGGATGCCAAAAGATTGGGCGCCAGCCGCGCTAGCATCCCATCATCGCCCCGCCAGAACCGGCGCGTGGTGTCACGGAAGCGATCGTTCCATTCGGCGGTGCCGGCTGGAAAACTGCCAAGTTGATAACCGCCGGGACCGATGTCCCACGGTTCGGCGATTACCTTGACCCGAGAAAGGGCCGGGTCCTGACGGATCGCATCGAAGAATCCGCCCTGACGATCGTAGCCGTATTCCTCACGGCCCAGAGTGACCGCCAGATCGAAGCGGAACCCATCGACATGCATTTCATTGACCCAGTAGCGCAGGCTATCCATCACCATCTGCAAAACTCTGGGATGAGTGATATTAAGCGTGTTGCCACAACCGGTGTCGTTGATGTAATGACGGCGGCTATCAGGATGGAGCCGGTAGTAGGAGGCGTTATCAATACCTCGAAAGCTCAGCGTCGAACCCAGTTCGTTGCCTTCGGCAGTGTGGTTGTAAACCACATCCAACAAGACTTCGATCCCGGCGTCGTGCAGCCGTTTGACCATGGTTTTGAATTCGGCCAAATCGCCACCGCTCAAGTAACGCGGCTCCGGAGCGAAAAAACACAGGGTGTTATAGCCCCAATAGTTACGCAAGCCGCGGTCAGTCAAGAATCGATCATCCACGAAGGCGTGAACCGGCATCAATTCGATGGAGGTGATGCCGAGGGATTGCAGATATTTAATGATTTCCGGGTGGGCCATGCCGGCGAAGGTGCCGCGTAAATGGTTGGGCAAGCCTTCGTGGCGGATGGTAAAACCCCGGATGTGGGTTTCGTAGATCAAGGTTTGCGCCCAGGGGATTTCCGGTGGACGGTCACCTTCCCAGTTGAAGCTGGTATCGACCACCACGCATTTCAGCATGTCACGCGCGTTGTCGCGGGTGTCGAAAGACAAATCAGCCTTTTGATGTCCGACCTGGTAGCCGCAATGTTCGTCACGCAGGTGCAGCACGCCATAAAACTGCTTGGCGTAAGGGTCAAGCAGCAGCTTGTGGTGGTTAAAACGATGGCCGATTTGGGGTTGATAAGGCCCAGAAACCCGATAGCCGTAGAGCGCGCCCGGCCACACGCCGGGAACATAGCCATGCCAGATCTGATCGGTGTTTTCAGGCAAGACGAGCCGCTCGATTTCGCGCTGGCCCGAGGAATCGAACAGGCACAATTCGACCTTTTCAGCATGGGCGGAAAAAAGTGCGAAATTAACGCCTTTGCCGTCCCAAACCGCGCCGAGCGGATACGATTTGCCTGGCCATACCCGAGCACGCGATGACATGATTTAAGTCTCCTGTATTTTTATAGCTAAGGAAAATATAGCGGGTGGGAGATCGGATGGTATCCATTTCAGATTGGATACCAGAAATATAAAGTGATTTTATATCATCATATCAACGATAGGAAGCGCGGTAACGATGTATTCGAACCGAAGGTAAAAAGGGTTCGTCCTCAATTCTTACATCCGCTCGCCGCAATCTGAGACTGGCTGGAGGTTCCGTGGCAACGGGCACAAACTCAGGAAGCGGTTCGCCAGGCCGCAGGGCTATCAGAACCGGTAGCGGGGTCTGCATCAGCCGACGGGGAGGGGCGCTGGCGCCGTCGCTGCTGGGAAAGACAAGATTGGCCCGCAGATGGGGGCAAACGCTCCGAATGCGGGCCAGCACCTCATCCTCGCGAATACCCGCCAAGCGCTGTAGTTCCAAACGAGTTTGGGGGGTCTCGACCCGTTGTTCCAGCAAGCGGCGGGCTACTGCCTTGGGCATGCGTTGGATCACTCGGCCTTGTTTTGACCAGGTAAAGCCAATCTTGAGGGGACGGCGCTCCAGCAGGGGAAGATGGCGATAAGCCTGCTTCAGGTTCAGACGAGCCGCTCCCATCCGTCGCATGGCGACCGCCACGGTTTCCTCGCGCCGCTGCAAATCCGCCATGGCGGCATTCGCCTCAAGCCGACCCAACGTTTTTAAGGCCAGCACCGCTATTTTGAAGGCATCCTTGGCGGCGTTACAGGCTTGCGCGGCCGCTAGCGTTTGTGGGCTAGCGCCCACAATGCCAGGGCAAGTTAGGGTTTCGCGGCCATCTTGACGCTCTTCATACCAGAGCGCGCGGTATAAGCCAACCGCTTTGGTTCGCATGTCCACGCCATTCGCCGCTTCCGCTTCCGTCAGCGATATCCAAGTGGCTAATCCTTCGTCTTGGCGAACCCGCGCACAGCAATCGTCCAACAGCGCCAGCAGTGCTTCAAACCGAGTTAACAAATCGAGACGCAGTGCGGTCGCTAATGAGGAGGGCATGGCTATCTCCATACACTTTCAATTTATGATGATTATATCATCATCTGATTAATTTAAAAAATGACCCGGCCAGTAGAATCAACGCACAGGTAACTCCAAACCTTCAAATAAAGCGGCGACCTCTTCGGAAGAATCCGCGCATTCAGCAGCCTTAACGCTCGCCGGCTGTAAATGATTAGCAAACAACTGTATAAAATCATACATATAGCTGCGCAAAAGCGTGCCGCGCCTAAACCCGATCTTCGTTATGTTCGTCGCAAACAAATGACTAGCCTCCAATTGAACCAAGTCATGATCCTGCTGAGCGTCGTAGGCCATGCGAGCCACGATCCCCACGCCCATGCCCAAGCGCACGTAGGTCTTAATGACATCGGCATCCGTTGCGGTAAAGGCCACCATCGGCTTCAGTTGCACACTGCGAAACGCTTCATCCAATTGCGAACGGCCGGTAAAACTAAACACATAAGTCACCAGCGGATACTGTGCAATATCATGGAGAGTCAAGTGACTCAATCTAGTTAAAGGATGATTATTAGGAACCAGAACACAGCGCTGCCACGCATAACAAGGCATCATCACCAAATCTTCAAACAGCTCTAAAGATTCCGTGGCGATGGCGAAATCAACTTCGCCCGACAACGCCAATTCAGCAATCTGGGAAGGCGAGCCTTGATGCACCTGCAAGCTAACCGCCGGATAACGCTCCCGAAAAATTTTGATGACAGAAGGCAAGGCATAACGGGTTTGCGTATGGGTGGTAGCGATAGATAGGCTACCCCGTCGGTCATCACGATATTCCTCAGCCAATATCTGAATATTATTGACTTCACGCAGAATATTTTCCGCCTTCAAAATAATCTGATGACCAATCAGCGTAATTTCCGTTAGGTGTTTACCGTTACGGCTGAATAACTCGACTCCCAATTCTTCTTCCAGCAGTCTCAATTGCTTGCTAATACCCGGCTGAGAAGTATAAAGGCTGTCAGCCGCCGCCGATATATTCAGATTGTTCCGAACAATTGCCGTCAGGTAGCGCAGCTGCTGCAACTTCACAGCAGCATCCACTTTAGAAAAGTGACAGCCCTAGTACTATTCTTTAAAAAACAGTTAAAGAACCCTGTCGCCCGACGGCTTAATACTAAAGTTGCTAGCGCACGATTCCCAACCCAGATCACAGCAACCTCAGCTTAACAAGGCACCAGTACAAGCCCAGCCAGTGGCGGTAGATCCACTAACAAGGAACAAGGCTGCCCCATATGGGGCTCCGCCACGGCGGAAATATCCTTATTCGTCACACCAGCCCCACCATACTGAAACGCATCAGAATTCAAGGCTTCGCGGTATGAACCAGATAACGGAACCCCCACGCGATAGTGATTTCGAGCCATGGCCGCAAAATTAAAAATCACCACGGCAACATGATGCTTTTTACTATCATGACGCAAATAAACAACGATTGATTGAGCCGGTTCCTGGCAATCCAACCATTCAAAACCATCCTGGGTAAATTCACAGGCGTGCAGGCTGGAGAGGGAACGGTACAAATGGTTCAAATCTCGCAATAGAGAGAAAATACCTCGAGATTCTGGTTGGGCCAGCAATTCCCAGTTAAGAGAACCAGAAAAATCCCACTCCTGCTCCTGAGCAAACTCATTACCCATAAAAAGAAATTTTTTACCTGGATAAGTCCACATATACACGTAGAGCAAGCGTAAATTAGCGAAACGCTGGGGCCGATCTCCGGGCATTCTCGCTAATAGTGAACCTTTACCATGAACGACCTCATCATGAGATAAAGGTAAAATGAAGTTTTCATTAAAGGCATAGAGCAGCCCAAAGGTCAATAATTCCTGATGATGGCGGCGCAATGCAGGATCAAGCGCAAGATATTCCAACGTATCATGCATCCAACCCATGTTCCATTTCATGCCAAAGCCAAGGCCTCCCATCCAAGCCGGCCGAGTCACCAAGGGCCAAGCCGTGGATTCTTCCGCAATGATTAAAGCGCCCGGGTAGCGTCGGCAAAGGACATCATTCATTTCCCGCACGAAAGAGATTGCTTCCAAATTTTCGTTACCACCAAAGAGGTTTGGCGACCATTCTCCAGATTCACGCGCGTAATCCAGGTATAGCATGGAAGCCACGGCGTCTACCCGCAAACCATCCAGATGACATTCTTCCAACCAGAAGCAGGCGCTAGCCAATAAAAAATTCTTTACTTGCGTGCGGCTATAATTGAATACCAGCGTACCCCAACCCAAGTGCTCGCGTCGGGTGGGGTCTTCATACTCGTAAGATGGGTACCATCGAAAAAACCCAAGCTATGCGCGTCCTTCGGGAAATGGCCGGGCACCCAATCCAGGATAACGCCGATACCGGCTTGGTGGCAGTAATCCACAAACCAGCGAAAGTCATCAAGCCCGCCATGGCGGCTAGTCGGAGCGAAATAGCCGGTTACCTGATAGCCCCAAGAGTCATCCAACGGATGTTCGGTAATAGGCATCAACTCGATGTGGGTAAAACCCAGCGAACTGACATAGGCAACCAGACGGCGCGCCAAGTCCTGATAGGAAAGATAGCCACCCGCGCTATCGCGTTGCCATGAACTCAAGTGGACTTCATAGACCGATAACGGCATCTCCACCCAAGTTTGTCGACGCCGGCGCATCATCCACCCATCGTCGCGCCAACGATAAGCCATATTATCGGTCACGACCGAGCAAACGGCCGGCCGGCGCTCGAAACCACGGCCGTACGGATCGCTCTTACGCAGCAGCTCTCCCGTTTCCCTGACGCGAATCTCAAATTGATAACGCAGGCCCCCAGTTACGCCAGGGACGAACAGCTCCCAGACGTGACTACGCCGCCGCAGAGGATGGTAACGACCATCCCAATAGTTGAAATCGCCCACCACGCTGACCCGCTCAGCGTTCGGCGCCCAAACGGAGAACAAGACTCCCGCAACGCCGTCTATCGAGCGCGGGTGCGCGCCTAATATCCGATAGGCGTGCAGGTGGCGACCCTCATTGAACAGGTGTAAATCGTACAAGCTCAACTGCGGTGGAAAACTGTACGGATCGTACATCGTAAACTCACGGCCGTCGGCGTCCGTCCAGGACAGCCGATAGCGGTGAGGAAACAAGCTATCGGTTCCTTGCCATTCAAAAAGATCGGTTTCAGCCACCCGTCGCAGCGGTTGACCCAGATCGGTCAAGATCACTTGCCGGGCACGGGGCCAGAACACTCGAATGGTGGCTTGGTCACCACATTTTTGGCGACCCAGCACCGCGAAGGGATCGGGATGACGCCCCTCGTTCAACAAGGCCGCCTCAGCGAGCAGGGGGTCGCTGGCGGTTTGAGTGCGTTGCCTATCGTTGCTAAAGTCGGAGCGCGCCATCAGAAAAGCCAATCATTCCGGTCGTCACAGCGTTTTAGCCTCACCGCGGCATCGCGAATAGCGCTAAGCTGGCTTCGGAACCTACTATATAAGTTATCTGGGATCTATTGAGATACCGTGGTCGAAAGTAGCTCATAATTCAAGATTCAAGCTGCTTGAAGCTGAAAACCTGGAAATCATAGCAGAGAGGGATAGTAAACGCATGAGTGCCGCCATCACCTCACGTTTCGTCAGTCGCCTGACTCGAAAGACCCTCGCGCTCATTTTGGCGGGAGGTCGCGGTAGCCGGCTCAAACATCTCACTCAGTGGCGCGCCAAGCCAGCGACGCCCTTTGGAGGGAAATACCGCATCATCGACTTTCCCTTATCCAACTGCATCAATTCAGGAATCCGACGAATTTGTGTGCTGACCCAGTATAAAGCGCATTCGCTAATCCAGCATATCCAGCGCGGTTGGGGATTCTTGCGGGGCGAATTTGGCGAATTCGTGGAACTGCTGCCGGCCCAGCAGCGTACCGAGGACGCCTCTTGGTATCGAGGCACCGCCGATGCCGTATACCAAAACATGGATATCCTTCGACTGCACGAACCTGAGTTCGTGTTAATTCTGTCTGGCGATCAAATCTATCGAATGGATTATGGGCCTCTGTTGGCCCGCCATGTCGAGAGCAAGGCCGACGTCACGGTGGGAACGGTCGAGGTGCAGCGAGAACGAGCCAGCGAGTTCGGGGTGCTGACGATCAATGAGGCCAACGAAGTGATCCGCTTTGCGGAAAAACCCAAGGAGCCGGAGACTTTGCCCGGACGGGATGATGTCGCCTTGGCTTCAATGGGAATTTATGTATTTAACACTGATTTTTTGTTCCAGTGTCTCAGCGAAGATGCCGATTCACCCGAATCGAGTCACGATTTCGCCAACGATATTCTGCCCCGGCTGATCGGAAATCGACGCATCATGAGCTATCTTTTTCGCGACGTGCAAACCAAGGCGCAGAGCTACTGGCGAGACGTTGGCACCGTGGATGCGTTCTGGGAAGCCAACATGGAGTTGGTTGAGGTCGATCCGAACTTGAATCTGTACGAGGAACACTGGCCGATCTGGACCTATCTTGATCTGGCGCCGCCAGCCAAGTTCGTATTCGATGATGAGGGACGCCGGGGCATGGCGGTGGATTCGATGGTGGCGGAGGGTTGTATCATTTCCGGTGGTTACGTCAATCACTCGCTACTCTTTTTAGGGGTTCGGGTCCATTCCTACGTCCAACTGCACAATTCGGTGGTGCTGCCGGGTGTCGATATTGGCCGCTACTCTCAGCTCAATAAGGTTATTATCGACCGCGGGTGCGTGATTCCTCCTGGTACGGTGGTCGGCGAAAATCCGCTTGAAGATGCGCGCCGCTTTTATCGCACCGAAAAGGGTGTGGTTCTCATCACTCGTGAAATGCTGGGCCAGCAATCCTCGAGAGTCCGTTAAAAGACTAACGGCGTCTAAGCTGCAAAATAACAAAACAACTGACAAGCTTAAGGAGTGATCATCAATGAGCCAAGGCTCGCTATTCGACAGACGGCGCGCGGGATTGCTATTGCACCCGACCTCCCTTCCTGGAGGGTATGGGAACGGCGATTTGGGGCCGGAAGCCTTCCGCTTCGTGGAGTTCATGGCCGCGTGCGGTTTCACGGTCTGGCAAACCCTACCGCTGACGCCGCCGCACGCCGATCTATCGCCTTACGCCGCCCAATCAGTCCACGCCGCCAATCCGCGCCTGATCGCGCTGGAACCCTTAATTGAAGCGGGCTGGCTCCACCCAGACGGCGGGCCGAGCCAGGGTGAGGATAGCTGGGCGTACCGGCAACGGCGCTTGATCGAAGCGCGTCACGGTTTTCAAAATGCCGGAAATTGGGGCGAGTACCATGATTTTTTAGCCCAAAGCCAAAGCTGGCTGGACGATTACGCCCTTTTTCAAGCGATCCGCGCGTCCCGCAATCAAGCGGCATGGTTTGAGTGGCCACGCGAGTTGCGCGACCGGCATTCGGATGCACTGGCCGCGATCCGGCAGCAATCCGGCGAGTTGATCGCGCAATGTCAGTTCGAGCAATTTCTATTTTATCGGCAATGGGCGGCGCTCAAGCAGTATGCCAATCAGCGCGGCATTCTAATTTTTGGCGATATCCCCTTGTTTGTCGGCTACGATAGCGCTGATGTGTGGGCGCGGCGTGATTGCTTTTTATTGGATGAGCAAGGACGGCCGGAAGTGGTGGCCGGAGTGCCGCCCGATTATTTCTCGGCCACCGGCCAGTTGTGGGGTAATCCGCATTATGCCTGGGAATCGATGCGCGCCGATGGGTTCCAGTGGTGGAAGGAGCGCATTCGCACCCAATTGACCCAGTTCGATCTGTTGCGGATCGATCATTTTCGCGGGCTGGAGTCGTACTGGGAAATCCCGGCCACCGCCGAAACAGCCGTGTCGGGCCGTTGGCGGGAGGCGCCGGGCGATGAGCTATTCCAGGCGCTGCGCGCTGAGTTTGGGCGCTTGCCGCTGGTGGCGGAGGATCTAGGGATCATCACCCCCGCAGTCGATGCCCTGCGCGAGAAGCACGGCTTACCCGGTATGAAGGTGCTGCATTTCGCTTTCGGCGGCGATGCGGAGAATCCGTATCTGCCGCACAATCACATTCTCAATTCAGTGGTTTACACCGGCACCCACGACAATAATACGACCCTGGGCTGGCTGGAGGAGTTAGACGAACAAACCAGCAATCACGTCTTTAGCTATTTGGGGAGTAGCCCGGAACAGATGCCGGAGTCGTTGGTGCGAACCGCATTCGCCTCGGTAGCGCGGTTAGCGGTGGCGCCGATGCAAGACGTGCTGGCGCTCGGTGGGGCGGATCGCATGAACCAACCTGGCGTGGCGGAAGGAAACTGGCGCTGGCGGTTCCGGTGGGATCAGGTTGGGCCGGGGATAGCCGGCCATTACCGGCATTTGCTGACGCTGTATGGACGGGCCTAGATGCGCATCGAAGCCGATCTGAAGCTGGGCTTCAAGGATGTGCTGATCCGGCCAAAACGCTCGACGTTGGGTAGCCGCTCTCAGGTGAGTTTGGAGCGGACTTTCAAATTCCGGCATACCGGGCGGAGCTGGAGCGGTGTCCCGATCATGGCGGCCAACATGGATAATGTGGGTACGTTCGCGATGGCGGCCGCTTTGGCGGCACAGGGCCTGTTCACGGCGGCGCGCAAGCATTACACCCCGGAAGAATGGACCGCCTTCAGCGCCTCGTTACCGAACAAAGGCTGGCTGGCGCACGTTGCGGTCAGCACAGGCATTCTTGAGAGCGATTTGGCCAAGCTCGATCAGGTTCTGACGCGTCAGCCGGATTTGTCGTTTATTTGCATGGACGTCGCGAACGGCTATTCCGAGTATTTCGTTGCTCAGATCGCCAAGGTACGGCAGCGTTACCCCGATAAAATCATCATGGCGGGCAACGTTGTGACCGGCGAGATGGTCGAGCAGTTGCTGCTGTCAGGCGCGGATATCGTCAAGGTCGGCATCGGTCCGGGCTCGGTCTGCACCACGCGGGTCAAGACCGGAGTCGGCTACCCGCAGCTGTCGGCGATCATCGAATGCGCCGACGCCGCGCACGGCCTGTCCGGCCAGATCATTTCGGACGGTGGTTGCACCTGCGCCGGCGATGTCGCCAAGGCTTTCGGCGCGGGAGCGGATTTTGTGATGCTAGGCGGCATGCTGGCGGGGCACGACGAGGGCGGCGGCGAGATTCTGGAGCAAGACGGCCAACGATTAGTACAGTTCTACGGCATGAGTTCGCGCACGGCCATGGAGAAATACAGCGGCGGAGTAGCGGAATATCGCGCCTCCGAAGGCAAAACCGTGGTCGTGCCTTATCGCGGGCCGGTGGCGGATACAGCCAGGGATATTCTCGGCGGACTGCGCTCGGCCTGCACTTACGTTGGCGCGGCCCAGTTAAAGGAACTGACCAAACGCACCACCTTCATACGGGTGGCCGAACAGCACAATCCCATTTTTGACGCCTGAAATTACCGTGAGCCTGACAGCCGAAACCCTCTGGAAGCTTCTAAGCGCCGTGCGCGAACGCCAGCCGCTGGTGCATAACATTACCAATTTCGTGGTGATGAACAACACCGCCAACGCCTTGCTGGCGCTCGGCGCGTCGCCAGCGATGGTGCATTCCAGCGACGAGGTGGAAGATTTTGTCGCCATCAGTCAAGCGTTGGTCATCAATATTGGCACGCTGTATTCGGAACAGATCGCGGCCTGCAAGCTGGCGGCGATAAAGGCCAAGGCGGCTGGCGTACCTTGGATTCTCGATCCGGTGGGCGCGGGCGCGACGCCCTACCGACGGGCGGCGGCGGCGGCACTGGCGGGCCTTGGGCCAAACGTGATCCGCGGCAACGCCTCGGAAATCTTGGCGCTGGCGCTGGAACGGGGTCAGGGGAAAGGGGTGGATAGCACGCAAGGATCGGACGCGGCGCTGGAGGCGGCGCGGCACCTGGCGGTTCGTGCTCGCGCCACGGTCGCGATTACAGGCGCGGTGGATTACGTGACCGACGGCCAACGGGTGATCGCCATCGACAATGGCCATCCGCTAATGGCGCGAGTGACTGGGCTCGGCTGCTCAGCAACGGCGGTCATCGGTGCGTTTCTAGCGGTGGAGCAGGACGCTTTGACGGCCACGGCGGCGGCGCTGGCAGTGTTTGGGACAGCGGGCGAACTTGCGGCGGCCGAGGCCACGGGGCCCGGTACCTTACAAGTCACGCTGCTGGACCAACTTTACGGTCTCAATGAACAACTGCTCGCTAAAACAAGCCGCTGGCAAATTATAACTTGTTCATAATATTTTTCTTTTGATACTTATTTTGCGCCACTTGCAATTCGCTGCCCGAGCTTGAGGCGGCGGTCATGAACCACCCGGCCAACGCCGGATCAAAAAAGCCATAAAAGCCATGGCGGCCATTCGGCCGCTCGCTACAAACCGCACCTCGATCGTCGCGAACGACGTTTGGGTAGCCGGTCTGAAAACCCGTTCGCGTCAGTGACGACACTCGATAAAGACGCCCATCATGGCTATTCATGAAACGCTGCTCGCGCTAAAAATGCGCCTCCTCAGCAAGGATCCGACCCCGCCCCGCCCCACCGATGATCCGCCGTTGCGCGCGGAATTGTTCAGCGCCGCGCAAATGGAGCAACACGGCAAGCACTTGGCCGCTTCCCATCGCCTAACGCCCACGCAAGCCCCGGATTCACTCCTGGCCCGGCTGACCGAAAACGAGCGAATTCTGACCGAAGTGAGCGCGCTGTTGACCGCCGCCGTCGCGGCGAACTCGCGGATCGCGCCGGCCGGCGAATGGCTGCTGGATAATTTTTATTTGATCGAAGAGCAAATTCGCACCGCCAAGCGACATCTACCCAAACGCTATAGCCGGGAGTTACCGCAATTGCTCGGCGGCCCGTCGTCCGGTCTGCCCAGAGTCTACGACCTTGCCTTGGAAATCGTCGCGCACGGCGACGGCCGGGTGGACCCGGACACGCTGAGCCGGTTCATCGCGGCCTATCAAACGATTTCGCCTCTCAAGCTGGGCGAATTGTGGGCGGTGCCGATCATGCTGCGTTTAACGCTGATCGAAAATCTCCGGCGGGTAGCGACCCGGATCGCCGCTAGCACGGCTGACCGTGATCTGGCCGACGGTTGGGTCAACCAACTGACGGCGATGGCTGAAAAGGATCCGAAGAATCTGGTGCTGGTGGTCGCGGACATGGCGCGGTCAAACCCGCCGCTGTCAAGCGCTTTCGTGTCGGAATTGGTGCGCCGGCTGCGCGGGCAAAGCGTCGCATTGGCGCTGCCGCTGGCGTGGGTCGAGCAGCATCTCGCCGAGATGGATTCGACCATCGTGCAGTCGGTGCGGCTGGAGGCCCAACACCAGGCCGCCGATCAAGTTTCCATCAGCAACAGCATCGGCAGCCTGCGCGCCTTGGGCGCGATGGATTGGCGCGAGTTTGTGGAAACGCTGAGCGTGGTCGAAAATCTGTTGCGGCAAGATCCGAGCGGCATTTACGGCCAGATGGATTTCACCACCCGGGATTGTTACCGGCACGCGGTAGAGAAGCTGGTGAAAAACAGCCCGCTTTCCGAGTTCGAGGTGGCGAGCCAGGCAATCAAGCTGACCCGGGAGCGCGCGGCTCAGGTGAAGCGGGGCGATCGGAGCGCGCATGTCGGCTATTACCTGATCGCGGAAGGATTACCTCAACTTGAGTCCCGCGCTCAGGTCCACTTCGGCGCGCTGCGGACGTTAGCGCGCAAGAGCCGGAAAATTCCTCTAGCGGTCTATCTCGGCGCGATCATTGCGCTGACGGCGCTGGTTGTCGCCGGCTTATTGGAACGCCCTCAGGCCGAGGGTGCGCCGGTTGGCTTGCTAGTAACTCTGGGTATCTTGGCGGCAGTGGCGGCCAGCCATCTGGCGGTAGCGCTGACCAACTGGCTAGTGACCATATTGATCACGCCGATTACGTTGCCGCGCTTGGATTTTTCCCATGGCATTCCACCAACGGCGCGTACCCTGGTGGTGACGCCAACCTTGATTACCAGCCCGCAAAATGTCGAGGAATTGCTCGAAGCGCTGGAAGTTCGATTTCTGGCCAATTCGGACGCCAATCTGCATGTTGGCTTGTTGACTGATTTTCGCGATGCAACCGAGCAGACGTTGCCGGACGATGAAGGCTTGGTGCAAGCCATCGCGCGGGGCGTCGAAACTCTAAATGCAAAATACCCGCGACTTCGGGACGAGCACGTCTTCTTTCTATTCCATCGAGCGCGCCGCTGGAATCCGCGGGAGCGGATTTGGATGGGCTACGAGCGCAAGCGGGGCAAATTGGGCGATCTGAACGCCTTGCTGCGTGGTGACGCCGGAGATCGCTTCGCGCGGATCGTCGGCGATACCGCGATCCTGGAAAACGTCCGCTACGTGATCACCCTGGATACCGACACCCAACTGCCGCGCGATGCGGCGCGGGAGATGGTTGGAGTGATGGCGCACCCGCTGAATCGAGCGCGGTACGATGAAGAGCGGCAGCGGGTCCGCGAAGGTTACGGCATCCTGCAACCCCGCGTCACCGTGAGCCTGACCGGAATGAACCGGTCGCGCTACGCTTGGTTGCACAGCGGCGACGCCGGCATCGACCCGTACACTCGAGCGGTTTCCGACGTGTATCAGGACTGGTTTCGAGAAGGCTCCTTCATCGGCAAGGGTATTTACGATGTCGACGCTTTCGAGCGATCACTAGCGGGGCGCTTTCCCGAAAACCGAATTCTCAGCCACGACCTGCTGGAAGGTTGTTACGCTCGTTCGGGCTTGCTGAGCGACGTCCAGTTGTACGAGGAATATCCGGCCTCGTACAGTTTGGATGTGAGCCGCCGCCATCGCTGGATTCGCGGCGACTGGCAAATCGCGCAGTGGTTGCTGCCCCGCGTGCCCGACGGCGATGGGCGCTATCGGAGCAATCCGCTAACCGCTCTGTCGCGCTGGAAAATATTTGATAACCTGCGGCGCAGCTTGACGCCGGCCGCGCTCGTCCTGTTGTTAGCGCTGGGGTGGCTGGCCTTGGCGTCGCCTTGGCTTTGGACTTTGGCCGCGCTCGGCATCCTGTTGTTGCCGCCGGTGATCACCGCGCTGCCGGGGCTGTTGCGCAAACCCGGCGATGTCGGCTGGCGCCAGCATCTTGGAGCGATCACGAGCTCGATGCTCCAGCAATTAACGCACGGTCTGTTCACCATCGCCTACCTGCCGCACGAGGCGTTTTTTAGTCTGGACGCGATCGCGCGCACCTGTTGGCGGATGGCCGTCAGCCGGCAAGGCTTGCTGGAATGGACCCCATCGACTGACGCGGCCATCCAGAAGCGTCTGGATTTGGCCGCGTTCTACCGGATGATGGCGAGCGCGCCGGCCAGCGCGGCGCTGATCACGTTGGCGTTGGTCGTCTTCAATCCCGCCGCATTGACCGTAGCCGGCCCCATCTTACTGCTCTGGGCGGCATCGCCCGCGCTGGCCTGGTGGTTGAGCCAGCCTCTGGCGCGTCAGCCGGCACGCTTGACGGCCGAGCAACAGCTGTTTCTGCGCGCCGTATCTCGCAAGACCTGGCGTTTCTTCGAGACTTTCGTTGGCCCGGAGGATTATTGGCTACCGCCGGATAATTATCAGGAGCGGCCCGAGGTCATCGCCCACCGGACTTCGCCGACCAACATTGGCCTGTCGCTGCTGGCGAATTTGACCGCCTACGATTTCGGCTATAGCACGGTACGAGAGGTCATCGACCGCACTGGATGCGCGCTGCGCGCGATGTCCAGCCTGAAGCGGTATCGGGGGCATTTCTACAACTGGTATGACACGCAGTCGCTAAAACCGCTACACCCCATCTACATTTCATCGGTGGACAGCGGTAATCTTGCCGGCCATTTGCTGGTCTTGCAAGCGGGCCTGCGCGCCTTGATCGATGAACCGATGCTGGGGTCGCGGTGGATCGAAGGGCTGCAAGACACATGGCGCATTCTGGCGGACGCCCTCCAGAACGATCTTCCCACCCCATTTGTACAATTTCAGCAGGATCTGGAACACGCTTCGCAAAATCGTCCCATCACGCTCACCGCGCTGCGGGAACACCTGGAAGCATTAACCGCTAGCGCCGAGGCGGGGTCGGCAAACTCGCGGCGACGGATCACGCGACGCGAGACTGGGCGCAAGCGCTGACCCACCAATGCCGCAATCAATTCGAAGAGGTATTGGCGCTCGCGCCGTGGGTCACTTTATCGGGAAAACCGGGCGGATTCGGTGAGGTTCTCTCAAACAGCATCCCGACATTGCGCCAACTGGCCAAACTGGAATCGGAGCTGGCGGCCGAAGAGCGCGAGCGGCTGGATGCGATCTGGCCGGCTCTGCAAGCCGCCAGCCGACACGCTAGCGAACGGATCGCCGCTATCGAGCAGATGGCAATGCATGCCGGCGAACTGGCGCAAATGGATTACGATTTTCTGTACGACAAATCCCAGCACCTGCTGGCGATCGGTTATAACCTCAACGACCGACGCCGGGACGCCAGTTATTACGATTTGCTGGCCTCGGAGGTCCGCTTGGGTGTGTTCGCGGCCATAGCCCAAGGGCAACTGCCCAAGGAGAGCTGGTTTGCGTTAGGGCGGCTGTTGAGCGTCGAGGCGGGCGAGCCGGCCCTGATCTCCTGGAGCGGCTCAATGTTCGAGTATTTAATGCCGCTGCTGGTAATGCCCACCTATCGCCATACGCTGCTTGATCAAACCTACGAGGTGGTGGTCGCCCGCCAGCTCGAATACGGCCGGCAACGCGGCGTGCCCTGGGGCGTATCAGAATCTGGCTACAACGCGGTTGACGCCCGACTTAACTATCAATACCGCGCCTTCGGCGTGCCCGGTTTAGGTTTGAAGCGCGGGCTGGCTTCAGATCTGGTCATCGCGCCGTACGCCACCGCCTTGGCATTGATGGTCGATCCCGAAGCGGCCTGCGCCAATTTACAACGCCTCGCCGCCAACGGGTTCACCGGCAAATATGGTTTCTACGAGGCCATCGATTACACACCTTCTCGATTACCGCGCGGGCAATCGCACGCCGTGGTGCGCTCGTACATGGCCCACCATCAGGGTATGAGTTTTCTGGCGCTGGCGTATCTCTTGTTGGACCGTCCGATGCAAAAGCGTTTCGAAGCGGTGCCGTCGTTTCAGGCGACCGCGCTGCTGTTGCAGGAGCGGATTCCCAAGGCCGTTGCGTTCCATTCGCACACGACCGGCGAGCTGACGGCGAGTCCGCTGGGCGAGGGCAGCCTAGAGGGGTCGATCCGGGCGTTCAACCGCCCCGACACGCCGATCCCCGAAGCGCAGTTGCTGTCCAACGGCCGCTACCATGTGATGGTCACCAATGCGGGCGGCGGCTACAGCCGCTGGAAGGATTTGGCGCTCACCCGCTGGCGAGAAGACACGACCCGCGATCATTGGGGGACATTCTGCTACGTGCGCGATGCGGATAGCGGCGTATTCTGGTCGGTCGCCCACCAACCGACCCTCAAGGAAGCAGAGAGCTACGAGGCAATTTTCACCGAGGGCCGGGCCGAGTTTCGCCGCGGCGATCATGGGATCGAAACGTACACCGAGATCGCGGTCTCGCCCGAGGATGATATCGAACTGCGCCGGATTCGGATCAGCAATCGCTCCCAAACCCGTCGGGTCATTGAACTGACCAGTTACGCCGAATTGGTGCTGGCCGTGCCCGCCGCCGATGCGTTGCACCCGGCGTTCAGCAATTTGTTCGCTCAAACCGAAATCCTGCACCCACAACCAGCGATCCTTTGCACCCGCCGGCCTCGGTCGCCCGAAGAGCGGCCGCCGTGGATGTTCTTCCTGATGGCCGCGCGGGGTGAAGCCATCAGCGAGCTGTCTTATGAAACCGACCGGATGCGGTTTATCGGGCGCGGCCGCACCGCCGCCGAGCCGGCGGCGCTGGCGCAAAACGGCGCACTGTCTGGCAGCGCGGGTTCGGTGCTGGATCCAATCGCCGCCATCCGCTGTCGGATCACGCTTGCACCCGAGCAAAGCGCGACAGTGGATCTGGTCTGCGGGGCGGGTGAAAACCGCGAGGTGGTTTGGAGTCTGATCGGTAAATATCAAGACCGGCGACTGGCGGATCGGGTATTCGATCTGGCCTGGACGCACGGCCAAGTCATGCTGCGGCAGCTCGACGCCACTCAGCACGACGCCCAGCTGTACGCCCAACTGGCCAGTTCGGTGCTGTACGCCAATGCGTCGCTGCGAGCGGAGGCGAGCATCATCAGTCAAAATCGGCGCGGCCAATCCGGATTGTGGGGTTATGCGATTTCCGGCGACGCGCCGATCGTGTTGCTGCGGATCGGCGATGGGACCCAGATTGAACTGGTCCGCCAGCTGGTTCAGGCGCACGCCTATTGGCGGCTGAAAGGGCTGACCGTCGATCTGGTGATCTGGAACGAAGATCACGCCGGCTACCGCCAGCAATTGCAGGATCAAATTCTGGGGCTGATCTCGGCTGGCATCGAGGCGCAGATGATCGACCGGCCCGGCGGCATCTTCGTACGTCCCGCCGATCAAATTTCGCATGAGGATCAGATCTTGTTCCAGACGGTGGCGCGCGCGATCATCAGCGATAGCCGAGGCACTCTGGCGGAACAGATCAACCGGCGCGTGCTCCTGCAAAAACGCATTCCCGATTTTCATCCCCTGCGCGTCCATCCGCCGGCGCCGCCGACGCCCCCACCGTCACGCGATCTGGCGTTCTTCAACGGGTTGGGCGGTTTTACCGAAGACGGGCATGAATACGTCATTACGACCTCGCGGGAGCGAACGACGCCCGCACCGTGGGCAAACGTGCTGGCAAACCGCCAGTTCGGCGCGGTTATTTCGGAAAACGGCCTGGGTTATACCTGGTGCGAAAACGCACATATGTTCCGGCTGACGCCGTGGCGCAACGATCCGGTGACCGACGCCAGCGGCGAGCTGTTTTATTTGCGCGACGAGGAAAGCGGCCATTGCTGGTCGCCAACGCCGCTGCCCCGGCGTGGCGCGGATCCCTATATCAGCCGGCACGGGTTCGGCTACAGCGTTTTCGAGCATTTCGAAGGCGCGATCCAGTCAGAATTATGGATCTACGTGGCGATCGATGCGCCGGTGAAGTTCTGGACCCTAAAAGTGCGCAATACGTCGAGCCAGCCGCGCCGGCTGTCCGCGACCGGCTACATCGAGTGGGTGCTCGGAGATTTGCGGCCGAAATCGATCCCGTATGTATTCACCGAAATCGATCCGGCCACCGGGGCGCTGTTCGCCCGCAATCCCTACAATACGGAGTTCGCCGACCATCTGGCGTTTTTCGATGTGGACGATCTGGATCGAACCGTTACCGGTGACCGCGCGGAGTTTTTCGGGCGCAATGGCCGACCGGAAAATCCGGCCGCCTTGAGCCGGGAGCGGCTGTCTGGCAAGGTCGGCGTCGCCTTGGATCCGTGCGCGGCCATCCAAGTAACTTTCGATCTCGCCGCCGGGCAAGAGCGCGAAATCGTGTTCAGACTGGGCGTGGCCGGCCGGCGTGGCGCGGATGACGCCAGCACGCTGGTCCATCATTACCGGGGAGCGCCCGCCGCGCGGTCCGCGCTGGAAGCGGTCTGGCGTTTCTGGAACCATACCCTGAGCGCGGTGCAAGTGGAAACGCCCGATCGATCGCTGAACGTGCTGATCAACGGTTGGTTGGTCTATCAGATTATGGCCTGCCGGCTTTGGGCGCGCAGCGGCTATTACCAATCCGGAGGGGCTTTTGGTTTCCGCGACCAGTTGCAAGACGTAATGGCGCTGGTTCACGTCCAGCCCGCGCTGCTGCGCGAGCAGGTGCTGCTATGCGCGGCGCACCAGTTCGTGGAAGGCGACGTGCAGCACTGGTGGCATCCGCCGTCGAACCGAGGAGTGCGTACCCGCTGTTCGGACGACTACCTGTGGCTGCCGCTAGCGACGGCCCGTTACGTGCTGACCACCGGAGATACCGGCGTTCTGGAGGAATCCGTGCCGTTTCTGGAAGGCCGTCCGGTGCTGGCGGGAGAGGATTCTTACTACGATCTGCCGATTCAGTCCGAGGAAATGGCAAGCTTGTACCAGCACTGCACGCGCGCTGTTCTGCGGGGCATTGATTTACTCGGTGAGCGCGGATTGCCGTTAATGGGGGCGGGCGACTGGAACGACGGCATGAATCTAGTGGGCATCCACGGCAAGGGCGAAAGCGTCTGGCTGGGCTTTTTCCTGTACGAGGTGCTGATGCGCTTTAGCGAGGTCGCGCGCCTGCAAGGCGATTTGGATTTTGTCGAGCACTGCCAGCAGCAAGCAGCGCGCTTGCAACAGAATATCAAGGAACATGGCTGGGACGGCGCATGGTACCGTCGAGCTTACTTCGACGACGGCACGCCGCTGGGTTCGGCGAACAATGTCGAATGCCAGATCGATTCGATTTCGCAGAGCTGGTCGGTGCTATCCGGGGCCAGCGACGAGGCGCGCGCGCGCCTGGCGATGGAGGCGCTGGACGCCCGGCTAGTGCGCCGGGACAAAGGGTTGATCCAGTTGCTCGACCCGCCATTCGACACGTCGGATCTGAATCCGGGCTATATCAAGGGCTACGTACCCGGCGTTCGGGAGAACGGCGGTCAGTACACCCATAGCGCGGTCTGGGCGACGATGGCGTTCGCCGCGCTGGACGACCGAAAACGGGCGTGGGAGTTGTTGGGGATGATCAATCCGATCAATCATGCCCTGACACTGGAAGCGGTAGCCACGTACAAGGTGGAACCCTACGTGGTGGCGGCCGACGTGTATGGCGTGGAGCCACATATCGGCCGGGGAGGCTGGAGTTGGTATACCGGATCGGCGGGATGGCTGTACCGGCTTATCGTGGAATCTTTGCTGGGCTTGCGTTTGGAGGTGGATACCCTGCATTTCGCGCCGTGCCTGCCCGTGGATTGGGAAGGGTTCAAAATTCACTATCGCTATCGAGCGACGATCTATCACATAACCGTCACTCAGTTGATGGCCGCCAAAGGAGAGTTGAAGATCACTGTGGATGGCGTGAAACAGGCCAAGCGGAGCCTTCCACTGAGGGACGACCATCAAGAGCACACCGTTGAGGTCGAGATTTCCAGTGGGCGAGCTTAACTAGGGTGATGGTGCTTTCTTCTGCCCGGGTAGAGGGAGGTCGAGCGGGAGGAGCGTACGGCGGTTGAGTCGGAAGCAGTGTCGTGGGTCGAGGGTGAGCTGGCGGCGTGTCGGCTCGGTGACCAGCGGTTGATCAAGCGGCTAGGTCGGTTGCTGAACCAGCTCGGCGAGGCGATGGATCAGCCGCTGCCGCTGGCGTGTCAGGACTGGGCGAACACGAAGGCGCGGCGTATCGGTTTTTCACTAACCTGCGGGTGGATGAAGCAGCCATTTAAGGGGTAAGCCGATGAATTTATTTTTTTTATACCGATGTTGATGGTGCTGGCGGCGGGATTGGATACCCGGATCGCCAGGTGACCGGTACCGCCTATTTCACCGCCATGCGGTGCGTCATGACTTTGGAGGCGGCGGATATCCTCCCCAGCGGTGATGACCGGTGCTGGTTACCATTCGGCTGGACCCGCATCAGGACCGTTGAGCACATATTTCAATTCTGCAACTCGTTTTCTCATCAGAGTTGCTCTGTAATCTTCAATGATAAAATTACCAGTAGACCCAGTTTTTCTATTGACTTCCGTGATGAAGGTAAGACTAGCGTCGCGATATTTAAGCCATGCTTTTTGAGCTTCTTCAAGTTTTTTCTTTCCTTCGTCTGAAAGCGATTTCATTGCCTCGCTGTAGATTTCATTTAATTCTTTATCTGCCGCTTTATAACGCTCTGCAACGCAATCCATTACGAAAACAGAATCTCCTGATCGACGACCGCACTCTTCAGCGATAACTGAATTTGAAATAACAAAAAGACCCGAAAATAGCGCAACTATAAACTGAGTTTGCATGATTATCCTCTGAGTTTCATCTTGGTTCTAGCCGCCTGTAGTGCAATTGCATGCTCTGTCTGTTCTTCGGCCACACGTAAGTGTTTTGCGTAACTGACCCCATAAAGCGTAATAGTCACCTTTAACATAATTGAAACAGATGTATCATAATAGCACGATCTGTCACTTCTGGATATTTCCATGAGTCTGTCAAAGTAGTCAAATGTCAAGCTGAGCAAATCGGACGGTTATGATAATCGTAAGCGCGCCACTCAAGCACCGTGCTAAAGCCTTATGACGCACGGGCGGGCGCGGGCGGCTAGGTGTCCGCGCTCAATCGATTAGAGATCCGACTTTTTCGTGATCACGACTTCGAAGTATTCGGAGGGTACGACCAGCGAGTGCGGCCCGCCCACGTTGAGGCGTTCGAGCAGCGCGGTGAGATCCTCGGTCAACCGCGCTTGGCGAGCCGAATCCAACCCTAACCCCAACCCCTCATACACCGTGGGTCGGCCCGTAGAAATGGCGGAACACCTCGATCCAATGGGCGGCGGATCGATAGCGAAAACTGAACTCGCGCCGCGCGCAGCGCACGTTGCTCGCATCCGGCCCGAATCGTTCGATGAGGCGCGGCTCGGAACCCCATAGCAGGGGCGAGGGCAGGCCCGGGGAGTGTCGTGCTGATGACCGCGAAATCACCGCTGGCCCAAGTGGCCTGCTGGCGCTGCTTGATCGCGTTCAAGTCAAGGTTGGTATCCAGACGAGTTGATGCGGTCGCCGGTGCGGACAAAGGACAGACGTTCAATTCTAGACTCATCAACGCCCTGGTCACGGGACGCAAGCGCTGAAGCCTTGCGCCCCGTGCGTTCAAACCGGTAACTCGGAGTTACCCATCAGATATTCATCCACGGCGCGGGCGCATTGCCGGCCCTCGCGGATGGCCCAAACCACCAGCGATTGACCCCGCCGCATGTCACCGGCGGCAAAGATTTTGTTGACCGAGGTTTGGTAATCGGTGGTGCTAGCGGCGACGTTGCCGCGTTCGTCCAGGGCGACCCCCAAATCCCGCAGCATACCTTCCTGGACTGGATGCACAAATCCCATCGCCAGCAAGATCAGTCCCGCCTTGAGCTCGAACTCGCTGCCAGGCACTTCCGCCATCACCTGACGACCCTTGTCATCGCGCCATTCCAACCGGACGAGTTGCAGGGCAGTGATCTGCCCATTCTGGCCGAGGAATTGTTTGGTGGCCACCGACCAGTCGCGCTTGCAACCTTCTTCTTGAGAACTTGATGTCCGTAGTTTCAGCGGCCAATCCGGCCAAGTCAGCAACTTATTCTCATGCGCCGGGGGTTTGGGCATGATTTCCAGTTGTGTCACCGAGCGCGCGCCCTGGCGGATGGAGGTGCCCACGCAGTCGGAACCGGTGTCGCCGCCGCCGATGACGATCACCTCCTTGTCAGTCGCCAGGATTTCAGCATCGACGATCTTTTGGCCCGCGACCCGGCGGTTTTGTTGGGTCAGGAAATCCATGGCGAAATGGATGCCGGCCAAGTCACGACCCGGCACCTTCAGATCGCGCGGTTGTTCGGAACCGCCAGTCAAAGCCACGGCGTCGAATTCAGCCAGCAAGGCGCGGGCTGGAATCTCAACGCCAACATGGCTATTGGGTCGAAATTCGACACCTTCCGCTCGAAGTTGCGCCAGGCGACGGTCGATCAGCCATGCTTCCAACTTGAAATCGGGAATGCCATAGCGGAGCAGACCGCCGATCCGAGGGCTTTTCTCGAACACCACGACGGCATGGCCCGCCCGCGCCAGTTGCTGGGCGCACGCCAAGCCAGCGGGGCCGGAACCGATCACCGCAACCCGTTTACCGGTCCGATGCGAGGCGATTTGCGGCTGAACCCAACCTTCCGCCCAACCCTTATCGATGATCGCGCATTCAATATCCTTGATCGTCACCGGCTGGCTGTTGAAATTTAGCGTGCAGGACGCCTCACAGGGGGCCGGGCAAATCCGCCCGGTAAATTCGGGAAAGTTGTTGGTGGAGTGCAAGACTTCCAATGCCTGCCGCCAGTTGCCGCGATACACTAAATCGTTCCAGTCGGGAATGATGTTGTGGACCGGACAGCCGCGATGGCAGTAGGGGATGCCGCAATCCATGCAGCGCGCCGCCTGCTCGCGGACGCCGGTTTCGGGCAAGGGCGCGACAAAATCGCGAAAGTGGGTGATCCGCTCGGCGATCGGCGCATAGCCGTGCTCGTGACGAGTGATTTCTAAAAATCCTGTCGGCTTACCCATAAGTTACGCTCCCACCGCCACGCCGGCTTTTTCGTCGAGACGATCGGCGCGGGCCTTGACCTGCATATCCTGCAACGCCCGCCGGTAATCCAGCGGCATGATTTTAACGAATTTTGGCAGCAACTCGCGCCATTGTTCCAGTACTCGGTGAGCAGGTTCGCTGCCGGTGTGGAGGTAGTGGCGAGCCACCAAAATCCGCAAGCGGCGGGCGTCGTGGCGAAGTAAATCCTCCGGTAACGCGCTTTGCGCCAGACCGCTCCAGTCATCGCGCAACACATGCACGTTCAGCGTTTCCTCCAGATCATTCAAGGGTTCCAGCGCCACCATGGCTTTGTTGGCGCGGAGTTCGAAGTCGCCATCTTCATCCAATACATATGCGACACCGCCGCTCATGCCGGCGGCGAAATTGCGGCCAGTGCGGCCCAGCACGATCACCACGCCACCGGTCATATATTCGCAGCCGTGATCGCCAGTGCCTTCCACCACGGCGATGGCGCCGGAGTTGCGCACGGCGAAACGCTCACCAGCGACACCCCGGAAGTAGCATTCACCAGCGATGGCGCCGTACAGGACGGTATTGCCAACGATGATGTTGTGCTCGGCGCGCAGGCGGCTTTCCGCCGAGGGATAAACGATGATCCGCCCGCCGGACAAGCCTTTGCCGACATAATCGTTGGCTTGGCCGCGCAACTCAAGCGTGATGCCGCGCGCCAGAAACGCGCCGAAGCTTTGGCCGGCCGTGCCGTGGAGGTCGATATGAATCGTGTCATCCGGCAAGCCCGCGTGGCCATAACGGCGAGCGATTTGGCCAGAGAGCATGGCGCCAGCCGTGCGGTCACTGTTGCGGATCGCCGAAGCGAAGCGAACTAGCTGGCGGACTTCCAACGCCGGTTGGGCTTGGGCGATGAATTGATGATCCAGCGCGCCGCTTAAGCCGTGATCCTGTTCCTCGCAGTGATAGGTGGCGACGCCCGGCGGGGCCGGCGGCACCGCCAGCAGCCGGGTGAAATCCAGCCCCCGCGCTTTCCAGTGGTGAATGGCGCGGCGCATGTCGAGCCGATCGGCCCGGCCAATCATTTCGTTGAAGGTGCGGAAACCCAAGCTGGGCCATCAGTTCGCGTACTTCCTCGATCAGGAAGGTGAACAGGTTGATGACATGGGCCGGTTGGCCGGGAAAGCGCTTGCGCAATTCCGGGTCTTGGGTGGCGACGCCGACCGGGCAGGTGTTGAGATGACACTTGCGCATCATCACGCAACCGGCGGCGATCAGAGCGGCGGTGCCAAAGCCGAATTCGTCCGCGCCGAGCAGCGCCCCGATCACGATATCGCGGCCAGTGCGCAGACCCCCGTCGACCTGAACGGCGATCCGGCCGCGCAGATGGTTGCGCACCAGGGTCTGGTGGGTTTCGGCCAGGCCGATTTCCCAGGGTGAGCCAGCGTTTTGGATCGAGGTCAAGGGACTTGCGCCGGTGCCGCCGTCCTCGCCGGAGATAGTGACGTGATCGGCATGGGCTTTGGCCACACCCGCCGCTACCGTGCCGACGCCGATCTCGGACACCAGTTTGACGCTGATGGCCGCTTTCGGGTTGGCATTCTTCAGGTCGAAGATCAGTTGCGCTAAATCCTCAATCGAGTAGATGTCATGGTGAGGCGGTGGGGAAATCAGGCCGACGCCGGGGGTGGAGTGACGCACCCTGGCGATCCAGTCATTGACCTTGTGGCCGGGCAATTGGCCGCCTTCGCCGGGCTTGGCGCCCTGCGCCATCTTAATTTGCAGGGCGTCGGCGTTGACCAGATATTCGGCGGTGACCCCAAAGCGGCCGGAAGCGACCTGTTTGATGGCGGAGCGAGCGGAATCGCCGTTGTCGAGCGGCGTATAACGGGCGGGATCTTCGCCGCCCTCGCCGGTGTTGGATTTGGCCCCCAGCCGGTTCATGGCGATGGCGAGGGTGGTGTGCGCTTCCCAGGAAATCGAGCCGAAGGACATCGCGCCGGTCGCCAGCCGCTTGACAATTTCGCTGGCCGGTTCCACTTCTTCCAGAGGTATGGGCGTGTTGGCGAACCGGAACTCAAACAGGCCGCGCAGATTGCGCAGGTGCTCGTGCTGGTCGTTCATCGCCCGGCTGTAGCGCTTGAACTGCTTGTAATCACCGGAACGAACCGCGTGTTGCAACAAAGAGACCGTTTCCGGCGTCCAGGCATGCTGTTCGCCGCGGATGCGGAAAGCCAGTTCGCCACCCACATCCAACGCCTCCCGATACAGCGGCGCATCGCCAAAGGCTTGCCGGTGGCGGGTCACTGCTTCGCGGGCGATTTCCTGTAAGCCGACCCCCTCGATCACGCCCTGAGTGCCGGTGAAATACCGATTGATGAATTCTTCGGCCAAGCCAACCGCTTCGAAAATCTGCGCGCCGCAATAGGATTGGTAGGTGGAGATGCCCATTTTGGACATCACCTTAAGGATGCCCTTGGAAATCGCCTTGGTGTAGTGCTCGTGCGCGTCGGCTTCGCTCAGCGGCGGCACAAAGGTGGTGAGCGAGGCGGATAAGGTGTCGAACGCCAACCAGGGGTTGATCGCTTCGGCGCCGTAGCCCGCTAGTAGACAGAAATCATGAACCCGCTTGGCTTCGCCGGTCTCGACCACCAATCCCACTTCGGTGCGCAATCCGGTTCGAATCAGGTGATGGTGGACCGCGGCGGTGGCGAGGAGGGCGGGGATGGCGATGTAATCGGCGTCCATATCCCGATCCGACAGGATCAGGATGTTATCGCCATGACGCACCACGTCGGCCGCTTCGCGGCAGAGATCGTCCAAGGCGCGACCCATGCCGTCCGCGCCGCGCTCGACCGGGTAGCAGATGCTGAGGGTGCGAGTGCGAAAAGCGCGATCAACATGGTATTCGATACGGCGGATGCGTTCTAGATCGACGTTGGCCAGGATCGGCCGCTTGACTTCCAGCCGCTTTTGGGTACCCGCGCTGTAGGGGTCAAGCAGGTTGGGACGCGGCCCGATGAAGGACACCAGCGACATGACCAGCTCCTCGCGGATCGGGTCGATTGGCGGGTTGGTGACCTGGGCGAATTTCTGCTTGAAATAGTCGTAAATGAGCTTAGGCCGGTCGGACAACACCGCCGGCGGAATATCGCGACCCATGGAACTGATCGGGTCTTCGCCGCTGACCGCCATCGGGTTGAGAAAGGCGCGCGTGTCTTCCTGGGTATAACCGAAAGCCTGTTGGCGGCGCAGCAACGTGTCGGGATCAGGCGCCATCGGGCCGATCTCGGCGGGCAAATCCTGCAAACGGATTTGGGTGGCGTCCAGCCATTCCTGATAGGGCTGGATAGCCGACAGTTGGGCCTTGATTTCATCATCGTCGATGATGCGGCCCTGCTCCAAGTCGATCAACAGCATCTTGCCGGGCTGCAAGCGCCATTTCTTGACAATTTTTTCCTCGGGAATTGGCAGCACCCCCATTTCAGAGGCCATGATCACTTGATCGTCGTTGGTGACGAGATAGCGGGCCGGCCGCAGACCATTGCGGTCCAGGGTAGCGCCAATCTGTCGGCCGTCGGTGAAGGCGATGGCGGCTGGCCCATCCCAGGGTTCCATCAGCGCGGCGTGGTATTCGTAGAAGGCGCGGCGCTTGGGGTCCATCAAGGGGTTATCAGCCCACGCTTCCGGCACCATCAGCATCATGGCGTGCGGCAGCGAGTAGCCAGCGGCGAGCAGCAATTCCAGCGCATTGTCGAAGGTGGCGGAATCGGACGCACCGTCACCGATCAGCGGCCACAGTTTTTCAAGATCGGCCCCGAGCTGTTCCGAGCGCATGTTATGACGACGGGCCAGCATCCAATTGATATTGCCGCGCAGGGTGTTAATTTCACCGTTGTGGCAGAGATAGCGGAAAGGATGCGCCAGCGCCCAGGATGGGAAAGTATTGGTGGAGAAACGCTGATGGACCAGCGCCAGCGCCGATTCCAGGCGCTCATCGTGCAGATCCGGATAATACACGCCGAGATTTCGCGCCAGGATCATGCCTTTATAGACCAGCGTGCGCGAGGAGAACGAGGCGATGTAGAACGGTTGGCGGCTGAGTAATTCACGATCCCAGATCGCATGATGCGTTTGCTTGCGAATCACGAACAGCTTGCGCTCGAAGGCGGCGTTGTCAGGGCAATTCGGGCCACGCTGGACGAAGGCTTGACGGATCACCGGTTCCGTGGGCCGCACGCTGCGACCCAGGCAGGAGTTGTCGGTGGGCACATCGCGCCAGCCCAGAAAAATCTGGCCTTCAGCGGCCACCGTGCGCTCCAGGGCGGCTTGGCTTTGCGCGCGGACGAGACCATCGCGCGGCAGAAAAACCGTACCGACCGCGTAATCGCCCGAAGCGGGCAGTTCGATGCCCAAGTTGGCGCATTCGGCGCGCAGAAAACCATCGGGGAGTTGCAGCAGGATGCCCGCGCCGTCGCCGGCCAGCGGATCGGCCCCCACCGCGCCGCGATGGCCCAGGTTGGCCAGAATCTCTAACCCTTGGCGAATGGGTTGATGGCTTTTACGATTCTTGATATCGACGACAAAACCGATACCGCAGGAATCGTGTTCGTTGCGCGGGTCGTAGAGTCCCTGGGAGACGGGGAGGTGGGTCAAACTCATGGTCATTCCTCAAATAACAGCGGCTAACACGGCATCCCTGCCCGGATGAATTCTCGAATCCAGCAATTGGGTCAAGAATTCTAACAGTTCCGAAAAACCAAAGAATTGCATACTACCGACCCCGTGCTGGTTCGCGCAACCACTCTGCGTAACTTCCCATTCAGCGGACACGCTCGAAAGTCATCACTTCTGGGCTAGATCGATGAACGCCCACATTTTGGCGGGGGCGCTAAAGCGCCGGGATAGGCCGTAAGAGAGAGTGAGGCACGCTTCCCGTCGCTGGATTCGGCTTTATCAAGCTGGCGACGGGAAAGTCAGGGCAAGGTCAAACGACGCCTTGGTCGATCATGGCATCGGCGACTTTACGGAAGCCGGCGATGTTTGCGCCGAGCACCAGATTGCCCGGCGCGCCGTATTCCTTGGCGGTTTCGCTGGCGGTGCGGTAGATGTGCTCCATGATCCGCTGGAGCTTGGCGTCCACTTCCTCGAAGGTCCACTGAAGCATACTGGCGTTCTGGCTCATTTCCAACTGGCTGGTGGCGACGCCGCCGGCGTTGGCGGCCTTGGCTGGCCCGTAGGCGATGCCGGAGGCCAGGAAAGCATCGATGGCGTCTAGGGTGGAAGGCATGTTCGCGCCTTCAGCTACACAAATACAGCCATTTTTCAGCAATTCCTTAGCGTCTTCCACGCTGACTTCGTTCTGGGTAGCGCTGGGGAAAGCGGCGTCGCAATGCACACTCCAGACGCCGTTACGGCCAGCCGGGTAGTTCTCGACTGGGGTATAAACCGCGCCCGGACGCTCCTCGGCGTAGCGAGTCAGGCGGGCGCGCTCGACTTCCTTGACCCGCTTGAGCAGATTTAGATCAATGCCGCGTTCGTCGTAAATCATGCCGTTAGAGTCACTGATCGTGACCGGTTTGGCCCCGACCTGATAGAGCTTCTCGACGGTGTAGATGGAGACGTTGCCGGACCCGGACACCGCGCAGACTTTGCCTTCCAAAGAATCGCCGCGCTCGGCCAGCATGTTCTGGGCGAAATAGACCGCGCCGTAGCCGGTGGCCTCGGTGCGCGCTAGCGAGCCGCCCCAATTCAGACCCTTGCCGGTTAGCACGCCTTCGTCAGTGGCAGTCAGACGTTTGTACTGGCCGTAGAGGTAGCCGATCTCGCGACCGCCGACACCGATGTCGCCAGCCGGCACGTCGATGGTGTCGCCGATGTGGCGGAATAATTCGGTCATGAACGACTGGCAAAAGCGCATGATCTCGGCGTCGGATTTGCCTTTCGGGTCGAAATTGGAGCCGCCCTTGGCGCCGCCGATGGCCAAGCCGGTCAGAGAGTTCTTGAAAATCTGCTCAAAGCCCAGGAATTTGATGGTGCCGGCGGTGACGTTGGGATGAAAGCGCAATCCGCCTTTGTAGGGGCCGAGCGCGGAGTTGAACTGGATGCGATAGCCTTTGTTGACCTGGACGGTACCGCGATCATCGAGCCAAGCGACCCGAAACAGGATCTGTCGTTCGGGCTCTATCATTCTCTGAATGATATTGTGTTTCTGGTATTTTGGGTTACGGTCGAGCAGGGGCTTGATGGTCGCGAGCACTTCCTCGGTGGCTTGATAGAACTCGGCCTGGGCGGGACTGCTCTGTTTGAGATAGTTAATGGTATCGGTGATATAGGAAGACATACGGGAACGTTTCCTTGACTTGATTTACTCATTATTTCGCGTTGCGAACCTTCGCTTGGACCGGCAAACGCGCACCGGCATAAAGCCGCGGAAGTTTATTCCTTGAGGCGATGTCGTTCCATGGTGTCGTGCCATTCTTTTTCTTCGGCGTGCAGATACAGGCCCGTGGTGTCGATGCGGGCGTGACGTGCGTTGCGCTGAAGAAACTGAATTTCGATGCCGGCGTCGGCTTGATGAGTGATGCTGGTGTGGCGGAACCAGTGCGTGGAAGCACGGCGGAGCTTTTCGGCCTGATAGGGGTCATCCACCTCCAGCCGTTGCGCCGCCTTAGCCACCAAGCTCTTGACGATTCGATAAATCATGTTATCACCGATGCCGCCAGTCCCCTTGAGATTCAATACCAGCGGCGTGCTATCGTCCGGCGCGGGTAGGGGCGAGAGGCCGTAAAAGCGGCGATAGTCGCGTAGCGCTTGCAGCATATCCTGATTGACCGGCACCTGGGCTTCCTTGCGACCCTTGCCGACGACCCGCCACCACCAGCGCCCACGGATTTGCATGAAGCTGTTCATGGCGTGATCGGCGACTTCGCTGACGCGGGGACCGAGCAGGTAGAGCAGGGCGAGTAAATATTTGGCGCGGGCGTGGTGCTGGCGGTCGCGCGCTTCGTCCCGTGGCAGTTCATCTACCATTGCCAGCAGGGCTTGCCATTGGTCGTGTTCGAGAAAACGCTCTACCTGGCGGGCTGATTGTTGGCCGCGGCCGCGCCGGCGAGCGAGCGCAAGAGGATTGCCCGCCAGATAACCGGCCTTGACGAGATAGCTAAACAGCGAGTTGACAATTAACAGGGCGACTTTGCGACTGGCTGGATTGAGCGGGCCAAGAAACGGACGCCAGCGCGGACTAAAACGAGTCGCTTTTTGCCCGCACCAGCGCTCGCGGGGTTGCGGGTCGGTAAGAAAATTTTCGTACAGGATGCAATCTTCACGGGTGAGGCTTGAGAGGGGTTTGCCACGTTCCATCAAAGCCCAGAGCAGCAGGCGCTCGGCTTCCTTGCGATACGTGCGTAGCGTTTGGGGCGAATCGTGAAATTCAGCCAGCCAGGCTTGGATGGCCTCCAGATCGTTTCCCGCCGCCAACTGACAAACCACGTCTGGCCCGGCGCGGTTAGCGCCGGCGCGGCCATCAAGCGCTTCCGGCACTTTTAGTCGCTCCAGGGGCAAGGGTGGAGCAAAGGTTGCCATGGGAATGGTAGTCATAACGTAGTTTTTGTGGGATGCGTTGGTGGAACCGGTGGCAGTTTAGCGTATTAGGTTATTATTGCGCCGACGCAGACGCGAGCATTTGGCCGCGCCGCCGCGAGTGAAACACTACAAGATACATCGCCACGGGTGACCGGCGCACCGGCCAAACCGTGGCTTCATGTCGTAAATGGGAGAGCGTAATGGCGGCAATTGACGCACAGGTCAGCACCGGGTTGGCGGGGCTAGATCGGGTTTTTCGGGGGATCATGGCGGGCGACAATATCGTCTGGCAAGCGGACAGCATCGATGATTATCGACCCTTGGTCGAGCCATTCTGTCAGTATGCCCGTGAAAAAGGTCGCAAGCTGGTTTATTTTCATTTTGCTCGCCACCAGCCCTTGGTCGCGGAAGGTCCGGGCGTGGAAGTGCAAGTCTTGGACCCCGGCGATGGATTTGAACCGTTCCTGAGCGCGATTCACAAGACCATCGAGCAATCCGGGCGCGGCGCGTATTACGTCTTCGATTGCCTCTCCGATCTGGTGGCCGACTGGTACAGCGATCAGATGCTGGGCAACTTCTTCATGCTGACCTGCCCCTATCTGTACGATCTCGAAACGATCGCCTATTTCGCCCTGATGCGCGGCCATCATTCCTTCCACGCCACCGCGCCGATTCTCGAAACCACTCAACTGTTTAGCGATATTTACCGGCATCAGGGCGAGTTGTACGTCCGACCGCTGAAGGTGCAACAGCGCTATTCGCCGACCATGCATCTGTTGCATGTCTGGCGCAACGAAGACTTCACGCCGGTCACTGACAGTATCACCATTTCGGAAATCCTCACTCTGTTCCCATGGTCGGGCTTGAAAGCCAACGATCCCCGGCTTGATATCTGGAATCGTACGTTCTTGGAAGTGGAAGAGACGGTAGCGGCCGCGCGCGAAAAGGGCCGACCGCGGAGCCAAACCACGATTTGTTGCAGCGGACGCTGCGAATGACGGTCTCGCGGGATGAACGGGTGATGGACTTGGCGAAGCGTTACCTTGACCTGCACGACATTCTGGCGATTAAAAGCCGGCTGATCGGCACCGGCCTGATCGGCGGTAAGGCGGTGGGCGTGATGCTGGCGCGGGCGATCCTGAAGCGCACCGATCCACGCTGGCGGAATTTGTTGGAGATTCACGATTCGTTTTTTATCGGCTCGGATGTGTTTTACAGTTACTTGGTCCGCAATGGTTGCTGGTGGGTGCGAGATAAACAGAAAAACCCGGCGACGTTCCTGGATGGCGCGGAAACGGCGCGGCGACGCATCCTGCGCGGCGATTTCCCGGATTACGTGATGCAGCAGTTTTCCGACATGCTGGATTATTTCGGCCAGTCGCCGATCATCGTCCGTTCCAGCAGCTTGCTGGAAGACAATTTCGGCAACGCCTTCGCCGGCAAGTACGATAGCGTGTTTTGCGTCAACCAGGGGCCTCGCGAGAAGCGGCTGGACGATTTGTTGTCGGCGATACGGACGATCTACGCCAGCACGATGAGCGAACGGGCGCTGATGTACCGGGTGCGGCGGGGAATTCTGGATCGGGACGAACAGATGGGTTTGCTGGTGCAACGGGTCTCGGGCGCGCAACACGGCAATCTGTTTTATCCGCATGTCGCGGGCGTTGGGCTGTCGTTCAATCCGTATGTGTGGAGCGAACAGATTGATCCGGCGGCGGGCATGGTGCGGCTGGTGATGGGCTTGGGAACGCGGGCGGTGGATCGCTCCGACGACGATTACACGCGGGTGGTGTCGTTGAGCGATCCCGAGCGGCGACCGGAAAGCCATTTCGACAGCGTGCGCCAGTACGCGCAGAAGCGGATCGACGTGCTGGACTTGGAAGCAAACCAGCTTTCGACCCGCCAGTTTGCCGATGTCGTGCGCCAAAGTCCGGATTTGCCGTTGCGGATGGTGGCGACGGTGGACGATGAATTGGAACAGCGGGCGCGGGAACGCGGGATGCGGGACGTATTTCCTTGGGTGCTCACCTTCGAACAGCTGCTAAGCAATACGGCGTTTGTGGACGATATGCGCGATATGTTGAACATTTTGCAGCAGGCTTATGATTATCCTGTCGATGTTGAATTTACGGCCAACTTTACCGATGAAGCAGCTTATAAAATCGATGTGTTGCAATGCCGGCCGTTTCAGGTGCGCGAGGCTGGCACGATTGCGAGCCCGCCGTCAGAAATCGAGCCGGAGCGGTTGGTACTGGAAGCCCATGGCGCGGTGATCGGCCATAGCCGGATCGGCACCATCGAACGCCTGGTGTATGTGGTCCCGGCGGTTTATGGGCGACTGCCACTAAACGAACGGCACCAGATCGCCCGGCTGATCGGCCAGATCACGCGGTTACGCGGACCCAATCCAGCGAAGTCGTTGATGCTGATCGGGCCGGGGCGCTGGGGCACCACATCGCCAGAATTGGGCGTGCCGGTGCGGTTTGCGGAAATCAATAATGTGACCGTGCTGTGCGAGCTGGTGACGATGCACGAGGGTTTGGTGCCGGACGTGTCGCTGGGAACACACTTCTTCAGCGATCTGGTGGAGACCGATATTCTTTATCTAGCGGTTTTCCCGCAACGGCAGGATAACCGGTTGAACGAAAACTTTTTCGACCAGCAACCCAATCGGCTGGCGGAGCTGCTGCCGAATGCGATGGAATGGGCCGAATGTGTGCGGGTTATTGATCTGCCGAACGATCAGTGTCGGGCGATGCTGCGCTTGAACGCCAATACGCTGAAGCAGAACGTGTTTTGCTATCTCGATTCGTAGAGATTGGCAATAGGGTCATGGATGGTACGCTAACGCTTCCAAGGATGGAGGGTTGGCGTGTTGGCTAGTTAAGGACTGCTTGAATCACGGAGTTTTATGCCAATACTGTAATTCATGATAATAATAATTATCTTGAATTATATCTCTGAACATCATTAAAAATACATGTTATGTAATCATTTATTAATGATAATATCGTTTATCTCAAAATAATCATCGCGGATGGTTACTCCATGGCTCGCACCGGCATTAGCTTTGAAGACGTTCGCAACGCCGCCGAATCTTTACTCGGACGCGGTTTGAATCCCACCATTCAGCGTGTCCGCGAAGTGCTTGGCACCGGCAGTAACACCACGATCAGCGAACACCTAAAAGATTGGCAACAGCAATTGGCTGAAGCCCCAAAAATTGTGCTTCCACCGACCGTTCCCGAAGCCGTCGCCTTGGCGCTGGATGCATTTTGGAAAATCGCCGTGCAACATGCCGAAGCGGTATTTGATCAACAACGCACGGTTGCGGCGCAAACTGTAGCTGCCGCTGAGCAAGCCCGTAACGCCGCTATCACCGAACAGCGCCAACTTGAAAGCGAAATTCAACAACTGCGGCGTCAGCTCGAAGCCACGCAAACCGCGGCCCGTGAACTGGCTGACCGGCTGTTGATAGAACAGGAACGTCGAATGGCGGCTGAAACCACCATTCAAGCGGCCGAACAACGCGTTCAGGCGGCGGCTGAAAATATTGCCCAAATCCGCGTCGAAACCAGGGCTAGAGTCGGACAATTGGAAACCGCCCTCCATCACGCTCAGACCGAGCTGGAACAACAGGCGGCCGAAACCAAACGGTTACTGGAAACTGAACGCCAGCGCGCCGAAGCCAATGAAGCGAGGCTCACTGAAATCTTGGAATACAGTCGCGCGGAATGGCTTGCGGAACGTCAATTATTTGCCAGTGATCGAAACGATTGGAAAAATCGAGAAGTGGACTTGCAGGCGCGGTTGGAGAACCAGACGCGCGAGCAGATTGCAACCCGTGAGGCGCTGCTCGTCGCCAACGAACGCCAGCAAAGTCTATCAGTAGAATTACAACAAATGAGAGGCGGTTTGCGGGAGCATGAAACCCGTTATCTTGAAACCCTGCGGGTGGCTGAACATTTGCGCGGTGAATTGAAAGCCGCGGTGGAAGCCCGCCAGCACCTAGAGCAGCAAACTAACCCCATTCAGGCCGCCCAACCGAGCCGCAAAGCGGCATCAAAACCTAAATAGCCTCTTGGATACAATCATTTCCCCTAGTTGACAGAGCTGATAATCGTTAGAATTCGCCACACTAAAAATTTTATAACACCGACATTAAAACTATTTTTGGCCAGCCACCACTGGACATGAGGTTCGCGCCATCATGAATGCTGTAGTAAACGCTCAGATTGAAAGCCGCCATCTGCTCTCCGGCAACGAAGCCGTGGCGCGAGCCGCCTGGGAAGCCGGCGTGCGAGTTGCAGCCGCTTATCCCGGCACGCCGGCCACTGAAATTCTTGAAAATCTGGCGCTGTATCCCGATATCCACTCTGAATGGTCGGTCAATGAAAAAGTCGCGGTGGAAGTCGCCATTGGCGCTTCGTTAGCTGGATCGCGCGCTTTGGCGGCAATGAAGCACGTCGGCATGAACGTCGCCTCCGACGCTTTCATGACCCAATCCCTGGCGGGCGTCGTCGGCGGGTTGATCATCGTGGTGGCTGACGATGTGGGGCTGTCTTCATCGCAAAACGAACAAGATTCCCGCTACTGGGGCCGTTTTGGCCACATGCCGATCCTGGAGCCAGCCGATTCCCAGGAAGCTTACCAAATGGTGAAACGGGCTTTCGCCCTCTCCGAAGAGTACGAAACGCCGGTTATTGTCCGCATGACCACCCGCGTCTGTCACGTCAAAGCCATGGTCATCATCGAAGGTGATCGGATTGAGCGTCATGCCGCCGGTTTCCAGAAAAATCCTCAGCGTTGGGTGATGACCCCAGCCAATGCCAAACCCCGCTTGCCGGTGATGCACGAACGGGATCGAAAATTGCGCGAATTGAGCGAAACCATTGACCTCAACGCCGCTTCTACTGGGAGTGATCGCCGGATCGGTTTTGTTACCTCTGGCCCTGCCTTCATGCACCTGCGCGAAACCTTTCCGAACGCCCCGGTGCTTAAGCTAGGTTTCAGCCACCCAGCGCCGCTCGATAAAATCCGCGACTTCGCCGCTCAAGTCGATACGCTGGTCGTAGTGGAAGAAACCGAACCGTTACTGGAGACCGAAATCCGCGCGGCCGGTCTGGCAGTACGCGGCAAAGATATCCTGCCGCGCTTTGGCGAATTGGCCCCCAGCGTGTTGCGGCCCGCGATCAAACCGCTGCTGGGGGAACCGTATCCGGTACCCGCCCGCTCGCAAACCGATATCTTTCCGCGCCCGCCGACCATGTGCGCGTCTTGCCCGCATCTCGGCCCCTACTTCGCCCTCTCCCACATTCGCAATCTCAACATCATTGGCGATATCGGTTGCTACACCCTCGGCGCGGGCCATCCCTGGAACGCGCTGGATACCTGCATCAGCATGGGCGCTTCCTTGAGCATGGCCCACGGGATGGATAAAGGGCGTGGTGAATCGGATGCCAAGAAAAGCATCGTCGCGGTCATCGGTGATTCCACCTTTCTGCACATGGGGATGCAGGGCTTGCTCAACATGATCTATAACCGGGGCAACATCACCGTGCTGCTGCTCGACAACCGCTCGGTCGGGATGACCGGCGGCCAGGAAAATCCCGGCACGGGTCAAGACTTACACGGGTTGCCCGCGCCGCGAGTGGATTTCGCCAAGCTGGTCGAAGCGCTCGGCGTCCGCCCCGAGCGCATCCGCCTGGTCGATCCTTACGAACTGCCGACCATGGTCAAGCTGGTGCGAGAAGAAACCAAGATGGCAGAGCCCTCGGTGAACATCACCAACCGGCCCTGCTCGCTCACCGACCGTTTCGAGCATCTCAAGCCCTATACCGTTATTGACGACAAATGCACCGGTTGCGGTAACTGCATCGATCTGGGCTGCCCGGCGATTTTCGTCGCCCGCCGCGAGACCGTGACCGCCAAAAACGGTAAGAGCAAGGAATTGGTGTTTGCTCGTATCGACAACAACGCCTGTACTGGTTGCCATATGTGCGTCGAAACGTGCGCGCCGGAAGCGATCATCCAGCCGCAACCCCAGCTGAAAGACCGCGTCATTCGGATTCAACCTCATGCCTGAAAGTGTCCTCAACATTCTTGTGGTCGGCATCGGCGGCCAAGGTGTCATGACCGCCGCCGAAATGTTGGCCCGCACCGCGTTGAGCCAAGGCTACGATGTCAAGAAGACCGAGGTTGCCGGCATGGCCCAGCGCGGCGGCGTCGTTTCTTCGCATGTCCGCTTCGGCCCAAAAGTTTATTCACCCCAGATCAATCCGGGTGAAGCGGATTTATTGATCGGTTTTGAGGTTGCTGAGAGTTTGCGTTGGCTGCCGTATCTACGTCTGACTGGGGTGGCGATGGTCAACACCTTGCGCATCGCCCCGCCGGTGGTCTCGGTGGGGCTTTATGACTATCCCGCTGATCCCATCGGCGAGTTAGCCGCGGCGGGCATTGAAGTCCATGCCTTCGACGCCGGCGCCATTGCCGGAGAATTAGGCAACCTTAAACTGGTGAATACCATCATGCTGGGCGCGATCAGCGATCACCTCCCCTTCCCCGCCGAAATTCTCAAAGCCAACATCGTCGAGGGTTTCCGCGCCTATAAACCCAAGCTGGCGGATATCAACGCCCAAGCCTTTGATGCGGGCCGAGAGGCGGGTCATGTCAAGACGCTTTCGGACCGACCGGCCGCAAACGCCTAACTATTACGTTCCACTCCATCGGGCAGCCTAACCGGCTCGACTAAAAACTATTAGATTATAGTAAGGGGATATAATGAAAACCGGGTTTTGGAAAAGCATCATCACAGCGACCTTACTGGTCGTGGCCAGTTTGGTTAATGCCGCTGAGCCGATCAAAATTGGCTCGTTTCTGACCGTCACTGGCCCAGCCTCGTTCCTGGGCGATCCTGAACTGAAAACCTTGCAGATGTACGTGGAAGACATCAACGCCAAGGGTGGCGTTAAGGGCCGAAAAATTGAATTGATCCATTACGATACCGGCGGTAAGGCCCAGGATGCGGTCAGTTTCGTCAAGCGTCTCATTCAAAGCGACAAGGTTGATCTAATTGTTGGCGGCACCACCACGGGCGATACCATGGCGGTCATCCCGGACGTGGAAAAGGAAGGAATTCCCTTTATCTCGATGGCTGGCGCGGTCGAAATCATCGAACCAGTAAAACCATGGGTGTTTAAAACGCCTCATACCGACCGCATGGCCGCCGCCAAAATCTTTGAAGACATCCGCAAGCGCGGCTTTACCAAAGTCGCGCTGATCAGCGGCGACGGCGGTTTCGACAAATCGGGCCGCGCGCAAGTTCTCAAATTGGCTCCAGAATATGGCATGACCTTGGTTGCCGACGAATCCTACGGTAACAAAGATACCGATATGACCACCCAGCTGACCAAGATTCGCGCGTCGGGGGCAGAGGTCATCATCAACTTCGGCTTGGGCCAAGCCCCAGCGATTGTTACTAAAAACATTAAACAACTCGGCATCGCCTTACCGGTTTATCAATCGCACGGCGTGGCTTCCAAAACCTTCATTGATCTGGCCGGCGACGCGGCGGAAGGGGTACGCCTGCCAGCGGCGGCGCTAGTGGTTGCCGAACAATTGCCCGATACCGACCCGCAAAAACCGGTACTGTTGGCCTATAAGAACAAGTACGAAGCCAAGCACGGCCCGGTATCCACCTTCGGCGGCCACGCCTATGATGGCTTAATGATCGCGGTGGCGGCCATCGAGCGCGCCGGCGGCGTCGACAGAGCCAAGGTGCGGGATGAAATTGAGAGAACGAAAGGCTTTATTGGCACGGCCGGCGTGTTCAACATGAGTCCGCAAGACCACATGGGCCTCAACGCGGCCGCCTTCAAGTTGGTTGAGGTTCAGAAAGGCGCTTGGAAGATCATCGAATAAGCGCCACGCATGCCTGAGCAGCTGTTCCAGTTTTTGGTCACCGGCATTACGGTCGGCTCCACCTATGCACTGGTGGGTCTAGGCTTCGCCTTGATCTACAACGCCTCCGATGTGGTGAATTTCGCCCAAGGGGAGTTCGTAATGTTGGGTGCGATGGCCGCCATCGCGCTGCTGGGCGCTGGCCTGCCATTACCCCTCGCGGCGATCCTCGCGACCTTGGCGACGGTTGGGGTCGGTTTGCTGCTGGAGCGGTTCGCCATTGAACCGGCCTTGGGCGCGTCGGTGGTGACAACCATCATTATCACCATCGGCGCGGCGATTTTTCTGCGCGGCATCGCCATGCTCCTATGGGGCAAGGATTTCCATTCATTGCCCCCTTTTACCGGGGATGCGCCGATCCAGCTGGGCGGAGCCACCGTGTTGCCGCAGAGCCTCTGGGTGTTGGGAGTGACCGTGGCGTTGGTCGTGCTGGTTCGTCTCTTCTTCAATCGTACCTTGATCGGTAAGGCCTTGTTGGCGTGTTCGTTCAATCGCGCCGCTGCTCAACTGGTCGGCATCAATGTTCGAATGATGTTGCGACTGGCTTACGGGCTTTCCGCCGGACTCGGTGCTCTGGCGGGCATTCTTATCGCCCCGATCACCTTCAGTTCCTACGAGGCGGGCGTGATGCTGGGCCTTAAGGGCTTTTCCGCCGCCATCGTCGGGGGTATCGGCAACCCGATGGGCGCGGTGGCGGGCGGTTTGTTGCTGGGTGTGCTGGAATCGCTTGGAGCCGGTTTGGTCTCATCGGGCTATAAGGACGCTATTGCCTTTCTGTTTGTCCTGATGGTCTTGTTTTTTGAGCCGACGGGTCTGTTTGGTCACAAGGCCGCCGAGCGAGTCTGAGTGATGCGACTGGCCGGTTTCTATCTCTGCGTGGTGGTAGTCGTTTTACTGCCCATGGTGTTTCCCAACAATTATTTCGTAACGGTTGTCGGCATTTCAGCCGGCTTGCACGCCATCCTCGCGGTCGGCCTAAATCTGTTAATGGGTTACGCGGGTCAAATCTCCCTGGGTCATGCCGCATTCTTTGGCATGGGCGCTTATTCCTCCGCCATTTTGACCACTCGTTTCGCCTGGCCAGGCGTATGGGCCATGCTCGCTGGTCTCATGGTAACGGCTGTCCTCGCCTGGGTGCTGGCCCGGCCGATTCTCCGGCTGCGCGGCCATTATCTGGCGATGGCGACGCTGGGATTTGGCGTGATCATTCATGTCATCATGGTGCAAGCCACGAGTTGGACTGGTGGCCCGGATGGCTTGACTGGCATCCCTCCACTCAATCTCCTCGGCTGGGTAGTCGATAGCGATACCCGCTGGTACATCGTGATTGCCGCCACCATGCTTTTGGCGATCTGGTTGTCGCTTAACCTGATCGACTCCCGGATCGGGAGAGCCCTGCGCGCCGTGCACGGTTCCGAATTTGCCGCGCAAATGCTCGGTATCAACACCAGCCGCGCCAAGACCCAAGTGTTCATCGTTTCGGCGTTATTCGCTGCATTTGCGGGTAGCTTGTTTGCCCACCAGCAAGGATTTGTCAGCCCGGATTCGTTTAGCCTGACCATTTCGGTGGAGCTGGTGACGATGGTGGTGCTCGGCGGCATGGCCTCTACGTTCGGCGCGGCTGGCGGCGCGATTACCCTAACCTTACTCCACGCTGGACTGGTCGTATTTCAGGATTACGAGATGTTGATTCACGGTGTCTTGCTGATGGCGGTGATGATCTTCATGCCGCAAGGCTTGTTTGTCGGTTTGAGTCAAGCGATCCGTAAGATCGGACACGGCTTGCGATCCGGGAACCGTCCTTGAAAGAAGCGCCCTACTCCCCTGCGCTTAGCCCATCTGCTAACAGGCTTCTCACAGTCGAAGGCTTGGAACAAAGCTTCGGTGGCGTCATGGCGCTTGCTGGCGTCAGTTTTCAGGTCTCTCCGCATTCGATCTATGCCGTAATTGGTCCCAATGGTGCCGGTAAAACTACATTATTCAATGCCTTATGTGGCTTTTACCAGCCTTCGGCCGGCTCTGTCCGCTTTGAGGGCCACGAATTATTGGGCTTGCCGCCATACCGTATAGCCGCGCACGGATTAGCGCGAACTTTCCAAAACTTGCAACTGTTCTTCAACATGACCGTGTTGGAGAACGTTATGGCGGGTTGTTACCTGCGTGCTCGAACCGGTCTGATAGCGACCGCCTTGCGCCTACCCAAAGTGCGGCGCGAGGAACGGCAACTGCGCGCGTGGGCACGTGAAGCGCTGGAGTTGTGCGAGTTGGGTGAACGCGCGGCGCAATCGGCGGGCGCCCTGCCTTATGGCTTGATGAAACGGGTGGAAATCGCGCGCGCCCTGGCCACGCAACCCCGCTTATTGCTGCTGGACGAACCAGCAGCGGGCCTCAACGATACCGAATCAATGGACTTGCGTGATCTGATCGGCCGTATTCGCGCCACTGGCGTGACGGTGCTGCTGGTCGAGCATCACATGCCGCTCGTGATGAGCGTCTCTGACCGGTTGCTGGTGCTCGATTATGGCAGCGTGTTGGCGGAAGGCGCTCCCGCCGAAATCCAGGCCGACCCGCGTGTGGTCTCGGCTTATTTGGGAGGGGCGGTACAGTATGCCGTCTGAATCTCCCGCCCCCGCTGCGGAAATCCTGCTGGAGGTGGTGGGTTTGAGCAGTTATTACGGCCCGGTTTGCGCCATTCAGCAAGCCGACCTCCATATCCGCGCCGGCGACTTAGTGGCCATCGTTGGCGGTAACGGCGCGGGCAAAACCACGTTGCTCCATACCCTCTCTGGTCTCCATCCCGCCAGCGCTGGCTGCATTCGCTTCGCCGGCAAGGATATCACCCGGGCGGCGACGCACCGCATCGTCGCGGCGGGGATCTGTCAAGTTCCTGAAGGTCGTCTGGTTTTCGCCCCGCTGAGTGTTGAGGATAATTTAAGATTGGGCGCTTTCCGCCAGCGCGACCAAGATTGGATTCGCCGCCAAACCCAACAGGTGTACGCCTTGTTCCCCATTCTCGCGGAACGTCGGCATCAACTGGCCGGAACCTTGTCCGGAGGTCAACAGCAGATGCTGGCGATCGGCCGCGCCCTGCTAGGCCATCCCCGTCTGTTGCTCTTGGACGAACCGTCGATGGGCTTGGCACCTTTGTTGGTCGAGGAGATCTTCCGGGTGATTGTCGAACTTAATAGCCAAGGCGTCACCATTTTGCTGGTTGAACAAAATGCCCGCGCCGCTTTGCGCATTGCCAAACGCGGCTATATTCTGGAAACCGGCCGCATCGTTAAAACCGCGCCAGCGACGGAATTACTGGCCGACGACGCTATCCGTCGGGCCTATCTAGGCTATTGATCGGCTTCCAGCTTTGCCGGAGGAGAAACCATGTACGTCGATCGGATCATGACTCGCGCTGTCGTACAGGTGGCGGAAGATACCCGCGTCACGCAATTGGCCGCTCTGATGCGTGACCATCGCATCCGCCACCTGCCAGTCGTTCGGGATGGCCGACTGGTTGGCCTGGTAACCTCTCACGATCTTGAGCGGGTTTCACCCTCGCCAGTCACCACCTTATCGGTTGGCGAAGCCAACTATCTGCTGGGCAAACTGGACGCCAAACGGCTTATGTGCACCAAGGTTGTAACCTGTGGCCCAGACACACTGGTGGAGGAAGCCGCGCGGCTGTTACGCCAGGAAAAAATCGGTTGCTTGCCCGTGATCGGAGAGGATGACCAACTGGTCGGCATTTTGACCCACGAAGACTTGCTGGACTTCTTTCTCGATATTACCGGCTGTCTAACTGAAGGAACTACCCGCATCGCCGTGCACCTGCCCGATGTGATTGGCCAATTGGGGCGGTTTTTGACCGCGATCAACGACGGTGGGGGCTACATCGCCACCGTCGTGTCGCCAGTGCATCCCGACCAAACCGGCTTGCGCATAGTGGTGGTGCGCTACCGAGCCGATGATCCGCGCGCTTTGAACCAGCGCTTGCGCGGACTCGGTTATGATTTGTTGACTGAAACCTTGCCTGCCGCCATCTCTGGCGCATGACGACTATTTCCAAAAATTGAGAGCGAGCCATGATTCTCGACACCGAACAAGAAACGTTGCCCCGCGAAGAATTACAGCAACTGCAAGTGCGCCGGTTGCGCGCCACTGTCGAGCGCTGTTATCAAACGGTCAAATATTACCGGGACGCGATGGATGAACTCGGTGTGAGACCAAACCACATTCAATCGGTCGCGGATGTTCAGCTCCTCCCCTTCACTAAAAAAGAAAACCTGCGCGAGAATTATCCATTCGGCATGTTCGCGGTGCCAACTGATCAGGTGGTGCGCATTCATGCGTCCAGCGGCACCACTGGCAAACCCACTGTTGTCGGCTACACCCGCCGCGATATCCGTACCTGGGCGCGGGTGATGGCTCGCAGTCTGGCGGCTGCCGGCCTGCGTCCTGGCGATCGGCTGCACAATGCCTATGGCTACGGTTTGTTCACCGGCGGGTTGGGATTGCATTACGGTGCTGAGGAATTGGGCGTGATGGTTACTCCGATTTCTGGCGGCCAAACCCAGCGTCAGATCATGCTGATTCAAGATTTCGAGCCAACGGGCCTCTCTTGCACGCCCTCCTACGCCCTCAACCTCGCGGAAGCCGCGGAAGATATGAAGGTGGATCTGCGTAAGCTTCCGCTCAAGGTCGGGATTTTCGGCGCCGAACCCTGGACGGAGGAAATGCGTTACGAGCTGGAATCACGGCTCGGTATCGAGGCGGTGGATATCTACGGCCTGTCGGAAGTGATCGGCCCTGGAGTCGCCATTGAATGTATTGAAGCCAAGAACGGCCTACATGTCTTTGAGGATCATTTCCTGATTGAAGCCGTCGATGTGGATACCGGCCAACCGATTCCTTACGGCGAAGCGGGTGAAATTGTCATTACGTCCCTGACCAAGGAAGCTTTTCCTGTTCTCCGCTACCGCACGCGCGATGTGTCCATACTCGATCCCGCCCCTTGTCGTTGTGGTCGCACACACGTCCGCATGAAGCGCGTCACCGGCCGTACCGACGACATGCTGATCATCCGGGGCGTCAACGTTTTCCCATCGCAAGTCGAGGCCATCCTGATGCAGACGGAAACCTTGACGCCATTTTATCAGTTAGAAGTATCGCGCGAAGGTAACCTGGACTTTCTCACGGTGAATGTCGAAGGGAGTCCGCCGTTGGTCGCCCAGGGGTCAGCGGCGATGGAGCGGGTCGCGCACAAAGCCCAGAAGGACATCAAGGACTTCATCGGCGTAACCGCCCAAGTCGTAGTCAAACGTACCGGTGAATTGCCGCGCTCCGAGGGAAAGGCGGTGCGGGTGATTGACCATCGCAAGAAACAGAAATAAGCGGTTCTGTATTTTAAAAGCCGCGCTTTATCCCTTGGCAATAGAGGCAATCCCTTGATTATTGACTCGCCAACTAGCTTGTTTCGGGAGAGCGCATGCTAGTCCGTGCGCTGTGGGTAGCGGCTTTATTGGTCGGTGGCTACTTTTTTATCCGCTGGTTCCGCCGTTCTCCTCAGTTTAGGCAGACGCCCCAACGCGTGGCGGCAATCGGTCTAGCCGCTTTTTTGCTTTTTTTGGCTTTTTCGGCTACGCGCGGTGGCATTGAGGCTGCCGTAGTCCTGCTTGCTCTTCTGGCGCCACTGGTTCTGCGTTGGTTTAAGATTCGACTATTCTCTCCCGTGGGGTCCGGCGCTGGCGCTCAAGGCCAGTCTGTCATCAATACCCGCTTTCTTCATATCCGGCTTGATCATGCGACGGGGGCTATGTCTGGGGTGGTGCGGGAGGGTCGCTTCGCCGGGCGGGCGCTGCGGGATATGCAGTTGGCGGAGTATCTGGATTTCTGGCGTGAGTCCCGGTCTGACCCGCGATCTTTATCACTATTGGAGACTTTTCTGGATCGTCATTGTGATCCGGCTTGGCGCAACCGATTGGCGGAAAACGAACGATCTGGCCGTTCTGGGGCTGGCATTGATCGGTCTGGAAGGATGAGCCACGCTGAGGCGTATGAAATTCTTGGTTTGCCGATGGGCGCCAGCCGTGACGAAATTCAAGCCGCCTACCGCCGATTGATGCAACGTTTGCATCCAGACCAGGGTGGGAGTGATTACTTGGCGGCTTGTTTGAATCGGGCACGGAGTGTGCTTTTGGGTGAATAGATTTAAGAAGATGATATAAAAATTTAATTTCAGCCTCTAGGCTAAACGGTGCGCTTCGGCGAGGGCTTGGCGCTTTTCATAGCAGTCTCTTGCCAGAGCGACATCCTCCAGAAACCAGGCTAACTCGCTCAATAGCATGGCCTGAGGACCATCCACCAAGGCTTTGGCGGGTGCGGGATGAAAATCCACCAACACCATGTTGGCGCCAGCGGCTACCCCTTGTGCCGTCGCGTGCATCAGATCGTATAAACCGTCTGGTGAGCGCTCGCGGGTGCCCACTGAATGCGAGGGATCGACACATACCGGCATTCGTGTCAACCGCTTGAGCACCGGCACATGACTGAAATCCACGAGATTGCGGTGGGGGTCGCCCATGTTGGTTTTTACGCCGCGCAAACAAAATATGACGCGGGAGTTACCCTCGCTAGCAAGGTACTCCGCCGCGTTCAGCGATTCATTCAGCGTGATGCCAAAACCCCGCTTTAATAGGACTGGAAACGCTTGCTGTCGGCCAACTGCTTTCAGCAGTTCAAAATTTTGCGTATTTCGAGTACCAATTTGCAGCATGACCCCAGTCGCTTGGCCAGTCTGTTCCAAACCTTCCTGAATCTCATCGACGTGGCTTTCATGGGTGACTTCCATCGCCACAACCTTGATTCCGTATTTACCGGCCTGCTCAAAAACATAAGGCAAACAGGATTTGCCATGTCCCTGGAATGAATAGGGATTGGTGCGCGGCTTATAAGCGCCCATGCGAGTGCAAACTTGGCCGTGATCGCGCAACGCTTTCAGCATCAATTCCACATGTTCGGGGGTATCGACAGCGCATAAGCCGGCAAAGACGTTTAAGGTACCCTGACTAAACAAAACCCCGTTGTATTCAAAACCGCTCGTTCGTTGCTCATCCCGATGCCGGCCTAAAATCCGATATTCTTCCGAAATGCGGATCACCCGCTCCACCCCAGGCACAGCGCTTACCTCTTCAGCCGAGAGGGTTTTGGTGTCGCCGATCAGATAGATCTCGGTCAGTTCCTGCTGGGTGCCTTGTACTTTATGGGCGCGCGCGGTAATGCCCGGCAGCTTTGACAGATAGTCGAGCGCCTGCTGATATTCTTCAGATTGATCCCCAATATCGGATCTCAAAATAACGATCATGACCTTATCCGTTTCCCTAATGATAAAAAGAGATCATTTTTGAAAGGAGCGCCATACTATCACTCTCCTCCGCTGATGCCAGTTTTTTTGATCGCTGACCGCCGCTCATGCATGGATCGTCCCCTGCCCTCGCCCGTCTTGGCACCGAAGCCGCCGCGCTGCTTCGGATTGGCGGCCCGCTGGTCGCGGCGCAAGTAGCGCAAATGGCCATGGGCTTTTTCGACACAGTGATGATGGGTCGGGTTGGGCCGGTCGAATTGGCGGCGGTCGCCATCGGCGCCGGCTTATGGCATACCTTATTTCTATTGGCGACGGGCATTTTGATGGCCCTTAGCCCCTCGGTAGCCCAATTGCGCGGCGCTGGCCAAATCGATCAGATTGCCCCGCTAGTCAGACAGTCGCTTTGGCTGGCGGCGTTATTGGGAGCGGCGTGTTTTTTTGCCTTGCGCCACTTAGAGCCTCTGCTGGCGAAGCTGGGTATCGAACCGGCGATCATCCCGATCACCGGCGATTATCTGCGAGCGCTGTCTTGGGGGATGTTTCCGATCTTTATCTTTATGAGTTTTCGGCTGTTCAGTGAAGGCATTGCCCGCACTCGACCCATTCTAGGGGTCATCTTGCCAGGGTTGATCATCAATATCGTGGCCAATTACGCGCTCATCTTCGGCCATTGGGGGTTCCCCCAACTTGGCGCGCTGGGCTGTGGCGCCGCCACCGCGCTTAGCATGTGGCTGGTGTTGGTGGCGATGCTTGGGTTCCTGTTCGCGGATCAGGGTTATCGGCGCTACAACCTGTTCCAACATTGGGACTGGCCAGATTGGCGGCGACTGCAACCCCTATTAGCCTTGGGCCTACCCATCGGGATCGGTTTATTTCTGGAAACTGGCGTGTTCGCCGCGGTCGCCTTGTTGTTGGGCACGCTCGGCGCGGTCGCCGCCGCCGCGCATCAGATCGCTTTGAACGTGGCCGGTATGACTTTCATGATCCCGTTGGGCCTAAGCATGGCAACCACCGTGCGAGTCGGTTACGCCATCGGTCGCGATGATCCGGCGGCGGCCCGCTTTAGCGGACTCACCGGCATCGGTTTGTCCGGCTTGTTTATGGCCGCGATGGCGGTATTGATTTTCCTCGCCCACCACTCAATCGCCGCCTTCTACACCGATCATACGCCAGTGATTGTGGTGGCGGGAGGTTTGTTACAACTAGCCGCGCTTTTTCAAATTTCCGATGGCCTGCAGGTCGGCGCGCTGGGCGCGTTACGAGGCTTAAAAGATACCCGGCTGCCGATGCTGATCGTATTGGTCGCCTATTGGCTGATCGCCTTTCCGCTAGGCTGGCTGCTTGGAATTCACTGGGGCTTCGGGCCAGCGGGCCCCTGGATCGGGCTGATCGCCGGTTTGTCCGTCGCCGCCGTGCTGCTAAATTTCCGTTTCCGACAACTCAGCGCCCGTCTGGCACAACAAAGTCTAAGCCGCTCAGATAAGGTTTAAGCGCCTCGGGAATCCGAATACGCCCTCGTTCGTCTTGATAGTTCTCCATTACCGCCACCAAGGTTCGCCCCACGGCCAGGCCCGAACCATTCAGGGTATGCGCCAATTCCGGCTTGCCAGTGGCCGGATTGCGCCAGCGGGCTTGCATTCGGCGCGCCTGGAAATCTTCAAAGTTACTGCACGAAGAAATTTCCCGATAGGCTTGCTGGCCGGGTAACCAAACTTCTAAATCATAGGTCTTAGCCGAGGAAAAACCGATATCGCCGGTGCAGAGCGCAACGACGCGATACGGCAATTCCAGTCGCTGTAATACTTTTTCCGCGTGGCCGGTCAATTCTTCCAGCGCCCCATAGGAATCCTCCGGGCGGACGATTTGTACCAGTTCGACCTTTTCAAACTGATGTTGCCGGATCATACCGCGGACATCTTTGCCGTAAGAGCCAGCTTCACTTCGAAAGCAAGGGGTATGCGCGACATAGCGTAGCGGTAGTTCGGTATGGGCCAGAATATGGTCACGCACCAGATTGGTCACCGGCACTTCGGCGGTGGGAATGAGGTAATAATTCAATTCGCCGCTCAGCTTAAACAGATCCGCTTCAAATTTTGGTAGCTGGCCAGTCCCCCGCAAGCTGTCGGCGTTGACCAGATAAGGCACGTAAACCTCACGATAACCATGCTCTCGCGTATGCAGATCAAGCATGAACTGAATTAGCGCTCGATGCAGCCGCGCCAGTTGGCCCTGAATTACAGCAAACCGAGTTCCGGCCAGCTTAGTGGCCGCTTCAAAATTTAGTCCGCCTTCGGCTCCCAAATCGACGTGATCTCTAGCCGTAAACTGCCATGGGCGCGGTGCGCCCCAGCGGCGGATTTCGACGTTATCCGCCTCGCCATGACCATCGGGCGTGCTCTCATGGGGTAGATTAGGGATGCTCAGTTGCAATGCCGTCAATTGGGTTTGAACGGTCTCTAGCTCACCTTCAGCTTGCTTTAATTGGTCGCCTAAAGAGGCCACTTTTTCCAGTAATGGTTGGATGTCCTCGCCGTTGGCCTTGGCGCGGCCAATCGCTTTGGAACGCGTGTTACGCTCGTTTTGGAGCTCTTGAGTTCGAACTTGCAGCGTCTTGCGTTGCTCCTCCAAAGCGCCAATTAATGCAACATCCAGTGGATAACCGCGACGGGCGAGTTCGGCGGCGGTTTGCGCCAATTCGGTTCTGAGTAATTTAGGGTCCAGCATGGATCTCGGCGCTCCTGTATCGTCCGATCTGATTGATTTGGCTTGTTTGGAGAGGTTTGTGATTATAACGGAAATTGGGTGGGGAATTTTTGCCAAAGAGATGATGATATAAAACCTCAAGGCTAAAAAGGCGGCCTCGCAAGGCCGCCCGAGCCCGCGCTCAAACAGGATTTAGATCGCGCGCGTCCACAAAGACGCCATGGCGGGGCCAGTACCGACACAAAGCGAAGCGCCGCCGGTGGTTTTCCCTTGCCGCTCCAGTTCGTAGTACAAGCTGACCACGATGCGCAACCCCGTCGATCCGACAGGATGTCCCAGCGCGATGCCGGAGCCATTGAAGTTACAGTTATCCGGAGTCAAGCTCATGCCCTGCTCTTTCAGCATCCGACCGACGCCGAGCCATTGAGCGGCAAAAGCCTCGTTGACTTCCCAATAGTCGATGTCTTCAAACTTCATGCCGGCTTGCTTGAGCGCTTTGGGAATCGCCACCGCTGGGCCAAGGCCCATCACCATCGGGTCGACGCCGGCGTTGCAGATGCTGACCAGCTTCATCAACGGCTTGATGCCCATTTCCTTGGCCTTGTCCAAGGACATGATGACGACCGCGCTGGCGCCGTCGTTGATGCTCGATGCATTGGCCGCTGTAACCACGCCGTCCTTTTTGAACGCGGTCGGCAGCTTGGCTATTTTTTCGATGCTGGCGTCAGGAATAAAATTCTCATCAGCTTCAAAGAAAGTCGAGCCTTTCTTCGATTTCAGTTCGACTGGAACGATCTCGCGCTTGAAAACGCCATCCGCCGTTGCTTTGGTGCAGCGCGTGTGGCTGATCAGCGCCAATTCGTCGCATTCCTGGCGCGTAATCCCGTACTTGGCGGCGACGTTTTCCGCCGTCATCGCCATGTGGCCTGGCACCAGCTCGTCGAACAGGCCATCATGGATCATGCTGTCTTCAATGTTGCCCTGCCCCATCCGATAACCCATGCGGCCCTTGGGCAGCAGATAAGGTGCATTGGTCATACTTTCCACGCCTACGACCAGACCGATCTCGGTTTGACCGAGCATGATGTTGTGGCAGGCGATCTCCAGCGCCCGCATGCCAGAGGTACAGTTCTGGTTTACGGATACAGCGCTGCTGCTGTGCGGCAACCCGACCCGCATGCTGACTTGACGAGCCGGCAGAGAACCCTGCATGCCGCCATACAGCTGGCCCATGCAAATCTCGTCGATCTTGTCGGCCGGAACGCCGGACCGTTCGATCGCACCCTTGGCGGCCGTTATCGCCAGATCACGCGCCGGCACGTCCTTCAAAGTGCCCATAAATTTGCCGATCGCCGTCCGGGCGGCGCTAACAATCACGACTTCTTTGAGTGCCATCAGTTACTCCTCAGATTTATGTGGTTAGGTTTGACTCGATCTTTCCAAGACCCGCTTACCGAAATTCCCTGTTGATGCCCCGCGCGCCATCCTGGCTGGCGTTGCATGGGTGGGTGCTGGAAAGTAAAGCCTATCATTGGCGTATGTCAATCGCCGCTCCATTTAAACAAAGTTCATATCGAGCACCAATATTTTAATAACTCAACTACTTGAGAAGATATCTCGAAATATTTGGTGGAAATGGCCCCCCGCTGGCCCACAAACTATTCAGCGCGTTATTATTCGATGTAGCAAACCAGTGGGATCTATTGATTGAAGCAGTGCTTCAATCAATAGATCTTTCGATGGCAACAGCTCGGATTAATAAGAAAAATATTTTTATGATGGTATAATATGCTGTGAATTATCAACCAGCCGCCTATCATTTGCCATCCTTCAAGAGCGGCTATCCGTTCCAGGCCTACACGCTTCGCGCTAACTGCGGTATTGTTTTATCTCCACTGCGACTGAGGCTGACTTGATGGTGAGGATCTGGCATGGCGATAGCTCCAGCTTGCTAGTATTGTGAGATCCATGATTCACACTGATGGTAAAGCCGCCGACTCCAAGCAATGCGCCGATCCGGTCATCATCGAAAATGGCGACTTCGTTGCGCTGATTGATGGCGACGTGTGCAAGCTGTTGTGGATAGCGCGCTTCTTGGCGGCCGGGTGTCCAAATACGAGCGCGCTTACCCTGCCACTGGTCTCCGACCTACTCTCGCAAGCCCGGCAGCTTGAAGAACTACTGGATGCTTATGGGGCGCGCAACAATCGCAAATGGTCACGCTTTAGATCTCTCACAGCGACCATAAAACTCTTTGCCGAAGTTGTGTATGAGTTACTACACATTTATCGCGCCCTTAATTTCTATCGGCTATTGCCGATCGAGCACGACTTCAAATCCGCTACCAGGCAGGCTATTGAACGCACGCACGAGGTTCTACAGACAGCCTCGAACTTGATTTTGGCCGAGGCCACTCGGCTAGGACTAACGCCGCCCGCTGACGAGCACTGGTCAAGGCTTTACGCGGAATCTGTCCCAGCGGCGCGCTTGCCGCATGACCGGCCGGCGCGAAAAATCAAACATGTGGCGGAAACTGTCATCTATCTGGCAACGGCTTATTTAAACGCCGCTTCGGAAGGCGAAATATTAACCCTTCCTAGAGCAGAGGAATCGGAAAACTACGCCACCTCGCTTCCTGATTCGATCAGCGAGGATAATCTTCGCTACGTCAAGGTACGCTTCCACTGTCTTCAGTCGCTCTATGATACGTATGTCTTGGGGACTGAAACCGAGCGCACCGATTCAGAACTTCCGATGTTGCGCGGCCATATCAGCCTCATTTTCCATCTGCTGGAAGTAGCGACTTATTTAATCCATTACTATGAAAGACATCTGAATATTCATACTGGCGACGCTACATTGCGCCGTAAACCAGTGGTTAATTCGGAAACGCTTCTGAATCTATTGATCAATTATTCGATCATATTTGCCAGTATTTACTTAGCACATGGCCAATGTCTTTGCTACACCTTACTGAAACGCTATGCGGAAATCGGCAAAATAGAAGTACCAGCGCCATCGTACCGCGGCTTTCATGTCCGCCCGTCCACCCTCATCGCCCGCATCGTGCGTCATTACGGTAGCGATGTCGTCATGGAATTGGACGGCCAGTCTTTCGACGCCAGCTCGCCGATGGCTATCTTCAGAGCCAACGAAAAAATTAACGCGCAAAAACGGCGCTGGCTGGCGGCGGAAATCGGTCGTTTACTCACACCGACCAGGGAATTAAGCCACAGTGACATTAAGACCACCATCCGGGACGTGATCATCAAGCTAATCGAACGAGGCAAGCTGATTATTTACAAGCAGCCGCTTGATATATCGAATGAATTTGACAAACAGGCCACTTTGCTCGAAACCGTCGCCAACGAAATGGCAAAGTTGCAAGCAACCGGCCAGCTCGATATCAAAACCGAATTCAGCATTACCTTCAGCGGCGACAAGCGGGTGTTGAGCGATCTCGAATTGCTGGCCAAATCAGGCTACGGCGAAGATCATTTCGGCAACAATATCACCTTGCCCAAAGAACTGGCCTACCTGCAACGATAAGCCTGTCACAACGCCATCCGCTGGCGTCATGGCGGGCGAGCGATGGAGTTTAGCGATAGCGCTGTTGGCTACTTTGCCGATCCAGTTCGCGCAAGCGTTCTAGTTTTTCCCCGATCCGTCCCTCCAGGCCATTGGCGGTCGGTTGGTAATAGCGGGCATCCTTGAGCTTGGCCGGGAAATAGCATTCGCCGGCCGCATACGCATTTGGCTCGTCGTGGGCGTAGCGGTAGCCTTCGCCGTGACCCAGTTGCCGCGCCAGCCGAGTGGGCGCGTTGCGCAAGTGGGGCGGCGTCTCCAGCGTACCGTATTGCCCGACATCCCGCCGAGCCGCGGCGAAGGCGGTATAAACCGCATTGCTTTTGGGGGCGACCGCGAGATAAATCACGGCCTGGGCGATGGCCAATTCCCCTTCGGGACTGCCCATCCGTTCCTGCGCCTCCCAAGCGTTCAAGGCCAGTTGCAAGGCACGCGGGTCGGCGTTGCCGATATCCTCGCTGGCCATTCGCGCCAACCGTCGGGCGATGTACAGCGGATCGCAACCCCCGTCCAACAGGCGAGACAACCAATATAGCGCCGCGTCGGGACTGCTACCGCGCACCGCCTTGTGCAAGGCGGAAATCTGATCGTAAAACAAGTCGCCACCCCGGTCGAAACGCCGCCCCGCCCCCTCGTTCATCACCTCCGGCAGCGCGGTTTCCAGGCTGGTGTCTTGCGCGTTCGCCAGTTCCGCCGCCAGTTCCAGCCAGATCAACGCGCGTCTCGCATCGCCGTCGGCCGCTTCGGCCAGCTGTTGCCGCGCCAGCGCCGATAACCGCCAACGTCCGCCCAATCCCCGTTGCCCGTCGCGCAATGCCCGCTCTAGCACCTCGTCGATAGCGGCCGCATCGAGGCTGTTCAACACATAGACCCGTAAGCGCGACAGCAGGGCGTTATTTAAAGCAAAGCTGGGATTTTCAGTCGTGGCGCCGATAAAAGTCAGCGTACCGTCCTCAACGTAAGGCAGAAAGGCGTCCTGCTGGGCCTTGTTGAACCGGTGCACTTCGTCGACAAACAGCACCGTGCGCTGTTGTTGCTCGCGCCAGAGCGTCCGCGCCCGCTCCACCGCCGCCCGTACCTCCCGCACGCCCGCCATCACGGCTGACAGCCGGATAAATTCCGCCTGACACGCGCCCGCCAACAATTCCGCCAAGGTCGTCTTGCCAGCGCCGGGCGGTCCCCACAACACCATCGAATGCGGCTGGCCTCGCTCGATAGCGATTCGCAGCGGCTTACCCGACGCCAGCAAATGCGGTTGGCCGGCAAACTCATCCAAACGACGCGGGCGCATCCGATCAGCCAACGGCCGGAGCGAAACCGCGTTCGACCCCGGCTCAGCCGGCATCGCCAACCACATCGACGCCGGGCGGTGGCTCAAATTGCAGCGCCGTGGGGTCCAGCGTCGGATTGCGTTCCAGCTTCTGGAAATCCAAGCGGGTGCGCTGGCCGAAACCATCTTCCAGTTCCAGGCTGACCAGCAGTTCGCCCTTGAAGGCCACGCGCAATAACCGAAACTCAGGCTGCGACTGTTTCGGCGTCAGTTCGTACCAACTTAATCCGTCCTGGTTGCGGGCCCCGCCGATGTTGAAGGTCTCTTCCAGCGGCGCCTCGCCGCTCAACAAAGCCAGCGGCGTCGAGCTGAGCGCTTTGTCTAGTTTGCGGACGGTCACTTGCGCCAGATCGACATCGTAAGCCCACAGGCGATCACCATCAGCGACGACAATCTGCTCGGCCGGCGCTTGATAATCCCAGCGGAATTTTCCTGGTTTCTGCATCAACATTCGACCGCTGGCACTCTGGATCACCCGCGAGCGCTCGTCATAGACGCGCTGGATGAAATCAGCCCGCAACGACTTCAGGTCTTCAAAATAAGTTTGTACTTGCGATGGCGCCGCCCAAGCCAGCGACGTTAGCAATAGGCTTAGAGTCCAGCACAGCAATTGGCGTATCAAGATGCGCTCCTTCAATGAAAGTTACCAGCATAGACCGCGCGTCGCCCAGTCGTTCCCTGGTTTGCCGCCTACCTCGCCATTTGGCTTGGGCGATCCATCAGCAGCGCTCAGGCGGGAGAACCAATCCAGGCGCGCGCCGCCGCCGCCGCTTCCCGTACCCGATCCGGCGCGGCGCCGCCCAACACGTTGCGAGCCGCTACCGAGCCTTCCAGCGACAAGACCGCAAACACCTCCGCTTCAATCAGCGGCGAGAATTGTTGCAATTCCGCCAACGTCATCTCCGCCAAGTCTCGGCCCGTTTCCACGCCCAGGCGCACCGCCTTCCCCACCACTTCGTGGGCGTCGCGGAACGGCATCCCTTTCCGCGCCAGATAATCCGCCAGATCGGTCGCCGTGGCGAAACCGCGCCGGGCGGCTTGCAGCATATTGTCCCGCTTGGGGCGCAGCGCCGGAATCATATCGCCAAAAGCGCGCAAGCACCCCAGAACCGTGTCGATGGTATCAAACAGCGGTTCCTTATCTTCCTGATTGTCCTTGTTGTAAGCGAGCGGTTGGCCCTTCATCAAAGTCAATAGCGCGATCAAATGGCCATTCACGCGTCCGACCTTACCGCGTACTAGCTCTGGTACGTCAGGATTTTTCTTCTGCGGCATAATTGAGGAACCGGTGCAGAATCGATCCGGCAATTCGATGAAATCGAATTGGGCCGAGGACCATAACACCAATTCCTCAGCCATCCGCGACAAATGGGTCAATAAAATTGCGGCGACGGCGGCAAATTCAATGGCGAAGTCACGGTCGCTCACGGCATCCAAGGAATTGGCGGTGGGTGCGTCGAAGCCCAGCAGCTGAGCGGTGTACGCGCGATCCAGCGGATAGCTGGTTCCCGCCAGCGCCGCCGCGCCCAGCGGCATGAGGTTGACCCGCTTGCGGCAATCAATCAGGCGTTCGCTGTCGCGCTTGAGCATCTCAAACCAAGCCAGCAAATGATGGCCAAAAGTCACCGGCTGGGCCACTTGCAAGTGGGTGAAGCCTGGCATGATGGTATCCGCCTCGCGCGCCGCCAGCTCGACCAACCCCTTCTGCAAGCGCTTGAGCTCGGCAAAATCGCGTCGATGGCATCGCGCAGATAGAGACGTATGTCGGTCGCGACTTGATCGTTGCGGGAACGGCCCGTGTGTAACCGCTTGCCGGCGTCGCCGATACGTTCGGTCAGCCGCGCTTCGATATTCATGTGCACATCTTCCAACGCCACCGACCACTCGAACTTGCCTTGCTCGATCTCAGCGCCAATTTCCTCCAAACCGTTGATGATCGCCGCGCAATCGGCTTCAGACAACACGCCGACCCGCGCCAGCATCCGGGCGTGGGCGATCGAACCGGCGATGTCCTGCCGGTACATCCGCCGGTCGAATTCCACGGAAGCCGTGAACGCCGCCACAAAGGCGTCGGTATTTTCAGTGAAGCGCCCACCCCAAGTCTTGTTGGTTTGCATCTGGTTCATACGATATTCTTTAGGCTGAAAAGGACGGTATAGCTTATCAAAATCATGCACCACGCCACGCTGCGCATCGCCACCCGAAAAAGTGCCCTCGCCCTCTGGCAAGCCGAACACGTCGCCGAACGCCTGCGCCACGCCCATCCTGGCCTCTCGGTCGAGCTAATCGGGATGGTAACGCGCGGCGATAAGATCCTTGACAGCCCGCTCGCTAAAATCGGCGGCAAGGGGCTGTTCGTCAAAGAACTGGAGCAAGGCTTGCTGGAGGGTCGCGCCGATCTGGCGGTCCATTCCATGAAAGACGTGCCGGTGGATTTTCCCGCCGGGCTGGGCTTGTTCGCCATCCTGGAGCGCGAGGACCCGCGAGATGCCTTCGTTTCGCAACGCTACGCCTCAGCGGACGACCTGCCGCCAGGTTCGCGGGTCGGCACCTCGAGCCTGCGCCGGCAATGCCAACTGGCGGCGCGCTATCCTCACTGGACGATTGACAGCCTGCGCGGCAATGTGAACAGCCGACTGCTAAAGCTAGACGCCGGTGACTACGACGCCATCATTCTGGCCGCCGCCGGTCTAAAGCGCCTCGATTTAGCCCACCGCATCACCCAGTTGTTGGAACCGGAATTCAGCTTGCCGGCCATTGGCCAAGGCGCCATTGGGGTGGAATGCCGCCTCGACGACACGCCCACCCGTGCGCTGCTCGCGGCAATCGACGATCCCCTCACCCAACTGCGGGTCGCCGCGGAACGGGGATTTAACGCTCGCTTGCAGGGCGGCTGCCAGATTCCCATCGCCGGCCATGCGGTGCTGGATGGCGACAGTCTATGGTTGCGTGGTTTGGTCGGCGAACCAGATGGCAGCCGAATCATCGCCGGCGAGATTCGTGGGTCGGCCGACGCGGCAGCGGCGCTGGGCAAGCGCTTGGCGGAGGATTTGCTGGAACGCGGCGCGGATGAAATTCTTCGCCGGGTTCTGGCGGCCTCCCCGTTGAGCTAAAGGAGAGCACTGCCTTGAACCCGCGGCAAGGCCCTTTCACTGCCCTGACACTGACGGACGCGACAACGCAAGCGTCGCCGCTGAAGGGTCTGGGCGTGCTGGTCACTCGGCCGGAACACCAGGCCGATCCGTTGTGCGCCTTGATCGAACATTATGGCGGCATCGCCATCCGCTGCCCGACTCTTTTGATTTGCAAACCCCGCGATCAAGCGCCAGCGCTGGCCTTTTTGGATCGGTTGGCGGATTATCATTTGGCAATTTTCACCAGCGCCAACGCGGTGCAATACGCCTTGCCAGCCATCCAGGAGCGCGGCGGCGTTCCTCCCACGCTGGAGATCGCCGCTATCGGCAAGGCCACCGCACACGCGCTGGCCCGCTTTGGCATCAACGGCTGCCTGCAACCACGGCCCGACTCCAGCAGCGAGCACCTGTTGGCTCTGCCCCGCTTTCAGAATGTGGCCGGACAATCCATCTTGATCATCCGCGGTGAGGGAGGCCGTACCTTATTGGCGGATACCTTGACCGCGCGCGGCGCGCGGGTGGCCGCGGCCGAAGTGTACCGACGCGGGCGGCCTCCGGTGGCCATCGGGGCGTTGCTGGAGCGCTGGTCGCGCGGCGAAATCGCGGCCGTGGTCGTCACCAGCACTGAGAGTTTGTTGAATCTATTTGATATGTTAGGCGGAGCCGGGCAAGATTACCTCCGCGACACGCCGCTGATCCTGATCAGCGCCCGTACCCGACAAACCGCCGCGGACTACGGCTGCCGCCGTCTCCTGGTCGCCAGGGAAGCCAGCGACGATGCCATCACCGCCGTACTGCTTGGCCTGACGGCGAATCCTTCTCCAGTTCAGTTCGGTAACGTGATATGACAGATATAAAATCCGATGATACGACCAAGGCTGTAACGGCTCCCGCCGTCAAACCCGCGCCTCCCGCCAAAAGCGGTCGCGGACTGGCCAGTTTCGCTGTCCTGATCGCTTTGGGCGCTGCTGGCGGCAGCGCTTATCTCTGGTACTTGTGGCAACAAGAACAGAGCGCGCAAGCCGCCCGTCTTAGCGCGGCGATCAAACAAGCAACCGCTCAGTACGATGCTGAATTAAAGCCTCTGCGAGAGTTACAAACGCTCAAGCCCGCAATCGATCAAACCCGTACTGAAAATCGCGCGGCCACCCAGGATCTCAAGAGCCAACTTTTGGGTTTAACGGGAGATTTTCAGCCTCTGAAAAACGCCATGGAGCTGCAAAAGGGTGAAAACGAAGTGCTCAAAGGCGAATTGAAGCTGCTGCGGGAAAATCGCGCGGTAGACAAGACCGAAGCCCAGCAGCACAAGCAAGCACTCGACAAGCAGTTGCGGGAACAACAAGACAGCTTGGCCAGCCTGGACGAGCAGCTGAAGAACCTGCGTTTGGCCAGCAATGGGCTGAGTGAAGAAATCAGCGCCCTCAAGCTCGCTGTCGCCAAAGGCGGCGACATCAACGCTTTCCCGCTGGCGGAAGTCGATTATCTGCTCCGTTTGGCGGATAGCAAGCTAAAACTGGAACGCAATATCCCTACCGCCCGCCTGGCGCTGGAAACCGCGCAACAGCGGCTCAAAGCCGTGGACGAGAGCGCTCTCGCACCACTACAGACCATGCTGGACGAGGCGCTCGGCAGTTTGCGAGGGGTCAAACTACCGGATTATTCCGGCTTGGCCCATAAAATAGCGATCATGGAAACCCAAGTTAGCGCGCTGCCGATCAAGATCAACTCAGCGGTACCCGACATCAAGAATCGGATCAAACCCGCCGCCGATGTCACCGTCAGCGATGATGCCGAGCGACCTTGGTGGGATCGAACCGGGGAAGCGGTTTGGAATCAATTCAAAGAGATCGTCGTCGTCCGTCGCGTCCGCAGCGAAGCCCCGCCATTGATCGGGACGGAGGAAGAATTTTTCCTGCGGCAGAATCTGCGGTTGACTCTGGAAAGCATGCGCACCGCGCTGCTGCGCGGCGACGCCCAGTCTTATCAAGATTCGCTGGAAACGGTCAACACCTGGTTAGCAACCCACTTCGACCCGCAAGACGCCCATGTCACCGCGTTTCTCGGCGAATTAGCCGCCTTGCAAGCGGTACAGTTCAACACGTACATCCCGGATCTAGCGGGCCTCAATAAAACCTTTCAAGAAATCATGGCCCGCCGGCAACCGATCCGTTCCGTGTCAAAACCATCAGCGCCAAACGCCGAACAACCCACAACCGGCGGAGGGGTACGCCCATGAAGTTATTGGCTGGCATCATCATTACCCTTTTCCTGTCGGTTTGGCTCGCCTTGGCTTTGAAACATGATCCCGGCTATGCCATGTTCAGCATGGGGAACTGGACCATTGAAACCAGTTTTGCCTTCTTTCTTATCGTGCTAGCCCTCTTTTTTACACTGTTTTACTTTCTGGTCCGGCTTGCCATCCGGTTTTGGAAATCTCCCGCGCTGACCTCAGCCGCCAACCGGCAATGGCAACAAGAAAAATCCCAGAAACTGCTTAACGTCGGCACCCAGCAGCTGGCGGCTGGTCACGGGGCGGCCGCCGAGAAGACCCTGCTCAAGGCGGCCGTTTATAGCCAAAACCCGGCTCAACACTATCTGAATGCCGCCCGGGCCACCCACCAATTCAGCGATGAAAAATGGCGGCGCGATTTACACCTGCGCCGGGCGGAGGATTGCCCAGGCACCGACAAAGTGGCCGTACAACTGACGCGGGTGGAGTTTTTACTCGACGACCACCAGGCCGAGCAAGCGCAGCCGATCATTGAGTCCTTGCGCGCCGCTCACCCGCACCATCCTGGCGTCTTGCAATGGTTGGCTAAAACCTACCAGCAACTAAAAGCCTGGGAGCCGCTGCAAAATCTGCTGCCGGAGCTACAAAAACAAAAAGTGCTCGGCCCACAACCCTTGGCGGAATTGCAACATCAGACGTATCGGGCGCTGCTGGAAAGCGCCGCCGCCAGCAGTTCGCTGGATAAGTTGCGGGCCTTATGGAAACAGGCGCCAGCGGCGTTGCGTGAGAACGACGAAGCTTTTCTGGTGGATTATGCGACCGCGCTTCGCGACTGCGACGCGATTGACGAGGCCGAAACCCTATTGCGTGAAACGATCAAACGGCGCTGGAATTCGAAGCTGGTGGTGGGCTACGGCATGTTGGAACGCGGTAACGCCGCCGCGCAACTCAGTACAGCGGAAGGCTGGTTGGCCCAGCACGGCGATGATCCTTATCTGCTGTTAACCTTAGGCCGGCTGGCCAAGCGCTGCCAGCAAAACGATAAAGCCCGTGACTATCTGGAGCGGAGCATCAAGTTACTGCCAACGCCAGATGCGTATCAGGAATTGGGCGAGCTGGCTGAATCGGCACGCGAGCTGACTTACGCCGGCCAATGTTTTCATTCTGGATTGCGGTTACTCATCGGCAAACCGCTGGAGAAACAAGGCGCGATGCTGCCGGCCACCGACGCCGCGCAACTCCAGGGACCAGGATCATCATCGCCCACTCCCACGCCAGCGAGCTAATCGTTACGGCCATCCACTTGGCGAGTGGTTTCCCCGCCACTCGCCGATTCTCTTCGAGTGGCGTTCTGAAACAACAGGGAGGAGCATTTCAATGCCTCTTCTTTTAGGCGTGCTTGGCGCAATAGTCACCTCCTATCAATGGGCTTGATCCCAGTTAGCGCCCGTACCGATATCGACTTCCAAGGGCACTCGCAGCTCGGCCGCCCCGGCCATCGCCTTGCAAATCCGCTCCCCGGCTTCGGCCACCTTATCGACGGCGACTTCGAACACCAGTTCGTCGTGAACCTGCATCAACATCCGCGCCGAAAACCCCGATTCTTGCAACCAACGATCCACCGCCAGCATCGCCCGCTTGATGATATCAGCGGCCGTGCCTTGCATCGGCGCGTTGATGGCGGCGCGTTCCGCACCCTGTCGGCGCTGGGCGTTATTGGAGCGGAGATCTGGCAAATATAATCGGCGGCCAAATACAGTCTCCACATAACCTTGCTGGATCGCTTGGCGACGGGTCTCGTCCATGTAGGCCTTGACCCCCGGATAGCGGGCGAAATAACGCTCCACATAATGGCGGGCCGCGCCGCGTTCGATCCCCAGTTGCTGGGCGAGCCCGAAAGCCGACATCCCATAGATCAACCCAAAATTGATGGCCTTGGCGCTACGCCGTTGCTCGGCGCTGACCTGATCCAGCGCGACCCCGAACACTTCGGCGGCGGTCGCGCGGTGTACGTCGGCCCCACTGGCGAAAGCCCGCAGCAATCCTTCATCTCCAGAAAGATGGGCCATGATTCGCAGTTCGATTTGCGAATAATCGGCCGCCAGCATCACCCAACTCGGTTCTGGCACGAACGCTTGCCGGATGCGCCGTCCTTCCGAGGTGCGAACCGGGATATTTTGCAAGTTGGGATCGGCGGAAGACAGCCGACCGGTGCTGGCCACCGCTTGATGATAGGAGGTGTGAACCCGACCGGTTTGCGGATGAATCTGCTTGGGTAAGCGGTCGGTATAGGTGGATTTCAGTTTACTCAAGGTGCGGTGCTCCAAAATCACCCTGGGGAGGGGATAGGCGAGCGCCAATTCCTGCAAGACGTCTTCCGCGGTGGAAATCTGGCCGGTGGCCGTTTTCTTGCCGGCGGGCAATCCCATCCGTTCGAACAAAATGGTTTGCAACTGCTTGGGCGAACCCAAGTTAAACCGTTCGTTGGCAAGCGCGTAAGCTTGTTGCTCCAGCTCCAAAATCCGCTTCGCCAACTCTCCGCTCTGCTGGCGCAAATGGGCGGCGTCCACCCGCACGCCGAGCCGCTCCATTCGGGCCAGCACGGGAATCAGGGGGATTTCAAGCTCCTGATACAATTGCCGCAATCCCGGCTCCCGCTCCAGTCGCGGCCACAGGGCACGATGCAGGCGCAGGGTGACATCCGCGTCTTCGGCGGCATAAGGTCCGGCCTGTTCCAGCGCCACCTGATTGAAAGTCAACTGCTTGACGCCCTTCCCCGCCACATCCTCGTAATGAATGGTGCGCAGATTCAAATGGCGCTCCGCCAGCGAATCCATATCGTGACGGGCCGTGGAATCCAGTACGTAGGATTGCAGCAGGGTATCGTGTTGGATGCCGCGCAAATGAATGCCGTGATTGGCCAATACGTGCGCATCGTACTTGAGATGCTGGCCCAACTTCGGTCGGGCGGGGTCTTCCAACAACGGCCGTAACTGCTCCAGGATCTGCTCCCGGTTCAACTGATCGGGCGCGCCGGGATAATCATGGGCCAACGGCACATAAGCCGCTTCACGCGGCGCAACGGCAAAAGAGATTCCAACAAGCCGCGCGTCCAGATAGTTCAAGCTGGTCGTTTCGGTATCGAAAGCGAATAAGTCCGCCGTTCGCAGCCGTTCCAGCCACGCATCAAAATCCGCCTGCTCCAGGATCAGCTGGTAGGACACCGGCTGGTCGGCAGCCTCTTCCAACGCGATGGCGGGCTGGGCCATCGCTGCTGGCGGAGCCTGGGTTGGACCCTCCGCTAGCGTCGCCGGCAATTCTCGTAACCAGGAGCGAAATTCGTAGCGTTGGTACAAGCCACGCAGAGCCGCGGCATCCGGCGCGGTGGGCCGCAGTTGCTCGAAGGAGACAGGCAATGGCACCTGGCAATCCAGGGTCGCCAATCGGCGTGACAGCGATAATTGTGTCAACCCGGCGCGCAGCTTGTCGCCGATCTTGCCAGAGATGGCGGCGGCATTGGCGATCAACGCCTCCAGCGAACCATGCTGACGCAACCATTTGGCGGCGGTGACCGCCCCCACGCCCGGTACGCCGGGGATGTTGTCGGCACTGTCGCCGACTAAAGCCAGCCAATCCGCGATCAAGGCCGGCGGCACCCCGAATTTTTGTTCTACTCCAGCGACATCAGTCACCACATGCTTCATGGTATCGAGCATCTTGACCCGTTCGCCGACCAATTGCGCCAAATCCTTATCGCCGCTGACGATCAGCACCGGCAATCCTCGATGGGTGGCTTGCTGGGTCAGCGTGCCAATCACATCGTCCGCCTCGACCCCAACCACTTGCAACAGCGGCAAACCCAACGCCTGAACGCAGGCGTGCAGCGGTCCGATCTGCTGGATCAGTTGCGGGTCCAGCGGCGGACGATGCGCCTTGTAGTCAGCAAACAGATCATGGCGAAAAGTCTTGCCAGGGGCGTCGAACACCACCGCCAGATAATCGGGTCGGTAGTCCGCCAACAACCGGCGCAACATGTTCAACACGCCAAATAAAGCGCCGGTCGGCTCGCCAGCCTGGGTACTTAAAGGCGGCAAGGCATTGAAAGCCCGGTGCAGCCAAGACGAACCATCGATCAGCAACACCGGTTTGGATGAGGTCATCATGCGGTTCCTGGTTTATTTACCCAGCCGATGGCTTTCACGGCGCAGGCGGTCAATGGCGTGTAGCTGCGCCATCGCTTCAGCCAAGGTTTTGGCGCACGTCCTATCGCTCAAGCACGCCATAAGGGCGCAACGCGCCGCCTCACGGGTTCGAATAGCGGCTGCTTCATCAAGCTCGGCCGCGTTTTCGGCAAAGTCGGCCAGCACGGTGATCACGGTAGGTTGCACCTCCAATAGCCCGCTAGAAACGTAAAATACCAGGAGCTCTTCATCCGACAGCCGAATCCGGATTTGACCAGGTTTCAGCCGAGTCAGAAACGGACTGTGCCCCGGTAAAATACCGACTTCCCCCAATTCCGCGGGCGCTACCACCATCTCGGCCAAGCCTGAAAATAATTCCTTCTCCGCGCTAACCACATCGACATGAACCTTGATTGCCATACCACACCCGATTGTTTTGTCAGGCCACTCGCCGCTTACGAGGGATCGCTACCGACAAGCCGAACCAAGACCACCCGCCAGCATTGACGCTCTCCTCTTGGCAACAGAAGACAAAATCCACCGTGGGGCCAGCCGCTAAAATTCAGCGTCGTCATTAGCGACCCAGCGACCCACATCACCTGGGATGGAGGTCATCAAAAGGTGATTTCACCCTGATCTTCCGGTCCGAGGGGTTTCGCGCGAGGCCGTTCGGCCAGTTTTTGGACCGGATGGCCGTCCACATAGATCGCCCGGTACGGTCGGACCGGACAGGCATTTTCACAGCTGCCGCAACCGACACAGAGCGTTTCCGTCAGTTCCGGGATCGTCAGTCCATCCTGATAGGGAACCAGATGCACGGCCTTGGTCGGGCAATAATCAGCGCATAGACCGCAGCGGCTATGGTCGGTGTGCACGATACAATTATCCCGGATAAACCGGGCCACGCCCATTTGAGTGATCTGCTTGGTGGGCAAATCCAGCGGACGAATCGCGCCAGTTGGGCAAATTTGACCGCAGCGATGGCATTCATAGCTGCAATAGCCAGCCGCGTAATCCATTCGCGGTTGCAATAACCCCAACAACCCATAATCCAACACAGCGGGCTGTAATACGCCGTAGGGACAGGCGCTGACGCAGAGATGACAAGCGATGCAAAGCTCGTTGAAGCGAGCCAAGCTGCCCGCGCCGGGGGGAGCCACCGGCCCGTGTCGAGGGATGACAACCGTGCTGGGTACGCGATTGCGCGGTTTGGCGCCAATGCCCGCTCGGTGGGCCAATCCGATCGAAACGACCAAAAACAAGGCCGCGCCATGCAGCAGCGTGCGCCGCGTCACGCCTTTTCCATCTTGGGAGCGCGCTGTCGGCGGTGAGGGATGAAAAATCACCGGCGCTGGCCGCGCGTAACCGATACCGTGCGCTTCGCAAACCGTAATGCAATTAAAACAGGCCACGCATCGGCTAAAATCAACTTCCTTGGTTTTCAGGCGAATACAACCGGCCTTGCAATTGATCGAGCATCGAGCGCAGAGGATACAGGCGCCTTTGGGAATGCGGATTTTGAACAAGGCAAAGCGGGCGACCAAACCGAGCAAAGCGCCAACTGGACACAAGGTATTACAAAATAGCCGCCCTCGAGTCGCGCTCAACCACAGCAATCCAGCCAGTAAAACGATTGAAATGGTCAGCGTCACTGGCGATGGCGCTTTCCATTGCAGCGGAATCGGCCCGTTAATACCTACTGTTTCCAACAGCTGACCCGCTCCGTTGTGCGCGGCGACGTACAAAGGGCGAAACAAATCGCTCGCGATCCGGCCGTAGTTGCTGAATGGATCCAGCAAGCGCAATCCCAACGCGCCACCGCCCAAAAACGACATAGCCACCAAGGCCAGCACGCCATAACGCAGCCGGTCGTTGGGGTTCTGATAAAGGAACTTTACTCGGCGCGGCCAGCGCAACTTGGCGGCGACCCGGATCACGATATCCTGCAAAGTGCCCAGCGGACAAATCATCGAGCAGTAGACCCGACCGAACAACAGTGTCAGCGCGAGCACCGCCAGAAAACCGGTGGCGGCCCACGCCAAGGTCTGGGTAAATTTCAACAGCGAGGGTACGAATTGCGGATACAGCAACACGGTAGCGGCCGGCGTTTCGCCCATCCGCTCGAAATCCACGAACAGCAGGGTGGTGAGCGCCAGAAATATCAGCGACACCACCACCCGGATTTTCTTCAACCACACCTGTTTCACGGCCGCTTGTTTATAACCGTCGGTTATTCCCTTGCCCGCGGGGAAACAATCCACGGCGCGCCGCTGACATTCCAGTTGCGGCCGTTTTCCCTCACTAGCGGGGAAACAACCGCTTGCCAGTAGGATGATTCACCACGCCAAAACATTGTCATCCGGCCTACGCCATTTGACGTATTCAGTATAGGTCAGCCGGGAAACTCGCACCGAAGTTGCTAGTCCCGCAAGCCGCGCGGCGAACGAACTTTCGTCGCGCTCAGAAACGGAACCGCCGGAGAATCGTCAGCGACGACAGCGCGCCGACTAGCTTACGATCCTGGTCGATCACCGGCAGGCGCAAATAGCCCTCCGCCAATAATTTCAGCGCCTCGGAAAGTGGTGCTTCAGCTTGGACAACGGGGTGAGAGCCGACGAAATCAACCACTTTACGGTGCAGATGCGGCATCAAGCGGTTATCGACATCCTCGGCCGACTCCCGTTCGGCGTCATCGGGCAGTTGCGGCTCCGGCGGCAACAACATTTTGGAAAAAGCGAATGAGGTGATCGTGCCGAGGAACTCCCCTTTTTCGTTGACCACCATCAAATCCTGCATGTGCTTGCGGATCATGACAGACAGTGCTTCCGACAGCGGCGCCGTATCGAGCACGTAGGTGGGCGCTGACAGCATGTAGTGTTTGCACTTCATTATTGAATCTCTCCCGCTGGATTTAAACCGGTCGAACCGGTGGCGGCGATCATGCCGAATCCCACCGGATACCAACTTCGATTGCTCGGATTCGCGACGCCCCAATCGGGTATTATTACCTACCCTTGGCCGTCGCGCATGGGAGCATTGCCAAGATTCAAGCAACCCACGGAGAAAAAATAATGATCGTCGGAATCATGTCGCTGGTGGCTGGCCTGATCGGACTGGTCGCCGCCGCGATGTTGTATAGATCCATCGTGCGCCGCCCCACTGGCGACGAATTGATGACCGCCATAGGCGCTGAGATTCAGTTGGGAGCGATGACCTATCTCCGCGCCCAGTACGCCAAGATCGCCATCTTCGCTCTGGTGGTGGCGATCTTGCTATCAGCACAACACGGTTTCGGCACCAGCATCGCGTTTGTGGCGGGCGCTCTCACCTCTGCCCTGGCTGGCCTGGTTGGCATGTGGGCCGCTACCCAGGCCAATACGCGCACCACGGCGGCGGCGGGCGCGCAAGGGGCAGGTGAAGCGTTGCTGATCGCTTTTAACGGCGGCGCGGTGATGGGCGTCGCCGTCGCCAGTTTCGGCCTATTCGGTCTGGGGATCTTTTTCACTGGCCTCTCCGCGCAGTTCGCCGTCGATCCGAACTCAGCCTCGACCATTTGGGGTTTCTCGATGGGCGCGTCCTCCATCGCGCTGTTTGCCCGGGTCGGCGGCGGCATTTTCACCAAGGCCGCTGATGTCGGCTCCGATCTGGTCGGCAAGGTCGAAGCCGGCATCCCCGAGGACGATCCCCGCAATCCCGGCGTGATTGCCGACAATGTGGGCGATAACGTGGGCGATATCGCCGGCATGGGAGCAGACATCTATGAATCCTATGTCGGCTCAATGGTCGCCACCATCACGCTGGCCGCCACCACCTCCGCCGCTGAACTGGCCCATTACTTTGGGGCAAGCGTCACCCGGCCGATGCTTTTGGCCTTACCGTTAATGCTTGCGATGATCGGCCTAGCGTCCTCGCTGGTCGGCATTTACGGGATGACCGCCTTTAAGAAATATGGGCCGGAAAAAGCGCTAGCCGTTTCCGAATTCAGTTCCGCCGGGCTGTTCCTGCTGCTGACACTGCTCGTCATGGTGGTGTTCGGTTACGGTTGGCCCCTGTATTTCGCCATTCTGGCGGGCAACCTGGCAGGTATCGCCATCGGCCGGGCGGCCTGGTATTACACCTCCTCCAAACCGGTCACCAAGATCGTACAGGCTTGCAAAACGGGACCGGCGACCAACATCATCACCGGGCTGGCGGTGGGGCTGGAAAGCTGCGCGGTGCCAATTTTGGTCATCGTGGTGGCGATCTTCGTAGCTCATCAGGTCGCCGGCCAATACGGCATCGCGCTGGCCGCGGTAGGGATGCTAGCGACCGCCGGCGTGACCATGACCATCGACGCTTCGGGGCCGATTTCCGACAATGCCGGCGGTATCGCCGAGATGTCACACCAGCCGCCCGAAGTCCGCAAGATTACCGACCATCTAGATGCCATCGGCAACACCACCGCCGCCACCGGCAAGGGCTTCGCCATCGGTTCCGCCGCCCTGACGGCGCTAGCCCTGTTCGTCGCCTACAAAGAAGCGGTGGTATTGGCCCTTGGCCACGATATCTCAATGGATATTACGGATCCGAAGGTGGTGATCGGGGTATTCCTCGGCGGGATCGTGGTGCTACTGGCCGCCGCCATGACCATGAGCTCGGTCGGCCGGGCAGCGATGGAGATGGTTTCGGAAATCCGGCGGCAGTTTCGGGAAATTCCTGGGCTGTTGCAGGGCACGGCCAAACCCGACACCGCTCGTTGTGTGATGATCTCGACCGACGCCGCGCTGCGGGAAATGATCGCGCCGGGCCTGATGGCGGTGATGGCGCCAGTGATTGTCGGCTTTTTCTTTGGGCCGGTATCCCTGGGTGGCATGTTGCTGGGCGCGACGCTGACCGGCACGGTGTTCGCCCTGCTGATGGCCAATGCCGGCGGCGCCTGGGACAATGCCAAGAAAGCCATCGAGGCAGGAGAACTATCCGGCGAGCGCAAGGGTGGCGAGGCGCACGCGGCGGCGGTAATCGGCGACACCGTGGGCGATCCGTTCAAAGACACCAGCGGCCCGGCCATGAACATCCTGATCAAGCTGTTGTCAATTGTCTCACTGATCCTGGTGCCGTTTATCACTTAAAGCGCGCCGGCCGCATCCGCTCAAACCCCAACGGCCGGCGTAACCCGGCCGTTTTAATGGTTAAACCACCGCGAGCGCCATGAACGCCAAACCCTTTTCCGAAGCATGCGAGCAAAACAAAGCGCCCATTTTGGAAGTGCTACGACGCTTTTTTACCCATCCGGGCCTCATGCTGGAAATCGGGAGCGGCACCGGCCAGCACGCGGTTCATTTCGCGCGGGCGCTGCCGTATTTGGAGTGGCAAGCCACCGATCTCGCCGACAATCTGCCGGGCATCAAACTTTGGTTCGATGAGGCCCGTTTAGCGAACCTACCCGCCCCGCTGGAACTTGATGTCTGCCGCGAACCTTGGCCGGTAGAGCGCGCCGATGGCGTCTTTTCGGCCAATACCACCCATATCATGGCCTGGGGCGCGGTGGAATGCCTGTTTCAGGGCATCGGGCGAGTCTTGGAGCCTGATGGCCTGTTCTGCCTGTACGGCCCTTTCAACTACGGCGGTCTTTACACCAGTCCCAGCAACGCTACTTTTGACCGCTGGCTGCGATCCCGCGACCCGGCTAGCGGTCTCCGCGATTTCGACGATATTAGCCGGCTGGCCGACGTTAATAGGTTAGACCTTGTAGAGGACTGCCCGATGCCGGTCAACAACCGGACATTGGTCTGGGTTCGACGATAAGCTCAATCCGCCACTCGCCCGAATCGCAACGGTAGTTCATCGAGCTGACTCACTATAAGATCAGGTTCGACATCCCACGGATCGAACACCGCCTCTGGCTGGCGTTTGACCCAAACCGCGCGCAAACCCGCCGCTTTCGCGCCAATCACGTCCCACCCATTGCTGGAGATCAGCCAGGTTTCACCGGGCGGGCGGCCAGTTCGTTGGGCCAGATAAGCATAGACCGCGGGATCGGGTTTGAAGGTGCGCAAATCATCCACGCTGACCACATCTTCCAGATGCGGCAACACCCCCGCATTAGTCAATAAGGCGCGAATGCTGGCCTCTACTCCGTTTGAGAAGGCCATCAACCGATGGCCTTGGCTCTTCAAGGCCTTCAGGCTGGCGACGACTTCGGCAAATACCGGTAAGCGCAGGTAGGCATCCATCAAGCGCGCCTGATCGGACTCTGGCAGCTGACAACCTAAAGCCTGTTGGGTATAGCGAAGGGCCTGCCAGGTACACACATCGAAGTCAACATAGCGCCGCATCAAACCGCGCCGAAATGAAAACTCCAACTGCTTGGCTCGCCATAACCCGGCAAATGGGGCCGCTTGTTCGCCGACGAGCGCTTCCAGTGGCTCGGCCAGCGCCAAGGGATCGACGAGCGTACCGTAAACATCGAATCCCAAGGCATAAGTCTTATCCGCATGGTCCACATCGTCCTCACTGGTATTTTGTTTTCGCGGAATGAATTTGAATCGCACATCTTTAAGTCGAATTAAGTCCCCTCCGCTGTTATGACGGCGGCCGTAACCAGCAGCCAAGCCGCCAGCAACGCGATGCCTCCCACGGGAGTGATCGCACCCAGCCAGCGAATACCGCTCAGGCTCAGCGCATACAGACTACCCGAGAACAGGAGCAACCCCACAATCATCAAGAGACCCGCCCACCGCAAAAGCGCCGCCGAAGGCAAATACAAAGCAAGCAATCCAATCACCAGCAGGCCAAAGGCATGATAGATATGATAATGAACCGCAGTTTGGTAGACGTTCATGAGATCGGGGGCAAGTATCTTTTTCAGGCCGTGCGCGCCAAACGCCCCCGCCGCCACGGCCAATAACATTCCGATACTACCTGATACTAACCACACCTTCGCTGATAAGGGCATGATTTCCAATAAACGCCAATTGAGAGTAGCCATTTGTACGGCCGTTCATGAGCGAAATAAACCGCACCTAATACGGAGCTCGATTTATTTATTGCACTCCCACAATAATAAAATTCTGGTGCGCTTCAGACCAACGCAGCGTAGTGTCCTTGCCCGTCGTTGGGAAATTTGACAAGGTGCGTTCATAAATGGGTAGATCTTTTAAATAGTCATGCCCAAGAGTGGTTACAGTAAAACGGACGCGACCAAACTCCACGCCATCGGCGTAAACACGCAGGGTGTGTTTTCCATCGCCCAGGCGGTTCCAGTTATAGGTTAAGCCATAGCCGGTATCCGTTCTACCACACACTGAACCGGTATCCTCGCGTTGCGTCCCATACGCCGCCTTCATCCGCTCGCCACCATCAATCTCGACTTCAATCGTCGATGCGTTACACGCCCAGCCCCGGATAATCCCGATCCCACTCTCATAAGACCCCGCGCTCGGACTTTCTTGAGAAGCGACCATGGAAGAAAAGCGATCTGCGAAAACCACGGTATTTGGGTGCGCCATGCCGTTATTGGCGGTGGCGGTGGCGGTGGCGTTTCTCCATCGCCCAGGCGGTTCCAGTTATAGGTTAAGCCATAGCCGGTATCCGTTCTACCACACACTGAGCCGGTATCCTCGCGTTGCGTCCCATACGCCGCCTTCATCCGCTCGCCATCATCAATCTCGACTTCAATCGTCGATGCGTTACACGCCCAGCCCCGGATAATCCCGATCCCACTCTCATAAGACCCCGCGCTCGGACTTTCTTGAGAAGCTGATCGTACGCCATTATTACCCGAAGTATTGACTTCATTCGAAAAATCACTTTCAACTGTTTGCTTAAAATTGTAGGCTGTGACAGCGAAATAATAGGTCTTATCCTCTTCAAGATCAGAAAGCGTGTAGCTGGTTTGATCACCCACATCACGTATTGATGTATAGGCCCTGCTCGACAATCCGTAGTACAATCGATATCCAGCGGCATTGCGCTCCGTATTAGCATCCCACGCAAGAGTAACTTGCTTGGCAAAGCCATCCATAAACCACAAAGATAAAATAAAGCAAACTAGTAACGAGCGCATTGATCTAAAGTTTTTAGCAAACTTCTGGCTGGTTCTTCCATAAAGCACCATAAATCACATCACCTCTGGCAGTGCTTAACTTGCTCCTCCTAAAGTATCTTAAATTAAGGAGCATTATAATTAGGGGGTGAACTAGAAAAACAGCCACACATGCTGGCTGTTAAAACCACAAAAACAAATAGATAATCAAAAGCGTTGGAGCTGGCGAAGGGAATCGAACCCCCGACCGGCTGATTACAAATCAGCTGCTCTACCGAACTGAGCTACGCCAGCTTACTATGATCAATGGTTAGATGATCAGTATAACCTTGGGTTCCTGCCTTACTCAATTTGATTTTGCCATATTGTTGCTCAAAAAATGAATATTTCAAAGCGGGAATTAAGCTTTATGTAATTTTAAATATACATATGTTGCCCTTATAACGAGTCTATACTCAGCTATAGAACGTGATCAGCTATAAAACTTAGCGCAATGATTGACAACCGCACTTTTTCCATCCAAAATACGCGACTCAATTTTGGAGGGGTTCCCGAGCGGTCAAAGGGGGCAGACTGTAAATCTGTTGGCTCAGCCTTCGAAGGTTCGAATCCTTCCCCCTCCACCACACGAAATAAGTTTCTTAGATTGGCATCATGGCAGCGTCGATGGATCGCGCCAGTGCCAATTCCATTTGACTTCATCGTATGGTCAGGCGGGTGTAGTTCAATGGTAGAACCTCAGCCTTCCAAGCTGATGGTGTGGGTTCGATTCCCATCACCCGCTCCAAAACAGCAGAAATTTTTAAGATTTTGAGCCCATATAGCTCAGTCGGTAGAGCGCATCCTTGGTAAGGATGAGGTCACCAGTTCAACTCTGGTTATGGGCTCCACTTCGAAGTGTCTTATGTCCTTAATGCGTTGCGAATATCGGGCTCTGAGTAGCTGTATAGGGGAGTGCCTGGATGTCCAAAGAAAAGTTTGAGCGGAGTAAGCCGCACGTGAACGTGGGGACGATTGGTCATGTTGATCATGGGAAGACCACGCTGACGGCGGCGATCACGAAGGTGATGGCGACGAAGTTTGGTGGAGAATTCAAAGCCTACGACCAGATTGACTCGGCGCCGGAAGAGAAAGCGCGGGGCATCACGATTGCCACGGCGCACGTGGAATACCAATCGCCGAAGCGGCACTACGCCCATGTGGACTGTCCGGGGCATGCCGACTACATCAAGAACATGATCACGGGGGCGGCGCAGATGGACGGCGCGGTGCTGGTGGTGTCGGCGGCGGACGGTCCGATGCCGCAAACGCGGGAACACATTCTGCTGGCGCGGCAGGTGGGGGTTCCGTACATTGTTGTGTACTTAAACAAAGCCGACATGGTGGACGACGCCGAGCTGCTGGAGCTAGTTGAAATGGAAGTGCGGGAACTGCTGAGCAGTTACGACTTTCCGGGCGACGACCTGCCGATTATCACCGGTTCCGCGCTCAAGGCGCTGGAAGGGGATTCTAGCGACCTGGGCGAGCCCAGCATTCACAAGCTGGTGGACGCGATGGACGCCTACATTCCCCAGCCGCAGCGGGAAATCGACAAACCGTTTCTGATGCCGATTGAAGACGTGTTCTCGATCTCGGGGCGCGGCACGGTGGTCACTGGGCGGGTTGAGCGCGGGCGGGTCAAGGTGGGGAAGAAGTCGCCATCGTGGGGATTCGGCCCACGGTCAAGACCATCTGCACCGGCGTTGAGATGTTCCGCAAGCTGCTCGATCAAGGCGAGGCTGGCGACAACGTCGGCGTTCTGTTGCGCGGCACCAAGCGTGACGACGTGGAGCGGGGGCAAGTGCTGGCCAAGCCCAACACCATCACCCCGCACACCAATTTTGAAGCCGAAGTCTACGTCCTGTCCAAGGAAGAAGGCGGGCGGCACACGCCGTTTTTCAAGGGCTACCGGCCGCAGTTTTACTTTCGCACCACCGATGTCACCGGCTCGGTCGACCTGCCGGAAGGGGTGGAGATGGTGATGCCGGGCGACAACGTGCGGATGGTGGTCAGTCTGATCGCCCCCATCGCCATGGATGAAGGCTTGCGCTTCGCCATCCGCGAGGGCGGCCGCACCGTCGGCGCCGGCGTCGTCGCTAAGATTATTGAGTGACTTTCGACACAGTCAACGAGGTGGAACGCCTCACGCGCTCCACCTCATCACTTTTTACAGGCCAGTAGCTCAATTGGCAGAGCAGCGGTCTCCAAAACCGCAGGTTGGGGGTTCGATTCCCTCCTGGCCTGCCACTTTTTCGTGGCAGATCTTGAATTTCGTTCGCCCGAGCTGGTGCGAGAAATTCCCCTTGGGCATTCAAAACCGAAACCCGCATGAATTTGACGAAGCCTGAAACGCAAGCCGCCGCCAATCGTACTGACACTTACAAGCTGTTCGCGGCTGGCACTTTGATCGTGCTGGCGTTGGTGGCGTTTTACACCTTCGCCAATTCTTCACTATTGGTGCGAGTCATCGGCTTACTGGCGGCGATTGGCATGGCCATGGTTATCGCCTTAAAAACCGCGGTGGGTTCTGAAACCCTCGAATTCATTCAAGGTTCGCGCGCTGAACTGCGCAAAGTCGTTTGGCCGACACGCGCTGAAACTACTCAAACAACCTTGATTGTGATCGCCATGGTGGTAGTGATGGGCTTGCTGCTATGGCTGTTGGACGTAGTGTTATTTTGGCTGGTTCGACTGATTACCGGTTAGCGGAGCGATGTCGGCATGGCGATGCGATGGTACGTGGTACAGGCTTATTCCGGCTTCGAGCAACACGTTAAGCGCTCATTGTTAGAACGCATCAATCGTGAGGGACTCAAAGATCGCTTTGGTCAGGTTCTGGTGCCGACCGAGGAAGTTGTGGAAATGCGAGATGGCCAGAAGCGTAAAAGCGATCGCAAGTTCTTTCCCGGTTACGTGCTGGTGCAGATGGAAATGGACAACGACACCTGGCACTTGGTGCGTAACGTCCCTAAAGTGCTAGGTTTTATCGGTGGTACCAGCGACAAGCCAGCACCGATTTCCGAAAAAGAAGCCCAAGTGATCCTACAGCGGGTTCAGGAGGGCGTTGACCGGCCGAAACCTAAGGTGCTTTACGAACCGGGCGAAATGGTGCGCGTAACCGATGGTCCATTTAACGATTTTGAAGGCGTGGTTGAAGAAGTGAATTATGAAAAGAGCCGCCTGCGGGTGGGGGTCATGATTTTCGGCCGCACCACGCCGGTGGAACTGGAATTCAGCCAAGTCGAAAAAGTTTCGCGTTGATCGGTCGTTTTATCAATCGCTTTACCCGCCACCCTTGATCGGGTGGCTCACTCGGGGAGCCGCAAGGCGTTTGCACCCGTCAGGAGTTACAATGGCAAAAAAAGTTACAGCCTACGTTAAATTGCAGGTGGCGGCCGCCAAGGCTAACCCCAGCCCCCCCGTCGGCCCCGCCTTGGGTCAACACGGGGTTAACATCATGGAATTCTGCAAGGCCTTCAACGCACAGACTCAACATCTGGAGCCTGGCCTACCCATTCCGGTGGTGATCACGGTTTATAGCGACCGCAGCTTCACCTTCATCATGAAGACGCCGCCTGCCTCGGTGTTACTGAGGAAGGCGTTGGGCCTGGATAAGGGGAGCTCCAATCCCAATACCAAGAAGATTGGCACCGTCACGCGCGCCCAGCTAGAAGAAGTCGCCAAGGCCAAGACCCCTGACCTGACCGCGGCTGACCTTGATGCCGCTGTCCGCACCATCGCCGGCAGCGCCCGTTCCATGGGCCTCGACGTGCAGGGAGTATGAGCGATGGCTAAACTCACCAAGCGCCTGCAAGCGATTCGCGCCAAGCTGACTCCCGGTAGGTTTTATCCCATCGGCGAAGCCGTTGCCTTGCTTAAAGACTTATCCAGCGTCAAATTCCGCGAGTCGGTGGATGTGGCCGTCAACCTGGGCGTCGATCCTCGTAAATCCGATCAAGTGGTGCGTAGCGCCACTGTACTACCCCATGGCACGGGCAAAACAGTGCGGGTAGCGGTATTTGCTCAGGGCGCCAACGCCGACGCCGCCCAAGCCGCTGGGGCCGACATTATTGGCTTCGAAGATCTGGCCGAATCAGTCAAGGCCGGAAACCTAAATTTCGATGTCGTCATTGCGGCCCCAGACGCCATGCGGGTCGTCGGCCAGCTTGGTAAAATCCTCGGCCCACGGGGGTTGATGCCCAACCCCAAGGTCGGCACCGTAACCGCCGACGTGGCGGGTGCGATTCGCAACGCCAAAGCCGGGCAAGTCCGCTACCGCACCGATAAGGCCGGCATCATTCACTGCACCATCGGCAAGGTGGATTTCGCGCCAAACCAGTTGCAGGAAAATTTACAGGCTTTGCTGCATGACCTGCAAAAGATTAAGCCCGCCACGTCGAAGGGCATCTACATTCGCCGGGTGACTGTCTCTACGACCATGGGTCCCGGCCTGGCGGTGGATCAAGCCACATTATCGTTCTAAACCCGAATCCCCCGGCGCCCAGCGCTGGGTTCAACCAGAACTTTGGGCCGGCCAGGCTTTCTGGCCAGCGTCAAAGACCGCGGGCGCCATTAGGCTTAATCATTTCCGGTCGCAAACCCGGATAGCCCGCGCAGACGGCAAGGCCCTTCCGGATCATCCTGGTAAGGCCACCGTTTTTCGCTCTCCAGCACATGGAGAAAACACTGAGAGGTAAGTGAATGAGTCTCAATCTGGCAGAAAAACAGGCTGTGGTGGCCGAAGTCGCCAAAGTGGCTGCCAGTGCGCACTCCGCGATTGCCGCCGAATATCGTGGCCTGAGCGTCGCTCAGATCACCAACCTGCGCGTCAAGGCGCGGGAAACCGGCGTCTATCTGCGCGTCGTCAAGAACACCCTGGCGCGGCGCGCCGTGCGGGGAACCGAGTTCGAGTGCCTGCAATCCAGCCTGGTGGGACCGCTGATTCTAGCGTTCTCCCAGGAGGATCCCGGCGCGGCGGCGCGACTGTTCAAGGAATTTCTCAAGGAAAAGGCCAACGACAAACTGATCGTCAAGGCGTTGGCGGTGAGCGGCCAAGCGTTTCCAGCCAGTGAGTTGGAGCGTCTGGCCAGCCTGCCGACCCGCGACCAGGCAATCAGTCTGCTCATGGCCTGCATGAAGGCGCCGCTCGATAAATTCGCGCGGACCCTCAATGAAATTCCCGGCAAGTTGGTGCGCACGGTCGAAGCGATCCGGCAGCAGAAAGAAGCCGCCTGATCGTTTGCTGGCCAATAGCCCGAATTGAATGATACTGCAAGCGTTTACCAGGAGTAACTCCGTAATGGCCGTTTCAAAACAAGATATTCTGGATACCATCGCCAGCATGACGGTGATGGAAGTCGTCGATCTTATTTCCGCGATGGAAGAAAAATTCGGCGTTAGCGCCGCCGCTGCCGTGGCCGCCGCCCCAGCCGCCGCCGTGGCCGCCGCCCCGGTTGAGGAACAGACCGAGTTCGACGTGGTGATGACCAGCTTCGGCGAGAAAAAGGTCGAAGTGATCAAAGTCGTACGCGCCCTGACGGGCCTGGGCTTGAAGGAAGCGAAGGATGCAGTGGAAGGCGTACCTTCCACCATCAAGGAAGGCATTCCCAAGGCCGAGGCGGAAGATGTCAAGAAAAAGCTGGAAGAAGCCGGCGCCAAGGTCGATATCAAGTAAGCCTTGCGGCGCTTTCGCCTCACGGAAATCCGCCTAAACCGCCTGATCTGACTTGGACGGATTCCCTTTGGGAACGGCTGGCGACCTTCGGGCCGCCGGCCTGTTTCTGTTTGAGTTTCTCAGGTAACACCCAAGTTCCAGCCCAAAATAAGTTGGGTCGGGACCGACAATGGAATCAGGCGATTTTCGCCCTTGGCTGCACTCCCGATGAGAGGAATCCTGATGCCTTACACTTTTACTGAAAAAAGACGCGTTCGTAAAGACTTCGGCCGGCGTCCCAGCATCCTGGAGGTGCCTTACCTGCTGGCGATTCAGTTGGATTCGTATCGTGAGTTTCTGCAAGCCGAGATTGCGCCGGGAGACCGCCGAGAAGCCGGATTACACGCGGCCTTTCGCTCGGTATTTCCGATCGTCAGTTATTCTGGCAACGCCCGTTTGGAGTATGTGAGCTACCGAATGGGAGAACCGGTATTCGATGTTCGCGAATGTCAGTTGCGGGGCTTGACTTACGCTGCCCCATTGCGGGTACGGTTGCGATTGGTGCTGATGGATAAGGATGTTGAAGCTGGCACTCAAAAGATCAAGGACATCAAGGAAAACGAAGTTTATATGGGCGAGCTGCCGCTGATGACCGACAACGGCACTTTCGTCATCAACGGTACCGAGCGCGTCATCGTCTCGCAATTGCACCGCTCCCCTGGAGTGTTTTTCGATCACGACAAAGGCAAAACGCACTCCTCCGGCAAGCTGCTCTTTTCAGCCCGGATCATCCCCTATCGCGGCTCCTGGCTCGATTTCGAATTCGATGTCAAGGATATCGTGTATGCCCGCATCGACCGCCGCCGCAAGCTGCCGGTTACTATTTTGCTGCGGGCGTTGTTCGATGAGCCCAACCCTAACGATCCTAACGCCCGTTCGATCAATGAGCAGGTGCTTGACCTCTTTTTCGAAACCAACACCATTCGCGCCGACGGTGAGAATTTCACGTTGGATCTGATTCCGGAGCGCTTGCAAGGCGAAACCGCCAGCTTCGACATCATGATCGGCGACCGCGAGTTGTTGAAAGCGGGCCAGCGCGTCAAAGCCAAACACGTCAAGGATCTGGTCAACGCGGGCGTGCAAAGCCTGCGAGTGCCAAGCGAATATCTGATTGGCAAGATCTTGGCCCGCGATCTGCGCGACCCACGAACCGGCGAGCTGGTGGCGCAAGCCAACGATGAACTCACCCTGGAAAAGCTGGAGAAAATCCAACTGGCCGGCATCACCGAATTTTCGACGCTCTACGTCAACGACGTCAACCGCGGCCCCTACCTCGCCAACACCCTGCGCGCCGATCCGACTCGTAGCCAATGGGAAGCCCAGGTTGAAATCTATCGGATGATGCGACCCGGCGAGCCGCCGACCAAGGATGCCGCCCAGCGCTTGCTGCACGATTTATTCTTTTCAGCGGAGCGTTATGACCTATCCGATGTGGGCCGCATGAAATTCGACAGCCGGGTCGCCCATCGCCGGACCCCCATTCCCGGCGCGCCAGTGAAGGAGCGCCCCCCCGGCGTGCTGTTGATGGAGGATATTCTGGCGGTGCTCAAGGTGTTGATTGATATCCGCAACGGCAATGGCCAAGTGGACGACATCGACCATCTTGGCAATCGCCGCATCCGTTGCGTCGGCGAGATGACTGAAAACGTATTCCGCATCGGCCTGGTTCGGGTCGAGCGCGCGGTCAAGGAGCGGTTGAGCCTGGCGGAATCCGAAGGTCTAACGCCGCAAGATTTGATCAACGCCAAGCCCGTGGCGGCGGCCATTAAGGAATTTTTCGGTTCTTCGCAGCTATCCCAGTTCATGGATCAGAACAATCCGTTGTCCGAGGTGACCCATAAGCGTCGCATTTCCGCCCTGGGTCCGGGCGGACTGACCCGCGAACGGGCCGGTTTCGAAGTGCGGGACGTGCATACCACCCATTATGGCCGAGTCTGCCCGATTGAAACGCCGGAAGGCCCGAACATCGGTCTGATCAATTCCTTGGCGGTCTACGCCCGCACCAATCAGTACGGCTTCCTGGAAACACCCTACCGGCGGGTTGAAGACGGCTGTGTTACCGATCAAATTGACTACTTATCCGCCATCGAAGAGGGGCAATACGTCATCGCGCAAGCCAACGCCAATCTGGACGGCGAAAACCGGTTCGTCGATGAACTCATCTCGTGCCGCTATCAAAATGAATTTATGCTCGCCATGTCAGACCGCGTGCACTACATGGATGTCTCGCCCAAGCAAATTGTCTCGGTGGCGGCGGCCTTGATTCCGTTTTTGAGCACGATGACGCCAACCGCGCGCTGATGGGCTCTAACATGCAGCGTCAGGCCGTGCCGACTTTGCGCTCGGAAAAACCGCTGGTCGGCACCGGTATGGAGCGGATCGTGGCGCGCGACTCCGGCGTCTGCGTCATTGCCAAACGCGGCGGCGCGGTCGATTCCGTGGATGCCGGCCGTATCGTGGTTCGGGTAGACGACGCCGAAACCGAAGCCGGCGAACCGGGGGTCGATATTTATAATCTGACCAAATACACGCGCTCCAACCAGAATACCTGCATCAACCAGCGTCCGCTGGTTCAAGTCGGCGACCAGGTCGTGCGCGGGGACGTGCTGGCGGATGGCCCCTCCACCGACATGGGCGAGCTGGCGCTGGGACAGAATTTGCTGGTCGCTTTCATGCCCTGGAACGGCTACAACTTCGAAGACTCGATTCTGATTTCCGAACGGGTGGTGCAAGCAGACCGCTTCACCACCATCCACATCGAAGAGTTATCCTGCGTCGCCCGCGACACCAAACTGGGACCGGAAGAAATCACCGCCGATATTCCCAATGTCGGTGAAAACGCCCTCGCCCGCCTGGATGAGGCGGGCATCGTCCATATCGGAGCGGAGGTTAAGGCGGGCGATATCCTGGTCGGTAAAGTCACCCCAAGGGCGAAACCCAACTGACGCCAGAAGAAAAGCTGTTGCGAGCGATCTTCGGCGAGAAAGCCTCGGATGTGAAGGATACCTCGTTGCGAGTGCCTTCCGGGATGGATGGCACCGTGATTGATGTGCGGGTGTTCACCCGCGACGGGGTTGAGAAGGATTCGCGTGCCCGACAGATCGAGGAAACCGAACTGAAGCGTATCCGCAAGGATTTGAACGATCAGTTGCGCATTTTGGAGGATGACCTCTACCAGCGGATGGAGCAGATGCTGATCGAGAAGCCCGCTGAAGGGGGTCCGAACGGCCTGCGGGGCAACGAGGCGGTCAGCATTGACTATCTCAAGCGCTTGCCGCGCGACCGCTGGTTCGAAATTCGGATGCAGGCGGATGAACTGAACGACCAGCTTGAAAAAATTGCTCGGCAACTTGACCAGCAGCGTAAAGCTTTCGACAAGAGATTTGATGAGAAACGCCGCAAGTTGATGCAAGGCGATGACTTGGCGCCTGGCGTGCTCAAGATGGTCAAAGTGTATCTGGCGGTCAAGCGCCGCATCCAGCCGGGCGACAAGATGGCGGGCCGGCACGGCAACAAAGGCGTGGTTTCGATGATTGTGCCGCAGGAAGATATCCCTTACCTCGAAGATGGCACTCCGGTGGATATCGTGCTGAACCCCTTGGGCGTTCCCTCACGGATGAACGTTGGGCAGGTTCTGGAAACCCATCTGGGCTGGGCCGCGAAGGGATTGGGTCTCAAGATAGGCCGGTTGTTGGAGGCGCAAGCCCAAATCCAGGAACTGCGTTCCTTTCTTGATCGTATTTACAATGGGATTGGCGATCAAACCGTCGATCTCGACCAGTTCAGCCACGAGGAACTGCTCGCCTTGTGCCGGAATCTTCGCGACGGCGTACCCATCGCAACGCCGGTGTTCGACGGCGCCACCGAACAAGAATTGCGGGAGCTGTTGCGGATGGCGGAATTGCCGGAGAGCGGCCAAACCATCCTCTACGATGGCCGCACTGGCGAAGCTTTCGACCGGCCGGTCACAGTCGGCTACATGTACATGCTCAAGCTGAATCACTTGGTGGACGACAAAATGCACGCCCGTTCCACCGGCCCCTACAGCCTGGTGACCCAGCAGCCCTTGGGCGGGAAAGCCCAGTTTGGGGGCCAGCGCTTCGGCGAGATGGAAGTGTGGGCGCTGGAAGCCTATGGCGCTTCGTACACCCTTCAGGAAATGCTCACCGTCAAATCGGATGATGTGAACGGTCGCACCAAGGTGTACAAAAATATCGTGGACGGCAACCACCGCATGGAAGCGGGCATGCCGGAATCGTTCAACGTGCTGGTCAAGGAAATCCGGTCGCTGGGCATCAACATTGAGTTGGAAAACGATGCGCTGCCGCTGCCGCGCGATGAGTGAGGTCGATGTGTCCGCTGTTCGCGGCGGACGCCTAGCCAATCCCGTGAGTGAGAGACGATGAAAGACCTGCTGAACCCTTTCAAGACGTTCGACGAGATCGAGGATTTCGACGCCATTCGCATCGGGCTGGCCTCGCCGGAGATGATCCGGGCTTGGAGCCGCGGCGAAGTGAAGAAACCGGAAACCATCAACTACCGCACCTTCAAGCCAGAACGCGATGGCTTGTTCTGCGCCAAGATTTTTGGTCCGACCAAAGATTACGAGTGCCTGTGCGGCAAATACAAGCGACTCAAGCATCGCGGCGTCGTCTGCGAGAAGTGCGGCGTCGAAGTGACGTTAGCCAAGGTGCGCCGCGAACGGATGGGCCACATTGAGCTGGCTTCGCCGGTGGCGCATATCTGGTTCTTGAAATCGCTCCCCTCGCGGATTGGGCTGTTGCTCGATATGACGCTGCGCGACATTGAGCGGGTACTTTATTTTGAATCCTTCGTCGTCATCGACGCTGGCATGACCGCGTTGGAAAAAGGCCAACTGCTGAGCGATGAAGCCTATCTGGAAGCGGTTGAGCAATACGGCGACGACTTTGACGCCCGCATGGGCGCCGAGGCGGTGCGGGAACTGCTGCACGGTCTGGACTTGAAACAACTGGTCGGCCAGTTGCGCCAGGAAATTCTGGAATGCAGCTCTGAAACCAAGCTCAAGCGGCTGTCAAAACGGCTGAAACTGATGGAGTCATTCCTGAATTCCGGCAACAAGCCGGAGTGGATGGTGCTGACCGTGCTGCCGGTGCTGCCGCCTGACCTGCGGCCGCTGGTGCCGCTCGATGGTGGCCGCTTCGCCACCTCCGACCTGAACGATCTTTATCGGCGGGTGATCAACCGCAACAATCGCCTGAAGCGTTTGCTGGAACTGAACGCGCCCGACATCATTGTCCGTAACGAAAAGCGGATGTTGCAGGAAGCGGTCGATTCACTGCTGGACAATGGCCGGCGCGGACGGGCCATTACGGGCTCCAACAAACGGCCGCTCAAATCGTTGGCCGATATGATCAAGGGCAAGCAGGGCCGGTTTCGTCAGAATCTGCTCGGCAAGCGGGTGGATTATTCCGGCCGCTCGGTGATCGTGGTCGGCCCCACCCTGCGGCTGCATCAGTGCGGCTTACCGAAGAAAATGGCTTTGGAGCTGTTCAAGCCGTTCATCTTCAGCAAATTGCAATACCGCAATATCCAGACCACCATCAAGGCGGCCAAGAAGATGGTGGAACGCGAGGAGCCAGCGGTCTGGGATATCCTGGAAGAAGTAATCCGCGAGCATCCGGTGATGCTCAATCGCGCCCCCACGCTGCATCGACTGGGCATTCAGGCGTTCGAGCCGGTGCTGATCGAAGGCAAGGCGATCCAGCTGCACCCGCTGGTCTGCACCGCCTTCAACGCCGACTTCGATGGCGACCAGATGGCCGTGCATGTCCCGCTGTCGATTGAAGCGCAGCTGGAGGCCCGCGCGTTGATGATGTCCACCAACAACATCCTCAGTCCGGCCAACGGTGACCCGATCATCGTGCCGTCGCAGGACGTGGTGCTCGGCCTTTATTATCTGACCCGCGACCGGATCAACGCCCGCGGCGAGGAATGGTGTTCGCCGATGCGCGCGAAGTCCATCGCGCCTACGAAAACCGCCAGGTCGAGTTACAGGCGCGCATTGAAGTTCGCCTGCCGCCGGCAAAAATCGGCGATGAGACTGCCGGCGATCAGCCCACACGGGTCAAAACGACGGTCGGTCGGGTGTTGTTGGCCGAAATTCTGCCGGAGGGATTACCGTTTTCCCTGGTCAATCAGGTATTGACCAAAAAGACGGTTTCCCGGCTGATCAACGAATGCTATCGCTGGTTGGGCCTGAAGAAAACCGTGATCTTCGCCGACCAATTGATGTATGCCGGTTTTTATTTCGCGACCCGTTCCGGCTCTTCCATCGGTTTCGAAGACTTCAAGATTCCAGCTGAAAAAAACCGCCCTGCTGGATCGGGCCGAGCAGGAAGTCAAGGAAATCGACTCGCAATATACCTCCGGTCTGGTTACCAAGGGCGAACGTTACAACAAGGTGGTGGATATCTGGTCGCGCACCAACGACCAAGTCGCCAGCGCCATGATGCGCAACTTGGGCAAGGAAAAATTCGCGACCGCACCGGCGAGCAGGTTGAACAAAACTCCTTCAACTCGGTGTTCATGATGGCCGACTCTGGGGCGCGCGGCTCCGCCGCCCAGATTCGCCAGTTGGCCGGCATGCGCGGCCTGATGGCCAAACCGGACGGCTCGATCATCGAAACGCCAATCAAGGCCAACTTTCGTGAAGGCTTGAGCGTGCTGGAATATTTCATCTCCACCCACGGCGCTCGCAAAGGTTTGGCCGATACCGCCCTAAAAACGGCCAATTCCGGTTATCTGACCCGGCGCTTGGTGGATGTGGCGCAAGATTTGGTGGTCACCGAACCGGATTGCGGTACCTATGAAGGGATCTGGATGACGCCCGTGGTCGAGGAAGGTGATGTCAAGGAACCTTTGCGCGACCGGGTTTTGGGCCGGACCGTGGCCCGGGACGTGTTCCAACCGGGCAATGACGATGTGGCTATTCCCGCTGGAACGTTGCTCGACGAAAAATGGGTCATCAAGCTGGACGAGATGGGGATCGACAACATCATGGTGCGCTCCGCCATCGCTTGCCAAACCCGTTATGGGGTTTGCGCGGCCTGCTACGGCCGCGACCTCGCGCGTGGCCACCGCGTCAATATCGGCGAATCGGTTGGTGTGATCGCGGCGCAATCCATTGGCGAACCCGGCACGCAGTTGACCATGCGCACCTTTCACATCGGTGGGGCCGCCTCCAGAACGACGGTGAGCAGCAACGTCCAGACCAAATCCAGGGCTTGTTGCGCTTGCATAAGATGAAAGTGGTCCAGCGACGGGATGGCCATCTGATTGCCGTATCGCGCTCTGGTGAAATTACCCTGGTGGACGAACAAGGCCGTGAGCGGGAACGCTACAAGGTTCCTTACGGCGCCGAGCTGTCGGTTGAGGAAGGCAGCCCCGTCGAAGCAGGCCAGATCATCGCTCGCTGGGACCCGTACACCCCCCAATCATCACCGAAGTCGCCGGGTTCGTCCGCTTCGCCGAGTTTGAGGAAGGCATTACCGTGCAACGGCAAACCGACGAAATGACCGGTTTGTCCAGCTTGGTGGTCATGGATCCCAAACAGCGTGGTGCTTTGGGTAAAGACAAACGCCCCATGGTGCGGTTGGTCGACGAATATAGCAACGACCTCTTTATTCCTGGCACCAGTACGCTGGCCCAATATCCGCTGCCGGCTGGCGCTATCGTCAACCTGGCCGATCACGCCGAAGTGGCGGTGGGCGATGTTATTGCCCGCATTCCGCAAGAGTCTTCCAAGACCCGTGACATCACCGGGGGTCTGCCGCGGGTAGCCGATCTGTTCGAGGCGCGCAAGCCCAAGGAACCCGCGATCTTGGCCGAAAAATCCGGCATGATCGAATTTGGGAAGGAAACCAAAGGCAAGCAGCGGCTCGTGATCCGGGATAAGAGCGGCGAAATCCTTTACGAAGAGCTGATTCCGAAATGGCGGCATGTCAGCGTATTTGACGGGGAATACGTCGAACAGGGCGAAATTATCGCCGATGGCGAACCCAATCCGCACGATATTCTGCGACTGCTTGGCGTACAGGAATTGGCCGCCTATCTCACCAAGGAAATCCAGGATGTCTATCGGGTGCAGGGCGTCAAGATCAATGACAAACACATCGAGGTGATTGTCCGCCAAATGCTGCGCAAAGTCGAAATCATCGACCCAGGTGAAACGGCCTTCATCAAGGGCGAGCAGGTCGAGCGGACTCGCGTGCTGGAAGAAAACGACCGGGCGTCGACGGAAGACCGGGCTCCCGCGCTGGCAACCCATACTGCTGGGCATCACCAAAGCGTCGCTAGCCCGAGTCGTTCATCTCGGCGGCCTCGTTCCAGGAAACCACCCGCGTGCTGACCGAGGCGGCAGTACGTGGCTTGCGCGACGATTTAAGAGGTTTGAAGGAAAACGTCATCGTTGGCCGACTGATTCCGGCTGGCACCGGGCTGGCGTATCATCTGCAACGTCGGCAAAACTGGGTCCCCAGCCGACCCACCGTCAACGCGGGCCATGTGTTTGAGAGCAGCGAATCCGAGGTGAAGGCGATGACTGGGGAAGAGAGCGACGATACCGAAGCCACCAAGGATCTCACCCCCTAAAAGCAGGTGGCGACAAGTCGTAAAAGGCGGGCAGCGCACGGCGTTACCCGCCTTAATTTTTCCACTCGCCTCATGATCTTCCCTTGGCATTGTTGCTACTGACGTCCACCGCGATGACTGTCTTGTTGTCAGCCCATCAATTGATAAAACATTTCCGTGGCGTAAAAGCGGTGGACGGCCTCGATTTGGCCCTTCCAGCGGGTCGCTGTGTCGGCCTGCTGGGGCCTAACGGCGCGGGCAAAACCACTACGGTTGAACTTCTCGAAGGCATCCAGCAGCCGACTAGCGGTACTATCCTCTATCACGACAGGCCGCTGGGGCCGCACTTTCGGCAAAATATTGGGATTATGTTTCAATCCACGGCCTTACAGGATTTCATTACCGGTCGTGAAAACCTGCGGCTGTTCGGCAGTTTTTATCAGCGCACTTTACCCCTGGCGGAGCTCATTGAGAGCTGCGCACTTGGCGAGTTCCTCGATCGAGACACCCGCAAGCTTTCTGGCGGTCAACGGCAACGGTTGTTGCTGGCCATTGCGCTGGTCAACGATCCCGGAATTGATTTTTCCTAGACGAACCCACCACTGGCCTTGACCCACAAGCCCGCCGCAACTTCTGGGAGCTGGTGCACCAGATCAAGGCGCGCGGTAAAAACCTTGTTGTTAACCACCCATTATATGGAAGAGGCTTATCATTTGTGTGACATGATCGCCATCATAGACCATGGCCGGATCATCGCGCAAGGTACGCCACGCGCGCTGCTAGCGGCGCACTTCGATGACGTGGTGCTGCAACTACCACAGGCCGATTTTCACGATCCTTCCCTCCCATCATGGCTGACCGTCATCCATTGCCGAGATACCGTGGAAATCTTGACTCGCGATGTCAATGCCGCCATCCGCGAACTGCTGGCTCAAAACGTTTCGCTGGCAAGGCTGCAAATTCGCCCCCGAACTTTGGAAGATTTGTTTTTGGAATTAACTGGGCAGGAATTGCGCGCATGAACTTCAAGCGTTTTTGGGCCTTATTTCTCTGCCGCAATCTCGAATTTTTACGCGACCGCTCCTCCTTGACCTGGAATCTGCTGTTCCCTCTCTCTTTAATCGGCGGCTTTGCCTTTGCGTTTTCTGGCCCTGGACTCAATCTCTACAAAGTGGGAGTGCTAGGCGATACCAGCAGCGGGAACTCCAGCGAATTTTTCAAAGTTCATTACATTCAATTTGTCCCCGTCAGCGATCTGCCCGCCGCTTTGATCAAAGTCCAGCGCCATCAACTCGATATGCTGATCGATCCAGTCAAGCAACGATATTGGGTCAACGCTGAATCTTCGAAAGGTTACATGCTGGAACAGGTGCTGCGTGGCATCGATGCGCGTTCCACCTTCGCCAAGGAAACCGTCAGCGGTCGTCTCATCCGCTACGTGGACTGGGTGATGCCGGGCGTGTTGGCCATGAACATGATGTTCAGTTGTTTGTTCGGCATCGGCTATGTCATCGTTCGTTATCGAAAAAATGGAACGCTCAAACGATTGAAAGCCACCCCGTTGACGCCGCTCGAGTTTTTATCCGCCCAGATCGCTTCCCGACTGTGGCTGATTCTTGTATCGACGGCATTGGTGTTTGTCGGTACCGACTGGGTGATCGGCTTTCCGATGCATGGTTCTTATTTTGATCTGTTGATCGTGTTTGCCGTCGGCGCACTGAGTCTGATCAGCCTGGGGATGCTGGTTGCCGCTCGCACCACCAGCGAAGAACTGGCGGCGGGTCTACTGAACGTGGTCAGCTGGCCGATGACATTCTTATCGGGCGTCTGGTTTTCGTTGGAAGGAGTGCGCCCGATTCTACAAAAGGCGGCGCAGCTGGCGCCGTTGACCCATATCATTGACGCAGCCCGTGCAATTATATTGGACGGGGCCAGCTTGACGGACATATCCGGTCATCTATTGGCCCTACTCGCCATCAGCATCGGCTGCATGGCGATCGGAGTTTGGCTGTTTCGGTGGGAATAATCAGCGCACGTAACGGTCATAATAGCCATCGATCCTCAATGGCTATCGTCAACTCAGGAGCTAAAACCGATGCCGTGGCTGTCACGCAAGCTTCAAATTCCCGGCGCGGCGGACGCGCTACCGGGCCGTTCGACACCGATGCCTGTCCTCAAGCAGCACTATGTTAACAATCACCCGCTGCAACCGCCCTTTCCTGCCGGAATGGAAAAAGCCTTGTTCGGACTGGGCTGCTTCTGGGGAGCGGAGCGAAAATTCTGGACCCAAGCGGGAGTCTACACCACAGCCGTCGGTTATGCGGGCGGCGCCACCCCCAATCCCACTTATGAGGAAGTGTGCAGCGGGTTGACCGGTCATGCCGAGGTTGTGCTGGTCGTGTACGATCCTTCCGTAATGAACTACTCGCAACTGCTCAGACTGTTCTGGGAATCACACGATCCCACCCAAGGTATGCGCCAGGGCAATGATGTCGGTACCCAATATCGCTCCGCGATCTATACCTATGATGCTGCCCAGCACAGCGCCGCCTTAGCCAGTTGCACCGCCTATCAGCAAGATTGACCGCCGCCGGCCACAGAACCATCACCACCGAAATTATCGAGGCCCCAACGTTTTATTACGCAGAGGATTATCATCAGCAATATTTGGCAAAAAATCCCGGCGGTTACTGCGGTCTAGGTGGCGCTGGAGTCAGTTATCCGGCGAAATGAGCTATCAGGGAACTGATGGGCCAAGCGTTCTTCTTCGCTCCAATGACGCTCCATCAAATCAGCCTGTGTTATTGATAAATACTCTCCCACCTGATTTTAGGTGGGCGGCTTAATCGCTTCATTCAACAGCGCGCCCGAGAAAAGGCGCTGTAGATCCAGAATTGAATTTCGTTGTCTCCATCCTTAAAGCATGACATGGCGATAAACGCCCAACCCATTGGCTCCTCCGGCAAAGCGCAGGCTTGATCGTCGCTAACTCGACGACGGGTTGGCACTCTTAGCAATGGCAATGCCCCGTAGGCAATGCGATCAGCCGCTTGGTAAGCAAAAATACCTACGATAGCTGGCGTTGAAATAGCATTACTTGCCCGCAACCAAGCCGCCAAATCAAGAACGGGATGATCGCCTGTTGCCAAAGAACCACTTGCCGGCAATAAACAGGGGCATCGACAACTTCAAAAACAGCAGGCGATTGCAGGAGATGAACCATCTGGAAGCTCGCCCACGGCAGCCTGTAATTCCGTATCCAACGCCAACAGCCAAGCGGATGCTTCAGCCATAATCCGTATCCCGATTGCCATTACGCTGACAATAACGCTTCAAACGAGCGGTCGTCGTCATACAGCGGACGGTTTCCTCATCAACGATCAGGGACTCGATCAGTGCATCCGCCTTGGCCTGACAAGGGGGCAGCGGGAAACGCCCCTGAGGCTGGCGCGTCAAGGTTTCAATCTGATCACAGGCAATCGCCAAATAGTCATGACCATCGTTTAATAACAGGCAGATCCGACGCTGGGATGGAAAATCCATCGTGGTGATTAACGCCGCTCCGCTCAAGCAATAAACCGGCCACTCCACGCCAGCCAGCTCGATGGTTCCACTGGAAGGCGCTTGCGCTCCCTCTCGCTTCACATCCAAAACCGATTCTAGGGAAAATACTTCGCGCTGGGGCAACAACAGGTAATGGTCATCGATAGAGATCGCCACCAATAAAGACGTTTTGGTCGACGCGGCGTCAGTGTTCTGACCACCAGACCCCATTCCTGCACTTGGCTGCTCAAGATCATCAACTCACCGCCATACCGATCTTTAGGGCAGCCTCAATATTTTGGAGCAATGCCTCATCAGTAAATGGCTTGGTCATGCGGGGGCTCACCCCGACCGCCTCGGCCTCTCGGCGGTGCTTGGCGGTGGACCGGGAAGTCACCATGATCACCGGCAACCCGCGAGTCGCCTCGCGACCTCGGACGTGCGCGGTCAGCTCCAGCCCATTCATGCGTGGCATCTCTAAATCGACCAGCAACAAATCAGGTCGCCGCGCCTCGATCATGGCCACGGCCTCCAAACCGTCGCGGGCGGTACGCACCTCAAAGCCGGCATCTTCGACCGCTTGCGCCAAGGCCCGCCGAGCGCTCAAAGAATCATCAACCACCAGGGCCATCCGCTGGCCGGCATAGGTGGTAGCAGCGACTGGTTTGACTTTCCGCTGCGCGGGCGCACTGAAATCAGACAGAGAGGTGCTCAACATTTCCGGTAGATCCAGCACAGGCACCACGCTACCATCGCCTAGAATCGTAGCACCGACGATACCCGGAAGTTTAGGGAAATAACGACCGAGCGGCTTGACGACGAGATCGCGGCTGTCCAACACCTCCTGGGCCATCACACGGCGCGGGTGGCGCCAGTTTCCTCTCGCACCAACAGCAGCGCCGGCATCCGTCGCTCGGTGGTGCGGCGATCGTGCGATAGATTGAGTATGGTTTCCAAAGACGTCAGTTCGTAAAACCATCCCCGATCTTATAAAACCGTCTTCGTTCCAATCTGGCGAGTCTCTCCTAGATCAGCATAGAGGATCTGCTGAATTCCACGACTGGAAATCGCGAATCGTTGGTTGTGGATGCGAACTAATACGGCATGAATCGCGATCAGGGGTGACGGGCAGCCGAAATTCCATCATGCAGCCCCGACCAGTTTCGGAACGAATTTGAATGAACCTTTCAACTCCCTGACGCGACTTTGCACCGCATCCAGACCAATGCCGCGTCCAGAAGTCTGAGTCGCTTCGATTCGGGTAGAAAATCCAGGCGTTAGGATTAGCTGGCTCAGTTCCGATTCGCTTGGCGTCGCGCCAGCTACTATTAGCCCCTTTGCTTCGGCGGCCAGGCGGATAGCGTTAAAATCTAATCCAGCGCCATCATCCCGACAACGCACCGCGATCGTATCTCCCTCGCGAACGAAGGCCAAAATGATGCGACCCACTGGATTCTTTCCTACGGTCTGACGTTGTTGCGGTAACTCAATACCGTGATCCACCGCATTGCGCAAGACATGCATCAGTGGATCGGTGATGTCCGCTAGCAAGTTGCTGTCCATCATGGTCTCGCCGCCGCTGACTGAGAACTCGACTTCCTTGTCAGTCAAGCGACAAGTCTGGCGTACGCTTCGCTGCAAGCGCGGTACGATCGTCTTCACCGGCACCATGCGCGTGCGCAACACCGCTTCCTGACTTTCACGGTGCAGTCGTCCCTGGGCTACCAGCAAATCGTCCAAAGCGCCGAGATCCTCACGGATATCATGGCCGATTGCGCGGCTATCGGCGGAAGCTTCCAGCAGGCGGTGAGTGACCGTATTCAACTCATTGTACTGCTCCAGCTCCAGCGGATCGAAATCCCCCTTGCCGGTGGCCTCGCCGCGGAGTGTGGCGATTCCGCGGATTTCGACCAATTGTTCTAGATCGGCCGTCAGTTGTTGGAAAACCTGATGCTGCGTTTGCACCGCTCGAATCTGCCGTAACGCCTTGCGCGTCCGTTCCTGTACCTGCCCGGTCAGAATGATAGATTCTCCCACCAAGCGTAACAACTCGTCGACCAAGGTCGCTGGCACACGCAGCATTGGAACAGCGGCCTGCGGCGTATCCGCCGCGGATGTGGCAGCTGCCGTAACGGTCTCGGCGCTTCGGCCACGTCGACAAGTTCTGGCAGTTTCCCTGTTTGCACCGCGGCGACTGTCGGCACGCGCTCTGGGAGAGCGGCGTCGTCCCGCGGTAAGCCTTCGCGATCAATCCGATTGGCCCAATCCAGAATGCTTTGCAATACCTGGCGCGCCTGAGTTGGCGGTGCGCCTAACCCAACCAAGGCTTCGCTCATATTCTCAAGGCAATCGGTGGCGGCCAACAGCGTCTCGGCAAGCCGGCGCGTCGGCAAGGCCTTATGCTTGGAAAACGCTTGCAGGATATCTTCCATGTGGTGAGTCAGATTGGCGATGCCGCGCACACCCACGGTATTGCCAGCGCCCTTGACGGTGTGGGCGATACGCTGAGCCACTTCCACGTCTCGCAACACGCCATTCCCCGCCGCCAAACGCTGGATGGCGGCTGACAACTCCGCGGTCTGTCCGGGCAACTCTTGCAACAGGCTGTCCAACAATTCCGGATTGACATCCTCCGGCAGTGCCAAGGAAACATCCTCTGGCGTCGCCTCCTGAGGCCGCGCCTCCACCGCCATTTCTTCGGGTATCGCAAAGGTAGGCTTAGCCAACAGCTCGACCAGGGGAGTGGCCAGTTCGACCGGTAGCGGATCGGGCCAGTTGGCATAGATCAGGGATTGAACCAGAGCGCGACTGCAACTTCGGTCAGGAAGCTTTTGCAGGTAATGCAACGCGCGTTCTGGCCAGGCCGCGAGTAATTGGTATTCGGACTCATCCAGTGGCCTACCCCAAGCCGCAAGCGCCATGACGTTGCCGTTCAAATGGGCGCATACCTGCTGCAATCCGCCAAGTCCTAATGCTTCGGCCGCATCGGCCAAGCGCGCTATTTGATCGGCGTAATTTGACAGCACCTCCAACCGGGCTTCGGTATCCGTCTCAGGCGCCAGGACGATCCCTTTAAGATCTTCGGTCGCTTCGATAATCGAGCCAAGTTCGCCTTGCAGTAATTCAACCAATTCCTGGTCGAATCCTGGTAATCCGGCGGCTGCTCCGTCCTCGTCGGTTATTTCATCCTCGCTCGGTAATGCCGGTTCTAGCTCCGGTTCCAGCAAAGCCGCCGTCGGATGCAACAACGATTGCACTCCGGCTTCGAAGACCGCTGTTGCTTCCTCCCGCGATTCGACCGCTGCTTCAGCAATTTCGACTTCTTTTGGCTGTGAAACTTCAGCTTCGGTCGGTTCCAGTACGCTTTCAGCTATGCCCATGGACTCGGAAATGATGGATGAGTCAGCCATGGCTGGCTGTTCCACCTCCGCTTCCAACCACACGGTTTCGCCATCGGACGACTCGATGGCGACCGATTTCAAGATTGGATCCGATTCAAGGAATTGTGGTGAAACGACCACGGCCTCCCGTTCAGCTTCTGATAATGCTTCCACCGTCTTGCTAACCGTGGATGCCAGATCAGCCAGTTGGCCCTCTCTTTCCGCCAGTTGAACTTCAGGGAAGGCATCCTCATGTACTACTGCTGGAACCACTCCAGGTGCCACTGGAACCGCTTCCGCGGCGGACCCCTCCAAATAAACATCCTCGCTCCCCTCCATCTCTTCCACATCTGGAGCAACTAACTCGGCAAATCCATTTGCCGTCAACGGTTCTGCTGGAGTTTCGACCACCATCGGCGTGGGAAGCGCTGAAATCAAGTCATCGACCAAAGGATGAGATTCGAGCGCGGCTTCCGCTGACGCCGGCGCTTCAGTCGCAACGGCGATAGGCAAGGTAGCATCCGATTCTTGAAACGCGCGCTCCTCTAGCTCGGAAGTATCCAAAGCAGCGGCATTGATCTCAGCATCAACCGAATTTTCAAACACACTCCCCAACTCGGTTTCCACCTGCTCTAATTTCTGATGGGAAATTTCTGACAGGGATGGCTCAGCGACAGCTTCGGCCTCGGCTTCGACAAGATTTGCTCCGTCATCATCTTGCTCGAAACCTGTATCGGAGGGCCTGATCAATGCTTCCCGCAACGCGGACGGTTCGGCTTCGATCAATAACGATGGCCAAAGCGGATTTTCCAGATGGGCTATTAACGCATCGCTTAATTCAGCGTTGGCTGGCGATTCCAAATAACCCATAACCAAAGAGGGCCATTCCTCCAATAACTCGCGATGGCCGTCCGACAAAGCGTTCTCTTCGTTCGCAAGCAGCGTTAATCTCCCTTGAAATTGAACGCACAGCTGCTGAAATCCCATGAAACCGCCCTGCCTGGCCAAAATACCGAGCTGCTCGACATGGCTGATATAGCGCCCGAGTCCGTCTGCAATCAAGGCGGAATCCTCAATCGCTTCAGGATCGGAGAATGTCTCGAACAGCACTTCGACGAGGGCGGCAACTTCCGCTTCCAAAGCGGAAGTTATTTCGCTGGATATGGTGGCCATGAGCTTTGACCCACTCCCGACAATTCGGAGTAACCTTCAAGAAAGGCGAACAACAGCAGAACAATCAGACGTTCTCCGCAGCCGACGGCGGCAATTTGAACACCCGCACGGAATCCAACAGATTTCCAGCGAATTCGACCAAATTACCGGTATATTGGCTTTGTTCCATCAACCGCTGACCAGTTTGCACGGTACCATTCTGAATCTGCTTCGCTCGCTCTAGCAAGGCGTTACTGACACGGGCTTGCTCTTGGGAACGGACCGCAATTTGCTGCACCGACGCCACCAGATCAGCCGTGGTCTGCTGCGTTTTCCTCATCTGTTCGCCCGCTTGCTCGGCCAAGCGGCTACCTTCGACGACCTGGCTGATCGCTTGGTTCATCGCCGTCGCCGTATCAGCGGTTTCCACTTGGATACTGCTCACCAACGTTGCAATTTGCGAGGTCGCTTCACGGGCGTTTTCCGCCAGTCGCTGCACCTCATCGGCCACCACCGCGAAACCTCGGCCTGCTTCACCCGCCGACGCGGCATGCATACTGGCATTCAAAGCGAGAATATGCGTACGCTCGGCGATGGTGTTGATCAGATTCACCACACCACTAATTTCTTGCGAGCGCTCGCCCAAACGCTTGATACGTTTTTCGGTCTCTCTGATGGTATCCCGGGTGCTGACGATGCCATTGACGGTATTTACCACGGTTTCCAACGCCTTGCGGGTTGTTTCGCTGGCTTCGCCGGCTGTCTGGTTGCAAACGTTGGCCAAGCTGGCGATACGGTTCATATCTTCCGCCGCGGTCGTTAATTCGGCGGCGGCCAGTTCCACTTCCTGGCGCTCTTCATCCGCCACGACGATCACGGCATCTGACTGGCTCTTTACCTTATCGGAAGCCGCGGCAACCTGTTCGGAAAGCCCGGTCACTCTTTCCAATACCTTGGCGGTTTCGGTAGTCAACAAATTAAGCGCGTCCGCCATCGGGCCCGTAATATCTTCGTTGACCGGCACTTTGACGGTAAGGTCGCGCTGGCTGAGTTGCGATACCGCTTGCAGCAGCATAATAATCGAGTTGTTCAGATTTTCATTGGCCTGCTCGGTATCGACCAAGGTGGCCACACGCTCGTTCAGCAATCGATCAAATTCCCGACCCAGCCCCGCCAGCTCATCATCTCCAGTCAAATCGGTTCGTACAGAGAAATCGCCGGCGGATACCTGTTGTACGGTGTCGGATATCTTTTCAATCGGTTGCAAGATTGAATTATAAGTCAAGACGCCCAAGCCAGCAGCGATGAGCATACCTAGCAAACCAATCACGATCATGATGATTTGGAAATTGCGACTGAACTGTTTCGATTTTGCAATTAAATCAGTCGTATCTTGAGCGGTCTGTGCTTCGAGGGGTTGCAAGACACCGGTATAAACCGGCTCCAACACACTGTTTAGCGAATTTGAAACGAATAAACCTATTTTATTCCGATCTTGCGCTTGCAAAATCGCTCCCGCTTCTTGAATGAGGTCATCCATGGATTCCTTGGCTTGCAGGAGTTCCTCTTGCTGCTTGCCGGAGAAATTTTTCAGATAGTCCTGCCAGGCTTGTTCATGCTCTGTCTTAATGGCCGCCAGATTTTGTGTGGCCTGTGTCCAGGGAGATGACGCCCAAATGGGCGTCATGAACCAGATTGGCGAATTTAATTGCAATCACATGGGTCAAATTAGATGACGCCCTTTGCTTTTGCACAGACTCTTCGACTTCCGTAAAAGCCCTATTGGCTTGAGTCAATCCAACATAGCTGGTAAAACCAATAATCATTACCGCCAACAACATAATGGCAATCAGAATGGACAAACGGATACCAATTCTTAAATTACCCATAGCCGCCTTTCACCTATGTTTAGGCCAAAATTAGAAGATTAATTCAAAAACATCACTAGATAAGCTGGATAAATAAATTAAAGATCATTAAAAATCTTTACAATTTATTCGTCCACTTTTACTTATCGCAAGAATCTTTGCCAAGCTAATCATTACTGCTTGATATCCTTTAACCAGTCAATATTTTTAAACCATTTTTGGTATAATTTATATTTGGTGCCATCGCTGGTAATTTTCTTCAAAAATGTATTTAGCCAATCAACAAATTCTGGATTATCTTTTCTTATGCCCCAACCGAGATATTCGACGGTGAAGGGATCATCTAAAAAAGCGATTTTATCACTACCATACTTACCAAACATAACCGCATTATAGGGCGAATCATAAATGAACGCATCTGCTTTACCCTCTAATACCGCCGTTACACCCTCTGTTCTATCTTTAAACGGAGTATATGATGCTGTGGCGATGTATTGTTTAACAGCCGCCTCACACGAAGTACCAGCCACAGAAACAACCTTATACTTCGCATCATTTAAATCTTTATATGACTTGATTTTATCAGCGAGTCCCTTGCGCAATAGGACGGTTTGTCCCACAGCGATATAACCATTAGAAAAATCAATCTTTTGACGGCGTTCATCATTAATTGTCAAACCACTGATAACGATATCACATTTGTTATCCAGCAACGCGGGAATCCGGTCCGCCGCCGTGGGAAGCACGACAAATTTTGGCTCAACCTTTAATTCTTTTGCCATCAAAACGCCACATCGGGATCAAAACCTATAATCCGGTCTTGCTTATCAACCATAATAAGCGGCATATAATTTGGAGACGCGCAAATCTTTAAAACACCACTTCTTGATATCTTCCAAAACGGCCGAATAAACTGTGCAGCTGAAGCAATATAAAGTGCCTAACACTAATGAAACTGAAATCTTTTTCATCATCATAACTGTATAATCCAATTTTCGGAATCGAGAACCAATAATAAATAAGAAAATCATAAAAATAATTACAAATTATTAATATAATACAATAAGAAATCACAATACTTTTCTGCAACATTCTCCGAATAAAATCAATGAATAAGGCATTAAGCTAACGCACCATAGCCGAGGCAATTTGTGATTGAAAAAACCCTCGGTGATCAAATTCCATCCATATAATCTTATCAGTGCTATAACAACATCTGAGGTGTATCCCCGTAATACGGGTGGCAATGGAATCGGATGGGTTAGCTTGTGGTTAGTATTTACGGGTTGTGGTAGATTTTCTACAAAAAAACTAACCGAATCATCACCTTCCCCCAGTAATAACAAATAATTTTCTTCTTGGAGAGTACTTCCCAATTTCAGAGACAATCTTAAATCAAATACTGGCACTAAATTACCACGCAAATTAATCAGTCCCTTTAGCCATGGAGGTGTCTGCGGGATTGGATATACAATTGCTTGTTCAACGATCTCACTCATTGTATCTTTCAATGAGAAAGCCAAGATTGTCTATATAAAACCCATATCTCACCCTTTCCCGAAATCTGGGTTTTAGACCTATAACCGATCCCTTTTCAGGATTGAAATTGCTGAGTGCGGCACTCGGAGCCAACAAACGCTGATTTTTCACCATATCTTCCCAACCCATCGTACAGCTTTGCTTAACGGAGCATCTATTCGGTGGAAATCGTCCGGGGAACCCCCTTAATTAACGGAAGGCTTTTAGCTGATCGATGATCTCATCAGGGGAATAGGGTTTGGTGACGAACCCCTTGGCGCCCTGCATCTGTGCCCAAAGACGATCAGCTTTTTGATTTTTACTCGTAACAAAAATCACAGGAATATCCTTGGTATCTTCATCGCCGGCTAAAGCACGGCATGTGGCGAAACCATCCATGGTCGGCATCACAATATCCATAAAAATTATGCTCGGTTTTTCAATTTTTGCCCGCTGGATAGCTTCTTTACCATTATTGACGGGAACCACCAAAAAGCCTGCTTCCGACAGAATATTAGTAATATTCTTCAAATCAGCAGGCGAATCATCGACAACAAGTATCTTATTAATTACCATTTTTTTGCTCCTTTAGAGAATCATGGCCAGCTTTTAATAAGCTAATTTGGGCTTAGCAAAACCAGTGTGATCGTTGCAATATCTCAGCATCACTTCAAATATTTTTTCACAGTCTTCTGGAATGTTTCCTGCTTCACTGGCTTGGTCAAATAAGTATCACATCCAGCTAAAGCTCCTTTTACCCGGTCAAATGGAGAAGATTTACTGGTTAACATAATTACTGGGATCTTTTTTCGCATTTTATCTTTTTTAAAGAGCCTGCAAATCTGATAACCATCCATACCCGGCAATACCACATCTAAAAAAATTAGATTGTAGCGACGCTTATTAATATAATCGATAGCTTGTTCACCAGTCTCAGCGGCGTCGACTTGAATGCCAAACATCTTTAATTCCAGCTCAATTTGCTTTCTGACTGGCGCACTATCATCAACGATTAAAGCGGTTAAAACATTAGCCTCAACTATTTCTGCTTTTGTAGTATTTTCTATAACAGACTTTGGCGGTTCTCTAACTGTTTGAGGTTGTGGATTTACTCCAATAATCCGTTCCCGATCCCCTTGAAGCTCTTTATGCGCCAAATGATCAAGTGCATTAATTACACGCGTCGCAACAAATGGGCGTCGTATATAATGGAGAACAGAATCTGGAGGCTGTTCTTTAGTGACGATAATTGTTGGGGCTTTGGGCCTGAAGCTCGTGCCGCTGGAGGGGGCCGCGCCATCCTTAGTCTGACGCCACTCAGCCATCGCCTTTGGGTCATCGGCATCGACCATCACGATATCTGTCGGTTCACCAGGTACGGCGATAACATAGACATAATTACGGTATTGAGACAGCTTAAAAATATTGCGTAGAATGTTTCGCTCAGACTCGGCTATGCCAATCATAGTGACTTGATAGGTTTTTTTTCCCATTTATTCCCCACCTAATGAGAATGTCAAAGCAATTGGATCCATGGTTGAAAACAAATTAATGCATAATATCTTTTGTTTTCGCAGTTCCGCGCGCTACTAATGCAGCGATTCCAAAAAAACCAAATCCTAAAACCCAGGCGATATCCACAAAATGACCAGAAACATAAACCTCAATAAGCACGAGATAGGTGTAGATCAAATTACCTAAATAAAGCAATAAGATACCAACCGATACAACCCACCAGGGGCGCGCCTCGGCATTAGCGCCTAATATTGACACAATCAGCGCTGTTGCTCCTAATAACATTGGATCAAAAAACATATAGATCAAGGTGACAAGATAGGTGGTAATTGTAGAAGCTTGACTCAATTTATCGACATTCAAAGCGATGGCAATTATAAATGCCGCCAAAAAAACAATAACGGCCACGATCACTCCATACAGAGGAATTTTACCTTTAAAATGTTGCTTAAGAATTATAAAACCCATTAGCATGGGGGGATACAACAACAGATACCCAATATCAGAATACCAGGGATAAGGGGTTTCCTGTCCGCCATTAAAGAGGGGGTAGGTTGAATAGAGAACGGCCCCTATTCCCCAAGCCAATACCCCCATTCCCAATAAACGCCATACTTTTCTTAGATTATGCGAACTAGAAAAATAACCAGCCGTGCCGAAACAAATAAAGCCGCCATCATGGCCGAAATAATTTGGATAATGATCGAATAACCCCGACAATCTTTTTGATCAATTCCAAATAAAGGCATAAGGATCAATACTATAGAAACACTTATCCAAAATAACGAGGCCACCAACAGCATCGTGAATTCTCCTCAAAAACCAAACATAACCAATATATAATTCTTGTTACAATATCATTATTATAGACGAACATACGAATTTTACAATATCTTAGTGCAGCAAAAATTCACTTTAAAGCCGCAAAAATCCATCTCTCTAGTAGATCATTTCATCAATATAACCAATTTAAAAAATCAACATTTGACTTATTAAATTTACACTTACCGTTTTCGACAAGTGATCGCTTGTTTTAATTATATCATTTATGTATCATATGATGCATTATGATGCATCATCACTGTGCCGATCAAACAACCTGCTTGATGCTTATCATCATAAGTTCTTATAAAGAAAAGAATAAGCAATATTAAGACGCCACAACAAACAGCCCCCTCAATCAAGCTTGCTCACTATTATTGCTACCCATTTTGCTTTTCTGGCAACCGAGAGCGCCCCTAAGCCAAAAAGGTTTGCTCCATACTTTTAAATATCACTTATACCGTAGCGTAGTCGCACCTTCTCTACGCCAAACAGCAGCTCGCGCAATTGCTTAAGCAAAGCTTCGCTCGGCTTGACTTGCCAATTTGAGCCACACTTAAATTCCACTCGCGCCCCCGCACCCACATAATCCACGAGAACCACGCACCGGCCGTCGCCGCGGTGCTTCGCCAGAATACGGGCCAGTGGCGTTAATACGCCGATCTCGCACTGTTGCAAATCAAGCTTTATCAGCAGTTGACGAGCATACTCAGCTCGCACGCCATCCAAATCCAATACCCGCTCAACGTTGAGGCGCGTCGTCTGATTGAATTCATCCCAACCCAGCGTGCCTTGCACCACCAGAATGGCATCCTCGGCGATCAGTTGACGGTGCCGCTCGTAGACTTCGGGAAAAATTCGAACCTCCAGCCGACCTCGACCGTCATCCAACGTTATAAAGGCGATTCGGCCACCACGGTTGGCATTACGGGTACGCAGGCTGACCACTAAGCCGGCAGCCATCAGCGAGTGGTCGTTATTCCGACGCAGGCCACTACTTTCAACGAGATCGCGCAAGCGAATCGTATGGAGCGATGCAAATTCTTCGGCCACCCGATTAAAGGGATGCCCAGTCAAGTACACGCCGAGCGTGTCTTTTTCGCCACGCAGCCGTTCCTCTTCGCTCCACTCCGCCACTTCGGTCATCGGCAAGGGATGGGCCGGTATGCTCTCGGCGGCGGCTAATCCAAAAAGATCGTTCTGGCCGGCGGCATCGTTGCGAGACAGCTGTTCGGCGTGTTGCAACGCCGCCGGCAACCGCGCCGCCAAGGTCGCTCGATTGGAGCCAAGGGCATCTAAAGCTCCGGACCGGATCAAGCCTTCCAACACACGGCGGTTGAGCTTGCGGGATTCCATTCGCTGGCACAGATCGAACAAATCACCATACAGCCCACCCCGCCGCCGTTCTTCGATCAAACTTTCGATAGCAGCTTCGCCAAGCCCCTTAATCGCTCCTAAACCATAGCGGATTTCGCTGAGAGCGCCGACCGTGAACCGGTATTCAGATACATTGATATCGGGTGGCGCTAGCATGATGTTCATTCGACGGCACTCTTCGATGAACACGACTACCTTGTCGGTTTTATCCATATCCGATGACAGCACAGCCGCCATAAAGGCCGCCGGATGATGCGCCTTTAACCAGGCCGTCTGATAAGAAACCAATGCATAGGCGGCGGAGTGGGACTTATTGAAGCCGTATCCAGCAAATTTCTCCATCAAATCAAAAATATAAGAGGCTACTTCGGCTCCAACTTGGCGCTCGGTCGCCCCCTTGACGAAGATCTCACGCTGCTTGGCCATCTCCTCCGCTTTTTTTCTTGCCCATCGCCCGTCGCAGTAGATCAGCGCCGCCCAAGGTGTAGCCAGCCAAGACTTGGGCAATCTGCATCACCTGTTCCTGATAGAGAATGACGCCATAGGTGGGTTTGAGCACATTGGCCAAGGCGGGATGCGGATATTCGATGCGAGCGCGACCCTGCTTGCGGTCGATGAAATCGTCCACCATGCCCGATTGCAGTGGCCCCGGCCGAAACAAGGCCACCAGCGCCACGATGTCTTCAAAGCAGTCCGGTTGTAAGCGGCGAATCAAATCCTTCATGCCGCTGGATTCGAGCTGGAAGACCGCCGTGGTCTGGTGGGATTTCAGCAGAGTGAAGGTTTCCGCATCATCTAACGGGATGGCGCCAATATCCAGTGGCGCCTCGCCCGTGGCCAGGCGTTGCTGGTTGATGATCTGCACCGTCCAATTGATGATGGTCAGCGTTCGCAGGCCCAAAAAATCGAATTTGACCAGCCCCGCCGCTTCCACGTCATCCTTGTCGAATTGGGTGACGATACTCTGATCGCCTTGTTCGCAATACAGCGGCGAAAAATCGGTCAGCGTGGATGGCGCGATCACGACCCCGCCCGCATGCTTGCCGACGTTACGCGCCAGCCCTTCCAGCTTGCGCGCCAGATCAATCAGAGCGCGCACTTCCTCGTCGCCTTCATACAGTCGCCGCAACTCAGCTTCCTGCTCGATGGCCTTATCCAATGTGATACCGATTTCAAAGGGAATCAGTTTGGCGATGCGATCCACAAAGCCATAAGGATGGCCCAATACCCGCCCAACATCGCGCACCACCGCCTTGGCCGCCATGCTGCCGTGGGTGGCAATCTGCGAAACCCGGTCGCGGCCGTAACGCTCGGCGACGTATTCGATCACCCGGTCGCGGCCTTCCATGCAAAAATCGATGTCGAAATCCGGCATCGACACTCGCTCGGGATTGAGAAAGCGCTCGAACAGCAGATCGTAAGCCAGCGGGTCCAAGTCGGTGATGCCGAGCGCGTAGGCCACCAGCGAACCGGCGCCGGAGCCGCGCCCCGGCCCGACTGGCACCCCGTGTTCGCGCGCCCATCGAATGAAGTCGGCGACGATCAGGAAATAGCCGGGAAAGCCCATCTGCACGATAACGCCGAGCTCTTCCGCCAAACGCTCGTCATAGAGCCGGCGGCGTTCGGCGAAATCGGGCGCGTCGGGATCGAACAGCCGTCGCAACCGATGCTCCAGCCCGGCGCGGGATTGAACCGCGAAATACGAGTTGGCATCCATCCCGCCCGGCACCGGAAAATCCGGCAACACGTTCTTGCCCAGTTCCAGGCGCACATTACAGCGACGGGCGATCTCGACGCTATTAGCCAACGCTTCCGGCAAATCAGCGAACAGTTCCATCATTTCGGCCGGCGTCCGTAAATACTGTTGTTCGCTATAGCGACGCGGCCGACGCGGATCGTTCAGAATCATGCCGTCGTGAATGCACACCCGCGCCTCGTGCGCCTCAAAATCGCCGCGCTGGAGAAAACACACCTCGTTGGTCGCCACAATCGGAATTCCGGCCGCCGCCGCCAGCTCGACCGCCGCATCCAGATACGCCTCCTCCCCCGGTCGGCCAGTGCGCTGCACTTCGAGATAAAACCGATTCGGAAATAGCGCGCGCCAATCCGTTAGCCACGCTTTGGCCTGATCGGGCTGGGCATTAAGCAGGGCCTGCCCCAATTCGCCCTCCCGTCCGCCCGACAGCGCGATCAACCCGTCGGTATGGCCGGTCAGCCAGCCGTGATCGATGATTGGCAATCCGCGCTGTTGGCCTTCCAGAAAGCTGCGGCTGACCAAGCGGGTGAGGTTGCGATAGCCACTCAAGTTTTGACATAGCAACACGAGGCGCGCCGGCTCCTCACCGCGCCGCACCCACGCTTCCACCCCGATGATCGGCTTGAGGCCGGCCCCAAGCGCCGCCTTGTAAAACTTGATCAGGGCGAACAGGTTGCACACATCCGTCACCGCCACCGCTGGCATACCGTCGGCGACTGTCTGCTTGACCAGCGCCTTGATCCGGATCAGTCCATCAACCAGCGAATATTCGGTATGCAGGCGCAAATGCACGAAAGAGACGGCCACGATCAGATCTCGATCACAACTTGCCGCAGGGCGGCGACCGGCGCGAAGGAGCGGCGATGTTCGGGGCAAGGGCCGTGGCGGCGCAAGGCTTCCAGATGCAGGGCCGTGGGATAACCCTTATGGCGACCGAAATCGTAGTGTGGATAACGCTGGTGCAGCTGGCATAACTCCGCATCCCGGACCACCTTCGCCAGAATCGAAGCCGCGCTGATGGCGGGTACGGTGGCATCGCCCTTGACGATAGCCTCACACGGACAAGCCAGCCGAGGGCAACGGTTACCGTCCACCAATACCTTGGCGGGTACAACGGGCAAAGCGCTAACCGCTCGCCGCATTGCCAACAATGAGGCTTGCAGAATATTGAACCGATCAATTTCAGAGACCTCGGCCCGACCCAGCGCCCATGCCAGCGCCTTGGTCCGGATTTCAGTGGCCAATCGTTCGCGCCGGGCGGCGCTGAGCTTTTTGGAATCGGCCAACCCGACAATGGGCTGGGCCGGATCGAGGATAACCGCGGCGGCCACGACCGGACCGGCCAAGGGGCCGCGTCCCACTTCGTCCACACCGGCGATCAAGGAAATAGGCGTCATGACGGCCAAGCAAGCAACGCTAGCAAAGCAACGAGAACATCGCGCTGGTTAAGCCACATCAAACCGGTTAAAGCTCATGGTGAACTGGCCGCGGCCGCGCGTCATGCCGCGCAGGTCGGTGATGTAACCCAACAATCGATCCAACGCGCAATCACAATGAATTGTAGTCATTTCGCCCAAGGTCGTCGTATCTCGGATTATTGCCCGTCGCGCCTGCAAATCGCCCATGACCACGCCGACATCGCTATCTGGCGCCACCACCTCGGTCGTCATGATTGGCCGCAGCGTCAAACTTCCGGCTTGCACGATCGCCTTGCGGGCGGCATCCGCCACCGCGATCCGTAGCGCTTGTGGACTGGACAAGCCGCCGAACAGTTCCACCTCCACCACTTCGACAGCCAAATCTTGTAATGGCGAACCCGTCATCGGGCCGCTATCCAGCACATCCGCCGCGCCGCTAGCCACCGCGTCTCGTTGCGCCAGATTCAACGCTAAACCCTCCGGCCGCGCCAGCGGCTCGGCGTACACCGTCGCGCCCGCGCCCCGGACGAGCGGTTTTACGGCCACCCGCGCCCACGCTTTCATCTCTAGCCTCTTGCCGTCGGGCTGATCGATTTGCCGGTGGAACAGACTCTCCACCATCGCCCCCCGCTCTATGGTTTCACGCAGCACCACATCGGGATCGCCAACCCGAATCCCAACGCCAAATTCCCGCCGCAGCCGCTCGCTGGCGATCTGCAAATGCAATTCCCCATGCCGCGCAGCACACGCTGGCCGGTTTCCCGATCCTCCTCCACCCGCAGCGTCGGATCTTCCTGTTGCAACTTATCCAGCGCCTCCACCAGCTTGGCTTCGTCGCTGTTGGATTGTGGTTCAATGGCCAGTCCCAACACCGGCTCGCGGGTTTCAATCCGCTCCAGCCAGAGGGGGTGTGTCGGCGCGCATAAGGTGTCGCCGGTCGTCGCCCAGCGCAGGCCGGCCAGCAAGACAATTTGACCGGCTACCGCCGTATCCAGCCGAGTTTTATGATTGGCGTCCACCTCGAACAAGCGGGCCACTCGTTCGTGGCGCAAGGTTCCATTCGGCGCGGGAATGACGATTTCGTCGCCCGGCCGCAAAACGCCCCGATACAAGCGCGCGAACACATGACGGCGACCTTCCCACATCTGCACTTTAAACGCCAGCGCCGCCAGCGGCCCAGCGGCGTCCATCACCACCAGTTCCTCACCGCCGTCGGGCCGATGGGCCAGGCTCGACGGCCGCTCGGCCGGCGATGGCAACAATCGAATCACGCCGTCCAACAGGGGTTGGACGCCTTGATTGCGCAGGGCGCTACCGGCAAAACAAGGACAAACGTTACCGGCCAGCGTCGCTCGCCGCAAAGCCGCCCAAACCGCCGCCGCTTCGGGCTCTGCGTCGGACAGTACCTGTTCGGCTAGCACATCGTCCATCTCCGCCGCCGCCAGCAATAAACTTTCCCGCCAAGGGCGTAACCTCGCCCAAATAGCCTCATCACACGGCGTGGTTTCAACTCGCTCACCCCGCTCGCCGCTAAACCGAAGCCGGGTTTTATCGATGAGATGGACAATCGTGCCATCGTAGTCGGAGAGAGGGACAGTCACCGCCACCGGCTCGATAGCGAGGCGCTGGCGAATGGTGGTCAGGGCGCGTCCGAAATCAGCGCCCGGCCGATCCAACTTATTGATGAAAAACAAAGCTGGCAGCTGGAATCGGGTACGCTGTCGCCACACGGTTTCCGTTTGCGGCTCCACCCCGCGCACTCCGTCCAATACGATCACGCAACCGTCCAGCACCCGCATCGAGCGCTCCACCTCAATCGTGAAATCGACGTGGCCAGGGGTGTCGATCAGCTGGATCAGGTGGTCGCGCCAAGGCAATCTGGTGACCGCGGCGGTAATGGTAATACCGTGCTCTTGCTCCTCCACCATGTAATCCATATGCGCGGCGCCTTCGTGCACCTCGCCGATTTTGTGGGAAGCACCCGCGTAGTAGAGCATGCGTTCGGTCAGGGTGGTTTTACCGGCGTCCACATGCGCGGCGATGCCGATATTTCGCACCGAGGCGAGGTTGGAGGGAGGGTTGGACATGGGATTCTCTTCAATGCTAAAAACAAGGCCGCTCATCACAGAGGCAGCTTATCCAAAACATCGCTTCAGGTGTAGATTACGGCCTCGCAAGACAGCCGCGGACAACCGCCGTGGCTGAGCGAGCGAAAAACATTGCCGCCAAAGCCCGCGTCTTTTGCCGTGAGGGTCGTCCCGCGGCCAGTGAGTGAAACCGATCACATTCAGGGCGCGATCCGCCGGCACTCCAGATAGAACCGCTTTTCGTCCGCCTCGCCCATCGAGAAGGTTTTTCGCGGCAAGGCGCCGTCGCGGATCACGGTACGGAACAAATCATCCTTGGCCAGCGTGGGCAGATAGAATCCCATGTTGTCCGCTTGCGCGCCCAGCCGCTGTAGTACGTCCTCGCCGTGGATGTAATCAATCCGCGCGCCAGCGCGCCCTTTAAGATATTGATCCAGAAAAGCTTGCAGCGTGGCTACCGCCAAGGTGAGTTTGGGCTGTTTGACCGCCAAGACTCCAGCGCGGCCATGCGCTAGAAAGGCGATCAGATGCTGGTCCGATCGCTGCATTTGCCGCCAACTCCGGCGCGCCTCTTCCCAAGCAGCGAAATCCAGCACCGTCAATGCTGAATCTTGAGCCGCGAGAAAATCGGCCAAGGCCGCCAGCAAGTGGTCCGGATTCACACCAAACACTATCCGGTGAATCGCTTCGAATTCCAATCCCTCATCGTGCAGATTGACCAATTCGACCAGCGCGTGACGGGCTGGATGGTTCGCGATTGTGGTCGGATCGGGGGCGGCGCGTTTGAGATTTTCCCAGATCATCTTGGCCGTTGCGAAAGAATGGTTGCCGTCGCCCATCGCGTACAGCAACACCGGTTCTCCTTCAACGCCGTAGCGGGCAGCGAAAGCCACCGGATTGGCCAATCGCATCAACTGCTCCACAACCCATTGCACCAACAGCGGATGTTGCGCCAGCCAACCGCGGACCCGGCCGCTATCTTGCATGAGCGGGAAGTCATATAAACGGTCCTGCGGCTCGGCAAACAGCGGATCAATCACCAAATGATCTGGATCGTCAATTAGCACCATGACATGAGGCAATTCCAACAGCGCGTTTTCCCGCACCCGCACCCGCGGCGGCAGTCGCTCCAGAATGGTGCCTTCGGTAGGCCGAATCAGCGTCTTAGCACCCCGCTTGAAATCATAATGCTCAAGATCGAGCGCGGCGATCAACCCTTTACGAGAGCGGCCGTGGGCGGTCTCTCGCTCGACCAGCAGAAAGCCGGGCGGCTGGGGGACTAGCGTGCCTTCCGCTAGGTAGCGGCGCATGGTTTGCTGAATGGTTAAAATCCGTGACGCCTCGTCAGCGGCCTCCAGATAAACTTCCGGCAGAATCAACCGCAGGGTGGATGGCGCCTCGCCCACCAGATTTTCCACTGTTTTCCAGTAGTCCGGTTGTGAGGTGTATTGATCGCAGGCCACCACGGCCCACTTCGTCAGATCCGTCCCCGGCCGGGGCAGTAATAACGTCGGAACCTGCAAACCGATCTGCGCGAAATTCATCAACGGCGCCTCTCAGGTTGGTATAAATGGTAACCGTAACCGCGGCGGGAACGCCGTGGCAATCGTGCAATCCTAACAAATAGGCTACAAACTCTCCAGCAACACACTCAGCAACCGAGTATTATAATTAACGCTCTATTTGGCAGTGAACGACCCTTCTGTCGCTGTCTCGCAACTAACCAGGAATCGCTTCATGCATAAGCTGAAAACCATCGTGATCACTCTGCTCGTTGTTCTGATTCTAGCCGTTGGCGGAATCTGGGGCTATTTATGGTACAGCACCAAACAACAGGTCGATGACATTGTAGCCTTGGCAAAACCGTTTGCGGATATCAGCTACGGCGGGATCGAAATTTCACCGGCCGGGTCGATTGGGGTAAGCGGCTTCAAATCATCCTGAATGCGATCAACGACGCCGTTTCGATCGGCGCCATTCGGCTCAATGCCCCGAATATCCTAGCCTTGCTCAACACCCGCCGCCAATTAAGCAATGGCCAGCTTCCGCCAGCGTTGTCGCTGTCGTTGCAACAACTCGAACTTTCGCTCGATGGCGGCATCCTCGGCACTGAGTTGACCCGACCCTCGCAGCGTTCCCCGCTCCAGGATTTGGACGCGCTGGGTTGCGGGCCGATCTTCGCGTTGGGAGGCACCGAATGGCGGGAAATGGGTTACAACAATCTGGTCAGCAACCTGAGCTTGGGCTATCGAGTCAACCCCAATAATCGGATTGAATTACAAATGGATAGCCATTCAAGAGACTGGGCGACCTTCGATCTGGGCATCGATCTCGCCACGTCGGCGCCGGTTTCTTCGATGATGGATTTAGCCAGTTCGCTCACGCCCAAGATTGCTAAAGTTCACGCCGTGATCCGCGATGATGGTTTCAACCAACGCCGCAACAACTATTGCGCCGCCAAGGCGGGCAAGACCATCGACGCCTATGTCAACGATCACGTCCGATTGGTGATGGAACGCCTCCGCGCCAACGGCATTTACTTGGGGCCGGGGTTGACCGAAGCCTATCGCGTCTTCCTGGCTGAAGGCAGCCGACTAACGATTACCGCCTCTCCGCCGGCTCCCATCGATCCTAATGAACTGCAATTTTACAAACCTGAAGATGTGGCCAAGCTCACGGGCTTGACCGTCACGGTCAATGAGAAACCGGTCAGCGATCTGTCTTTCAGTTGGGATCGGGCCAAGCTCGCCAAGGCGTTGGAAACCATCCCCGACTCCGCGCCCACACCGACCCCCGCACCCGATCAACCTGCAATTACTCACTCGCCCGAACAATCGACCATCGTGGTTCAAAGAACCTTTCACCCAATCGCCGTGAGCGAGATCGACCGGCACATCGGCAAAGTGGCTAAAATCAGAACCAACAACACGCAATACCGAGGAAAACTGGAGGGAATCAAGGAGGGCGGGTTTGTGACCATCACGATCCAACGGACCACGGGCAGCGCCACCCTCTCCCTGCGCCGCAATGAAATCATTGAAGCGCAGATTCTTTATTGAGCGAATCGCTATTTTTTGACCATCTGGATCAGCAACAGCACAAACAGCACGACCAGCGCCAGCGGAATCAGCGCCGCTGGCCAATCCTTTTTGGCAGTACGGCTACGCGCCATGGCCGCTTTCAGGCCGGGTCGAAACCAAAGAATCAACAGAAGCGCCACCACGCCACCCAGCAGAATTTCCCACCACGGTGCTGATTCCACGATCACTACTCCCCTGGAACAATAGCCTTACGAAGACCCGTTCAATCCTTGCCGCGACCGCCGCCAGGTGGCGGCACCGATTGCGGGAATGGCATTACGTTGTCGCTGCCTTCGATCGGACGGATCTTGCTGACTCCTTCCCGCTCCACTTCATCGATCCGCAGGATGTAATGCAGTGGGACAAAGGTCCGCTGGACCCCTGAAAATTCGTTTTGCAACCGCTCCTCGGCTGGATTGACCAGCACGCTAGAACGCTCACCAAACAACAGCTCCTCAACCTCGATAAAACCGTACAGATCGCCCTGGTAAATGCTGCGGGCGTATAATTCGTACAGCTTCCCTTGGTTGATGAAGAGAATACGGTAAATGCTCTTGGTGATGTTGGACATTGCCAGACGAATTCCAATCGAAGATGGATCAATCTAACCCGGTTTGGCGCGACGGGCAATCCTGTTCGAAAAATGACTCGAAAATGCAGTATATTCCGCACGATTGTTGCATTGATAGCTCACATCTTATCAAGATCAAGTCCCAAAAAGCTAACATCAAGCCCTGATCCAGCTACCACATTGGGGTCGTTTGGCCATCGACTCCATTGATAAAATTAAATATTTTATTTATTAATCAACAGCTAGAATTTTAATTTCATTAATCCTTTTTTCGGCCGCGCCTCAGGCTATGAAAATGACTATTTTCTATTTTTTCAAAATCCCTATAATTCCTCTTTGTCCAATAATCATTGGCAACCATGACTAAAAACGGAGACTGAAATGAAAGCTAGAATTGTTAGCATATTTTTGGCGGCTTGTATGATAGCGATTACTCTATCAGCTATCCCACAACCTGTTATGGCGGCCGAGGATGACACCCTCTTACTGGTGGAACAGCCTTTTAGCAACAGTACTTATTCTGGCGTTGCCAATTTGCGGGGCTGGGCGATATCGAAGAATGGGATTAATCGCATCGAACTTTTTATTGATGGCGCACTGAATACCAATATTCCCTCTGGCGGCTCAAGACCTGATGTCGGCAGTACCTTTCCAAGCTATCCCAACTCAGCCAAGTCTGGCTTTTCGATGGCTTTTAACTACTCTCGGCTTTCTCCAGGTCAACATACCATGGTTGTCCGCGCAGTCGACAATCAAGGCAATGCCAAAGCGCAGACAATCACCTTCTTCACTGTCCGTTTTGACATTCCTGGCAACTTCCTTGATGATCCCGAAAAAGTCAACCTGAGCACGGCGGATCTTGAAGTAGGGCTTAATAGCCGATCAATTTTAGTAAAGAACATGGAGCTGGATGGAAAAACCTATACGATCCTTTTAGATTGGGATACACCTTCCCAGGGATTTAGCATTACACAGCTTTCTGAGAGTAAATAACTGTCGCATCCGACTGATTCAGCATTCTCCAGGATATTTCCCAAATCAGGGTAATGCTCACTGGAGCGACCATTTGCATAGGCCACATCAGAAGATGTGGCCTATTTTCTGATCTAAATTGCTCATTTTATCAGCCAATCAATATACCCAATACCCAGAAACTCATCTAAACCCCAATGAGTTCCAACCCTCAGCCATCACGCTACTCTTTTACTATCATCAGTTTGACTGAGCCTGGCCGAGCGCTCGCTGATCGACTGCTAAATCTCATGCCGAATGGGGAGCATCTTTATAGACCGCAACCATTTCAAGAAAAAGTCCGAGAACGCTTTCAAAAAGGTAGTCGGTTAATTTTGCTTTGCGCGATTGGTATTGCGGTACGAACGCTAGCGCCGGTATTGCGAGATAAGTATCACGATCCAGCGGTATTGGTGCTGGATGAGCATGGCCGTTTTGTAGTGCCAATTCTGTCGGGCCACGAAGGCGGGGCTAATGAGTGGGCGCGCCAAGTCGGTGTGTTTCTTGGCGCGCAGTGCGTCATTACTGGCGCGCAACGTTATACCCAGCCCCTATTGATAGCCGGTCTCGGCTGTAATCGCGGCTGCCAGGTTGGAGCTTTATTGGCCTTGCTTGAGAAAACGCTGGCCAGCCATGGTTTGCAAACCAGTGATTTAAGCGCCCTTGCAAGCATCGAGCTCAAACAGAATGAACTCGGGTTGCATCAATTGGCAGCGCTTTTGAAATTGCCAATTCATTTCTATCCAGCTGGCACACTGCGTGAATATGATAATCGGCTCAGTCAAAAATCGGAGATCGTCTTTCGGGAAACCGGCTGCCACGGCGTTGCGGAAGCGGCGGCGCTGGCACATGCCGAGCAACTGATCCACCACCAATTTTCAGCCGAATTAATTATCAGCAAACAAAAGAATTCTGATGCCACCTGCGCTATAGCACGCGTTTACGGTAACCCCGATCTTTAATAAAACCGATAGCAGACTATTCTTCAGTCGTACAAACCGAATACCGGCTGCTTTGCATGACGTGCAAGAGCGCTTTATCGACTTTTGCCATTAATGATGATTCGATGGCCCAACTTTATTAAAACTTCACCGTTAGAAAATTTCTACAAAAGAGGCCTTTTCTCATCTAGCAAAAATCGCAACGAAATATCGACCCGTGCCCGCCAAGCCCGCTCCGAATGCTCCGCCCCCTCAAACTTTTTAGTTAGACAGTCTCGACCCTTTTGATAACCCGCCAACTGGAGCCAGCCATCCATCCGGCGCTGATAAGGCTCATAAGCGGCATCAAGCGTCTCGGTGCCAAAATCAAAATACAGCCGATGCTGGCCCGCTTGCGGTAAGCGACTACCCAGAAAGTCCACCAGTGCTTCTTCTCCGGCGGGCCAATGGGTCGACAGACAACCGGCTCCTTTGAAAACAGTTGGATATTCAATAAGCCCGAATAAAGAAATCAAACCGCCCATGCTTGATCCCATGATGAAGGTATTCGGCTGATCGGCTAAGGTTGGATAAGTCGCATCGATAAAGGGCTTGAGTTCTGTAACAATGAATTTCAGATATGCGTCGGAAAGCGGCTCTCCATTCGCCTGCTCATTAAACCGCGCCAACCACGCCGGCGGTTCTTGCGCGGCGAGTGGCGGGCTGGGCATGTATTCCCGCCAACGTAGCGGCGTATTCCAAATCCCCACCACAATGGCGCTCAGCCCATCACTTTCCCGCTGTAGCCGAGTCATGGCCTCGCCAATTCCCCAATCGACGCCAATAAACGAGTACGCGGGATCGAACAGATTTTGCCCATCATGCATGTAGATGACCGGATATCGCGTGGCAGCCACCGCTCTCTCGACCGGCGGACACCAGACATCGGCCCGCCGGGGCATCACATAGTGGGATTCAAAATCATGCCGATGGAGTGCCGCTGGCTGCATTTGCCATCCTTTCAATTTCACATCCGTGAAAACAGGCTCTAAAGGCGGCTCAACGCTGGGCTAATGCCGACCGCTGAATAAGGACTCATAGGCTGGCTCGGAAAAGCCATGGATTTTCTGGCCCCGCCAAATCAAAACGGGCACTCCCCGCCCTTTTTTGCCCACCTGGACCAGCGCCTCCATGCCTGCCGGCGTTTCAACGTCATATTCGCTATAAGCAATTTGTTTTTTGGCGAGATACGCCTTGGCGCGGCGACAAAATCCACACCAGGCGGCAGTAAACAATTGCACTTCATTTGCGTTGGCAACGCCTTTCGCTTTTTTGCTAGCCTTCTTCTCCATTTCCGCCATAAACCGCAGTACATAATCTGGTAATGGGCTGGAAGGACCGGGGATGTAATTCAGAGTTTTCGCAACATAGGCGTTAGCCGGTGGCTTGGCGCTATAAATCACTTCGCCATTGGGTCCGATCAACTTATAGAGCGTCTGTGCGCCTGACGGCCTGGCAAGGAGCACTATTGCTAGAAAAATATTTATTTTTTCATAGCTCTTCCGTAAGCGCTTACGAGGGGGTATCGGCTTCCAAAGCCCGCAAACTGTCCAACCGCCGTTGGGAAAGCTCCTGACGGCCCGCCTCCGCCTCGATGTCCTGCAAGGTCGTTTCCACGTAAGATAAGTGGATGTGCGCGGCTTGGCGGGCTGCTTCGGGGTTGCGCGCCAGCACCGCCTGAAAAATAGCCTGATGTTGCGCGTGAATAATTTCGTAACTGCCTTCGCGAGTATAAAGCCTTTCCAGCGATCGGCAGATATTACTTAACAGCAGATCGAACAAACCGCGCATGACGTGAATCAACGCCACATTATGGGAAGCATCGGCGATGGCGAGATGGAAACCGGCATCCACTAGGGCATCGTGTTGCGGCTCGCGCGAACCGTGCTGGATTTCTTCCAACGCCGCGAACCGGCATCGCAAGATTTCCCGGTCGGCGTCCGTGGCGCGCAGCGCGGCGAAATAGGCAGCCACTTCTTCCAAGGCGTGGCGCAATTCAAGCACATCAAACGTCGCCTTGGGATTGTTGCGCAATAATTCGATCAGCGGATTGGTCAAGGCGGGCGCGATCACATCCATGACGTAACTGCCTCCGCCCCGCCGGCTTTGCAGCAGTCCCCGTGACTTCAAGGTCGTCATCGCCTCGCGCAGCGATGGTCGGGAGACGTTCAATTGCTGCGCCAATTCCCGTTCCGGCGGCAAGCGCTCGCCCGGTTTCAACACGCCCTCCAAAATCAATAGCTCAATCTGGCTGACGATAGCGTCCGAGACTTTCGGCGGATTGATCGTTTCGTAGTGCATATGGTTCTTACTCAAGCTCAAGGAATCCTGTACGGCCTCTAATTGTGCAATGCGTCATTATTATAAACATAGCGTCGCTCGCGTCCCCACGCTTCTCATGGCTAGAGTATCAAATTTTTTGGTCAGACCACATGACCAAACTGTTGCATTCTAAAATTTAAGCTGCTATAAAATTGGTCAGACCATCTTACCAAGAGCTATTATTGAGGCAGACTTGGTAATGGTAACTACAATAAATATAAGAAAAAACCGTTTCCTTGCCGAACGACTCGCCCGGCGGGAACATTTAGACCACGAAAGTTGGAGAAGAAAGAGACATGCCCACTCGTCCTGAGAAGGTGTATTTCTTTGGCACCTGCCTGATTGATCTGTGTTATCCCCAAGCCGGTATGGCCGGAATGGCGCTGCTGCAACGCGAAGGCATTGAAGTGGTTTACCCTCAGCAGCAATCTTGCTGTGGCCAGCCCGCCTACAATTCCGGTTTTACAGACGAAGCCCGCAAAGTCGCGCGGCAACAGCTCAAAGCCTTCCCCAAGGATTATCCGATCATCATTCCCTCCGGCTCTTGCGGCGGGATGCTGAAACACCACTATCCCAAACTGTTCGCTGATCAGCCCGAAGCCGCCGAGGCGCAACGCTTCGCCAGCCGGGTGTACGAGTTGCACGAATTTTTAGTGAAGGTGCTCAATCTCAAGCTGGAAGACAAAGGGCCGCCGATCAAAGTCACCTGGCACTCCTCGTGTAGCGCTCTGCGAGAGATGAAGGTCATTGACTATTCCAAGACGCTGCTGCGCCAGTTGCGGAATGTCGAGCTGATCGAACTGCAACGGGAACGCGAATGCTGCGGTTTCGGCGGTTCCTTTTCGGTCAAACAGGCCGACATTTCCTCGGCGATGGTGACGGACAAAGCGGCGGATGTCGAACAAACCGGCGCGTCAGTGCTACTTGGCGGCGACTGCGGTTGCCTGATGAACATCGGCGGTGCGCTGAAGCATCGCAACAATTCAATTCCCGTCAAGCACCTCGCTGAATTCCTGCTGGAGCGCACCCAATGACGCCAACCGTGGTTGATTTTGCCAGTAATTTCAAAAAGGCGCTGGGCGATGGGCAATTGCGCCGTAATTTGCGCACCGCGATGGACACCTTGGGGCAACGCCGTCGAAACCTGTTTTCCGACACGGAGCGGCTGGAGCAGTTGCGGGCGCACGGCGACGCCATCCGCCAACGGGCGCTGCGGCAATTGCCGGAGTTGTTGGAGCGATTGGAACAAAAATGCACCGAAAATGGCATTCGGGTGCATTGGGCGGAAACGCCCGCGCAGGCCAACGCTATTTGCCTGGAGATCATCCAGCGCCATCACGCCACCCGCATCATCAAGGGCAAGTCGATGGTGTCGGAAGAAATGCATCTCAACCATTTTTTGGACGAGCGCGGCATCGAAGCGCTGGAAACCGATTTAGGCGAGTACATCATCCAACTGGATCACGAAACACCTTCGCACATCATCGTTCCCGCCATCCACAAAAACCGCGACCAGATCGCCAAACTGTTCCACGACAAGATTCCCAACACTCCCTATACCGAAGTGGTCGAGGAACTGAACGCCATCGCCCGGCAGGTATTGCGAGAGAAATTCATGGCGGGCGAAGTCGGGGTCAGCGGCGTCAATTTCGCGGTCGCCGAAACCGGCACGCTGTGTCTGGTGGAAAACGAGGGCAACGGCCGGATGTGCACCACCGCCCCGCCGGTGCATATCGCCGTGATGGGGATGGAAAAAGTGGTGGAGCGGCTGGAGGACGTGCCGCCGTTGCTGCGGTTGCTGACCGGCTCGGCCACCGGCCAGTTGATCACCACCTATTTCAATATGATCACCTCGCCGCGCAAACCGGGCGAGAAGGATGGCCCCAAGGAAGTCCATCTGATCCTGCTCGATAATGGCCGCTCCAACATCTGGGCCGATCCCGACTTGCGGGAAACCCTTAAGTGCATCCGCTGCGGCGCGTGCATGAATCATTGTCCGGTCTATACCCGCCTGGGCGGCCATGCTTATGGCTATGTCTATCCCGGCCCCATCGGCTCGATTCTGACCCCGCAAATCGAAGGCTTGAAGAACGCGGGCGCGATGGCCACCGCCTCGACTTTCTGCGGAGCCTGCGAGGAAGTCTGTCCGGTCAAGATCCCGATTACCGATATCCTGCGCCGCTTGCGCGCTGAATCGTACAATCAGACCGACTCGCCTCATGCGGTCAAGGATCACGGCCACAAGCACAACCTGACGGAAACTCTGGTCTGGCAAGGCTGGGCCTTGAGCAATGCCGCGCCATGGTTCAACGCCTTAAACGCCAAATTGCTGGGCTTGGCCGGGCCGCTCCTGCCGAAGCTGCCCGCCATCGGCATCGTGAAAAAATGGAGCCAAGTTAGAGCCTTGCCGCCTTTTGCCGCCAAGAGCCTGCATGTGCTCGCCAAAGAAAAGGGGATCCGCGATGAGTGACGCCCGCGCCAATATTCTCGCCCGCTTGCGCAGCCTGCCCCGTCCAGCCGCGCCCGCCGCTGAAGCCGAAGCGCCGCCAATTCCATCGCTCAGTCAAGCCGACAAAGTAGCGCAACTGAAGCGGCTAATGGAAGTCATGCACGCCGAGGTGATCATCACCGACCGCCAGCAGTGGGCCACCGCGCTGAAAGCGGTGCTGCGCCAGCGCTCGCTGAATGGTCTGCTGTACGCGCCCAATACAACCATCGGCGCGGCGCTGACGGCAGGCTGGGAAGCCGATTTGCCGCCGCTGGTTGCCTATGACCAGACGGTGGAGAACTGGAAGGAAAAGCTGTTTGGCATCGATGCGGGCATCACTTCCACGCGAGGCGCGGTTGCCGAAGTCGGCGCGCTGATTCTGTGGCCGGACGCCAATGAACCCCGGTTAATGTCGCTGGCTCCATCGGTGCATATCGCGGTGTTGGACGCATCCAAAATCCATGACTCGCTGGCCGCCGCCATGCGGGAGGAGCGCTGGGCGGATGGAATGCCAACCAATGCCCTGCTGATTTCCGGCCCGTCCAAAACCGCCGATATTGAATTGGTGCTGACCTTTGGCGTGCATGGGCCGAAGGAATTGGTGGTACTGGTGCTGGACGGTTGAGCCTTTCCGAACGATAGGCGCTCAACCTTGCCCCCAGTTTCCTGGTTGTTGGGAATGGGAAATCTGTAGCGAAATAAAAATCAGTGCGCCACATTGTCCGGCGCGCGCACCACCAAAGCGAGGCTGAGCCACCGATGTCCCCGACGGCCCACGACCAGTTACACCGCGATCTGCAAGCCTTTATTCCGGCGTCGCGCCTGATTACCGACCCGCTGCGAACCCTCGCCTACGGCACCGACGGCAGCCTATACCGGCTGATTCCCAAGGTGGTGGTGAAAGTCGATAGCGAAGACGAAATGCGGCGGATTCTGGCGCTGGCCCATCAGCATCAGACGCCGGTCACCTTCCGCGCGGCGGGCACCAGCCTGTCCGGGCAGGCCGTCACTGATTCGGTGTTGCTGCAATTGGGCGATGGCTGGCGCGGCTGGAAAATCGGTCCCGAGGCCGCGACCATCAGCCTGCAACCAGGATTGATCGGCGGCCACGCCAACCGCTATCTGGCCCCGTATCGGCGCAAGATCGGCCCCGATCCCGCCTCGATCAACACCTGTCAAATCGGTGGCATCGCCGCCAACAACGCCAGCGGTATGTGCTGCGGCACCGCCCAAAACAGCTATCAGACGCTCAAAAGTATGCGGGTGATGCTGGCCGATGGCGCAGTGCTAGACACCAATGATCCGGCCAGCCGCGAGGCGTTCCGCGCCAGTCATAGCCCGCTGCTGGATCAGCTTGCCACACTCGGCCAACGGACCCGCGCCGATACCGCACTGGCCGACCGTATCCGCACCAAATTCAAGATTAAAAATACCTGCGGCTATAGCCTCAACGCGCTGGTCGATTACGAAGACCCGTTCGAGATTCTCCAGCATTTGATGATCGGCTCCGAGGGCACGCTGGGTTTCATCGCCGAAATCACCTACCACACGGTCGAGGAGCACAGCCACAAAGCCACCGCGTTGATGATTTTTCCCGACATCAAAATCGCTTGCGAAGCGGTGGCGGTTTTAAAAAGCCAGCCGGTGGCGGCGGTGGAGTTGATGGATCGCGCCTCGATCCGCTCGGTGGAAGAAAAGCCTGGAATGCCGTCCTATTTCAAGACCTTGCCGGAAACCGCCGCCGCGCTGTTGGTCGAAACGCGGGCGATGGACCCAGCCAACCTGACCGCGCAGGTCGAGATCATCACCGCCGCGCTAACGCTGACCCCCACGCTGTTGCCGTTTCAATTCACCGACCGGCCGGAGGAATTCACCCGACTGTGGGCGATCCGCCAGGGCTTATTTCCCTCGGTCGGCGCGGCGCGGGCGACCGGCACCACGGTCATCATTGAGGATGTCGCGGTGCCGGTGCCACAACTGGCGGCGATGACGCTGGATTTGCAACGGCTGTTCGACCAGCACGGCTACACTGGCTCGATCATTTTCGGCCACGCGCTGGAAGGCAATCTGCACTTTGTCATCACCCCCAACTTCGCCAATCCGGCGGAAACCGAGCGCTATAAAAACTTTATGGACGACGTGTGCAAAATGATCGTCCACCAATACGATGGTTCGCTCAAGGCGGAGCACGGCACTGGCCGCAACATCGCCCCGTTCGTCGAGCTGGAATGGGGCCAGCAGGCATATCAGTTGATGCGGGAAATCAAAACGCTGTTCGATCCGCATCAGCTGCTCAATCCCGGCGTGATCTTGAACGATGACCCAGAAGCGCATCTTAAAAACATCAAGCCGATGGCCGCCGTCGATCCGCTGGTGGATAAGTGTATCGAATGCGGTTTCTGCGAGCCGAATTGCCCGTCACGCGCCCTCACCCTGTCGCCGCGCCAGCGCATCGTCGGCTTGCGTGAAATGGCGCGATTGCGGGCAGCGGGCGAGGACACCAGCCGCTTGCGGGCGCTGAGCGAATCCTATGAATACCAAGGCGTGGAAACTTGCGCCGCTGATAGCTTGTGTTCGCTGACCTGTCCAGTCGGCATCAACACCGGCACGATGATGCTGCAATTGCGCGCCCAGCAGCGCGGCACACTCGGCAACTGGATTGGCGGCCGGGTGGCCAGCCAGTTCAGTGCCGTCACCGCCGCCACGCGGCTCGGCTTGGCCGCCGCCAGTCTGTCGCAGCGGATTCTCGGCAACAGCATTCAAGGCGCGATTACCGGCGCCTTCCGCAAGCTGTCCGGCAACCGGCTACCGCTGTGGAACCGCTATCTGCCGACCGGGGGCGCGCTCCCAGCAGCGGATGCGAACACCACCCCGAACCGGCCGCGCGTGGTGTATTTCCCCAGTTGCGCCAGCCGCAGCATGGGACCCGCTCAGGGCGATTCTGAACCCGATGCGCTGCCGGTCAAAACCGCCGCCCTACTCCGCAAAGCCGGATTTGAGGTGGTGCTGCCGGATCATTCCACCGCGCTCTGCTGCGGCCAACCCTTCGGCAGCAAAGGATTACCGGAGCAAGCGGACGCCAAACAGCGCGAAGTCGAGCAGGCCCTGCTCAAAGCCAGCCGCAACGGCCAAGACCCCATTGTCATCGACACCAGCCCGTGTTCGCTGCGACTCAAGCGCAATCAGCAACAACTTGGTCTCACGGTCTACGACATCACCGAATTCCTGCATGACTTCGTGATGGCGCGCTTGACGCTACGCAAGCTGCCGGAAACGGTCGCTTTGCATCCGACGTGCAGCACCACCAACATGGGCTTGCAAACCAAGCTCAAAACCATCGCCGAAGCCTGCGCCGCAACCGTCGTGGTTCCCGACCGGGTGTCCTGCTGCGGTTGGGCGGGCGACAAAGGTTTCACCCATCCGGAACTCAACGCCAGCGCACTGCGGGATTTAAAAGCCGCGTTGCCTGACGATTGCCAGTCCGGCTATTCCACCAGCCGGACCTGCGAAATCGGCTTGTCCCTCCACAGCGGTCGTTATTACCGCTCCATCGTCTATCTGGTGGATCGCTGTTCCCAGTCGAATACCAGCTAGTTTCTTAGCTATTTCAGCCTTTTAGAGGATGCTCGCGCCAGTGGGTAGGGGGATTCTTACGCCCACGATCCGCCCAGTCGGGCTTTCAGGAAGAAAAATCGAGTCGTTTATTACCACCAACCGAGGAGTTTTCAAACGATGCCAACCTGGACTCAGGTCTATGCCCCGCTGGGCGGCAGCTTATGGCTGTCGGCGCTGGTCGCCGCTATTCCGATCATCTTTTTCTTCGTCGCGCTGGCGGTATGGCGGATGAAGGGCCATATCGCCGCGTTGATCACCGTGGCGCTCGCTATCGTCGTCGCCGTCATCGTCTACCAAATGCCGGCGTCGATGGCGCTGGCGGCGACCGGTTACGGTTTCCTCTATGGCCTATGGCCGATCTCCTGGATCATCGTGGCCGCTGTGTTTCTGTACAAGCTGACTGTTAAAACCGGTCAATTTGAAATCATCCGCTCGTCGGTATTGTCCATCACTGGCGACCAGCGCTTGCAAATGGTGCTGGTTGGCTTCTGCTTTGGCGCGTTTTTGGAAGGCGCGGCGGGTTTCGGCGCGCCGGTGGCGATCACCGCCGCGTTGCTGGTGGGCTTGGGCTTCAATCCGCTCTACGCCGCCGGCTTGTGCTTGATCGCCAACACCGCGCCGGTGGCGTTCGGCGCGTTGGGTATTCCGATCACGGTCGCCGGTAAAGTCACCGGCACCGATCCGTTCCTCATCGGCCAGATGGCGGGCCGGCAATTGCCGCTGCTGTCGCTGTTCGTGCCGTTCTGGCTGGTGTACATCATGGACGGCTGGCGCGGCGTGCGGGAAACGTGGCCGGCGATTTTCGTGGCGGCGGCGGCTTTCGCGTTGACCCAGTACTACACCTCCAACCACTGGGCTTACGAACTGCCGGACATCACCTCCGCCCTGGTCAGCTTGGTCGTCCTGACCCTGTTCCTGCGCTTCGTCTGGCAACCCCAGCAGGACTTCGCCTTCCAAGGCGCGGGGGGTGGCATCAGCGCCGCGGAGCATCGTTCGCAGTCCCAATACAGTCTGGGCCAAATCATCAAAGCGTGGTCGCCGTTCATCGTCCTGACCATCATGGTGACGATCTGGACGCTGCCGGCGTTCAAGGGCTTATTCGCCAAAGGGGCTCCGCTGGAGGCGTGGGTGATGAGTTTTCATATCCCCGGCCTGGACAAGCTGGTCCTGAAAGATCTGCCCATCGTCAAGGCGCTCACCCCCTACGAAGCCGTTTACAAATTTGACGTGCTGTCGGCGACGGGAACTTCGATTCTGCTGGCGGCCGTCATCAGCGCCTTCATCCTGGGGGTCAACGTCAAGCTGTTCTTCGCGACGCTTTGGGAAACTCTGGTGGAACTGGCCCGGCCGATCTTCACCATCGGCTTGGTCCTCGGTTTCGCTTTCATCGCCAACTACTCCGGCGTTTCCTCGACGCTGGGCTTGGCGTTCGCGGCGACCGGCGGGCTGTTCCCGTTCTTCTCGCCTTTCCTGGGCTGGCTCGGCGTTTTCCTGACCGGTTCCGATACCTCCAGCAACGCCCTGTTCGCCAACTTGCAACAGGTCACGGCGCAACAGATCGGCGTTGATCCAACCCTGACCATCGCGGCCAACACCACCGGCGGCGTCACCGGCAAGATGATTTCGCCGCAATCCATCGCGGTCGCCTGCGCGGCGGCGGGTTTGGTGGGCAAGGAGTCGGATTTGTTCCGCTTCACCTTGAAGCACAGCCTGTTCTTTGCGGTGATCATCGGCATCATCACCTACATTCAGGCGTATTACCTGCAATGGATGATTCCGGTGGCAACGGCGGTTGCGCGCTGAAAAAACAAGGCCCCAGCCGCTAGACTGGGGCCAAATTCAAGCTATTTCCAAGGAGTGCTCAGTCGTCGCTAAAAACCATTTAAAGAAGGCCGCGTCGGTGGGAGCGCTGAGATTGGCGGCGAGAACTTCTCAGCTTCCAAAACAGCATTGCCCAACATAGCATGATGAAATCTAAAAATTTTCGTCGTACAGGACTGGCGGTTCGGGAGCGGGCCAGCTGTCGATGGCAAGGGTGGCGGAGCGCTTTTCGGTTGGGAAGGGAGCACGATTTGTGAAGCGCTCCAGCAGAAGCGGCAAGTCGCAATGGGTTGCGAATTAGATGGATGAGACAGGTCTATGCCAGGGGTTCTGGGAAGAGCCGCCGTGATGGCTCTGGGAAAATCCTTGAGGCTATCGACCATGGCGATCAGAATATCACTGATATCCTGGGCTTTGAGTTCGTTCATGATTCGTAGCCAGAACTTTGCGCCTGCGGTCTACCCAATTCCAGAGACCAAGCGCTTCCTTGTGGCCGGAGCAGCGTCCTCCTTCCCTTTTCAATCGCTAACTGCTTTTATTTTTCAGCTATCCAGCCATGATTTGGTACAAAAACACTTCTGGAACGGGACGCGACCGCTACCATCACGGCAACCTACGCGAAGCATTGATCGAAGCCGCGCTGGAGTTAGTGGCGGAACGGGGGCCCGCGGGCTTCACCTTCGCCGAAGTCGCCCGAGCAGTAGGGGTCAGCCCCGCCGCGCCTTACCGACATTTTCGCGACCGTAACGCACTGCTATCGGAAATGGCGCTGCGCGGCTTCCAGCAGTTTGACGCTGAGCTGACCCACGCTTGGGATGATGGCCGGCCAGAACCGCTACGCGCCCTTATCAATTGCGGGCGCGCTTATCTGGCGTTCGCTCGCCAACAACCCGCCTATTACTCAGCCATGTTCGAAGTGTGCCCGGTGCAAGAGACAGACAGCGAACTGAATCAAATCGGCGAGGGGGCCATGGTCTTATTGCGCCTGGCGGCTGAAACCCTCTGCGCGAACCTACCCAAAAATCAGCGTCCCCCGTCACGAATGGTGGCCCTACACATTTGGTCTTTATGCCACGGTATCGCCTCGTTATTTCTAGGACCCGCTGAAGGGTCGCCGCGGCGGTTATCGATAACGCCTGAAGATTTACTGGAGGCTGGCATCCTAGTCTACGTGCGCGGCTTAGGTCTCGGCGGCGGCGGTCCCATTCCACCCACGGCTTAAATTTCGATCCCCTCTTGACAGTGCGTTTAGACATGCCTAGGATTGTTAATGTGATTAACATTAACTTGGAGGGGCGATGATTCTTGCCGCGAAGTCCAATTCCCTTGAAATGAATCCCAGTCCCATGGGCAAAATGGCCTGGATTGGCTTGCTCTTTTTTAGCTTTTTGATCTGCTGGCCCATCGGCCTTGCCATTCTGGCTTATCTGCTTTGGAGCGGAAAAATGAAATGCTGCCACTCTGATCGCGCTGATCACTCGCACGACCACGGTTTTCGGATGTTCTTCCACACCCTCAGCAAAGGCTGCTGCTCTCACCGACACGCAGCCTCGACCGGCAACTCCGCTTTCGATGAATACCGCAAGGAAACGTTACGTCGGCTTGAGGAAGACCAACGCGAGTTCATCGAATTTCTCGACCGACTCCGCCGGGCGCGGGATCGGGCTGAGTTCGATCAGTTCATGGGGGAACGCAACCGCCGCTCCGACGCGAATGACGACACAGCAGCCAACTAACGAACGCTTACAGCTAAGACCGCAATAGCCTAATTTCAATCAGCCCCTGGCGTTGCAGGGGCTGATTTTTTTGGTGCGCCGCTTATCAAAATACGCCAACGCACTTATCAGCGGCGTTTGATTCCCAGCAGATCAACCTCTGCGTCACTCCAGTAAGCTATCCCTCAATTCAAAGCGCATTCTCAAAAAAACCCACAGCAAACGCCGACATCCGCCGGCGCATCTCGCGCCGGGCGCGGCAACCGCCCACCTCACGCGCAGATCGATTGTTGTTGCTAAACATTGAGGCAATCGGCCAACACCGCTGGGGCGACGATATCGAGCAATCGATCTAACTGATAACCTTGGATTGGCTTAATAAAAAAATCATGTCAAACCCTAGGCAAAAAAAAGTCTACTTTTATGTTTGTACGCCAATTCGTGTCGTCTCCGGCTTGGAGACTGCTTCAGGCTTGGAGTAGACTCAAATACGTAGCAACAATAGCGCGGCATCATGCCATGTCTGGTATTTCATCAAGCGATTCAGAGGACTGATTCATGCCGAAAAAGAAAGAGTCGACCGAGACCACCCCTGTCACCACCTCCGCCACCAAGGAACCGAAGAAATCTACAACCGCCTCGGCGGCAAAACCCAGCACCGCCAAGACCGCTGCCGAAACCGCTGCCAAACCAGCGAAAAAACCGGCCACCAAGGCGTCTGAAAAACCGGCCGCCGCGGCGCCAGCCAAGGCCGAAAAAACAGCTCCCAAGGCGGCAAAACCAGCTGATAAGCCGAACCCCGTCACCACGGTCGTCATTGTGAAATTCGATGTCGGCCACGGTAACACGCTCTATCTTCGCGGCGACGGCCACAGCCTCGATTGGGAGAAGGGTGTACCGATGGAAAATGTGGGCGGCGACGAGTGGCGATGGACGACAAACGAAGCGCGCGAAGGCGTTCTGGCCTTCAAACTCCTGATCAATGATGTAACTTGGTCTACTGGCGAGAATATGAATGCCCCATTCGGGGAAACCTCAACGTTCTATCCCAGTTTCTAGCTTGCATCTTGAACGGGTGGCATCGACCATCGGCATAAAACCGATGGTCGAGCGCCGACCCGCTCCTCATAAACCTTCCCGCCGTAGCCGCTCGAATTCAGCGCGCGAACGGGTCACGCAATCCTCAAGGGCAACCCCGGTAAAATAATTACCGCTCAGCGCTAATCCGGTACCCGCCAACAACGCATCCACATGCCCGGTTCGCTCGCCATGACCGACTCGTAATGACGGTAACTGGTTAATCTTACTCACTACATTTTCCAAACTAAGCGCGGTTCTTGGGATTTTTAAGACGTGTGCGATGCGATTCAACTTCTCCTCATCACCTAACACGCCGGGTCGAAAATGGAAAGTGAACCCTCGCCACTGGGCATCGGGCACAGTATCGCGCGATACCGCCGAATAAAACGGCTCACCCCGGCCGATCAACCCCGCCAGCGGCGGCAATCGCACTTGCTCAGCAGGAAGCGCCACGCCCACTGTCTCTACCGTAGCCGTCTCAATTTCCGCCAATTGCGCCGCGACGGCGGGAAACATCGAGCGTAGTAACTCAGTCGCCACCGCTACCGACGTGGCCAGACAAACCCTGGGAGCCGTATAGTGGGCATCACCCGCCTTAACTACAAAATCCTTCCCACCGCGCTGGATACCCCGCACTGTTTGCCCTAACTCGACGCGGACGCCGGATCGCCCAGCCAGAGTATCGGTAATGGTTTGCATCCCACCCGAAAAGGCGAAACCGCGTGGAATATCCTTACGTCGCGGCCGTGACTGAAACAGGCTGTCGGCGGGATAATCGCTGGCGGGTTGACAAATCACCGCGTCGAACGCCGGCCCGAACACGCGTGTGTAATTGCGCCGGCCAACGATGCGCCCGTAGTAATCCGCCACACTCCGTCCGACCTTGATCAGCCCCAATAACCGAAACGGAGCCAGCACCAATTCCGGGATATCCATTTGGGAGGGCATGCTACGAACCGTGCCATCCGCATACAGCCGAAAGCCAACCTTAGCGCGCTTGATCAAACAATCGAGCGCTTGGAGGGATTCCAAAATCGCGATCAAGTTTCCATAGGAATTGAAAGCGCTGTGCGCGCCCAATTCCAGCCAGAACTCTGTCGACGCCTTGTTAAAACGATGTGAGTGCAGGCACCCGCCCGGTCGGCTTTCTCGCTCCAGGACCAGTACCTTTAAACCCGCCTCGGCCGCATAGTGGGCCATACTGAGGCCAGCGATACCGGCGCCGATGATCAGCAGATCGCAATCGGGCATGACAAACTCCTGAGGCATCAATAACGAACCAAGATTCTCGGCAAGACAGATGAAACGGTCAAGTTAAGACCACAAGCTCCTGTATAACGCCGTTGGTTTTGCCTACCCTTATTGAAAGAATCATCCGAACCCACAGAAGGTCTCATGAACATCGCTTCTTACTTCGCTAAAGATTTATTTTATGGCAAGACCGTTTTCATCACGGGCGGCAGCAGCGGGATCAATCTCGGCATCGCCCGCAATTTCGCCGCTGTCGGCGCGAATCTGGGCATCCTCGGCCGTTCTGAGGAAAAACTGGCGGCGGCGGCAACGGAATTGCGGGCGCTCGGCGCCCGCGTCTCAACGCACTCGGCCGATGTCCGCCATTACGCGGCATTGGAAAAAGCCATCCACGACACCAAGACGGCGCTGGGACCGGTACATACCCTGATCTGCGGCGCGGCGGGTAATTTCCCTCTCTCAGCTGAACAACTCAGCCCCAACGGCTTCAAGGCGGTTGTCGATATCGATCTACTAGGCAGTTTTCATAGCTGCCGGGCGGCATTTGAACAACTCAAGGAAACCAAAGGCAACATCATCTTCATCTCGGCTGGCATGGCGCTGATCCCCTATGCATTCCAGGTTCACGTTGGCGCCGCCAAGGCGGGCATCGACAACATGATGCGCAATCTGGCGCTGGAGTGGGGCCGCTTCGGCATTCGCTGCAACAGCATCGTTCCCGGCCCGATCGAGGGCACCGAAGGGGTGCGGCGGCTGGTGCCAGCAGGCAGCATGGACCAGTTGCGGCGCGCGATCCCGTTGGGCCGCCTCGGCACGGCCGACGATATCGGCCAATTGAGCGTGTTTTTAGCCTCGCCATTGGCGGCTTACATCACCGGTGCGTTGATCGTGGCCGACGGCGGGCAAAACCTGCCCGGATCGGGGGCTTGGACCCAGTTGATTGCGGCGGAGATGACAAAGGCCGCCGGCTGAAAATTCATAACCCTACTGAACCGATAGTGGGTTCACGCTTGTTGTGAGACCATGCGGTCGTTCAGCATGTTGGAAAGAAATTAGCTGGATTGTCCAATTGAGTTAAAATGCGTCCATAGAGTCACTAATTAAAGAATGAACCGGCTAACGATCGGCGTTCATCGATTTGGAGAAGGCGATGAAATCACAACAACCATTCAATCTAAACGACATCACCCACGAACCGACCGACGAACAGCTTGAGGACTTGATGGAAGCCGTCGCCACTGAGGCACGCAAACATGCCGAAATGGCGCGTGAAAAGCTAATGATCCAGCTGCGCGCTGAAATTAAAGCAATCATTCCTCCCTGGATGTCCGCTTAAATGTAAAAAACCATCCGCATCAATATGACTTCCGCCTCGCGGCTGATAGGTTGCGGCGTGGCCCAAAAAGCAAACCAACCCAAAGCACGCACGTTGCGTTTCTTAATTAAGATACTGACTATCAATAATAAATCCTAATTTAAGATCAACCGATCCGTATAAAGCTGGGTATTGGCCTCAATACCATGTAAAATGGGCCGTTGATTGCTGTTTTCATGTGCTTTTTTGGTTTTTCGCGCACTTTCGGAGGATTTCGATAATGATCCAAAACGCTCGTTTCAATTTGAACGACATCGCCCGCGAACCCTCCGACGAACAGCTTGATGCGCTGATGGAAGCCGTCATCACCCAGGCGCGCGAACACGCCGCCACGGCACGTCAACAACTCCTGATGCGGTTGCGGGCCGAAATTACGGCGGTCGATTTTCTCCGCGCTCGGGCATGAGCGACGAGGCAAAACCTCGGCTGATCGTAGTCGCCGGCCCTAACGGTTCCGGCAAAACCTCGATCACCCAGCAACTGCTCATGCATGAATGGATGGACGGGTGCGTTTACGTCAACCCGGACTTCATCGCCCGCGACGAATTTGGAGACTGGAATGCCCCTGGCGCTGTTTTCCAAGCGGCGCAACGCGCTACCGAAATTCGCGAATCCTGCCTGAAGGAAGGCCGGAGCCTCGCTTTTGAAACCGTTTTGTCCGCTCCGGATAAAATGGATTTCGTGCGCCGAGCCGGAGACGCTGGCTTTTTTATTCGATTGTTCTTCGTTGGCACCGATGACCCTTCGATCAACGCCAAGCGAGTCGCGATGCGGGTGATGGAAGGCGGGCACGATGTTCCCATCCCCAAGATCATCAGCCGCTACACCAAATCCATTGCCTATTGCTCCGTCGTCGCCTGGCTGGCCGACCGAACTTACGTCTACGACAACTCCGTCGATAACGCCCGCGCCAAGCTCCTGTTTCGCGCCATCAAAGGCCGGCTAGTCAAGGTCTATGGCCAGATCAATCCCTGGGCCCAGGAAATCACCAGCAGGCTGCTTCCAGAACAAACCGGCGATACACCGCTGACCGCGTTATAGAACTCTGGGTGGAATGGCCTCTCCAACGTATCCCCGCTTACAATAGCCGCTACTCTGATAACGCTTCTAAATTCCTTGCCATTCCGGAGCACTGTTTCATGCATTACGTCAGCACCCGAGGCGGCATGGCCCCCGCAACCTTTTCTGACATTTTGCTGGGCGGCCTGGCGCCGGACGGTGGCCTGACCATCCCGGATGCTTATCCGGTGCTAGCATCCGGCGAACTGGCAAGCTGGCGAAGTCTGTCCTACCCGGATTTGGCGTTCGCCATCTTGCGGAAGTTTGCCACCGACATTGCCGCCGCGGATTTGCGCGCGCTCATTCAGAAAACGTATACCGCCGAGATTTTTGGCAGCGAGGAGATCACGCCAGTGACTCCGCTCAGCGATGGCGTGTGGCTGCTGGGATTGTCAAATGGCCCCACGCTGGCCTTCAAGGACATCGCCCTGCAATTACTCGGTCATCTGTTCGAACAGGCGTTGTTGAAAACGGGTGGCCATCTCAATATTCTGGGGGCCACCTCCGGCGATACCGGTTCCAGCGCCGAATATGCGATGCGCGGCAAACGCGGTATTCGGGTGTTCATGCTGTCCCCGCACCAAAAGATGAGCCGGTTTCAGACGGCGCAGATGTTTTCTCTGCCAGACCCTAATATCTTTAATATCGCCGTGCGTGGGGTATTCGATGACTGCCAGGATGTGGTTAAAGCGGTCAGCAACGATGCGGCTTTCAAAGCTCGCTATAGCATCGGCACAGTCAATTCGATCAACTGGGCGCGGGTGGCGGCGCAAGTCGTCTACTACTTCAAGGGCTGGCTAGCGACTACCGAGCGCGACGATCAAACGGCTTCGTTTGCGGTACCGTCCGGCAATTTTGGCAATATCTGCGCCGGTTACATCGCCAAGCGGATGGGCCTGCCAATTCGCCGTCTGATTTTGGCCACTAACGAAAATAATGTCCTTGACGAATTTTTCCGCACGGGCGTCTACCGGGTGCGGACCCCTGACCAAGTGGCGCACACCAGCAGCCCCTCGATGGACATTTCCAAAGCGTCGAACTTCGAGCGCTTCATCTTTGATGTGGTCGACCGCGATCCCGCTTTAGTACGCCACCTGTGGCGTCAACTCGACACGCAAGGATTTTTCGATCTATCCATCACCCCCTACTTTCAGGCGGTTCGGGAATCCGGCTTCGTCTCCGGCTCCAGCACTCACCGCAACCGTCTAGACACCATCCGCCGGGTTTATCAGGAATCCGGCCTGATCATCGATACCCATACCGCTGATGGCGTCAAAGTCGGGCTGGAATACCGCGAACACGGTGTGCCGCTGATCTGCGCGGAAACCGCGCTGCCGGCCAAATTCGAAGAGTCGATTATCGAAGCGTTGGGTCGCTCTCCAGAGCGGCCCAAGGGTTACGAGAATCTTGAAATCCTGCCGCAGCGCTTTGAGGTGATGGATGCCGATGTCAATGACATTAAGGATTACATTGCCCAGAACGCGGGTTGATGCTGAAACCCTATTTGCCTGGATACTCTCAAACGCCCTAATCCCGAAGCGACAGGGAATCAAATCTGACCCGGAATATCTAATTCCAGGTTCAAGGCACGGGCATGTTTCGCGTGCTCACTTGGCTTCAGGAAAATCAGGAGATCTTGGCAATGCGAAAATTAACGGGTATGCGTTTGATCGTCTTGGCTCTGGCGGCGGGCGGAAGCCTGTCGGCCCCCACTCACGCGCAGCAAGCGCCCAACCCACCGCCGGCCTATCCCGCATCGCCTCAAACCCCTCAGCTTTCACCGGTAGACGACGCTAGCTCTCGATTGCAGCCAACCACGGAAGAGCCGTTATCCGCCGCTGAACGGGCGCAACCCCCTGCCGAACCCGACAGTAAAGGGTGGTTGCCACCCGGCGGCACGGTGCAGATTAGAACCTCCGAGCAAGGCATTCGTTATGCATCGGGTGGCGTCGGCGAAAGTGAACGTGAAGAACTCCGGGCCATGTCCAATGAGTTTAGTCTGCGCATCATGTCGGCGATGCAAGGGGGCGGTGAGTACTTGGCCGACGCCCAAGTGAAAATCTTAGATTCGCGTGGCGCGAGTATGCTCAGTGAAACTTCGAGAGGCCCGTTTTTCCTCGCGCAACTACCTCCTGGCGACTATACCGTGGAGGTTAACGTGGGCGATCAAATGCAGAAGCAATCGGCGCAGATCGGCCAAAATCAGCTCCAGTTAAATTTCTATTGGCGCTGAAGCTTTAACCCGTTCGCCTTATCTTTCCCTTCCGAAAGATAGGCAACGAACCCCAATAAGCTTGGTCTGAGCACCCTTTTTGGAGTTCGTTCGTAGCGCTGATGGCTTTCCCTTCAGTCAGTAGAGACTGGTGGGCTGGCATTAGGGGACGTGGATCCCATGGCCTGTTGTTCCAACAACTGCTTGGCGGCCAGAGAACCGGTATGCGTCACGATGTCCTGTAAAGTCGGAATGCGCAGGCTCGCTCCCACTTTCATGTGATCCATTCCAAGTGAAAACGCCTCCGGATTCAACTTCACTAAGGCTTTCATCATCGCATCTTTACCGATACTCGCATCTGGTCGTACTTTGGTCGCAATATCCCAAAGCCGTTCGTTCGGCAACACTGGCCCGTAGTACCCTCCGCCCTGGTAAAGCCCAGCCCCTATTTTAGCGGTATCGGTGGCGGAAGGATCAACCGTTTCAGCAACCAATGAGGGTTCGATAGTCGGCGGCGCCACCATTGGCGAGGAATTGATTTGAGGGAGTGGCGCTAAAGTTGACTCCGTCGCCAATGGCCTTACCCTCGCATCCGGTCGCACTTTGGTCGCAATATCCCAAAGCCGTTCGTTCAGCAGCACCGGCCCGTAATGCTCTTCTCCCTGGTAAAGCCGTTCAGTTCCTATTTTGGCGACATCGGTGGCGGAAGACTCAACCGTTTCAGTAACCAATGAGGGTTCGATAGTCGGCGGCACCATCGCTGGCGAGGAATTGATTTGAGGGAGTGGCGCTAAAGTTGACTCCGTCGCCAATGGCTTTGCCACTTGTCTCGCTCCTACGGTAAGGGTCGTTGGGAGGGGACGAATCCTTGGCGCTTCCTTCGCTTGAGGTGCGACCGGTCTATCGGGGATGATCGACCCAGGAACAATTTGAGCTGGAATTGCGAATCCAGGAATCTTAACAGCCGATGTCATCACCTCTGACACCGCCTCATATAACAGTGGAGTCGCGGAGACCGGTCCTAAGAGTGGTGGCGCCATCACTGTCTCGGTTCTCGATGGGCTGGTCTGTAGCACAGCAACCCTTGCCTCAGCAGATTGCTGAATGGGTTTGACGGGGGCCAGCAACTCCTCTAGGGAAATCGTTCCAGCCATCATGGGCTCTATCACCGCTGGCGGCGTCAAGGGGAATACTCTGGCCCCACCTTGAGCGACTTCAGGCAACTTTGTCACGCTGGGCATCGCGGTGGGGGATTCGTTTACTTTGGCGGTCTTCGATGACAGCGCCGTTCTGTCTTCAGCCTCCGCCAAGTTTTTCGCGGTGGCGGAACCGGAGAATTGAGCGATTTCACGCAAGGTGGGGAGGCGAAGAATAGAGCCGGCCTTCAATCCGTCAATTCCCGACTTGGCAAAAGCTTCAGGATTCGCTTTGAATAACGCTTGCATCATATCGTCAGGGGCGATACCCGAATCGGGCCGTACTTTGAGCGCGATTTTCCACAATCCTTCTCCGGCGACGACAGGACCATAGGAATCACCCGGTTTATGAATCAGCAACGGTGGCGCTTCAACCGGCAACGGTGGGGGAGCGGGAAGCGTCGCGGATTCAGGAACCGCGGTCGCCGCGACTGTCAGCGGTGGTGTCTCGGCAACAGATGCAGGCTCTGGAACAGTCGCAACGGGCATCGACCCGGTGGCCGGTGGTAGCGCAACGGCAAGCGGCGCCGGTTGGGATGATGACACCGTGGTAGCTCCTGGCAAAGCGGCCGAAGCTGGCGCTTCTGCCGCGGGTGCTGGGGCGGAGGCTATCGTCGGCTCCGGGGCTGGGACGGGGGCAGTTGCCGCTTGTGGCGTAGCAACCGGTTCAGAGGGTGCGGCTGGCGAATCCAGGATCGTCTTGGCCCGATCGCCTGTCTGTTTAGCCAGGCGTTGCACCGGATCCAGAAACACGGTGAACTCGCGGATAGTTTTGCCGCGCGGCCAACTAAATTCCAGCAACAAGCCCAACGAGGGTTCGCGAATAGGTTCGGTGGAAACTACTCTCACGTAAACTTCTCCAGCCGCATTGTATTCCACCGAAAAGACCAGCTTGCTCAGCGTACGGGTTCGATCGAGCCCAAATTCCTTGAACGCGGGCTGCGTCGCCAGTTTGACTGAAATCTTGGATAATTCTTCAGGCGTCAGCTTCGGGAGCGGAATTCTTGCATCGAACAATTGGTTTAGGGCGGAAGTCACCTGGATTTCGCCAATTTCCAGCACCAGGGCACGAGCGGGTCCTAACAATAACAACATCAACCAGAAGCCAAACATTTTGCGGAGCATGAACAAGTCCTCGGAATCGGGTAGCGGCATGGATAAATGAAGGCAACTTCCGCCGATACCAGCGCGCTTCAGCGGTCATATTCTAGAATGACAGGCTGCGACACCAATAGTCCAATTGTACTTCGCCAACAGAACTCAATTTAGCGAGCGGACAACAACCATGCCTTCCGAACGTGATGGATCGCCCGAGCCAGTCGATTTTCCGCCGGTTTCAACGGCCGCCGAAGCTCTCGCGGATAGCGGCTCCGCCTTACTAGCCCTACTGCGGGAATTGCTGCTGGAAATCCATCGATCCAATCGAGCGGTGCTTGAGCTCAGCCTCGACAGCCACCTGGAGCGAGAGCTGGGGATGGACAGTTTGGTGCGCACCGAACTGCTGCGACGGATCGAACAGCGCTTTCAAATCACCTTGGGCGAGCAGGTGTTGCTGGCTGAAACACCGCGCGATCTGTTGAAGCTGATCCAACATGCTGGCGATCAAGCCAGTATGCCCGACAACCGGATCGAGGAACCCCAACCGCTAGCGCTACAGGGTGCATCGGTCGCCCATCAGCCCAAGGTGGGAGCGCCAAATCGCGCCACCACCTTAATCGAGGTGCTCGACTGGCACGTTCAGGCCCATCCTGAGCGGATGGCTATTCAAATTCAGGGCGGTGACGACAAAATAGAAGCCGCCTTTACTTATGCCGACCTACAGCACGGCGCGCGGGCGGTTGCCAGCGGACTGCGCGCCCGTGGACTGCAACCTCTTCAAACCGTAGCCATCATGCTGCCGACCGGCGGCGACTATTTTCTCAGTTTCTTCGGTATTCTGCTGGCCGGCGGCGTTCCCGTTCCCATTTATCCACCCATGCGTCCTTCCCAGATCGAGGAGCATCTGCGTCGTCATGTCCGCTTATTGAACAATGCTCAAACCGTAGCGCTTGTCACGGTGCCCGAAGCCAAGCTCGTGGCCCGACTGCTGCAACCCCAAGTCGAAACGTTGCGCCATGTAGTCACCGTGGGCGAACTCCAACAAAATCCAGCTACCTGGAGTACGCCGCCCACGCGCGCGGAGGATCTCGCTTTCTTGCAATACACTTCCGGCAGCACCGGCGATCCCAAGGGCGTCATGCTCAGCCATGCCAATCTGTTGGCCAACCTGCGCGCCATGGGCCGACATGTCGCCGTCAGCTCCGACGATCTATTCGTCAGTTGGTTGCCGTTGTATCACGATATGGGACTGATCGGCGCCTGTCTGGGGAGCTTGTATCACGCGTTCCCCCTGATTGTGATGTCGCCGCTGAGTTTTTTGGCCCGGCCCGCGCGTTGGTTACGAGCGATTCATCAGTATCGCGGCACGCTGTCGGCGGCTCCCAACTTCGCTTACGAGCTGTGCGCGCGGGCCATCCAAGATCATGAAATCGAGGATTTAGATCTGAGTTGCTGGCGTATGAGCTGCAACGGCGCGGAGCCGGTCAATCCGGCCACTATCGAGCGTTTCATCGCCCGCTTCAGCCGCCATGGGTTCCGGCCGGAGGCCATGGCCCCTGTCTATGGGCTGGCGGAGTGTTCGGTCGGACTGGCGTTGCAACCGCCAGGGCGGGCGCCAAAAATCGATTCGGTAAAACGGGATGGCTTCGTGGCCAGCGGTCGGGCCGAACCGGCAAGCTCCGATGATTCGACCGCCTTGCGCTTTCCCGCCTGCGGCCAACCGATTTTGGGTCACCAAATCCGCATCGTGGACGAACAGGGCCGGGAATTGCCAGAACGGCGGGAGGGCCAACTGGAATTCAAGGGACCTTCAGCCACCGCCGGCTATTACCGAAATCCTGAAGCGACCCGCAAATTGTTTCCTCACGGCGATGAATGGTTGTATTCAGGGGATCGCGCTTACATGGCTGGCGGCGACGTGTATCTCACTGGCCGGGTCAAGGATTTGATTATCCGAGGTGGCCGTAACCTGTATCCCTATGAATTGGAACAAGCGGTCGGGGAAATCCCCGGCATTCGCAAGGGCTGTGTGGCTGCTTTCGCCAACAACGATCCAGCCATCGGCAGCGAACAACTCATCGTGGTCGCTGAAACCCGCCTCACGCAGCCCGAAGCGCTGACTGAGTTGCGCCAACATATTCAGACGACCAGCATGGATTTATTAGGGATAGCGCCTGATGAGGTGGTTCTGGTTCCTCCTCATTCAGTGCTCAAGACCTCTAGCGGCAAAATTCGCCGGAGCGGTGTACGGGATTTGTACCAACGCAAAGCGCTCGGTCGCGGCGGTCAGGCGCTGTGGCTGCAACTGGCGCGAATCCTCATGACCAGCGGCTGGGCGCAAGTCCGACGGCTGAGGCAGGTCGTGGTGGAACATCTTTACGCCGGTTATGTCTGGACGCTGTTTGCGCTGCTTGCGCCTGGAACCTGGGTAGGGATCATGACCCTGCCAAGGCAGAAATGGCGCTGGCGATTAAGCCGGTTTGCAGCCCTGAGCTTAGCCCGGCTGGCAGGAACCCGGTTGGCTGTATCCGGTTTGGAAAATCTGCCGGCCGGGCCTTGTGTGTTAGTCGCCAATCATTCCAGCTATCTGGATGCCTACGTGCTGATCGCGGCCATTCCCCGCCATTTGCACTATGTCGCCAAGCGGGAGTTGCTCGATAACCGCTGGCTTGCCCAACCCTTGCGGCGGATGGGTACGCTGTTCGTCGAACGTTTCGATGCTCAGCGCAGCGCGATGGAAGGCCGCCAGTTAGCCGCGGCCGCGCAAGAGGGAAAATCGCTGGGTTTCTTCCCAGAAGGCACCTTTACGCGCATGCCGGGCCTGCGCGCCTTCCGCATGGGTGCGTTCGTAGCTGCGGCTCAAGCGGGCGTACCGGTAACACCGGTCATCATTCGCGGGACTCGCTCCATACTACGCGCCGGCTCTTGGTTCCCGCGCCGAGGCCAAGTGGAAGTGATCATCCAACCACCGCTGCAACCCGAAGGTAAAAGCTGGTTAAATGTGGTGCAATTGCGCGACACCGCCAGGGCCAGCATCCTAGAACATTGCGACGAACCGGATTCAGGAGACCTAATCTAGCAGATCTTTGATCTACTTCAATTAGAGCGCTTAGCCGGTTGATCTGTGTTTTAGTTGATATCAAAAAATCTATCTCGACAAGACAGCCTCAGTGAGAATCATTACTATTCCCTAAGCTGCAAACTATGTTATCCATATTGTTTGCTGGAAACTTGAGATCATGCTTACACATTCCTCGGCCACAATGGCTTCTTCAACTCGGTTGGTCGCTTACAGTGTGGTCCTGGCTGCTTTGGCGGTCGCTCTATCACCGCTCAGCATTCCCACGGGCATCGCCAAGGTATCGCCCAGTCAGCATTTCATCAATGTTATTGCCGGCGCACTGGTCGGACCATGGTGGGGATTGGCGGTGGCGGCCATCACCTCACTGGTTCGTAACGCGATTGGCCTCGGCACGCCGCTGGCTTTTCCCGGCAGCATCTTCGGCGTTGTGCTGGCCGGTTTGGCTTACCGCCATACTCGAAATATCTACTTCACCGCGGTGGGTGAAATCATTGGCACCGGACTCATTGGCGCCTCGGTTGGCGCGCTGCTGGTGGCCCCTTATCTGATGGGTAAACAGATCGCCCTCACGGTATTGATTTTGCCGTTTCTGCTCTCCTCGATAGCAGGCGCAATCCTGGGAATCGTCGGCTTACGAATCTTGCGACGGCTGGGCTATTTGCGGTAAGCGGGGCGGAAGCTGCCTTGATCGTCTCGCAAGCGCTTGGCTATCGTTATCCGGCGGCTGATAAACAGGTCTTGCACGACTTGAATTTCACCATCGCGGCCGGTGAATTTGTGGTATTGGCTGGCGCGAGCGGCTCCGGTAAATCGACGCTCTGCCGCTTGCTGAATGGCTTGATACCCCACTTACACGGCGGGGAAATCAGTGGCGTTCTGACGGTTGCCGGTGCTGAACCGCGCCTGACGCCGCCACATCGAATGAGCCAGACCGTGGGATTGCTGCTGCAACGACCCGACGCCCAATGTTTGGCCACGACCGTCGCTCGCGATATCGCCTTCGGTCCCGCTTGTCAGGGACAGGATCGGGCCACCATTGCCAAGCGGGTGCGGGAAACCGCTCAATCGCTAGACATCACCCATTTGCTCGAACGCGCCCCTCATACCTTATCCGGCGGCGAACAACAACGCGTAGCGCTGGCCGGCGTGCTGGCCATGCAACCGCGCTTGGTGGCGCTGGATGAGCCGTTTGCCTTCCTGGACCCCGCCGGCGCCATCCAGTTGCGCGCTCTGTTACAACGCTTACATGCGGCTGGCGTCACGCTGATTGTGGCCGAACATCGCCTGAGCGAAATCACCCGCGATGCGAGCCGGATGCTAGTGCTGCATCAGGGTCAGCTGGTGGCGGATGGCCCCCCCGCCGCCATCATGGCGGGCGATGTGGCGGCTTGGGGTTTGGAACCGTCAACGTCCTTATTAGAACCGCCACCCCTTGCGGAAATCCCCTTATCGGAGCCTGTAGTGGCATGGGATGAGATTTGGTGCGAGCGTGACGGTCGCTCCGTATTACGTGGAGCCAACCTTCAGAGCGCGGCGGGCGAAATCGTCGTCCTGTTGGGCGCTAACGGCGCCGGCAAGAGCACCCTGCTCCGGCATGGCAACGGCCTGCTGCGCAGCCAGCGCGGCACGGTGCGCGTGCTAGGGCAATCGATTGGTCGGCGGCCGGTGGCTGATCTGGCCCGCACCGTCGGCCTGGTGATACAACAACCGTTACGGATGCTGTTCGCTCCCACGGTCCGCGCCGAACTGGCCGCCGGGCCGCGCGCCTTGGGTCGGCACGATCCCACTTGGTGCGCCCAATTAAGCGAGCGATTCGGCTTGGAAGCGGTGCTCGAACGGCCACCGCAACTGCTCAGCGCCGGCGAACAGCGGCGGGTGGCCATCGCCGCCATGCTAGCGTCCCATCCCAAGGCCTTACTATTGGATGAGCCGACCGCCGGTCAGGACGCCCGCGCCCGCGCCACCTTACGCCGCCTGCTAAGCGAATGCGCCAGAGACGGCGTGGCTATTACCCTCGCCACGCACGATCTGGCGTGGGCTTACTCGCTTTCGCAACGCTGGGCCGTACTGGCCGATGGCCGAATCACCGCGAACGTCAATCCCGCCGCGATCTTGGCGCAACCCGAGGCGTTGGGCCGCACTCAGTTACTGGCCCAAATCGCGGCGTGATGATCAACCCCAACGCTCAAGCGCTGGCCCCCTTGCCGGAGCCAACCGGACGCTTCGATCCCCGCGCCAAACTGATCGTTTACCTGCTGAGTTTCGGGCTGGTCCTATTGGCGACGCGCCTACCGGATTTATTATTGCTGAACGCCGCCGCCCTGCTCGCGATTCTCGTGCTGCGAGCCAGCGAACCGTGGCGGCGAGCGGTGTGGCTACTCTGGCCCACCCTCTTACTGTTCGCGGCCATCGTTGGCTTTAGCGACAGTCCCACGGCCGCGGCCGGAGCGGTATTGCGGTTGCTGGCGCTAGTCACGGTCAGCGTCTCGTTCTTCGCGGCCACGCCGCCGACGGAATTGGGTGAATCGCTGCTGGCTAGTGGCTTAGCCCCACAAGCCGTGTTTTTATTGGAAGGCACTCTGCGCTTCATGCCCACCATGGCGCTCTTGGTGCGTGAAGTGCGGGAGGCGCAAGAAAGCCGGGGCATTCGGCTGGATGGACTTTACTTGCTGCGTAACGGCTCTTCTTTACTCGCTCCGCTGTTGGCCGATGTGATGCGCTTTGCCGACGACTTGGCCGAGGCGCTCGAAACGCGCGGCTTTGGCAGCGGCCATCGCACGCCATTAGCGGAGTATCGCTTCCGGCCACGGGACTGGGCGTTGGTGCTAACGACGCTGGCCACAACGCTAATGGCGATCAGCTTGCCCTATGATTGAGGCTGCCCCTCGGCAACAGCGGAAGCCCGTTAAGCCGCCGACCAAGCTCCAGCAAAGTGATCGAGGGAGCGCTACAGCAACCGCCTCAACCACCCTTTTCCACCCAGGGATGATAATGAAAATAAGCCAGCAGCAGGCCGCCAAATATAATTCGATAATAAGCAAACGGCGCGAAACTGTTCTGGCCAACATAATTTAATAAAAAGCGCACCACCGCCAATCCTCCGAGAAAGGCCGCCACGAAACCGACCGCGAACATCGGCATATCCGCCACGCTCAGGCTGCTCCATTCCTTGATCAGGCTGTATCCCGTCGCGGCGAACATGGTCGGAATCGCCAGAAAAAACGAAAACTCCGTGGCGGCAAACCGCGACATACCACCCAGCATCCCGCCCATGATGGTCGCTCCAGAACGTGACACGCCGGGGAACAAGGCGACGCTCTGGGCGATGCCGACCACCAGCGCATCCCGCCAGCGCATTTCCGACACCGCCTGAATTCGCCCCATCGGCGCGTAACGCTCGACTAGCAAAATGGCGAAGCCGCCCACCACCAACGCTACAGCCACCGTGACCGGATTGAACAGATAATGGGTGATCTGATTGTGCAACAAGAAACCCAGGATGGCTGCCGGGACAAAGGCGATGGCCAGATTGGCCAGCAGCCGCCGGGATTCTGGATTGGAATTAAAAGTTAACAGGGTATCTTGCAACCGACGCCGGTAAATCCATACCACCGACAAAATCGCGCCAAGCTGAATGAAAATCTCGAAGGTTTCAGCGCGAGGGCCAGTAAAATTTAGAAAATCTCCAACGATAATCAGGTGCCCGGTGCTGGAAATCGGTAAAAATTCCGAGGCGGCTTCAACCAAGCCAAGAATCAAGGCCTTTATCAGTAAGGTGATGTCCAAAATGTCCCCTTCAAAATTTTTGGTCTAACTACAAGGCCGGCGATTCTAGCAACTCTGAATGAAGCCCACTATGCCACCAGGATGGCTAATTCAGGATTGACGTTAAATTTTAAGCGATGCTTGAACCTATTTATTTTTTTATAATCAAAATATTATGTTGTTTCAGCCCAACAGAGGCAACGATGGATTTTATACGGCTGACCCCTCTAATCCTGACCGCGCTATTTCTGGCTCTGCTAACAAACAGCCTGGAAGCCCAGCAAATTTACAAATGGACCGATGCCAGCGGCCGGGTGCATTACGCAGAAAAGAAACCCGAAAATGCGGCGGGCGCGCAAACTCTCGACATCGCACCTGGCGCTAGCACTCCAGCCGCCGCAGCCGACACCGATGCCGAAATCGCTCGCATTAAGGGCCTGTCAGAACAAATGGCGCGCGAGCGGCGGGCGATGGAACAAGCGCGCCAAGAACAAGCCATCCGCAACCTGGAACAGCAAAACCAGCAACTACAGCAGGATTTATTGAGCCAGCAACTTCAAGAGAACCAGAAAAAGCAGGAGAACGAGAATAACGACAACGTTATCGTGGGGTATCCACCGTATTATGCTTATCCCCCACCCTATCCTCCCCACCGACCCAGATTCTACCCGCCGCCCTGTCAACCTTGGCCCCGCTGCCATCAGCCGCTGCCGCTGCCCCATCCCCCGGAGCCGCCCAAACCCCCCGTAGCCAAACCCAATCCACCGTTCACGCCGAAGCCAATTGGCCTCGATTCAGGATCTCCAGGCCCGTTTCGGGGGCGATGAAGCCATTAAGCCGTTTGGTACCACGCCAGTCGCGACCGCAATTTCACGACCTCACCAACGATCAGCAAGGCTGGCGAGCGCACCTCGGCTCGTTGCAGCACGGCCGGTAGCGTAGCGAGCGTCGCGCAATAGACTCGCTGTCGCGGAGTCGTTCCCTGTTCCACCAACGCCGCCGGCATATCGTCCGCCATCCCGTAGGTCCGGAGTTGCTCGCAGATAGGGTGGACACTCCTCAGCCCCATATAGAACACCACGGTCTGACGGGGCTGCGCCAAGGCCCGCCAATTCAAATCCAGCGCGCCATCCTTAAGATGGCCGGTCACGAACACACAGGCTTGCGCATAATCGCGATGGGTCAGCGGGATGCCGGCGTAGGCGGCGCAACCGGCGGCGGCGGTAACGCCGGGCACCACTTGAAAAGGAATACCCGCCGCCATCAGCGTTTCAATTTCCTCGCCACCGCGCCCGAAGATGAAAGGATCTCCACCTTTGAGCCGCAAAACCCGCTTGCCTTGTCGGGCCAGCATAACCAGCAATTGATTGATCTCATCCTGCGGCAAGGTATGATGATCCGGTTCCTTGCCGACGAAAATCCGCTGGACTTGCGATTCCAGCAAATCCAGAATCGCCAAAGGAATCAAGCGATCATGGACCGCCACATCCGCTTCCTTCATCAAGCGCAAGGCTTTCAAGGTCAGTAACTCCGGATCGCCTGGACCGGCTCCCACCAAAAAAACCTCACCGATTTCAGGCCGCGCCTGATCCAAATTGAATCGTTCTATCATTATCGTATTCGATCCCCGCGCATGCGCTCGGCTCGAATGCCGACAAGCGCCAATTCTAATCGCCGCCAGGCCGGCTCCGGTCCTGGAAGCCCAAACCGCAATCCCGATGGCTCGCTGAAACGCCGAACCAGGATACCGCGTCGCGCCAAAGCATCCTGCCAGAATTCCGCATCAGCCAGCGGCAACCATTGAAACAAAGCCGTGCCGCTCGCTACTGGCAAACCTTGCCGACCGAGCAACTCCGCCAAGCGTCGGCTTGATCGGGCCAGCTTAACTCGAGCCTGCTCTTGCCAACCTCGATCAGCCAATGCCCGCATCGCCACGGCTCGGCTCGGACCCGTCACCGCCCAAGGCCCCAACTGTTCCGAAGCCCGTTCCAACAATGCGGATTCCGCCAATAGAAACCCGACCCGCGCCCCGGCCAACCCGTGGAATTTCCCCAGCGACCGTAATACCACCAATCCCGCCAGACCGGCATGAACCGCTACGCTATCGGTCGGAGCGGCATCGGCAAACGCCTCATCCACCACCAACCAACCGTTCCGATCCGCCAATCGTCGGTGCCATTCCAGCAACACGTTAGACGAAAAGCAAATCCCGGTAGGATTGTTGGGATTAATCACCACTAGCACATTCAATCGATCCAGAGCGGCGGCCAACCCATCAGCCGGCAACAATTCCACCTCATGGCCCGCTCGCCGCCAAGCATGGGCATGTTCGGCATAGCTGGGATACAGCACGCCGACGCGACCAGGATCACGCAATAGCGGCAACGCCTGAATGGCGGCTTGCGAACCGGCGACCGGTAGCAACTGGGCCGTTCCATAATAATCCGCCGCCGCCGACTCTAAACCATCATCCCATTCCGGCAAGCGCTGCCAAGCAACGGCCGCAATCGCTGGAGCCGGCCAACCCTCAGGATTGATGCCCGTGGATAAATCGAGCCAGTCGCTCAGTGGGATCTGATAGCGAGCCGCCGCCTCGCGCAAGCCGCCGCCATGCTCAAGCAACGATCAATCCTCCCCACCATCCCCCCAAAAAAATGGCGGCCAACCATAATCCCAATGCCCGGCGCACCAACGCTATAGCCCGGCCGATATCGTCGGCGCGCGGAACCAAGCCTTCGCCTAACGTTGGACGAGCGACCCATTCGCCGTGATAGCGGGCTGGTCCACCCAACTCCAAACCGAGGGCACCCGCCCCCGCCGCCATCACCGGGCCGGCGTTAGGGCTTTTCCAAAATGGCGCTTGTTCCCGCCAACATCGCCAGGCCAAACGAGGTTTCGAGCCGACCAAAGCATAGCTGACCGCTGTCAAGCGGGCAGGAATCCAGTTCAACCCATCATCCAGCCGGGCTGCCGCCCAGCCGAAATCCTGATAGCGGGGAGTTCTATAGCCCCACATTGCGTCAAGTGTATTGGCTAAGCGGTATGCGACCACACCCGGCGCGCCCGCCAGCACAAACCAGAATAGCGCCCCGAAAATAGCATCACAGCCGTTTTCCAGGACTGATTCAACGGCTGCTCGACTGATCTGATCTGCATCCAATTCCTCGGTATCGCGGCTGACGATCCGAGCGACTAGCGCGCGGGCGTCGGGTAAATTGTCAGCTTGTAGCGCGGTTTGCACCGCCTCGGCGTGCTCGACCAGACTACGCGCGCCAATGGCCAGATACAACAAACCCAAGCCAACCACTATGCCTAACCACGGGATCAGCGCCAGCAACCAGGTCGCCAACATGCAAGGCGCAATCAACACCGCGACGGCGGCGATACCGCGAATGCGCCGCCAAAGCGAATTTGATGCAGACGGTCCGTAAGCAAGCCCTTCAACGTGTCGGGCCAGCCAACCGAAACCCACCAAAGGATGCCACCGGTTTGGCGGTTCGCCCTGCCAACGGTCAATCAATACCGCGCCGAGGCATAGCAGGGCGGTCAACATGAAATCATCCGTTTTCCGCTTTGAATGAGCGGTTGGAAGCGTGAGCTTTCTTTGAATGGCATGGCATTATTTGGGCGCATGAGGGACGCTAGTGTAGCCAAAACGGCGCGATCAGTCCCGCTTGAATCTGGAATGATCGGAAGCCGGCGGCAAGCGCGCTGGAATTCTAAAATCAAGCGGGCAGCGCTCGCCACCTCACAACTTCTGTGCTATCAGCATCAAAGAAACGCTTGGTGGCAGTTCCGGTTTTTGGCGCGGTAAAGCGCCGTATCGGCTCCGCCGAACCAGGCATCCAGAGTTTCATCGGGCTGTGGTAGCGCCCGCCCATGGATATCGGCCGCCTTCGGAACCAAGGACCCACCTACAATCATTTACAGGCAAAATTAAAGGAGACATCTTGAATTCCAAAACTCTGATGATTCAAGGTACCACGTCCGATGCGGGCAAAAGCGTGATGGTTGCTGGCTTATGTCGATTGCTGGCCCGGCGCGGCGTGCGGGTGGTTCCCTTCAAACCCCAGAACATGGCCCTCAACAGCGCCGTCACCGTGGATGGCGGCGAAATCGGCCGCGCCCAGGCGGTACAGGCGCAAGCCGCGTTCCTGGAACCGCACACCGACATGAATCCGGTCCTGCTCAAACCTAACACTGACATCGGCGCTCAGGTCATTATCCAGGGCCAAGTGCTGGCCAACATGGACGCTCGCCGTTACCACGATTACAAACCCATTGCGATGCAGGCCGTTTTAGACTCCTATCAACGGCTGTCCGCTCAGTATGAGATCGTTCTGGTGGAAGGCGCTGGCAGTCCGGCGGAAATCAATCTCCGCGACAAAGACATCGCCAACATGGGTTTTGCCGAGGCGGTGAACTGCCCCGTTTGGCTGGTCGGCGATATCGACCGGGGCGGGGTGTTCGCTCACCTGTACGGCACCCTTGCTCTGCTGGCTCCCAGCGAAAGGGCGCGAATCACCGGCTTAATCATCAACCGCTTTCGGGGCGATGTCAGTCTCCTCAAGCCAGGATTGGACTGGTTGACTCTGAAAACCGGTAAACCGGTGCTGGGCGTATTGCCCTACTTGCAAGGATTGCATCTAGAGGCCGAAGATGCTTTGCCACGCGAACTGGGCCTCGTCAAAGATCCAGAGCGATTGCGGGTCGCGGTACCCGTGCTGGCGCGGATCAGCAATCATACCGACCTCGATCCCTTGCGCCTGCACCCTCAAGTGGCGGTGGAGTGGGTATGGCCCGGCGCGGCTATTCCGCCCGCCGATCTCATCATCCTACCCGGCAGCAAAAGCACGCGCGGCGATCTGCGCCGGCTGCGCGAACAAGGCTGGGATATCGAGCTCAAACGTCATTTACGTTACGGTGGCAAAGTAATCGGCATTTGCGGCGGCTTTCAAATGCTGGGGCGTCAAATACACGATCCGGCTGGGCTGGAGGGTGAACCAGGCAGCAGTCCCGGCCTTGGCCTCCTGGATTTTGAGACGATGCTACAGCCTGAAAAACAATTGCATCGGGTCGAAGGCCGGTTGCTGCTTGATCAGGCGTTCGTCACCGGGTACGAAATCCATGCCGGCATCAGCACTGGCCCGGCCCTTAACCGTCCCGTGGCGTGCCTGCACCCAGCGCGCCCAGAAGGCGCGCTGTCGGAGGATGGCCAACTGTTCGGCACCTATCTGCACGGCTTGTTCGACGCCGCTCCGGCGCGCGATGCGCTGTTGCGCTGGGCGGGGCTAGCTGTGCGGGAAACCCCGGATTACCGGCAATTGCGTGAAGAAGGGATCAATCGCTTGGCGGACGCCATCACCGAGCAGCTGGATTTGAGCCTGTTGGAACGCCTGTTGACGGACTAATAATTTTCAACGATATTCAAGTCTCAATCTCGGCCACTTTTTCCTGATCGATTAGCTGATCAGTTATGAAATTTCGGAATGTCTTATCAGTCGCGCTGGCGCTGACAGCCATCAACGGTGGCATCCTGATTTACCAGCATTTTAACAAACCGCCAACGCCACCCAGCGGCGCGCCTGCTTCGACCACCTCGACCCCCACCGGCATTCCCCCTGTGACTCCCACGGCTCCAGCTGAGGGTACGCCAGCGGAAAAAACCGCTCCGCCAGAATCTCAAACCACGAAAAAACCACCGCCTGCCAAGACGCCTCCCGATCAGGTTGCAACCCTGGAACTCAAACCGCCTCCGCGCAAGCCGCTGGCGCTGGATCTTCCACCGAAAGGCATCGCCGACTGGGTTTTAGTCGAAAAAAAAGCGCGTCGCCTGACCTTATTTTTCAATAAGAAACCACTCAAATCCTATGACATTGCCTTGGGCCAGCAACCTAATGGTCCCAAGCGCTTTCAGGGCGACAACAAAACACCCGAAGGCCGTTACAAAATCGATGCTCGCAAGAAAAACAGCGACTACCACCGCGCGCTGCATATTTCCTATCCCAGCGCCCAGGATGCCGCGTTTGCCGCCAAGGAAAAGCGCTCGGCCGGCGGCGATATCATGATTCATGGTCTACCCAACGGAATGGATTCCCTGGGACGGCTCCATCTGCTGCGCGACTGGACTGCCGGCTGCATCGCCGTGACCAACACCGAAATCGAAGAGCTCTGGCGCGCCATCCCGAACGGCACGCCGATTGAAATCCGGCCCTAGAGGCGACACCGATGGAAAATCTCCAATCCGGGGCGATGTTAGCGCCATGATCGGCGCAATGGCTGTACTGCTGGCGTTTCAATTGATCGGCGAGGTCGTGGTTCAACTCAGCGGCATCCCCGCGCCAGGGCCGGTAGTTGGCATGGTGCTGCTCTTTTTGGCGCTGCAAGGTTATGGGGCGCTGCCCGATACCTTGCGCACCACGGCGGAAACTCTGTTGTCGCACTTGTCGTTACTCTTCATCCCCGCTGGGGTGGGGATCATTCAATACGGGACGCTACTGGCGGAAGAATGGCTGGCTTTGACGGTGGCGTTACTGGTGAGCACGTTGCTTTCAATCACTGTCGCCGCGCTGGTCATGCAAGCTGTTATCAGGCGTTCTAGCGAAAAACGGCGCGATGAATAAACTCACCGACATCTGGGTTTATCTAGCAACCTCGCCGCTGTTGTGGCTGACCATCACTCTGTTGGCCTATAGGGTGGGACAAGGGTTGTTTAAAAAGAGCGGCGGACGCGCGTTATTCAATCCGGTGGCGCTGGCGATCGCCCTGTTAGCGCCACTGTTGCTGGTGACGAATACGCCTTACTCCACTTACTTCTCTGGGGCGCAGTTTATCCACTTCCTGCTCGGCCCGGCGACCGTGGCGCTGGCGATACCGCTTTACCTGCACTGGGCACGGGTCAGAAAGCTGTTTTTACCCATTGTCGCGGGCCTGGTGTCGGGGTCGCTAACCGCTATCCTTTCAGCCATGGGGATCGCTTGGTTATTGGGCGGCTCATCTCGCATCCTGCTGTCTTTAGCGCCCAAATCGGTCACCACGCCCGTGGCGATGGGCATCGCCGAGAAAATCGGCGGCTTAGCGCCACTGACTGCGGTTATGGTGATTTTAACCGGCGTGACTGGCGCGGTCGCCGCGCCGTCGCTGCTGCAATGGCTGCGAATCCGAGACGACGCGGTGATAGGTTTTGCCATCGGTGTGGCCGCGCATGGCATCGGTACGGCTCGGGCCTTTCAAATCAGTATCCTGGCAGGGGCTTTCTCCGGATTGGCCATCGGCTTGAACGCGCTGTTGACCACCCTGCTGGCGCCGCTCGTCGTGCGGCTGCTCCACCTGACGCCGTAAAGCACTCGGCGGCGGACCGGACTATCGTCAGAATTCGATGCCCTTCTGCGCTTTCACGCCTTGCTCCCGGTAGGGATGCTTGACTGACCGAATATCGCTCACCAAATCAGCCAGTTCCATCAGCGCGGTTGGCGCATGGCGCCCGGTCACCACGATATGTAGCGGCAACCGACGCTTGCCGAAGATCTCAAAAATTCGGCCCAGCTCAAGATAACCGTATTTCAGCACCGGGTTGAGTTCGTCCAGGATCACCAGATCGTACTGGACATCCCCGATCATTCGCTCCGCCTCGATCCAAGCCCGCTCGGCCGTAGCGATGTCCTGTTCGCGGTTCTGGGTCAACCAGGTGAAGCCATCGCCGATGGTTTGAAAATCGACATTTTCGAAGCGGCTCAATACCGTCCGCTCGGCGCTGTGCTGTGCGCCCTTGATGAATTGCACCACGCCGACTTTCATGCCATGTCCGACCGCGCGCAGCGCCATCCCGAACGCGGCGGTCGTTTTACCCTTGCCGGAACCGGTATAAACGATCAGCAAGCCCTTCTCATGGATAGCGCGAGCTTGTTTTTGTTCGTAGCCAGCTTTGCGGCGGTTGCTCAAACGGGTGTGATCGGAATTGGCGGAAGACATGATGATCGCTCCTACCGACCCTCTATTCAAAGGGAGTGAAGACGCCCGATTCAGACATGATGGGAAAAACGCATCCAGCTTTGCGGGGTCCAGTTGGGATCGAGCGCGGCGCCGTCGCCATTAACTGGCAACACACCGCACTTGCGGGCGAAATAGCGATGGAACGCCAGATTGGGTGTCAGTTCGGGATGGAAAACGGTGACCAGAATTCGCTCATTCTCGGCGGCGGCAATGTAGTCATCCAGCTGCAACAACACCTGCACGCTCTCGCCAGCCCGCACGATCTTGGGCGCGCGAATGAAGGTGAGCGGAATCGGTTCTTTCGCCACCGCCGACACCAGCATTTCGCGATTGAAACTGTCCAACTGGCTACCGAAAGCGTTGCGGTCGACCGCAATATCGATCAGGCCAAAAAATGGCGTCTCACCCACATTTTCACTGGCCAGTAAAATAGCTCCGGCGCAGGTGCCCCACAGCTTCAGGCCAGCGGCGTAAGCCCGTTTGATCGCCTCGTCCAAGCCGAAGAGACGCAGCAACCGCGACAAGCAGGTACTCTCGCCGCCGGGGATGATCAACCCGGCCAATCCTTCTAGGCCAGCGGCGGATTTGACGGGCCGCGCGGCCACGCCAACCCGCCGTAAATGCTCGAGATGTTCCTGTACCCCACCCTGTAAATCCAGCACACCGAGTACGCCAGAACCGCCGACGATCATTACCAACCTCGTCCCGCCAAGCGATCCTCTCCCGATAGGCTGGCCACGCTCTGGCCCGCCATCGGATCGCCCAGATCCATGGAGACTTCAAGCAACCGCGCCGGATCGTTGTAAAAGGCCGTCGCTTTAACGATAGCGCTGGCGCGACGCACCGGATCGGCCGATTTGAAGATACCGGAACCCACGAATACGCCGTCGCATCCCAGCTGCATCATCAGGGCGGCATCAGCGGGAGTGGCGATCCCGCCAGCCGCAAAATTGACGACCGGCAAGCGGCCTAATTTCTTGACCTCCAAGCCGAGTTCGTAGGGAATGCCATTGCTCTTGGCAAAGCTCATGATCTCCTCGGTCGGCATGCTCGCCAGTTGCCGGATTTCACGGTTCATAGTCCGCATATGCCGCACCGCTTCCACCACATCGCCGGTACCCGCCTCGCCTTTGGTGCGTATCATCGCCGCGCCTTCAGCGATCCGCCGCAACGCCTCGCCCAAATTGCGGGCGCCACACACGAAAGGAATCTCAAACTTGCTTTTGTCGATATGGCAATCTTCATCGGCGGGAGTCAACACTTCACTTTCGTCGATGTAATCGATTTTGAGCGCTTGCAAAATTTGGGCTTCGACAAAATGGCCAATACGCGCCTTGGCCATCACTGGAATCGTCACCGCCTCTTTGATGGCCTTGACCAAACCAGGGTCCGACATCCGCGCGACGCCGCCCTGCTTGCGGATATCAGCCGGGACGCGCTCCAGCGCCATCACCGCCACGGCGCCCGCTTCCTGGGCGATCTGGGCATGTTGCACATTAACCACATCCATGATGACTCCGCCCTTGAGCATCTGGGCCAATTGGGCGTTCAGAAGATACCGATTCTCTGCCATGCTGCCACTCGCTACATCATAATGACGAAAAAAGCGGTCGCGGAATACGCGCCGCCTAGACCGGGGTCCACGAAATAGCGCAGTATATCACTATCCGATCATTGTTCGGCGGGCTGGAGTTTCTAAAACTGGGGCCGCCCCCGCAACAGCGCCAGCACGGCCTCGCGAGTACGCAGGAGTGGAAGGCGATCCTGACTGACGCCAAGGCTTTCCGCCACCTCCAACAACAACGGGGGCCGCAAGTGAGCCTGAGCCAATAATTTCCGATTTGCCAACACTGCTGTCGCCTCGCCCTGATGCAGCACCGTACCCTGATGGAACAAAGCGACCTCATCCGCCCACGCGTAAGCCAGTTCCACATCGTGCGTGGAAAACACCAGGGTAGCGCCGGTCTCGCACCGCTGTTGCAGCACATTGAGCAGATGGTTCATACCCTCTGGATCGAGTCCGGCGGTTGGCTCGTCCAGCACCAAAATTTCTGGGCGCATGGCCAATACGCCGGCGATAGCGACCCTCTTCTTCTGGCCAAAACTCAGCGTGTGGATGGGACAAGGCGCCAGCTGAGAAATTTCCAAAGCGGCCAGCGCTTCATTGACACGCTCGCGAATCGCCGCCTCGGACAAACCCAGATTGAGCGGCCCAAATGAAATGTCTTGCTCTACCGTGGCGGCAAACAATTGATCGTCCGGTTCTTGCAGCACTAAACCAACCCGACTTCGCCAACAGTCGAGCGCGCGACGGTCATAGGCGACCGCGTGGCCATCAAGCAAAATTGCGCCTTGCGTGGGCCGAAAGGTGCCATTGAGATGGAGCAGCAGCGTCGTCTTGCCAGAGCCGTTTGGTCCCAGAATGGCGAGTTTGCGGCCTTGGTCGATTTTCAGATCCAGCGCGCGCAACGCCCTAATTCCACCTGGATAATGGTACTCCAGGTTTCGCGCCGCCAGCAGAGGCAGGGTCATGGCGATCCGCGCGCCAACATCCCGCCCGCCAGCCCAATCAGGCCAACGCCGCCCATGGCGAGCGCCAAACGCGGCCACGACAACGCCCGTTCTGGCTCCAACACCCGCAATTCGCCGTCATAAGCCCGCGCCGCCAGCCCGATTTCCAAGCGCCGCGCTTGCGCCAATCCCCGTTGGAACACGTTTCCAGCGAGTAGCCCCAAGGATTTTAGACTCCGATCAAAACGCGAATAACCCAGTCGGGCTTGCTGCGCTCGCTGGCCCGTCAACGTCCGCTCGACAAAGATAAAAATCAGCCGGTATATCAGCAATATCAGTTCCACCACCCCGGCGGGAACACCGATTCGTCGTAACAGCGGCGCCCAATCTGTCAAGGGGGTGGTCAGGGCCAGAAAAGCCAAGCAGCCGATCGCCGCCAAGCTCCGCGCCGCGGTCGACAGCGCCAACCGCCAACCTTCAGCCGAAAATTGAAATGCCAAGCCGTTGCTGAAATCCATCGACACCGCCAGAAACGGGATTCCGGCCAATAAAAACAATAGGGGCGCTAACAACATCCCTAACACAGCTCGCAACGGCACGCCGGCCCCCCCAACCATCGCCAGCACCAGACTGGCTAAAACGAGTGGTCCCGTAGTCAGTGGGGGCTGAACCAGCGTCAACAACAACAGCCCGAATGCCGGCAACAGCTTCTCAGCCGGGTGCCAGTTTCGCCAGCCGTTGTTCCAGGCATGGCGGTCAATCGCCCGCATCGCTCCGATTCCGCTGGCGGGCCGCCCGACCGCGTCTGAAGCCGAGGTAATAGCCCAGCACTCCCGCGCCCAAGGCCGCTTGCAAGGCGAACAAGCCGCTGGCGATTTCGGGTGGCGGCTCCCAGATCACACCAAACCAGGGCCTATAATCGGGGTGGATGACGGCCACCGTTGCCATCGCCTGACCGTCTGAACCCGCGAACTCGGCCCCTTCACGGCGGCCACCGATCAATACCGAGCCAACCACTAACACAGCCGCGAGAATCAGCAACCCACCCTTGCGCGCTTTCACGAGCGAGCCTCCACGGCGAGGGTTTCCGGCAAGAACTTGAGGCTTTGCAGCTCCTCACCACTGTATTCCCGCAGAAAATTGACGATGACGACCGTCAATAACCCCTCGATAACGGCCAGCGGTAATTGGGTCGGTCCGAACACTCCTAAGAATTTGAGAAATGAACCTGTGATGCCGCTGGCTGGATCGGGGAAAGCCAAGGCCAACTGTCCGGCAGACATCATATAAGTAGCCAGATCGCCCAGCATCGCCGCTAAAAACACGCTGCCAGCCAAGGGCAGGTTTACTCCTCGCGCCGCGCGGAATAAGCCATAGGCGATCCAGGGGCCAACCACCGCCATCGAAAACACGTTTGCCCCCAGCGTCGTCAACCCGCCATGACCCAACAACAACGCTTGAAAAGTCAGAACAATGGCGCCGAGCACAGCCATGATCGAGGGGCCGAACAACATCGCCCCCAGCCCAGTGCCGGTGGCATGGGAACAGCTCCCTGTCACCGATGGCAGCTTGAGCGCTGACAAGGCAAAAGCAAAGGCCGCCGCCGCCGCCAATAACAACTTGATTTGCGGTTGCTGCCGCATCAGGCGATTGATCCGACGCGCGCTGATCACCACGAACGGTAACGCGATTCCGGTCCACGCCAGGGCGTGTAGCGGTGGCAAAAATCCTTCGGCGATATGCATGGCGATGTTCTCTCCTGATACGGGCGGCAGGTTCAGGAAAGTGATCCATCGGATCGGCTACCGCGACATCACCGGCGATAGCGCGCTGGCTGGAGACGGTTCGCAACCCCGGAGGCACCCCGCCCGGAATCTAACTGAAGGTCCGACAACGGCAGGTCTCCTGGCTCACAGGTCCTCATCGCTCGCCCAACCTTCCCAGCCCAAGCGGCCAGTGGTGCGCGGGGGGCGCGACTCGCTGTTTACAGTTGCGGGGGCAGCTCTGGAATTGACGGTCGGAGCGCCGCCGCACCAGATTCCCTTTTCATTCCCTTCAGGCCGAAAGCCTTTGGGAGCCGACATCGGCTATCAGTTGATGCTAACCTTCAGTGGGGATGGCGTCAACCGGGAAATATCCGAAGAACCCGGCGACTACAATGTAGTTGCAAAATCAGTTCTTTAAGACCGATAATTGTGCATTGCACCATAAATTGGATCATAAACTCATGCTAAGGTGACCAAGAGTCAGCGCGGTGGCCCTAGCCAACCACGGATCTACTCTGATGAACGCTAAACGCTTGCTGATCGTTGACGATGAACCCGAATTCGGCGAGTTTGTACGCCGGGCCGCCACCGCTCTTGGTTATGAAGTGGTCATGACCACCAGCGGTTTGGATTTTCAGAAAAGCTATCCTGATTTCCAGCCTAACAAGATCATCCTCGATATGGTCATCCCAGACCTGGATGGCAATGAATTACTGCTCTGGTTGTTAGAGCAGGGCTATACCGATGATCTGATCATTACAACGGGTTTCAATCCGGACTATGCCAAGGATGCAAAAACACTGGCGGAGTTCAAGGGGCTGCGCGCGGTGAGCGTTCTGGTCAAACCAGTTAGCTTGGCCCAATTGCGCCAAGTCCTCAGAGATTGATGTTGATGAAACCCCTTATTTAGAATCTAAAGCCTACAATTTCTCAAGAAGTTCGCTCGGAAAAGTACAAATACTCACGATCATTCTGGAATCCATCATAATGCGTTGGCGATCCTGTCTAAGTGCGGTTTTCAGCGTTTTGGCGATGGCGCTGATCGCTGTGGCTAACAGTGCGCAAACTAGGGATTCTTCCTCCGATCCCACGCAAACTGACATCAAGAAAATCACCCATCAAATCGCTATTTTCGCCTACGATCTGGAACACATACGCCGTTTCATGGGAGTCGCCAAACCTGGCGTACTGGGCATTGAAATCCGCAATGCTTCGCTGCGGGATTTATATTTTCAAACGCTGACCACATGGGAAACAACAAACCGATTATTTTTTGAAATCACCCGGTTACGTGGCGCGCCACCCATCTTGTCGTCAGAGGATATCAGCATCGCAACCATTCTGGAGCGATTGGGAGATGCACATCACATGCTGCGACAAGTTATGGGGAAATTAGCAATAACCCCTTCCGAACAAATTCCTTCAGAAACCCCAAAATCGCTGACCGAACTTTTTAACAGCGCTCTAGAACTCAACCGTCAACTGAACCAATTGCTTGAACGGCATACCTCACCGAGCGACGTTCATCAGAAGTTAACGCTGGCCGTTAGCTATGCCGCTCGACTGCTCGCCCGTTACCCCGATGCGACTCGTATTCCGTCCGATCCGCCATTCGAGCCGGACAAACAGCCCAAGGATGTTTATCTAAGATTGATCGATTGCTTGCAAGCAGTCGCCCGCATCTTCAGCACCTTAAACTTACCTGTTCTAAGCATCGACGCCAGTCGCATCCACCTCGATGTCCTACAATCCAGCGACGTTTACCTGCTTGCTTCCACACTGATTTCACAACTGAATGTTCTACACAAACGTCTGGCAATCGACAAACCACCACCGCAACCTGTTTACCCTGGCCTTAAGTTTCCAGCCCATAATTTTCAGCGCGCGGGACTGCTACTTGCTCAGCTGCAACAGCTGGAGCGCTTTCTTCAGCAGGATCGCACCATCTCCACTACTCCTGTGGTTCAAACCCAATAACTTAGAGAGAAAGCAGTGGCCACCCCGCGCGCCAAACCCGCCTTTCCTCTTACCCGCCAATTGCTTTTTTCACATCTATTAGTGGCTTTGGTCGGATTGGGCCTGTTGGCCATCGCTCTGGTCGCCACTTATAACTTGCGGGGCCGGGTTGTTCTGTTGGCTCAGCAAAGTGGGCCGCTAGCGCAGGCGTCATTCCAGCTATTCGCCGGAATCCGTAACTCGCTCGCCAATTTACATGGCTGGGTCAGCCTCGGCGACCCACGCTTCCTGGCAGGCTGGCGAGCTTCCTGGGGAGATGAAATTCAGCCCGCGCTTGAATCATTGAAAAATTGCTCCGGTCCGAGCCAATACTGCAATTTAGAGCAAATTAAAACGCTGCAATCCCTGTTGGCTGATTTGCAGGAATCGCAGTGGTGGGTCCAAGATCAAGTCCGAACCTTAGGCAACGAACCGGCACGATTACTGTATTTGCAAGAGTTGGAACCCAGCGCGGCTAAGTTGGATTCCCTATTCACTGACCTATTCAAAGCCGAAAAAGAGCCAGAACCCAATCCCCACGAGCAAGTACTGCTGCTCAAACAAATCGGAGAAATTCGACATCAATTTTCTAGCACCCATCTACTGCTGCGAGAAATTCTGGGGCCAATCGGCCTGAGCTATGCGCTCTCCTTACAGGAACACCTGCAAACCCTTCAATCCGCGGTAGAACAGCTCGTTGTAAATCCCCTGCTCGGCCCCAGTCAACACCAGATCGCCCTGTTGGTCCAGCTCGAATTTCAAGCATTCGCCATGCTTACCCGAGAAGCGATTCGGCTTCGTCAATCCGCCGATTGGAATATCGCGCTGCACAAGATGGCTCAAGAAACTGATCCCCTAGCCGAACAAGCGATCTCGCTCGCCAACGTGTTGGCAAAACAGGCCAAGGCGCGTCTCGAAGCGGAGATTTTCGGCGCGCAAGCCGCCACCGTCACAACCGTTTGGAGTCTGATCTTCACGATTTTGGCCATGGTACTGATCGCTTATATCGTTTCCAGAAAGCGCGCTAACGCCTTGGTACAACCGATTACTTCGTTGGTGCGGGCCGCCAAGCAATTGACAGCGGGTGATTTGCACACGGACATTGCCATCGGCGGCAATGACGAGATCGGCGAACTCACTCGTTCATTCAATACCCTACGAATCTCCATGAAAAAAACGCAGGAAAAATTACGGGAAGCGAACATCTCGCTGGAACAGCGAGTTGTAGAACGCACGGCAGATCTGGAAACGGTCAATCAAGTCCTTACCCACGAAATCCACAGCCGAAATCAAACCGAGCTTGCGTTACGAGACAGCGAAGCTCGACTGCGCGCCATGACCCGGGCCATGCCCGATCTGGTGTTCGTGCTTGATGAGGAGGGCCGTTACCGAGAAATTCTCGCGGCGGGACGAACGCGGGCCGCCACCAAAATCAGCCCCGCCGACAATCTCCCCCAAAACAAAAGCGCCATCTCCGCATCGCGCCATCACTTCGAAGCATCACCGTTAAAATCAAAGCAAGCCATCATCGGTTTTACGCCGATCCGCGACCGATTTCTGCATGAAGTCCATACACCGGAGATGGCGGATTTTTTCCTCGACATCATCCATCGCGCCTTGACCACCCAGCAAATTCAAGTGGCGGATTACCAATTGCAAACCGCGTCGGGATTGCGCTGGTTCGAGTCGCGCACCGCGCCGCTCGATGTAAAGTTCGACGGCAAGGCCGCGGCGATCGTGGTCGCCCATGACATCACCAAGCGGAAACAAGCCGAAGGACAGCTTCGCCAAGCGCAGAAAATGCAGGCCATCGGCCAGTTGACCGGTGGTATCGCTCATGATTTCAACAACCTGCTTGCTGTGATCATGGGCAATCTGGAGCTGCTCAACGAGCAACTCACGGCGGAACCCCGGCTCTACGAACTGGCCCAACAAGCACTGAAAGCAGTGGATCGGGGCACCTATTTGACGCGCCGCCTGTTAGCTTTTTCGCGCCGCCAGCCGTTACTGGCGCAAGCCACCGATCTGAACAAGTTGGTGCTAGGGATGTTGGATCTCGTACGGCGCACTCTGGGGAGCAACCATCCAAATCGATACGGTCTTGGCCAGCGATTTGCGACAAACCCTCGTCGATCCAGACCAACTGGAAAGCGCCCTGCTCAACCTTGTCATCAACGCGCGCGACGCCATGCCCCAGGGCGGTACATTAACGCTGGAAACCGCCAATATTTTTATCGAAGAAGACGACGTGGCGGAACAAGCCGAAATGCAGCCGGGCCACTACGTGATGCTCATCGTCAGCGACACCGGCACTGGCATGACGGCCAAGGTGATGGAACACGCCTTCGAACCATTTTTTACCACCAAGGAAACCGGCAAGGGCAGCGGCCTTGGGCTGAGCATGGTTTATGGTCTACTCAAGCAATCCGGCGGTCACATCACCATTCAAAGTCAACCGAATCAGGGTACTTCAGTCCGGCTTTATCTCCCGGTGGTCAGTACGCCTGTACAGGCGAGGACCGAAACGCGCGCCGTCGATGTCCCAGTTCGTGGAAACGGTGAAATTATCCTGGTCGTTGAGGATGATACCGCCGTTAGACAGTTCGCGATGAATGCCTTACGAGGGTTAGGTTACGAACCGATCCCGGCCCCCGAGGCAGCCACCGCGCTTGAGATTCTTGAAACCAAAACCAATATCGCTCTTTTGTTCACCGACATCGTTATGCCGGGAGCAATGGATGGGGTCGAATTGGCCGCTGAGGCCCGACGCCGTTATCCTGGATTGCGGGTCCTTTATACCTCAGGGTACACGGAGCATACGTTGGTTCATGATGGCCACCAAGTGGCTGGCGCGGAAGTATTAGCCAAGCCTTATAGAAAAGCTGATTTGGCAAAAAAATTGGGGATTCTGTTGGGTCATCGGCAAAATGATTGAAGTAGCGAGCCAGTCGGATTTGCCCTGGCCCGCTCGTTGCGATGACGGCCGTAAGTCCCGCAATCGCACGCTATGACCCTGTTTCTGTCACTTTTGCCGTGAAGCAGCAGGAGCAGCTGGTGCGGGCGCGGCAGCTGGCGCAGGCGCGGGTGCCGCGGCAGGAGCAGCGGGCGCGGCAGCTGGTGCGGTGCGGCAGCCGGTGCGGCGCGGCAGCCGGTGCGGCGCGGCAGCCGGTGCGGGTGCCGCAGCCGGTGCGGGTGCGGGTGCGGGTGCGGGTGCGGGTGCGGAGACTTCTGGCGCTGCCTTGGCGGCAAGCTGTTCGCGCCATTCTTGCAAGTAACCTTTATGCCAGAGGAAGGCTAGCACTCCAAGCAACGCAATGAGGAACAAATAAAATTTCCACGGCTTCTTCTTCTCGGCGAAAGGATCGGTGAAGGAGCGCTGCGCGCCCGGCGGCAGCGCGGCAACTTGTGTCAGCGCCGTACCAAAAGGAATATTGATAATGGCGCGAGTGTTAACTGCCCAGCCGTTACCATCCAGCAAAGGCGCCAGATTACGCTTGCGCAATTTAAGATAGGCGATAACCACCGAGGGGCCGGAAATCAGCAGGATCAGACCGACAAGGGCAAGCGGCATTTGCCACGCTTTCAGCCCCATGAAACCGGTCACCACCGAAGCGATGGCGGTTCCGATGGCGCCGACCGCCAAACCGATGGCGGCGAAGATACCGGCGAACTTGCCGACATCGAAAGGAGCGGCGGGCGCCTTGCCCGCTTCTGTTTTCTGCGCCGCGTCGGTAACGGTGGCTGACGCCTTATCCATTGCCGCCTTATCGCGGGCGGCGGCCATCTTCGATCTGCTCGCCGATCATTTTGCCAATGCGTTTGTAGGGATACCAAAACGCCTGCCGGACACTGATCGGGTGCTCAATGATCTTAATGATGGTGGCATCCCAGTCAGCGCCGCGCCGGTCGAAAAACACCCCATTACGGCCAACCATCAGATTATCGGCGTCGCCGTTGGTCACGGCGGCGGCGATGGTCATTTTTTCCTCGCCACCGCGACGCCGGCATTCGCAATACGCCAGATAGATGCCGCTCAGATTGGCTAATTCGGCGTGCTTGGCCATATCGTCGATCCGCAAGCACAGATCGCAACTCCGACCGTCAATAAACAGGGTGCCGGCCTGAAAAATCGCCTTATAACCGGGCGTGTAGAAATCGCGGAAAGAAACGAAGTTATTCAGCAGGCGGAACAGGTCGCGATTGTAGCGAACCAACCGGTCAACGGCGGTGATGGTATTGATTTCCGCCGCCAAGACTTTGCATTTCTCGACCAGCTCGGCCAGGCTTTCCTTATACCCACCCTGCAAGATTTCATCCACCCGGCTCAAGCCCAAGGACTCAACCGAAGCTCCTTTCTTGTTGCCGACCCATGCTTTGTGAGCGGCAAATTTGGCGCATAATGCCTCCCACTCTTCAGTCGTAAGGCTGGTCTTGTCCGCCGTTCCCAACGGGGCGACCTTGGCGCGGAATGCGGCCATGGCAGCCGCCCAGGCCGGATTGATGCCCGCTTCCAGCGGCAAAGGCCTACCACTTTCAATTCTAGCTAACGGCAGGGCGGCGATGGCTTCAGTGCCCTCCGAAAGATTCTTCCCAGCCAAGGCTTCATATTCAGTCAGTGCGGGATTGAGCGGTACGGTGGCGCGCAGGTCAAAAGCCGCTAGCCGGCAGCGCGTAAAGTAGTCGTCAACCTTATCCTTGATCGCCTCAAAAGCGCCCATGGCCATTTCGGTTTTCTCGCCAAATGGCAGCAGATTGGCGGCATCGCGATCACGCTGATGCCACCAATCAGAATACGCTTGCGCTTCGCCGAAAAATTGCTTGATTTGCTCCTCGGATAAAGTCGGCGACTCGTTGTTGGCCGCGTCAGGATCGACGCTGGCAATGATGTCCTTGATCACCGCCCTCATCGCTTCGTCTTCGGCCGCATCGGCGGTCAGCAAGCCCTCGGAGTTGATGTGGGCATTGGCGAAGACGCTAGCGGTATCGGCCGTATCCTCGACAGTGATGACTTCCGCTTCACCTTTGCCGAGATGGGCGAGAATCTGCTTGGCCGAAATCAGTACCTGCAATCCTTCGGGAGTGCTATCGTTGATGGCCTCTAGCGATAACGCTTCGGTCCCTTTAATAATATCTTCAGGATTTTTGAGGGCTGCCGCCGTCCATTCGACCGCTCCGATGATTTCTGGCACACGGATACGGCCATCGCCATCCCGATCGATCAACCGTAATGTTCTATCGTCAAACTCTAGGCCGCTGGTAGGACAACTGAGTGTCGCCCAGAGCTTCGGATCAAGCTGGTTCAACTGTTTAATATCAGATCCAGTTTCAAGACGAACCTGATCAAACCCACCCGAACGGAAGAAACGCCATTTGTGAAGACTGTTGGTGATCGCTTGCTTATTTTCCGTCATTAGAAACGCCTTCTAGGGTTGTGAAAATTTTTACGAGATTTCCGCGGTTGGGACTGCTATTCTCACGCGCTGTTCGGGAAGCGTTCAGGTGTCAAAAGGCGCGCCAACTATAAAGCCGTCCTTGATGAACGCCGCATGAACAACGAAAATGATACAGCAGACTTACGTATGAGCTAACACATTTGTTTTGAGTCAACTTGGAGAAAGCTAATATGCCGCTAACCAATCGTCTTGCCGCTGAATTTATCGGCACCCTTTGGCTGGTCCTGGGAGGCTGCGGCAGTGCCGTGCTTGCCGCCGTTTTCGTCGCTACCGTAGGTCCTAGCACCTTCAATATCGGCATCGCCCTGGTGGGCGTGTCGTTGGCATTCGGTTTGACCGTACTGACCATGGCCTATGCCATCGGTCATGTTTCCGGTTGCCACTTGAATCCGGCCGTATCGGTGGGTTTATGGGCTGGCGGCCGCTTCCCAACCTCTGATCTACTCCCTTACATCGTGGCTCAAGTGTTAGGCGGATTGGCCGGCGCTGCCATCCTCTACATGATCGCCACCGGCAAACCAGGATTTGATCTAGTGGCTAGCGGCTTTGCCGCCAACGGCTTCGATGATCACTCGCCGGGCAAGTACGGCATGAACGCCGCGCTGATCTGCGAACTCGTGATGACCTTCATGTTCCTGATCATCATTCTAGGTTCGACCCATAAGAATGCCCCCGGCGGTTTCGCGCCGATCGCCATCGGCTTGGGTTTGACCCTGATTCATTTGATCAGCATTCCGGTGACCAATACTTCAGTTAACCCGGCGCGCAGCACCAGCCAAGCGATCTTTGTGGGTGGCTGGGCTTTGCAGCAATTGTGGCTGTTCTGGGTCGCGCCCATTGTTGGCGCCGCCTTGGCTGGCTTCTTCTATCGCTGGATGGCGCCCAACGACGATTGAGCGTTATCAGCTCAGGAAAGGCGCGCCGAAGCGCGCCTTTTTTATTTTCCGCGCGGCAAAATGCAGCCAAGCGGAAATTTCACGCGGAAGGTTCGCTTAACCGCCCATCAACGCACCTTACCGGCTTTCCAAGCGGACAGCAGCGTATCGTAAGCGATGGTTTCACCCTTGGGTTTCTCATTCTCCAACTTCTTCCACGGCGCGCCGGTGTCGCTCAGCCACTTCGCCGCATCGCTTTTGGCATTGAGTTTGGGCGCGCAGCGGCCATGCCAGCGCGTTCCAGTCGGGCCAATACCTGATCCATCTCGTCAGCGAGATTATCCATTGCCGCTTGCGGGGTCTTTTCACCCGTAACCGCCTGCGCCACGTTCTTCCACCACAGTTGCGCCAGTTTGGGATAGTCGGGCACGTTGGCGCCGGTCGGCGTCCAGGCGACGCGGGCCGGGCTGCGGTAGAACTCGATCAAGCCACCCAGTTTGGGCGCAAGATCAGTCATCGCTTGCGATTGAATATCCGACTCACGGATCGGAGTGAGCCCCACGATGGTTTTTTTCAACGAAGCCGTCTTCGAGGTCACGAATTGGGCATAGAGCCAAGCCGCCGCCGTCCGATTCGGGTCTTGATCCTTGAAGAAGGTCCAGGAGCCGACATCCTGATAACCGTTTTGCATCCCATCCTTCCAATATGGGCCATTCGGGCCAGGGGCCATCCGCCATTTCGGGGCGCCGTTGGCGTTCACCACCGGCAAACCGGGTTTGGTCATATCGGCGGTAAAGGCGGTGTACCAGAAGATTTGCTGGGCAATCTGGCCTTGCGCGGGCACCGGACCCGCTTCGCCGAAGGTCATGCCGGTGGCTTCCTTAGGGGCATATTTCTTCATCCAATCGACGTACTTGGTCAGCGCATACACCGCCGCCGGCGAGTTGGCCGCGCCGCCGCGCGCGACCGCCGCGCCGACCGGCGCGCAACGATCTTCAGCCACCCGAATGCCCCATTCATCGACCGGGAAGCCGTTGGGAATGCCCTTGTCGGCGGTACCCGCCATCGACAGCCAAGCGTCGGTAAAGCGCCAGCCTAGCGACGGGTCTTTCTTGCCGTAGTCCATGTGGCCGTAGACTTTTTTGCCATCGATTTCCTTCACGTCGTCGGTGAAAAATTGGGCGATGTCTTCGTAAGCCGACCAGTTGAGCGGCACCCCGAGATCGTAGCCGTATTTGGCCTTGAATTTATCCTGCAAGTCCTTGCGGGCGAACCAGTCGGCGCGGAACCAGTACAGATTGGCAAACTGCTGGTCAGGCAGCTGATAGAGTTTGCCATCCGGCGCGGTGGTGAAGCTGGTGCCGATGAAATCCTTGAGATCCAAGCCGGGATTGGTGTAGTCCTTGCCCTCGCCCGCCATATAGTCGCTCAGATTCATGATCTTGCCGTAGCGGTAATGGGTGCCGATCAGGTCGGAATCAGAAATCCAGCCGTCGTAGATCGATTTATCGGACTGCATGGAGGTCTGCAGCTTTTCAACCACATCGCCTTCCTGGATCAGATCGTGCTTGACCTTGATCCCGGTAATCTCCGTAAAAGCCTTGGCCAGCGTCTTGCTCTCATATTTCGTGGGTGGTGATGGTTTCCGACACCACCGCGATTTCCTTCACGCCCTTGGCTTGCAGCTTCTTGGCAGCCTCGATAAACCACTGCATCTCCGCTAGCTGCTGCTCCTTGCTCAACGTGGACGGCTGAAATTCGCTGTCGATCCATTTCTTAGCTTCGGCTTCGCCAGCGTGGACTGGCCCGGCCAATGCGCCAGCGACGGCCAAAGCCAACGCGGTATGACGTAGTTTCATGGTGCTTCTCCTCACTCATGTTATGGACTGTTATACGCTTCTTCCCCACGAGTCGTGCGCGGGTCGCTACGGCCCTGGGGAAGCACTGGGCCGGATTCCCGAAACTTCAGCCGCGCCGCAGAATCAGCACCAGCACGGCCATTGAAATCACGAAGCTGATCCAGATGCTCGGTTCCTGCTCCAGCGACAACCATTCAGCCAACTTGCCCGCCAAGCCGATGAAACCGAGATTCAGATAAGCCGCCGTCAGCAGGCCGATGAACAGCCGGTCGCCGCGGGTCGTCGCGATCGGTAGAAAACCCTTGCGCAACAAGGTCGGCGATTTGATTTCCCATACTGTCATGCCAATCAGCATTAAAGCGATGCAACAGAAAAACACCGCGACCGGCGTGGTCCACACCATCCAGGCGAACATCACACCCTCCCCATCGCGAAGCCCTTGGCGATGTAGTGGCGCACGAACCAGATCACCACCGCGCCCGGCAAAATGGTCAGCGTGCCCGCCGCCGCCAGCACCGCCCAATCCATCCCGGACGCGGACACGGTGCGGGTCATCACCGAGACGATGGGCTTGGCGTCCACGCTGGTCAGCGTCCGCGCCAGCAGCAGTTCCACCCAACTGAACATGAAGCAGAAGAACGCCGCCACGCCGACCCCGGATTTAATCAGCGGCAAGAAGATGGTCAGGAAAAAACGCGGGAACGAGTAGCCGTCGATGTAAGCCGTTTCATCGATCTCGCGCGGGATGCCGGACATGAAGCCTTCCAGAATCCACACCGCCAGCGGCACGTTGAACACCAGATGCGCCAGCGCCACCGCGATGTGGGTATCCATCAGTCCCAGCGTGGTGTAGAGCTGGAAAAATGGCAGCAGAAACACGGCGGGCGGGGTCATTCGGTTGGTCAACAGCCAGAAAAAAACGTGCTTGTCGCCGATGAAGGAATAGCGCGAGAAGGCGTAAGCGGCGGGCAACGCCACCGTAATCGAAATCGCCATGTTGATGGCGACGTAGATCAAGCTATTGATATAACCGGAATACCAGGATGCATCGGTGAAAATGGTCGCGTAGTTGGCCCAGGTGAACTGCTGCGGCAACAGCGTGAAGCTGGCCAGAATTTCCTGGTTGGTCTTGAAGCTCATATTGACCATCCAGTAGATCGGCAGCAGCGCGAAGAGCAGATAAGCGATCAAAAACAGCGTCCGCCAACGGAAGCGCGCTTCATTCATGGCTCGCGCCCTCCGGGTCCGCCGTGCCGACCCGCTGCATCCAGTTGTAGAGGATGAAACACAGCAGCAGGATAATCAGAAAATAAATCAGCGAAAACGCGGCGGCTGGCCCCAAATCGAACTGGCCGACCGCTTTCTGGGTCAGGTATTGCGATAGGAAGGTGGTAGCGTTGCCCGGCCCGCCGCCGGTGAGCACGAACGGTTCGGTGTAGATCATGAAGCTGTCCATGAACCGCAGCAACACCGCGATCATCAACACACCCCGCATCTTGGGTAACTGAATGTAGCGGAACACCGCGAACCGGCTGGCCCCGTCGATGCGGGCAGCCTGATAGTAGGCATCGGGAATGCTGCGCAAGCCCGCGTAGCACAGCAGCGCCACCAGCGGCGTCCAGTGCCACACGTCCATCACCAGCACGGTGATCCAGGCGTCGGTGGCGTCGCCGGTGTAACTGTAATCGACGCCAAGCCACGCCAGCGCCGCCCCCAGCAGGCCGATGTCGGCGCGGCCATAAATCTGCCAGATAGTGCCGACCACGTTCCACGGGATCAGCAGCGACAGCGCCACCAGCACTAAAGCGGCCGACGCTTGCCAACCGCGCGCGGGCATCGACAGCGCAAGTGCAATGCCAAGCGGGATTTCCACCGCCAGCACCGCCAGTGAGAAAGTCAACTGCCGCCACAGCGCGGAATGCAATTCCTCGTCGCGCATCACCGCCGCGAACCATTCGGTGCCGACAAACACCCGCCGGTCGGGCGAAATGATATCTTGCACCGAATAATTGACCACGGTCATCAGCGGCAGCACCGCCGAAAAGGCGACGCAGATGAACACCGGCAACACCAACCACCAGGCTTTTTGATTGATCGGTTTCATGCGCTCGCTCCGGGTTGTTCCGGCTCCACACCGGCGGCAATCAGCTGTTGGTCGCCGCCGTAGAAACAGCTATGCGGCCCTAGCACCTTCAGCCAAACGGTCGCTCCGACGTCCGGCGCGGCGCTGGCCAGATTCAACCGCGCCCGCAACACTGTTTCTCCAGCGCGGGCCGCCAGCAGCCAATAGGTGCCGATGTCCTGAACCTGGCTCACTTCAACGGGCAATGCGCCCGACGCACCCGCTTCGGTCTGCGTCACATACTCCGGTCGAATCCCCAGCATAAATTCGCCGGCCGCGCTCAACCGTTCGGCCAGCGCTGGGGCGATCGGCAACCGGTGGCCAGCCACTTCTATCGCCCCCTCCCGCCAGCGCGCCGGTATAAAATTCATGCCCGGCGAGCCGATGAAATGACCGACGAACCGATGCCGCGGCCGTTCGAATAATTCGGCGGCCGTACCGATCTGCACTGCTTGGCCGCGCGTCATCACCACCACCTGATCCGCGAAGGTCAGCGCCTCGACCTGATCGTGGGTGACGTAAATCAAGGTCAATTTCAACTCGTGGTGGATTTCCTTGAGCTTGCGGCGCAGTTGCCACTTCAGATGCGGGTCGATCACCGTCAGCGGCTCGTCGAACAGCACCGCGCTGACATCCTCGCGCACCAACCCGCGCCCCAGCGAAATCTTCTGCTTGGCGTCGGCGGCGAGGTGAGCGGCGCGTTGGTTGAGTTGGCCGCTCAATTCCAGCATTTCGGCGATCCGGCCGACGCGGGTCTTGATCCGATCCGGAGCGACGCCGCGATTGCGCAGCGGAAAGGCCAGGTTGTCGGCCACCGTCATGGTGTCGTAGACCACCGGAAACTGAAACACCTGAGCGATGTTGCGCTCCTGCGGGCTGCGCGCGGTCATATCCGCGCCGTCGAAGCGGACAGCACCTTGCGAGGGCCGCACCAGACCGGAAATGATATTGAGCAGCGTGGTTTTGCCGCAACCGGACGGCCCCAGCAGCGCATAAGCACCGCCATCGACAAAGCTCATTTGCAGCGGCAACAGCGCGTAATCGCTGTCTTGCTTCGGATCGGACAGATAGGAATGGGCGAGATCGAGATCGATGCGGGCCACGTCAGCGCGCTCCTGGAAAGTCAGGCGCTATTAACAACGCGCCGCGCGAATCGAACACATAGATCCGCGCCGGATCGGCATACAAAGTAATCGGCGCGCCGAGTTGGAAGTCATGCACGCCGGTCAGTTGCGCGACTAGCGGCCCGACCGTCGCCGCGACATGGACAAAGGTGTCAGAACCGGAAATCTCGGCCAATTCCACCCGACCGGCCAGAGCCACGTCGCCAGGTTGCGAATGCACCCGCAACGCGCCAGCGCGGATGCCGGCCGTAACGCCAGCTTCGGTGGCATCGGCTGGTATCGCGTCCGTCGGCAACGACACAGTCAGCCGCGCGCCGTCGGTCAACTGAATCTCGGACGCCACGGCGTGTCCCGCCAGCAGATTGATCGGCGGATCGCTGAAGGCGCGAGCCACCCGGATCGAGCGCGGCCGGTGAAACACTTCGGCGGTCGGGCCGTATTGCAGCAGTTCGCCCGCATCCAGCACCGCGGTATAACCCCCCAGCAGCAGCGCCTCGGTCGGTTCGGTGGTGGCGTAAACCACGGTCGAATCGCCGCTGGCAAACAGCGCCGATAATTCCTCGCGCAATTCCTCGCGCAATTTGTAATCGAGATTGACCAGCGGCTCGTCCAACAACATCAATGGGGCTTCCTTGGCCAAGGCGCGGGCCAGCGCCACCCGTTGCTGCTGGCCACCCGACAATTCGGCGGGCAGCCGGTCAAGAAAGGGATCAATGTGCAGCTTGGCCGCCAGCTCCCGCACCCGCCGGTCAATGGCGGCGCGGTCGAGGCCGCCGCGCAGTTTGAGCGGCGAAGCGATGTTATCGAATACCCGCATCGAGGGGTAATTGATGAATTGCTGATAAACCATCGCCACGTTACGCTCGCGCACCGGCCATCCGGTCACATCGTGGCCATCCACCAAAACCCGGCCTTGACTGGGCGCGTCCAATCCCGCCATCAAGCGCATCAGGGTGGTCTTACCGGCCTGGGTCGCGCCCAGCAGCACCGTGACCGCGCGCGATTGCAAGGCGAAATCCAGCGGATACAGGTGCATGGCCGCGCCGACACGCTTGGCGACGCCTGCCAGGGTTAATTGCATGGCGCGCCTGTCGCGGCTTGTTGCATGGGTTGCTCGGCCTTTTCCATTAGGGATAGTTCTTGAAAGTATTCATCGAATTTCTCTTGCGCTTGAGCGCCAAACAGCATCTCGCAGGCTTCCATCAAACCGGGCGCGCGCCGAATGGCATCTCGATGCACGACGAGTGCGATCTTGGAGCGCCGCCGCAGAAAATCTTCGAGCTTGACGATCATTTCCTGACGCTGGGCCAAGCCGATCTCGCAGCGGCGGTATTCGGTCCCTTGGATCAACACCTCAGCCTGACGGGGGTCTTCTCGAATGTCTTCCAGCAGCCGGAGCGCTTTATCGCCGTAGCGCCGCCACAGCCGACTGGTGAGGCTCTCCATTGCTCCGGGAAAAGTGTAGCTGTCTAAATGCATTAATTGCGCTTGATGCAGGTATTCTTCCCGCACCGAGCGATGCGGTTCGCCATACCATTTATAGCGGCGGTGCGGCAACGCGATCCCCAAACTTTCCACGATATCGGCGACCTCGTTGCCAACATTGACGCAATCGGTCAGCTTGCCGCCGAAAATACTCAGATGCGCCCGTTCGCGATTGATGTCGATTTCGTGCTTGCGGGATAACTGCAACCAGTCGCGGGACTGATTCTCGCCTTGGGTCTTGACCACCAGCGGGCGCACCCCACAGCGTTCGGCGATAATGTCGGCGCGGGTCAAGGGTTGCGGCAAGCGCAGCCGTTTGTTGATGTTATCCAACACAAACTGGCGGTCTTCATCGATCACCTCGGTAAAAGGACTGTCAACGCGGGTATCGGTGGTGCCGATGCAGGTGCGCGCTCCCATCGGAATGGCGAAAAACAAGCGGCCGTCGTCGGCGAAAAAGGTCAGAATCCGCGCATTGGGCGTGATCTGAGGCACGATCAAATGGATGCCCTTGGAAAACAAATGGTGGTGCTCGGTCTGCTCGCCACTCAATTGATTCAATTCGTCCACGAACGGCCCGGCGGCGTTGATCAGCACCTTGGCGCGGATTTCGAAGGTGTGGCCAGTGCTGAGATCGCGGGCGCGGGTGCGCCAGACGCCATCCTCCCGCCGGGAGCCGAGCGACTCGACGTAATTGGCGGCGATGCCGCCGCGATCCATCGCCGAGCGCACGAACTGAAACACGAAGCGGGAATCGTTATCGCACAGATACGCATCGGAATACTCGAACCCGCCAGCGGCGTTGCGAATATCGATGACTTCCTCCTCGCGCTGAATCGTTCGTTTTAGGAGCAAGCGCGGGAGGCGGGTAAAGCCGTTGCCGAACAGCCAATACACCCAAGTACCCGCCCACAGAAACAACGGCGACCAGCGAAACCCTCGGTCGATGGTGGCAAAGAAACGGATTTCCTTGACGCGGGACGGATAGCTGTCGATCAGATGATTGCGGCTCAGACAGAGCTTTCTGACCAAGCCGTAATCACCGCTTTCCAAATACTCGATCCCGCCCCACGCCAGGTTCGACGATTGCTGGCTGGTAAAGCCGGCGAAATCGCGCTGGTCGATCAGCGCTACCTGCGCCCTTTGCCAGCCAAGGCCGCCGCCGAGACCGCGCCGTTGATGCCGCCGCCGACGATCAGCACGTCGTAAACACCCTGCTCCAGCTTGCGGAGGTTGTTTTCACGCAGGGTCATTGGCCTACCTTTCATGCGACGGATCAGCAAACCGAGGGTCAATCGTCATCCAGCGCCCAACCCTTGGCCCGCTCCACCGCCTTGCGCCAGCGCCGGAACAACTGCTCTCGCTCCGCGTCAGCCAGTTGCGGCGTATAGCGATGGGCTAATTGCCATTTCTGGGCCAGTTCCGCCCGGCTTTCCCAGAACCCGACCGCCAAACCGGCTAGATAGGCCGCGCCCAGCGCCGTGGTTTCGACGATGCGCGGCACTTCGACCGGTACGCCAAGAATATCGGCTTGAAACTGCATCAGCAGGCTATTGACCGCCGCGCCGCCATCGCAGCGCAGTTCTTGCAAGGTAATACCAGAATCGCGCTGCATCGCTTCAATCACGTCACGGGTTTGATAAGCAATGCTTTCCAACACCGCGCGGGCGATATGGCCTTGGGTGCTGCCGCGGGTGAGGCCGATCAGCAAGCCACGGGCGTAAGGGTCCCAATGCGGCGCACCCAAACCCACCAGCGCGGGCACAAAGTAGACGCCTTCGTTATGGGCCACCGAGCGGGCCAGTTCCTCGATTTCCGCCGCCGACCGAATCATCCGTAAGCCGTCCCGCAGCCATTGCACCGCCGCGCCAGTAATGAAGATCGCCCCTTCCAGCGCGTATTCAACCGGTTCGTCGCCGATACCCCAGGCGATGGTGGTTAGCAGCTTTTCGTTGCTCAGCACCCTCTTGGTGCCGGTGTTCATCAGCACGAAGGAACCAGTGCCGTAGGTGTTCTTGGCCAGTCCCGGACTGTGGCAGGCTTGGCCGAACAGCGCCGCTTGCTGGTCGCCCGCGATGCCCGCCACCGGAATCCGCTGGGTGCCGAAGAATATTTCCGGGTCGGTTTCGCCGTATACATACGCGGACGGCTTCACTTCCGGCAGGATGGTTTTGGGAATCTCCAGCCGTTCGAGCAACGCATCGTCCCAACGCAATTCTTGAATGTTGTAAAGCAGGGTGCGGGATGCATTGGAATAATCGGTGACGTGGGCCTTGCCGCCGGTCAAGCGCCACACCAGCCAAGAGTCGATGGTGCCGAAAGCAATCTCGCCCCGTTCGGCGCGGGCGCGCAACCCGGCCACGTTGTCGAGCAGCCACTTGACCTTGGTGCCGGAAAAATACGGGTCGATCACCAAGCCGGTCTTGCGGCGCACCGTTTCTTCCAGCCCTTCCTCTTTCAGTTCATCGCATAAGCGGGCCGTTCGCCGATCTTGCCAGACGATGGCGTTAGCCACGGGTTGGCTGGTCGCTCGATCCCACAGCACCACCGTTTCCCGCTGGTTGGTGATGCCGATGGCGCGCAATTCGCTAGCGCGGATGGTAGCCGCTCGCAACGCCCCGGCGATGACCTTGACGGTGACCAGCCAGATTTCCTCGGCGTCGTGCTCCACCCAGCCGGGCTTGGGGTAATGCTGGGTAAATTCCGAATAAGCGCGGCCCTTGATCTGGCCGTCATGATCGAAGATCAATACCGTGGAACCGGTGGTGCCTTGGTCGATGGCCAGCACATAGCCCACACTCATTCGCCCGCCTCTCTTGGTGATCGTCGTTCAGATTATTTTCAAAAGAAACTCTATTAATGAGTATAGCGACACCAAATTGTCATTAAAGTGTAAATAACGAAAAATATTTTTTAATACGAACAGAAATGAAAACAAATAATCAAGCCACGAACACCTGGACCTCAGACTGCGCCAGTAGCGCAGTCATCGCCTCTGGTGGGGTTTGATCGGTGAACAACATATCCACCTCGGTGATGGAGCCAAGCCTAACCATGGCGTTACGCCCGAACTTGCTGTGATCGGTGACCAGCAACACCTTGCGGGAATTGGCGATAATCGCTTGGGACACCCGCACTTCGCGGTAATCGAAGTCCAGCAGAGTGCCGTCCATGTCGATGCCGGAAATACCGATGATTCCGAAATCGACCTTGAATTGCTTGATAAGATCAATGGTCGCCTCGCCGATCACGCCCCGATCCCGGTGACGCACCACCCCACCCGCGACAATGACCTCGAAACTGGGGTTGTCGGATAGCAGCATCGCAACATTGAGGTTGTTGGTGATCACCCGCATATCGGCGTGATCGACCAGCGCCTTGGCGACTTCCTCAGTGGTGGTGCCGAGGTTGATCAACAGCGACGATTGGTCGGGAATATGTTGGGCCACCAGACGGCCGATGCGGCGCTTCTCGTCGTGATGCAACACCTGCCGGGCCGGATAAGCGATATTCTCGACGCTGGAGGGCAAGCCGGCCCCGCCGTGAAATCGCCGCAACAAACCCGATTCGCACAAGATATTGATGTCGCGGCGGATGGTTTGTGGAGTAACGTTGAAGTGGGGGCCAATTCTTCGATACTGACCGAACCCGCTTGTCGTACCTGTTGCAGAATTTCCTGCTGTCGCTGGTTCAGATTCATGTACTAGATCCTTATTCGAGCTGACCAGCCGCCATTCGCTTTGCTAAGCGGAAACCAGCAAGCGACTGAGTAAAAGACTCAACAACATCCGTCGCGCTTTGTACAATCATAGCCAATCACTCTCCATCCTCTATCTGCTCTTATCCCGATGATTCAGCCTCCGCTCTCCAACCCCGCTGTTCTGTTAATCGGCCATGGCACGCGACTCACCGCGGGCGTCACCGAATTTCAGCATCTGGCCAATCAATTGCAACAAGCGCTCCCCGACCGGACGTGTCTCACTGGCTTTCTGGAACTGGTCGAACCCAGCGTGCCGGATGCCTTGGAAAAGCTGCGCCAGCAAGGTTTCCGCCACATCACGGCTTTGCCCGCCCCTACTGATGGCCGCTGGCCATGTCAAGAACGACCTTCCGGTGCTGCTCAAGATTTTTCAGGACGCACATCCGGAAACACAGGTTAATTTCGGTGCCGATTTGGGCATTCATCCCAACCTCTTGCAAGTCGCGCGCGAGCGTATCGAAACCGCCGAAGCCGAATTAGGGGTGGATTACTAACGCAAGGATACCTTGTTGCTGGGGATTGGGCGTGGCAGTTCCGAGTCCGACGCCAATTCCAACATCAGCAAAATCACTCGGATACTGTGGAAGGCATGGGTTTCGGCTGGCGGAAACCGCCTATACCCGCCGTGGCCGCGCCGCTGATGGCCGACGCCTCGAACGAACCCATCGTTTGGGCTTCAAGCGCGTGGTGGTCTTTCCCTATCTGCTATTCACCGGCCGCTTGGTCGAGCAGGTGCGCGCCACCGTGGCTGACTATCGAAGCCGCCACCCGGACGTGCGCGCGGTCGTTGCGCCGTATTTGAACGCTCATCCGCTGGTAGTCGCTACCTTTCTGAACGGCTGACCGAGGCGGAAACCGGCCATGCGCACATGAACTGTCAGTTTTGCCCGTATCGCGCCCCTATCGTCGGTCGCGAAGACTGGCAAGGCGCGCCGCAACCCAGCCATCATCACGACCACCCTGAGGGTCACGATCACCCTAACAACCGCCATCATCCTCATCACCCTACCCCGCACGGCTGACCGCCGCGCGCCGGAGTCCCCATGCCCCGCTTCGACTACCTTAGCGACCCCGATGAAATCGAACGCCAGTCATTTACTCAAATTCGCCAGTTGACCGACCTGTCCCGCTTCGATGCCGACCAGCAGCAGGTGGCGATGCGCTTGGTGCATACCTCCGGCGACCCCGGCATCGTGCAGGATTTACATTTCAGTTCCGGCGCGGTCGCCGCCGGCCTCGACGCCTTGACCAAAGGCGCAGATGTGCTGTGCGACATCGAAATGGTCAGCCGGGGTATCAGCAAACGCTACCTGCAAGGCCAGGTGCATTGCTTTCTAAACGCCCCTGAAGTGGCGGAACGCGCCCGCCAGACCCGCGAAACCCGCTCGATGGCCGCCATGGCGGAATGGCCGGCGCGAATGGCTGGATCGATCGTCGCCATCGGCAACGCGCCGACCGCTTTGTTCCGGCTACTGGATTTGCTGGATGAGGGCGCGCCGCGCCCGGCGCTCATAATTGGGATGCCGGTCGGTTTCATCAACGCCGCCGAATCGAAACAGGCATTGTGGGATGTCGGCCCGAGCGAATTTCAAACGCCTTGCATTGCTTTATTGGGCCGGCGCGGCGGCAGCGCCTTGGCCGCGGCTACCCTCAACGCCCTGGCGCGGATGGCGAGCGGCATCCGTTTTTGATGAATACGCAACCCGATGGGTCCGGCCCGCTGATCCAGGTCATCGGCATGGGGATGGAGGGCGGCGCGCTGGGTCAGGCGGCGCGGGCGGCGTTGGCACAAGCGGAACTCATCATCGGTTCGGCAACCCATCTGGCCGCTGTGCCGACATCCAGCGCCGAAAAACAGCCGTATCCCAGCCCGATGAGTGGATTGCCGGATCTGTTGCGCGCCAACGCTCAGCGGCGCATCGCCATTCTGGCCTCTGGCGATCCGCTGTTTTTTGGCATCGGCAGCACTTTGCTCCGCCAATTTTCTCCTAAGCAACTGGTGTTTCATCCCAATGTCTCTAGCATTCAAGTGGCCTTTGCCCGGCTGGGCCGGCCTTGGCAAAACGCGCAATGGGTCAGCCTGCACGGCCGGCCGCTGGCCAGCCTACGGTCAGCCCTACAAGGTAATCGGCTGTATGCCCTGCTCACCGACCGTGATAGCTCGCCAGCCGCTATCGCCCGGATTCTGGTCGAAGCTGGATTCAGTGAATCGGGTATTTGGGTGGCGGAAGATTTAGGGAGTGCTCAAGAGCGCTTTCGTGACTTTCAAGCCGCTGAACTTGCTGAGGCGACGATGGATTTTTCGCCGCTCAATGTCATGCTACTGGAAACGCGCGGGCCGGGTGGGCTGTTGCCGGAGTTTCCTGGCATTCCCGACGAGCGGTTCAGCACCGGCGCGGAGCCGGGCAAGGGGCTATTAAGCAAACGTGAAGTGCGGCTGAGCATTCTCTCACTGCTCGCCCCACGCGCCAGGGAAATCGGCTGGGATGTCGGCGCGGGCTGCGGCGGCGTGTCGGTGGAATGGGCGCGCTGGAATCCTCAAGGCGAGGTTTATGCCATCGAGTTCCACCCCGAACGGCTGGAGCATCTGGGCATCAACCGCGCACGCTTCGGCGTCGTCAGCAATTTGCGGATCATCGCGGGCCGCGCGCCAGGTGCCTTTACCGAGCTGCCCGACCCGCACGCTGTGTTCATCGGCGGTAGCAGCGGTAGCCTGGGCGAAATGTTGGAGGCCGTGTGGAGCCGATTAATGCCAGGCGGTCGGCTGGTCGCCAGCGCCGTGACCGAAGATAGCCGGGGGATTTGCACACCTTCGTCGGCGACCGCGCGGCGGAATGGACGGAACTGAGCGTCGCTCGTGGCGAGCAGTTGGCCGGGCAGCGGGTGATGCGGCCTTATTTGCCAGTGCTGCTGATGAAATTGGAGAAGTCCGTATGACCACAGGCACATTGTACGGCGTTGGCGTCGGCCCCGGCGATCCGGAATTGCTGACGCTCAAGGCTGTGCGCATTTTGCAAAGCGTGCCGGTGGTCGCCTACCCCGCCACGCCGCAAGGCGGCGCTCAGGCCCGCGACATTGCCGCGCAGTGGTTGGCTGGCAAGCGGGAAATTCCCATCACCATGCCGTGCATGTTGGATCGTGGTCCGGTCAACCAAGGTTACGATGAGGCGGCTATGGTCATCGCGGCCGCGTTGGCCGACGGTCAGGACGTGGCCATTCTATGTGAGGGCGACCCGCTGTTCTATGGCAGTTTTAGCTACTTGCTGCAACGGCTGGGCGACCGTTTTCCCTGTGTAGTGATTCCCGGAATAAACTCAGTCAGCGCCGCCGCCGCCGCCGCAACTCCACTGATTACCGGAGAGCAGCGTTTGACCGTGGTTCCCGCCACCGCCGGCGACGAAGTATTACGGCAAACGCTGCTCGCTAGCGAGAGCGTCGCGATCCTCAAACCGGGTCGGCATCGGCCGCGCCTGCTGGAACTGTTACAGGAAACCGGCCGGGCCGAAGATACGCTCTATATCGAACAAGCCAGCCGACCGGCGGAGCGCATCATCAAACGCTTTGCCGAGATTCCCGCCACGCCGGGGCCGTATTTTGCGTTATTTTTGATCGTTCGCAATAATGCGCAAGGTCAAGCAGTTGAATAGAAGTTTCGAGTACTATTTGGATTTTTAACACTGCCCAGGATCGCCACGATGAATCAGTCTCCTGTCACCCGCGCATTGTTCGATGAGGTTATGACGCCCAACCACGCTCCAGCCGCGATTGTGCCGGTGCGTGGCGAAGGCTCGCGCCTGTGGGATCAGGCAGGCCGAGACTACATCGACTTTGCCGGTGGCATCGCCGTGAGCGTGCTGGGGCATACCCATCCGAAATTGGTCGCCGCCCTGACCGAGCAAGCCCAAAAGCTCTGGCACGTTAGCAACGTCTTGGTGAACGAACCCGCGTTACGGCTGGCGCGGCGGCTGTGCGAGCTGACTTTCGCCGAACGGGTGTTTTTCGCCAACTCCGGGGCGGAGGCCAATGAAGCCGCCCTCAAGCTGGCCCGCAAATACGCAGCCGATCACGGCGGCTCCGACAAGCGCGAAATCATCGCTTTCTCCCAATCTTTTCATGGCCGGACGCTCTTTACAGTGACGGTCGGCGGTCAACCGAAATACACCGAAGGCTTTGAGCCGCTGCCGCCGGGCATCACGCACGTTCCATTCAACGATCTTGATGCTTTGGCCGCTGCTATCTCCGACCGCACTTGCGCTGTCATTTTGGAGCCAGTTCAGGGTGAAGGCGGCGTCACCAGCGCCACGCCGGCGTTTTTACGTGGAGTGCGCGAGTTGTGCGACCGCCACCGCGCTTTGTTGATTTTCGACGAAGTCCAGTGCGGCAATGGCCGTACTGGCCATCTTTACGCTTATATGGGTTACGATGTCACTCCCGACATCCTGACCACAGCCAAGGGGTTGGGCGGTGGTTTCCCGATTAGTGCAATGCTGACCACTTCTACTATCGCCGCCAGCCTCACGGTCGGCAGTCACGGCACTACCTATGGCGGCAATCCGCTAGCCTGCGCGGTGGCCGAAGCGGCGTTGGAATTGCTGAGCGAACCAGATTTATTGGCCGCGGTGCGGGCCAAGCACAACGTATTCATGGCCGGACTCAAGCGGCTCAATCAACGGTATGGCGTGTTTCGGGAACTACGCGGCAAAGGCTTGTTGCTGGGCTGCGAATTGGCCGAACCCTGGCGCGGTCACAGCCGGGATTTCATTAAGGCCGCGCTGGATGAAGGGCTACTGGTGCTGGTAGCCGGACCGGATGTGGTCCGGCTGGCCCCTGCTCTCATTATCTCTGACCCAATGATCGAGGAAGGCTTACAGCGCTTCGCGCGGGCCATCGAGCGTCTCACTGTCCAAACAGCACCTACCGAGGAGTTGGCTCATGCAGCGCGATAGAGCGGAACCCGTTCAAATCCAATGCCCGAAATGCCGCTATACCTCGCTGATCTATATCCCTATCGAGGAGATGCCGCGCTGCCCCAAGTGCGGCACACCCATGATTATTAGAGAGTTGCTTGATGAGGGAAAGTCAACGTGAAGCACTGTGAGAAATTTGTTTTCAATGTAAAATAAAATATGCACTAATATGATAGAGGTTCCAATTGATAGCCACCAATCGGAGCCTCGCCTTTGGTTTTTTTTCGGTATTATTTGCATCCTTAGAAGGAATTAGTTCATGAAGAGTAAGAGTCGCTGGATTTCCGCCATCACCTTAGCCCTATGCACCCTCAGTCTGCCAGCCGCCTGGGCCGGTAACATGGAGCAAATTAAGAAAAATGGATTACGAGTTTGTCTGGAACCTGGTTATATGCCATTCATCATGAATGACAAGCAAGGAAAAATTATCGGGTTCGATCCGGATCTTGCCAATCTGCTGGCCCAAGAGCTCGGCGCTCCCAAGCTGGAACTGGTTAAAATTGCTTGGAGTGACATCATTCCGGCGTTGATCGACGATAAATGCGACATCATTATGAGCGGCATGAGCATTACCGATGAACGCCGTCAAAAAATCGACTTTAGCAACGCTTACATCACGATTGGCCAAAGCGTGCTGCTTCGTAAGGAATTAGCCGATAAGGTAAAATCTTATGTCGACTTGAATGACCCGAAATATAAAGTGATGT
>JADJQQ010000003.1 GCA_016712625.1 Candidatus Competibacteraceae bacterium | reverse complement strand
CCCTGTTATCGCGCTCAAGAATTCCCTAGTACGTTCGTACTTGGGAGTTCCTTGCCGACCACCCAGCGCTTTGCTTATTCCGCTTCGCGCGATCGCGCCGCTTGCCACCTTGATGATTGCGCCATCAATGGCGCGGCTCTTTATTTCCGTGTCTAGGGAATTCCCCGCGCTCTCGCGCTTGGGAGATTCTAGCCTGACCTCCCCACGCTACGCTTTATTCCGCTTCGCGGAATAAGCTTCGCTTCTCGGCATTGCGCTTCGTGAACCTCAGCGCAATGCCGAGTCTCACTAATAAGGAGTGACAATTCCTGTTGTCACTCCTTATCAGGAGCATCCGCCCAGGGCACTTACGGGCTCCTGAACAGGGCCTGAGTGCCCTTGTTCGCTGGACGCTCACGGCCTGAACGGCCCGCCTCAAGCGTGCTAGGGCACGCTGTGAGAGACACACCCCTGGAAGCCGGGGTGTTGGCCCAGGCCGGGGCCGGCAAGCCTAAGGCGGCTTGCCCGGGTACTCCCGACCCCTGAACGGGTCTCCGTGCCCGCGTGCTAGGTCGCACGCGCGCCAAGGGGGCACAGTCGGGGGACTAACGGTTGGGGCGCACACCTCAAGGTGGTGTAACCCCACTTGGAAAGCCGCTATTTCATTCTTGTATAGAAGCCTCGAAGCGAGTCTTTCCCCACACCACGCCTTGCCGTGCAAGGTGTAGGTTATAATCTGTAGGTTGGGAAGGCGAGTTTTCCCTTCATGTAACCTTAAACTACGGGGGAAGCATCCAGGGGAGCCAGTCATGCCGCTTACCGAAAGGGACGAGGAAATCCTCAAGCACGTTACGCGCTACCGCTTGACCACGACCGAAAGCCTTACGCCGCTTGTTTTCCCCGACGCCAAACCAGGCGGGGAGAAGAATGTTTTGCGAGCGTTTGACGAACGATACCTCCAGCCGCAGCCGCTCTACGGCAAGCGGGTTTACTACCAACTTACGCCTGTTGCCGCGAAGGCTTTGGGAGAGACCGGAGGAAAGCGCCACCCGTTTGGGCCTCAAGCGCTGGTAAGGCTTTATGGCGTGTTGGCCTTTGCTGTTGGGGAAGACGGTTAGACCGGTCTTCACCAAAACGAGGATCATCCAGGCATTTTCGGCTTTTGCTGAATCACTAAATCTTGGTCAGAACCATTTCTATCTTGATTCCGATGGAAGAACCGCGAGACTGGGCCAAATTCTCGTGGAACAAGGTGCTGGAGAAATATCAGCGGCTTCTTAACAAATGCCGGAAGTTAATTGACCGGGGAAGGAGCTGCCGGTTTTCAAGAAATCATTGCCGATGAACTGTTTGTGATCGCTATGGTGATTGCCGAGGACAGCAAGCGCGAGATAGTTCATGCCCAGTTGCAGAAGAACCCTTTACCCGTTTGGTGTCGGGTGGAGGGTCGTTTCCGATTTGGGTAATTTAATGCCACATCCGCGTAACTATTCATGCCTTACGAAAAGATTAAAACCCATGAGGTAGGCCGAGCACCGAGCGAGCAAGGCTATCGGCCAAGCACCGCGCCAAATTAGGATGTTTTACAGCATGAACGGCTAAAAAGACCTTGAAGAACTCGAACTCGATTATCAGGCGAATCCGGTCTTAATCCGCAAGGAGCGCCACTTTGTTATTTACATTATAGGGTTAATCGGCGTTCTCAGTTTAGTCATGAGCATGGTGCCGCTCCTTGACCAGCTTCCATCTGAACTACCCCTTTTTCTCTTTGCCGTGTTTAGCGCAACGGGTGTGCTGCTGGTTTACATAAACTGATTAGTCGACGGGTGAGATGGATCGCCGGGGTTTATACTCTATTTGGGACCGGGATTATGGTTACTTGCGATTCTCCCCACTTAGTTCATCGCTATCCCGTGATTGGGTATGGGTTATTTTTATTCAGCCTTGGCTTGACCTGCTATCTGGCAAGTCTTGTCGCTAACCATTACGCGATGTGGCTTGCGGCAAATCCACAACTCTTGGGCGAGAAGCGGAAAATGGCTCAAGCACAATGGGATAATCGCCACTATGACGGATTTATTATCGTTGCTGTTTATGGGTTGCTGCTGATTATTTTTGCGAGAACACCGATTCTCGGATTTAAGAATTTTATCTGGATTACGTTATTCTTTTCATTGGGTGTTTTTATTGGGCGACTGGATTTAAATCGGTAAGAGAAAGTTTATCGCTTTGTCGGGAAGCGATAGTTGGCAGCTGGTTTACTTACACTCGCTATCAGGCCGTTCATTTTGATTTTGTGGATCAGGAAAATCAAAGCGGAGCTCTTTGGTTGCTTGGTATCTTTATTTCCGCTGATTATTTATAGCGGAGTGACTGCTTTATTATCGAATAATTTTCGATTACCAAAGCAACTACAAATGAAACTACCACTATGATTACGGTGATAATGCTAGTTTTATTTCTCGTAGTGGTCAGTATGCTGTTTTGGATTCTCTATAGCGCGTACCAGAGTCACGGCACGGTCTTTCCTAATCCAGTTTCACCACCAGGACTTTTCAAAAGTCCCGGTGGAATCTGGATCAGGCGCAATCTCTTGGCGGCAGTTACACTATGCGCATTGTTCACTTCAACCATTTACTTTATCTCCTATGCTCCCCTAGGATTTTTATCGAGTGATTCACGGCCCCTGCTGGCAGCGTTTCAGCGAGTCGTGGATAAAAAGATTTCTTTAACCCGGTTCATTGCCTATTTTGAGCATTATGAACCGCCCACGGCTAGCCGAGGTGGTGAAAAATATTTCTACCGGTGAAGCCCTTCTTCTGAAAAAGCTAGACCCTATTTCGCAGCGGGAATATGTTTTAAGTAAGCAAGCAGCAGATTATTTGCAAACCAGCCCCGGCGCTTGGTTTAGTCTTACACTGGATAGCGCCTTCATGGGTAAAGGCCAAGCGGTTTTGGGCAATACTATTAGGCATTGTGCAATGCCTTCTCTTTCCCATTCTGATTTTCCTGATGACTTGCATTGCGGTTTTTGGCCGAGCGCTACCGCGCTACGTCAAAGCTATTGATGGGAGATAGCGGCAGTGGAAAAACGGCTTTGGGTAGGGCCCCGCTGCTGGCCCAGCTAATTAGCTTGCAGGATTCGGCGGTTGTCGTAATTGACTTAAAAGGCGATATGCCTTTGTTTCAAACCGCCCAAAACGGAGCGGATAAGCGGTTTAAGTTCTTCACCAACGAAGTAGGGAAGGCGACTCATGCCTTTAACCCTTTTGGGCCATTTTCAAGCGACCACATTAGTTTGAACCAAGTGTGCGAAGTCTTTTAAGCGCTTTAGGGTTGGATCACGGAGAGGTTATGGCCGGTCCTATTATTCGCGAGTTGCTCGAAACTTGCTTTCGCGCACCATCCAGGAGTATCCCGATATTGCCTCTTTTGAGGAGTTACGCGAGAAAGTAGGGAAGTTGACAAATACGATTAGTGACGAGAAGGACGCCTTTGAACTCATTGCTGTGGTGGAGTCTTTAGCTACGATACCGCAGCTCAATTATACCGCTAATGATTTGGTAGCAGATCAGGCGATCAACATGGCGACTGTGGTTAAAAACCGCGAGGTGGTTTATTTCTGGCTACCCGCCGCGATTGAAACTGCTTCGGTTCGGGAAATCGCAAAACTTGCGCTTTATACACTGTTCACGAGTGCCTATCAGCATCAACGCCAGTATCACGAAACCCCGAAGTTATGGGTTTTTGTTGACGAGTTTCAGCATGTCGCATCGCTTAATTTCAAGCTTATTTTGCAGCAGGCCCGGAGTATGGGCATGGGATTGATTCTTGCTAATCAAACCAATAGTGACTTATGGACAAATGACTCTAATTTGAAAGACACTGTACAGTCCAACACCCGGTTCAAGCAGATATTCTCTGTGAGTAACCCCCAGGAGAGGGAGGAGCTGAGTAAAGCTTCCGGGGAGACGCTTTACTATTGCGGGCGACTAGACGTTAACGGCCAAATGAACGGAGCTTACGAAAAGGTCGGCCCCCGGCTTATGGCAAATGATATCATTGCGCTTAGCGATGAATCAGATACCAGCGTTGTGCTGATTGGCCGAGGACAGGGGGTATTCACAGTTTGGCGGCTATGCCTTTCCGCTTCGCGGCGGCTATCATATTACCTTTGAAGAATACGAACGCCGGAAAAACGCCCGTGGCCGGCTCCAAGTGCTCATACCTTGGTAACCCACCGCAAACGCAGAACCGAAGCCCGCCCAGAAGCGCCAGCGCTACGCACGGCTTATATTCTCTCTGAAAACGAATTGCCGCCCGAGGTGAGCGAGAAAATTAGCGCTTCCCCATGGGCAAAACACTTGCAGTCACTCTATCAGGCGCGAGGGGTTATTGATCCTGCAAATCAGAAAGCGATCCCCGCTAACGAATAAGCTTTCTTTATCTTCTCACATTAGAGGAAATAACGATGGACAGAGGTTGGCTTTTGCTTATTGGACTCACTGCTTTTAATCCGTTCGCGCTTGGCGCGGAAGAGGAGGTTGGAAAGCTTCTCGAACAGCGCTTAAACAGCGAAAACGCCGATCAAGCCAAGCAGGAACAAGCCGTAATTGCCAAGGGAAAGCGCTTGGCGACGCTGACAGAAGGGAATGCGGTCATTAAAGACCTGGAAACTTTGCAAGCTGCAATTGAGCGCTGGGAAAGTCAGATGAAAGCAATTCTTACCAGTGCCGAGGGTCAAGCACTGGCAAGCGATCCCATGAGTGTTGAGGATTTTATTAATCTTCAGGAGGGCAAACGCTATCCTTTGATTCAGGTGCAGGAATGCGCAGTCAAGTTCAAAGTATGCTTACGCCCCTACAGGCTGCAAGCGATAACAGTCTTTACGCACCGACCGAGGCCCTAGTGGTGGAAATACGCACCGCTAGTAAGGATGCCAAAGAAGCGTTGACTGAGTACGACCGGTTACAGGCGAAATGGAGTTTTGTTGCAGCGGACTAAGGGAATTCAAGTGAGCCCCAATTCGCCAACTCTCGCTGCTGCAATTGATCAGGCGAAAGAAGAGCAAGCAAAACGAGAATTAGAAGCTCAACAAGTCGCCCGTAACCAGGCAATACACAACATCCAAAAACGCATTACCGAGGCAGAAGCCAACAAGCAAGAAGAAGTCGCCCGGCAAGAGATTGAACGCCTGAATCAGGAGAAAGAACAAATTCGGCAACAAGCCGAGCGTCAACGATTTGCCCAACGAGCGACGAGCAGCGAAACCTTAAGCCGTTTTCAGCCGTATCTGGCTCCAGGCCGGCGGATACTTCGCGGTAATAATTGCAGGTGGGGCGGAATGGATATCCACAATAATCCAGTATCGTATGGTGATATGCTGGAGTGTGAGCGCTTAAAAATGCGAAAAATTTGTGGCTCACGCTAATTTTAAAGATAATGATCGACCGAAGTGGAAATCTCCGACGACCGAAGCGGACTGGGTTGAAATGGAGAAACGCTTGGAAGAATTCAACCTGTATGCCGAGATTTGGATAGAGAAGGGGATATTAGGCAGGTAAGCCCTTACCACAGCTCATACGGCAGAGAGCGGGTGACACAATCTAGGTGTACCCGCTCCACATGCTTTGTGTCATACGCCCCGCCGAATTCAATCACGAGCGCAATATTCTCCGCAGCATCCCGAATTACCGCATCGGGCAACTTCTCGCGTCGGCGTTCCGGCGCGAAGCGATCTTCCGAGACCCAAAGAGCCGCCCGAGCTGGATCGGTTTTAAAGAAGTGCAAGTAAATTTGCGCCACATGGAGATCGTGAGTGCTCTGTAGTGGACGCCTCAACTTTCCCCATATCCGCCAAAATAGCGCGCGGCTTTTCCGTAGCAATATAAACCGTAGTCGGTTTTGGAGCTTGATCCCAGCGCTTTTTTAAGCGGTAGGAAAGCGCCCCGAAGTGCGGAGTTGATTCTCCCGGTTGCCATGAAAAATAGGGCCATCAAGCGCAAGTTCGGGGTGCGCATTTAGCTTCATCCTTTGCATAACATAGGAGTTGCTTGCCGGATTGGCGAGCACCGCGAGCCGCTTTCGCGCCGTGGCAATACCGGACGGGGAATCTGTCCACCAAGTACGCGCAATCTGTTCAAGCGAGAGCAGCCGTACCTTGTGCGTGAGCGCAATTAGAATTTCCCGATCTCGATCTGTCAGTTGCACCGCTGTTCTTTCCCATAGTTGCGAGTCCGATAACACTTCCTCTCGCAATTTCCATTAAGGGTAGTGCGTGATGGAGGCTCCCGCCTTGACCCCCGAGGTGAAGGCGGCAGCACCATGCTACTGCTTTGTTCAAGGTTTTCTCTCAATACGTGGCCCGACCGCAGGGACGGGCCACTTGTGCCCGCTTCCCCTTGGTTTGGGCCTCCTGCTTTGGAGGTCTGTGATGAACAACCAAGCGATTATCGCCAGTGTTACGACCCAGATTATTGAGCAACTCAAAGCCGGGGTAAAACCATGGGAATGCGCATGGGATCGAAGTGGCGGGGAATTCTCTATCCCGCGCAACCTAAAGACCGGAGACGACTACCACGGCATCAACATTCCCATTTTGTGGGAAGCCGCCGCCCGCAAGGGTTACGCCACCAACTTTTGGCTAGGGTATGAGCAGGCCAAGGAGCTAGGCGGCTTCGTGAGGAAGGACGAAAAGGCCACTCACGGGATCATCTACAAACCCCTGGTGGTGGATGATGAGACCGAGGAAAACGGCAAACGGTCTCGAACAATTCCCATGTTGAAGTCGTTTGTAGTCTTTAACCTGGATCAGATTGCCGGTTTGGATCACTTGCGCCCGCAAGTCCCGCACGAAGGGCAGGCGTTTCTGCCGATTGTCGTGGCCGATGATCTTCTCAAGAAGAGCGGAGCGCGAATTGTCGAAGGCGGTCCCAGGGCGTTCTACCGCAAGGGCGACGATCAGATCACGCTTCCTGACCGGTCCCGGTTCAACGTGGCGGAGAACTTTTACGCCACTGGGTTGCATGAGCTGACCCACTGGACCGGGCATGAACACCGGCTGGATCGGACCTGGGGTAAACGCTTTGGCGATGACGCCTATGCGTTTGAGGAACTGGTGGCTGAAATGGGATCGGCCTTTCTGTGTGCCCGCCTTGGCTTGCGAGGTGAACTGCAACACGCCAATTACATTGGCAGTTGGCTCAAAGTTCTCCAGCAGGATTTCCGCGCTGGTCAAAGCGGCAAGCCAGGCGCAGAAGGCGTTTGAGTATCTCTACGCTTTGGTGGAAGGCCCCCAAGTGGATAATCCTAGAGTGGAGGAGCCGACAGCCGAGCGGTTAGCGGCTTGAGAGGTTTAGCCAGTGAGACCAGGGAACGGGCTCACTGGCGGATAAAGGTTGAGCATGTGTAGCGTGGTGGCCGCTTTTAAATAATCACTTTGATGGCAAGTAAGTTTATATTTCAGACGAGAATAGAAGTTTTTATATTTTAATTTTACTCGTCGTCTGCTTGTACGATACATCCTTGCCAAGCTTGATCATAACCCCAATGTTATATTCGCCGGGCTGAATATGATTTTTCGAAACAAGACTTTGAAAGCCACTGTTGTCTAGATTGCCCTGATTAAAATAGATTTTATGATGCATGGTGACATCTAGTCTTAACCTCGTTAAAGTTGATACAAGGTATTGATTTTTTGAGTTACTGAGAACCAGATAAATCGTTGATCCCTCATTTTGTTTGTTGAACAAAAATGCCCAGCCACGGACAAAAACATATTCATCAGATACATTAGTGTTTTCCAGACTGGGAAGGGGGCCGGCCGTGATAGCACATCGCGTGTCAGCCGTTGGGTACACCTCTCTTTTGACCCCCTTTGACGTGTAATCCCGACCGCCATCGATTGCCCGCTAGAGCACCGTGCTGCCCCCACCCCCCGCAAGGCCTCGCAGACAGTCCAGGCAGAACCGGGTTGAAGACGCCCCTTGTCCAGAATAGCCGCCAGACCGACCCCGGGCAGCTTATCGGTGCTCCACACGTGATTGGCCGGCGCCGTCACCCCCGCAGCAGTCGATGATCCGGGTCGGGGTTGCTCTGCCAACCCCATCTGGCGCATCAGCCGCAGCACCTGCCGATTCCCGCTACCCGGCCCGGCGCAGCACCGCCGTCATCCGCCGGCTGCCGTAGAACGGGGGGGTGCCTCGTCCAGGCGGCGCATCCCGTTCGGCGCCGCCCGCCTACCACTCCGGCTCCCCCCAACAAGTCACACGCGCCACCGCGACAAGCCGGAGCCGCGCCCACCCCGCGGGCTTTTTCAACCACCGCCCGCACGCAACCGCCCGATCTGGCCGACAGCGCCGGCGCCGCCCGCCCCGCCGCCCCGCCCCCCCCCCCCGCCCGGGCCGGCCCGGCGCCCCCCTTCAAAACTTCGTACTGGTAATAATTTCCTGCATATCCATCGCGTGTGCTGCGCTTACCCGGATAGTACTACCTCCTGTCCGAAATTTTAGAGCAATCAAGTTTTCAGAATGAAGACTTTATACTCCAAAGCTTTCATGCTGGCCCCCGCACTCAATACTCAGGCAGCACCACCGTCCCCCGGGCCGGGCCTTCCCCCCAAACGCTTCCGAAATTCAAAACTTAGAGAAGAGAGCGGGGCCCGGCCGGGGAGCAAGAATAGAGATAATTTTGTAACGATTGGTTGTGTACGAAAAGTCCAGATTCATTTGGCTGCGAGAAAGAGATTGGACTAAAGCTGTAAAGATGCAAAATAACAATAATCCAAAAACTGCTGGATTTGTCTTATCGTATCTTAGATAGCAAAGCAGGAGAAAAAAAAGAATAAAAACTACACCACTGACCAAACCCATAGAATGAGAATAAAATGATAAGGAAGAACCGAGAAAAGTGATCCAATAATCAAGGGCTCTCAGAGTAAAGTCGAACAGCCCTAATTCAGACTTATTAATTACAGCCTTTGCTGAGTTTGCTTGCATAACGCAAATTAGAATTCCAAACAGAACAAGAGAGAAAACTCCTTTAATATATCGCTCACTATTTAGAAATATTAATCCCAAGATTACAAATGCAAGCACTCCGCTTCCGAGAGTAAAAGTTGCCATCAATCCATAAAAAAAGGTCAAGAATGTAAAGTAGAAACCGTTCTTTTGAGCATATAAGAAGCTAAGTAAAACGAATCCGACCACCCACAAATTTGAAACAGCGGCTGTTGCCCACAAAGTTGCCTCAACATACAGCGGGTGAAAAATCATCAGGCAAACACATAACAACAACAGCAGCCGTTTCGAGTTAGGAACATGAACCGACACCCAAACAACATAAGGATAGACTAGAAGCGCTAAGCAGCCTAAAATATTAAGCCATACAAAATTTATCTCCCCTGCTATTTTAAGTATGCCAATGGATAGTAGCCGAGGGAATACAAGGTAGTGCTCATTATGGGATCTGAATAGAAGAGCGATTTTTTCCAAAATGTTGTCAGAGCAAAGATATTTATTGATGAACTCCATGTAAACATTGAAGTCATCGGAATTTGGGATATTAACGCTATACGTTGATATGTTAAATAAATAGTAGAAAGTTATAGCTATGGATAGTATGAAACATACGCATTGGAGAAAGCTACTTATCCTGTGACATTCCTTGTCCATATCTGGTTTTTCTGGAATTAAGGTAGAATAATATAATATAAATTTGGCTATCGTTATGAAAATATTCACGTTATCCCGTATTTGTTTTTCACTAGCATCATTGGTGCGAATTGCAATACTAATTCTTATCTTGGAATTGGCTTTTTGCACAATTGCTATTGCTCAGCAGCAAGGGCGTGGTTTTCAGCTCGCCACGGCAACCAGACATCCCCAACAAATTACCGTAGACGGTAGTGATATCAATAAATGGGGTGGGAACATGGTTCGATATCCAATTTATCTGACGAACGATCCGAATTTAACTAATTGGATAAACCGCATAAAAACACTTCTCACCACAACAGAGCCCAAAGGAATGATAGTTGCTATTACCTTTCTCTGGCCAGATAGATCGGTACCAGGTTCTGAAATTCACGATGTCAACCAATTCGTATCTGATTGGGGAGCTTTAGCAACCTCTTTAAAAAAATATAAGAATGTTTGGTATGATTTATCTAATGAACCAGTCAATTTAAATTGGGAAGAAATTGCCCTAAACGCTGCCCAACGTATTCGTAGCATTGATTCCGTACATCCGATAATCTACGCAAATCCAGGAGCAATTATTGGTAACGTAGATAAAAATTATCATCCTATTCCTGGAATTTCAAATCAAGTTTTAGAGGTTCACTTCTACGATTGGAATGAAATGCAATTTGTTAACAATGTGTATTATGGAACAGGAGACTTCACGAGAAAAAATCTATTTTCTCTATTAAGTAAAGTCAGCTCTACCGCTAAAAAATATGGTATCCCTGGATATGTTGGTGAGATTGCCATTCTCAATACAAATCCTAGTGCAGCAGCTTTTTTAAGAGATGCCACTCGTTTCAGTTCTGTCTTAAATTTGAATCTAACAATACATGCATTTAGAGAATCATCTATATGGGACTATGAGCAAAACCCTTAAGCAATCCAAGAGATTAAAAAGTGGTTAGATAAATTTAGTGCAGACTTAGATTTAGATGGGCACCCTGATAGTATAAACTGGGATAATACCACTGGAAATTGGTATTACCGGTTATCATCTGAAAACTTTGGAATAGATCGTATTACTCAATGGGGATTACCAGGATAAGCCGTTTATAGGTGACTTCAATGGAGATAGAAAACCAGATTTCGCGGTATACAGAAATGGAGGGGCGCCAATGTGGTATGTCCTCTACGATTATAAATTAGGGTGGGGAAAAACAAACAACTATGTTGCTATCCAATGGGGATTAAACGGCGACATACCTGTTTCTGCGGATTATGATGGAAACGGAATTTCTCAAATTTCGGTGTGGCGTCCAAGTAATGGAAGTTGGTACATAAGAACAAGCATCTCAAACTCAAATTACTATGTATTACAATGGGGCTTGCAAAATGATACTCCCTTCCCTGCTGATTACGATGACGACGGTATTGTAGATCTCGCTGTATGGAGGGTAAGTGGTTTGAGCTACTATTTCGTACCATCTTCTGGAGAATGCCCAAATGGTTCACATACTCACTGGATAGGTTGTGAGGTAATATTGTAATGTTATTCATTCGCATTTATCTATGGAGAACGGCTGTTCCATGGACTAGATGCACAGCCAATCGGCATTAAATTAGATATCTCCAAACGACTGAATTTTGAGCTTAAATTTATAGGATGAAGCCCATTCATCTTTAATGGCGTCAGCTTCATTCACAGTAATGAGTTCAGCTTTAATCATAGACACCATCAAGTCTTCAGTGGTGGCGATGCAGATCGTGGGGCAGGAGAGGTGAGCTTGCTTTATGGCTTTTTTATCGTCAATCGCCAAGGTGTAACTGCGATGAAGAGCAACAGCGATACAAGCACATTCACCGTTGCCGAAGCTCTCAAGTCCGGTCAACTTGACGAATGTTTCAATTTCTTCTGGATCGGTCACCGAAATTTCTTCAAGAATACCTTGCTCTAATGCGTCTGTTAGGCAAGAAAATTGTTCCTGGTAGTGTTCTGTAATTTCTTGCCGTACATGATCTGTGATTAAAAAGCGGCACGAGTGCCGCTTGATCAAGTCCATACGGCCTATTGCAAGGAAGTTGATGAGCACCGAGGTATCAGCAATAACAATAGACGATGGACCTTCCACTAACAGCACTCCAGTAACTAATCTTCCTTAACGGCTTCAGCAAGCTCAATCAGCTTGCGTCCAGGTAATTCCAGCTTCTTGCTGAGATCAAGAAGCTTGCCCCGAGAAATCTCTTCCCGGCGATACGCTTCAATGGCAAGGTGAACAATTTGACTCTTGAGTTCGCGATCTTGCCGTTCTCTGCTTTCTGGCTTATCGAGATCATCCAACATTTTTAGGAAGTCGAGAAATCCTTTCCCTTCCGATTCGCGCTCTAGCAGTTTGGCACATTCTGGTTGTGAAACTAGGTTCAGGCTCTTTAGCCGGTAAGTAGCGGCTTGGTAGCTCACCCCGAAGTGATGAGCAAGCATTGCCGCATCCTGATGAGTAATGGCCTGAGACCCCGGAACAGGCCGAGTTTGAGTATCAATCCGCCCCTCAGTCGCTACGTCGAAAATCGTTTGTTCATATCGGCTAGGCAATCCTTTATCGAGAGAGCGGAGGAACTCCGTTACCCCTTCACCGGGCATCAGCAACGCGGCGGCAAAAGCGTTTGCTCGCTTCTCAATCAGTTCGGAAGCATTATCGCGAGTCGAGACCGTGGCCGTGCGATCCCGGTCGAGTAGGGCATGGGCGTACTCATGCGCGTAGGAAAAGCGTTTGCGCCCCTGAACATGGTCAAAATTGACGAGGATCGCCATGCCGATGGAGGTATGGCGTAGAAACAGGCCGGACATTTCATCAGGCAAGTTGACGCCAGAGGACCAGATTCCTTGATCCGAGATCAATTCTCCCATGTTGGCAATGGGCGTCTGACCCAAACCAAGCCGCTTCCGCTCTTGGAGAGCCACTTGCTCACCTTGCCGAACGGCTTCACTGGCCGTTCGTGGCGCGGGCAAGTTATAGGCTGGCGGGCCACTTCGCGGGGATCGCCCCAATAATTTTTCCAGCGAGCAACCTTCCCGACAGAGGCTCAGGCAGCGCTCTACCTGTTCTTTGATATCCGAACGGGTATCGAGGCCCGGAGCCAACCGATGTAGCGCGACCAGTAGATCATCCTCACGAAGAGGTTGTTCGCTAAAGAAATCGGCTACAGGCTGTTTGTACAACTCCGCAAGTTGGGCCAGTTCCAGGGTTGAAACGGCACGGTTGCCCGCCTCAAGTTGCGTGACCGCCGTTCGCGGTATGCTGATGGAATCCGCCGCAACTTGTTGACTCAATCCGCAGTTTTCCCTTGCTTCGCGCAGCCTCCTTCCGAGGGTGTTTGGGTTGAAGGACATGGTTTTTGCTCTCCCGCTTGGGTTCCGGTTGCGATGACTTCGCTCCCTGAGTTTGTTCTTTAGTCCTATTATTGGCACCAAAGAACAAAAAAGGCAAAATAATACTTGTTTGTTTGATAATCACACTATAGAATAAGCTTGCGAAAATGATCGCAAATTTAAAATTTATATATGTTTCAAATAGATGAGGTGATTTTATGGCAAAGAAAAGCAACAGCGAAGTGACGAGTAAGAAAGCAGCTTCCGCAGCGGGTAGAGTTTTGAGCAACCCGAAGGCGAGCAAGGATGCGAAGAGCGCAGCCGGATCGGCCCTAACGCAGCGGCCCAATCGCGGCAAGAAGTGAGGTGATGTTTAACGCATGAGCACTTCAGGTTTAGCTAAAGAGGGGATGGATGCTCGCATTTACTTTACAGACTTCTTTGAAGTTGCTCCCAAAGTCCTCGAAGATTATGGAGCATTCAATATCTCGCTTATCAATGATTTACCTCTATTTATTGACCCATTTCTCTTATTTGACAGTCATCAAACTGAATATAACGCGCTCCATGATCAGATTATTAAGTATGTTAAATTTTTACGTGACGTATCGAGAGACACGGCGATCAACAAAGGGTTAATTAACTCCTGGTTTCGTTTTCCAGAAGTAAGGCAAAACTGGCTTGGTTTTAGTCGCACTGGTAACAAAGGTAGCGGTCTTGGCGGTGATTTCGCATCTGCTCTTTGTAAAAACTTGCATCATGTCTTTATGGACTTTGGTGCTGAGACGATCACTCGTGGTAGCCATCTGGAAAAGTTGTGTTTGCTTGGAGACGGTGTTGGTCGCGATCATCTAAGCGACTTCACCACTAATCTCATTAAGGGCTATCTTCTTAATTACACTCAAAAATTTGCTCGTGAGCATATCAATTCCTCTCTGCTACGAGTCTTTTTCGTAGATAAAGTTAGTTTTGACTACACAACGAGAAGGTGGAGGGGAGCGCAATACGAGCTTCCAGCTTTTGGTTCCGATTTCGTGCTTTTAACACCTAAAGACATCCTAACAAAAGATGAAGCTTGGATTAATCGCAGTGATCTATTGGACCAATTCCAAACACTCTATAATGCTGTGCCGGATGATCAGTTACGGGCGCAGGTTAATCACTATTTTCTTCAACGCCTTTCCGAAGATGCGAAAGATAAGGAAATCCGCGAGGCAGCAGCAGCTACGGTAGAGCAATTTCCCCAACTGATAGATTACTATATTAAACACAAAGAGGATCACGGGGACGAGGCCCATGAAATTAGCGGATTGAAAGTCCGAGAAACTGAGTTTCAGTTCATCGAACAAATTAAATCACTTGTTGGCAACCATCTTGCTGGTACTGAATTTTATAGATTAGGCGATAGCTTTGAGGAAGCTCTTCGTCGTGTACATTTTCTTAAAGATGTAATTGAGAAACAAGATGGTTACCGAATATTTTACATGGGAGGTAAGCCCATACAGCGTGAAGCTGACCTGCAAATTATGTATCGTCTAACATGGTTTGCCACTCCATTTGATGTCAACCGTGAGGTCAATAATGGGCGTGGCCCAGTGGATTACAAAGTGTCCAAAGGCAGTATGGATAAAACTTTAGTGGAGTTCAAGCTAGCATCGAATTCAAAGTTGAAGCAAAATTTACAACATCAAGTTAGCATTTATGAAGCAGCGAATGACACAAAAAAATCGATTAAAGCAATACTTCATTTTACTGACAATGATCTTAAAAGATTACTGAAAGTCCTAAATGATTTAGGGCTTAATGGGCGGCGGGATGTGGTATTAATCGACGCATGTAGAGACAACAAACCATCTGCTTCTAATGCCTAAATTTTGAGCAGGCATAAACTTAAGATAGGCCGTGTCGCTGGGATCGTGTTAACAAAAACCAACTATTAGGTAACGATGTAGAAGTTCCTATTGTTTAAGGAATATAAGAATGAAGATGTTAAATATAAACTATCTCTTTAATTCGAGTGGGGATTGGATTGCCTTTAAGAAAGGTAACATGGTTTACAACACTAATGGCAATTGGATCGGATGGTTACCATGGGGAAATAATGATGTTGTAACAACAGATGGTAATTACCTTGGATCTATTACAAACGAAAGTAGGATTTATCACTTTTACAACAAGCCATATCGTGGATACCCCGGCTATCCAGGGTATCCAGGGTACCCTGGTTATCCCGGCTATCCAGGATATGCTGGATATTCTCCTCTACCTTCAGGCGCAGAAGACGTAAAGTTGCCAAATCCAGAATGAATACTTAACAAGCAGTTTGCCGGCTTATTAGTTGTGACCGCTCAGTAACTCTGCGTCTGAAGACCGACAGCAACGTTAGAGTGTTGCAGCCGCACAGAAAAAATTTGGAACCAGGAGGAGTATTCCTGGCGAGGTGGAGGAGTGTGGTCGAATCACGAGCTGGAGAACCACATCACCGGAAGGGCAAGACTGCCCAGAGCCAGTATAGATGATTTCATTTCAGTATTTTCCCTGAATCACTCCCCCGGAGAAGATTCAGTAATCCACCCGAAAGGTCGGACTGTCTTCCGGTCGATTTTTCCGCTTGTCATAGAGGCGCGTGGTGGAGACATTGGCATGTCCCAACCACTCCTGGACTTTGGCAATATCGGCGTTGTGCTCCAAGGCGTTTGTCGCCGCCGTAGCGCGCAGGAATGGACGCAGAAACCGTGAACATCCGCGTTGATGCCGACCTGCTTGCCGTAGCGCCGGACCACTTCCTGATAGACCGAGGCCGGGTTGAGCGGTTTGTTCAGCGTTCCGGTTGAGTTGTTCTTCACCGGACGAAACAGCGGTCCCTGAAGGTCATCGCCATGCCCAGCCACTTCCAGATACTCTTTGACGAGCCGCGCCGCTTTCGCGGCCACCGGCACGAAACGGATCTTCTCGCCCTTGCCCTCAATTCGCAGGTGAAGCACGCCTTCCCGCTGCTGGAGATCGCGCACCCGCAGTTTGCACAGTTCTTCCCGGCGCAGGCCGTGATAGAGCAGCGTGGCCAGGATTGCCCGATCCCGCTGGCCCTTCAACGTATTGGCTGGAGGCGCATCCAGTAAGGCCCGCGCTTGGGCATCGCCCAAGGCCGGCGTCAGCCCTTCATTGTTGTTGGCCTTGGGACGCTTCACGCCGTCTACCGGATTGTGCGTAATCGCGTTTTGTTCGCAGAGGTGATCAAACAGCGAGGAGAGCGCGGCGAGCTTGCGCCGGATGGTGGACGGCGCGAGTTCGCGCCGCTCCAAATCCTTGCGCCAGGCGATGAAGTGCGCGCGAGTGACGATCCGGAATTCTTCCGGGCGAGCGATCCCGACGAAGGCGGTGAAGTCCGCCACGTCTTGCTGATAGGCCCGGCGGGTTTTGGCGTTCGCGATGTTCGCGAACCATTCCAGTTCGGGCGGCACATCGGCCAAGCCCTGGAATTCGGCGGCGGTCAGGGCGCGGGCGGAGAGAGTTTCAGGCCCAGGGGTCACAGACTCCGGCAATGCCGCTGGTTCTATTCGGCCCGGCAGCGCCAAGGGCAATTCGCCCTGATGAGTAACGGGAATGGTCTTGGATTGGCGGGGTGTTTTGCTCATGGAATCACCCTACCCTTGGTTTTGGTTTTACACAAGATAAAATACGTTATCATGGGTAAACGGGGCAGGGGGAGAAGCATCCCGTCGAGAGAGTGAAAGGGTTATACGGCCCTATTTTCTTGCTTGAATCTTCAGGGCAAGCATGTTATCACTTTTGTAATAACATGCTCTAAAGGGACAACCGTCATGATTAACCTAAAAATTCGCAAACTGGGCAATTCGCTGGGCGTTGTTCTGCCGATGGAAGCGATCAGCCGCTTGCATGTCGAAGATGGAGATCGGCTTATCCTGACCGAGACGCCCGAAGGCGGCTATCGCTTGACCCCCTATGACCCGGAGTTTGAAGCCCAGATGAAGCTGGCTGAAGAAGGTATGGCCCGCTATCGCAACACCCTCCATGCGTTGGCGAAATGAAAGAGCCCATTTGGATAGAAACCCATGTGGTCTTGGCGATGCACGACCGCTTGCTCGCCGAGCATGGCGGGCCAAGCGGTCTTCGCGATACCGGCTTGCTTGAATCGGCGCTGGCGCGGCCCCGTCAACTGTTGACTTATGATCAGCCGGATTTAGCGGCACTGGCGGCAGCCTATGTCGTGGGCATCATTCGCAATCACCCTTTTGTGGACGGCAACAAACGCACGGGCTTCATGACCGGCTATGTGTTCCTGGCGCGAAATAATCTTCAACTCACGGCTTCGGAATTTGAAGCGACTCGATTTGTGTCCGCGTTAGCCAGTGGTGAACTGCAAGAGGAAGCGTTTGCCGATTGGTTAAGGAACAACACGATGGTGAAAGAGAGCATGGTGTAAGCGCCTTATCAATGAAGCCATCCTGCATCGCATGGAAGCTTAATTTTTTTTTTTTGAATCCCCCCCCTTTTCTCCGGCCCCGTTTGGGGGGCTTCGGGGGTCCTCCCCTGGGGTTTTTGAAAAAAGGTCGCGGCCCCGGGGGGCATGTTGGTTTTGGAAGCCCCGCCGGAGGGCCCGGGGGGGCCGGGGGGGGCCGCGGGGCCCCCCCGGGGGCACCGCCCCCCCCTCTGGGGGCCCCCCGGGGGGGGGCCGCCGGGGGGGTACCCCCCCCGGGCCCCCCCCCCCCCCCCCCCCCGGGCCCGGGCCCCTGGGGGGGCCCCCCCCCCGCCCCCCCCCCCCCCCCCCGGGCCCCCCCGCCCCCGGCCGGCCCGGAAACCCCGGGGGGGGGGCCCCCCCCCCCGGCCCCGGGGCCCCCGCCCGCCGGGGGCCCCCGCCCCACCCCCCGGTCCGGGCGGCCCCGCCCCCCCCCCCCCCCGGGGGGGGGGAAAGCCCCCGCCCCGCCCCCGGGGGCCGACCCCCCCCCGCCCCCCCGGGGGGCGGCGCCGGGCCCCCCCCCCGCGGGGGGTGCGGGCCCCCCCCCCCCCCCCGGGCCCGGGCCCGGGGCCCCCCCCCCCGGGGCAGGTGGGGGCCGGGCCGCGGCCCCGGGTGGGGGGCGGCCCCCCCGCTCTCCCCCGCGCCCCCCCCCCCCCCGCGGCCGCCCCCCCCCCCCCCCCCCCCCCCGCCCCCCCCCCCCCCCGCCCCCCCCTCTCGCCGCCCCCCCCCCCCGGGCCCGGGCCCCCCAACCGGCGGGGGGGGGCGCCCCGCCCCCCCGCCCCGGGGCCCCCCCCCGGCGCCCCCCCCCCCCCCCCCCCCCCCCCCCCCCCCCCCCCCCCCCAACCGCCCCCCGCCCCCCCCGCCCCGGGCCGGGGGGGCCCCCCCCCCCCCCCCCCCCCCCGGGGGGGCGGCGGGGTTCCGGCCCGGACTTTTTCCCCCCCCCCCCCCCCCCCCCCCCCCGCCCCGCCCGGGCCCCCCCGCCCCCCCGCCCCCCCCCCCCGGGGCCCCCCCCCCGCCCCCCCCGCCCCCCCCCCCCCCCCCCAGTCCCCCCGGGCCCCCCCCCCCCCCCGCGGGTGCCGGGTGCGGCCCCCCCCCCCCCGCCGCCCCCGGGCCCCGCTCCCCCCCGGCGGCCCGCCCCCCCCCCCCCCCCCCTTCCCCCTTGACCCCCGCACTGTTTCCTTTCCCCTCCTTCTTTCCCCTCCGGGGGGGCCGTGCTTCCCCGCCTTGCAGAGGAGTCCCTTTTTTTACCTGTCCGAATTTGGGGGCCCTTTATAGCTCTCGGGATAGAGTCACCGAAAATAAACTCAGACGGTTGAACGCGGTTTCAGGACTATTTCGTCCTGGTGGAGCGAAATTCCAGAGGAATCCTTCCATAGAGAACCATTCCGCGTTCAGCAGGTATTCTGTGGAGTCTTTCAAGAAATGACGGGGGTCTGGAATTCGGACGATGACGACCGCCCCGTCTTCAGTTTTAACCTTGTATTTTTCATACACTGTTTCCTTGATGCCGTAAGTCGCCGACTCTTCCGCCGAGAGCACTCGCGCCACCAGTTCCCTCTTCACTTCATCCAGCACATGGGATAGTTTCATCATGTTTACCTCATGGCACGGTAATAAGTTTTCGCTGTTTGGCCGGGAGCGCATGAGCTTTGCCGTGCGGTATGTAGGAGTGCGGCTTAACGGCGCACGGTGATCGGCGATGCCACCACGGCACCGGTATCAAGCGTCAGGGCTACCAGCCGTTCCCCTTCCGGCAAATCGGCATCATCGATCTCCAAGAGAAATCCATCGGCAGCGGGCGTTACTCGCGCCGTGCCGCTCGATAGCGCTTCCCGCAGCGCCGAGGTGCGGTCTTTGCTTGCCACCCGCCGCCAGGTGATCGCTTGCACGTCGCTCCACGCCGTGCCGGTCACGGTTAGCACCAAGTGACCACCTTCAAGGGTAAACACGAGCGAATTCGGGAAATCCGCAGCATTCAGCGTCGCCTCTTCTCGTTCCGCAACGTAGCGCGATAGCGGAGAATGGGAACCGAAGTCGCCGAGCTTGGGAACCAGGCAGAATCCGTAGACCGCTTCACTTTCCACTCGAAGCCGCGCCGAGGCCACCTTGCCCGATGAAAGCGCAAGGGAGACCACGCCATCCTTCCCCTTTCCTATGCCGCCCGAGGGGCCGAGATCGAGGAGAAACCCACCGTTTGTGGGTTCCACCCGCATCGAGGTATCCGCCACTGCCGCGCGTACCGCGCCGGTCATATCCGTTTTGTACTCAACAACCAGACCAAAACTCCGGACCCGTTCCCAAGTAAGATTCTTCACCATGAGGACGAGGCGGTTGTTGTTGCTTTCGGCTTGCAGGGAGGCGGTCACCGACCGAGTATCTTGACTATGCCCGCCCGGAACCGCAACCATCAAAGCGGCTACTATCGCTGCCCGGATCAAGGAAGCTCTCGGAATAGAGTCACCGAAAATAATTTTTTAGGGATCTCACTTTAGGAGGACTGTCATTGGTGAGGATAACCGATGAGGAACTTGAAAAGAAGCTGCTAGCAGCATTCGATAAAGGAAATTCAAGAGGTCACCCCTGCGTTCTTTGATCAACTTCGCGCGCATCACCAGCAAGAAGAAATAGAACTATCACGGACGGAGAATTAACAGCGCTAACTATTGAGAAATTGGGAAAAAACCTTGTCTCCCATTATTCTGGATACCCGTAAAGAAATGATATTTTATACGATCACGTACGCATTCAGATGGATGTTCATTTTCGATAACTATAATCTGTATTTCCTCAGCTAAGTTAGTTAAATGTTCGTAAAATGATCTCTAAGATTTGAACCTTTCAAATCATCTTCATCGCTTGATGGTTCGCGATAAGCCAATAAAGGAGAGTCGAGTAAAACAAACCCTGGATGCGCAAGATCGTTTTTATAGCAGTAATCAAGTAGCGCTATATTGAAAGCTGCATGAGTAATAGCACGAAGCCCTTTACCATGATTACCCTCGTGTCTCCCGATATTGTCAAGTCTTTAATTGAATCATCAAAGTAGACTCGCTCAGCACCAGGAAAGTGCCAAGCTTGCAGAATATCTTGGACGATTTTGGCAAAATCATCCAGAATGCTTTTTGAGATGAATACTTTTTGGACATCATCAGATTCACACTTTTGCGTATTTTCAATTGTTACTTTAAGTTCTTCTAGTTCCTGAATACGTTGAAACAAGTTAAGAGCTTGTCGAACATCAAAGCGTTTTTCTACAAGATCAGAAAAAGTTGCACGGGCTTTAGCAACCTCAGATGAAACTGCCTCATCAATTGTAATTTGAAGCCTAGAAATTTTATCCGCAATTTTATTAGATTCCTCTTTCAATTGTAACCGTTCCTCATGTAACTTTATTACAGTAAAATCAAGTTCACGGTTTAATTTCCTGATTTTCATTATCTCGGCTGTAGCAGCATTGACCACAGCACTTACATTTCCATCACACATGCCGTTATAAGCTTCGTTGTGTATTTGTGCCCTACAAAGAGGGCAAGCAACAGGAGTAAGTAAGTAAACAAAACACCAGATTCTTGTATGGCTTCTAGGCGATCAATATCGCTATTGTAGTGTTTCTCAAGGAGAGAAAATCGTGCAATAAGTCCTTCAATTTCATCGAGTCTATTTATGATTTTTTCGCGACCACTAACCATTTCTCGACGCTGTGACATTAAGTTACTTAGTTGTTGTTCTGTGACATAAAGTGCTTCCTGATGACGTAATATAGACTCATTAAGGTGTTCAAGTTGATCATTCAGATTGTTAGGATCGTCGGCTAATTCTTCTAATTCATCTTGGTATTCAGCGACAAGCTGATTAATTAAATCAATTCGACCTAATACCTCTAATTTATCTTTACCTTGAGGTTCCTTACTAATAAATGCACTATCATCATTACCTGTTAAAAGAAGTTTAAAAACAGAGTATTCGAGAGTTTGCTCTGTATGTTGACCACTCAAGATGGGTGATTGCTCTTTGATAATTTCCTGCTCTTGTATAATTGTTAATCTGGCAAGATTCCGATAACTAAGCGATTTTTTTACTCCATGTTTATTTTTAATTACCCGACGCTTATCCAGACCAATGAGATTCAATAAGTAACGCGAGAGATTATCTTCTTTCTTTTCATTATGCCGCTTTCGAAGGTGCTTTCCATTTAAGCGATCAGGGAAATCGGTAAGTAATCCATCGTAACAAAAAAAATCTCCCCCATCGATACTTCGCTCAAGTGTAAAAGTTGATCCATCATGCGCTTCCATGCCCATTAGGATAAGATCATATCCGACACGTTCACGAATATCTTTAAGAGGTGGCTTCGCACCAAGCATAAAATCAATTGATAAGGCTATGAATGATTTACCAGTATCCGATGCTCCACAAATAACGTTTAGTCCACTTTTAAATTCTAGGTAAGTTGACTCTTTCTGATGAGATAAGAAGCAAATATGGCGTAGTTGGAGGCCACGATAGTTCATGTCTCAGCTCCATAGCTACGCACATACGGTTCGAACTCTATCGTCCACTTATCGAACACACCTTTTATCAATGCCTCTAATTCTTCAGGCAACATGTTTCGGAAATGGTCACAAACCCAGATTGCGCGATCCTTAAGTTTGACTAAATAGGATGCATTCAGTCCATCGATAAAAGGTCCAGCGATATCTTCAGCCTGATATTCGATACCATTAGAGTTGAAAACTCGACCAATAAGCCCTCTGCTTATCATTAGAAGTAGGCCCTTTTCAACGAGACCTCGTCTTACTAACAACTCACCTGATCGGAGGGGAAGCGGCGGATGAAGACTGTCTGGCCCCTCACATCACCTGAATGGACTAATAAGTAATCGAAGTATACCAAATGTTGTAAATCGTAAGATGCGGGATAAGCAGACACTAGCAGCACAAGAGTTCGAATTCCGGTCTCCAGCGGGCTGTTGAATGTGGCAATCTTTGAGTGACTCTTAGCCATTCTTTTTCCTTACCCATGCGAGACGATCATCGTTTGAAAGCTGGTGACAGATGCCATGCTTATCTTGAATCTTGATCTTTGTACAAAGGGCGTTGCTTGTCAGGGATAAATCACCAGCTTTGCTCACTGTTGCTTTAGCACGAATAAACCCATCTGCATGAAAACTTTCACAAATATCGATAACCCCATGATAGACCTCATCCTGAAGTGCCTCGAAAGTGCCTTCTGGCACCGTGTCTCTGGCAAAGTTTCGTAGTGATTCTGCGTGATAAAAATTTTCTCTCGCTCTCGAAAAGTGCTTCCCGATATCTGGCCTTGAAATAATAGAAGCCACTTGATTAATTGTTTCTTGCAAATGATCCGAGTATGCTTCCATCAATTGTTTTATATATCTGCTTTCAGTATCATGTATCTCCAATGGGGGGCTGGCAGCAGGTGGCCTTTGAGCTAACCCTCCACCAAAACGGGTTGCATAGAACTGCGTTTTGCTATGTCCATTAATTAGATCGACTACTGACAAGCTACTGAAGGTTGAAAAGTCAAAACTCTCTATGTGTGCAAGAAGAGCTTCATCTAAAAAAATTTGACAAGTACTGGTAATTTTATCTTGGCAATGATTAGTCCAGTTTTCTATTAGACAGCTTTTTATAGAACTCGGATCTTGAAGCAACTTTTTAAGTTTCAGCCCGATATCCATTGGCGCAGCAAAATAATATTTTCTGGGTGATTTGTATTCACCTATATAAGAATAATAAATAATCTTGCCAATCTCTAACCAAACATCACTCGGCGATAAAGAATGGTCATAATGCTTGCATTGATAATTATCCCAAATTCCCTTGAATCCAGTATCATTGATGAAACCCACTACGTCGCATCCTTTATCGCCAGAACCCGCATAGCGTTGAATTTTTGAGTAGGTATTTTTAAGTGAATGTGCCCATTCTTCTACAAACTCCTCCCAATCGCTGGAGGAGAAAAGCCGAACGCGCTGGACTGCTGGGATAGGAATACCGGAAGTGACTTCTTGCGCCGCAAAATCTCCCGGCTTCTGAGATTTTTTGATATCTCGGAATTCACTTATTTCCATAAGCTATTTCCACCACAACAAAATCTATCCACTTGGTTTCTTAACAAAATCTCACAGCCTACCCCTGAAAGTTATTATCCTCGTAAAAGACTCAATCTATCAATATTTCAATCATGCCGCCGACGCCTGATTTGTCCCCCTTCCCCTTGGGTGAACTGATTGATCTCTACATCCCCTTGTGGAAAGTGGGCCACAATTCGCAATTCTCCCCCCATCGCTTCAATGAAGCGCCTTAGTGTACTCACATACATATCGGTTTGGCTTTCCATCTTGGATACGGCAACCTGATTGATGCTAAGCATAGCTGCAACTTGCTGCTGAGTAAGTTGAAGCGCTTTACGAAGCTCTTGGAGAGGCATTTCGGCTATCAGCCGGTTTGTTTCTTTTTCAATATGATTCCGCTGTTCCTTGGGCATCCTATCCAGCAAATGACGAAACTTTTTAGCCATCGAAGTAGATTGCCTTTACTTGAATTGAGGAATATCTACAGGAAGACCTACTCGCATGAAGAAACGGGCGAAAGCTTGAGAAAGATGTTCTCGATATGGAGGAAGTAACCGAATGTGGTTTTGGTGCTCAATACTCAATTGTCTTAAGAAAGAAACCGGCAGCGAATAAACTTGACGAAAGTCAACAACTCTAACTTCACGAGATATTCCTTCTAACGAGCAAGCCGCCAATAGATGATAGCCCGGTAAATTACCTCTACGCACATCTTCTATCCCTTTCGGTTTTGCTAGGTGCCCCTCCTTAATTTCAGATCGGTTCCAGACTGAGCAAAGCAAAATTTCCGAAAGCTTCTCTCTTCCTTTCACTAAATCGCAAGTCTGCGACATCACAATCACATCCCTTTTCTCCCAACGAAAAGTCGCATTACTAGGAGCATTTATATCCAAGGTAAGATTGTCGGGAGGAATGAATACCGGACAAGCCTCAAAAATATCACCTTGTTCGATACTGTCATCAGCAATACATTGGTACCAAGGATAATCCATTTTACCCACACACAGATTTGTTAGTCTTGCCACGGATCGTCAGCAGGCAAGGGCTTACCACGGCCCATGTATTCCAGCTTAACAGGTATCGTTCCAGATGCGCGGGGTGGAGGGGCGGACATAGAGTAATCCCAGTCAAGAACTTCTTCTTTTTGCCATCCTGCTTGCCGAAAATAGCTCTCAAAGTCAGCTAATGAAGACGTAGTTGCTACCATTTCTTCATGATTAGCTAATTGCCCTAGAGATATTCTGAGAAGTAAATCAGAGATATTTTTTGCGCTCTCCTTCAGCAAAGCCGAACCGTAAGAACGATGAATTAGCAAACTTTCTCGATAAAAACTTTGATCTTCTTCAACAAATGGCTCTACCGAAGCAATATGTTCCGGTTGGTAAGATTCCTCATAGATTATACTAGCCGCATCGTGAGACCAGTAATGATCAGGTGTTACATAGCTGGTAGCTATCATCTTATTCGCCTCCAAACATTATTTTGGAAATCATCTTTAATGAGATCAGCGAACCCTTGAACGACACGTTCATGTGCTAAATCAAACCATTCCCACATTGCGGAACGAGAAGTTTCTATAGGCAACCCACGTGCTGTCAACTCTAAAACCATGATAGGTTCTCGATCTTCGCGGCGAAGAGCATTGCGAATAGCAACGTGGACACGCCCAACCCGATCCGGCATTAAGAAGCTAGTTCGCCAATTGATGGATTCTGGCTCAGAGAGAAAGCGATTCGTTTCATCTTGCCAACAGAAATCCCTTAAAACATTTCCAATCTTCGCCAAGGAATTAAATTCATCAGAGAATGCTATTTGATCAACATAGGTCAGTTCATATTGCAAAGGTTCTAAAGTTCCAATATCAAACTCTGCTAAGAAAGATTCAAAAATACTTAATTTCTCTTTGAACATTAAGTTCACTTTTTCATAGCTAGGGTACTCATCATTAGGTCTGATTTTCTTCCAGTTATGTAAAAAACGATCTCGCTGTACTTGGATAATTCCATTTTGATGACTATGAATAAACCAAACCCTAGGGGGCGGCAATAAGTCAGAAATTTCTAATTGTGTCTGCGTAATCGGAGAGTCAGAGAATCGTTCGATGACTGGCGCTAAAGGGGGAACTTCTTGGCAAATTGGATAGTCGCTCCTAAATCTTTCCCACAATAGCCCAAGATAAGGAGTAAGAAAGTTTTTGAGTTCTTTGAAGTGAATACCAAAAACCACCTCAACAACAGGAGGCTGCTTATACTCAGGGAGGTCTTGAACTGTTTGCACGGAAAATTCTCTCATTTAATTCTTAAAAATCTTTATCCTTTCAGATTAGCAGTTCAACCAATTAATTGCAGCTTTGTAGTTCGCAAGTTATATCACTCCATAATATAACTTTCAAGTTATATTATGAACCTAAAAACCTATATCCAAATATCTTAATTTTTTGATATTAAACGATATATTTTGTTATATTGAAAAATAATCCTACCTAATAGCGTGCCATGTCCCTCAACGAAGCCGATACCTGCCGTGTCTATGTGACCCCGAAGTTGCAGAAAGCCGCTTGGGAAATTTCCCCCCACTCCATGACCGAGCAGAAGGTGTTCACTGACGGGCGGGTATTCACCACGAGCGGCAAGCCGTTACGTGGAGAGAGGAAGCGGGCGGATTACCTGCTTCACTACACCCGCGACTTTGCATTAGCCGTGGTGGAGGCCAAGCCCGAGGCCGAACCTGTTGGAACTGGGATGCAGCAAGCGAAGGATTATGCCGAGATTTTGGGCCTCAAGTTCGCCTATGCCACCAACGGCCATGAGATTCTGGAATTCGACTACACCACCGGTTGCGAACAGTTGCTATCGGCCTTTCCTACCCCGGAAACGCTTTGGGAGCGGCTCAAAGCCGCCGAGAATCTGAGCGATGAAACCGCCAGCCGGTTGCTCACCCCGGCTTACCTCATCGGCATCAAACCCCGCTACTACCAAGAGATCGCCATCAACCGCACCGTGCAGGCGATCTTGCAAGGCCAGCGCCGTAACTTGCTCACCATGGCGACCGGCACCGGGAAAACCGTGGTGGCGTTCCAGATTTGTTGGAAGTTATGGAACGCGCGATGGAACCGCACCGGCGAACACCGCAAACCCCGCATCCTGTTTCTGGCCGACCGCAACATCCTGGTGGACGATCCCAAGGACAAGACCTTTGCCCCCTTTGGCGAGGCCCGGTTCAAGATTGAAGGCGGGGAAATCAGCAAGGGCCGGGAGATGTACTTTGCCATCTACCAGGCGCTCGCCAAGGACGAACGCCGCCCCGGCCTGTACCGGCAATATCCCAGAGACTTCTTTGATTTGATCGTGGTGGACGAGTGCCACCGGGGCAGCGCCCGCGATGAAAGCAATTGGCGGGAAATCCTCGACTACTTTGAACCGGCCTATCAGTTGGGGATGACCGCCACCCCCTTGCGGGAGGATAACCGCGACACCTACCGCTACTTTGGCAAGCCGCTCTATACCTACAGCCTCAAGCAGGGAATCGCGGACGGGTTTCTAGCCCCTTACCGGGTTCACCGGGTGATCACCACCGTAGACGCGAGCGGCTGGCGGCCCACCAAGGGCGAGCTGGACCGTTATGGGCGAGAAATCCCGGATGGCGAATACCGCACCGAGGATTTTGAGCGAGTGGTGGCGTTGCGCTCCCGCACCGAGGCGATTGCACGCCATTTAACCGAGTTCATGAAGCGAACCGACCGCTTTGCCAAGACCATCGTGTTCTGCGTGGACCAGGAACACGCCGATGAAATGCGCCGGGCCATCGCCAATCTCAATCAGGATTTGGTCAAGCAGTATCCCAACTACGTAGCCCGCGTGACTTCCGATGAAAAGGACATTGGCCGGGGGCACTTGAGCCGGTTTCAGGAGCTGGAGACCACCGCGCCGGTCATCCTCACCACTTCCCAATTGCTCACCACCGGGGTTGACGCGCCGACCTGCAAGAACGTGGTCATCGTGCGCATCATCAACTCCATGAGCGAATTCAAGCAGATCATCGGGCGCGGCACTCGGATTCGAGAGGATTACGGCAAGCTCTATTTCAACATCCTGGACTACACCGGATCGGCCACCCGGCAGTTTGCCGACCCCGGCTTTGACGGCTTTCCCGAGTTCGCCGAGGACATCACCATGGACACCGAGGGGAACACGGTATCGGAAGTGGAGACCACCGAGGCCCAGGATGCTGAAGCCGATCAGGGCGAGGAAGCCGCCCTTGAGGACTGTCCTACCCCAGCCGATTCCAATAATGACGATGAGCCACATAATCCACGGAAATACTACGCGGACGGCGGTCAGGTGCAGGTGATCGGCCACCAGGTCATGGAACTGGACGCCGACGGCAAGCAGCTCTATACCGTGCAATACACCGATTACACCGCCGAAAAGGTCAGGACGCTGTTTCGTTCCGCCAACGAGCTTCACGACCAGTGGGCCAACCCCCTCACCCGCGAAGAAGTGCTTCTCACCTTGGAAGCGCAAGGAATTACCTTTGAGGCACTCGCCGACGTGGCTAAGCAGCCCGAGGCCGATCCGTTTGACTTACTGTGTCATGTCGCCTTTCATACCCCATTGCGCACCCGCCGCGAGCGCGCCGCCCGAGTGCGGAGCCACGAGCAGGCGTTCTTTGCCCAATACGAGGAGAAATCCCGAGCGATTTTGAACGCTTTACTGGATAAATACAGCGAACACGGCCCGGATCAGCTTGCCATCCCCACCGCCTTGCAAGTACCCCCGATCTCGCAGTATGGAAACCTGATGGAGATCGCAACCCTCTTTGGCGGCGCAGCGCCGCTTAAGCAGGCCGTAGATCGACTCCAAACCCTCATCTACACGATGTAAGAATAACCAATAGCCACTACTGAACCCCACTCATGGCAAGACCGAAGAAGTCCGACCCGAAGCCCGAAGTAAAAACCGCAGCAAACCACCCGCGCCGCCCGCGACCACCACCCAGCAGCTTGGCAGCTTGATCAAGTCCGCACGGGACATCATGCGCAAGGACAAGGGCCTGAATGGCGACTTGGATCGCTTGCCGATGCTCACCTGGATTCTCTTTCTCAAGTTCCTGGACGACCTGGAGCAGGTGCGGGAAACCGAGGCCGTGATGAAGGGGAAACCGTTTCAACCGGCAATTGCACGGCCGTACCGCTGGCGGGATTGGGCGGGTCAGATGACGGGCGAGGAGTTGATCGCCTTCATCAATAACGATGAAGCGATCCGCCCGGACGGGAAGCGCGGAGCCGGACTGTTTGCCTATTTGCGCAGCTTGCAGGGAGTGAACGGCGGCGACCGCCGCGACGTGATCGCCACCGTGTTTCGCGGCGTGCAAAACCGGATGTTGAACGGCTATCTGCTACGCGATGTGATCGACAAGGTGAGCGGCATCCATTTCAACGCCAGCGAAGAGATGCACACCTTGGGGCATCTTTACGAATCCATGCTCAAGGAGATGCGGGATTCCGCTGGCGACAGTGGGGAGTTCTACACCCCCCGCGCCGTCGTTCGCTTCATGGTGGAAGTGACTCATCCCCGACTGGGCGAAGTGGTTTTAGACCCCGCGTGCGGCACGGGCGGGTTCCTGGTGGAGGCGTTCACCCACTTGGAAGCGCAGTGCAAGACTGTCAAGGATCGCGAGACCTTGCAAGAGCGGAGCATCCAGGGCGGCGAAGCGAAGTCCCTACCCTATCTGCTGGCGCAGATGAACTTGCTCTTACACGGCCTGGAAAACCCGAGAATTGATTCCGGGAACAGCTTGCGCTTTCCCTTGCGGGAAATAGGCGACAAGGATCGGGTAGACGTGATTCTCACCAATCCCCCGTTTGGCGGGGAGGAAGAGAAGGGCATCCAGGGCAATTTCCCCGAGGACATGCAGACCTCAGAAACCGCGCTGCTCTTTCTGCAACTGATTATGCGCAAGCTCAAGCGCCCCGGCGGCAAATCGCCCCAGGGCGGACGCGCCGCCGTGGTGGTTCCGAACGGCACGTTCTTTGGCGACGGGGTATGCGCCCGCATCAAGGAGCAGCTTGTGAAGGAGTTCAACCTGCATACCATCGTCAGGTTGCCGAATGGAGTCTTTGCGCCCTACACCGGCATTCCCACCAATCTCTTGTTCTTTGACCGCAGCGGGCCAACCGAGGCGATTTGGTACTACGAAGTGCCACTTCCAGAAGGACGGAAGAACTACACCAAAACCCAGCCCATGCGCTTTGAGGATTTTGCCGAGTGCATCGCCTGGTGGCCGCTCGATACCCGTGCGGAGAATGAACACGCTTGGAAGATTCCAGCCAGCAACGTGCTCAAGTACAACGCCGAAGGAAATCTCCTCTCAGTGAATCTGGACATCAAGAACCCCAACAGCGTCGAGACCCTTGAGCACTTGCCCCCAGAACAACTGGCCGAGGACATCATCAAAAAAGAGCGGCGGATTCTAGAATTGATGGAAGAGATCAAGGCCGAGTTAGGGAGGGCGGAGGCATGAGTAAGGCATGGCCACTGGTGAAGTTAGGAGAAGTTCTGCACAAATCCCAAAATTGGATCGAGCTTGATCCGCAACAGGAATACAAGGAAGTGACCGTTAGGCTATGGGGCAAGGGAGTTACGTTACGCGGCATGGTGACTGGCTCTCAAATTGCTGGCAGCCGAAGGCTTCAAGTTCATACCAATCAATTTATACTGTCGTTAAGCAAGACTAATAATTTGCTGGAATCATGCAAAACAGTTAGCGAGGGTACAACCAATCGAGTTCGCCTTAAAGAGAGAAATTTCTCCAGATAGCTATTCCCCTACCCCCTCTCGCAGAGCAGCAACGAATTGTAGCGAAGATTGAGCGATTGGCGGGGAAGATTGAGGAGGCACATAAGCTACGCCACCAGGCAGGAAATGAATTAGAAAGACTATGGAGACGCAGTGCAACTACAGTTTTTAATGAAGTAGTTATAAAGTGCCAACACAGACCCTTGCACGAATTGGTTGACATTCGTGGTGGCGGCACTCCATCAAAATCTAATCCAACATACTGGGAAGGTTCTATACCATGGATCACCCCAAAAGACATGAAGATACGTGAAATTCACGACGCAATTGACCACATATCAGAAAGCGCTACAAAAGAGACCCTCGTTAAAAATTATAGATCAAGAAGCGGTACTCATTGTTGTTCGTGGAATGATTCTCGTTCACACCTTCCCATCCGCAGTGCTTAAAGTTACAGCAGCTATCAACAAGATATGAAGGCTCTTATCCCAGATAAACGCCTATTACCAGCTTTCCTATGCTCATTTTTTTGGGTATTCAATCCGAAAATGGTAGCACTCGTCGAAAAGTCGACACATGACACACGAAAACTAAGAACGGAAAAATTACTCGATATTCAAATCCCTATTCTTTCACTGTCTGAGCAAAGAACAATTTTAATCAAGATAGAAAAGCTACGCAATAAAATAGGTAGTCTAAAAGTCATCCAATTCCAAACCACCGCCGAGCTTGATGCCATGCTTCCCTCAATTCTCGATAAAGCTTTCAAGGGTGAACTTTAACCAAGCCCCTCTTCCATCAAACCCCGATACTAAGCAACATCCCCCCGCCACTACCCATGACGATCAACCACGGCGGTAACTTCCAGAACATCAATGCCACGAAAGCTACCAAGGCCAAGCCGAAGTCTTGCGGCTGATGGATTGCTGTGGTCCAGACCGGATGATACAGGGCAGCTAGGAGTATGCCGACGACCGCCGCATTGACTCCAATCAGGGCAGACTGCATCCGCTCATTGCGCCGAAGTTGTTCCCAAAATGGCAAAACTCCGACGACAAGCAGAAAAGACGGCGCAAAGATCCACACCAAGCAAATCATTCCACCCAGTAACCCCTTTGGCTCGCTATTCATCGACGCGCCCAGGAAAGCGGCAAAGGTGAATAGGTCCCGGCACGCTTGTGCCCCCCATATCCAGCCAAAAAGTTTCATTGCTCACCCAGCCAGATGGCACGACTTCCGCTTGAAGGGAGCGGCAGTATGTATGGCCGCCTCCAAAAACTAATGAACCGGCCCGGAAACGAATCGCCTCATCTTGATAGTTTGACTAGGAATCCATTGCGCAAAAAGCGGTAGCCCGATAAGGAGGAAAAACAGCGAGAGCAAAAGCACCCTGTGCGAGGTTTACCATAAAGGATAGCGACTCATGGAACCCTGTTGACTGGCTTTGAAGAACAGTGAACCAACCAGAGCCGCGCCGGTTATCACCACAATTTGGCCCCAAGCCAGAAGGCATGAATAGAACTAGACAGCTTGCAAACCGCCACGAGGCTGACACGTGGCGCATCGGGACAAAGAGTCCGGGCCATTCCCCATACTGCTTGGGCCACGACGGCAACCGCCGCCACCTTGAGCCCGTGCAGGGCACCAGGCGCGAGCGCATGACCGCTACTGGAAATGCCCAATGCGACGAGAATAAGCATCAAGGCCGAAGGCAGGGTAAATCCCGCCCACGCGGCGAACGCTCCCGCATACCCAGCCCGAGCAAGCCCAAGCGCTATGCCGACTTGACTACTGGCCGGACCCGGCAGGAATTGACAGAGCGCTACCAAATCCGCATAACTTTGTTCGGTCAACCACCGGCGACGCTCGACGAACTCATCCCGAAAGTAGCCCAGATGAGCGATAGGCCCACCAAAGGAAGTCAGCCCAAGGCGAAGGAAGACGAGAAAGACCACCCACGGATTATGGTCATTAGGTTGCGAGTGAGGCACGCTGTTGATCTGTCGCTCTTTCACTTGGCTTATCCATATAACTTAGCTCGTTGGGGAAGATTGATCTCATTTAACCTAGCGCTTGTTTTTGAACGCTATCCGCCTCCCGCTCTCCCTGTTGGGGCGGCAGCCCATACCACGCCCCCCTACCCTGTCCATGCCGCACCAGAAGCCCCCGTTTAACCAGTTCAGCAAGCCTCACCTTGACCGTAGGCCGAGGCGCACCGGTCAGCTTTTCAGCTTCACCCGTGGCGATTCGCCCTGAAACGCGCACCTGCTCCAGGATCGCCAGTGCGTCAGGATGCAAGCCCTCCATACGCGAATCGCGGGTAATCTTGGCCGCAAGGCGATCCTTTTGCTGCTTGAGCGAGCGTAGGAAGAAGAGCAACCAAGGTTCCCAATCGGGCGCATCGCTGGCGAGCGTTCCTTGAGTTCGCCGTAGGGCCAGGTAATAACCGTCTTTGTTGTGCTCAATCACGCTTTCGAGCGAGCTAAACGGCACATAACCATAGCCCGACTGAAGCAAGAGAAGCGTCGTCAACACGCGCGAGAGCCGCCCGTTACCGTCTTGAAAGGGATGAATCGCGAGGAATTCCACGACAAACATCCCGATCACCACCAGCGGATGCAGACTGGCATCCGCGAGCGCTTCGCGCGTCGAGACCAGAAGTTCTTGCATCCTGAGCGGGGTGTCAAAAGGTGAAGCCGTGGCAAAGATGATGCCCAGGCTTTCGCCTTGAGGCCCAAAGGCTTCAACGTGATTGGCGAGCTTCTTGTAATCGCCCCGATGACGCTCATCTTTGCGGGCGTGCCGGAGCAGCCGGGCATGAAGCTGTTTGACGTGGTTTTCCGTTAGGGGAATCGCCGAATGGCTCTCAAAGAGCGTGTCCATCACTTCGGCATAGCCCGCGACTTCCTCTTCATCGCGGCTGACGAAGAACTGTTGTTCCAGCCGCCCAAGGAGCGCTTCCACTTCCCGGTCAGAGAGCTTCGCCCCCTCAATCCGGGTCGAGGACCCGATACTCTCAATGGTGGCAACGCGCTTTAAGACCGCGAGCCGTTCCGGCGCGAGCGCCGTCATGGCCCGCCAGGCTCCCTTGAATTCGTCAATTTCGGCGATGAGCCGCAGCATTTCCGGCGCGATCCGGAGCGATCCCGTTTTCATAGTTTAGCCATTTTCCTATCCATAGTGGCTTATAAATATCCAATTATAGCCAATTAGGCAAGCGATATATCCGATCTCAAGTGGCAAAGCCAAGGATTGCGATCTGGTTCACGCCCAAAGTTTTGGGCGTGAACCAGTTGCGGCCCGCCAGGACGGCGGATCGTTTCCCCACCACCTTTGGACCCCAGCCACCCACCCCGCCTTTGGTCCCCACCGCCTCTTAACGTCCTATCGCGAAACGTCGCTTTCCACCCCTACCGGAAGTCCCCTTGTATGGGACAGATTGTGGCCTTAAGCCGCTGGCTCAAGCAGCCGCAGCTTGAAGGGTTGATAGCTTCGCTAGCCCGAAGCTTCCGAGCGCTTACCGAGCTTTAAGCCAGCCCCGATTGCCGCAAAGCCAAGGCCCAAGAGAAACCCCCAAGTCAGCGCAAGCCGCTGGCCCGCGCTACCCACACTTCCAAGACGGCTAAAGCCAAAGCGGCGCTCGCCCGCCGGGTCAGTTAGCCAATCCAGGATAAGCCGTCGGGTAATAACCCTCGTGGCGCTGAACGCTGCCAAGCGTCCTATTTGGGCAAGGTGTCTTGGGGTTATAGCTTTTGCCCTTCTCCTTGAGCTGGACGCGGCCCAACCCCAACCCGTTAGTCTTATCGGGGAGAAAGAAAGCGAATTAGCCTTTGGTCAGCAACGAGCTGAAGCCACAACGCAGTTTCCCGGTTCCACCAGTCTTTACCACCACGGTTCCGGCTTCCCTTAAGACCGTCGCCGCATTCTTTCCACTGCTTGTAAGTGCCCCCTGTCCCGGTTGCCGTACTGGACTACGGCACGGATATTGACTCCCCGGAAAGTTCCCGTGTCATTAAGCGGGAAAGCGCTTAGTTCGATACCAAGGCATTTTAAATTTGGGAGCGCAAGCTTCAGGCGGCGAAACAGTACTTTGCTTATTTTTGGGTTCTTTTTGTTGTTGTCGGTATCTCCTTTCAACGGTCAACGCCTAGCGACCTTTCTTCACCGGCTTTTTGGCAGGCGTCGGGACTGTCTGCAACGGTGTTGCTTCTCAGTTTTTTCCCCTGTGTAAACACATTCCGCGCGAGCGCTTCGCTCCAAAAAACGGCTTGCAAACCATCCTTCACGAGTTTCGGCCTTTCGGTGCAGAAGTCCCTTTTCCGCCAGCCTTTTTCAAGCCCATGAAAAGGCCGCATGGGGCGGACCGATAATAATAAGAAAGGAGATATTTATGACAACTTACAAATCAAACCCAAATGTTTATCAGCAAATTACCGACCGCGTAATCGCCGCCATCGAAGCCGGCGCTCCCAAATTTGAAATGCCTTGGCACCGTGGCTCTAGTCATTCCCGCCCGGTTAATGTGTTCACGGGAAAGAACTACCGGGGAGTCAATACCGTTGCCCTTTGGGTAGCCCAGATGGAATACGGCTATACCACCGGGACATGGGGTACTTACAAGCAGTGGAAAGAATGCGGCGCGCAAGTACTTAAGGGGAACACGCCGCAACCGTGGTGTTTTTCAAAGACGTTGAACGTCCTGTGGAAGATTCCGAGGAAACAAAATCAAAGCGTTCTTTTGTGGCTACCGCAAGTTGGGTTTTTAATGCTGACCAAGTAGAAGGCTATACCGCTTCCCCTGTATCTTCCCTAGTCGATAAGACTCAAGTGCTAGAGCGGGTTGAGGCGTTTATCACCGCGACTGATGCCGACATCACGGAGAAGGGCAATTGCGCCTGCTATAACCCCATTAAAGACACCATCTACATGCCCAAACGGGAACTCTTTACGGGTAGCTCAACCAGCAGCGCTACTGAGGGTTATTATTCCACCCTACTCCACGAGCTTACCCACTGGACCGGCCACCCGACCCGGCTTAAACGCGACCTCAAAAATCGCTTTGGCGACTTTTCCTACTCCATGGAAGAGTTGGTAGCGGAGCTTGGCGCGGCCTTCCTTTGTGCTGACTTGGGAGTTTCTCTTGAGCCCCGGCCCGACCATGCGGCCTACCTTCAGGGCTGGCTTAAAGCCCTGAAGCAGGATAAGCGCGCACTCTTTACCGCCGCTTCTAAGGCGAGCGAAGCCACCGATTATCTTTTCAAGCTGCAACCCCAGCCGCTTGAGCAAGCGGCTTAAGGCCGTTTCTCCCCTACCAGGGTTCCCCCTGGTAGGGGATTTATGGGTAGCGTTTCGCTTCCTATGCGGACGCGCGAGCGCGACTCGTTGTTAAGACGGGCTTTAAGCGGATTCCCGGCTTCGCGGGAGATCCGCAAAGCCCGGCCCCCCCGGTATTCCCCCGCGCTCTCGCGCTTGGGAGATACCGCGCCTTAACCATCCCCCGTGCCCTCCAACTTCACGAACGGGAGGAAGGGCACGGGAAGCTAAGCCGCGCTAGGCGCGGCACGTTCGAGAACAAATCTACTCCCCAACCTTGGTTCCCTACCCTAGCCGCAAGCAAGATCAGGTACTTTACATTCGTAAAGCTTATAATAAAGCACTTTATAAAGCATATTAGCTTTATATTTACCGCTGTTAATTCTTTGATATTCAGCCTTAATCATCAAGAGGGGAAAGCCTTCCCCCTGGCCTCAACCGGCAAGCCGTTTTCGGCACACCCCCTTCTACGGGGACACCCCGTAACGCCCCGAATCCAGACTAAGGGGCTCTGCCCCTAGCGCGCGCAAGGCGCTTCAGCAAGGGTGTCCCCAACTTTCGCTCGAAGCTCACTGCAAGTTGGGTGATTCCCCTCCCTTGCTTACGGCCTATGCGTTTGCCTCCCCGGTCTTCGCCAGACAGGCAGAAGTTAATCGCAATTAACTTCAACGCCAATAAAGAATAAGGAGGCAACATGAAACCATTACTAACCAACGAACAACGACTCAAAATGATGGAAAATGGAATAGAAAGCCAAGAAAACCATGCCTGTAATCACTGGCCGGTAGTGAAGCTATTTACACCGGATGCCGGTTGTACTTGGTTACTTTCAGAGCTTGACCCCGAAGAGCCCGATATTGCCTTTGGTCTTTGTGACCTTGGCTTAGGCTTTCCCGAACTGGGCTATGTGAGTATTTCAGAAATTGCGCGATTGCGCGGGAATCTTGGGTTACCTGTAGAACGCGAACTGGGTTTCAAAGCGACGAAGAGCCTCTTGGAGTACTCCAAGGAGGCTCACGACGCTGGCAGGATTGTAGAAAAGAATTAGAGGACCGGACAATGAATAACGAAAAACTTGATTATTTCTTGCCGCAGGTTCAAAGCGATATTGGCGACTTAGTTCACTATAGCACTCACCTTGGGCAGTTGCTTTGTAAATACGGTTTGCCATTTGAAAGTTTAAGCGCCAGAACCCTTGAAGAAAAATCCTCAGAACTTTATACCGAGGCACGCGAACTAGGCGATGACCTACCCTTTTCCACCTTAGCGGTTTATGTAGCGGCCTTTGCCGACATTCTTGAAGAGCGCCTACAAGAATAATGACCACCCAGGGAGAGTTTGACTCTCCCTTTTTCGCCCGAAAAGCGGACACGCCATCCCTAGCGCGACTGGTGTTTGATACGGGCTTTAAGCGGATTCCCGACTTCGCGGGAGATTCGCAAAGCCCCCCCCCGGTATTCCCCCGCACTCTCGCGCTTGGGAGATACCGGCCACCGCCTTAACCATCCCCCCTCGCCAAACTTGGCTTCTAGGTAGCGCTCCTCACGAAGGATCACACCGAAATGCAGAACCACTAAAACCGACACGAGTACAATAAAGCCCCACAAGGTATTCGCTACAAGAGACAAGCCAGCGAACAGGAGGGTCAGAGAAAGGTAGAGAGGATTCCTTGAAAAACGGAACGGCCCAGTTATCACAAGACTGGTGGCAGGCTGCAAAGGATTTATATTTGTGCCTGCATTCTGCATGGTGCGCTTACCCCAAATGGCGAGTGCCCCACTTAAGAGCAGCAACGGAACTCCGCTCCAGATAGCCGTTGCGGTACTCGACAAGATGCTGAGGGGCCAAACCCAGTTCAGAAGCAGTGCCAGAACAAGCGCTACTCCATAGAGTACCGGGGGCAAGATAATGACGCCAGGTTTATCCGTATTCATATGCTTTATTTTCCTTTAAGGAAGCCAACTTAGGGATCAGAATTTCACCGCACACAATAAAGAATAATAGAAAGCTATTTATCAAGCATTTATGCTTTACATTAAATTAGATATACTACTGATATTATTAAATAAATATCAAACATCAAGCGCATTTTTTATATCTCTCAGCGTAACCACGAGAGTCATCGGATTAGTTGGAGATTCCATAAATCCGCAGCTTTCATAAAATCGCTTAGCGTCTTCAGAGATAGCGTGAACGAGAATTGCCCTTACACCAGCAACTTCAGCCGCATTCAACGTCCTGAGCACAGCATCGCGGATTAAAGCCCTTCCGAGTTTCTGTCCTTGCCAATCCTTATGAATTGCCAAGCGACCTATGACCACCACAGGAATTGGATCTGGCATATTGCGCCGCACCCGACCCGGCACGTCTAAACAACAGACCGAACCGGCAGCCAAACAGTAATACCCTACAACTTGCTTGCCAGAGCATAGGACATAGGTTCGAGATGCCCCTTCTTGCTCATTGCGCTCAGCACGACGCTTCAGCCATTCATTAAGCGAAAGAACTCCACAGTCAAAATCTTCTAATACGTGAGTTGGGCCTAGTCTCTCCGGTGGAACAAGCTGCTCCTGATCCACTTTCGTCATTTTTCCCAAGGGGCTTTTGTGGTGAGCAATTCGCGGAGTTTGGGCAGTTCGCGAGGTGGCGCATCCAACAGGGTATTGAATTTTTCCCAAGCTTCGGCATCCACCGAAAACATGCGCCGGTCAAGGAACACCGATTCTGCCTCACGACAGGCAATCTCCAACATAAAATCTGACCGATTCTTACCCAGCATGGCAGCCGCCTGGTCAATCAAATCCCTTTGCCGCCGCTGAGCGCGAATGTTGATAGTGACATCCCGCCCTGAAGTGGATTCTTTACTAGATGCTGCTTGGGCCATGGCCTTGACTCCTAATTGTGTATACAATGCGTATACCATATTTGTGTATACAACATCAACACATTTTTGATTCTATCCTATCTCCCCTACCCTTTCCCATCCCATCATATAAAGATAAATAGAAAGCAAATATGCTTTACTATTATAAAGCATTACTACTTTCTAACATTATGTTTAACTATTTATAATATAAGGTGAAATAGGCGTAGGACTGGAACTTTTTAGTCTCAAGGCTGAAGGGGGCGATCCCTTCAGCAAGAGACTTCATATCACCCCGCGTTCGGCAAGCGAGACGCATTTGCCATCACCGACCACGATATGATCCAGCAGCCGCACCTCCACCAGGGCCAGCGCTTCCTTTAGCCGATGCGTAATATTGCTATCGGCTAAGCTAGGCTCAGCAACACCCGAAGGATGATTGTGGGCCACAATGACCGCCGCCGCATTATGTTGCAGCGCCTTTTGGGCCACGATTCGCGGGTAAACGGAGGCCGAATCAATCGTACCGTAGAAAAGCTCTTCGTAGATAATCACTCGATGCTTATTATCGAGAAACAGAGCAGCGAAAACCTCTTGTTTTCGGAGCACAAGTTTCTGTTGAAATAAATCAATAGACATCAACGGAGCCATGATACAAACCCCACGCCGGAACCGATGCGAAATGACCTCTTTGGCAGCAGAGAGAATCTCGTCAGAATTCGCAGGCCGATAGTCACCAAGCAAGTCTCTAACCGCTAATACTGTCTTCATCGCTGTTACTCCCAGGCTGGAAACAGCCGAGAAAAGCAAATGCTGCTTTTTCCGAATGTTTCCAGCCTTAAACAGACAATGAAAAACGCGACCTAACCTCTTAATAAAATCCAGTGACCTACACCATATTTCTCAATCCATATTTTCAAAGAAGACACAGTAAGGTTATGCAAAAAAGAGCGGTATTGTTATTAGCTTCTAACTTATTAAGCGAGATATTTTATGGAGGTTGAACCGCGATGTTCTGCCCAGAAACAGATTTCTTATCGCGCAGAGGTGGGACCATCAGCGAGATCCTTTTCGTTTGGCTAACATCCGCAGACTATCGCCGATAAGAGCAAGCAGGTAAGCTTTATAAATGTAAAGCGAGGTGAAAGATATTTGTAAAGTAGTTATGCTTTACATTTTATTCGTAATCTTCTATATTTAATAGTATTTTTAATAAGTTAATAAAAGAGGTGAAGATTATGATTTACGCAGTCCTTAACCAAAAGGGCGGGGTAGGGAAGTCAACCATTGCGGTCAATCTGGCCTACGGCCTAGCGCAAGCAGGCAAGCGCACGTTGCTAATTGACCTTGATCCCCAGGCCCACGCGAGCGTCATCTACTGTCCTGAAATCCCCAAGGAACTCACCACCAAGGAAATTTTCATCGACCGGAGCTTAGACCTTCACCCGCTTATCCGGCCCGCGATAGTAAACGGTGAGCCCTCACCAGGCTTGTTCATCATTCCCTCCAATATCCGCTTAGCGATCACCGCCGAGCAAATCACGGTGAGGACCCACCGCGAAAAGCTGCTTTATAACCACATTAAAAAGATTGCTTCCGAGTTTGACATCATCCTGATTGATTGCCCGCCAAACCTTGGCGTTTTGACGATTAACGCCATCTACACAGCGGACCAGATCATCATTCCGACTATCTACGGGAAGTATTCTCTGGACGGGATCGCAGACCTGTTTTCTTCGATTGCCGAAGTCAAAGAGAGCGAGAATTTCAAATATCTGATTCTGCGAAATGCTTATGACGGGAGAAATAAGCAAACAAACCAGTTTATCGAAACCCAACTTGAGCCTTTCTCGGATAAGTTGCTTAAAACCGTTATTCGCAAAACAGAAGCTCTTAACCAGGCCCAGATTAACAACGAGCCAGTCTTTACCTTTGACCCGAAAGGGAACGGAACCCAAGACTTCTTGGCTTTAACTCAGGAGGTTTTGACTCATGGCTAAAAAGCCCCTTACTGGCAAATCTAAGCTTTCTGAAGCGGTACAGCGAAAATCTACCGAAGAAAGCGAATCGCTTCCCCTGGTGAACCAGCGGCAACAACCAAGGCTAAAGAACTTCCGCCTTACACCCACTGACATCATGCGCTTGCAGAAAATTACTACTGCCATCAACGGGGAGAGCGAGCGGCCAATTAGCGAAACGGCCGTCATCAAGGGCTTAATAGCCCTAGGGGAGAAGACCACGCCGGAAAAGCTTATTAAGCTGATTAGGGAGGTGTGGTAGGGCAGGGGAGTGCTTTATGCTTGTAAAGCAATTACGATTTACTTTGTGTTGGAAAATATTGGATAGATAGCTATTATTACCTCAGATTTTTCTAGTCTGTCTCAAATTGATTTTCCGCAATTACAGAATGAACAAAGTGTTTGCAGATCATCTAGCAATGTTTCGCCACCTTGCTCCACGACTATGTGATCACTGAAGCAGAACGCCGGGAGTGAGAGCCGGACTTGCGCCGCAGGCGCAACAGGTAAAACGGTCACGTTGAAGCACATGCCAGCGAAGGCAAGGGTCCGCCTGTGCGCGTTTCTCCATCGGCGATTGCGGTGATTCAACGCCGCTACCGTTGGCATAGTTAACGAACGCTTCTAGCGACGCAATCCAGGAGCCAAAGCGCCGGTTATGGCGGGATTAGACAGATGTGATGGAGGAGATGACAACCTGACCAAGCAAAGCTGCCGACCCAGATACTGCCAAAGAACAAGCAGGTTTTCAAATCAGTGCCGCAAATTCGACTTCTGGACAGGTAAGGCCAGCGAATAGTTCATTCCACGAGGAATCCAGCAATAACAGTGCTGTAGTCAAACATACCGAGGGGACCATACTTCTTTTGGGGCACGGTATCCAAGTTCTGCGATTGTGCAACCCGCTGTAAATCGGCGATCAACTCATCGTCCGAAACCGGAGCGCCTGAAACGCGAGATAACTTAAAGATCGGCTCTGTCATTTCAATTCGATAAGAATAAATATCTCTGTTTATTAGCCCATCAAACTTTTTACAGTCACGCGCGTTAATTTATAAAGCACTCTGTAAATAATTATATAAATCTATGTAGCTTTACATAGTTATAAAAATAACAAATAATTACAGTATTTTACGGCCTACCTTTCTTCTGAAATCTCTGCTTGCAGAAACCAATGAAAGCAGCATCAGGATCTTTTGGTTTTTCCTTATCTGCAACCCATTCGCGCCACTCTTGTTCCAAGAAGTACACATCCCAGCCCGGAGCAACCTTCTTGGCTTTCTCGTAGGTTTCCGTTGAAAGCCGGATAACCGAGCTTTCAACCGTCTTGGGAGGGGTAACAGCAGATGTTGGCAGGCTTACCAGAACAGGAGGAGGGAGAGCTTGCGATTCAATAATCCGGCCCTCCTCGAAAGGGGAGGGAGGTGATTTATGGCCTACCCCCACGTTTCCCCAAGACTTAGAGGCTTGCGCGATATGAGGCTTACTCGGTTTAAGCAAGAGGCCATGATTCCCTTCTTCAACTTTTGCTTCAGGATAGACGACAAGAACAGCTTGCAGTTGCTTGAGAAAGTTGACCTTGAAGTCAATCGTTCGCCCATAGTCCGCGCCAAATTGCATTTCTAGCGCAGGCCAAGGAATTTCAGCAGGCTTGCGCAAATAGGACATGCGGTAGGTCAGCCAGCAGTAAATATCCAAGGCCATTGGCGACCGCCTCAGGGCCTTGAGTGCCCGCATATCTATTGGAATTGGATTATTGATAATTTCTTTATAAAAATCCGCTCCTAACTTGAGTGTAGACTTCCAAAGCGGTATCTGGTCAGGCGATTTCGGGTCCCACCAAAGATTAGCTTCACTGACAATCTTAACCCCGTAGATACCCGTCTTGTGTTTATCTTCGTAAATGCAAGTAACTGAAGAAGCAAAAAGCCGGACCATTTGCTCACGGAGCCGGGTAATGCCTCCCCATCTTCCACCACTTGGAATAAGCCCCAACTCTCGCATGAAGTGTGATAGAGACGGCCCGAGTTCTAGCTCCGGCGACCGCGTGCGCACCGCTTCAGAAGTCACCCAGGACACGAGCAAGCGAGGGATGATCCCGTAGGGTAATCCGATAACGCTAGGCGACATGATCGAAAGCGTAAGGTTTCCGTTACGACGGGTAAACTCATTTCCGGCAATCGGCCTATGCGGCAGCGTAGCTTGGGTAAGCGCTCTCGAAATGAACCCGATGGAGCCAGCATCTTTGGCATCTTCGGCCTCAATCGCGAGGGACTCAGTAATTAGCTTATCTAAGTGATTATCTTTCATGACATTTCCTGAACACTTACCCATCAGATTGTCAATATCAAGAATAGATCAACCTCCCAACAGAAACCAGGCAGAGTTATCCACAGGCAAGGGCTCATCCCTACGAATAAGAACTCACAAAATCACGAATAAGAACTCACAGTTTACGAATAAGAACTCACAAAGTTACGAATATATACTCACACAAAACCATCGTAAGTATTTGAAATTAAAAGCGAATTAGCGCCCCCTATATTACCCTATATGTACCTATAAACACCTGTAGGGCCAAACCAGCCTGTGGATAACTCCCAACGGAAGTGGCCCCCGAAGCATCGCAAGGTGTTTTTTAAAAAATTAGGGGTAAAAAAAGCGGGGATTCCGGTAGGACAGTGGCAACCGATACCTCACCAAAAGCAACCCAGCCACAAAATTACGAATAAGAACTCACAAGGAAACGAATTGACTATTTGAAATTATTAGTAATATTCAAATTTTGATAGCTAGGTAATCCGAACCATTAGCAGGAACTTGTAAATGCGGCCCCCAGAGGCAATAACAGGAACCGTCCGCCAGAAGCCCCTATACGGCCATCCTAGGCCAACAAGCCAGACACTGAACCCCCTTTCTAGCCCCTTGCAGGCGAAACCGGCCAGCGGCTTTCTAGGCCGCTTAACGGGCTTCTACTTTGCAACGACAGTTCAGTAATGAAGGCAAGTACAAAGAAACACTTTTTCGATGATTTGTGTTATTTCGCTTGTGTGAGATGTGGAAACTAAAAATACACCCTCAAGGGTAGGTAATATGAATTCCTTAATACCAAAAGCTGAGCCTGTTGTGCCAACGGCAAACGAAGCATTATTAGCGCGTGAGTCTAGCCAACTGCTAGCTTTATATGCCAGTGAACATCGCAATTTGAATATACAGATCGTGGAGAAAGGTCATCCACCAGAGTCTTTAGCTTTGCCGGCTTCCGCTGTGCGTTTGTTAGTAGATATTCTAACCGAAATGGCAAAAGGCAACGCCATCACACCGATTCCAATTCACGCCGAGTTGACAACTAAACAAGCCGCCGACCTACTTAATGTCTCCCGGCCATATCTGGTTCGTCTTTTAGACGAAGGTGCAATATCGCATCGAAAAGTTGGAACACATCGCCGAGTTCTTTTTAGTGACCTCATGGCTTATAAAAACCAAGTTGACAAAGCCAGGATGAAAGCATTGGATGAACTAGCTGAGCAGGCCCAGAAACTCAATATGGGATATTGATGTTAGCTCACCCCCGCTTTTTCGCCCGCTGCTTCCCTTTTCGGGGTCTTCTCCAGTGATCGCCAGTAGGGGAGGGGAGAGCCGGCGCAAAAGGCCGGTAGATATTTCGCTTGTAGCGAATGCACTGATATTGAACTAATGACAGCCCCGCCGCTTTGCGGCGCTTATTAACCGCAGTGAGAATGTAGAGCAGTTGCCTTCTCACCGGCGCATAAGACTCATAAGGGAGTTTCTTAACTTCTTCCGCGATGTAACCCGCTTGCCGATGTACGGCCAGTTCCAGGAAGTAGGCTTTTAAGTCTTCATAAGTATCTTGCGCCAGGCCCACCTTGGGATGACCGTTTTGATAGCTGATGGAGTAGCCCTCAAAGTAAATCGGTTCCCGGCGCACGTCTTTAATCCGCTTGGCTTCTTCGTTGAAAAACGCATGTATCCCATGCGTCGCGAGAATGAGAAACGAATTCTCCCAGCGGAGGTATTGCAGGTTTGCCACCCCCCAGCGCTTGCGTCGGCAGCGCTGAAACTTGGAAGCGGGAATCTGGTATTTGGTTAGAAGCTTTTCATCAATTGCCTTGGGGTCTTTGTTCTTAGGGATTGTGCCCTGGACATAGAACCAGTATCCGCGCCCGACGTAGCACACAGCGAGTTGTTGAACGAACCCACCCACAGTGGTTGCAGTGTAGTGATAATCCATATCCTAGCTCTAATTCCTTTCCAAGGAGAGAGATTGTTTGGGTCACTGACCCTCAGGCACAATCTCTCGGAAAGCCGAAAACCGCTAATAACTATTATCCGCCCGAACCTTCCTGAAAGCCTCAAATAAAACCTCCAGGACTAACCACACGAGGCGGTTATTTTGGCCGAGTGTGAGCACAGGGCCTATATCTTGTCACCAGCATCGTTGCCTCATGAACTTCACCCGCCAGGGCGATCCTCATGACACCACGAGACTTCCTTTCCAAGGAGCAGGTATCGGGACCCGCGCTTCAAGTCCAAATCCTGGATTTGAAGCGGCATGATCCCACCCGCACATTGTTGGTACGCGCTTAAAGCGCGTCGCTCCTTTCGTCGTCAGTTATGCCCGGCACCACCCGTAGCACCTGAACGAGCCGTGACTGCCTTGCCACGGTCATCGCTGAGCGTGAACCCCAGTGGTTTATCGCGCCTCCTATCGGCGCTAAAACCACTAGGTTCATTAGTTGTAGTTGCGCATTCTCTAAGTGGTTGCGGCCTACTTTTTTATGTCTATAAAGTAGTTGCGCTTTCACTTTTTTGAGATGCGCGTTCCAACGCGCTAACTTCTACTCAAAGCACACTCCCACACTACAGCTTTTTAACCACCTGAGTGACTATTCTCAGGCACCGGTTGGCTAAACCGGAGGCTTGCAGTGCTTCCCGGATTAGTGATGCTCTCCACTCCATTAGTCACGTTGCTAGGGGATACGATCCCCAACTCTCTATCGTATGGCGAGGCGATCAACCCCGACATCGTTTGCTTGCGATGTTGAAGAAACAAAGCAAGATTTCTGCGAACCGAACCTAGAAGCGTTCGCTTACCCATCGATAAAGATTTTTCGCGATTTGGCACCGTCTCTGAATGGAATTTACTGGCAAGCCCTTACGGGCCTCTCATGGTTGAGCTATTCGCGGTCTTGCGTTTAACAAGAACCCCGGATTTGGTCTTAATCCGGTCATTGTTGTCGCCAACAATGAACTCCCCACGCCAGCCAAGTTAAGCGGACCTTAGAGGCCCAGAATCCCTTGGACGGGATTTACACCCGCTTTGAAACATCACGGCCCTGTCTTTGAGAAGCTTGGAAGCTCTCCCTGAACAAGGTATTTCTCCGTCGCCCAGGCAAACCCTCATGGAGGGGGAAACCCCACAGAGGGAGAAAAGAAAAGAACTCCATCGGATAGAACGTCGGGATTACTCTCCAAGGAGTCTACTCCCTGAAGGATTACGCCGACGAGCCTCCGTCGAGCCGGACAAGCACCTCTCGATGCATCCGGCTCTACGCGCACAATACGTCATGAGTAGCCAACTCATGCCCTTACTCTGGCTGGTGAGGCCAGTTTTACCGGGTGTATTGCCGCGTACCAACAATGTCAGCCACGTTTTCCTAGGTGGTGACCTTAGCAATTTATCGCGAAATAAATGGGAAGTGAATTGTGAATGAAAATAAAAAATGAATTTCACGTCAGATAGTTTGGATAAACTAATTGTTGAATGCTACTATCAAGCAAAATTTTGATTCACATGGCTAGGAGACTCGATAATCATGGACGCATCTAAAGATATACATTCGCTAACCGAGTTTGAGCACAACTCAAGTGCCTTAATAAAGCAACTCCAACAGGCCAACCACTGATCTTAACGGTAGACGGCACTGCACAAGCCGTTGTGCTTAACGCAAAGGCTTATCAGCAGCTTATTGAACTCGCTGAGCGCGCGCGATCACTGACTTCTATTCAAAAGAGCCTGAAGAAATAGAGCAAGGAAAAACCCAGCCGATTGAGCAGGCACTAGAGGCGCTGGGAAAGAAGATGAAGTATAGGGTTGAAATACCAACATCGACTTGCCGAAGTGGAGGAGGCGTATTTGTGGATTCGTGAACGCCTCCTAGCCGCCTAAAGTGGAGAAGGAGCTTTGGAAACTGCTCAATCTCTGTTAAAAAATCGGGCTCAGGAAGCCCCCCCTGTTTCCAAATGATTTCGTTATTTCTTGTTGCCATGCCCAAGCGGATGGACGCCACACCGCTTCATCGTCTCTGCCATCACCATCGAAGTCATTGGTGCCGTATTGTTCGCAAACCTGAAGCCCTCCCATCTTGCACCAAGTTATTTAGTAATTGCGCTGACCGCCCAAATCCGTCTGTTACTACATTTACTATTGCAGTTGCGGTGAACCGGTCGACCTTCCAGAAAACCCGGGCCAACCCCCGAGCCCGGGTTTTCCGTCCCACCCCAACCCCCCCCTCCCCAAAACACCGGGCCCCCCCCCAAGGAGCTCTGTACAAGGATAAAAAAAAAGGCCTTGGGGGGGGGGGGAGAACTGCGCCGCGCTCACCTGCTCTGCGGAGTTGCGGTGATTGCGCAGAATGGAGGTATTTCCGACTGTAAGTGTAGTTGTGCAAGCACGGGCTATAGATGCGCTGCTCATCATCGCAAAAATCACAATTAGGGTAACCAATGAAAGTAGTGTGAACGAGAAATGACCTTCACCTGGTGTTCTTTGATCCTGTGGAACTCTTTTTCCATTAAACAAAATTGTCTTAATGAGAGTCATGTTCTAAGCTCCTATTGAACTGGGACATCATTCAGCATTGCTCGTTGACCAGCATCCAGCGAATAAAAAATTGGAGTGCTGTTCTTATCCGTATTTCCATTAACCTCTGCTGCACTAACAATCCTCGTAACCCCCCCGGACTGTTTGCCTGGTAGAATTTTGAAGTTCTGAATATCTACAACTATCCTGTTTCCGCTCAACGATGGATCAAGACTTGCGGCACCAAAACAAGTGCTTCTTTCCTTCTGGACCCCTGTTTTTCCCCCCCTCTTGCTAGTTATACTTCCCACGATATTGACCTGCCATTGCGAAATACCGATTCTTCGAAACTTAAGGTTGAGGATAGAATTACTTGCAAAATAATCAGCTAACTCCCAATCAACTTGAGCATTGTGATTCATCGAGAAGGACTGCATCTGTATTGGTAATCGGATCGTTAGAATCTAAAACCGCCACAACGTAATTGTGTTGTCGAACGGTTTCATTTTCAGCAACAACGTGATCCACAAAGGACGATAGAAAAAGAAATATTTCTCATATAATCTCCGCAAATTTGTAATATTACATTCGCTAACTCACGGGTATGTCGCCCGAGGCCCCAGTCCATCACCGTCGTAATCACCGCCCAGGGGAAGATCGCCCCCCGCCGGGCCTTTTTAATACCAGTTTCGTTGTTTATCCCAAATAACGTGAACGCCCCACCAAGTCAATACTGGTATAAAACTGGGGAGTGTTGGGGAAGACGATGGTTCATAATAATTAGGGATTGGTCTCCATCAGGACGATGGACCAAACGCCATAGCTCCTCGAATTATTCCCGATAGCATTAGAATGGACCAGGTGGATCGTATATCGCGCTTGCCATATAGATTGGATCAACTCGACCAGCCAATGCTCTCCCTCCTACATAGCTTCTGATAGCATAGGGTGGGATCGAACTACGAATGTACCAAGTAAACGTGCTCGGACGAAATACTACAAGGTCAGAAACAGCATCAGTAACCTCCGCATTAACTTCGTCCGGTATATCATTGGGCAATCCGAATTGGACACCAACCACACCGTCATATGACAGAATTCCACCATGGGCCCAATACTAGGCGGCCAAGCAATTGCCCTTAGTACCATGCCCTGGGAGACCCCACTGAGCTTTACACCCAAGATAAACACCAGGACCACCAATCTGTTGGAAATGGGGAGGACACGAGTGTGAAACAGAGTACGTTGAGGGCCAGACATACCAAACGGCTTCTGGCTGCCTCCAGACAACAAAATCATTCTTACCATCTCCATCAAAATCACAGGGCGGGAAAGAATACGCCAAGTTAGGAAAAAGCAGAACTAAAATTAGGAAAATGAAAAAAGAATGAAGCATAGGTAAGAAAGTTCTTTTGCGGTTCATCATGAACGAAATCTCCTCTGATTCTTAGACACCTACGCAATAACAAGATGTTCTTCGAGAGCAAGCTATCATATATTCACATCTTGTAGATATTCCTTTTTTGTTAAGACCAAGTAAATATTCTGGTGTCGAATTTTGAATTGTCTATGCGACTAGAGAAGAAGATGAGCCCAATTTCCTTTCTTACTTCCTTTTGAGAGGGGAAAGCCTTCCCCCTAGTCTCAACCGGCAAGCCGTTTTCGACCTACCCCCTTCTAGCGGGGAAACCCCGCAACGCCCCGTTTTCGCGAAGCTGCAAAGCCAGGAATCGCGATCTTTTCCCCCCCACCTTTGGACCCCAGCCACCCACCCCGCCATTGGACCCCACCACTTCTAAGAAGAACCGCCTTATCGGCGGAAGCCCCCTCAAGCGGACTCGCTACGCGAGCCTCTCTAATCTTGCCTCATGCCTTCAGGATTCCCCCGCGCTTTCGCGCTTGGGAGATCCTTTCGGCATTCGGCCCCCGCAGCCACCACACCGCACCCGCCACCATTATTCCCTTGCGGGAATCCCAACCCCCCGGACGGCTTGCGCCGCCCGCGCCCCAAGTAATAGGACGCGCCATCCTTGGCGCGACTCTTCTTGTCTGCCGGGCTTTTACGCATTCCCGCTGTTAGCGGGAAATACGCTAAATCCCTGTTATCGCGCTCAAGGAATTCCCCAGTACGTTCGTACTTGGGAGATTCCTTGCCACGACCCCACCCAGCGCTTTGCTTATTCCGCTTCGCGGAAATCGCGCCGCTTGCCACCTTATTAGTTGCGCCATCAATGGCGCAGCTCTTTTTATTTCCGTGTCCAGGGAATTCCCCGCGCTCTCGCGCTTGGGAGATTCCCTAGCCACGGCCACCCCCACGCTACGCTTTATTCCGCTTCGCGGAATAAGCTTCGCTTCCCGGCATTGCGCTTCGTGAACCTCAGCGCAATGCCGAGATGCCACTAATAAGGAGTGACAATCCCTGTTGTCACTCCTTATTAGGGCATCCCGCCCCAGGGCACTTACAGGCTCCTGAACGGAGCCTGAGTGCCCTTGTTCGCTGGACGCTCACGGCCTGAACGGCCAGCCTCAAGCGTGCTAGGGCACGCTGTGAGGCACACCCCTAGGCCGGGGTGTTGGCCCCTAGGCCGGGGCCGGCAAGCCTAGGCCGGCTTGCCCGGGTACTCCCGACCCCTGAACGGGGTCTCCGTACCCGCGTGCTAGGTCGCACGCGCGCCAAGGGCGCAGTCCGGGGGACTAACGGTTGGGGCGCACACCTCAAGGTGGTGTAACCCACTTGGAAAGCCGCTATTTCACTGCGTAGAAGCCTCGAAGCGAGTCTTTCCCCCACACCACGCCTTGCCGTGCAAGGTGTGGGTTATGGTGTAGGCGGGAAGGCGAGTTTTCCGTTCATGTCTTAAACTACGGGGAAGCATCCAGGGAGCCAGTCATGCCGCTTACCGAAAGGGACGAGGAAATCCTCAAGCACGTTGCGCGCTACCGCTTGACCACGACCGAAGCCTTACGCCGCTTGTTTTTCCCCGACGCCAAACCAGGCGGGGAGAAGAATGTTTTGCGGCGTTTGACGGGTGAATACCTCCAGCCGCAGCCGCTCTACGGCAAGCGGGTTTACTACCAACTTACGCCTGTTGCCGCGAAAACTTTGGGAGAGACCGAGGAAAGCGCCACCCCGTTTGGGCCTCAAGCGCTGGTAAGGCTTTATGGCGTGTTGGCCTTTTGCTGTTTGGGGAAGACGGTTAGACCGGTCTTCACCAAAACGGAGTTCATCCAGGCATTTTCAGCTTTTGCTGAGTTACTAGATCTTGGTCAGAACCATTTCTATCTTGATTCCGATGGAAGAACCGCGAGACTGGGCCAAATTCTCGTGGAACAAGGTGGAGAGTATCAGCGGCTTCTTAACAAATGCCGGAAGTTAATTGAACGGGGAAGGGAGCTACCGGGTTTTCAAGAAATCATTGCCGATGAACTGTTTGTGATCGCTATAGTGATTGCCGAGGACAGCAAGCGCGAGATGATTCATGCCCAGTTGCAGAAGAACCCTTTACCAGTTTGGTGTCGGGTGGAGGTCGTTTCCGATTTGGGTAATTTAATGCCACATCCCGCGTAACTATTCATGCCCTACGAAAAGATTAAAACCCATGAGGTAGGCCGAGAACCGAGCGAGCAAGGCTATCGGCCAAGCACCGCGCCAAAGTGGGATGTTTTACAGCACGAACGGCTAAAAGACCTTGAAGAACTCGAACTTGATTATCGGGCGAATCCGGTCTTAATCCGCAAGGAGCGCCACTTTGTTATTTACATTATAGGGTTAATCGGCGTTCTCAGTTTAGTCTTGAGCATGGTCAGCTCCTTGACCAGCGCCCATCTGAATACCCCTTTTCTCTTTGCCGTGTTTAGCGCAACGGGTGTGCTTGCTGGTTTATATAAACTGATTAGCCGACGGGTGAGATGGATCGCCGGGGTTTATACTCTGTTGGGACCGGGATTATGGTTACTTGCGATTCTCCCCCACTTAGTTCATCGCTATCCCGTGATTGGGTATGGGTTGTTTTTATTAAGCCTTGGCTTGACCTGTTATCTGGCAAGTCGCATCGCTAACCATTACGCGATGTGGCTTGCGGCAAGTCCGCAACTCTTGGGCGAGAAGCGGAAAATGGCTCAAGCACAATGGGATAATCGCCACTATGACGGATTTATTATCATTGCTGTTTATGGGTTGCTGCTGATTATTTTTGCAAGAACACCGATTCTCGGATTTAAGAATTTTATCTGGATTACGTTATTCTTTTCATTAGGTGTTTTTTATTGGGCGACTGGATTTAAATCGATAAGAGAAAGTTTGTCGCTTTATCGGGAAGCGATAGTTAGCTGGTTTACTTACACTCGCTATCAGGCCGTTCATTTTGATTTTGTGGATCAGGAAAATCAAAGCGGAGCTGCTTTTGGTTGCTTGGTATCTTTATTCCCGCTGATTATTTATAGCGGAGTGACTGCTTTATTATCGAATAATTTTTCGATTACCGAAGCAACTACAGATGAAACTACCACTATGATTACGGTGATAATGCTAGTTTTATTTCTCGTAGTGGTCAGTATGCTGTTTTGGATTCTCTATAGCGCATACCAGAGTCACGGAACGGTCTTTCCCTAATCCAGTTTCACCACCAGGACTTTTCAAAAGTCCCGGTGGAATCTGGATCAGGCGCAATCTCTTGGCGGCAGTTACACTATGCGCATTGTTCACTTCCACCATTTACTTTATCTCCTATGCTCCCCTAGGATTTTTATCGAGTGATTCACGGCCCCTGCTGGCAGCGTTTCAGCGAGTCGTGGATAAAAAGATTTCTTTAACCCGGTTCATTGCCTATTTTGAGCATTATGAACCGCCCACGGTAGCCGAGGTAGTGAAAAATATTTCTACCGGTGAAGCCCTTCTTCTGAAAAAGCTAGACCCTATTTCGCAGCGGGAATATGTTTTAAGTAAGCAAGCAGCAGATTATTTGCAAACCAGCCCCGGCGCTTGGTTTAGTCTTACACTGGATAGCGCCTTCATGGGTAAAGGCCAAGCGGTTTGGGCAATACTATTAGGCATTGTGCAATGCCTTCTCTTTCCCATTCTGATTTTCCTGATGACTTGCATTGCGGTTTTTGGCCGAGCGCTACCGCGCTACGTCAAAGCTATTGATGCCTTGAAGAGTCCGGTAAGCGACTGGCAAGGCTATGTGAATCGCTTGCAGCATTCAAAAATTGCTGTTGCCCGCGAGCACCTTTGGTTAGGCGCACACGCTACCGAAGATTATCCGATTCTATTACACCGCGGTATCTTGGGCGAACACGCCCATTTTTTGGGAGATAGCGGCAGTGGAAAAACGGCTTTGGGCATGGCCCCGCTGCTGGCCCAGCTAATTAGCTTGCAGGATTCAGCGGTTGTCGTGATCGACTTAAAAGGCGATATGCCTTTTTTTCAAACTGCCCAAAAAGGAGCGGGTAAGCGGTTTAAGTTCTTTACCAACGAAGTAGGGAAGGCGACTCATGCCTTTAACCCTTTTGGGCCATTTTCAAGCGACCACATTAGTTTGAACCAGGTGTGCGAAGTCTTTTTAAGCGCTTTAGGGTTGGATCACGGAGAGGGTTATGGCCGGTCCTATTATTCGCGAGTTGCTCGAAACTTGCTTTCGCGCACCATCCAGGAGTATCCCGATATTGCCTCTTTTGAGGAGTTACGCGAGAAAGTAGGGAAGTTGACAAATACGATTAGTGACGAGAAGGACGCCTTTGAACTCATTGCTGTGGTGGAGTCTTTAGCTACGATACCGCAGCTCAATTATACCGCTAATGACCTGGTAGCGGATCAGGCGATCAACATGGCGACTGTGGTTAAAAACCGCGAGGTGGTTTATTTTTGGCTACCCGCCGCGATTGAAACTGCTTCGGTTCGGGAAATCGCAAAACTTGCGCTTTATACACTGTTCACGAGTGCCTATCAGCATCAACGCCAGTATCACGAAACCCCGAAGTTATGGGTTTTTGTTGACGAGTTTCAGCATGTCGCATCGCTTAATTTCAAGCTTATTTTGCAGCAGGCCCGGAGTATGGGCATGGGGATTGATTCTTGCTAATCAAACCAATAGTGACTTATGGACAAGTGACTCTAATTTGAAAGACACTGTACAGTCCAACACCCGGTTCAAGCAGATATTCTCTGTGAGTAACCCCCAGGAGAGGGAGGAGCTGAGTAAAGCTTCCGGGGGAGACGCTTTACTATTGCGGGCGACTAGACGTTAACGGCCAAATGAACGGAGCTTACGAAAAGGTCGGCCCCCGGCTTATGGCAAATGATATCATTGCGCTTAGCGATGAATCAGATACCAGCGTTGTGCTGATTGGCCGAGGACAGGGGTATTCACAGTTTGGCGGCTATGCCTTTCCGCTTCGCGGCGGCTATCATATTACCTTTGAAGAATACGAACGCCGGAAAAACGCCCCGTGGCCGGCTCCAAGTGCTCATACTTTGGTAACCCACCGCAAACGCAGAACCGAAGCCCGCCCAGAAGCGCCAGCGCTACGCACGGCTTATATTCTCTCTGAAAACGAATCGCCGCCCGAGGTGAGCGAGAAAATTAGCGCTTCCCCATGGGCAAAACACTTGCAGTCACTCTATCAGGCGCGAGGGGTTATTGATCCTGCAAATCAGAAAGCGATCCCCGCTAACGAATAAAGCTTTCTTTATCTTCTCCACATTAGAGGAAATAACGATGGACAGAGGTTGGCTTTTGCTTATTGGACTCACTGCTTTTAATTCGTTCGCGCTTGGCGCGGAAGAGGAGGTTGGAAAGCTTCTCGAACAGCGCTTAAACAGCGAAAACGCCGATCAAGCCAAGCAGGAACAAGCCGTAATTGCCAAGGGAAAGCGCTTGGCGACGCTGACAGAAGGGAATGCGGTCATTAAAGACCTGGACACTTTGCAAGCTGCAATTGAGCGTTGGGAAAGTCAGATGAAAGCAATTCTTACCAGTGCCGAGGGTCAAGCACTGGCAAGCGATCCCATGAGTGTTGAGGATTTTATTAATCTTCAGGAGGGCAAACGCTATCCTTTGATTCAGGTGCAGGGAATGCGCAGTCAAGTTCAAAGTATGCTTACGCCCCTACAGGCTGCAAGCGATAACAGTCTTTACGCACCGACCGAGGCCCTAGTGGTGGAAATACGCACCGCTAGTAAAGATGCCAAAGAAGCATTGACTGAGTACGACCGGTTACAGGCTAAGTGGAGAGTTTTGTTGCAGCGGACTAAGGGAATTCAAGTGAGCCCCAATTCGCCAACTCTCGCTGCTGCAATTGATCAGGCGAAAGAAGAGCAAGCAAAACGTGAATTAGAAGCTCAACAAGTCGCCCGTAACCAGGCAAAATACAACATTCAAAAACGCATTACCGAGGCAGAGGCTAACAAGCAAGAAGAAGTCGCCCGGCAAGAGATTGAACGCCTGAATCAGGAGAAAGAACAAATTCGGCAACAAGCCGAGCGTCAACGATTTGCCCAACGAGCGACGAGCAGCGCAACCTTAAGCCGTTTTCAGCCGTATCTGGCTCCAGGCCGGCGGATGCTTCGCGGTAATAGTTGCAGGTGGGCCGGAATGGATATCCACAATAATCCAGTATCGTATGGTGATATGCTGGTGTGTGAGCGCTTAAAAATGTGAAAAGATTTGTGGCTCACGCTAATCTTCAAGATAATGATCGACCGAAGTGGAAATCTCCAACGACCGAAGCGGACTGGGTTGAAATGGAGAAACGCTTGGAAGAATTCAACCTGTATGCCGAGATTTGGATAGAGAAGGGGATATTAGGCAAGTAAGCCCTTACCACAGCTCATACGGCAGAGAGCGGGTGACACAATCTAGGTGTACCCGCTCCACATGCTTTGCGTCATACGCCCCGCCGAATTCAATCACGAGCGCAATAGTCCCCGCAGCATCCTGTATCACCGCATCCGGCAACTTCTCGCGTCGGCGTTCCGGCGCGAAGCGATCTTCCGAGACCCAAAGAGCCGCCCGCACCGGATCGGTTTTAAGAAAGCGCAAGTAAATTTGCGCCACATGAAGATCGTGTGTGGCTTGCAGCGGACGCCTCAACTTTCCCCCATATCCGCCAAAATAGCGCGCGGCTTTTTCGTAGCAATATAAACCGTAGTCGGTTTTGGAGCTTGATCCCAGCGCTTTTTTAAGCGGTAGGAAAGCGCCCCGAAGTGCGGAGTTGATTCTCCCGGTTGCCATGAAAAATAGGGCCATCAAGCGCAATTTCAGGGTGCGCATTTAGCTTCATTCTCTGCATAACATAGGAGTTACTTGCCGGATCGGCGAGCACTGCAAGCCGCTTTCGTGCAGTGGCGATACCGGACGGGGAATCTGTCCACCAGGTACGCGCGATTTGTTCAAGCGAGAGCAGCCGTACCTTATGCGTGAGCGCAATTAGAATTTCCCGATCTCGATCTGTCAGTTGCACCGCTGTTCTTTCCCATAGTTGCGAGTCCGATAACACTTCCTCTCGCAATTTCCATTAAGGGTAGTACGTGATGGAGGCTCCCGCCTTGACCCCCGAGGTGAAGGCGGCAGCACCATGCTACTGCTTTGTTCAAGGTTTTCTCTCAATACGTGGCCCGACCGCAGGGACGGGCCACTTATGCCCGCTTCCCTTGGTTTGGGCCTCCTGCTTTGGAGGTCTGTGATGAACAACCAAGCGATTATCGCCAGTGTTACGACCCAGATTATTGAGCAACTCAAAGCCGGGGTAAAACCATGGGAATGCGCATGGGATCGAAGTGGCGGGGAATTCTCTATCCCGCGCAACCTAAAGACCGGAGACGACTACCACGGCATCAACATTCCCATTTTGTGGGAAGCCGCCGCCCGCAACGGTTACGCCACCAACTTTTGGCTAGGATTTGAGCAGGCCAAGGAGCTAGGCGGCTTCGTGAGGAAGGACGAAAAGGCCACTCACGGGATCATCTACAAACCCCTGGTGGTGGACGATGAGACCGAGGAGAACGGCAAACGGTCTCGAACAATTCCCATGTTGAAGTCGTTTGTGGTCTTCAACCTGGATCAGATTGCCGGCCTGGATCACTTGCGCCCGCAGCAGCCGAAGGAAGGTGAGGTATTTCTGCCGATTGTCGTGGCCGACGATCTGCTCAAGAAGAGCGGAGCGCGAATTGTCGAATCTGGTGGCTGAAATGGGTTCGGCCTTTCTGTGTGCCCGCCTTGGCTTGCGAGGTGAACTGCAACACGCCAATTACATTGGCAATTGGCTCAAAGTGCTCCAGCAGGATTTCCGCGCGCTGGTCAAAGCGGCAAGCCAGGCGCAGAAGGCGTTTGAGTATCTCTACGCTTTGGTGGAAGGGCCGAAGGTGGAGGAGCCGGAAGCCGAGCGGTTAGCGGCTTGAAAGAGGTTTAGCCAGTGAGACCAGGGAACGGGCTCACTGGCGAACAGAGGTTGAGCAAGGTAGCAGGGTGGCCGCGCAGGGTTATGGAATATTAGCAAATCAATCGGCTTGCAGGCGGCAGGCTGGAAAACGCGAGGAGATAAAAAGGGCCTTTTCCCTTGCCCGATTACCATCGGTGCTGGCGAACGATAGATTGCCTGCTCCCCCGCCCGCCTTCTATACGTTTGTTCTTGCTGGTTAGAGTATTTCTGTGTAACTAACTATCGGGGAGTTATGCGTAGATTATATAATTAGTTATGTGTTCTAGAGAGTAGAGTTAATGAACGATATAGAGTTTCAGCAATGTCTCATGTTTTCCAGTGTTCCACTCGTTCGGTTAAATGGCCAACTACTTCCCACAGGCATTGCCTCTGGCTGCCTAATTGATTACTTCGGCGAGAGAGTGCTTCTCACGGTATCTCATGTTACAGGAGACCAGGAGAATTGGGCAATTCAACTCAGATATGTGCCAAGCAAACGTACTACAGAGACGTATCAATTAGGAGCAATGCACTTCCTAGCAAAAGGCACATTGTCTAAGCCCATGTTTAAGAATGTTGATTTTTCATACGTTAAAGTGCCATCTAGCGTGTGTGCCTATAGGCAGGAGATCGAAGTGCCAGCAAACGTTGTGAAATCAGAAATCCCAATCACGATACATACGCCTAATCTAGAAGATATACCACAATCTAATAACAAATTTGGATTCTGTGGGATGGTAATGCCCCCTTATGAGAACCACTTTGGTCAGGTCTACTTTGGCGGCGAGTTGCGTATTTACTCCGGTTTGTCATTTCTGCGTACAGAAGGCGACTATCATGTATTTTCCTTGCCGTTTCCTCATCCGGGCCACGAGCACTTTCAGGGCTGTAGTGGTGCGCCAATTCTGAGCGATACAGGATCACTCGTTGGACTCGTATGTAAAGGCTGTGCAAGAACCAACGAGATCTGGGGTATATCAATTCAGGCATATAAGACACCAATAGACATCTTGGTTGGGAATATCAGATAACAGGCTACATACCGCGTACGGCTGATGGCAAGTATTAGCTGCTTAAGGAGATATTAGTGGCACGGAAAAAGAGTATAAAAAAGTCAGCTAAGGAGTTCCTTGACGAGGCCGCAGCGCTAGAGAATTTCGTCAATACCTCAATAACTGGACTTACCGATATGCACCAAACATGGTGTCACGAATATGCCATTATTCGACTGTACAGAGAATTCGAGCAAATGATGCTCTCAGCGATAGTTGGGGCAATCAACAATAATTCAACAACTATATCTGAATCAACAGGCGTGAGTTTTCCGAAACATCTTACTGATGAAGTCTGCGAATACTTGGTTCTTGGCGGCGGATATTTTGACTTCAAAGGTCGAGATGGGCTAATTAAGACCATCAAAAGATATGTTCCCGATGACCATTATCTGGTCGACATCATCAAAGATTCGAAGTACAAAGATACTCTTGAGAAACTAACAGCACTACGAAACTTTGCAACGCATGAAAGTAATCAATCTAAACGCGCTGCGTTGACTTCTATTAAACAAAAACGTGTTGGTTCCGCAGGCTCATGGCTTAAAAAACAAGGAAGGTATGCAGCTCTTTCAACCAAATTGAAAGAGCTGGGTCAGAAGTCTATGATCGTGCTCCGTACTGAGAATCAGCTAACAAAAATGCAGCCGACCTTCCCCGTTGGCGGCTAATTTTAGGCGTTCAGCCTGAGAATTGAGCACTGGACAAATTGTCCAGAAGTTTCTAGTCATCGAACTAGCGATATAATACTTCACAGAGTACGCCATCGTTGTTCACATCCGGTGACTCAATACCACAGTGCGAGGCCAATCATTAACGAACAGCGATTTATCCCCGGCAGTGATGCCGGACAGGCCACAGGGAACAGCCTGTCCAGGGACCGGACGCTCGACTAGGAAGATGAGGATAGCAATATAGCGAAAGCAGTTAGAGCAAGTAACTAAAGGAATGAATCTTGAGCTTAAATTTATGCGTTTAAGCCCATTTATCTTTAATAGCGTCTGCTTCATTCACAGTAATGAGTCCAGTAGCACTCCAGTAACTAATCTTCCTTGACGGCTTCCAGCAAGCTCAATCAGCTTGCGTCCAGGTAATTCCAGCTTCTTGCTGAGATCAAGAAGCTTGCCCCGAGAAATCTCTTCCCGGCGATAAGCTTCAATGGCAAGGTGAACTATTTGACTCTTCAATTCGCGATCTTGCCGTTCTCTGCTTTCTGGCTTATCGAGATCATCCAACATTTTTAGGAAGTCGAGAAATCCTTTCCCTTCCGATTCTCGCTCTAGCAGTTTGGCACATTCTGGTTGTGAAACTAGGTTCAGGCTCTTTAGCCGGTAAGTAGCGCTGGTAGCTCACCCCGAAGTGATGAGCAAGCATTGCCGCATCCTGATGAGTAATGGCCTGAGACCCAGGAACAGGCCGAGTTTGGGTATCAATCCGCCCTTCAGTCGCTACGTCGAAAATCGTTTGTTCATATCGGCTAGGCAATCCTTTATCGAGAGAGCGGAGGAACTCCGTTACCCCTTCACCGGGCATCAGCAACGCGGCGGCAAAGCGTTTGCTTCGCTTCTCAATCAGTTCGGAAGCATTATCGCGAGTTGAGACCGTGGCCGTGCGATCCCGGTCGAGTAGGGCATGGGCGTACTCATGCGCGTAGGAAAAGCGTTTGCGCCCCTGAACATGGTCAAAATTGACGAGGATCGCCATGCCGATGGAGGTATGGCGTAGAAACAGGCCGGACATTTCATCAGGCAAGTTGACACCAGAGGACCAGATCCCTTGATCCGAGATCAATTCTCCCATGTTGGCAATGGGCGTCTGACCCAAACCAAGCCGCTTCCGCTCTTGGAGAGCCACTTGCTCACCTTGCCGAACGGCTTCACTGGCCGTTCGTGGCGCGGGCAAGTTATAGGCTGGCGGGCCACTTCGCGGGGATCGGCCCAATAATTTTCCAGCGAGCAACCTTCCCGACAGAGGCTCAGGCAGCGCTCTACCTGCTCTTTGATATCCGAACGGGTATCGAGGCCCGGAGCCAACCGATGCAGCGCGACCAGTAGATCATCCTCACGAAGAGGTTGTTCGCTAAAGAAATCGGCTACAGGCTGTTTGTACAACTCCGCAAGTTGGGCCAGTTCCAGGGTTGAAACGGCACGGTTGCCCGCCTCAAGTTGCGTGACCGCCGTTCGCGGTATGCCGATGGAATCAGCCGCAACTTGTTGGCTCAATCCGCAGTTTTCCTTGCTTCGCGCAGCCTCCTTCCGAGGTGTTTGGGTTGAAGGACATGGTTTTGCTCTCCCGCTTGGGTTTTGGTTGCGATGACTTCGCTCCCTGAGTTTGTTCTTTAGATCCTATATTGGCACTAAAGAACAAAAAAGGCAAAACAATACTTGCATGTTCTATAATCACACTATAGAATAAGCTTGCTAAAATGATCGCAAATTTAAAATTTATATATGTTTCAAATAGATGAGGTGATTTTATGGCAAAGAAAAGCAACAGCGAAGTGACGAGTAAGAAAGCAGCTTCCGCAGCGGGTAGAGTTTTGAGCAATCCGAAGGCAAGCAAGGATGCGAAGAGCGCAGCCGGATCGGCCCTGACTCAGCGGCCCAGTCGCGGCAAGAAGTGAGGTGATGTTTAACGCATGAGCAAATCGAATCGTATTATTGACAATTTGTCCTGTGCTGAATGGATAGAACAATTACAGGTATTTGGGAGTCTTGAATCTATTTATAGAGAGCTACCTTTTGCACGCAAATTATTTCCAAACCTTGGCGATGCCTTTGCAAAATTATCGGAGATAAAGAAGCAGGCTGAAATTTTACAGATGCCAGATCGATTCAACGAGATATTCTCCCCATATGGTTGGATTGCATATGAATCAATGAATCTAGAGGTTATAAGGGAGGCAATAAATCATTATGAAGCTTCAGGAATAGAGAAAGCAGAGTTATATTTAGCTGAAACTTACGACGAAGAGACCTTAAGATTTAGAATTAAGCAGTTCAATGGAAATAGTGAGTTTAGGCGTCGTATTAGGCTTGTTAGTCTCGCAAAAGACGATTATCTCGCTGAGCGTTATCACGCTTGCATACCTTTACTTCTTAGTATTCTTGATGGCGTAGTTAATGATGTTTCAAGGCATGTTGGTTTTTTTGCAGAATCAGTAGACATGACCGCTTGGGATTCCATAGCTGCTCACGAAACTGGTCTTCAATCTATAGCATCATAGATGACTAAAGGTAGAAACAAAACAAACGAAGAAGCAATAACAATTCCGTATCGAAATGGAATATTACATGGAAGAGAGCTTGCATTTGACAACAGAATAGCAGCCGCAAAATGCTGGGCAGCACTATTTGCAGCTCGTGATTGGGCTGTTGCTATCTCAGATGGTAAAAAATCACAAAAACCTAAAGTGAAGATTATCTGGACTGAACTCGTCTCTCAAATCGCCGAGAACAATCGTAAGAATAAACTTCTCGAAAAGTGGAGTCCACGTAAAGAAAACGAGTTAGGCCATTTGCCTCACTTCGGTAGTTCTTCGGAGTTACCAAATGGTACGCCAGAATGCGCTGTTTCTGAATTTATTGAAAACTGGTGTAATCGACGTTATGGCCTTTTGGCTGAAGCTATCTTGTCCTTCACGGATACAACAAAAGGTAAAAAAGCAGGGATGGCAAAAGAAGATTTTGGTAGAAATGTTCCATCTTCTTTTGAAATAATTTCTGTCGAAGATCAAGCCGCAGCAGTATCCCATGTTATGGTTAATCTTGTATTTATAGATCACGGGAAAACTGTCAATAAGCAGCTTTCAGTTCGAGCTATCTACCAAGACAATGAAAATAATTCAGTAGTTTGGAGCGAAGGAAATGGGAGATGGAAGATAGTTCAGAATTCATTTAGTGAAGTTCTATATGCAATCCGCTTATGATCTGGTAACGGCGGTTATCTAGACTACCCTATCTACATTCCCGAATACTTCTCTCAGACTGCTAGGTACCAAATCCCTTTCATATTATCAACCTTCTGCCTTATTAATTTTCTAAGTCTCAAGTCTTTTGAAAATTCATAATTTTTTAATTCCACCATTTCAGAAAATATCAATATGATATCTCGAATAGTCAATTCATCATTGGTATTTTCTAGCTTATCTCTAAGGAATGGAATAATTATTTCTCCTTGTTCTGCAAGTGAAAGTGCTAAATAACTTGCTGGAGGATATATCACTCTGTTTCCAAACTCAAAAATTTCATATTGTTCATTAATACTAAAACTCTTGATCTCCTTCATTTGATCAGATATAGCTATGTTTTTACGATAAAAATCTTTGCCTAATCTACTATTTTCTATATCTTCAACGTTAGATGCACACCCGAAAATAATAGAGATCGTTAGCAAATAAATTATTTTCATGGGCAAAAGTTGCCATACCTTTTTCGGAGGGATCTAGTTATTTCTTCTTGAAGTTTATATGCCTCAATCTCGTAAGGATTTTTTTGTATCCTTCCAGGCTATTAAATATATATGAAAGATCAGTCATTCCAGAAGAATATTGCTCAACATGCAATAATTCATGGCCTAGCAATCCAAGACTCTCAGGAGTGTCGAATACCAAATTTGGATCACGAAAATAGATATCATTATCTCGGGTAATACCCGTGGCCCAGTCTGGAGCATAAAAAGGCATGTCACCAGTGTGAATATCTGCCTTGTCTAAGGTTGTCTTAAAAATATATGGTTGGAGATAGAATTTTTCAGAATTAGTTAAAGGACGGAGACCTTCCGAATCTACCCAGTTAACCGGATCGTTGTTAACGTAGGCGAAGATGTCACTTACAGTTGTAGGCTTCCTATCTCCTCGGACTCCTAAGTATCACAACCCAGTTTCAATTGATGAAGTGGTTATTTTTTTATATTTTGATAATAAATTATATAATGGCTGGCAGTTCTTCCATGTATATAGACCATATCCAGCAATAAAATTTTTAATAGATTCTTGATCAATGGATCCAATGAACTTACCGTTTAATTCGATGGCTCCCGTTTGGTTAATATAATAATTTTTTCTCTTATACAATACTAACATTCTAATGTTTTCATAGAAATTATCTGTTAATTTAAATGTCATTTTATTTAGAATTTCTTGAAAGTATTCGTCTCTTATAACAAATTTACCTCTATCTTTAATTCCAGATTTAGAGATAGGAAAATAAGTGTGCGCATCAAATGGAAGATAATATACAAGAGATACATTATCCATTTTACATGCAAAAGCGATACTTGCATTCAAAAAAGTATCCAGCCAATATTAATTTAGCTGTCCATGTCATGGGTAAGTTGTACGTGCTGGCAAACCCAATTGACTGCGAATCGGGTTTTCATTGGCAATAACATTATTCATACCATCAGGCCCATCATCATAGATGTTTGTAGCTGCATGGCCGATTTCATGGCCGAGCGTAACAGTAGTAGTTGCAGCTTGCCGTCCGTCAGTAGTATTCGTTAGCGGATGATAAGTAGGATCTACAAGGATTGTCTTGGTGAACTCATGATAGGTCAGCCGATCTCCGCGAAAAATTCTTCAAGTCCAGGTGGGGCTTGATCAGTAATAGTAAAAATATCAGATGAATCTTCCAAAGTTTTACAGAGTTCAGCGCCTTTCTGAGTCTTCTTAAGCCTATTATAAGCTTTATTTAAAAGTTTGATTGCATCTGCTGAACTACCTGCGAACTCTACTTCTAGTCCATTTGAATCAACCCAATTGACGGGATCGTTTGAACGTAGGCGAACAGATTGGTATCGCCGCCGGCGAACAGGATGGGGTCTTTGGCGGTCCAACGACCGGTTTTCGGGTCGTAATCCCGCGCACCGAAGCGGGTGAGGCCGGTATCTTTGTCATAGAGGCCACCGGCAAAGCCAAAGGGCTGGAAGCCGGGGTTGCTGTCGGCGGTGATGGTACCCCAAACATCGTAATCGATGCGCTGGGCCACACTGCCATTCTGGGTATTGATGATCAGACGTGGGCTACCTACGTGATCGCTGACGATCCGGTAGATGACGCCGTTCTTAATGAGGTATGACGGGACATGACCTTTATCCGCGTAGACAAAGCGACTGACGATCTGGCTGTTGCCATCCAGTTCGGCGATAGGTCGTAGGCCGTCTTGATAGAGGAAGCCTTGCACCAGGGTGCCGTTGACTTTCTTGCCGATCCGGCGATGGCGACTATCAGTCAGGGTAGTCGAGGATCGTGCCGTTGGGAAGAACGACTTTTTGGAGGTTGCCGAGCACGTCATAGGTGTAGGCGGTGGTTTGTCCGCTGTCGGTCTTGGTGGCCAATTCACCATTGGCGGTGTAGGTATAGGTCGCCCCGTGATGGGTGAGGAGTCGATCCTGATCGTCGACCGTGGCAATGGTGGCGCCATTCTCTTGCGTTCGATTGCCGTTGGCATCATAGCCATACAGGGCTATGCTCACGCCATCCCGCGTGATCTCGTACAGCCGGTCGGCGGTATCGTAGCGATAGTCGTCGGTATGAGTAGCGCCTTGGAGGGTTTCTTGCTGTTGGGTGATCCGACCCAGGGCATCGCGGATGTAGGTGGTGGCATAGACGGGTGTGCATGGTAAGCCCCCATTCCTAAGAAGCGTGGATCGTGATGCCGTTGGGCGATGCTGCGATTGGAGCAAGGTCGGGTGTGCTGTTTCGCAATATTTTCACCCGCTCTAACCAGTCTGTGGGATTAGGAGATAAGACAGAGTTCTCCTCCTGATCCTGCGCCCCGCTACGGTTGGTTTGTTTTAACCGAGTTTAGTGAGCAATAAACGCGCCTTATTGTAATAGTCTGATTAAAAAAGAAAAATAGCCCACCCCTTCAACAAAAGCGTTTCATGTTGAAAGCACCGAATAAGTAACCTGTTTCAAAATGCAACAATGGGTATGGGTTTATGGCCACAGCGTGTTTTGAAACGGTCGTTTAGGCGTGGGTGTGTTTTCAACAGATTATTGCCCTTTTAATAATTCAAGATTATCCGAGGAATCTTGAATTTTACCCATGAACAGGCGTATGGATACGTGTTACGTAATATGTTTAAAGTGAGAAAATCGACTTTAAGTGGTGCATTCCGCAGTGACCCGATACACAGTTTGTAAGTCAGCGTCTCTGCCAAAACACGCACGCTGATCAGTTCAACCTCGGTCGCCGGCCGGGAGCAACCCCGTGAAGACCCACGAACACCTCATGCCGCCGAAAACTGTGCTAGTCAGAGACACCGATCAACGAGCGCCGGTTCACTGGCCGGCGGTAACGGACATGCCCTGTCCGGTGTGCGAGACAGGCACGGTACGCTGGGCCGAAGCAAGGTACGTCCCCGACTATCGTATTTGCGACGGCCGCGAGGCGCATTTTTTCGCGCGCGGCACTGCCGTCCGGCCGATGCTAGGGGAACGTTCATTCCGTTGGCGGGGCTTGACCGCCGCCGGAATCCGGCTGTGCGCCCCCCCGACGAATGTCGTGTTTGCCGGTTTCGATGCGTGGTTGGAGACCAAAAAGCCACCGTTCCGCCACCACAAGGCGTTTTTGGGATTCGCTAAAAAACGGGTAAAAGGGAGGTTTTAATGTCCCCAAACGGCTAAAAAAACATAGGGATATGAACGTTATCCACGGCGCATCAGCACCACCCTAAATCCATATATCTTTGCATTCATCTAAAATCACATCGCTGAAAGCACCAAACCTGTAGAGAGCTCTGTTGCGTTGCAATAAATGCGTTCGCTCGCGAATGCTTTAAACCCCATGGGGTTTGCCCCCCAATCCCCCCAAGCCTTCGCTCCGCTTAGCGGTCAAGGCCAAACCTCTCGCACCGCCTTGACAGCCGCTGCGCTTGGGCTGGTGGGTCGCCAAGGCTAAACGGATTTCTAATATCTGCTCTCTGCTTTTAAGTAATGCTTTTTTGCATTACATTAGGGTTGTAAGCCATACATTGGGGGCAGACGGTGACAACATTAACGGTGACAGCCAAAGGACAGGTGACGTTTCGCAAGGAGGTGTTGCAGCACTTGGGTATCAAGCCCGGGGACAAGATTGAACTGGAACTGTTGCCAGAGGGGTGCGGTTTGCTGAAAGCGGCTCGACCCGCGGCAACCATCGCCGATTTCGTGGGCTTGCTGGCGGGACGAACGACGAAGGTGGCGAGCATCGAGGAAATCAACGAGGCGGCGGCGCAAGGGTGGACTGATCGAAGATGAAGGTCGCGGTCGATACGAATGTGCTGGTGCGTGCGGTGGTGTGCGATGAGGTGGCCCAAGCCGAGGCTGCCAGCCAGATGTTGACACAGGCAACGCTGATTGCGGTGGCGTTACCGTGTTTGTGTGAGTTCGTCTGGGTGTTGCGGCGGGTCTACGGGTTTCAGGCCGCTGATATCGCGGCGGCCATTCGGGCTTTGCTGGCCGCCGCCAATGTGGCGGTGAACAGGCCCGCTGTGGAGGCCGGTTTGGCCATGCTGGCGGCGGGCGGTGATTTCGCGGATGGGGTGATTGCCTATGAGGGGCGTTGGTGGGGTGGGGAGACGTTCGTGTCCTTCGATAAGAAGGCGGTAACGCGGCTGACGGCTCAGGGCTATCCCGCGCACGTACTGTGACGTTGGGGAGTACTGGAATGCCTCTAAAATCGACGTGGAGGCTGCGTAACGCGATTTTGAGGGGCAGCGCCTGTCGGGCCTGTCGCGCGTCGAACTACGGGTCTGATCAGGATACGCGCAAAAAGTAGTAACTTCGGGTGAGCGGCGGTTGCCGTTGGGGGGTGAATCTGCTCCTGATCACGCCGATCATTCGTCGTTGTTCAAGGCGTTCGCCCATGGCGACCCGTTGCACGGCGCTCACGCCAATGCCGAGTTCCTTAGCGATTTTCTGGATTCCCTTACCCTGCTGGCGTGCAGATTGGATTTTCTGCTCCACGCGTTCTGACGTCCGCGGTCTGCCCAAGATCTTGCCTTGCGCCCGCGCCCGTTCCAGACCGGCCTTGACCCGCTCTCGGATCATCGCGCGCTCAAACTCGGCGAATACGCCGCACATCTGAAACATAGCCTTGCCGGCCACGGTCGTGGTGTCGATCCCTTGCTGGTGGAGGTACAGATCGATGCCCTTGGCCTGGAGATCCGACAACAGGCCCACGAGATGTTGCAGCGAGCGGCCGAGCCGGTCGACGGACCAAGCCATGACCACGTCCATCTCGCGGCGAACGATGGCGGCGCAGAGTCGGTCATAGGCCGGGCGTCGATCTCGCCCCTTGACGCCGCTGACGCCGCAATCGACATACTCCTCGGCGACCTGCCACCCCATGCGTCCGGCGACGCTCCGCAGCTCGTGGAGCTGATTGTCCGGCGTTTGCTCTCCCGTCGAGACCCGCGCATAAATGGCATTCTGTTTCATCATGCCAAAAAGCATATACCAAAAACAGAAGATTATTACGCCACCTTGGCCCCTGAATGCGCCCACTGGACACGCCACCCCTCGCGCCTGAATCGGGATTTAGGTCAAAAACGCTGGGGAGATAGCGCCTACGCAATGGAGGAACTAATAGCGGAGATGACCAGCGCGTTTTTATGCGCCGAGCTGAACGTGACACCACAGGTCATGGCCGACCATGCTGCCTATATGGCGAGCTGGCTTAGCGTTTTGAAAGAGGATAAGCGCGCCATTTTCACTGCCGCCAGCCATGCGCAAAAGGCCGCTGATTTCTTGCTAGCCTTCCGGGAAGCCAGCGAAGAATCGCCGGTTGAGCCGCTGGCGCTCGTCGCTTGAGCGCGCGGACAAGCGTCGTTAGCCTGGCATAAATATATCCATATTGATATAATCCAATCATGAAACCTGTCCGTTTTCTCGGGGATTCCTTGAAGCGCTTGCGCGAGTTTCCGCCCGAAGCGCGCCAAGACGCCGGACATCAGCTTTACAAGGCGCAACGCGGCGAGCCGCCGGACGATTTCAAGCCCCTTTCCGCCGTTGGCCAGGGCGTCGAGGAAATCCGCGTACGGGACGAAACCGGCACCTATCGGGTGGTCTATACCGCCCGGCGAGCAGAGGCGGTCTACGTGCTGCACGCCTTCCAAAAGAAAACGCAAACCACGCCGAAACGCGACTTGGACATCGCCAAGATGCGTTTCGGCCAACTCGAATCGAGGTGAACCGTGAACGACGCCGAGACTGAAACCTTCGCCAGCGTGTGGGACGCTATCGCCGACACGCCGCAGGAAGCGGCCAACCTCAAGGCCCGCTCCGAGCTGATGAGCCAGATCGCGGCGCTCGTCGCCGCGCGCGGTTGGACGCAGGTGGAGGCGGCTCGCCGCTGCGGCGTGACTCAGCCCCGCCTGAACGACCTGTTGCGCGGTCGCTTGTCGCGGTTCTCGCTGGATGCCCTGGTCAACATTGCGGCAGCGCTCGGCTGTCGGGTGCATGTCGGCCTGGAGGCGGCCTGATCCGCCGGATCGCCGCGCCGCCCGTGTTGGCGGTCCCGGTGTTCGCGGGCGCTACGGGCTGTCTGCCTCACTTGCGTTTGCAAGACAGCCCGTAGCGCCACGCCGCTCTCCTATCGGTGCGGCGTTGCCGCGATTTTTTACGGGGCTTCGCCCCGAAAAAAGGGTATCGCCCAGATTGATGTAAAAAGATACGTTAAGGAAGGGTCAACGGATGCGGCCACGATCCAGGACATACTGTCCGTAGAGGATGACGTTATCCCACTCGATAGGGCTGATGTGTTCCAGCAGGGGAGAGGTCGATGGCATGATCCTGGGGATTGCAACACCGGATCACCCGTGTGATCTCTTTAGCTTGCCAATAGATCACGCAGGCCAGCATCAGCGTTAGATTGCTGCATGAATTCATCTGCTCGTGCAGTTCGCGAGCATTGATCCGTCCCCGACGGCCGTAGTAGACCTCCCGTGCCAATGCATGCAGTTGCTCCACCTTCAAGAGGCCGCGGCGGATCCGCGTCCGTAGGGTGGGTTCCGAGAGGTAGCGGAGGAGGAACTCGGTCTTGAACACCCGGCCCAGATCCCGGTTGGCCCGGTAGAAATGATTTTTGCCGCTGTAGGAGGCCAAACGCCGAAGGGCGACCGAGGCGGTGGTATGGCCTGCGGCCAGTGAGGCGTAGAACTGCGCCATCCGATCCCACTGCTCAACGATTACGGCCACATCAATCTTCCGATCCGCCCGAATCATCCAAGGCGTCAACGCACCATAGGGGCGTTCCTTATCGAGATAATAGGGGCGCTGTGTGCGGAGGCTGCGGATGCGCGGGCAGAAGCGGCGACCCAGCATGGCGAAGGCGGCGAAGTTAATTTCAGTGTAGCCATGCGTATCGGTGTAATGCGCTTCCAAATTCAAATCGCTTTCGTTGTACAACAACCCATCCAGCACAAAGGCGGCATCGCGGTCGGTGCATTCGATGGGGGTGCTGTAGAACGGCGCGTAGTTGTCAGCGACGAAGGTATAAAACTCCAGGGCGAAGTCGCTGAATCGAGTACTGTAGGTGGAGCTGCGGGCTTGGCTGCAGCTGACGGTATTTTCCACTGCTGATTATCGGCGCCTTGCCCACCAACTTGCTGCGCTGGCCAGGCAAACTGACCGTGGCCCCGTACTTGCCGCGGCCATGGTTGACTGGCTACGGCAACAGCGCATCATCCTGCCAACGGCGGACGTCATTGACCGCCTGTGTAGCGAGGCCTTGGCACGCGGTACGCGCCAAGTGCACGAGGCGCTGATCGCGCCGCTGTCGGCTCAGCACCGGCAGGCCTTGGACCCGCTGCTGACAGTCCGTGAGGGCACCAAAAACAGCGGGCTGGTTTGGCTACGCCAGCCACCCATTGCCCCAAAACCAAGGCATGTGCTGGTCCATCTGGAACGCCTGAAAGCCCTTGATGAGCTGAGTCTCCCGCCGGGGCTGGAACAGGCCATCCACCAGAACCGCCTGCTGAAACTCGCCCGTGAGGGCGGGCAAATGACAGCCCAGCATCTTCGCGACCTGGAGCCGGCTCGGCGCTATGCCACGTTGGTGGCGTTGCTACTCGATACCCGCGCCACGCTGATCGACGAAATCATCGACCTGCACGACCGATACATGGGCTCCGTGTTCAGCAAGGCCAAGCGCAATCATGCCGACCAATTCCAGCCGTCCGGCAAGGCGATCAACGACAAGGTGCGCCTTTACTCGCGTATTGGCCGCGCCCTGCTTGATGCCAAACAGTCGGGCGGCGATCCCTTTGCAGCCATTGAGGCCATCATTTCCTGGGATGTGTTCAGCCAGAGCATCGCCGAGGCGGAGCAGTGGGTCCAGCCTGAAAACTTCGACTTTTTGTCCCTGATCGGTGACAGCTTCAACCAGCTTCGGCGCTATACGCCAACAATGCTGGCGGGTGTCGACGTGCTCAAGGACATGAACGCTCGCCAGGCACGCAAGGTGCCGGACGATGCCCCTACCTCATTCGTGCGCAAGCGCTGGGAAAACCTGGTCTGGACGCCTGACGGACTGGATCGCCGATTCTATGAGCTGTGCGTGTTGACCGAGCTGAAAAACTCGCTGCGCTCGGGCGATATCTGGGTACAGGGCTCACGCCAGTTCAAAGACTTCGAGGACTATCTGCTGCCACCACAGCGCTTCGCGGCGCAGCACGCCCAACAGGGGCTTGGGCTCGCGGTAGAAACCGATTGCGCCCGCTTTCTGGATGCCCGGCTGGCATTGTTGGCAAAGGAACTGGCATCCGTGGAGCGGTTGGCCGCCGCCAACGAGCTGCCGGATGCCACCATCACCAGCCACGGCCGTCTCAAGATAACGCCCCTGGACAACGCCGTGCCGCCAGAGGCCACCGCGCTGATGGAGCAGGCTTATGGCATGTTGCCGCACCTGAAAATTACCGAGCTGCTGCTGGAGGTCGATAACTGGATTGGATTTACCCGGCACTTCACGCATCTCAAGAGCGGAGCCCCCTCCGATGATCAGCACCTGCTGCTGACCGCCATTCTGGCCGACGCCATCAACCTGGGATTGAGCAAAATGGCCGAGTCCTGCCCCGGGACAACCTATGCCAAGCTGGCCTGGTTGCACGCGTGGCACATCCGTGACGAGACCTATTCGGCGGGGTTGGCCGAACTGGTCAACGCCCAGTTTCGGCAGCCCTTTGCAGCCTATTGGGGCGATGGCGCCACGTCATCGTCGGACGGCCAGAACTTCAAGGCGGGCGGCCGTGGACAGTTCGGCGGGCCGGTGAATCTGAAATACGGGCAGGAGCCCAGTGTGCAGTTTTACACCCACATCTCCGACCAGTATGCTCCCTTTCACATCAAGGTCATCAATGCCACAGTGCGCGACGCCACCCATGTTCTGGATGGCCTGCTATACCACGAGTCGGACTTGCGCATTGAGGAACACACCGACACGGCGGGGTTCACCGAGCATGTGTTCGGCCTGACCCAGCTCCTGGGCTTTCGTTTTGCGCCCCGAATTCGTGATCTTGCCGACAAGCGCCTGTATATTCACGGTGACGCCAAGGCATACCCGACGCTGACCCGCCTGATCGGCGGCCATATCAACGTGAAGCATATCGTCATGCACTGGGAGGAAATCCTGCGGCTGGCGGCCTCCATCAAACAGGGTACGGTGACCGCCTCGCTGATGCCGCGAAAACTGGGCAGCTACCCGCGCCAAAATGGGCTGGCGGTGGCTCTGCGAGAGATCGGGCGCATCGAACGCACCCTGTTCATGCTCGACTGGATGCAGCACATCGAGCTGCGCAGGCGCGTGCCGGTTGGACTGAACAAGGGGCAAGCCAAAAACGCGCTGGCCCGCGCCGTGTTTCTGAACCGGCTCGGGGAAATACGCGACCGGAGCTTCGAGAGCCAGCGCTATCGCGCCAGCGGCCTCAACCTCGTGGTGGCCGCCATTGTACTGTGGAACACGGTTTATATTGAACGGGCGGTGCACGCGCTGCGGGATTCGGGTAAGACGGTGGACGAAACACTGCTGCCGCACCTGTCGCCACTGGGCTGGGCGCACATCAATCTGACTGGCGACTACATCTGGCCACAGAGCCACCAAGTCCAGCAGGGGCAGTTCAGGCCGTTACGAACTCCCGGTGAGGCTTAGCGTGCTTTAATTTCCGTTTCGTGAGCTGACCCATACTTCGCACACCCCTGAGCCGGACCACGCATGTTGCGGAACACCAGTAGCTTCTCGCCCTGACCCACCAGTTGCTGCGCCAGAGGCACGATCACATCCTGCGAACTGGGTTTGTCGCGACGCTGCACGATATGGTGCGAAGGCAGTAAAGCCTTGGTCTTCGTAGTCCCGTCGGTATCGACGTATTGGAATGCTCCTCGCCGGTCGAGAACGCCTTCGATCAACGGCACGGGCCGCTCGCGCGACAACAGCAGCGGAACACCGAGCCAGCGATCGAAGCTATTCAGATTGCCAATAACTGCGGACAGGATCACGAGCTGTGGCTCAATGCCATGCTGCCGGGCCCGCAAGAGCAGAGAAAAGATCAGCTCAACCGTGATGCCGCGCTGGGGGTCGGTGATGAACTGCCCTTCGTCCAGCACAACCAGACCGAGTTGACTCAGCAGGCGAGGCGAGCCCAACGCTAGATTGAGGAAGGTCTCATAGGTGAAGAAGCCCAGGTCATAGCGCCCAGCCAAAACGGGCCCGATGCCGTCGGTTGCATCCCCACTGCATCGGACCACGCGCAGTCCTGCAGCCGAGTAGCGCTCAGTGAACTCCTCGAACTTCTCGTTGACCAGCGCTCGATAGGGCAACAGGAATGCCGCCTTCTTGCCAAACGTGACCGCCTGAATCGCCGCCACCTCGCCGATCATCGTCTTGCCGGAACTCGTCGGCGCAACAACCAACAAGGAGTTTCCGCTGAGCACGCCGAACTCGTTGACCGCTTTGAGTTGCAGCGCGTTGAGACCTTGAGGAAAGTCGATGGTCCACCGTTCGACAATCTCGGGCGGGAAGCCGTGGGCGGAAAACTCCGCGAACGATCCCGACATTTGATGGACAGCCCTTGTAGGAAAAGCCGCGGCGTAGTTGTCGCCACGCTTGAGCGTCGGGAACGTCAGACCACCCTGCACACTGCCCAAGAATACGGGGGTTTGCGTGACGCTAATTCGCTCGGCCTCTACACGCGCCAGTCGAATGATCTCCCCGGCAATCTCAGGAAAGCTGACTGAATTGCCTACCGTGCCTGTCAACGCCTCAATCACGGCGTGGGTGAGCAAGCCATGCCCGGTGCCGGGCTGTTCCCACGCAGATTCATTCGTCGCACAAGCCGCCAGAAGGATGCGGCCTTCTCCATAGATGCCCGTAAGCGCGAATGCGTTGCGCGGGCGTGCCTCCGTCTCCAGCACGCGCGCAGGTGCCTGACCGCTGAAACAGCAATCGAGGATACATAGGACAGCGCGGGCCTTGGTCGCCTTGAAGGCGTCCGCCAAACCGGCCATCGATAAGGCTGTGCCAGCAAGGTCACCCGCATCCGTGTCGAACAACACCAAGTTGCCATCTGGAGATCCGTGTCCCGCGAACGCGAAACCACCACGTCATCTACACTCGCGGCGGCCAGGTGCCGAGTATGACCCCTGACACTTCCGCGTGGGTGGCGGCCTCGTCCACGAGCAGGCGGCTACTCAGGCCTTCGATCGTATCGGTGAATAGTGCCCACAGGGGCGTAGCATCACGGCGCGCTCCGCCCAGCTCGGGTATGGAGGTATCGAGATGCTTGTTGATGCCTACGAATATCGCCTTGATCGCCATACGTGCTCCTTATCCGATTCGGGCCAGGAGTTGTTCGATCACGTCGCAGGCTTGCCGCTGCCGCAACATCCTCGCCTCACGTTGCTCTGGCGCGTCGCCTTCGACCAGCTCGAACTTGGCGACCGACACCGGACCGTCTTTGCGATAGCCTTCGGCTTTCGCGTCGCTTGCGAAGCGGCTGCGCAGGATCGCCAGCGAGGACTCGACGACGGCACCGTGCTTGCCGTTGCACTCCTTGTGGAAAGCCGCGGCAACGGCGTCCAGTCCTTCGGCCGCGTGTTCAATGCAATAGATCAGATCGTGTGCGTCCTTGCGTTCAAAGCGCTGATCGAAGGCGAACGACTTCAGGCAGGTAAAACTGACCAGGTTGGCATGCTTGATCTGTTCCCTCGCGATTCCGTTGCCGCCGAGGAGGTCAGCCTGAATTTCGGTGACTTGGTGAAGGTCAAAAACGATGGACGAATATGGGATATTCAGTGCTGAGATCGTGCCTTCGGTCGGCAATGGCTGCACCTTGCCACCAGCGATGTCCGGTGCATCCGCCAGCAGTTCCAGCACCATCGATGCACCATGTTCAGTGCGGGTCTGCCAACGCCAGGAAAGCTTTGCACCAGCGCTGTTCTCGGCCCGCTCGAACCCCATCTTCTTGAGATTGTCTTCGAGTGTGTGATACGCCTCGGTATCCGCCAGGATTTGCAGGTCGATCACGATGTCCACGTCCAGCGTGCCCGCGTGCGCCGGTACTACCGGTGGCCGCGCGGCAACGAGATATCGCGGCGTGAGTCCCCCGATCAGGTAGACTGACTCTTTCCATGGCCCGAGTCCGCGCAGCAGCGTCACGAGGACGCGTTCGCAGTCCACCGTGTACTGGTCGCTGTAGCCATCGAACGTTGCGGGTTTTGCCATCAGAAGCCAATCCGTTCCTTGCGCAAGTGCTCGGCCAATTCCTTGGCGCGGCCCTCACCGCGCAAGAGGTCGAGATAGACCTGGACCGGACTGGCCAACCAAACGCCCCCGACGTTTTGCCGGAACAGCAGTTCTCCCGCCGATTTCGTCTCGATGACCGCGAGGTTCGCCCCCTCATTGACGACGCGCGCACCCAGCTCTGCCATTGCCATCTCGGCACTGGTGCTGGATAGCAGTCGAACCCGCACCTGTGAGATGCCGGACAAGAAGGGGGCATAGCGCTGTGCGGCGGCTTCGTAGCTCACCGCGTAAGCGATCTCATGCGCATCGAACATCTGGCCGAGCCGTTCGATCAGTGCATCGGATTTCAATCCGGGCACAAAGTACCGGCGCAGCACTGGCGCGCGCTGCGTGGCGAGTTGCTTCGCCCAAGCATCGAGCAGCGCACTGGGTTCGCGCAGATGCCGCTCCTTGCTCGGCCCCCGTCCGCGCGACACCAACCAGTCGAACCGCTCCAGTTCGCCTAGTACGTCCGAGGCAGTGGACGGAGCCACCTGCGCCCGTTCGGCCACTTCGGTAACACCAAACCACTCCTCGTGATTGACCAGGAGCGCGTACAAAACCTGGGCGCGTCGCCCGGAGAAGAGCGACCGCACCGACTTTTCCAAAGTCTTCGGAGCCGGCTTGTCGACGTAGACGTAGGCACCAGCGGCCGGCAGGAACAAGCTTCCGCCGCTATCGAAGTAGCCGATGCGCTCGGCTCTGAGCAATTCTTTCGCCCCCGGTGAGAGCGACTCGGCGATTAGCAGGTGCTGTACATCGGCGGAATGACCGTGCTGCAGCGACTTCAACTGCCACAACACCTGGCGCACGTCTCGGGGATAGACGGACTTCTTTGCCTCAACCAGCAAGGTAATCGACTTGCCGGCGATGTGCAGATTAATCTTCGCGTCGATGCGACCAGGGGCTTGAACCGCAGGTTCCGACCGAGCCAACTCGGCGTGTACGTCCGGCAACTCCCGGAGTGACTCCAGGAGCTGTTCGATCAGCGCATGTTCCACGAGAGTCGATTCGGTCATGACCACCATTATTTCCTGTGCAGCGAATAAGCGTACTATACCGAATATTCGGCATGAACGCCCTATTCGCTGCACAGCGAATTCCCTTCCGGGTAGCCTGGATGCGACAGTCGTTCCGATGTTCCGCCGTCGGGCGCGCGGGCTATGCTCCATGCCTCGTGTCGAGTCATGGCTATCTGGCTTTGATCCCTGACGCCTCCGGCCCTGTGAGCCCTCGCGCTACGCTTGCTCATCCGTCGGGTTCCGTTAGGTCAGCTCGGTGCAGCGTACAGGACGACCTCGCGCTTGCCACGGTGGTTCAAGTGCTCCAGGCACCTACCGTCTATTTGGGTGATGTGGCAGCAGAAATCCACCCTGGATGCTGGGGCGAGTAATAGTCGTTGGCAGGGCGGCATGAATGCGTATAGCGTCCTAGGGAGATGATATAAAAGTGAGGATGAATGCTGGATGGGGGATAAGGAGACCCCCCTGCCATCAATTTCACATTCCAATGGCGGCCCGTGCCACCGCGCACGGTACACGACAATCCGTCTGGCTTAGGGAGAAAGAGGCGGCCGCTATAGCGAGCCATACCCCGTGGCGGCAAGCAGATCGGTTCCAACTGAAATACGTATCTACATGGCTATACAAATACGTAGCTATGGAAATACATGAATGCGTTTTTGTTGCCCTTAGCGATCATGCGCGGTTTCAGAAACCCGCCAGCCAGTTAATCCACCGCCTCGCTATTCAGAGAAGCCTACAGCCAGGTTGGGGTGATCGCCGCGCCGCGCTTGCCTTCATCCCTTTCGGTGGGATGCTGAACACAGCTTTCCCCACCGGAGTCCTCCCTGATGAATGCCCCGCTTGCGAGGGTGACGCCCGCCCTACCCGTGATGACGCCCACCCTGCCCCTGATCGCCGTCGATGGGCAGTTACTGTATCTGCCGCCGGACTGGATCGCGGTTCGGCCAGAGTTTAACCCGCGCACCTTTTTCGAGGACGCCGAGTTCGCCGCGTTGGTGGCGTCGGTCGAGCGGCATGGCGTCCAGCAGGCGCTGTGGGTGCGGCCCGCGCCGGACTATGATCCCGCCGCACCGCGCTTTTGGCTGATTGCCGGTGAACGGCGGTTACGGGCGGCGCGCGCCGTCGGTCTGTCCGCCGTGCCGGTCACGGTTCGTCTGGCCGATGAGTGTCAGGCGCTGGTGCTAGCGGATCTGAAAACAACCCACAGGTCCGGGTAATGGCTCACTGAGGAGAGATCGGTTAATCTAGTGCAATGAACTGTTATCACTGTGGTAGCGAGCGAACCCGCAAGCACGGCAAGACGAGGAACGGCAAGCAACGTTACCAGTGCCGGGCGTGCGGGCGCAGTTTCCGAGAGCAGCCAGAAGCGCCGGGCTATACGGACGCGGCGAAAGCGCAAATTCTGCGGGCCTATCAAGAACGCACCTCTTTGCGGGGCCTGACCCGGATTTTTGGGGTCTCACGCAACACGGTCTCAAAGTGGCTTAAAAAAAGCCCAGAATCTGCCGCCTTTGGCGGCCACGCTGGCTCCGGCCCAGTCGCAAGACGTGTTGGAACTGGATGAACTGTGGCGCTTCGTGCGCCACCGGCGGCGTGGCATGATCTGGCCTTGGCTGGCCTTGTGCCGACGCACTCGCCAGGTCGTTGCCTACGCGCTGGGTCCGCGCGATGATGCGACCGCCCGGCTCCTTTGGGATCGCATCCCGCTGGCTTACCGCCAGAGTCTGCTTTATACCGATCACCTGGAGAGCTACCACAACATCTTGCCCGCCAACCAACATGACGCCGACTACCCCAAGCGTGGCTCCACAAATCGCATTGAGCGTTTCAACAATACCCTTCGCCAATGTCTGGGCCGCTTCGTTCGCAAAACCTTGTCTTTTTCCAAATCCTTCCAGATGCACGAAATCGCTATCCGTCTCTTCCTGCATCAATACAATTTAACTCACTCACCTGATTGAGCCACTACCAAAGTTTCCGGTTTGAGGAACGGCCAAGCATGTTGATTTTCGCTGATAGGAGCTTTCCAGTTGCGATTAGTAAGTGTCACCATGTCAGCAGACAGGTCAATCCCGTAATCCGGGAGATGGTTTTTTTCTACGATTTTACTGACCAGCCGTCCAAATTCTTGTAGCGAGCTACTTGAATCTGTTTTTTTATGCAGTTTATCTAAGCTGATCTTGAAGGATTGCGCGTTACCGCAATGTTTGCGAGCAATTTCGTAGATACGTCGCTCTAACGGTTTGCGGAGGCGGAAATAATCCCGGCTGATTGTCAGCAATTCATTAGCAATGATAGAGTTATAAAACCATTCAGAAACCCTTATTTCTGCGGCAATAACTCGCCCACTTTTATCCTCTTTTACAGCCCGCCAAGCCTCTATAAGTCCAAAACCCTCTTCAATAGTCAGTCCGCTAGTTTTGATATTCGTTTCTAAGCGAGTCCCGCTCAATCGTCGTAGACCTTCCTTGAATAACTGATAGTGTCAGCCATCCAGTAGCCTGTTTGTTGAGACAAAAAAATCATAAGCGGTAAAGCGCACGGTGCGACTTGGTATCTCTCCACGGTTGATCGCGGCTCAAAGATAGCTGGCGCAATAAAGAAGAATATCCTTGTCATGGATGGTGGCAAGACCAAGGATGCTTGGAATTATCGTTAGTTTGTTGCCGTTGTGCTCGTAGCGTAACGTTCGCTTGTCCGGCCTGGTGGAGAGGGAAAAGACAGGATGCTCCATGCTTGCCGTGTCATCTTTAAAGTAGGGAAGTGATGCAAAAATGCTACATTCAAAGAAATCGCGTTCCGGATTACGCATGAGCGGTAAGGGTTTCATGTGGTTTCTACCATTTTTTCAAGCATAGCCAAGCTATCGTGATTTCACACACGGTCAAGCAAGAATTCCTGTATTTCAAAGAAAAAGTTATCCATAATTTTGTGGATAACTTGTTTAGGTCCTATCGTTAGTTTGCACACGCTCTATCGTTACTTTGCACACGCCAACATCAATAAAATTATTATAAAATAATAATTTATGATGCATTTTTTTCTTAACACTACACTAACAGCTTTTTAACAATACCAGGGGAGCTCGGCAACAAAACCGGTCAATATTTGACCAGCTCATCCAAGCCTCCTTAAAAACGAGTTCGCTTCGCTCACATAACGTCGATTGGGAGAGGTGCAGTAGCCCCCTCCCAAACCCACCCCGGAGGCACCGAAACGACAGTGACCATGGGAACGGACGGCGGGAACACCGCCGAAAAACCCAAAAGACAGTCTCCAAGGGGAGGCATGATGCGGGCAGCAGTCCTAACCTAATGCGGCTGAAGGCCACAGGAAGGCCCAGAAGCGACGAAATTACCGTACCCGGTAAAACTTTTCCCTACCCCAAGACGAAAACGCTTCCTAGGGCTTTCCTGAGCGGTTCTAGGGCATTTCCAACGGCAGGGTCTCCACTTCCCAAGCGCCCCAATTCGGTCAGGGACTTTTTCGATTTCATGCTATCATGCAGCACGATTTTTGTGTTGGAGGTGAGTCCGATGAGTACCGTCGTCAAAACCGTGGGCCAAAGCGGGCAAATCGCGCTGGGAAAAGCTTATGCCGGCCGGCATGTGCTGGTGGACGAACTGGAACCGGGCGTCTGGCTTGTGAAGCTGGGAGAGTTCATCCCCGACAGCGAGCGGTGGTTGCACGCGCCCGCCGCGAAAGCCGATCTGGATGAGGCCATCGCGTGGGCGGAGACGCACCCGGCGGCGGAATCCGATCTTGACGACTTGGCTCAGCGGCTGCCATGAGTCGGCAGGCCGGTGATGTGGAGGCCGTTCGGCTCGACCTGAACAATCCTGTCTTTCAACGCTCGCTTTTTGAGTTGGAAAAGAGCCAGCAGCTCAGCGTGCTGGCGACGCTGCGGAAACTGGCGGGCTTGCGCTGGCCGCAGGTTTACCGCGACCAAGGCTTGAAGTGGGAGCCGATCCATTCCCGAACCGGGCCGGACGGCCAGCGCCTGTACAGTTTCCGCATCGGCCAGGGGTTCCGGGCCGTGGCGTACCGCGCGGCTGGAGGATGGTTGCGGTTGCTGTCGCTGCACCCCGACCACGATTCGGCCTACCGGTAGCGGGCAAATCGCCCCGAAAGCTCGGAATGAAATCGAGAGACTTTCATGTGGACTGACCCGATTGTGGAAGAGCTGCACCGCTGGCGCGAAGCCCATGCCACCCGATTCCAACAAGACTTACACGCGATAGTCGAGGATTTACGCCAGCTAGAGCAGGATTGGCCCGCGCCGAAAATCGATCCCCCGCCGATCCGGCGCGAACAGCAGGGCGAAGCGCTGCCCAGAACGGCCGCGTGAGCCACGACCGAACACACACCGTTAACCCGTCTATTTCAGACGCTCCGAGCAAAAGCGTTCAGGGCTACGCTCCCGTCTCACCCTTTTCGGCCAGGAGGGCATCGCCGATTTCCTGCCAGTGCGCCCAGCGTTTGGGGTCATCGGTCTTGGCGGCGGCCAGGAGCAGGCCGAGCAGCTCCCCCCGGCTGTGGTGTTCCAAGCCCGCCAGATCGAACAGCACCCCCTGTTGGATCAAGCCATGGGCACAGGCCTTGCGCTCTGCCTTGGCAGACCGGCGCTTACCGTCCTGGATCAACTTGGCCGCTGCCACGCGCGCCTGAGCGGCGCGAATCGCCCTCGTATCTCAAGCCGCCCGCTATCGCGTCTGTCGGCTTTGCGCCTGCGCGCCCTCCTTGCAAATTCTTTGCGGCCCGGCTGAAACCGGCTATCATAAGAGGGAACGATTCCGCAAGGGAACTAAGGCGGCCCCCACCGTTGAAAACGGTGAGGACCTGACCACAACTGCTCTACCTTAGAGGACGCAATCATGGCTACTCACCGTTTTAATGAGACGGCGCTTGCGCCGGAGATCGCTTTTCAGACTGTCATCCAGGTGCTGGAAGCGTCTGACACCCTCTCGGCCCGCCGCCGCCCGATCACCCCCGCTGCCCTGTCCCGGTGCGTGTGCGCCCAATCGGCCGCGCCGCGCCCGACGCTGGCGCGCATCCAAGACGCCCTCGTGCAAATCCAGGGCTGGCGCGAGCAGCTGTTAACCCGCGAGGTGCTGCGCCACCGTCGCCAACTCGTCGCCATGCAAGCGGATTTGCACGCGCAAGAGCGAACCTTGGCGATCAACAAGGCGTATCTGGCGCGCATGATCGACGACGCCGATGCGATCCTGCAAAACAGCTTGACGGGGTTCCCCGCGCCGTCGCCCTCGGCCGCCAACGGCCCTCGGCCGCTCCAGTAAGCGTCGGTCTTACCCTGTGATGTGAACGGCCCCTGTCCTCGCCGCGCCTCATCCGTTGTCCGAACAGCGTCCCGCACGCCAGCGCGCCACGTCTCGCACGGTCTCCGGCTCTTGCAAAAGCCATTTGCCGAGCGGCCCATTAACCACTATCCTTAAAATGATTTATTAGACCCCAACGAGGTAGCGCACCTAACCGAATTACACTGCAAAACACCCCGCCCTAAAGCACAAAATCCCCAACTCGTTTTCGAGCGGGGATTAAGTAAGGGGGGTACTTACAAACTGTCATCCAAAGCTCCGCTAAGGACAACAATCGGGAAACCTCAACATGTTCTCGATTATAGCGGTTCCCTGACAGCTTGCAAGACCCTCACGGGGGCTTATTGACTGTCATTTCAGGGGAACTGCCATGTTTGCTTGTCTAGATCACCGGCGAGCTTGCTCGCCTTCGTCCGTTGACCGGTTTCAAACCGGCCCGGTGCTGTTCGGCCGCCACTGCGATACGGCTATGTAAGACCACGCCATTTCTGCGTACACCGCGTGTCGGCCATGCCGTCCGAAAGGCCCGTTCCAGCCACCCGCCCTACCGCTGGGGTGGGCGTGTGGCCGTTTTCCACCCGCCCATCGGTCTTACCCACCTTGGCCGTGGGTGGCAACCGCTGTGGGCATCAGCCGACTGCGCCACGCTTTCACCACATTCACCTACCAGCCGACGCCAACCCCGCCCGCCCGGCGCTGATCATCAAAGCCATCCACCAACTCTGGCACTACTACCAAACCCCGCGTGACGCCTGTTGGGACCCCCTCAGTCAAGGCGAACGCCACCAGCACCTAAACCGCCAATTGGCTGCCGCTGGTGGGCCAGCCACCGATACCGGTCAGGTCTTACGCGCCAAACTGGCGCGGTGGCGGCAACAACGCAGTGAGCGCCGTGAATCCCTTATCGCTGTACTCAGTTTGATGTTTTATTACACTGACATTGTTACTTTAAAAGTCGCCATTCCCCACGGGAACGACTGGCTGGGTTTAAGCGCCCCGTGGATCGCTCAGCAAACCACACTCTCCCTGTCACGAGTCAAACGCGCACTCGCCACCCTCGCCCGGTGTACGCTGCTCATCAACACTGGGCGCGGCCGGCAGTTCGACCGGCGGCGGCGCTGCTGGGTCGGCACCGGCTGGGGACCGGTACGGCGGCTCTCGTTTCGACTGATCCGCGCGTTGGGTCTGGAAGTCTCCTGGCAGCAGGCCCAACGCAAAGCTCGCAAACCGGTTCATCACCGGCCGGCGGCGGCCCCGCCGCCGCATCCCGCCCCCGCCGCCTCTGAAACCCCGCGCGCTCACACCCGCGCGCTCCGGCAGTCGCTCTCACCGACGGCTCCCGCCGCCGACGCGGCCGCCATCGAGCGCAACCGGCGGCTGGCCGAACTCGCGGCGGCGGGCTTATCCCTTAGCGAAATTCGAGAACGCTTGAACAGGACCCCTCAAGCGCCCTAGCGCGCGCTAGCGTGCCCTCGTTCCGGCCCTCTTTCACTGTTGCCAGCGCCCGCTGGCAGATCTTCATCGTCTTAAAATTCCCGTAACGCCCCTGCCTGGCGCGCCCACGTCGCAAAACGCGCGATCGCGCCTGCTTTTTCGTCCGTTAACGCGGCCCTTAGGGCCACCCGTTCAATCGCCGCCGCCCGCCTTGCCGCCCGTTCGCGTGTTTCGCGCGAAATAAGTGTATTTATAAAGAAGGCCAACCTCTTGACCCGCCGCTGGTTCGACCCCGGCAACCGTCGTCACCGGCGCGCGTTTCGCGCGCCAAGTCCCCCTGCGCCACTTAAGTGTTCCTCTCCTCGCCGTTAAGTGCGCGTTAAAATCAAATTTTTTATTAATCTGTTTTTTTATAAAAACGAAAACCAAAAAAACCGTTACAAGCCTTCAAGCCGCCACGGTTTAGACTATGGCGTCGAGCCCCTCTCCCCAATGAAAGGCGACCTGTGAGCAAGTGTGACAAACAAACGGTCAGCGTCATCCACGCCCTCTTGATGAATCGGTTCCCGAAGGCGTTCCCCAAGGACTATGACCAGATCAAACCGCTCAAAATCGGCATTCACGCCGATCTCGTGCGCCATTTACCAGAGATCGACGCCACACTGCTGCGCCGCGCGCTCGCCAATCACACGACACGTGACGGCTACCTGTTGGCCCTGATCCACCATCGCGGCAACCACCGCTACGATTTGCATGGCAACGTCGTCGGCGCCGTCACGCCCGAAGAGCGCGCCGAAGCCATCCGGCGGTTGGACGCATCCACCCAGCGCGGCCAGGCCAAGGCCGAACGGGTGCGGACCCACCAAGCGCGAGAGGAAAAACGGAAGAAACAGCGCGAGATCGAACGGCGGAACCGCGAGGCCAAGGCCGCCCGCAAGGCGGCGCACGAACTCAAAATGCGAGAAATCGTCGCTCACAAGGAAGCACTGGAAGCGCAAGGGATCAACGTGGAAACGCGCGGGGAACGAAAACGGCGGTTGATCCGAGAGGCCGCCGAACGCGCCGCGCGCCGCGCGCCAGCCGCCCCCGCCTCCACCCCGCTCCAACCTCGCCCGGAGGTGCCGCAATCCCAAAACCCCGCTCCCCAGCATCCTGATTTGCGGCTCAAGCCGAAAACCGAACCGCCTCAAATCGCCGTCGCGTTTAAAAAACGGCGGCGAGTCGTCCCGCCCACCGGTGAAGATCCATCTCTCAACTCGTGATTTGCAGCTACTTCTGTGCGTAGTTGCAACCACTTCTGGAAATGAAAACACGCGCGAAAAGAGTTACTATCCTCCAAACCGTGACACGTGACCCGCTTTGAACGATGCATGAAGAGATCGAACTCGACCGGCTCTACATCAGCCCCCTCCGGCCCCCGCCACTGCCACTGCCCTGGCCGACGGCGGACGAGCTGGCCCGCGCCCGCGAAACGGGGCTGATTGAGCCGGTCATCGTCCGGCCGCTGCCGGGAACCCGGCCTCCCGACTATGAAATTCTCTTCGGACTGAAGCGCTGGCTGCTGGCGCAGCGGCTCGGCCTGGCGACCGTTCCGATCATTGTCCGCGCCGTCAGTGACGAAACAGCCCGGCGCTGGGTGGCGGCGGATAACAATGATGGATCAATGGAAAACCCCCTCGCCGTCGCCCGCGCGCTTCAGCGCCGGGTGGCTCAGGGCCTGACGGTGGCGGCGGCCGGGCGGGAGTTGGGCCTCAGCCGGACCGATGCCTCGCACCGCCTGCGCGTGTTGCGCCTGGCGCCGGACATTTTGGCGCGCGTCGTCGCCGGAGAACTGGCGCCGGGGGCGGCGCGGGCGCTGGTGGGTCTCCCGCCCGAACGGCAACGCGCGCTGGCTGAGCGCATCCGGCGCGAGCACTTGAGCGCCCGGCAGGTGGAAGCGTTGGCCAAGGTGTGGAAAACCGCGGGAGGCAATCCGGCGCCGGCCGCCAAAACCGTGTCTTCAACCGGCGACGACCCCGACCAAGCGCGGTTGGAGCGGGCGCTGACCGAGCAGCTGGGCACACCGGTCGCCGTGCGGTATGCCGCTGCCGGCGGCGGTCAGCTTGTGATCGATTTCGCCAACCTGGACATTCTGGAGGGGGTGCTGGAGCGGTTGGGATTGAGATGGTGAGGGCCGTATACATATCACGACGCTGCTGTTATTGGAGGTGCGGCCAAGATGCAATCCGAAGCAGTCATTGTATGCCGGAACCCCCGAAAATTCCGCGAGGCAAGTTTTCTCTAATTTATCACCCAAACTTTCCGTAACGGGCGCGAAAAGCGGAAAGTTTTTGACTGCAATCGCCGTCGAATAAGGGCTGAAGAGGTACCAATCGGGCTACTTAAAGCATCGCAAACCGGAAAGATGACCTCACCGGAAAAATCGGGGATTCTGGCTTACACCCCCAAGCAGCGAGACATCACCCAATGTGGGTCTGGACAGCAAGCAATGATGTTTCTGGAAAAGCTGCTTCCGCACCTTTTGGTTGAAAAAGAAGAGGCCGAGCTTGCAATCAAATACCAAAAGACTTTCGTATACACTGGCCGCAAAATTGCGCTCGATGTATTTCAAGCGAGAGAAGTGATTAGAAACAAGCTCTCCGATATGAAGGACAGGCTTAAATAGCGTTTGGTTTGCGGACACGAAGCAAACACCACAACGCCGCCCACAACATCGCTGTTGTGGGAAGATCTACAGTGGCCAAGCCTCTCGCGCATGTATGTCCCGTGGTTGGCGGGCGGAATAGTTACGAATGTATGAATTGATCGGCATGGAGGCAGCGTTGGCCGCGCTTCTATGCCGATCAACGATATTGTTCTGGAATCAGACCAAATCGCCCTAAAATTGCCTCACATTCAGCCAATGAATTATAGCGGATACTAATCAGGCCAGCCCCTTTTTGATTGGAACGAATTCTTACTGGTGCTGAAAAATGTTCCATGAGCACTGTTTGCAGTCGGCTGGCATGAAGGTCTTGAGGGCTTTCTGAGCGAGGGATCTGTTTCTGATCGGCGATGATTTGCTCAAGCTTACGAACAGTCCAATTCTTGGTCATCGCCATTTTTGCCAGTGTTTTCTGCTTTTCCGGCGATAATCTGTAAAGCAATCGACCATGACCAGCCGTTAGCATTCCCTGCCGCACGTACGCCTGAACTTCTGGCAGCAGCTTCAATAACCCCAGAGTGAGGGCGATATCCGACTTCGAACGTCCCAGGAGCGTGGCCAGATCTTTCTGAGTCACGGTAAACTCATCGATCATGCGTTGCAGCCCTTGAGCTATTTCCAGCGGATTCAAATCCTCTCGCTGTAAGTTCTCAATCAAGGAAATGACGGCGGCCTCTCGATTATCCAAAGAACGCACGATGGCTGGAATCGAACATTTTCCTGCCCGTGTTGCGGCCAGCCAGCGGCGGTGACCGGCGACTAATTCAAAACGCTGGGGATTTTTTGGCCGCAATACCACAGGCTGAATGACCCCTAGGTCCTTAATGCTCGCTGTCAGTTCTTCCAGAGCCTGCTCGTGGTACACCAATCGAGCCTGGTATGTGCTGGGATCGATCAAGTCGACCGAGACCATCTGCCATTCTCCTGATGACTCCCAATCCTGTAGCTGTGTTAAAGTCAGCGCTTGGGGTATACGGGGCTTAGAGGCTGTCGCCAAGGAAATGCGTTTAGCCATGGTATAAGGCGCTCTGGTCGCGGTTTACTTGTGTAAACTCTAAAGGATTAGGCCATGCTTCAGTCCGCACTCCTTCAGATTATGATTTACACGTGTAAACATCGTGTTGAGATATTTTTTGGATGCCTGGTGAATACAACATGCGGATTGTTAGCATTGTTTCGCAAAAAGGTGGGGCAGGCAAGACAACGATAGCTGTGAATTTAGCGGTCGCCGCATTGGCTTGCGGAGCTAAAGGGACAATTATCGATATTGATCCACAAGCCACCGCATCCAATTGGGGCGATCGTCGCCAGGCGGAATTTCCGCCGGTTGTTTCAGCACAAGCGGCACGTTTACCCCAAATTCTTAAACAAGTAGACAAAGCTGCTTGGGTGTTCATTGATACCCCACCCGCAGTAAGCAACACTACGATGGCGGCCGTCAAAGTGGCGGATATCGTGCTGGTTCCAAGCCGCGCGGCGATTTTTGATTTGGATACCCTCGGCGCAACATTGGATTTAGTGCGCATGGGACAGAAAGAAGCGGCGGTCGTCCTCAATGCCGTTCCTCACCAGGGTCCGGGCGCGGAGGAAGCGCGTGCGGTGATTGCAGCTCATAACACTTGTATAGCGCCGACCTGCTTGGGCAATCGTGCCGCCTTTCAACATGCCGCAACCATGGGTTTAGGTGTTACAGAATATGAGCCAAACGGAAAGGCCGCCTTGGAAATCCGAGATCTCTTTAATTGGTTACAAACCCTATAAGAGCCTGTCTTCACGCATTGGGTGGGTTTGAGTTATTTTAAGAAGCGATGGATCGCAATAAGGCACAGCATGGCTCGACGACAGGAATGCCGTTCATAACCCTTGCCCAAGCGGCGCTAATCCAATCCTTGCGCCTGAGCGCAACCACCGTTGCGACTCACGAGGGCGGCGCTTGCGCGCCCGCGAGTCATTACGCTGATCCCCAGCAGGTCGCGGTATCCGCCGATGGTAATCTTGGAAAACCAGCTCTAACACATCCAGAGGAGGACGGTGGCCAACTCGATGCGCGGTCGCCCGTTCGTTCCAACGCGCGGCCAGCACCGAATGCAGTCGTACCCCTTGCGTGCCGTGATTCCGATGGCCGATCGGACCCAAACCCGGAATGCGCGCCCGACCGCTCCAGTCCAATTCCGTGGTATCTTCAATCAACAAGTAGGTGCCCGCCTGTTCCAACTGCTCCATGACCCACGCCCGATGCGCACTCTGCACGCTGTCCACATCAACTTCTGGGCGCGCGAAAAAAGTATAGGTCGCCTTGACATCATAGGGACGGGCAAACAGTTGGGGAATGCTCGCTCCAGGACTCGCCGCCAGCGCTTCCCCAATCGCCTGCAATCGCCGCGTCCGCCGAACGTCACTGGAACAGCGCTTCTCCAAAATGCAGCGCCGTCCAGCGTCTCGGTGCCAGCGTGTGATCAGTTTCTCGCATTCATACTCCCTCAAATTGTCTCTCAATCCTCTAAATACAGGTAATGAATCGCCCCGGGTTTGTCGGAGGCTCCAATCTTTGAGAGGATGGAACCATGAAGACAACGACAAACTTTTCACTAGAAGTTAAAGACCGAGCGGTTCGGATGGTACGAGAACACCGGGACGACCATGAATCGCAATGGGCTACCATTGGTTCGGTGGCTACCAAGATTGGTTGTGCGGCGGAAACGCTGCGGCGCTGGGTTCGACAAGCGGAGCGAGCCAAGGGCGAGCGGGCGGGGATGAGCAGTGCCGAGCGGGAGCGAATCAAGGCACTGGAGCAAGAGGTGCGGGAATTGCGTCAGGCCAACGAGATTCTGCGCAAGGCGTCGGGGTATTTTGCCCAGGCGGCGCTCGACCGCCCGTTCAAGCGATGAAAGCCTTTATTGATGCGCACCGGGATGCTTACGGAGTCGAGCCGATTTGCAAGGTCTTGCCGATTGCTCCGTCAACGTACCGCCTCCATGCGGCCCGGCAAGCTGATCCCGACCGACGGTCTGCGCGTACCCGGCGCGACGAGCCTCTGTGCGCACGCATCCGGCAGGTCTGGAGCGAGCATTTCCAAGTCTATGGTGCCCGTAAAGTTTGGCGCCAACTACGGCGTGAAGAGGTGACTGTGGCGCGTTGCACCGTGGAGCGGCTGATGCGGCGGTTGGGCCTAAAAGGCGTGCGGCGGGGCAAGTCGATCAAAACCACCTACAGCGACCGCAATGCGTCTAGTCCGCTGGATCGGGTCAACCGCCAGTTCGCGGCGGATCGTCCGAATGCCCTGTGGGTCGCTGATTTTACCTATGTCCCTACAGGACAAGGATTCGTCTATGCCGCCTTCATCATTGATGTCTTTGCGCGGTATATCGTCGGCTGGAAGGTTTCCCGGACGGCTCGCACCGACTTCGTGCTGGATGCGCTGGCGCAAGCCCTCCACGCACGAAAGCCGTTCTATCAAGGCTTGATTCATCATAGCGACCGAGGCGTGCAATACGTGTCTATCCGCTACACCGAGCGCCTGGCCGAGGCGGCTATCGAACCCTCGGTCGGTAGCGTGGGGGATTCCTACGATAACGCCCTCGCTGAAACCATCAACGGACTGTACACGACCGAGGTGATCCATCGACAATCCTGGAAGAACCTAGAGGCCGTGGAATGGGCTACCCTGGCTTGGGTTCATTGGTTCAACCATCGCCGGTTGCTAGCGCCAATTGGCTATCTGGCACCGGCCGAGGCAGAAGCCATTTATTATCAACAACGCCCTGAGTCCGCTATGACCGCGTGACTCACACTTAACAGCCTCCGAGATTTCCGGGGCGATTCAGACTATCAGACCGCCTTGTGGATGCGCAACGCCCTCCGCGACCATCCCATCGTCCGTGACCTGTTGCAACACGGGGAGCCGGAAAAGGTCATTACCGTGTCCCGTGACAGGGCGTTGCTTCCCTGAAAGGCGCTTGGATTGGCTGGGCGACGCCGGCATCGTCGAATTGAAAACCGCCACCGATGCCCGTAAGGATTACTTTGCGCGCGATGTCCGCCGCTATGGCTATCACGTGTCGGCGGCGTATTACCGAATGCTGGCGAGCGAGCACCCCGGCACTCCCGCACTCGACATTCCCCACACCTTCGTGGTGGTAGAAACTAAACCCCCTTACGCCGTCGCGATTTATCACACCGGTGAAAACCTACTCGACGAGGGACAATCCCTGTGGAAAACCCAGCTTGCTCGATTCGATACGTGCTGGATCGCGAAGACATGGCCTGGCTATTCGGTGGAGTCGCTGGAGCGCGTGGGCAGAGCCGGCGGAAAAAGTGGCTTGCCATGTGAAATCGAGAAAGGAGAGCTTGAAGAGCTTGAAGAGCTTGAATTGTGAAAGGCATCCGCGGATTTGGGCGATCCAAAGGCCGCGTAGAGGTTATTTCTGCGGGGTCGGCGCCCGCAAACCGGCCCGTGCCATCAGATACGCTTCCCGATCCAGGACGAGCGGTGTCGGGGCATCCGGCGCTCTTAACGCGGCCAGGGTGGGCGCACCCGGTATCCCAATGCCCCCGACCTGCCGCAGGCCGTCATAGACCATCCGCAGCCAGTTTGACACCGAGACCTCCGCGGGACACACCGTGTCATCGGGCTGTGGTAACAGCCGTTGGGCCTCGGTGATGACGGCCTGTTGGGCGTCGGTCGTGATCGTGAAACGCAGCACCTGGTGCTTGGGCGTGTCCCAGAGGACATCCAGACAGCCTGCGTGATCGGCCCCCTGCCGTTGCCACAGCGCCGCCTGTCGGTGGGTCAGTCCAATGGCCCGCACCAATTCAATATGAAGGGCAACACGCGCATTCTGGGCGCGGATCGCCGCGAGGCGTTCTTGAATCTGGTGCTCGGGCCAGGGCCGCGTCGGTCGTGCGCTCGATGACGCCGCCGGCGCCCCCATCGTCCGTACCCGCAAGGCCAAGTCCGGGCGTTCGAGCCAGCCACACAGTTGCAGGAGCAGCCGCTGATTATTCTTGGCGGAGGCGACCGATAAACGACCGGTTTGCCAACCGCGTAACAAGGTGTCGATGTGGGTTTCGTTTAACGCCTCCGGGGTCGATAACGGCACGCCGGCCCGGTGGAGATCCGCCAACATCCGGTTGAGCAGCCGCCACCGTAAGTGCACGGTGGTGGTGGCAATGGCGCCTTGGCCGCTGTGGCGCCGGTCGATACAACCGGCCAGACGAACCGTTAACAGGCGTTGCTGAACGCGGATGTCTCGCGCCCGCACGTTCGCCTCTGACGGTGGCGTTGGCACGTCTGGGGAAGCAGCTGGCGCTTTACCATAATAGGCATTGGTGATGCCCACCCGCGCATGACCCAGGCGAGCCGTGACGTTTTGACGGGCGTGCTGGCTGGCCGCATCGGCCAAGCGATCCCCGCCCCGCACCGGACTGGGTTCGCCGGTGAGTTCTTCATAGCGGTCGTTGGCGTATTGGTGCCGGAGTCCATGCGTGACGAGGCCGTTTTGACGGGTGATGCCCTGCCGGGCCAGGACATGATAGACATGGGCCAACCAGGCTTTCAGATCATAATCGGGCGGAATCATCGAGCGCTTGGTTATAGCGGCATAATCCGCCGCCTCCGCCAAGATCGCGCGCTGGACGTCGGTCTCAATCGGCACGGTGCGGGGCCGACCCCCTTTGGTGCCCGCGACAACCCGTAACCAGGCGGTATCGAGCGCATCCCGCGCCGGATTCAGCAAGGCGGCTTCCTGAAGCCGCAGACCAAAAGCCCATTGCAGGCGCAGGACACGCGCCACGGCAGGCTCGTCCGCGGCGATCTCGGCGATCTTTTCCAGCGGATCGATACCCCGTGCCGTCCAGGAATGATCGTAGGCGGCGGCATAGCGGCGCTGATACGCCGCCGGATCGGCCAGGTAGGACGCGGCGGGACGCAACATGCTGGCCTTGCCGATCCAGCCACACAGCAAGGTCAGGTACGAAAAGCGCTTCTGTAACGTGGACGCCGACAAACCGGCCTGTTCCCAGGCGCGCATCAACGCTTCAATATGCCTGGGCTTGAGGTGATGCACATCAGTGAGCTGATAGCCCAGCGCGTGCAGCTCGCGCACCAGTTTCGAGAAAAAAAAGGAGCGGTCGGCCACGGTGGCATGACTCACCACCTTGCGGCCGTTGGCGCTACGCCGCAAATGTGGTTTGAGCACCGCATTGAGTGAGGTCAAGGCACACGCCTGTTTACCACCCCGCGCCGGCACGGCTTGCACGGGGCCACGCCGCGCGGTCAACGGCCGTTGAGGCCGGTTCGATACTCGTTTGTTGTCCATCCGCTCTAAAGATCCATTAACCACCATCATGAAACATCCAGGGCCGTACTTGAGGGTTATACCAGCCGTAAAGGTCTTGCCCTAAGACGCTTTACGCTTCAATGCGCCAGGGCGCATTGAATCTGCCGCCCGTCTGGCGGTCGGGCTGTCGATGACACACTCCTTCACTGTCCGACCGATCGTGGTCAGGATCGACCGTGAACCCCAACCTTCGCATCGCGACCGTTGGTCGCTGGCCGCTGAAGGCAACTCCCCACGAGCTGGCGGTGGTTCTATCAGTGTGCAGTCTTCACGCGGTGCGTTATCGGCACCTGCTTCGAGGCGGGCGATGACAAGTCGGCATCATCCGTAGCGGTTGATACCGTAGACTCTGCATCCGCTCCCGCGTCGGCGCGTTGGAATAACTGCTGGAGATACTGGATGGCGATGTCGTCAGCAACAGCCGGGTCGAGCTTGGCCCCATGCATTACCAAGGCGGAAACGACCAGCGCCGGATCGGGTCGATAACCGCGCATCCGTTGCCGCAACCGTCGGGCCTGCTGTTGGGCCGCATCATAGGCGTCGTCCATGATGAGAATACGGCGCAACCCGTTGTCCTCCTCACGCCGAACCAGATGATGCAATCGTCCTTTCCGAAGGGTATATAACTCCCCGTCTTCCAGATCGACCATCCCCCGTAGCGTCTCCAATAAGGCCGCTACATCTTCTGGGGTATACCCGGCTTTCACGTCGAGACCATCGCTCATACCGCACATCACTCCACATGGCGCTACAGCACATCCGAAACGCCCACCTTGTTAGGTAGTAGGGCCACTACCGGTTGCCGGTTCGGAACAGGTCGGCTTTACACCTGATCAATACTCCTCTGCCACATCGCCCACCTTGTTAGGTAGTAGGGCCACTACCGGTTGCCGGTTGGATTGAATGGAAAACCGAGGCCAAACCCAGTCGCGGATATTTTGAAGACGTCTCGCGAACGCCTCTGGCTCGCACCAGGCTCGTTTGCACCACATGGGTCGAGCGACACCCCCCTGTCAATCACGTCACAGGGACCGTTTGAAACCGAGAGCGCCGGCAACAGCGCTTTATGGAGCAACACCTGGCTGGCATCGCTCTTTAATACATTCTTGCGACCGTATATTTATACGTTTACCACCCTTTTACAATATCTTTTTCATCTAATCTTAAAAAAAAGAGTCGGTTAACGTCGAATCGTTTTCCTCTCTATTGAGAGACGGCTTTTTATCCTACGAGGGCGCTAATCCCTCTCTGTTCTTATGCTGCTATCAATTGTCTGATCCATTCGCCTAGACCACACACCGACCTCCTGAATCCGGCAGACACTTTTGGCGCATCTTGCGCTTATCAAAAACCACTAAATGCACTATGACTCCACATCACATTCCGATCATCAAAAAAATACTTAAGAAATTCATAATCTTAAATTTGTAATCAAAACCCTGTCAAAAGGCTGTCAAAATCTAATCAAAAGGCTGTCAAAAGGCTGTCAAAATCTAATCAAAAGGCTGTCAAAATCTAATCAAAAGGCTGTCAAAAGGCTGTCAAAAGGCTGTCAAAATCTAATCAAAAGGCTGTCAAAAGGCTGTCAAAGGCGCAAAAGGCTGTCAAAATCTAATCAAAAGGCTGTCAAAAAGCTAGAGAGGCTTATTTATCATCTCCACTATAGATCCCTTCTTGCGCTTAGGGCGCATCTTCATAGCACCAACCCACTCAGGATCAAGGGAGTCTTTAAATCGGCGAGACACAGGCGATAGCGGGACATCCTCTGACGAAGGTGTGGTAATCGCGATAGCGCCCGCCGGGAAGAAGGCGCTTGTGATGCCAAGCGACAGGTGTAGGTATAGAGCGTCTTCAAAGTGCCTTTAAATCCCACGGTTTCTGGCAGCGAGAATCGAGCGACTTGGACCCGAAAGTCCAGCCGCCCGCTCACATAAGAGGCCGGCACCAGGGCTTCCCGAATCAGCTTTTGCCATTCCGGGGGCTGCTGGCGGGCCCAGCCGTCCAGCTGCTGGTCATAGGTGGCCAGAAAATCGGCTTTGGCTTGGGTGTAGGTGGCTTCCAGGGCGGTGAGCCGATCCAACAAAGCAGCGGCTTTCCCCGTGGGGATGGCATACCCGCCCATGAAGCGGGCACCGACCGCGAGGCACTGCCGTCGGGCGGCGCCGCGGACGGCGGTGAACGCCCGCAGTGCATCGGGGTTGATCAACTGCTTGTCACCCAGCGAGATCAACGTCTCCGGCGGCAGTTGCGAGCGATCCAAACCGAGATCGTCGGGGGTCAAGGTTTTTTTCCCAGACCAGCAGGAGATCTCTAGATGAACGAAGAGTAATTGATCGAGGGTCTTCAACGTTTGCGTTTGCACGAGCGTCTCCTTTGAGGAAAGAACGTCCCGGCGCCCGCCGACACACCGCCACCGGCGGTCGGGTCAGCGTCCGCCAGGACGAGAGGTGAAAAAAACAGTTAATAGAACCAGGCCGTTTCCGGCAACGCCACCCGCCAGTCTGGGTCGGAGCCGACGATCAGGCCCAACGACTGCAAACGGCTGAGGAGGTCCGCCTGGGTCGTCAGATCGCGGGGCCACGCCGTGACCGGTCGGCCGCGGTGATCGACCAACCGCAGTTCCGGCAGCGCGCGACAGCAGCAGCCAGAACGCCGCAATCGCCAACGGCTCGTCCGGCCGCCACGCGCAACCCTCCGTCCGGTCGCGCGCGGACCACAACCGGTAAAGCCGCGCCGCCGGGACGGCTGGGGTCGGCGTGGCCGCGATCGACGTCAGCACCCGATGCTGGGCGTCAAGCTGGTAGTCACCGAGATCTTGATAGCCGTTCTGGCGCTTTTGGTAAGCCCGTTTTTGGGCTTCCTCATACGGGGAGGCCCCTTTACAGGCCGCGCGCGGCGTTTGCGCGCACCGCAACACCGATCCCGTGCGACCGTAGTAGACGATCAGGGCCTCCGCGGATAGATTGAGCGGATAGGCCCAATCCTTGCTCGTGCCATCGGGGTTTTGCTTTCGGTACAACCGCACCGCGATCTCAACCATGGCGCTCTCCCGTGATCCGCTGGACGATCTGGTGGATCGCTTCCGCCGCTTCCGGTTCCAGGCGGTGGGTCAGCGCTCTTTTCAGGGCATGGTGCAGGGGGCTGGGCGCGCCTTTGAACTGGAGCGTCAGGTACGCCCAGCGTAATAAAGAGCGCGTGGAGAACGGCACATCAATGACGATCTGCTACGGTAGCGTGTCATCCGCCAGGCGACGGATCTCCCGCACCACCTCCAGCATCCAGTCCGTTACCGTCGCCGGTAACTGGGGATACTGTCCAGCGAGCAGCGCTTTTTCCTCCGCCGTGGTGGGATACCCCACCACCATCACCCAGAATCGATCCATCAGCGCCGCGTTCATCCGCCGGGCGCCCAGATACAGGCCGGTGGCATCGCCCTGGCCCGCCGAATTGGCCGTGCAGATCAGCCCAAAACCAGAAGCTGGCCACACGACCTCACCCCCCGTTGTCCGGGATGACCAACGGGCCACCGTCCAGGACGGTATTGAGTCCCACCAGCTCGCCCGGCTCCATCAGATCCACCTCATCGAGCAACAGCCACGCCCCCTCCCGCAACGCGCGGGTTAACGGGCCGTCCTGGAAGAGAACGTCACCGCCAAGGGCGGTGCGATAACCGACCAAATCGGCCACCTCCAGCCGCGTTTTGGCATTGACCTCGATCAGCGGCAGGTTCAAGCGGGCGGCCACCTGCCGGATCAGGCTAGATTTTCCCGACCCCATCGGGCCGGTCAACCACAAGCCGTCGTGATGCTCGCCGGCCAGCAGGCCCCGCTGCCAAACCAGGACATCGGATAACAGCGATGACCGAAACCGGTAATCAGGGTCGACGCCAGGCGTTAAGGGCCCTGGGACGGGATACCCCGACACCCGCACGCTGTCGGGCGCGACGATGTTGAACGTGCTATTCACTTGAAACTCGACGACTGTCGGCATGGGACACTCCTTTCAACGTTCGCGATAGAAAAAAGCGGTACGGCGGGTGAGCACCTGTCGATACTGGCCCAAGACCGCCCGCCGAAAATCATCGGCATCGATCCGAGGGTCATACACCGCCACACAGGCTTGAAAACTCAAGGCCGCTGGCCTCTGGTGAGTCAGCGGGGCCTCCATCCAGGCCAGAATATCGGCCCGCTCGGCGATTTGGGTGAGCGGACAGACCAGCATCCGCAAGTGACGTTTGAGGAGCCATACGTGTAGGGCTTCCCACTGGCTGGCCAACCACTCGCGATCCTGCACTAGACCGACATACACCGCTTTCGCGTTGATGGAAACCGCCGGTTTGGACGATGTAGACCGAACCGGCCTTGAGGGGGCTGGTGCCTCCGGGGAGGCTAGTTTCTCAAAAAAACTGAACTGCCTGGTGTACATGGCGTTCTCCCAATACACGGGACGCGCCACGACCCTCCAAGGGGCGGGCAACGCCCCAATGGGGTTTACAACGGACAAGGACGCCGCTGGCGCGGCCTATCCTCAAGGGGCGGCGAACAACCCGGTGGGCGGGGTGATGGAGCGAATCTCACCCGCCCGGACAAAGCCGGTCGTTTCGCCGATCCGTACCGCGCGCCAGTCATCGACCGTGCCTAACGGCGTGATGACCTCACCCGGTTGTCGCTGACGGATCACCGCCCGATCGGGGCCGGGACCTTGCCGCAACGCCACGGAGCCGGCTTTCCCTCGCACCACCCACGCGGGAGTGGGCTTGAGCCACGAGGCGCGCTGGAGGCGCGCGGACAACCGCGCCTCCAGCACCGCCAGGGTCTGGCAGCCGCTGAGGTCGAGCGCGAGCGCGAGCGCGCCCGCCAGCACCACTGCTTTTTGCAGGACATTCCAGGGTCTCCTTCGTCAAAAAAAGAGGACGCCCCGGCCCCGGCGGGGACGGCAACGTCCCCGATGGAGGAAAAAGAACGACTAGGCCGCCGCGGCGATCCCGGCGAACGGCTGGTACATCGCGGTGGTCCAGGGGCCGGTCCGGACCCGCAAGGGGTACAGGAGCAGCCACCGGATAAATACCGCTTGCGCGGCGCGCGGCAGGTTCGCCACGGCCAGGGAACGCCACGGCGACTCGCGCGGCGTGACCGAGAGGTAATAATCAGTCTCCCACTCGGTGAGGCACAGCTCGAATAACCGATTTTCAGCGATCACCACCGAATCTCGATCTCGCCAGCGCCCGTCCGTCACCGCCCGGTACGACGGCGGCAAGCGAGCGCGGAGACAACCGATGAACTCCGCATAACGCAGCGGGAACTCATCAGGATGGCCGATGTCCGCGTACCCGTGGGGGTTTGCGGCCTCCCAGTCGCCGAAGACAGCGTCAGCCGAAATAATCACCGTTTCGGCGCCGGCAAGATAAAACACCCCTTTTCCCATAGCGCACCTCCAGCAACGCGGGCGCATGCCCCGTGGGCGACGCGCCCCACGGGGTTCATAGAAAAAGGCCGTGTCACCCCTTACAGGGCGAGGCGCCCCTTGGGCGGGGCCTCAGGAATGATCAGCCCCTCTCCCTCGCGGCCGCCAGCGCCAGCGGCCGGCCGGCCAACAACACCGGCAACGTGACGCGCACGCCCGGCGGCGGCGACAAGCCCAGCACCGCCGGCGCGAGCGGCTTGCCGTCCAGGCGGTCCGGCGGACACTGCCCGGCGGTTTTCGCCGCCAGTTCGCGGTAATACGCCACCGCCGATTCAAATTCCTCCGCCAGCGGCGTCCAGCGATGGAGCTGGCGGCCGCGTACGATGGCTACGGCCACCCGCACCGACTCCCGCTCCAGGGGCGGCGTCTGGGGCGTGAATTCCCACACCTGCACCACGCAGGTGGGGAAATCGAACGAGGCCTGCCGGGTGACGGCCATCCGTCTCCGGCATGGCGCGCGATCTCGATCACCGCCTTGAACGTCGGTGACTGGAGCTTGCTGATGATGCTGCATGGTGTGCTCCTTTAAGTAAAAAACGGAGACACCCCCGACCCCCAGGGGACGGATGCGTCCCCGGAGGGTTGTTAAAAAGAAACGTGTGCTATGCTGAACGGTATCCTTTTTTAGGAGAACCGCCATGTACGACGATCACCCTGGGCGAGCGGACGACATCCACCTCGAACCGGTTTATCACATTGATGAAAACGGTCTGCTCGCCCTGGACGGACGAGGGCTTGCGCACCTACCGCCGCCGCTTCGCCCAATTTGGTATCCGCATCGAGACCATCACGACCTACGAGGACTACCGGACGGCCTTACAGCGATCCGCTGCCGGCCTACAGGATCAGTTGCTGGCCATCGCGACCGACGGCCCACGCTCCTTAGAGCGAAACCTGTTAGTGGCGGTCGCCAAAGACGATCAGCCCGAATACCGACGGCTGATGCGCTTACTTGAAGCCCGTAACCGTCTGGGCTTGCAAGTGGTCGATCAACGCCGGGAGAGATGATCGAGAAGGGTACTTTCGATCTCCCGACGCATCCTCAGCGCATCTTTGCGCACGTCTTGATCCTTCAAGAGCTTGAGGACCCCTTCAATTCGCTGGTCTTTTTCCCGCAGCTCTTCCGGGCTTGCGGTTTCAAGCCAGCGATAAAACTCCCGCCAATCTGAATGATTCATGGTGTTCTCCTTTAAAAAAACGGAGACGCACCCGGCCCCCAGGGGACGGCTACGTCCCAACAGGGTTTAAAAAAAACCGCCTCGGATGACCGAAAACGGGCTTGCTTAACGGCGATGTCGTGTTAAGCCTCTTAACCATCAGGCCCAGGAGCGTCTTATGGACACGCCGACGTACTTTTTACTGAACCCGCTGAAGCCCACGACCTTTGTTCTTACGAAAAAGGCGCGCGAACAACTAGGCCCGCGTTTTGCGCGCCACGGGATAGCCGTTGAACATCTGGCGACCGCGGATGACTGGGATGAGGCGATTGCCGCCGTGATTTGGGCCGAATACCAGGCGCTGTCGGCCATTGAACGAGAGGATCGGGTACGATTGGATGCGATTTTCGATCTGCAATTTGCAACCGATCCTTTATGCACGGGATACCGCCCACGTCCTTGATCGCCCGACGGGCCGCGCGTCATGAAACGATACAAACCGTGCTGTACCGGGGGGATTAGGCTCGTCGCCGACCCTCAATCCCCCGGCAACACCCGGTTTAAGAGGTGTTCGCGACGGTGTGATCGGATGTGGCGCCCGATGGTGACGCCGCCGCTCATCCAGCACGTGATAGCACAGGTTCCGGCGTCGCCAAATAGCCTGTCGTTGACAGGAGGTCAGCGCGGGCTCGCGCAACTGATCGCGAAATTGCGTCGCTTTCTGGCGAATCTCGGTCTCGGAAAGCGTGCCAAGCAACCCGGCAAACGTGGCCTCATCAGAGGGCTGTGGGTGTTCTGTATCCGCGGGGTATCGCTTCCGAGCAGGACCCGACCACGGCAGCACGGCGGCTAAGAACAACACCGCCCACCCACCCAACGGGGTGGCGCGACCCAAAACGGCCAAAACGGCCAGGAGGGTGAGATGACGCACCAGGCGGTTATCCAACGCCTTCGGAACAAGCGGCAGGGCCGTGCGCAACGACGTGAGTAACGTGGCTACAACGGTCAGGGCAAATGCCAGAACAGCACCGATCCGACCGCTTACATGAGCTAAAAACACCCACAGGGTCAGCCAGGGCCGCGTCGATGCGGCTAAAAGAAAGAGCCCACCGACGAACGGACTCACGATGAGAAAGGGAAACGGGTAACGTGGCATGACAGTCTCCTTGGCAAAAAGGGACACGCCACGCCCCAAACCGGGGATTGGAGCATCCCCAGGTGGGAAAGAACAAAATGGACAGACTCAAAAAATAGCAACCGATGATGGAGCGGCATTGCACGACGCCTGCCGTTCATCACCGTCATGACCGCTTCTTGTGTCCGCTGGCGAAAGCCTCGCCCGCTGGTGCGCCAGCGAGCCCCCGGATCGCGTGGCCTTGGCGCTTGAAACCCTCCAGTGCCTGGCGGACGCGAGTCCGCCAGGGCTTCAGCCGATCCCAGACCCTCAACCGCTGGCCTGGCTGGTCACGGCCCTGGATCGCTTGGAGTGTCTGCCCGAGCCGTTGCCGATACCGCCTCACGCGCCCTCCCTGGCCTGGCGATATCTCTTACTGACGCGCGTCCTGGGCGACGAACTGGAAATGGTCTATACCGCGGCGTGGCGGCACGGCTGGGCTACCCGCTGTCCGTGGGCCGACGGGGTGGATGGGTGCCCGCCGGCCCGGGTTTTAGCCTGCGGACGGGATCGCGACCGGCTCGATAGCGCCGGGCTGGCGGCCCTCACCAGCGGGGTACGGCTGCCCTTGGCCGGTTTGCAATTGCTCTATGCCGCGCACGACGCCGGGGTGGATTGGAGCGATTCGACAGCCTTTTGGCGGCTGTTCAACGCCATGAAGCCACCTTCGCCCGTTAGGGTAGCGTCTACCCCGGACGTCGCATGCAATACCCTGCCCACCTCGGGGCCGACCGAGGCGCCCACCCCGTCAGTGACCGTGCCGCTGCCGGTTACGGCTTGTCCGGCGTTGAGTCCAAACCCGCCCGCGCCCCCCGTCGCCGAGGCCACCGCGACCGTGACCGACCCGTGGCGCGCCGTCGTCCGCGCGACGCTGGCTACCCTCATCGCCAGCCCGCGTTTTAATCACATGGCGGGGATGCCTGGTTCTACGAGGGCCTGTTTCCGTTGCGGCAAAGCCTTTGCCGAAACGCTCTACCAACAGCCCTGGGTGCGCGCCGGCCCCGCTGGGGACCGTAAAGCGTTGTATCGCCACCTGGCGGCCCCGACAGTTGATCGTTACCGCGGTACACAGCGAATCTGGTCCTGCTACGTCTCCGACAACCCCGCGATTCACCCTCGGTATGTGAGCGCGTTGAAGATCGCCTCGACGGTCGCGGCAGGATTAGTGCCCTGCCCCGCGTTTCCAGGACGGCTGTGGCCCGCCAACGGCCCCGGACGCCCCGGACGCCCGTTGACTGCCTCGCCCCCCTAGCACGGGGGCAGCGTCTTTGCGAGGTTCACGCGCCTGCCTTCTTATCAACAGCAGCAGGATGTAGTAGTTATACCATCATCTATTAAGGGGTAAAAAAATCTCCCGCCACCCGGCGTCAAACCCCAGGCGGTGTCCCGTCCCACCCTCAAGTATCTGGTGTTGCAGGTTTCTGCAAAGAAACCAAAACCCGTGCTGGAACCGTCCGCATCGGCGACGGCACCGCGGGTGCCGACCGCCGTTACTACGTCGTCTGCTATAATTGATTTGCATATTTAGAAATATTTATATCTAAATGTTTCTATATCTAGCAATATAGATGTTAAGATATCTATATATTTTCATCTTAATGTGTTTATTTCATTGATTTATGAAAACAATCACTATTTTGAGCCAAAAAGGCGGAACCGGGAAAACCACCATCGCTGCCGCGCTTTCAGTAGAAGCCGAAAAAAATAACATTCAAACCCTCGTCATTGATATTGACCCACAAGCCAGCATTACGAAATGGGGAGAGCGGCGAGAAGCGAAGACGCCCTTCATTATTTCCGCCCAAGCCGAGCGTCTGGAGCATTTACTTAATGAAGCCCAAAAAACCGGAGCGGATTGGACGGTTATTGACACGCCGGGTAAGAGCGGCGACGCGGCGGCTTTGAAAGCTGCCCGTCTCTCTGATTTTGTACTCATTCCAACCCGGCCGTCCGCGCATGACATTCACGCCATCAGCGACAGCATAGACATTGCCCTTCTAGCAAAGAAAAACCCTTATGTACTTCTCAATGCCGTACCACCCAATGCTGGTCGCCTCTTCGACGAACTTCGGAGAGTGCTTGAAGAAAACTATAAGGTGCCTGTTGTTCCTTTCTACCTCGCTCACCGAAGCGCCTACATGCACTCTGCCCTCACAGGACAGGGAGCGCAGGAGTACGACCCCGCGGGAAAAGCAGCCGACGAAATAAGACGGCTTTTAGATTGGCTCAGGTTGATGATAGATTGATATACAGATAGATATATATAAAGATATCATATTATGACAGCCCCAAACGCGCCCATTTTTCGACAGCTTTCGGTACTGATAGAAAAGTCGCAACGTCGTCAGACGGCGAAACCAACACGCCACCCGAGAAGGGGAAATCTACTTCTCAACAGAAATCGCGTATCAATAAAGTACAAATCCTATGTATGTTTCTCCAGAAGTAAGAAAGCAACTCAAAATTCTGAGTGCCGAAACAGAGCAGGACTCAGGATGATCTGTTAAAAGAGGCGAGTCAACGACCTTTTCGGAAGCATAACAAACCCATGATCGCATAGAAAAATATCTGATAGATATGTGATATCTTTACATCAATATATCTAAATGAGTTAATATGCGGACAGATAAATGTATTGATTTATTCTCAAGATCTACGCCTCTATACCCGCCAAATGGTGACACACGGCGAACGAAGTGCTGGGAGTCGCCCTAAGCTGTATTAAAACCCAGCAAACAACGCGCTGATTAATTTAGCCGCACTGTGTCAACGCCGTCACTGGCGGCGCGACCGAGGCTATCATCGACGCGCGCCGCTCGAAACCGTGGCCGGCATTGGGCGGTCGTGAATTTTTTGCTGAGAACATCGAACTTGATGGAAGTCACCGACGACAACCTTTCACCTCGCAAGCGGCCTGGCGTTGTTTGATGTGCGGCGCGGATTTTCGAGGCTGGGTCGAGTTACCGCACGAGGTGCGCAGGGCCTTTTTGATGGAACACCGTGCGTTTCTCATCGCGCGGTTGCTGGTGGATCGCGGCCCGCGCTGCGACACGCCGCTGACGGTTGAAGGGGCGCGCCACGCCGGGTCGGGTGGTCCGCAAGGGACGTTGCAGTGAACGAAGCGACGGCGGCCGGCGCGATCCTCGCCCCGACGCCCCCATGGCGGACAGCAGGATCATGACCCCTTCACGGCCCACGGCTCCGCCAAGGCTCAAACTGTTTACTATTGACAACTCAATGAATCCGCCATGACCATATGCCTCACACAAAACTGCCTCCGAGAATCCCGTAGCGATTCACGCATATACAGGATTTGGATCCATGGATACCGCGGATACACCGAGACCCTCCGATCGGCTGCGACCGGCCCTTCCGAAGCCCTTCGATGTCCGTTGGGCCGACGGCTTACAAATCTCGTTGCCGCATCCGATCTCAATGAGCGATCCTGGGCGGCCTGGTTCGGCGACCTCCAGGGCCGGCCTGGATGAGGGGCGATGGCGAGGTCAAGAGATTCGTACCTGCGAGATCGACCTGCGACCCTGTCGTTGGGCAGATCCGTTGCCTCTGTTGTCTTTGGCGTTGAGTCTAGCCAATTTCGAGGCCAGGGTCGGTGAGGTCTAGGTGTCCTTGCCTGAGCCATGCTCAAAGCCGGACGAGACTCGAATAACTGGACAACGGACAGGATGATCTCCGGCGGGACTGCCTGGAGCGGGGTCGACTGCGCAAGTTCATGGCCCGCGAAGGTTTTTTTGGACCTTCTCACCAGGGTCAAACCGTTGACCACGCTAGACGGGGCGTCGCAGCCGTCACAACAGGCAAGGCGAACCTTTGTCGGCAGTCAGCCGTTGGCTGTCGGGCACATCCCCGAGTTGCGTGACCTTCGTACCCCGCTCGCGTTCGAGGAGAGCACCTGCGTGCCCGCAGTGCTGCTGGCGCTCGATACGGAGCGGTTCGCGTCCGGCCCGGCAACCCTCGAAGCTATTGATGGGTGGGTCCGGCGAACCCTCCAGACTCGCATCGACCCTGTCGTGACAGACAAGGTACCGGCCTGGGCCCATCGCGGCATGCTGTATCGCTTGCAGATTCTGCTACGCGAGACCTTGCACAACATCGTGGATCATGCGTACGGCGCCGGCTGGGGACTCACAGGGGTCTATGTTCGATACCGGGAGGGCCGCCTGGGCCAGGCCCCGACCACCTGGCGCGCGATGGAACCGCATGTTAAACGGGAGGATGACGGTAAGCGTATCGCGCTGATGGAGACGGTTCCGGCCTACCAAGCATTTTCTAGGACCCGTACCGGCTTTTTCGAGGTCTACATCCTCGACGGTGGCTGCGGGTTGATCGCGCGGTTGCTGCAGAACGAAGCCATGCAGCACATCCGAGGATCGGCGAACCCGCTGCACCGGGCCATGCTGGAGGTCTTCGATGGACGCAGCACCAAGGCGGACCGGCCGACGGAGAAGGGCGGAATCTACCTGTTGCGGTGTCTGCTGGAGCCTTCGCGGGACTATCTGCGCGCTCGGGATGCAGACTCCTGGTGGGGACGAGAATTGCCCCTGCCGATGACCCAGTCAGAGACGACCCCAGCGAGTCCATTTACCGTTGACTGCGAGGCTGCTAAACACGATAGCCTCCCCATTCACGGGCTCGCCTGGACCGCTCGTCTGTCCTGGCTTGATCGCATGGACAGTGCGGCATTGCCCGGCATATGCAACTGGCGCGAGATCACCGAGCAGGACCGCCGCCCTCTGCTGGCGGTCCTGCGGGGCAGTGCATCGAATACCACTGGCCCGTCCGTCAGCGTTGACGATTGGCGCCTGACCGATCCGGTCAGTCCTGACCAAGGGATGGATCGTGGCGCCAAGGTTCTTCTGGTTCTTCCCCATCGCGATTGGATGAAGGATCAGATTCAGGACCACTTGGGCCAGTCCGTGCAGCCCGGTCGGCTGCGCCCAGATGGCACGCTCGTCGTGGGCGACATCATCTCCGAAGAAGCGCTGACTTACCTGATGGCCATCCGTGGGGCGCCTCGCCTGATGGAAAAGCTGGACCACCCGCCCGCCCAAATCATTCTGGTTACTCGGGATCTGCGCAGCCTGGTGCTGGATCTTCGGGATAAGCTGTATCAAGATGACCCTGCTAAGACAGCGGCATTCGTCGGCGGCAACACGCAATGGTCGATAGCCGACTATTTCCACGTGCTACGATCCCACGACGGGAAACGGTTTTGGGACACCATCGATGGTGGTAAGGACGGATCACTGGTGGCGTTTCGTCGCGAGTGGGTGGACTGGCACGATGGGCGCTACTTAGATGGCTATCTCGACTTCCCCGCGACGCTGACCAACCCGGTCTGCCGGGCGATCTATAGCCTAACCCTGGAACGCCTCACCGCGCTGTTCCCACGGTTGGACTGTCGGTTCATCCCGCTGGACAACCTGGTAGAAAGCCTGCTCATCCAGTTTCGCGCCCAGCAACGGCCACGGGCAACCCTGTTCGCCGGCGATGCGCACGCCAGTGCAATCAATGTCTATATAGGCAGTATCCGGGTCACAGGTTTCACGGAGCTAGATCACACACTGTCGGCCGAACGCCCGACGGTATTCCATTTTTTTAGACACCCGAGTAGTGATTCCTTTCGTCAGCCAGGCGACGGCAGCCCAGGATATTATCTTCTGCCGTGGCTGGAGCCGTTGCGTGGTGCCCCGCCGGACAATTGTATCGGCGAGACCCAGCCGCGCGATGGGTACCGACGTATAGGGCGCACCTCTGGGATTGCCAGGGATGGCTGGAAGGCCTTCCGCGTGCCACGCTTTGACGAAGATGGTCAGAGCCTTTACGAGGCGACACCGCATGAGAGCTATGGCGCCTGGCAGGACCCAAGCCGGACCCCGATGAAGCTCGGCCATTGGAGTTACGGCGGCCATCATGACCTTCTGACGGTGAATCTCCTGCTCGCCTTCGATACGGAACTCGATCAGATCAGCTTGATACTGGGTGGCCGGTTGGCCCGCTTCGTATACGCCAATCTGTTTAGGGCGCTGGGCATCTCTCGCGACCATCTGAACGATGACGGTAGACGCCTCTGGGACATGATCGAGACGGATGCTTTCCGCCGACTGCTCCCACAGGACCCCGGCACGCAAAATGACATCCTGATTTTCCCGTCTCATCCAGTGACCGACCATGTGATCGGGCGGCTGACCAATTGGCTGCAAGATAAGGACAAGCTGCATACTGTGCTAACCCATTGCATTCCTATACTGCCGTTGCGCCGGCATAGGGGGGGCTCCGGTCTCCAATTGTCCGGGCTCACCCTCGAGCGCTTGCAATCCTTCGTCACCAAGGATGGCGCGCCCTCGGTCACATTCTTCGACGATGCGATGATCTCAGGCCACACCTTTCAGCAGATAAAGAGCCTGCTGCACGGCCTGGGTTTTCACCATGTTTACTCGCTGAGCATGCTCGACCGGCAACGGCTGCCCTCCGCCCACCACGTCGACCGCCAGTTCGGTCGGTCCAGCCAGGAGGAGGCGCGGACCTATCGCAACGTGTGCTACTGGCGCCTTGATGCCCCGGCGATGGGCAGCCGCGCGCACTGCCCCCTATGCAAGGGCCTTGGGCGAGTGAAGGACCTGGTCGGGGGCATCGAGAGCCCAGAGCGACGTGAGCGCGCCCTGCGCTGGTTGGAAATCTGGGCGGAGCGAAACCCGGCCACCGACTGGGGAGATGCGGGGTTGCGCCCGATTCCCCTGGAGCTGAATAAGCCCAATCGGAAATTCAGCATCGTGCCCGATCCCAATAACCCGACTGCTTGGAAACAGGCCGGTACCGATGGCAAGGAAATCGTGCTAACCAACTCAGCGGGTTTGGTGGCCTGGGTCACGGAGCTGTACTCCATCACATCCCGAGATGACCTGGCCCTGAAGCTTCTGGACCCAAAATCCGAAAAGCTGAGTCCGGAAGTTCGCATCCAATTGTGCGCGACCCAGCTGCTGCTGTTCTATGGCGAGTTTGACTATGACCTTGCGGGTGAAGCTTGGCTATCATCTAGCGCGCGCCCTTTTCGAGGCACCGGTCCATGATCGCAACACCGCCCTTGCGGCCATCACGCTGATTGCCTGTGGTAACAAGCTTCTGACAGCGGCTCTGGAACGGCTCAGGAAAGAGCGGTCCTCCAGCGACAGCCCGATCATTTCCGACCGCGAGACCAACCTGGATTTCCTGACCCTGCTTGAACTGAGCAACGTGATGGAGATCCGCAGCGCGCTGAGGCCGTCACCCGCTCCCTTATCGGCCCCTTCGCGGCGCGAGACCTATCACCGCCTGCAGCAGATCATCTGCAGTGGTGAACCCGATCATCACTCGTCCCTGTTCAGCCGATTCCAGGATATCTCGTCACCCCCAATGGCAACTGACCGCGGCGTACTAGAGGGGGTTGTCGAGGCTGCGGCAAACCTGCGACGACGGCTTGATGAAATTAAACCCGATTGGCTCCGTTACCGCTCGGAATCCGAGCCACTGATCGACACCTTCCCAGATTTTCGCAAAGCGGTTGAGGATCGCTTGACGAATCTCACCACGCCTATCAAGAGGGCTCTCGACCAGCTCCAACAGGCCGTTACGCCCGACTTGGACCTCAGCCGCTGTAAGGTCCTGGCGAGAGAGGTGCTCTCGGATGGGCATCGTGTCGCCCTTGCGGTGTTCACGCCCCTTGATCTTCCGAGTCTGCGGGTGGCACGCCGTCCGTTGATCCTGGAAGAATTGCAGAAAGCCGTGAACATTGCCCGCAAGGGGGAACGGTCCATTGTGCTCGCCGAACTGACAGAGTTCGACTATCGACAGGCTGCCAATAATCTGGATACGCATAAGGACGAGTATTACGTGATTTGGGATAGCCTGATCCACAATGCCCTTGACCACATCTTGTCGAACGTCCGCCATGCTGACAGGGAACCGATCCACAACCCTTGGCTACGTGCACCCGACTCCTTGCAGGATCAACAGGCAGACACAGCACACCTCTGGGTTTGCCTCAATATCCAGAAAGAATATGTGGCGATCCTGTTGAGAAACCGTACCAAGATGCGCGCCAAGAAAGTTTTAAAGGAGACCGAGAATAAGCCCTGGATAAAGACCTTTGAGGAACTCGGTGGCAGTGTCACCTATTCCAATCCCGACCTAGGCATACTGCAGACTACCGTCCAAATCCCGTACTCCTTCTTCCTCGACAGTCCTGGCCCAAGCGGCGAACGGAGCAAACCATGATGCGATACAAAGTGCTGGTGGCGGATGACGAACCGGACCTGAACCGCGGTCGGTATGCCCTGCTGCTTGACGATCCAGACGGCGGTTTTGTCTGGAAACTGGCCGGGACCAGGGACGAATTCGAGAACACCGACTTCTCCCAATACGATGCGGTCATACTCGATATCAATCTCACCCGATGGCGCCACATGCCACTCAACGAGGCGGTCAGGACCATCCGCCCCCCGGTACCCATCGTGTTCGCGAGCGGACGATGGCACGAAGAAACCACGATCCGGGTGGTTCGGGAGGTACTCGCCGATGCCAAGAACGCGAACTTCGTACAGATTCTCATACTCGATGACCTCATGGAGAGTACCGCGCCGCTGAAAGTCAAGGCGGTGCGCGAGCAGTTGCGGCTCGCTATCGCCAAGGTCCAGCGGTATACACAGGTTTCGTTCGGCGATGATGAGCCGATCCATGTTTTGCACCTGTCCGACCCTCAATACGGGGACCCGGACACTGACGGCTGGGCAGGTCTCACGGAGGAAACGATCGCGCGGTTTCTTTATGACATTTGCCCCAGGCTACATCTGGTTGCGATCAGTGGCGATATTACCTATCAGGGCCTCCCATCAGAGTTCGACGAGGCCCGATCCCGGATCGAGAGTTTACTCAGCAAAGTTCTTGGCATGGGCGGACAGGAACGGCTGCTGCTCGTACCAGGTAATCACGACGTAAACTTGCGTCTGGCCGCCGCGGACTGCGTGGATTTCAACTTCGAGTCCGGTCGCCCTGTGATTCGTGAAAACGACTGCGGTCCGACGGAACAGCGGCGATTCGCGCTGGAGCCGTTCTGCCGGTTTGCCTGGGGACTGACCGGGGATCCACGGTGGTTGGATGCGGGGGACCTTTGTTGGGTCAACAATAGTTTCCGCCACCTCGGGCTGCGTTTCATCGTTCTCAACACTGTATCGGAGCTTGATTGCTCCAATCCGGTGCGGGCAACCCTATCCGTGAATACCCTGCGCGCACTGGTTCCGTTCTCCCACACGCCTGACCTGTTCTCAATCGCATTGGCCCATCATGGCCCTGCAAGCACACCGGCTGGGCTGGGCGACGTCGCGATCGATAACTGGCCCGATGTTGCGGGCTTTCTGCACGTTGCAAGGGTGCGGATGTTCATCCACGGTCATGGGCACGAGCGACGGGTCGAGCGGCTTGGCTGGGACGGGAAGCCTGCGGTGGTCGGAGGGCAGCCTGCAGACGGTCAGCTAAGTCAGGAGGAATTCCTACGCCTTATGGCTCCCACCTCCCACCTTGCGGCCACCTCTCCGTCGGGGATTCGCAGACGTCCGGACGGTGCTGCCCGGGGCTTCAATCTAATTACGCTGGAACGTCATCAGCGACAGGTGCAGCGCGTGGTGGTGCAGACCTTCACTCTTGACAGGGGTAGACCCAACAGAAGCCTACGGGAAGAGTTCACAGTTTAAGAGCCTGTTTTCACGGTGAGCGGGTTTTGAAAGGAGGATCATCACCACGTCGGCGCGGGCCGCGCCGGCGCTATAAAGGCCAGCCCGCCGGCACGGTCACGGCGCAAGAGGCCAAGCGGGCGTGCGTGGCCCGCCCGCCGAAGGCCAGACTGGCGGCCCCGGCGACGGGCCTCCCGCCCGAAACCCCGCTGCCCAAGGACTATGCGTGCCGGGCCGCCTCGAATGGACTGTGACATTTACCGAGCTACCCGAGACCTGCCGCCAGTCGGGCAGCGTCACGATCACGCTCCAAACCAGCGAGGGCAGGGTGACCGCGCGGCTGCCGGCCGACATCTGGCGCCGGCTGGAACACGCGGCCAAAGACCATCCGCAATGGGTCGCCGTGCTGCGCGGTTCGTTGGCGCGCTATCGGGACGGCGAGATCGCGCTCACCCATCCCGCGCTCTCGGTGACGACGCCCATCCCCACGCCGCCCGCCGGGGCGCCAACGCCGCCCGCGCCGGTTGCAGCCGAGCCAACGCCACCGGTCGCGCGGCCCATCTTGCGCTTGAAAAAAAAGGGCCAGAACGCGGGGTAGGGGGTCAAGGCCGCCGCCCGGAAAAGGCCGGCGGTGTCCCTTCCACTGCGTCGGTGATCGACGCAAGCCGATACGCCGCATCCAACCAGAGCCTTATTCAAAGACGGTTTCAACGCGCTGATTAGGGCTTGATGCTGTGATCGAGCAGAGCCGGCTGACTATCTGCTGGAAAATTTTAGTGCTGACCGGGTTCCGTACCACCGTTAAACTCAAACGAGTTGCCTGTTCATTCGATCCAGCGCGGTATTTTAAATTGCTCATCTACCGCTAACATGTGCCGACGCACATACAAAATTACCGCTTTGCGACAACGAATGCTGAAGGTATCGTCCTGATCCAGGCTGAAATCACAGCGTAGGGCGTCCCGCGTTTCTAGCGGCAGTTCCGCATTCAACCGAAAGTGCAACGTCAACCTCTCATTCCATTCAACATCATCGCGCGCCGATACCCACGGCGTGGTGGACAACTCACTATACACGATGCGCGAGAGGCTGAAGTCCAGAAAATGGCGGGTCATATGGCAAAAAGCCCGCAGGTGATAGCGGTTGCTGGCAAAAACCAGATGATGCGGCGAAATCTCACGCAGGTTAGCGCCGGTCTTGGCGAGATAGTGCAAAACCACAGCCTTTTGCTCGTATAACCCTTGGAGCGCTGCCTGCAACGGGTGGCGTTGTAAACGCGGCATTAACAGCCGTTCCACGTCTTCAAACGGCACATCAATCAGATCCGCGTTCTCCAGATAGTAGGCAATTAACGACTGGCCACGCAGGTAATCCAGAAATGGCGTGGTCGTTGCCCGGATGTAGTTGGGCTGAAAGTTTGGCCCAGCGACCTGCCGCCGTCTTTTTGCATCAAACCATAAAGCGTTGGGATGCAATTGGTTATACCGGTCAATCACAGTCTGGGCGTGGGGACGTGACAGACCAAACGCGGTGGCGAGTTGCTGCGCTGTGAAACCATTGCCCCAGTACACCCGTGACTCAATAAAAGCAAAGCGCATCGACATGTCAGATTTCATGACAGGTTCACTGTTCTTTATGGTTTTGAAATGCACTACTCTAGCAATAAGCTCCATGAGGTTTCCACCATGCGTCGAACACGAATCTGTTTACCTCGCGGCCACTGGGTCAGCTATCGCCATCTGGATGTGCTGCACGATGCCTTAATCCAAGGTTGGGAAGCGGCGGGTATTGCCGCCGATCAGGTGATTGGACACCGCGCCCGTCCCTGGACCTTTGCCGCACTCGGTTATCACCGCCAACATATCGGTTATGCCCACAGCGTGGTCGTTGCAACGCCCGACCCGCTACTAGCTGATGCCCTGTCGGCTTTAAAGCCAGCGACCCTCCGCTATGCCCGCGCCAGCACGGCGGAAGTGGTCGATTTCAGCGCCGCAGAGTGCCTTCCTGACCCTGACCCGATAGCGCCGGGCACCCACAGTCTGGCGGTATTACTCCTCTCTCCTCTCGCGCTCAGCGAACCGGGTCAACAACCGCGCCGCTGGCTGAGCGCATTAAATCAAGTGGATTTGGCCGCCGCCATTAATCCACGTCTCAGTAGTCTGGCTGGGCGTCCCGTAGCGCTGCAAATTCAGGCCGACAGCCTGTATCTGCGGGCCAACCCGCGCCACTCGGTCTTGGTGAGTGTTAAGCAATCTCCATCCGGGCAAGCCGGTTTCGTGATTGGACTGGCGGCACCGCTAGTCTTGGCAGGCAGTGAAGCCGATTTGCGACTGGCCTGGTATGCCGGGCTGGGCGAGAAAACCCGCAATGGTTTCGGCTGCATCGGTCTATTGGAACAAGGAGTCGGACGATGAACACCTGGCAGGAAACCGCTACCCAAGTAGCCGCTGAGATTTACGGCGCTTTTTTGGAAGCCGTTGTTAAGCAGGGGGTCATGGCAGACCGAGAGGGTCCCGATGACGAGAAAGCCTACGAGCGCATTGCCAAAGGCACACATATCGATGGGCGAGTGTTGCGGCTCATGGCCATCAGTGGCAAGGGTGGTTGGAGCAAAAACCCGGAACGCGCCAAAAGCTACGCTATGAGCACCAACGTAACCCTGTTAGATCATCTTTTATCCGTGGTGCGCGGCGCAGTATTGCTGTATGCCCTAGATAAGCTGGGGCAAAACCCGGATATGGATTTAGCGCTGTTGCGCCATCGTTTGCGCGTCATCGCCGCCATCGCGTTTCTGCATGACATCGATAAAGCGCTCCATTTAGAACGCAATTCCAGCCTGCCATTACCAGCGCTTGAAAAGGCCATGGTGCAATACGGATTAACCGAATTTCTGGCACCCGTTACTACCCTGAGCGCCGAACAAATACGTTATCTGATTGAGTTGGTCGAAGACACTCAACGCCATCGTAATCCGCCTGCGGTATTACCACCGCGTGACTATGAAGCCTTAATGACTTATATCGCCCTCGCCGATAAGCTCGATGGGATTTGGTTATCAGCCGCTCCAGACCAAGAACATGGTGTTAAGGGAGCTATTAATTACCTGAATAAATGGCAAAACCTGCAAACTAATCTACTTCGGGAATGGCGAATTCTGGATCTGTACGATCCACACCATCCATTTCTGTTAGATGAATTGCAACGGCTGCTGTCCTGGTTCAGCGTGGACTTAACCGGCATTCCACCCCTGTTGGAAGTCCACCACGACGGACGCTTGTTAATGTTGCTGCCGGTGGCGCATTACGAAACTATCGTAGAACGCGCCCTGCAAAAACTGTGTACTGATCTACCGTTTGGTCTGGATATTGTTATTTCCAATCGGGGTATGCCGGCGCTTTATAACGGTCAACCAGACTATCCGACCCTGCAAGCCTTTATCACGGATCGGCCTCATGCGGAATTCAGTCAGTTGTTTTTTATAAAAGCCAATTTGAAAACAACCGTAACGCCTGAACTGGATCGTTTGCTAGAGCGACTTCGGGTTAAAACCAAGCTGGCCGACTAAATCCGAAGGTTTGTTGTCACCCTATACCGCGCTGGACGCACTGGACCCGAAAGCTCTCTCAGACCTTCGCAAAGCGGGTCTATTAGTGTTACTGCTGAATCTCAATCTAACCGGCGCTAAAAAAAGGCGATGTTCTCGACTATGCGGGCCGTGAGCAGGCGTTGTTAACCACGCTGGCAAAACCGCGTCCGGACTGGTTGGCCGCTATTCAGGACGAAGCCTCGCGGCGCACCTTGACCTCGTTATGGGCACTGGCATTAGCGTTACGTGACGAGGCTATTGATTCGGTGATCTGGGATGAAGAAGGACTATTGCAGCGCTGGCTGGAAGGAGAAAACGGCCAGCCGGGGTTCAATGCTTTCATTGAGATGCGCGGTGAGAAAATCACCGCAGCGGTTGAGCGGCATTTCCACCAACTTCTTAATCAGCAGCGACTCACCGTTGACGATGAACAGGCTGAAAATCGGTGTCTGTTTACCGATGAACCGGTTGCCGCCGCTGACACCATTGACAAAGCCCTGGGATTGTATGAGGTCAAGGTATCGGCCTTTTCGGGGCGAGATAACCGATTGGAAACCATCACCTCCGAACGGTCGCAAACTCATGTCGGCCTCATTTCTGTTGCTGAACACAAGCTGCGCAGCCGCATTCACGAGGGCAAAGGCGGTAAACCGGACGGCGTACCCACGCTGATTTCCTCACCCAGTACCAGCGGTTTGTTTGGCGGTCTGGGCCTGAGTAACAGTCACCAGCTACTGACACCCCTGTCCTCCTATGACCTGAGCCGTCTGGAAATCAAGAAAGACGCGGTGGTTTATGACGGGACTGGAATTTATAGCCAGCGTTACCGCGTTGCCCGCTTCGAGCGGATGCCAGAAAAGCTTGAAGGTCAGCTTACTTTTCTTGAATTGCTGTTGCGTGCCTGCCGCCGTTTGGGGCGGCCTATTCATATTTTCCGAGGCTTGCCCACGCCGCAACGCGCCTTTTTTCACTGTGATGCCATGCCGCGCCTGCTGGCTCATTTAATCGGCGGCTCCAGCCTGCGCTTGGAGCAGCTTCCCCACGCTATCAAGCAACTACAGCTTGCCAAAATTATTTTGGAAACCAATGGCTTGGGCTATGACGTGCTGATGCTTTACGCCAGCCCACGAACCCGCTTTGCTGCACTTTGTCTGGCGTGGTGTCGGCTACACGACGATCTGAAAGAGTCCGCCAAAGCGCAAAAAGCGGGCAGCTTACGCTTTGCGCAGGCTGAATTGGAACAACAGTTTATTCAACAACTGGAGGATAACCCGATGAGTGAACACGATGGCGCTTTAGTACGACTGGGGCAGGCAGCGGCGCGAATTCAGCGCCAACCACTGGCTTCCGCCTCGAATAGTGAAGAGATGCTGGTTTATAAGCTCTGTTTAGATTTTGCCGAGAAGGCTTACGCGCATCGCCAGACTGATGAAGCCTCGCTAATTAATGGAATTGCCAGCGAATTAGAAACTAATTTGGTGCGCAAGGACAAAATGGCCGCCAGCCGACACCGTGATAGTCACTCACTGCGCGATGAATGCATCAGTGTAGCCGAGCAATTTGTCCGTGAAGTCTGGCAAGGTGTCTTGAAACAACGTCCCTGCGCACAACGCAGCCGTAGCATTCTGGGCAGTATTTATCGGATGTCGTTTATTCGCGCTGTCCGCGTCAAGAAAGACGAACAAAATGTCGTTAGTGAATCACTACCCATTGAACCGTAGAAGGAGATATTAATGAACCGCTTTGCCCCTTATCTGGCTGACATTGCTCAACTGACCCAACAAACCCAGATTGACGATAAACAGAATGTCTACGTCCATCCCCGCCTTAAGAATCTGGGTTGCATCAGTATTGTCTTACTGCGCGAAGCCATTGCGCCGGTTATCTTCCGTAATGCCGAGGCTGAAATAACGGATATTGAAATTGATGACGAGGCCTATATCCGCGCAGTACCCAATAAATTTAAATATCCCGAAAAAGGCCGGGGGTTGCAAATTCTGCGGGCACTCAACGTCGGTGGTCGCTTGCCACAAAACAAAACGGTGTTGTACAAAGGTCAGCAACCTTCTGATGCCTTTGATTTGAACACGCTGGTTTTCGGCGACTCCACCAATTACGAAACCCGCGTATTACCCGTTAAAGCAGCAGTCAACTATTCCGATGGACTGAGCCTGTTACCCAAAGCGTTGTGCGTTGACGAGACCTTTCATAACCGGGCTGCTGAAGACGGGACGTTATTTGACGCCGAGAGCAAGAAGAACAGCGATAACCTGTTTACCCGCTACTTTATTAAACCGGGCACGCTGATGGTGCAGGTACTCTCCACGCGCGGGCGAGTATTGCCGCTGATTGGCTTGCAGCATCTGCTGCTGTGCGTGGGCCTAGCCGGAAGCTACGGCGGTCAGACCTCGATGACCGGGACCAACCTGCGCACCCGGTTGGTGGGGCTGTACGGTGGTCGTTTCGAGCAAGCGCTGACCTCGCCGTATGAGCTGGTCAGACTCCTGCGCAGCGAATCGGAAGACACTCGCCGCGACCCCGAAGCAGTGACCGCATTACTCCATACCCAACTGAGCGCTGCGCATGAAACCGCTCTGCCGCCCACCGAGGCCCAAGCGTGGCTCAATGAATTGCTCGACCGCTTCGACACCAGCGGCGCATTGGCCGAAGAGTATCGGCAGGCACAGCCACGGGTGGCGGAATTGTTCGATCAATGGTTTGGCAAGGACGATGCAAAGAAAGAAGGCGGCGCTAACAAAGGTCAGCGGGCCAAAGCCGACGCGGGCGGCAAGGCCGGTGATCTCCTGGATGGGACGGATTGAACCGATTGAATGGATGCGATGCTCATGCACGCCACGCTATTGAAAGCGACCACCCTGACCCCGTTTTGCTACCACTCCCTGATGGTGCAAAGTGGGACTGCCACCCTGCCGGAGATCATCGGTGATCGGGCGCTGGCCTTCGCGCTGGCGTCCAGTCTGGGCATGATGGCGGCGCGGGTTGCCCTACCCGCCAAAGATTACCGGCGGCATCTGGCGGCGATGCCGTTTCGTACCGCTGTCTTACTCACCACGGAGCCGCGGTTGCTATCACCTCGCTCATGCCGCCTTAATTTAGATGGAGAAGCGGGTTTTAAGGAGAAAGTGCATAAAGCTACCAGCAGTGGCAATCTAAAAGATCATTTTCTGGTGCAGGAAGTACCACCTCAGCAGGTTTTCTACAGTGCGGTCTTTGGCCTGGACCCCTTTCAGGAAACCGGCCAGCGCGAACTGGTGATACGGGTGGGCCTGCACCGTAACGGCATGGTCAAGCTCGAACCCCCCGATACCGAGGAGCGGCCGGCGACCGTGCGGCTAAACGCGGCGACTGCCGCGCTGTTTGGACGGGAGCTACCGGTCGAACGCTACTTATTGCACGGCTTGCAATTGACGCCGATGCTGCCGCTGGCGGATGCGGCGGCGGAGGTCGCGACATGGAACTGACCATCGTCCGTCACGCCGTACCCAACGACCCTGAAACAAAGCTATCGCCGCTGCAAAGCGCCTTACTCAACGACCCGCGCCGGATTCGAATCGCCTCAGCGCCGACCGGCGCGGGAAAAAGCTATGCCTTTTTGCGAGCGGTCGCCGACCGCGGGGACCGGGTACTGTTCATCGTACCCACCCGAAGGCTGGCGCAAAATCTGGCGGCCAGCTTCGTTCGGGACTTGGTGGAGACTTGCAAATGGCCGGTCACTCAGGCGGAAAACAAAGTCGCCATCTGGAGTTCTGACCAGAGCGCCCTGTTGCGCGACCAGCGCCCCACGCTCTCGATCAAGGGCTATCGGTTGCGGCAGATGCAGGGCTTGGACGATACCCGCGACGGTGGCGAAATCATCTTTGCGGTGCCGGAAGTGGTCAGTAACCTGTTGTTGCAACGGTCTCAGGCCGCCGGTCAGGCAGCATTAGGCATCATCGACTTCCTGCATCAATTTGATCAGGTGGTGTTCGATGAATTTCATACCATCGATGCCCGTGGCTTTGGCTTGGCTGCGTTGTGCGCCCGGCTGGTCAGTCGGGCCACGCCGGAAGCGGTGGGCATCGGTCGTGCCAAAGTCAGCTTTCTATCGGCGACACCGCTAGCGATTCAGCCGGTTTTAGCAAAGCTGGAAATCCCCGAAACCGAGATTGCCGAACTGGAAGAAACCGTTGAGGCGGATTTCGACCCTGACCGGAGCCGATGTTTGCATGGCGATGTGGTGTTACGGCTCAGTGATGCGGCCTCCTTGGCGGAACTGGTGGCCGCGCAGCAGGCCACCGTGGCCACCGAGGTAGCGGCGGGCCGACAGGTGGTGCTGATCTACAACAAAATCACTGATCTGCGGCGGGAATTACCAGAACTCGGAATGGTGTTTGATGCGGTCGGCATTCCCCGTCAACAGGTGTTGGTGATCAACAGCATTGATGATAGTCGCCGACAGGAAGGCATCGCCGCTGCTGGATTTCAGGTCGGACGGCGACAGAATCCGGATCAATTTTCCATACTGATCGCCACCGCCAGCGTGGAAGTGGGCGTCACCTTCCGGGCGGCTCAGGTGATGTTCATGGAACCCGGCTTTGCACCCCTGAGTTTCTTGCAACGCTATGGTCGCGCCGCCCGCCGGGGTGCCGATGGGCAGGTGTGGGTGCGAGTGGATGAGGCGATGGCGAATGGTCGCAACAACTGGGTGCGGACCCTGCGAGATTGGGTAGCGGCGCATCAGGGCCAGCGGCTCAGCATTGCCGAGCTGACCACCATGCTGAGCCAAGAAACCCAGCGCCATTTTCAGACCGCCGACGAAAGCAAGCCACGCTATTTCGGACAACTGTCCAATCGCGCTGTGTATACCGCTGGTCTGTATTGGAATGCGCTGCTGAAGCACAAAAGTAACCAAGGGCCGCGCAAGACTCTGCTGTTGCAATACCAGCCCGCCAGCGCTAGGGCGATTTATGGATGCCTGCAAACCGTGCGGCGACTGGAAAGCCATCGGATGTATGGCCAGAGCGCCAAAGCCTGGTGCGACCGCTTTGAAAAACAGGCGTATAGCTTGCGTGATATCGGTTTGCGGATACGCATCGTGCAAGGTGATGGCCATGTCATGGACGTTGAACAGCTTTGGCTGGCGCGGGAGACCAGCATACTTGATCGCGGCCACCAACAGTATGGTGCGGATGGAAAGGACGAAATCCGAATTTTTGGCGATCTGGACGACTATCTGCTGGACCCTCAGGAACGCAAGCGGGTGAAGCGGACCGCGACATTCTATTTCCCCAATACACCACACGGTCAGGGATTAACGGTTAATGGGGAATTGGTCGATGCCTGGTGTCGCCTGTTGCGGGAAAGGCGCGGTGGCGAGGGCATGGCCTGGGATAGCGATCCCGAAGCGATGGCGGCTGCCGAAAAGTTGGTGCAAATGACGGGGTTGGTGCCCGGTGATGAAGATGTTTTTTCAATGGCCGCAAGCAACGGCATTTGGTGAACGGGTCGAGCGGCTGGGTTTGCACGGCTTGCATTTTCAGCATGTCGGGCTGTGCGAGCGGCGGGCGTGGATGTATCTACACAGCGTCAACTTTGCGCACTGGAACGAACGGGTGCAAATCGGTACTGCCCGGCACAGCACCAGCCATCTGCGCGATCATTCAGTTGCCGGCTTATTCGGTCTGGCGCCAGATCGGATTGATTGGGTGGCAAAGATTGTTTACGAGAGCAAAGGGACAGCGGGCGCCGTGGATGCGGTGAGCGACCAGACTGCCTTTTATGCGGTGATGCTCTCGATCGCCAGCGGTGAAACCTGGCGGGCGGTCACGACCATTTTATCCAATCGCCGCCAGCGTGAAGTACCGCTGACGCCGGAACGCTTGGAACGCTTGTGGCAGGCGTCCGAACGGTTGGAAGCATTGGCGGCGCAAAGCAAGGTGCCTAAGGCGAAACGGATTGCGCTGTGTGAGAGTTGTTCACTGGCCTCTTTTTGCGGCTACGGTTGAGGGATAGCTGGATGGAAACTTTATTTGTGTCTCGCGAGGCAAAACTACGACAGCGTGAAAACACCCTGGCCGTCACGCTGGAGGGTAAAACTCGCGCTTTACCGATTGAGAAAATCGGTCATTTAGTCTTGTTGGCTGACAGTAGCTTAAACACCCGCTTATTGACTTTATGCGGCAAGCATGGCGTTCGGGTGTCCATCTTTGATTACTACGGTTATTTTAAAGGTTCATTTGAGCCGATAGATCAAAATCCGGCAGGTCGGGTTAAATTGGCGCAGGCAGAATTACTACTGAATAAAGCACAATGCTTATCGCTGGCGCGTGAAATAGTCGAAGGTGCGATTCACAATCTTCGCGCCAACCTGTTGTACTATCGCTATCGTGGTCATATCTCGTTACAACCCGTTATTGATGAAATAGCGCGGCTGATGGAGGAACTGCCACAGGCAAAAACTACAGCGGCTCTGATGGGCTTTGAGGGGACGATCCATCAGAGTTACTACGCGGCCTGGAAGTTGATTGATCCCGCGTTGGATTTTGGCCCTCGCGTTCGGCGGCCCCCCAATAATCAGATCAATTGCCTGCTCTCGTTTCTCAATCAACTGACCTATACCGTTGTGCGTCATGAAGTTTTCAAAACGCATCTGGAAGAGACCTTCAGTGTGCTGCATAGCCCGCTCACAGCGGGCCGGTCATCATTAAGTTTGGACTTGGCTGAACCCTTTAAGCCGGTTTTGGTGGATGCCCTGATTTTTCGATTGATCCGGCGACGGATGGTGGATGATAACTGGTTTGATCAGCATGAGGGTATTTGTCTTTTGACAGATGTCGGTCGGCGACGGGTGGCCGAGCAATTTGCCGCACGCCTTGAAGAGAGTTATCAGGGCCGCAGTTTCCGGGAATGGATTTACCGGGAAGGTTTAGCTATCGAGCGTCATCTATTAGGGGTTGTGGAGTATAATTCTTTTAAACGTCGAGTATGAATTGTGTATATGTTGATGACCTACGATGTGGAGGCGAAACGTACTGAAAAATTTAAGAAACTGCTGCGTCGCTATCTCATTCATGACCAGTATTCTGTATTTTCGGGAGATATTACCGAAGCCAAAGCGATTGAGCTTCGGCGGGAATTAAGCCAGTTGATGATTCCAGGTGATCGAGTAACTGAAGTCACATCCGCGAATCGACATAATGTACAGGTTATCCATATTTCAAAAAATATTTCGGGAAAAGGAGAAACACAGCGCCAAAAATCTGACGAGCATCGATGTGATTTTAGTATCTTGTAGTGAGTTTTTGCTTGAAGGCACAGCAACTTCGATCTTGATTGAAGTAATCCAACCGGGTGAACGAAGTTTCTTTACCTATATTCTCCAAGCATTTTAAAGAAAAAAAGCAATATTTATAAGGGAGTTTTTTCAATATTCTTTATTTTTTTCTAGGGTTACAAATTCCTATAAGGAGTTATGAGGCGCCGGTCTCGTCGATGTAGGTCCGCGAGTTGGGCGTTACAAATTCCTATAAGGAGTTATGAGGCCATGCTGCTGGCGTCATTGGCCGTGCTCGATGCGGTTACAAATTCCTATAAGGAGTTATGAGAGCTTTCCGCCTTTATACAGGCAGGGGAATACAAAAGTTACAAATTCCTATAAGGAGTTATGAGGTGGTCGATCACGCCCAGGAGGGTGGTGCCATTTAGGTTACAAATTCCTATAAGGAGTTATGAGAGTAACCGAGTGAGCGACTTGCGCCGTCTTCATCGCGTTACAAATTCCTATAAGGAGTTATGAGCATCCAGACCCTACCCATCCCGACCTACCGTCATCCAGGTTACAAATTCCTATAAGGAGTTATGAGAAATAAAAGCGCTCCGCCGATGAGTGTCCCGTTACAAATTCCTATAAGGAGTTATGAGGATTCCATCCCCGCGCCCAAAGCCCCCGTTACAAATTCCTATAAGGAGTTATGAGTGTTGACGCCCACAGGCAAGTGTTAAGGGGTTACAAATTCCTATAAGGAGTTATGAGACGGCCTGGACGATTGAGGTGCGGCACGCCAGGTTACAAATTCCTATAAGGAGTTATGAGAGGTGAAGCTCACCAGCAACGAGAATCCCACCGAGAGGTTACAAATTCCTATAAGGAGTTATGAGGGCTGACGGGGAACCAGGCGGCGTATGCGTGGACGCGTTACAAATTCCTATAAGGAGTTATGAGAAAGCGATATGGGATGCACTGGCGACCGGGGCGCATGTTACAAATTCCTATAAGGAGTTATGAGACGCGATGGTGTGTATCGAGGACTTGCAGGTACGGAGTTACAAATTCCTATAAGGAGTTATGAGAGCAGGAAACGCGCGCGGTCCCCGGCGTCGATCTCGTTACAAATTCCTATAAGGAGTTATGAGGTCCGCCAGCGCGCTGTCGGCAAGGAGGGCCAAATCCGTTACAAATTCCTATAAGGAGTTATGAGCCTATTGCCATGGATTCATGGCACCTTAAATCGAAGTTACAAATTCCTATAAGGAGTTATGAGGTCCAGGTGACGCTGGCTCCCGCTTTGATGGAAGGGGTTACAAATTCCTATAAGGAGTTATGAGGCCGCTTCTGGTCGCTGCCACAGCAACAGCGCGCGTTACAAATTCCTATAAGGAGTTATGAGTGGCCCAACAATGCAGCGGCGTCCGGATCATTTCGAGTTACAAATTCCTATAAGGAGTTATGAGCGAAAACCACCCCAGCACCCACGGCGGCCACCTGTTGGTTACAAATTCCTATAAGGAGTTATGAGGCTTGTCATCCACATCGGCCAATGGCCGTTAAAGGAGTTACAAATTCCTATAAGGAGTTATGAGACGGCCTGGACGGGATTGAGGTCGCCGAGGACGCCGGTTACAAATTCCTATAAGGAGTTATGAGATGTATGGCGCAGTCTGGCTTCCAAAAGCCAGACGTTACAAATTCCTATAAGGAGTTATGAGCAGCAAGGGATCGACCCGGTGTTGATGGGCGGAGGCAAGTTACAAATTCCTATAAGGAGTTATGAGCGGATCAGGCGCTTTGGGAAGGCGTGCTCAATCAAGGTTACAAATTCCTATAAGGAGTTATGAGAGGGTTTCCATGCCTGTATCATACGATCCGCTCGATGTTACAAATTCCTATAAGGAGTTATGAGGGACAGTTCCTTGAAACCAAAGTCCCAACGGTTCAGGTTACAAATTCCTATAAGGAGTTATGAGACGGTTCGAACGCGCGCAGCGTTTCAATCGTCGGCCGTTACAAATTCCTATAAGGAGTTATGAGATTCCCGGTGTTCGGGTATTTAACGAAAACGCCAAGTTACAAATTCCTATAAGGAGTTATGAGGCAGCCTCCGGTTGATGTCGTCAAAGGAGGGCTTGAGTTACAAATTCCTATAAGGAGTTATGAGGACTCCTTGAGGTGTTGCCCGATGGCGGGATTCACCGTTACAAATTCCTATAAGGAGTTATGAGGAGTCTGCTCGATGACAGGTACCGGCATTGATGCGCGTTACAAATTCCTATAAGGAGTTATGAGCCGCTGATGGTCAGTGCGGCGCATACGGTGCAAGTGGTTACAAATTCCTATAAGGAGTTATGAGGTAAAGGGCGCGGTCCACCAGGCTTTTCCATCACGTGTTACAAATTCCTATAAGGAGTTATGAGCAAGGGGGCTTTTAGGTCACGGCGGCAGTGTTCTAGCGTTACAAATTCCTATAAGGAGTTATGAGGAGCAAGATCGGTTGGAGAGGGTCGCACTCAAGCAAGTTACAAATTCCTATAAGGAGTTATGAGATAACGTGGCGGCTTTTTGAGGGATGGAGAGACGCCGTTACAAATTCCTATAAGGAGTTATGAGTGAGCCGGATCAGGCCAGGGCACAACAGTTACAAATTCCTATAAGGAGTTATGAGGCCGCGATCGAAGCCGGGGCGGCGGTGCGCCAGCGGGTTACAAATTCCTATAAGGAGTTATGAGGAGTTGTCCTTGGTGCAGACCGACGAATCCATCGCGTTACAAATTCCTATAAGGAGTTATGAGGCCCGGAGTTTGCCGAGCTTGACCCCAAGGCGCGCAAGTTACAAATTCCTATAAGGAGTTATGAGATCGAACGTGCTACCGATGCCGCGCGCGAGCTGGCCGTTACAAATTCCTATAAGGAGTTATGAGGTTATCAGTCAGGGGCGAGTTGGGAATCTACAAGGTGGTTACAAATTCCTATAAGGAGTTATGAGTCCGGCGGCAGAGTGAGTCCACGGCTCACTAAATAAGTTACAAATTCCTATAAGGAGTTATGAGATAGCGGTACGTTGACGTGCTTCTAGTGGTTAACAGGTTACAAATTCCTATAAGGAGTTATGAGTCTACCGGTAGCACGGGTGTCATGGGTGGCATGGGTGTTACAAATTCCTATAAGGAGTTATGAGTCTACAGCGGCGATACCGACGCAACCGGTAAGCTGCGTTACAAATTCCTATAAGGAGTTATGAGACTGATACTGAGTAGCCCTGCATCTTCGATACACTCGTTACAAATTCCTATAAGGAGTTATGAGATCTTTGGCTTTATGGACGTGCTCCCGTGTTGATGTGTTACAAATTCCTATAAGGAGTTATGAGGCAATGGCGATTAGCGTTGATAGCGGCGACACGCCTGTTACAAATTCCTATAAGGAGTTATGAGCGGATTGTTCATTGCCGGAGTTTACAGAGGCGCTAAGTTACAAATTCCTATAAGGAGTTATGAGGGTCGCTAACCCCATTGCGGCAATGCCGGTGCCCACGTTACAAATTCCTATAAGGAGTTATGAGGAACACCAAAAAAACGGCAACGCAGCCCGCAAGGCGTTACAAATTCCTATAAGGAGTTATGAACATACCAAGGCCCTTTGGTATATCCGGAAGACCATCGAAAACGGCTGGTCGCGCAACGTGCTGGCCCACCAGATCGACAGCCGACTTTATGAGCGGCAGGCCGAAAAACCCCGGATCGACCATTTCGCCGAACGTCTGCCGGCCCCACAATTCGGCCTGGCCCGCGAAACCTTCAAGGATTCTTACGTTTTCGATTTGCTGAGCGTCGGAGACCATGCGCGCGAGCGGACGCTTGAAACAATGAACATTTCAGGGATGGAAACGACGAAACAGTTTAGACCCTAAATCCTGTCACGTACCGGACTTCTGCCCATGAGCGATCCTTCTATCCTTTTTGACGAAACCACCCTGCGGGAAGCGGCCGCCCTGATCGGCTTGGGCCGACGCGGCCGCGAGATGGTTAGTCAGCTTCACCAACGATTGGACCTTTTCTCCATACCCTTTCTCGTCAGTGATGAGCCCGCCGCATGGCGAGATCGGTTCGGCTCAAAAGCGGGGACTGAGAGCGGGGATCTGACCGTCCCTGACTTGGATTTCTCAGGGTGCGACATCATGGGGATACTTATTGTCGGCGCGGAGTACCATAACCCCGAGGTGGTGCGGATGCTCCAGCAGAGTTTGGCAAGAGACCGGCCGTTCCTCCTGCTGGGCATCATCCTGCCACCCCCGATCGGGGAACCGGTACGGCTCGATCCACGCCTTCGGGCGGTCTGTGATTGCTTGCTCGACTGGCCGAGTGATCCCGTTCCTGACGATATTTCACGATTGGCGCTCGCGGCGAGCGACTGGCTATCTCCGGTCTTGAATGCCGGTCTGATCTGCATCGATGTCGTCGATATCGCCGGCGTGTTCGGCCGGGGAGAGGCCCGGACCCTGTTGATGGGCAGTGCCAGTGCGCCTAACGACCAACCGGTGGTCGCCGCCCATGCGGTCTTGGCTAATCTGCGCGCGCAAGGATTTATCGCGAATCAGTGTCGGGGACTACTGGTGGTGATTCGCGCGGGCCTGGATTTCACCCTCAAGCATCTTGAAGACATCGATGCCGTATTCCAGGCATTGCCCTTTCCCGCATCTGTGACGAGGGCGATGAGTGTGCCGGATGATCAGGAATCAGCCAAAACATCTCTCATCCGGGTCACGGCATTCGCGATGAGGTCGTGAAGGGTAGGATCATGCCTCGGCCTGAAAAGAATCCTAGGTCCGATGAATGCCCTCAAAGCGAGCGATGACGCGTGCTGCCCCAAAAGGAACCGCGCCTCTGAAGATTTCGCCCAGAGGTCCCCAGTTAAGCTGAGTGAGGGAGGAGGGAGTGACGTTGTCTATGGATTTTCGCAAGCGCATCGTTGATTTGAGCAAGAAAGCGGCCTTCGCGGCCAACAAGCACGGCCTGGAGGGCCGGCGCGCCCAGGTGGTGTTGGTGCTGGACATTTCCGCCTCAATGAACGCACTTTACAAGACCGGCGTCATTCAGCGCGCCATCGAGCGCATTCTCGGTTTGGCGGTCACGTTCGATGATGATGGCCGCATCGACCTCTTGCTGTTCGGCACAAACGCCTACCAACTGCTGGTGGTGACGCTAGAGGAGATCGAAGGCTACGTCGAACGAGTAATCCTTGCGCAGTACAAGATTCGAGAGGCGACAAACTATGCACCCCCCTTGCGGTTGCTATTGAAGAAATACTCTGCCCCACAACCAGCTCCCGCGTTCGTGATCTTCATCACCGATGGGGCCAACGCGGATCGAGGTGCCACGGCCGAGGTGATCCGCGCGCTGTCCAGTGAGCCGGTCTTTCTGCAGTTTGTCGGGATCGGCAAGGAAGATTTCCCGTTCCTGCGCAAACTGGACGAACTGCCCGGTCGGTTGATCGACAATGCCGGTTTTATGTCGATCAACGACCTGGATGGAATCAAGGACGCCGAACTGTACGACCGGCTATTGAACGAGTTCCCGCGCTGGTTGACGAAGGCGCGGGAGAAGCGGATTTTGGCTCTTTGAGCGATGGTTTGTTGAAAGCTGCTCCTGGCGGCTCCTCGCGTCTGTTCGGAGGCGACCCCAAATGATCGAAACCCATGCCCGATTGCAACGGCCCTTCATCGGTTATTGCGCTTTCTGGATTCATCAGCTGCGGCTTGCCGACGCCCTGCCGCCCGGGCTGGCCAACCGCTTGGTGCGGGCGGCGATCCGACGACGCGCCGCCGGCCTGTCGCCCGCCGCCGGTGGAAGCGTGGATGTTCGAGCTGGCAACCGACCATGGCGATGGCATCGACTGCGCGCACGTTGTTGGCTGGCTGCGGCTGCGGCGGGTCTTAGGCGACGAGGCGGGCGTATTGGACCCCGAAACGGCGCGGTATTGGTACGAGCACCTGGACGCGCCGCCCCGGTCGAGCACGCCGCGCTGGGCGCGGCGGTGCCTGGGGCCCGGCCGGAATGCTTACAGGACTGCGCGGTGACTGGCCTATCGATCCAATAAATGGCGCTGCCTCCTTGAACCGCAGCGGAATCCCGTCCTGCTCCTTCCTGGCGCATCTGGAAGAGGATGGCCTCCTGCTGGGTGCTCGGCACCAGCACTGGGGTCGCGCCCGGCGGCAAAAACGCGCTCGCCGCCGGACCCCGGTTGCGGATCGCGCCACCGCGGCCGACGATCAGGTATTCGTGCGCATTCGATTTGACGAAAAATTGAGGACTCCATTTCTTAATTTCTCCAGCATGGAAGTCTTATCTTTAACAATTGAAACCAATGGTTTTTTGGTCCCGGCGGTTGGTTCAATTTCCTGATACCTTGCTATCTATAACGACTAGAATCGTAAAATTTTTCGAATGCCATGGATTTTTCGATGAATGCTTATCCGATAGTTGGGCTGGCTCTAGCGTGGATCAGGCCAAAGTGACGAAGCGGGATATGTCGGAATGAGGAGCGATTCTTGCCAGTAGGATCGAGGTGCCGCGGCTGGAGTAATACGAGATAATTTGGATGTGGGCCGATGTCAGCTTTGGATTATTTCTTGATTTTCCATAGGCAGCTTTAGCCCGTGGTGCAAACCACCAGCTTTCAGCCGTTTCTCTTCCGTTGATGTTTTAATCCGATGATCGTCAACCACCAGATTTAGTGGTGGTTGTTGAGTGTATTACTGATTCGCAAGCTTTGGTTTTGACGGCTGATGTCCTTTCTCTAAGCTATCCGCATCAGCCACTTTGCCGGTTGGTGCTGACCCTCACCAAGCGGGTTGGTGGCAAGGGCATGAACCAGGTCGCCGAGCAAATGCGGGAATATCTGCCGGGTTGGAAGTCCTACTTCCGCCTCGCTCGAACCCCACAGGCGTTCAAAGACCTGGACTCATGGACGCGGCGCCGCTTAAGAGCCATCCAACTCAAGCACTGGCGCACGGGGACCACGGATTACAGTCGCCTGCGAAGCCTTGGTGCGAGCCATGATTTGGCCGCTCAGATCGCCGGGGGAACCGGCAGTTGGTGGCGCCACAGCGAGGCTGGTCTGAGCCGCCTACTCACGGTCAAATATTTCGATAATCTTGGCTTCCCACGACTCGCATGACCTCAACGTCTCGAACCGCCTGGCGCGGACCCGCATGCCAGGTGGTGTGGCAGGGGCGCAGCTAACTGCTGCCCCCTATGCCGATCACAATCTGGCACACTTTCGCAAGGTGAACGGTCTAGTTTGTGTGGATTGGACACGCGCTCCTTGATCTTTCCTTATCCTTTGGGAGAAGGGCCGGGGATGAGGAGCTTTCAACACTTGAAAAAAATTTTCAGCGATGGATTTACTCCTAGAATTGACTCGTCTCACTCAGGCGCTGGATCGTGCGGGGATTGATTACGCCCTGTGCGGCGGGCTGGCGCTCGCGGTTTATGCCAGACCCAGAGCCACGCTCGATATTGACCTGATGGTAGAGCCCGAGGGGCGGGATAACGTCAGGAAAACGGTGGAACCACAGGGTTTTGTGATTGCTGCCCTCGATGCGATTTCACGATGGGGCGGTGCGTATTCAGCGCCTGACCAAAATAGATCCCGCATCAAGCGAGCACCTGGCGCTGGATTTACTGCTGGTCACGCCGGAAACCCAAGCGTCGTGGGATAGCCGAGTGGCAGTGGAATGGGAAGGCGGGGCGTTGAAAGTGCTCTCCCCCCAGGGTCTCATTGCCTTGAAATCCTTGCGAAATAGCGGTAAAGACCAAGACGATATTGACTATTTATCGGGGCTGATGGATGAAGATTGACATGAGCCGGGAAGCGGTGACAAACCGCCTTAAAACCGTCGAACAACTGCGAAAACTGTGTCTCTCGCTGGCCAATTCGAGCGCCGGGCAAAAAATTCGCCAGCAGTGTCCTGATAACGAAGCCGTTCAGCGCACCTCGCGTGCTTTGGGACGCTGATTCTGTTTCCGGGGCGTTTTAGCGGTGAATGCTTGAAATTCTTAGACCTTCCTCATTTTATAGATATATTTATTTCTCAGATAAGGGTAGTGGCTCACTAAGGTGAGCAGGCTGAGTTATAGTGATGCAAGAAGAGGCGGATAGCGATCTCATGCATCTGAACGGACTTGGAAAAGGAGAGCGTTTTGCGAACGAAGCGGCCGAGGCGCTGGCGAAGCGTGTTGTTGAAACGCTCCACGTGATTCGTGGAGCCTTTGGCATAAGCGGCCCGATGCTGAGCGGCAGGCAAGATGTTGTGGTAGCTCTCCAGGTGATCGGTATAAAGCAGACTCTGGCGGTAAGCCAGCGGGATGCGATCCAAAGGAGCCGGGCGGTCGCATCATCGCGCGGACCCAGCGCGTAAGCGACGATCTGGCGGGTACGCCGACACAGGGCCAGCCACAGCCATCACCCCTAGTCGACGATGGCGCACGAAGCGCCACAGTTCATCCAGCTCCAGCCCTTCCAAGGGCTGGGCCGGAGCCAGCGTGGCCTCCAGGGGCGGCAGATTCTGGGCTTTTTTTGAGCCATGCTGACACCGTGTTGCGCGATACCCCGAAAATGCGGCTCAGGCCCCGCAAAGAGGTGCGTTCTTGATAGGCCCGCAGAATTTGTGCTTTCGCCGCGTCCGTATAGCCCGGCGCTTCGGGCTGCTCTCGGAAACTGCGCCCACACGCCCGGCAGTGGTAACGCTGCTTGCCGTTCCCCGTCTTGCCGTGCTTGCGGGTTCGCTCGCTGCCACAATGATAACAGTTCATAGCATGAGATTAACCGATCTCACTTCAGTGAGCCACTACCCAAAAATTTGAGTAATGCTCACTCATCATGATCTACGCCTCTATACTCGCCAAATGGTGGACACACGGCGAACGGGTGTTGGGGCCTCGCAAGCTGTATTGAAACCCAGCAAACAACACGCTGATTAATTTAGCCGCACTGTGTCAGCGCCGCCAGTGACGGCGCGACCGAGCCCATCGCCAGCGCGCCTTTTGAAACCGCCGCTGGCATTGGGCGGTCGCGGATTTGTTTGACGCGGAGAACACCGAACTTGATCGAGCCACCAACGACAAGGGCCTATCAACACCGCTTGCAACACACCGGTACAGCGCGTATTGATCTGGCGGGTCAGACCGTGGGCGTGGTCACCCGCATAGAAGCCGAAGATGCTAAAGCGGTTAATGTCCCGCGTTAAGCCCCAGACGGCGCACTGTCCTACCCTGCTTGCTCACACTACGGCGCTGCCAAAGGGAAATCTCGTACCTGGTCGGCTGGAACTCACTGTTAAATTCTCCAAACTGCCTAAACCCCTTATCGTGCAGAGTAGTAGTATTAAAATCGGTATTGAAACCGGCGAGAGGATCGTCATCGCGATCCTGACTGCCAAGCTATGGAAGAAGCTTGAACAGGCGGCGAAGGATGATCCGCAGTGGGTCGCCGCCTCGAGCGGATCACTGGATCAGTTGCAGGACGGCCGTATCACCCTCAAGCGTCCGGCGATACAAGTCTTCAAGAAGAAAGCGAAACCCGCCGCAGAAGCGACACCACCCCTCGCGGACACTGCTAAGGTGTCCGTTGACCCACCGGCATCCGCTTTACCTAAAACAAAAACGCCCGTTGCTACACCGGCATCCGCGTTGCCCAATCCCAATGCCATCAAGGCGACGTTGAGCTTGAAAGGTAAAAAAGAGAAGCTGAAAGAAGCGTAGTGGGGTGGTGTCGGCTCAGCGGGCGACGGCGACCTACTGTCAAGTCAATGATGAGGTGATTTGCTACGCGGCTTCTTGCACAATGCCTTTTGCTCGATCATTGACGGATTGCTCATTGGAACGAATCTTTAAACTCCCCCCGTAACATCACCCAAGCTCGACGCCCCTTGAATGCAGTAGAAATCGAATCCGCCCTATCAGACCTAGCCCTCCAGCCCTTCGATGCGGCAGAGTTTCCGTTCGCATTTCTGGCGGCGTTCGGCCATAAGGAGACGGCCCTAAAGCGCCTGCGCACCGGTAACAGTAACACGTCGGATGTGCCTGGCGGCGTACTCCAGCGCCATTACCTCCACATGGCCGTATGCGCCGACGCCACCGTCGGCGAAACTCTGCATCGCTTGCGCACCAGCCCGGCCACCCCGAAAGCCAAGGCTCGATTTCTTCTGGCCACTGACGGGCAGACCCTGGAAGCTGAGGAGCTGGCCAGTGGTGAGACCATCGCTTGCGCTTACCCGGATTTTGCCAACCACTTTGGTTTTTTCCTGCCCTTGGCGGGCATCTCCACCATCAAGGAGATCAAGGATAACCCTATTGATGTGCGCGCCACCGGGCGGCTGAACAAGCTCTACGTCGAACTGCTGCGCGAAAACCCGGACTGGGCTACCGATGAGCGCCGCGCCGCCATGAACCATTTTATGGCGCGCTTGATTTTCTGCTTTTTTGCTGAGGATACGGATATTTTCAACGGCGAAGGTCTGTTCACTCAGACCGTGGAGCAGATGAGCGAGCGCGATGGTTCCAATACCCATGCCGTGCTGCAAGCCATTTTCCGCGCGATGAATCTGAAGGTCGCCGAGCGCGCCCATGCCCAGCCTCGGCTACCCAATTGGGCTAATGGCTTTCCCTATGTCAATGGCGACTTGTTCTCCGGTAGCACCGAGGTACCGCGCTTCACCCGCATGGCGCGCAGCTACCTGATCCATGCCGGCAACCTGAACTGGAAGCGGATCAACCCGGACATCTTCGGCAGCATGATCCAGGCCGTCGCCGACGACGCAGAGCGCGGCGCGCTGGGCATGCACTACACCAGCGTGCCGAACATCCTTAAGGTGTTGAACCCCCTGTTCCTCGATGAGCTGCGCGCGCAACTGAACGAGGCCGGCGACAACAAGATAAAGCTGCTCAATTTGCGCAAACGGATGGCCCGCATCCGGATGTTCGATCCAGCCTGCGGCAGCGGCAATTTTTTGGTCATCGCCTACAAGCAGATGCGCGAGATTGAGGCCGAAATCAACCGCCGCCGGAGCGAGTCGCACCTGGGCAGCGAGATACCGCTCACCAACTTCAGAGGCATTGAGCTACGCGACTTCCCGGCGGAGATCGCCCGCCTGGCGCTGATCATTGCCGAGTTCCAGTGCGATGTGCTGTATCGCGGGCAGAAGGACGCCCTGCAGGACTTCCTCCCGCTGGACGCAAAGAACTGGATCGTCTGCGGCAACGCGCTGCGGCTGGATTGGCTCTCCATCTGCCCGCCGACCGGAACAGGGGTGAAGGTGGTGGCGGATGATTTGTTTGGCACGCCGTTGGATCAGGCGGAAATCGACTTTGAGAATGAAGGTGGGGAGACGTATATCTGCGGGAATCCGCCTTACCTGGGGTCCACTTGGCAAACTGCTGAACAGAAGGCTGATTTACAGGGTGTCTTTGCCAATCGCACCAAAAGCTGGAAGTCGCTGGATTATGTGGCGGGTTGGTTTATGAAGGCTGCCGACTACGGTACGCGACCCCTGCACCGCAGCGTTCGTATCTACCAACTCGATTTGTCAAGGCCAGCAAGTGCCCATTTTATGGCCACTGATTTTTTCCAGCGGCCACGCTATCACCTTTGCCCACACCAGTTTCAAATGGGCTAATTTAGCCAGCTATAATGCGGGAGTGACAGTGGTGATTGTGGGGGTTGCCGATCTCCACAAAAAAACCAAGCGTCTTTTTTCCATTACTGATACTGGTGCCACTATTGAAAAGCAAACTGAGTTCATCAACGCGTACCTAGTCAGTGGGCCAGACATCATCGTTTCGCCCATTTCTAAGCCGACAGACGGACGGGGGTTGATGGAGTGGGGCAACAAGCCAACGGATGGAGGACACTTATTCCTTACGCTGGACGAACGCGCTAACTTGCTACGTGAATGGCCCGATACCGCTCACTTCGTCAGACGATTTCTCGGCGCTCAGGAGTTTATTCGCGGCGAGCAGCGATATTGTCTGTGGATTAAGGACAACGAGCGTGCAGATGCGGAAACGATCCCCGAACTGAAACGCCGCATTGATGCAGTTTCTAAAATGCGTTCTGAAAGCAAAGCTGCTGAAACACGCCCGGCAGCAGCATTTCCTCATCGGTTTCGCCAAATCCAATCCATTGCAAATAACTACTCATTGATTGTTGCCCGCGTCAGTTCTGAGAATCGCGACTATCTTCCGATTGGCCTTGAAGATAGCGACACGATTGTCGGTGACCGAAACTTCGCCCTCTACGACGCCCCCCTCTGGAACATGGCGCTCATCGCCTCACGCCTGCACTGGGTCTGGATCGGCACGGTCTGCGTGCGGATGCGGACGGACTTTTCGTATTCCAACACCCTCGGCTGGAACACCTTCCCCGTGCCCAAGCTCACCGAGCAGAACAAGGCCGACCTGACGGCCTGCGCCGAAAACATCCTGCTCGCCCGCGAAGTGCATTTCCCCGCCACCATTGCCGATCTCTACGACCCGGACGCCATGCCGGAGAACCTGCGCCATGCCCACGCGCGCAACGACGAAGTGCTGGAACGCATCTACATCGGCCGCCGCTTCAAAAATGATACGGAGCGGCTGGAAAAGCTGTTTGATCTGTATACCAAGATGACGGCGGTGGCCAAACCCACCTCCAAAGCAAAAAGTGGGAAAAAAGCATCATGAGCGACAGACCCATCAACCTGACCCCGCCACCTGCCGGATATGCCGACTGGCTAGCCGATCGCAAGGGCCGTATTCACACCGCCCAGCAGCGCGCCACGCTGGCGGTCAACCGTGAATTGGTGCTGCTTTACTGGCAAATCGGGCGCGACATTCTAGCAAGGCAGGCTGAACAGGGCTGGGGTACAAAGGTGATCGAACGGCTGGCGCGGGATTTGCGCGCGGCCTTTCCCGACATGAAGGGTTTTTCGCCACGCAATCTCAAGTACATGCGCGCCTTCACCCAGGCATGGCCCGAGGCGGAATTTGTGCAGCAGGTTGCTGCACGATTGCCGTGGTTTCACCTTTGCACCCTGATGGACAAACTCAAGAACCGCGAAGAGCGGGATTGGTATCTGGCGTGCGCGATAGAACATAATTGGTCACGCAATATTTTGGAAATGCAGATCGAAACCCGCCAACGGGAGCGCAGCGGCAAAGCGATAACCAATTTTCCGGCCACGCTGCCCAAGCCCCAATCCGATCTGGCTCGTGAATCGCTGAAAGATCCCTATCGCTTCGACTTTCTGGGGTTGGCCGACGAAGCGCAAGAACGCGAGATCGAAAAGGCGCTGGTGAAACACGTTACCGAATTTTTGCTGGAATTGGGCGCGGGCTTTGCGTTCGTGGGACGGCAGGTGTTGCTGGATGTCGGCGGTGACGAGTTCTTCATTGACCTGCTGTTTTACCATCTCAAATTGCGCTGCTATGTGGTGATTGAACTCAAAGGCGGCAAGTTCAAACCCGAGCATCTTGGGCAATTAAGCTTTTACCTTACGGCTGTGGATGAGCAACTCAAGCATCCACAAGACAATCCTACGATTGGTCTGCTGCTGTGTCGCAGCAAAAACAAAGTGGTGGCGGAATATGCCTTGCGCACCAATGCTCAACCGTTGGGCGTTGCTGAATATCAGTTACTGGAATCGCTGCCGCCGGAACTGCAAACCAGCTTGCCCAGCATCGAGCAGATCGAGCGCGAACTGACAGGCGGCGACAAACCCAAGGAAGACGACTCGCAATGACCCATCCGATCAACCCGACCAATACGTATACCGTTCCCTCGGTATCCATCACCACAGCGCGCACCGGCGCCTCCAGCAAGGCCAACGAACTGGGAATGCGCGCCATGCAGGAACGCGCTTACGCCAAGCGTGGCGAGCAATATCTGCTGATCAAGTCGCCTCCGGCCTCCGGCAAATCCCGTGCGCTGATGTTCATCGCCCTGGATAAGCTCAACAACCAGGGCTTGCGGCAGGCGATCATCGTCGTGCCGGAGCGTTCCATCGGTGGCAGCTTTGCCGACGAGCCTCTCAGCCAGCTTGGTTTCTATTGGGATTGGCAGGTGGCCCCGCAGTGGAATCTGTGCAATCTCCCGGGCGTTGACGAGCTACGGGTGGCCAAGTCCAAAGTGGGCGCTGTGCGCCATTTTCTGGAAAGCACAGACAAGATACTGATCTGTACCCATGCCACCTTCCGCTTCGCCGTGGAGGAACTGGGCGTCGAGGCATTCGACAACCGCCTGATTGCCATCGATGAGTTTCACCATGTCTCCAGCAATCCAGACAACAAGCTGGGCAGCCAGTTGGGTGCCTTCATCACCCGTGACCAAGTGCATCTGCTGGCCATGACCGGCTCCTACTTTCGGGGTGACAGTGAAGCGGTACTGGCCCCAGCGGATGAGGCCCGGTTTGAGACGGTGACCTACACCTATTACGAACAACTCAACGGCTACCACTGGCTCAAGTCACTAGACATCGGCTACTTCTTCTACACCGGGCGCTACGTGGAGGCCATCAACAAGGTGCTCGACCCAGCCCTAAAAACCATCGTCCATATTCCTAACGTCAATGCCCGCGAAAGCCTCAAGGACAAGGAGCGTGAGGTTAACGAGATTATGAATGCGTTGGGCGATTGGCAAGGCATTGATCCCATCACCGGTTTCCACCAGATCCAAACCCGGGAGGGCCGCACGCTCAAGGTGGCGGACCTCGTGGACGATAGCGATTTGGCTATGCGCTCCCGCGTGTTGGCTGCCCTGAAGAACCCAGCGCAGAAAGCGCACCGCGATCATGTGGATGTCATCATCGCGCTGGGCATGGCGAAGGAAGGCTTTGATTGGATTTGGTGCGAACACGCCCTAACCATCGGCTACCGCAGCAGCTTGACCGAGATCGTGCAGATTATTGGTCGCGCCACACGGGATGCCGAGGGTAAGGAGCGGGCGCGTTTCACCAACCTGATCGCCGAACCGGCGGCTGACCAAACCGCCGTGGCTGAGGCGGTGAACGACATGCTCAAAGCTATTTCCGCCAGCCTGCTCATGGAACAGGTCTTGGCGCCGCGTTATGAATTTACACCCAAGAATAGCGGCCCAAAAGAAGGCTTCGATTACGGCGAAGAAGGCTACCAGGAAGGCGGCCATAATATTGGGGTGAACCAGAATACTGGCCAGATTCATCTGGAAATCAACGGGCTGGTCACACCGCAGAGCGTGGAGGCGACGCGCATCTGCAAAGAGGACTTGAACGAAGTCGTCACCCATTTCTTACAAGACAAGACCGTCCTGGAGCGCGGCTTGTTCGATCAGGAAAACACCTTGCCCGAAGAGCTAACCCAGTTGCGCATGGGCAAGATCGTGCGCGAGCGTTACCCGGAACTGAGCGACGCCGATCGGGAGGCTGTTCGCCAACACGCCATCGCTGCGATGAATATCACCCAACAGGCGAAGCTGGCGCTGGCCCAAGCCGATGCGAATGGCAACGGCGCAACGCACGGCAATACGGCCTTGCTGGATGGCGTGCGCAAGTTCGTCAACGTGCGTGATCTAGACATCGACCTGATCGACCGCATCAACCCCTTCGATGCCGCTTATGCAGTGCTGGCGAAAGCGATGGACGAGAAATCGCTGCGTCAGGTGCAAGCCAGCATTGCCGCCAAGAAAGTTAACATCCCCGAAGACGAAGCACGCGAACTGGCAAAACGCGCCTTGAAGTTCAAAAAAGAGCGGGGCTGCCTACCGGACATCAACGCTGCCGATGCCTGGGAAAAGCGCATGGCCGAAGGGGTGGTTGCTTTTGCGCGTTATCGGGCACAGGCCAAGGCGGCACAAGCGCGGAGAGAAGGCGACTATGGCTGAGATGGATGATGACGAATTACTGGAAGCGCTGGGCGTAGAGCTCACACCGCTTAAAACGTCCAGCCACACCGCACGCGAGGAACGCATTATCGCCGGTTTCGAGGATATTCTGCGCTTTCATCAGACCCATGGCCGCGCACCACGGCATGGTGAGAGGCGTGACATTTTTGAACGGCTGTATGCCGTGCGTTTGGAGCAGATTCGCAAATTACCCGAAGCACAAACCCTGCTAGCCGGGCTGGATAGCCCTGGCCTGCTGTCGGGTACGGTGGCGGCCCTAGCCGATACCGGTACGCTGGACGAAGACGCTTTGTTAGCCGAACTGGGGGTTAGCGTAGATGCAGGCACTGCACCCGCTGACCCGAACGCCATCACCGTACTGCGCCATGTCCGCTCCTACGCGGCCAAGCAGGCCGCAGAGGAAATCGCCGACCGCACGCCGTGCGCAGACTTTGAAAAGTTTCAACCCCTGTTCCAACAGGTAGAGCGGGAGTTGAAGGCTGGCGTGCGGACTGCCCGACGCTTCAGACGCGATACCAGTATTGCCAGCGGCAACTACTTCATCGTCGGTGGGCAGCTTGCCTATGTGGCGGATATCGGCGAAACCATCAAAGCACCGAATGGCGAGAGCGACGCGCGGCTGCGCGTCATTTACGCCAACGGCACGGAAAGCAATTTGCTGCGCCGTTCTTTACAACGAGCACTCTACAAGGATGAGACCGGTCGTCGCCTGACTGACCCGAATCTGGGACCGCTGTTTGGCGATGCGCCAGAGCCAGACGATATTGCAACCGGCACCATCTATGTGTTGCGCAGCCGGTCCAATCACCCCTTTGTAGCCGAGCACCGCGAACTGATCCACAAAATCGGTGTGACTGGTGGCAAGGTGGAGACGCGCATCGCGGGCGCCGCAAAAGAGGCCACCTATTTGTTGGCCGACGTGGAAGTAGTCGCCACCTACACGCTGCGCAACCTGAACCGTACCCGACTAGAAAGCCTCTTTCACCGCCTGTTCGGCGCGGCACAATTAAACTTGACTCTCGAAGACCGTTTCGGCCATCCGGTCAAGCCGAGGGAATGGTTTCTGGTGCCGCTTTCTGTGATCGAGGAAGCGATTCAACGTATTCGGGATGGTTCCATTACCGAAGCAGTCTATGATCCAAAGACAGCGACGTTTAGCTAGACCGCACCAAAAGCCGTAGATCGATTGTAATGCAAGTAACCATCACCAAGCCGTAGACCCGGCAGGGATTCGCGGGCGTCTCGAAAAGAGGTGAGGCAGGTGGTGTGTGTGAGGGAGCCTCCGTGCGAAACGATCAAGGACGCCGAACTGTACGACCGGCTATTGAACGAGTTCCCGCGCTGGTTGACGAAGGCGCGGGAAAAGCGGATTTTGACCCGCTGAGTGATGGTTTTTTTAAAGCCGCTCCCTGGCGGCTCCTCGCGTCTGTTCGGAGGCGACCCGAATGATCGAAACCCATGCCCGATTGCAACGGCCCTTCATCGGTTATTGCGTTTTCTGGATTCATCAGCTGCGGCTTGCCGACGCCCTGCCGCCCGGGCTGGCCAACCGCTTGGTGCGGGCGGCGATCCACGACGCGCCGCCGGCCTGTCGCCCGCCGCCGGTGGAAGCATGGATGTTCGAGCTGGCAACCGACCATGGCGATGGCATCGACTGCGCGCACATCGTTGGCTGGCTGCGGCTGCGGCGGGTCTTAAGCGACGAGGCGGGCGTATTGGACCCCGAAACGGCGCGGTATTGGTACGAGCACCTGGACGCGCCGCCCCGGTCGAGCACGCCGCGCTGGGCGCGGCGGTGCCGGGCGGTCGCCCGCGCCGCCGAACCGCTGGGCTTCGATCTGCCCCCGCCCCTGGTGGCCGCCTTTTGCGCCCGTCCGGCGTGGGCGCACGCCTACCTGCGCTGCGCCACCTTCAAGGCATGGCTGGTGGCGGCCGACGACCCGGAACTGGCCGTACTGCCCCCGCCGCCCACGCCCTGGCCGTGCGAACCAACAATGCCTTTGCGGTCTATCTTGGGCTTCGCGGCGAGGTAACTCCACCATTCCGTCAGTCACTCGGCCCCTCTCGATAATGCGGGTAGTGGCTCACTGAGGTGAGCAGGTTAAATTATACTGATGCAAGAAGGGACGGATGGTAATTTCATGCATCTGAAGGGATTTGGAAGAGGACAGCGTTTTGTGGACGAAGCGACCGAGGCGTTGGCGGAGAGTATTGTTGAAACGTTCGGTGTGATTTGTAGGCCCCGTTTTGGATAGTGGGCCTGATGACGGTCAGCGGGTAAGATGTTGGAGGCGATCGGTACAAAGCTGACTTTGGCGGTAAGCGAGCGGGATGCGCCCCAAAGGAGGCGGGCGGTGGCGTCATCGCGCGGGCTGAGCGCGTGGGCCACGATCTGGCGGGTTCGTCGACACAGAGCCAGCCCACAGCCAAATCACCCCACGCCGACGAGGGCGCACAAAGCGCCACAGACCATCGATCTCCAGGACATCCTGGGGTTGAGCAGGCAACAAGGTGGCCCCCGCCCGCCGTCCTTTTGGCTCACGAGGTGGCCACTATATTCAGCTGACGGAAATCTTTCTTGGGGCAGTACAGCAGAATCATCCAATGTGGCGCTAGTAAATTGGCCGCTTTATTATCGCCTCGAATTCAATCCAGTCGAACGGCTCTGGGGCAAACGCTCAGCGCCGCGATGAAAATCCCGAACAGCAGGAAGGGTGTCGTCACCCATGATCGATGCCGCAACCACTCGATGGCGATACCCAGGCCAAACGCGACGAAACCGATGATCGCCACAACATTATTGGGCGTCCTCTGCGCTCCAAGTTCGCTGATCGTGTTGGCGGTGACGCTGTAGCCCTCCACGGTGTACAGGGGTCCCAGCAAAATGGTGGCGGCGAAAGTCAGGATGCCGAATTTAATGCACATGTACCGGATCTTGGCGGGCAGCGCTTTGGGCGCTCAAGCCGCCTCCCGCCCGGATCAGCAGCAAGCCGAGCCAGCAATGAAAGACCGGCCCGCAAATCGATCCGCCGATGGCCGCCGGAATCTGCATCGCCGCGATCTGCCCCTCGCCGATGGGGATCACGGTGTCCGTGATGCCGAACACCATGGCTAGGTTGAGCAGAGCGCCGGTCAGGACGCCCCAAGCGGTCAACCCTCGCGGCAAAGAGTGATTACGCCAAGCTAACAGGCTGATCAGAAGATAAAAAAATCCCAGCAAGCCAAATTTCCACAAGAAGTGAGGATCGAAGCTCAAGTGCGCGTCCATCTTCAGCGCCGCAATGGCTGCGAGGTTTCCCGCAACGTGCGCCTCGGCCAGCAGCGAAATCCCGATGATCTCCCGCATCCAGTCCAGTGCGCTCAGGATCGTTCCGGCCAAGGCGGTGAGGGTGCAGAACTGCACGATCCCTTCCCAATCCTCGTCTCCGGGGCGGCGGACATAGCGGCTCAGCGCGTTGATCACGGCCACGCTCAGGATGCCGATGGCGACGAAAATGTAGCGCCAAGCCAACGGGATGGTGGGTTGCTCCGCGAATGCCCGGTAGATGGTGTCTCCCCGCAGGCGTTCCGCCGGATCGATGGCGACCAGGACGCCGACCAGGAAGAATCCCACCGCGACCACCAGCGAGATCCAGCCACCGAATCGGTAAATGCTTTTCAGTTGGGTTTCGTTCATGAGCCTATCGCCTCGTGTGGTTAGCCAGCGGCGGTCATCGTTGCTTTTCGTCGTCGAAAACGCGCTTGCAGCCGTTCCTTGCCTTCCGCTCGTTTTTCCCGGACTTCTTCCGTATCCATGACGGCTTGTTGGGAACCGGAATCCAGAAACCCGGCCAAGTCCGCGATGGTGGTGTAGCGAAACAGTTCGATGACGGGAAAGGTGCGTTGCAGGGTCTCTTGCAGCCGCGAATGCATCTCCACCACCAGCAGAGAATGTCCGCCCAGATCGAAAAAATTGTCGCGGATGCCGATGGTTTTGATATCCAGCAATTCCTGCCACAGCGCAACCAGGAACTTTTGGGTCTCGGTTGCCGCCGCCGCGAATTCGGTTTGCAGGTCCGGTCGGTCGTCGTTGCGGGCTGGCAATCGCTTGCGGTCGATCTTGCCGTTCGGCGTCAGCGGCAAGCGATCCAGATAGACGAACGCCGATGGCGCCATGTAGCCGGGCAGACGCGCTTTGATCCGGTCCTTGATTTCGTTGACCGAAAGCCGCCGTTCTGCCCGCGCCACCAGATAGGCGACCAGTCGCTGATCTTCGCCCGAGCCTTCCTGGATCACCGCCACATCGGCGATTTCCGGCGATTCGGCGATGACGGCTTCGATCTCCGGCAGCTCGATGCGGAACCCCCGGACCTTCACTTGGAAATCGTTGCGCCCGAGATACTCGATGTGCCCGTCGGCCCGGAAGCGCGCCAAGTCGCCGGTGTCATATAGGATCGCGCCCGGTTCCGGCGAGAAGGGGTCGGCGATGAAGCGCTCCCGCGTGAGATCGGGCCGGTTGAGATAGCCCCGGGAAACGCCCGGCCCACCGATGTACAGCGTCCCGGTGACGCCGATGGGAACCGGCTGCAAGCGCGCGTCCAGGATGTAGGCTGTCTCGTTGGCGATGGGCCTGCCGATAGTGATGCGGTCGGCGCCGGGTTCGATGCGCTCGTAGGTTGACCAAACCGTGGTCTCCGTGGGGCCGTAGCAGTTCCACAAACGGCCGCCGCCCGCCGTCAGTTGGTTGGCCAGCGCCACGGGCATCGCTTCGCCGCCGCACAGCATGGTCAATCCCGGATGGCTTTCCCAGCCGCTCTTCAGCAGAATCTTCCAGGTGCTGGGCGTGGCTTGCAGATACGTGATGGGTTCGTCTTGCAAGATTCCCCGCAATTGCGCGCCATCGTTGATGGCATCGCGCGAAACCAGGCGAATGCGACCCCCGCCCAGCAAGGGAAGAAAAATCTCCAGCACGGAAATGTCGAACGATAGAGTCGTCACCGCGAGCAGAGTATCGCCTAGGCGAACGGGGAAATACCGATGGGAGGCGAGCAGAAAGCTGACCGCGTTGCGGTGGCTGATCTGTACGCCCTTGGGGCGCCCGGAAGAGCCGGAGGTGTGGATCACGTAAGCGAGCTGCTCTTGCGCCGTCGCGACCGCCGGCCGGTGAGTCGGATAGCCCGACAGCGCTTCGTCGTCATCGACGAGCACCACCCGCGCCGCAGCGCTCGGAACGTCGCCTTGCAGCGACCGCGTCGAAACGATGATCGGCGCCGCCGTATCCTCGACGATGTATTGCAAGCGGCTGACGGGATAGCTGGGATCAAGGGGCACATACGCGCCACCGGCCTTCAAAATCCCCAGCAGGGCGACGACCATGCGCTCGTCGCGATCGAGCAAAACGCCGACGAAGATTTCCGGGCCGACGCCCAGCGCGATCAGATGATGCGCCAATTGGTTCGAGCGCTGTTCCAGCTCCGCATAAGTCAGAGTTTTTTCGTCGAACTGTACGGCGATCTCGGCGGGATGTCGGTCCGCGCTCGCCTCGAACAGTTGGTGGACGAGCCGCCCCTCCGGCAGTTCGAAGCGCTCCTGATTGAACGTTTCGAGGATTCGGCTGCGCTCCGCTCGCGGCAGGAAATCCACGGCGGCCAATTCCTGGGAGCTGTCTTGCAGGACGCGCCGGGACAGGTTTTCGTAGTGCGCGATGAGGCGCTCGATGGTCGCTCGCTCGAACAGATCGGTGTTGTACTCGATCCAGCCTTTGATCTGCCCGTCGATTTGACCCAAGGTCACGGAGAGATCGAACTTGGCGGTCAAGGTGTCGATCTCGGTGATATCCAGTTCCACGCCGGCGATGCCGAAGTCTTGCCGGGGCGCGTTCTGATAGGAAAACAGCACTTGAAACAAGGCCGAATGCGCGAGATCGCGTCCGGTTTGGACGTGCTCGATCAGGCTCTCGAACGGGATGTCCTGATAGGTGAAAGAATCCCGAACGGTGGCGTGGATCTGTTCGAGCAAGGCGTCGAAGCTCATCGCGGCCGACGGTCGGGCGCGCAAGACGACGGTGTTGACGAAGAAGCCGATCAACGGTTCCAGTTGCCGGCGGGCGCGATTGGCGGCAGGCGTCCCGATCAGAATGTCATCCGCGCTGGTGTAGCGGTACAGCAGCAGGCCGAACAGCGCCAGCAACAGGGAAAACATGGTGGTTTGCCGAGCGCGACAAAACTCGTCCAGCGATGCGGAAAGCTCGCGGCCCAGATCGAACGGTTCCCGAGCCCCCCGGAACGTCTGAACGCCGGGACGGGGATGATCCACCGGCAACTGAAGAGGCGGCGGCGGGTCCTTCAGTTGCGATTTCCAGTAGGCGAGTTGTTCGGCGAGGTAATCGCCCTGTAGCTGACCCCGCTGCCAGCGGGCGAAATCACTGTATCGGATGGAGAGGGCCGGCAGCGAGGCCCGCTCCTGGCGCTGGAATGCCGCGTACAGGCGGGCCATCTCGCCGACCAGAAGCCCCATCGACCAGGCGTCGCAGGCGATGTGATGAATCACCAGAACGAGGGTGGCCGCCCGTTCGCCGGTCCGCAACACGGTGATCCGGATCGGCAGATCCTCTTTCAACCGAAACGGGTAGCGCCCGGCTTCAAGCACTTTTTCTCCGACTTGCAGAGCTTGGTCCTGCTCGCTCGGGCCGGAGAGATCGACGACCTCGAACGGCAGGGTGAAATCTTCGGCGACGCGCAAGTAGGGTCGGCCCTTGCGATCCGGATAAGCGGTGCGCAACACCGCGTGTCGGCGCACGATCTCGACGAAACTCTTTCTGAGGTTGTCGAGGTGGATCGGGCCGCGCCATTCGATGCGGATACCGACGTTGTAGGCCGGCTCCCCGGTGCCGAATTGCTCCAGCAGCCATAGCCGCTGCTGCGCGAACGAGAGCGCCGGCTCGGCTTCACCCTCCACCCGAGGAATCGCGTCGGCGGCCGCCTGTTCCGAGCGCAGTTTGCCGAGGAACGCCAGGAGTTCCGCCTTCCTGTCCGTCAATTGCTGCTTCAGTTCGGCGGTCATCGCACCCTTGGGCGCGGAGAACCGCAACGCGCCGGTGTCGGCCCATACTTCGACGCCCCGTTCTTTGAGGAACGAGAGCAATTCCAGAGTCGTCATCATATCTCCCCCGCCTCTCGGCTCTCGTCGCCCGAGTCGATGTCGTGCTGCATCGAAGCCCAGCGCAACACCTCGATGCTCTCCGCCAATTGGGCGATGGTCGGCTTCAGAAAAAAATCCCTCAGCGACAGTTCCACCAAATAGGTTTCCCGCACCAGGGCGATGAGTCGCACCACCATGATGGAGTTGCCGCCCATTTCGAAGAAATTATCGAGGCGCCCGACGCGCTCGACTTCCAGAACGCCGGCGAACAACGTCGCCAGTTCCTGCTCCAATTCGGTTTCCGGCGCAGCAAAGGCTTGATTCTTCTGTCCCTGCTCCGGATCGGGCAGGGCCTTGCGATCCACCTTGCCGTTGGCGGACAGCGGAATTTCCGCGAGCCAGATCCAGGCATCAGGAATCATGTATTCGGGAATCTTCGCGGCTAGAAACGCTTTCAGATCCTCCGGCCGGGGTCGGTCGTCGGCATCCACCGCCACCACGTAGGCGATCAGTCGCTTGGCTTCCCGGTTCTTGCCGTGAGCCGTCGCCACCGCCGCCCGGATTTGCGGATGCCGGCAAAGGGCGGTTTCGATCTCGCCCAATTCGATGCGGTAGCCGTTGATCTTGACCTGAAAATCCTCGCGCCCGAGGAACTCGATCATGCCGTCGGGGAAATAGCGACCGATGTCCCCCGTTTTGTAGAGCCGTTCGCCCGTGCCGGGAAGCGCCACGAATTTTTCGGCCGTTTTTTCCGCATCCCGCCAGTATTCCTTGGCCAAGCCGATACCGCCGATATACAAATCGCCGGGAACCCAGACGGGCGCGGGGTGGAGGTGCTCGTTCAGGACGTGCATCGTCTGATTGCGCAGCGGACGGCCATAGGGCACGCTCGCCCAGGCGGGATCGATCTGGTGGATGGGATAGTAGATCGACCAGATGGAGGCTTCGGTGGCGCCGCCGAGACTGTACAGTTCGATGCGCGGATTTTGCGCCTTGATCTTGCCGGGCAGATCGAGCGGAATCCAATCCCCGCTGAGCATGACCAGCCGCAAGCGATTCAGCGCCGAACCGGGTCGGGACGCGGCGTGTTCCACCAGCATGGCCATCAGGGCGGGCACCGAGTTCCAGAGCGTGACCCCGTGACGTTCGATCAACGCCTCCCAATGCGCCGGATCTTTCTCGGCGTCGGCATCGGGGATGACCAGCGCGCCGCCCACCGCCAGCAGCCCGAAGATGTCGTAGACCGACAGGTCGAAATTCAGCGCCGACAGCGCCAGCACCCGATCCTCCTTGCCGACGCCGAACCGTTCGTTGATGTCGAGAATGGTGTTGACCGCGCCCCGGTGATCGATGACGACTCCCTTGGGAAATCCGGTGGAGCCGGAGGTATAGATCAGATAAGCGATGTCTTCGGGACGCTGCGGCGCACTCGTAACGCGCTCGGGGCCGGTCGGGATCTCATCGTCCGCCACGACGATCCGGGGCAGGGCGTTGTGCCATGCCAGCCCCGCCGCCGCGTCTTCGGTGGTCACGATGGCCATCGCTTGGCTTTGCGCCAACAACCCTTCGCGTCGCTCGTCGGGAAGGCCCGCCGCGATGGGCACGTAGGCGGCTCCGGACAACACGATGCCCACGGCCGCGACGATCTGTTGCCAGCCCTTGTCCATGACGATGGCGACCAGCTTGTTGGGCTCGGCGCCTCGCTCGCGCAAAAGATGGGCAAGCCGGTTCGCTCTGGCGAACAATTCCGCGTAGGTCAGCGTCTTGCCGGGAGCGATGACCGCGAGGCGGTCCTCGTGCGCTTCCAATCCGGCCAGGAAGAGTTCCGGTAGGGTCGCGGTGGAGACCGGCGCCGAGGTGGCATTCATCTCGGCGCGCTGGCGGGTCTGCCATTCCGGTATTTGCGGGGGTATCGGACGGTTCCAGCGGCTCGGGTCTTCGGCCAGAAACCGCAGCAAAGCGCAATAGGCGGCGAACATGTCGTCCAGCATTCCGGGCGGAAACAGCCCTTCCACCGCGTCCCAGTTGAAGGTCAAGGCTCCCTCTTCCTCGAAGACCTGGTGATCCAGCCAGACCTGCGGCGTTTGGCCGATGCTGTAAACCTGCTCGCCCAACCAGGACATGGGGATTTTTTCCTCCATCTCCGCATCCATGGTCAAGGTGCTGGTGAACACCACCGGCATCCTGGCCCCGCCGATCCCGCGTCGCTGCATCAAATCGCGCTGGACTTTGATGCCTCCCACCAGCCGGTGGTCGAGATCGTCCCAAAGCTGGCGCTGCAAAACCCTGGCCTGATCCTCGAAGGCGCGCTCGCGGGTGAAATCCGCCTCCAACAGCGTGATCGAGGTGAAATCGCCGAAAATATCGTTGACTTCCGGGTGAATCGGCAGGCGGTTGAACAAGGTCAGGTTGATCGTGAAGCGCGATTCCTTGACCCAGTTGTTCAGAATCGTCGCGAACACGCCCAAGGTCGTGGCCGAGGGCGTGATCCCTGCCTGACGCGCCCGTGCCTTCAGGCTTTCCCAATGGGGCCGCTCCAAACGGCCGCTGCGACGGGCGAACACCGGTTTGACGATGGATTTCGGCGAGACCGCCAAGGGCAATTCCGGCGCCGGAGGCAGGGTTTCCAGGCGCTTGCTCCAATAGTTCTCGGCTTCCCGATACGGACGGGTGCGCTTGAGCGCGGCTTCGGCGAGAACGTAGTCGCGGAAACCGAGGGTCAAAGGCGGCAAAGTCAGACCAGGGTTTTGGTAGAGTGCGAACAGTTCGATCAGCAGGATCTGGAAGCTGCGCGCATCGGCGATCAAGAGATCGATGCTGACGTGCAAGCGGACTCGGCGGTCGTCGATGCGCGACACGCAAATCTCGAACAGAGGCCAATGCTCCACGTCGTGCACTTGATGCGACATCCGTTCCCGCGTCATCGCGAGAGCGTGCTCTCTGTCCCGATCCGACAGGACGGACAGGTCGGCGATGGCGAACTCGTAAGCGGGGACCTCTTGCAGAACCCGCTGCATCCCGTCGGGATCGATGACCGCGCGCAGCATGTCGTGGCGCTCCACCAGCCGAAGCCACGCCCGATTCAGCCGGGGCACGTCGAGGGTCGCGCTATCGAATTCCACGAAGCCGTGGCAGGAAACGTTGCCCATTTCCAGGCTGTCGCCGCGTCCGATCCAATACGCCTGCTGGACGTCGTTCAAGGGAAAAGGCCGATAGCGGCCCTCTGGATCGGGGGTAATCTGCGGTAGCTCGTCCGCGCCCGCATCGCTGGAATTGCCCGGCCCGTTTTGGGAGATCCAAGACGCGAGCGCTTCCACCGTGGGATGTTCGAACAGAGTGCGCATGGGAATATCGCTGCCGAAGCGCTCCCGCACGCGAGCGATGACGCGCGCCCCCAGCAGGGAATGGCCGCCCAAATCGAAAAAATTGTCCCGGACTCCGATTCGATCACATTTGAGGGCCTCGGCCCAGATGGCGGCGATGGCGTTTTCTTCGCGGGTGCGCGGCGCGACGTAGCCCTCGCCGTCGCGCCGGTTATTGCCGGGAGCCGGCAAAGCCCGGCGGTCCACCTTGCCGGTGGCGGTGAGCGGAAACCGGTCCAGCCATTGCAAGCTGGCGGGAACCATGTAGTCGGGAAGGCTTTTTTTCAGCCGGGCGATCAATTCCGCGTCGGGCGTCGGCTCGCCATCCCGGGCGATCAGATAGGCGGCGAGCCGTTTGAGGCCGTCTGGACCACCGCAGGCAACGACCACCGCATCCTGGACGTTGGGATGTCCGCGCAGCGCCTGTTCGATCTCGCCCAGCTCGATGCGGAAGCCGCGCAGCTTGATCTGATGGTCGCGCCGCCCCAAGAACCGCAAGCTGCCATCCGGACGATAGCAGGCCAAATCGCCGGTCCGGTACATCCGCTCATCGGGATCGGTGGCGAAGGGATTCGGAACGAAAACTTGATCGGTCAAGTCCGGGCGGTTCAGGTAGCCGCTCGCCAGCCCGACGCCCGCGACGCAAATCTCGCCGGGCACGCCCAGAGGCACCGGTTGCAGGTGATCGTCTAACAGGTAAATCTGCTTATTCGGGAGGGGATAACCCAGAGTGATTTCCTGGACCGGCTCTACCGCCTTGTCGCAACGGGCCTTGAACAGCGTGGTCGTAATCACCGCCTCGGTGGGTCCGTAGGCATTCAAGAAGGTCGCGGGTCCAGCCGTCAATTGGCGCCAGACCTCGAACCGGTGAAGGTCCGGTACATCGCCGCCAACTAGCATGACCTTGATGGGCGCTTCGATCTGCCGGTCATGCTCGCGCAGGTCATCGACCCATTCGTGCCACAGCGACACCGGCAGGTGAATCACCGAGATGCGCCGATCTTCGCAGAACCGCAGCAGTTTCTCTCCAGCCAGATCGGCGCGGTCGCCGGCGGGAAGCACCAGAGCGGCGCCGACCAGCAGCGGGGGAAACAGGGTAGCGGCGGCGGCATCGAAACTCGGCGACGCAAATTGCAGGACGCGATCATTCTCGTCGAGATCGTGGTTCTCGATGAAGCTGCAAGTATGGTTGACGAGTCCTCGGTGATCCACGCACGCGCCTTTCGGCGCACCGGTGGAACCCGAGGTGAAAACGGCATAAGCGCGGCGCGGCGGCGCGTCGCGAACAGCGGCGCGGCGGGTGGCGGGATATGCTACGGATTCCGCTTCCAGGTCCAGCGCATCGACGCCGAGCGCGGCAACGCGCTGCTTGACATCGGGGTCCACCAGCACGACCGCGATCTTGGCCTCGCCGAGAACGAATTCGATGCGCTCGTCGGGCAGGGCTTTTTCGAGATAGACGTAGCCGGCTCCGGCCTTCAATATCCCCAAAATGCCGACGATCATGGCGAACGATGGGGCCACCATGATGCCGACCAGCGCGTTGTCGGTCGTGCCCCGGTCGCGCAGCAGCGCCGCGACCTGGTTGGCCCGCTCGTCCAGTCGCTGGTAGGTCAGGGTCTCGTCTTGGTGAATCAGAGCGATGCGTTCGGGCGCTCGATCGACCTGTTGTTCGAATAGCCAGTGAATGGCCTGGTCGAGGGGATAGTCGCGCCGCTCGCCCCCACCCAGTTCGATCAGGGCCTTGCGCTCGCCGTCGGCCAGCAGATTCAAAGCCCAGACAGGCGCTTCGGGATTTTCGACGATGCTCGCCAGCAGCGTCAGAAAATGATCTCTCAGGCGCTCCATGCGCCACGGTGCGAACAGGTCGGCGCGGTACTCGAACCAGCCGCCGAGCCCTTCCCCTTCCACGGTCAATTCCAGCGCCAAGTCCACCTTCGCGGTCCGGGTTTCGACCTCTTCGAAGGTCAGTTCCAGATCGCGCATTCGCACTTGGCCCAGAGGATTTTCCTCGAAGCTGAAAGCGGTTTGATAGAGGGGGCTGTAGGCCAGGTTCCGCTCGATGGCGAGATCTTCGAGCAGCTTTTCGAACGGCACGTCCTCGTTGGCGAAGCCGGTCAAAGCGGCAGTCTTGACCGCTTGCAGAAACGTCGAGAAATTCTGCGTTTCGTCGATCCGGGTCCGAATCGCCAGCATGTTCAGAAAGCACCCGATCAAGGGTTCCAGTTCGGGGCGATTGCGGCCCGCGACCGGAGTGCCCACCACCACGTCATCCTGTCCGCTGTAGCGATAAAGCAAAATCTTGAAAGCGGCCATCAACGCCATGAACAGGGTCGCGCCTTCCCGCTTCGCCAGTTCCCGGACCCGCTTGGTCAGCGCCGGGGAAACCGCGATCCCGACCCGCCCGCCCCGGAAATCCTGTCGCGGCGGGCGCGGATAATCCGCCGGCAAATCGAGCAGCGCCGGAGCGCCGCGCAACCGTTCCCGCCAAAAGCCGCGCTGCTTGCTCATCGCCTCTCGGTCGAACTGTTCGCGCTGCCAGGCGGCGTAGTCCGAATACTGGATCGCCAGCGGCGGCAGTCTTGGCTCGATCCGGTTGGCATACGCCTCGTACAGTGTCACGAACTCCCGAAACAACACCTTGGTGGACCAGCCGTCGGAGATGGTGTGATGCATCATCAGCAGCCCGAGCACCTCGTCCTCGCGGAGTCGAATCATCAGGAAGCGCAGCAGCGGTCCCCGCGCCAAGTCGTAGGGTTCGCGACACTTCTCGACCATCAAGGCCCGCGCCCGGTGTTCTCGCGTTTCGTCGGGCAAGGCCGTCAGGTCGATCTCTTGCAGAGGCAAGGCAAAATGCGGGGCGATCTTTGGCGCGACGACGCCATCCACTTCGGGAAAGCTCGCGCGTAGCACCTCGTGGCGCGCGATGATGGCGTTCAAGCTCCGCATCAACAGCGCCGGGTCCAGGCGTCCGCGAAAGCGCGCCGCACCGCCCATGTTGTAGATCGCGGCGCCCGGATAGAGCGCGTCGAAGAACACCAGGCGTTGCTGGACGAACGAGATCGCCGGCGGTTCGAGCGTTCGATCTCGCGGACGAATCGTGCCGTCCAGTCGTTGCTCGCTCCTCTGCTTCAGCAATCGACCGAGCAAGGTCTTCTTCGCCGAGGACAATCCCGCTATTTGACCGGACATATCGTTCATGATGAATCCTTTATGGACGATGGGTGATTACGGAACAGATCGCGGCGATGCGCTCACATCCACTCGACGATGGGGACGAGGTTCTCGGGCGAGGCGTCGGCGAGCCGATGCCGAATTCGGCCCTCGCGGTCGATCACGACGGCGACGACGCCGCTGTCCAGTTGCGTCGGCGCGATTTCGAAGGCGGTGGTCGCGCGATTGCCCCAGTCGGGCAAGACCATCAGGTAGTCGCCCGCGTCGAGGACCGGAGGAATGCTGGCGGCCGATGCCCGAATCATCTTGGCCAACAGGTTCTTGACGAAGCCCCGCAGCAATCCCGGAACGTTCCCCATGGCGACGCAGTTGGCGATCCCGACCTGCGCCGCCATCGGAAAGCGTTCGCGGAGCTTTTTGTTGAGCGCACCCGCATCGGGCGCGGTTTTTCGGGTGTGGAACAAGAGGACTTGAATCCGCCCGAGTATCGATTCCCGGGTCAGCCGCCGCCCGAAGTGGACCGAGGTCAGATCGAAAGGCGGCACGGGCTGGTCCAAAGACCGCTCGATGGGCACCGGCCGGGTGATCGCGCAACCCTCGTCCAACAGATTTTCGATGACACGGGTGCCGACGTGGATGCCGGAGATCATGGCGGCGGTCTGGCCACCGCCGGGAGTGGTCCAAGCTCCCGCCAGGACCAGGTTCGGAATCCAAGTCTTGGGGGCCAAACGGCCGAGATACATGTTGTCGGTGGTCTGGGCGGTGCCAAAGATCGCGCCCTGGTGGTTGAGGGTCCAGTGGTGGTTGGTCAACGGCGTGGAAACCACCCTCTCGCGAATGGCGGCCCGGAGGCCGGGGATATGCTGTTCGGCGCGGTCGATCAAGCGATCGGCCACCTGGTCGGCGAGCTGCTGGTACGCCGGATTGGCGCCATAGTTTTCCAACTGTCCCCCGGTTTCCCAGACGTTGCGGTACTGCCAAGGGGCGAGGGTCATCAACGTGATCACGGCCTGCCCCGGCGGCGCGCACGACGGGTCCACCAGGCCGTAATTGACCGCGAGGAAAGGAACCTTGTCCCAATCGCCGGCTTGGATGGCGGCGTACTGCGCGTTGCTGTCCGGTTCGTCGCAGAGGATGAGTTCGTGGCTGGCGGAGAAGGCTTCGGGCGGGGCGCTCAACCCGAGGTAGACGTTGAAGGTGGACAGAGAAGATTCGGCGGATTGAATCCGTTTGCGATAGCCGCTCGGCAGCTCGTCCTCGTCCACCAATTCGAGGAGGGTTTGCGGCGCCGAAACATTGGAAACCACCACCCGCGACGACAATTCTTCGCCATCGCTCAGGCGGACGCCCTCGGCGATGCCGTCCTTGATCCGAATCTTCGTCACGCGCGCTTGGCAGCGCAATTCGCCGCCCAGTTCGTTCAAGCGCTCGACGAGCGCCGCGACTACGGCTCCAACGCCGCCGCGCGGATACCAAGCGCCATAAAAGTGGTAGCTGGCCCAAGTGGCGGCCATGGTCGCGGCGCTGAGCTTCCCTCCCGGCAGCCCGTAGTAAGTCCATTCCGCCGAGAACAGGGCGCGCAACTCCGGATCGGCGACGTAATCGCTCATGAACTCGTCCCAAGTGCAGTTCATGGAGCGCACGAGGAGCGGAAACAGCGCCGCGATATTCCCCTCGGGTGGACCGTGGCGCGTGTCTTCGCGAATGCGCCGCATCTCGCGAAAAACCTGGAGCATGGCGTCGATCAGCCGGCGGATTCCCGCTTTTTCGCGCGGATACTTCGCGATCAATTCCTGTTCCAACAGGAGCGTATCGGCATGAGCGGTCAAGGTCGTGCCGCCCAGATTGGCTTGGTAAAATGGATCGAGACGCTCGAAGTGCAAACGGCCGGCGATCCCGAGAGCCTTGATGGCCACGTCCCCCCATCCTCCTGGCGCGAGGCCGTCCATGGCGTGGAGGCTGACATCGAAGCGGAAGCCGTTGACCCAAAAATCCTGGGCGTAACCGCCGGGCTTGGTGGATTGTTCGAGAACCAGCACCTTCTTGCCGGCCCCCGCGAGGGTGACGGCGGCGCCCAAGCCGCCCAAGCCGGCGCCGATGACGATTGCATCCCATTGAGCGTTCATGATCTTTTCCACCACTGAGTCGGGGTTGAGACGAAGGGGAAGGGGCAATCAGGCCGTGCCGAGCGCTTCCTCGCCCGGTCTGACGACATCTGGATAGTCGGATTCCAGGCTGCGAACGCCGGGAAACAGGTAGCCCACGACGCTGACCAGCAGAATCACGCCACCCGAGAGAATCAGCATCAGGGCGATGCCGCGACCGGGTCCGACGCCGATCAAGGTACCGACGCTATCGGCCAGCTCGCCGCCGGGCGCGAGCAGGGGCTCGAAGACCCGGTCGGCCAGGGGGCCGGCGAGGATAAAGGCCAAGGTGCTGGCGCTCGCCACGATCATGCGGGTCAACGCGAACACGCGGCCTTGCATATCGACTTCGATCTTGCGCCGCCAGATGGTCTCCTGGCAGGCGTTGACGAAGGGCATGGAAAAGAAGAACAGGAAACAGGCCACGGTGATGGGCAGCGGATGCGTCCAAAACCCCATCGCGGCCAGTCCGAGCCCTCCGAGCATCATGAAGAGAAACAGCGAGGGAACCAGCGACTTCGGCAAGCCTTTCACGCTCACCAGCACGCTGCCCACCATCATTCCCAGCGCGGACAGGGAATTCATGACGCCCAGCACCGTTTCGGTGGTAAAGGCCAGGATCATGGGCGCCACCAGGACGATGAGGAATCCGATCATCAGGTTGCCCACGGCGATGGCGCCAATCAGCACCAACATCCCGGGACGGCCGGCCAGATACCGCACGCCGTCCAAAATTTGGGTTCCCCAACCCGGCGATCCATTTTCGCCTTGCGCTTTGTCGAGCGAGGGAATCCGGATGCCGAGCAACAGGCCGATGCCGAACAGGAAGGTGGCGAGATCCACCATCAGAACGCCGGGGACACCGATGATCCCCATCAGCGAACCGGCCAGCGCCGGCGAGACGATGAATTGCATGCCCCGGCTCATTTGGATCATGCCGCTCGCCCGACTATAAAATTCCTTGGGAACCAGTTGGGTAACCGCAGCCTGCGCGGCGGGAAGCTGAAATCCGCCACAAAAAGAACTGATGCCCACCAGCAAATAGACGTGCCAGAGTTCCAGGCGACCAGACCAGAACAGCAAAGCCAACGCGAGCGTGGTCAGGGCGGAGCCCGCGTCGCTGAGGATCATGATCTTTCGCCGGTTAAAGCGATCGACGACCACGCCGGCCAAGGGCGAGATCAGGATGCCCGGCAGGGTCGCGAACAGCGTGATCAGGGCGAAAAAGGTCGCCGACCCGGTTCGCTGGTAGGTGTCCACGCTCAGCGCGAAGCCGGTCATGCCCGAGCCGGAAACGGAGACGGCCTGTCCGAGCCAAAGCCGCAAGAAAGCCTTGGGAGGTTTGGCGGGCGGGTTGTTCATGGTTTGGCGGTTCCCAGGTTGAATGCGGTAGAGCGTTGCGGTCGGAGGCGTGGTCTCAGCGCTTCGAACCGGTGGGGGAGAAATTCCAGACCAGATAAAGCGTCAGGGCGTGATCCGACTGGAGAAAAGCGGTTTCTCCCGGAAAGCGGTCGGAATCCCGGAAACTGTCGAAATAGGCATACTGAAAAAAGACTTGCCCGTTGTTGTTGTCGAAGCTGTACGTCAGATCGGCGGAGAAAATCGCGGCGCCGCTGTCCAGCGCCGCCGCCAGCTTGCTGCCGAATTTCAGGTGATCGGCGAGCTTGACATTGCTCAGGTTCAAGCCGGCGTAGTGGCGGGAATACCAACCGAATTCGCCGAAACGGGGATAGAGGTAAAACGGCTCGTACCGGCGATAAGCCGAGAGAAACGCCCGCGACTCGTCGCCGTCGAAACCGCCCGAGTTGTAGAAATACTCGCCCCGGATTTTGAAGGTGGGCGATTGAAACCGCTCATATTGCAGGGCGACGGCACCACGAAATGCCGGCGTGTCGGAGAAATCCGGATCGGACCAGACGGCCGCGTTGCCCGCGCCGTCGGCGAAGGCGAACGCCATGTTCCGGCTGCTGGAGAGCTGGGCTTCGCCAAAAACTCCCAGCTCGTCGACGAAGCCGACCGTTTCGAAGAACAGGGCGTATTCCGTGTCGCGCTCGGTGCGCAACCCCGGCGAATCGCCGCGATCTTCCGCTTGGTTGTGGAAATAGGTGATCAGGCCGGCGCTTACGTCGAAATCGTCCACGACGGTGTCCAGGCGCAGGGCGAAGCGCGCGGCATCCTCGTCACGATCCCGGATGGTCAGGAGCGAACCGGACCAGGACGGCGAGGCGATGTGCGAAATCTTGAGCGCGTCGAGCCCCTTGATGACCTGCCGGGCCAGGAACGGGTTGCGCGGCTCTTCCAGCGTGTCGATGGGGTGAAAGAACTCCATCACGCCCCACTTCAAACGCTGGCGGCCTACTCGAAACGACAGAGCGCCGGAATCGAGTGATAGCGGATCGGCGTACAGCTCGGTGACCTCGAATTCGGTGTCATCGCGCACCTCCGATTTGGTGTTCCCCATCAGTTGCGACAGGTCGAAGGAGAACTTGCCCAGCGAACCGTAACGGGCGTCGCCGGTCAGGAAAACTTCCTGAGCTGTGCTCCAGGTCGAGAGATCCGTCGCCTCGCGCACGCTGTCCTTGAGGCGACCGGCATTGCCGAGGTAGCCGGCCGAGCCCCAGATTTGCCAGTCGCCCGACTCGCCGTCGGCGGCCAAAACGATGGACGCCGGGCCGGTCGTCAGGCCGACCAAGAAGGTCGCAAACGCCCAGAGACACAAGGCGGGGACACGGCGGGGAATAACCGGTGTCGGGCGCGGCGATTTCATCGAGGATCATTCCCTGCGATCCGGCGCGCGTCGGCCATCGCTCAATCCCGCGTTTCGCGAAGGGCGGCCACCGGCGAGACCTTGAGCGCCCCGCCCAGGCTGAACAAGGCGGTCGCGGCCGTCACCAGCAGCAGCACCCCCGTCAGCCAGGCGATGGACGCCACGCTGACCACCAAACGCAACCGATCACCGCCGAACACCATCTGCAAGCCCACGTCCTGGGTCTCGAATCCGATGCCGTTCAGAACCCACACCGTCAGCGTTCCGATCGCGATTCCCGTGCAGGACGCGAACAGATTGACCAGCAGGATTTCGATGGCGTACATCCGCTTGAGGAAACCGCGCGAAGCGCCCAGGCAGTAATAGGTTCCAATTTCCCGGCCGCGATCCACGAGATTGGTGGACACCACGTTCATGACGCCGAACATCACCACGAACACGATGAGCAGGGTAATGGACATGATGATTTGCCGGATGGCCCCGTATACCGCCATCGACTGCTGGTGAACGTCGCCGAACCGATGAATGGCCACGCCCGGATCGGCGGTTCCCAGCAGCGCCCGCAATTCGTTTAGCGCCGAATCGATCGAAGCCGAGTCGGCGAGATCCGCTTGCAAGAATGGCACTTCGTTTTCGTAATGGCCGGAGATCAGGCGGTATCCGGCGAGCGGCGCGTAGATGGCTTTGAAAATGCTGGGCAAATCGATTTTGGAGCGATAAAAACCCTCTACCGTAAATTGTTCGGCCAAGGCTTGGCCGAACAGCGTCGAACCGGTGACGATCACGGCGTCGCCCAGCGAGACGCCCAAATCGTCTTTCATGCTGGCATGGAGCAACAATCCATCGGGTTTACCGGAGAGATAGTTCCCTTCGGTGATCCGAATCCGATCCCGCACATGTGGGTCGTTGCCCACTTCGACCCCGAGATACTGGATGTCCTTGTATTTCTTGCCGCGAACATAGATTCCGGCGGTGACCGGCACGGTGACCGGATAAACGGCCTCCACGCCTTTCGCGTTGGCGATTTTCTCGGCCAGGGCGCGAAAATCGGAAACCGTCATCTTATTGAGCGACTCGCCTTTCTCTCCCGCCTCGCGGGCGCGCAAGTAATCCCAATGGCTCACCACGAGATCGGCGGGAGGCGTTCGCAGCCCTTCGATTCCCTGGGTGAAATTTTCGATTTCGCCATCGGAGAATGACAGGAACAAAAACAGCACCATCGAAATCAGGGTCATCGCGGTATAGATGACCAAGCTGCGCTGCCGGTTGGCGAAAATATTGCGAAAGGCGAGCTTCAAGGAAAGCATCACTGGGTCTCCCTGAGCACGTCCACCGGTTTGAGCTTCAACACCCGCGACACCGGAATCAGCGCCGCCAGCAGCGCGCCGGGCAATACGAACAGATAAGCGAGCAGAAGATGTCGCGCATTCCAGTCGAGATAGAGCAGGCCATCGTGGAAAAACACCACGCCCGGCATTCCGAACGCCGCGAACGCCGCGACGGCGATGGAGCCCAGGATGGCGCCCCCGACCCAAGCGACGGTCACGATCACGAAGATTTCGCCCAGAAACAGCAAGGCGTATTCCCGAGGACTCATGCCCAAGGCCACGGCGGTGCCGATCTCGCGCCGGCGCTTGATGACGGCCAACAGAATCATATTGGCCACGAAGATGATGGCGGCGATCACGAACAAACCCGCCAACACCGCCAAACCGATCTTGACCCCGAGCGCGGTCGGCAAGTAACCGGCTCCCATTTCCCGGTAATCGAGCACTTGATAATCCAGCCCGCGAGCGGCGAGATGGCGCTCGATACGCGCCTTTACACTGTCGGTCGAACCGACATCGGCGAGCCGGACGGCTATCTCGGTGAACTCGCGCTCTCCGAGTTCCAGGTAAGCCTTTAACGGCCCGATGTCCATGAAGCTCTCGAAACCGTAGAGCGGCATGGCTTCGGCGAAGCCCACGAAGGTGATCGGTATGACTACCGGCAGGGACAGGGCTTTGATTTCGCGCGGCGAGCTGGTCTGAAACGTCATGGGCACGCCGAGGCGAATCGCTTCGCTGACCGGGCTGATGGCGTCCGGAAACAGCGCCGAGAGCAGTTGTTTGTTGGCGTAGCGGACCCGAGAAGCCTCGGTCGGCTCCTTGCCGTCTCCCAACGCCCGCGCGGCAGCGATCGCTTCCTCCAGACGCCAGTCGTATTTCTGGCGATAGCGATCCGGAATTTCTCGGTAGAGGAGCGGATCGGCGAGCGCGGCGGCGAGCGATCGCAGGAATGCCGGTTTCTCTCCGCCAGCATCGCGGGAGAAGTGGCGCGGAAACGCTGCTCTGGCTTGCTCCATGAAATGCGCGAGATCTCCGTCTCGAACTCGAAGATCGCCTTCGGTGATCGAATCGGTGGCGACCTTGATGGTCTCCCAAAATTGCACGCTGCGGCGTAGCACGGGCACATCCTGCTCATTCGGGTCTCGGCGCTCCGAGGCTTGCGAGGTGCGCAGCCCCGGAAACACTCGCTGCCGGTTGCCGGGATCGATGCCCACCATGGCGGTGCTTCCCTGCTGGTCTCCGGTTAGCACCAGAAATTCGCCCGATGTTCTGACGATGGGCGCGACCGCCTCGACGCCCTCGATCGCGCGCAGGAAGCTCAACAGTTCCCCGTCCGCTTCGATCAGCAGCAAGCCCTCCGCACCCCTTTTCCAGGGTTTGCGCTTCAGCTCGGCCGCATCCGGATGCACGATGGCCAAGTGCGCCGTGGTGGTATCGACGAATAGCTTGACGTAGCGGTCAAAAAAGCTGTCCATCATGGCCAGCAGGAACACAATGGCGGCGATGCACAAGGCGATGAGCGCGGACAGTCGCCTGCCGCGCTCCCGGTGCCGGCGCAGGCTGCGGAGCATCAGCTTATGCAGATACATGAAGGGCCCGATCCGCCGGTTGGATGACGCCGTCGACGACCCGGATGACGCGATCAGCCTCCCGCATGACGGCCTCGTCGTGCGAGGCGACCACGAAGGTGGTCCGCTGCTCGCGATTCATTTCGCGCATCAGTTCGAGGATTTTACGCCCCGTCACCGAATCGAGATTCGCGGTCGGCTCATCGCCGAGCACCAGCGCCGGTTGCGTGGCCAGCGCCCGGGCGATCGCCACCCGCTGGCGTTGCCCGCCGGAAAGCTCGTCGGGTTTGTGCCGGAGATAGGTCTCGACGCCGACGGCGGCGGCGAGCCGCTCGATGCGCTGGCGCCGCTCTTTCTTGCCGACGTTCTGGATCAGCAGCGGAAACTCGATGTTCTCGTAGGCGTCGAGAACCGGAATCAGGTTGAACGACTGAAAGATAAAGGTGACTCGGGATTTGCGGAAGTCGTGCACTTCCCGGTCGCTTTTGCCCGTGATCTGTTGGCCATCGAAGTACAATTCGCCCGAGGTTGGCGCGTCGAGCATTCCGATGAGATTGAGCAAGGTCGATTTGCCCGCCCCCGAAGGGCCGGCGATGCACACGTACTCGCCCCTTTCGATGGCGAAATCGACGCCGCGCAGCGCTTCCACCCGAGTCTTTCCCAGGTGATAGGTCTTGTGCAGTTGGCGGCCTTGTATGAACGCCATGGCGTTTATCTCGGACCCGCCCTCGGCGGCGGGCCTTTCTTCGCTGACAGAAAAATTTGGCTGGCATGCGCGCATCGCGAGGCTCTCCGCTTCCGGTGGGTCGGTTACTGGCGCTCTTCCAAGCGCAGCGCCAAGTTTTGACGGTTAAAAAATTGTTCCGCCAAAACCATCGGCGTCTCCGCTTCATAAGTCATGGTGGATTCCTCGCCCGGAGACAGGGGAGAAGTCACCAGCAGCTCGGTGGGTTTATCGCGGCCGTTGACATTCTTGACTTGCTTGTACTCGATGGTTTTGATGATCTGGCCCGCTCCGCTCAGCGCCACGGCCTTGACGGGAATGAAACTGTCCTTGGCGACGGTGAACTCGATGCGGTGATAGGGCGATTGACGATCTTTCGCCACCAGATCCAACACCCATTGCCGGTCTGTTTCGCGGGTGATGGTGACGTTGTAGTTGTCCTTTAAATTCAGGCGCACGATGTCGCCATAGGAAAAGCCGGTATCGCCGAAAGACAGGTTGGCCGGTACGCGCAGGGTGCGGCCGGCGTTTTGCTGATACATCCACACATTGCGGTCCAGCATGATCAAATCGTTGCCGATAGACGAAGCGGGCGCGGTGAAGCGCACGATCACTTTTTGGTTGTTGTCGCGCGCATAGGTTTTCATCTCGTAAAATTCGTTCACGCGCCCGTTTTTCTTGAAGGTCAGCCGCAACATCACCCTGGCTTGCGGATTCATCAGCGCATCGACTTTTTCAATGATTTCCGAAGGCTCTGCGGCCGATGCCGGTAAAATTGCCCAGAGCAGCAGTAGTGCAAAAAATTTCTTCACGGTCAGAATCATCTCTGTTATCGGTCGGGCTATCGAAGGATAGGAATAGGGGTCGGGCGCATCGATCCGATTTCGTCCGGAAGCGGTGCGGCGTTGCAAAACGTCAAAGCGCGAGAAAAGATCGCCCCACGTTTACCCCCACATCGGTGTCAGATCCGCGCGCAAGTGTTTCAACTCCTGCATCAGAGTCCATAACACCAACGATTCGGCCTCCTCGGAAAACAAGTAAAAATGGCCGCCCGGAAACATCTTCACGCGAAATTCGCCTTGGGTCTGATCTTGCCATTTCGAGATATCTTGCTCTCCAACCAAGGGATCGCTGTAACCGCCCATAGCGATTAGCCGGCAATCCAAGGGCGCGGCATGCCGGTAGATATAGCGATCACAGGCGTTGAAATCGGCGCGGATGGTGGGCAACAGCAATTTCCGTAGCTCCTCGTTCCGCAGGACCTCCGCCGGGGTTCCGCCCAGCGCGTCGAGCCGCCTCAACAGTTCGTCATCGCCTTGTCCGTACTCGTCGCGTTCGCGGGTGAGGGACTGCGGCGCGAAGAAGGCCGAGACGATCATTCTCGCGGGCGCGTGGGCGGTGTCGCGCAGGCGCCGCGCCAGCTCGAAAGCGACCAGGGCGCCCATGCTGTGCCCCAGAAAGACCGTCGGGGCGACGGATTCGCGCGAATAAGCCTCGGCCAATTCGCCGACCAGATCGTGCACCGCTTCCGGATGGGGATCGTTCATGCGCTCGGCGCGTCCCGGATAGCGAGCCGCCCACAACGCGGTTTCGTGCCGGAGATGGCGCTGCCAACGGCGGAACGCGCTAGCCGGCAGCGCGTCGCCGGCAAACGGAAAGCAGACGAGCCGGGTCTTGAACTCGCCCCCTTCCGCGATCTTCTGGAAGCATCGGGAGGGTTTGGCCGCTGTTAAACTCATCGCCGACGCCTCGTCCTAGCGGGCGCCAACCGGAAAAAAACCGGTTTCGGTAAAGTATCTTAGATAGCGGTGGAAGATCGCTTCGTCGATCCGGGGAATCGAAAGGGGCGAGCCCGCCAGCCCGGCCAGGGTGTTGGTTTGATCGAACACCAGATCGTCCCATTGCGCGATGGTTTGCGGCAGGAAGGCGATCAGGCCCGCCGCCGCAGACTGGGGGTCCTTGCGCGCCCGCTCCATGATGGCCTTGCGCCAGTCGGGGTAGGGCATCTCCTGGAGCGGCAAACCGAACGCGCGTATCCAGTCCCCCACGGTTCGCAAATCCGGTGCCTGGGCGTTGTAAAGATGGTGGGTCCTACCCTGGGCCTGCGGATTAAAGATCAGATGGAGCAGACACTTGGCGACATGATCGACCGGCGCCATGTCCATGGCGATGCGGTTGTCCATGACGCAACCGGCCTCGACACCGGCACGAATCATCCGCCACAGAAAGTCGTGGGTATGGCAAGCCCCGGTCGCGCTGCAACCGGACAAGCGCCCCAGACGGTAGACGGTGGTGGGCAGTCCCCGGCTCTGGCCCATTCTGACGAGGTGCTCGGCCACCCATTTGGATTGCCGGTATCCGACGTGCAACTCCTCGGGATGATCGGGATCGCTATCCTCCAGCAACGCGCGACCGCCCGCTCCATCGCTCGGGGCGAAGACGTAAAGCGTGGAAACGTGGTGCAGCGGCTTGGTCTTGCCTTCGCAACAAAACCGCAGAATCTCCCGCGCGCCCAAGACGTTGGCGGCCTTGAGCTTCGCGTAGGGGTCGATGAAGTTGGTCACCGCCCCGTTGTGAACCACCAGGTCGATCTCGATGCTCAAACGCTGCCACAACGCGGGTTCCACGCCCAGGCCCGGTTTGCCCAAGTCCCCCACCACGGGAACGATTCGCGCCGCTCGATCTTCGGGCCAGGGGTAATAGGTCGCGACGTTGCCACGGAGCCGCTCCAGGGCGCCAGCGGAGTCGGCGGCGCGGCAATGGCAGTAGATCGTGGCTTCGGTGCGTTCCAGCAACTCGCGCAGCAGGAAAGCGCCGAGAAAGCCGGTGGCGCCGGTCAGCAGAATGGCGGCGGGACGCGCCGCGTCCCCGACCGGCAGAGCGGGATTCACGGCGATGGAGGGATCGAGATCGATCTCCTTGCGCAACTGGGTTCCCACTACCAACAGGGCGGCCGAGACGGCGTCGGCGTTGAACTCGGTCGCATCGCGCGCGCTTTGAATGGCCTCGATGGTGTGCGCCATGAGAGCCACGGTCGGATTCTCGAAGAAGACCCGGACCGGCAGCTCGATCCCGAAGGTTTTTTCGAGTTCGAAAATCAGTTGGGTGGCGAGGATGGACTGGCCGCCGATGTGGAAGAAATTATCGAAAGCCCCGACCTGATCGACCCCCAACACGCGGCTCCAGATATGGGCCAATTGGCGTTCGAGCAGCGTTCGCGGCTCCACGTAAACGGTTTCCAGAACCGGTCTGGCGGCCTGCTTTTCCTGTTGCACGGCCCACAACGCCTGGGCCGGTGTCCGCAGCTCCTGCGTTAGTTCGATGCCCACGCGAAAGGCGTGCGCCGCCGGCAACTTGCGCCGCCGCGCGCGCAGCAACTCTAGCCCCGGCGTTTCCGCCGGCTCGAGGTTCGAGGCCGGTTGCACGGCCTCGGGCCGACGGCCGCGCTCGCGGACACGGGCCGCGAAGGCGTCCACATTCAGTTCGACATCGAACGCCTCGGCTCCCTCAGGGCACGCTTCCGGTGCGAAACGATCCAAAAAGTCCCGGGCGACGTGGTTGCGGGGCGTCGCACGATAGCGCAACCGGATGCGCTTCAAGCCGCGCTCCCGGGCGAGGCCGCCCAGCCGATCCAGCACGATCCACTCCACGTCGCGACCGAGGACACGGCAGTTGAGCAGGAATGCACCGATGTCGAGGAGGTCGTCCGTCGCGGTCAGGGCCACCGCTCCCGCGACGCCGTAATCGCCGAAGCGGTCACTGACCCGAATGCCCAGAAACTCGCGCGCACCGGAAGCGATCTCCTGTTCGAGACGCGCGGCAGCGAAAGACTCGCCGGTGAAATTGAATTCGGTCACCGTCTCGCCGAGATGGACCAGCCGATTCGAATCGGCGGCGCCGATGGGGGCGATATCCACCTGTAAATTCAGCCGCTTGCGAAAGTCCTCCAGCGTCGCGGGCGCGGTTTCGCCACGCTGGATCGTTTCCGGTTCCTCGCCATCGACCGGTGCGGGAATCGCGTCGATCCATCCCTCCCGTTCCAGGGCCAGCGGCCATTTCGCCGGCTCTTCTTCAAGACCGAGCACCCGAGCTTTCGGGAAAGCTTCGGCCAGCGCGCGGAGCTCGCCAACGGTCTCGCCCGCCAGGAAAACCAATTCGGCTTCCGTCGTTCCCATCGTTTGCAGCAGCGTGCGCAATCCGGTCACCAGATCGGATTGATCGGCGAGGAATGCATCGAAATCGCCCCGCGAGAGGCGCATCTCGCGGCGCGCGAACGCCGCTTCGAGAGATGCGGCGCGGCGGCGGGAACACACCGCGAGGCGATGGCCGGCCCGCCGAACGTCGGCGAGAAAGTCCTGAAAAGCGAGATGGGGTTCGCCCGCCTCGCCCTGAGCGAGATTGATGCCATCGGGTCCCGCTTCGTCCAGCCAGCCGTCCCACAGCACGGCATCCGGCTCTAACGCGATCAGACGCGGCGCGACCGAACCGCCGACCAGCGGAACGAGGCGGGCGAGACGCGCGCCGACCTCATCGAAAACCGCTTCGGTATACGGGATGCGGGCCAGGGAAACCAGGCGCCAGTCGTAGACCTGTTCCTCGCCCAAGGCGCGGACAACTTCCTCGAAATCCAGCAGGGCGAGGTGGGGTAGCCCGGCCAGCCGCCCGCGGGCGGCTTCGCGGGCGCGGACCGCCGTGGCGTGGACGCCCCGGCCACTGCAACTGTCGCCAAGGCCCAGGGGGCGTGCGGACGGAATCGCGGGCAGCACGAAAATGAAGCGGCGGTCGCCGGCAGCGCGTGCGGCCACCAAGTCGGCTAACTCCAGCAGTGCCGAATCGTAATCCCCGCCATTAACGCCGGGCAGTGGCCTGCCTCGCCACAAATCTTCCAGGCGCGGCCAGATCAAACAGAGATCGGGGGCAAAGCGCTGGGTCTGGCTGTCCTCGTCCAAAACTTCTTGGACGATCTGATCGAAAGGGCTGGTGAACAGCGCGGTGGAACGTCCCGCCGCTTCGAGGGCATATCCGAGATAAGGCTCCAAGGGATGAACCGAAAAGGTGGCCATCAGCGCGATGCGCGTGCCCGAACGGTCGCCGCGCGCCGCTGCCGTCTTCCACCGAGCGCGTTTTTCGTGTAGCGCCGCCTTCCGCTCGCCGGGGATCACCTGGAACGGCAACTCAACGACCGACATGATCTTCCTCCCAACCTTCGATGGCGTTTTTCAATTCGCGGCAGAAAGCGCCGGCTTCCCGGCCGTTGATGAAGCGGTGGTCGTAGGCCAACCCCAGATGGATCACGCGCCGCGCACGAACTTCCCCGTTATCGAGGACGAGTTCCTCCACGACCGCGCAAAGCGACAACATGCAGACTTGACCCGGAAGAATGACGGGCACCGAGAACACCACGTCGGGCTCGGCGATCAAGGCCACCGAAAAAGCGCCTTCACCGAGCGAGGACTCCTCGAACTCGCCGCGAAAGGCGTGGTAGCGATACTCGTCCAGCGTTTCGGCCACTTGTTCCAGGGTTAGTTGGTCGACATCCCGCACCACGGGCACGAACAAACCGCGACCTTGATCCAGGGTGACGCCGATGTGGGCGGTCTTCGCTGGCAGAAAGCTCTCGTCGTCGATGACTTGACCAAAAAAATGCGGGTAGCTGCTTCGCAGCCTGCCGGTCAGCCACACCAGCGCTTCCAGCAACCCAATTTGCATTCCGGCCGTCGCGCTCGTCGCCGCCAGAGAATCCAAGGCGCGGTCGCAATCGATCTTGATCAGCAGAAAGGCGTCCGGTATCTCCCGCCGCGAGGCGGTCACCGTCCGCGCGACCGCCCGTTGATGGCGGGTGAGTTCGATCGCTTCCGCCGGCCGGCCGGTTCGCGCCGGCAGCGGCGGCGAGTCTCGATCCGATTCGTCCGCTCGCGTTGCCAACAGGGCGCGCACGTCGGATTCTCGGATCACGGGTTTGCCCAGCGCCGCCAGATCGCTCTCGGTGAGCCGATGCCGATCCATCAGATCGCGGGCTTTGCGGGTGATGCGCGGGCTCGAAACTTCCAACGCCAAGCGCGCGCCGCTATTGAGAAACGCGGCGCGCGCCGCCTCGTCTGGAAACAGATAGCCGATGGACTGGCCGACCCGGGCTTCGCTGCCCTCCTCGAAGTCGCGCAGCAGCAGGCCATCCGCCTCGGCCACCAGTTCCAGGGTCGTCTTGGAGGTTTCCACCACGGCCAACAGTGCGCCCGCGCTGACACGCTCGCCGTCGGCGACAGACCACGCGGTCAGGATGCAGACATCGTCGTTGGCGTTGAGCTTGGGGATGACGATGCTATGCACGGACGCTCTCTCCGATCAGGGCCTCGAAAACGTGGCCGCTCTGCAAGAGAACCCGCTCTTCGAGGTGTCTGGCGCAGGGAATGATCGAGGTCTTGGAATGGAGGCAAATCACCGGGTTTTCGAGCCGGCCCCACAGGTGCGAGTAAATGGCGGTCGCCACCGACTCGGCCCAGGACCCTCCGGCGATGCCTTCCTCGATCACCAGGATGCGCTTGGCCCGCGCCAGGTCGTCCAAAATGGGAGCCAGGGGAAACGGATGGAGTTGGGCGGGCGTCAGAATGACGGTTTCCATCTCGTGGTCGAGGAACGCGCGCCGAGCCGCCTCCAGCGCCGGAAAGACCACCGAACCGGGGGCGATGATAACCGCATCGGGCGATTCCGGTTCCTCGATGTAAATCTGGGCGAATTCCTGTCGCGGTCCGATGAAGCGCCACGAGAACAGGTCGTCCAGATCGTCGTCCTGAATGCGGTGGCGCGAATACAGGGTCTTGTTCTCGAACAGGAGAACCGGGTTCCCGCGATCGATCAGCTCGCCCAACAACTCGACGTTATCGTGAAACGGATTGACCTCGAACAGCTCCAGATCGGGAATGCCGAGAAAATGCTTCTGGGGGCTCTGGCTGTGAGTCGCGCCGAAACCTCGGTTCCCGCCCACGGTGCAGCGCACCAGGAGATGGACGGGCACGCGCCGACCGTACATGCTCACTGACTTGGCGGCCAGGTTCCACAGGGGATCGAAGGCGTAGCCGATGAAATCGCCGAACATGATCTCGACGATGGGTTTCTCGCCCGCCAGCGCCATGCCGCACGCCATGCCGGTGAAGGCGCATTCGCTGATGGGCGCGGAGAGCACTCGTTCGGGGAACCGGGTCGAGAGGTCGCGCGAGACCTTGAACGCGCCGCCGTAGGGGTCCAGGAGATCCTCGCCGATCAGGCACACCGCCGGATCGCGGCCAAACAGCTCGTGGTGGGCGCGATTGAGGTTTTCGACAATGCGTTCAGCGTGCATCGGTCCATTCCGAAAGCGGTTTTTGCAGAGCGGTCGCGCGCAATTCCTCCAGCCGCGCACCGACGCGCGCCGCCGTCCGCTCGCACAGCGCGGGGTGACGCTCACGCAGCGGCGCCTCCCAATCGCGCCGCCACAGTTCGGCGACCAGTTCCGGAGATCGCGGGTCGTCTCCCTTGCTGTGGGGGCCGAGCCGCTGGGTCGCGAACTCGATCACCAGCGGGCGCGGGCGCTCGCGCATGGCGGCGATTTCCGGACCGACGAGGTTTCTGATTTCGGCCAGATCGCAACCCCCGATCCGTAAGGCGCGAACGCCGAAAGCGTGAGCCCGATCCTCGATGGTGCCGGCGCGATACTGCTCGGCGTGGGAACTTTGCGCCATGGCGTTGTTTTCCACGACCACCAGGAGCGGCAACCGCCACAGGCTGGCCATGTTCAGGGTTTCGTAAACCGAGCCTTCGCCCCAACCCCCATCGCCGGTGTACGCGACGGCGATTCCCCGACCGCCGCGACGTTTCAGGCTCCAGGCCATTCCGGCGGCGGCGGGCACGCTCTCGCCGAGCACGCCGGTGGACAGGAAACCGTCGCGGAACAGATGCTGGCTGCCGCCGACGCCGTTGCACACCCCACCTGCTCGTCCCATGATCTCCAGCAGCAGCCCCTCGACATCCCCGAATCGCGCCAAATAATGGCCGTGGCCGCGATGGTTGCTGAAAATAAAGTCGGGCGCCTCGAACAGCGGCGAAAGGGCGACGGGGATGTACTCCTGCCCCAAACAGGTGTGGGTGGTACCGTTGAGCACGCCCCGGGAAAACAGATCGAGCAGCAGACGCTCGAAGCCGCGGATCAGGAACAGGGCTTCGATATCGGCCTCGGCGGACTCCGGCGCCGCGATGGGCACGACCGGCGGCACCACCGATATCCGTTGGGCCGATCCATGAAGAATGTGCATGTCAGCCGCCCACCATCAGTTTTGATTCCACCAAGCGCCGGGCCGCGCCCAACGTCGTCATGGCGCGGATTTCGCGTCGCGTCAAACGAATGCCGTAGATCTCTTCCATCGCCGCCACCAGCTCGAAATGGATTTTGCTGGTCCAGGTCGCCAAGTTGTCGGGTCCGCTGTCGTCGTGCAGCAGGGATTCGTCGAGATTCAGGATGTCGGCGAACAGGGTTTTTAGTTTCATGATCAAACCAGCGCCTTGATGGCCCAAGAACGGGTCAACTCGTCTTCCAGCTGTCCCGGATCGCGCAGCAGGCGGACATCGAACTCCGGCATCGCCTCCAAAACCGCCTGGCAGGTTCGGCGGTCCGCCGAGGCGAACAGGGCCGCGCCCGGCGTCGAACGGCATCTCGAAGATGCGTCCCGCAGCGCATCGACGATGCCTTGGCCGTTCTTGCCCACCCGCACCACCGGAACGCCGCTCCCGCCGACGCGCTCCGGGGCGATGTCGGCGTCGGTGAAGACGCATTCGGGGTCGGTTTGTCCCAGTTCCAGCAGCGCCCGGACCAGGAACATGCCCAGGGCGGCGAAGTATTCCGAGGTATAGGGGATGTGTCCGGCCGCGTCGGCTTTCGCGTCGAGCCGTTCTTCCACCGCGAACAGGCGACCCAAATCCGAATCGTCGAACACGTAAAGCCGCGCGTTGTCCGTTGCCGCTAGTCGCATCGCATTTTCTAAGGTCTGCTGCAAGCGGTTGGCCTCGGCGGCAAAACGCTGGCTCGGCGGGCACACGAAAACCAGTTGAATCGCCGAGTCCTCGCGGCTGGCGCGGCGCAGGATGTCGATGAAGGTTCGGGCGTTTTCTTCGAGCTGGCGCAAACCAGCGCCACCTTCGATGCCCTGCATCCAGTCCTCGAAGCGAACCAGAAACAGGTTGGCGCCCTCGCGATTGCGTCTGGCCGCGCTTTCGGGGTCGAGCATCTGCTGAAAGATCTGGGCGTAGGGCGCGAAGGTCAGCCGTGCCGGCAGGTTCCACTGGCGCAGCCAGTAATCGAGATGGACTTCCAAGGGCTGGACGGTGAACGTGGCGAGGACGTGCACGGGTAAGGTCTGCGGCCCGATGTGCTGGCAGGCCACGCTGATCGGTCGCTGGGGCCGGGCCAGCAGCTCGTCGCAGAGATGGACGAGCCAGTCGCCGTATCGCTCCACCGTCGCCCGCTCGAACACGTCGGTGTTGTATTCGAGCCGCAAGAAAGCCCGATTCTGCATGGTGGTGAAATACACCGATAGCTCGAACTGCGCGCCGCCGGCATGGACCGGTAGCAAGTCGATAGCCAGATCCGTCATCGCCATCTTGGGCAGCGCGCTTTCCTGGTGGACGTACAACAACTGGTAGATCGGCGAACGGTCCGGCAGGCGTTGGATCTGGAGTTCGTCCACCAGGCGCTCGAAGGGCAAATCCTGATGATCGTAGGCTTCGAGCGTCGTCCGTTTGACCTGGGCGAGGAGTTGCTCGAAGGTCGGATCGGTCTCGAACCGGCAGCGCAGGACGATGGTGTTGACGAACAGCCCGATGACCGATTCCAGTTCGGGATGGGGGCGGCCCGCCACCGGCGAGCCGATGCAGAGGTCCGTTTCGCCGCTCAGGCGGTGCAGGAGCACGAACAGAACCGCACCGAAGACCATGAACGGGGTCGCGCTCTCGCGCTCGCAAAACGCCCGCAAGGCCGCGACGACGGGCTGAGGGAACTCCAGCAAAACCATGTCGCCGTTGTACGACGCCACGGCCGGGCGGGGGAAATCCGCCGGCAGCCGCAGCCGGTCCGGAGCGCCCGCCAATTGCTGTTTCCAATACGCGACGTGCGGCGCCAGGTAATCGCCATCGAACAATCCCTTTTGCCAGGACGAGAAATCCACGTATTGGATGCGTGGCTCGGGCAGCGGACTCTCGGCCCCCGCCAGAAAAGCGTTATAGAGCGCCACGATCTCGCCGAAAGCCACGTTCGCCGTCCACCCGTCGGAAATGATGTGATGCAGGGTGAACACCAGGATATGGCGCTCGTCGTCCTCCCGGATCAGGCAATTGCGCCACAGCGGACCGACCGTGATGTCGATGGGGTGGCGAGCCTCGCGCTGGAAAATCTCCCGCGTCCGAACCTCGCGCTCGGCGTCGGTGTACCCGGAAAGATCCTCCATTCCCAACCGATAGGGCTCGTAGGGTCGGACGATTTGCGCCGGGGCGCCCTCGATGACTTTGAACGCGGTGCGCAGGCTCTCGTGACGGCGCAGGAGTTCGTTCAACGCCCGTTCCAGCACGTCGGCGCGCAGCTTTCCGGCGAGGCGAACGGCATTCGGCAGCAGGTGGACGCTACCTGGCGCCAACTGCTCCAGGAACCACTGCCGTTGCTGGGCGTGGGACAAGGGGAAGTGCGCGCGGTCGCGGTCCACGCGCGGAATCGCGGTTCGGCTGGCGCCAGTCTCGCGATCCAGGAATCGCGCGAGCAGCGCGTCGATGGTCTCGGCCGGGAGTTCGCCCGCAGCGGTTCCTCGGGTGATGCCGGGGAACTCGGTCGCCCAGGCCGGCTCCAGCGCCCCCACCAGAGCTTCCAGGATGACTCGACCCTGCGCCGCCGGGGTTTGAGCTTCGAGCAGTTTGCGCAGAGACAAATCTACCGCCAATTTCTGCCGGAAGCGGGCGCTGATCTGGGTGGCCAGCAGGGAATCGCCGCCCATCTCGAAGAAATCGTCATCGACGCCGATCTCGCGGATGCCGAGCAGTTCGCTCCAGACCTCGATCACCAGCCGCTCGATGGCGTTGCCGGGAGCGCGGAAGGCCGCCGACAGATCGGGGCGCTCGAATCGCTGTGGCGTCGGCGCTGCGGCATCGGCCTCCAAGGAATCGATGGCGCCTCCCGTCCTTGACCCTTCGGCGACCCGAATCGGCGCATCCGCCCGGTCGATCCAGTAACGCTTGCCCTGAAAGGGATAGGTCGACATCGGCACTCGGTTGGGCGGCGACTGGGAATCGTGCAACACCGAAAAATCCACCGGATAGCCGTGGCACCACAACTGCCCGAGCGCGCCTAGGAGGCAGACGGCATCCGAGCTCTTTTCGGTGGGTTTGGGCCAGGAGGCCACGGCAACCGCTCGGTCGTTTCCGGCCGTCATCGTCCGCGCTAAAGTGGTCAGGGTCTGGCTCGGGCCGACCTCCAACAGGACACGGGGCTCGTCGCCTTGCAGCACCTCGCGCAAGGCAGGCCCATAAAGCACGGTCTGGCGGATGTGGCGGGTCCAGTAATCCACCCAGTCCACCGAACCGTCCAGCCGCTCGCCCGTCATGCTCGACACGAAAGGCAAGGCGGGCTCGACGTAGCGAACGGCGGCGGCTTTGGCGCGGAATGCCGCCAAGATCGGCTCCATCATGGCCGAGTGAAAAGCGTGGGAGGTTTGCAAGCGCCGACAACCGATCCCCGCTTCGAGCAAATCCGTCTCGAACCGTTCGACGAGTTCCGTCGGCCCGGAGGCCACGCACAGCTCGTCGCCGTTGACGGCGGCCAGCGACAAACCGGCGGGCAGGCGAGCGCGAACCTCGTGGTCGGACAAGCTGATGCTGAGCATGCCACCCGGCGGCAGGGATTGAATCAGCCGCCCGCGTTCGGCGATCAGGTCCAAAGCATCTTCAGGCGTCATCACGCCGGCCATGCAGGCGGCGGCGTACTCGCCGATGCTGTGCCCCATGACCGCCGCGGGGGTGACGCCCCACTCCTGCCACAGGCGGGCGAGCGCGTATTCCACGACGAAGATCGCGACCTGAGCGTTGGCGGTCTGCCTGAGCGTTATGGCGGCGTCGGGCGACGAATCGGCATCGAAAATCACCCGATGCAAGTCCATGTGGCCACGGGCCACCAGACGCTCCGCCAGCGCGTCGAAGATCGCGCGAAAGCGCGGCCATTGCTCCCGAGTTTGGCGAGCCATTCCCAAGCTTTGGGTGCCTTGGCCGGGGAAACAGAACACCACGCGCGGCGTTTGCGCCTGCGGCGCGGCGCTGAAGCAGGCTCTCGGATCGCCGCTCCGAAGCAACCGCGCGGCCGTCGCCGCATCGTCGGCGGCGACCACCCGCCGCTTCGGGTACGCGGCGCGACCGATTTGCAGGGTGTAAGCCATGTCGGCGACGGCCTCGGGCGTCCGTTCGAGATCATCCGCCAGCCGGCTGCTGGCCGCGTCGAGCGCCTGCGGCGTCTTGGCCGATATGGGGAACAGCAACGAGCGCTCCGCCGCCGGCATTCTGGCGCGCGGTGGTGCCTCTTCGAGCACGACATGGGCGTTGGTGCCGCCGACACCGAAGGAACTCACGCCGGCCCGCAGCGGCAATCCGTTGGATCGCCAGTCCGTCAGCTCGGCGTTGACGAACACCGGGCTGGCGGCGAAATCGATTTTGGGGTTGGGCGCGCGATAGTGCACGGTCGGCGGGATGGCCCGATTTTCCAGCATCAACACCGTCTTGATGAATCCGGCGATGCCGGCGGCCGCGTTCAGGTGGCCGATGTTCGCCTTGACCGAACCGATGGCGCAGAACTGCTTCTTGTCGGTGGCCATGCCGAAGGCGCGGGTGATGCCCGCGATTTCGATGGGATCGCCGAGATGGGTTCCGGTGCCGTGGGCCTCGATGTAACCGATGGTTTCCGGATCGACGTCCGCCAGCAGGTGCGCCACTCGGATCGCTTTGGCCTGACCCTCGATGCGAGGGGCGGTGTACCCGACCTTGAGCGCCCCGTCGTTGTTGATCGCCGAACCACGGATGACCGCACGGATGCAGTCGCTCGCCGCCAGCGCATCCTCGAGCCGTTTCAAGACCACGATGCCCGCTCCGTTGCCCTCGATGGTGCCCTGGGCCAGCGCGTCGAAGGGCCGGCAGTGGCCGTCCGGCGCAAGAATGCCTTCCTTGACGTGGATATAACCGACCCGATGCGGAGTCTTCACCGTCACCCCGCCGGCCAGAGCCATGTCGCAGTCCCCCGCGAACAGGCCCTGACAGGCGAGGTGCAGGGCGACCAGCGACGACGAGCAGGCGGTCTGGACGGTGATGGCCGGCCCTTCGAGATTGAGCTTGTAGGCCACGCGCGTGGCGGCATAGTCCTTGTCGTTGCCGATGACGAGAGGAAACAGGTCCCGAGTTTCCAAAAAGCCCGGCTGCGAGGTCAGATTGAACAGGTAGCCGTTCATGCTGGAGCTGGCGTAGACGCCAGTGGACTCGGGCAGCGCATCCAGGGGAATGCCGGCGTCCTCGATCGCCGCCACGGCGCACTCCAGAAACACTCGCTGCTGTGGATCGATCCGCACCGCTTCGTTGGGGTTGTACCCGAAAAAGCTCGCGTCGAATCGGTCGAACCCGTCGAGCACGGCCGCCGCCGGCACGTAGTCTGGGGCGCCGTAGATGTCCTTGGGGACGCCGGAGGCGGCCAGTTCCTCCCCGGTAAACCAGGTTACCGACTCCACTCCGCTGGCCAGATTGCGCCAGAATTCGCGGTAGTCGCGAGCCCCCGGCATCCGGGCCGCCATCCCGATCACCGCGATCCCGCCGAGCGTGGTGGATTCCAGTTCCATTTCGGTCCTGTTCATCGTAAACCCGTATCTGATTCGAGCTACTTATAGGCCACGACCATCATGTCTTCGGAGTCGTCGTCCAGCGGCGAACCCGTCCAGTCGCCGTAGCCGACCACTTTTTTGAAGCCCACCTCGTGGCACCAGGCTTCGAATTCCTGGAAGGAAAAGACCCGGACCGAGTAGGGGGTCAACCGCTCCTCCTCGCCCTCCTTGGTCAGAATCCATTCGCCGTTGATGCGACGGGTCTGGGAGTCGTATTGCTCGTTGATGTGCAGAACGCCGCCATTGGTCAAGGGACGTTGCTCGCTGAATTTGTATTTCCCGCTCATCACCCGGCTCATGCTGACATCGGTGTGCATCAGAAAACGCCCGCCCGGCTTCAACGCCCGATAGAAATTCTCCAACACCTTCATGTTGTCGTAGTGGGAGTCGAAGAAACCGAAGGAGAAGAACATGTTGATGGCGGCATCGAACTCTTGCTGATAGCTCATCAGGCGCATGTCCTCGACCACCAGGCGGACCAGATCGCCCCGTCCGGCCGTTAGCTCGGCGGCGGCTCCGAGATGCTCGCTGTTGATATCGGCCCCGGTCACCCGCAACCCTCTCAAGCTCAAACCGTTGGTATGCCGGCCATAACCGCAAGGACAGTCGAGAACGGCATTCCCCGGAGCCAGATCGAGCAGACGGAGAATCCCGTCCACCTCGATTTGGGTGCGCTCGTCGAGCCGTCGCGGCGTGGTCAGATAGCCCACTTTGGAATCGTCTCCTTCCATGTAGCGACGGCCGAAGAAACCCCCTCCGTTGTCCCACCATTCCTTGCAAGCGATGTCTTGATGCTGAATTAATTGGCTCATGGTTCTCTCCTCGGTTATTTGCTGGCTGATCGATGAAAATGGCTCTCGTCGCGATCCGCGCTTCGGTCGATCCGCGCGCGGGTTGTGGCGAGCGGTTTTCAGGGTTCTTGCAACTGGGCGAAAAGCTGGGCCGCAAGCTCGGGATCGTCGAGAAGGACTTTCGCCGCCTCCTCGGGTGTCGTTCGTTCCGTTTCCGCCAGAAGTTGGGAGGCCAAAGCCGGATCGCTTTGGAGGACCCGCATCAGCTCTTCGAACGTGATCGCCGCCGTCGCGCGGGACTCCTGCGCGCGGATTTGGTCGAGCAGCTTCAGCGCCAGTTGCTCGATGGTGGAATCTCCCAACAGGTCCACCACGGTCAGGGAAGCGCCCAAGGCCAACTCGATGCGGTTGCGCAGTTCGGTGGCCAGCATTGAGTCCACCCCGATATCGCTGAGTCGTATGCCCGGTTCGATGGCCGATTTGCGGACGCGCAGAACCCGCACCACCAGGTTGCCGAGTTCGTCGATCACGACATCCAGCCGCTGCTCCTCGGGAGCGTTCGCGATGCGTTGGCGCGGATCGACCTCGCTGGTTTCCACCGTCTCGTCGGACGCTGCGCGGGCCAGATGCGCGAACGCCACGGGCGGCTTCGGGTAATACTGCAGCACCGTGGGCCAGTCGGCTTCGGCGAGCGCGAGCTCGGCACGGTCTTGCACCAGGGCGATTTCGAGCGCGGCCAACCCCGCATCGGGATGGATGGGCGGCATGCCGCGACGGCGGTAATGGTCGATCAGATCGAGTTCCTCGACCATGCCGATGGCCCAAGGCCCCCAGTTGAGGGAAAGTCCCGGCAGACCCAACTGGCGGCGATGGTGCGCGAGCGCATCGAGAAAGGCGTTGCCCGCCGCATAGTTCGCCTGGCCGGTGGAGGTCACCAGCGAAGCCACGGACGAGAACAGGACGAAGTGTTCCAGCGGCTCGTCCCGCAGCAGGTGGTGGAGGTTCCAGCTACCCTGAACCTTGGGCCGGTAAGCCTTCAGCAGATCTTGCTCCCGCATCTGAATCAGAATGCTGTCGGCGACCACGCCGGCGCAATGGAACAGCCCGCGCACCGGCGGATAATCGTGCGCTCGGTACTCCGCCAGGAACGCTTCGACTTGCGCCGCCTCGGCGCAGTCCATCGCTGGACACAGCACCCGCGCGCCGCGTTGCTCCAGGCGTCGCACCCACCGCACCCGCGCGTGGCGAGGATCGTCGGGAGCGAGTTCGTCCCAGCGCTCGCGCGGCGGTACGGTCGAGCGGCCGCCGAGAATCAAAAATGTCGCGCCGCGCTCCACCAACCAGTCCGCCACCCGTTCGCCCAGGGCGCCGAACGCACCGGTGATCCAGTAAGCGCCATCGGCGCGGAATCGGGGTGGCACGGCGGTATAAAGGCGCTTCGCCCGATGGATGCGCATGACCTTGCGCGTCGAGTCGCCACCCCGAAACGCCACCTGATCTTCGTGAGCGCCAAACAGGATTTCGTCGGCCAAGGCGGCCATTTCTTCGTCGCCGCCACGAGGATCGAGATCGATCAAACCACCCCACTGGCCGACGTGTTCCTGATGGCCGAACACCCGCCCGACTCCCCACACCGGCGCCTGAGCCACGTTGACCGGCGCCTCGTGGTCGGCGGGCTGAGCGCCTCGGGTGACGAACCAGATTTTTGCGGCCGGGCTCTTTTCAAGCATGGCTTGGCAGAGATACAGCGCCGAGAGAGCGATTTCGGCCCCTTCGGCATCGAGGTTTTCCACTGTTAAGACGTCCGCTGCGGGGGCGTCGAGATTCCACAGATGAACGATCCGGGCGGGCGCCTTGCCCGCTTGATCGAGAGTCTCGAACAGCGCCAGATAGTCTGACTTGCGGCGCGCATTCAGAGTCGCGGCGGCTTCTTGGGCATCCCACGCGAAATGATGGCCCGCTCGAGCCAGAATCACTTCTCGTCCCTGCGCTTCGAGCCGAGCCTTTAGCAGTGCCCCTTCCGGCGTGCTCGGGGCAAGGATCAGGCAAGTTTCGCGGATGACGTCCGCCACGGCCGGCTTGGCGAGCGCCTGCTCATCCCAATCCACCTGATACAGCCACGACTCGATGCTTTTGGGGTTGACGCTGGGGGCGCTCCGCGCGACGGAACGAGCCCGGAAACCTTCGATGCTGACGGTCAACCGGCCTTGGGCGTCGTGGATCGCGATATCTCCGATCATCTCCCGGTCGGTCCTGGCAACGATCCGGGCATGGGCCCACATCAGCGGGCTGGCGGGACCCAGGAACGTGACCCGGCGGATGTCCACCGGCAGGCGAACCTCGCGTCCTTCGGCGGCCGGCTTCATCAGCTCGATGGCGATCAGAGCCTGGAAGGCGGCATCAAGCACGACGGGATGAAAATTCCATTCCGGATCGCTGACCGCCACGTCGGCTGGCGCCTCCAGGCGGGCCAGGGATTCGAAATCCCCCAAGGCGACTTCGCCGATACCCTGAAACCGAGGGCCATATTCGAACCCCATGCCCGCCAGTTCGGCATAGCAGGACGCTTTCGAAAAAACGGTCGCGCAACGCTCGCGAAGCCGCTCGATGGAGACGCGCGGCAGTTGTCCCGGTGGTTGCAACTGCCGAAATTGACCCTCGGCGTGGACGATGGCGCTCTCGTCTTCCCGCCGCGAAAGGCCGGTGATCGAAAAGCTGCCATGACGAGTATCCAGGATGGTCTGCACTCGCGGATCTTCGTCTTGCGGCAGGAAAAGCGCCTTGTGAAACGCGATGTGCTCCAGGGCGAAATGAGAACCGGCGGTGGCGATCTTGATGGCCGCCGCCGCCTGTTCCAAGTATCCGGCTGCGGGGAACAGCGCGTTGTGCTGAATGACGTGATCGGGCAGAAACGCATTCCAGTAGCCGTTGATTTCCGCTTCCCAGGCCAAAGTTGCCGTTGCGAGCCGGCGCCCGAGCAAAGGATGGTCGTCTTTACCGATGCGGAATCGCCGGTTTTCGTGGGATTCGGCCCAGCAGCGTTCTCGCGCGAACGGATAAAGCGGCAGGTCGACGTGGCGACCGCGCGGGTGCAGGCGGGCGAAATCCGGCTCGATTCCTGCGCTATAGAGTCCCGCCAGCGCGCCGTTGATGACGGTCGGCTCATACTTGTTCCGATATAGGGAATGAAACAAATGGACCGGCCGGCCAAGGGTATCGGCACAATCCCGCATGGCGGTCGCCAACACGGGATGGGGGCCGATTTCCAGGAACACCGTGCAGCCATCCTCGACGGCCAAATTGAAACAATCCTGGAAATAGACCGGGTTGCGGACGTTCAGCCACCAATAATGGGCATCGAGTTCCGGTCCCTTGGCCCTGGCCCCCGTGGCGGCCGCATACAGGGCCACGGTCGCTTCGCGGGGGCAAAGAGCGGACAATTTGTCTTGCCACTCGGCCCGGATTTCTTCCATGACCGGGCTGTGAAACGGGATGTTCACCCGCAATTGCTTGCAGAAAACCCCCTCTTTGCCGAGGCGCTCGACGATTCGCGCGATCGCCTCGTTATCCCCGGCGAGAGTGATCGCGGTCGGCGCGTTTATGCCCGCCACGGAAACCCGCCCCTCGTACTCGGCCGCGAGCGACTCGGCCTCGGCGCGGCCGAGTCCCACCGCGACCAGGGTTCCCTTGCCGGCGGTTTGCTGCTGGAGGCGGCTGCGCTCGTAAATCACCCGGATCGCTTCGGCGAAGCTCAGCACCCCGGACTTCCAGAGCGAACCCACTTCTCCCGTGCTATGGCCGATGCAGGCATCCGGTTCGATGCCCCAGGAGCTCAGCAGCTCGGACAGGGCATACTGGATGGCGAAATTGGCGGGCTGGGCAATTTGCGTCTCGCCCATCCGGTGGTCCGCCTCGCCCCGCGACAACTCCTCGATCAGCGACCAGTCCGCGTATCGCGCCAGCTCCTCGGCGCAGCGGTCGATGGCGGCCCGAAACACGGGTTGGGAGCGATACAAGTCTCGGCCCATGGCCCACCATTGCGGGCCGTTGCCGGTATAGACGAAACACAGCTTGGCTGGCCTGTCGGCGGGGGCGCTGCGGCCTTTGAACAGGGTTTCCTGCAGCTCGCCCTCTTCGAGGATTTTCAATTGTTGGTCGAGGTCGGCAAAGCTGTTGGCTACCACCCCCATCCGAAATTCGTGGTGACTGCGCTTGCGCGCCAAATTGAACACGAAATCCCGGAATGACACCGCCGTTGATTCGCGCTCGATCCAGTCGCGAATGCTCGCCGCCACGCGGCCGAGCCCCTCATCGCTGCGGGCCGAGAGCGGAATCATGACGGGATCGGCGCTTTCGCCGGTGGTTACGACAGCCGTCGCGTCGGCCGCTCGCTCGACGGAAGAATACGCTTCCAGCACGACGTGGGCGTTAGTGCCACCGAAACCGAATGAATTTACCCCCGCATAAGCCTTGCCGGGGTAATCCGGCCACGGTTCCAATCGGGTGGGAACACGCAGTTTCAAGGCATCGAAGTCGATCTTGGGATTGGCTTCACGCAAATGCAGGTGCGGAGGAATTTGCCGGTGTTCGAGCGCGAGACTGGCCTTGATGAGGCCGGCGATGCCCGCCGCCGATTCCAGATGTCCCATGTTGGTTTTCACCGAACCCACGACGCAGGGACGCTCGGCGGAACGGTTGCGCGAAAAGAACGCCCCGAGCGCGTTGGCTTCGATGGGGTCGCCCACCGGCGTCCCCGTGCCGTGCGCTTCCACGTAGTGAACGGCGTCCGGATCGATGCCGGCTTGCCCGTAGACCTTTTCAAGCAATCGGACCTGCTGTTCGCCGCTCGGCACGGTGATACCGGGCGTGCGCCCGTCCTGGTTGACGCCGCTGGCGCGGATCACGGCATAAATCCGGTCGCCGTCGCGCATGGCCTCGGACAAGCGTTTCAGAACAACCAGGCCGGCGCCTTCGCCGCGAGCGTAACCGTTAGCCGAGATATCGAAGGTCTTGCACCGCCCGTCAGGCGCCAGGAAGCCGCCTTTCGATTCCGCCAAGATATAGTGCGGTGTCGAGATCAGCATCACCCCGCCGGCTAGCGCCAACTCGCACTCCTCCGCGAGCAGGCTGCGACAGGCGTAATGGGTCGCGACCAGCGACGAGGAACAGGCCGTGTCGATGGATAAGCTCGGCCCGCGAAAATCGAATGCATGGGAGATGCGGTTAGAACACATCGTCATCATGCTGCCGGTCGCGGTGTGTACACCGACACCGTCCAGATGATCGCCACTAAATTGCAGAATTTTATAGGCCAAGGTAAACGCGCCGACGAACACGCCGACATTTTTACCCGCGAAGGTATTCGGTACGAATCCACCGTCTTCAATCGCTTCCCACGCCGTTTCCAGCAACACCCGCTGCTGGGGATCGAGATAATCCGCTTCGCGAGGCGAGATACCGAAGAACTCGTGATCGAACAAATCGATAGCATCGAGAAAGCCACCATGCATGACGTGCATTCGGCCCGGCTTGCGCGGATTCGGATCGTAAAATCGGCGAGAATTGCAGCGGCTCTCCGGCAGATCCGAGGTCAAGTCTTTACCTTGGCTAATAAGCTTCCAGTAGTTGCGTGGACCGTGCGCTCCTCCCGGAAACCGACAACCGATACCCACAATCGCGACTGATTCTTTGATAGTCATGAAATTCTCGAAATAAAATTAAAGAAAGAATCCTGATTTATTCGATATTTTCAATAAATTGGTCCTATAAAAACCATCTGAATCATGAATTCATTATTTAGATTCGAATGAAATTTATTGGCAATAACCATATTTACAGCTGTAAATTCATTCATATTTTTTTGATGGCTCATTGAAAGCCCAATCTAATCGCTTCATTAAATTGCACACAGATGATTCATAATTAATTTGACTCACTATTTTATGAGTCGCTAATCCAAATCCTAGTTTAGTTTACAATTGAGATTAGCTAACCATAGAACTAAAGAATATGGCAATATCGCGTAATATCCTTATGGTAATTTAATAACTTCTTCATTACTGCTTTTTCAAGGATTTTCTTTAAATCAGCTCTTATTTTTATTTATTCGGTATAAATTATCTTGCTATAAACTATATTTAGAATTTTTTGTTGCATAAATAGATAAGCCACTGATCAAAAAGTATTTTTTCTTATATTTTATTTTGAAAAGTCAATATTTATCAAATTGATATCTGCGTTTATAAAATAAAGCTATTTGTTAATTCATTAATAGAATCTAACTCAGATATTTCTTAATTGGATAAGAATCTTAATTTATATTAAATCAAGATATTAATGAAAATCAGTAAGAATTTTATTCTTTATCAGCTGTTAGGTAGCTATCTAAATTGTACCAGTTTCTGGCATATGAATTAATCATATATTTCATAGTCAGATGAATACTATAGGCAATAAATTAAATAAATATTTAGATTTTTTTTCATTTTTATTATTTTTAGGAGTCGCCCAGTTGAGGGCATGGAGAGCGTTAATGGCATAGATACGGGCTGTTTACGCAGGCAGGATTATGTCAGCGTAAAAAATTAAATAGCTTAAGCTAAAGAGAGGTACTCATGAGTAAAGCTGATGGGTTAAGACGGACGACGGGTCAGGGTTCTAATGATAGGGGCGCGGGATAACCACGAGAGCAGGATACGGCTGATGTAGACAAATCCAAATCCAACCCCAACCCTGAACAGAGGTGGGGCGTCCATGTCACTAGAACCCGATTCGCTCCGCATCGCTTTATAGCACTTGAGAAAATATCCAAGCCGCTCAAAACAACCGCCACCAGTACAACACCAGCGGAAGCAGCGCTGAAACCCCGGTCCAAGTACGACTCACCAAAACGCCGCGCCATCCTGCAATCCCGGCAGTCCGGCGACATTCATCCCGAACATGCCAGCAATCAAGCTGGGCGGGAACAGTAAAGCGGTAAAAAGCGACACCGCATAGAAATTCCTATTGGTCTGTTCCGTTCGTCGCGCGGCCAACTCGCGAAAATCCGCTACCACATTGACCAGAGCGGCGCGATCGGGGTCGCCAAACCAGGTCAGTGATTGTCGAGACAAGCGTTGCAGCATTCGATATTGGGGCCGAGATGATGGACCAAGCGCGCCGTCAGCCGCCGGATGCCGCTCATCTGGGCATGTTGGCCCCGCACGCGCCCCGTCAGAATCTGATCCTCCATCTCATCGAGCTTGCCCCGGACGCGCGCCGTGGTTTCGTCAAGTTTCCTCCAGACGAGGGTATCGGGCTGATCGATGACGGCCTCCAGCTCGTTGTTGGCTAGAGGCTCAATGCGCTGACCGGGCCGCGGGGCGAAGCCGGAAACCAGACCGCGAAGACTTTGGCGATACTGGCTCAATACCCTCGGCTCGGTCAGGCGGATCATCCCTCTTATTTTAAATTCATGCAGCTCGCGTAATAAGTCACGGTCGCCGGCCAGTCGGAGAAGATACCAAGAATGCCGATCTCCTGGGCCAAAACGTCGAGCACCGTCATCATGTCACCTTCGCGCTGGATGGCGGCGTCAAAAGTCTGATAGTAAAAACCGTTGTTACCGTCGGCCAAAACGCCGGAGCGCTCCAGCGTCCAAGTGATGATATTCAAATCGGTGGCCTTGGCGTCTTTCGCGTATTGCGAAGGAACGATCCGACCGTTTTCGACCGCCAGTAACGCAAACAACGGAGGCGCGACGATATTGATGCCTTCGGTCTTGTAAGCGGCCAATTCGGCCGGGCCGGGCAAATCCGCCACGGTTTCGGCGTCGTCCAGATAAACCGCTTGCTTACCGAACTCGGGTTCGTTAGCAATCCAGTACAGCACGTCGCCTTTGTTGAAGGACTGCGGCCATACCCGGCGCGGCGACACGCCGGCCTCCTTATATTCGTCGATCATTTTCCGCGCATACTGCTCCTGGGTAAAACCCTCGAAAGGCATGGTCACCGACGGCCCTTTCAATTCTGGCGTCATTCCCACGCCCAGGGCCTTGAACAATTCGATACTTTCCTTGTGGGTCATCAGCGTGCCGCTGGTGGGACCGGCGTAGAGATCGGTGCGCCAGTTGGCGGTGCCGCCCTGAAATTCCTCCGGAGTCTTGGCGTTGGGGTTAAAAGCATCCATCTTGCCCCGCAGAGTTTTGAACTCGGCCAGCGTAATGTCGCTGGCGCGGCATTCGGCCGACGCGGCAGTCAGCAGGGCGCCACTGGCGTCAAAGGTCGCGGGAGCGAACGGTTTGGTGCACTTCGCGGCCAGTTCGGGAATCGTCAGAATGTTGGTGGTGGCGTGCAGATCGTTCTGGGCATGCCGGCAGACCAGTTCCTTATCCTTGGTGAAGGTCACATCGCATTCCACGATTCCCGCGCCCATGCGGACTCCAGCTTGATAGGATTCCCTGGTGTGCTCGGGAAACTGCATCGCCGCACCCCGATGGCCAATCGAAAAATCGCTGCGTTTGAACGGTCCGTTGGCACAGCTCAACAGCTTTTGCTTGAGCGGGCCGTCCGCCATGTTATTAACCAGGAAAAACGGGCGCGGGCCGAGTTGGATGCCGGATGTTTTTCTATCTCGATGGCTATCGGCTTCGGCGTCGAGTTCATTGGCGGATGTGAGCGCTGGAAGGGCGGCGAGCAGCGCCGCCGCAACACTGAGGCTATTAAAGAATCGGCCGATCACGGAGTGCTCCTTATTGACTTGGGGAATGTAGGAAAAATCTTGCCGGCGCAATTAACAGGTTGATAAAGCGACCCATGGTTTGTTTTTTGCGGTTGCCGCCTCGCCCAAAAAATCGCCCACTTCTAACAAAACCAATTCGTTGTCATCCGCCTTATTCGGTTCGCGGCTGCTGAAAAGCGGCGGCCAGCGCCAAACGAGAATGGAGCGCGGTTTCCTCACGCTGATTTCAAGAACACGAGATGATGGCGGTCCGAGGTGAAGAATCTGAGACAACCGCGTGTCAGCTCAATGACAGGTTGAAAGTTCGGGCGCGGCGCACGCGCTATTGAGCGCGGGCCTGCTTTCGAAAGCTGAAAAAGCTAGTGGTGGCTGGCAACGCCATGCTGCCTCTTTCTCGATTTTTTGTAATAAAACCGCCTTAAAAGTGCAATGCGCCCTGCCTACTGTAGCGCTCTTCGCGAGACCGCCGGGCCGATGCAATACTGCGTCCGCCCGAGTTCGTGCGACCTTCTTCTCCGCGGCAGGGCCAATGCGTCATGCAAGTCGATTTTTTTCGGGAAATCCTGGTGCCGGTCATCGGCGGCCTGGGCATCTTCATGCTCGGCCTCGAATTCATGTCCGACGGCATTCACAATCTCGCGGTCAACCGGATGCGCGCGTTGCTGGCCAAGATCGCCGGCACGCCGCTAAAAGGCTTGTTCGCCGGCACCCTGATCACCGGGGTGTTGCAATCGAGCACCGCGATGACGGTGATGATCGTCGGTCTGGTCAACGCCGGGGTGGTCGGTTTGCGGCCGGCCATCAGCGTGATCATGGGCGCCAACATCGGCACCACGCTGGGGAACGGGCTGATCGCGCTGCCGCTGGGGCCGCTGGGGCTGATCTGCGCGGGCGTATTCGCGCTGGTCTATGTATTCTCCAAAAACGACAAGACCCGCAACATCGCACTGTCGCTGATCGGCTTTTCGCTCATTTTCTACGGCCTGAACCTGATGACCGGCGGCCTCAAGCCGCTGCGCAACATGCCGGAAGTGATGGCCGCCATCTCCACGCTCAACGCCGATACCTTGGTCGGGTTGGTGACGTGCGTGTTCACGGCGGCGGGAATTACCGCCATGATCCATTCCTCCTCGGCCACCATCGGCATCGTCATGGGCCTGGGCGCGGCGGGCATTCTGGACTGGCAGACGGCGGTGGCGTTTTCGCTCGGCGCGGATTTGGGCACCACGATCACTTCGTGGATGGCTTCTTTGAATCTCTCCAAAAACGCCAAACGCACGGCTTACGCCCATATCGCTTTCAATCTGATCGGGGTCGCGGTGATGATTCCGCTGTTTTTCCCGTCGATGGAACTGCTCAAGCTGGCGATGGGTTTCTTCGGGGGCGATCCCGGCGTGGCGGTGATGCAAAACGGCAAGGAAACCTTCCCGCTGGTACCGGTGGCGGTGGGGCTGTATTCGACCGCCTTCAACATCTTCAACACCTTGCTGCTGTTTCCCTTCATCGGCGTGTTCGAGCGGGTGTTGATGGGCGTGGGCGCGAAATCCGAAAAGGACGCAGAAGATTACGCTATCGCGCGCTATCTCGACCCCAAGCTCGCCAACGACATGCTCGCCGGCGTTCCCGCCGTGCAGCACGAGATGGCGCGTTATGTGGAAGGGGCGCAGCTGTTATTGGCCAATGCGCGGGGCGATGAAAAAGCGCCCAAGGACGCGCTCGACCATTATCAGGCGCTGGATGCGCTGAGCCGGGAAATCCGCCGCTACACCGCCTCCATGCTGCAACCCAAGCAATCGCCCGCTCGCGCCGACCTGCTGGCCAGCCTGATCGAGGAAGAAGATTTTACCGCCAGTTTGGGCGAATCGCTGTATCAAGTCACCCGACGCATCGAACGTCAGCTGTTCTCCAAGCCAGGTAAGGCGCTGGTGCGGCAGGTCTTGGCGCTGATCGAGCAAGCCGTCGGCCAAACTTTGGGCAACGGCGGCCAAGCGTCCGGCCAAGCCATCGACCGGGAACGCGCGTTGGCGGACCTGCGCCAGCAATGCTTGCAAGAGAATCCGGCCCTGCTGTGGGACGATCGCGGCGCGCTGCTGACGCTGCTGGGCAGCGCCGAGCGCATTTTCTTCCTGACCGATCGGATCGCGGCCGAACGGCGCTCGGTTTCGCGCGACCTCTCCCGCTTTGAAAAGCGGGATGCCGGTGTCGGTTTGACGGTCGCCGGGATGCCGGCATGAAGGATACGGTTCTACGCTTCCGTAGGCCCTGGCCCCACCCTGGCCGGCAACCGCCGCGCGGTCTGCTGGCCGCCATCGCCGCCGCGGCGTTGCTGGCCGGGACGCTGTTAGCGGTGACAGCCAGCGCGCAAGATGCTTTGGAAAGCGCCACGCTCAAGGGTGCGGGTTCCACCTTCGTCTATCCGCTAGTGGCTCAATGGGCGCGCGACTACCGGGCACAACGGCTCGGTGTTGCCGCCGCTGTCCCGGTCGCCAACGCCGGCTTGGACGATGATGTCGGCGGTCCGTCGCTCGATTACGAGCCGGTCGGTTCGTTGGCCGGTATCCAGCGCGTCAGTTGGGGCGCGGTCGATTTGGCGTTCACCGAAATGCCGTTGCCGACCGCCGAACTGCGCCGTCACAGTCTCTTGCAATGGCCCATCGTGTTGGGTGGGGTGGCGGTGGCGACCCACGTCCCAGGATTGGCCGGCCAGTCGCTACGCCTCAGCGGGCCGGTGCTCGCCGATGTTTTCTTGGGGCGCGTCCGGCAGTGGTCGGACCCGGCGATTGCCGCGCTCAACCCCGGACTGACCTTGCCCGCCGCGCCGATTGCGGTGCTGCATCGCGCCGACGGTTCCGGCACCACCTTCAAATTTACCCAATACCTGGCGGCGGTCAGCCCGGACTGGAAAGCCCAGGTCGGTTTCGATTCGCGGGTCAAATGGCCGGTGGGCGCAGGCCACAAGGGCAACTCCGGTCTGGTGCGCGCCGTTGCGGCCACGCCGGGAGCCATCGCTTACGTGGCCGACGCCCAGGCGCGCGCGGCGGGATTGACGGTCGCCAGCCTGAAAAATGCCGCCGGAGCCTTTGTCGCTCCGAGCAAGGAAGCCGTGCTGGCCGCCGCCGCTGGCGCGAAATGGGCGGCCGAAGAGCATTTCAGCGAAGTGCTGATCGATGCGCCTGGAGACGCCAGCTACCCCATCGTCGCCACCGTGTTCGCGCTCAACAGCGACCAGATCCAGCACGGCCGCAACCGGCGCGCGCTGGCATTTCTCGAATGGGCGTTGGGCGAAGGGCGCGCCGAAGCGGAGCGGCAAGGTTACGTGGCGCTGCCGCCTCCCGTGACGGAGAAAGTGCGCGCGACGATGACGGCGCTGCGGGAACGCCGCTGAGCGCGCCTTTCTTCAAACCGCAACCGAATCGCCATCATTTCATCGCCTTGACCCTTTAGGGTGCCCGCGAGGCGACAGCCTTCCTTCCCGGAACTGTGATAGCCCGCTGAGGCTGTTTTTCCCGATCACCTGAAGGAGTTTTTAATGATGACCGTACAAAGCCTTTCCGCGAATCGTTGACGGGCTTTTGAGCCGGGCTGCCGCAGAGTTTCATCCATGCGCCGGCGCGTCTGCAAATGGCCGTCAACCGGCCGTCATTTCATTACCGTCGCGCCTTTGGAGTTTGTCCGCCGCGTTATTGGAGACCGTGAGATGACAGTGAACCTTTTCAATAATTTATTGGAGTCGCGGGACGCTGCTGATGCGCGGGAGCGCGGCGTCAATCCACTTGAAATGTTTTTTCCCTTCGGCGCGGTCCAGAACGCTTGGTCGGATTACCTCATCGACGCCAGCCAGCGTTCGATCCTGTTCTGGGATACGTTGCGCGAGCGCGGCAACGCCTTTTTGGAGCACGGCGCCAAAGGTCAGCCACCGATTCTCGATTTCGATTATGACGTGGTGCTCGACGCTCGCGGCTTCGACCGCCCGGCGAACTACGCGCTGTTGCGCATCCACCCCAAGCCGGGCACGAGCGTCGATCCTAACAAGCGGCCGTTCGTCATCGTCGATCCCCGCGCCGGCCACGGCCCCGGCGTCGGCGGCATGAAGGAAGACAGCCAAGTCGGGGTTTCCTTGCACGCCGGCCAGCCCACTTATTTCGTGATGTTCTATCCCGATCCGATGCCGGGCCAGACGCTGGGCGATGTCGCGGCGGCGGAAGCGCGTTTCATCGAGAAAGTCACCCAACTGCATCCCGATTCCGAAGGCAAGCCGTGCGTGATCGGCAACTGCCAGGCCGGTTGGGCGGTCATGGCGCTGTCGGCGGTGGAACCGGGCCTGATGGGGCCGGTGGTGATCTGCGGCGCGCCGATGTCGTATTGGGCCGGGGCCGACGGCAAGAACCCGATGCGCTACCTGGGGGGCCTGGCGGGCGGCGCGTGGATCACCGCGCTGCTGTGCGATCTCGGCGGCGGCAAATTCGACGGCGCGAATCTGGTCGCCAACTTCGAGCGGCTCAATCCCGCCAACACGCTCTGGGTCAAGCACTATAACCTGTACGCCAACATCGACAGCGAACGCGAGCGCTTCCTGGAGTTCGAGCGCTGGTGGACCGGCTTTTTCCTGCTGAACAAGGAAGAAATGACCCAGATCGTCAACGATCTGTTCATCGGCAACAAGCTGCAACGGGGCGGCGTCCGCCTCAACGGCGGAGCCGCGCTCGACCTGAAGGATATCACCGCGCCCATCGTGGTGTTCGCCTCCGGAGGCGACAACATCACCCCGCCCCAGCAGGCGCTGAACTGGATCGTCAACGTCTACGGCAGCGAGGAAGAAATTCGGCGCCACGGCCAGACCATCATTTACTGCCTGCATCAAGACATCGGCCATCTGGGAATTTTCGTCTCCGGCAAAGTCGCCCAGAAACAGCACTACGAAATCAACGAAACCATCGATTTCATCGACACGCTGCCGCCGGGCCTTTATGAGCTGGTGATCGAGACCATGCCGGAGGGCGACAGCGACCGGCCGCAAGACCGTTACCTGTCCCGCTTCGAGCCGCGCGCCATCGCCGATATCCGCCGGCTGGACGACGGCGAGCCGGAAGCCGGTTTTTTTGCGCCCGCCAAGCTGGTGTCCGACCTCAACCGCCAGTTTTACGAAGCTTTTATCGGCCCTTGGGTCCGGATGCTGATGACCGAGCCGCTGGCCGCGACGCTGCGCGAGCTGCACCCGTTGCGCTTGCAGTATCGGATGCTTTCGGATGAAAACCCATTTTTGTGGCCTTTGAAGGCGCTGGCCCCGATGGTGAAGGAACAGCGCCGGCCGGTCGCGGAGGACAACCCGTTTCTGTCGGCCGAGCGGCGTTTCTCCGAAAGCGCCATCGCCGCGCTCGACCATTATCGGGAACTGCGCGACCGAACGCGGGAGATGCTGTTTAAGGCGATCTACGGCCCCGAGGCGCTGGGTGCGTTCCTCTATAGCGAGGAAGACTTGGCCATCGAAAAGTTCGCCCCCATCGTGCGCTCCAAGCGCGAGCAGGCCGAACTCGACGACGCCATCGAGCGGGCTAAAGGCCGCAGGGATCAAGGCGGTTTCGCCGAAGGTTGGGCGCGTATCGTGGCGACGTTGATGCTGGGTTCCGGCGGAATCAACGAACTCGAACTCGAAGCCGGGCGCAAGGCCCGCGAACAACATCCCAAACTGGCGCGGCTGTCGGTTGCGCAGCGCAAACGGCTGTTAAAAGAACAATCGCGCATGGTGCAACTCGATCCGGACCGCGCCATCGGCACCTTGGTCGAGCTGTTGCCGACCCCGGAGGAGCGGCGCGAGGCCTGGAGCATGGCCAAGGCGATCGCGCTCGGCGACGGCGCGATCGACCCCCGGCAGCAAGGCGTGCTCGACCGGCTCTCGCGAGCGCTCGAACTCGATCGGGCCGCGTGAACGGCTCCAGCGGCAAACCCTTCGCGCGATGGACGAACCCGCGCTATCGGCGGCGCCCTTATCCGGGACGAGGCGCGAACGGTTTGGCCCGCGCCTCGCTGCGGCTGTTCGGCTGTCCCTCCTTCCTTCCCTTTCACATCCCGGTTCGATCCGGGAGCCACCGAACTGACCGACCATGAACGACATGATTGAAAACAAGCTTTTCGACGAAATTCAAATCGGTGATCAGGCGAGCCTGACCCGAACGCTGGATCAGGAGGGCGTTGCCACCCTGGCCAGCGTCACCGGCAACTTCAACCTGGTGGACCTGGACCCCGGCGAGGCCGATACCTCGATGTACGGCCGGGGAGCGGGTCAAGCCAGTTGGTCGGCGATGCTGTTCGCCACACTGGCCGGCACGCAATTGCCCGGCTTGGGATCGGTGGCCAAGCGCATCGAAGTCCGCCTGCACCAGCCGGTCGCCCTCGACGTGCCGGTCACCGCGCACGCCGAGGTGCGGGAAAAACACGCCGAGACCGGTTTGGTGCTGCTGCACTGCTGGTCCGCCGGCCCGAGCGGCGAGGAAATCGCCAGCGGCTTGGTCGAGGTGTTGGCGCCCAAGAAAAAACTGCGCTACGAGAGCAAGGATTTGCCGAAAATCCAGTTGCGGCGCGAGGATCGCGTCGAGGAACTGCTACAAGCCTGCGAGGGCTTGCCCGCTTTGGGTTGCGCGGTGGTCCATCCGTGCAGCCCCGACGCTCTGCGCGGCGCGGTCGAAGCGGCCCAGCACGACTTGATCACGCCGATTCTGATCGGCCCGGAAGCGAAAATCCGCGCCATCGCCGATCGGGAAGGGCTGGATATTGCCCCCTACCGTCTGGTGCCGGCCGAGCACAGCCACCATTCCGCCGAACTCGCGGTCGCCATGGTCAATTCCGGCGAGGCGCAAACCCTGATGAAGGGCAGCTTGCACACCGACGAGCTGCTGGCTGCGGTCGTCAAGAAAGACGGCGGCTTGCGCACCGAGCGGCGGATCAGCCACTGCTTCCTGCTGGCGGTCCCGACCTTTCCGCGCTGGGTCATGGTCACCGACGCCGCGATCAATATCGCGCCGAGCCTGGAAGACAAACAAAACATTATCCAAAACGCCATCGACTTGGCCCATGCCATCGGGATCGCGGAACCGAAAGTCGCGATCCTCTCGGCGGTGGAGACCGTGACCAACAAGATTCCCTCTACCTTGGAAGCGGGCGCACTGTGCAAGATGTCGGATCGCGGGCAGATCGCCGGCGGCATTTTGGACGGCCCGCTCGCCTTCGACAACGCCGTCGACGAGGAAGCGGCCAAAACCAAGGGCATCCGCTCGCCGGTGGCCGGCAAGGCCGACATTCTGGTGGTGCCCAACCTGGAAGCCGGCAACATGGTGGCCAAGCAGTTGACCTTCATGGCCGATGCCGAGGCCGCCGGCATCGTGCTCGGCGCGCGCGCCCCCATCGTGCTGACCAGCCGCGCCGACAGCGCCCGTTCCCGGCTCGCCTCTTGCGCCGTCGCCGTGCTGTTCGCCGAGGCCCAGCGCAAAGGCATGGCCTTGCACAAGTCGGGAGGATAAGCGTCATGGAACCGGGAATTTTGGTCATCAATGCCGGCTCGTCCAGCATCAAATTCGCGACCTTCCTCAACAGCGGCCAACCGGAGCCGAAACTGCTGCTCAAGGGGCAAATGGAGGGGCTGGGCAGCGATCCGAGCTTTCGGGTCAAGGATGCGGCCGGCCAGAAAATCGACGAGCGGGACGAGTGGCCGCGCGGCTCGCCGCTCGATCACGCCGGCGCGCTGCGCTACCTTCTGCAGTGGCTGGACGAGTGCGCCGGCGACATCAAGATAGGGTCCGCGGGCCATCGGGTCGTGCACGGCGGTTTGGAGTACCACCGAGCGACGAGGATCGATGAAGGCGTCATCGCCGATCTGGAGCGACTCGTTCCGCTGGCGCCGCTGCACCAGCCGCACAATTTGGCCGCCATCCGGGCGCTGGCCGAGATCAAGCCGGGGTTGCCGCAGGTGGCCTGCTTCGATACCGCCTTTCACCGCACCCAGCCGCGCGTGGCGCAACTGTTCGCCCTGCCCAGGGCGCTGCTCGATCGGGCGTGCGCCGCTACGGTTTTCACGGCCTGTCTTATGAGTACATCGCCCGCCGTTTGCCCGAGCACGCGCCGCATGCCGCCAAGGCAGTCGTGGCGCATCTCGGCTCCGGGGCCAGCCTGTGCGCGCTCAAAGACGGGCGCAGCGTCGAAAGCACCATGGGTTTTACCGCCGTGGATGGGTTGCCGATGGGCACCCGCACCGGCGCGCTCGATCCCGGCGTGGTGCTGTACCTGCTGCAAGAGCGCGGTTACGACGCCCGAGCCATCGAAAAGCTGCTGTACAAGCAATCCGGCTTGCTGGGCGTTTCGGGCGTGTCCAACGACATGCGAGATCTCTTGGAAAGCGACGATCCCGACGCTGCCGAGGCGGTCGAGCTGTTCGTGTATCACGTCGGCAAGCACGTCGCGGCGCTGGCGAGCGCGCTGCAAGGGTTGGACGCGCTGGTGTTCACCGCCGGCATCGGCGAAAACGCCAGCGTGGTTCGCGAGCGGGTTTGCCGACGCTTGGAATGGCTCGGCGTCCGGCTAGATCCGGAAGCCAACCGCCGGGCCGGGCCGCGCCTTTCGACCGAGGATAGCCCGGTTTCGGCCTGGGCGATTCCGACCGATGAGGAGCTGATGATCGCCCTGCACGTTCGGGACTGCTTGCGCCCAGCTGGCGGTTCGCCATCACCTCGGCCGGTGTTTAACCTCGGAGATTCGCATGTCGCCGCCGCTTGAAACCTATCGACCCCCTGAAAATGACCCGATTGAACGGATCGATTTCGCCGGGCTAGCCGGCAAGAAAGCCTTGATTCTCGGCATCGCCAACGACCAGTCCATCGCTTTCGGCTGCGCCCGCGCCATGCGCAAGATGGGGGCCGAGATCGCGATGACCTATCTCAACGACAAAACCAAGCCCTATACCCAGCCCTTGGCCGAGGCGCTGAATGTGCCGCCGGAACTGTATTTGCCGTGCGATGTACGGATCGAAGGGCAAATGGCGGCGGTGTTCGCCGCCATCGAACACCATTGGGGCCACTTGGACATCGCCATGCACTCCATCGCCTTCGCTCCGCGTGAAGATTTACACGGCCGGGTGGTGGATTGCTCACGGGAGGGGTTTCTGACCGCCATGGACGTGTCCTGCTATTCCTTCATCGAGATGGCGTGGCTGGCGGAACCGCTGATGTCGGAGGGCGGAACGCTGTTCGCCATGACTTATTTCGGGGCCGAGAGGGTGATCGAGCACTACAACGTCATGGGGCCAGTCAAGGCGGCGTTGCAAGCTGCGTGTATCTATTTGGCCGCCGAACTGGGACCGAAAGGCATTCGGGTGCATCCGATTTCGCCTGGACCTATCAAAACTCGCGCCGCCTCCGGCATCAACCGCTTCGACGAATTGTTGGAAAAAGCCGCCGAACGCGCGCCGGAACGCGCGTTGTCCACCATCGAGGATGTCGGTGTCGCCACCGCCTTCCTGGCCACCGATTACGCCAAGATGATCACCGGAGACGTGATGTACATCGATGGCGGCTATCACATTCTCGGTTGATCGTCGCTTGCATCGCCTGGGGAGCCTTCGCCAGCGTTTGGCCCGCCGCGTCGAGCCGGGCCAGATAGCGGTCTAGCATGGCATAAAAAGCGTTGGCGGCCGGTGTTCCCGGCGCGTGCTGGTGCTGGATGTAATCAGTCGTGGAAAGATACAGCAAATCCCAGTGCCCGGTTTCGAGCAGTCGCGCCCCGACGGCCAACACGAATTCCGATAGAGCCGCCGAATACACCAACGGCATCGGTAAGTTGACCCAATCCAGCACGTCCTGGATGCCGTTGTCTGCCAATGTCGCCTGATCGGCCTGTTCCGCCGACAAGCAAATCGCGCGCTGGGGGGCCGGCGACACCCCGAAGCCGAGCAAGGCGTGCAGTTTATCCTTGGCCGTCACCACCGCCACGCGCGCGCCAGCCTGCGCAAAGGCCGCGAGGATCGTGCCGCAGCGCAAAAGGCGGGGTCGTTCATCATGACTTCCGCCCCGCTGTCCGGATCAAGAACGTAGTTGCCGCAAATGCCGTGGACCGCCGGAGGAACGCCGGTTACGATGCTGAGATTGTTGGGATTGGTGAAACTCGGCACCACACAATCGGCGCGCAAATCGGCTCCGCGCGTCAGCATCGGTCCCACAAACGGCATGACGCCGGCAGCTGTGGCCTGCTCGATATAGGCCGGTTCGCTGCCATCGATGCAAAGGACAGTAGTGGGAACGCGCGGCCAAGCGTACTCTCGGTCGTTGATCGTCAGGGTCTTAGGTATGATTCTATCTGTTCGATTCTCATTGGCCGCGACCGCCGAGCAAGTGGGCGCGCGCGAGGACAACTGTTCAACCGCCACCACCAGCACGAAGATCATCAAGATGATGGTGGCCGCCTGATCGTAGCGGAACATCTCCATAGACGTGGCAAGTTCCGCCCCGATGCCGCCCGCGCCCCGACCAGGTCCAGCACCACCGATGAGCGCACCGCTTTTTCCAGTGCGAACAGGCTGGTATTGATCAGGCTCGGCATAGCCATGGGCAGCGTGGCGCAGGTGATGATGTCGAGTGGCCCCGCGCCGATGGCGGCCATCACTTCCGGCGGGCCGGAATCGACCTCCTCCATGGCCTCGGCGAAAAAGCGGCCGCGGAAGCCCACGGTGTCGACAATTCGGATGTGGAGCTGATCGATATCTTCAAAGAAGTCGACTTGCGGCTCAACTTCACGGCCGCGTTCCGCACCACCGCCAGCCGGGAAGTGCTCGACCCTGCACTGTTGCAACGCCGACTTCTGCTCTGCCTGTTCGGCATCGGGACCCATGTCGGTTTGAAGTGCGTGGCCAGCCAGCAGCCGGGCGTCACGGTTGAGGAACTGCGCTACGTCAAACGCCGTTTTGTGCAGAAAGAAGCCCTGCGCACGGCCATCGTGGAAGTCGTCAACGACACTTTCCGCATCCGCAACCCCATCATCTGGGGCGACGTCACGACCGCCCGCGCCGCCGATTCCAAACAGTTCGGGGCCTACGATCAGAACCTGATGACCGAGTGGCACGCGCGCTATGGCGGGCGGGGCATCATGATCTACTGGCCTGTGGAGACCGGCTCGACCTGTATCTATTCCAAGCTCCGGCGCTGTTCCTCCTCCGAGGTCGCCGCCATGATGGAAGGCGTCCTGCGGCATTGCACCGACATGGAGATCGAGCGCCAGTACGTCGATAGCCACGGCCAGAGCGAGGTGGCCTTCGCCTTCAGTCACCTCCTGGGCGTTGATCTGCTGCCGCGTCTCAAAGCCATCGCCAAGCAGAAGCTCCATGGGGTCGAGACCGGCGATGCGCCACAGTATGGCCATCTCGAACCCATCCTCACCCGCGCCATCCACTGGGAGCTGATTCGGCAGCAGTACGATGAAATCATCAAATACGCGATCGCGTTGCGGCTCGGAACGGCCGAGCCGGAGGCCATCCTCCGGCGCTTTACCCGGACCAACGTCATGCCTCCGACCTACCGGGCACTCGCGGAACTGGGTAAAGCCATCAAGGGGTCGTCTCAGAAAACGGAAAAAATCGTACGCTAAGCCGGTTGCAGCGGCCGTAGCGGCCTGAATTTATCTGCGCCGCTCTTGGCGCTGCTGCGCCAGAGGTAATCGCCGGTCAGGTTGATGTGCGCCCAGCCCAGCGCACACTGGCCGCGTTCTGGCTGGCGGTGTTCGATGCGGCCCAAATCATCGGCTGCGCCAGCCAGAAAAAGGCCAACCTCGCTAAGCTCTGGTGGAAGATGACAGAGATTGAGGTTTTACCGCTCGCACCGGAGGCCACGCGGCAGATTGTGGAAACCTACATCACCCGGCAAGGCATGTTGATTGAATCGCCGGGCCTGTTCGTAAGCCACATCGTCAAGCAAAGCGGCGGCAATCCCCAAGCCATTGCCGACATGCTGGAGGATTCGAGCAAAGAGCGGTTCGTCGATAAGCAAAGGATTCGAGAGATGCGTCACGCCGCCGGAGTGCGCTACTTCGACTTTACCTCGGTGATGATTCTCGCTCTGGCGTCAGTGGTCGGCGCTCGCTATCTGGCCATCGGCACCGGCGACACCGAGCTGTACATTTTCGCGGGCATGATTGCGGCGATCGTTATCTCGCTTCGGGTGTTTCTGTTTAGGGGGGCGGGGAAGGCGAACTAACAATCATGGGTCTTTTCAGACTGATTGAGATACAATAAATCTCAATTGAGAGACTAAGAGGCGATATGATGGCAACCACCACGACGATGGTTCACATTCGGGTAGACGAAACCCTAAAAACCCAAGCGGCGGAGACCTTGGCGGCCATGGGCCTTTCTCTGTCGGATGCCGTGCGCGTGTTTTTGACGCGGGTGGTGGCGGAACAAGGCTTGCCGTTTGCGCTGAAAGCGCCCAACGCTGAAACCCGCGCCGCGATGGCCGAAGCCGAGGCGATAGTGAAGACTCGCAAGGCCCGCTTTATCGACGCCAAGGCGTTGTTCGATGCCCTCGACCAAGAAACCCACCGCCGCTAAGCGGGCCGCGCCACCTCGACGGTGTGATTACACCAAGGCATTTCTCAAGGACTGGGAGCGGCTGAGCCGTTCCGGTCGCTATGATCTGCGGCGATTGAAGGAGGCGATGTTGTTACTCATCGCGGCGGATGCGCCACTTGGCCTGGAATGGCTCGATCACCCTTTGCAAGGGGAGTGGTTAGGGCATCGGGAATGCCATATCGGCGGAGATTTCTTGCTGATTTATCGCCTGGCCGACGCTCTGATCGTCTTTGTTCGCGCCGGTACGCACGCCGACCTGTTCGAGTGAAACCGCGTGACCTTCGGCACCCACGTTGCGTTTGCCTCGGTACTGTACCTGGGCGGGGCGACGCTGTTTGGCTATAAGCCGGATTGGATCGGCTGGCTACTGGTAGCGGTGGCATCACTGGGGCCGGACGTAGATTTGCCCACGTCGAAGATTGGGCGGTTGCTGTTTTGGCTGTCCGTGCCGCTGGAACGCCGCTTCGGCCATCGCACGATGACCCATTCGGTGGTGGGCCTGCTGACTGTTGCGATGGTTGCCTCGCCGCTATGGTTTATCAGGCCGCTCTACTTCTGGTGCATGATGAGCGGCTACTGGTCGCATATCTGGATCGATATGTTGAACGTGCAGGGCGCGGATTTGTTTTGGCCGTCGCCGGTGCGCGTCGTTGCGCCAGGTAATCGCAATTGGCGGATGGAGGTGGTCAGCAAAGCCGAAATGATCTTGCTACCCGCCTTGCTGCTGACCATGGCGCTGTATCCGCTCAGTTGGATGGGTTTCCGGGGTGCGCTGCAAGCGGTGGTCAGGAGCTTGGATATTTCCATTCGAACAGTACCAGCGGCAGATTGGCACCCACTGGTACGACCTGGACCTGGTGGCGTCGGATAGTCTGACACTGGAACGCATCGAGGGCCGCTTTCCGATTATCGGGACATGGAAGGGCGGCTTTATCGTGCTGCACAACCAACACCCTCGTGCGGTGGGCAAGAGTGAGGCGTATTCATAACCTACTACTGATCAGCGCCAGGATCATCGAGGGAGAACCGCTCAAGGTGCAATTGGAACGGGTGGAGATGAAAGGCCGGAGTTTGCGCTGGCTGCTGGGCAAGATCGACCAGCGGCGGGTTTACTATCTCAGTGGAGAGATTCAGACGGCGAGGATTGAGCCGGTGGCCAACATCGACCGCTATCAACCCGTCATCTACTCCGGCCAGACGATGACGCTGCGCTATGCCCGCGCTCAGGAGCTGGGGCCTTGGCTCGATCTGGTCGCGGCCAAGGGTGAAGTGTTTTTGCAGTTCTGGCTTAAGCCAGGGGAGCAGCCGGTAGTGTTTGAGATCGGGAATGAGCCGCCGGAAGATGCAATACCGGCGGAGTTGAGGAGGTTTTTATAATCACAGTCTCCGTAAGAAACCAAACTGGCCAAAGATTCGCGTTCAGTATCTATTCAAACACCATAAAGTATTTTTTACTTATTTATCAGAAATTTTAATTTTTAATTTTAAGCTCAGGAATCCTTGCAGAGCCGATGTCTCAATGAAGAGCAAATTATTAAGCAATTTTTTTATATGCGGAATCCTATTTTTAGGAACCGGGCCATGCTATGTGCTAGGCGCTAATGAGGGGGCGAGTAGGGCTACGACCTTCCAACAAACGTTGGATACTTTGCCTTCTCTATCAGAACAACAAAATAAATCTGTAGTTGGTTTACTACAAAAAGCAGCACAGTACCTTAACAAGGGTCAGCTAGCGGAGGCAACCGCCACCTTGGAACGCGCATTACGGATAGAACCACGCAATCCTGCAATTTGGCACTATTTGGGACAAACCGCGTTGTATCAAGGCCGGTATACGCAAGTGGAAGCGCTCGCCGCCAAATCGAATAGTTTGGCTGGTAATGACGTAGAGTTTCGAGTGCATAACGACTGGTTAATTGACGCTGCCCGTCAGGCGGAGAAGCAACCGCTTGTGCCAATATTCAATCTAGAGGAAAAACGCAACTTGGAAGCACAGCTCACGCGAGAAATCGCGCGCCGCCATCAAGCGAAAGTGGACTCTGACCTGCTGCGTGAACCACTGGAGGAAACCGACTCTATTTCGTTTGCACCCTCAACCGACAGATTCACAACCGTACCAAGGCTGTCTGAGCCAGCGATTGTCGAACCCGATGCCGTGACCTTATGGGAAGATCAGGACGTAAATACAGCAGAACGTACACTTGAACCTGTAGAAAAACCCATTGCCACGTCTATTCCCCGTGGCCATCGCCCACCGCCGGGCCAATGCCGTATTTGGTTCACAAATCGCCCGTCTGGCCACCAACCACCACCCGGCAACTGTTTTGAGTTAGAGGCCAAACTGACGCCAGGTAGTTGGTTGGTACATTCAGATGGGCGCTATGTAGCTCAGTAATCCCCGTCTCTAGACGCTCCACCGTAATCCAACACTTAAGGAGATTTTGCCCATGATTAAAGGCTCGATTTTCTTGGCCATCCTTGCACTCTCACTTCTACTGCCCGTACCAGCAAGCCATGCTGACACTTCGGAATATGAAAAAAAAGGAACTGCGGAAGGAACAGATGAAAGCAGAACAAGAGTTGCTTAAAGAACAACGTAAAGAAGAAAAAGAGCTTCTAAAGAGCCAGAGAGAAAGTGCGAAGGAGGCTCGAAAACAGCAGGAGGAGGCAGAAAGAGAGTCCCAAAAACACCAACAAGAGATGGCTAGAGAGCGAAAAAAGCATGATGATGAAATGAGGTCATCAGAGCATGATTCTTCTAAAAATCAGAAAGAGTAAAGTATCCATTAAAGGCTCTCACAACCTCCCCACCATCTTCTCCATGCGCTCCTGCCCGACATTGGTGTAAATCTGCGTTGTCGCCACGCTTTCATGCCCCAGCAGCGCCTTGATGTCCACCAGCTCAGCACCGGCGTTGAGCAGGTTGGTGGCGTAGGTATGCCGCAACTTGTGCGGGCTGATCTTCTTTTCGATGCCCGCCTTTCGGACCATCAACCGCAGGTAGGCGGAAGCGGACTGCCGCGATACGGCTTTTTGTCCGACCGCACGGGCAACGACATACTCCGCTTTCGGTCGATCCTTGAGCCAAAACCCGAACACAGCGCCGAAGCTGGCCGGTAGGGGTAGGGGTTTAGGGAGCAGTGGAACGTAAAACCCGGTTAAGCGTCCGCATCGTTGGGGTTGCGCAACGGTCGCAACTCGCCTCGATTGACCGCCTCGGGCACGATAAAGGAGTAGCGTCCCAACAGGTTGATGTGCCGCTCGTGAACGAAGGGCGACGACCGCGCGACATCTTCATCGCGTACCGGGTAACCTTCCTGTCGTAGCTGCGCGAGCGCCGCATCGATGTAGATCGTGTTCCACAATACGATGATGTTGACCACCAGACCGAGGGCGCCTCACTGATCCTCTTGTCCTTCCCGGTAGCGTTGACGAAGTTCGCCGCGCTTACCGTGGAACACATCCCGCGCCAGGCTGTGGCGCCCTTCGCCGCGATTGAGCTGCGGCAAGGTAGCCCGGCGCCGGTTCTCGTCGTCGATGTAGTTCAGGGCGTGGAGCGTCTTCTCGATTCGGCCAAACTCAGCCAGTGCCAAGGCCAATTGCGTCGGCCGATCCCCCACCTGCAAGGTGCGCATGATGATGCAAATCGTCGGGACCTTTGCGGAGTTCGAGCGCGCGATGCTGCGCGAACGCACGCGCAATGGTCTGGATGCAGCACGCCAGCAAGGTCGGATCGGTGGTCGCCGCCCAAAACTCAAGACGCACCAACAGCAGGAGATCGTGCAGTTGGTCAATTCTGGACAGAAGACCGCAGCGGATGCCGCCAGACTCTTCAACGTCCATCCCGCTACCGTGTCGCGTCTCCCGCGCCGTGACAAGGCGCCTTAACCGGGTTTTACGTTCCACTGCTCCCTAAACCCCAAAGACGAACGCCTGCTTGACGGCGCGATTCAAACGCTCCGGGATGCCCATGCCGCCGACCTGGGCCACACGGCTGGCCGTCTCTCCTTAACCGAGGGATTTAAGGTCTGTCCGCGCGGGCCTCAGCGTGCCGTCCCTGGCGCTCCGCGTCCATGCCATTAGAACTGGAGGCGTATCGGATCGTTTAATTGAGAAGGTAACTAAAGCCGATCCGATCTCACCGGTCCGATCGCTGCGAAGGGGCCCATTTCACGAAGGGGTCCATTTCACGAAATCGGATTCCAGGTAGGCTTGGTGAAATGGCGTGATCTGGGAAGAATTAAATGCCTCGGCGTTGCTCCAGATTATTTCAAAATAGCGCGCTGTGCGCTGAACCGTGGTGCGGTTGAGCGAGACACGCAGATGACGGATGGACTCGTAGTTCGTTTTATTCTCCATGATCCACTGCATCGTCTCATCCATCAGACCAAAGTCCCACGGGCCATCGTTCTGATGGACATTACACCAAGCGCGCAGATATTTAACCTGAACGCCAATCGCCAGCTCGTAGCCCAGCCGGGCACAAATCTCGGCTTTTTTAAGCTGAGCTTCCAGATCATTAAAGAAGAAAACCCGCCGGATTTCAAAATCCGGATGATGGCTTTTTTTCATGGCTTGTGCTTGTAAGTAGCGATGTAATCGCACTTTTTCGCCCCGACCTATCTTATCCAAGATCACGACCGCGCGGATACTTTGTTGGGCGGACTCGGTGACGATCTCGGGAAATAGATTGATACTGGCTTCGGGTTTGATGACCAAATCTCCATGCCTCATGTCCTCGATATCTAACTGCTTATTTTGCTCCTCCTTTTGAAACAGCCGTTTTATTTGCGGGCTTGGATATAAGGAATCGGCATGAACAGCCGGCGTGGTTAGGTCATCCTGAATCGCATCAGAGTGATAAAAGGAATATCTTCCAATTGAGCGTCCCGTTCAAGTTGGCTTTTTTGCCACTGTGAGCCGCTGACCGCGAACAAGGTTTGCGTCGTCTTGATATGTGGATGATCAGAAATGGTTCCGATGAGAACCTCATTAAATTTTCTGGTGGGTGCTTCAATTTTGATAATCGCATCGACTGTGGAGCTACCGTAAATCAACGAGGCTTCCTTGATTTCTGGAATATCCTTGAAAGTCGTATAAATACCATGCCATTGCTTGGGATCAACTGACGCAAACACATAGGCCAATAGAGTCTTTTCTTCTGGCGGACAATCTAAAAAACCAGGTTCTCGATAAGACTCAGAAAGCCCGTAAGCGTCAATTAATCGGTGGATACCGCACTCAACCGTTGCAGCCCACCTTCCACCAAACGACGTTGTTTTATTTCGAATCCTTTTTAATTGTTGAAGCACGCCAGCCGCTGTGTTTGGTTTGATTGGAAAGCCCTCTTCTTGAGACGCTTTGGCAATTTCATCGGATAACAATGTTAAGGCCGATCCCTCGGTTTGACCGGGTGCGCTATTCACCAGCGTCATTAATACCTTTTCAAAATTGATGAGACGCCATTGATCCACCGGACGAGCCTTTGCTTTCATTACTGCTTTCCTGAATGATAAAAATGATATTTAATAAGTCGGCTAAATGTAAATTACAAATGACAACACAAGTCATTATTAGTGCTTAACTTCAATGGGATCTTCTCCGAAAAGAAGCATGGAATCGATAAGCTAATCTCCAATTTAATCATAAATCATCGCTCGTCTAGCGACGAGCGCCGTCGCCGCATCTTACTGTAAAGATGCGGGTTATTAGAATATAAACTCATGATAAATAAAAATTTATTTTCATCATTAGCCTCTGTATATTAGCTGGCGGGCGAAAAATAATTTCCAATTCTATTCGGCGACGCCCGCTGTCGAGAAAATAAAATTCTGAAACGACAACGACGACGATCAATCGGATTGTGTTTTTCCTTTTCAAATCAAATAGGGAAAACGGATTACTGAAGGTCATTCCCGTGGGGTTTAGAAATCTATTTCCGTCTTATTAGATAAACATTTTCTTTATTCGCGTTCTTGTTTTTTAAATTCCTTGCCAATATAGTCATTACACATTCATTATCAGTCTGTGGAGTGGGAGCTTTAAAATGCCATCGTCTCTAAAATTCGAGGTGCTAAAGAAGTTTTATGAGCATCGCGCTGAAAGTGATTATTGTCCCACGGAGTTAGACTTTGATGGTGTTGACCTTCAAACGATTTATACCGCGTGTGAAGTCTTAAAGCAGGAGGGCTTGATTCGTTGGTGGAGAGCGACAAGGCAACCCTCATTGGAAGGGTTATCGTTTGGTATTGGGTATATCTCTGTGGAAGGGCTGCGGTTGATGGAAAAATTAACAAACTTAAATGATCTTTGAATCAATGCAGACGTCTTCCAAGCGCTTTGTAGGGTAAAAGAATGGACAAAGCTCGTGAAGGCCCGTTATTTGAATCTTAATCGCTGTTGGAGCAGTCCAATGACATTCCCTCAATTTTTCGTCAAATCGAATGCGCACGAATACCTGATCGTCCCGCGGTGGCGCGATCCGCAACCGGGGTCCGGCGGCGAGCGCGTTTTTGCCGCCGGGCGCGACCCATGTGCTGGTGCCGAGCACCCAGCAGGAGGCCATTTTCGAGATGCGCCAGGAGAGCAAGGACGGGATTCCGCTGCGGTTCAAGGGCAGCGCCATTTATTGGATCGATGAGCCAGTCACCGCGGCCAAGCATTATGACTTCACCCAGGGCGCGGCGGCGGGCGTGGCGGAGATCAACGCCCATGCCAGGGGCGTGTGCCTGTTCGCGCTGCGGGAACAAGTCTCGCACATGACCATGGTCGAGTGTATCGAGCAACGGAAAACCACCTTGACCGAAGCGGTCGCTGCTGCGTTGCGCCAGGTCGCGCACGGCCAGGCCGGACAACCGGGTTGGGGCATTCATATCGATGTGGTGCAAGTCGCGCAAGTGTTTATCGTCGATGATGAACTGCGCCGCCAGTTGGAAGCCGAGGTGAGAAACCAACTGAAGTCGACCAGCGAACTCTCCAACATCAACACGCAGGAAGCCATCCAAAAGGCCCAGTCGGAATCCAAGCGCCGCTTGCAGGCCGAGCACCTCGCCGCCGAGCGGGAGCGCATCCAGACCGAGCAGGAAAAGCACCGCTTGCAACAGGCCTCGGAGCAGGAAGTGATCCAGCAGGAAACCCCGGTGCGTTTGCTGCGCCTGGCCAAGCAGTGCGAGGTGTTAGCGCAGGAGCGGGTGATGCGGCGGTTGGAAAATGAGATCAAGGTCTTGACGGTGGAAAACGAGTTGATGGCCAAACGGGCCCAGCAGACCCTGCGGCAGGAGATCCTGCCCCTCGAACAGCGCCCGGCCATTGCCGAGGCCCTGGCTAATACCTTCCAGGGGCCAATCTGTCGTTCTACGGCGAGGGCGCGCCGCTGGCCGCCGCCCTGGCGCCGCTGGTCGATCTGCTCAAGACCAACCTCCAGCGGGTTGGCCATGCGTCAGATTGAGGCGCCGGTTTAACGCGCCGGCTTGAGGCATTGGATTAAAAACACGCCGCGATCCCAGGGAAGGGATCACCCCGAACACCCCCAAACGGTGGATGACCGCGTGATCGGCCAGGGCTGGCCGGCGTGACAGCCGCCGTTGGGGGGGATTTAAAAGGTTATTGCAGGCGCTCTTTATGGAAGCGCTACAGTGGCCGGAGATGCATTGAGTTGGCTGAGGTCGGTCGGCAAGAGTGGACGCCAAGGAATCAGGTTTATCCGCGTTGCGAACTGCGAGCTACTCCAATTTCAGTATATAACCCCCGACGACTAGCAACGTCCCTAGCTCGGCAGCCTGTTCTTGCGCCTGTGCGCCGTTGTCAGGCGGGGAGAGTGTCTGACGCAATGCACCCGCTGCGTCAAGTAGATAGACCGGCCAGGTGGCGCTGGCCAGTTTTACTTTCCACAATCCTTTCCCTTTCGTGAGCAGACCCTTCGTTCGCCATCCGCCTCGTCGCCGTTGGGTCCGGCTGCTGGAGGGCCTTCCTCTCGGTGAAGCGCGCTCTTCTCAGCCTACCGGCTTCCAGCTTCTACCCCGACGTGGGGTGGTAGAGCGCACCTTTGCTGGTTTCAATCAAAGTCGTCGCTTAAGCAAGGATTACGAACGCCTGATGACCACCCGTGAGAACCTGCTTCATGCCACCTTGAGCCGTTTGCTCTTGCGTCGCTTGGCTCAAAAATGACTTTTTCAACAGTTTCTTAGTCGATAGTCACCGTCAACGGGCGACCCTGTTGACCGATGGCTTTCTTGAGAAAGCGCAACGCGGCCTTCTTATCTGATCACTTCTATTCGATTTTACTATAGCTTGTGAAAAAGCCACCTTGCAGGTTAATCAGGACGGCTTTTGTTATCACTTCGGGTGATCATCGGCGTCCCCGCCTGTACCGCACGATCAACCTAGCGCGGCGGTGTGTTACAGAAAAGCGGTAAAGGTCAGGATTAAAAACTCCTGGTTCCTCACCGTTCGGAGGGATTGCTACATTGCAGCGCTTTGAGAACGACACTATAGGGTAGGACGAGCGATAAAGGCAGCTTAGGTATTTCAAGTGCACCGTAGGCTTTGTACCACGCAGCTGCCCGTTGATCCTTCGCGTCGATCACCAACAGCGTGCCGCCGACCTGGGCTGACACCAGGATACAGCGTCGTACCGCCGCGACCAGTAGCTGCCCCCCCAGCCCGTAGCCCTGTAATGCCTGACTGACCGCCAGACGACCCAGGCGGAAGCCGCCAAGGGGATGTTGACCGCCGCCGACGGGGCGGGTTTCGGCAGGGGCCAAAGCAAACTCGATCTGGGTAGGGCTCAACGTATAAAAGCCATAAACGGTCACACCGTCCGCATCATCGACCGCCACATAGGTTTTTGAGGCCCCGCTGACGTGGGCCTGGCGGGCGTGCCTGGCCAGAAAGGCGTTAAGGTCGGGCTGGCCGCAATCGAAGCCCCTTGCGGTTATGCGATTTGGAAATCGGTTCCTCATGCCATTGGGGTAAGGTCATGGGCCAGTTGGCAAGGAGCGGGCGGCGGCCAGTAACTTGTCATTGGGCGCGGGCGGATGATCCAGCAGATCGAGTAGGAAACGGGTCTGCGCTTCGTCAAGGCGCAGGCGTTCGGCCTTTTGAATTACCGCATCGGCGGCGCGGAGCGCATTTTGTAACACAAAATCCTTGAGGCTGGTTTGCTCCAGGGCGGCAGCCCGCATTAACCGCGCCTTCTCGGCCGGCGGTATCTGCATCGGAAAACGGTTCGTACTCTCAATAGCAACCCTTGGCATCGCTAGCCCTCCACACTATTTCTACGCCTCATAAAGTACCCTATAGAGGGCTGAAGATCAATATATATTCAATCAAAGCACCTTTAATTTAATCTTGAAAGCCCTGAACTTTCTGGTTCCCTCACGTGAACGGATACAGGGGTCTGCTCACGAAAGGGAAAGAATCGTACGTTAAGCGCCAAGCGTCAGGTTGAAGTCTAAAGTGTGACGCTAGCAGTGTTAGAAAAGCTAAATTCCATCCTAACCTGACAGATTTTTGGCCGATACCTGACGCCCAGTTGGGGTACGGCTCAAATTGACAGGTAAACGATTCAGGTGGGGAACACCGTCTTATACGGGTTCAACTCTACGGTGATGTGCGCCAATTCTTCGTGGACGCTCAACTGCCGCCGAAAACTCATCGGGGTGGCCTGGCCCTGGACCGCAAGCGAAACGATGCCGGCGTATTTGCCCTTACCGACCCGCCAAACGTGTAGATCGGTGATGTCGGCCTTAACCGGGCTGGTCGCGATGACCTCGTGGATTTCCGCCACCACCGGGGCATCCATCTCGGCATCGAGCAATATCCGCCCGCTCCGCGCAGCAACCCCAAGCCCATCCCGCGACCAACCCGGCGCCGATAATACCCATCACCGGGTCAGTCGGTTGCCCCCAACCTTGCCGCCAACCAGCGCCACCATGGCAAGGACGGACGTGGTGGCATCGGCGATGATGCAAGTAGGCCGACCGAAGATTCAGATCCCGATGATGCCGGGTGGGGCTGCTGTGCCCGTGAGGGCGGTCATGCGCATGGTCATGCGCATGATGATGCGCCTGGCCATCCTTGAGGAGCCACGCGCGAGCGAGATTGACCAGAGGCCCACCCCGGCGAGGGCGATAGCCTGCTCGTAGTGGATGGGAATTGGCGCGATGAGGCGCCTCGATGGCCTGGTAAAGCATCAGTGCGGCGACGCCCACTAGGAAAATGGCGCTGGTATAGCCGCCCAGCACCTCGATCTTCCAGGTGCCAAAGGCAAACCGCTGGTCGGGGGCAAAGCGTCGCGCGGCCCCATAGGCCAGCACCGACAAACCGAGCGCCAATGCGTGCGAACCCATGTGCCAGCCATCAGCCAGCAGCGCCATCGAGTTGAAAACCCAGCCGCCGGCGATCTCGGCCACCATCATGATCGCCGTGAGTACCACCGCCCAGCGCGTGTTTCGCTCGGCCAGCGGGTTACCTTCATCAAAGATATGGGTATGGCGCCAGTCCGCGATGGGTGTGGAGGTTGGCATGAAGTCGCTCCGTTGCCCTGAAAGCTTTATACTATACCCCAGTATATACTAACGACAACCAACGGGGGCCGTGCCGCCACACCATCAAGGGCAAACAACACCTTCTGATCCGGGTGAGACGCATTAAAGGAGAAGCCGAAGCGCTGGAAACCGCGCTGGCACAGAAGATTCGAATGTTCGGCGGTTCTCAACAGATCGCTGCGATCCGGGGCGCCGTAAACGGCTTGATGGCAGAGGTGTTGGAAGGCCATATCCGCGAGCACCTCAGCGGTTGACGCACCTCCCGCCACGACAGCGTCAGGAGGATTTGGAACAGGTGGTAGCAGCGTTACGCTCTTATCTCAAATGAGCGGGGCGACGCTTATCTTCCTTCCGAGACGACCCCAACGGGCGGAGCGAGCGACACCTGCGTGGGCCCCGGTTCCCCCGAGGGGGGGGATGGTCGCCCTTTTCGCGCCGGACAAACCCCGATCAACTCCGCCCCGATGGTCGGCGCGAAGCGCCGTCCATCAAGGATTCAACGTCGTTAGCGTACAATTTTGTCCGCTTCGTGAGCAGACCCCATAAAGGTTTTGTTGGCCAGAGAAACCACATCAAAGACATTTTGTAGAAAGGCGAACATCCGGAATGCCGGATGCATCAGCAAAGCTTCCCTCCCCAGCGCCGTCAAAATGCCCCGGATGGCGATGTCTAGGCGACATTCTGCGAGAGGGGCGGAAAACAAATCAGCAATGAAGGGTCGCTTTCGGCTGGTGATCAGCAAATGCTAAGGCAGATTATCGGGTTGTTTCGGATAAATTCATCAGATTTTTTTCTTAACTTAATTGGTCTTATATTCTATAGGTCCTTTCCACGGAATTTCTCTTATTCCGAAAACCCAATTACCAAAAAAAGTTCTACCGATGCGGGAAGTTATACGCCAATGTATCAGGTGAGATAGAGAGGATTTCAAAAGCGTAATAAACCACCCCATGGATCCTCCTAAATAAGGCATTAATGGAAGGGCTTAACATTTGGAGCAGAAGTCTATTTTTGTAAATTAACTGTATCTGTGCTGCTGAAACAGTAATAGGTTGTTACATCACTCACGAATACCAATTGCATTAATATCTTCCAATCGGATTTCACTCAACCTTTCAATCCAGTTACTAAGATTGATATGGGAGCTTGTTTCATAGCTTAAATCAGACAAAAAACGCAATGTATTTATTAAAAGCAAGACACCAATAACCAGGGATAGGATTATTATCCAAGGCACAAATATCTTAGCAGTCATGTCGAGTTGTAGTATTCTATAAAATCAATGAAATTAACTTCTATTAGACCTAGCTTGGTTGAGAAATGATCTTGGTGTTACAGTATCCGGTAAAGGCGTTAGATCATTTACATCAAAAGAAACACTTCGACCCAATTATTATAGATAACACTATATTTTGGTATGAAG
>JADJQQ010000002.1:247500-258688 GCA_016712625.1 Candidatus Competibacteraceae bacterium | reverse complement strand
GTGCACGGCCGTCGCGATCAGTACGTGAATGGCTGACACGGGTTTGACCTAAAAGCCGCGCCTTGTCTTGGTCTTTCATGACCACTTTCTTTATCGTCCTTGTCCATAAATAAAATCAGGAGAACGACCTATAAATGAACATTCCGCCGCCGCCTCCAGCAAGGCTCAGCCCAACGCCCAAAAGACTACTGGCGGATCCGCGCCGGATCTGCCGTTGTCTTGCCCGGATGCCGTAGATGATGCAGTGGTGCTCGCACCCCAAGGTTTATCTAGCCGATTGAAACTACTGGCAAAGCGAAACGCCCGTACTGCGGCGTCGATCCAGAATTGGTGAATTGATTTTTCACTTCCAGAGCCGGGCGAAAAACGCCGGTGTCGCCACTCGTCATCTGGGCGGTTCAGCGATAGCAAGGCCGGGACATGACAACCAAAGTCGAGGATTGGTGAGGCGCTGAACCGATGGCGGGGTCGGTGGAAAGCATCACCTTGGAGTCCGCAGCCGACAGCCAGAATGCGTTATTGGCGGTTGCTCCTTGGCTGTGCAAATCTACCGCCTGGCGGGATTCGGTCGCCAGACAAAAGGCAGGGGGGCTGGCCATCAAAACCCATTTTCCTTGTTGGCGGCCTGCCGCCGGCGGGATGGCAAGGTGGTGCTGATGCGGCCCAGTTTGCCCCTGGGCTGCTTCGATCTGTGCGCCTGATCCCCTGAACATGATCTGCCGCCGACCCGCGCTAATGTATTCGGACCACTCGCGGCGCTCTCAACCGTATTCGACCCGCCTCGACTTGCAACTTGATCGAGGTTATTTCTGATCGATAACGTCGGCCCACTTTTGGGTGGGACGAAACCAGCCTCTATCGCCAGATTGCCGCCATCCTGGCCACCACGGCGGGGATATTGATGGATTTTGACGACATCGCGTCGCACCCCGACTCCCTTTCCAAGCGGCTTGGCGTCTGACCTTGAATGGCGCGCTGACAGTCATCCCAGCGACGGAAACCGGCCCGGATCTGGTTGCTGGCGCAATTTGCGCAAGCCGCTCAGGTATGGCGCATTTTCGCCGATAGCGTATCGAGCTGGTTTACGAGGCGCTGACCGCCGGCGCTCGCGTGGGTGTGCCGGCTCGTTTTCTACCAGCCGGGAAGCAGCAAAATCGCATTGGTCGGGGATTGATGGATTGGCTGCTCAAGGGTGGGTAACGCCCTTCAGTCACTGGCGGCAACGGCCCCGCTGTTCCCGGCCATCGGGGACTCTTTTCGATGAGGTCGAAACCGCCGCGCCCGCTGGAGCTTCCCGCGATGGTTCGCCGCCTGAGCGTGGTGCAAGTTCCTGTCGGCCTTGAACGGCGGAGGCGTGGAGCGCGGCATTGGAAATAGCGCGACCGGATCCAGCGCGGACAGCGGTCGGTAGTGTGATTTCCGCTGGCGGGCGGTTGGTGCCGGAATGGCCGCGCGAGGGCAGTGAACATCTCGACATGGGCGCGAAAGAAAATCGCCATGGACGTTGCGCTGATTCTTCCTTTGCGGCGCTGGCTGAGAGAGCAGCGGCTCGACACATCCCGTGGGTATCTGCCCGCGGTTGCCAGCTTGGATTGCGTGGCTGGTGCGGAGAGGCATGGACGCGGTGGTAACCCGACCGGCATTTCGTTACCCACAGTGCATGGCTTGTATTCAGCTTCGCGCTATAGCGCCACGCCATGACGCGCGGCGAGCGCGTGATCGCCGTATCGGAACCGCACCCGCGTTTATTTGCGGCGTTGCTATCCCGTTTAGCGGCGGATCGTATCCGCGATCCAGCGCGGCGTGAGCCGGCGGCTTTTCCTTGTTGCCATCGACCGGCCAGCGATTGGGTTAGCCGGCTGGTATGCAGTATCCGCAACTGCGCGAAGCCTTGGTGCTGACGTTGCCGGGCCGCTTGAGCCGGCTCAAGGCCATGAGGATTATTGAGTTAATCGCCTCGCTTCGCGAGGGCAAGGCTTGGCGATTTATGGTCTTATCATGGTGGGATCGAACCGCGTCGGCAACGTTGTGTTTGATTTGCAAGCGCGGGTTCAGGCGCGCGGCTGGATGGTATCGTGCTATTTGCCAACGACGTGGGCGATACGATTTGCGCGATTTGATCTGGTGTTATCGCTGTCGGCCGCCGGAGTCCTTCGGGCGCACCGTGCCAGCGCTCAGCTCCGGGTACGCCGGTAGCCGGCTATGATCACGGCGGAGCTTGCAGAGATTTGCGACGGATTTATCCAGAGGGCTCATTCCGGCTGGGAACCCGGAACGGCCTTTACCGAGCAAGTGAAGGCATTATTGGCGCACGCGCCAGTCCGTCCCGCCGGAAACTGGCCTATCTCTTGCGGCGCATGCTGATGAAACGCTGGCGCTGTGACGAAAGCTGGCTGTCCCCGGCCTGCCAACGTCGGCTAAGCCCGAGACCGATTGACCCGATTTTTGCCCCGGTGCTTTGCGTGGGCCGGTGGGCGGTCTATTTTTATGTTATCTGTAGCTTGGCATACAGCTCCGGTATAAGCATCGACGATGGTGGTCGCTGTGTCGGTCGCCAGGCGCGGCAGCCATTGGTGGCCAATTCGAGGCGGTATTTCATCCTGCAACAACAGTTGAGCACGCCGCCGCCAGCGATTTGGGATCGTTGAGCGGCGTCAGCCAGCCATCTTTGCGGCCGGTGATGGTGTCGGTCGGCCCTTGAGCGCAAGGAGATAAGCGCTTTAACCCGCGCCTGCTTCCAGGATCACATTTCAACCCTTCTTCCCGCTAAAGTAAAGCACGCAAGCAGATCAGCCAGTCCGGAAAGCGGTCCGCGTCGTCGCGCCAACCCGTGGGCTAACAGACCCGCTGGTCGATCCCAAGCTGCTGCGGGTGGTGGCTGGAGCGGAGTCGAAGAAGGGGCCATCGCCGACCACGACTGGCCAAACGGGCCGCGCGTCGATGGTGGACGTCACGAACACTGGCGAAAGCGCTCAGTAAATCGTCGAAACCCTTGGCAAAGTAAAACCGGCCCACGGCCATCATGATCAGCGCGTCGGCGTGGGAATGGCCAATTGGCGTCGCAGCGGTTGGCAGGTCAGCCGTCGCGCTGGGTTGGTAGGCGGGACAAAATTGCTGATATGAAAACTCGGCTGATGGGAAAGCCGTTTAAAATCAAATAATTGCGGCTCGGCAACTGCGGGGCTGGCGGCGATCCAGGCGTGGGGGCGTGCTGGAATCCGTGAAGGTCATAGTAGCCGCCCAATCTAAGCGAGGGGTATCGGCTTTGTCGGTTCGGGGTCAGAGGTCAGCTGGGTTGCTCGGCCCATGTAAGTTCGGGACGATATCCGGCGGCTGTTTTCGCAGCGCCGTCTGATTTGCCAGCGCGACGGAAAATCCCAAACCGCCCAGGTATCGCCACATGTGTTTTGTACAACTTCTGGTCGCAACCGGGTCAGATACGCCGCCGTTATCTACGGTGATGGCGGAGGTGTATTAGCCGCGCATCGCCAACGCATTAACCAAGCGAACGAAAAATAATTCAGCGCCGCGGACCGCTTTACCGCCGACGATGGCGCGGCAGGAAGCGATCATGCAAGCAGGCTGGGTATGGCAAAGGTATCACGGCGGGTTAATCAGCAATAATTGAAAGTGATCTTGGCGGGCTGGCGGCGCATTGCCGTTATTTTCCACGATGATTCGATGCCAAAGCGCGAAATTGAGCAAGGCCCAAGGCGGGCCGCCGCGTCGCCGCGCCGGCGTTGCTGCTCGATCAGCTGACTCAGACCGCTGGCGGATCAAACCACGCGGTGATGCCCGGGTGAAGCGGCTAAGGCCCGATCCAGTTTATCCAGCCTTTCCCTCTTGAGCCAGTCTCGCACGGGGCAGTCGCAAACCCTTTCTTTTGGCCCCAAAGAGGCTTTGGGAAAAAGCACCGCCCCACAGTTTCAGAAACTGTTGTCTTAGACCTTTGATCTTGAAAGCGCCCTGGTAAGCCGAGGCCACCTTCGACCAGCCGAAGATCGAGAACGGGAACCCGCCTCCAAACCTCAGGCCATCAACATGTGGTCGGCCTTGATCAGCAAATCGTCGGGCGGGAAAACTGCCATATCGACATATTGCATTCTCATCAAGCGAGTCCAGGTTTTGGGGCGGTTCGTTCCAAGCCCGGGCGAAGGGCGCTCGCCAGTCGCGCAACGCCTGGGCCAATTCCGGTTTGAACAAGCTTCATCAGCACAGGAAAACATGCCCCCTGTTCGGAAGCCGCCGCTGCCGGGATAGCGCAGCTCCCAGCAACCATCGTTTCAGCAAGGGCGCGCGATAGCGACCGTAGCCCGATCCCATCAGCTTCGCCTTCACCAGTGGGGATGACCTTTTAATTTCTCTACCCGCCCGCTCGGCCAGCAGGGAAACCGGGAGATTGGGGGTAGTCGGCCGTGAGATCGTCAGCGCGGCCCCACACCCGGGGCGGTAAGCGTTCCAGCAGTTCGTCGGCTCGCGCTTCGCACGCGGTAAGTCGGTGGCGAACCGACTGGCTACCATTATGATGCCAAAGCCCGGGGGTTGTGGACCGAAGTCTCTCGGAAACCGATGGGAAAAGTACGTAAAGTGCTCCTGGTGACGGGGTGGGATGAGGGCGGTAAGCACCGAGGAACGACGCCTCGGGAAGAAATAGGACCAAAAGTGGCACGTCGCTGCGCAAATGAATTTTGACCACCTGGTTTATCAAGGTATCGAAATCATAGCACCCAACGCGGCATCCGTGCCGGGCAGATCGACCCGTCTTGTTTGCAGGGGCGACCAACAACACCGTTGTTGCCGCGACGAACCGCCCAGGCGCCATTCTGGTTAACGGGCGCCCGGCGGGGAGTTTTGTTCGCCAAGCAGCGGGCGTCTGCGGGGCGCAGCTCGTACCCTTGTTCTGCGGGCATCTGGGCAAGTCCGGCTGGCGCGACGGCCGGGTGGCCGATCCAGTAACAGGGCTTTCAATCGAAGCAAAGCCGATTCCCTCTGGCCCAGTTGCGAAATAAAGCGGTTTGATGCCGAGCCGGTCTCGCACCAGCAGCATCCTCACTCCGGGCATCGTACAGGGCAAGGGCAAACATCCCCAAAGCCGGCCTACGCAGTCCTCGCCCCAGGTTTCGTAAGCGTGCAGGATAATTTGCCAGTCGGAATGGGTGCGGAAGCGATGGCCCAGCGCTTCCAATTCTTGGCGCAGTTCTGATAGTTATACCACTCCATTCGCCACCAGACAGATACGGCCATCGCCGTGAAAGGCGTTGCGCGCCTCCCGCCAAATCAACAACGCACGATGGCAGCTAAAAGGGAAAGTGAGCCCGATGCGCTCCGCCGTGGAAACCTCGTCCATCGGGGCCGCGTGCTCCAGCTGCCACGCCATCTTCCTTCAAGTCGTGTCCGGTTCATACATCGGGGCGTTTTTAGACAGTAACCAGCAATTCCACACACGGTCTCCTGCCCTTGATCCTGCCGAGCAGAAGCTGTTGAGGGGCTATGATATAGGGATTGGTGACAGTGGCCCGAATTCGCGATAAACCGCGGCATGAAACAATCCATTCTGAAGCGGAGAAATCGAGCCAAGCCGTAGGGGACTTAAAGCGTAACCCGCCGCCGTGGCATGGCGAGCTTGCCCTCGCCAGCCGAATCCCAATCGTGCAACCGCTGTCAGGTATCGGCGACATGGTCTCAAGATTGCCGCACATCCACGCCATCGCCGCCACGACGGCTACGCAACAGGTGGATATCCTCACCAAAACCGCGATCGCCGGCCAAGCGTTTGTTGAGCGGGGATCCCAGCGGGGACAAGGGGCTGGCTCGAACGCGATTCGGGCCGACATGCCGGGGTCGCGGTCTGTTTCGGCTGGCCGCTCTCTTTACGGCAACAAAACTATCAGCAGGTGGTTTCTGCACGGTAGCGCCTGCTATGTATTGGCCGCTTGGCTGGCTGGCATCCCGAGCGGATCGGCGGGGGGATCGGATTGCAGCGGTTGTTATTGAACGTTCCGGTCGCACGGCCATTTGTCCCGGGCTATCGCCACGCGGAGCCGATGGCGTGGGCTGGATGCGTTGCTGGCCTCGCTAAATATCCCACCGAGCGAATTAAAACCGCGATTGCTTCTATCAGCCGTCGCCGAGCAGATCGTGGCAGAACGGGGTCACCACCTGGCCTCGGCCCTGATCGCGCTGGGGATCGGCAGCAGTGAGCCGGGGAAACAATGGGGCGCGGCGCGTTTCGCGGAACTGGCTTTAGCGTTGCAACGCCGATCAATCGGTTCGGTGTTTGTGGTCGGTGGGCCGACGGAGCGGTTGTTGGTCTGACGATAAGTTTTGGCGCGGGTGCAGTGGCGGCGGCGCTGCCGTCGATGCGGGTGGCGTTAAAGCCGATCGAACAAGCCGCCGGGCTTGTTGGCTGGCTGTGGCTGCTGATCGGTAATGACATCGGCCGGCTCAACATGGCGGCGGCATCGCGGGCACCCGCGGTGGGCCTATTCGGCGATTCGCCGTCCTCAACGCATTCTCGCCACATTCATGCCATCCTGCCGCCAGCTGGCGAAACTGGGATGGCGGCGATCACCGCTTCCCAGGTAGTGGAGGCGCTTGACTGGCTGAATCAACCTGATGAAACGCACAATGATTCATAATTGCCCGCGTGATACTTTTTTTCTTAACACGGTTGGCTGTTGCCAGCGGTTTGAAAGTGTGCTTACTCAGCTTGGCGGGCGAGGTTTGTACAACACGCCTGCTGGTTTCGATGCCCCCTGGGGATTATTAAGTCAAGTTCCGCATGCCGCCACCGGTTGGATCGGCTCACCACCTTGCTGTATCTGGCGCTGCTCGCGGCATTTTTAGTGCGGACTCCTGGCGCTATGCACCCGGAAGCCGAGGGCTTGCGAGCGTGGTTGGGGTTTAGCGCCAAGTTTGGCGATCTTGCTGGTTCCTTGCCGCTTTGTGGAAGTCCCTCTCCAACACCCTCCTGATCGCTTACCGGGCGGTAGCTTTCGCGCCGTCGGCGCGTCACCTTGCTGGGGTTGCATTCTGCTGCCTCTACCATGAAAAAAGTTAATATCCGGTCGGCTATTCTGGATCCGGAGCAATTCAGCTGCGGAAGATGAATTGCCGTTTTTGTTGCCGCGTTCCTGCTGCTTTCGATCTGGTGGCGCGACACTGGTGCTTGGCGTTATTGAGCATGCCATGGTTGTGTCGCTGTCGCCGTATTGACTTCTGCGTGGTGATCGCCGAGGGCCGGGCCGCGTTATTGGGGTGATCCTGGCGCTGGCGGTGTTCGCTAAGCTTCAGTTGGCTTGGCGTTGGCGTTTCGATTGCCGCGCTGGCGGTCGCCAGGCTGATCAGGCCATCGGTAATTATAGCGGCCGTTCCGTAAAGTCGATCTGGATCCCCGAACAGCCCTGGATGCCTTCATTATGGGCGCACCGCCTTGTGGCGGCAGGTATTGGAACACCACGGAACATGGCTGGGGCTTGGAGTAGGTTTAGGGCAACGCCGCTACGCCACCGAGATCCTGCATTTTGAGTTGGGCGGCGTCCACACCCAAGTTCTGCATCTTCACAACTTCCGGATGGATGTGGTATGAAACCGGCATTCTTGGGGCTGGAAGCTTGCTGGCGTTGATCGGCGCGGTGTTTCTGGCGATTGTCCCAGCGTTGGCGCCTTTTGTCGGTTCGAGACCGGCAAAGCGAGCCGGAGTGCTGTTGCTGGATACGCCGCCCTGGCGATTTTGGGGGCGGCTCTGTTCAGTTTTTCGTATACCTCCGCGCCAGCTTCGCTTATCTATTTGTTTGTTTTGGGGCCTTGATTTATCTGAGCAATCCCCCGTGATCGGCCGAAAACACCAAGACCGATAGACTGCCCCCATTGTCCCAGCAGACGGGCTATACAGGCTCAGGTAAAGCCGTCAAGCCTGTCTCTTCCGCTGTATGAGGTGCTGACCTTCTGCGATAAACCGGGCGTTTCAGGCTATAAAATTCGCAGTGGCGGGTCCTCGAGCAGCGACTGTATGGCTGAGGCCAAGGCGGCTGGATCGGCCAACGGTACCAAAACCAAGCATCTTCCTGGTGCAGAGCGATTTCCACCGGTCCCAGCGCGCGGGTCGCGACGACCGGGCGCCGCCGGCTTCCATGCTTCAAGGATGACGTTGCCCAACGGTTCTTGGCGGGAGGGGCAACCACCAAATCGGCCAGCTCTTGAAAGCGGCCAGGTCGCGTTGCCAGCCGGTCCAACGGACTCGACGGGCGATGCCCAGCCGTTCGGACAGGTGTTGCAGCGCCTGGTTGAGCGGGCTGTCTCCGACGATGATCAAATAGGTTGGACGGCCAGCGAGGGTGGCCATGGGCCGCTGGCAAAGCGCGGTCAGTAAATCGTCGAAGCCTTTAACTGGATGCAAGGCCGACGGCCACCACCAAGAGGGCGCGTCTGGCGGGACTGCTAGTTCTTGGCGTCGTTGCGCCAGCAGCTCCGGTGGGCTGGGTTCGGGCGGCACGGATAAAATTGCTTTACGGGGAAACACGCGGCTGGCCGGTAAGCCGTTTCGGATCAGGTAGTCGCAAATTCCTTGCGGGGTGTTGCCGATCCAAGGCGTGGGAGCATGGCGATAAACCAGTGCGGTACAGTAACCTCCCAGACGGGCGACGCGGGATAAAACGGCGATCGGTCATGAAAGCGTTAGCCCGGCGGCCCGCCCTGTGGCTTGCACGATTTCCGGCCATATTTTCGGATCGTTTTCTGATTTGCCAACGGGACCATAGATCCCAACTTCAAGCCAAGGATGGGGGATCGAGAAACCTCTGGGCAAAGTTTCGTTGACGATCTTTGTTATCGGGGTTGGCGATCGCCGCCGGCATGACCACGACGATGCAGGGTATTGACCAATCGGGCGTAGTTCAGCTCGGCTCCCCTGAGTCGCCGCGCTTGCAATGACATGCGCCGACAGAATCGGCCAGTCCGTGCCGACATTCCGGTAAGGAGGATGATTCAGGACATTGCGAGCAAAGTCTGAAAGCGTCCTCATTTTGCGTCGGGTGGTTGGAACATTGTCTTCTGATCTTTTCAGAGATCCGGTAAAACCAATTTTATTGTTCGATCTTAGGTTATTCCCGCAGGGTTATAAGCAACTTTCGGCATTTGCAATCACCCATATCAATGGGCCGCAATTTTCGCCCGCCTGTCTGGAGAGCGTTAAGTGGGCGGATGAAATCGTCGTTCTGGATTCTTGCAGCACCGATGATACCCTTTGCTGATCGCCCGTCGCTGGGACGCGGATTAGCCAGCACGGGTTCTTGGGCTATGGCGCGCAAAAGCGGTTTGCTTGCGGCGACCGCCCACGACTGGGTTGTTGCTGGACGCCGACGAAGCCTTTCGCCCGGCCTCCAAACGGAGATCCGCCAACTATTGGAGAGGTCCCGCCGTGAGTGGCTACGAAATGCCGCGCCGGGAGCAGTTGTTCTGGCGCATGGCGAACCCAGTCACCCGGATGAATTATTACGTGCGCCTGTTCGACAAGTGCAAGGGGCGTTTGATGACATGCCGGTCCACGCCGCGCCCAAGGTGCGGGCACGTGTCGCCCGCCTCAAGGCACCGCTCTACCATTACGGCGAAGCCGACATCCGCCACAAGTTGGAGAAATCAACGCCTACTCCACCGGGCTGGTGGCCGACAAACTCAAGAAGCGGCGTTGGGGGATCGTCTTGATCATGGTGCTTTATCCGCCGCTGTTCTTCATTCGCAGCTACCTGTTCAAGCGCAACGTCTTGAACGGTTGGGCCGGATTCATCAACGCGGTGATCGCGGCGTTCTATGTCTTTCTCAAGTACGCCAAGCTGTACGAACACGGCCAGTTCGTCAAATACGGCGCTCGGTTGCTGCCGGACGGCGCACCACCGCCGCCGGAGCGAACACCAATCCGCCCTCCCGTCGATTAGGCCGATTCCCCTGCGAGAACGTGTAAACCCGGCCTAACGTTCAGCGCCCGCAGATGCCGCCAGATCCGCGATGGCGTCAGCATGGCCATGCAACTGTGATGCGAACAGGTTTTGCGATAACAGTTGACGCAGGGCAGATCGGCCTGCACGGCGGTCACGTTATCGCCCAGCGGCTTGACCCGGCGCGGATCGGTGGGTCCGCAGATACCGTCATCGGCGTGGCCGCGGCGGCGGCCAAGTGGGCGGTGCCAGTGTCGTTGGCGACGATAAAACAGCCCGGTTTGACACAGCAGTGGGATGTCCAGGATCTCCGGTCTGTCCGCACGAGATTCACCAGCCAGGCGCACACAGGCCGGCGATGCGCTGGCACTCGTCTCCCTCGTCCGGCCCACCGATCAGCACGATTCGCTCCAGCCTTCCCGATGGATCTGGTTGCCAGCGCGGCGTAACGGGCGGCTCCCCAGCGCTTTAAGTGGTCCGTCGCGTTGCAGCCGGGAAGAAAAGACCGCGTAACGGCCCGGTTTCAGTTCGTGGCGCTCATGAGTTCCCGGGCGCGGGCGCGGGTTACAATCGGGAATATGCAGGACCGGTCGGGTGGTGGTGCGGGATGCCGCCAGCTTGGTGCGGCTCGGCTCCGAGTTGATGGTGTGGACCGGAGGGAAATCGTCGGGCACGATGTTGTACGGGCCGTTGTCGGTTGCCGAGACGGTAGGGAATCCGAGCGCCACGTCAGCCAGAGGAGGCCGCAAGCAAGATCCGCGATCGGTCGTTTGACTGAAGATCAATGATCAGATCGTAATGCTCCGGCGGACCTGTCTCAGCCATTCGAAATCTGGCTGCCGCAATGCGGTCGCGAATTACGAAGACCGATCGCGAACACTCGGGCAAATCGTGGATCCCGCGCAAACAGACGCTCCCAGGCTGGAGGGTGTTGAGGTGGATTTCTCGCCCGTGGAACGCTCGGGCGATATCTTCGAACAAGGCGGTGGCAATGATCACATCCCCCATGCGCTCCACTTGATGACCAGGATGCGGCGAATGGCCGGGTTGGCGGGCAGATCGCGATGGGATCAAGCATGCGGATGATTCAGATTACACCTTATATGGGCTGGACTTGCCCGGCGGTTGAGTTTTGAAGCGGCGGTGGACCCAGAGATACTGCTCGGGCGCTTGGCGGATATGCCGCTCCAGCAGTTCGTTGATGCGCCGGGTGTCGGTTTCGACGTCCGCGCTCGGAAAGTCGGCCAACGCCGGCA
>JADJQQ010000002.1:0-242500 GCA_016712625.1 Candidatus Competibacteraceae bacterium | reverse complement strand
GGTAGCGCCTCGTGTCTCACTCCCGGGGGTAGAGCACTGTTTCGGCTAGGGGGCCATCCCGGCTTACCAACCCGAGGCAAACTCCGAATACCGGGAAGTGCAATCACGGGAGACACACGGCGGGTGCGAACATCCGTCGTGAAGAGGGAAACAACCCAGACCGCCAGCTAAGGTCCCTAAATTGCGGCTCAGTGGGAAACGATGTGGGAAGGCAAAGACAGCCAGGAGGTTGGCTTAGAAGCAGCCATCCTTTAAAGAAAGCGTAATAGCTCACTGGTCGAGTCGGCCCGCGCGGAAGATTTAACGGGGCTTAAGCCGCATACCGAAGCTGCGGATGCCGCAAGGCATGGTAGGGGAGCGTTCCGTACGCCAGTGAAGGTCGCTTGTGAGAGCGGCTGGAGGTATCGGAAGTGCGAATGCTGACATAAGTAACGATCATGCGGGTGAAAACCCCGCACGCCGAATGCCAAGGGTTCCTGCGCAACGTCAATCGGCGCAGGGTGAGTCGGCCCCTAAGGCGAGGCCGAAAGGCGTAGTCGATGGGAAATCGGTCAACAATCCGATACTGACGGAAACTGCGATGGGGGGACGGAGAAGGCTAAGCCAGCCGGCGATTGGTAGTGCCGGTTCAAGCGCGTAGGCAGGTCGACCAGGCAAATCCGGCCGATCAATGCCGAGACGTAACGACGAGCCCTTCGGGGCGAAGTGGCCCAGGCCCGGCTCCCAGGAAAAGCCTCTAAGCTTCAGGTTTTCGTCACCCGTACCCCAAACCGACACAGGTGGGCGAGGAGAGTATCCTCAGGCGCTGGAGAGAACTCGGGTGAAGGAACTCGGCAAACTAGCACCGTAACTTCGGGAGAAGGTGCGCCCGTGGTACGTGAAGCCCCTCGCGGGTGGAGCGGACGCGGGCCGCAGTGACCAGGTGGCTGCGACTGTTTACTAAAAACACAGCACTCTGCCAACACGAAAGTGGACGTATAGGGTGTGACGCCTGCCCGGTGCCGGAAGGTTAATTGATGGGGTCAGCCGCAAGGCGAAGCTCTTGATCGAAGCCCCGGTAAACGGCGGCCGTAACTATAACGGTCCTAAGGTAGCGAAATTCCTTGTCGGGTAAGTTCCGACCTGCACGAATGGCGTAACGATAGCCACACTGTCTCCACCGGGACTCCGTGAAATTGAATTCGCTGTTAAGATGCAGCGTACCCGCGGCAAGACGGAAAGACCCCGTGAACCTTTACTACAGCTTTGCACTGGATTTTGAGCGTTCTTGTGTAGGATAGGTGGGAGGCTTTGAAGCCCCGACGCCAGTCGGAGTGGAGCCAGCCTTGAAATACCACCCTGGAACGCTCGGGATTCTAACCTCGAACCCTTATCGGGTTCAGGGACCGTGCATGGTGGGTAGTTTGACTGGGGCGGTCTCCTCCCAAAGCGTAACGGAGGAGCGCGAAGGTACCCTCAGCGCGGTCGGAAATCGCGCGCGGCGTGCAAAGGCCAAAGGGTGCTTGACTGCGAGACGGACAGGTCGAGCAGGTGCGAAAGCAGGTCTTAGTGATCCGGTGGTTCCGAATGGAAGGGCCATCGCTCAACGGATAAAAGGTACTCCGGGGATAACAGGCTGATACCGCCCAAGAGTCCATATCGACGGCGGTGTTTGGCACCTCGATGTCGGCTCATCACATCCTGGGGCTGTAGTCGGTCCCAAGGGTATGGCTGTTCGCCATTTAAAGTGGTACGCGAGCTGGGTTTAGAACGTCGTGAGACAGTTCGGTCCCTATCTGCCGTGGGCGTTGGAGTGTTGCGGGGAGCTGTTCCTAGTACGAGAGGACCGGAATGGACAGACCTCTGGTGTACCGGTTGTTCTGCCAAGAGCACCGCCGGGTAGCCACGTCCGGACGGGATAACCGCTGAAAGCATCTAAGCGGGAAGCCCCCCCCAAGATTAGCACTCCCGAGTCCTTTGAGACTCCTAAAGGTTCGTGGAAGACCACCACGTGGATAGGCGTGGCGGTGAACGCGCGGCAACGCGTGCAGCCGACCCGTACTAATCAACCGTGCGGCTTGATTCGCCAACACCCAACCCCTGTGGGTCGGGCGTGCTGAACCTCACTACCCCATCCCGGCGTCGCAACGGCATCCAGCGTAACGCCAACGCCAATGCCAATGCCAAGCCAATGCCAATGCCAATGCCAGCCCCCGCGCCTCCACCCCCTTTCGCCTGGCGACCTTAGTACGCGGGAACCACCCGATCCCATCCCGAACTCGACCGTGAAACCGCGTCACGCCTATGATCGTGCGAGAGCTACTCGCGCTAAAGTCGGTCATCGCCAGGCTCCTATTCCAACCCCCCCTTGCAGGTCGAGGGGGGTTGCCGTTTGTGGATTACGACCCTCAGTACTAATCTTGACTGATGTGTCCTTGTTCATAATTGAAAAGATTGTTATAAATCCATAGATTTATAAATCTGGTGTTTAGTAGTTGGAGATAGTCCGATGTCCAGAGTTTGTCAGGTGACGGGTAAAGGCCCGATCACTGGAAATAATGTTTCTCATGCAAACAACAAAACCCGCCGTCGGTTTCTACCCAATCTGCATGCGCATCGATTTTGGGTTGAAAGTGAGCAGCGTTTTATACGCTTGCGCGTCTCTTGTCATGGTATGCGTATCATTGATAAGAGAGGGATCGACGCAGTGCTGGCCGATTTGCGCGCTCAAGGCACCAAGATTTAAGGGGTACTATCATGCGTGACAAGATTAAATTGGTTTCCACAGCCGGTACTGGGCATTTTTACACGACAACTAAAAATAAGCGCACGACGCCTGAAAAGCTGGAAATGAAAAAATTCGATCCCGTGGTACGTAAGCACGTTCCTTACAAGGAAGCGAAGATTAAGTAGCCGCTTCGCTGGTTAAAAAACCCGCCGCTAGGCGGGTTTTTCAATACAACTCCTGTCAAATCGGTCGCATGGAATAGCCGCGCAATGTTCGCGCAAATTCTTGCAATGCCTGAATACCGCTTGCTTCCGCAAGGGCGCACCATTCCTGTAAGGCAGCTAGTAGCTTTTCATGGCTGGCGGTGGTACGGCTCCAGATGTTTTGCAGCCCTAGACGAAATTCATAAACGGTACATAGGGTTTGACTTAAATCAAGGGCATTGCGCAACTGAGCGCGATCATGTTCATCCAATCGCGTTTCCTCACGAATCAAGAGCGCCTGGACCCGCTTAAGGATCTGCCGGCGAGAATCATCAGCCTTGCGTAACTCTTCCCGTAGTACAGGGAAGATGACTTCGCGACCAAAGTCAGACATGATGTGCAATCTATTTAAAACGACTGCCCGCAGGGTATCCAAGTCGATAACCTGCTTGTCTGGCAGCTGCTGAGGGATTGGCGCGGTTTTCTTGACATGCGCCAGTTTAAAGAGTGCAAGAATCCGGATATAGAACCAGCCAATATCGAATTCCCACCATTTACTGGACAGCTTGGCGGAACTGGGGAAAGCGTGATGGTTGTTATGGAGTTCTTCGCCCCCAATTAAAAAGCCAAACGGCGTCAAATTGGTGGAGGCATCGCGCGGCTCGTAATTGCGATACCCCCAATAATGCCCTAAGCCGTTGATGACGCCAGCAGCCCAGAAGGGAATCCAGAGGAGTTGCACGGCCCAAATCGTCAATCCGGAAATGCCGAACAATGTTAGATCCAAGAATAATAAGAGCGTCACGCCCAGCCAGTCGAAGCGCGCATAGAGACGGCGTTCCAACCAATCATTGGGTGTTCCGTGCCCGTAGCGCTCCAAAGTCTCAAAATTAGATGCCTCAACGCGATAAAGCTCAGCGCCTTGCCACAACACCTTGTGAATACCCAAAATCTGCGGGCTGTGGGGATCGTCTGACGTTTCACATTTGGCGTGATGTTTGCGGTGAATGGCAACCCATTGTTTTGTGACCATCCCAGTAGTTAGCCATAACCAAAACCGAAAAAAATGACTGATGGTCGGATGGAGGTCGAGCGCGCGGTGAGCTTGGGCGCGATGCAGGAAGACTGTGACAGCGACAATGGTTACATGGGTTAGCAGCAATGTTGCCAGCACCAAGCCCCAAAAAGGCAGCTCTAACAGGCCATGAGCGATGAAGTTCAAGGCAGTATCCTTCCGAAGGATTGGTAAAATAATATCTTTTCTATGGCATTCTCGGCGCCAACTTTGAAGACGGGCGAACCATCATCTACGTCAATAGGGGTCCCTCTGTCTAAATTGGGATGGAGTGAGCGAAGAAAGTGGAGCGTTTTTCGATAACGCGCTTTCTCCAGAATGAAATCCAGTAAATGTGCTATCAAGAGCCATATGATACATCTATACCGAAGTCAATCCTCCCCCAAATAATATGACAACGCCACTCTTGTTGCAGGTGGAACGGCTAACTCGATGCTATGGTGACCTCCGAGCAGTTGATGAGCTGAGTTTTACCCTCGCTAGAGGTCAAGTACTGGGATTTCTTGGCCCCAACGGTGCGGGTAAATCCACCACCTTGCGGATGTTGGCCGGTGTGGTGACTCCAGATGCTGGACGTATCGTTATAGATGGCAACGACTTGTTCGATCAACCCCAACAAGCTAAGCAGGCTATCGGCTATTTGCCCGAGCAACCCCCTCTGTATCGTGAGCTGACGGTGGATGAACAATTGCACTACAGTGCCCGCTTGCATCGCCTCAGCCGCGCCGCCGCCCGCACGGCGGTGGCACGGGTCAAGGAGCGCTGTGGTTTGACCGAGGTGGGAGTCCGTTTAAATGGCAATCTGTCCAAGGGTTACCGGCAACGGGTGGGTATCGCGCAAGCCATCCTGCATGATCCTCCGGTGATTGTTCTCGATGAACCGACGGTTGGTCTGGACCCGATCCAGCTGCAAGCGATTCGAGCCTTGATCGCTGAGTTGGGACAAAGCCATGGGGTAATTTTGTCCACTCATCTGTTAGCCGAAGTCCAGGCGACCTGTAGCCACGTTCAAATCATGTGCGCCGGGCGGTTGGTTTTTACCGGGGAGTTGGCTGAACTGGAGCGGCGGCGGGAATCGACCTGCTTGCGTATCGGCCTGAACGCCCCGCCGCCCGTGTCGCGCTTGGCCCTGCTGCCGGGAGTCGATCATGTTGAAGTATTGGGCAATGACCGATTTCGGTTACATCACGCCCGCGATTGTGATCCGCATCGGGCGGTGGTCGATCAGTCCTGCGCCGCCGGTTGGGACTTATGGGAATTAACGCCTGAATATACCGATCTGGAACGGATATTCGTCGATCTGACGTTGGGGAGCAACGGTTGAGTGATCCTTAGCATTGCGATTCGAGAGTTACGCGGTTTATTTGTATCTCCCTTGGCTTGGAGTCTGTTGGCGGTTGCTCAGGGACTATTAGCGTGGATTTTCCTGTTATTGGTGGATGATTTTCAGAATTTGCAAGGGCGCTTGGTCGGGCTGGAAAATCCCCCTGGCGTAACCGATTTAGTCGTTGCGCCCTTGTTTGGGGTTGCCGCCTGGTGTTTGCTGGTGTTGACGCCGTTACTGACCATGCGCTTATTCAGCGAGGAGCGTCTAAGCGGTACGCTCGATATTCTTTTGTCGGCGCCCGTGGGAACGTCCGCCATCGTTTTGGGCAAGTATTTGGGAGTTTTGCTCTTTCTATTCGCGGCAATAGCGCTGGTTGCTTTAATGCCACTGGCTTTGACAGCGGGCGCCGACCTCGATGTCGGTAAATTACTGGCCGGTCTGCTGGGCTTGATCCTGCTGGCGGCCAGTTTTGCCGCTGCGGGTCTTTATATGTCGATCGTGGCGGCGCAGCCGGTGGTGGCCGCCGTTTCTACCCTCGGATTGCTGCTGTTCTTATGTATCATTGATGCCGCTGGCGGCCGAGAAACCACCAGCCATCCGTTCGCTTATCTATCGTTGCTCCGCCATTACGATGCGCTGCTGCTAGGAGTGTTCGACAGCGCCGACATCGCTTATTATCTATTATTCAGCCTGGCTTTTCTGGGTTTGAGTATTCGGCGGCTGTCCGATGGGCCACCGCGGGATTAGCGCGTGCAGCTCAATGCTTCAGTCCGTTGGCGGTTGCGATTTCAACATCTGTTGTTTTTGCTGCTGTTCGCTCTCCTTATCGGTTTATTGGCTTGGTTAAGTAACCGTTATTCATTTCGAGCCGATTGGACAGTCGGGGGGCGTAATACGCTCTCTCAATCCAGTCGGGAACTGCTGAGTCGTTTGAGCAAGCCGATCCACATCACGGCCTACGCGCGCGAAATCCCGACCTTACGCGATGGCGTTACCCGATTGATCCAGCGTTATCAAAGCGTTAAGCCAGATCTGACCTTCACTTTCATCAATCCAGATGTGCTACCCGATCGGGTGCGCGCACTAGGGGTCACTCGCGATGGCGAGCTCTACGTGGAATATGGCGATCGCGCTGAAAAAATTCAGCAACTCAGCGAGCAAGCGCTGACTACAGCGCTGCAACGGTTGAGTCGCCATCACCATGGCGCTGTATTGTTTTTGGAGGGACACGGCGAACGCAAACCGCTGGGCGTGGCGAACCATGATTTAGGAACTTTTGGTCGAGAGTTGGAAAAAATCGGGATTACAGTACGGTCGATTGATTTGTCTAACACCTCAGCTATTCCAGTGGAAACGGCGGCCTTGGTCATTGCGGGACCACAACGGCTGTTAGCTCCCAGCGAGATCCAGCAGATTCTCGATTTTGTAACAGCGGGAGGAAGCTTGCTGTGGCTGTTGGAACCCAATGATCCCTCCGGATTGCAACCGTTGGCCGCCCTGTTGGGGATTGCCCAGTTACCTGGCACGGTGGTCGATCCGGGTAGCTCGCGATTGGGGATCAAAAATCCAGCTTTCATCCCGATTATCGATTATGGCTTGCACCCGATCACTCAGTCTTTGCAAGTTCCGGCATTACTACCGCAAGCGGTTGCGCTGGAGCTTGCGCCAAAGGCGGATTGGAATGCGGCCACATTGCTTGAAAGTCAGTCTGAGGCGTGGACCGAAACCGGCCCACTGGATAACGCAGTGCACTTCGATTTGGATACTGCCGAGCGAAGAGGGCCATTGCTGGTTGGAGTGGCGCTGGTTCGCGCCAAAGCCATCGCGCTAGCTATCGGCGGCGCTGAGCATGGCGGCATTCCGCAAACGACCCGACAACGCCTTGCAATCATCGGCGATGGAGATTTTTTGTCAAATACCTACCTCGGCAATGGCGCCAACCTAGAACTGGGAATCAATCTCTTCAATTGGTTGTTGTCGGATGAGACCCCACTCGTCATTCGTCCCAAGGCTGTTCCCGATCCAAACCTGAATCTATCGGCTGGAGCGTTGGCATTCATCGCCGCCCTCTTTTTGCTGGTCATACCCAGCAGTTTGTTGGCATCCGGCTGGTTGATCTGGTTGCGCCGGCGGCGGCGTTGAATGTGAACGCCCTCAAGCGGCGACAATGGCTCAATATCGGATTGCTGGGGCTGGTCAGCGGTTTGCTGGCGCTGGTATTTTTTGATCTTCTTTGGGAGCGACCGCTAACGATTTTGCCGTTGCTCGACCCGACGCCGGCACCGATTGGGTCGATTGTAGTCGAGCGCATCGGTCAGGAACGGTTGGCGTTCGAGCGGCGGGTGGAGCAGTGGTGGATGACCGCACCACAGCAAGGACTAGCCAATCCCGCTCTGCTCGATCCGATTCTACGTGCCGCTGAAATGCGCTGTTTGTTGCAGTATTCAAAAAATCAGTTGGATCTGAAACAGTTGCAGCTTGATTCTCCTCAGCTACGGTTGAGATTGGATCAGGTTGAGATTCGCTTTGGAGCGACCGCTCCAACTGATGGTCAGCGTTATCTGCAAGTCGGTGATAAGGTCCACCTCTGTCCCGACAATCTATATCGGCTACTGACCAGCGCCGCGGGGAGTTTCCTGGCCCCGTCCCTTGAGACGCTGCTGCCAGTGACGAGCGACAACTGATGCCTGAGCTGCCCGAAGTCGAAACCGTTCGATGCGGTATCACGCCACATCTGATCGATCAGAAAATCACTAAGGTGGTAATACGCCAGCCTCGACTGCGCTGGCCAGTGCCAGCGGAACTGGCGGAGGCATTGTCGGGGCAGGTCATCCGTCGGATAGAGCGGCGGGCTAAATATCTCTTATTGGGTACCGATGTCGGCACCGTGCTGCTCCATCTTGGCATGTCAGGCCGATTGCGGGTTTTTCCGGCAGATACGCCTCCATTAAAGCATGATCATGTCGATCTGATATTAGAGAACGGGCAATGCTTACGTTTCAATGACAGTCGCCGTTTTGGAGCACTATTGTGGACTCGGGAACCACCAGAACAGCATCAATTGTTGCGGATGCTGGGCCCTGAGCCTTTTGAGCCGCTGTTTTCTGGACTCTATCTCCAGCAAAAAGCGCGAGGTCGGGCCACAGCCATCAAACTTTTCATTATGGACAACCAGGTGGTGGTGGGGGTAGGGAACATCTATGCCAACGAATCTCTGTTTGCGGCTGGTATTCATCCGCTGCGACCCGCTGGCTTACTGACCGCGGATGAATATCAACGGCTAGCCGCCGCGATTCGAAAAGTTTTGCTTGAAGCGATTGAGCAAGGTGGAACGACTCTACGCGATTTTGTCGGTGGTGAGGGCGAGCCGGGTTACTTCCAGCAGTATCTGCGTGTCTATGGCCGCCGCGCTTTACCATGCGCTGTATGTGGCGAATCAATCCAGCAGTGCCGGATCGGCCAACGGGCAACCTATTTTTGTGGGCGCTGTCAGTGTTAGCGTGCTTCGGCCGGCTTTGATTCTCCAGTATTGCTTTTATCGGGAGATGACGGGGCTGGAGGCGTCGCCGGCACCGAAGCGGGTTCCACTTTTATATCAGCGGCTGGCCCGCTTTGAGGTAAGGTTGGGGTCGGCGGCGATTCGACCTTAGGCGGGATCGGAGGCGCTGTGCTGGCTGGTGGCGGCGGCGGAGTGGGTTGGGGTTTGTTGACTGGGGATGGCGGCGCTAAGGCGTTGGAAGCGCTGCTGGCCGATTTGACCGCAGTCGATGGCGTGCCACCGATGGGTGTTCGAACCGCCGGTCGCGGCGCTGGCTTGGATTCGCGCTTCTTCATCGGCGGTATATACGTAGCGGTAATGGCGACGGCGTCTTCGCCACTAAAGCGCTTGATGGCGACCGCGGCGGGCAAGCGGCCTTCCCGCAAGGCTTCCAGGCCCGCATCATCCTTGACCTCCGTCATCGCCAGATCCCGAATTTGTGCAAAACGTAAGACGCTCGGTTCGCTGTCCAGATACCCACTGTTAAAGAGTTGAATATCAGTTTTACTGGCTTCATCCAAACTGTTTTGCCAGGGCGAGTCATCGTTTGCCGCCAGCCCCATCAGCGCATCAGTGGCCCGATTAGTGGCGATTTTTTCAGCGTCCGCCCGTAATTTGGTCTGTGCGGCAGGATCGGGATGCGCGCCAATCAGGTTAATCGCGTAGCCGACTAATGCCAGCTCGCCAGTGGCGTTCACCACGATCAGGCGATTGCCGACTGGAGGGATCAAGCCGGCTCCGACTTCTGCTTGGGTTTGGCGCAGACCTTCGTGCAAGGAAGCCGCTTCAATGGCGTTAGCCGCCGGTCGGGTCAGCCGGGTAGCGGTTTTAGGCGTGGTCACCAAGTTGACATAGACAGTACGTTGGTTTGGAGCTTCCTCTGCGGAGTAGGCTACGGAACCACGGGTGAGAATCCGGAGGGCTTGTTCCTGTTTGTCTGTTTCTGTGAAAGCCAAGTTGATGAGCGCCAAGCGAATGGCGTCATTTTGTTCCAGAATTTCGGTAATTCGTTGCCGGGCTTCCAAGCGTAAACTACTCAGACAGCTGGCAAGCCGCGCTGCGGCATCTGTGAATGCCTTGAAGCGCGCATCCTGACGGGAGCGGCGCAAAGCAACCGGATTTTCAGAGGCCGGGTATTGCGCTGTTCCGGTGGCTACCCAGCCGAAGCCAGAACCAAAGCGAATCATCCGGCAACCGGCCTTATGCCGCGCGGCCGCGGTAGCAACAGCGGCTTGAGCGGTTCCAGCTTGCAGGGCCGGTCCCTGGGTCAGTTCATCCTTGATTGTCCGAATCCTGCCTGCGTTACGTGGAGTAGAACGCGCCGCGCTCGAAGTGGCTTGTAGCGGCGCGCTGAATTCATCGGGCGCGGTGGCGGCCGGGATTGCTGATGTCCACAGTGACAAACTTAATGCAAGACACGAACAGGTTCGATAATGCATGGCTTCTCCTCAGGCAATCCAGTGCGAATTCAGGGCGGCGGCGCCTCGGCGGTGGTCCGTCCCAATCGGGATAGCCTTTCCTTGGTGCGCCGTAGTTGTTCGACCGCCAAGGCCAACTCGTCACTGAAGACCTGCTGGCTAGACTGTTGTTGCAGTTCGCTCAGTTTATGGCGGGTGACTTCCAATTCACCAGTAACCAGCACCAATTCATCGGTGGTTTTTTTCAAGCGCGCCGCCACGACTTGGGCGATGAATCGGTATAGCAGGATGTAGCAGGCATTCTGCTCGGTCGTTGGCAGGATTTCGAGAGGATGTGGCTTCAATTCCAGGCACCAAGTGGTGTCAACGGCGATCACGGAAGCGGTGCGGATATCGTTGCTCAACGCCGATAGCTCGCCGAACAAGTCTCCCGCCCGACACAGGGTGGCGATCTGATTTTGATTTTTGACCACTTTTACCTTGCCGCCGAGCAAAACGTAGAACTCGCCTCCCACTGTACCCTCGGGAATGATAATCTCGTTGGCGTCGTAAGCCAGGATGCGACTGACGGTTAGAATATTTTTGAGATGTTGATCGTCAAAAGCGTTTAAGAACGGGATTTTCCTGAGCCGATCAACCAATTCTGGGGATGCCGGATCGTTTTGATAAATACGCATACAATTATTTCGGGAACCTCAAGGACAAAAATTAAGAATAGGGTGCATTTAGGGGATATAACCCGGAATTTGATGAACGTCCACTGTGTCGATTTGTTCCGGGGGTAAATGTTGTCGGGCGTATTCCAGCCAAATCCCTTCCCGGATGAAGACATCAAACAGGTCTGGATCGATCTGCCGGTCTCGCGCCATTTTGCCGAGGATGAACAACGCTTCGCTGAGCGGCTTGCCGAGCTTGTAAGGCCGGTCGCGAGCGGTCAAGGCTTCAAATACGTCAGCCACGCAGATAATGCGAGCCTGGATGGATAGCTCTGGTTCGCGCAGGTGGCGAGGATAGCCGCCTCCGTTGGGTTGTTCGTGGTGGCTGCCGGCGTATTCCGGTACGTTGCGCAGATGTTTTGGCCAAGGCAGGGTGTTCAGCAGTCGCAGTGATAGCGCGACGTGCTGTTCGATAATCGTGCGCTCGTCCGGGTTTAAAGTGCCTTTCGAGATGCAGAGATCGCGAACTTCATCCTCCAACAGGAAAGGGTGTTTCTGACCATCGGCGCCAATCCACTGATAGCCTGCAATCTGTCGGATGCGCTCTTGATCTCGTGGCGCCATGAATTCGCTGCCGATGTTGCAGCGATGTAGTAGCAGACGATCACTCTCCAACTCGCTCCATCGTTCGCGAAATTGCAGCTCCAATAAAGGAACAGCTGTTGGCTCGTCCTGTTCCAGCGCGGCTAGCTTAGCCCTGAGCCAGTCGATCTCGGCGTCCCGCTTCAGGATTTCGATGCGGGCGTCCACCAGTTCGATACCATCGCGGATCGCCTCCAGCTTGGTTGATTTATCCACCACATGGACCGGAGTCACGATCTTGCCGCAGTCATGTAGCATGCCGGCAATTTTAAGTTCGTACATTTCCTCCGGCGTCGGACGGAAGTGTTTCAGCTGTCCTCGCTCTGACTGGCGAGCGGCTTCGGCCAGCATTTCGGTCAAGATCGGAACCCGTTGACAGTGGCCGCTGGTATAAGACGATTTTTGGTCGATGGCGGTATTGATCAATTCGATCAGCGATTCGAACAAGGATTGCAATTGTTCAATTAATTGCTGGTTGGTCAGAGCGATGGCCGCTTGGGAAGCCAATGATTCCGCCAGCTGTCGATCGGCCGCTGAAAAGGTTCCAGCTTGGCCGGTTGCCGGATCGAGGGCGTTAATTAATTGAAATGCGCCAATGATGCGGCCTTCATGGTTTTTCATCGGCACGGTCAGGAAAGAGCGGGAACGGTAGCCCGTCCGTTGGTCGAAGTGCCGGGTTCCTGAAAAATCGAAACTCCGGTCGGTGTAAGCATCTTCGATCACCACGGTCGTATCATGCAATACCGCATAAGTCACTACCATGGCGGTATTAGGTTGCCCGTTCAAGTCATACAGCGGGATCGGCGCGAAGGGAATCGCCACGCCGGTGGTGCCACCCATGTAAAGCTGGAGCGAGTCGTTGCGCAGTACTTCAAAATGAAGGTGTGGGCTGTTTTCTTCCAGGCGGTACAGAGTTCCCCCATCCGCATTCAATAAGCGCTTGGCTGCAACCAGGATTGTTTCCAACAGCTTGTTGGTGTTTCTTTCTTTCGATAGGGCGATGCCAATCTGATTGAGCTGCTCTAAACGCGCTAAGGGCTCATTGGGGTAGAGGGGTGACTGCATGATCGGTCCTTTCTTCCCAATTTGAGAAAGAATGAAACAATTTTTTTTATTATAGCCCTATCTTTTTTCAGACTGTTGAAATTCTTTGGATGATTGTTGTTTATTATTTTGTAATTTTGTAATTAAAATATAACAGAAATTATCTGGAAGTTTTTGTCGATCCTGAGTGCTTTGCGTTGTGGCTATTGATATTAGAGTATTCGAGCTGTTTTGGCGGACGAACTGATTGCTACGGCTACTGAGTATTGTCGCGCAACAGGTCGAACTTCCAATAGCGCCATACAGTGGGTACTGTTGCAGTTTGCAAACGAGCGGTTCCTAAGCCAATTTCCATCAAGGCATTAAACCGAATGAGCCTTTGAAATGAGACATTTCCACACAGTTTGATGCCTACCCCACTGGTGATCGCGCGGATTATTCCAAAGGAACTTGCATAGGATCATGAATCGAGGAATCTGGATGGTTGGTCTGCTGCGCGCGGCTGCCTTGCTGCCTTTGCCATGGGCGCACGCCATGGGCGCGTTTTTGGGTTGGTTGCTGTGGCGGATCCCTGGCAACACCCCTCGAATGGTCGCCGAACGTAATCTCTCGCTAAGTTTCCCGCGGCATCGACTGCTGAACGTAATGTCCTTTTACGCCGTAATTTGCAGGAGACCGGTAAATTGTTGCTAGAACTGGGGCCGCTTTGGTTTTGGCGCGGGGAACGGGTGTTGGCTTTAGTTCGAGATTCGGTGTCCGGCGAAGAGGCATTAGCCGCCGCTGTACGCCAGAAACGGGGAGCGATTTTGCTCACGCCGCATTTGGGATCTTGGGAAATGGCTGGGCTGTACTATTCCAGTCGTCATCCGTTGACGATTCTCTACAGGCCCAGCCGGCTGGGGCTCGATCAAGCCAGCTTGCAGGCCGTGGCCGACTCGGTGGCAAGGTGGTGGCGACTGACGCCAGCGGCGTGCGTGCGCTATTAACCTCGCTAAGACAGGGTGAAGTCCTCGGCATCCTGCCGGATCAGGACCCCGGTAAAGAAGGCGGCGTATTCGCCCCCTTCTTTGGGATTGCCGCTAGCACCATGACTTTAGTGTCGCGTTTGGCTTTAAAAACGGGCGTACCCGTGTTTTTAACCTGGGCTGAGCGTTTGCCGCATGGCAGAGGCTTTATGCTGCATTTGCGAGTGCTGCCGGACGTGACCGCTTCAACCTCGATGGAGGAGTCGGTAACGGCGATAAATAGGGGTGTGGAAGCGGCGGTTCGTTCTCTGCCAACCCAATATTTATGGGCCTACAAGCGCTTTAAGACGCGACCGCCAGAAGAACCTACGCTACTGTATTAGAAATTCGAGTCATTGAAATTGACGGCTAAGGCAAGGTGGAGGGGACTGAGAAGCCGCGCTGATAGCTTGATTATCGTGAACAAATTTTGAAGACGGCTATCAAACCGCTCGATAGCTTGGCGCTCCCTAGGGGTTTCGAACCCCTGTTCCCGCCGTGAGAGGGCGGTGTCCTAGGCCACTAGACGAAGGGAGCAAAAGAGGGTAGGTGTCGTTTCGCAAGGAAAATAGTATTATACGCACGCTCTCGCGCCATACAAGACTTCGGACGCTCCTTGGAAGCTATCTCGATTTCCCAGCCAACTATCATCCCTCGTCCCGAGCACAACATTTCACGGGCCCATATCAGCCCCAACGCCGTCAAGGTGCTCTACCGGCTTCGGGAAGCCGGTTTTCGCGCTTGTCTGGTCGGAGGCGGGGTACGAGATTTGTTGCTCGGCCGCGAGCCGAAAGATTTTGATGTGGTTACTGACGCCCGCCCGGAACAGGTTTACAAACTGTTCCGTAACTGTCGGCTGATCGGGCGCCGTTTTCGGCTGGCGCATGTCCAGTTCGCTCAGGAAATCATCGAGGTGGCTACATTCCGCGCCCGCGGCGGTGATCCCGAAGATGACGACAGCCCCACCGTGGAGCGAACAGCCGATGGCCGTATTCTCAGCGACAATGTTTATGGCGGTATCGAAGACGACGCTTGGCGGCGCGATTTCACGATTAACGCGCTCTACTATGATATCGACAACTTTGCCGTGCTCGATTACGTCGGCGGCTTAGTCGATCTCAAGGCTGGCTTAATTCGGTTGATCGGCGATCCGGTCCAACGTTATCAAGAAGATCCCGTGCGGATGTTGCGGGCGGTACGCTTCGCCGCCAAACTTGGTTTCCGCCTCGACCCAGCCACTGAGGCGCCCCTGCATCAGCTCGGTCACCTGTTAGAGCAAATTCCTCCAGCCCGGTTATTCGATGAAATCCTCAAGCTGTTTCTGGGAGGCAGCGCGGTCCAAACTTTCGAGCTTTACGGCATTGCCGCCTGTTCGGTTGGCTTTTTCCAGCCACCGAACAATGCCTGACTCACCAGCAGCGGCCTTCCCAAGGACGCTGCTGATCCAGGCGCTGGCCAATACCGACAGCCGCTTGGCCGAAAGGAAATCGGTCAACCCGGCATTTCTGCTGGCAGCGCTGCTATGGGAGCCTTTGCGAGAACAAAGGCAGCGCCTGCGCGCAAAGGGGCTGGACGATAGCGAAGCCCTGCAAACGGCCGCCGATGTTGTGATTCAAGCCCAATCCCGCCGGATTTCCCTGCCCCGCCGCTACAGTCTGCCGATGCGGGAAATCTGGGAAATGCAGGAACGCTTTACAACGATTACTGGCAAGCGTCCGTTACGCTTATTGGGCCATCCTCGATTCCGTGCTGGTTACGATTTTCTGCTGTTATCCGCCGAAGCTAACGACCAAGTGGAGCTGGCGGAGTGGTGGACGCAGTTTCTAGCGCTGGATGACGCCGGGCGTGCTCGCGCGGTCCAGCCCATGGCCAAACCCACCAAAGGTAAGGCCCGTCGCCGGCGCGCCAGCTCCGCGGACAAGAGCGGGAGCGGTCAAAACGCCTCGGTTCTACCGGAAACCTGATATTGAGTTGGCCGCATGCAACCCGCCCGAGCGTATATCGGTATCGGTAGCAATCTAGACGACCCCATCAGCCAAGTGCGACGGGCCTTGGAAGCGCTGAATGGAATTCTCGCCAGCTGTTGCGTGGCGCGGTCGCCGCTGTATCGAACGTCTCCGCTCGGTGGGCCGCCCAACCAGCCGGATTACATCAACGCGGTTGCCGCGCTGGATACGGGTTTGACGCCGAGTCAGCTGCTCGTGGTATTACAATCGCTAGAGCTGGCGCAAGGTCGTATCCGGAAACGGGCGCTGGGGACCGCGAACCCTCGATCTGGATGTGTTGTTATACGATCGACTGATCAGCGATGATCCACGGTTGACCCTGCCGCATCCTCGCCTGCACGAACGCGCTTTTGTCCTCTATCCCCTCTATGATATTGCGCCCGATCTCATCATTCCCGGTCAGGGTCCGTTAAGCGAACTGCTCGCACATTGTTCGTCACAGACGCTGATTCGTCTAGACAGCGAAAATTAACCCGCTACGATAGCAGCGCCTGTTTAAGTCCCAGTTCAAGCCCCCAAACCCCATCGCCGTTCATCCGCCAGCAGCGGACAGACTGCGGCCCATACGGAGTTTGCCATGTATCAGGAACAACCAACTCGAAAGGCCATCACGATTACAACTTTGGCGAAAATGAAGCGGAATCGGGAAAAATTCACGGTGCCAACCGCTTACGACGCCAGTTTCGCCACGCTACTGGAGGCGGCGGGCGTGGAAGTCATTTTTGGTCGGCGACTCGCTAGGTATGGTCGTTCAGGGCCAGCGCACCACCGTACCCGTTACCATGGACGATATGATCTATCACACCCGCAACGTGGCGCGGGGATGCAGTACGGCGTTGCTGATGGCGGACATGCCTTTTGCCAGTTATGCCACCATCGAGCAAGGCGTGCGGAATGCCGCTCGGTTGATGCAGGAAGGCGGCGCGCACATGGTCAAGCTCGAAGGCGGCGCGTTTCTGACCGACTTGGTGCGGCAACTTAGCCGCAACGGGATTCCGGTTTGCGCCCATCTCGGGTTGCTGCCGCAATCGGTTCACAAACTGGGAGGTTACAAGGTACAAGGCCGCGAGGAAGCGGCGGCGCGCCAAATGATCGATGAAGCGTTGGCCCTGCAAGAGGCGGGCGCGGACATCGCTTTGGTGGAATGCATCCCCGCCGAACTAGCGGGACGATTGACGGAAAAGTTGGATGTTCCGTTGATCGGTATCGGCGCTGGGCCAAACTGCGATGCGCAAGTGTTAGTTAGTTATGACATGCTAGGGCTAACCCCCGGCCGTCGGCCCAAATTTTCCAAAAATTTTCTGATCGGTCAGGATAGTTTGCAGGCGGCGGTGCAGGCCTATGTGCACGCGGTCAAGAGCGGTGAATTTCCTGGCCCAGAGCACTGTATTGCCTGATTTTTGAGGAGAATTTCATGCAAACCGTTCATACCGTGGCTGAATTGCGCGCGCAAGTCGCTGTTTGGCGACGGGCCGGAGAACGTATCGCTTTCGTTCCCACGATGGGTAACTTGCATCGAGGCCACATTCATTTGGTCGAACAGGCCCGCCAACGGGCGTCGCGCACCGTCGCTAGCATTTTTGTCAATCCCACGCAATTTGGGCCAAACGAGGATTTCGCCGGCTATCCGCGGACGCTGGATGCTGATGCCCGGCAGTTAGTTGCAGCCGGACTCGATCTGCTGTTTGCGCCAAGCGTTCCCGGAATGTACCCGCGTCCGTTGGCTGCCATGACGCAAGTGACCGTGCCAGAGCTATCGGGGATTCTATGCGGCGCCAGCCGACCGATTCATTTTTCTGGTGTTGCGACGGTGGTCAGTAAGCTGTTCAACATGGCGCAGCCCGATATCGCGCTGTTTGGGGAAAAGGATTGGCAGCACTTAATGGTCATTCGGCGGCTGGTGGCCGATCTTGATTTTCCCATCGACATTATTGGCGTACCCACGGTGCGGGAAACGGACGGACTGGCGATGAGTTCACGTAACGCTTATCTCAGCGCAGAGGAGCGAGCCGTCGCTCCGATCCTGTACGCTACGCTGGCCGCGAGCGCGGCGCGGTTGCGTGGCGGCGAACGGAATTACCAGCGGCTGGCGGATGAGGCCAAGACCCAGTGAGCAGAAGCCGGATTGAAACCCGGATTATTTTGAAATCCGCCGGGCCGAAGATTTGCAGCCGCCGCCGCCGGCGACACTGACCTGCGAATTTTGGCGGCGGCTTGGCTCGGTCGCGCCCGGCTCATTGATAATCTGGCGGTCTGAAGTGGTTTCAAGCGCGCTCCGTGGGCCTGCACGATCTGAAGCAGACGCGAAAGTTTTGTGCACGCTGTTGAAGGGTGCCCCGAACAGGAATTGAACCTGTGACCTCACCCTTAGGAGCGCTTTTTTTAGGTGAATAACCGCACATTGCAGTAAACAATAGCGTATGATAAGCCACTGTTCGTAGTGGCTTTTTTTCTTAGAGTTGATTTGCCATCGTTCACTATTTAACGCCGTTTTATAATGACTTTGCACGACGACTGCACGACAGAAAATGAAGGCGCTCATCTCCCATCGCCTGCTTTCCAGCCTTAAGCCGGGCCTGGCTAAGTATGATGTTTACGATTCCCGGCTAGCCGGGTTCGTCGTTCGGGTACATCCAACCGGCAAAATGGCCTATTACTGTGTCTATGGTCGCGCCCGCTGGATCAAGTTAGGCGCGGTGGGGGTTCTCACGCCAGAGCAGGCCCGCGATAAAGCCGTTGGGATTCTTGCCGACGCGACAAACGGCATTGACCCACAGGCCGAACGCAAAGCCCGCAAGGCCCACACGTTGGAAAGCTTCATTGTGGAAGACTACGGCCCGTGGTTTAGGGCGCACCGCCGCACCGGCGGGATGACGGTTCAATACCTGCTGCCGCTTTCCTGACCTGAAATCCAAGCGCTTGCCGGACATCAACGCCTGGTTGGTGGAAAAGTGGCGAGCGCAACGCTTGAAGCAGGTCAAAGCCGCGACCGTTAACCGGGAGCTGGTCACTCTTAAGGCTGCACTGAGTAAGGCGGTGGAGTGGGGATTGCTGGAGGTACATCCTCTAGCCAAGGTCAAGCCCAGCCGCCTTGATCATATTGGCCGGGTGCGATTCCTTCGCGCTGAAGAGGAACAGCGGTTACGAGAAGCGCTGGATACACGGGAAGAGCGCCACAGACTGGAGCGCGATCAGGCCAACAGGTGGCGAGAGCAACGCGGCTATTCTTTGTTACCTGATCTCGCGCCGCGCCGTTTGTGGATCACCTCAAGCCCTTAGTATTGCTATCGCTCAATACCGGACTACGCCGTGGTGAGTTATTCAACCTGGAGCGGCAGCATATCGACTTGGAGCATGGCCTATTGACGGTTGTGGGCGATACCGAAGGCAATAAAACCGCTAAAGCCCGACATGTCCCGCTGAATCAAGAAGCTCGTACCGTGTTAGCCGATTGGATAACCTACAAGCAACCGACTGGCCTTTTATTCCCTGGGCGTCAGGGTAGACGGCTAGACAACATTAGCAATGGCTGGGAGCGATTGCGCAAGGAAGCCAGGCTCATGGATTTCCGCTGGCACGATCTACGCCATACCTTTGCCTCAAAACTGGTCATGGCTGACGTGGATTTAAATACGGTGAGGGAACTATTAGGCCATGCCGGATTGGATATGACGCTGCGCTATGCCCATCTAGCGCCAGAGCATAAGGCCGCCGCCGTGGCAAAGCTGGATAAACCTATTCTCAATGTCGTTCCTATTTCCGTAGAAGATCATCGATAATCGTTTCAACCCATCTAGGCAGTCGCGAGCCGAAAAGCCGGATACCTCACACCGGCCTGATGGGTTTCCACCTTGTGGGGATGCGCTGTGAGGTGCGCTGTGATTAATCCGTATCAAGTAAAAACCGAGTTCACCGTATGGGAAGCATCGGCAGCTATTCTTGGGATTAAAAGAAATCACAGTGACGATTTTCCAGAAATCCATCTAGTAGCTATTGAGCTAATTCGATCAATCGAGAGAGGTCAGCTTAAGGCCAAGCGCCTGGTTCCGCTTGGTCGATACGTCAACATTACCATGTCGAATGGCATGCAGTCAGACATTGACGGGTTGTATTTTGCCGCAATACAGAAAGCTGATTTATTGGCATGGTGTGAGTCTAAGGACGTAAAGCCGCCATTGCTATTTCCTGAAAATTACACATCGCATAAGCCTGTAGAATCTACCAGAGAGCAAACTATCCAAGCTCTTGAAGATCAATCGGCGGATAAATCTATTCAGTCAGCGTTACGGGAAGCAGGACGGGTGAATGCTAAGCGGCAACACCTAGACCGTACAACTCACCATCACCAAGCCAAAGAAACAGCACGCCGTCTGTGGCTAGAGGGAGATCGGCGTCAACACTCTGCGATGGCTACTGATCTTTTGGAGATGCCTGCATTCCGAAATCTTAATAAAGATCGACTGCTGGGAGATTTAAAAGACGTAGCGACCCAACTTAAGCGCCCTGATTTGATTCGTGGCATTAAAAAATTACCCGGGTAGAGGGCCACTACCCCAGGTAGAGGGCCACTACCCCAGGTAGAACCTGCTACGAGCAGACGCCATGATTCGCCCACTTGTTCAGCAACCCAAGGGCAATCATGGAAAACCAACAGTCCATTCAGCGCCGCCTACTTACCGATCCAGAGGCGGCAACCTATTTAGGCGTTAGCCTGTCTTTTCTACGCCAAGGCCGAATGGAAGGCCGCCGCGCCAATCGTTCAGCAGGCCCGCCATTCATTCGGTTGGGCAATAGAGCAATCCGGTATGACCTCCAAGACCTGGACAGTTGGCTAGCCGCGAACCGTAGAGAGGTGGCGTAATGACTGCCTCTTGCATCCCCGCCAACCCGGCTTATAATGGTCATCGAGGCGTCGAAAACCTCAAAGGCGGCAACCGCACCCGACAGACTTGCGGTATTTTTGTTTGTACTCCCTGCCTGGATTCCGTCTATGGCTTGGAGGGTCGGGAAATACCCAATACCCGACGCCGTTCTTGAGCGGTTTCTAACCTCCAAGCCGCCCTTAACCGGGTATCTGCTTTCCTTCGAAAATCAAACGGAGGCCACTAATGGCCGGTAACACCCCTGAAGCAATCCCTCTGTCCCATCCCCTGTTCCACGATGAAACTGTTGACGGTGGCAACTACCGCGATGGCATTGACAATTGCGCCGCCACCTTGTGGATGCTGGCCGATCTGTTCGGAGATGAAACAACCACTAACCTGGAATCACATCGCGCACGGTGTGGGCTATTTCTGCAACTCCAGGGTCTGGCGACTGCGCTAGAGCGCATCAGCGAATACCTCAGCATGGCGGCAGGGCGCAAGCATCAGCTGGATGAAGTCGAGCGGGAGGCCCTTCGAAGGGCGAACCGCGAACAAGAAGACCGCCTTGCCGAGGCCCCGGATGTGATTCGAAAGCGGGCGATTATTGCGGGCGCGATGGCGGATGCGATCCGGCAGACGCTGGGCGAGGAGGATGCGAAATGAGCGCGTCCCTAACACTAATGCCCAAATTGCCAAGCTGGGGACGGGCGTTAATCGAACCCCAAAACAACTGAGGCCAGCCCCTTTACTGTAAGAGACTGGCCCCGCACGCCTTACGCCATAACGCAAAAGAATATCAGAACACCATAGATATTCTACTTTGGAATGGGTGCGGTGTCAGCCTCTCTTTTGGAGATTGATATGACTGTTGAACCCGATCTGCAAGCCGCTGCGCTGGGCTATGTGGCGCGTGGTTTTGCGCTCACCTGGATGGCGCATGGCAGCAAAGCGCCCACCCATCCCGGATGGAATACGCACGCAAAGGCCGTTGTGACGCCTGACCAGGTGTTGGAGATTTGGAACGGCACCGCCCGCAATATTGGTATTGTGCATGGCTTAGGGGACGTTAAGACCTGCTCATTAGATGTCGATCAGGTCGAATGCACTCGTGGCGTGTTCGCTGAATTTGGGTTCGATCTGGACCTCTTACGCCAAGGCACGCCAACGGTTGAAGGCAAGCCCGGCAACTTCCGGCTGCTGTTCCGGCAACCTGCCGGGATGGATTTACCGCTGGTTAAACTGGAGTGGCCTGGACGGAGCGCTGCTGAAGGGAAAATCACCCTGTTCGAGCTTCGGGCGGGTGCCAATCAGGACGTTCTACCGCCCAGCAAACACCCCTCCGGCAAGCGCTATGAATGGCTGACCCCACTGCCAGACGATCCACTAGCGCTGCCCGAACCACCCCCCGCATTACTGGAACTGTGGACGAACTGGAGTGCCTGGCTACCGGAGCTACAAGCCCTGTGTCCGTGGTCTGCGCCGGTTGAACCCAAGGCCGCGCCGTATACCTCAGAGGCTAGGCCCCATCTGGATATCATCGGCCACTTCAATCAGGCGCACGATGTCCGCTCGCTGCTAGAGGCCCACGGCTATAAGCCCAAGGGCAAGAACCGCTATCTACCCCCGCACTCCACCAGCGGGATTCCATCGGTTCGGATACTGGATAGTGGCAAGGTCTTTAGCAGTAATGGGTCTTGTGCGCTCAATGACGGTCATGCGCATGATGCGTTCTCGGTTTTTTGCCTACTCGACCATCAAGGCGATGTGAAAGCAGCGATCAAGGCTGCTGCGGTGGGGTTGGGTATCGAACTCAAACAGCCCAGACCTGAGCCGCAGAGTCAGCGCACCGACAGCCCACCCCCTGAGCAAGAAGGCTATGCCGACTCATTAGGGAGCAAAACACCGCCCAGTAATGCACCCCCTGACCCCTTACGGCGTGCGGCGATTCCAGCGGCCCCGTACCCAGTGGAAGCGCTAGGCCCGATTCTTGGCCCGGCGTTGGTGGCTGTCCAGCGGACATTACAAGCCCCGATCCCGCTCATTGCCCAATCGCTGCTAGGCGCGGCCGCCCTGGCCGCACAAGGCCACGCTAATGTGGTGATTGATGGCCGGGTGATTCCGCTCTCTCTATTCCTTCTCACCATTGGCGCATCAGGAGAGCGAAAAACCGGCGTTGATACTCTCGTGTTACAGCCGGTCATGATCCGACAGCGGGAATTGGTGGATGGCCACAAACTCGCAATGGCCGATTACAAAAGCGCGGTTCGTGTTTGGGAACAGGCGGAATCAGCGGCGATCAAGGAAAAGGCAGCCGACTTAAGTAAAGTAAGAACAGCGAGCCAAGAGAAATCCAAAGCCTTGGGGGCGCTGGGCGAAGCGCCCGAAGCGCCCTTCCTCCCTAATCTGCTGGCGGGCGATCCGACCAGCGAAGGGCTATTCAAGCTCTTCGCCAACGGCCAGCCCAGCTTAGGCTTGTTCTCGGATGAGGGCGCGTTATTTGTCGGCGGTCATGCCTTGGCCCGCGATGCCCGGCTACGCACCATTGGCGCACTGTCCAAGCTGTGGGATGGTCGCCCGCTGGATCGGGTCAGAGGGGGCGATGGGGCGAGCAGCCTCTATGACCGTCGCCTGTCGCTGCATTTAATGACCCAACCCTTGGTCGCCGCTGAATTGTTGGCCGATCCGATCTACCAGGATCAAGGCTTTCTCGCTCGTGTGCTGATAAGTTGGCCTGATACCACAGCGGGAACCCGGTTGTATGTCAATAGCGACCCCTCCCAGGAGGCGGCCATCGGTCGATACTGGTTAGCCCTGACCACCTTGTTGTATCGGCCCTATCCGCTACGGCCTGATACCCGTAACGAACTGGCCCCGCGTGCCTTGTCGCTATCAGTGGAGGCCAAGGCGGTTTGGGTGACAACCTTCAATCGCATTGAGCGGCAGTTGGGCGAGGGGGGGGTACTGGAACCGATTCGCGGCTTTGCCAGTAAGGCCGCTGAACATGCCGCCCGGTTAGCCGGGGTGTTGACCCTCATCGCCCAGCCAGAGGCCACGGTCATCGATGCCAACACAATAACGTGTGGTTTGCTGCTGATGGATTATTACCTCACGGAAGCCCTACGCATCCATGACAGTGGCATCGCTGATCCAGAGTTACAGGCCGCCCAACGGCTGCTGGATTGGTTGCATGGCTTAAATGAAACCCATGTTCATTTGGCGAAGGTGTACCAATGCGGCCCTAGTGGTATTCGGGACGCTAAAACCGCCCGGCGATTGTTGGATGTGCTGGTTAAACATCGCTGGCTCACCAAGCTTGATGACGGCGTGGTGATTGACGGCAAACTACGCAAGGACGTTTGGCGGATTAACCGACAGGAGGCCGCGCTATGAGCTTTTCAGGACTCGCCTTAGCTGACCTGGCCCCTGAAAATCAAAAGTTAGCACTTCAGAATGCTGCTAATCCTGCTAATCCTGCTAATCTCATTGATTTAAAAGGAAATGCGCTTGCTAATCTTTTGCTAATCCCTGCTAATCCTTTGCTAATCGACACCCCAGCACCGCCAGCGACCCCAGAGATTAGCAACCGATTAGCAAACTTTAGCAAAAGATAAGCAAATGAATAATCGCTAATAGCTGATGAAAAACAAGCAGATACAGCGCGTTTAGCAGAATTAGCAACTTTAGCAGCCTCTGAGACTGCGCAAAAAGCTATTACCCCACAACAAGCCGCCGCACTCACCGTGCTTCAGACCCTCTATGCCCGGTGTGTCGCTCACCTGGTGGACGGTGGTCATGATGGGAAAGGCGCGTTGGTCCATCGTCGTGATTACTGGCGAGCGCTGCATAAGGCCGGGATTGATACGGATACCGTGTTTGCTCTGCTCGATCATGGCCGGATCAGGACACAGGCTGAGGGGCTGTATTGGTGGCCTGTGGGAGGTGAGGCATGATCAGAACACTTTGCACGGGCACGTTGTACGGCGATCCTCAAAGCCGCACCAGCCAAAACGGTAAACCCTTCACCACGGCCCGGTTACGCGCCGATGACGGCAAAGGCGGGAGTGTCTGGCTCTCGTTGATTGGCTTTGGCAGCGAAGCCGACGCCTTAGCACGGCTGAAAGACCAAAGCGCTGTAGCCATCAGTGGTAAAGCCACGCTTAAGACCTGGACTGACAAGCAAGGCACCCCGCAAGCCGGGTTAGATGTGGTGATTGACCAAATCATTACGCTACGAGCCAAGCCCAAAGCGCAGCGCACAGAACCGTTCTCACGATCAGCACGACCGGTAGCAACGGCTGCTGCCCCTTTTAACGATGCCCTGGACTTCTAGCCATGAAGCGCAAACGCCGTAGTACCCAAATCCGCGAGCAGCGCAAGGCAGCCCGCGAGCAAAAGCGTGTCTGTCTCAAGCCCACAAAGCACCCGCGATAGAGACGGGTCCTTCCTGAGGGACTCCATCCACGGGGGAGTTAGAACCCCGGTATTCGCCATTTTTTGAGGTTTCTTAGTAAAAATATTTTATGAGCGCCGAACACTTTGAGCGACTGCACCTAGAACGCGCGCGACTATCGCCGCCACTGGCGAGTTGGATCGACCGCGGGTACAGCCAGTGGTTAGCGGGGATACCGCTCGATGTCGCGTTTGACCTCCGACCGGCACCAGGCCAACGCACCGCCGCCACCAAAGCCCGGCTTAAAATGCGTAATGCCTACCTTCACCAAGCCTGGTTATTGGTGGCTGGTGGTTCCGACTGGGCCAGAGCGCAAAATCTGGCCGCTGCGATTGCCCGACTGCCCACGGCCTATCGGCGGTATCAGTTGGGCCACATTTCAACCAGCCGCTTGACGCATCTGCTCTGCCTGGCACAGGGCTACGGGCGCTTGCCCAGCAAACCCCGCCAATTGCTCAATATCTGTGCAGGTGTGCAATAAGCGACTGATATTCCTTGCAATACCTTCAAGCTATCCTCCCCGTATCGGCCATCAACGAGGCAAGGGTATGACAGGACAAGAAGAACGATTGCAAGCGCTGCGCATCAAGTTGAAAGCGGTCACAGGGTCGGTGCGCAGCATTTATGAAGCCATTCAAGACCACAATCAAGCGATTGCTCAAATTCGGCAGAAAATGAGAGCCGACTTTCCAACGCTGGAGGGTATCCGGCCTTCCAATTTATCGCAGCATTTCAGCCTCTATTTTGGCGGGAAGGGTGCTGCTCAGGAGGCGGAATATAAAAAATTGCTGGCTTCTATTCAGCCCCATGAAGTGGAAATAATGCCACTGCAAGCAGAGCTTGAACGCTTAGAGGCCATTCAATCACCGCTCAATGAACTGATCGGTCATTGCGAGCAGTGGCTCAGAGACCAACGCCGTGGGGTAGCGCCATGATCCTGAAAAAGACCCCTCAACACTTTGAGGAACGCTTGCAAGCGCTGCGCGTTGAACTGGCCGATAAACAACAAGCGCTGTTTGAGCAAAACCCGGACTTGCTATCACAGACTGAGGCCATCGCCCAAATGAAGACCGCCCTGGCCAATCGTGGGCAATTGGCACAGGAGCGCATCGCCGCTAACGCCGCTAACTTGCAATGGCGTGGGGCTAAGCCACAACTCGCACCCCTCAGCTATAACCTTCATCAAGCCGTCGATACCGACCACTTGGTGGATTTACTCATCCTCACCGCTCAGCCGGTACTGGAAAAGCTACTAGAAGCCGACATCAAGCGACTCATCCCGGACAGCTTGCCTGACTCTAGCAAACGGCAAGCGCTGCGAAAACAGCTTGAAGTGCAAATCAATACGCTCGAACGGGAGGAGGAAAAACTGATCCGTACCCTTGAGGCCCAAGGCCGCGAGTTCTACCGTCGCGCCGATGCACCCCCGGCGATTGTCCTTGCTCCCGATTCACAACTCTAGGAATTAGCTGATGATCCCTTACTTGTCTGATAGCATAAAAAAAGCCCAACAGGACGCCCAGCAAGCAAATGCTCACGCCCCCCAGGATAGTCAAGCCGTGGGTCAACTGGTAACTGCTTGGAGGGATACGGTTCCGCCTGCTCCTGCTACTGTCGCCGTCACGCCGACCACGGCCAAGCCTGCCGATTTTGCGAGCCTTAAGACCCGTCTGTTTGTAGATGCGGAACCCTCCCTTTATGCCCGCGCCGTCGCGGGTGCTCAGAATTATGCGGAAAATGAGGCGGTTGTTATTGAATATATTGCAAGCTTCTTGCAAGCCTATAACGAGGCCGAAGCTGAAGGTCGCACACAGGAGCGCGAGCGGCTAGCCGCTACCTTCGCGTTGCCCGAAGCCGAAGGCCGCGAGCCATTAATGAGAAAACTGGCACTCACCACGCACTTAACGCCTGACGCCATTCAAGTCATTTTGGGCGCGACCCCTCAACTGCCTGGCGTTACGCAATCGGAGTTTTCCAAGCATCTGGCCCATTTAGGGTTATCTCCAGACCCAAAGTCCAAGGAGATCAGTACCAATCCGTGGGTCTACGCATTTAGCCAAACCGGTGATTCGGTCGCCCACAGCCCATCCAGCGTACCGGCTTCACCTGAACCGGCCCACCCTAAGAACGTGGAGGGATAGGGCAATGAATGGCAGGGTCATCGCGGAGGCCGGCGCCGCCATCATGTTAGCCGCGAATGCAGGGGGTCAAGGCATGGATTTGGTCGATAGCATCGTGAATCAACTTTGCAAAGCGTTCGGTGGTCAGGCGATCCATTGGCCACTACGTGACTACCGCCGCCGTAACCGCGGCATCCAGCAAGCCCTAGCCGAAGGCCGGCCTATCCCTGCCATTGCCCAGCGGTATGGCGTTTCAGCCAGCACCGTTCGTGCCATAGGTCAGCGTAAACCTGATTAGGTTTTCGCAAGCACGCTGAGCAGCGGGTATTGAATTGATGTCACCCATTGCCTGGCAATGTTGCGGCAGGTGCTAGTGCTATCGTTACGATGAATCTGAAAGATTTCCCTAGCGCCATACTCGATAAGTTCGGAGTTTGCGCCATTCACCTGGATGAATTCATTCTTGACCTTGCAGATTTGGAGTCGCCGGTTTTAGAGTGCGTCGCTAAGGAGCAACGCGCAAGCTTATCCAATCCCCCTTTTTCAGCGGAACAGTTTATGACCATCATCAGACGACAATGCCTACCAAGCGTTGCGGATTTCTTACAAGAGCGGATTGATTTGATTTGAGGCCGAATCAAAAATTGCACGACGACTGCACGACAGCCCAGTTCCGACCTTTGGAACAGTTGGCCTAAGTCATTGAAAACAGAGCGCCCCGAACAGGAATTGAACCTGTGACCTCACCCTTAGGAGGGGTGCGCTCTATCCAACTGAGCTACCGGGGCTGAACGAGGAGGGTGTCCAAAGAGCTTAACTAGCACCGAGTTTATGGGCATGTGCTTCAACTAGGATAGCTGATCGCGCGTCGCCCGGACAAGGGGAGGGTTGCGGGGGGAACGGGATCGAATCAGTTGATAGGCTAATTTAGCAGCGGATCGGCGGGCGGATTTTGAGTGGGCATTGGCGTGGCGGTATTCGAGGTTGACGTCGGCCAGTCGATTTCCCATTCCCGCCGGCTGCTATCTGGCCATGTGACCTCGACTAGGCGAGCGCCGCCGAACGCACGCGCCAGCAGAACGGTGGAGGCGCGGGTGCCGTAGCCCGGCGCGGCGATGAATATCGGCGATAGCCAGCGTTCCCATTCCAGCGGAACGCCGGTGCGGGGCAGTTCACCATCGGGCGCGGGCATACGATCAGTGAGTATGCCTAGCAGCTCATCAGCCGTTGGATGGGTGCATCGCTGCAACACGCGGCGCAAGGCCGCGCGACTCCGCTCCACTTTGGGCCAGGGCGTATCTAGAAAGTGATTGCTGAGGCCGTATAGGCCAGGGGCCAGCGCGCGGGGTGGGCCGTCAAAATTGGCATAATAAAACAAGCCTTCCGCATCACCCAGCAGCAGATTAAAACCGTTATAAACGTCGGCTTGTTGGGCTAATCGATCAAGATAAGCGCGCGCGGGCTCTTCGCTTCGCAGATAGTCGCTGACCAGCTGACCGCGGGAGGGCGCACTGGGTATCAGCCGAGCTGGATCGCGATAGTTCGTCAGCGCGGCGAAGCGACCGGTCGGGGTGACGCCTAGCCAGGCGCCGCCCGCCTTGAGGTCGCGACCCGCCATGATCGTTGGAGTGTCGCTCCAGAAGGCCAGTGCCGCGGTGGGACGGTCGTAAAACTCATCGCGATTGGCCGCGACGATCAACGGATAGCTTGGATGGTGGCGGTAGGCGACCAGAATTAAACACATGACACTTTAAAATCATCGGTCAAGGCGGTTTTTGACGAAGAGATTACGCCAGCCTCATCAAAAATCTTAATGATATCGACCGCCATCGCCATTCTGATCAGTTGCGACAAGGTAGTCGCCCGCATTTTTTGCATGACCTTCGCGCGGTGGACTTCGACGGTTTTCCGACTCAAGCTCAAGACTTCAGCAATTTCCCGATTGGACAGACCTTCCACCACCTGGCGCAGTACATCATGCTCGCGCGGCGTTAGCGTGTTGAGTCGGCGTCGTAAATCCTGGCGAAGGGCGCGCGTGCCGCGCCGCGCCCGATCATTGACCAGCGCGCTGTGAACACAGTCTAACAAGAGTTGATCGTTGAAGGGTTTTTCGATGAAATCCAGCGCGCCTTGCTTCATGGCCGCGACCGCGGTCGCCACACTGCCGTGGCCAGTGATAATCACCACAGCGACATCAATGCCATGATCGCGCAGATATTGCTGGGAGCTTAAATCGTTGTGGCCTGGAATACGGATATCCAATAACAAACAGCCCGGCCGGTTCGGTTGATAGTCTTGCAGAAACATTTCGGTATTGGCAAAAACCAGCGTCCGCAATCCGACTGATTCCAACAGACATCGCAGCGAGTCGCGCAAGGTGGGATCGTCGTCCACCACATAAACCAGAGGAGCCTCGGAGCTGCTCACGATATCGCCCCCGCGATCTTGGCGACTGGTAAGGTCAGATTAAAGGTGGCGCCGCCCTCCTCGTTGCGCTCCGCCCACAAGCGGCCGCCCTGGCTTTCGACCAGAGAACGGCTGATAGCCAAGCCTAAGCCCAAGCCTTCTGAATGGGTGGTATGAAAAGGCTGAAATAACAGTTCGATATTGCCATCATCCGGCAATCCCGGCCCTTGATCGCGCACGCGGACCAATACGCAATCTGGCCCTAGACTGTTGGCTTCCACCGTGATAACGCCGCTTTTTAGGGTGGGATGTGGGCCTGCTTCGATAGCGTTGAGCAACAGATTGAGCAGGGTTTGCTCCATCTGAATCGGATCACCGGCCACTTCAGGCAGGGGCGCTTGGGGCAGATGGAGCTTGATCTGGAGGTGTTGTTGGCGAGCGTCAGCCTCACAGAGCTTGACGGTATCGTTTAGCAAGCGTGCTAGATCGACGGCGGTGATTTGATTGATCGGTTCCTTGCGGATGAGTCGTCGCAAACGCTTGACCAATTCGCTGGCGCGACAAGCCTGGGTGGCGATTTTATCGAGTCGCTCGTACATGATGGCTGTCGGAAGGGCTTCGATTTCCAGCTGTCGCTGGCTGCCGTGAGCGTAGTTGAGGATGGCGGCCAAGGGCTGATTGAGCTCGTGGATCAGACTGGAAGTCATTTCGCCCAGCAATAACAGCCGCCCAGCGTGCGCTAACTCGGCCTGCCGGTGGGCGTCCGTCTCTTGCCGGGATAAAGCGGCAGCCAGCACGCGTCCCAAGGCGCACAAAAAACGATGGTGTTCCTCGTCGAGAATATGATTGATGAAAACGCCAAGAACCAGTAAACCGCTAGACGCTTGCAACAAAGGCAGCAGGAGCAGAATCTCATCGTCTGGCAGCACCAACACCTCCAGCGATTCGGCCATCTCGGCCTGTAGCCAACTGACAGCGGCGCGTGTTCCCAGCGCGGCGAGCGTGGCTCGCAGGCTCTGGTCGCAGCCCAATTCCAAATCTAATTCCCGCCAGCGTCCCTGGCTGTACATGGTGGGTTGTTCATTTTTTGGCTGGCGAAAGAGTAAACTGCGCTGGCCTCCAAAGGACTGCAAGCTGGCTGTTGCCTGTTCGAGCAGTGTTTCTAACAGGCAGTCGCGCAAGGCGAGAACGCTGATTTCCACCAGCAGCTCGATCCGATGGCCCGGCATGGGGTTACTGCGGCGGTCAACCAAGAATGGCGGCAGTGTGTCGTTACAGAGTTCTTGTGAAAGGGTCATTGTTAGGGCAATGATTCGATCCCTGAGAAAGTCACCGCTCTGTAGCTAAACCGGAGTGAATAGCTGTCGAAGTTGGTCAATAGCATATACCTCAACCTCCGAAATTTCGAGTAACTCAATCCTGCTGAAGGAGAATCACCATCATGAGCACCACCGCCCATTCCGAGGAAGCCCTCGTTCTGCGTCAGATCGAGGCGGGCGTCGCTACCCTGACGCTCAACCGGCCGAAACAATATAACGCCTTATCTCAAGCCATGCTGGCCGCATTGCAAACCGAGCTGGATGTTGTGGCAAGCGATAAAACGGTCCGTGTGGTGGTGATCGCGGGCAGTGGTCCGGCGTTCTGCGCCGGCCATGACCTCAAAGAGATGCGCGCCCATACCGACCCGGCGTTTCATCAAGCGCTGTTCGCGCAATGCGGGCGGGTGATGCTGACCATCAACCGCTTGCCGCGGCCGGTGATTGCCCGCGTGCACGGTATCGCCACCGCGGCCGGCTGCCAGCTGGTCGCGGCTTGCGATCTGGCCGTCGCTTCCGATAATGCCCGTTTCGCGACATCAGGTATCAATGTCGGTCTGTTCTGCGCTACCCCCGGCGTCGCGCTGAGCCGTAATCTGGGTCGCAAGCCGGCGTTGGATTTACTGTTGACCGGCGATTTCATCGATGCGCCGACCGCCTTACAGCAGGGCTTGATCAACCGCATCGCGCCGCTGGATCAATTGGATGCCGCCGTGTGGAAATTGGCCGATTCCATTTGCAGCAAATCCCCGCTGGCCATCGCCATGGGTAAAGAGTTGTTTTATCGGCAGCTGGAGATGGGCTTGGAAGCCGCCTATGCTTGTGCGAGCGAGACGATGGCTTGCAACATGAACAGCGAGGACGCCCGCGAAGGCATTGATGCGTTCATCGCCAAGCGCAAGCCGGAATGGAAGGGTTGCTGAGTGAACCGTAGCCGCCGCGTCCCGTCGTAAAGACACCATTAACTGCCATCAGAATAACTGCCATCAGAGGATATCCGCCATGAGCGCCCCAGGCCAAAATCCGTATACCATGCATTTGGACCAGAACGCCGCCAATTTTGTGCCACTGACTCCGCTGACCTTCCTCGAACGCGCCGCGGCGGTTTATCCCTACAAAATCGCGGCGGTGCATGGCCCGGTCCGGCGCAATTGGAAAGATACCTACGCCCGTTGTCGGCGGCTGGCGTCCGCGTTGCAAAAGCGCGGTATTGGTTTGGGCCAAACAGTGGCGGCCATGTTGCCAAATATTCCAGAAATGTTCGAGATGCATTTCGGCGTGCCGATGACTGGAGGGGTGCTCAACACTCTCAATATACGCTTGGACGCCGAAGCGATTGCCTTCATGCTCGGCCACGGTGAAGCGAAGATCCTGTTTACCGACCGTGAGTTTTCCGAAACCATCAAGAAGGCGCTGCAAATGATAGAGCCGGCAAAGCGCCCGCTGGTGATCGATGTTGATGACCCGCAGTTTGTCGGCGGCGAAAAGCTGGGGGCGCTGGATTATGAAGCGTTTATTGCCGAAGGAGATCCAGAGTTCGCCTGGCAAAATCCAGCTGACGAATGGCAGGCCATTTCGCTGAACTATACCTCAGGAACGACCGGCAATCCGAAGGGCGTGGTCTATCACCATCGCGGCGCTTATCTGAACGCGGTTTGCAACGCGATGGTGTGGGACATGGGCCTGCATCCGGTTTATCTCTGGACGTTGCCGATGTTTCACTGCAACGGCTGGTGTTTCCCCTGGACCATCGCCGCCACGGTGGGCACCAACGTCTGCCTGCGACAGGTCCGCGCCGACTTGGTGTTCGATCTGATCAAGCGGGAAAAAGTCAACCATTTCTGCGGCGCGCCGATCGTGCTGAATACCCTCAAGAACGCCCCAGACGAGATGAAAGCCGGTATCAACCACCGGGTCAAGGTCATGACCGCCGGCGCGGCTCCACCCGCCGCCGTCATCGAAGGCATGGAGCGGATGCACTTCGAAGTCACCCACGTTTACGGCCTGACCGAAACTTACGGCCCAGCGGTGGTGTGCGCCTGGCACGACGAATGGAACGAGAAGAGCTTGGAAGAGCGGGCCGTGCTCAAGTCCCGGCAAGGCGTGCGCTATCCGATGTTGGAAGGATTGATGATCGCGCATCCCCAAACCTTGGAACCCATGCCTAAGGACGGTAAGAGCATCGGCGAAATCTTCATGCGCGGCAATAACGTGATGAAGGGTTATCTCAAGAATCCCAGCGCCAGCGAGGAAGCGTTCGAAGGCGGCTGGTTCCACAGCGGCGATTTGGCGGTCTGGCACGAAAACGGTTACATCGATATCAAGGATCGCTCCAAGGACATCATCATTTCCGGTGGCGAAAATATCTCCACCATTGAGGTGGAGGACGTGCTGTACCGGCATCCGGCGGTATTCGAAGTGGCGGTAGTGGCGCGACCTGACGAGAAGTGGGGCGAAACCCCTGCGCCTTCGTCACGCTCCAGCCTGGCAAGGAAAATACCACCGAAGAGGAAATCATCGAGTTTTGCCGCAGCCAATTGGCCCGCTTTAAGGTACCGAAGACCGTGGTATTCGGACCACTGCCGAAAACTTCGACCGGCAAGATGCAGAAGTTCGTGCTGCGCGAGCGGGCCAAGGCGCTTTAAGTCGGAAGCCTTATCATTAAAAAAACCCTTCCCCAGAAGTAACGGGGAAGGGTTTCGAGTGAATCGCTGAGAGCTAAATCCGCCGATGGCGCGAAACCACGGGCGGCTAATGCAAATCGCTTAGGACTGACCCACCGCCCGGCGTACTTCTTCCAACGAGTTTGGATCGTCCAGCGTGGACAGATCGCCCGGATCGCGGCCTTCGGCCAGGGCCTGGATCGAACGCCGCAACAGCTTACCGGAGCGGGTCTTGGGCAGCGCGGTGACGAAATGGACTCGGGACGGCTTGGCCACCGCGCCCAGGATTTCCTGCACCTTGCCGATGACTTCCTTCTCCAGTTTCTCGGCCGCGCCCTCGGTGCCCAGTTGGCTGGGGTCCTTCAAGCGGGCAAAACCGACTGGTACTTGGCCCTTGAGTTTGTCGGCCACGCCGATCACCGCCACTTCAGCGATGGCTGGATGGTTCTGAATGGCCTCTTCGATTTCGCGGGTACCCAGACGATGGCCGGCGACATTGATCACGTCGTCGGTGCGTCCCATGATGAAGTAATAGCCATCCTCGTCGCGCACGGCCCAGTCGAAGGAACTGTAAACCATCTCCTTAAAGCCGCTGAAGTAACTCTTGACGAAGCGCTCGTCGTCGCCCCACACCGTGGACAGGTTGCCCGGCGGCAGCGGCGGTACAACCACCAATACGCCTTTCTCGCCTGGACCCACTTCCTCGCCGGTGCCCTCGCTGATGACTTTGATGTTGTAACCGAAGTTTGGCAGACCCGGCGATCCGAAGCGATTGGGCTTCAGTTCCACGCCGGGCAGGTAGGTCAGCATCGGCCAACCGGTTTCGGTCTGCCAGTAGTGATCCAGCACCGGGCGGGCCAGACCATCGTTGATCCAGCGCGAAGTCGGCTCGTCCAACGGTTCGCCGGCCAAGAACAGATAGCGCAACGCCGATAGATCATACATCTTCATGTACTTGGGATCTTGCGACTTGAGCACGCGCACGGCGGTCGGCGAGGAAAACATGGAAGTCACTTTGTAATCCTGCACGATCTTCCACCAGATGCCCGGATCGGGGTTGGTGGGCAGCCCTTCATACATGATCGTGGTGACGCCGGTGATCAGCGGCGCATAGACGATATAAGAATGCCCAACCACCCAGCCGATGTCGGAGGTGGCGAACATCGCCTCGCCGGGGTAGGCGCAGTACAGGTGCTGCATGGTGGCGGCCAAGGCGACCGTGTAACCGCCGGTATCGCGCTGCACGCCCTTGGGGATGCCAGTGGTCCCAGATGTGTAAAGGATGTAGCTTGGCTCATTGGATTCCAGCCACACCACGGGTACTTCGGCATCCATGTGCTTGGCGCGGATCGTCTCGTAATCGACATCACGGCCTTCGACCAGTTTCATCCCTTTGTCCAAGCCCCGATTGCAGATCAGCACTTTCTCTGGGGAAACTTGGACAGGCGGATGGATTCATCCACCAGATGCTTGTACGGCACCGGTTTGCCGCCGCGCATCCCGGCGTCGGAAGTGATCATCAGCTTGGGCTTGGCGTCGTCGATGCGCACCGCTAAATTGGCGGAAGCGAAACCGCCAAACACGACCGAGTGAATCGCGCCCAGCCGGACGCACGCCAGCATGGCGATAGTGGCTTCGGCGATCATCGGCATGTAAACGATGACCCGATCACCTTTTGTGACGCCCAGTTCTTGCAGCACGGCGGCGAAGCGGTTCACTTCGCGATACAGTTCCTGGTAGGTAAAGACCTTGGTTTCGTTGACTTCGGTGGAGATGTAAACGAGCGCCGGTTGATCGGGGCGATCCTTCAGGTGCCGGTCGACAGCGTTGTAGCAGAGGTTGGTTTCACCGCCGACAAACCACTTGACGAAGGGTGGGTTTGAGTAATCCAGGATTTTCTGGGGCGGCTTGTGCCAATAGATCTTCTTGGCTTCCTCGCCCCAAAAACCTTCCGGGTCGTCGATGGAACGGCGATGAAACTCTTCATGGCTGGTCATGCATGGTCTCCAGTTTGGCGGTTATGGGTTTACGGCGATATTTTGGATATCGTTGCGAAAGTGTAGTTGTCCCATCACGATTTTGCTGCAAGCGGTCCCCGCTACGCTGGCGGGGATCGCTTGAGACCGCTTATTTGGCCTTTAGCAAGTCTTCGACGCTGGCGCGTTCCTCGCGCAGCTCCTGTTCAGTCGCTTTCATCTTCTCGCGGCTGAACTCGTCGATCGGCAAACCCTGCACGATTTCATAGTCGCCGTTTTTGCAAACGCAAGGATAGGAATAGATCACCCCTTCGCCGATACCGTAGGAACCGTCCGATGGCACCGACATGCTGACCCAATCGCCATCGGGCGTTCCTAGCGCCCAGTCGCGCATGTGATCGATGGCCGAAGAGGCGGCCGAAGCGGCCGAGGACGCGCCGCGAGCCTTGATAATGGCCGCGCCGCGCTGCTGCACGTCCGGGATAAAGGTGTTGCGATACCAAGTCTGATCGACCAAGGTGGTTGCCCCTTTCTCCTTAACCTTGCATTGGCTAATGTCCGGATACTGAGTTGAGGAGTGGTTGCCCCAGATGGTCATCTTCTTAATGTCGTTGACATGAGAGCCAGTCTTCTCGGCTAATTGGCTCAAGGCGCGGTTATGGTCCAGTCGGGTCATGGCGTGGAACTGGCGCCGATCCAGATCGGGGCGTTGCTCGCCGCGATCAGCGAATTGGTATTGGCCGGATTGCCGACCACCAGCACGCGCACGTCGCGGGCGGCATGATCGTTCAGCGCCTTGCCTTGGGGCCCGAAGATGGCTCCGTTAGCCGTTAACAGATCCTTGCTCTCTATGCCGGGGCCGCGCGGCCGCGCGCCGACCAGCATGGCGAAGTTAGCGTCCTTGAACGCCGTTTTCAGATCGTCGGTGGCGACCACGCCGGCCAGCAGGGGAAACGCGCAGTCGTTCAATTCCATCACCACGCCCTGCAAGGCTTGCAGCGCCGGCGTGATTTCCAGCAGTTGCAGGATCACCGGTTGATCGGGACCCAACATGCTGCCCGAGGCGATCCGAAACGCCATGGCGTAACCGATGTTGCCGGCGGCACCAGTGATGACGACGCGGACAGGTTGTTTCATGCGTGTGCTCCTTTGACGTTAGCGGTGAGATGAGTGGGGTTGAAAAGGCTTCGGACAGGCGTTTGCGGCGCGCGCTCGAAGTGTGGGATAGCGTGGCGGCGGCGGGGTGACGGCATACGAGGACCGACGGACTTGATCGGCCCGTCATACAGTCTGTACGGGTGCGAAACAGGCCATTTGATCATCGTCGCTGACCATGCGGACCCGGAAGGCAACGAACAGGCGTCAGTGACTGGGTAAGCGTTATAAATGTTATGAATCGCCATGTTCCGCGCTGGCGCGGCGACCGCGGGTAGAGGGCGGCCAAGAGTTGGCTCAATCCCCAGAGCGACGGTCGGAACCGCAGCGATATTTATGATTATATAATGCGCCACTGCTCAGATTCGGCCGCGGCGTCTTGAGTTACCATGCAAATAGTACCGTAGATTGCGGCGATTTGAAACGAATGCCATCCGTTCCCAGAGGTATCGTATGAGTCGTTCTCTCACCAAAGGCGCGGGTTATGTACTGACTGGCCTTCGCTGGTTGCCCAAGGCCGGGTTGCGCGGCTTCGTCGTATTGCCGTTATTGATCAGCACACTGTTGTTCGGCGGCGGTATCTGGTGGGGTAGCCACCAGATGGGGCGGCTTGACCAGACCATCCAGAATTGGTTGCCGAGCTGGTTAGCCTGGCTGCATTGGCTACTGTGGCCATTGTTCGTTCTAACCCTAGTGATTGTGGTTTTCTACGGATTTTCTCTGGTCGCCAATCTGATTGCCGCTCCTTTCAATAGCTTGCTGGCTGAACGGGTTGAGAAAATGATTGCCGCAACCGGTCCTGCTCCGCCCCCGGCTGAATCCAGTTGGCGCGATCTGGTCTTATCTCCGGTTACCGAACTTGGCAAGCTATTGTATTTCTTGATCTGGATCATTCCACTCGCCGTATTGATGTTCGTGCCGGTCGCCAACGTCGTCGCTCCCCTCCTGTGGCTGCTTTCCACCGCGTGGACCCTGGCGCTGGAATATGCTGACTATCCCCTTGGGAATCGGGGGATTAGCTTTCAAAACCAACGCCGGTTGGCGCGCCAGCATTGGCCGTTGGCCCTGGGTTTTGGCGGTATGACTTTGCTGTTGACACTGGTGCCGGTCTTGAACTGCTTCGTGATGCCGGCGGCGGTGATTGGCGCCACCTTGATGTGGAATCGGGAATTGTCGGATTCGCCATGAACAGTCTCGCCGAGGAATGGGCTTGGCTGCTGCGTGCCTTATATACCAGCCTGCTGTATGTGACGCTGCCCTTCGCGCTGTTACGGCTGTATTGGCGTGGTCGCCATGATCCCGACCACCGTCGGCGGTGGGGCGAACGACTCGGTTTCGCGCCACCGTTGCCGCAAGCGGGGTGTCTGTGGCTGCATGCGGTCTCGGTGGGGGAGACCCGCGCGGCGCTGCCCTTGATTCGGGCGTTGCAGGCGCGTTATCCGGCAATGCTCTTGCTGGTGACGACCACCACCTTGACCGGTTCTCGCCAAGTTCGGGACGCCCTCGGCGACCGAGTTCATCACGTTTATGCGCCGTATGATCTGCCCGGCGCGGCGCGGCGATTTTTAAGGCGCGCCCGGCCGCGGCTGGCCATCATTATGGAAACGGAATTATGGCCTAACCTGCTGCGGCGCTGTGCCGCGGACGGTATCCCCGTGCTGCTGGCCAACGCCCGATTGTCAGAACGCTCGGCGCGCGGCTACGGCCGGATCCGGCGTCTGACCGCATCGATGCTGCAAGATATTACGCTGATCGCCGCCCAGGCCCAGGCCGATGCCGAACGGTTTATCGCCTTGGGAGCGCCCCGTGTGCGAACGGTCGGCAACCTCAAATACGATTTGGTATTGCCGGAAGGATTGCTGGAACGGGGGCAAAGCCTGCGGCGGGAGTTGTTTGGAGAAAAGCGGCTGGTTTGGATTGCGGCGAGCACTCATTCCGGCGAAGAAGAACAAATTTTAAAAGCCTTTGAAGTGATTCGCCGGTGCTGGCCGGCCTTGCTGTTGGTGCTGGCGCCTCGCCACCCGGAACGATTCGACAGTGTGGCGGCATGCTGTCGGCAGCAGGGTTTCAAGCTGGTCCGACGCAGCGAACAGCGACCCTGCGAACTGGACACCACTATTTTCCTCGGTGACAGCATGGGTGAGTTGCTGCTGTTTTATGCGGCTGCCGATCTCGCTTTCGTTGGCGGCAGCCTGGTTCCAACCGGCGGTCATAACGTATTGGAACCGGCCTTGTTGGGTTTGCCTGTGCTGTTTGGGCCGCATATGTTCAATTTTAGTGAGGCGGGCGAGCGGTTGCTGGCGGCGGAGGCCGCTTGGGAGGTGGCCGATGCAACGGCTTTAGCGGCTGTGGTTGAGCGGTTGTTAGCTTCTTCCGAATGGCGCCGGATAGTGGGGGACTGTGGAAAAGCGGTAGTTGAACGCCACCGTGGCGCATTGCGGGCTTTATTGGACTGTATTGATACTTTGTTGGGATAAATGGCTGAAGTGGTCATATGAAGATGCGGTTGGATCGCTCAAAGGAAAGATCAATGCCCCGGCTAAATGGTTTTACCCTGATCGAGCTGATGGTGACGCTGGTATTAGTGGTGGTGGTGATGACGCTGGGCGTTCCAAGCTTTCAAGCCTTAATCCGCAATAATCGCCTGGCGACGGGAGTCAATGAGTGGGTTGCCGCGGCGCAGCTGACCCGTTCGGAAGCGATCAAACGCGGCGTGCGGGTCACTTTGTGTAAGAGCGCGGATGGCGCGAATTGCGCGGCTGATGGCGGGTTCGAGAAAGGTTGGATCGTATTCAGCGATCCCAATAACAACGCCAAAGTGGATATGGGAGAGGAACTAATCCGCATATTCGGGGCCGTGGCGGTGGGTTCAGATCTCAGCCTAACCGGAAACACCCCCGTCGCTAATTATGTTTCTTATACCGCCGATGGGGTAGCAAGACTGCTAAGCGGCGCTTTTCAGGCCGGCACGCTCACTGTTTGCATGAGGCCCAAGGCCCGCCAGATTGTGATTAACAATGTGGGGAGAATCAAGGTAGTAGAGTCGACATGTTCTTAAATACAGCACCATTGATCGAAAATTTGTTGGTATCAATCATCAGGGCGGGGTCAGCCAGGATGGCTATTGAATGGATTGGGCTTTAACTGGAGTGGCGAACACGGCGTTGGCGCGACAGTCCAATAAGTGGGCTTGCGAGCCGCGGGAGAGTCATGGTGATTAGGTTGAGAAGGAAAGGTAGGGCAAAAGGCTTCACCCTACTGGAGGTTATGGTCGCCTTGCTCATTCTATCGGTGGGACTGTTAGGGCTGGCCGGCTTACAGCTGCATGCCTTGCAATATACCCATTCAAGCTATCAGCGCACGGTAGTGAATATTCAAGCCTTAGATATGGCTGAGCGAATGTGGACCCATTTGGCGGAACCGCTCGCCGAAGTGGAGGCTTGGCAAAATTTAAATAAAAGCTCTCTACCAGCTTGGAAGGGTACTGTGTCGGCGGTAGCCGAACAAGCGGGGGATTATCTTATTACGATATCCTGGATGGATCAACGATTTGTCGAATCTCAGTCTTTTTCATTTTCTTATCGGCTTCGATTACCGAAGCCGAACTAGTTATTTTGCTGGCGCTAAGAGTTATTTATTAAAATGGAACTCAAAAATGATCGTTTGAAGACAGGATTCACGCTGGTCGAAATTCTGGTGGCTTTGGCGATAAGCCTGCTCTTAATCAGTGGTCTGATCAGTGTTTTACTAAGTAGCAAGCAGTCTTACCTGAGGAAGGAAACGATAAATCAAATGCAGGAAAATTTGCGAGTGGCCTCAGATTCGCTAAGAAGAATAATCAGTATGGCTGAATCAGTTCAGGAGGGGAGTAGTCAAGCGGGCATAATTGTTAATTATAGCGGAGGGGAGGGCATGTTTAACTGCCTTGGGCAACCAGTCTCTTCTGGGCATATCGTCAGTTACTTTCATGTAAAGAAAGATATCCTTTATTGTAGTTCGCGCTATCCACCCACGGCGGGATCGCAGCAGGCATTAGTGGAAGGTATTGCGGCCATGCAGGTGGCCTATGGCGTGGATTCAGATGGAGATGGTCAACTCGATGACTATAGGAGTTTGCCCGAAAATTGGAATACTGTGATTAGTGTGCGAATTGTTTTACGGTTAGTTGATGGCGGGTCTCAGCAACGGCCAGAAGTCACCTTGACTGTAGCAATGCGCCCTAGAATCTTTGCTCGATTAGCAGGAGATTTCTAGTGAAAATTAGGCATATGCAGCAAGGTGGGGTGTTAATCATCAGTTTAATTATTTTGTTGGTCATGACGCTGCTGGGTGTCAGTGCAATGACTGATTCTGGATTACAGGAGCGGATGGTCGCTAATCAGAAGCAGGTGATTCAAGCATCAATGGCAGCGGAAGCAGGGGCCATTTCAGCGGTGCGATGGCTGCGAAATCATCCTGAAGCATGGGGAGACGCTGACGCATGGCAAGAGAAGAAGCATGGCTTAGCGGCCAAGCCGCCCAATATACCGAATTTCGGCGATAGTTCGGTCTACTGGATTGAAACTATCCATTTTGAAAATGATGCGGTGACAATTGTCAGTCGCGGTGGATCTTTGGTGGATGATAAAATCATCGGACAAAGTGTAGTAACAGTCGTTTTGCAGAATCAGGATTCCAATCCAAAGTCAATTGAGAATTTAGTAAGCCTACCTATTAGAGGAAAAGTTGGTGGAGGTCTTTATGATAATAATCAGGATCGCCTTCCGCTTAATAGTCAGCAACAAAAAACGATTGATAACAAGAATATAAAAGGTAGTGGCTCCACAGCTGAAAGCGTCTTGGAATATTCTCTTGTAACTAAAGATATTATTAAAGAGATTACTGCGGTCGATGGGCCTGAGGAAGCTAAAAAAACGACCAAAGTAATGATATGGCGACAAACCCCACTCTATGGGAAATAGTATTTATTATGAAAATCGCTGTAGATAATTCTCCTCTATTTTTAATTAATAATGTTCGCTCTAAAGGCTTTACATTAATTGAATTATTGATTGCCCTTTCAATCATTGCGATTTTGGCAGCCATCGCTTATCCATCCTATCAAGCGCATGTCAATAAAGGACGAAGGGCGGAAGCTAAGAGTTCATTAATGGAAGCGGCTCAGTGGATGGAGCGCTTTTATACAGAGCATGGTCGATATGACTTAAGTCATACGGAGCAAGCGGTGAAATTACCAGAATCGTTACAGCGTTCTCCAAAGGAAGGAAGGAAGTACTATTACACGATTGGCCTGGATAAAGTGACAGCAACAGAGTTTGTCTTGAAAGCTACTCCTGTTCAGTCACATCAGGATGATTTGTGTGGTGCTTTGTCATTAACACAAAACGGCATGAAGGGAGCGAATAATAGGGCGAGTTCTAGGGCTGCCGAATGTTGGTAAAATAAACCCATCATCCTAAACAGTGAAATTATATAAGATAATGATTATTATAAGATAATTAATATTGATTCAGCTTCGATTCGACTTGAAACCTTCCTTGGAAAATGCCTTCTGCCTTGCATGATAACCATTCATCAGCAAAAAAATGCCACTGGTCATCAAGCGATAGCTGTATGGAAGCGCGGTCTTTAAGCTTTGTTGCAACGATAAGAGAGGTGGGATTTATGTTAGAAAGACTGGCAGTGAAACAAAAGATGGCAGGATTTACTTTGATAGAACTTTTAGTTGCATTGGTCATCGTTGGGATCTTGGCGGCGATAGCATTCCCCTCGTATCGAGACTATGTTCGTCGTGGCGCATTATCTGAAGCCCCTACTTATTTAGCTGATTTTAAAATTAAGATGGAACAGTTTTATCAGGATAACAGAAATTATGGAACCGGCGCATGTGGAAACGATGGAACCCAACGGGTTAACTTCTCGCCGACGGGTATTAACTATTTCACGTTTGCATGTACTTTAGGAGCCAATGGGCAATCTTATACTCTTACTGCTACTGGTTCATCAGGGCAAGCGAGCGGACATGTTTATACTTTAACGAGTGACAATGTTAAAGGGACCACAGCATTTAAGGGTGGAAGCGTTAGTAAAAGCTGTTGGTTAATGAAGGGTGACGAATGTTAACTCAACTTAAAAATCTGGGTAAAGTTAAGCGGTATTGTGCCGGATTTACGCTGCTTGAGCTGGTTGTCACTATAGCTTTATTCGGCCTGTTGATATCATTGGGCTTACCCGCTTATACAGAGATGATTCAAAATACCAAGATTCGTAATGCGGCTGAATCCATTCATGCGGGGATTCAGCTAGCTCGCGTCGAGGCATTAAAACGCAATGTCAACGTCACTTTTTGGATGGTTTCCTTGGCTAACCCCAAGGTAATGGATAACAGCTGTGCTTTAAGCGGCACATCGTCTTCATGGGTGGTCAGTGTGGATGATCCATCAAGTAATTGTGGAACCGCTCCCTCAAATGCTACCGCTCCACGGATTGTCCAATCTCATACAGCGGGAGATGGAAATTCAAATGTAGTAGTGGAATCTGAAAATGATCGTAATCATGTCACATTTAATGGGCTGGGTCAGGTTGTGGCGAGTAATGAACCATTAACAAAGCTTGACGTGAAAGCCCAAACCTCTGGTGATTTTCGATCTTTGAGAATTCATATCTCTCCTATGGGTTCAACTCGGATGTGCGATCCTAAGGTTTTGGCCTCGGATGATCCAAGGAAGTGTTAGTGATCTGCCGGATAATGCTAGCTTGGAGTGATAGTAATGCGCAGTCTCAGTGGTCTTTGCAATATTAAAAGAAAGCCTGTTTGCCACAAGCAGCGTGGAGTCATGTTGATTGAAACGCTGATGGCAGTATTAGTTTTTATCGTTGGAGTACTAGGTATCATTGGGCTGCAAGCCAAAATGGTAAAAAATGTTGGTGAGACTAAATACCGAGCCGATGCTACTTATTTAGCGAATCAAGTTGCAGGGCAGATGTGGGTGGATCAGGCTAATCTAGCAAGTTACGATACTACTAATACCGGAACCTATGCGAAACGTGATAATTGGAAAACAGTAGTAGCTAACACATTGCCTGGTGTTCCTAATGGTACTCCAACTATCACAGTTGGTGCGAATAATGTGATTACTATCAATATCACTTGGCAGGCAGCCGGGCAAAGCGAACACAATTATACATTTTCGACGCAGATTCTACCCCGAACTTGAATTGGGTATTTTAAATGTGCTCACTAAAGGCGCTCCCTCCCCATAAGCGTCGAGTCGATTGAGAGAGCTAATTGAATGATTTTTAGGAGCTTGCAGTTTATGCAATGTTACAGAAAGCAAAAGGCTTCTCACTGATTGAACTGATGGTCAGCCTGTTAATTGGCATGATTACTGTGGTGGTTATTACTCAGGTTATGGCTGTTTCGGAAGGACAAAAAGGAACAACCACTACAGGTTCTGATGCCCAAATCAATGGCAATCTGGCGCTGTTTACCATTGAGCGAGAAGCTAAAAATGCAGGTTGGGGAATCGTTGGAACACTCAGAGCGCTCGGTTGTGAGATACGCGCTAAATATGGTAGCACCACAATGACTATCACCTTGGCGCCGGTTACGATTACGAACGGTGTATCTGGGGCGCCGGATACGATTCGTTTTATAGCCAGCACCAAGTCCGGTGGCGCCCTTCCTACCCGAATTTCTGTTGACCATCCAGCTACAGCATCTAATTTCTTTGTCGATTCAGATGTTGGCATCAATCAAAACGATCTTATGATAGCGGTTCCCGCAACCCCTACCGCCAGTAACTGGTGCACCCTCGTTCAAATCACTAACGATCCTACAGTTGGTGGCACGGGACAGGGAGGCGGCCAAGGTCAAAACCAAATCATTCATAACTCGGGCCAAAGCCCTTGGAATCAGCCAGGAGGACAAAATATCTTTCCACCAGGCGGTTATGTAGCTGGAGATTATCTGCTCAACCTTGGCGCAATGATAGATCATACCTATTCAATTGCTAATGTGGGTAGTACGACTCCACCGCGTGCTTTGCAGTTAGCTTCATTTAATACCTCTAATAACATACTAACAACCAGCGAATTATATCCGCATATCGTGGATTTGCAGGCGCAATATGGCAAAGACGATGGATCAAATGGTGGTACGGCTGACGATGGAATAGTCGATGGCTGGGACACAGTTACACCAAACAACAATGCAGGATGGCGTCGTGTGCTGGCCATTCGGGTTGCTGTGCTATCACGCAGTATCAACCCGGAAAAACAAGCGGTCACTTTCAATACGCCTGTTTGGGCTAGTGGGCCATTCAACATGTCTTGGGATACAGGCTGGGACCATTATCGCTATAAAGTCTATGAAACCACGGCCCCAATACGCAATTTAATATGGCGTCAATAGGAATAAGGGAGACTTATAGATATGACTTTTCCAACTCGACAGAAAGGGATATCACTGTTTCTCGCACTGATCGCTTTGGTCGTGTTGTCTTTGGGTGCGGTGTTGCTGTTTCGCTCGGTGGATACCGGATCGTTGATCACGGGCAATATCAGCTTTAAACAAGGAGCGACCGCAGTGTCAGAGCGAACAACTGAAAACGCAGTTGCTTGGTTACAAAACAGTAATTCAGGAAGCGTGCTTTTCAATAGCAATGAGGCTCAAGGCTATTATGCAACAAGCCTGGATGCGCTGGATCCGACTGGCAATAAAGCAGGTTCCAGTAGTACTCGCGCGCTGGTTGACTGGAGTGGCGATGACTGTGCTTATGCTGGGTCTCAGTTATATTCAGCGTGCTTGACGCCATCGGGGGCTACTACCGTGGATGGCTATACTTCACGGTATATCATTACCCGTATGTGCAGAATTGAAGGCGATGTGAATGCGGCTGGTAATAATTGTGCTAGAGCACTAGCGACAGCAGGCAATGATTCTCCTAAGCGCGGCGAATTTAAGTATGGCGATGATAAGCGGTTTACTAGTCCTAGTGGGCCTTATTATCGGATACTGACACGCACTGATGGGCCGAAAGATACGGTTAGCTATACCGAAACCTACGTTTATTTTTGATTGATTTTTGGTGGGAGATGTTATGAAAACCTTATCTGTTAGAAACAATGAAGCTACCTTATTGGCAGCTTTGTTGCTGCTTGCGCCTGGTTCGACGATGGCTGCCGTGACGGACATTGCAAACAGCCCACTTTCGACCTCCTCTAGTGGTGATGTTAAGCCCAATATCCTTTTTATCTTGGATGATTCCGGCAGTATGGATTGGGATTATATGCCGGATAGCACGAACAATAAAACTAAAAGATGCTTTGGATATTATGGATATAACAGAGTTTTCTATAACCCGACTTATACCTATCCAGTACCTGTAAAGGCTGATGGATCACTGCTTGAAACGCCTAGCTTTACTGCTGCCTGGGACGATGGTTACAATAAAACTGGAAGTGTAAACCTTAGTGTCTTAAGTAACTTGTCAGTTGGCGCTGTTAAAACAAACCCTTCATGCAGTAACAGCTGTACTACCACAAAATATTATTATTCAACATTTACCCCTACCACGGGAACGCCCGATTGTACTGATTCAAACTACACGCTTACAACGACTTTGCCGGACGATCAGAAGCAGAATTATGCAAACTGGTATAGTTTCTACCGGACGCGCTCTTTGATGATGCGAGCTGGTGTAGGGCGAACTTTTGTAAATATAGACAATAAATTTCGAGTAGGATTTACCGTTATCAGCGAAAAAACCTTCAATGAAAAGTCTGATCTTAGTGACTATTCTCTCCATGTAAGAACATTTGATAGTACCCAAAAACAGGATTTTTTTAATAGGTTGTACAAGGCTCCGCCAAGTGGTTTTACTCCTTTACTCGGGGCCTTGATCAAGGGTGTCAAATATTTTGCTAAGAAGCTTTCCAATCAAGCATACGATCCTTTGGAATATTCCTGCCAGCAGAACTTTGTGATTCTTTCGACGGATGGTTTTTGGAATACAGATTCAGAAAATCCATCTGATAATGATACGCCAGCATCCGGTACTTATGGGCCTTTTAAGCTTGATGGAACCACCGTTGGCAATCAAGATAGCGGAACCGCTGTAGCACGACCTTATCGGGATGACTATAAGGATAAAAATAATACTGGCTGCGCTGGCGTTATAGGAGGCACTGGCAAAGCCCCCACTTTAGCCGATGTGGCGATGTATTACTACAACGTCGATTTGCGCACATCAGGCTTGGGTAATTGTACGGGCGCGCTGGGAACTGATGTTTGTGAAAACAATGTGCCTGGCACGGGTGAGGATAATTCAACAAAACAGCATATGACATTGTTTACTTTAGGGTTAGGGGTTGATGGCTTACTCAAATACTCAGATGATTATAAACAGGGAGGTTCACCAGATTACAATGCGATTGTAAACGGAACGAAAGCTTGGCCCAATCCACTGGGTAGTAGCTGCGATAAAGAGCCTCGTATCGACGATCTCTGGCACGCCGCCGTTAATGGTAGAGGTACCTATTTTAGCGCAAAAAACCCACAATCGCTCACTACGGGCTTAGGTAATGCTCTTTCTGCGATCAATGCGCGTAATGGTGCGTCGGCTGCCGCCGCGACGAGTAATTTGGAACCGATCCCTGGCGATAACTTTATCTATATTGCCCTTTATCGAACGGTGCATTGGGATGGTGATTTGAAAGCTTTCTCCATTGACCCCCAAACTGGAGCGATAGGGACATCGGCTATATGGTCGGCTCAGGCGCAATTAGACGCCATGGTTGCTGGCGCCAATAACGGCGATGGAAGAACAATCTATATGTTTTCGGGAAGTACCGCGTCGAAGTTGCGAGACTTTACTTATGCCAGTCTTAGCACGGAGGGCAAGAACAGCTTTTTTGATGCGATGTGTGGTACTACCGCCAAGCTAAGCCAATGTTCGAGTTTGACTGCCACGCAGCAAAGCAATGCCTCGGGAGCTAATCTAGTTAATTATCTGCGAGGTCAAAAGAATTTTGAAAATCAGGGTAGTAATACTGATAAATTATATCGAGACCGCGAGCATATCTTAGGTGATATCGTGAGCGCCGTGCCGGTCTATCTCAAAAAACCCCCATTTGAATATGCGGATGATGGCTACCTTGGATTTGCTTCTAGCAACCAAAGCCGAGCGGCAACGGTATTCGTGGCTGCCAATGATGGCATGTTGCATGCCATCAATGCCGATACGGGAGCCGAGCGTTGGTCTTTTGTGCCAACAGCGGTTTTGAATAAACTCTATAAATTGGCTGATTTCGGTTATAGGCAGAATCATGAGTATTTTGTGGACGGTTCACCGACAGTAGCCGATATTTGCACCGCAAACTGTGGCGCGACTAATGCGACTTGGAAGACAATTCTGGTTGGCGGCTTTAACGCGGGTGCGCGGGGTTACTATGCGCTGGATATCACCGATCCAACTGCGCCAAAAGGCTTATGGGAATTTACCCATGATGATTTGGGTTTAAGTTTTGGTAACCCTGTTGTCACCAAGAATAAAGCTGGTACTTGGATAGTTGCCTTCACTTCTGGCTATAATAACGTATCACCTGGTGATGGTAATGGCCATTTGTTTGTGCTTAATGCGGCAACTGGCGCGCTGCTTGATAAAATTGATACCTTGGAAAGTGGAAATCCTGTAGGTTCTACGAGTGCCCCCAGTGGTTTGGCTAAGATCAATGCCTGGGTTGAATCAAAACTGGATAATACCGCCAAACGTATCTACGGGGGTGATTTGTTAGGCAACCTCTGGCGCTTCGATTTTGATAATAATTATGATCCAACGGGTAAGGAGGCGGTCAAGTTAGCTGAATTACGTGTTGGTGCGATCCGGCAACCGATTACAGTCAAACCTGAACTGGCGAGAGTCAAAAACTTATACGATGTCGTTTTTGTCGGCACCGGGCGTTATCTTGGAGTTACCGATCTTGCTAATACTGAGCAACAATCGATTTATGCCTTGAAAGATGCTCTTGGTGCGACTGGCCTGGGATCGGTCAGACAAGGCAGTCAATTAGTTCAGCAAACCATGACTGAATCGACCAATGCTAACGGAAGACTGATCAGAAAAATCAGTAGTAATACCCTTGATTGGGTTGCTAAAGACGGTTGGTATCTTGATTTGGATCCTGGAAGTAGTTCTCCAGGTGAACGGATCAATGTTGAAATGCAACAGCAATTTAATATTCTCACAGTGGCTAGTAACGTACCCAATCCAAACGCTTGCAACGCGGGTGGTTATGGCTTTCTCTATAACATCGATATCGAGAGCGGTAGCGCCTTGTCCACCGCACCAGAAGAAGGCCAGCAGGTTGGGGTACGTCTTTCCACTAATGCCTTGGTGGCTGGCGTCAAGGTGGTCAAATTGACTACCGGCAAGACGGTTGCGATTGTTACCGATACGACGGGGACCATCACTATCGAAGACATTCCCAGCCCGACCGGTTCTGCCGCCGGTGCGGTTAAGCGAACGATGTGGCGGGAGATTTTCGATTAATCGCTGATTGGAAGCACTGACAAACAGCGGAGGTTACCCTCCGCTTTTGTCGTTCTGGATTGACTAGAGCAGGAGAGGAACAGAATTAACGAAGCTCTTTTGGCAAGCTGAACACCACATTTTCTTCTCGTCCGGCGGCTTCGATGACAGTGGAAGCGCCCAAGGCCCGCAGCCGGTCGATGACCTGTTTTACCAGTACTTCAGGCGCTGAGGCGCCAGCGGTGACGCCGATCATGGTTTTGTCGACTAGCCAAGCTGGTTCAATATCCTCCGGCCCGTCGATCAACCAGGCTGGGGTGCCGGCTTTCTCCGCCAACTCCCGCAGCCGGTTAGAGTTGGAACTGTTGCGCGAGCCGACGACCAGTAAAAGCTCACAGTGTTTCGATAGATCGTTGACCGCATCCTGCCGGTTTTGAGTGGCGTAGCATATATCGTCCTTGCGCGGCCCTTGAATCGCTGGAAAGCGCTCGCGCAGCGCGGCGACGATCCGCGCCGTGTCATCCATCGATAGCGTGGTTTGCGTGACGTAAGCCAGTTCGGCCGGATTGCGCACCGTTAGCGCCGCCACATCCTCAACCGTTTCGACCAGATACATCCGCCCGCCGTAGCGCTCATCGTACTGGCCCATGCTGCCTTCTACTTCCGGATGGCCGGCGTGGCCGATGAAAATAACTTCACGCCCGGCGCGGGCGTGGCGGCTGACTTCCATGTGCACCTTGGTGACGAGCGGACAAGTGGCGTCAAACACTTTGAGGCCGCGTTGCCGCGCTTGGGCCTGTACCGCGCGCGACACGCCGTGGGCACTGAAAATGACGGTCGCCTGATCGGGGATTTCCTCCAGCTCTTCAACGAAAACCGCGCCGCGCTGGCGCAAGTTATCGACCACGAAGCGGTTGTGCACCACTTCATGCCGCACGTAAATGGGCGCGCCGAACAGATCCAGCGCCCGCTCCACGATCCCAATGGCCCGATCGACCCCGGCGCAAAAACCGCGAGGATTGGCGAGGTGGATTTGTATACTCATTGCAATTTCCCCGAAACGGTGAAAAGGCGGGTCTGAAACAGATTGGCTGTCTGGTTGACTTCAAGAGTCGCCGGTTGTGTTTTCGACAGGGTCAGGACGTTTGCTCCGCAGGCTGTCGATTATCAATAACGCCGCGCCGATATTAATGGCGATATCGGCAATATTGAAAACGGGAAAATACCAGCGATCATAGTAAAGTTCTATAAAATCAATGACTTTTCCCAGCCAGAGCCTATCAATTAAGTTGCCCAGGGCACCCGCCAAAACCAAACTAAGGGCGGCCGCCAACCATTTCTCATTAGATTTAAGGCGATAGAGCCACGCTAGCAGCCCAGCGCTGACGGCAAAGCCCAAACCGAGAAAGAACCAGCGTTGCCAGCCGCCCGCGCCAGCCAGAAAGCTGAAGGCCGCGCCGGTGTTATAGGTCAGCGTGAGATTGAACGACGGCAACACCGGCACGGGCTGGTGCATGACCAACAGCGTTTCAGCCAGATATTTGGTGAGCTGATCGAGCGCGATCACCGCAATGCTGAGCCAGATCCATTGCTTGAGCATGGGCTATCTAGGGCCTCAAACAAACCGCCGCGTTTCCCCGGCTCCAAAAGCATTGTCCACGCACCGACCGCACAGTTCGGGATGTTCGGCGTTGTGGCCCACCTCTTCCCGATGGTGCCAGCAGCGCACGCATTTTTGGTGCGGGCTGGCGCCAATCCGAATCGCTAGCGGCTGGTCATTCACCTGAGCTTCGACCGTTTCCGCCGGTCGCGTCGCCAGAGGATGTAGCCGAGCATAAGAGGTGATCAGGAAAAATCGTAATTCATCATCCAAGCGGCCGAGATCGGCGGCCAATGCGCCATCGCAATATAAGTCGACTTCGGCATCCAGCCCGGAACCGATTTTGCCCGCCACGCGCAGTTTTTCTAATTCCTTGCTCACCGCTTCGCGAACGCCGAGCAGCCGCTCCCAATAGGCGGCGTTGAACGGATCATCATCACCGACCGCGAAGAGGCGATCATACCCCATGGTCAGAAACACCGACGGCCCGCGCTGACCCGGCAGGTTCCGCCAGATTTCCTCGGCGGTGAAACTCAAGATCGGCGCTAGCCAGCGGGTCATCGCTTCCAAAATGTGATACATCGCCGTCTGGGCCGAACGACGGGCGATGCTGTCGCGACCGGTGGTGTACTGGCGATCCTTGATGATGTCCAGATACAGGCTGCCCATGTCCACCGAGCAGAAATTGTGAATTTTCTGATAGATCAGGTGGAACAAATAGTCATCGTAAGCATGCAGAATTTCTTCCTGTAAGCGGTGGGTGCGATCCACCGCCCAGCGATCCAGCGCCAGCATCCGTTCTGGCGGTAGCAAGTGTTGGGCTGGATCGAAGCCATTAAGATTGGCCAGCAAGAAGCGGGCCGTGTTGCGCATTCGCCGGTAGGAGTCGGCCATCCGCTTGAGAATCTCATCGGAGACGCCCATTTCGCCCCGATAGTCGGTTGCCGCCACCCACAGCCGCAGCACGTCAGCGCCCAGCGAGTTAACCACTTTCTGCGGAGCAACCACATTACCCAACGACTTCGACATCTTGCGGCCCTGGGCGTCGACGGTAAAGCCGTGGGTCAACAGCCCCTTGTAAGGCGCGATGCCGCGCATCGCCACCGAGGCCAGCAACGAAGACTGAAACCAGCCGCGATGCTGGTCGGAGCCTTCCAGATACAGATCGGCGGGGAAATGCAGTTCGGAGCGGCGCTCCAGCACCGAAAGATGGGTGCTGCCAGAGTCGAACCAGACATCCAGGGTGTCTTTCAGTTTGTCGTAATGGGCCGCCTCCGCGCCGAGCAGTTCGGCCGGATCGAGTTCGAACCAGGCGTCAATGCCGCCCTGTTCGATCCGCTGCGCTGCTTGCTCCATCAATTCCAAGGTCTTCGGGTGCGGTTCGCCGCTTTGCTTGTGCGTGAACAGCGTGATCGGCACGCCCCAATAGCGTTGGCGGGATACGCACCAGTCGGGCCGGTTCGCCACCATGCCGTGCAACCGCGCTTCGCCCCAATCCGGCGTAAAACGGAGTTTTTTGATCTCCTCTAGCGCGCGGGCGCGCAAACCGTGGTGCTCCATTCCGATGAACCACTGCGCGGTGGCGCGGAAAATGACCGGCGTTTTATGCCGCCAGCAATGGGGATAGCTGTGGCTCAGCCGCGCGATCCGCAGCAGCATGCCGTGGGCGTTGAGGGTTTCGATCACCCGGTCGTTGGCGGCGAATACATGCAAGCCGGCGAACAGCGGCACGTCGGAAAAAAATTTGCCGTCTGGCCCTACCGGGTTGTCCACCGGCAGGCCGTAGCGCGAACCGACCACATAGTCTTCTTGACCGTGAGCCGGCGCGGTGTGCACCAGCCCGGTACCGGCCTCGGTGGTGACGTGATCGCCCAAGATGAGCGGCACCTCGCGGTTGTAAAACGGATGGCGCAGCAACAAGCCTTCCAGATCCGCGCCCGATCCATAGGCAACGATCTGATAATCAGCGATATCCCAACGGGCCAGCGACGGCTTTAACAGCGGTTCCGCGACCAGTAGCCGCTCTTGACCGCGGTCGGTTTCAACCTGGGCGATGACATACTCGAAGCCCGGATTGGCCGCGACCGCTCGGTTGGCGGGCAGCGTCCAAGGGGTTGTGGTCCAGATCACCACCGATAGCGGTCCTTTACCGTCATGACCTTCGACGTGGCGGCAGCGAGCCAGCAGCGCTTCTGGATCGGCGACCGGGAAGCGTACGTCGATAGCGGGCGAGTTGCGATCTTCATACTCCACTTCGGCCTCGGCCAAGGCGGAGCCGCAGTCGATACACCAATACACTGGCTTGAAGCCGCGGTAGAGATGGCCGTTGGCCACGATTCGCGCCAGCGCGCGCACGATATCCGCCTCGACGTGAAACGCCATGGTCAGATAGGGCCGCTCCCAGTCGCCCAGCACGCCTAGCCGCTGGAAATCGGCGCTTTGGCTGGCGACCTGCTCGCTGGCGAACGCACGGCAGGCGGTGCGGAATTCGCGGGCGTCCACCTTGACGCCGACTTTACCCAATTTTTTTTCCACGACCTGTTCGATGGGTAGGCCGTGGCAATCCCAGCCCGGAACATAAGGCGCATCGAAGCCGCGCAGGGTGCGGGATTTAACGATGATGTCCTTCAAAATTTTATTGACGGCGTGGCCGATGTGAATGGCACCGTTGGCGTAGGGAGGGCCATCGTGTAGCACGAACTTCGGGCGGCCAGCAAATTCGCGGCGCTGGCGGTTGTACAAATCCAGTTCCCGCCAATAGTTCAGCATATCCGGCTCGCGCTTGGCCAGATCCGCCTTCATCGGAAAGGCGGTTTGGGGAAGATTGAGCGTATCTTTGTAATCAGCCACGATAAACCTCTTGATGCGGCGAGCGCAGGGCGAAAAGCGTCTTCACCCTAAGACCCTTTCAGGCTGGAGGAGGGAGAAGGGGAGAGGCCCTGCGCGGAAAAATAGGCCCGGGCGATTTGTTCGTCCCGCTGGATTTGTTGTCGGAGGGCGTCCAACGATTCGAAGCGTTGTTCCGGGCGGAGATGGTGTAGAAAATCAACGCTGGCGTGCTGGCCGTACAAGTCCCCATGGTAATTGAGCAGGTGGACTTCCAAGCGTTCGCGGTCGCCATGCACGGTCGGACGGCGGCCGACGTTAGCGATACCGGGCCGGGGCGGCAGCGTAGGGGTGCTCAGCAGCACGGCATAAACGCCGTAAACGGGAGTAACGCGGCGGTGCAGATGAATATTCGCGGTCGGAAAGCCGATCGTTCGACCACGCTGATCACCATGGGCCACTCGCCCGCACATGTTATAGGGTCGGCCCAGCAGCCGTCTGGCGAATTCCAAGTCGCCTTGAGCGAGTGCCTGCCGGATGCGGGTGCTGCTGACCCGCTCGTCATCCACCAGATAGCTGTGATTGTCCACCACCCCAAAACCATGGCGGCGGCCCGCCTCGACTAGCATGGTAAAATCGCCAGCCCGGCGATGGCCAAAACGGAAATCGTCACCCACCACCAGATGGCGGATGCCGAGGCGTTCGATCAATAAGTTTTCGATGAAGGTTTCCGCCGGCATGGCGGCGAGTCGCTGGTCGAACTCCAGGCATAACACCCGCTCGATGCCCAAACCGGTCAATGCCTGTATTTTTTCCCGCAGCCGCATCAAACGGGCTGGCGGGGCGGCGGGACCGGCAAAAAATTCTTGCGGCTGCGGTTCGAAAGTGATGACCAGACGCGGCAAATGCAAACGCGCGGCGTGCTCGGCCAATTGCGCCAGAATGGCTTGGTGGCCAAGATGCAACCCGTCAAAATTGCCAATAGTGGCGACGCAGCCCCGATGGCGGGGCCGCAAATTATGCTGGCCGCGAATCAATTCCATGCTGGTTTGTCATTAATCGGTCGGGTTACGCGCGAAAACCAGCATTATAGGGATAATTACTGGATTCTTAACACTGTGCCGTGTTCTCCGGCTGCTGGAAGCGAACAGGAGAACGTCGGTTTACGCGGAGAGTTGGGTCTGGCCCGGCCAATTCCATAGCTCGCGCGGGAAATCGCGATACAGTTCGCGAAACGCTTGGTCATAGCGCTTTTCAGCGGCGATCACGCGGGCCAGTTCCCAGGGGCGGATCGGGTGGCGCTCAATGCGCAGCGGATTGCGCCGCGAGGCTTCCCGCACCTGGCGGGCGAACAGCTCGCTGAATTCGCGCAAGGGTAACGTGGTGGGCGTCAGCGGGTGCATGCAATCATGCAGATCGTAGGCGTCGCCAGCCCAAAACGTGGGACGAGCGGCGTCGTAATCGGCGGTGCCGGGCGAAGGCGTGCAGACGGTGAAGCTGCATTGCACCGGTGGCATGGCGTTGACGTAGTTGCGCAGATGATCGAATTCGGTGTGACTGTATTCGGGCCGAACCATGAAGGCGGCATGGCAGGCGATGCCCAACTGGCGCAGCGTTTCGTGGGCGCGTTCGTTGTGCGAAACAGTGCCGCCCTTGCGCACCGCTTTCAACTCCTTATTGGTGGTGAACTCGAAGCCGACGAACACGCCGTCCAGGCCGATTTCCTTCCAGCGGCGCATCAGTTCGGGAGAACGCAGGATGGTGGTGGCCCGCGCCCAAGCGAAATAGCGTTTCTTGATCCCGCGTTTTTCAATCGCTTCGGCCAGTTCGAAGCCGTATTGATCGTCGATGAAATTCTCGTCATCCGCGAAGTAGACGTGATCGACTTCGATGCGGGATAAATCCTCGGCCACCACATCGGCCACGCGCGGCATATGGGTGGTGCCGCTCAGAAAGGGCACGATGCAGAACGAGCAGGTCATCTTGCAGCCATAAGACGTGCGGGCCATCGCCACTCGTGGAAACAAGACTTGCCAGTCGCGCGGGTTTTCGCACACCCAAACACAATAATAGGAACGGCTGTCCCACAAATCCCGTCGTGGAATCGGAATGGTGCGCGGATCGGGATAGCGCGGCCAAACCTTGGCGGCTTCCGCGTCGAAACCTTCGCCGCTGAACAACACATTGGGGATGCCTTCAGGTTGTTCCCCTTTGGCTAAGGCCGCAACCAGCGCGCGGAACGGCCCGCTACCCTCGCCGCGCACAATGTAGTCGATATCGGGAATATTGCAGTCAGTGGGCGCGACGGTGGCGTGGTGGCCGCCGACCACGATCCGTGTTTTTGGCATCAGTCGACGCACCGTGTTAGCCAATCGCTTCATGCGGCCCGATTCGTGGCTGTAAGCGGTAAACCCGACCAAATCCGGCTGAAACCGCGCCAATTCGCGCTCAAACGCGGTTTCCGCAAACCGGTACAGTCGCAGATCGAGCACCCGCACCTCGTGCTCGGCCGGGATCGCCGCCGCCAGATAACCGAATTCGAGCGGTTCCAGACATTGAAATCGCTGGAGACCCAGCACGGTTTTCAGATGGGCGTGGGGTTTGACGAGCAGAATCCGCATGGATCGTCCTCAAGATGGGATTGGCGCGACAATAATAACCGATTCCGTCAAATCCTGAGTAATCCTCTCGGAATTATGAATAACTGGTGGTGAGAAGGTGAGGGATGACCGTGGCGTCTCCCAGCTCCAAGCTAGCACGAGGGCGATGGAGCCAGCCGTTGGGGGCCGACGATGATGCCGGGTCGAACCGCGCGCACCTGCTCGAACGCTTCCTCAAGCGAGCGGGCGCGCCCAGTAACCGTGAGCCAATGCGCCACGAGGCGCGCGCTGCGCGCATACCCCAGCGCACAGTGAACGAACACGGTTTTTCCTTGTTGCAACGCCAGTTCGATGGCGGCCGCGCCGTCGCGCAAGGCGGCCGGCGGCGGTTCGGTCAAATCCAGCAGTTGCAAATTGACATAATCACCCTGGCGCAAGTGATCCGTTTCGTCAAAATCGCCGGTCAGATCGAGCACCAAGCGACGGGGATAGGCGGCGGCGAACAGTAGCGCCTCCCGCGCGTCCAGCCGAGCGCCCATGAACAGACCTGGCGCAATTTCAGCGAACGGCGACGCCATCCGCCGCCGATGCCATCGCCACGAGAGAGTTTGGCCGAGCAGATACGGCGCGAGAACCAGCTTCGCCGCTCTTGACAGTCGCCCGCCTTGCTTGCAAAACACCACCGGCCCGATTCCCGCGTAAGCGGTCGCCACCGCGCCCAAACTCAGCGCGGGCCACAGCAAAATCAGCCAATAACGTCCTGATAAAGCGAGCGCCAGACAGAGCAATCCGCCGCTTAGATACCGACCAGCCAAGCGATTTCCGCCAACCGGCCGATAGCTAACAGGTTTGCCAGTCCGTTCGGCTGGCGGATCGGGAAACAGCCAAAACGCGATCATCCCGACCAATGCCCCCGCCGGCAGGTCGATGACATGATGCTGCCAGGTCGTGAGCGTCGAAAAGCCGATCAACACGAACCAACCATGCAGCAACCAGCGCCAAGCCCCTCTGGCATACTTGGCGTAGAGGTACCACACAATCATCCCTAAGCTGATATGCAAGGACGGGGCTTGATTGAATGGCTGATCGAAACCGTACAGCGCTTCAAACAGGGGGCCGAATAGCCCATCGACTTCCGGCCGGGGGAAACCGAAGCGAAGCGGAAACAGCAGAAAGCCGATGGCGGAGAGCAGGACGGCGGTGATAATCCGCCAGGCGTGGCGATCCAACTCCAGTCGATCCCGGCACAGCAGCACCGAGCAGGCGTAGAAGATGTCCAGTGACCAGTAGGGAATAATCGTCCAGGGTAGCAGCGGAATGTGGCGCTCCCACGCGAAGAAGAAACTGCCCACGTCGCCGCGCCGCGCCGTCAGTTCATTGCCAAAGCCGTAGACTAGGAAGAAACCCGGCCCCAGCACCAGCGCCATCCAGACGATAGCCGCGCGCCAGGGACGCGCCGGTTCGACCGTAACGGATTTTTCAAGCATGACCGGGCTCCAGGCGACGGGCCAGCGACACCGTGAAAATGCCCCACGGATCGGTTTCTTGAGCAATTTTCTCAAAGCCGGCGGCGGCGACCAGTTGATCCATTTCCTGCTGGGTGCGCCGCCGCATCACCCACGGCTTGCCATCCCGGTGACTGGTCAGCACTTGCGCGATGAATTCGAGTTGCGGGTGCCAAGGCTGGCCGGTATAGATCAGATAGCCGCCCGGAGTTACCGCCGCCGCCAACCCAGCCAGCGACGCGCGCACCGGCTTATTCTCGGGAAACAGCTCGTAAAGCCCGGAAACGATGCCGACCGTGGCGTTTCCGGGCAGCGCGGCGAGGCTGGCCGGATCGAAGGCGTCGCCTCGCTCGAAGGCAAAGCGATCTTGCAAGCCCCGTTCAGCGATCAGCCGCCGCCCCGCTTCCACATTGATGGGACTGAAATCCCGCAGCACCCCGGTCGCCGGAATGTCGGATGGCTCGCGCACGGCGTCCAGCACGTAGCGACCGTGACCGGCGGCGATATCGACGATCCGTACCGGTTGGTCGGTGGCGTGCAGTTCCCGCATCGCCCGGCGCAGCAATTTTTCTAAATGGCGCTTACGCAGCCGGATTCCTTGCCAGCCGATGGCGTTCAAGTAGTTGCGGTCGATCAACCGGCCCAGTGGGGTGAACCCTTCGGCGTGGTTGCGGTACACATAATCCAAGGTAGTTCCCGAATCGAAACCGGTAGCGACGCCGAGCCTGATGCCCCGGCTCAAGCGCGACCCGATCGTGTTGAGAAAGAATCGGCTCAGGCCGTAACCGAACCGGCGGCGCGACAACGCCGGCAAGGGGTTCGCCAATCTTTCATATTCGCGCTGGGTGGCGCTGTTGCGATCGGCATCCAGCAAGGACGGCTCATCGCGCGGGCGCGCAAACGCCTCCAGAATAAAGCGGCGGGCATCGGTTAACGGTAACTGGTTGTCCCGCTCGTTGAAGGTATCGTGGAGGAAGCCGGCATAAACGTGCATTTCCTTGACCGTTGCACCCAAGCGCTCGAAAAATCGGTGCTGGATCGCCTGATCGACCACCCAATCCGCGCCGGAAGTCAGTAACAAGGTCGGCGTGGTGATCGCCGCCGCGTCGTCCGCCAACTTGCGACCGGCATCGTGCAGATCGACCAACAGCTTCACCGCGATGCGCCGGGTGATGAGCGGATCGGCGTCGTAGCTGGCGATCTTGGCCGGATCGTGCGTCAGCAATTTCGCTTTCACGTAGCTGTTGACGTAGGCTTTCGGCTTGAATGTCAGCAGCAAGCGCAGCGCGGGAATGGCGAAGGGAACGTACAGTTGCACTTGCAAGGCGGGGCTACCCAGCACCAGGGCGCGGATTTTCGGCGCGTAGTCATGCACCCAGGTCGCCGCCAGCACGCTGCCGACGCTGTGGGCGAACACAACGATATTTTCGATGGGAATACCGTAATGGCGAGCAACATGGCCGACGAAAGCGTCCACGTCGCGCACCAACACGCCGAGATTTTCCGCATCGCCGCGCTCGCCGGGACTGCGGCCGTGGCCGCGCGCGTCCCAGGCGAACAGGGCGAAATCGGGTAAATCGAGCTTGTTCACCACATCTTGCCAGCGGCCGGAATGCTCGTGACCGCGATGGAACAGGATCACCGCTCGATCCGTGTTAGCTTCGGGCAACCAGGCGCGGTAGAACAACTCCGCGCCATCCCAACCGCGAAAACTGTGTTCGCTGGCCTGTCTATTCGGGTTCATCTTATCTCTCCATCTTGTCGTGAGTCTTCAGTTCTCCTTGAAAATCCCGTGCCAGCCATGGAAATTAGCTAAGTCATTGTTGCAACGAAGTTCTAATGCGCGTTATAAAATAAGGCTCAGTAGTATCGGTACATTTCATGCCGATTGGCCAGACATTTTTTGCTAGGGAAACTTTCGAATGGCAGGTACCCGATTACGACTCGAACCGGATGACCGGCAATTTTTAGCCGCTGCGTCCGATTTAATCATGGCCAATCCGTTTGAGGTTAACCGCCGACAGGTTGCGGCGTTGGTGCCCGCGTCGGCTTTGACGATCACGGATGGCCATCATGCCCTGAGCGCGCTGTTTCCAGTGTTGATGGCACGACTTGACCGCTTGAGTCAGCGCAACGCTGGCAGCCTGACCCAATACGGGGGCGAGGAACGACAATGGTTGGCCGACGCCAGATTGTTTTATGGCTACTATCGCTTCCTGCCAGCATTGGATCGACTGATCGACCACGAATTGACCCAGCTTCGCCCGTTGACGCCTGTCACCTTCGCTGACGAGGCGCTGGCCTTACTGCGGGAACAAGGTTTCGGTCAAGTGGAAGCGGTGCGCTATTTCGGACTGTTTTATCAGCTACGCCGCGCTTACCGCTTCATCGACAGCGCGCTCATCGGCTCCAGTCCCTGTATGCACCAACTGCGGCGGGCGCTGTGGAACAACGTGTTCGGTTGCGACATGCGCATCTACGAGCGCTATCTGTGGAACCGGATGGACGATTTTTCGACCCTGCTGCTCGGCGAGACCGGCAGCGGCAAGGGCTCGGCGGCGGCGGCCATCGGTCGGTCGGTGTTCATCCCGTTCGATCCCGCCGGCAACCGCTTTCAGCACAGCGTCGCCGACACGTTTATCGCGGTCAATCTGGCGGAATTTCCCGAAAGCCTGATTGAATCGGAATTGTTCGGCCATCGCAAGGGCGCGTTCACTGGAGCGGTGGATGACCGTCAAGGCATGTTCGCCCGCTGTAGCCCCTACGGGTCGCTGTTTCTGGACGAGATCGGCGACGCTAGCCTCGGCGTGCAAATTAAACTGTTGCGGGTGTTGCAGGAACGCTCCTTCACGCCGGTTGGCAGTCACAAGCCGCAACGCTTTGCCGGGCGGGTCATCGCGGCCACCCATCAATCGTTAGACGAATTACGCCAACAGGGCAAGTTTCGCCAGGATTTTTTCTACCGGCTGTGTTCCGACATCATCACCGTACCGCCGCTGCGCCAGCGGTTGGCTGAAACGCCGGCTGAACTGGATTTGCTGGTGGACGCCGTGGTGGCGCGCTTGCTCGGATCATCCAGTCCGGCAGCGGTCGATCTGGTGTTGACCTCGCTCCATCGCGACCTGGCGGCCGATTACGATTGGCCGGGCAACGTTCGGGAGCTGGAACAGGCGGCGCGACGCATTTTGTTGACTGGGCGCTATACCGGGGAGCGGACAGACCTATCGCCCGAACGCCAATTTTGGCGGCGCATCCAGAGTGGCAGCTTGGATGCGCGTGGCCTGTTAGCCAATTATTGTGCCTTGCTCTACCAGCAATGCCGCAATTACGAGGAGGTCGCTCGGCGCACCGGCTTGGATCGGCGGACGGTGCGGAAATATCTGGGCGGCTTAATCGTGCCGTAATAGCAAATGCCGGGGCCGGATTCCCACTGCCAGCACCGCCAGCAAATAGCTGGCGCCGCCGGCCACAATCAACCCGCTGAGATGCCACAAACGCGCCTTGGCGCTGGCCTGGAGCCAGCTGTCGAGAGGGCCAACGCCGAACCACAGCACCAGCCCCATGGTGAGATTGGCGATACACAGTTGCAGCAGAAATTTCGGCCAGCCAGCGCGCGGTTGATAAATGGCGCGCCGTCGGAGATTGAAAAACAGCAAACCCGCATTGAGATAAGCCGCCAGAGAGGTGGCTAGCGCCAACCCGGCATGGGCCAGCGGCCAGATCAGCGTCAATACCAGCGCTGTATTGGCTGCCATGGCGATCAGGCCATATTTCACGGGACTGCGGGTATCCTTTCGGGCATAAAAACCTGGCGCTAAAACCTTGATCAGCATGAACGCCACCAAACCGAAGGCAAACGCCATCAGGCTGCGGGTGGACATGACAACATCGCGACTGTCGAATTCACCGTACTGAAACAGTGCTGACAACATCGGACCCGACAGCAGAATCAACGCAATAGTCGCGGGAACGCCGATTAACAAGGCCCAGCGCAACGCCCAATCGAGCGTTTGCGAAAAACCGCCGGCCTCCGCGCTGGCGTGTTGACGGGATAGCTTGGGCAAGATCACCGTGCCGAGCGCCACTCCGAAAATGCCAAGCGGAAATTCCACCAGTCGGTCCGAGTAATACAACCAACTAACGCTGCCGGAAACCAGGAATGACGCCAGCACCGTGTCGATCAATAAATTAACCTGCGCCACCGAGGAGCCGAATAAAGCGGGCACCATCAGCTTCAAGACCTGCTGTACGCCCCGCGCGGCCCAACCCCAGCGCGGTCGTGGCAACAGCTTGAGCTGGCGCAGAAAAGGGATTTGAAAACTCAACTGGATTACGCCAGCGATAAAGACACCCCAAGCGAGACCGACCACTGGTCGCTCCATGCGGGGAGCGAGCCAGACCGCCGCGGCGATCATGGTCAAATTGAGCAATACCGGGGTGATCGCCGGAATGGCGAATTTGCCGCAGCTGTTCAGCACGCCGCCAGCGAAGGCGGTGAGGGAGATGAAGAACAGATACGGGAAGGTGATGCGGAGCATTTCCACCGTCAATTCATATTTGCTGGCGTCGGTAGTGAAGCCAGGCGCAAACAGCAGGATCAACAGCGGCGCGGCCACCACCCCAATGGCGGAAATCAGCAGCAGGACGGCGCCCAGCGTGCCAGCGACTTGATCGACCAGTTCCTTGAGTTCCGCATGCGAGCGCTGGGTTTGATATTCTGAAAAAACCGGGACGAAGGCTTGGGAAAAAGCGCCTTCGGCGAACAATCGGCGCAGGAAGTTGGGAATGCGGAAAGCCACGAAGAAGGCGTCGGTGCCGGCTCCGGCCCCGAACATCTGCGCGTACACCATATCGCGGATAAAGCCAGTCACGCGCGACATTGAGGTCATGGCGCTGACAATGCCGGTGGATTTGAGGAGAGCCTTGCTCATAAGGATGCGATCCCGCTCGCTAAGATTTTAAGGCGCGGATCATAGCGGGATTGGGCCGAACTGTCAGCGGCGGCGCGAAAAAGGGATTGACAGAATAGCGGGAACTGTCATCATTATTCCCCTTTTTTGAACCCGATTAATATGACATTTATCCTGTTGTGTCGTAAGGAGTATTGATCTTGGCCAACACCGCTCAAGCGAAAAAGCGCGCCCGTCAGGCGGAGAAACACCGCCAGCATAACGCCAGCATGCGTTCCATGCTGCGCACCTACATCAAACGGGTGCTGAAGGCGATTCAGACCGGCGACAAGACCCAAGCGGAGTCCGAATATCAAACCGCCGTGCCGGTCATCGACCGTATGGCCCGCAAGGGGTTGATCCACGGCAACAAAGCCGCTCGCCACAAGAGTCGTCTGACCCATCACATCCGCAATATGGCGGCTTGAGCGACGCCCGATTGCTCGTTCGAATCCGGACGAGCCGGCGCTCAGTGCTTGGGCAAGCCATGCTTGCGCAGCAGACGGTAGAGGTTGCGCTCGCTGACGCCGAGCACCTTGGCCACATGCGCTCGGTGGCCTGAATATTTTTCAAGCATTTTTTCCAGATAGACCCGTTCGATCTCATCCAGATTCGGGTCGTGCTCGAAGGTGAGCGAGGTGATCGCCGCCGGATTTTGGCCTGAAGCGCCGAAGGTGAGATGTTCCGGGCGAATTTCAGGTTTGTTGCCGGAGAGAATCATGGCGCGTTCGACCACGTTGCGCAGTTCGCGCACGTTGCCCGGCCAGTCGTAAGCGACCAGTTGTTTTAACGCCGCCGCCGAAATGGTCTTGTTGACTTGCAGCCGGATGTCGAGATGGTGGAGGAAATACTCCACCAGTTCCGCGATATCCTCACGCCGCTCTCGCAGCGGCGGTACATGGATGACGAAGCTGCTCAGGCGGAAATACAGATCCTGGCGGAATTTGTTTTCGCGGCTCATTTGCTCCAGGCCGCGGTTGGTGGCGGCGACGATGCGCACGTTGGCCCGCAAATCCTTGGTGCCGCCCAAGCGGCGGAATTGCCCGCTTTCCAGCACGCGTAGCAGCTTGGCCTGTAGCGCGATATCCAGCTCGCCGATTTCGTCCAGAAATAAGGTGCCGCCTTCGGCACCTTCGACTAATCCTGGTTTCCGGCGGTCGGCGCCGGTGAACGCGCCGCGTTCATGGCCGAACAGTTCCGATTCAAATAAGGTGTGGTGCAGAGTGGAACAGTCGATTTCGAGCAAATTACGGTCGGCCCGCGCGCTGCGTTGGTGAATTTGCCGCGCCACCAATTCCTTGCCGACCCCACTTTCGCCTTGGATCAGGACGGTGATGTCGGCGGCGGCCACGGCGTCGATCAGCGTGTGAACCTCCGATAACGCTCGGCTGCGGCCGATCATCGGGTTTTTTCCCATGGCCTGGATTTGCCGCTGATACCATTGGTGTTCCCGCCGCAGGGTATCGGTTTCCAGCGTCCGCTTGACGGTCAGTTCCAGTTCGTCGAGATTAACCGGTTTGGTCAAATATTCGGCGGCACCGGCTTTAATGGCGCGCACGGCATTCTGCACCGAGGCATAGGCGGTCAGCACGATCACCGGATACTGATGCGCCACTTCAGAGATGATCTTGTAGCCGTCCATATCGGGCAACCTGCAGTCGAGCAGGATCAGCGCCGGCTCGTTGGCGGCGAGATAGTCCTTGGCGCTGGCCCAGTCCAACGCTGACTTTACCGAGTGGCCGATCTCTCGCAGGTGCCGCGCCATCAGGTTATTGAGCGTCCGGTCGTCTTCAATAATCAATATGTCCTTCATTGTTTTGGGCAATCCTTCGTTGTAGGTCAACTGAAGTCGGTGGCGTCCGCATCAGGAAGCCGCACGCGAAATCGGGAGCCGTGATCGAGTTGGGTGGCGACCTGAATTTCCCCGCCCCAACGTTCGGCAATGGCCCGACAAATTGGCAAGCCAAGTCCAGTGCCTCGACCGCCATCGGCGCGACGGCTGAAGAAGGGATCGAAAATGTAAGGTAGGTCATCGGGCCGAATACCGGTTCCGGTATCCGCAAATTCCATGGCTACCCATTTTTCATCGGCTCGGCTGCTCACGCGCAACACCCCGCCGTTGGGCATGGCATGGAAGGCGTTTTGCGTCAGATTGACGATGACGATGCGGATTTCGCTGTCGGACGCCACGGTTCGCGCGTCGGTTTCGCTCAACATCAACTCGATGGTCACACCGCGCTGGAGCGCTTCCAGCGTGAGCAGTGAAATCGTTTCTTGCAGCGCGCTGTTGATCGACACCAAATCCGGCGACTGGCCCGGCGGCAGGCTGAGGCGTAACAGCCGCTCGGTGATGTCGATACAGCGGTCGATCTGGCGGTCGGTTAGATGCAGGTATTCGTAGAGCTGTTCGTCATCGCGGACGCCGCCATCACGGAGTTTGAACAACGTGTCTAGCGCGATGCGGATTGAGGCGAGCGGATTGCGAATCTCATGGGCGACGCCGGCCGCCAGTTGGCTGAGCGTGGCGTGTTTCTGTTGATGGGAATATTGGAGCTGCTTGGCCAGATCGCGGATCGACTCCACGATATAGGTGGTTTCTTTCCCCTGGGCGTGAACGCGCATCGGCGCGCCGTAGACCTCGACATGCAGGAAAGCGCCGTCCTTGTTGTGGATGAAACTCTGAAGGGTTTTGATCGGGACGCCGGTTTTGGCGATTTCAACCAAAGGGCAAGCGATCAGCTGCGGCGGGCAGGGATTGTCGCGCTGGTGGCTGGAGCGATGGCAAGCCGCACCGATGGTTTCAGGGACCGTTTGCCCCAGATGTTGGGCGTACGTCTGATTGGCCAGCACGATGCGGTAGTCGGGGCCGATGACGCGAATGCCGTCCGGGATAGCGTCGATCAAGTTTTGCAAAAACGCCTGCTGCTCTCGTACCGTTTCCATGCCGTGCGCCAGATTTTCCGCCATCTGGTTGAAAGTGCGGGCCAGTTGGCTGATTTCATCAGCGCCGGCGATCGTGACGCGGGCCTCCAGTCGACCGCTGGCCAGTTCGCTGACGCCGGTTGCCAGGCCAGCCACCGGTTTCAGCACAAAACGGTCGATGAACCACCAGCCGCCGACGACGGAGAGCATCACCACCACCGCGCCCGATCCCATCAGCAGGCCGGTGCTGCGTAAGATGCGGGTGCGCAGGGTGTCGGCTTCGTGATCGACCACCAGAATACCGTTGATCGGTTTGAGCTCAGTCGGGCCATGGCATTGCGCGCAACGCGCTTGGTTGCGCACGGGATGGACGGCGCGCAACAGGTTCCGGCCGCTGGAATCGGCAATGGTGAATTGCGCTTCTTTGGTTAGCGCGCTGGCGGGGAGGCAACCGGGACAGGCTGGTTCATCTGGTTTCATCAGTTGCGTGCCAATCAATTCATGATCGGAGGCAAAGCGTACTTCGCCGGCCGGATTCAGGATCATCACCTGCCGGATGGACCCCTCTTTGCCCAAGTCGTCGATGATCTGGCGCAGCCCCTCCAGGTCGCGCTTGAGCATGGCGTTGATGAGGGCCGCTTGCAAAAGCCGGTTGACTTCCGATGCCTTTAGCGTCCGTTCTTCCTGAAGTTGGCTGCGATACAAGGTGACAAAGGCCAGGAGAAAGATCAGCGAGACCGCCAGCAACCCAGCGGCGGAGGCCACGATGAATTTTCGGTTGAGGCTGCGGGCAATCCACTGTCGCAATGGCGTCGTTTCCAAGAACGGTTGGCTTGAACCAGCATACCATGCTTGAGGTTTGAGTTTGACCGCCCCTGGACTGGCGGAAACAACCACGGCATCACGCCCTATTTGAAAACTTGATAGAGATGGCGGCCGTGGCGCGTTTGCGCGCAGATGGCGCATAACCCATCCGTACCAAGCTGTGCTGTGGGGAGGTGATAGCGGATATCGCACGCCGGGCAGCGTCCTTGGGCCAAGGCGACGGCGGGTGGCCGAGGGGCAAGCGTCTTGATACGGATGGCGTCTTGGTCGCAGGCATCCCGGCAAATCCCGCAACCGGTGCATTGGCGAGGTTCGACCTGATAGCAAGATGCGGTTTCGGTTGTTTCCAACGCAATGGCTTGGTGTGGGCAGAGCCGGACACAGGCGTCACAGCCGTTGCAGCGGGTGGGGTCGATGGTGGGCGTCGCTAAAAAAAGATCATCTGGCCCTGTCTTCGGCAGCCATGCGGCGGGCGGGGTGAAGTTGGCTGGTTCGTCCCCAGTCAGTGTGGCGGCGTCGCGTGTGGTATTTACGGCGGTTCGCAAGGCATCGTAAAAGAAATTTCGGCGGGTTGAGACTAATCCGCTTTGACAAGGGTTTGACTGACTGAGGATTTTATTCCAGTGCGAGGGTTCCAAAGCAACCAGAACGATAGGTTCCAAGCTTCGACTTTGCAGCAGGGCGTTAGTTTGTCGGATGGATTCAGCTAGCCGTTGGACGCCGCCTCGCGGGCAGGCATCACAGTCAGCCGCAGTGATTATCCAGAGGGTCATGCCGCGTTGATAGCGGAACAGCAGCTCTCGTGTTCCGATGCGATGCAGGCAAGGGATTCGGCAGTCGGGAGCATCCAAATCCGTTCGTTCACAGGTGCGAAAGACCGTGGTGTGGTTCTTCCAGGTCCGGAGATCAGTGTCAGCTAAGACATCATCGCTGACGATGGCGCCTTCCGGGCAGGCGGGAACGCACAGACCACAGCCGTCACAGGCATTGATATCGATTCCCAGCCGTTCATCGTCGATCACCCACGCACCAAGCGGGCAAGCATCGACACAGGCCCGACAAGTCGCGTCGCCGATGCGAGTATGCACGCAGCGCTCGGCGGTGACAGTGGGAAGGCGAATTTCAGCAGCAAGCTTTTCAATGCGGGCACGCAACGAGGAATTGGCAATGGTGCCCGATAGAGGAGCAGGGGCCACGATGTTATTTGGGGGTGGAGATGAGGTCACAAGTCTGTAATTATCAATATAATTTATTGAAAATAAATTTTTTATTAAATATCAGCCTGGGCGAGCAGTAAATCGGCATCTTGCCAAAAGGGTAATCGCTCCGGCTCCCAACAGCCGTGACCACAGTCGTAAACTTTGAAAACAGACTGCGGCGCGGCCGCTGCAAAGCGCCGTCCGAATTGATAAGGAATCAGCGCATCATGACGACCGTGGATGATCAGAACAGGCCCAGCAAAGGCACGAAGCGCCGCCTCGTTGTCGAAAAGGTCGCGCAGCATGAAAGAGGGCGCAAAATAACGGGCGGTAAAGAGAGTCAAGGAAGGAAAAGTCGACTGAAGAATCAGCGCGCGAAGGGGGCGATCACGGGCCAGAAGGCAGACCGCTCCGCCACCGAGCGATTGCCCGAACCCAACAATACGGCGGCTATCAACCCGGCTGTCTAATACCAGCCGGTCGTAGGCGGCAACCATGGCCTGCCGAATCGATGATTCAGGCGGCTGCCCGGTGGAACGGCCATAACCGGGATATTCAACCAGGAGTACGGCGATCCCGCGTTCCCGGAATTTATCGAAGCTGGATACCCAAAAATCCACCACTTCGCCGTTACCGTGCGCAAAGATGAGCGCTGGTTGCGGTAGGCCGTTTGCGACAGTGGTGGCTGGCAGGAACAGGGCTTCAACTTCCCCTATTGGCATGTCGATTTGCCATCGCTCTAAGGCCGCAACGGGGGGCGGTTCGGCGGGTACGTGATTAGCCACGCCGGGGTAAAGCATCGCCCGCCGGACAAAAAACAGGCCAGTGAGATAGGCCAAATAAAGCCCGACAGTGGTTAAAACAAAGAGTCGAAGTAGTTTCATCGGGCAAACCCGCGTTACAAAAGGCTCCAATCTCTCACTGTGGCGATCCCCTGGATAGCGTTTGCTGATCACGGGAAAATGATTGGGTAACTAAAAGCTTACCACGTTGGCCCCCGTCCCGGCGTAAAGGTAGATGGAGTCAGGGGAGCAGAGCCGCGTTTCGGTTTCATGCGCTGCTCGATTTCTTCGACCGTTGGGCGCGATTGGGCGAGAATTTGCGCCAGCAGCTCCCGCAGTTCTTCGCAATAGGCGTCGGTCAACAAGACCAATGCGGCGAAAAATCGAGTACGGCAGCGCTCAGCTACCCGTTTGGCGAACAACGGTAGCCAGCGCAGCAAATGCTCATCCATAAAGTTGGCAGCCTCGAGTAAGTTATCTCCTTGTTTCGTATCAAATAGATGAGCCAAAAACTGGAGTTCCAGCGCCAGATGGTCCTCCGGTCGAGTGCGCCAATCACCAACGGTGAGACCATGGCGGGTGTAATAAGCGCGTACCTGAAACATCGGCTCTTGCCGCATCAAATGGTCTTCATCCAGCCAAACCGATTCATGCGGCGAAGCACCGTAACCGTTGGTGAGATAAATGTCGGCGTAGTCAGCGGCGTACTGGTCGATAATGGTTTGATCCAGCGTTTCCGGCAGGCCCTCAAACGCCGCCGCCATCGCTTGCAACGCTTCCCGGCCGGCTGGCGATTGCAACGCCAGACCGAGCGACAAACCAGCCTCTCGCCGGAGTGACTGGAGCAATTCACTGTTTGGCTCGGCGTGGTGGAGGAGGGCGAGCGACAACAAATCCTCCGCCACGGCTTGCCGGAAGCTCTTCATGGTAACGGCTGGTCCGGCATCCGGTGCAGCGGATGCCGTGTCCACCGTTGCCGTCACTCGACGATACCCTTGCTATGCGGAACAAACACCATCGAGGGATTGGTCAGTTCCGGATTAGCGAAATTCTTCACCGCCCGCACCGGCTTGTCGTTTGGCCCTAGCGCCTTGGTTTCCCATTCTCCGGTTCGCAATTTATCCACCGGACCGATATCCAGCACTCGCATCATGCAGGCCATGACGCAGTAGGGTTTACGGCCCGCCTCAATTTCGTCCACGCACATATTGCACTTCTTGACCAAATGATCGCTGGGATCGAATTGCGGTGCGCCATAGGGGCAGGTCGCTTCGCAGCGTCGGCAGCCGATACACAAGGTCGAATCGATATCGACGATGCCATCCTGTTTACGCTTGAAAATGGCCCCGGTCGGGCAAGCGGGCAAACAAGCGGGTTCGCCGCAGTGATTACAAGAGATGTTGACCTTATAGGCATAGACATCGGGATAGGTGCCGCCTTCTACATACATCACCCGGCGGAAACGGGGGCCAGCTGGCAACCCATTTTTATCTTTGCAGGCAATTTCACAGGCCCGACAACCGATGCAATCGACATTATTATGGATGAAGCCCAACTGCATGTCGGGTTTCACCGGCGTATACACTTCTTTCTTGCGGCGTTTGACCGCTTCCTTGATCGCGGCCGCATTTTCGGGGGCTTTGGCGTCAGCCATGGCATCGGCTCCTCAAGGGGTTTACAGTTCGCGCCGGAAGATGTACGAGCGGGCGGTGGCCAGCTTGTCCCACCCTGGTCGATGCGCCAGATCCGATTTTTTCACGCTCGCCAGAACGGTATTGTAGGCGAAAGCGCCGGCCGGACTGGGCTCATCAAGGGTGAGCATATCGGGATTGCCGGCGCGGTCGATGCCGTTTTCATCCAAATCTATCCAGGCTCCTTCGTACAAGACCAGCACACCGGGCATACAGCGTTCGGTCACATAGGCGGGGACGACGACCTTACCCCGGTCGTTCCATACCTCAACGGTGTCACCCATCTGGATACCGAGCCGTTTGGCGTCAGAGGCGTTGATCGTTACCTCCTGTTCGTAGGTCTCACGCAGCCAAGCGCAGTTGTTGAAGATGGAGTGCGTGCGCCACCGTGGATGCGGCGAAACCAGATGGAACGGATATTGTTTCGCCTTCTCGCTGCCCGCGTATTCCCACGGTTCGACCCATTTCGGAATGACCGGAATGGGGTAGCCGTATTGGGTCTTCGTCCAATCCTTGATCTGCGCCAGTTGCGTGGAAAAGATTTCGATTCGACCGGAAGGGGTCTGGAATGGCACGCCTTGCTCGATCTGGGCGCGAAACGCCACATGTGGCTGATTTAGCTTGAATTTATAGACACCGCGCTGTTTGAATTCATCCCAGCTCATCATCACGCCCTGATGGTGCATAACCTTCTCTTCCCACCAAGTGCGCAGATAGGCGTCATCCACCGCGTCGTTGTAGATGAAGTAATCGCGGTTGGCGCGCGGGTTGTACGCCGGACCAAAGCCGAGCCGATACGCCAGTTCGGTGAAGATCTGGAAATCGGTCTTACTTTCGCCCATCGGCTCGATGACTTTCGGCCGGTGGATGTAGTAATGCCCCTTGTACCAAGGCAGCGCGACATCGTGGCGCTCGAAGTGAGTGGCGACCGGCAGCAGCACGTCAGCGTACAGGCCGGAAGGAGTGATCGTGCTGTCCATGCACACCACCAGGTCGAGTTTCTTGATCGCCTGAATTTCCTTGTTGATGTTGGTGAGCTGATTAAACCAGTCCGAACCCTGCCAGAAGATGCCGCGGATATTGGGGATTACCCCGTCAAGATTATCTTGGCGCGGCCAGAGACCGATTTCCTCGCGCTTGACGTTCGGATAATTGAGAACGCAATGCGCCCAGCGGTCGGATTTGATCGAAGCAAACCAGACATTAGCATATTGGTCGTAAGGGTAGGCCACAGCTTCGGAATGCCAGGCTTTACCCACGCCTTCGGCGCAGCCGCCAAGGATGCCGATATTGCCGGTCATGGCCTGTACCGCCGCTGCCATCCGATTGTACTGCTCGCCGTAGGCGTTGCGGCCCGGACCCCAAGAGGCTTTTAGCGCCGCCGGTTTGGTGCGGGCATACATATCGGCCAACTTCTTGATGTCTTCCGCCTTGACGCCGCAAATCTGCGCGGCCCATTCGGGAGTCTTGGGCTGATTGTCTTTGATTCCTAAGATGTAATCCTTGAAACTTTCCTGATCCTTGGCCCAATCCGGCATGGTGCCGGTATCCATCCCCAGACAGAATTTATCGATGAAGGCTTGATCGTGGAGGTTGTTGGTGAAGATGTAATGCGCCATTCCCGCCAGCATCGCCGCATCGGTATTGGGCCGAATCGGAATCCACCAAGCGTCGTACGTTGCGGCTGAATCGGTATATTGCGGGTCGACCAGGACGAATTTGCAACCGTTCTGTTTGGCCAGCCGCATGTAGTAGAAGGTGTTGCCGCCGTGGAAGGTATAGGCGGGATTCCAGCCCCACATGATGATCAGCTTGGAATGGGCAAAGGCGTCATCTTCGTTGCCATCCTCAATAGTGCCGAAGGTCATCCGCGAACTGAAGGTTGTGCCTTGATAGGAAGGTACCGACCAGGAATTGGTACGGCAGCCGAACAGGCCCATGAACCGCGCCAGCAAGCCTTCGATCTGATCGGACTTGTGGAGCACGCCGTAGGATGCGCCGGCGTAACTTTGGTCGAGCAGGGCGGTTGGCCCATATTTCTCCTTGATAGCTACCATCTTCTCAGCGACGAAGGTCAAGGCTTCATCCCACGAAGCGCGCTTGAAACGCCCCTGGCCGCGTTCACCTACCCGCAGCATTGGGTAAAGCAAGCGTTCGGCCGAATAGAGCCGTTGCCGATAAGAGCGGCCTCGCAAGCAGGCGCGCAACTGTGGTTCTTCAAACGTGTCCTTGTCGAAAGCGCCATCTGCTTGGTAGCGACCGTCATCGGTAGACAGTCGCACGATCACGTCGCCCTTCTTGTGGGCTACCAGCATGTGGCGAGAGCCGCAGTTGTGAGCGCAACTGGTGACGACTGTTTGCAATTGATCGTCACGCGGGTAGGGTTCGTAAGCGAACGCCTTGGCCTCGCGAGCGGTTTTGAGTTCGATCAGACCCGTGCCGCCAAGCGCGGCGCCAACGGCGGTTGCTTTGAGAAAGGAGCGCCGCGACAAATTGAGACGCCCACGCAAAAAGTCGAGGGGTGGATTCAAAGTCATGTTGGCATCGTCCCGGCTTTTCATTTGGGGGCGCTCGACGGTTGGTTTGGCGTCTTCATGTATTGTACGAATCGCGTTTCTGATTCAGTAGGGCGGCCTTTGGCCCACTCTGGGGTTTCAGGCGTCATGCCCGGCCATGGATGGCGCGGATAGGGGTAATTGATCCGATACCATTGACGCCCGCCATGGCAGCCATAGCAAGAATCTCCGCTCTCTTTGCCAGCTTCTTCGATGGCTTCCGGTTTGAGGAAATTAACTTTATGGCGATTGGTGCGGAAAGCCGTGTGACAGGCCAAGCAATTATTGCCAAACATCTCACCAGACTTCGACCAGTGATCGGGTAAGCCGGTCATGATCTTGTAATTGAAATCGCCGTGACACATCAGGCAGGTATTCGGATCGACTTTCTTACGCAAAGTAAACGTCGCGCCGGTATTGATCGGAGGAATGGGCGCTGCCTCTCGAGGATTACTGCCCTGGTGGCATGTGGTGCATTTCATGTCCATCAGGCGCGTTGCCAATGGACCGACCAGATGTCGGCGGTGCATGGTGTCCTGGTCGCCTTGGTAAGTATCGAGCGTTTGATACCAAGCGAGAACCTCAGTGGCTTTGACGCCGGCTGGCGACTGTTCTAGCGGTTTATCTTTCAATATTTCCTGATGGCAACTCAGGCATTGTTCGTTAGTGGCGCTGGCTATTTGCGGCTGGAAATGGATGGGATTCCACTCAGCCTTCTGATAATCGGGATTTTCGGCTCGTGCGGTGTTGATCGAAATCAGCGCCAGCGCCATGAGCAGGCTTGCCCAGCCCTGGGGGGACTTTGGCTGCAACCTCCACATAAACCTGACCTCACTTGGCAATCTTGATTTAAAGATAACAGGATTGGTATGGGGTACGAACGAGGAGGTCGCCATCCCTAGCGCCTCTCTCGCTCAAAAAATTGCGGCAGTTAATACGTCTTTTTTAACGCCGCGGTTTTTCTCACTTCTCCTTCTTAGCTTCTGGTTTTTTATCTTCCATACCTTGCGTGCCGCTCATGCCGCTCATGCCGCTCATGCCGCTCATGCCGCTCATGCCGCTCATGCCGCTCATGCCGCCCATGCCGGACATGCCACCCATGCCGGACATACCGCTCATGCCGCCCATGCCGGACATGCCACCCATGCCGGACATACCGCTCATGCCGCCCATGCCGGACATGCCACCCATGCCGGACATACCGCTCATGCCGCCCATGCCGGACATGCCACCCATGCCGGACATACCGCTCATGCCACTCATAACAACCGGGTTATATGTCCATTGGACGCAGACCGCGCCTTGGCCACCCATGCCGGACATGCCGGACATACCGCCCATGCCACCCATGCCGGACATACCGCCCATGCCACCCATGCCGGACATACCGCCCATGCCGCCCATGCCGGACATGCCGCCCATGCCGGACATACCGCCCATGCCGGACATGCCGCCCATGCCACCCATGCCGGACATGCCGCCCATGCCGGACATGCCATACCCATGCCACCCATGCCGGACATGCCGCCCATGCCGGACATGCCGCCCATGCCGGACATGCCGCCCATGCCGGACATGCCGCCCATGCCGGACATGCCACTCATGGGTTGTGTCCACTGTGTACACACCCATCCATAACCACTACCAGCCATGCCGGACATGCCGGACATGCCGGACATACCGCCCATGCCGGACATGCCGCCCATGCCAGACATGCCGCCCATGCCAGACATACCGCCCATGCCGGACATGCCGGACATGCCGCCCATGCCGGACATGCCGGACATGCCGCCCATGCCGCCCATGCCGGACATACCGCCCATGCCGGCGGCAAAAACTGGTGCGGCCACTAATGCCCCAAGGAACATGCCAGCGGCCATGGAGATCTTCGACATTTTGATGATTTTCATAACGATTCTCTCGAAATATTTAGATTTTTGCTTAGTAAAAACCAGTCATGCCGGACATACCGCCCATGCCGCCCATGCCGGACATACCGCCCATGCCGCCCATTCCGGACATGCCGCCCATGCCGCCCATGCCGGCCATGCCGCCCATGCCGCCCATGCCGGACATACCGCCCATGCCAGCCGGTATCCAAACCCAATTACCAGACATGCCGGACATACCGCCCATGCCGGACATGCCGCTCATGCCGCTCATGCCGCCCATGCCGGACATGCCGGACATGCCGGACATGCCGCCCATGCCGCCCATGCCGCCCATGCCACTCATCAAGTAGCCGGATATGCCGCCCATGCCGCACATGCCGGCATGCCGCTCATGCCGCTCATGCCGCCCATACCCGACATGCCGCCCATGCCGCTCATGCCGGACATGCCGCCCATGCCGGACATGCCGCCCATGCCTGACATGCCGCCCATGCCGGACATGCCGCCCATGCCGGACATACCGCCCATGCCGGACATACCGCCCATGCCGCCCATGCCGCCCATGCCGGACATGCCGCCCATGCCGGACATGCCGCCCATGCCGGACATACCGGACATGCCGCCCATGCCGGACATGCCGCCCATGCCGGACATGCCGCCCATGCCGCCCATGCCGCCCATGCCGGACATGCCGCCCATGCCGGACATGCCGCCCATGCCGGACATGCCGCCCATGCCGGACATGCCGGACATGCCGCCCATGCCGCCCATGCCGGACATGCCGCCCATGCTGGCAGTAGTTGGAGTGCTCACAGCTAACGTACCAAGCAACATGCCCACAAGCATCGGCAACTTCGACATTCGGTTAGTCGTTTTCACGGTAATCTCCAGAATTAATTGCTTTGGTTAATGATTCAAGCACGGAACACACGCATACATGGAGAACTTTTGAGAAAAGTTATCCCGTAAAGAATTAAAAGAGAGAGATTCTGCGCAGAGGCTACGCAGTTTCCTAGATCAGGTTTGGTTACATCCACGCCAGTGGTTGCCGAAATAAGTTGATTGATTTACTTGTGCCAACCACGGATGTCGTAATACCCAGTCATTCCAGGCCGATTGAATGGCGTGTACCAATTGCCTTGATCATCTAGAAAGTGAAGGCTGTAGGGATAGGGTTGACTAACACCCGTCAGCGCCCTGGCATACCAAGCTTGGTTTTTGAATACTTCGGTGATAACTGGAGCATTTGTAGGGCGCTGGCCAGGGTTTAGACCCGCGATAAAAAGGTTATCCGTTGCCCCGTTTGCGATGCTAGAAAATGACAACCCCGCAGCTAACCCCAACATGATGATTTGTTCTTTTCGTATTATTTGCATTTTCGGTGGTTGCCTGGAGACAGTGGTTGGTGGTTTGAGTTTCCGCCATGAGCTGGCTGAGGAAAAACCTTTATATGAATATGTCAAAAATATAGCAAAACCTGAACCAGGTATGGGTTATATTATTAATATATTATTTTTTATGGGTTTTTTCTCGATGGCTACAATTGAGGGCTTATCGAGTAAGCTAATTTACTGTCAAAATGTCAGTAATTATTAAATAAAAACTAATAATTATCTGAAATTATTTATAAAATTTTTATGTCAAAATTACATGTGGTAGATAAATGATGACGGGCTGAATAAAGTTTTTGTCAAAAATTGTTCGGCGATAAAATTACCGCTTGCCTGGACCAATAAAAAAGCCTTGACAAATTATCTGTCAAGGCTTTGATAATAAAAATTATTTTGGTGGGCCCTGTAGGACTCGAACCTACAACCAAGGGATTATGAGTCCCCTGCTCTGACCGTTGAGCTAAGGGCCCTAGTGATCTGGAATTCTATCTATCCTCCAATTCTAGTGCCAGACAGGCTCATTCCAAATCCAGGAAACTGCGCAGTTGTTCCGAGCGATTTGGATGCCGTAACTTTCGTAGCGCCTTTGCTTCGATCTGACGGATGCGCTCGCGAGTCACGTCAAACTGCTTGCCTACTTCCTCTAACGTGTGGTCGGTAGACATATCAATGCCGAACCGCATCCGCAGCACCTTGGCTTCGCGCGGTGTGAGCGTCGCCAGCACTTCGCGGGTTGCTTCCCGCAAACCTTCAACCGTTGCGGCCTCTACCGGCGACAGCACACTCAGATCTTCTATGAAATCCCCCAGATGCGAATCTTCGTCATCGCCGATGGGCGTTTCCATCGAAATTGGCTCCTTGGCGATTTTTAGCACCTTGCGAACCTTGTCCTCGGGCATTTCCATTCGCTTGGCCAGTTCATCCGGCGTTGGCTCGCGACCCATCTCCTGGAGCATCTGCCGTGAAATACGGTTTAGTTTGTTGATCGTCTCAATCATATGCACCGGAATACGAATCGTGCGTGCCTGATCGGCGATGGAGCGGGTAATGGCCTGACGAATCCACCAGGTCGCGTAGGTCGAGAACTTATAGCCCCGGCGGTATTCGAATTTATCCACCGCCTTCATCAGGCCAATGTTGCCCTCCTGGATCAAGTCCAGGAACTGTAAACCCCGGTTGGTGTATTTCTTGGCAATGGAAATGACCAGCCGCAGATTGGCTTCCACCATCTCCTTTTTAGCTCGGCGGGCTTTTGCCTCCCCGATGGACATATGGCGGTTGATATCCTTGATTTCATGGATCGATAGCCGTGCTTCCCCTTCCATCATTTGCAGCCGTCTCTGCACGTCCATAATCTCATCTCGGTAATCCGCTAGAACGACCGAGTATTTCTTGGCGGCTTGAATTTGTTCGTCCACCCATTCCAGCCGGGTTTCATTCTGGGGAAAGGAAGTAATAAAAGTCTTCCGCGGCATTTGCGCCCTACTGACGCACACCAACATGATTTCTTTTTCCTGGATGCGGATGCGCTCGGCGATTTCGTGCAGGCTGGCGATGAGCAGATCCAGCGTTTTGGGTACCAGTCGGAACTGAAGAAAGCGTTCGCCAAGCTGCTGGCGCAGCAGTTGAGTCCGAGGGTCTTGCAAGCTGAATTCATCTACGCTGGCCAATGTTTGCTCGTACAAGGCGCGCAAATCGGCGAAGCGCCGGGCGGTTTCTTCGGGATCGGGGCCGCTTTCGACAACCGCCTGCGCGGCGTCTTCATCCTCATCGTCGGGAACGACCGGTTCGTCTTCGACCACCACCGCGTCTGGGTCATCGGCCGCCAACAACAGTTCTTCATTCGGTAGCGGCGGGGCCATTTCCTCAACGTCTTTAAAACCACTAATGACATCGGCGAGCCGGGTGCCGTTTTCGTTGATGGAGTTGTAAATCCGTAGTAGTGCTCCAACTGTCAGAGGATAACTGGCCAGCGCGGACAATACCTGGGTCATCCCTTCTTCGATGCGCTTGGCGATTTGAATTTCGCCTTCCCGCGTCAGCAACTCGACCGTACCCATCTCGCGCATGTACATTCGCACCGGGTCAGTGGTGCGGCCGAATTCACTGTCTACAGCCGCCAAGGCGGCAGCGGCTTCTTCCGCGACCACATCGTCGTCGGCGCTGGCCGGGTTTTCGTTGAGCAGCAGGGTTTCGGTATCGGGCACGAATTCATGAACTTCGATGCCCATATCGTTGATCATGGCGATGATGTCTTCAATCTGCTCAGGATCGACGATATCATCGGGCAAATGGTCATTCACCTCGGCATAGGTCAGGAAGCCCTTTTCCTTGCCGCGGGCGATCAATTTCTTCAATTGCGATTGTTGCTGCTCGCTCATGACCTGTTCACGTACTTAATTAAAGAAAAGTCGAAATTTTTAATGATACCATAAAATACTTTAGTTGATAATTTCAAAATTAATAACCGCATTGAATTTATTTTGTTCTTCCCAGATTGCGTAAAGCTTCTCGTTCTTCTGAGCTAAGGGCGCGCGGCGTGCCGCGACGCATCAGCATATCTGGCAAGTGCTCGCGTAGCGCATTACGGCGGCCGAGGGAAGTGAGAATGTCAATAAATTCTTGTTCAAAATGGTAATTTTGCTCAGGTACTCCAGGCTCCCATGTGGCCAGCTGTTCCAGGATCGCACCTTCGCGGGTATCTCGGTAACGTTCCAGCAGGGCGGCGGTCTTCAGTTGAGGATTGGAGCGCAAGATAGCAAGCAGGTTCACCAATAATTTGACGCCTGATTCCTCTTTATTCTCCTCGTGGAATACGGGGTCGATAATGGGCGTCAGTTGCGCTAGCTCCGGCCGATATAACAACAAAGCGATCGCCTTGCGGAGCGGAGTTCGGGTCAACCGCGGATTGCGGTCGATTGGACTGGCGACGCTTGGCGGCGGTCGGCGCAGCCGCGTACTCACCAGCTGTGCTTCTTGCTGTAGTTGTTTCTCCATCAAGTCGCGAAAATGCCCTTCCGGCAGTTTTTCCAGAAAGGGTCGAGCCAGTTCCGCCAAACGGGCGCGACCCGCCAGAGAAGTGAAGTCGGTTTGCGCGCGCAACTCGGCAAACAGGTATTCAGCCAGCGGGGCCGCTCGTTCGATCCGCTCCTCGAATGCCGCGCGGCCTTCGCCGCGGATCACGCTATCGGGGTCTTGACCTTCGGGCAGGAGTAAAAAGCTGGCCTGCCGACCGTCGCGCAGCAAAGGTAGAATCGTCTCCAGGGCGCGCCAGGCCGCCGCGCGTCCCGCTTTGTCGCCATCGAAACAGAACATCAGATCGTTGACGGTTCGATACAGCCGGTCCACATGCTCGGCGGTCGTGGCGGTGCCTAAGGTGGCTACGGCATACTGGATATCGTGTTGGGCCAGCGCCACCACGTCCATATAGCCTTCGACCACTAAAAGCCGCTGTAATTGCCGGTTGTGGGTGCGGGCTTCGTAAAGACCGTAAAGCTCGGCGCCTTTGTGAAATAGGGGCGTTTCTGGGGAATTCAGGTATTTTGGCGTCGTATCGCCGTCCAATGCGCGCCCGCCAAAGGCAATGACCCGACCCCGGCGGTCGCGAATGGGAAACATGATGCGATCGCGGAATCGGTCGCGCGGTCGGCCCTGCTCATCGCGACTGATGAGGCCGGCCGTGCTGAGTTCTTCGGCACTGGCCCCGCTCTTGATCAACGCCTTACCGAGAGAATCCCAGCCCGGCGGGGCGTAGCCGATGCCGAAGGTTTGGGCAATTTGGCCGCTCAAGCCGCGCTGGCGCAAATAATCGACTGCCCGCTGCCGGAGTGGGTGTTCGCGCAATTGCTGGCGATAAAAACGGTCGGCTTGAGCGACCCACTCCAGCAGCGATCTGGTGGAGGTGGCGCTCTCGTTGGAAAAGGCTTGCGGCAGGTTGAGTCCGGTAAATCGGGCCAGCTCTTCGACGGCCTCCAAGAATTCGAGGCGTTCGTAGGCCATTAAGAAGCCGATGGCGTTACCATGCGCGCCGCAGCCGAAACAGTGATAAAACTGTTTGTGCGGGCTGACCGAGAATGAGGGTGTTTTTTCAGTGTGAAACGGGCAACACGCGGTAAATTCACGCCCAGCACGCCGTAGCGGTACGCGGGCGTTGACGATCTCGACGAGATCCGCCCGGCCGAGCAGCTGATCAAGGAATTCTTGGGGTATGCGGCCAGCCATAGCCCAAAAGCCTAGTGGATAAACGCCCAACCGTCAGCGGTCAAACGTAAAGAAGGAGATGCTGATGGGGTGATCGGCGACGGCTACCGGGGAAAAGGGCGATTTAACCGCCAAAGCGCGCTTTAATCCGGGCGCTGACGGCCGCCATGTCGGCTCGGCCCTGCATTTTATCCTTGAGCAGCGCCATCACCTTGCCCATATCGCGCACGGATTGCGCGTTGGTGGTGGTGACCGCCTCGGCGATCAGGGTTTCGAGATCAGCCTCGCTCAGCGGTGCGGGCAGGTAGGTCTGGATCAGCTCGATCTCAAAAGCTTCCCGAGTGGCTAAATCGTCCCGGCCGGCGTTTTGGTATTGCGCTAGCGATTCGCGGCGTTGCTTGATCATTTTCTCCAGAACACCGAGGATTTGACTGTCGCTCAGCTCAACGCGCTCGTCCACTTCACGCTGCTTGATGGCGGCCAAGATCAGACGGATCGCCCCCAAGCGTTCCTTCTCCTTGGCGCGCATGGCGGCTTTCATGTCATCCTGAACACGCTCTTTGAGGGACATTATGGTACGCTCGCGGACTGAGAGGGAGGGGGCGAACTGGCCGATTTAATAGCCGATTTAATACATGCGGGTGCGGCGAGAAACTTCTCGGGAAAGCTTTTTCAAATGGCGTTTGACGGCGGCGGCCCGCTTGCGCTTACGTTCCTGCGTGGGTTTCTCGTAAAACTCGCGACGGCGAACTTCAGACAATACGCCGGCTTTCTCGCAGGAACGCTTGAAGCGGCGCAGGGCCACGTCAAACGGCTCATTTTCTTTCACTTTCACGGAAGGCATTAAAGCATCACCTCATTCATGTCGGGGTCGTTGGTAGGTAAATGTTGAACAATCGAGAAATAGTAAATTGTAATTTAGCTTATTGCTAAATGCAAAGCTGAGGAACGCTATGTGTTGATTCTGGGTATCGAAACGTCTTGCGACGAAACGGGGTTGGCGCTTTATGACAGCGAGCGCGGCTTGCTAGCGCATACACTGTACAGCCAGATCGGATTACACGCCCAATATGGCGGCGTGGTGCCGGAACTGGCCTCACGCGATCATGTCCGCAAGACCTTGCCCTTGCTGCGGCAAATTTTCCAGCAAGCGGGGCTAAATCCCACCGCGGTGGAAGGTGTCGCCTATACGCGGGGGCCGGGCCTGATCGGGGCCTTGCTGGTCGGTGCCGCCATTGGTCGCAGTCTGGCCTGGAGTTGGAGGGTACCGGCTATCGGCGTACATCATATGGAAGGCCATTTGCTGGCGCCGATGCTGGAGCCGGAGCCGCCCGCCTTTCCGTTTGTGGCGTTGCTGGTGTCTGGAGGGCATTCCTTGCTGGTCGAGGTGGGCGGTATCGGCAAGTACCGGATTCTGGGGGAATCGGTCGATGACGCCGCCGGCGAAGCGTTCGACAAGACCGCCAAGTTGTTGGGCCTGCCGTATCCCGGCGGCCCGGCCTTGGCGAAGCTGGCCGAGCGGGGCGATCCGCGCCGCTTCACCTTCCCGCGGCCGATGATCGACCGGCCCGGTTGTGATTTCAGTTTTAGCGGTTTGAAGACCGCCGCTATCAACGCTTGGCGGCTGTTGGAGCCGACCCCGGAAAATCGGGCCGATATCGCGCGAGCCTTTGAGGAAGCCGTGGTGGAAACGCTGGCGATCAAATCACGGCGCGCGTTGAAAGCCACGCGGCTGAAGCGCTTGGTGGTGGCCGGAGGCGTGGGCGCCAATCGGCGCTTGCGGGATCGCTTGCGGGAACTGACCGCCGAATTGGGCGGGCAAGTCTTTTATCCGCGGCTGGAATTTTGCACGGACAACGGCGCGATGATCGCTTATGCGGGCTGGCGGCGGCTGGCGGCGGGGCAGGGCCAGGACACGGTGATCGACGTGATGCCGCGCTGGCCATTGGACAGTTTGCTAGCGGTGGATTGACAGCAAAGCGCCAGCGACAAACAGCCCGCATCCGGCGCTCCTTTTTGCTGGGATCAGGCGTCGTTATTGCCCAGCACCGCCTTTTGCGTTGCTTGGCAAATTCCAGCAGGCGACGGATCGGCGCGGCAGCCCGTTCGCGGATCGCTTCGTCAATCACGATTTCATTAGCGCCGGTTTCCAGTACACGGGCGAGATTGCCCAAGCCATTCATCGCCATCCACGGGCAGTGCGCGCAACTGACGCAGGTTGCGCCCTTGCCGGCGATGGGGGCTTCCAGGAAAATTTTATCCGGCGCAACCTGTTTCATTTTGTGAAACAGCCCGTTATCCGTGGCGACGATGAATGTCTTGGCGGGTAAATTCCGTGCGGCCTCGACCAAGCCAGTGGTTGAACCCACCACGTCCGCCAAAGCGATTACCTCCATGGGGGATTCGGGATGCACCAGCACCTTGGCGTCCGGATGTTCGGCGCGCAGCTGGCGCAAGCCCTCGGCTTTGAACGCATCATGGACGACGCAGGTCGCGCTCCACAGTAACATGTCAACGCCCGTTTCGCGCTGGATGTAAGCGCCCAGATGGCGATCCGGCGCCCAAATCAGCTTCTCGCCACGGTCAGCCAGATGGCGCACCAAATCCAGGGCGATGCCGGACGTGACCACCCAATCGGAACGGGCTTTGACCGCCGCGCTGGTATTGGCGTAGACCACCACCGTGCGGTCGGGGTACTGATCGCAGAAGGCGGCGAACTCATCGGCCGGACAACCCAGATCCAGCGAGCATTCCGCCTTTAGATCCGGCATCAGCACCCGCTTTTCCGGGTTCAGGATCTTGGCGGTTTCGCCCATGAAGCGCACGCCGGCCACGATCAGGGTGCTGGATCTACACTCTGTGCCGAAGCGGGCCATATCCAGCGAATCGGAGACGTAGCCGCCGGTCGCTTCCGCCAGCTCCTGCAGTTCGGGCGAGGTGTAGTAATGAGCGACCAAGGTGGCGTCCTGCTCGACGAGCAGCCGCTTGATCTTGGCGATCAACGTCTCACGCTCCGCTGCATCCAACGACTCCACCACGGTGGGCGGCACTTGCATGGGTGACAAGCGACGATCCTTCATTACAATCGGGGTGGCGATAGCAGTCATGATGGTTCTCCAACGACCGGATCGGTCGCGTCACTTGATAAAGTCAACCTGACCCGGACGCTTGGCCCGGAACAATCGCGCCGGACGATGGCCGCGTCGCCGCTCCAGCGCGCCGGTCTGCTCAATACAATCCAGCGCCAGAATACGCTTGCGAAAATTGCGCTTGTCCAGCGTTTCGCCCAGGATGGTTTCGTGTACCGCCTGTAATTCGCTGAGGGTAAAGTGTTCGGTCATCAGTTGCAGCGCAATGGTTGAATAAGCCAGTTTGGAAGCCAGCCGCCGGTGAGCCAAAGCAACGATCTCGGCGCCGTCTGGCGCCTGTGCTGGCAATTCATTCACCGCTATCCAGTGGGCTTGCCTGTCGGCCGGCGCGCCATCGTCCGACGGGAAATCGGTGGAAACCAGCGCGAAATAAGCGACTGTCACCATGCGTTGCCCCGCATGCCGTTTGGGTTGAGCAAAGGTGTAAAGCTGTTCCAGATAAACGTCGTTCAATCCGGTTTGCGCCGCCAGATAGCGGCGGGCGGCGGCATCTAACTCTTCTCCGGCGGCGATGGGGCCGCCGGGCAACCGCCAATCGGCCGCTTGCCGCGCTAGCAGCACCTCCAACCGCTCACCGTGTATGGCAAACGGCACGACATCAGTGGTTAAAGTCAGATGGGCAGCGCCGCTCATTACTGTTCCGATAATAGTGTAAAAACTACACCTTCATATTAGTGTCGATCGGACACTATTGCAAGGGGATGACAGTAATTTTTCAAGATGATGAAAAGCAATCAATCGGAGAAAACGGAAACCGACAGATTTCGTTAGAATGGGCTTTCACGATAATCACGATAAAAACCGCTGCGGAGAAACGACAATGACGGCACAGCGAGAGACGGTGGTGCTGGTGCATGGCCTGTACGTTCATGGCCTATGGATGCGCCTGCTGGAATACTGGTTGGAGGAGTCCGGCTATCAGACGGTCAATTTTTCTTACCCGACCATGACCCGATCTCCGGTCGAAAATGCCGACGATCTACAAACGCTGCTCCAGCAGGTCGAAACGCCAACCATCCATTTTCTGGCCCACAGCATGGGCGGGTTAGTGGTGCGCTATCTGTTTCAGAAATATCCGGCGCAGCGGCCTGGCCGGATCGTGACAATGGGTACTCCCCATCAAGGCAGCTACGCCGCGCAAGTGATGCATGCCTTCGGCTTGGGATTCTGTGTGGGCCGCGGTTTGGAGGGCGGCTTGTTGGGAGACGGGCCAACCTGGATCGCGAAAAATCATCTCGGCTCTATCGCCGGCACCTTGAATATCGGATTCGGGTTGTTGCTTCCGGGGATGCCGGAACCTTCCGACGGGTTGATTGCGGTAGTCGAAACCCAATTGTCGGGGATGAGCGATCATATTTGTTTGCCGGTTTCTCACATGCAAATGCTGGTAGACCCCACCGCGGTCGCTCAAGCCGCTGCGTTCTTCGCCACCGGACGGTTTCGCCATTCGGCCCATACCGTGTGGCCGAGCGATAAAGTGCTAAACTAACTATCTTTTATTCGTAAGATTTTTAAGCAAGAGGCGTTGCATGGCAGGACATAGTAAATGGGCGAATATCCAACATCGGAAGAACGCCCAAGACGCTAAACGCGGCAAATTATTCACGCGTTTGATCCGCGAGATCACGGTGGCTTCGCGCATGGGCGGCGGCGATCCCGGCGCTAACTCGCGCTTGCGGCTGGCGATGGACAAGGCTTTAACCGCCAACATGCCCAGGGATACCATCGACCGTGCGATCAAGCGGGGTACTGGCGGGTTGGACGGGGTCGAGTACGAGGAAATCCGTTATGAAGGCTACGGACCGGGCGGGGTGGCGGTAATGGTCGACGCCATGACCGACAATCGCAATCGCACGGTGGCGGAAGTGCGCCATGCTTTCAGTAAATGTGGCGGCAATCTTGGCACCACCGGCTCGGTCGGGTTCCAATTCACCGAACAAGGGGTATTGAGTTATCCGGTCGGTTGCGAGGAGGATCGCATCATGGAAGTAGCCATCGAAGCCGGTGCCGATGACGTGGTGAGCTACCCCGATGGGTCGGTGGACGTGCTGACCGCGCCGGGGGCGTTCACTCAGGTCAAGCAGGCGATGCAAGCCGCCGGTCTGGAACCGGAAGCCGCCGAGGTAACCCAGCGGGCAGCGTCCAACATCACGCTGGGTTTCGAAGATGCCCAAAAAATGGTGAAGATGTTGGAGATGCTGGAAGATTTGGACGATACCCAGAACGTTTATTCCAACGCCGATATCCCTGACGACATTCTGGCGAAACTCTGAGCGTGGCCACGATCCGATTGATGGGTATCGATCCTGGTTCACGGATTACCGGTTACGGCATTATCGAGCTTGATGGGCCGCGCAACCGCTACCTTGCCAGCGGTTGCATTCAAACGGCCGCGGACCGACCATTCTCGGAGCGGCTGAAGACCATCTTTGAGGCGGTGACCACCATCCTGCGGACTTATCAACCGGCCGAGGTCGCCATCGAGCAGGTTTTCATGCACCGCAATCCCGATTCCGCCCTCAAACTCGGCCAGGCGCGCGGGGCCGCCGTGTGCGCGGTGGTGATGGCGGGGCTCCCGGTCAGCGAATATGCGCCGCGCGCGATCAAACAAGCGGTGGTCGGGCGTGGCGCGGCCGACAAAAGCCAAGTGCAGCATATGATTCGGTTGTTGTTGAATTTGCCGGAAGCGCCGCCCGCCGATGCGGCCGACGCGCTCGCGGTGGCGATTTGTCACGGCCACACGCGGCAGACCCAGCAGCGTTTGGGGGTTGCTGTCGCCCTGACCAGGAGGTGTTGATGATCGGTCGCCTGCGTGGGTTACTGGCTTGGAAGCAGCCGCCCTCTCTGTTGATCGACGCGCAGGGGGTGGGTTACGAGCTGGAAGCTTCGCTGACGACGTTTCAAACGTTGCCAGAAGTGGGAGCGGAGGTGACCCTGTTTACCCATCTGGCGGTGCGGGAAGACGCCCACACCTTGTACGGTTTCGCCAGCACCGCTGAACGTAGCCTGTTTCGCAATTTGATCCGCGTGACCGGGATTGGCCCGCGCTTGGCCCTGCTCATTTTGTCGGGAATGAGCGTGGAACAGTTCGGTCGCTGCGTGCGGGAAGGCGACGCCACCGGTTTGACCCGGCTGCCAGGCATCGGCAAAAAGACCGCCGAACGCTTGATCATCGAGATGCGCGACCGTATCGGTGAGCTGGGTTTCGACCCTACCGCCGTGGTATTGCCCGGCGGCCGCGCGCCCACGCCCGCCATCAATCCGGTGGACGACGCCATCAGCGCCTTAGTGGCGCTGGGCTACAAGCTACCAGAGGCTTCACGCATGGTGAACGTCATTGCCTCTGAGGGGCTGAATAGTGAAGCGATCATTCGCCAGGCGCTGCAAGCCAGCGTGCGCCGTTGAAAGGGGCTCTGACCATCATGAATCCAGCGGATCGTCTGATTTCTCCAGCGCCCAGCGGCGAGGACGCCACCCTCGACCGGGCGGTGCGCCCCAAGCGTTTGGCTGAATACATCGGCCAGCAGGCGATGCGTGAACAACTGGAGATTTATATCCAGGCCGCTCGTGCCCGCGGCGAGGCGCTGGATCACGTTTTGTTGTTTGGGCCGCCGGGGCTGGGCAAGACGACGCTGGCGCACATCGTCGCCGCTGAAATGGGCGTCAACCTGCGTCAGACTTCCGGACCGGTGATCGAGCGACCCGGCGATTTGGCGGCGCTGCTCACCAATCTGGAGCCGCGCGATGTCTTGTTCATCGACGAAATCCATCGCCTCAGTCCGGTGGTGGAGGAGGTGCTGTATCCGGCGATGGAGGACTACCAGATTGACATCATGATCGGTGAGGGGCCGGCGGCCCGCTCGATCAAGCTGGATTTGCCGCCATTCACCCTGGTTGGGGCCACGACGCGCGCCGGTTTGCTGACCTCCCCGCTGCGGGACCGGTTTGGCATCGTGCACCGACTGGAGTTTTATACGCCGGAGGAACTGACCGAGATCGTGCATCGATCGGCGCGGATTCTCGCCATCGAAACGGATTATCCCAGTGGCGCGATGGAAATCGGCCGGCGTTCGCGCGGCACCCCCCGCATTGCCAACCGCTTGTTGCGACGGGTGCGTGATTTCGCACAAGTCCGGGCGGACGGGCGGATCACCATCGAGGTGGCGAAGCTGGGGCTGGAGCTGCTGAAAGTGGATGAGCGAGGCTTCGATGAGCAAGATCGACGGGTGTTGTGGTTGATGCTCGAGAAATTCAGCGGCGGACCGGTTGGTTTGGACACCTTAGCCGCGGCTTTGGGCGAGGAGCGCGGCACTATCGAAGATGTGCTGGAGCCGTTCCTGATTCAACAGGGTTTTTTGATGCGCACGCCACGTGGTCGAGTGGCGACCGTGCATGCGTATCGCCATTTCGGGTTGACCGCTGTCAACCCACCAGCGGCGAGCGGTGATTTATTTGATGCGCCGCTGTAGGAGATTAGGGTTTGGCGGCGGTCGGAGATTTAGGCGCCGGGGCTGGCGTGGGACTAGCGTTGCCGTTAGCGGGTTTGGCTGGGACAGGGGCTGGAGCGGGGGTCGGGGCCGGGCCAGACGGCGGCGCGGGCTTGACGGTTTCCGCGGGTTTAGCGGACTCAGCCGGTTCTGTGGGTTCAGTTTCAGCGGATTGGCTATCTCCGGTTTGGTCCTCTTCCGGCAGCGGGGCTAGGTTTTCCACCGCGATTTCATACTCGTCCACACTGAGCGTACCATCGTGATCGGCATCGGCGTCATCGAAATTCAAGCCCTCGACGCTGGCGGCTTCGTCAGCGCTGATCAGGCCATCGCCATCGGTATCGACTTCCTCGAAAGTCAGCGGCGCGGCGGCCAAGGTAGGAAAGGCAATCAGTAGAAGGGCCGATAAAACGAACGCGCGCATTCAAGTTCTCCGCAAGCTTGCAGCGATTCAGCATCAGTTAAAAGTGATTGGGGGATTCTAACGGAAGATGGATAGATTTGTCTGGCCAGTGCGGGTTTATTATGAAGATACTGACAGCGGCGGTGTGGTTTATTACGCCAATTATCTAAAATTCATGGAGCGGGCGCGTACGGAATGGTTGCGGGCTCGCGGTTTCGAGCAGGATGTGCTGCTCAATGAGCAAAGGCTGATGTTTGCGGTCAGGTCGCTGACCGTGGATTATCATCGGCCGGCTCGATTTAACGATCTGCTGGCGGTTTTGAGCCAAGTGGTGGAAGCGCGTGGCGCCAGCCTTCTGTTCGAGCAAACCATTCGACGCGACCTTTCCGCCGAGGTGTTATGTAGCGCTCGGATTAAGGTTGCTTGTATCGATGCAGAAACTTTCCGGGCGCGCCGGATTCCCCGGCAGTTGATGGGAGAGATAGGGGGGATTGTAGGTGAGCCATGATGTGTCATTTTGGAGTTTGATCACCAATGCCAGTTTGATCGTGCAATTGATCATGCTGGCGCTGGCGATCATTTCGCTGGGGTCTTGGTGGGTGATCGTCAAGAAAGCGCTGGTGTTGGCATCCGCAAAACGAGCAGCCGATCAGTTCGAGGACGATTTCTGGTCAGGGATCGATCTGGCGGCGCTCTATGCGCGGATCAACCGTCAAGACGCTATGGTTACAGGGATGGAAGCGATTTTTCTTGCTGGTTTTCAGGAGTTTTTGCGGTTGCGTTCTCAGCCGAGCGTGGATACCGAATTGGTGGTCAGTGGGGCGCAGCGAGCAATGCGGGCCGCTGGATCGCGCGAACTGGATGAGCTGGAAATGTATCTTTCCTTGCTGGCGACCACCGGTTCTACCAGCCCGTATGTCGGTTTGTTTGGGACGGTCTGGGGTATTATGAATGCGTTCATAGCGCTTGGCGTGACCCAGCAAGCGACTCTGGCTCAGGTGGCGCCGGGTATTGCCGAAGCATTGATCGCGACCGCGATGGGGTTGTTCGCGGCAATTCCAGCGGTGATTTTTTACAACCGCTATGCCCATGAAGTAGACCGGCTGGCTAACCGTTACGAGACGTTCATGGAGGAATTTTCCAACATCCTCCAACGCCAGTCTTATAACTTGCGCAAGAATTATGCGGACGCCGCCCGCGCGGCCGCCACACCCCAGAGCTAAATCATGGCCCGACGTAGTTCGCATAGCCGCCTGAAAGCGGAAATCAACATCGTCCCGTACATTGACGTGATGTTGGTGTTACTGGTTATTTTTATGGTGACTGCGCCTTTGCTCAATCAAGGGGTTGAGGTGGATTTGCCCAAAGCGCCAGCCGAGCAAATCGATATCAAGGATCAGCCAACAGAGGTGGTGGTGTTGTCGGTACAAAGAGATGGCTCTTGCCATTTGAATGTCGGTTCAGAAAAAGCGCAGCCGGTTAGTTGCCAAAATTTGGAACCACGCCTTGCGGATATCCGCGAACGTTTAGGTCGAAAACCGCAACCGCCCGTGTTGGTCCGCGCGGATCGTGAGTTGAAATATGATGGGGTTATTAAGGCGATGGCGGTTTTACGAGAAGCAGGCGCAAACAAAGTGGGTTTATCAACGGCGACGCCAGATGAACCGCCCGTTCAGCCTTAGTCCTAACTGATGCAACCGGAGCGTCAGGAAAAATACCAGGATATCGTGGCAATGGTGGCAACTGTTGCCATACATGCCGCTGTCCTAATCTTTTTGTTGCTCAACTTGAATATTGCCGCTCGCTCGCAACATTCTGAAAAGATGGAGATCGAGCCTATCCCAGCGGAAGTCGTTGACGAAGCCGCGATTCAGGAAGAATTGGAGCGACAAGCAGCGGAAGAGCGTCGCCGTCAGCGCGAAGAGCAGGAACGGCAGGCTCGACTGGCTCGCGCGGAGCGAGAAGCGCGAGCGGCGGAAGAACGACGGGAGCTGGAGATTCGTCGCCAGAGAGAAGAAGCCAAGCAGCGGGCGGCTGAAGAAGAAAAACGCGAAGCGGCGGCGGAAGCCAAGCAGCGGGAAGAAGAAAACGCGAAGCGGCGGCGGAAGCCAAGCAGCGGGCGGCTGAAGGAGAAAAACGCGAAGCGGCGGCGGAAGCCAAGCAGCGGGCGGCTGTAGAAGAAAAACGCGAAGCGGCGGCGGAAGCGAAGCAGCGGGCGGCTGAAGAAGAAAAACGCGAAGCGGCGGAAGCCAAGCGTGAAGCCGCTGAAGAGGCAAAGCGCGAAGCGGCGGCGAAAGCGAAACGTGAAGCCGCCGAAGAGGCAAAGCGCGAAGCGGCGGCGGAAACGAAACGGCAGGCGGCCCAAGAGACGAAGCGGGAAGCTGCTGAAGAAGCGAAACGACAAGCGGCGGCGGAAGCCAAGCGTGAAGCCGCTGCTGAAGAAGCGAGACAGCAAGCGGCGGAAGCCAAGCGTGAAGCGGTGGCGGAAGCGAAACGGCAGGCGACCCAAGAGGCGAGACGGGAAGCGGTGGCCGAAGCGAAACGACGAGCGGCGGAAGAAGCCAAGCGCGGAGCCGCTGAAGAAGCGAAACGGGAAGCGACGGCGGAAGCCAAGCGACAAGCGGCAGCGGAAGAAGCCAAGCGCGGAGCCGCGGAAGAAGCGAGACGGGAAGCGGCGGCGGAAGTGAAACGGCGGGCGGCCCAAGAGGCGAAACGGGAGGCTGCTGAAGAAGCGAGACGGCAGGCAGCCCAAGAAGCGAAACGACAGGCGGCAGCGGAAGAAGCCAAGCGTCGGGCAGCGGAAGAGGCGAAACGACAGGCGGCGGCGGAAGAAGCGCGGCGAGAAGCGGCGGCGGAGGCGAAACGGCGGGCGGCTGCGGAAGAAGCGAGGCGAGAAGCGGCGGCGGAAGAAGCGAGACGGGAAGCGGCGGCGGAGGCGAAACGGCGGGCGGCGGCGGAAGAAGCGCGGCGAGAAGCGGCCGCGGAGGCGAAACGGCGGGCGGCGGAAGAAGCCAACCGCAAAGCTGAGCAAGCGCGCCAGTTAGCGCAAAAACTGGCTGCTCAGGAAAAGGCCAGAAGTCATGCCGAAAATGTAATCGGTCCGTATGTGGAACGGCGCTGGAATCCCATGGCAAGTAGCCAGGGAGGGTTGGTTTGCTTGCTGAGAATGACAGTAACCGGTTCTGGCCAAGTTACTAACGTACAGGTTGTGAAAGGTAGTGGTGATAGTTTGTTTGATAACTCTGCTGTTGCTGCGGCCCAGCGAGCATCACCCTTGCCAATGCCTAATGACGCAGCGGTAGCTCAAGAACTGCGTCCCACCTTTATACTGAGATTTAGACCGAAGTAAACTAGAGGCTTCAATAACCCCCTGGATTGTTTGTCGAAGGAGATTTATCCTTGAAATCGTTTGTGAAAATTTTTGGAGCGTTCCTAATCCTATTGGGGGTTGGAGCGCCCGCCCACGCTGAATTAACCATTGATGTTTCCAAGGGCATCGAAGTTGGAGGCATACCGATCTCGATTGCGCCTTTTGGAGGCGGTGCCCCCGAAGATATCGCTGGCATTATTGCGTCCGATCTGAAGCGAACTGGCAAATTTACGCCGCAACCCCAAGATGCCCGTGCTGATTATTCGGTTACCGGTCAGGCTAATGCCGGCGGTCCTCGTGGCTATGTCGTGCAGTTTCGCCTGGCTGGAGCCCAAGGCGGCCAGTTATTGAATCTGTCCTTCGACACGCCGCCCAATCAGCTGCGCCCGGTCGCTCATCGCATCAGCGACTTGATCTACGAAAAGCTTACGGGCGAGAAGGGGTTAGCGGGTACTAAAATCGCTTTTGTCACCGCGGGTGGGGGTTTTTGGGTTTTGGTAGTGGCCGATGCCGACGGAACTAATCCCAAAGTGATTTTGCGCTCCAGACAACCGATCATGTCGCCCTACTGGTCGCCGGATGGTTCCCGGTTGGCGTATGTATCGTTCGAAGGCCGCCGGCCACAGATCGTCGTTCAAGAAGTTTATACCGGCGCGCGGCGCGTGGTTTCGGCTGCTCCAGGCATCAACGGCGCTCCTTCTTGGGCGCCAAACGGCCAGCGCCTAGCCTTCACCTTGTCCAAGGACGGCAATCCAGAAATCTACGCCATGGATCTGGGAAGCCAGAATCCGATTCGTCTCACTAACTCCAATGCTATTGATACCGAGCCGGTTTGGCTGGCGGACGGCAGCATCGTCTTTACTTCGGACCGAGGCGGTTCGCCGCAGTTGTACCGTATCGGCCCTGGCGGCGGCGCGGCGCAACGTCTGACTTTTGAGGGCGATTACAACGCCAAACCGACCGTTTCGCCGGATGGCCGTTATATTGCAATGGTGCATCGGCGCAATGGGCGGTTTTATATCGCCGCTTTGGATATGAAAACCCGTCAGTTTCGAGTATTGACCTCTGGTGGGCTGGATGAATCGCCCAGCTTCGCCCCCAACGGTAGGATGATCATTTACTCCAACGGTCAACGGATGAATGTAGTATCCGTGGATGGCGCTGTCAAACAGGATTTTGCCTTGCCCGGCAGAGTGCGCGACCCAGCTTGGGCGCCTTTCGGTCGATAGTATTTGATTGTTAATTCAAGTTGAAGGAAGAGTCATCATGCAATATGTTCTCAGAACCTTGATTGCCGCCGCTTCGCTCGCGCTGCTCGCCAGTTGCGCCTCGACCGGTGAAAATACTGAAACGACGACCGCGGATACTGCCACGCAACAGGGCGTTGCCGATCCATCCGGTCAAGACGTTCAAAGCTATCCCTACGGTCAGGCGCCGGATGCTTACGACACGAGTGGGGGCGTCGCGCAGACGAGTGGGGGCCAATCCGGACAAGAGTTCTCTGGCCAGGGTGGCGTGGTCGGCAACACCGTTTCGGCGGATCGCATTATTTACTTCGATTACGACAGCGCCAACATTCGTGCCGAAAGCCGTCCGGTCATTGAAGCCAACTCGCGCGCCTTGGCAAGCAATCGACGTACCGTGACCCAGTTGGAAGGCCATACCGACGAACGGGGCAGCCGTGAATACAACATCGCGCTAGGCGAGCGGCGGGCCAATTCCGTCCGTCAATATATGGTCGGCCTGGGCGTTTCGCCGCAGCAGGTTCGAGTGGTCAGCTACGGCGAAGAGCGGCCCGCCGCTGGCGGTCAGGACGAACAAAGCTATGCGCGCAACCGGCGTGTCGAAATCGTCTACTGACAGATAACCTGATGATGTATCGATATCGATTGCTCTGGTTGTTGCCTATGGTTTTGAGTGGCCTTGCGCCGCTCGGAGCCAGCTATGCTCAACGTCCCCGCGATAATACCCTGGTTTTGGAATTACTGGACCGCATCGAGCGGTTGGAAGAGGAGGTTCGGTATATTCGAGGCGAGATGGAAATCCAGCGACATCAGATCGAAACGCTGCTCCAAGAGCAGGAATCCTCTGGATCGCGGTCCTATCCTCCAGGGGGAGCGGTGGCTTCGTCAGGAGCGGCTTCTTCAGGGCTGGAGCGTTCGATGGAAGGGCCTAAGCCGCCGGGATCGGCTCAATTGCCGGCCACCCCGGTTCGACCGCCTGAGCCACCGCCGCCGACCAGTTCCGTTCAACCGCCGGTGACGCCCGCTCAGCCGCCAGTCGTTCCAAGCCCTAGCGCACCCGTACAGCCGGCGCCATCGGCTGGAGCGGAACAGGCCGCCTTCGATGCCGCCTTGAATGAATTGCGAGAGGGGCGGTATGCCGAAGCCATCGCCGGATTCCAGCGTTTTTTGACCGCCTATCCCAACAGCAAACAGGCGGGCGAGGCGCAGTATTGGTTGGGCGAGGCGCATTACGTCAGTCGGGATTACAGCGCTGCCAAGGAAGCTTTCATCAATCTGGGATTGAACTATCCACAGAGCGAGCGGTTGCCGGATGCTTTGCTGAAGCTAGGCTATATCTATGGGGAGCGGGGCGATAACGACCGAGCGCGAGAGGTGTTGGAAAAACTCGTACAGGTTTATCCCAATACCCAAGCCGCCAGTCTGGCCGGACGGCGGTTGCAATCCTTGCGCTGACGAAATCAAGCCTTGCGATTTCGGGCGATTGTTGTAGCATTAGCGATCTTTTTGGGGCCGTTAGCTCAGTCGGTAGAGCAGCAGACTTTTAATCTGTTGGTCGTGCGTTCGAATCGCACACGGCCCACCAGATAAAACAAGGGGTTAGCTGATAGCTAATCCCTTTCTTTTTGCCTGCTGTCCACTAGCCCACAAGCAGCGGCCACATTGTCCACAACAAGCGTAACCGTCCGCCCTGACCATCTGGACATTCTTTATCTGTCAAGACGGTCAAACCGGACGGTTACGCTGCATGTTGGGTTCGAATGGCAGTTTTAGTTTGCCTGGCGGCGATAGCGCAAAGCCTCGACCACCAACCGGAATGCCGGTGAACTCTGCCGGCGGCTGGGGTAATACAGGTGATAACCGGGGTACGGCTGGCACCAATCCTCAAGTACCCGCATTAGCCGTCCCTTGCCAAGATGTGGCTCAGCCATGTCTTCAGGCACGAAGGCCAGACCGAACCCCTCCAGAGCCGCACGCAGGATCGCCGAACTGCTGTTGAAGACCAATTGCCCCTCGGTGCGGACATTGAGCGATTGGCCGCTTTTCTCGAAATCCCAGAGCAATAGTTGCCCATGGGTCGGCAGACGAAGATTGATGCAATTGTGTGCGGTGAGATCCTTGGGGGTCTTAGGCGGTGGCCGCCGCGCAAAATAAGCAGATGATCCAACCACCGCAATGCGCAGGTCTGGACCGATGCGAACGGCGATCATGTCTTTTGCCACCTGATCCCCCAGGCGCACGCCGGCGTCGAATCGCCGCGCGACGATATCCGTCATGGTGTAGTCGACATTGATCTCAATCTTGATGTCCGGATAGTTCGGCAGGAACTTCGCCAGATTCGGCCACAGCACCGAGTTGGCAGCGTGCTCGGCTGTCGTGATCCGAATCGTTCCGGCCGGTTTGTCGCGCAGTTCGCTCAGTGCCGAAACCTCTTCCTCGATTTCGTCCAGTCGCGGACCCGCTGTTTGCAGGAGCCGTTCACCCGCCTCGGTCGGGGAGACGCTGCGCGTCGTGCGCGTCAGGAGGCGCAGCCCCAACCGCGACTCCAACCCGCGAATCGTATGGCTCAACGCGGATTGAGAGACTCCGAGCTGGGCGGCTGCACGGGTAAAGCTACCCTCGCGCGCCACCAGGACAAAAGCCAATAGATCGTTGAAGTCCCGATGCGCCATTCATGAATTAACCTCATAAGCGTGTGCGGATTATATGAACTAATCAAGCCGAATCAAAAAGATTATATTGCCAGCATCCCCAGTAGCAGGAGGTGCGCTGGCTTCTCGAAATTCGACAGGAAACCACAAATGCAAAAGCGCAAACTCGGAAAAAGCGATCTGGAAGTGTCGGCCCTCGGACTTGGCTGCATGTCCATGAGCTTTGCTTACGGGCCGGCCGGCGACAAGAAGGACATGATCGCCCTCATACGCAAAGCCGTCGAACTGGGCGTCACCTTATTCGACACCGCTGAAGTCTATGGCCCCTTCGTCAACGAGGAACTGGTGGGCGAAGCACTTGCGCCGTTCAAGGGCAAGGTGGTGATTGCCACCAAGTTCGGCTTCGACCTTAATCCGGTCACGGTACAGCGTACCGGCGGCGTGAATAGCCGTCCGGAACATATCAAGGGGGTTGCCGAAGCAGCGCTGAAACGCCTCAAGGTCGATGCCATCGACCTGTTCTACCAGCACCGCGTCGACCCGAGCGTGCCGATCGAAGATGTGGCCGGTGCGGTGAAAGAGCTGATCGCCGCGGGCAAGGTGAAACACTTCGGCCTCTCCGAACCCGGCATCCAGACGATACGCCGCGCCCATGCCATCCAGCCCGTCACGGCGGTGCAAAGCGAGTATTCCCTGTGGTGGCGAGAGCCCGAAACGGAATTGCTGCCGACGCTGGAAGAACTCGGCATCGGCTTTGTGCCCTTCAGCCCGCTGGGGGCGGGTTTCCTCACCGGCAAGATGGACGAAAACACCCGTTTTGACAGTTCCGATTTTCGCTCGCAGGTACCGCGCTTTTCCCCCGATGCGCTGAAGGCCAACGTCGCGCTCGTGGCTCTCGTGCGCGAGGTGGCGGATAGCAAGGCTGTCACCCCGGCCCAGATCGCGCTGGCGTGGCTGCTGGCGAAAGCGCCGTGGATCGTGCCCATTCCCGGCACGACAAAACTCCATCGCCTTGAGGAAAACCTCGGCGCCACGGCCGTTCAACTGGCCTCCGACGATTTGCAGTGGATCGAGGCAGCGGCGTCGGGCCTGCATCTGGAAGGCGCCCGGTTGCCGGAGTACGCGCTGAAGATGGCTGGGCTTTGAAACGCCGCTCATCACTATCGGGGGAATGCCATGAAAACGCTTGCCACACCTATCCTGTCGATCATGCTCGCCACTGATTCATGCAGCCTACTGGCGCAGGAACAGGAGTCGCCCGCGCGCGCATCAATTTCTCGTGAAGCGTCGCGTGCCGTTACCGTGACCCAAGGAGGCGACACGCGCTTCACCGGCACTGCCCGAATCACCAGCCTGTTCACCGCCAACACCCCTTCGCGCGTTACCGGCGGTCAAGTTACCTTCGAGCCCGGTGCCCGCACGGCCTGGCATACCCATCCAGTGGGGCAGACGCTCATCGTGACAGCGGGTACCGGGCGCATCCAGTTCTGGGGCGGAGTCATACAAGAAATCAGGACGGGCGATGTCGTTTCCATTCCACCCGCGACTAAGCACTGGCATGGCGCTTCGCCCGGAACCTCCATGACGCATATCGCCATCCAGGAGCAGGTGAAGGGCAAGACCGCCGAGTGGTTTGAAAAAGTCACTGACGAGCAGTACGGCATCACCGCCTCGGCGACACCCACGCCCGACAAGAATTCGCGCGCGCAACAGTTGTTCGGCGAGATCGCGCCCAAGTTCGCCGAACTCACGGACAACGTTCTCTACGCGGACGTGTGGGAGCGCCCGGAACTTTCGAAGCGAGACCGGAGCCTGGTCACCGTCAGCGCACTGATTGCGCTGAATCGCCCGGATCAACTCCGTTCGCACCTCGAACTGGCCAGCAAGAATGGCCTGACGCGCGAAGAACTGGTCGAGACCATCACGCACCTCGCGTTCTATTCGGGCTGGCCGAGCAGCGTATCGGCGGCAACCATCGCCAAGGAAGTTCTCCAGCCGAAATAAATGGCCTGATGAATCTTATGGGAGCAATTGACATGAAAACCAAAGTTATCCATGCCGTTTTGTTGGCCGCAATCATTGGCGCGTTATCTGGAGGTTCTATGGCCGCAGACTACAAGCAAAATCCCTTCACGCTGGCCTATGAGGGCGCGATTGCCGAAAACGTGAAAGCAAACCCAAACCCCGCCCCCCCCCCCCCCCCCCCCCCCCCCCCCCCCCCCCCCCCCCCCCCCCCCCCCCCCCCCCCCCGCCCCCCAAGACGCCAGGGGGGGCCCCCCCCCCCCCCCCCCCCCCCCGGGGGACGAAAACCCAAAAGACCCCCCCCCCCCCCCCCCCCCCCCCCCCCCCCCCCCCCCCCCCCCCCCCCCCCCCCCCCCCCCCCCCCCCCCCCCCCCCCCCCCCCCCCCCCCCCGCCCCCCCCCCCCCCCCCCCCCCCCCCCCCCCCCCCCCCCCCCCCCCCCCCCCCCCCCCCCCCCCCCCCCCCCCCCCCCCCCCCCCCCCCCCCCCCCCGCGCCGGCCCCCCCCCCCCCCCCCCCCCCCCCCCCCCCCCCCCCCCCCCCCCCCCCCCCCCCCCCCCCCCCCCCCCCCCCCCCCCCCCCCCCCCCCCCCCCCCCCCCCCCCCCCCCCCCCCCCCCCCCCCCCCCCCCCCCCCCCCCCCCCCCCCCCCCCCCCCCCCCCCCCCCCCCCCCCCCCCCCCCCCCCCCCCCCCCCCCCCCCCCCCCCCCCCCCCCCCCCCCCCCCCCCCCCCCCCCCCCCCCCCCCCCCCCCCCCCCCCGCCCCCCCCCCCCCCCCCCCCCCCCCCCCCCCCCCCCCCCCCCCCCCCCCCCCCCCCCCCCCCCCCCCCCCCCCCCCCCCCCCCCCCCCCCCCCCCCCCCCCCCCCCCCCCCCCCCCCCCCCCCCCCCCCCCCCCCCCCCCCCCCCCCCCCCCCCCCCCCCCCCCCCCCCCCCCCCCCCCCCCCCCCCCGCCCGGCCCCCCCCCCCCCCCCCGCCCGTTCCCCCCCGACCCCCCCCCCCCCCCCCGCCCCCCCCCCCCCCCGCCCCGGCCCCCCCCCCCCCCCCCCCCCCCCCCCCCCCCCCCCCCCCCCCCCCCCCCCCCCCCCCCCCCCCCCCCCCCCCCCCCGCCCCCCCCCCCCCCCCGCGGGCTTTGCGCCTTGAGCCGCAACCCATTGGAATGGAAGTTCATGACCATCAAACGCCTCAGTGTTCGAATGCTCGCCGTGTTTGTGCTTGGTTCCTTGGCCGCATCACCGCCGGTCATCGCCGCCTCGGCAACCCAAGCGACACCACTCGTGATTCAGGAACAGGGTAGCTTTGCCGTTGGCGGCACGGTCACTAAAAGTCCTGGCTCCTTCGATACGCTGAATCCATCCTCCGGCGGGCAGACGCTGCATGGCGACCATGCCCGCGTGTTCTATCAGATCCCGGTCAAGGCCCGGAAGCTGCCGCTGGTGATGTGGCATGGCTTCGGCCAGTTCTCCAAGACATGGGAGACGACGCCCGATGGTCGCGAGGGTTACCAAAACATCTTTCTGCGCCGGGGATTTGCCACCTATCTGATCGATCAACCCCGGCGCGGCGCGGCGGGTCGAGGCGCGGTGGGCACGACGATCAACCCTACCCCGGACGACCAGCGCTGGTTCGATACCTTCCGCGTGGGCATCTGGCCGGACTATTTTCCCGATGTGCAGTTCTCCCGTTCGCCGGACACGCTCGACCAGTATTTTCGGGCGATGACGCCGGACACGGGCCCGATCGATGTTCAGGTCACGAGCGATGCGGTCTCGGCGCTGTTTGCCAATATCAGCTCCGGCATTCTCGTCACCCATTCGCACAGCGGCGGCATGGGTTGGCTGGCCGCGATGAAGAATCCAGGCATTCGGGCCATCGTTTCCTACGAGCCGGGCAGCGGGTTTGTCTTTCCGGAAGGCGAAGTGCCCGCGGCGATGCCCAGTTCCGCCGGGACGCTCGAAGCTGCCCACGTACCGCCGAGCGAGTTCATGAAACTCACCAAGATTCCGATCATTATTTACTACGGCGATTTCATCCCCAAAGAACCCGTGGCCAATCCCGGTCAGGACGGTTGGCGGGCGCGCCTTGCCATGGCCAGGCTGTGGGCGGCGGCGATCAATCGCCACGGAGGCGACGCCACGGTTGTACATCTGCCGGATATCGGGATTCGGGGCAATACGCATTTCCCGTTCTCCGACCTTAACAACCTCCAGATCGCCGATCTCATGTCGAGGTTTCTCGCCGAGAAGCATCTGGATTGAGATCGGTCGGCAAGAGGGGACGCTGACAGTCCGGCCTTTAAGATCGCCTCTTGAAGCGGTGCGAGGTTATGAAAGAATGTAAGCAATGGGATGGACGCTCTGCCTTCAGATGGTGTGGTCATCTAAAGTGGTAGGGCGATCAACCCTGCAACTTCGGAAGGAGTATTTGCCATGTCCGTCACGGCGGTGGGTCTTGAGCTAGCCAAGTACATATTTCAAGTTCACGGTGCCAACGATAAAGGTCAGGTGCTGTTCGCAAGCGACCGCGGCGCGAGCAGGTGGCGGCGTTTTTGGCGAATCTGCCGAGTTGTTTGGTCGGGATGGAAGCCTGTGCGAGCGCCCACTATTGGGCGTGTCGGCGGCCAGCCTTAGGGTGGAAGGAGACAGTGGGGGTTCGGGAAAGCCCTGGCAGCAATCAATATAGCTCGAACCCGAACCGGCGTTCGAGCATTTCCAAATCCGACGCCGAGTCCCTAACCGGTATTAGCCAGCAGCAAGTCTTGAAGTGGAATCAGCGACTACAAAAACCAGAGAAGTACCGGGCGCACTTGATGGGAGCGGCCTACAAGGCGGCGATGATGGCGGCTACGGAAGCGGTAGCGTTAGCGCGGCTTGACTCCACAGCGGCTCTCTCCGGAAAATCCGCGGTGATTGACTCCAAGTTCTCGATCATACGCGAAGGGAGCAGCACCCATGACACCGGAAGCAAAGGCGCGCCAGCAGATAGACCAAAAACTCGAACAAGCCGGTTGGGTCGTCCAGGATATGAAACGGCTCAACCTCTCGGCGGGGCCGGGGGTGGCGGTGCGAGAGTATCCCACGGATACTGGCCCGGTGCGCAACTGCTGGAACGCATCCTCACCGAACGCCGCGCCCGCTGGGAAGCCAAGCAACTCGCCAAATTCAAGGAGCAAGGCAAAACCCCGCCCCAAGATTGGCAAAAGAAATATCCTGAACCAATCCAGCCCGATACCACGGAGTTGCCGAAATTGCCGGAGGGGTGGGTATGGGCGAGTTTATCCTAAGCGGGCTGGTTGGACCGAGGTCGATCAACGCATCGACCAAGAAATGCCCCACATCTTTATGGTGGCCCACATCCCTTTGTACAGACGGGCGATATTCGTCATGCGGATACTTTTATCTCCAGTGTTAGGGCAACATATAGTGAGGCTGGACTAGCTCAAAGTCGCCTTTGGCCTATCGGTACTATGTGCATCACTATTGCAGCAAATATTGGAAAAACTGTAATTCTTTCAATGGCTGCCTGTTTTCCAGATAGCGTCGTTGGATTTCTTCCAGCATCACAAGAGATATCGGTGCGTTATATTGAATACTTTATGAGAAGTATTCAGAAAAAACTTGAAGATGAGGCACCAGCTACCGGACAAAAGAATATAAATCTTGAAATTTTGGAAAAAGTAATCATCCCAATTCCACCTACCCAAGAACAGAATCAGATTGTAGAGATTCTTGACACCACAATTGGTGTGGTAGTGGAGAACGAGAGAGCTATAGAAATTATGCTCACACAAACTGCCGCCCAACGCCAAAACATCCTCCGCGCCGCCTTCTCCGGCCATCTCGTGCCGCAAGATCTCAACGATGAACCGGCCAGCGTGCTGCTGGAGCGAATTCGGGGAGAGCAGGCGGCACAGGCCGAAAGAAAAAAGCCAGCCGGGAGAAAGGCAAGCGAGCGAGTCGATGCGTAACGAGCAATACTGGGCCAGCTTGGTTCATGAACTGCGGGGGCTACCGAATGAAACCGGCTGGCTGGAGTTCAAACACAACAACGCCGATCCTCATGAGATCGGTGAATAGATCTCCGCGCTGGCTAACTCCGCTGCATTGGAGGGAAAGACCCACGGCTATCTGCTCTGGGGCATTGATGACACCAATCATGCCGTTCTAGGGACGATCTTTGACTCGGCGAGCAAGCGCGTAGGCAATGAGGAGCTGGAAAACTGGCTGCTGCGCCAGCTCGCTCCGAAGATTGGTTTTCACTTTGTGCGGGTCGAGCTAGACAGTCTTTGGGTTGTAGTATTGGAAATCGACTGCGCCTACCGGCATCCGGTGCAGTTTGCTGGTGCAGCATTTATCCGGATTGGTTCGTATAAAAAGCGGCTGAAAGACTTTCAGGAAAAGGAACGCGCGCTCTGGCGAGTCCTGGACGCTACGCCGTTTGAGCGTTTGTCGGCTGCCGAGAAAGTGACCCACGATGAGGTCCTTAAGCTACTGGATTATCCAGGTTACTTTGACTTGCTTGACCAACCATTGCCTGATGGCCGCGGCGCTATTCTGGAAGCGCTGGCGGCGGACAGGTTGATCGAGCCTATAGGCGGTAGTTACTGGAACGTGCTCAATATTGGCGCCATCCTGTTGGCCAAGCAATTGACTGACTTTAGGCGTTTGCAGCGCAAGGCAGTACGCGTGATAGTGTATAAAGGTAAGGGACGCATCGAGACTTTGCGCGAGCAAATTGGCGCAAGGGGTTATGCGGCGGGTTTTAAGGGGCTAATCGGCTTCATCAACGGCTTGCTTCCGGTCAATGAGGTCATTGGTCAGGCGCTGCGCAAGGCAGTGGCGGTTTATCCCGAACTGGCGATTCGTGAACTAGTGGCCAACGCGCTAATCCACCAGGATTTTTCTATAACGGGTAGCGGGCCAATGATCGAAATCTTTGATGACCGCATGGAAATCACCAATCCCGGACCGCCGCTGGTGGATACGATCCGTATGCTTGATAGCCCGCCGCGTTCGCGAAATGAGACCTTAGCCTCGCTAATGCGTCGAATGGGGATTTGCGAGGAGCGTGGTAGCGGTATTGACAAGGCGGTATTCTAAACTGAGCTTTATCAATTGCCGGCCCCAACCTTCGAAGTGGTCGGCGACTCGACCCGCAGCACGCTCTTTGTCCCCCAGGTGCTGAGCAAGATGGATAAGGAGGATCGAGTGAGAGCGGTCTATTTGCATGCTTGTTTACGCTATGTCCAACGCGAATCCATGACAAACACCTCTTTGCGTGAACGGTTTGGGATTGATCCGAAAAATAGCGCTACCGCGTCACGTCTGATCAAAGAAGCGATGACTGCCAATACCGTGCGCCTGCATGATCCGGATGCAGCGCCCAAGCTAAGACGTTATGTACCGTTCTGGGCGTAATTTGCTTGATGGGTATTTGATGGCGCGTGGATGCTGTCAGGCTAATTTTTAAAAATTAAATTTAAAACAACAGTCTGCTGTCCTGATCGTACTTGATGGGTACTTGATGAGAGGCGAGCGGCGCTGTATACAAAAATGAACACCTCCTCCCTCGTCCAAAAAATCTGGTACTTCCGCCATACGCTGCGCGATGACGGCGTGAGCTATGGCGACTATCTGGAGCAGCTCACCTATCTGCTGTTCCTCAAACTGGCCCACGAATACGCGCGGGAACCCTACAATCGGGACACCCGCATTCCCAAACACTATGATTGGGCCAGCGGCGCGACAAGACCGGCGCGCCGCTGGAGTCGCACTACCTGATCACGCTGAACAGGCTAGGCCAGGAATCCGGCATGTTGGGCGCGATCTTCTTCAAGGCGCAGAACAAGATTCAAGACCCCGCCAAGCTGGCCCGGCTGGTGCGGATGATCGACGCCGAAAACTGGATCAGCCGGATGCCGACACCAAGGGCGATCTGTACGAAGGACTGTTGCAAAAGAACGCCGAGGACACCAAAAGCGGCCGCCCGCGACAAGGCCAGCCTGGATGTTTTCTGGCTGAAGGATGACAGCCTGGAGACACTTGATGACTTGCCGCCGCCGGATGTGTTGCAACAAGAAATCATCGAGCACCTCGAAGCGGCCCTCGCCTCATTCCGGGATGTGGCCACCGCCCTCAGTCCTCGCCACCGTCAATAATTAATATCGCTGATGTTGGATTGACCGACAAAGGACGCTGAAGAGCGTCCTGAAATCGTGTGAAAAAGTTTTACAGCCATGAGCCAGCGCGAGATGAGATGAACCGTGGACGCAAGCATGCAGCGATGGATGGTATTCAGCAAGCCGATGGTCGGCCAGGGACCTACGCCCTCTTGCTACGGCTGGCCGATGGGGGAACGATCCCCATCGGCCAGCGACAATTGTTGGCGCTAACCGCTGGTTGGGCGATCTACGTCGGCAGCGCTTTCGGGCCGGGCGGCGTAGCGGGGCGCTTGGCCCATCATCGCCGGCCAGCAGCTCGCCCGCATTGGCACATCGACTATTTGCGGCCGCGCGCCGTACTTGAAGCGGTATGGTACAGCCACGATCCCGTTCGCCGTGAATGCTTGTGGGCGGCGGTGCTGGCGCGGGAGTTAGGCGGGCGGATGCCGCTATTTCGCTTCGGCGCTTCCGATTGCCGCTGTCCCGCGCATCTCTCCTTTTTTGAAACGCGCCCCGTCTTCGCTGGATTCGTGGCGGCGTTGCGATCACGCGCGCCCGATCATGTCGCGGTAATCGAAAGCGACTGATTCAGGGCTTGCCGTGTTCCGCGTGGCCTTGGCCATGATGTGGCGGCATGGCATCCATCATCGCCGCGCGCTTCACCACCGGTACTGTCACTTGTAAGACGCCCGCTTTTTCCAGATGAAGCGTCAGCGGAAAGCTTTGGCCGGCTTGTAACGGCTGTTTCAGATCGATCAGCATCACATGCAGGCCGCCCGGTTTAAACGAGATGGTTTCGCCGGCCGCCAGATCGACCGCTTCGACTTGGCGCATCTTCATCAGCGTGCCTTCCAGCAAGGTCGTGTGCAGTTCGATGGAACCGGCAATATCTTTCGCTTCGGCGCTCAGCAGCCGATCTAACTCCCCGCTGTTGACGACATCGAAATAAACCGCGCCCGTTTTCGCGCCGGGCGGCGTTTCGGCCGCTTGCGGCTTTGCAATCTGGATAGCACCGCTCCCCGCCGCGAGCGCCAGCGCGCTGCATGTGAATAACAGACTGAATAAAAAGCTTTTCATGATTTTTCTCCTCAATTTGGCATGATAACCTTAAACCATGCATCATCCATCCAGCAAAAAAGTAACTGTTTTGATTGTTTTCCGATTCATTTGGATTGCGTTGCGAGGAATCCGCTCATGAACATCCCTGATCCTAACCCCGCCGTGGCCCTGGCCTTGGCCGAAGATATCGGCGGCGGCGACCTGACCGCCGCGCTGATTCCTGAAACGGCCCAAGCCGAAGCCACCGTCATCAGCCGCGAAAAAGCGGTCTTGTGCGGGGCGGCGTGGTTCGATGCCGTGTTCCGTCAGCTGGATTCGCGCGTCGCGGTCGATTGGCGGGCGGCCGACGGTGATCGGATCGAACCGAACCAGGTGCTCTGTACGCTGCGCGGGCCGGCCCACAGCCTGCTGACCGGCGAGCGCACCGCCCTCAATTTTCTGCAAGCCCTGTCCAGCACCGCCACGCTCGCCCGGCAGTTCGCCGACACCGTGGCCGGCACCGGCGCGATCATTCTCGATACCCGCAAGACAATTCCCGGCTTGCGGCTGGCGCAGAAGTACGCCGTCCGTTGCGGCGGCTGTCAGAACCATCGGATCGGTCTGTTTGACGCCGTGCTGATCAAGGAAAATCACATCATGGCCGCCGGCTCGATCACGCAGGCCATTCAGACAGCCCGCCGCTTGCACCCTGACGTTAAGCTGGAAGTCGAGGTTGAAAACTTGGCGCAACTGGAAGAAGCGCTATCGGCTGGCCCCGACATTGTGATGCTGGACAATTTCGATCTCGCTACCATGGCCGAGGCGGTGCGGATTACGGCCAAGCGCGTGAAACTCGAAGCGTCGGGTAATGTCAATTTCAATACCGTGCGCAAGATTGCCGAAACCGGCGTCGATTACATTTCCATTGGTGGTTTAACCAAGGATGTACGTGCGGTAGACTTATCGATGCGTTTTCGCGCCCTGTGAAATACGTGAAATACGGTTTTTATCGGGTTGTCACATAAAATTAACCGAGCCGGCTTAGGCTACAGGCTCGGAACTATAAGCTTTGAGGAGAAGAAACAATGCACGCCGACATTATGTTGGGTACCCATCATGCGGGTCGCGGCCATCCGGTCGCCGATTATCGAGCAGCCGATTTTTTGCGACAAGAAATCGCTTTTTTTGAGACTCGCTTGCACGAAATGGGTGAAGAGGGCGATTGCGCTTACGAGCACGCCCTCACCCGAACTTATGAAACCCTGTTGAATGAGCGCCGTCGCCAACTCGCGCAGCAGCAAGATTGAGCGTCGCCCCAATCGTCTGCGCGCCCGCCGCGGCTGAGAATGTTTTATCATGCGCACTGGTTACCCCTAACATCTTTGGCCGGTGGCGGAACCGGCGAGGCTATGCCACCGCATGAAGCTTTTTCTCCACAGTATGGCGCTAATCGGTTCGCTCGCGCTGGTTCTTTCGCCGGCGCGGGCGGCTCCCATCGATTTCCCGGTTAAGCCTTTTCAGGCCCGTTATGAAGTGTTCGGCTCTGGCTTTTCCATTGGCGAGGCGGTCATGACCTTGACCGCCTCCGGGCCGGACGCCTACCAAATGAGTTCCGAGGTTCGGCCCAACGGTTTGGCCTCCCTGTTAGTCTCCGGTCAGATTGACGAGAAAGTCAGCGGTGAAATCCGTGATGGAGGTATCCGCCCGACTCAATACGAACGGCAACTCGACACGCCCAAGAAAAAACAAACCGTGCGATTGTATTTCGATTGGGCGGCGCGGCAAATTCGAGCGAGCGACAATCAACAACAAGCGACTTTAACCTTAACGCCTGGCGTGCTAGACCCATTGAGTTTGAATTTACAAGTGATGTGGGATTTACAGCGCGGGCGCGTTCCCGGTGAATACCGTTTGGTGGATGAAACCGAACTGAAGAGCTATCAGATTAAGAACGAAGGCGAAGAAACGCTGGAGACCCCCCTCGGCAAACTGCGCGCGGCGCGCATCAGTCAGTCCAAACCCGGTAAAACGCGAATCACCACCTTCTGGTTCGCGCCGGAGTTACATTTTTTGCCGGTGCGGGTCGAGCAGAAAAAGGACGGCAAGGAAGTGTTGCGGATGGAAGTCCGCGCGATAGACCGTTGAGCGGATCGACGCCCGCTTGCGTTATTGCGCGGGCCTTGCTTTCGATCAGCCACCGCCGTGCAAAGTGAAATCCGTTCTTCCCTCGATCAGTGCTGGCGCTGTTGCGGGTTGGCTGTGGCAAGCATAAACCCGCATGCGTGCTAGATCCCGCTTGTGGCTCGGTCTGGCGTTGCTGTTCTTGATGCTGGCGGGTGTGCAATGGGCGGTTGGCTGGAGTGAGCTGCTGGCACCCTGGCGAACCATTGCTCCGGGCCTGTTGGCGCTGGCGGCGTTGTTGACGCTGGGAAGCTACGTCGCGCGGGCGCTGCGGTTGTACGATTACTTTCTGCCCGCCACGCGCCGCGGTTTTACCGCCTGCCTCAAGCTGACATTGCTCCATAATCTATTCAATAATCTGTTGCCGATGCGGGCAGGCGAGGCGTCGTTTCCAATGCTCATGGCCCGCTATTTCACGACACCGCTGGCGGCTTCGCTGGCGGCGTTGCTGTGGTTTCGGCTGATGGATTTGCACGCTTTGATGGCGGTGGCGCTGGTGGGGGTTGGCCATTACTGGTTGCCTGGCTGGCCGGCGGCTGTGCTGGCCGTCCTTTGGCTGAGTCTGCCGTGGTGGTTGTTCCGGTTGCAACCGACATCATTACTGGCCAAGCTCAGTCGCTGGTTGCCGTCGCGTTGGCGTAACCGACTGGCTGGGGCGCGGGAGGGATTGCCGCAAACGCCGGCCGCCTTTTGGCGCGCTTGGTTTTGGACGCTGCTTAACTGGTTGCTTAAACTGGCGGTATTTGCCTGGATCTTGCGGCTGTTTGCGCCGTTGCCGGCGGCGGCGGCTTTCCTGGGCGCTATCGGCGGCGATCTGACCAGCGTGCTGCCGGTGCATGGCGTTGCCGGAGCCGGAACTTATGAGGCGGGCGTGGTGGCGGCCTTGATGCCGTTCGGCGTACCGGCCGAGGGCGCGTTGGCGGCGGCGATCAGCCTGCATCTATTCGTGCTGGGGTTGTCGGTGGCTGGCGGAGCCTTGGCGCTGTTGCTTCGTCACGATCTGCCGGCCGCCGCGCTGCTGCAAGATCATGGATGAACAAGGGTTGCTGTGGATCAACCAAGGCTGGGCGCATCCGCTGCTGGATGCGTTGTTCTGGTGGGTGTCGCAGCGAGCCGGGTTTGCTTTGCCGCTGGCGGCGCTTCTGCTTTACGATAGTATCCGCCGTTACGGAGGGTCGAGCGGGCGCCTGTTTTTGTTGCTGGTCGTGACGGTGGCCCTTGGCGATGTGCTCGGCAATCTGCTGAAAGATTGGTTCGCCGCCCCGCGGCCGTGTCAGGCAATTTTTGCGCAGTTGCGCGGGCTTAATGGCGTTTTGTCCGGCCCTTGCGGCTCCGCGCCGAATGGCATGCCGTCTAACCATGCCATCAATTTTTTCGCCGCCGCGACGTTCGTGGCGGTTGCGACCCTTGGCGGAGATGGCGGCTCGGACTGTTTGCCGTCGCGGCGCTGGTGGGGCTGTCGCGGATTTATCTTGGCAAGCACTATCCCAGCCAAGTGCTGGCTGGCGCGATGATCGGCCTTGTGGTCGGCGCTGTTGGGGGATGGTTGACTATTCGCTACCGAATCCTTTGGGGTGGCGTGAAACCGGCGCAAGCCGAGAACCGCATGACGCCGATTTCAGTCGAGATGCCTGTGAACGAAGTGAAGCTTGAGTCCGCTCTACCGCCGCACCGGCTGTCGCTGATCGTGCCGCTTTACAATGAGATTGACAACGTGGCGCCGCTGTTGGCCGGCATTCATCAAGCCTTGGTGGATTATGCGCATCCCTGGGAATTGATCGTGGTCGACGATGGCAGCAGTGATGGCACGGCGGCGCGATTGCTCGAAGAAGCCCAGCGATATGGGCCGCATGTCAGAGTGTTGATCTTGCAGCGCAATTTTGGCCAGACCGCGGCGATGCAGGCTGGCATTGATGCGGCGCGCGGTGAAGTGCTGGCTACGCTGGATGGTGATTTGCAGAACGATCCAGCGGATATTCCCCGCCTCGTTGCGCGGATGTTGGACGAAAATCTCGATTTGGTCGTCGGCTGGCGGCGCAATCGTCAAGATAATGTCTGGTTGCGCACGATCCCGTCGCGCATCGCCAATCGCTTGATCGGCAATATCACCGGTGTGCGGCTGCATGATTACGGCTGTAGCCTTAAAGTCTATCGGGCCAATGTGATCAAGCAAGTGCGGCTGTATGGTGAGATGCACCGCTTCATTCCAGCCTGGATGTCGGTGCGAACCGCGCCTAACCGCATCCGAGAAGAAGTGGTTAACCATCGGGCGCGCGTCCATGGGGAATCGAAATACGGTATCAGTCGAACCTTCCGGGTCGTATTGGATTTGCTGTCGGTGTATTTCTTCCTCCGTTTTCTGAGCAAACCCGGTCATTTTTTTGGCCGCATCGGCTTGGCCAGCGGTGGACTGGGCCTGTTGATTCTGGGCTATTTGTTTGCGCAGAAACTGTTGTTCGCCGCCAGTATCGGATCGCGGCCTCTGTTGTTGGTTGGGGTGTTGTTGGTGTTGATGGCGGTGCAATTCCTGACCACCGGTATTCTGAGCGAGTTGATTACCCGCACCTACTTTGCCTCCACCACCAACTTATCCTATGCCGTTCGCCTTGAGGGTCCGCCGGAACTGGCGCCTGATGCCGGCTGGCACCTGCCGCATGGCTGAAGCGGCGGCGGTTGCGACGCCGGACGGCCCTTCCCTTTCGCGGTGGGATATGGCCCTGTTGGGGGGCTTGATCCTGGCGTTGCCGCTGCTGCGGCTTTTCATTGCCGAAGCGGGCGGGTTCGATCTGCATTTCGATGAAGCCCAATATTGGGAATGGTCGCAACAACTCGATTGGAGCTACTACTCCAAAGGCCCCTTGGTGGCTTGGCTGATCGCCCTCTGCACCGGACTGTTCGGTCAGGGGGAATGGCAAGTACGGCTATTTGCTTGGTTGGCTTACGATGGTTTTCTGGTGCTGTTGTTTTGTTTTGCCCGTCAATTTTGGCGGAGCCGGCGGGCGGGATGGTGGGCGGTGGTGCTCGGTTTGACCACGCCGCTGTATTTTCCGTTGGGCCAGGTCATGACGACGGATGGGTTTCTGTTCGTGTGCTGGAGTTGGGCTTTGTGGGCGGCCTGGCGCGCCTTGTTCCGACAACAAGATTCGGCCTGGTACGAACTCGGCGCGGCGATTGGGCTGGGCGCTCTGACCAAATTCAGCATCTTGATGCTGCCCTGCTTTCTGGGGCTGGGCTTGTTGTTGACGCCGACCGGTCGCCACGCGCTGCGGCGTTGGCCGCCGTGGGGTGGGGTGTTGCTGGCGCTTTTGATAATGAGTCCGGTGCTGATTTGGAATGCCAAGCATGGCTGGATGATGTTTCACCACGAGCAAGGTCACCTGCTCAGTGTGGGCGAGCAAGGGGGCTGGCAAGAAAACCTCGGCGATCTATTGGAGTTTCTCGGCGGACAATGGTTGGCGTTGTCGCCCCTGGTCGCGGTGGCGCTATTTCGTTCGCTGGCGACACTGCCACGTTCGGACGAACAGCGTATGCTGTGGGGACTGTCGCTCGCCGTATTGGCGTTTTTCGTGGTGAAAGCAGCGCTGACCAAGGTGCAAATCAACTGGCCGGCTCCGGCTTACATCGGATTGCTGGTGCTGTTTTCCGGCCGCATCGATAGTTTGACAGCCGGTTGGCGGCGGCTAGTCATGGTGGGTATGGCCAGTTCGGTCATGCTGATGGCGGTGGCATTTTTCCCGTTGCGGGTGGGTTTGTCGCCGGTCAACGCCCCTTTCAAGGATCTGCGCTTGTGGGAGAAACCCGTTAAAACAGTCGCCGGGCAGGCTGAGGCCGTACAGTTTTTGATGGTTCCCAGCTATCATGTGGCGGGACAGGTGGCTTTCTACTGGCCGCAACGCTTGCCGGTTTATCCAGTGGCGGAAGGCCGCCGGTTTAGCCAGCACGATCTTTGGCCGGGCCTTGAACGCGAGGCGGGTCGCGACGGTATTTATGTAGCGACTAGGAACCAGTTGCCAGCACGATTGGCGGAAGCATTCGCGAGTTGTCAGCCTTTAGCGCCGGTCCCGGCCGCCGCCGCCGATGGCCGTATTTTGCGGACATTATATTCCTGGGTTTGCAAGGATTACCGACCGGCAGCCTGGTCTAAACCCACTTCTTACTAAAACTAAAGAACTCCTGGCGCCTGAATTTTTTCCAGGGTGGCGCGGAGTCCACACTCACCCATCATCCACCCTCTAGGAGCCACACTTCATGTCCGGGTCTGGTAACTGCGTTTTCTGTAAGATTGTCCGAGGCGAAATTCCAGCCGCCAAAGTCCACGAGGACGACCAGAGCTTGATTTTCATGGATGTCCAGCCCGCCAGTCCCGGCCATACTTTGGTCATCCCCAAAACCCATGCCGCCAATCTGATGGAAATCGCCGAGGCCGATCTGTTGGCGACCACCAGGATAGTGCAACGGGTCGCGCGCGCGATCCGCAAGGCGCTGACCCCGGACGGTCTCCGGATTGTCCAGACTAATGGCCCCGCCGCCGGTCAGACCGTATTTCACTATCACGTTCACCTCATCCCGATGCAGGAAGGGCAGCGCTTAGGCACGCACGGCCGCGCGCCGGCCGATCGCGAACAACTGAAAACGCAGGCGGCGCTGATTCGCGCGGCGTTGGAAGATTGATGAGGTTGCGATGAAATTACAAATTCTCTCCGATCTCCATTTGACGTTCAGCGGTCTGGCGTTGCCTCGAACCGACGCCGATGTGGTGGTCCTCGCCGGAGACATCGCGCGCCCGAAAGAAGCTATCGCTTGGGCGTCGGGGTTCAAGCAACCGGTGCTTTACGTGGCCGGCAACCACGAATTTTATGGTGGTAACCTCAGCGCAACGGCGCGGGAGCTGAAGCAATTGAGCCAGGGCACCTCGATTCAGGTGCTGGATTGCGATGAAATCGTGCTCGATGGGGTGCGCTTTCTTGGAGCCACCCTATGGAGCGACTTCAAACTGTTCGGGGAAGGGGAGCAACGCGAGTGGGCGATCGCGCAGTCCTTGGTTCTGGTGCGCGATTTCAGTCGCATCTTCGTGGACGAAGCGGGGGAGCAGCTGCTTTCGCCCCTTGCGATGATGCGCTTGTTCGGCCAGCACGCCGCTTGGTTGCAAGCCAAGCTAGACGAGCCGTTTGCGGGGTCAACCGTGGTGATCACCCATCATGCCCCTTCCTCGCAAAGCCTCCATCCCCGTTTTGCGAACTCCTGCTCAGCGTTTGCTTCGTTTCCGAAGTGGAGTATTTGATGGGGAAAGATCGGGTCAGGTTATGGGTGCATGGCCATACCCACGACAGCTTCGATTACACGGTGGACGGGACGCGCGTGCTTTGCAACCCGCGCGGCTACGCCAGAGACGACATCAATGAAAATGCAGCTTTCGATCCGAAACTGACGGTCGATCTTGGGGTCGGGCCGCCGCCGACCGGGATGGCCGGTCTGACGGTAGCCGCCGGTTGAATCAGGGCTAATTGCGCCGCACCCGGTCGCCGCGTTGGGGGCGCATGAGAATCATTTCGACGCGGCGGTTTTGTTGCTGTCCTTGCTCGGTGGCGTTGCTGGCGATAGGTTCCTGCTCGCCGCGACCCTCGGTACGGAGTCGACTACGCTCGATCCCCTCGGCGCTGATGAGATCGGCAACGCTTTCAGCCCGCCGCATGGAGAGATCAAGGTTATAACTGTCCGAGCCATTGCTGTCGGTATGACCGGTGATCAATGCCTTAATCCGCGGTCGCTTGCTCATGATCCGGGCGACCTGCCGTAGCGCTGGCGCGAATTCGCGGCTGATATTGGCGCTATCGTAGGCGAACATGACTTCGCTCGGCATCAGAATCCGCAAATTCCTATCTTTCATTCGCTCTACCCGCATCCCGCGCTGGCGATATTCCGGGGTAATAACCTGTTCGATTTCTCCTTGAATGCCACCCATATCTTCGTCTTCAGACGATTTGTTATTGAAGCCGGAATTGGATGGTGGGGGATTGTCGAAGTCGGTGGCCGGGCGGGCGGCGCCGGCATCGGGCGTGAATCCCGCGATAGACACCGTTAACGCCAGTAGGCCAAGAACGGAAATACGCGATACCTTCATGGGCTAGACTCCCTTTAAGTGAAGCGGTTCATGAAATAGAAGCGGCCAAGGTTGCTTTCACCGCGACCACCTTGGGTATATAAGCAGAAAAGAGGCGGATGACAAGCCATCGCACCCGGCTGGCGCGTATAATGGTGTTTACAACCTGAATGTTTGCTTAGCCGGAGGGTTGGATGCGCGTTCTGCTCGCGCTGTTTTTACTGATCTTGCCAGCGGGTTTTGGCTCGGCGGCGCAGGCGTTGAAACAGCCAAACAGTTTGGCGTTGCTGCTGGAGTTGCGGGGCGCTATTGGCCCGGCCAGCCGCGATTTTCTGCTGCGCGGTCTGGAGCGGGCGCGGTCGCGCCAGGCAACGGCGGTGATTCTCCAGCTGGATACGCCCGGCGGCCTGGATAGCTCCATGCGCGATATAATCCAAGCTATTTTGGCGTCTCCAACGCCCGTGCTGGGTTATGTTGCGCCGGAAGGGGCGCGGGCCGCCAGCGCGGGCGCCTATATCCTCTATGCCTGCCATGTGGCGGCAATGGCGCCCGCGACCAATCTCGGCGCCGCCACGCCGGTGCGGATCGGCGCCTTGCCGTTACCATCTCGTACGCCGGCGGATGATCAGGCCAACGATCCGGCCGCGCCAAAGCCGGCTGAAACACCCACGGTGAAGCCGGCGCCAGCGCCTGCTCCGACACCGAGGGGCGATATGGAGCGGAAACTGGTTAACGATGCGCGCGCTTACATGCGTTCCCTGGCGCAACGGCACGGACGTAACGCCGATTGGGCCGAACAGGCGGTGACTGAAGCGGCCAGTCTCAGCGCTGAGGAAGCGCTACAAAAAAAAGTGATCGACTTGATGGCCGTCGATACAGCCGATCTGCTGAACCAGGCCAACGGTCGGCAGGTGGCTACCGTTAATGGTCAACGATCCCTGACGACGGCCGGGTTGACGGTTGAAATCCTCACTCCCGATTGGCGAAATCAGCTGTTGGGCCTCATCGCTCATCCGATGGTGGCCTATGTTTTGTTGCTGATCGGCATTTATGGCCTTTTTTTCGAACTGTCCAATCCGGGCATGGCGCTGCCGGGCGTATTGGGCGGGATTGCCTTGTTGCTCGCCTTGTTCGCTTTGCAGGTGCTGCCGGTCAATCTTGCCGGCTTGGCGCTGTTGCTGCTGGGTCTCGCGTTCATGGTCGGGGAAGCCTTCGCCCCCAGCTTCGGCGTGCTGGGGTTGGGCGGTATTGCGGCCTTTGTCGCCGGGTCGCTGCTGTTGTGGGATGAAACCGGCCCCGGTTACGAAATTCCGCTCGTTCTCATTCTTGGGTTTGCCTTGGCGAGCGCGGTGGTACTCATGAGCTTGACCATGTTGCTGCTCCGCCAGGGCCGCCGGCCGGTGGTCAGTGGGGCGGAGGAGATGCTGGGTGCGACGGGCACGGTCATGGGCGAGGATATTAACCGGGCCTGGGTGCATGGCGAGTCCTGGCGCATTCAGGCTGATACTCCCTTGCAGCCCGGTGATCGGGTGCGGGTGGTGAATCGCGACGGTTTGATGCTGCGGGTGCAAGTGCTGGATCGAGATCAATGAGGAGCGATCATCATGTTCTTTAATGCTCTTTTCTTCGCTTTATTCATTTTGCTGCTGGTGGTTTTTGCCTCGATCAAGGTTTTGTACGAGTACGAGCGGGCCGTGGTGTTCTTTCTTGGCCGTTTTCAGGCGATTAAGGGGCCAGGGTTAATCATCGTCATCCCCATCATCCAGCAAATGAAACGGGTCGATTTGCGCACCATCGTTATGGATGTACCCCGTCAGGATGTGATTTCGCGCGACAATGTGTCAGTCAGAGTGGATGCCGTGATCTATTTCCGGGTGATGGACCCAGAGCGCGCCATCATTCAGGTCGAAGATTATTACAACGCCACCAGCCAGTTGGCGCAGACTACATTGCGGTCGGTGCTCGGCCAGCACGAACTGGACGAAATGCTGGCGGGGCGGGACGAGCTGAATCGGGCTATCCAAAATATTCTGGACAGCGAGACGGATATCTGGGGCATCAAGGTTTCCAATGTTGAAATCAAGCGGGTGGATCTCGATGAGAGCATGGTGCGCGCCATCGCCCGCCAAGCGGAGGCCGAACGCGAGCGGCGGGCCAAGGTGATCAATGCCGAAGGGGAGTTCCAGGCCGCCGAGCGGATTCGGCAGGCCGCCGAGATCATCGCTTCCCAGCCGCAAGCGTTGCAGTTGCGCTATTTGCAGACGCTCAACGACATCGGCATCCAGAACAACACCACCATCGTTTTTCCGGTGCCGCTGGATTTATTCAAGCCCTTGCTGACGACCAAAGAACGTGGGTCGAATTAGTCGGCTGGGCTGTGCGGCAGTAGCCGCTACAGATTGCTATTGATTGTCAGGGTTGCTCCCGTCATGCAACCGGATTCGGCTGGATCGCAAAGGAAGGCGATCACCTTGGCGACATCGGCGGGTGTGGTGCGAGTGCGCAGGCGCGGCGCGGCGTTGCGCAGCATGGCGGTATCCACCGCGCCCGGCGCGATGCCGTTGACGCGGATGTTGCAGTCCCGACCTTCGGCGGCGAGCGCTTCGGTCAGGCCAGTGAGCGCGAATTTGCTGACGGTGTAAGCGACGTAGCCGGGAAACTTTTCGGTGTTTGGCACGCCACCCAGCGAGGACACGTTGACGATGCTTCCACCGCGTTCCCGCATCAGCCGAAATGCCTGTCGCGCGCACAGCGCCGCGCCGCGCAGATTGACCGCCATCAGCCGATCCCAGTCAGGCATAGCCATGGCCGCGAAGGCGCCGCTCATTAAGATGGCGGCGTTATTGACCAGAATGTCCAGTCGGCCCATTTCACTGGCGATTTCAGCAAAAGCGGCTTCTACCGCCCCGTCGTCAGCGATGTCCAACGTTCGCCATACCGCGTTTAGACCGGCCGCTTGCAGGGGCGCGACGGTGGCCCGCAACTCTGAAGCGGTGCGGCTGGCGACGATGACGTGAGCGCCTTTGCGGGCCAACGCCTCGGCGGTCGCCGCGCCGATCCCCCGACCGCCGCCAGTAATCAGCGCAACTTGGCGGTGTAACGGTGGGCAAGCAGGGAGATCGCTCATGCCGTGCTGGCCAGTTCGATGGACTGCTCTTGCAGGATCGCCAACAGCGCGCCCGCCGCGTTTGACAGCGTGTGGCCGGTGTGTCGCATCACACCCAAGGTCCGTTCCAAATGCAGCCCGGCGACCGGGATTTCCGCCAGTTCACCATCCAGCATGGTGCGTGGTAGCATACTCCAACCGAGTCCGACCGCCACCATCATCTTGATTGTTTCCAGATAGTTGGTGGCGAAGGCGACGGGAATTTCCACGCCGATCCGGTTCAAGGCTTGTTCTATAATCCGTCGGGTGAAGGTGGCCTCGCCGGGCAAAATGGCCGAATAGTCCTTCAGCCGCTGCGGCGTAACGCTCGAAAGTTGGGCTAGCGGATGGGTGTGCGAGGCTGTCACGATCAGGTTATCGACCCACAGCGGCAAAACGATCAGCGGCGGATCAGCTTCTGGCGGCAAGGTGACAATAGCCAGCTCCACTTGGCCCCGCAGCACTTCCTCGCAAGCAATCTCCGAATCCATGAACCGCATGTCCAAACGGACTTGCGGGTAACGGCTGGTGAAGGTTCGCAATACGGGGGGCAGACGGTGCAGGCCGATGTGATGGCTGGTGGCGAGCGTCAATGAGCCAGTCGCCGCGCCAGACAGATTGCGGAGCGCCCGACGGCTGTCGTCCACTTCCGCCAAAATCCGTTGCGCTCGCGGCAATAGCAGATTTCCGGCTTCGGTCAGGCGCACTATCCGGCCAAGCCGGTCGAACAAACGCGCCTTCAATTCATCTTCCAGAGTGGCGATTCGTTTGCTCACCGCGGGCTGGGTCAAATGGAGGTGGTCGGCCGCTAACGAGAAAGAACCGTATTCGGCAATCGTAATAAAAGCTTGTAGGCTGGCAATATCCATCGTTTTTAAAGGTTACTAAGCGTAAAAGACAAATTAAATATTCTTTTATTTTATACAAATCATAAAAAATATGAATTTGTTTTATCAATATCGGCGTTTTAAGCTAAGCGTAACTTGAGTGAGGAGCGACACAATGGCTGGTAAGACCCTGTATGACAAGCTGTGGGATGCCCATGTGGTGCGTGCTGATCCCGACGGGACGACGCTTTTATACATTGACCGCCATCTGGTGCATGAAGTGACCTCGCCGCAGGCGTTTGAAGGGCTGAAGCTCACCGGTCGGCAGCCATGGCGGCGGGAGTCGATGGTGGCGATGGCCGATCACAATACCCCGACCGATCCTGGGTTTACCACCATCGCCGACCCGGTGTCGCGGCTACAGGTGGAAACGCTGGACGCCAACGCCCGTGGTCTGAACTTGCGCTACTTCCCCATCGGGGACAAACGACGTGGCATCGTCCATGTGGTTGGGCCGGAACAGGGCGCGACCTTGCCCGGCATGACCATCGTCTGCGGCGATTCGCACACCTCGACCCACGGCGCGTTCGCGGCGCTGGCCTTCGGCATCGGTACCTCCGAGGTCGAGCATGTCATGGCCACCCAATGCCTGATCCAGAAAAAAGCCAAATCGATGCTGGTGCGGGTCGATGGCCAACTGGGGCCGGGCGTAACCGCTAAAGATATCATTCTGGCGATCATCGGTAAGATCGGCACCGCGGGCGGCACCGGCTACGCCATTGAATTTGGCGGCCCGGCGATTCAAGCCTTGAGCATGGAAGGCCGAATGACGATTTGTAATATGGCCATTGAGGCCGGAGCACGAGCGGGCATGGTGGCGGTGGACGACACGACTATCCAGTACGTTCAGGGCCGACCTTCCGCCCCGCAAGGCGCGTTGTGGGAGCGGGCGGCGGCGGCGTGGCGGGAATTGCAGAGCGACGCCGACGCGGTGTTCGATCAGGTGGTGCCGCTGGATGCGGCAATGATCAAGCCACAAGTAACTTGGGGCACCTCGCCGGAAATGGTGACATCCGTCGATGGCAACGTGCCCGATCCTGCCCGCGAAGCCGATCCGGTTAAGCGGCAAAGCATGGAACAAGCATTGCGCTATATGGGTTTGCAGCCGAATACGCCGATGACCCAGATCAAACTGGATCGGGTGTTTATTGGCTCCTGCACCAACGGCCGGATCGAAGATTTGCGGGCGGCGGCGGCCGTTATTAAAGGCCGCAAGGTCGCGGCCAGTTTGAAACAAGCGTTGGTGGTGCCCGGTTCCGGCTTGGTGAAGCAACAAGCCGAATCAGAAGGGCTGGACCGGATTTTTACCGAAGCCGGTTTCGAGTGGCGCGAGCAGGGCTGTTCGATGTGTCTGGCGATGAATGCCGACCGGCTGTTGGCGGGCGAGCATTGCGCCTCGACCTCCAACCGCAATTTTGAGGGGCGACAGGGCGTGGGCGGGCGCACTCATCTGGTCAGTCCCGCGATGGCGGCGGTGGCGGCATTGGCCGGTCATTTCGTCGATGTGCGCACGTTTTAGGAGGTGATCCCATGCGCCCAGTATTGGTGATCGGCAACAAGAATTATTCGTCGTGGTCGCTGCGGCCTTGGCTGGCGGCGCGTCATGCGGGGATCGAGTTCGACGAGATTCGCGTTTCGTTGTTCACGCCGGAAGGTAATGCGCAAATTCAGCGCTATTCGCCTTCGCTCAGGGTTCCGGTTTGGCGCGAAGGTGATTTTGTGGTGTGGGATTCCTTGGCGATTTGCGAATATTTAGCCGAGCGTGTCTCGTCATTGTGGCCGTCCGACGCCGCCGCGCGAGCCATTGCCCGCTCGGTGAGCGCCGAGATGCACTCCGGCTTCACCGCGCTGCGTGGGGGAATGCCGATGAATGCCCGCGCGCGTGGCCGTTCCGTGGAAATCACGCCGGAGGTCGTCGCCGATATCAACCGCATCGAGGCGATTTGGCTGGATTGCCGGAGCCGGTTCGGTGAGGGCGGTCCGTGGCTGTTTGGGGCATTTTCCATCGCCGACGCCATGTTTGGGCCAGTGGTGTTACGCTTTGTGCCTTATGGCGTCACCCGGCCCGGTGTGATGAATGAATATGTCGCCACCTTCATGGCCGACCCGCATTTACAGGCGTGGATCGTCGCCGCCGAACAAGAACCCGAAGTGATCGAATCCGAAGAAGTGGGCCTTTAAAGCGAGGCCAGGAGCTTAGCTATGACACCATTTACGCAACTCGATGGTTTGGTGGTTCCGGTGGATCGGGCCAATGTCGATACCGACGCCATCATTCCCAAGCAATTTTTGAAGTCGATCAAACGCACCGGCTTCGGCGATTTCCTGTTCGACGAATGGCGCTATCACGACCACGGCGAGCCGGGTATGGATTGCGCGAACCGACCGCGCCGAACGGAATTCACTCTGAATCAGCCGCGCTATCAAGGCGCAACGATTCTGCTGGGGCGGGAGAACTTCGGCTGTGGCTCCTCGCGCGAACACGCGGTGTGGGCGTTGGAGGAATACGGTATCCGCTGCATGATCGCGCCGAGTTTCGCCGATATCTTTTTCTCCAACAGCTTCAAATCAGGTTTGTTGCCAATCCCGCTGGCGACGGAAACAGTGGATCGCTTGCTCCGTGAAGTGGAAGCGACGCCCGGTTATCGGTTGCTGGTGGATTTGGCGGCACAGACGGTTAAAACGCCGAGTGGTGAAACTTTCAGCTTTGATGTCGATCCGTTCCGCAAGGAATGTCTGTTGAATGGTTGGGACGACATCGGCCTGACTTTGCACCACGCCGAGGAAATCCGCGCTTATGAGGCCCAACGGCGACAGGACGCGCCGTGGTTGTTCGTCTGATTGGCTCCGCCCGCCCGCGGGAGAGGAAGTGAAGCGGCGTAGTTTCAACGACTTGCGGTAAACAACATGACGCACAAGGTCTTGGTTCTCCCCGGCGATGGCATCGGCCCGGAAATCGTCACCGAAGGGGCGAAAATCCTGCAATGTTTACAGCAGGAATATGGACTGAATATCGTTTTGGAATACGGGTTGCTTGGCGGAAGCGCGGTGAATGCGCTGGGCGAGCCGTATCCAGCGGAAACTCGCCGCCAAGCGCGGGCCGCCGACGCCATTTTGCTCGGCGCGGTCGGCGGCCCGCAGTGGGATACACTGGAGCGGCCATTACGACCGGAGCGCGGCTTGTTGGCGATTCGTTCGGATTTGGCGCTGTTCGCCAATTTGCGCCCGGCGATTCTGTATCCGCAACTGGCGGCGGCATCCTCGCTCAAGCCGGATTTGGTGGCCGGGCTGGATTTGCTGATCGTGCGCGAGCTCAATGGCGACATTTATTTCGGTCAGCCGCGCGGCATCCGCACTTTGGAAAATGGTGAGCGGGAAGGCTTCAACACCATGGTGTACCGCCAATCGGAAATCGAGCGGATCGCGCGGGCGGCGTTCGAGGCGGCCCGCAAGCGCCATCGCAAGGTGTGCTCGGTGGACAAGGCCAACGTGTTGGAAGCGTCTGAATTGTGGCGGGAAGTGATCGAGCGAGTGGCGCGGGATTATCCCGATGTGGCGTTGTCTCATCTGTATGTGGATAACGCCGCCATGCAACTGGTGCGAGCGCCTAAGCAGTTTGACGTGATCGTGACTGGCAATCTGTTCGGGGATATTTTATCCGACTGCGCCGCGATGCTGACCGGCTCCATCGGCATGTTGCCGTCGGCCTCGCTGGACGCCAAGGGCAAGGGGCTGTACGAGCCCATTCACGGCTCCGCGCCGGACATCGCGGGCAAGGGCGCGGCCAATCCGCTGGCGACTATCCTGTCGGCGGCAATGTTGCTACGGCATAGCCTGAATGAGCCGGAATACGCCGAGCGCATCGAACGGGCGGTTGGCCAAGTGCTGGATCAGGGCTTGCGGACGCTGGATATCATGGCGGAAGGGATGACGCCGGTTGGAACCCAAGCGATGGGCGATGCGGTGGTCGCGGCGTTGGTGGGGGATTGAGGTAGGAATCTAAAATAGATCATGATTTTTTAGACTATAGGACAATTTTTGTGTCGCTTAATGATTTCCGCTCTGTGTTTATGCCCTATATTACCGAGAAGCAATCTGATGGTAGATACGCGGTACTAAATCGTGAGTGTAAACCTGTAGGCTTCTATACAAAAGACTTTGTTACTTATGCAGATTACCCTGTGCTTGTTAATCTAAAAGGCTTGACTAGGACTAAAGCTGCTAAGATCTCCTATAAGGGAGATCCCAATATAGATCATATTGTTCTTTATAATGACGAGTGTATTCCAGCTAATAGCAAAAATGATATGAAGGCCTACTTGATACGACTTGAAATCCTTGCTGCATTAGCTGTGTCTTGATCAATTAATAGTTATTATTCGCTTATTAGTTGTTCACTACTAAACCGGAATTTATATACTAGTTTTTTGAATTAATTTAAACAGGCTCACGAGATGGATTTGAAATATTTTTTGACGATGAATGATGCAAGATTAAGCTGGATTTTTCAAAGATCTCCAAATTCCGGTTATTGAGTTGAGGGCAGTTTTATGATGCGAGTCGGTTTAGTTGGTTGGCGTGGCATGGTGGGTTCCGTGCTGATGGATCGGATGCTGGCGGAAAATGATTTCGCGCAGATCGATCCGGTATTTTTCACTACATCTAATGTCGGCGGCCGTGGCCCGTCCATTGGCAAAGATACCCCGGTGCTGAAAGACGCCAAAGCCATCGCTGAACTGCAAGCGATGGACACCATCATCACCTGTCAGGGCGGCGATTACACGAACGAAATCTATCCGCAACTGCGCGCGGCGGGCTGGAAAGGTTACTGGATCGACGCCGCCTCGGCGTTGCGGATGAAGGACGATGCCGTCATCATTCTTGATCCAGTGAATCGGAACGTGATCGAAGACGCGCTGGCGCGGGGCGTGAAAGATTACATCGGCGGCAATTGCACGGTCAGCCTGATGCTGATGGGCTTGGGCGGGCTGTTCGCACACGGCCTGGTGGAATGGATGAGCGCCATGACCTATCAAGCGGCGTCCGGTGCGGGCGCGCAGAACATGCGCGAACTGATCCAGCAAATGGGCGTCATTCATGGTTCGGTAGCCAACCGGCTGAGTGAGCCAGCCTCGGCCATTCTGGAAATCGACCGCACGGTAGCCGACACCATTCGCTCCAGCGTTTTGCCGACCGCGCATTTTGGCGTGCCGTTGGCTGGGAGCCTGATTCCCTGGATTGACAAGCAGCTAGACAACGGCCAGAGCAAGGAAGAATGGAAGGGCCAGGCTGAAACCAACAAGATTCTGGGTCGCTCGGATCAGCCGATTCCCATCGACGGCATCTGTGTCCGCATCGGCGCGATGCGTTGCCACAGTCAGGCCTTGACCATCAAGCTCACCAAGGATGTCCCGCTGAATGAAGTGGTGGATATCATCGGTACGGCGAATGATTGGGTGAAAGTGATTCCGAACGAGCGGGAACTTTCGATTCGCGAACTGACCCCCGCTGCTGTTACTGGCACCTTGAACGTCCCGGTTGGCCGGTTACGTAAGCTCAACATGGGGCCAACCTATCTGGGCGCGTTTACTTGCGGCGATCAGTTGCTGTGGGGCGCGGCGGAACCATTGCGGCGGATGTTGCGGATATTGCTGGAGAAGTGAATAAGCGCTAGCTGAGAATTTGAGTGGTTGGCAATTGGCGGCCGGATCAGCACGTTCGGCCGTTTTTTGTCTGAGTTGCATTAGCGATGCTTGTGGGTACCCGTACTGACCGCGATGTAGATTTCACGTAAAAAAATGCTCCATGCTACGATCATGGTTCCCATTGCCATCACAAACAGACTAGCCACTGTTTTTGCCAGCTCAATAGCGAATAACGCCCCTATAAACGATCCGGCGACCACGAAGCACACCAGTAACGCCCCGGATACTGCTGATAAGATCGCAAAGTAAACCAAATTGCTGCGATGGCTTAGCAAATCAAGCTCGCGCATGATGTCGGCTGAATCACCCACCAGTTCGCGCAAGCGATCCTGTAATAAACGCCTGCGATCCACAATGCGATTAAGACGGGTGCTTAGGATCGTGATGAGCGTTCCGATGGCAACCAGCAAGAAGGCGGGCGCAACCGAGAGTTGAATGACGCGAGTAATTTCGGTAACGTGGGTTTCCATGGAGGCTAAATGTGTGGTCTGGTAGCAGTAGGAAGGGATCGTTAAAATGCCGCGGAAACTGATTCCGATCATCCTCCTGACAACAAGGTGGCAGTGATGGCCGATGATGACCCGCGTTTGACGCAGACGCTAGATGGTCTAGAGGGTAGTCGACGTGCGCTGCTGGCGTTGCTGGAGGCGGTGCGGCATACCTTCTATCTCTATACACCGCTGGTTCGACCCGAATTATATAACGATGCCGAGATCCTTGCCGCCATTCGCCAGCGCGTGGTGAATCAACCGAGATTGCGTCTGCAATGGGTGTTGCCACCCGCCGCCAACTGGCGCGGTGGGTGTCCCGGCTTGATCCGATTAAGCGAACGCTTGACCACCGCGTTCACTCTGCGCACCCCCAACCGGCACGAATTGCCGGATCGGCCAGAATTAGGCCAAGCCTTTGCCATTGTCGATGACCGGATGCTGGCGCATTTCAGCGACCCCCGTCGCTTGCTCGGCGTCCATGAGTCGCAACCCAGCGAACGCATGAAGGAATTGCTGGAACTGTTTCGCGAGGTCTGGAATCGTTCGCAGCCCGATCCCGACCTGCGTCGCCTGGGAATTTAAGCAGGCGGAAATCCCCAGCGTTCCCGCAGCTTGGCGTGGTTCAGCTCCAGCCATTGCAGGGCGATGATCGGAGCCGCCGAACTGATGCGACCGCGATGTAATAACGCCAGCGCTTCGGTGCGAGAGGCGACGCTGACTTGGATATCCTCGTGTTCGGTGGCGAGACCTTTTACACCCGCGGTAACAGTCGTGGCGTCTACTCGGCCGCAGAATAGAGTGATGGTTTCTGAAGTGCCGCCAGCGCTGACCAGATAGTGGCAAATCGGGATTAATTCGAGGATTTCACAGTCTGCCTCTTCCCGCGCTTCTCGTCGGGCGACCGCTTCCGTGGTTTCAGCGGGATCGTCGATAATCCCAGCCACGATTTCTAGCAGCCACGGCCCACCTGGAAAATCCAACGCTCCAATACGGAACTGTTCCAGTAGAATCACTTGATCTAAAGCAGGGTCGTACAGCAAAACCGCAACGGCATGACCCCGCTCCAAACATTCGCGGGTGATCTCAGCGCTCCAACCGCCCGCGAATAGCTCGTGTCGTAGCCGGTATTTTTCCAAGCGGAAAAACCCATCATAGCCAATCGACTGTTCAAGGATTTCAAACCGATGGTTCATAGCGCATTCCAAGTGGATTTAAGGAAGAGGAAAGGATTCATGGTGGATTGTAATCCGGCTGAAGGAGAGCGGACATGAGAGCCGGCTTACCGAACCAATCGAACCGCTGGGGGGCAAGCTGCTGGTTTTGTTTGGCCATCGCCCTCGCGCTGACGGCTTGTGCCCGGCAAACTTCACCCGAAGACGAGATCCGGGCATTGATCGCCCGCGCCGTGACGGCCGCTGAAGCGCGCCAAGCAGGTGATCTGCGCGCTCTGATCGCGGATGATTATGCCGACGCGCAAGGCTTAGATCGCAAAGCCGTGGAAAATTTGATTCGACTCCACATTCTGCGCCAGCAATCGATTCACTTGTTCGTCCGGGTGCGCGATATTCAATTTCCCGAATCCAATCGGGCGCTAGCCAGTGTGGCGGCGGCCATGGCCGGTCGGCCAGTGGCTCGCGCCGATGAGTTGGCGGGGCTGAGCGCCGACCTCTATCGCTTTGAACTGGAACTGAGCCGGCAGGGTCGCAATGAGTGGAAGGTGCGCCGAGCCACATGGGAACCGGCCCGTTTGGACGATTTTTGGTAAGGGCGCGGCCTTAATGGAACCGAAATTTCGTAGAGGTACGCTATCACGCATCGAATAGCTTGGTTGGCGGGTGGACAGGTAGGGGGGCCAACTCGAAACTGGCGGAGGAATCGCCGCCGACTGCTAGCCGCCGCGTCAGTGGGTCCTGCCGGTAAAACGCTTGGAGTTGCTGGTAAACATCGGGGTAAAGATGGCTGACCAATGCGGGGGTTTCAAAAAACGCTTCGCTGATCAAGGCGAAGAACTCGCCGGGACTTTCGGCGGCGTAAGGGTCCAAGGCCGTTGGTCGACCGTGGTCCACCTCTCGGCATAATTGCCGGTAAGCCGCATTGAAAATGCGGCTCCAGTCCGGTACTGACATGCTCTGATGCAGCGGTGGCAACCCGTTCGCCGCGCCGTTCAACATATCCAGTTTATGCGCCATTTCATGGATGATCACATTCAGCGCGGGCTGGTCGGTGGCCTCCTTGATATCGGCCCACGACAGAATCACCGGCCCGCGCTCCCAGGCTTCGCCATGCACCGGGCGGTGAATGCTGTGAACCAGACCAAACGGATCGGTATACTCGTGGTGGACCAGGAAAGCGTCGGGGTACAGAATGATCGAACGCCAGCCGTGGTAATAGTCCAACCCCAAATTGAGAATCGGCAGACAAGCTTGGGCGGCGATTAAAGGCCCCATTTCTGGCGTTAGTTCGAGGCCGCCAGCGGGATCCAACGCTTTTTCACGCAAGAACAAGCTGGCCAGATCGTGCAATCGCTCCAGCTCCGCCGGATTCAAACCGGCTAACACCGGCAGATTGGTGATCGTTGTCCGCCACGGGTGATCGGGGATGCGAGCGCGTTGCAATCGCCAACGTCGGCGCCAGTTTCGAAAAAATCCGAGCATGAGAAACAAGGCTGTGATTTGGAGTGGGGTTTCGGATTATTCGACCCGTTGTCCGCGCGCCTTGGCGTCTCGGACCCGCGCTAGATAACGGTCGGACCATTGCGCCAAGGCGTAGATCGGATAGCCGATGACCATCACCGCCAACAGGATGCAAATGGACAGGGCGACTGCTTTAGGTAGCCGTTCCCACCATTGGTTGATGAAATAAATCAGTCCCCAGATCAGGAGACCGGTAATGCCTACGGAAATTAAAAAAGACACGATGTCGCTACGTTGCATGAAATGCTCCATCAAAAATCTGTCATCGGTTTAAGACCGGATTGCCGTTGCCGTGAAAGAATCTTTCCATAATTTCTTTCACTACTTTTTATTGAGCTAAATTAAGGGGGATTTTGATTTAAGACCACTCAAATCGCCATGATACATTCGCTTTCCCTTGCCCTCCTGTATGCTCTGGCGGCGGCGCTCTGGATTTTCGGCTCCGATCAACTGATGCTTCAGTTGAATTTGGACCCCGAAGCCAGTATGCGCTTGCAGATGACCAAGAGTTTCGCGTTCATCATTGCAACGGCCTTGCTGTTATTTTTTTTGCTCCAGCAGATCGAAGTGCGGAAGCGGCCGGAAATGGGTAGCAAACCATCGCCGCCTAGCGTTTGGATGCCGGTCATTTTATTTTCCTTGCTGATGGCGCTCGCGGTGATACCGGGAATTATCGCTTACTACGAAGTCAGCCGGCATTTCGGAGAATCAACCACTAGGACATGGTTGTTCGCGTGGGATGGTTTGGTATTGCTGTTCGCGCTGACGACTGCCGCGGCCTGTATTTTGTGCTGGTGGCGGACTACCCGGTCTCGTTTCGCCTTGGAGCGCTTCCATGACGAGAACGAACAAAGCAAGCTGCGCCATCGCTATGAAGCCTTGCTGCGGCAGTCTTTGGATGTTGTGTTACTGCTTGCGGAGGATGGCACCATTATTGATGCTAACGACTGTGTGCGCGAGTACTACGGCCGCACTCCCGAAGAATTACGGGGCCAGCACGTACGGGAATTGCGCTTTCCGAGCGCGCGGGATAGGGTCGCTGACGACTACCGTCGGGTCGCCGAAACCGGCGGCGTCGTGTTCGAGCGGTTGCACCAGCGTTCAGATGGTACTTCATTCCCCGTTGAAATCAGCGCAAGAGCGATCAGCGATCATCAACGGAACTACTTTCAGTCAGTAGTGCGCGATATTTCCGAGCGCAAGCGCACGGAAGTGATTATGGCGGAGCAAGCTCTGCGGTTTCGCGCCACATTCGAGCAGGTGGCGGTCGGTATGGCCCACATTGCGCTGGACGGCCATTGGCTGCGGGTCAATGACCGGCTTTGCGCGATCGTCGGCTACTCGCGGCAGGAACTGTTACGGAAAACCTTTCAACAAATCACCCATCCCGATGATTTGGAAAAGGATCTGTGGTTGTTGGAACAGATGCTGGCCGACCAAATCAAAAACTACTCGATGGAGAAGCGTTACTTTCACAAAGATGGTTCAATTATTTGGGTCAGCTTGACCGTCTCCTTGCTGCGGAACGCGGCGGGATTACCGGAGTATTTGGTCGCGGTCGTCGATGATATTAGCTCCCGCAAGCGGATCGAACGGCGTTTGGCTCGAATCAGCCGTTTTTATGCGGCGTTGAATTCCACCAATCAGGCAATCTTGCATAACAAAGGCACCGCCGACCAACTGTTTGAGGAAATTTGCCGAATCGCCGTCAAATGCGGCGAACTAAAGGGCGCCTGGATCGGTTTGGTGGATCCGAAGGCCCAGCAACTTCGGGTAGTAGCGGCTTTCGGCGACCTGCGCGGGCGGCTGGTTTCGCTGGGGGAACCGATTCTGGAAGGATCGGCCTTACCCTACCAACCCGCTCGCATGGTGCTGGGTAGCGGTTCGCATTGGCTCTCCAACGATCTACTTGATCGCGCAACCGATGACAGCGACTGGCAAGTATTGGTAGCGACGACGGGGGTTCGTTCCTGCGCTGCTTTCCCGTTGAAACAGGGTGGCACGGTTATCGGCGCTTTCAGCCTGTACGCTTCCGAAGCGGAGTTTTTCGATCTAGAGCTGGTCGATCTGCTCAATGAGATGGCGGCCGACGTTTCATTCGCGGTTGACAATTTCGAGCGTGAAGCGCGGCACCGGCGCGCGGAGGAAGCCCTACGCGCCAGCGAGAGCCGGTATCGGGCGCTGTTCGAGGCGCACCCGATACCGATGTGGGTTTACGATTTGGAAACCTTGCAACTGTTGGCGGCAAATGATGCCGCCATCGCCAAATACGGCTATGCCCGCGAGGAATTTTTGGGGTTGCGGGTTGCTGATCTCCGATCTGACGCTGATGCTCAGCGGTTGCTTGAAGATATGACGCAAGCCAAGGAAGGGTTGACCCAGGCCACAATCTGGAAACACCGGCGGCGGGATGGAACCTTGATCGACATGGAGATTACGTCGCATCCCGTTGCCTGGGGAGGGCGCTCCGCCAGAATCGTGATGGCGCACGATGTCACCGAACAATTGCGGGTCGAACAGGAATTGCGCTTGGCCGCCGCGGTTTACGAACAGAGTGGTGAGGGGATTCTCGTCAGCGACCGCAACAACACGATCATCATGGTGAATCGCGCCTTTACTGAAGTGACCGGCTACGAATTGGAAGAAGTGCGAGGGCAAAATCCACGGATTCTGTCGTCAGGTCGTCAGGACCCGCACTTTTATCAAACCATGTGGAGCGCCTTGCGGCAACGGGGTCATTGGCAAGGAGAAATCTGGAATCGCCGCAAAAATGGTGAAATCTATTCCGAATGGCTGAATGTCACGGCCTTGCGCGACGCCGCCAATCAAGTCAGTCATTATATTGGTATTTTCAATACGCTATCCGCCCATCGCGCCACGCGGTAGATAACGCCTTATCTCCTGTCGCCGCTTTTAAGTGCTCTCGGGTGTTGCAAACGAGCGGCTTGCGGGCAGATCTCGTAATGAAGCGGTCGAATGAACTCGCTGCGCGGTGTCGCCAGCGCATAGAGGATAATTGTTAAATTGGATAACGATGCTTAGTTTGATCGATAGTCACAACCATTTCGATGATGCCAGCTTTGATCGCGACCGCGATGCCGCTTATCAGCGCGCGCGGGCGCGTGGCGTGGTGGCGCAGGTCCTGGCGGCGGTCAGCGCCCGCTTGTGGCCGCAACTTAAAACCGTCGCCGCGCGCTTTGTGGGATTGTATCCCAGTTACGGGTTGCATCCCGTCTATCTGGCCGAACATCGGCTGGAGCATCTTGATTTGTTAGACGATTGGTTATTGCGGGAGCGGCCGGTGGCCGTCGGTGAGTGTGGATTGGATTATTATCTGCCCGATCTCGATCCCGCGGCGCAGGCCGAATATTTTACCGCGCAGTTGCAGCTTGCTCGCCGCCACGGTTTACCGGCGATCATCCATGCCCGCCACGCGGTTGATCAAGTCGTCAAGCTGGTGCGGCGTTATCCGGGAGTGCGCGGCGTGGTTCACAGCTTCTCCGGCAGCGAAGAGCAGGCCCAGCGCTTGTTGGATTTAGGCATCCTACTGAGTTTCGGCGGCCCCTTGACCTATTCGCGGGCGACCCGGCTGCGGGGGGTGATCCGTTATCTGCCGCTGGATGGCTTCATGCTGGAGACCGATGCGCCCGACCAACCGCTGAGCAGCCATCGCGGCGCGCGGAACGAACCGGCTTTCTTGCCGGAGATCTTAGAGTGCGTGGCCGAATTGCGCGGGGGGGATCCGGCTGAAATCGCGGCCGCGACCACCGCCAACGCTCGGCGGTTGTTTGGAATTCTCGACGATGCACCCCCACGCGCGCACTGAAATTCTGATCGGCGTGGTGGGGTTGCGCCGGTTGCGGGCGGCGCGGGTCCTGGTCGCGGGGCTTGGCGGGGTCGGAGGTTATGCGGCTGAAGCCTTGGGCCGCGCCGGCATCGGCCGTTTGACCCTGCTGGATCACGATGTGGTCTCGCTCTCCAACCTCAACCGGCAATTGCTGGCTCTGCATTCGACCCTCGGTCAGCCCAAGGTGGCGCTGATGGCGGCGCGCTTGCGCGATGTGGATCCAAACCTGGAAGTAAACGTGGTCAGTGAATTTTTACAACCGGACGCCGCCGAGGCGTTAATCGCGGCGGAACGCTATGATTTCGTCGCTGACTGTATCGATACGATCGCTTGCAAAGCGGCCTTGGTGGCGGCTTGTCACCGCCGGGCTGTCCCGGTTATTTCAGCGCTGGGCGCCGGCAATTGCTTAAACCCGAATCGGGTGCGGTTGTCGCGACTGGATCAGACCCAAGCTTGTCCGCTGGCTCGCGAGCTGCGCCGACGCTTGCGAGAAACAGACGCACCCCTAGCCTATCCGGTGGTGTACAGCGACGAGCCGCGCCGCCAGCCCTTGCCCCATCAGCCCGTGGACGGTGAGATCTCGGGGCGGCCTCGGGCGGTGAACGGTACTGTTTCCTATATGCCCGCCTTATTCGGTATTCTGCTGGCCGGCTATATCATCCAGCGATTACTGGGCGAACAGTGAGCGATGATGACCCAACCGCGGCAGGTTACGCGCCAGTTTTCAAAAGACTTTTTCAACCTATCAGCCATGAGCTTCAATCCATCATGAATTGGTCCAATACCGCACTGACCGAACGACTCGGTATTCGCTATCCCATCATTCAAGCGCCTATGAGCGGTGGTCCAGGCACACCAGAGCTGGTCGCGGCGGTCTCCAACGCCGGCGGTCTGGGGTCTTTGGCGGCGAGTTATCTGCAACCGGATCAATTGGAGCAGGCCATCGCTGAAGTGCGGGCGCTAACCGATCAGCCATTTGCCGTCAGCCTCACCGCTGGGGCGCCAGCCAAGATTGATCTCGACCGTATCGCCCAGTCCCGCGAACTGCTCGCGCCGTACCGGACTGAACTGGGATTGCCGCCAGAGGCGGCCGCCTTGCCGGAAACGCCCGATTTCATCGAGCAATTGGATGTGGTGCTGGCCGCCAGAGCGTCCGCGCTTAGTTTCAGCTTTGGCGTACCGGATATGGTCTGCCTGGAATTGATGCGGGATGCGGGCATCGCCATCCTGGGCACCGCCACCCATCTGCTGGAAGCCATCGTGTTGGAAGAGAGCGGTGTCGATTTCATTATCGCTCAGGGCGCCGAAGCCGGTGGCCATCGCGGCACCTTCGTCGGCCACCCCGAACAGGGTTTGGTCGGTACGCTGACGCTGGTGCCGCTGGTGGCCAAGCACGTCCGGATTCCCATCGTCGCCGCTGGCGGCATTATGGACGGTCGCGGTATTGTGGCGGCGCGGGTCTTGGGCGCGGTCGGCGTGCAGATGGGCACCGCTTTTCTAGCCTGCCCGGAAAGCGGCGCGCATCCCGCCTATAAAGCGCTATTGAGCAAGAGCAGCGAAATCGCCACGACCCTGAGCCGCGTTTTTTCCGGTCGGTGCGGTCGGGTTCTGCGCAATCGCCTAGTCGATGAACTGCGCGCCCACGAAACGGAATTTCCGGGATTTCCGCTGCAACTATTTCTGATCCGGGAGTTGATGCAAGCGGCCGCCGAACGGGGTAGCACTGATTTCATGGCGCTGTGGGCGGGCCAAGGTTGCCATTTGTGTGAATCCCGGCCCGCGGCTGCTTTAATTGCGGCCTGGGCTGAACAAGCCACCGTCTTGCTGGGCGATGGTGCGTCATCGGACCCACAAAGCGTGGATGAGGAAGAGCCAGAGGAGAGCGTCTCCGACCCTGCTTGCGTCATCTAGGCGGGCTGTCTCCCAGCAGTCGGCGCAGCCGATTCCAGTCGAACGCAGGCCCCGGATCGGTTTTACGGCCGGGCGCTATATCGGCATGCCCGGCCAGCCGCTCAGGGTGGATCGTAGGATAGGCGGCTCGTAAGGCGGCGATCGCCGCCGCCAGCCGAACATACTGCGGCTCGGTGTAGGCCATAAAGTCGGTCCCTTCCAACTCGATGCCGACGCTGAAATCATTGCAGCGGCAGCGGCCCGCATAAGTCGACGCTCCAGCGTGACAAGCCCGGCGGTCAAACGGCACGTATTGTAAAATTTCGCCATCCCGCCGGATCAACAAATGGGTTGAGACCCGCAATCCCGCAATAGCTTGGAAATAGGCGTGGGCAGTGGGATCGAGGGCATTGGTGAACAGGGCCTCGATCCATGGACCCCCGAACTCGCCTGGCGGCAGACTGATCCCGTGAATGACGATGAGATCGATTACCGAGCCGAACGGGCGGTCGTCGCAGTTGGGTGAGGGGTGAAATCGGGCGGCATCCAGCAACCCGGTGGCGGGTTCAACGCGCATCGCCCGCTACAGCACCACATGCTCGAAATCGAAACTCATATCGGTATGGGGGCGTTGCAGGAGAAAGCCTTGCACGTAGTCGATGCCACAAGACCACAAGACCGGTAGCGTGGCGCTGTTTTCAATGCCGGTGAAGATGGTGATTACGCTTTGAGCGGCCAGCCCACGGACGAGAGCGCTCAGAAGGAATTGGCGGGCCTGGTCGTCGACCAAATCCTGCGTGTATCGGCTGTCCAATTTAACATAGTCGACCTGAAACTGTTGGGCCAGCGCTAGCGCCCGTTCGTGCCCGCTGAAATGATCGAGCGAAAGCCCGCAACCTAGCTCCTTGAACCGCTGGAGAAACGGCAGCAGGGTTGATTTGTTGACCTCGGCGGTGGTTTCCGCAATCTCAAACACCAGGCTCGACGCCGGGACTTGGGTTTTTTGCAGGCCGCCCTGCAACCAGGTAAAGAATTCCTCGTCTTGTAAAATCGTGGGCGAAATGTTGATAAACAAGATCGTCGAATGACCGTGCGCCTGGCGCTCGCGTAGGATGCGGATGGAATGGGCGATGACCCAGCGGTCGAGTATGATGCCGATGCGATGGCGCTTGATCAGCCCAAACACGGTTTCTGGTAGCAGTTCCCACCCCTCCTGATTGCGCATTCGCAACAACACTTCATAGCGCTCGGTAGAGTCCCCGCGCAGGCTGACCACGGGTTGGAACAGGAGATTCATCCGTTGATGCTGCACCGCTTCCCGAATTTCTTGCAACAATTTGTGTTGTCGTGGATTGTTGGCGTCCTGTTCGGGACCGAGCGAGTGATGAACGTGGATTCGAATATCCTTACTATCCCGCGCCATCCCGCAAGCCAGATCGGCTTGCTGGATGACCAGAGCCGCCTCTGGCTTGGCGGGATTGACGATACTGATGCCAATGCTGGTTCGTAATTGAAAATCGCCGCTGTGCAGTGGATAAGGTTCCTTTTCTAAGCTGGTCTGTATGGCGTTGGCGGTGGCTAGCAGCGCTTCCTGGCTGATGAAGCCCAGCAGGACGGTAAAAACGGCGTCGCCAAACCGTGCCACGATCAGATCGCTTCCCAAGGCCGCTTGCAAGCGTTTGGCGGCGTGCTCAATGATTTCATCGACCGCGGCCGCATCGGTGGTTTCGACCAGGCGTAGATTATCAAGAGCGACCAGGATGACCGCTACCGATTGGGCGTTGGCCATCGTGGCGACCAGAACCCGATCCAGCTGAGCCAAGAAGTAAGGCCGGTTATACAGACCGCTCACGGTATCCCGGTTGCTGAGCTGGCTCAGTTTTCGATACAGGTTATGCCCCTGCCGCAGCCGCTTGGTGATGGTCGCCGACAGCAAGTCTGGATTGGGGGGCTTTTCCAGCAGAACTTCGCCGTTCAGAACCGCGGTGGATAAATGCTCGGCGCTTTGGGGGTCCGCTGAGAGAAGGATCAGCGGGATAGCCCGATACTGCTCGTGTTGTTGGATCATCTCGGCCAGCATGATCCCGTCGGTCTCCTTCAAATCCAGGCTCAGGATCAGCAAGTTGGGCTGAAAATTGCGCAGCGCTTGCAGAATCTGGAACGGTTGCGCCAGTACTTGCGTCACCAGCCCTTTGTTGTCCAGCCAGCGGGCCATTTCCCGAGCTGAGGGTAGTACGTCGTCGACGATCAGGATGCGACCGGCTTTACTCAAAATCCATTTATCCAAGGTATCCAACAGCATCGAAACATCGACCGGCTTGGTAAAATAGCCCGCGCCGCCAGCTTCCACCCCTTCAAGCCGGGCGGTAATATCCCCTCGTTCGGCGATGAAAAGAAGGGGGGCGTCCGCCGTGAGCCGTTGGCGTAGCATCGCGGTTTGCATCAAAATCGGTTCGTTGTCGGTCAAATGATCCAGGTCAATGATCAGGGCGGCGGGTTGTTGCGACTCCGCCAAAAGGAGGTGGACTTCCGGCAGTCCAGAGCAAAGCCGAACCTGAAAACCACCTCGCCGTTCGAGTTTGTCCGCCAGATCCCGCGTGGATTCTGATGCCACTAGCCAAACAGTCGTCTCTGCATTGGCTGGTGGAACGGCCCGCGCTAGCCATCCCGCGGTTTCCCATTTAGAAACCAAGGAAGCGATAGGAGATTCAGGCGGTCGATTGGGGCCCGTTTCGGCGGTTTGGTTGGGAGCGCCGTTCTGAAGCGGCGGCATCAACCGGCAAAGGGTGTCCGCGATGGCCATCAAGCGCGCTCGCTGAGCGCCCTTGGGTAATTCCCCTTTGGTGAGGCATTCGCCGATTTGCTGATCGAGGCGTTGGCCTAGATCCGCTAGCTTTTGGTGTTCGGAGCGGGACTGGGCCAGACTCAAGATATCCTGCGCCGCATGTTGCAGGAGTACGAAGGATTCCCGACTCCATTTGATGTAAACCAGTTTTTCCAGCAAGTCTTCGATCCGTTGCAGCTTGCCGGCAAGTGGTTCAAGCGGAGCAGGTTTCAGTGGCATGGTAAATCTTCTCTCGGTGCTATCAGTAAGTAAATTAGGTAAAGCGCACTGCAAATCAAGCGTAGCGGATGGAGCAAGGATTGTTTAACAAAGATTTGATTTTACTAATTCAAACTAAGCAATCTGGTTAGCTGGTTTCAAAGCCGCGATCATGGCGAAAATTAGGTTAGTTAAATTATTTGCATGATATAGGCCAAGGTCAACGGTGTGTTCGAATTATCCAAAAAAAGATGCGCGAGACAATTGCTGTACTCGCGCACCGCTCTGAGCTTTCAGTGATCTTGTCGCCGCTCTCAGCATTCGAGGGCGAAAATCAATGTGGGAAGGCTCGGTTTATCCGATCACATTTACTGCGCTTCAAGATGATAAGCAATGATTCGTTCCACTTCGTTCTTGGAGCCCATGATGACTGGGCAGCGTTGATGGAGATTCGTCGGCTGTAATTCCATGATCCGTTGGGTGCCGGTGGTCGCCAAGCCGCCGGCCTGTTCGACGATGAAGCTCATCGGGTTGGCTTCATACATCAAACGCAATTTGCCGTCTTGGTTTTTGGAACGTAATTTACGGTCGGTGGGATACAGGAAAACTCCACCCTGGCACAATACGCGATGGACATCGGCGATCATCGCGCCAGCCCAGCGCATATTAAAATCCTTGCGCCTTGGGCCTTCCTTGCCGGCCAGGCATTCGTCCACATAGCGCCGTATCGGTGGGTCCCAGAAACGCGTATACGCCGCATTGATGGCAAAGGACAGGGCGCTTTCGGGAATTTTCATATCGGGATTGGTGAGAATATATTCACCGATCCGCTGGTCCAGCGTAAAGCCGTTAACGCCGTGGCCCGTGGTGAGCACCATCATTGACGATGGCCCATAGAGAGCGTAACCGGCGCAAACCTGTCGGTCGCCGGGTTGCAGGAAATCGTCTTCGGTCGGTTCGCCCTCCGAGTCTTTGGGGCGACGGAGGATCGAAAAGATGGTGCCGACCGCACCGTTGACATCGGTGTTGGAAGAGCCATCCAAAGGGTCAAACACCAGCAGGTATTTGCCGCGGGGATACTGGGGCGGCAGGTGGTAAACGTCGCTCATCTCCTCGGAGGCCAAGGCCGCGACATGACCCGCCCATTCATTCCGTTTGATAAACAGGTTGTTGGAAATGACATCCAATTTTTTTTGGGTCTCGCCTTGAATATTTTCCGTGTCGGCGGCGCCGAGCACGCCCACTAAACTACCGTAGCGGACGGCGCTTGAGATGGCTTTGCAGGCGATGACCACATCGTTAACCAACGCCGTGAAGTCGCCGGAAACGCCTTTGAGTTGGCGTTGCTCTTCGATAATGAATTCAGTGATGGTGGTGCCGATACGCATTTTGGTTATTCCTGAGTTGTGCAAGCTAATGGGCTACGGCGGCCCCTGCTTGGGCCAGTCGAACCTTGGGTCATTATAATTCTATTTATCACAAGTTGATCATGGTTATTAATCAAATAATGTGGCGATGCAGCATTATTTGTTATACTTGGAACCTGGGGAAGTTGGCCCATCGATTCGCGATAAGAACGAGTCGCCGCCATCGCCAGAAAATCGGTCTATTTTGTTATAATGACTTATGTTTTTATTTTTGTAATTTCATGACGCTGTTGATAATGCTGCACCGGGAGTAAGATCATGAACGAAGTTTCTGTGACGGTTTTTGAGCCGATCAAACCCTTCATCGCCATATTGGCAAGAACCAATCAGGTGATGACCGGACAATTTGAGAAATGGATCGGGCTGAATATGAACAGCTTGAAAGCCTATGTGGATTTGGGCTTGGCACAGGCCAAAGTCGCCCTCAAGGTGACGAATCCGCACAGTTTGCACGAATTTTCGGACAGTCAGTTCGCGGTGGTTAATTTTGTGGGGCATCGAATGCTGGACGATGGGCAAGCCTTGGCCGAATGGGGAGCTGAGTGTTTGACCGAGACCCATCGCTTGGCCCGAGAGAACACGCTGCGCTTGCTGTTCAAATATTGACCTGTTGTGCGGGTAAAGCGCTAACTTTGCTGGAAATCTCGTTGTGAGGCGACTAAGAGATTTGATGTGTTCCGTTTTGCTAGGGCTTGCGGCGGCGGCCCAGGCTGACTATCCGGCGGGGATGGTGGCCTTTACCCGTGGTGACTATCAAACAGCGCTGGTGGAATGGCGGCCATCCGCCGAGCAAGGACACGCGGAGGCGCGGTTTAATGTCGGGGTGTTATATGACAACGGGTTGGGGACCGAACGGGATTATGCCCAGGCCGCCCGATGGTATCGGCAGGCGGCCGAACAGGGCCATGCGAAGTCGCAGTTTAACTTGGCGGTGCTCTATGCCAATGGGTTGGGGGTGGCGCGGGATATAGCCGAAGCGGCTCGGTGGTACGAACGAGCGGCGAACCAAGGCCAGCCTGAAGCCGCTTTCAACCTAGGAGTACTTTACGAAGATGGAACTGGCGTCGCCCAGAGCTCTGTTATCGCTGCCCAGTGGTATCAATTGGCTGCCCAGCAAGGACATGCCATCGCTCAGAACAACCTTGGGATTTTGTATGCCGATGGGCAAGGCGTGCCCAGGGATTTAGTGGCTTCCTATGCCTGGTACGCTATCGCGGCGGCCCAGGGTAATGCCAAGGCTCTCTTTAATCGCGACCAGCTCAGTCAAATCTTGACTCCGGGGCAACTGGCGGCCGGCCAGGAACTGGAGAGCCGGTTTGCAAAACTCTACCAGCCCTGGCCCAACGATTGAAGCCAGTGATGCCTACTGTAAGAAACCAAGCGGCGAGTGCGTTATCGCGGTGCTCACGATATAGCCGAACACAGCCATTGCCGCGATCCAGGCCACGGTGCGAATGGATTTAGTCGGCCCGCGCTTGAGCGCAATGCTGCCCAGAATGATGTAGAGAATCAAACCCGCAAGCTTGGCGGTGAGCCAGCCGTGGACGAATGGATATTGACGCAGGATCGTGGCCAAACCGATCGCGCTCGCCAGCAGCACGGTGTCGATGAGGTGCGGCAAGATCCGAACCCAGCGTCGTTGTAATCGTGGCGAATCCACCAGCATCCAAATCCCGCGCAGGACGAACAGGCCAAAACTTAAAGCGACCGTCGCGACATGAAGATGTTTGAGGGCGGTGTACATGAATGGTTGCTCCGCTAGGCTATAGTTAAGCACTACAGTCGGTTATCTTGGGAGGTACGGCCATGGCCATGCATGTGTGTAACGGCGCAACCCTGATGTGCACTTTCGGCGTCGCGCCGAGCGTTCTTACCGTATTGCCGGTGAATCGAACTCTCACCAGCAACATGCCAGCGGCGAATATCATGGATCATATTCCGATGGTTAATATTATGCCGTTTGGAATGTGCATTACCCCGACCAATCCGATGGTCGCATCGGCTACCGCGGCCGCGTTGGGCGTGCTGACGCCGATGCCCTGCATTCCCGTGACGCCAGCACCGTGGATCGTGGGGTCGCCAACCGTGTTATTGGGTAATATGCCGGCGCTCAATAATACCTCCACCCTGATGTGTACTTGGGGTGGGGTGATTACGGTGGTCGTCCCCGGCCAGTTCACGGAGATGGTTCCCTGAGGGAAAGATTAATTGGCGCTGGGCCGCTTGGTCGCCTGAGCCCGGCGCGTCGGGGTGGCGGTCCAAGGGTCGTCTGGCCAAGGATGCTTGGGATAGCGGCCCTTCAACTCTTTTTTAATCTCGGCGTAGGTGCGTTCCCAGAACCCACGTAAATCCTGCGTGACCTGGATTGGTCGCTGGGCCGGCGAGAGCAGGTGCAGGGTCACCGGAATGCGGCCCTCCGCGATGCGCGGCGTATCGGCCAATCCGAACAGTTCCTGTAATTTCACCGCCAATACTGGCGGCTCACCGGGCCTGTATCGTAACCGGATTTGCGAGCCGCTGGGTACGGGGAGATGAGTCGGGGCCAACTGGTTCAGCCGCGCCCGCCCGCGCCCGTCGATCAGACTCTGCAAGGCGGCCGTCAGATTCAATTTTTGCAAGTGCTCGCGCCGCGTGATCCCATCCAGCCACGGTTCCAGCCAAACGTCCAGCTGTTCGCCAAGCCAGCGATCCGACAGATCGGGCCAGCCCTCGTCGGGAAACCAGTGTCGCAGCGATAACAGCCGTGATTGCCAATCCCGTAATTCAGCGGTCCACGGCAAGCGGTCGAGCCCCAGGCCGCGCACGCCCGCCAGCATCGCCCGCCGTACTGTTTCGGGCGCGGGATCGTTCAACGGTACGCTGTCGAATGTCAGCTCTCCGAGTCGCCGTTCCTGGCGAGCGATCACCGCCATCTGACGTTCGTCCCAATACACTTCGCGGCGCGTTTGCAGCTGGGAAGGAAACTGTTTTTCCAGATCGGCCGGCTCCACCGGAGCCGCCAGCCAAATCCGGCCCTCGCTAGCGCCGGCATCCAGTTGTGCGGCGACCAGCCAGGGGTAATTGATCAGCGGATCGCCCGCCGACAACCGCGCGCCGCGGCCATTGGCCAGCCGGTAACGCTCGCTATTTTCATCTCGTTTTTTGGCGATCCGGTCGGGGTAAGCCAACGCCAGTAGCCGTCCAATCGCTGTTGCTTCCGTTATCGGACGGCTGTCGCTGGACAGCTTTAGGCGTTGTCGCCAACGCCGCGCCGCCCGCTCGATGCGAGCGCAAGCGAAGGGATCGGCTGCCCAACGTCGCGCGCCGTCGGCACCCTCTCGACGAAAGGACTGCAAGGCTTCCAAGCGCGCCGTGAGATCGCTGCCATGGGGATGTTCGCCGCGCAGCAGATCGCGCTCTTCCAGCAGAGCCGCCAGATCAACCGCGGTCGCGCCCAGACCCATTGCCGCGCCGCGCCAGAGCAAGTGCGCCAGGCGCGGGTGAGTTGGCAAAGAGGCCAGTTTCCGCCCGGTCGGCGTGATGTGGCGCCGTTCATCCAGCGCATCCAGAGCGCTCAGTAAATCGCGCGCTTGCGCCAGCGCGCCGGGCGGCGGTGGATCGAGCCAGGCCAGCGCGGCCGCATCGTGGACGCCCCATTGCGCCAGCTCCAGTGCGAGTGGCGCCAAATCAGCTTCGAGCAATTCTGGAACGCGGCGCGAACGCAACCGGCCTTGGCCGATTTCGCTCCAAAGCCGGTAGCAGACGCCGGGTCCCAACCGGCCCGCCCGGCCGGCCCGTTGCTCGGCGGCGTCGGCCGAAACACGCACCGTTTCCAGCCGCGTCAGTCCGCTGCGCGCATCAAAGCGGGGGCGGCGAGTCCAGCCGGAATCGATCACCACGCCGATCCCCTCGATGGTCAAACTCGTCTCGGCGATGGCGGTGGCCAGCACGATCTTGCGCCTGCCGCTAGGATCGGGTGCGATGGCGCGCTGTTGGTCGGCATGAGGTAAATCGCCATACAGTGGAAATACCAGCAGGCCGGCGCAGGCCGGCTCTATTTCTAGCCGCCGCTGGATCTGGCGGATTTCGCCACCTCCCGGCAGGAAGACCAGAATATCGCCCCGCTCTCGCTCCAAGGCGGTCAGCACGGCCCGGATTGCGGCGTTGAAATCGAGGCTGTCGGCATCGCGGGATAAATAGTGGCGAACGACTGGATAAGCACGGCCGGTGCTGGTAATGGTTGGCGCATGGCCGAGCAACCCTGCGATGGGGACCCCATCCAGGGTGGCCGACATGACTAGCAGACGTAAATCCTCGCGCAAACCCTGTTGGCTTTCCAGACAAAGGGCGAGCGCCAAATCGGCGTGCAGGCTGCGTTCGTGAAATTCGTCAAAAATGACCAGGCCGACTCCGGCGAGCACTGGGTCGCGTTGCAGGCGGCGGGTGAGGATGCCCTCGGTCAACACCTCGATACGGGTTCGATCCGAAACTCGGCTGTCAAAGCGAATACGGTAGCCGATCGTTTCGCCCACGGCTTCGCCCAGCACATCGGCCATGCGCACCGCCGCCGCGCGCGCCGCCAGCCGTCTTGGTTCCAATAGCAGGATGGTTTTACCGTTCAGCCAAGGCTCCTCCAGTAAGGCAAGCGGCACGCGAGTCGTTTTCCCAGCGCCGGGGGGTGCTTCCAACACCAAGGCACAATGATCGCGCAGCGCCGATAGAATGGCGGGCAACACCGGTTCAATCGGCAAAGCGGCCATCGAATCGGCTAGAAGCGAAGGATTAACGGCGATCACGACTCAAGCGAGAGAGTGAAGTGGAGCGCGCGTGTGATTGCGATACGTTGCAGAAGGAGTGCATTTTGCAAAAGGGGTGTATTTCCGGAGTACTTTGACTATGGTTTTAAAGTAGGGGATTCGGCGCGGCGAGTTTGGTTTGGCCGCGCGCCGATCCATCATACGCCAGCCACCACCCAAGGATATCACCGGATGAGTATTGTGACCGATCTGCTGGCCAAACCCGGCGTTGTCGCGGCGGGGGAGTATGCCTACCGGGGCGACCGGTTTTCCTATCGGGGCGCTCTGAGTGAAGAACATGCCCGCAAAGCGTCCATCATGTGCCGCGCCACCACCATGAGCGTCAACATGGAAGCCAGCATGTTAGAGGCTTTGGAGCCGCTCAGTGGATTGCCGCCGCCGCGCGGCTGGTTGGTGCATGGTCCCGATTACAGCGTTTGCGTGATCGCCAACGTTTTTTGCCTGATCGATAACAGTAAGGGATCGATCAACGATCTGGTCGGATTCATGCGGCAGGCGCTTGCCCATGTGCCCTCGGATATGATCTGAACTTGCAGTCGTTTATGCCGATTGAAGGGAGAGGAGGAACAGTCACCATGACCACACTTGATGATTTGATGAAATTACCGGGGGCGATGGCCGCTTTTGAATTCCGAGGCGGCGGCGAATTATTGGAACATCGCATCGCTTATCCTGATCGGATCAATCAATCCATTTTGGATTTGCTGGCCCACATGTGCGCCGCCAACCTGAGCATTGCCACCATGCAAGCGCGCGGCTGGGAGAAAATGACAGGCATGGAGGGATTTTATCCGATTCAGGAATTTACGCTGATCGGTTTCGATTGGTCGGTGGTGGTCAGCGGCTTGTTGCGCGAGCAGCACAAACAGGCCGGCAAGTTTAGCCTGCCGCCGTTGATGGGCGTGGTGATGGCCAATGAAAAAGCCGATTATGAGGCCGCGTTCGCGATCCTGGAACGAAAGGAGCCGGTGCAAGGAGCATGATCCGGCGGTTGCTGGCTTTGGACGGCGTCAACGTGGTCTGTCATTTTCGGGATGACGGTTATCTGGTCGAAGGCTATGGTCTGATGAGCCACAATGATATGAGCCGCTTGGCGCAATTCGCCCGCGATTACCGGCGTATCGCTCAAGGCAACGCCGACCAACTGGCGATGTTTAGCGGGATGCGGGGCTGGACCCCGCCACATGGCTGGATCATTCGCGGCGCCCGCCAGTCGGTTTGTGGCATCGCCAATCTGGTCTGCATCGTGGATAGCTTCGGTGCGCCACTGAATGAAATTTTAATGGAATTACGGGAAGTTTCGCATTGGTAGTCTTGGAATTATCCAGTGATTACACGATCTAATCGCTTATAAGAGAAAAATCCCTGTTGTTTGTTTTGGTCAATTGGAGTGGCTTTATTGATACTTTGTTGGTATGATGATACGACACTATCAGTCATCACTGAGCCTTAGGTTGTTCGTTTCCATGTCAAAGCGGATTGTTTTTTCCATATTGGTCTGTACGCTGGTGGGGGCTTGCGCTCTCGATCCCAGCCTGGTGGGAGCGCAAGTTTCCGGTGCTCGGGCTGCCTCGGTAGCGCCAGCGGTCGCTTCCACCAACGCCACTGCTTTAACGTCTTCTCCCGCGGTGGTCAACCGGCAAGCTGACCCATCGGCGGATGTCTCCGAGGATGCCGAGCCAGAACCACCGGCCCAGGCTGAAACATCGCCAGCAGCAGAGACGGTTGCCGCTCCACCGCCGCTTCCTCCTTGTCCTGGAGCGGGAAGTGGCGTCCAAAGCCAAGTTGCCGAGGAGATTTGTCAACGCGTACGAACCGAACCGTTACCGACCCGCCTAACCGTTCAGCATCGCAATCTGCACCAGTTGGACTATTTGATTTCCTTCTATTCTCGCCGTCATTATCAGCCCGCTTGGCTGGGTGCAAACGGCAAGCCCCTGCCCGCCGCGGACGATTTATTGAAAGCACTCGGCGAAGCCGAAAATGAGGGTTTGCGGTCTTCCGATTACGGGCGTTCTCAGTTGCAAAAGCTGCAAGCGACGCTCCAACAGAGCGGTATGGCGGCGGATACCGGGCAGTTGACCGAATTCGATTTGCTGTTTAGCGACGCTTTTCTCACTTACGCTTCCCATCTGTTATCTGGCCGGGTGGCGCCCCGTAAGATCGATAATGACTGGGCAATAAAACCGCGTTCCCGCGATATCGCCCAGGTGTTGCAGGAAGCGGTCTCTGGCGTGGGCGTGGCGGAGGCCTTGCGCGAATTGCCGCCCAAGGGCAAGGGCTATGTCCAAATGCGCGAGATCTTGCAAAACTATCGTAAGGTCGAACAGCAAGGAGGCTGGCCGACTGTCGGCGCTACGCTGGGGCTTGGCTCCCAGAGCGCTCAGGTGGCGAATTTGCGCGGCCGCTTGCAGGCGAGCGGCGATTTGGCGGCGGGCGATACGGTAAAGACTGCGAGCTATGACAAAGAAGTTGCCGACGCGGTGCGTCGTTTTCAGAAGCGACATGGTCTGGCGGAAACTGGAGCTGTCAACGCCGCTACCTTGAAAGCGCTCAATGTGCCGGTAGCTCAGCGAATCCGTCAAGTGGAGCTAAACATGGAGCGCTGGCGCTGGCTGCCGGATGAGTTTGGCTCGCGCTATATTCTGGTCAACATTCCCAGCTTCAAGATGAATGTGGTTGAGAATGATAAAGCCGTGATGGAAGCGCGGGTGGTGGTTGGGCGGCAAGAGCGGCAGACGCCGACCTTCACCGCCAACATGGCTTATCTGGTGATGAGCCCGAAGTGGTATGTGCCGCGCTCCATTGCCGTGAAGGATAAATTGCCCCAACTCAGACGTAATCCCTATGCCCTGGCTGGCCAGAACATCCGCGTCTACAACAATGCGGGCCAGCAGATCGATCCGGGCCGGGTCAATTGGAAGGGGATTGGCGAGGGGAATTTCAACTATCAGCTACGGCAGGACGCGGGTCCTCGCAACGCGCTGGGCGGCATTAAATTCATGTTCCCGAACCGCTATAATGTTTACCTGCACGATACGCCCTCGCGCGGTTTATTCAGTCAAAACCAACGAACCTTCAGTTCCGGTTGCATCCGCATTTCCAATCCGGTGGAATTGGCCGAATATCTACTGAAGCACGATCCCAAGTGGAATCGGCAAACCATTAAGGCGGCGGCCGCCAGCGGCAAGCAGCGCGTGGTCAATCTGCCCGAGCAAGTGCCGGTGTATTTGTTGTATTGGACCGCCTGGATAGACGACAACGGATTATTGAATTTCCGGGACGATATCTACAACCGCGACAAACCAATGGTTCGCGCTTTGTATCAGGACGCGGGCGGCGCTAGCAAAAAGGGCGCTTGACGCTGTAGATCGGCATCTTTAATCCCCCGACCAGCCCGGCCGGGGGATTTTCATTTGTGGGGCGGCGCTCGGTGCGGATCGCGTTGGGGGTGCAATACGATGGTTCGGACTTCCAAGGCTGGCAGGCGCAGCGACCGGAGGTGAGAACCGTTCAAAGCAGTTTGGAACAGGCAATTAGCACGGTTGCCGATCATCCGATCCGTTTGATTTGCGCCGGCCGAACCGACGCCGGGGTGCATGGTATCGGGCAAGTTGTGCATTTCGACACCACGGCGAATCGCCCGGAACGCGCCTGGGTATTAGGCGGTAATTCCAATCTGCCCTCGGATATCAGCCTAAGTTGGGCTTGCCCGGTGGCCGAGGATTTTCATGCCCGCTTCTCGGCGTTGGCTCGCCGTTATCGTTACTTGATTCTGGATCGGTCGGATCGTTCGGCGCTGTGGCGAAAACGGGCGACTTGGTGTCGGCGGCCACTTGATGCCGAGCGGATGCAAATTGCGGGTCGAGCCTTGTTGGGAGAACACGATTTTAGTTCCTTCCGCGCCGCCGAATGCCAAGCCCGACAGCCAGTTCGAGAAATCCGCGAACTGACAGTGCGGCGAGCAGACGGTGGCGTGGTGCTGGAGGTGGAGGCCAATGCTTTTTTACACCACATGGTGCGCAATATCGCCGGAGTGCTCATGGCGATTGGCGTCGGCGAACGACCCATCGAGTGGGCGCGCGAGGTGTTGGCGCAGTGTGATCGAACTCAAGGCGGCGTCACCGCGCCAGCCGATGGCCTGTATCTGGTCACGGTGCGTTATCCAGAACGGTTTGGCTTGCCGGTGGCTTTCGCGACCGCGCCAGGCTTTATTTAAAAGCGATGGGGGAGGGTGACCGATGCGAGACAGCTTGCAACCAGGTTTGAGCGGTGAGTTTGAATTTGTGGTGCCGCCGAATAAAACCGTTCCTAATCTATACCCGGAGGCCCCGGAGTTTCAGGCCATGCCGGAAGTATTCGCCACTGGTTTTCTGGTTGGGCTGATCGAGTGGACCTGCATTCAGGCCATGCGCCCGCATTTGGATTGGCCAAGCGAGCAGTCGGTGGGGACGCATGTCGGTCTCAGCCACACGGCGGCCACGCCACCGGGATTTGCCGTAAAAGTCAAGGTGCGCTTGCTTGAAAGGGAGGGTAAAAAGCTCAAATTCGCGGTTGAAGCGCACGATGGCGTCGATCTCATCTGTCAGGGGACGCACGAACGGTTCGTGATTGATGCCGCCAAGTTTAACGCCAAGACGGCGCGGAAAGCGGCTGAGCGCGGATAGTCGGTCGGTCGGTTCTGAAAGTGAAATCAAGCGCCGCGCGTCGCCTGGGCGCGGCGCTGCTGACGATAACGCTGCTTGGTGGAGGGATTTTCGTGGTGCTGCTGGCTAAGGGTGAACGCTTGATTTATTTCCCTCAGCCGCTCGATCCGGCCGCCCGGCAGGGAATTTTGGCGCATCATCCGCAAGCCCGTGAGGCGTCGCTTAAATCGGCCGATGGTTTGCAATTACAGGGTTGGCATCTGCCTGGCGAATCGGACCTCATGCGGCCGCTGGCGATCTACTTTGGTGGGAATGCGGAGGAGGTCTCGTGGATGCTGGATTTTGGCGCGGTCTTTACCGGCTGGGATTTGGCGCTGTTTAACTATCGCGGTTATGGATTCAGCGCCGGCAAGCCAAGCCAGCAGGGACTGTTGCAGGATGCGCTGACGATCTACGATCATTTCGCCGCTCAACCTGAGATTGATGCCGGCCGCATAGTCGTGATTGGGCGGAGCCTGGGTAGCGGCGTCGCCACCTATCTCGCTAGCCAGCGGAGCGTGCGGGGTGTGCTGCTGGTAACGCCGTTCGACAGCCTCACCGCCATCGCCCAAAATTTCTATCCCTTCCTTCCAGTGCGTTGGGTGCTTGGCAATCTTTATGATTCTGCTGGGCTGGCTCCGACGCTGGCCGCACCGTTACGAATGATCGTGGCCGAGGATGACGAGGTGATTCCGGCCCGACATTCGCAACGGCTGTTCGAGGCTTGGGGCGGCCCGAAAGAGCAGCTAAGCATCGCCGGTGCGGGCCACAATGATCTCCAGCAACACCGCGAGTATTGGCGGGCAATTCAGACTTTTCTCCAGCACCAGCGCTGACCGCTCAAAAACCCGCGCCTTCAAGTCGTGGCATCCGCAATCGCGGGCGGCTGTAGTTCGCGATGGCGAAAACAGTGGATGAGGTGATCGTTGACCATTCCGGCGGCTTGCATGAAGGCATAGCAAATCGTTGGCCCGACAAAGGTGAAGCCGAGTCGTTTCAAATCGTTGCTCATCGCTTCTGCTTCTACTGTTTTACTGGGCATCGCCGCCAGTGACCGCCAGGTATTTTGGCGTGGGGTATTTCCAACATAGCGCCAGAGAAAGGTATCAAGCGAATCGTGCCGATCACGCAAGGCCAGATAGGCCTGAGCATTTTTAATCGCCGATTCGATTTTGAGGCGATTACGCACAATGCCAGGATTGGCGAGCAGTTGGGCAATGCGCCGCTCGTCATAGCAGGCGATCCTTTCCGGATCGAAGTGGTCAAAAGCCTGTCGGTAATTTTCTCGCTTGCGGAGAATGGTTAACCAGCTTAGACCCGCCTGCGCGCCATCCAGCACCAACATTTCAAACAACTGGCGGTCATCATGCACCGGAACGCCCCATTCTTGATCGTGGTAGCGCACGTACAGAGGATCTTTGCCACACCAAGCACAGCGTTCCAGGTTCATTCAAAAGGTGTCCGGTGGGAGCATTGGAGAATGAGAAGTATTTGCACGCTACCTAGCCAGCGGGAGCGTGTCAATGAACTATCACGATGAGGGTTGATCATGTGCGGTCGTTTTATTCAGGCAGCCTCTGGCGAAGTGTTGGCCCGGCAGTTTGGGCTGGCGCTCCCCGTCGATTATTCACCCCGTTATAACGTAGCGCCGAGCCAACGGGTGTTGGGGATTCGTGCCGCTGCTGATGGCGCTCGGGAACTGGCGTGGCTGCGGTGGGGATTGATTCCCGCCTGGTCGCCGGAACCGCGTTTGAAGTACAGCACGATCAACGCTCGCGCTGAAACCGTGGCGGACAAGCCTACTTACCGGCAGGCGTTCCGCCAGCGGCGTTGCTTGATTCCGGTCGATGGTTTTTACGAATGGCAAAAGACCGAGGGTCGCAAACAGCCCCATTGTATCGGTTTGGCCGATGGCGCCCCATTTGTTTTCGCCGGTTTGTGGGAGCGTTGGGAGCGAGAAGGCCAAGTCGTGGAATCCTGCACGATTCTGGTCACTCAGGCCAATCAGCGCATCGCTGCGATTCACGATCGAATGCCGGTGATTCTGGATGCGACGGAGTATGACGCTTGGCTGGAACCTACAATCCGTGATCCAGACCAGTTATTGCCTTTATTGCGGCCCTATCGAGCCGAAGGTGTGACGCTCTGGCCGGTGGGTTTCCAAATCAACCGGCCCAAGAGTGAGGGGCCAGAGTTGATGGCAAAAATTTGATACAATTTACTCATTATCTATTTATTTAGAGAGGCTGGTTTTGAGGTATATCCTGTTTTTATGCACGGGCAACTACTATCGAAGTCGGTTCTGCGAGGATTATTTCAATCACCATGCGGCACGGCGCAGGCTGTCCTGGCGGGCGGATTCGCGCGGCTTGGCGCCGGATATCACCGTGTTTCGCAATCCAGGCCCCTTATCACCCTATACAGTTGAGGCACTGCGAAAACTGGGCATTAACCTAAACAGTGGCACGCGCTTTCCATTGACGGTGTACCCCGCCGACTTTCTCGCGGCGGATCGGATCATCGCCTTGAGCCAACGTGAGCATGAACCGATGTTGAAAGCGTATTTCCCTACTTATGAGCCGCGAGTGGAGTATTGGGAGGTTGGCGATATCGCTATCGAAGCGCCGGCTAACGCGATTGTAAAAATGGTCGATCTCACGGAGCGTTTGTTGGCCGAGCGATAGCAGCGCGGAGGCCGTCGCCCGCCAATCCATCGCTGCCACTTGCGCGACGTAGTAGCCTGGGGGCTGCGAGGCTCGTTCAGGCCATTGCAATTTTGCAGGCTTGAGCGCGGGATACGTTTGGTCGGGGTGACAGGATTTGAACCTGCGACTCCTGCCTCCCGAAGGCAGTGCTCTACCAGGCTGAGCTACACCCCGATATTGAGAAGGATCAATAGCGACGATTTACCGCAAACCGAGCCAAGCCAACCAGAGCATTCTTAGCTGGCGATTCTGGCAGTACCGCCAAATGGCTGATCGCCTGAGCAGCCTCTTTCGCGGCAAGACGCGCAGTATAGTCCAGCGCCCCGGTGGACTCAATAGTGCGCGTCACAACATCAATATGCTCCAATCCCCCTCGTTCGATAGCCTCACGGATAATTCGTACTTCTTCAGGAGCGCCATGGCCCATGGCGTGAATCAACGGGAGAGTTGGTTTGCCTTCCGCCAGATCGTCACCGATATTTTTGCCCAGCTCCGCGCTGGAGGCGCTGTAATCCAGCACGTCATCAATCAACTGGAAGGCTATACCCAAGTGCAACCCGTAACGACCCACCGCCAGTTCTTCATCGCGCGGCCGGTCGGCCAGCACCGCGCCCAATTGCGCGGCCGCCTCGAACAGCTTGGCGGTTTTGCAATGAATGACCGCCATGTAGCGATCTTGGGTAGTGTCGGGGTCGTGGCAATTGAGCAACTGCATCACTTCACCCTCGGCGATCGTATTCGTGGTATCGGCCATGATGTCCATCACTCGCATGCTACCCATCCTGACCATCATCTGAAACGAGCGGGAATACAGGAAATCGCCCACTAATACGCTAGCCTGATTCCCCCAGATCGCGTTGGCGGTTTTCCGGCCGCGTCGCAAGCCCGATTCATCCACCACATCGTCGTGCAGCAGGGTGGCGGTGTGGATAAATTCGATAATAGCCGCCGCATCAACGTGCCGCAGACCGGCGTAACCACACGCTCGCGCCGCCAATAGTACGGTCACGGGCCGCAGCCGCTTACCGCCGCCATCAATGATGTAGCCCGCTAACTGATTGATCAGTACAACATCCGAATGAAGCTCACGCCGAATTAGGGTATTGACGACTTGCAGATCATCCGCGATCAAAGCACGGATTTGTTCGATATCCATGATAAGGCAGTAACGATGTAGGAAACATCTATTCATGCTACGGATTGGTGGGGGCAGGGTCAAGCAGGTACCTAAGCATCGCTATTAGCTGGAATTTGTTTGACCTTGGGCCGACACACCGCTAGAATTCAACCCCTTTAGTCGGGACGGACGAGTCGTTTCTGGAGAGTGCATCATGTACGCTGTCATTAAAACCGGGGGCAAGCAATACCGGGTAAGCGAGGGCCAGACCCTCAAGGTTGAAAAGCTTGAAGTCGAGGAAGGCGCCTCCGTGGAATTCGACACGGTGCTGATGATCGCCGACGGTGGGCAGGTCAAGGTCGGCGCGCCTTATGTGGAAGGCGCGCGGGTCAGCGCCACCGTTAAATCTCAGGGCCGAGGCCCCAAGATTCGCATTATCAAATTCCGTCGCCGCAAACATTACCGTAAGACTCAAGGTCATCGGCAGAGCTATACTGAACTGCGGATCAGCGGCATCAGTGGATTATCCGCTGCGCCGATGCTGCAAAAAACCGCGGCGGCGCCAGCGCAAGAGGGCTGATACATGGCACATAAAAAAGCGGGCGGCAGTAGTCGCAACGGTCGCGATTCCCAGGCTCAGCGTTTGGGCGTGAAATTGTTTGGTGGCCAATTGGCGATACCGGGCAACATCATCGTGCGCCAGCGCGGCACCCAATTCCATCCAGGCGCCAACGTCGGTTGCGGCAAGGATTACACGCTCTACGCCAAGGTTGAAGGCCATGTGACCTTCGAGACCAAGGGGCCCTTCAACCGTAAATATGTGAGTGTCTACCCCGCGCAATGAGACGCCGGGACGCCGGGCGCAGCGAAAGCCCCGCATGGGGCTTTTCTTTTGTCTCCAGTGTAGGGAGGGCGCCATGAAATTCGTTGATGAAGTCACCATCCGCGTTGAAGCGGGCGATGGCGGCGACGGCTGCGTCAGCTTCCGGCGGGAAAAATATATCCCCTTCGGCGGCCCCGATGGCGGCGATGGCGGCGATGGCGGTAGCATCTACCTGCAAGCTGATGCCGAACTCAATACCTTGGCGGATTATCGCTATACCCGCCTGTTTCGCGCCGCGCATGGCCAAAAGGGAATGGGCGCCAACTGTACCGGTCGCGGCGGAGCTGATCTGAACATCGTGGTGCCGGTTGGCACACTGGCTTATGACGCCGATACCGAGGAGCTGATCGGTGATCTTATTGAGCCTGGCCAGCGCTTAAGAGTGGCGCAAGGTGGTTTTCACGGTTTGGGCAACACCCGCTACAAAAGCAGCACTAACCGGGCGCCGCGCCAGTTCAAGCCGGGTACGCCGGGTGAAGCGCGCGAGCTGCGGCTGGAGTTGAAGGTGATTGCCGATGTTGGCTTACTGGGAATGCCGAACGCGGGTAAATCCACCCTGATTCGCGCCGTATCCGCCGCGCGGCCCAAGGTGGCCGATTATCCCTTCACTACGCTGCATCCTAACCTCGGTGTGGTGCGCGTTGGCCCATTGCGTAGTTTCGTCATGGCGGATATTCCGGGATTGATTGAAGGAGCCGCCGAAGGAGCGGGCCTAGGTATCCAGTTTCTCCGCCATCTCGCCCGCACCCGGTTGCTGCTGCATCTAGTCGATGTCTCACCCTACAGCGACAGCGGCGATCCGGTACAGGATGTCCGGGTGATTCGCAAGGAATTGAAATGCTACAGTCCGCAACTGGCGGCCAGAGAACGCTGGCTGGTGCTGAACAAGCTGGATTTGGTGCCGGAAAACGACCGGAAGACCCTGATTTCTAAAATCCGCCGGTCCTTGCGCTGGCGCGGGCCGTGGTTTGCCCTTTCCGCGCTGTCTGGCGATGGAACTGAAGCCTTGATGGAAGCGGTTATGAAACGACTGGAGGAATTACGGCCAGCGAATGCGGTTATGGCGGAACAGGAAGTACCGGCCGCCACGCCGTTACCAGACGAGAGGGGCGATGTTCAGCAAGACACGTGAGCAATTGGGCGCGGCCCATCGTTGGGTGGTCAAAATCGGCAGCGCGATGATCACCAACGACGGGCAAGGTTTGGATAATTTTTCCATCGACGCTTGGGTCGGGCAGATGGCGGAGCTCCATCGGTCCGGACGGGAAGTGTTGTTGGTGACCTCCGGCGCGATTGCGGAGGGCATGCGGCGCTTGGGTTGGTCGCAGCGCCCGGCCGCCTTGGCGGAACTACAAGCGGTGGCCGCCGTGGGACAAATGGGCCTGGTGCAGGCTTGGGAATCGGCGTTCGCGCGGCACGGTATCCAAACCGCGCAGATTCTGCTGACCCACGAAGACGCCGCCGACCGCCAGCGTTATCTCAACATCCGCAACACGCTGCGGACTTTGCTGCGCCTGCGGGTGGTGCCGGTGATCAACGAAAATGATACCGTCGCTTTCGAGGAAATCCGTTTTGGCGACAATGACACGCTGGGCGCGCTCGTGGCGAATCTGGTCGAAGCGGAGCTTTACATCATTCTCACCGACCAGCAGGGCTTATACGACAAAAATCCGCGAGATTATCCAGATGCGCGCTTGATCCACGAAGGGAAAGCCGGTGATACCGCCTTGGAAGCGATGGCGAATGGCGCGGGGAATCTGGGTAGCGGTGGGATGTTAACCAAATTGCACGCCGCGGCCAGGGCTGCTCGCTCTGGTGCGTTTACCTTGCTCGCTTGGGGTCGGGAACCGGAGGTGTTGCGGCGGGTGGCGGCGGGCGCGGAGCTGGGTACCCTGCTGCGACCCAGCCAGAGTCCCTTGGGGGCACGCAAGCAGTGGCTGGCGGTACAGTTGCAAATCAAGGGTCGGCTGCACTTGGATGGTGGCGCGGTGCGCGCGTTGCGCGCCGACGGCAAAAGCCTGTTGCCGGTTGGGGTGACGGCGGTGGAAGGGCGCTTCGACCGCGGCGATTTGGTGGCCTGTCTTGACCCCGCGGGGGATGAGGTGGCGCGCGGCCTGGTCAATTACAGTACTGAACAAGCCTTGGGATTGATCGGCAAGACAACGCACCGGATTGAGGCGCTCCTAGGCCATATTGATGATCCGGAATTGATCCACCGTGATAATTTGGTGTTGGTCATGGCGGGAGTCCGTTTCGGGTGAGCGCTGATTCCGGGGGCGATCAATAAAAAAGGCCGCTGGTGCGGCCTTTCGCGTTTTTATTACAAACTATCGCCGAAATCCTGGCGGAATTTCGCTACCAATTTTTCCTGCCAGTCTGAAACCGGTCTTAATAGGCCATAGAAGAAACGCAAAATTGCTGGTTCTTCCGTAAACTCTAGCCCACCGATCAGGCGGCGGTTCTCGTATAACCAAGTGAGGCGGTCGATGGCATATTTAACCTGGGACAGGGTAAATACTCGACGGGGGAGAGCCAGCCGAAGCAGTTCCATGTTGGAAAATACTTCTTGGCCGTCTGGGGTGCGTTGTTCGGAAAGCGTCCCCCGTTCCATGCCCCGCACGCCGCCAGCGATATAAAACGCCGAGGCCAGCGCGCCCGCCGGATACTGGCTTTGAGGAACGTGGTTGAGGAACTCCATGGCGTTGACATGACAGCCGAGACCGCCCGCTGGCGTAATGACGGGAATGCCGCGCTTGACCAGTTCATCGACCATATACGCGATGAAAATCGGCCCCTGGCTGACCATGTCCTCGTCCATGGTTTCTTCGAGGCCGACGGTAATCGCCTCGATTTCGCGTATCGACATGCCGCCGTAGGTGAGGAACCCCTCGTACAGCGGCACCAGTCCCCGCATTTTGCGATACATTGCTTCGGTCTTCAGGCAGATGCCGCCGCCCCGCGCGCAACCGAGTTTGCGGGCCGAGAAGTAGATGATGTCGCACAGGTCGGCCATTTTGAGCGTGATTTCCCGAATGCTCAGCTCCTTGCAGCTGTTCTCGCGCTGTTTGATGAAGTGCAGGTTATCCGCTAGCAGGCTGGCGTCCAGTACCAGCAACAGGCCGTGTTGGTCGCACGCCCGGCGGATATCAGTCAGATTCTGGAGCGAAAAAGGTTGGCCACCGATCAAATTGGTACCGGCTTCCATGCGGACGAAGGCAATTTTGTCGCTGCCGTGCTTTTCAACCAGCGCGGTCAGCTTCCCGATATCCATATCCCCTTTAAAGGGGTTGTTGCTGGTCACTTGCAGGCCAGCCTCAGTGATAATTTCCTCCACGACGCCGCCATTCAAGGTGATGTGGGCCTTGGTGGTCGTGAAATGGTAATTCATGGGCACAATCGCCCCCGGCTTGACCAGAACCTGGGACAGAATATTCTCGGCGGCGCGCCCCTGATGAGTGGGCAAAAAATATTGATGGCCAAAGATTTCTTTCAGCTTGTTTTCGAGCCGGGTGTAAGTGGCGCTACCGGCATAGCTGTCATCGGCAATCAGCATGGCGGCCTGCTGGCGGTCGCTCATGGCGTTGACCCCGCTATCGGTCAACATGTCCATGAACACGTCTTGGTTTTGCAGCAGGAAGGTGTTGTTGCCGGCTTCGGTCATCGCTTTAAGCCGATATTCGATCGGCGGCAGATTCAGCTTCTGGACGATGCGCACCTTGTGCATTTCCAGTGGAATCTGTTCTCCGCTATAAAATTTTACTATTGACATGAGAGCGCCTTTGAGTCTTTTTATTTTGGGTTAAGAGGTAAAGATCGACAGGTTATTGGTGTGCTCTAAAACGAAAAAGGCTTACATTAAAGTAAGCCTCGGTTTTGTCTGGTGCCGGAAAGAGGATTCGAACCTCCGACCTACTAATTACGAATCAGTTGCTCTACCGACTGAGCTATTCCGGCAGAATTTCTAGGCCGATCAATTTAACCAGTTCAGGATTGAAATTCAAGCAAAAAGCCTCTTTAAGCGCCCGGATGAGCTGTTTGGAAAATAGTCGCGTCAGGTTTCCCGCGAGAGTCGCTGTGTCAGGCAGTCATCCAGCAACCCTTGTAAATCCGCATGAAACCGTCGGGCGATGGCCGGTGTCAGCCGGTGCTGAGCATTGAGCAGGGCACTGTAATACAGGCCAGTCAAGATTGGACGATAGCGGGGATCGTTGGGTTCGGTCAAGTCGCGCAACCGTTGCACCAACGGATGCTCGGCATTCAGGAAGAAGGTTAAAGGTTGCTGGCGCAGCCGGTCACGCACCTCCCCAGCCAGTTCCGCCAAACCCTCAACCAGAAATGATTTTTCCAACGCCCGTTCCATCGCATCGAAGGCCGCGATGCGTTGGCCGGCCAGCAGTACCGCACTCAGGCCGGCCGGTTGAAAACGGCGAACCTGTGTCTCGATCCGAATGTCCTGTTCCGCCAACGCTCGATCCACCGCTCGTTCCAGCCGGGCATACTGCGGCTGTTCCACAGTGTTCAGCCGTTGGTACAGCGCGAGATCATCCAGTCGATCCAAGGGTTTGAGTTCCACGCTCTCCGGCTGTTGGCTGGCGTAGCGGCGCAGCAGCGTTTCATCGAAGGTGCGCCCGGCATTGATCGCCAGCAGATTGCGCGCCTGACACAGCGTGTAAAACTGGTTGGCATCAGCCTCATGCGTGAAAAAATACAGCGGTTTTTTGCCGTTCGCGGCTCGTGGCTGCCGGGCCGCGAAATCAGGTAGGGTGAGTTGGCCCTGATTGGTTTCGAACGGCAGTTGCTCTAGCACCGCCGCGCCGAATTCGGGATGCCGCACCGCCATTCCCTTCATGGCGTCGTGATGCCAGTCGCAGAGTTGGAGGAATCGCGGGCGGTCACGGGCGGCGAGATTGAGCAGCGCCGCGACGATGATCTCGCCCAACGCATTCCGCAAGGCGTGGTAGGTCTTATCCCGCAACACGTTGTCGCGGGCGGCGGTCGGGTGCAAATCCGGGCAATCGACCACCCCGCGCACGAAGCGCGCCCATTCTGGCAACAACTCCGCGTCGTTCGGGCGGATGCACATTCGCGCCTGAAACATGTCTAACGCGCCGCCGGTTCGATTGCCCGGCGTGTAGCGGGCGGGAACGAACAAGCCTCCCAGCGCTCGTGGATTTGGCAAATCAACCGGGATGACCACCAAAGGTGGATCGGCGTAACGCCGGCTCAGAAAGGTATTTAGCGACTGCTCTCGTTCGATGGGGTCGCGCCAACTCGGCTCATGCCAGGGCGCATTGACGGCATTAATCGGACCGAAGCCATTCAATAGGATTGGGAACGGCAGGAAATCGGCATAACGGCGCGCGATCTGGCGGATCAGGCGACCGTCAAGAAAGGCGGCTCGGTCCGTCGCCAGCGTTACCACCACCCGCGTGCCGGGCAACTGCGCGCTGACCGGCAGAGGTTCCAATTCATAATCCTCGCCACCGTGATTAGCCCAGCGCCAAGCTTGCATTGCGCCCGATTTACGAGTGTAGACCTCGATCCGTTCCGCTACCACGAACGCCGACAGCAGACCGATGCCGAACTGGCCGATGGTGGCGACCGCTACGTCGCGGGCCGCTAGCTCACGGGCGTGGTGGCCGGTGCCGGTGCTACCGATGACGCTGAGAAATTCCTCAATATCCCGCTGATCCATGCCAGCACCATTGTCGCTAAAACTCAGTTGGCGAGCGCCTTCAACAACGTCGATGCGGATTTCCCCGGCGGGTTCCGGTTGGTGGACTTGGCGCAACTGAATGCTGTCGTGGGCGTTTTGTAACAGCTCCCGGATGAATACGTCGGATTCCGGGTACAGACTCTTGGCCAGTAAACGAACTAAACCTTGAAAGCTGGTGCGCATCTTGGGCATGGAGTCACCCTCTCCTGATGGCATTACGGGGTTGCGCGGTTGGTCGCGGCTATGAATCGAGCATAGTAGCTACGCGGTAAGTTGGCTCAACGGTCACTTTTTCACTCGAAAATTTGTGGGTTTGACTATACTGATGACCCTGCCGATCACTGTATATGCCTATTTCTTATGTCTCTATCCCCTAGTTCCCCTCCCGATTTCGCTCCGCTGCGCCTGCGCAAGGATGAAGACCGCCGCTTGCGCGCCGGCCATCTCTGGGTTTACAGCAACGAAATTGATGTCGAAGCTACTCCGCTGCGCGATTTCCAGTCCGGTCAGCCGGTGGCGATCCAGGCCAGCAACGGCAAGACGCTCGGCACCGGCTACATCAATCCGCACGCGCTGCTGTGCGTCCGGCTGATCAGCCGTGATCTCGATCATCCACTCAGCCCCTCGTTGCTGGTGCATCGCCTCAACGTGGCGCTGAGCCTGCGCGAGCGGCTGTACAACCGGCCATTCTACCGGCTGGTCTACGGCGAGGGCGATGGCCTGCCGGGCTTGATCGTGGATCGCTACGGTGAATGGTGTGTGGCGCAGATTACCACCGCGGGGATGGAACGCTTGAAGGACGACATTGTTGCCGCGCTGCAAAAAGTGCTCAAACCGGCTGGGATAGTATGGCGCAACGACAGTCGGATACGAGAACTGGAAGGATTGGAGCGGTATGTCGCCGATGCCGCTGGTGAGATGCCAGACAGCGTGACGGTCGAGGAAGAGGGGCTACGCTTTCAGATATCCCCACGCACCGGCCAAAAGACCGGCTGGTTCTACGACCAGCGCGAAAACCGCGCTCGATTGGATCGCTATGTCTCTGGTCGACGGGTGTTGGACCTGTTCAGCTATGTTGGCGCCTGGGGCATTCGAGCGGCGGCGCGGGGCGCGCGGGAGGTGCTGTGCGTTGATTCTTCGGCGGCGGCGCTGGAACAAGCCGCTGTGAATGCGACGCTAAACGGCGTGGGCGAACAGCTTAGAATCGAGCGGAGCGATGCCTTTGAAGCGCTGAAGAAATTCCGCGAAGCCCGCGAGCATTTTGATGTGGTGATTGTCGATCCGCCGGCCTTCGTCAAACGCCGTAAAGACTTCAAGGAAGGCGCGCTAGCGTATCGACGGCTGAACGAAATGGCGATGCAGGTATTGGAACGGGACGGCTTGCTAATCTCTTGTTCCTGCTCGCAACTGCTATCGCGCGATATATTGATCCAGACTCTGCTGCAAGCCGCGCGGCATCTCGACCGCAACTTGGTGATTCTCGAACAGGGCCGACAAGGGCCGGATCATCCGGTGCCACCGGCGATTCCCGAAACCGACTATCTGAAGATGATCGTGGCGCGCGTGTTGCCTGCTTAGGGAAAGGCAGCCGGTGATGATTTGGTGTAATCGCCGCGTGAATGATCAGATTGACCGATCTTAACGCAGGGTGAGCGTCGTGCTGGCGATGATTCGGCAACTCTATTTAATTTAGCAGTAAAAATCTCTTTGCCGCGCCGTAGATAAAACTGAGCACTTTGATAAATAATTACCATCCGCCCATTTCCACTCACCATGGAGAGACCCTAGATGCTGTACTTGAAAGAAATTCTGAAATCCAAAGGCGGCCAGCCGGTGATTGTGCCGGAGGCTAGCACCGTGGCGTCTGCCATTCGAACCATGAATAAATATCATGTTGGTTCGGTGATGGTGCAAAATGAGAGCGGTGAGCCAATCGGCATTTTGACCGAGCGCGATGTCATCCGGTTGTATGCCGAAGGCGAGACTGATTTCGAGACCATGCTGATCCAGGATTGGATGACAACTGACATGACCGTCGGTCAGCCCAATGATCCTGTCAGCGAAGTGCTGGCAATCATGACCGTCAAGCGCTTCCGTCATATGCCGGTGGTTGAGGAAACCCGGATGATTGGCGTGGTCTCCATCGGTGATCTAGTCAAGGCCAAGCTGGAAGAAGCCGCCCTTGAAGCGCAGATTCTGCGCGATTACATCCACACCTGATCCGATGGCAAGGATGGCGTAGCGCGCCCTTGCCAGTTTTCACCAGCACCTGCTCTGTCCATGGATGCCGCGCCTGATTTTTGGGAAAACAAATCGCTCGCTGATCTGAGTTTGGCGGAGTGGGAAGCGTTGTGTGATGGCTGTGGCAAATGTTGCTTGCACAAGTTGGAAGACGAGGATACCGGGGAGTTATTCCATACCAATGTCGCCTGCAAGTTGCTTAATCTTGACACCGGACGTTGTACGCGTTACGCCGAACGCTTTCGGTGGGTGCCTGATTGCGTCCAATTGACGCCAAGCTTGGTGCAACAGGTCGGTTGGTTGCCAGCGTCCTGCGCCTACCGCCTGCGCGCGGAGGGACAGCCGCTACCGGATTGGCATCCACTGCGATCCGGCCATCCCGATTCCACCCGGCGGGCCGGGATGAGCGTATGCGGCCGCGCCGTGCCGGAACGACGGGCGCGACGGTTAGAAGATCATATTATCAAGTGGCTACCATGAAAGTTCGCTGTATTACCTTGGGCGCATTCCAGGTCAATGCCTATCTGCTCGAAGATCCCGCCACTGGCCATTGCGCCGTGGTGGATACTGGCGACGGGCCGGAGTTGGCGAAGTCGCTGGCGGACATGAACCCACGGCCTGATTTGCGGGCAATTTTATTGACGCACGCCCATTTCGATCATGCGGGCGGGCTAGCGGACGTACAGCGGGAGTTTCCCGAGGCGACGACCTATTTGCCGGCGCTGGAGCAGCCGTTGTTTGACATGTTACCGAAACAAGGGTCGATGTTGTTCGGCATGGCGGAGTTCGACCGGCCCTGCGGGCGCATCGACCACTCTGTTCACGATGGGGAGACCATCGAAGTGGGCGAATGGCGGTTTCGGTTTCTATCCACCCCCGGCCATACTCCCGGCCAAGGCTGCTTTTACGATGATAAATACGTTTTCTCAGGCGATACTCTATTCGCTGGGAGTATTGGCCGTACGGATTTTCCCCTGAGCGATCCAGAATTAATGTCAAAAAGTTTGCGGCGATTGCTGGAATTACCTGGCCATTTGCTGGTGTGCAGCGGCCATGGCCCAGTCACCACGCTGGATGAAGAACTGCGTAGTAACCCGTTTCTGGATTATATCCGACGGGAGCGCGGCGTCGCCAGCTTGGGGTCTGACAGAACGCCTGGACCGCGCTGGGGTTAAGTCGGCAAGGGTTGGAGTCATGTGTGAACTGCTCGGGATGAGCGCCAACGTTCCTACCGATATTTGCTTCAGCTTCACTGGGCTGATGCAGCGTGGCGGTAAAACCGGACCTCACCGGGATGGTTGGGGCATCGCCTTTTACCAAGGGCGCGGTTGTCGGGCCTTTCACGATCCCAATCCCAGCGCCGAATCCGAAATCGCCTTGTTGGTGCAACGCTACGCGATCAAAAGCCGGATCGTGATCAGCCACATTCGCCGCGCCAACCGAGGGCGAATTTGCCTGGAAAATACCCATCCCTTCAGCCGTGAGCTGTGGGGGCGGAACTGGGTTTTCGCCCACAACGGACAATTGCGGGGGGTGAAGCGCTTGCCGCTCACCTATTATCGGCCCATCGGCACCACTGACAGCGAACACGCGTTCTGTTGGCTGTTGGGCTGCATCCGTGACCGCTTCCCTCGACCGCCGCAAGGCTCGAACAGTCTCTGGCGTTACCTTCACGAGCTGACGGAGCAATTGAATCAGCGGGGTGTCTTTAATTTTTTACTGAGTGACTCTTGTCACCTGTATGCCCATTGCAGCACGCAATTGTCATGGTTAACCCGAAAAGCCCCCTTTGGCAAGGCGTGCCTAATGGATGCCGATATGACCGTCGATTTTCAAGTGGAAACCACGCCGAACGATATCGTGACCGTCATCGCAACCCAACCCCTAACCGACAATGAATCGTGGACGCTGATGCGTCCCGGCGCTTTGGCGATTTTCAATAGCGGCCAACGGGTGGCTGAATTGTGCGGTTAACCGGACGGTCCGTCAGCGGCGGGCCAACGTCTGGCCATCGGCGGCGGCGCCGCGCCCAAATAAGTGGCGCCTCCCACCAGCCGCTGCCGCCAGTAGGGTTGTTTCAAACTGACCTTGCGCACCTGGCCGCTGCCGGAAGAGGCGTGGATCATCTGGCCCTGACCGACGTAAATGCCTACATGGGAGACGCCGCCCGAATTATTGGTGCGGAAAAACAGTAAATCGCCCGGCAACACCTTATGCTGAGAGCGTCCCGCTTGAAATTGGGCGGTCGTGGTGCGCGGTACGCGAATACCCGCTTGGGCGTAGGCATATTGCACCAAGCCGCTGCAATCCACTCCTCTAGGCGATTCTCCACCCAAGACATACGGCGTCCCGATCAGGCGTTGGGCGGCATTGAGAATGCGTTGGCGCGCCGGGCTTTGGTCCTGGCCGTATCGGGTTGCCGGTGGTGTGGCGCAACCGCCCAGCCAGGACAAAACAGCCGCCAGCAACACCAGCAGGCCAACGACCTGACGACGAGAGGATGAGGCGAGCATAAGAGCGGTTCTCCCACAATGGATAGATCCGGGAACGAGGAAGGTTCAGTGTAAGAATAGAAGGTGACGCCAAGAAAAACCGACAGCAAAATGGGTTGTGTTGGGACGCGACCGAGCGGTTTTTGGGACGCACGCACTCAGGATAGTCTATAGTAAAGCCCTAATCTCAGCGGACAGGTGTTTTCATGAAAGCGGCGCGCGGCAAAGTCGTATCCTTTCACTATACCCTCACCGACGATCACGGCGCGCTGCTGGATTCTAGCCGTGAGCGCGAGCCATTCGCCTACCTGCATGGCTACGGCAATATTGTGCCAGGGCTGGAAACGGCTTTGGAGGGTACTGAGGCCGGTTTTCTCTCAACAGTCAAGGTAGCGCCCGCCGACGGTTACGGTGACTATAATCCCAAAGCGGTGTTTGAAGTGCCACGCGGCCAATTTCCACCAGAAGAGGATATTCAGGTCGGGATGCAGGTTCAGGGCGAGGGCGAACATGGCATTATGAATTTTAGAGTAGTGGCTGTGAATGAACGGAATATCGTGTTGGATGCCAACCATCCGATGGCGGGTAAGAGCCTGAATTTCGATGTCGAGGTGTTGAATGTGCGCGAGGCGACTGCGCAGGAGTTATCTCACGGTCACGTTCACGCCCATGGCCACGATCATTGATGGGCGCTAGCCGGCTGTTTATGATGATGGCGCACATGTTTTTTAGTGAAGCTTACCGTGTAAAATAACGCCGCTTCATCGTATTTATTTAGCGTTTAATCGAGGTATCTCACGCCCTTTATGCTGCTGCGATCCCCTCACGCCGCCAACGAAGATCCCCTGCCCTTCGAACTCAAGGGCAGCTTGTTTACCTTGACCGTCTTGCACCTCTTTCAACTAGATCGGGCGGTGATCGAACGGCATCTATTGGAGAAAGTGAAGCAAGCGCCCGGTTTTTTTAACAACACGCCGGTGGTGATCGATCTGGAAGGCATGGCTGAGCCGAAGGAAGGCCTTGATTTTAAGGGGCTGTACGAGTTGTTGCGAAAGCATGGCATGATACCGGTCGGTATCCGCAACGGCACTCCGAAACATCAAGCCGCCGCCCGGCTGGCTGGGTTGCCGGTGTTGCCTGAGAGCCGCTCGAATGGCCAGGCCAAAAAGCCCGAGCGGACCGAACCGGCGCCCTCGCGCAACCGTATCATCAAACATTCAGTTCGCTCGGGCCAGGAAATTTACGCGCCCGAGGGTGATTTGATCGTGCTGGGGGCGGTGAGCGCTGGCGCCGATGTGGTGGCCGATGGCAACATTCATATCTACGGGGCTTTGCGCGGCCGCGCCCTGGCGGGGGTAAAGGGCGATGCCGAAACCTGGATTTTCTGTCAAAGTCTGGAAGCGGAGTTAATTTCGATCGCCGGTCACTATCGAGTCTGCGAGCAATTCGATCCAGCCGATCGCGCTAAGGCGGCTCAGATTTATTTGAAGGAGGAACGCTTGATCATCGAACATTTAACTCGCTGACCCGTTGCTCCCGCTGGGGCGGAACGGGTCCGTTTGATCATTTTAACCAGGGCTTTCACTTAAAAATCTATCGCAGCTCCATGGACCGTAGTCGGCCGGCATTGATTTAATACAATAGGTAGGTAGGGTCCGGAGAGTCCTGTTAACTTTAAATGGGTGGGATAACAGCTTGGCAACCGTCATCGTCGTGACCTCCGGCAAGGGAGGCGTGGGTAAGACCACGACTAGCGCCAGTTTCGCCACCGGCTTGGCTCAGCGCGGCTACCGGACTGTGGTGATCGATTTCGATGTGGGGCTGCGTAACCTCGATTTGATCATGGGGTGTGAGCGGCGGGTCGTGTATGACTTTATTAATGTCATCAACAATGAGGCTACCTTAAATCAGGCGCTGATTCGGGACAAGCGGGTGGAGAACCTTTACATCCTGCCAGCTTCGCAAACCCGTGACAAGGATGCCCTCACCAAGGAGGGCGTTGAAAAGATATTAAGCGAACTTAAGCAAAGCTTCGAATATGTCGTCTGCGATTCGCCCGCCGGCATTGAGCGAGGTGCGCTGATGGCGCTGTATTTCGCTGATGAAGCCTTGGTGGTGACTAACCCGGAAGTGTCGTCGGTACGTGATTCTGATCGCATTCTCGGCATTCTTTCCAGCCGGTCGCGACGGGCCGAACAGAGTGACAATCCGGTCAAGGAGCATTTGGTTCTGGCCCGATACGCGCCAGATCGCGCCAATCGCGGCGACATGCTCACCGTGCAAGACGTGCTGGAAATTTTGGCGATTCCATTGCTGGGCGTGATTCCGGAATCGCCGGCGGTGTTGCAGTCTTCGAATGCGGGCGTTCCGGTCATTTTGGATGAAGACAGCGACGCCGGCGCGGCCTATGGCGATTTGGTTGATCGTTTCTTGGGAAAGGATCTGCCCCACCGGTTTACGGAGATTCAAAAAAAGGGGTTTCTGAAGCGCTGGTTTGGCGGAGGTTAAACCATGGGTCTGTTCGACTATTTTCGCTCGCCTCCCAGCAAGTCGGCTGCTTTGGCCAAGGAGAGGCTGCAAATCATCGTGGCTCACGAGCGGGGTAACCGTCGCAGCAGTCCCGACTACCTGCCAGCGCTCAAAAAAGAGCTGCTGGAGGTGGTGCGAAAATATGTGCCGATCGATCAAAGCCAGGTTAAAGTGCATTTGGATCGTGAAGGCGGCTATGAGATTTTGGAGTTGAACATCACGCTGCCCGATGAGGACCAGCGTCAGGTACAACCGCCCTAGTCCCTCCGCGCCCTGAAATTGGCCCAACCGCAAGAGATGACGCATGGCGCGGACAGTCGATGGTGATCGGCGGGCTGGCGCCATCATTGACGGCGGGCGGGTGCGGCTTGACAAGTGGTTGTGGGCCGCGCGGTTTTTCAAGACGCGCACCTTGGCAACCGAAGCGGTCGCCGGTGGTAAAGTCCATGTTGGCGGCCACCGCGCCAAGCCTGCTCATGCCGTTCGGATCGGCGACATCCTGCGGGTGCAGCGCGGCTTCGATGAATACCTTATCACGGTCATCGGGTTGAGCGAGCGGCGTGGTTCAGCCAAGGCCGTTCTCCTCTACGAAGAGACTGCGGAAAGCCGGCAGCGGCGCGAGCAACTCGCCGAGCAGCGCCGCTTGCTGCATCTGGCTTCCCCGCCACCGATCTCCCGTCCCACCAAACAGGATCGCCGCCGCATCATTCGTTTCACTCGTCGAAACGAGCCGGACGACCCCTAATCAAAACCGGACTGTCTCGGATATCCTTGGTAAGACGGGCCACAAAATTGACCGTTTGCCAGCCGCGGGGTAACGTAAGCGCTCACCTCGGCAGGATGGGCAGGAATGACGGTCAAGAAACATCCCCCTATTCCCTTTGAAACCGCATTGGCGGAATTGGAAACTTTGGTCGGGCAACTTGAACAGGGCGAACTGACATTGGAAGACGCGTTGCAGCGCTTCGAACAAGGGGTTGGCTTGGTACGAAGCTGTCAAAATGCCTTGCAAGCCGCTGAACAAAAAGTGGCCCAACTGATCGAACGGGATGGCGCGCTGGAAATCTTACCCTTTGGGGAGCCGGCGGATTGACGGTTATGACCGAGGACACCATCAAACAATATCAAGTTCAGGTCGAGCGAGCGCTCGACCAACGATTGCCAGCGGTTGATCTCCATCCCGGCGATTTACATCAGGCCATGCGTTACGCTGTGTTGGGCGGCGGTAAGCGCATCCGGCCGATCTTGGTCTACTCGGCCGGCGCGGTGGTCGGCGCTCCCTTGGCCGCCTTGGACGACCCCGCCTGCGCGGTGGAATTCATTCACGCCTACTCTTTGATTCACGATGATTTGCCAGCGATGGACAACGACGATCTCCGCCACGGCAAGCCGACGTGCCATAAAGCCTTTGGGGAGGCGCTGGCAATCTTGGCGGGCGACGCGTTGCAGGCGTTGGCGTTTCAATTGCTGAGCCAGGATACGGCGGTCGCCTTGAAGCCGGCGCTTCGGTTGCGGATGCTGGAGGTGCTGGCGCGGGCCGCTGGATCGCGCGGCATGGTGGGCGGCCAGGCGATCGATTTGGCGGCGGTCGGCCAAGAACTGAGCTTGGCCGAACTGGAGAACATGCATATCCACAAGACCGGCGCCCTGATCCGCGCCAGCGTGTTGTTGGGCGCGTTGAGCCAGTCGCGGGTTGATCCCGTCTTGCTGGAGCGCTTGGATCATTATGCCAAATGCATCGGCTTGGCCTTTCAAATTCGGGACGATATCCTCGATGTGATCGGTGATGCCGCAACCTTGGGGAAAATGACCGGATCGGATCAAGCGCTCGATAAGCCAACCTATCCAGGGCTGTTAGGGTTAGACGGGGCTCGCGAACACGCGCGACTACTCTGCCAAGACGCCTTGACCAGTTTGGAACCGCTGGGATCTGAAGCGGAGACGCTGCGTTGGATCGCCAACTATATCGTTGAACGGGCCTATTGAAGCCGATGCGACTCCGATCAATCATAGCGTCATGACTGCGCTCACTTCCTCCCCGATTCTTCCACTCACTGGTACGAACTTTGCCGCGATGACGACTGGAACCGTCTTTCCGTTACTGGAACAGATCGACACGCCGCTGGATCTGCGTAAATTGCCGGAATCGCGGTTGCCGGCGCTGGCCTGCGAGCTGCGTGAATTCCTGATTCAGGCCGTGGCGAAAACCGGTGGGCATTTTGCCGCCAACCTCGGTACGGTCGAGCTGACCATCGCGCTGCACTATATCTTCAATACTCCCGAAGATCGGCTGGTCTGGGACGTGGGGCACCAGACTTATCCCCACAAGATTTTAACTGGACGCCGTACCCGCATGGAGACCTTGCGGCGTAAGAATGGTATTGCCGGATTTCCCAAGCGGAGCGAGAGCGCCTACGACACCTTCGGCGTCGGCCATTCCAGCACCTCGTTGAGCGCCGCGCTGGGCATGGTGATCGCCGCCGAACGGGTGGGTTCGGAGCGCAAGGTTGTGGCGGTGATCGGCGATGGCGCCATGACCGCCGGCATGGCTTTCGAGGCGCTCAATCATGCGGGCCATCTCAAAAGCGATTTGCTGGTGGTGCTCAACGACAATGACATGTCGATATCGCCGAACGTGGGCGCGCTGTCAGCCCATCTCACCACGCTGCTATCGAGCCGCTTTTTTTCCAGCATGCGGGAGGGCGGCAAGAAAGTGCTGAGTCATGTCCCCCCGATGCTTGAAGTGGCCCGCCGCGCCGAGGAGCACGTCAAGGGTATGTTCGCCCCGGTCGGCACGCTGTTTGAGGAATTGGGCTTCAACTATTTTGGGCCGGTCGACGGCCACGATTTGCCGACGCTAGTACAAGCCCTGCGCAACTTGCGAATGCTCGACGGCCCGCGCTTGCTGCATGTCGTCACCCGCAAGGGTAAAGGTTACAAGTTGGCGGAAGACGAGCCGGTGGGCTATCACGGCGTCAGCGCTTTCGATCCCGCTTGCGGCCTCAAGCCGGCCAAGTCTGGCGGCGGACCGACCTACACCCAAGTTTTCGGGGACTGGTTGTGCGACATGGCCGAACAGGATGAGCGGTTGATTGGCATCACCCCGGCGATGCGGGAGGGCTCCGGGTTAGTGGAGTTCTCGGAACGGTTTCCCGACCGCTATTTCGATGTCGCCATCGCCGAACAACATGCGGTGACGCTGGCGGCGGGCTTGGCCTGCGACGGCCTCAAGCCGGTGGTGGCTATTTATTCGACCTTCCTGCAACGCGCCTACGATCAATTGATCCACGATGTCGCTATCCAAAACTTGCCAGTGCTGTTCGCCATCGACCGGGCCGGAGTGGTGGGTCCGGACGGATCGACCCATGCCGGCAATTTCGATTACAGTTTTTTGCGGTGCATTCCGAATCTAGTGGTGATGGCGCCGGCTGACGAGAACGAATGCCGACAGATGCTCTATACCGGCTTCCAGTTGAACCAGCCAGCGGCGGTGCGCTATCCGCGCGGCAAGGGTTGCGGCGCGACCCCGCAGCGGGAGATGCGAGCATTGCCCGTCGGAAAGGCGGAGATTCGTCGCCGAGGCGACCATCTCGCCTTGCTGGCTTTCGGCAGCATGGTCGATGTCGCTGAGGCGGTGGCGCGGTGTCTGAATGCGACGGTCGTCAATATGCGGTTTGTAAAACCGCTGGATGAAGCGACCTTAGTGCAAATGGCCGCTGAGCACGACTGCTTGGTGACCTTGGAGGAGAATGTGGTCGCTGGCGGCGCTGGCGGCGCGGTCAACGAATGTCTGGCGGCGCGCGGCATTCAGACGCCGGTGCGTAACATTGGGTTGCCGGATCATTTTGTGGAGCAGGGTGAGCGGGGCGAGTTGCTGGCTGAATGCGGGCTGGATGCCGATACGGTGCTCCAGCAACTGGCAGAGTGGGGGTTTGGCGGTTCCACGGCTGTCCCTCGCTAATAGCCGAGTGATATTATCGGGAATTAACCGCTGGATTAATCATCCAAAGCATAATGTTTGAAGCCACCGCGACCGATTGGAGCGGTGTAAGGCTATTGATCTTGAGTGAAAGCGCACACGCGCTGCTGAGAGGATTGCATGAAGCCATTGACCGTGAATTCCGCGGCTGGATGCTCGGTAGTTCATATTCCCGACGTTCAGAACAGTGCCGATACCCGCCAACTGGCGATCAACAAGGTGGGCATCAAGGATATCCGCCATCCAGTCAAAGTGCGCGACCGCAGCGCGGGCGAACAGCACACAATCGCCACATTTAACATGTACGTGAACCTACCGCACAATTTCAAGGGCACCCACATGTCGCGTTTCGTGGAGATTCTAAATATCCCCGGACGCGAAATTTCGGTCGATTCCTTCAAAGGCATACTTACCGAGATGACCAACCGGCTGGAAGCCGAAGCGGGACATGTCGAAATGAGCTTCCCCTATTTCATTACCAAGGCGGCGCCTGTGTCGGGCGTTCAAAGCTTGATGGATTATGAGGTGGCACTCATCGGTGAAATCCGCAACGGCAAACCGTCCATGAATCTCAAGGTGGTGGTGCCGGTGACCAGCTTGTGCCCGTGCTCGAAGAAAATCTCCAAATACGGCGCGCACAATCAGCGCTCTCATGTCACCATCAACGTGCGCACGCGTGGGTTTATCTGGATCGAAGATCTGATCGATCTGGCGGAGAAGGAGGCGTCCTGCCAACTTTATGGCTTGCTCAAGCGGCCGGATGAGAAATATGTCACCGAGCACGCTTATGAGAACCCAAAATTTGTTGAAGACGTGGTGCGCGATATTGCCGCCAAGTTGAATCAAGATGAACGGGTGGCGGCCTATTCGGTGGAATCGGAGAATTTCGAGTCCATTCATAACCATTCCGCTTATGCCATGATCGAGCATGACAAGGAGCGGAGCCAGGCGATAGCGTCGCTGGATCCTTTGAATTAAAGGGTGGATTTGCTTTTTTCGATGATGTAATTGTTTAACTTCTTGGTGGGGCGCTTGTCGGCTGAAACCACCACCTTCCAAGTGGCTTCCATTTGCTTGATGCCATATCCCGGCGGCGTGGGCGAGTTCCTATTGGATCTAGCGCGCCATGACGACCGGTGCAACGCTGGTAGTAGGCGTGTTTTAGTTTATTGTTGATTTCAGCACGGTTCGCTTTCCAGGCCGCTGTGTATCAACCGAGTGGCAGTGATTGTTGATATACCGTTTAAATCCGAACATCAGATTCGCCATGCATTGATTTGCATAAAGCATTTTGAGTAATACCTCAAATAAAATGTGACAATGGCGGTTATTAAATCAACAAAGACAAGTCGGACAGCAACGTGAGCAGGCAACTCAACATCGCTCGATTACTGGCTGACCTACCGCTGTTTCAGCAATTGCACGCCAGTGAAATTATCCATCTGGCGGCGGAAACCCGCGAGGTCAGGTTAGACAAAGGTCAGATTCTGTTTCAAAAGGGCGATCTGCTGGATGGCTTCTATGTTGTCGTCCAAGGCCAGATCAAGCTGGCTTTCTCCTCAGTGCAGGGGCAGGAAAAGGTGGTGTCCATCATCGGGCCAAAGGGCAGCTTTGGGGAGGCGGTCATGTTTATGGAAAAGCCCTGTCCGGTCTTTACCCAGGCGTTGGAAGATTCCCATCTGCTGTATATCGCCAAACAAGGCATCTTCGCGGCTATCGATAACGACAGCGCCTTTGCCCGCCGTATGTTGGCCGGACTGAGTATGCGGTTGCACGGACTGATACGGGATGTAGAGGATTATTCACTGCATTCCTCCATCCAGCGTGTGATCGGTTTCCTGCTCCAACTGGCGGATAGGCCGGCCAAAGGCTATGCCGTTTTTGAGCTGCCCGCCAGCAAACAAATCATTGCCTCACGGCTGAACTTGACGCCGGAAACGTTTTCGCGAATCTTGCACAGCTTGAGCCAATCCGGGTTGATCACCGTAAAAAGCAAGCGGATTACTGTACCGGATATAGCCCGACTGAGCCGCTTTGATCTCACACCACTCCCGTGCGTTAAAAATGCCCAAGGGCCGCCGCTTAGCGATGGCCGAACGCCTCTCGAATAAGTTGCTCCATGATCTGGTTCCAGCGCTGGCGCGGTTGTCGCTGCCAGTATTTGGCGTCCGGCCGACAATCGAATTTTTGCTTGTAAATCGCTAGCGTGGCCACTACCGCCGCCAAGCCCAGCGCGAATTCAGCCCGTGGAATACCCGCGAACGGCAACACCACGAGCGATAAAAATACCAAACCGATGATCCAGCCCCAAGGGATGAACAGAAAATAGCGGATATCGAATTGCTTGCCGTCGCGCTGAACCATTAGCCGTATCGGCCAGTCATCTTGGGTGATATAAGCGCGTCGGCGTGCTTCTAAGCGTGTTTCGCTCTCGGTAACAATATAAAAATTATTTAACAATAGGGCATTACGAAATTTCTTGAGCTGAGTGTCGCCACCTTGCGCGGTGGCCTGCGTCATACGCCCCAGGTGCTGAATCGTCGGCTCGGCGGCCATCGTTCAGTTGCCCACCGCAATGACCACCTTGCCGGTGGATTTACGGGAAACAACGTGATTCAAGGCATCCACCGCCTGTTCCAGCGGATAAACCTCCGATACATAAGGCTGAATGGCACCGGCTAAATACCATTCCAGCAAAATCTGGAAGCTTTCGGTCATCACTGCGGGATGGCGCTCCGCGTAAGCGGGCCAGTTGAGACCGATTACATCTACATTCTTTACCAACAAGTGGTTGGCCGGGATTTGCGGCACCGTGCCGCCGGCGAAACCGATCACCAGAATCCGCCCCTCGAAAGCGATGCTGCGCAAAGAGGCGGTAAACAAGTCGCCGCCGACCGGATCGTAAATCACATCGGCCCCACGCCCTTCAGTCAATGCCTTGATTCGCAGGCGGATATCTTCATGGCTGGTATTGAGCAGATGATCCGCTCCATGCTGGCGGGCGACTTCCAGTTTTTCCGGGCTGCTGGCCGTGGCGATGACCGTTGCGCCCAGTTGCTTGCCAATAGCAACCGCCGTCAGCCCCACCCCGCCAGACGCGCCATGCACCACTAGCATTTCCCCCGCTTGCAACCGTGCTCGATGCCACAATGCGATATGGGAAGTCCCAAATACCACTGGAAAGGCCGCGCCATGCTCGTAGGGCATGTCCGCCGGCATCGCCACGCAGCGGCTGGCGGGCGCAACAACCTGTTCGGCATAGCCGCCATGCGGAGCCATCGCAATAATATGCTCACCCACAGCAAACTGAGTGACGCCCTCGCCGAGCTCTAAAATATCGCCAGCCACCTCAAAACCGGGGCTGAACGGTGGTTCTTGCTGAACTTGATACTGCCCCCGCGTAATCAGGCTATCGGCGAAATTGATGCCGCAGGCCCGTACCCGCACGCGCACTTGGCCCGGCGCCGGACGCGGCTCCGCCACCTCCTCCAACCGCAAGGCGGCCGGCCCGTTCAACTCATGGCAAACGATGGCTTTCATCGCTAACACTCCTCATACCGTGGGCAGGTTACGTAAGTATCTATGAATTGCCGAAATCGTGGAATTCTAAGCGCAGCCTCGCGTCGCAATAATTGAATGATGTGCCCGAAAAGCTGCTGACTTGGGTAGAGCGCTTACAATGCTGGTGGTGCGGTTTAGCCAGCCAGGCGCGAGCTTCCATCAACTTCAAGGCGGACACGGCGCTTTGAGAGAAGCGTCTTCTACATGACAGGATTTCTCCCCCGCGACTGCGCGTCCTGTTGCTTCTGCTGCTGGCCGCATGTCAAGCTCACGCCACTTTCGATCGCCGTCACACGGCCTGAGGCCCAATTTCAATCGTGCGCTCAACGCCGTTAAGCCCTAGCAACCGCCACATGACTTCGAACATGAGCGCCAACAAAAAAATTATGGAGCAAGCCGTGAGGCTCTGGATTGATGCGGATGCTTGTCCTGGTCCGGTCAAGGACATGGTGTTCCGTGCTTCGCGCCGGCTCGGTCTGCCAGTCACCCTAGTGGCCAATCGCCGGCTTTCGCTGCCGCCATCGCCGCTGCTCGCCGCGGTGCAGGTCAGCCAAGCACCGGATGAGGCGGATCACTACCTGGCGCAACATGCGGAGATCAGCGATTTAGTGATTACGGCTGATATTCCACTAGCCGCGCGGCTAGTAACAAAGGGCGTTGCCGCCTTGAATCCACGAGGCGAAATGTATACCGCCGAGAATATCCAGGAACGGCTGGCCTTGCGCGATCTCAAGGAGGTATTGCGTTCAGTGGGCGCTGTAACCGGAGGACCGCCACCTTACCATAACCGCGACAAACAGGCGTTCGCCAACAGTCTCGATCAATGGCTCGCCCGACACTGTCCGCATCAATCCGACCAGCGCTCCTAAACACGGTGCGATCTCCGGTTCAGCTTGTGAAAGCTTGCCTGCTTTCCTTGTGATGCAAGGATGGACTAGGATGAACGTTATATACTAGAATATATAACGATTTATGAGGCCATCGCCTGCGATGCGAGGACGAAACGAGGTAGATCTGTGGCCGGGGCTGATCCGGCTGAATATGGCGCGGGAACAGCCCATTCTCGGCCAGCGCCAGATGGCGTTACTGCGCCAGATCGCGGCGACCGGCTCCATTACCCACGCCGCGAAGGCGGTCAAGTTGAGCTACAAGGCGGCTTGGGACGCTGTGAACGCCATGAACAACTTGGCCGAACAACCGCTGGTGGTCGGCGCGGTGGGTGGCAAGCACGGCGGCGGTAGTCGGTTGACTGAGTACGGCTTGCGGCAACTTCAGTTGTACCAGATCGTGGAAAACGAATACCAACGCTTCTTTGACCGGGTGAACGAAAAAGTCCACGACGCGGACGAATTGGCGAAGTTCCTGCGGAGACTACTGATGCAAACCAGCGCGAGAAATCAATTCCTGGGCCGGATAACCGCTCTCAACATCGGCCCGATCAGCGCCGAGGTCAAGGTGGATATCGGTAACGGGGATGAGATAATCGCCGTGATTACGCGCGGTAGCGTCGAACAGATGGGCCTTCGGGAAGGCAGCGAGGTTTACGCTCTGGTGAAAGCGTCCTCGGTGATCATCATGGCGGGCGATGCCAAGCTGAAACTCAGCGCCCGCAACCAACTGCGCGGCACGGTGGCGGCGTGCAAGAAAGGCACGGTCAACGGTGAAGTCACCCTACAATTGGCGGGCGGCAAAACCGTCACCGCCACCATCACCAACACCAGCATCGCCGGGCTGTATTTAAAGGCGGGCGATCCAGCAGTGGCGGTGATCAAGGCCGCTAGCGTGATTCTCGGCGTGGCGCTGTAATCGCGGTTTATCAGGGGGGATGGTGCGATGTTCCATCAAACCACGATGTTACGCTGGTTGCCAATCGGTCTACTTGCGCTGGCAGCGGTGCTTACCATTCCCGCTAAGGCGGGGGAGCCGATCACCGTATTTGGAGCGGCCAGCGCCACCAACGTCTTGCAAGACCTCGCCGCGCGGTACGAGAAAGAAAAAGGCATTAAGGTCACTACCTCTTTCGCCGCCAGTTCCGCGCTGGCCAAACAAATCGAACAGGGCGCACCGGCGGATGTGTTCGTATCAGCCGATCTGAAATGGATGGATTATCTGGACGGCAAGGACAAGATCATCAAGGCCAGCCGCCGCAATCTGCTTGGCAACCGAATCGTGCTGATTGCCCCCAAAGGCCAGGCGTTTCCGGTGAAGCTGGAAAAAAGTTTCGATTTGCCCAGCGCGTTTCAGGGTCGCTGGTGTTCCTGCGATAGCTCGGTGCCTATCGGCCAGTACAGCCAGCAAGCGTTAATGGCGCTGGGCTGGTGGGCGGCGCTGGAATCCCGTCTGGCCGCCGCTCCGGATGTACGGTCGGCGTTGGCCTTTGTGGAGCGCGGTGAATGCGCCATCGGTATCGTGTTTGAAACCGACGCCAAGCTGTCCGACAAGGTGGAAGTGCTCGGCGTCTTTCCTGCCGATACCCACGCGCCCGTGCTCTATCCGATAGCGCTGATGCAAGGCGCCAAACCGGCGGCGCAAGGATTCTTGGATTATCTGCGTACCCCGGCGGCGGCGAAGCTATTCCGCCAGCATGGTTTTACCGCGCTCGATTAAGCTGACATGTGGGCGTGCAGCCCAGGCCCGAAGCGCCGCTGACCGCGCTGTGGCTTACGTAGAAGTTCGCGTTCGCCACTTGACGCTATATTCTTCACCTCCCTAGGCCCGCCAACCCCGAGACCGGCGGCCGGGTTTCAGGAAACCCTACGCCTCAGCGCTCCGGTTGTTCGGATAACGCTCCTTCCGCTTTTTTGACTCATCATCGTAAAAAGTGCCAAGAGCTACCTGATAAAACCAGAATTTGCAAACAACCTCTATGGCGCATTGGCCCAACAAGCAGATGCACGGGAATTATTAAGCAATACGGTGGTCAAATGTTACGTTTTGACAAATAAACGTTTAAAGCTGTGACGCTTGAGGGTAGTGTGCTCCATGACCAGCGGATGTGGTCAGGGTAGGTACTGGGCCAATATGAACCATAGTCAACTTGAATGTTTCAAATTGAATAATTTTTTAACTGTCTATGTTTCATGTTGAAACGTTTAATAGGGTCTACACGCTGCTCTGAGCTAATTGAACGGTGTTAGAGGGTTATTTACCTCACTTTAAGGAAGGATTCTAAGGCAATTTTCCGGATATTGGTGTTGGCATGGTTTTCGCTTTATATCTAATGCCGTAGATAGGATCGAAGGATGGGGTGAGGTCAAAAGGATAGGGAAATGGATAGCCTCACTGGTTCGTTGCAACGAGCGTGGTGTGCCGGATGGTGATAATCGGATGGAAATGTCCCTCCAAGAGCCTATCACGGCTTTACAAGGATGTGCTTACTATAGCGTATGGGGGTAAGAAAATATGGGTTTTGTAATGCCGGCTGTGACAAGAGAACTTAAAAATCAATCTCTTGGCATGGCCGGTTTCGGTTTCTTTAGTCTTTTGTCATGACCTATCTACACTCTCTCCGCTCAGACAGTCAGCTGAGAGTACAGCCGTAGTAACTGACCCGGCAGGTCTTCCGGATGACGGATCAGAATAAAGCTATTTTTGCCAAACAAATAGGGCAAATAATCATCCGCGTCCTGGTCGATGGTCACGCAGAATGGTTGCAATCCCTCGCGCCGGGCTTCTAGCAAAGCCATTCGTGTATCTTCAATCCCGTACCGCCCCTCGTAATGATCCAGATCATTCGGTTTGCCATCAGTTAGCAGTAACAGCAGCCGACGGGCGGCGATTTGTTGGCGCAGCAGAGCAGTCGCATGGCGCACAGCGGCGCCCATACGGGTGTAATAACCCGGCTTGATGGCGTTGATCCTCCCGCGAATCGAGGGCGTGTAGCGTTCCTCAAAGGTTTTGATGCGATGCAACCGCACATGCTGGCGCTTACGCGAAGAAAAGCCGTACAAGGCGAAGCGATCACCCGTGACGGCGAGGGCTTCGGAGAACAGAAACAAACTGTCTCGGATCACCTCAATGACCCGACCTTTATTGTTGACCCAGGCATCAGTGGACATCGACAAATCGGCCAGCAGCAGACAGGCCAGATCGCGTTCCTGACGGGCCAATTGCCGGTACAGGCCCTGTTCGTGGTGATGACCCTCGCCCGCGCAATCGGTCGCATGGCGCACGCAGGCGTCTAGATCCAGCTCCTCGCCGTCGGGTTGGGCGCGTCGCCAGCCGCGACCGGGCCGCAGAATTTCGAATTGGCGGCGTAGGCGGCGCGCGTCACGGCGTAAAGCGGGTGGCAGTTCGCACGGTTCAGCATGTCGGGCCAGCATTTCCTGGACGCCGCAGTAGTTCGCTAACAAGGTTCGTTTCCGGTAATCCCACTCCGGTAGTTTAATCCCTGGCCCTAAAACTAAATCGTCTTGGCTGGCGGCGGGTAAATCAAGATCGAAACGCACCCGTGAGGCGGTGGTTGAACTGTCCTGGGTGACGCTTAAGAGGTCCATTTCATCCGCGGCCCGCGTTGCATCCGCTCTGAGGTCGTCCTCGGTCGGACGATTGACCCGAACATAGTCAGCCCAGGACAGCAGGCTTTCTGATCGAAAGGGCGATAGAAAGCTGTTTTGTCGCTCCGGTGGATCGCTGCGTTCGGCGCGGCGGCGCTGGCGGTCGCGTTTGGCAGGCTGATTGCCGCCGCCATGGCTATCGCTATCCCGGCGGGCGGATGGCGTGGCGGCGGTCGCGGCGGCCGGATGGAGCCAAAGCGGTATCGGTTGCGGCGGGCGGCGGGCCGTGAACCATTCCAGAACGCTGCCGGGTTCACGCAAGGCTTGCCGGATCTGACGTTCTTGCGCCGCTTCATCCGGCGGCAAGCGTTCCGGTGGAATCCGTAGTTCCAGCGTGGCGGCGACTAAACGCTGATAGCGGCTTTGCAGGCCGGGATAGCGCTCCAGTACGAGCAATGTGCCCAGCTGGTTTTGTCGCCACCAAGGCCCATCCGGGACTATATCATCGTGAATGGCGGCTAGTGCAAGCAGCCAAAGGTACAGATCACGATTTGAATCACGGGTGGGAAATAGCGCAATTTGGGTCGGTAACTGCAAGGTTTCCGCGTCGCGGCTGGCGAGATCGGCTTTTTCATTCGAACCGGCGATCCGGGCCAGCCAGCCGCGCCGAGCGCCATGCCGCCGTGCTGTCGTGGCTGTGACCCGCAACCCAGGATCGCCGCCAAAAGCGCGAAACAGCAGGCCAGCGGTTTTCTCAATGTCGGCCAATGCAATCGCCGCATCGGAATATTGGTGTTGGGCCGCGCGAGTAATGAGCCGATGCCACAACGCGCCGACGTGTTCTTCCATTATCTGGAATTCATTCTGGCGGAAGCGTGGACAACCAAGGCGGCTTGTAACGGTTGGGCGGGAAATTTTACTGGCGCGGTCGATGATTTGTGGGTTAATAACCCCTCGGCGCCCTCGGCCTGCAATGCCTGCTGGCCAGCAATCCAGGTTAGCAGACCGCTATTTGGATTGTCGCGCTGGACTGTATGGCAAGCGTCAATGCACTGACCACACTGGGTGCAGGCGAACATCAGCCGCTTGATCGTGCGCGGCTTAAGCCGCATCGGGCAAACGTGGTCGCAAAACGACGGGCACGTCGCGCAATCGCGGGCGCGCTCGCGTTGATAGCCCACCACCATCGCCCGGCGATTCGTCATCCACGCTAGACTTTGAAACATCCCCACCGCGCAGGCATAGCGGCAAAACAGATGGCGGGCAAAGGTGAATTCGACGAACAACGCCGCCGTGCCGATGCCAATAAATAGGCCCTGATTGCGGGTCAGGTCGCCATTGAACAGATTGCCGTACACTGTCGCGGATGGCAGAAGATAGGTCAGCAGCGCCACCGCCCACAGCAAAGCAAAGGCCAGGGCAAAAGGGATCGTTAGCCACCAATAACGACGGTCGGTCGGGGCGGGAGTGCCATTGGGATGCCACGCGGGCCCCGGCTTTTTGTCCCAGAGGCTTTGCTTGCCACTGGCTTTGCGTACCAGTTGATTGATGGTTTCCACCACCGAAAAATGCGGGCACAGCCAGCCGCAATACAGCCGTCCCCAACGCCAGGCGACGCCTAACACCGTTGCCGCCAGCAACAGCGCTGGCGCGATGACCCGTAACAGAATATTGAGCGCCATCTGGGTGTTGTCGATGCGGCCCGCTAAATAATCGTCAAGGCCCAACACCCACGGCTGGCCGAACACAATCAAATGGCCCGCGATCAGATCGAAGCGCAACAGATCGAAAATCGGGGCGAAGATAAACAGGATGAAAAAGCCGCCCTGATAGAAAATGCGCTGGCGCTGAAAGGCGGTCATGGCGATTTTTCTTCAACCGAGACTGGCATTGACGACTTCCAGCAAGGCGGCGGCGGTCATCGGGTCGTCGGTCAGCGTTTCCACCAATGCTACCCGGCAAGCAGTCACTTTATCCATGCCGCTATTGATCAGTTGCGCGGCGTAGACCAGCAGGCGGGTGCTGGGTGCCTCGTCCAGATCGTGCTCCTTCAGCACGCGGAAAGCGCCGGCCAATTTAACGAGATGGCCCGCGATTACAGGGTCGCAGTGGGTTTCGCCGACGATAATGGTCCGTTCCCGCTCCGGGCTGGGGAAGTCGAAACGCAACGCCAGAAAGCGTTGCCGGGTTGAAGGCTTCAAGCTTTTTAGCAGATTTTGATAGCCGGGATTGTAGGACACCACCAGCATGAACGACGGTGGCGCTGACAACAGCTCGCCGGTGCGTTCGATGGGCAGCACTCGCCGATCATCAGCCAATGGATGTAAAACGACCGTTGTATCCTTGCGCGCTTCCACTACCTCATCGAGATAGCAGATACCGCCTTCCCGCACCGCGCGGGTCAACGGCCCATCGCACCAGACCGTCGCCCCGCCTTGCAACAAATGTCGCCCAACCAAATCGGCGGCGGACAGATCGTCATGGCAAGCTACGGTGTGCAGCGGCAAACCGAGTCGTCCCGCCATGTGGGCGATGAAACGGGTCTTGCCGCAGCCAGTCGGTCCCTTGATCAGCAGCGGCAGACAGTTGCGCCAAGCGGCCTCGAATACCGCGCACTCGTCCCCGAACGGTTCGTAGTAAGGTGTTGGGAGCGCATTCGGGGATAGTGTTAGAGGCAGATTCATTGACGGCATCGACGCTAAAAGGAAACTGGAAAATCCGACGGAGCGTGATCAGATCACGCTTCGTCAGTATTTGACCGCCTAATCCTCAAAAGGTGGCCGGTTGCGTTTCCACTGTTTTCACGGTTTCCACCGTTTCGCCGACCTCGACAGTCCGCGGCTTGTCCTTGGCGAAGAAGCTATACAGATACACGCCCAGCCCGATCAGGAACACCAGTCCGGCGAGCTCCCGCAGCCAGTAGAAGATGTGCAACTGATCCTGCACCGCCATAAACGATTGTGGAGTGGGGATGATCCGTTGCAACCACGATTGCAGGATACCGGCGGCGGTCAGGAACAGGGTAATGAACACCATCGAAACCGTCATCAGCCAGAACGACCACATTTCCAGCACCTGTGCCCGTTCCGGGTTGACTTCGCGACCGCGCAGCAACGGCATGGCGTAAGAAATGATGGTCAGCACCACCATGACATACGCGCCATAAAACGCCATGTGGCCGTGAGCGGCGGTGATTTGGGTGCCGTGGGTATAATAGTTGACCGGGGCCAGCGTGTGCAGGAAGCCCCATACCCCCGCGCCCAGAAACGCCATTACGGCGGTGCCCAGCGCCCACAGCGTCGCGGCCTTGTTGGGATGGTCGCGGCGACGCCGATTGACCATGTTGAAGCAGAATACCACCATCGCGAAGAACGGCAACGGCTCCAGCGCCGAGAAGAAGCCGCCCCACCATTGCCAATAACCGGGCGCGCCGATCCAGTAATAATGATGGCCCGTGCCGACCAACCCCGTCACCAGCGCCAGGGTGATGATCACATACAGCCATTTTTCGATCACTTCCCGATCCACACCAGTAATCTTGATCAGCACGAAGCCGAGAATCGCGCCCATGATCAGCTCCCACACGCCTTCCACCCACAGGTGCACCACCCACCACCAGAAATACTTATCCTTGACCAGGTTAGACGGATTGTAGAAGGCGAATAGGAAAAACACCGCCAGCCCAACCAACCCCGTCAATAGAATGATGGTGATGGCGGTCTTGCGGCCCTTGAGCACCGTCAGGCCGATGTTGTAAATAAAGCCTAAGACTACGATCACAAGACCGATTTTGGTATAGGTCGGCTGTTCCAGAAACTCGCGGCCCATCGTGGCCAACAGATTATTGCCGCCGATTTCGGTCAGCCGTTCGTAAGACACGCTTAAATAACCGACCACGGTCAGCGCGCCAGCGATCAGAAAAATCCAGAACAGCACATGCGCCAGCAGCGGGCTGTGCAATTCGGTTTCGGATTCTTCCGGCACCAGATAATAAGCCGCGCCCATAAAGCCGAACAGCAACCAGACGATCAACAGGTTGGTGTGCACCATTCGGGCGATGTTGAATGGAATGGCAGGGAACATGAAATCGCCGATCACGTATTGCAGGCCCATGATCAGGCCGAACAGGATTTGTCCGACGAACAGGCCAATCGCGGCGATAAAGTAAGGTTTGGCCACCGCCTGGGATTTGTATTGCAGTAATGACATAAGAAGGTTTTCCTCTGTGGTGAGCCGGGTTTCAGCCTTCAATGTTCGGCGGCCAGTTCTCGGTATTGATTTCCGAGGTCCATTTTAGAAAAGCCACCAAGTCATCCAGTTGCGCATCGGTAAAATTGAATTGTGGCATCTGGCGGCGGCCGGGCACCTTGGTCGGCTGGGCCTTGATCCAGACCTTGATGAAATCGCCGCCGCGCCGCGTGTAAACGTTGCCGAGTTCCGGCGCGAAGTACGCGCCCTCACCGAGCAGCGTATGGCAGCCGATGCAGTTGCGGGTTTCCCACAGGTGCTTGCCGCGAGCGACTTGTTCGGTCAGATTTTCCCGATGGTCGCGCTTTGGCAGCGTCCAGGTGGTATGAAAGGTCAGCGCGAGAAACAGCAGCACCGAAAACAGCGTGCCGCCGTAGAAAATATTGCGCGCCATGGATTTGGTGAAAAATTGGCTCATGAGCACCTCGTTATCCGGCGATGATGCGACCGATACGCTTCAAAGTGAAACGGATGGAAACAACCACTATCTTCTAAAAAATAGAACTATTCTTCCTTGATGAAGATCAAGGAATGTGGGTGTTGTTCCTCACAAAATTCTGGCTAATTTTTTGAATTGAATGGAGGAAACAGGAATGGCCATCCTCGAATTTCTCACGGCCGAACACCGGGGCTGCGATGAAAATTTTGCCATTGCCGAAGAAGCGGCCCAAGCGGGTGATTTAGCTCGTTGCCAGCACGAATTTCAACGGTTTCAGAGGGTGACGGAACTGCATTTTAAAAAGGAAGAACAGGAGTTATTTCCCGTATTCGAGCAAGTCAGCGGCAACACGCTGGGGCCGACGCGCGTGATGCGGTTGGAACACCAGCAAGTTCGGGAAACGTTGGCCGAGATGAATAGCGCGCTCGATCATGGCGATCTGGCCGAGTTTCTGGGTCAGGCCGAGACGCTGTTGATTCTGATGCAGCAGCACAATATCAAGGAGGAACAAATGCTGTATCCGATGTGTGATCGGGTGTTGGGCGCTACCGCCGGATCGGTGATCGAGGCCATGCGGGCAGTGTCGGACAGGCCGCCCGCATGAATGCGCCGCCAGACCTTGTAGTCGACGGGCGCGGGCTGGAGCCGCCCGAACCCATGGAAAAAGTGCTGGCGGCGCTAGAGGAATTGCAACCAGGACAGCGGGTCCGCTTTCTGATCCACCGTCAGCCTTATCCGCTCTACGATATCCTGCGCCGTTACCGTTATCACTATGAAACCACGGTGTTTCCCAGCGGTGACTTTGAAATTCTGATTTCGGGGCCATGACGCCAACCGCTGGCCTTTCGCTCGAACAGGCCCCGCCGTTCAGCGTACCGCTGCGCTTTTTTCTGGCCGCGCCCTGGTATTTGGTGTTGGCGGCGTTGCTGCTGCTGTGGCGGGGGCCGGACCTTTTTGCCAGCCGCTGGCTGCCCGCCACGCTGGCGTTGACCCATTTACTCACGCTTGGCTTCATGGCGCAGGTGATGTTGGGGGCTTTATTGCAAATGCTGCCGGTGGTGGTCGGCGTGGTAGTGCCCCAGCCGCGGGTGATTGCCGTTTTGATTCATGTGCCGCTGAATATGGGAACGCTGATGCTGGCGTTCGCCTTTTTGACGAGCAGCCCCGACGGGTTCCAGATCGCGTTTTTCCTGCTGGGGCTGGCGTTTGCCGTGGCGTTGACGGCGTTTCACCTTGCGCTGTGGCGAGCGCCGGTCGCCAGTGGCACGGTGATCGCCATGCGTTGCGCGTTGGCGGCGTTGCTAGTCACGGTCGGCTTGGGTTTACTGCTGGACGGGTTCTTCGGTTGGGGCTGGCGGGTGTCGGTGGTGATTGTAACCGACATTCATGCCGTCTGGGGATTGGTCGGCTGGGCGGTGTTGCTGGTGGCGGGCGTGGCCTATCAGGTAGTGCCGATGTTTCATATTACCCCGCCGTATTCTCCTCGGTTTGTCAGATTATTCGCCCTGACCATGTTGGTCTTGCTGGCGGGATGGTCGCTCGGTCTATGGCTGGGATGGGCAGCAGGGATCAGTTTTTTTACGCTGGGACTGGCCGCTGGCATCGCCGCTTTTGCCGTAAACACGCTGTACTTGCTGACGCAACGTCGCCGCAAGATTGGCGACGCTACTTTGAATTATTGGCGGGTCAGCATGGTGAGTCTGTTGGCGGCGGCAATAATAGGAATATCGATGCGGCTGATGGACAGTTTGACGCAAGCGCCGCAAGTCGATGGGTTGCTAGGATTACTGATGATTGTCGGCTTTTCGATTGGCGTGATCAACGGCATGTTGTACAAGATCGTGCCGTTTCTCGCGTGGTTTCATTTACAGGCGGAGCTGCTTGGACGGGCGAAAGTGCCTAACATGAAGCAATTATTGCCCGATGTGAGAATCCAGCGGCAGGGGTGGGTTTACGTAATGGCGCTGCTGTTATTGCTGGTGGCGACCGTTTATCCCACGGTCTTTGCCTATCCCGCCGCGCTCGCCTTGGGGATTAATGGGGTGTGGCTGGGAGTCAACCTGGCCGGGGTAGGGCAAACTTATCGCCGCTTATTGGTCTCTGTGCCTGCCAGCGCCAGATCCTCTCAAGCGAAATCCGCTTGAGAGGATGCCCCTTTTTGCAAAGATCCGCTCGTTCAAAGTAGACCCGTCATCAGGCCCAGCCCGATTATCAACATCATCCCCGCCACCACGAGTTGTACGGTGCGCAGCGTGATCTTTTTTAACACGCGCGTTCCAAGCATCACACCCGCAAACGCGCACAGCGTTCCCACCGTGACCGGCAACAGCAGTTCCCGCGACCGGCTGAAGTGATCGGCCAGAAAACCGGCGCCGTAGACCAGTAGCCGCGAAATATCGACGATAATGGCTAGAACGACGCCAGTCGCCACGAACGCTTCTTTCGACAGGCCCAGTTTAATCAGAAACGCCGCGCGAAAGGGGCCTTGATTGCCCGACAAGCCGCCAAAGAAACCCGATAACAGTCCGCCGAGTGGGAGATAACGCACCGGAAACGCCAGGGCTTGAAAGCGTGGCCACAGTTCCAGCAGGGCGAAGCCGATCATGAGTAGGCCCATGAGCGTTTTCAGCACCGTGACTTGATGAGCCGTATCGCCCCATTGATAAACCAGCAGCGGCGGCAATCGGTCAAATCGGTCGAGCAGGAGCGCACCAATTAACGCCGCCACGGCCGCCGGTATCCCAAAGCGGACGACCACCCCCCAGTCCGCTTGCTTCGCCAGCAGGCCGAATTTGAACAGATTGTTAGCGAAGTGGACGATGGCGGTGGCCGCAACGGCCAGTGGTACCGGGAAAAACAGTACGAACACCGGTGTCAGCACTGTTCCCAGCCCAAACCCGGAAAACAGGGTCAACGCCGAGGCCAGCAGCGCCGCAACGCCGATGATCAAAAGTTCCATAATGCAATCCGTGCCCGGGACCGGGCGAAACAGCATGGAAGAGATTGACTCTGCCATGCACGACTATCCCCCGAAGGGAAGGTTGCAACCAGCGCCGATTTTCGATGAAGGGACCAGCAAGAAACCGGCGGGACGCACGCTGTATCCCGCCGGATCAGTGAGAGCGTCAGCCTCGCTGCATCATGGGTAGCAAGAAGGCGATCAAAGTCGCCGCGAAAATAGCACTAGTGATCACGCCACTGATGTTAGCGCCCAACGCATGGGGAAGGACGATAACGCCTGGAGCGACCGATTTCTGGGCGACCTTAGCTGTGGTTGGCACACAACTGACACCAGCGATACCGATGACCGGGTTATATTTCTTACCGGACCAGTAGTAAATGACGTAGCCACCCAGAATGCCACCGATGCCGGATATGAGCAGCGACAGAATACCGAGCACCAAAAGCTTCAACACCACCGGATTGAGGATCGTGCCTGCTTCGCACAACACGCCCAGCAACAGACCCAGGAAGAAAGTGGAGCCGTACAACACCGTATTGGAAAATAGATCAAGATAATTCGGCAAGTTGCTTTCGCGAATTACCACGCCAAGAAACAGCGACAGTAGCAGCGGCGAGGCTACTGGAAATAGCAGGCTGAGCAACACGCAGGCAATCACCGCAAACATCAGTTTCTCATTAGAGGTGATCGTCCGACTTTTTGTTGGCGGCATCGGCAAGGCGCGCAAATGCGGGGGAACCATCAGCTTAATCAGATACGGGAAACCACCGTAAGCCAGTCCCAGATACAGATAGGCCACCACGGTGATCGGCACAAACAAATCCTTAGCCAGCATCAATGAGGTGAATAGAACCATCGGGCCGTCAGCGCCGCCGATAGTGGCTACGGCCGCTGCCTGTCCCGGATTCAGCCCCATGGCGACCGCTAGCGGAAAGGTGATCACCGTGCCTAACTCCGCGAACAAGGCGATGATCATGCTCTGATACGGCCGCGCCATCACAAACCCTACATCCAGCAGAGTGCCGATGCCCATAAACACAAAGCAGGCGATCAAACCGTTGCTGAACATGAAAGTGTAGATCGGCTGCAACCAGTTGATCTGGAGGATATTCATCAAGGCGTTGGTGTCTAAGGCCAACGGGGCTATGAATAAAGTGCCGGGCAGCTGTTGGGCCTGATCGGGCGCAATAGCCATACCTGTTGCTGGATCATAGGCTGTGAAGAACATCACGCCCGCATTGACGGTCGCCATGCCCAGGCCCATCGGGATCATCAGCAGGGCTTCCAACACGCCTTTGCGGCCCAGATAAAATAACAGCAAACCCAGGGCCATCAAAAAGAGGCGGCCAAAAGCTAGCTTGGGATCAGTCACGAACCCTTGGAGTAAGGTGTTGATCCCTTGAAACAGATCGAGGAAATGCAGAGATTCCATACAGAATGCTCCCGCGTTAGCTGATAGTCAGCAGCACCTGTCCGGCATCCACCGGATCGCCTGCCTTGACCGCGATGCTGCTGACTGTGCCGCCTCGTTTGGCCATAACGGGCGTGACCATCTTCATGGCTTCCAGCGACACCAACTTGTCGCCTTCGCTCACCACTTGGCCGACGCTGACATGCACGTCCTGCACTACGCCGCCGAGCGGCGCGACTTCATCACCCGCACCAGCAGCGGCTGAAGCAGCGGGCGCGGCCGACGATACGGCAGCAGGGGTAGCGGGTGCGACTGGCGCGGTTATCGCCACGGGTGCCACGTTCATGCTGCCTGGCGAGGGATACAAGTTCTGGGCGTCATCGGTCGAGATATCCTCGACCGCGACGATGTACTGCTTGCCCTCGACAGTGATGCGGAATTTCTTCTCCATGGTGCGTTTCTCTCGTCAAAAAGTGGAATGAAAAAGGGTTGAAGCGTTCAATGCGAACCGCGCGGCAGGTGCGAGGTGTGATGGGTCGTGCGCGCTTCCGAAGTCCAACCGAAGCCGCGATTGGCCATTTCGATATGGACGATGCGGTGCGCGCCCATCATCATGGCCACCGCCGCGCTGATCACAGCGATATGCTCTTGCGGTATGCCGATGGCAATGGGCTTGGCAACGGGCGCTGGGGCGGCTGCTTTGGCCGGAGCCGTAGCTTCAGCTTTGTCGGCTTGGCGCGACAGCAGAATAACGATGCCGCGAATCACGGCGGCGACCAGCATCGAAATGACGACTACGATGCCGTAGATGATGAACATGTCGCCGATGGCGTCCCAAGTGGTGTAATTCTTCATCGGTGCGTTTCCGTTGGTTAAAGGCGGCGCGAGGCTTAGAGCGGGATATCGCCGTGTTTCTTAGCCGGGCGCAATTCGCGCTTGGTCAGCAGCTTGCGCAACGCCAAGGTGATGGTGGCGCGGGTATCGGCCGGTTCGATGACATCGGTGATGTAGCCGCGCGAGGCCGACATGTACGGCGAGGCGAACTTGGTGCGGTATTCCTCCACCAGTTCCTTGGTCTTGGCCTTGCGCTCCTTCGGGTCCTTGATGTCTTTGAGTTCGCTGCGATACAAGATACCGACCGCCCCTTCCGCGCCCATCACCGCGATTTCGGCGGTGGGCCAGGCGTAGACCGCGTCCGCGCCCATTTCCTGCGCGCACATCGCCAGATAGGAACCGCCGTAGGCTTTGCGCAGAATGATGGTGATCTTCGGCACGGTGGCGGAGGCATAGGTGTAGAGCATCTTCGCGCCGTGGCGGATGATGCCGCTGCGCTCTTGCTCGATGCCGGGCAGGAAGCCCGGTACGTCCACCAGCGTGACCAGCGGAATATTGAAGGCGTTGCAGAAACGGATGAAACGCGCGCCCTTGTCGGAGGCGTCGATGTCCATCGCGCCCGCGCGCACCAACGACTGGTTGGCCAGCATGCCGACCACGATGCCCTGAATCCGGGCGAAGCCGACCACGATGTTGCCCGCCCAACCGGCATGGATTTCGAGGAACTGGCCACCATCCACCAAGCGATGAATGATTTGCTTCACATCCATCGGCTCGGCCGAGGTTTCCGGAATCAGCGCGTTGATGCCTTCATCCGGTGACAGATCGAGATCGGGATACGGCCGATGCGGTGGGTCTTCGGTGTTATTGGACGGCAGGTAGCTCAACAGCGCCTTGGCGATCTGGATGGCGTGGCGGTCGTCTTCGGCCACGAAATGGACGTTGCCGCTGACCGTGGCGTGCATCTCGGCGCTGCCGACTTCATCCAAACTCGTCGTGCGGCCAGTCACCGCCTTGATCACCTCCGGGCCGGTGATGAACATGTAGGCGTTATGGCGGGTCATGATGATGTAGTCCATCAGTGCGGGCGAATAGGATGCGCCACCCGCGCACGGCCCGGCGATGATGGCGATTTGCGGCACCACGCCCGACAGCAGCACGTTCTGATAGAACACCTCGCCGTAACCGGACAGTGCATCCACCGCTTCCTGAATCCGCGCCCCGGCGGAGTCCTTGAACGCCACCACCGGCATACCGGTTTTCAGAGCCATTTGCATCGACTGCACAATTTTCTTGGCGTGCATCTTGCCGAGCGTGCCGCCCATCACCGTGAAATCCTGACTGAAGGCAGCGACGGGGCGGCCATCGACAAAGCCGGTACCCACGATCACGCCATCCGAGGGCAATTCCTTGTCGGCCAGCCCGAAATGCTTGCCGGCGTGTTTCGCGTGGGTGGCGATTTCCTGGAAGGTGCCTTCCTGAAACAGCGCCATCAGCCGTTCGCGAGCGCCTAGCAAGCCTTTCTCGTGACGCTCCTTGATCTTGTCCTCACCACCGCCCGCCACCACCTTGGCGCGGCGTTCCCGCAAAATTTCCAATTGTTTCTCAGAGAGCATAAACCTTACCTCTTGGCGTTCGTGTTGGATGGCAAATTGAAAGTGAAACTCATTCTCTCCGGCCCACGCCGGGTACGTGGGCCGATGATTTTTGTTATATAGGGAGAAGAATGGTTTGAATTGAGGATGACTAGATCATCTGACCCAGATCTTCACATCCCGCGCGACTCCATTATTTGCTTATTGCTTTCGCATAAGATTAGTCGAAATCCAGTCAAACGCGAGATTGCGAAGACGAATTGCAATCGAGTTCCATCAAGATGGAATGTGGTTTCTGAGCGGAGAGTGGTCAGGAAAGCGATGGAACAAGCGCTTCAGGTTCGCGAACTTCCTCCCCGTTGGTTGCGGGTAGAGACGGTGGGACGGTTTCATCGTCGGATGCTGTACGGATCAAATCGCAACGGCGGTGAGATCGTTTCATGGCGGCTTGATTGAGCGCAAGCCGAGTGCGTTGGTTTTGCAGCGCCCGATATCTGATCATCGCAGTGCCTCCGCTGTTTCCCGCAAGGTCTGGGTGTTGATAGCCGCATGATAATGAATGCTGAAATCGGAGCCGCGTTGCGCTTTCTTGATCATGCTTTCCAAATTGGGGCGCTTGTCGGCGGGTGCCGGACCGCCGCCCAAACCGCCGCCAAATTCGACGATGGCGGTCAGTTCGCTATGGAAGGCGGTTTCTAGATTGCCGATCCAGTTGACTGGATGGAACAGTTGAAAGAACAGGCGAGTCTTGATGGCGGCCGGATCGGGGTCGTGAGCCACGCCACTGTAGTTGGAGAGTATGCGGACTGTGGGAGCCGTCATGGCGGCGGCGTCCAGCACGGGCCGAAAGTGCAAAGCGGCGGCAATCATATAGAAGGTGTGGAACGCGCCCTCCGTCTTAAGCCGGGTCGGCCGTTTCTTTGGGAAATGGCCATGCGCATCTTCGGCCAGCCGATCCAGGTCTTCGCCACGTCCGCCGACTACGGTCTGATCCGGCAGGTTGCAGGCTGCAATGGCACAGAAATGCTTTTCCGCTAAGGACTTGACGTTATCAAGATGCAGTGGGAAGGCCAACATTTCGCCTTCTCCATACGTTCCCATGCACTCGCCGCGCTTTTGCACCAGCCGCAGCGCGGTTTCAAAGTCCAGCGCTCCAGCCGCCACCAGGGCACAGTATTCACCGAGACTGTGGCCGGCGGCGAGCGTCGGTTGCACCCGGTTGTCCGTCAGTTCGCGGAAAATCGCCAGGCAAGCGAGTGAATGCGTGAGTAGGGCAGGTTGAGTATGGCGGGTCAGCTTTAAGTCTTCTTCAGGGCCTTCCAGGCAGAGCTTGAGCAGGTCGTAGCCCACGATGTCGTTGGCCTGCTGGTAAAGTCGTTGCGCCACCGGGAAGTCTTGGATGAGGTCGCTGCCCATCCCCACATATTGAGATCCTTGCCCCGGAAAAACGAACATGATGTGCTGGTTTTGGCTCGACACGGCCTATACCCCCTGACAGTAATGACAAACATACAAAGATACGGGGAAGTGGAGAGCAAGGCAAGCTGACAAAGTGTAATTTTATTGTTTCATTCTTCGTGGTTTTCAACCGGGTTCGTTCGGCCGGGAGTAGACCGTTGCTTCAACGTCGATGCAAGAGATAGAACAGCACCAGATTGAGTAATAGCGAACCCCATGCCACCCCACGCCAAAAAGCTGTCGGACTTCGCTCCAGTAGTGGCAACGGACGGCGTTCGTTGAATTCGGCATTGGGATGGTTCAGATCGTAAAGCAGTTCCGTCTCAACAGTGTAGCGGCGGGCTGGATCGGCGCGCACCGCCTTTTCCAATGCCCCATCCACCCAGTTCGGTAAATCTGGCCGCTCGCTCCGGGCGGATCGATAGCGCCGTTGCGTAAGCCGTTTGGCATCCACCGGGCCGCTAAAAGCGTCGCGGTAGGGCAAGTGGCCGGTCAGTAATTCGTAAGCGATGACGCCAAAGGCAAACAGGTCAGCGCTGGTGGTGGCCGGTTCGCCCCGTAAAACCTCTGGCGCGGTGTAATTTCGGGTGCCGAGCAAATCGGTCTGCTTGACGGACGAGGCGATTTCAGCCACGCCGCCGATTTTCACCGAGCCAAAATCGATGATGCGCGCCGTGCCGTGCTGGTCGAGGTGGATGTTCTCCGGCTTTAAATCGCGGTGCAGCATATCCAGCCGATGAAAGGCGCGAATACCACGAGCGATCTGCTCCAAAATCGCCTGCGCTTCGTTCAGGGGCGGTTGCGAATGGGTGGTTATCCACTGGCGCAAGGTTTGGCCATCCAGATACTCCAGGACGTGGTAGAGAAAACGCCGCCGCCGCGCCGGCTCAATCATTTTCACCACATGGGGGCTGTCGATGCGCCGGCCGACCCATTCTTCGTGGCGAAACCGTTCCAGATAGCCAGGATCGTCCTCGAAATTGACCGATGGGGTTTTCAAGACCACCTGGTGGTTCGATTCGGTATCGAGCGCTAGATAAAGCTGGCTGGCCGGGCTGGCGTGCAGTTCTCGCACAATACGGTAGCCGTCCAGGATCATCCCTGGTTCCAGCGGCGGCGGCATCGGCAATTCAGTCAATTGCTGAAACACCGAATCGGCGTCTGGCAGTGGCAGCGCATCAATCCGCAGTAACTGACAGGTCAGATTGTCGGGGCTGCCCGCACCGCGGGCGGCGGCGGTCAAGGCGCGACAGGCGGCGTCGAGATGGTCGCCTTGCTCAATGATAATTTGCTTGATCCGGGCGGGTGGCAGATAGCCGTGCACGCCGTCGGTGGTCAGCAGATAGCGGTCGCCCACTTCGACCGGCAGGCTGCGGTGATCGATTTCCAAATGCGCATCAACCCCCAACGCCCGGTTTAAATACACCCGTTCCTGACTGACCCAGTGGTGATGATCCTCGGTCAGTGGCTCCAGCGTGGCGTCGCGCAAACGCCAGATGCGAGTATCGCCGATATGAAAAAGGTGGGCGGTGGTGGATTTTAGCACCAGCGCGCTGAAGGTGGTGACCATGCCGCGCGACGGGTCGAACAGCCGCGAACCCTGAGCGTACAACCAACGGTTGAGCGCGCTCAGCACCCGCCCGCCGGAATGCCGCACCGTCCAGGAATCGGGCGTGGCAAAGTAATCAGTGAGAAAATTCTTGATCGCGCACTCAGCGGCGAGGCGGGCCGATTCGCTGGAACTCATCCCGTCCGCGATGGCGAAAACCGCGCCTTTCAAATTCAGCAACTCACCTTCCGGAATCAATGCGCCGTAAAAATCCTCATTGGCGGGCTTGGCGCCCTGGTCGGAGAATTGGCCGAGATGAATTTGCAGGGTGCGGGTCATGGTTGGGGCGAGAGCGTTTTTGCTGGAAAGATCCGCGAAAAGTTCCGGCCCTGTAAGAGCCTGTCTTCATAAATGGATTTGGTATTTTTCTATTTTATTTATTTGAAAAATATAAAAATAGTGAGGTAAACCGCGATCTGGATCAAATCGGCGCCAAATTCTCGGTGGCAGCTCGCCCTGACGGTAATCACGAACGCGAGCACTTTAGCGTGTTATGTCTATACTGTTAGCTTATCAGCGACTTATAAAAACGGGTATTGTCCCGCGCGAACATAACGTTACCTCATTTTTCATAGAGCCAATTTTTTACCGCCACTGGAGGCCAGATCCAAAGATGAACGCCCTAGTCGACTTTTTAAACACCATCTTTTGGGGCTACGTACTGATTTACGGGCTACTCGCCGTCGGCGTCTTTTTCACGGTCTATCTCGGCTTTATTCAGTTCCGGCATGTCGGCAAATATTTCAGCTCGGTGTTTAATGCCCGCGCCGCTGACCGCGCGGGCATTTCGCCGTTTCAGGCGCTTTGCACTAGCTTGGCGTCAAGAGTAGGCACCGGCAACCTGGCTGGCGTCGCCATCGCCATTTATCTGGGCGGACCGGGGGCTGTGTTCTGGATGTGGATCGTCGCCCTGGTCGGCATGGCGACGGGTTACGCGGAAAGTCTGCTTGCGCAACTGTACAAAGTCCGCGATCCGAGCGGTCAATATCGCGGCGGGCCAGCTTATTATATTTCCTTGGGGCTGGGCCACCATTGGCTTGGCGTCATTTTCGCGCTGTGCTTGCTGCTCTCGTTTGGCTTGGTGTTCAATGCCGTGCAAGCGAATTCCATCTCGGAAGCCATGAACGGCGCGTTCGGATTGCCGCCCTTGGCCTCCGGCATCGGATTGGTGGTGTTGGCCGCCGTTATCATCTTTGGGGGCTTGCGCTCCATCGCCCGTTTTGCCGAAATCGTCGTGCCGGTCATGGCGGGGATTTATTTGCTGGTGGCGATCTTCGTGCTGATCACACCCATATTACCCAAGTGCCTGACATGCTGCTGCACATCGTGCGCAGCGCGTTCGGTCTGGAGCAGGCGGTGGGCGGCGCGGTTGGTTACGGTATTGGTCAGGCCATGCTCAACGGGATAAAGCGGGGTCTGTTCTCTAACGAAGCGGGCATGGGTAGCGCGCCCAACATCGCCGCGACCGCAACCCCGCAACCGCACCATCCGGCGTCTCAAGGTTTCGTGCAGGGCCTTGGCCCTTTTATCGACACCATTTTGATCTGTACCGCCACCGCCGTGATGATCCTGCTGTCTGGTCTGTTCCAACCGGGTTCGGGCGTCACTGGCGTCAAGCTCACCCAAGTAGTGATGGAATCCTATATGGGTCCGGCGGGTAGTATCTTTATCGCCGTTGCCATCTTTTTCTTCGCCTTTACCTCGATCATCGGCAACTATTCTTACGCCGAAAACAGTATTTTTTTCTTAAAGCTTGACCAGTCGGGTGGCTTGCTGGCGCTCCGCGTGGCGTGTTTGAGCATGGTGCTGTGGGGTGCGATCAGCAAGTTGGATATCGTTTGGAATCTGGCCGATGCGTCCATGGGACTGATGGCCACGGTCAATCTGATCGGCATCGTCGCTTTGTCCGGGATAGTTAAAAAGCTGACTATCGATTATTTGCGGCAAGCCAAGGAAGGCAAGCAGCCGGTTTTCAATCCTGACCAATTTCCTGAACTTGCGCGCGGCATCGACCGCGAAATCTGGCTGCCGAAAAAAGCGGCGGTTGCTATCTAAAGCGGCTACGGCCGTCCGCGCGGAATCGCGGGCGGCCTACCGAGGAGTAAGCGTGTTGGCATAGTTCAAATACCCATGGATTGCCAACGAAAAGTACGTATCGCAGCGAACGAGACGTGAGTTACGCTAAATGTAAGTACTTTTATGGTCTTTAGCGTTGCAAAAATTCTCTTGCTGTTCTTGCTGCTTGGATGGTTAGCTGGATGCTCATGTAGCCCTTATGTCATCCAACCCAAGCAAACGCCAGACAATTCTCCAGCCAACCGAATCTATGTTGTCAGCCACGGCTGGCATACTGGGCTTGTGGTTCCCGCTTCCAGGTTGAACCAAGCGCTGCCCGGTTTGGCTCGGCGATTCGGTAATTCCGTTTTCTACGAAATAGGCTGGGGTGACAAAGGCTTTTATCAAGCGAAAGAAATAACGACTGGACTCACTTTACAAGCCATGCTCTGGGCGACGGGAGCGATTGTTCATGTCGTTGCCGTTCCTCGTTCTCCTTATGAATCATTTCCGCACAGCCAAGTGTCGGACGCTTGTGTTTCCGAGGCGGAACTGGATTCATTGATTACCTTTCTTGCTAGCAGCTTTAGTCATGATAAATCCGGCCAGATTATTCCCTTGGCTCGTGGTATTTATGGCGATGCGCACTTCTATGAGGGTACAGGCCGTTATTACCTGTTAAATACTTGTAACAAATGGACAGCCAAGGGGTTAAGCAGTGCGGGATATGATATATCGCCAACATTCAAATTAACGGCCGGCAGCATTATGAATTATCTCGCTCATCATCGCAGAGCGTGCCCACCCTCTAATTCATTGCTTCAAGCCTCTGATGGCAGTGTAATTCACGCTTATTGATCTTCAAGAAAACTCACGCCTTGCTTATTGCAAGGATTCAGATTGGCGCATTTTGCACGACTGAATGGACGAAATGCAGTTTTGCAACGGCGGGGTGGGGTAGGGCAAAAGGATAAAAATCCGGTTGGCCCATGCTGCGCGACAGCTCGGTCATGACGGCGGTGATGCGAATCCACGCATTCAAAAATTCCAGGAAGGCTTCGCCATTGGCGGTGTTGGAGCGCCAAAGAGCCTCCGGGGTAAATGGCTCGATTTCAAAGTCCATTTGATTCGCCTGGAGGCCAAAAGAGCGCGCGGTATCTAGCGTATCGACCATATGCAGATAATGCGCCCAGGTTTCCGCCCAATCCTCCCAGGGATGAGTGCTGGCATAACTGGTGACAAAGTGTTGCCGCCAATCGGCGGGTGGGCCGTTCTCATAATGCTGCTTGAGGGCGGCGACGTAATCCGCGCGTTCGTCCCCAAACAGCATCCGATAGGGTTCAAGCCATCCGCTGTCGCGCACCAGGCGATCCCAGTAGTAATGACCGATTTCATGGCGGAAATGACCGAGTAAGGTGCGATACGGTTCGTGCATGGCGGCGCGGATTTTTTCGCGCTTGGCGTCGTCGGCTTCTTCGATATTCAGCGTGATAACACCTTCATCATGCCCAGTCATGACCTGGGGCTGATCTAGCGTGGGGGATAGAAAATCAAAGGCGATGCCATGGCTTGAATCATCGGATGGTTTCGGCTCGATTGGTAAACCTAGCGCCAGCAAGGACGAAACCAACCGTCGTTTGGCGACTTCAATCAGGCCCCAGAGCCGGCCGTTTTCGGTGATTGAAAGATCGGGAACGGTCCGGTTGAGCTGGCACGCCAAACAGAATGGAGCATTCGCGGACATGTCGATGGTTGCGGGCACCAGCCAGTTACAACCTGAAGGCGTGTCTAAATTCGCGCAACGGCGATAAATCAGCGCGTTTGGTTGGCCGAATTGCTGCCAGGTGTCGATCTCCACGGGTGCGAGCGGAATGACCAGACCGGTGCTCACCTCGTAACCGAGCGCGGTGCCGCAACTGACGCATCGGCTGTTGCTGAAAAACACGGCGCGCCCGCATTGGCAGCGGAAGAAACGCAGCGCCCGCGGCCTTGAGGCGTCTTGGGAAGCGTTCTGATGGCTTGAGGCTATGTCGGCAGACAAAGGAGTGGACATGGGGCAACCCTCTCGGTGACTTCAGTGATTTGTGTTGGCGTGGTTTGGCGCAAAGCTATCCATGGCGAACCACTCTAAAAAGCATTATCCCTTTCAACACGCTGGTGTTGAAAGGGATAGCGATCCGCTAGCACAGCCCCGCGTGTCAGGCCACATCAATTAACTGCACCGTCCCATCGGGAAGAATCTCGGCCATTTGGCCCGCGGGTTCATCCAGCCATTGCACCACCGCCAGCGCCACCACGGCGGTGACGGCGATGACCAGAAAGAATATCGCAGGCGTCACAAATGACAGTACGGTGAGAAACGCCACGCTGCCGACATTGCCGTACGCACCAGTAATGCCGGCGATCTGGCCAGTCAGACGGCGCTTGATCAGCGGCGCGATGCCGTACACCGCCCCACACCCCGCTTGCACGAAGAACGAGCACAGCACCGTCGTCGTCACCGCCGCCCACAACGGCCACTCGCCCATGAAACTCATGGCGAAATAACCGGCGGCAATCCCCATCATCACCAAACTCATGGTGCGCTTGCGGCCAATGCGGTCGGAAATCAGGCCGCCCGCCGGACGGGCAAACAGATTCATGATGGCGAAACTGGAACCCACCAAACCCGCTTGCACCAGCGTTAGGTTGTACATATCCTTGAAATACAAGGGTAACATCGATACCACGGCAATTTCGGAGCCAAAAGCCACCGCGTAGGCCAAGGATAGAATCGCCACCTGTTTGAATTTGTAGCGATGGAGCTCCGGTACCACCTGACCGGCCAGAACCTCGCGGTTGACGCTTAAGCACTGCCACAGATTCCAGGCCAGCAGCGCGGCTAGGCCACCATAAATCATCGTCGCCGTGCTATCGTCGATCAGCTTCAACCCCGCCGGTGACAGCTTCCAGGTCAGTACCACTAGCGCCGCTGTCATCGGAATCTGCATGGCGGCGTACAGCGCTAAATCGCCGCGACTGGTTACTTCCATCGCACCGAGTTTTTTCGGTTTGAAGTAAGTCGAGCCTTTCGGGGTATCGCTGGCCAGCGCATAGAAAATGATGGCATAAACCAGCGCGATCACGCCAGTGACCGCCACCGCCCAACGCCACGCTTCCGGGCCGCCGAACGCCAGCGCTACTAACGGCAAGGACAGCGCCGCCGCCGCCGAACCGAAGTTACCCCAGCCGCCGTAAATCCCTTCCGCCAGGCCAACCTGTTTGGCTGGAAACCATTCGGAGATCAATCGGATGCCGATGACGAAGCTCGCGCCCACGCAGCCAAGCAACAGCCGACCCAAGGCCAGCATCTCGTAAGTCGTGGCCAAGGCAAAGAAAAAACACAGCGCCCCGCACACCGCCAGCAGTACGGCGTACATGAGGCGCGGGCCGAATTTATCGACCAGCATCCCCACCAGAATCCGCACCGGAATGGTCAGCGCCACGTTCAAAATCAACAGCGCCTTCACCTGCGCGTCGCTCAGTTGAAAGGTGTCGCGGATCGAGGCCAGCAGCGGCGCATGGTTGAACCACATCACGAAGCTGATGAAAAACGCCAGCCAACTCAGATGCAAGATGCGGGTATTGCCGCTAAACGACAGCAAGTTAATTTTGGTGACGCGCATGGATGGCAACTCCTGTTAGGAACGAGGCATGAGCGGCCTTTAGCAACGGATGGGCCAACAGCGGGAATCGCTTGATTGGCAGCGCTTTCATCTCCCGTGGAAAAGCCGGGTTCCCTTATTAGCAATGGTGCATCGCATCAGCGCGGGGCAGTCGGTGCGAACGCTGCCCGATGTTGGGGCAGCCGCAATGGCTGCCCTGCGAGTGAAGGCAGACCATTGATTCAGAAAAATTATTCAAGATGAATGCATTAGGGACAATTTCCTGAATGGCATGGATTGTGCCAAAGCCTCATTAAGTCAATAGGCAGACGGTGAGGATTTGATCACCGCTGCATTTTTCAGAGGCGCTATCGGATGAACAAAGAGCAATTGATTCTGGTGGGCAACGGCATGGCCGGGATGCGCACCCTGGAAGAACTGCTGGCCATTGCGCCGGATCGATTTGATATCACCGTATTCGGCGCGGAGCCGCACGGCAATTACAACCGCATCCTGTTGTCGCCGGTGCTGGCGGGCGAAAAGACCGTCGATCAAATCATGATCAACGATCTGGATTGGTACGCCGAACGCGGGATTACCTTGCACGCGGGCCGGGAAGTGATCGCCATCCATCGGGCGCGGCGCGAAATCGAAGCCACCGACGGCACGGTGGCCCGCTATGATCGGCTACTGCTGGCGACTGGCTCTACTCCCTTCATCCTGCCGATTCCTGGCAACGATTTACCGGGTGTCATCGGTTTTCGAGATATCCACGATGTGGAAACCATGCTGGCGGCGGCGCAAACCGGCCAGCACGCGGTGGTCATCGGTGGCGGTCTGCTTGGCCTGGAAGCCGCTAACGGCCTCATGAAGCAGGGCATGCAAGTGACGGTCGTGCATGTGCTCGACACCTTGATGGAGCGCCAGCTTGATCCGGCGGCGGCGGAGTTGCTGCGCGCCCATTTGGAAGAACGCGGTTTGCGCTTTCTAATGGGGGCGAATACCGCTGCCCTGATCGGTGAAGAGCGGGTGCGCGCCGTGCACTTCAAGGACGGCCTGGAAATCCCCGCCGATTTGGTGGTGATGGCGGTCGGTATCCGCCCCAACATCGCACTGGCGAAAAAGGCCGGTATCTATTGCGAGCGTGGCATCGTGGCCAACGACACCCTGCAAACCTACGACCCGCGCATATACGCGGTCGGCGAATGCGTGCAGCATCGCGGCCAATGCTACGGGCTGGTCGCGCCGCTGTGGGAGCAAGCCCGCGTCTGCGCCAACCATTTGGCCCGCTACGGGATCGGCCGCTATCAGGGGTCGGTAACCAGCACCAAGCTCAAGGTGACCGGTGTCGATGTATTCTCGGCGGGCGAGTTTAGCGGCGGTCCCGGCTGCGATGAAATCGTGCTGCGCGATCAGGCGCGCGGAGTCTACAAAAAGCTGGTCATCAAGGAAAACCGAGTCAAGGGCGCGGTGCTGTACGGCGATACCATCGACGGCAGCTGGTATTTTCAACTGCTGCGCGAAAACACCGACATCGGCGCGTTTCGGGAATCCATCCTGTTCGGGCAGGCCCATTTGGGCGACGCCGGGCACGGCGGCGGCAACAATGTGCTGGCGATGCCCGATACCGCCGAAATTTGCGGCTGCAACGGAGTCTGCAAGGGCGCGATTGTCAAGGCGATTACCGCCCAGAAGCTGTTTACGCTGGAAGAAGTTCGCGCCCACACCAAAGCCTCGGCTTCGTGCGGCTCTTGCACCGGTTTGGTGGAGCAACTGCTGGCGGCCACCGTCGGCGATTATTCCAAAACATCCAAGGAAAAACCGCTGTGCGCCTGTACCGAGCACAGCCACGATCAGGTGCGCAAGACCATCCGCGAACAGCATTTGACCTACTTGCGAGCGGTGTTCGAATTCATGGAATGGAAAACGCCGGACGGTTGCCATTCCTGCCGCCCCGCCATCAATTTTTATCTGCTGGCCACTTGGCCTGGCGAAGCCCAGGACGATTCACAATCGCGCTTCATCAACGAGCGGGTTCACGCCAATATCCAAAAAGACGGGACCTATTCGGTGGTGCCGCGCATTTGGGGCGGGGTGACCAACGCCAAGGAATTGCGCGCCATCGCCGATGTGGCCGATAAATTCCAGGTGCCGACCGTCAAGATCACTGGCGGTCAGCGCATCGATTTGTTGGGGATAAAAAAGGACGATTTGCCCAAGGTCTGGGCCGATCTCAACGCCGCCGGGATGGTGTCCGGCCACGCTTATGGCAAGTCGCTGCGCACGGTGAAAACCTGCGTCGGTTCGGAATGGTGCCGGTTCGGCACCCAGGATTCGACCGGGCTGGGCGTCAAGCTGGAAAAGATGACCTGGGGATCGTGGACGCCGCACAAATTCAAGATGGCGGTGTCCGGTTGCCCGCGCAACTGCGCCGAGGCCACCATCAAGGATTTCGGGGTGGTCTGCGTCGATTCCGGCTATGAACTGCATGTCGGCGGTAACGGCGGCATCAAGCTGCGCGGCACCGATTTGTTATGCAAGGTAGCTACTGAGAATGAGGCGATGGAGTACGCCGGAGCATTCATGCAGCTGTACCGCGAGGAAGGGCGCTATCTGGAACGCACCGCGCCGTGGATCGAACGGGTTGGGCTTGGCTATGTCAAAGCGCGGCTGGTCGAGGACGAGGAAGGCCGCCAGGCCCTTTATGCTCGCTTCCTGGAATCGCAGCGCTACGCCCAAATCGACCCGTGGGCGGAACGCGCCAGCGGCCGGGTGGATGCGCACGAGTTCCAGCCCTTGCAGCAGGTGGGTTAAGCAACGCCTGTCTCCCATGACGCCCTCACCCTAACCTTCTTCCCAACGGGAGAGGGAGCTTGGGGAAAATCTAACCCTCTCCCCAATGGCTAGGAACTTAAGGAAAAATAACCATGTACGATTGGCATGAAATCGGCGCGCTCGCCGATATCCCCCGGCTGGGATCGCGGGTGGTGCAAACCCCGCACGGCGATATGGCGATCTTCCGCGCCGCCGACGATCAGGTGTTCGCCTTGCGCGACCGGTGCCCGCACAAGGGCGGGCCGTTATCGCAGGGCATCGTCCATGGCCACCGGGTTACTTGTCCGCTGCACAACTGGGTGTTGGAATTGGACAGCGGCGCGGCGGTCGCGCCGGATGTCGGCTGCGCCACCACCTATCCGCTGCGACTGGATAACGGCCGGATTTGGTTGGGGCTGAATAACGTGGCCAACTTGTCGCCGACCGTGCGGGAAACCGCTTGAGCGGGAAGGAGCTGGCGATGAACGCCGTTGGAGCCATGACCCGCACCACTTGCCCCTATTGCGGCGTCGGCTGCGGGATCGAAGTCACGGTCGCCGCCGATGGCGGCGCGCGGGTGGCGGGCGATTCGCAACATCCCGCCAACTTTGGGCGGCTGTGCTCGAAAGGCGCGGCGCTGGGGGAAACGCTCAGTCTGGAAGATCGGCTGTTGTATCCCGAAATCGGCGGGCAGCGAGTTAGCTGGGACGAGGCGCTGGACACGGTGGCGGATGGTTTCCGCCGCACCGTGGTGGAGCACGGCCCTGATGCGGTCGCGTTTTACGTCTCTGGCCAATTGCTGACCGAGGATTATTACGTCGCCAACAAGTTGATGAAAGGGTGCTTCGGCAGCGCCAACATCGACACCAATTCGCGGCTGTGCATGGCGTCTTCGGTGGCTGGGCACAAACGAGCGCTTGGCTCGGATACCGTGCCGGGCTGCTATGAAGATTTGGAAGAAGCCGATTTGGTGGTACTGGTTGGCTCGAATCTGGCGTGGTGTCATCCGGTGCTGTATCAGCGGATTCTGGCGGCGCGGCAGCGGCGCGGCGGCAAGCCGCAACTGGTGGTGATCGACCCGCGTCGCACCGCCACCTGTGAGGTCGCCGAAAATCATTTACCGCTCAAGCCCGGCTCCGACACCGCGCTGTTCAATGGCCTGTTAGTGCATCTCTATCAACAGGATCGACTGGACGCGGAATTTCTGGAACAGCATGTCGCGGGCTTCTGGCCCGCGTATCGGGCGGCCAAGGAAGTGGCCCCGAACGTGCCCGCCGTCGCGATCCGAACCGGTCTGACAGAAAGCGCCATCGCCGAGTTTTACGGACTGTGGGGCCGCACCCGCAAGGTGGTGACGGTCTATTCCCAGGGCGTCAACCAATCCTCTTACGGCACGGATAAAGTCAACGCCATCCTCAATTGCCATCTGGCCACCGGCCGCATCGGCCAGCCCGGCATGGGGCCATTTTCCATCACCGGCCAGCCCAACGCGATGGGCGGGCGCGAGGTCGGCGGTTTGGCGAATCAGCTGGCGGCGCATCTGGATTTTGCGCCGGAAGCGGTCAAGCGGGTGCAACGGTTCTGGCAGTCCTCGGTCATTGCCCAACGGCCCGGATTGAAAGCAATCGAGCTGTTTCAAGCCGTCGCGGCAGGCCAGATTAAAGCGCTGTGGGTCATGGGCACCAATCCGGTGGTCAGCTTGCCGGATGCTGACGCAGCCCGCCAGGCGCTACAACGCTGTCCGCTGGTGGTGGTCTCCGATGCCGTGGCCGATACCGATACCCTACAACTCGCCCACATCAAGCTGCCCGCGCAGACCTGGGGCGAGAAAGACGGCACCGTGACCAATTCCGAGCGGCGGATCTCCCGGCAACGGGGCTTTTTGTCACCGCCGGGCGAAGCTAAAGCTGATTGGTGGATTCTGACTCAAATCGCCCGCCGCTTGGGCTTCAGCACGCTATTTCCTTACGAATCACCTGCCGCCATTTTTCGCGAACATGCCGAGCTGTCGGGTTTCGAGAACGGGGGCGATAGCCGTCGTGATTTCGATATTGCTGGGTTGGCCGAAGTGAGCGATGCTGATTATGACGCCCTGCAACCACTGCAATGGCCGTTGCCGCGCGGCGCGACGGCGGGCGTGGCGCGGCTGTTCGGCACGGGCGGTTTTTTCACCGCCGACGGCAAAGCCCGCTGCATCGCAATCGGCGAACGCGCGCCGGTTCACGCGGTCGATGAAGATTTTCCGCTAGCGCTCAACAGCGGCCGGATTCGAGATCAATGGCACACCATGACCCGCACCGGCAAGACCGCGCGCCTGACCGGCCACATTCCCGAACCGTATGTCGAGGTTCATCCAGTGGATGCGTTGGCTTGCGGCGTCAGTGAGAACGGGCTGGCGCGGGTGCACAGCCGCTGGGGCGAGGTCATCGTGCGGGTGCGCACTAACCCGGAGCAGCAGTGTGGCAGCGTGTTCGCGCCGATGCACTGGGGTTCGCCGCTGGCTCCGCGCGGGCGGATCAATGCGGCGGTCAACCCGGTGGTCGATCCGGTGTCCGGCCAACCGGAATCCAAACATACCCCGGTGCGGGTGCAGGCGTATCGACCGCGCTGGCAGGGTTTTTTGTTGACCCGCGATGCTATTACGCCACCGATGGTCGAATACCGGGTCAGCGTGCGAGAGCAGAACGGCTGGCGTTACGAATTGGCGGGCGAAACGCCGGTCGAACGTTGGCCGGATTGGGCGCGTGGCATGTTAGGTGATGATTCCGGCTGGGAATGGCTGGAATTTGCCGATCCCGGCACCGGCCGTTACCGGGGGGCGGTGCTGATCGAAGGCCGCCTGCATGCTTGCCTGTTCGTCGCGCCCGGCCACGAACTGCCGCCGCGCGGCTGGCTGGCGGGCTTGTTTGCCAGCCCAAAACTGGATGCTGGCGAACGCGCCAGCCTGCTGGCGGGACGGCCGGGGCAGGGCCAACGCGACCAAGGCCGCATCGTCTGCGCCTGTTTCGGGGTTGGCCTGAATACGCTGACCGCCGCCATCCGCGAGCGGGGCTTGACCACGCCAGAAGCGGTTGGCGCGGCGCTAAAAGCGGGCACCAATTGCGGGTCTTGTTTGCCGGAATTGCGGCAGCTCATCGGGTAGTCTTAGCGGGTTGCTCAGCCCGCATCGACCGGCTCTAAAATTCACCCATTCATCGCGCTGCTGGGTTCGCTCCGGTAACGCAAGGCATTGACCAAAACAGCGAGCGTGGGTGACGATGACAAGCTCCTGAGATCCTATAAACGGCGGACACCAGTCTTCCAGCACCCGCTGGAGCCGTCCTTCGGCAAGAGCTTCCCACACTAAATCTTCGGGTAGAAATGCCCACCCTCATGCAACCGCTGCTGTTTCTGAGCATGGGCGTCACCGCCGGGATCGGTCATAATCTGTTCCCCCCGGCCTATCGCTATGTGTCCGCCTCGCTGCTGGCTCCAGCTACTTAGCTCCAAATTGTTTTGGGCTGGGTTGCTGGGATGGTTGGTGTTTGGACAGGAGGTGCCCGATCACCTCGGTATTTTGAGCATGGCGGTGGTCGCCGCGTCCGGCTTGATGATCGCGTTCAAGTCCCGCCACTCTCGTTTCTAAACTCCTAATGGCGCTACACTGACAGTAGAGCCTTATTCACCTTGGAGAACCATCATGACCATAAACGTACTGGGTTATGGCACGCACGCTGCCACCGAGACGCTAGCTTCTTATCGTTTCGAGCGCCGCGACCTACGCACCAACGATGTGGAAATCGAGATTTTATATTGCGGCGTGTGCCATTCCGATTTGCACATGGCCCGCAACGACTGGGGTTTCAGCACCTATCCGGTGGTTCCCGGCCACGAAATCATCGGTCGCGTCAGCCGGGTCGGCGCCGATGTGAAACGCTTCAAAACCGGCGATTCAGTTGGCGTCGGCTGTCTGGTCGATTCCTGCCAGCATTGTGAAGCCTGCCACCACGATTTGGAGCAATATTGCGCGGGCCAGGTACAAACCTATAACGGCATCGATTCCCACGACCAGATGCCGACCTACGGTGGCTACAGCGAGCGGATTATCGTTACCGAAAAATTCGTGCTCAAAGTGCCCGACGGCATGGATCTGGCCGGAGCCGCGCCGCTGTTGTGCGCGGGCATTACCACCTGGTCGCCGCTGCGCCACTGGAAGGCCGGTAAGGGCAGTAAGGTGGCGGTGGTCGGCTTGGGCGGTTTAGGCCATATGGCGCTGAAACTGGCTAACGCGCTAGGCGCGGAAGTCACGCTATTCACCCGTTCGTCCGGCAAAGAAGCCGATGCACGCCGCCTGGGTGCGCACAACATCGTTCTCTCGTCCGACGCCGATCAAATGGCCGCTGTCGCCAACCAGTTTGATTTGATTATTGACACCGTGCCGTATCAACACGACCTGAAGCCGTATCTGCCGACCCTGGCTTTGAACGGCACGCTGGTGCTGGTCGGCCTGCTTGGCGATCTGGAGCCAACCGTCAATACCATACCCCTGATTATGGGACGTAAAGCGATTGCCGGTTCGCTGATCGGCGGCATCGCCGAAACTCAAGAGATGCTCAATTTTTGCGGTAAACACGGCATCACGTCCGATATTGAAATGATCAAGATGCCGGAGATCAACGACGCCTATGAGCGCCTGCTCAAAAGCGACGTGAAATACCGCTTTGTGATCGACATGGCCTCACTGAAGAGTTGACTCTGTGCGATGCGTTGCTAGATCGGCGACGCATTGAGGCGCTCGCGCTGGGCAAGATTTTCGGGCCGCGCTACAACCCGACCGTTATGTCGGATGCTCTGGGGTTTATCGCAAGTTATTCGACAGCGAGATCAACAGCATCGAATTGCACCAGCCCGCTAGTCTTGGAGACTGAAGCGCGCACGATGACCCCTACCAATGGGTCGTGCGCCAGATGCCAAACCGTGTTGGTTTCGCCGGTGATTTTGAAATCCTTGGCGGGAATGGCGGGCATGGAAATGTAAGAATGATCGACGGGATTTTGCAAATATAGCTTTCCAAATAATGCCTGATAGCGTTCTGCAACCTGTGATTTTAGCTGTTCTTCCGTCATTTCCACCATTGGAGTCTCCGCATGAGAAGGGGTAGGTAATATCTCAAGAAAAAACAGCGCCACGCTTAGCGTTGCGACAATCGCAGCGAAAAAATTCAAGCTCGCTTGAGGTTGGCGTGGTTTCCTTCGCGTCATGATTCAGCAGTCCTTAAGATGGGTACTTTTCAGGATTTGTTTGATCTGGGTCGCGTTGAATGTGGGGAAGCTGTCAGCAGGAATGTTATGAGTGCCATTGACCATGATGTTGCTATTGCTCGTTTCGTGTACCGGTGAGAAAGTCGAGGTCAGCAGCACATGCCCTAATTCGTGAGCCAATGTATACATGGTGCCGGTCGCTGATACCACCGCGGCTGGCTTGGAGGGGCTATGCCCGGCGCAGCCCGCGAGCGTCGTCTTGCCGTCGGTATTAATGCCGCCTACGATGAAAATCGAAATGCCCGCGCCCACTCTTCCCTTGACTAACTCGAATAGATCATCCTGTTCAGCGTTGTTTTGATCCCATTTGCATTGGCCATCGATCACGGCCAATTTAGTTTGCTGCGTTTCAGTCAGGGCCAAGCATAATTGTTGGCGGATATCAAAATAGATACCGTTTGAACCGTACAGTTTTTCGGCAAAAGTTATTGACTTATTGTAATCGAACTTGACGGCGGCGAGCGTGAAAATATTGACCGGCAGGAGCTTATTACAGGAGTTACCATGCTTGTCTTTTTTCATGAGTTTAACGTGCCTTAAAGGTGGTTTTTTCGATGCGGCTTCATAGTCCTTTAACGCGCCTGTTAAGATAAAGCATGTTCCGTGCCAATTATATAACTATCAGATTAATTTTATATTTCTACGAATAGAAAAAGCATCTATTTTCAAAATGACCTGGTAAAGCAAGCCAAAGCAGCCAAACTGAGCCGGGCCATATTGGTGGATTGCTTCAGCGTTTGGGATGAGTGAATAGCGGGCGCAATCCGGTAATCAGCCGCGCGCCTTTTTTACGGGTCAGATAAGCCCAGAACCATTGCAATAACACCAACGTGGCGGCGCGGGTGTTAATGAGGAAATAGATATGAATGAGGCCCCAGAACCACCAAGCCAGCCAACCCTTCAGCTGGAATCGGCCGAAATCGACCACGGCGGCGTTGCGGCCGATGGTCGCCAAGCTGCCGACATGGCGGTAACGGAAGGCGGCGGGAGCAGGGCGGTGCTCGATCCGCGCGCGAATGACATCAGCGACATAGCGCCCTTCTTGTTTGGCGGCTGGCGCTAGGCCTGGCACCAGCTTTTCCCCTTCCCAAGTGACCTTTGCCGCATCGCCAATGACGAAAATATTGGGATGGCTGGGCACCGATAAATCCGCGGCGACCGCGACCCGTCCGCCTCGATCAGTTTCGACGCCCAGCCATTGCCCTGGCCCTTCCACTTTCACGCCAGCCGCCCAAACCACCGTGGCGGTCGGCAGCAAGGTCTCGCCAATCCGCACCCCAGTTCCATCCACGGCCCGCACCGGTTTGCCCAGCGCAATCTCGACGCCGAGTTTTTCCAAACAGCGCTGGGCATAGTCGGACAGCTCGGGCGGGAAACTGGCTAACAGCCGTTGGCCTGCTTCGACCAGCACGATCCGGGCGGCTTTGGGATCGATATGGCGAAAATCTCGCGCCAAAGCGACCTTGGCCAATTCCGCAATCGCTCCCGCCAGCTCCACGCCGGTTGGCCCCCCGCCAATCACCACGAAATTGAGCAAGCGGCGTTGAGTGGCCGAATCATCCGCAATTTCCGCCTGCTCGAAGGCCAGCAGAATCCGCTTGCGGATTTCGGTCGCATCAATAATCCGTTTCAGACCCGGCGCATCCGGCTCCCATTCAGGATGGTTAAAATAAGAATTGCCCGATCCGGTGGCCAGGATCAGAAAGTCATAGGGGTAGCGGCGACCACCGGCCAGCAGCTGCCGGGCGGCGGGGTCGAGGCCGGTGATTTCGGACAGCACCACCGAAATGTTCTGGTATCGAGTGAACAGGCCGCGAATCGGCCAGGCGATATCGGCGGGCGAAAGATCAGCGGTGGCGACCTGATACAGCAGGGGCTGAAATAAATGGTAGTTTCGGCGATCAATCACCGTGATGTCGGCATCACAGTTGGCTAAACGCTTGGCGGCGGCGATCCCGCCAAAACCGGCGCCTACAATGATAATCTTGGCTCGTGTCGCCATGCGAGATTGCCTTTTGGAATAGTTGTACGATTTTGGGAGTCTTCAATCCGCCCCGGCGCACACGTTAAACAGCGGTTTCTCCCAACCAATCAGGCCGATCAAGCCGATCATCCACATTGGCGTCGACCCAGTTTTGATCTAGCGGAATGATCAGTATCAACGCCGCGCCCGGCGTGGCCGCCGACTTGAATACTGCGTTTGGCGACAGAACCGCTCATCGGCGCGACCAGAATAGGACGGGCGAAAGCCAGATAGGCCTCTTTGACCTGGGCGTCAGCGGGATCGGGCCGCACCAGTGGTTGGCCCGGCTCCAACCGATCCGTGTCATCAACCAGCACACTGACCACCATACCCGGAATTTGGGGCGAAATTTGGATGATGTTGCCACTGACATAGGCATTATCGGTACTGAAAGACCAGCGGGCATGAGAGAACCAGTAGCCGCCGGCAGCGGCCAGAATGGTTGCAAACAGCAGCAACAACAGTAAGAGTGCCCGCCAGCGTTTTTTGTTCGGTCGGGCCGGCGATGATAGGCCGGCATCTGGTGTGGGTAAGCTCATGGGTGATGTCCTGTGCTGGGTTACGGTGACGCAAGATCGTTTTAGGTAACGCTGGCGAAGGCTGGATGATAGCGAGCCACTACCCTGGACGAAGCAAACAGTTTTGGCGTGAGCTCGCACAGCATGAAGGCTTCGGGCGGTACGGTAAATTCGCAATAGACTCCTTTATTGGCAGCGGGCGCGAATCCAAAGCGCGGATAGTACTCCGGGTGGCCGAGTACGATCACCGTGCTATAGCCCTGTGCCCGGCAGGCGGACAATCCGGCCTCGATCAACTGACCGCCAATCCCTTGTCGTTGCCTGGACGGCAACACCGCGAGCGGTGCCAAACCAGCCGCGGCGACGCCGGGCAAGGGCGGCTCCAGACTCACCGGAGTAAAAAGGATATGGCCCACGGCTTCATTTTCCCACCAGGCGACCAGCGAAATGGCCGATGGGGCTTGGCGGTGCAACGCGGCCACCAACTGGGCTTCATCGGCGCGGCCGAACGCCACTTGATTGATATGATTGACCGCTGTGTAGTCTGTTGGTTGTTCTGGCCGAATCAGAATCATGCTGAAAATCCGGTCAAGGTAAGCTCCATTTTGGTCTGGCGCTCACCATGGCCGGCCGAGCGTCTGTAGTAGAATAACCAGCTCATATTAACAAGCCCAGGAGCATTCATGACCACGGCCACCCTGATCGACGGCAAACAGTTTGCCGCCCGCTTGCGCGCTGCGATCGCCGCGCAGGTCGCCGAATTGAAAAAAGCGCACAACCTGACCCCTGGGCTGGCGGTGGTGCTGGTCGGCGATGATCCCGCCAGCCAGATTTATGTCCGCAATAAAGGCATTCAGGCGCGGGAAGCCGGGATGAATTCCTTCGATCATCGCTTGCCGACCACGGTCACGCCCGCTGAGTTGCTGGCCCGGATCAATGAACTCAATCAAGACCCCGCCGTCCACGGCATTCTGGTGCAGCTGCCGTTGCCCAAGCATATTGACGCCGATGCGGTGATCGACGCCATCGCCGTGGCGAAAGATGTCGATGGTTTTCATCCCTACAATGCCGGATTGCTAGCGGTGGGCGGCGCGGGTATGGTTCCTTGTACGCCGGTGGGTTGCCTGATGCTGCTCAAGCATCAGCTCGGTACTCTGGCCGGTCTGCGGGCGGTGGTGTTGGGTCGCTCTAACATCGTCGGCAAGCCGATGGCGGCGTTGTTATTGCGCGAACATTGCACCGTGACCGTCGCTCACTCTCGCACCCGCGATCTGGCCGATGAATGCCGCCGCGCGGATATCGTGGTGGCGGCGGTCGGCAAGCCGCACATGGTCAAGGGCGATTGGCTCAAACCGGGAGCGACGGTGATCGATGTCGGTATCAACCGCATTCCCACCGAGGACGGCAAGGGCCGGTTGGTGGGCGATGTGGATTTCGACTCGGCCATCGAAGTGGCCGGGGCGATCACGCCGGTACCGGGTGGGGTGGGGCCGATGACAATTGCCTGTTTGTTGTTAAATACCTTGACTGCTGCTTGTCGCCAGCGCGGTATTCCGGTGCCGGCGGTCAAGCCGACAGCGGAGTGAGAAGCGCTTGGGAGGCACTGGACGAACGACATCTGGCTATCTTTACTGACAACTATTTATAGTTCCGCCATTTGGAGCCGACTGCCAGCTCCGCGAACAGCCATTCCTGAAAATTCTTGATCTTGGGAAGATCCGCCCGAGATTTCAGCACGTTGAAGGTGTAGCCCGAGACCTTCGGCCCGTCCAACCCCAAAGGCGCGACCAGCTTTCCCGCTTCGAGTTCGCGCTCCGCCAGCAGCAAGCTTTCGAGGCAGACGCCGCGCCCATCCACCGCCGCGCTGATCGCCATGAACGAACGATCAAAGCGAGGGCCGCGCGTGATATCCAATTTGACTTTCTCATAATCGCGCAACCAATCGCGCCAGCGCACCAGACAAATTTCACTGTGAATCAGGGTGTGATGTCGTAAATCGGCCACCGTCCGGATTGGGTGATTCCCGTTGGCAAGCTGTGGGGCGGACAGTGGAACGATGGTTTCCGGGGGTAACGTCAGCACCAGCGTGCCGGTCGGATGCAGCGGTATCGGGCCGTAGCGAATATCGACATCAAGCCGCTCATCCGTCAGGTTCACGAGATCGGTGGAGGCATGCACGCTGACATCAATGTCGGGGTACAAGGCGCTGAATCGGGCCAGACGCGGCATCAGCCATTGCGCCGCAATGCTGGGAGCCGAATGCACGGTCAGGATATCGCTCTTTTCCGTGCATCCTGTATTTCTCGTTGCCGCCTCGATCCGGGCGAAAGCGGCGGCAATCTCGTGCGCATAGCGCCTGCCCACATCCGTCAGGACCACGGATCGGTGCACGCGATGAAACAGGCGCACTCCGATCTCTTCTTCCAGCAACTTGATTTGGTGGCTGATGGCGGAAGGTGTGACAAAAAGTTCTTCCGCCGCCAACGCGAACGAGGAGAGTCTAGCCGCTGCTTCAAAGGTTTGTATCGCTTTGAACGAGATTATTTTTTGCATGGCAGCATTTAAGTGAATTCAATTCATCTTTTTCTCTAAATTACTCTTTTGACTGGATTAATTCAAGTCTATATTCTTTTGGTTACTCGCGGGACAGCCGCGCTTGATAGCGCTAGATCGTTGATCTGCGAGAAAAAAACACCATAGAGCTATCGATTCCCAAACGCCGGTTCATCCACCGATGCGCGCCGGCGACGGTGATCAGGAGGACCATGTGAATACCAGCGTAACGGCCGACCGCATCCAGCTTGCCGAGCGAGCCTACCGCGTCCGCCGCAATTCCGTATTGATGGGCGAAGTCCAAGGCCAAGGCTACGTCGCCCAGGCGCTTGACATCGCCGACGTGCTGGCCGTGGCTTATTTCCACGCCATGATCTATCGCCCCGACGACCCGGAATGGGAAGGGCGTGACCGATTCCTACTATCCAATGGGCACTACGCCATCGCGCTCTACGGCGCTTTGATCGAAGCCGGGATCATTTCCGCCGATGAAATCGAGACCTACGGCAGCGACGACAGCCGGTTACCGATGTCCGGCATGGCCAGCTACACACCCGGCATGGAAATGTCGGGCGGCTCGCTAGGGCAAGGCCTTCCCATCGCCGTTGGGCGCTGCCTGGGCCTTAAGCGCAAGGGTTCCAAATCGTTCGTTTACACGCTGTTTTCCGACGGCGAACTAGACGAAGGCTCCATGTGGGAAGCGATGCTCTCAGCCAGCCATTGGAAGCTCGACAACTTGATCGCCATCGTCGATGTGAACAACCAGCAGGCCGACGGGCCGTCGTCTCAGGTACTCGCGTTCGAGCCGCTGGCCGACAAGCTCAAGGCGTTCGGCTGGTTCACCCAACGGATCGACGGCAACGATCTCGACACCGTGATCGCCGCTTTTGACGCGGCCCGCCACCATCCCGAACCGCAACCGCGCATGATCATCTGCGACACCCGGATGGGCTGCGGCGTACCGTTCTTGGAAGCCCGCGAGAAAAATCACTTCATCCGCGTCGATCCACACGAATGGCAACTGGCCCTCGCCGCCCTGGACGAAGGGAGAAACGCATGAGCACGATAACTGAAAAACCGCGCCTGAAGACTTCGGCCATGATCGCCTCGATTGCGGCCGAAGGCCAACGCACCAAGTCCGCGCCTTTCGGCTACGCCTTGGTCGAACTGGCCCAGACTCGCCCCGACATCGTGGGCATGACGGCCGATCTATCCAAATACACCGACTTGCACATCTTCGCCCAAGCCTTTCCCGATCGGTTTTATGAGATGGGCATGGCCGAGCAGCTGCTGATGGGAGCCGCCGCCGGCATGGCGCACGAAGGCGTCGTGCCGTTCGCGACCACCTACGCGGTGTTCGGCACTCGCCGCGCCTACGACTTCATTCATCAGACCATCGCCGAGGACAATCTCGACGTCAAGATCATCTGCGCGCTGCCGGGCCTGACCACCGGCTATGGCCCGAGTCATCAAGCCGCCGAAGATCTCGCTCTGATGCGGGCGATGCCCCGCATGACGGTCATCGATCCTTGCGATGCGCTGGAGATCGAACAGGCCGTGCCCGCCATCGCCGCCCACAAAGGGCCGGTCTACATGCGGCTGCTGCGCGGCAACGTGCCGCTGGTGCTCGACGAGTACAACTACCAGTTCGAAGTCGGCAAGGCCAAGCTGCTGCGTGATGGCAATGATGCGTTGGTGATTTCGACCGGCCTGATGACGATGCGTGCGCTCGAAGCGGCGGATTTGCTGCGAAAGGACAGCGTGGACGTTGGCGTGCTGCATGTGCCGACGCTCAAACCGCTCGACGTTCCCACCATCCTGCAAGAGGTCGGTCGTTCCGGTCGGTTGGTGGCGGTCGCGGAGAACCACACCGAAATCGGCGGTCTCGGCGAGGCGGTGGCCACGGCGCTGTTGTGCAACGGTGTCGCGCCTCCTTTCAAGCAAATCGCGCTGCCCGACGCTTTTCTGGCGGCTGGCGCGCTGCCGACCCTGCATGACCGTTACGGCATCTCCGCCAAGGCGATGGCCGAAACCATTAAGGGTTGGCTCGGTTGATTCCCCGTCTCACTCGTAAAGTCCGGCGCTCCAGCGCCGCTTGTTAGGAGGAAAAAACTTCATGTCCAACGCACTGCTTCTCGATGGCAAGGTCGCGATGATCTCTGGCGCGGCATCAGCGCGCGGCATCGGCCTAGCCACCGCTCACCTGTTCGCCAAACACGGGGCTAAGGTGGTCATTCTCGACCTCGACGGCGACGCCGCCGCCGCCGCCGCCGCCGCGATCGGTTCCGACCATCGCGGCTACGCCTGCAACGTGGCCGACAAGGCCGCCTGCGAGCGCGCGGCGGCGCAGGCCGTGGCCGAGTTCGGCCAGATCGACATCTTGATCAATAACGCCGGCATCACCCAGCCAGCGAAAACGCTCGACATCGACCCGGCCAGTTGGGAACGCATTCTCGATGTCAACCTGCGTGGCGTTTTGTACCTGTCGCAGGCGGTGCTTCCGCAGATGCTGAAACAGAAAGCGGGTTCGATCGCCTGCATGTCCTCGGTATCGGCCCAGCGCGGCGGCGGCATTCTGGGCGGGCCGCACTACTCGGCGGCCAAGGCCGGCGTGCTCGGCTTGGCCAAGGCGATGGCGCGCGAACTTGGCCCGGACGGCATCCGCGTCAATTGCGTGACCCCCGGTTTGATCAACACCGATATCAGTAAGGGCAAGATCAGCGACGAGCAGAAGGCAGAGATTGCCCGCACTATCCCTCTAAACCGCTTGGGCGCCGCTGATGACGTGGCCGGCGCTTACCTGTTCCTCGCCTCGGATTTGTCCGCCTACATCACCGGTGCAGTCATTGATGTTAACGGCGGCATGTTGATTCACGGCTAACCCGAGCTTCCCACAGCCTTCGCGGCAAACCCAAAAAACCAAAGGAGAAGATCATGAAAGACCAATCGTTCAATATGACCCGTCGCGCTTTTCTGCGTAATACCGCCTTGGTCGGCGCGGCGACCGCCATTGTGGGCGCGCCCGCGATTGTAGGGGCGGCCGATCCGATCCGCCTGACCTTCGGACACGGGGCCTCGCCGGGCAATCCACGCTCGGTGGCGGCGGACAAGTTCGCCGAACTGGTCAAGGAGCGCAGCGGCGGCGCGATCAACGTCACGGTGGCTGGCTCGGCGCAACTCGGCGACGATGCGGCGATGCTGACCAGCCTACGCACTGGGGCGCTGGCCATTTCCGCCAATAGTCAGGGCGCAACCTCGGCCATCGTCCCTGAACTGGCCGCGCTCGGATTGCCCTTCTTGGTGGCTGACAGCGCGGCAGGCATCAAACTGCTCCAGGGCAAAATCGGTGAGCAACTTCGCGCGAAATTCGAGGCGGTTGGCTTGGTGCCGCTGGGGTACTGGGATAATGGCATCCGCCATCTCACCAACAGCAAGCGCGCCGTTAAGGTGCCCGACGATCTGAAAGGGCTGAAGATCCGCACACCCCCAGATCCGATGACCATCGACATCTTCCAGACACTGGGCGCGGCCACCGCGCAAATTGCCTTCGCCGAACTGTACGTTGCTCTCCAGCAGGGCGTGGTGGATGGCCAGGAGAACCCGTTGACCAACATCGCCGCCAACAAGCTGCAAGAGGTCAACAAATACATCAGCCTGACCGGCCACAAATGGGAGTGTAATCCGGTGCTGATGTCAAAGATGGCCTGGGGCCGCTTGGATGCGAAATTAAAGACCGTGGTGCAGGAGGCCATGGCGGAAGTGAGCGCCATGCAGCTTGAGCTATCAAATAGCGCCAACGCCAAGTTGCTGACCGAGTACCGGGCCAATTCCAACCTGGTAATCAGCGATGTCGATGTGCCTGCGTTCCGGCAACGCACGGCGAGTGTCTACGACAAGTGGCAAGAAAAGCCGTTTGGTAGCTTCGTCAAGGAGCTGCGCGTGGCTGCCGGGGGATGATCCATGAGCATAACGTCTCCTGCTCCAACCGCAACACCGTCGATCATCACCTGGGTCGACGCTGTTGACCGCTGGATGGGAACGGTGTGCCGCGGCGTCGTGCTAAGCACTGGCGCCGCGCTCCTCGTCTCCATCGGCATTGGCGTGATGGCCCGCTATCTGATCAGCGTCGGCGGGGTGGACTGGGCCGAGGAAGTGCCAAAGCAACTGTTCGCCTGGTTCATCATGGCCGGGGTCGTGCTGGCGGTACAGAGCGGCAACCACATCGCAGTCGATCTGATCCATCAATCCCTGTCGAAGGGAGCGCTACGCATTCTAGTGGTCGTGACCAATGTGGCGGTGTGCTTGGCCTATCTGTACCTCACCGACGTGGCGATGGAGGTAGCCGATCTCGCCGCCTCCGAGCGCAACCCGGTACTCGGCACGCCTGGCAGCTTGCCTTTTTACGCCTTGGCGGCGGGATCGGTGTTGACTGCCGTTGGCTCGCTGTTAATCGCCATACGGGTGTGGGTGCTGGGCGCGGATGCCCGGCCGCAAGGTAATCCAGAGGAGAGCGTCCAATGATCCTGGTGATGATCCTGGTGTTTTTTATTCTGCTGGCGCTGGCGATTCCGGTCGCCCATGTGCTGGTGATTGCCTCCGGTAGCGCGATCCTGTTTAGCGGCGAAATGCCGGTGCTGTTGGTCGCCCAGCAGATGGTCAATCAAACCCAATCCTTCCCTATGTTGGCATTGCCCTTCTTTATACTATCGGGCAGCTTGATGATGAGTGGCAAACTCGGTGAAAAGTTGATTGGCTTTGCCACCGAACTGGTGCAACGCTATCGTGGCGGTCTCGGTTCGGTCAGCGTGGTGGGCAGTTGCGTGTTCGGCGGCGTGTCCGGCTCGGCGGTCGCTGACGCCACCGCGCTCGGCGGCATGTTGATCCCCTGGCAGAAGCGCGAAGGTTATCCGCCCGCTTTCACTGCCGCCAACAACGCGGCGGCCGCTTCGATTGCGATCCTGATTCCGCCGTCGATCCCGTTCATCCTGTACTCGCTGGTATCGAATGTATCTATTGCTGACTTGTTCGTGGCCGGGTTGCTACCGGGTCTGTTGCTGACCGCCGGTTTCGTTGGCGTATGCAACGTCTCGGCGCGGTTGCGCGGATTCCCTTACACGGCACATCCCTTCGATGGCGCGAAATGCCGCAAGCTGTTTATCGAAGCGCTGCCCGCGCTGGCGATGCCGCTGATGATCTTGGTGTTGTTGCGCTTCGGCATTGCAACACCGACTGAAGTGTCAGTGATCGCGGTGTTCTATGCGTTGGCGGCGGGCATCTTCATCTACCGCGATATGACGTTTAAGCGCTTCGCGCAGGCGCTGATCGCCGCGGGTGGAGCCACTGGCGTGGTGATGCTGGTGATCATGGGGTCAGCGATAGTGGGTTGGCTGATGACATATGCGCAAGTCCCGCAGACCTTTGCGGCTTGGTGTTTGGAAACCTTGCGGCAACCGTGGCTGATCATTCTGGCGATGGTGTTGATCATGTTGGTGGCGGGCATGTTCATCGATTTACCGGCCGCCATCCTGCTGCTAGGCCCCATTTTCGTACCGCTCGCTCAGGCCATTAACCTGGATTTGACGCAACTTGGGTTGGTGATGGTGCTGACGCTGGCCATTGGCTTGTATACACCACCGGTGGGTACGACGCTGTTCATCAGTAGTTCCATCGCTCAGACCTCCATTCTGGGAGCGAGTCGCGAACTGTTGCCCTTTTACACCGTGGCGCTCGCTATCGTGCTGATGTTCAGCTATGTGCCTTTCCTGACTATCTAGCCAGCTCACCGGTTCTCGTTGTATCTCTCCCGCCATGCCTCCCTTCGGGGAGGCTGTCAAAGAATCGAGCATGGAAAAAATCGTCTTTTTAGATCGCGAAACGCTCGCGCCTCAAATTCATCTGCGCCGTCCCGATTTCGCGCACGAATACGCCGAATATCCGCGCACGCAACCTGACGAAGTGGTCGCGCGCCTGCGCGACGCGACCGTTGCGATCACTAATAAGGTTGCGCTAAACGCGGAAATGTTGGGGCAATTGTCGACTTTGCGGTTGATCGCCATTGCCGCCACCGGCACCGACTGTATCGACAAAGCGGCTTGCCAGGGCCAGGGAATCGCGGTCAGCAATATTCGGGGCTACGCGGTCAATACGGTCCCCGAACATACCTTTGCGCTGATTCTGGCGCTCCGTCGGAACCTCGTTGCCTTTCGCGAGGACGTGCTCGCCGGCGAGTGGCAGAAATCCGGCCAGTTCTGTTTTTTCAATCACCCGATCCACGATTTGCAAGGCGCGCGTCTCGGCATCATCGGCGAGGGCGTTTTAGGACAGCGGGTCGCGGAAATCGCCCGTGCCTTCGGCATGACGCCGTTGTTCGCGGCCCATAAGGGTAAAACGGGCTTGGGCCCTCTTTACACGCCGTGGGCCGAAATGCTTGAAACCAGCGATATCATCACGGTGCACAGTCCGCTCACCGCCGAAACCCGCAATATGATCGCGATGCCCGAATTTCTCGCAATGAAGCGTAAGCCGTTGTTGATCAACACGGCGCGCGGCGGTTTGGTCAATGAAGATGATCTGGTGCGGGCGCTGGATGAAAAAATTATCAGCGGCGCGGGCTTCGATGTCACGGTGGGAGAACCGCCCGCTTTGGATAATCCGCTCATGCAAATCGCGGGGCGGCCGAACGTCATCCTGACGCCACACATCGCTTGGGCCTCGGACGAGGCGCAACAGGCGTTGGCCGATCAACTGATCGACAACATCGAACAGTTCGTCGCCGGCACACCGAGGAATCTGCTTTAGGAATCGCGCTAGCGCGCCGCCGAACGTTGATAGGCAGGCGCGTAGCGGGCCGCCACCCGCATTGATTCGATCATGCTCACCGCGCTGGCCTTACCCTGCCAGGCGATGTCGAAAGCAGTGCCGTGATCGACGCTGGTGCGTAGAAACGGTAGCCCTAGGGTGAGCGAGATCGTGCGCTCGAAATCCAAAGTTTTAGTGGCGATATGACCCTGATCGTGGTACAGCGAAAGGACGGCGGCGTAGCGGCCGATTTTGGCCTGATGGAACACCGAATCCGCGCCGATGGGGCCGACCACCCGAAAGCCGCGTTTCCGCGCTTCCTCGATGGCGGGCATGACTTCCTTGACTTCCTCGTCCCCGAACAGCCCGTGCTCGCCGCTGTGCGGATTCAGCCCGGCCACGGCCAGTTCGCCGCCGCCCAGCCCCAGCCGATCCATCGCCTGCTGGCAGCGTTCAATGTAATCCAGCAACCGCGCCTGGGTGACCAGATCGCAAGATTTACGCAGCGAGACGTGGCGGCTTAAGAAAAACACCCGCAAGCCCAGCGTCTCGAACATAGTCAGCGGATCATGAGCGCCGGTCAGCGCGGCCAGCATCTCGGTATGGCCGATGTGCGGAATATGCGCGGCCTGAATCGATTCCTTGTTGATTGGGGCGGTGTTGACGACTTCCACCTCACCGCGCAAGGCAGCCCGCACCATCGCTTCGATGTATTCCCAGGCCGCTTTGCCGCACAGTGCCTGCACTTGGCCCGGTTCGAACACAGCGGGATCGGCGTTGGCCAAGTCGATGACCTCAATCGAACGCGGCGCGAACAGCGCTTCGGCGGGCTTTCCGATGGCGCGCACCGTCAAATCCAGTTTCGCTTCCCGCACCGCCTTTTCGATCACCCGCGCGTCGCCGTATGCCACGCAGCGGGCGACTTGATTGACCGATGCATCGGCGACGGTGCGAACCAGGATTTCGGGGCCGATCCCGGCGGGATCGCCCAAGCTGATGGCGATGAGGGGTTTATTCATAACCAGTGACAATGGTTTTGATCTGCTTTGGAGAAAGCGTTCATTCGATGCGCAGCCATTTTTGGCTGCGCTTGACGAACAGCCACGAACCAGTCACCTCTAGCATTTTTCCGCCATCAATCAGCTTGGCTTTAGAACGATAAGTGCCGCCATCGGCCGGATTGAAAATCTTGCCATCCGTCCACTCACTGCCGTCTTTCCTCAAATCCCATAAAATCTTCATGCCGACCAGCGGTTTATCTTTTAAATCGCCCTCGCATTTACCGCATGTTGTTTCCGAAGCGCCTTCCAGCAATTGCACGATTTTGCCGGTCAGCACGCCGTTGTCTTCAGTGATCTGCACGATGCTTTTGGGCTTGCCGGATTGATCGTCGATGGTTTTCCATTGTCCGGCGGGTGAGTCGAGATTGGCGGTTTGCGCGGTGCTAAGGGATAACAACCCACAAAGACTTAAGAAGCTGACGGTATGATAAATGGGTTGCATGGAGGTTTGTCCTCGGTCCAGATGAAGTGCGCGCATTGGAGGTCCGCTTTCAGCGGGCTATATAAACAATTAGGTCGAAGCAAACGCCTGAATGGTGGTCTAATATTTCAAGTGTAGGGAGAAAAAACCAAAAACCAAACCCCTTAGGTGGCGACGTGATTTCTACCGAACTGATTTCTACCGAACTGAAGTTGTTGCTGCTCATCTTGATCGCTAACGGCGTACCGATCGTAGTGGCATCGCTTTGCGGTGCGTGGGGAGCTCGCCCTCTGGATGGTGGGCGAGTGCTAGCCGATGGTTATCGTTGTTTAGGAGATTCAAAGACTTGGCGGGGTGTTGTGCTCGCGCCCTTAATCACCGAACTGGTCGCTTTATGGCTCCTGCTGCCCGCCGGCGTTGGAACGTTGGTTGGTATCGGCGCGATGTTGGGGGATTTACTGTCGAGCTTTATCAAACGTCGGTTGGGTTTGGTATCCAGCAGCATGGCCTTGGGACTAGATCAGATCCCCGAAGCGTTATTTCCGTTAATGCTGGTGGCGAACACCTTGGACTTGAGCTGGGCGACCATCGCCTGGATGGTGGTCGCCTTTATGGTGCTTGAGCTGGTGTTATCGCCGGTATTTTTCCGGCTTGGCATCCGCGACCGGCCTTATTGAACGGGCTGGCGGCGCAGGTGATGCAAGGTGATTTCTGGCGGGCAGTTGAAACGCACACCCACCACTGAAGCGCCAGAGCCGGTTGACGTGTAACCCTGCATGGAGTGATAGCGCCAGGCCCCCCGACAGAAGCGCCGCGGGCAGTCGGCATTCGTCATCAGCGGCATGCCACCTGGCAAACATATCTGCCCGCCGTGGGTGTGGCCACTCAACATCAAATCGAAGCCGGCGTATGCCGCCAACCGGTAGGTTTCCGGAGAATGCGACAGCAGGATGGAGACCTCTTCCGTTGGGATATTCGCGGCGGCTTTATCGAAGTTATCGACTTGATAGTAATGGGGGTCGTCGATTCCCGCTAAATGGAGGCGGCTCCCATCACGTTCCAAGGTCACGGCTTCATTGAGTAGCACAGTAATCCCAAGCGCTTCAAGGGGCGGCGTCATCCGAAGGCTGTCATGATTGCCGAGGATGGCGTACACCGGTCCCGTAAAATGAGGGCGCACCTTGGCCAGCGCGGCGATGGCGGGCTCGAAGTCACCGTAGGTTTTTGCTCGAAAATCGCCAGTCAGCACGCAAGCGTCGTATTGAACTTGTTTGATCCGTTCGATGAGTGCATCCGGATAAGCCTCGTCCATATCCAAATGAAGATCACTCAGCTGTAATAAGGTAAAGCCGTCAAACGGCTTGGGCAGCTCCGGCAGGATCACTTCATTATGCAGGGTCTGAATCGCGGTGGCGTTGCGCAGGCCGCGGCCATACAACCCCAAACCGCGCAAGGTCAAGCGGATGAAGGTGTGAATCGAATACCAGTTTTCGATATGGAAAAAAGTGCGGCCTCGTCCGAAGATTCGAGTGGCGTGATCGGCTTCGATCCCAAGCCGTTGTTGAAAATGAACACGCCCAATGCGTTTTTCCAGCCGTTTCATTTCGACTGTTTGTCGGTCCACAACGACTCCAGTGTGTGGTCGTAAATGGGCCATTATGGACTGAGGCGGGTCATTGTGAGTTGATGGGTGCTTCATTGCGGGTTCTCCCAAATCCATCCTGTTTATTGTAAGGGGTTGATTATGAAGCTCCGCTTAAACAATAAACAAAGTAAACATCCTGATGTTATAAGCAATATTCTTGCCATAAAATAATGAAGCTCATGGGTATGACTTTGCGCGTGATCGTTTATTTATATGATTATTAAAGCCTTCTTTGTAGGGCTTCTGTGATTTCCGCATCGCTTAATGTCAATGGATTGGTTTTCATGCTGCCGCCGCGCGAGCCAGCGACGATGCGAGGGAAATCGCTTTGTTGAACTCCGTAGGCGCTGAGTCGAGGCAATGCCAGTCGCTCGCTCCACTCATCCAGCAATGCCAGGAGGGCGGCGTGTGATTCCTCGGTGGTCGGAAAATGCCGACTATGCAAGATATCCCCAGCGCGGGCGTATTTGCTCCAGGACGGATTTTCCGGATCCCGTTGCTCAAGCGCGGCCAGATTGACGCGAGTGGCGGCTCCGACCAGCGTACCGCACACCACCCCGTGAGGAATTGGGAAGAATGCGCCGAGCGGCGAGGCCAAACCATGTACCGAACCTAGGCCAGTCTGGGCTAGACAGATACCGGAAAGCAGCGCCGCATAGGCCATGCGCTCCCGACCCGCAGCAGCTTGGCCGCCGCCTTCATACCAAGCGAACAGGCCATCGCGCACCGCTTGGAAACCGCTTTCGGCCAAGGCATCGGTAAAGGGATTGGCTTTGATGGAAACGTAGGATTCGAGTAACTGGGTGAGCGCATCCATCGCATTGGCGGCGATTTGCGGCTTGGGGCAAGTGGCCAACAAATCCGGGTCGAGCAGGGCATATTCTGGCACCAGCAGATCGTGGCGGAACGATTTCTTAAAACCGTTGGCGCCACGCACGCTGAGCACGGCATTTTTGGTCGCTTCGCTGCCAGTGCCCGCCGTGGTGGGCACCGCGATAAACGGGATGGCGGGGCCATGATAGGGCTTTTCCGGCCCGACACCTTCCAGATAATCCATCACGGAAGCGCCACTCGGCAGAAGACCCGCTATCGCCTTGGCCGCATCCATCACGCTGCCGCCCCCGATACCGATGACGACCTGCATGTTGGATTCGTGGAATTGGCGAACGACTTGATCGACCAATTGCGGTGAAGGTTCGTCGTTAACCTTTACCTCTTCCCACTGAATACCAGCCTTTCCCAGCCCGGATAGCAACGGTGGCCAGCTTGGCGATTCGGCCAGTGAACGCTGACCGATGACCAGCAGGACGCGCTGGCCGTATTGGGCAATCAAGCTGGGCAGCTTCGTGATGGACCCGGCACCGAATTCGATGCGTGGCAAGCGGGCAATGGAGAACGGCTGAATCATGCGCATTACTCCGGGGATGGAGATGAACATCCCCCGTGCCCTCTGGGAGAGGGTTTGGGGGTGAAGGATCGCTTAGAATCCGTACAGCGCCTTGTATTCCGCGTCGCGGCTGGCGATCAGCTGGGCAAGATTGAGCACCACCTTACATTGTTTCCAGGTGGCGTCGTCTTGCATCTTACCGTCGATCATCACCGCGCCGCTGCCGTCGGGCATCGCTTCGACTACCCGCTTGGCCCAGGCCACTTCTTCCGGTTTTGGACTGAACACTCGTTTGGCGATGGCGATCTGGTTGGGATGCAGGGTCCAAGTACCGACGCAACCCATCAGGTAGGCATTGCGGAACTGGTCTTCACAGGCCACCAAGTCGGCGATGTCGCCGAACGGGCCGTAGAACGCCAGCGCGCCAACGCTGGTGCAAGCGTCGACCATCTTGCCGATGGTGTAATGCCACAGATCCTGCTGCGCGGTCGGGCGGGGGGCTTCAGGATTCTTCGGATCAGGATCGGTGCGCACCAGATAATCGGGATGTCCGCCGCCAACGCGGGTGGTTTTCATCCGCCGCGAAGCCGCCAAATCAGCCGGGCCGAGGCTCATGCCCTGCATCCGGGGACTGGCGTTGGCGATGGCATCGACATTGGCCACGCCGAGCGCGGTTTCCAAAATCGCGTGCAGCATCAGTGGTTTTTTCACGCCGTACTTGGCTTCCAGCTGCGCCAGCAGTTGATCGGCGAAATAAATATCCCAAGGGCCTTGGACTTTGGGCAGCATGATGACATCGAGCTTGTTGCCGATTTCACCGACCAGCCGCACCAGGTCGTCCAAGAACCATGGGCTGTCCAGGCTGTTGACCCGCGTCCATAATTGGGTATCGCCGAAATCCACGCTCTTGCCGATTTTGACCAGTCCTTCACGAGCGGCTTCCTTGCGGTCGATGGGCACGGCGTCTTCCAGGTTGCCGAGCATGATGTCCACGTTTTTGGCGATGTCCGGTACCTTGACCGCCATCTTCTCGTTGCTGGGATCGAAGAAATGGATCATCCGCGAGGGACGTACCGGAATTTCGCGGAGCGGTTCGGGCGCGCCGACGACCTTGGCTTTGAAAAAGTCGCGGGGACTACGTAGCATCGTTTTATCCTCCCAAGTTATGTGGGTTAGTGGCCTTCAAATTTGCGGATCAGCTTTTGCGCGGCCACGGTCGGCGGGATGTGGCCTTTCAGCACCCCGTCCTCGATCTCGGCGCGGATGCCGCCGACGCCGGCATGGTTAAAGAAGCTGGCGCGCAGGTGTTCCTCGACCATGGAGTATACCCAATCCAGGGTTTGCCGTTGTCGGCGCTTTCCAAACACGCCGCTCTCGGTCACCTGCTGGCGAAACTCGCTGATCACCTTCCAGATGGCGTCGATGCCTTCGCCGTTGAGGGCGGAGCAGGTATAGGCCTTGGTGTACCAACCTTCGGTGGCTGGAGCGAGATAATGCAGCGCCCGGTTGTAGTCGGCGCGAGCGGCGTTGGCGCGGATTTTGTTGTCGCCATCAGCCTTGTTGACCACCAGCGCATCGGCCAGCTCCATGATGCCTTTCTTAATGCCCTGCAATTCATCACCCGCCCCCGCGATCATCACCAGCAGGAAGAAATCGACCATTGAGCGAACGGTGGTTTCGCTCTGACCGACGCCGACGGTTTCGACCAGAATCACGTCGAAACCGGCCGCCTCGCAGACCAGGATGGTTTCCCGGCTTTTGCGGGTGACGCCGCCCAAGGTGCCGCTGGAAGGCGAAGGGCGAATGAAAGCGCGCAGGTCGCGCGAAAGTAGCTCCATCCGGGTTTTATCGCCGAGGATGCTGCCGCGCGTGACGGTGCTGCTGGGATCGACCGCCAGCACCGCGACCTTGTGGCCTTGCTCGCAGAGGCGCATGCCGAGCGCTTCGATGAAAGTGCTCTTGCCCGCGCCGGGCACGCCAGTGATACCGACCCGAATCGATTTGCCGGTATAGGGGATCAGTTGGCGCAGCACCTCCTGGCCCATGTTGAAATGCGACTGGGAGTTGCTTTCCACCAAGGTGATGGCTTGGCCCAGCACATTACGGTCGCCCGCCAGCACACCCGCGACGTATTCATCGACGGTCAAGCGGCGGCGGCGGGGAGTATATGGGCGCGGTACCGCCACACTCGCTTGGCCGGGAATGCCATCATGGCCGCCATCGACCCCGGCCATCACCGAGGTGGTGAATTCCTTGCCGGCGTTTTCGGGTACCCAGTCGGGTTTGTGGTGTTTTTTGGTCATGATCTTTTGAGTTCAACCAGGAAATTAGGGGTAAATGGCGGCTGTTGTCCGTTTGCTTTCAAGAGTAAGGCAAGAGGTTCAAGTCTGAAATAAATCTATAGTCACTTTGGTTTTTTGAAAAAAAGGCAAATTCAACGCCATGGCTGTGGCCGCGATTAGGCTATCGGCGATGAGCAGGCCGTGACTTAAACGATACGGACGGAGTAATTCAACTGCTTTTTCAGAAATAGCTTCATTCAATTTTATGATTTGAAATTGCTTAATAAACTTATCCAGATTTCTGAGTTTGGATTTATTACGGCAGCCAATCATCAGTTCCAGTTGAGTTACAACGTGATCGGCATCAATGAGCCTGTCAGTGTCTATGATTGTCAAGGCAATCACATGTCTTTGCCCCATTCTGATTCGCGGGTTCTACGGACCCAGCTTGAGCTATCCGAGAAGTCTGGTCGGTTATGCCACATCCCGATAAAAGGTTGTCTTTTTAGTTCAGTTTGGCGAATTTCTTTAATGGTCTGGCTTGCTGTATATCGGTGCTGCAAGAAAGCGATTAAGTCGGCAACTTGACGTTGAGCCTCTACGGGTAAAGCGACGTACTCATCAAATAGTTTCTGAGGGGTCATTGCTTTTTGCCTCTAAATAAAGTTCATCTTCTCCAATCGGAGTAAAATAGGGCGATTTATGGGATAAGACTACGCCGATTTTGGACTCGTCCAATTCCGGTGGGCGACGCTGTATTAAGCCGTTCTACACTTTAAGCTTACGGAGTTGTCGATAACGCTTGTCGATGGTTCTTAAGATTACAAGACCATCTTTCGCACATGGAACACATGCTTTCATACGGTCATCCCACGTTGATGTATCGCCATCAGCAAGTTTTGCCATCTCATGAAGGGCTTTATTTCTTACAAGGCGCCCGCTATCGAGGTTATTGGCAATGAACTCTTTTAATTGGCTGTCAGTTTTAACTCTTTATTGATCTCGCTAATAAGTTGGCCTAATTTTTTGAATCAAAAATCCGAACCTTTCAAGAAGGTAAGGCGACTTTCAAGGCGATCTGAGATAAGACTTTCAATGATTGAAATTGCTTCTAAATAAAACCCTTGTTTAATAGACTCATTGATTTTTGCATATGCCCGTTTATAAAGTTGATATCTTGTTATTCCAATATTATTGTCTGCTGTTGCTATCGCACGATTCCTGTTTTTAGGGTTTGAAGCCATTATCGGGTTGCCTTTTAATCTGAAGCAGGGTGGGCAATGCCCACCCTGCCATCCTACATTTTCACCTCACCCTCACGCCGCCAGGCGTTCGTTTAACTCCGCCAACACCTTCTGCGCGGCGACCGGAATCACCGTGCCAGGGCCGAAGATGGCGGCGGCGCCGTTGGCCTTGAGGTATTCGTAGTCCTGGGCGGGAATCACGCCGCCGATGACCACCATGATGTCCTCGCGGCCCAGCTTCTTCAGTTCCCCGACTAGTTGCGGCAACAGCGTCTTGTGACCAGCAGCCAGCGAACTCATGCCAACCACATGCACATCATTTTCCACCGCCTGGCGGGCGACTTCTTCCGGCGTCTGGAACAGCGCCCCGATGTCCACGTCGAAGCCGAGATCGGCGAACGCGGTGGCGATGACCTTGGCGCCCCGGTCGTGGCCATCCTGTCCCAGCTTGGCGACCAGAATCCGCGGACGGCGGCCTTCGTTCTTCTCGAACTCATCAGCCATCCGGCGCACCGTGGCGATTTCATCCGCCTCGCCGAACTCGCTGCTGTACACCCCGGAAATAGCGCGGATCACCGCCTTGTGCCGGCCAAACACCTTCTCCATCGCATCCGAGATTTCGCCCAGCGAGGCACGGGCGCGGGCCGCCTCGACCGCCTTTTCCAGTAGGTTGCCGGAACCGGCGTTGGCCGCTTCGGTGATGGCGTTCAGACACGCCTTGACCTTGGCCTCGTCGCGGTTAGCGCGCAGCTTGTGCAGGCGTTGTACCTGCGCCTCACGCACGGCGGTGTTGTCGATGCTGAGGATATCCAGCTTGTCTTCCTTGGCCATCCGGTACTTATTGACACCGACGATGGTTTCCTTGCCGGAGTCAATCTGCGCTTGCCGCCGCGCCGATGCTTCCTCGATGCGCATCTTGGGTAGGCCGGTTTCGATGGCCTTCGCCATTCCCCCTAAGCTTTCCACTTCCTGAATATGACCCCAGGCCCGCTTGATCAACTCATTGGTCAGCGCCTCGACGTAGTAGGAACCACCCCACGGGTCGAGCACCTTGCAAATCATGGTCTCGTCTTGCAGATACAGTTGGGTGTTGCGGGCGATGCGGGCCGAAAAATCGGTCGGCAGCGCAATGGCTTCGTCCAGCGCGTTGGTATGCAGCGACTGGGTATGGCCCAGCGATGCGGCCAGCGCTTCGATGCAGGTGCGGGCGACGTTGTTGAACGGGTCTTGCTCGGTCAGGCTCCAGCCGGAGGTCTGGCTGTGCGTGCGCAGAGCCATCGACTTATCCAGCTTCGGATTGAATTGCTTGATAATCTTGGCCCACAGCAGCCGCCCGGCGCGCATCTTGGCCACTTCCATGAAATAGTTCATGCCGATGGCCCAGAAGAACGACAGCCGGGGCGCAAAGGTGTCGATATCCATTCCAGCCTTGATGCCGGTACGGATGTATTCCAGCCCATCGGCCAGGGTGTAGCCCAGTTCCAGATCGGCGGTCGCCCCCGCTTCCTGCATGTGATAGCCGGAAATCGAGATGCTGTTGAACTTTGGCATCTCCTTGGACGTATAGGAGAAAATGTCACCGATAATCCGAATCGACGGATCGGGCGGATAAATATAAGTATTGCGCACCATATACTCTTTCAGAATGTCATTCTGAATGGTGCCGGTCAGCTTCTCATGGGAAACACCCTGTTCCTCGGCGGCGACGATGTAGAACGCCAATACCGGCAACACCGCGCCGTTCATGGTCATTGATACCGACATCTGATCGAGCGGGATGCCGCTGAACAGAATTTCCATATCCAGCAGCGAATCAATCGCCACGCCCGCCTTGCCGACATCGCCGACCACGCGCTGATGGTCGGAGTCATAGCCGCGATGGGTCGCCAGATCGAAGGCGATGGACAAGCCCTTCTGACCGGCGGCCAGATTGCGGCGATAGAAGGCGTTGGATTCCTCGGCGGTCGAGAAACCGGCGTACTGGCGCACCGTCCACGGCTGGGTCACGTACATGGCCGGATACGGGCCGCGTAAGAACGGCGGCACCCCCGCCACATAGCCCAGATGCTTCAGGTCTTTGATGTCATCGCGCGTGTACAGCGGCTTGACATCAATGTGCTCCATGGTCGCGGAAACCAGCTGCTCCAGGCTTTTGCCAGAGGCTTTTTCCACGGAGGCTTTCCACTCGGCAAAGCTGGGCTTGGGAAAGTCCACCCCATAGGCCATTGTGGTGAAATCAGGCGATTGGCTCATTGGGCGACCCCCATCTTCTTCTGCAAGGTAGTTAACAGGCTCTGACAATTGGCGGCGAGGTGGATGAAATCATCCACTCCAGCGGCTTTGAAGGCGTCGACATGCTCGGCGGGATAACCGGCCAGCAGCACCAGCAGTTCAGGATTGGCCTTTTTCAGCTTCTGGGTCAGCGCGGGCACGATGTCAGGATAGGTGGCGTCGGTCGAACAAATCACCACCGCCTTGGCGTTGGAGGCCAGCGCGGCGTCGGCGGCCGCGTCCGGAGTATCGAAACCGCTCGGATAGATCGTCTCGAAACCACCCACGCCGAGAAAGGCGGTGACGAAATCAGCGCGGCCTTTGTGCTGGGTCAATGGGCCCATGGTGGCTAGGAACACTTGTGGCGGCTGGCCAGTGTGGGCCGCAAAGCTTTCGGTCTTCTGCCGCAAGGATTCGAAGGCTTGCGCGCCACGCTGGGCGCGGATGGAATTGATAGTCGGGCCGGGCTTGGCGTTAGTGCGCGCGGCTTGGGCGATTTCGCCCAAAGTGGCGCCAGCGGCGGCGGCTTCAATCGCGGCATCAACGCTGCTGGCCTTGGCGAGCGCGTCCAGCGCGGTCTGCTTGTTGCCGGCATTCGCTTGGGCGCGGGCCGCTTTCAGCGCTTCGGTGCGCTCGTTTTGCACGGCCCACGCATCGACTGGAACCGGCTCGATCCGAGTTTCCTTCAGATTCGGATACATGTTGGTGCCGACGAAAATATCCTTGCGCTTGGCGATGTTGGCGGCGCGCTTGGATGCGGTGTCGGCGACCTGATTTTGCGGCCAGCCCGCTTCGAGCGCCTTAGCCATGCCGCCCTGTTTCTCGACCTCCTGGAAAATCCCCAGGTCTTGCGGGCGACCGCATCGGTCAAGTTTTCGACATACCACGAGCCACCCGCCGGATCGACCGTCTTGGTGATGTGGCTTTCCTCGCGCAGCACGGTATGGGTGTTGCGGGCGACGCGGCGGGCGAATTCATCGGGCACCCGCAACAGTTCGTCGAACGGTGAAATATGCAGGCTGTCGCGGCCGCCGACCGCGCCGGAAAACGCCTCGGTGGTGGCCCGCAACAGATTGACGTGCGGATCGTAAACGGTCTGATTCCAGGCCGAGGTGCGGGCGTGCAGCCGCATCTTCTGCGATTCCTCGTTGCCGCCGAAGGCTTTGACGATCTTCGCCCATAACACTCGCGCGGCGCGCAGCCGGGCGATTTCCATAAAGAAATTGGAACCGATGGACAGCGCGAAGCGGAAGCGCGGCGCGGCGTCGTCGATACTCAAGCCGCGCGCTTGCAGGGCGCGCAGATAATCGACCGCGGTGGCCAGGGCAAAAGCCAGTTCCTGGGTGGCGCTGGCGCCGCCATTGTGGTAGGGATGGCCCTGGACGGTGATGGTGCGCAATTGCGGCGCGTTCGTCTTAGCCCAAGTCGCAAGCTGCGCCATCACCTCGTAAATGCCGTCCAGATCGCGCGGCAGGCGGCCGTCGCGAGCCAGTTGGCCCAGCGGGTCCATGCCAATCGCGCCGCGAATCTTGGCGAGCGACTTACCCTGCTGCTTGAGCAGCGCCGCCAGCAGCGCGGTGAAGGTCAGGGCGCTGGTGCTGGCTTGAATGAAGATCGGAGTTTTTTCCAGATCGACGCCGTCCAGGGCGGCGGCCAGATCGGCCACGCTGGAAATCGATAGCCCACCCTTTCCCACGTCATCGGCTTCGGCCTGATCGGCATCGACGCCCGCCAGCGTTGGCCGGTCGAGCACGATGTTGACAGCGTTCTGGCCGCGCTCAAGATCAGCCTTTAAGGCCGTGTTGAAGGCGGCGGGAGTGCTGTAGGGCATCTCCTGCGCCACGTCCCAACTGCTGACGGCGTAGCCCATCGGCGTGGTCGCTCGCAGATAGGGCGCGAAACCGGGCAGACCATCCAAATGGGGTAGCCCTTCGATATCTTCCTGCCGATACATCGGCTGGAGGTCGATATCCTCGTAAGTTTTGGTGATCAACCGCTTTTCGAACGGCGCGCCTTTCAGAACCTTATCGATGGCTTTGCGCCATGCTTCATAGGGCGTGGGGGAATTCATTGAACGTCGGGGTTGCCGCGTCCGTTTGCTGATTTGACATGCGCATCCTCCAGTGGATCGAAACGCGAGGGGTTGACAGTACTGCAAAAGTATAACCGAAGATGGGGTTAATTCTGGGTGGGGAATAGTACTGAAAAGTATCAGCCGCGGTTGCAATCAGAAAGTGGGATGACATACTGAAACAGACTGAAAGCGTTTTTAACCGAAATCCATCATCAATCAGGAGGCTTTTGTGTCTGACAGACCTTTTAAAGTACTTGGTATTCAACAAATTGCTATTGGTGGCCTTGATAAGACGAAGCTGAGCCGGCTGTGGATCGACACGCTGGGCCTGACCCTGACCGGCAACTTTCGTAGCGAGCGTGAGAATGTGGACGAAGATATCGCCGCCATCGGCTCCGGCCCGTTCAAGGTCGAAGTCGATCTGATGCAGCCGATCGACCCTACCAAAGCCCCCAAGGTGCATGAGCCGCAGCTGAACCATATCGGCTTATGGATCAGTGACTTGAAAGCTGCGGTGGAATGGTTGACGAGCAAGGGGATGCGCTTCACGCCGGGCGGCATCCGCAAGGGCGCGGCGGGCTACGATGTGTGCTTTCTGCATCCCAAGGGCAACGACGCCACGCCTTTGAGCGGTGAGGGCGTGCTGATCGAATTGATCCAAGCCCCGCCGGAAGTGATCGAAGCCTTCGCTAAGGTCGCTTAACAACAAGATTGATTGCCCCTCTCTTGACAGAGAGGGTAGTAAGCCAACAAGCTTGCCAACACCCGCTACTGCCTACGACAGCCGCTATGCTAAGGAAAGCGGTTATTGCTAAAACCGGAAGAAGGGATATGTGGTTACCCTTGGCTGTCTACCGTCTGGAATTTATCGCCCAGGATTCGGTTCATCTGCCTGCTTATGCCGGATCGGCTTGGCGTGGGATATTCGGTCATGCGCTCAAGCGCTTGGTTTGCGTCACCCGTGAGCCAAGCTGTCCGCCGTGTTTGCTGTATCGCTCCTGTATCTACCCTTATGTATTCGAAACGCCGCCCGACCCCGATGTCGGCAAGCTGCGCAAATACCCCGCCGCCCCGCATCCCTACGTGTTGCGGCCGGGACCGGGCGGCGCGCATCCGGCTGGCGCGACCATCACGGTCGATGTTGTGCTATTGGGCCACGGCAACCGCCATCTCCCGTATGTGATCCATGCCTTCGATCAAGCGGCTCGGCGTGGTATCGGTCAACGCAATGAGCGGTTGGCGCTGAAGCAGGTTTTGCAACAGACCGCTAGCGGTGCGTGGCGGGCGATTTATCAGCCAGGGCAAACTTTGCAGCCGCTATCGCCTGAATTGCCGGAGCAGCCTGCTTGTCCCGCTCGGTTGTCACTCCAGCTCGAAACCCCTTACGCATCCGGCGGGCGGAAAAGTTCATGGGGCCGGATGCTTTCCAACTTGGCGCCTTGTTTTCCAATCTGTTGCGGCGGGTTTCGCTATTGAGCACTTTCCACACCGACGCGCCCTTGCAAGTGGATTTCGCCGCCTTAAGCCGAACGAGCTGGACCATCCAGCACCGCGCGGCGCGGTTACGCTGGCATGAGTGGGTGCGTTACTCGTCCCGCCAGGACGCCTTGCTGCAAATGGGCGGGCTGGCCGGCGAGATCGAACTGGATGGCGCGGACTTGGAACCGTTCTGGCCTTATCTCTGGCTAGGTCAGGTGGACGCACGCCGGTAAAGGGGCCGTGATGGGCCTGGGACGCTATCGGATAGAGACGGCGTGACCGGCAAGCTTGCCGGAGCGTCTTTTGGCTGGTGATGGCTGTACTGTGTGGGTGGTTGCACTATGCTTGAAAGAGGATACTCCCATGAACCCGGAACGTTACCCCCGCCGCATCCTGCTCTGCGTCGCCGGTCTGTCGCCACAGATCGTCACCGAAACCCTGTACGCTTTGGCCGTATTGGGCGAACCGCGTTTCGTTCCCACTGAAATCCATCTATTAACCACCGGCGAAGGGGCGGAATTGGCGCGGCTCACTCTGCTAAGTGAGGAACCGGGCTGGTTCTATCGGCTGAGCCGCGATTATGGCCTGCCCCATATCAATTTCACGCCGGATAGCATTCACCTTCTGCGAGCCGCCGACGGCCGCCCGCTGGTGGATATTCGACAAGTCGCCGATAACGAGGCTATCGCAGACGCGATCACCGACAAGGTGCGTGCGCTGACGGCCGACCCCGACAGCGCGTTGCACGCTTCCATCGCCGGTGGCCGGAAAACAATGGGTTTTTATCTAGGCTATGCATTGACGCTGTTTGGCCGGTTACAGGATCGCTTGTCGCATGTGCTGGTTTCCAGTCGGTTTGAATCCAATCAGGATTTTTTCTACCCGACGATCCAAGAGCGCGTGATCTACGCCGCCGATCAGAGTCCGCTTGATGCCAGCGCCGCCACGGTCATGCTCGCTGATATTCCTTTTGTCCGCCTGCGCGATGGTTTGCAAGAAGCATTATTGAAGGAGGGCGCGAGCTTCAGCGAAGTGGTGCGCCAGGCCCAGCGTAATCTGGCCGCGCCGAGTCTGGCCCTGGATGCCGCCCGCTGCCGGGTGCGCTGCGGCGAAACAGCGATTCGCCTCACCCCCATCAGCTTTGCCTGGCTGGCGTGGTTCGCCCGCCGCGCGGTGGAGGAATTGCCCCCGCTGCACTGGAAGCGCATCGGCCCGGTTGAAGTCGAGGCATTTCTGAGCGAACACCAGGCCGTATTGAACGATCCTCTGGCTGACGATCAGCACCCGTTGCTGGCAAGCCGGCGCAAGGAAGGCATCACCAAGGAATTCTTTGACGAACGCAATAGTAAGTTGAAGAACGAGTTGAAACGGATATTAGGGGAGCCTATGGCGATGCGCTATATGCCTCAGCGCCGCGGAACTCAGCGACTCGCGGGCTGTGCATTGGCCTTGTCATCCCAACACATCCAGTTTGTGAGTTTGGAGGACGGGTAGCCGCAAGCTTGCCGGAGCGGGTGATGCTGTTATTTGATGATACAGCCTTCATTATTTTAGAAAAATATCAAGGAGAGCCAACTAATGATGGTTAAGCAGATTTATATAGTGCGTTTTGTAACCCCTGCTTTTTTAGGAGATGCCGAGCAAAACGGTGCATGGCGCGCCCCACCGTTTAAGGCATTGCTGCGACAATGGTGGCGGGTGGCAGCGGCGAAGGATCATGGATACGATCACGCTGAGCTGCGCAAAACAGAGGGCCGGTTATTCGGAAATACATGGCTGAAAGATAATTTCAGTCAAAGTCAAATTAAGCTACGACTCGACCATTGGCATACAGGCAAAATGTCAGCTTGGGTTGAAGCACCTGCAAATGTTGCTTATCCTGAAATTAAATTTCCTATTGATGCGAATCTTTATCTGGGCTATGGACCATTAATCCGAAATAAAGAATTCAGAAAAACTACTTTAAACGATAAGTTGAATGCAGCTATCCAAGCTGAAGAAAGTAATAGTCTAAACATTCTTTATTCGGACCAATCAAAGTTCTCTGTTGGTGTTATCTTGCAATTGATCCATTGGTTTGGAACTATCGGTGGGCGTTCCCGTAATGGTTGGGGATCATTATTTTTAGAAGGTGATGGGGTTGATGGAATTGAAAAATTTCATAATTTAAATTCAATTGTTAATGAGTTAGCCAAGCCGTTGAAAGATTGCTTAGAAAATGACTGGCCTCATGCCTTCGCAAAAGATCAAGATAATCAACTTTTAATTTGGAAATCAAAGAGGGGACATAGCACTTGGCGAGAGGCAATGGTGGAATTAGCTAAATTAAAAATCGCTTTTCGCACCTCGCTAAAATTCATCAGCTCTGTTGGCCAGATAGCTGAACGTCATTTATTAGCCTATCCGGTCACTCGTCACCCAATCAAGGCTTGGGGGAATCAAGCGCGCCTTGCTAATCAGCTTCGCTTCAAAGTTACTAGAACAACCCAGGACTATATCGCTATGGTATATCACCTGCCATGTGGGATTCCCAATGGTTTGCTAGATGCACTAAGTAAGACGGAGCGTAGCTGGATTACCGACCAACAATTCGGTGTCTGGCAATCAGTGCATCGCATACTTGATGCCCACATGCAACGCATTTAGGCAGCATCGCCACCATGGATATGACTCTCTGGCACATCAAACTCGCCGCCTGGATTCACGGCCTAGCCGAAAAGGCGTTGGTGCTATTACGCGATCCTGCTGGGCACGAAGGCGGCACCGCGAAGGCGCTCCAGCAACTGATTTTCCAGTCCAACCATTTACCCGATGCATTGCGCAAGCAGGTCGAGCGGGCCGACCGCTGGGCTGCCGCCGCCGACCGACCGCAGTGGCCCCAGGATGGACAGCGCTTCGCGGCCTGGACGCAAGTCCGGTTCCACGAGAAACCAGTGCTGATTCATCCGCTCTCTGGCGAACCTTACGATTTGGGAACCTTGCAGGATATGGCTCTGAAGGATATTAAAGCCACCAGCTTGAAGCACTTCAATAGTCTCAGAGTGCGGAGCGACGACAGCCAGATTGACATCAAGCGTACTGCCTTGGCGTTCTGGCGTTTCGGCCCGGAACTCAACAAACGGCATGATCAAGCCAAGCTCGGCGAAAAGCTATGGGGATTACTGCCCGCTGATACTCGTGTACCTGATCACACCATCTGGAATCATCTTGACGTGACATCTGCGTTTGCCAGTGCCTTTGCACTCGATCCCCAGCAGAATCCAGCGCTGCTAGCGATGAGCTTTGGGCCGGTGCAAGATTTTATCGCTCAAGCGCGCACCACATCCGATTTATGGGCGGGTTCCCATTTGTTGTCCCGGCTGGCATGGGAAGGCTTGAAAGTCATCTGCGAACGACTAGGGCCGGACGCAGTGATCTTCCCGCAATTGCGGGGCGTACCGCAGGTGGATTTGTGGCTGCTCAAGGAAATAGGACTACCGAAGGATTATTTTGCGGGTGCGGAATGGCTGAGCCGACAAACTGACGCCAATCCGCTGTTTGCCGCCGCATTGCCTAATAAGCTGGTCGCCATCGTCCCAGCGGCATTGGGCGTGGAGCTGGCGAAAGAAATTACCGAAACGGTGCGAACCTGGGTTAAGAGCAAGGCGAAAGCAGCTTTAACGGAGTTGTTAAAAACCGCCAACATAACGGACGTCCAAGAGCTGTACGCGCACCAACAGATTACCGCACAGCTCAAAAATTTCCCGGAAGTGCATTGGGCAATGGTCCCCTTTGCCCCACTGGTATTGGAAACCGGGCAAGGCGTTGCCGTTAAAGAACTGGAAGCCGCGCAAGCCCCATTTCGGCCTGTGGGCGATAGGGGATTTTTGGATAGCAGTGCCTGGAAGCTGTTAAATCGAGAAATCAAAGTCGATGGTGCTCGTTTTTATTCTCCAAACGCAGGTGTGCTTTATCCCGCGCTTTATGAACTGTTGGATCGGATGCTGGCGGCGGCCAAGGCCGTCAGACCCTTTACGAAACTGAAACAAACCGGTTATCGCTGCTCTCTGTGCGGTGAGCGGGAATGGCTGACCACCCACTGCGACCAACTGACCTTGGCGCCCGGCGAGCGCAAGGAACGCAAAACGCTTTGGGCTAAAGTTGCTGACAAGAAATCATCCTGGGCGCGCAAGGGTGAACATCTTTGCGCTCCCTGCACGCTCAAGCGGCTATGGCCAACGCTGTTTGTGCATGAAATTCAAGACCAACTCGACCACGATATAAGGCGCTATGTGGTGTCCACGCATACGATGGCGTTGGCGACCAGCCTGTGGAATTGGCTGCAAGGCCATTCTGGCAAAACCGATCTGATGGATAAGGATGTAATTGCGCTATCAGCGCAGTTGGAAGCTGCCACTGAACCAGTAACCCTGCCCCGGAAAATCGCGGATGAATTGCGGCGGGGCGGTTATCCCCCCATGTCCGGCAACATTGCTGAGCGTTTGCCATGCTGGCTGGATGTGTTGCGCGAAGCCGAAAACAGCTTGCATGACGATAGCCTGCAACATGCCAATCACTTGATCGAGAATGTCATCGGCCAGAAACCTGAAGCCTATTACGCCCTGATCATGTTGGATGGCGACAGGATGGGTGCCTGGTTATCCAGTGCTGAGGACTATGCATCAGATTATCAAGATACCTGGCATCCGCAGATTCGGGCGACTCTCGCTGGAAAATTCCAGCAAGCCGATTTGCAGCGCTACGCCAGGGCCAGACGCTCGGTTTCACCAGCTCGCCATATCGCTATTTCTTCGGCGCTCAACAGTTTCGCGCTGCATCTGGCACCCTATATTGTCGAAACTGTCTGCAAGGGGAAGCTGATTTACGCAGGTGGTGACGATGTGCTGGCGATGGTGTCGGTGGATGATTTGCTGCCGGCGCTTGCACTGCTCCGGCTGGTCTACAGTGGCGTCTTGCCAACACAAGGCGCAATTCCGCACAACTGGCGGCTATTGGGGGTAGACAAAGGCTGGCTGGATGTTGGCAGGGGTCATGTGTTGTTTCGTGACCGTCTTTATCGCGTGATGGGGAGCAAGGCGACTGTCTCCGCTGGTGCGATTGTCGCCCACCATTCCGCCCCGCTGGGCGCGGTCTTGCGGCAACTGCGAGAGGCAGAGAAACAGGCTAAGAATCGAGGTGGACGCGATGCGTTTGCTATTCGCGTACTCAAACGCGCTGGTGGCATGGTTGAGGTGATCAGCCGCTGGTTCGGCGGTCTTGACCCAACCCAAGGGTTGGACAGCACACCCATCGGGCTGTTGCTGCGCTTGCGTGAAGCACTGGCTCAGCCACAGCTATCCCGTCGCGTAGCTTATCTGGTGCAAGATTGGTTGCCACACTTGCCACCACCTGGCGCATTTAAAGACCCGGCGCTCTATGAAAAACTGCTCGCTGACAACTTGGCTTATCAGTTCGGCCGCCAAGGGGAACAAGACAAGCAACGCGCCAGCGATCTGGGTCGTGGACTTGGCAAACTGGCGGTGACGCTGGCAGATTCGTCAACTGGCGCTACAGATAACGCCCATTCTGCGACCGACATCATTCGTGACTTTCTATCCGTTGCTGAATTTCTGGCCCGTGAAGGCCGTACCAAATGTACCAGGGAGGGAATCGCCATGACTGAATACTGCTTTATCGAACCGTTAGACGTGCTTTACCTGCGCGGCAATAAACTATTTGGTGATCCTGGCAGTTATGGCGAAGCGTTGATGCCGCCATGGCCCTCGTTGGCCGCCGGCGCGTTAAGGTCCCGACTATTGGCTGATCACGGGATCGATCTTGCCGCTTTCGCCCAAGCCCGCGACCGGTTGCCAAGTCTGTCCGACGCATTGCACGGTTGCCTGGGTACTCCGCTAAAGCCGGGTACCTTTCGGGTCAGCTTATTTACCTTGGCTTATCGACAAAGTGATCAGGTGCAGCCTTGTCTGCCATTGCCAGCCGACGTGGTGGTGACACAAAACACCTTGGACGATGCCACCTATCTCCAGCCAACCGTACCGCATACCGCTTTGTCCAGTAGCTACGCGCTCACGAAAACGCCGCTATTACGTGCGGCGTCCCTCGCCAAACCGCAAAGCAATGTCTGGTTGAATCAGGCTGGAGTGCGCGCCTATCTCAACGGCGAAAAATTGAGGCGGGACCATATGTTGCTCGGCAAAGAACTGTGGGGATTCGATCCACGTCTTGGCATCGCTTTGGATCACGCGCAACGCACGGCCACCAGAGGAATGCTTTATACCGTTCAGACGGTGGCGCTCAAGCGCCGCGATGGCCAGCCGCAGGGGCGAGATGTCGGCTTTCTGGTCGGGGTAGACGGTGCTGATGGCCTGTTGCCACAACAGGGTTTAGTCCGTTTTGGCGGAGACGGACGCGGCGCGGCGCTGCAAGCTGTGTTGGGGAAAGACTTGCTTCCCGCGCTTAACAGGCCGCGTATTGAACGGGAACGCCGGTTTCGGCTGGTGCTGGCGACGCCTGGCCTGTTTGCCGACGGCTGGCGGTTGCCCGGTCTTGATATGGATAACCTGTGGCATGGTCCGGACGGCTGTACGGCGCGGTTGGTTGCGGCGGCAATCCATCGAGCCGATACCATCAGCGGTTGGAACTTGGCGCACAGTGCCCGAAACCAGCGCGTCGCGTCGCGCCGGTGGGTTCAGTGTACTGGTTCGAGGATTTTAAAGGTGAAGCCAAGGCGCTTGACAAGCTTGCCGCCGAGGGGTTTTGGGCCATAGACGCTTATCCTGATCGGCATCGTCGCGCGGAAGGCTTCAATAACGTGCTTATCGCAGCGTGGCCAAACTAGCAAGCTGGTTTAGGGAAAAAACAAGGAATACTGATCATGTTTCAAAAGCACAACAAGCCCTTTTATTTATTGTGTCAGTCCGGTTCACATGGGTGCGGGTACGGCGGTCGGTCTCATCGATAACCCTATCCAGCGCGAACGCCATACCGATTATCCGATGATGGCGGGTTCTGGATTGAAGGGTGCGGTACGACATCATTTTTGGAGTCAGCTAGATGTTGGCCATCGTCAAGATAAGGTAAACCTCCTCAATCGCTTGTTTGGCCCAGAAACCGACGCTTCGGAGTTTGCTGGGGCCATCAGCTTTGGCGACGCGCAATTGGTCGCCTTTCCCGTGCGGTGCGTCAAAAATGCCTTTGTCTATACGACCTCACCGACTGCTTTGGCGCGTGCGGTCAGGACTTTGGCATTGGTTAATACGGATCCCGGTTGGCCTGCTCTCTCTGTTGAGCCGGGGCATTGTCATCTGGTCAATCCTGCTTTGATGACGGGCGATAAACTGCATCTGGATGCATTTGAATTCACCGCGCAGGTAAATCATTGAAATGTTAGCACAGGCTCCCAAAGTTATGTTGCTTGCACTCTTGGCATGCTCCTTAAAAATGCTTAATGATTAGTGGTATCACCCATGGAATTTAGTTAACTCATATGTTTCATTTGTAGTATCAATAGTTGGCATCAAAGGATATTGGTGTATTTCAGTTGATAATCACTTATGCTTATCTTTGCATTCAAATGCTATTGTCTGTTAGTTGGTGGTAAAACATTTAAATTTCAAGTCCACATTGAAACACTGTCAGGGATTACTTTGGCTTGGTATGGAGGTTTCACATTTGGAATGGAAATACACACTGACAGGTGCTTGGCGGCATGCGCTAATAACGTTGCATAGCAATGGCCCAGCCGACCGCGACAGTGACTCGTAAAATTCAAATTCAACCCAACCTCGATCAACGGCGGGCCGCGTATGCCTGGGAATGCGTTCAAGGGTACAACAGCGATTACACCGTTATACTGTGCCGCGCCCGCGCTGATTATGAATAATGGGTTGATGCAGGCGCTGGCCTTTTATGAAAGCAAAGGTAAAACGCACCATGCCGCGTTTAGTAAACACCTTCGAGAATGGCTGGTGAAACGCTTCGATAAGCGATTTGCCAGCAGCAGCTATACCGAAGTGATGCAGGGCTTGTTCAACAGTCAGGAACCTCGATTTTACCAAGAAGCCACTGATGAAACCTTGGCTCTACTGCGCTGGATACGGCAGTTTGCAGCAGCGGCTAACGGCTGAAAGGAGCAAACACCATGGGCATTGCAGCCGTTCCTCATTATCTGGGACAGGATTTCAGCACGGCACCACCTGGCCACCGCTTTCCCAACAACACAAATGAGCACAGAGCAGCACGCACGGGGTTGTACTCCCTCTTGGCAGTTTGGCAATTGGGAGGCTGATGATAAACAAAAAACCGCCGCCCTCAAGGGCATGATCAGGCTGGCTCCAGATTGCCAGAAGCAACTGAAGGCACTGCGCGAACGTCAGGCGGCGCTGGCCGAGCAATACGGTGAAATGGTGCTGGCTTTGGAGGTGACTCATGTTGCGTTCGTTCACTTCCGACCGGCACCGGGATAGAACATCCCTTGGAAAACGGCTTTGCTTTTCTCAATCCCTATGGGTTACCGTATTTACCCGGCTCAGGGGTAAAAGGTGTCTTACGGCAGGCGGCGGAGCAATTGATTTCGGAGGATTATGGAGACACGCAAGGCTGGGATCAAAAAGCCATTAACGCACTATTCGGACCGAAAGTGGCATTAGGTGACACGGAAACGGCTCATCAACGCGGTGCCTTGGCATTTTGGGATGCCATTCCACAACCGGCCGGTAACACCTTGCACATTGAAGTCATGACCCCTCATTACAGTGACTATTATCAGGGTGCCTCGACGCCGCATGATAGCGGTCAGCCCAACCCGATTCCGTTTTTAGCGATACCCCCCAACAGCGCCTTTATCTTCTACGTACAATGCCACCCTGTTTTGTTGCCCGAAAGCGGGCACGTTCATTGGCAAGAATTGATGGGCGCGGCATTTGCGCACGCTTTTGACTGGTTGGGCTTTGGCGCGAAAACTGCGGTGGGTTATGGTGCGATGCGCCGCAATCTGGAGCAGGAACAGAAAAGCCGCCATGACGCGGCAGAACCCCAACGTCGGGTTATCGAAGCCAATCTGCCAGTAGAACAGAAAGCTATGCTGAACTACGCAACTGGTTTGATGAGGATCAAGCAGGCCGCGGCAAAAGAACCAGGTGGACGTGTTGCTCATCGGCTAAGTGAGTGCTGGAAGAAGGATTAAATGTAATGGCCAAAAATGAACGCGAAACATTGGCGGTGCTGGCCGAGACGATTTACGGTTATCTGGATTGGGGCAACAGCAAGAGGAAGCAGGAACGTAAGACTAAAATTCAGCAGCTGCGACAAGGGCAGCCAGATTAAACTCTGATTTATGATTCAATCTTGTCATTCAAGGTGGCCTCTTATGAGTTGGCACGCTGTCTGTGACGATCCTTTATTGCAAGACCTGCTATTCAAGTTTGAAACTAACCGCTGAGGCAAGATTGCATTTAGCAACGGAATTTCCGACGCGGGTCGAGTTGCCATTCACTTGAGTCAATGCATCGAAAAATTGTTGAGCCGTCCAGCTTTTTGTGACATCATGAGCCATGAAAAAAATACTCTGATTTGCACTGTAGGGACCAGTCTGCTCCGGACCTAACTTGTTCGGATTGCCTCCAGCCAGAGAGAATTACGCAGCCTGGCTAAAACAACAGCCCTCCTTGGATCAAGCCTATCCAACCCAGAAATGATCAAGCACTGGCTACAGCGTTCGCTAAAAAGAGACCGCAAAAATAGCAGAGTTGCTTTTGATCTGCCCGGTTACGACCCGATTATGTGGGCTGAGATCAATTCCATTCATGATTTAGTCGCGCATCGTTATTGCCGGGAACGCTGCACATGATTTTTTGTCATTCAGATACCGGGAAGGCAGGCAGGTCCTGAAATACTGCGAGATTATTACGTACTACAAGACTATCAAACCATTCTTTGGAACATTGAAGACTTACAGGATTCTGATCCAAAACGTTTTCAAACCAGGATTACGCAATCTGGCCAAAGTTTGTCAAATCGTCCATGAGAGGATGGCTAGACCATTGCGCCATCAATGCGACCGGTGGATATAAGGCGCCAGTAGCAATTAGCGTACTGATAAGGCAAGCATTAGGAGTGCCGATTTATTACAGCATGAACTGTTTAGCGAGATTATTGCATTTCCGCCAATGCCAATTAGTCTGGATCATGCACTGTGGATGAAACACATTGCGGATTACTGCCGTGTTGGATCAAAAAGACATGTTACGTGAGCCAGTTTGGATCTGAATGATTGGGATGAAAGACTGGAAACATTGATCGAGCGCGTTTTTTTTCCCGCGTGGAAATTGACGGTGAAACGTTATCTGGAAATATCTCCAACTGGACAGGTATTCCATGAAACCTTTGAAGGGCGATTTGAATCTGATCGTGATCGAAAATTTTTGCCACCTGCTGTCCTAAAACGAGTAAAACCAGCCCTGTACTTTCCGATCACAGTTGGGGGAATGCGCGCGGACTATTCTTGGGTTGGAGCGGCGAATCACCGATGACGCGCCTTTTGTTCGAGCCTGCCTGACAGACTATTGGAATCCCGACCTGTCACGCGTTTACTTTGTGCCGATTGAAAGGGTGAGGAAATCGGAGTGTATCTTCAGTAATGGCAGCTGGACGGTGAAGCATGATTATCGAAACCTCATCGTGACGCCTGGTCAACGCGAGGCTTGCATTGCCGATTTGAATCATAGAATGCGGGCAGTGGCTGTGATGGTTCTCGTGTTCCTTTTGGTGGTAAATTGCAGATAATCTAAATTTTTATGATAAGACCTTGGGAGGCTTACCTTGGTGGCTAATCTCGAACCTAAATTATTTTAGCTCAACCCCGGCAGCCGCTTAAGAGAGAAGGCGTTAGGCGTTTTGGTAGTTTTCTGCTATGAAATGGCCTTGCCAGCAACGAGGCCGTCTTTATTGCCGTATCTCAGGTTTGTAATGGTTTTCTTGAAGCTCCCGTTAAAATGGCCCGCTGTTTTATCCTCCCGCCATCCTGGCGCGCGTGATGGGCCGCTGAAAAAGGCATCAGTGTCGACCGGCAAGTGACGCACTTCGACCCGGAAACCGTTCAGCCGGGCGATGTGTGTGATTGGCACCTTGCCCCGGTGCATCTTGCGTCACGCGAGTTTGCCAGCGTGGCGGACGCGATCTGCATCTGAGCCTCGAATTACCGCCCGATTGGCGGGGCCGCGAGTTGCCGATTTGCGCCGTTTTGGCGCACGGTTGGGAATCCTATCAAGACGCTCCTCCCCGCTGAACTGAAGCGTTTTCGAATCTCCATCCCTCGTTCCCGTGAAAGCGGGATCTTCGTAAGCTTGCCGTTCTGCCGACACCTGCCCGCAACCGCGTATAACTGTCGCATTTCCTGTTTGGCCAGAGGGTGCGCCATGCCTGAACGCGCGTTGTGTTTAGCTGCTTACGATGCGGTGGACCGATCCCGGTCGGTTGCAAGCGCTTTGCATGTACTGAAGGCTACGCCACCGGTGGCCAGAAATCGGTATTCGAGTGTTTTCTGACGCCCCGGCGAACGGTTGGCGCTGCTAGCGGAAATCCGAGGGGTGCTTGATGTCGCGGAAGATCGGTTTTGTTGCTGCCATTGCCGAATGTTTGGGGAATTCAGGTGTTGGGGATTGCGGCGCGGCCGATGATCCCTCGTTTTACTACGTCGGTTAGGAGAACAGGCGGTGGGTACTATTATTTGGCGGCGCGATTTGTCGTTACGGTGACGGCAGCGGTTGGTGAGCCCGAAGAGCCGGACGTTCTCGTGGGTGCCGCTGGCGCGCTGAGCGCGTGGTATGCAGGGCCAAGTGCGTTTTGATAGCGGCGCGTTGGCGTGTTGGCGGAGCAGGGCGCCAGTCTGGTTCGCCTTCGCAGGCTCGCCATAGCCGCCAATGCCTGCTGCAAGCCTGGCCCTGGCCACGCGATGCGCGCCGCCGACTGGCGCAGTATCAGCTGGCGTCTGAGCCAGCAGCTCGCCGCCGCTGGTGCTGGCGCGGCCTGATAGCGGGCAAGTTGGCGGCGCAAATCCGTTGTTGAAGCGCGCGCGCGACCAGATGCGCGTAAGCCGCCACGATGGGATCATCCAAACCCTGCGGGGATTACAGGCGACGTTACCGCCGGAGGCGATGAATCGGGATGCCGTGTTGGTGGAAGGGGCGAGCCGCTTTCGTTGTTACGCGGCGTTTAAGCCGAATTATTTGCACCATCACTGGCGTTCGCTGGCTGCAGGCAATCGCCGCCCGCCGCGCGATCCGGTCAATGGCCTGTCTGTCGCTGGGTTATACCCTGCTCCACTTCGAGGCGGTGCGGGCGGGCGTATGGGGCGGGTCTCGATCCGTTGCTCGGTTTTATCACGAACTCCGCCTATGGCCGTGAGTCGCTAGCTTGCGATCTCATCGAACCGTTATGGCCCCGGCTGGATGGATGGGCGTGGGGATTGTTCCGCGAGCGTGCCGCGGAAGATTTTTGTGATGGATAAGGTGCTTGCCTGTTGACCAAGGGATACCGGCAGACTTTCGATGCCGGCTACGAATTGTGGGTATCGCCATTGCGGCGTTATTTGCGGCGAGAAAGTTATCGATTGGCGCAATTGGGCTCCAGCAGTGGAGTCCCGCATTAGCAGAGAGAGTGGAAACGAAGAAAGCTGAATCTACGGTTTATTGGATGAACATACTGAAGGGCCGTGCAAGCCGTTGTATCTGCAAAGGGCGGAAATGGCTTGGCGGTCGATCTCGACGGTCCCGCTGGGTGCATCGAGGCGCCTGAACGCGCGGCGCGATGTTTTATCCATTGTCGCGATTGGCGCGTGTTAAGCAAAGGCGGGCAGCAGTGAAAGCCGCAAGTGGCGCTACTGGTCGTTGCGCCGATGGTGGTATTCCCGTGGTAAGCTTGGATGCGGGGGCGGGGTGCTGGTTTGTTCGGCTCTCGTTGGCCGGTGAAGATACGCTGTACCGCCGCGGGCAGGCAGTGCTTGTGCGTCGGGTGGATAAAAGTGCGGGGCTATCAAGATTGGCGCAGCGTGTAATGGCGGCTCGCGCTCCAACGGGCACTGGAGCGGCACTCGCGCCAGGCGGGCGTCGATCCCCGATTCGATGGTTGCCGGTCAACCAGTACGCTCTGATCGGGAGGTATTGTGGTTTAGTACAGGGCCTCGCCTTCACCTCCGGCTGATCTTGTTTGGCTTGCT
>JADJQQ010000001.1:1777500-1786987 GCA_016712625.1 Candidatus Competibacteraceae bacterium | reverse complement strand
CGACTGATCCTGGGAGCCGCCGTGCTGCTATTGGGCATGAGGCGGCCAGCCTCAGCGCCAGCCCAGCTAATACCACCACACGGGTAAAATGGGCGGAGATTCGCGGCGTTACCCGCGCGCAGGCCCGCCAGTAGCCGAACAGGGCGCTGGCGTTGAATGCCGTAGAACCAAATTCGTCAACTGATCAACGACGTCCTCCGGCAAGTTGGACTGAGCGAAATCGTGCGCGAAACGAGTTGATCCAATGCCAATGATCCATCGCGGGCGCGGGTTATGAACCCACGCCACGCTCCACCTACTGGAGCGCGGATTCTCAACGCGCGTCAGTTCACCAGGATCCCAGCTTTCGATGGCAATCCGACTTGCCGGCACAGCGGCCTCGCGTTTCCCCCACCACCTCCAGGGCACCATCCCCGCACGTTTGGCGCTCTGCCTTGTCGGCATCAGCTACATCGGGCAGGGAAAAGCGCCCAATGAAAAGTACCGCGTACTCGCTCGATTAGACTTGATACTGTTCCGGTCTCCTCTTGCTGCTCGCCCGTACGCTGCCCTTCAAGGCCAGCACACCGTTCTCCAAGTGTGATTTCGATATCCTTGTTCATCGACGCCCGGCAGGTCGGCATATTGAATGACAAACTACTGTCCAGGCTCCTCTTTGTTATCGACCGCCGGCATCCAGTCCGCCAAGATATGCATCTCTTCGTCTAAACTTGACTGGTTTCAAACAGACAGAGATAACTTCCTTTAGCAACCTTCAGGATTCAATAAGTTTTTGGTTTCATAACGCATCAGAGTCATAATCAGTCCTCCTCGAATCTTGATTGCGGCAGTGGGTTAGAACTTTATTTTTGGTTGACTTTTAAATAGGGATCATAGCTGGGATTTCAAGAACCCTTTTAGGAGTATTTTTACTTTCAGGTATTCTTGTGGTTATGAAACTCTTCTTGTCAGGAAACCTGGTTTGATAGCTGCCCCTCCATTTTCATCCTGTCATGCCACGCCCGATGCGGCTTTCGCCCAGGATTTGGCATTGGCGTTGAAGCCTACCGGTTAGGCGTCTGGCACGACTCGCGTAACTTGCGTGGCGGCGACCGGTAAGCGCCGGAGATCCGGTGGGCAATCGAACAAGCGCGGCGGGCCGATCGTGGGCGGCTCGGATTGAGCACAGGGGGATCCACCCTGGTTGCGCCGTGAAGTGGGGCTCGCTCAAGAGGTCGAACGACGACGGGCTGGCGGTTATCGCGTGATACCATTATTGCTGCCGGGCGTGGACTGACGCAGTCCCCACTTTGCGGTGGTTCGGCCACTGCCGCCTCACTGAGCAGCATCAGTTGGAATGCTCTCAGATGGTTTGGGGTCGGTTTTGCCGGCGCTGCCGCAGCTTACGTGCAGAGCTGAACCCCACCCGCGAGGCTCCAAGCGGCCGTGCTCCCCCACCACTGGCGGAATTAGGGGCTAAATTTCAGCCGTAATGAGTCATCACCGGCGGATTCCTGGCGCTGGACACTCCACCTCAGCCGCCGTCCCAAGCTCCATCAGACGGCCGACGTTCGCACGGTCAGCATTCATTTTCCAGCATCCCCACTCTGGCGCGGTCCAGCACTGGGTATTTGCAAAATTATCGCCCACTGGCCAACAGATACCGCCAGCGGGTAGCCCGTCGCACCGAAGCCCTATGGGCAAGAATGGGGCTCTTACTTCTCCATAAAGGCGCTATTTGGCGCTTCAGGCCCACGCGAGATCCTGGCCGCCTGGAGCAATTTATCGCATTCCCACGAACGCCGCCTGCTAATCCGCACCGGCGCGGCAATCCGCCGCGCGGCGCTGGCGAGGCACAGTGGGGAACTCTTGCACGATGCCGCCGGCTTTGATCCAGGCCCGACAACCCCCGCAATTCTTGCGTCCGGCTTCCTGGCAGCGGCGCGACTTTTCTTCCCAGCGCGCCACCGTTGCGGGTTCTCGCCATCAGCCCCGACCCGACACTGAACCGACCGGTCACCCCGATCATCGCCGTAACACGTTGCCTTTACTAGAAGCACACGTAGCATCTGGGCGGCTTGGTGCAGCCACAGCTGCTCCGGTTCCGCCACACTGGCGGCGCTGGAGAAAAGGTTAAACGAGGCCTGGGCGAGCGGACGGCCCTTCCGGTAACGTTGCATCTGGACGCTTATTTTGCGCAACGATCCTGGTAACGCTCAGATTCTGGTCGGATTCGAAGCCACTCACCACGCCGAGCGCGGATTTATCGCGACGCGGATTTCGTCACGGCCTCGGCGCTGGCCTCCGGTTTGGCAACCTATAAAACCCGACTGGTGCGTACACCGCTCCTGCCGCTCGAACAGCCTATCGGGATCATTGGCCGCCGCCAGCCTGGCGCTTCTTTGCTCGCCGCCGGAATCGCGGCGGTGGTGACAATTGCATCCGGATGCCAGCGGAAACCCAACAGCGCTTCTGGAGCGGGTTTTGTTAATTACTGCATAGCGCTCGAATCAGCCGCGCGCGGCAGGAGGCCAGCGCCGACTAACAGGTGGCAGCTATCGCGCGCCGGGCTTAGAGTGGCAACATCCATCTGCTCGACTGGTTTTGCCGCAACTTATATCTCAGCGAGGGCAGGATCCTCGTCTTTTAACTAGCGCCCTTTCCTGGAACTGGCGCGCGCTTACTCCAAGCGGACTTGAGGAGAAATGCCCGAAAGTGGTTTCCTCCACGGCCGGCCGGTTTCATCGGGCGCAGCCCAGACTTTGCTGATCCATGGAACGGCCCTGCTCCAGGAATAATCGACCTTATTTGTGCGCGGCCTCTGACGGTAGCGGCTGAAAACCACCACCGCGGTCGCTCTCGCCAGCTGGCTGATGCGTTGCGGCCGTTTTCCCCATCGCCTACCTCCAATCGCGACGACGCCAGCGATCCTGACGTGTTGTTGGAAGCGCTGGAAGGCCGACAATTACTCCTCAAGGGAAACATTGGTCGGTGGATCGATATGCCAACCTGTGGCAGGCGCTACACATTACCTCCAGCAAACGCTGGGCAACCAGCCTTACCAGATCGTCCTCGACCCGGTGGAGCGTTGGCCTTCGACCTACGAAGAGGCCTTTCCAAAAACTGTGGACAGGCTGTAGCGCAATCTCCGGAATGGCGTCTGTGGGGATGCGGGCGTTGGGTCCCCACCTTCGCCCAGCCCTGGAAGGAAATCACCTTAGGCCCGATGGATGAGCACGACGCGGAATTTGCGGTCCGCCAGATCTGGTCGCCGCCCGACCACGGTCCCAGCCGCCGATAGCGGCAGCTTGACTTTCGTCAACTGTGTGATCTGGTTAGGCTGGCCGGCGGCATCAGCGATCTGCAAAGCGGATCGCTCACGGAAATCGCCGCTCAGAAATTGAGCGCAGCGCTGGCCTTGTTGCGCCCTCTTCAGCACCGAACTGCTATCCGCCATAACGATGACCGTGTGTATGTTCCTGGAGTCTGGAACTTGTACGCCAATTGCTGCTCCGGGATCGAGCACTTGGCGATCATTGCTTTTCAAAGAAGGGGCCAATCGTATCGCTTTGGGTAGGCGCTACTGCTGAATACCCAGCAACTCGATACTTTTAGCCGTCGCTTACTGGCTTTACAAGCTAATTTGGAGGATCAGGGCTACGGCCATCTACGCTTCGATACCGCCCTCTCCCATTATCTGGCGGCCCAGATTTCCAGCAGCCAGCGGCTGATCTTGCGAGACGCTGGTGCAGCGGCATGGAACTCTTGCTGGAAGTACTCTACCAACATGTATTTACGAGGACAAGCCCCGCACCACTCGGCTACTGCGGCTTGAACTCCCTAATTTGTTAAGCTTTACAGCGCGATCACCAACAGCATTTAGCCCGGAGCGAAATGCCCGGCAACTCCGTCGATTGGAGCAGCTAACCGCCAATCAGGGCGTTCCAACGGCACTGAAGCCTGAAATCATCGCCGCTCGCGGCGCTCAATCAGCTTTGTCTGGATGGAGCCGGTACGCTTTGGAATTGAGCAACTGCGCGTCAGTGGACGACTACGTGATAACGGCTTGCTGGAAGACGCTTTTCAGTCCGCCCGACGCTTGCTGCTGCCACAGCCAGGAAGGCGGTCGGACAACACCGTCGGCGCGGATTACGATTTGGGCCGCGCACATTTTCAATTAGGGAAACTGCTCAAATTGGCTGGAGCCGCTCAATCGGCGGTACGCCGTTTTCCACCGCCCCGCCAGCGATTCCAAACACTGGCTGACGCCAACAATGTCAACGCCAGCCGGACGCCCGCCGTGACTGACGCCGAAATGGGTGATTGTCTGCTTTACTTGCAGCGCTTGCCCGAAGCGGCGGCGGCGTATGAAGCAGCGATCGCCCATGCCGGGCCGAGGGCTATGGAGCCGGTCATTGCCGCCAGCATGCTGCGGTTGGGCCTGGTTTGCCAGCCGGCAAGGCCAGTACCCTGAAGCGGTAGCGCTGTGCGACAACGCGCGGCGGATCGTTCGAAGGACTGGGCGAGCCGGAGGTTGCCGCGCGCGCAGGGCAGCTGGCCTCGGCCCGAAAATTGAGCGGAGCAATAAAGGCCGCCCTGCACGCCTGCCAACAAGCGCTCTATCTGCGCGAGCAACAACCAACCGGGAGGGAATCACCGAAATTCTGGCCGAACTGGGCCATCTGCCAGATGTCCGAACAACTGGAAGAAGCGGCTGAAACCTACCGCCGTCTGGCGGAACTCTGCGCGCAGGTGAGAGACAGTCTCGCGGAAGAAGCGGCTCGCAACAAATTGGCGAAGGTTTTGGATTCAGCTTCACCGACACGATAGGGCGCGCCGGAGATTATACCGCGCCAGCACCTGCTAATCTCACGATAGCTATACCGCTCGCAACTGGACTATCCAGCGTGGTTTGCATGATTTTGAGCAAACGGTTCAAAATCCGGAGGTAGCGGATCGGGCGCGACTCTAAGCGATGCAAAAGTACTTGGCGTATCGAAAAGCGGGCGGAGAGAACGATAACTTGGCGCCCAGCTGTGCGCGCAGGTCCGCCGAACCATCAAGCGGGAAGTAGCACTCACGCGCTCTCCGCCAGATTGAATCAGGTCGCGACCAATCCCAATATTCCGCTATCGGTAAAGCTGCTGATCGCTAAGTTACGAGCTATTCTGGCTGGCTCGCGCGACCCTGCGCTAGCGACCGATCCTGAGCTGCATTATCAGTATGCGGTGGAACTTCAGCTGTTATTAGAGGACCTGGCTGCCCGATAAACCGGATCGGGTCTGAGCGCCAACAGTGCGCCACCCTTGCGGCCGATATGGGCGGGCTTGCGATGATATTCTAGAACTGGGGCTGAGCACACCTGTTTGCGGTAGGCTGAAAGAAGTGGACGCCAAGACTCTCTAGACTAGGAGAAGGAGGTGAGCCATGCAACGACTGACCCCGAGGGGCGTACCCGAAAAAATTTCGCGCCGGTACTACCCCGTGTTGTGGCTGGCCTGATCCGCCGCGCACTGGGCGCGGATCTGTTCGAAATTCGGCCCACCGCGCCCTATCTCGAAGATTACCTGGAGACGGTCGAACAGGCGCAGCGGGAGCGCGACAGCGGCTACCAACCCGTCTTGGAGGCCACGGTATCAAGCATGGCGGACTATGACACGGTGTTTCTGGGCTTTCCCATCTGGGGGGCAGACGGCGCCGCCGGTGATTCGATCCTTCTTGTCCGGGAACGATCTGTCCAGCAAAGCCCTGATTCCTTTCGTCACCCACGGCGGCTACGGACTCGGCAACAGCCAATCGGTCCTCGCCAGCCATGCACCGGCGCGGCTGCGTGATGGCTTTGTGATGGAAGTGGACCAGGAAAGAGGACACCATGAATCGTGTGACGGGCTGGCTAAAAGGGGTCGAGTTAAAGGGCTAGCGCTTGCTCGGATACCGAAATACTCAGGATCATCAACCAGGAGACCCGCGATGGCCATCACTGAAGCGGCCCAACGCCATCATGACGAGTTATTTCCGAATCACCAATCCACGCTGAAAGTCACCGATCCCTAATTGGTCGAGCTTTTCGACAATTGGGCGTTCGACGAGATATTGCGCCACGGCGGACTCGATACCAAAACTCGATTGCTGATGCAATGACGCGCCGGCCGGCACCGATCCCGCAGTCGGCGATATCGCCTAATACGCACCGTGGAGAAATCTGGCGATTTTTTACCAAGAGGCTGGCTATGCGTCCGGCCTCGTCAAGCCTAGGCCGCATCGACGCCGGAATCGAGGCGCTGAACGTTGCCGGTTCGGTCAAGGCCATCCTCGAACCGGTGGGGCATCCATTTATTGAATGAGGAAGGTCATCACCATGCGTGCAACCGTGATGTATGGCAGCGGCGAAGTGCGAATCGAGCAGGCCCCGGATGCCGGTTTGATCAAGCCAACGAGGCTCTCATCCGCGTCGCTCGTACCTGCATCTGTGGCAACGCCACTCCTTATCGGGGCTTCAAGCGTTTCCCGAAGGTGGCCTGCGGATGGGACACGTAGCCATCGGCGTCGTGGAAGCGGTCGGGACCGAGGTTCGCGCCGTGAAAGTCGGCGATCTGGTCGTCATGCCCTTCGCCTATTCCGATGGCACCTGCGCCTTCTGCCACGAGAGCCTGCATATGGCCTGCGTGCATGGCGGTTTTTGGCTCCAGCGTCGCCGGAGCGCAGGCTGAAGCCGTCCGCATCCCGTGGGCCGACGGCACCTTGGTCGTCTTGCCGGCGGGCGAAGATTCCGCGCTGCTACCGTCCTTGCTGACCCTGACCGATGTCTTGGGCACGGGGCATCATGCGGCAGTCACCGCGAAGGTAGGCCCCGGTAAAGCGGCGGCGGTGATTGGCGACGGCGCGGTCGGTCTGTGCGGGGTGATCGCCGCCAAGCGGCTAGGCGCGGAAACCATCCTCCTCCTCCCAGCCGCCATCCCGACCGGATCGCCCTGGTCGAAGCCTTCGGGGCTACCCACATCGTCCGGGAGCGTGACCAGGAAGCCATCAAGCGGGTGTGCCTTGACCAGCGGCTTTGGCGCGCATTCGGTGCTCGGAATGCGTCGGTACCGACCAGGCCATGCGCACCGCCGTCGCCATCACCCGTCCGGGCGACGCGATAGGTCGAGTCGGCGTCCCCCATTACGAAGCCATTCCCGACGCCTTACCCGCCTTCTACAAAAACGTGAGCGTCGGTGGCGGCCCCGCACCAGTGCGGGCGTATATCGAAGAATTGTTGCCGGATATTTTCGACGTCCGGATCGAACCGGGCCGCGTCTTCGACTGGAGCGTCGGCCTTGATGGCATTCCGGATGGCTACCGGGCGATGGACCAGCGCAAGGCGATCAAGATTATGGTCACTCCTTGATGAAATCCTCCCAGAGGAACAAGCAACGGCGCGATCCTAACCCTTTAGGGGCTTCAAGTGCTGTGACGCCATTCGAGAGACCTCATGAAAATCTTTTCTCCTCATCCCAACCTCGAACCAAAATACGAAGTCACGCCGGTCGAACTGTTCTTCGATCTGGTGTTCGTCTTCAGGTGTCTCGCAGCTCTCGCATCATTTGCTGGAACATGTGTCCTGGCGCGGCGTGGCCGAGACGCTGGTCTGGTATTTTACTAATCTCTCGATAGTCAATGTAATTTATGGCTCGTTAACCGGTCCCGTTATTGCGTGGCTGACTTTAGAAGCCGGTAGCATCATCATCCTGCTGGGCGCGCAAGTCATCGCAGAATACGAACTAATCTCTTTGAATTTTGCAGCTACTAACGCAGACACGCCTGTTTGAAGAAAGCCTTCCATGACTTGCTATAAATTACCGAAATCTAAAGATCAGATAATAAAAACCCAATCTTTTCGAGAGATTGGGTTTGGAATAGGAGCCTGGCGATGACCGACTTTAGCGCGAGTAGCTCTCGCACGATCATAGGCGTGACGCGGTTTCACGGTCGAGTTCGGGATGGGATCGGGTGGTTCCCGCGTACTAAGGTCGCCAGGCGAAAGGGGGTGGAGGCGCTCTTGGCATTGGCATTGGCATTGGCATTGGCATTGGCATTGGCATTGGCATTGGCGTTGGCGTTACGCTGGATGCCGTTGCGACGCCGGGATGGGGTAGTGAGGTTCAGCACGCCCGACCCACAGGGGTTGGGTGTTGGCGAATCAAGCCGCACGGTTGATTAGTACGGGTCGGCTGCACGCGTTGCCGCGCGTTCACCGCCACGCCTATCCACGTGGTGGTCTTCCACGAACCTTTAGGAGTCTCAAAGGACTCGGGAGTGCTAATCTTGGGGGGGGCTTCCCGCTTAGATGCTTTCAGCGGTTATCCCGTCCGGACGTGGCTACCCGGCGGTGCTCTTGGCAGAACAACCGGTACACCAGAGGTCTGTCCATTCCGGTCCTCTCGTACTAGGAACAGCTCCCCGCAACACTCCAACGCCCACGGCAGATAGGGACCGAACTGTCTCACGACGTTCTAAACCCAGCTCGCGTACCACTTTAAATGGCGAACAGCCATACCCTTGGGACCGACTACAGCCCCAGGATGTGATGAGCCGACATCGAGGTGCCAAACACCGCCGTCGATATGGACTCTTGGGCGGTATCAGCCTGTTATCCCCGGAGTACCTTTTATCCGTTGAGCGATGGCCCTTCCATTCGGAACCACCGGATCACTAAGACCTGCTTTCGCACCTGCTCGACCTGTCCGTCTCGCAGTCAAGCACCCTTTGGCCTTTGCACGCCGCGCGCGATTTCCGACCGCGCTGAGGGGTACCTTCGCGCTCCTCCGTTACGCTTTGGGAGGAGACCGCCCCAGTCAAACTACCCACCATGCACGGTCCCTGAACCCGATAAGGGTTCGAGGTTAGAATCCCGAGCGTTCCAGGGTGGTATTTCAAGGCTGGCTCCACTCCGACTGGCGTCGGGGCTTCAAAGCCTCCCACCTATCCTACACAAGAACGCTCAAAATCCAGTGCAAAGCTGTAGTAAAGGTTCACGGGGTCTTTCCGTCTTGCCGCGGGTACGCTGCATCTTAACAGCGAATTCAATTTCACGGAGTCCCGGGTGGAGACAGTGTGGCTATCGTTACGCCATTCGTGCAGGTCGGAACTTACCCGACAAGGAATTTCCGCTACCTTAGGACCGTTATAGTTACGGCCGCCGTTTACCGGGGCTTCGATCAAGAGCTTCGCCTTGCGGCTGACCCCATCAATTAACCTTCCGGCACCGGGCAGGCGTCACACCCTATACGTCCACTTTCGTGTTGGCAGAGTGCTGTGTTTTTAGTAAACAGTCGCAGCCACCTGGTCACTGCGGCCCGCGTCCGCTCCACCCGCGAGGCTTCACGTACCACGGGCGCACCTTCTCCCGAAGTTACGGTGCTAGTTTGCCGGGTTCCTTCACCCGAGTTCTCTCCAGCGCCTGAGGATACTCTCCTCGCCCACCTGTGTCGGTTTGGGGTACGGGTGACGAAAACCTGAAGCTTAGAGG
>JADJQQ010000001.1:0-1772500 GCA_016712625.1 Candidatus Competibacteraceae bacterium | reverse complement strand
TAAAATCACCGATCAGAAAAATGACGTGATGGCCAAGATCCTGAAATTGACGCATCTTGTTGATCAGGACGGTATGACCGAGGTGCAAGTCGGGGGCGGTTGGATCAAACCCGGTTTTGACCCGCAGTGGTCGACCAGCCTTAAGCCGGTCCACCAATTCGTCTTCCAGCAGCAGATCGACCGCGCCGCGTTTGATCAATTCAAGCGATTCTGCAAGCGAGTACATGGATAATCCTTAAAAATGGGTAAGATTTTATCAAACCATGTGCGACTCGCCATGCTTTCAACAGGCGCTCCAGGGTGCGAGCAAGCACCCGCAATGATTTCCATTGGAGCGAAGGGTCTACAGGTTTTAGAGCTTCAAAAAGAACCGGACGGGATCTTACACCCCGCCCAGCGCGGGCGAAGTTAGGCGGAGAAGGACGAACCGCAACCGCAGGTGGTCACGGCGTTTGGATTGCGGATGACGAACTGCGCCCCTTCAAGACCTTCGGTGTAATCGATTTCAGCACCGACCAGATATTGAAAACTCATGGGATCAATCAACAGCTTAACTCCGTGATTTTCCACCACGGTGTCGCCGTCGCCCAGGGCTTCATCAAAGGTAAACCCGTACTGGAACCCGGAGCAACCGCCGCCGGAGATAAATACCCGCAACATCAAGTTGGGATTCTGTTCTTCTTCCAGCAAATCCTTGACTTTCAAGGCGGCGGCGTCGGTAAACAATAGCGGATTTTCAGCGGGGGTAAACATTTCGGCGATGGCGCTCATAGCTCTATCCTCTTGAAAGAAACTGATGAATTGTCCAGTTCCTGACCACTCGGGTCAAGAATAGTTTGGCCACTGTCAAGGTAACAGAGCGATGCCCTCCAAACCGGTGACTTCCGGCAAGCCAAACATCAGGTTCATGTTCTGTATCGCTTGACCGGCCGCCCCCTTGACCAGATTGTCGATCACCGACAGCACGACCACCGTCTTTCCGTTTTGGGGCCGGTGCACCGCCAGCCGACACTGATTCGCGCCGCGCACGCCACGGGTTTCAGGATGTGATTTCGGCGGGAGGACATCCACGAAAGGTTCAGTCGCGTAGCGCCGCTCGAATAGCGCTTGCACATCCGCGTCAGGATCGGTCAAGGTCGCATACAAAGTGGCGTGAATTCCGCGAATCATCGGCGTCAGATGGGGTACGAACACCAGATCGACCGGACCGTCCACCACCGCCATCAAACCTTGACGAATCTCCGGCCAATGCCGGTGCCCCAGCACATTATACGCTTTGAAATTGTCGCCCGCTTCACACAGTAAAATGCCGACCTCGGCCTTACGGCCGGCGCCGCTAACGCCCGACTTGGCATCGGCAATCAGGGATCGCGGATTGACCGCTTCCGCCTCCAACAGCGGCAGAAACCCCAGTTGCACGGCCGTGGGATAGCAACCGGGATTAGCCACCAACCTCGCTTTACGGATGGCGTCCCGATTGACCTCCGGCAGACCGTAGACCGCTTCGGCTAATAACTCTGGACAAGCGTGTGGCATTCCATACCACTGTTCCCAATCGTCCGCTTTCTGGAGTCGGAAATCAGCCGCCAAATCGATCACCTTGACGCCGGCTTCCAGCAACATCGCGACGCTTTTCATAGCGGTGCCGTTAGGCGTGGCGAAAAACACCACATCGCAACCCTTGAGTACGCTATCGTCAGGCTCGACAAACGCCAGCTCCACGCGACCGCGTAGATTGGGAAACAACTGACTGACTTTGACGCCTTTCTCGCCCCGCGAGGTGATCACCGTCAGCTCCACCGCTGGATGGGCCGCTAGCAAACGGAGTAATTCAACGCCCGTGTAACCTGTTCCACCGACAATCCCTACTTTGATCATGTCTTCAATCCACTCGCGCCCGGTTGTTGAAAATGCGCATCATACGGCCTTCGCCACCCCACGCAAATCGAAGCCGCTCTGGCATAATTGGGAAGGGTATGACGACTTTTAGCCATTACAGCGGTCTCATCGGGTAGGCGGAGTCATCACTCGCGCCTTTTTGACTTGCGGGAGATCTTTCGTGAAATTGAACAAAGAAACTGTTATCGCCGGCATTGCCCTGGCGGTGATTCTAGTCTCCGCCGTGGTTTGGCTGATGCCAGCGGGTCTGCGCCAAGCACCGCCCTTGGCTGGTCAGACGCTTGATGGTCGTACCTTGAGCTTGGAGCAATTACGCGGCAAGCCGGTGTTGGTTACATTCTGGGCCACCACCTGTTCCTCTTGCATCGAGGAAATGCCCCATTTGGTCGAGCTTTATCGCGATTTGAATCCGAAAGGGCTGGAAATCATCGGCGTGGCCATGGCTTACGATCCGCCAGACCAAGTGCGCGCCATGGTCAAACAGCGGGAAATCCCCTTTCCCATCGTGCTGGATACCCAAGAGCGGATTGCTCAAGAATTCGATAATGTACGGCTAACCCCAACGTCGGTGCTTATTTCGCCGGAAGGCCGGATCGTACATTATCGCTTGGGGCTGCTGGATATCCCCAAACTGCGCGATACGATTCAAGGCATGCTCTAAGCGGCAAGACGTTTTTTGCTTTGCCGCCGGAAAGTGATTATCAGCGGAAATAGGAATTAGCGCGTTCCAAGTATTCACAAGCCTGGTCAAGATCAGCATGACAGCGCATCACCCAGGCGTCACCCCAGAAAAAATTACAGCTGGTCTCCGACCGTAACACCCGCCAATAGGCTTCTTCCAACAGCTTCGACAATTCTGGATGGCATGTGCCAGCGCGCCCGGCATTATGCCAGGCGGCGTGCACTGCCTGACTGATCTCGTCCACTCGGGTCAACGCATCCTTTTGCGCCTGCGTGCCGGTCCACTGCACGAAATCGCATCCGTTGTGCCAACCGGTGTTCCACGCCCCTGGCCCGACTGTCACCTCGCCCCACGCGCCAAAGCGGTCCAGGTAATCCTTGATAAAGATCGGCTGAATCGCATGGCCGCCCGCCTGCGCCCTATCCATTAGCGGTTTGTAAAAGGCATCCCAGAAATTGCAACCGGGGGTGACGTTACGAAACCAACCGCCGCTCTGCCCATCGGTACAAGTGGTTACCAGGGGTGGAAAATCGCAGCTCTTGGTGCGCTCCCGCACTTCTCGATCAAACCACTCAAACTCCATGCCTGATTCTTGCGCGTTCGACAAATCGCGGTCGCGCACGATAATGATGATCTCCTCGCCACCGAACCGGGCAATATGCGGCCGGTAACGCAGCTCTTCCCAACGCATGCTCCCAACGGGTTGTACGTGCTCGCTGTCAACCAACACGAAGCGGTAACCGACCCGCCGTAATAGCGGGATCATCTCCATGCAAAATCCCATCTCCGGCGGCCAAAAACCTTGTAAATCACTACGAAAAAACTGCCGACGGGCCATTGCACGCCATCTTTCCAGGTGCGCGCTCCAATCTGCTGGCGGAATCAAGGGCATCACGGGATGATAGTAAGCCGTCCCCAGCAGGTCGATGGTCTCTGAATTTTGGAGGCGCCAAAGCAACGAACCGCAATCGACGATACCGTAGGCCCGACTCTGAAATTCCGAATTCGTTAAGGTCTCCATCAACGTGCCGGACAGGCTAAGATGCACCCGGCCAGCCTGGTAATGCTCCAGCGCGCGGGGAATCCGATCCATCGCAAACAGGATTTCCTTGGCTTCCCACTCGTTGTGCCCCAACAGATGTTCGAGATTGCTATGAGGCTGATGCAGGTTTAGCACCAGCGCATGATATAGAGCATCCCCCATGATTCAGTCTCCTCCGGTGATGGGCGGCGGCACGCCACGGCACCGGCCCGCGAATTGCCACTACCTTATTGTTTATAATTATAAATCGGAAACGACTTTGACTAAATGCCTCAAGCGATTAAAAATCGGCGTCCACGATGGCGCTGGCCCGTCGGCAAATTTCCCGGCCATAATCGGTCCACAATCCCTGCCCCCAATAGCGGTAACAGCTGGTCTGCGAACACATCAGATGGTACAGCGCGTTGCGATACCGTGCGTCGCTGGGGGATACGCCCGGTTTCAACACCTTCTCGTAAAACCGCGAGCTGGCTTTTTCCATTGGCCCAAGCACGTTGTCGTAGCCGCGCACCCAAGAGATGTCGTTGGTCCAGCTACCGCCATCCATATGAAAACGCCCATCCTCCTTTTTCAATTCGGCAATCACCGCCTCCAGCTGCTCCGGTCCGCCGCCAGGCTGAAACCGATCCCAAATCCGTTTTTGAAACAGCGGCTGCAACACAGGCAAGTCGCTGGGCTTGATTCCCAGCGCGAACAGCTGTTCCAGATATTCGGTGGCGTTCATGAACGGGGTATCCGAGCCGGAAGCCTCGCGCACCGAATCCATGAATTTGCCAGGAAACTCGTTCATCATTACCCCGCCGTTCTCACCGTCGGCAATTTGCGTCACCAGCGGCGGCACCGACTTGCCGGCCAAATCCCAACGCGATAATCCCTTGGCCTCATAGTAGGGCTGCATTTGCGCCACTAGCTTGGTGTCACTGCCCTGGGTCTTAATGATGGCGATGATGCTGACCGATTCACCCTTGGAATTGGTACAAACCAAGCAGTGGGGCAGGTGCTTCTTCTCTGGACTCCAGCCATTTTCCGGTTGCTCAACGGTATGCTCTTGCACCAACACCCACTGATAGCCACAATCGACCAGCGTCTTGATGTATTCGTAAGCGGTATCGGGGTGATTGGGCAAGGCCATTTCGGAAGGAGAAAACCCCCGCACCCGCGCCAGCGCCTCCAAGCCGAAGATACCCGCAAAATGGTGCTGCCATGCCTTGACGTGCAAGCGGAAATCTTGGGCCGGCGTGGAAGGCGCCACGGCGTGTCCCCACGGACATCCCAGCCACTCGACCGCCCGCCGATAATCCGGATTGCAGGTCGCGTTTTTAAGGGCGTCGAACACATCGTTTAACCCCATCGCCCGCAGCCCATGGAACAAGGTGCCGGAATACTCCAACATCACGCGCGGCTCTTTACCCTCGTGGATCAGCTGCGGGATAAACTCGCCCATCCGTTTGTAACACCAGTGGAAAACCGAGGCGTTGTGGTTGTCGCCGATCCCTTGATTTTCCATCATGTACTGGAGGTTGCTGATGATCGCCGCCGTCGCCAAATCACCGCCGCCAGCCGGAATCAGCGGCTGGTGCATGTGCAGGGCAACAGCGCAGGCCGCGCGAATGCGACTAAAGTCAATCCGGCTTTCCGGCAGGAAAACCGGTCGTTCGCGGGCGGCGCGCAGGGTTTCTTCCACCAAGGCTTCGGAACCACAGATATTCGGCAGTCCATCAACATACTCTGGAAGTGAGCTCATGCGTGCGGTTCTCCTGGGCGGTCGTTGATAAATTTGACTGAATGGGTCGGCGCCCGGCGACAAAAAACTCCCGCCGCGTTCCAGGGTGACGCCTGATTAAATACATGTTACAGAGTATAGTATCCACCACTCACCTGGCGCGAATGTGTTCGTAGATGTTCATGTAATCCTGGCCGGGGCGACACCATGAGTAATCGGACCGCATGCCATGGGCCATCATCTGGCGAAAATCATCCGGGTAGGAGAACCACAAACCGATGGCGCGGTGCATGGCCGATTCGATACCGGCATGATCGGCATTGTAGAAAACGAAGCCATTGCGCTCTTCCCAGGACTTACCATCGTAATCTTTGTCAAACACCGTGTCTTTCAAGCCGCCGATGGAGCGCACGATGGGCAGGGTGCCGTATTTCAAGGCGATCATTTGCGTCAGACCGCATGGCTCGAACAAGCTCGGCATGACCACCATATCCGCGCCAGCATAGATCAAATGCGACAGTTCCTCGTCGAAAGCCAATTCCAAATGGCAATCGGGATTGTCGTTGAGATGCCGTTTGAGGTTCCAGAAATGCTGAGTGGTGTGAGATTCTGGGCTGGAGCCGAGCAAGACGAACTGCGCTTGGGAGCGCAAGGCGTAAAAAATGGCGTGATGGATCAGATGGACGCCTTTCTGGCTGTCAAGCCGACCGACATAGGCGATGATCGGTTTGAAATCCTTCCGTAACAACAGGCGATCCCGCAAGGCTTCCTTGTTGGCGTACTTCTGATCCAAGGTTTCGATATTGTAGCGACTCGGAATGTGCGGATCGACCTCCGGATTCCAAACGTCATAGTCGATACCGTTCAACACGCCGCCGAACTTGCCTTGATGCAAGTTCAGGACCTGATTCAAACCACAACCCTGATCGGTAAAGCGCGCTTCATCGGCGTGCGTGGGAGATACGGTGGTGGTGAAATTGGAATAGACAATCCCGCCCTTCATCAGGTTGACAGCGGTGTGATTGTAATTGTCCCGCAACCGGTCGAAGTTGAAATAGTGGCTGATGTTGGTCAGGCCGACGGCCCACAGCACATACTCGCCGGTCAAGCCTTGATGCTTGAAGTTGTGAATGGTGTAGCAGACGCGCTGCCAGTGCAGCCCAGCTTGGGCGTATTGCTCGTACAGCAACACCGGCACCAACCCCGTCTGCCAGTCATGGCAGTGGATGATATCCGGCCGGCGGTTGTCCTGGAGCAGGAATTCCAACGCCGCCTTGCTGAAAAAAGCGAACCGGCTGACATCATCCGAAAAACCATAAAAATGGGGGCGATTGAAGAAATTATCCGGGGAATGGGGTTCGATGAAAAAGCATTTGCGGCCGTGCACGAAACCGAACCACACCGAGCAATGGACAGCGCTGTTGTACCAGGGCACCCACAGATCTTTCACGCTAATCTGCAAGCCCCAAATCTGGTCATAGCGCATGCAATCGTACTTCGGCAGGATGATGTGGACCTCGTTGCCACGAATTTCCAACTCCCGACTCAAACCGTACACGACATCGCCCAGCCCGCCAACTTTCGCCACCGGGGCGCATTCAGGAGCAATTTGCACAATATACATAAACGTCCATCCTTAATTTTCGTTGTCCGCGCGTGGGTTTAGCGGTTCAGACGGCCCTGATCCGGCAGGCTCGAACCTGACCAAGCCCGTTCGCCTAGCGTGGCATATGATCGCGGCTAGTCACCAGCACGAACGCTTGGCCGGGCCGCAAATCGTAGGAAAACGGTCGCGGAATATACTCCAAGGGATATTCGGGTGAAACATCCATCAGCGGGGCGCCTGCTTGGATGTAGATACCAAGATTTTCAGCGTAGAAATACTGATGATTCCAAGGATCCTTATTGAGAATGATCAACGCTTCTTCGTGGCTTTGGACCGACGCCTTCCACATCACCAGAATATTCGAATTCTGATAGGGCAATATGCTGGTCGGACATTCTTCCTGAAAGATCTGATACTGACGTTTGACGGCGTTGACTCGCGCGATGAAGTCGCACAAATCGGTATTTGTTTGCTCCCAATCCTCTGGCCGGGTATTGACCACATGCAGACGGCGGCGGAATCCATATTCGAAACCGATGGGAATCATCACCCCGGCCGAAAATAGCGCTGAAAACAAATAATGTTGTTTCATCGCCGCCTCGTTACCGTTCACTTCCTGAAATAAACGTTCGGTATCGTGGCTCTCGGGGAAACTGATGGAAGGCGCAATCTCGCGCACCAGTTGATATTGCTCCATCAACCAAGCGCCCTGGAAATCCCACCACTTGGAACTGTTGAAGACGTAATCAAAACCGGCTTGGGCGGTCTGCTTGGTCTGATCGGCGGTACAACCCAACGTCTCGGCTGTGAAAACCGTATCAGGATATTTTTGCCGGATTTCGCGAATTAACCGGCCCCACAGGTGCCCCGGAATCTGATAAGCCGCATCGCAGCGAAAGCCCTTAAAACCCAGCTTTAGCAGATATTCGACGATTTGATAACAATAGCGATAGAGGCCCTCGGGATCGGAGGTGTGTTGGTGATTGAAGCGAACCAGGTCACCCCAAACGACCTTATGCCCGTCTTCCATGCAAAATGGATGGGCAATCTCACCGTTTTCAATGACGAACCACTCCCGGTGCTGGCGGGTCAGCTCGGAATCGAAGGCGCAGTGGTTGATCACCAAATCGACCATCACCTTCAGGCCGAGTTTGTCGGCGGTCGCCAAGGTGGCCTGGAGTTGCTGATCAGCGCTTAGCTTGGACTTCTGATCCACCAGCAGTGGATTCAGTTGAAAATAGTCGGCAATGGAGTACAGGCTGCCCGAACTTCCCGGTTTCTGGACTGGGTTGACGAATACCCAGTCAAAACCCATGTCGGCGGCTCGTTTGAGGTGGGGTTCCCAACGCCCGCAGGGACCCGCCAGCAAGGGAAAAAGATTATAAATCAGCATGGGACTCCCCTAAGTTTTTGTCTCGGTTTCTCGATCGCGGCAGGCGCGCTTGCCATACGACCACGCTCGATTGAATTCGGAAATTAATGGTGAAATGCTAGCATGAAACCGTGGTAACTGCCTGTGGGACACCACGATACCCAGGCCTAACCATTAACGCGAGGGCGCGCGAACAGAGCGCTAGAGTTGGGCTTGCAGATAATTCGCCAGGCCCAGATGGGCGATCAATCCTAACTGCGTTTCCAACCAGCCGATATGTTCTTCTTCGCTGGCGAGGATGGCGCTGAGCAGATCGCGCGTCACGTAGTCGCCACAACCTTCGCAGTAGGCGATCGACTCCCCGTACAGCGGGTGGGCGATATACTCCAACCCCAAGTCACCGCGCAGTAACTCCTCGACATTCTCGCCGATTTGCAGTTTTCCGAGATCTTGCAGATTGGGCAAACCTCCCAGTTGGAGAATGCGTTGCACTAACTGGTCGGCATGTTTCATCTCGTCGATAGATTCCTCATATTCCTTTTGGCCTAGTTTGGCGAATCCCCAATTTTCCAGCAGGCGGGCATGCAGGAAATATTGATTAATCGCGGTCAATTCATTTCTGAGCGCTTTATTCAGGTACTCGACAACCTTGATATCGCCTTTCATTGAGATAGGTCTCCAGGAAGTTACAGATCAATCGCGAACCAGGCATCACGTTGTGGTGGGGGTTCAGCAACAACTGGCGCTTGGGCAACTTCTTGCACCGCAAGCGGTGCCTGAGCCGAGTCGGCGGAATCCAAAGACAAAGCAGCAGCTTCACCCACGGTTGGCGGCGCGGCCAAACAGACATCGAGAAATGCCTTGACGTCATCGATACATTTGCCGCATTCAATCCCGATTCCAAACCGGGTGGTTATCTCGCCCATCGTCCGCGCGCCCTGGGTGACGGCTTGGTGGATTTGTCGGTCAGTAACCGCTTTGCAAATACACAAATACATGAAGATGGCCTCCTAAAGTTTCAAATTTTGTTGGTTTCATGGCGACTTTGCATGCAGCATAAAGACTATTCGGGGACAGTTTGGTTGCGAAAACTGCTCGCATGGCAGACAACACTCAGTGGATAGATCAACAATTCCCATCCGTAATATATAAAATGCACGTTTTAGACTAGACCGCCGCGCTAAAACCATGGCAGAGGTAAATTTGCTTATTAAAAGTGACTTTCAATGACTCCACTTTTTCAAGCAACCGCTTGAGACAGGCCAGATTAATCTTTTATTCGTCACGTTTGAACAATGATGCCAAAACAGCTCCAAGCCGCTCATGGCGCAATACCAGCCTACAAAAACCAGCCGATGGCGCGCCTCGATCAGGTCATCCTTCTCATTCCGGCGTTTAATGAGGAATCCAGTATCAGCACGGTGATCAAGCAGATCCAACGGCGCTGGAACTGGCCCATCGTAGTGATTGACGATTGCAGTACTGATGCAACGGCCAAGCTAGCCCGAGATGCTGGCGCCACCGTTCTCCCTCTCACTCTGCAACTCGGTGCTTGGGGGGCGATCCAGACCGGTCTGCGTTATGCACTCCGCCAAGGTTACCAAACCGCGGTCACTCTCGATGCGGATGGCCAGCACGATCCAAATCACATTAGCGAACTCCTGGAAGCACTGGCTGACGACCAAGCGGATGTGGCCATCGGCGCTTTCCCAGAACGGGCCAGCCGCGCGCGTCGGATCGCCTGGTTCTATTTCCGTTGGCTCACCGGTCTGAAACTGGAAGATATTACTTCCGGCTTTCGGGCTTATAATTCCCGGGCCATCAGCGCCTTGGCTAGTCCAGTCGCCAGCTTGCTCGATTATCAAGACGTCGGTGTGCTACTCATCCTGCGCCATCAAGGGCTGCGGATCGTCGAAGTGCCCGTATGGATGGAACGGCGAATTCAAGGGGCTTCTCGGGTTTTCCGTTCCTGGTGGGTCGTGGGCCAATATATGCTGCAAACTAGCGTACTCTCTCGCCCGGGTCGGCCATGTCCGCTCGCCACACTCGCCAACAAGTAATACTGAACCATGATCAGTTACCAAATCACCTCGACTGTGATCGGAATCTGCGTTGCCGCCACCATCCTTTGGCTGGTTCGGCGCGGCCATCTGCACGGGCCATACGCCATCTGGTGGATAGCAGCCGCAATCACGGTCGGGACGCTGGGTTTCTTCCCGCAGCTATTCGATTATTTGGCGGTTTATGCAGGCGTCAAATATCCGCCGATTCTCGCTATCGTTCTGGCATTAGGTTTATTACTGCTTAAAATTCTGACAATGGACATGGAACGCTCTCGACAGGAACGCGCTATCCGTCGTCTGGCCCAGCGGGTGGCCATGTTGGAAGCGAGTGGGCCAGTCATGGAACCTCAAGGCGCGGAGAGAAAGGCGGAATCGCAAGCGCCCGCGCCCTCTGTCGTCAGTGAGGAAATCGTGGAAGCGAAACGATGAAGTAATCATCGGACTCTGACTAGACCGTACCCAGCAACCATGATACGAGCTTTGCATATTGGCAAATACTATCCGCCTTTCGCTGGCGGCATGGAGCATTTTCTTGCTGACTTGCTACCGGCGCTGCAAAGGCGGGGAATAGCCACAGCGGCATTGGTACACGACGAACAGCGAGGCCGAAGCGGCCAACGGCCCGCCGCGAACGATTCCCCCGCCATCTATCGCGCGACTTGCCATGGCCAGCTGCTCTATGCGCCGCTCAGTCCCACGTTTCCATTCTGGCTTAAACGAGCCATCGACGAGTTCCAACCCAACTTGCTCCATCTTCACCTGCCGAACACCTCGGCGTTCTCGGTATTAGCTGTTCCAGCGGCTCGCCGATTGCCCTGGGTCGTGCACTGGCACGCCGATGTGGTGGCGTCCGCCATCGATCGTCGGCTGGCGTTGGCTTATCATCTCTATCAGCCCTTTGAACGACGGCTGCTAACCGCTGCTAAAGCCATCATCGCTACGTCGCCGCCCTATCTGGAGGCGAGCGCCGCTCTGACGCCATGGCGCGAGCGGTGTCATATCATCCCGCTGGGACTCGACCCCGCCCGTATCCCCGATCCCGATCCAGCGGCGCTGGCGCGAGCCAGGGTCCTCTGGGGCAATGCTTCCTTTCGGGTACTAGCCATTGGGCGCTTAACGTATTACAAAGGTCACGAGATCTTGATCCAGGCAGCCCCCGCCCTGCCGACCAGCCGCATCCTGATCGTGGGGATTGGCAAACAGCGCGAACGCTTGGCGGCTTTGATTCAATCGCTTGGGTTGGGCGACTGGGTTGCCTTGCCCGGATTTCAGTCGGAGACCGATCTCAACGCCTTGCTCGCTAGCTGCGATGTGCTTTGCCTGCCATCGTTGGAACGCACCGAAGCCTTTGGGTTGGTGCTACTGGAAGCCATGCGCTTCGGCAAACCCGTGGTGGTCAGCGATATCGTGGGCTCCGGGACTGGTTGGGTGGCGCGGCAAGCCGGTCATGGTTTGCTGGCACCGGTGGGCGATGCCCCCGCCCTTGCCGCCGTGCTGCGCGAACTCCAGCACAATCCGATCCAGCGGCAAGCGCTCGGGCGGTCTGGCTCCATTGCCCTGTTAGAGCAGTTCGGCATCGATCAGGTTGCCGCCGCTGTCGCCGCTTTATACGAAAGGCTGCTCAGTGGCGGTTGACGCTTTAACCGCCTTTCTCGATACCGCTTGCGGAGTTTCCCCACCCGCCGGGATAAAAACCGTCATGATCCAAAACAAGAGCGCGGGCACGCAGTGCAGAAATACCCGATTGATACTGGTGTATTCCTCTGCCCAGCGCTGCGCGTCGGTCAAAAAGAACAATACAAACAACATCGACAGGCACGACCCGACGAACACCGCCATGATCCGCCGCCAACGCTCGGTGTAAAGCGCCGGGATCACCGCCACAGCCGCCGCCAGTCCCAGATACCAAAGCAAATGCCAGTTCGCCAATACCAAAAAATTCTTTATAACTGGTCCCCAGGTACCACGATACACCAGATTAAACTGCCCAAGATAAGGTATTTTAATCAAATCAGGCCTTAGCTGAAATTCGCCTAATCCCGGCACCGCGAAACTCACGCCCCCCATCGACCACCACACCGCCCCTAGCACCACGATAAGGGTACCCAACAGCCACAACCGCAGCCCCCGCAGCCAGATCACGACCAAAGCGGGAACAAACAGGACCAGCCAAACGGTTCCTTCCAGCTTGATCAAGGGGCAGGCCGCCGCGAGCAGCAAGGCTAAAAACCCCTGTCGCCGATCACCGCCGCGCACCCATTGAAAGAAAGCAAGCGCGGCCAAGCTGAAAACCACCGTCATCCATAAATCGGCATAACCGGCGAGGGCGACATGGGTATCCAGCATCGGCAAGGACAACAGCAACCAGGTAAAAATCAGAGCGGCCATGGGCGTTGCGCCCCATAAGCGCGCTTGCCCGTAAAAACCGAACCCCAAGCCGAGCGCCGCGCCAAACCAGGGGAGATTGGCGGCTGTTTCGTTCCAACCGCCGAAGGCGAGCGTTGGCCACAGCACCAGCAGCGGCACTGTCGCTGGATAAGTCCAGGCTTCAATGGTATAGAAGGCGCCTTTCGGATCGGCCAGCCAGCGCGGCGGATCGACAAAGGGCGCCAAGCGGCCGAGCTCCGCCCACACTTTCGGCCGCACCGTCCAGGTCGTCCAGGCATCCCATGGATAGAGCGGCCGCCACCAAATCTCCAAGGCCAAACCGGCCAGGCGCCAGCCCAGCCAAGCCAGCAGCATCACAAACAGGATCTGTTGCCAAAGCGGTTGCTGTCGCCACCCGCTCTCAACTCGACCGAAATTAAGACCTGATTTGCCCCGCCGCCAGGCTAGCCAACCACCCGCCATCGCTAGCGACCCTATTATCGAAAGAGGCGCAACGACGTTCGGTGTAAACCCAAGCGCTGCCTGCGACCGCAACAATAAGGTCACCGCGAGCGATCCGAGAATATAGCTATAACCCACCGTCAACGGCCAAATGCCGGCTGGCGCCTCGCCCCAGCTGAGCCGCAGCCAAATAGCACTGACCAGCCACGGCAAGCCAAGCGCCAAACCTACCAGCCACCATCCTTCCATGCCCCTTAACCTCCCCGAACCCGGAATAGCCCGCCCAGCGAGGCAAAATGCAGCAGCTCTGCTGGCAACCGCTGGTTGGCCCACTCTAATTGCTGGCGGTCGCGATCGTAACGAATGCCAGAGAGCGGCGACAAAAGCAAAATATAATCACCTGGATGCGCGACGTTCGCTTTGGGCGGCTTGGAAAATCCCATAAAACCGTTATGAGGCAACAAATGATAGCGGGCGCGTCCGGCCTCAAAACCACCGGGGTCGGCGCTGACGATAAACAGCCTGGCCGGCTGTTCGGGCAAGCGTTGGCGGACCTGAAGCAAGAAGCGATAGAGATCGCTGTCCGATCCCGCCGATAACCGCTCATTTTCACTTTTACCAGCGAACCGGGCCTCGGTCTGCGCCAGCCGTCGATGCAAATCCCATTGCCAGCGCAGATCTAACACGAACCACCCCACCAGAAACAGCGCCATATAGGGCATTGATTTCAGCGCAGAGCGAGATTGATGAAACACCACCGCATATAAAGCAGCGCTGAAACCAAGCCACAGCGCCACCATCAGCACCGGCGGAAACAACGCATCCAGCGGAGCGCCCGCCGTGTAATTGATCGAGCGCTGGCTCCAGTCCTCGAATACTGTCCATTCCTCAAAAGCCAAGCGCGCCAGCTCCATCACTCCCAATACCGGCGGCCCTAACTCCAAACGCCGAACGACCAGCGGTTGTTCGAGCGTATCCCGCAAAACCAAGCCGATGACGGCGATCCGCCCCTCCCAGTGCGCCTGCAGTCCCAAATCGAGCGTCCCACCCTTCGCGCCAGCCGGTGGTAATACCAGTTGTCGCGCGGTACGGGGTTCGGCGAGCGTGGTCCAAATCAACCGCAGCTCGCGGCCGGGCTTCAAACCCTCTACTTGCCAGGATAAATGACGGTAAATGGAGGCCCGCACCATTCGAGCGGAACCTTGAATAGAAATCAGTCCATGCGAATCGGACTGGCGAACTTCCAAACCCGCGCCAGTGGGGCCACCCTGGCCGTTCGCCAGTTGCAGGCTTGCGCCATCCAGCACCACGGGCGAAGCCACTGCTGGTAAACCACCCGCCCGATAGAACAGTACCAATACCAACACGGTCGCGACCAGCCCACCAATCCCCGCCGCCACGATGCCAGCCGCCGGCTTCAGCCAGCCGTTTTTATCTTCTGAGCCCATCGTTCACTGAATCCCTGCAACTTGGTTGCTTTAGAGAGAATATCTTATAGATTCAATTCGTTAATTATAACGTAAACTCTTTTAAGTACCGCTCCAAGGTCCAAACGGGGCAATATCCCAGTTCGGTGCTGATACGGGTCGAGTCGTAACAGGCCCACCCCAGCAGTTTTTCCAAGGTGGTGTGGGCTTTCCGATTACGGCTGCCAGCCAACCACCGCAACCGATCCACCGATTCGGCCGCCACGCGCAAAACGCCCGCGGGCACGGCCCAGGACGGCGTGGGGCGTTGCAAGGCGGTGCGGATCATGACATACAATTCCCGCCCCGAACACGGCGCTCCGTCAGTCACAATATAGGTCTTGCCAGCGGCGGCGGGCTTTGAGGCAACCAGTAATATAGCCCGCACTACATCATCCACATGGACCAGCGAGCGCCGGTTACCGGTTTCCGGCAATGGTGGCAACCAGCCGCGCCGCGCTGCTTCGATCAGTCGCGCCAGATTGGCTTTCATTCCTGGCCCATAGACTAGCGCCGGCCGCAGGTTGACGGTGTGTAATCCCCGCGCCCACCCCACGGCCAATACCCGTTCCTCAGCCGCGCGTTTGGCGCGGCCATAGGGTGTCTCCGGCAACGAATCCCAACTTTCATCCCGACACTGCGCTCCTGGGTCGCCAACCGCCTTGACACTGCTCACCAATACGAAGCGCTCGACCCCGGCGTTCACCGCGGCATCAAGCAAGCGAAAGCTGCCTTCAGCGTTTACCGCCCAGTGCCGAGCGGCGAAATCCGGCGCATTCGCCGTGTCGACATGGGCGAAAGCGGCGGCGTGAAGCACGGTGTGGGCGCCATCGCACGCTCGCGCCAAGCTTGCGGCATCGCTCAGATCACCGATGATTACTTCAACCCCAGCCCAGCCGGTCGGCAATGCCCGGTCAGATCGCACTAAAATCCGCGGTCGCGCTCCTCGCGCTCGCAGGGCGTCGACCACGCGGCGCCCGATGAAACCGGTCGCGCCAGTCACCAATACTGACCGTTCCTGAAAAAAATTGGACCCTACCACCACCGCCACCCGTGTCGCTTAAAAAACAGCAAGGCGGCCCGCGAAAACAAAGCGATGTGCCGGAACCCTTTGCGGGCGGCATGGCCCCCCAGATGGAGAATGCGCACCCGCGGCACCCACGCCAAGCGCGCCACCGCCGCCAGCCGCAAGCTGAGATCGAAATCTTCAAAGTAGAGAAAATAATCGGGTCGAAAACCACCGATCCGATCCAGCGCCGCCCGCCGGCACAGCATGAAACAACCGCTGGCGATAGGCGGGTCCCATAGCACGGCGTCATCGGCCCGGTGACGTAGTTCATAACGATCCAGACGGGGCTGGAACCGGCGGCGCAGCCATGCTGGCGCGAAACCGCGCAAGGCTAAATCAAGGACGGTTGGATAATTCTTGCATAAATACTGCGCCTGACCGTTCCCATCGCTTACCGCCGGCGCCACCAATCCCACTGCGGGATGCTGGGCCAGAAACGCCAATCCTTCACTGAGCGCATCCTCTTCCAACAGCACATCAGGGTTGAGAATCAGATGAACCTCGCCCCGGCAGCGTTGCAGCGCCAAGTTATGGCCGCCGCCATAGCCCACATTGCCATGACCGCTCACCAGCTCGGCGCTCGCCTCCCACGGCGTCCCCAACAACCCTTGCAGCGGTTCCCGCCAGCTTGTACCGGGGCCGTTATCCAGCAACACCAAATGTACCGCATCCAGCAATCCCTGCTGTCGGGCATGGGCCAGTGCCTGTTTCAACCGTTGCAGCACCTGAATTAATACCGGGATATCAGGCGCATGGGTCACAATGGCCACTGACAGTGAGAATTTTGTCGGTCGGACCGGCACCGCCAGCCGACTTGCCCATGCCGATTGGGCGGCCGCTTCCACTTCGGGCGGGAGATGTTCGATGGTCGGCTCCCCATCAGCGGCTGGCGCGGCGCTGACGATAAACTGATAGACCAGCGCTTCAGGCCGATCAAGCAGGGCGCGGATCAGTTCCACCGGCTGCGCCGCCGCCCAAGCCCCCTCCATCCACAGCGCCGCGAACTCGGATTGTTCCAAAGCCATAACGGTCGCATCGAGCGCCCGCGACCGCAAGTCATGCTCCGCCAACAACCGCAACAGCGAAGCGCGAGTGAAAAAGCGCAAGTGCGTCGCGTCGAGCAACCCTTCAGGGCGATAGCGAAACTCACCCGCCAGCAAATCCGCGATCAGTCCGGCGTAAGCCGCGTTTGGCACCGATAACAAAATCCGGCCTTGCGGCGCAAGTAGCTCCGCCAACTGCGCGAGCAAATGGCCGGGCTGGCGCAGATGCTCCAAAATATCCGCGCAGACGATGAAATCGTATCGACACCCCTCGAAACGTTCGGCCAGCCGGATCTGCTCAAGATCCGCGCATTCGATGTGGCGATACCAGGCAACGGCTTCGGCGATAGCGGCGGGATTGTATTCAACCCCATCCACCACGCAGTGCAACGTTTCGGTCAGGTAGCGGCCTAACACGCCGGGACCCGCCCCCAGATCCAACACGTAGCTACCCGGCCGCACCCAGCGCGCAAGCTTGGCCAATGAATCCTGACTATGTGGATCAAGCCGACGATGATAAATGTGGGCGCTGGGAACGGCGGACATGCATTCGAACCGCAAGTCAGCCGCGAGCGGAGCGGTAAAGGGACCACAGATCATGGTTCAGCACCCGCCATAATTGCCCGCAGGAAATCCGGCGCCGCGCTTGAATCTGCTGGCGCTGGCGCCAGCAGCGCCGCAATCCGCGCAAGGCGTCCCACTTGGCCCGCAGCAGAATCGCGCCCTGACCACGCAGCATAAACCAGACTATCGAACCCAGATTCAGCGCCAGATGCGGCGGCAAATACAGCCAAAACAACGGGCCAGGCATATTCTTCCACCAAGTCCAAACCAGGTTACGATGGCCGTAATAGCGCGAGAATGCACTACCACGCCCAGTGACCGCCGAGCCGATGTGCCGGACTACCGCATCAGGTACATAGCGACAGCCGTATCCTAACAAGCGCAATCGAAATCCCAAATCGACATCCTCGAAATAGCAAAAATAGCCTTCATCGAAGCCGCCGACCTCCAGAAATGCCGACCGGCGGTATAAAGCCGCCGCCCCGCTCGACGCAAACACCTCGCCAGCGGGTCGATTGATCGAGACCGCCAAACAGCCGTGATCGCGCCGCCGGGCCAGACCGCCGCCATGATAAACATCCCCGGTTCCATCGAGCCGTTCGCTGTCCTTGCCATCGACCAAACGGGCCGCAAAACTGGCGCATTCGGGATAATCCAATGCAGCCGCCAGCAGCCGCTCCAGCCAAGTGGGTTCTGGAAATGCATCTGGATTCAGCAAGGCCAGCCAGTCCATTCCTTCCGCTCGCAACGCCGCTACATTATTGGCGACGGCAAAGCCCACATTTTGATCCAGCCGCACCAAATCAACTTCTGGATAATTTTCCTCGAAGCCATCCACTGAGCCATCATGGCTGGCATTATCCACCACGATCAATCGAGCTGGGGGGCGGGTTTGCGCTCGCACATGCCGCAGACACTCCTCAAGCATCGGCCCAGAATTGAAATTTACAATAACTACCGCAATCTTGTCCGTCACTTCAACCCACCGGATTATCTAGCTTATTCGCAAAAAATAAAAATAAATGGTTAGCAATCAGATCGTTAGAATACTATCATTTTTGGGCTTGCTGGACGCTTGACGGATTTTCCGAACGGGCAAGCATGTGAATTTCTACAGAAAAGCTATAGAATCAACATGTTTTTAGCAGATCATTCAATTTTATTCTATCACTTCAAATATGAACCCATTAGTCAGCGTGATTATTCCGCTCTATAATCACGAGCGTTATATCGCGCCAGCAATAGACTCCGTTTTAAAACAAAGCTTTTCTAATTTTGAACTGATTATTATCAATGATGGCTCAACAGATCAATCAGAGGAAATAATAAATAAAATTAAAGATGAGCGAATTAATTATTCTTCTCAAGAAAATAATGGGGCCGCTTATACGATCAATAAAGGAATAAAGCTCGCTAAAGGCAAATATATCAGTATTTTAAATTCTGATGATCTCTATGTTGAAAACAGACTAGAAAAATGTATTGAAACCGCCGAATCAACAAAAAAAGAAGCCATTTTTAGCCGTATCCAATGTATCGATAAAAATGGCAAGATAGTTGATCATAAAATCGGCCAAAAGTGGAATTTAAAACACGGAGAGCCTACGTTCGAAACCCATCGCGCAGTCATTCTAGATTTACTTGCTGGTAATTTTCTACATACAACATCTAACTTATTCTGTAGGAAGCAAGTTTTCGAAGAAATAGGCTATTTTTCAAATCTTCGGTACACGCATGATTATGATTTTTTTCTCCGCCTCTGTGTCCGCTACCCGATAGAAATCATTGAAGAACCTTTATTATATTATCGCTTTCATGACGCTAATACTCTTGGCGATGATTTTTCCAATTCAAATTTTGAAACAGGGCTGATTCTGGCTAATTTTCTGCTTCAAAATGATCTAAGCGCTCGATTTCAAAAAGAGGATAGTATTTTTAAAACCATGGCTAAATTTTATAATTCTCTGAATAGCTATGGTACTGACCGCCTGATTTTAACACTATTACTATTCAATAGTCGCTACAACCCATCATCACTTGGTTTTTTCGATGAGCTTTGTCAGAATAAAAACAATCCGCTTCGCACTGCTTGTCTACAAGATCAGCGAATGAACCGAGATAGTCTACAACTGCACCATGATTTGAAATGGCAAACGAGCCAGACCGAAATCTGGTGGCGCAAAGTGGGTGAGTTATCCGAAACGCTCAAATGGCAAAAAGCAGAAACCGAGCGCTGGTGGTCGGATGCAGAAAAACTCAAACAGGACTTAGCGTGGAACAACAGCAAACAAATTATTGGTGGGAACAACAGCAAAAACTCAAACAAGATCTTTTTGGATTAAATACCGAGACTGATGAGTTGCGGCATCAGCTCATGGAAATCAAGAATTCCATGCGCTGGCAACTCGCCTGTAAGGTAACACGCTTTCTCGACAAACTCCTGCCTCCCACGTTTAGAGCACGTGTACGCCAGCAGTTTCGCCAAGGGATAGGCCGTTGATAAAAATTAGTTTTACTACTCAGCATCAAAAATTAATCTACATTGATGAGCCTGGCTGGCTACCCAAGGTTTACAAATAAACCCCAGATTATGGAAAACTCAAAATCGATGCTTGCAAATAATGACCGGCCGAAGGTGGCTGTTATTACTCGCACCAAAAATAGAACCTTTTTATTGCGACGCGCTCTTCAAAGTGTTCTCGATCAGATTTTTGAAAACTGGGTAATGGTGATAGTCAACGATGGTGGTATCCCAGAAGAAACCGAACGCTTAATAGAGGAGTATAAGGAGCGATTCAAGGGGCGTTGCAAAATCATTCACAACCCTCAATCGGTCGGAATGGAAGCGGCTTCAAATATCGGGATTAGATCATCGGATAGTGATTATATCGTAATTCATGACGACGATGATTCCTGGCATCCGTTATTTCTCGAAAAGTGTGTCAACTATCTTGACAATAATACCTCTGCAAATTTCGCTGGCGTGATCACTCATACGATCCGTATTCTTGAAAAAATTGAAAATAATAAGATCATTTTAGAACAGCAAGAGCCATTCAACACATGGTTAAGAGCAGTCACGCTCTATCGGATGAGTGCGAATAATACTTTTTCTCCCATTTCTTTTGTTTATCAGCGCCGGGTCTTGGATGAAATTGGGTATTATCGTGAAGATTTACCCGTCTTGGGAGATTGGGAATTTAATTTACGTTTTATGAGTAAATATGATATTCATCTTATACCAGAAGCCCTTGCCTTCTATCATCATCGATTGAAAACTAAAGAAGGAGATTTTAGTAATTCAGTGATTAAGGACGATAGCAAGCATATATTTTATGATGCACTATTACGTAATGAATTACTCCGGAAAGATTTAAATGAAAATCGTGTCGGTTTAGGTTATTTAGTCAATGTCAGTAGAAGTTTCGAAGCTGTCCATGGGCAACTAGCTCCTATTGAAGGCCTCTTAACCCAGTTGAAACGCATCAATTTTATACGACGCATCGCGAAACGTTTTCTTTGGAAGAAAGAAAAATAGCGTGGTTGCTCATGCCTGACCATTTACAAAAGCGTATCAATTCGGCCGAAATTATATCGCTCGATATTTTTGATACTGCCATCCTCCGAGTGGTTCCTCGTCCAGTTGATGTGTTTAACATCGTAATGGCTCGCTTTGCCAATAGAGGCCAGTCTTCTGTAAATTTTTATCCTCAAGCACGCTTTGAAGCAGAAGCAAAAGCACGAAATCAAGCCTGGCAAGCGGGTCACTTTGAGATAACGTTAGATGAAATCTACCAAACTTTGTTACAGCATCCTTTGCTTAATGGAACTCAAATAGAAATACTCAAAGAATTAGAAATCAGTACCGAATTAGCTTTAGCACGTAGAAATACCTTTATTCATTCTCTCTATCGTAAGGCACTAGAGAATGGTAAGCGAATATTTTTTTTATCTGACATGTACTTACCAGAACCGGTAGTGATTCAAATCCTCCAAAACTGTGGCTACCAGCACTATGAAAGCCTGCTGCTTTCTTCGACCTTAAAAAAGACTAAAGCCGCTGGATCTTTATTTGAACATCTAATCGCTAACGCTGATTGCAATCCAAAATCAATCCTACATATTGGAGATAATATTAACTCTGACATCCAAATGGCACAGCGCCATGGATTGGCAAGCTATTATTATGAAAAGTCTCTCGATAAAGCAGTACGACTTTCCGAATTACCTAAAAAACAAATCAAAATTATAAAAAAAGGTATTGCCTCAATAGAAACTAAACTTTATTTAGGAACTATTCTAACTCAGCACACAAATATCCAATCATCGCCTAACGCGATTCTTGAACAGCAAGAGTTTGATTTTTGGTATAAATTTGGTTATCGCACTGTTGGCTTGCTATTTTTAGGCTTTAGCAGATGGCTTATCAACAAGGCCACTACAGACAATTTGGAACGGGTTTACTTTTTATCTCGAGATGGTTTTATTCTCAAGCAGGTCTACGAAATTCTTTCCGAATTCAATCCGAAAGCTCCACCCGCGGAATACCTTTACGCATCTCGGCGCGCCTTAAATATCCCCAGTATAACGACGCTTGATGATCATGTTATGGATTTTTTGGTCAGCGGAACCAGTCGTCTCTGTGTAGACCAATTTATTCAACGGCTCGGCTTGAATCCCTCCGATTTTGAAGTCGCAATCTGTGCTGTAGGGTTTACCAATGGAAGACAGCGAGTTATTAGTGGGCACGATTATGCACAGCTTCGTGCGCTTTACCACCAGATCTTCCCAGAAATTCAAAAAATTGCATTAACAGAACGTATAAACTTACATACCTATCTAGATTCAATCGGTCTTTTGGCGCAAAAGAAAATTGGAATGGTAGATATCGGTTGGCACGGAACGCTGCAACGCTCCATTAGCCGACAGCTAGCTACCGAAGGGAAAGAAATCGAGATCAAAGGGTATTATTTAGGTACTTTCGAAAAAGCCAACTCATTGATCGAAGAAGGTTACTCGATAAACAGCTACATCTGCCATCTCGGCAAGCCGATCACTCTTCATCATATTATTAAACTATGTGTTGAAGTTTTTGAGTTTATTCATACCGCACCACATGGCAGTGTTATCCGCTTCGATTTAACAAGCCATGATAAAATAGAACCTGTATTCGATAGTGCTGATTGTAATCCAGAACGGCTGGCAAAAGCTGAAGCCTTACAGCAAGGAGCACTTGATTTTGTCCGGAACTCCGCCGACATTTGGAGCAAGCTAGACTTTCTTCAGCTACCACCAGAAATGGCGGTCGAACCACTCGCACAGGTGCTTTCCAATCCTTCTCGTCAAGAGCTTCTGTATTTAGGCGACTTGGAACACGCTGAAGGCTTCGGTGATGTTTACGTAAAACGACATCTTGCCAAGCCACCAAATATCGTCAAAATCCTTAAGAATCCTTTAGAACTTTTATATGGATACCGGAATGCTTTTTGGCGGAGAGGATATTGCAAAAGAATATTATCAATATAATTGATAGTTTCTATAAATAGTTTTTATGAATTAAATAATCTATGGGCGTTAAAAATAATTTAAATGGTTTATTTAAATGTCTAAACCACTCGTTAGCGTAGTTATACCGACCTATAACCACGAACAGTTTGTTCGTTTCGCGGTAGAATCTATACTAAACCAGAGCTATATAAATCTGGAGTTAATTATCATTGATGATGCTTCTAAAGATAACACTTGGGCTGAATTACAAAAAATCAACAAAGATGGCTTAAAATTTTATCGCCATGCAAGCAATTTGGGAGCGCACGCCACGCTTAATGAAGCATTAGGAATGGCCCGAGGCGACTGCATCACTATTCTCAATTCGGATGATTTATTTGATCCAAAACGAATTGAATTATTGATAGATCAAATTTCTGATCCAAGCCAAGACTTCTTCATTTTTACAGATGTAGATTTTCTTAATGATCAGGGCGATCAGATAACAGAACCGGCTAGAGTCGTCGCCTATCAGAAATTACGGTATTTTTGCACTTCGCAGGCACCTGAATATTGGTTTATTGCTGGCAACCCAGCAGTCACCACCTCCAATTTTTTCTTTTCTCGCTCATTACTGAATAAAGTAGGGCCATTTTCGCCATTACGTTATACCCACGATTGGGATTGGGTGTTACGGGCTCTCCGATACGTATCTCCGATTTGGCTTCATGCACCTCTACTCAAATATCGCCTTCACGCAAACAATACCTTATCTGAAGACGATCAATGGCGACATATTCATGAAAATTCCTATATCCAATGCAGGACACTGTTGACGCTACTCAACCGTTCTGTAGATCAGACTAGCAAAGAAAAGGATGCGATGGCAACTTGCATCTCACTTCTCAATAATGAAAGCTGCCATCCGCTTGCTTTATTGTCCTTCATTGTTTTCGCTCTGGTTGGAGTTAATGAAAAACGGCTACTCGAACTCACGAGACCGTTGGATGAAAGGTGGATGTTACAAAATCTCTCAGAGATGGCCTCTTGCCCAATCAATCTATTCCGTTCGATCCAGTTTTTAACAGAACAAGATAATGTTCTTTCTCAACAAACTGATCTTATCGAACAGCGCTGGCAAACAATCCAAGCGATGTCTAACGAGATCGCCAATCGCGATGAAGTAATTGCTGGCCAAGCTGATCTTATCGAACAGCGCTGGCAGGCGATTCAAGCGATGTCCGGCGAAATCGCCAACCGTGATGAATGCATCGCCGGCCAAGCGAATCTCATTGAAGAACGTTGGCAGACGATCCAAACCATGTCGAATGACATCTCTATCAAAGACAATCAAATTATTAATTTGGAAAACCAGCTCTATACATTACATTCAGATACGATAGTCCGCATTGCTTTGCAAATCAGAAAAATTTTATCAAAATTTGGCTCCGCTCGTCATGGCTCAAAATCGAATAATGTGAAGTGAAGTATTAGCTTTTCAAGTACGCAATGGCACCGGTATTACGCAAGACAGCAAGTGCTCAAACACGGGAAGGGATCTACAATGATAAGCAGCGCTATCGGAACGCAGGATGCAATCGGCAACACCGTTCATAGCCGGTTCCCAGCCCCTATTTAAAGACTGAACAAGTAACCATTCTGCTTGCCTATCAGAACTGTGGTAGTCTGCGATCAGATGGTTGTTGGCTCTTAAGTAGTAAATCCTAAACTACCCTATAGTTATATTGATTATTTTCAGATAGTTAACATTTTATAAACCCGCTGAACTTTCGATTAATTACTTAACTTGCGTTTTAATGGGCACACCTAACTCATGTCATCTATCTCTTGGCTGATTCCTAGCCTTCTGGAGGGCTCCGGAGGGCATCGTACCATTCTACAACACGCCGATTATCTGCAAAAAAAAGGGCATCATTGTGTATTGTATTTGGAAAATCCAGAACAGCTTTCCAATAGTGCTTTGCGTAAAGAAATCAAACGCCTTTTTGGCTATGATTTTGCTGAAATTCGTGCTGGCTGGACCGAGATCAGCCCTGCTGATCTGATATTTGCCACCGTTTGGTATTCAGCCAGGGTCGTGCGCGACTTGTCTTTTCCTTGTGTGAAAGCCTATTTCATTCAGGATTTTGAAGCGCAATTCAATCCTATGGGAGACGGCTATCTGATGGCTGAAAACTCCTACCGCTATGGCCTATACCCGATTACTATTGGCCGGTGGCTACCTGCCGTTTTGGAAAGGCAGTTTGACCTAGAGGGCGCTTATTTCGATTTTTGCGCCAATCTCGATATCTACCATCCACTCCCAGAAATCTCTCGAGAACAGGCCATATGCTTTATCCACCAGCCCGATAAACCCAGGCGATGCGCCATTCTCGGCATTGAAGCGCTAGGTATCGTTAAATATCTTATGCCCGAAGTAAAAATTTACCTTTATGGTTCCAAAGCGATGGGCCGCATCTGGTTTGAGCATGAGAATTTGGGCCTATTAAATCTTGAGGACTGTAACCGTTTATATAATCGCTGCACCGTTGGTTTATGTATCAGCAGTACTAATCCTTCTCGTATCCCATTTGAAATGATGGCAGCCGGCTTGCCTGTGGTCGAAATCCACCGCGATAACACTTTATACGACTTTCCCCAGCAATCCACGCTGCTGTGCGAATCAACGCCAGAATCCCTAGCACACGGTTTAATCGATTTACTGACCGATCCAAAGCGCGCCAACGCGATGGGAAAAGCTGGGATGCAATTCATGCAAAATCGTCCATTAGAATATGGACTGGAACAATTTCGAAGCGCGGTAGAAATGTTATTAGCGGGTAAAAAGCCTAACCATCAACCTAATGTACTGATGTATCAGCAACCCGCTCTTATCGCCAATGGACCAGCCGCCATGGGAGGCAGCCACTCTGGACCAACAATCGACTACGGCCGCCTCACTGTGCTACCGCTGCCTTTGCGCAAATTGGTGCGCTTTTTTTATCATCCACTGCGTCGGCTGTTCTCATGAAGAGTGACTCAATTCCAGACGCTACTAACTATGCGAAAGATCACCAAGCAACACCCGCCTATGACCTGCTCACGGTCGATGTCTGGGATACGTTACTGCGTCGCCGCTGCCACCCTGATAGCGTTAAGTTGCACCTCAGCCGTTATCTAGCACTGCATTACGCTAACCACCTCCCACCAAGTTGCCGCGATAGCTGGTCGCTATTACAGTTGCGTCAACAGGCTGAGAAAGAGTTAGGGGACATCAGTCGATCACGCGGTTTTGACGATGAGTATCAGCATATCGAGGTTTATCGGCGATGGTTAGCCTTGGCAGGATTGCACCCCTTTCCTCATGGCAAGGCGGCGCTGGAAAATCTTCTAGTGACTTTAGAGCAAGTGGAGCTTGCCCAAGAAGAATACGTCTCTTATGCCGATCCAACTATCGTTGCTACTCTAAACCAATATAGTGCTCAACAATTTCTTTTTCTTTCAGACTTCTATTTGCCAGCCTCCGCCATTCGCACACTGCTGGACCAGCATCAGCTCTCCCATCTGTTCTCCGAGGGCGTCGTCTCTTGCGAAATCGGCCTTAATAAGCGTTCGGGACGGCTCTATCGAAACTTACACCAAATGCGAGGAGTGCAACCTGAGCGGCATCTCCATATAGGCGACAACTTGCTGGCTGATGTAACAGCCGCTCACGCCGTCGGTGTTAAAGCCATTCATTATATGCCGCACGCAGAGCATGACCGGCGACAACGACGCGAGGCTGATTTTCACGCTCGGGCTAATGCCTTGCGTGCCGCGATCCAAGAATTGCACGTTAATCAATCTTCGCGTTTATCGGCCCATCAACAAATAGCCGGCTATGGTCGATCCTGTTCGTTGCTGTTAATCGCTTTCGTTCTCTACGTAATGGAGCGCGCCATCGCTGATGGTGTAACACGTCTCTATTTTTTTACCAGGGAAGGTGAATTTTTTCAGAATATCTATCAGAAACTTGCCGATCAGGACGTATTAGGTTTTTCACCGCCATCGACCGTGTTATTGCAAGTCAGCCGGATTGCTACCTTCGCCGGTTCCCTACGCGAATTTTCGCTGGCGGAATTGATGCGCTTATGGAATCAATACAGCGTTCAATCTCCCAATGCCCTGTTCAAATCCTTGGGGATGAATCCTGATTTATTTAAGGATCAGGCGATTCATTACAAACTGACCATGACGCAACCGGTGCAGTACCCCTGGCGGGATCAACGAATAACCGTTTTCTTAGGCGACGAACGGGTTCGTACCGAAATTGAACAGCAATTATCTCAAAAGAAAAAAGAATTGTTAGCCTATTTGGCTACAGCTGGCCTATTCGATCAACCAGAAAAAATAGGTATTGTTGATATCGGATGGCGAGGAACAATTCAAGATAATTTAGCCTATGCCCTGCCCCAAGCTACATGGCATGGCTACTATCTCGCTCTCAATCACTATCTGAACAGCCAACCTGAAAATGTTTTAAAAAATGCTTTTGGCCCTAACTTAAACCAATCAGAAGACTATTGTCATTTGCTTGACTGTGTAGCCCCCATCGAGATGCTATGCAACTCAATCAACGGCAGCGTCGTTGGCTATGGTATCACGGAAGATAATGTCCACGTTTTCCGCGAAATTGATGAGCAAGAAAATCGCATTCACAAGGATTTCATTCACCAATTCCAGGCAGGTGTCCTCGATACCGTGCCGTTCTGGGCAGATTTTATACGCACCCACGCTTATTCATCAGATGAACTACGTCCCGTCGCATTAGAAATTTGGTCAAGTCTTATAGAACAACCTCCGTCGTTCTTGACCCAAGCTTATTTTCGCCTCAATCATAACGAAACTTTTGGCGTCGGGAGTTTTGATGATAAGCGGCGTTTGCTAACCAAAAGCGATATTCTACGGGCATTTGTAAGTCGAAAATACCGGCTGAAAATTCACAATTTCCTAGAAGCCAATGGCTGGCTGCCAGGGCTTTTGGCATGTCCAGATATTGATCCTGCTTTCCGTAATATGCTCCGACGGTACCTGCAAATACGGAAGCTGAGGAATTTTTTAAGATGATTCTTAATTCGATACTCTCTTCTGCTTAAGCCAGCGCAATGGCTTTGTTATTTTCCAAGAGCTTGATGCATAGAGCTCACTAATCATGCGCTGAAGTTTTTTTATTTCCTCGTCCTTGCCATTTATTTCGGCGTTCTGATCAATAAGGCGCGTGCTAAGCTGCTCAATAATCTTGCTATTTTCTTGCATTTCAGTTTTAAGATTTTCTATAAAAGCCAATACTTTCTCCTTGGTCATCCCTTGCTTATTATCATCTGGTGAAAGCGATTTGACAAATTTTATCAATTCCATTCTATTTAATAAATCAATATCAATATTACGTTCTTCATTTATCAGATAATAATTATTTTTTGTCAATAAATTCTCCAAGGCAGCAAATGACCCCGATAAAGAATAAGATCTTTTCAGCTCTATATTTGGTAATTTCTCAAGATATATCTTCAGAAAGTCATCAGGACTTAAATAGCTCTTATATTGATCGCCATCCTGCTCTAAAAAATCTTCACCGAGTAACGATACAAACAAATCGTTATAGCTCTGGGCAGAGGTGTTCCAATCAGACAACCACACCATCGGATAATGGGAGAGACGTTCACAAAACGCTCCAATTCGGGGCGCGACGATAGGTAACCCAGTTTGCATGGCAAAACTTAACGTATAAGAATAAGTTTCAGGCCACTGTGCGGGAAAAAAAATCAGATCGGGACGTTCGATTTTAATCTGAAAAGACAAGTCATTATCTTCATAACGACCTGAAAAAGATAGCGGAATTTCAGGCTCGTGCCGCACTAATGGCCCATTGATGTAGCCAATGACTTTAAAAAAAAGTGGCAAATTACGCTGCTTGGCATCTATTGCACAAGCCTCCAGTAGATGCAATCCCTTGGCTGGCGTTATGCCACCCAAAACTACTATTTTTAGCAGGCCCCTGGGTCGGGAAGAAGGCATTAACAAATCAAGTCCCTTTATCCAGAATTCTGGATGCGGTAATTCCACATAACGCGCTTCCGGCACATAGCGGCGCATTCTACTCAACACATCACGAGACGGTGCAATAACCCTTTGTGCATTCAGCAATAATGGGTGAAATAAATTGCGCCACGTTAAGATATCCAAACCCCAAGGGGCTGGCCTTTTCGCTAGGCAACCATTACACCCAGCAGGATCAGGTTCTCCACAATAGCTACCTTTCTCATCCACCAAATGATATTGGGGGCAAATGCAGTAATAATCATGCACAGTAAAATCATAAGGAATATTTAAGTCTTGTGGAAGTCGTAATAGGATCTGATTCAAACCAATAAAATGGTGAATATGAAGATATTGGATATTAAACTCTCTAATAAGATCAAGCAATTTTTCATATTCATAAGGCAACTTATAATAAACTTTAAATTCTTCTCCACGGCGTACCCATTCGATACTGACCCCTTCTAAAGAGGTTGGGCGTAACACCAGCACTTCAAAATTGGGAGCCAATAAATCCGCTAAATCCTGTACATGCTTTTCGGTACCACCTCCCAACGCATGGGTAATAAAGAGTATTTTTTCCCGTTTTGATTGAATTAACCGATATAGATCAATACGACGCCGTGCCCTTCGCCCTGGATCGTGGCTGCAAAAATGACGGACCCAATCGGGATAGCCGGGATGACGCTGCTCCAAAAGCTGTTGAGCTTCAGCGCTTAGCGCTTGGCTGTCCGAACCAAAAGAAACCCCGCCGCGATGGTAAATAAATACATCCGTTGCTAGCAGATGATGGAAGCCAATATCGAGCGCTCGCATTGAAAAATCGTTTTCTTCACCATAGCCTCGTTTGAACAAAGCCGCATCAAAATAACCTACCCGATCCAGGCAGCGCCTAGTAATATACATACAGAATCCTACTGCGGTAGGAATATCAAAGCTTTGGCCCGCATGAATCTTCGCAAACAGCTTATCTAAAGCTGCTAGCGTCCAATCTTCAGGTAAAAGATTGCTCTGAAGAAAACGTGGATAACTACAAATAGTAGCGTTATTGGAAAAGGGCGTCACCGTACCAATCATTGGGTCAGTGCTGGTGTGCGCCTGCAAGCGATCAAGCCAATTTCCATGTACTTCGGTATCGCTATTGAGCAACACCACATCCCGTTCCGGGTGAAGCGCCATACCCCGGTTAACCGTATTGACAAAACCGACGTTCACTGGATTTACCAGTAGCGTGATAGCGCCAATGCCCGCCAAGCCACGCAGCCAGTCCGAGAGTTCTACTTCCGGGCTACAATCGTCGATTACTATAACTTCGTGGGGAGTTTGCTGCGGAAATGCCAAGACACTGTTTAAACAAAGCCGAGTCTCTTCTAGCCCGCGATAAACTGGAATGATGATATCAATCCTACTGGGATTGACTGGAAAAGATTCAGCACTGCTGTAATGGATGCTACTACTCAAAAATCTGACCTCATTATTTTTGATTCAAAAGAACTACATTTTTAGTATTTCGGTTTGACCGGAGGGAAGCTGGGTACTCATTTGAGTATTATTCTGATCCAACGACTTATAACTAAAGAATTTTCTCAAGCGAAGCACCGGTTTTTCTAAGATAAAATAAGAAAACATGGCAATTATGAAAGTCGCCAGCGTCCCCACAAAGACGACTGCCTTATGCCCAAATCCTAGAGCAAACATAGTCCTATAGACTGGATAATGCCAAAGATACAAACCATAAGAAATCGATCCAATCCAAACCAACCCTTTCAGAGCCAATAGCTTACTGAGGATACCTTCTTTATTTAATCTAATATCGAGGATCAAAATGAATACCAGGCATTCAACCACACTAAAACCAAAATAATACATTCGAAAATCTTGCCAATCACTAGCAAACACCAGAAATAAAAGACACAGCATGGCCAGCGGTGAGAGATATTTGAGCCATTTAAAACAGGAGTGCCTACTCATCTCGCTAGGTGGATACAGAACTAGCAGCACACCGAGAGCACAGCCGGTCATCAGGGCATCTGCTCTCGTATCCAATCCGTTATATACTCGAATCAGTGAGACATCGTTTATAATGAAATGAATCCTTAAAAGCCAGGAAACAAGCGCAATCAGAACTGTAAAAATAAAAACATACCAGCGATTTTTACTTATACGAAGCAGAGTCAACAATAGAATAGGCCATAAGATATAAAATTGTTCCTCAATCGAAAGCGACCAAGTATGTCCCAGAAAATCTGGGGGATGAACATCAAAAGCTCTCGCCCAGTTTGAAAGATAGATAAGAGAAATGAAGGCATCAATATAATTACTATTCGCTTGTTCTTTACTTAAAAAGAAAAAACTTATAATACAATAGCTAATGAGCAGTAACATTAAAGCGGGACCAAGCCGCAGTAACCGTCTGATATAAAAATTCTTTAGGCTAATGGTTTTAGTCGCGACAAATTCCTGAATGAGTAGTGAAGTAATCAGAAACCCACTCAAGACAAAGAAAATATCCACACCGATAAATCCTCCCTTAAAAATCGACATCTCGGTATGGAACAACATCACGGCAAGAATGGCGATTCCACGTAGGCCATCCAATTCTGGCGCATAAGCCAGTTTAGCATCGCTACCGCTCGGCATCATTGATCAGCGGTAAGCTCGGCGGCAGTTGCAACATCAGTAATGAGCAGCTCTATATCCAGCATGGGAATACCGATCAACCCGTGGGGGACGCTACTCGCATGGGATTTAAAAATGAGTAGATCATCACACCAGCAATGGGTTACATGCTCTTGCTGGGTGCCTGATGCGACCGCAATGTCCACCGTATAATCCCCAACCGGTAAAACTGGCATTCGAAAGCAGAATCTTGCCCTTAAAGACTGGGCACTCACTACAGCCCTGGATTCGCCCAGGTAGGTTAAATACGTATTCTCTCCGAACAGATTCTGACCCAACCGGTCTTTAATGAAAAAGCCGATGATTGGATTATCAAGCGCACTCAGCGCCAAGGCGTCAACCACTAACGCGACCTGTTCACCACCCACCATCCACTGTAATGGTCGCCCTTGCTCGTCCTCAAACCTGGCGTCCACAATCCGAATCGCGCCAGTCCCATAGCCGGCCACTTCACGGCGGAACTGGAATAATTCTAAATCGTTGCGAAAGCGGGTCTGATTGAGAAATCGCAGCCGCTGATCCACCGTTTCGACCGGCTGCGTGGGAGCGGTAGGTTTCATCTGCGAACCCGGCTCCAACCGCCGTGCGGACTTTTCTGCCGTGACCCCGGCTTGAGTTTCGCGCAGAATGGCCAAATAATGTTCACACACCTCCTTGGCCGAGCCTATTTCCCGCGCCTGGCCGTGATCGAGCCACACCACCCGATCACACAAGTTGACCACAGCTCCGGTATCGTGACTAACGAACAGCAGCGTACCGTGTTCCTGAAACTGGCGAAGGAAGCGCATACATTTCTGGACGAAAAAAACATCGCCAACCGCCAGCGCTTCGTCAATGACCAAAACGTCCGCGCGCACATGCGCAATGACGGCAAAAGCCAAGCGCACCGCCATACCGCTGGAGTAGGTCTTCACCGGCTGGTCAATGAACTCGCCGATATCCGCGAAAGCCAATATCTCAGGCAGATAGCGCGCAATCTCCACATCATCAAGACCCAGAATCGCCGCGTTGAGATACACATTCTCCCGGCCGGTAAATTCGGGATTAAAGCCGGTTCCCAATTCCAGCAGCGCCGCGACACGGCCTCGCACCGATAAAGCGCCGGTCGTCGGCGTCAGAGTGCCGCACAGCATTTTAAGCAGGGTGGATTTGCCGGAGCCGTTGCGGCCGATGATACCGACGGTCTCGCCCCGTCGGATTGAGAAAGAAACATCCCGCAATGCCCAAAATTCGCGATAGTAACGCCGCCGGCCGCGCCAGAGCATCTGTTTCAACCGATCTTGCGGCCGGTCGTAGATTTGATAGCACTTACCGGCCTCTCGCACCTCGATCACGGCCTCTTCCGCCGCCAGCGGGGAACTGACAGGATCAGAGAACATCAGCGAATCCCTTACGGGTGCGAGCGAACCAATAAGCCCCCAGCAACGCAATAAGCAGGGAAGCGCCAAGACACAGCAGATAGGATTGCCAAGGCGGCGGCTGGCCGAATAGTAAAATCCCTCGGGTCTGCTCGATCACCCAGGCCAGTGGGTTGAGCTTAAGCCAGAATCGAACCGATTCAGGCAAATGACTGATCGGATAAAATACCGGGCTTATGAACATCAGCAGTTGCACCAAGGGAACGACCAGTTGCTGAATGTCGCGGATATACACGCCGAGCGCGCTGAGAAACCAGCTCAAACCGAGCGCGACCAGCACCAGCGGCAACACAATCAGCGGCAACAATACAGCCGTCCAGCTCAGGCCAGACCCTACCGTCGCTTGCAGCAGCAAAATAATCAGCAAGGTCGCGCTCAAAGTCAGCACCGCTGAAGCCACCATCACCGCCGGCAACATTTCCAGCGGGAAAATGACGTTCTTAACGTAATTCTGGTGGCCCAAGATCAACCCAGGGGCGCGGTTGAGACATTCCGCCAGGAAGTTATAGAGCGTTATCCCGATGAATAAAACGAGCGCCAGATCGCCGAGCGAGCCGTCACTCCCTGCCCAGCGCATCTTAAAGATCACGCCGAAGAAGAAGGTGAAAACGGAGAGCGACAGCAGCGGCAGGAGCAGCGACCACGCCACGCCCAGAAAAGAGCCACGATAGCGCTCCGCAAAATCGCGGCGCAATAGCTTGAAAAACAATTGCCGCTGCAACCAGCAGCGACGCAACACATGCGCCAATACCGAGTTGCTACCGATACCGCTGCTGGAATCCATTACCGCCATGAAATCAACCGCTAACGGGCAGCGCTTCGACTCGTAACAAGGTGGGTTCTAATCCCCGCGTCTGGCGCTCGTTCATCAATTGATACGCTCGTTCGAGGTGGCGGACGAAACGCTCCGTATCGAATAGCGGCATTCGCAACCGGTTATCCGCCAGTTTGGCGCGCAAGCCGGCCAATTCAGCTGGCGCGGCGGCCAATCGAACCGCCAATTCCTCGTAGGCTGGCATGGTAGCGACAATCAGCTCCGGTAAACCGACCGCCTGTAGCAAACTGGCGGCTACCCGCGCCGGAAAAGTCTCACCTAAACAGGTCAACACCGGCAATCCCGCCCATAAGGCGTCGCTGGCGGTGGTGTGGGCATTGTACAGCCGAGTATCGAGAAACAGATCGGCCAAACGGTGGCGTTCTAAATGGTGGGGTTTGGGGAGGTGGCCAGCAAAGATTAAGCGCTCCGCGGCAATCCCATGCGCCACCGCCATGGCGCGCAATCGGCCTTGGGCTTCCTCACTTGAGCAGTAGAGCCAAAGCACCGAATCAGTCACCCGTTTCAAGATCCGCATCCAAACGGCAAACATGACGGGCTCTAGCTTCTGCATTTGGTTGAAACAACAGAAGACAAAACCCTGCTCGGGCAATCCGTGATCGCTGCGCCGACAGCCGGTTTCGGCAATTTCTTGCCAGCGGTCGTTGATCTGGTAGCACTCCGGCAGATAGATCGGTTGTTCGGTACAAAATCCAATCTGTTCGCTCGGTAATACCACGGAATCAACCAGCAAATAGTCCAGATAACGGGCACCACTGCTGCCGGGGAACCCCAGCCAGCCCACCTGAACGGGAGCCGGGCGCAAGGCAAAAATTTCCGGGCGGGCGTAGTTGGTGTAAGTCATCAAATCGATGAGGAGATCAATTCCATCGGCTCGAATTTGCTGGGCGGCGGCGGCATTATCAACGGCCGATAAATCCACGAACCGGTCACAGTCCGCTTTGATCTGGCGGTAATAACCACTGCCATCGTCGCCGCGCAAGGAATAGCCGAACACCTCAAAACGATCGCGATCATGGCAACCAAATAAGCCACGCATCAGATGCGCGGTTGGGTGCTCGCGAAAATCAGCCGAGACATAGCCGATTTTCAAGCGTGCTGGTTTCACTGGACTCGGTGTGGTCCCGGCCCCGATGGCCCTATCCGAATGCCCGACCGCCGCCAGGCGTTCCGCTTCACGGCGGGCGATGGTGAACCGCAAAGATTGGGGTAATGGTAAAAATAAGGATCGAAACGGCAACAAGGGCGATGGCTCGCCCCGCGCCAGAGCCGCTTCCGTCCAGTGTTGGATAGCGGCCACCCGGTTTTCGTAATCTTGCCAGTCGCCATGTTCCAAGCGACGCAATTCGAAATTGATGCGAGCCAATTCCGGAGTCACCGGTGGCGGCTCGGAATCGTCTGGGCGACTTTGGAATGGCCCATCGTGATAGCTGGCGCGAAACGCTCGGCTAGATAAGCGTTCAGCCGTTTCAAAACTTTGTCTTGACTCGTTAAAACGATCCAAACCGGCCAGGGCTTCGCCGCGCTTGGCGTGGAATTGCCAATCGTTGTCGATAGCGGCGGCCGGCAATTCATTAAGCAAAACCAAGCTTTCCGCAAATCGGCCGTTAGCATTAAAGGCCGCCGCCACAGCCAGCCGGGCGGGCGTCTGAGTCGGTTCGGTCAATTGCCGCAGCTTTTCCGCCACTGGCAAGGCGGCCAGATAGCGTTCCTGCATTAACAAGATCGCAATTTGGCCTCTCAAGAGTTCCGGGTGATCGGGATGCCAAACCAGACCTTGTTCAATCCAGCTGAGCGCTTGGAGCGGCTGCGCGCGTCGCAGCAATAGCTCACTGGCCGTCAGCACCCACTCGGCGACCGATTGACCGGTCGCGCGCAAGGACTGCATCGTAGCCAGCGCTTCCTGTAAGCGCCCCAGTCGGAGTAACGCCAACGTTCGGTTAGCCAGCGCCTTGGCATGGCTTGGTTGCTGGTGCAGCAACCGATCCAATGAGGCTAAGGCGTCTTCGTATCGCTGCAAATCCAATAAGATCGCCGCGCGGTTTAGCAATCCAGGTGGAGAATCCGGCTGCATGGTCAAGGCCGCATCCACCGCCGCCAACGCCTCTTCCCAGCGTTGCAATACCCGCAGCGTGGCGGCGCGATTGATCAAAGTCCCGCTATGTTCCGGCCGTAAGGCTAAGGCGCGGTCAAAGGCGTCCAATGCGGCTTCGTAGTGTCCGAGACTAAATAAGGCTGAACCTTGAGTCGAATGCGCGGTTGGTTGCGTTTCGTCCAAAGCCAACACCGCATCGACAGTCGCCAACACCTCTTGATAACGCCCCAATCGCAGCAGCGCGATGCTCTTGTTGGAGAGCGCCGCCAAGCGCTGGTTCTCGTCCGACTTGAGGGCTTGATCGGCCAGCTGGACAGCCTGCTGATACCCGCCTGTTTCCAGTAAAGCGGCGGACGCCAGCAGCAAGGCGGACGCATTCGTTGGCTCCAAACGCAAGGCGTATTCCAGCGCCCGCAACGCATCGGCGAATTGTTCGAGATCGTATTGCAACTCCGCCAAGCGAAACCAAAAGCGACTACGGTGCGGCGCTATCTGGCAAATTTGCAGGTACCGATCTTTCGCTTGCGCAAGCTGACCCGTCGCGGCCAGCTGCTCGCCTTGCGCCACCAAGGTTTCGATCATCGACATTGCGAACTCAATGCACTTATTGGGGAGTCGTTTCGTGAAACCATTGCCCATTGACCAACACCCAAGGATCTTCAATCACTTGTGGAGTCCAGCCAAAGGTACCGATATTCACTTCAGCGCTGATCTTGGTTTTTGCTCGTTCGCCTTCAATCTGAATCTCCTCAACTTTGGCTTTGCGAACAGGTAACCCCATCAACATCATGGCGTTTTCCAACTTCAGCCAACCGCCGGGCTGAGCCGCCGATTCCAGTCCATATACTGTCGTGATGTCACGGCTCTGGCGTGCGCTCCAGTACTGTTCGACTCGCTGGCGGAAAGCGGCCACCTGCTCTGGGTTGGCGGGCTGACTGGCGGCAGGCGCGGCGACTGGCTCGGACGGTGCAGTTGCGGCGGGCGAGATAGCCTTGGGCTCCTCCGCATAAAGCGCGCCGGCCAAGGACAAACTGGCAATAACGACGGCCAACCGGCTCATTCGAACGAACGTAATAACATTTGGCATGAATCGGTTCCTTAAGGCTTGGTCTCCGCCGGGGCCTTAGCCTCGGGGATTTTGTTCTCGACGACGGCGGGAGCTTTGATCTCCGCGGCTACAGACGCGGGAATCGCGCTTTTTAATTCTGGCTTTTCTACCGAGACGCCCACTTTTTTAGCAATTTTCCAGGCGTATTCCTCACGAGCCTTGGCTTGAGCCTGCTGCCGGATCCGGGCGATCACATTATCCCGCACATTCCGATAAGGAGCGATCATGGCATCCCGCTTATCCTGGAGCAGGATGATTTCATAGCCTACCGGCGATTCGAGCGCTTCGGAGAACTGGCCCACGGTTAAACCAGTAACGGCTTTCCGCAACCACTCATCTTTATCCGGCTGAAAAAACCCGAGATCGCCTTTAGCGACCTTGCCCTGGGGATTGTCAGTCAACAACTCGGCCAATACCGAAAAAGACTCACCCGCGCGCAGCCGTTTCACCGCTTCTTCCGCTTTGGCCTTGGCCGCTGCCTTCGTCTGGTCATCGGCATTCTCTGGAACTTGAAACTGAATTTGACCGATTCGCACCATGGCGGGAATACCATAAAATTCAGGATGTTCCTCATAATACTTGTATAGCGTTTCTTCTGCTGGCGCTTCAGGTATTGGAAAATAGCGGCTGGCCAGCTTCTGATAGGCCTCCATATAAGCCTTGTTATCCACGGCCTGATTTCGAGTTAACAGACTCTCTTGATACATTCCTTCTTCGAGCAGGCGATCGATAAGCATCTCACGCAGCACTTGCACCCGGCCTTCAACAGTTTTGGCCTTCATCACCAGGCGGGTATCCTGCGTCACATATTTCATAAACTCAGAAACTATAATGGTTTCCTTGCCCACCCGCGCTATTGGCACCTTATACTCCGGCGAGTAGGCTGGCGGCGCATCGGCTGCCGATGGCTGTTTGGCGGCCGTCGATCCCGCATCAGGAGCCTGCTGGGAATCCGGTTTAGGCGACTCTGATCCAGGCGGCACGGGGACAGCGGAAGCCGCCTCTGGCGGGATGATTTGTGGTGCGGGCGTTATTGGCTGCTGGGCCGCCGGATCGGCCGCCCACGCGGCGCGACCACTCAGGCTTGCCGCTGGAACGGTGACCGTCATCACCAACAGGGCGGTCATAGTCATTTTATTAATCATTCAAATACCTTTTACGGATACTTTTTACGTTACCGAACTTCGGCTCAACAACAAGCCAAGCACTGCGCTGGATCAATCGGGTTTAGCGCCATCGGGCGGATTGGCCGCCAATTTATTGAAAGCGTCCCATAGTGGACCGTAAATAACCATGGACGTTGCCTCACCGACGTTGCCCACAACCGCATCCAGCGAGCTGTCGCCGTCCACATCGACCAGCTCCAAGCGGCTTGGCCAGTTGAGCAACGGCACTAACACCGTCTCGAAACCGCCCACTTTTTCTCGGCGCTCCCGATACAGCACCAAGGATCGGATACCGCCCGCCAGCAGATAACGTTCGGCACCATCTTCGCCGACCGCCATCGCGTTAATCCCAACCGCGCCCGGATAGCTGATTGATTCTCCTTCGTTAAATTTACCTTGGCCATCGTTCAGCAGCAGCACTATGCGCTGCTCCACTGACAGTGGCGCCAACAAATCCACTTTACCGTCGCGATTGACATCGAATGGCAACACATGCCGCGGCCAACCTCCCGCCAGGGTAGCCAACAACCGCACCGCCGGGTCGCGGTCGGGACTCACATATTCAACGGCCCAGACCTTGCTATCATCGAAGCTTGGAAGCACCAACGCAGGTATGCCGTTGCCTTTCAAATCCGCCAAACGGGCCGGGCGGACATCCCGGCCGGCTCTCAGTTTGAGCGCGGCCTTGGACAGGGCGGTCTCAGGATTAAAATCGCGCAGCAGGGTGAATGACTCGCCACTATAGGGCACCACCGCCAAGCCAAGACCCCAACCCGGCCATAAAAACGGCGTACTGCTCAAAGGGCCTGGCGTCGAGTAATCGGCCAAGTGGACCAAATGGCCATCGGGTTGCGCCGATACCACTCGCAGCCGTCCGTCGCCTTCGCCATTGATCACGTAGCGTTTCGGGTTGCTGGGCAAGGCAATCGTATCGTTGGGATGGAACCCAGGAATATCTTGTTCGCCAACCGCCACGAACTGCCGTGGCTCCACCTGGCGAAACACATTGATCATACCGGTACTGTGGGTGGTAAAGGCCAAATCTAGTCGACCGTCGCCGGTTAAATCGTCCACCAACACATGAAAGGTGCCGCTCGAAACCCAAAACCGTGCATAACTCCGGTCTGGAGCCATCCAAAAGGGCTCGTTGGGGCTAGGCGACAACCTTAGAGGTAAAGGGACTGGTGGCTCTTGGCCAACGACAGCAGCCGAAACCGGCGCATCGGCGGCGGAGCCTAAATTGATAGTCGCTATCAATCCCAGCAAGAGTCGCATCCAAAACGGCTTCCCCATCATCATTTACCTTGGCTTGGTACAAAAACAAAGACGGCGCACTAAAGTACGCCGTCTTTAACTGCCTTACCTAAAGCCCTGCGTTCCGAGAACGGAGGGCTAGGATTTTTTCAAAAAGGTCTTCCATGATGCATTGCTGGCAATGCCCGGATTCGATCAGTTCCGGAAAACCAAACCACGCTCGTGGGCCAGTTCAGTCTGCACGTTGTTAGAGGTATTGATATTGATCAAGCTGTACGCAAAACCGGCCCGAGAGCCTTCGGTAGTGCGCGCGTTAGCCTGAGAGATGCTATTGCCGTCGACCACAACGGTGGTCGCGTCATACCAATCCCTCACATCAAACAACACATAGCCCGAGTTCACCGCGCTACCAACAGCGGTGGTGCCCGCGCGATCAGACTCAGTATGGGTCAGGCCATCACGCAAAACAGCGGTATGGGGCGCCGCAGGCTTCTTTGGGTCAGCCAGCGGATCGACCTGCACCAGATTCAGCTCGTGCGGGATATCGACCGTCGCCGAAACCGCGCCTTCTTCGGTGTTGAAGACCAGGATGTTGGTCCGCTGACGGATGTTGGCGCCATAGCCAAGATCCGGGAACCACAACACAAAGGTCGTGGAAGTCGGGAAAGCGGAAGTCTCAGCGGTGTCGGCAACATAACGCAAGCTGAACCGAGAGGTATTGGCTCCACCTAAAATCGTGCTTGCGCTCGGCAGCAACACACCGGCGGTAACCGGGTTCACCTGGGCCAAGAAAGAACCTGAGCGGGTCACTTCGTCACCGAGGGTGCCATCGGTTCTGTCAACCATCGGCACGGCCGGAACAAACGCCTGGGTAGCCCAGTTGCCGCGAATCTGATAGGCAGCGCCGTAAAGGATCAGGCCGCCATCTCTGGTGGCGCCGCCACGGTTATCCGCAATCACCAAATATCCGGGGGTGTTCTTGGCGCTGGGGAAATTACTATTAACGATGAAATTCCAGTCGATACGCACGAAATCTTCGCAGGTAACGGGAATGGTGCCATCCGCCACTTCGTTGCTATCGATATCGAAGAAGTACCAATGGAGAGACGCGCCGCCCGCATTACAATACTGCGAGCCAGTATCAGGCACGCCATCCGTTACGGTGGCATACTTGCTTAACCAAGGAGATAAGGTGCCAACGCCGATCGTCTCAACGGTGGGCGGCTCCACTGACCGATCAACAAACTGGGTCGGATTAGCGCGGTTGGGATCAGCCACCGTGACGCCGATCAGGGTATTGGTCACCACACCCTTGGCCGTTTCGCCCGCGAATACGTAAGGGATCAGCAGCGCGTCAGCGGGTGCCCCCAAGATGGCCGCCTGCGCAGCGCCAATGGTGCCAAGGGCAGATGCAACAGCCGCCGCCACACCAATTTTCTTAAAATTCACCATCATGTGTTGTAACTCCTATTAGGTTGCTTCGCACGAGCACTTTAACAAAAACACAGAGACTGACTACCAGCGCGAGATTACATGGGAATCTATCTGGTGTCAACATAACAACATTATTTTGTTGTTTCCGCAACAGCTTTTATCCTTACAACAAAAAAGCACTTGCATTATTTATAAATAGAACAGCCGCGAAATGCAAGGATTACCGTGATCTTTCCTACGCAAGATAATACTCCTATCAAAGATAATAACCAAAGTTGCAATATTACAACAAGTCTCCGGACAGCGTCAGGATGCCGGCACCATGGGAGCGATTTCACGCATCTTTTGTCTGATTTCATCAGTGACTTGACGAGCTTCCTCACTGCTTTGCACCACGCGCGGGGTAATCAACACCACCAGTTCGGTTCGATCCACAACCTGGGCGGTAGAGCCAAACAACGCGCCAAACACTGGAATCTTATAGAGTACTGGCAATCCGCCCTGGGATTCACTGCGATTATCCCGAATCAAGCCACCCAACACGAGCGTTTCGCCATCCTGCACCGAGACCTTGCTCGTCACGCTGCGTTGCAAAAACGAACGTTGCCTGGTCGCGGTATCGATTGGCCCCACATCGACCACTTCTTGCTTGACCTCCATATTCACCATACCGCCGGAATTAACGCGAGGCAGCACTTCCAACAGCACGCCGGTGGGTTTGTAATCTATGCCGCCGGATGTGGTTACATTATTGGTGGTGGTGGTCGCGCCTGGAATCGGCTGATCGGTGCCGACTCGAATCAGCGCTTTCTGATTGTCCACCACCATCACCTGGGGCGAGGACAGCACCTTCACCTTGGAATCGTTGGCCAGTGTTCTTAATAACCCTCGCACCAGACCCCTACTGTTGGTAATAGCATAGGAAAATGCATCCGTCGATGAAGGAAGCACTATGGGAGCAAGGGGAGAACCGCCAAGGGCATTTTTTCCGAGGCTATCGTTGCCGATTCCCAACGAACCCGTTCCGGTATAGCCGCGATCCTGATTTGAGCCGAGTTCATTTTCAAAAAACCATTGTAAGCCATATTGCAAAGTGCCGGTCAGGGTCACTTCGGCGATCGTCGCTTCGATCAATACTTGCCGGGGCGTCACATCCAGCTTTTGCAGCGTGCTGATGATCCGCTCATAATTTTGGTTGGTGGCCCAAATCAGCAGAGAATTATTTTCGGTATCGGCGACGATCCGCACTTCTTCCATGCCGGCGGCCGGGCCGCCGGAACCGATGGCGCCGCCGGATGCGCCAGCGGCGGTACGCCCACTGGAGCGGCGGCTACCTGCCGATAGGCTGGAGCCACTGCGCGAAGAAGCCCCGCCCAACGAAGACGAACGCCCAAGAGAAGATGAGCCGCCTAATGTGGATGTACCACCCAATGAGGCCGCGCCACTTTGCAAGGAACCGCCGCCCAACTGGGATGACGAACTTGCACCCAATCCCGAACCGCCGCCCGCCGACAGCCCATCGTCGGCGCCAAAGCTTCCACCGCTGGATAATTGCCCGGATTTCAATCCAGGGGCCAGCTCGCCACCCCGGCCACTGCTGGCCCCACCGCCTAGATTGAACAGGCCGTTGAGCAATTCGGCGACGTAATCGGCTCGACTGTTTTGTATCTGGTACGTATACAGCCGTTCGCCGCCCACTCCATCTAGCCGCTCAATCCAAACGGCCACTTCTTTTAAATACTCGGCCTGCGGCGTCACCACCAGCACCGCATTCAATTTGCTGAGCGGGACAAAACGGAGCAACCCGGCGATTGGCGTTCCAGAACCTTCCCCCAGCAACTGATTCAGATTGGTCGCCATGGCCTGACTGTCCACATTGCGCAGCCGGAACATCCCAATCGACATGCCTTTGAGCCAATTAACATCAAAGGTATCGATGGTGCTCTGAGCGTTGGCCAGCTCTTGCGGGGTACCACCGAGAATCAACAGATTGCGCGCGGTATCAGCCCGCAACACGCCACCCTCGGGCATAAAAGGGGCAATGATCGTCTGCATTTCCGCCGCGCTGACATAATGCAGCGGCACGATGCGGACATTGTAACCAACGCCGCCAGCCCTCAATCGCGGCACGACATTTCCTTTTTGAGAAGCTCCAGTCGCGGGAGCGATCCGATACAGGCTACCGTCGCGGACCAACACCGCGTTACTCATGCGCAGGATGGTCTCCAAGGTCGGCAGCAGCTGCTCCCGCGCCAGCGGTCGGCTGGTTTGCACCGTCACTTCGCTTTGTACCTGTGGATCAACCGTGTAGTTTTCCTTCAGCGTATCGAAAATGACTTTGGCCACATCACGAATGTCAGCGCCCTCGAAATTCAGGGTGACTTCGCCCGGCGAGGCGGGGGCGGCGGGGGCGGATTTGCTGATGGCGGTCTGATTGATGAAATTACCCGTGCCCGGCACGATCAGTGGGGCTTTAGGCGCGATGGCGGCCGTTGGATTGACGCTGGCGGCGTCGGTGGGAGGTAGCGGCCTGGCACGCAAGCGAGGACCACTGTTATCAAAGGCCATTTCGGCCCCCTTTTCCTCAGGAGGCGCCGTCGCGCACGCACTTAACAGCACGGCCAGCAAGGCGCCAACCGGCAACGGGTACAAAATCTGTCTCATGAATTTAATTATCCATCATTTTGCGGTTGCGGCGGCGGGGGAATGATTGAAGAAGGTAACGCCTCGGGCTGAGGCGCCGCCGGCATTTCCCCCGGCAACAGATCCCTATCCGACGCCGGTTTGGCGCGAGACCCAGCGGGCTTTTTCGGGCGCGCCAGCGCTAACTCCTGGGTTGCCTGGTCTTTACGGATGACAACCCGGTTCGGAAAGATCGCCTCCAACCGCCATTCCCCCAGCATTTCGCCCAATTTGACCCGCGCTGTTTTGGCATTAGGCTCTTCTGGACGCAATAAGGCCACTCGCATGCTCGGCGCTATAATCACTCCAAGTAGCAGAAATTTCTGCTCGGAAGTCGCTACCGGCTTTGGCGCGGGTTCTTCATCCGGCGGCGCTGGCGGCTCCGGCCGACGAGCCGCGATAAATACAGGGCGGGCAACGATTTCGCCAAACCTTTCCGGTAACGGCAATTTAAAGGGCGGCGTCGGCACTATCACCGGCAATCCGGGAGTGGTTTGCGCTGCCTTGGGGATCGCGGGCGGGCGCGGTGGATGGGTCAATTGCCAATAAACGGCCGCCGCCGCCAGTCCGCCAACGAGTAACCAGAATAGCAGGCCTACGGTTTTGGCCGACACTCAAGCTTTCCCCTTGCGTAAATAACCCGAAATTTCCAACTGTACATTCAATTGTATCCGGCTGTAATTAGCCAGTCGCCCACTGGCAAGCCGCGGCCGGTTTTCCCGTGCCGTCACGTCCAGATTATCCACGAACAATAGCGGAGTTTGCGCTTCCAACTCGTATAAAATCTTTTGCAGGCTTTCGGTATCGCCGGTCAGGCTGACGCTGACCGCCACCTTGATGGCCCCGCTCTCCTCAGCCGGCGGCGCGACTTGCGTGCTGCGCAACGTTCCTCCCGCCGCCTCGACGACTGACTTGACGCGTTGCTGCAACTCGGCGGCGGCCACGGCCGGGGCGGATTGCGGTAGGTACTGTGCGGCGGCATTACGATCTTGCTGGATCCTGGTGATCGACTGCTGGATGCGGTCGCGACTGGCGGTTATCCGCTCCAGCTGCGCCAAACGGTTTGTTTGTTGCTCCAGGTGGCCTTGGTAATAACGGTAACGGTCGATCCAAACGCGCTGCGCCAGAAGGTACAGCCCACCGCCCAACAACAACACAAGCAGCAACAAAGCGGCCAAGCGCTGTCCCCAACTGACTGTTTTCATACGGCGGCCATATCAGTGTTCTTTAGCAATCCGCGCTCCCAAGGAGAAACGCTCCTTGTTAGTTCTGCTATCAATGGTCACTGGCGATATAAAACTGGCGTTACTCAATAAATCCGAGGATTCCACGATACCGACTAGCGCTGAGGCCTTGGCGGACTGACCGATGATTTGCACGGTATCGCCCTTGATCTGCAACCGCTCCAACCAAGTGTCATCCGGCAGAATAGCCGTTAATTCTTGCAATACGCTCACCCGAGGCTGGGTGGTTCGTTTCTGCTGGGCCAAGACCTTGGAAGACTCCAGGGTCCGATCCAACTGCTCGCGCAAGTTCAGCACTTGGTTAGCCCCTTGCTGGAGCCGGTTGACTTTAGCCATGGTCTCGATCACCAACATGCGCTGTTGCCAAATCGGCAGAATCGCGGCCGTGGCGACCAACAGTAAGGCGGCAATAATCAATACGCCCAGCAACCGCTGCTCCCATACCCCACGCCGCTTGCGCTGTTCCACCGGTAATAAATTGAGATCGGGAGCGCCGCCAACCACATCAAGCGTGTCGAGCTGTAAGCCGCGTTGCTGCAATTGGGTCAAGATCGGATCGACCCCGACGCGCGGCAAGGCGGTCAGTTTAACGTGTAGCCGGCGGTCGGCGGGCTGGCGTTCCACTACGCTCACATCGTAGTAAACCTGGGCGGCGGTAAACGGCGTCAGCCGATCCATCTCGAAGCCAGCCACCTGGCGCAGGTTTTTCTCAGCCGCCAACGGCAAGGATAACGTTTTCCGCAGGGTTTGATCGGCCGGAAACCGCAATACCAACTGACTGGGTTTTTCGCTTTTGAACCATGCCGCCACCACGCCCCAGTCCGGCGTCACCGCATCCAGTCGTTCGAGTTCCTGCGTCTGATCGCCCTCCTCGCGCAAAAGCATCAGTTCACCTCCATCGGCCAAGATGACCAGCCGTCGGGATGAACCGGCTAGCCACTGGCGAACGTCAGCGGGCAACCAGGCCAGCAAGCCCTCTCGCCACCAGCGCCAAGCGGCGCTCCAGCTCCAATGCAGGTTAATATTTTCTATCCGCACGCGCGATGACACGATCCAAGCAACTCCAAAAACGCTTCGGCCTATCGACAAAAATCAACGCATGATAGCCTAACGCCCCTCTCGCCAGGCAAACACTCTTAAATCTTGCGCGATGATCCCCGCTTGCAAGTCAGTGACTGCTTTTACCTTCACAACCGTGCCGGACTCTAGCTCCGCCGCCACGGTTATATGGTAAATGGGGGTACGTCCACCAAAAAAAATACCCTCGCCGCTGGTACGCGGCACGGGTGGCGGACGCGAACCATCAGCCGCCGCCTTGGCGCGACTGGCAACATAGTCGGCAACGGCTCGCTCGTCTAGCCCCAAGTCTCGCAATAAGCCCGCGGGGGCAAATTCTGGATTGACGCCGAGGTGGCTTGAAAAGGCGGTAACTTCATCGGCGATTCGCTCGTAGATAGCCTTCGTCATCCCCTCGACTTGCTGCAATTCTTCAATACTTTCAAAGCGCGCCTTTCGCGGTTGAAACCGACCGCTTAACTGACCAGCAGCACGGTCGGGGCGACCGAGCATTTGCTGCTGACCCGACTCTGACCAATTCAGGACAGCTTCGACTAAAGCATCTCGATCAGCGGCATCCACCCCCACGCCAGAGAACAGCGCCTTCAACAAATCCGGGCTGGCCGTGTTCAGGCTCACTAACCCATTGGCATTGATGACTTCAATACGCACCCGTCCATCGCCGAAGACCCATTCGCGTGGATCGCCGTTCGGCGGCCAAGTCTTTCGGCTGGCGTCGTGATCAAGTTGCCAAGCCATCGCATAGGCCACGCCCGCTTCGGCCAAGGCGCGGGCCCGCGCCCGCTCCACCGCGCCGAGCGCCAACCGGATTTCGGTGCGCATGGAATAGGCGAAGCTGCCGGCCATCACCGCCAACAACGTCACGATCCACAGCACGATCACTAAAATCATCCCCCGCTGTGGAATGAAGAGGCGACGAGAGCTAACCATCGGGCTCATCGCCGCAGCCCTTCCACGAGCGCGACCACCAAATCAGGCCAAGCCTCATCGCCCCACGTCAGATTCAAGCGCACCAGCAACGGCCGCCGCTCTGAACTCGACCATGCAGAGCGCCAACTGGGCGGCCGCGGATCATTTTCCCGCTCTGGGCCGAAATAAGCCCATTCCGTGGTGGAGACGCCTTCCAGCAATATGGTCTCTCGCTCCTCGCCAGGTTCGGGATCGTTGGGCCGATACAGCCGCCAACGCATCCGCAGACGGCCATCGCTAGCGCCAATCCAAATCCGGTACAGACCACCCTGGCCCAATTGCGCCAGCATTGGGGCGACAAATTCGACGCCATCAGCCTGGCCGGAAAAAACCACCTTCGGCTCCTGTTGGTCGTTAAGTTCAAACACACTCATCGACTGCGCCAATTGGCGGCGTAGAAACTCTTGCACCAAGCGCAGCCGCTGGGTCGCCTCGGCCCGTTGCTCGCCGCTGTCCGAGCTGTTCAAGGCCAGTCGCAAACCACTGTAGAGCACAACCAGGATCAGCCCCATCAACGTGAGGGCGACCAGCAGCTCCAGCAAGGTGAATCCCCCTGGTCGGCGGTTGGCGGTTGGCACGATCACCGCCGCCGGCTCCGTGGCCCATCCGGCGCTTGCAACGGCGCCAGCCGCAACGTCTCCAACATGACCGAGCGATTTTGCGCCACGCCGTCCCAGAACACTTCAACGCCGATTCGATAAGCGCGTACCTGCGTTTTTTTCGGGGTCAGGCATCCCCTCTACATAAGGGCTTATCGTGCTGCGCCAAGAAAAGCGGTCGTCGATCGGGCCGGAATGACTGCCTTCACTTAAGGGGGCCTCTTTGCCAATCGCGGTCAAAATCGATTCAGCATACAAGGTTGCCCGCGTGTAATCGTCAGTCACGCCCGCGTTGCGCAGGCCCGTGGCGAAGACTTGCAGCAGCACGCCCAGAGAGAGGCTGAGAATGGCGAAGGCGACCAGCACTTCAAGCAGCGAGAAGCCGCGCTGTCCGCTCACGGTTGCGCGTCCTCTTCGACAATGGCGATAGCGCCGGTCAACCAATCGACATTGACGCGGTAGGCTAGTTTTGGCCCACTGACGGTGATAGCGCCGCCAGTGGAGCTGCCATCCGCGAAGAACCGGATGCCGCCGGTCGCCTGATCGACCAACTCCGACTGTGCCGTATAAAGATGAAGCGCCACGCTTTCCGGTAACACCACTTCACGCGGATCGCCACTGACGGCGAATCGATGCTGCGCCAAGTCGAGCGTCATCACGGCGTCTTGCTGGCGAGTGACCGCCTGCTCGCGCGCCAACCGCAGGCCGGCGGCAATCTGTCGGGCGGCTCCACGCAATTCAGTAGCGCCGCTCATCCTCGAAAGCAAGGGCGGCGTCAGCGCGACCAACAGCACGGCAATCACCAAAACCACCAGCAGCTCCAGCAGGGTAAAGCCCCGCTGTCTGGCTCGCATCACTCGCTCCGGCTTGTCCGGATCATTTACTGCCAGCTGATCACATCCTGATTTTCGCCATCGCCACCCTCGGCATTATCGGCTCCCAACGAATACAGATCGAAAGCTCCGCCACTGTGTTGCCCTGGCGCGCGATATTGATAATCGTTACCCCAAGGATCTTTGGGAATGAGATTCTTGCGCAAATACGGGCCGTTCCAGCGGCTCGCCCCTCCCGGCCCGGCAACCAGCGCTTGCAGCCCCTCATTCGTCGCGGGGTAGCGTCCCATGTCCAGCCGGAACGAATCGAGCGCGGTACTGAGCTCCTCAATTTGCAGCTTCGCCACTTTCGTGTTGGATTTGGAAATCCAGCCTATTACCTGCGGCCCCACCAAACCGGCCAGCAGACCCAGAATGACCAGCACGACCAGTAGCTCAATCAGCGTAAAACCAGCCCAGTAAACCTTATATTTTTTCATCAAATACAATCTCGAACTAAGCAACACGTTTCAGATATCCCTGGGGATTGAAGGTCATCAGAAATTTTTCACAGGACTCATCGACTGTAAATCGACTGTCAGTTTTCAAAAACGCCCGCACTGCTTCGAAGGGACCCTCGCCAAAATTTGAGTAGGCGGGATGACCATTGATATTCGTGTCTTCCACAATCAAATAACTTCCCAAACTAACGTAGGGCGCTAATAGGCGTAATTCTTCAAGAACATGTTTTTTGGAGTGATCTGAATCCAGAATAACCAAGCACTGCTCCATGGGGCAGTCATCGAAAATCGACTTTATCAAGGCTTCATCCGTGCTGGAGCCGGTGATGTATCGAATTCTATCGTGACTGGGACGACCTGAACGAACTTCGTTATCGATGGTGACTATTTGGCCTTTGCCCAGAATATCCATCAGATGGGCGATGAAAAGCGCGCTGCCTCCCAAATAAGTGCCCGTCTCAATAACAAGATCGGGTTTAACCTTGCTCAGAATTTCCTGGTATATCCACATATCCAGCGGACATTTCAGGCAGGGGACACCCATCCAATACGTGTTGGCAAAAATCGCTCCTTGACCGGGCAAGCCGTCATAATAAATTGTATGAAACACATCGACGGCCATTCGTTCGCGATCATTCATCGTCTTAAAAGATCCTTCAAAGTCCTGAATTTTTCTTTTAGAAAGCCAACTCGTTCAAACTGAGAATCGCCACCAGAATCGACATGATAATACCAGCAATGATCACGCCGAGGACCAATATCAATACCGGTTCCAATAGCGTCAACAATCGCTTGACGGCGGTCTGCACCTCACTGTCGTAGGTATCGGCCACCTGTAACAGCATTTCCTGCAACTGGCCGGTCTCTTCGCCGACGCGGATCATTTGGACCGCCAGTTTGGGAAAGTAGCCGGTTTCCACCAGCGGCTCCGCCAGCCCCCGACCTGTCTTGACGTGTTCCGTCACATCGCCCAGCGCCCCAACCAAGAGCTGATTGCCGAGGGTCTCGCGGACGATGGTCAATGCATTCAACAACGACACCCCGTTACCCAGCAAGGTTCCCAAGGTGCGCGATAAGCGCGCCGTTTCGATCTTGGCGATCAGGTCGCCCACCAAGGGCAGGCGCAGCAGCCGTCGATCCCAACGCAGGCGCTGCTCCGGTCGGCTCAAGCGCTGGCGCACGATCACCACAAGCAGCCCGATCACGATCAAGCCGACCCACCAGTAATGCTGGAAGCCAGCACCGACCGCAATCACGATTTGCGTCGCCAACGGCAAGGCTTTGCCCGCATCGGCAAACAACCGCTGGAATTGCGGCACCACAAAAGTCAACAAGATAATGACCGAGAGCGCCGCCACCGACAGCAGGATAATGGGATAGATCAACGCCGAAGTCACCGTCTCCCGCAGGGCCTGCGACCGCTCAAGAAATTCGGTCAAGCGTTTCAGGACCGTTTCCAGTGCCCCGCCCGCCTCGCCGGCGCGAATCATATTCAGATAAAACCGTGAAAATGCGCCTTGCGCCTCCATGGCGTCGGCGAGCGTCGAACCGCCACGCACTTTTTCCTGCACTCTTTCCAGCAGCGCCTGCCCCCGCGCGTCCTCCGAAACGCCAATCAGGATGGTGAGGGCGCGATCTAACGGCATCCCCGCGCTCAACAGGCTGGCCAATTGCTGGGTCAACAGCATGATCGTCTTGCGCGTTAAAGCCCGGCTTTTGCCAAACAACGGCTGGCTGAGTCCGCCCCGTAACAAACCACCCTTGGCTTCAGCGACCGACAGCGGTAACAAACCCCGATCACGCAGCTGTTCGACCGCCGCTTCGGATGTCGGCGCTTCCAACGCATCGCGCAGGACTTCGCCGGCCGCATCCACCGCCTCGTAGCGATAGCGGGGCATCTTAAGCCTCTTGTTCCTGTTGCGTCGTCACCCGCAATACTTCCTCAATGGTGGTCAAACCGGCAACGGCTTTGCGCAAGCCATCTTCGTACATGGTGTCCATGCCCTCTTTTTGGGCTTCGGCTTGCAGTTGGGTGGCGTCGGCATGTTTTAGCACCAGCCGGCGCAGCGGGTCGGTGACGATCAGAAACTCTATGATCGCCGCCCGGCCCCGATAGCCGGAGCCGCCGCAATACTCGCAACCGACCGCTTTATGGAGGGTAATATCGCGGCTCGCGCTGAAACGATGTAACCGCATTTCCTCGCATAGTTCCGGCAAGGCTTGATAGGGCTGGCGGCAGCGCGTGCACAACAGCCGCACCAAGCGCTGGGCGAGGATGCCGTTGATGGTCGAGGTCAACAGATAATCCTCCACGCCCATGTCCAGCAGGCGGGTAATACTACCGGCCGCATCGTTGGTATGGAGGGTGGACAACACCAAATGGCCGGTCAGGGCGGACTGTACGGCGATGCCGGCGGTTTCAAGATCGCGCATTTCGCCGATCATGATCACGTCCGGGTCTTGGCGGACGATCGAACGCAGGGCGTTAGCAAAGGTCAGGTTGATCTGCGGCTTGACCTGAATCTGATTGATCCCTTCCAGTTGGTATTCCACCGGATCTTCGACCGTCAAGATTTTCCGTTCCGGCGTGTTGAGGGTCTGTAACGCGGTATAAAGGGTGGTGGTCTTGCCAGAACCGGTCGGTCCGGTGACCACGATAATGCCATGCGGCATATGTAAGATATCCAGAAAGCGCTTGAGCGTGCGCGGACTGAAACCCAGCACCGCGAAATCCAGCACCACGCTGGCCTTGTCCAGAATACGCATCACCACGCTTTCGCCCCAGAGCGTCGGCACCGTGGAAACACGCAGATCGATTTCCTTGCCTTGCGCCCGCAATTGAATGCGCCCGTCCTGCGGCAAGCGCCGTTCGGCGATGTTCAGCTTGGCCATGATCTTGATCCGCGAAATGACGGCCGCCGACAGCCGCGAGGGGGGTGACTCCACCTCGCGCAGCACGCCGTCCACCCGATAGCGTACCTTGAGTCGATTTTCGAAGGGTTCGATGTGGATGTCGGAGGCGCGCGATTCCACGGCGCGGGCGATCATGAGATTCACCAGCCGGATAACCGGCGCTTCGCTGGCCAGATCCTTCAGGTGCTGGATTTGCTCCTCGTCGGTCAGATCGTCGGCCAAGCCGATGGCATCGACGATCTGGCCCATTGCCGAGCGACCGCTGCCATACAGTCGCTCGAACGCGACTTCCAGTTCCGAGGGAATACCCACCCGCGGCAGGATCGGCTTGCCGGTCGCCAGCTGAAGCGCCGACAGCACATAATGATCGGTGGGGTTGGCCATCGCCACCGCCAAACCCTGCTCTTCCTCGAACAAGGGAATGGCTCGCGATTCCTTGAGAAATCGCGACGAGACGCCACTGTTCGTTACCGGCGTCTCCGGATAATCGCCCGGTTTGAGGAGCGCCAAATTCAAGCGCGCCGCGACCGCCTCGGCCAAATCGCGCTCCGAAACCAGACCCAGCTTGACCAGCAAGGTATCCAGCGCCTCGCCGGTGCTATCCCGCACCCGCTGGGCGCGTTGCAGGTCAGCCTCCGTCAATTTCTGGTGTTCGACCAACAGTTCGCCAAGATCAACGGGCATAAAGAGCGTCCAACATGACGGTTAAGCCATCCCGCCACGAAGCCGGGCGGATACCGAAACAAGCGGTCAAGCGCGAGCAATCCAGCACGGAATTGGCTGGACGGGCGGCCGGGGTTGGATAATCAGCCGTGGTGATGGCCGTCACGGCGCGCACCGGCAACGGCTCGCGCCGTTTGGCCTGTTCGACAATGGCGCTGGCGAATTCGTGCCAGGTCGTGGCCGGATCGCCGCCATAATGGTAGACGCCCCACAGCGCGCGCGCGTCGATTTCGGCTACCCGCCCCGCCAAATCGAGCAGGACCGCGGCGATATCTCCAGCATAGGTCGGACAGCCGTATTGGTCGGCCACCACCCGTAATTCTTCACGCGCGCGCGCCAGCCGCAAAATCGTCTTGACGAAATTCTGGCCTTCGATGCCGAACACCCAACTCACCCGTAAAATCAGGTGGCGAGACGACAACCGACAGACCGCCTGATCCCCTTCCCATTTACTTTGCCCGTAGACGCCCAGCGGCGTGGCGGGGTCCTGCTCGGCATAAGCGCCCACCTTGGCGCCATCAAACACATAGTCGGTGGAAATATGCAGCAGCGGGATGCCGGATCGGGCGCAAGCGGCCGCTAGATGGGCCGGGCCATCGCGATTGACCGCGAACGCCCGTTGCGGTTCTTGTTCGGCCTTATCCACCGCGGTGTAGGCGGCGGCATTGATCACCACATCGACCCCGCTGTCCCCCAGCGCCCGGTCAACGGCGGCGGCATCGGCGATATCCAATTCCGCCATGTCCCAAGCCAGCACGTCATAACCCAAGGTTGGGGCGCGCCGATTCAGCTCCCAGCCGACTTGGCCTTTAGCGCCGAGGATCGCCAGCCGCACGGCTCAATCCTCGTACAGCGGCAGCTTTTCAGGAAGCTGCGCGGCCAGTGGCGGATTGCTCTGGTCCTTGCCCGATAACGCCACATCCTGTAACGGCCACTCGATCCCGATGGCCGGATCATTCCACGCAATCCCACCTTCCGACGTGGGGTGGTAATAATCGGTGCATTTGTAAAAGAAATCGGCTTCCTCCGACACGACGCAGAAGCCGTGCGCGAAACCGGGCGGAACATAGAGCTGACGATGGTTCACATCGTCCAGCACGCAGCCGTACCAGCGGCCGAAGTTTGGCGAACCGCGCCGGATATCCACCGCCACATCGAACACCGCGCCGCGCGTCACCCAAACCAGTTTGCCCTGCGGTTGGATCAATTGATAGTGCAAACCGCGCAACACGCCGCGCCGTGAGCGGGAGTGATTGTCTTGGACGAAGCGTTCCGGCATCCCCGCCGCGCGGTAGCGCGTCGCCTGCCAAGTTTCCATGAAAAACCCGCGCCCGTCGCCAAAGACTTTCGGTTCTAACAACAGCACGCCCGGCAATTCGGTGGGAATCACCTTCATGGGGCGATTCTCCGCTCTAGCAGCTCCATTAAATACTGGCCATAACCGCTCTTGGCCAAGGGTTCAGCCAGTCGCACCAATTGGCCGTCGTCAATAAACGCCATCCGCCAAGCCACTTCTTCCGGGCAAGCGACTTTCAAGCCTTGCCGTTGCTCCACCACCTGCACGAAATGAGCGGCGGCCAATAGCGATTCGTGGGTACCGGTATCAAGCCAAGCATAACCGCGGCCCAGCAGCTCGACATTGAGTTCGCCCCGCTCCAGATAGACTCGGTTCACATCGGTGATTTCTAGTTCGCCGCGCGCCGAAGGACGAATGTTCTTGGCGACGTTCACCACCGCGTTATCATAAAAGTACAGGCCAGTCACCGCGTAATTGGATTTGGGGGCCTTGGGTTTTTCCTCGATGGCGACGGCTCGGCCCCGCCCATCAAAACTCACCACGCCATAGCGTTCGGGATCGCGCACGTAGTAGCCAAATACGGTAGCGCCGCGCTCACGGGCAGTCGCTCGACGCAGCACCGCCGACAAGCCTTGGCCATAATAAATGTTGTCGCCGAGCATCAAGCACACCCGATCCGCGCCGATGAACTGCTCGCCGATCAGAAAGGCTTGCGCCAGTCCGTCGGGGCTGGGTTGGACTGCGTACTGGAACGTCATGCCCCACTGGCTGCCATCGCCCAGCAAAACTTGATAAGCCTCCTGGTCGCGAGGCGTGGTGATGATGAGAATATCGCGAATGGCCGCCAGCATGAGTGTGGCCACCGGATAGTAAATCATCGGTTTGTCGTAAACCGGCATCAGTTGCTTGCTGACCGAAACCGTCAGCGGATGCAAGCGCGTGCCGGAACCACCTGCCAGAATAATGCCCTTGTAAGCCATGCGTGTTCCGTGTTGTCGTGGCGAGGGTTCAAAAAGCGATGAAACGAGTTATTCAACCGTAACCGATTTGGCCAGATTGCGCGGCTGATCGACATCGGTACCCTTGAGGATCGCGACGTGATAAGCCAACAGTTGCAACGGCACCGTGAACACGATGGGTGCGATGGATTCAGGCACCGCGCCCAGCGACAACACATGGGTGCTGACTCCGCTGAGATGCGTGTCTATTTCGCTGTCGGCGAACAGGAACAATTCGCCGCCGCGCGCCCGCACCTCCTGCAAATTGGACAGCACCTTCTCCAGCAAACCGTCCTTGGGCAACACGCAGACCACCGGCATGTCGGCATCCACCAGCGCCAGCGGCCCATGCTTCAGCTCGCCGGCCGGATACGCTTCGGCGTGGATATAGGAGATTTCCTTAAGCTTGAGCGCGCCTTCCATTGAGATTGGATACTGCGGGCCGCGCCCAAGAAATAAAGCGTGATGCTTCTCCGCGAAAAATTCAGCCAAGCGCTCGATGGCCTCGTGCAGCCCCAGCGCCTTTTCCAGTGCTTTGGGCAACAGCTCCAAATCCCGCGCCAACACAGCCTCATCGCTTTCGCTCAAGCCATGCCGCCGGCCCAGTAGCACCGCCAACAGGCGCAAGGCGACCAGTTGCGTGGTGAACGCCTTGGTGGAAGCCACTCCGATTTCTCGGCCAGCGCGAGTCAGTACGGTCAACGCCGACTCCCGCACCAGAGAACTTTCAGCCACGTTGCAGATGGCCAAAGTACCCAGATAGCCGCGGTCTTTGGCCGTGCGCAGCGCCGCCAGCGTGTCGGCGGTCTCGCCAGATTGGGATATGCTGACGAACAAGGTGTCGGGCGGAGTCACTCCCCGACGGTAGCGGTACTCGCTCGCCACTTCGACCGTGCAGGGTATCCCTAAATTTTCCAGCCAGTAGCGGGCGACCAGTCCGGCGTGATAGCTGGTGCCGCACGCGACAATATGGACGCCCCGGGTCCGATCGAACAGCGGGCCGGCTTCGGGGCCGAAACTGTCCTCTAGCAAGCGACCCTGATGGACCCGCCCTTCCAGCGTCTCGGCCACCACGGTCGGCTGTTCGAAAATTTCCTTGAGCATGAAATGGCGATAGCCGCTCTTGCCCGCCGTACCACCCATCTGGCTGGAATAGGACAGCGGCCGCTCGACGACCTGTCCTTCCCGATCATAAATGGTAAAGCGTTCCCGCTCGATCTCGGCGATATCGCCTTCTTCGAGAAAAACGAAACTCTGCGTCACCGGGGCCAGCGCAAATACATCCGAGGCGATGAAATGCTCTTCAACGCCGATTCCCAACACCAATGGGCTGCCGACGCGGGCGGCGATCAGCCGTTCCGGATCTTGGCGGCACATTACACCCAAGCTGTAAGCGCCGGTCAATTGGGCCACGGCCTGGCGCACCGCCCCCAGCAAGTCACTGCCGTTTTGCCGCAAGTATTGATCGACGAGATGCGCCACCACCTCGGTGTCGGTATCGGATTCGAATTGATAGCCGGCCGCAATAAGCTTACTCTTAAGCTCCTGATAATTCTCGATAATGCCGTTATGCACAACCGCCACCGAGTCATTGCTGACGTGGGGGTGGGCATTTCGCTCGCACGGTTCGCCGTGGGTGGCCCAGCGGGTATGCGCGATGCCGAGCGGCCCGCGCACGGGCTCCTGTTGCAGCCGCTCCGTCAGCATCTGTACCTTGCCGACCGTCCGCACCCGATGCAATTGCTCGTCGCGGCGATCCAGCGTGACGATACCGGCCGAGTCGTAGCCGCGGTATTCCAGCCGCCGCAATCCTTCAAGCAGGATCGGCGTAACGTTACGTTCGGCGATAGCCCCTACGATTCCACACATAAATTTCCAACCAACTCATTTCGTGAGAATTAATGGATACATCTTAAATTTAGGTTAACGGCATCGCCATCGAAGAACAAGCCATTCCTAATCCCAACCCCTCTCCATCATCAAGGCGGAGAGGCATGAGACGGCCTTTCGCCTTTACTGTTCCAACACGATCTGACAGGTGTGACGGGCGATAACCAGCTCTTCATCGGTGGGCAACACCCATACGGCTGTCTGATTGCCCCTACGGTCGATGCGTTGCTGATCGCTGGCATTGGCCGCCGCGTCCAACTCAATACCCAACCAGGCGGAACGCGCGCAGACTTGTTCGCGCACGGTCGCGGCGTGCTCGCCGATGCCGCCAGTGAATACCAGCGCATCCAATCCACCCAGCGCCGCCGCCAAGGAGCCGAGTTCGCGAGCGATACGATAGGTAAAGTAATCCACCGCCAGCTTGGCGTTGGGGTCGGAACTCGCCAACAGTTCGCGCATGTCGTTGCTGATGCCGGACAAGCCCAGCAAGCCGGATTGTTTGTACAGGAGATTGTTCAAATCCCGTACGCCCATGCCGTGCTGCTCCAGCAGGTAGAGCAATACGCCGGGATCGAGCGAGCCGCTGCGGGTGCCCATTGGCAACCCCTCGACGGCGGTGAACCCCATGGTGCTCGCCATGCTCCGACCATCGCGCATGGCGCACATGCTCGCGCCATTGCCCAGATGGGCCACCACGACCCGCCCGTTGCGGACGTTCCCATTTTATCCGCCAGCGCGCCGGCGATATATTGGTAGGAGAGACCGTGGAAGCCGTAGCGCTGGACCCCTTCCTGGCGATAAATCCGAGGCAAGGCGAACAAGCGGGCTAATTCTGGCTGGTCGTGGTGAAACGCGGTATCGAAACAAGCGACTTGCGGGAGATCCGGTTGTACGGCGGTCAGGGCGCGAATGCCGGCCAGATTGTGAGGTTGATGCAAGGGCGCTAGCGGAATAAGGGCTTCCAGACGCGTCATGATGTCCGGGGTCAACCGTTGCGGATCGCTGAATTCTTTGCCGCCATGCACCACGCGGTGGCCCGCCGCAATGACATCGGGCAAATCGGGTCTTTCCTTCAACCAATTCAACAGGTCGCGGAGCGCCGCCTGATGGTCGTAAACGTCGCCGTTCACTGAGGACGCTTGCTGGTCGGTCGTCCGCCGGCGATAGTCAGCGCCCGCTTTCCGATAGTGGCCGGAGGGGGACGCTGGCCGAGGATCGGCCAATCCCTTTCCAGTGTGATCGAAGGCCTTGAAGCGAGGGTTTTCCTCGCCGATATTCTCCAGTACGCCCCGGCAAACCAGCGCCAAGCCAGCGCCGCCTTCGGTGATAGCGAACACCGAGAACTTGATGCTGGAAGAGCCGGCGTTGATCACCAATAAACCTTGCGACATTCTCACGATCCTCGCCGTGCGTCTGGCGTTAGCGCCCTCAAATTTCGCACGAGCCGTGCGGCCTAGACGGTAGTCCGATCAAGCGCTGGTGCCTGCTCAACCGTCGGCGGCGGGTGCCGACGAGTCCAGTCGATAGGAGTTCGCTCGAAGATAAGCCTGGAATTGTTCGCCTAGTTCCGGATGACGAGCGCCATATTCCACCGTTGCGATCAGATAACCGAGTTTGCTGCCACAGTCGTGACGCCGGCCGGAAAATTCATAAGCCAGTACTTGTTCCTCACTGAGCAGAGCGGCAATGCCATCCGTCAGTTGGATTTCGTTGCCCGCGCCGCGCGGCGTGTTGGCCAGCAAATCGAAGATTCGCGGCGTCAGGATATAGCGGCCCACGACCGCCAGATTGGAAGGCGCATCGGCCGGTTTGGGTTTTTCGACGATGTTATCGACGTTGCTGATGCGATTGGCGAAGGGTAACGGCCGGACGATGCCGTATTTGTTGGTTTCCTCCGGCGGCACCCGCTCCACCCCCAGGATCGAACATTGATATTTATTGAAATGGCGGGTCATCTGACTCAACGCGCCGCCCTCGCTGGCGTCTTCTTCGATCAAGTCATCGGCCAAGATAATGGCGAAGGGTTCGTCGCCCACCACTGGCCGGGCGCACAGCACGGCATGACCGAGACCCAACGCTTCCGCTTGGCGCACATAGACGCATTCCACCCGAGGCGGCACGATGCCGCGCACGATCTGGAGCAAGTCGGCCTTGCCGCGAGTCTCTAATTCCACTTCCAATTCATAGGCCTTGTCGAAATGATCGGCGATGGCGTTTTTGGTGCGGCCAATGATGAACACCAAGGTATCGACCCCCGCCGCCACAGCTTCCTCAACGCCATATTGAATTAATGGTTTATCGACGATGGGCAGCATTTCTTTGGGGCTGGCCTTGGTGGCGGGCAGGAATCGAGTTCCAAGACCGGCCACGGGGAATACCGCTTTGCGTACTTGCCGTTTCATTGTTGTGCGCCTCCCTATTAGGGGTATCTTATGCAGTTAGGAATGGCATTGCATTCTCCGGCATCGCGCTCGGTGGGACAAGCGTTACTCCAGCTACGCGCTCGCGCTCGTAAGGCCATGGCGCCCTTGCCAGCGGCAACCCCAACGATAGCGACTTCTTTCTTAAGGATTTCCCGCAGAGTAGGGAATCTTGCACTTGAAGCCATATGATGTAGAATCAAAATAGTACTATTTTGACTATTAGTAATTCAAAAGTAATATTTTGATACACATATCGACTTAATATAAATGCTCCTTACTTGGCCAGCTTGTCCGCCGACCGCTTGCGAAATTCCAGCCCTTCCTTACCGACATTGACCATCACGGTATCACCCGGCCCGAATTCCCCGGCCAGAATCCGCCGCGCCAGCGGATTTTCCAATTCCTGTTGAATGGCCCGTTTCAATGGCCGCGCGCCGTAAACCGGATCGAACCCGGCCTCACCGAGTTTATCCAGCGCCGCCGTGGTGATCTCCAAGCCCATTTGCCGGTCAGCCAACCGCTTGCGCAGATAACCGATCTGGATCTCGGCAATCGAGCGGATTTGCTCGCGACCCAGCGGATGGAACACCACCACCTCGTCGATGCGGTTGATAAACTCCGGCCGGAAATGATCGGACACCTGCGTCATCACCATACTCTTCATCAGGCTGTAGTTGTTCTGCGCCGCCATTTCCTGAATCATCTGCGAACCCAGGTTCGAGGTCATCACGATCACGGTGTTGCGGAAATCCACGGTTCGGCCCTGCCCGTCGGTCAAACGGCCATCGTCCAGCACTTGCAACAGCACGTTGAACACGTCCTGATGCGCCTTTTCAACTTCATCCAGCAGGATGACCGAATAAGGCCGCCGCCGGATGGCCTCGGTCAGATAACCGCCTTCGTCGTAACCGACATAACCCGGCGGCGCGCCGATCATCCGCGATACGGAATGCTTCTCCATAAACTCGGACATGTCGATCCGCACCATCGCTTCCTCGGTGTCGAACAGGAACGCCGCCAACGCCTTGCATAACTCGGTCTTGCCGACGCCAGTCGGGCCGAGGAACAGGAACGAGCCGTTGGGCCGGTTGGGATCGGACAAGCCCGCTCGCGACCGGCGAATGGCGTCGCTCACCGCCTTGACCGCTTCATCCTGCCCCACCACCCGTTTGCGAATCACCTCTTCCATCCGCAACAGCTTGTCGCGCTCGCCTTCCAGCATCTTCGAGACGGGAATACCGGTCCACTTGGAAACCACCTCGGCGATTTCCTCATCGGTGACTTTGTTGCGCAACAGCTTAAACTGTGTACCGCCGGACTCCGCCGCCGTGGCTTGCGTCAGCTTACGCTCCAGTTCGGGAATGCGGCCGTAGCTCAACTCCGACATGCGGGCGAGATCGCCGGCGCGGCGGGCGGTATCCAATTCCAGCTTGGCGCGTTCCAGTTCCTCCTTGACTTGGGCCGAACCGTGCAGCGCCAGCTTTTCCGCCTTCCAGACTTCCTCAAAATCGCTGTACTCCTTTTCCAGCTTGGCGATTTCCTGCTGCAACAGCTCCAGCCGTTTCTTGGATGCCTCATCACTTTCCTTTTTCAGCGCCTCGCGCTCGATCTTCAATTGGATCAAGCGCCGTTCCAAGCGATCCATCGACTCCGGCTTGGAATCGATTTCCATGCGGATGCGCGAGGCCGCTTCGTCGATCAAGTCGATAGCTTTGTCGGGCAAATTGCGGTCGGTGATGTAGCGGTGCGACAGCGTGGCGGCGGCGACAATGGCCGGATCGGTAATCTCGACGCCGTGATGCACCTCATACCGTTCGTTCAGGCCGCGCAGAATCGCGATGGTGTCCTCGACGCTCGGCTCGTTGACCAGCACTTTTTGGAAGCGCCGCTCCAGCGCCGCGTCTTTTTCGACGTACTTGCGATATTCGTCCAGCGTGGTCGCGCCAATGCAGTGCAACTCGCCGCGGGCCAGCGCCGGTTTCAGCATGTTGCCCGCATCCATCGCGCCCTCGGCCTTGCCCGCGCCGACCATGGTGTGCAGTTCGTCGATGAACAGGATGATCTGGCCTTCCTGCTTGGCGAGATCGTTCAGCACCGCCTTTAGCCGCTCCTCGAACTCGCCCCGAAACTTGGCCCCCGCGATCAGCGCGCCCATATCAAGCGCCAGCACCCGCTTGTTCTTCAAGCCTTCTGGCACTTCGGCGTTGATGATGCGCTGGGCCAAGCCCTCGACAATCGCGGTTTTGCCCACGCCGGGTTCGCCGATCAGCACCGGATTGTTTTTGGTACGCCGTTGTAACACCTGAATGGTGCGACGGATTTCATCGTCGCGGCCGATCACCGGATCGAGCTTGCCCTGCTCGGCCCGTTCGGTCAGGTCGATGGTGTACTTTTCCAGCGCCTGCCGCTGGTCCTCGGCGTTGGGATCTTCAACCTTCTGGCCGCCGCGCACCGCGTCGATACCGCGCTCGATCAGGGTTTTGGTCGCGCCCGCTTTATGCAGCATCGCGCCCAGTTCGCCCTTTTCTTCCAGCGCGGCCAGCAAGAACAATTCGGAGGAGATATAGGCGTCCTTGCGCTTCTGGGCCAGCTTGTCGGTCAGATTGAGCACGCGGGATAGCGCGTTGGAAATCTGCACGTCGCCGCCCGCGCCTTCGACGCGCGGCAGCCGATCTAGCGCTTCGCCGATCTGCGAACGCAGCAGGTTGACGTTGACATCGGCTTGCGCCAATAGCGGCCGCACCGTGCCGCCGTCCTGGTCGAGCAAGGCGGCCAGCACATGCGCCGGTTCGATGAATTGATGGTCGCGGCCCACCGCCAGGCTCTGCGCCTCGCTCAAGGCCAGCTGGAACTTATTGGTCAGTTTGTCCATGCGCATGGATGGCTTACCCCACCGTAAATAAATTAAGCTGCTCTAAGAATTGGGGGTAATTGGGAAGGATTCAAGTACCGTGTGGACGCCGAGCAACCAAATCCGCGGGCAATCCGCTATCAAGGAGATGGAGCAACCATGCATCGCTTTATTCGCTTCGCCACCCAACAACCACAGATACTCATCGACATCACCGAGCGCGTCCGCGCCATCGCCAAGGAAAGTGGGGTCAGGAATGGCCTGCTCAACGTCTACGCCCAAGGCGCAACCGCCGCGATCATGATTCAGGAAAATTGGGATGAGAGCGTACCGCTGGATGTCGTAACCCTGCTGCGCAAGCTCGTGCCGCCCGGCGTCTGGCTGCACGACCAGCAAGACGGCAACGGCGACGCGCATTTGAAAGCGGGTTTGGTGGGGCCGTCCGAAACCATCCCGATCATCGACGGCCAATTGGGCTTATCGACTTGGCAGGGGATTTTCTTTTGCGAGTTCGACGGCCCGCGCTCGAACCGGACGGTGGTGTGCACGGTGCTGGCGGCAACATGATGGGGCCACTTCGCACGGCGTATCCAGCACCGCGCCTGTTTCCGTGCCAGGGTCTGACCGATTACTTGTTGCGCCAGCTTCGTACCGGCTAACTCGATCTGCTGCTGATGGCGCTCCCGGTCAGAGGTGGGGGATTGAAACGCTCGCCTTGGACGAGGAACCATTCCAAGTCGCGCTACCGGCTAACCATCCCTTGACCGAGCGTGCCCAGATTCGGGAAAGCGATTTGAGGGACTATAAAATCTTATTGCTTGAAGAAGGTCACTGCTTGCGCCATCAAGCCCTTGACGATTTGCAAATCGCCGCGAGTCATTGAGGAATTCGCGGTGACCTGCCTGGGAATCTTGCGTCAAATGGTGGCGGTGGGGATCGACCTCACCCTGTTGCCGGAACTGGCCATCCGCCCGAGCCAGCCGACCACTTACCAACACTTAATCGAAATTCGCCCGTTCGCGCCGCCGACCCCGACTCGCGGCATCGGCTTGGCATGGCGGCGGAATTTTCCCCGGCGAGCGGCTATCGAGCGGCTAGCCGAAGCTATCCAAAACCACCTACCGCCCGGACTGACGCGCCCTGTACCCGCATAGTCTCTCTGACTGGCCCCGCCGCCGCTATCAAATACTCAGTCAAAATACGGCGCTCACTCCAAAGCTTGCGCCAGATCGGCAATAAGATCCTCCACCTCTTCAATGCCAACCGACAGCCGTACCAAGCCATCATCAAAGCCCAATTGCCGACGTACCTCCGGCGGGACTGAGGCGTGGGTCATGATGGCGGGATGTTCGATGAGGCTCTCCACCCCCCCCAAGCTTTCGGCCAAGGTAAATAACCGACAACGACTCAGAAATTGCGTTACTTCGTTCAAACCGCCGCGCACCACCGCACCAACCATGCCGCCAAACCGGCCATCCATCTGGCGTCGTGCCAGCTCGTGTTGGGGATGGCTGGGTAAGCCCGGATAGATTACTCGTTCGATCTTTGGGTGGCGTTCCAACCAGCTAGCGATTTGCAGCGCGTTGGCGCTATGACGTTCCATGCGCAGGCCCAGGGTTTTCAAACCGCGCAACGCCAAGAAACTATCAAACGGACCAGCGATTCCGCCAATGGCGTTTTGCAGATAACCGAGACGCTCGGCCAGTTCCTGACCGCGACACACCGCCATCCCGCCGATGATGTCAGAATGGCCATTTAAATACTTGGTGGCCGAATGAATCACGATATCGAACCCGTACTCCAACGGCCGTTGCGCCCACGGGGTCGCGAAGGTGTTGTCCGCCACGGTCAAAATGCCGCGCGAGCGGGCCACGGCGGTAATCATCGCTAAATCAATCAGCTTCAGCAGCGGATTGCTCGGCGTTTCCACCCAAATCATCCGCGTTTGCGAGCCCAGCACCCGCTCCAGCGCCGTCCGGTCGGCCAAATCGGAGTAGGAAAAAGTCAAGCCGGCGCTGCGGCGGCGCACTTGTTCGAACAGTCGCCGAGTACCGCCATAAATGTCATCGAGCGCAACCACATGATCGCCGCTATCGAGCAGTTCCATAACGGTCGAGGTGGCCGCCAGCCCGGAGGCGAAGGCGAAGCCGGCATCACCGTTTTCCAGATCGGCCACACAGCGTTCGTAGGCGAAACGGGTTGGATTTTGACTGCGGGCATACTCAAAACCCTGATGCACGCCCGGACTGGATTGGACGTACGTTGAAGTCGCATAGATCGGGGTCACTACCGCCCCAGTGGACGGATCGGGCGACTGGCCGGCGTGAACGGCGCGGGTGGCGAATCCGAGTGGACGGGCTGGATCGGTCATCAAAAAAGCCTTCGTTAAAAAAGATAGGTTGACAGCAATTGCCGAGTAGAGCGTAAAAGCGCAATGGGTTTAACATCATATCCGAGAGTTCACGCATCTGATAAGGAGGCCACCGTGCCGCTGTCTCATAGGCTTTGGCAAATGAACGCTGATTTAGCGCAAGCCTGCCTCGACCAAGCTTTTGTGCAAGGCATCAGCGACGGTTCACTGCCCCGTCCGCGCTTCGTTTGGTATATCGGGCAAGACGCCTTTTATCTGCGAGCGTTTGCCCGCGCCTACACGCTCGCCGCCGCCAAAGCCCCAGATTGGCAGGCTTTCCAGGAATTACACGAACTGGCCAGTGGCGTGCTAAAGGAACTTGAACTCCATCAGGGTATTGCCACCGCCTGGGAGCTGAATTTGGAACAAATAAGCCCTGGTGGCGCTACCCGACGCTATACTGATTTTTTACTGGCCACCGCCTGGAGTCGTGAAATCGGTATCACTATCGCCGCCATGACGCCTTGTATGCGGCTCTATGCCTGGTTGGGGGCGCAGCTGGCGCAGCGACAGCGGCCACCACACGCCTACAGCGATTGGATACAAACCTACGCCAGCCCTGATTTCGAACAGCTGGCTGTCTGCTTGGAGCGGTTGCTGGACCGCTACACCCCCGATAACACGGCGGCGGCCAGCACGTATCGCTATGCGATGGAATGCGAATATGACTTCTTTCACGCCGCCTGGCTCGCTGCTTAAAAGTAGCGAACCGCCCACCCATTGCCCACCCATCGCCCATCCATTTTTCGTCAACGACGGTTGAAGGCATCTTACGGGCGAGGCTTCGGTTCGGTATTTCGCAATCCATCCACCAACCGCACGGGTTCAGCTCAACCAGATTAAACTGGCCATCCGGCCGGTGGGATTTTCGCGCCGGTAGGAAAAGAACCGTTCCGCTTCCGAAAAGGTGCAGCAATCACCGCCAAAAATTGCCGGCACCCCCGACTGGGTTAATTGGCGTCGCGCCAACTGATAAATATCGGCCATCCAGCGTCCCGCGGGAGACGGCCGAAAACATCCAACGGCTCCCGCATCCAAACTTAAAAAGATCGCGCGCACTTCCTCGCCGACCTCGAAAGCGGCCGGCCCGATTGCTGGCCCCAGCCAAGCGAACAATTCCGTTGGCGATACGCCCATGCTCGTCACGGTAGCCGCAATCACCCCACCAGCCAAGCCACGCCAGCCGGCATGCGCGGCAGCCACCACGGTACCGGCGCGGTCGCACAGCAACACCGGCAAACAATCGGCCGTCATCACCACGCATGGTCTACCCTTCTCTCGCGTCCAAGCCGCGTCGGCCGCTACCGGCGCTCGAACCGTCTCCGCCGCGACGACCTGCTGGCCGTGAACCTGTTGCAACCAGGCCGGCTCGATGGGATAGCCGGCCATCGCCGCCAAACGCCGCCGATTCTCCGCCACGTGGCTTGGATCGTCGCCGACATGCTCCGCCAGATTCAGACAGTCGTGGGGTGCGTCACTCACGCCGCCAAAACGGGTGGTGCTCACCGCTCGCACCCACCGCGGCGCCGGCCAATCCGGCACGATCAAAGCTTCAGCCCACTGTTTATCCATCAACCTTCTCCGCCGCTTCGCCCAACACATCCACCAATCTCGCCAAATCAGCCGGCATTTCCGCTCGCCACTCCAACCGCTCGCCGGTGACGGGATGCGTCAAAGCCAAGCGCTCGGCATGCAACGCCTGCCGCTGAAAATTCTGAATCACCTCGATGCAACGCGGCGAGGCTTGCCGGGGCAGGCGCGCCCGCCGCCCGTAAACCGGATCGCCCAGCAAGGGCAATCGAATATACGCCATGTGGACTCGAATCTGGTGGGTACGGCCGGTCTCCAACTTCACCCGCAATAAGGCATGGGCGCGAAACGGACGCACCACCCGGTAATGCGTCACCGCCGGCTTGCCGCCCGTGACGACCGCCATCCGTTGCCGGTCCACCGGATGCCGGCCAATAGGGGCATCCACGGTGCCGCCGGCCACGGGCACGCCGTTGACCACCGCCAGATACTCTCGTTCGATCTGCCGCGCCTGCAATTGTTTCACCAGCGCCGTATGCCCTCGAACGCTACATGCCACTACCAGCAAACCCGTCGTATCCTTGTCCAGGCGATGCACCAATCCCGCGCGGGGCAGATTAGCCAGTTCGGGGCGATGATGCAGCAGGGCGTTGACCAGCGTGCCGTCACGGTTGCCGGCAGCGGGATGCGCCACCAGTCCCGCCGCTTTGTTGAGAACCAGCAGATCGGCATCCTGATAGCGGATATCCAATGGAATCTCCTGCGCGATCGCCGCGATTTCAGGCTCCACCGCCCATTCGCCCCGGATAGCCTCACCGCCGACCACTGGATCGCGAGGTCGCCCGATCTGACCGTCCACCCGCAACTGTCCCGTTTTGAGCCATCGCTGCAACCGGGTTCGAGAATAGCTTGGCAACAGGATCGCCAAGGCCTGATCAAGCCGCATTCCAGCACAATTCAAGGGTATCTGGCAGTTGATTTGCTCGACGGACGACATGATGGTTTTTAATGGCGCGAGGGTTATACTGGAGAGCAATAGTTTATTTTACCCTGACCACTGCCGTTTCATGCCGTCATCCATGCGCCCTACTTTAAAACTGCTGTTCACCGGTCTCATTGCAGCCGCATTGCTGGCCGGTTGCTCCCTGCTTCCCGATAAAATCGACGAAACCAGGGGTTGGTCCGCCCAACGCCTCTACAGTGAAGCCAAAGAAGCCATGAACGGGGGCAATTACAAAACCGCTCTCGAATATCTCGACAAGCTGCAAGCCCGGTATCCTTTCGGCCGTTTTGCGCAGCAGGCGCAACTTGACACGATCTACATCCAATACAAAGACAACGAACCGGACGCCGCGCTGGCCGCCGCCGATCGATTCATCAAAGCCAACCCGCGTCATCCCTATGTAGATTACGCTTATTACATGAAAGGGCTGGTAAATTTCAGACGCAATAACACGATTCTCGAACAAATCGCTCCCAGCGACCGCGCCAAAACCGATACGGCCACCGCCCGTCAATCCTACAGCGACTTTGCCGAATTGATCCGCAAATTTCCCAATAGTAAATACGCGGAAGACGCACGCCAGCGGATGCTGTTCCTGCACAACAGCCTAGCGGCCTATGAAGTGCATGTCGCGGACTATTATTTACGGCGGGGCGCTTATGTCGCCGCAGTCAACCGGGTGAAGTACGTCCTGTAAAATTATGCCCACACCCCGGCCTCCGCCCAAGCTCTCAGCATCATGACCCAAGCCTACGTCAAGATGAACCTGCCGCAACTGGCGGCCGACAGTCTGCGGGTGCTGGAGCGCAACTACCCGCAATCACCGGATTTGCCCAAGCTGAACGCGATGGTCAAAGCCGCCGGCTAGTCGATGAAAACCTGTAACCCACTTTGCGCCAAGCTCTCTCCGCTGCGGAGAGACCGCTAACAGCCGCGGTCTGATGACTGTTCGACTATGGGGAGGACCGTACCATGTGGGATTTCTTCGAAACTGTCCGCCACCGCCATTCGGTCCGCAAATACCAGCCGGACATGCCGGTCGAACCCGAAAAGCTGTACGCCATTCTGGAAATGGCCTGCGCGGCGCCATCGGCGGGGGATTTGCAAGCTTATCGAATCCTGGTGGTGCGCGATCAGGCCAAACGCCAAGCGCTGGTCCATCTGGCCCGCCAACAGGAATTCATCGCCCAGGCACCCGTCTGTCTGGTGTTTTGCGCCGATCCCGCCCGTTCCGCCAGTGCTTTCGGTGAACGCGGTGCTAAACTGTATGCTTTGCAAGACACCACCATCGCCGCCGCTTACGCCCAACTGGCCATTGTCGCGGCTGGCATGGGTTCCACCTGGGTCGGTTATTTTGATGAGGATCAAGTCCGCGCCGCGCTGGGTATCGAACCAGGTCTGATCCCGCTGGCGCTGCTGAGTCTTGGCTATCCGGCCGAGTTGCCGGAACCTAGCCCCCGCCGGCGGCTGGATGAAGTGGTGATCTGGCAATAGCCGCCACGCGGATCACGCTCGCTTTTAAATTTAAGCACGATTGAAGCTAAATAGAATTATTAGATAGCCCGCTGATGTCCATGGCAAAGGTCGCTCATGGACAGTGATCAAGCTTATATGAAGGTTGTGCGAAGCACTGGAACTGGTACTACAAGGAATATTAACGCATGAACAATCCCTCTCCCTCTCTATTTGAGACGAGCGCGCCCGAAACACGGCGAGCGGCTCCTTTGGACGCCGCGGTCCTGAGCAGCATCCGCAATCTCAATCCTTCAGGCTATCCGGCTTTGTTGGAACGGCTGGTAAAAGCCTACCTCAGTTACTCAACAGACGCTATCGGCGCGCTGCAAGCCGCCTTGGCCGCTAGCGATCAAGAAACCCTGGGAAAGGCAGCCCATAGCTTAAAATACAGCAGCGGAAATCTGGGGGCCACTCAGTTAGCCGCGCTTTGCAAAGAACTGGAAATGATCGGACGGGGCCAGTCCGATGCCGATCCAGCCCCATTGCTGGACGCAACCACCCGCGAACACCGCGCCGTCTGCGAGGCTTTACAAATCGAATTGGCAAAAGTAAGCGGTGTGGTTTCCTGATCGGTCCCCAACAGCATAACCTTCACTGATACTCTCGCCAGTATTCCGGCTGGGGATCGCGACAACCGTGCGCGACATGTTGGTAACGATTGACAAACACTTCCCGTTGGGTGCTCTCGCCTTCCTGCGTGAGCGCCAGATTTTCCCGTTGGGTTTCCTCGGTGTAGTAAAATAATGCGCGCTTGAGCTTGCATAACAGACTGTTATCGAGATGATAGCCTGACTGACACAGGGCGCTTTCGATCCCTTCCAGGGTCACTCGCCGCAGATCGTAAACGACCGCTAACGCCAAGGGTGGTACCTCTTGAACGGATCGCATACCGGCCAGCGCTCTTAGCAAGAGAGCGGCCGAACCAGGCTGATCAGGCCCGGGATGAAATCGACAAAACTGAATAAGGCGGTGCTTGTACAGCTCTTCGGTGTCGGCGTGCATGACGCTCTCCTCCAAGGCTGCTAAACGTCGGGAAATCTTCCCTTCACTGTAGGTTGCGGCGCGCCTATTTTCAATCCCGCCAGCGCCCGCTGCTGCTCCGGCTTAAACCGCTCGCATCCAGATGATCGGCCACTTCGCAAAAACCGCGCTGGCGCAATAAGGCAGGCACCACCTCGCCCTGGTCGTAGCCATGCTCCAATAGTAACCAGCCCGCTGGCTGGAGATAATCGGGCGCTTGGGCGATGAGCGCGCGGATCGCATCCAAGCCCTCCTCGCCAGCCACCAAGGCCGCCACTGGCTCGAACCGTAATTCACCCTCCCGCCAGCGAGAATCGACGGCGGCGACATAGGGTGGATTGGATACGATCAGCTCGAAATGCTCGCCTTGCAACGGAGCAAACCAGTCCCCCGCGCGAAACTCGACATGGCTAAGCCCAAGACGCCGGGCATTGCGTTGCGCGACCCGCAAGGCGGCCACACTCCGATCAGTCGCGACGATGCGCGCTTGGGGCCGTTCCCGCGCCACAGCCAGCGCGATGGCTCCGCTGCCAGTTCCCAGATCGGCAACGCGGATCGGCCGGTCGGCCGGCAGTCGTTCCAAGGCTAATTCCACCAGCAATTCGGTTTCCGGGCGAGGAATCAGCGTATCGGGCGTCACCTCTAGGTCAAGCGACCAGAACTCACGCCGACCCAGCAAGTAAGCGACCGGCTCACCCGCTTGCCGGCGTTCTATCCAGGCCGCGAATCGGGCTGCCTGCTCCGGTTGCGGCAGCCGTTCCGGCCACGCCCGCAAATCGCTGCGCGGACGATTCAAAGCCGCCGCCAACAGCACTTCCGCCTCCAATCGCGGCGTATCGCTGACCGCCATCAGCCGATGCGCCGCATCCGCCAGTAGCTGGCTAAAAGGCGCGACGCTCACTCAGCCAGCGCCGCCAGCTGATCGGCTTGATATTCCTGAATCAGCGGCTCAATGACCGGATCGAGATTCCCTTCCAAAATGTCGCCGAGCTTGTAAAGGGTCAGGTTGATCCGATGGTCGGTGACTCGACCTTGCGGAAAGTTATAGGTGCGGATGCGCTCGGAACGATCACCGCTGCCAACCAGCAGCTTGCGGGTCTGCGCCCGCGCCGTGGTTTGCTTCTCCCGTTCCGCCGCCAGCAGCTTCGCTTGCAGCAATGACATCGCCCGCGACCGATTTTTATGCTGGGAGCGCTCGTCCTGACACTCGACCACAATGCCGCTCGGTAAGTGGGTGATGCGAATCGCCGAATCAGTCTTGTTGACGTGCTGGCCGCCCGCGCCAGAAGAGCGATAGGTATCCACTCGCAAATCGTTGGGATTGATGTCGATTTCTTCGACTTCCGCCAGCTCCGGCAGCACGGCCACCGTCGCGGCGGAGGTGTGAATGCGCCCCTGCGCCTCGGTTTCGGGCACCCGTTGCACCCGATGGGCGCCGGATTCGAACTTCAGTCGAGAATAGGCGCCCTGACCGATGATGCGGGCGATCACCTCCTTGTAGCCACCATGCTCGCCGGGGCTTTCGCCTAGCAGCTCCAGCTTCCAACCGCGCAGTTCGGCATAACGGACGTACATCCGATGCAGATTTCCCGCGAACAGCGCTGCCTCGTCGCCGCCGGTGCCCGCGCGGATTTCCAAAAAAACATTGCCAGCGTCGTGCGGGTCGCGCGGCAGCAATAGCAGTTGCAGCGTACGCTCCTGCTCGTCCCGACGGGCTTCGGCGTCCAGCAGTTCATCCTGCGCCAACGCCCGTAGCTCAAGATCGCTGTCGCTGGCCATATCGCGGGCCGACACCAGATCATCCAGCACTCGGCGGTAGTTTCGAAAGCCGTCGGCCACCGGCTCCAGTTGGGCATATTCGACGGACAGGGAACGGAAGCGGTCGTTATCATTGATAATGTCTGGTTCCGCCAATAAAGCGCCTACTTCCTCGTGACGAGCCGCCAACTGCTCAAGCTTGGCCAGCATGGAAGCATTCATTGGACTTCTCCACCATCCAGCCGATAGAGGTTTTTGATCAGACCCAACATGTCGGCATCTCCCTGGGCGGCGGCCTCGCGCAGGCCGACACACGGTGGATGAATGAGCTTATTGGTCAGAGTATTGGCTAAAATATGCAATACGTCGATCGAATCTCTGCCTTGCGCGATCTGCCGAAGCGCGCGGGCCACCGCTTCATCGCGCACCGCCTCGGCCTGCTGACGTAGGGCCCGAATGCTGGCGGCGCCATCCTGAGCGCGCAGCCAAGCCATGAAATGCTCGACTTGACTGTCAATAATTTCCTCGGCTTGTTGGGCGGCGGCTTGTCGCGAGCGCAGATTTTCCTGGATAATCTCCTTAAGATCGTCCACCGCATATAAATATACATCATTCAATTCAGCCACCGCTGGCTCGATATCGCGCGGCACCGACAAATCGATCAGCAAGATCGGCCGCCGCCGCCGCTTTAAGCTATCGCGGACCTGCGCGGCTTTCAGCAGGTAGCCAGGGCTGGTCGTGGCGGTAATGATGAGGTCCGCCTCACCCAGATGCGCGGGAATTTCCTCCAGCGCGATAGCGTAACCGGCGAAAGCAGCCACCAAGGCGTGAGCGCGCTCCAGCGTGCGATTGGCGACGATCAACCGACCAAGGCCATTCTCGTGCAAATGCCGGGCGACCAGCTCGATCGTGTCGCCAGCGCCGATCAGCAGCGCGCCGCGCTTGGGCAAGTCAGCAAAAATCTGCTTGGCCAGCCCTACCGCGGCAAAGGCCACCGACACCGGGCTGGCCCCGATGCGGGTGTCGGTACGAACTTGCTTGGCGACGGCAAAGGTATGTTGAAACAGTCGCTCCAACAGCGTCCCTAGCGTGCCCGCGTTATTGGCGGCCTGATAGGCGGCCTTGACCTGGCCAAGAATTTGCGGTTCGCCCAATACCAGGGAATCCAGCCCGGCGGCGACCCGCAGGATGTGGCGCACCGCCCGTTGCTCGACATGCTGGTACAAATACGGTTGCAGCTCCACCGCCGGAAGCATGTGATAATCGCCCAGCCACTGCACCACACACCGGTTATCGGCTTCTTTCAGGCCGCAGTAAAGTTCCGTACGATTGCAAGTAGACAGGATCGCCGCTTCATAGGCGCCCCCGTGATCCAGCAAATCTCGCAGAGCGGTATCGAGCCGTTCGGGAGAGAACGCCACCCGTTCACGGACATCGACGGGCGCGGTCCGGTGGTTGAGGCCAAGAGCCAGCAGAGGCATAGGATGCAATCGGATCGGTCGTAAAAACAGGGTGAAATTTTGCGGGATAAAACCGACTTGTGACAAGGTCCTATTACAGTGCGATCCGCGACTCGGCCTCAGTCTGTAAACCCGAGCCGCCGTCACAGACCAAAACCTCGGTAACCCTGACTCCGCGGTCCAAAAAATCGAAATGCCGGTCTCTCTCAACCCCGCTTCGAACGGTCGCCGCGCCGCCGAGCCAATCATAGACTAGCGCTGGACATGAACAGATTGTTAAAAACCTTCAGTTTTTGCATCCTCCTGTTACTAGGCGGCTGCGCCACGGTGGTAGACGCGCAAGCGCCGCCCCAACCGGAATTCCCCATCCAACCCACTTTGCGGCCCAGCCCGCGCGCGGAGCTGCTTTATCAGCTCATGGTGGCGGAACTGGCCGGCAAGCGCGAGCAACTCGACGTCGCGCTGAACAACTACCGCCAAGTCGCCGCGACCAGCGCCGATCCGCGGATAGCCGAGCGGGCGACCATGCTCGCGCTGCTGGTCAAAAATGATCCGGCGGCGCTGGAACTGGCGCAACGCTGGCACGCCCTGGCTCCGGCCAACGATCAGGCCCGGCAAGCGCTGGCCTTAGCCTTACTCCGCAACCGTCGGGTGGACGAAGCCGCCGAGTATCTCGAAACGGTTCGCCGGCTAGCCAGCGTCAAGGACAAGCAACAAGGATACGCCACCCTTGCCTCCCTGTTGACCCAGGTGGACGACAAACAGGCCGGCCTGCGAGTCATGCGGCAATTTCGCGATCAAAACCCGCGTTCGGCCTTCGCCCAATATTACTATGGGCTGCTGGCAGCCGCGTCCGGCGAGCAGGAACAGGCCCTGAGCAGTTTGAATCTAGCCTTGGCCCGTAATCCGAAGCTGACCTCGGCTCATCAGTTGCGCGCCCGCCTGCTCCTGGATCAAGGCGATAATCAAGCAGCCTTGGCGGAGCTGGCTAAAGCGGTCGCGGCTTTACCGCGCGATCGCGATCTGCGAATGAATTACGCACGCCTGTTGATCAACACCGACCAACTTGACAAGGCCCGTCGCCAATTCGCTATCCTGCTCAATCAGAACCCCAAGGATAATGAGTCGGTGTACGCTCTCGGACTGCTGGCGGCGGAAACCCGTCAGTTCGATTTGGCGGAAAGTTATTTTCTGGAGTTGATCAAACGTAATACGCGATTGGGCGATGCCTATTTCGAATTGGGCCGGATTGAGGAGCAGCGCGGCAATGACGCCAAGGCGCGCGAATGGTATGAGCGGATCAAAAGCGAGGATCGGTATCTGAACGCACAAATGCGCATGGGGGTGGTTTTAGCCAAGACCGCGGACGCCGCCGCCGTCGCTCAGCACTTCGATACGCTGCGCGGCAGCAATCCTCAAAGCACTGTCAACCTGTATCTGGCCGAGGCGGAGGCGCTGCGGGAGGCGAACCGCCATCAGGAGAGTTTCGACACGCTGGACCAGGCCCTGCAATCGCACGCTAACGACAAGGATTTATTGTACGCGCGGGCGCTCGCCGCCGAACGGATCAACCGGCTGGATGTGCTGGAGCGGGATCTACTGACCATTCTCGCTAGCGATCCCAAAAACGGCCAGGCGCTGAACGCGCTGGGTTATACCTTGGCTGACCGCACCGAACGCTACCAAGACGCCTTGGGTTACATCCAGCAAGCCCTGGCATTATTGCCCGACGATGCGGCGGTGCTGGATAGCATGGGCTGGGTGCAATACCGATTGGGCAATCACGCCAAGGCGCTGGACTACTTGCGCAAAGCCTATCGCCTCAACGCGGACGCTGAAATCGCTGGGCATCTCAGCGAAGTGCTGTGGGCCAGCGGCCAACGCGACGAGGCCAAGCGGATCTGGCGGGCGGCATTGAGCAAGCAACCCGATAGCCGCGAATTGCTCGAACTCCAACAGCGTTTTGGCTGGTGAGCGATGGAAAAATCGAGCCGACGCTTCTACTCGATCACCCTATTCGCCTTGTTTGCGGGGTTGGCCGGATGCGCGATTCCACCGACCACCACGCCGGCGGCGCAAAGCGCTTGGACTCTCCGCCAGTCGGAATTGGCCCGCTTAACTCGCTGGCGCGCGATGGGCCGAATCGGCGTCATTAACGGCCAAGACGGTTGGCACGCCAACTTTGAGTGGGCGCAACAAGATCCTGGCTATCGGATCGATTTGGTCGGCCCGCTCGGCCAGGGTCGGGTTTTGATTGAGAGCGACGGCCATACCATCGCCATCCAAACCCAGGACGGCCAACACCGGATCGCGCCCGATCCCGATACGCTGTTGGAGCAAACGCTCGGTGTGCGCCTCCCGGTCGGCGGCTTGCGTTATTGGTTGCGCGGCCTGCCGGAGCCAGGCCCGACGACCGCTGTGCAAATCGACGCCAACGGGCGGCTGACTCGGCTGGAGCAAAACGGCTGGCTGATCGATTACCCTAGCTACACGTCGGTGGACGCTCAAGCATTACCGGATCGCATCTTCGCCCGACGCCAGGATTTGAGTGTCAAATTGATTATCGAGCACTGGCAATGATAGCGCCCGATTCCGCCGCTTGGCCGGCCCCGGCCAAGCTCAATCGGATGCTGCGTGTTATCGGTCGCCGCCCGGATGGCTACCACCTGCTACAAACTGTGTTTCAGTTCGTGAAACGCGGCGACTGGCTCTGGTTCACCTCGCGCCCGGATGGCGCTATCGTGCGGGCGGGCGACATCACCGGCGTGCCGGCTGAGACTGACTTAACCGTGCGCGCCGCTCGCTTGCTACAGCAGGCCACCGGTTCCCGCCAAGGGGCGACCATTCGGCTTCTCAAACAACTGCCGCTTGGCGGCGGCCTCGGCGGTGGCAGTTCCGACGCCGCCACGGCGCTAGTGGCTTTGAACCATTACTGGCAAACGGGCCTCACACTGGCGCAGCTCGCCGAGCTGGGCTTGCAATTAGGCGCTGATGTACCGGTATTCGTCCACGGCCGGGCCGCTTGGGCGGAAGGGATCGGCGAGCAGCTGACGCCAATCGATCTGGACGAGCCCTGGTTTTTGGTATTGACACCAAACTGCCAGGTTGCCACCGGCGCGGTCTTCACCGACCCGGAATTGACAAGAAACTCACCCCCGATCACAATAGCCGACTTTATGGCGGGTATGGGCGGCAACGACTGTGCAGCGGTGGTCTATCGCCATTACCCGGAGGTTGCGGCGGCGGCGGCATGGCTGGAGCCGCGCGGGCGGCCCTGTTTGACCGGGACCGGGGCGTGTGTGTTTGCCCGGTTCCCCGACGCGGCCAGCGCCAGAGGGACCTTCGAGCAATTACCACCAGAGTGGTCTGGATTCGTGGTTCGAGGGTGCAATCGCTCGCCATTACTCGAACGCTTGATGCGGGAACAGGCAGTTTACCCGCTTGAAGCACCTTAGATTTTGGGCCGTCGCCAAGCGGTAAGGCACCGGATTTTGGATCCGGCATTCCCAGGTTCGAATCCTGGCGGCCCAGCCACTTTCCCAAAGCCAACCGACAGCGGGGAAAATTCGTCGTGTACGAAGGTCGAATGATGGTGTTCGCGGGCAATGCCCATCCGCAACTGGCCCGCGATATCGTCAGCCATCTCCAGCTGCCGCTCGGTCAGGCGGTGGTCGGTCGCTTTAGCGATGGCGAGGTGCTCGTCGAATTGATGGAAAACGTGCGCGGCAAGGATGTTTTCATCGTGCAGCCCACCTGTTACCCCACCAACGACAACATCATGGAACTGCTGGTGATGGCGGACGCGCTGCGGCGTTCCTCGGCGGTGCGCGTCACAGCGGTTATTCCTTACTTCGGCTATTCCAGGCAGGACCGCCGACCCCGTTCGGCGCGGGTTCCCATTTCCGCCAAAGTGGTCGCCAACATGATTGCCAGCGTCGGAGTAGACCGGGTGCTCACCGTGGATTTGCACGCCGACCAAATTCAAGGCTTTTTCGATATTCCGGTGGATAACATCTATGCAACGCCGATGGTGTTGAGCGACATCCGCGACCAAAATCTCGGCGATCTCATGGTAGTCTCCCCGGATGTGGGCGGCGTGGTGCGTGCCCGCGCCCTGGCCAAACGGCTGGACGAGTCCGAACTGGCGATCATCGACAAGCGTCGGCCAGCCCCCAACCAAGCACAGGTGATGCATGTGATCGGCGATGTGGAAGACCAACACTGCATCGTCGTGGACGACATGGTGGACACCGCCGGCACCCTTTGCCTGGCGGCCAAGGCCCTAAAAGAACGGGGCGCGGCTTCAGTGCGCGCCTACTGCACCCACGCTGTGTTATCCGGCGCGGCGGCCCAGAATATCCGTCAATCGGTGCTGGATGAACTGGTGGTGACTGACACCATCCCGTTACGTCCTGAATCGGTCGCTTGTCCGAGCATCCGACAAATCAGCGTTGCCGGCCTGCTGGCTGAAACCATGCGCCGGATTCACCTTGAGGAATCGGTCAGCTCTCTGTTCATGTAAGTTTTAAGCCCTTCCGCCCGGCCAACGGGTGGAGTTACCCAAAACGGCGGGCCTGGTCGCGGGCGCGTCGTGTTTTTATTTTAGCCTGATGGAGCTATTCAATGAGTACCACATTCGAACTGAAAGCCGAGTTGCGCGGCGATTTGGGGAAAGGTGCGAGCCGCCGCCTGCGCCGCGGCGGCAAGGTTCCCGCCATTCTTTACGGCGGCGGGCAGGACCCCAACCGCTATTTTTGAACCATTTGGATGTCCTTAACCAATTAAAGAACGAAGCCGTCTATTCTCATGTATTGACCCTGAATCTGGGCAACCGGACGGAAAGCGTCGTGTTGCGCGATTTACAGCGCCATCCGTTCAAACCGACCATCTTGCATATCGACTTTCTTCGGGTCAGCGCCGACCGCAAACTGTCGGTACATGTTCCGCTCCATTTCACCAATGAAGAAACGGCCCGCGGTGTCAAACAGCAAGGCGGCGTGGTCAGCCGCGCGTTGATTGATATTGAAATTTCCTGCTTACCCAAAGATTTGCCAGAATTTATCGAAGTTGACCTTCTCAATCTGGGCATGGGCGAAGCGCTCCACCTGACGCAGATCGCGCTGCCGGCCGGCGTGGAGCTGGCCGGACATATCGCGCCTGGCTCCGAACAGGATGCCATCGTGGTTAGCATCCACCACGCCCACGGCGGTGAAGAAAGCCCCGGCGAAGGGACGCCGAGCACTCCGGCGGCCTGAACTTGACGGACTGAGCCTTGCCAGCGCCCTTCGCCACCTCCAGCCTCGCTCGCGGCGCGGAGACTGCAACCCCGCCGCCAATCCGGCTGGTGGCGGGGTTGGGGAATCCAGGCCCGCCATACGCCGATACCCGACACAACGCCGGTTTCTGGCTGGTGGACGAATTGGTCCGCCAGCACGGCGGCCACTTCCGCTCCGATTCCAAATACCATGGCGATAGCTGTCGGATCGCGCTGGCTGATCGGGAACTTTGGGTGCTCAAGCCGATGACCTTCATGAACCGCAGCGGTCAGGCGGTCGCGGCGCTGGCGCGCTTCCATCGTATCCCGCTGGCGGAAATCTTGGTGGTGCACGATGACCTGGATTTGCCGGTCGGCACGGTGCGCTTGAAGCGCGCCGGCGGCCCCGGCGGTCACAACGGTTTGCGCGACCTGATCGCCCAACTGGGCGGTAACGATTTCGGGCGCTTGCGGCTTGGCATCGGCCATCCCGGCGACAGCCGCGAGGTCTTGGATTACGTGCTGCGCCGAACGCCGCGGCCGGAACGAGAGCTGATCGAACAGGCCATCGCCGACGCGCTACGCGAACTGCCGAACCTGGTCGGCGGCCAGTGGGCCAAAGCCATGCAGACCTTGCACAGCCGGCGGGTCGAATCCGCTTCTCCCGCTTCGGCGGCCCTTTCCGCCAATCGAGTATTAGAATAATCACATGGGCATCCAATGCGGCATCGTCGGCTTGCCGAACGTCGGCAAGTCCACCCTGTTCAACGCCCTGACCAAGGCGGGGATTCAGGCGGAAAACTATCCGTTCTGCACCATCGACCCCAACGTCGGCGTGGTGGCCGTGCCCGATCCCCGGTTGGATGCGCTAGCCGCCATCGTCAAGCCCCAGAAAATCATACCCACAACCGTCGAGTTCGTGGATATCGCCGGATTGGTGGCCGGCGCTTCAAAAGGCGAAGGGCTGGGCAATCAGTTTCTTGGCCACATCCGCGAAACCGATGCGATTGCGCATGTGGTGCGCTGCTTTAAAAACGATGATGTGATTCATGTCGCTGGCGGCGTCAACCCGCCGTCGGATATCGAAACCATCAACACCGAGCTGGCGCTGGCCGATCTGGCGACGGTGGAAAAAGCCCTGCGGCGCGCCGAGAAAGCGGCCAAGGCTGGCGGCCGGGAGGCGCTGGAGCGCAAGACTTTACTGGAGCGCGTGGAGGCGCACTTGAACGGCGGCGCGCCGTTACGAACGTTGGCCCTGGTTGCTGAGGAGCGCGAGCTACTGCGGGAATTCTTTCTGCTCACTGGCAAGCCCGTGCTGTATGTCGCCAATGTGGCTGAAGAGGGTTTCGCCAATAATCCGCTGCTGGATCAGGTTTTGGAAATCGCCGCCCAGGAACATGCCGGCGTCGTACCGGTCTGCGCGGCCATCGAAGCCGAATTGGCCGAACTGGATGATGCCGATAAAGCCGAATTTCTAGCCGATTACGGTTTATCGGAACCGGGGTTAGATCGGGTGATTCACGCCGCCTATAAATTGTTGGGGCTGGAAACCTATTTCACCGCGGGTCCCAAGGAAGTGCGCGCCTGGACGGTACGAGCCGGTTCCACCGCGCCCCAAGCGGCGGGAGTGATCCATACCGATTTCGAGCGGGGTTTCATCCGCGCCGAAGTGATCGCGTACGCCGACTATATCGCTGGCAACGGTGAAGCTGGCGCTCGCGAAGCCGGTAAGTGGCGGCTGGAAGGCAAGGATTATGTGGTTCAGGAAGGCGATGTCATGCATTTTCGCTTCAACGTCTGACTGTTAGCCCAAACGGGCTGGGACGGAATCCGCCTTGCAACAAAGCCACGCCGTCCAGCGACCGACTCTTTTATTGTGGCGTGCGGTATGCTTCTATTGGCTTCCTTCATACAGCGAGGTTATCAATGCAACGCACCCTATTATCGCTCTTATTTGGCGGCGTCTTCGGAATGCTAGCCTTTGCGGCCCACACCGAAGAAATCGGTAGCGTAGATACGGTCTTCAAATGGCTGGGACCAGATAGCAAGATTCTGATCGAAGCCTTCGATGACCCCAAAGTCGACGGCGTGACCTGTTATGTCAGTCGTTCCAAAACTGGCGGAATCAAGGGCGGCTTGGGATTGGCCGAGGATACTTCCGATGCCTCGATTGCCTGTCGACAGATTGGCCCGATCACCATCAAGGAAAAGCTCAAGGATGGCGAGGACGTATTCACCGAACGGCGTTCCTTGATCTTCAAGAAATTACAAGTGGTGCGCTTCTTGGATAAGGCGCGCAACACGCTGGTGTATCTGGTCTACAGCGATAGGATAATCGAAGGTTCACCGAAAAACTCGGTCTCGGCGGTCGCCATCATGCCCTGGGGCGCTCAGCCCGCTAAAACCGCGCCATGACCCTAGTGGGCCGAACCGCATCCTGCGCCGGGGCGGCCCACTTTATTAATCCATTGATCAATCACGCGTACTGGTTTGCTCACGCGGCGATCCTCTCATCCACGCCAGCAAGGCTTGCTGGCTTCCCGCAGCGCATCGACTCGGCTAAGTCCGAGATCTTTCAACATGGCGTCGCTGAGGGATAACAGCGCGCGGCGCTGACGATAGAGCGCATAGGCTTGGTACAGCCAAGCGAGCGCGGCGCTCAAGCGCGACGGAACGCGGTGGCCCGCAACGCTTTCTAAAAACCCAGTTGCCTTGCCTAATAACATGGTAGCGCCCTCCACAGTGATGTGCGACTGATGATGAAGAACCCCCATTGATTCATCCAACGAATAAATCTAATATCATCAATCAATATTATTGATTAATAGGCCACCTAATGCCCGCCCAACTCGACCCCGATCTGTTGCGAACCTTTATCGCCATCGTCGATGCGGGCGGCTTCACCCAAGCGGCGAAGCAAATTCATCGAACGCAATCGGCGGTGTCGATGCAGGTACGGCGCTTGGAAGAGACGCTGAATCGGGTATTATTCCAACGCGACGGCCGCGGGATTCAGCTCGCGCCAGACGGCGAAGCACTACTTAGCTACGCGCGGCGGCTACTAAAACTGCACGATGAGGCCTTGGCCGCGCTGACCCGCCCCGACTTGTCCGGCCTGGTACGCATCGGTACGCCCGATGATTATGTGGATCGCTTCCTACCCGAAATTCTGGCCCGCTTCGCCCGCGCCTTTCCGCGAGTACAGGTGGAAGTCATTTGCGAAACCAGCGCGAACTTGCGGCCGATGCTGACCGAGGCACGCATTGATTTGGCTGTAATCACCGCCAGTTGTACCTTGAGCGGCGATAGCGGCGAAGTGTTGCGGCGCGAACCCGTGGTGTGGGCTACCGCCTAACGCCATCTCGCCCACGAACAGGAACCGTTGCCGTTGGCGTTGTTCCAGTCCGGATGCTTGTTCCGCGACTGGGCGCTGGCCAGCTTGGACGGGATCGGCCGACCTTATCGAATCGCTTATACCAGCGCCAGCTTCAGCAGCATTCTGGCGGCGGTTAACGCCGGCTTGGCGGTGACCGCGCTCTGTCACAGCGTATTGCCGGCCGGCGTCCGGCCACTTAGTCTTGAGGAAGGTTTTCCGCCACTGCCGCCGACCAACATTACCCTCCATCGGCGCTATCCGGTTTCGGCGGTAGCGGAATGCTTGGCGGGTTACATGCGGGAGAGTTTCAATACGGATACGCCACTAGCCCTTATCCCCACCCTTGGCGTTACCGAGGTAGCCGCCTAAGCTTCAAGCGCAGCTGGCCAGACAATGGTAGCGGATGAAGATAATTTCTCTATTGACAGAAATTTCAGAAATAAATAGATTATAGCCATGGAACTCAAACCGATTTCGGAACGCTTCGTGCTGCACTGGGGAGAGATGGGTTCTCGTTGGGGGGTCAATCGCACCGTGGCCCAAATTCATGCGCTGCTTTATGTTGCTGGCCGACCGATAGACGCTGAGGAAATCGCCCAAACTTTGCGCATAGCGCGCTCAAACGTCAGTAACAGCATGAAGGAGTTGTTGTCCTGGAAACTAGTCCGTCTGGTTCATCTGCGCGGTGACCGACGGGATTACTTTGAAACCTCGACCGATATTTGGGAGTTGTTCAGGCTGATTGTCGAAGGCCGCCGCCAGCGCGAGATCGATCCCACCATCGAGGTGCTCAAAACGTGCCTCAACCATCCCGATCTCGCGCAAGAGGAGGCCACCACCCAAAAACGTCTTCAAGAAACCTTAGATTTTATTGAAATTCTGACAGCTTGGGCCGATGAAATGCTGCGCCTGAAACCAGAAACATTAATGAAAACGCTCGGTGTTGGAGCCAAAATCAGCCGTACGCTAAGGGGAAATCCAAACGACTGAGATCTAAATCGTCAGCAACCGCACACTATGACCAAGGGCCTCAAGCGGCCTATTTTTTGAGAAATTAATTTCTTTTAATACAGAAATATCTGTAATAAATAAAGGAGAAATCATGTTTTCACTGCTCACGTTGCTGGTTCAAATCAGCGTTCCACTGGTGGTTGGATTAGCGATCAGCCGTTATTTATCCGATGCTATTTATCATTCCCTCACGGAGCTATGTGGAACCCAAGACCGCGCGGGTTTTTGGTTACGCGCTATCGCCGTATTGTTTATTGGAACGCCCATGGCGCTGGTGCTCCTTTTCGGCCATTCGCTTAGCGCGCAATCAAGCGCCAGTTTTGCCGCATTGGCCGAGATTATCCAGCGCACTGTCGGGCTTAGCTTAACTGGAATATTGCTGTCAGTGGCCTTGATCTCGCGAACAATTTGGAAACAAATACGCAATCAATCCAAAACCGATCCCGCCACTTAGGCCCTTGTTTGATGCGCATTTTAATTGTTGGGGCGAGCGACTTTATCGGGCGTTCGCTGGAACGCCATCTTGCCGCCATCGGTTATACCGTGGTGCGCGGCTTGGGCCGCCCGGAACGCGAAAATGATATTCGGATTGATTATTCCGAACCGCCCCAGACAGCGGACTGGGCTATTGTGCTCAAGGGCTTCGAGGCGGTTATCCATTGTGTTGGCATCGTGGTGGAATAGGACACACAACGCTTCGCCAGCATTCACCAATATGGCCCGCAAGCGCTCTTCGCCGCCTGTGTGGTTGCTGGCGCGCGGAGAGGGGGTCATACACCTCTCCGCGCTGGGCGTGGAGGACGGCAGTACCCCCTGCTTCACCAGCAAACAAGCCAGCGACCAGTTTCTAAAATCACTTCCGCTGGAATGGCGGATCGTTCGGCCAGCGTTAATTTATGGAATGGCGGGCAAATCGGCGCAACTGTTTCGCTTGCTGGCAAGCCTTCCACTTCTTCCGTTGCCAGCGGGTGGACAGCAGCCTTTGCGCCCGACCCACATTGATGATCTCTGTGCCGCCGTGGCTATCCTGCTCGATACAAGGATACCGTTCGGCCCATGTATTGATCTGGTTGGAGCGACCGAAACCACCTTGCGCGAGATGCTCGCCACTTACCGAGACGGGATGGGTTTTCCACCCACGCGCTTCATTCCGCTGCCAGCAGTCCTATTGGAGCGATTAGCCCCTTTCACCGCCTTGATTGCTGGGGGCTTGGGTCTGCTCACACCGGATACCTGGAAGATGCTACAAGCGGGCAATACCGCTGATGCCGAACCGGCCGCCAAGCTCTTGGGTCGCCAGCTTAGGGCGCTACCGACATTCATCGCGCCCGAAGAAGCTCGCCAAGCACGGTTGGAGGCACTAGTAAGCTGGCGCGGCCCCCTCTTCCGTCTCACCCTCGCACTCATTTGGTTGGTGGGTGGGATTTTTAGCCTGTTCGTCCCCCCCATGGCCGACAGCCGCCAATTGCTGGCGCGCACTGGGTTGGGCGGAATCTGGGCACTCGTCGCTCTTTACACCGCCGCCGGTCTCGATTTGGTGTTGAGCTGGGCTACGCTGGCCACTCCGGGCCGGCGTCTTTGGATATTGCAGCTTGGGATCGTCAGTGCTTATTCACTGATTGTTGCAGTGTGTTTACCGGAATTTCTGACTCATCCTTTCGGCCCCATCCTCAAGAACCTGTCGATCCTGTGTCTGTTAGTCGTGTTGTTCGCCGAAGAACCGCGACCATGAGCGCCTACCTGATTGTTAAAACGCTACATATTTTGTCGTCGGTACTGTTGGTCGGCACGGGATTCGGTAGCGCTTACGACCTGTTTTTTACTCATCGCAGCGGTTCGACCGACTCGATCGCTGTTGTATCTCGGCTCGTGGTGCGTGCTGATGGGTGGTTCACGACTCCAGCGATGATTTGCAGCCGCTGTCTGGATTATGGCTGGCGCAAGAAGCGATCGCGCCGAGTCAAGTTTTGCCAGCCCATTACTGGCTTTATGCTCGCTATTGGGCGCTTTTAGGTTATGTGGCATTCACCGCCATGCTCGCCATTTATGCTTTGATGGTCATCAAGCCATCTCTATGAAATATAAAAAAATAAATATAATCAGATATTAAAAATAGTCATGGTCAAAAGATGACTCTCTAATTTAAAGTGTTTTACAGCCCTGGTAGCTACTGACCTCGACTGATCCACACGTCGATACTGGCGGTTTGGCCAGACTGATCCAAGGCGGTGATGCGGGCCAAGCCCTCGCCGTCAGGCGACCAAAAAACCTCTCGACGCCATGAAGCGGTTGCCAAGGGTTGCCCATTCACTAGCCAGCGCAGCGGCGTGACGCCACCGCGAGCGACCAGCGGCAAATCGGCCAGCGCGCCGTCGCGGCCAGGCAGTTCCACCACTGATCCAGCGACCGGAAACGTGATGCCAAGCGGCGGGACGCCGACGGTTTCAACCGCCGGCCGCGTCCTAAAATAGCGTAATCGCTCCGGCAATTGGTCGCGGCTGAGCTGGAGTACGCCGGGAGGAGGCGCGACGGGCCGACTGCTGGATTCCGGCAACAGGTCGAACACTCGAAACAGCAGAGGGGCGGCGGTGTTGCGGCCATAATGACCGGGACTGGGCGAACCATCCGGTCGGCCGACCCAAATTCCAACGGTATGGTCGGCGTCGAAGCCCAGCGCCCAGGCATCGCGGAAACCATAGGAAGTGCCGGTTTTGTAGGCGATTGGGCGCGGCTGCGCCACACTGCTGGGAGTGAGGACATCACCAGGCGTTGGGGCCGTGCGCAGGATTTCGGTTAAATACCAGCAAGCCGCCGCCGTCAACAACGGTTGGCCGGGCGGATCAGGATCGCCAGAAGTGAAACGCAGCGGCGCAATCGAGCCGCCGTTGGCAAACCCGACATACAATGCCACCAACTGTTCCAGCGTCATCCCCACTCCGCCTAAGACCAACGGCAACCCAGGCTGCGGATGCGCCGCGCTCCAATGCGGCGGCAGCCCAACCTCGCGCAAGCGTGCGGCCACTCGCACCGGTCCGACCTGTTCCAACACCGCCACCGCCGGAATATTTAACGACTGTTGCAGAGCTTCGCGCACCGTCAACTGTCCGGCGTAGGTGTTATGAAAATTGCTCGGCGCATAGCTACCAAAGCGGGTTGGAATGTCCTCAATCAGCGTTTCAGGATGAATCAACAGATCGTCGAAGCCAAAACCATAAATCAGCGGCTTGAGCGCCGAACCGGGCGAGCGGATCGCCCTGATCATATCCACCTGACCGGCGCGGCGAACCGCGAAAAAATCGCTGGCGCCGACATAGGCCACTACTTGACGGTTGCGATTCGACACCACCAAAATCGCCATGCTGCTATTCGCTTCCAGCACCGTCTGCTGCTGGCGTGCCAGCGTCTCCAATTTCTCCTGCCAATCCCGGTTGATAAAGCTGCGATGCACGGTGGCAGCCGGTTGAATGGCGTGAAGCCGACCGGCCAGATGCGGGGCCAGAAACGGCGGCTGCCGCCGGTGGCCCGGCAGCGCTTCCTGCCGAGCTTCAGCGACTTGCCGCGCGCTAAGCACGCCCAATTCGCCCATGCGCCGCAGCACCTTGTCACGCGCCATGCGGGCTCGTTCAGGAAAGCGATCCGGGCGCAGCCGCGACGGCGCTTGCGGCAACACCACCAGCAAGGCGGCTTCCGCCGCCGTTAAACGGCTCGGTTCCTTGCCAAACCAGGCCAGAGCCGCAGCGCGCACCCCTTCCAAATTGCCACCGTAAGGGGCGAGCGTCAGATAGAAACTCAGGATTTCATCCTTTTCATAACGCCGTTCCAGTTGCAGGGCGCGCAACATTTCCCTGAACTTGCTGGCCAAATTCCTCGGATGCGGCTCCAACAGGCGGGCAGTCTGCATCGTTACGGTTGAAGCGCCCGACACGACCTGACCATGCCACAACCATTGACCCAGCGCTCTAACGATGGCCAAGGGATCGAGTCCGGGATGGATGGCGAAACGCCGATCCTCGTAGGCGAGCAGCATTCTTAAATACAGTGGATCTACCTCTTCCGGCCGCGCCGGCAGCCGCCACACGCCACCGGCCACGGTAAAACCTCGCAACAGTCGATCATGCGCATCCACCACCCGCACCGAAATTTGGCGAGCACGATCCACCGAAGGCGGGAACCAGCGATCCAGAAGGAGCACGCTGGTCGAGGCTACCAAAAGGGCCATCACCCATCGGCTTATCCGCCAGCGTGGCCGAGCGGTTCCAAACCAACCGCCAGGGCTTTTCATAGAAACTGTTGCAATAAATCATTCAAAAATCGCAAACCGAGCTCGGTAGGCCGCAAGCGTTCTGGATTCGCCGCCAGCAGGCCGCGTTCGCGCGCTCGGCTCAAGCTCGGCTCTAAGGCCGTCAATGCCAAGCCGGTGCGTTCGCCAAACAGGGCGGCCGGCACACCCTCCACCAATCGTAAGGCGTTCAGCAGAAATTCCACCGGCAAATCCGCCTCGCCAATCCTGTTGTCGCCCCCGATGCCGGCTGGGGTTCCAGCCCGCTCCAGATAATCCCGCGGATGCTTGATCTTCCAAAGACGGTTTATGCGGCCAGCGGCCAGATCGCTCAGCTTGCCGTGCGCGCCAGCGCCGATGCCGAGATAATCGCCGAATTCCCAATAATTGAGATTATGCTGGCAACGACGGTTGTCACGCGCGTAAGCCGACACCTCATAGCGCTGATAACCCTGCTGGGCCAACTGTGCTTGAGCGGACTGTTGAATGGCGTCGGCGGTCTCGTCATCAGGCAGAATCGGCGGTGAATGGTGAAAAGCCGTATTCGGTTCGATGGTCAATTGATAATAGGACAGGTGCGCTGGTTGTAGCGCGATGGCGTTGGCGATATCGGCGTCCGCCTGTTCGACCGTTTGCCCCGGCAGGCCAAACATGAGGTCGAGATTAAAGTTCTCAAACCCAGTCGCATGAGCCGCTTCAGCAGCGGCAAAGGCATCGCGCCGATCATGAACCCGTCCCAAGCGTTGTAGTTGATCGTCGCTGAAACTTTGTATCCCGATCGATAGTCGGTTGATGCCGATTTCCCGAAATTCCGCAAACTTGCCGCGTTCCACAGTGCCGGGATTCGCTTCCAAGGTTACTTCTAAATCCGGGCGTAGCGGCAAGCGAGCACGCAATCCCGATAGCAGTCGTTCTAACGATTCCGCCGAAAACAGACTGGGCGTGCCGCCGCCAAAGAATACGCTGCTAATCCGGCGCCCCCAAACGCGCGGCAAATCTTGTTCGAGATCGGCCAACAAAGCATCCACATAAGCCTGCTCTGGCGCCGACACGAGCGCTTCGTGCGAATTAAAATCGCAATAGGGGCATTTGCGCACGCACCAAGGAATATGAATGTACAACGCCAGCGGAATAGGCTTTAGAATCATTAGTCGATCTTTCGATTGAGCTTCGATCTGTGCCGGTAAAATTCACTCGATCTCTGATCCAAGAAACAGTATCGGCGACAGCCAGAAGACTTCCTAAAGCGGGTAGCAAATCACGTCTCGCTCTAAGAAACTATCGCCTTTGTGATTGAATCAGCATAAAAGCCAAAAAATTGGATTATGATTTGCATACTTTTGTATCATCCAGCCGTAACAGCCCAAACAAGATCGGGTTAGCCCGTATGCATCCAAACCAAATACCCACGAAAACCCTTAAGGGTTCGCAGGAAATCCAAAATCGCACTTACCACTTACCCGCTCAGGCGCGTCAAATACTGATCATGGTCGATGGTCGGTCCACAGTGCTCGAACTCATCAAAAAGCTGGTCGGGTTTGGACCTATCCAAAACATTTTGGATCAGTTAGAAATCCACGGGTTCATTGCACCACAACCGGACTCTTTTCGATCAGACGAAACGTCTAGACGCCTGACACCCGAACTGTCCAGACGGCCGGATACCGAACTATCCAAGCGCCTCACTCCTGAACCCGCCAAACGACTAGAGTCCGAAACGTCAAGGCGCCTCCTGCCCGAACTGTCCAGACGGCCGGACACTGAACTGTCCAGACGGCCGGACACCGAACTGTCTGGACGGCTGGACACCGAACTGTCTAGACGCCTGGACACCGAACTGTCTAGACGCCCGGACACCGAATTGTCCAAGCGCCTCCTTCCGGAACTATCCAAACGCCCGAACACGACGCCTCCCTCACTGCTGGCAACCGAAATTTCCAGGCGCTTAAGGTCGGGAATAGACAAATGGCCAGTGGAAGAACTCTCCAAGCGGTTCCCAACCACTGTCCCCAAACGGCTTATACCCGAAAATTCTCAACCACCGCTGCCCGAAACCTTCAAACCGCCTCTACCCGAAACCCCCCAATCGCCCACAACGACCTCAAACTCACTCCAAACCGAGTTCAACTTGGCCGTGACCAAGCGATTTATTTGTCACATCCTGTTTGGCGCAATGGGGTCGATGGCTGAATCGCAAATCCACCGTATCGAAGCCACAACCAGCCCTTATGAATTGGGCCTCGAACTCGAAACCATCCATCAGATACTGCCTAATATTCTTTCCAAGGAGCAGGCTCAACGCGTTTGGGATCGTTTGGAATCCATCATAACCGCAATCAACGGGCTACCGTCATAGACATCGCCCAGAAGCTGGCTAACCGCGATAATTGCTGGATTAACGCCGCCAGCGCCTGGCCGCGATGGCTAAGGCGATTCTTAACATCGGGCTCCAGCTCGGCGGAACTGCATTGCTCGCTCGGCACCCAAAATAGAGGGTCGTAGCCGAATCCATTAGCCCCGCGCGGCTCGGTCAGAATCATGCCTTCCCAGCGTGCTTGGCAGATTAGCGGGACCGGATCGGCCGGATGATGCAACAACGCCAGCGCACAGACGAATCGCGCCGTGCGCTGCTCGGTCGGCACGCCAGCCAGTTCAGCCAATAGCTTGTCATTATTGGCCCGATCCCCGGCGCTAACGCCAGCGTAACGCGCCGAAAAAATCCCTGGAGCGCCGCCTAAGGCATCCACCGCCAAGCCGGAATCGTCAGCCAGCGCGGGCAGGTCAGTGTGCGCCGCCGCATTGCGGGCCTTGATAAGGGCATTCTCGACGAAAGTCAGCCCAGTTTCCTCCGCTTCCGGCACCTTATAAGCGGACTGCGGTACAACATCAAGATCGATGCTCGACAGCATCGCCTTGAATTCTCGCACCTTGCCAAGATTACCAGTTGCTAGGACAATCTTGCGCATGGGCGTTCTCCAGCCGTCAAGCCAATAGTCCTCTTTAAACCACTAATCCCAGCGCTTCCCGCTGCTTGCCCAACAGCGCCCCGATGCCAACTCGCGCCAGTTCGAGCATCGCCTGTAATTCGTTCAGACGGAAAGCATGACCCTCGGCAGTGCCTTGAATTTCAATGAAGGCCTCCGCATCGTTCATCACCACATTCAGATCGGTTTCTGCTTCAGAGTCTTCCGCATAATCCAAATCAAGGATCGGAGCTCCCTGGTAAATACCCACCGACACCGCGGCCACCTGCCCATGCAGCGGATTTTTCTTGACCAGTTTCTTGCCGACCAAATAGCGCACGGCATCGGCCAAGGCGACGAAACCGCCGGTGATGGCGGCGGTCCGGGTGCCGCCATCGGCCTGGATGACATCACAATCCAGGGTAATGGTGCGTTCGCCCAAGGCTTCCAAATCCATTACCGCGCGCAACGCCCGGCCGATCAGGCGCTGGATTTCCATGGTTCGTCCATCTTGCCGGCCCCGACTAGCCTCGCGCTGCATTCGCGTGTTGGTGGAACGCGGCAACATCCCGTATTCAGCAGTAACCCAGCCCCGCCCTTTACCCTTGAGGAAGGGCGGCACGCGCTCCTCGATGCTGGCGGTGCAAATCACTTGGGTATTGCCAAAGGCTATCAACACTGAGCCTTCAGCGTGTTTGGTGAATCGCCGGGTGATTTGGATCGGGCGCAGTTCAGCAGCGGCGCGGGCACTAGGACGCATGGATGATCTTCCTGGGGTCGGTAGAGGTTATCAGGGGTCGAACTATAACAGGATGAGTTGGCTCGCCGTTTAAGATGTTGTCTTTGCTATTCGATTTATTACCGACAAATATCAACCCAACCATAGCAAGACCGCAAATTCAGCCTAAGATACATCAACCATTCAAAGAAGGGGTTAGCCCATGTTACGCAGCATGACCGCCTTCGCGCGTCAAGAACAGCCCAGCGCGTGGGGCACGATAATCTGGGAGCTGCGCTCGGTAAACCACCGTTACCTGGAAACGACCGCGCGGTTGCCAGAGACACTGCGCGGCTTGGAATCGCTGGTGCGCGAACGCATTGCCGCCGCCCTCAGTCGCGGCAAGGTGGAATGCAGCCTGAAATTGCAGACTACGGGCGCGGCCCTAACCGCCATCACGCTGAACCATGCCCTGGTGGAACGATTGCTCAAAATCGCCGATGAGGTCGAGCACATGATCGGGCCTGGCACCGGCTTGCAGCTGGGGGAAATACTGCGCTGGCCGGGCGTGGTCGATGAAGCCGAACCCGATTTGGATGAAATCAAGCAAGTGATTCTGGACTGTCTGGATACCGCTCTGGCGGAACTGATCGCCACCCGCGAACGGGAGGGCCAGCGTACCGCCGAGTTGCTCCAGCAGCGCTGCGAAGCCATTCGCAACCAAGTGCGGCGGGTGCGCGTTCGCCGACCCGAAGTTCAAGCCCGCTGGCGCGAGAAGCTGTTAAGCCGGCTGGCGGATATCTCCACCGATGCCGACGCCAGCCGGTTGGAACAGGAATTGGTGCTGGTGGCCCAGCGGCTGGATGTGGAGGAAGAACTCGACCGGCTGGACGCCCATCTGGACGAAATCCAGGCGGTGTTCGAACGGGCCGAACCGGTCGGCCGGCGGCTGGATTTTCTGATGCAGGAACTCAACCGCGAAGCCAACACCTTGTCGTCGAAATCCGCCGATACCGAGACAACACGGGCCGCCATCGAGCTGAAAGTCCTCATCGAGCAAATGCGCGAGCAGATTCAGAACATTGAGTGAAGTCGACCGGCGGCCCCGCCAGGCTTAGCGCCGATCCTGGCCGCATGGTTTACCCTAAGCGGCCGTCGTCGAGCGCCCAGTTATTTCATCGCGCCGTCATCCAGCGTTCAATCCGCTGCTTGACAATGCCAGTCAGCGCGCTCCGCATCGGTCAGCGGCAAAGGCAAGGTTTTGCCTTGACAGTGTGAATCCTTTCCCGCTTCCAGCACCGCCATCACCGCAAGCGCTTGCGTCGGCGTGACCGGATTGGGTCCACCCGCGGTGAGCGCGGCGTGAAGGGCGCGGTAATAAGCCCCAAAGTCGCCGGGCGGCGTTTGCTGTTCACGCACCGTTCCTTGGGCGTCGTAAATCAAAGTGGGATCAGGATCGACGCCCCAACCGGGATCACCGGGCCGCGCGCCCGCCTTCAATTGATCTTCCTGGAGATCGGGGTTGCGCTTGACCAGGCTGCCCAAACTGCCGTGCACGATAAAGCGAGCGCTCCCGCCCGCGACCAGCATACTGGCATGCAAGATCGCGCGCGATCCGTCCGCGTAACTGAGGACGAGGTGCCACCAATCATCGGTTTGTCCGCCTTCGCGCAGGATGGCGAGTTGCGCGGTAACAGTATCGGGCAACCCGAATAGTTGTAGAGTCTGATCGATCAAATGTGGCCCCAAGTCCGGCCACAAGCCTGAACCCGGCGCGGTCGCTCGCTCGCGCCAGCGGTTGCGCACGACTGGGCGATAACGGTCGATATGCGATTCAAAATGCCGCACCTTGCCAAGAGCGCCCTGGGCGATGACCGCCTTCACGGCGAGGAAGTCGCTATCCCAGCGCCGGTTCTGGAATACCGAAATCAGTCGGTCTTGCGTTTTCGCCAAGTCTACTAATTCGCGCGCTTCCGCCAAGCTCAGGGCAAACGGTTTATCGACCACCACATGCTTGCCCGCCTCCAGCGCCGCTCGCGCCAGCGGGGCGTGGCAATCGTTGGGGGCGGCGATCACCACCAAATCGACCTCGGCGGCGGTAGCGACCGCCTCCCCTTCCACCACCGCCACATCCGGAAAATCGGCTCGCACCGCCTCAGGCTGGCTCGAACCAACCACTGTCAGGCGCAAACCGGCGGTCGCCGCGATCAGCGGCGCATGAAATGTCTTACCAGCCAAGCCATAACCGATCAGACCCACGCGGATTTCATCAACGGATGGCGGCATTGCGGCATGCTCCATAAATTGGAAACACGTATTTTATCGTTAAGAATGCACCAAGGTTGAAGAATTGACCAAGCAGGCTTAAGACACGGCATGGAGGCAGCAAGCCCCACCCGATAAAATCCGGCTATCGAGGAAACGCCGCGTCCAGCCTTTGAAACAGGAGTCATCCATGACATCATCCGACACATAGTTACCGAAGGCGGAATCGATGCCCTTGGACCGAGGCGTGTTTACCGCATCCGCCCGAACAATCAACCCATCCCCAATGTCCAAGTTATTAAGCAGATGAATAGTGGATCCTTGTATATCGTCGCCGCCCCCTCCGGGGCGGGAAAGACCACCCTGGTCAAATGCTTGGTGGAAACCACTCCCGGAGTCGTCGTTTCCATTTCCCACACCACCCGCCCTCCCCGGCCCGGCGAACAAAGCGGTATCCACTATCATTTCGTGCCAGTCACCACCTTTAAGGCGATGCGCGCGGCTGGGCTGTTTTTAGAAAATGCCGAAGTATTCGGCAATAGTTACGGCACGAGCTACGCCACCCTGTCGGCCCAACTGGAAAGCGGATTGGACGTCGTGCTGGAAATTGACTGGCAGGGCGCGCGTCAGGTGCGGGAATTGATACCCGAGAGCATCACTGTCTTCATTTTACCGCCCTCGCGTCATGCGTTATGGCAGCGTCTGGCAAGCCGGGGCCAGGATAGCGTGGAGGTTATCGAGCACCGCATGACGGCGGCTCTCAGCGAGCTGTCGCACTACGAAGAATTCGATTACCTGATCGTTAACGACCAGTTTCCCGCCGCCATGGAAGCGCTGCGCGCCATTGTCATCGCCAACCGGCAACGCCGGAAAATACAAATGGAGCGGCAACGAGGATTGTTACAGACACTCTTGTCTTAAGCGCTTGTTTCTGACTAGACTGCAAAATTCAAACCATCCAAACATTCGTTTTACGTTGGGAGATCGCCCTGAATGGCTCGCATCACCGTTGAAGACTGCCTTGACCAGGTAGACAACCGTTTCGAACTGGTCCTGATTGCCGCGCGCCGCGCCCGCGATCTCGCTCTAGGCAAGGAAGCGCTGGTTCCTTGGGACAACGACAAACCCACTGTCGTCGCCTTGCGCGAATTGGCCGAGCACAAACTCGAGCTTGCGCTCAAGGAAAAACACAACCGGCCGGCCCCACCGACGCCGGTGGAGCCATTACCGGCCGTTATTGACGCCACCACGACGGCCGAACCGGAGTGATGGCGTCCCTTTACTGATCCATTGGAGAAAAAGCCTTGATGAGTTCGTCGGTGCAAGAAGCCCGAAACGAAATCCAGCAGTCGCGCAAGCTGGCCGTCGACGACGATTGGCTGGATGATTTGCGGCTGCGCATCGACGACTTCTGTGGCATCGTTAGCGAATACCTGGAGCCGGAACAGGTCGAGCAACTGCGCGAAGGCTGTTATTTCGCCGCTGAAGCGCATGCCGGCATCTACCGCAAGAGCGGCGAGCCTTATATTTTTCACCCGCTGGCTGTCGCCCGCATTCTCGCCAACGTCCGCTTCGATCACGAAACGTTGCTCGCCGCGCTGTTGCACGATGTGATCGAGGATACGCATTACAACAAGGAACACCTCAGCGCCCATTTCGGCCCGGAAGTCGCCGAGTTGGTCGATGGCGTCAGCAAGCTGACCCAGATTCACTTCAACTCCAAACTGGAGGCGCAGGCGGAAAATTTCCGCAAGATGTTCTTGGCCATGGCCAAGGATTTACGGGTGATCATGATCAAACTGGCCGACCGCTTGCACAACATGCGCACCTTGAGCGCGATGCGAGCGGAATCCCGGCGTCGCATCGCCCGCGAAACGCTGGAGATCTACGCTCCCATCGCCGGTCGGCTGGGCATGAACCATCTCCGTCAGGAGTTGGAGGATCTGGGGCTGAGCCATCTCTATCCGTTCCGCTTCCGGGTGCTGCAAGAGGCCGTGCGCAAGATGAGCGGCAACCGCCGCGAGATCATCGGCCAAATGGAATCCCGTATTGATAACCGCCTACAGGAAGAAGGCATTAAGGCCCGCGCGGTGGGCCGCAGCAAGCATCTCTGGGGAATTTACCAGAAAATGCGGGGCAAACCGTCCCTACCGTTTCGGGAGCGGGCCAACCTCGCCGGACACTGAGCGACACGGCCGTAAGACCAAGCCGTTTCGGGATGTCTACGATGTCTACGCCGTGCGGATTATCGTGGACACGGTTGATACCTGCTACCGGGTGCTGGGGGTGATGCACAGCCTCTACAAACCGATCATGGGCCGGTTCAAGGATTACATCGCCATCCCCAACGCCAACGGTTATCAGTCGTTGCATACCGTGTTGTTCGGCCCCGGCGGCGTCCCCATCGAATTGCAAATCCGCACCGAGGAGATGCATGTGATGGCGGAAGTCGGCGTCGCCGCGCACTGGCGCTATAAATCCGACGATCAAGAACAAGGCGGACACGCCCAGCAACGGGCTCGCGAATGGTTGCGCAAACTGCTGGACATGCAACGCCGCGCCGGCAATCCGGTCGAATTTCTTGAAAGCGTCAAAATAGACTTATTTCCAGACGAGATCTACGTGTTCACCCCACGCGGTGAAATTGTCGAGCTACCGCGTGGCGCCACCGCGGTCGATTTTGCCTACGCCATCCACTCCGATGTCGGCAACACCTGCGTCGGCACTCGGATTGATCGCCGGCTAGCCCCGTTGCGCACCCCGCTGCTCACTGGTCAAACCGTCGAGGTCATCATTACTCCCACCGCCCGCCCCAACCCAGCTTGGCTCAATTTCGTAGTGACCGCCAAGGCCCGCGCCAGTATCCGCCATTACCTCAAGCACCTACAACGTGGCGAGGCGGTCCTGCTGGGCAAGCGGCTGCTGGAAAAAGCGCTGGCGGGCCGGATCAACGGGCTGAGCGAACTGCCACCCGAACGGATTAAGGCGCTGATCAAGGAGTTCAATCTGGCCAGCTTCGAGGAATTGCTGGCCGATATCGGGTTGGGTAATCGGGTCGCTACACTGATCGCCAAACGCTTGTTGCCCGGTAACGAAGAAGGCGCGCCGCCGCCGGATACCAGCAACCAACCCCTCCTGATCAAAGGCACCGAAGGCACCGTGGTGAGCTTTGGCAAATGCTGCCGGCCGGTGCCGGGCGATGCGATTATCGGCAACCTCAACGCCGGGCGCGGCATCGTCGTTCACCGGGATCACTGCAAGAATGTCATCGGCTACAAAAAAGCGCCCGATAAATGGATTGAAGTGGAATGGGAACAAACTATCACGACCGACTTCACGGTGGAGCTACGTTTGGATATGGTGAACCGGCGCGGGGCGCTGGCCACCATCGCCGCCGTCATTTCCGCCACCGACACCAATATCGAAACGATTAACACCTCAGAGCGCGATGGCAACACCACCACGATGTATCTGTTGCTCAACGTTCGCGACCGTGGGCACCTCGCCCGCGTGATGCGCCGGTTGCGCACCTTGCCCGAAACCTTGAAATTGGCCCGGCGAGGTTAGTCCTCGCCTGCTTTTGCTTAAACCGACCCCAGCGATCATCCAGAGCCTGTCAGGAACTTTCGCGATGCCTCACCAAATCATCCGCACCGAGCAAGCCCCCGCCGCCATCGGTACTTATTCGCAAGCGGTGAAGGCGGGCGCCACCGTTTACCTATCCGGCCAGATCCCGCTCGACCCAGCCACCATGCACCTGGTGGAGGGCGGCATCGAGGCACAGATTCGCCGGGTGTTCGACAATCTAGCGGCGGTAGCCCACGCGGCTGGCGGCCGCTTGGCCGATACCGCCAAACTTAACGTATTTCTCGTTGATTTGGGCCACTTCGCCTTGGTCAACCAAATCATGGCCGAGTACTTCGCCGAACCTTATCCGGCTAGAGCCGCCGTCGGGGTCGCCGCCTTACCTCGCGGCGCGCAAGTCGAAATGGACGCCGTGCTGGTTCTGGAGAAGTAGCTGGTCGCTGGAATGGAACAACAGGGCGTCCAGGCCGACATCGGTCCCGCCAGGCTGAAGGCGGCGCGCGCGCTGGCTACCGAACCGGTTCCGATCACGGCCTTGCCCGGAGTCGGGCCGCGGCTCGCCGAGCGTTTGCATCGGTTGGGGATTCATAGCGTCGAGGACGCGCTCTTGCATCTGCCGCTGCGCTATCAGGATCGCTCCCGCATCACCCCCATTAGCCAGCTGGTTTCTGGCGCGGAGGCGCAGATTGAGGCCGACGTCATCGGGAGCGAAGTCACGGCGCACGGCCGGCGCTTCCTGCTCTGCCGTCTACACGACGCCACCGGCGGCTTGACCCTGCGTTTTTTTCATTTTAACCCGACCCAACAGCAGTTGCTTGGTCAAACTGGCGCGCGGCTACGTTGCTTTGGTGAAGTCCGCCAAGGTTATAGCGGGCTGGAGATGATCCATCCCGAATGCCGTCGACTGGAACCGAATACGCCTCCAGTCGCCGACCAGTTGACGCCGATTTATCCCAGTACGGCCGGCTTACAGCAGTTCACCCTGCGCGGGCTAGCGGAGCAAGCGCTCCTGCGGCTGAAAGAACCGACGCTGTTACCGGAATTGCTGCCCTCCGCTTTGCGCCTGCAATTGCAATTGATGTCGATTACCGATGCCGTGCGGGTATTGCATCAGCCGCCCAGCCAGGCTTCGCTGGCGGAACTGGAGAGCGGCCACCATCCAGCGCGGCGGCGGTTGGCGTTCGAGGAGATGCTGGCCCACCAGCTCAGCTTGCGGCGGTTGCGCGAGCGAATACGGCGGCACGATGCGCCGCCGCTGGCTGGAGACGGCGGATTAATTCAGCGGTTTTTGGAGCGCTTGCCTTTCACCCTCACCGCCGCCCAACAACGGGTGGTGCGCGAAATCAACGCCGATCTGGCGCAACCCCGGCCGATGCTTCGGCTGCTGCAAGGCGATGTCGGTTCGGGCAAAACCGTAGTGGCCGCCATCGCCGCGCTGCGCGCGGTCGAAACCGGCGCTCAAGCCGCGCTGATGGCGCCCACGGAACTACTGGCCGAGCAGCACTACCATAACTTTCAGAACTGGCTCGGCGAACTGGGTATTGTCGTGGCTTGGCTGACCGGCCGTTTGACCGGGCGAGCGCGCCGGATGCTGTTGGAACGCCTCGCCCTCGGCGAGATTCATATCACAGTCGGCACACACGCCCTGTTTCAAGAGAGCGTGGCCTTTGCTGAACTGGCCTTGGCCATCATAGACGAACAGCATCGCTTCGGCGTCCATCAGCGGTTGGCGCTGAGCCAGAAGGGTCAGCAAAGCGGGCGACGCCCGCACCAGTTGATCATGACAGCCACGCCGATCCCCCGCACTTTGGCGATGAGCGCCTACGCCGATCTCGATACGTCCGTGATCGACGAACTCCCCCCCGGCCGCCAGCCCATACGAACGGTGGCCGCGCCGGATAGCCGCCGGGAGGATGTCATCAGCCGCATCCGCCAAGCCTGCCGCAACGGCCGCCAGGCGTACTGGGTCTGTCCGCTGATCGAGGAATCGGAAGCGCTGCAATGTCAGGCGGCTAGCGTAACCGCCGAGCGGCTAGCCGCGCTGCTGCCGGAACTTCGGATCGGCCTGGTGCATGGCCGTTTGCTCTCAGCCAGCAAAGAAACCACAATGGCTGCCTTCAAGGCGGGCGAACTCGATTTGCTGGTGGCCACCACCGTGATTGAGGTGGGAGTAGACGTGCCCAACGCCAGTCTGATGATCGTGGAAAACGCCGAACGGCTGGGCCTGGCCCAACTGCACCAGTTGCGGGGTCGGATCGGCCGCGGTAACACCGAGAGCAGTTGCGTGCTGCTGTACCGACCGCCGTTGTCGCCAACGGCTCACGCGCGACTGGGGGTGCTGCGCGAGTGTAACGACGGTTTCGAAATCGCCCGCCGCGATCTGGAATTGCGTGGTCCGGGCGAAGTGCTTGGCACCCGTCAAACCGGCGAACAGGACCTGCGGGTGGCCGATCTGCTGCGCGATCAGGACTTGCTGAACGCCGCCCGTTACGCTGCTGACCAGCTACTGCGCGACTATCCAGATTGCGTCGAACCGCTGATCCGACGCTGGATCGGCGCCGACGTGCGTTACGGCGAGGTCTAAGCATGTATGCGGCGTATTTCGGGCTGCGTGAACCCCCGTTCGCGCTGACCCCCGATCCGGCTTATGTTTACTTAAGCCGACACCATCGGGAGGGGTTAGCCCACCTGTTGTACGGCACGAATGAAAACGGCGGGTTCGTACAGCTGACGGGCGAGGTCGGCACTGGGAAAACCACGCTGGCCCGCACCTTGCTCGAACAGGGACTGGTGCACGTCGATATCGCGTTGTGCCTCAATCCGCGGCTGACGGCCGCCGAGCTGCTAGCCACCATCTGCGACGAATTGGGCGTCAGTTACCCAAGCGATCAGCCGGGTCTCAAGCCCTTGGTGGACGCACTCAACACGCATCTGTTAAACGCGCACGCCGCCGGTCGGCACACCGTGCTGGTGATTGACGAAGCCCAAAATCTGAGCCGCGAACTTTTGGAACAGATTCGGTTGTTGACCAACCTGGAAACGACTAAACACAAATTATTGCGGATTATTCTGGTTGGCCAGCCGGAATTGCGGCGATTACTGGCGCGGCCCGACTTGCGGCAGTTGACTCAACGGATTACCGCACATTACCACCTGCCACCACTGGATCAAAAAGAAACCGCCGCTTATATCGACCATCGGCTGCGGGTGGCCGACGGGCGTGGCGACTTGTTTACTCCCAGCGCGTTACGGGCGGTTTATCGGCACTCTGGCGGCATTCCACGCCTGATTAACATCCTCTGCGACCGAGCCTTGCTTGGCGCTTACGGGCAAGAGAAACGGCAGGTGGATGCCGGAATCGTCCATCAAGCCGCGCGCGAAGCGTTACAAGTTATTCCAAATTATTCTCAAAGGGAAAAACGGGCCCCACGCTCCCGGCTCGCGCCAGTGATCGTTCTTGCTGGACTGGCGATGATTGGTATCGGTCTCTGGCTACCCCGCACTGATTTGACTCTAACGGCAACGCCGGTTCAGGCGCCAGCGACAACCGCCATTTCAGCCCGCCCGCCCGCGCCAATTCCCGCGCCCTCCGCCGCGCCGCCCGCGGCTTTGCGCCAATCCACCGAGGCTCTTAAGCCAGAAACCACCTCTCCGCCGCTGCCATCGGTTGTCAACACCCTCCCTCCGGCGTCGCGGCCGAGCGGGGTTGCCGCCTCCAACGCTCAATCCAGTCCGACCCTGCCAGCACTGTCGCTATCGCAGCCGCTTTTTATGCCGCCGTTAACAGCGCTAGAAGCCAGCTCTCTACCGCTCGCCTTAAACTCCAACCCGCCTCCACCGCCAACAGCGCCACGATTTAGCCCAACTCCGCTCATAACGCCAGAATCGAATCTCACGCCATCGACCTTAGCCCAGACGAGCCCCGTTTCCGCTCCGCCAAGCGCGGACTCCAGTCCGACTCCGCCGCCAGCCGCTTCAGACTCCAGCCCGACTCCGCCAACAGTGCCGGCGCCTCCCCGCGCCGAGTCCGCTCGCCTAGTGGAGTTGCTGCGAAAAACCAATACCGACAGCGCCAACGAACGCTTGCTGGCAGCTTGGGGCGTATCCCCTCCTCAGAAGAGCAAGACTGTATTTTGCGAACGGATCAAGATTCACAATCTGCGTTGCTTGTCTGGCCAAGGCAACTGGGATGCACTGCGGCGCTTCAACCGCCCCGCGGTATTACAGTTGGCTGGCCCCGACGGCATTGCCGCACCCGCTCTGCTGCGTACCCTGATCCAGGATACCGCGACTTTGGATATCGCCGGGCAAACCACTACCGTACCATTGGTCGAGCTCACACCGTTCTGGTCGGGTCAATATTTACTGCTATGGCGACCGCAAACCGAAGAACCTATCATCGGTCCCGGCAACACTGGCCAGTCGGTGCGCTGGTTACGTCAGCGGCTTGCGCTGGCGACGGGCCAACCGCCCCCTGAAGCACCACCAGAAGCTTTCGACGCCACCCTGGGCAAACAAGTGCGCGCCTATCAACAGGAGCAGGGTTTGCAGCCAGATGGCGTGGCAGGCGGGCGCACGCTGGTGCTATTGGGCAATTTGGTGCCGACGCCCGGCATTCCCGTGCTCGACCGACCACCGCAAGAGCCGTGAGATGTCGTACATTCTTGACGCTCTGCGCAAGGCGGAAGAAGAACGCCATCTCGGCCGGCCGCCGAATCCGATTGCCGCCTCGACGCCAACCAAACCGGTCCAACAGCGGCTCTGGCTCTGGCTGGGGGCGGGGCTGGGTTTAGGGTTTAATGCCGCGCTGCTCGCCTATTTGCTGCTGGTTAAGCCGCAACCCCCATCGCCCATAGCGACTACCGCATCAACCGCGCTGGAACCGAAAGCGTCAGAACGCACAGCGTCAGATGTAAAACCAGCCCCCTCAATCACTTCCCAACCCGCGGCGCCAGCGCAAGGAGCGCCGGCGGCAAGCCCGGAATCAGCCACCGCTCGATCAGTTTCACCCACTCCATCGCCAGGAGCATCCCGCAAGACTCCAGGTGGCGCGCCCCTGGCTGGGCCACTTTTACACCCCTCCGCCATCGCAAACCAGGAACGGCGGCGAAAAGCGCCCAAGCCACCGCCAGGGCCTTCGGTCAGCATTGGGCCAGAGCCGCCACCGCTGTTAGAGGCGATTCCGGCCAATGCGCGGCGCGGCGCTCCAGCCTTCAACCTCGACATTCACGTCTACAGCCCAAACGCGGAAAAGCGTTTTGTCGTGGTGGGCGGTCAGCGCTATCGAGAAGGGGAACAAATGGGAAACGGCACCGTACTTGAAGCCGTCACGCCTACTGGCGCCACGCTGCGTCAAGGCAACCGGCGTTTCCGTTTGTCGCTGCCTCGCTGATCTCGCTGACGTCCGTCAGTAATTTCCGCGATCTGGATCAATGGTAATCTGGGTGTTGATAGCGGATCGAGGCGGTGGGCGCTTGCTCTCCAGCTTGATTTTTAACCGCAGATTATTGGCGGAATCCGCATGACGGATCGCGGTTTCGTAGCTGATCTTGCCGGATTCGTACAAATCGAACAGCGCCGAATCGAAAGTAATGATGCCCTGATCGCTGGAGCGGGTCATCACGGGCTTGATCTCCTTGATCCGTCCATTAAAAATCAGCTCGGCCATCAAGGGAGTGTTCAGGAGGATCTCTATGGCTGGAATCATGCCGACGCGATCCTCGCGCGGCAGCAAGCGTTGGGAAATAAAGGCCTTGACGTTGAAAGATAAATCCATCAGCACCTGTTGCCGCTTCTCTTCCGAGAAGAAGTTGACGATGCGATCGAAAGCCTGGTCGGTATTGTTGGCGTGCAAGGTAGTCAAGCACAGGTGGCCCGTCTCCGCGAAACCCAGCACAGACTGCATGGTGTCCCGATCCCGCACCTCGCCTATCAAAATAACGTTGGGCGCTTGCCGCAAGGTATTTTTTAAAGCCACCTCGTAAGAGTCGGTATCGACGCCCACTTCCCGCTGGTCCACCAAACATTGCTTGTGGCGGTGGAAAAATTCGATGGGATCTTCGACGGTGATAATATGCTCGCGAGCTTGGGTATTGCGATGGTCGATCATCGCCGCGATTGAGGTGGTCTTGCCGCAGCCGGTGCCACCCAAAAAAATTACCAGACCGCGCTTCGCCATGGCGATGTCCCGCAAAATGGGCGGTAGATTCAATTCATCGATGGTGGGAATTCGTTGCTGGATCAGTCGCAGCACCATGCCAGCGCTGCCGCGTTGGGTGAACGCACTGACCCGAAAACGGGCGACATCGGGAAAATTCAGCGAAAAATTGATTTCGTGATGGGCGTCGAAAGCGCGTGCCTGGCGATCATTCATGATCGAGCGCACCAGCAACCCGGCTTGCTGCGGGGTCAGATTCTGATTGCCGACTCGACGCAGCTCTTGATGGATCTTGAGCGCGGGCGGGCTGCCAGCGGTGATGAAGATATCCGACCCTTTTAGCTCCAGCAGCTTAACTGTCAGGTCGTAAAGATACTGGGTTGCCTTATCGCTATCATTGACGATCTGTTCCGATTTCTGTTCCATGCCTGCTTCCTCTGTGATCGCTCGCTCGCACGCTGTCAATCTCCGACCGCGGGCTGGCCCTGGTTGTTTCCCAAGCCGAAGCGACTCCTTCGCCGGCATCCGCTCCACCCGAATAGCACTAACTATTCTATACTGGGCGCACCCCGTCCACGTCCAGACGTTCCAGGCAGGGCCGGATTTTGCTCCCTATCCAGCTGGCCTCACTCTGGCGGTTAGCAGCAGCAGCTTGTGCGCCTTGGCGCCGCCGCGGCCGTCTTCAGGAGAATTATTATTGTCATGACCTTTATCCGCCACCGCTCGCTCCAAATTTGCCTGCTGCTGCTCCCGTTGTACGGTGTGGCCGCCGTTCCAGGACGCGCTTTGGAATCGCAACCTCTACCCGATTTTCGCAAGCTGGTGAAACAAAACGAAGCCTCTGTCGTCAATATCAGCTCGACCCAGGCTCCCAGCAAACAAAACCCGGCGCGCAAGCCCAGCTTGCCGGAATTGCCAGGCAAGGAAAACCCCTATCTCGAATTTTTCAAACGCTTCTTTCAAGAGCGTCCGGAGCTGCCGGGCGACCGCCAGTCCAATTCCTTGGGATCAGGTTTCATTCTCTCGGCTGACGGCTTCATCCTGACCAATGCCCATGTCGCCCAAGACGCCGACAAGATTATCGTTCGCCTCAGTGACCAACGGGAGCGGCCCGCCAAGGTGATTGGGGTAGACGAACTGACCGATGTGGCGGTGCTCAAGATTGAGGGTGAAAATCTGCCGGCGGTAAAAATTGGCGACTCGGACGCGCTGGAGGTCGGCGAATGGGTACTGGCGATCGGCTCGCCGTTTGGGCTGGAGCACACAGCCACTCAAGGCATCGTCAGCGCCGTCGGTCGCAACCTGCCCAGCGGAACCTACGTGCCGTTCATTCAAAGCGATGTCGCGGTCAATCCCGGTAGTTCCGGCGGGCCGTTATTCAATTTGCGCGGCGAGGTGGTGGGGATCAATTCACAGATTTACAGCAGCACCGGCGGTTATATGGGGCTATCGTTCGCCATTCCCATTAAGCTAGCGATGCAGGTGGTCGAGCAACTGAAAGCCACCGGCCAAGTCACGCGCGGCTGGCTCGGCGCGTTGCTGCAACCCGTCAATAACGATTTGGCGGAAGCGTTCAAGCTTGATCGGCCGCGCGGCGCGCTGGTTGCCCAGATCTTGGCGGATAGCCCAGCGGCCAGCGCCGGCTTCAAGCCCGGCGATGTCATCTTGCGCTACAGTGGCGAACCGGTCGAGGATTCCTCGCAACTGCCGCGCATGATCGGCGTCACTCCGGTTGGCAAGACAATAGCGATGTCGATCTTGCGCGACGGCCAACCGCTGGAAATCAAAGCCACCATTGCCCGGCTGGAAACGGTGGAGGAGGAAGCCGTAACCACGATGGACGAGCACAGCGACCCGCGTTTGAACGTGACCGTCGCCGATCTCAGCAACGAACAACGCCGTATCCTGGACGAGGGGGAACAAGGGGTACTGGTGACCAGCCTGGATGAAGGGCCGGCCGCCAACGCCGGCTTGTATCCGGACGATATCATTCTGCAACTCAATCATAGCCCTGTTAAAAGCGCCAGCCAGTTTGTCGAGCTGGCCAAGGAACTTCCCAAGGGCACGGCAATACCGATCTGGGTACGGCGGGAAAACGAATCGCTCTACCTGGCCGTGCGCCTGCCCGATTAAGGATCGAACCCCGCAAGCAACCAAGCAATGAACCCAACTAATTGTCTGGATTTTGAAAAACCCATCGCCGAACTGGAGGCGATGCTGCAAGAACTGCGCGATCTCAGCGCCCAGCAGGATCTGAATATCAGCGATGAGATCGCCCGTCTGGAGGCCAAGAGCAAGGCGCTGACCGAATCCATTTTCGCGAGCCTGACGCCGTGGCAAACCGCGCAAATCGCCCGCCATCCCTTGCGGCCTTACACCCTGGATTATATCGAGCGCCTGCTGACCGATTTTCAGGAGCTGCACGGCGACCGCGCGTTCGCTGACGATCACGCGATCATCGGTGGCTTGGGGCGCTTGGACGGGCGGGCGGTGTTGGTGATCGGCCATCAGAAAGGACGGGATACCAAGGAAAAGATTTATCGCAATTTTGGTATGCCGCGACCGGAGGGCTATCGCAAGGCGCTCCGTTTGATGAAACTGGCCGAGCGATTCCGACTGCCGCTACTCATGTTCATCGACACGCCCGGCGCTTATCCGGGCATCGGGGCCGAAGAACGGGGGCAAAGTGAAGCGATCGCCCGCAACCTGTTCGAAATGAGCCGGTTGCGCACGCCGATCCTCTGCATCGTGATCGGTGAAGGCGGCTCCGGCGGCGCGCTGGCCATCGGCGTCGGCGACCGGGTGCTGATGCTTCAATACAGCACTTATTCAGTGATTTCGCCGGAAGGCTGCGCGGCGATTCTATGGAAGAGCGCGGAGAAAGCGCCGGAAGCGGCCGAGGCGATGGGATTGACCGCCGACCGCTTATTTAAACTGAAGCTGATCAACGGCATCATTCCCGAACCGCCGGGCGGCGCCCATCGCGATATGACGCGCGCCGCCGATCAGATTCGAACCGTACTGCGGGACAATCTGCAATACCTAGATACCTTGACAATAGATGCTTTGTTGGAGCAACGCTACCAACGCTTGATGGCTTATGGCGTGTTCAAGGAAACCGAACCGACGACATCGCTGCAATCGACGTGGCAAAGCAGCGTGGCCGCCTTATTGGGGAAGGACAAGGATTCCTAAGTGTAAAAATAGCGCGGTAGGACGATGATGGCCGTAACCCCCCTGTCGTGCGCGGTTCTTACCTCGGTCTTGAGCGCCCACCCCCATTGCCGCCGCCTGATCGTCGGGTACAGCGGGGGGATGGATTCTCACGTCTTGCTGCACTTGCTGGCGGCTGAGCGCGCCCGCTGGCCGGAACGCGGGTTAGAAGCCATTTATGTCGATCACGGACTCCAAGCCGCATCCGCTGCTTGGCGGGCGCACGCGGCGCGCGTATGCCGTGAACTAGAGATCGCGTTTCGGCCCCGCCAGATCGACGCTCGCCCGTCACCGGGGGAAAGTCCGGAAGCCGCCGCCCGCCGCGCCCGTTACGCCGTTTTTGCGGCGGAACTGGACCCTGAAACCGCCCTGCTGACCGGCCATCATGGCGATGACCAAGCCGAAACCCTGCTGTTGCAACTGCTGCGGGGCGCGGGGCCGCACGGGTTGGCGGCGATGCCGGCGGCGGCCCGCCTGGGCCGAGGTTGGCTGTTGCGCCCCTTGCTGGAGACCCGCCGCGCCGAACTGCTGCGCTACGCTCGCCGCCACCAGTTACATTGGATCGAGGACGCCAGCAACAATAATACCGACTTCGACCGGAATTACCTCCGCCATCGGATTCTGCCGCTACTGGAACAACGCTGGCCCGCCGTTAGCCGCAACCTATCACGCTCGGCGCGACTGTGCGCTGAATCCGCCGATTGGCTGGATACAGCAGCACGCTCCGATCTTGTTACAATCTCCACTGAACGGAGCGATGCCCTGAACATTGCCCGACTGCGCCAACTGAGCGAACCGCGTCAGCGCAACGCGGTTCGGTACTGGTTGCGCCAGATCGGTCTACCCGTTCCTGACAGCCGGCAATTGCGCCATCTGCTGCACGATATCCTGAGCGCCCGCCACGACCGCCAGCCTTGCGTGCGCTGGCCGGGCGGCGAAGCGCGCCGCTACCAACACAGGCTCTACGCCATGCTCCCTCCGCCAGCCCACGATCCGCGCCAAACTTTCAGCTGGCAAGCGACTGCCACCGGTTGGCCACCACTGGATTTGCCGGTGGGCCGATTACAAATGCAACGCATGATCGGTAAAGGATTGCGATTGGAAGCATTGAGCGATGGTTCGCTGACGGTTCGATTTCGAACGGGCGGCGAACGCTTTCAACCCATCGGTCGCCGCCACAGCCAAGAATTGAAAAAACTCCTGCAGCACGCAGAAATTCCGCCTTGGCAACGCGATCATTTACCTTTGCTGTATAGAGACCGCCATTTGGTCGCGGTGGTTGGTTTAGGCATCGCCGCCGATCAGGCTACCGGACTGAGCGAGGCAGGTTGGCAACCCGTTTTGGATTCGCCATCTTCGGTCGGGTCTGGTATCTTGTAGCGTCTTTTAGCTACCCTCCATTCCGGCATGACCCGATTCATTTTCATCACCGGCGGCGTGGTGTCCTCTCTGGGCAAAGGCATCGCCGCCGCTTCGCTGGCAGCGGTACTAGAAGCCCGCGGACTCAAAGTCACCCTGATCAAGCTCGACCCCTACATCAACGTCGATCCCGGCACCATGAGTCCGTTCCAGCACGGCGAGGTGTTTGTCACCAGCGATGGCGCGGAAACCGATCTCGATTTGGGCTACTACGAGCGCTTTGTGACGATGACCGCCACCCGTCGCAACAACTTTACCACCGGCCGAATCTACGAAAACGTGATTCGCAAAGAACGGCGTGGCGACTACCTGGGCGGCACCGTCCAAGTCATTCCCCATATCACCGACGAGATCAAACGCTGCATCCGGCTGGGCGCGGGCGAGGCCGATATCGCACTGGTCGAAATCGGCGGCACGGTGGGCGACATTGAGTCGCAACCCTTTCTGGAAGCCATTCGCCAGATGGGCGTGGAATTGGGCCGCGAGTTGTGCCTGTTCATCCATTTGACCTTGGTGCCGTACATCCAATCCTCCGGCGAGCTGAAAACCAAGCCAACCCAGCATTCGGTCAAGGAACTGCGCTCCATCGGTATCCAGCCCGACCTCTTACTGTGTCGCTCGGATCGGGAGGTTCCCGCCGACGAGCGCCGCAAGATCTCGCTGTTCACCAACGTCGAAGCCAAGGCCGTCATGAGCGTGCCGGACGCCGACACCATTTACCGAATTCCCTTGCTGCTACACGCGCAGGGTGTCGATGACATCGTGGCTCGCAAGCTGCATTTGGAAAACTTGCCGCCGGTCGATCTGGCCGATTGGGAGCGGGTGGTGCGCGCGATTGAATCGCCGGCCAACCAATTGGACATCGCGATGGTTGGTAAGTATGTGGAGCTGACCGACGCCTACAAATCGCTGAATGAAGCGCTGTTGCACGGCGGTATTCACACCTGCACCAAAGTCAACATTCACTACATCGACTCCGAGCAAATCGAGGAACACGGCACGGGCTGCCTGGAGAGGATGGACGCCATTCTGGTGCCAGGGGGCTTCGGCGAGCGTGGCATCGAAGGCAAAATCGCCGCTGTCCGCTACGCCCGCGAACATCAAATTCCGTATCTTGGCATCTGTCTGGGAATGCAGGTCGCGGTGATTGAATTCGCCCGTCACGTCGCCGGACTGGCGGAGGCGCACAGCACTGAATTCCGCAAGGACACCCCGCATCCGGTCATCGCGCTGGTCACCGAATGGATGGATGAAGACGGCGCGCTGCAACGGCGGCGCGAAGGCGGCAATCTCGGTGGCACCATGCGGCTGGGCGCGCAACCCTGCTGGCTGGTTCCCAATAGTTTGGCGCGGGCTACCTACGGCAAGGATGTGGTCACCGAACGCCACCGCCACCGCTACGAATTCAATAACCGCTTCCGCGAACCGCTACGCGCCGCCGGGCTGGTTTGCTCCGGCCATTCCCTCGATGGCCGGCTGGTGGAAATGATCGAATTACCCGGCCATCCCTGGTTTCTCGGCTGCCAGTTCCATCCCGAATTCACCTCCACCCCGCGCGCCGGCCATCCCCTGTTCCGGGGTTTTGTCGAAGCAGCCCTCCGCCAGCGCCGCGAACAGCGTGGCGAGGCCGCCGCGGCATGATGAAACTCTGCGGCTTCGAGGTCGGGCTGGACCGGCCCTTGTTTCTGATCGCCGGCCCTTGCGTGATTGAATCCGAGCAACTGGCGCTGGATACCGCCGGCCAGCTGAAAGAAATCACCGGACGACTGGCTATTCCATTCATTTATAAATCCTCCTTCGATAAGGCCAACCGCTCTTCGGGTCAGAGCTTTCGCGGCCCTGGCTTGGAAGCTGGTTTGAAAGTTCTGGACACGGTCAAGCGCCAGATTGGGGTGCCGGTACTGACCGATGTGCACGAATACACGCCGCTGGCGGAAGTCGCCGCGGTGGTCGATGTGTTGCAAACCCCCGCCTTCCTCTGCCGCCAAACGGATTTCATCCAAAATGTTGCCGGTCAAGGCCGGCCGGTCAATATCAAGAAAGGCCAGTTCCTGGCCCCGCGGGACATGGATAACGTGGTCGCCAAGGCCCGCGCCGCGGGTAACGATCAAATCATGGTCTGCGAGCGCGGCGCGTCTTTTGGCTACAATAACTTGGTATCCGACATGCGCGCTTTGATGGTGATGCGCGCCACCGGCTGTCCGGTGGTGTTCGACGCGACTCATTCCGTGCAATTACCGGGCGGCCAGGGGAATGTCTCCGGCGGCCAGCGGGAATTTGTGCCGGTGCTGGCGCGGGCAGCGGTTGCGGCGGGTATCGCCGGACTGTTCATGGAAACCCATCCTGACCCTGAGCAAGCGCTCAGCGATGGCCCCAACGCCTGGCCGCTGGCTCGGCTGGAACCTTTATTGGCCACGCTCAAGGCGCTGGATGAGACGATCAAATCGCGCGGTTTTTTGGAAACCGGATTAGAATAAGTGTTTTATTTCCCACGAGCACAACACCCAGAGGAGTTGTAAGAATGTCAAAAATCAAAGAAATTATTGGCCGTGAAATCATGGATTCGCGGGGTAACCCGACCGTCGGCGTCGATGTGATTCTGGAATCCGGCGCCAAGGGTACCGCCGGCGTGCCGTCCGGCGCGTCCACCGGTAGCCGTGAGGCGCTGGAACTGCGCGACGGCGACAAGGGCCGCTATCTGGGTAAAGGCGTTTTGAAAGCAGTCGGCAACGTCAACGGCGAGTTGAAGAAGGCGGTGGTGGGCATGGAAGCGGTCGACAATCAGGCCGCCATCGACCAGAAAATGATCGACCTGGACGGCACCCCGACCAAAAGCCGCCTGGGCGCGAACGCGTTGCTGGGCGTGTCAATGGCCGCCGCGCACGCCGCCGCCGCCGAGAAGAAAGTCCCGCTGTACAAGTACCTAAATCCCACCGGTCCGTATCATCTGCCGGTGCCGATGATGAACATCCTCAACGGCGGCGCGCACGCGGATAACAGCGTCGATATGCAGGAATTCATGATCATGCCGGTCGGCGCGCCCAGCTTTCATGAAGCGCTGCGCTGGGGCGCGGAAGTCTTTCACGCCCTGAAAGCCGTGCTGAAGAAGCAAGGCATGAACACCGCCGTGGGTGACGAAGGTGGTTTCGCGCCGAATCTGTCCTCCAATGAAGCGGCGTTGGAAGTAGTGATGGAAGCCATCGCCAAGGCGGGCTACCAAGCCGGTAAGGATATCTACATCGCGCTGGATTGCGCCAGTTCCGAATTCTACAAAAATGGCAAGTACACCCTGGAAGCCGAAGGGAAGTCTTTCACTTCCAACGAAATGGCCGACAAGTTGGCCGACTGGGTCAGCCGCTATCCCATCGTCTCCATCGAAGACGGCCTGGACGAGAGCGACTGGGACGGCTGGGCCTATCTGACCCAGGTGCTGGGCAAGAAAATCCAGCTGGTCGGCGACGATCTGTTCGTCACCAACACCTCGATTCTCAAGCGCGGTATCGACCAGGGCATCGCCAACTCGATCCTGATCAAGGTCAATCAGATCGGCACCCTGACCGAGACCCTGGCCGCGATCAAGATGGCCGCCGATGCCGGCTACACCTCGATCTCCTCGCACCGTTCCGGCGAAACCGAGGACACCACTATCGCCGATTTGGCCGTGGCCACCGCCGCCAGCCAAATCAAGACCGGTTCGCTCAGCCGCTCCGACCGCATCGCCAAGTACAACCGGCTGCTGGTGATCGAAGGCGAACTGGGTTCCGCCGCCGTTTATCCCGGTCAGAAGGCGTTTAACGTTTTTCCGAGCTGATCGCAGCTGACGGTATCCGGTTTGCTTGCCGTCTTACGGTAGCGGCAAACTGAAACCGGCCTGAACTGTGCCTCCGGTCCCTCATTTTGCAAGTTGAGCGAGGGGCCTGGAGGCGCTAAGCTGTCGTTGTCGCCCCCTTTTTCATCCACTCATTTAGCAGACCAACGAAATCATGCAGATTCTGATAGCGGCTTTGATCGCTGCGTTGGTGATGTCGCAATACTTGTTATGGCTTGACGAAGACGGCGTGCGGCAAACCTATGCCCTGCGTATCTCCATTCAGGCGCAAACCGACGAAAACGCGGCCATAAACGAAGGTAACCGCGCGCTGGAAGCAGATATCAAGGATTTAAAAACTGGCCTAGTCGCCATCGAGGAGCGGGCACGGTCTGAAATGGGCATGATTCGTCAAGATGAAACGTTCTATCGCTTGCTGGAGCACCCCAAATCAAAATCCACTCAGCCCGCCACACCATCGCCGCCCCGCAAATCGAGCCCGTCCAACCTAACGCAGACCCTGATTCCATCCGCCGCCGCTCGCTCAGCGCCTACGCTCAAATCCACTGCTCCGGTCAGCGCAATACCCGCCGACCCACCCCGCACCGCCAGTTCATCGCCGTCCAACGAATAAACCATTAGTCCGCCTTACCTCACTCATGAACAGCGCACGTCACTGGGCCGTGGTTCCCGCCGCCGGCGCCGGCAAGCGCATGGGTTCAGCGATACCGAAACAGTATTTGCCGTTATTAGATCAGCCAGTCATCGCGCATACCTTGGCCACCTTGTTGGGACACCCCGGCATCGACGGCGTGGTGGTCGCCGTAGACTCCAGCGATCACCGGTGGCCAGCCGTCAGAGCAGCTTGCGAAACGACCAAGCCATTGCTCTGTGTGACCGGCGGAGCCGAGCGCTGCCATTCAGTATCGAATGCATTGAGCGCCTTGTGTGAACGAGCGGCATTGAGCGATTGGGTGCTGGTTCATGACGCCGCCCGGCCCTGCTTGACGGCGAGCGATCTCGACCGGCTCCTCAGCGAACTGGCCGACGACCCGATTGGCGGACTGTTGGCCGTTCCGGTTCGAGATACCCTCAAACAAGCCGGCCCCACGGGACGGATCGCGACGACAGTAGACCGCTCGCAACTTTGGCATGCGCTCACTCCGCAGATGTTTCGGCTGGGCTTGTTGACAGAGGCCATGCAAGTTGCGCTGACACGCGGCTTACTGGTCACCGACGAAGCAGCGGCAATGGAAACGGCCGGTTTTGCACCCCGATTGGTCGAAGGCCGCGCTGACAATCTTAAAATTACCCGACCGGAAGATTTAGCCTTGGCAGAATTTTTTCTCAGCCGCGAACTTTCATCTTCCTAATTCCTCTCATGGCAATCCCCTGTGTTCCGCGGCACCGAAAATGGGGATGTTAAATTGCTAATTGGATCATTGCCATGCGCATCGGCCACGGTTTCGACGTACACCCTTTTGGCGCGGGCGACGCCATCGTCCTGGGTGGAGTCCGCATTCCGCACTCACACGGACTGATCGCGCATTCGGATGGTGATGTGCTAATCCATGCCTTGTGCGATGCCCTGTTGGGCGCGGCGGGATTGGGCGATATCGGCCAGCATTTTCCTGACAGCAGCGCGGAATTCAAGGGGATCGACAGCCGCATTCTGTTGCGGCGGGTCAATGCGCTCCTAAAAGAACAACAGCTTGCGGTCGGTAACTTGGATGTCACCATTATCGCGCAAGCGCCCCGCATGGCGCCCCATATCCCGCTGATGCGATCCTACATTGCAACCGACCTGGACGTTTCTCCGCACCAGGTCAATATCAAGGCCACGACCACCGAACGCTTGGGTGCTATCGGCCGCGGGGAAGGGATTGCGGCGCATGCCGTCGTGCTCCTGTGGTAGCCGCCTGGTCTGGCTTACCGAACTAGACCGGTGAAAGCACGCGCATCGGCCATGCCACTACTATCTCCTTCTCGCCTGCTGGATACATTGGCGGATTTCGTCAGACGACACCCGCGCTTGTTCGTGCTGACGGGGGCAGGTTGCAGCACTGATTCCGGTATCCCTGACTATCGAGACGCCAACGGGGCATGGAAACGCCCACAACCGGTGCGCTATCACGAGTTCGTCGGCAGCGAATTAACCCGGCGGCGCTATTGGGCGCGCAGTCTACTGGGCTGGCCAACGTTTGCTAGCGCTCGACCCAATCTCGCTCATCTCGCGCTGGCCCGACTTGAGTCGGCGGAATTTATCCACCAGATGGTCACGCAAAACGTCGACAGCCTGCACCAGCAAGCGGGCAGCCGACGGGTAATCGATCTGCACGGCCGGCTTGGCACGGTGGTTTGCCTGAATTGCCCCCACGACGTACCGCGCGAGGCATTTCAGCACATCCTAGCCGCGAACAACCCCACTTTCGCCACGCTGGCGGCGACGGTAGCGCCAGACGGCGACGCCGACCTGGAGGCCGCCGAGTTCAGCCGTTTCCAGATACCGGACTGCCCGCGGTGTGGCGGCATTTTGAAGCCGGCCGTGGTCTTTTTTGGGGAATCCGTACCCAAACCGCGCGTGGAACGGGCCTGCCAGCGTTTGTCTCAAGCAGACGCCCTGCTGGTGATCGGATCGTCCCTGACGGTATGGTCCGGCTACCGTTTCTGCAAGCAGGCCGCCGCCAGCGGTCAGCCCATCGCCGCCATTAATCTGGGCCACACCCGCGCCGATGCGGAACTGGCTTTAAAAGTTGACTTGCCCTGCGGCCCAGCCTTGAGGGGTTTATTGGAACGGTTGCGCTTGCTCGTCGATTTTTAGCGATTATCCGAACGCGGGAACGCTGTTTACCGCGCCCGTTGCAACGCTCGAATCCCCTGCTCCAGCCCTTCCAGCGTCAGCGGATACATCCGATCAGCCATCAATTCCCGCACCATCTGAATCGACGGGACGTAGCTCCACCGGTTTTGGTGTTGCGGATTTAGCCAAATCGCATGGGGCCAGGCTCGCAGCAAGCGGCCCATCCAAACATCGCCGGCTTCCGAGTTGAAATGCTCGACGCTACCCCCCGGATAGCTGATTTCATAGGGACTCATGGTCGCGTCGCCGACCAAAATCAGTTTGTAATCGTGGCCGAAGGTATTCAACACCGTCAAGGTTTCGGTCTTTTGGGTATAACGCCGGCGATTGTCCTTCCACAAGCCTTCGTAAACCATGTTGTGGAAATAGAAATATTCCAGATGTTTGAACTCGCTGCGCGCCGCTGAAAACAGTTCCTCGCAAGCGCGAATGTGATCGTCCATCGAGCCACCCACATCCAGAAACAGCAGCACTTTCACCGCATTGTGCCGCTCTGGCACCATCTTCAATTCCAAATAGCCGGCATTGCGCGCGGTGGAACGGATCGTGTCATCCAAATCCAGTTCTTCGGCCGCGCCCTCACGGGCGAAACGGCGCAACCGGCGCAGCGCCACTTTGATATTGCGCGTGCCAAGTTCGATGCTGTCGTCCAAATTGCGGAACTCGCGGCGATCCCACACCTTGACCGCCCGCCGGTGGCGCGAGACATTCTGACCGATGCGGATGCCTTCTGGGTTGTAACCATAGGCCCCGAACGGGGAAGACCCGGCGGTGCCGATCCATTTATTGCCACCCTGATGGCGACCTTCCTGCTCCGCCATTCGCTTGGCGAAGGTTTCCATTAACTTTTCCCAACCGCCCATCGATTCGATCAGTTGCTTGTCTTCATCACTTAAGGTCAGTTCCGCCAGCTTGTGCAACCACTCCAGCGGCACCTTGGCCCCGATCAATTGATCGAACAGCGTCTCCAAGCCTTGGAAATGACTGCCGAACACCTGATCAAACCGGTCGTAATGCCGTTCGTCCTTCACCAGCGCCGCCCGCGCCAGATAATAAAATTCCTCGATGCTGTGCGCGGTCACTCGCTGGCTCAGCGCCTCCAGCAACGTCAGGAACTCGGTCAGCGTGACTGGAATAGCCGCCTTGCGGAGTTTGAGAAAAAAATCGGTCATCATTGCTCAGCCCTCGCCACAGACAACCCCTTGCCGGACCAGAGAAGATAGGACTAGTCTTTTTTCCGTCTCGACATAAACAGCAGGCGTTCGAAGAGATGCACGTCCTGCTCGTTCTTCAACAACGCGCCGTACAGCGGCGGAATCAATTTATGCTGGTCACCGCGCAAAGCTTCTGGCGGGATATCTTCCGCCACCAGCAGCTTGATCCAATCCAACAACTCTGAGGTAGACGGTCTTTTTTTCAAGCCCGGCACGTCGCGGATTTCAAAAAAGGCTTCCAACGCCTCGGCCAACAAGCGTTTTTTTAGATTTGGGTAATGGACGGCGATAATTCGCTCCATCGTTGCCTTATCGGGGAAGCGAATGTAGTGGAAAAAGCAGCGCCGCAGAAAAGCATCCGGCAATTCCTTCTCGTTGTTGCTGGTGATGATGATGATCGGGCGATGATGCGCCTTGACCACTTGTCGGGTTTCATAGACAAAAAAACTCCATCCGATCCAGTTCGTGCAGCAGATCGTTGGGAAACTCGATGTCGGCCTTGTCGATTTCATCGATCAACAACACCGGCTGCACATCGATCGTGAACGCCTCCCACAGCTTGCCTTTGACAATGTAGTTGCCAATGTCATGCACCCGCGCATCGCCCAATTGCGAATCGCGCAGGCGAGACACCGCGTCGTACTCGTACAAGCCTTGCTGCGCTTTGGTGGTGGATTTGATATGCCATTGCAGGAAGGGCCGCTGTAGCGCGCTGGCCACCTCTTCGGCCAGTTGGGTCTTACCGGTACCCGGCTCGCCTTTCACTAGCAAGGGGCGACCCAAGGTAACGGCGGCGTTGACCGCCATCATCAGATCGTCGGTGACGATGTAGCGTTCGGTTCCGCGAAAACGTGATTCGGACATGAGGGTCTGTTCTCCTGCGGCGCGGTGGCGGTGAGAGGGTTACAGCGCCATTGTTGGACAGCTCACATCGGAAGCGCAAGCGGCGATCATCACCTGGCGCTTTAACTTCACTTCCCTCGGTTTATAAACCAAAGTTATTCTCATCTTCGAAATAATCATGCTTGTCGCATAAAATTTTTTGATACTGTTACCGCCAAAAGGGTTCTAAACCCTCGATTTCCCCGTTAACCGCTTATTGGAGGCAAGACGATGAAGGCAAACAATATCCTGGAAACCATAGGCAATACACCGCACGTCCGCATTAACCGCTTGTTCTCCAATCGCGGCGTCGAAGTGTGGATGAAGCAAGAGCGCACCAATCCCGGCGGCAGCATCAAAGACCGCATCGGTCTGGCGATGGTCGAAGACGCCGAGCGGCGCGGCATTCTCACGGCAGATACCGTCATCATCGAGCCGACTTCTGGCAATACCGGCATCGCGCTGGCTTTGGTGGCCGCCGCCAAGGGCTATCGTTTGATCCTGACCATGCCGGAATCGATGTCGATCGAGCGGCGGCGCTATCTGGCCGCCTTGGGCGCGGAACTGGTGCTGACGCCCAAGGAAAAAGGAATGCCGGGCGCTATTGAGAAAGCGCAGGAATTGGCGGGAATCACGCCCAATGCTTGGATACCGCAGCAGTTCGAAAATCCCGCCAATGTAGAAATTCACCGCCGCGCCACGGCCCAGGAAATCATCAAGGATTTTCCGGAGGGACTGGATTTTCTAATCACCGGCGTCGGCACCGGCGGTCACATCACTGGCTGCGCTGAAGTGTTAAAGGAAAAATTCCCGAACCTTAAAGTGTTTGCGGTCGAGCCCACCGCCTCGCCCGTATTGAGCGGCGGCCAACGCGGCCCGCATCCGATTCAAGGCATCGGCGCTGGCTTCGTGCCGGCGGTGCTGAATCTGAAGATTCTCGATGGAATCATCCAGGTTACCCAAGAAGACGCTTTCAAATACGCCATACGCTGCGTCAAAGAGGAAGGGATCTTTATCGGTATTTCCTCCGGCGCATCGCTGGCCGCTATCGCGCAGAAACTGCCGGAAATCCCCGACGGCAGCCGAATATTGACTTTCTGCTATGATACCGGTGAACGCTATCTGTCCGTCGCTGGCTTGTTCGACTGAAGGTAACCGTTCAGGCATCCCGTTCCTGTCGTCCTCCTCAAAGGAACGGGAGCTGTTGGCCGACTAATCGCGCAACCTTACTTGGCGGTCGGTTGCCACACCGCAAACGACGGCTCAAATACTTAGCCAACCAACCAAGCGGGAGGCGTTCTAAAGGAATGCGGACTTGCCGCTCTACTTGACGTTTCTCCATGTCGCACACTGCAACCGTGCTCCCGGCGGAATGGGCGCCTCAAGACGCCATTCTGCTGACTTGGCCCCATGCGGAAAGCCCTTGGCGGCGCTGCCTGGATCAGGCCGACCTCACTTTCAGCGGGCTGGCCGCCGCCATCAGCCGCTATCAAACCCTGTTAATCGGCTGCCATGATCAAGCGAACCGTCGCCACGTCCGCCAGCTTCTGAGCGCCGCTGGCGCTCACCTAGCCCGTTGTCGGCTCCATATCGTTCCATCGAACGACATCTGGGCGCGGGATCACGGCCCGATCACGGTCTACCAGGATGGTCGACTCCTCATGCTGGATTTCCAATTCAACGGCTGGGGAAACAAGTTTCCTTACCAGCTCGACGACCGAATCACCTCGTGTTTACATGCGGCCGGTGCGTTTGGCGCGACTTCGCTTCAACCGGTGGATTTGATTTTAGAAGGTGGCAGCGTCGAAACCGACGGCCAAGGTACGTTGCTGACGACGGCGCGCTGCCTGCTCAACCCCAACCGCAACGGCTTGACGCAAGCCGCAATTGAACAGCGACTGCGGGAAACCTTGGGGTTCAGCCGTTTTCTGTGGCTGCAACACGGGCATTTAGCTGGCGATGATACCGACAGCCATATCGACACCTTAGCCCGGTTCTGTGATGTAAACCCCATTGCCTACCAAGGCTGCTCCGATCCAGCTGACGCTCATTATCAACCCCTGGGCGCGATGGCGGCGGAGCTGCGGGAATTCCGCACCGTGCACGATCGGTCTTATCGCTTGATTGAGCTACCGTTGCCCGCCCCGCATTACGATGCGGATGGCAACCGTCTACCGGCGGGCTATGCCAATTTTTTGATTCTAAACGAGGCTGTACTGGTGCCGATCTACAACGACCCAATGGATACGGTGGCGCTGGAGCGATTAAGCGCCTGCTTTCCCAACCGCGATGTGCTCGGCATGCCGTGCGCTACCCTGATCCGTCACGCCGGTAGCCTACATTGCGCAACCATGCAGCTGCCCGCGGGGGTACTGTTTGGGCCTGCATAAGTTGCTCATCTCTCTACAGCGCGATATAAAGTGGCTCCGGCTCGGTTTATTAATTTCTCTTGACGCCAATTCGCCGAAGATGACGTTCCGCGGTTGTTTCTTCCCCCAGCGCGTGGCGGCCCATCGCACTCCAACAGGCGCGCTCCCTGCAACCTGCTTGATTGATTAATGACCTTATGTCAGAACCACGCGCTCGCCGCTCTCGTTGGATTTTTCTCATCATCCTCGCGCTAGGGTTGATCACGGGTACGACTTGGTTCTTCAACCGCTCGGATTCACTCGCATCAGACCCGACCCAGAGCGCCGACAGCGCTAAAAAACCGCCTAGCACCCCGCGTCCCGCGCTGGTCGTTACCGCCCAAACACCGCAACGGGTGCGGCTGGCCGAACAGCTGGCGGCCAACGGCGATATCGCCGCCTGGCAAGAAGCCAGCGTCGGGGCCGATGTGAACGGCTTGCGCCTGGCTGAGGTTCGGGTGAACATCGGCGACATGGTGCAAAAGGGTCAAGTGCTGGCGACGTTCGAGACCGAGATGGTGGCCAGCGAACAAGCCCAGGCGCGGGCCAGCCTGAATGAAGCAGAGGCCGCGCTGGCTGAAGCCGCGTCCAATGCCACCCGCGCGCTGACTATCGCCCCCAGCGGCGCGATGAGCAAACAACAGGTCAACCAATATGTTACCGCTGCAAAAACCGCCCGCGCCCGCGTCGCCGCCGCCCGCGCCGCGTTGGCCACGCAGGATTTACGGCTCAAATACACCCAAGTCATCGCGCCGGATGCGGGCGTCATCTCAGCGCGCGCCGCCACCGTGGGCGCGGTGGTCGGTCCTGGCGTGGAGCTATTCCGGCTGGTGCGGCGTGGCCGGCTGGAGTGGCGCGCTGAAATCACCGCCGCCGATTTAGCCCGTCTGAAACCGGGTCTGCGCGCTCAAATCACCCTGCCGGGCGATACGGAGATTGCAGGGACGTTACGCCAGCTCGCGCCGACGGTCGATCCCAAAACCCGCTACGCCATCGCTTATGTCGATCTACCCGCCGGTTCGTCCGCGCGGGCGGGGATGTTTGCGCGCGGCAGTTTCGAGCTAGGCCAGACGGAGGCGCTTACCCTACCGCAAGAGGCTATCGTGATGCGCGATGGCTTCGCCCATGTGTTAATCATCGGGGCCGATCAACGGGTGACGCTAACGCGGGTGCAGACCGGACAAATCAAAGACGACCGGATCGAAATCAAGGAAGGGTTGAGCGCCGATCAGCGTGTAGCCGTGCGTGGGGCGGCGTTTCTGAACGACGGGGATCGGGTACAGGTGGTAGCCGCCGACCCCGCGTCAGCGGCTACCGGTGCGCCAGCACTGCAAAAACCTCAAAGCGCACCGGGGACGACCGTCATTGCGGACCGTTAAACTCCTGCCCGCCATCAGCGTCGGAAAACCGGAAGCCGCCCGCAACGAATGAACCTTCATCCATGAACGTTTCCGCCTGGTCGATTAGAAACCCGATTCCGGCCATCATGCTGTTTGTGCTGCTCTCCTTGGCTGGCGTCGCCGCGTTTCAGGCAATGAAGGTGCAGAACCTGCCCGATATGGACTTGCCCACCATCAACGTCACCGCCGCGCTGCCGGGCGCGACGCCGGGTCAATTGGAAAACGAAGTCGCCCGCAAGCTCGAAAACAGCGTGGCCGCCGTGCAGGGCTTGAAACACATCTACACCACCATCAGTGACGGCTTGGTGATGATGACGGTGGAGTTCCGCCTGGAAAAGCCGGTGCAAGAAGCGTTGGACGATGTGCGCTCGGCGGTGGCGCGCATTCGTGGCGATCTACCCGGCGATCTGCGCGATCCGATCATCAGCAAGCTCGACTTCGCCAGTCAGCCGGTGCTGGCGTTTACGATTGCGTCCCAGAAAATGGACGACGAAGCCCTGTCCTGGTTCGTTGATAACGACATCACCAAGCGTCTGCTGGCCGTGCCGGGCGTGGGCGCGATCAGCCGCGTCGGCGGCGTCAACCGCGAGGTGCGGGTGGCGCTCGATCCACTGCGAATGCAGGCGCTGGGGATTACCGCCGCCGAAGTCTCGCGCCAGCTGCGCCAAGTGCAAACTGAAAGCGCTGGCGGCCGGATGGACTTGGGTCAAGGCGAGCAACCGGTGCGCACTCTGGCCACGGTGCGCTCGGCGGATGAATTGAACGCGCTACCGCTGGCGCTGGCGGATGGCCGCCAGGTGCGACTCAATCAAGTGGCCATGATCAAGGACAGCTTTGCCGAACCGCGCTCGGCGGCGTTTCTCAACGGCAAACCGGTGGTGGGTTTCGAGGTGACCCGCAGTCGCGGCGCGAGCGAACTGGATGTGGGCGCGGGAGTACGTCAGACGCTCAAGGATTTACAGGCCGCGCGATCCGATCTCGCCATTAGCGAAGCCTTCGACTTCGTGACCCCCGTCCACGACGAATACACCAACTCGATTTACATGCTACTGGAAGGCGCGCTGCTGGCGGTGCTGGTGGTGTGGCTGTTCTTACGCGACCTGCGCGCCACGCTGGTCTCGGCCGTGGCGCTGCCGATGTCGATCCTACCCGCCTTGATCGGCATGTACTGGTTCGGTTTTTCGATCAACGGGGTCACCTTGCTCGCCATGTCGCTGGTGATCGGCATCCTGGTCGATGACGCCATCGTGGAGGTGGAAAACATCATGCGTCACCTCCACATGGGTAAAACGCCGTATCAAGCCGCCATGGAAGCCGCCGATGAGATCGGCCTGGCGGTGATCGCCACCACCTTCACCCTGGTCGCGGTCTTTTTGCCCACCGCGTTTATGAGCGGCATTGCCGGTAAATTCTTCAAACAATTCGGCTGGACCGCCTCGCTGGCGGTGTTCGCCTCGCTGGTGGTGGCGCGGATGCTGACGCCGATGATGGCGGCTTATCTCATGAAGCCGATGGCGGATATCGCGCACGAACCGCGCTGGCTGGGTATTTACCGGCGCTGGGTCGGTTGGTGCGTGCGCCACCGGCTGCTCACGCTGATTGCGGCGGGCCTGTTTTTCATCGGTTCGGTGGCGCTGATCCCGCTGCTGCCGCAGGGCTTCATTCCTCCCGACGATAACTCGCAGACGCAGGTTTATGTGGAACTCGCGCCTGGCGTCACGCTGGCCGAGACCCAGGCGGTAGCCGAACAGATACGTTTGCGCCTGATGGGAGTCAATCATGTCAAAAGCGTCTATACCACCATCGGCGGCGGCAGCGCGGGCGGTGATCCCTTTGCGCCCAGCGGCGCGTCCGAAGTGCGCAAAGCCACGCTGACCATCCAGATCAGCCCACGCGGCCAGCGGCCACGCAAGCAAATCGTGGAGCGGGACATCCGCGCCGCGCTGGCCACATTCCCCGGCGTGCGCCTCAAGGTCGGGTTGGGCGCATCGGGCGAGAAATATATTTTGGTGCTACAAGGCGACGACCCGCAGGCGCTGCTGACGACGGCGCGAGCGGTTGAGCGCGATTTGCGCGACCTACCGGGCTTGGGCAGCATCACCAGCACCGCCAGCTTAGTCAGGCCGGAGATCGCCGTGCGGCCGGATTTCGCCCGCGCCGCTGATCTGGGCGTTACCAGCAGCGCCATGGCCGACACCTTGCGCGTCGCCACCTTGGGCGATTACGACGCCCAACTGCCGAAACTCAACCTGCCGCAGCGACAAGTGCCGATTGTAGTCAAGCTCGACGATACAGCGCGCAAGGATCTGGCATTGCTAGCGCGGTTGCCGGTGCCGGGCGCGAAAGGGCCGGTGCCGCTTGGTCAGGTGGCCACCCTGAGCTATAGCGGCGGCCCGGCCATTATCAATCGTTACGACCGTTCGCGTAACGTCAATCTGGAGATCGAACTGTCGGGAATGCCGCTTGGTGATGTGGTGGCGGCCGCCAAGGAAATGCCCTCAATCAAAAATCTGCCGCCTGGCGTGCGGGTGGTGGAAGTGGGCGACGCCGAGGTGATGGGCGAACTGTTCGCCAGTTTCGGCTTGGCGATGCTGACCGGCGTGCTGTGCATCTACATCGTCTTGGTGTTGCTGTTTAAGCAGTTGCTGCACCCGGTGACGATTCTGGCCGCGTTGCCGCTGTCGCTCGGCGGCGCGTTCGTTGGCTTGCTGCTGACAAACAAGAGCTTTTCCATGCCTTCGTTGATCGGCCTGATCATGCTAATGGGCATTGCCACCAAGAACTCGATCCTGCTGGTGGAATACGCCATCGTGGCGCGCCGCGATCACGGCGTGTCTCGCTTCGAGGCCCTGGTGGACGCCGGCCAAACACGCGCGCGCCCGATCATCATGACCGCCCTGGCGATGGGCGCGGGCATGCTGCCCATTGCGCTGGGTTGGGGATCGGCGGATGAGAGTTTCCGCTCGCCGATGGCCATTGCGGTCATCGGCGGTCTGATCACCTCGACCTTCCTCAGCCTGCTGGTGATTCCGGCGATCTTTACTTACGCCGATGACGTGGCGCAGTGGTTTGGTCGGCTACGGGGCAAGTCCGCCAAGATCGACGATAACCGATAAATCGCACTGATCGGTCTGTTCGCTCTCACACTCTACGGGCTTGCGTGACGGCGTTACCGGTATAGCTCGCTGGCGTCAGCGCTAACAAGCGTTGCTTGGCTTCGTTGGGAATGGCCAGCTCAGCAATGAATGCTCGCAGTGTTTCACGGTCGATCCGTTGACCGCGAGTCAGCGCCTTGAGCTGCTCGTAGGGCTGCTCAAGGCCGTAACGGCGCATCACAGTCTGGATCGGCTCGGCCAGCACTTCCCAATTATCATTCAGATCAGCGTCCAACGCCGCTGCGTTCACCTCCAGCTTGCCGATGCCTTTCAGGCAGGATTGGTAAGCCACCACGGAATGGGCGAATCCCACGCCAAGCGTGCGCAACACGGTCGAATCGGTCAAATCCCGCTGCCAGCGCGATATCGGCAGCTTAGCGGCCAGATGGTCAAGCAGCGCGTTGGCGACACCCAGATTGCCCTCGGCATTCTCGAAATCAATCGGGTTGACCTTATGCGGCATAGTCGAGGAACCCACTTCACCGGCCACGGTTTTCTGTCGGAAATAACCGATGGCAATGTAACTCCAGACATCGCGGCAGAAATCCAGCAGCACGGTATTGGCGCGCATGACAGTGTGGAAAAATTCCGCCATGTAATCGTGTGGTTCGATCTGAATGGTATAGGGATTCCAATCCAATCCCAGCGTTTCGGTGACGAAACGCCGGGCGAACCCTTCCCAATCCACTGTCGGATACGCCGCCAGATGCGCGTTGTAGTTACCCACCGCGCCGTTGATCTTGCCCAACAAAGACACCAACGCCAGTTGCGCCCGTTGCCGTTTCAGCCGGTAGGCCACATTGGCCATTTCCTTGCCAAGCGTGGTCGGTGAGGCCGGTTGGCCGTGGGTGTGCGCCAGCATCGATTGATTGGCGTGCTGATGGGCCAAGCGGGTGACGGCGGCGATCAGGTTATCCCATTGCGGCAATAGGATTTGAGTACGCGCCTCGCGCAGCATCAGCGCGTAAGCCAGATTGTTGATATCCTCGGACGTGCAGGCGAAATGGATGAATTCGCTCACTGCCTCCAATTCGGTGCTACCGGCGATCTTCTCCTTGAGCAGATATTCAATCGCCTTCACATCATGATTGGTGGTGCGTTCGATCGCCTTGACGCGCTGGGCGTCGGCCGGATCGAAGCGATCAACCAGCTCATCGAGCAAGCGAATGGCCTGCTCGCTTAAGGGCGGCACTTCAGGAATATCAGGATGGTGGGCCAAGGCTTGCAGCCAGCGCACCTCCACCAGTACCCGATGCCGGATCAAGCCATACTCGCTAAAAATCGGCCGTAGCTCAGCGGTCTTATCCGCATAGCGGCCATCAATGGGAGAAATCGCGGTTAAAGCGGTGAGTTCCATGAGAAATCCTAATGGCTAGCGTTTTAATGGTTTCAATGGCCCATCGCGGATTATCTAACGAGTCCGCCACGCTCGAAACAGCACCGCGCCGAGAATAATCGCGCCGCCCACCAGCGCCATTGGCCCCGGCGTTTCGTCCAGCAGCAGAAAGACCCAGACGGGATTCAGCACAGGCTCGATCATCGGAATCAGAATACCCTCAACCGCCCGCACCTGGCGCAACGCAAAAGAGTACAGCACATAGGGCACGCCCAGTTGCACCACACCGAGCAGCAGCAAACCGATCCAGCCGGTGGCGTCCGGCATCGACTGAAACATAAACGGCATTCCGATCAGGGCGGCCAGCAGATTGCCCAGCACCAGCGCTGGAATCGAGGATTCATGCCGATGGCGGCGCAGAAACAAAGTCAGCCAGCCGAAGCAGAAACCGCTTAGCAAGGCGACGCCGTTACCCAGATAGCCGTGAAAGCTCAATTCGTCGCCAAAAAATAGCAACATCCCCAGTAGGATCACCGCCAAGCTGAGCCAGTCGTTGCGCTGGGTCCGCTCGCCCAGAAACCAGGGGCTGAACAGTGCGACATAAACCGGGGCGGTATATTGCAGCAGGATGGCGTTGGCGGCGGTGGTGAGCTTATTGGCCACCACGAATAGCACCACGGTTCCCGCGTAGGCGATCGCCGCGCCGATCTGCTCGAACGACCCGCTAAATCGTAGCTCCTTGCGAAAGACCAGCGCCATCACCGCCGCGCCGATCAGGCTGCGCATTCCAGCAATCGCCAGTGGGTTCCAGTCCACCCACTTGATCAGCAATCCGCCCAGACTCCACAGCAGCGCCGCCCCCAACAACATCAGCACGGCGCGGCGGTGAGCAGGATCGGCGGCAGTCTCGGTTGTAGTGCTTGGCCAGTCAGGCGTTTGACTCATTCGCCGCCCAAATAGGCGTTGCGGACTTCAGGATTGGCCAGCAATGCTTCGGCGCGGTCTTCCAGCACGATCCGGCCGACTTCCATCACATACCCCCGATGGGCTAGTTTCAACGCGGCACGGGCGTTCTGCTCGACTAGAACGATAGTCACACCGGCTTCATTGATTTCCCACAGGGTCTGAAAGATCGCTTTCACTAACAGAGGAGCCAAACCCAGACTGGGTTCATCCAGCAGCAGAATCCGAGGCTTGGCCATCAAGGCCCGGCCGATGGCCAGCATCTGTTGCTCGCCGCCGCTCAAGGTGCCCGCGAGTTGATTGTGGCGCTGGGCTAAAATAGGAAACAACTCATAAATCCATTGCAGAGTTTGCGCGATCTTGGCGTGATCGGTTTGGGCAAACGCGCCCAGATTGAGATTTTCCCGCACGGTCAGGGTGCCGAAGATGCGGCGACCTTCCGGGGCTTGGGCAATGCCGAGCGCGACCAGACGATGCGCGGGGAGCTTGTGAATCGGCCGAGACTCAAAGCGGATTTCCCCTTGCGACGGCCGTAACAAGCCGCTGATGGCGTGTAAGGTGGTGGTTTTACCCGCGCCATTCGCACCAAGAATGGTAACGATTTCGCCCTGCTGGACATGCAGGTTAATGCCATGCAACGCTTCGACGTTACCGTAACGGACGTGTAGATTTTCGGCTTCTAGCAACATGTCGTTTGAGGCGCGCTTTCAAGTCGGTTTTATCTGTTGCTGTATTTCAGCCAGCGGCAACTTGGTGATTGCGGCAATTTGCTCTAGCGAAAAATTCAGAGCCAACAGTTCGCGAGCCACTTCCAACGCTTTGAGACGCTCACCTTTTTCCATGCCTTTTTCCATGCCCTTCTGATAGCTCGGCAGACGCTCAATGTCGATTTGCAGCATATCGTAAGCCTCTTGAATGTTGATACCGAGATGGCGATTGTCGGCTAAAACTTCCAGCATTTGCAGGTATTCGCGCAGGCGCCCCTCGTCTTGCCCCGCCAGCGACCGCAGTTTCATCAGCAATCGCACCACAACGTCCTGAGGATCATCGCCGCCAAAATCGCCTAAGATCGCCAACACCAGCGCGTCAGGAGTTTGGCTATCGTACAGCGTGTGATAGTCAATGTCCCGCATGTCGATCATTTCGTAGCGATAATGCAATTGCGGGCTGTCCAAACCCGCCGCCATGGCGAGCGGTTTGGCGCCGATGTAAACCAGGCATTGGTAAACCCGATAACTGGGATACGCCAAATGAATATCAGCCAGATAACGGAGCATTCGCACCGGCATTTGATCTTCGTTGGCGTTCTGAATTTCCAGATGCAAGATAAAAGGATCACCTTGAACTGGCGTCACTTTCGCCACCAGATCGGAGCGGCGGTCTTCAATCCGTTGTTCTTCAGTCGAGAGCAGTTCGGCGTCCACCAATTCCAGTTGGAATAGGTAGACCGCCATGTCCAGCAGGATGCGCTTGAGAATGCTTTTGGAGATGATGTCTTTCTGGCCCATCAGGCGCCTTCAGCCATCGAATCAGCGGGGGAGACTCGTTTCGTCCATTCATTTTAGATAAAGAGGGAGCCGCGCGTCACCGCCAACCCCCTCTTCCTACGGTATTATCCCAGCGCGAGCAGCAACGCGTTTAAGCGCTTGACGAAGCTGGCTGGGTCTTCCAACTGCCCGCCTTCCGCCAACACCGCCTGTTCGAACAGCAGATGGGTCCAGTCACCGAAGCGGCTGGCGTCACTCTCGCTCTTCAGGCGACTGACCAGCGGATGCTGAGGATTCAACTCCAGGTAGGGCTTATTCATCGGCACATTTTGGCCCGCGTCGCGCAGCATCCGTTCCAGATGGGAACTGAGGGCGTATTCGTCCACCACCAGACAGGCCGGCGAATCGGTCAGCCGGGTAGAGATCCGCGCTTCCTTGATTTTCTCGCCCAGCACCTCCTTGATCCGCGCTAGCAAATCCTTGTACTCATCCTCGGCGTGCTTTTGCTCCTGCTTTTCCTCTTCCGAGGCAATTTTGTCCAGATCCAGCGCACCCTTGGCGACCGACTGCAAATGCTTCCCGTCGAACTCATTCAGGTGCGACATCAGCCATTCATCCACCCGATCGGTCATCAGCAGCACTTCCAAACCCTTTTTGCGGAAGATTTCCAGGTGCGGGCTGTTCTTGGCGGCGGCGAAGCTTTCAGCGGAAATGTAGTAAATCTTGTCCTGACCTTCTTTCATCCGACCGATGTAATCGGTCAACGACACCGTTTGCTCGGGGCTATCGGTATGAGTGGAGGAGAAGCGCAGTAGTTTGGCGATCTGCTCGCGATTACCGTAATCCTCCGCTGGGCCTTCTTTGAGCACCCGCCCGAATTCTTTCCAGAATTTGCCGTATTTTTCGGCATCGTTCTGCGCTAAATCTTCCAGTAGACCGAGCACTTTTTTAACAGAGCCGGCGCGGATGCCGTCCACCACCTTGCTGCTTTGCAGGATTTCGCGGGAGATATTCAGCGGCAGGTCGTTGGAATCGATCACCCCGCGCACGAAACGCAGATAACGCGGCATCAGATGGTCGGCGTCATCCATGATAAATACGCGCTGCACGTAGAGCTTGACGCCGTGGCGCTGCTCCCGATCCCACAGATCAAACGGCGCGCGACCCGGCAGGAACAACAGCGACGTGTATTCCAGCTTGCCTTCAACCCGGTTATGCGTCCACGCCAACGGATCTTCGAAGTCGTGGCCGACGTGCTTGTAGAATTCCTTGTATTCCTCTTCCTTGATTTCCTGCTTGGGTCGCGCCCACAGCGCCGCCGCCTGATTGATGCGCTCATCCTCGATTTTGGGCGGCGCGTCCTTGTCTTCGCTGTACTTTTGCACCGGCATGATGACCGGCAAGGTGATGTGGTCGGAATATTTGGTGATGATCGAGCGCAACTGCCACTCGTTCAGCAATTCAGTCTCGTCTTCGCGCAGATGCAGGGTGACTTCGGTGCCGCGCGTCGTTTTGTCAATGCTTTCCAGCGTGTATTCGCCTTCGCCGGTGGATTCCCACAGCACGCCATGTTCTGGCCCTAACCCGGCGCGGCGGGTGCGCAACGTGACCTTATCGGCAATAATGAAGCTAGAATAAAAACCGACGCCGAATTGTCCAATTAAATTGGCGTCCTTGGCTTGATCGCCGGTCAGCTTTTGCATGAACTGACGGGTGCCAGAACGGGCGATGGTGCCGATATTGTCGATCACTTCCTGCCGATCCATGCCGATACCGTTGTCGGCGACGGTGATGGTGCGGGCGTCCTTGTCGAAACTGACTCGAATTTTCAGATCGGGGTTATCTTCATACAGCGCGCCATCGGTCAACGCCTCAAAGCGCAACTTATCGCAGGCATCGGAGGCGTTGGAGATCAGTTCGCGGAGAAAGACTTCTTTATGGGAATACAAGGAATGCGCGACTAAACGCAGCAACTGCTGCACTTCAGCCTGAAAACCAAGGGTTTCCTTGTGGGCTTCGACGGTCATGGGGATGGACTCCTGGATGAAATTCACGGATTTGGAGTCCGATATGCGGGCGAACAACGGGATTTCAAGGAGAGCTTGGCAGTCTAGCAAAATCATCGTCACCGGATCAGAATACCGATGATTGAGATCATTCACGGAAAAAGGTGATGGGACTTGAAGGACAGTCAGCCCCTACTCGATCATTACGCCTTCATGCCGCAATAGCCAGCGTTTGATGGTTAGCGGATCACCTTTCATCTCACCTGAATAACCGCCTAAACCCTGTCGACTCACCACCCGATGACAGGGGATCAGAATTGGTATCGGATTGCTCCGGCACGCGCCACCGACCGCGCGCGGGCCAGTATCAAGTTGCCGCGCCAGTTCGCCATAGCTCAGCACAGCGCCTGAGGGAATCGCTCGCAACGCCGTCCATACCTTTCGTTGAAAGGTGGTCCCAACAGGCGCCAGCGGCATGGTGATCGTAATTCGAGGATCGTGAAAATAGGCCAGCAACTGGTGAACCACAGTTTCGGCCACCGCATCGACCGGCGGCTGTTCGGCGGCATCGGTTAGCAGATAATCCAGCGCACTCAGCCCCTTATCGCTCATACGGATACCAATGCGACCCAGCGGGGTGGCAATCACCGCCTGATAAACACTGATCCCGTTCACACTCAACCCTCGCGTGGGACGTAGGTCAGCCAGTCACGGCTGGCGTCGCCATAAACGATGAAGTAGGGATTCAACAGCGATTCGCGAGTATTGTAGCGTAGCGGCTCCCCAGTCTCCGCTGAGACTACCCGCCCGCCCGCCACCTCGACGATAGCCTGCGCGGCGGCGGTATCCCATTCCGAAGTCGGACCAAGACGCGGATACACGTCGGCGGCGCCTTCCGCCACTTGGCAGAATTTTAGCGAACTACCAATGGTGACGAGCTGATGAGCGCCCAGTTTGGCGACAAACGCCTGCAACCCCAGCCCGCCGTGCGACCGACTGCCCACCACTCGCACCACTTCGCCAGGCGGTAAGGGCTTCACTTTAATGGGGCTTGGGTATTGACCTGGTTGCTCGCAAAACGCGCCATGGCCGCGAGCCGCGAAATAACACGCTCCGCTGACGGGTACCCGCACAACGCCAAGCACGGGTTCATGGTTCTCGATTAGCGCTATATTTACCGTGAACTGACCGTTACGCTGAATGAATTCCTTGGTGCCATCCAGGGGATCTACTAGCCAAAAACGTGGCCAGTGCGAACGCTCGGAAAAAGGGATGCTGGCCGATTCTTCGGACAAGACGTGAATAGCAGGGGTCAGTCGCTGCAAGCCAGCCACGAGGATACGATGCGCGGCCAAATCAGCCGCTGTCAGCGGGCTATTGTCGTCCTTAGCGGTAACGCCGAACGCTGTTCCATAAATTTCCAGAATTTTCTCGCTGGCTTCGGCCGCCAACGCTTTCACCGTTTCTAACCAACGGGTCCATTCATCACGCATGTCGAATTACCTCAGTGCCCAACCTCTCCAACAAAGCGGTAAGGAGGCCCAAACAAAAAGGGCGATCCTGTGCTGATCGCCCCGTCACCCGCCATGGACAGCTATCGTCTAGGACAACTTTTCCTTGATCCGAGCCGCCTTGCCTTCCAGGCCGCGTAAGTAGTAGAGCTTGGCGCGGCGCACATCGCCCCGACGCTTGACGGTGATATCAGAAATCGCTGGACTGTAGGTCTGAAACACCCGTTCCACGCCCTCGCCGTGAGACATCTTGCGTACGGTGAACGCCGAATTTAATCCTCGGTTGCGCTTGGCGATCACGATCCCCTCAAACGCCTGCAAGCGTTCGCGGTTGCCTTCCTTCACCTTGACCCGCACCACGACGGTATCGCCCGGACCGAAGGGAGGCACTTCACGGTTCATTTGTTCCCGTTCGAATTCTTCAACCAGTTTGCTCATGACACTACACTCCACGTTGCTCCGTGAGATCCCCGGCGACGCCGGCCTTCTCCGTTTTCTCTTGATATTCGCGAATAAAGTCGTCCAACAGTCTCTGCTCGGTGGCATTCAACGACCGCAGCGCCAACAATTCTGGCCGCCGCAACCAGGTTCGTCCCAGCGCTTCGCGTCGCCGCCAGCGGACAATAGCCGCGTGATCGCCGCTTAACAACACCGCGGGTACTCGCCGGCCGTCAATTTCCTCCGGACGGGTATAGTGCGGACAGTCCAACAAGCCATCCATGAAGGAATCTTGTTCCGCCGACTCGCTATCATTCAGCGCTCCTGGCAACAGGCGGGTCAGCGCATCAATCAATACCAGCGCCGCCAGTTCGCCCCCGCTGAGCACGTAATCGCCGATGGACCACTCCTCGTCCACCTCGGCCTCGATTAAGCGCTCGTCAATGCCCTCATAACGGCCGGTTAACAGGATTAGCCGCTCTGCCCGCACTAGTTCTCGCGCACCATCCTGATTCAGCGGACGGCCTTGCGGGCTTAAATAAATTGTTTTGCCACATGGTTCCGCCGTCTGTCGGGCTCGCCGCAAAGTATCGCGCAGCGGTTGTACCTTCATCACCATCCCCGGCCCACCGCCGTACGGTCGATCATCCACCGTTCGGCGTCGGTCGTGGGTCTCGTCGCGCGGATCCCAAGTCACTACTGTTAGCAATCCGCGTTCGACCGCCCGGCCAGTGACGCCAAAACGCAACAGCGTTTCAACCAGTTCCGGAAACAGCGTCACCACATCCACGCGCACGGCGTTGTTCCTCAATACACCTTTGCCAGCACCGAAAGTGGCCAACAAGCGCTGTTTCAGAAATCCGGGTCCCAATCCACTCGCAGCAAGCGTTGCTCTAAATCAATCTCAGTGACCACTTTCCCCCGAATAAAGGGAATCAACCGCTGCTGCGCTCCCTGTACGACCATGACATCGTTAGCGCCCGTCGCGAAGAGCGAGTCGACCGTTCCGAGTTCCAGTCCATCCAGCGTAACCACACGAAGTCCTTCCAAATCAATCCAGTAATACTCGCCAGGCTTGGGGGGCGGCAATTGCGCTCGGCGCGCGGCAATATCGCACTGTAACAAGGCGGCGGCCCGATCTCGGTCGTCACAGCCGACAAATTTTAACACGACCCCCGCACCGTGGGCGCGGCCCGCTTCAATCTCGAACGGCCGCCATTCGCCCTGCTGCTTCAAAAATACGGGGTTATAGCGAATGATGCCTTCACGGGGCTCGGTTTCAGAAAACACCCGCACCCACCCCTGCACCCCAAACAGGCCAGAAACCCGACCCAAAACTACCCAATCAGCCATCGCGGCAATGCCGGATGCGATATGAGGCGGTACTTACTGAAGTGGTTGCTTGCGTGCTTCCTCAATCAGACTGACCACGCGCTCCGAAGGTTGAGCGCCGTTGTTAAGCCAATACTCGACACGCTCCTGATTGAGATTTAAGCGTTGTTCCTTGCCGCTGGCGATCGGGTTAAAAAAACCGATGCGCTCAATATAACGGCCGTCGCGCCGGTTGCGGCTGTCCGTCACGACCACAGTATAGAAAGGGCGCTTCTTGGCGCCGCCGCGAGACAGGCGGATAGTAACCATGCGCTGCGAATACCTCTTGCGGATTCCGATACGAAAAAGCTGCCCGCACAGGGCAGCCAGATGAAGCGGGAGATGATAACTCAAACGCCACAAATTTCAAACGCTCAACTAAACAGCGTAGTATCTCAGTTTGAAAATGAGCGGTTTCTAAGTCCGTTTCCCTTAAGGTGTTAACCCGTGTAAATATTCAAACTGTAACAATACCACCAAGCTCTATTCAGTCGAATGCTCTTCATCGTTACAAAATTAGCAATCGAACGTTTTTAATACAGCATTTTCAATGCCTTACATGCTAATATTTTTAATTCATCAACAAAGATGTTAAAGCTAAATTATTTAAAAACCATCCAGAAAATTTTGGATGTCTCGTAAGACACTTTTGTTTAAGATTTAGGATATCATAAACACTCTTATCCGGGTTGATCCAAACACTTTGGCATCCCAATAAGATTCCTGTAAACACGAATTAAATTCGAGAAAGCCATGAGTAAAAATGAAGTAAGTGATAAAGAACTTTCTACCATTATACCCATCTTACAGCGACTCTTATTATCTGATAAGCAAACCCGGGATCGGATTCAGAAAATGGGTCTCAATATTTTACCATGTAATTTCTATAGCTCCACGCCCTCCATTGAAGAGATAGAAAATTCTTTTGAGTATAATACTGAGACACCGCCCTATCTTAATACTAAAATTTTTGACGATGAGCGTTTTTTACAAACGCTAGAAAAGCTTACTCAATTCTCCAAAGAATTCAATCCGCCAATGGATGGGGATGAAGTAAGCTGCCAAAGATTTTTTTGGAAAAACACAATGTTTAGTCATAGTGATGCCATGGCGTATTATTGCTTCATTAGGCTTCTAAAGCCAGCGGCTATCGTAGAAATTGGGGCGGGCTACTCCACGCTTGTAGCGCTCGAAGCGGCTGAAAAAAATGGAAGGGGCTCGATTACATGCATTGAACCATTTCCACGTAACTCATTAATAAATAACAAGAAAATAAATCTCCATTCTATCATTGCGCAGAAAATACAACCAAAATTCCTTAATGATCTGCTCCAAGATGGCGATATTCTCTTTATCGACTCTACTCATACCGTAAAAAGTGGAAGCGATTGTTTACACATTTATCTTCGACTGCTACCAGAGATCAAAAAAAATATATATGTACATGTCCATGATGTCTTTTTACCTTTCGGTCTTCCCAAAGATTGGTTATTAAACCATCATTTATTTTGGACAGAACAATACTTACTACTTGCTTTCCTGATTGATAACCCTAAAGCTTCTCTTATCTATGGAAGTAACTACAATGCATTACGCTACTCAACGCAAATGAAGGCTTTCATGGAAGATAAGTTTAGTATTGGTGGGGGAAGTGTCTGGTTTAAATACAATGGAAGTGACAGCAATGCCACCCAATCATAGTATCCGATTTTAGGTCAAATCTAAGCCGCAATAAGGCCATCAGCTTATTGCGGCCGCATGAGTACGTGCAATACCAAGAAAACGCAAAGAATAACCACTATTGCCTTACTACCTTAACAAGTCCATTGAATGCCAATCGGTGCCTACCCTCGCGTTACGGTGAATGACTCGGCTACTTAATCGTTGCTATGGGATGGGTTCGTCCCAATCCTTCAACCAGCCTGCGGCAGGTAAAGTGAGCGATATTGTCAAACATCGTCAACCGAGATTGCAGGGCGAATTATTCGATGGCCAATGACTATTCAGTCGTTTTAATGCGCCGCGCCAGGCGCTAAGGCTTGATCGGCGGCAACCCGCCCATTGGCATCTTACCTTGCAAGCCGCGCAACATCTTCATCAGACCACCGCCCTTCATCTTTTTCATCATTCGCTGGGCTTGGTCGAACTGCTTGAGCAGCCGGTTCACGTCCTGAATTTGATTGCCGGAACCCACAGCGATACGACGCTTGCGCGAGCCCTTAATCATATCCGGGAACCGGCGTTCCTGAGGTGTCATGGAGTTGATAATCGCCACTAAGCGCTTGACTTCCTTATCAGCGGTATGGTCATTGAGGGCTGCTGGGGCGGCGTGAAAACCGGGTATCTTGTCTACCAAGCTAGCGATTCCTCCCATTTTCAACATCTGCTCCATCTGCTCGCGAAAGTCTTCCAAATCGAAGGATCGACCCTTCTGAACTTTTTGCGCCAGCTTGAGAGCTTTTTCCTTATCAATCTTTTGCTCCATTTCCTCGACCAAGCTCAACACATCGCCCTTGCCGAGAATTCGGGACGCCACCCGATCAGGATAGAACGGTTCCAGCGCCGCCGTTTTCTCGCCCACGCCAAGGAATTTGATCGGTTTACCGGTGATGTGGCGGATTGACAGGGCCGCGCCACCTCTGGCGTCGCCGTCGGTCTTGGTCAGCACAACGCCCGTTAGTGGCAAGGCGCTATCGAAGGCTTGCGCGGTATTGGCGGCATCTTGCCCGGTCATGCTATCGACGACGAACAAGGTTTCAACAGGCTTCAGCACCGCATGTAAGCGTTGAATTTCCGCCATCATTTCCTGATCTATATGCAGGCGGCCAGCGCTATCGACAATCAGCACCTCTACCCCATGCAGCCGTGCATGCTCCAACGCCTGACGGGCAATCACCTCCGGCAGTTGATCGGGAGCGCTGGGAAAAAAGTCAGCCCCGACTTCCCCCGCTAACTTTCGTAACTGCTCGATGGCGGCAGGCCGATACACATCACAACTGACTACGGTGACTTTCTTGTGTTGACGCTACTTAAGCCAGCGCGCCAGCTTGGCGACGCTAGTGGTCTTACCAGAGCCTTGTAAGCCCGCCATCAACACCACTGCCGGCGGCTGCGCCCGCAAGTTGAGCTCGGCGTTGGCCTCGCCCATCACGCGAATCAGTTCTTCATGTACGATTTTGATGAGCACCTGACCGGGCGTCAGGCTCAACAACACTTCCTCACCGATAGCGCGCGCGCGCACTCGGTCGATAAATTCCCGCACCACGGGGAGCGCCACATCCGCTTCCAGCAACGCCATGCGAACCTCGCGCAAGGCATCCTTGATATTGTCTTCGGTCAGGCGGCCTTGGCCGCGCAGATTTTTGACGGTGCGTAACAGGCGTTCGCTCAGATTTTCAAACATGCGGGATCAACCTTCGGTACTTTCAGCAATAAACGGAATTATAGGGAAATCCGCCGAGAGCACCACCACGCCGGACCGCGATATGCTTCAAGCGATTCTGATTCCGTGCCATCATGACTCGTTAAAGACCCACTTTGCGGAATATTATGATGAACGCCGTCATCGGCGGCTTGGCCGCTTTGCTCTATCTTCTGGCTGGAAGCTGGCTAGGATTGCGATTGGCGCGGGCTGGCGGCGGCGCGCTTTGGCCCAGAGGCGGCGCTTTGGTATTGGGCTGGGGTGCTGTGCTGTTACACGCGATGATTCTGTCGCGCACGGTGTTCGAGTCTGCGGGCTTAAACCTTGGTTTTTTCAACGCGCTGTCTTTTACCGGCTGGCTGATCAATGTAGTGCTCTTGGCGGCGGCGATGCTACGCCCGGTTGAAAATCTTGGCATTATTGTACTGCCGGTGGGTGCGCTCACACTCGCTGTGGGGCTGCTCTTCCCTTCTGAACGCATCGTCGCCGATCCCGGCCAATGGCCGTTGGAACTTCATATTCTGATCGCCATTCTGGCCTATGCGCTGCTCTCCTTGGCGGCCGTGCAGGCGATCTTGTTGGCCATTCAGGACCACCGTCTGCGACACCGCCAACCGGGTGGTTTTCTGCGCGGCATCCCGCCCCTCACTGAAATGGAAACCTTGCTGTTTCAAATGATTGGCGCTGGTTTTATTTTGCTGAGCGTCACTTTGTTCAGCGGTTTCCTCTTTTTGCAAGATTTGTTCGCCCAGCATGTGGCTCACAAGACCGTGCTTTCTTTAATCGCGTGGTGTGTGTTCGCCATGTTGCTCTGGGGTCGTTGGCGCTTCGGTTGGCGTGGCCAGACCGCCATCCGCTGGACATTGAGCGGCTTCGTTTTTTAGTGCTCGCCTTTTTCGGCAGCAAACTGGTTTTAGGAGCTGATCCTCCAGCGTTATTGAACAACACCGGCCATTCGCGTTTTGTGTAAGAATTAAAAGGCTGGCAACTCTTTAAAAACAATTGGGCACTCCCATTGAGGTTTTTTGAAATTGGGCGATATTGATATCGGTGCGTTGTACGTTATTTTAGTTTTGCTGGTTGTCTGTTCCGCCTTTTTCTCCGGTTCCGAAACCGGCCTGATGGCCTTAAATCGCTACCGCCTCCGACACCGCGCCAAATCGGGCCACAAGGCGGCGCAACGCGCCAGCAAGCTGCTGGAACGACCAGACCGCCTGCTCGGTATCATTCTGCTCGGTAACAACTTTGTAAATATGCTGGCCTGCGCCCTGGCCACCGTGATCGCCATCCACTTTCTGGGCAGCATCGGCATCATGGCCTCCACCGCCGCGATGACCATGATCGTACTGATATTCGGGGAAGTCGCGCCTAAAAAGCTGGCGGCCTTATACCCAGAACGCATCGCTTTTCCTGCCTCGGCGGTGCTAAGCCCGCTGCTACGGATATTTTATCCCCTGGTCTGGCTCACCAACGGACTGGCCAATGGCCTGCTTCGCTTATTCCGAATTAAGGTTCAGACCCCGAGCAACGCGCTTGGCACTGAGGAGCTGCTTACAGTACTACTGGAAGCCGGCGTAATGATTCCAAAACGCCATCAAGCCATGTTGCTCAGCATTCTGGAATTGGAGGAAATGACCGTCAACGACATCATGGTGCCACGCAACCAATTGCAAGGCATCGACTTGGAAAACGCCTGGGCGATGATCGTCACACAACTGAATCATAGCCCCTACACTCGTCTGGTGGTTTATCGCGGCGCCTTGGATCAGGTGGTCGGCATCCTCCATTTACGCCGGGTGCTGAATTTGATGACGGAAAAGCCGGATTTTGATCGACGCGATTTGGAAAGTTTGTGCCGAGAACCTTATTTCATCCCCGAAGGCACTGTTCTGACCCAGCAGCTCGTCAATTTTCAGCAGCTTCGGCGGCGCGTTGGGCTGGTGGTGGACGAATATGGTGATGTCCTGGGCTTGGTCACGCTCGACGACATCCTGGAAGAAATTGTCGGTGAATTCACAACTGATCCCGCCGCGCGCGACCAAGGCGCACTGATGCCGCGTTCCGACGGCAGTTATATCGTGGATGGCGGCGCCACCATTCGCGGCTTGAATCGGGCTCTGCATTGGACACTGCCCGCCGATGGACCGCACACCTTCAACGGGCTGGTGATGGAACACCTGGAAGCCATTCCGGAGCCGGGAGTGCGTTTGACCTTGGCTGGCCACCCCACCGAGATCATTGAAACGGCTGGCAACCGAGTCAAAACCGCTATTATCTGGCCCAATCCAGAATCAGATTCATCAGGAAAGGACGATTAGCTGCCCTGCTTTTCCATTAGTTTCCCAGTTTCCACCCGCCACACCCAGTCCTCTATCCCATTGTCCGGCTGGTACTCCGCCACTACCTCCCGCAGAATCGACCGCACCGCTACATAATCGAATGCTTGAGCGGCTTGATCCAGACGTTCCAGATCATCTCGGATGGTGGACCACGGCGGATGGTTCTCGCGAGCGCGACGGATCATTGGATGCTCGGTGGGCAGATCATCAGCGCTAATCAACAATTCCTCGCGCAACTTCTCACCGCTCCGCAGGCCCGTGAACTGAATTTCGATAGCGCCATCGGGATGCGTTTCATCCCGCACATCCAACCCCGACAAGCGAATCATTCGGCGGGCCAAATCGGAAATCAGCACCGATTCACCCATATCGAGCAGGAACAAATCGCCACCTTGCGCCATGGCGCTAGCCTGGATCACCAGTTGCGCCGCTTCGGGAATGGTCATGAAATAACGCTCCATGTCGGGATGGGTCACGGTCACCGGCCCACCCTTGCGAATCTGTTCCCGGAATAGGGGCACCACTGACCCGGAAGAGTCCAGCACGTTACCGAACCGAACCATGCAAAACCGGGTGGTGCTGCCTTCGCCCGCCAACCCCTGTAAAATCAGTTCCGCCAGCCGTTTGGTGGCCCCCATTACGTTGGTCGGCCGAACAGCCTTGTCGCTTGAGACCAACACGAAGGTCTCAACCCCGGCGATAATCGCCGCCTCGGCGGCATACTGCGTGCCGAATACGTTGTTGCGCACGCCCTCGATAGGATTGTGCTCCACCATCGGCACATGCTTGTAGGCGGCCGCGTGATAAACCGTCTTGACAGCGAAGCTTTTCATGGCCATCTGCAAGCGCGGACAATGCAGCACCGAACCCAGCAGCGGAATCAACTCGATAGGCGGCGAGCCCATGTTGTCCAGCATCGCCCCCAACTCCTGCTCAATGCAATACAAAGCAAATTCAGAGCGTTCAAATAAAACCAAACGACAGGGCCGCAAGCTCAAAATCTGCCGACATAATTCGGCGCCGATTGAACCGCCCGCGCCCGTGACCATCACCGATTTGCCCGAGACCCGCGCCCGCAACAAGGCGTCGTTCGGTTGGACGGAATCACGACCTAGGATATCCTCCACATCGATTTCGCGAAATTCGTCGATCCGCCGGGCGCCGCTGGTCAGTTCAGCCAGGGTCGGCAAGACCATGACGCGGACTGGTAACCCCGCCAAGCTTTCCAATATTTCCCGGCGTCGGCGATGGGAAGTCGAAGGCAGCGCCAGTAAAATCATCTTGGCTTCGTAACGGGCGATCAGGCGCGGTAACTTCACCGGTGGTCGCACCTTGAGACCGAATACCACGCTACCCCATAATTTGGGATTGTCATCGACCAGCACGGCTGGCTCAAACTCCGTGCTGTAGCGCAGGGTGTTAACCAATTGGATGCCGGCTTCGCCCGCTCCATAGATGATCGCCCGCATTCGGGGGACGCTCAATCGAAACCGGCGGCGTAGAAAACGACGCAGCAGCAGCCGGCCACCGCCCACCAACGCTGTCAGCACCAGCCAAAAAATCAGCCAGGACGAGCGCGGCACTAAACCTTCCCGCAGGAAAACCCAAACCGCCATCATCAACAAAATGCCGATGCTTACCCCTAGAGCGATGGTGTAGAGCAGGCTTTCATCAGCATACCGCAGGATCGGCCGATACAAACCCACGGCGGCAAATGCCGAAATGACGATGATCACCGCGAGCGGAAACAGCCAGACCACGCTTTGCAGCATATCCGGCCACCACTCGCCCAGACGAATGGCAAAAGAGGCCCAGACTGCGGCCAGCACAGCCAGAGTGTCACCGCAAATCAGCAAAAAACGGCGAATGATCGGAGGTAAATCGAGAAATTTTTCGAGCTTCACAGAGCCGATACTGTAGCACGCCGTCGCTTCAACCACCCCACTCCGATCATCAGCAAAACGTAAATGAAGATCCAAGTAGCCGCTAAGATCGTCTGACCAGATGGCGATAGAGAAACGGCCCATGCCGCCGAACCCGCGCAGGCCAACATCAGAACGTATTCCACCAGTACCGTTCGGCGATGCCCCCAACCGAGCAATACCAAGCGCTGATAGTAATGGGTGCGATGTGCTTCCCATATCCTTTCACCGCGCAGCAAACGACGCAACAACGTAACTGTGGCATCGGCGATAAATGGGGAAAACACCAGCAACGCCACCCATAATGGGAACAAGCCGGCCTTACTTCCCCAGAGGCTGCACGCCGCCACCAGCAACCCCAACGTGGTCGAACCGGTATCGCCCATGAAAAGCTTGGCGGGCGGAAAATTGTGAACCAGAAATCCGGCGCTGGCCGCAACGATGATCAAGCAGAAAGCGGTGTATTGGGAATCAGCACGCCCCAGCCAAGCCAGGGTGGCAAAGCCGATAACCGCCATGCCGCCAGCAAAACCGTCCATTCCATCCATGAAATTATAGAGGTTGATCATCCAAACGATGAATAAAATGGTCAAGGGCACCCCAATCCAACCTGCCAAGGGGAAGATCAGACCAGGCAACTCAATTTGATGACATACTAATCCAATGAATAGCAGGCTGACAGCTACCAGGAGATGCACTAGAATGCGCCATTTTGTGGAAACACCGCCGCGATCATCCTGGAATGAAATAATTGCTAGAAGCGCCAGACTGGAAAGTAGGCCACCCATCAATGGAACCGGTGGATTGGCTGTTGCTACGCGGTTAAACACCATGCCAACGAGAATGCCTCCCAATAAGGCGAGGCCTCCTGTGCGAGGAATCGGGTGTTGATGGAGAGATCGCGTATTAGGATGGTCTAAAATTTCAAGGGGTAACGTAGATCTACATAAGTAGAAGCTCAACAAAAATGCACTCATAAAAGCCAACAAACCATTAAAAAATAACAACATAATATTTCCTGCCATAGACATTGTAACAATATATAAACAATGATTTACACAATCGCGAAATCCCAAATTTTTAAATTAATATTTAAATTTCATCGGGCGCGGATATTTATAACAAGATGCATTTTGACTCATGCATAAGAAACGATACTTAGAACTGGTGCTTTACAAAACCTACGCCGATCTCAAGGCTGAAGCGGCGCGAACGTATATTAGCTTTATGTGGTGGATCCTCGATCCATTATTATATATGGCTGTATTTTATATAGTCTTTGACGTGCTGTTAAAGCGTGGAACTGATAATTTTATTAGTTTTTTGCTAGTTGGCCTCGTTTTGTGGAAGTGGTTTGCTAGCTCGATCCAACACGCATTGAACAGCATTAGTATTCACCGAGGGCTTATACAGCAGATATATTTACCTAAATGGCTATTTCCAGTTATTACCGTCCTAACAGATTTAGTAAAATTTATTATCATATTTATGATATTACTCGTCCTCCTTTTAATTATAGGAGTTATGCCCGGAATTGCCTGGATTAATTTACCTATCTTAATCATGTGTCAGTTACTTTTTATTATGGGTTGCTCTTGTTTAGCTGCTGCCATCACTCCATTTTTTCCTGACTTTAGGTTATTAACTGAAAGTGGATTGACGTTAATGATGTTTCTATCAGGTATTTTTTATGAAAGTAAGACTATACCTATAAACTTCCAAGTTTTTTTCTTTGCAAATCCAATGGCCGTAATGATTGATGCTTTCCGGATCACTCTACTTGAGAACCGTCACCCAAACTGGCTTTTGATCAGCTATGTTTTTTTTATCAGTAATGTGCTGTTAGCGGTCGCTTTAAATATATTGAAACGATTTGATCGTGTTTATCCACGCATGACATTCGCATGAATAGCCATCTCCAGCAAAAATCATCGTTTCAGCCACCATTGAAGGTAAGATCCTTACGTAAGGTAGGCGTTTGCTTCCAGCGCCGTTCCGGGCTATTTCGTTCAAGTCCTTTTTGGGGATTACATGATGTTTCTTTTGATCTTTTCAAGGGTGAAGTGCTAGGTATTATCGGTCGAAACGGCGCGGGAAAAACAACATTGTTGCGACTATTGGCTGATATTATTAAACCTGATCATGGCGAATTATATAATAATGGCTCGCAGGCGACTTTGCTTTCTTTACAAGTTGGTTTTATTCCTTACTTAAGCGGTCGGGAAAATGTAATGATGAGCGGCCTGCTGCTTGGGTTGCGACGCAATTTAATTCAAGAACGTATGGCGGATATTATTGCTTTCGCACAACTGGAAAATTTTATTGACCAACCAATCTACAGCTACTCTGCTGGAATGCGCGCTCGTTTAGGTTTTTCTATAGCAATCCAATTGGATCCAGATATTTTCTAATCGATGAGGTGTTAGGAGTAGGCGATGCAGAATTTAAGAAAAAATCTTCCGGCGCCATGTTAGAAAAATTCAACTCAGACCGAACGATTGTTCTGGTATCTCACGATTTAGCGATGATTCGCCGGTTATGTGATCGAGTGGTTTGGATTGAACATGGTGTTTCTCAAGCTGAAGGTATTCCAGAAGAAATTATTCATGCTTACCAGGTTTACTTACGTTCATCTCCACAGACATCGCCCCTAAAAACATTAAAGACATCATAGGAAATAATCATGCAAATCCTTGTGCTTGGTATGCACCGTTCCGGTACTTCAGCAATAGCCCGCTTGATTAATATGATGGGGGCTGACATTGGTCCCTCCCATTTAATTGGCGAACCTGCCCCTGATAATGAAAAAGGGTTCTGGGAGCGGCGAGATGTTAAAGAACTAAACGATAATTTATTAGAAAAGCTTGGCTTTAATTGGAATACTATCGCCTCTTTTAACCAAGAAGAATTAATCAAAAATGATGAGCTGGCTGAGTTAAGGGATCAAGCAAAGCGTATCGTTTTTCATATGGATACTCATCGACCTTGGATAATGAAGGATCCTCGCTTATGTCTTACCTTACCTTTCTGGCTGCCTTTTCTAGAAGTACCTGTCTGCGTATTTCCTTACCGTTTTCCAATTGAAATCGCCAAATCTTTACAAGCCCGCGATAGTTTTTCATTAATATTCAGCATTGCTTTATGGGAAAAATATACTATCGAAGCCCTTCGCTCTACTCAAAGCCTTCCAAAGATTTGCGTGTCATACCCAAATCTTATTAGCAATCCTGTGAATACTGTTCATGATTTATATCAAAATCTATGTGAAGCAGATGTTCAAGGACTACGAATGCCTTCTGATCGTGAGATTATTGCTTTCGTTGAAAATCGGCTTCATCACCAGCGTGAAACTTCTAAAATTGCTGATAACATTATCAATGAGAATCAACGTCACTTAGCTAAAAGCCTAGATGATGGATCTATCTTATTGTGGAGTAACATACCCGATCTTTCTGCAGGTGCCCTGGAAATCCTTGAAGAACACGATCAGCAATATAAAAGAGAAGCGCAGAATAGAGAAATATTGAAGTCCGTTCGGGAAGAGGTGAATAGCTTACACCAGCAAATTAATAATACGTCTAACGAAATTACAGAACTTCGTCGGGAGTTAGATGCTACCCATGGTGAAATGATAGGATTGCGCCAAGAACGTGATGCCATTCAAAAACAAGCTATTGAGCTTGATAGCCATCTTGCACAAGCTCGCAGCGAAACCGAGCAGGCTCGCGGCGAAACCGAGCAGGCTCGCGGCGAAACCGAGCAGGCTCGCAGCGAAACCGAGCAGGCTCGCAGCGAAACCGAGCAGGCTCGCAGCGAAACCGAGCAGGCTCGCAGCGAAACCGAGCAGGCTCGCAGCGAAACCGAGCAGGCTCGCAGCGAAACCGAGCAGGCTCGCAGCGAGCTTAGAGAGCTATTCCAGCAGCTAGAACTGGCACGGAGAGAACTGGATCAGACTCAAAATAATCACCAGTTATCGCTTAAAGTTAAGCAAGAACAAATTGAGCTAATTAATGAGCAGCTTAATAAAGCACAGGATCAATTGACCCAATTAAGCCAAAGCTTGGCAATCAAAGAACATCAAGAGTCTCATTTATTCAATGAGTTATCATTATTAGAGAATTGGTTAAAACAAATTGAACAAAATTTCACTGCTACCCTTCATTCCTGGCGTTGGCGTGTAGGGCACAGCACTATATCTTTAGTAGAAAAACTACTATTGCGCCGACGTGTATTATTAGGAGTCGATCATATTCAAGCTTTGCTTAGACAGTTTCAAAGCCATTCAGTTAATATCGAAAGCCATGGAAATAGAATACTGCAAACGCCTACCCCCTCAGCTACACCTATTATTAATACGATCCACGCTCCTAAAATCTTAGAATCACCGCAATCAATACCCACCTCTTACGATTTAATTTGCTTTGCTAATATTGACTGGAACGCTCGCTATCAACGACCACAACAAATTGCTACGCAGTTTGCACGGCACGGCCACCGTGTTTTCTACATAATAGCATCACGCTGCTTATCTCCAGATGATATTCAAGGATTCCGTGCTTCGGCGGTTGCAGAGAATATCTTTGAAGTAGAATTAATGGCGGATGCAGTGTTGGATCGCTACTCTACAGTCCTTGATACGGCGAATACTGAATTTTTTTCGCAATCTATAGGCCGATTACGGGATAAGTTTGGCATAGTAGATGCCGTTTGCAATATCCATTTAGCATTTTGGACTCCATTAGCACTGCATTTACGTAATCATTGGGGCTGGAATGTTTTATACGACTGTATGGATGAGTGGGAGGATTTTCCAAATATTGGCAAGCCCTTGCTAGAAGCTGAAAAACAATTAGTCACAGAAAGCGATATTGTGACCGTTACAGCTGCGTTATTAGAGCAGAAGTGGAAAAATCATAATCCTCATTGTGTTTTAGTGCGTAATGGAGTAGATTTTGATTTCTACCGCCAACACTATCAGCCTAGCCAAATTTTAAATCATATCACTCACCCTATAATTGGGTTTTTTGGTGCGTTAGCTGAATGGGTTGACTTAGGTCTTTTAGCTGCTGTGGCCAGAGCACGTCCTGACTGGCAACTTGTATTACTTGGCGACGTTTTTGTTACTGATCTCGAAGGATTGGATACTTTAGCCAACGTACATTTATTAGGGCGCCGACCCTATGAAGAAATGCCTCTCTACCTTTATCACTTCGATGTTTGCTTAATTCCATTTCGCATTAATCAAGTGACTCACGCAGTTGATCCAGTTAAATTTTATGAATATGTCAGCGCTGGAAAACCAGTTGTTTCGGTCCCTCTCAAAGAGCTAGAAATTTATAAGGATTACTTATACTTTGCAGATACTAAAGAAGATTTTGTAGTTCAAATTGAATGTGCGATAGCAGAGAATAATCCAAAATTACAGCAAGTACGTATCGACCTAGCTCGAAAAAATGATTGGCAGCATCGCTATAAATCCATGGCCGATGCGATCAGCACCTCTTACGGTCGAGTGAGTATTATTATTGTTACCTATAAAAATGTTGACCTTACCCAACTATGCCTTGAAAAATTATTAAAAAATACGACATATCCTAACTATGAAATTATAGTGGTAGATAACGATTCAAGGGATGGAACTGCAAATTATCTACAGTATATGGAGGAGCGTTATGAGAATATAAAGGTTATTATCAATAGCAACAATCGTGGCTTCGCTGCTGCTAATAACCAAGGTCTCACCATCGCTACTGGAGAGTACTTAGTTTTGCTGAATAATGATACTGTAACACCTCGTGGTTGGCTAGCGCCACTCCTTACCCATTTAAAGGAAAAAGAGATTGGTTTAGTTGGTCCTGTCACTAACTTTGTTGGGAATGAAGCTAAAATAAATGTTCCCTATAGTACGTTAGATGAAATGGAACACTTCGCCACTCAGCACATGCGCCAATATGAAGGTAAGATATTTGATATTAAAGTTCTTGCCATGTTCTGCGTTGCTATGCGCCGAGATGTATATGAAATGACTGGCCCATTAGATGAGAGCTTTGGTATCGGTATGTTTGAGGATGATGACTATAGTAACCGCATTAAACAACTTGGATATAGGGTAGTCTGTGCGGAGGATTCTTTTGTTCATCACTTCGGTCAAGCAGCATTTAAGAAACTGATAGAATCTGGCGAATATCATGAAATCTGGAAAAGAAATCAAAGTTACTATGAACAAAAATGGGGCAAATGGGAACCCCATGCCAATCGAGCATCAGAAGAAATAAATGCAGCCCACTAAATTTTCTGAAGTTTATATCTTCTAAATAGGATAGCCGGATTTTTTGTTATTAAAATTCCTAATTTTACCAGGAGTTAAACCATGAATGACGACAAGAAAAAAATAGCTGATTATTGGTCAGAAAATATGGCTGGTTCTGATCCATTTTCTTCTGATGTCTATTGGTTAGCAGTACCGGCTGTTCAGAAGCATTATCAGCAAAGAGCCTGTGCTTATAAATTGTACCCAACCTGGTTAGAATATTGCCTTAAAGAATTTCTAGGGAATACCGTCCCTGCCCAGCGGATGCTGAGTATAGGGTGTGGATCTGGTGGTCTAGAACGCCATTTATTCAGCTTAAACGCCTTTCAACATTGTGATGCGGTTGATATTGCTCCAAAAGCCATTGAAGCCGCCAAGCAAGAAGCTGAAAAACTTGGTATTAATTCTATTAAGTATTTAGTGCATGATATTGAGACAATAGATATAGGTGTAAAGCAATATGATGCTGTCTGGTTTAATGGCTCATTACATCATATTAAAGAACTAGAAGTTGTTTGTGATCGAGTCAAAAAAGCATTAAAACCTGGAGGATGGTTATTTATTAATGAATACGTTGGTTTTAACCGATTTGCTTTTTCAAGTCGGCAGCGCGATGCCATTGAGCATGCATTTTATTTGATTCCGTCACGATATCGTCGCTCTTTTATGGGTGGCGCTAAAAATACCTATCAAACTTCCGTACCACTACCTGATCCTAGAGAAGTTGCACGTACTGATCCATCAGAAGCCGTACGATCACAAGATATCTTACCTATTCTTAAAAATAAATTTGAGATTGTTAAAATTAATAACTGTGGTGGCTCTATTTTACAATTCTTACTTAGCGGAATCGCGGGAAATTTTAAAGAATCCGATCCTCATTCAATGTTAGTACTCGAAATGCTTTTTGCCATCGAGGATAGCCTTGTTGATTCTGGTGATATTCAGAGCGACTTTGTTGTAGTAGCTGCTCGCTCTAATTCTCATTAACGCTTAATTTATTGAAAGTATTTAATTAAACCGTCATGAATTAAAGGGTGGAATTTTCTTGCAATCAAACATTAGTTAACATAGTTGGCATGTATAATTTTAAATTTTCACCCTTGATTTTTGATAATTTTTCCTTTTTCACGGCATAGATACCCAAATCAAGAATAGATCATGATTTTCAAAAATATTTTTATTAAAATCAATCGAGATCTTTTAATTTCATATTAAGAAATCATAGATGATCTTCTATCGTTCTGATATTGATGGACTCCGAGCTATCGCAGTTACATCTGTTGTTTTATTTCATGCAGGCTTTAAAGTATTTTCTGGTGGTTTCACTGGTGTCGATATATTTTTCGTCATCTCAGGTTTTTTAATCACTTCACTAATTTTGAAAGAAATAGAAGCAGCAACATTCTCTCTATCCGGCTTTTATGAGCGACGGATTCGACGGCTCGCTCCTGCATTATTTCCAGTTTTATTGTTTGTATATATTAGTAGTCTTTTTCTATTTTCACCTAATGACTTTAAAATTTTTTCTCAAAGCCTTATTTCATTCATGGCCTTTGTGTCAAATTGGCTTTTTCTGAGCCAGACAGGCTATTTTGATATTGGTTCAGAAGCAAAACCCCTACTACACACTTGGTCTCTTTCTATTGAAGAGCAGTTTTATCTTTTCATGCCTTTTACTCTATTAACCTTATCTTGGATTAACAAAAAACTAATCAATATATTTTTAATATCTTTACTCATTTTTTCCTTAATCATTAATTTATATTGGGTTAATCGCGAACAGCTTGATATTGCTTTTTTTAATTCAATAGGGCGATTCTGGGAACTTTTATCTGGGTCATTATTAGCGACAGGTTCTTTTAGAAAGATTGAGAATATTCTTACTATCAAAATCATGCGTTTGGTAGGTTTTATTTTAGTTCTTATCCCAATATTCGCTTATGATTACTCTACCCCTTTTCCAGGATTAGCAGCAGTCATCCCAACATTCGGCGCTGCTCTTATTATCTACGCTTCACCACACACTAGTTATCCGGTAACCAAAATTTTATCCTGGTTTCCTATCGTCTACATAGGGCGTATCTCCTACTCTTGGTATTTATGGCATTGGCCTATCTTTGTATTTATGCGTACGTATTATCCAAATGCTAATGCATTGCATTCGATTATGGCTATCATTGCATCCTTTATACTTGCAGTTTTATCTTACCATATCATTGAAATTCCAATCCGCCATAAGTATGTATTACCTCAAAAAGAACAAATGTACCAACTCTTTGGTACAATGCTATTAGTATTTATGATTGCTGGCCCTTTAGGATACTTTACAGATGGACTACCACAACGCTTTCCTGGAGATAACCTGCAACTAACTAATAGCTTACCTCCTCGTGATTCACAGAATAATTGTATTCAAGATAAAAATTGGGAGGTAAGTTCAATTAATAAGCTTGTCAATAACCAAGTCTGTAATCTCGGTGTATTAGATCGTAATCACTATGATTTCATTGTTATTGGAGATAGCCACGCCTACGTATTGCGACAAGCTTTCAATGCGATAGCTAATAGGCAAGGACTTAAAGGAGCTTTGGCTGTCTACAATGCTTGCCCACCACTAATCAATGTCAATGTTGTGCGCCGTCCTGATAGTCGTTGTGATTTATTCAATATAGAGGCTCACAAATTTATTAAGCGTCATGAAATTCAAACAGTTTTTTTAGTATCAAACTGGGCCGTGTATCTTTATGGCTACTTTCCTAATAAAAATACTGGAGGGCCGTATCTTATCCGCGAAGGATTTAACTCACAAGGTGCTGATCGCTTTAAAATTTTCGCCAAAGCAGTACCAGAAACGATAGAAAGTTTACTTGGTCGTAAGATTTATGTGTTAGGCTCAGTACCAAGCCAACCCCATCGCGTACCCGAAACTCTATCATTGGAAAAACGAATTGGGCGGTCACAAAATAATTTATGGACTACTCGCGATCAATATCTTGAATGGCAAACACCTGTACTCGCCATCTGGAAGGAGCAAGCGCTTTTAGGGCGCGTCACCTTTATTGATCCAACTGAGCATTTTTGCGCATCTGGTACTTGTTTAGTTCAACTAGACAGTTTCGCATTATATACGGATAGTAATCACTTATCACCCCAGGGGGTTCTATTTATTCAACCACTACTTGAACCTGCTCTTGCAGCAATTGGTCGATAATGGTTTACCCATAACTGAAAGTGTATATAAGAGCAGCATAATAAATTATTTTACTCGAACTAATAATGCACCCTGCTTTAAATCCTAATTTTTAAATTCAAGCAGAATCACTTAATAGCAAACTACCAATCAATTACATTTTATTTTAATTTTTTGAGAATTAAGTAATTACTAGTTTCCAATAAAGCTAAGGATATACCGCTTTATTCACTTAAAACTTTGTTCTGATGACCTAAATTGCCAAGAGGTTTGTTTGGCTGCATTTCAGATCAGAGTATTACTGCTATTTGTATCGCTGAGGGTTACGTAATGAATAATGGCCTACTGAATGATCAATCCCAACTTGTTTTTATGCATATTCCTAAAGCAGCAGGCACAACTTTAACATCAATATTAGACAGCCATTATGAAAGTAGCCAAATTTGCCCTGCTTACTATATGCGAGAATTAATGCAGATTCCAATAAATCAAATAAATAAATATCAGTTAATTAGAGGTCACTTTGAATATTCTATTTGCAAATTATTGGATAATCCCATATGCATGACCATGCTAAGAGATCCAATCCAACGAGTAATTTCACACTATTTATTTATCCGCAGTAGCCAAACACACGCTCTTCATAAAAAATTTCAATCCATGTCAATCATGGATATGTTAAATGATCCCAATGAAATTATATCACTGACCAATCATCAAACCCTCTATTTTGGTAGAAACCTAAATTTGGATCTTTTAAAGCAGAACCTTGCTGCAAAAAATCCAATTAGCCAAACTCAGCACACCACTTCGCGTGTGATTCCTAAATCAAATATGAACCTTGAATTGGCTATTAGCCTTGAATTAGCCATGAGTAGATTAAAAGACCTTGCTTTTATAGGTATTACTGAACAATTTAAGGACTCTTTATTATTGATGTCATATACATTTGGATGGGCTCCAGTAAAAAATTATGAATCTCGCAATATAACCCCAAAAAAGGAAGGTCAAATTATTAACGATTTTGAAGTTGTTGATGCTATAACTGAGATAAATAAGTTAGATCTATCATTGTATGCCTTTGCTCAAGATTTGTTCAAAGCAAGGGTTAATGAGATGAAATTACATATTGCTGATCATTATAATTTGGACGACATAAAATTATTAAATGATGAGATGATCATTGCTTATCTTGATAAGCAAGCCATTCAATGAAGATTAGCAAGCATCGCCTTGGATAGATAGGAGATGCTTGCTTTCTCCTTTTACCAAGCCTTCCTCCACTGTTAACCTTTAATTTAAATTTTAAAAATATTGAAGAATTATTTAATTATGATAAATAATCATTTTAATAATAAAAAAATCAAGATCATTTGCGTGATCGGCACCCGCCCCGAAGCTATAAAAATGGCACCGGTTATCCTAACCTTACAGAAAAAGCCCTGGGCTGAAGTGCGGATATTGGCTACTGCTCAACATCGGCATATGCTGGATCAAGTATTAGCAGCATTTGCTATTAAGCCCGATATTGACCTTGACATTATGCGGCCTAATCAGGCGCTCATCGCGCTCACAGCCCGATTATTACTTAATCTTGATGATGTATTGCGAGCGGAAAATCCAAATATCGTTCTAGCCCAAGGCGATACTACAACCGTCATGACCGTGGCGCTGGCCTGCTTTTATCATCATATTCCATTTGGCCATGTTGAGGCTGGTTTACGCACTGGCGATATGCAAAATCCTTTTCCAGAGGAAATGAATCGCACGATAGCAGGGCGGTTATCGCGCTGGCATTTTGCCCCGACGCAAAGCTCCCGCCTCAACCTGCTACGCGAAGGCATCCTGGATTCCGATATCTATGTTACTGGCAACACAGTGATTGATGCACTGATGACTGTGGCTAAGCGCGACCTCTCCATAGGTATTGAGATGGATCCATCGAAAAGGATGATCTTGGTCACAGCCCATCGTCGAGAAAATTTTGGCGAGCCTTTTCTGCAAGTATGTCGCGCTATTCGATCTCTAGCCGATACTTATACGGATGTCGAAATTCTTTACCCAGTGCATCCTAACCCCAATGTCGCCGAAGTAGCCTATTCCCAGTTGGCCAACCATCCACGCATTCGGCTTTGCCCTCCGCTAGATTACTTACCATTTGTAGCTGCGATGAAGCGGGCTTATTTAATCCTCAGCGATTCGGGCGGTGTGCAGGAAGAAGCTCCAGCGCTGGGAAAACCTGTGTTAGTGCTAAGACGAGAAACAGAGCGGCCGGAAGCAGTTACCGAGGGCGTGGTGAAACTAGTAGGGCCAGATTATGATGCCATCATGTCTGAATCTAAACGATTACTCGATGACGAAAAATGCTACGCAGCCATGGCTCGTGGCGTGTCGCCCTACGGCGATGGCCGCGCATCCGAGCGAATTGCTGCTATCCTGCAAAAAGCCGTGGTTGAATAGGCTTTGCGTATTTTATTGATTGCTTATGAATTTCCACCGATACCAGCAGCACAATCTTTGCGCTGGTATTATCTTGGTAATGCGTTGGCGAGTCGGGGTGCCGAGGTCGATGTTCTGACGGTGCGGATTCACGATCTTTGGGGTGAAGAATGGCCATTACACCCCAACCTATCGGTTCATCGTTGTTTTCCAGGACCATTTGTTGCCCTGTCGGGTTGGCTGCGCGACCGACTGCCAGCGACACAGACATCACCAGAACCCCCAACCAAAAATGGACATGGGATCGCGGAAATCATATACCGGCGACTACGACGAGGACTGGATCATCTGCTTTTTCCGGACGTGCGCAGTGAGTGGTTTCCCTTTGCCTGGCGTCGTCTTCGAGCGCTTGTCACGCAACGCCGTCCAGATTTGATTATCAGTTCGCACGAACCCGGAGTTGATCTGTTATTGGGGCTGCGGGCCAAACAGCATTGGAAGATGCCTTGGATTGCTGATCTAGCAGATCCTGTTTTAGCCCCTTACACCCCACGCTGGCGGCAGGCGGCGGATCATTTACTTGAGCGCAAGGTATGCCAGCGTGCTGACCGCATTTTGGTGACAGCCCATTCGATGGTCGATCTGCTGTATCAACGTCACCAATTACCTCCGGAGCACAGCATTGTTATCCAGCAAGGCTTCTCGACTTATCACTCACCGCTTAAATCGTTGCCGTTGCCATTGCCGCCACAGGCTTTGAATGACCCTAACGTTCTTAACCTGGTGTATACAGGTACTTTTTACAAAGATTTTCGAAATCCCGATCCACTATTCCAGGCAATCCATCAAACGCCGGGTGTGCGGTTAGTTTATGCTGGCGACAGTAGTGGTTTTGAAACTGAACTGGCTGCCTTGGGCGAGCGGGCGCTGGTATTAGGTCGGCGCAAACACTGGGAATGCCTTAGTTTACAAACTCAAGCGTCAGTACTGATCAATATTGGAAACCGTCAGACACACCAGATACCCGGTAAGATTTTCGAGTATTTTGGCGCTTGTCGACCGATTCTACACCTCTACTATGATCCGTCCGATCCAGTCAAAGCCCTGCTTGAAGCGTTAGGGCGAGGCCATAGTATTCCCAATGAATCGGCAATTATTCGTAGCAACCTTCATAATCTACGCGACGCATTTTTTGAGGGGCGCCTTGATTCAACATTTAAATTATCACTGGAGGCCGTATCTGCTTTTTCTTGGGACGCCCAAGGTGAAAAAATATGGATTAACTGTAATAATATTATTAATTCAGCAGCTGATTCATAATTCATATAGCTCAAACAGCGTCCCATCAATTTTTAATGGGAGTGTCTCTTGATGGGCATTAGTCTCATACTGGCAGTGGACATTATCCACCCCCCGCTGACGGGTATCGGCCACTATGCATTGCAACTAGCGCGCGGATTGCGCACTAGCCCGGATATTACAAGTCTTCGCTACTTTTCCACCTATCGCTGGTTAACTGACCCAGAACAAGCGCTCTCCGCCAATCGCTCTCTCAATCAGGCGCGGCGCTGGTTACCGTGTAAACCGCAAATCGCTTTGCTCTATGGGGCTATTCAATCCAGATGGTTCCGTCAAAAAATCGAACGTTTTCCCAATCATTTATTGCACGTTCCCAATTTTATTCTACCGCCGTGCGCCAATCCAACAGTTACTACCTTGCATGATCTCTCTCATTTACACTATCCCCAATTCCACCCTCGGGAGCGCATCGTTTATCTCGAACGCTATCTGCCCCGCACTCTGCAACACGCAACCCGGCTGATTGCCGTATCTGAGTTCGTGCGCCAGGAAATCATTTCCTTACTGGGTGTAGCAGCAGAGCGGATCGTCGCTGTTCACAATGGGGTAGATCCCGTTTTTCATCCCTACCCTATTGCTGAAATACAATGCGTTCTCAATCATTACAGCTTACAAGCCGGCGGCTATCTATTGGCGGTCGCCACCTTGGAACCACGCAAAAACCTGGGCGGCTTAGCCCATGCTTACAGTCGTTTACCATTGGCGTTGCGGCAACACTATCCGCTGGTACTGGTCGGAACCCGCGGCTGGTTGACAGAAGAGTTGGAACGGCAACTGGAGCCATTGAAAAATAGCGGACAGCTTCGCCAGCTGGGCTACGTCCGACAAGAAGATTTGCCCTTGCTCTACGCTGGGGCTCGCGCTTTCGCCTATCCATCCCTTTACGAAGGCTTCGGTCTGCCCGTATTGGAAGCAATGGCCAGCGGTATCCCCACGCTCACTTCAAATCGTTCTTCCTTGCCTGAGGTGGCGGGTAACGCGACTTTACTCATTGATCCTGAAGATATAGAGGCGCTTACCGCCAACCTGGAGCGTTTGCTAAGCGACGGTGAATGGCGGGCGCTAGCGGTTACGCGCGGCTTGTTTCAAGCAAGCCGGTTTTCCTGGCGGCGGTGCGTCGATGAAACCGTAGAGGTCTATCGACAAGCCTTGAGCGCTTAAATGCCAACCCAATCGTGAGCCTGACTACAATCCCTGCCGTCCAACCCAATCACGGGCAAATTGCCAAGCTACCCGCCCGCTACGCGAACCCCGCTGCAAAGCCCAGCGCAAGGCTTCTTCCCGCACCGCTTCATCCAACCCGCCAGATCCGCTCAGTTGCTCCAGCCAGTAAGCGACGATCGTGAGATAGTCATCCTGACTGAAGGGATGGAACGATAACCATAGCCCGAACCGTTCCGACAACGAAATCTTTTCCTCCACCGCTTCACCATGGTGCAGTTCACCCTCGATCAGGCGAGATGCCTGATTCTCCCGCATATATTCGGGCAACAGGTGGCGGCGGTTAGATGTCGCGCAGAGCAGGACATTGGGCGGCGCGGCGCTAATCGAACCGTCTAACATCGCCTTAAGGGCTTTGTAACTGGGATCATCCGCTTCAAAAGATAGGTCATCACAATACAACAGAAACCGCTCAGGCCGTTCATACAAAGGATCAACGATTTCAGGCAAGTCCAGCAGATCGTGCTTGTCCACCTCGATCAAGCGCAAACCCTGGTCGGCATATTCGTTGAGTAGCGCTTTGATTAATGAAGATTTTCCAGTGCCGCGCGCACCCCACAACAGCACGTTGTTATACGGCCGACCAGCCAAAAATTGATGGACATTCAGCTTCAGAACCCCCTTCTGCCGATCAATGCAACGCAAATCCGCCAAGCGTATGCGATGGGGATGGGAAACCGACTGCAAATAACCATAGGGCTGTCGCCGCCAGCGAAAAGCTCGACAACCCTCCCAATCGGGCGATTTTGGCACTCTTGGCAACAGCGTCTCCAATCGCTCCAAGACGCTAGCCAAGCGCTCGGCCAACACCTGGTCAAGCACCAGATTCGCCGCGGCCGCTACCACCGACTAGCGCCCCATCACGAGAACATTGGATGCATTATCACCACCCCGTAACAGAAATAGATCACCGACGATTTGAGCCGTTTCATTAAGCGCCGCATCCGGAATCACGCTGTCTTTACCCTCCGGAATTTCATCGCCCGGTTTAAGCGGGGGCAACCCCTTACCCAAACGAAACCGATTCTCGCGCTCGCGCTGCCAGCTCTCGATCCGTTCTTGCTCGGCGCGACGTTGCTTCTCTAGCAGCGACACCGTCGTTTTCTCACGCTGCTCGCGGGTAAATTCCAAATCGCGCAGGAAGGCTTGATAGTCGGGATTGGCCGCAATGCGCGCCTGATGGCGCCGCGCCAGTTCGGGTATGAGCGCCGTCAAGGCTTGGCTGCCACGGTAACGGGTCGGAGCGATCTCGTCCCACGGCAGGGCATTTTTCTGGGCGCTTTCCCCAACTTCTTCAGTGTCTAACATGGAAGGAATAGCGATATCTGGTCGAACGCCACGATGCTGGGTACTGCTACCGCTAACCCGGTAAAACTTGGCGACGGTCAACTTGATTTGGCCTTGAGGCTCTTTGGCGCGGGTCAGCCGGTTTAGATCCACCAAGGTTTGCACGGTACCCTTACCAAAGGTCGGATCACCGATGACGACACCACGACCGTAATCCTGAATGGCTCCGGCAAAAATTTCCGAGGCGGAGGCGCTGGCATGATCCACCAATACCGCGAGCGGTCCATCATAAACTTGGGCTGGATCGCTATCCTTCTCAACCTCAGGCTCATCGTTACCGGCGTTCTTGACCTGCACCACTGGCCCCTCCGCGATGAACAGCCCGGTCAAATCCACCGCCTCCTGTAGGGAACCTCCGCCATTCTCACGCAAATCCAGCACCAGGCCGTCGATTTTGCCACGCATTTCTTCCAACAAACGCCGCACGTCGCGGGTGGTGCTGCGATAATTCGGATCGCCGCGCCGGGCGGCGTCGAAATCGCTGTAAAAGGCTGGAATCGTAATTATTCCGATCCGCAGTTCGCGGTTATTCGGGCCTTGAAATCGCTTGATTTCTTGTTTGGCCGCCTGCTTCTCTAACCGGATGGTATTGCGAACCAGCCGCACCGTCTTTTCGGCGGCCGCGACGCCCGCTTTGCCGGGCAATACCTTCAACCGCACCACCGTGCCCCGTTGGCCGCGGATGCGATCCACCACGTCATCCAGCCGCCATCCCACCACATCAACCAAGGATTCCTTATCACCCTGAGCCACCGCCACGATCCGGTCGCCCGCCTTGATTTGCTGGCTGAGATCGGCCGGACCACCCGCAACCAGTTCGACCACCGTCACCTGCTCCTCATCCATGCGCAACACGCAACCGATGCCTTCCAGCGATAGCCGCATCTGAATGTTGAAATTCTCGGTATTGCGAGGAGAAAAATAAGCGGTATGCGGATCGAACGCCTCGGCCACAGCGTTCATGTACAGTTGGAATACATCATCGCTGCTGGATCGCAGCGCTTGACGTAAACGATTGTCATAACGCTTGTTCAGTAAGTCGCGGGCGGCGGCTTGATCCTTGCCAGACAGCATCAGGGTTAACATGTCGTGCTTGGCCCGCTTGCGCCAAATCTCATCGAGTTCCGCCTTGGTTTTCGCCCAAGGCGCATCTTTGCGATCCACGTTCAGGGTTTCTTCCACATTGAAACGAAACTCCTGCTGGAGCAAGGACTGAAGATGGGTGGTTCGCTCGGCCAACCGGCGTAAATAGGTATTGAAAATATCGTAGGCCGGCTTTAACTCACCGGTTTTCAAAGCATCATCGAGCGTGGCGCGATAGCGCTCAAACCCAGCGATATCGGTATCTAGAAAATACATCCGACTGGGGTCGAGATCCTCAAGATAGGCATCCAACACCAGCGAAGACAACCGATCATCCAGCCTGCTCTGCCGGTAATGATGCTGCGATAACAAGCGGGCGATCGTCTGATCCAGAAGCGCCTGTCTGGGAGTCGGCGCCAACATCCCGATCGGCGCGTTCATGACGGGATCTTCTGTCTTGGCAAAGCTCAAGGACAGGTCCAACGCGAGGGCCAAGGACAGCGCTGGAGCCAGCAACTTCAAAATTCGGGAATTGCGCATGATGCTTCTCGACAGGAGCGGATTTCGACACGCCACGCCACCCCGTTCAACCTCATGGCGAGGGCGCGGGATGGACCAGAACGACATCGGTGGCGACCGGTTGTTTGCCGTTCGGTTCGGCCAGGGTAAACTCAAAAATGTGGTTGCGGGACGGCAGCTTCATGATATTGAAACCATCTGGCAAGCTGGAATCATGGAAAAACGCGGTCCGGTACGGGGAGTCGGAATCACGGGAATCGGTCTTCCATAAAAAAGGCGATAATTTGACCAGAAAGCGCATGAACCCGAAACTCTTGTTGTCATCGTGATGATAGCAGTAGCCGCGCACCCGCGACCCCATGGCGCCCCAGGTCGGCGCAAAATAATCATCGCCGCGGGTCGGCAACAATCCCGGTACGAGATAGCCCGATACAAACATATCCGATTCCCGGCGTAATTCTTCAGACACGTTATCGAACGCCAAGGTTTCCACCCGACAACCTTTATTTTGCAAGGCGCGCACCACCTGCACGAAATCACCATCGCCGGTAGCCAGCAGCACCCGATCCAGGTTTTCTGATTGCAATAACACATCCACCGCCATATCAAGATCGGCATTCGCCTTTCCGAAGCGATTACCGGCCTCGTCCTGAAACCATTTGACTCGTTTTTCGATCACTTTATAACCGAGTTCGCGTAAGGCGGACTGATAAGCACGCGCCTTATCACGATAGACGGTGTTGGTTTCGGCCCGCTCTTCGTCGTAGGAGAGATACACATTCAAGCGGAGGGGTTCGGCGTGATCGCGGCAGGCAAATTCGCGCAATATATCGTACTGCATGCGCTGTCCACCGTTTCGAGAAATATTGGCAGCATCCACATAAACGCCGACCTTTGCCAGAGATTTGAAATTGATGGTCATAAGAATTGTAGGTATCTTCTTTAACGGTATGGGTTAAAACCAGGGCATCTCGACCCAAAAATAGGGGTTAGCCGTATTATCGCCAAATTGTCACTAATTGGCCATTTTTCATCGTGTTTTTGAACATCTTGGCGGACATCCCAAGTAGCTATTTCTCATTATTTGAAATAATCTGCGCGCGTTTTCGCATGAATTGAAATTTAAATAATAGATGATCTAATAATTAATATAAAAAATATAATCTTAGAGGTAATTGGGATTCCAATTTCACCCTTTGATTCGCAAAACCATCCCCAACAGACTAAAAAACCGCCACTAGCCATGCCAGTCGTTAGCGCGAGAGGGCGGAAATAAATCCCGCCCTCATCGAGTCCGACATACTATCGCCCAACGATGAGCATCCCGTAATTACACCGCTCACGCTCGCCACAGCCATTGAGCCAATAACACGAGCGAATTCGGATCCTTGCCAGGCCCTTTTCCAGGCATGCAAGCGGGTTGGAGCCTCTATCCAAAAGCTATCAGTGGCCGTGGGCGATGGGCTTATCGGTAAAAAGATAGTCTTTCAATTGTTCATCGAATGTCGGGTCTTTGCGGCGAATCCACTCCAGGATCATGGCGGCGTGCTCTTTTTCCTCATCTCGATTGTGAGCCAGGATCTCTTTTAGTGCCTTGTCTTTGCAAGCGTCGACCCGTTGGTTGTACCAATCGACCGCTTCCAACTCCTCCATCAGGGAAATAATCGCTCGGTGCATATCGCGAGTTTGATTGGACAGTTCTTCAATGGGTTCGTGAAAACCTTCGTTTGCCATTACGCTTTCCTCGTTTGCCGGTTATATCGTTTCGTGGGAAGATGCTGCTACTTTTTTTCGCATTGTGGCCCTCTCCGATCCCGCTAAATGGCGCGGCGCCGTTAAAGCTGGCGCCGCAGCAGCGCGTAAACCGCTCCCGTTCCGCCATCCATCGATCGGGCCGAACAAAACGCTAGCACATCATCGCGCTGGCGCAACCAGTGATTGACTTTCTGTTTTAGCACCGGCCCTCGGTGGCGAGAACCTTTCCCTTTGCCGTGAATGATCCGCACGCAGTTCAAACGGTCACGACGGGCATTATGGAGGAAGCCCGCCAACGCTTCCTTAGCGGCGGCCACTGTCATTCCGTGCAGATCCAAAGCACCCCCCACCTGGAACTGGCCGCGCCGCAATTTGCGCAATACCGCCTGCTGTACCCCTTCCCGGCGGTAGTACAATTCCTCACCCGTCTCCAGATCGGCCGGTTCGAAATAATCCGATACCATATCCGCCAAAACCTGCCGTTCGTCAGCCAAGCTAAAGCGGGGAACCGGCCCCGGACGGCAATGAACCGGATCGATTCGGTCGCAATGCAATAGTTTGACCGCGCCGACAGCCTGGCGAAACAAATCCCGATCCTGAGGATTGAGCAGAAATGGCTTGGTCATGCGGCGCCTCGATAAAATCGCCAAGAGCGTCCAGCCAGAGCGGTGAACAATTGTCATTTTAGCGCCAGCGCGGCCGGATATCCTAAGATTCGCTCAATCGGTCCACTGTGGGAGAAACTTCATAACCATGCGTATTCTGGTCAGCAACGATGATGGCTATCAAGCGCCGGGTTTGCTCCGTCTCGCCGCCGCTTTGCGCGAGCTGGCGGACATCACCGTCGTGGCGCCCGATCGCGACCGCAGCGGCGCCAGCAACTCGCTTAGCCTCAAAAATCCCCTTTACGTCACCCAGCATGACAACGGCTGCTACAGCGTTGAGGGCACCCCCACCGACTGCGTTCACGTCGCCATTACCGGATTGTTGGAGCAGGAGCCGGACATGGTGGTTTCCGGGATCAATAACGGCCCCAACATGGGTGACGATATCCTCTACTCTGGAACGGTGGCGGCGGCGATAGAAGGTCGCTTTCTCGGCTTGCCGGCGATCGCGATTTCACAGGCCAGTTTTCGTCCCCAACATTTCGACACTGCTGCCCGCGTGGCGGTCTGGCTGGTGCGGCGGCTGGTCCAACGGCCGTTACCGCCCGATACCATTCTTAACGTGAACGTGCCGGACTTACCTTGGGAACAAGTCGCTGGTTTTCAGGCGACCCGGCTTGGTCAGCGCCACAAATCCGAACCTGTCATCAAAAGCACTGACCCGCGCGGCCGGCCGATTTACTGGGTAGGTCCGGCTGGCCCGGAACAAGACGCTGGCCCCGGCACGGACTTTTACGCCGTGCGCGCCAATTACGTCTCGGTCACTCCCTTGCAGATCGATCTGACGCGCTACAAAGGACTCGATACCCTGGCAGCCTGGCTCACCCCCATAAGCACATAAAATCATATAAAAAAATGTTATCGCGGTTTCGCGATCCCTCCAAACCGGCTAGACGGGCTGGCCATGAACAGCTTATTATCAGCGTCCGTCTGGAGTCTGGAGCGAATAAGGATGTTTCCGCGATCCCGATAACCCAGGCGGCAGCGGCCGAGCGAGGCTAAGACAAAAAAAATCGCTCGGCCGCTGGTACAAATTCACCACAACTAAAAATGACGCGGCAGGCATTCGCCCCAGCGCTAACACGAATACCCACCGAGCGAAGCAAGTCAGGAGGTATCAATGTCCCGACAGATCAACGCCTGCCTGGAGACGGTAGTGTGCGACGACGAACTGCACATCGACGACTCCCTGCTGGACGAGGATAAACTGGAGGAAGACGCCGAGGACGAGGCAATTGTGGAGGAAGAAGAACTGGATGTGGAAACCGTATGGCCGGCTCCCGCCGCCAGTCGGGAATTCACTCAAGAGGAATTGGACGCCACCCGTATGTATCTGAGCGAAATAGGATTTTCGCCTTTATTGACCGCTCAGGAAGAAGTTTACTACGCGCGCCGCGTGTTGCAGGGCGATAACAGCGCTCGCAACCGGATGGTTGAAAGCAACTTGCGTCTGGTCGTCAAAATCGCCCGTCGCTACATGAATCGCGGACTCAACCTGCTGGATCTGATCGAGGAAGGCAACCTGGGGTTGATTCACGCCGTCGAGAAATTCGATCCCGAACGCGGCTTTCGCTTTTCAACCTACGCGACTTGGTGGATCCGCCAAACCATCGAGCGGGCTTTGATGAATCAAACCCGCACTATCCGGCTACCCATCCACATCATCAAGGAAATCAACGGTTATTTAAGGACGGCGCGACATCTGGCGCAAACCTTGGATCACGAACCCACCGCTGAGGAAATCGCCCAATCGCTGGGCCGGTCAGTCGGTGATGTAAAACGGATGCTGCAACTCAACGAACGGGTCACTTCGGTGGATACCCCCATCGGCAAGGATGAAGACCGCTCGCTGCTGGACGCCATCCCTGACGAGAATAACCCTGATCCCTCGCAGCTACTGCAAGATACCGATCTCAACGAAAAACTGGAGCTATGGTTAGACCAGTTGAATGATAAACAGCAGATCGTCGTCAAACGGCGCTTCGGTTTGGGGGGGCAGGAAAAAGCCACTCTAGAACAGGTTGGCAACGAGATCGGCGTCACCCGTGAACGGGTGAGGCAAATTCAGATCGATGCGTTGCGCCGACTGCGCAAGATTCTGGAGACCGAAGGATTTTCTCGCAGTTTTTTATAAGCAAACGCCCCCATCCCCACGCCGTCGGATAGGACCCAACCCGAACACGACGCCGGCGGTGCGGATGAGGCCTTAAGGGATGAGGGATCGATCAGTCCACCATCATCAACAGGGCCGCCGCCACCCGGCGGCCTTCCAGCATGATGATGTTATAGGTACGGCAGGCCGCCGCCGTATCCATGGTTTCTACCCCGATGCCCTTAGCCAATAAAGGTTGAATCAATCGTGGATGGGGAAACTGTTGCCGGCCGCCGGTACCAAGCACGACCATTTCCGGTTCCAGTTGCGCGATTGTCTCAAAGTGAAGCGTCTCCAAATCGCCAAACGTTTGCGGTGGCCAATCAGCGATCACCTGTTTCGGCATCACGATCAAGCTTCGGCGGAATTCCCGTTCGTTTACGTTGACCCAACCCGCTCCGTAGCTGCTCACCAAGTAATGATGAGCGTCGTTTTCAAGAATAAAACGCATGAATAAATCTCTCTCAACCGATCTTTGAACCGCCGCTATCGGCCCTTTCGAACCAACCCGGAGCCTGCTGGTTCCATCGAGTCCGCCGCTCTCCGCCGCGCCAGGCGGCGTCATAGGCATCCGGTTCAGCAGCCTCTGCTCGCTTTTTAACTTGGGAGACTGTCGATGACCCCAACCCACCTTATACCATTCACGCCCTGGAACTGGGACAGATGGCTAATTTCATCTACCTGATCCACGACCGCGCCAGCAACCGCGCGGCGGTGGTTGATCCCGCCTGGGACGTGCCGGGCATCATCGCATTGTCCGAGCGGCACGGTTTCAACATCACCGATATTTTACTCACTCACAGCCATTTCGATCATATTAACGGCGTCGAGGCGCTCTTGAATCACAGCGACGCCCAGTTACACTTGCTCAAAGCCGAGGCCGCATTCTGGAGCCGCCATCTCGATCGACCGACCTTGCACCAGGGTGGCGACCGCATCCAACTGGGTGAAACCGATATCGAAATCCTGCACACGCCGGGCCATACGCCCGGCTCAGCCTGTTACCGGCTCGGCGGCCAGGTGCTGACGGGCGATACCCTGTTCGTGTTCGGCTGCGGGCGTTGCGATCTGCGCGGCGGTGATCCCGAACAGATGTACCATACCCTGCGTCGCTTGGGCGAGCGGCTGCCGGGCGACACCCTGATTCGGCCTGGCCATAACTACGGCATCACGCCCACCTCGACCATGCTCGACCAACTCGCCGGTAATCCCTTCCTCCATTTCGACAACTGTCCGGGCTTCGTCGAATACCGAATGCACTTGCACGACCGCGAAGAGCCGTATCGGCCGGAACCACGACCGCGCCCTCATTCCCATTGAGACCTAGGTTATGATAGTCAATTGCACCGCTTACGTTGATGGCCAAAAGCTGGACAACATCACCCTTGAAGAAATTCCCGCAGTCCGGCAACGGCCGGACGCCTTCGTTTGGCTAGGACTGTTTGAGCCCGACGAAGCGATGATGGCGCAAGTTCAGCAATTGTTCGGTCTGCACGAGCTAGCCGCCGAGGACGCCCATCACGCGCATCAACGGCCTAAAGTAGAACTCTATGGTGGCAGTCTGTTCGTGGTCTTGCGCACCGCTCAAGCCAAGGACGGCAAAATCGATTTTGGCGAAACCCATTTGTTCGTCGGACCGCGCTATCTGGTGTCGGTACGGCATGGCGCGTCGCTGCCTTACGCGCCGGTGCGCGCCCGCTGTGAAAATAGCCCGAGCTTGTTGAGTAAGGGGCCAGGGTTCGTGCTGTACGCTATTCTCGATTTCGTGGTGGATCAATACTTTCCCATTCTGAGCGACATCGAAGACGCGGTGGAAGATCTAGAGGAACGATTTTTTAAGGGTGATTTCGATGCAAGCGATATTGGTAGTCTGTATGAATTCAAACGCGATCTGGTGAGCCTACGCCGTGCCGCCGCGCCGTTAGTCGAGGTTTGCAACTACCTGTTGACTGATGTCTTTAACAGCTACATTTCCGACGATATCCGGCCATATTACCGCGATGTCTATGACCATACGCTGCGGATCACCGAGGCGGTAGACACTATCCGCGAAACCTTGGCGCTGGCGTTACAAATCAGTCTGTCGCTGGGCGCGGCCCGCCAGAACGACGCAACTAAACGGTTGGCCGGCTGGGGGGCGCTGCTGGCCGCCCCGACCATGATCTTCAGCATTTATGGGATGAATTTCAAAGGCTGGTTTCCTGAACTCGAATGGCACTATGGCTATCCCATCGTGATGGGCAGCGTGACGGTGGGGTGTCTCTTGCTGTACACCAAACTCAAAAAATCCGGCTGGCTGTAGTGTTTCAATTCACGCCTGTTGGGATTATTCATTCCTGTTTTCGCGAGAAATTCGGAATTCCACGCCAATCGGGATTAGCGCCCGCGGCGCAAGCCACCCTGGAATTGCTACCGCCGTACAATCAACCCACCGCCGTGCGCGGGCTGGAAGGCTTCTCTCATATCTTGCTGGTCTTCGTGTTTCACGCAATTCCGCCAGGGCGGTGGCAACCCACAGTCCGTCCCCCGCGTTTGGGCGGCAACCGCCGCTTGGGGGTATTCGCCACTCGTTCCCCCTTCCGGCCCAATCCGATAGGCCTGTCAGCGGTGCGACTGGAGCGCATCAGCACCCACCGGGGGCAGGTGCTCTTATATTTGGCGGGTGTCGATTTGCTGGATGGCACGCCGGTGCTGGATATCAAGCCTTATTTGCCCTATGCCGACGGCATCCAGGCCGCAACCGGCGGCTTTGCGCCCGAACCGCCCCCCGCGGAATTGCGCGTGAACTTCAGCCCGGCGGCTCTCGCCTGTTGTGAAGCGTGGCCCGCGGACAACTTACAGGAGCTGATCACGCAGCTAGTGCGGCAGGACCCTCGTCCCGCGTACGAAAAGGTGGACGCCACCCCACGGTCTTACGGGATGAAGCTGCTCCACTGTGACGTGCGTTGGGAAATGCGCGGCAGGACGGCGTATGTGACGGAGATTCTGTCAGAGGTCACACCGATTCCAGCAACCGAACCGCTTCACCCAACGGACAGGCGCGAATCGCCTCAGCCAACAGATTGATGACGCGGTGACGGGGAAAGCTCTTGCGCCAGGCCAAGGCGACGACCCGGCTGGGGACTGGCGCTGCAAACGGCCGCACGCTGAGCAGGTCGCCGGCGTGGGCGTAACCGCTCACTGAAGTATAGGGTAAAACGGTGATCCCCATGCCGGTGGCGACCATTAACCGGATAGTCTCCAGTGAACTGCCCTCTAAGGTCCGCTGCATGTTATCCGACGCGTAGCTCAACTGGTTGCACTCCGGGCAAAAGCGCAATACTTGATCGCGGAAACAGTGGCCCGACCCTAACAACAGCAAATCCTGTCGAGCCAGCGTGGGGGCATCGACGATCTCGGTCTGCTCCAGCGGATGACCGGCTGGCATCAACACCACAAAGGGTTCTTCGTAGACCGCTTGCGTCAGGACCCCGGATTCTTCGAACGGTAGCGACAAAATCAAGGCATCTAAATCACCGTCTTTGAGCCGCTCGCTCAGTACGGCGGTATAGTTCTCTTCGATTTGCAGCGGCATGTGGGGAGCGCGGCGATGCAGGCGAGGAATTAGATGTGGCAGCAGGTAAGGACCGATGGTGTAAATAACGCCAAGGCGCAACATTCCCGCTAATTCGTCCTGGCCCTGATTCGCCAGCTGTTTGATGAGCGCCGCTTCTTCGAAGACTCGCTGGGCTTGTTCAACGATGCGGCGACCCACCAGCGTCACCGCCACCTCACTAGGCGCGCGCTCGAACAACACCACGCCCAATTCATCTTCCAGCTTGCGCACCGCCACGCTTAAGGTCGGCTGGCTGATATGGCATGCTTCAGCGGCGCGGCCGAAGTGGCGCTCGCGCGCGACGGCGACGATATAGCGCAATTCGTTCAAGGTCATGGCAATATCATGAACATAAAATCAGTGGATGAAACAGCGTCACTTGGAACTGCTTTGGACGGAAAAGGAGGGGTAGGCGCCTAAATTTATCTAAGGCCCACCCGGTGATCGGTAGCTTATAATAAGGCGGGTCGGTCAAAGCAAGCCGCACCGCTGGTTATTCGTTCATTACCCACCGCCTAGAGCCTTGAAAGACATGTTGTGTTTGGCAGAACTATATTCTAAATTATCAAATACCTGGCCAATACCTAGGTTGCTGATTTATAAAAACCTTCTCCCATGCCGCCTGAGGATGGTTTACTATAAATCAATTCCCTAGCTATTGAACTGTCTAACTTCCAATTTGTTTTCCGCGCTGGCCCCGCGCACCCATCCCCAAAATCCGCAAGAGCAGGAGGTTTCATGGCATACAAGCACATCCACATTCCCACCACCGGTGAAAAAATTTCGATCAAAGAGGGCAAGCTAAACGTTCCAGATCAACCGATTGTCGGCTATGTCGAAGGGGATGGGATTGGCCCCGACATTACCAACGCCTCGTTGCGGGTCTGGGACGCCGCGGTCGAGGAAGCCTACGCCGGCCAGCGCAAGATTCACTGGTGCGAGATTTATCTGGGCGAGAAAGCCGCCGAGTTGTACGAAGGCAATTACTTCCCCGACGAAACCCTGGAAGCCATCAAAGAGCTGGTCGTCGCCATCAAGGGTCCTCTGACCACGCCGGTCGGCGGTGGTTTCCGCTCGCTGAACGTTGCCCTGCGCCAGGATCTCGACCTGTACGCCTGCGTGCGACCGGTGCGTTATTATCCCGGCGTGCCCTCGCCGATGCGCCACCCAGAAAAGGTGGACGTGATTATCTTCCGCGAGAACACCGAGGACGTTTACGCCGGCATCGAATACAAATCCGGCACCCCGGAGAACGCCAAGCTGGCCAAGTTCCTGCGCGAGGAAATGGGCGCCGAGTTCTTCGACGACGCCGGCCTCGGCATCAAGCCGATTTCGCCGTTCGCCTCCAAGCGGCTGGTGCGCAAGGCCATCCAGTATGCCATCGACCACGGCCGCGACAGCGTGACCTTGGTCCACAAGGGCAACATCATGAAGTTCACGGAAGGCGCCTTCCGGAACTGGGGCTACGAGCTGGCGCGCGACGAATTTCCGGACCAGACCATCACCGAGAACGAGCTGTACAGCGTCCATGGCGGCAAGCAGCCGCCTGGCAAAGTGGTGATCAAGGACCGCATCGCCGACATCATCTTCCAGTTGCTGCAACTGCGGCCGGAAGAGTTCTCGGTGCTGGCCACCATGAACCTGAACGGCGACTACCTGTCCGACGCGGTGGCGGCGGAAGTCGGCGGCATCGGCATCGCGCCGGGCGCGAACATGGCCGATCACGTCGCCGTGTTCGAGGCCACCCACGGCACCGCGCCCAAATACGCCAACCTCGATAAGGTCAACCCCGGTTCGCTGATGTTGTCCGGCGTGATGATGCTCCAGTACATGGGCTGGACCGAAGCCGCCGAGCTGATCGAGTCCGCGCTGACCCGGGTCATCGCCGACAAGACCGTCACCTACGACTTCGCCCGGTTGATGGACGGCGGCACCGAAGTGCCGACCAGCAGGTTCGCCGACCTGATCATCGTCAAGATGCGGGAACAGGGGCCGGCGCTACGCCAGGAAATCGAGCACCGCCGCCGCCATCAGGAGCAATCGCGGCGTGAATTGGAAGCCGCTCGCGTCGCCGATCCGGTGCAGGCGATGATCGCCTCCGGCCGGATGCCGACCACGGTCGGCGGCATCATGTCGCCGGTGGTGACCGTCAAGAACGACGAGATGGTCAATGTCGCCATGCATACCATGATCGAAAACGGGGTGAGTGCGGTGATGGTTGAACCTGATGCCAGCGGGCAATGGGGCATCATGACCGACCGCGATGTGCTCAAGAAGATCATCAGCGTGAATCGCTCGCCAGCGCGGGTGAAGGTAAGCGAAATCACCACCCGGCCGCTCGTTACGGCCAAACGCGACATGTCGCTGGCCGAAGCCGCCCAACGGATGACGCAGGCCAACGTCCGCCGCGTGGTGGTCGAAACCGACGGTAATCCGGTTGGCATGGTGACTGACAACGATCTGTTCCGCACCGTGGAAGTGTTCGGCTGGGGTCCGGACGCTTGATTCAAGCCGCTTAACAACTCGATTGATTGCGGCGCTCCCACCAGGACCGGCGGGGAGCGCCGTTTTTTTGGAACCAATAAATATTCCTCACCCTCATAGTTCGGTCAATCATCGGTTGTACATTTGGGCTGGCTCTGAAGCACTCGCCTTTCAAGGTAATCAAAATGTGGATGAGGTGGCGACAACGATTCAAAAGCCATTGGTTTTATTGGCATACAGGTCATAAATGGATCGCCATTTTCAGCATGCTAGCCAGCACTTTGATTTTATGGCTTTCTCTGGGGATGGTTGCTGGATTTTCCCTTGCTGGAATCATCCTCGCCGTCCTGCTTGATGCGGTTGGATTCTGGTTGGCCCTCGTTTACCTGCTTTTTCTAAGACCCTACCTCCCTGAACTCAGCGGTTTGAAGGGCAGCGTGGATGTTTTAATGATCAAAGAATTGGTTTTACCCATGCTGATCGGCTTTTTTAGTAACCGAATGTCGAGTTTTATCGTCGCAAAAATCGGTGGTTACAGCTTTGAATCCAATGGTTCCACCCAAAAAAAGCAAAGAGGCGCGACCGGAGCGCGATATACGCCGATCCAGCTAAAGTCGCCCTAAAATCGCACTCGATAGCCAGCGCGCTGTCAAACCGCACGAGCGACGCTGGCATAAATTGCAAATGAGCGATATGCCCATGAAATCTAATCTTTTTGTAGGCTGCTTGTTATGTTTGCTGGCCTCTACCTCGGTTGCAAGTCAAACCGTTCGAGGCGCTGAAGGCTGTGTAGTGGCTGGCTGTAGCAGTGAACTATGCGTCGAGCAAAGCGAGGCTGAGACGGAAGGAAGAGTTAGCACCTGTCTGTACTCGCCAACGTTTGCCTGCTATCGAAACGCCCGGTGCGAGCGACAGTCAAACCATCGCTGTGGCTGGACTAAAACGCCACAATTACTGCGCTGCCTGAACCAGACCGCGCCCGATCTCTCCGTCCCCCCGGCGGATAGCGACCTGCGCCGTCCTCCGCTTGATGCCATTGATCGCGATTAACGCGCTCCATTAAAATCAGCTTCATTGCTTATCACCGCTTATCACCTCACAAATTTATGGAAAATATCATTTGGCAAGAATTGATCGCGAGTCTTCCAGACACGCGCGAGCTAATACGCGTCACTATCCGGCTGCTAGCGGCGATGCTGCTCGGCGCGATTGTGGGCCTGGAACGGGAATCGACGGGCAAACCGGCGGGGTTGAGAACTCACATGCTGGTCGCTCTCGGCTCAGCTCTTTTCGTGATCGTCCCGCTGGAACTGGGGATGCCATTGGCGGAAGTGGCCCGCATCGCTCAAGGCGTCGCCACCGGTATCGGTTTCATCGGAGCTGGCGCCATCCTCAAGCTGAGCGAGGAGCGTGAAATACAGGGGCTGACGACCGCCGCCGGTATTTGGATGACAGCGGCGGTCGGCATGACCGTGGGCCTGGGCGGCCTTGGAATCGGCCTGCTAGGCGTGACGCTCGCTTGGGTCATCCTAGCGATCATCGGTCGCACGCAAGCGTATCTGAACTTGGCCAATGAAAAAAAGAACCAGAATGAGCAGAAAGAACCTGCCGGCAGCGCCTCCCCGAAAAAAAAGGCGCCTGACCTTAACAAAGAAGATTGAGCGCGCGAGAACGATAGCCACATTACGATCAAAGCGACCCGCCACTCTCTCCGCTCTCTTGCTCTTTTCCGCGCGACTGATTTAGCCGCTCGGAACCGTGACAACCGACGGCACAGCAACGGCCCGGCTGACGACCAAACCAGCGCGGATCGCTGTGAGTGGCGTGGATACCCCTATCCAGCAGCCGTGCCACGAGCGCCACTCGCTCCGCTATCGGATAGCGCCGGTGAATCTCCCGCTTCATCGCTTCCGGTGAACCGCCGCCGTGCAGGCTGATGATCGAATACCAGCCGCCTTGATAAGACGCTGTAAGATCTTCGATGAAGCGCGCGACCTCAATCCGCCGCTGATAGGGAATATCGGAACGGGCCGTGAGCACTTCCGATATACGGCCGGCAGTCGCCGGATTGTGATCCTCATCCGGCCCCGGCAAGGTAACGATCATTCCGCCCGAAACCTCATGGGCCAGGCGATGCATGTCGTAAATTTGCGTCCCCAGCAACAGTTTACCAATGTTGGCAAAGACCGGTTCCGGCAATGCCACCCCGGCGGCATCCACGTGCGCATAGACCGACGCGGCAACGCCACAAGCATAAAAGCCTTCCACGATTTTGATCAATTCCACCATGGCTTCCCGCAAAGCTGGCGCGCGATCCAAAGCAAGTCCGTTGGCTTCGATCACCAACGCGCCGGCTCCAATCAACAAATCGCCGAAGCCCGCGCGAGCACCGATGCAGGTATGGCGATGGTGGGTGGCGTAACAATCCGTGAAGAACTCGGAATGCGACCACTCACCCGCCAGAAAAACCCGTTCCCACGGTACAAATACCTGGTCGAACAGACAAACGCCGGTCGATTGCCCATATTTGCCGCTGAACGCGGCGGCTGATTCCCCCGGCCGACCGGCGGGTCTGGCGACAATCGTCAAACCAGCGGCATCCACCGGTACGGCGCAGCAGACCGCAAAATCCCGATCAGCCTCGGTCATGGCCCGGCCGGGCATCACCAGCAGCTCATGGACGTAAGGAGCGCCCGTAACAATCGCCTTCACGCCCGAAATCCGAATGCCTTTGGCGTCTCGCCCCACAATCCGCAGGTACGCATCCTGGTTTGGCTGGGCATGAGGTCGCAGCGAGCGATCGCCCTTTGCATCAGTCATCGCCAGACCGAGCGTGAGATCGTGTTCGTAGACATGTCGCACGTAATCCAGCAACCGCGCGTGATACTCACCACCCGATTCGGCAGCAAGCCGATGAGTCCCTTGATAAACCCCCGCCAAACCATCACCGCCCAAATAACGCTGCGCACAGCCGGTTTCTCGACAAACCAGCCGCGCGGCTTCCAACTTGTCGAGCAAATCGCCTGTCGTGCGAGGAATGGCGATCATCCGGTTGACCCCCTCACCCCCCGTGCTCGTCGCCCGCATCCAGGGGGCAAACTCCTCGCGCAAAGCGAAATCGTAAGTGACAGCGATCGCCGCAACGCCCGGCGCCAGCAGCGGTTCATCAACCACCGATTCGACACGGCGACCATTCACGAAAACAGTAGGTCGATAACGTCGCAAGGATTCACGATAGCCATCGCCAGACAGGTACATTTTCACCTTCTCCACTCGTTAAACTTCTTGAAAACCGCGCTGATGCGGTACCATGAGACGCTCTCACGTTGCCCCTACTCTTAGTTGACACGCTGCCCTCGGTGCGCCCGATGCCCATGATCCGCAAATTGTTCCCTCAGCCGCGCCACTTTCAGATTGCGCTTCTTGCGCTGTTGACCGCGATGCTCGCTACTGGTTGCACCTTCTTCAAGAAGGACTCCGCGCCAGCCCCCGTTCCCCCGGCAGGCATTCGCGAAAACGGGGTACTGCGCTTAACCAAAGCGGATAATAATCGCACTGCCGATGTTCGCGTTGGCGAAACCCTTCAAGTGAGCTTGCCGGAAAACCGCGGCACTGGCCACGCCTGGGCCATCGATGAAACTAGCAGCCGTTTGTTGGCGCTGGACAGCACCCAATACACCGAACCGACCGAAGGCTTTATTGGAGCGCGGGGACAGCGGAGTTTCACCTTTCCCGCCCGGCAGCCCGGTGAGATCGGACTCAAACTCAAATACTGGCGTTTTTCGGAAGGCGATAGCTCGATCACGGAACGTTACGGCGTTACGATCAGAATAGGACCTTAAGCTCCACACCGGCACAGCGAACCCCACTTGCAACGCCTCGCTGGCGGCACCGCTATCCCCGCCGAACTATCTTCACTAAGGATTTGAGGATAAAGGACCCGTGACCGGATGGTAGCATTCAGTCCGAGCTAGTGTCATAATTTTGGTGAACGGCGGTTAAAGCATATCTTCTTGGAAAAATTCCTTAATAAATTATCGTCTTGGAAAATTCAAATGCAAAAAATATCATCGCTATTTTAGGTGTACTGAGCTTGGCGCTGGCGGGCGGTTGCGCCATGCCAACCGATCAGAGTAGAACGCCCAGCGTCGTGATGCCGCAAAAACAGTCCACGGCCCAAATTGAAAGCCGCGATCAAGTGCGCGGAAACGCCATTGTAAAATCGGTAAACGCCGACACGCGCGAAGTCATTGTTAGAGGCGGTAGCAATAAAATCTTTACCCTTGCCGTTGGCGACGAAGTAAGCAATCTGGCAACGTTCAAGGCTGGCGACCCAGTCAGGTTGAGCTATTACGAGGCTTTGGCGACCAGTCTTGAGAAGAACGCCGCCAGAACGGCTCCCTCACGGCGGACAGTCGCCAGCACCAACGCTAGCGCGGTGACTCAAGCATCGGCCACATCACAGGGTAAAGGAAATCGAGATTGTTGCCGATGTCACCGGCGTTAATAAAAAAACCCGTCAGGTCAAACTCCTCGGTGGGCAAAACGCCGTCACATTGAAGGTGCCGGAGAGCATCGACATCAGTACGCTCAAGGCAGGCAATCAGGTTAAAGCAACTTACTTGCAGGAAGTCGCCACGTCGATCGAACTCGCAGCCATCGCTAAAAAACGGAAAAAGTAAGGACCGCGTGCCATCGCACGCCGCTAAGCCGTGCTTCCCGGAAATCGATCCATCTGACGTAACACCGGGAAGCGCCACATCCAAATCGCGGTGACCGCCAAGGTCGCGACTCCGCCAACCACCACGGCCGGCGCCAAACCAAACCAGGCGGCGGTCAGGCCAGACTCAAATTCCCCTAGTTCGTTCGATGCGCCGATAAAGACGGCATTGACCGCGCTGACGCGGCCGCGAATGGCATCCGGCGTTTCCATCTGCACCAGCAGATGCCGGATGTAAACGCTAATCATATCGCTAGCGCCCAGCACAAACAGGGCGATCAGGGATAACCAGAAGCTGTGCGATAGCCCAAAGACAATGGTGCATAAGCCAAACAGCGCGACCCCGCCGAACATCCAATAGCCGACCCGGCGCGACATCGGCTTAAACACCAACAAGATCGACATCAACGCCGCGCCCGCGCCCGGCGCTGTTCGCAGCAAACCCAACCCCTGTGGGCCGACGTGCAAGATATCACTGGCGTAGGCCGGCAACAGCGCCGTCACACCGCCGAACAAGACCGCAAATAGATCAAGCGAAATCGCACCGAGCACCACGGGACGCGACCAGACGAAACGCAGTCCCTCCAACAAGGTATCCCAGCTCGGCGTCTCCCTAACGGTTGCCGGTTGTTCGACTCGGGTCAGCCCGATCAATAGCATGGCCAACAAAAAGAGCGTTGCCGCCGTGCTATAGACGACGGCGGGTCCGAACAAATAAAGAAGACCACCGACGGTTGGCCCCACAATCACCGCCACATGAAAGGTCGATGAACTGATCGCCACCGCATTCCCAAAGCTTTCCAACGGCACCAAGTTCATTAGGATCGCTTGGCTGGTCGGCATTCGAAAGGCGCGGGCCGCCCCGAATAAAGCCAGCGACGCGAACACCGGCCATAAGACTTGAAAGCCGCCGACGGTGAAAGCCAGCAAAATCAGCGCGCACAACAATTCAACGCCATGACAAAGGATGATGATGAGACGGCGGTTAAAGTGGTCGGCGGCTTGACCGGCCACCAGCACCAACAAGAAGAAGGGCGCGAACTGGGCCAAGCCGATAAAGCCCAAATCGAGCGCGTTACCGGTCATGGCATAGACTTGCCAGCCCACCGCCACGTTTTGCATCTGCACGGCGATAGTGGCAAGCAATCGCGCGGAGAGATAGAAGGCGAAATTGCGGTGGCGCAGCGCGCTGAAGCCGGTTAAAGCAGATGAGGTCATAAGCGATCAATCACCTAGCGGTCGGTCGAGGTTCTGACGGTTGTAACCCAGCGACCAAGGCCTCCGCCAGCGCGGAGGCGGATAAAAAAACCCTCATTGCCACGGATGCCACCAGGCAATCGCTACCCACCGTCGCGCCGGTCGCGTACCCATTTCCGAGGTTCGACCGTGACCCCGTTTTTCGCATCAACCGAATGGCAAGCTAGCCAGCCCAGCGCGAAACCTCATTAAGCAATGAAGCCAGTTCGAGCCAACGAAATTCGCGCCAAACCGTTCAAGTCGGCCCATGGTCGCCGGGCTTGGCCGTTTCGAACCAGCCAACCCAGTCTGACGCGCGGGCATCGCCTTCGGGCGGCGCCCAGGATGCAAAGTCTTTATCTTCGATCGGCGAATAAGGACCTGGCTTCACCTCAAACATAATCGTGCCGGGCGCGAGACTCACCACGCAATGCCAAGCATACGCCGGGATTTCCACCGCGCAATCGCCGTCGTTGGCCCGCAGTTCAACCCGCGCCGCAATGTGCGCCTTGGCATCGAAAAACAGTACGGCGAAAGCGCCACGCACCACCACCATCAATTCCCAACCATGATCGCGCGCGTGGCGGTGTGGGCGGGCATAGGTGCCAGGCTCTAGCGCATTGAATAAACGTTGCACCGGATCTTCGAGTACCGGATGCACGTTGAGATTCTTACGCCGTCGGGGCAAATGAGCCGCTTCCAGGCTCAGCGCATCCAGCGTTGCGGCGTCGTAAAGTTTCAGGGGACCGATCATGGGGCGATACTCGCAACGCCAAATTGCGCCCGATAATCCCGCATCTTCTCCAAATGGCCGGCGTATTCTGAGCGCTCGCCCAGGTATGCCACCAAATCGCTCAGGCTAACAATGCTGGTCACCGCCATTCGATGGCGGCGCTCAACCTCCTGTACTGCCGACAGATCACCTTGCCCCCGCTCTTGCCGATCCAGCGCAATCAATACGCCCGCTGGCATTGCGCCGTGGGCGGTTAGAATTTGCATCGTCTCGCGGATCGCGGTGCCGGCGGTAATCACATCGTCCACAATCAGCACGCGACCCCGCAACGGCGCGCCGACGATCAATCCTCCCTCGCCATGATCTTTGGCTTCCTTGCGGTTGAAGCACCAGGGAACATCGCGGCCATGCTGTTCGGCGAGCGCTACGGCGACTGCCGCCACCAGCGGAATACCTTTATAGGCTGGGCCGAACAGGACATCGAACGCGAGCCCCGCTTCCATAATCGCCGCGGCATAACAACGGCCCAATTGAGCGAGCGCCGCCCCACTGTCAAACAACCCGGCGTTGAAGAAATACGGACTGAGCCGACCGGATTTTAGAGTGAATTCACCAAAGCGCAACACACCTCGACCGATAGCGAAATCGAGAAAATCTCGTTGATAGTCCTGCATGGCTCTTAATTCCACAGCTTGAAAAGGGCAAATGTCGGTATCATAGCGTGATTGCGACCTATCTACTGGAGCATCCTTACTCCATGCGAGTTATCACACTCAACGTCAACGGCATTCGCTCCGCCGCCACCAGGGGATTTTTCGCTTGGCTGAGGGAGCAGCATGCCGATGTGGTCTGTTTGCAGGAAACCCGCGCGCAAAGCCACCAATTACCGCCCGCCCATTTCCACCCGGTCGGCTACCACTGCCACTACCATGACGCCAAGCGCAGAGGCTATAGCGGGGTCGCGATCTATGCCCGCCGTGAGCCCGACGAAATCCGAACCGGCTTGGGCTGGCCGGAATGCGACGCCGAAGGCCGCTGGCTGGAAGCCCGGTTCGACTCCCTCAGCGTCGTTTCGTCCTATTTGCCGTCCGGTTCATCCAGCCCGGAGCGGCAGGCGGTGAAATTCGATTTTTTGGCTCATCTGATCGAGCCGCTGCGGGCGATACGCGCTAGTGGCCGCGATGCCATCTTATGCGGCGACTGGAACATCGCGCATAAGGCCATTGATTTGAAAAATTGGCGAGCCAACCGCAAGCATTCCGGTTTTCTGCCTGAGGAACGAGCCTGGATGGACACGTTGTTGGGTCCGTCGGGCTGGGTCGATGCGTTCCGTGTCGTCAACCCCGAACCCGACCAATACACCTGGTGGTCAAATCGAGGTCGAGCCCGCAACAACAATGTAGGTTGGCGAATCGATTACCAGATCGTCACCCCCAGCTTGAAGGACAAGGTGCGGGCCGCCGCTATTTACCGCAAACAGTTTTTTTCCGATCACGCGCCGCTGACGATGGATTACGACTATGCCTTCTGATCCCATTCCACGCTCCAGCGGGGACATCATGCGGCTTTTTCTTAGCGGGCGGATGCTGACCGCGCTGCTCATGGGGTTTTCTTCCGGTCTGCCGCTATTGCTTGCCACCGGTTCGGTGTTGCAGGCGTGGCTGAAGGAAGCCGGGGTCGATCTTGGCACCATCGGTTTATTCGCATTGGTCGGCCTGCCCTATACGCTGAAATTCCTGTGGGCGCCGCTGTTGGATCGCTTTAGCCCCATCGCGGGGATGGGCCGGCGACGCGGCTGGTTGCTGTTGATCCAACTGACGCTCACGGCCGCCATCGTCGGGTTGGGCTTCACCGATCCGACCCAAAGCTTGCCGCTGGTCACGCTGGCGGCGTTTCTGGTGGCGTTCTTTTCCGCCTCGCAGGATATCGTCATCGACGCCTACCGGCGTGAATCATTGGCCGATGACGAACAGGGTTTGGGCGCATCGCTCTACGTTAACGGCTACCGGATCGGCTTGCTGTTATCCTCCGGCGGCGGATTGATTTTGGCCGATTTCATTCCTTTCTCCGCCGTCTATTGGGTGATGGCGGCAACGATGTTGCCCGGTCTGATTACGACCCTGTTTTGCGTCGAACCCCTGGTGCCAGCCGGCACGCCCCGCACCCTGCGCGAGGCGGTGGTGCAGCCGTTCGTGGAGTATTTCTCGCGTCAGGACGCCGCGCTGATTCTGCTGTTCGTGCTGCTATACAAGGTCGGCGAAATGATGGCGAGCCAGATGTCCACGCCGTTTTATCTGGACTTGGGCTTCAGCAAGACCGAAATCGGAACCGTCGTCAAATTGTTCGGATTTTGGGCGACCGTGATCGGCGGTTTACTCGGTGGAATCTTGATGCTGCGGCTAGGGCAGTACCGCGCATTGTGGCTGTTCGGGGTGCTGCAAGCCATCGGGCTGATCGGCTTCGTGATCTTGGCGCGGCTCGGTCACAGCCTGCCGGGTCTGGCGCTGGCGATCACCAGCGAGAACTTGTTTAGCGGCATGGCGACCACGGCTTATGTCGCGTTCATGGCGACGCTGACCAACAAGAAATTTACCGCCACCCAATATGCCTTGCTCAGCAGTTTAATGGGTATTCCGCGCGTGGTGGTCAACACCCCGACCGGTTATCTCGCTGAATGGCTGGGCTGGGAAGGCTTCTTTTTATTCTGCATGGCGGCCACTGTTCCCGGCCTATGGCTGTTGACCCGGTTTCGGAGTTGGATGGAGGCTGAGCGATATGCGCCGGAACCGCCAGCGACGACCGTCGCTGAAACCGGCAAATCTTGATCACACCAGCGGCCAGCGGGCTATCATGACGCCGGCATCTGCCGGGCAGGGTTCGATGCGGAAACCCATTGCCCGGCATAAGGCCAGCATCGGCGCGTTCTCCCGCAAGATTTCTCCGAACAGCTCACGGAAACCGCGGCGGCGAGCGTAGTTGATCAACCGGCGCACCAACAGGCTGCCCAGTCCGATACCCGTCGCTGCCCGGAGCAGGATAATGGCGAACTCGGCCCGTTCGCCGTCGGCATCACGCATCAACCGCGCCACACCGCAGCTTTCCAGCGGCTGGCCGGGCCGTTGGCGGAACACCACTAGCGCCATTTCCCGGTCGTAATCAACCTGCGTCAAGCGCGCCGCTTCTTCGTGAATCAGCTCCTTTACGGTGTACATGAACCGCATCCGAACTTCTTCGGTGGATAACTGGGTGAAACTGGTCACGAACGCGGGCTCATCCTCTGGCCGTACCGGCCGAATCAGCACGGTCGATCCATCGGGCAACGGCAAAATTTCCTCCAGTTCGCGCGGATAGGGCCGAATCGCCAGCCGCTGGTCGGTCGAGTGGTCCACCGCCGCCAACCGAAGCCGGGCGCTGGTTATATGGATGCCGCTGGAGAACAGCTGGATCGGGTTCAGCTCCAATTCGACCAGTTCGTTCAAATCCACCACCAGCCGCGCCACCTTGACCAACAGCGCGATTAAACCATCCAACCACTCAACATCGGCGTTACGCAGCACTTGATAAATCCAAGTGTGCCGGATCGCTTCTCTCGCTAGCGCCGGATTGAGCGGAGGAAACACCACCACGCTTTCCTGGATCAGGTGGCTTGTTCGCCCGCCTGTTCCCAGCAACAACAGCGGGCCGAATAGCGGATCGACGATCACGCGCAGACTCAGCTCCAACGGCGTCGAGCCAGTAACCGAGGACGCTGCAACCACAATACCGTAAATTGCCAGCAAGGCGGCGGTTGCAGCCGCATCGGGCGTATCGCGACCCTGAACCTGTAAATCCTGAACCAGTTGGGGTGGAATCGCAGGGGCGGTAGCGAAGAAATCCACGACAGGGGGCGGCGTCGCCATCAAACCGATCCGATTTTGCACCCGACGCCAGCACTGCATGAAAGCTCGAATCGCATCCTCCGGCATCTCAAATGTTGGGATGCGCTGTTCTTGCAATCGTTGCCAGGCGGGATGGCGACCGTTTTGTCCAAGCCAGCAGCTCAACACACACGGTGAATCGCCCGTGCGGGAACGAAATTGCTCGACGCCCTCGCTCACGGCCGCGGCGGTCGTTTCGGCGGCGGCCGCCAAACTAGAGGCATGGAGAACCACGATTCCGTTGAGATCTCTTTCCTGTAACAGAATATTCAGGGCGGCGGCAAAACGTTCCGGATCAGCATCCCGACCGAGATCGAGTGGATTGCCAACAGCGGCGCCGGCTGGAAGGAGATGGCGTAACGCGACTTCGGTATCCCCGCCAAACTGAGCCAACCGCCCGCCTTCAACCCCGACGGCATCAGCAGCCAACAGGCCAAGCCCGCCGCTGTTACCCACAATCGCCAATCGGTCGCCGGTCACGGGCAGTGCGTGCGCCAGAAGATTGGTAACCCCAAACAGTTCTCGTAGAGACTGAACTCTCAACAGGCCGGTTCGGCGAAACGCGGCGTCGTAAATCGCATCGACCTGACGCCCTATTCCGTTAAGTCGCCGGCCGGTGCGCAACACGATTACGGGCTTGAGCCGAGCCGCCGCGCGGGCCGCCGACAGAAAAGGACGCGCGTGGCGCACCGTGTCCAAATCCAACAAAATAGCCTGTGTTTCGGCATCATCGACCAGCCAGTCCAATAGCTCCGCGATATCGATATCGCTTTGCTCGCCCGTTCCGACGACACGAGAAAACCCGATACTCTGTGCCTTGGCCCACGCCATGATTGGGGCCAACACCAGTCCTGATTGGCTAATCACGGCCAAGCGGCCTGGTGAGGGCGCTCGCTCGACCAATGACAGATTAAGGTTGCGCACTGGGGCAATAATCCCACTGCTACCAGGGCCGAGCACCCGCAAGCCATAAGATTGGGTCGCTTTGCGCAATGCCCGTTGCAAAAGGGCCGATTCCTCATCAGTGCGCCCGCTGGACGGGGTAGCGATCAGCACGACCTTGACCCCGCGCCGGCCCGCTTCGAGCAGCAAGCGGGGGATGGTTCGGCACGGCGTGGGGATGATTGCTAATTCAGGCGTATTCGGTAGCTGGGCAAGTCGGCGGTAGACCAACAGGTTCCAAATGGATCGGTGCCGGCGGTTGACCAGAAACAACTCGCCCTTGAAATCGCCATCCAACAGATTGCGGGCCAAAACCGCGCCTAGCGAGCCCAGCCGTTCGCTGGCGCCGATCAGAGCAACCGAAGCAGGATTGAACAGATGGCCTAAATGGCGAACGGACATTACCGTAGCTCCTTGCCTTGAATTGATTAAGGATAGACGGCGCGGCAATCAGAAATACAACGACTGTCTGAAGGCGACAATCCAGCTTAAGATTTTCGACTTCAGAGTTCATCAACGTCCTGGGTGATTCAAAATCCAATGACGCCTATTCGAGCAGCCAGTCTTCAAAAGGAGCTACCACCCAAATATCCCATTACTGGAAGCTCAGAATTAACTATTTGAATTAAATAAAATTTTAATATCTTATTCGTTTTTTTGATTGGAGCGTATCATGAAGATCGTTATTGTTGGCGCGAGCATTACAGCGCGCAGAGTTGTCGTAGAAGCAAATCCAGCTCTGTCGTTTGTCAACAAAGCGTGTGATCGTCCGATTAAGGCCCTCTAAACTGATCTGGTAATTCAATGTCTTGGGACAATGATATTCTCCTCTTCGCGGCAGCCCACCGCTCGGAAGCTTTGGACACCTTCTTTCGCGGTGTGACCTGGCTTGGCTCGTTGTATCTGCTGGTTCCGCTCGCACTTTTGAGCGCCGCTCTCTTGGGGTATTTTCAAAAACGCTGGGAAGCCAGCCTGCTGATCGCGGGACTTGGCGGCGCGACGCTGCTGGTTCATCTTATCAAGCTCATTTCGGCTCGCCCCCGGCCCGCGGTGGGAGAACGGTTGGTTCCTTTACCATGGGACAGCTCGTTTCCCAGCGCCCACACTACCCAAATTGCCGCCTTCACTCTGTGCGCGCTCGTAATCATCCTGCGGATTTGGCCCCACTGGTGGATTGTGGCCGCCGTGGCCACCATCGCCTTAATCGTTTTGGTTGGCGCATCCCGCATCTATTTGCAGGTTCACTATCCATCAGATGTATTAGCTGGAATTGTGCTGGCTGGCGTCTGGATCGCCCTCGCGCAAAGAATTTTCTGATTCCGTTCGCGCAACCCATCGGGGAACCACTATGCGAAATAAATTTTTAGGCGGCGGCGAACAAGGCTATAACCCTCTGCGCAAGCTCAAGGTCATCCTTTCGGGATTGCGGTTCGCGGTTATGTACGATTTCAGCGTCGAATACAAATTGGTTGTCTCCGCGATCATCATTATTTTTGCCATTATTTTTGAGCGCTGGATAGACGCGCAAATGCTACTGCTCGCCACCGGTCTGGTGCTGATGGCCGAGCTGTTCAATAGCGCCATCGAAGCGATCTGCGATTTCATAGAACCCAACAAAAACGAGAAAATCCGCGCCATTAAAGACATCGCCGCCGCCGCTGTCGCCGTTATCATGGTCATCTGGGTGATTATCGTGATCAGGGACATCGTGGCTATTTTTGGCGTGCTATCCGAACGCTGGCGCGGGTAGTCAAAGACGGGCAGCAATTGGGATTTTCGAACGCTGGACGCCTTCGCGGCCATGGAGCCAAGTAAAATTTCAATTGTCCGCTCGATAAAACAGTCAGGTTGCCCTGCCGTAAGCGGCCATGAACACGGCGACAGCGCGTTGAACGCAGCCGGTGATTTCCTCATCGGTGACGGTTTCCCGTACGCACAACAAGCAGCGGCGAAACAGTTCCGCCTCTAACAAACCGTACAGATGCCACGCCGCCACTCCCGCGTCGGCTTCGCGCAACTGCCCGCAGCTTATGGCGGCCTGCAAAAACTCGGAAAGCCGTTGATGGCTACGCTTCACGCCCGCTCGTAGCAAATCCGGCCGAGATCGGAGCGCCTGGACTCGGCAAAGATCAACCGCCGCACCGCCATCGCCGGCGGCGTGTACAAACTGCGCAACAACCCCACGCCAAAAGTCGTTAAGGCTTCCACCATATCCGTGGTGGCCGGATCAAGATAAGCGTGGCTCGCCTCAAAGTCTGTTTCAATCGCGCTGAAAATTACTTCAAAGAACAATTCTTCCTTCGAGGAGAAATAGCTGTAAAGCGTGGCTTTCGAGCCGCCCACCCGGTCGCGAATCTCGCACATCGACGCGCCCTCGAAGTGAAGCCCACAGCGGCGTCAAGCCCCGTGGTTTGCTGCGCGAAGCGGGCGATTTCGCGAAAGTGATTGTGGTTTCCGTCATCGCCTTTGCGGCCGTTCTTGCGGTCTTGGTTCCTCCTTATCTCTAAAGGTGGCAATTTTATGTTTGGGAGATTCCGCTTGGCGCACCATGGCCTAACGGGTATAAAGAAACCCGCCTGCCGGCGGGTTTCTTCATTTTCGATTCGCTGTTTCAGTCGCTCAGTTCGTTTCGATCGGCGAAGGCTGCAAGGGCTTCAGGATTGGCCAGCGCCTCAAGGTTCTTGACTGGCTGGCCATGAACGATATTGCGCACCGCCAGTTCGACGATCTTGCCGCTCTTGGTGCGGGGAATGTCCGCTACTTGCAGAATCTTGGCCGGCACATGGCGCGGACTGGCGTTGTCGCGAACCAGCCGCTTGATCCGGGCGGTCAAGCCATCGTCGAGCTCGATGCCCTCTTGCAGCTTCACGAACAGGATGATTCGGACATCACTGTCCCAATCCTGACCGATCACAATGGATTCGGCCACTTCCGGCAATTTTTCCACCTGCCGGTAAATTTCGGCGGTGCCGATCCGTACCCCGCCCGGATTGAGGGTGGCGTCGGAACGGCCATGAATGATGAGGCCATCGTGCTCGGTCATTTCGCAGAAATCACCGTGATGCCAAACACCAGGGAACCGCTCGAAGTAGGCGGCTTGGTACTTCTTACCGGCGGGGTCGTTCCAAAACCCGACCGGCATGGAAGGAAACGGTCGCAAGCAAACCAGTTCGCCTTTCTCACCCCGAATGGATTGCCCCTGGTCGTCCCACACATCGACCGCGAGGCCCAGCCCCTGGCATTGAATCTCGCCGCGCCAGACCGGCAGCGTGGGGCTGCCCAGCACGAAACAGGAGATAATATCGGTGCCGCCGGAAATGGAGGAAAGCTGTAGGTCGGACTTGATATCGGCGTACACGTCATCGAAACGTTCGGGCGCCAGCGGGCTGCCGGTCGAGGTCATCACCCGAAGCGCGCTTAAATCGTAAGCATGTTTCGGCTTGAGGCCAGTCTTGATCAGCGCATCCAGATATTTCGCCGAGGTGCCGAAATGGCTCATCCGCTCGTTCTGGGCGTAATCCCACAGAATCCGGCCGCGTTCGACGAAGGGACTGCCGTCGTACAGCAGCAGCGTAGCCCCGGACGCGAGGCCAGAGATCAACCAGTTCCACATCATCCAGCCGCAGGTAGTGAAATAAAACAGCCGGTCGCCCTCGCGCACATCGGTATGCAACTGATGTTCTTTCAGATGCTGTAACAGCGTCCCGCCCGCGCCGTGTACGATGCATTTCGGAACGCCGGTTGTTCCCGACGAATACATGATGTACAGCGGATGATTGAACGGTAGAGGGACAAACTCGATTTCCGTTGCCGCCGCATGGCGGGCGATAAAGCGCGTCCACGACATAGCCTTCGGCAAGTTCGCCGCCAGCGCGTCTGCTTCCTGGTTCAGATAAGGCGCCACGATCAACTGCCGAACGCTAGGCAACCGCGGGACGAGTTCCGCCAGTTTGGGTTGCAGATCGACCGCCTTGCCGTTGTACCAATAGCCATCGGAGGCGATCAACAGCTTGGGTTCGATCTGGCCGAAGCGATCCAACACGCCCTGCACCCCGAAATCGGGCGAGGCGCTGGTAAAGGTCGCGCCGAGGCTGGCGGCGGCCAGCATCGCCACCACGGCTTCCGGCATGTTGGGCAAATAAGCGGCCACCCGGTCGCCAGAGACGATACCGGACTCCCGCAGCGCGGCGGCGAACTGGGCGACCTGCCGCCACAGTTCCGCCCGCGAGACTGTGCACTTGACCTTATTCTCGCCCCAGAACACCAGAGCGTCGGCGTTGTCGCAATCCCGCAACAGGTTTTGCGCGAAATTGAGGCGAGCATCAGGAAACCATCTGGCGCCAGGCATCTTCTGGGCATCGACCAACACTGGTCCCGCGCCCGGCTCGCCAATGACCCCGCAGAAATCCCAGATCGCCGTCCAAAATTGTTCGGGCGCATCGACCGACCAGCCGTGCAAGGCTGCGTATGAATCCAGAGATCTGCCAGAAACCGTTCGAGCATATGCGGTAAAAGCCGCCATTCGCGTTGCCGCGATCTTTGCGTGATCGGGCGTCCATAACGGTCGATCCGAGCGCAGCTGGTCGTTCATCGGTCTTGCTCCATGAATAGCCGAAATCTGTCAGGGCGATAACAGTACGGGATGCGTCGAGGGCCAAGCCGCTCTCGGCTTCCGGTAAACATCAGAATAGCGGGCTTTAAGGCGGCTTTATAGGAAGGTCAGGCGCAACGAAACCCCTGATCGGGTCAGGGGCCCAGCATTTCACGGCGAGGTCTGCTGAAAAGTCTTTTCGTCCCGTTGATTATTGGCGGAATCAATTCGATTTCGCGGTTTGGCGCACCCTGATCCCAGGGTGCAGCCACCGCATCCGCTGTGGGGCGGCGCGCTTGCAACCGAAGTATTGCCCTCTTTCCGGCAGGCGCCAGTACGGAACAAACGCAGGCGGATATAAGGCCGCAGCAAGGCTAACCCGGCCAGCGCCACGATTAGCAGCGCGAGCGCATCTTGCCACATTTCAGCCTCCCCCAGCGCCAACGCGACCCGGTAGGTGATGAAGGCGGCGATATAGGCCAGCGCCATCAGGTAAACGAACATGAACGCCGCCCAGCGCCAGGAATTGGTTTCGCGGCGCACAGCGGCCAAAGTCGCCAAGCACTGCGGAGCAAACACGTACCAGGCCAGCAGCGCCAGAGCAGTCGCCAGCGTCCAATTCTGGGCCAGTGTGGCGGATAACGCTTCCGTCACCGCGCCTTCGTCGCCGCTTAGCGCGTAAACGGTGCCGAGCGCCGCCACCGCGACTTCGCGTGCCGCCAATCCTGGCACCAGAGCGATGGCGATTTGCCAGTTAAAGCCAATGGGAGCCAGCAGCGGCTCCAGCGCCCGCCCGATTAGGCCGGCGAAGCTGTAATAAATCGCCGGTTCGGTCCCACCAGCCGGCGGCGCGGGAAAGGTCGAAAGAAACCACAAGATGACCATCAGGCTCAGGATGATGGTGCCAATCCGGCGCATGAAAATCTTGACGCGATCCCACAAACCTAATAACACGTTGGCGGGATTCGGCCATTTGTAGCTAGGCAACTCCATTAACAGCGGTTGCCGGCCGCCTTTCAACAGCGTCAAGCGCAATAGGGCAGCCACCAGCAGCGCGCCGACGATGCCAGCCGCATACAGCGCGAACATGACCAGCCCCTGCAAACCGACACCGCCCCAAACCGTGATATTGGGAATAAACGCGGCGATTAATAGCACATAGACGGGCAACCGCGCTGAACAGGTCATCAACGGTGCAATCAGAATCGTGACCAAACGATCCAGTGGATGGGCGATGGTGCGCGCCGCCATGATGCCGGGAATGGCGCAGGCGAAGCTGGACAGCAGGGGAATAAAGGCGCGGCCGTTCAAACCCGCCGCGCTCATCAACCGGTCCATCAAGAAGGCGGCGCGGGTCATGTAGCCAGAATCTTCCAGCAACAGAATGAACAAAAACAGGATCAGAATTTGCGGCAGGAAGATCACCACGCCGCCCACGCCAGTGATGACGCCATCGATCAGTAAGCTTTTGAGCAGACTGTCGGCCATGTGCCCGGAAAGCCACTGCTGCACGCTGGCCATACCGCCGTCGATCCAGTCCATTGGCGCTTCCGCCCAACTGAACACGGCCTGGAATATCAGAAACAGCAGGAAAAGCAGAATCAGCGGGCCAGCGATGGGATGTAGCAATACATGATCCAGTTGCCGGGAGAAATGAGCCGGCACCCCTTCTACGACCACCGCTTGGCGCAACACGCGCTCCACTTCATGATGATAGCCGCGGATCGCGTCCGGCGAGGGTTCTTGCCAATTCGCGGTCGCGGTGACGCCGGTTTCGGTCTGGGGGCCGCTCAACAACGCGTCGATCCGAGCGAGCAGATCATGCACCCCATGCTTGCGCATGGCCACGGTAGTGACCACTGGAATGCCCAACTCGCGCGCTAGCGCCTCGGTGTCGATCCGACAGCCGCGTTTTTGGGCGATATCCATCATGTTCAGCGCCAGAATCAACGGCCGTCCCAGCGGGCGCAATTCCAGCAGCAAGCGCAGATGTTGGTTGAGATTGGTTGCGTCGGTCACGCAAACGATAGCGTCTGGCAACGTTTCCCGCTGCTGGCGGCCCAGCACCACATCGCGGGTGATTGCCTCGTCCGGACTGCGGGCGCGCAGGCTGTAGCTGCCAGGCAAATCGAGCACTTCGACCGCATGACCGGCCGGCGTGCGCAGCAGACCGCTTTTGCGCTCGACGGTGACGCCCGGATAGTTAGCGGTCTTTTGCCGGCTGCCCGTTAGCGTGTTAAACAGGGTGGTTTTGCCGCTGTTGGGCGGGCCGACTAGCGCGATGCGCGCCGATCGAAGGCCGTTCGCGGCCAGCGTTCCGGCAGTCATGACAGCGCGGGTTCTCCCAACCGAACGGCGAGTGCTTCAGGTTCCTGATCGAGCAATGGGCCGACCAAGACGGCGTTGGCTTCGCAACGGCGCAAGGCCACGGTCATGGTCTGATTGATGCGCACCGCTAAAGGATCGCGCCGCAACCAACCGTGATGGAGCACCTCAATCCGCGCCCCTTCGACAAAGCCCATCTCCAACAAGCCGCGCTCGATGTCGCGATCGCTGCCGCTGACGGCCAGAATGCGGCCCATACCGCCCGGCCGCATCTGTCCGAGCGGTTGTGTAAAGCCCAAACCCACCGCGCAGCCTAATTGGAACGCCTGGCGTTCCGATTCGCTCGATAATTTCATTTAGGCGCTCTCTCCGGCGGGGTGGGTTTGGCCGGGCGCGCGCAGCATCTTGTCTACTTCATCGTGGTGGCTCAGTTCCTCGGAAATCAAAGTGCGCGCGTACTCCTCCAGTCGCACGTCCTTGTCTTTCACGCAATCGAGCAGTTGGTAATACGCCTTGAGCGCTTCGCCCTCATGAGCCAGCGATTCGCGCAAGATGTCGCCGATATCGTGCCGGTGCGTCTCCAGCAGCGGGCCGATGCCGAGCGAGGGATGGCCGCCCAAGCCGGTGATCAATTCGCCGGCCTGGCGGGCGTGCAGCAGGCTTTCATCAGCTTGGGCGTTGAGCCAACTAACGATGGGGATGCGGTTGTAGCCGTACACCATCAGCGCGTAATGGCTATAGCGCACCACCCCGGCCAGCTCCAGTTCGAGAATGTGGTTGAGAATAGCAATGGCGGCGTGCTTGTCGAAGCGTTGGGTCATGGTTGGCTGCCTTCTGGTCGATGATTGATGAGGAAGTGACTGCTTCCCAACAGGATACTGTCTGGATTTCAGAGCGCTTCACTCAACTTTTCCCGCTGCATTTGAAGGCATTATATGAAAGATGAGAATCATTCTCAAATAAAAATTGCGCATTCGAATGATATCACTTGCATGGACTAACGCATGCCATTGGCGTTAGGGAGTTGATCCATATGGCGATCATTCCAAGCAGGCTTCCTGTGTTTATCTCGCGGACTGGCTTTGGTGCAATGATTTGGAGTGGGCGGGTCCATCAGCGTGAACGCCCGGCGGAGGGCGCCATGGGAGGGAATGCCCTTAGACCGGGCGAGAAACTGGCGCGATCAAGGCAACTTGCCGCGGCCAAAGACCGAACGATGTTCTGCCAACGCTCAGCCCACGCGATCACGGCGCGAATGGCAATGGCCAGGGTGATCCATCAGGGGGCACTCAACCTGAGCTGGAAAGCGGGGGTTCTCTAGATCAGAGAACCGCTTGATCAAGGGTGTTAGCCCTGCTCATTGGCGAGTTCGGCCACCCTCAAACCTGCTCGTGCAGCCCACACTCCCGCTTAAGACCGAAGAAGCGGGTTTCTTCAGGGCTCATGCCATCGACCAAGCGGCGAGTGGTATGAACGTCGCCGATCGACACATAACCCTGCTCCCACAGGGGATGATAGGAGAGTCCGTAGTGCGTCAGGTAACGGTAGACATCGCGGTCAGTCCAGTCGATCAGCGGATGAATCTTGCAACGATTGTTGCGCCACAGCAGAACATCGAGATGTTGGCGGCTCTTCGCTTGTTGCCGCCGCAACCCAGAAATCCAGGCGGCGGCATTCAACTCATTGAGTGCCCGCTGCATCGGTTCGATCTTGTTGATCGCGTTGTAGCGCTCGATTCCCTCCAACCCCTGCTCCCAAAGCTTGCCGTAACGGGCTTCCTGCCAGGCGGGTCCGTGCGGCGCGCGATAGATATGGAGGTTCAAGGACAGCTGTTCGGTCAATTGGTCGATAAACCGGTAAGTTTCTGAAAACAGATAGCCGGTATCGATCAACACGACGGGGATGTCGGCTTGCTGGGAAACAACCATGTGCAGGCAAACGGCGGACTGGGCTCCAAAACTGGAGGCCAACACAACCTGGCCGGGAAAATGCGCCAGCGCCCACGCGACCCGCTGCTCGGCGCTCAAGGCGTCCAATTCACGGTTCATGGTTTCAACGTCGAACCAGAGACCTGCGTCATCTCCTTGTAATTCGGGCTGTGCCTGTGCCTGAGTCATCACCTGCCTACCTTATGAATGCTGGACGCTTCGCGGAAATGTTGCCGGCATGGTTGCCCGGTGCGCTTCAAGTAAACTAACAATGAATTAATAAATCCAAAACGAATTAATATCTATATATTTATGCCAGTTTGTTCTTAAGTTGTCGCGCGATGCCAACCCGATTTGCACCCCTTTCTCCAATCCCTGTCCTTCCGCCGCTGGCCGTCAGCTTGCGCGCCGCCCGGTTGGTTTACAGCGGATTGATTTTGTTCGACAGCCTGGATCTGGAGCTGGCTGGTGGTTGTTTCACCTGCCTGCTCGGACCTAGCGGCATCGGTAAAAGCAGCCTGCTGCGGTTGTTGGCCGGTTTGACCCCACCCGGCATCAGCGGCGAATTGCGCGGCGGCGACGGCTTGCCGCTGGCTGGCCGAGTCGCTTATATGGCGCAGCAGGATTTACTGCTGCCCTGGCTGAACGTGCTGCACAACGTCACGCTCGGCAGCCGGCTGCGCGGCGAGCGGGCGGATCGGAATCGCGCGCTGGAGCTGTTGGCCCGAGTCGGATTGGCCGATTACGCGCTGGCCCGCCCCGATACCCTGTCTGGCGGCATGCGCCAGCGGGCGGCTCTGGCCCGCACGCTGCTGGAAGACCGGCCGGTCGTGCTGATGGACGAACCATTCTCGGGGCTGGACGCCTTGACCCGCCTGCGCCTGCAAGCGCTGGCGGCCGAATTGCTGGCCGGGCGCACCGTGCTGCTGATCACCCATGATCCGCTGGAAGCCCTGCGCTTGGGAGAACATATCTTGATCATGAACGGTCGGCCGGCAAATTTGTCGATATTACCTGATTTGCCTGGCGCGCCCCCGCGCGATCCAGGCAATCCGGCGGTGCAAGCGGCTTACCGCAACATCCTGCAACGGCTTGAAGCGGCATGAAGGGGTTTTGGCGCGGCCCACTGACACTGGGCGGCTTGCTGCTGGCTTGGCAACTGGTGGTCACATTCGGCGCTTTGCCGCCTTACATCTTGCCCGGCCCGGCAGCGGTGCTACGTCGCCTGTGGCAACAGGCCGGATTATTACTCTATCATGCCGGCGTCACCGCGCTGGAAATCGTACTGGGGATGCTGCTCGGAACGCTGCTGGGGTGCGGCACCGCCCTGGCGCTTGGTTATTCGCGGCGGGCGCGGCGCTGGTTGTTGCCGGTGCTGATCGCGTCCCAGGCCATTCCGGTGTTCGCCATCGCTCCGTTACTGGTACTGTGGCTGGGCTATGGCATGGGATCTAAAATCACCATGGCGATGCTGATCATTTACTTTCCAGTCACCGCCAACTTTTACGATGGACTGCGCCACACGCAGCGCGGCTGGCTGGATTTAGCTCAAGTTATGTTAACCGAACCACGGCGCTGGGCCCTATTGTGGCATATCGCCATTCCCGCCGCCTTGCCAGCGCTGGCGTCCGGGCTACGGGTCGCCGCCGCCATTGCGCCCATCGGGGCGGTCATTGGCGAGTGGGTCGGCTCCAGCGCGGGCCTCGGCTACCTGATGCTGCATGCCAATAGCCGAATGCAAGTCGATCTGATGTTCGCGGCGCTGTTGGTGCTGGCCGCGCTGGCGGTCGGTCTCTATTTTACCGTGGACGCCAGTTTAAGGCGCTTGCTGCCCTGGCACCCCACCTTTTCTGAACCCGAAACCGATTGAAGGGAAGCCAAATCCATGCTGAACCTGTTACGTCCTTTGTTATTGCTGCTAAGCGTGGCTGTATTGACGCCGGTCGTTTGGGCCGGCGAAGAACCCGTCGCCAAAAAGAAATTGACGGTCATGCTCGACTGGTTTGTCAATCCCGATCACGCGGCGCTGGTCGTGGCGCAGGAAAAGGGCTATTTCGCGGCCCAGGATCTGGAGGTCGAGTTACAAACGCCCGCCGACCCCAACGATCCGCCGAAGCTGGCCGCCGCTGGCAAGGTGGATCTGGCTGTCAGCTACCAGCCGCAATTGATGATCCACGTCAATGCCGGCTTGCCAATCAAGCGCGTCGGGACACTGATCGCAACCCCATTGAATTCACTGGTGGTCTTAAAAGATGGCCCGATAAAAACTCTGGCCGATCTCAAAGGCCGAAAAATCGGCTATTCGGTTGGTGGTTTTGAGGAAGCCCTGCTGAAGTCGATGCTTGCCAAGCGCGGGCTCAAACTGGAAGACGTAACGCTGGTCAACGTCAATTTCTCGCTGTCGCCAGCTTTGTTATCCAAACAAGTAGACGCCGTGATCGGCGCTTTCCGCAATTTCGAGTTGAACCAGCTCGATCTGGCCAAAAACCCCGGCCAAGCTTTTTACCCCGAGGAAGAAGGCGTGCCACCCTACGATGAATTGGTGTTGGTGGCGAACCGCGACAAGTTAGACGATCCTCGGCTGCGGCAATTCCTGACGGCTTTGGAGCAAGCGACGCTATACATCCTGAACCATCCAGACGAGGCCTGGAAAACGTTTATCACCAAGCATAAGGATCTAAACGACGAGCTAAACCGCCGCGCCTGGCGCGACACGCTACCGCGGCTGGCCCAACAACCGGCTGGATTGGACGAGGCGCGCTACAAGCGTTTGGCCCAGTTTTTAACCAAGCAGGGCGTGATTACCGTGGCGCTGCCGGTGTCTAATTACGCCGTGCAACTACCGCTAGCGGATTAAGATGGATTACCCCAAACCGTTTGATGTCATCGTTATCGGCGGCGGTCACGCCGGCACGGAAGCCTGCATGGCCGCCGCCCGGATGGGTTTGAACACCCTGCTCCTGACGCACACCATCGAAACCGTCGGCGCGATGAGCTGTAACCCCGCCATCGGTGGCATCGGCAAGGGCCATCTGGTTAAGGAAATCGACGCGCTCGGCGGGATCATGGCCCGGGCCGCCGACCAGGCCGGTATTCAGTTCCGCATTCTCAACAATCGCAAGGGGCCGGCGGTGCGCGCCACCCGCTGCCAGGCTGACCGGGCGCTGTACAAGGCGGCGGTACGGCGGATGATCGAAAATCAGCCCAACGTGTCAGTATTCCAGCAGGCCGCCACCGATTTGCTGGTGGCGGGCGAAAGGATCGCTGGGGTAGCGACCCAAAGCGGTATCCGCTTCAGCGCCGAAGCGGTGATTCTGACCGCTGGCACCTTCCTGGCCGGACGGATTCACGTCGGCATGGCCAATTACGAAGGCGGCCGCGCCGGCGATCCACCGGCCAATGCGCTGGCGGCACGCTTGCGGGAATTGCCGCTGCGGGTCGGCCGGCTCAAGACCGGCACCCCACCCCGGCTGGATGGACGCAGCATCGATTTTTCGCAACTGACCGAACAACCGGGCGACACGCCATCGCCCGTATTTTCCTATTTGGGTTCAGCGACCGAACATCCCTCGCAAGTCTCGTGCTGGATCACCCATACCAGCGAGCGCACCCACGACATCATTCGTGGCGGTTTGGATCGTTCTCCGCTCTATATGGGAGTGATTGAAGGCGTCGGACCGCGCTACTGTCCGTCTATCGAGGACAAGATCCATCGCTTTGCCGATAAAAACGCGCATCAGGTGTTTTTAGAGCCGGAAGGCTTACAGACCCATGAGTTCTATCCGAACGGAATCTCGACCAGCTTGCCATTCGACGTGCAGTACGCGCTGGTGCGAACGATCAAGGGCCTGGAGAACGCTCACATCACCCGACCCGGTTACGCCATCGAATACGATTTCTTCGATCCCCGCGATCTGGACTATTCGCTGCAAACGCGCGCGCTCAAGGGTCTGTTTTTCGCTGGCCAAATCAACGGCACCACCGGTTACGAGGAAGCCGCCGCCCAAGGTCTGCTGGCGGGGATCAACGCTGCTTTGTACGTTCGAAACGAACAACCGTGGTGGCCACGTCGCGACGAAGCCTATCTTGGGGTATTGATCGACGATCTCATTACGCGAGGCACCAGCGAACCGTATCGGATGTTTACCAGCCGCGCCGAGCACCGCTTGCTGCTGCGAGAGGATAACGCCGATCTGCGGCTGACTGAAGCTGGCCGCCGCCTGGGGATCGTCGATGAGGCCCGCTGGCAAGTTTTCGCCGCCAAACGCGAGGCGATCGAACGGGAAAGCCAGCGCCTACGCGACGTTTGGGTGCGTCCGGAGCCGCTTGACCCGGCTGATTTGCAACGGGTGCTGCAAGGCCCGCTGGCGCGGGAAAGCCGGGCCTCCGAACTGCTGCGCCGTCCCGAAGTCAGCTATTCGGCCTTGATGAGCCTGCCCGGCGTCGGGCCGGGGGAATCCGATCCGCAAGTTAGTGAACAGGTGGAAATTCAGGCCAAGTATGCGGGCTACATCGAGCGGCAACGGGATGAAATCGAACGCCAGCGTCGCCATGAAGAGACCATGCTGCCAGCGGACTTCGATTATTCCCAAGTCCACGGCCTGTCACGCGAGGTCAGTGAAAAATTAAGCCGCCAGCGGCCCCAGACGTTGGGACAAGCCGGCCGCATTCCTGGCGTGACGCCGGCGGCGCTCTCTCTGCTCCTCGTCCATCTCAAGCGAAACGGCCGGCTGCGTCGGAACAGTGGGTAGTGGATGGTTTTGGCCGGGCCGTTCAGCACGGGCACCGGAGCCAGGGCCGCGTTGGCTACCCAACCGGAAACGGATTCCGCTCCGCGAAACCAGCTTGGTGCCAATAGGGGTAGATCTTCGGCAGCGCGCTGACCCGATCCAGCTTGGCGGCCTGTTCGGGCGTCAGCTGCCATCCCACGGCCCCTAAATTCTCACGGAGCTGTTTTTCATCGCGGGCGCCGATGATCAGAGTCGAGACCGATGGACGTTGCAGCAGCCAATTCAGGGCGATCTGCGCGACCGTCTTGCCCGTCTCGGCGGCGATTTCATCCAGCGTATCCACCACATTGAACAGCAAATCATCCGAGACTTGCGGCCCAGCGCCCAGTGCAATCGAGCTTTGGAGGCGGCTGGATTCGGGGAGCGGCTGGCCACGGCGGAGGCGACCGGTCAACCGGCCCCACCCCAACGGACTCCAGATGACGCCACCGACCCCTTGATCGAGCGCGAGTGGCATCAGTTCCCACTCATAATCGCGACCGACCAGGGAATAATAGGCTTGGTGCGCCACATAACGCGTCCATCCGTGGCGACTCGCCGCCGCCAGCGATTTCATCAGGTGCCAACCGGAAAAATTAGAACAGCCCAGATAGCGAATCTTGCCCGCAGTCACCAAATCATCCAGCGTGCGGAGGGTTTCCTCAACCGGGGTAGCGGCATCGAAGCCGTGCAATTGGAACAGATCAATGTAATCCGTTCCCAGACGGTTCAGCGCACGGTCCACGGCTCGGATCAGCGCAAAGCGCGAGGAACCGACATCGTTGGAGTCGGAACCGTGACGGAATGTGGCTTTGGTGGAAATCAGCACCCGATCACGACGATATTTGATTGCGCCGCCGAGAATTTCCTCAGCCGCGCCGCCGGAGTAGACATCGGCCGAGTCAAACAGATTGAGACCCGCTTCGAGGCAACAATCCACTAGGCTCTTGGCTTGAGCGACATCGGTGTTGCCCCATGCCGAAAAACAATTCCCCGCGGCCACCAAAGGTACCCGTGCCAAAGGACAGCACCGGCACCTTGAAACCAGACGCGCCCAGAAATCGATATTCCATCGTAATAGCCTCCTCACTGGTTGGCTTCCAAACAACGCCAACGACGTAAAGTATCCGTCGCTTAGGAAGCCCAGATTAACGGACTTGCGCACTCCACGGGCTATGACAAACGCCAGCGTGAATGGTGGCGGATCAACAGAGAGAAATCTTTGATTGTCCGATCATTGTAAAGCCTTGGGGGCAACGAAACGCGGTTGAGAATGTTCATTTGCATCCTCTTCCTCATCCCGCACGCAATGCACCAATCTGAGAACGCTCTGGATATGGCGCGAGGCGGCCAGCCGTTGATCTTCCGGTTGAGCGGCCAACGCCGAAGCGGCTAGCAGGGCGGCGACGTTAACCAGAAACGCGGCGGAGTCCAGTTGGGCCTCGCGCGCGTAGGCTAGAATGTGAGTGCTGACTTCCCTAGCGCAAGCGGCAACCAAGGCGCTGGTGCGTTGTTCGTCTTGTGTCATGCGTGATTCTCTCGACGTTCGTTATAAAATTTGCATCCGATGTCGAGTATAGCGTTGCGACCGCCCTCCTGGGGCGAGCGAAAGACAGCGGCGCGCACCGGAAGATTTCTGTTATTCCTGCTATGCTGTTAAGTCATTCAAGCCAATCTCTCCTTCACCCAAGCCTCAACGCCACCCCAAGCCCCTATGGTAAGGTCCCTGTTACAGTACGAGGAAGCCTGTCGATGAAAGTGAATGTCAGCGTAGAAGCCACCGCTCAGGAAATGCGCGAGTTCCTGGGTCTGCCAAACATCCAACCCCTGCATGACGACGTTTTACAGACTCTCCGCGATAACGTGCAGCGCGGCGCAATCAGCTTTGACTCGTTCAACCAATTCTTCAAACCCCTGTTGCCGACTCAGCTACACTCGCTCGATCTGGTGCAGAAATTCTGGGAAGCCGTCGCCAAGGCCAGCAATACCAGCAAGGAAAGCGGTGGGATCAAGGAAAGCACCGACAAGAAAGCCAATGGCTTGTCAGAGCCGGCCAGCGGCGACGCACCGCGAAACCGAGGCGAAAAATCGTCATAATGCGCGCTCGTAATCCGTAATATGGGGTGATCGGGGGAATTATGGCGAATAAGATACTGGTAGTGGACGATGAGCCGAACATCGTCCTGTCCTTGGAATTTTTAATGAAGCAGGCGGGCTTTCAGGTACGCACCGCGTCGGATGGCGAAGCGGCCTTGGCGGCCGTTGCGGCTGATCCCCCTGACTTAATGCTGCTCGATGTCATGATGCCGCGCAAAAACGGCTACGAAGTCTGCCAAGCGGTTCGCGCCAACCCGGATTGGAAAACAGTCCGCATCATCATGCTCACCGCCAAGGGCCGCGAAGTCGAGCGGGAAAAGGGTTTAGCGCTGGGCGCGGACGACTACATCACCAAACCGTTCTCGACCCAGGAAGTGGTGGAGCGGGTGCGCGAACTGCTGGCGGAAGCCGGCTGATTCCCATGGGCTATCGGGCAAAAATCTTGCTGTTATGGCCGATTCCTGTCATTTTGGCGGTTGCCGCTCTCGCTTGGGTAGGCTGGCAAGTGCACCAAACCGTGCCAGACCCCGAACAACGCGACGTGCTATTGCTTTGGGTGGTTCTGGCCGCTTTCGCTGTCGTCGGGGCGATCACCGCGGTTTGGGCCATGCTCGACTGGCATTGTTTCATCCCGCTCGGCGCTTTGGCTCGCGGCGCCCGCATTATTACCCGCAGCAACCCAGGTTATGTCTTGGAACTGCCCAAACAGCATTGGCTGGGCGAATTTCCGAATATGTTGCTGGAACTGGGCGAAGCCTTGCACACCGCCCGCCGCGATATGACCGCCGCCACCGCCACCGCCACGCAGGAAATCGAAACCCAAAAGGCCCGCTTGGAAACCGTGTTGCGGGAACTGTCGGAAGGCGTTTTGGTTTGCGACGCCACGGCCCGCATCTTGCTCTACAACCCGGCGGCGATGAAGCTGGTGCCCGACCGCAATCTGTTAGGCTTGGGCCGTTCTCTCTACGATCTTTGGCGGCCGGGGCCAATCGAGAGCACCTTGCAGCTATTAAGCTACCGCCAGCAACACGCCGAAAGCGCCTCTGACAGTGATACCGAGTTCGTCTGCGCCACGGTGGACGACCAAGCCATGTTCCATTGCCGGATCAGCCTGTTGCCGGGGACGACCGACCGCGGCGGCGCCTTCGTCGTCACCTTCCGCGACGTGACGGCGCAGATGGACCGCTCCGCGATCAAGACCCGCACCGAAGATCTGAGCCGCCCGCTGGCTAGCCTGCGGGCGGCGGCGGAAACTATCTTGCAGTTCGGCGACATGGATCAAAGCCAGCGCCAAGCCTTTCAGCGCATCATCGTTCAGGAAAGCGAACAACTCAGCCAGCGGTTGCAAGAATTGACGCTGGATTTGCGCGCGCTGTACGCCAACCGTTGGCCGATGAACAATGTGTATTCAGCCGATCTCCTCGGCAGCGCCATCCGGCACCTGGAGCAACGCAGCGGCTTGCCGATCAAACTGACAGGCGCGCCGCTCTGGCTGCACATCGACAGCCACTCCGTCATGCTGCTGCTCGAATTTCTGATCGAGCAATTACACGCCAACGACATCGGCCACGATTTCGAAATCGAGTGTCTGCTGGGTAATCGACAGGTCTATTTGGACATCATCTGGCCGGGTGAGCCCGTGCCCGCCGACCAGTTGGAAAACTGGTTGGATGAACACGTCCAAGACTTGGTGGGAGCAAATACCGTGGCTGAAGTATTGGGACGGCATAACAGCGAATTATGGAGCCAGTCCCATCGCCGCGCCGGCCACGCCCTGCTGCGATTGCCGCTGCCCGCATCGGCTAACCAGTGGAAGGAACCGGCCGAGGCGTTGCCGGAACGCCCGGAGTTTTACGATTTTTCGCTGGGAGACGAAGAGCGCGCCAAATGGGGCGATCTGGTCAATTACCCACTAGCGGCGCTGACTTATGTGGTGTTCGACACCGAAACCACCGGCCTGGCGCCCTCCAAGGGCGATGAGATCATTCAGATCGCCGGCGTGCGCATCGTCAACCGCCGCCTGCTCGCCGGAGAGCAATTCGACCAACTGGTCAACCCCGGCAAGATAATCCCCAAGGCGACCATTCGCTTCCACGGCATCACGGACGACATGGTGAAGGACAAACCCGGCGGCGATGTGGTGCTGCCCCAATTCCACGCCTTTGTCGGCGGCGATCAAACCGTGCTGGTCGCCCATAACGCCGCTTTCGACATGAAATTCCTCAAGATTAAGGAACAGAAGGGCGGGCCGCGTTTCAACAATCCCGTACTCGATACCCTGCTGCTGTCCGGTTACTTGCACGATTACACCGACGACCACAATCTGGATGCGATCGCCGACCGGCTGGGGGTGGACGTGCATGACCGCCATAACGCCTTGGGCGATTCGTTGGTGACCGCGGAGGTTTTTCTCAAGCTGCTGGATCTGTTGGAGGCGCAGGGCATCAAAACGCTCGGCCAAGCGCTGGAAGCCTCCGACAAGATGGTGGAAATTCGAAAAACCCAAGCTAATTTTTAGCTTATGAATTCCCGTGCAATCGCGGTGGCGGTCTTCATGCCCTTTACCGCCAGCGCCATCGAGGCCACTGTCCACTCATGCGGCAACAATCCAAGGAATCGCTGATCATTTTGTTTGTGATCGGCGCGCTGGTTTTGAATTATCCGTTCTTGTATCTATTCGATCATGCCTGGTCGCCCTTCGGCATCCCGCTGCTGTATCTTTATATTTACCTCGCCTGGTTCGTCATGATCGTCTTGCTAATCGCCATCGTCGAACGCTCGGCCGTTGATGGACCGGAGCGCGAGCCGCTGGAGCATCCCACCGATCCCAGCAGCGCCGGTGGCGACCGTGGCAATCCTGACAACACCGACCGCCGGAACCCATCCTGATGCTGAGCGATAGCGCGATCATCGCCAGCGCGCTGGCCTACATGGGGGTTCTGTTCGGCATCGCCTACTACGGCGACCAGCGTGCCGACGGTGGGCGTTCGATCATCGCCAACCCCTATATTTACACCCTCTCTCTGGCGATCTACTGCACTGCCTGGACCTTTTACGGCAGCGTCGGCCTGGCGGCGCAAAGCGGTATTAATTTTTTGCCCGTCTATCTGGGCCCGACCTTGATGGCGGTCTTGTTCTGGTTTGTGCTGCGGCGCATCGTCCGCATCACCAAGGTGCATCGCATCACCTCCATCGCCGATTTCGTGGCCTCGCGCTACGGCAAAAGCGGCCTGCTGGCTGGCCTGGTCACCATCATCGTGGTATTGGGCATCCTGCCGTACATCTCGATCCAGCTGAAAGCCATCGCCAGCAGCTTTAGCCTGCTGCGCCAATATCCCGAAATGACGATGGCCTTGACTCAACATCCGGTCTGGGCCGATACCACCTTCTATGTAGCGCTGGTGCTGATCGTCTTCACCATTCTGTTTGGCACCCGCCACATCGACAACACCGAACGCCATGAGGGCATGGTGGCGGCGGTCGCCTTCGAATCGCTGTTCAAACTGGTGGCCTTCGTGCTCGTCGGCATCGTGGTCACCTTCTCAATGTTCGACGGGCCTGGCGATTTGTTCGGACAAGTTATGGCCCGATCGGATTTGGCGGCGCTGACCCGTTTCCAGGTGGTTTCCGGCGGCTACGGCGGCTGGCTGTCGCTGACTTTTCTAGCGATGATGGCTTTCCTGTTCCTTCCCCGGCAATTTCAGGTGCTGGTGGTGGAAAATGTCAATGAGACGCACATCCGCAAGGCGATCTGGCTATTTCCCTTGTATCTGTTCGCCATCAATCTGTTCGTGTTGCCCATTGCGCTGGGGGGCCGACTGACATTTGCCAACGGCACCGTCGACGCCGATATGTTCGTGCTGGCGCTGCCGATGGCGGAGCACATGCCAAAGCTAGCGCTGCTGGCCTTTTTGGGCGGTTTATCGGCTGCCACCAGCATGATTCTGTTCGAGACGGTCACTTTGTCCACCATGGTCTGCAACGACCTGGTGATGCCGATCCTCTTGCGGGTTAATCCCCCTTGGCTAGCCGGCCGTCACGATTTGTCCGGCTTGCTGCTGGGCATCCGCCGGGCGGGCGTCGCGATACTGATCTTGTTGGGTTATCTCTATTTTCGCTTCATTGGCGAATCCTATGCCTTGGTGGCCAGCGGCCTGGTCTCCTTCGCCGCCGCCGCGCAATTTGCGCCACCGATTCTAATCGGCCTGTTCTGGCAGCGGGCCAACCGGCGTGGCGCGCTGATCGGTTTGAGCGGCGGTTTCGTGGTATGGGCATATACGTTACTGCTGCCGGCGATGGCGCGTTCCGGCTGGATCGGCACCCACTTCATCGACCAAGGGCCGTTCGGGCTAGCACTGCTCAAACCCTACGCCCTGTTTGGCCTGGACAATCTCGATCCTTACATGCACGCCGTATTCTGGAGCATGTTGGTCAATATCGGGGGACTGGTCTTCGGCTCCCTGCTGAGTAAGCCAGACCCCATCGAGCAAGTGCAAGGTAGCCAGTTCGTCAACGTGCTGGAGCGGGAACGGCATGACGGCGACTCACTGTTATGGCGCGGGGTGGTGGAAACCGCCGCGCTGTACGATTTGCTGGCGCGCTTCCTGGGCCCGCAACGCGCCAGCGAAGCCTTCGACCGTTACGCCGAACAGCATGGCGGTTATCCGTTGCAAGCCGACTCGCGCCTGATTCACCATACCGAACGGCTGCTGGCTGGCGCCATCGGCGCGGCTTCAGCGCGGGTGATGATCTCCTCCATCGTAATGGGCGAGGTGCTCAGTATCGAGGAGGTGATGACCATTCTTGACGAAAGCACCCAAGTCATCGAATACAGTCGCCGGTTGGAGCAAAAGTCACGAGAATTGGAATTGGCGTCGGCCGAGCTGCGGGAAGCCAATAACCAATTGCAAAAACTGGATCAACTAAAGGATGAATTCATCTCGACCGTTACCCATGAGTTGCGCACGCCGCTGACCTCGATCCGCGCCTTCTCGGAAATCCTGCTCACCAATCCCGACGTCGACCTAGAGCAGCGGAGCAAATTCCTCGCCATCATCGTCAAGGAAAGCGAACGGCTGACCCGATTGATCAACCAAGTCCTGGACATGGCGAAGATCGATTCCGGCCGGATCGACTGGCACATCGCCGACCTCGACCTGCGAGAGCTGATTGAAGACGCGGTCAACGCGACGCGACAGCTCTTCGATGACAAATCAGTCACTTTGCACGAGGAATTGGGCGATCAATCGGTCATGATTGCCGGTGATCGCGACCGATTGATTCAAGTTGTGATCAACCTGCTGTCGAACGCCGTGAAATTCTGCTCGGATGAAGGCGGCCAAGTCACCATCCAATTGTATTCGGTGGCGAACCGCCACTGGCGCATCGCGGTGATCGACAACGGTCCCGGCATCGCCGGCGATCAGCATCAATTGATCTTCGAAAAATTCCACCAAGTCACTGATATCCATGCGGGAAAACCCAAGGGTACCGGCCTGGGGCTGCCAATCAGCCAGAAAATCGTCGAGCATCACGGCGGCAGTATTTGGGTGGAGAGCGAACCTGGCAACGGCGCCGCCTTTATCGTCGATCTACCCGCCAAACCGAATACTCAGTGAACAACTATCTCGATCTGCTAAGGCAGGTGCTAGAGGGCGGCGCCCACAAACAGGATCGCACCGGAACCGGCACCTTGAGCCTGTTCGGCGCGCAACTGCGTTTCGACCTGCGGACGGGATTTCCGCTGGTGACGACCAAGAAGCTACATTTGCGCTCGATTGTGTACGAATTGTTATGGTTTTTACGAGGTGATACGAATCTCCGCTATCTGCACCAGCACGGCGTGACGATCTGGGACGAATGGGCCGACGATAACGGCGATCTGGGACCGATCTACGGCAAGCAATGGACCGATTGGGAAACCCGTGAGGGCGGACACATCGACCAGCTGGCCAACGCCATCGAACTGCTGCGGCGCGACCCGGATTCGCGACGGATCGTGGTGTCGGCCTGGAACGTGGGAGAACTGGAGCAGACGCGGCTGCTGCCCTGCCATGTCTTGTTCCAGTTTTATGTCGCCAACCGAACGCTATCGTGCCAGTTATACCAGCGCAGCGCCGATCTGTTTCTCGGCGTACCGTTCAATATCGCCAGTTATGCCCTGCTGACCCACCTGGTCGCGCAACAGACTGATTTAGACGTCGGCGAGTTCATTTGGACTGGCGGTGACTGCCATCTGTATCTGAACCATCTAGAGCAGGCCCGCCTGCAACTGGGCCGCGAACCCTATCCCCCGCCGCGATTGGCGATTCGCCGCCGCCCCGAGTCACTGGCCGATTATCGGTACGAGGATTTCGAAATTCTCGGCTACCAAGCCCATCCGGCGATCAAGGCACCGGTGGCGGTTTAGGCCGTACTCTCCGCCAAGCCCTTCAATTTTAAGGCGCTTGACTATTTACCTTGAAAATTCGGATATCAACTCCGGATTTTCAAGGTAAAATCGCGTTCATGATCGAAAGACCCTCCTATTTTGCCCAACTGACGACCGCCGTAAGGCGTTCCCCGGTCGTCGCTCTGCTTGGCCCCCGGCAGTGCGGCAAGACCACCTTGGCGCGGCTGTTCGGCGAAACCCGGCAAGCCACCTACTTCGATCTGGAATCGCAATTGGATCAACGGCGTTTGCAAAACCCCGAACTGGCGCTGGGTGCCTTGGAAGGACTGGTGATTCTGGACGAAATCCAGGCGATGCCGCTGCTGTTTAACGTGTTGCGCGTCCTGGTTGATCGCCCGCAAACGCAGGCGAGTTTTCTCGTTTTGGGCAGCGCCTCGCCGGTTCTGGTGAAAAGCGTGTCGGAAAGTTTGGCGGGTCGCGTCGAGTTCGTCGAACTCGCCGGCTTCGACCTGCGCGAAATCGGTGCCGAAAACTGGCAATCGCTTTGGCTGCGGGGCGGATTTCCCCGCTCCTATCTCGCCGATTCCGACGCGGACAGCTTGGCGTGGCGCGAAGGATTCATGCGAACTTTTCTGGAGCGCGATATCCCGCAACTGGGGATCACGATCCCCACCGCCGCCCTGCGCCGGTTCTGGACGATGCTAGCGCACTATCACGGGCAAATCTGGAACGCCTCGGAACTGGCCCGCTCAATGGGCCTGTCGGATAAAACGGTGCGGACTTATTTGGATATTCTCACCGGCACTTTCGTGATCCGGCAACTGCAACCCTGGCACGAGAACATCGGCAAGCGGCAAATTAAAGCACCAAAGATTTATCTGCGCGATTCGGGTCTTCTGCACGGTTTGCTCGGTTTACCGGACTGGCACAGCCTGATGGGATACCCCCGCTTGGGCGCGTTCTGGGAAGGCTTCGTGCTGGAGCAAGCATTACGGATCGTCGCGCCGACGGAAGCCTATTTTTGGGCGACCCACGGCGGCGCGGAAATCGATCTTTTTTTCATCCATCATGGCCGTCGCTACGGCGTCGAAGTCAAATTCAGCGAAGCGCCGAAGATCGGCAGATCACAGCACACGGCTGTAAACAATCTGAGCTTGGATCGCCTGTGGGTCGTTTATCCTGGGCAACAGATGTACCCAGTAGACGAAAAGATAACGGTTTGGCCGCTTAAGGAGCTTGCCGGGTTACCCGACCAGATGGGCTAAAGTGACGGCGGTGTGTTGATATTGGCGACGTTTATGCCGAAGGAATCGACATGTGGATTAAAAGCGGATTTTTTCTTTTCTGTGCGCTGGCAGTAGCCAGTTTCAGCCATGCCGCCCAAGACGACGCAAAGCCGCCTGCTTGGCAGGTGGAGGGCTTTTGGGCCGCCTTAAACGATGAAAATCCACAGGTGATAATTGCCGCAATTCGAAATATCGGGGCCCGGGACAAATTGTTGGTTGCTTTAAGCGAGAGAGCGAAGAACATGGCGCTTCGGTTAAAAGCACTGCATCTTGACATGACGGCCAGGATGTTGGCCAAGATGTTGGATAAGAACTTGGCCAAGATGTTGGACAAGAAGTTGGGCGCGGAGAAATGGGGTCCCATGCCGGTCGAGCTGCCGCTCGATCACAACTACTGGTTTAATCCCCCGACAATGAAGGACTACTTATATGCGTGGAAGCTGGACGTGGAGGAACAGATTCCCAAACTGACCCTGACCCAGTCGCTGCGTCATTCCGACCAGTTAGTCCGCCAAGCGGCGGCCGAGGCGCGGGGCAAGCTGGTCGCCAAGGAACAGGTTCCCGAACTGTTCAAACTGCTGGGCGATTCCGAAGAGCATGTCCGCGCGACAGCGGCTCTTGCGCTGGGCGAGCTGGGCGCTGAGGAACAGGCCCCCGAACTGGCCAAGCTGCTGCGCGATCCCGACTGGTCTGTCATCCAGGCGGTGGCCGAGGCGCTGGGCAAGCTGGTCGCCAAGGAACAGGTTCCCGAACTGGTCAAACTGCTGGGCGATTCCGAAGAGTATGTCCGCGCGACAGCGGCTCTTGCGCTGGGCGGGCTGGGCGCCAAGGAACAGGCCCTCGAACTGGCCAAGCTGCTGCGCGATTCCGAACGGTATTTCCACCGAGTGGCAGCCTGGGCGCTGGGGGCGATGGGACCGCATGATTTGAGGATAATCTCAAGCATCTTACCCATTGTGTACGACGATAGCTCTCGTACCGTCGAGATTCGGTTTTGGGCGCACTTTCTCGGCGGCGGTGATCCCGCTATTGAAATCATCTTGGCCTGGCTTGCCGAACCAATTACCCGTCCCACTACCGCAATCGGCCAAGATCACGATTTGGCCGTTAAAACGCTTCACGTTTTCGAGCAAGCTTGGCCTCTGAGCGAACCTTTTCCCAAACTGCGTCACGATTTGGAAAGACAGATTGCCGCCGTTGCCAAAACGGGGCAGTGGAAAACCGACGATCTGCCCTTGCTCAAAACCCATGCAACGAATCTGGAAGTATTCGACTCCACCCATGCGGCGGCGGTGCGGCAGACCATCGCTTCGCTGGAAACGTCCGACCACGCGCTCACCATCGCCAAGGTTGCGGTCGGCCATGTGGTGTTCTGGCTGGCTTTAATCACGGTTTACCCCCGTTCCCGCATCGTGCAGGCCATCTTTTTCTGGAATCCCTGGGTGCGGCGCTTTACCGGGCTGGGCTATGTCGGCTTCGCGCTCACCTGGGTTCCTTTTCTGCGAACCAAACTATTCGCGCCGTTCAAGCCGTCGCTCATCGCCGATGCCGCCCTGGACACCTTCGACGAGGCGGCGTATTTCCCCGACTCGGCGGTGAAGGAGAAAGCCTCGGGGCGCCAGCAACCGCTGCGCGAAGCGATTCCCGCCATCCGCGGCCAGATCGTTCTCGAAGGCGAATCTGGCATCGGCAAGACGATGTTCTTGCGCTCGCTGGTGAAACGCGCCCGGCGCGTGGTGGTGTATCTGCCCGCGAAGAAATGCGTGGGCGGAGTGCTGGAAGCGATCCAGGCCAAATTGCATGGCCCCGCCCAAGACCCCGCCTTCCTCCGCAACCTGATTTACAGCGGCGCGCTCGATATTTGCATCGACGGTCTCAACGAAGTCTCGGCGGACGCCCGCGCCAAGATCACTGAGTTCGTGGAAAGCTATTTCAAGGGAAACATCCTCATGAGCACCCAGCCGCTGGAGTGGACACCGCCGGCCACGGCGAAAATCTATATTCTTGAACCCCTCGCCGAAAGCCAAATCGAGAATTTTCTGTTAAGCCGCAAAAACAGCCTCCCCGACGACGCCCAACTTGTGGGCGATGCCTACGAACAAACCTGTCGGCATTACCTGACCGCCACCCTCGATCCCCAACAATCGCCGGAAGCTCTGGCGGCCATGCGCCAACTGCTGTCCAACCCGATGGATCTGACCTTGGTGGCCGCCATGCTGGCGCGTGGTGAAACTCCCGATATCTTCCACTTGCAGGAGCAACAATATCGGATCATGGCCAAGGACTATCGGCGAACCCAACTTCACGAGTTTCCACTGCCCCAATTTGCCGAGGCGGTTTACCAGATACGCCTCAAAGACGAGGACACGCTACCCGTCGGCGAATTTGCCGACGAACTGCAATCCATGGAACGCCACAAGATGACGGTCAGCCGTTCGCTGGATGAAGGCGGCAAGTCGTGCCCCGAATGGCATTTCCGGCACGACAAGATCGCGGACTTTTTCGTCGTCCAGGCTTTTCTCGGACCCGACAACGACAAGCCGGAAAAACATCTGGGCGATGCCCGTTTTCGGGGCGTCTACCTGCAACTGGCCCGACTCCTGCCCCTGAATGCCGCCAGAGCGCTGGAGCGGCAACTGATCGACTACGCCGCCGACACCCAGGACCACACGGTAAGCGACACGTTCATTCAACTGCTGCGCTCTCGCCAGGACGAGTGCTCGCCCGAGGTCCATTAACGGCATCCGGCGGAAACATCCCGCTTGACGGCTGCGCCAAAATATGTTGCGATGCAATAAAATTGGGGTGGAGATACTATAAATGAATACTAACACTATGCTCGAACGCCAACACGCCGCTAATCTACTGGCCTTGCAGGGCGCGGTGCGGGTCGGCGGTCTTATTGGCATCAGCGCGATTAGCGCGGTGCGCAAGCTGTTAGATCAGCAGCTGCTGTGCCTCCAACACAGCGCGAATTATCTGAAAAACGCCCGGCTGGACGATACGCCCGAAAAAGCGGTTTCCACTTACGCCGATGCGATGAGCGACTGTATCGAGCAATCCTGGCAGGATTACCGGAACAATTTACAGATTTGGGTATTGACTCAGGATGAAGCGCTCATTTGGGTCAATAAAATTGACCGGGTTCTGACGAGCAGGTAGCAAACCTTAGCAACAACAGGTGGGCATTTAATCCTGGAAGCGGACGGAATAGGTGGCGCCCTGACCGCGCGATTCGTCGATTCGCAGACTCACCGCCACGATTCGTTCCCGCCGGGGAATCGAGCGATCCATGGTCAATTTTTTCCAAAACCGCTCGAAAAAAACGCGAGCCAGATTTTCAACGGTGATGTTGTCGGCGTCCAATACCACCACCTCGTCCACCGGCAGGACGTAACGCTTGCCACACAACCGGAATGCATATTCACCTTGGGTACCGGATAAAGGCTCTAACCAGGGATTCTCACCCGCCACTAGCACTTTTTCGTCCCATGCGCCACAAATTGGCCGTAGCGCTTGTTTGAACGCTTCATAAGTCAGCATTTGCGGCAGCGTCGGCTCAATCAACTCCACTTCCAATTGCACTTCGTAATTATGACCGTGCAGGCCCTCTTTGCTGCCATCGGGAAAGACGGTCATGTGCGCCGCGGAGAATTTAAGATTATCTTTGCGGATGTGAATTTTCCAACTTCGCCGGTTTTTTTCGATCATCTTGTCACTACCGTTGAATGCGCGGAACCCGCCGCCAACGTTTCAATCCATTCCGCCAAGGCCGCCCCGTAGCGATTCCGCGTGTAGCGGTTTTCCACCAGCCTCCGGCAATGGGCGCGGTCAATGCGCTCTACCTCTCCGACCGCCGTACAAAGACTGTCAAGATCATCCGGCGCTATCAGCCAGCCGGTTTCACCGTCGATCACATAATCGCTGATGCCGCCGCGTCGATAGGCCACCACCGGCGTCCCGCACGCGAGCGCCTCAATCCCGACAACGCCGAAGGCTTCAAAGCATTTGGGCGTCATCAACAAAACCCGGAATTGCCCGACCATCTCAGCCAATGCCGGCATCTTGAGAAAGCCACCATAACAAACCGGCACGCCAGGGTGGCGTCTCACCAAGTCCTCCCAATACACTCGATCCTGCAGGACGCCAAATACGGTCACGGCCTGACCGGTGCGGCTGGCAACGGCAAACACATCATCCAGGCCTTTCTCGGGTACGATCCGCCCCAGCCAACAGATCGCGCGCTCAGGGCGGGCATTATAAGGATAGCGCGCCATCTCCACGCCCGGTGGAATCAAGCGCATCGCGCCAGATAGGCCAAAACTAAGCGCCTGGGCCGCGCTCAGGAAAGCCAGCCGTTTTGGATCGCGTTCAGCCACGCGGCGGATTTCCTGATCCAGCGAGCGATTTAACGAACCCATGCTCACTAAAGTCGCTAAAGGACACGGGAAAAAATCACTCACAAACAGTGGCAGCCAATCATAGGAAAAATTCAACACCACATCGCCGGGACGAGCCTGTTGCGCTAATTCGCGCACCGCCGCGTTCAGAAAGGCGGCCGCCTCGATCGGGAGCGGGTCATCGTAATCAAGGGTCAAGGCGGTCGGCGCCAGTAAACCCGGCAAAATTCGCAAATCGGGCACCTCGGCCTTGGAACCGGTCGGCGCGATCACTTGAACGGCATATCCCAGTGCGTGAAGCGCGCGGGCCGCTGCAATCACCATATGCTCCACGCCCCCACCGAACCCGGAACTCAGTGGCGCAACCGCCGTCGAGAGTATATAAACGCGCATGATGTATTCCCGATCTTCAAGGATGGTTCCCCGATTGTAGCGGGTCGGGGCGAGGGGTTGCGCAAGATCGGCGCTTGGCCACCGTCGGTAGCTTCACAAAATCATTCCGTGCCACTGCTCGTTCCACCGCCTGACAGCTATTTTTGGAGACTGCTTTGGATGGCTCCCAATCAAGAATCCCATCGTCACGGCTATCCGCCATTGAAATGGATCGGTCATATTCTCGGCTTGCTCTATCTCCTGATCACGCTGTTATTCGGGCCCATCAAATCACTCGCGGCCTGGCTCGGTCGGCAACAAGTGATCGAACGGTACCGAGGTTGGGTGGCCAGCTTGCCGCCCGCCAGTGGGTTGGGCGCGTCACTGTTGTCGCTGAGCCTGCTGGAGGTATCCAAGTTAGCTGTCCTGCTGACCTTCCGCCATTTTGGCTTGGCGGCGGCCGTTGTGGTAACTTTCTGCGCCAAAGCCAGCTTCGGGTATTTCGCGCATACCACTTGGCAAGCCGCCCGGCCAAAGGTGATTGCGACCTACTCCTGGGCCGCGCGGCTCGATGCGTGGGTGATGACGTGGCTGGCGCGGCTCCGCGGCCTTCGAGATCGGTGGGTAAATTATCCGCGCCGTTTCTGGCATGCTGGCTTGATTGGCCCGATCACCCTGCTTCGGAAACACACTGCCCGCATGATCACTGGGTTGAAGGCCAAACTAGCTAGAACGTTCGACCTCTCCTGATAAGTGCAACCCGATCCGGTTGGCTGCAAAAGCTCGGATCATTCTCCTTTGACGCCTACAAACTTCATGGTAATGAAACTCTCAAGCACAACCTTGGTGCCGATCGCAGGGCTAATGTTATTAGCCATCACCATAACAGCCGGCGCAACCGACCAAACTTTGATGGTCGGCCGATTTTCCAGCGGCGATTTAACCGGCTGGCAAACCAAATCCTTTAAGGGTGAAACGCGTTATACCTTCGATGATCGCAGCGGGCAGCGGGCCTTGTTTGCCGACAGCGAAGGCGCGGCATCGGGACTATATCGAGAAATTCCGGTCGATCTGAACCGCACGCCTTGGCTCAACTGGTCGTGGCGGGTGGATCAAGTATTGAGCGGACTCGACGAGCGCACCAAGACCGGCGACGATTATCCAGCACGGGTTTACGTGGCGGTGTCCGGTGGGGCAGCGTTCTGGAAAACCCGTTCGCTGATCTACGTCTGGTCGAGTAACCAACCGACCGGGGCGACGTGGAACAATGCCTTCACCAGCAACGCGCGTGTCATGGCGCTCCGTTCGGGAATCAAAGAGGCTGGCCGTTGGGTCAATGAAAAACGCGACATCCGCGCCGATTTTCAAAAACTGTTTGGCGAAGCGATCACCGCAATCGACGGCGTTGCCGTGATGACCGATGCCGACAATAGCGCTAAGCGCGCCACCGCCTGGTATGGCGATATTTATTTCACAGCGCGCTAACGGCGTCGCCCATCAAAAATTCTTCCGCAAATCCATCCCTGTGTACAAGCCGGCGACCTGATCGGCGTAGCCATTGAAGAGCAGCGTATCGCGGCGGAAGAAATCGCCGATCCGCCGCTCTTTGCGCTGACTCCAGCGCGGATGATCGACATTCGGATTGACGTTGGCGTAGAACCCATATTCATCAGACGCTTCCAGATTCCAGGTCGTGCGTGGCGGCCGGTCGGTGAAGCGGATTTTCACGATGGATTTGATACTCTTGAAACCGTATTTCCACGGCGCCACCAACCGCAATGGCGCACCGTTCTGGTCGGGCAATTCCTTTCCATATAGCCCGGTCGCCAACAAAGTGAGGGGATGCATCGCCTCATCCATCCGCAAGCCCTCCACATAAGGCCAAGGCAGCAAGTTGACTCGTTGGCCTGGCATCCGCTCTGGGTCGAGCAAGGTGGTAAATTCGACGTATTTGGCGTCCGCGGTGGGCTTGAAGCGCGGCAAGATAGTATTTAGGGGAATACCGAGCCACGGCACCACCATCGACCACGTTTCGACGCAGCGCAGCCGATAGATGCGTTCCTCCGTCTTATGCGGCGACAGGAAATCTTCCAAGTTATAAGCGCCTGGTTTCTCGCAGTGACCTTCCACCGCAACGCGCCAGGGCTTACTGCGTAAGGTGCCGGCATAGCGCGCCGGGGCCGTCTTGCCCGAACCAAGTTCGACAAAATTGTTATATGACGTGAGGTCCTTGTAAGGGGTGGGCTTGAGATCATCATCCGTTGCGCGGGCCACTGTATCGGAAGCGAACGGCGACAGCAGCGCCATCGCCCCCAGCGTGGCGGCGGATTTTAAAAACTCGCGGCGGCGACTGTACAGTTCGGGCGGCGTAATCTCGGAAGGCGCGATATCGGCGGGCTTTTTAATCAGCATGACAGAGCTTCTCGTGACACAAATTGTTTCTCATCTGACCCGTGCGCTCTGTTTGAGTTGCATGCTCTCCGCCGCCGATTCCGTATACTTCAAAGTGTGACCGAGCGCTGGCGGCGGGCTGGTGGTTCGGTGGGACGCGCCCAGCGTCCGGGGACGTTCGCCTGTTTCGCGAACGCATGGCTCATCACTTTTCTCGAACTTTGGTCATGCTGGAAAAATTATTCGCTCTCAAGGCGCGAGGTACGCTCGCGCGCACCGAAATCCTGGCCGGATGCACTACTTTTCTCACGATGTCGGCCATTCTGTTTGTCAATCCGGATATTCTCAGTCAGGCCGGCATGGATCGCGACGCCGTGTTCGTCGCCACTTGCTGGGCCGCCGCCATCGGCTCCTTGCTGATGGGTCTGCTGGCCAATTATCCCATCGGTCAAGCGCCGGGCATGGGCATTAACGCCGTATTCACTTTTGGCTTGGTCAAGGGGATGGGTCTGCCGTGGGAAACGGCGCTGGGCGCGGTCTTCTTATCCGGATTGCTATTCATGTTGGTCAGCCTGTTGCGGGTACGGGAATGGTTCGTCAACGCCGTTCCGACCAGCCTCAAGCACGCCATCACCGCCGGGGTCGGCCTGTTTCTCGCCCTACTGGCTCTCCACGCCGCTGGCATCGTGGCCGCTAGCCCAGATACGCTAGTGACGTTGGGCGATGTCAAAGCGCCATCCGTCCTGTTGGCAATAGGCGGCTTTCTACTGATGGCGACGCTCGATCGGCGCGGGGTGCCCGGCGCGATCCTGCTAAGCATCTTGGCGGTCACGGCGGCGTCGGTCGCACTGGGCTTGAGTTCGTTCACCGGGGTTTTTTCGCCGCCGCCCTCGCTAGCGCCGACCTTGCTCAAGGCCGACATCCGGGGCGCGCTCGATCCCGCGGTATTAGGGGTGGTGCTCAGTTTCTTTTTGATGAGCCTGTTCGAAACGTCGGGCACGCTGATCGCCATCGCCCAGCGTGGGGGATTTCTTGACGCCCAAGGTCGTTTACCCCGGCTGGAACGCGCGCTGCTGGCGGACAGCACCGCCATCAGCATCGGCGCTCTCCTGGGCACCTCCAGCACCACCAGTTATTTGGAAAGCACCACCGGCATCAGCGCGGGCGGCCGTACTGGCCTTACCGCCCTCGTGATCGCCCTGTTGTTTCTGGCCAGCTTGGCGCTGGCGCCGCTAGCGGCGATGGTGCCCGCGCATGCCACTGCGCCAGCGCTGCTCTATGTGGCCATCCTGATGTTGCGCAGCCTGGCTGAACTGGATTGGAGCGATCTGAGCGAATCGGCTCCAGCGGTATGCTGCGTCAGCGTGATGGCCTTCACATTTTCCATTGCTGATGGCATCGCCTTCGGCACAATCTGCCATGTGGCGCTAAAACTGCTCACCGGCCAATTCAAGCGAATCGGGCTACCGATGGGGGTGGTCGCTGGGCTGTTTCTGGCGCGCTATCTATGGCTGTAGCCGAACGGGTCGTTAGCGGCCGGACAAGCTAGCCGGCGTGACCCGGCGCAAGAACCCCGGAAACCAAGCCTGGCCCGCGGTGGGAACCAGACGTTGGGTCACGCCGCGATACGTGTCGCGATCCAGCATGAAATCGGTGAAGGGTTTGGATGGCGGACAGATAAAAAACAGTCCGCCGACCATCAAATAAAGCACCACCGTACCCAGCGGTTGGCTCAAACTGCCAAAGCTGAACGCCGTGCCGAAGGAACTCTTCAGCAATTTCTTGCCGAACAAATCGACGCTGTACAACTCATCCAACAATAAATGGACGATAAAACCGACGCTGACAAACGTACCGCACAGCCAAGAATGCACGATTGAGGCGTTGAAAACATGATAGGCGGTGGCAGTCGTCATCAACCCGCAGCCGATCCCCCCTGGGACGGTGTGGACTAGCCCGCGATGGACGGTAAACCGATCCAGCAGAACAAACAGGCCATAGCGAATCAGCACAAAACAACCCACCCACAAGACGACCAGCTCAACCAACGAATAACGGCGGCCAAACGTAAACACCACCAGAAATCCGGCCACCACCGCCAGGGACAGGAACGCAATTCGAACTGGCATGGAGGTCGGCAAGTCGATATCCGGCAGCAGCCCGCCGATGACGCCGAGCACGAAATAACCGATCACCGCTTGATGGGGCGCCGCGCCGGACATCACCAGCACGGTGGCGGCCAGCCCGCTGACCGCCGCCGCGCCCATCAGATGGGTGTTAAAATTCGCCATGTCACCCTTGCAGCAACAGATTGCGCAAGTCGATGATGGCGGCGTTGGCCCGTGAGATATAGGAGGCCATGATCAGCGAATGATTGGCCACAAAGGCGAAGCCTCTACCATTCAGGATCATTGGGCTCCAAATAAAGGCTTGGGTGTTTTCCAGCTCGCGAATGATTTGCTTCAGCGACACCACCGCGTTCTTGTTGGCCAGCACATCGCCGAAGTCGATTTCAATCGCTTTCAGGGTATGCAACAGCGCCCAGTTGTAGCCACGAGCCTCAAAGAACACATTATCGATTTGCAACCATGGGGTCTTAACTTGGGTTTGCTCCGGTGTGGCGGTTGACTGGTGAGCGTTCGGATCGCCGGCCAAATTGGTGTTGAACCGGGTCTGACCGATGCTAGAGGCCAACCGTTGGGCGAGGCTCCCCAAGCGCTTTTCGACTACTTGCAGATACGTGCTGAGATTATCGGCGCGGGCAAAGAACTGCCCGTCCTGCGCCCGCTCATCGGACAGTCGAGTTAAATAGCCATAGAGCGCTTTTATGCCGTCTCGATATTCAGATTCGGTCGAGGGTAGAATCCAAGAATCCGAGTCATAGCTGAATTTCGGCTCGGCGATCTGCAAATCCTTATCTTCGATGGATTGCGTCTGAGAACGGCTGAAATCGTTGCGCAGCGCCCGCGCCAAATCACGCAGCTCAGTCAAAGTATCCAGATAAACGCCGGGCGGCATGATGTCGTTGGTCAAATAGCCGCCAGGTTTATCCAGCAAGGTTTCGGAAATGATGATCGCGGTCGCGATCGTCAAATAACCCGGCACTAATTTTTTGGCATCGTTCTGGGCCATGGCGAGCGCCCGTTCGCGCGGATCAAACTCACCGGGCGTGCGCGACCAATAGATGCCAAGCCCTCCAACGATCAGGCCGTAAGTCACTATAAATAAGCCCAACGTCCACCATAACCCTTTCTGTTTCCAGGTGCTGGGCTTGTAATAGCCGGCGACCTGGGTGACTTTTCCGCTGATCTTGGCCCTGCCGCCGACCGGCGCTGATCCGCCGGCATCCACAATATTTTCCTCCGCCATCATCAACTCCTTACGATTTGTTATAGAGACGTATTTACAATTGTTGAATACGAACAAGCTGCTCTTCCAGCTTCGCTATCGCTACTTGGAGTTCATTAGCGCGAGTCCGTTCCTTTCCGACCACCTCCGCGGGAGCGCGGCCGATAAAATTAGCATTGGCGAGCTTGGCGGCCAGGCGGTCGCCTTCTTGCCGATGCTTGCTGATTTCTTTACTCAGACGAGCCATTTCCGCGCCCTTGTCAATCAAGCCGGATAGAGGAATCAAGACCTTCATTCCGCCCACTAGCGCGGTGGCTGCCTCCGGGGCCTGATCTTCCTCACTCAACCAGGTGATGGATTCCAGCCGACCCAGCGTTACCAGCGCCCGTTGCTGACGTTCCAGGCGCGCGCGATCGTCAGCCGAGCCGTGTTGTAATAACACCGGCAAGAGTTTGCCGGGGGCGATGTTCATTTCGGCGCGAATCCGGCGCACGCCCAACAGGAATTGCTGGAGCCATTCGATATCGGCCACCGCCGCCGCGTCCATCAGCGTTTGATCGGCTTCCGGATAAGGTTGCCGCATGATGGTGTCGCCCGCCATGCCCGCCAGTGGCGCAACCCGCTGCCAGATTTCTTCGGTGATGAAGGGCATTAGCGGATGCAGTAAGCGCAGTAAGCTTTCCAGTGATCGCGCCAACGTCTGGCGGGTGCCGCGTTGGGCGGCAGCGGAGCTATTGGGATCGGTCAGCACCGGCTTGGCCAGTTCCAGATACCAGTCGCAGAACTCGTTCCAGGTAAATTCATAAATTGCCTGCGCCATCTGATCGAAGCGATAGCCTTGCACTGCTGCATGGACTTCCGTGATCGTCCGTTGCAGGCGCGACCGAATCCAACGGTCGGCTTGACTCAGTTCGATCTCGCCGCCGTTCAGGCCAGTATCCTGGCCTTCAGTGTTCATCAGCACATAGCGGGCGGCGTTCCACAGCTTGTTGCAGAAATTGCGATAGCCCTCGACCCGGCCCATGTCAAAGATCACGTCGCGGCCAGTGGTGGCCAGCGCGGCGAAGGTAAAGCGCAAAGCGTCAGTGCCGTGGGCGCGGATGCCGTCCGGGAATTGCTGGCGGGTGGCTTTTTCGATCCGGGGGGCCATCTGCGGTTGCATCAGGCCGGTGGTCCTCTTGGCGACCAGTGCATCCAAGCTCACGCCATCAATGAAATCCAACGGATCAAGAATGTTGCCCTTGGATTTGGACATCTTCTGGCCGTCCTGATCCCGCACCAGCCCAGTGATGTAGACTTCGCGGAACGGCACGTCCTTCATGAACTTCAGGCCCATCATAATCATCCGAGCCACCCAGAAGAAAATGATGTCGAAGCCGGTCACCAGCACGCTGGTCGGATAGAAAGCCTTGAGCGCCCCGGTATTTTCCGGCCAACCCAGCGTGGAAAACGGCCACAAGGCGGACGAAAACCAGGTGTCCAGCACGTCGGGGTCCTGGGTAAGCGCCACGTCTGGGCCAAGTTTATGTTTCTGGCGGACTTCCGTTTCGCTGCGCCCCACATAAACCTTGCCGCTCTGGTCGTACCAAGCGGGAATCCGATGGCCCCACCAGATTTGCCGGCTAATGCACCAGTCTTCGATCCGGTACATCCAGTCGAAATAGGTTTTTTCCCAGTTTTCCGGGATAAATTTGATCTTGCCCGTCTTGACGGCGGCGATGGATGGTCCCGCCAGCGGGCCTGTTTTGACGTACCACTGATCAGTCAGAAACGGTTCGATCACCGCCTGACTGCGGTCGCCGCGGGGCACCATCAGTTTGTGGGGCTTGATGTCCTCCATCAGCCCCAGTTCTTCCAGATCGGCGACCACCCGCTTGCGGGCCTCGAAGCGATCCAGGCCACGATAAGCGACAGGGCCGTTATCGTTGATCTTGGCGTCGGCGGTGAAGATGTTGAGCAGCGGCAGCTGGTGGCGCTGGCCAACCGCGTAGTCGTTGAAGTCGTGCGCCGGGGTGATCTTGACGCAGCCGGTGCCGAAGCTCGGATCGACGTATTCGTCGGCGATGATCGGAATTTTGCGATCTGTCAACGGTAGGGCGACATGCAGGCCAATTAGGCGCTTGTAACGCTCATCGTCGGGATGGACGGCGACGGCGGTATCGCCGAGCATGGTTTCCGGGCGGGTGGTGGCGACGATGAGATCCCCGCCACCTTCCGCCAGCGGATAGCGGATATGCCACATGGAGCCGCTTTCTTCCGTGCTGACCACTTCCAGATCGGACACAGCGGTATGCAGCACTGGGTCCCAATTCACCAGCCGCTGGCCGCGATAAATCAAGCCTTCTTCGTACAGTCGGACGAACACTTCCCGCACCGCCGCCGACAGGCCCTCGTCCATGGTGAAGCGCTCCCGCGCCCAATCCACCGACGCGCCCATCCGCCGCAACTGGCGGGTAATGGTGCCGCCCGATTCCGCTTTCCAGTCCCATACCCGCTCAATGAACGCCTCGCGTCCCAGATCGTGGCGGGTCTTATTCTCGCCGGCCAGTTGCCGCTCCACCACCATCTGCGTCGCGATCCCGGCGTGATCGGTGCCAGGCTGCCACAGCGCGTTGTAGCCCTTCATCCGGTAATAGCGGGTCAGCGCGTCCATGATGGTGTCCTGGAAGGCGTGGCCCATATGCAGAGTGCCGGTCACATTCGGCGGTGGGATCATGATGCAGTACGGCGTGCCCTGCCCATTGGGCGCGAAATGGCCCCGCTCCTCCCAAAACGCGTACCAGCGTTGTTCGATAGCGTGCGGTTCGTAAGTCTTATCCATGGTTGTTGTCGGTTGCTCGGATTCGGACGGACGCGCTGGCGCGCGGGATGCGGATTTTATCGAAGATGTTGAGTATAACGCAGCTTGCTTCATCCGATTGCGCCGAACTCGTCGGGCGGATAGCCGACTAACGGCAGCAATCGCTCCAAATCTTGCCGTAGCGCATTCTGGTCAGTAGCCCGCAGGGTGATATGACCGACTTTGCGGCCGGGCCGGTGGGCTTTGCCGTAAGCATGATAGTGCGCGCCCGGCACCGCAAGCACCGCCGCCCGTTCTGGCATCACCCCGATGCAATTCAGCATGGCGCAGGGTCCTAGCGCAGTCGGCGAACCCAGCGGAAGGCCGAGAACCGCCCGCAAGTGATTTTCAAATTGACTGGTTTCCGCGCCTTCGATCGTCCAATGCCCGGAGTTGTGAACGCGGGGAGCCATTTCATTGGCGATCAAACGGCCTTCGTGAACGAAAAACTCGATGGCTAACAAGCCCACATAATGGAGACGATCCAACAGGCGGTTGGCGTAGTTCCAGGCTTGATGCTCCAAGATTCGATCCAGGTACGGGGCCTGGGATAACCGCAAGATACCCTCACGATGATGATTTTCCATCAATGGATAGAATTGCGTGCTTCCATCGCGACCGCGCACCGCCAGCACCGATACTTCCCGCTCGAACGGCACAAAGCCCTCCAAAATTAACGGCGCGCCACCGAGTTGCTGCCAGGCCGGTAAAATATCGGCGGGCGCGCGCAACACCCGCTGACCTTTACCATCATAGCCCAGCCGACGCGTTTTAAGAATTGCCGGCAATTCCACGCGAATTGCCGCTCCTTGTAATTCCTCCAGACTATCGATCGTGGCGAACACGGGGGTCGGAATACCCAATTCCCAAAACAGCGTTTTTTCGTATAGCCGATCTTGCGCGACAGCCAACGCTTGGGCTGGCGGATAAACAGCCACGCGCTCGGCTAGAATCTGGGCGGCGGCGGCGGGTACGTTTTCAAAATCGAAAGTCACCACATCAGCCCAATCGGCCAACCGATTCAATTGAATTTCGTCGTCGTATTCGCTTTGAATCAAGTTGGCAACCTGGCCGGCGCAGGCATCCGGCGCGGGGTCGAGTACCTTGAAATGGAAATCGAGCGCATAACCGGCCAAAGCCAACATTCTCGCCAATTGACCGCCGCCAACGATGCCGATATTCATCGCACCGCGCTCCGGGGATCGGGTTGGCTGAGCACTTGGCTGGTCTGACGGTGACGGAAGTCGCGTACCGCTTCACGGATCGCCGGGTACTTATTACCCAACAAGGCGGCAGCCAGCAGTGCGGCGTTGATCGCGCCGGCCTTGCCGATCGCCAGCGTGCCGACCGGGATGCCACCCGGCATCTGGACGATCGAAAGCAGTGAATCCAGGCCGTTAAGCGCCTGCGATTGCACCGGCACCCCCAGCACCGGCAGCACGGTCTTGGCGGCCACCATGCCCGGCAAATGGGCCGCGCCTCCAGCCCCGGCGATAATCACTTCCAGCCCGCGCGCCTCGGCGGTCGCGGCGTACTCGAACAGCAGATCGGGCGTGCGATGGGCCGACACCACCCGAACCTCATGCGGCACGCCGAGCGCCGCCAGCGTGTTCGCCGCATGTTCCAGCGTGCTCCAGTCAGAGGTGGAACCCATAATCAAGCCAACCAGTGGATTCATGCGTGCAATGTCCGAGTCAGAGTGAGAATTTTCGCGAAAACGTTAAGCTTAAACCTACCCCAATCAGACGAAAAGCTTGCGCCGACAATCTGGAAAGTGAAAATTCCTCGTCAGGCACTCCGACAATCAACCCAATTACCTTGCACCCAAATCCGATCTTCCTTAGACCCATCGGCATCGACCTGTTCGCGGGTGCTGGCGGCTTGTCGCTTAGCTTTGAGCAGGCTGGTTTTAACACCACGGCCAGCAAGCTATCTGGCCAAAAATCCAAAGTTATCCGCGCGATCCTCGGTAACGTTACCGCACCCCATGGCGCTCCTACTCTGGAACCGCCGCGGAATATGAGCGACCGGGATGCTGAAGCATTCTTGACCGCGCCGCGTGTTTAATAACTTTTGACCAGTGGCTGTAATGAGAATTTATTTTAACTCGACAGCGAGGCCAGGATTATCCAACCACCGCTGGATCATCAGCGCAAATTCGAACCGCTATCCGTACTCTTAAACCCATGGTGCCAGTTTTTTATAACTCATTGATTTAAACCAGACTCATCCTTCTGTAACAACCCTATTAGCCCTGTAAGGGTTTGATTTTTTTGCCAGAAAAAAACAAGCAGCAACGGTTATCAGTAAATTGACTAGAATGGCTAAGACACCAAAACTAAGAAATCGCCAATCCCGCCACGGGTTAGCTACAACTGGATTCATCAGGCGCTCGCCATTGACATAAAGATCCCCGTTGAGATAAATACCGCCGAAATTATCAACCGTAATTAGCTCTTTGGTATTGTCATTTGAAACAACACGGAAGCCACCCTCGCCAAGTCGGGCACTAAGCCAGCCCTTGGGATCTTGAAAGCCATCCCAGCGCCTTCCACCATAAATCTCACCTGATTTCCCACCGTTAGCAACCAAACCCGTCCCACGACCTTCTGTATTGAACTGAATAGCTCCCTCTGAAAATAAAGGTTTTCTGAAGTCCAGGCCAATCTTTGCACGGTCGAAATCCGCAACAACCATCCGGCCATAATCCGGCTGAAGTGAATTTTTGACATAAAAAGCAGACTCAAAAGCGCCACGCGGCGCTTTGTTAGGGTCTACCCGATCCGTATCCTCCGAGCGAACCTCAACAGCCATTGAGTTTGGATTCCCGAAACCAACGATCTGTACACCGGTTTTACTCATGTTTGGAAAAATGCCCGGCTTACTACTATTCAGGACATCAATTTCAACGCCAATCAATTGGTTATCAATTCCTTCGCAATTTACCAAGTCGGGCAATCCGTACTTGTCCAGCGGCCCACCTTTTGCGAATGCCGCGCAAGACGACCTTGCACTAAAGAATCCCCCCCATGACTTCGCCCCATCAGCGATGGATGTTGAATCACCCCATACTGAAACAGCATTGACATTTGGAACTTTATTTATCGTCTGGATAAAAAGATTCTGATAGTGATTATGAGTATTTTCATAATCAACCGCCGTTTCATTTTCTCTTTCATGTAGTCTTACAGAATTACCTTCGAAGTTGAAGAAGTTAGAATTTCCATCAACTACGTCTCCGATGTAAACATTACCACCTAGCGCAGTATTTAAACCATAGAACCAGGCGTTTACACCATCCCTTAGGGGATGATTACCCTTAATATTCATATCTTCTTCGCTACCAAGCGGATTTGCCAATGCGCCATACGAGAGAAAATAGGCTACACCCCCAATTAATAAAAGATTGCTGATCATGTTGGCCATCCGGGCTACCTCCAATGAATTTTTATCAAGGTTTTCGCTCAATTTTCTCTATTAAGCGGACTTATATACTGGAATGAGCGGATGGTTTAATTCATTACTCAAGCCATCGCTTCAGAAATTATTTTACATGATGTGTCATGATGAAGTTTTGCCCGATGCCGTTGACCATACCAGGATCGACCAGCAACCCATTTCATCCTTTTCACCGGGCGGTGATAAGATTCGAAAAATATTGGCGTACAAGACACCTTTATCAAATTGAACCCGGTCATCAAAGGATCTCTACCCTTGCTGCCTTTCGCCCTCAAGCCAGGCGCACTGGGCGGCCATACAGCCCTATCTCCAAGCCATGTTTTTGATGGAAACCTCCAATTCGTCCTGATTCACTTAAATCACCAAGCCCGTCAATCCCCTACTTCGGGTAGAATCGGCGCATTTTCTAAATTCAGCCCGATTCGATTTGCCGATGACCACCTTTCTCGATGAACTCAACCGGCGGCGCACCTTCGCCATCATCTCCCACCCTGACGCCGGCAAGACCACGCTGACCGAAAAGTTGCTGCTGTTCGGCGGCGCGATCCAGTTGGCTGGCACCATCAAGGGCCGCAAGGCCACCCGCCATGCGACCAGCGACTGGATGGAGCTGGAGCAACAGCGTGGGATTTCGGTCACATCCTCGGTGATGCAGTTCCCTTACCGGGACCGCATCATCAACCTGCTCGACACCCCCGGTCACGAAGATTTTTCCGAGGATACCTATCGCACGCTGACCGCCGTCGATTCGGCGCTGATGGTGATCGACTGCGCCCGTGGCGTTGAAGAGCGCACCATTAAGTTGATGGAAGTTTGCCGACTACGCGATACTCCGATCTTCACTTTCATCAACAAGCTGGATCGGGATGGTCGAGAACCGATCGAATTGCTGGATGAAGTCGAAGAAGTGCTGAAAATCCGCTGCGCGCCAATTACTTGGCCCATCGGCATGGGCCGGGAATTGAAGGGCGTCTATCACCTTGAGCAGGATTTTATCCATCTCTACGACCCCTCGCGCGATGGGCGAATCAACACCGGCCGCACCATTCAAGGGCTCGGCAGCCCCGAAGCGGAGCAGGTGTTGGGTCTGGAGCGGGTGACGGCGCTACGCGAGGAAATCGACCTGGTGCGCGGCGCGAGCCACGCCTTCGATCTCGACGAGTATCTGGCCGGACAGCTGACGCCGGTGTTTTTTGGCTCGGCGCTGACTAACTTCGGCGTGCAGGAAATGCTGGATGGTTTTATCGAAAACGCGCCGCCGCCGCGACCCTGCGCCACCGGCAGCCGCGAGGTTGCGCCTGAAGAAGAAACGTTCAGTGGCTTCGTGTTCAAGATTCAGGCGAACATGGACCCGCAGCATCGCGACCGCATCGCTTTTTTGCGGATTTGTTCTGGCAGCTACCAGCCCGGCATGAAAGCCCGGCACGTCCGGCTGGGCCGTGACATCAAAATCCCCGACGCGCTGACGTTTATGGCGGCCGAACGCGAGCACGCCGCAGCCGCCTATCCCGGCGACATCATCGGCCTGCACAATCACGGCACCATCCGCATCGGCGACACCTTCACCCAAGGCGAGGAATTGCGCTTTACCGGCGTGCCGGACTTCGCTCCGGAACTGTTCCGCCGCGCCGCTTGCGCGATCCCCTGAAAATGAAGGCGTTGCAAAAAGGCTTGGAGCAATTGTGCGAGGAAGGCGCAACCCAACTGTTTCGACCGCTCAACAGCAATGATCTGATTCTGGGCGCGGTCGGAATCTTGCAGTTCGATGTGGCGAGTTTCCGGCTGCGCGGCGAATATGGGGTCGAATGCGGGTTCGAGAACGTCAACGTCACCACCGCCCGCTGGGTGAGCTGCTCCGATACCAAGCGCTTCGACGAATTCAAAAACAAGCTGCGCGACAATCTGGCGCTCGATCATCATGGCGAACTGGTCTACATCGCCCCCAGCCGGGTCAATCTGCAATTGACTCAGGAACGCTGGCCTGAGGTGCGCTTTGCCGCCACCCGCGAACATGGGTTGCACTGATCCATGCGCCGCCTGCTGCAACGACTGGTCCGGTTTTTGTTCCAGCATCTGCTCCGGGTAGAATTGCGCGGCTGGGAGCACTATCCGCGCGATGAACCCCGACTGCTGATCGTCGCCAATCATGTGTCCTATCTTGACGGAGCGCTGCTGGCCGCGTTCTTGCCCGACATGCCAATCTTCGTGATCAATACCCAGATGGCGCGGCATTGGTGGGTGAAACCGTTCATCACCATCACCCGCCATATCAGCATTGATCCAACCAATTCTCATTATCTGAAAACCTTGATCCAGCACATCAAGGCTGGCGAGCGGGTCGCCGTATTTCCAGAAGGACGCATCAGCGTGACCGGGGCGCTGATGAAGATTTATGAAGGCCCCGCGCTGGCGGCCGACAAAGCCGACGCCGCTGTGTTGCCGGTGTCGATTGAGGGCGCGCAGTACAGCTTGTTCTCCCGGCTCGACGGCAGCGCGCGACGACGTTTGCTACCCCGCATCCGCCTGACCATGCTGCCGCCGCGCCGGTTGACCGCCGACGCCAGCAATAACCGCGCCCGCCGCCAGCAGTTGGCCCGGCAACTGGATGAACTGATGGTCGAATTGGCCTACGCGGGCATGAACATCGACCAGCCGCTGCCCTTGGCCCTGCTGGAAGCATGGGAGCGGCACGGCGGCAACCGGATGATTCTCCAAGATGCCCAACAGCAACGCGCGAGCTGGCGCGGGTTATTCGTCCGGGCGTTCGCGCTTGCCGAGCTGCTGCAAGCCCACATCGCTGGCCAGGATCATGTGGGCTTATTGCTCCCCAACGCCAACGCCACCGTCATCGCATTCCTGGCGCTGCATCTGCAAAACCGGGTGCCGGTATTGCTTAACTTTACCATGGGCAGCAATGATTTACTGGGGGTGTGCGGCACGGCGCGGATTCGGACGATTTGCACCTCGCGCGCTTTTATCGCCGGCGCGAACCTGGACGGGCTGATGGCCGCCTTGAGCGAACACGTCACGATTTTATATCTGGAGGACTTACAACCGCATGCGACATTCGCGGTTCGGTTGCGCGCGCTGGCCCGATCCTTATTACCGGCGTGGAGCTATCGAAAAATGGCTGGCCCGGTCCGTTCTAATGAGTTTGCTGTCATTTTGTTCACTTCCGGGTCTGAGCGACAACCAAAAGGGGTCGTGCTCACTCACCGCAATCTGTTGGCGAATGTGGCGCAAGTCCGCGCCGTATTCGACATCACCCCGCGCGATGTGATCTTGAATGCCCTGCCGTTGTTTCATGCCTTTGGGTTGACCACCGCCACTTTGACCCCCTTATTATTGGGAACGCGGGTGGTTCTTTATCCCTCGCCCCTGCATTACAGCGTGATTCCAGAGGTTGCTTACGAGCGGCGGGTAACGATACTGTTCGGCACCAACACCTTTTTGCTGGGCTATGGCCGCGGCGCCAACCCTTACGATTTTTTCAGCGTGCGAGCCGTCATCGCGGGGGCCGAGGCGCTGCGCGAAGACACCCGACGGTTGTGGATGGAGAAATTTGGCGTTCGTATCCATGAAGGTTATGGTCTGACGGAGGCGAGTCCGGTACTGGCGGCTAACAGTAACCGCCACCACCGCAATGGCACCGTCGGCAAATTGTTTCCGGGAATCGATTATCACCTTGAGCCGGTGGAAGGCATCGCCGATGGCGGGCTGTTGCAGGTGCGCGGAGCGAATATCATGGCGGGTTATTTGCTGCCCGAACATCCTAATCGGCTGAAGCCGCCACAGACCGAGCGCGGGCCGGGCTGGCATGATAGCGGCGACATTGTCCGCTTCGATGAAGACGGCTTTATTACCATTCTCGGCCGCGCCAAGCGCTTTGCTAAATTGGGCGGCGAGATGATCTCGCTGGCCGCGGTGGAGAAACTGGCCGCCACCTGTTGGCCGGAAGACCAACACGCGGTGACCACCCTGCCCGATCTGATCAAGGGGGAAAGCATCGTACTGCTGACAACCCGCCAGAATGCCGACCGCGGCGAACTGGTTGCAGCGGCCAACCGCGAGGGTTTGAGCGCGCTTTATATTCCCCGGCAGGTGCTGGTGGTCAGTGAAATTCCGCTGCTAAGTTCGGGCAAGCCTAATTATCCAGGAATTCGGCAAATCGCCGAAAATCTAATAACACAGCAATAATCACTATAATGAGACCTATAAAAAACCCTCTTTTATAAATAAAAGAGGGTTCAATAATTAGCCTATACAGGCTTAGATTTATTGCCTGAGCAAAGTCACGCTACAATCGACACCATTCCCTGCCGAGTTCGAACCATTATCGAAATTATAAATAATAATTTGATTATTAACCTGTTTAATACCCACAATATCCTCATAATAAAAACCGCATGAGCCTAAATATCGAGTAGAATCACTCGCTGTCACTTTGCCCCAAAAATAATTAGCAGCATCTGACCGGGTGTGCGCGTTAGCATATTGGAGCTCAGTTAAAAAAGGGTGCCCTGCGGTAATTGGGCCAGTTGCTACGCTCATTTCCATCACTCTCCCGTTATCCGCGCAACTAAAGAAGCTTTGCGAGCGGCCGCCAGTCAGAGCAACATTACTCACAACACAGCTATCGACATTAGTGGCAGTAACAGGAAGATATTTATAAGTCCCAGGCACAATCGCGTTGGATACTATATTGGGTGATAACACTGAAGATACTGCGGCGGTAGCTGCGGGTATGCCAGTAGCCCCTGGGGTTAGCGTTACTGTAATATCCAAATACCTTACCACACCATTGGCATCGACGGTAGGCACCCGGTACGCCCGAAATTGCCGGTCGAATGAAAGCACGGTAGATCGTTCCAGGTACATTCTTGGCGTCGTCGCCACCATTGGATCAAGTTCTTCTGGCGCGGCATCAGGGCTATCATAGGCTTTTTGGGCATGTCCCAGCACAGGAATAGCCAGTAAAGAAATCAAGGCGGCTTTGCAAAAAAGAGTTGTTATTTTCAATTCCATATTAATTGCCTTCTAAAAAGATCAATAAAAAAGTAAGCATGTGCTATTTTCAAATCAAAAAAGAAAAATACTCAACATCAATAAACCATAAAGATATTAAGTTTTTAATCATTTTTGAGTTTTCTTTATATACAATAAGCGATTTGTTGAGTCAATGAGCGGAGCGTACTTTATTCTATTTCTCCCTCAATATTTAAGATAATATTGGCAGAGCCAACCCGATTTAAAATAGTTGACAAAATTTGAGAAATCGACTCAGGTCAAAACACTACTAGGGAGGTCCTTTGCACAATAATTAAGCAGCTTTTATACGCCTGATTTTTGAAAAAAGAATCGGGTATGAAATACTGCCACAGGAAAAGCACGGCCTTGCCAAGACAGCAGGCGTTTCAGCGTAAAGTCAAATAGCAGCGGATTATGTTCGCGCAAGGAGCACAGGTCGGGGACGGCATCGGCGGGCAGCAACCCGTTTCGAGCCAAAGCCGAGGGCCAAGTCAGCGGTAGAACGCCGGGCAACGGATAGTCCGAGCCTTGCAACAGGCGATCATGCAGATCATCCCGCTCCAACAAGGTGCGAATGACGGCTACATTGCGGTTGCATTGGGTAATCGCGGAAATATCGCCATAAAGCTTGCCATCGGCCTGAGCTTCGGCGAAAAGGCGCAACAGCAATTCAAAGCTGGCTCGGCGCGGGCCATGCTCGCCCTGGTCCAGGTCGACATCCTTGCCCAGCGACGCACAATGGGCGACAACCACGCGCACCCCCGCATCCAAAGCGCGTCGCAGCCGCAGCGGATTTCCCAAATGCTCCGTGTGGCCGCCCCGCACGGCCTTTTCCTCGCCGCAATGGACGATCAACGGCAACCGATGCGCGGCCAGCGCCCGATAAAATGCTTCACACCGCGCCGAAGCGGGGTCCATCCCCATCGCCGCCGGCAACCATTTGAGCGCTCGCGCTCCGCGCCTTACCACCGCCTCTAGCACATCGATGGCGTCCGGCCGATAAGGATGGATCGAAGCCGCCCATTCAAAGCGGGCCGGAAAAGCCGCCGCCAGCCGAGCCGCCCACTCATTGGGTATATAAAAAGCGGTTCGTTCTCGATTGGCTTGACCCGCTTCATCATGGAAGCGGTCGAATGCAAACAACAACGCTTTGAAACCGGCCGGCATCGCATCGCATAGGCTCAATAATCGCCCGGCATAAGTCGCATCGACCTGTCCCGGCGCGCGGTGGGCGCCACTGGCGTTCAGATAAAACAGGCGTTGAGCGTAATGCAGAGGATGCCGCAGCGACGACAGTTGGCGTCCAATTTCAATACCACTGCCGCCATCGCCCAAACCAGCCAGATGAACGTGGCTATCCCACACTTGGGCTGGATCAATGCCAGACCATGCGTGCCGCACCCAAGGGCTATCGAGCAAAGCGACAGGAATGGGAACGCGGCAAGGATTGAATAAAACCCGGTTGCGCATGGTCGGATCGACAATCAAGTAAGACCGAGGGCCAAGTTTTTTCAAGGCCCCCAACAATCAATCACCGATCAAAAATTACAATTGACTCAATCGGACATTAATCTCATTTCGCAGATTCTCAATCCAACCATTGTAATTGCTATGAATGCTAGCGCCATCGTAATCGAGGTTGTTACTGTCTCGATAAAGGACGCTGTAGTTGCGCCGGTCATAAGGAATTTCCACCCGCGCCATGTGCTCGCGCACGCGGAGCGTCCCCACGATCAATCCCGGTCTGGCCACTTCCATCTGCCAGCCGAGCGCGGCGCCCGCTTGCAAGATGGCGCCGCGCACATCGCTCATCGAATAATTTCGCGTACTGGTGGTGACTGGCGCGCCGTTGACGTTATAAATCGGATTGCTTCGGCAGCCCACTATCACCAGAGCCAGCATGGCAACAGCTGGAAACAGTATTTTCAGCTTCATCTTTCACCCCCACTATCTTTTTGTTTCAACAAGCATTCATGATGATCTGTCGGTAATGATAGCAGCCCCAGGGAACGCAGCAAGCCGAGCGGATACATCCCCCGCCTGAATAGCGACCATGCGACCAGCCGCACGATCCGTTGCGTATCCCGCCACGGCCGGTAATGGCTGGGACGCGCCTCAGCCTGATAGATGGTTTCAATGGCGACGACTTGAGGGTAACTGTGCTGGCGACCGGCCTGAATCAGGAGCGCGCTTTCAAAGGCGAAGCCAAGGCAACCGCCTTGCGGAAAATCCACCGCTAGCAGCAAATCAGCCGGATACAATCGGAATCCCGATTGGGTATCCGCGATCGGGCAGCCCGCCGCCCAGGACACCCAGAAATCCGCCATGCTGTTGGCGAAACGTCGCAAGGGTGGAGCGGCTTCGCGATGCTCCAGCCGGGCGGCGATAATCAGGTGCTTCGGCCAACGTCGATAAGCCGCCACCAGCTTCGGAATATCTTCCGGCCGGTGCTGGCCATCGGCATCCAAGGTGATCACCGCTTCCGCGCCCTGCCCGACCGCATGCCGCATCCCGCGCCACAGGCTCAAGCCCTTACCCTGATTGCGCGGCTGTCGCAACACCGTCGCGCCCGCCGCTTCGGCCTGACTGGCGGTGTCGTCGCTGGAGCCATCGTCCACCACCAGCACCGGTTCGATTTGCTGACGGGCGCGGCGGACAATATCGGCAATGGTGGCGATTTCGTTGTAAGCGGGGATAACCACCGCGATAGGCGCCCCAGCCGTGTTCAGATGACGCCCCCGTTGAGATTGATGATTTGGCCAGTCAGATAAGCCGCTTCCGCCGAGGCCAAAAAGCCGACCAAATCGGCTACTTCGGCGGCTGTTCCCGCCCGCCGCGCCGGAACCAGCGTCTTAATGGCGGTCGCATTGAACGCCGCTTCAGTGGCAGCGCCAGCGATAATTCCCGGCGCGACCGCATTGACCGTTATGCCGCGCGAGGCCAGTTCCAAGGCTAGCGCCTTGGTGGCCCCGTGCAAGCCAGCCTTGGCGGCGGCATAGTTGGTCTGGCCGCGATTGCCGGTCACGCCGGCCAAGGAGGAAATATTGACGATCCGGCCCCAGCGCGTGCCGATCATCGGCAACAGTAGCGGTTGAGTCACATTGAAAAAGCTATTCAGACAGCCGTCGATCACCCGCCGCCACTGGTGCAACGACATCCCGGCCATTGGTGCATCGTCGTGAAAGCCGGCGTTATTGATCAGCACCTGAATTGGTCCATCAACGAGCAGTTCCGCCAAGCGGTGCTGAGTCTGCGCGGGGTCGGCGACATCGAAAACGACCACTGTCGCCGCGCCACCCGCTGACCGAATCGCCTCGACAACAGCCGCCGCCCGTTCGGGACGGCGGTAGGCGTGGACAATTACCTGCATGCCATCGCGCGCCAGACGCTGGCAAATCGCGCCGCCGATATCACCGCTGCCACCGGTCACCAAGGCCCGCTTCACCTTTCGACCTCCACCTGCAAGGCCGCATCCTCACCGGCTGGCAGCATCACTAACCCCGCCGCGCGGCGAGCGATAGCGCACAATAACGGCAAGCCGCGCGCGGCGGGATTGTCGGCGCGCAATCGCTCCAAGCCCGGATCATCCAACCGATCCACCGGTCCAGCGGGTAGCCGCCGCAAGCGGATCAGCGCTTGGCGTCGTTCGGTGGAAACCGGATTTAGCAGCAGAGCCACGGCAAAGGGAGCAACGATGTGGCGTCGCTCCGCTAAGGGGAAAGGCAAAGGTAAATCGTAGGCGACCAACAGCACTTGGGCGGCTTCGGCCCACGCCAGCGCCGCCGCTTCCGATAAACCGGTGGCAAAACTGTGATCATACGCGGAAAGACTCAGCGAGGGCTGCCGGCAACTTGTGGCAATCGACCAGTAGCCCGCCGGCGTGTTATGCACCGACTGATGAAAATGGGTCGGTGACACCGGCCGGTCGGGTTGCGTCAGCGCTGTGCAAATTTTATCGAGTATCTCGCTATCGCCGCCGGAAGAGGCAAACACCGCGGACACGGTTCGAGCATCGCCCGCCGCCTCGGCCATCGCCTCTTGCGCCACCTGCAAGGCCAGCTTAATGGTGACGGTCGTGCGCCGCCGCTCGTTGGCCGGCAATAAGGTGGCGATGGCGACCGGCAGCGGCTCCGCCGCATGCGCCCGCGCGCCAATCAGCACTTCCCGACTGGCGGCCCAGCCTGACAGGCCCGGCGCGAGCAGGCCGATGCTTTCAACGGCGAGCGGCTTCATGCGCTGCTCCGCCCGAACAGCAGGCTACAATTGGTGCCGCCAAAGCCGAAGGAGTTGCTCAGCGCCAATCGCAACGGGCGTTCCTGATTCTCCAGCACCACGCCCGCGCCGAGCGCGGGATCGCGCTGGTGGGTGTTGAGGATGCCGGGAATCAGCCCGTGCTCCAGGCACAGCGCGACGAAGATCGCCTCGGTGATGCCCGCCGCGCCCAAGGTGTGGCCGGTCCAACCCTTGGTGGAACTGCACGGCGTCGCTGGCCCGAACACCCGTAGCACCGCCCGATCCTCGGCGGCGTCGTTTAACGGGGTGGCGGTACCATGCAGATTGATGTAATCCACCTGTTCCGGCGCGACCGCCGCCCGCGCCAGCGCCTGTTGCATCGCCAGCGCCGCCCCCGCCCCTTCGGGATGAGCGGCAGTCATGTGGTGGGCGTCGCTGCTCTCACCGTAACCTAGCAACAACACGCGCTGGTCTTCGGGTTTGGCCCATTCCAGCAACACGAAACCGGCGGCTTCGCCGACCGTCAAGCCGTCGCGTTCGATATCCCACGGCCGGCATGGCCGCGAAGAAGCCAGCCCCAGCGCGTTGAAGCCGTACAGCGTCGTCAGACACAGGCTATCCACCCCGCCAACCACGGCGGCATCGCAAAACCCTGCCCGCATGTGCCGCCAAGCCGAAGCGAACGCTTTGGCGCTGGATGAACACGCCGTGGAAATCGCCAGCGCCACCCCGGTCAATCCCAACCATTGCCGGGTGAAATCGGCCACGGAAAAGACATTGTGGGTGTGGCGGTAATCGAAGCTGGCCGGCAGCTTGCCGGTTAGCGGATCGCGCTGGCGATAGGCGTGTTCGGTCGCGCCGATGCCGGAAGTGCTGGTGCCGACAAAGACGCCGATCCGGTCAGCGCCGTAGCGCGTCTTTGCTTCCCCTGACCGCCAAGGCGAACCCATCTTGCTCTAAACCCAACCGGGCCAGTCGGTTGTTGCGGCAATCAAACGGCGCAAATTCACCCGTCAACGGCTCGTCTTCCAGCCCGGCCACCCGTCCGATCCAGGTCTCTAACACGGCATCCTCGAAATCACAAGGCCGTAATCCGGTTTCACCGCGCCGTAACGCCGCCAGCGAGCAGGAAACACCGCGCCCCAAGGCGTTGATCGCGGCGCGGGCGGTAATTGCAACAGGATCAATGGCCATCATTCAGCTCATTCGGGTCAACAAGGGTCGGGCCGCCACGAGGGCGGCGATGAAACTGGCGGCCACGCCCAGGCCGACGGTCAAACCGATGGCTCGGAGCGCCGGTAGCGCCGAAATGGAGAGCATACCAAACACTGTCAAGGCCGAACCACAACAGACGAGCAAGGCGTGCAGCGTGCGCCGACGCAAATCCGCATCAGCGCCAGGCCGGCTGAAAAACAAGCCATAATCGACCCCGACGCCCAGCACCAACAGCAAAGACACCAGATGGAACAGCGATAGCCGCTCCCCCAACGCCAATAACGCCGCGACGGTGAAAATCAGCGCCAGCAGCACCGGCAGCAAGGCCGCCGCCACCCGCCGCCAAGAGCGCAAGCCGACCCAAACCACCGCCACGATCAGCGCAACACCCCAAGCCAAGCGTTGCAGGGCCGCCTCCCGAAAGCCCGCCACCAGCCGGTTGGTTTCGGCGCGCAAATCCAGATAATAAACTTGACCGTTCTCCAATGGCGGCAGCTCCGCCGCCACGGCCCGCGCATCCCGCACGCCGCTCAAGGGCAATAACGCGGTCCAGCCGCGCTCGCCGGCGAACAGCAGGGTGCCGACCCGCACACCCAACAGCGTCGCGCTCAGATCGACCGGTCGCAGCGGAGCGGCGGTTCGCGCGGCGGCGATGGCGTCGAGGAACGGGGCGAACAACCCTGGTTTGAACGGCAACCCTTCCAGGGCCAGCTTCAGATTGGCCGCCAGCGTCGCCGCATCCGGCAATTCAGCCTGCCGCCGCTGTTGGCTTTGCGCGCTCGGCAGGTAGCGCATCGCGCCATCGTAAGCGGCCAGGAGACCTTCCGCCTGGCGACGCGCCAGATAAGCGCCCACGGTTTCGCTGTGGCGCAAGGCAGTTTCGGCATCGGGCGCGGTCACAATGATCAGATGGCCGATCTCCGGCGCGCCGGAAGCATTGCGCAATTCTTGGTCTAGCCGCACCAGTTCACGCGGCACCGGGCTGAGCGCGGCCAGATCATTTTCCCACAGAGGCGGGGCCTTAATCAGCACGGCGGCCAGCACCACGAACCCGCCGCTGCCCAACACCAGCGCCAGCCGCGGCCGCGGTCGCAGCAGCGCATCCGCCCACGGCCCGATGGCAGCGGGTTGCGGCGGCGTCCAATGGGTAGCAACCAAGGTCGGCAGCAGCCAGCGAGTGGTCGCCACCGCGGCGGCGATACCGGCCATCGTGAAAACGCCCAGCTGGCTCAAGCCGGCAAAATCGGAGTCCAGCATCGCCAAACAACCCAGCATCGTGGTCGCGACGCACAACCGCAAGGTCGGCCACAACTGCCGCACGGTTTCAGCCACCGATTCGGCCGCTCGCCGGTGGCTGAAGACATAAGTGGGATAATCCAAGGTTTCGCCCAACAGCGTCATGCTAAAGGCAAAGGTAATCAGATAGATTTTGCCAAATATCAGCCCCACCGCCGCCGCGCCGACTAGCAACGCCGCCAGCATGGGCAACGCGCCGAGCCAGACTGTCCGAGTCGAACGGTAGACCAGCAGCAGAATCAGCACGACCGCGCCGAAAGCGAGCACGCTGAGCCATTCGGCGCTGGCGCGCACCTGATCCTCCGCCAGCGTCGCCAACACGCCAGGGCCGCTCATGGCCAAGCGCACCGCCGTTCCTTGGCTGACATCGGCAAAAGCATCGCGGATCGCGGTCACGGCCTGCCGTTGGGCGATCAGATCGTAACCGGATGAGCGAGTTTCAACCAATAACAGGGCGCGCGCGCCATCGGGCGAGAACCACACCCCCAGTCGCTTGGTTGGCTCGCGGATGCCACCTTGCCACAACCGCAACAGGTGCATCAGTTCGCCGGTCGGATCACTGGCCAGCCAGCGCTTTTGAAACACCGCCAGCGGTGACTGCAACTCCGCCAACCGCGCTTGCAAAGCGGTTCGCAACCGCTCCACCGTAAAGCGTTCCGGGGTAAGGCCAGGACTCAGCAAATAACGATGGGCGAACAGCGCCCGCAATTCCGCGTCAGGCAACATATCCGCGCCGTTGGCAACACGGGCAAACAAGGCGTTACCCCGCAATCGCTCCGCCATCCGACGGCTGGCGGCGGCGCGGGCGGTTTCCGAATCGCCATCCAAGCCGATCAGGATCAACCGGGTGGTGGGGCCATTGCGCAACTGCTCCAACAAGAGCTCCGCCACCGGATCGGCGCGGGGCACGAACAGCGCTAGATCAGCGGCTATCGGCGTCGCCAGCACGATCCAGCCGCAACCCAGCGCCACCACCAGCCAAAGCGTTTGGATTAACCAGCGGGGTACGGAACGCACGCGTTGGCTCCTCTCGCCCGCTGGTGGGAGAGGGCTTCAAGGTAGAGAGAAGAAGGAACCATCAGCAGCAGACAGTCACGGTTACGGTGGCGATGCCAAGCGGATGGTCATCAGACTGCGGTCGCCATCTGGCTCCAGCGTTTCCATGCTGGCGATCCGTCCGTCTTGGCCGCGCACAATAATGGCGCTGAGATAATTGGCGGCCTCCGGAGCGACAGGCATCAAACGCAGGCTCCAAGCGGCTGGCGTTCCTTCAAATTCCAATCGGTAATACCGCTCCAAGGTGGCCCGGTCGCCCGCTTGGGTGGCTCGAATCGCTTCAACCAAAGGCCGTAGCTGCGGATAGCCGTTTAGATCGAACTGCTTGCGACCGGTCGTCGGGGTCTCCACCGTCAGCCAATCGCCGTCGGCCTCGTAATCCTCCGGCTGCGGCGCCAGCGTCCGCTTGCGCAGAAAAGACGGCGCGCGATAGGACAGCATGCCGGTGGCCACCAAAGGCTGCTCCAGCGCCGCCAAGGTTTTTTCTTCGCGAAAGGTCCCTTCGACCGCCGGCACCGCCGCCAGCCTCCGCATCACCTCCGCCAACGAATCGTCGGCCAGGCCCAGCAACGGCCAGCACGCCAACAGCCATCCACTCCAACGCCTCACGGCTCACTCCCCGGACTCGGTTGCGGCAGGATGGTAATTCGCGCGGTCGCGATCACACCATCCGCCGCGGCGATCTGAATGTCATAGATACAATGGGCGGCGTCTCCGAGCAACAGCTGAGCGGCCACCTCCAGCGGCGCGGCGACATCCAGTTCAGCCGCAGACCAACGCAGGTCACGCACGGCGGCCAGATACCCCGGTGGCGCGGCCTGACCCGCGCGGCGGGCGCACAGCGCGCCATGAACCGCCGCCGCCTGGCCCCCATACTCCACCGCGTGCACCACGGAAAGCCGCCCGGCGCGGCGCAGCGGATTGGCTGGATCGCGATGGGTGACGGTCAGGCAGCGAATACCTTGCTCGTCCCAGGCGGCGACTTCATCCAACAGACACATCGCGCCGGCGTGGGGAATCAGGCGACGAATTGCGGCCTTGTCGATTAGCATGGTTCTACCCGCAGCTCCAATCGAGTATCCGGTAAATAAGGCAAGGCGACCGCGCCACCCTGCCCCACCGCCAAACGTTCCAGCAAGGGCAGGCCGCGGGCAGCCGGATTGGCGAGCCGCAGCCGCTCCAGTTCACCCGCCGGCAAGCCATCCGCCAAACCAGTGGCCGCTCGCCAAGCGCGCAAGCAGGCGATACTAGCGGGAAGCCGTTCCGAAGTCAGCAGCAAGGCCACGCCAAACGGTAGCGACACCGCGCGATAGGGCTGCAACGCTCGCGGCGGCGGCGTGTCGTAAGCCACCAACAACACGGGCCGCTGCTCCAGTCGCGCCAGGGCCGCCGCTTCCAGCAAGCCGGCCGCAAAGGACGCATCATAAGCGCCGACGCTCACCATCGGTTGCATCGAACCGGTCGCAATGCTCCAATAACCGAGCGGGGCGTTATGCACCGAATGATTGAACTGGCTGGGAGAAATGGCGCGCGCCGGTTCAATCAAGGCTTGGCATAAGGCGTCGAGCGCCTCGGTATTACCGCCCGCGCAGGCAAACACCGCGCCGCAGTGCCGCGGATCGACGCCAGCGCCATCGAGGGCTTCATCCGCCGCCTGCAAGGCCAACCGGACCGTCAATGTCGCGCGCCGCATCTCGTTGCGGGGCAGGCGCACTCGGTCGAACCGCGCCGCCTGATCCGGCTGATAGGCCCGTTTGCCAGCGAGCACCGCCCGGCCGGTCGGCCAATCCGGCAAGCCGGGCGCGCACAGGCCAATGCCGCTGACAGTAACGTCCATCCGGCCGGGGCGCCGGGGGGGGGCGCGCCCCCCCGGCGGGGGGGGGCGGGGGGCGCGGGGGGGGGGGGGGGGGGGCCCCCCCCGGCCAACCCCCCTCCGACCAACTTTCGTCGTTCGCGTTTATGTGTCGGGCGCGGGCAAGCGCCGACCATCAACTGATTCGGGCCAAGCCGCGATGGTTCTGGGTCCACCGCGACCAGGTTTTGCCGATCAAATACCAGTGCAGATAATAGGCTTCCAAGCTACAGCGCCACAGCAGAATAGGATCAAGGCGCGCCAATTCCTCGGCGGCGCATAAAATCGGACGCAATCCCAAACCATGCGCCAAGATGGCGCTACGCGCCAAATGGTGGCGGCTGGTCACTAGCGTGAAAGGTTGCTCTTGCAGGCTTGGAAATAATTGTCGCGCCCGGCGCAAATTATCGAGCGTGTTCAAGGATTGATCTTCGAGATGCAAACTGGACCGCGGCACCCCAAGATCGAGCAGAAACTCTCGACCGCGCTCCGCTTCGCTGACGCTGCCGCCCGTCTGGCCGCCAGCCAGAAGAATATGGCGTCGCGGATCGACCCGATACAACCCAGCGGCCCGCCGCAAGCGGCGGGCATAGCCGGCCGACACCCGATCATGGCGTAACCGCGCCCCCAAAACCACCACCCACGCGCCGGTCACTTCGCCGCACGGCGCCTCACGCGCGACTTTCCAGACGTGATAGAGCATCCACCAGCCGCTCAAACCTAGCGTTCCCAACAGCACCAGATTCGATAAGGCAAATGTCAGCAAACCGCCATCCGAACCGATACTGCGCTGGCGGGCAGAGCGCCATCCACGGGTTACCACGGGTTTCAAGCCGATTCCTCATCCCAATAATCGTAGAAATTGAACCAATTATAGGGCGCAAGCCGAAGATAGTGTTCCAGGCGATCAGCATAACGCTGGGTCCAAACCGCCAATTGTTCTTGCCGCCGCCGCGGCTCCAGCACGATCCGCTCGGCCAGCCGCTCAAAATGGATGTCGTAGCGATTACCACCCCGATACAAGCCGAAAAATAGAATGACCGGACACCCCATCAAGCCAGCCAGCAGCATGGGTCCGACTGGAAAAGCAACGGTTTGGCCCAGAAATTGGCAATGCACGATCTTATCGCCCTGCGCCACCCGATCACCGAGCGCGCCCACCAGAAAGCCTTGCTCCAGGCTTTCCTGAACTTGGAGCAAGGTTTCAGGCCGACCGATAGGAATGATGGTTTGCGCCAGCGCGGGATTCAGCGCGTCGAGCAATTCGGTGACGGTTTGATTGTGTTCGATTTTCATCAAGATCTTGATTGGCAAATGACGAACCGTCGCGCCGAGCGCGCGCAAGGCTTCAAAGCTGCCAAGATGCGATCCCAGCAAGATGCAGCCTTGGCCCGACGCCACTTGATCCAGAATCAGTTGCCCGTCAAAAATCTTGACATCGAACCGTCCCAGTTGGCCGATTAAAAAATAAATCCGATCCAGGATCGTGGCGGCGAAACAGTGCAGGTGGCGGAATAAATCCCGCCAGCCCGGTTCTCGGCCAAGCGACCGCCGCAAGTAAAGCCGCGAGCCGCGCCGGGCCGCCGTGGCGGCAAGCAAAAAATACAGGGTAATCGGATACAGCAGCGCTCGGCCCGTCGCGCGGCCCCCATGGAGGGCGATCCAACGAATCAGCCGCAATGCCCATCGATTGCCTCGCTCCGGCAACCGCGCCCAATCCTGACGCATCGGCAAGTGCCCCTGGAGTAAGGCCAGAATTGGAGGAAATAGGCTTAATGAGTGCGCTGCTGCTCGATATGCTGGCTCAAGGCGCGAAGCGAAGCGAACACGCGCCGGTTTTCCTTGTCATCCGAACGCAGTTGAAAACCATAAGTTTTTGAGATGGCAAGCGCCAGTTCTAGCGCGTCGATGGAATCCAAGCCCAGCCCTTCCCCGAACAACGGTTCTTCCGGGGGAATCTCCTCCGGTTTAATATCTTCCAGATGCAGGGTCTCGACCAGCAGTCGAGCCACCTCCAACTCGAATGACGAAAGAGCTTCCATGAGTGGCCTCGTTGAAATGGACTGGAGCGCGCGCAAGCGACGGTGTTAGCAGGCTTTGTTTGTCGATAATATATCATGCTCGGCGGTCATAGCCGGTAACTGTCTCAATCGATGAAGTAACCCTGTTACGGAGTTTCTGTAAAACCCGCGAACCACTCTATCACTCATTCTACTATTGAGGCGTATGTTGACGGATTCCTTGACGGTTCTGTTCTGCGATGAGACACAAAGCCAGGAGTGGCTGCACAGCGAACGACTACTGGGACTGGTTCGATTTGGCGCGCCGGCGCCAATCAGCGCGGATAACCGGATTTGCAGGCTTGCGCTGGCTGAATTGGGCGGCGCGAGCACCGCTGAAGTATGGTTTGGCGCGCGACCGGTGCAAACTGGGATGCACGATGGGATTTATCATGCGAGCGACGGCGATGTTCTGTTTCTCCAGCTGGCTCTGCCCGAAGCGGATCCTGCCGCCTTGCAAGCCCTGACCGAGGTTGCGTACCGACGTTTAGTGATAATCACCCGCGGCTTGGGCTATCCGCATTTGCTGCGTATCTGGAATTATTTCCCTGAAATTAATCAAGAATACGATGGTTTGGAGCGCTACCGCGCTTTTTGCGCGGGCCGGCATCAAGTATTGGCCGGCGCGTTGCGCGAATTCGAGTCTCGGCTGCCGGCCGGATCGGCGCTCGGCGCGCAAGGGCCGGGCTTGCATCTGTACGCGCTAGCGGCGCGAGAGCCGGGCCTACAGATCGAAAATCCGCGTCAGCTCAGCGCCTTTCGCTATCCCCCGCAATACGGCCGCCGTAGTCCTTCCTTTTCGCGCGCCTTGTTGAAAAACTGGAGCGCTGGCTGCCAGCATCTGTATATTTCCGGCACGGCAAGCATCGTCGGCCACGCCAGCCAGCATCAGGATCTTTGCTCGCAACTGGATGAGACCCTGCTGAATCTTGAAACATTAGTGGCGGAAGCCAACCGGCGCGCCACGGCGTCGTTGGCGATGGCGCTATTGAAAATCTACCTTCGGCCCAAGGCCGACCCAACCCCGCTACGCGCCCGAATCGCTGAACGGTTTGGAGCGAATTTATCGCTGTTATTTCTCCAGGCCGATATTTGTCGTCCAGAATTGCTCGTTGAAATCGAAGGGTTGGCCACCAGCGAAGCCGCCCACCAATCACAGGATCATGCCCCTTGAAACCGGAAAAACAGCTACAACCCCACCCGACCTTGCCGGATTATTACCCCGATCTGGTGCAACGGCCCGCTTTCGTGCGCCAATTGTTCGACCGCACCGCCCATTACTACGATTGGGTCTGCCAGTTACTGTCGTTTGGATCGGGCAATTGGTACCGCCGGCGGGCGCTGGAACGGGCTGGTTTGCGGCCGGGGATGACCGTGCTGGATGTCGCCACCGGCACCGGTCTGGTCGCCCGGCAGGCTATCGCCATTACCGGCGACCCTCAGACGGTGATTGGCTTGGATGTCAGCATGGGGATGCTGGCGGAGCTGAAGCGGCTATTGCACATTCCGCTGATGCAAGGCTTGATGGAACAGTTGCCAGTAGCGAACGCCTGTTGCGACATGATCAGCATGGGTTACGCGCTGCGTCACGTCGCCGATCTCAATGTGACCTTTCAGGAATTTCATCGCGCGCTGCGGCCTGGCGGCATACTGCTGATTCTCGAAATCGGTCGGCCCAACGCCCCGCTCAAGCGTGGAGTCATCAAGTTTTACATGGGCCGGGTCATTCCGCTACTCAGTCGACTCACCACTGGCCAACAAGACATGCAAACGCTGATGCGTTATTACTGGGATACCATTGAAAACTGCGTCCCACCCAACACGATCATTCAAGCAATCCGCGATGCGGGGTTCGCCGAAGCCGGATGTCATGTGGAATTCGATCTGTTTCGGGCTTATTTCGGGCGCAAGAGCGGCTGAGCTAGCAGCTTGAACAAGCATGACCCAAGCCACTACAGCAAATGTTTGCCATCGAACACCTCTGCCTCCAGCGAGAATGGGTTGATACCGTCGACGCATCCGAGATTGACTCGAAAATGGCCTGGCTTTCTGGCGGTTTCGTGAAAGGTGTAAATTCCACAGTGCTTGCAAAAATAATGCTTGGCCGTTTTCAAACCGAACTGGTAAAGACCCAGCACCCCCTCAGTTGCTTCGATCTTGAAATTTTCTGATGGTATGGCTTCGGTAGACATCATTGCTCCTTTCCGTACGCACAAAGAGCAATTACAGCGAAGACCTTTGCTGATCGCTTCTCCTTCATAAGAAAAACGAACTGCGCCACAGTGGCAACTGCCTTGATAAACCTGAGTCATCAGAATCCCCTGCTTTGAATTTAGCCGAAATGAATTATTTTCGGTACTGAATGATCCGCGCCATAAGCTGCTCAATCTACTGACACGGCTAGCTGACTTCACAAGCTTTATTATAAATGATGTTAAAAACACGTATTCGAATACTGTGTTCGAATGAATTTTTTCTGTTTGAAATAGTCCAAGAAAAGTCACGCTTCAGCAAGCATGATTTCCCATGGTCTCGCCATAAACTGCACGCTATTTTGCAATAGTTGCCAGAGCGGCAAATTGGAGGGTAATGTAATGAAGCAGATCATTGACATCAAGCGGCGGATGGAAGGCCGAATACTTCCCCCATTAATCCTATGGCTGTTGGGCGTTCCAGGATTTATTGTCATATTATTATGGTTCTTTTTCTTCAGAGGCTGATAGCCTTTGTCGCTAAAATGGACTTAATTCAAAACTGAGGAAACTCTTGGGGAGTCTGGCGAAACATAAGGCAAACAGCTGTCCTCGCATTGTCCAGCCTCTTGGCTTTCCTCATTCTACCCGACTGTTTCATCAGTCGGGTCTTCAGTTTGATCTAGATATATTATGAAATAAATAAACTGATTCATTCAGTTATCCCTATCCAAAGCCCGCCCTCCAAAAATGCCGCGCCGTTTGAACCCTCCATGCAGCCCGTCGCGAATCCGTCTTCACAAACTGTCCCGCTCTGTTTCTGATATTCGCCCTATGCGATGCTTCTATGATGCTGTCTTGAGGCACGTCCGCTAATCCTCTTTAAGATGGCATAGCGACTTCGTGGATAATCCTAATAAATCATTCCTCAATTTTTGTTCTATTTTGGAGAATTTTAATAATGACCGAGACAGAATCGGATCATAGATCACGCCAACCAGTAAAAACTCCACTAAAAATCCAAAAGGTCAAAATCCTACTATTAGAACATTCACCACTTTTGTATTCGGTTATTGGCGTGGAGCCAGCGCCGCCGGGGCATGAACTCGCACCATCAGCGTCATTGGTTTGATGCTTTGCTCTCTTGCGGCGCAACTTGGAATCAATCAATGGAACGCCAAATTTCTTAACGCCTTGCAGAATAAGGTAGTGAACAGAATCGCCTGACGTTCGTGCGCCTATTGGTGCAAAAATCGGATTACTGATCATGGATGAATCGACCTCGGCGCTCGACGAGGCCAGCCAAGAATCCTTGAGACGTTTATTCAAGAAAGACTTGGCGGATGTAACCGTTATCACGGTCGGGCATCGGCCCAGTCTGGCTGAGGATCACCAAGGGCGACTGATTTTGATCAAGCAAAAGCAAAAAGAAGCCCGCCCGCATCACGCCGAAGCGGTTGCCCCGCAACCAACCTGCCCTTCAGCAGCGCTCTGGCGCAATGCGCAACCAGCCTTGCGCGAGGGGTTGGCCATGTGGGCCGATGCAGTCAAACGGTAGGCCGCGCGCGCCGGACTGGCCGAAGCGCACGGCGCAGCTTTGTTCCGGCCGCAATGGGGCCAGAAATTTGACTGCCGGCATCCCCAGCACCCGCGCGTCTGGCCGCCATGCCGCAAAAGCACCCAGCACTTCATCCAGAATGACCACGGCGGGCACGATGGGATTGCCGGGGAAATGCCCCGCCACGCTGGGATGATCGGCGGAAATGATAAAATGCTGTTCGAAGATCACGATTGGCGGTCGAGATTGGAGGAAACCGGACGGCTGACCAGCGCCAGTAGCGCCGCGCGCGTCACTTTTCCAGTTTCGTTGCGCGGCAGCCCGCGCACCTTGAGTAGCGGGCGCGGCAAGAAAACTGGATCGAGCCGTTCCGCCAAGGCGGCCAACAGTTGGCGCTCGCTCAATGCGGGCGCGACCACGACGGCGGCCAGCCGCTGCACTTCGCTGTTGTTTTCCTCCGGTAGAAAGAACACGCCCTCCATCACCCCGTCAATCTCGTTGAGTTGATGATTAAGGTAGCCCAGCGAGCTGCGCTTGCCCGCGATGTTGACGACATCCTCCCGCCGACCCACCAGCTTGAATTCTCTTTCCCCGCATTCTTCAACCAGATCGCTCAATGGCACGGATTCCGGTAGATGAGCGCCGGACAGGCAACCTTGATGCAGGATAAAACCGTCATAGAGCCGCCAGCGGTCGCCGTCCAGCGTGCGGCGGCTCGCGATGGAGCCGGCTTCGGTGCAGCCGTAAATTTCCAACACTGGCGCGCCGAACGCCGCTTCAGCGCGAGCCGCCAACGCGGCGGATAACGGCGCGGTCGCCGAGATCAAAAAAGCCGGTTGCGGCCAGCGCAACCCTGCTTGCACGCAGGCTTGTAAATGGATTGGCGTTGTCACCAGCACCCGTGGCGTCGGCATCGCCTCCAACGCCGCCCGTATATCTTCCGGGAAAAATGGTCGGCCGCCGTAAACGCTCGCGCCGCTAGCCAATACGGTCATAATGGAGGTTTCTAATCCATACATATGCTGGGGCGGCACCGTCGCCACAATATGGGTCGTCCGGTCGAACCCGAAACGCTGGCGAGCCTGGCGCGCGCCGCTTAGCAGTTCGCTCCAGGTTTTATGATTCGGTTTGGCGCGACCCGTACTGCCAGAGGTGAAAGTAATGGCCACCACCTGCCCGCCCGGAAGATCGGAGACGGCGGGAACCGCTGCATCCCCACCCGCCGACGCGATCCAGGATTCGATATCCTGATCTTCGATCTGGCGGCTATCGGGATAATCTTGAGATAGCGCGCGCAGGTGTAAACTGGCGCGACTGGAGGGTAAAAGGTTGGTCTGGCCGTTTGCGCCTATCGCGGCGAACGCGACCAGGAACAAATAGCGATCTTCACAGAGGTTGAAGATGAAACGCGCCGCTGGCAACCGACGAGCGACATCAGCGACATGGCGCAGAAAAAGCGCTCGGCTGACAGGCTGGGCGCACCTCCAGGCGATAAAATCATCAAGCGAAGCCGCTGACAGCAAGGGTAATTTAACAAGCATCATGGAAGCTGGGCCGGTTGGTGCTTTAATTGGGCCGGTTGGTGCTTTAATAAGGTAGCAAAGATCGGCGGTAATTCATGGCTGGCCTGGGCCTGGTCGCATCGGCCCACGCTAAATCCTTCAACTCTCTTGGAATGCCACTGCACGCAATGACCACTCCCGACCCCTCCGCCAACGGCTCTAAACAGCCCCATCGACCACCCAGCGCGCTGGATATCGTCCTCAGTGTACTGTCCTCTTTTTTCGGCGTACAAAATTCGCGCAACCAACAACGGGATTTCCAGCAGGGTCAACCCATCCATTTTATTATCGTCGGCGTCGGTTTGACCCTGCTACTGATTTTAGGGATCTGGTTGATGGTCAAATTCGCCTTACGCGCCGCCGCGGGTTAGGATCAAACACGACGAAACGATCTTAGACCCCATTGATTAATCGTGGTAAGGATTTTTCAGGATGAGCCGCATCATTCTCACCGAAGAGCTGCAAAGAGAATACGGGCGCTTGTTTGCTAGCTGCGATGTCCGCCCGGAGCGAGCCGCCGAGGTCGATAGCCTAGTGGAAAGCATGCTGGCGGATCGACCGCGCTATCACACGGTGGCAGGCGCGCTCAAGATACCTTGGTTCGTGGTCGGCGTACTGCACTATGCCCATACCAACCGTGATTTCGAGGTACACCTCCACAATGGCGACTCTCTGAGCGACCGCACCCGCCACTTGCCAGACGGACGGCCGACGGATGGAGAGCCGCCGTTCGCTTGGGAGGACAGCGCCGCCGACGCTCTGCGGCTGTGGCGCTTCGACCAGTGGGATGACTGGAGCATTGCCGGCGTCCTATTCGTACTGGAGGGCCGCGGCGGTTGGGGTTATCGGCTACATCATCCTGAAGTGCTGTCTCCCTATCTGTGGAATTATTCCGATCACTATAAGCAAGGCAAATACGTTGCGGAAGATACCTGGAATGACGCCGCTATCGCCCAGTCGTGCGGCGTGGCGGTCTTACTGCGGCGGTTGGCCGAACAAGGTTTGATCGAATTTTCCAGCAGCGCCGAGCGGCCAGCCCGACCCCTGTTGCGCTTTAGCAGAGCCGAACCTTCGCCCACGGTCGAAACATTGCAACGATTTTTAAATACCCTTCCCGGTATTTTCGTCAAGGTCGATGGTTTGGCTGGCCCGCGCACGTCGGAAGCATTCCACAAGCTGGCTGGGCGCTATTTATTGGATGACCCGCGCGACAGCGGTTAAGGGCAATCACTGAGATAACCGACTACACCAGATGCTTCGCTAAAAAACCCCCTTGTCCGGCATAATAGGTGATGAATCGTTCCTCAAAATCCGCCACCACCGACTCCCGCACCGCCAACTTGGCCAGCAGCGCCTCGCTCCACGCCGCAATCTTGGGGGTTGCCGCCAGCAACCCCTGCGGATAGCGGCGCTCGATGAGATCCAGCCGTGAAAGCAGTGGCGCGTAGGCGGTATCGGCCAGCGAGAACGCCGCGCCATTGAAAAATGGCCCCTCGCCCAACTGCTGTTCGACATAGCGCAAATCGGCCAGCAAGCTGTCCCGCTCTTGCACGAACGCGCCCTCGTCCGCCGCTACCAGCATCCGATACTGCCGGCCTATCAAGTTGGAGCCGAACTCGATCCAGGCGCGATTATGCGCCCGTCGCCAGGGATCTTGTGGGTGCAACGGCGGTGGGTTAGTCTCGTCCAGATACTCGTTGATCACCGCCGATTCAAATAACACCTGGTCTTGCGCCATTCGCAGCACCGGTACCTTGCCCATCGGGGAAATCGCCAGAAACCAGTCTGGGGGATTTTGCAGGTCGATATAGGTGATAGTGAAGGGAACTTGCTTCTCTTTCAAGGTAATGACCGAACGCTGCACGTAAGGGCACAGCACGAAACTGATCAACTGGTAGGCCATGACGCTCTCCATCAACACGGGCTGAGCTAAAAGCACGTAAACACCATCAAAGCATAATCGCTAATCCCCGGATGACAACCACGCTGGATTCAGCGACGCAACCAACGGCTAAAGCGCTCCCAGAAAACCCTGTTGCCGCCATGCCTCGTACAGCACAATGGCCACCGCATTGGAAAGATTCAGGCTGCGTCCGGTGGTCATCATCGGCAAGCGCAGACGCTGCTCCGCGGCAATACCGTCCAGAACCGCCGCTGGCAAGCCACGGGTTTCCGGGCCGAACAGCAAAGCGTCATCCGGCTGATAGGCCACGGCATGATAAGAACGCGCGCCTTTGGTGGTGAAGGCGAACAAGCGCGCCGGTTGCACAATGGCCAGAAAAGCGGCCAGATCGCGATGCAGCCGCACCGCGGCCCATTCATGATAATCCAGTCCCGCCCGCCGCAACCGCCGGTCATCGAACTGAAATCCCAGCGGTCGGATCAAATGCAGGCGAGCGCCAGTATTGGCGCACAGCCGGATGATATTGCCGGTGTTGGGCGGAATTTCCGGTTCGAATAGCACAACATCAAACATGATCGGGTGATGGGGCGATAGCTGAGACGTGCTCAATCCATCCCCAGCTCCTTGATCTTGCGGGTCAGGGTATTGCGTCCCCAGCCTAGCAAGCGGGCCGCATCTTGGCGGTGCCCTCCAGTCTGCTCCAGCGCCGCCCGGATCAACACCCGTTCGAAACAAGGCAAGGCGGTTTCCAATAAATTCTGGCCGCCGCCAGCGAGGCTTTGGTTGACCCACAAGCGCAACGCGGTTTCCCAATTGGCGCCGCTCCCTTCCAGCGCTGGCCCGTGTTCCCGCAACTCCGTCGGTAAATCCTCCAAGTGGATTTCTCGACCAGAGGCCATCACGGTCAACCAGCGACACAGATTTTCCAGTTGCCGGACGTTGCCCGGCCAATCCAGATGACTGAGATAAACCTCAACCTCCGAGCGCAGCATTTTCGATTCCACACCCAATTCTCGGGCGGCCTGATTGAGAAAATGCCGGGTCAGCAGCGGGATATCTTCCCGCCGTTTGTTGAGCGGGGGCAGTTGGATGCGAATCACGTTCAGCCGGTGAAATAGATCTTCGCGAAACAAACCTTCCCGAACACGCTGTTCCAGGGTTTGATGGGTAGCGGCAATAATCCGCACGTCCACCCGGGTCGGCGTATGCCCGCCAACCCGATAAAACTCGCCCTCCGCCAGCACCCGCAACAACCGAGTCTGCAATTCCGCCGGCATATCGCCAATCTCATCCAAAAACAACGTGCCGCTGTTGGCTTGCTCGAATCGTCCCTGACGCGACGCCTGCGCCCCGGTAAAGGCGCCCCGCTCGTGGCCGAACAGTTCCGATTCCAATAAATCGCGGGGAATGGCGGCGGTGTTGATCGCAATGAAGGGCTTGTCGGCGCGCGGGCTGTGTCGGTGCAGAGCGCGGGCCACCAATTCTTTGCCGGTGCCGGATTCACCGGTGATCAGCACCGTAATATTCGACCGGGACAAGCGACCAATTGCCCGGAATAACTCCTGCATGGCCGGCGCTTCGCCGATGATTTCGGGCAATGGCGCGGTTTGCTCCAACAGCTCGGCACTCTGGCGGTGGGTCAAGCAGGCCCGCCGTACCAAGGCGACGGCTTCATCCACATCGAAGGGTTTGGGCAAGTAGTCGAAAGCGCCGCCCTGATAGGCGGCAACGGCGCTGTCGAGATCGGAATGCGCCGTCATGATAATGACCGGCAAACTCGGCAAGCGCTCACGCAATCGCGCCAGCAATTCCAATCCGTTCATTCCGGGCATCCGAATATCGGCGATGATCGCATCTGGCCGTCCCTGCTTGAGCGCCTCCAAAACCCCGGTGGCGCTCTCGAAAGCGGAGACGGTCATGTTGTCGCGCTGTAGGGCCTTTTCCAACACCCAGCGGATTGCATGGTCATCGTCGATCACCCAAACCTGTTCTTTCCTGCTCATCCGGTTTTTCCCAAAGGCAATAACAGTGTAAAAACGGTTTCTCCGGGCCGACTGGCGCACTCGATCAGACCACCGTGCTGGTTGACGATGTTCTGGGCGATCGACAAGCCCAGACCGGTGCCATTCGGTCGTCCGCTGATCATGGGATAGAAAATCTGTTGCTGCTGCTCCGGCGGAATGCCGGGACCGTGGTCGATCACGTCCAGCCGCCCCACCAGTTTGTGGCGCTTGGCGCCGATGGTGTACTGGCGTTGCACCCGCGTCCGCAGGGTGATGACGCCTTGGCCGTCAAGCGCCTGCACGGCGTTGCGCACCACATTGAGCAGCGCCTGAATCAAGCGGTCGGCGTCGCCCCACACCGGTGGAATGCTGGGATCGTAGTCGCGCTCGATCTGAATGCCCGAACCCGTCTCCGCCTGCACCAGCCCGCAGACGCGCTCCAACAATTCGTGGATGCACACTTCATCGTAAGCGCGCGGCTGGTTAGGTCCAAGCATTCGATCGACCAGATTACGCAGCCGATCCGCTTCACCGATGATGATGCCGGTATATTCGCGCAGCGCCGGCGCCGGCAATTCGCGCTCCAGCAACTGGGCGGCCCCGCGCAATCCACCCAGCGGATTTTTAATTTCGTGAGCCAAATTCCGCACCAACGCTCGCGTGGTATGGTGCTGGGCCAGAATGTGTTCTTCCCGGTTGATGCGCAGCCGCCAATCGACTTGACGCAACTCCAACAACAGTTCCATCGGCGGGTCGCGCTCCAGCAAAGGGGCGGCGGTGCAATCGACAGTGACGCTCCGATCCGGGAGAAAAGTCAATTGCAATTCCCGCTCAATGTAGGGATGAGCGTTTTCCAAGCAGCGCCGCAATCCAGCAATGAACGGTTCGCTGCCGACGATCAAATCGGCCAAGGCCAACTTACGCGCCTTACGAAAACTGAGTTCGAACAGTGTTTCCGCCGCGGCGTTCATGAACAGTAAGCGCAGCCGCCGATCCAACACGATCACGGCGATGCTCAAGCCATCCACAACCCGACGGTAATAGTCTCTCAGCACCTTGGCCTCGCCTTTCGATCATTTGTTAGCCACATAGCAAGAACCAAACCAAGCGGGCAAGTCGCCCCCGCGACACCGGCAGGACCAGGTAAAGCAGCCCCCACCTAGGTGGCGGGGCGGTAGCGCACGCTTGGCGCTGATGATCTGCTTGTAAGTTTCTCTTGCACCATAATAGCGCAATGACTTGACCGGCAGGGTCGCGACCAACCCAAAAAACAACGCCCCCGGTCGGGGGCGTTGCAAGCGTCGGCAGTTCTGTCTGTAAGCCTATAACGCAAGCTTGTAAAGACCGGGCGCGAGTTACAGGCTGTAATACATATCCATCTCAACCGGATGGGTCGTCATCCGCAGCCGAGTCACATCTTCCTGCTTCAGTGTGATATACGCATCAATCAGGTCATTGGTGAACACGCCGCCCTTGGTCAAAAACTCACGATCGGCGTCCAGCGCCGCCAGCGCCTCATCCAAATAAAAGCAGACTTTGGGAATCTGTTTTTCTTCTTCCGGCGGCAAATCGTAGAGGTCTTTGTCCATCGGCTCGCCGGGATGGATCTTGTTTTGAATGCCGTCCAAGCCCGCCATCATCATCGCGGCAAAAGCCAGATAGGGATTGGCGGTGGAATCAGGGAAGCGCACCTCGATCCGGCGGCCCTTCGGGCTGCTGACATAGGGGATACGGATCGATGCCGAGCGGTTGCGGGCCGAGTAAGCCAACATCACTGGCGCTTCGAAGCCGGGCACCAACCGCTTGTAGCTGTTGGTGGACGCATTGGTGAAAGCATTCAACGCCTTGGCGTGTTTGATAATACCGCCGATGTAATACAGCGCGGCCTCGGACAAACCGGCATATTGGTTGCCGGAGAATAAATTGACCCCATCCTTGGCTAACGACTGGTGGACGTGCATACCGCTGCCATTATCGCCGACCAGCGGCTTCGGCATGAAGGTGGCGGTCTTACCGAAGCTTTGCGCGATGTTCTGCACGGCGTACTTCAGAGACTGCACTTCATCCGCCTTACGCACCAAGGTATTGAATTTATCGCCGATCTCACACTGGCCCGCGGTAGCGACTTCATGGTGGTGCACTTCGACCGTATGGCCCAACTGCTCCAGCGCCAAACACATGGCGCCGCGAATGTCGTGCAAGGAATCGACCGGCGGCACCGGGAAGTAGCCGCCCTTGATGCCGGGACGGTGGCCGAAGTTGCCCCCTTCGTAAGCCCGCTCCGAATTCCAACCGGCCTCGGAAGAATCGATCTTGTAGGAACAACCGCTGATATCGGCGCCCCAGCGCACGTCATCGAAGATGAAAAATTCATTTTCGGGGCCGAAAAACGCGGTATCGGCAATGCCGGTTGATTTTAGATAGGCTTCGGCGCGACGGGCCAACGAACGCGGGTCGCGCTCGTAACCCTGCATGGTATTCGGCTCGATGACATCGCAAGTCAGCAGCAACGTCGGCTCTTCAAAAAACGGATCGACACAGGCAGTGGCCGGATCGGGCATCAGAATCATGTCCGATTCCTGGATGCCTTTCCAACCGGCGATGGACGAGCCGTCGAACATCTTGCCATCCTCGAACACGTCCTCTTCAAAGGCGCTGATCGGCACGGTCACATGTTGCTCCTTGCCGCGGGTGTCCGTAAACCGATAATCCACAAAGCGGATGCCTTTTTCCTCGACCAGCTTCATCACATCAGCAGCATTCATCGTCATTGATTCCTCGGGTTAAAAATGGGGGTCGATCAGTCAATCAAATAGAGAAAATTGATAAGTTGGCCCGGTTGGAGCACGAAACATGCCATCGTGATTTTTGCTCATTTGGCCGCTAACTAGTCGTAGTACTCAGACCGGTTGACCTTCATATTGCACTTTATAGGCGCATAAAATGGATATCATGCACTCTATTAGAGCACGATCCCCGTTCCGTCTTGCCATAGTGCGCCTTGCATCCAGGGCTTATACTTTAAATTCATCGCCCAGCGCTATCATCCAGAGGACTCCAGCATGGAATTTGAATTCTTGGCCCAGAACATCAAATGCGGTGGTTGCGCCAACGCCATTCGCACCGGACTGGGCCATCATGCGCAAGTGCGTGATGTTCAGGTGGACGTGCCGACGGGTCGGGTCACCGTACGGGCGGATAGCGACATCCGCACCGAATTGAGCGCGGCATTAGCAGCTCTGGGATATCCTGAACAGGCTTGAAAGAATTGCGATTGCCCGATTCTGCTTTCGAACGCAAGCCCCCTGCCGGATCACTGGCGTGACGCGGGGAGGCTTCAGGCGCGGTTCCGGCCAGAGCAACCCTGCTCTAGCCGGCGCACTTCGCTTTAGAAGCGGGTACCGACATTGATGCCGACCACCCAAGGATCGATTTCGACGGTGCCGATACCCTGTCCATTCAACTTGGCTTTGGTATCGATATCAATGTAATGAACGTCGAAGTTGACGAACCAGTTCGGCGCCACGTCGATATCGACGCCCACCTGTCCCGCCAAACCCCAGGAATCATCTAGATCCAGATCGGCTCCCGACAGAGCGCCTTTGGTTTCTTCATCGAAAAAGATGGTGTAGTTAAAACCAACGCCGGCATAAGGCCGGATGTTACTGTCAGGCAGGAAATGGTACTGAACGGTCACCGTCGGGGGAAGATGCTTGGTTTCGGCAACCTTACCCGCGCCGCTGAGTTTGATGTCGTGACTAAACGGCCACGCGCCTAACACCTCAATCCCGATGTTCCGCGTGGCCATGTAGGTCACGTTAAAGCCGAAACTATAGCCGTTATCGACATCAATGTTAGCGCCTGGTCCAAGACTCAGGTTGTCGGATTTCGGGAACACGCCCCAGATACCGCCTCGGACCACCCAATCGCCCGCTTCATAAGCCTGGACAACCCCGGTCAACAAACCGCTGGCCAAGGCCGCCGCCACAGCACATTTACGGATCTTGGAAGACATCGCGCACCCCTTATAATTTAGTGTTGTTGTTGGAAAGGCAATTTGTTTTGAATGGTTAAGCATTGGAAACCGTGTATAAAAAAACACAAATATATTGTGTGCTTTCGAAACAATTTAGTCAAAAAACTCGTGATGCATGGCAACAATCCATCACGGACCGCTCACTCTGTCAGGGGCGGCAAAATCTGCACGACTTCCTCGAAAGTAGTCAATCCCGCCGCGATCTGAAGCGCCGCTCCAACCCGCAACGGCCGCATTCCCTGCTCGAAAGCGCCGCGCCGCAAGGTTTCCTCATCCATTTCCGACCGAAACAAGCGGCGTAATCCCGGCGTTACCGTCAGCAGTTCATACAGGCCGACCCGCCCCAAATAGCCGGTATTGCGACATTCAGGACAGCCTTTTGGCGCACCGATGGTCGCCGGTTTGGGTATCGGCCAGGGCCTGACCAGCGCACCCCACAACACCTCATCGATTTGTTCGGCTCCCTTGCAATGGGTGCAGAGCGTCCGCACCAAGCGTTGCGCCATCACTCCGATCAACACGTTCTGGATCAGATAATAAGGCACGCCGAGATCAAGCAAACGGGTTATGGCCGACGCGGCATCATTGGTATGCAGGGTTGAAAGCACCAAGTGGCCGGTCAGCGCCGCCTGCACCGCCATCTGCGCCGTCTCCAGATCGCGGATTTCCCCCACCATGATGATGTCCGGATCCTGCCGCAACAACGTGCGAATGCCTTGCGCGAAACCGAGATCAATGGCCGGCTGGATTTGCATCTGATTGAGTTCCGGCGCCACCATCTCGATGGGGTCTTCAACCGTGCAAACATTGACTTCGGGCGCGGCCAGCTGCTTGAGCGTGGTATATAAGGTGGTGGTCTTGCCGGAACCGGTCGGCCCGGTCACCAGCACGATGCCGTGCGGGCGGGCGATCATTGTCCGCCAGGCGGCTTCTTCAGCGGGTGCGAAGCCGAGTTGGCCGAAACTTTTGACCGCCGTGTCCGGATCGAAAATGCGTAGCACGCATTTTTCGCCGAAAACGGTGGGCATGGTGGAAAGCCGCAGTTCGATCTCGCGGCCGGCCGGAGTACGAGTCTTGATGCGACCGTCCTGTGGCCGGCGCTTCTCAGCCACATCCATCCGCCCCAATATTTTGATGCGGCTGGTGACGGCGCTCATCACCGAGGGCGGTAACTGATAAATCGCATTCAGCACGCCATCAATGCGGAAGCGGATGTAACCCTGTTCGCGCCGAGGTTCCAGATGGATGTCGCTGGCCCGCTGGGAGAACGCGTATTGCAGCAGCCAGTCCACGATTTGGACGATGGGCCGTTCATCGGCGCTCAATTCGCCCCGTCGGCCCAGTTCGAGCAACTGTTCGAAGTTGAGGATGGCGGAAACCGGTTCGGCCGCGCCTTTCAGGGCACCGCGCACCGAACGCGAGACGCCGTAGAACTCCATCTGGTACCGATTGACATCCAGCGGATTGGCGATGACCCGTTCGATATCGCGGCGCAAGGTTTGCCGCAACACGCTCTGCCAGTCGGTCAACCAAGGCTCGGTGGTAGCGAATACCACGCGGGTCTCATCCGCTGCAATCGGCAAAATCTGATAGCGGGCGGCATATTCGAACGAGATAAACGGCAACAGCCGCTCCACCGCCGCAATATCCAGCTTGAGCGGATCAATGCGCAAATAAGGTAATTCCGCCTTGCCAGCCAACCACTCGGTCAGGATTTCCAGGCTCAGAACTTGCTGCGGTGACCGTAAATGGTGGAGTTTTTTGTTCGCGATCACCACCAACGGATGCAGTTCGCTCCGCTCCATTCTGGAACCGGCGAGCGTTTGTTCAGCATCGGTCTTGGCGACCAACTGATCGGTAACCAACTCATCCAACACTTCTTTTAAAGTGAGCCGGTGTTCGGGAACGCGGGGCTTCGGCGTCGGGCTGAAGCGAGAGTCAGTGCCATTTGGAAACATGCGAGCCGTTGCGGTCGGGGAATTTTGTGAGATTGCGGTCATTTCTTAATACGCATCAATGGTTGATCCATATAGATTACTAATAAACGGGATTAATAAAATAAAAAGGGTATAACACTCTACATCATCAACTTATTATCATTAGAAAATATAAAATATGCATCAAAAAATTATCAAATACCTTTAATTGGTATTTTTAGGCCATTTTTATTATTTTTTTGTAGAAAAAAAAGAGGCCACAGCCCGCCTGCGGATCAGCCGGTTCGACTCATCCCAGCAACTCCAGCTTGGCGTAAGCGACCACCAGCCACTTGACGCCGCCTGCCTTGGGAAAATCCACGCGCGCGCGCGCATGGTAGCCGGCGCCCTCGACATCCAGCACCACGCCATCGCCGAACTGGGCATGACGGACTCGTTGCCGGGGCTGTAAGCCAGCAGCCGGGGCAACCGCAGTGGCCACGGCAGCCGCTGGCGCAAGCAAGCTCGCTCTTCGCGGTTTGGTTCGAGCGCGCACCTCGCGCGTGAGTTCGGCGGGGATTTCGCTGACGAAACGCGAAGGAGCGGAATAATTGTCGCGACCGTAGAGCGTGCGCTGTTCGGCATAGCTCAAATAGAGCTGTTGCTTGGCGCGCGTTACCCCGACATAAGCCAGCCGCCGTTCTTCCTCCAGTTGGCGCGGTGACGCCACCGAACGGCCGTGGGGAAACAGCCCCTCCTCTAACCCGGCTAAAAACACGACTGGAAACTCCAATCCCTTGGCCATGTGCAGCGTCATCAGCTGCACGCGAGCGTCGCCCGCCGATCCCTGTCCCCGGCCAGATTCCAAGGCGGCGTGGGCCAAAAAAGCATTCAACCAGTCCAACCCATCCGGGTTTACACCGACAATCACGGCATCGGAATGGGTTGCAAAATCCCCGCTGGCGTTAATCAGCTCCTCCAGATTTTCGACCCGCATCTCCCCTTTGTCGATTTTCGATTGCTCGTACATCGCCAGCAGTCCGCCATGGCGAACCACATGTTGCACCCGTAGCAGCAACGGCTGGCCTTGGCTGTCGTGATCCAGCCGCTCGATCAGACTAAGAAAGCCGCGCACGGCATTGGCGGCCCGTCCGCTCAATCCGCCGCCGCTCAAAAGTTGCAACGCGCTCTGCCATAGCGAGCCGCCCTGCGCGCGGGCCGTCTCTCGCAATAAATCAAGCGTCCGCTCGCCGATACCGCGCGGCGGGGTGTTAGCCACTCGTTCGAACGACGGATCGTCGTCACGATTGGCGACCAGGCGAAGATAGGCCAGCGCGTCCTTGATTTCAGCACGCTCGAAGAAACGCAAACCCCCATAAATCCGATAGGGGATCGCCATCCCGATCAAGGTTTCCTCAAACAAGCGGGACTGGGCGTTGGAGCGATACAGGATCGCGACATCTCGCCGTCGTCCCCCCTGCTCCACCCACTGACGGATCCGTCCGACTACAAATCGCGCCTCATCGACCTCATTAAAGGCGCTGTAAATCTGGATCGGCTCACCGTCGCCGTCGGCGGTCCACAGGTTTTTTCCCAACCGTCCCACGTTATGATTGATGAGCGCATTGGCGGCTTTGAGGATGTGTTGGCTGGACCGATAATTTTGTTCCAACCGGATGGTTTGGGTACCGGGAAAATCATCGGCGAATTTTTGAATGTTTTCGACCTTTGAGCCTCGCCATCCGTAAACGCACTGATCGTCGTCGCCCACGATAAACACGTCGCCCTGGCCGCCGAGCAATCGCACCCAGTTATACTGGATGGTATTGGTATCCTGGAATTCATCCACCAGGATATGGCGAAACCGCTCGCGGTAATGGATCAGCAAATCCGCGTTATCGCGCCACAGCTCGTAGGCGCGCAGTAGCAGTTCGCCGAAATCCACCAACCCGCCGCGCTCGCATTCCTGCTGATAGAGCGCATAAATCCGCTGGTATTGACGTTTGACCGGATCTTTGTCGTCATGGAGATCAGCGGCGCGCTGGCCCTCATCCTTGCAGCGGTTGATAAAGCCGGCGATCTGCGCGGGTGGCCATTTTTTCTCATCCAGATTCAGGCTGCGTAGGATTCGCTTCAGCAAGCGATTTTGATCGTCGCTGTCCAGAATCTGGAAGGCGCGCGGCAAGCGAGCCTCCTGCCAGTGCTGGCGCAACAAGCGGTGGGCGATGCCGTGAAAGGTGCCAATCCACAACCCGCCGATGGGTTGGTCCAGCATCGCTTCGACCCGGCCTCGCATCTCGGCCGCTGCTTTGTTGGTGAACGTCACCGCCAGTATCGACCAAGGCGAAGCGTGGTTTACCGCCAGCAACCAAGCGATGCGGCGGGTCAATACCCGCGTTTTGCCGCTGCCCGCTCCAGCCAGCACCCGTAAAAATCCCAGTGGAGCGGTTACAGCCTGACGCTGGGGTTCATTAAGATCGTCGAGAATCCAGGAAACATCCATGAGCGGCGATTCTAGCAAAACCGTCCCATTCAGGCTTATGTTAAAGTGCATCCCCTTAAAATACGCCAAGGCAATTCTGACGTTCGTTTCAGATAGTCGTTCGTTTGTTATTTGGGAGTACTCATGAAAATCACCATCTTTGGTTCCGGCTATGTCGGACTCGTTACGGGCGCCTGTTTTGCTGATGTGGGCAACGATGTATTGTGTGTGGACATCGATCCCCGCAAGATCGAGATGCTCCAGCGCGGTGAAATTCCGATTCACGAACCTGGCCTTGATGATTTGGTGGCGCGGAACAGCGAAAGTGGCCGATTGCGCTTTACGACCGATGTGGCCGCGGGTGTCGCTCACGGTCTGTTTCAGTTCATCGCTGTTGGAACGCCACCTGACGAGGATGGCTCGGCTGATTTGCAACATGTGCGCGCCGTAGCGCATACCATCGGCCAGCACCTGGATGCGTACCGGGTCATCATCAATAAATCCACCGTGCCGGTGGGCACCGCCGACGTGGTGCGCGATACCGTCGCCGCCGCGCTGGCCGACCGTGGGGTCACCATTCCATTCTCCGTCGTTTCCAATCCGGAATTTCTGAAAGAAGGCGCGGCCATCAAAGATTTTATGCGGCCAGACCGAATTATCGTGGGCAGCGACGATCACCGAGCGACCCTGCAATTGCGCAACCTGTACGCGCCCTTCAACCGCAACCACGACCGGCTGATCGAAATGGACGTTCGCTCGGCGGAGATGACGAAATACGCCGCCAACGCCATCTTGGCCACCAAGATCAGTTTCATGAACGAGATGGCCAATCTGGCTGAACGTTTGGGCGCGGACATCGAGAAAGTCCGGATCGGAATCGGGGCCGATCCCCGCATCGGTTACCATTTCATCTATCCCGGTTGCGGTTACGGCGGTTCCTGCTTTCCGAAGGATGTCAAGGCATTGGAGTACACCGCCCGTTCGATCAACTATGAAGCCACCCTGCTTCAGGCCGTCGAGTCCGTTAACGAGCGACAGAAAAATCTGTTGTTCGACAAACTGAAACGCCACTTCGGCGGAGAATTGCGCGGACGAACCTTCGCGCTGTGGGGGCTGGCGTTCAAACCGGGCACCGACGACATGCGCGAAGCGCCTAGCCGCAATCTGCTGGAAGCCTTGTGGCAGGAAGGCTGCACGATTCGGGCTTACGATCCGGCGGCCATGGAGGAGGCGCGGCGCATTTACGGCGAACGGCCCGATTTCCAATTGTGCTCTCGGCCATCGGATGTTTTGCCCGACGCCGACGCGCTGATTATCGTCACCGAATGGAGCTTGTTCCGCAGCCCTAATTTCGACGCCATCCGCCAACAGCTCAAGCAACCGCTCATTTTCGATGGCCGTAACCTGTACGACCCTGATTACATGCGTCAAGCCGGCTTCATCTATTACGCCATCGGCCGAGGCCAGCTTTTATGATCGTTCCTGTCATCCTCTCCGGCGGCAGTGGCAGCCGGTTATGGCCGCTGTCGCGGGAGTCGTATCCCAAGCAGTTCCTGCCGCTGGTGAACGAACAAACCATGCTACAAAACACCGCCTTGCGGATCGCTGGCCAAAGCGAGGTCAGCGCGCCGCTGGTGGTATGCAACGAGGAGCACCGCTTCATGGTGGCCGAGCAGTTGCGCGCCGCCGGCATCCATCCGGCCACGGTGATTTTAGAGCCGGTCGGTCGCAATACCGGGCCGGCCGCCGCGGTCGCCGCTCTGCACGCCCGGCGCGAGGGTGCCGATCCCACCTTGCTGATTCTGCCGGCCGATCATGCTATCGCCGATGTGGAAGGCTTTCGCGCCGCCGTCCGCCAAGTGGCCCCGTACGCCGAGATGGGCCGCTTGATCACTTTCGGTATCGTGCCCACCACCCCGGAAACCGGCTATGGCTATATCAAGGCTGGCGCTCCACTGGAAAAATCGGCGGTATGCGCGGTAGAGCGCTTCGTCGAAAAACCGGATGCAACCACCGCGCAACGCTATCTGGAATCTGGCGATTACTCCTGGAACAGCGGCATGTTCATGTTTCGGGCTTCGGTATTTTTAGCCGAACTGGAACGTCTAGCTCCCGCCATGCTAGCCGCCTGCCAGCAGGCGTTCGCCGCCAGCCGGCTCGATACCGATTTCCTGTGGTTGGATCGCAAACTGTTCACCGACTGCCCCAAGAACTCCATCGACTACGCCGTGATGGAGCAAACCGACCGCGCCGTGGTCATCCCATTGACTGTCGGTTGGAACGATATCGGCTCTTGGTCAGCATTGTGGTCGGTCGGCGCGCGCGACGGCGATGGTAATATCACCCGTGGCGATGTGATCGCCGTCGATACCCGCGACACCTACGTCGATGCGGCGACCCGGTTGGTGGCGACGGTCGGCGTGGATGATCTGGTCGTGGTCGAGACCGCCGACGCCGTACTGGTCGCCAGCAAAGCACGGGTGCAGGAAGTCAAGGCGGTGGTCGATCAACTCAAGGCCAGCCAGCGTTCGGAAGGGCGAAGCCACCGTAAGGTCTATCGACCTTGGGGCTTTTACGATTCGATTGATTCTGAGTCGCGCTTCCAGGTTAAGCGGATCATGGTCAAGCCCGGCGCTTGCATCTCGGCCCAGATGCACCACCACCGCGCCGAACATTGGGTGGTGGTCAGCGGCGCCGCGCGTATCAATCGCGGGGATGAATCCTTCTTGCTGACCGAAAATCAGTCAACCTACATCCCGGTCGGCGTCCAGCACCGGTTAAGCAATCCGGGAAAAATTCCGCTGGAGATCATCGAAATCCAGTCCGGTAGCTATTTGAGCGAAGACGATATCGTTCGGTTTGAGGACGTATATGGGCGGGGAAACGAGGGTTAAAACGTGATGCGCACCACGCTGGCATGTTTCAAAGCGTACGACATCCGAGGCCGAGTTCCCGACGAACTGAACGAGGAACTGGCTTATCGCATTGGCCGGGCCTATGCCCTGTGGCTGCATCCCCGTCAGGTGGCGGTCGGCCATGATGTGCGCCTCAGCAGTCCGGCTCTGAGCGCGGCGGTGGCCAACGGATTGCTGGACGAGGGCGTCCAGGTGATCGATATTGGTCTGTGTGGTACCGAGGAAATTTATTTCGCCGCGTTCCACCAGCGGCTCGATGGCGGCATCATGGTCACCGCCAGCCATAATCCGATGGATTACAACGGCATGAAACTGGTTCGCGAACAGGCCAAGCCGATCAGCGGCGACAGCGGCCTGTTTGCCATTCGCGATGCGGCCACGCACGGCGTCTTTCCTCAATCCAGCCGGCGCGGCGAGCGGATCAGCCAGCCGAATAAAGCCGACTATATCGCCCATCTGTTGAGCTATATCGATCGGGACGCGCTCAAACCGTTGCGGATTGTAGTCAACGCCGGCAACGGCGGCGCGGGGCCGATCATCGACGCGCTGGAGCCGCATCTGCCGTTTCATTTCCTCAAGATTCACCATTCGCCGGACGGTACCTTTCCCCATGGCATCCCCAACCCGCTATTGCCGGAATGCCGCGAGGCCACCGCCCAGGCGGTACGGGAGCATGGCGCTGATTTAGGGCTCGCTTGGGATGGCGATTTCGACCGATGCTTCTTCTTCGACGCCGAGGGCCGCTTCATCGAAGGGTATTATCTGGTGGGTCTGCTGGCCGAAACGTTGCTGGCGCGGCAGCCTGGCGCCAAAATCATTCACGACCCGCGCTTGACTTGGAACACCATCGAGCAGGTGGCATCCGCTGGCGGCGTACCGGTGCAGAGTAAAACCGGACACGCCTTCATCAAGGAACGGATGCGGCTGGAAGGCGCGTTGTACGGCGGCGAAATGAGCGCCCATCACTACTTCCGCCGCTTTGCCTATTGCGACAGCGGGATGATACCTTGGCTGCTGGTGGCCGAACTGCTAAGCCGGCGCGACAAGCCGCTGACGGCGCTGGTGGAGGCGCGGATGCGGGCGTTTCCATGCAGCGGCGAGCTTAATTTCCAAGTGGCCGACGCCCCGGCCACGATTGGCGAAATTCTGGCCGCTTACGCCCCTCAAAAACCGGCATTGGATGAAACTGACGGTCTCAGCCTCGAATTTCCTGACTGGCGCTTCAATCTGCGCTGCTCGAACACGGAGCCGCTGTTACGGCTGAATATTGAAACCCGCGGCGACTCGGCGCTACTAGAACGACGAACCGCGGAATTGCGGGCGTTAATCGCTAACTGAGGGCGTGTTGGAAAAATGGCGAGATCAATATCGCCATCGACCACCCTCATCTAAACATTCATCAAGAATTTTACGCGGACACTCAATGACGCATTTGATCAAACCTTACGGTGGCGTTCTCAAGGAACTTTATGTTCCCGCCGCAGAGGCCACGCAAATCAAAGCGCAATCCCGGAACTATCCCTCATGGGATTTAACGCCACGTCAGATTTGCGATCTCGAGCTGCTGTTGAACGGCAGCTTTTCACCCCTAACGGGTTTCTTAAATCAGGCTGACTATGACCGGGTGGTTGCCGAGATGCGCTTGAGTGACGGCACGCTATGGCCGATACCGATCACTTTGGATGTATCCGAACAATTTGCCAGCCAGATCGTTTCTGGCGAACGGCTCGCGTTGCGCGACCCGGAAGGCGTTCCAATCGCTGTCTTGGAAATTGGCGATATCTGGCGGCCCGACACACGCCATGAAGCCAGCCAGGTATTGGGGACGACCGATAAACGACACCCCGGCGCGTTCTATCTGCTGCGTCGAAGCCATCCAGTCTATATCGGAGGCCGGGTGCTCGGCCTCGAACCACCCACCCATTATGACTTCCCGCATCTGCGAAACTCACCGCGTGAGTTGCGCGAACGTTTCGGCAAGCTGGGCTGGCAGCGCGTGATCGCCTTCCAAACCCGCAATCCGATGCACCGCGCCCATCAGGCGCTCACGCTGCGCGCGGCCCAGCAGGCCGAAGCCAACCTACTCATCCATCCAGCGGTGGGATCGGTCAAGCCCGGCGACAACAGCCATTATTCGCGCGTGCGTTGCTACGAGCACATCCTGCAAAGCTATCCCGAACAGACCGCCACGTTGAGTCTGCTCAACATGGCGATGCGGCTGGCTGGCCCGCGCGAGGCGCTGTGGCACGCCCTCATCCGCCAAAACCATGGATGCTCGCATTTCATCATAGGCCCGAATCACGCGGGTCCGAACCAGGATCAGTTTGGGCGTACCTTCTATGAACCCGGCGAGGCCCAGGAACTGGCCAGCCGTTATCAGGGGGAATTGAGCATTCAAATCCTGTCGATGCCTCAAATGGTCTACGTGCGGGAGCGCGCCCAGTATGTCCCCGCCGACGAACGACAACCGAACGAGACCCCATTGCGTTTGACTGAAACGGAATTCCAACGCCGCCTGCGCGAAGAGCTGGAAATTCCGGAGTGGTTCTCCCATCCCGAAATCATCGCCGAACTCCGTCGTATCCATCCACCGCGCCGTCGGCAGGGGTTTACGGTATTTTTCACCGGCCTGTCCGGCTCGGGCAAATCGACCATCGCCAACGCCTTGATGGTCAAATTGCTGGAGCTGGGCGGGCGAGCGGTCACGCTGCTGGACGGCGATCTGGTCCGCAAGCACCTGTCCAGCGAATTGGGTTTCTCGCGGGAACACCGCAACCTCAACATCCTGCGAATCGGCTTCGTCGCCAGCGAGATCACCAAGAACGGCGGCATCGCCATCTGCGCCCCCATCGCGCCTTACGCCGCCACCCGCCGCGACGTGCGCGACATGATCGAACCATTGGGCGGCTTTATCGAAGTGCATGTCGCCACACCGCTGGACATCTGCGAGGGCCGCGATCGCAAGGGGCTATACGCCAAAGCGCGCGCGGGCGAGATTAAGGAATTCACGGGTATCAGCGACCCTTATGAAGCGCCAGTCAATCCGGAGCTAACCCTCGATACCCACGACTGCACGCCTGGTGAAGCGGCCCAGCGCGTTCTGTTAACGCTCGACAGTCTGGGCTACATCCGGGGCGGGACCTGGTGAAATCCGCCAAGCCCATCAAAGATCCGGCAACGCCGCCCGATCGGCCAGTTCGGCGATCGGGCGCGGACTGACCACAAACGCTTGAAACGGACTGCGCTCCAAATAAGCGGCCGTGAAACCGACCGAAATGGCGGATGCGTAAATCAGCATCGCCGCCAACTGCGATCGGTGGTTATCCAGATGCACCAGCGCCACGCTCAACAAAGTCAGCGTCCCCAAGCAAGCGACCGCGAACCACTTTAAGGGATCGCCGCGCTTCTGACTCAGCGCCAAGCGGTAATAGCGCGCCGATTGCACTTTTTCCAGATTATGCGCGACGGCGTACTGGGCGCCGAAATTGAGGCGCGCGGTTAGCGGCTCCCCCATGGCGACAACGTTTAAGCGGCGCAACAGTTCATGCGCCCGCGGGCTGCTTTGACCTTGCGCCAGCAGTGGCCATTCCCGCACCGTCGCCTCGATGTAACCTTGAGCGGCGGCAACGAGCGGAGCGCCCACGTCCGGCGGCAAACTTTCGGCGACATTGAGGACGCCGCGCAAACCATCCGCCTCCTGTAAAATCATGGTCTGCGCCCGATCGCGGATGCTCCAGATATCGTTGGCGAAAAACGCCATGTACAGGCCAAACAGCAGACCAAGCGTCGCGACCAGCTGCGGGGAGAAGTTGGTGAGCTGCTTGAGCGCCTCGCCAAGACGATGCGAATGGATCAGCCAGTAAATCACGCCAACCGTGGCGTAAGTGGCTAAAATCCCCAATATCAATAAAACGATATAGCTGAGTTGTTGAGCGAAGGTCATGGGTCGGGAACGCCCTGATTGTTCTGTTTATGAAATTATTATGCGGATCGATACGGAGATGCCACCCGTTTTCTTATGGTAAAACATTCCCTACTTTTGGCTCATATTGCCTATCGAGATGGCTGGAACCCCCAAACAGCAATACAATATTATGCTTGATGGTCATTCCCAAAATCTTAGGGATCCATTTCACTGACGGAGCCGTTCTTGCCGTGAAATTGCGAATTTTACTGAGTTTGATCTTGCTGCTGAGCCTAGGCTCTCCCCTAGCCAGCGTCGCCGCGCCCAGCGTTCCTGAAACCACCCCAGCCCCCACTCCGCCGCCCAAGCGGTTCAATTTTGTCGATGTCCGCCGCCGGGCCGAGACGCTGGCCACCCAGCCGTTCCAGCAAATCGGGGACAATTTGCCGGAGTTCCTGGCCAAACTCGATTACGACCAGTATCGCGATATCCGTTTTAAAGCGGAAAAAAGCTTATGGCGAGATGCCGGGCTGCCGTTCGAAATCCAGTTTGCCCCGCTGGGGTTTCTGTTCAATCGCCCCGTCGCCATCAATGTGGTGAGCGATGGCGAAAGCAAGCCGGTCGAATATGCCAACGACCTATTCGATTACGGTCGCAACCAGGTGCCGGACAACCTGCCCAAGGATCTGGGATTCGCTGGCTTCAAGGTGCTCTACCCGCTGCACACTGATAGCCATTACGACGAAGTAGCAGTCTTTCTGGGCGCCAGTTATTTCCGCGCCGTCGGCCAAGGCCAAAACTATGGGCTATCGGCGCGCGGCCTGGCGATCGACACCGGTCTGCCCAAACCCGAAGAATTCCCCTATTTTCGTGAATTCTGGCTGGAAAAACCCAGTAAAGACGCTACCGAACTGACTGTTTACGCCCTGCTCGATAGCCAGAGTGTGACTGGCGCTTATCGCTTTGCCATCAAACCCGGCATCACCACCCAAATCGAAGTCAAATCCAGCCTCTTCGTGCGGGGCAAGGTGCAAAAATTCGGCGTGGCGCCGCTGACCAGCATGTTTTATCACGGCGCGCTGAACGAACGGTTCTTTGACGACTTTCGTCCACAGGTGCATGACTCCGATGGCCTGTTGATCGCCACTGGCAACGGCGAATCGATTTGGCGGCCGCTAAACAATCCGACCCGGCTGCGTATCAACGCCTATCAGGACAATAACCCGCGCGGTTTTGGCTTGTTGCAGCGCGACCGTTCCTTTGAAAATTATCAGGATCTGGAGGCGCACTACCAAAATCGCCCCAGCATTTGGGTCGAGCCGCAAGACCAATGGGGCAAAGGTTGGGTGCAGTTGATCGAAATCCCCAGCGACGCCGAGCGCTACGACAATATTGCCGCCTTCTGGGTGCCTGAAAAACCGGTCGAAGCGGGCCAACAATTGGAATTCAACTACCGCCTGTCCTTCTTCCTTGACATGCCCGGCTTGTCTCCTGGCGGTCGGACGCTGGCCAGTCGGATCGGCGCGGGCGGCGCGGGCGACCTCAATTCCGAAGTCCGACGCTTTGTGATTGATTTCGGCGGTGAAAGCTTGGCCAAGCTAGCCGACGACGCACCGGTTGCCGCCGTGGTCAGCGGTTCGACTGGCCAGATTCAAAACATCGTGGTCCATAAGAACCCGCACAGCAACGGCTGGCGCCTGTCCTTTGAATTGTTGCCGCAAGGGAATGATCCATCCGAACTGCGTTGCTTCCTCAAGCTTGGCAACGACGTGCTGACGGAAACCTGGAGCTACCAGTGGACCGTGGCAAAGTAAGCGCGGCTCATTCGCCGTATCTGCCGCCATCGGTGGCCCAGCCGTCCAACGAGCTGTTGCTTGGCCGGCTGAGCGTGTACTGGCAAAGTCTGGACGTAACCGATCCGATCCAGATCGCCGCTTTGAGCCAACAGGCGTTGCGGCGCGCGGCCGAGCCGCTCGAACGACCCGAAACCGATCCAGTGGCGCGGGCGCTATTGGCGGCAAGCGGACTGTTGGATGACTGGCTGGCCCAGGCGCTCGATTTACCCCACAACCCGCGCGCTTTGGGGGCGGCGCGCGCCGCTTTGCTCAGCGGCGCAACGCCGGATTGGCCTAAAGCGCTGTTAGCTTCGCCGGCTGAAACGGCGGAGCTGCTGGCCCACTTGCGCCAAGCCATTGCCGAACCGACGCCCGCGCCCCTAGCCAGCGCCATGCCGACCCAACGCATCAGATCATTGACTGTCATGGGGCTGTTGCGCCTGTTATGGCGGAAGCTCTTCGGCGCTTGACCGCATCATCCCATCTGGAATTCTTTCATGGCTAATTCCGTTCAATCCGCGGCGGTTACTGGACATACCCTCCGTCGGGTAACCTTCTTTTCGTTGATTACACTGACCACGCTAATCGCTCTGGGCCTGCTCATCAGCGTGTTTCATACCGATGGCCTCAGCCCGATCGAACAGGTGTTACTGCTGCTATACACCATCCTGTTTTCCTGGATCTGCATTTCGTTTTGGTCCGCTCTGATGGGTTTTTTCGTGCTGTTGTTCGGACGCGACCGTTGGGCGATTTCCCGCCAACCGGCCCATCCGTCCGACCTGACGGCGCCCCCACCGCGCACCGCGATCCTCATGCCGATCTACAACGAAGATTCGCAGCGGGTATTCGCTGGATTGCGCGCCACCCATCGCTCGCTGGCCGATACCGGCCAACTCGATGGCTTCGATTTTTTTATTCTCAGCGATACCCGTGATCCCGATGTCTGGGTCGAAGAGGAACTGCGCTGGCAAGATATGGTGCGGGCGCTCGATGGCAAGGGGCGAATCTTCTATCGCAACCGACCGGAGAACACCAGTCGCAAAACCGGCAATCTGGAGGATTTCTGCACCCGTTGGGGTGGGCGCTACCGCTACATGATCGTGCTCGACGCCGATAGCATCATGAAAGGCGCAACGCTGGTCGAGATGGTGCGGCTGATGGAAGCACATCCAGGGCGTAGCGCTGATTCAGACCCCGCCGGTACCCGTAAACCGGGAATCCTTGTTCGCCCGCATCCTGCAATTCGCTAGCGGTATCTACGGCCGCATGTTCACCGCCGGCCTGAATTATTGGCAATTGGGCGAGAGCAATTATTGGGGCCACAACGCCATCATCCGCATCCAGCCTTTTCTCGATTATTGCGGCCTGCCGAAATTGCCGGGCCGCGAACCGTTCGGCGGAGAAATTCTCAGCCACGATTTCGTGGAAGCCGCCTTGTTGCGCCGCGCCGGGTGGGAAGTATGGCTGGCCTACGATCTGGATGGCAGTTACGAAGAAATTCCGCCCACCTTGATTGATTACGCCAAGCGCGACCGCCGCTGGTGTCAGGGCAACCTCCAGCATTTGAAGCTGGCCTTATCGCGCGGCCTCAATGGCCTTAGCCGCCTGCACTTCATCATGGGCGTGATGTCCTATGCCGCTTCGCCGCTCTGGCTGCTGTTTCTGATCGCTACCGGCGTCGAAGCCTATCTCCAAACCCAACAGCAACTGGTCTATTTTTTTGGCGAAAACTGGATGCCGGTCTGGCCAGTCTCGTTTGCGGTGGAAATGACGACTGTGCTGCTGGTCACTCTGACCATGCTATTTTTACCCAAGCTATTGGCGTTATTACTGTTACTGAAAGACAGCACATTACTGCGCGCCTACGGCGGGCTGATTGGCGCAACGGCTAGCGTGGTTTTGGAGACGGTGTTCTCGGTGTTGACCGCCCCGGTACTGATGTTGTTTCAGACCAAGTTCGTACTGGCGATTCTGATGCGGCGCGCGGTCGGCTGGCCACCGCAACAGCGCGGCGATCACATGACCAGTTTCAAGGAAGCCGCGCTGGCTCACGGGGTGCATACGCTGATCGGGGTTGTGATCGGCGTGCTGAGTTACTGGTATGTTCCGGCCTTCTTCTGGTGGTTCACGCCGGTGCTGGCGGGGCTGACTCTTTCGATTCCAGTATCGATGCTCTCCAGCAGTATCGCCCTGGGCCGGCGGGCGCGGAGCCTCGGTCTGTTTCTGACGCCGGAAGAAACCAATCCGCCGGCGGTGTTGCAATATCTGGAAGAAAACATGGAAAACGAGAAGCCGGTGCTACCGGTGCTACAGGAGCCGCCGCGCAGCCGTTTCGTCCAGGCGCTGACCGATCCTTACGTCAACGCGCTGCACCTTTCACTGCTGCCGGAACGCGAGCAGCCCGGCAAGCGACGCCAGCATTACCTGGATGGCTTGATCCATCAACTGGAGGAAGAGGGGCCTGACAGCCTGAATCCAGCGCAAAAGCGCGATTTGATCGCAGATCCCGGCTCGCTGCGACAACTGCATGTGCTGTTTTGGAGTCGGCCTCCGGCCAACGCTGGCCTGTTGCCCTAGCCAACCAGGGGGCGGGCGGCCGATTTTTGGCGGCCCCGCCATCGGTTATTGGCCTCGGTTTTTCGATCATTGCGACCCCATCAGGGTCAATACCCATGGCGTGGTCAGCGCGGCCAAACTGGTTGAAAGAATAAGACTACCCGCCACAGGGCCTTCCAGCACCTTGAACTGGCGCGACATGAGATAGACATTCGCGCCGACCGCAATCGAGGCCAGCAGCACCACCACCCGCGTCTCCAGCGATGGCAAGCCAAGCAGGCGGGCCAGCAGCCAAACCACCAAGGGTTGCAGCAATAATTTGACCGCGCAAATGGTCAGGCTGATCGGCCAATGATCGCGCACCCCATATTCGGCCAATCCCATGCCTAAGGTGATTAAAGCCAGCGGGATGGCCGCATGCCCCAGCATCGCCAACGGTTGATCGATCAGCGGCGGGATTTTTATTCCGGCGAGCCCGAACAAGGTCCCTAAAGAATACCAGCGACAATGGGGTTGGTCAGTACCGCCCACGCCGTCTTGGTAAAGCCCCGCGCCGAGAAACTACCGTGCCGCGCCCATTCAACCGAGATTGTCACTAATGTCCAAAGAATCAAAGCGTTGAATACCAAAACCAGTGCGACTGATGGCACTGCGGCCTCGCCGAGCACCACTCTGGCCAGCGGCAGCCCCAGCATCACATTGTTGGAAAATACCCCGCCCAATGCAAACACCGACTGGCTTACTCCATCGAGCTGGAAGCACTTCCAGGCGATCACCCGACCGATGAGGAAAACGATCAAACAACCGCCAAAAAAGGCAACCAGCAATCGTGCATCCACCGGCGGCAGCCCTGAAAATTGCTCATCAGGCGAAATAGCATGGCCGGCAAAGCCAGTGTGAAAACAAATTGCGTCAAATGATCAGCCATCAACTTTGGCCACTTGCAAAAGCGCAATAACACATATCCCATTAAAACCAGTATGAAAAGAGGAGCCGCAAGTGAAACCTGACGGAGAAAAGTATCCATTTTACAATCCTACTCTATTTGCTAATTGAGACATTTTTTGTTTTTATCACTAAAAAATTGGCATAACTTATCACCAAAACAACTTGATTTTGAATCATTTAAGTTATATTCATGTTTGATATGTCGCACCGAAACGGGCTACTCCCGGACTTTGAGAGATCGCCCAATTGCATTGATGACCACAATGGCGATCTGGGCAGCCTAGAAATTTGGTGACGGTATATTTAAAAGATAAATTCCCCATTGGAGCAGTGTAACGATGTTACAAGACCCACCCATCATCGTTTCCAATCAAGATCTGGAGCGGTTGGAGCAACTCCTGGATTCTTTGTCTGCTAGCCGGACCCCTGGCGTAGACGCGCTACAGCGCGAGTTGGAGCGCGCTGAAATCGTCGAGCTAGACGCCATTCCATCCGATGTCATCACGATGAACTCGACCGCGCGGTTTATCAATGAAGACAGCGGCAAAGAATTCGAACTGACGCTAACGTATCCGGACGACACGCATATGACGCACGGGACGGTATCGGTGCTGGCTCCAGTCGGTAGCGCCCTACTCGGCCTATCGGTCGGTCAGTCCATCGAGTGGCCGGTGCCGAGTGGCCGGAAAGCGACTTTTCGGGTGTTGGAAGTCAGCTATCAACCCGAAGCGGCTCGAAAGCAACAGCGCTAGCTATTCGAGACGGTTTTTCCTCAATGCTGGATTCAACCGCGACAAAACTAGCCTCGCTGGAAAACGGCCGCTAGAATGGTGCTTGTTGGAGAGGTGGCAGAGTGGTCGATTGCGACGGTCTTGAAAACCGTTGACCCGCGAGGGTCCGTGGGTTCGAATCCCACCCTCTCCGCCACCTTTCATTTGCTCCACCCCAGTTTTGCGATGGTCCCTCCGCATGAAATCCGTGCTCGTCATCCGCCACCTCGCCTTTGAAGATCTCGATGCGTTCGGCCCGCTGTTGATCGAGCGCGGCTACGCCATTCGCTACTTGGACGCTGGCTACGAGGAGCTGACCGCCATCCATCCCCTGGCTGACGATCTAATGGTGGTGTTGGGCGGCCCGATCGGTGTTTACGAGGAGGAAACCTACCCCTTCATTCGGGACGAACTACGCTTGTTGCGCGCCCGGCTTGATGCCGACCGCCCAACCCTCGGCATCTGCCTGGGTTGTCAACTGATGGCCCGCGCTTTGGGTGGCAGAGTCTATCCCGGCGGGCGCAAAGAGATCGGTTGGAAACCACTGCGGCTGACGCCAGCCGGCCAGAACAGCCCACTGGCGGCCTTCGCCGACCAGACCCCCGTACTACACTGGCATGGCGACACCTTCGATTTGCCCGAGGGGGCTATTCTGCTGGCGTCCAGCGATCTATATCCACATCAGGCCTTTTCATGGGGAACCCGCGCGCTGGCTCTGCAATTCCACATCGAAACCACCGCGCGGGGCCTGGAGCGCTGGTTTATCGGCCACGCCGGCGAAATCGCCAGCACGGCTGGTTTGAGCGTACCGCTGCTGCGCGAGGAAACTGCCCGCCATGCCGCCGCCGCCGCCACGCGCGGGCGGAGTTGCCTGAAACGCCTGGCTGGAACGGGTTGGATTCGCCTAAGGCGTCGTCGCCACCCGCCACCGCAACGCTCAAACTTCCCAGCCGTCCGTTCTCTTATCGGATTCCATGGCGGTCCGCCTCGGTTTGGCTCGACGCCACGCTAGCCGCGACGACGCCAAACGTTCGAGCCGCCGAGCTTGCTGTTGCGATGACGTAGAGAGGATGGCGGCTTTCTACCGCACTTCGCAGCAAAAAAGACGTGATTTTTCCCAAAAAATCGTCTTTAATGAATAAATTACACTCTAAATATCCGCTAACTATTCAGCCGGTTTAGAGTATCGCCACCTATAATTTTGATTTTGTGGGAACACTTCGTTAACGACGTTGCTTCCCAATTCTGTCAACCCGATAACAAACCGAAGGAGTGCCCGGTGGAACGCGAGAGTATGGAATATGACGTGGTTATCGTCGGCGCCGGCCCATCCGGCCTGTCGGCGGCCATCCGTCTGAAGCAACTGGCGGCGCGGAACGAACAAGAAGTGAGCGTCTGTGTCATCGAGAAAGGTTCCGAGGTCGGCGCGCACATTCTATCCGGCGCGGTCGTGGAACCCCGCGCTTTGGAGGAATTGTTTCCGGATTGGCAAGAACGGGGCGCACCGCTCAACACCCCGGCCACCAAAGACAGTTTCCTGCTGCTAACCCGCGAAACGTCGTACAAACTGCCGACCCCGCCGCAGATGCACAATCACGGCAATTACATCATCAGCCTGGGGAATCTGTGCCGTTGGTTGGGTGCACAGGCTGAAGAGCTGGGCGTCGAAATCTATCCCGGCTTCGCCGCCGCCGAAGTGCTTTACAATGATGATGGCGCGGTGGTGGGGGTCGCCACCGGCGACATGGGCATCGACCGAGCAGGCCATCCCACCGACCAGTTTACGCCTGGGATGGAGCTGCGCGCCCGCTATACCCTGTTCGCGGAAGGCTGTCGCGGTTCGCTCACCAAGATGCTGTCTGAGCGTTTCAACTTGCGTGAGGGCGTAGACCCGCAAACCTATGGCATCGGCATTAAAGAGCTGTGGGATATTGATCCCGCCAAGCACGAGCCGGGCAAGATCGTCCATACCGTCGGTTGGCCACTCGACCCGAGCACTTACGGCGGCTCCTTCTTATATCACATGGAAAACAACCAGGTCGCCGTCGGTTTCGTAATCGGCTTGGGCTATGCCAATCCCCATTTGTCGCCATTCGACGAATTTCAGCGCTTCAAGACCCATCCCGACATTCGTCCAACCTTCGAGGGTGGCCGCCGCATTGCTTATGGCGCGCGGGCCATTTCAGCGGGGGGCATCCAGTCGCTGCCCAAACTGATCTTCCCTGGCGGTCTGCTGATCGGCGATACCGCCGGCTTCCTCAACATGCCCAAGATCAAGGGGACGCACACCGCGATGAAATCGGGAATTTTGGCGGCGGATTCGGTCTTTGCCGCCGTTGCGGCCGACCGTAAGGCCGACGAGCTCAGCGATTATCCGGAGCAATTGCGTCAGAGCTGGCTATGGCGGGAACTGCATGAAGTCCGCAACATCAAGCCGGCGTTCAGTTGGGGATTATGGGCGGCGATTGCCTATTCGGCGCTTGATACCTATCTGTTTCGAGGCAAAGCGCCATGGACTTTCCACCACAAACCCGACCATACCAAGCTGAAGAAAGCCAGCGAATGCCCCAAAATCGAGTACCCGAAACCGGATGGTAAAGTCAGCTTCGACAAACTGTCCTCGGTATTCATCTCCAGCACCAACCATGAAGAGGATCAACCCTGTCATTTGACCCTGAAAGATCCAACCGTACCGGTTCGGATCAATTTGGCCTTATATGACGCACCGGAGCAGCGGTACTGCCCGGCTGGGGTCTATGAAATCGTGCGCGACGGCGATGGCGGCAACCCACGCTTGCAAATCAACGCCCAAAACTGCGTGCATTGCAAGACTTGCGATATTAAGGACCCGACCCAGAATATCAACTGGGTCACGCCCCAGGGCGGTGGCGGACCCAATTATCCCAATATGTAATGAGGGTCCGTTGTCTGTCTGGATAACCATAAGGCTCGGATAATCCGGGCCTTTTTATCAGGCCTAGCTATCAATCAAGGCGTTTCCGCCCGATCCGCCTTTTTCTCGAACTTCCCGTCGCGCGGCGGGTAACCACTCTAAAGACAGCAGTTTTGGTAAAATCATTGCTTGTTTAATATACACGGAATGATTTTTGCTTTCATTTCAGACGCAAGATGAGTTGAAATCAAGCTACGGCGGGCCTTGTTCATGGCTGACAATGAACTGTTCAAATTCGCAAGAGCATTCTCTGATTAGCTTTATCATCAGTGAATGATGAGCTACTGAACCACGCCCGAAATGCCTGACTAAGCATATTGCACTTTCAGGATCAACTTGTGACAATATTCGTTGTTTATTTTCTAATTCCCATATTAGACATATGGGAATAGTGACTTTAGTATCAATGACTTAAAGCTTGCATGTCTTCTGCCCCAAAATTGCCGTTGCTCATTGAGCCGGAACAGCTTGAGTTGTGTCTTAGCGATCCCGCGCTGTTAATCATCGATTTGTGCGATCTGGCCAGTTACACCACGCGCCATATTCCCGGCGCGGTCCATCTCGATTATGCGGAACTGGTCCGCGCCGAACCTCCCGCAACGGGTTTTTTACCGAACGAAACCAACCTCAGCCACCTGCTATCACGACTTGGACTCACTCCAGAGCGCCATGTGGTAGCCTACGATGATGAAGGGAACGGGCGTGCTTGCCGCCTGCTATGGACTCTGGCGACACTTGGCCACGAGCGGGCTTCCTTGCTAAATGGAGGCTTTCGAGCTTGGGGCGCGGCCAGTGGACCGTTGGAAAGCGAAACCTACCAACCACGGTCTAGCGCTTATCAGGCTAGTATCCATCATCGCGAATTGATCGCTGACAAGGACTATATTCTGGGGCGGCTCGGTCAAGCTGATGTGGTGCTGTTGGATACGCGCACCCCGTCCGAATATTCCGGCTTGGTCGTCCGCGCCGCCCGTAGCGGGCATATTCCCGGCGCGGTCAATTTACACTGGACCAGCGCGATGGACCCAAAGCGCCAATTACGTTTCCAGCCCGACCCCATCTTGCGAAAATTGTTTGAGTGGCGCGGCGTCACCCCTGACAAGGAAGTCATCGTCTACTGCCAAGCTCACCACCGTTCGGCGCACACTTACTGGGTTTTACGCTATCTGGGCTATCGGCGGGTGCGTGGGTATCCCGGTTCCTGGTCGGAATGGGGTAACGACCCCAAGCTACCCATCTCTTTTTAAAACCGATGCTTCACGCGAGGGTCTGTGGCGCGACAAACAGCCGCTCGCGATAAAAACGCAACTCCTCAATGGAATCCCGAATATCCTGTAAGGCCAGATGGGCCGAGGTCTTGTTGAAGCCTCGGCTTCCAGGGTACCAGCGGCGGGCCAATTCCTTGATCGTGCTGACATCGAGATTACGGTAGTGAAAGAACTTCTCCAGCTGAGGCATGCAACGCGCCAGAAACCGCCGATCTTGACAGATACTGTTACCGCACATCGGCGATTGACCCTTAGCGACATACTGGCTTAAAAATTCCAGGGTGCGCGCTTCGACGGCGGTCTCGTCGAGCGTGCTGGCGCGAACCCGGGCGATGAGGCCCGATTCGCCATGGTGTTTCTGATTCCAGTCATCCATTTGGGCCAGTATGGCATCGTCTTGATGGATAGCCAGCACTGGCCCTTCAGCGAGCATGTTCAGTTGGCTATCGGTGACAATAGTGGCTATTTCGATGATGTAGTCGGTCTTGGAGTCCAGACCGGTCATTTCCAAATCGATCCAGATTAGGTTATCGGGAGACATGAGCTGTTCTAAGCGTAGTGATTCAGTCGAAAAACGGACTTGCCAGCCAGCGGCCGGCAAGCGTGAAGGTGATCAGTTTAACGCGATTTCCATGGCAATGGGCCTTGCTCCTGGCCTGGCAAGCTAGCATGGCCAGCCGTCGCTTGACCCAGCGCCAACGCCAACGAATCGGCCGCTTACAAGAACGGCGGCGCGATTTAGCGGATCAACCCGTCGCAAACCCGGCTGGCGTTGGGCTAGGCCCGGAACAAACCGGACTGATCATCGCCCATTACGGCCAGGCCTTAATCGTCGAGGACGGCGCGGCGCAATTAAACCGCTGCGCCGCGCGTCAGAATCTGGGCCGGCTGGCCTGTGGCGACCAGGTGGTCTGGCAAGCGTCCAACGCCGGCGATGGCGTGGTGGTCGCCGTACAGGAACGCCGTTCTCTGCTGACTCGGCCGGACTACAACGGTCAACCGCGTCCGGTCGCGGCCAATCTTGACGCAGTGGCGGTGGTGCTGGCCCCGACGCCGGAACCGAGTGAATATCTAATCGACCGCTATTTAGTCGCTATTACCGCCATCGGCGTGCGGGGATTACTGGTACTGAACAAAGTGGATTTGCTGGATGGCGCGGCGCTGGCGGCATTGAACGAACGGCTAGCCGCCTATCCTGGCATCGGGTATCCCTTATTGCACGCCAGCAGTCATGCTGGGCGCGGCCTGGATCAGCTGCGCGTCTGGCTACGCGGGCGCACCAGCCTGCTGGTCGGGCAGTCGGGAGTGGGTAAATCCTCACTCATCCAAGCCTTGCTGCCCGATCAGCAAATCCGCATCCAAGCGGTATCGGCCGCAACCGGTCACGGAACCCATACCACCAGCGCCAGCACGCTGTATCACTTGCCAGATGGGGGCGATTTGATCGATACGCCGGGCGTCAGGAGTTTCGAACTTGGCGAGATCAGTTTGACCCACTTAGAGCGCGGTTTCCCCGAACTCGCCCCGCATCTCGGCCGATGCCGCTTTTCCGACTGCCAGCACGAAACCGAACCGGGTTGCCTGCTGCAACAAGCCGTGACGCGGGGCGAGATTGCCCCGCGCCGTCTGGACAGTTACCGACAGTTGCGCGCCACCTTACTGGCGGCGAGCAAACTGGGGCGATAACCTGGATGATGGCTTTTCTGTTGGCCGGCGGCCGGCTGGGTTTGAGCGCGGGGCTTTCGCCAGGGCCGCTGCTAGCGCTCGTCGCCAGCGAAACTTTGCGTCACGGCATCCGAGCCGGCAGCTGGATCGCACTCGCTCCGCTGCTGACCGATCTACCAATTATCCTGGGAACGCTGCTGGTGCTACGGCCGCTAGCCGGTCAGAATCTGCCGCTGGCCCTAGTCAATCTCGGCGGGGGGCTGTACTTGGTTTGGCTGGGGATTGAGGGAATACGCTTTCGAGGCGCGGAGCTGGCGCCGGTCGGCCGATCCGGTTCGCTGCGGCGTGGAGTGATTGCCAACTTCCTGAATCCTAATCCTTATTTATTTTGGTTTGCAGTGGGCGCGCCGACGGTATTGGACGCCTGGGATCATGGCTGGCTGGCGGTTGCGGCATTTATTATCGCTTTTTACACCTTCTTGGTCGGCTCAAAGGTCTTGCTGGCGCTTGGCTTGGGCTATGCGGGTTCGATTTTGCGCAGCGGCGCTTACATCGTGCTGATGCGCGGGCTAGGCGCGCTATTGTTGCTGTATGGACTGCTGTTCCTGTATCAGTGCTGGCGACTCCTCGACACAACCGCCTCTTGATCCCGCGCGTTGCGCCCGTTCAACGGCAGGCATGGTTTTTGAGTAAGCGCTGCCGTTTTTGATGCAGGTAAACCCGAACCGCGCGCCGCTGATCGTTCTCAAAATCAGTCAGCGCGCTTAATTTTTCTTGATAGCCGGCTTCGTCCGGCGCTAAAGCACGCAACTTCTCCGCATATTCAATCGCCTCATCATAGCCCCCGATCTCCATCAGCATATCGCTCAACAAATCCAGCGACGGCACATGATCGGGATCGAGATCCAAGCCCCTAACTAGCAATGGCATGATGCCATAAACGATATCCTCTGACCGGTACAGGTCCAATTCGACTGCCTCTTCCCATTGCTGGCTGGCTTCCTGATAAATCTCAGCGGCGGTTGCCATTACTACGCGTCACCTTGATGAGCGTCATTGTTCTGCCATTGTGGTATGCGCCGCCAAATTTGCAACGAGCGCCTGTCCACGGTTGGATCATGCGATCCGGCCCGCGCCTCGATCCTCGCTCCCAGCCGCCCGATCCAGCGCCAAGGCGCCACCGTTGCCGCGAATCACCTCTCTATAAAATCTGGCGCTGGCCTTCAGCGTGCGCTGCTGCGTTCCGTAGTTCACATGAATGAGCCCAAACCGCTGAGAATAGCCGTAAGCCCATTCGAAATTATCCAGTAACGACCAAGCAAAATAGCCGCGCAGATCGATGCCGTTTCGCATGGCGTTCCGCGCAGCCCGCAGATGCTCACGTAGATAGTTCAGGCGCAAAGGATCGCTGGCTTCGCCATCCATTTTGGGCGGGTCGTAAAAGGCTGAACCGTTTTCAGTCACATACAGCGGCAATGGGCCGTAACGACTGGCAACCCACTCCAAAATATCGCTCAAGCCCTGCGGATAGACTTCCCAATTCAGTCCGGTATGCGTCTGGTCCATCTGCTGGACCCGGGCGGCCTTCAAGGGCCAATCCTCGGAATCGTAGCGCACCACTTGCCGGCTGTAGTAGTTGACGCCAAGAAAATCCAGGGGTTGGCGAATATGGTCGAAATCGGCGTCGGGAAAGATCGGCCACGCCGCCCCAAAGATTTCCGGCAATTCCGGCGGATAGCCACCCAAAAAGACCGGATCAAGATAATAACGGTTCCAATAGGCATCGGCCCGCATGGTGGCGTTCAAATCCTCCGCTGTCTCGGTGGCTGGATATTTAGGTTCCAGATTAACCACCAAGCCGATTTGGCCCCGCCCTTCGGCGCGATAGGCTTGGACCGCGCTTGCGTGCGCCCGCAATAGATGGTGAGCGGCGACTGGCGCGCCGAAAGGATTGCGCTGGCCGGGGGCCAAGGAACCGTGCAGATAGCCGCCATCAACCACGACCCACGGTTCGTTCAGCGTTACCCAAAGCTTCACCCGATCATCTAATGCCTTAAACAGCGTGCGCGCATAATCGGCAAACCAGTCGGCGCTGGCCGGATTGAGCCAACCTCCCAAACGATCCAACGCCGCCGGCAAATCCCAGTGATAAAGCGTCAGCATGGGCTGGATACCCTGCTCCAGCAAGGCATCCACCAGCCGCTCGTAAAAAACCCAAGCCCTGGGGATTGATCCGCCCCCGCCCTTCCGGCAACACCCGGCTCCAGGACGCGCTAAAGCGATACGCATTCAGACCCAATTGCCGCATCAGCCCCACATCGTCCAGATAGCGGCGGTAATGGTCGCAAGCCACATCGCCGGTATTACCGTCGCGGATTCGGCCCGGCGTGTGGGCGAATTCGTGCCATATGCTTGGGCCGGCCCCGTCGGCCATGGGCGAGCCTTCGACTTGATAGGCAGAGGTCGCGGCGCCCCACAAGAAATTGGACGGAAAGAGAGCGGCTTCGTTCATGCGGCGGAAAAGCTCCAAGGCCAAAAGTCAGGGGACAGCATTGAGGTCGGCTGCGCCATTGACCAGCGTCAAGCCATCGGGGCCAAACAAATGCAGTTGGGTAATCTCCAACGTCAATCGAAGAAGCTGGTTCTTTTCGAAAGGCCGAATCCCAGGCAAGCGGGCCACCAGCACGGGTGCGGGAGCCGCCATGCCGTCGATCTGTAAGTGTAGCAACGTCTCGTGGCCAAGATATTCGGCGTCCGCCACTTTCGCGCTCAATCCGTCCGCCTCGACAGCGGCCAGATGCAGATGCTCAGGTCGAATACCAGCGGTCAGCGGCATCTCCTGCCAAGCCCGCCAGTGTTCCGCCACGGAGCTGGCCAAAGTGAGCGGCAGTCTTTGCGCGCCCAAATCCAGATTCAATCCACCATTGGCGGTGGGCGTCAGGCGAACAGGAAAAAGATTCATCGGCGGATTGCCAATGAAGCCGGCGACAAAAACGTTGGCGGGCCGTTCGTACAGCGTCCGCGGGGGCGCTACTTGCTGCAAGCGGCCGCCATCCATGACCGCGACCCGGTCGCCCAGCGTCATCGCCTCGGCCTGATCGTGCGTGACGTAAATGGTGGTGATGCCGGTGCGCTCCAGCAGTTCGCCGATTTCAGCACGGATTTGCACCCGCAACCGCGCATCCAAATTAGACAAAGGTTCGTCCATCAAAAACACGCTCGGTTGCCGCACCAGCGCCCGCCCCATCGCCACCCGCTGGCGCTGGCCGCCGGACAGTTGTTTCGGTAACCGATCAAGCAGAGCGCTAAGGCTGAGGAGTTCGGCGGCCCAGCTCACTTGCCTTTCAATTTCCGTGCTTGGTAAGTCACGCATCTGCAATGGAAATTCTAGATTGCGCCGCACCGTCATATGGGGGTAGAGGGCATAATCCTGGAACACCATCGCCACGTTGCGCTGCTGGGGCGGCAAGGCGTTGACCGACTGCCCGCCGATACGCAGCGTGCCATGCGAGGCGGTTTCCAAGCCGGCCAGCAGCCGCAATAACGTGGACTTGCCGCAGCCCGAAGGCCCGACAAACGCCACCAACTCCCCATCGCCGACCGCGAGATTGTAATCGAAGATGGCTTGCGTTCCGCCGGGATAAATTTTGTCAATGTGCTCGAAGTCGATGCTGGCCATGAAGTCGGTGCTGAAATCAGATTAATCGGTAGCTTAGCAAAAGGGTAGCCAATCGATTTTGGATTATCCCGCTATTGCACTCCGTTGCGCCTGAAAATAGTCGAGCGCTGGTTGCCGCGGCGCAAAAAGCAGACGGGGAGAAGCCTCCTTCATGCACCTGACGCCTTGCAGGCATCCGCCACCGGCGGCGGTAGATAGCGGTAGTGTCCGGTGATGGTGAAGGAAAACAACACATTTTCCTCAACCGCTCCCAATCCGATATTGTGGATCACTAGGGGTGTTCCCGCCGCCGCGCGCCGATTAGAAACGATGCCGATGTGAGGCACGCCCGCCGGCAACCGCCATGTCACTAGGTCGCCTGGCAGGTAAGCTGCTGGCTGGCGGCTGGTTGCTAGCGTTTGGCCGTGCCGGCTAAAGAATGTGGCGAGATTGGGTACGCGGCGATGGTCGATATTGGGATCAGGTCGAGCCAGTTTCCAAAGTTTTGGGTAAACCGATCCCTTACGGCGCCTGTCCTCATGCACCAATCGTTGCAGATCAATACCAAACTGACGGTAAGCTCGCACAATGACATCCGTGCAGACGCCTCGATCAGGAGCCACATCGCCGCCGGGATAGTTCAACACGACATACTTACTGTCATACAGGGTGGTGATGCCAATTTGCTTTCGAGCGGCCTCGACCAGACAGTGCCCCGACTGGGCGAAGACGGGCCTAATACAAGGCATTAAAAACAACAGAGTCACTAAAATTGGCTTGAGCCGTATCGCTCGCATAGAGTTCCTTGCATCACACTGTTGCAGCCCCGCTTCTCCTAAACGCTAGGTGCCTAATGACAGTTGTGCTAACTGCCGCAAATACCGCAAGCCCTGAATCGCCCGACTGCCGTACCACGATGTCATTTCCCCGTCGATCAACCACAATTTTTCTCGTGGACAATTGTAATCACAGGCAAAGCTTTCCAAATCTTCGGGTAAAAAACGGTATGGCTCGCTGCTGAACAGAATCAAATCGGCTGTCGCCAACAAAGGTTTATCTAATTTCAATTCTGGATACCGCCGCGCGGACTCCACGGGTAACGTCTCCCAACCCACCAAGGCTAACAGGCGGGCAATATACGTATCGCGGCTGATTCCCATCCATGGCTTGCGCCAGATCAAATACAGCACCCATCGCCGCGGCCAAACGACTTGCCGCAATTCCGCCAAAGTCTGCTCGAACTGTGTCACCAGCGCCTCCGCTTCCGCCACCCGATTGAAAATACCGCCGATCAAGCGATACAGCGCGATGTTATCTTCGGGCCTTAGCGGATGCGTGACAATCACTTCAAAGCCATCCGCCATCAATCGTTCGGCCAGCGCCCGCGGATTTTCGTCGATGTTCACGATGATGTGGGTTGGCCGCAATGCTCGCAGCCGCGCATGGCGAATCTTCTTCGTGCCGCCGATGCTCGCCACGGACGCCACCAAGCGCCGCGGATGAATGCAATAATGGGTGCGGCCCACTAATTGATCGCCCAAGCCCAATGCAAACAACAATTCGGTGATGCTCGGCACCAGCGAAACGATTCGAGCGGGCGCGGCGACGGGCAAGTGACTGACGCCAATCGCATCGCGTAAACTGTCCAGAGGAGTCGCCATTAATCGCCCTACCTCCAACGATCCAACGCTTGCCCCTTCTCTCGAAAAAACTCCGGCGCGCTTCCCGTCCAGTGCTTGAAAGCGCGGGAAAAACTCTTTTCGTTGAGAAATCCCACCGCCCGCGCAATTTGCTTGATCGGTTTAGCCGTTCGATGCAGCAACTCCACGGCTCGTTCCCGCCGCACTTCGTCCTTCAACGCCTGAAGCGACGCGCCTTCTTCCCGCAATTGCCGGTGCAACGTCCGGGGCGAAACGTGCAGCTCTCTGGCCAGCGACTCGCCGGTATGGCCCGTATTCGGCTGCACTTTCAGCAGCTCTCGCACCCGCTGCACCAACAACCGATCCCGTCGATAAGGAAACATGGTCAACGGCAGGGCCTGCTGGAGCATTTTGTTGAGTGCGAGGTCATCGCGCCGCACCGAGAGCGCCGCGTATTGCGGATCGAAGCTGAGCTTAGCCATCGGAGCGCCAAAGTGTAATGGGCCGGGAAATAGCGTTTGGTAAACGCTGAGATGTTCCGGTACGGCAAAGGGAAAACAGGTTTCCAGCAACGGAATCCGCGAATTGATCAACCAGCAAGCATAGCCAACAATATACCGAAACAGCGTGGCAAAGCAGAATTCCGCCATTTCGCCCAAGTCGCGATGGGCTTCGATAACGATGGCCGCCTCCGCCGAATTGACGGCAAAATGCAGCGTAATATCATCCGTCAACAGCCGATGATGCCGACCCCACCGCTTCAAAGCCACTTCCAGCGTCGGTGAGCTGAGCGACGCCCGGCACAGCATCCCATAACTGCCCCACGGCAAGCGGCGCGAAAACCAGCCCAGCGCCTCATCGTCCAGCTCCTTGATGGCGATGCCGAACAGGGTCTGCATTTGCCAACCGGTCACCCGCTGGCTGGCATCCAAAAGAACTTCTGGCTTAATTCGTGCCCGCTGCAAGGCGGGCTTAGGATCTTTAGCATAGCGGTGATAAGCGGCGCTAATCGCTTGTACAAAGGCGACTGGCGTTACCGCCACCTCAGCATGGGAAGCCATACTTCATTCATTTCTCATGATGGCGTCATCACAACTTAGCTTAGAAAAGCTGGCAATAATTGCAACCTTATTGGCGAACATCGCCGCTGCTTTGCCACTATTATTAATAGAACTTGCAGCGCCACATCGAGAGCTTAAGCGCGCTTTTTGACCATAAAGATCATCACCGACAGGAGAACCCGCCCCATGTCCGCCGTCGTCGCTCATTTCAAATCGCCCCAACCCGGCGTCGATAAAGTCACTCCGCGCAACAAAATCCGCTTCGTCACCGCCACTAGCCTGTTCGACGGCCACGACGCCTCCATCAACATCATGCGTCGGATCATCCAGGGCAGCGGCGCGGAGGTGATTCACCTGGGCCACAATCGGTCGGTGGAAGAAATCGTCACCGCCGCCTTGCAAGAAGATGTGCAGGGTATCGCGGTCAGCTCTTATCAGGGGGGGCATGTCGAATTCTTCAAATACATGATGGATCTGTTGCGCGAGCGCGGCGGCGACAACATCAAAGTGTTCGGCGGCGGCGGCGGCGTGATCGTGCCCGATGAAATCCGTGAACTGCATGATTATGGCGTGACCCGCTTGTTCTCGCCGGAAGACGGCCAGGCCATGGGCTTGCAGGGCATGATCGATCACATGCTGGCGGTGTGCGACACCGACCCCGGCCAATACGCGCCCAAAACGCTGGATGACATCAAGAATGGCGATTGGCGAGCGCTGTCGCGGCTGATGACCGCCTTGGAAAATCGCACGGTGGCGACCGAACTGCGCCAGCAAATCCTCAACGAAGCCAAGGCCCGCACCGTGCCGATTCTGGGCATCACCGGCACCGGTGGCTCCGGCAAGTCCTCGTTGACCGACGAATTGGTGCGCCGGTTCCGGCTCGATCAGGACGACCGACTGAAAATCGCGGTGATCGCCGCCGACCCGTCGCGGCGCAAAACCGGCGGCGCGCTGCTCGGCGACCGTATCCGCATGAACGCGATCAATGGCCCGAATCTGTACATGCGTTCGCTGGCGACCCGCGCCGCCGGTAGCGAAGTGCCGGAAACGCTGGGCGAAATTCTGGCCGTCTGCAAGCTGGCCGGGTTTGATCTGCTAATCGTGGAAACCTCCGGCATCGGTCAAGGCGACGCCGCCATCGTGCCGCTGGTGGATCGTTCGCTCTATGTGATGACCCCGGAATTTGGCGCGGCCTCGCAGTTGGAAAAAATCGACATGCTCGATTTTGCCGATGCGGTGGCGATCAACAAATTCGATCGCAAGGGCGCGGAAGATGCGCTGCGCGATGTGCGCAAACAGGTGCAGCGCAACCGCAAGGCATTCGGCCAGTCGCCGGATGACATGCCGGTGTACGGCACCATCGCCGCCCGCTTCAACGACAACGGCGTGACCGCGCTGTATCAGGGCCTCACCGCCCTGCTGCGCGATAAGGGTTTGAAGCTGGAAACGGGCCAGTTGCCGCCCGCCGAAGGCAAAGCCTCGACCAGCCAGACCGTCATCGTCCCGGCGGCCCGCGCCCGCTATCTGGCCGAAATCGCCGATACCGTGCGCGGCTATCACAAAGAAGTGGACAAGCAAGTCAAGCTGATCCGCCAGCGCCAGCAATTGCGCGCGGTGATGAACTTGCTGGACGCTCAGGGCACATCCACCGCTGACCTGCAACCGCTACTCGATAAAGTGGAACTTGAAGTCGATTCCCACGCCCGCAAGCTGGTGGATATGTGGCCACAGGTTAAGGAAAGTTACAGCGGCGACGAGTATGTGGTGAAAATCCGCGATAAGGAAATCCGCACCAAGCTGACCACACGCTCGCTGTCTGGCAGCCGGATTCCCAAAGTGTCGCTGCCACGCTTCGACGAAGACGGCGAGCTACTGCGCTGGATGATGCTGGAAAACCTACCGGGCAGCTTCCCGTACACAGCGGGCGTATTCGCCTTCAAGCGTGAGAACGAAGACCCGACCCGGATGTTCGCCGGCGAAGGCGACCCGTTCCGCACCAACCGCCGCTTCAAGAAGTTATCCGAGCACGCCGAGGCCACTCGGCTGTCCACCGCCTTCGACTCGGTGACGCTGTACGGTTTCGATCCAAACGAGCGCCCGGACATTTACGGCAAGGTCGGCAATTCCGGGGTGTCTATCGCTACGCTGGATGACCTGAAGGTGCTGTATTCCGGCTTTGAGGTGTGCGCGCCGACGACTTCGGTGTCGATGACTATCAACGGCCCCGCGCCGATCATTCTGGCGATGTACTTCAACAATGCGTTTGATGTGCAGATCGAGAAATTCGAGCGCGACAATCACCGTCCGCCAACTGACGATGAGATTGAGAAAATCAAAGCCTGGGTGTTGAAGAATCTGCGCGGCACGGTGCAGGCCGATATCTTGAAAGAGGATCAGGGCCAGAACACCTGCATCTTCTCCACCGAATTCGCCCTGAAAATGATGGGCGATATTCAAGAATACTTCGTCCATCACGGGGTGCAGAACTTCTATTCGGTCTCCATTTCCGGCTATCACATTGCCGAGGCCGGGGCCAATCCCATTTCCCAACTAGCCTTCACCATGGCCAACGGTTTCACTTATGTCGAAGCCTATCTGGCGCGCGGGATGCACATCGACGATTTCGCGCCGAATCTGTCGTTCTTCTTCAGCAACGGCATGGACCCGGAATATTCGGTGATGGGCCGGGTGGCGCGGCGGATTTGGGCGACGGCGATGCGCTACAAATATGGCGCGAACGAACGCAGCCAGAAATTGAAGTATCACATTCAAACGTCGGGCCGCTCGCTGCACGCCCAGGAAATGGACTTTAACGACATCCGCACCACCCTTCAGGCGCTGATTGCCATTTACGACAACTGCAACTCGCTCCATACCAACGCCTACGATGAGGCGATCACGACTCCGACTGAGGAATCGGTGCGCCGGGCGATGGCGGTGCAGCTGATCATCAACCGGGAATGGGGTCTGGCGAAGAACGAAAATCCCAATCAAGGCGCGTTTATCATCGACGAATTAACCGATCTGGTCGAAGAAGCGGTGTTGCAGGAGTTCGAGCGGATCAGCGAGCGCGGCGGGGTGCTGGGCGCGATGGAAACCGGCTACCAGCGCGGCAAGATTCAGGAAGAATCGCTGTATTACGAGACCATCAAGCACGATGGCACTTTCCCGATCATCGGCGTCAATACCTTCCGCAATCCCAACGCCAAGCCAGATGAGGTAAAGATCGAGCTCGCCCGCTCGACCGAAGAGGAGAAACAAAGTCAGATCAAACGGCTGCGGGAATTCCAGGAACACAACCGTAAACACAGCGGCTTGATGCTGGCCCGGTTGAAACAGGCGGCGATCAATAACGAAAACCTGTTTGCGGTGCTGGTGGACGCGGTGCGCTGCTGCTCGCTGGGGCAGATCACCACCGCGCTGTTTGAGGTGGGTGGGCAGTATCGCAGAAATATGTGAAGCTATATTCCCCCGCTGGATGAAGGGCATACTGTCTGGCGGGAATTGGACATAATTTGATTTTATAAGGCATTGGGCTGAAAGCTAGCTAATCTTATCGTTAGATGCTTCTCATCAGGAGGGATTAGCGATGGCTTTCAGACAATGGCTTATCGGATTGTTGGGCGGCCGGGTCAAAAATGATCCAGATCAAGCTTTTATCTTACCTCCGCCCGCTGGTGTTTCAGCAGAGGAAGAAGAAATCGATGGACTGAATTTTCGGACCGCAATCGAAGCGCATCAAAAATGGAAAGGGCGTCTGCAAGCAGTGATCGATAGTGGTGTCCCTGACACACTTTCTGTTGAAGAAGTTTCGCGGGATAATCTCTGCGTCTTAGGAAAATGGCTCCACGGGTCGGGCAACCAAAAATTTGGGCACGAAGTTTTATTTAAAACCCTGCAAGCTAATCATGCCCACTTTCATGTCTGTGCTGGCAAAGTGCTGCAATCCGCTCTAAAAGGTAACAAATCCGAGGCGCAAACCGCCCTTAAATCGGGCGACTTTGCGCATGCCTCTCAAGCGGTTGTGAAGGATCTGGCGCAGCTGTACACCAAGATAGCTAACTGACAGCCCGTTTTATCCAGACTTACGGAGATCGGCCGTGGCTGCATGCGTTTCATTACGCCGCCGTAACAACAGGCGCGAAATGGAGATGCCCGCTTCAAACAGCATCCACATCGGGATCGCCAACAGCGTTTGTGAAACCACATCCGGCATGAGCAGCATCCCGATGATAAATGCGCCGACGATGACGTAGGAGCGCTTGGCAGCCATCGCTTCGGGCGTCAAAACACCGGTTAAAGACAGAATTACCGTGGCGACCGGCACCTCAAACGCCACCCCGAACGCGAAAAACATCATCATCACGAAATCGAGATAACGGTTGATATCGGTCATCACCGCCACCCCTGCCGGCGCGGTGTGGGTAATGAAGTAGAAGAAGACCGGCATGATGCCAAAGTAGGCGAAGGCCATGCCGGCATAGAACAGCAGCGTGCTCGACAGTAAGATCGGTAGCACCAGCCGTTTCTCGCGCTGATAGAGTCCCGGCGCGACAAACGCCCAAATCTGATAGAGCGTCCACGGTACGGTGATGAACACGGCCAGAATCAAGGTGAACTTGAGCGGCGTCAGAAACGGCGACAGCACATCAATGGCGATCATGCTGCTTTGCGCGGGCATGTAGCGGGTCAACGGCTGCGCCAGCGCGGTATAGATCGGGTTCGAGAACGGCGATAGCACCACGAAGATCAGCAAGATGCCGCTCACAAGCCGAATTAAGCGGGTGCGTAATTCCAGCAGATGGCTGACGAGCGGTTGCTCGCGATCAACGTTGTCAGTCACGGGTTGGGATCGGCGGGCGGCGCGGACGGTCGAGACAACACCGCGGGCGGCGGTCCGACCCGTTTCGGATCGTTCTTGGCCAAGTCGACCGGTGGGAGCGAGGCGGCAACGGCGGCGGGCGCGGAGCTGGGGGTAGCCTCAAGTGGCGGCTCAATAGCTGAACCCGGACGCCAACCGGGCGGTGGGCCAGGGTCGTTGAATTCCGCTTGAATGTCTCGCTCCAAGGATTTCATTTTTTGGGAAAAATCCTTCAAGCCACCGAGATCGGCCTGCTGCCGAAACGACTGCTTGAGTTCCTCTAGCTGTAACTCTCGATCTACCTCCGCCTTAACATCGGCAACCATCCGACGGGCTTTGCCCACCCACAAGCCAGCGGTGCGAGCCACGCCGGGCAGCTTTTCCGGGCCGACCACGATCAACGCGACCACCGCGACCAGCACCAGTTCCCAAAAACCCATTTCGAACATGGCGAAGCGATCCTAAGCGTCAGACTTTTTCCCGCTCCTTGGCCAGCGGATCGTTCACTCCGGTAGCGGTCGCCCGCTCCTGCACTATGGGCGATTCTAATTTCTTAGGGTCTTCCTCAACCACGTCCGGCTTGCCACCTTCTTTCATTGAATCCCGAAAGCCGCGAATCGCGGAACCTAAATCCGAACCCAAATTGCGCAACCGGCTACCACCGAACAGCACCAGCACGATGACCAAAATCAGGAGTAATTCCCAAATACTGAAATGCATGAGATTTGCCTCGTGTGACAAAGGGCCGATCTGAAAAATTCAGTCGGCGGGGCGGGCGGCCTTTTCGACCAGACCGGACGTGCCAAAACGGCGCTGCAACTCGCTCAAAACGGCGTCGGGGCCAAGCCCTTGATGGGCCAACATCACCAGCGTATGAAACCACAGATCGGCGGTTTCATGGATCAGGTGTTGCGGGTCGCCATTCTTCGCCGCCAACAGGGTTTCGGCGGCCTCCTCACCGACTTTCTTGAGAATGGCGTCCAGGCCCTTGGCATATAAGCGAGCGATATAGGAACTATCGGGATCGGCCTGCTTACGCGCTTCCAGAGTCGCCGCCAATTCGCGCAGAATCTGGTCGCTCATCCGCCGTACATCTCGCGCGGGTCTTTTAGCACCGGATCGGTGACGACCCATTCGCCATCGCGCCATTTCTCGAAGAAACAACTGTGCCGCCCGGTATGACAGGCGATGCCGCCGATTTGTTCGATTTCCAGCAAAATGACATCGTGGTCACAATCCAAGCGGATGCTTTTGATTTTCTGGGTATGGCCGGAGGTTTCGCCCTTGTGCCACAGTTCTTTACGAGAACGCGACCAATACACGGCCTCACCGCATTCCACAGTACGCCGCAGCGATTCCCGATTCATCCAGGCCATCATCAAGATCCGACCCGTGCCAGCTTCCTGCGCGATAGCGGGCACCAAGCCATCCGCTGTCCATTTGATCCGATCCAACCAGTTATCAGCCATTAAATCTCTCATCCACCCCTCTCTCTTTGGGAGAGGGAGTTAAAGTCTTACTTCAATCCCGCGCGCCTGCATGTGGCGCTTGGCCTGTTCGATGGTGTATTCGGCGAAATGGAAGATACTGGCCGCCAGCACCGCGTCCGCTTTGCCCAAGAGAATGCCTTCCGCCAGATGATCAAGCGTGCCGACCCCGCCGGAAGCGATCACCGGAATGGTCACGGCTTCGCTGATGGCCCGCGTCAATTCCAGATTGAAACCGCGCTTGGTGCCATCCCGATCCATGCTGGTCAGCAGGATCTCACCCGCGCCGTAGGCGTTCATCCGCCGTGCCCACTCCACCGCGTCAATGCCGGTCGGCTTGCGCCCGCCGTGGGTGAAGATTTCCCAACGTGGGGTTTCACCGTCTTGATGCACTGCTTTGGCGTCAATGGCGACCACGATGCATTGATTGCCGAAGCGCTCGGCGGCCTCGCGCACGAATTCCGGCCGGGCGATGGCGGCGGTATTGATCGACACTTTATCGGCCCCGGCATTCAGCATCCGCCGCACGTCGCCCAGGGTGCGAATCCCGCCGCCGACGGTCAGCGGAATAAATACTTGGCTGGCGACCTGCTCGACCACATGCACCATGGTTTCGCGGTCGTCGGAACTGGCGGTAATATCGAGAAAGGTGATTTCATCCGCGCCCTGCTGGTCATAACGGCGGGCGATTTCCACCGGGTCGCCCGCATCGCGGATTTCCACGAACTTAACGCCCTTGACCACCCGGCCGCGATCGACATCCAGGCAGGGAATAATGCGTTTAGCCAACCCCATCAGCCACTCTCCTCGGCCTCGACAATTTGCTGAGCGGCGGCGAGATCAATGGCGCCATCGTACAATGCTCGGCCGATGATCGCGCCCATGATGCCTTCCTTCTTGACCGCGCACAGCGCTCGCACATCGTCTAGGGTGCTAACGCCACCAGATGCGATCACTGGGATGGAAATAGCCCGCGCCAGGCGCACCGTGGCGTCCACGTTGACCCCTTGCATCATGCCATCGCGGCTAATGTCGGTGTAGACGATAGCCTCCACCCCATAGCGCTCGAAGATTTGGCCGAGATCAATGACAGTGTGCTTGGACAACTTCGACCAGCCATTCACGGCGACTCGCCCATCCTTGGCGTCCAAGCCGACGATGATGTGACCGGCATAGGCAATGCAGAGATCACTGACGAAATGGGGGTCCTGCACCGCTTTGGTGCCGATGATGACAAACTCGACCCCAGCATCTAAATAAGTCTCCACGGTTTGCTCTTCGCGGATACCGCCGCCCACCTGAATCGGCACCTCCGGAAAGGCTGCGGCGATGCGGCGGATCACCTGGGCGTTGACCGGCTGGCCGGCGAAGGCGCCGTTCAAATCCACCAGATGCAAGCGGCGAGCGCCCGCCTCCACCCAGCGGCCAGCCATCGCCACCGGATCATCCGAGAAGACCGTGGAATCTTCCATGCGCCCTTGCCGCAGCCGGACGCATTTACCATCCTTCAAATCAATCGCGGGTATCAGCAACATAGCGGTTCTTCCAGCAGCGCACCTGTCAGGGTCGGATTTAGTTTAAGGGCTCCAATCCGCAAAGTTCGCGAGCAGCCGTAATCCCGCCTGGGCGCTCTTTTCCGGATGAAATTGCACGGCGAAAATATTGTCGCGGGCGATGGCCGACGCGAAATCGAAACCATACCAGGTATGGCCCACCACCAACGACGGTTCCGCCGACTGTAGATAGTAACTATGGACGAAATAAAAGCGGCTGTCTTGCGCAATCCCTTGCCAAAGCGGGTGACTGCTCTTTTGATGGACTTGATTCCAACCCATGTGCGGCACTTTGAGCCGTTCGCCGGTCCGCGGATCGCGCAACTCGCCAAACCACACCACTCGACCGGGCAGCACATTCAGGCAATCAACGCCGCCGTTTTCCTCGCTGAACGTCAATAACGCCTGCGGTCCCAGACATAAGCCCAAAAACGGTTTATTGAGCGCCGCTTCGCGCACCACGTCCGTCAAATTCCAGTGCGCCAGTTCCCGCATGCAATCACGGATCGAACCCTGGCCGGGAAACACCACTCGGTCGGCGTGTAGAATGTCGGCCCGGTTTTGAGTGACGATGACCCGCACGTTCGGGGCAACCTGTTCGAGCGCCTTGGCGACCGAGCGTAGATTGCCCATCCCATAATCGATAATTGCGATGCTGCTCATGCGGAGGACTCGTGAAAGCGGAGAGATCGAGGTAAGGGTAGAGCGTTACAAGCTGCCCTTGGTGGAAGGAATGCCCACGGCGCGGGGATCGGGTTCAACCGCCATCCGCAACGCCCGCCCGAACGCCTTGAACACGGTCTCAACAATATGATGGGCGTTACGGCCGCGCAAACTGTCGATGTGCAGCGTGACCAAGGCATGATTGACGAAGCCCTGGAAAAACTCGCGAAATAAATCGACATCGAAATCGCCGATCCGGGCGCGGGGAAATTCGACAAAATATTCCAATCCCGGCCGCCCGGAACAGTCGAGCACCACCCGTGACAAGGCTTCATCCAACGGCACATAAGCGTGACCATAGCGGCGAATGCCGCGTTTATCGCCCAACGCTTGTTTGACCGCTTGGCCCAGCGTAATGCCAATATCCTCGACTGTATGATGGGCGTCGATGTGCAAATCGCCCCGCGCTTCGAGGTCAAGGTCGATCAAGCCATGCCGGGCAATCTGATCAAGCATGTGGTCGAGAAAGGGCAGGCCACTAGCAAGTTTGGCGTTGCCAGCACCGTCCAAATTGATTTGAACTTGAATCCGGGTTTCCAGGGTATCGCGCTGGATTGATGCGATGCGTGCCGACATGCGAATTTTGCTTAAAGGGGGAACAACGGCAATTCTACATAAAAATAAGGCATCGCCTAGCGCATTCAGTTGAAATCTGTCGATTTCGAGCAAAAGCAGCACGCGGTCCACGACAGCTCAGGCAACGACCGAGAAATTTCGAGCACAAAAAATAACCGGCGCCCAGACGCACCGGCTAAATTGAAGCGATAAATCAGTTTTCCGTGATCAGATCGCCGGGAGTCGGCGGCAACATGGGCATGGTCTGTTTCGGAAATTCGCCGTTCAACGCATCCAGGAACGCGACGATATCCTTGACGTCATCGTCCCGCAGCTCTTTGTTGAGCTGGGTCTTGGCCATCACCCGCACCGCCTCATCCAGATTCTTGAGGGAACCGTTATGGAAATACGGCGCGGTATAAGCGAGATTGCGCAAGGTCTGCACTCGGAACAGTTGCTTATCCGCTTCCTTTTGAGTCACCGTGGCGCGGCCTAAATCTTCCAGCAACCGGTATTGGGTATCGTAGACGCTGCCAGGGAAGACCGGAAATTTCATGAAGAAACCCTGACCCATCGGCATGTTGGCGGAGCCGTTGAAAGCCGGGCCGGAGTGACAAGCGGTGCAACCGATCTTGGCAAAGGTGTCCATCCCGCGCGCTTGCTGTTCGGTCATCGCCTGCTTATCGCCTTTGACGTAGCGGTCATAGGCGCTGTTGGGCGTGATCAAAGTGCGCTCATAAGCCGCGATGGCCTTGGCGGCGTTGTCCATAGTCATCACCTCGCCCTTGCCGAACGCCGCTTCGAAATAAGGCTGATAGCCCGGAATCTGCTTGATGCGGCCGATAGTCGCATCCAAGTCCTTCATACCCATTTCAATGGGATTGGTTGGAGGGCCCTTGGCTTGCTCTTCCAGCGACGGGGCGCGGCCATCCCAGAACTGGGCCGAATTGAAGGCGGCGTTCCACACCGTCGGCGCGTTGCGACCGCCGACCTGACCGTGAACACCGATGGACGTGGGGCGATGATCGTCGCCACCCTCCATCACGTTGTGGCACGAAAAACAGGAGATCGTGCCGGTGGAGGAGAAACGGGTGTCGAAGTACAGCATCTTACCAAGCGTCACCTTGGCTTCAGTGGTCGGATTATCGGCGGGCGCGGGCGCGCTTTCCGGTAACGCTTGCCACTGACCGTCGGCGGCAAACGCGGCGCTCGCGAGCGTTACCAAGCCAAACATCCAAGGAAAAACAAGCGCTTTCATTAATTTCCCCTTATATTTTATTGGAATTTAAAGTATAAGGGTGAAACCTTAATTTAATATGAATTAAACCTTAAAATAGCCGCCTAGGAAGAAGCCGCGGCGGGGGCGGGACAAGCCGCGCAACCACCCGCGCCGTCGCACGCCGTACTGGCGCTGCTTTCCTTAGGCGCGGTCTCCTCCTTGGCGACGTTTTTTTGAGCACCGCCTTTTTTGAAATCGGTTTCATACCAACCGCCGCCCTTGAGCCGGAATCCAACCACCGAAATCAGCTTTTTAAGGGCCGGCTTGCCACAGCCTGGACAGTCGCTCAGTTCGGGGTCGCTGAGCTTCTGCATGACTTCCAGCTCGTGATTGCAGGACTGACAGCGGTATTCGTAAATTGGCATGGCGCACCTCGCAAGCGGATTAAAACGGATTCCAAAGACTGATAGGCAAACTGATATGGTGGATTGTATGGGGATAATGGGTAGCGGTTTCAAGTCCTTCGCCCGATTCCAACCCAATTGGGGTTAAACTATCGGCCATGCTATCCCTATTTCGCCTGTCCGTCCTCATCCTATTCCTCGTATCCGGGCTGGCCGGCTGCGATTCGGCGGGCGACCGGGCGCAGGTCATCGAATTTTGGGCGATGGGCCAAGAAGGTGAGCAGGTTAAGGCGTTACTGCCGGATTTCGAGCGCCGACACCCCGACCTTCGCGTTCGAGTACAGCAGATTCCCTGGAGCGCCGCCCACGAAAAATTGCTGACCGCCTACGCCGGCGACGCCATGCCGGATGTATTTCAGCTGGGCAATACGTGGATTCCCGAATTCGTGGCCCTGCGGGCCATCGAGCCGCTGGATGAGCGGTTAAAAAGCTGGCCGGCCGCCACATTGAATGATTATTTCCCCGGCATTCTGGCCACCAATCGGCTCGACCATCGAACCTACGCCCTACCGTGGTACGTCGACACCCGGCTGTTGTTTTACCGCCGCGATCTGCTTGCCGCTGCTGGCTTTGCCGACACTCCGGCCACCTGGGACGATTGGCTAAAGGCCATGGCCGCCCTCAAAACCTCGAACGATCCCGCGCGCTACGCCATTCTACTACCGATCAACGAATGGCAATTGCCGGTCATTCTCGCTTTGCAGCGCGGTGCCACGCTATTGCGCGACCACAATCAATACGGCGATTTCCAAAATCCGCTGTTTCGGGACGCGTTCGCCGCTTATCTCAACCTGTTCGCGCAAGGCTTGGCCCCACCGGTCAGCAACACCCAGATGGCCAATCTTTATCAGGAATTCGCCAAGGGCACGTTTGCGGTGTACATCAGCGGACCGTGGAATATCGGTGAGTTTGGGCGGCGGCTGCCGGCAACGGTGCAGCCGCACTGGGATACGGCCGCGCTGCCGACTTTTGAGGGAGCAGCGGGCGTGTCGCTGGCTGGCGGCGCCAGCTTGGCGCTCAATCGAACCTCGCCTCGACAGGAAGCGGCCTGGAAACTGCTGGAGTTTTTGGCCGAACCGGAACAGCAGGCGCGCTTCTATCAACTGACCGGCGATCTGCCAGCCCGACAATCCGCCTGGAACGATCCAGTGCTCGCCGGCAACCGGTATGCCCAAGCCTTCCGCCAACAACTGCAAAATGTACGGGCGACCCCGCCGATTCCCGAATGGGAGCGCATTGCCAACCGCATCGCCTATTATGCCGAACTGGCGATTCGCCAAGAGCTCGATAGCGATACCGCCTTGGCCGCGCTCGATCGCGACGTGGATCGGATTTTGGAAAAGCGGCGCTGGTTGCTAGCACGGGGCTTGACGCCATGATCGGCCCCGAACGCCATGCCGCTTTGAGCGCTTGGATCTTTCTGGCCCCAGCCCTACTGCTGATCACGGTTTTCTTTTTTCTGCCGGTCTTGGCGGCGCTGCTTTTGAGTTTCACCGACTTCGACATTTACGCGCTGGGCGATTTCGACCGTTTGCGTTTTGTCGGTTTCGCCAATTACCTCCAATTGTTGCAAAGCCCTCTGTTTTGGACCGCGCTCGGCAACACCTTTTACTTCGTGGTGGTCGGTGGCCCGTTATCGGTGGCGGTTTCGCTGGGCGCGGCGCTACTGGTCAATTCCCGCCTGATCCGATTTCCCGGTTTTTTCCGAGCCGCCTTCTTTCTGCCGGTGGTCACCACGTTGGTGGCGATCGCGGTAGTCTGGCGCTACCTCTACCATCCCCGCTATGGCCTGCTGAATTACGGCTTGAGTTTATTCGGCCTCGAACCGATCGACTGGCTGGGCGATCCCGCCTGGGCGATGCCGGCCATCATCTTGATGGCGGTGTGGAAGAATTTTGGCTTCAATATGATCATCTTCATCGCTGGCTTGCAAAATATTCCGCCCCAGCTGTATGAAGCGGCGCGGATCGACGGCGCCAGCCCGTGGCGGCAGTTCCGTTATATCACCCTGCCGTTGCTCGGCCCGACCTTCCTGTTCGTGGCGCTGATGACCATGATCGGTTATTTTCAGGTGTTCGCGGAACCGTATGTGATGACGCAGGGTGGCCCGGCCAACAGCACCTTCAGCGTGGTGCTGCTGATGTACGAGGAAGGATTTCGCTGGTGGAACATCGGCTATGCTTCCGCCGCGGCCTTCGTCCTGTTCATCCTGATTCTCGCGGCGACCTTGTTGCAACTAAAATTGCGACGGAGAAATACTTTCGATGAGTGACAGCGCCGCTTCGCCATACCCAGCCATGCTCGGCATACAAACCGGGAAGTGGCTTAACTCTATAAAATAAATCGTTATTTATATTGACTAAATGAGGAAAAGACCATGTTTAAGCCTTTGTTTGCCGCGATGCTGCTATGCGCCGCTTTGTTGCCGCTGTCCGCCCCAGCCGCCAGCTTCGATTGCACCCGCGCCAACACCGCTGCTGAAATCGCTGTATGTGACAATCCCAGTCTGAACCGTCTGGATGAAGAGTTAGCGATGGAGTATCGCGCTCTGCTGAACCGTTTGCCGCCGCGCCGGGCTGAAATGGTGCGCCAAGACCAACGCTCCTGGATCGTTGCTCGCGACAGCTGCAGGGCTGACGTACGCTGTTTGCGCGCCCGTTATCAGGAACGCAGCGCCCGGCTTAACGAGTATTGACAGCTTTCTCTTAGGAACTTTCCGTCAGTATTTCTAACCTTTTGGAACTCTTCATTCATGGCTGATCTGACCGTTTATTTTAAAAAGCCCGCCGATTGGGCTAATGAGCTTCATATCCATTTCTGGGATACTCGTCCCCCCGCGCCCATCATTGATTGGCCAGGGATGCCAATGAGCGACAACGGAGAGAGGATTGGTTCGTCTATCGGTTCAATGGCGTTACCACGGCCCGCCTGCTGTTCCACGACGGACACGGGCGACAGACTCCCGATCTGCAACGGGATCGGCTGGGTTGGTACACCCTTGAGGGCGGCTGGTCGAATCGCAACCCAGAGGAGTCCTCGTCGGAAAATTTTAATAACGGGGGCGGCGATTCCGGCGGCTCGCACGCTCCCACCCCGTCCATGTCCTATCCCGCCACCCTCACCGGCCAGGATTTCCGCGAGGAAACCATCTATTTCTTGCTGACCGCTCGTTTCTATGACGGCGATCCCAGCAACAATTTTTTCTGCCGCGACCGAATCAAGTTCAACCGCGAAACCGGTCAGCCGGAAGACCCGCACTGGCGCGGCGATTTCAAGGGCTTGATCCAGCGGCTCGATTACATCCGCGATCTGGGCTTTACCGCCATCTGGATCACCCCGCCGGTGGAGAATCGCAGCGGCCTCGACTACCACGGCTATCACGCCTATGACTGGACCCGGATCGATCCCCGGCTGGAATCGCCGGACGCCACCTATCAAGATTTGATCAACGAGGCCCACCAGCGCGGCATCAAGATCATTCAGGACATAGTGGTCAATCACTCCTGCCAGTACGGGATTCGCGGCAAGGTCCACATCGACCATCTGCCGATCAAATACTACGTGCCGCAAGGCTCCGAACAGGGCCGGGTCAACCACGGGCCGTATCAGGGCAGTCTCGGCAATTACGCCTGGCCGAACCGGGATGACATCGACAATCCGGTCGCCCCTGACTGGTATCGGGAACGGCATAACACCGATCCCGAAGGCAAAGTGCCGCTGGTCGATCCCAAAACCGGCGAGACGGTGCCCAAACCCGGTTACAACCCCGGCCGTTTTTTCGGCATCGACGCCAACAACCTCGATCCCGAATGGTACATGCAGCATGGCTTCATCAGCGGCGGCGACTGGGAAAGCGCGGCCGTACAACTGAAGCATATCGCCGGCGATTGCATCAATCTCGCCACCGATCGGCAGAACGTCAAGGATTACCTGATCGGCTCCATTAACCGCTATCTCGACATGGGGGTGGACGCGCTGCGCATCGACACGGTGAAGCATGTCCCGCGCGATAACCTGATGGAATACGTTAACGCCTGGAAGGCGCACAAGCCTGGCTTGTTCGTATTCGGCGAGAATCTGGTCAAGGGCTATGGCTTTGGCGATCTGGGCCACGGCGATAACGGCCCGTCGTTCATCCGCCCGTGGTGGTATACCCGGCTGGGCCACGATCCGCGCGACCCGAATTCCGGCGGCGATTCCGGTTTTGCGGTGCTGGATTTCGGCCTGTTCTCTACCTTTCGCGACAACTTAAGCCGGGGCAGTTTCGGCGGCGTCAAGGCCGTGCTGGACATGGATTGGATTTTCGGCGACGCCTCGACCCTGGTAACGTTCCTGCAAAATCACGATGTCGGCCCGGACAACGATTTCCGCTTCCGCTTTAAGGGCGAGCAGTGGATGGCGGCGGCGGCCTACAACCTGCTGTGGACGGCGCGCGGCATTCCCTGCCTGTATTACGGCGAGGAAATCGAGTTCATGAAGGGCGCGCCACAGGACGTGATCGGTAACGACGACACGCTGGACACTACCGGGCGCGCCTATTTCGGCGATCACCTGACCGACGAGCGCATCGGGCAGACCCAAAATCATCCGCTGTATCAACACATCAAGCGGCTCAATCAAATCCGCCGCGCCATCCCCGCCCTGCAAAAAGGGCCGATGAGCCACGTCAACGAATGGGGCAGCGGTATCAGCTTCGTCCGCGATTTCAATAACGGCGAGAGCTATGCCGTGGTGGGCTTGACCATCGGCGGCGGCCAGGCTGTGAGCGTCGGCAACATCCGCAACGGCCATTATCGCGATGCGGTAACGGGGAATGAAATCACCGTGCATGACGGTCATATTTCATTTCATGTCAATGGCAACTCCGCCGGCATTTACGTGCTCGATGGGCCGGGCAAGATCGGCGTGGATGGGGCGTATTTGCGGTAAACCGCGCCAGCCAAACCTTGATAGCGGCATCCAGCAGGCTGGCTCCTTGCCGTCACCAAGGAGTCAGCTTTATAGAGAAAGTTTTTGAAACCATTCCACGCCGTTAGTTGGAGGGAACAAACATATGCCCGATAAAATGCTTTCAGGAAAGCGCGTGCTGATCACACATGCTGACCTGTTTATGGGGCCTGTTCTGTGTGAAGTTTTATCCCATCACGGCGCTACGGTCATCGCGAGTAACGATCCGCTCATCAAGGAAGATGCGCCCGCTGCGCTAGTTGCTGAATCTGGCCCGTTAGATGCGCTCATCGCCAATCTAGCCATTCCCGCGCCGACTACCCTGACGACAGAAGTCACCGAGCAAGAGTGGCATGAGACTTTTGATGCGCTTGTCCATCCGCTGGCTCGGCTATTTCGAGCTGTTTTGCCAGCCATGATCGAACAGCGGGCCGGCAAGATTGTCGTGATGGGTAGCGCCTCGGCTCTACGGGGCATGAAGCGCACATCAACGTACAGTGCGGCGCGGGGCGCGCAACTCGCCTACGTCCAAGCCGTTGGCGTGGAAGTCGCGCCCCATAACGTCCATGTCAATGCCATCGCCCAGAATTTTGTGGACAACCCGACCTATTTTCCGCCTGCTGTTCAAGCGAATCCCCGGTTCCAAGAGCGCTTGCAACGCGAAGTGCCGTTGGGACGGCTGGTAAGCGCTGAAGAAGATGCCCAATTTGCCGCCTACCTCTGTAGCGAACACGCCAATTGTTTTGTGGGACAGGTTTTTCCAATCTGTGGCGGATGGGTGGCGCGCTAGCAGATTCTCCAAGCCAGGCATGTAACTTTTTGATTTAATGGCGACTTATTGAGCCAATCCGCCGCATTGCTCATTAAGGTTCATTGCGGGCGTTTGCACAATCAAGCCATTTAAGTTGATAGCCATTGCCGCGGCGCGGTGACTGGCAGCGAAATCACCGTGCATGACGGTCATATTTCATTTCACGTCAACTGCAATTCCGCCGGAATTTGCGTACTCGACGGACTGGGCACAATTGAGGAATCGGATTTATAGGCATTAGCCAGTTTTGCGTCGGCTTTACACGGGCTGCGACGGTATAGCGCTGATTGGCCTGACTTTTTCCAAAGAACCAATCCTCTATCGTCACGACCATTCTGGTTTTGAATAACTATATTGATTATATATATAATATATGATACGATTTTTCAAATTATTCGATCATTTATATGTATTATTAGAATTGTTAGGATCTAATATATTGCCTATTAATGGAATTTTCGGATAATTGTTAATACAAAAGTAGCAAATTTAAAAATCTAAGAAATTCGGGTAAATCCAATGACTAATGAAATAAGTAGCAACAAGAAAATTATCACCAATAGCCTCTCCAATCGTTTTCGCAGGTCGATTATCTGGCTTTATATCGCTACCGTGATCGTGAGTATTCCAACTGTTTACTTTCTTACAAAGTATCAAGTTTATTCGGAAGCAAACAAGGAACTTTCATTATTGGTTGATATGGTAGCTTCTGTTCGTGAGTACATCGCCCAGGATGTCCGTAAAGATTTATTAGATGCAAAGTTATTTCAATCACCCGCGATTTCTAGTACGGTCACAACAAGCTTGGTCGCCAATCATTTTCTCAAAAAGCAACCTGACTATTATATTAAGGTTGCTTCTGATAACCCACTCAATAAAATGAACGCGCCTGAACCTCTCGAAACCCAGTTTTTAACACAATATCGGGCCGATAAAGAATTAAAACAAATAACCCAGATAGGGGAAATAAAAGGCAAGAATTTTTTAGTTTCTTCTCGTCCTAGCATTGCGCATCAAGAATGCATGATATGTCATGGTGAACCCACAGAAGCCCCAGCACCAATAACGAATAAATACGGCACAACCAAAGGTTATAATTACAAACTGAATAGTGTTGTTGGTACGATGGGCGTGGGCGTACCTTTAGCCGATATCAATACCATAGCGTTGCAACGTGGCATGGTAGCGGTAGCCTTTATTACTTTGATATTCGGCCTAATCTTTATCATCATTAACACGTTGGTTAAGAAGAGTATTCTTGAGCCGATCACAGGCATTACTCAAGCCGCGGTTGCACTAAGCAAAGGAAATCTCGATCAGGAAATCAATGTTAAGCAAGATGGAAGTGAAATAAGTGAACTTGCGAACTCTTTCGAATTGCTAAGACGTAGCCTGAAATGGACGCTGGATCAGCCTAAAGAATAGGCTGTACTTTAAAGGTGTTATTTATCCCATGAAGCCTTTATAAAAAATTATTGATAAATAACACCTCGTTCCAATTACTTATTTAAAAATCCTCATGTGATCCGTACTAAGATGGCTACTCAGCAAACTAAATCTATCACAACTATTATTCTTGAGCTAAAAAAGCTCCAACAGGAGAAAGTTTCAGGAACAATGGTCTTTGTAGATGAAAAAAAGCATATGGCTAAAGTTAGTTTAGCCCAAGGCCAAATCGTTGGTTCATCCTTTGGCAACAAGTCGGGAATGGAAGCGCTAGAATTACTTCGGCAAAGTCAGATTAATTGGTTTCAATTCATCAAGGCACCCGCCAATCCTGCTGCTGTCGATGCCAATCTACCATCAACCACTGAAATTCTCAGCTTTCTTGAAGGTGCTCCCACTAATCCAACAAGCGTCGAACCTGAAAAAAAATCAACTACAGAACTACTTTCTCAGCAAACCTTAGCGTTATTAAAAGCAACGTTAGCTGAATTCATGGGTCCGGCGGCACCGATGATTTGTAATAAAGCCCTGCGTCAAGGCCGGGATTTAAATTCGGTGATTGAATTATTAGCTCATGAAATACCTGATAAGAAACAAGCCGTTGAATTTAAAGATCGGGTTTGGCGCCAGTTGCGCTGACAAGGGGTGGGTCCGCATCCGGTGGGCCTAGCCAACTTAAGGCATCACATCCTCGCTTCTTAAATGCGATTCGGGTAATTGCGGACCCGGTTCGCCCAGCGGCTCATTGACGAACAGCGGGCAGGGCCGTTCGCTCGACTGCCACAGCTCGACGAATTGCCGCCAATGGGGGTTTCGTTCCTGACCGGCTTCGAGATAATCCAATAGATTCTGCACGCTGGCGTTGTGGCCTCGCGCACTGAGACGGGTACTCAGATGCGCCCAGCGCAGATACAGGACATAAGTGTTCAGCACGTCACCTTCGCAGTAGCGGTTGATGGCGGTGTAATCGCCAGCGGCCACCAAGTCCATCACCTCCGCGCCGTGGCCGTTCCATTTCCCTGGCAGACCCAAGGCTTGCGCCGCCTCATCCAGCCCCAAACGCGGCGACGCACCGTAATCGCAGAGCACATCCATCAAATCGCAATGCCACTCGGTTTGAAAGCGGTAGTCGTAGCCGAAACGGGGATCGGTGCGATGCCAGTTGTAAGCGGTTAAGCCGTGAACCAACGAACGTTGCTTGAGCACGGCGGCATCGAAACCGCGCCCGTTCCAGGTGACAACACGGGGTTTATTCCGATCCACCATCCGCCAGAACCCCGCCAGAATCTCCCGCTCACTCCGATCAGCGATGCTGGCCGATCCCACTTTGCGGATGGTGTAGCGCTCACTTTGACCGTCGTGGTCGATGCGCGCCAACAAAAATCCCAGGGTAATGATTTGGTGCTGAATCGGTTTGGGAAAGGCGGCTGGGTCCCGATCCGCAGGCAAGATTATTGCGTCAGGACGGGTTTCAAGGTCGATGACGAGGAGATGGAGCGGACTAGCCATGCGGGCTTTAATCACCTTGGGTATTTGAAATCAAATTGAAACGCGAGCGTCTTGGCCGATGGAAAAATGGGTCGCGGCGCATTCACTCGCCGTAATTGGCGGGTGCGGATTAAAGACGTTGCGCTCACTCCCCTATCGATCCGCCAACCGCATCATCTCTTCAGGATAGCGCAGACCCGCTGCCGCATCTGGCGGAAAAACCGCGTCGATTTCGGCCAATTCGTCTGCTGTAAACAAGAGATCAACCGCCGCGACGTTTTCTTCCAGATAGCGCCGCCGCTTGGTGCCGGGAATCGGGATGATATCGTCGCCCTGCGCCAGCACCCAGGCCAGCGCCAGTTGGGAAGGTTGGCACCCCTTACGTTCGGCCAACAGCTTGACCTTCTCGACGAGGGCAAGATTTTTTACAAAATTCTCGCCCTGGAATCGAGGGGTGAAGCGGCGGTAATCATCTTTAGCAAAATCTTCCGGCTTTTGGATCGCGCCAGTGAGAAAGCCACGTCCCAGGGGACTGTAGGCGACAAAACTCACCCCCAAACGACGGCAAGCGGCCAAAATATCCGTCTCTGGATCGCGCGTCCACAGCGAATATTCGGTTTGCAAGGCGGTAATCGGATGCACCGCGCACGCGCGCTCCAGGGTGTTGATGGAGGCTTCCGACAGTCCTAAATAACGCACTTTGCCCGCTTTGACCAATTCCGCCATCGCGCCGACGGTTTCTTCAATCGGCGTGGCGGGATCGACCCGGTGCTGATAGTACAAGTCGATGGTATCCACGCCCAGCCGTCGCAAGCTGCCTTCACAGGAAGCTCGCACATAGTCCGCTCGACCGTTGATGCCCCGTTTGTTCGGGTCATTGGGGTCGCGCACGATGCCAAACTTGGTGGCCAGAACCACCTGGTCGCGTTTTCCCTGAATCGCTCGGCCGACCAGTTCTTCATTGGTAAACGGGCCGTACATATCGGCCGTATCCAACAGCGTAACGCCCAACTCCAGCGCGCGGTGGATGGTGGCGATGGATTCCGCATCGTCGCGGCCACTGTAGAAATCGCTCATCCCCATGCAGCCCAAACCAATAGCGGACACCAGAGGACCTTGACGACCAAGACGGCGAGTTTTCATTTCAAATCTCCTTTAGCAAACGTTGGACCGCCTTGGCCGGTAGGCTAGAGGCGGCCCACAAAGTCGCTTCAGTGCCGAAGCGTACCGCAATGGAGAGCGCATCCGCCATCGACCGGCCTTCGACTAACGCATGGATTAACCCGGCGGCGAAGGCATCACCCGCACCGGTGGTATCTACCGGCCGGACACTTCGCGCGGACGCGGTTAGCATTTCGCCCGTCCCATAAGCATGAGCGCCCGCAGCGCCCGCGGTAATGGCGATCCAGCGCGCCAGACCACCGGAAACCAAACGCCCTAAATTTTCAGGCAATTGGAAGGCATTGGCATGCAGATCAGAGCGTGACGCCACCAGAATATGCGCCGGCCGTGCTCCCGGCTCCACCGGAGGTATGTGCGCGACAATCATTACTTTGGCTGCTTTGGCCGCAAGCAGTGGCGCTAGATCGCGGCGACGGCTACGGACGTAAATCACATCGGCGGGCAAGCCCAACAACCGCATCGGCGGCGCTGGTTCTTCGCAGCGAGCGACATTGATGACGGTCCGTTCGCCGGTTGGATCAATCAACAATAAAGAACGAGTAGTCGATTGATTCAAGCGCGTGACCAAGGAAGTATCTACTCCAGCCGCGGCGAGATCAGCCAACAAGGCGTCACCAACCGCATCGCAACCCACCGCGGCCAATAACGCGACATCGTGGCCGGCAGCCGCCAAAGCCACCGCTGTGTTGGCGCCGCCACCGCCGAGCCGAACCCCAGCGCTGGCTCCGTTTAGGTGCGCGCCAGGCCGTAGCGCTTCAGTCAGGCGAATGACCCCATCATCCGCTATCGAACCCACCACCAAGATCCGGGCCACCTTCCAACTCCTTGAATTTATTTTATTATTGGCCAATATCGAGGAAAGGGAAATCGCATTTCCCGACGCGGCCGTAGCGACCAATTTTCACCTCAAGACGCTGACCGCTGGGCGGCCAAAGCCACTTTCACCCCTTGGGGCCGGCCACAAATCCTTACCGCGCCTCAATCAAAAAACCGCTCCTGGCTTAACAACGGCAATACCGACTGGATGATCGGATCGGCGGCAAAATACTTTTGAATCACGCCATCGCGTAGATGATTGGCCAGGGCAATCAAAATCATGCTCTGATCCAGCGCCAGATAGTTGCGCGCGACTTGTCCGGTGCGCGGATCGACCGCGTCGTAGAAACCGAAATCGCCATACAAGGGATACCGTTCCGCCAGTTGCCGCAAGTTGGCGGTCGCCGCCGCCGGTTCGGTTAACAACGCCAGCGCCGCGGCGTGCGGAGTGACCGCGCCAGCGCGATAACCCAGCGCGCCAAGCAGGCGAACGCCATATTCGCCGTAACCATCGCCAGCCGGCGTCGAACTGGGCGACAAACCCCATACCGGATACTCCAAAATGCTCTAGGGCAAACCGGCGCTGAATTTCAGTATGGGCCAGCGCGTTCCGCCCCAGGCTACCCGGCGCGTGACGCAGCTCGTCCAGCACCAACAGGGGCATCAGGCTTCGAACAGACTCCCGCCCCAGGATGGCACATACCTCAATCCTCCATGAATAATAGCCACCAGGGAAAGTGTAATTGTTCACCGTCCGCTCGGTCCGCTGTTTGGGCGACTGCGATTGCCAATCGAAGCTGGCCGGAAAGTACGGGTCATCCGATACCAATGTTCGACCGGTGCTTCGCCCTTGCCGATAGCGATCAGACTGCCCAGCCGAGCCTCGCTATACAGTAGCCCATAGCTGTATTCCGAGCGTTGCGGCAAGTTGACGTAGTAGCCATGGATCATCAATTGCTCGACCGGATCGTAGAAGAAGCGATAATTTTCTCGTTCGATCAATTGGGTGCAACGCCCGGCCAAGGCGGGAACCGCGCGCCGCGCCACGATCAAACCGGCGGTCAACCACGCCGAATCCACGAACGAGACAAAATGGCTCGTGCGTTCCAGGGTGGTGGTGTCGTAATAGTTGTAAAAAAATCCCTGATAGGTTTCCAGCCGTTCAAGGGTAGCCAGCGTCCGGGCCAGCCGCGCCTCCGCTTCCCACGCGCCGATCAGTCCTAATTCTCGCGCCGCGACAATATCAAGCAGATAAAGACCGATATTGGTGACGTTGGTGTAATCTCCCACCCAGGCCCGCTCCAAGGCCAACGACTCGTTCAAGCGCACGGTGTCCAGCGGCAACCCATGCTCGCGGTCGTTCAAAGCAATTAAGCCACGCCAGGTATCGCTCGCCAGCCGCTCCAGGAACGCATGATCAGCGGCCGGTAGTTCCGCTGGGTCAATCGCCAATCGCTTCGGCCAACCGGCCAAGCGGGCGCGAATGTGAGGTTGTGCGGCAACCTTACCGCCCAGGCTGTTTTCCCAGGCGGTTTTTCGGGGCGGAATCACTGGATCGCGGACACTGGGGCTCGCCGGCTGATCGGTCTTAATTAAAGCGATATCGTCCAGCCAGTACCCGCCGGCGGCCACCGACGAGCGGCGCGGTTGGAGCACGATCCCAAACTGGCGCAAGTGCTTCCAGTCGGCAATGCCGCTCAGCAAATTCAAAGGGATCTGTAGCCGACGCCAGTCATCGCCGATCCCGTTGATGACCATGCTGCCCTTGCGCAGCAAGCCCGGCGGCCCTTCCAGCAGTGGTTGCTTGAACTCGATCTTCAAAGCATCGCCATAACCGGTAGTGGCGTCTCCTCGAATCCAGAATTCCAATTGATCGTAGGCCGAGGCGTCTACATCGGGTAGCGTGAGTTGCCACCCGATATCACCGATCGCTTGGGGGTCGAAACGGTAATAAAGATGCAGCGCCCTATTCCCATCAAGTCGCCGCGCCGGCGCTATTTCATACCACACGCGACCACTGCGCTGTTTCGGTCCGGCGCTCCAGCCGCTCATCGTGACGCCAGCCAGCGCCTGGGTGATGGTTTCGAAATCCTGCAACACCAGGCGGGCTGATTTTTGGGAGGGGATTTGATCGGGTGAAGCCGCCGCTGCCGCTACCGGCCCACAAAGCCATAAGCCCAGGATATACACCAAAAAACGCAAATCGAAGGAGATCACAGCGGGGTTCCGGTGAAATGATGGCATGAGTTTCCGCCTACCTTGCTCTAGCAAGGCAGCCCGGTAGGCACAGCGCTTATCGCGAAAAAGGGGATTTTTGCAGCAGAGTTACAATCTCCTGCGCTGGCACTGGAGCACTTAAAAATAACCCTGCACCTCGTCGCATTGCTGGGCCTTAAGAAAAAGCAGTTGCGTTTCGGTTTCCACACCCTCTGCAATCACGGTCAACCCCATGCTATGCGCCATTGCAATCATCGCCAAGGTGATCGCCAAGTCGTCCTGATTGGACTCTATTCCGTGCAGGAAAGACCGGTCGATTTTCAAGCGATTGATCGGGAACCGCTTCAAATAATTCAGGGAGGAATAACCGATGCCAAAATCGTCGATGGACAAGCGAATCCCGAGCGCTTTGAGGGCGTGCATGGTAGAGATGCTGCTCTCGACATCCTTCATCAGCAGGCTCTCGGTAATCTCCAGTTCGAGGTAGCGAGACTCCAACCCCGTTTCTTGCAAAATATCGACAATCACATCCACCACATCCGCCCGCAAAAACTGAAGGGGCGACATATTCACCGCGATGCTTAAAGGTGGCAAACTCTGGCGCTGCCAAAGTTTGGCTTGCCGGCAAGCCGTTTCAAGCACCCACGCTCCAATCTTCTCAATCACCCCGCTTTCCTCAGCCAGCGGCACGAACTCTATCGGCGATATCCAGCCTCGCTGGGGATGCCGCCAGCGCAACAGCGCTTCGACGCCGACGATGCGATACTCGCGCAAATCCACCTGCGGCTGGTAATGCAACTCCAGTTCTCCCCGATCCAAGGCATGACGCAGCTCTTGCTGCAACAACAAGCGTTCCAGCGTGCGGATGTGCATGTCCTGGGAGTAAATTTGGAAATTACCATAGCCTTTTTCCTTGGCGCGGCACATGGCCGTATCGGCATTTTTCAACAACGTTTCCACATCCTCGCCATCCTTCGGAAACAGGCAGACTCCGATGCTGGCGGTGATAAAATATTCATGGTCCTGAATCTGAAAAGGGCGCTCTAAAGCCTGCAAAATCTTTCGCGCCAAGTCAGCGCCTCGATCCACTTGGCCCACGTCTTCCAACAAATAGATGAACTCATCGCCGCCCACTCGGGCCAGCGTATCCTCTTTATGGCCGCACTCCAGCAGACGAGCGGCGGCCTGTTGCAGCAAGGCATCGCCAGCGACTCGCCCGAAACCTTCGTTTACCTGCTTAAAATGATCCAAATCGATATGAAGCAGCGCCAAGCTTCCGTTGTCGTGGCGCGCGCGCGCGACGGCATGTCCCAACCGGTCCCGCAGCAAGCTCAAGTTAGGCAAATCGGTGAGGACATCGTGGGTCGCCTGGTAAGCCATCTGTTCCGTCAACCGGCGGGTTTCCGTGATATCGCCTAACGCCACGACAACCCCTGAAATTTGGCCCTGCTGATCGCGTATCGGAGCGACCGAGACGCGCACAGCGTACTCTCGACCTGCGTTGTTGATCAGGATATTCGGTTCGGGCAGGCCGATAGACCGACCTTTCTCCAGGCAAAGCGCCACCAAATCCATCGGCGTGCGATCCTGCCCTTCGGTGACGCGAAAGACCTCGCCAAGCGCTTGGCCCCGCAGGGTCACCGACGAGCGCCCCAACATGGATTCAGCGACGGGATTCAGATATTGAACGCTACCGTGAATGTCGGCGACGACCACCGCATCGCCGATCGAATGCAAGGTGGCCGCCGCAAATTCCTCCTTTTCAAACGACGAACGGATGGCGTGGCGCAAGCGTTCCCAACTCCATAACGGATAACTCAACGCTTGCAGCAACAATGCCACGGCCGGCGGAAACCAATAATGCGCGCCATGCAACAACACCATGCCGCCCACAAAAGTTAGCAGCCAGAGCAACCCCGCCAGCGGCAGCGTCCAACGAGGCGGGAAAACGGCATATAACACCAAGGGTAACAAGACGAGCAGCTCGGTTAGTAACAGTGACCACGTAGCACTCAGCGGCCGGATCGTCAAACCTCGCTGCAAGGCGTCGAGTACGTTGGCGTTGAATTCCACCCCCGACATCGGCCGAGCCCAGCCGGATACCGGGGTGGGGAGCGCATCGTCCATGCCGCTGGCTGTCGCCCCAACCAGAACATATTTATCTTCAAATGACGCTGGGTTGACAGCGCCAGCCAGCACCGCACTGTAGGAAAAATGGCGAAAGTGTCCCGGTGGGCCGGCAAACGGCACCAATACCCGATAATCGGATTGCCAAAGGTATGGAGAGGAAGTGGCGTCTGGCGGAGGTCGCTGGCCGAGTAGCTTCGGGTCGGTGGTGGAATGGGTCGCCTCCAGCAAAGCCAGCGCCAGCGCCGGCCAATAAGGCGAACCTAAGCCTGCTTTCAGGGTGGCGGTGCGCGCGATGCTGTCGGAGTCCAACTCGACATTGACATGCCCGATTCCAGCCGCGGCCTGCGCTAGAGCGGGTATTGGCAGGGTTTCCACCAACTGGCCGCCCTCGCGGCTCTGCTCTCCCAACACCGGCAACACCACCCGACCGTTCTCCGCCAGCGCGGCGGCCAGCGCCGCATCGGCCCCCGGATCGCGGCTGTCCGGTTCGGCGAACACGATATCGAGTATGATGCCCTTAGCTCCAGCGGCGTCGAGCTTGCGCACCATTTCGGTGTGGAGGCGGCGCGACCAAGGCCAGCGGCCCAGTTCCCGCAGGCTTTGTTCGTCGATGGCGACGCTGACGATGTTATCCGCCGGCGGCCGTGACCACGCCATCAAATTTGAATCGTAAATCAATAAATTCCAGCGATATAACCAGTTCGTCTCAATGAGGATGAAAGCTGAAACGGGCAACAGCAAAAATAAGCCTATCCTTCCCAACCAGGCGGCGCGGGATTGCGGGAGTGCGTTCATAGCGCCAGAACGAGCGCCAACAAAACGACTATGCCAACCGGCCAATAACTGGCGGGTGGAATGTCGATTCGCTGCGCCGCGCCATAGGGCCCGACCGCCCCCTCGGCATCAATGGAGCGGATGCGCAGATAATGAAAACCGGATTCCGGGCGTCGAATGGTCAATTGTGGTTCGGATACTGGGGTAGAAACGACGATATCGTCAAAATTTTTATCCCGAGCGAGTTGAAATTCATATTGTTGGCCCGGCAGTCCAGCGCTCCAGCGAAACGTCATGGTTTCGGCGGCGACTTCAGGCGGTTGCAATTCCAGCGCTGGTTGGACTTTAAAGGATTGTGGATCGCCAAATGGCCCTTTCTTCCCAGTCGAATCGCGAACCGCGACCCGCCAGTAATAGCGCTTTGGTTCCAGCGGGCGATCAGGCGTCCATTGGGGTTTGGACAGATCCGCGATATCCAGTAGCGGCGGATTGAAACTGTCATCCCCCGCCACCTGCAAATGATAAGCGACCGCCCGCTCTGGCTCCGCCCATTCGAAACGCAGTGACGCTTCCAGCACCGCGCTGTCGTGCGCCGGCTGAATTAGGAAGGGCGGTTCGGGACGGGCGTGCAGCCGAAAAGGATGATAGGCGTCGCGACCTTCCAAACCTTTAGCATCGATACCCCGCAACCGCAACACATACTCACCGTCTGGCAAATCCGGCCCGCGCACGGCCGGCGGCGCCGATACGCCATCGAACAGCAAACTCTCAAAGCGCTGATCGGACGCGATTTGAACGCGATAGGCCCTTACCCCTTTGCTTGCAGGTAAATTCAACTGGATGGGAACGCGGGTGAGGACCGGGGGCAGAGTGCTTGTGCTCGGCGGCGGCAGCAGTGGCGACGGCAACGAGACCGGCTTGCCAGCTTCGGCCAACGCGCCCAAGCCTTTGCCGACCAACCGCACTTCTTTCTTGCCCTGAAAGGCGACTCCGCCCGCCAACACTTCCGTTCGCGCCGCCTCAGCACCCGGATCCATACCAAGACGATAGTGAGTGCCACGCACCGCCGAGACAGCCAGCGGCGTCGATATCTTGTAGCGAGACCCCGCCTCCGGCCGAGGGATCACCTGGCTTTCCACCCGCCCTTGCAACAAGTGCAAAAAGGTATCCACCACGTTAGTTTCGCCATGGGTACTCAGGCTTTTCAAATCTAACGTGCTGTTGGCTTGCACCAGAACGCGGGAGCCATCGCCAAATTCCAGGGTCACATTACTCTCGGGGCCAGTACGAATGGCGTCTCCCGTTTCCAGCGTCTGAGCGGAAACCAGCTCAATGGTTTGGCCGGTGGCCGCAACCAGGGCTTGCGCCCGCCCGCGCACGCTGACGACCTTGGCCGTGGTGGGCAACCGCTTCAGCCAAGGAACCGGCAGGCGCAACTTCATGCCCGGCGGCAAGCGTTCGGGATCTGCGATTTGGTTCAGGATTTGTAGCTTTTTCCAATACTCCCTGCTCGTCAAATGTTCTTCAGCGATATTCCACAAATTGTCGCCCGGCCTGACCGTATAGAGCCATTCTTGGGCGTGGGTGACGCTCGCCAGCAGCACCCACGATAGCAGGCCGGATAAAATCAGCGCTTTGGCCGCCGCTAACAAATGCACTTTTTCAGCAACCTGGATACCGTTCACTGTTACTGCTCCCTGGATTTTGAAATACGTCACGCGATCGAGCATGTTTTGATAGGAATTACCGGATTCATAACTCTTTTGAGCAGTTTTAGGACAAAAACAGGCTGGTCCGCCATATGGTAACCGGAGCGCCCACAATACCAAACATAACCCACATTCAGCTCGACTGCCGCATCGAATTCAGTTTCATTTAATTTCCAGCCGGTATTTTGGCAAAACTCGGCTGCGTCACAGCGCGCGAGGCAGATTCATTCAGGCGCGACCGACAGGTGTCCTCCAATGCCCAAATAGGTGGATTTCATCCAAGAAAATAACTATTTCAATAGGATAGATCAAATGACTATCAGTAACTACCATGCAATAACCCTCATTATCACCAGCCTTGGGCTGGGGATATCCTCAGGCGCATCGGCCGCGCCGCCGCCGGGGCGGCTATTGGCGTCGCAATGCGCTCAATGCCATGGTACTGACGGTCGGGCCGTTGGCGATATGGACAGCCTGCGCGGCGAGAGCGCCGGGGAGATTTACGATGAGTTACAGGAGATGAAATACAGCGCAAAAACGAACGACATTATGCATCGTCAAGCAAAAGGCTATACCGATCAACAGCTCTGGTTGATCGCGACCTATTATGCGGGATTGAGCAACCGCGGCGGCAGCGGATCAAATACCGCTGCGGGAACCGGCGACCACGAAGAAGACGATGACGACTAGACGCGACACTTCCAGTCAAGCCTACGCCATTTAATCGTCCAACCAGAGGAAACGCCATGAATAGTATTTCGCGACGCCATTTTCTGAAACTGGCGGGGGCCACCACAGCCCTAATCGCCGCTTCTCCCACGCTTAAAGCGCAAGCGCTGCCCGGCCGGGTCGTTGTCGTGGGTGGTGGTTTCGGCGGCGCTACCGCCGCTAAATATTTGCGCCATTGGGGCGGCGGCGGAATTGCCGTCACCCTGGTGGAAATGAACCCCAATCACGTTTCGTGTATTTTAAGTAATTTGGTGCTGAACAACTCGCTCAGCCTGCCGAAAATCACTTTCAATTACGAGGCGCTCAAAAGCAAGTACGGCGTCACGGTCGTCCAGGGACAAGCCGTTGGCGTCAGCGGCAAACAGTTGCTGCTAGGCAGCGGCTCCTCGCTTCCGTTTGATCGGCTGATCGTCGCGCCCGGTATTGATTTCGATTTTCAGGCGATTGGCGTTCGAGATCCGGCGAACGTGTTGCACGCTTGGAAAGCTGGTCCGCAAACCCTGCAACTGCGCGATCAACTAAGGAATATGACAGCGGGCAACAGTTTTGTGCTCACCATCCCGCCAGCGCCCTACCGCTGCCCGCCTGGCCCCTACGAACGCGCCTGCCTGGTCGCCGATTATCTGAAGAAAAACAAGCCCGGCTCCAAAATCATCGTGCTGGACGCCAACCCAGGGATCGTGGCCGAAAAGGAAACCTTCACCAAGGCGTTTACTCAAACCCATCTCGGCGTTGTGGAGTACCATCCCGGCGTCGTTGTCACCGCTGTCAATGCGTTGGCGAAAACGATCACTTATACCGAAAACGGACTATCGCGTACCTTGACGCCCGCCGCCAATCAAGGGAAGGTGGGTATATTGAACGTGCTCCCACCGCAAACCGCCGGTCGGCTCGCCTTCAATTTGGGACTGGTGCCGGCGGGCCAAAAATGGGCGCCGGTCAATGCGCTCACTTATGAATCCGCCGTCGTACCGGGCATTCATGTCATTGGCGATGCGCAAAGCACGCCGAAACCGAACACCGGTTCCGGCCAACCCAAGTCTGGGCATATCGCCAACGCCGAGGCTAAAGTCTGCGCCGATGCGATTCTGCGCGCCTTCGCCGGCGAGGGGCCAGACCCAGCGCCGATGACCAATTCGTCTTGTTACAGCCCGATCACCGCCAGTACGGCTTCGTGGCTGACAGCCACCTTCGCCTATGACGCCAGCAATAACGCCACCATGGTGGCGGTGCCCGCCTCCGCTGGCGAAGCGTCGGCTCCAACGAGCGACAATTACGAAGAGATGTTCGACTGGGCCGCCAACTTGTTCGCGGATACGTTTGCCTGAGGGTTAGCGCTCAGTAGTCCACTTTAGCGTACAAGCTTTTCTCCGTGGCTTCCCTGGCATCGCGCAAGGTGCGGATGCCATGGGCGGCCAGCAGAGGAATCATCCGCAGAAACACTTCCCCTGTCACCAAGGCGTCGCCCAGCGCGGTATGGCGGGCGACCACCGTCACGCCAAGCCGCCCGGCAATCGCTTCCAGGGCGTGTGACTCCTGGTTGGGGTGCAGCACCCCCGACAGGAGCAAGGTATCCAGTACCGGCTGGGTAAAGCGGATGCCGGTCTGAGTTTCCTTCATTTGCAGAAAGCGCATGTCAAAAGCCGCGTTATGGCCCACCAGCACCGTGTCGTGACAATATTCGTGGAACTGGGATAACACCTGATCGATCATCGGTTGTCCGCGTAGCATCTCATTTGAGAGGCCGTGAATCGTTTGCGACATCGAGACAATCGGCCGCCCCGGATCGATTAGTTGCTCGTAAGTTTCGTAACGAAGCAAGCGATTGTTGACGATGCGCACCGCGCCGATAGAGATAATTTCATCGCCAGCAGAGGGATCAAGGCCGGTAGTCTCGGTGTCGAACACCGTATAGGCCAACTCCGTCAGCGGCAATTGATCGAGTTCCGGCGTTTGCCCCGCTTGATGAAACAGATCGAAGTCGTAGAACTCCGGGCGGCTCTCGCCGAAATGAACCGGCGCGCCAAACCCGACCCGGGTCGGCTTTACCATCGGCAGCAGAAAACGAATAAAAGATCGCTGCCGGAGCTGATCGACCATGTAGACGATTTCGGCCCCCAAGCGGTCGATCACGTCGCGCAAAGTCAAGGGACTCTCTTCACCGCCGGCGCGCATGGTATCCATTTCCCAATCGCTCAATGTCCGCGAGGAAAGCGGAGACCCCGCCCATGCCAAATCCAGTTCCGCAATCCGCGCATGGCGCGTGAGATTGAAGCAGATATCCTGAACCTCGTATTCGTCCTTCAGCCGACCGGCCAGATAGCTTAGAGCCTGAACCAGCGTGTAGCTGTCAACCTTGATCCAGAGCGAATCATCCAAGACTTCCGCTCGCGCGCTCAATCCGAGCCGGTTCTCAATTCGACGCCGCGCGGCCGCCACGATATCCACGCCCAGCATTTCTTCGAGCGGCCAGCGGGTTTTAAGGGAATCCGCATAATCCAAAGTCGTCTTATCGAGTTTTACGCTCAACGTACTGGCTTCTTCGTGAATAACTTGGATGAAACGATCACGGGTGACTGTTTCACAGTCTGGGTAGGCGGCCAGCGTCTCGACGGCGGCGCGGATGCTAGCCAGCGCCGCTCGGCTCCCTTCGGTCAGCGACTGTAACAACATATCGCGCGTGGTATCCACATCAAAAGTTTGAGTGATATTTTCCAGCGTCATCACGAACCCTCGAATTTCGGTTGGCGACGCGACCGAGGAAGCTGGCGCGGTCGAATCGCCAGATTCAGATGCCACCGTTTTGCTGGCGGAAGGTTTGGAGGCCGCTAAAACCAGCGCCATCCGAACACGAATGAATTGTCCGGATGGCGTGGTGAACACGAACTGCGCGCTGGTATCCCCTTCTTTCTTCTCCAGCCGCCCCTGCATGTTTTCCAGCGCGTGCGCCAACAAATTGCGATCGACAATAGTGAAGATTGATCGACCGAGGCCGATCAGCGATGTCGCTCCCCTGTTGGTCAGCTGGGTCGGGTCGAGCAGCGCGTGACGAGCGCGCTCGTTGTAAAGCAAGATACGGCCATCAATGTTGCAAACCAGCACGCCCTGGCTCAGTTCGGACACCAGCGCCGCCAGTCGGTTTTTCTCTTCTTCCACCGAGGATTTGGCCTGCGCCACCTTGCCTTCAAGATCCTCCGCCAACCTTTCGCCGTGCCGCGCCAACGCGTTGACTGCTTGGGCGAGCAGCCGTAGTTCGGTCGGGCCAGTGGCCGCCAGGCGGTGACCGGCATTGGCACTCAAAATGATCCGGATGCCTTCCACCACTTTCAGTGAACCCTTCACGTAGATTTGATAGGCAGCGGCGAATGCGATACCCAGAATTGCCAGCGCCAACAACCCGATCTCCGCGATCAACTCCGCGTGCGGGGCTAGAATCTCAAGCAGGCGACGTTGTTCGTCCGCTTCGACCACATGAAAAATCCCATAGCCAGCCACGCCTATCAAACCAAGCACCAGCATTAAAAAAGTGGCCATGGCAACAATGAAACGAAAATTGTCGTGCATCAGTTCGAACTCATTGATTAGGGGTAATGGCTGTTACTGTCAACATTTTAACCTTGAAGCGAGACCGTGGCGAACGTAGAAGGATTATTACAATAGCAGTTATTAATAGTTGGCCTTTAACGCATTATTCATAATACAAATTAAGAAATTTCCAGTACTTACATAGACAATTTGCCTAACGCCTTCTACATTCTTTTAGTTTGTTGACTGCATATTTGTCATACAAATCATCCTCAATTACCAACCGAAGGGGAAACAAACACAATGTCGTCCGAAGTGTACGAGCGGATCCGAAGAAATCCGAAATTTGATGAACTGGTTTCGAAACGCAGCCGTTTCGCCTGGTTGCTCACGGCGGTGGTGCTGGGCCTTTATTTCATCTTCATCATGATCGTGGCGTTCAATCCGACGCTGTTGGCCACGCCGATCTGGGAAGGCGGCGTAGCCAGCATCGCCTGGCCGATCGGCGCGAGTTTGATTTTGTTGTTTTGGTTGATGACAGGTCTTTATGTCCGCCGGGCCAACAGCGAATTCGATGACATCAACTCCGAAATTATCCGGGGGGCCATCGAATGAACCGTCAATGGTTAAAATTCGGGGCCGCGGCGCTGGCGCTGGGCTGGGTGGGCTTGGCCGCGGCCGCCCCGGATGTCGGCCAAGTGCAAAAACAGGCGCTCAACATCCACGCCATCGTGATGTTTTTCATCTTTGTGATGATGACCTTGGGCATCACCTACTGGGCGGCCAAACGCACCAAAACGGCCAGTGATTATTATTCCGCTGGCGGCGGCATCACCGGCACGCAAAACGGCTTGGCCATCGCTGGCGACTACATGTCGGCGGCCACCCTGCTCGGCCTCACCAGCCTGACCTATTTCCAGGGCTTCGACGGTTACATCTACTGCATCTGCTTCTACGTCGGTTGGCCGTTCATTATGTTCATCATGGCCGAGCGGCTGCGCAACTTGGGCAAGTTCACCTTTGCTGACATTACCTCGTATCGCTTGGATCAACGCAAGGTGCGCACCGTCGCGGCCATCGGCTCGCTGACCGTGGTGGTGTTCTATCTGATCGCGCAGATGGTCGGCGCGGGCCAGCTCATCAAGTTGCTGTTTGGACTGGAGTACTGGATCGCGGTGGTCATCGTCGGCGTGCTGATGGTGGTTTACGTCACCTTCGGCGGCATGATCGCCACCACCTGGGTGCAGATCATCAAGGCCTGCCTGCTGCTGGGCGGCGGCACCCTGGTGATGTTACTGGCGTTCTCCCAGTTTGGCTTCAACTTCGAGACGCTGGCCACCAAGGCGGTCGAAAATTCCAAGAAAGGCATTGCGCTGATGGGGCCGGGCTCCCTGCTGGCCGATCCGATCACGGCGGTCTCGCTGTCCTTGGGTCTGATGTTTGGCACCGCCGGCTTGCCACATATCTTGATGCGCTTCTTTACGGTGCCCAACGCCAAGGAAGCGCGCAAGAGCGTGTTCATCGCCACCCTGTGCGTCGGTTTCTTCTTTACCGTGGTGGCCATTATGGGCTTGGCGGCGATCACCATCGTCGGCACCAATCCGCAGTATTTCGAAGGTGGCGATCTGGCGGGCAAGTTGCTCGGCGGCGGCAACATGCCCGCCATGCATCTGGCGCACGCGGTCGGCGGCAACATGATGTTGGGCTTTTTATCGGCGGTCGCCTTCGCCACGATTCTGGCCGTGGTGTCGGGCCTAGCGCTGGCGGGCGCGTCCGCGATCTCGCACGATATCTACGCGAACGTCATCCGCCAAGGGCAGGCGACCGAGGCCGAGGAAGTGCGCGTCTCCAAGCGGTCTTCGCTGTTTCTGGGTGTCCTCGCCGTGCTGCTCGGCATCGCCTTTGAAAAACAGAATGTGGCGTTCATGGTGGGCTTGGCTTTCGGCGTCGCCGCGTCCTGCAATTTCCCGGTGTTGATCCTGTCCATGTACTGGAAGGGCTTGACCACGCGCGGCGCGATCTGGGGCAGCATCGCCGGCCTGATATCGGCGGTGCTGATCGTGGTGCTGTCGAAGGCGGTTTGGGTGACCGTGCTCGGCAACAAAGACCCGATCTTCCCCTACGAGCAACCGGCAATTTTCTCGATGCCCATCGCGTTCTTCTTTGCTTGGCTCGGCTCGACCCTGGACAACAGCGCTCAAGCGGCTCAGGAGAAAGAAGCGTTCGAGGATCAGTACGTTCGGGCGCAAACCGGCTTCGGCGCGGCGGGCGCGGCGTCACATTAACCTTCGACTGGAGCGGCTCGACGGGAGGTTGCGCCGCTCCGCTGGCCTTGCTCAAGCCGTCCGGCTTAGCAAAGCCAGCGTTTCGACATGATGGGTTTGTGGAAAGAAATCATAGGGATGCAAGGCTGCCACCGCATAACCCGCCGCCGTCAGCGTTTGTAGATCGCGGCTCAAGGTTCCGGCGCTGCACGACAGATAAGCCAGCCGTTCGGGCCGAAATTCTTCGGCCACCCAGGCCAAGACCTCTGGTTCTAAACCAGTGCGCGGTGGATTGACATACAGCAACCGGATGCCTGTTGCTGGCGTCCAGGTTCGCAGTTGCGGAAGACGGTCGGCGCATTTGCCGCGCAGAATTTCAGCATCTGGCGCATTTAATCGAGCGCATTCCACCGCCTCTCCCCCAATTCCACCCCCATGACGCGCGCGCCGCGCGATCCAACGGGCCAGGCTTGCGCCGATGCCACAATACAAATCCGCGATGGAGGTATGCGCCATCGGCATTAAAACGTCTCCGCCATGTCTAATGCCTGATGGTACAGATCAGGAATCAATTGCTGAAACGCGGTCGGCCCATGGCTCAACCCAAAGGCATCACGCGAACGCGGTTCACCCCAAACTAACCGCCAACCGTTTCGAGCGAACAAGCGCCGGCCCGCCGCCGGGTGCCAGTGCAGCCACAACCCTTCCAAGCCGCTGGCCGTCAAATCTCCCCATGGCAGGTTATTGAGCCATTCGAGGACGCTACCTGATGGGCTTTGACGATCAGTGTGGCCTGTGCCCCAGATTGCACCAAAAGGCCAGCGGACAGAGCGATGGCGGCGGCAACACGCGCATCAGCGAGCGAACAAGCACCCGCACTAATTCGGCATGAACTGGGCAATCGGGAATCGAAATCAACTCATCCCGCCGCCACAAGCCAAATTGCCAGCCGGTTGCTTCACTCCAAACCGCCGACAGGCTCACTTTGCGCCGGTAGCTCCAACGCGCGGCATCGATCACTGCCCGTAAAGGCAGTAACCGTTCCGCCCAAGGCGCAAGCCGTCGCTTCAACCAATCCATTTTCTGCGCCTCGCTGGCGGCAGCGGTCAAGCGGCGATGGGTGCAGCCCGGACAACGCGCCTCGCACCCAGCCGCTAATTTCACAGTGGGATCGGCTAAAGAATCCAGCATTAGGGGCATGGCGGCTTGAGGTAATATGGCGGAATGCCGTAAGGAGGGGACGATGGTTAGCAGCTATTTAATTTGCGATGTCTGCGGGCGCTTTGGGCCGCCCGCCGGTTTCCTGAAAGAGGACGGCTTGCGCTTATGTTACCAGTGCTGGTTTCAGGAATGGCAGGAGAGCCATCCATCAAGCGCGAAACCGGAAATCGAGTTCGATGAAACACCAAAAATGGACGGCGCTCCGTTTGATCAACCCAACGAGGGTTAAGCTTATAACGCAAGCGCTACCCCAGCCACGTCAACCCTTATCAGCCGTCAACGATGGCGTGGGAACGCTCCCTGGCCCAGCCGGCGCGGGCTGCGCTCGTCCCATCCCCCACTGCGACAGTAACATACCGGCGAACATCAGTCCGCAACCGCCAATCCCCCGATTCGATAGGGTTTCTTGCAACACCACCCACCCGGCTAGTACGGCAAAAACGGTTTCCAGACTGAGGATAATGGCGGCGTGCGCGGGGGGCACGTCGCGCTGGGCTACCACTTGCAGGGTGTAAGCGACCCCGACCGACAGGAGGCCGCCGTATAGAATCGGTAGCGCCGCCCCCTCCAAACCCTGCAAGGTAATGGATTCGGTGGCCGCCGCCACGATCAGGCTCAATACAGCGCAGAGGATGAATTGCAGGCACGCCAATAACACAGGCTCGATGTGTCGGCCCGACAGCCAACCAATCACTAGAACGTGACCAGCCCAGAAAAAAGCACCAATCAACACCAGCCCATCACCTTTGGCTAATGTCAAATCGTCGGTCACGGTCAGCAAATATAAGCCGATCACGGCCAGCATAACACCAGCCCACGTCGCCCACAGAGTGCGCTGGCCCCATAGCAAACCCAGCAGTGGCACTAGCACCACGTACAGCCCAGTAATGAAACCCGCCTTGCCGGCCGTGGTGTAAACAACGCCTAGCTGTTGTAATGACGCGCCAGCGAACAAAAGCAGGCCAGCCAGCAAGCTGCCAGCCAGCAGCATCCGCCAGTCGCGAATTGGACGGGTCGCCTTGGAGCGGCGACCGAGCAGTAGCGGCAACAACGATAACCCGCCCAGCATGAAACGGACACCGTTATAGGTGTAGGGACCAACATGATCCATTCCCATGCGTTGCGCAACGAAGGCAGAGCCCCAAATGATGGATGCCACTAACAATAAAAATTTCTGCTTTCAAAACCTTGTGCGTCAGCATTTCGATAATTTCGTTGGTTTGACCTGCTCCGGCACTGGCTATAATGCCCACGGCGACCATCTGTCGGCAGAGCGGCAAGAAGGTAGGCATCATACCGGACTCGCTGGTTCGGAGATGAGTCATAATAGAGGGAATTCAGGAGGAAAGACGACCATCCCATGACGACCGCACTTGCCTGATGGAGGAAAATCCTTATACTTAGCTTCCTCTCCCTAGCCGGGGTGGCGGAATGGTAGACGCAGTGGACTCAAAATCCACCGGTAGTGATACCGTGAGAGTTCGAGTCTCTCTCCCGGCACCAACTCTCCTTGTTCTTTCCCCCACATTTGCATTGTCGGCAAAATACCATGCTCGACGATCCTGATGTGATGGCGGTTCTCACTTATCTGCGGCAGTTGCAGGACTCCCTGACGGATGCATTACAAAATGCCGATGGCGGCGCGGTTTTTCAGGAAGATGCTTGGGAGCGTCCGGCGGCGAACGGCTCGTTAGCCGGGAGTGGGCGTACTCGGCTATTGCGCGCGGGTGCGCTCTTTGAGCAAGCCGGCATCAACTTCTCTCATGTCGTCGGCACCCGATTGCCCCCCTCCGCCACCGCTCAGCGCCCAGAACTGGCCGGACGCGGCTTTGAAGCGATGGGCGTGTCGCTGGTGATTCACCCGCGCAACCCTTACGTGCCGACCGCCCACGCCAATATCCGCTTTTTCAACGCCACTAGTGATCAAGCCGAGCCGGTCTGGTGGTTCGGCGGTGGTTTTGATCTAACCCCTTATTACGGTTTCGAGGAAGATTGCCGCCACTGGCATCGCACCGCTCAGGCCGCCTGCAAACCCTTTGGCCAGGATGTCTATCCGCGCTTTAAAAAATGGTGCGACGAGTATTTTTTCATCAAGCATCGCAACGAACCGCGGGGCATCGGCGGGCTGTTCTTCGACGATCTCAACGAGTGGGGCTTCGAGCGTTGTTTCGCTTTTCTGCGCAGCGTTGGGGACCATTACTTATCCGCCTATCTCCCCATTGTCGAACGGCGGCGCAATCGATCCTACAACGACCGCGAGCGGGAATTTCAGCTGTACCGGCGCGGGCGCTACGTCGAATTCAACCTGGTCTACGATCGCGGCACCCTGTTCGGACTGCAATCCGGCGGGCGAACTGAATCCATTTTGATGTCGCTGCCGCCCTATGTCCGTTGGGAATATGACTGGCGACCACAACCGGACAGCCCCGAACAACGGCTATATGACATTTTCTTGAAGCCGCGCGACTGGCTGGCGGAGGACGCTCCAAAATGAACAGGAAATTTGCTGCATCTGAAGCAGTCAGCTTCGTCAGCATCAAGCGATAATGAAACCACGCCATCAACCCCATTTTTCCCACCTAGAGTAACCCCCATCATGGAGTGGCTTGCTGATCCCACGGTTTGGCTCGGTCTGGCAACGCTGATTGTCATTGAGATCGTTTTAGGCATCGATAATCTCATTTTCATTGCCATTCTGGCCGATAAGCTACCCCCCACCGAGCGGGATCGCGCCCGCATAATCGGCTTGACCTTAGCGCTACTGATGCGACTGGGGTTGCTAGCGAGCATCTCCTGGCTGGTCACTCTGACCGAACCCTTGGTGACTCTGCTTGGCAAAACCTTTTCGGGTCGTGACCTAATTTTACTCGTTGGCGGCATCTTTCTGCTGTTCAAGGGCACGATGGAACTCCACGAGCGCTTGGAAAGCCGCGACGAACCGCGCGCTGAATTGAAGGTGTATGCCAACTTTTGGCCCGTGGTGGCGCAGATCGTGGTGCTGGATGCGGTATTTTCGCTGGATGCGGTCATCACCGCCGTCGGGATGGTCGAGCAACTGTCCGTCATGATGGCGGCGGTTATCATCGCCATCGTGTTGATGATGATCGCCAGCAAACCGCTGACCCGCTTCGTTAACGCGCATCGCACGGTCATCATTCTCTGTCTGGGCTTTCTGCTGATGATCGGTTTTAGCTTGGTGGCCGAAGGTTTAGGGTTCCACATTCCCAAGGGCTATCTGTATGCAGCCATCGGTTTCTCGGTGCTGATTGAGGTGTTCAACCAGTGGGCGCTCTACAACCGCCGCCGGTTTTTGGGTCGCCAGCGCCCCTTGCGGGAACGAACAGCAGAGGCGGTGTTACGTTTGTTGGGCGGGCGGGCGGAACAGGTGGAAGTCGGCGAGGAAGTGGTGGCGCTGGCCAGCGCGCCTGACGACCAGCAGATCATGTTCGACCCCAAGGAACGCAGCATGATTCAAAACGTGCTGAAACTCGCCGAGCGCCCCATTCCAGCACTGATGACCCCACGCCGTGACATCGTTTGGCTCGACATCGACGCGGGTCCGGACAAGGTGAGAGAGATCCTTCAACAACATTCCTATGGCCGCTATTTAGTCTGCCGGGGTACCTTGGATGAGGTAGAGGGCGTCATCCAAGGCCGCGACTTGTTGCTTCGGGTGTTGGATGGCGAGCCGTTGCAGCTACGCGCCATTTTGCGGCAACCGCTGTTTGTTCACGAAGGATTGAACGCCCTTCAAGTACTGGAACAGCTCCGCCACCACCCGATCCCGCTAGCGGTGGTGATGGACGAATACGGTGGGGTTGAAGGTATCGTGACCGCCATTGATATCCTGGCCTCCATAGCGGGCGACTTGGTCGATACCGTCGATCTTGAAACGCCCAAGGTTATCCAGGAAGGCGAAAGCCTCTGGCTGCTGGATGGGGGCTTATCGCTCGATGAAGCCATAGAGATTCTAAACTTTGAAGCATTGCCACCGGGCGAAGGGTATTTCACGTTGGCGGGACTAATGTTAGACCAGTTGAAGCAGATACCCGAAGGGGGTGAAAAGTTTACGTTGGACAATTATGAATTTGAGGTGGCGAGCATGAAGGGTCACCGAATCAACCAGGTACGGGTTCGGCGTCTCGCGCCAACCGAGCAACCGCTACACCACGCTTAGCGGCTTGCAACATCCCTGACGCGGACAGCTCCTTTCTAATCAGCGCGGCAGTTCCAGCACGGCTTCCAACCCGCTTTGCGGATGGTTGTGTAATTTCAATTCCCCGCCGTGGGCATGGGCGATATTGCGAGCGATACTCAGCCCTAGCCCCGTCCCACCCGTATCGCGGCTGCGCGAACTTTCCAGTCGATAGAACGGTTCGAACACCCGATCCAATTCCGCCGCTGGAATGCCAGGACCCTCATCTCGAATGAGAATCGTCAGCCGAGTTGGCGCATCCGCTACCGTAATTGCGGCGCGTTGGCCGTATTTCAGCGCGTTATCAACCAGATTAGTGAGGCAACGCTTGAGCGCCAACGGCCGACAGCGCAGCGGTTGGCTGACAGCGCCAACGATGCTGACCTCATAGCCGGTATCTTCAGCATCTTCCTGCAAGGATTCCAATAAGGCGTTGATATCGACGGCAGCGATGGGTTCGTTATCCTCGCCGCTGCGTAAAAAATCCAGGGACGCTTGCGCCATCCGCTGCATGTCGTCGAGATCGCTAAGGAATTTCTCCTGTAACGGCGCATCGTCCAGCAATTCCGCCCGCAACCGCAACCGGGTAATCGGTGTTTTTAAGTCGTGCGAGAGCGCCGCCAGCATCCGGTTGCGATCTTCGATATAGCGAATCAGTCGCTCCTGCATGGTATTGAACGCATGTGCGGCGCGACGCACTTCCAGTGGCCCCGTTTCAGCGAGGGGTGGATGGCGGATGTCGCGGCCCAAATCCGCAGCGGCATCGGCCAGCACGGCTAACGGCCGGGTCAAGGTTCGCACCGCCAGCGCGGCCAGAATGGCAACGGAAACCAACAAGACCAACAAGATGAGTAATAGCCGGGTCGGCCAAGCAATTACTTCTTCCGGCAATACTTGCTGAAAAGTGACGGTAGCGCCATCGCCCAAGCGCACCTGCACCACGAAGTTTCGCAGCCCCATCATCATCGCATGCCGTCGCCAACGCGGCGGCGAGCGGTTGCTCCAATCGCGGGGCGGTGGTGCTTCATTCGGATTGAGCCACGACGGTCGCTCAGCGGGCGGGGGGGGTGGCGGCAGTTCATCGTTTACTTCAAGCTGAAACGGTCGATCCGGCCCCATTTGGCGCTTCAAAAGCGCGCGGAATAGCGTTGTATGATAGCGCTCGTCCGGCTCGATGCGGTCTTCCCAGGGCAGATCGAGACTGATGCGAGTGGGCGGCAAATCCAGCGCTGTTACTAAACGCTGCCGCTCTTGAGGCTCTAGGGTATCAAGTAAGTTGACGATAGCCACGATACGCTGGGCGACGTAGCCGCCGATCGCGTGATAAAGCGACTGATCACGATCCTGTAATAAAATCGCCGCGCTCAGCAGTTGGGCCAGCACCAAGCCGCCGGTCAAAAACAGCAGCAAGCGACCGAACAGGGATTGCGGCAACCCGCGCATCAGAATTCTCGATTGACATGAGTCGTTAACAGATAACCTTCATTGCGAACCGTCTTGATGATGGCGGCTTCGCGGGGATCATCGCGCAAACGTCGTCGCAGCCGACTGACTTGGACATCAATGCTGCGGTCAAAGGGCATTGCTTCACGGCCTTGGGTTAAATCGAGCAGCTGATCGCGATTTAGGATCCGCTGCGGATGGTCGAGGAATACCCGCAATATCCGATATTCGCTCGCGCCCAGCGGCACCAGCACCCCATCCGGCGCAATCAATTGGCGGGAATCGGCGTCCAGCGTCCAGCCAGCGAAGTGGAAGCGGCGGGCTTCACCCGCTTCAGTGGGCGCATTCTTGGCGCGACGCAAGATGCTCTTGATCCGCGCCAGCAATTCACGGGGGTTGAACGGTTTGGGTAGATAGTCGTCGGCGCCCATTTCCAGGCCAACGATCCGGTCAGTATCATCGCCGCGCGCGGTCAGCATGATAATGGGGATGGGCGAGCGGGCGCGCAGGTTGCGACACAGCACCAGCCCATCATCGCCGGGCAACATTAGATCAAGAATCACCAGATCGATCGGTCCTTGTTCCAGCGCCGCCCACAGCCCGCGTCCGTCGGCCGCGCCGCTCACCCGAAAGCCGTTGCGCCCCAGATAATCGGCCAACAACTCACGCAAACCCGCATCATCGTCCACGATCAGAAGATGGTCGTTCATACTCTTGAATATCGCAGTGAAACGGCTGCGATTGTAGGCGCATTCATTAAGCGCTGGGTTGCGCTGACACAAATCGTTACAAAAATCCCGATCTCGAAAAATTCGAGTTACATGGCTAAGGTCTAATAGTCGCCAACGTAATCAAACCTAGTAGGAGTCGAAGATGAAGTCGCTACATCAAAAAGTGTTAGCCGTTACCGCGATAGCCAGCCTGGGCTTGGCCGCTGTGGCCTTTGCTGGCCCTGGCGGCATGGGCGATTGCGCGATGGGCGGCCACGGCAAAGGACATGGCCGCATGGGCGGCAATCCAGAGCAGCGAATGGCCATGAAACAACAGTTTCATGCCGAACAGATGGAGTTGCTGGCGGGACGGCTCAATCTCAATCCCGCGCAACAGGAGCCATGGAAAGCGTTTCTTGCCGCTCAAGACGCGCATCATGCCGACAAGGCCCAAATGCGGCAGGCCATGCGCGATCGCAAGGAAACCACTGCCCCCGCTTTTTTTGAGGGGCGGGTTCAAGGCATGGAGCAACATCTAGCCAGCATGAAGACCATGGCCAAGGCGACCGGCGATTTGTACGCCACGCTCGATCCGACCCAGAAGAAGGCGATGGATGACTTCTTCGCCAGCCGGCCAATGCACCGGATGATGCGGGGTCAGGGAGGCCAACCGGTTTCGCCCGCTCAATCGCAATAACCCTCCGCTCGCCAAACCCATTAGAGGCGATGCCCAACCGGCATCGCCTTATTTTTTTTGCGGAGCAGCACCATTTTCCCCGTCTTCGCTGCCTGTTCGATAGCGAGCTGATCTAAAATGAATCCACCATTTTTCGAGCCAATCAACCCAGCGGCATAACGCTAAAGAAGGTAAGGACGATGCTGGAAGAACACATTCAGAAAATCATCGAACTGCGTCACGACGCGCCTTACGCCGTTCTAGGCCCCCACTATGCCGAGCGGGAACGAGTTCTCACGATTCGCGCTTTATTGCCGCAGGCCGAACGCGCCTACGTAGTACCCGAAACCGGCGGCGGCAAATACGAAATGCAACGCCTGAGCCTGGAGGGTTTGTTCGCGGTTCGCATTCCAAAAATAGCCGAGCTGGACTATCAAATCCGAGTGGTCGAGGCTAATGGTCCGACTTATACCTTCCATGATCCTTACGCAATCCACAAACCTTCCTTCACCGCCGCCAACGGCCACGCCTTCCAGCAAGGCGAACTCGATCCTCTGTTCTCCAAACTGGGCGCGCACCCAAAAACCAAACAAGGGATTGCAGGCGTCAATTTCACGCTCTGGGCGCCAACCGCCAGCCGGGTCAGCGTGGTGGGCTCCTTCAACCAGTGGGATGGCCGCCGCCATCCGCTGGAACGCCACAAATCCGGCGTGTGGGAACTGTTCGTCCCTGACATCGGCCCCGGCGAGCTTTACAAATATGAAATCCGCAGCGCCGAAGGAGCCGTGTTTCTCAAGCCCGATCCGATGGCTTTTGACACCGAGATTTATCCCAAGAACGCGGCGATGGTGCGCAATCTGCCAGGCCAGCATCGCTGGAAAGACGGTTCATGGATGGCGGGCTCCGCCGCCATCGGCTGGACTTTACCGATCGCCGTTCACCGGGTCGCCTTCGGCACCGATGCGACCGACAGCCCGGACTATCTTGCCAGTTATAAGCAACTACAGGATATCGTTTTGCCGCATCTGCGCGCGGGAAAATTCACGCATGTCGAGCTGGCATTTTGGAAAACCGACGATACGGTGGCCAGCTACTACACGCCGGATCCGCGCTACGGCCAACCCGAAGAGCTGATGGCTTTCATTGATGCCTGCCATCAACACGCGATTGGGGTGATTCTCGATTGGATTCCGCCGCTGCTCCCGCGCGAAGGGCAAGAGCTCGGTTGGTTCGATGGCTCGCGGCTTTACGATGCCGACGCGCCAGATCAACCAACCGTCCTAGCCTTCAATCTCGAACGGCCAGAGGTGCGAAATTTCCTGCTGGCGAACGCGCGCTTTTGGCGCCAGATCTACCATATCGATGCACTGCGCACTGATGTCCGCACCTATGCCGCCCGTCTGGCGGGATCGAGCCTATCCAGCGATCTGCGCTTTCTGATCCGAGAAAATCTGATTCAACCGACCTTGACCGCGGCGGAAAGCGACGCCATCACCGAGGGTCGGCACGCCGATCCGCACGCCGTGTTGGGGCCGCATCCGCTGCCGGAACCCAATCTCACGGTGGTGCGCGCCCTGCTCCCGGAAGCGAAAACCCCCTGCCTGCTACCGCAAAATCAACCAGGCTTGCTCTACCCGCTGCAATGGGTGCCTGAAGACGGCTTGTTTGAGACCATTGTCGCCGCCGAACCAGACGCACTGCGTTACCGGCTGAACGCCACGGAATACGGTTGGAATCACACCTTCGTCGACCCCTACGCCGCCACTTTTTCGATTCTGGGCGATCAGGATTGCTATTTGTTCGCTCAAGGCAACCATTACCAAATTTACGAGAAATTGGGCGCGCATTGCTGCGAGGCAGGGGGCTTGTCCGGCGTCAACTTCGCGGTCTGGGCGCCGAACGCGCAACGGATCAGCGTGGTTGGCCCCTTCAACCATTGGGATGGCCGCCGCCATCCGATGCGGCTGCGGCCCGGTTCTGGAATCTGGGAACTGTTCATACCGGGCCTGGACGAAAACGAACTGTACAAATTCGAGGTTTTGCCCCGCACCGGCTCGGTGTTCTTGAAAACCGATCCGTTCGGTTTTCATACCGAGATTCCACCGAGCACCGCTTGCGTGGTCTATGATCCAGTTGGCAAGCACGCCTGGGGCGATCAGGCTTGGATGCAACGGCGGGCGCAAGGCAGCACCTGGCAACAACCGATCGCGATCTACGAAGTCCATCCCGGTTCCTGGCGGCGCAAGGCGGATGGCGAATTTTTATCCTATGAGGAACTGGCCGACCAGCTAATCCCTTACGTCCTGGAAATGGGATTCACCCACATCGAGTTTTTACCGCTGGCCGAGCATCCTTACGGTCCCTCTTGGGGCTACCAGATTTCTAATTTTTACGCGCCGACCGCCCGTTATGGCCGACCCGAAGCACTGATGGCGCTGATCGACCGCTGCCATCAAAACGGCATTGGGGTGCTTCTGGACTGGGTGCCCGCCCACTTTCCGAAAGATGCCCACGCCATGGCCTGGTTCGATGGCACCTGCCTGTTCGAGCACGCCGATCCGCGCCAGGGCGAGCACCCCGACTGGGGTACGTTGATCTTCAATTACGGCCGCAACGAGGTCGAAAATTTCCTGATCGCCAACGCCTTATATTGGCTGAAAATCTTCCACTTTGACGGGTTGCGGGTGGATGCCGTTGCCTCAATGCTGTATCTGGATTATTCGAAGAAGGACTGGATTCCCAATAAGTACGGCGGTAACGAGAATCTGGAAGCCATCGAATTTTTACGCCACACCAACGCCGTTGTTCATGCCAATTTCCCCGGTGTCATGATGATCGCGGAGGAATCCACCGCTTGGCCGAAGGTATCGCGCCCCACTGACATGGGTGGGCTGGGTTTCGGCTACAAATGGAACATGGGCTGGATGCACGATGTGCTGGCTTACATGAAAGAGCAACCGGAACATCGCCGCCACCACCACCACAAACTCAATTTCGGCATCACCTATGCCTTCAATGAGAATTTCATCTTGTCGTTATCGCACGACGAGGTGGTGCATCTGAAAAAATCGCTGCTGGGCAAGATGCCGGGCGAAGTGGAACAGCAGCTGGCCAACTTACGGCTGCTGTACGCTTTCATGTATGGCCATCCGGGCAAAAAACTGCTGTTTATGGGCGGGGAATTCGGCCAGCCAAGCGAATGGAACGACGACGGCGAACTGGAATGGGAAACCGCGCGCGACCCCCAACACCAGGGCTTGCAACGCTTCGTCAGCGCCCTCAACAAACTGTACGGGCGGGAACGGGCCTGGTATCAGGTCGATTTTCAAGCGGCGGGCTTTGAATGGCTCGACGCCAACGCCGCTCAAACTGGCGTGCTGGGCTTTGTGCGCAAGGCGCGCGACCCGCGCGAGGCGGTGCTGTTAGTGCTGAACTTCTCCCATTATTCACACCAAAACTACCGCATCGGGGTACCCTATCCCGCGCTCTATCGGGAGCTGCTGCACAGCGACGCACGCGAATACGGCGGCGGCGGCAACACCCTGCCCGGCCAGCAAGTGGGCTATCAGGACTACGCCACCCACGGTTTTGGCTTCTCCATCGTACTGGATCTACCACCGTTCAGCGCGGTGGCGTTGAAGCCGGAGCCGCTCCAGCTGGATCAGTCCGCTTCCTGAACTCCACTGGTCGCGGGGCTTTCACTCCCCCTTGATCGCTTCGCCAAGGGGGAGCCACCGCTCAACGGCAGCCGGCTGGCAAATATTTGGGGGGAATATCATTGGCATATTCCACCGCGCCGACCAAGGGCTTGGCTCCCGCTGGCGGGCCGGCGTAGCCGCATACCCATGTCAGCCGACCATTGGCGTCGAGATATGGCGTCAGCAATAAGGTATGCTCCTTAATGGCGGCATCCGCCTGATCGCCGAAGGCCAGCACGATCACGCCGCCATCGATGCCGTACCCTTCCAAATACTTGGCCGAACCCCCTTCAAATCGAAGTTCCAAGTCGCTATCGGATTTGGGCAACTGTTTCTTTGTGGCGTAATACGTCGCCACAGCCGCTTTGAGCGAATCGGTTTCAGCGAGCACGCTAGCCACTTGTGACCGCACCGTAAAATCCTCGTAAGCGGGGATCGCGATGGCGGCCAAGATGCCCGCCACCATGACGCCGGTCATGGCGTTGCCATCAGCGGCCAGCAACATCTCGACCGGCGATTGCTCATAATTGATGCTGAAGCCCAGCCGATCCGGCGTGGCGTCGACCGCTAAGCCGATGGCGCCTTCGATGGGCAACTTGAGCGTACCGGCCGTGGGCATATCCGCCAGCGACACCGAAACGCCGAACAGATCGCCCAACAGCTGCAAGCCGCCCAAATAGCCGTAATAAACCTCGCGCTGCGCGTTGCGGGTGACGCTGGAAATGCCCAACAAAGCGCTCTCCGGCACATAGCCTTGTGATTGCTTCAGCCACCCGCCGAGATCGGTATCCAAGGTGGAAGCCGCACGGTCCACCAGTGGTTGCGGAACCTCGGCAAACACCAGCCACGGTCCCTCCTCGACCCAGTACAGATGGGTGTTCAGCCGTTCGAGCAGCGCCAGCAAAGCCGCGCCATCGGGGCTGGCTGCCTCGACCGCCGCTTGATTCTGGTTCGTTTTCATACCGGGAATCACCAGATGTCGCACCTCGGCCTTGGCAACCTTGAGTGTTTCAAGACGCCAGTTGAAGCGCTTGGCCAAGTCGTCGAGTTGCTGGTGGAAAGCCGGCAAGTCGTTGACTCGCAGGGCACTGAAGCTGCCGCTGCCATCCTCAAAGCTGATCAATTCGGGGCCGAGCAATTTCAATAGGTTGGCTGGCACAATACCGTACTGTTGCTGGAGGGTCGCGAGCGCCTCGCGATACTTCTCGGCAATTTCCGCGCCAAAATCGGCGGGCAAATTGTTCTCGAAAGCGGTCAGCCGCTCGCTGTCCGGCAGCAGCATCGTGAAGGTCCAACGGGGCTTGCCAGCCGTTTTAATGTCGGTGCGGTATTGGCGCGCGGCGAGATAGCCAAGCAACTTGGCTTGGGGCGCTTCGACCCGTACCTGCAATCGACCCCGGCCATCCACGGTGCCCCAACCGAAGGCAAGGGTTTCGATCTTATTGAGCAAATCGCGCTGCAAGGCCGCGCCCGGTCCTTCCTGTACCTGAGACAAAGCAATGCCAGCCAACCCTTTGAGATTCATCCAGCCGAACAGACCCTGACCGGAGTTGTCGATTTGCCGTTCTATTTCCTGCAAACGATGCGAGCGGGTCTGCTTCAATTGTTCGAGCGTCTGCTCCAGCGTGGCGGGAGCAGCCGTTAAGCCGATCAAGGCAAACAGACGCCGGCTGGCGGCGTCAAAACGCATGAAGCCGCCCGTGGCCAGTTCACCCTTACCTTCCGCGTCCAGCGGCGCTTTAAGCAACGGCGTACCCTGCTGCGCCAAGGCGGCAAAACGCGCGTTCAGCTCTTGGACGCCGCCGATAGCGAGTTGGGCGGTTAATAGCGAAACCGTGGTCGGGCCAAGGCGATCGCTGCCGTCGATGCCAATGATTTCCACCGGCGAATCCAGCGCGCCCAGCAATAAATTCAATGCTGGCCCAACGCCGCTTTGGGCGATGGTTTGATCCTTAGCCACGGCTTCCCGGAGGGTGGCGAGAATGCGTGCATGCGGTTCGCTGGCCAAAGCGGGATCGAGCGGCCGCCCGTTCGGTGCTGACAGCAACCCCCAGGCCGAGGGAATACGCAGATAAGCCACGGTATGTTCCGGCAAGCGTTCGCGCAGCCACGCTGGCTGGACGATCGGCTGCGCGGCGCGCGGTGGAATCGCGGGGAGTGCGCTAGCGGATGACGCGGCGACGGCCGGTGGGGCGGAAGGGCTGCTGGCCTGTTCGTTTTTACTACAAGCCCCCAACAAAACAAGGCACCCAATGAGGGCTGCTAAAGCATAACGATTTTTTTTCATAAGTCCCCTCGGAAGAAATTGATCAGAGAAAGAGTCCCGCTCTCTGAAATCATTACGGCAAAGCTGAAAGAGTAAGCTCGCGTGATAGCCACGCGGGTTAGAGCCGACAAACACCTGATTAGAGCGTATACGGAAACTCCCCTCTCTTGGCGGGGGAGAGGGTTGGCGAGAAAAATTATTTATTAACCCGGCGATTAGTTAGCCGATATTGAGGCTATGCGACTTACCTTCGTTTTTCTGCTTCAGCGATCCTGGCCAACAACCTCATTTCAACCGCGGGGCGTCACATCCAAAATCAGATCGAAACGAGCGGCCAATTCAGCGCTATCCCGTTGGGCGGAAAAAAAATCCGCCAGCACCAGCGCGCGTTGCTCCGCCGGAACGCTCTCAAACACAAAATCGCCGGTGTTGCGGGGTTCGTCGCGGATGTAAAGCTGAGTGGTAAAAGGCCGTTGCCCTTCCGAGAACACCGCGAAATGAATATGGGGAGTGCGGCCCGGATAAGGGACTGGCCGAATGGTCCGAAACCGATAGCGACCCGCCGGATCAGTCACAGTCCGACCAAAACCCTGAAAATTTGGGTCAATTCTGCCGCCACGATCTTCCAGATGGTGGTAGCGGCCCGTCGCATCGCATTGCCAGATCTCAATGCGCGCGGCTTGGATCGGCTGCCCGTTGCGATCAAGCAAGCGCCCGCCGAGATCGGTGATGCGTCCCTGCGCCACGCCGCTCGCGCCGCGCACATGGGTCAGGTCGTTGTCATCCTCCAGCGGCGGCTCGCTGGGATAAAAAGGGCCGGCGGTCTGCGCCGGGGTGGGCTCTAGCCGCATCGCGGCCGCCGCGCGGCCCACCAGGAGCCAAGCACCGCCAGCCAGCACGAGACGACGGCGATTCAGATCGGGACTCATTGCTGACGCTCCTCCGGTTGAAATGAGCCGAAATCACTTAGCAGTAACTTTTCTCTAGCCACAAGGTCTATTGGAAAGTAGTCTAATTTCTCAGCCTAATCTTCTTTCGACTCCCGCTCTGGTTAAGAATTTCAATTCATGCGCCTATTCACGCAATTCGGTATTGCCGCCTTACTGGTCATGCTGGCGACGGTAGGTTGGTATTGGGTTGCCGATGGCAAGCAAAGCGATGCTTCCGCCCAACCGTCGCCCCCGCGTAGCGCCACCGTGGTCGAAACCGGTCTGACCCGACTCGGCGCGGTCGAGGAAACGGTAACGGCGGTCGGGACAACCCGCGCCGCCAAGTCGATCAACATCGTTCCTACCGCATCGGGCCTGGTCACTCGCGTCGCCTTTGAAGCGGGACAGCGGGTTTCAGCTGGCGCGGTGCTGGTCGAAATCGATAGCGCCAGCGAGCGGGCGGCCGTGCGCGAAACGGAAAGCGAGCTGGTTAATCTCCGCGCCCAGATGACGCGGGCCGAATCCTTGCGCGCCCGCAAGCTGCTATCGGAGGCCGATGTGGACGAGTTGCGCGGTAAGCTCGGCATGGCCGAGGCCCGATTGGAAGCCGTGCGCAGCCAGCGCGACAAACGGACCCTCCGCGCCCCGTTCAGCGGCGTGGTCGGGCTACGCAACATCGATCTTGGCGCTTATGTCGATTCTGGCACGGTGCTGACCACCCTCGACGACCTCAATACCGTTGAGCTGGAGTTCAAGATTCCCGAGCGCTATTTCAGCGCGGTCAAAATTGGCCAGAGTATCAGCGCCGCCAGCACGGCTTTTCCACAGCGCAAGTTCAGCGGCGTGGTGCGCGAGGTCGATACGCGAATCGAGGCGACCACCCGCGCCTTCCGCGTGCGGGCTGAATTGCCCAATCCCGACGCGGTGCTGCCGGAAGGGCTGTTCATGTCGGTCTCGCTGGTGGTGGCCGAGCGCCGCAACGCGGTACTGGCCCCCGAAGAAGCAGTCATCCGCGAAGGCGCGGAAAGTTATGTCTACGTGGTGGCGGGGGGCGCCGCGATCCGCACGCCAATCACCGTCGGTCAGCGCCGCGACGCCACGGTGGAAGTGCGAAGCGGCTTGAAGCCGGAGATGGAAATTGTGATCAAGGGCCAGCAATCATTGCGCGACAAAGCGCCCGTGCGAGCAGCCAAGGAACAGACGCCCGGATCAGGATTGGGTAATGGCAACCGCCGACAGCCCTCCTGAAACACCAGACCCGCCACAATTCGTGCCCGATCCATTGGCCAATGGTAAAAAGCAATGTCCTGGAGACCTTCATGAACAACAAAAAAACCAATCGTCGCCGGCGCGCTGATTTCGGATACCCAAAGCACCATGACCGCAGGTCGGCGCGGCCCGGTGCTATTAGATACCGGCCGGCGCTGGTAACCGCCCTATAGCGCTCAAAGAATCGAGAGCGGCGGCATGTTTCTGTCCGATCTGTTCATCAAGCGGCCGGTGTTCGCCGTCGTCGTCAGCCTGCTGATTGTGGTCGGCGGGCTGATGGCGCTACGCGACTTACCGGTTCGTGAACTGCCGGACATCGACGCCTCGGTGGTAACCGTCACCACCCGCTACACCGGTGCGGCCCCCGCCATCATCGATACCGAAATCACCGAAGTGATTGAAAGCGCGGTGGCGCGGATTGACGGAGTTGACCGAATTGAATCCACCTCTCGCGAAGGTAGCGGCCAGACTCGCATCAGCTTCACCACCGACCGTGACATCGATAGCGCCGCCGCCGACGTGCGCGACGCCATCGGTTCGGTGGCCAACCGCTTGCCGGAGGAAGCCGATGAACCGCGCGTGGTCAAGGCCGACAGCAACAGCCAGCCGGTATTGCGCCTGGGTCTGACCAGTGATCGACTCTCTGTTGAAGACCTGACCGATTTGGCCGAACGGGCCGTGGTGGATCGGTTGGCCACGGTCAGCGGAGTCGGCGAGGTGACCATCAACGGCGCGCGGCGCTACGCCATCCGTGTTTGGCTAGACAATGAAGCGCTGGCGGCGCGCGGTCTCACCACGACCGATGTCGAAACCGCTCTGCGCCAAGCCAATGTCGAATTGCCCTCCGGCACCCTGGAATCCCAAAACCGGCAACTGACGGTGCGCATCAATAGCCGGCTGAAGACGGCCGAAGAATTTCGTCAGCTCGCCGTTACCCAGCGCGATGGCTATCCGATCCGCTTATTCGAAGTGGCCCGCGTCGAGCCGGGGGTGGAGGACGACAGCTCGCTGGTCCGCGCCAACGGCCGCAATTCGGTCACCCTGGGCGTGTTACGTCAATCCAAGGCCAATACCCTGGCGGTATCGACCGGGGTACGGGCGGAACTGGAGCGCTTGCGCCCTCAGTTGCCGGAGAGCGTGCAAATCAATGTCGCGACTGACGATGCGCTGTTCATTCAGGCCAGCATTGACGAAGTGGTGCTAACGCTATTGCTGGCGGTCGGCGTGGTGGTGCTGGTTATTTTCGCGTTTCTTTATTCCTTGCGAGCAACGCTGATTCCCACGGTCGCCATTCCGGTGTCGATCATCGGTTCGTTCATGTTGCTGGCCGGTTTGGGTTTTTCTATCAATTTACTGACGCTGTTGGCGCTAATTCTGGCCATTGGCCTGGTGGTGGATGACGCCATCGTGGTGCTGGAGAACGCCCAGCGGCGGGTGGATCATGGCGAATCGCCGCTGGTCGCCGCTTATCACGGCACCCGCCAGGTTACTTTCGCCGTGCTGGCCACCAGTGCGGTGCTGATTGCGGTTTACGTGCCGCTCTCGATGCTCGGCGGCGAAATCGGCAAATTGTTCCGGGAATTCGGATTGGTGCTGGCGGCGGCGGTCACGCTTTCCACCGTGGTGGCGCTGTCGCTGACGCCGATGATGTGCTCGCAACTGCTGGGCCGCGGCGGCGCGCCCAACCGTTTCATGCGGCTGGCGGAGCAAAGCTTCGTAAGGCTGGAGCGCGGCTATCGGGCCGCGCTGGCCGGCGCGCTGGCCATGCCGCTGGTGGTGCTGGCTATCGCCACCGTGCTGACCGGCGCGGCCGTGCTGCTGTATCGCGCCTTGCCGCAAGAGCTGGCCCCCACCGAAGATCGGGGCGTGTTCTTCATTTCGGCTCGCGCGCCGGAAGGCGCCACTTTAGCCTTCACCGACGCCGGCGTGCGCAAGATCGAGCAAGTCTTGCAACCGCTGCTCGACCGCAACGAAGCCCAGCGGGTGCTGGCCATCGCGGGCCAGGGCGGCAACCGCAATCGTGCTTTTGTGGTGGTTGGTCTGAGCGATTGGAGCCAGCGCCCGCGCGGCCAGCAGGCGATTATCGCCGAGACCCGCCGCCTGTTGAACGAAATTCCCGATTTGCGCGCGACGCCCAGCGGCCGCTCTAGCCTGGGCCGCAACGCCAGCTCGCAGACGGTGCAATTTGTGATCGGCGGCCCGGATTACGCCACGGTCGTGGCCTGGAGCGAGGCGATTCAAGCCCGCGCCAGAAACAATCCGGGACTGACGGCCATCGACAGCGATTACGAATCCAACCAACCGACCTTACGGGTTGAAATCAACCGCCCGCTGGCCGATGAACTGGGCATCCCGATCGAACGGATCGCCGCCACCCTGCAAACGCTGCTGGCCTCGCGCGAGGTCACCACCTATATCGACCGAGGGCGGGAATACTCCGTCATGGTGCAGGCCCAAGCCGACAACCGGCGCCAACCACAAGATATTAACGGCATTTTCGTGCGCGGCGATAAAAGCAGCCAACTGGCGCCGTTGAGCGCGGTCGTCACCCTCAACGAGGAATCCTCGCCGCTGGCGTTGCATCGCTTCGACCGGTTGCCGTCGGTGACCATCCAAGCCGTGTTGGTCGGCGATTACGACCTTGGTCGGGCCGTGACTGATCTTCAGCTAATTGCCGCCGACGAATTACCGATCGAGGCGCGCACCTCCTTTACCGGGGCCGCCGAACTGTTTCTGGATACCTCCGGCAGCTTGTATTTCACCTTCGGCTTTGCGCTACTGATCGTATTTCTGGTGCTGGCGGCCCAGTTTGAGAGCTTCATCCATCCGTTCATCATTCTGTTGACCGTGCCGGTCGGGGTGACCGGCGCGCTGCTAGCGCTGCTGCTCACCGGCCAGTCGCTCAATATCTATAGCCAGATCGGCTGCGTGCTGCTGATTGGGCTGATGGCCAAGAATGGGATCTTGATTGTCGAGTTCGCCAACCAGATGCGGGCCGAAGGGTTGAGCGTGCGCGAAGCCGTGCTGGCCGGCGCGACCCAGCGCTTGCGGCCGATTTTGATGACGGTGCTGTGCACCGTGCTGGGCGCGGTACCGCTGGCGGCGGCGGTTGGGGCCGGCGCTGAAAGCCGAATCGCCATCGGCGTGGTGGTGATCGGCGGCTTATTGCTCTCAACCGTGCTGACTTTGTTCCTGACTCCGGTGCTATACGACCTGCTGGCGCGATTCACCCGACCGGTCAACGCCGTTCAGGAGCGGCTGACGGCGCAGTTGCACGGCGCAACATCGCCTGCCCCAAGCGAGGGCAGTGCGATGATTGAGCTGCGAGAGAGATCGTAGCCGCCCTTTGCGTTTGCAGAGTTGCCGCGCCGTTATTCCAGCCAGATGCGTGTCAGGTAGAAATACCGGCCAACAAGATCCTTTCTGGAATTTTCGAACACGGCCAGCCCGGCAATTCGCGCCAGATCCAACTCTCTGCCAATGGGGCCATGCGCGATATCGCGCACGGGAATTCGGATCACTCCACGACTTAAGGGCGCCAATCGAAAAGACCGGTTGAAACGATCTTCATAGCGATGAACGTAATCCACATCGTGGACCCGTACCGTCAAACTCAAAGGCGTTTCTTGGGGATTGGTAAGATCAAGCGCCAGGGTGGAAAAACCCCGCCAATCCGCTGGGGGTTCATCATGACTCACGCCGGGCCACAGGTCGGCGGCGAAATCGATCCGCATGCTCTCACGATCATCGGGCTGTGACCACGAGTAAGGGAGCGGCTCCAGCGACAAGTGCGCTGTCCTACTGCTGAGAAAATACAGGTCGAACGGCGACGCGAATTGCGCCAATACTGGAAATTTCGCGGCCCGGTCGACGTAGGCGACGGTCGCCTCACCCACGGGGTACAATGCCCAAAGACCACACAATAGTCCCGCCGCCGCCATCAAAACCCGGCCAGTGGAGCGGGTTTTCACTCGCCATACCCGCCAATCGAAGGCGGCGGCCAAGCCCAGCGCGCACCCCGCACCGAGCGCATCCGTACCCAAATCTCCCCATGACGCATCTCGGCCAATGAACGATTGGACAAATTCAACCGCGCCTCCCACACCCACCGTAATGAGGAATGCGATTCCGTAATCGGTGGATCGCGCGGCAACCAACCATCGGCGCGCGCTCAGCAGACGCAACACGATCAGTGCTAACACCCCAAATACCGGCGCATGCGCAGCGTTGTTCAAGACACCAAAAATCTTTGGCCATGACGGTAAATCGGCTCCAAGCACCAGCGCCATCAGGCCGCTAGCCGCCAGGAGCAGAAACCACTGCGAATTTCCAATCAATCTAAAATGGGAGTTCAACATCGCTTCTGGGTTTGAAATGTTTGAATGTATGCACGCCTGAGTCAGACCGGCGACCAGGCTCAAAAATTCAAATACCCCTCAAATAGAACCAGTGTCCATCTTCCCGCACGAACCGACTCGTCTCATGCAGCCGGCGCGCCTTGCCGCCACTTTTGTAACGCGCCACGAACTCCACTACCCCGACCTTATCCTTGGAGTCGCCCGCTTCCTTGCGGATGATTTTCAAGCCTAGCCAGCGCGTTGGATCCGCCTCGTCCAGATCGAGGGTTGCCGGACGGCTGGATGGGTGCCAGGTATTCAATAGATAATCTTTTCTGGCCAGAACATAACCGCAATAGCGGGAACGCATCAGCGCTTCGGCCGTGGTCGGGCGCTGGCCACCATCAAGATAGGGCCCGCAACAGTCCGCATAAGACGTGCCGGTACCGCAGGGACAGAGACTCGCGCTGATTGGAGCTGTTAGCGCCACAATCCGGCTCGGATCGCCATCAGACCGGCAAGGTTCGGAGCACCGCCCGCGCCGGCGCGCCATCGGCTCCAGCCAGCTTGAGGGGCAAACAGATCAATTCGTAGCTTCCCGGCGCAACATCGCTTAGATTCAAACCTTCGACGATCACGACCTCGGTTTCCAACAGCACGATATGCGTTTGGGCGTCGCCACAAAAACATTGCACCGACAGGTAATCGACCCCGATTAAACGAATGCCACGCGCCACGACCCAACGCGCGGCTTCGACAGTCAGCGCGACAAAATCAGGTTGAAACGCACTCTCCCCCCGCTTCCAGCCTTCGGAATTGCGCGTGCGCAGTAACAAACGTTGGGTGTCGGCCGGCAAATTGAGCGCCTCCAACACCTCCGCCGTCACCGTTTGCACGCTCGGCAGGTCCACCACCACCGCCGGGCCAATCAACACCTCAAGCGGCAGGCGCGTGACATCCGCGCCATCGGCTAAAAAATGTACGGGCGCATCGACATGAGTGCCGGTATGCACATCACAAGTCAAGATGCAATCATTGACGGGATCGCCCCGATCCATATCGCGCCAACGGGTTATGCTCGGCGCTACACTGCCAGGCCAGTGCGGGAGATCCGCGGATACGGCGAGCGAGATATCAATATAATTGGTCATCGCTACTCCAGTGATTCTATGGTTAAGTTCGCTTAGGCGGCCAGCATCGCCAGCAATTCCAGCACCGCCGCCGCGCGCTGTTCGGCATCAGCCAGTTCCTTGATAAAACGTAACTTATCCTTACCATCCAACTTGTAAATCCAGTGCTGTTGCTGGATCAAGCGCACCAGCTTGGCGGGGTCTATCTTCGGTTCTGGCCCGAACACGATCCGGCCGCCCTTGGGGCCCGCTTCGATTTTCTTGACGCCAACCGGGGTGGCGCGCAGCTTCAACCCGGTAACGCGGAACAGGTTTTTAACCGGCTCCGGCAACAAACCGAAACGGTCGATCATTTCGACCTGCAAGTCGCGTAACTCGTCGTCGTCGCGCGCGCTGGCAATCCGTTTGTACAGAATCAAGCGGCTGTGGACATCGGGGAGATAATCATCCGGAATCAGGGCCGGGCTTTGCAGGTCGATTTCAGGGCCATGATCCAGCGGTCGATCCAACGCTGGCGTGTCTCCGGCCTTGAGCGCTTGCACCGCCCGCTCCAGCAAATCCATGTATAAAGTAAACCCGACTTCGTGAATCTGGCCGCTTTGCTCCTCGCCCAGCAATTCGCCCGCGCCGCGAATCTCCAGATCGTGATTGGCCAGCATAAACCCAGCGCCCAGATCCTCCAAAGATTCGATGGCTTCGATCCGCTTGATGGCATCGGCCGTCATCACTTTGCGCGGCGGCACCAGCAGATAAGCATAAGCGCGATGGTGCGAGCGTCCGACCCGTCCCCGTAGTTGATGTAATTGCGCCAGACCCAGCTTATCGGCGCGGTTGATGATGATGGTGTTGGCGCTGGGCACGTCGATGCCGGATTCGATAATGGTGGTGCAGAGCAGCAGGTTGCAGCGACGATGGTAGAAATCGAGCATGACCTGTTCTAGCTCTCGCTCGCGCATCTGACCGTGCGCCACCCCGATCCGCGCCCCCGGAACCAGCTCCGCGACCTGCGCCGCCATCCGCTGGATCGTTTCCACCTCGTTATGAAGAAAATAAATCTGCCCACCGCGCTTCAATTCGCGCTGGCAAGCCTCCTGAATCAAAGCTTTGTTCCACTGGCCGACGAAGGTCTTGACCGCCAGCCGCCCAACCGGCGGCGTGGCGATGATTGACAGCTCGCGCAGTCCAGCCATCGCCATGTTCAAGGTGCGCGGGATTGGCGTGGCGGTCAGCGTCAGCACATCGAGCTCGGTGCGCAACGCTTTCAACCGTTCCTTGTGTTTGACGCCAAAGCGGTGCTCCTCGTCGATGATGGTCAACCCCAGCCGCTTGAAATGGACGCTTCCTTGCAACAGCTTGTGGGTGCCGATCAGGATGTCCACCGTCCCCTCGGCCAGCGCTTTGAGGGTCTCGGCCTGCTGCTTGGCCGAACGAAATCGGGATAGCAATTCGATCCGAACGGGCCAGTCCGCGAAGCGGTCGAGAAAATTTTGATAGTGCTGCTGGGCCAATAGCGTGGTGGGCGTCAGCACCGCCACCTGCCGGCTATCCTGCACCGCCACGAAAGCGGCGCGCATCGCCACTTCGGTCTTGCCGAAACCAACATCGCCGCATACCACCCGATCCATCGGCTTGCTGGACCGCATGTCCGCAATCACCGCGGCAATCGTGGTCTGCTGATCGGGCGTTTCTTCAAATGGAAACGCGGCGGCAAACTCAAGATAATCGGCTTCGCTCAAACCGAAGGCATGACCGGGCCGGGCCTCGCGGCGGGCGTAAAGATCGAGCAATTCAGCCGCCGCGTCGCTGACCTGTTCGGCGGCCTTGCGCCGGACTTTCTCCCATTGCCCGCTGCCCAGCTTATGTAAAGGCGCGCTTTCCGGCGATGCGCCGGTGTAACGGCTGAGCAGATGGAGCGATGCGACCGGCACGTACAGCCGGTTGCTGTCGGCGTATTCCACCACCACGAATTCACCGTCGATACCAGCCACCTCCAGCCGCTCCAGCCCAGCGTAGCGACCGATGCCATGCGCCTCATGCACTACTGGCGCTCCCAAGTTGAGATCGCTCAGGTTGCGGATAATGGCATCGGGATCGCGATTCGGAGACCCCCGTCGCCGCGTCTGTCGTGCTCGTTCACCGTACAGCTGGGCTTCGGAGATCAGGGCTAGCGCGGGTTCGGTCAACAGCAAGCCCTGCTCCAGTGGCGCGACCGTCAGCGCCAATCGCAAATCCTCGCGCGCCAGAAACTCGGTCCAGCCCTCGCAAATCTTGGGTTTCAGCCCGTAATTCCTTAATGTGTCGAGCAGCACTTCACGGCGACCGGCGGACTCGGCGGCGAACAACACCCGACCTGAAAATCTGGCCAGAAAATCTTCTAACGCCGCGGCGGGCCGCTCGCTACGGGGTTGGAGCGGTAAGGCTGGCGGCGGCGCGGTCGGAAAGTTGATACCGCCATCCGCCGTTTGCCGCAATTCGACCCGGAGATAACGCCCCAAGGCTTGTTCGACCTGAGCCGCTTCCAAAAACAGCGCCGGCGGCGGTAACAGCGGCCGTTCGGCATCGTAACGATGCTGTTCGTAGCGATCCATCAGCTGTTCCTGAAACGCGGTCACTGCCGCCGCCACGCCTTCCAGCCGGATGGCGAAGGTCGCCGCGGGCAGGTAATCGAATAAGGTCGCCGGTCGTTCGAAAAACAGAGGCAAGTAATATTCGACGCCGCCGGGGGCATTGCCGGCGCTCACTTCGCAATAAATCAGGCTGCGTTGCGGATCGCCTTCAAACTGACGGCGCCACGCTTGCCGGAAGCGAGCGATGGCCTCCTTGTCCAGCGGAAATTCCCGCGCCGGCAACAGTTCGATGTGTTCGACTTTCGTAACCGTCCGCTGGGTTTCCGGATCGAAATTGCGGATGCTTTCCACCTGATCGTCGAACAATTCGATGCGATAGGGCTGTTCCGCGCCCATCGGAAACAGATCGAGAATCGAGCCGCGCACCGCAAATTCGCCATGCTCGCCGACTTTCGACATACAGATGTAGCCGGCGACTTCGAGCCGCCGCCGAAACGCCTCGGAATCCAAGCGGTCGCCCACCTTGAGCAACAAGGCATAACGATCCAGATAGTCGCGCGGCGCAAGCCGTTGCATCAAGGTCGCCACTGGCACGACCAATACGCCGCGCTTTCGCTGCGGCAAGCGATACAGCGCCGCCAACCGCTGCGACACGATGTCCTGATGCGGCGAAAACACATCGTAGGGCAACGTCTCCCAGTCTGGAAACGCCAGAATATCGATCTCCGAGCCACCAAACACCCGGAGTTCCGTTTCCAACCGTAACGCCGTTTGGCTGTCGGGCGCCACCGCCAGCACCAAACCGCGATAGCGAGCAGCAGCGGCGGCAATCGCCAGAGCGGGACTGGCGCCATGCAACTGACTCCAGGACAAGGACTCCCGGCTATCAGGCGGCAGCGCGACCCGTAACGGATTCAAGGGAGGGGAATGTTCGACCCACGCTGACATGTAAGGAGGCTAAACCCTGGTTGTGACGATATCAGTTATTGTCCCATAGCAACGATCAAACGCGCACAATGAAATTAAGTAATGTTTATTATCAATTGCTCTATAAAAGAGCATGTTCTTTAGTAAACAAGACTTTTGCTCGACTACCGTAGGCAGGCTTCACTTTAAGTTTCAGTGGTCCAGGCCTAGCCACTAAAGCGTGCATGGGCCAGTGAAGTCATGCTGAGGTCGTTGGGTGGCCCATTATTTCCTGTTGCTGCCCGGGACGACGATTATAAACAGGTGATCAGGCCATATTTCAAAAGGTTGAGGGTGGGTGACCAAAGCCGCGTTACACGCCACGCGCGGCTTGGAGACCACCGCGGGTCTCCATGTTTCGTGATGCCAGGCTCTAGGGATTCTGGGCGATCCAGCTATTAAATCGAGCCTCCAACTGATAGGCTTGTTTTTCATGGGAGCTGCTGCTCATGGGATTGAGCGCTCGGCCATTTATGGCCCTCCAAATAATCGTCGCCATACTTAATTGGAAATATGACGTAAGAAATGCGAATGGCCCTACTCTAGCGTACTGGTGAATATGAACCATCTCATGGATGTAGGTCCCCAAGTCTGGGATAGCGCTACGGAAAAATATCGAATTCCCGAACGTTATCGCTGCCGCCGCGCCATTGCCACCCAGCAGCAAGCCATCTCTGTAGTAGGATGGATCCTGTGCCAATGCGTTTTTAAGTATCTTGCCATCCTCTGCATTCGCGTTAGCAAATCGCTTTAGCGCATCGATATGTCCACTGGGGATCATGATCTTGGTCGCCGAAGCGCAGATAATCTCCTCAGCGATAAGAAGCAGAGTAGATTGCTTAGCCGGAATTGCGTCTATGATATCGCCGAGACCGAACCTGAGCAGATCCGGTATCTGGCCCGGATTTTTGTTCGGCAATGCGCCGGGTGTTCTAGGATCACCAACTACTAGAGCCATACTCACCTCCTAACAGATAGGCCTGATGCAGCAAGGGGATCTTTGGAACCGCTGACACGCGAACAGTTCGTTTGCGGGGATTGCTCGTTGATTTCCTGAAGAACGCGGCAAGGTTTATCCAAAGAACCCGATTGGCCACGCTCATCAACCAAAAAGCGATATGGATTCCGCAATGGTTCCCAAAGAATCGAATAGGCGCTAGCAGCCTACTAGGTTCTAAGCAACTCCCTTGCCAAAATTTGGAACATAGGTTCTTTTTAAATAACCAACTATTACTATTAGATATTTTTCTCTAGGTCGGCGGGTGCGTTACGGTCAAAATCTTGTTCGAGCAGAAATTTCTCAACTGATTGGGAAATTCCCATTCCATTGGAAATGGGGTACGTCTAACAATACGGTTGGGCGTTGTTTGGGTCTGTCACGCGAGCCGCGGAAGCGAAAGCGCGTGCGTCGGCTTCCTCATTTTAATTCCAATCAAGCCGGCAACGTTCGAGTCAAGCCGCCCGCCACCACGGAGCATGATCAATCAGTATGATCGCAACGTTCTGAGCTCAGTTGGTAGCCGGTTCAGTGGCTTTTGGCAGCTTCGCCGGGATAACCAGCATCTGGTCTTGGTGCACCAGGGCCGCTGTTTGCGCCTGGCCGTTACCAGCGGACACTAAAAAAACGCGAATCGGCCCAGGGGGTGGAGGATTCCGCTGAAACGCCTGAAGCGCCTTGCAGTAATGGCGATTGCAAAGATCGGCGCGCATGTTTCGGGACAAGGCGCAACCGTCGCTTTGATGAAAAATACAAGAACCTTCATAGGTCTGGCGGCTCAAGCGTTTGAGATAGGCTGCCAGTACATCTCGCGGGCGCTGTTCGGGATGCTCAGCCATGTACCGTCGGATCGTTTCTACCGTCAAGTAAGCGTGATCGCCTCCTCCCGTACAGCACAATCCCTTACAACACGAGCACGCCAGCCCCATGACGGTCTGAACTTCCGGCGCCGCTGGAGCCGGCGTAGAGGCACTTTCTAGCTCCCCGCCCGACGCTGGTGCCTCCGACGGAAGCACAGCCTGAGCGATCAGCGCGGTCAAGTGCTCGCGCAAAGTACGGCGGCGGTATTGGGGTAGATTCACGGCCTTGGCCGTGAAGGCGGGGATTACAACCAAAGGATAGGATTCCGGTTGTTGTAGGCCAAAGTCATCCAACACCTGATGGCGAAGTTGCTCGGCCTGTTCGTTCTCTTGCTGGATCAACGCTGCTGATCGGGCTTGGTTGCGCTGATAGACCTGATGGGCGAAATCCTTGAGGGCCACCTGCTGACAAGCCGGCGTCGCGCAAACTTCAGCGGCGGCTTGTTGCAAGGAAAGTGGGCGGCCGCAGATTTTGCAAAGTCGGCGCTGTTGCCGCAGCAACGAATATTGCCAGTCGCACTCTCTCCGCCCGCAGAGCGGGCCGCTTCGATTCTGCTTGAAGGAAAGCGGCGCATCACAGATCAGGCAGGCCCGCGATGTCGCTGGTGTAAATCCCACATTCATGGCTACTCCCCACCGCGCCGACAATAATAAAATCAGGCAAGCTTCGCGCAAGAGCCATCGTAAAGCCGCCTCAGTTTCAAAACCAACAGCGTAGCCTGACACGGTATCAGCCCTTCGCTGCTTTATCTTAGAGAGTAGAGCGGCACTTGAGTTGCGCCAACAGACAGCATGGCTGAAACTAGCGGTTCAACCACCGCTTCACCTTCGCTCTATCTCGCATCGCCACGCTCCGGTATTTTCTTCCTCCTTCAACAATCGACCCGCTCTCAATGGACAATTCACGTTTTCAAGCATCGAAAGGAGATCGCAACGCTTGCAACACGCTCTGGACTGATTCCAACAATAAGGCGTCAAACCCACGCGCTTTCCATTCCTTCACCGAGATACGGAATTTTTGACTATGTTCGATCAACTTAAACAACGCTGGCGTCATTTCATTGAAGCGCCTCCTGGCCAGCGTTTCAAAGAACACTTCAGACAACGGCAACACGCTCACCCAAGCGCGCTTCACAAGAAAATCCTGGCCATTGGCGGGGGTATCTTGATTATGGGAGCTGGGATTTTCTTCCTGCCCGCTCCTGGGCCGGGCTTTCTCATTCTGCTAATCGGGGCCATGTTGATCGCGGAAGAGTCTTTTATGGCCGCTCGCTTCCTCGACTGGGCCGACCTTCGAATACGACGGTGGATCGCCTGGAGCTTGGGAGTGTGGCATCGTGCCTCGCTGCCGGCAAAGTTGCTGCTGGCGCTCGGCGCTGTGGCTATCTTAGCCGCCATCGTGCTGGGAGCGTTCAGCTTACTTTTCTTGCTCTGAACGCCACGGCGAAAGCATCGCCTTGGATAGGGTCAATGTCATAGCATCGCTTTTGCGCGCGCGCTGATCGCTTGCGCATCCGCCACGATCAGCTAAACACGATAAGACACCACACCACGGCGGCATTCAGTAGGGCCATGAACACCGCCGCCGAACCGATGTCCTTGGCCCGACCCGACAGTTCGTGCCGCTCAGGGCCAATCCGGTCAATGGCCGCCTCAATGCCAGTATTGAGCAGTTCGACGATGACGATCAGCAGCAGGCTACCGATCAACAAGGCCCGTTCCACTGGGCTGTGGCCCAGCCATAACGCCAGCGGCGCCAGCACGGCGCACAGCAAGCCTTCCTGGCGGAAGGCTTCCTCGTTGCGCCAGGCCGCCTTCAATCCGGCCCAAGAATAGCCGGTGGCGTTGACCAACCGCCGCCAGCCGGTGTGGTTTTGAAAAGCCATCTCGAAGATTACTTTAATGCGGCCAACGCGGCGGCATAATCGGGTTCCTGAGCGATTTCCGGCACCAGTTCGGTGTAGCGGACCCGGTTGTTTTCATCTAGCACCACCACGGCGCGGGCCGTCAGACCGGCCAGTGGGCCGCTTTCCTGCAAAACGCCGTAATCCTTGGCGAAGTTGCGCGAACGCATCATCGACAGCGGCACGACGTTGTTCAAGCCTTCACTGTCGCAAAATCGCTTCTGGGCAAAGGGCAGATCGGCGGAAATGATCAGCACAACCGCATCGGGATGCTGTTTGGATTCTTCGTTCAGCTTGCGGGTAGACAGCGCGCATACCGAAGTATCGAGGCTAGGCACAATGCTCATCAGCTTCTTCTTGCCGGCGAATTCGCTCAAGCCAACATCTTTCAGATCGCCCTTGACCAATTTGAAGTCGGGAGCGGCAGCCCCGACAGCGGGCAGTTCGCCGTTAGTGGTGACAGGGTTGCCTTTAAAAGTGATGGTTGCCATGAACGTTGCTCCTTAATCAGCGTTTGAGGAAAATGCTCGGTAGCTGAGAGGGTGGACTACCTTGGACTTCAGCGGTTCAATGACAGTTTAGCGCCATTATTCTCACATCGCCTAACGCCGCGCCAAGACGATGCGGCGTTTTGTTCGATCCATGGCAAGCGCCATTCAATCAAAGACCGAATTCAAGCTCGGTGACACAGCTCCGCGCCACCGCCCACGAACTCGGCGGATTGTTCTTGACGCCGCGTTCGGTCGGGGTCGGAATCTACCTGATCTGGTGGATCGCCAACTTTAAAGTCGAGCAATCCCTGGAGGTGGAATTGATGGGATTTGGGATAAGGCCAGACGGCGGCAGCGCGCAACGGCGCGGGTCAAATGGCGCGTACGGTCTCGTCCTTGATCGGTGTTGAGCACGGACCCATCGGGGCGTCATCGCGGACGCTGAAGCTTTCCTTCGCCAGTACTCATCGGATCAAGTTCGAGGGGTATTTCCCAGCGCCTTAGAGAGCATCCCCGCTTCGCTCCACCAGAATTAGAGCACAGATACCACCCCAGGATGGGAAGGCGTAAATCAGATCATCCGACCAATTGCGGATTGGCCAAGGAACTGGCGTCGTCATCTTCATCGGCGGCGGCGAGCGCTTGATAAGCGGCGGCATCCAGCAGGCCCTCCAAGGTCGCCACGCTTTTGATCCGGAAGATCCATCCCTCGCCATAGGGGTCTTGGTTGATCAGTTCGGGATTATCGGCCAAGGTTTCATTCACCTCAACAATCACGCCGTCCAGCGGGCTGTAAACATCCGACGCCGCCTTGACCGACTCCAGCACCGCACAGCCTTCATTAGCCGCCACCACCCGGCCCACTTCCGGGATTTCCACGAACACCAGATCGCCAAGCAACTGCTGCGCGTGATCGGTGATACCCACCGTGATAAGGCCATCATCGCTGGCGCGAGCCCATTCATGATTTTCGGTATAACGCAGGTCAATAGGAATGATACTGCTCATACGAGGTTCCTCAGCACGTTTGAAGAAGGAATCAGTCGCTCAGAAACAGCCGCGCCAGACAATCAAAACAGGACAACACTATCATGGTAGCCTGAAATGATCTTTACTGGATATATTGATAGTTGCCGATGGGAAGCTGAAGGGAGGCTGCGATGCTCCAGGACTGTTTAACCGCGCAGGCATTCTGGCTGGTCGCCCCAGGTCGTGGCGAAATTCGCAGCGAACCTCTCTTTGCGCCAAAAACCAATGAAATTCGAGTGCGAACGCTGTACACCGCCATCAGCCGTGGCACCGAAAGCCTGATCTTTCGCGGCGAGGTGCCACCCAGCCAGTATCAAGCCATGCGCGCTCCATTCCAGCAGGGCGATTTCCCGGCTCCAATAAAATACGGCTACTGTAACGTCGGCCAGGTCGAGGCCGGGCCAAAAGATTGGTGCGGCCGAACCGTTTTTTGCCTCTATCCCCACCAGGATCGCTACGTTGTCCCCAGAGCGGCAACGACGCCCGTGCCAAACCATATCCCGCCGGGCCGCGCGGTGCTGGCCGCCAATATGGAAACGGCGCTCAACGTGCTCTGGGACGCCGCGCCCCGGTTGGGAGATCGGATCACCATCATCGGCGCCGGGCTGATTGGCTGTTTGATCGCCCGACTGGCTAGCGGACTGCCAGGCTGCCAAACCCAGCTGGTGGATATTGATAGCGACAAAGCAGCACTGGCCAAGCCACTCGGCGTCACGTTCGCTTTACCCGATCAAGCGGTTGGCGAGCAGGACGTACTCATCCATGCCAGTGGAGCGCCGGAGGGTTTGAGGACAGCGCTGAGCCTAGCGGGGTTCGAAGCGGTCGTGGTCGAGGCAAGCTGGTTTGGGGTCCATTCGGTCAACCTGCCGCTGGGTGAGGCATTCCATTCTAAACGGCTGACCATCCGTGGCTCCCAAGTCGGGGCTATCGCTACCGCGCAACGTGCGCGCTGGGACAATCGGCGGCGCATGGCGACAGCCATCAACCTGCTGGGCGATCCGACGCTGGATATCCTAATCAGCGGTGAAAGCCCGTTTACTGAATTGCCTCGGATAATGGCGGAATTAAATTGTAACCCGCGCGGCGTACTGTGCCATCGCCTCGCCTACACCACCTAGCCGCCTACGGTAAAACATCTGTCAACAGCCCCTTTTTCACACGCCTTCTTTATACTTCCGACAACCTGCCACCCCGACACTCCCAACTCAAGGTCAAGCCATCATGATGTACACTGTTTGTGTTCGCGATCATTTCATGATTGCTCACAGCTTCCGGGGAGAAGTCTTCGGTCCCGCCCAACGCTTGCACGGCGCCACTTACGTCGTTGATCTGGAATTGCGTCGCCCTGATCTGGACCGTGACGGTATCGTGGTTGATATCGGTAAGCTGAGCGATTGTCTACGCGCTGTGCTCACTGAATTAAATTTCCGCAATCTCGACGAGATGCCTGAATTCAGCCATCGCAACACCACCACCGAATTTCTGGCTCGAGAGATCTTCGACCGCGTGGCGGCTCGCATCGAAGAAGGACAGTTGGGACCAAACATTGCTGGACTCAGTTCCATGCGGGTTGTGCTCAACGAATCGCACGCGGCCTGGGCCGCTTATGAAGGCTTGCTCGCTTGAAAGCAGTCCATTTTCTGATTCCGGGCGACCCCGATACGCGCACCGGTGGTTATCTTTACGATCGTCATATTATGGCTGGGCTGACGGCGTTGGGATGGTCGGTCACTCTCCACCGTCTCGATCCCTCGTTTCCGATGCCGACCGCGGCGGCGCGGCAAGAAGCCGACGCGGTGCTGGCGGCGTTGCCGGACCAGGCGAGGGTGGTCATCGATGGCTTGGCGCTGGGGACCCTGCCAGCGGCAGTTACCTTGCATCGAGAGCGCTTGCGACTTATCGGTTTGGTCCACCATCCGCTGGCGTTGGAAACTGGTCTCAATGAAACCGCGCAGCAACAGCTTTACACCAGCGAACGCGAAGCCTTGCGCCATGTCCGACGGGTGATCGTCACCAGCCCGCACACGGTTCGGGCGTTGGCGGATTACGCTGTTTCGCCCGCCCGTTGCGTCGTGGTGCCGCCCGGCACCGATCCAGCCCCACTTGCGCCAGTTTCAAGCCGGTCAGAACCGATATTGTTTTGCGCCGCCAGCCTCACCCCGCGCAAGGGCCACGCCGTGCTGTTCCACGCCTTGCGGCGGATTAACCATCTGCCTTGGCGGCTGCGTTGCGCCGGCAGCGCCGCTCTCGACCCGGCCACAGCCGACACATTGCGCCATCTAGCGGCAGCGCTGGATCTCAAACACCGCATCGAGTGGCTGGGAGAGCTAGACGCGGCCGCCCTGGCCGTTAGCTACCAACAGGCCGATCTGTTCGTCCTGCCATCCTGGTATGAAGGTTACGGCATGGTGCTGGCCGAGGCGCTGGCGCGGGGTTTGCCGATCGTCAGCACCACGGCCGGGGCGATTCCCGACACGGTGCCGGCCGACGCGGGGTTGCTGGTCTCGCCCGGCGACGACACGGCGTTGGCCGACGCCTTGGCGCGAGTGCTGACCAATTCCGAATTGCGCCAGCGGCTCGCGGCTGGCGCGCGCAAGGCGCGGAAGGCCTTGCCCGACTGGCCGACCGTCTGCGCCCGATTTGCCGCCACACTGGACGCGGTATCGGCTCCATGAGCGGCTTTTCGGTGGATTGGCTCGCCCTGCGCGAACCCGTGGACGCGGTGTCTCGCAACCTGGAACTGACCGGGGAATTGCAGGCTTGGCGTCAACTGCACGACCACTTGTCGGTGCTGGATTTGGGCAGCGGAACCGGTGCAAACCTCCGCTATCTCGCCCCGCTGCTGGGCGACGATCAACACTGGTGGTTGGTCGATCACGACCCGGCCGTGCTGGGACGCGGCGATGCGCTGCTCCGACAGTGGGCGGCGACGCGGGAATCGAACCCGAGCCTGGAATGGCGATTGCTGGACCTGAACCGAGACTGGGAGCGGCTGGATCTGCCGGATATCCATCTGGTCACCGCCTCCGCCCTGCTCGATCTGGTCTCGGCGGCTTGGCTGGAGCGATTCGCCCGGCGCTGCCGGGAGTGGCGGGCGGCGGTATTCGTCACCCTCAGCTATGACGGGACCATCCTCTGGGAACCGGCGCTGGAGGGCGACAAAACGCTGCGCGAACGGATCAACCGACACCAGCAAACCGACAAGGGCTTCGGTTCGGCGCTCGGTCCCGACGCCCCCGCCACTTTGGCGATCCTGTTGCGACAGCTCGGTTATTGGGTGATGCTGCGGCCCAGCCCGTGGCGGCTGGGGCCGGAACACGCGACGTTGCAAACCGTGCTGCGGGAAGGCTGGGCCCAGACCGCTCGCACCCTCGCGCCGGAACGAGCTGGCTGGTTGGACGACTGGGCCACGGAGCGCCGTCGCCTGCTCGAACAAGGTCATTCACGGCTGCATGTCGGACATTGGGATTTGTTGGCTTGGTTGAAGGAGTAGCGCCAACGGCGTGGCCTCAACCTCTCAACCCACAATCGAACAACACATCCTCCCCCATCGCGTAGCGACGATGGCGGGGACGCAAACCCTGTGATAAATCCCGAATCGGTGGAAGGGTAATGCCGGGCCGACCGGAGCCCAGAATCAGGGGCGCTACCGCGATTTGCAAGCGATCCAACAGCCCACGCTCCAAAAAAGCCGATACCGTCAAACCACCGCCTTCAACAAAAACACCGAATAGGCCGCGGGCGCGCAGTTGTCGTAAGGCGGCTTCCAAATCAAGGCGATGATCGCGGCACGGGATGCCGATAACCTCCGCATGGCCTAGACTGGTCTGATCGGCCAACGGCGCATCACACAGCACCAAGGTCGGCGCTGCCCGATCCTGAAATACCCGACAAGTGGAAGCCAAGCGGCGGCGCGGATCGAGAATGACTCGCACGGGGTTGGGGCCGACCACCCGGCGGGTTGTGAGTTGCGGATTGTCACACGCGACCGTGGAGGCCCCCACCAAAACCGCATCGCATAACGCGCGCATCCGATGAAGATGGATAAGATTTTCCGGGCCGTTAACATAGGAAGAGGCACCCTCCAGCGTGGCGATGCGGCCATCCAGGCTCTGCCCCAAATGCGCGGCCGTAAACGGCCGCTCACGGCGAGCTAGCGCCATGGGTAAATAGAGATCAAACAGTTCAGCGCCGGATTCGGCGACCGGAACCCTTGCGGCCCAAGAACCGTCGGCGGCGATTTCGAGCACGGTGGATCGCGGGCCGGCCGGTGCGCCGCTCGATTGACCTCGCGTGTCCAAACTCAAGCTGAAGCAGTCGGGTAACGGCGCCGGCGACCTCGCTCGGCGGCGCAACTCCAGCAGCAGCAACCACGCCAACTCCGGTCCAACGGCGATTTCTTCGGGTGCCCGCGACCGATCACCCATCAACCGCTCCCGCTCGCAGCCGCGCGTAAATGTCGCCGGAGCCGCCCGCCGCGCCCAGTGATTCGATCCGAGCGAGCATCCGGTCAGGATCGAGCCAGTCGACCGATTGCAACTGATGCGACTCCCCGACCGACCAGTTGAAGCGATACTCTCCAAGGGCCGCCAAGCGCGCCACGCAGGCCCGCGCCTGGTCCAGGCAGACCGAAAGGTACTCGAAAGACAGCGCCGGAATCGGCTGCGACAATCCGCGCAACACCTCCAGCTCGTAACCCTCGACATCGATTTTGCAGAACACCGGCAGGCCGTGGCGCGCGATCAGCGTGTCCAGCGTGGTGACGGCCACCGGCTGGCGGCCTTCCCAGCGCACGCCCGCAAACGAACGGTCCCCGCCGACCGCCGCGATCCAGTCGCGCGACAGAGTAGTAACGGTCGGCGTGCGCGGGCTAACCAGCAACTCCGCCACGCCCGGCCGCGCTCCGACTGCCTGCTCGACCAAGATGATGGCGGCGTTATGGCCGAACCAGCGGCGCAGCAGGGCCATACAGTTCGATTGCGGCTCCACGGCGACGATCCGGACATCCAGCGGCGACCAAGCCCGCAACCGGCTGCCGACGTGCGCGCCGATATCGAAACACAGATCGCCCGGCCGGATGAATTGGGCGTAGAAGCGCGTCAGGCGACGGCGACGGAACGGGATGCCGTGATATATCAGCACTGAGCGCAGCAAGCCCAACCGCTGTCCGATATGAAGAAACTGAACGTTCATTGATCAATGATCGGCGCGCGCGCGGGGAAGATCGGGGGCCGCCCGGAAAGGAGTGGGAAAGCTCTCTTCTTTCGGCGGGAGAGCGGTCGGGGGTGAGGAGGGATTATTCGCAATCAACCGGCCTCGGGTTCCGCCAGCCAAGACAGCAACAAAGTATAGGTGATGGCAACCAGCGTTGGCCCTAAAAAAACCCCGATCAGGCCGTAGCTGAGCAATCCGCCAATCACGCCGAGAAATACGAGCGTCAGGGGCATACTCATACCGCGTTTAATGAGTATCGGCCGCATGATGTTATCGACTCCCCCCACTACAAACAGACCCCAAATCGCCATGAATAAGGCCCAACCCGTCTCGTCTCGCCAGCCATGCAGCCATCCGGCCACCGCCAATAAGGGCCAAGCCGCTCCAAGCTGGGCGATGGCGAATAGAAAACAGACGAAAGCAAGCAAGATCGCCAGCGGCACGTCGGCGACCAGCAACCCAATCAGCGCCAGCGTGCTTTGCACCAGCGCGGTCAACACTACCCCGAACGCCACGGCGCGAATTGCCTTCCGGGCCTGATCACGGGCCTGGAGCGCCCGCTCTCCGCCGATGCGAGCCGCCAGGCGTCGGCTAAAATCAGCCAGCGCTTCGCCATGCACATAAAAAATTACTGAAAACACCACAACCAAGAGGAACTGGATAACCAATTCACCCGCTACCCCAAGCCGACCCAACAACCAACGCCCTCCAGTTTGCAGCGCGGGGCCAAGTCTGGCGCGTAAATTGAGGTTACCACTGGCGATATCCCGCCATGTCGCCGCTAGGCCTGAGCCGACCAACGGCAAATCCGCCACCCAAGCCGGCGGGGCGTCGGGAATCTGGTCTACCGCCGTCTTGGCTTCCGCAAATAGCGCTTCACCGTGCTCGGCAACCGTAAAAATTCCGCCTAGCAGCGGCCCGATTACAAAACCGCTTAACACCAAGCTTAACAAGAACGCACACGCCAGCCGATTCCAGCCAAAGCGGTTTTGCAACCACACCAGACCCGGCCATACCGCAATCACGATGAACGCGCTCCACAACATGCTGGGTAGAAACGGTCGAAAAATGTAGAGCACGGCGACTAAGAGCGAACCGACGACCGTTAATCGCAGCACGGTTCGCACGGGTTCGCTCAAGGACGACTGAGCCGGATCGGCGCTCATAAGGCGGGCTCTCCACAAGAATTAAGACGGGGATCATCTATCAAATTCCGACGCGACTGAACCACCAAGGGTCAAACACTTACCACAGTACGCTAAAATCTGGTCTGCATCCCTCTCAACCCGCCCTTTTTGACCCGTCATGCCCGCACGACTTCATCGAAAATCGTCCTTCATTAATTGGTATCCGTTCGCCAAGCGATTTTGGCTGATGTTGTAAAATGAGATATACTATTAAATGAAAGTTTGATCAAATCGCGTTGCTCTCGCCTTCAACTCCGCAGCGAACATAACAAATGCACGATCAGAGCTACGATGTCATCGTAATTGGTACCGGTCCAGGAGGAGAGGGAGCGGCCATGAAAGCGGCCAAGGAAGGCAAATCAGTCGCGGTCATTGAAAAGCACCGTTTCGTCGGCGGCGGTTGCACCCATTGGGGCACTATTCCATCCAAGGCCTTGCGTCACGCCATCAACCGGATGCAGGAATTCAACACCAGCCCGATATTCCGTAACGCGCTCGGCGCCGCCTTGCGACTGTCGTACCCTGATTTGCTGCGCTCCGCTGAGTCGGTCATCGCCCGCCAGACCGCCATGCGCCAGGATTTCTACGAGCGTAACCGGGTCCGCCTCTTCCACGGCCACGCACGCTTTCTGGATGCCCACACCCTTGAAATCCGCTCCAACACCGGCGCTGAACCGATCGTTCTGCACGGCGAAGCCTTCATCATCGCCTCTGGCTCGCACCCATTCCGGCCGCGGGACATCGATTTTAGCCACGCGCGCATCTTCGACAGCGACACCATCCTCGGACTGTCGGCCACCCCCCGCTCGATCACCATCTACGGCGCGGGGGTCATCGGCTGTGAGTATGCCAGTATCTTTCGCAACATGGGTTGTAAAGTCGATTTGGTTGATAGCCGCTCGCAATTGCTGTCCTTCCTCGACGACGAAATCGCCCATGCCCTGAGCTATCACTTGCGCGACCAAGGGGTGATGATCCGCCACAACGAAGAATACGATCAGGTGGAAGGGCAACCGGACAGCGTGCTGCTCTGCCTCAAGTCTGGCAAAAAGATCAAAGCCGACGCGCTGCTCTGGGCCAACGGCCGCAGCGGCAACACGCAAAACATGGGACTGGAAGAGTTAGGCATCGTCCCTAACCGCCGGGGCCAGCTTGCGGTGGACGACAACTACCGCACCACGCTGCCGCATATCTACGCCGTGGGCGATGTAATCGGCTATCCGAGCCTAGCCAGCGCCGCCTACGACCAGGGCCGCTTCGCCGCCACCCATCTGGTGCATGGCGCATGCGATCATCACCTGGTGGATTACATCCCGACCGGTATTTATACCTCGCCGGAAATCAGTTCGGTCGGCCGCACCGAACGCGAGCTGACCGAGGCCCGAGTGCCTTACGAGGTTGGACACGCTTATTTCAAGAGTTTGGCCCGCGCGCAAATCACTGGTCGGACTGTGGGCGTCCTGAAATTGCTGTTCCACCGCGATACCCTGGAAATTCTCGGCATTCACTGCTTTGGCGATCAGGCCGCCGAGATCGTCCACATCGGCCAGGCGATCATGGCCCAACCGGGCGACGCCAACACGATCCAGTATTTTGTCAATACTACATTTAATTATCCAACCATGGCCGAGGCCTACCGAGTCGCGGCGCTAAATGGCTTGAACCGGCTAGCCTGAGAGACAATTGCAATGGATATTACCCCCTATCTGAAACTGATGGTCGATAAAAGCGCCTCCGATCTGTTTTTTCACGTCGGCGCTCCGGTCAATATCAAAATCGGCGGGGTGGTCCGCCCCATCGGCAACAAGGTGCTTGGCCCGGGCCAAGTGCGCGAAATCGCCTATTCAGTGATGAAGGACGATCAGATCAAGGACTTCGAGCATGAATGGGAACTCAATTTCGCCATTCCGCTGCACGGCGTTGGCCGATTTCGCGCCAATGTGTTCAAGCAACGCGGCGAGGTGTCGATGGTGATCCGCTTCATCAAAGGCGACATCCCGCAGGTGGAGGAATTGGGCTTGCCGCCGCTGCTGCGGCAATTGGTGATGGAAAAACGTGGACTGTTGCTGTTGGTGGGAGCCACCGGTTCGGGTAAATCCACCACATTGGCGTCCATGATTGATCATCGCAACTCCAGCGCGCCGGGCCACATCCTCACCATCGAAGACCCTATCGAATTCACTCACCAGCACAAAAAATCGGTGGTCGGCCAACGGGAGATCGGCATCGACACCCACAGCTATGAAAACGCCTTGCGCAGCGCCATGCGCGAGGCGCCGGACGTCATTCTGGTGGGCGAGGTGCGCGAACGCGATGTGATGAAGTTCGTCATGACCTTCTCGGAAACAGGCCATCTGGTAATGTCCACCCTGCACGCCAACAATGCCAACGGCGCGTTGGAACGCATCGTCAACTTTTTCCCAGAGGACGCCCGGCCGCAGCTGCTGATGGATTTAGCGCTAAACCTGCGCGCCATCGTCTCGCAGCGTCTGGTGCGATCCATCAATGGCGGATTGGTGCCAGCGGTGGAAGTCTTGCTGAACACGCCCTACATCGCCGATCTGATCCAGAAAGGCAAGATCGATTATGTGAAGGACGCGATGGAACAGGCTACTGAATCGGGCATGATGACCTTCGATCAGTCACTCTTTAAGCTGTACAAGGAAGGCAAAATTTCCCGAGATGAGGCCATCAAGAATGCCGACTCCAAGAACAACGTCGGCTTGCAGATCCGCTTATCCGAAGGCGCGGCGGCTGGCGGCGCCGCCAAAGGCACTCCGATTGATCTGACCATTCGCGACGAGGATACCAATCGGGGCCGGATGTTTTGAGCGCCCGCTTCCGGCCGCTGGCGCCGCGGATGGCGGCTATCGCGCCATTTCACGTCATGGCGCTGTTGGCTCGCGCCAAGGAATTGGAGGCGGCCGGCCGCTCCATCATTCACATGGAAATCGGGGAACCGGATTTTCCCACCGCCGCGCCAATTGTGCGCGCTGGCCAGCGCGCATTGAGCGAGGGTCGGACTCGTTACACCGCCGCCGCCGGCTTGCCCGAATTACGGCAAGCGATCGGCGGACACTATCGAGACCGTTACGGGGTCGAGGTTCCCACCCGGCGCATCCTGATCACGCCCGGCGCGTCCGGCGCTTTGCAACTGGCGACGGCGCTTCTGGTCGGCCCTGGCGACCGTGTGCTGCTGGCCGATCCCGGCTATCCCTGCAACCGGCATTTTGTACGGCTGGCGGAGGGGGAAGCGGTCGGTATTCCGGTCGGCCCGGCGACCGCTTACCAACTGACCGCCGAACTCGTCGAGCGCTATTGGGATGAACGAACCGCAGCCGTGCTGCTCGCCTCTCCGGCCAATCCCACCGGTACGGTGATACCGCCCCAAGCATTGGCCGCCATTATCTCCACGGTCGAGGCCCGCGGCGGCCGCGTCATCATGGACGAAATTTACCACGGCTTGGTCTACGACACTTCGCTCCAAACCGCCCTGGCTTATTCCGACCAAGTGATCGCTTTAAATAGCTTCAGCAAATATTATGGGATGACCGGCTGGCGGCTAGGCTGGCTGGTGGCGCCGGACGATTGCGTCGGGGCCGCCGAAAAGCTGGCGCAAAATCTGTTTCTGGCCGCCTCCACCCCCGCGCAATATGCGGCATTGGCGGCGTTCCTTCCCGAAACACGGGCCGTCTTTGAACAACGGCGGCGGGAATTTCAGGCCCGGCGGGATTTCTTGCTGCCGGCATTGCGAAAACTCGGCTTCGATATCCTCAGCATCCCGGACGGCGCCTTTTATCTCTACGCCGACTGTAGCCGTTTCACCGACGACAGCTATCAGTTTGCTTTACAGCTACTGGAGCAAAGCGGCGTTGCGATCACGCCGGGCATCGATTTTGGCAACCATTCGCCGGAGCGGCATGTTCGCTTCGCCTACACCACCGCCATCCCACAACTGGCTGACGGGGTGGAACGCCTCAAGCGGGCGCTGGCGGCTTGAATCCGATTTTGCGGGCGGATAAACGATGATTTCAGCTGTTCAACCCATTGCGGCCAGGGCGAGCGCTTGTTCCGCCGCCGCCATGTTAGCCCGCAAATGGGCCGGATTGAGCGTGCCGACCACCACACTATTGATGCCGGGTTGGGCGTAAATAAACCGTAGCGACGCCGATACTGGATCGGTTCCCGCCAACTGGTCGAGATGCCCACTCAGCAAGCCTTTCTTGATCAACACGCCTCTGTTGGTCGCGTGCGCGGCGCGAATAACGGGCAGTTCGGCTTGTTGCCGCGGGTTGCAGGTGACCATCAGCACATCGCAACGCTCGACCGCCCGCAATCCGCCGGCTACGGTTTTACTTGAGATACCCACCGCCCGCACCAGCCCTGCCTGCTTGAGATCGAACAGACAGGGCAAGACTTCTTCCCGTTCCAGAATGGCCGCATCATCGCCATTGGAATGAATCAGCACGGCGTCCAACACCTCCACGCCCAGTCGTCGCAAGCTACGCTCAATGCTGGCGTGGGTTGCGGCGGCGGAAAAGTCGAAGCGCGATTCGCCATCGGCGAATTCCTCGCCGACCTTGGTGACGATCACCCACTCTCGCCGACACTGCTGGAGCAACCGCCCCAATCGCTCTTCGCTACCGCCGTAAGCGGGTGCGGTGTCCAGCAAATTGATCCCCAAATCCCATGCCGTTTGCAATAACCGCAAAATCTCGGAATCCGACGGCAATGAGAAGGCGCGTGGATAATTGACACCTTGATTGCGACCGAATTTAACGGTCCCCAAACCCAGAGCGCTGACTTGCAAGCCCGTGGCGCCCAGCGGGCTTAGGCCCACCACTCCAACTCCTCCCGATTCCAGGGATAAATCGCCACTTCCGGTCGCGGCCAATCTTCCAATAGTTGTAAATCCGCCAACTTGGGCTGTAAATTGAAACCTTGCAAGGTTTGCTCAACTTGCTCCGCCAGCAGCGGGGCCAACGCCAGTTTGGTTGGCCAGACCACTAACATCCGGCCGTCTCGGTATAAGCCAGGCCCTATCGGCCGCTGTCCGCCGGCCTGTCTGGCTTCGACCCGCTGCACGAGAAAGGTGGCGAATTGCGTGCGCGACCAATCGATCCAGGGTAACAACGCCGCCAATTCCCGTTTGGCCGCCCGAATCTGCTCCATGCGATCACGCTTAACCCCTTCTTCCGCCAATTCGCCGCCGAGATACCAGATCAAATGTCCGCTGATATTGCAATGGGTGGTAATCGTCAGACGCGGAATATCGTGGGCGCCGACAAAATGGGCGAATAGCGGCCCCGGCAAGCCCAGCCCACGCACCAACACCATGTGCAGTGGCCGCATTTGCTGCGCTACCCACGGCAGCGCCGCGTTGCCGGCTCCGGCGGCGAACACGGTGCAAGCGGGCCGAATCACCAGTGGTGGTCGGTCCGGATGACGCAGCGTAATCGCCCCATCCGCCGAGAGTGCCGCCGGTCCATGACAGCGTATGATTCTGTCCCGGTTCTGCTGGGCCAAGAAGCTCAGCACCGAAGCCACATCGACGACCGGTTCATCCAAGCGATACACCGTTCCTCGAAAGGCGGCTTGACGCAATACCGACGGGTAATCACCGGTTTCCGCTTCAACCAATTTTTCCATTCGATCGGGCATGAGTTTGCTGGCTATGGCCGCCACTAATCGCGAGGTCGGCGAACGAGTCGCCAGCAAATATTGATGATCCGCCAGCAATGCGCCCCGCAGATCGACTTCCCCTTCACCGGCCAAACAGCGCCGCCATAAGGCGGGCATTTCGGCAACCGTCCTGGCGGACTCACTGAGCTGCCCGCGCAATGAATACTTAGCACCGCCATGAATAATGCCCTGAGAGGAAATCGTTTGGCCGGTCCCCAGCCGCTCGCTTTCAATCAGCACGACGCTATAGCCCTCCTTGCGTAGCCGAGCTAACAACCACAAGCCGGCGATACCGCCGCCAATGATGACAATATCGATATGAATTACATTATTCATCAGTACGAGTCATTCTTACCCAAAAGAACGCTTTAATTAAATTAGTTGCTTGTTTGGCGATCGACTTCACAACCCACGCAAGATCCGGGCGATGGTGCTGGTGGTCGAACATCCTTCGATATAATCCATCACCACGACCTGCCCCCCAGCGTCCCATACGCAGCGGTTGCCCGGAATCTTGGCCGGATCGTTGTCACCACCCTTGACCAGATAATCCGGTTTGATCGCGCAGATCAACCGTTCTGGGGTGTCTTCGTAAAATGGCGCCACCCAATCGACGACCGATAAGCTGGCCAACACCCGCATTCGTTGCCACAGCGAATTGACTGGTCGATCGGCGCCCTTGAGCCGCCGCACCGAGGCATCGTCGTTGACGGCGACAATCAGCCGACTGCCCAAGCGTTTAGCTTGTTCGAGATAAGTCACATGACCCGCGTGCAGAATATCAAAACAACCGTTAGTCATAACGATCGTCTCGCCATGCAACTTGGCATCAGCTACTGCCTGCAGCAGTTGCGCCTCTTCCAGCACCCCACGCGGAGGTTCATCATGTTCATACATGGCTCGGCGCAATTCAGACACCGTAACGCTGGCCGTGCCCAACTTGCCGACCACAATGCCGGCCGCCAGATTGGCTAGCAGGGTGGCGCCCGATAATTCCAGCCCGGCCGCCAGCCCGGCCGCCAGCGTGGCGATGACGGTATCGCCCGCCCCGGTCACGTCATACACTTCGCGGGCGCGGGCCGCCAGCTGTAATGGCTCGGCCTCCTTGCGCAGCAAGGTCATCCCCTGTTCGCCACGGGTGATCAACAGAGCCTCTAGCTCCAAATCCCGGCGTAAGGTCTCTCCCTTGCCTAGCAGATCCGCTTCATCGCGGCACACGCCGACGACCGCCTCAAATTCGGCTATATTAGGCGTTAGCAGCGTCGCGCCACGATAGCGGCCGAAGTCCCGGCCTTTGGGATCGACCAAGATCGGCCGGCCGGCGGCGCGAGCGGCGCGGATATAACGCTCGACCTCGCGCAGCACCCCTTTCTGGTAATCTGACAAGACCACCACATCGGCTACCAAGAGATGGCCCGTGAAACGCTCATAAAGCTCCGCCGGCTCGAAACCGGGAAAACCATCTTCGAAATCCAAACGCAAAAGCTGCTGATTACGGCTCAAGACCCGCAGCTTGGTGATCGTTGCCTGGCCGGGCAGACAAACCAGATCGCAAGCCACGCCCAGTCGCCGCAATTTGGTCTCCAGCACGCCCGCGGCTTCATCCGCGCCCGCTAGGCCCAGTACCCGCGCCTGCCCACCCAAGGCCGCGATGTTAACGGCCACATTGGCCGCCCCGCCCGGCCGTTCCTCGACCTCTTCAACCTTGACGACTGGCACCGGCGCTTCCGGTGAAATCCGAGCCGTCGGGCCATGCCAATAGCGGTCTAACATGACATCGCCGACAATCAACAGACGACATCCTTCGAAACGGGGAATCAGCGGTTTCATGAATTGCTTTAGAAATGTTTCAGAATAACCGCATCATGATAACATGATTCATAGTGGCCCTTTTGCTCAAAAACTCGCCAATCCCTTATTACTGCACTGATTTTCTAACAATATTCACAATATGAATAATAAAGAACTGTATTGGCGATTGCTGGGTTATGTCCGACCTTACACGCGTATTTTCGTGCTTTCACTGGCTGGCACCATTGTCGTGGCAATCACCGAACCATTGGTCGCCGCCCTGATCAAGCCGTTGCTGGATGGTAGCTTCGTCGCTAAAGATCCCTATTCCATCCGCATGATGCCGCTGTTGCTGGTGACGGTTTTCATCATTCGAGGCATTGCTGGTTTTGTCGGTTCACTGACGATGGAATGGATCGCCCACCGGGTCGTCATGGATTTGCGCAATGCCCTTTTTGCGCGGTTGCTGACGTTGCCGAGCCGCTACTTCGACGATCACTCCGCTGGTACCCTGCTATCGCGCCTGACCTACGATGTCACCCAGGTGATGACCGCCACCACCCAAGCCCTGATAACGCTGGTTCGAGACGGATTGGCGGTAATTGGGCTGCTGGCCTGGATGCTGTATCTGAACTGGAAGTTGTCGCTGCTCGCGTTTCTGGTGGCGCCCGGTATCGGTTTCATCATGCGGGTGATCAGCCGACGATTGCGGCGGCTAAGCCGGGCGCTGCAAGACCTGATGGGCGAAATGACTCACGTCATCGACGAGATCCTGCAAGGCCATAGGGTTATCAAAATCTTCAGCGGGCAGGCCTACGAGCAAAAACGCTTTCATCGAGTGAACAACCGCGTTCGCCAATTCAACTTGAAACTGGCGGCGGCTTCGGAGGGTAGTGGGCCGCTGGTGCAACTGCTGGCGATCATCGCGCTCGGCTTGATGATCTATCTGGCTTCTTTGCAATCGGCCGCCGACCAAATTACGGTTGGCGGCTTTGTTTCGCTGTTTGGAGCGATGGCTATGTTGCTGACGCCGATCAAGCGTTTGACCAAGGTCAACGAACAGTTACAGCGGGGTCTGGCGGCAGCGGAAACAATCTTTGCGTTGCTGGATGAAGCGCCTGAGCCGGATCACGGGACCCGCCACATCGGTCGGGCCAGCGGCCATATTCAGTTCCAGGCGGTCAGTTACCGTTACCGCGCCGACAACGGTCCCGAAGTGATCCGGCGGTTGAGCCTGGAGGTGCAACCAGGCGAAACCATCGCCCTGGTCGGCCCTTCTGGCAGCGGTAAAACCACTTTGATGAGCCTACTGCCGCGATTCTACGAACCGAATGACGGTGCGATCCTGCTGGATGGCGTGCCGATCCAGCAACTGCGGCTGGCCGAACTGCGGGCAAACATCGCTTACGTCAGCCAGGATATTGTCTTGTTCAATGATACCGTAGCCGCCAATATCGCTTACGGAGCCGCTTTTCAAGCGGATGAAGCCGCCCTGATCAGGGCGGCGGAAAACGCTCACGCGATGGATTTCATTCGCGAATTACCACAGGGCATCGACACCCTGATCGGTGAAAACGGCGCTCGGCTGTCGGGCGGCCAGCGCCAACGCTTGGCCATCGCTCGCGCCTTGCTTAAGAATGCGCCGATCCTGATTCTCGACGAAGCCACGTCGGCGCTGGATACGCAATCTGAGCGCAAGGTCCAGCACGCGCTCGATTTCCTCCGCCAAGGCCGTACCGCTTTTATCATCGCGCATCGACTTTCCACGGTCGAAAACGCCGACCGCATCGTCGTACTGGATCGGGGCCGCATCGCTGAAATCGGTACACATGCCGAATTGTTGGCTCAACACGGTTTGTATGCCAGTCTTTATCAGATGCAGGCCAACGACAAATAAGCAACAAAGTTGCATTTACCATAAAAATATTGTCAAATACACAACAAATAACAATGAAATGAGTCTACTATTGATGATTACTTTCGGTCTGAATGATGTGTGGCAACAACGATGCTTCGCGAAAACTGGCTCCCTTATTGCCCTTGGCTTTTCGACAAGGCATTGAAGCCGCTACCCGCAACAATGCTCAAAATCCCTATGTCCCCAACAGTTATCTCTATTATGCCTGGATAGCGGGCTGGGCCATGTTGGATCGCGGCTGGTCGGAGGGCCTACCGAGCTGCCACTATCCAGAACAACCCCCTTAATTCCAACCTGACCAGCCGCACTTTCCACCCGCCGTTTTGGAACCGGTCTGCCGCATGAAATCCCGAAGTGGGCCAGCGCGCCGCACTGATGGAATGCTACACTTGGCGCGTTCAACCCGCTTATAACCGCTAGAATTGGATATACATCAATGAATAGATTCTCTTTTCTGCTGCTGGCTGGCGGCTTGCTGAGCACCGCGCCGGCCTGGGCCGCCGACAGCGATTGGGAACGCGCCAAAAGCGCTCACGAGCGCGGTGATTACACCGCCGAACTTGGCATCGTCCGGCCGCTGGCCGAGAAAGGCTATCCGTTTGCTCAGTTCAATCTGGGCGTGCTGTACGACGAAGGCAAAGGCGTGCCCGAGGATAACGCCAAGGCGATGGAATGGTACCGGAAAGCAGCCGAAGTGGGTTATTCAAAAGCCCAAATCAATCTGGGAATCATGTACGAGCAGGGCGAAGGCGTAGCCGCCGATCTAGTTGAGGCTTATTTCTGGTACGCCCTTGCTGATTTCCAAGGCGATAGCCTAGCCCCAGAAGGTAAACGGGATATCGCCAAAAAAATGACTCCGGCGCAAATTCAAGCAGCGGAGAAAAAAGCCAAAGACTATCTGGCGACGCACAAATTCCCTATCCCAGCAACGCCGCCAACGCCAGATTCCGGTACCAGTCATGGCAATGGCTGAAGCGGCCAGTTGCGCTCGGTCGGCCCGCGGCTCATGAAGAGGGGTAAACAATCAACTGCTGGCCGGCTTTCAGCACGGTATCGACCTCCAGGTGATTCCACTGCGCCAGTTGCACCGAAGGGACACCGTGCCGTTTGGCGATGGTCGCCAGGGTTTCACCTTTTCTGACCGTGTATTTTTTAGCGGCGACCAACTGACAGCCAGGTACCTTGATCGCTAAATTTTGCGCCTGCGCCAAAGGGAGCAAAAAGTTATAGGTGCGCGGCGGCGGCTCGACGCCTGGTTTCAAGCCGGGATTGAAGCGAAAAAATTCTTCGCTGGGAATCTCCGCGAGCGTAAGCGCGTCGGCGATTTTAACTTCAGGCGTAATCGTCGCATCGACCCTGAATAGATAGGGTTGATTGCCGAGTAAGGGGAGTTGCAAACCCTGTGCGGCTGGATTAGCCACGATGCGCGACAACGCGAGGATTCTAGGCACATAATTCTGAGTTTCCTTGGGGAGTTTCAACCGCCAAAATACCGATTCCGCTTTCAGCGGTGGTTGCGGCGGCACGCTCGTCATAACGGAAGACGCCAAGGGACCGGATGCAGCGCGACGAGTACCCTTTGCCATCGGTCGAGCCGATGAGGTGACGGCGGTTGGCGCGATAGGAAGTAGCGGTGTGGGGGTAACCAACGGCGGCATCAGGATCGACGCCGCTGGCAGTGCTGGGTCACTGGTCACCGACCCGGGCGCTGCTGCTGCTACCGGCCCAGTTGCTTGAGCCGCCGCTGCTTGGGCCGCCGCTGCTTGGGCCGCCGCTGCTTGGGCCGCTTGTAGTGCTTCCAGCTTTTTCAAGGCGGCGGCGGCTTTCGCCTCCTCACGGGCATTCGCCTCAATCGCCTCCTGTACGGCATTTGGGCCGGCGTTGTACGCAGCCAACGCCAACAACCAATCTCCTTTGAACCGCTTGTGCAAGTAGCGCAGATAATTTAGCGCCACCCCGGTTGAGGTATGAATATCGAGCCGCCCGTCATAACCCTCGATAATGGTTAAACCCCATTCTTGACCGGTGGACGGAATAATTTGCCAAAGACCAGCCGCCTGTTTGGGAGAAAAGGCGGTCGGTTCAAATCCGCTTTCCACCATCGGTAATAGCGCCAGGTCCATTGGTAATCCCTGCCGCTCGATTTGCTCGACAATGTAGTAGAGATAGGGTCTGGAGCGTTGCGACAACAGATCCAAGTAGCCAGGATTGCGTTTCAGATAAGCGATCTGTTCGTTGATCCGGGGATGCTCTACATCAGCCAAGACCGCACGTCCGCGAACCCGATCCCACAGGTTCTTGCTGCCAGCTCCACTCGAACGGCGTTTCCCCTTGTGCTTCGAAACCGCGATGGTGTGTTTGGCTTTGGGGACCACGACCGCCGGCTTGGCGGCAGCCACCGGGGTTCTAGCTTTAGGTTGCCGTCGCAATTGCTGTTGCTGTTGTTCCTGCGCCTTGGTGGGTCCCGCGACTTGAACGGCGCTCATCGGTTGAATCGGAATGACTAGGCTGACTCTAGATTCATCCCGCTGCTCGAGTTTAGCCGGAATTTTCTTGTCTTTCTTAGTCTTAATAACGATGTCTTGAGAGCGGACGACCGATTTTTTCTTGCCGGTTATGGTCGTGGAGGCAGAACGGCGATATTCGGAAGGATCGCGGGTTTGCCAGTAATCGATATACGTAGGGGACGCAACCGATGGCTTTTGCTTTACCGCATCCTTGCTATAAAACTCGGACAAGCTGGTACACGCGCTCAAAGCGGATATAACGAACAGCACGGTCAAGCTCTTCTGAATTTTTTTTAGCATTCACTGTCTCTCGCATATGGGTGATTCTGGCCGATACCTACGACTTAATATCGTTACCCTCAGCCGGTTGCACTCACAAACCCATCATTTCTAGGAATGATAGTCTCCAGTTTTAGTCGCTGTTGCCGATAAGACCATCAAAGCCCGGCAAAATACTTTTATTTTACGACACAGTTTTTCAGGGGAATAACAATGAACGGTGACCGTCTCCACTGCAAAGCACTTGACAAGACCAATGTCAGCATGGCGATGGCCGAACGGATTGGATTACGCGGCTACTCTATGCTCTCGTATGCCATATTCAGTCAAAAGCACGCTCACGGCTGGATTTTCATCCGTAAGGGTAACATCGAAATCATCCGCGTCGAAAGCGAGGTGCTGGATCAACTGTATCCAGAAGATCCGACAGGCCGCGCCGCCACGTTGGTCTGAGCGATAAAATTGCCCGATCTTCATTTAGCGCGGTCATCGACGATAAAGGCCGCTCAAACCGAGCCAGTCGCGATCGGCCGGTTTGGGTCGCGAATCCATTCGCTCCACGAACCCGCATACAGCCGAGAACCGCTCAAGCCCGCCACTTCCATCGCCAGCAGGTTGTGACACGCGGTAACGCCGGAGCCACAGCTATGCGCCACGACCGTCGGCGACTGTCCGCCCAACACGGCGGTAAAGCGCGCTCGCAGTTCCTCGGCGGGCCGAAAACAACCGCTAACCGTCAAATTATCTTCAGTCGGGACGTTGACCGCTCCCGGAATATGGCCAGCAACAGGATCAATTGGTTCCATTTCTCCGCGATACCGCGCGGTCGCCCGCGCGTCCAATAACAATTTCTCTTTCGGTAAATTCTGGATCTGAGCGGTCGTCAGCCACAATTGATCATTGGGCCGAGCAACAAAAACCGTCGGTTTCACCACCGGCAATTCAGCCGTCAGCGGCAATCCAGCGCGTTGCCAAGCGGAGAAGCCACCATCGAGCACCGCCACCGCTCCATGGCCCAACCAACGCAGCAACCACCATAACCGAGCGGCGGCCAGAATGCCGCCCATATCGTCGTAGGCGACCACCTGGCTATGGTGATCAATGCCCCATTCACCCAGCTTGCGCGCCAGCCGCGCCGGGTCCGGCAGCGGATGCCGTCCGGTGGCGGGCGTAATCGCGCCGGATAGATCGTCATCGAGATGGGCATACCGCGCGCCGGGCAGATGGCCCGCCGCGTAGGTCCGCCGACCGGCCTCGCTGTCGCTTAAACTGAAGCGACAATCCACCACCACCCAGTCGGGATCACTGAGATGGGCGCAGAGGGTGGCCGTATTCATCAGCTTGGTATGGCTCATTGCTATTTCCCGTTTATAAAGCCGGCGTCAACCATTCCAAACGCGTCTCGCCCGGCTGGCTAACGCGCAAACAGCGCAACAATTCGGGCAGCAGGCGCTTCAAAGTCTCCTCCAACCGCCACGGCGGATTGATCACAATCATCCCACAACCATGCAAACCGGATGGGCCATCGTAAGGATACAATCCCAATTCGGCGCATAACATGGCGGGAATACCCGATTCCCGCAAGTTGCGTTGAAAGCGTAAGCTGGGCGCGCGGTCAAGAATCGGATACCAGATGGCGATCATGCCGCTTGCCCAGCGGCGGTGGATCAGGCGAACCGCCTCGACCAGCCGGTCGAACTCACCCTTGAATTCGTAGGCTGGATCAATGAGCACCAGCCCGCGCCGCTGGGGTGGCGGCACCAGCGCTGCGAGCAGCGCGTAACCATCGGCCTGATGAATTTCCACCTGCCGGTCGGGGCTGAACTCCGCTTTCAGATGCAAAAACTCATTAGGATGGCGTTCGCTTAACACCAAGCGATCAGTTGGGCGCAGCAGATCGCGAACCAGACGGGGCGAGCCGGGATACCAGCGCAAGTTTCCATCGGGGTTCAACGCCCGAACCCGCTCCAGATAGCCGTTGAGTTCGCAACCCAGTCCCGATTGACGCCACAACCGACCGATACCGTCCGCAAACTCGCTATTTTTTCGGGCCAGCGCCGAATCCAGATCGTAGCGGCCAGCGCCGGCGTGAGTATCGAACACCCGAAAGGGTTTGTCTTTTGCCTTTAGCGCCTGAATCAGTTGCACCAGCAAGGCATGTTTAAAAGCATCCGCGAAGTTGCCGGCATGGAACGCATGGCGGTAGCTCAACATCGACAGCTAGCACAAGCAATCAGGCCGCCATCCTTCATGCCGCATATTGCCGAAGCCGCACGGGACGCCGACGCGCGCCCCAAGTGCCCGGTTTGGCTTCGAACACGCCAGCGCAGGGCGTCCCACAAGCATTACAATGACCCCTGGCCGTTAAATTCCAAGCGCCAAGGGTATACCAATCACGGCCGATCAATTGTTGGCCGCATTGATAGCAATAGGTGCTGCCGCCTTTCTCATCATGCACATTGCCGGTATAGGCGTAATGGATACCGTTCTTGACGGCGATTCGCCGCGCCCGACTCAGGGTGGAAGGGGGGGTCGGGGAATGGTGCATCATCTTCCAGTCGGGATGGAATGCGGTGAAATGAATCGGCACGTCCGGCCCCAGATTTTCGACCACCCACTGCGTCAGCGCTTCCAATTCGCCATCGGAGTCGTTCTCGCCTGGAATCAGCAACGTAGTAATCTCGAACCAAACGCGGGTCTCTTGCTTGAGGTAGAGCAACGTCTCCAGCACCGGTTGCAGATGACCGCCGCAAATCTTCCAGTAGAAGTCCTCGGTAAAGGCCTTGAGATCGACATTGGCCGCATCCATATATCGGTAGAACTCGCGGCGGGGTTCTTCGCACATATAGCCGGCCGTCACCGCCACCGACTTGATGCCGTACTCCCGACACGCCAGCGCCACATCAATGGCGTATTCCATGAAGATCGCTGGATCGTTGTAGGTATACGCCATGCTGCGGCAGCCCAGTTCGTGCGCAACGCGCGCCAGTTTCTCCGGCGAGGCGGCATCGGCCAGCGTATCCATCTCGCGGGATTTGCTCATATCCCAGTTTTGGCAAAATTTGCACGCCAGATTGCACCCGGCGGTGCCAAAGGACAGCACGGAAGTGCCGGGTAAAAAATGGTTGAGCGGTTTTTTCTCGATGGAGTCGATGCAGAAACCGCTGGAACGGCCATAACTGGTCAGCACGATCTGGCCGTCGTGACAACCGCGCACGAAGCATAAGCCCTGCTGGCTTTCGTGCAACTTGCAGTAGCGCGGGCAAATATCGCATTGCACGCGGCCGTCGTCTAAAGCATGCCAGTATTTGGTTGGGAAAAAATCGGTGGTTAGCAGGGTCATGCTGGCCTCCTTTACCAAGGCTCTCGTCGTTATGGCATCAGGGTGGCTGCTAGCCCACCTTCGTGTTTATACTGCTTTCGACCATCGTCGGACAAATTCCGCACCTTATACTCTAACAATTTATCGGCATTGACAAATGAACCAGGAGGGCGTTATGCATAGCGTACGCACGCCTGCTGTTGCGGGCTCATTCTATCCGGCTGACGCTTCTGAGTTACACACTCAAGTCCAAGACTTTTTGACTCAGATCGAACCACCCGCCGAAGCGCCGCCCAAGGCGATCATCGCGCCGCACGCCGGCTACATTTATTCCGGTCCGATCGCTGCTTCGGCTTATGCGCGCCTGCGCGCCGTACGGGGTCTGATCACCCGCGTCGTGTTGTTAGGCCCCAGCCATCGCGTGGGGTTCCGGGGTATCGCCGCCAGCGCCATGATGGCTTTCGACACGCCACTTGGGCAAATCCCGGTCGATCAAGGCGCCATGAATCAAATTCAGGATTTACCCGAGGTCGGTTTTTTAGAACAAGCCCACGCCCAAGAACACAGCTTAGAAGTCCATTTGCCGTTTCTACAAGAGGTGCTGGGTGAATTCAAGCTGGTGCCGCTGGTGGTCGGGGATGCGCGTCCGCCGCAAGTCGGCGCGGCGCTGGAAGCGCTCTGGGGCGGTCCAGAAACGCTCATCGTGATCAGCTCCGATCTCAGTCACTATCAGGATTATCCAACCGCGCAACACATGGACAGTGAAACCTCACGCGCGATCGAGACGCTGCGCTTTGAAGACATCGGTTATGAACAGGCGTGCGGGCGCAATCCGGTCAACGGCCTGTTGTGGGTAGCGCGCCGTAAAAATCTGCAGGGCAAAACGATTGATTTACGCAATTCCGGCGATACCGCCGGCTCGCGTCATCAGGTGGTCGGGTACGGCGCTTATGTGTTCCACTGAAACATTGTCCCACCAAGATCGCGCCACCTTGCTCGCCACCGCGCGGGCCTCGATCCAGCACGGCTTGCGCCACGGTCAGGCGCTGGCGGTGGACCCGAATCAGTATCCAGCGACCTTGCGGCCACAGCGCGCGACCTTTGTCACGCTGGAACTCGCCGGCCAGCTACGGGGTTGTATGGGCGCCTTGGCGGCCTATCAGCCGCTGGTGCGGGATGTGGCCGCGCACGGCTACGCTGCCGCCTTCGACGATCCCCGCTTCCCGGAAGTGACCGCCGTCGAATTTCCACGGCTAGAAGTCTACATTTCGGTGTTATCACCGTCGCAACCGCTACCGTTTGGGTCTGAGGAAGATTTGTTGGCGCAACTGCGACCCGGGCAGGATGGTTTGATACTGCAATTCCACCACCATCGCGCCACTTTCCTGCCGGCGGTCTGGGAAAGCCTGCCCGATCCGTACGTGTTCTTGGCCCAACTCAAGCGGAAGGCCGGTCTGCCGCTTGACTTCTGGTCGCCAGAATTACGGGTGGAACGCTACACCAGCGAATATTTCGGCGACGCCGACGTGGCCAACGTTTCCGCTTAACACGCTATCCCGCGTCCTTCACCCACCCGTGTTAGGGCTGGGGCGTCCCTTGCCAACCGGCGCAACCGTCGCAAATCGGCTGGCGTATCCACATCCCAACCGACCGGTAATTCGGCCCAGCTGACGCCGGCCTGATTGAGGCGGCGGCGGGTCGCTTCCAACACGGTGGCGCTGCTCCAGGCAATGCCTCGAAACATACCGGGACAGGGCCGCGACAGACCGACCAGCAGATAACCGCCATCGGTCGCTGGCCCTAGCACGGCGTCTTGTCCGGCGGCAAGCCGCTCGAACGCGGCGCGTAACTCGGTCGCGCCCACCGAAACGCAATCGCCGCCGACCAATACGGCTGAATCGGCTTCGCGCAGCGCTTGCTTGAGGGCGTCATCCATCCGTTGCCCCAAATCGCCGCCGCGCTGTCGGCGCAAGCGCACTCCGTAGTCCCGTCGGCAAGCGCTAAAAAACCCGTGCCGCGCATCCGGCGCGCACCACAGTTCGACCGGACACAGCCGCGCGGACCACGCCACCGTCAGAATGCGAGCCACCAAGCACCGGTACAGCGCCGCCGCGCCGCGCGTACCCAATTGCCCAGCCAATCGCGTTTTAACCCGACCGGGAATTGGAGCCTTGGCGAAAATCAGCAATCGGGCGTTGGGAAACGTGAAAGCGTCGTTCATGAACGATAGTAAATCCGTGTCAGATCGGCGGGGTCAGCACCGAAAAAATAGGCTAGCCGCAATCGCCACATCAATAGGATGGTGCGGAAAACGCCATCCCGCTCCCAGCGTCGGCTGGATGCGAGCACCCGCTGGCGCAAGCAAACGGGCCAACGGTGACGTTTGAGCAAACAACTGAGCGCGATGTCTTCCATCAAGGCGATCGGCGGGTAGCCGCCGACTCGTTCAAACAGATTCCGGCGGACGAAAATCCCCTGGTCGCCGGTAGCGATGCCGGTCAGACGAGAACGGGCGTTCATCAGCGTTTCCACCACCCGCAACAGCCTGTGACGCCCTGACAGGCGCACGTCGAACCGACCCCAACACTGCTCTGGATCGGCCAGCGCCGCGCGGATCAGATCAGCGACATCGGGCGGCGGCAGAGTGTCGGCGTGCAAGAACCAGAGGATGTCACCATCGGCTTGCCGCGCACCGGCGTTCATCTGTAGCGCTCTGCCTTTCGAGCCGGTAATGACGTGATCGGCAAGCGGTTCGGCCAGCGCCACGCTTTGATCTTGACTGCCGCCATCCGCCACGATCAATTCGCAATTTTGCGCACGCAAGGATTGTAACGCTCGCAAACAGCCGACAAGGTGCGTTGCTTCATTCAAGATAGGAACTACGATTGAAATCCTTGACATGATTTTTCGAGGCTGAGACCTAGCTTAGAGGATACGAAAATTGTATGATTCTTTCCCTTATTTACGGGGCGGTAGCTCAGCTGGGAGAGCGTCGCGTTCGCAATGCGAAGGTCGAGGGTTCGATCCCCTTCCGCTCCACCATCCATCAGGGCCTGGACTTAGCTTCCAGGCCCTTTTTTCTTGGTCGAAACCTCAATTCGCACCAGGCTCTAGCGCGACCCGGCGAATTCCTTGGCCCTAACACGCAAGGTGAATGACTGATCGCTCATGTCTCCTTCATCGGCTCCCTCTTCCAAACAGACTGTTACCGCCGGCTTTCTACCCGATTTCTGCACCAATCAGGTCACGTTCGTGATGGTTTTGCTGGCCGAACTTTTCGCCTTGGTGCTCGCGCTGCGCGACATAGACCGGTCGAGTGAGTTCTGGACCCAACTGGCGATTATTTCGCTATTCGTACAATGGGTGGTGCTGGCTGTAGCCGCCGTCTTATGCCTGTGCAAACACCGCTTGAACCGGCTTAGCTCATTCGCCGCCACGGTCGCGGTATTGGGCCTAACGCTTCTCATAACGTTCTTATTTTCGATAGCGGGTTGGTGGTTCCTGGAACCTTACCCCGATCTGACGGCGAACGCCACGTCGTTGCTGCGCCTACTGGTTCGCAATCTGGCGATCAGCAGCATCGTGACCCTGATCGCCCTACGCTACTTTTACGTGCAACATCTTTGGAAACGGAACGTGGAAGCGGAAGCCCGCGCCCGGTTGCAGGCCCTACAAGCCCGTATCCACCCCCATTTTCTGTTTAACGCCCTTAACACCATCGCCAGCCTGATTCATAGCCGACCCGACCGGGCTGAGGAAGCGGTGCTCGACCTGGCCGATACGTTGCGCTCGGCGCTGGCCCACCAAGCGCGCATTACGCTGGAGGCCGAGCTCGAACTCACCCGCCGCTATCTGGCCATCGAAAGCCTGCGTCTGGGCGAACGGCTGCGGGTGGATTGGCAACTGGATGAGGATTTACCCTACGAGCTACCCACTCCAGCCCTGCTGCTGCAACCGCTGGTCGAAAACGCCATCCATCATGGCATCCAGCGCTTGCCCGAAGGCGGGATTTTAAGCATTCGCATCGAGCGGCAACCCCGCCGCTTGCGGATCACCGTCGCCAATCCCCGCCCAGCGGATAACGCCACCGCCAGACCGGGCCAGGGCATCGCCCAGCACAATATCCGCCAACGCCTACAGTTAGCCTATAGCACGGCGAATCCTTTGGAGATCATCGAAACACCGGAACGCTATCAGATTACTTTCGCCATTCCACTGGAAGAACGCAACCCGGCCCTCTTCTCCTAATCATCCATTACCATGGCGATTCTGGAAACTGTCTCGCATGAGTTCGAATCATGAACGTATTGATTGTCGATGATGAACCGCCCGCCCGGAGCCGATTGCGCGACCTGCTCAACCAGTTGCCCGATTACCATCCCTGCGGTGAAGCCAGCAACGGCGCGGACGCGCTGCGGTTAGCGGAAAGCATCGCCCCCGATATCGTGTTGCTGGATATTCAAATGCCGGGATTGGACGGCTTGGAAACCGCGCGACGGCTAGCGACGCTGCCCCACCCACCGGCGGTTATTTTCGTTACCGCTTACAGCGAACACGCCCTGGATGCCTTCGACGCGCACGCCGTGGCCTATCTACTGAAACCGATTCGACGGGAACGGCTGGAACGCGCCTTGGCCAACGCCAGCCGCCTCAATCGCGCTCACTTGGCCAGTCTAACGGCCGAGCCGCCCGAAGACGGTGGCCGCACCCATATCCGGGTTCGCCTTGGCCAGCGCCTGGAACTGATTGCCTTGACCGACGTATGCTATTTTCAGGCGGATCAGAAATACGTCACGGTTCGCCATTCTCGCGGGGAAGCCCTGACCGAGGAATCATTGAAAACGCTGGAAACCGAGTTGGGCGCGCGGGTCGTGCGAATTCACCGCAATGCCTTGGCGATGGCCGCGCATATCGCCGGCTTGGAGAAAACCGCGGATGGCGGCGTCAATCTAGTCTTCGATAGTATCGCGGACCGATTGGAAGTCAGCCGTCGTCACCTTCCCTTGGTGCGTCAGTTTCTCAAAAACGTTTAAGCTCACGCCGAAGGGGCGCTCAGCCCGGCGGCCAGCTCAATTCCCGTCCGGCCAACAAATGCATGTGGATATGAAACACGATCTGGCCGGCGTCCCGATTGCAATTGATCACCGTTCGATAGCCATCTTCGGCCACGCCCAAATCGGCGGCCACCTGCTTGCCAGCCAGGTACAGGCGACCCACCAGGGCGGCATCAGCCGCTTCCAGATCATTTAGCGTAGCGATATGGCGGTGGGGAACCAACAGGACGTGAACCGGCGCTTCGGGATTGATATCGCGAAAGGCTACAATTTCGCCATCATCGTAGAGCTTGGCAGCCGGAATTTCACCAGCCGCAATCTTGCAAAAGAGGCAATCGCTCATACTCTGCGCTCCAATCAACCTCACAATTCCCGGCGACCCGCGAAAGCATGCGCCAGCGTGCCGCCATCCACATACTCCAATTCGCCGCCCAGTGGCACGCCATGGGCGATGCGGGTCGCGCGAATGCCGTTTTCACGGGCCACTTCGGCGATATAGTAGGCGGTGGCCTCGCCTTCCACCGTTGGATTGGTGGCCAAAATTATCTCGCGCACCTCCCCTTCCTGCAGTCGCGCTTCCAAAATCTCCAATCCCAATTCGGCGGGACCGATACCGTCCAGCGGCGACAAATGGCCCATCAGCACGAAATACACACCTTCAAAGCCGGTCGCTTGTTCCACCGCCAGCACATCGGCCGGCGTTTCAATCACGCACAGCAGCGCCGGGTTACGCCGTGGGCTGGCGCAGACGGCGCAGATTTCGGTCTCGCTCAAATCGCGGCACCGCCGACAACGACCAATGCCCGCCAACGCCGCCTGTAATGTATCGACCAGCCGTTGAGCTCCGTCGCGATCCCGTTCCAACAAGTGTAACGCCATCCGTTGCGCCGATTTTGGCCCAACCCCCGGCAAGCAACGCAAGGCCGCCATCAAGCCGTTCAACAAAGGTGAAGCGGCCACGACAGCCCCTTAGAAGGGTAGTTTCAAATCGCCCAACATGCCCGGCGGCAATCCCATGCCGGACGTGAGGCCGGACATCTTTTCCTGCACGGTGCGTTCGACCTTATGAACCGCATCGTTGAAAGCCGCCGCCACTAAATCTTCTAACATGTCTTTGTCATCGCCCACCAAGCTGTCGTCGATCCGCAGCCGCTTGACTTCGTAGCGGCCGGTGACCGTGACGCTGACCAGGCCACCGCCGGCCTCGCCGGTGATTTCCATCAACGCAATTTCGGCTTGCGCCTTTTGCAGGTTCTCCTGCATCTTCTGCGCCTGCTTCATGATATTGCCCAAGCCCTTCATGATGTCTCCTCCACTCACTAAAAATGTTTTCTGGCCCTTTCCCAGTCGTCCGGCGAAAGAATCTCTCGTTACTGATGGTCATCCTCCAGCGGACGAATCGCTGTAATGTCCGCATCGAACATTTCCTTGATGGCCCGGACGTGGGGGTCTTGCTCGGCGTGTTCGACCGCCGCCTGTTGCCGTTCGGTTCGCCGTTGCTTGCGCTGATCTTCCGGCGTCGCTACCGCCAGATCACCGATTTGAAAGCGCAGCTTGATCGGACAGCCAACGTGTTGCTCCAAAGCCGCCCTCAACCGTTCCTGAATGGTTTTAGGAAACATCTGGGCATGGGCTGGTGTCAAGGCCAGGTGAAAATCAGCGCCATCCCGCGCGATCAGGGCGCAATTCAACGCAAGCTGCTTCGCCATACCGCTCAAGCCCAGCTGTTCGACCAGGACGCTCCATTCAGCATCCGGCCCTGGGGGCGGGGAACCGGGCGACTCTCCAGCCGCGACCGGAACAACCGGGGTCGGCGCGGCAATAGATTGCACCATGACTCTACCGGGCGCAGGGGCTTGAGGGGAGGATTCCACCACCGTCGGGTGCTCCAACAAGACTGGCCGGAAGCATAGCATCCGCAGCAACACCATCTCGAACCCACCCCGCGCCTCGGGGGACAAGGGTAAATCGCGCCGCCCCAGCAAGGCGATCTGATAAAACAACTGCACGTCTTCCGGCGGCAACAAACCGGCCAATCGCAACAACTCGTCCGGTTCGGCCATCCCATCGGCGGATACCGCCTCGGGCACGGCCTGAATCAGGGCGATCTGCTGCAATAAAGACAGCAATTCGGCCAGCACCGCCGCATAGTCAGGCGCCATCTCATCCAGCTCGGCGACTTGTCGCAGCAGGGTTGAAGCCTCGTTTGCCGCCAAGGACTCCAACAACCCCACCACTCGCCGCCGGTCGATACTGCCCAGCATCGCCGCGACCGCCGCCTGCTCCACTCGACCGGCTCCGAAGGCAATCGCTTGATCTAGCAGGCTCAGCGCATCGCGCATGCTGCCATCGCCGGCGCGGGCGATTAGGCGCACCGCCGCCCCCTGGCAAGGTACGTTTTCTTCGGCCAACACTTTTTCCAGATAAGCGGCAATCAGCGCGGTCGGCAAACGTTTGAGGCTGAATTGCAAGCAGCGCGACAACACGGTTACTGGCAGCTTTTGCGGATCGGTGGTCGCCAGCAAAAATTTGACGTGCGGGGGCGGTTCCTCCAAGGTCTTCAACAGGGCGTTGAAGCTATGGCTGGAGAGCATGTGCACCTCGTCGATCAGGTACACCTTGAAACGGCCCCGATTGGGCGCGTATTGCACGTTTTCCAGCAGTTCGCGAGTGTCCTCGACCTTGGTGCGGGAAGCGGCATCCACCTCAATCAAGTCCACGAAGCGGCCCGCATCGATCTCCCGACAAGCGCCACACTCGCCGCAGGGGGTGGAGGACACCCCGGTTTCACAATTGAGCGACTTGGCGAAAATCCGAGCGATGGTGGTTTTACCGACGCCGCGCGTGCCGGTAAAGAGAAAGGCATGATGGAGCCGCTGCCGGTCCAAGGCGTTGGTCAAGGCGCGAACCACATGCTCTTGGCCGACCAACTCATGAAAAGTGCGCGGCCGCCATTTACGGGCGAGGACTTGATAGCTCATGTCGCGTTCCGCCCATTGAGGACGAAGGCGCGCCCACTACCGCCGACAACCGAGCTTGTCGAAATGGCGGCGGCCCCTACCAGCCGCACCCCGGCGCCCGAGGCCACTGCTGCCGCTGCTCCCTTCCGGGCCTGACGGGGTTCACAGTTTGTCGTCGCGAGGGGACCGATACGGGCCGCCATGGCAAGAGACCGGGTGAGCAGGAATGCCGACAACCGCGCCGACAGAACCCGCCTGGTCAAAAAACTGGCGGAGAGAGAGGGATTCGAACCCTCGTTAGAGTTACCCCTAAACAGCATTTCCAGTGCTGCGCCTTCGACCGCTCGGCCACCTCTCCAAAACGCCACGATGTTTCTCCGCGGCAAGACTAAAAAATATACTCGAAACAACCAAACCAAGGCAAGCAACCCGATCTGCTGTTCCAGATTTAACTCAGGCCCCTCATGCTCAAGCGGACGCGGCCTTGTTTGTCGATTTCCAAAACCTTGACCTTGACGACATCGCCAACCGCCAGTTTGTCGCTGACATTCTGCACCCGCTCTTCGCAAATCTGCGAGATGTGAACCATGCCGTCCCGGCCGGGCAAGATCGTTACGAACGCGCCGAAATCCATGATGCGCGCCACCTTCCCCTCATAGATTTGACCGACTTCCACATCCGCGGTGATCTGCTCGATACGGCGGCGCGCTTCATCGCCGGCGGCTTTGTCCACAGCGGCGATTTTGATGGTGCCGTCATCGTTGATGTCGATGGAGGTACCGGTCTCTTCGGTAATGGCGCGGATCGTCACTCCACCCTTGCCGATCACGTCGCGGATCTTCTCCGGATTGATCCGCAAGGTGGTGTAGCGTGGCGCGTGCTCGGACAGTTCGCCGCGCGGCTGACTGATCACTTCGGCCATCTTGCCCAGAATATGCAAGCGCCCTTCGCGGGCTTGAGCCAGTGCCTGCTGCATAATCTCGCGGGTGATGCCGTCGATCTTAATGTCCATCTGCAAGGCGGTGACGCCGGTCGCGGTGCCCGCCACCTTGAAATCCATGTCGCCTAGATGATCCTCGTCGCCAATGATATCGGTCAACACCGCAAAGCGGTCATCATCCTTGATCAAGCCCATCGCGATGCCGGCGACCGGCGCCTTGACCGGCACTCCAGCGTCCATCAACGACAGGCTGGCGCCGCAAACCGAGGCCATCGAACTGGAACCGTTGGATTCGGTGATTTCCGATACCACGCGCACCGTGTAGGGAAACTGATCGGGCGGGGGAACGACGGCCTGCACCCCGCGCTTGGCCAGCCGGCCGTGGCCGACCTCGCGACGCTTGGGACTACCAATCTGCCCTGTCTCGCCCACCGAATAGGGTGGAAAGTTGTAATGAAAAAGGAAGGGCTGGCGGTATTCGCCTTCGATCGCATCGATAATCTGCGCGTCTTTGTCGGTGCCGAGCGTGGTGACGACCAGCGCTTGCGTCTCGCCGCGCGTAAACAGCGCCGAGCCGTGGGTGCGCGGCAATACGCCGACCCGAACGGTGATGGGCCGCACGGTGCGGGTGTCACGGCCATCAATACGCGGCTGACCGGACAGCACTCGGCCGCGCACCACTTTTTTCTCCAAAGTCGAAAAGGCGTTGCCAATCGCCATCTCGGACCAGCGGTCCGATTCTCCGGCCGCCAACCGCGCGGTCAATTGCCCTTGCAGTTCATGTACCCGTTGCTGGCGGCTTAGTTTCTCTGGTATTTGATAGGCTTCCACCAATGCTGATTCGATGGCCCCCACCGCCGCCATCAGCGCCGCATCACCCGCCGGCGGCCGCCAATCCCACGGCTGGACGCCGGCTTCCGCCACCAACTCATTGATGGCGCGGATCACCACCTGCATCTGTTCGTGGCCAAACACCACGGCGCCGAGCATGACCTCTTCGGACAACTGTTTGGCTTCGGATTCGACCATCAACACGGCGCGCTCGGTGCCAGCCACCACCAAATCCAGCGCCGATACCTTCAATTCGGTACGGGTTGGGTTGAGCAGATATTGACCGTCGATGTAACCGACGCGGGCAGCCCCGATCGGCCCTTGAAATGGCACACCCGACAGCGCTACCGCCGCTGAAGCCCCGATCAAGGCCGGAATCTCGGGATCGACTTGGCTATTCAGGGACAGCAAGGTGGCGACGATCTGCGAGTCGTTGGTGAACCCATCGGGAAACAAGGGGCGCAGCGGACGATCAATCAGCCGCGCCGTCAGCGTTTCGCCTTCGGAGGGACGCCCCTCGCGGCGAAAAAACCCGCCGGGAATACGACCGGCCGCATAGCTGCGCTCCTGATAGTCCACCCGTAGCGGGAGGAAATCCCGGCCCTCCTCAGCTTCCCTGGCAGCCACCATGGTAACCAATACCACGGTATCAGCCATATTCACCAGCACCGCGCCACTGGCTTGCCGGGCAATCTCACCGGTTTCCAGGGTCACTGTGTGCGGACCGTACTGAAATGTTTTCTTGATGGGCGTCACAAAAGCATCCTATGCAGCGAAAATCGGCGGAAAATCTTAGCGGCGCAAGCCGAGGCGACTGATCAAACCCTGATAGCGTTGCAAATCCTTACTCTTTAGGTAGTCGAGCAGCTTGCGGCGCTGGTTGACCATTTTCAGCAAACCACGACGGGAATGGTGATCTTTCTTGTGGTCGCCAAAATGCGTCTGAAGACCGTTGATACGGGTGGTCAACAGGGCGACTTGGACTTCCGGCGAACCCGTATCGGCGGGGCCACGCTGGTAGTCCCGCACGACTTGGATCTTTTGTTCGGTATTAAGGGGCATCGACTAAAACTCCAATTCAAATTCGATCAATCAATTAAGTCAAATGATAAATGTTAACCCCAGCAGGGGGAATCAACAAGCAACGTTCCATTCAGATCGGGCCTCAATGCGCCAACAACCGGCGCGGCGCGACGCGACCATCGTCCAGGATTTCGCCAATGCCCAGAAATTGCTGCTCTCCCTGGTACAGCCGCACCCAGCCAGCGGTGGGCGCCCGCGGCACCAGCACTGGTTGGCCTTGTCGCAAATAGAAGGCGGAATCGCCAAAGACAGTGATCGCGGGCCAGTTTGCGACCACGGTATCCACCGGCAACAGGGCTTCGTCCAAAGCGGTCCAGCCGCGCTCGGCTTGCGCCCGCAGCAGGTCCAAGGTCACCATGCGGGCGGCGTCGTAGGGTTCGACGGCGGTACGGCGCAACACCGAGACGTGCGCTCCACAGCCCAAGACCTCACCGACATCGACAGCCAGCGTTCGAACGTAGGTTCCCTTGGAGCAGCGTATTTCGCATTCCAGTTCCTCGACATTCTGCCCCAGCAAGCGCAATTCATGGATGGTTACCTCGCGCGGGGCACGCTCGACTTCGATCCCGCGGCGAGCCAGCTTGTAGAGCGGCTGACCGTCACGTTTCACAGCGGAATACATCGGTGGGATTTGGCGAATCGAACCGGTGAACTGGCGGAACACCGCCTCCACCCGCTCTCGACTCAAATGGCCAACGGGCCGGGTTGCGACAATTTCGCCTTCGGCGTCGCCGGTGGTGGTAACAACTCCCAAGCGGCAGGTGAATCGATAGGATTTATCAGCATTTAACAACAAGCCAGACAGCTTGGTGGCCTCCCCCAGACAGATCGGCAGCAGACCGCTGGCCAAGGGGTCCAAGCTGCCGGTATGGCCCGCTTTTTGCGCTTGATACAACCGCTTCGCCGTTTGCAGGGCGGCATTGGAAGTCCAACCGATCGGTTTATCCAGCAGCAGTACCCCGTTGACCGGGCGGCGCTGAGATTTCGTCACACCGATTTCTCCGGGCTCGCATTGTCCACCGCGGCGGGATCATCCTGATGTTTGCGGGCATCATCGGCAACCGCCGTATCGATCAGCGCCGACAACCGCGCGGCGCGCTCAATCACTTCATCGTAGTAAAATTCCAACTTCGGCACGGTGCGGATATGCATTCGCCGGCCCAATTCCCGCCGCAACAAGGGCGCGGCGCGATTGAGTTCGGCCACCCGCGCCGCCCGCTCCGCCGGATCTCCCAACAACGTGACGTAAATCCGAGCATGCGCCAAATCGCGGCTGACCTCGACGCTGGTCATCGAAATCAAGCTCAGGCGCGGGTCGCCTAATTCGCCGCGGATGAGTTCGGCCAGCTCGCGCCGAATTTGCTCGCCGATCCGGCGCGTGCGCGGAAATGCCTTCATCATCGTTTGAATTCACTCCCTGAAAGGCTTAGAGCGTACGCTCGACCTGCACGCGCTCGAAGACCTCAATGTGATCGCCTTCCCGAATGTCATTGTAGTTGCGCACGCCCATGCCGCATTCCATGCCGGCCCGCACCTCACTGACGTCATCCTTGAAACGGCGCAAGGAATCCAGCGCCCCCTCGAAGACCACTACATTGCTGCGCAGCACCCGAATCGGGTTATTTCGCCGCACCACGCCATCGACCACCATACAGCCGGCCACCACGCCAAACTTGGGTGAGCGGAACACGCCGCGCACTTCAGCCAGCCCGACGATTTCCTCCTTGAATTCCGGTTTGAGCATACCGACCATCGCCCGTTTCACATCGTCGATCAATTCATAGATGACGCTGTAATAGTGCAGCTTCAGCCCTTCCTCCTCGGCCAGCTTCTTGCCGACGCTATCGGCGCGCACGTTAAAACCGATGATGATCGCTTTGGCGTTGCGCGCCAGATTGACATCCGATTCGTTGATGCCGCCGACGCCGCTGGCGATGATTTTGACTTGCACTTCGTTGGTGGATAAACGGGTCAGCGCATCGACGATGGCTTCAGCCGAACCTTGCACGTCGGCCTTCATCACCACGTTGAGGATATTGACCTGCCCGGCCTCGAACTGCTTGGAGATATCGTCCAGGCTGATCGCGGGTTTTTTGGCCTGCTCTTCACGTAGTTTGTTTTGTCGGAATAAGGCGATTTCACGGGCCTTGCGTTCGTCGGCAACCACAATCACCTCATCGCCGGCGCGCGGCGAGCCGGACAGGCCGAGCACTTCGATGGGGATTGATGGTCCGGCTTCACCGATACTCTGGCCAGCCTCATTCAACATGGCGCGCACTCGGCCGTATTCGAGCCCGCTGAGGATCACGTCGCCTTTGCGCAAGGTCCCGCTTTGCACCAACAGAGTCGCCACTGGACCGCGGCCCTTGTCGAGCCGTGATTCGATCACCACTCCTTTGGCTGATCCATCCACTGGCGATTTTAGCTCCAGCATTTCGGCCTGCACCAGAATCTGATCCAGCAGCTCGTCAACGCCGGTACCGGCCTTGGCCGACACATAGGTGAACAAGGTATCACCACCCCACTCTTCCGAGATCACGCCCTGGACTGACAACTCGCTTTTGACCCGTTCCGGATCGGCGCTGGATTTATCCATCTTGTTAACCGCCACCACCAACGGTACCCCGGCGGCGCGAGCGTGCTGGATCGCCTCCATCGTTTGCGGCATCACGCCGTCGTCAGCCGCAACCACCAGCACCACCACGTCGGTCGCCTTGGCGCCGCGGGCGCGCATTGCCGTAAACGCGGCGTGCCCCGGCGTATCAAGGAAGGTGATGACTCCCTTTGGCGTCCGCACGTGGTAGGCCCCAATATGCTGAGTAATACCGCCAGCTTCGCCAGCCGCGACCCGAGTCCGGCGGATATAGTCGAGCAACGAAGTCTTGCCATGGTCTACATGACCCATGATGGTGACTACCGGCGGTCTCGGCAACGCTTCGCCACGATCAGTCTCAGCGGTCAATTGCTCCTCCAAGGCATTTTCCTTCAGCATTTTGTAGGAATGCCCCATTTCTGAGACTGCCAAGGCGGCGGTATCCTGATCGATCACCTGGTTGATCGTGACCATCAGCCCCATCTTCAAAAACGTCTTGATGACCTCGGTCGCCTTGACCGACATCTTCTGGGCCAAATCAGCCACACTGATGGTTTCGGGGATGATAACCTCGCGCATCACCGGGGCGGTGGGTTTGGCGAAGCCGTGTCGCGGCGTCAGCGCGGGTGTGGGCATTTTAGCGCCCTTGCCCTTTTTAGGCTTGCGGCGATCGGCTTTATCCAATATCTGCTGTACATCACCGCGCCGCTGCGAAGGAAACCGATTCGCCTCCTGGGCGTCGTCTCGCCGCGGTAAGCTGTCGAGGGCAATCACATCGCCACGCGGTTTGCCTGCCGCACCCCGCTGTGGCTCTGGGCGCTTCTTAGCCGTCCTGGATTCCACTACCGGTCCTGGCTGCTTCTTAGCCGCAGCTTCCACACCGCCAGTCTCGACGACTTCGCTCCGGCGCTGGATTTGATGGACATTCACTAGTGGCCGGTTTCGGGCGCCGCCAGCCAAGCTCGCTTCAACCGGCCGAGCGACCGCCGCACGCGCCATGGCTCCGCCAGTCGTATCTGGTTCGGACTGAAGCGGGGTTTCGAGTTTGGTCGAGGGGCTTACCTGCTCGGCTTCTTCCCGCTGGCGCGCCTCCACTTCCTCCGGCTGACGTATTTCCGCCACCGCTTCCTCTCGCTGGCGCGCTTCCGCTTCAGCGTCCTCCCGCTGGCGTGCTTCCGCTTCCATTTTCGCTTGCGGCGGCACCCGATCTTCCGTCTCGCTCCGATCAATCTCAATCATTTCAGCAGCAGGCGGCGCCTCCACTACAACATCAGCCGCCGCTTCAACCACTGGCGGATCGGCCACAACCACCGGCTTTAGCTCAAGCTCGCGCGGGCGGGGCGATTCCTCTTCGACCAGGCTGCGCTTGACATAGGTGCGCTTCTTGCGCACCTCGATACTCACTGTCTTGACCTGGCCGGCCATCCCACCCGCCATTTTGATTTCGCTATGCGTCTTACGCTTGATCGTAATTCTTTTCGGCTCGGCCGCTCCCTGAGCCAACTGATTACCATGACTTTTTTGCAAGTGTGACAATAACTCCACCTTTTGTTTCTCGGTGACCGTCGCGTCCGCGCCAAGGACCGCGATGCCGGCCTCAGCGAACTGTTCTAACAGACGATCCACGGGTATTCCGACATCCGTCGCAAATTGTTTGACTGTTACATCCGCCATTTACCACCCCCAGGACGAGCCGATCCTACCGCTCGCTCGAAAACCAAGGTGCTCGCGCCGTCATGATCAACTTGGCGGCTCGCTCATCATCCAGCCCTGCAATCTCATTGAGATCATCCACCGACAACTCCGCGAGATCGTCCATCGTCACAATGCCACGGCTCGCCAGTAAAAAAGCCAATTCTTCGTCCATGCCATCCATCTTCAACAAGTTCTCGGATGGGTGAGTACCGCCGATCCGCTCCTCCGCCGCAATCGCTCGGGTCAGCAATACGTCGCGGGCACGCCTGCGCAGTTCCTCAATGATCTCTTTATCAAATTCCGGGATTTCCAACATCTCATGAACCGGGACATAGGCCACTTCCTCCAGGCCAGCAAACCCTTCACGCACCAAAATTTCCGCAATTTCCTCATCCACGCCAAGTTGATCGACGAACATCCGCCGCAGGTTATCGTCTTCTTGGCCACGCTTGGCCTGCGCCTGGGCGCCCGTCATCACGTTTAGGATCCAACCGGTCAGCCGGCTGGCCAGTTGCACGTTTTGGCCGCCCTTGCCGATAGCTTGCGCCAGCTGCTTTTCATCAGCGACGATGATGTCCATGCTATGGGCGTCCTCGTCGACGACGATCGATTCAACCTCGGCTGGCGACATGGCATTCATGACAAAGCGAACTGGATCGTCATCCCACTGCACGATGTCGATCCGCTCGCCGACCAACTCGTTGGTTACGCTTTGCACCCGCGCGCCGCGCATACCGACGCAGGCGCCAACAGGATCGATGCGGGCATCCTTGCTTTTGACAGCGATTTTGGCGCGCGATCCTGGATCGCGGGTCGCTCCCTTGATCTCAATGATGCCCTGATTGATTTCCGGGACTTCCAAGGTAAACAGCGCGATCAAAAACTCCGGAATCACTCGACTGACAAACAATTGGGGGCCACGACTTTCGACCCGGACATCCTTCAAATAACCCCGCACTCGCTCACCGACGCGGAACGATTCACGGGGATTCAGATCCTCGCGGGCGATCTTGGCTTCGACATTGCCGCCCACATCAATGATCACATCGCCCCGTTCCAAGCGTTTAACCACGCCGCTGATCAATTCCCCCTTACGGTGCAGATAGGCGTCTACAATCTGCGCTCGCTCGGCATCCCGGACTTTCTGGACGATGACTTGTTTAGCCGTTTGCGCGGCGATGCGCCCGCCGAAGTCGGGATTTTCCAGCGGCGTTTCGACATAACCGCCCACTTGGGCATCGGCCTGGATCGCATGGGCTTCGGTCAGAAGCATTTGCCGGTCGCGCAAATCGACCGGCGGGGTTTCCGCAACCACCAACCAACGCCGGAACGTTTCATAATTTCCGGTGCGCCGGTTAATCACCACTCGCACGTCCGGATCGCCCTCGTAGCGCTTTTTGGCGACCGAAGCGAGCGCCACTTCCAGCGCGCCGAAAATGACCTCTTTGCTGACGCCTTTCTCGTTAGAGACGGCATCCACCACCAGCAGAATCTCTTTGTTGCCTTCTTTGCTGTCTTTAACGCGCATGTCATTTTGCCTCCCAGCCGGATCCGCACGCTGCCATCCCGCTTTAAAGTTCGGGCACCAATCGAGCCTTTTCGATGCGTTCCAACGGCACCCGCCATTCTCGTCCCTCGCCGTCAACGATCACCACCTCGTTGTCGTACATCCCAAGCAACCGCCCCATTAATTTACGGCGCCCGTCCAATAATTCTCGTAACTGAATCCGTACCTCCGAACCAGCAAAACGTATAAAATGTCGGGGTTCGGACAAGGGTCGATCCAATCCCGGCGAGGAAAGTTCCAAGGTATAGCGCCCCGCGATCAGGTCCTCGACATCCAGCACGCCGCTCACCTGATGGCTGACCCGCTGGCAGTCGTCCAAAGTGACCCCACGTTCACCATCGATATAAATCCGCAACAGCGAATTATCAGGGCGGGCCTGGAACTCCACCTCAACCAAGTCGTAACCCATCGCTTCCACCACGGCTGCTAATACCCGTTTAAGCTTCTGCAGGTCCTGGCGCATTTTGACCACCGGAAACAAAAAATGGGCCTGCGGCCCACTCACTTGTCAAGCTCGCGCCGGTTAACGCCCCACCAGAACCGGCCGCATAAAAAAAGCCCTTGACGGGCTTCCTTGAAATTGGTAGCGGGGGCAGGATTTGAACCTACGACCTTCGGGTTATGAGCCCGACGAGCTACCGGACTGCTCCACCCCGCATTCGAGATTGCTAATATAACACCTATTGCCAAATCCTTGCAAGCCACCTAAGATTACTTTTCCAGCCGACGCCGCGCTGTATCCTCAGTTGGCCTTGCTCCATTCGCCACAATGCTGGCCTCTACCGCTTTACCCAGCCGACGCCGCTCCCGCGCACCAGTGCGCACATAAAGGATGGCTCCCAGAAACCACAGGAGGCTAAACGCGATTTCAAGCCATGCTAGCCAAGGCCGCCGCATGGCCCCCGCCAAACTGAACACGCCCGCCGAGAAATAAAACAGGGCGAGAAAGCTGGCCCAGGCATGGGTATAAAACCGGCCATGCAACAAGCCGCGCAAGGGAAACAGTAACGGCCCCACCAGCAGCACTACCACCACTGAGACCGGCAATCCGCTAACAGGTTCCAGCCAGCCGAACCAAAGCAACAACAAGCCAAACAAGCCAAAATAACCGCTCAGTGCCATACCGCGCCAAAATCCGCTCACGACGCTTCCAGCCTTCGCGCGATATCAGCCAACCGACGCCCTGTCGCCCGGCACAACTGTTTCTCTTGAACGCCAAGTACAGACTTCGACTCCGCTTCGGACCAATAGCTTGGGCCGTAGGGGGTACCCCCATTCCGAGTTTCCCGCAAAGCGGTTTCGGTATAGGGAATGCCCACTAACAGCATTCCATGATGCAGCAACGGTAACATCATGCTTAATAAGGTGGTCTCATGGCCGCCGTGGAGGGTCGAAGCCGCGGTAAAGACGGCCGCGGGTTTGCCGGAGAGCGCTCCTGTCAGCCACAGACTACCGGTGGAATCCAGAAAGTACTTGAGCGGTGCCGCCATATTGCCAAAGCGGGTCGGACTGCCGAGAGCCAGGCCGGCGCACTCTCGCAGGTCATCCAGGCTGGCGTAGGGCGGACCGCTCGTAGGAACCTCATCGGCCACCGCCTCACAAACCGCTGAAACTGGGGGGACGGTACGAACGCGCGCGTCCATTCCCTTCACTTCCTCGACGCCTCGGGCGATCTGCCGCGCCATCTCCGCGGTGCCGCCGGTGCGGCTATAGTACAGAATCAATATTTCTCCCATCGCGCTACTTTTCACCCCCTCAAGGCCTAACTGTTCAAACGAGACAGGGCTGGTAACGGATAAGGCCCGAAACCATTCTGTCAGCGCTCTCTTGACGGCTCCAGCAACCAGTGCTAGCTTGCGTTTAAGACTATCGATGACTTCTCAATCCAGCGGTCTCGCCGCTTTTTCAAAGCCTTGACCACCAAACTCGCGCCATTCGCCCTTATCATTTTATCGTTAGCGGCCTGCTCGACTGCCCCCGTGCAAGAAATGAGCGACGCTAGGCAAGCTATTCGCTCAGCCGAAATCGTCGGCGCGGTAGAGCACGCCCCCGCCTATCTGGCCGCCTCTGAACGCCTGCTGCGGGAGGCGCAAGCCCGCCTGGAGGCGGGTGCTTACGACGAGGCTCGACGGCTGGCTCTGGAAGCGCGCCGCCAAGCCATCAAGGCCAGAGAGCACGCCGCCCAAGCCACGCCTGTTCGGCTCACCCCTCCCTAAATAAATATTATGCTACACCACTCCCGGTTTGGAGATGATCGAGGCGTCCACCGCGCCCCCACGCCCCACCGCTGCTGCTTCCCGTTTCCTTTTGGGTCGCGATGGCTACTGGCGCTATTGCTGCTGGCTACAACCGCTTCCGCCACCGCCCAAAATCTGGATTTTTCCTTGCCTGACCCGGAGAACAAACCGGTACGGTTGAGCGATTTTCGGGGCCGCTGGGTGATCGTCAACTTCTGGGCCACCTGGTGTTCCCCTTGCCTGCTCGAAATGCCGGAATTGCAAACCTTTCACGAAACCCACCGCGCTAGCGCAACCGTTATCGGCATCAATTTCCAAAGCTTGGCCGCGGCGGAAATCCGCGACTTCGCCAAGCGCCTCTCCGTCACATTTCCCATCGCGCTGAGCGGGGGTAACCCAATTCCCGGCTTCAAGCTCAAAGTCTTACCAACAACTTTCCTCATCTCGCCCGCGGGTGAACTCATTTATACCTACGAGGGGACGGTGAACGCCGCCATGTTGGCCGAGCGTTTGGCCGAAATCGAAAAAACAGGCCGTCCGGCTCGTTGATCCAACCGCGATGACATGGAAGTGATGCCCCCCCCTGTTCTAATATCAAGGAGGCTTCATGAAAACCCTTTGCCTGCGCTGCTATGTGACCGGTCGCGTCCAGGGTGTCGGCTTCCGCTACGCCACGGCTCAAAAAGCCTGGGCGCTCCAGGTCACCGGCTATGTCCGCAACTTGCCAGACCGGCGAGTAGAGGTGCTGGCTTGCGGCGAGGAACGTGCGGTGACCGCCTTGCGCAACTGGCTATGGCACGGCCCACAACTGGCCCAGGTGAGCGATGTTCGCTGCGACACTCTGCCCCATCAGGATTGCCGCGATTTTCGAATTGACTAAGATCTTCGCTGTAAAAATTTTTAAATGCCCCTTGAATTATCCACAGGCTTGTGAATTGTCTCTTTTTTGATACCTTCAGTTCCCGCCTCAGCCAAAAACTGGTCAAGATTCCAATATTTATATTCAACTTATTAATAAATTTAAAAAAATATCATTGATTAAAAAACATTAATTCACTAGCTGGCGAGTGTCGATAAAACCTTGGACACCACAGCAAAAAGTTATCCACAGACTTATCCACAGGTTTGAGATAAGGCGGAGGAGAACAGCGCTTAACGGCGGAGATCACGGATGGTCGGCGCTATTCAGCCGCTAGCCGCTCCAAAAGCCATTCGACAAGTCGTTCGCGCGCCACCAACTGGCTGTCCGAATCGCGTCGCCCACGGTATTCAATTTGGCCGGCGGTCAGATTGCGGTCGCCAACGACGAGCCGATGCGGAATCCCGAGCAGTTCCATATCAGCGAACATGACGCCGGGCCGAGCGTCGCGATCATCCAGCAATACGTCAATTCCAGCAGATAGCAATGCCTGGTAGAGCGCTTCGGTCGTCTCTCGCACCGCGGCGGAACGATTGGCGCCAACCGGCAATAGCGCCACTTGGAAAGGAGCCATGGCGGCAGGCCAGATAATGCCGCGCTCGTCGTGATTTTGCTCGATGGCGGCCGCGACCACCCGCGATACTCCAATACCGTAGCAACCCATCGTCACCGTTACCGGTTGCCCCTCCTCGCCGAGCACGACAGCATTCATGGCAGCGCTGTATTTCTGGCCCAACTGAAAGACGTGGCCGACCTCGATACCGCGAGCGATGGCTAGTGTGCCGCAACCGTCCGGGCTGGGGTCGCCGTGAACCACACTACGCAGATCGGCCACGTCCGGTTCGGGACAATCACGGCCGAAGTTGACGCCGATCAGATGCCAATCATCGGTATTGGCTCCCACCGCCATATCGGCCATTTTAGCGACCGCGCGGTCGGCGATAATCACGCCAGCGAACCCAACCGGCCCAAGCGAGCCGGGGTTGGCCCCAAAGGCAGCGCGAATGGCCTCGGCGCTGGCAAAAGTCAGCGGTGTTTTCACCACGGGCAACCGTTCGGCTTTAATTGCGTTCAACTCGTGATCGCCACGGACCAGCAACAACACCAGCCGCTCGTCGACGCCCTCGACGACGAGCGCTTTTACAGTCCGCTGGGGAGGAATTTGCAGGAAATCGCACAGCTCGGCGATAGTCTTGACCCCTGGCGTGCGCACGCGCGCCAACTCCGCGCCTGGCATCGGCCGTTCAGCGGCGGGCGCCAGCGCTTCGGCAAGTTCGACGTTCGCGGCGTAATCGCTCTCAGTGGAGAACGCGATGGCGTCTTCGCCCGAATCAGCCAGCACATGAAATTCCTGAGAGCGGCTACCGCCGATGCTGCCCGAATCGGCCAACACCGCGCGAAACTTCAAGCCCAGCCGGGTAAAGATACGGCTGTAGGCCTCATACATGGCCTGATAGCCCTCCTGCAACGACGCCTGATCGAGGTGGAAAGAATAGGCGTCCTTCATTAAAAATTCTCGCGCCCGCATCACCCCAAAACGCGGCCGGATCTCATCGCGGAACTTGGTCTGAATCTGATAAAGATTGATCGGTAACTGCTTGTAGCTCTTGATCTCGCGGCGAAACAGATCGGTGATCACCTCCTCGTGCGTTGGGCCAAAGCAAAAATCTCGCTTGTGGCGATCCACGATTCGCAACAGCTCCGGGCCGTATTTTTGCCAGCGGCCAGATTCTTGCCACAACTCGGCTGGCTGCACGGCGGGCATGAACAATTCCAAGCTACCGGCGCGGTTCATTTCCTCCCGCACCACCGCCTCGACCTTGCGCAAGACGCGCAGGCCCAGCGGCAGCCAGGTATAGAGACCGGCGGCGAGCTTGCGGATCAGGCCCGCCCGTAGCATGAGTTGGTGGCTAATCACCTCGGCGTCAGCCGGGGTTTCCTTGAGAGTGAACAGCGGAAAGCGGGATACACGCATGAATCGACCTTAGGCGGTGTCGTTGAGTCAGGGTTTGCAATACTCGGTCTGATCTTTTTGGGCTTTCTCCAATTCCGCTTTACGTTGCTCGGCATTGAGCGCGATTTTATTACCCTTGTCGTCGGTCTTGATCACTGGGCTGTCGCCCTGGAGAGCCGCAATATTTTTTTTGGAGATTTCGCAATTCTTGGCGAACACATCATTGGCTTCTTTCTGGGCCTGCTCGGTCTCCTCCTTTTCCTTTTGGGCTTGCTCGGCCGCCTGCTTGGCGGAATCGGCCTGCTCTTTACCCAAATCAGCGCCAGCGGCGGGATTTTGCTCCGTGTCAGTTGGTCGGCGAACCATCTCATATTTCACGCCAGCCGGCGGCGCGAGTTCCGAATACTGGACTTGGCCCTGTGAATCGGTCCATTTATAAATGAAGTTTTGGGCGTGAGCCGTGAACAAAGCTCCACCGCACCCCGCCATCAGCACCAACCACAGCATTCTCTTCAACATGCCGCTTCTCCAAGGTATTTGAACTTCAGGAAAATGACGACCCATCGCGATATTGTCCCGGTATCGCCATGGGATTTTGCTCGAAATAAATGTCGTGTAGTATAACCAGCCCGCAAGACTCGCGCCCAGCAGGTATCGGCGGCTTTCACGACGAGTTGCGCCCGCCGGGCATACCCCCGCCACGCGGCGGTCATCCCGCCCAGCCGTGACCCCGGTCAGGCCACCCATCGGCCCCGTCGTCGATAAGCCGATATTTTCGCGTCGATTGGTCTTGCCAAGCTGCGATCCATAGACCATTTACCATGAGGAATCAATATCATGGAGCTTCTTACTGGTGCCGAAATCCTGATCCGTTGCCTAAAGGAAGAAGGCGTTGAATACCTGTTCGGCTATCCGGGCGGCGCGGTCCTGCACATTATGATGCGATCTACGTCCAGGACGATGTGAAGCATGTGCTGGTACGCCACGAACAAGCCGCCACCCACGCCGCCGATGGCTATGCGCGGGCCAGCGGCAAACCCGGCGCGGTGCTGGTCACCTCAGGCCCTGGTGTCACCAACGCGGTCACCGGCATCGCCACCGCTTATATGGATTCCATTCCCATGGTGATTATCTCCGGTCAGGTGCCCACCCCGCTGATCGGCAACGATGCGTTCCAGGAAGTCGATTCCGTGGGTATCACCCGGCCTTGCGTCAAGCACAATTTTCTGGTCAAGGACATCACCAAGCTGGCCGAAACCATCAAGAAAGCCTTCTATATCGCCACCACCGGCCGGCCCGGCCCGGTGCTGGTCGACATCCCCAAGGATGTGACCATCGCCAAGGCGGAATATCATTATCCCAAGAAGATCAAGCTGCGCTCCTACAACCCGACGGTGAAGGGTCACGCCGGCCAGATCCGCAAGGCGGTGGACCTGATTCTGTCGGCCAAGCGTCCGATGATCTATACCGGGGGTGGCGTGATTTTGAGCGAGGGCTCATCGGAATTGATCGAGCTGACGCAACTGCTCGGCTATCCGATTACCAACACCTTGATGGGACTGGGCGCTTATCCCGCCACCGACAAGCAGTTCGTCGGCATGTTGGGAATGCATGGCACGTATGAATCCAACATGGCGATGCACCATTGCGACGTGTTGATCGCCATCGGCGCCCGTTTCGATGACCGGGTGACTGGCAAGATCGACCGCTTCTGCCCGGAGGCGCGCATCGTTCACGTCGATATCGATCCGTCCTCGATTTCCAAGAACGTCCGGGTGGATATCCCGATCGTCGGCTCGGTGCCGCATGTGTTGCGGTCGATGATCAACGTGATCCGTGACGAGAAGCTACGGCCCGACAGCGAGGCACTGGCACGCTGGTGGCGGCAAATCGACGAGTGGCGGGCGATCAAATCCTTGAGCTATCGTAACAGCGACACTGTTATCAAACCCCAGTCAGTGGTCCAAACGCTGTACGATGTGACCGAGGGCAACGCGATCATCACCTCCGATGTCGGTCAACATCAGATGTGGGCCGCTCAGTATTACCACTTCGACCGGCCGCGCCAGTGGATCAATTCCGGTGGCCTGGGCACCATGGGTTTTGGTCTGCCGGCGGCGATGGGCGCCAAATTTGCCTTCCCCGATCAGGATGTGGCCTGCATCACCGGCGACGGCAGCATCCAGATGATGACTCAGGAACTGGCGACCATGAAGCAGTACCAGACTCCGGTCAAGATCATCAATCTGAACAATGGCTACTTGGGCATGGTGCGGCAGTGGCAGGAATTTTTCTATCAGAAGCGCTACAGCATGACCTATTTCGAGGCGTTGCCGGATTTCGTCAAGCTGGCCGAAGCCTACGGCCATGTCGGGATGCGGATCGAGAAACCAGGTGATGTGGAAGGGGCGTTGCGCGAAGCGTTCGCGCAAAAAGACCGCACCGTGTTTCTCGATTTCATCACCGATCAATCCGAGAACGTGTTTCCGATGATTCCCGCCGGCGGCAGCCAGAACGAAATGCTGCTGGCCGAACGCGATGAGATGGTGTCGCCTCACGACGAAGGAATGGTGCTGCTGTGAACAACAATAAAGAACGTCACTTGATTTCGATTCTGCTGGAGAACGAAGCTGGAGCGTTGTCGCGAGTCGCCAATCTGTTTTCCGCGCGCGGCTACAACATCGAAAGCTTGACTGTCGCCCCCACCGACGACGAAACGCTGTCGCGCTTGACGTTGGTGACTTACGGCAACGAGCAGATCGTCGAGCAGATCGTCAAACAGCTCAACAAGTTGATCGATGTGGTCAAGCTGATCGACCTGAGCGAGACCGACGCCATTGAGCGTGAGCTGATGCTGGTCAAAACCAAGGCCAGCGGCGAATTGCGCGCTGAAATGAAACGGCTAGCCGATATTTTCGGCGGCCATGTGCTCGATGTCACCGATTCAACCTACACCATTGAGTTGACCGGAACCGGCAGCAAGCTGGATAACTTCCTGCGCGCGATCGACAAAGAGGCCATTCTCGAAGTGGTTCGCTCCGGCGCGACCGGCATCGCCTTGGGACAGAAAGCGCTACACGCCTGATTCTTGACCGCCATGCTTCACCGTCCCCGCCGAACGTTCCGGGCGGGGACCGTTTGCCATTAACCTCCTTCGGAAAACCCCATGAACATCTATTATGACAAAGACGCCGATCTGTCCCTGATCAAGGGCAAGACAGTCGCCATTATCGGCTACGGGTCTCAAGGCCATGCCCACGCCCTCAATCTGCGCGATTCCGGCGTAAACGTGATCGTCGGCCTGCGCGCTGGCTCCGCTTCGGCGGTGAAGGCCGAAAACGCCGGCTTGACGGTCAAACCGGTGGAAGACGCGGCGGCGGCGGCGGATGTGATCATGATTCTGGCGCCCGACGAACATCAAAGTCAGATTTACCGCCAAATCGAGCCAAAACTGAAGCAAGGGGCGGCGCTGGCCTTTGCGCACGGCTTCAATATTCATTTTGGCGGCGTGGTGCCGCGCGCCGATCTCGATGTGATTATGATCGCCCCCAAGGGTCCGGGTCATCTGGTGCGCTCGACCTACACTCAGGGCGGCGGCGTACCCTGTCTGATCGCGGTGGCGCAAGACGCGTCCGGTCAAGCCAAGGAACTGGCGCTGTCCTACGCCTCCGCCAACGGCGGCGGCCGGGCCGGCGTCATCGAAACGAACTTCCGCGAGGAGTGCGAAACCGATTTGTTCGGCGAACAGGTCGTGCTCTGCGGCGGCTTGACCGCGCTGATTCAGGCCGGGTTCGAAACCTTGGTGGAGGCCGGCTATGCGCCGGAAATGGCCTATTTCGAGTGCCTGCACGAAGTGAAGCTGATCGTGGATCTGATCTACGAGGGCGGCATCGCCAACATGCGCTATTCGATCTCCAACACCGCCGAGTACGGCGACTTCACCCGCGGGCCGCGCATCGTTACCGAGCAGACCAAGGCCGAGATGCGCAAGATTCTCAAGGAAATTCAGACCGGCCAGTTCGCCCGCGAATTTATTGCCGAGAATCAGGCCGGCGCGCCGGTGCTGCGGGCCAACCGCCGCATCAGCCGCGAGCATCCGGTCGAGCAAGTCGGCGAGAAACTGCGCGGCATGATGCCGTGGATCAAGGCCAATCGCCTGGTGGATACCAGCAAAAATTAAGGCGATACGCCAAACTAGGGGGTGCGGCGCCGCGGTTTTCGCTGTACCCCCATCCCAAATTTGCAGGAGGCGGGTTTCTCGACGATGAATGGGGACTATTCAGGCCAGCGTCGCCTTGCTGTGTTGATCGACGCCGATAACGCTCAGCCGGCCATCATCGAAGGGCTTTTGAAAGAGATCGTCAAATACGGCACCGCCAGCGTTAAACGGATCTATGGCGACTGGACGACGCCGAACCTGGCGGGCTGGAAGTCGGTCTTGCTCGATCACTCGATCCACCCGGTTCAGCAGTTCCGTTACACGGTCGGCAAAAATGCGACCGATAGCGCCATGATCATCGACGCGATGGATTTGCTGTATACCCGCCGCTTCGAAGGTTTCTGCCTGGTATCCAGCGACAGTGATTTTACCCGCTTGGCCTCGCGCATCCGGGAAGAAGGGCTGCTGGTGTATGGCTTTGGCGAAGAAAAAACGCCCAAGGCCTTTGTGTCGGCTTGCGACAAGTTTATCTTTACCAAAGTGCTGCTTGCGGAAGAAGACCCGGCGGTCGTGATCCGCAAACAAGAAACTAATAAGCTTAAGGGGGATACTAAGCTGGTTAATCTGTTTCGCGGTGCGCTGGATGCCGCCTCGGACGATAGCGGCTGGGCGCATCTGGGCGCGGTCGGCCAACACATCGCCAAACAGGCCGCCGAATTCGATTCCCGCAACTACGGTTACACCAAACTGGTTGACTTGGTATCGGCGCTCAATCTTTTTGAGATCGACCGGCGTTCCCAGGGCACCATTTACATTCGAGACAAGCGCAGCAAGCCGCCATCCTGAATCTTCACCCCAAAAGCCTTCCGCATGCACTGATCCGATGAGCACTGAGCCGACTTCCGAAACCCGCCGCTCGCGCGGGCTTTATCTAGTTCCTAATCTGTTCACCACCGCCGCGTTGTTCTGCGGTTTTTACGCCATCATCGCCGCTCTGCACGGCCGTTTTGAACCGGCTGCCGTGGCTGTGTTCGTGGCGATGGTGTTGGATGGCTTGGATGGCTTCGCCGCCCGCATGACGCATACCGAAAGCGAGTTCGGCGCTCAATACGACAGCATGGCGGATCTGGTGTCCTTTGGCTTGGCGCCGGCCTTGATCATGTATCAATGGGCGCTAGGCAGCATGATCACGATGGGACCATTTCTGTCCAAGCTCGGTTGGCTGGCTGCTTTTTTCTACACGGTGATGGCGGCGTTGCGGCTGGCCCGCTTCAATGTGCAACTTGGCAGCACCGATAAACGCTATTTCATCGGCCTGCCCAGCCCTTCGGCCGCCGCCATCGTCACCGGCTTCGTCTGGTTTGGCACCGACTTGGGCTTTACCGGCGTGCAACTGTTATGGCCGGCGCTCGTTATTACCGTCAGCGCCGGGGCGCTGATGTTCAGCAACATCCTTTATTTCAGCCTCAAAAAAATCAATCTGCGCGGCCGGGTGCCGTTCATGGCGGCGCTACTGGTGGTGCTCACCCTGGTGGTGATCTCCATCGACCCGCCTAAAGTGCTGTTCTCCGGTTTCCTACTCTATGTCTTGTCGGGGCCAGTGCTGTTTTTGTGGCGGCTGCGGCTACGCGCCCGCCGCCGCCATCCATCTTCGGCGGAACCACCCACCTCCAAATAACCGAGGCGCCTCCTTTCAATTTGATGCCGCCTCATTGATCAGCAGCGCTACTGGAAACTCTCGCAGCACCTCCCGTAACCATAAGGCTTCCTCGCCCTGTACGGTTTGCCCGGTCAGGGCATCGCGCCAACGCAGCCCAGAACCGGCTGGTGGCAGTATTCGCGTTTCATGCCACACCGCCTCACCCAGCGGATAGTGACCGCTCTCAACCAAGCCGCTTGTAAAGCGCGGCGCCACCACCAAGGCCCGCTGTCTGCCCAATTCCCGCGCGAATGCCACCACATGCGCCTTGAGACTGCCAATCACCGCCAATTTCTGGTAAGCACCCTGCTGAAATAAGTCCAGCTGCCCGCGCCGTGCTTGCAAGCATCGCGCGATCAGAAACAGTTTGAGCAAGCCATTCTCCGGTCCCGCCAACAGTTCCGCGATCAACTGCGACAGATTGTCCTGCGCACGGCTTCGCAGCGCGGCCAGCGCACTACGGCGGTGCTCGAAATCAACCGGTCGCCGATTGTCGGGATCGACCAGACTCAAATCCCATAACTCCGTACCCTGATAGAAATCAGGCACGCCGGGCGCGGTGAGCTTGAGCAACGTTTGTCCCAGTGAATTGAGAAGGCCGTAATGCTGAATCCGGCGTTGAAATGGCAGGAATGACTGCATGAAGGGATTATTACGGCCCGGCTCCATCACTTGCTCGGCAAAAAGTAGCAAGGCGTCTTCGTAGGCGTTGTTGGGCTCCAGCCAATGGGTGTGGACTTTCGATTCACGGGTGGCCTTGATCAAATAGGCCTTGATCCGCTCGACAAAAGTGGGATATTCAGCTAGATCGAAGGGATAGGCTCCCAGCAGCGTTTGATAGAACAGGTATTCATCATCGTTCTCCGGCGCCAGCCGGCCCTCAATTTCCACCTTACGCGACCGGTTGATCTCGTGCCATTCCCGCACGCAGCATTCCCATTCCGCCGGCAGCTCCGACAACACATTCAAGCGGGCGCGGATATCTTCGCCGCGTTTGGTGTCATGAGTCGCCGTGGCGTTCAGCGCGTGAGGCCAAGCAGCGGCGCGTTGCTGGTTGAAGGCGTGAAATTCATCCAGATCAATTCCGAAGCGCAGCGGTCCCGCCCCCACCTCATTTAGCGACAGTAGCCGGTTGTAAACGTAGAACACGGTATCCTCGACACCCTTGGCCATCAACGGCCCAGTGAATTGCTGCAAGCGCATGATGAAATGCAGCCATTGCTCCTTATCCTCGCTTGGCATGTGCTCGCCGTATTCCAGCCGGAGGAATCGGTCGATGAAATCCAGTTCAGGGCGGAAGTTGGGGAGGTTGGCGCGCGCTTGGGCGATAATCTGGCGGATATAATCCTGATCGGCGCGACTGCTGCCGGTCGGTCCGATATAGGTGCGATACACCGGGAACAGCACCAGAATTTCGACCAGCGCCATTTTCAATCCGTAGAGAGTGAAATCGCTGGCGTAACGATAGCGTTCGGAAAGACGCTTGAGGGAATGCGCGAGGTTGTCGATATCGCCCGCCAGATGTCGGGCCACAATCATCCGCTTATTGCGGTCAATCAGCGTCTCGCAAGGTGTGCCGTCATTGATAAAGGCGTGATAGAGGGCGGTGAAATCGCCGGCCGATGCTGGATTACAAAATAAACAGTTGACGGCCCCAAGAAAATCGTAGCCGCTGGTGCCTTGGCAAGGCCAGATGAGCGGCAGTTGCTCGCCGTGCTCCAGAATTTTTTCCACCACCAGATAGACATAAGGCGCACGCTCGCGCAGACGGTTAAGATATTGCGCCGCATCGTAAAGTCCATCAATGTGGTCGATGCGCAGGCCATTGATCGTGCCGTCGGCCACCAGTTTCAAAATCAGCTCATGGGTGAAATCGAAGACTCTGGCGTCCTCAATCCGTAATGAAATCAGGCTATTGATGGTGAAGAAGCGACGATAATTCAATTCTTCATTGCCGACTTTCCAATAGGACAAGCGAAAAAACTGCTCGTCCAGCAAACTGTCCAGTAAATCGAAACTCTCTGGCTTACCGGCTGCTCCGTTAAAAATCCGAATGTTCTCTTCAAGAAATTCGCGCACTTCGGGGCTGCTGTTCCACAGTTCCCACAGCATCTGCTTGATGAAGGAAATCTGATCATAACGCTCTCGCCCTTCTTCACCGGAGGGAATGTACTTGAGCAGATAAAGCACGCCCAGGAACTTGACGAAATGCGGGTGGGTGCGCTCGAGCCGGGCGCGCAATCGACCCAAGTCGTAAGTCAGTACCCGATAATAGGATTCAATGCGGATCGGGAAACGAAATTCATAATAGTAAACAGCGAGTCCCTGCTCGCTATAGCGCAACTGCAATTCGCCGCTTTCCAAACAATCGCCGTAAAATTTGCCCAGAAACGGAGCCAGCACCAGCCCCTTGATTCCCTCATAAAGATGGTTCCAGTTGATATCGAAAAAGTCGTGGTAGCGCGAATCCGAGCCGTTCTCCAGCACATCCACCAGCATCTCGTTCTGGCTGTCAAAGGCCATGTGATTGGGAACGATATCCTGCACCCAGCCGATGCCTAGCTGCTTCAAACCCCGCGCCAGCCTCTCGAAACCCTCCGTGCCGCCCAATTCAGGATTGATGGCGCGACAGTTCACGACATCGTAACCGTGCTGGCTGCCGCGGCAGGGAGTCAGGATCGGAGAAGCATAGATATCGGATATCCCTAGCTCGGCCAGATAAGAAGCCATCGCGGCGACGGCGTCAAAACCAAACTGGGGCGTCAATTGCAGGCGATAGGTCGCCACGGGAATACGCATCATGAGTTTGTCCTCGTCGGTAACGCGTTCAGCGAGGAACGCTAGCGGCGCAGAGCACTACGGCGTAAGCAGGCAGGGTGAATGTAAATGGATTTGCAGGGCGGTCATCGGCTCCGGGTGGCGGCCATGCGGAGCCCTGGCCCCCCCAACGGGGCTCGTCGGCATCCAACAGTTTGCGCCACGAACCAGCGCCTGGGGCGACAGTGACCGTGGCCGGAGCGGCGGCAAAATTGAACCAGGCGACCAGCTGGCTTTGTTCGCGCCAGCGCCGCAATTCCAGTACGGTGGGCGCGATGACGGTTGCGGTCAGTTTGGCGTTATCCAACGACGCCAAAGCCGGCAACTCCCGCCGCAGCCGGAGCAATTCCCGATAAAAAGCCCGCAATTGCCGGTGTTGGCCGGTTTGCGCCAATGCCCATTGCAGCTTAGAAGCCTCGAAAGTCGCTTCAGCTTGTGGATCGGGCGCTATCTCCGCTGAATGTAAGGTGGCGAACTCCTGCTGCCGTCCGGCTCGCACGTTCTCGATCAAAGCCGGATCGCCGTGGCTGATGAAATAAAGAAACGGCCGCGATTCACCGTACTCTTCCCCCATGAACAGCAAAGGGAGATAAGGCGATAACAGCACCGCCGCCGCCGCCAGCTTCAAGGCTGGAAACGGCAGCAGCTTGGAAAGCCGCTCGCCCAGGGGGCGGTTGCCGATCTGGTCGTGGTTCTGGGCAAACACCACGAAACGCCACGCCGGACAACCGCTGGGGTCCTCACCGTGAAAGCGCTTACGGTGCGGCGAGTAGTCCCAGGCATAGACGAAAGGCCGGCGGTAAGCTTGCGCTAGTTGTTCGAGCGCGCCGAAATCCTGGTAATAGTCGTGCCGCTCCCCGGTTAGCACCGCGTGCAAGGCGTGATGGAAATCATCACTCCATTGCGCGTCGAGGCCATAGCCGCCGACCGCAACCGGCCGGATCATGCGGGGATCGTTCAGATCGCTCTCAACAATCAAGGTACACGGCCGGCCCAGGCGCTGCGCGCACCCCACCGCGGTTTGAGCCAGCTCAGCCAAAATAGGCCGGGCGCTATAATCGTAAATACTGTGACCCGCATCCAAGCGCAATCCATCGCAATGGCAGATTTCAAACCAGTACCGCACATTCTCGATCACGTATTCGCGCACGCCGAAACTGTAGGGGCCATCGTAATTGATGGCATCGCCCCACGGCGTTTGATATCGACGGGTGAAATAAACACCCAACCCCCACAGATAGTTGCCTTCCGGACCCAGATGGTTGTAAACCACGTCAAGGATTACCGCCAGCCCTTCGCGATGGCAAGCGTTCACCAGCCGTTTGAACCCCTCGATCCCCCCGTAGGACGCTTGCGCGGCGTAGGGATAAACACCGTCGTAGCCCCAATTACGGTTACCGGGAAATTGCGCGACCGGCATCAATTCCAGCGCGGTGACGCCCAACTCCCGCAGTTCCGGCAAGCGCGGAATAATCGCGTCGAAGGTGCCTTCGGGCGTGAAAGCACCGACATGCGCCTCATAAATCACCCAGCGCGCCAGCGGCGGCGATTGCCAGCCCGCATCGCTCCAGGCGAAGCGATGATCGACGACCCGTGAAGGGCCGTGTACGCCATGCGGCTGGCTGTGAGAGGCTGGATCGGGACGGTCGATTTCTCCGTCCCATTGATAATAGTAAAGGGCATCGGGAGCAAGATCGGTAACGGTGGCGCGCCAATAACCCCGCTCGTCCGCGATCATGGGAATCAACCGATCTTCTGGCGCGACCAGATGGACAGCCGCTTGTTTCAATAACGGCGCCCACAACGTGAACGTGCATTGGTGGTTGCCGCGATAGCAAGCGCCCAGAGTAAAGCCGCCCATCGTGGGACCGATGGCTCGAACGAGTCCCGTGGGGTCCCCTGGACTGGATTTGCCAGGCCAAAATGCATGGGACATAAAACCTCCTTACAATAGGCTCCAATAATCATTAACTGCCAGAAATTTATGTAAGTTTTATTAAAACAACCGGTCAAAAATTACTTCAGCCTACCACACGGAGCGTCACAAATTGAATTTGAACGTTGAATAACAAGTCAACACCGACTGAATTTTGGCTGACAAATTTTTCATAATCGCCATAATCACCAGCCATGATCCACCGGCCTCGCCAGTCACCGACGCGGCGGGCGAACCCTCATTGGAGACCCTCGCGATGAATAAATTGATTATCTTTGACACCACCTTGCGCGACGGCGAGCAGAGCCCCGGCGCGTCCATGACCAAGGACGAGAAGGTTCGTATCGCCAAGATGCTGGAGCGGATGCGGGTGGATGTGATCGAAGCCGGTTTCCCCATCGCCAGCCCCGGCGATTTTGAAGCGGTGCGGGCGGTGGCGAAGGCAGTCAAGGACAGCGTGGTGTGCGGACTGGCCCGCGCGGCTGATGTCGATATCGACCGGGCCGGGGAGGCGATCAAGGGGGCGGCGGCGGGCCGTGTCCATACCTTCATCGCTACCTCGCCGGTTCACATGCAAATGAAACTGCGGATGGAACCGGACCAGGTGGTCGAGCGCGCCATCGAAGCGGTGCGCCGCGCCCGGCGGTGGACTGATGATGTGGAATTTTCCGCCGAAGACGCTGGCCGTTCCGAACTGGATTTCCTGTGCCGGATCGTTGAGGCGGCGATCAAGGCCGGCGCGAGCACCATCAACATCCCCGACACCGTGGGCTATAACGTCCCCGATCAATTCGCCCACACGATCCGCAACCTGATTGAGCGCGTGCCGAACGCCGACAAGGCCGTGTTCTCGGTTCACTGCCACAACGATCTGGGCTTGGCGGTCGCCAATTCACTGGCGGCGGTCCAAGCGGGCGCGCGGCAGGTGGAATGCACCATCAACGGGCTTGGTGAACGGGCCGGCAACGCCTCACTGGAAGAAATCGTGATGGCGGTGCGCACCCGCCGTGACATCTTCCAGCTCGAAACCGGCCTGGACACCACCCAGATCGTGCCCGCTTCACGCCTAGTGGCCAACATCACCGGCTTTCCGGTGCAGCCCAATAAGGCCATCGTCGGGGCCAACGCCTTCGCTCATGAATCCGGTATCCATCAGGATGGCGTGCTCAAACACCGCGAAACCTACGAAATCATGCGGGCCGAGGATGTCGGCTGGAGCACCAATCGCATGGTGCTGGGCAAGCACTCCGGCCGCAATGCGTTCCGCACTCGCTTGGAAGAACTGGGTGCAAGCCTCGCTTCCGAGGAAGAATTGAACGCCGCCTTTGCCCGCTTCAAGGAATTGGCTGACAAGAAACACGAAATTTACGACGAGGATTTACAGGCGCTGGTCACTGACGCCAATCTGGCGGCGGAAAACGAGCGGGCGCAACTCCGTTATCTGCGGGTCTGCTCGGAAACAGGCGAGACCCCGCGCGCTCAAGTGACCTTAGCGCTGGACGGCGAGGAACGCAGCGCGACCGCCGACGGCGGCGGTCCGGTGGATGCCTCGTTCAAGGCCATTGAGTCTATCCTGCAAACCGAGACCGACCTGTTGCTGTACTCGGTCAATAACATTACCAGCGGCACCGACGCCCAGGGCGAAGTCACGGTGCGAATCGCCAAGGATGGCCGCATTTTCAACGGCCAGGGCGCCGATACCGATATCGTGATCGCTTCAGCCAAAGCCTATGTCAACGCTCTTAACAAGGTATTGCAACCGACCGAACGGGCGCACCCGCAACTGCTATAACCGCCTCCGCATGAACCCTGATCGGCGCCGACTGTATTTAGCCGCGCTGGACATCCCGTTATGGTTGCCGCGACGGCCCGTGGCGATTGCGCCATTATCGTTGGCCGTGGCGGCCACCGTTGCCTTGCCCGCCAACCCAACGCGCGATTCGGGGGCGATGGGCGCCGAGCCATCAACGATGGAACCATCCAGCGCATTGCGGCGGGCCAGCGCCGAATTATGGTCCGATCCAGCGAGCGCGGCCTTGTTAGCCGATGATGATTGGATGCCACCAATGGATGACAACTGGGAATTAATGCCCGATACCGGCGACGAAAACATCCCCCCCACCGAGAGCCGGGCAGCGCGGATCGCGCGCTTGGACTGGGACGCGTTGGGGGAGAAGTCCGGCAATGCACCGCGTGCAATTTGTGTGAATCTCGTACCCAGACCGTATTCGGCGTCGGCAACCGTCAAGCCGACTGGTTGATCGTCGGTGAAGCGCCCGGCGCGGATGAAGACCGGCAGGGCGAACCCTTCGTCGGCCGGGCCGGTAAATTGCTGAATCCGATGCTAGAGGCCATTGGCTTAAAGCGCGAACAGGTCTTCATTGCCAATATCCTCAAATGCCGCCCGCCGGACAACCGCGATCCAGCGCCGGCGGAAGCGGCGAGCTGTCGGCCGTTCCTGGAGCGGCAGATCGCGCTCATTCAGCCACGCATTATCCTAGCCGTCGGTCGCATCGCCGCCCAGAACCTGCTGAACACCGATACCCCAATCGGCAAGCTGCGCGGCGAAATCCATTTTCTTGGCGCGGCCCGCATTCCGCTGGTGGTCACTTATCATCCCGCGTATCTGCTACGGTCGCCCCGCGAGAAACGCAAGTCCTGGGACGACCTGCGACTGGCGCGACGCGCGCTGACCGCTGCTCCCTCAGCGGCAACTTGAAGACCGCGCCCGTGAGCGCCCCGCAAGAACGCAGCCTCAGTCGATTTCGACGGATGCTATGCGCTGATTTAAAAGAGGTCCTCGCCATCGAACAACGGGCTTACGAATTTTCCTGGACCGAAGATATCCTCCGCGATTGTATTCGCGTCGGTTATCAATGTTGGGTGTTGGAAACCCCGCACGGCTTTATCCAAGGTTATGGGATCATGTCGGTCGCGGCGGAGGAAGCGCATATCCTCAACCTTTGCATCCGGCCAGAACTGCAAGGGCGCGGGCTGTCACAGCATCTGCTGCGCCACTTACTGGAAGTGGCGCAGCAGATGGAGACCCAAACGGTGTTTCTGGAAGTTCGCCCATCAAACCTGCGCGCTCTACGGCTTTATACGGGCGCTGGCTTTTGCGAAGTGGGCTTGCGGCGGAGCTACTACCCCGCGGCCAAGGGTAGGGAGGATGGATTGGTGCTGGCTAAGGAGTTAAGCGCCTAGCATCCGCTGGAAAAAACACTTGAACGATTGTTCTTGCTCCATCCACATTCTTGGCATATAGTGCCACACTGTTAGCACGTATACATTCAAGTCGGTGAATCTGTTCGTCCTCTGTAACACCCTCTCTAAGGTCTACAATCCAGTTCGTCATTTTCCCTCGCTTGATTCCGGTACGGCTTTCTGGGGCGTAAGCCCAGCTATTATCAACATTTTTGTTTCAGGAAATACGAAAATCTATGGTCACTGGCACCGTCAAATGGTTTAACGAATCGAAAGGCTACGGCTTCATCACCCCCGACAGCGGCGGCGATGACCTGTTTGCGCATTTTTCCGCCATTCAGGCCCGCGGCTTCAAGACACTCAGAGAAAATCAGAAAGTGTCCTTCGACGTCACAACCGGCCCCAAAGGCAAACAAGCAACGAATATCAAGCCGATTGATTGATTTCAGCTTTTTATCGGATAGTATTCCAAAAGCCCGGTTCGCCGGGTTTTTTCCATATCAGCATTCGCTCCCAAACTCAGGCAAAAGCGACAGCCTTAGGGCGGCAACCGCCGAATCAACGCCACCGCCATAAGGCGTTACGCCCAACATCGGGGCGTCGAGCCGCGCTTGCAGGCTTTCAAGATTGGCTTCAAAACGATTCATGGTGGGATCGATTTGATTGGCTACCCAACCGGCTAAGCGCAAATTCCGCTGGGCAATGGCTTCCGCTGTCAATAAAGCGTGATTCAGACAACCGAGCCGCATTCCCACCACCAGCACCACGGGCAATCCCAGCCTTTGTACAAGATCAGCCGTATCCCGCCGCTCGTCGAGCGGCACCCGAAACCCCCCGACCCCTTCCACCCAAACCACATCGGCTAGCTGTTGCAGGTGTTCGAACGCGCCTTCGATTACTTCGATCTCAATGGAGCGGCCCGCTTCTCGCGCGGCGATATGCGGAGCGATAGCGGCCGCATATAGAAAAGGATTGATCCACTCCAGGGGCGGCTTAATGGAACTCGCGGCCAGCAGTTGGGCGACATCTTGGTTGCGGCCATCGGCTTCAACGCCGGCGGCTATGGGCTTCATGCCAACGGTGCTAAAACCTAACTGACGCGTCGCGCGCAACAACCCACAAGTCACATAGGTCTTACCCACCTCCGTATCAGTGCCTGCCACAAAAAAGGCCGTGGGCATGGTGAAACCGTTAGCGGGTGGCTATCAGCCAAACCGCATCGTAGCTCAGCGGCAAGCCGGCCGGTTGCCGCAGCCGTTCGTAGCGGGCAGCGATCGCCTGCCAGGCCGCGCGGCTGAACGGCGCGGGCCGGCGTTGCTGGACTTCGCGCGCCCCCACCGCCTTGACGCTACGCAACAGGGTTCGCACATCGGGATAATGGCGGCGCACCAGCCGCCGCTCCCAAACCCGCACTTGCCAGCCGGCGGCTTGACAAGCGGCCAGCAATCGTTCCGGCGCGGGAATGGTCAGGACATGGCTGTAATCATCCACGCCCGCGAAAACCTGCCGCAACTCCGGAAAATTATTGGTCCCTAAGGTCGCGACCGCCATGATCCCGCCGGCTTCGAGCACTCTTTCAACTTCCGCGAAACAACGGCCGGGGTCGTTCCATTGCCAGGCCAAACTTGACCAATACAAATCGAACCCATATTCGACCAGCGGCAACGCCTCAATGTCCGCGCAAATCAGTTGCGTGTCGAGACAGCGGCCACGAGCGGCAGCCAGCATGGCGGGGGCGAAATCAATCAGGGTCAGCCGCGCCTGGGGCCAGCGTTGCCGCAACCAGTCCGCTCCGTAGCCGGTGCCGCACCCGGCGTCCAAAATGGCTTTGGGCGAAAGCGGTAGATCACACGCCAGCAAATAAGCGCCCAGCCGATCACACACTTCCCGCTGGACATCAGCCGCCGCGTCATAGGTGGAGGCGGCCTGCTCGAAGGCTTGGCGAATGCGCTGCTTGGCCGGCCCAGCGGTCGACGACTCAAAATGGGCCATCGGCGGCACAGTCGCGAAGCGCCGCCACCAGCGCATCGATCTGGGCGTCGGCGTGGGCCGCCGACAGCGAAATCCGCAAGCGCGCGGTCCCAATCGGGACGGTGGGCGGTCGGATAGCCGGCGCCCACAGACCGCGCGCGAACAGCCGTTCGGACAGTTGCACGGCGGCGGCATTTTCCCCAATCAGCAGCGGCTGAATCGCGGTCAATGAGGGAAGCAACCGCCAGGGCAATCCGGCAAGACCGGAACGCAACCGGTCGATCAGCTGACGTAGATGCGCCCGCCGGTCATCACCGCGCTCAATCAAGTCAATACTGACGAGCAGCGCCGCCGCCAGCAACGGACTTGAGGCGGTGGTGAAAATGTAGGGCCGCGCCCGTTGCATCAGCCAGTCGATCACCCGCCGATCACCGGCCACGAACGCACCGGACACCCCGGCGGCCTTCCCCAGGGTCCCCATCAGAATCAGACGGGGTGAGGGCGGCAGATTGCAATGGGCGATGCTACCGCGACCCTGGGGGCCGAGCACCCCGAAACCGTGGGCATCGTCCACCACCAGCCAAGCGTCGAAGCGCTCGGCCAGCGCCAACAGCTCCGGCAACAATGCCAGATCGCCGTCCATGCTGAACACCGCGTCAGTGAGAATCAGTTTACGGCGGGCACGACTTTGCGCCAGCCGTTCGGCCAGCACCGCCATATCGCCGTGCGGAAAGCGAACGTGCTGGGCGCGCGCCAGCAAGGCGGCATCGATCAACGAGGCGTGATTGAGCCGATCGGCGAAAATAGCGTCATTGCGCTCGACCAGCGTCGGCACGATGGCCAGATTCGCCATGTAGCCGGTGGTGAAATACAGCGCCCGCTCCCGCCCGACAAAGGTCGCCAGCCGCTCCTCCAGCGCGTCGTGCGGGCGCAGATGGCCGCTTACGACGTGCGAAGCGCCGCTTCCCACTCCCCAGTGCTCAGCGGCCGCTCGCACCGCCGCGACGATGGCGGGATGATTGGCCAAACCCAGATAATCGTTGCTACAAAACGCCACCACCTGCTGGCCATCCACCAGGGCGGCCGGGCCGCAGGGCGCATCAAGGGTACGGCGGCGGCGCAGCAAACCATCGCTGGCCAGTTGGGCGAGGCCAACTTCTAATTCGTCCCAAATCATGCGCAAGCGGCGTCCAACGCCGCGAGGGTGCGCTCAGCCAGTAGCGCCGCCTCCTCTTCATCCAAAATATAGGGGGGCATGAAATAAACCGTGGTGCCCAAGGGGCGCAGCAACACTTCACGGCTCAACGCTTCCCGATAAAAGCGCAGCCGAAAACCGGGGTCTTGGGTATCGACATCCAGCGCCCAAATCATCCCGCAGGTCCGAAGATGGCGCACCAAGGGATGCTTGGCCAACGGGGCCAGCAGCACGCAGAACCGTTTGGCGAAGCGCCGGTTACGGGCCAGCACATCGTCTTCGGCAAAAATAGCCAAAGTCGCCAGCGCCGCCCGGCACGCCAGCGGATTGCCGGTGTAGGAATGGGAGTGGAGAAAACCGCGCGTCACCAGATCGTCATAAAAAGTGGCGTATACCTCATCGGTGGTCATCACCACCGACAGCGGCAAATAGCCGCCGGTCAGCCCTTTCGACAGGCAGAGAAAATCCGGCCGGATCCCGGCCTGTTCGTAGGCGAACAAAGTACCGGTGCGGCCAAAGCCGACCATGATCTCGTCGCAGATCAGATGAACGCCGTAACGGTCGCATAGCGCGCGAGCCAGCCTGAGATAGTGCGGGTCGTGCATCGCCATCCCGCCCGCGCCTTGCACCAAAGGTTCGACGATGAAGGCCGCCAAACTTTCATGAAACTCGGCCAGATAGGTTTCCAGCGCCGCCGCCGCCCGCGCGGCGACATCGGTCGCCGTTTCGCCCGGTTTGGCGGCGCGCGCGTCGGGAGAAGGCACGGCGGTCGCTTGGCGCAACAGCGGCGCATAAGCGTCTTTATAGAGCGCGACATCGCCCACGCTCAGCGTGCCCAGCGTCTCACCGTGATAGCTGCCAGCCACCGAGACAAAACGGTTCTTTTCGGCTCGACCGTTATTGCGCCAGTAGTGGAACGACATCTTGAGTGCAATTTCGACCGCCGACGAGCCATCCGAGGCATAAAAGCAATGGCCGAGGGCGTTGCGAGTGAGCGTCGCCAGCCGTTCCGACAGTTCGACCACCGGCGCATGGGTGAAACCGGCCAGAATGACGTGCTCCAGCCGCTCCAGCTGGTCCTTGATCGCGGCGTTGATGCGCGGGTTGGCGTGACCAAACAGGTTCACCCACCACGAACTGATGGCGTCCAGATAGCGCCGGCCCTCGTAATCGTACAGCCACGCGCCCTCGCCGCGCGCCACCGGCACCAGCGGCAAAACATCGGCCTCGTGTTGCTTCATCTGAGTGCAAGGATGCCAGACGGCGGCGCGGCTGCGGTCGAGCCAATCGCGGTTGTGCATTAGGGCCGGCCGCTCACACGCCGTGCAAGCCCAATTTTTCGAACAGCGCGTTATCCCGTTCCACGCCGGGATTGCTGGTGGTTAGCAACTGATCGCCGTAAAACATCGAGTTGGCCCCCGCCAGAAAACAGAGTGCCTGTTCGGCTTCGCTCATTTGCTCCCGGCCGGCGGAGAGGCGGACGTAGCTGTGCGGCATGGTGATGCGGGCGGCGGCGATGGTACGCACGAACTCAAAAATATCCACCGGGTTGCTGCCGGCCAAGGGCGTGCCGGGGATCGGCACCAGGTTGTTGATCGGCACCGATTCTGGCGGCGGGTCGAGGCTGGCCAGTTTTGCGATGAGTCCCGCCCGATGCTGGCGAGTTTCACCCATGCCGACAATGCCGCCGCTACAGACCTTTAATCCCGCCTCACGAACTCCGTGCAGGGTATCGAGTCGATCCTGGTAGGTGTGCGTGGTGACCACATCACCGTAATATTCCGGTGCGGTGTCGAGATTGTGGTTGTAGTAATCCAGTCCGGCTTCCTTCAATTGTTCCGCTTGGCCGTCCTTGAGAATGCCCAAGGTGACGCAGGTTTCCAAGCCGAGCGCCTTGACCGCGCGCACCATTTCATTGACCGCCGCCATGTCCTTCTCTTTGGGGCCGCGCCAAGCCGCCCCCATGCAAAATCGCCCGGCCCCTTGTTCCTTGGCGGCTTTGGCCGCCGCCAGCACTTCCTCGGTTGAGAGCAAGCGCTGGCTTTCCAAGCCGGTTTGATGGCGCTTGGACTGAGAACAGTAACCGCAATCCTCCGAGCAATTGCCGGTCTTGATGGACAGCAAGGTGGAGCGCTGCACCGCGTTGGGGTCGAAGTGGGCGCGCAAGCTTGCCTGCGCCTGGAACAGTAAATCGGGGAGAGGTAATTCAAACAGCGCCAGCACGGCGTCCACGGTCCAGACCGGGGCGGGATGAACGGGCGGTTGCGGGCGCGATGCCGGGCGAGCAACAAGCGCTGGAGTATTCATGGACGTGGTTCTCGAACTGGTTGAATGCATTGCTAAATCAATGGTAGAAGACAAGAGGTCAGCCACCGTGCGGCTCTGCTCTCACGCACACCTTGGCTGGCGTTAAATTAAGATAGCATTCTGATCCTGGAAAGCCAGCGCCATCATGGCGAAGATGGGCGGCCGCTCCGGTCAAATCATCCTTTTCCTCACCAAATCCTCATACTCGCTCCATCATCCGCCCATCATTCCCTCAACTGGGACGAGTAGGCTGGCTCCACCCATTCACCTGAAGGAGCCGCCACGATGCGTTACAGCCTGTTTGCCAAAATCAGTTTGATTTTTCTGATCACCCTCTTGCTCGCGATCGGCCTGGCCCGAATCAGCTTTCTAATCGACGAGCGCGCCGCCCGCCGCAATGAGGTTGTGGCGGGAATCGCCACCGCCACCGCCCGCCAACAAACCCTGGTCGGCCCCATCCTGGTGGTGCCTTACACCCGAATCGTCAAGTCGCAAAAGCCCAGCGATAAGGATCAGACCAAGACGGTGGAGGTCGAAAATCGCTGGAGCGAGCAGCTTTATTTGCTGCCAACCGAACTTGAGGCGCAGAGCAATTTGAATACGGAACAAATTCGGCGCAATCTTTACCATGCCATCGTATTCAGCGCCAACCTCAGCTTCAAGGGCCGCTTCGCCACCGAAGGCGAGTTGATCAAACCCACCGCGCCGAATGAACAGATCGTCTTTGAGCGACCCCCCCGCCTGATCGTCGGGATCAGCGACCCACGAGGCATTCTGCGAGCGCCAGCGCTCAACTGGGCGGGACAGCCGTCCGAGTTCCTGCCGGGCACCGGCGAGGAAAAAATGGCCAACGGCATCCAGGCCCGCCTCAACGGCCTTGATCCTTCGAAAGCTTGGTCGGCTGAATTCAGCTTCTCACTTGATCTGCGCGGCACGGAAGCGTTTGACTTGGCCCCGGTGGGCGACACCACGCGGATCAGCGTGCGCGGTAATTGGCCGCATCCCAGCTTCTATGGGCAATTTTTACCCGAAACCCGAGAAATCACCCAACACGATTTCTCCGCCGCTTGGGCCACCAGCCGCTTGGCCACCAACATGATTCATCAGCTGAATACCCATCTACGGAGCGATCAGCCGCTCGATACCTTAATCGGCGTGCGCTTCATCGATCCGACCGACACGTACGTGCAAACCGATCGCGCCATCAAGTACGGACTGTTGTTTATCGGTCTGACTTTCGTTGCGTTCTTCTTGTTCGAAATCCTTAAACGGCTGGCGATCCATCCGTTGCAATACGGGCTGACCGGCGCGGCGTTGGTCTTGTTCTATCTGCTGCTACTCGCCCTGTCCGAGCATCTTCATTTCGCGCTGTCCTATCTCATCGCCACTATCGGCTGCGTGGCGCTGTTGACCTATTACCTGGCCCATATTCTGGGTAGCCTCCGCTGGGGATTGGGTTTTGGCGCCTTGCTCGGCGCGGTGTTTGGGCTGCTGTATGTGTTGATCAGCTTGGAAGATCACGCCTTACTGGCTGGTTCGGTCACCTTGTTCGCTTGTTTGGCGCTAGCCATGGTGCTTACCCGAAAAGTTGATTGGTATCAGCTGGGGGATACGTTGAGCGGCCGGCTTAACAGGAGCGTCAAGAGCGGCGCGGGTTCAAGCGAAGCTACCGTTTGAGGAAAAATCGGCGGCCTCGGATTTAATCCTCTCTATCGGGCGGCTTTGAAGCCGCTCGATGGGCTACCTCACATACCGCAAGGCAAAGGGCAGCATGTCGGCCAATAGCTTTTGAATTGCCGCATTAGCGGCTCTTGCCGCGCCGTAGGCATCTTCGCTCGGCGCTGGTTCCACGGCTTCGAACACTTGCGTTCCCAAGACATGGCCGCTCTTCATTCCCATGACTTTAATCCGAGCGGTGACTCTCACCTGGCTGGGCTGGGTCATGAACTCATGCTGCAAGCGAATCACATCCACATCCACCCGCAAATCCGCCAGCGCTGACGCCGGCGGCGACATCACCGCCTTGAAGGCTCCCGTTTTCTCAAAAGCGCTCACCAAAATAGGGAGCAGCATCTTTTGCGGCGTATCGCTCCAGACGCTACTGTTGTAATAGTCCAGCTTGAGCGGCTCTTTGATATAGGCGATTCGGTTGCTGTCAAACCCTGGCGCGGCCTTAGGCGCCGTCACCAGCAGCGTCTTGCCGCTAGGGCGTCGTATCGGCGGAGTAAACGCGCCCACCTCCAAGAGATAGGTCTGCGGTGGCGGTGAATTATCCCGCGGCAGCAGGCAGCCCGTTAGCGCTAACGTTGCCAGCAACGCCCAAACCCATCGCATCCTCTTATTCCACCACCAACTTTCCACCTTAGCTGCCATCCTTAATTCCCCTTGCATGATTTTTCAAACGGCGTATTGACGCCCTGCTCTCCCTTGTTTCCACGCCAGCCGCCAGCGCGATGATCATTGCGCTTTAGTTATTTTTCGCCAGGCCCCGGCCGACCGCTGGGTTGGCCCAGCAGCAAGGCCCTCGGATTTTGTTCCAGCAGCTCGGCCACCCGCTGCAAGGTAGTTACCAGATCGCTGGCCTGCGCCAGCAGGATACTTAGTTCGGGGTCGGTGACCCGCCCCAGTCGCTGTAATTCCTGTTGCCCAACCTCGGCCAAACCGCTCAAGTCCCGGCTGGTTTGATTGAAGGTGTCAGCAGTCTTGCGCACCGATTGGACGGCGGCTTTGAAATCCGTGATGGCGCTCTGGATCTGCCCGCTCAGAACACCGCTACCCTCTAAACTGGCCGCTAGTTCGCTTAAGGCTTTACCCAGGCGTCCAGAACTTTTCGCCAGATCGCTGGTAAAGGTTTCCACATTGACGACTATCTGACCGATATTCTTGGATCGACCGGCTAAGGCCTCGGTGATGGCGCTGGCGTTGCGTAAAATCTCGCTGATGGCGGTTTGATTCTCATCGTCCAGCAACTGCTCCAACCGGCTCGACAAGCTATTGACATTAGTCAGAATATTATTTAAGGCATCATCCAGCCGGGCCACCAGCGAGGGGCCGGCCTGGAGCACCGGCAACCCCTGACCCGGCTCATTGCGCAGCGGGGGTGACTCACCGCCGCCGCTCAGCTCTATCGTGGCGACCCCGGTCAAGCCCCGGGTGGACAAGGTGGCGATGGTATCGCGGCGAATCGGCGTGCCCCGCTCGATTCCCAACACCACTTCCACTCGGTCAGGCGTTTCTGGATCGAGCCGGATCGATTCCACCCGGCCGACTTGAACGCCCCGATAGCCGACGGTGGCCTTGGGGTTTAGGCCAGCCACCGATTCTCGAAAATACACCAGATAACGGTCGTAAACGGTCTTGTCGCCACCCAGCGTCAGCCAGAACACCACCCCCACCAAAAACGCGCCCAGCACGATGGCGAATAAACCGACCAGCGCGTAATTGACTTTACTCTGCACCCCTGTTCTCCGCCGCGCGGCCGCGTGGCCCCGCGAAGTAAGCCTGAATGAGCGGATGCTCGAATCGAGTCAATGCCCGCATTGGCTCAAAAGCGATCACTCGTTTCTCCCCCAGAAAGGCTACCCGGTCAGTAGCCTGCCACAGCGTATCCAAATCGTGGGTGACCATAACCACCGTCAAGCCCAGCGACTCTTTCAGCTGCACCACCAGGTCGTCGAACGCCCCCGCGCTCACGGGGTCGAGGCCAGCGGTGGGTTCGTCCAGAAACAACAAGGCCGGGTCCAAAGCCAGCGCCCGGGCCAGCGCCGCCCGTTTTAACATCCCGCCACTCAACTCACGCGGCAGTTTGTCACCGGCGTCGGCCGGCAACCCCGCCAGAGCAATTTTCAAATCGGCGATTTCCGCAATCTGGCGGGCGGGCAGCCGCGTATGCTCGCGCAGCGGCACTCCGACATTTTCTCGCACACTGAGCGAACTGAACAGCGCGCCCTGCTGGAATAGCATGCCAAAGCGCCGCCGTAACCGAAACGCGGCGGCATCGCTGATACCGACAATTTCCTGACCGAACAGTTTTATGGAACCAGCCAGCGGCCGCAGTAGCATGATAATGGCGCGCAGCAAGGTGGTTTTGCCAGAACCGCTGCCGCCCACCAGCGCCACCACCTCACCCCGGCGAATGTCGAGATCGAGGTTTTCATGAATGATCACTGGCCCAAACCCAGTAACCAAGTCGCGAACAACGATAATCAATGGCTCCGCCAGGGTCGCCACGCTCATAATCCCGCCCCGCCCACCAAAACCGAAAACAGCGCATCAGCGGCGATGACCAGGAAGATGGATTGCACCACGCTGACCGTGGTCTGCCGGCCCACGCTGTCGGCCCCGCCGCGCACCCGAAATCCCTGATAGCATCCCACCAGGGCGATAATCGCGGCAAAGACCGGCGCTTTGCCGACTCCGAGCAGAAACGAGGTCAGCGTCACCACTTTCGGCAGACGTTCTAGGAAATCGTTGAAGTTGACATCCAGCAGCGCCTGCGCCATGACCATGCCGCCGAACACGCTGAGCGCGTCGGCAAAGACCGTCAACAAGGGCAAGGCGACCGTCAGCGCCAGCACTTTCGGCAATACCAGCAAATCCATTGGTGGAATACCAATGGTGCGCAGCGCATCGATTTCCTCGGTAATTTGCATGGTGCCGATCTGGGCGGTATAGGCCGAACCGGTGCGGCCGGCGACAATAATGGCGGTGATCAGCGGAGCCAACTCCCGCAGCATGGTCAGCGACACTAATTCGACAATGAAAATATTGGCGCCGTAAAACTGTAGTTGCTGACCGCCTTGATAAGCGATGACCACGCCCATCATGAAGGCCAACAAGGCGATGATCGGTAAGGCGTGGACCCCAGCGGTTTCGATATTGCCAAACAAGGCCCGCCAGCGAAAACGGCGCGGGTGCAGCATGAGGAAAGCCAGAGCCGCCGCCGCTTCCCCAACAAAGCTGAGAAAGGTCAAACCGCTATTGCAATGAAACAGGAGCTGGCGGCCAAGTCGCTCCAATAATCCCGATGACGCCGGTCCCGCCGCCAGCGTCCCGGCGGTGATGCGGCGTTCCCGCACCAAATCCAGCAACGCCTGATGCTCGACGCGCAAACCGACCAGGCGCGCGGCGGGGTGGGTTGACGCCAATGCCGCGATCAGCGTCAGCAACCGCAGCGCGCCCGTCGTGTCGATGGCCCCGATTCTGGAGCCATCCAGCTCAATCTCTCCATCCGGCCACCGCAAGGATTGTAGGCGTGAGTCCAACCCGCCGATCCCATCCAATGTCCAATCGCCATCGCAGTAGAAGCGATCCCGCTCAAACTGGATCGTTGCGCGTTTGGGAGTCGCCAGGGCTTGGTTGGCCATGCGTTCTCTCAACGCGGATTCAGCCGCCGCCAAGCGGCCGGATCTTGTTGTCCACCCACCTTTTCCCAGATGCCGCGCCGCGCCCGTTTCGCTTCAGCCTGCGCCTGCTGGTAAACGGGTGAATCATTGTATCGCTCATAGAGGATGGCCCGTCCTTGCCGGACCATTTCCAAACCGACATCGCGCTCACCCGCGCTCACTTGCGCGACCGTGCGGCCATACTGATCTTGATCGACCACGCGCAAGCTGATCGGACCGGAGCGCGGCAACAAACCGCGCAGCGCCTCGCGCGAACGGTCTCCCCAAGGCTCTTGCTTCATTTCCGGGGCATCGATCCCAAATACGCGCACCTTGACCTCGCCCGCCGGGCAACTGGCCGCGAGGGTATCCCCATCGAAGACCGCTTTAACGGTACAAACCAGTTCCGCGCCCTTAGCCGTGGCGGAGGGGAGCGCCTTGGGTTCGTGTAAAAAATAACTTATGGCGGTGACCGCCACGGCCAGTCCGCCAACGATCCAAGGCGAGCTGTTTTTGCGGCGGCGGACGCGGCTAAACTCGGTCCGCGCCACATCGTACAGCAGCTTAAGCAACGCTTGCATCACGGAGATGGCCGGCGTGATAGGCCAGATGCTCGCCGATGAACGTGGCGACAAAGTGATAGCTGTGATCGTATCCTTCCCGCCAACGTAGCGTCAGCGGGAAATTGCGCGCGGTGCAAATGCGCTCAAGCGATGCCGGATGTAACTGCTGCGCCAGAAATTCATCGGCCGTACCCTGATCAACCAGCAGGGGGATGGCGGCCGCGCCTTCCTCAATCAAGCGGGTGGCGTCGTAAGCAACCCACGCGCCACGGTCGTCGCCCAGATAAGATCTGAAGCACCCCTGCCCCCAACTACACGCCATCGGATGGCAGATGGGTGCAAAGGCGGACACGGAGCGGTAGCGGCCCGGTTCTTTCAAGGCGCAGATTAAAGCCCCATGGCCACCCATCGAATGCCCGGTAATGGAACGGATGGCGGTCAGCGGCAGTTTTTGCTCGACCAGCGCCGGCAGCTCGCGGGTTACGTAGTCGTACATCTGGTAATGCCGCGCCCACGGCGGCAGGGTGGCGTTGACGTAGAATCCGGCGCCTTGACCGAGATCGTAACGCTCTGGCACATCGGCCACCTCCGCCCCGCGCGGGCTGGTGTCGGGAATAACCAACGCTAGTCCCAATTCCGCCGCATAGCGCTGCGCCCCGGCCTTGACCCGAAAATTGTCATCGGTGCAGGTGAGGCCGGACAGCCAATAAACCGCCGGGACTTTTTCCTTCTCGGCGGCTGGCGGCAGATAGACCGAGAACGTCATGTCACAATTGCAAACTTGCGAACGGTGGCGGTAGCGATTCAGCCAGCCGCCGAATTCCTTGATCGACTCGATATGCTCCACCAGCCAAATCTCCTAAAACAGGATAACGGAACGGATGCTCTTGCCTTCGTGCATCAGATCGAAAGCCGTGTTGATCTCTTCCAGCGGAAGGGTATGGGTGACTAGGCTATCCAACTGGATCTTGCCATTAAGGTAGTTATCGACATAACCAGGCAGCTGGCTGCGGCCTTTGACCCCGCCAAAGGCCGTCCCTTTCCAGGTGCGGCCAGTAACCAGTTGAAACGGGCGGGTACGGATTTCCTGGCCGGCCCCGGCCACTCCGATAATGGTGGCGGTGCCCCAGCCCATGTGGCAACACTCCAGGGCCTGGCGCATAACGTTAACGTTGCCGATGCACTCGAACGAGTAATCCACCCCGCCGCTGGTCATTTCCTTGATCGCCTCGACCAGATCGCCGCCCAGATCCTTTGGATTCAGCGTGTCGGTCGCGCCCAGCGCCGTTGCCATGGCGAATTTGTCCGGGTTGAGGTCCACGGCGATGATCCGTTCGGCCTTGGCCATCACCGCGCCCTGGATCACCGACAGGCCGATACCCCCCAAACCAAACACCGCGACCGTCGAACCCGGCTCAACCTTGGCGGTGTTCAGCACCGCGCCGATGCCGGTGGTGACGCCGCAGCCGAGCAGACAAACCTTCTCGAGCGGCGCGGCGGGGTTGATCTTGGCCAGCGCGATTTCCGGCACCACGGTGTATTCGACGAAGGTCGAACAGCCCATATAATGAAACAGCGGCGTCCCCCGACAGGAGAAGCGGCGGGTGTGATCGGGCATGTAGCCGGTCCATACGGTGGCGGCGATCGACTGACAGAGATTGGTCTTGGCGGAGCGGCAATACTCGCACTCGCCGCACTCCGGAATGTAGAGCGGAATGACGTGATCGCCGGGTTGCAAACCCTTGACGCCAGAGCCGCATTCGACCACTTCACAGCCCCCTTCATGGCCCAGAATACAGGGGAAAGCCCCTTCGGGATCATCGCCGGAGAGCGTAAAAGCGTCTGTATGGCAGACGCCAGTCGCCACGACCTTCAGCAACACCTCGCCGTCCTTTGGGCCTTCCACGTCCACTTGCTCGATCACCAGCGGTTTTTGTGGCTCCCAGGCCACGGCGGCGCGCGCTTTCATGGGTTCGGTTTCCTCGGTGGTTGCGGATGGGCACGCTGTTACTTGGCTGCCGCCAGCGCTTGCTCCAGATCGGCCAGAATGTCGTCGATATGCTCAATGCCGATGGACAAACGCACCAAATCTTCGCTAACGCCGGCCTTGGCCAATTCCTCCGGCGACAATTGGCGGTGGGTGGTGGTGGCGGGATGGCAGGCCAGCGACTTGGCGTCGCCGATGTTGACCAGCCGGGTCACCAGTTGCAGCGCGTCGATAAACTTGGCTCCGGCTTCGCGTCCGCCCTTGATGCCAAAGCTCAAAATGCTGGAGCCGCGTCCGCCCATATATTTATCCACCAGCGGCTTTTCCGGGCTGTCGGAAAGAGCGGGATATTTGACCCAGACCACTTGCGGATGATCGCGCAGATATTCGGCGGCCTTGACCGCGTTTTCGCAGTGACGGTCCATCCGCACCGGCAGGGTTTCGATGCCTTGCAGGATCAGGAAGCTATTGAACGGCGAAATCGCCGCGCCCGTGTTGCGCAACGGCACCACGCGCGCCCGGCCGATGAACGCGGCCGGCCCCAGCGCTTCAACGTAGACCACCCCATGATAAGACGGATCGGGTTCATTCAAGCGGGCAAAGCGGATTTTATGCTGATCCCATGGAAAGCGCCCGGAATCGACGATGACGCCGCCAATGCTGGTGCCGTGCCCGCCCATGTATTTGGTCAGGGCATGCACCACGATATCCGCGCCATGCTCGAACGGCCGGCATAAATAGGGCGTCGGCACGGTATTATCCACGATTAGCGGCACGCCTTGGGCGTGCGCGATATCGGCCAAGGCGCCAAAATCCACCACATTCGCCGCCGGGTTACCAATGGATTCGCAGAACACCGCCTTGGTTCTGCCGTCAATCAGCTGTCCCATCGCCTGGATATTGCGGTAGTCGGCGAAGCGTACTTCAATGCCATAGCGCGGCAGCGTATGCGCGAACAGGTTGTAGGTGCCGCCATAAAGGCTCGAAGTCGTGACAATGTTATCGCCGGCTTCGGTGATCGTCATGATGGCGTAGGTAATCGCCGCCATCCCCGACGCCACCCCCAACGCCCCAACGCCGCCTTCCATCGCCGCCACTCGCTGTTCCAGCACGGCGGTGGTGGGGTTCATGATCCGGGTGTATATATTGCCCGGCACCTTCAAATCGAACAAATCCGCGCCATGCTGGGTGTCGTCGAAGGCGTAAGAGGTGGTCTGATAAATCGGGACCGCGACGGCCTTGGTGGTGGATTCTGGCGTATAGCCGCCGTGAATGGCGATGGTTTCGATTTTCATGGGTGCGGGTTCCGTCGGGTCAGGAATAGAGTTACTAAAGTCTGGACGGAGAAATCAGGAAATGTCCAGTAACACCATGTTGGGCAGCACCTCAATTTGAAAATTCAGGCTTTCGCAAGCAGCCCCTCATCCAAAAGCCGGTTACTGATCGAAATGTCAAGCAGCGACACTAGCTGGAAGGCTTGCGCCGCAACATTCAGCCAAAATGGTCATAGCCAAGCCGCTCCAGAAAAAAGGCTGAACCATCCGCGCGGATCGGTCGTAATCCTGGCTCTGCCGTGATCGCTCCGATACGGGTGCAGCGGCAATCCCACGCCGCCGCCACCGTTTCCAATTGGGCGATCCGCTCCGGCGGCACGGTGAAACACAGTTCGTAATCATCGCCGCCAGTCAAGGCGGTGGTTAAGGCGGCGTCCTGGTTCAAGCTGGCGATTAAAGCAGGGGATAAAGGCAAATAAGCCACATCCAATCGGACCCCAACCCCGCTGCGTTCGAGAATATGGCCAAGGTCTTGCGCTAACCCATCGGAGATGTCGATGGCGGCGCTGGCGATGCCGCGCAACGCCAAACCTTGCGCGATTCGCGGCTCCGGTCGCTCCAGCCGCGCTTGAACGTAGCGGTGATGCTCGGTGGGAACCGTCGTTTGACCGCCCGCTACCGCCAAAGCCAAACCGGCATCGCCGAGCGCGCCGGTCACATAAACCAGGTCGCCCGGCCTGGCTCCATCCCGACGCAACGCGGCGCCTGCCGGGACGAAACCGTGTGCTTGCATCGTGATTGCAGTGTTTGGGCCATAGGTGGTATCGCCTCCGACTAGCTGCACGCCATGGCGATCGGCCAAGCCGAATAGACCTTTCATAAAACATGCCAGCCAGGGTTCGTCAACCTTGGGGAGCGTCAGCCCCAAGGTGGCCCAGGCTGGCGTCGCGCCCATCGCCGCCAGATCGCTCAAATTGACCGCTAGGGCCTTGTGGCCAAGATTCTCCGGGTCGGTCGCGGCGAAAAAATGCACATCCGCCACCAACGTATCCAGGGTCACCACGAGTTGCTGGTCAGCGGGAGGGCGCAACACAGCGCAATCATCACCGATGCCCAACGCAACGTCGGCGCGGTGCAACCCTTGTACCGCGAAATAACGGTCGATCAGAGAAAATTCTGAAACGGGCATCAGTGCAAAGCGACTCCGACGGATGGCTCCAACGCTCGACCGAGCACGCTCATTCGCGCTGCCAGTCCCGTCGGGAGGAGGAAATAGTGACAGTAAATCCGGCAATCACATCGCTGGCCGCCATCAGCACAATCAGGAAAAACGTCATGTTGGCCATCTGGCGCAGCACCATCAATTCGATCAAAGCGACGATGAACACCACCAGCGACAGGACATGATTGAGAATGGCGCCCTTGGAGCTGCTGGTGGCGCGATACACCTCGACGCAGAGCAGAATCAGCCCCAGCACCAGCAGCACGTCGCCACCCCGGAACGGTAACATAATTCCCGATAACAGCGGCACCCCGAACAGCACGGCCTCCAGCCAACCCGGAGCGATCAGCGCAAAAATGGAATATAAAACCACGACAATCGCTAGCAGGGGAAAACTGGCCATCGTTTCTTCTCCACGACCAACAAGAAAGCCGCCTGGCGAACGGCGGCCCGGTTAAACCGAAACTATTTCAGCCTTCCAGCCGCCGAAAGACCAGCGTGGCGTTAGTACCGCCAAAGCCGAAGCTGTTGGACATCACCACCTTGAGGTCGGCATTATCAACCCGTTGCCGGACGATGGGAAAACCTTCCGCCGCCGGATCAAGGGTTTCGATGTTGGCCGATGCCGCGATGAAACGGTTATCCATCATCAGCATGCAATAAATCGCCTCATGCACGCCAGCCGCCCCAAGCGCGTGACCAGTCAGCGGTTTGGTGGAGCCGAGCGGCGGAATCCGCTCGCCAAACATCTCCCGAATCGCCTCCAACTCGCGGATATCGCCAACCGGCGTGCTGGTGCCGTGCGTGTTAATGTAATCCACCGGATCGCTGACGGTTTCCAGCGCCTGCTTCATGCAACGCAAAGCGCCCTCGCCGGAAGGTTGCACCATGTCGAAACCGTCCGAGGTCGCGCCGTAACCCACCAGTTCGGCGTAAATCCGCGCGCCGCGGCGGCGGGCGTGCTCCAACTCTTCCAGCACCACGATGCCGCCGCCGCCAGAAATCACAAAGCCGTCGCGGTTGGCGTCGTAAGTGCGGGAAGCGGTCTGTGGCATCGCATTATATTTGGTCGATAGCGCGCCCATGGCGTCGAACAGGTGGGTGAGGCTCCAGTGAACCTCCTCGCCGCCGCAGCGAAAACAATATCCTGCTTATTCCACTGGATCAATTCCGCGCCGTGGCCGATGCAGTGCGCGCCGGTGGCGCAGGCGGAACCAATGCTGTAATTGACGCCCTTGATCTTGAAGGGCGTGGCCAAGCACGCGGTGGTGGTGCTGCTCATGGTGCGCGGCACCATGTACGGCCCGACCCGCTTCAGCCCCTTGTTCCGTAGCAAATCGGCGGCCTCGACCATGTTTTGCGGGCTACCGCCGCCGGTGCCGGTCACCAAGCCCGCGCGCGGGTTGGAGACCAAATCTTCGGGCAGTTGCGCATCGGCGATGGCCTCCCGCATGGCGATATAGTTGAATGCGGCGGCATCGCCCATAAACCGAAGAATTTTACGGTCGATTTGCGCCGCCAAATCCACCCGCAACGGGCCGCGCACATGAGAGCGCAAACCCATTTCTTTGTAATCTTCAGCGAACTCCAGCCCACTGCGCCCTTGCCGCAGCGATTCCAATACTTCCCAGCGGTCGTTGCCGATGCTGGACACGATACCGATACCGGTAACCACGACCCGTCTCATCATCGCTATCCTCAAAAGCCCTCAGTCGAAGTGAACAATCCAACCCGCAGATCATTGCCGGTATAAATGGTCCTGCCGTCCGCTTCCAAAGTCGCATCGGCAATCCCCATCACCAGCCTGCGCAAAATAACCCGCTTCATATGAATGTGATAGGTTAGTTTTTTGACTTCGGGTCGGACCTGGCCGGTGAATTTGACTTCACCGCAGCCGAGCGCTCGCCCGCGTCCCTGGCCTCCCATCCAACCCAGAAAAATCCGACCAGTTGCCACATGGCATCCAGTCCCAAACAACCCGGCATCACCGGATCGCCGATAAAATGACAACCAAAAAACCAAAGATCGGGGTGAATGTCCAGTTCCGCGACCATCTCGCCTTTACCAAACTGGCCGCCCTCGGAACCGATATAGACGATGCGGTCCACCATTAGCATGTTCGGCAACGGGAGTTGGGCATTGCCAGGGCCGAACAGTTCGCCACGGGCACAAGCGAGCAGTTCTTCACGAGTATAACTGGATTGTTTGTTCACGATCAGGAATATCCACAATAAGAATGCTGTGATTTGGAAAGCTGACTGCCATTCAATAGAGAGTTTCGATTTTAAGTGGAATTATAAGGATTTTTCGGAGCGATGAGCGGCGGGTCAGTGCTTCTTTTACAGCGCTATTACAATGCATTGTATCCAAACGTATCTTAGTGGGAATCAGCTTGAACGCAATCGATTTTCTGGTATTGAACGCAATGCGGCTGGCGGAACACGCCCATCGCCTGCGCGATCACCGGCGCAAAGCGCCGCCCGGCGAGGATCGGCCCGCTTACTTCCTCCACTTGAGCGAAGTGGCGTGGCTGTTAACCGACAGCGGCATCCGGGATGAGGAATTGATCGCCGCCGCCTTTCTGCATGACATCATTGAGGACTGTGGCTACAACGCGCAGTCCTTAGCCGAGGCCATCGCTAACCAACGAGTAGCTTATCTGGTTGCCGCTGTATCGGAAATTGACAAAGGCCAAAGCTGGGAAACGAGACAGCAGGTTTATCGCGAACGTCTGGCGACGCTGAACGATCCAGCCATCCTGGCGTTATCTTGCGCCGACAAGATCTCGAACTTGATGGACATGAACCGGCTGTTAGCCAAAGGCTATCCCGTGGACAGTTTTACCCGGCGAGGTTTCGAGTCGCAGCAAGCCAAGTTCGAAGCGCTGGATCGACTATTCCAAGGCCGCGTGTTCGAGCGATTGTATCAACGCTTCACACTGGCATTCATGGAATTTCGGGCAAGCGGTTAGGCGCCGTTCTGATAGATGCTTTCTCTTTCACTCCGTCGGCCGGTCGGTACCGATCTTGTCCTCGGCGCCAGCCAGCAGCTTACGGATATTGGAGCGGTGTCGCCAAATCAGCAGTCCAACCATCATGAAGATCACGGCGATATAAACGCCCGGCAGATCGAACCACCATCCAAACAGCGGCGCCAACGCGGCGGCGGTCAATGCCGAGAGCGAGGAAATACGCACCACGAAGGCCATGAATAACCAGGTGGCGAGCGCCGCCAGCGCCACCGGCCAGGACAGTCCCAAGATAGCGCCGAACGCCGTCGCGACACCCTTACCGCCAGCAAAGCTAAAAAACACCGGATACAGGTGCCCCAAGAACGCCGCCAAGGCGGTTAAAGCCAGTCCGGTTTCGTTCAAACCGAGCCAGCACGCCAGCAGCACCGGCAGCAGGCCCTTGAGAAAATCACCGGCCAAGGTGATGGCGGCCGCCTTCTTACCGCCAAAGCGCAGTACGTTAGTGGCGCCAGGATTACGCGAACCTTCGCCGCGGGGATCGGGTAATCCCATCACCCGGCAGACGATAATGGCGGTGGAAATAGAACCCGCCAAATAGCCCAGCACCATAAATGCAATAATTGCCAGCATAAACCTTGTCACCAACCGATTGAGCGCCACCAGCAAGCCGCCGGTACGGGTGAAACCGGACCGAAGCGATAGATTTACGTTAAGATTAAGCGATTAGCTCGGAACGTGGCATGGATATCATTTTTATTCACGAATTGCATGTTGAAACCATCATTGGCGTTTATCCTTGGGAACGCGATAGCCCGCAAACGTTGCTGCTCGACTTGGAATTAGGGGCCGACATCCAGCCAGCGGCCCGCAGCGACCAACTCGATGATACGCTGGATTATCAAGTTGTGGCGCGCCGGATTAACGAATTTGCCGCCGCTAGCACTTTCCAATTGGTGGAAACGCTGGCCGAACGCATTGCCGAACTGCTGCGGCGGGAATTTGGGGTCGCCTGGCTGCGACTGACCTTGCGCAAAGTGGCTGCAATACCCGCCGCTCGTGAGGTTGGCATCCGCATCGAGCGCGGCGGACGCCCTTAAATACCATGGGCTGGGCCTGCGTCGGTATCGGCAGCAACATCGAACCGGTACACAATATCCGCGCGGGAGTAGCGGAACTGCGGCGGCGCTTTGCACCGCTAACCGTATCGACGATCTATGCCAACCCGCCCGTGGGCTTTGCCGGCGACGATTTCCTGAACCTGGTGGTCGCCTTCGACACGACGCTGCCAATTCGCGCCTTAGCCGCCACACTGCGCGCAATCGAAGCAGCCCAGCAACCGCGTAGCGATAGGTCTAAATCGATGGCGCGCGCCTTGGATTTGGATTTGCTGCTTTATGAGGATAAGGTGCTGCGGGAACACGGTGTGCAGGTTCCGCGAGACGAAATAACCCGCTATGCTTTTGTGTTGCGACCGCTGGCGGAAATCGCTGGAGATCGTCGTCATCCAGTGCTGGGCAGAACCTTCGCTGAACTATGGGCCAGCGCCGACCAATCGCGCGAAAATCTGAAACCGGTCAAGTTGGCACTCTAAGGAAGGAACTGGCCTGCAAGCCGTTCACGGATCTACAACTGGCTCCATTGGGCGCGGCGTTGCTCTCGAATTCGCGGCATCAAAACCGCCGCCAACAGACAGGCCCCCAACAAGACCGCCCCCATGAGCAAACGAATATTATTATTGTCGTTTTGCAGCGCCCTATTTTCTTGTTCAACGAGCTGCAACTCTCGCTCCAAGTTGACAGTCCGTTCCTGCAAGATCCGGTTGCGCTCGTCAATGGCAACGGTATCCGCCGCCACCTTGCGATATTGGGCCAATTGCTGGCGCAGCCTCAAGGCTTCTTCATAGAGTTGCGGATAACTCAGCCCCTCACCATCCGGTTTATTAACCGCATCATCCATATGTTGTTTAAGATCATCATGTCGCGCCTGCAATTGCTCAAGATTTTGGCGAACATCCGCTAACTGATCCCGGCTGGTTGGCGCATCGGTCAATTGATTGCTGCGAATCCAACCTTTTGACTTAGACTGTACGCGAATGAGGGTATAGCCCTTCGCAGAATCAACTTGCAGTACTTGCACAGCCGAACCGCTGCGAACGGCGCCGACGATCTTGGAGCGGTCGGAAGCGCCCGCCCGCAAAGGCACATCCACTATATCGCTGACATAAGCAGTCGTTCGAGACGGCTGCGCTTGTGACTGAGCCTGGACCCGGACACTCGTCAGTGAGAGCAAAATCATCAACAGATATGGTATGTATGGAGCTTTCATGGGAAACAACAATTAAATTGATGGCACAACCGCGATTGCTATAAATTTGAGTTATTTTATCTGTTTTTACTGCAAATTTATATCCATGAAAACGACAGTAGCATAAGAAAATCGAGCAAAGCCGTCTCTTTGCCATTCAGGCTCTTAGGGTGAAACCTAACTACCCCCTAAAATGCGCTTTTTTGTACGATTAAATTGACACATTGCTCCAACCTTGCAAGCCGAGCTCGCGCTGACACTCAGGATTACCATGCCCACCCACACGCATTCTATTCTGCCTGAACCTGATCCGGTGGCGCGTGCGCATAGCGCCGAGGTGCTCAACCGGATACGCTCTGAAATAGCCCAGGCCGGAGGAGCCATGTCTTTTTCGCGCTTCATGGACTTCGTGCTTTATGAGCCCGGCTTGGGTTATTACCGCGCTGGCGCCCGCAAATTTGGCCCTGACGGCGATTTCATCACCGCGCCAGAATTGTCGCCGCTATTCTCACGCTGTCTGGCCCGCCAATGCCGGGAAATACTGGAACACATCGGGGGCGGCACGATTCTGGAATTAGGCGCGGGAACTGGCGTCATGGCGGCCGGCATTCTTCAGGAACTGCAAGTTTTGGATAAGCTGCCAGAACGCTATGCCATTCTCGAACTCAGCGGCGAGCTGCGCGAGCGCCAGCGCAAAACCTTGGCCAACCGGACTCCCGCGTTGCTGGAGCGGGTGATGTGGCTGGACACCCTACCGAAACCCGGTTTAAAAGGGATTGTCCTTGGTAATGAAGTTTTGGATGCGCTGCCGGTCGAGCGTTTCCGCATTACGGCCGATGGCCCGCGCCGTCTGGCGGTTACTTGGATCGACTCGGGAGCTAAGCCCAGCTCAAAAACCGGCCTGAGCTGGACGGAGGGCGCGCCAGATCCATCGCTGAGCGCCGCCGTCGCTGGCATCGAAACCGCACTCGGTGGGCGCTTGCCGGTCGGTTACGTCTCGGAATACGTCCCGCGGCTGCCGGCTTGGATTCGCAGCATGGCCGACGCGCTCAGCACCGGCGTTTTGCTGTTCATCGATTATGGCTATTCGCAGCGGGAGTATTACCATCCGGAGCGCGCTGACGGTACCCTGCTCTGCCACTACCGCCACCGTGTCCATGCCGATCCCTTGATTTTGCCCGGTTTACAGGATATTACCGCCAGCGTCGATTTTAGCGCCGTGGCCGATAATGCCCGAATCGCCGGTTTCGAGCTCGCCGGATACACCAGCCAAAACTATTTCCTGTTCGGTTGCGGGCTCATGGAGCTCTTAGCCGAGGTTGACCCCACCGATACGGTCCGCTATCTGGAACAAGTCCGTCAAGTCAAATTGTTGACTTTGCCTGGTGAAATGGGCGAGCGTTTTAAAGCGATTGCCCTAACGCGCGGGGTGCGCATTCCCTTAGGCGGTTTTTCCTTTCGAGACGAACGCCACCGACTATAGTTTGCAACAAACCGTTATCTCCGCTAGAGGAAGCCCATGGGTCAGGAAATTTTCTGCTCGGCGTTCACTCAACAGGATTTTTGGCGTTTTCAGAATCGCCTGCGCGCAGAAACCGCCGAATTGGCGGACTGGTTCCGCGTGGAACGGTTCACCGCCACGCAGGGTGTTGCAGGATTCGAGATCGAAGCCTGGCTGGTGGATCGCCAAGGCCAACCTGCGCCGATCAACGAGGTCTTTCTAGCGCGGCTGGCGAATCCGCTGGTGGTGCCGGAGCTCAGCGTATTCAATATCGAGCTTAACACCCCGCAACTGCCGTTATACGGCCCCGCGCTACGGCAAATGCACGCCAATCTCGAACACCTTTGGCAACACTGCCAGCGAGTAGCGGCTGAGCTTGGCGGATTGGTCATGTTAATCGGCATTCCCCCGACCTTACAGATTCAAAATTTAACGTTAGAACACATGTCATGCCGGGAACGCTATCGGGCGATCAATGAACAAATCCTAGCGCGACGACGCGGCCGACCGATGCAGCTGGCGATTCATGGCGTTGAAACGCTGAATCTGGCGCATCCTGACGTGATGTTGGAAGCAGCCACCACTTCGTTTCAGACCCATCTCCAAGTTGCGCCCGCTCAAGGGGCGACATTTTTTAACGCGGCTCTGGCCGCATCGGCCCCGATGGTGGCGGCAACGGCCAATTCACCGCTGTTGTTTGGCAAGGTATTATGGCGGGAAACCCGTATTCCCTTGTTCGAACAAGGCGTCGCCTTGGCTGGCGGAGAACATTCGGATGACCCGCGCCACTGGCGGGTCAGCTTCGGCGGCGGTTACGTCCAGCATTCCCTGCTGGAGTTATTCGAGGAAAATCTGACTCATTATCCGCCATTACTCCCCGTCGACCTCAGCCAAGAACCCGTAACCCAATTGCCGCATCTGCGTCTGCATAATGGTACGATCTGGCGCTGGAACCGGCCTTTGCTCGGTTTCGAAACCGATGGAACGCCACACCTGCGGATCGAGCATCGCGTGATGCCGGCCGGCCCCAGCATTGCCGATACTATCGCCAATGCGGCCTTGTATTACGGCCTGGTGCATGGCTTGGCGCAAATGCAACCCCCCATTAGTAGAGCGCTCGATTTCGGGCTATGCCGAGCGAATTTTTATGCGGCGGCGCGGGATGGTTTGCAAGCGGAGGTGATGTGGCTGAACGGCCAGCGTCTACCGTTGCAGCAACTGTTTTTAGAGGAATTATTGCCGTTAGCCCGACGCGGGTTACTCGCGCTGGACATTGACGCGGCGGATATCCAGACCTATCTGGCTATCATCACCGCGAGAGTGACCAGCGGCTGTACCGGCGCGGACTGGCAACAGCGCTTTTTCAGCCGCCATGGCTCCGATCTGACAGAATTGACTCTGGCCTATCTGGACCGGCAACGGAGCGGCCAACCCGTACACGAATGGGCTTGTTGAATTTTCCTCAAGTTGACCGCTCTTCCAATGGGCGCATGGCTTTCAAAGTAATTTTTCAATGGCGGCGATCAGCTTGGGATCATCAGGACCCACTTTCGACGGAAAGCGAGCGACAACCTTGCCTTGACGATCAAGCAGGTACTTATTGAAATTCCACTCGGGATAGCCAACATTTTCCGCCGCCAACCGCCGATAGAACGGATGCGCTTCCGGGCCGGATACTGTAATTTTTTCATACATGGGAAATTGGACGCCGTAGTTTAAACGACAAAAATTCTGGATATCTTGCTCGGTCCCAGGCTCCTGAGCGAAATCGTTCGAGGGAAAACCCAGCACCACCAGTCCGCGTTCGCGATAACGATGATACAAAGCTTCCAAACCATCGTATTGGGGTGTGAAACCGCATTTGCTCGCCGTGTTTACCACCAGCAGCACTTTACCAGCATAGCGCTGGCACAGAGATTCAGGTTGATCGCTGGCCAGCGGACGGATTTGAAAGTCGAGGCTGGCGGGGCAATCACCGGCCAAAGTCACCGGTAAGGGCGCCGACAATAGGAGCGCTAACAATAGAAGATTCACTCGTAACATCATCGACCTCCTCATCATTGCCATCACGAATTGCCGGAGCTGAGTTCGTTTCCAGCCCCTCGGAAGCACGCGGGAATTTTACGGTAATCGGTTTGAATCCCGCCTGGCGTTCGACTGACGGGATACGGAACCGCCGGGTACGCTGGCTCGCCATTGATCCTGAATCTCCTCGAGCTCTTCCTCCTCGGCGCCACCCTGGAACACATCGTTCCAAGCGACGTATAACAACACACCCCAATAGACAGGCAATGGCAAGGCCAATACTTGGACAAGGATCGAAAACAATTGAAAGAACGGCAAAACCAGCAGCGCCAAACCGATCAAACCCAGCACCGGGAACAACCAAGGGTTGAGTTGCATGGCCAAAACACTACGCCGCCAGCACGCCGATAGGGGGAGTTCTCGAAATAGCTGTAGCGGAACCAAAAAAACAGCCAACAGGATTTGCAAATCCAATAACACGCCACCCAAAACGCTAAGCTGTGTTCCCAAGAGGGTTCCGGCTACGCCGAAACTTCCAGACGGCGGGGATGGCAAATCGCCGCCGGCCGCCATACTCACCTGTAATAGCTGATTGTGCATCCAGTAAGCGAGCAGATAGCCCTGCAATATCAGCAAGAACAGGAACAGGGTCGTTCTGGCCAGCGCCTTAATCGCGGTTCGATTGAATAATTGGCGCGATGCCACTTCTCGCTTGCGGTTAGCGGCGCGCGCCAAGCCACAGGCCAGCGTCACCGTCAAGCTTAGCGGCAGGCCATAACAGAATACGGTTGCAACCAGCGCTACCCAACCTCCTGTCAGCGGCAGCCACCATTCCCAGATCGGCAGAACCAAAAGCAGGGCGCTGCCACCTGGCGCGAACAAAGCCACCGCCACGAATAGCCACGGTCGCCGCCACATGATTTGCCACGCTTGAATTAGCCAGTCCCAACCATCGCGCGGAGTTAAGCTGCGTGGTCCAAAACCTTGCATATCCACCGTCCCAGTGGGAAATCAGTGCTTAGTTTATCGTGCGGAAAGCGCTGATACACAGCATTCATTGCTGGAAAGCCACGGATCGCGCTGGCTCCCGATACGGGCCATGCCAGAACCCGCTGGAAGGCTGGCCTATCCAATGACAATGAAGGAATGGCGTCCCCAAGGGGATTCGAACCCCTGTTACTGCCGTGAAAGGGCGGTGTCCTCGGCCTCTAGACGATGGGGACTTAATGAAGATGATAAAAATAAACCGTCGGCTTCAGACGGTTAAGGTTGGTGGAGCCAGACGGGATCGAACCGACGACCTCCTGCATGCCATGCAGGCGCTCTCCCAGCTGAGCTATGGCCCCAAAATTCCTAGACGATCAGAATAAAATTTTTACACTTCTCTGTCAACTCTCGCTCAATGCTTTCCAGTGGCGGCGTCGCGGATGAAACACAGCGCCCGTTCGATTCGCGCTAGCGTCTTGGCCCGTCCTAGCAGCTCCAAGGTCGCATCGATAGGGGGCGAGACCGCCGTACCGGAAACCGCAACCCGCAACGGTTGGGCGACCTTGCCCAACGGCAATCCGCTTTCTTCAGCCACCTTTTTTACCGCCTCATGAATAGGTTCGGCCCGCCATTCTGGCAAGGCCGTCAACGCTTCATGCAATCGCAACAAAGGACTCTCGGCAGTGCCCACCAAGTTTTTGCTCGCCGCTTTCAGGTCATAATGTTCGAACTCCTGGTAAAGAAATTTAGCGGCTTCCGCCATCTCCTTTAAAGTGTCCGAACGCTCGGCAAAGGCTTTGACGACCGCGGTCAACGGCGCCCCCTGGCAGGGATCGATTCCCAATTGGCCGATATGCCAGCTCAAATGGCGGGCAACGTGGGCCGGATCAAGGGTTTTTAGATAATGTTTGTTCAGCCAGATCAGCTTGGAAGGATTGATCGCTGAAGGCGCTTTGTTGCAACCCTCCAGATCGAACAGCTCGCTCATCTCATCCAGCGAAAAAATCTCCTGATCGCCGTGCGACCATCCCAGCCGCACCAAGTAATTCAATACCGCTTCCGGCAGATAGCCCAGGTCGCGATACTCCATTACGCTGGCCGCTCCATGCCGTTTCGATAATTTTTGACCGTCCGGCCCAAGAATCATGGGCACATGTCCGTATTTGGGAACCGACGCGTTCAATGCCTTCAGGATATTGATTTGCCTGGGCGTATTGTTGATGTGATCGTCACCGCGAATGACATGGGTAATGCCCATATCCATGTCGTCCACCACCACGCAGAAGTTGTAGGTGGGCGTACCATCGGCCCGAGCAATAATCAAATCGTCGAGTTCGGCATTCTGAAACACGATGTCGCCGTGAATCAAATCTTCGACCACCACTTGGCCACCGGTAGGATTTTTAAACCGCACGACCGGTTCCACCCCGGTACGCGGGGGTCCCTGATAATCGCGATGCCGGCCATCGTAACGCGGCTTTTCCTTCCGCCGGCGCTGTTCTTCGCGCAACGCGTCCAATTCCTCACGGGTACAGTAACAATAATATGCCTTGCCCTCACGCAATAATTGCTGCAAGACTTCACGATAGCGATCAAAACGTTGTGTCTGATAGAAAGGCCCTTCATCGTAATCCAGCCCCAGCCAGCTCATGCCCTCCAAAATAGCGTTCACCGCCGCCGGTGTAGAACGCTCCAGATCGGTATCCTCAATGCGCAACACGAAAGGCCCGCCGTGCCGGCGGGCGTACAGCCAAGAAAATAAAGCGGTGCGAGCGCCGCCGATGTGCAAATAGCCGGTGGGGCTGGGGGCAAAGCGGGTTTTAATCATGACAGGCTCGTTTCAAACACAGAAGGATAACCCGATTTTAGCGCTTGGTCGGTTTGATGGGCCGCTCCCAATTCGCCACATCCTTGCGCGGCGCGCGGGTCAAGCACAGCCCACCATCCGGCACATCGCGGCTGACCGATGATCCGGCGCCCACCGTCGCCCCCTTACCGATCCGGACTGGCGCCACCAGCGAACTGTTCGAGCCGATGAAGGCGCCATCGTCGATAATGGTCTTGTGCTTGTTGGCGCCATCATAGTTGCAGGTGATCGTGCCGGCGCCGACATTGACCTTCGCGCCGATTTCAGCGTCGCCGACATAGGTCAAATGATTGACTTTGGAACCAGGACCGATGCTGGTTTTTTTCGTCTCGACAAAATTGCCGATATGAACGCCAGCCGCCAATTGGGTGTCTGGCCGCAGCCGGGCGAACGGTCCAATCTGCGCGCCAGCGCCCACTTCAGCGCCTTCGATCCAGCAATGGGAAAGGATTTCCACATCGTCCCCGATGGTTGCATTGCGCAACAAGCAGCAAGGGCCAATCCGTACCCGATCACCCAGCCGCACCGTGCCTTCAAACACCACGTTGATGTCGATGACGACATCCTTGCCGCTTTGCACGCTGCCTCGAACATCGACTCGCTTCGGGTCTAGCAACGTAGCACCGCTGGCTAATAAGGCGTCAGCCTGGCGCGTCTGATAAAATCGCTCCAGTTCGGCCAGTTGTCGGCGGTCGTTCACGCCTTGCACCTCGGTGGGTTCCGCCACCGTAAACGCTTCCACCGAGACCCCATCGCGAACCGCCAGAGCGATCACGTCAGTCAGATAATACTCTCCCTGCGAATTATCATTTTTCAGCTCAGCCACCCAGCGGCGCAGCTTTTCAGTAGAGACCGCCAGTATTCCAGTATTGATCTCGCGCAGAGCGCGTTCCGCGGAAGTTGCCTCTTTTTCTTCGACAATGCGTTGCACCTGGCCTCGCTCATCGCGGACGATGCGGCCATAGCCCGCGGGATCGGCCAATTCGACCGTCAGCAGCGCCAAGCGACCCTGCCTGGCTTCCGCGACTAAGGGTTGCAGGGTCGCTGGCTGTATCAACGGCACATCCCCATAAAGCACCAACACCACACTGGCGGCGTCGAGTAGCGGCATGGCCTGGGTCACGGCATGGCCGGTTCCCAATTGCTGGGCCTGCTCGACCCATAGTATGTCTTGCTCGCCAGTAAAGGCGGTCTTAACCGCTTCGCCGCCATGTCCGTACACCACCAACCGCGCCGTTGCGTCGAGGCCACTGGCCGTGGCCAAGACATGCGCGAGCAAGGGCTTGCCGCCAACCTGGTGTAATACTTTGGGCAAATCCGAAACCATTCGCTTGCCCTTGCCGGCGGCAAGGATGAGGACCGAAAGCTGCTGCATGACAAATACGCCTCTCATGAAAATAGGCTGCTATTGTAACCAACCTTGCTACAGGAATAATCGACCGCACCACGACATGGCTTCGCAGCCATGCCTTCACATTGGATATTTGACCTCAAAAAATAAAAAGGCCGTGAGAAAATTCACGGCCCAATGGGGGATCAAGTTATTATTGTTATTAGTCTGTCAGCCTGATTTGCGCATTTTCCGCAGTTTCTCAATCGTCTGTAACTGAGCGATCGCCTCGGCCAGCTCGGCCTTGGCTCTGGCGTATTCAAAGTCGCTTTGGTGCGCGGCGATCACCTGTTCGGCGCGCTGCTTGGCCGACTGCGCGGCCGCTTCGTCCAAATCTCTAGCCCGCTCGGCCGTATCAGACAAAATCGTCACCAAGCTCGGCTGCACTTCCAGCAGACCGCCCGATACATAAAATATCTGCTCTTCGCCGCCTTGCAGTTTCACACGAACTTGGCCGGGCTTCAGTCGCGTCAATAGCTGGCTATGGCGGGGCAAAATACCGAGTTCGCCCTGCTCCCCCGGCGCGGTGACCATCTCGGCGGGGCCGGAGAAAAGCTCCTTTTCCGCGCTAACGATGTCCACATGCAGTGTCATGGCCATCAGTACATCTCCTGGTCGGTTAGCATGAAACGCGGCCCCACAACCGGGGCCGTGGTTCCATTACAGCTTGGTCGCCTTTTCCACGGCCTCATCGATCGAGCCGACCATATAGAACGCTTGCTCGGGCAAATGATCGTATTCACCAGCGACAATGCCTTTGAACGCCGCGATGGTGTCCTTGAGCGCGACATACTTACCGGAGGAACCGGTGAACACTTCGGCCACAAAGAACGGTTGCGACAGAAAGCGTTGGATCTTGCGCGCCCGCGCCACCACCAGTCGGTCTTCCTCGGACAGCTCGTCCATACCCAGAATGGCGATGATATCCTTGAGCTCCTTGTAGCGTTGCAGCGTGCTCTGCACCGAGCGGGCGGTATCGTAGTGATCCTGCCCAACGACCAACGGGTCCAACTGCCGCGAAGTGGAATCGAGCGGGTCCACCGCTGGATAGATACCCAATTCGGCAATTTGGCGGGACAACACGACGGTGGCGTCCAAGTGGGCAAACGTGGTAGCTGGCGAGTGGTCGGTCAAGTCGTCAGCGGGCACGTACACTGCTTGAATCGAGGTGATTGAACCCACCTTCGTTGAGGTGATCCGCTCCTGCAAGACCCCCATTTCCTCAGCCAGCGTCGGCTGATAGCCCACCGCCGAAGGCATGCGGCCGAGCAGCGCCGAACATTCGGTGCCCGCTAGGGTATAACGATAAATATTGTCGATGAACAGCAGCACATCGCGGCCTTCATCGCGGAAATTTTCAGCGATCGACAGGCCGGTCAATCCCACCCGCAGACGGTTGCCGGGCGGCTCGTTCATCTGGCCATAAACCAGCGCCACCTTGTCTAGCACGTTCGACTCCTTCATTTCGTGATAGAAGTCGTTGCCTTCACGGGTGCGCTCACCCACGCCAGCGAACACCGAATACCCGGAGTGTTCGATGGCGATGTTGCGAATCAGCTCCATCATGTTGACGGTTTTGCCCACACCCGCGCCGCCAAACAGGCCAATCTTACCGCCCTTGGCGAACGGACAAAGCAGATCGATCACCTTGATGCCGGTTTCCAGTAGCTCGGTCGCGCCCGACTGATCGGCAAAATCAGGAGCCGGCTGATGGATGGCGCGATAGGTGTCGGTTTCCACCGGCCCCTTATGGTCGATCGGTATCCCCAGCACGTTCATGATCCGCCCCAAGGTGCCCTTGCCCACCGGCACGGTGACCGGCGCGCCGGTATTGGAGACCGCCATGTTGCGTTTCAGCCCTTCCGAGGGTCCCATCGCGATGGTACGCACCACGCCGTCACCCAACTGCTGTTGTACTTCCAGGACTAGCCCGTTTTCGTCAAGGCGTAGCGCGTCGTAGATTTTGGGCACCGCTCCGCGCGGGAACTCGACGTCCACCACCGCGCCGATGATTTGCACGATATTGCCAGAACTCATTCTTGGGTTCCCCTTAATGTGTTTCACCGCGCGCCCGCCCGGAAAGCGAGCGCTCGCCGCATTCCCTATACCGCCGCAGCGCCACCCACGATCTCGGCCAGTTCCTGGGTGATCGACGCTTGCCGGGCCTTGTTGTAAATCAGTTGTAGCTCATCGATGAGCGTGCCCGCATTGTCCGAGGCGCTCTTCATGGCGACCATGCGGGCGGCCATTTCACTGGCGACGTTTTCCACGAGCGATTGATACACCACCGATTCGCTGTAACGTCGCAGCAACATCTCGATGAGATCCTGCGGATCGGGTTCGTAGATGTAATCCCAACGATGGGTTGGGGCCGATCCCTGCACTTCGGCGGTAATCGGCACCAACTGCTCAATCTTGGGCTTCTGGCTCATGGTGTTCACGAACTCGTTGTACACCAGATAAACCGCATCGACCCGCCCCTCGTCGAAGGCATCCATCATTATCTTAACCGGCCCAAGCACATCTTCAAAACGGGGTGCATCGCCCAAGTGGGAGACATGGGCCACCACGTTGCCTTTCAGCCGGCGAAAAAATTGAAACGCCTTGGTGCCGACGGTGCAAACATCAATCTCGACGCCGCGATCCCGCCATTGCTGCATGGCCAGGATCGTAGCCTTGAACAGATTGGTATTCAACCCACCGCACAGACCGCGATCCGTCGAAACCACGATCAAGCCAACTCGCTTGAGATCGCGCTCGATTAATCCCGGACTCCGGTACTCGGTATGCGCATGCGCCAAGTGCGAGATCACGTTACGAATCTTGGCTGCATAGGGCCGGGCCGCCTTCATGCGTTCCTGAGCCTTGCGCATCTTGCTCGCCGCCACCATTTCCATGGCTTTGGTGATTTTCTGAGTACTTTTAATACTCTTGATTTTGGTTCGTATCTCTTTGGCACCGGCCATGCTGACACCCGCTAACCGACGTAGTTGGCCTTGAAATCTTGGACGATCTTATTCAGACCGGCTTCGATTTCATCGTTGAAGTCGCCCGCCGCATTGATCTTATCGAGCAATTCAGCGTAGTTGGCCCGTGCAAACCCTAGCAGTTCAGCTTCAAAATCGTTGATTTTATTCAACGCCACATCGTCCAGATAGCCGCGATCCACTGCAAACAGCGAAACGCCCATTTCGGCCACGGACATCGGTGAATACTGCTTCTGCTTCATCAACTCAGTGACCCGCTGGCCGCGTTCGAGCTGCTTGCGAGTCGCTTCATCGAGATCGGACGCGAATTGAGCGAAGGCCGCCAGTTCGCGGTACTGGGCTAGCGCCAAGCGGATACCGCCGCCGAGCTTTTTGATGATTTTGGTCTGGGCGGCGCCACCGACACGGGATACCGACAAACCAGGATTGATGGCGGGTCGGATACCGGCGTTGAACAAGTCGGTTTCGAGATAGATCTGGCCGTCGGTGATCGAAATCACGTTGGTGGGCACGAAGGCCGACACGTCACCGGCTTGTGTTTCAATGATTGGCAAGGCGGTCAACGAACCGGTCTGACCCTGCACCGCGCCGTTGGTCAAGCGGGCAACCTCATCGGCGTTGATCCGGGAGGCCCGCTCCAGCAGACGGGAATGCAGATAGAACACGTCGCCAGGGAAGGCTTCACGACCCGGCGGGCGACGCAGCAGCAGCGATACCTGGCGATAGGCCACCGCCTGCTTCGACAAATCGTCGTAGACGATCAGGGCGTCTTGACCGCGGTCGCGGAAGTATTCGCCCATGGCGCAACCGGAGTAGGGCGCGGTATAGAGCATCGCCGCCGATTCGGAGGCGCTGGCGGCGACCACGATGGTGTGATCCATCGCGCCGTGCTCTTCCAGCTTACGCACCACGTTGGCGATCGAGGAGTTTTTCTGCCCGATGGCCACATAGATACATTTAACGCCGGTGCCTTTCTGATTGATGATGGTATCAATCGCTACCGCCGTTTTGCCGGTCTGGCGGTCGCCAATGATCAATTCGCGTTGGCCGCGACCGATCGGCACCATGGCGTCGATGGCCTTTAAGCCGGTTTGCACCGGCTGGCTGACCGACTGGCGTTCGATAACGCCCGGCGCGATCACTTCGATGGGTGAAGACAGCGTGGCGTTGATCGGCCCCTTGCCGTCAATCGGCTGGCCGAGCGCATTGACCACGCGCCCTAACAGACTTTCGCCGACCGGCACTTCCAGGATACGGCCGGTGCAAAGCGCTTTGTTGCCTTCGGCCAGATGCTCGTAGTCGCCCAAGATCACGGTGCCGACCGAGTCGCGCTCCAGGTTCATCGCCAGGCCATAGGTGACCGGATCGCCTTCGTTGGGTGGCGGAAACTCGATCATTTCGCCCTGCATGGCATTGTCGAGGCCGTAAATCCGGGCGATGCCGTCAGCCAAACTGACGATGGTGCCTTCCGTGCGTGCTTCGGCGGTCGCCTGATAACCCTGTAGGCGCTGCCGAATCAGATCACTGATTTCGGATGGTTTGAGTTGCATAAAGCGGTATTCCCCTTACTGGCTCAAGGCCGTGGCAAGTTTGTCCAGCCGGCCGCGCGCCGAACCGTCGATCACCCGATCGCCGATCCGGATCACAGCACCCGCGATCAACGATGGGTCCGTCTTGCAGTCCAGCACAATACTGCGTTTGAACTTGGTCTTCAGGGCCTTGGTCACACGCTTGCGCTGGGCCTCGGTTACGGCGGAGGCGGAAATCAATTCGGCGTGCAGGACACTTTCCGCTTCAGCCCGAAACCGCTCAAACAGAACGGCAATGCTGGGAAGCAGGTGCAGGCGATGATACTCCGCCAACATCTTGAGAAAGGTGTCGAACGCTTCAGGAAGCGGCGTTGCATCGCCACGAATATCGCGACACAAGCTGGCGACCAAGCCGGCTTTCTGCTCGCCGCGCAATTCGGGATTCCAAGGTCCCAACAGCCGTTGCATGGCCGGATCGGCGGCAATGGCGGCGGCGGCCTCCAAAAGCCCGGACCAAAGCGGCAGCGCCTGAGCAGCCTGAGCGTCCTCAAATGCGGCGCGGGCGTAAGGCCGCGCAGCAGAAGTAGGTCGGACGACGGTTGTAGTTTCAGCCATGGGCATGGTCCGTATGGTTAAAGCTGTCCAACCAAGTCATCCAGCATGGACGCGTTGGCCGCTTCGTCGACCTCGCGCTTGAGGATCTTGCCGGCGCCGGCGACCGCGAGACTGACGACTTGACTGCGAAGCTGATCGCGGGCGCGATTGACCTCCTGCTCGATCTCGGCCTTGGCGGCGAGAAGCTGGCGGTCGCCCTCGGTTCGAGCTTCCTGTTTCGATTGCTCGACAATCTCGTTGGCGCGCTTGTGGGCCTGAGTGACAATCTCGGTGGCTTGCTGCTTGGCTTCCTTCAACATTTGCGCGGCCTTGGCCTTGGCCAACTCCTGCTCGCGCACGCCGCGTTCCGCGGAGGCTAAACCCTCGGCGATTCGCTTCTGGCGATCCTGCATGGCCTGCATGATCGGCGGCCACACATACTTCATGGTAAAGAGCACCAGCAGGCCGAACGTGATCATCTGCCCTATCAGAGTGGCATTGAAGTTCACGCTGCTACCTCCTCGGATAGATTAGGTGTAAGTGCCGGAGCGTCCCAAACGCGCTCAATGGCTGCCCAGAGCCGCTTGCACTGGACCGAGGAACGGATTGGCGAAGGTGAAGAACAAAGCGACGCCGACGCCGATCATGGTCACCGCGTCGAGCAAACCGGCAACAATAAACATCTTGACTTGCAATGCGGGAATCATTTCCGGCTGGCGCGCGGCCCCTTCCAGAAATTTACCACCCAGCAGGGCGAAGCCGATGGCGGTGCCCAGCGCACCCATCCCGATGATCAGCGCCACAGCGATAACGGTCATACCCTGCACGTTGGCGATCAGACTTGCAGCTTCCATTAGTGTCTCCCGTTAAGAGATTGAGGTGTGGATGAAAAAACTCGTTTGGATAAATTCGGCCGCTAAAGCGCGGTAGCAACTCCGAATTCCACAATCCGCTTTTTGATCTTTTTTCGATCTTTGTTAATGATCCTCATGCGCCATGCTGAGATAGACAATAGTCAGCACCATGAAAATAAAAGCTTGCAAGGTAATAATCAGAATGTGGAATACTGCCCAGGGCCAACCCAAGACAAACTGAATCCACCAAGGCAATAGCGCAATCAGAATAAAAATCAGCTCACCAGCATAAAGATTACCGAATAACCGCAAGCCGAGCGAAATGGGTTTCGCCAAATCTTCGACGATCCGCAGCAATAAATTAAAGGGCATAAACCATTTGCCGAAGGGATGAGTCAGTATTTCCATCGTAAAATGCACTGGACCCTTAACTTTGAAGCTGTAGTAATAAAGCAGCAGCAATACCGAGATCGATAAGCCAAAAGTGGAATTCAGGTCGGTGGAGGGCACCGAGCGCAAATAGGGAATACCAAACAGGGCGGCGATGGAAGGCAACAGATCGACTGGAATCAAGTCCATGAAATTCCAAAGAAATACCCAAACAAAAATGGTTAGCGCCAACGGGGCGATGACCGGATTGCGGCCATGAAATGAATCCTTGACCTGGGTATCAACGAACTCAACCAGAATTTCACACAGATTTTGCAAGGGTCCCGGCACGCCGCTGGTGGCGGATTTTGCCGCTTTCATAAATAGCCATAGAAAAAGCGACCCTAAGGCTATCGAAAAAAACATCGTGTCCAGATGTATCGTCCAAAATCCCTCGCCAACTTTCAGATTGGTGAGATGGTGAATGATATATCCGGTCGCGGAATGACCACCGCTCTCGCTCATAGCGTCCTCACCGAAGCGTCGAATGTGAAGGGTAATGCCAGCCAATACGCCATTAACGCCGCCATATATGCCAATAACAGAGGCAAAGGCGCGACATCGAAGTAAAACAGGGCGCCACCAAGCAAGACGATAGTCAACAACAGCTTAACAACCTCGCCGACATAGAAGGCGCGGGCGATTTTAGCGGCGGGTGAACCGATACGTACCGAGAAAACCTTGCTGGCGAAATAGAGAGTAACAAGAATACTGATGCCACCGCCAATGACAGCAGAATAAGCGGTTTTAAAGTTGCCGAAGGCAAAAGAGGCGACCGCGATCAACAGCGTGAGGAGCAATTGAATGGCGGTAATTTTCCGAATGACCTGTTGTGCGCCCATGGCTCGCATTTCGTTTTAATTCTCTGAGCTCCGCATTGCGCCGGGCATGTTTATATGTAGTTATATTTTCTGTTCGTTATTTGATTTTCTTAACTCCACGCGATCCGCAAACCATTCCTTGCAATCCCTGCTCCCCGGTTTTGCTGCGACTGCGAAGAGTGTTACGGATTATAGGGAATTTAACACAGTGGGGTCAATGAAAAAACACGGTGTCACTTCATATGAGCAATAATGCCATCAAGCTCATCAAGGTTATTGTAATGAATGACTACGCGACCTTTGCCCGAAGTATCGTGACGCAGCCGCACCCGCGCGCCTAGCCGCTCGGACAGATCATCTTGCAGCGACCGAATATTTGGGTCCAGTGCTTCGGTACGCGCCGGCAAAACCGCTTGCTGTTGCTGCAAGCGGCGCGTTAATTCCTCGGTTTCCCGCGCCGAGAGTCCACGCAACAAGACCTGCTGGGCCGCTTCTCGCTGTAAAGGCGGCGGCAAAGGCAGCAACGCGCGCGCGTGGCCCATATCCAACTTGCGCTCCAGCAGCAAGCCTTGCACTTCCTCAGTCAGTTCGAGCAGGCGCAGCAGATTGCTCACCGCCGATCGCGACCGACCGACCGCCTCCGCCGCCTGTTGGTGGGTGAGTTCGAATTCCGCGATCAGCCGCGCCAAGCCAAGCGCTTCTTCCAGCGGGCTGAGATCCTCGCGCTGGATGTTCTCGATCAAGCCCATGGCGATGGCCGCCTGATCCGACGCCTCGCGGATGACGGCGGGCACTTCGCGCAATCCAGCCAGCTGGGCGGCGCGCCACCGCCGCTCGCCGGCGATTAATTCATAACGGCCGTCGCCCAGGGCTCGCACCACGACCGGTTGCACCACGCCTTGCGCGCGAATCGATTCCGCCAACTCGCGTAAGGTTTCCTCGCGCAGGTCCTGGCGCGCTTGATAGCGGCCTTTAATGATTCGCTCCACCGACAAAGACCGCAGCGTTTCCCGAACGGTTAAATCCGGCCCTTCATTGCGGGCGGCGGTTCCCGCGCCAAGCAAAGCATCCAGTCCCCGGCCCAAGCCGCCTTTTTTCCTGATCATGTGGCTGTTCCATCCTTTATGGGCGCCTTTGTCACGGGCCGTCGTAAGCGTTTTCGCACCTCCCGCGCCAGATCTCGGTAGCTTTGCGCGCCGCGCGAACTATCGTCGTAATAAATGATCGGCAGTCCGTAGCTGGGCGCCTCCGCCAACCGGACGTTGCGCGGAATCAGCGTCTCGAACACCGCTTCGCCAAAATGCGCCAACAACTGCGCCGACACCTCGTTAGCCAGGCGGTTGCGGGGGTCGAACATGGTGCGTAGCACCCCTTCAAGGCGCAAGCCCGGATTGGTGGATTTACGCACCTTGTCGATGGTATCGAGCAGCGCTGACAGGCCTTCCAGGGCATAATACTCGCACTGCACCGGAATAATCACCGACTGGGCCGCCGTCAGCGCGTTGACCGTCAACATATTCAACGAGGGCGGGCAGTCGATCATAATCACATCAAAATTCCATTCCACCGGCGCGAGCGCTTCGCGCAACCGGCCCGGCGCATTGTCGGTTTCCAGCAGATTGACTTCGGCGGCGGTCAAATCGCCGTTGGCCGGCAGCAACTGCAATTCCGCCTTTTCAACCCAGCACAGCGCATCCGACAGGCTCGCCTCCTTCAGTAAAACTTCGTAACTGGTCGCCGCCAGCGCGTGCTTGTCGACACCGCAACCCATGGTGGCATTACCCTGTGGATCGAGATCGACCAACAACACCCGCTGTTTTAACGCGCACAGGCAAGCCGCTAGATTGACGGCTGTTGTTGTTTTCCCCACACCACCTTTCTGGTTGGCGATCGCGATGATGGTAGCCATGACTCAATCTCAGGAAATAGGCGCGGACGCCAAATGAACCAGATGGCGCTCAGCGTCCAGGCGTGGAACGCGCAACGGATAAACGCCCATCACGCGATAACCAGGCGGCAGGCGCGCCAGTTCATCGTCAGGAAAAACGCCTTTCATCGCCAACAACCGGCCGTCGGGAGCGCACAACCGCCCAGCATCCGCCACCATGTCGGCCAGGGTGGCGAAGGCTCGCGACACGACGCTGCTAAACAAGTTTTCAGGCCGATAGTCTTGGACCCGGCTACGAACCACACTCACATTATCCAAAGCCAATTCGGCGGCGACCTGAATCAGGAATCGGGTCCGTTTGCCGTTGCTATCGAGTAAACAAAATTCATGTTCGGGCCGAAGAACGGCCAGTGGAACTCCCGGCAGCCCGGCCCCGCTACCGACATCCAACACGCGCGGCCCTTTCACCCACGGCAGAATTGACAGGCTGTCCAGGAGATGTCGGATAACCATCGCTTCGGGATCGCGCACCGCCGTCAGATTATAGGCTCGATTCCAGCGTTCCAGCAGGCGCAGATAAGTGCCCAGACGCCAGCGAGCGCCGTCGGGCAAGCAAATCTCTAGTTTCTGGCATCCCTCAATAATGGCTTGTTCGATACTCATGAACCACTGTCGCTCGCTATCCACGCGCCTGCTCCAAAAGAAGGCGCGCATTGTAACATGCCGCTCCGAGTTGACAGGGAGCGATCACTGCTCCGTTTAAGCCCACCGCCTATATTTAGGCAACCCCCCACTCACACTACAATCGACCGGTTCATTCAACACGATCGCTCCCAACTCTCACCGCTGCCTCTACACTATCTGTCACGCTGTCAAATGATAGGCTTGCCAAGATGAGCACCTCCGATTCGCACGCCAACGCCCGCTCTCGCAATCGGATGGCGGCATTTACCTTATTCATCCTGATTTTGTCGGTTGGCGCATACGATTACTATCAGGATCAGCGGGAGCGGATCCGTCAGGAAAAATATCAGGAGATCGCCGCCATTAGCCAACTCAAAGCCAGTGACATCGAGCGCTGGCGGCAGAGACGTTTGGCTGACGCCGAGAGAATCGCCAAGAACCCTTTTATTCAAAAATCACTGGCGGCCTGGCGAAAATCTCCGGAGACGCCTGGCTTGCTCGCGGATGGTCTACTCCAATTGAAATTGGAGCAGGAAGCACAAGGTTATGCGGAAGCCCTGCTGCTCGATCAAAAGGGGAATGTGCTGCTCGCCACGCGTGACAGTCTCACTCCCATGGGTCCGATCACGGAGCAAATCGCCCAGCTAGCGCTGGTTGGTCACAGCGCCATCCTTTCCGATCTTTATCGCGCCAGCGACGGCCACATCTATCTTGACGCCGTGGCCTTGGTGCCCGACGTGGGAGGGCGTCCACCCCTGCTGCTCGTGCTACGCAGCGACGCCGCCGCCTCGCTCTATCCTCTACTCCAGTCTTGGCCCACCACACCCAGCCGCAGCGCCGAAATCCTCTTGATCCGTCGGGAGGGCGATGCCGTCGTGTTGCTGAACGGACTGCGGCATCGACCCAAAACAGCCCCCTTCTCGCGCATGCCGCTGAACCAAAGCAAGCTTCCAGCCGCGCCGGCGGCGCTCGAACAAAAAGGTTTGTTCCAAGGCCAAGATTATCGAGGCGCGGAAGTTCTGGCGGACCTACGCCCCGTTTCCGGCGCTTCCTGGTTTTTGGTGGCCAAGGTCGATACTAACGAAATTCTGGCCGAAGCCCGCTATCGCGCTCGGATGATTGGCGTATTCATTTTCCTCTGCCTCCTGCTCGCCATTGCGCTGACCGCCATGGCTTATTGGCGGCAGCGGGTCAAGCGCTATCGAAACCTGTATGAATCAGAACGGCAGGAGCGAGAGTCGCGGGAGGAGTCTCGCACAGCCCTCTACAGCATCGGCGACGCCGTGATCACCACCGACCGCGCGGGTCGGGTCCGCCAGATGAACGCAATGGCTGAACATCTCACCGGCTGGCTAGAAAGCGAAGGACGCGGCCAAGCGTTGCAGGATGTTTTCCATCTGATCAACGAAAAAACGCGCGCCGCGGTTGAAACTCCTGTCGAGCAAGTCCTCCGCGAGGAAACAGGGGTTCGGTTGGCCCACCACACGCTGCTCATCGCCCGCGATGGCAGCGAACGACCCATCGCCGACAGTAGCGCGCCGATTCGCGACGACAGCGGCGCCATCACGGGTGTGGTGTTAGTGTTTCGCGATCAGACCGAGCGGCATATGGCAGATGTAGAGATCCGCCGCAACGAAGCACGGATGCGCAGCTTGACCAGCATCCTGCAATACCCCGCCAATTCCGTGCGGGAGTTTCTGGATTATGCATTCAACGAAGCCATCCAACTGACCGGCAGCCAGTTCGGTTATCTCTATCGTTACGACGAAGACCGCCGGGTGTTCATGCTGAATTCCAGATCGCCAGCGGTGATGCCAGCGGCGGCCGTCGCCGATTCCGAAAGCTACTATGAACTGGATAAAGCCGGCATCTGGGGTGAAGCAATCCGGCAGCGGCGACCGATTCTCATCAATGATTTCAGCGCTGCCCATCCACTTAAAAAGGGCCTGCCGGAAGGCCATGCCCAACTGTCCAATTTCCTCACCGTTCCGGTGTTCAGTGAAGAGAAAATCGTTGGCGTAATCGGCGTCGCCAACAAAGCCGGCGACTATGATGAAACCGACATCCTCCAGCTCACCCTACTGATGGATGCGGTGTGGCGGGTAATGGAACGTCGGGAAGCGGAAGACAAGGAACGGCAGGCGGTGCATTCCCTAAGGATGCTCAGCGACTGCAATAAAGCCATTGCCCTGGCGGAGGAAGCGGCCGGTTTAATGCGGGCCATTTGCCGGATTCTGGTAACGGAGGGCGGTTGGCGGCTGGCTTGGGTTGGGGTGGCCGAATCTGGCCCGGATAAACGGGTCCGGCCGGTCGCTCACGCGGGCGTCGGAGAAAACCACTTGGAACAGCTGTGGATTAGTTGGGATGAATCGCCGTCGGGGCGCGGGCCGACCGGCGTGGCCATCCGTACCGGTCAACCCGCCATTTGCCTGAACTTAGCGGCCAACCCCGATTTTGTACCTTGGCGTGAACAAGCCATTCAGTACGGCTACGGGGCCGCCCTCGCGCTGCCGTTGAAGGGCGAAGCCGAAATCTGGGGCGCGCTGGTCCTTTATGCGGCGCACCCGGAGCCGCTGGCGCCCGCCGAAGTCCAATCGCTCCACCGCTTGGCCGACAATCTAGCCTATGCTCTGCGCGTGCTGCGGATGAAAGCCGCCGGCGAACAAGCCGCTCAAAAACGCGATGCGCTCGAAACCCAGCTCCGCCAAGCCCAGAAAATGGAGGCCGTCGGCCGACTGGCTGGCGGCATCGCGCACGACTTCAACAACATGCTGGCCGTCATTACGGGTCACGTTGAGTTGGCTTTGGATGAAACTGTTGCCGACTGTCCACTGTACGCCGACTTGATGGAGATCAAAAAAGCCGCTCAGCGCTCGGCCGAGCTAACCCGTCAGCTGTTGGCCTTCGCCCGCATCCAAACCATCTTGCCCAAGGTGCTCGACCTCAACGACACGATTGCTGGTATGTTGAAGATGCTGAAACGGTTGATCGGCGAGGATATCGACCTGGTTTGGAAACCCGCTCCCCAGCTGGGGCCGGTGAAGGTCGATCCGGCCCAAATCGACCAAATTCTGGCCAATCTGATCGTCAACGCCCGTGACGCCATCACTGGGGTGGGCAAGATCACCCTCGAAACCAGTGAAGTCGTGCTCGATGAAACGCTCCGCGAAAATTTTCACGGCATGTCCCCCGGATCGTATGTGCTGCTGACGGTCAGCGACAACGGTTGCGGGATGGACGAGGCGGTATTGGCGCAAGTATTCGATCCCTTTTTCACCACCAAGCCACCCGGACAAGGCACCGGCCTCGGCCTAGCGACGGTGTACGGCATCGTCAAGCAGAATCAGGGTTTCATCAATATCTGTAGCGAACCAGGTAACGGCGCCACCATCAGAATTTATCTACCCCGACATGAGTTGGACGAACTCAGCCTCCCGCTAAGTCAGGCCGCCACGGCCGCCACGACCGTGCCAACCGGCACCGAAACCGTGTTGCTGGTCGAAGATGAGGCGGCGCTACTCACCCTTGCCAGCCGGTTGCTTGAACGGTTGGGCTACACAGTGCTGGCGGCGGCCAACACCCATCAGGCGCGGCAATTGGCCCAAACGCATTCAGGCCCCATCCATCTGCTGCTGACCGATGTGATCATGCCAGATTTGAGCGGCCATGAACTCTGGCGACAGATCAGCGGCATCCGTCCCCATTTAAAATGTCTGTTCATGTCGGGCCATACCGCCAACATCATTGCCCATCATGGCGCTCTCGACGAGGGTATCCACTTTCTACAGAAACCCTTTACCCGAGAAGCGCTCGCCAAGAAGGTTTACGAAGTACTTCAGGCGCGCTAATTTCTGGTAGTAACCAGTGCAACTCAATGCGCTTCGCGGAGTCGGAAAATAGATTAAAGTTGCAATGCGCGGCTTCCCGCCGTTGGGGGAGAACCATGAACAGCCAATACCCGCTACCCCGCTACACCCTGGGGGAAGAAATCGCTAACAGCGTAATTCACGGCGTGGGCATCGTGTTCGGTATCGCCGGCCTCGGGGTGTTGACCGCCTTCGCCAGCCTATACGGCGACGTGTGGCATGTGGTGGGGTGCAGCATTTTCGGCGCGGCCCTGATCTTGCTTTACACAACCTCAACCCTCTATCACGGCATTCCGCTGCCTCGGGTCAAGGCGGTCTTGCGCACGCTGGATCATTCCGCCATTTTCATTTTGATCGCGGGTACCTATACCCCCTTCTTACTGGTGAATCTGCGCGGCCCCTGGGGCTGGTCGCTGCTGGGACTGATCTGGGGCCTGGCGCTGCTGGGCATCATCTTGCGGGTCAGGCGCGGACGCCGCTCCACGCTGCTCTCGGTCGGGCTTTACATTAGCATGGGCTGGGCGGTGGTGGCGGCGATAGAGCCCATGCTCAAACACGTCGCGCCCGGCGGGTTGTTGCTCCTGCTGTCAGGTGGTCTGATCTATACGCTGGGCGTCGTTTTCTACGTTTGGAAACGCCTGCCCTACCACCACGCCATCTGGCATCTTTTCGTTTTGGCCGGCAGCATCCTGCATTTCTTCGCTATCTTATTTTACGTGATTCCCTTGGCGACGGCGGAATAAACCGCCCAATCAGATCATCATCCCAATCATCCAGTTACTTTCAGCCCGTGTCCGATTCAATTCTTGCAGAATTACCTTACGCTCACGGCCAACCTTCCTTGCAAGGCCGGTTGCGCGCCGCGCCCGAGGATTTTTTAGTCCGCGAGCAAATGAACTTTAAGCTGGAGGGTAGCGGCGAGCATGTCTGGCTTTGGGTGCGCAAGCGCGACGCCAACACCGACTGGGTGGCGCGGCGGCTGGCGCAACAGGTGGGGGTACCGACATCGGCCATCAGCTACGCCGGCCTCAAGGATCGGCACGCTGTCACCGAGCAATGGTTCTCGGTGCATTTACCAGGCCGGGCGGAGCCCGATTGGACCGTTGGTGCTAACCCCGATTTTACCGTGCTATCGGCAATCCGCCATTCTCGCAAGCTGCGGCGCGGGGCGCTGGCCGGTAACACATTCCGCCTGGTCGCGCGGGAAATCGATGGCGATCTTGCCGAATTGAGCGGGCGATTGCGCCGAGTCATCGCCCTGGGCGTTCCCAACTATTTTGGCGAACAACGCTTCGGCCGCGAGGGGAGTAATCTGGAACACGCGGCGGCGGTGCTGCGCGGCGAGGAAAAGATTCGCGACCGCCACCGCCGCGGCCTCTATTTGTCGGCTGCTCGCTCCGCCTTGTTTAATGCCGTGCTGGCGCGGCGGGTTGCCGATAGCACCTGGAATCAGCCTTTGGCGGGAGACGTATTGATGCTGGCGGGCAGTCACAGCATTTTCGCCACAAGCGAACCGGATGAAACTATCTTCCAGCGGGTCAAGGAATTCGACCTCGATCCGACCGGGCCACTGTGGGGAGACGGCGAATTGCGAAGCAGCGGCCCGGTGCGCGAGATTGAGGTAGCGGCGGCGGCCACCTTGCCGACCTTTCGCGATGGGCTGGCAGCGGAAGGCTTACGGCAGGAACGCCGCCCCTTGCGCTTGTCAGTGCGCGATGCGGCGCTGGACTTTCCGGACGACCACACCGCCGTTCTCAGTTTCCGCTTGGCGGCGGGCGCTTACGCGACCACCGTCTTGCGCGAACTCATCCGATCCGTCACTTGAAACCGACGACCTGGCGATGGAACCTCGGTTACAATCCCTGCTGATCAACACACTGTACACCATCATTCCCGCCGTGTTCCTGCTGTGGGTTCTCGCAAGCAGTATCGGCCAAATACTCGAATTAGCGCCAAACTATAGCGACCAATGTCTGCTGGTGTTCGTCGGCCTCTTGCTCGCCTTGTCGCCTTTTCTACCCCAACATCTCCCCCAAGAACGGTTTGGAGCAGCTAATCGGGTCACTCTGTTGCGGGCGGGCATCGCGGCGCTAGCCGCCGGTTCGATTGGCCACTCCGAGCTGACACCAGCGCAAGCGTGGTGCATCGCCGCACTAACCGGCCTGGCGTTGTTGCTCGATGGCGTGGATGGCTGGCTGGCGCGGCGCCATAATCTGGAGAGCCGGTTTGGCGCTCGCTTTGACATGGAGGTGGATGCTTTTTTGATTTTGGTCATGGCCGCGCTGGTCTACCAAGCCGACAAAGCGGGTGGCTGGATCTTACTGTCTGGCGTGATGCGCTACGCCTTCATCGCGCTCGCTCAGTGCTTGCCCTGGCTGAATCAATCCTTACCACCCCGCAAGCGCCGTCAAACGGTTTGCGTGATCCAAACCATCGTCCTGGCGGTTTGCCTGACACCGCCGCTCGCTCGTCCCTGGAGCGCGCTGCTGGCCGCTGTTGCCCTGGGCTTGCTGGCGTTATCGTTTACTGTGGATATCGTCTGGTTAGCCCGTCATCCCACCTTGAAGGAAAATTATTGATGATGCGCCGTCAACTGCTTTCTATCCCCGATCAGCGCGCTGGCTGGCCGGTATCGCTTTATTACTGATCACTGTTCCCACCTGGGCCCAACCCAAACAGTACCTGATCGACCCCGAACACTTGAGTATCGGTTTTCTGGTACAGCACATCGGCTATGCTTCCACCCTGGGCCTATTCCGTAAAGCGGAAGGTTCTTTCGTTTTCGACGAGGATACCGGCCAACTTTCCGATCTGAAGATCACCATCGACACCGCCAGTGTCTTCACGAACCACGAAAAACGTGATAAGCATCTGCGCAGCGAAGATTTTTTGGACAGCGACCAATACCCGCAAATGGTATTATCGGCCAAGAGCGGCCAGTTCAAAAAGCAGCAACCGACTACGCTCACCGGCGAATTGACCCTGCATGGCGTCACCCGTCCGATCAGCTTGCAAGCCACTTGGAACAAGAGCGATCGCTACCCCATACCGAGCGCCGGTCCCGAGCGGTTCCCTCATGTTCTGGGCGCATCGGCGCGGGGCGCGATCAAACGCAGTGAATTCGGCATGACTTACGCCGTGGATAATGGCTGGGTCGGCGACACGATAGAACTCATTATCGAATTCGAGGCGCGACGACAGTAAGCGGCGGCGCGGCTAGCGCTGACCCCCCGCTATCGAGCATTCGTAACAGCAAGGGCGCGAGTATCTCGATACCGCCTAAAGCCTCCTTACCAGGTACCATTCCGGGTTTGAAGCCAACCGCCGTGAAGGCATCGATCAGCTTGGCATTGGGTGAAAATAGATGTACCGGCACTTGCCAGGAGCGCGCGCGACCACCGACCACCGCCGGCGGCTGGTGGTCGCCCAATACCAATAATAAAGCGTCCGACGGTGCGTATTGGCCCAGATAACCACCCAACACCGCCAAGTTATAGCCGATGCTTTGGAGGTAAGCCGCCGCCAATGCCTCGCCGTTCAACCGTTGATTCAGCGCTGCGGGCTTGACAGCGGCCGACGCGGCGGCTTGATCGAGCTGGGCCCAACTCGCGTAATAGGGTGGCAGCGGCGCGAACGGAGCATGGCTATTGATGGTCGGAAATAATACAAACAGCGGCGGGCGAGCCACGGCCGAGACCTCCAGCTGATGTACCCGATAGAGGCTGTACTGATCGGGAATCGCCCACCAACCGTAAGCTGGCCCGGTATAGTGCAACCGCTCGGCATTATAAATTTGGTCAAAGCCATAAAATGCGCCCTCTGGCCAGGGATACTTGAGACCCGGCATGATCGCGAGGGTACGGTAGCCGGCGGCGGCGAAGCGGCTGGCGAGCGTAGCGCGGTCGGATGTCAGTAAATCTTGGTAGTCGGTCTGATCAGCGATGCGCAACCCGGACAGCAAGCTAGAATGCGCCAGCCAGGATAAGCCCCCGAAGGTGCTGGATTCAACCCGCGCCGAGGCGCTACGCCAACCAGCCGTTTCCACCGCTTGCGCCAAGGTTGTGAACCGCTCCGCCAGCGGCGCGGCAAACCGGGGATCGTCAAAAACCAAGGCGCCATAGGATTCAAAAAACAGGACAAACACATCGGCGCGTTTAAGCCGCTTTAAATCCGAATCAGGCAGCGGCGGCTGGGCGGCGACCCAATGCCGATCACGCCATACCGTCGCCGCCAGGAGCAACCGCATTTGCTCGACAAACATCCCAGACACTGGCAATGCGAACCAGCGTTCGGTCGACAGCCGCGGACTCAATCGACCAGCGCCGTAGAGGGCGAGTAAAACGAACGCCAGCGCGCCAAGCCAGCGGCGGCCGGCCGGACGAGCCAGCTCGGCCAAAATCGCGTCGAACGCCCAGCACAGCACGGCGATCAGCACAGCCAAAAATGCCAGCAGCGCCACCGCCATCAACCCTAATTGCCCTCCAGGCACGCTGTCTACCAGCATGGCCGCCACTTGGGGAACATGCTGGCTATCCCAATACAGATTGATGGTCCGACCCATCAAGGTCGGCGCGGTCACATCGAGATATCGCCCCAAAATGAGAACGAGATAACCACCCACCAGCCACCGCCGCATCGCGCGGCCGGGCAAGCCCCTCCAGTGGACCACGACCACAAGCAATAGCAGTAACGCGACCAGCTCGATCGAAAATTCCCCAACCCACCGCACGCTGGGGGTTGGCCAACGGTTCTGAAAAACCAAAGCCGAATCAAGCACTAACAGCGCCATTAATAGCTGCGCAAACCTAATAATTCGACTATAATTCACGCTAATGGCTGTAAACATGATTTTCCGAGTGGGACATCATCCCGAATATGTCGAACCCCCGCCCTACCGACATAACGGCGCGGGGGTTTTTATTTGAATCCAAACTCGGTCTGGACGATGGGAGGTGCATCAAGATGAGCAAGGGAGATCAAGAGCTGGAAGTCCCGGAGGTGGGTGAAGTCTCGCAAAGCAATGAGCAACCGAGCGAGGAGATGCAGCGCTGTCTCGACGATGTGGTGGCGGTTCTACGCAAGTACGATATTGGAGTTACATTGTGCCTGGCCAGCGATCGGGAATCGGTGCTGATGTACCGCATTCCCGAATGGTGCGCGGTGATGCTGAACGACGGCGAACCCGAAGTCAATCCCGATAAATTATGGCAAACCGACGACCTGGAGCAGCTACTATCTCGCACTTATCGGCTGGCTAGCGCTCTCTGCCAGATGAACGAGCGCCTGCACACCGAATCGGTGCGACTTGAAGAGTTCGTCCAAAATCTCGGACAACACTTACTAGACCCGAATCGCAAAAGCCACTGAACCCTTTTTGGTGGCAACACCAAGCGCGTAAACCGCAACGGCCTACCTGCAACCATCATCTGCCTTGTCACGCGCCAATGTAGACGCCTCCGGCGCCGTACCGAGCAACGCTTGCAGATCCAGTTGCCGCAGAACGCCGATGGTATATTCCCAACGGCCCTCCGCGCACAACCCACTCAATCCGGCATCGTGATACGCCTCCAAAGCAGCCTCCACACACGCCGCTCGAACCCTTTCCGCCAATTGGCGCGCCTTGTCCATTCTCCTATCCTCTCAGTTTGATTGGCTTGCTGACGGGCCGGCCGCCTGCCATCCGCGCACCAGCTCGCGGGCGCGGATCAAATCTTGGTCATCGAGTTGACTGGTCACATATTCCAGCGGTTGCGTCGCTCCAACGTAACCGTTAGATACCGCCAAACTCAACCATACATAAGCCTTGACCCAATCCTGATCGACCCCCCGGCCATTGCTGTAAAGCATCCCCATAGTGTACTGGGCCAGCGGTAAGCTGTTATTGGCCGCCTGCTCAAACCAGCGCATCGCCTGTCGGTCGTCATGGGCCACCCCTCGCCCGGTGGCGTAGGCCAGCCCGATCAACAGTTGCGACAACGGCAATTTTTGCGCGGATGCCTTGCGATACCAAGCTAACGCTTGCGCATCATCGCGCGCTAGGCCGCCACGACCGTCCGCATAAAACAATCCCAAATTCAATTGAGCGGCTGGCAAGCCCTGATCGGCGGCCTTGCGATACCAGCGCGCCGCTTGCCCCTCGTCACGTGGCGTACCTCGTCCCAGCGCGTTGAGCACGCCGATATTAAAAGCCGCCTCGGCGCTATCCCGTTTGGCCGCCTCCTGAAACCATTGCAGCGCCTGCCGGTCGTCCTGCGATACGCCCAAACCGTTGGCGTACATCCCAGCCACGCGGATTTGGCTGTCGATGTGGCCCTGCTGGGCGGCTTTACGATACCAATCGACCGCTTGGCCATCATCCCGGCCGACTATTTCTCCCTTGGCATAAACAGCCGCCAGCAGGTATTGGGCCTCGACACAATCTTGTTCCGCCGCCTTGCGCAACCAATCCAGGCCAGCTTGATTATCAGGCGCCACGCCCCGACCGGCGAAATGGTGCTGTGCCAAGCGCATCTGCGCCTCGGGGCTGCCGCTGGCGGCCGCTTGGTTCAACAACTGGATACCACGGGCCTCATTCAACTCCATTCCCTCACCCGTCAGATACCCCTTAGCCAGCTCGAATTGCGCCAGCGGCAAATTTTGATCGGCCGCGCGCCGGTACCATTGCAGGGCTTCGGACTGGCTGCGCGGCACTCCGCGGCCATCGGCATACATCCGGCCCAAATAGTATTGCGCCAAGGGCAAATTTTGATCGGCCGCCTGCCGGTACCACTTGATGGCTTCGGCGTCATTGCGAGGCGTTCCATTGCCTTCGGCGTACAACCGCCCCAGATTGAGTTGCGCCAATCCCAACCCTTTTTCCGCCGCCTTGCGCGACCAAGCGAAAGCCGCTTGCGGGTCGGGCGACAGCCCCGGCCATTCAAATAACGAAGAGCCAAATTGTACTGGGCCTCGGTATGGCCCTGTTCCGCCGCCTTGCGGTACCACTGCGCGGCATCCTGATCGCTGGCGCCGATGCCGCGACCGGCGGCATACATCGCGCCCAGCGCGAATTGAGCGCCCGCATTGCCTTGACTGGCAGCTTTCTGATACCACTGCACGGCTTCCTTGTCGTTGGGCGAAACTGATCGGCCACTGGCATAGAAATTACCGAGCTCGAATTGAGCGTCCGCATTGCCTTGACTGGCCGCCTTCTGATACCAAGCCATAGCCTCCCGATCATCGCGCGTCGCGCCTGGAGCATTAGCGTATTGCTTGGCGAGCAGCAGCTGCGCTTCGACATGACCGCGTTCTCCCGCTCGGCGCAACCACAACAGCGGTTCCCGTTCGCTGGACGCGGCTTGGGGATTTTGGATATACAGAACCGCTAGATTGAATTGCGCCGTTGGATTACCCTGCTTGGCCGCCTGCTTGAACCATTCAATGGCGTTGCCCTGACTCTGAGCTACTCCCTCGCCGCGCAGATACATCAGCCCAACCATGGTTTGAGCTTGCGGATCACCCTGTTTCGCCCAACTCATGTAGCCCTCGAATGCCGCCGGATAATCCTTGCGCCGGTACGCTTCAGCCGCACTATTGGTGGAGGCGTTCGGGACTACGGGTTGGGTGTCGCCGTAGTGCCAAACGCCCTTTTCGTCCTGCCATTTCTTGGGGTTGGTTTCGGGCGTCGGGGCCGCGGCCCGCGCCGCGGCGGACAACACGATTAACAGCAATGCGAACTTGCGCATGACCCTCTCCATACCGAGCAATAGAGGCCAAAGTTAATAAGTCAGGATTTCCGCTTGACTACCGTAGGCAGTGTTCACTTTTGTCGGCAGGCCGCTCTATGTGGTAGAAAAATCGCCTGGAAGCGAAAGTCCTGTAAGTTAATAAATGTGGAAACCACTTGAAATCGCCCTAAATTATCCCTATGTTCCCCAACGATACTGTAAAGACTGATCATTGAATCCTTATTCCTTATTGATACGCCGCCACTCCTGAAACCGAAACGGCCTGTGCCTACCCTTCATCCAAATGGGTATGCCAGCATTACCCGTAGTTTCGCCAAACCAGTCAATCCAACAGAGGCATCCATATGGCCATCAATTTGCAAAAAGGACAGCGTATCAGCCTGGAAAAAGAGGCTGGCCGCAGTCTGAGCCGAGTCGTCATGGGACTCGGCTGGGGTATGAAGCAGGTTCAAACTCGCGGCTTTCTGGGCTTTGGCGCGGGCACTCGTCAGGAAGCGGTGGATTTGGATGCTTCCTGTCTGTTGTTCGACGCCAGCGGCAATCTGGTCGATACTGTATGGTTCAGACAACTAAAAAGCCAGTGTGGCTCCATTCAACACAGCGGCGATGATCGCTCCGGCGGTGGCGGCGCCAGCGCCGAGAACGAACGGATCAGCATCGACTTAAGCCGACTGCCAGCAACGATTCAATCATTGATCTTCACCGTCAACAGCTTCAGCGGCGAAGGGTTTGCTGGCATTCCCACCGCGCTCTGCCGGCTCGTGGACGACGCGAGCCACAGCGAAATCGCCCGCTTCGATTTGTCGCTGGAGGGTGGCGATTACACCGGACTGATCATGACCAAATTATACCGCCACGCCAATGAATGGAAATTGCAAGCAATTGGCGAACATGCCAGCGGTCGTACGTTCCACGACCTGTTGCCGACGCTCCGGCCTTACCTGTAGCCCCTGGAATTCTCCCAATGGACTTGCAACCCGGCCAGAATTTTTCCATCACCAAGCACAGCCTGGCGCCGGCCACCGTCGAAATCACCTTGGCCTGGGAACCGGCCAACACGCCGCTAACGCTGGATTCCAGCGCTTTCGCCTTGACGGCGCAGGGCAAGGTGCGCGGTGACGACGATTTTGTGTTCTACAACCAACCCGCGCTGCCCGGCGGCGGCATCCAGCGCGCGGGCGACGCCCGCGCCTTTACCGTGACTTTCGCCCAGCTACCGGCGGCCATCGAACGGATTGTGATCGCTCTGACCATCGACCAGGGCGCGCGGCGCGGGCAATCCTTCGGCCAGTTGCAGCAGGTGCGCGCGGAAATGCGCGACGCGCAGACGAAAACGACGCTGGCGGCCTTTCCGCTGTCAACCAAGATGATGGCTGAAACCGCCCTGATCGTCGGCGAATTTTATTCGCGAAACGGGGAATGGAAATTCCGCGCGGTCGGCCAAGGTTTTGTCGGCGGCCTCGGCCCGCTGGCCCAACAGTATGGCGTGGACGTGGGCGATGATCCCGACGCCGCCGCGACCCCAGCGCCGGCCACCGCATCATCCCCGCCGGCCCCCCAAGCCGCCGCGCCAACCGCCGCGCCCAAACCGATCCGGCTGGAAAAAATTACGCTCGACAAAAGAAATCCGAGCATTTCGCTTGAGAAAAAAGCCCAGGGCTTCGGCGAAATTGTGGTCAATCTCAACTGGCACCAAGGCAGTAACAGCGGCAAGGGGTTTTTTGGCCGGCTGACCGGTGGCCGCAAGGTCGATCTTGATCTTGGATGCCTGTTCAAATTGCGCGATGGTCGGGGTGGCGCGGTGCAGGCGCTCGGCAATACTTTCGGCAGCCTGCATCAGCCGCCCTACATCCAGCTGATGGGCGACGACCGCAGCGGTGCTAGCGCCGAAGGTGAATTCCTGCACATCAACGGTCAGTACTGGAACGAGCTGGATCGGATTGTGCTGTTCGCCATGATCTACGAAGGCGCTCCGAATTGGTCGGAAACCGACGCCGTGGTCACCCTGCGCGCTCCGGATCAACCCACTTTGGAAATCCGGCTCGACAGTCACCGGAACGATCAACGGATGTGCGCTCTGGCGTTGCTGGAGAACCAAAGCGGCAACCTCAAGGTCACAAAACTGGTTGAATATTTTCAGGATCACCGCTATCTGGATCAAGCCTACAACTTTGGCCTGCGCTGGGTGGCGGGTTCGAAAGACTGATTTCCCTCCTTTTGATTAACTCTCGCTCTGGAGAAATAACTGTGGCTCTTGAATGGTTGAAGCAACGTTACGCTGAAGTCAGCGCCAATCTAAAAACCGAAGTCACCAAGCTCAAAAATAAGAGCTTTTTGGAAGCGGTCGTGGCCGGTTGCGCGCTGGTCGCTCACGCCGACGGCGTGGTTCGTCCTGAAGAAAACAAAAAATGATGGGATTCTTGCGCAATTCCGATGTCCTGTCGGTGTTCGATGCCCAAGAAGTCATTAGCATCTTCGAGAAATACTCGAAACAGTTCGATTTCGATCACCAGATTGGCCAGGCGAGCGCGTTGCAAGTGGTGGCCAAATTGAAAGGCAAGGATTCCGAATCTCGTTTGATGGTTCGGGTTTGCTGCGCCATTGGGGCGGCCGACGGCAATTTCGACGAGCACGAGAAAGCCATCGTCAGCAAAATTTGCAATGAATTGGGGCTGAATCCCAAAGACTTCGACTTAGCGTGAGCGCACTCTAAATTTATGGAAAACCATATTGGCTATCCGCTGGAAACCATCGCCCTCTTTGTGGCGGTGGTCACTTTCTCGGTGTGGCTGGATTTACGGCTGCACCGGGACGGGAAGGACATTAGCATCGCCAACGCCACGGCATGGTCCCTGTTCTGGATCTTTCTGGCCATCGCCTTTTACTTCTACATCAAGATCCATCACGGCGCTGAATTCGCCGAACTGTTTTTGGCGGGCTATATCCTAGAAAAATCACTGTCGGTCGACAATCTGATGGTGTTCGTCGCCATCTTTGCCTCGTTCGGGATCAAGGGCGCTTTACAACACCGGATTTTGTATTTCGGCATCCTGGGCGCGGTGCTCTTTCGGATGATTTTCATCGCCTTCGGCACCACGCTGTTCGGGCTAAGCACCTGGATTGAATTCTTGTTCGCCGCCATCGTGGCCTGGACTGGCTGGAAAATGCTATCAGGGATCGGCGGGGATGATGAGATTGCTGACTATTCCGACCATTGGTCGGTCCGGATGACGCAGAAGCTCATTCCGGTTTATCCCCGCTTGCACGGCGATCATTTCTTTGTCGATCACAAACACGTTGAAACCTTGACCGCCCAGGATCCGGGCCTTCTGGTCGCCCGCAAGGCGGCGCTGTATGCCACGCCAATGCTGCTGTGCTTGGTGGTTATCGAAGTCTCCGACATCATCTTCGCCTTCGATTCGGTGCCCGCCATTATCGCGGTGACTCGCGAACCGCTATTAGTCTATTCGGCAGTGATTTTCGCCATTCTCGGTTTGCGCTCGCTGTACTTTGTGCTGGCGGCGGCGCAGAAATACCTGGTTCACCTGGACAAGGCGGTGGCGGCGCTGCTCTTCTTTATCGCCTTCAAACTGGCGTTGCAGGCGTCTAACCACCTGTTCCACTGGCCCGGATTCAATATCTCCGCCGACATGAGCCTCATGATCATTCTTGGCACCCTGGCGGTGGGCGTCATCGCCTCACTGTTATTCCCAGCGAAAGAGGAGCCGGAAGATAAGAACGTGACGCAACAGGCGAAAGTTGAAGAAAAGATCGAAGCTCGCGATCGAGAACTTTAATCACTGTCATCGGGTGGGGCGATCGAAGAACAGCTGGTTCCCGGTTGCCCGCGCCTAAATGTTTTCACACTCTCCTATCCGCATTTACCTACGGGAGGACAACTGATTATGGCTATTTCTCTTAACAAGGGCGGTAAATTGTCGCTAAGCAAGGAAGCGCCCGACTTAAAAAAGGTGCTGATTGGCCTGGGGTGGGACGCTCGCGCGACCGACGGCGCGGATTTTGATCTTGATGCCTCGGCCTTCTTGCTGGATGCCAACGGCAAAGTTCGTTCCGAAGCCGATTTCATTTTCTACAACCAGTTGAAATCCACTTGTGGTTCGGTCCAGCACACTGGCGATAACCGCACGGGGGCGGGCGAAGGCGACGATGAAGCACTGTTGGTGGACCTAGGCAAAGTGCCAACCGACGTGCAAAAAATCACCTTCACCGTCACGATTCATGATGCGGATCAGCGCCGGCAAAACTTTGGCCAAGTGAGTAACGCCTTTATCCGTCTCGTTAACGCGGAAACCAACACCGAAGTGGCCCGCTATGATCTAGCTGAAGATGCGTCGACCGAGACAGCGATGATTTTCGGCGAAATTTACCGTCATGGTAGCGAATGGAAATTTGGCGCCGTCGGTCAGGGTTATGCAGGTGGCCTGGCGGCCATGTGTCGCCAGTATGGGATTAACGTCTGATGCTTTGGCTCAGTCTATAAAGCCGATCAATCTTCACAACGACAGGAATCAAAGATGGCAATCTCTCTGCAAAAAGGTGGAAACGTTTCATTGAGCAAACAGGCGCCCGGCTTGAAGCGGGTACGTTTCGGTCTGGGCTGGGATTTACGCAAAACCGACGGCACCGAATTTGATCTGGATGCCTCCGCTTTTGTGCTGAATGCTAGCGGGAAAGTCCTGAGCGATCAGCATTTTATCTTTTACAATAACCCTACTGACCCTGCTGGATCGGTCACCCATAAAGGCGATAATCGTACCGGTGTGGGCGAGGGCGATGACGAGCTGATCGAAATCGATTTAGGCGCGCTGACTGCCGATACCGCCAAAGTTGCCTTCGTGGTGACCATTCACGATGCTGATGCCCGCAAGCAGAACTTCGGCCAGGTCGGCAATGCCTACATTCGCGCTCTCAACGCCGAGGGCGATCAGGAAATCGCGCGTTACGACCTGTCGGAAGATGCGTCCACCGAAACGGCGATGATCTTTGGCGAGCTGTACCGTAATAACGATGAGTGGAAGTTCAAGGCCATCGGCCAAGGTTATGCCGGTGGTTTGGCGGCTGTCGCGCGGGACTTTGGCGTTAACCTGGGTTAATGCTCCACTTCGTTCAAGCCGCCCACAACAACGCCTGACGGTTGCAAGCAAGCCGCCAGGCGTTGTTGCTTAACCGAGGCAGCGCAGCACTAGCCTCCAACCTATTTCAGGCCCTCACTCTTTGCAGCGCGCCGTATAACCGCCTTCGATTGATTCATCGTCACGGTACCCATTTGGGGCGCCTAGCAGGCATTAGGCGTACACCTGTTCCAATTGTCAAAAACCCCAGCTCCTGGAATAGTCGCCCGTGTTCACGGTGGCGACGGTAATCGTTAATAATAAAGACGATGAACTTAAGAAAAAGGGTCTCAAAAGAATACATTCTCAATGTATCTCTTTCTGATCGCAAACCCTTAAGAATCAAAAATAAAATTACGCTAAAATAGCGGCCTTAATCGCCAGCGCGCGGCTCAACAACCCCATAAATTAGCAAACGCCCTCGCTCAGCGAATAGCAACCTTATCGAAGGCCCATGAAGCGGGCGTTTCTTCAGGAACCGACATGACCGAATCCGTCAAATACCTGCTCGATGAGAGCCGGATGCCCAAAGCGTGGTACAACTTAGTCGCTGACTTACCCGTGCCGCCGCCTCCGGTGCTGCATCCGGGCACATTGCAACCTATTGGCCCGGACGACCTCGCACCGCTGTTTCCTCTATCATTGATCATGCAGGAAGTAACAACCGCGTGTGAAGTCGAGATTCCGCAACCGGTTCGTGACATTTACCGCCAATGGCGGCCCAGCCCGCTCTATCGCGCCCGGCGATTGGAACAGGCGCTCGATACGCCGGCGCGGATTTATTACAAGTACGAAGGCGTCAGCCCAGCCGGCAGCCACAAACCCAACACCGCCGTCGCACAAGCGTTTTACAACAAGGAAGCAGGCATCAAGCGCATCTCCACCGAAACCGGCGCTGGCCAGTGGGGGTCGTCGCTGGCGTTTGCCGGCGCGTTATTCGGCATCGACGTGCAAGTGTTCATGGTGCGGGTGTCTTACCAGCAGAAGCCCTATCGCCGGGCGCTGATGGAAACCTACGGAGCGCGCTGCGTCGCCTCCCCGTCCGACGAGACCGCCTCTGGCCGGGCCATCCTCGCCAAGCGGGCCGATCACCCCGGTAGCTTGGGCATCGCCATTTCCGAAGCGGTCGAAATTGCCGCCCAACGCGATGACACGAACTACGCACTCGGCTCGGTCTTGAATCATGTGTTGTTGCACCAAACCGTGATCGGTTTGGAAGCGATGGAACAAATGGCGCTGGCCAATGATTACCCGGATGTGGTGATCGGCTGCGCCGGGGGTGGCTCCAACTTTGCCGGGATCGCTTTCCCCTTTATCGGCGCGCAATTGCGCGGCGGTCCCAAAGTACGCGCCCTCGCCATCGAACCGGCGGCTTGCCCGACCCTAACGCGCGGCCAGTACGCTTATGATTTTGGCGACACCGCGCATCTGACCCCACTCACCAAAATGCATACGCTCGGTTCGACCTTCACCCCGCCGGGTTTCCACGCCGGCGGTCTGCGCTACCACGGCATGGCCCCGCTGGTCAGCCACGTCAAGGAATTGGGTTTGATTGAAGCCCGCGCTTATCACCAGATCGGTTGTTTCGAAGCTGGCGTCCAGTTCGCCCGCGCTGAAGGCATCCTGCCCGCCCCGGAAAGCAATCACGCGGTAAAAGCGGCTATCGACGAAGCGCGGCGCTGTAAGGAAGACGGGGTCAGCCGAGCGATCTTGTTCAACCTTTCCGGTCACGGCCACTTCGACATGCAGGCGTATATGGACTATTTCGCCGGCAAACTGACCGATCAGGATTACGATGAAGCGGAACTGGCAACGGCCTTATCCGCGTTGCCTGCCGTGGCGTTGTGATATCAATCGGAGCGGCGGCAGCGCCGCTCTCGCCGCTCAAAGCAGCGCTTTAAGCCAGAACGCCATCGGCTTGGGCGTTTCTACAGGCTCGCCCACGTCCCGCCATGAGAAAGTGGTGCGTAATTCGGGGTGCTTGACGAAGCCGCGCCGTTTCCAGAAATCATCCAGCGGCATATAATCCACTGGCCGACGCGGATGGTCGGCCGGCCGCTTGACCGCACAGAAACAGACGGTATCAAAGCGGTTCAACGCTCGCGCATGGACCTCCCGCTCCTCGAAAAAGCGCTTGCCCAGCCCTGCCTTTCGATAGGCAGGCAGCAGCACCGACTCACCGTAATAGAATAGCCGGCCCGGCTCATAACCCTGCGTCACAAAGGGTGCGATGACTTCTGGGGGTTCGGCCACCAATGGCAACCCGCTGGAAGCGCCGACCACATGATCATTATCCCACACCAGCACCATCACACTCTCTGGGACGCTGGCATAAGTCTTCAAGTACCTCTCTTCATAATCGCTACTGCCCTCGTAGAGATAAGGGTATTCTCGAAACACTTGAATGCGCAATCGCGCCAGATCAGGTAGATAGGGATTGATCTCACGACCGGATAGTCGCTGGATACGGGTTCGAGCGGACATGGCGTACTCTCGCTTGCTGGATCGAAGTGATGAATCGAAGATTAGGATCCATGGCCGACAAGCGCTGATTTCGATGCTCGCTTCCGTTTTAATCAATCACCGCCGATATCGATTGAAGCGCCACCAATCATTGTACAATTGAGCGGCGATCCACCAAAATTGATTGATGGCCAACGCCATCAAGTCCTTTGTCACTACTGCCCAAACTCCCTTCAACCCACCTGGAATCGACCGTCCATGGCGAGAAAAAAGACGGACTACAACATTAAGGTCGCCGCGCAAGCGTTTTATTTGGAAGAACAGTCCGATCCGACGCACGACCGTTATGTCTTCGCTTACACCATCGTTATCCAGAATCAGGGCAACATCCCAGCCAAACTCCTCAATCGGCACTGGATCATCACCGACTCTAACGGCAAAATCGAGGAAGTGCGGGGCGAAGGCGTGGTTGGCGAACAACCTTATCTGCGCCCCGGCGAAGGTTTTCAATATACCAGCGGCGCAATCCTGGAAACCTCGGTTGGCAGCATGAAAGGTAGCTATCAAATGCTGGCCGACGATGGGGTAACGTTCGAGGCCGATATTCCGCCGTTCGTTCTGTCCATCCCCCGCACTTTGCACTGAGGCGTTCTACCTTGAGTTTGCGCCACAGCTACACTCTGATCGCGCCGATTTACGATGCCTTCGTCGCCCCGTTTACCCTCAATGCGCGTCGCCAGAGCTTGGCGGCTTTGAACGCGCCACCGCTTGGCGCGGTGTTGCTGGCCGGGATCGGCAGCGGACTCGATCTACCCTTGCTGCCGCCCGGGCTCCATTACACCGGCCTCGATTTGACCCCCGCGATGCTAGCGCGCGCCCGGCGCAAGGCCGCCGCCGCCCATCTGAACATTCATCTCGACCTCGGCGATGCCCGCCAGCTACCGTATCGTGATGCCCAGTTCGATGCGGTGGTGCTGCATCTGATCTTGGCGATAGCGCCTCAGCCCGAACGGGTGCTGGCGGAAGCGGCGCGGGTGTTGCGGGCTGGCGGTCAAATCCTGATTCTCGATAAATTTCTGCGCCCTGGTCAATTCGCGCCGCTACGGCGGTTACTAAGTCCATTGCTGGGCCAGTTGGCCACGCACACGGATGTCGTGTTCGAACGGGTCTTGGAACGGGTCGCGGGACTGGAGGTGCTATCAGACCAGCCGGCGCTGGCTGGCGGTTGGTTCCGGCAGATCAGGTTGCGCAAGAAGGCGGCTTAAAGCCGGGGTGCGGTTGATTGAATCACCCATCCCATTCAATAGCTTGGGCCTTGATTATTCCTGATCTCGCCCGCATTTAGGGTTTAAATTTCCCTTTAGCCGCGAGAAATGAATGATGACCGACCATGAAGTCGAAGCCCTTGAAGCGGAAGTGATGCCGGAAGAAGAGGCGAGCGCGACATCCGCCAGCAACATCGTTGCCGCCGCCGATATTCTGCCCAACACCTTATATCTGCTGCCCCTGTCGGAACGGCCGTTTTTCCCGGCTCAGGCGTTACCGCTGCTGCTCAATGAAGAGCCGTGGCTGCCGACCATCGAAGCGGCCGCCAACCGCGAACAGCATATGATCGGCCTGGTGTTGGTTAAGACCGACAGCACCGAAAAAGCGGGTCCCGAGGATTTCCATTTAATCGGCACCGTGGCGCGGATGCATCAGTTGGCTCGCAACGAGGGCCGCCTGCAATTCATTGCCCAAGGCTTGAAGCGGTTTCGCATCGAACAGTGGCTGTCCAGCACGCCGCCCTACCACGTTCAGGTTGACTACTTGAGCGAGCAAGATCAAGCGGACCCCGAGGAACTGCGCGCCTACTCGCTGGCGGTAATCAATACCCTTAAGGAATTGATCCCGCTCAATCCTTTGTATTCCGAAGAATTGAAGTTTTTTCTCAATCGTTTCAACACCAACGATCCCTCGCCGTTGGCCGATTTCGCCGCGAGTCTCACGACGGCGACCAAGGAAGAATTGCAGGAAATCCTCGCCACCGCGCCGATCCTGGAGCGGATGAAAAAAGTGATCGTGCTGATCAAGAAGGAATTGGAGGTCGCCAAACTCCAGACGCAGATTCGCAAGCAGGTCGAGGAAAAGATGAGCGAGCACCAGCGCAAGTTTTTCCTGCGCGAACAGCTCAAAACGATCCAGCAGGAACTCGGTCTCGCCAAGGACGACCGCACGGCTGATGCCGACCGATTCCGCGAGCGGCTGGCGACCAAAACAGTTCCCGAAGCCGCCATGAAGCGGATTGAGGAAGAATTGGAGAAGCTGTCGATTCTGGAAACCGGCTCCCCGGAATACGCCGTCACCCGCAACTATCTGGATGTGATAACCGAATTGCCGTGGGGAGTTTATTCCACCGACAATCTGGATCTCCGGCACGGCCGTGAAATTCTGGATCGCGACCACGACGGGCTAGAAGACGTTAAGGATCGTATCATCGAATTTCTGGCGGTCGGCGCACTGAAAGGGCAAGTCGGTGGTTCGATTATTTTGCTGGTCGGCCCACCGGGCGTCGGCAAAACCTCGATTGGGCGGTCGGTGGCCGACGCTTTGGATCGCAAATTTTATCGTTTCAGTCTGGGCGGAATGCGCGACGAGGCCGAAATCAAGGGCCATCGCCGCACTTATATCGGCGCGCTGCCGGGCAAATTCATCCAGGCGCTGCGAGAGTCGAAGACCGCCAACCCAATCATCATGCTGGACGAAATCGACAAAATCGGCGCGTCGTTTCGAGGCGATCCGGCATCCGCCCTGCTGGAAGTGCTCGATCCAGAACAGAACACCGAGTTTCTGGATCATTACCTCGACGTGCGCTTTGATCTGTCCAAGGTGCTGTTCATCTGCACCGCCAACCAGCTCGACACCATTCCGGGGCCGCTGCTCGACCGCATGGAGGCCATTCGGCTGTCTGGCTACATCACCGACGAAAAGGTGCAAATCGCCCGCAATCACTTGTGGCCAAAATTGTTGGAACGCAGTGGATTGGAGCGCGACCGCATCCAGCTTGATGACGCGGCGTTGCGTCAAATTATCGAGGGTTACGCCCGCGAAGCCGGCGTGCGCAATTTGGAAAAGCAGTTAGGCCGGATCGTGCGCAAGATCGCGGTGGAAATCGTCCAAGGCCGCGAAGGCCCGATTGTGGTCGATGTGACGAGACTGGATGATTATCTGGGGAAACCGCCGTTCAAGCCGGAAACGCCAATGTCTGGCGTTGGAGTCATCACCGGGTTGGCGTGGACCGCGATGGGTGGAGCCACGCTCAATATTGAAGCCACGCGGGTTCACACCAAGAACCGGGGTTTCAAACTGACGGGCCGCTTGGGCGAGGTGATGCAAGAGTCGGCTAACATCGCCTATAGCTATATCAGTTCCCATTTAGACGAGTATCAGGCTGATCCGAAATTCTTCGACGAAGCCTTCGTTCATCTGCACGTTCCAGAAGGGGCGACGCCCAAGGATGGCCCCAGCGCTGGCATTACCATCGCCACCGCCTTGTTGTCGCTCGCGCGCGGCCAGCAACCGCCCCGGCCGTTAGCGATGACCGGCGAACTGACCTTGACCGGACTGGTATTGCCGGTGGGCGGCATTCGCGAAAAAGTGATTGCTGCCCGCCGCGTCGCCATTCATGAACTGATTCTGCCGGAAGCCTGCCGTGGCGATGTTGAAGAGTTGCCCGATTATATTAAGGAAGGATTGACGATCCACTTTGTCGAACGATTCGAGCAGGTGGCCGATTTGGTGTTCAGCTCGGAGCCCACGTCATGAGAGCCTACTTGTGAAACGACCCGCCCGCTTTACGATCAGCCTGTTCTCAGCGTTTTATGGGGTGGCGTTACTCTCTTTGCCACTCAACGCCTGGAGCGCCTGCGAAGACCCGCCCATGCGGCGGGTCAATTGGCTGCGTTGCGACAAGCAGGGCGTCGATTTGAGCGGCGCGGATTTAAGGGGCGCGGTACTGACTCAAATCAATCTCAGCAATGCCAAGCTCAACAGAGCGCGTCTCGACAGCGCCGATTTAGGCAATGCCGTTTTAAGTGGAGTGGATCTTAGCCAGGCAACCTTGACCAACACACGTTTGGTGTCAGCCAAGTTGGAAAAAGCGATCTTCGTCGGCGCGAACCTGGCGAGCGCTCGGTTAGAGCGCGCGGTGTTGACGCAGGCCAACCTGCGTGGCGCTGATCTGAGCGGCGCGCAGTTGTATCAGACTGATCTGACTGGCGCTGATCTGAGCGGGGCAACGCTGGGCAAGGCGAATCTGGCCCAGGCGACATTGACGGATGCCAATCTGCTTGATTCCGATCTCACTCACGCGACCCTGAGTCGGGCGGTCCTAGAAAATGCGATCTTGGCTCGTACCCAGCTTCAGGGCGCCAAGCTGGATGGAGCCAATCTATTGTCGGTCGATTTCAGCGGCGCTGATTTGGCTGACGCAACGCTGTCCGACGCCCGCACCGACAATGCCCAATTCGCTGCCGCTAAGCTAGATAGCACTATTTGGGTGGATCGGCGGCGCTGTCGACCGGGATCAGTGAGTGAATGCCATTAACCCACTCACCACAGCAAAGAAAGGAGAAACAAATGCGGCGTGCGTATCGGTGGAACGTCGTACTGTTATGCGTAGCGGCGGCGACATCGGCCAGTTCGGCTGCGCTGGCGGAACAAATCGGATGGTTAGATAGCAAACACAGGCTGTTTTTGCAATCAGGGCAAGTCAAACTGGCTTCTCAAGGCAGCGAGCTAGCAATGCCCGGCAATCCAGCGGCACGTTGGATTGATCGGGAAGACCTAAGATTAATCACACTGCCTACTCCACCATTTCACTATCAATTATTCACCCCAACTCATAACCAAGCGACTCATCGACTGAAATTACGATTAATCAATGAAAAACCCAATAGCATTACTGATGACAGTCAATGGCTTCAAAGAAATGATCTGGCATTACCCATCTATAATGTGCCTAATCCATTTCAAAACAGTTTGGGAGATACCCCAGATTTCATACCTAAAAAATTTAGAGGCCAAATCCTAGTAACAGCGATTCGGTTTACAAACACTATTCTTCTTATTTATGGGATAAATTTTGGACAAAACCGCTATTTGATTTCAGTAGATCCGAATTCTGGAGAATACCGATATGGCTTCGATTTTTTTAATTATTCTTATTCGCCACAATACCCCGAACAGGAAAAAGAATTTATTAACCAGCGAATTTATTGGGCATTTGAAGAAAATAATATTTTATATGTCTCTCACGCGCATGGCACCTATGCTAAATCATCGATGGGATTAAACGCCTACATCACAGCTATTGATATAGAGAGTGGTAAAGTATTATGGAGGACTAAACCACTTGTTTCTAATTCCATCAATTTTGAAATCGTTGGGGATACGATTATTACGGGTTACGGTTTTACAGATGAACCCGATTATCTCTATCTCCTTGACAAGAAAACAGGTGAAATTTACGAGCAAGTAAAATTAAAATCCGGCCCGAGTTATATCCTTTTGAAAGAAAACCGGCTTCACGTAAGAACTTACAATACGGATTACCTATTCCAGATTGATGGTTCTTGATGGAAATGATGCCAAGCCATTTTGGAAGTGGCTTTATCAAAAAAGCCGCGCAAGGATCAATGATCCTGATTGCGTTTCAGCTGAATGCACAATTTTGTAGCTATAAATTCTGCATTTTGTGTATGGTGAATGAATCAGTATCCTATAAAAGAATAAAATTATAGCAAAATAATCGGACATTTCATTTTATACCAAATCGATTCAAATTGTTATATTTCATTAAAAACCAATAGCATAATGACCAACTTACGCATCAATCCTTAATACACCCTTTCAGCTACTCTACTTTGCTTAATAAGAAATGTTATTATTGGATAATTTCGCTAAATATTAGCGTAAATGCTTCATTTTAGGGCAATCGCAGCACGCTGTGATTATCCAAGCGCTAGGGGCTAAGCAGAAAATGATAGTCACAAGAATAAGCACGGTGGACCCAATCGCCCATTTCGCACTTGCTTTTGTTTCTGCTTGGTGCGGGCGCGAGAAGGTCCAAATAAAAAATAAATGGCAATCATTAGCTTATATCGTAATTATCCTGCTGGGATTGATTGGAGAGGCAGCGTTCGCCTCCAGTCTCGTTCGCTCGTTCTCGCCGCCCGATTTTAGCCTTAACACACGTGGTGATATTACCTTTGCGGCTAATACCATCATGACCTGCTCAGCCACCCTAGGGAGCACACGCACAAGTTGCGCCAGCGTCCAAAATAATCCTACGGCAGTTAGTCTTGGTGTTAGAAATAACAATAATAATTTCATGACCTATGTCAATCAGGACAGCGACGCTACCACCTTTAATTCCAGCAGCGCCACGCTGACGCTACCGGCCGGCGCGACAGTGGAGTTCGCCAAACTTTATTGGGGCGCCGAGACCGCCGCGGGCGGCCTGAATGGCGCCCCTGCCGGCAGCAGTCAGCCAGCGCCTAACGCCACTCAACGCAATAGAGTGCGTTTTGACACACCCGCTGCCGGTGGGTATATCGACCTGGTGGCAACTCAAGTTGACAATAACCCTCTATCTCCGACTCGCTATCAAGGTGCTGTGGATGTAACCGCATTAGTGCAAGCAGCTGGCGGTGGCGTCTATACAGTCGCTAATATTCAAGCAGGTCTAGGTACCGACAGCTACGGCGGTTGGGCTCTGGTGGTGGCTTACAGCGATCCAGCACAGCCGCTAAGGAATCTGACGATTTTCGACGGCTATGCGGTGGTCGATACCAATACTCCCACTGACATTAGTATTCCGGTGAGCGGATTCCTTACCCCGCTGATTGGTACTTTTAGCGCTGCGATCGGCGTGGTTGCTTACGAAGGCGATTTAGGCACCAATGGCGATAGCCTACAGTTAACGAATAGCGCGGGAGTGAGCACCTGTATTGGTGATACCCTCAATATAGCAGGCTCAGGCCCAACTTGTGACACTATAATACCCAATTTCTTTAACGCAACTATCAGCCGCGGTGGGGCGTATGTCACCACCAAAAGTCCAAATTATATTAACCAGCTGGGCTTTGACGCCGATATCGTTACATTAGTCAATGGCCAGACCATTTTAGGCAATGGCAGTACCAACGCTATTATTACGCTGAGAACGGGAGGTGATTTCTATTATCCTGGCGTTGTCACCTTCATGACCGAGATTTTCGAACCCGTCGTTACTGGCAACGTCATTAAAACCGTCACTGATCTCAACGGCGGCCAAACTCTTCCTGGCGACGTACTGGAATACAATATCAGCGTCAGCAATACCGGCAATGATCCCGCCGACCGAGTGGTGCTCACTGATCCCATTCCAGCTAACGCCACTTATGTAAACGGCAGCCTACAAATTCTCGCGGGCGCTAACGCGGGCGTCAAAACTGATACCGCTGGCGACGACCAAGCCGACGTAAGCGCCGGCAATGTCATTTTCCGGCTTGGCACGGGCGCTAACGCCACAACTGGAGGCGCATTGGCTGTCGGGGATGTCACCACGCTCCGCTTCAGGGTGACCATCGCCTCGCCGCCACCGTGCACGCCTATTTCTAATCAGGCCAGCGTGACTTATGTGGGCCGCACCTCTGGAGTAACAAAAGTAGCCATCAGCGATGGCGACTTAACGTCTCCGGGCTACCAACCCACCATAGCGACGCTCGCTTGCGCGGATCTAAGCATCAGCAAAACCAGTAATCCCGCGACAGTGGTTCCAGGAACGAATGTTCAATATCAAATCGTCGTCAGCAATAACGGGCCTTCGGATGCCCTGAACGTTGTATTAGCTGATCCCGCACCAACAGGGGTGACTTATAGCAGCATCACAGCGCCCTGCGCAGCGGGCTTTCCATGCGCTTTGGGGACTGTGACAGCGGGCAGCAGCTTGACGATAACCGCCACGGTAGCAGTACCCGCTGGGTACGTCACGCCAGACCCTATTGTCAACACAGCGACGCTGACCTCCGATACGCCGCCCGATCCAGTCCCCGACAATAATACCGCCACGGCTTCGACAGCGCTTATCGCACCCATAGCGGATTTAGGCATCACCAAGACTAACGGAGTGAGTGAAGTCATACCCGGCACCCCCGTCACTTACACCATCACGGTGACGAATGCGGGGCCAAGCACGGCGACGAATGCCACGGTCACTGATAATCTTCCGCTCCAACTGACCGGAGTGACTTGGAGTTGTACGACGACAGGCAGTAATTCTTTGTGCCCAACGCCAGCGAGCGGAACCGGTAATATCAGCGCCCTCGTTACGGTCGAGCCAAATGAAACAGTTGTATTCACAGTGACTGGTACGGTTGCACCCGATGCGACAGGATTGCTGATCAACACGGCCAGCGTAATACCACCGCCTGGCACTTCCGACCCAAGCTCAGCGAACAATAGCGATACCGACACCTTGACGCCGAGCGCCAATTTGAGCATTAGCAAAACTGGGCCGGCAACCGCGATCCGAGGGTCAAATCTGATCTATACCATTACAGTCACCAACAATGGCCCTTCCAATGCAACGGGAGTGACAGTAACCGACCCGACGCCAGCAGGTTTGACTTTCATCGCTAACAGCACTGCGTGCACCACGGCGTTTCCGTGCGCTTTGGGTACAGTGCCCGCCGGAGAAAATCGCGTCATCACGGCTACTTATCTGGTGCCGGCTGATTACAGTGGAGCTGTACCGATAGAGAATAGCGCCTCGGTATCCTCGACCACACCCGATCCTGACGCAGGTTCAAACACAGCGACCGTTTCCACACCGCTAAGCACTACCGCCGACCTGTCGCTGAGCAAGGCCAGCACGCCGAACCCCTACGTGCCGGGCCAGCCGCTGACCTACACGATTACCGTCAACAACGCCGGACCGAGCGACGCCACCAACGCCCGGGTGCAGGACACCGTGCCCGTTCAACTGGCCGGCTTCGCCTGGACCTGCGCCCCGGCCAGCGCCGGCGCGAGCTGCGCCACCGCCAGCGGCACCGGCAACATCGACGCCCTGGTCACCGTGCCCAGCGGCGGCAGCGTCACCTTCACCCTCACCGGCACCGCCCCCGCCGGTCCGATCGTGTCCCTGGTCAACACCGCCACGGTCAGTCCGCCGGCCGGCGTCACCGACCCCACGCCCGGCAACAACATCGGCACCGACACCAATCCGGCCGACGCCCGCGCCGACCTGTCGCTGAGCAAGGCCAGCACGCCGAACCCCTACGTGCCGGGCCAGCCGCTGACCTACACGATTACCGTCAACAACGCCGGACCGAGCGACGCCACCAACGCCCGGGTGCAGGACACCGTGCCCGTTCAACTGGCCGGCTTCGCCTGGACCTGCGCCCCGTCGGGCGGCGCGGTTTGCGGGATTGCCAGCGGCACCGGCAACATCGACGCCCTGGTCACCGTGCCCAGCGGCGACAGCGTCACCTTCACCCTCACCGGCACCGCCCCCGCCGGCCCGATCGTGTCCCTGGTCAACACCGCCACGGTCAGTCCGCCGGCCGGCGTCACCGACCCCACGCCCGGCAACAACACCGGCACCGACACCAATCCGGCCGACGCCCGCGCCGACCTGTCGCTGAGCAAGGCCAGCACGCCGAACCCCTACGTGCCGGGCCAGCCGCTGACCTACACGATTACCGTCAACAACGCCGGACCGAGCGACGCCACCAACGCCCGGGTGCAGGACACCGTGCCCGTTCAACTGGCCGGCTTCGCCTGGACCTGCGCCCCGGCCAGCGCCGGCGCGGTTTGCGCCACCGCCAGCGGCACCGGCAACATCGACGCCCTGGTCACCGTGCCCAGCGGCGGCGGCGTCACCTTCACCCTCACCGGCACCGCCCCCGCCGGCCCGATCGTGTCCCTGGTCAACACCGCCACGGTCAGTCCGCCGGCCGGCGTCACCGACCCCACGCCCGGCAACAACACCGGCACCGACACCAATCCGGCCGACGCCCGCGCCGACCTGTCGCTGAGCAAGGCCAGCACGCCGAACCCCTACGTGCCGGGCCAGCCGCTGACCTACACGATTACCGTCAACAACGCCGGACCGAGCGACGCCACCAACGCCCGGGTGCAGGACACCGTGCCCGTTCAACTGGCCGGCTTCGCCTGGACCTGCGCCCCGTCCAGCGGCCGACGCCCGCGCCGACCTGTCGCTGAGCAAGGCCAGCACGCCGAACCCTACGTGCCGGGCCAGCCGCTGACCTACACGATTACCGTCAACAACGCCGGACCGAGCGACGCCACCAACGCCCGGGTGCAGGACACCGTGCCCGTTCAACTGGCCGGCTTCGCCTGGACCTGCGCCCCGTCGGGCCGGCGCGGTTTGCGGGATTGCCAGCGGCACCGGCAACATCGACGCCCTGGTCACCGTGCCCAGCGGCGACAGCGTCACCTTCACCCTCACCGGCACCGCCCCCGCCGGTCCGATCGTGTCCCTGGTCAACACCGCCACGGTCAGTCCGCCGGCCGGCGTCACCGACCCCACGCCCGGCAACAACACCGGCACCGACACCAATCCGGCCGACGCCCGCGCCGACCTGTCGCTGAGCAAGGCCAGCACGCCGAACCCCTACGTGCCGGGCCAGCCGCTGACCTACACGATTACCGTCAACAACGCCGGACCGAGCGACGCCACCAACGCCCGGGTGCAGGACACCGTGCCCGTTCAACTGGCCGGCTTCGCCTGGACCTGCGCCCCGGCCAGCGCCGGCGCGAGCTGCGCCACCGCCAGCGGCACCGGCAACATCGACGCCCTGGTCACCGTGCCCAGCGGCGGCGGCGTCACCTTCACCCTCACCGGCACCGCCCCCGCCGGCCGATCGTGTCCCTGGTCAACACCGCCACGGTCAGTCCGCCGGCCGGCGTCACCGACCCCACGCCCGGCAACAACACCGGCACCGACACCAATCCGGCCGACGCCCGCGCCGACCTGTCGCTGAGCAAGGCCAGCACGCCGAACCCCTACGTGCCGGGCCAGCCGCTGACCTACACGATTACCGTCAACAACGCCGGACCGAGCGACGCCACCAACGCCCGGGTGCAGGACACCGTGCCCGTTCAACTGGCCGGCTTCGCCTGGACCTGCGCCCCGGCCAGCGCCGGCGCGAGCTGCGCCACCGCCAGCGGCACCGGCAACATCGACGCCCTGGTCACCGTGCCCAGCGGTGGTAGTGTCACCTTCACCCTCACCGGCACCGCCCCCGCCGGCCCGATCGTGTCCCTGGTCAACACCGCCACGGTCAGTCCGCCGGCTGGCGTCACCGACCCCACGCCCGGCAACAACACCGGCACCGACACCAATCCGGCCGACGCCCGCGCCGACCTGTCGCTGAGCAAGGCCAGCACGCCGAACCCCTACGTGCCGGGCCAGCCGCTGACCTACACGATTACCGTCAACAACGCCGGACCGAGCGACGCCACCAACGCCCGGGTGCAGGACACCGTGCCCGTTCAACTGGCCGGCTTCGCCTGGACCTGCGCCCCGTCGGGCGGCGCGGTTTGCGGGATTGCCAGCGGCACCGGCAACATCGACGCCCTGGTCACCGTGCCCAGCGGCGACAGCGTCACCTTCACCCTCACCGGCACCGCCCCCGCCGGCCCGATCGTGTCCCCTGGTCAACACCGCCACGGTCAGTCCGCCGGCCGGCGTCACCGACCCCACGCCCGGCAACAACACCGGCACCGACACCAATCCGGCTGACGCCCGCGCCGACCTGTCGCTGAGCAAGGCCAGCACGCCGAACCCCTACGTGCCGGGCCAGCCGCTGACCTACACGATTACCGTCAACAACGCCGGACCGAGCGACGCCACCAACGCCCGGGTGCAGGACACCGTGCCCGTTCAACTGGCCGGCTTCGCCTGGACCTGCGCCCCGTCGGGCGGCGCGGTTTGCGGGATTGCCAGCGGCACCGGCAACATCGACGCCCTGGTCACCGTGCCCAGCGGCGACAGCGTCACCTTCACCCTCACCGGCACCGCCCCCGCCGGCCCGATCGTGTCCCTGGTCAACACCGCCACGGTCAGTCCGCCGGCCGGCGTCACCGACCCCACGCCCGGCAACAACACCGGCACCGACACCAATCCGGCCGACGCCCGCGCCGACCTGTCGCTGAGCAAGGCCAGCACGCCGAACCCCTACGTGCCGGGCCAGCCGCTGACCTACACGATTACCGTCAACAACGCCGGACCGAGCGACGCCACCAACGCCCGGGTGCAGGACACCGTGCCCGTTCAACTGGCCGGCTTCGCCTGGACCTGCGCCCCGGCCAGCGCCGGCGCGAGCTGCGCCACCGCCAGCGGCACCGGCAACATCGACGCCCTGGTCACCGTGCCCAGCGGTGGTAGTGTCACCTTCACCCTCACCGGCACCGCCCCCGCCGGACCCATCGTCCCGCTTATCAACACCGCGACGATCAGTCCGCCGGCCGGCGTCACCGACCCCACGCCCGGTAACAACACCGGCACGGATACCAATCCGACAGATGCGGCAGCTGATCTGTCAATCAGCAAGAGCAGCGCGCCGAACCCCTACGTGCCGGGCCAGCCGCTGACCTACACGATTACCGTCAACAACGCCGGACCGAGCGACGCCACCAACGCCCGGGTGCAGGACACCGTGCCCGTTCAACTGGCCGGCTTCGCCTGGACCTGCGCCCCGGCCAGCGCCGGCGCGAGCTGCGCCACCGCCAGCGGCACCGGCAACATCGACGCCCTGGTCACCGTGCCCAGCGGCGGCGGCATCACCTTCACCCTCACCGGCACGGTGCCCGCAGGAACGACCGGCGGCTTAACCAACACCGCCACAGTGACACCGCCAGCAGAGGTGAACGACCCTATACCTGGCAATAACAGCGACACTGACAACAACGCGGTGAACGCCCGCGCCGACCTGTCGCTGAGCAAGGCCAGCACGCCGAACCCCTACGTGCCGGGCCAGCCGCTGACCTACACGATTACCGTCAACAACGCCGGACCGAGCGACGCCACCAACGCCCGGGTGCAAGATGCCTTACCCGCACCATTAGCCGGCTTCATCTGGACCTGCGCCCCGACCAGCGCCGGCGCGAGCTGCGCCACCGCCAGCGGCACCGGCAACATCGACGCCCTGGTCACCGTGCCCAGCGGCGGTAGCGTCACCTTCACCCTCACCGGCACCGCCCCCACCGGACCCATCGTCCCGCTTATCAACACCGCCACGATCAGTCCGCCAGCCGGCGTGACCGATCCCACGCCCGGCAACAACACCGGCACGGATACCAATCCGACAGATGCGGCAGCTGATCTGTCAATCAGCAAGAGCAGCGCGCCGAACCCCTACGTGCCGGGTCAGCCGCTGACCTACACGATTACCGTCAACAACGCCGGACCGAGCGACGCCACCAACGCCCGGGTGCAAGATGCCTTACCCGCACCGTTAGCTGGGTTCACCTGGGCCTGCGCGCCGGTAAGAGGAGCGATTTGCGGGATTGCCAGCGGCACCGGCAACATCAACGCTCTAGTCACGATTCCAAATGGAGCTAGCGTCACCTTCACCCTCACCGGCACGGTGCCCGCAGGAACGACCGGCGGCTTAACCAACACCGCCACAGTGACACCGCCAGCAGAGGTGAACGACCCTATACCTGGCAATAACAGCGACACTGACAACAACGCGGTGAACGCCCGCGCCGACCTGTCGCTGAGCAAGGCCAGCACGCCGAACCCCTGCGTGCCGGGCCAGCCGCTGACCTACACGATTACCGTCAACAACGCCGGACCGAGCGACGCCACCAACGCCCGGGTGCAGGACACCGTGCCCGTTCAGCTGACCGGCTTCGCCTGGGCCTGCACACCGTCGGGCGGTGCGATTTGTGGCGTAGCCAGCGGCACCGGCAACATCGACGCCCTGGTCACCGTGCCCAGCGGCGGTAGCGTCACCTTCACCCTCACCGGCACGGTGCCCGCAGCAACGACCGGCGACTTAACCAACACCGCCACAGTGACACCACCAGTGGGGGTGAACGACCCCACACCCGGTAATAATACGGACACTGCTATCAATAACCCGGTACAACAGGCGGATATCTCGCTAAGCAAGACGTTGGAAACGCCAGCGCCGTACACCGTAGGGCAGACGCTCACCTATACGCTGGAAGTTCACAATGCTGGCCCTAGTACGGCCACCCAGGTTCGGATCAGCGACACGCCGACTAATCTCACCATTCAGACAGTGAGTGGGGCGTGTACCGCTTTGCCTTGTACTCTAGCGAGTTTGGCGGCGGGAGCCACCGCTACGGTGACAGTGACTGCTATCATCAATGCGGCTGGTACGTTCGACAATATGGCCAGCGTGACCAGCCCAGTGCCGGACCCGAACTCCGCTGACAACACCGATGCCACCGGCAACGGCGGAACCACAGAGGCTGTGGCTGACATTCCAACGCTATCGCCGGTAAATCTGTTAGCCTTGCTAGGACTGCTATTACTGATGGGTTGGAGCTACTTGGGCCAGGCCGTTCGGCCAACAAGGAAAACATTGCGATAAAGCCTAGCTTCAGGATTAGGCTCAAACAACAAGGGCGACCGTGATGGATCGCCCTTGTTGTTTGAGCCGCATAACGAAATAATCAACCGTCAGAGAAGTTTTTCGAGGCTGGCCTCAGCGTGTTTGTTCATCTCTTAGCTGTAAGTCAATGAGCCATCGCATCAAAGATACTGCTGGCCTCTATCATACGGGGCGCAATGATCATGAAAGCCAGCTTCTCTTCGATCGAGGCACTTTATTACTGGAAGGTGTCGATAAGCTCCCGAAGGGATTGGACACTTGGTTTTGTTACGATCCCCGTGTGAACGCCTACCGTGCCCCAGCCAGCTGTTACAGTGATGTTATCAGCCAGTTGAAGCGCGAGCTGGCCCGCAACCAAGCACCGCGCTACCGATTGCGGGATTTGGGTTGTACGCTGACGATGACCCCCTATCCTCACCAGCAGGAAGCGCTGGCGGCATGGCAAGCGGCGAAAGGACGGGGTGTGGTGGTATTGCCGACCGGAGCGGGCAAAACGCTGCTTGGACTGCTGGCGCTGTCGTGGGCGCGACGGGATGGGTTAATCGTGGTTCCAACCCTCGATTTAATGCAACAATGGTATGCCCTGCTGCGGGCGGCATTTCCTGACCAGGAAATCGGTCTCATCGGCGGCGGTTACCATGAGCCGCAAGCGCTCACTATCGCCACCTACGACTCCGCCGCACGTCATATCGACCGCCTGGGCGACCGCTTCGGTCTGTTGATCTTCGATGAAGTCCATCATCTTCCGTCGGAGTTTTACCGGATTATCGCTGAATTCTCATTAGCGCCCTACCGATTAGGCTTGACCGCCACCCCAGAACGTAGCGACGGCCGAGAGCTTGATCTACCAGCGCTGGTTGGCCCTATCATCTATCGCAAAAAACCCGAACAACTGGCCGGCGAGGTCTTGGCCGCTTTTCAGATACGGCCCATTTATGTCGATCTTTCCGCGGCCGAACGGCTAGCGTATCAGCAAGCACTGGATGAGCGGAACGCCTTTTTACAGGCTAACCGGCTATCGTTGAGTACCTTGGAAGGTTGGAACCGTTTCGTGATGTTGTCGGCGCGTAGCGTTGAAGGTCGCCGCGCCATGCGCGCCCACCGCGACGCGCGACGCATCGCCCATGCCACTCCTGGAAAACTACGCGCGCTTGGGATGGTTTTCGCCAATCACCCCGGCGCCAAGACTGTTATTTTCACTGAAGACAACGCTACGGCTTACGAAGTCTCACAGCGTTTTTTGATTCCCTGTTTGACTCACCAAACGGCGATCAAGGAACGTCAGGCTTTTTGGATGGCTTTAAATCGGGGTTTACACGGCCATTGTCACCAGTAATGTGCTCAATGAAGGCGTGGACGTACCCGACGCTTCAGTGGGGGTAATCCTGTCCGGCAGCGCTTCGGCAAGGGAATTCATCCAGCGCCTGGGCCGCATCCTGCGACGGGGCGTTGCGGCTAAACAGGCTGTTCTGTACGAAGTTATTGCTAAAGAGACTCGCGAGGAACGTGTGGCTGACCGCCGTCGCGCACCCCCGGAGATCAACCGAAAAGCGGAACGGATCGAGGCCACCTTGGCGCTGTTCGACTCTGCAAATCCTTCAGCTGCCAGCGAGCGTGGGCGAGAAAGTCAAGATCGCGACGACGAAGGAACATAGCGATAGATGTTACCTTCGGAATTGTTGTTTTCGTACAAGCGTGGTGCTCAACTCTATCCGCGCTTTCTGCGCCACGAGCAGCATGTTTGGGCCGACCAGGTGTTGAGCGTGATCCGCGCGCATCAGCATCGCCCTCGCGGCGAATTGCAGTGCGCGTTACGTGCACTGGAGGGCGACTCGCCGGATTATCGGATCGTGCGCGGCTTTGCCCATTTGGCGCTAAATGACGCCGAGTTCAGCTTGGCGACTGGCGAATTGGAGCCGGAAGCGCTACGGCGCGAACTCTTCGCGCTGGCGGCCGCGCGTGGTGCGCACAGTGAAACTCAGGCACGGGAAGTGCTGGAAATCGTTGCGCCACGCTATCAGCTGGAGATAGAAACCCTCCGTGAAGCCCTTTACGCCGATCTACCAGAAAACCACTTATTGGCTGTGTTGCCGGATTTCACGCCAGACCGCTTGATCGATCGTTACAATCTGGCCCAAGCGCAAGGCTCGCCTTATTCGGCGCCGTCTTTACGTCTCACCGCTCATCGCAACGTCCCTGGCGAGTACCGTCGTTTGTTTCAACATCTCAAATTTCACGGTCTGATGTACGCGGTCGAAGGCCATTTGGACGACGGTTATCAGATCTATGTGGACGGTCCCGCCAGCCTGTTCAAGCAGACCCGTAAATACGGTTTGCAAATGGCCATGTTTTTACCGGCCCTCCTGCGAATCAGTCGTTGGGAGCTAGAAGCCATCTTGCAACGGGACGGTCAGGAATTGCGCTATCGACTGGATTCGCAATCCCCTCTCAAGTCGCTGAAACCCGCTCCGCCCGCATTCGACAGCCTGCTGGAAGAAACTTTCGCCCGACGCTGGGACAAATTAGGTACGGCATGGCAGCTGGAGCGCGAAGTGGAAATCGTCGATTTAAAAGGAACCGTGTTCGTACCCGATTTTGCCCTACGTCATTTGAACGGCCAGATCGCACACATCGAGATCATGGGCTTCTGGCATCCCGATTATTTGCGCCGCAAGCTAGACAAGCTACGGCGAGCGGCCATGCCAAATTTAATCGTGGCCGTTTCGGATCGCTTGAATGTGGGAGCAGAGGATTTTCGCGATATTCCCGGCCCAGTGATCTTTTTCAAAGGCAAGCTCGAACCGCGGCAGGTATTGGCCGTGTTAGAGCCGGGAACGCTTTAAAGACGTGCCCTTTAGCCTTGTATAATCTCTCCGAATTCCCTATCACTCCCATCCCCCGTTATTCCCAAATCCTGATGAGCGACTTCTTTGTAACTGCCTCAACAACCTTGGGCTTAGTCGCGTTAGCCGAGCTTGGGGATAAAACGCAGCTCGTCTGCATGACCTTAGCCGCCAAACACCCACCCTACCCCGTTTTGCTGGGGGCCGTAGCCGCGTTCGCAATCCTGAATCTTTTAGCGGTGCTGTTTGGGGCGGTCGCCGCCACATGGTTGCCGGAATGGCTGATAGCAGCTATCGTAGCCATGCTGTTCGCGATCTTTGGCCTACGTTCGTTACGAGAGGCCAAAGAAGAAACCGTCGAAGTCCGGGAGCGCGATGGTCGTAGCGTGCTGCTCTCGACCTTCGTGCTGATTTTTTTAGCGGAATTGGGCGACAAGACACAATTGGCGGTCGCCGGGCTGGCCAGCACGCAAGCGGCGCTACCCGTTTGGGTGGGAGGAACCCTTGCTTTATCGCTCACCTCGGCAGTGGGCGTCTTGGCTGGCCAAACCCTGTTACGGCGTTTGCCAATCCCTGTTCTTCACCAAGTCAGCGGCGGTCTGTTCTTGGTGCTGGCCGCCTTCGCTGGGTGGCGAGCGTTTACCGCGCTATCCGCCTAAAAACAGCCCTCTTCAATACCCTAAAAGCCGATTTTCCCTTGGATTTTTCGGGTTTTAGCATTAAGTTAACAGCTTTAGAGATAGGCCACGCATTACGGCGCCAACAGGATAGATAGGCTGACATGTTAAGCTTGCGTGTGGCAATCGGATTGATCGCTCTGATCTCCTGGCCTTCTCTGCTTGCCTTGGCGAGGGACGGCGTTAGCGCCTTCAGTCGCTCAGGTTGGCGCATCAAGCGGCTTCTGTGCTGAGCAAGGGCTGGGGAATGCCTTTATGAAACAGCGGATCAGGAAAAATCCCATCGCGCTCTTCTGGATCACGATTTTGATCCTTATCCTCCTCACGGTGGGAATGATTTATCTGGAAGATCCCGGCCTTCAAAAGCCCTTGGCGATGGGTTCGCTATTGCTGGTTGGGTTACTGGCCAGCCTGTTTCTATCCATCAGCAAGCCACTCCAGCTGCTCTCGCAAGCATGGCGCCAGCAAGATCCAGTCCTTCTCAACACGCTGGCTTCCCAGCCCACCGACTTGGGCCAACTGGCCCAGTTAATGCGAGATTTTTTCGAGCAACAGCAAACCCTAAACACCAAAATTCAGGAACGGCGCGAGACCGAACAGCAATTGCGTCTCTTCTCATGCGCCATCAAGCAAAGCGCTAATTTGGTGATCATCACCGATCGCCATGGCGCCATTGAGTATGTCAATCCAAAATTTGTACAGATTACCGGCTATAGCGCGACTGAAGTCATTGGCGCCAATCCGCGCATTTTCAAATCCGGCCGCACGCCGCCTGAACGATACGAGCACTTGTGGCGGACCATCACCGACGGCCGAGAATGGCGTGGCGAATTTTGTAACCACCGCAAGGATGGGGTGCTGTATTGGGAATCAGCCGCCATCGCGCCCGTTCGAGACGAAGCTGGCGCCATCACGCATTTTATCGCCATCAAGGAAGACATCACCGGCCAGAAGAACATCGAATCGGCGCTGCGCGCCAGCGAATTGAAATATCGTAGCGTGTTCGCCACCATCGGCGATGCGCTGTTTCTGATCGACAGTCGGGATGGACGCATCCTGACCGCCAACCCGGCGGCCTCCAAGCTGTACGGTTATTCCAGAAAAGAATTGCTGAAGCTGAAGGACATCGATCTGGCGGCCGAACCGGCAGCCGCCGCCGCGCTGCCGCGCACGCAATCGAAGCTGCTGACCGCGCAATTACACCGGCGGAAGGATCAGACGGTTTTTCCGGCAGACCTGTGGGTGCGGCATTTTAGCTATAAGGGAAACACCATTACGGTGGCCGCCGTCCGCGATATGACCATCCAACAGGAGACGGAAAGAAAGCTCGTCCGTTTGAGCAATTTATATGCCGCATTAAGCCGGACCAGCGCCGCCATTATGCGCCAGCCGCAACCGCAGGACCTGTTCCAGCAAGTCTGCCAGATCGTGGCCCAACTCGAACAAATGGTATTGGTCGCCATCAGTCTCGCTGACCCGGAAACCGGCAAGCTAGAACAAGCGGCGCAGGCTGGCATCGCCATTAAGGATTCCAGTTCGCCGATCCTGCTCCCAGTTTCTAACGACTGCAATCTGTTGGAAAGCGCCGGACCTTGCGGCATGGCGTTTCGACTGGGCCATCCGGTCGTCAGTAACGATTTTCAGATCGACCCTAACCACCTGTCGTGGCGGGAATGGGCGGCCAGTTCGGGCGTGGGCGCCGCCGCTGTTTTTCCATTGCGCCGCAATGATGTCGTTGTGGGTTGTCTGAGCACCTTCGCGGGGAATCGAGGGTTTTTCGAGGAAGACATTACCACCTTGCTCATTAATCTGGCCGGTGAAATCTCTTTCGCGCTCAATCTGTTCGCGCGCGAGGAACAGCGTGAAATCACCGCCCGCCACATCCACCATCTGGCCACGCACGATGCGCTGACCGGGTTGCCGAACCGTACGTTGTTGCTGGATCGCCTCAGCCAAGCCATTCACGCGGCCCATCGCAAGCACCATTGTGTGGGTGTCCTGTTTTTAGATCTCGACCATTTCAAGGCGGTCAACGATTCGTTGGGCCACGACATCGGCGATCAACTGCTACAAGTCGTCACCGAGCGCTTGCGTGGTTCGATTCGGCAAGAGGATACCTTGGCTCGCCACGGTGGTGATGAATTCATTCTGGTGCTGCCCGATATCATCGAACCGGCGACCGCCGGCCGGGTTGCGGCGCATCTATTGCAGGCGCTGCGAGCACCGTTCGTTCTCGATGGTCACTTGCTGAATATCAACGCCAGCATCGGCGTCAGCATCTATCCACTGGATAGCACCGATTTGATGACCTTGATTCGTTGCGCCGACAGCGCCATGTATCAGGCCAAATCGGCTGGTCGGGCCGATTATGTTTTTTACGTTTCCGAATACAACATTCGGGTATCGGAGCTACTGGGATTAAGCAGCGAGTTGCAGCGCGCTCTGAAACAGGAAGAATTCGTGCTGTACTACCAGCCGAAAATCGAACTTCTCACTCACAAAATGCTCGGGCTGGAAGCGCTGATCCGGTGGCAACATCCCGAAAGAGGCTTGCTGCCGCCGGTCAAATTCATTCCAATCGCCGAGGAAACGGGCATGATCGGGGCCATCGGCGCGTGGACTTTGCGAACCGCCTGCGCGCAGATCCGCCGCTGGCAGGCCGCGGGGCTGCCGCCAGTGCCCGTTTCAGTCAACTTGTCCACGCAACAATGGCTACAACCTGACATCGAACAACAGGTGATCGCCGCTTTGGAGAGCAACCAGCTGCTACCGCACTGGCTGGAACTGGAAATTACGGAGAGCCTGCTCATGCGCGACACCGATAAAATGATTGAGACGATCCGTCGGCTGCGCGCATCCGGCATCCGATTCATCGTGGACGATTTTGGAATTGGCTATTCCAGCTTGAGCTATCTAAAGCGTTTTCCGATCGATCAGATCAAAATCGATCAGTCGCTGATACGGGATATTCCCAACGATTCCGACGATATGGCCATCGCCGCCGCCATCATCCAAATGGCTAAGAGTCTGGGCTTGAGCGTGGTTGCCGAAGGCGTGGAAACTCCGGAACAGCTCCGCTTTTTAAGCGAACAAGGTTGCCACATGGCGCAAGGCTACTATTTTAGTAGCCCGCAACCCGCCGAATCCTGCGACAAATTTCTGAGTGGGTCATTCCCAGCCGTTGGAATAGAGCCCCATTCACCGTAAATCGCCCGCCGGCCGCGACCAATCCGTGGGCGGTACGAAGGGCTTGCCCGCGACAGCCTGCAACCCACCTTCAGCCGACGTACTTCCAGCCAGGCCAGCCTCAGGATGGCTCGCAAACCCGACGGAGACATTCACCCGATCAGAAATAGCGCGCGGCCCTTCAATCCATGTTGCGGCTCGTGAGCCGAATCCGTAACATCCTTCCTTCCCAAAAGGATCACCGCGCCGCGGTACTCTTCTCGACGATTCAAATAGCTTGTTTGCAAACGGAAACCGAACATCATGCGCAGCCACTATTGCGGCCAGGTCACCGAGGCCCTGTTGGATCAAGATGTCACCCTTTGCGGTTGGGTGCACCGTCGCCGCGATCATGGCGGGGTGATTTTCATCGACCTGCGCGACCGGGAGGGCTTGGTGCAGGCGGTGATCGATCCTGACATGCCGGAAGCCTTCGCCAGCGCCGAGCGGGTGCGCAATGAATACGTGCTGCAACTCATCGGGCGGGTACGCCGCCGACCGGAAGGCACTCAAAATCCGAATCTGGCCACCGGCGCGGTGGAGGTGCTAGTGCACCACCTGGTGATTCTGAACCGCTCCGAGCCGTTGCCGTTCCAACTGGATGACGAAGACACCTCCGAAGAGGTGCGGTTGCGCTACCGTTACCTCGATCTGCGCCGACCGGTGATGCAAGAGCGACTACAATTACGCACTCGCGTCATCAGCACGCTGCGCCGCTTTCTCGATCAGCAGGGCTTCATGGATATTGAAACGCCCATGTTGACCAAGGCAACTCCGGAAGGCGCCCGTGACTATCTGGTCCCCAGCCGCACTCATCCGGGCAGTTTCTTCGCCCTGCCGCAATCGCCGCAACTATTCAAACAGTTGCTGATGATGGCGGGAATGGACCGTTATTATCAGGTCGCCCGCTGCTTCCGTGACGAAGATCTGCGCGCCGACCGCCAGCCTGAATTTACCCAGCTCGATATCGAAACCTCGTTCATGGATGAGCAGGCGATCACTGATCTGATGGAAGAAATGATCCGCCAGATGTTCAAGGAAGTACTCGATGTCGAATTACCCAATCCCTTTCCGCGGATGCCTTATGAGACCGCCATGCAGCGTTACGGCTCCGACAAACCGGATTTGCGCATCCCTCTGGAGCTGACTGAACTGTCCGACCTGATGGAAGGCGTGGACTTCAAGGTATTTGCGGAAGCCGCCCAAGATCCGCGCGGACGAGTAGCGGCGTTGCGCGTGCCCGATGGCGGCAAAATTCCTCGCCGCGAGATCGATGGTTACACCGAATTCGTCGGCCGCTACGGTGCCAAGGGTTTGGCCTACATCAAGGTGAACGATACCACCGCCGGCCGCAATGGCTTGCAATCGCCCATCGTCAAGTTTCTGCCGGATGAGGTATTGGCTAAGATTCTTACCCGCACCGGCGCGGAGAATGGCGACCTGATCTTTTTCGGCGCTGGCTCGACCAAGGTAGTCAACGATGCGCTGGGCGCGCTGCGACTGCGCGTTGGCCTGCATCAAGGTTTAATGAATAGCGAATGGGCTCCGCTGTGGGTGGTTAATTTTCCGATGTTCGAATGGGACGCGCAGGAGCAGCGCTGGAATGCCCTGCACCATCCGTTCACGGCCCCCGCGTGGATGATATCGCCGAAGTGCGGACTCATCCTGAGCGTTGCCTGTCGCGAGCCTATGACATGGTGCTGAACGGCACCGAGATTGGCGGCGGTTCGGTCCGTATCCATCACCCTGAAATGCAGAGCGCTGTATTCGAGTTACTCGGAATCAATCCGGAGGAAGCCCGCGCCAAATTTGGTTTTCTGCTCGATGCTTTAAAGTTTGGCTGTCCGCCGCACGGAGGTTTGGCTTTTGGTCTGGATCGCTTGGTGATGTTGATGGCTGGCGCCAAATCCATTCGCGATGTCATGGCTTTCCCCAAAACTCAGACCGCCGCCTGTCCGCTGACCCAAGCGCCAGCGCCGGTCACCGAGGCGCAATTGCGGGATCTCAACATCCGCTTGCGCCGCACACCCTAACTGATGCGACAGCCACCGCATCCGACCGGTCGGGCTTTACAGTTCGGCTGGTCGATTAATCGCTAATTTGGAGCAAATCAAGCGTGCAATCATCGCGCTATTCGCAATAACTCAGAAGAAATCAGCAAGCCGCCGCCAACTCGCACCATCAATCGCAAACTTATGCTAGCACCGGCTGAAAGCGATCAACCCCGCTATAAGCGCCCAGCGTCGGTGCTGGTCGTGATTTACACCGTCGGCGGTGAAGTGCTGGTGCTGCGGCGCTCTCAGCCGCCTGATTTTTGGCAATCGGTGACCGGCAGCCTGCGCTGGGAGGAAATGAATCCACTGGATGCGGCGCGGCGCGAATTATATGAGGAAACAGGATTAAGCCATGGGGTGGAGGTGGTGGATTGCCAGGTGATCAATCGTTTCCCGATCTTGCCGCCTTGGCGGCATCGTTACTCGCCTGACGCCACTGAAAATACCGAGCATGTATTTCGAGTACCGCTGCCAGAACGTCTTCCTATCCTCCTGAATCCGGCTGAACACAGTGAGTATCAATGGCTGCCGCGCGCAATGGCGGCGAGCCGCGTGAGTTCCTGGACCAACCGGGACGCTATCCTGCAATTGCCATGAAAGCCCTGATGACCCGATTTGCTGGCCCAGTGATTGGCTTAGCGCTGCTCGTCACTGCCTGGTGGACACTTCATCAGGCGCTCACCGAATATCGCGCGGGATTGCAAAACCGGAGCCTGGCGCTGCTTTGGAATCGCTTCGGCGCGCTGGTGTTTGGGGTAGTGAAACACTTTACAATTTCCGGGTCTTGCATCAGTACAAGGATAAATTCAATCCGCAGTGGCAAGCCCGCTACTTGGCGACGCCAGGCGGCTTGGTGCTGCCACGGGTGCTGAAGGATTTGACCGTGCTGATCGCCGGTGGTCTCCGGGGCGTTATCGGAAAATAAAAACGAAGAGTATTAATTATGCCCAAACTATGGCGGATTCTGGGTGTGATCGCCATCCTGCTGGCGAGCGCCCCGCGCGCGGAGGTGGTCGAGGAACCATTGGATGATCCCGCTTTTGGCAAATTGATTGTCTATCAGGAGAGCGAAGAACCCAAAGGGGTGGTGCTGTTCGCCTCTGGAATCGGCGGCTGGAACGCCAACCTGGCGACGGTAGCCAAGGCTATCGCCCAGCTCGATTATGTGGTGGCGGGTGTTAATCTGGATGATTATTTAGTTCGGCTCGACCGCTCGGATGGCCCTTGCATCGATCTTGCCGGCGATCTTGACCGCTTAAATCGGCTGATGGAAGACCGCTATCCCATCGCCACCCATCAACCGCCCATCCTGCTTGGCTTCGGCGCCGGGGCGGCATTGACTTACGCAGCACTGACCCAAGCCCCAAATGACCGCTTTCATGCCGGCGTTGGAGTGGACTTCTGCCCGGAACTCCCTTTGCGCAAGCCACTCTGCCCAGGGGCCGCCAAGCTGGCCAACGCCAGCGCGCCGGATCAGAAGAGCTTAGTGCTGCAACCGGCCGCTCAACTTCCAACGACCTGGTTTGTGTTTCAGAATCGGCCGGCTTGCGATGGCGGCGCGGCGGCGCGGTTTGTCAAATCAATTTCGCTCGCGCGGTTGTCCGAAGTGGCTGGCCCGGACGGAATCAATAGCTGGTTGCCGCAGGTCTCCGCCCTGATGCAATGGCTTGATCCCGGCATCGTCAAGCAGGTACAGCCGGATGCCGATGTCGTCGGCGTGCCGCTGACAGAAGTACCGACCACCGGCGAGTTCCAACGACCACAATTCGCGGTGATGCTCTCGGGAGATGGCGGTTGGGCCTTGCTCGATCGCGCGGTCACGGCGGAACTGGTAAAGAACGGCCTGGCGACGGTGGGCTGGGATTCGCTCAGTTATTTTTGGAAGCCCCGCCAAGCGGATCAAGTAGCGCTCGATTTGGAGCGTGTACTGAACCACTATCTCGCACGCTGGAAAAAAGAGCGAATCGTGTTGATCGGTTATTCGTTTGGCGCCGACGTATTGCCAGCGATCATCAACCGCTTGCCGCAAGCCTTGCGGGAACGCATCGATCTGGTAGTCTTTCTGGGTCTTTCCGATCAGGCGTCCTTTGAGTTCAAACTAACGGATTGGATTGATGGCGCGCCGAAAGCGCAGGACCAAGCGGTTCGCCCGGAATTAGAAAAACTCACTGGACTCAAAAGGCTGTGCCTTTACGGCGTGGAAGAGCAAGATGCGCTCTGTCCCCAGCTGAACAATCTGGGCGTCATCGTGAAGCAGATGCCAGGTGATCGTCATTTCGACGAGGATTATCAAGGCGTGGCCCAACGAATCCTCGAGCAACTGCCCCCGCCACAGAAGGCGGCCCCACCCCCGATTCGGCCACCGACCCCATTGCCGACCCAACCACTGATCAAGAACTGAGATGGCTGTCTACGCCATTGGTGATATTCAGGGCTGTTACGATCCGCTGCGGCGGTTGCTCGACCTGCTGCGGTTCGATCCCACCGCCGATACGCTGTGGCTGGTCGGAGATTTAGTCAACCGTGGTCCGCGGTCGGTGGACGTATTGCGCTTAATCAAGGGTTTGGGAGATCAGGCAGTCGCCGTGCTGGGCAATCACGATCTGACCCTGTTGGCGGTGGCGGCTGGCTATGTAAAGCCGAAACGCAAAGATACATTTCACTCCATTCTCGACGCGCCCGACCGTGAGGAATTACTGGCTTGGCTGCGCCATCGACCGCTGCTGCATCACGATCCGTTGCTGGGCTTTACCCTGATCCATGCCGGTTTGCCACCGCAATGGGATTTGGCTTTAGCGCAAGGTTGCGCCGCCGCGGTCGAAGCGACTCTCCAAGGGGTCGATTGCCACGCATTTTTGAAGCGGATGTTTGGGGGTGAACCGGTGCGTTGGCGAGATGATCTGGCTGGTTACGACCGGCTACGGTTCACGATCAACGCCTTGACTCGGATGCGGTTTTGCACGGCGGACGGCACGTTGTCCTTTACCGAGAAGGGCGCTCCCGGCAGTCAAACCTTAGGCTTAATTCCCTGGTTCGCGGTGCCCGGCCGCCGCAGCGCCGATCTTAGCATCGTATTCGGCCATTGGGCGGCGCTCGGCTATTATCGGGCAGCGGGCATTTTTGCCCTTGATAGCGGCTGCGTCTGGGGCAACCGTTTGACCGCGATTCGCCTGGATGAAACCGGTATACCGGCCTGGAGCGTTCCGGCCATTAGCGCCTCCTCTTCCCTATGAACCGACCGCCGATAGCGGACGCATTGGCGGCGAACGACGATCCAGGCGCCGTGCTGACAACGAACGCGGCGATGGCGCCGCAATTAGCGGCTAGTGCGCCTGCCCCAACCGACGCTAGGCCGAAGCAAACCAACCATGGAGAAGCGATACCGCAATTGACGCTGATCGCCGCGGTGGCGCGCAACGGAATCATTGGGCGCAAGAACGATTTACCGTGGCATCTGCCAGCCGATTTACGCTTTTTTAGAAAAACCACAATCGGCAAGCCAGTGCTTATGGGGCGACGCACTTGGCAATCCATCGGCCGACCGTTGCCTGACCGGCAAATGATCGTGCTAACGCATGATTGGAGCTATCAGGCGGCGGGCTGTAAGGTGGCACATTCGCTGGAAGAGGCCTTGGAGATTACTCGACCAGCGGCTGAAATCATGGTGATCGGTGGCGCGGCGCTGTTTGAGCAGACCTTGCCGTTGGCGAAACGGATGTATCTCACCCAAGTAGAGGCCGATGTCCCCGGCGACACCTGGTTTCCAGACTGGAATCCAGCAGGATGGAAACTGGTTTGGGAAGAAGCGCATCCCACTGATGAACAACACGCCTGGCCTTTTCGCTTTCAGCGCTGGGAGAGAACTCACGCCAGTTGACACGGCCCTTGATCGTGCGCGGTTTCACCCTCCCCTTTGCTACGTCCGCGCCTGCCAACCCAGGTGATTTAAATACGCCAAGCGAGCCGATTCATCCGGTAACGCCTCATTCAATAACGCCATAAAGGGCGCATCGACTTCGGCATTGTGGAGCAGTAAGCGCGCTTGCGCGGTTCGCGGTACCCGGGTAGGGCACGTCGCTGGGTCTGGAGAAGCGTCGGATTGGGATTCTTGCTCGGAAATTTCTTTCATCAAAGTCACCCTCGCTATTAAGGCTCAATCCAATCCCGAAATGTGCGATCCAGCCATGCCGGATCGGGATTTGCGGTGGACGCCAACGACGGGCCAGCCCCAGCCGCGCCAGTTCCACGGCAATCCAATCGCTTAAAGCCGGAATCCGTGGCCCCACGCCAGTTCGGCGCTGCCCTGCTTGGCGGCCAACAACTGGTCGATAGCATCGCCTAATGCACCCGGCGGACCGGCAATTGATTCAGCAAGTCCCTACGCTGCCGCCAGTCAGGTAAAAACTGATCCATCAAAGCGACGAATCGAGCGTTATGGCTGGATTCCAGCAAGTGAACCATTTCATGCACGATGAGATATTCCAGGCATTCGGGCGGCTTCTTGGTCAGCTCGGCATTGATGCGGATGCGGCCGGTTTTGGGGGTGCAGCTACCCCAGCGGGTTTTCATCCGTCGAATGCTAAATTCCTTGACCCGCACCCCTAACAGCGGTTCCCAACGGGCGATCAGCGGCGGCACGGCTTGCCGGAGTTGTTCCCGATACCATGCAGCCATGATGGCCTTTCGCCGCGCGGCGTCAGCGCCCGGTCGAACTCGCAACACAAGCCGTTGGTGTTGTAATTCAACCCCGGTGGCTTTGCTTTCTTCGATCGCGAGCAAACAGCGTTGGCCCCAGACGAAATGGCTTTCGCGATCCAGATCATCGCGGGGCGTTTCCCGCGCCTGTTCACGCAGTCTGCGTTGCTGCCGCCGAATCCAATCCAGCTTGGAAATCGCGAACACTCGCAGTGCGTCGAGATCGATGCGGCGAGGGGCGGAAATCCGAACCTGACCCAGCGGCGGGTGAACGCTGAGATGAATGTTTTTGATGTTTTTCAGTATGACCTCGACGGTCATATCGCCTAGATCCAGCCGCTTGGCCATAATCACGCCGTTCGCGCCTCGATGACGGCGGCATGATGCTGACCCACGAATTCAGCAGCTGCAACGCCTTGTGGCAACAAGCAAAAGCCATTCTGCAAGGGCTTCGCCAAACCCCGGAACGGATCGTGGTCCATTTCAATCATTCCGCCGTCCGCCACACCGCTTGATCGGCTATTTCATCACCCGCTCCATGATAGGAAACTTAAATCTTGAAACGAGGTTTAAAATTTTCAATACAAGATTCTATATTTTACGGAGGTCGATTTTGATAAGGCCCGACTCATCCGCATGAGCTGTATACCATAGCCGCTGAGCTAATCAAGCAAGGTAAAGTCAAAATGATCCTTCCTAGAGAATCCGAAAGTCAAAAAGACCGCTATCGGTGCGGCGATACGCCATCGCCCGCGTTCTTTGCATTGCCATCCAGCGATGATGAGAAAGTAGCCGCCGCGAAAGTCTGCCCTCGCTGCCAGCGCGATTTGACGGCGCATTACTTCACAACCCGCGACGGTCTATCCATCGTCACCTATCATTGTAGAGAGCATGGCGACGTAATTCCTTTGCCCGGCGCACATGCGCGCGATCATTAATAACCGAGGAGAGAAAGAGTGGAACCCAATCGCGATCTCGATCCCCTGGAAACGCAGGAATGGCTGGATGCCCTGAAAGCCGTCCAGCAATACCAAGGCGCGGAACGCGCCAATTTTCTGGTCGATCAACTGGTACAGGCCGCGCGTCGCGAAGGCATCTACATCCCAGCCTCGTTGACCACCGCTTACCGCAATACCATCCCGGTCTACAAGGAAGAGCGCACCCCCGGCGTCCGCGACATCGAGCACAAAATCCGCTCGGCGATCCGCTGGAACGCGATGGCGATCATCCTGCGCGCCAACAAGAAATCGTCCGAACTGGGCGGCCATATCGCCAGTTTTCAATCGTCCGCGCTGCTGTACGACATCGGCTTCGAGCACTTCTGGCGCGCCGCCTCCGAAAATCACGGCGGCGATTTAATCTATTTCCAAGGCCATTCCGCGCCGGGATTTTACGCCCGCGCCTTTCTTGAAGGTCGTTTGACCGAGGAACAACTGCTCAATTACCGTCAGGAAACCGAAGGCAAGGGTCTGTCGTCCTATCCGCATCCGTGGCTGATGCCCGAATTCTGGCAGTTCCCGACCGTCTCCATGGGTTTGGGGCCGCTGATGGCAATCTATCAGGCCCGCTTCTTGAAATATCTGCACGGGCGAGGCTTGGCCGACACCGAAAACCGCAAAGTCTGGGCTTTTCTCGGCGACGGCGAAACCGATGAGCCGGAGTCGCTGGGCGCGATTTCGATGGCGGGCCGCGAGCATCTGGACAACCTGGTATTCGTCATCAACTGCAACTTGCAGCGGCTGGACGGTCCGGTGCGCGGCAACGGCAAAATCATTCAGGAATTGGAATCAGTATTCCGAGGGGCGGGCTGGAATGTCATCAAGGTGGTTTGGGGCCGGGGCTGGGATCGATTACTGGAAAAAGACCAGACCGGCCTGTTGATGAAGCTGATGGAAGAGTGCGTCGATGGCGAGTATCAGGATTTCCGCTCTAAAAACGGCGCGTACATCCGCGAGCACTTCTTCGGCAAGTACCCGGAATTGAAGGAACTGGTCGCGGACATGAGCGATGACGACATTTGGGCCTTGCGCCTGGGCGGCCACGATTCGACCAAAGTGTACGCGGCCTACGCGGCGGCGGCGAAGCACCAGGGCCAGCCGACGCTGATTCTGGCCAAGACCGTCAAGGGCTACGGCATGGGTGAATCGGGCGAAGGTCAGATGATCGCCCACCAGGCCAAAAAGATGACCAGCGACGCCTTGCACCAATTCCGCGACCGCTTCCAGATTCCGGTCAAGGATGAGGAGATGGCCGATATCCCGTTCCTCAAGCTGGCGGAAGGCAGCGAGGAATATAAGTATCTACACGAACGGCGACAGGCCCTGGGCGGCTATCTACCGAGCCGGCGGCCAAAATCGACTTCGCTGGAAATCCCGCCGCTGTCGGCCTTCGACCGCTTGCTCAAAGCCTCTGGCGAGCGCGAAATTTCCACCACCATGGCGTTCGTGCAGATGCTCGGCACGCTGTTGCGAGATAAAGCCATCGGCAAATACATCGTGCCCATCGTGCCGGACGAATCGCGCACCTTCGGCATGGAAGGGCTGTTCCGCCAGCTCGGTATTTACTCGGCGGTCGGCCAGCTCTACCGGCCGCAGGACGCCGATCAACTGATGTATTACCGGGAAGATAAATCCGGTCAGGTGTTACAGGAAGGCATCAACGAAGCGGGCGCGATGTCGTCCTGGATCGCGGCGGCGACCTCTTACAGCAGCAACAACCTGCCGATGATCCCGTTCTACATCTACTACTCGATGTTCGGCTTCCAGCGTATCGGCGATCTGGCCTGGGCGGCGGGCGATTTGCGGGCGCGCGGCTTCCTGCTCGGTGGCACGGCGGGCCGCACCACGCTCAACGGCGAAGGTTTGCAGCATGAGGACGGCCACAGCCATATTCTGGCCTCGACCATCCCCAATTGCGTGGCCTATGACCCCGCGTTCGCTTATGAGCTCGTGGTCATCATCCGCGACGGCCTGCGCCGGATGTTCCAGGAACAGGAAGATGTGTATTACTACATCACGGTGATGAACGAAAACTACTCGCACCCCGGCATGCCGGAAGGGGCCGAGGAAGGCATCGTCAAGGGCATGTATCTGCTCCAGGGCGGCGGTGCGGTCAAGGGACCACGCGTGCAGTTGCTCGGTTCCGGCACCATCTTGCGCGAGGTCATCGCTGGCGCGGAACTGCTGAAAAACGACTTCGGCGTGACTTCGGACATTTGGAGCGCCACCAGCTTCAACGAGCTGCGCCGCGACGGTTTGAGCGCCGAGCGCTGGAGCCTGTTGCATCCGACCCAGCCGCGCCGTAAGAGTTACGTCGAAAGCTGTCTGGAAGGTCACGACGGTCCGGTGGTGGCTTCGACCGATTACATGCGCGCCTATGCGGATCAGGTGCGGGCCTACGTCCCCCGCCATTACATTACGCTGGGCACCGACGGTTTTGGCCGCAGCGATTACCGGGTGCAGTTGCGCCGCTTTTTCGAGGTGAACCGGTATTACGTCGCGGTCGCAGCCCTCAAGGCGCTGGCCGACGAGGGCCAGATCAAGCCCGAACAGGTGGAGGAGGCGATCAAAAAGTACGGCCTCGACACCGAGCGGCCCGATCCCTGGACCGTGTGAGCTGATTTAAGGATCGCCCAACGCCTTACGAGGAAGAACCATGAGCCAAACCATCGAAGTCAAAATCCCCGATATCGGGGATTTTAAAAACGTGCCCATCATTGAGATCCTGGTCAAACCGGGCGATACGGTCAAGGCCGAGGACCCGCTAGTCACGCTGGAATCGGACAAGGCGACGATGGATATCCCGTCGCCGGCGGCGGGAACCGTGACAGAGATCAAGGCTAAAGCTGGCGACAAGGTGTCGGAGGGCACGCTGCTGTTGCTGCTCGCCAGCGCCGACGCCGCCCCCGCCCAGCCGATTCTGTCGATCGCGGTCGCGCCCGCGCCGGCCAGCTCGCCAAGGGGCGTGGCGGACGTGCGCATTCCCGACATCGGCAACTTCAAGGATGTCCCGATCATCGAGATCCTGGTCAAACCGGGCGATACGGTCAAGGCCGAGGACCCGCTGATCACGCTGGAATCGGACAAGGCGACCATGGACATCCCCGCGCCGATGCGCGGCGTGGTAGGCGAAATCAAGGCCAAAGTCGGCGACAAAGTGTCGGAAGGCACGGTCATTCTCACCTTGATTACTGGAGATGTCAGCGCTTTGCCAGAAACGGTGGTGGCGGCGGCGAATGCCCCAGCCACCAACGCGCCGCCGTCCACCGGGCCGACCGCCGCCGCACCGGAAAGCGCCGTTGACGAAGGCGCGTTCAAGCTGGCTTATGCTGGGCCGGGCGCGCGCAAGCTGGCGCGCGAACTGGGCGTCGATATCGGTAAAGTAACCGGCACCGGCAACAACGGCCGCATCCTCAAGGAAGACGTGGCAAACTTCGCCAAGAGCGGCGCGGCGGCCCCGGCCGCAACCGCCGCCTCGACCGGCGGCGTGGGCGGCATCGAGCTGTTGCCCTGGCCGCAGGTCGATTTCACCAAGTTCGGGCCGGTCGAAAGCAAGCCGCTGGCGCGAATCAAGAAGATTTCGGCGGCCAACTTGCACCGCAATTGGGTGATGATCCCGCACGTCACCAACCACGACGAAGCCGACATCACTGATCTGGAAGCTTTCCGGGTACAGCTCAACAAGGAGATCGAAAAGAGCGGCGTCAAGGTCAGCATGTTGTCGTTCATGATCAAGGCGGCGGTGGCAAGCCTGAAGAAGTTCCCGGAATTCAATGCTTCGCTGGACGGCGAAAACCTGATCCTCAAGCAGTACTACCATATTGGCTTTGCGGCGGACACGCCGAATGGCTTGGTGGTGCCGGTGATCCGCGACGCCGATAAGAAGGGCGTGGTGGACATCGCCAAGGAAATGGGCGAACTGGCCAAGCTGGCGCGCGATGGCAAGCTCAAGCCCGATCAGATGCAAGGCGGCACCTTCACCATTTCCAGCCTGGGCGGGATCGGCGGCACCTACTTCACCCCGATCATCAACGCGCCGGAAGTGGCGATCATGGGCGTCTGCCGGTCGTACTGGAAACAGGTGTCGCCGGACGGCAAGCAGTCAGCCTGGCGCTTCATGCTGCCGCTGTCGCTGTCTTGGGATCATCGGGTGATCGACGGCGCGGGCGCGGCCCGCTTCAACGTCTATTTCGCCAGCTTGCTCGCCGATATGCGGCGCATCCTGATCTAGAGGAGTGAGGATTCATGGCCACGATTGAAGTCAAGGTTCCCGATATCGGCGATTTCAAGGACGTGCCGGTCATCGAAGTGCTGGTGAAACCCGGCGATGTGGTGAATCCAGAAGCAGCGTTGATCATGCTGGAATCGGACAAGGCGACCATGGATATACCCTCGCCGCAGGGTGGGACGATCAAGGAAATCAAGGTCAAGGTCGGCGATAAGGTGTCCGAGGGTACATTGATTTTGCTGCTCGATGCCGCCGCCGGGATCGCGCAAACCGTGACCCCCGCCGCCGCGCCGCCGCCCGCGCCCGCCGCGCCCGCCGCTGCTCCATCCGCCGCGTCCTACAGCGGCAAGGCCGATCTGGAGTGTGAAATGGTGGTGCTAGGCGCGGGGCCGGGTGGTTATTCCGCCGCGTTCCGTTCCGCCGATCTTGGCATGAAAACGGTATTGGTGGAACGCTACGCCACGCTGGGCGGCGTGTGTCTGAATGTCGGCTGCATCCCGTCCAAGGCGCTGTTGCACACGGCGGCGGTGATGGATGAAGCCAAGGCGCTGGCCCATCACGGTATTGAGTTCGGCGCGCCGCAAGTGAATATCGACAAGCTGCGCGGCTTCAAGGATGGCGTGGTCAAGAAGCTGACCGGCGGCTTGGCCGGGATGGCGAAAGCGCGCAAGGTCGAAGTGGTGCGCGGCGTCGGCCGGTTCATCGATCCACACCATCTGGAAGTCGAGCTGACCGATGGCGCGGGTCAGGACAAGACCGGCGCGAAGAAAGTGGTGCGCTTCCAGAAAGCGATCATTGCGGCCGGTTCCCAGGCGGTGAAATTGCCGTTCATGCCGGACGATCCGCGCGTGGTCGATTCCACCGGCGCGTTGTTACTGACCGAAGTGCCGAAGCGGATGCTGGTGGTTGGCGGCGGCATCATCGGGTTGGAAATGGCGACCGTGTATTCGACGCTGGGCGCGCGGATCGACGTGGTGGAAATGCTGGACGGCTTGATGCTGGGCGCGGATAAGGATTTGGTCAAGGTGTGGGAGAAGGTGAACGCGCCCCGCTTCGATAATGTCATGCTCAAGACCAAGACCGTTTCCGCCGAAGCAACGCCGGAAGGCATCAAAGTGGGCTTTGAGGGTGAGAAAGCACCCCCCGAACCACAGCTTTACGACTTGGTGCTGGTGGCGGTGGGCCGCAGCGCCAACGGTAAGAAGATCGACGCTGACAAGGCCGGGGTGGCGGTTAGCGACCGGGGCTTTATCTCGGTGGACAAGCAAATGCGCACCAATGTCGGGCATATCTTCGCTATCGGCGACATCATCGGCCAGCCGATGCTGGCCCACAAGGCAGTGCACGAGGCGCATGTGGCGGCGGAAGCGGCGGCGGGGCAGAAATCTTACTTCGACGCTCGGCAGATTCCGTCGGTGGCCTACACTGATCCCGAAGTGGCCTGGGCGGGTAAGGCCGAGGATCAATGCAAGGCGGAAGGGATCAAGTACGGCAAGGCGGTGTTCCCGTGGGCGGCCTCTGGCCGCGCCATTGCTAACGGCCGCGACGAGGGCTTCACCAAGCTGCTGTTCGATGAAGCGACCCATCGAGTGATCGGCGGCGGCATCGTCGGCACCCACGCCGGGGATTTGATCGGCGAGGTGTGTCTGGCGGTGGAGATGGGCTGCGATCCAGTCGATATCGGCAAGACCATTCACCCGCATCCGACTCTATGCGAATCCATCGGCATGGCGGCGGAAGTGTTTGAGGGGGTTTGTACTGATTTGCCGCCGATGAAGAAGAAGTAAAGCTGCGCATTAGCCCCGGAGGAGATAGGGATTCCTTCGGGGTTGGGGGATAATGATAAGGCATCTGCGTGTTGTTTGGGGTTCCGCGCCGCGCAACCACGCGGGTCAAGCTGACATCGGTGCTGCCGAGCAGATCGAAGGTCTTTTGCGCGTCTTCAGGATTCCGTGTCCATTCGTCTTCTAGCACCTGGATCATGAGCACGGGCATTTTCACCCCCGCCACGGAAAGCTGTGGTGTCATTTCAGCGGCGACGAAGGCGCCCATTTTCAACAACTCGAAATCGATCAATTCCTGATACTGGCTGACGTCCTGCATTGCCGAGAATGCCGAAAAGATCGCCGCCATGGAAACCACCATCGGACTGCACATGCACCGGACATTCTCGAACAGATCCGGCCGCCGGTAGATGGCCTCGTATTGCGAATTGCCGCCCATGCACTGGCTGTACAACCCAACTTTCATCTTGCCGCGCGTGGGATGGCTGTCCACATACTTTTTGACACCCACACAGTCGCGCCACTCCCACCGACCGATGCCTCACAGGCCACCGTTCGCGGCGCTGCTGTTGCCGTGGTTGCGGATGTCGTAGGCGAGCACGTTGTAGCCCGCGTCGGTGAGATGCTTCATCTGAATCACGAAGTCGATCTCAACGGCGTCGTAGTTGCTCCACGGCTCCCCGAAATGGCCCTGGAACCCCACGCGGCACATCGGCAAAGCGTGATTGAAGATCACCAGTTTGTCACTTTCGCCGCCCTTGGCGGGGATGTACCAGCCCTCCAGCGGAATGCCGTCATCCGATGGGAAATAGATGTCGCGCCAGTCAGTCATGCCGTACTCGTCGGGCGTTTTATGCAACACGCTGCGCAGCGGCCTGACGATGTTAGCCAGGGCCTTGACCTTTACGTAATCCTCTTGGGAAATAGTCTTCAGTTGTTCCTGGGCCTTCGCCATTCTCTCTTTGGACATTCTCATAACAGCACCTCGGATAGTTAGCCTGCCGTTGGTGAAAAATGTTCCACGCCGCTTTGCGAGCGGTAATGCAAACCTCGCGGAGAATTGTCTGATCCTCAAGGCATCCCATGGCCAAGGGGACGCCCGAAGCCTACAATTTTCATTATAGATAACTGGGAGAACCCGCCGGTGTTTAGAGCGATGGCTGACGTTCGCGAGCTGGCAGCTCTCATTGCCCGGAACGCCGGCTCCGATGGCGCGTGCACATGACACCGATCCCGCGAGTCGCCCTCTATCGACTAGCGAGGCGGTAAACGCCGCAGTGGCGGGGCATTTGGCCGGATACGGGAACCCATCACAGTTCAGCCGCGAACACCGGCGTCTGTTCGGAGCACCCCCAGCGCGCGATATCGCCAAACTCAGGGCTCACGGGGATATGAACACAGGCTCTTAACCCGTCTGCGGCGCATTTCACCATCGGTTCCCCTAGCTGCTCGCCCTATGGCGAGGCACGCGCCGCTCTCGCAAGCTCTGCTTGGCTTTTTCCAATTTGGCCAGCAGTTCTGGCCCTCGGCTGAGCGCCACCCCCACCGCCAGCACGTCGATAATCGCCAGATGGGCGATCCGCGACGTCATTGGCGAATACACATCCGGGTCTTCCTCAACATCGACGCACAGCGCGACCGTGCTGAGCTTGGCGAGCGGCGAGCCGCTGGCGGTAATTGCCACCACATCCGCGCCCGCTTGCCGGGCGGACTCCACGCTGCGCAACAGATCGCGGGTGCGGCCGGTGTTGGAGATCGCCATCACCGCAGCGCCGGGCTGGAGTAGGGTTGCGGCCATGCCGTGAATGTGCGGATCGGTGTAAGCCACGGTCGGCATGCCCAGCCGAAAAAATTTGTGCTGGGCGTCGGCGGCGATGATCCCCGAGTTACCTAGCCCGTAGAACTCGATCCGGTGTGCGTTCGCTAGCAATTGAATAGCGCGATCCAAGTCCGCCGCATCCAGATCGCTGCGCACTCGCGTCAAGGCCGCGATGGCGCGATCCAGCACCTTGGCCACCAGTGCCGAGGCCGGATCGCCTATCCCGACATCCCGATGCACAAACGGCACGCCGCCCGCCAAGCTTTGCACCAAGCGCAGCTTGAATTCCTTGAAACCGCTGAAGCCCAACGCCATGCAGAACCGCGCCACGGTCGGCTGGCTGACCCCCACCGCTCCCGCCAGCGCTGCAATCGGCAGCGCCATGATGCTGTCGGGGTGGCTCAGTACGTAATCCGCGACGCGCTGCTCGGCCTTGCTCAGCCGCTCCCGCGCCGCTTCGATCTGTGCGAGCAGCGGCGCAACGCCCAGTTGGGCCGGAGTGGAAGAATTTTTTTCTTCTTTTAAATCATTCATTTATACAAATTCCTTAAATTTTTGTCGGTACAATAAGACCAATAAGATGGTGATGTAGTTTTTATACTATAGAAAAAAGCCGTATCCAGGTATAAAACTACAAATTGCGCGCCAGCCGCGTTAAAAATAACTATGTTTATTTGATAAAATAGATAATTTACTACTTGATTATATATTGTAATTTTACTACATTTATCTAGGCCGGTTCTTCCGCATTCTACCAACTGGAAAGCCGGTTGGTATTTTTCATTTAATAACATGCAGATAGCCCTGAGGAGAATGCCTCATGTCCGATAGCGGATTGATTCTTACGGCGGTTGCCGGAATATTTTTCCTACTGTTTTTAGTGATGAGGGTGAAATTACACGCCTTCGTTGCCCTGTTGTTGGTCAGCTTGTTGGTCGGGGTGGCCGCTGGGATGCCGCTGACTGATGTCATCAAATCCATCGAAAAAGGCATGGGTGGCACCCTGGGCTTCGTCGCCGTTGTGGTTGGACTGGGCGCAATGTTCGGCCAGATGCTGGAAGTCTCCGGCGGGGCCGACCGGCTCGCGCAAACCCTGCTCCAACGCTTCGGCGAAGACAAAGCACAATGGTCGCTCGGCATGACCGGCTTCCTGGTCGCCATTCCGGTATTTTTCGATGTCGGTTTCATTATCTTGGTGCCGTTGGTCTATGGGTTGGCGCAAAAAACCGGCCGCTCGCTGCTTTACTACGGCATCCCGTTGCTGGCTGGACTGGCGGTGACTCACAGCTTTGTGCCGCCCACGCCAGGCCCCATCGCGGTGGCTAACCTGCTAGGCGCCGATCTGGGCTGGGTTATTCTATTTGGCGTGATCGCCGGACTGCCCGCAATGGCTGTCGCCGGCCCCTGGTTCGGTCGGTGGATCGCCCAACGCATCCATGTCGGCGTGCCGGATTACATGCAGCTAACTCCCAAGGAACCCGGCCGGGAACTGCCGTCGTTCCTGACCGTGGCCGGAATTATTCTGGTGCCGCTGGTCCTGATTCTTGTCAACACCGTCACCAACGTGCTGTTAGCTAAAGAAGATCCAATCCGTACTGTGCTCGGATTTCTCGGCCATCCCTTTGTTGCCCTGTTGATCGCCACCCTGCTGGCTTTCACGTTGCTGGGCACCCGGCGCGGCCTGAGCCGTGATGAAGTGCAAAATATCGCCACCAAAGCGTTGGAACCAGCGGGCATTATCATTCTGGTGACCGGCGCGGGCGGCGTGTTCAAGCAAATTCTGATCGACTCCGGCGTCGGTAAGGTGCTGGGCGATATGATGGCTGGTTCGCCGCTGCCGCCTATCGTCCTAGCGTTCGTGATCGCCGCGCTGGTGCGGGTGGCGCAAGGCTCGGCCACCGTCGCCATGATTACCGCGGCCGGCCTGATTGCGCCGCTGGTGACCACCCTCAATCTGCAAGGCCCGATTCTAGGATTGCTGGTGATCTCTATCGCCGCTGGCGCGACCATCCTCTCGCATGTCAATGATTCCGGTTTCTGGCTGGTCAACCGTTATTTCGGCCTGGACGTGAAAGACACCCTGCGCTCTTGGACGGTGATGGAAACCTTGATCGCCCTGGTCGGCTTCGCAGTAGTTTTCCTCCTTAGTCTGTTCTTCTAGATCACCGCTTGGGAAGAGACGTATATGACCAACCAAACCGCTATTATCATTGGTGTCGATATCGGCACTACCAGCACCAAGGCGGTCGCCTTCGACCCCAACGGCAAGGTGCTAGCCCATCACGCCGTCGAATATCCACTGCTCACGCCGGTTCCGGCAGCGGCGGAACAAGACCCGAATGAAATTTACGATGCGGTGCTAACCGCCATCCGGGAGGTCGTCCGTAAAACCCAGGCCGCTCCAGAAAACGTGATCGGCGTATCGTTCAGCGCCGCCATGCACAGCTTGATCGCGGTGGATGGGGCCGGGAAACCGCTGACCCGCAGCATCACCTGGGCGGACAGCCGGGCGACGGAGTGGGCCGAGCGGATCAAAAACGATTGGGACGGTCTGGCGATTTACCAGCGCACCGGCACCCCGATCCACCCGATGTCGCCGCTGGCCAAGCTGGTTTGGCTGCGGCGCGAGCAACCGGAACTGTTCGCCCGCGCCGCCCACTTTATCGGCATCAAGGAATACGTCTTCTTCCGCCTGTTCAAGCGTTACGTGGTGGATTACTCCATCGCCTCGGCCACCGGCCTGTTCAATTTGTCGCGATTGAGCTGGGACGCCGGGGCGCTGGAGGTGGCCGGAGTCACCGCGGAACAACTGCCGGAACCGGTGCCGACCACGTTCCACCTGTCCGGCCTAGTGCCGGAACTGGCGCGGGAGCTTGGCTTGCTGGCCACCACGCCATTCGTGGTGGGGGCCAACGACGGCGTGCTGTCCAATCTTGGTGTCAACGCGATTAAGCCGGGCGAAGTCGCCGTTACCATCGGCACCAGCGGCGCGATGCGGACGGTGGTGGATCGGCCGCTGACCGATCCCTCCGGCCGCACTTTCTGTTACGCCCTGACCGACCGGCACTGGGTAATCGGCGGGCCGGTCAACAACGGCGGCATTGTGTTCCGCTGGGTGCGCGACGAGCTGGCCGCTTCGGTGGTGGAAACCGCCAAGCGACTGGGCATCGATCCGTATGAAGTGTTGACCCGCATTGCCGAGCGGGTCTCGCCCGGCGCGGAGGGGCTGTTGTTTCACCCCTATCTGGCCGGCGAACGCGCGCCGCTATGGAACGCCAATCTGCGCGGCTCCTTCTTCGGGCTGGCGATGCATCATCGCCAGGAGCACATGATCCGCGCGGTGCTCGAAGGCGTCATTTTCAATCTTTATAGCATTTTGCCCGCACTGGAGGCGCTGATCGGCCCGACCCAAACCATGAAAGCCACCGGTGGTTTCGCTCGCTCCGGTTTGTGGCGGCAAATGATGGCCGACATCTTCAACCGCGAGGTGGTGGTGCCGGAGAGCTTCGAGAGTTCTTGTCTTGGCGCGGCGGTGCTGGCGCTGTACGCGCTGGGCCGGATCAATTCGCTCAACGTAATTGGCGATATGGTGGGCGCAACCCACCGCCATACTCCGATTGCCGGAAACGTGGCGGTTTATCAGCAATTGTTGCCGATTTATCTGGCGATTCCGACCAAACTTGAAGCGGAATACCGTGCCATCGCCGCCTTCCAGCGCGAGATGCCCGCCGTCGGCTCCAAAACTGGTGGGGTTGCACCACCGCCCATGAAAGAGGAGAAAAAATGATGGCTGTTCATCCCACGATTGCGGCGGTGACCGACCGCATCCGCCAGCGTAGCGCGGCCACTCGCGCTGCTTATCTGGCGCGGATCGAACAAGCGCGAGCCAACGGCCCGGTGCGCAAAAGCTTATCCTGCACCAATCTGGCTCATGCCTTCGCCGCGTCCGACCCGGAAGATAAATCGGTCTTGCGCGAGGTGCGCTGGCCGAATATCGCCATTGTTTCTTCCTACAACGATATGCTCTCCGCTCATCAGCCGCTGGAGCGGTTCCCGGCGCTGATCAAACAAGCGGCGCGGGAAGCGGGCGCGGTGGCGCAATTCGCGGGCGGCGTGCCCGCCATGTGCGACGGCGTGACCCAAGGCCAGCCCGGCATGGAGCTGTCGCTGTTCTCGCGCGACGTAATCGCCATGGCCACCGCCGTCGCACTGTCGCACAACACCTTCGATGCGGCGCTGTATCTCGGCGTCTGCGACAAAATCGTACCGGGGCTGGTGATCGGCGCGCTGCATTTCGGCCACTTACCGGCGATTTTCGTACCCGGCGGGCCGATGCCATCCGGTCTGCCCAACGCCGAAAAAGCCAAAATCCGCCAGCTGCACGCGGAAGGCAAGGTCGGCCGCGATGCCCTGCTAGAATCGGAAGCAAAGTCTTATCACGCGCCGGGTACCTGCACCTTCTACGGTACCGCCAATTCCAATCAAATGCTCATGGAAATCATGGGCCTGCATCTGCCCGGCGCGGCCTTTGTTCATCCCAATACGCCGTTGCGCGACGCGCTGACCCAAGCGGCGGCGCAACGGGCGGCCAAAATTACCGCGCTCGGCCAGGATTATATTCCCGTCGGGCGGGTGGTGGACGAACGCGCGGTGGTCAACGGCATCGTCGGCTTGCTGGCGACCGGCGGCTCCACCAATCACACCCTGCATCTGGTGGCGATGGCGCACGCGGCCGGTATCGCTATCAATTGGGACGACTTCAGTGACTTATCCGCCGTGATCCCGCTGCTCGCCAAGGTTTATCCCAACGGCAAGGCCGACGTGAACCAGTTTCACGCCGCCGGTGGCATGGGTTTCCTGATCGGTGAGTTACTCGACGCTGGGCTGGCGCACGGCGACACCCTCACCATCGCGGGTGAAGGGCTGGCCCATTATCGTCAAGAGCCGTTTCTCGATAACGGTATCCTGGCTTGGCGACCAGCGCCGCAACAGAGCGGCGATGCAGACATAGTGCGTCCCGCCGCCACACCGTTCAGCCCCGATGGCGGCCTCAAGGTGCTCGACGGCAACCTGGGCCGCGCAGTGATCAAGACCTCGGCGGTCAAGCCGGAACACCGGGTGGTGGAAGCGCCCGCACTCGTCTTCAATGATCAGGAAGAACTGATGGCCGCTTTCGACCGGGGCGAGTTGCGGCGCGATTTTGTCGCCGTGGTGCGCTATCAGGGGCCGCGCGCCAACGGGATGCCGGAACTGCACAAGCTGACCCCACCGCTCGGCGTGTTGCAGGATGAGGGCTTTAAGGTGGCGCTGGTCACCGATGGCCGCATGTCCGGCGCATCCGGCAAGGTGCCGGCGGCGATTCACGTTACCCCGGAATGCCTGGCGGGCGGCGCGTTGGCCAAGATCCGAAACGGCGATGTCATCCTGCTCGACGGCGAGCGAGGGATTCTTACAGCGCGCGTGCCCGAACCGGAGTGGACCGCGCGCCAAATCGAACTGGTGGATCTGACCTCTTACCAGCATGGCTTGGGCCGCGAGCTGTTCGCCGTGTTTCGCGCCAACGCCACCACGGCCGAACGAGGCGGCATCACGTTTTCCACGTTGTAAGATTTCCAGCAGTCGCCGTGGTCACGGCTTGCGCGGAGGCTCAGGCGCTCGAACCTGACTCGCGCGGAGAGTAGCATGGGGGTGTGGCGCTGTGTGGCCACGCCCGCATCGCATGAGATCCAATCAGGAGGTCTAAAAAAACCGCCATCATGCCGAAACCATCAAAGCCTGACAGCGGATGGCCGTGGAAATAACCTTCACTGCCATAGCAGCTGCCGGCAACAGCACACCGTCAATCAAGACTGCCCAAGGTAATTTGCCATGCCCAGCAACGATTCGCTCCCGTATTTAAACCTTCTGGCCACGAAATATCCATCCATTCAAGCCGCTTCGGCCGCCATCATTACCTTGAGCGCCCAACTCAATTTACCCAAGGGCACCGAGCATTTCCTCTCTGATATTCACGGTGAATACGAAGCTTTTCGGCATGTGCTCAAAAATGGTTCTGGCTCCATTCGGCGCAAAATTGAAGAAGTATTTGCCGATACCGTCATAGAAGCCGAAAAAAACACGCTGGCCACATTGATTTATTACCCGGAGCAAAAGTTGCCGCTGATTCTGGAAAATCTGACCGACCCCACGGAATGGTATCGCGTCACGCTGTTCCGGCTATTGAAGGTTTGCCGAACCGTGGCCGCCAAACATTTGCAAAGCGAGCTAATCGGCTTCTTATCCAAAGATTTCGCCACCATTTTGGAAGAACTGCTACAAACCTCGGACGGCAACGAAGAACAACGCGCGTATTGCCAAGGCATCATCGAAACCATCATCGCCACCGACACCGCGCCCACCTTTCTCACCGCGCTGGCGGAACTGATCCAGCGCTTGGCAATCGCCCGGCTGCACATCATTGGCGACATTTACGACCGTGGCCCTGGCGCGCATCTGATCATGGATACCCTGATCGATTACCACACGGTCGATATTCAGTGGGGCAACCACGATATCGTGTGGATGGGCGCGGCGGCGGGCAGCGAAGCCTGCATCGCCAGCGTGGTCCGGCTCTGCCTGCGCCACGCCAATATCGATACCCTGGAAACCGGCTACGGCATCAGCTTGCTTCCGCTGGCCTCGTTGGCGATGGAAGTCTACGGCAATGACCCCTGCGCGCTATTCCAGCCCCCCGCGAAAACCGAGGTGGAACTGAGCGATCACGAGCGCGAGCTGATGGCCAAAATGCACAAGGCCATCGCCATCATCCAGCTCAAACTGGAAGGCCAGATCATCAAACGGCGGCCGCATTATGAAATGGAAGATCGGTTGTTGCTGGAACAGATCGATTACGTCCAAGGGACGGTGAACGTAGATGGCGCGGTTTATCCGATGCGCGACCGCGATTTTCCGACCATCGATCCCAGTCAGCCGTATGAATTGACCGAGCGTGAGCAAGCGGTGATCACCAAGCTCAAGCATTCCTTCATGACCAGTAACCGGCTGCAAAAAACACGCTCGCTTCCTGTTCTCGAACGGCAGCATTTACCTGATTCATAACGGCAATCTGCTGTATCACGGCTGCATTGCCATGAACGAAGACGGTTCGTTTAAAGCCTTTAAAGTGGGCGGCGAACAATTCACCGCCAGAGATTTCATGGATCGGGTCGAGCGATTGGCCCGGCAAGGTTATTTTACGGTCGACGATCCAGAGCAAAAGCGCTACGGCATGGATGCGATGTGGTATCTGTGGAGCGGCGAGCAATCCCCCTTATTCGGCAAAGCCAAAATGGCGACCTTCGAGCGCTATTTCATCGCCGATAAAGCCACCCATTCAGAACCCCGCAACGCCTATTACAATCTTAGAAACGAAGCGGGTACTGTCGCCAAGATTCTCCGCGAATTCGGCCTTGATCCCGATACTGGCCATATCATCAATGGCCATGTACCGGTCAAGGTCAAGCAGGGTGAAAGCCCGATTAAGGGGGACGGGCGCTTAATCGTGATTGATGGCGGTTTTTCCAAGGCGTATCACAAAAAAACCGGCATCGCCGGCTATACGCTGGTCGATCATTCTTACGGGATGTATCTGGTCGCTCATCATCCGTTCGAATCGACGCAGAAAGCGATTGAAGATGAATTGGATGCGGTGCCGGAAACGGTGATCCTGGAAAAGGACGCCACCCGCAAGCATGTCAAAGACACTGACTTGGGGCGGGAAATCCAGCAGCGAATCGAGGAATTGAAAGCATTGGTCAACACCTATCGGATGGGGTTGATTAAAGAGTCCTAGATGAACTTCAAAGTGATGGCTATCAAACACCGCCACAGCGCCGCCGGGATTTAGCACCGTTTGCCCGCCGACTCCTAATCCTTCGGATCGACGGGCAAAACAGGGTATTTATGCTTGATCGAGAGGATAGGATGAACAGCCCAAATCCAGCGAGACCGCGCGCCCCGCGTCGATCACCATCGTGGCATAATCGTCCTGTTTGGCCGGATCGAAGCGGAACGCCGCGAAGGTAATGCTTAATGCGGCTACGACGCTATTTAAATGATCGAAAACTGGCGCGGCGATGCAGACCATATGTTCTTCGAACTCCTCGTAATCCAAACCATATTTCTGCTGGCGGGTGCGGGCAAGCTCTTCCAGAAACTGCGCCGGAGAGGCAATGCTGGTTTCGCGGAAACGGGTAAATTCGACCTCGGAGATAATGGCGTCACGCCGTTCTGGCGTTTCCCACGCGAGCAGCGCTTTCCCCATGGCGGTCGCGTGGATCGGCGCGCGTTTGCCGATCTTGGAATACATGCCGATACTGTACTTGGCATCGATTTTGTGAATGTAGATCACCTCATTATCAATTAATACACCGAGATGGATGGTCTCCGAGGTCTTGTCGGATAACACTTCCATCCGCCGCTTGGCCAGATCAATCAAATCGAGGTGCTGCAACGCCTTGCTGCCTAACTCGAACACTTTCATGGTCAGGCCATAGCGCTCGCTTTCAGTTTCCTGGCGAACGAAGCCCAGCGATTTCATGGTTTGCAGAAAGCGATAGACCGTCGCCTTGGGCATTGCCAGCCGCAGCGAAAGCTCGGAGATGCTGGTGTCTTTGCGCTCGCTGAGCGCTGTTAGGATGCTGAAGACTCTCAGTACCGCCGATACCGAGTCAGGTTGCTTGCTGTTGTGATCGTAGTCGTCCATATAGACTCAATTCCCCATCTGAACAGCCGGTTATTGAAACCGCGCTCGCCGGCTGCCGTAACGCGGTCGCACTCGATTCATTCGCCAGGATAATTCAACGCGCCAGCCAACCCCCGTCCACCGCGAGCGTGTAACCGTTCACGTAGTCAGAGGCGGCCGACGCCAGAAACACCACCGGCCCCGCCAAATCGTCCGGCGTCCCCCAGCGGTTGGCGGGGATGCGCCCCAGAATCTCGGCGCTGCGTTTGGCATCGTCGCGCAGGGTAGCCGTGTTATTGGTGACCATGTAGCCCGGCGCAATCGCATTGACGTTGATGCGATGCGCGGCCCATTCACAGGCCAGCAGCCGCGTCAGGCCAAGCACGGCGCTTTTTGAGGCGGTGTACGAAGGGACCCGCACCCCGCCCTGGAAAGACAGCATTGAGGCGATGTTGATGATCTTGCCGGGCGACTGTTGGGCGATGAAGCGCCGCGCCGCCGCTTGCGATAGAAAAAACACCGCCTTCAAATTGAGATTGATCACCGCGTCCCAGTCTTGTTCGGAAAAATCCAGCGCGTCGGCCCGACGGATGATTCCGGCGTTGTTGACCAAAATATCGATGCGCCCGAAGGTTTGGCAGGCTTCTTCCATAACGGTTGGCAATCTGGCCATGTTCGTCAGCTCGGCGCGGATTTCATGAAACCGTCGCCCCAACGCCGATACTTCGGCGGCGGTCGCCACGGCGGCGGTACGATTCACCCCGACGATATCCGCGCCCGCTTGCGCCAGCGCTACCGCCATGCCTTGACCCAGTCCAGTATTGCAACCGGTCACGATGGCGACTTTTCCCGATAAATCAAACAATTTTAGCGGCATCATTTCTCCCGTCAGGACAGGTCGGTCATGGCGACGTGATCCATATCGTCGAAGGTCTGGTTATCGCCGACCATGCCCCAAATGAAGGTATAACTGTGCGAGCCGACCCCGGAGTGAATCGACCAACTGGGCGCAATCACCGCCTGTTCATTGCGCACCACCACATGGCGGGTCTCGTCCGGTTGACCGAGCAGATGGAACACCACCGCTTCCGGCGGCATGGCGAAATAAAAATAGACTTCCATCCGCCGCTCATGGGTATGGCAAGGCATGGTGTTCCACACGCTGCCGGGTTCGAGCACGGTCATGCCCATGGTCAATTGGCAAGACTGGACCACACCCGGCACGATGAATTTGTAAATGGTGCGCCGGTTGCTGGTGGCAACGTCGCCCAAGCTGGCGGGCGACGCCTGTTCGAGGGTGATTTTGCGGTTCGGATAGGTACAATGCGCCGGGGCGCTATTGAGATACAGCTTGGCCGGATCGGTTGGATCAAGGCTCTGGAAACGGATGTCTTTGGCTCCGGCACCGATATACAATGCCTCGCGGGTGGCTAACTCGAAGCGTTCGCCATCGACGTCAATCCGCGCTGGCCCACCGATGTTGATGAGGCCCAGTTCGCGCCGATCCAGAAAATTCACCGCGCCAATTTGCTTGGCCAGCGTGGCATCAAAGGCGACCAACTCCCGCACCGGCATCGCCCCGCCCACGATGATGCGGTCAACATGACTGTAGGTTAAGGCGATGCGGTCCGCTGCAAACAAGCGCTCGATCAAAAACTCACGGCGCATCCCAGCAGTATCCAGCATTTTGAAATGCGCGCTATGGATTGATTGCCTAATTTCCATCCGAATGCTCCTGAAACCCGTGACCTAGTCCTCGTTTAAAATTTCTGAAACAGTGTTTACATTTTTCAACACGGCTGCGCTAATGTAAAGGTTTGTGTGCACTGATCGATCCAGTTTTGATCAGTCATGCGCTCCTTTATCCCCGTTGGGACCCGTCGACAGCGACCCGAGTCTGGGCCATTGCGTCTATCGAACGCACTCCGTCCTGATCGCTATCAACCACTCTTTAATATCAGGGGATAGCTTACACCAATAAATTATTTTTGAAACAGCGTTTACATTTTTTAATACGTTGTTCTATAGTATTGGCACCCAGCTACCATCTTCTTTTCATTTTGTGACGCCACCTGCTTTCTTGAACGGCGGCCCACGAATCGACCGGATGATTAAGCCATGGATTTATTTGAAATTCTGATGAGTTTGGTGACGTTGACAACGCTGGAAATCGTGTTAGGCATCGACAACCTGGTGTTCATCTCGATCATGTCCAACCGCCTGCCAGCGCACCAGCAGGCGACGGCCCGCCGTACCGGTCTGGCGCTGGCGGTCATCACTCGGCTGTTGCTGCTTGCCAGCATTACGTGGCTGGCGGGTGTTACCGCTCCCTTGTTCACGGTGTTCGATCATTCCGTCTCGCTACGTGATCTGATCCTGTTGGGTGGCGGTCTGTTTTTGCTGGCCAAGGGCACCACCGAGATTCACGCCACCGTGGATGGGGTGGAAGGAGAAATGCGTGAGGCTAAAGCGACCAGTTTCACCTCGGTCGTTAGCCAGATCATGATTCTGGACATCGTGTTCTCGCTCGATAGCGTGATCACCGCCGTCGGCATGGCTCAACAGTTATGGGTCATGGCGACGGCTATCCTCATCGCGGTCGGCATCATGATCTTTGCCGCCGAACCCATCAGCCGTTTCATTGAAGAACATGTCTCGGTCAAGATGCTGGCGTTGAGTTTTCTGATCCTGGTCGGCGTGGTGCTGGTGGCCGATGGCATGGGTTTCCATGTCCCCAAGGGCTATCTCTACTTCGCCATCGCCTTCTCAATGGGTGTCGAAATCTTGAATCTGACCGCGACCAAGCGCCGACGGTTACGAGCGGCGCAACAGCGGGCAGAGTCCAGCCTGGCGGACAGCGCAAGCCACTAAGACGGCCGATCCAGGAATAGCCATGAGCGCGCTCAATCGTTCCACCCAGCCCGATCCGCCGCCGCCGTCCGGTCAACCACCGCGAGTCGGCGTGCTGCAAATCGGCGACGGTAATTTCCTGCGCGCTTTCGCTGACTGGATGATCGATGTTACCAATGCGGCGGGGTTGATAAACGCCAGCATTGTAATCGCCCCACCGCGTTCCGCTGGCATGGTGGAACGGCTCAATGCGCAAGATGGCCTGTTCACCGTGTTGGTGCGCGGCGTCCAAGCAGGCGAACCGGTCACCTCGCGGCGGATCGTCCGTTGTGTGAGCGGGGGGATCGATCCGCGCCAGAGCCCCGAAGCGCTGTTGAACCATGCCCGCGATCCGCAAACCCGCTTCGTGATCTCCAACACCACCGAGGCCGGGATTACTTATGCCGAGCAACCCCACACGCCCGACCAATGGCCGCGCGGTTTCCCGGCTCAAGTGACGGCTTTGTTGTGGGAACGGTTTACAACGCTCGGTGGTCGCTCCGAAACCGGACTGGTGTTTCTGCCGACCGAACTGATCGAGGCGAATGGCACTACGTTGCGCGACATCGTGTTGCGCCACGCCGCTGACTGGGAATTACCCCAGAATTTCCGCGACTGGGTGACACGGCACAATCATTTCCTCAATACGCTGGTGGATCGCATCGTGCCGGGCTATCCGGCAACCGAGGCGGAAACCCTGTTCGCCCAATTTGGCTACGCCGATTCGCTATTGGTCGCCGCCGAGCCTTTTCATCTGTGGGTGATCGAAGGCCCGGAAAACATGGCCAACGAATTTCCGCTCCATAAAGCGGGCCTTAACGTCATCTGGACAGCCGATCTAAAGCCTTATCGCGCCAGCAAGGTGCGCATTCTCAACGGCGCGCATACGGCCAGTGTTTTGGCGGCGTTTGGCGGCGGCTTGGATACGGTCGGCGAGATGATGAACGACCCCCTGCTGGGCAATTTTCTGCGGCGGGTGGTGTTCGATGAAATCGTCCCCTTCGTGCCGCTGCCGGACGCCGAGCGCCGCGCTTACGCCGAAAGCGTGCTGGAGCGTTTCGCCAATCCCTATATCCGTCACGAACTGCTGTCGATTGCGCTCAACTCGGTTTCCAAATGGAAAGTGCGGGTGTTGCCTTCGGTGCTCGATTACGCGCGCGCGCATGGCAAAGCGCCAGCCGGTTTGGCGTTTTCACTGGCCGCGTTGCTGTGGTTCTACCGAGGCCAGTTCGATGCGGCGGGCGAGTTCGTCGGCCAGCGTGCGACGGGTCCTTACCCGATCCGTGACGACCAGACGGTGCTGGATATTTTCGACGCCGCCTGGCGCGATCCAGTGAACGTCGCGCCGGCGCTGCTCGCCAATGCCCGGCTGTGGGGGACTGATCTGACGACCGTGCCGGAATTGACGGCTCAGGTGGGCGACGCGCTCGATCAGATCGCCACTCTCGGCCTGATGCCCGCGTTAGCCGATTTACTCACACATTAAAAACCAACCTGAAGAACCCGCCATGACCTCACCCCACCGAATCGTGTTGTTTGGGGAATGCATGATCGAATTGCGCGGTCAGGTGTTTGGCGCGATGCAACAAAGCTTCGGTGGCGACACCTTAAACACGGCGATCTATTTAGCCCGGCTGCGCGCCGATAAAGACGTGAAGGTTTCGTATGCCACCGCGCTTGGCGTCGACGTCTTCAGTGAGCACATGATTGCGGCGTGGCGGGCTGAAAGCATCGACACCTCGCTGGTGCGGCTGCTTGATAACCACATGCCCGGCTTGTACGCCATCCAGGTCGATGCGACTGGCGAGCGCCATTTCTTTTACTGGCGCGACACCAGCACCGCCCGCGATTACTTCGATGCGCCGAGCACCCCGCTAGAGGACGCCATCGGCGGTATTTCGATGCTGTACCTCAGCGGCATCAGCCTGGCGATTCTGCCCCCCGATGGCCGGGAGCGGCTGTTGAGCGCGATGGCGCGAGTACGGGCCAACGGCGGCCAGGTGGCGTTCGACAACAATTTCCGGCCCCGTTTGTGGCCCAACCTCGACCAAGCCCGCGCGCTCTACGACCGCGCCTATGCTTTAAGCGATCTAGCGTTGATCACCCTGGACGATGAGATGACGCTGCGCGGCGAAACCTCGGCCGAGGGCGCATTATCTAAGGTGTTAGCGCTGGCCATCCCCGAAGTGGTGGTCAAGCGCGGCGTGCAACCCACCCTGGTCCGAGTCGCGGGCCGCGAACCTATTACGGTCCCGGTCGAACCGGTCTCCCAGGTCGTCGATACCACGGCGGCGGGTGATTCCTTCGCCGGGGGTTATCTGGCGATGCGCTTGACCGGTGTGGAACCCGCTGTTGCCGCCCGCGCCGCCAACCGCACCGCGGCAGCCGTCATCCAACATCCCGGCGCCATCATTCCGACCGAGGCCATGCCGACCCGGAACGCCCTGTTGGCCCCGACCCCTCAGTGCTTGTTTAAGCCTGTTCACCGGAGGAGAACCCTAGGAAAATGTCGTTTCGTTGGTACGGGGATTCCGACCCTGTATCCCTGGATTACATCCGCCAGATTCCCGGCGTCGAGCAGATCGTATCAGCGGTCTATGACATCCCCGTGGGCGACGTATGGCCGGTCGCCAATATCCAAGCGCTCAAGGAAAAGATCGAAGCACACGGCTTGAAGCTGGAAGTGATTGAAAGCGTGCCGGTGCACGAGGACATCAAGCTCGGCAAGCCGAGCCGCGACCGGCTGATCGACAACTATAGCCAGACGCTGCGTAACCTCGCCCGGTGCGGCATCAAAGTCGTTTGCTATAACTTCATGCCAGTGTTCGACTGGACGCGCACCACACTGGAAAAGAAGTTACCAGACGGTTCGACCACACTGGCGTTCGATATGGAAATCGTCAACAAGATCGACCCCTCGGAAGGCATCCAGTTACCGGGTTGGGACGCCAGCTACAAGCCGGACGAGTTGAAAGCGCTGTTGGCTGAATACCGCAAGGTCGATGAAGAAACACTATGGAGCCACCTCGAATACTTCCTGCACCAAGTGATTCCGGTCGCCAGGGAAGTCGGCATCAAGATGGCGATTCACCCGGACGATCCGCCCCGTCCGATTTTTGGCCTGCCGCGCATCGTCAAGAACCGCGACGATCTGGCCCGCTTGCTGGCCATTGAAGATACTCCCGCTAACGGTTTAACGTTGTGTTCTGGTTCGCTGGGCGGCGATTTTTATAACGACATTGCCGCGATGGTGCGCGAATTTGCCGGTCAAGGCCGCATCCATTTCGCCCATCTGCGCAACGTCAAGGTCAACGAAGCGGGCGACTTTTACGAGACTGGCCACCGCTCCGCCGACGGTTCGCTGGATATGGCCGAAATCATCCGCGCCTACTACGAAGCTGGTTTTGATGGCTACGTCCGGCCTGACCACGGCCGGATGATCTGGGGTGAAACCGGCAAACCCGGCTACGGCTTGTACGACCGCGCACTGGGCGCGGTGTATCTGAACGGAATTTGGGAAGGCATCGCCAAGGCGGAAACCGCCAAACCGGCTTGAGAACGCTCATGAAACTCCCTTTCAAGATTGATTTGAATAACAAAGTGGCCGTGGTCACTGGCGGCGGCGGCGTGCTGTGCGCCGAACTGGCGGCGGCGCTGGCGGTCAACGGGGCCAAACTCGGGGTGCTCGACCTCAACGGCGATGCAGCGGAAAAAACCGCCGCGCAAATCCGCGAGCTGGGCGCAACCGCCATCGGGGTCAGCGCCAACGTACTGGAACGGGCCTCGCTGGAAGTAGCCGCGGAACGAGTGCTAAAGGAACTCGGTCCTTGCGATTTGCTGCTCAATGGCGCGGGTGGCAATCACCCCAAAGGCACCACCACCAAGGAATGGTATGAAGACGGCGATCTGGGCGATAAGTCCTTGACGACCTTCTTCGACCTCGACCCCAAGGGCATCGAGTTTGTGTTTAACCTCAACTTTCTGGGAACACTGCTACCAACCCAGGTATTCACCCAGCAGATGCTGGGCCGTTCCGGCTGCTCGATTATTAACATTTCGTCGATGAACGCCTTTTGCCCGCTGACCAAAATTCCGGCCTATAGCGGCGCCAAGGCGGCGGTTAGCAACTTTACCCAATGGTTGGCGGTGCATTTCTCCAAAGCCGGGATTCGGGTCAACGCCATCGCTCCCGGCTTTTTCCTGACCGCGCAGAATCACAAACTGCTGATCGACGAAGCGACCGGCGAATTCACCGCGCGGGCCAAGAAGATTGTCGATCATACGCCGATGGGCCGGTTCGGCGAGTCCCACGAACTGGTCGGGACCTTGCTGTGGCTGGCTTCCGAAGAAGGTTCCGGCTTCGTCAATGGCGTGGTGGTGCCGGTGGATGGCGCGTTCTCCGCTTACGCGGGAGTCTGAACGGCCTGGAGATATTTGCTGATCGCCAAGCGTTTTTGTTATCTGCTGTTTCTCATCCAAAGAAGGAAAAATCAATGAACAATATGACTAAAGCTCTCGTCGCCGCCGTCGCCATCGCGCTGGCGGGCGTCGCGCAAGCCCGCGACTTCCGTTCTTCCGACACTCATCCCGGCGACTATCCCACCGTTATGGGCGTCAAATTCATGGGTGAGCGCTTGAAGGAACTCTCAGGCGGCAAGCTCGGCATCAAGGTGTTCCCGGACAGCAAGCTCGGTCAGGAGAAAGACACCATCGAAATGATTAAGATCGGCGGTTTAGACATGGTCCGGGTCAATGTCGCCCCGCTCAACAACATCGTGCCGGAAACCCTGGCGCTGGCGATGCCGTTTGTGTTCCGTTCCAAGGATCACATGCGAAAGGTAGTCGATGGCCCGATTGGCGACGAGATCCTCAAGGCGATGGAAGCCCAAGGCTTCATCGGTTTGGCTTATTACGACAGCGGGGCGCGCAGCTTCTACACCGCCGCCAAACCCATTAAGAGCATGGCCGACATGAAGGGCATGAAGCTGCGAGTGCAGCAGTCCGATCTGTTCGTGGCGATGGTCGAGGCGCTGGGCGCGAACGCCACGCCGATGCCATACGGCGAAGTGTTCACCGCCCTCAAGACCCATCTGATCGACGGCGCGGAAAACAACTGGCCGTCTTATGAATCATCCAGCCATTACGAAGCGGCCAAGAATTATTCCTTGACCGAGCACTCGATGGCCCCGGAAGTGGTGGTGTTCTCCAAGAAAATTTGGGACACCCTGTCCGCTGACGAGCAGAAGCAGATCCGGCAAGCCGCCAAGGAATCAGTCGCCGAAATGCGCAAGCTATGGGACGAGCGCGAGACCAAAGCTCGCGCCAAGGTCGAGGGCGCGGGCACCCAGGTGTTCAAAATCGACGACCGGCAGCAGATGGTCGACGCCATGAAGCCGGTGTATGAGAAATTTGCCGCTGACGCCAAGATCAAGGATCTGGTGAAGCGGATTCAGGATACCCAGTAAAGCCAGCGGTCGAGGCGTGGCTCGAACGCGGCGCCTCGACTTTTCCCGCGTCGTCCACGCTTCCCCGCAGGACAATAATAATGGACCATCAAAAACACCCAGACGCTCGACCATCGCAAGGCTGGCTGACCACACTGAATGCCTTTCTGGCGCGTTACGCCATGTATCTGGCGGTCATCGGCTTACTGACCATCGTGGCGATTGTGGTTTATCAGGTCTTCGGCCGTTACGTGCTCAACCGACCACCGACCTGGGCCGAAAGCTTGGCCTTGGTGCTGATTCTGTATGTCACCCTATTCGGCGCGGCGGCGGGGGTACGCGATGCCGGCCACATCGGCATGGAATCGTTGCTGGTGCTGCTGCCGGAAAAGGCCCGCAACCAGATCGAGCTGCTGATTCATGGCCTGGTCATCCTGTTCGCGCTCGCCATGATCTACAACGGCATCGCGCTCGGCGCCCAGGCTAATTACAAGATTCCGAATCTCCCCTTGCAGGAATGGGTGCGTTATGTACCGCTGGTGCTCGGTGGAATCATGATCGTCCTGTTTTCCATCGAACACATTCTCGCCGCTCTCAAAGGGGAGGAGGTCATTCCGTCATGGCACTAACCATCCTGTCTTTATCTTTTCTGATCTTTCTACTGCTCGGCGTACCGGTCGCCTTCGCCATCGGCCTCGCGGCGGTCTGCACCATTCTCTACGAAGGCTTGCCGCTGGCGGTGCTGTTTCAGCAGATGATGTCGGGGATGAACATTTTTTCGTTCCTGGCCATTCCCTTCTTCGTGTTTAGCGGCGAATTGATGCTCTACGGCGGCATCGCCGACAAGATCGTGCGCTTTTCCGAATCGCTGGTCGGCCACATTCGCGGCGGTCTGGGTTTGACCAACGTGGTGGCGTGCACCTTGTTTGGCGGTGTGTCCGGTTCACCGGTGGCCGATGTGTCAGCGATGGGCGCGGTGATGATCCCGATGATGAAGGATAAGGGCTACGATCTGGATTACGCCGTCAATGTTACTACTCATGCCTCGCTGACCGGCGCGCTGATGCCGACCAGCCACAACATGATCATTTACACGCTAGCCGCTGGCGGCACTGTATCGGCGGGCGCATTAATTCCAGCCGGTATCGTCCCGGCCATCCTGCTGATGGTCTGCTGTCTGATCGCCGCCTACTACGTCGCGGTCAAGCGCGGTTATCCGGTCGGCGTGTTCCCCGGTTGGCCAATGGTGGCGCGCACCTTCGCCGCGGCGCTGCCCGGCTTGCTGGTGGTGGTCATCATCCTGACCGGCATCCTGTCTGGCGTGTTCACCGCGACCGAATCGGCGTCTATCGCGGTGACGTACTCGATCTTCCTGACTTTCTTCCTGTATCGGACGATGACCTGGCCGAACTTCCTGAAAGCGGCGGCCAAGGCGGTCAAGACCACCGGCGTGGTGCTGCTGCTGATCGGCGTTTCGACCATGTTTCAGTATCTGATGGGGCTTTATGAGGTGGCGGAGCTGATGGGGTCGTTCCTGAAAGCGATTTCGACCAATCCCATCGTCATCTTCCTGATGATCAACATCTTGCTGTTCCTGCTCGGCACTTTCATGGACATGGCCGCGACGATTCTGATCGCCACGCCCATCTTTCTGCCAGCGGCGATGGAAGCCGGGATGCATCCGGTCCAGTTTGGCATCGTGATGTTGCTCAACTGCGCGTTGGGGCTGAACACCCCGCCGGTCGGTACCACCCAGTTCGTCGGTTGCGCCATTGCGGGCATCTCGGTCGGTGAGGTGATGCGCACCATTCTGCCCTTCTACGGGGCGCTGCTGCTAACCCTGCTGCTGGTGACTTATGTTCCCGCGTTCTCGCTCACCTTGCCCCGGCTGCTCGGCGTGGTGAGCGGTTGATCGGGCGGCGGAACGCGACACTCTCACCCCAACCCCTCGCCCGCACAGCGGGCGAGGGGAGCGAATAGTGATTCCGCCGCCGACCTTGCCGGCGGTCGGCTCCAGTCCAACTTCGGAGGACAACATGGCCAAGCCGTTTATGGACGAGGATTTTCTCCTCGAAACCCCGACCGCGCGCATGCTCTATCACGACCATGCCGCGCCGCAGCCGATTCTTGATTACCACTGTCATCTGCCGCCTGCGGACATTGCCGAAAACAAGCAGTTTCGCAACATCACCGAAGTCTGGCTCGGCGGCGATCATTACAAATGGCGTTTCATGCGCTCCTCCGGCGTCACCGAGGATTTCATTACCGGCGATCAACCCGACCAAGCCAAATTCCGTCGTTTTTGTGAAGTGCTGCCGCTGGCTGTCGGCAACCCGCTCTACCATTGGTGTCATCTTGAATTGCGCCGCTTCTTCGGCATCGATGCCCTGGTCAACGCCGGGAACGCCGATGGCCTTTGGGAAGCGTGCAACGCCAAACTAAAACAGCCCGAATTTTTTGCGCGCGGCTTGATGTTGCGCGCGAACGTGCGCGCGGTCTGCACCACCGACGATCCGGTGGACGATCTGGCGAACCACGCAGCCATCGCCGCCGACAAGAGTTTCCCGATCAAGGTATTACCGACCTTTCGGCCCGACCGCGCCTTCAATATCGACCGCGCCGAATTCATCGGCTACATCCCCAAACTGGCTGATGCCAGCGGCGTCAGAATCGCTTGTTTCGCCGATCTGTTGAAAGCGCTCGACGCGCGCATGGACCACTTCGCCCGACACGGCTGCCGACTCTCGGATCACGGCGTGGATGTGACCTTCTTCGCGGAGGCGACCGAAGCGGAACTCGACGCCATCCTGGCGCGGCGGCTAGGCGGCGAGCGGTTGACCCCGCGGGAAGTCGAGCAGCACAAAACCGCCGTGCTGCTGCACCTGGGCCGCGAATACGCGAAACGCGACTGGGCCATGCAACTGCACCTAGGCGCGCAACGCAACAACAATACCCGAATGTTCGAACGGCTCGGCCCCGATACCGGCTGGGATTCGATCAGCGACAGTCTGGTGGCGGCCCATCTTGCGCGCACTCTCGACGCGCTCGACCGCGAGGACTCCTTGCCCCGCACCATTCTCTACTGTCTCAACCCAACCCAAAACGAAGTGCTGGGCACGATGATCGGCAATTTCCAGGACGGGCAGGTGATGGGCAAGATGCAGTTCGGCTCCGGCTGGTGGTTCAACGACCAGAAGGACGGCATGATCCGGCAGATGACCGCGCTGGCCAACCTCGGCAACCTGGGCGCGTTCGTTGGGATGCTCACCGATTCGCGCAGCTTCCTGTCCTACACCCGCCACGAATATTTCCGACGGATTCTATGCAACCTGATCGGCGGTTGGGTGGAAAACGGCGAATACCCGCAAGACTGGCCCCAATTGCAGCGGGTGGTGGAGGGGATTTGCTACGGTAACGCCAACCGTTATTTCGGTCTGGGCACGTCCTGAAACCCGGCGTCGCGTTGAGGAGACTCCGCCATGCATCTGTACGAAGAACGTTCCCTGGAACAGCCACCAGAGCTGGCCGGAGCCGCCGCGCGTTCGCCGGTGATTCGGCTTCATTCCCAAGATGATGTGGTGATCGCCCGTCGTCAGTTGGTCGGCGGCGAGCGTATCGCCGAAGAAAATCTGGTGATAGCTGGCTTGATTCCACCCGCCCACAAGGTAGCGACGCGGCGCATCGCCAAGGGCCAGCCAGTGCGCCGCTACAACCAGATCATCGGCGTCGCCACTCAGGATATTGAAGCCGGCCAGCATGTCCACACCCAAAATCTGGCGATGGCGGAATTTACCCGCGATTACGCTTTCTGCGTCGACGCCAAACCCACGGACTATGTGGTGGAACCGGCGACTTTCCAAGGGATCGTCCGCGCCGATGGTAGGGTCGCCACCCGCAACTACATCGGAATTTTAAGCAGCGTCAATTGTTCGGCCACGGTGGTGCGCGCCATTGCCGATCATTTCCGGCGCGACTTCAATCCGGCGGCGCTGGCCGATTATCCCAACGTGGACGGCGTGGTGGCGCTGACCCACAGTGGCGGTTGCGGCATCGACCCGCAAGGGCCGGGGCTCGCGTTGTTGCGCGGGACGCTGGCCGGTTATGCCCGTCATCCCAATTTCGCCGCCGTGCTCATGGTCGGCCTGGGCTGCGAAACCAATCAGATCGGCGGCGTTTTCCAGGCGCACGGCCTGAAGGAAAACCCGCGGTTGCGCACCTTCACCATTCAGGATACCGGCGGCACGGCGAAAACCGTGCAACGCGGCATCGACGCGATCCGCCAGATGCTGCCCGCCGCCAACGCCGTCAGCCGTCAACCAGTTCCCGCCAGCCATTTAACGGCCGGCCTGCAATGCGGCGGTTCCGATGGCTATTCCGGCATCACCGCCAATCCAGCGCTGGGCGCGGCGGTGGATTGGCTAGTGCGTCACGGCGGCACGGCTATTTTATCGGAAACGCCGGAAATCTACGGGGCCGAACACCTGCTGACCCGCCGCGCGGTGTCGCGCGAGATCGGCGATAAGCTGATCCGGCGGCTGGACTGGTGGGAGGAATACTGCAACCGCAACCACGCCGAGTTGAACAACAACCCCTCAGCGGGCAACAAGGCGGGCGGCTTGACCACCATTCTGGAGAAGTCGCTGGGCGCGGTGGCCAAGGCGGGCACCACCAATCTGGTGGAAGTCTACGAATACGCCGAAGCCGTGACCGCCAAGGGCTTCGTGTTCATGGACACGCCGGGCTATGACCCGATGTCGGCCACCGGTCAGGTGGCGGGCGGCGCGAATCTGGTCTGCTTCACCACCGGGCGCGGTTCCGCCTATGGCTGTCAACCCGCGCCTTCCCTGAAGCTGGCGACCAATAGCGCCCTTTGGCAACGACAGGAAGAAGATATGGATATCAATTGTGGCGAGATCATTGACGGTGCGGTGACCATTGCCGAGGTCGGTGCTCAGATTTTTCAGATGATGCTGGATTGCGCGTCGGGCCGACCTTCGAAAAGCGAGTTGCACGGCTATGGCCAGAATGAGTTTGTGCCGTGGCCGATTTCGGTGGTGACCTGACCCAGACCGATTAACCCTACGTAGCGAGACTTCCCTTATGGCGAAATTGCTTCAGATTGATTTTCCCTTTCCTGGGCCGTTTGGTATGGAAATGGTCGAGTTCCTGAGCGGTTTGGCCGAAGCCATCACCAAGGAGCCTGGTTTCATTTGGAAAATCTGGACAGAAGACGCCAGCGCGAAACAGGCGGGCGGCCTCTATCTGTTTCAGGATGAAGCGACCGCCAAGGCGTATCTTCAGATGCACACGGAGCGGCTAAAAGGATTTGGGATTTCCCAAGTGAACGCCAAGCTGTTTGATGTCAACGAAAAACTTTCTGTGATCACCCATGGCCCGCTCCAGCCGTCAAGGCCAGCATGAAAAGCCAGTAAAACTTTTGCGTCACAAAGCTGCTGTTATTCATCTAAAAAACCGAGAGAGACACTCCATGAACGTACTGGAAGTCATGCGTACCGGGCCAGTGATTCCGGTCATCGCTATCGAAGAGTTGGCGCACGCGGTTCCGCTGGCCAAGGCGCTGGTCGCGGGGGGGGTGCGGGTGCTGGAAGTGACCTTGCGCACGGCGGTGGGGCTGGATTCGATCCGGGCCATTGCCCGCGAGGTGCCGGATGCCATCATCGGCGTCGGCACCCTGACCCGACCTGAAGAATTCGCCAAGGCCCTGGATGCGGGCGCACGATTCGGGGTCAGCCCCGGCTTGGCGCCGAGCATGATTGAAGCCGCCCATCAAACCGGTTTGCCATTGCTACCCGGCGTGATGACGCCATCGGATGTGATCGCGGCCCGGATGGCGGGATTTCAGCAATTGAAGCTATTTCCGGCCCAGCAAGCAGGCGGCATCGGCATGTTGAAGGCGATGGGCGGACCGTTTCCGGACGTCATGTTCTGCCCGACCGGCGGCGTGTCGGTGGAGAACGCGCCGGACTTTCTAGCGCTAGCGAATGTGGCCTGTGTCGGCGGCTCGTGGCTGGTGCCCAAGACGGCGCTGACGGCGGGCGATTGGGGCAAAATTACCGCCCTAGCCAAGGAAGCCAGCGCGCTGAAGCCGCGCTAAAGGCCCCTATTCCTGAGCCTTCTCTCGGCGGGAGAGGGGGCAATTGACGCCCAAAAATCATAGAGAATGCCAAAATGGCTGAATTAGTGATCAAATCCGCCGGCGAAACGAAATGGGATTGCGTGTCGTTTGGGGAAGTGATGCTACGGTTCGATCCCGGTTTCGGTCGGGTGCGCAACGCCCGTTCCTTCCAGGTCTGGGAAGGTGGCGGCGAATATAACGTCGCCCGCGCCATGCGTAAATGCTGGGGCAAGCGCGCCGCCGTGGTCACCGCGCTGCCCAAAAACGATCTGGGCTGGCTGGTGGAAGATTTCATCATGCAGGGCGGCGTGGATATGTCACACGTCATCTGGCGCGACTTCGACGGCCTGGGCCGTAACACCCGCGTTGGCCTGAACTTTACCGAAAAAGGCTTCGGCATCCGCCCGGCGCTGGGTTGCTCTGACCGAGGCCATTCGGCGGCCTCGCAAATCCGCCCCGGCGAAGTGAATTGGGAAAAACTGTTCGGCGAGGAAGGCGTGCGCTGGTTCCAGACCGGCGGCATTTTCGCGGCGCTGGCCTCCAACACCGCTGAAGCGGTACTGGAAGCGGTGCAGGTGGCCAAGCAATACGGTACCGTGGTTGCTTATGACCTCAACTTCCGCGCCTCACTGTGGAAGAGCCAGGGCGGCAAGGGCGGCGCGCGGAAGATCAATCGCGAAATCGCCAAATACGTCGATGTCATGATTGGCAACGAGGAAGATTTCACCGCCTGCTTGGGCTTTGCGGTGGAAGGAGCCGACGAACATCTGACCAACATCCAGACCGAATCCTTCGCCAACATGATCAAGAGCGCGGTAAAGACGTATCCAAACTTCAAGGTAGCCGCCACTACGCTGCGCAATGCCAAGACCGCCACCGTCAACGACTGGGCCGCCATCCTTTGGTATGACGGCAAAATCTACGAGTCGATAAAGCGCGATAACCTGGAAATCTACGACCGGGTGGGTGGCGGCGACGGCTTTGCGTCCGGTCTGGCCTATGGGTTCCTGGAAGGCGAAGGCCCGCAAGCGGCGGTTGAGTACGGCGCGGCGCACGGCGCGCTGGCGATGACCACGCCAGGCGATACCTCAATGGTGCGACTGGAAGAAGTGACAGCAGCCATGAAGGGCAAAGGCGCTCGCGTCATTCGCTGAGCGCGATCGGAGTGGCCGACCGCCCTGTTTCAATAGAACCTTCTAGCTTCCGACTCATCAGGAGACACTTGTGAATTCTCCCTCGCAATCTCTCTTTACCCTCACCCAAGGCGCTGGGGGTCTGCCCAAATTGACGCTTTTCGCTCCCGATGGCGCGCGGGCTGAAATTTATCTCCACGGCGCGCAGATCACCTCATGGGTTCCAGCCGGTGGCGCGGAACGGTTTTTTATGAGCCGCAATTCACAATTCAGTTCCGACACGCCGATTCGTGGTGGCATTCCCGTCATTTTTCCGCAATTTGGAACGACCGGGCCGCTGGCGCAACATGGCTTTGCCCGCCTGATGGAGTGGGAATTTATGAGCGCGCAGGCAATTGCAACCCGCGCGTCGGCGGTTTTCAGTTTACGAGATACCGAGGACAGTCGGCGGCTCTGGGATTATCCCTTTGCGGCGGAATTGACGGTTTTACTGGGTGACAATCAATTGGCGGTAACGCTCGCGATCACCAATATCGGCCCTAAGCCCATGACCTTTACCAGCGCGCTTCACACCTATTTTGCCGTCGCCGACTTGGCCGCTACAACGGTCGAGAATCTGGCGGGTATCCAATACCGCGATGCGGCGGCGGGCTGGACCGATCACCAACAAACCCAGCCCGCGCTGGGCTTTATGGGCGAGGTTAATCGGATTTACTTCAATGCCCCCGCCGAACTGTGCCTGAGCGAACCGACTCGCACCACGCTGATTCGGTCGGAAGGCTTCGCGGATACCGTGATCTGGAATCCGTCAGCGACCAAGTGTCCGACCATGCCCGATCTGGAACCGACCGACTATCAGCGTTTCGTCTGCGTCGAAGCCGCCGCCATCGGTAATCCCATTGAGCTTGCTCCCGGCGAACGCTGGCAAGGTACCCAGACCTTGCTGGCTTGAACGCTCAGCTACCCCTTTCTCGCCGCGCAGGAAGACCGCCATGATTGCCGACCATATCGCCAACGCCGAACGCTATGCCGTGCTAGGGCCTTTGTTCAAGCAAGCCTTCGATTTTCTGCGCGGCCAAGATCTCAATGCCCTCGCCGAGGGTCGCCATGAATTGGCGGGTGATGCCCTGTTCGCGCTGGTGCAGGACTATCACACCAAGCCCCAGAGCGAGGGATTTTGGGAAGCCCATCGCCGCTATACCGATTTGCAGTTCATCGTACACGGGATGGAACGCATCGGCTATGCGCCGCTGCACCGCATGAAGTTGGCATCACATGATGACAGCCGCGATTTGTCGGTGCTGCAAGGGGATGGCGATTTTCTGACGTTAAGCGATGGCTGCTTCTTACTGCTGTGGCCCGAAGATGCCCATATGCCGGGATTGCAAACTGACCAGTCCACGTTGGTGCGCAAGGTCGTCTTGAAGATTGCTGTCTAACAATTTTTCATGCAAATCAGTTCATTAATCATCGAATCGCTGTCATGCAGATTTTCTACCTGATTCCGACCCGCCAAAACGTCGGCCTGACCTCGGTCGCGCTCGGCTTGGTCCGCGCCCTGCAACATCAAGGTTTCCGAGTCGGTTTCGTCAAGCCGGTGGCGCAGGATGACACGACCAACGAGCATTCGATCCATTTCGTCCGCGAATTATGTCTGATCGAAGCACCCAGCCCAATCCCTATCACTCAGGCCGACGACCGGCTGACGGCGGGCCGGGAACCCGAACTGCTGGAAGAAATCGTCAGCTTGTGCCTAAGGGCGGTCGAGGACAACGATGTACTCGTGGCGGAGGGCTTGCACACCGACGCCATTTACCCCTTCACGCCACGATTGAACGCGGAGATCGCTCGCAGCCTGAAAGCCGAGGTTATTCTCGTCACCAACGGCAAGGCTGGCGATGCGGTGGCTGAGATCGGCCATATGGCGCTGCGCATGAGCAAGGTCGGCTGCCATATCGCCGGTGCCATTATCAACAAAGCGCCATCCCGATTTAATATCGAAGTTGCCCGCGAGACGCTGGGAGACATCACGCTATGGGGTGTGGTGCCTTACAATTCGGCGCTGCTGGCCCCGCGCACCCTGGATGTGGCGCGCCATCTGAACGCTCGGGTGCTGATCGAGGGCGAACTGGCGACCCGGCGCGTGCTGGAAACCGTGATCGCCTCGCGCTCCGCCGCCGAGATGATCGACCACCTGATCCCCGGCACCCTGGTGATGAGCGCCGGCGACCGCGACGACATCATGCTCGCCACCGCCCTGGCGGCCAGTAAAGGCGTGCAACTGGCCGGCCTGGTGCTGACGCACGGCTCGGAAATCGACCGGCGGATTCGCGAGCTAGCCTCGCACGCCTTCGAGAGCGGCCTGCCGGTGCTCAGCGTGGCGAACGACAGTTTTACCACCGCCACGCACATCAACACGATTCCGGGCGCGGTCCCCGCCGACGATATCGCGCGCATGAACGCCGTGCTGGATACGGTGGCCGAGCAGCTTTGGTCTGACGTGCTCAACACCAGCGTCAGAATGCCGGCGTCGATCCAAATGTCGCCGCCCGCTTTCCGCTACCGGTTGATCCAGAAGGCGCGCGCGGCCAACCAGCGGATCGTGCTACCGGAGGGCGACGAACCACGCACCATCCGCGCCGCCGCCATTTGCGCGGAAAAAGAGATCGCCCATTGTTTGCTGCTCGGCAAGCGCGCAGCCATCGAAGCGGTGGCCGCCGCTCAGGGCGTTATTTTGCCGGCCGCACTGGAAATCGTCGATCCGGACGATGTGCGCGAGCGGTATGTGGAACCCTTGGTCGAGCGGCGCAAGAGCAAGGGCCTGACCCCCGCCCAAGCGCGCGACCAACTCCAGGATACAGTCGTGCTGGGCACCATGATGCTGGCGATGGACACGGTTGATGGCTTGGTATCCGGCGCGGTCCACACCACCGCCAATACGGTGCGCCCGGCGCTGCAACTGATCAAAACCGAACCGGGCTCGTCCATCGTGTCTTCGGTGTTTTTCATGCTGATGCCCGATCAGGTACTGGTCTACGGCGATTGCGCCATCAACCCCGATCCCAGCGCCGCCGAATTGGCCGAAATCGCGCTACAAAGCGCCGCCAGCGCGCGAGACTTTGGCGTCGAGCCGAAGGTGGCCATGATCAGTTATTCGACTGGCAGCTCCGGGGCCGGAGCCGACGTTGAAAAGGTGCGCGAAGCCACCGCGCTGGCCAAGGCCAAAGCGCCCGACCTGCTCATCGACGGCCCCTTGCAATACGACGCGGCCTCCGTGCTTGAAGTCGGCCAGCAGAAAGCACCGGGTTCCAAGATCGCTGGCCAGGCCACGGTGTTCGTGTTTCCAGACCTCAATACCGGCAACACCACGTACAAGGCGGTGCAGCGCAGCGCCAACGTCGTCTCCCTCGGCCCAATGCTGCAAGGCTTGCGCAAACCGGTAAACGATCTATCTCGTGGCGCGCTGGTGGACGACATCGTATTCACCATCGCCCTGACCGCCATTCAAGCCCAAGCTCGCAAGGTCTGAGTGGTAACGATAGCGAGTATAACCCCATCTGGTTCATGACAAATTAGTGCGGCCATTGCTCGATGCGGACCGCATTATCCCTAAACCGATAAAAGGATAAGCTGATGAAAAAACAATCTCCGCTCATTGCCGTAACCAGCACAACCGCGCCAGCCTTTAAAAAGGAGGTGGCCCTAGCCGTGGCGCTCGCTCTCACGTTAGGCGTTGCCGCTTGCGACAATGACGATAACGATAATGATGGCGGTTCCAAGCCACCGGTTAATCAGCCCAATATCAGCGCACGCGCCAAAAAAGTTTTGACTGTTGATGGTATGAAATTCAAGGATTCTAACAATAACGGTAAGCTGGATCGCTACGAGGATTGGCGCTTGTCTGTCGACCAGCGCACCGATGATCTGGTATCCCAGATGACCCTAGAAGAGAAAACCGGTCTGATGATGATCCAGACCTTGAACGCCGGTTTTGGCGGGGTGGTCGAAGAGCCTGCTTTCAATTACATCAACAACCAAAAGATGCACCGTTTTATCTTGCGCAATTTAGTGACGCCCAATCCAGTTAAAGCGACCAATCCAGGCTTTGCCGGTCAGCCGGTAACACCGTTGCAAATGGCCACTTGGACCAACGAGATTCAGGAATTGAATGAAGCCACGCGCCTGGGTATTCCGGCGCTGTTCAAATCCAACGCTCGTAATCACATTGATCCGGACGCCCGCGCCGGCATCAACGAAGCGGCCGGGGCTTTCACCGCGTTCCCCAAGGAAGCCGGTCTTGCGGCCGCTGCCTTGGGCGCGGGCGACATGTCGCCGATCAAGAATTTCACCAAAGTCATGGGCGCGGAATGGAAGGCTATCGGACTGCGCGCCATGTACGGCTATATGGCGGATCTATCGACCGAACCGCGCTGGTATCGGGTGCACGAAACCTTTACCGAAGACGCCGATCTCAACGCCGATATCATGAAGACCTTGGTGGAGAACTTGCAGGGCGGCACAATCCAGGATGGCACCTCGGTCACCAAAGATACGGCGGTGGCGCTCACCATGAAACATTTTCCTGGCGGCGGCCCGCAAGAGCTGGGCTTCGACCCCCATTACTCCCACGGCAAGGAGCAGGTGTATCCGGGCGGCAACTTCGGCTATCACCTCAAACCCTTCAAAGCCGCGATCGACGCCGGCGTATCATCGATCATGCCATATTACGGCGCACCGGTTAACGTGACCTACGAGGATGTCCAATTCGATCCGGTCGGTTTCGCGTTTTCGAAACAGATCGTCACCAGTCTGTTGCGCGATCAGCTGGGGTTCCAGGGTTATGTGAATTCCGATACGGGCATCATCAACGACCGGGCCTGGGGCCTGGAAAACAAGACGGTACCAGAGCGGGTCGCTACGGCGATCAACGGCGGCACGGAAACGCTATCCGGCTTTGATGTCAATCAAACCCTCATCGATCTGGTGACTACCGGCCTGGTGACCGAAGCGCGGGTCAACGAAGCGGCAAAACGCCTGCTGAAGGAACAATTCCAGTTAGGATTGTTTGAAAATCCCTACGTCGATGAGACCAAGGCCACGGGCATTATCGGCAGCGATGCCAACCGCGCCACCGCATTGGATATTCAGCGCAAGTCGGTCGTGTTGTTACAGAACCAGGAGCTGACCGCGGGCGTCAACACATTACCGCTGAAAGCGGGAGCCAAAGTCTACATCATGGGGGACTTCACCAAGGCAAACGTCGAGAAGTACGGCTATACCGTCACCGACGGCAATGTCCTGGTCAATGGCGCCAGACCGGTGGCGTCCGGTCACGACTATGCGCTGATTTCGGTTACGGCTCTGGTCAACCGAACTGTCGCCGGTACGTATCAGAGCGACGATCTAACGACTGGCCTCAACCCCGACCATCTCAAACCGATCAAAGCTGGCCAACCCTACGACAAACCTTATGGCGCTGAAGATCGCTGCGTGGCGACCGATCAGTACGCCGATCCGGTCAAAACTTGCCTGGATAATGGCTTGATATTCGGCGGCGTATTTCCGTGGGAAGCCAACAACCTGTCGTTCACGACGATGGCGGCTTCACAGTCGTGGGCGATCAAACCATCCTTGGCTGAAATTCAGGCAATCATGAATGAAGTAGGGCCCAAAAATACTGTTCTCCACATTTATTTCCGCCATCCGTTCGTGTTGGATGACGCCAGCGGTCTGCAGGAGGCGGGCGCTATCGTGGCCGGTTTTGGCGTGAGCGATACCGCGCTGCTGGATGTGTTGAGCGGCAAGTTCGAGCCCCAAGGCAAGATGCCCTTTGCTTTAGCCAATAACCTGCAAGCCGTTATCGATAATCAACCCGACATGCCCGGCTATCTTGAACAAGATACCTTGTATCCGTTCGGATTCGGCCTGACTTACTGAGTAAGAGGCGGCGATTCGGCCTGTAAACCGGATCGCCCCGCAAGCTCAAAAATACCCGCGCCACGCTTGAGCCGATCAAACCTCAGCATGCGATAAGCAGCGCCACTCGACGGCATGCGAGTACCATTGGGTATCGAATCGAGCATCTTGTTGTTCGGCAATCTCTTTTACTGCTTGATAACACGCTTCGCGATCAGGCGAAAATGGACTCACTCCAGCAAGCGCCTCGTTCCAATCCTCATCTAGCGTCGGTAGCCCTTGCGCCAGCCGCGCTCGACTCACCGCCAAATCTCCCAACAACAAGGCAGACTCGAAATCATCTCCCTTGAGCGGAAACCGAGATAGCGCGGCCTCCACTTCCGCCCAGCACCCCAGCAAGGCCAACACCCGCAGCGCTTCATGGCGAGTACCGATATCGCGGCCAAAGCGCTCAGCGGTTTGCACCAACAACGCTTGAGCCGTCTCAGCCGGCTTGAAATGCGATGATGGGGTAGGGCAGGAGCCAGCGGCGGCACGGCGTGCTCGCCATTGCAACAGTTGGGCGCGTTGGGCTAATGGCCGTTCCAGGCGCTGTGATGGACGCAAGACGGTCAGCTGCTCCACTAACTGTTCCAGCGTTGCCAAATCATGGCGGCGAAATGCAGTGCGACACAGCGCCCAGAGATGGGTGGCGGCGGTTAGTCGGGGATATTGATCGCGCCAATCCGCCCAAGCACGGCAATGCCAATCCCAGGCTGTTCGAAAATCGCCTCGACGGTAGGCTAATTCACCTTCCAAATAATCCAGCAAAGCTGTCCATGGCTGGCCGATCTCAGCCAGATAACGCCGCCCCTGTTCAAGTAAGGTACGACAGAAAGCAGCCGTTTTACGATCCAAACTGATGTGAATGATAGCGACCAGCGCGCTGAACACATCGGCCGGATCGGCGGTTGCGGCGCGTTCGTTCGCCGCTTGCAACAACGCCGTCAGCGCCAAATCGTCCTCACCGGCTTGCCGTAGGCTATAACCTTCCCACAACAGCGCTCGCGTCCGCTCTCCGACCAACCCTGAGGCGCTGGCCAATGCCACCACTTGGCGTTCGAACCGGGCCGCCTGCGCAAAATGACCATCAGCGCGGGCTTGCTGGGCCTCGACGCGCAACCGGCCGAGGGCATCCTGGTCGGGGTTCATAGGCCGCGGCAATCGATTGAGCGGTAAATTCAGATCGCGGTCAATGCAACAACGAGAACAACCGCCGGCGGTAAGTGATGACTAGCGGATCTTCCTTATCGAGTATTTCGAAGATGGCGATCAAACCCTTACGGCCAGCCTCATCTTCAAATTTGGAATCGCGCCGCAGAATGTCCATGAACTGCTCCAGCGCCGCCTCGAAATTTCCAGCCAGGACATAGCGAGCGGCCAATTGGCGTCGCGCCGCGCAGTCTTCGGGCTTGGCCCGTACTTGCGCTTCCAATTTGGCGATATCGGGCGCGCCCTGGGCCAAGTCGGCGAATTGCAGACGAGCCAAAACACCGCTGGCTGGCTGCCGCTCACGCTCCTCCACCGGCAAGCTTTGCAACAAATCCCGCGCTTCGTCACTGCGATCCAGTTGCAGCAGTTTATCCGCTAACGTGACTTTGAACGGAATGCTATCCGGCTCTTCTTGCAAGGCGTCTTGCAGCAACTCAATCGCCTGTTTCTGACGGCCGCGCCGCCAGAGGGCCTCAACCTGTTCTTGGACCTGATCGCCCGCCGGTTGCAAAGGGCCGCCGCCAAGCCGGTCAATAATTTCGCGATACACCGATTCCGGTTGCAATCCCACTAACTGGTCCACCAGTTGCCCCTGCCAAATCACCAGCACTGTCGGTAAACTGCGGACCCGAAAATGCGCCGCCAGCGCCTGCTCTTTATCGGCATTGACCTTGGCCACCAGGACGCCGCCCTGATATTCCTGGGCCAGCTTGCTTAGCAGCGGGCCCAGCGTTTGGCAGGGTTGGCACCAGTCGGCCCAAAAATCGATTAGTACCGGCACATGCTGCGAATTTTCCACCACTTGGGTGAAGTTGTGCTGGTTAACTTCGATAACGTAAGGTGATTCGCTCATGGTTGAATTTCCGCAGGGGTCGCGCCGAATGGCGGCTGGGTTCGATAATGCTCGGAAAATAAGGGCGCGGGCCGGATTTTCAATAGGCCGGATGGTTAACAGCGATACTCAGCGTTCGAGATATTGCATTTTATCGGGTTTTCCGTCCCAGGCTTCCGCATCGGGCGGAGCATCCTTTTTCTCGGAGATCACCGGCCATTGCTTGGACAAGTCGGTGTTCAGCGCGAGGAAATGCTGTTGATCAGCAGGCAAATCATCCTCGGAAAAGATGGCGTGCGCCGGGCATTCAGGTTCGCACAACGTGCAATCGATGCACTCGTCGGGATCGATGACCAGGAAGTTGGGCCCTTCGCGGAAGCAGTCCACCGGGCAGACATCGACACAGTCGGTGTACTTGCACTTGATGCAGTTTTCGGTAACGACAAACGTCATAAGCAATCCCCTGAGAAGCCAGTAATACAGCGCGCTATCTTAACCGCGATTACCTGAGTTGGGCACTGGAATTAGCAGCCGCTCACGATCTGAGTTTCGCATCTGCCCCGCGACCATGGCCGCTTATTTGGCGTCGCCTGCTTTGCCGGCGTTCAATAATGCTTTCAGATTGGCGAAGGGGTTGTGTGTCGCCATGTTCTGCTTAAGGCTCGCGCCATCCGCGCCGCCTCCGGCCAAAGCCTCTTCATGTCGCTGATGTTCGTTGTCGTGGCAATAGAGACACAATAACTCCCAGTTACTCCCGTCGGGCGGGTTGTTGTCATGATTGTGATCGCGGTGGTGAACCGTCAGCTCATGCAGGTTCAGACGGTTGAACTCACGGGCGCACCGCCCGCAAATCCATGGATAAAGCTTCAGCGCTTGTTCTCGATAATCTTGCTCGCGCTGTTCCCGGCTGCGTCGGGCGGCGGCAACAACGCGATCCAGGTTGCCGCCGGTAGCAGGTAATTTGGGCTTCATGGATTTCGGCTCCCCATGTTAGGTGCAAGACTGACTTAGCGCGGCGAACGCCGCCAGACCCAGCGTTTCCGGGCGAGCGCCGGGATCGACGCCAGCCGCTTCGATTTGGACCGCATCCAGCAGGCCGCGCAGAGAATTACGCAAGGTTTTGCGGCGCTGCGAAAAGGCTTGTCGCACGATTTCGGCGAAACGCTGTTCGTCCTCGATCACCACGGGCAATGTTTCACGTGGAACCAAACGAACAACCGCCGACCAGACCTTGGGCGCGGGCCGGAATGATTCCGGGCTGACCGTAAATAAAGACTCCGCCTGACAGCGGTATTGCAGCATCACTGACAAGCGACCGTAGGCCGCTTCGCCAGGGCCGGCCACCATCCGCGCCACCACTTCCTGTTGCAACATAAAATGCAGATCGCGCAGATGCTCGATCTGGCCCAACAAATGGAACAACAGCGGAGTGGAAATATTGTAGGGCAGATTGCCAGCTACCCGAAATCGAGGCCCAGCGCCACGCAATGCGCCCAAATCGAAGGCCAGCGCATCTGCTTGATGAACTCGCAGTACCCCCATACCAGCGCAATACGCCTGCAAGGGTTCCAGCAGATCTCGATCCAGTTCTATCGCATCGAGTTCACCCGCCACCGCCAGCAGCGGTCGCGTCAACGCCCCCAGCCCAGGACCAATTTCCACCAAGCGATCACCCGGGACTGGCCGAATCGCCGCGACAATGCGCTCGATCACACTGGGATCGCGCAAGAAGTGCTGGCCGAAGCGTTTACGGGGAATTGGCAGGCGTTGCGGCAAGTTCACGTATTAACCGACAGCATGGCTATTGCCCTGGAGAGGGCGTTTCCGCTGGCGTTAGCGGAGTCGCGGTCGCTGATGGCAGCCGTATTTCCACATACGCTTCGTTGCGTAACCGGCGCAACAATAACTCCCACTCCTCATCGGAGCGCCGCCGCAACAGCGCTTCCCGGGCCCGGCCACGCTCCATCTCTGGCGAAGGTCGACCTTGGCGGCGTTCGAGCACCTGAACAATGTGCCAGCCGAATTGCGTTTTGAATGGCGGACTGATCTGATTCGGTTGCAACGCATTCATCGCTTGTTCGAATTGAGGAACCAGCATACCGGGAGCCACCCAACCCAAATCGCCGCCGCGGGCCGCGGATCCCTTATCGTCGGAATTTTCCTTGGCCAAGGCGGCAAAATCCTCTCCGTTCTGAAGGCGCTGGCGCACTTGCGTCAAGCGTTGTTGCACTTGTTCATCGGGTAACTGATCCGTCGCTTTGAGCAGAATGTGACGGGCATGGGTTTCGGTCATCAGCTCTGGTTTGTCAGTCACCGCCGCTGGTCGAGCGCCGGAGGAGGCCGCGCCTCCACCTTTAACTTCTAATAATTTGACGATATGAAAGCCACTGGGACTGCGGATCACTTCGCTGACTTGACCGGCGCGCAGCTTGGGCACGACATCCGCGAATAAAGTCGGCAACTGCTCGGCGCTCCGCCAACCCAGATCACCCCCTTCCAGGGCTTGTTGACCGGTCGATTCGCTGACGGCCAATTGCTGGAAATCCGCTCCTTTACGCAATTGCGCCAATAAGTCGCCCGCCTTGCGCCGCGCTGTTTCGATTTGCTGCGGGGAAGGACCTTCCGGTAAGGTCACCAGAATTTGCGCGAGATGATATTGGCGCACGCCGCTCCCGCCTTGACTCTCGCTTTCTTGAGAGCTTGGGCCGGAACCGCCTTGACTCGCTACCAGTTGCGATTGCAGGCTTTCGACATCCTGCTCGGAGACGTGGAGCTGGCTATCGATCAGTTTCTGCCGTAGCCGCGCGCCCATCATTTCCCGACGGACGTCATCGCGGAATTTGGCGAAGCTCGCCCCATCCTTTTCAACGGTCTGACGCAGCTGACTCAGGCTCATATTGTTGCGCTGGGCCAAAGTATCGATCGCGGCATTGAGCGAGGCATCGTCCACGGTGATGCCATTGCGCTCGGCGGCGCGAGCTTGCAAGCGCGTTAGAATCAGCCGCTCCAGCACCTGGTTTTCGAGTCGCGGCCGCGGTGGAACCGCTACTTTTCGTTGCCGCAGCTGGCGTTCGATGATGACCATCCCTTCATCCAGTTCCCGGCGGGTAATAACATCATCATCGACGACCGCCACGATGGCGTCCAGTGCATTACCGGGACCTTCAGGGCCGGGACCAAACACCAGTTGTGCGTGGACAGGCAGGGCCGCGGCGGACCAAAATAAGCATAACATCAAGGAAAGGAGCAGTTTGTTCATGCAACTCATCGGCAGTAGGTGCGCTTAACGCAGCGGTTGATAACCGAGAATGGAGGTTTTGAGTTGGTTCTCCAGGCCAGAGCCTAGCCGCGATAATCCCTTCAGTTCCAACTCGACATAGAAAGCGGTTTGCGAATCGATTTCGGCGGGACTGTTTCGATATTGACGGGCGACCGCCCGCACGGCCCAGCAGCAATCTTCATATTCCACCCCCGCCAAGGTTTCCAGATTACGGTCGAGGTTCAAGGCCTGATTCCAGCGGCCCATGATCCGCCACTGCGAATTCAACGGCCACATCAACGAGATATCGGCCGCCTGGATTTGATCCCCCAGATCCATGCCCGGCTGATCGCGATCCATCAGATAGGACACATTGACCAAGCGGCGAGGATCGGCGTAATAGCGCACATCCAAGCCAGCTCGCAGTAAATCATTATTGTCCGGTTCGAGCTGTACGCTGCCTTGCAACGACCAGCGGGATGAAAAATTGAATTGCCCTTGGGCGATCAGGCCGGAATTGGCCGTCGTTTCGGGCGGCGCGTTTGGCATAAGGGTGACCCGGCGATCTTCGAAATACTGGATTTGGCCGATACTGGCGCGCAAGCGCTCACGACCGCTGGCGCCATCAATGGCGCGGCTGGTCAAAGCGAGGGTCACTTGGTTGGCATCCCCCAATCGGTCGGCTCCAACGAAGCGATTATGCCGAAACAACCAGTCGTGGTCGCGGTCCATCAACACCGTATCGAACAGCGGAATAGCATCTTGATTGCGGTACGGGACATACAGATAAAACAGGCGCGGCTCCAGCGTCTGAACGCCATCGGCGATGCCGAGCCAATTCGCCTTCAGACTTCTTTCGAAGATCAAGCTGCTATCTAGACTGGCAATCGGGGCAGCCCGCGACGGCGCGTCGTTAGCGCTGGGAGCGATATTGTCGAGTTGATAGCCGGTATAACGAAAGCCAGCTTCGGGCTTGAGGTAACCCCACGGCCGCTCGAATCCCCAACTCACGGTTGGCCATAAATCGAAACGCGTGCCCGTCACCACATCCGATTGCTGGAAGTTAACCAATTCGCCGCGCAAGCCATAGCGCAAACCGCCGGCAATGGGTGGCCAAGCGCCGCTAAACAATAACTGCGGCAGACGTTGGTAAGGATTCCCGGTCAAGGAAAAAAGCGAGGAATTCAGAATTTGATAACCCTGCACGCGCGCCAACACCTGCCACCAATCACCGAAATAACGGGCGTCCAAATGCCGTTCCAGGTAATTGGGGGTTAAAAAACCCAGGTTGTTGCTGAGATCTTTCAAGTAGTCATCGTCCGAGACATACTCGTAACGGAGATCGGTGTAGGTATTCGGCAACGGCGCGGCCCGGTCGAGAACATTGAATGAGCCGCGATCTCCCCCGAAATGCCGATCATCCGGCATATATTCGAAATTGATTTCACCGCGATGCCAAGGGCTGAGAAAGCGATATTCGATGCCCAACAACACGCCGCGTTCTGTCATCAATCGCGGGGCAATCGTCATGTCGCGGTCGGGAGCGATGTTCCAGTAGTAGGGAACCGTCAAGTCAAAACCGGTGGTGCTGGAATGTCCTTCAATCGGAAATAGAAACCCGGACTGCCGTTCGTCGGTGATCGGGAACGACAGATAGGGAAAATAAAAGACTGGCGTATCCCACAGCGCCAACACGACATCGCGCGCGGCGCCCCGCCCTGTATCGTGATTAAGCGTCATTTTGTGCGCGCGGAGTTCCCACTCTTCCCGGCCACGGGCGCAGGTCGAATAGGTGGCATCGCCGAACCGGCTACGCTGTTTTCTCCGATTCAGCTCGATTTCTTCGGCCGATCCCTGTGCATTGCGTTCGGGCAGATAATAATCCACATCCTTGAACCAGCCGGTTTCAGCATTCAAATCGACTTCGGCGGATTTGCCCCGCAATGCCTGACGTGAATCACCGTAAACAAACGGGCCTTCGACCCGTGCCCGATTGGCGGGGCGTTCGAGCGTCATCCGATCAGCGCGCAAGCGCTGGACGCCGCGCGAGAGCCGGACATTGCTCTCCAGCACAGAGTAAGTCGGAGAAGACTCGACTTGACCGGCCTCAGCCTGAATGGGCGCTTGATCGGGCGTCAGCGCATTGGGGTCGGACGGTACAATTTCCCGCGCCAGATCGTCAGCCTCGCACTGTATCCAGGCCCCGGAGCGCTCTGGCTGCTGGGCCTGAATGTCTTGTAATGGCAAGAAGGCTAAGGTGACCCCAACGCCTAATAGTGTTCGAAAATACGGTGTCACGGAACAGGATTTTACGCTTTGATGAAAGTACCCTAACATCGCATAGATTGGTTATGGCTGCAATCACACCGGGATGGAGCACCGTTATTGTGAATGATCGAGAACTGCTATTGCGAGAATGGCTGGAGACCGTACTGCCGACCTCTCCAGTTCGCATCGCCCCCGCCTCCAGCGACGCCAGTTTCCGCCGCTATTTTCGAGTTTGGTACGACGACCAAACTCGCATTGTGATGGATGCGCCGCCAGACAAGGAAGACTGCCGGCCATTTGTCGCTATCGCTAGGGCGATGCATCAACTGGGCTTGAATACGCCAGAGATAATGGCTGAGGATATCGAGCAGGGCTTGCTGCTACTGACGGATTTCGGCAGCCGGCCATATTTACCGGAACTCGACCAGCGTAGCGCGCCCCGCCTGTACGAGGATGCCTTGGACGCACTGGCTCGACTGCAAGTCGGCGGCGACCCCAGCTCGCCGCTGTTGCCCCCCTATGATTCGGGATTACTGCATCGAGAAATGGAATTGTTTAGGGAATGGTTCTTGGAGCGTCAAATCGGCTTGAGTCTGCGCGAGGACGAGCATCAGGTATTGGATCACAGCTTTGCGCGGCTGGCTGATAACGCCCTCGAACAACCGCGAGTCTGGGTTCATCGCGACTATCACTCCCGCAATCTGATGGTGACGGCTCCAAATAATCCGGGCGTTCTGGATTTTCAGGACGCCGTGGTGGGAGCAGTGACTTATGATTTGGTCTCTTTATTGCGCGATTGCTATATCGCTTGGCCCAGAGCGCGGGTCGAGTCTTGGGCGTTGGCTCATCGAGTCAAGCTGCGGGCACGAGGCATGAACGGCCTCGACGATACCGAGCAGTTTTTACGCTGGTTCGATCTGATGGGCGTGCAGCGCCATTTGAAAGCGACAGGCATTTTCGCCCGCTTGAACCTGCGCGATGGCAAGCCGGGCTACCTACAAGATATCCCCCGGACGCTGGGCTACATATTGGAGGTTGCAAACCGCTATCCTGAGCTAGCCGCCTTGCGCGCGATGTTGGTGGAGCGTGAGGTAGATCGCTGGAAGCCGATGCTGTGAAGGCGATGATTCTCGCCGCCGGGCGGGGCGAGCGGATGCGTCCACTCACCGATCACACGCCTAAACCGCTGCTCGTCGTCGCGAGTAAACCGCTGATCGTCCATCATATGGAAGCACTACGGGCGGCTGGAATCACGGAACTGGTCATCAACACGGGTCATCTCGCCGAGCAATTACCCGCCGCACTGGGCACGGGTCTTGATTGGGGCGTCCAAATTACTTACTCACCCGAACCGCCAGATGCGCTGGAGACCGGCGGGGGGATTTTTCAGGCCTTGCCGCTACTGGGATCGCAACCGTTTCTGGTCGTCAATGGCGATGTCTGGACCGATTATCCGTTTGGCGGTTTGGCAATGACACCCACTGGCTTAGCGCATTTGGTGCTGGTGAACAACCCGCCGCATCATCCCCAAGGCGATTTTTGCTTGGAGAATAACCGAGGAAGAGTAGGAGCGTTCGGCGTACAGCGTTTGACTTTTAGCGGAATCAGCGTTCTGCGACCGGAACTATTTGCAGGTTGCACGCCAGGGCGGTTTCCGCTGGGGCCACTGTTGCGCCGAGCGATGGGAGATGGCGCGGTGACGGGCGAACATTACACCGGAGCCTGGCGGGATATTGGCACCCCCCAACGCTTGGCGGAACTGGATCGAGAATTACAGCAGCAAGCGGCTAGGAAAAATTCATGAAAGGTAATATGAAACGCAAATTAAGCTTGGCGTGGTTGGCTGGTGGCACGCTCATTGTCGCGCTAACTGGCCTTATGGCGACGCCATTATCCGCTGCGCCTTTAGCGTTGAAACGAGTTTTATTATCCAGCGGTGGCGTGGGCTACTTTGAGTACGAGGCCCAAGTCGAGGGTGCGACGGAGCTGACGTTGGAAGCGCCATTAACCCAAGTGGATGACATCTTGAAAAGTTTAGTCGTCTACGATGAGGCGGGGTCTGTCAGCCCTATTATCTTGCCTGGGAAAGAGTCACTGGACCAGATATTCCGCGACTTGCCATTTGGCATGACCGCCTTGTCATCGGCGACTGATTTATTGAATACCTTGCAAGGTGCCGATGTGGAAATCAAAGGGAGTAGCGCGCTGAAGGGGCGGTTGCTCAAAGTTACTGACGAGACGGTGCTGTTACCTAACAATCTCGGCAGCACCACCCGGCACCGCCTTACCGTGATGACTCCAGCGGGTTTACAGCAAGCCATTCTGGAAGAGGTGGAAGCGTTGCGCTTCACCGATCCCACGCTGCAAGAGCAAGTGCAAAAGGCGCTGGCCGCCGTCAACGAACACCGCGCACGCAATCGCCGCACGCTCCATTTACAGGTCAAGGGCGAAGGGAAACGCACCGTGCGCGCCGGTTACGTGGTGGAAGCGCCGCTCTGGAAAACCAGCTATCGCTTGAATCTAGGAACGAGTTCACAACCCAGTCTCCCCGTACAGAGCCGCTTGCAAGGTTGGGCGATACTGGAAAACATGAGCGGACAGGATTGGGATGGCGTGCAATTGACGCTCGCCTCTGGCAACCCAGTCACCTTTCGCCAAGCGCTTTATCAAGCGTACTTCGTCAAACGCCCGGAAGTCCCAGTCGAAATACTAGGCAGAGTGCTGCCCCGGCTGGATACTGGCACGGTGGCGATGCAAGCGCCATCCCGCTCATTGATGCAGGCTGCCACTGAGCCAACCCCTGAAGCCACAGCAGACACAAACCAACAAATTAGCGCCTCGGAAAACCAGCTCAACAGGGCATTCAAAAAGAGTATGGTCAAAGATGACGCCGCTTCAACGCCTAGCAGTGAACCGGAATCGGCGACCGGCACGGAAGGCATTGAACAAGTGCTGTTTACCCTGCCAGCTCCGATCAGCGTCAAGAATGGCTATGCCGTACTGTTGCCGATCACCGACCGCACCATACCAACCTTACGCGTTAGCCTGTTTCAGCCATCCACTCAGCAACATTATCCACTGGCCTCCGTACAACTGACCAACGACACCGCAACCAGCTTGCCGCCAGGCGTGATCACGGTCTACGAGGCCGGGAATTATCTGGGGGACGGCCGCCTGGCGTCCTTGCCGGTAGGTGATAAGCGCCTGATCAGCTTCGCGGTCGATACCAAAATCAACGTCAATAAATCAGACGAAGAAACCAGCACGATCAGCACCGGCAGGATCAGTGATGGCGTGTTTCATTCGACAATCTTGGAGAAACAAACCACTAACTATCGCATCAAAAGCCTTCATGCTGATGACCGTTTGCTCTGGATCGAACATCCCCAGCAAGAAGCTTGGAAACTGCTCACTCCCGATCCGGCCACGGTGGAACTAACGCCCGACGCCTATCGGATCCCACAGGTGCTGAAGAAGACAGCCGAAACACAAACTCAAGTTGTTTTGCAATACCACTCGGAGGAAGAGCTAACGCTGACTGATCTCAGTCTAGAGCAATTAGTCAGCTATGCTTCTTCCAACGGATTGAGCGGACCGTTGAAGGAGGCGTTTGCCAAGATCGGGGAATGGCGGGGTCAGATAGACGGCTTGAAGAAGGAAATCGAGCAACTGGAGCAACAGCGGCAGGCGTTGTTCAGCGATCAAGAACGCTTGCGAGAAAATCTCAGCCGCGCTCCAGCCAATAGCGATCTCGCCAAGCGTTATCTTAAAAAGCTCGATGCTCAGGAAAACACCGTCGAAGCCCTGAATGTCGGCACCCAGGAAAAAAATGCCGCTTTAAACACGCTGCAACAGCAACTCATCCAATATATTCGCGCTCTTTCCTTGTAAACGGCTGGTCTGCTGCCAAGGAAGGCGCAAAGGATTCCAAGCCTACTCTGCCTGGTATGGAGGCTGCCTCCTAGACAAGGGTCGGCGGCACAGCTCCTGAAAAATCTGCCAAGAAGCGCCGCCTTCCGACACCCCGCTTGGCGAGATCGCACATGATTACTCCGCCAATCCAAGTTTGTGGCGAATATCCTGCCCCTCAACGATATAGATCACATACTCGGCAAGATTCCCCGCCCGCTCGGACACTCGTTTCAAAGCCTTCAACGCCAGCGCCATATCAATGACCGTGGCTACCGCCAATTCGCCATCCAACGCGTAAGTGCTGAGCGAACGCATAATATCTTCAAACATCTGATCCGATGCATCGGCACGCACCAGCGTCCAGGCTTGATCGACATCCAGCCGGGCGAAGCTGTCGAGCGCGTGCTGGACGCGCTGGTCGGCGATGGTAGCCAACCGCTCCATGTCCAGTGAAATCCCTTCTTGTGGACGATGGCCGCGCGCCCTAATGGAGAGGGTTTTCTCAGCGATGGCCTTTGCTTCATCGCCAATTCGCTCTAAGTCGTTAACTGCCTTATTCAAAGCCATGACTAGCCGCAAATCGGTGCTCATCGGCTGCCGGCGGCTGAGTAAACGCACACAGTTCCGATCAATTTCCATATCCCAACGATTGACAGCCTGATCGCCGGCGATCACTTCCCGCGCTGCTTCCACATCACCACTACGAAAAACCTCAACCGCGCGGGTGACTTGCAGTTCCACGGCACGCCCCATCTCCAGCACCAAATTCACCAACTGCTGGATCTCCATGTCAAAGCGCTTGACGGTATGTTGCTTGGTGGCGAAAGTCATGCTGGATCGCTCCTCACTGTTTTAGTTTATTTGTCGGTTACGACCGATGTAATGGGGACGGCGCTAATGGCTGCCATATTACTCTCAATCCAATCTTCCACCTGTTGATTTAACGCTTGAGGGGAACGGCCAGCACTCTCCAGCAACGGACCAAACACGACATGAACAGTTCCAGGACGCTTGAAAAAACCGCGGCGTGACCAAAACTCACCGGCATTGTGCGCGATCGGCAGAACTGGAAAACCACTGTGAGTAGCCAGCACAGCACCACCCAGCCCATAGCGCTTGCGGACGCCCGGCGCGGTGCGGGTACCTTCAGGAAAGATTAAAACCCATTGACCCCGCCGCAGATGCGCCATACCTTGCCGAATGACTTGTTTGACCGCGGCGGAACCCAATTTTCGATTGATGGCGATCGGCCGCAGCAAGGCTAGCGCCCATCCGAACAGCGGTACCCACAACAGCTCACGTTTTACCACCCAGGCCATCGGTGGCAAATACCAATTGAAAAACAGCGTTTCCCAAGTCGATTGGTGTTTCGCCATCACAATGACGGGTCGGTTGGGAATATGCTCAGCGCCAGTCACTTGATAAGTAATTCCGCAGGTGACTCGCAACCACCAGATATTAAAACCGGCCCACATCTGGGAAAGCTGATAGCGTCGGACGAAGGGCAGGAAAAAGCCAACTACGATCAAGGGCGCGATTAGGGTAAGCGATGTAATCATGCCGAGAGAAAACAATAATGATCGTAAAAAAAGGCTTGGAGTAGAGACAGCAAAACGAACTTGAGCGGACATGAGGGGCTGGAGTTCCTGAATCGGACGGTCATTCATTACGGGTGATGAGAAAGCGAGCCACCGCGGCCAAATCATCGAATACCTGAACATTGGCGCAGATTTCGAACTCTCGCTTCAGCGTGCGAGTTCCCTTGCCGGTTCGAACCAGGAGCGGCCAAGCCTGAGCGGCGCGCGCGGCCCTGATGTCGCGCACGCTATCGCCAACCATCGGCACGCCTTGCAAGCCGCATTTCAACCGCCGGCTGATTTCCAACAGCATACCTGGATTGGGTTTTCGGTAAGGATTCGCCTCGTCGACATCGGGGCAGAAGAAGACGGCATCAATCAAGCCACCCACTTCCTGCACCATCTTATGCATTTTTCGATGGATTAGATTGAGCGCTTCAAGATCCAGTAACCCCCGACTGATCCCCGATTGATTGGTAGCGATCACAACCCGATACCCCGCATGATTGAGGTCGGCTATCGCTTCGAGGCTGCCAGGAAGCGGCAACCATTCATCCGGTGTCTTGATGAAGGCGTCGGAATCCTCGTTAATAACGCCATCGCGGTCCAAAATAATTAATTTCATCGATCAACTATCAGATCTGCATACGATGCCATGCAGCAAAGTTGGATGCCAAACCACTGGCTGCGCCGCCCACGCCAAAATCCTCAAAAAGAAGGTTTCACGTGAAACAATCTGGCCGCTCCACGTCCCCGCTATCGTTAATGCGCCGGTGTGGGTGTTTCACATGGAACATTCACTCGGATCTCAATCTTGCAACCGCGAGAAATCGGCCACCCGCAAGAACAAACAGCTGAGTTCGTTCAGCAGCGCGATCCGATTGTCGCGCAATGCGGGATCTTCAGCCATGACCAGCACCTGATCGAAGAACGCATCAACGGGTTCGCGCAGAGTGGCCAATCGACTCAAGGCTTCGCTGTACAGCCCCTTTTCCATCAGAGGCGTCGCCTCGGAAGACGACTCCACCAACCGCCCAGCCAGCGCCTGCTCGGCCTCTTCAATCAATAAATCGGGTCGAACCTGAAACGGCAGAACGGCTTCTATTTTTTTAAGGATATTACGGATACGTTTGTTAGCAGCTGAAAGGCTGGCCGCCTCCGGCAATTCCCGAAAGGCGCTGACGGCGCGAACTCGCCGATCAAAATCCAAGGGCCGGGTTGGGCGGCATTCCAGCACCGCCTCAAAGGTATCGGCGCGGACTCCCTGATCCAGATAATAGCCTCGCAACCGTTCCATCATAAAATCAAACACGGTCTCAACCGCTTGATTGGCGCGAAGCGTCGGCTCAAAATTTGCCGCGCCGCATTCCAGGGCGGCCAGCAAATCCAGATCGATTTGACCTTCAATAAGAATGCGCAATACACCCAGCGCCGCGCGACGCAAGGCGAACGGATCTTTAGCGCCGGATGGTGGCTGACCAATGGCGAAAATACCGATCAGCGTATCCAGCCGATCAGCCAAGGCCAAGGTACGACCGGTGGCGGAAGAGGGCAGTCGATCACCCGCAAAGCGCGGCAGATATTGTTCCTCTTGAGCCTGAGCCACCTCAGTCGCCTCTTGGTCGTGCAGCGCGCAATAGCGACCCATGATGCCTTGCAGCTCCGGGAATTCCTGCACCATTTGGGTCAGCAGGTCACACTTTGCCAGCCGCGCCGCCCGCTCGGCCCAATCGGGATTGCTATCGCTGTATCCCGCGATGAACCGCGCCAGCGCCGCCACTCGGTTGCTCTTATCGGCCAAGGTGCCCAAGCGCTGTTGGAAGACCACATGCTTGAGCGCTTCTTGACGCTCGGCCAGAGGGCGCTTGCGATCCTGATTCCAGAAAAATTCGGCGTCACTGAAGCGCGGCCGGATGACTCGTTCGTTGCCGGCTCGAACCTGGGCCGGATCACGGCTCTCTAAATTGGTTATGGTAATAAAGTGGGGCAGCAACTTTCCATGCGTGTCTACTACCGGAAAATAGCGCTGGTTGTCCTGCATGGTGCTGATCAACGCTTCCGCGGGCACATCCAAGAACCGCTGCTCGAAGTTGCCAGCCAATGCCACCGGCCATTCCACCAATGAGGTCACCTCGTCTAGCAGTTCCGGCTTAATCACCGCGATACCGTTCAATTGCAGGGCCATACTTTCGGCTTGAGCCCGAATCACATCGCGGCGCTCGTCAAAACCGACAATCACTTTAGCGTCCGCCGCCAGCTGCCGAGCATAATCCGCTGGCGAAGTCACTCGGATCGGATCGGGATGATGGAAGCGATGGCCACTGGTTTCTCGGCCAGCTTGCACCCCCATAATCGTGGCCGGAATCACCGCATCGCCGAACAGCAGCACCACCCAATGCACCGGCCGAACGAACTGGTCGTCACGGTCACCCCAGCGCATCCGTTTGGGGATTGGCAAGCCGGCAAGCGCGCTTTCGACGATGGCCGGAATCAATTCGGCGGTGGCCGCGCCTGGCTCGGTACTGACATGCACCAGCCAAGCCCCTTTATCTGTTTCCTGCCGCTGTAATTCAGCGACGCTGTTGGCTCCGCAGGAGCGGGCGAAACCTTCCGCCGCCTTGGTCGGATGGCCATCCGGACCAAAGGCGGCGCTCAACGCGGGTCCACGCCGCTCCAATCGGCGGTCGGCCTGCCGCAGTGGCAGCTGGTCAACCCGCACGGCCAACCGGCGCGGAGTCGCGAAACGCTGGACGTTGCTCGCTGGCAACCCTGCTTTTTCCAATCCGTCGCAAATCCCTCTTTCAAACGCCAGCGCCAAATTGAATAAAGCCTTCGGCGGCAATTCTTCGGTGCCAATTTCGATCAACAAGTCGCGTGTCTCAGACATGGGCCGCCTCCCCCTTGCTGGCGCTGGCTTGGCGGACGCGCATCGGAAACCCAAGCGCGGCGCGAGTATCGTAATACGCCTGCGCCACCGCCCGCGCCAAGGCGCGAACTCGCAGGATGTAGCGCTGGCGCTCGGTCACTGAAATGGCTTTGCGCGCATCCAACAGATTGAAAGTATGCGAAGCTTTCAAGGTCATTTCATAAGCGGGCAGAGGCAAACCGAGTTCGATCAAGCGTTTGCTTTCGGATTCGCAGGTATCGAACCAAACGAATAAAGCCGTCGTATCCGCTTGTTCAAAGTTGTAGGTGGACATTTCCACTTCATTTTGGTGGAACACGTCGCCGTAGCTCACCCGGCCCAGTGGGCCATCGGTCCAACACAAATCAAACACGCTTTCCACACTTTGCAGATACATGGCGATCCGTTCCAGGCCATAAGTAATCTCGCCGGTAACAGGTTTGCAATCCAGCCCGCCAACTTGCTGGAAATAAGTAAATTGTGTGATTTCCATACCGTTTAGCCACACCTCCCAGCCCAGACCCCACGCGCCCAGCGTCGGCGACTCCCAATTATCTTCAACGAAGCGGATATCATGAATCAGCGGGTCAAGACCGAGCTGCTGCAAGGAATTTAGATACAGATCTTGCAAATCCAGCGGCGACGGTTTGATGACGACCTGATATTGATAGTAATGCTGAAGGCGATTTGGATTCTCGCCATAGCGGCCATCAGTCGGTCGGCGCGACGGTTGCACATAAGCGGCGCTCCAAGGCTCTGGGCCGATGGCCCGTAGAAAAGTGGCTGGGTGGAACGTCCCAGCGCCGACTTCCATATCGTAGGGTTGCAGCAGCACGCAGCCCTGACTGGCCCAATAATCCTGCAAGGCTAAAATTAGCCCCTGAAAGGTCGAGACATCGCGCACAAGCGCCTCCAAATCGGCAAAGGACGGTCTCACCATCCCTAGAAGGTGTTCTTGAATAAAATCAATTTGCAAGTATAGCCCGGCGACTGGGGTGGATTCATCTTGGCATGTAAAGTGATCCGTAACCACCCGCTAGACGCGACGCTAGCCACCCGTTCCACATGGAACTCAGACTTCATGTTCCACGTGAAACATTTACCGCCTAAACTTCCTCAGAATACGAGAACCAGTCGATTTCAATATCTCGCCCGCTGGTTTCCAATCGCCACCCATTCTATAGAGCAAAGCGATGCGTTGCCCTGATTGCAGTCATAACCAGAAATATCGCGATGGTATGCGTTGCGGCAAATGTGGCTATCAATTTATATGCCGAAAGAAAAGCGATGGCATCAGCGACCATACGCTGCGGCACCTCATCGGACGACTATCGGATAACGGCCAGCAGGCATTTACCATGACTCAGCTCACGTTGGAGCTATGCCGCTACTGGCGGAGAAAAACGGCTAGAAACCTGATCGGCGGTCTCATTTTTTACGCCATCATCACCGCTTTAATAGCCTTTGTCGCAGGTCACTGGACTATCCCTGTCATTCTGTTGATCATCTTGTCGCTCCTGACTGTCTGGAGCGCTCAGCGCCAGAAAACCACCTTGCCGCTTCCCAGGGCGCGCAAGCTTATTGACCGCTACCATCAAGCTCACCGGATTACCGCGCTAGCTGATGGCCGAGCATTCTTGCAACCCACCACGGCTGACAATCCGCAAGATTTGCAGTATGCGCCGGAACGAATTCTGCTGGTGGAGCGTGATGATTTGGTGGATATGCTGGTGCGAAATCGCTTTCATGCCACCCATAAAACCGCGGTGGTCAGTCGTTCAGGGTATCCAAAATCGGTTTTCGAAGCCTGTCAGACTTTCTTGCGCCGTTATCCCGCTACTCCTGTACAACTGCTGCACGATGCCTCCTTGCAGGGTTTTAATCTCAAAGCACAGCTCGCCGCTGACCCGCAATGGTCGCTAGCCGGGCCATCACTGGTCGATCTAGGGCTTTCTCAAGAAGCGATTAAAAACGCCGCTCGGCTACCGTGGCTGCCAGCCAATAACCGACATAAAGGGGTTCTCAGCACCGAGTATGCGAAAATGTTAAGTGCTGGTCATCGGGTTCCCATAGATTGCATGGGGCCAAAACCGCTATTGAATCTGTTAGGGGCGGCGCTGATCGGCGGTTTGCTGCTCCTACCAACCCCAAGCGCCAGCGGCGACATTGCGGCCGAATTCGGGGTTGAGGATGATTTTGGCTAAGCCCCTATTTGGATCGGAAGCTTCATGTCATGCTTGTTTGGGTATTACGGATCGCCAGCGGATGGCCTGCTGGAACGAATGGCGGCGTTGCTGGCGCATCGGTGTCCGCTAGGCTGGGAGCGGGCCACCAGCCAAATCGCAACCGGTGATACGGTAGCAATCGGTCACGGGATAGGCTCCTGGAACCAAGACTCCCAATTGGCCGCGCGCGGCAAGGCGCTCATGGGCTATGGCGGGGTTTTATTCGACGCCGACGATGCGCACGCACCCAGACCAGACCATGGCTCCGAGAAACTGCTCCAGGACTTATGCCAAGGACCCGATATTGAAAACTTACTCGAACGTTTGACCGGCGTTTTCGTATTCGCTTTAAGTCTGGGCGACGCCATTTATTTGGTGCGCGATCCGGCGGGTGTGAAGGTCCTCTATTGGACGGTCTGTCAAGGTCGCTTGCTGTTTGCTAGCGAAATTAAAGCGCTGTTTGCTGATCCCGCGGTGCCGCGCCGGATGCGGGTAGGGGCTTTGCCCGAATACCTGACCTTCAGCTTTGTGCCAGGTAGAGGCACGATGTTCGAAGGGATCGAGGAGTTGCAACCAGGTTCCATCCTGCATTTTCGCCAGGGTCGAGCGCAAGTACGCCGCCATTTTCGCTTTGAACAACGAGAAGGAGAAGGGCTACCTTCTCCTGAGCAATACCCAGCCTTGGTGCGCGCGGCGCTGGAACGCTCGGTTGCGGAATCTCTCACTGTTAGCCGCCAACCCCGGCGGTCTTTCTCTCCGGCGGTATTGATTCTAGCGCCGTGCTCGCGGTGGCGGTGCAGCAACGGCCCAATATAGCCTTTCCAACCTTCTCGGTGCATTTCGGCGCTGAATACGCCCGCGAGAATGAATTCGTGCAATTGATGGTCGATCGCTATCACACCGATCATCATTGGCTGGAAATCCGGCCTAACCGTTTTGTAGAACAAATGCGGGACATTATCTGGCGGCTGGATGATCCTATCGGCGACCCGGTGACCGTCCCTAATTACTTGCTCGCGCAAACCCCCGCCCAAGTATCGGATGTGGTTCTGAACGGGGAGGGTGGCGATCCTTGTTTCGGTGGACCCAAGAATCTATCCATGCTACTCGCGCGGTTGTATGGCCCGCTACCGGGAGAGCCGGCGAGCGGCTGGCTGGAACGCAATTACTTGCGCGCTTTTCAACGCTGCTATCAAGATCTCAGCGCCTTGTTAGCGCCCACCGTACTGGCGGAAACCGGCGGCGATGAAGCGATGATTGCGCTGCTGGAGCCGTTTTTCCAAGCCGATCAGCCGCGTGATTTCGTCAATAAGCTGATGGCGATGAACATTCGGCTGAAAGGCGCGAACCTGATTCTGGTGAAGGTGGAAAAGATGACGGCGGCCAATGGCGTGCTGGCGCTGCCACCTTTGTTTTCCCGCCGCATCATCGAAACCAGCATGCGGTGTCCGTCCGCCATCAAGCTTGAAGGTTCAATAGAAAAAAGCGTACTCAAAAAGGCGGTATGGGATATCGTCCCCGAACCGATTATCGCGCGGCCCAAATCCGGCATGATGGTGCCGGTGCGCTTCTGGTTTCAGGGCGATCTGCGCCGCTATGGAAAAAAATTACTCTCCCCCGCCTATCTTCGACGTTGTGGTTTTTTCAATCCTGATTACGTCAAGCGCTTGCTCAATTATGAAACGGAAGGCGTCCCCGGCTTGCGACATGGCTTGAAGCTATGGATGCTGCTGACTTTTCTGTTGTGGTACGAGCAGATGGTGGAAACACCGCTGCCAGTTCAGCAGCCCCCCACGCTGAAACAGCAGGATAAGGGCAGATTAGCCTGAGGGCAGCAGGGTGCGGTTGATCATGGGATGATCGTCGTCGCGGGGTCCGAAATCGCTATCGGGATGCCAAGCGATCACATCTAGCGCTTCGTCGCGCGTAAAAAAGGAGTGCAGGCAACCGGTTGGGATATACCAACCCATTCCAGGCTGTAAGGGATATACGCCCCCCGGTGTCCGGCATTCACCGGTGCCGCGCAGAATCACGCCAATCCGAACCGAGGGATGCGTGTGCGGAGTCTGATCGGTATGCGACGGAATATGTAAATGATTCAAACAAGGGTCGCCCAAGCGTGGCGGACAGACCAGCAGCGTATCGCTGCACCCGTCAATGTAGCGCAGCCGGCCCACGCTTTCCAGGGGGCCGCCGATCTGTCGCAATCCTCGATAACCCGGCAAGGTGATGGCCAGACCACGACCACCAGCTATTACTCCGCCCCCAGGGGCTACAAAAAACATCCCCGCACTCAATTCAAAAGAACCGGCTTCAGGATCGGAGATTCGAGCTTGGCCGGTCGTCACCATTCCGTAAGCGGTGGCCCCACGCGGCAACGTCAAAGAGTCCTCTCTCCAGCCCCAAATCTGAATGGCCCCCACATTCAGCAGCAAGCCCGAATCGATACTCAGCGGAGTAAAGGTCATCATTGGCTAGTTCCAACTCATTGCTTAACTCTCACTATCCGCTGATAAATCATGGCGAGTGAAATGCGCCAGCACACCGATTCGCCGTTCGCCGAGGGAGCTAAATTCGAGCAGCGTGATCGCCTCACCCGGTTCGGTCGAAAGGGGGCTGAGTTTAACACCCAGCCGGCTGATTTTTATAGATTGCACCTGAACTTGTAGATAGCTATTCGGCCGGCTGAGAACCTGACGCACCTGCTCCAGATAATCATCCAGCGTCCCCAATTGTCTGCGCGCCGCCACTAAATCTTCTTCAGTTTGGGCCAGCCGCCGTTCCAGCCCCACCACCCGGCGCTCATCAGTATCAGCGCTTGACAGTAAAGGCCGCGGACCCTGCGAGTACATTTTCAGGGCGCGTAATTGAGCCTGCAATTGCCGGTATTGCTCCTCCAGAGCGCCACGTTGCGCTCTGATGCCGTTGATAAGCTCCAGCGCTCTTGTCGCCAGAAATAGCAACAGGCGCCGCTTGAGTTCCTGGCGCAAGCCAGCTTCGCTGGTCGCCGGGAAAAATAGCCCGTGCTCCGAAAAACTTATCTGAATTTGCCGGGTATCGCGGGCGATCAATTCACCTTGCAACCCCATGCCAAAGGTTTCGAGCTCCTGCTTGATCATCAATAGCAGTGCAAAGCACGCCGTGCTCCGCGGGTGTTGAGCGAAAAAAGCCCGGATTCCTTGATTCTCGCTTAAGAAGGTCCGCAGATCAGGCGCCGTTGCGAAAAAGGCGTTGACCTGCGGGTTTTGGCTCCAGGCGCGATCACTCAATGCCAGTGCTGGCGGCATTTGCCGCAGCAATTCCTCGCTGTAGCGCAATGCCGTTTCCACCGGATCCAATAACTTCTCGGCATAATTGCCGACTAATCGGATACGTGGCTCGCTGGCGTCCACAACCTGTTCGATGGCCTCGCGCATGGCCGCCAGCCGCTCCTGGTGGAGGCGATGCTCGGTCAGATGGCGCTCGGCGACCGCCGTAATGACGCCGAGAATAAGTTGCAGTAAATTTTGGCCGCCGTTCAACGGTCGCCCACCTCAATCTTTAAGCCATAGGCCGTTTAGCATGACTACCGCACGCTTTAAGATAAGCCTTTCAATCGTCCATGCAGCGGGCTGGTGCGCGGAAAATGCGCCCTCAGAAAATCCATTTGATCCGCCAGCACGCGCTTGCCTTGCAGATAGACATATTCAGCGTGATTGGGCGTAAATGGAATCGCCAGCAATTGCATGCCGGACTGCTCCGGCGTTTTACCGCCCTTTTGATGATTACAGGGTTTGCAGGCCGTGACGACATTGTTCCAATGATCCAGGCCACCTTGCACCAAGGGTCTGACATGATCGCGGGATAAATCACGCACCGCAAAGGTGATGCCGCAATACAGGCAAGTATTGCAATCGCGCCGGAAGAGCGAAGCATTCGACAGCGGCGGCACGTAATCCTCGCGGGCGCGCAAGCGCGCATAGGCCCCGCCTTGCGTGGCGATAATCGAATTCACCGTAATGACGCTGCGTTGACCGCTGCGGGCATTAATCCCGCCATGGACGGTATACAGCGCCATGCCGCAGGTGTAGGCGACCTGATCGGCATGGTACAAACGCACCGCCTGCTGATAATCAACCCATTCCAAGGGCATTCCGGTGATATCGGTATGTAAAACCTGCTGCTCCAACCCGTACATAGCGCACCTATCAGGAGTTCCTTATTCTTAGTTCCTCTATTTTCGCCAGTAATCATGAACCCAGGTTGACAAGAAAATAACTCAAGGCCCCAACCGCATCGCCATTAGCGCTGACCCATGTTAAGGTGGGCTAATTTCGCCCATAACCTTTAAGCGATCTCAAGTCTAAGCTACTATTTTAACAGTGTCGCGCGTTCCCCGCTGTCAGCGCGCGTGCCCAATCATAACTCCAACGTCTTCAAGAGGCTTCATACAAGCCTTTTTTCGTTATTTCCGGGCGGGGCGGGAGTCCGGCAAATATAACAATCAGGAGGACAACATCATGCCTGTTCGTATGGCCGTCCCGAAAGAGACCATTTCGGGGGAATGCCGGGTCGCCCTCGACCCGACCATGGCCGAGCGTTTCGCCAAGCTCGGCGCAGAGCTGTTAGTGGAAAAAGGCGCGGGCGGTAGCGCTTTTTTTGCTGATGAAGCCTACAAAAACTGCCGGCTGATGGACGATGCCAAAGCCTTGTACGCTGAGGCCGATGTGGTCTTCAAGGTTCAAGCGCCCACCTTGGAAGAAGTGGAGCTGATGAAGGACGGCACCACCTTGCTGGCGGTGCTGTTGCCGCATCGCAACCTAGATCTGGTCAAGCGCTTGCGCGACAAGAAAATCACCAGCTTCGCCATGGAGCTGATCCCGCGTATCTCCCGCGCCCAATCGATGGACGTGCTGTCCTCGCAGGCGGCGGTGTCCGGCTATAAGGTAGCCTTGCTGGCCGCTAACTTAGCCAGCGGTTTCTTCCCGATGTTGACGACCGCCGCTGGCACCATCCGCCCGTCCAAGGCCGTGATCATCGGCGCGGGCGTGGCCGGTTTGCAGGCCATCGCCACCTGTCGCCGCTTGGGTGCGATGGTCGAAGCCTATGACGTGCGGCCCGCCGCTCGGCAGGAAATCGAATCGCTCGGCGGTAAAATGATCGACACCGGCGTCAACGCCGCCAGCGAAGGTGGTTATGCCCGTGAACTGACCGCAGAAGAGAAGCAGAAACAAGCCGACGTGCTGGCCAAGCACATCGCCGCCGCCAATGCCGTGATTTCCACCGCCGCCGTCCCCGGACGCGAAGCGCCGAAGATCATCACCACCGCCATGGTCGAAGGCATGAAGAAAGGCGCGGTCATTGTCGATCTGGCCGCTGAATCCGGCGGCAACTGCGAGCTGACCAAACCGGGTGAGACCTACGAGCACAACGGCGTCATTATCGCTGGGCCGCTCAACATTCCCAGCAGTTTCCCGGTTCCAGCCAGCGAAATGTACGCCAAGAACTTGTTCAATTTCCTGTCGCCGATGATCAAGGACGGCAACTTGAACCTGGATTGGGATGACGAAGTGATCGCCAAGAGCGCGCTGACCCGCGATGGCAAGATCGTCCACGAACCCACCAGCAAGCTGGTCCAATCCTAAAATCGGAGAAGCGTTATGGAAATTATGAAGCTAGTTGTCGAGTTCTTCTCCCCCATTTATATCCTGATGCTGGCCGCTTTCCTTGGCTACGAAATCATCAGCCGGGTGCCGGTGATCCTGCACACGCCACTGATGTCCGGCACTAACTTCGTCCACGGCATCGTGCTGGTTGGTGCGATGGTGGCGTTGGGCCAGGCGGAAACCGGGCTGGAGAAATTTATCGGGTTTCTAGGGGTGCTGTTGGGCGCTGGCAACGCCGTGGGCGGTTATTTCGTCACCGAGCGCATGCTGGAAATGTTCAAGAGCAGCAAGGGCCAGGAGAAGTAAGTCATGGGCTATGTGATTGAAACGATTTATTTCGTGACGGCCGTTCTGTTCATCATCGGCCTCAAGCGGATGTCGCATCCGACCACTGCCCGCAGTGGTATCGTCTGGGCAGGCTACGGCATGGTGATGGCGACCGTCGTCAGCTTCATCCATCCGCAGATTCAAGCCGGTTCCGGCAATTATTTGTTGATGATCATCGCCATTGCCATCGGCGGCGCGATTGCCTGGTATGGCGCGAAGAAAGTGGCGATGACCGCCATGCCGCAGATGATCGCCATCTATAATGGGATGGGCGGCGGCGCGGCGGCGGCGATTGCGGCGGTGGAGCTGCTCAAAGATCACACCGATAAAGCGCACGCTCCCAGCACCGGCATCTTGTTGATGGCTGTCGCGGGTGCGTTGATTGGCGCGGTGTCGTTCTCTGGTTCAGTAGTGGCCTTTGGCAAGTTGCAGGAACTGAAATTTTTCAAGGATGACGCCAAATTCCGCTTTACTGGCCAACAGAAAGTCAATGCGATCATTTTTCTTGGCGCGGCCCTGTTGGGAATCATCATCGCGGTGAGCCACAGTTCCAGTGGTGGGCTGATCACGCTGTTCTTCATTCTGGCGCTGGCTTTCGGCGCGATGATGGCATTGCCCATCGGCGGCGCGGACATGCCGGTGGTGATTTCGCTGTTCAACGCCTTCACCGGTTTGGCGGTAGCCTTGGAAGGCTTCGTGCTTAATAATTCGGCCATGATTATCGCTGGTATTATTGTCGGTTCGTCCGGTACGCTGCTGACCTTGATGATGGCGAAAGCCATGAATCGCTCGGTCTCCAATGTACTGTTCAGCAACTGGGCGGCGTTGGGCAGCGGCGAGGCGCAGGAAGTCACTGGCAGCCTCAAGCCAATGGAACCCTCGGATGCAGCCATTCAGATGGCCTATGCGGCCAAGGTCATCATCGTGCCTGGTTACGGCATGGCGGTTGCTCAGGCGCAGCACAAGATCTGGGAGATGAGCAAGCTGCTGATCGACCGGGGCACCGAGGTCAAGTTCGCGATTCATCCGGTCGCGGGTCGTATGCCCGGCCATATGAACGTGCTGTTGGCCGAAGCGGGCGTGCCTTACGATCTGATCTTCGACATGGAAGAAATCAACGAGGAGTTCTCGACCGCCGATGTGGCGCTGGTGATTGGCGCGAACGACGTGGTGAACCCGGCGGCGCGCACCGATAAATCCAGCCCGATCTACGGTATGCCGATTCTGAACGTGGATCATGCCAAGAACGTGCAGGTGATTAAACGCGGTAAAGGTGTCGGCTTCGCCGGTATCGAAAACGCGCTGTTCTTTGCCGACAACACCCGGATGGTGTACGGCGACGCGCAGAAAGTCGCGGCGGGCCTGATCCAGGGTATCAAAGACCTCGGTTAAGGTCCCGGTTGCTTCAGCGAGCGCCAGGCGGCCTTTGGGTCGCCTGGTTTTTTTATGGGCTGAGAACCTGTACGGAAATTTCCCTCTCCCAGAGGGAGAGGGATTTAGAAACAACCACGTTCAATGCGTCGGCAAGTTGATGCGCACGGTATCCTTCAGCACGCCATCCAGACCGCCGAACACGGTCAGCCGATCCACCTTGTCCACCACCTTTTCCAGCGCCTCCAACTCCTTGAGCCGCAACAACAGTGGATTCTCCTCCATGAGCTTGGCGGTGTTGAGCAACGATCGAGTGGCGGCGGTTTCCTCGCGCCGACGAATCACGTTGGCCTGCGCCACCTTCTCGGCCTGCACAACCTGGTTGAGAATGTCCTTCATCTCACCCGGTAGGATCACGTCCTTCAAGCCGACCGCTTCCACCTCCAGCCCGTGCGGGCGCACCCGCTCGGCGGCGTAGCTCCAAACTTCCTTATCCAGCTCGTCCTTGTCGCCGAGCAACACGTCCAGCGTCCGAGCGCCAATGGTTTGCCGCAGCCCGAACTGCAAGGCGCGATACAAATAATCGGCGATGCTGCCGAGCTCGGCCCGCGCCTTCACCGGGTCGGCGATCCGGTAAACCGCCGATAAATTCACCCGCAGGCTGACCTTATCCTTGGTCAGAATGTCCTGGCCGGACACTTCCACCGCCTGCAACCGCAGATCAAAGGTTTCAACCTTGATCGTGCGGTTGAACCGCCAGAAGGCGTGCAAACCCGGCGGCAGGGTGCGCACCAATTCACCGTCCACCACCAACAACCCGACATGGTTGTCTTCCACTTCGGCAACCTGAACCAGGCCGGTCAGATTCTTGGCCAACACCGCCGACGGCCGCGCCAACAAGGCCGCGTGCGCCCGCGACAAGGTGTAGTCGTTAGCGATGTCGATTAAGTCGACCCGCACCTCGACCGGTCCGCGCCAGTACACCCGACGGGTCGCGGGCGGCATCACGCCGGTCAGCCGACCGCTCTTGTAGATCAGCCCGACCTGCTGCTCGCTGGTTTCCACCACCTGAAAGTGGCGTTCCACCAGCGCGGCATCGGTCTGCAACAGCACATCCAGCCAGGGATGCTCGAACTCAGCCACGGTCAGGTCGTAGCGTTGCACCTCGTGGCGGTTTTGCGGGTCGAACCAACGGTAAATTTCCGGTTCCAGGATGGCGATCAAACGCCGATCATAGAAATGCAGCCCACGCTCGTTCTGGGCAATCACAATTCGCTTGTAACCTAACATGTGGATTCTCCTTGTTCGTCATATTGGAGCCTTCCTGTCCCGCCCCATGGGGCGGATGAGCGTGGCAAGTTGCTATCGGCGCCGTTTTCCGGCCCACCACCGCCGAGCGTCAGGAGGTCATCAAGTGCTGTTCCTGCCGGTTGTTGAACGAAACCATTCAATCAGTTGAAAGAGTGGGCGCACACCCCACGCCCGCGGGGCGGACGACGGGTCAGAATCGAGCGGATGAAGGGCGGGCCTCATGCGCTGGCCCCAGCATCCTTGCAGGACAAAGCGCGTTCGACTGGCCGAACATCAGCTTGACTCGATGCCACGCCGCGCAAGACCGCGCAGGCGCTGTGGGTCGCCAGCGATTCCGATTGCCGAAGCACTGGGCACGCTACCGCCCACCGGGGTGGCTCCCGGGGGTACTGCTATGGAGCGGAGTCGAACCGCGAGCCGTTTCAGGGCTTTACCATGGTGGAAAAGGAGGGAGTCGAACCCTCGACCGTCTGTTTCTAAGACAGATGCTCTACCCATTGAGCTACTTTTCAGGCTCCAAAGGCCTCTCATCCGCTCGACACACGCCGTGCCATGGTTAGCGTTGGCGCGTCAGTCCGGTATCCAGAACCGGAACCGCTGTGCGGCGACAGGGCTGCTTTGGATCGTGCCGACGGGGATTTCAAAATCGTTCCGCCGAGCATCAGACAAAAAACGCAGCCAACAAAAAACCCCGGTAGGCTCGCCGCCGACCGGGGTCTGGTTATCCCGCTCGGAAGGTCGCCTAAGCCAGACCTTCCGAGCCTGCAAGCTCGTCAGGTCTGCATCCGATCTATCGTTAGCGCGCAGGGCCGCGCTGCCGACAGTGGTCGGCCGATAGCTGATAAGAGGTTGAAGTTGTAATGGGTTTTAGGCATGGGGTGCGGAGTTTAGTGAGGTGAAATAACAAAAGTCAAGCGGATTTTTGATCGCTTACTGTTTTTGGGCGTGGATGCACCTGACAGCGCCCTTGCGCCCGTGTCCGGCCTGCATTTGCGACACGCTGCTGCAAACCCTATCGCTTTCCTCGACGGTAATATTCCAATAGATCACGCGCGTTTCCCTCTCGTCGGGACTTCCTCGGCCAAGGCTCAAGTACGTCACGGAGGTGGGCTGGTTATTGAACAATTTGGCGTAACAAGGTTCTAGTTCAGTCTTGCATTCGGAGGATTGCAGCGTCCACGACAGACCCTTTTGGTCGGGGCGCGTCGCTTGGTTGATGATCATTTTAGAGTAGCTTTGGCAGTCCACCGGATCTCGGTTCTGGGCATAAACCACTTCATCAAACGACTGCCCTTGAAACTGCAGCTTAAAGCGGACCACGGCGTAAACGGGATTCGTGAAAACATCCGGAGCCTTGGCTTTTTCCAAAGCGATCTGATACCGATCCCATGCATATTTGGCGGCAGCAGCGAGCAACAGAAAAATAATGAGTTTTTTTCATGGATTAAAGACCAAGTTAATTATCTCCACCGTATTTAGAAGCGCATTGTCATCGCCAATGACAAATCTACGGTTAGTACGCCCATGCGTTCTCCTTAAACAATTTTACTTCCTCTGGTTGTACCACCTCCTCTATATCACTTGCATCCGCGATAACAATCTTACTGACATCTAGAGTGTTGTTGAGCTTCGCGTCCTTGATCCAACTGGAATCCCAAAGTTGAACAACTATCCCGTTCACAATCTGGCAGATAGCTTCTTTACTCTCAAACTTAATGCCAATAGCTTTCGGTTTTGTAACCCGCTGAAGCCAAATTTCGAGATAACCATTATATGGAACTCGTACCATTTTCTTCCTCACCTTATTCCAAAGAAGCACTTTCTCCTCACTCGGTGCAAGTGAGATCAGGTGGCTCAAAATGCCAGCTACAGCCGGAAATGTCGACGGTGAAATGAACGCGATATCTGTCGCAATAGCGACTTGTACGTCAAGATCATCTGGAGTTTCGGTTTGCTTTGCAATATTGGTATGAAACTCACTCACTAATCTTCTCAAAGCTCCACTGTTCGGAAACCTTTGGCCAAAAAAGTGTAGTCTTAAAAGCTGTTTTTGAATTGTCTTTGCGTTAGATACACCAAGGTCTTGTAGCTCAAGACCTGCTAATTTATCTGGTTTGATCGATCCTTCTACTACATTTCTACAAGAAATAGTTTTAGATACGCCGAGCTTCATCCCTATTGCTCGTAATTTATCACTGATAATCTTTAGGGCCGATTCTGTTTGCTCGTCGCTGTTTCCGAAAATCCTGTAGTCATCTCTATACCGTAGTATGTGGATATCCTTATTCTGAGCAAGTTCAAGATTTATCTGCTCATCAACATACCCAAGCACGATTTCTGCGATGAAATCCATAAGGATGGACCCTTGTGCAATTCCATTGGTCTGTCCATATCGACTGGCTTGGATATGAGAGTCGATTTTGTTACCAATCAGATCTTTATCTCTCTTTCCCTTCTTTGCTTTCGTCAATCCGTGCAATGCCCAAGCAATACTGTGTGTATATAGAGAGCCATAACAATCAATTACATCGGTATGAAGAAGGTGACTAAATTCTAGCGAATATTTGAGCGATTTTTGCTCAACACTCTGCCACCAATTCTTAATCTGAATCGCAACATCAGTTTGATAGTCCATCGACATAACTGGTGCACTACAACAATCAACTATGCCACCTTTAAATTCTTCGAGCCGTGCTCTTATACTAGCCCAATTTCTTTCCTCGCAGATTGTATTTACCAAAGATACATAAAGAACAGGGTGTATTAGCTCATAGGGCCGCCAAGAAAACTTTCCATCCTTATTTGTAAGAAAATTGTAATTGACGTTTGGAAATTCATGAGGGTTCTTACCAAAGTCAACATAGCTACCGCCAGCAAGTACAGCAGAAACATCAGTCAGAATTGGCTCAAAACTAATGTATTTGGGCAAGTCCCCGCTAAAATAACTACTACCCTTTAGAAAATGTGTTTTCGCTTCATCCTTATCAAGGTCGACTAATCGTTTCATCACTCACAGACCTTTTCATAACACCGAAAAAACTATGCGGCTCTGCATCACTTCACTGTTATCGGGCTTACAGGAAAAAAAAACTGACAATGCCGCCATTTACCCCGCCGCCCGCGCTGTCACGATATCCCGCTGCGCCGCCCACAGCGCTACATCCTCGCGCCGAATCGCCGCCGCCATCAACGCTGGAAATTGGTCAGGCGTGCAAGCGAAAGAAGGCACGCCGAGCGCCGCCAGCTTGGCCGCCAATTGCCGATCATAGGACGGTGCGCCCTCATCGCTGAGCGCCAACAGGGCGATGAATTGCACACCGGATTGCACCAGCTCACTAGCTCGCTGCAACAGATTCTTCTCGACCCCGCCTTCGTACAAATCCGAAATCAGCACCAGAATCGTATTGCGCGGCTCGCGCACCAGCCCCTGACAATACCCGACGGCCCGATTGATGTCGGTGCCGCCGCCCAGTTGCACTCCAAACAATACCTCCACCGGATCGTCCAGTTGCTCGGTCAGATCGACCACGGCGGTATCGAACACCACCAGATGGGTTTTCACAGCAGGCAGCGAGGCCATCACCGCGCCAAAGATGCTGGAATAAACCACCGAAGAGGCCATCGAACCGCTTTGATCGATGCACAGAATTACCTCGCGCTGGGTGCGGCGGGCTTTGCGGCCATAGCCGATCAGCGTTTCGGGAATGATGCTTTTATGCTCTTCCTGCCAGTGGCGCAGATTGGCGCGAATCGTCCGCTCCCAGTCGATTTCGGCATGACGCGGCCGGCGGTTGCGTTCGGCCCGGTTCAACGCGCCGGTCACCGCGCTGCGCATCGGTTCTTCCAGTTTCTTCATCAGCGCATCGACCACTTTACGGACGACCAGCCGGGCGGTATCGCGGGTTTTCGCCGGAATAATGCCGCGCAACGACATCAGCGTTGCCACCAGATGGACGTCCGGCTGGACCGCTTGCAGCATCTCCGGCTGGAATAACATACTTTTCAGATCCAGCCGCTCGAAGGCGTCTTTTTGCATCACCTGCACCACAGACGCCGGAAAATAACGGCGGATGTCGTCCAGCCAGCGGGCGACGCGAGGCGAAGACGCACCACTACCGCCACGCAAGCCGCCGGGGCCGTCGGCATCGTATAGCGCAGTCAACGCCCGGTCGATGCTCAAATCCTCGCCGTTGAGCATCGCGCCACAGGCATCCTGGGCCGGTTCGCCTAACACCAGCCGCCAGCGCTGCAAGCGAGTTCCGTTCGCGGATGGCGCGGAACTCATGGGCCGACTCCCAACAGTTGACGGAACAACGGCAATACCCGTTCGGCGCGTTCGCTGTCCCAATTCGGTAGCGTACCGGCGGCTATGACATGGCTATCCGGCTGGGCGGCGCGTTCGCCAAGCTGGCGACGTTCGGGCGCGTTGAAGCTGGAAAATGCGCGGCGCAACAGCGGCAGAATCTGTCGGAAACGATCTTCGCTTAAGCCTGTCAACCAGCCGTCCACCAGTGCCCACAGTTGGCCATCGTGCAGCAGCACCAGTCCGCTTTGATTGAGAAAACCTTCCAGCCAGGCCGCCGCCAGCGCCGGTTCGTTGCCCGGCGACAGGGCCTGACTCATGTGCAGCGCGGTGTCTTCCGCCGAGGCAGCCTGTTGGTCGAACAACAATCGCACCGCCAGCCCGCGGACCAGCCCGTGTGCATTCGGTAGTCGCGCCACGCGCTCCAGCGCCTGCAACCAAGCAGCTCGCAACGCCTCATCCGCCAACAAGCGCACCGCCTGATGAGTAGCGGTGATGGCGTCGCGCAGGGTTTGCGCAGCCTCATCATCCAGCGCGGTACACGCACCCGGCAGGCCAATCGCCGCGCGTGGCACCAAACCTTTGAGGACATGTTCGACCATCCCAATATCGGTTTGCCGGACATTGCCGTAACGCGCCACGTTGACCAGCGGCGGAATCGCGCCCAGCAACTGCACCAGATCGCTGGCGACGGCGGCGAGGTCTTCCAGCGCCTGAGTGACCGGGCCGATAGCGTCCTGCAAATCAGCCAGCAATACTTGATTGACCAGCGCAGCCAGCGGCGGCAACGCGGTCAGCATCCGAGCTTGATCGACCGCTTTGGCGGTGGCCGCTTCCGCGACGGTATTGCCCCAGCGACTGGCTTCGATCACCGCCATCGCCAGTTCCGGTTGCCATTGCAGGGTCCAGAGTTCGTGAAAACTGCCTTTCGCGCCACGGCCGGTTCGCTCTGGTACACCCCAGCGGATGCCGAGCAAGGTCAATCGATGCAACAAATGGCTGCGCGCTAAGTCGTTCGGCTCGCGCAAATCGAGATCGAGCGTCCGATCTACCCCTTCGACTTTCAACCGCAGCCGCTTTTGCTGCTGAATGAGATCGTGTTGCAGCGGAACAACCGGGGCGCTGGCAGGGATGCGGCCCAACCGATCCCCGACGATCAGGGCGCGTTCGATCAGCCGCATCGGAGCGTCATCGCCCAGACAGACAACGGTGCGCAACGCCTCGTTCAGTTCGTCCAAACCGGCCTGCGGCCGCTCCCGCAACGCGGCCAGCGTTTCGGCCAGCCGCACCGCTTCGATAATGTGGGCCGACGAGCAATCCAGCCCTTCCTCGCGGAACAAGCGGGCCGCGCGCGATAGCCAGCCAACCGCCCGTTGTTCCGGTTGTGCCCGCCATAGATGCTCATACCAGCCGGGCGAGTGCACCCCCGCGCCGTAACCGCTGGCGCTGCTCAAATTGCGATACGACCACGGTGCCCAAGTCGCCGCCACTTTGGTGCGGGCCAGTCCCTTGAGCAGGTCAGTATCAGCTTTAGCAGACGGCATCTCGGCCAGCGCGGGAACATGCCACGCGCCGCAGACCACCGCGATGCGGGCGAAGCCTTCTTTCTGCGCCTGTCGCAAGCATTTGCGCATGTGGGCTTCGCGCAAAGTTTCCCGCTGTTGAATGGCCGCCGAGCGCTCCCGGCTGGGTGCTTCAGCCCGTACCGTGGTCATCGCCTCACGGATCGCCGCGAACAATTCCAGACTGTCCCCGCGTTCTTCAACCAGATGATTCCACCAGCTTTCGCCGTCGCCATAACCGGCGGCGCGACCTAGCCAATCCAGCGGATCGAGCCGGGGATCGGTTTTCGCCGTATCGCCGCCGCTGACTTCCACTTCACTCACCGCCGACGCTTCGTCGCAATCCGTTTTGGCCTCATCCGCCTTAACCGTTTCTGGCTCCGGCGGGGTCAGGGCAAATTGATGGCACATCGGTAAATCGATGAAGCGGGTCGGGATAGCGTGCGCCAGCCCGTAATGCAGCGCGTTCCATTCCGGCGAGAACACCGCAAAGGGATAAAACGCGGCCTGCCGGGAATTTTCCGGGTTGTACACCAGCAGCGCGACCGGCGGCTCCAAGTCGGCATCCGCCATCAGCGGCAGCACGATTTCGCCTTCCGGCGGGCCTTCGATCAGCAGGCAATCGGGCTGCAAGCGCTCCAGCGCCTGTACCAGACTGCGGGCGCAACCCGGCCCGTGATGGCGGATACCGAAGAGGTGAAAGAGGGTGTCAGTCATAACGATTAAATTACGGCTCTGCCAGGATTTCCCCAGCGCTTTTTTATCCGACAGATTTAATAAACAGTGTATAAACCAAGTTATTGGATTAACGATTAATCAGAATAATGAGCTTAATGAAAAAAGGTTTTATTTATTGACCTACTCATATTCCCGACAAGCTCGGTAAAGATCTTTCCAATCTCCACGTTCCTTCATCACCGTTTCCTGATACTCACGCCAGACCACCGCATCCTGCACCGGGTCTTTGACGATAGCCCCGACCAGGCTGGCGGCGATGTCTCTGGCCCGCGGTACACCATCGCCGAAATGACCGGCCAGCGCCATCCCGCTGTTGATGACGGAAATCGCTTCCGCCGTGCTCAAGGTGCCGCTGGATGCTTTCAATTTAGTCTTGCCGTCCTCGGTCTGGCCGTTGCGCAATTCCCGGAATATTTGTACTACACGGCGGACTTCCTTCAACGCGGGCGGCTCGCCGGGCAATTGCAGGGCGCGGCCCATTTCGCCGACGCGCTTGGTCACGATAGCGACTTCTTCTTCCTCAGTGGCGGGCGTTGGCAGCACCACGGTATTGAAGCGGCGCTTGAGGGCACTGGAGAGTTCATTGATACCCTTGTCCCGATTGTTGGCGGTGGCGATGACGTTGAAGCCGCGCACCGCCTGGGTTTCTAGCCCTAATTCCGGGATCGGTAACGATTTTTCCGACAGAATGGTAATCAATGTATCCTGCACGTCGGCGGGAATGCGGGTCAGTTCTTCCACTCGCGCAGTCTTGCCCTGTTCCATTGCCCGCATCAGCGGACTGGGTACCAACGCCTCCCTGGACGGGCCTTTCGACAGCAGGTGAGCGTAATTCCAACCGTAGCGCAATTGCTCTTCGCTGGTGCCCGCCGTGCCCTGAATCAGCATCGTCGAATCGCCGCTGATCGCTGCCGCCAGATGTTCGGAAACCCACGATTTAGCCGTACCCGGCACCCCGAACAGCAATAACGCGCGGTCAGTCGCCAGGGTGGAAACAGCCGTTTCCATCAGCCGACGATTGCCGATGTATTTGGCGCTGATGGTGAAACCATTGTCGAGCGTGCCACCCATCAGATAAGTGACGACCGCCCACGGCGACAGCGCCCAATTGGTGGGCCGCTCGCGGCTATCGGTTTTTTGCAGCGCCTTCAGTTCTTCGGCAAATTGGGATTCGGCGTGTTCGCGCAGCAGTTGGCTCATGACGGGTTCCGTGGAGTCGGGGGGCGATGAAGTGTTTTACGCCGCTCTGCAATGGCGATCAGGCGGGCCAGCGTTTCGCTGAAGTAGTGGGCTTCCGGCTCAATGGGCCAGTTTTGCATGGTCTCATCAAGAATGGGCGTCGGAATCAGGCAAATGAATTCGGGTAATGCCTGCCGCAACGGGTAGTCCCATTTACCCGCATCACTGGCGATAGTGGCGCGGACATGGCGCAACAGCTCGCGGGCGAAGTCGGCGGAACACGCTATTTCACTTTGAGCGATGCGGTTGACTAATTCGCCCAGCCCAATCCGGCGGGCGGATTTTTTGAGCAAGCGCAACCAGTGCGCTTCCCGCTCGGCGGGCGATAGATAGCCAATCAGCGCAAAAGGATCAACGGTCAGGCCCGGCAGCTTGGTTTCTTCCAGAACAGCGACCGCCCACACTGGATTCCGCTCCCGCGCAAGCGCTTCATGCCACGCGCGCAACAGCGCTTCGCTCTAGTCGCTTTTCTTCGCCCAGCCGATCAAATCAGCGGGCGACATGGCTAGCCGGACCGACCACCAATCGAGCGGAACGGCGCGAGCGATTTGATACAGCCACCACGCCCGCTCGCCCAGCACCTCGCTTTTAGCGCGAGATTCCTCGATGGCATCGGTTTTCCAATCTTCCCCGAACGCGGTCGGTGGCTCGATCACCCAGCGTTGCCGCAACAGCTTGCGCTCTTGAGCCAGACAGGGCGACAGTCGGGCGATCATCCGGTTGACGTAGCGGCTGGCAGGCAGACGGGCTAACAAAGTGACGGCTAGTCCCCGCACCTCCTTGCTCCGATCCGTCAACCGCTTTTCCAGAAAATCCTCGTCGGCCGGATCAAGACCGACAGCAAGTTGTTCCAGCAGGGCCAGCCGTTCGCGGGCGTCGAGCTGGCCTAAAACGGTTTCCAGCAACGCTCTGGCGACGACCGGATCGCGGCGGCGTAATTGATTAAGAAAGGCTTTTCGCGCCTCTAGCGTACCGTGTTCCCACAACGTATGGTCCGGTTCCGTATCAGCCCCGCCCAACGCATAGGCCCAATCGGCATTGAACCGCGCCAGCCAGCGACCCCGTTGACCGAGCACCGGCAGCAAGGTCGGTTGTAGCGATGGGGCTTTGCTGGCGACCGACAAGGCAAGAGGTAAGATTTTGGGCGGTAGCGACGCGCCATAGTCGGCCAGTTGCCGCAACGCTTCCTGTCGTAATAAGTCGGGGCCGTCCTGAAAAATCTCGGCCAGCGCCGAACACCATGGCGGATCAGTGACCGGCGGATGCGGTTCCGCTGCGCAAACCGGGGGTGGTTCTTCCACAGCGATGATGGGAACATAACCGGCATCGGCACAGGCGGCCAGCACTCCCGCGCGACGCAGCAACCCAAGTTCCAACGGGGTATCCGGCGGATTGACGGTGTCCAGCAATTCACCCACCGCGCCTGCCAACGGTAGCAAAACGGGCGGCCGGCGTTCGGTGCCGAGCAAGGCTTGGGTGGCTAATTCCTGCAAGGGATTCATGCGGGCGCGGCCTCTGGCGTCCAGAACAGATCAGTCGCCCAGGCGCTGAGCGGATGCAGCGTTTCGCCATCCCATTCCCCAAACACGGTCAACGGCTCGCCGCCGCTTTCCGCCAGCAATAGCCAGCCGTTATCGTCACTCACCGTCAACGGTAACAGGCGATGGTCGAAAGGGGTTTGCAGCCCCCAGCCATTGCCATTGCGGCAGGGGATGCCGTTACCAAACAGAAACGGTTGCGGCCACTGCCAGGGATTAGCGGCCAGCGCGTTCGCCAGTGTATTCAGCGACTCATCCAGCGTCGGTGGATTCACCGGCGACCGTCGATTCCCGACACGCGCTTCATCGATTACGAGCGCCCGCAGCGGCGCGTTACCGGGAAAAAACGCCAGCGTCAGTCCAACACAGACCGAGGTCACGTAATTCTGATTAAATCGGCGAATGCCATGCGCGTGATCGAGCAGCAACGCCGTACGATGAGACGTGATGCCCCACAACCAGACCCGCCGACTCCACAGTCGGGATTCTTCTTCAATACGCTGACCCAGCACCAGCCAGTCATCCTTGATCCGCTCGCCGGTGTTTAGCACGGTTTCCCGCTCCACGGTTACGCCCAACGCATTGTGCAAATCAGCCTGCACTGGCGCGGGCAGGGCACTGAGCCGCCGGAAAGCATCGACCAGAATGTATAGCTGCCCTAATCCCCCCAGCACACGGGCGGGCCACTGCTCGCCGCGATTCACCCAACCGCCAATCCGATGCAAACGGTAGGCGATACCGGGCAACTTGGCGTCCACCATCCGGGTGGCGAGTTCATTCCATAGCTCCGGTTGGTTGGGCAGCCGCGCCAAGCCCTGCCGCAGCCGATCCCCCAGCCAGCGCTCCAATTCAGCCAGTCCCGCCCTCATCTGATCAAGGCGGGCTGATTCGCGACGCACGGTGGCTACTGGATCAGGGGTTGACTTAGCAGCCGACTCGCCTTCCAAAGCGGTTTCCGCTGCCTTCGCTGTCTGCTTTTCCACCCGTTTGCGACGCGATTCGAGCCACTCGCTGACCCAGGTCGGTTGCTCAGCCACGGAAAAGCAATCCGGGTGTTGCGCTCGTAGCAGCAGGAGGGCAAGGCCATGTTTGCAAGGGAACTTGCGGCTGGGACAAGAACAGCGGAAGGTGGGGCCGGTTTGATCGACCTGCACCTGATAGGGTTTGGAACCGCTGCCCTGGCACTCGCCCCAAACCGCTCGATCGTCCTGGTGCAACCGAGGCCATTTGCCAGGCATTACCAAGCTTTTGGCGGCTTTGGCGGATGAATCATCGGGGGAAAGCTTTAGAACTTCCTGGACGCTGAGTTGCATCTAGACTCGTATCGAATCGCAAATAATTAGGTTAATGCATTTATATTTAGAGGGTTATAATATATATAAGCAAATGTAAACTTGCTCGTTTTCGATTGCTGGAGATAGCATGGGCAGATAGCCATTTTCTTATTTTTCTATCACAGCCAGCTTCACATAAGGCTTGATAGAGCCAAAGAATTCAACGGTAGCGCCGAGATCGTCTTCCCACTTTTGCGTAATAGATAACTCTTGCTCTCGAGCAACATCATCAAGAAGAATGATGCATCCTGCCTTCAAACGCTTTCTCATGACAGGAACAAGCCCATATCTTCCTCCCTTGGTACTGCCGGGAGGGCCATCACAGATAACTAAAGAAAAGCTGGCAGGCATGGATTCCAAAGGAACGTCGTACCAACTGTAATCTCCGTAGTCTTTTAGAGGCTTAACACATAACACCACCGAGTCGATGTTATATCCATTCAAGCGCTTTTGTACCTTTTCAGCCCACCCTGGCGTATGCTCAAGCGCCCAATGAGAAAGACCTCGCTGCTTTGCTATCGCGCCTACCAGAATCGTCGATAATCCAGAGCCGCATTCCAGTATGGGTCCCTGTGAATTTAACGCGTGTTCTATACAAGCAGAAAGATATTCATCTAAAGCACTCCAAGACTCATTGCCCCAACCATAGATCAAATCACTAAGCACGGCATTTTTAGAGTGTACGTAATCTGCCGGATTTTTCAAAAATTTGCTCATAGCGCGCCGAAATATGAATTCACGGTGGGTTGCTCGAACAAAACGGCGAAAGCGATAAGGCAGGATTGATTCCGTGATATCTTGAAGTAAGCGCATCATGTTTCCTTTAATGAGATTAGTTGTCTGTTATTTTAGTAAATAAAAAAATAACTTATAGTGTAGTATCGAGACTATTTCATAATATCTTGGCCATAAAAAATGAATAATTCTCACCAGACCACCATAATAAGCAAGCTATTCCCAGCTTGTTTATGGGTAAGAAACAAAATTTTCTCGATACAAAATACGTGATTTAATAAATAAAAATATTCCACTGTTATAGATATTTCAAGTATTTTTAATATACTCTGGAAGGCTGACAATTAACCTTTTTAGCTTAAGAAAAATCCGGGGTATTATTTTCTTCTTCTTCTTTAATTGGGGTGGCTTTGATGGATTGTAGACCGTTTCAAATTCTGCCAACCCCGCACTCAGTTCGCCTTGAGCACCGATCACTTTCCAAAATGTAGTAAAATCTTGCTCTATATTCTCAAGATTAACTTCAAGTTTACTCGTTTTATCCTTCAAAAAAAGTTGAATATTGCTGTTTATGGTATCGCAATAATCCAAGGAAACTGCCATGGGGTCACTTTCTTCTGGCAGCCCCATAAGGATGCCATCTCCTCTATAGGCTTTAATAATTCCACCAGAATACCTCTTAACGAAACTCTTTGCAGTATCAAGTTCCTTTCTCTTTAAATGGACATAAAAAGCATCATTACCATAAATCTTATCAAGTCTTCCTAAAAGCCAACAAAGACGATTATCGGCCTCAATATGATTTACTGGATAATCGAAGCGATTTTCACCAAGCATTGCGGTTTTTGATTCATGCGCAGAGGTAAAATTCTTAATATGATGGCAAGCTTTAATGAAAGTAGTAGAGCCGCATCTTCCGGTACACAAGACAAAAATATTCATATCTTCTTTCCGATTGATCAACAGATTGAAGGTGCAAAGCAGGAAAACCGCAGGCTTTCCAACGTTGATTGATATCTTGCTATCATGGTTAAACCAATCGTCACAACTAGGCAGTTTGGCACAGTGACAATGCGCATCTACCTTGTAAATTTAGATATCCAGATTAAGGCACCAGCTTGCCTCGATTTCGTTAGTGTAAAATACCGGTTTTTTCGATTTTATAGTTAAATATTGTTAATTATTATTCGGTTATTTTATTTAATAAGGATATACCGTGGTCATTGCATAGATAAATTAATGCTGAACGAGCCACAAGTCACTATTACTATCGAGGGCAAAGAGGTTTTCAGTAGCAGAGTTGACGACTTTGCAGAACACTTGGTTCTTTCCAAGATGGGATCAAAGAGAAGCAGAAATTAGGATAATCATCCTATCCACTTTTTCTTGGCCATCGACTTTATTTGATCAAGCCAAGGCCGTCAGCCTATTACATTAAGGCGGCCTTGGCTTTACTCTCTTAAATGTCTAAGTTAAGCACATCCAAAGCATTCTGCTCAATAAAATCCCGCCGAGGTTCGACCTGATCTCCCATCAGCGTGGTAAAAATTTCGTCGGCGGCCACCGCATCTTCTATGCGTACTCGAAGCAGGCGACGGGTGGTGGGATTCATGGTGGTATCCCACAACTGCTCCGGGTTCATTTCACCCAAGCCTTTGTAGCGCTGAATATGCTGGCCGCGCTTCGCTTCATCCAGTAACCAGTCCATCATTTCACGAAAACTACCGACCGACCGAGCGCGCTCGCCTCGCCGTATTTCTGTGCCGCTATCAAACAAACCAGCCAAGCGGCCACCAAACCGAATTAAGCTGGCATATTCCGACGATCCAAAGAAGTCGGCGGCAAGCCGAAACTTACGCTCCAGGCCATGGGTGCGGCGGGTGACGATTATGCTGTACCCTTCGCCTTCTATTGGCGCTTCCACGGCCGCTTGGTAGACCCCAGCGCCATCCGCGCCGGCGTTCAAGCGCTCGATTAAGGTTTCAGCCCATCCGCTCAACCAGGCCCGCTCACGCAACCGACCGCTATCCAAAGTCGGCATCTGGATCAACTGTTCGAGCAAAGCGCTGTCGTAACGGCGGGATAACCGCTGGATCACTGCCATGACCGCCATATGGTTGCGGGCCAATTCTTCCAGGGCCTTGCCAGTCAAAGCGGCGGCATCACCCTTGGCGGTCGCCAGCACAGCTCCATCGAGCGCTCCTTGCAGTAGATTTTCGGATAGTTCCGAATCATCCTTGACATACAGTTCCTGTTTGCCCTTCTTGACTTTGTAAAGAGGTGGCTGCGCGATGTAGATATGGCCGCGTTCGATCAATTCTGGCATCTGCCGGTAGAAAAAAGTTAATAATAAGGTACGGATATGCGATCCATCGACATCCGCATCCGTCATTAAAATGACACGGAAATAACGCAATTTATCGGGATTGAATTCTTCCCGCCCGATGCCGCACCCCAGAGCGGTGATCAGCGTACCGACTTCGACCGAAGCCAGCATCTTGTCAAAACGGGCCTTCTCCACGTTCAGAATCTTGCCCTTCAGCGGCAAGATAGCCTGAAATCGACGGTCGCGGCCCTGTTTGGCGGAACCTCCAGCGGAATCGCCTTCAACTAAAAAGAGTTCCGACAAGCCCGGATCTTTCTCTTGACAGTCGGCCAGCTTGCCTGGCAATCCAGCGATATCCAGCGCCCCCTTGCGGCGGGTCATTTCGCGGGCCCGGCGGGCCGCTTCGCGAGCACGGGCCGCTTCAATGATTTTGCTGGTGATGGCCTTGGCTTCGTTGGGATTCTCCAGCAAGAATTCTTGCAGTTTCTCGGCCACCACGGATTCAACCGCCGGCTTGACCTCCGAGGACACGAGCTTGTCTTTGGTCTGTGACGAAAACTTCGGATCGTGCAGCTTCACCGACAATACGGCCGTCAGACCCTCACGCGCGTCGTCGCCGCCTGTTTCGACCTTGGCTTTCTTCAGAATGCCCTCGGCGTCCATATATTGATTCAGGGTGCGCGTCAACGCGCCGCGCAACCCCGCTAAATGCGCGCCGCCATCCCGCTGCGGGATGTTATTGGTGAAGCAAAACACATTTTCCTGATAGGAATCATTCCACTGCATCGCCAGCTCGACCTGAATGTCGTCGCGAGTAGTGTTGAGATAGAACACACTATCATGTAAAGGTGTCTTGTTACGGTTCAGATGCTCGACGAAGGCTTTGATACCGCCCTGATACTCGAAAACATCCTCTTTGCCGGTTTGCTCTTCGCGCAGTCGGATACAGACGCCGGAATTCAAAAAAGACAGCTCGCGCAAGCGCTTGGCGAGTACATCGTAGTGAAAATCGATGTTGGTGAAGATGGTGGAACTGGGTTTGAAACGAATTTCAGTACCCGTTTGATCAGTTTCGCCAATCACTTGCAACGGCGCCCGCGGATCACCGAGTCGATACTCTTGCTGGTGAAGCTTGCCGTCGCGATGAATCGTTAGCCACAGAGATTCAGACAAGGCGTTCACCACCGATACGCCCACTCCGTGCAGCCCGCCGGAAACCTTGTAGGAACGATCGTCAAACTTACCGCCCGCATGCAGCACGGTCATGATCACTTCCGCAGCGGAACGGCCCTTGGAATGTTCGTCCGTGGGAATGCCGCGGCCGTTATCGATCACCGTTACCGACTGGTCGGCGTGAACGGTCACGCTGATTTCAGTGCAATAACCCGCTAACGCTTCATCAATTGAATTGTCAACGACCTCAAACACCATGTGATGCAAGCCTGTGCCATCATCGGTATCGCCGATATACATGCCGGGCCGCTTGCGTACCGCATCAAGCCCTTCCAGGACTGTAATGCTCGACGAAGTGTAAGAGGAATCGTTCATATGACTGGGCTTCTCAAAACCGGGATAAGGTCGAGAATTATACCATTTCACCCCGTTCGCCGCCCAGGAGTTGAAACGTTCGCGCTTCGCCCCAGGCGGCGGTATCCAATAAGCCCAGCTCGATCGCGGTCACGAACAACTGGCTGTCGAGCGCCGCCAGCGCCTGCATGACCCGTATCCGGTTGGCCGGATCAAGTTCGGACGGCAGATCGTCGATCAGTAGGATGCAGGCGTCACCGGTATGCAGCCGGTACAGCTCCGCTTGGGCCAGCACCAAGGCGACCACCAATAGCTTTTGCTGGCCTCGCGACAAACTCTCGGCGGGGGGCCGACCGGCGACGCGGAGGCTGAAATCGGCCCGATGCGGTCCCAGCCGGGTATGGCCCTGCTGGCGGTCCTGCGCGCACCCAGCGCGCAGCCACGCACTGAACTCTCGCTCAAACGGCTCCAGCGGCCACCCACGGCGATAATCCACCTGCACCGCCACCTCACCCAGGGTCGCTCCCGCCAGTGGCCCCAAAACGCTTTGTAGCGCCTTACAGAAGGATTGGCGCAAACGGTCGAGAGTACCCGCCGCCGCACTCAATTCGCCGTCCCAGGCCGCGATCGTCCGGTCGGTCGCTCCGGCGCGCAAGGCGGCGTTTCGATGGCGCAGGGCAGCGCCATAGCGCCGCCAGGCATCCAAAAAGCTGGCTTCGGCGTGAAATAGCCCCCAGTCCATGAAGCGGCGCCGCTGTTGCGGCCCGTCTTCCAGCAGGCGGTGGCTGTCGGGATTGAGTAACAGCACGGGTACCTGCCGGGCCAGTTCCGCCAGCGAGCGGGTGGCAACGCCGCCGACGCGAACGTCCAGCTCACGCGGGCCGCGCTCGACGCCAACCGGTACCCGCCGGCCATCGCTTCCAGCCATCATCGCCACGATCCGAAACGCGGACGCTTCGGACTGGATCAGCTCCCGCGGCTGGCGCGTGCGAAATGAACGGCCACGACCCAGAAAATACAACGCCTCTAGCAAGCTGGTTTTGCCGGAGGCATTGGGGCCAATCAGCAGATTCAATCCGGCCGCGCACCGCAGCTCAATCCGCCGCAGATTGCGGAACCGAACGATATCGAGCGAGGCAACCCGCATTGGCGGTGAAAACTCACAACCGCATCGGCATGATGACGTGTTTGCTGGCACCGCCCTCGCTTTCTTCAAGCAGACAGCTGCTGCCGACATCGGTAAAGGACAGCCTGGCGAGTTCGCCCCCCAGCGCGCCTAGGGCATCGAGCAGGTAACTGACGTTAAAGCCGATTTCCATCGCACCGCCGCTATAGTTAATTTCAATTTCTTCCTCCGCTTCCTCCTGTTCGGCGTTCTGCGCTTGCACCCGTAAAATCCAGTCATCCAGCTGCAGGCGAACGCCCTGAGTTTTGTCGCTGAGTACGATGCTGGCTCGCGCCAAGGCATTGCGCAACACCATGCGATCAGCAATCACGATCCGGCTCCCGTCGCGCGGAATAACGCGGTGATAGTCCGGGAATTTGCCGTCGATCAACTTGGAGGTAAAGCGGATATCACCCATCGTCACTCGAATATGGTTCGCGCCGAGACTGAGCACCACTCCCGTGTCAGCATCGGCCAACAAGCGCAACAATTCCAGTACCCCCTTGCGCGGTACGATGACTTGACGCGGTTCCACCGCCTCGTCTTCAACCGATAATTCCTGAAAGGCCAGCCGGTGGCCATCGGTGGCAACCACGCGCAGGGCATTGGGGCCTACTTCCAGTAACAGACCATTCAGGTAGTAGCGGACATCCTGCTGGGCCATGGCAAAGTGAGTGTGCTCGATCACCTTGCGAAAAGCGCCTTGCGTCATGTGCAGATTTCCGGTGAAAGGCAAATCCTCCAGGGTAGGAAAGTCGGTAGCCGGTAAGGCCATCAGAGTGAACCGGCCACGGCCGCAGCGCAGCGTCGCTTTTTCCCCTTCTACGCTCAAGGTGACGGTGCTTTCTTCCGGCAACGAACGCAGGATGTCGTACAGCTTACGGGCGGGGAGGGTGGTTTCGCCAGGCGTCTCCACCGGCAGTTCCACGCGCGCCGATAATTCCACCTCAAGATCGGTGGCGGTCAGCGTCAGTTCCCGCGCTTTGGCAATCACCAGCACATTGCCTAGAATCGGCAGGGTTTGCCGGCGCTCGACCGCGCCGATGACGTGTTGGAGCGGTTTGAGCAGATGCTCGCGCTGGGCTTCCAGTTTCATGAGTCCTCCCAGTTAGGTTGGCCAGCTCCTCGTCTTGGACTGGAGCCACTAATTCCGACTAAAACCGAAGGTTTTAAAATTTTTTCTGCTTTGACAGCGTTCGATTTCGGCATCTGATTACAATAAAAATATCTTTCTATATATATAAAAGATTATTGTTATTGAGGGAGCCATTTTCTGTGGATAACTTTTTTTTATCCATTTAAATCATAACAATGGACGATTTTTTCCTGTGGATAAGTCTGTGGATAAAATGTGGATAAGTCGTTTTTCCTGTGGATAACTTTTTTAGGGTCAAAAATTATCCACAGACTTATCCACAGGTTTTGTTCACTTATCCACAGAAATGGCCAAGTTATCCACAGACTTATCCACAGCCTGTTTTTGCGCATTTTTCCAATTAGGCCTTAATTTTTAACAGCTAGCCTTATATTTTCAATTATTACACTTTTAAGACATTAATTTTACTGTTTTTTAAATACTTATTTTTAAGTAAAATGGAAAAAATCAGCGAGAAAAAGTTATTCAACTTATCCACAGGAGTTATCCACAAGCTATTTTATTAGTTAGTCAGCGTTCCAAACAAATTGATGTAATCATCGCGGATTTGTGGTTCGCGGCGCTGGAGTTCCCGAATTTTCCGGCAAGCGTGGAGTACCGTGGTGTGATCGCGGCCGCCAAAGGCTTCACCAATCTCCGGCAGGCTGAGATCGGTCAATTCCTTGGTCAGCGTCATCGCCATCTGGCGGGGCCGTGACAGCGTGCGCAAGCGGCTGTTGGACAACAAGTCGCTGACCGGAATTTTGTAATAGTCCGCCACGGTTTTCTGGATATTCTCGATGGTGACGAGTTTGTCTTGCAGCGTCAGCAAGTCGCTCAACGCTTCCTTGGTAAAGCCGAGCGTGACCGGTTTGCCGGTGAATTGAGCGTTGGCGTACACGCGCCGCAGCGCGCCTTCCAGTTCGCGCACGTTGGAACGGATACGCTGGGCGATGAAGAAAGCGACTTCGTCGGGCAAGGCGAGCTGGGCCTGCTCGGCTTTACTCTTGAGTATGGCGACGCGGGTTTCCAGTTCGGGCGGTTCGATGGCCACGGTAAGCCCAGAACCAAAACGCGATTTGAGGCGATCCTCCAGGCCAGCTACTTCCTTTGGATAGCGGTCGCAGGTCAGAATCACTTGTTGGCGACCTTCCAACAAACTATTGAAAGTATAGAAAAATTCTTCCTGAGAACGCTCCTTGCCAGCGAGGAATTGCACGTCATCGATCAGCAGGGCGTCCAGCGACCGATAGCGGCGTTTGAATTCATTCATGGCGTTGTGTTGCAGGGAACGCACCATGTCGGCGACAAAATGCTCGCAGTTTTGAAAAACGACCTGGGCATTGACGTCCCGTTCGCGCAACATGTTGCCGACCGCATGAATCAGATGGGTTTTGCCCAGGCCGGTGCCGCCGTAGATGAATAGCGGGTTGTAGGCTCTGCCGGGATTTTGTGTGACTTGCAGGCAAGCCGCGCGGGCGATTTGGTTGGAGTTCCCTTCGACAAAAGTAATAAACGTAAAATCGGGGTTCAGAACGCCGCTTTTCAGCAGCACTGCCCCATCGATGATGGCGTCGGCAGCGGGTTCCGCGTCCGATGGCTCGGAGGGTTCGATCTGGTTGGACGGTCGCTCGTCCTGTAATATGCCGCTGCCGATTTCCAGCAGCACCTGCATCGATTGCTCGGGGCGCAGTTTTTCGAGCACGGCTTGGATTTGCGCCAAATGATGCTTCTTCACCCAATCGAGCACGAATCGGTTAGGCGCGAGCAGCCGCAGCCGGTCGCCTTCCAATTGCGGATGCAGCGGCCGGATCCAAGTGCTCAATTGTTGTTCGGACAGTTCGCGTTCCAGACGCTCCAGACAGGCTTTCCACAACGCGTGGCCCACAAAATATCTCCTTGCGCTACCTTGGCGGGGCGCCGTGTAGTGGTTGGACCACCGCTTATCCACCGCTTCGATGGGATCGGAAGGCAATCATGATACTTGACAAATTTGCCTCTTAATCAGTAATTTTCCCCTTTTACTCAAAAAGCGCAAACTAGTTTCTTTTCGTCCCCCTTAAGGAATCGCCATGAAGCGGACTTTCCAACCCAGTATTATTCATCGCAAGCGCACGCACGGATTTCGCGCGCGCATGGCCACGCGCGGCGGACGTTTGGTTTTAAAGGCGCGCCGCGCCAAGGGCCGGGTCCGTTTGGCGCCCTGAACACCTCGGCTGCCGACGCGCGCTTTCCGCGTTGCGTCCGACTGACTGGCCGAAACGCCTTCGCCGGTGTTTTCGCCCAGCCGCTCAAATCCAGCGATCGTTATTTCACAGTGCTAGCCCGACCTAACGATTTGGCGAGGCCCCGCTTGGGCTTGGCTATTTCCCGAAAAGTGGCCAAGCTGGCGGTGGCGCGCAATCGGATCAAGCGGATCGTGCGCGAGAGTTTCCGGCGTCACCAGCAAGAGCTTGCAAGTTTGGACTGCGTGGTGTTGGGCCGCGCCGGCCTGGCGGAACAGGACAACGCGCTCCTGTTCGCATCGCTGGAACGGCATTGGCGGAGATTCGCGCAGCCATGCGTACCCTCCTGATCGCGTTGCTCCGCGCCTATCAGCTGTTGATTAGCCCGTTGCTGGGCAACCATTGCCGCTTTTATCCGAGTTGCTCTGAATATGCCCGTGAGGCGATAGAGCGTTACGGTGTTTGGCGCGGTGCGGGGTTGGCGATTCGGCGCTTGGCGCGCTGTCACCCCTGGCATCCGGGCGGCATCGACCCCGTTCCCGAATCTTCCCCGAAGGACCGTTGATGGAAAACCAACGTTTGATCCTGTTCGCCGCTTTGATGTTCGTAGCGTTTCTGCTGTGGCAGAACTGGATGGAATTCAAGGCTAAAAAATATCCGCCGCCGGCTCCGCCAGTGGCGACCGCACCGGCCAATCCCGCCAACCCAACCGGCGCTTCAGCCCCTGGGGTTCCAGGCCAAGACGTGCCGATTGCCGCACCGGCCGTCAACGCTGGCCCGCAGGCGCTTGGCGGCGGTCAGCGGGTGCATGTGACGACCGATCTGTTTGAAGCCGAGATCGATACCGTGGGCGGCGATCTGCGGCGGGTGGGTCTGCGCACGTATCCGGAATCGATCCTACATCTCGACCAGCCGTTCCAGTTGATGAAGGACGGCGGCCCGGAAATCTTCATCGCCCAATCGGGGCTAGTGGCGCTGGATAACGCGCCAGCGCCCAACCATTACGCCCAGTTTTCCGTCGAGCAGACGGATTTTCGCTTGGCGGACGGTCAGGACCTGCTGGAAGTGCGCCTGCACTGGTCAGATCCGGCCGGCGTAAAAGTCGTTAAAACGTATACCTTCCGCCGTGGCAGTTTCCTGATCGAACTCAACCAGCGGGTGGAGAACGGCGGCGCTGGAGACTGGCGGGGCAGCCAATACCGGCAATTCCAGCGGACGCCGCCAGCCACGGTCAGCAGCTATTTTGGCAGCGGTGTGGTGACGTATACCGGTGGAGTGATTTCTACGCCCGAGCAGCGTTACGAAAAGATTTCCTTTGATCAGATCGCCAAGCAGGAATTGAACAAGCCGGTGAAAGATGGTTGGATTGCCATGATCCAGCATTACTTTCTGGGCGCATGGGTGCCCAACCCTGGCGAAACCGACGATTTCTACACCAAATCAACGGGCGGCAATCGCTACGTTTTGGGCATGCGCGGCGCGGTGCAGACCGTCCCCGCAGGATCAAGCGGTGATTTTCGTACCCGTTTGTACGTGGGGCCGAAGCTGCCTGACGTGCTGGCGCAAATCGCGCCGAACCTGCAATTGACGGTCGATTACGGCATATTGACCATTATCGCGGAGCCGTTGTTTTGGTTGCTTAAGGCGATTCACGCCATTGTCGGCAATTGGGGATGGGCCATTATTTTCTTGACCATCCTGATCAAGCTGGCCTTCTACAAGCTGTCGGAAACCAGCTACCGGTCGATGGCCAACATGCGCCGGCTGGCGCCGGAGTTAAGCCGGTTCAAGGAGCTGTACGGCGATGACAAGCAGCGGATGAATCAGGAGATGATGGCCTTATATAAAAAGGAAAAGGTCAATCCGCTGGGTGGTTGCTTGCCGATTCTGGTTCAGATTCCAGTATTTATCGCCTTGTACTGGGTATTGGTCGAAAGCGTCCAGTTGCGGCAGGCGCCGTTCATGCTCTGGATCAAAGATATGGCGATTCCCGATCCGTACTACGTTTTGCCGCTGATCATGGGCGTCACCATGTTCATCCAGCAAAAACTGAGTCCGGCCCCGCCCGATCCAGTGCAGGCCAAAGTGATGATGGCGCTGCCGATCGTATTCACCTTCATGTTCCTGTGGTTCCCCGCCGGCCTAGTGCTGTATTGGGTGGTCAATAATATCCTGTCTATCGCCCAACAGTGGATCATCACCAAACGAGTGGAGTCGGGCGCTGACAGCGTTAAGAGCGCTGCCGCTGGGAACGGTGGCGGCAAGGTGTCCGAGCAGTTTGGCAAGCTGGTCAGCTTGGCCAAGAAATCGCTGGGGGAATCGACCTCCAACAAGCGCAAGAAGTAGACCGCAAACGCATTCCGGCAGGGAAGCCGGACCCAAGCCGCATGGAAAAAGCTCATATCCTGATATGACAGACACGATCGCCGCGGTTGCTACCCCGCCTGGCCGGGGGGGTATCGGCGTGGTTCGGGTATCCGGTCCGCTAGTCGCCGTCATCGCAACAGCCCTCTGCGGCGCTTGTCCGCCTCCCCGTGAAGCGGTCTTGCGCCGCTTCCGTTCCAGCGCGGGCGAAATTCTTGATCAGGGTATCGCTCTCTATTTCCCGGCCCCGCAATCCTTTACCGGCGAAGATGTGCTGGAGTTGCAGGGCCATGGTGGGCCGATCATCATGGATTTGCTGCTGGCGCGGGTCTTTGAGCTGGGCGCGCGCCCAGCCCGGCCCGGCGAATTTTCCGAGCGCGCCTTCCTCAACGACAAGCTTGATCTGGCGCAAGCGGAGGCGATTGCCGATCTGATCGCAAGTGACACCGCTGCCGCGGCCCACGCGGCGTTGCGCTCGCTTCAGGGTGAGTTTTCTGCGCGGGTCAATGAGCTGGTGGAGGGTTTAATTGCATTGCGAATGTACGTTGAAGCAGCCATTGATTTTCCCGAAGAAGAAATCGACTTTCTGGCCGATGGGGTGATTGCGGCGCGCTTGGGCGAATTGCGTGAGCGGGTGAGCGCTTTGCAAGCGACCGCCGGGCAGGGGCGGTTGTTGCGCGACGGCATGACAGTGGTGATCGCCGGCCGACCGAACGCGGGTAAATCCAGTCTGCTCAACCATCTTGCCGGACGCGAAGCCGCTATCGTTACCGCGGTTCCCGGCACCACGCGCGATGTGTTGCGCGAGCAAATCAGTATTGATGGTATGCCGCTGCATGTGATCGACACCGCGGGGCTGCGGGACAGCGATGATCCGGTGGAACGAGAAGGCATCCGCCGCGCCTGGGCTGAGATCCAAGCCGCCGACCGGATTTTAATCGTGGTGGACCAGCAAGTGGGCCTGAGCATTGAGGAGCGCACGTTGCGGGATCGCTTACCGGCCGCTACGCCAGCGACAGTGGTTTATAACAAGATTGATTTAAGCAATCAGTCACCAATCGTTCGGGATGGCGGGTGGGGCGCGGAAATCCTGCTATCGGCCAAGACCGGGGCCGGCTTGGATTTGTTGCGCGCACACCTGAAAGCCTGCATGGGCTATCACGGCGGTGGCGAAGGAACCTTCATGGCCCGCCGCCGTCATCTGGAGGCGCTGGAGCGGGCGACAGCCGCGCTGCAACAGGCCGCCTATCAGTTAGATATCGCCCGTGCGGGCGAACTGGTCGCCGAAGAATTACGGCAGGCGCAGGAGGCATTGACCGAGATTACCGGGAAATTTAGCTCCGAGGAGTTACTTTCTCGGATTTTTTCCAGTTTTTGTATCGGAAAATAGCGATGCTTCCAATGTAGTCCGAAGCCTTCCGAGGATTCAACCTAAGCCCGCGTAAAATCGGGTTTTTTTGTTCCTGTATGTTCTTGCACGTTCCGCCTGAATCCGTCTAAAAATGTTCCCACAATTGTTCCCATTTTTAGGGTGTGTTCCCACGACTTCAAAATGGCTTGTTACCACCCTCTTTTTGTAAGGGTTGTAGTTGGATTTCGTGGGAACAAATTTAGATGCAATATGCTGAAAATTATTGCTTTTATGCGATGAGCTACTTGGCCATTGTTTCCACGGTTTTTTGATGTTCCCAAGGTCATTGTTGAGACATGGTAACGGACGAAAGGGGATAAATCATGGCGCTGTCGGATACCAGGCTGCGAACGCTGAAACCCAAAGAACAGACATTCAGCGAATCAGACGGGGGCGGGCTTTATATCGAAGTCATGCCGACCGGGAAGAAGCGATGGGGCTTGAAATACCGGACGATTGCGGCGAAACAGGAAACGATCCGGCTGGGCGATTATCCCGCCGCTTCGTTGGCCGAAGCGCGAGCATGGCGGGGCGACTGCAAGGCATTGGCTGGGCGTGGTCTTTCGCCGATTGCCTTGAAGCGCGGCGATCCAATCCCGGACGATGCAAAACCCGAAACTAAAGAGTTGGCGCAAGCCTTCTTGAAAAACTGGTGCCGGCAAGCAGTAGAGAAAATGAAGGCCAAGGAAGCCAAAGCGAAGGTCGCCGATACCGTTGAAGCCTTCGCGTGGCGCTGGTATGCCGAAATCGCTGAACCGAATAACAACGATCCCCGCAACGTCAAGCACGTGCTGGAAAAAGATGTGATTCCAGCGATTGGCGCAAAGCAGATTGCCGAGGTGACCGTTACTGATGTGCTGGCGATTACCGACCACATCAAGGCGCGGGGGGCCGATCAAATGGCCCTGCAAACTCGCAATGTCATGAAACGCCTGTTTGCTTATGCAATTGCACGGGAGAAGGCGACGTTTAACCCGGCGGCGGCTATTGAGGCAAAATTTATTGCAACCGCAAAAAGTCGGGATGTGGCTTTGACGCCAACTGAAATCGGGAAATTGTTGCGGGCAATCTATCAATCGTCCATGAAACGGTCACACAAGCTGGCATTGCATCTGTTGATTTTGTGCATGGTGCGGAAATCGGAATTGATTGAAGCCCGCTGGGAAGAAATTGATTTAGAGAATGCGGAATGGGCCATTCCCGGCGAGCGCATGAAGAAAGACAAGCCGCATCTGGTTTCGTTGTCTCGACAAGCTGTGGCGATGTTTGAGGAGTTGAAGGGATTGGCGAGTGGTTCCGAATGGGTGTTTCCGAGCCGGGGTTAGCCTCAATCGCAATTTGCGATGCACCGACCGCAAGTTGCCGTGATTGATGAAAGCGCGGTGCATATTGTGCTGAACCATGTTCCGGGCTGTTCCGGGATGCTTCGATAGGAGCGATACATGGCCGCACAAATCCAAACTGCGCTAACCATCCTTCGGCGCAAGCAGGTGGAAGCCCGCACCGGGCTTTCCCGTTCCACTATTTACGAGCGAATCAAAACGGGAACCTTCCCTGCTCCGGTTTCCATCGGCGCAAGGGCTGTTGGTTGGCTGGCCGCCCAAATCCAAAAAAGCCGCAACGCGGCGTAATGGCGAGGCGACACCATGACCATAAAAAATAAGGACCGCATTCAAGCCCGCGCTATTCGCCGCTGTGGGGAGCTGCTGAAGCAGGTGGAGGCGAGCAAGGGTGGCCAGCCTACGCATAAATCTACTCAGGAGGGCGCCCTCCTGAGTATCCCTACCCGCGAATCGGTGGCGAAGGATGCCGGACTGAGCGAGTGGCAGCGCAAGACCGCGCTTCGCGTCGCTAATGTCCCGCCGCCCACCTTTGAAGAGGCCGTGGAAAGCGATAGCCCGCCAACCGTCACCCAGCTTGCCAAACAAGGGAGGCAGCGAAAACCCGAACCGCTGTTTGACCTGGGCGGCAATAGGGGCATGACTTCAAAAAGTGTGCCCAAGATTGTGCCCATGTTCCAGACTGGAATCAGAACAACCAAGCAACGGCGCGGCTTTGCGCCTGTTCGCTAGCTTCGTATCGAACCCCACCATTGTAACTAGGGCCTGTAACTAGGGCCGCGAAGTGGATCTAATCGCTGGAGGCGATCCAAAGCGCTAAGCAACTGCCTCAATGTGATGAGCAAAGCAGCTGTTTACCGCTTCTTGGCTCGACTCAAACGTTTTTTCGTTTGCCACCACCCGTCGATGAACCGGAGCCAAACCTTTTCCACGATATCGACTGTTGCCTTCGAAATCTGACGCGCGGCGTTCGATTGTGACTTCGGGTTAGGCGATACCATCGATTTCAGTAAAGCGCTGGTTAGTGTTCGGCTGTTGCGAGCCGCCTGAGCGCTCATTTTGCCCCAAGATTCTACGAATGCGGCGACTTTTTCCGCGCACATGCGTTGAAATTCTTTGCGATCACGGGCCGAGGGTTTCGATCCGGCCAGCGCCATGCGGGTGAGTCGGCGCATGATGACTTGGGGAACGGCGAATGCCATCTCGACGGCTTGTTGAGTGGCGGATTTAGCCTTCGAGCCACGACGATTTACCATAAGCGCGCTCCGGAAGAAGTGTGAAAAATTCTTTAAAACTTATTTTCTTACTCAAACTACACCATTATTATCAATATACAAGTATGAGCGGCTTCAATCAGGCACAAGGCCCAGTGGCGTCTCAATTTGAAAGCGAGCGGTGCCTATGCCCCTTTCCAGCACAGCTTTAAAGCGTGTCAATATTCAAGCTGGGACACTGGCCAAGGCCCGCGCCCAGTACATTTCGTCAAGATGTTCAGATTGATGCTGGCGGCAACCGATGAGGTGATCCATTGTATGAAGAGTATTAAGTTGAAAGGCAACGTTTCATGATCAACCGCGCGGCCACCTCGCCGCTGGTCCGCTATACGCTGCTAGGACTCGCCCTCCTAGCGTTGGCCGGCATCGTCTGGAGCCTATATGGGGTATTTGCCGCTCAAGCCCAAGTCTCATCGCAAAATGCCCTCCAGCTGGCAGCCCAGCGCTACGTCTCTTCATTAAAGGATGTGGAGACGGCGTACCGGGGTTATCTTATCGCTGGAACCGAAGATTTTTTGGAGCCATACCAACAGGCTAAATCAGCGCTTGACGATCACGCCGCCGCTTTAAAGGCCGTTGAGGTGCCGAGCGGCTTAATCGCCGAGGCCATATCGGACATGATCACCGAGGGGCAAACCCTTCTTGCGTTTGCTAATGGAGTGATCGAGGCGCGCCAAAAATCCTTTACCGATGCCCAGGCGCTGATGATCGCCCGTATCGGAAAATATTCGATGGATAAGGTCCGTAAGGATTTGAACGCCATCGAGAGCTGGTCGCGTAGCGAGAGCCAGCGGAATAGCGACCAGACGCGCCAATACTTTCCGATCACCATCGCCGCGGTGGCGGTTTTGGCGCTGGTGATTACGCTTTTTGTGAGTTTTGCTTCGAGAGCACGACGTGCTTCGATGCATGCCCGCTCCTTGCTGGCCGATGTGATCGAGCGAGCGCCGGTGGGTTTGGCGCTCCTCGATCAACACTTGCAGATTCATCAGGCGAACAACGCCTTTGCCAAGATGGCCGCCGAGAATGGCAAGCTGCGTGCTGGCAGTCGCTTGGCTTCGGTAGCGCCTCAAATCGACAAATCGCTTCGCCAGCGCATCAGCAGCGCCATTGCCATCCGCCGACGGTTTGAGGATACAGAGGCAGAGAAACTGATCGATGTGCTGATCGACGACAAGCAACTGTATTTCAAGGCCAGTGTGTTTCCGGCAACACTGGTGGATGACACCGGCGCCGAAAGTCCCGGTGTCGGCATTGTGCTCAATGATATGACGCGCCAGCGCCAATCGGAGCTTGAACTGGAGCTAGCGCGGGACGCCGCCGAATCGGCCAACCGCGCCAAGTCGACCTTCATCGCCAACATGAGCCACGAGCTGCGAACGCCGCTGACCGCGGTGCTGGGCTACTGCGAGTTGATTGAGGAAGACCTGAGCGATCTGGGGCAGGAGTCGATTCTTACCGATGTCAACAAGATCAATTCCAACGCCCGGCATCTGCTGGGATTGATTAATGACGTGCTCGATCTTTCCAAGATTGAGGCGCAAAAAATGGACGTACACGCCGTCGAGTTTACGGTTGGCGCCATGCTGGAGGAATTGGAAGCGGCCACGGGCAGCCTGATTGCCAAGAACAACAACACCCTGTCCCTAACCGCCGATGCGCTCGATACCGTATTGGTAACTGACGATCTAAAGGTCAAACAGATCTTGCTCAACCTGATCGGTAACGCCGCCAAGTTCACCACCGACGGCCAGATTGCCGTCCATGCCACGCAAGTCGAGAAAAACAACGTCGCGCATACCCAGTTTACGGTCAAGGATACCGGCATCGGTATGTCGAAAGAACAAGTGGCCAATCTGTTCCAACGCTTCACCCAAGCCGATGAAACCACCACTCGCAAATATGGTGGTACGGGCCTTGGGCTGGCTCTGACCCGCGCCCTTTCCAAAATGCTCGGTGGAGGAATCGATGTCGAAAGCGTCGAAGGTGAGGGAACGACTTTTACCTTGGTAATCCCAACTCGTTATGAAGCGCGGGTGGTCCACGCTGAAACCGGCGCGGAAGTCACTCCAGCTGAAAAAGGGACTTCGAGCGATGCGTCCAAACGTAACATACCAAGCGTGCTCGTGGTCGATGATGATCCTTCAGCACGCGAATTGCTTACCCGCCATCTGGAGCGCGAAGGCTTTACCGTTACTACCGCGTCCAGTGGTGCCGAGGCCCTGGAGCAGATCAAAACGGTCAAACCGTTGGCGGTGTTGCTGGATGTGATGATGCCGGGGCTTGATGGTTGGCATGTCCTGAAGGCGATTCGCGCCAATCCCGACACCAAGGATATTCCGGTCATCATGCAAACGGTGCTCGATGACCGCAACTTCGCCTATGCGCTGGGCGCCACCAGTTATCTTAAGAAGCCGGCGCGCCGAGACGAGCTGGCCAAAGCGCTCCAATTGTTAGCTACCCCCACCGCCGGACATGAAGTGTTGATTGTTGACGATGACCAAGCCGCCAACGAGCGATTAATAGAGATGCTGACCCGCGACGGCTGGAATTGCCGCATGGCGCTAAACGGTGTCGAGGCGCTGAAGGCGCTGACCGACCACCAGCCGGATTTGGTGCTGATTGATCTAATCATGCCAGAAATGGATGGCTATGCATTTATCCGCGAAGTGCGCAAAAATGCTAAGTTTGATGACCTGCCGATGGTCATAATGACGGCGGAGGATGTACGGTCTGGTAAGGTTCGCGAGCTTGCGAGCGAAACGGCGGGTATCGTACAGAAGGGATCGCTGCCTCTTGCCGATCTGGTGGCGGATCTCCGCCGCTTCGCGGATCAGGCAAAGACCGAATAACTCATCGATTGACGGAGTACAACAAAATAATGGCGAAAATCCTTCTCGTCGAAGACAGTGAACAGATTTGGGATTTCCTATCGCGCCGCCTGGAACGCCGCGGCCATACGGTAGTGATGGCCCACGATGGCGAACAGGGCGTCAACAGCGCAAAAGCGTCCGCGCCCGATATCATCCTGCTCGATATGAATCTGCCGGTGATGGACGGTTGGACCGCGGCGCAAGCCATCAAAGCCGACCCGCAAACCCAAAAAACGCCAATCATCGCCTTGACCGCGCACGCCATGGCGGGCGACCGTGAGAAGACGATCCAGGCAGGGTGCGATGATTATCATCCCAAGCCTATCGATTTCACCAAGCTGTTGGAACAGATCGATGCCTTGCTCAAACCGGCTGGGTAAGCCAGTCGGTGGGCCAACATAACAAAAGGTAACAAAAGGACAAAATTCCAAGCCTAAAGTAAGGCTGTGCATCTGGCGGAAGACTAACGACAACGCCTTAAGTAAGAAAGTGCGCCGCAAACCGCGGATTGACCGCTTGGCGACCATTACGGCCAATGCGCTCGATGCGGCCGCGAACCTAACTGCCGTGCAACGCTTCGCGGCTACGGGCCGAGTGAGAAATTCGGTCGAAAAACAGCTACTGTTTGCTGGTCAATTTCTTATCTGGCGCTCGGTAAGAAGCAAGAGGTGGGACGCTCAGTTTTAATATTGATCCCAACGTCGCCTGCGACCCCAAGAAAGGTGAGGGATGATCAATCCGCACAGCAACCCCCCCAAAGTGGCTCCCGTCCCTGCGATAAACCAATTGCGGTTAGATTGATTACGCAAGGTGCTGTTTTCTGACTCGAGTTGCTGTTGTCTCTCGCGTGATGTTTCGATTTCTTGCTGTAACCGGCGGTTTTCAGAATCAATCGTCAGAGTTTTCGAAGCGGTGTGGCGAACGGTCGTTAACTCCTCGCCACAACGGGTTGACGCATCGCGCGCGGTACCCAGGCTTTCGTTTTCGCCTCGTAGTGTCTTATTTTCGTTCTCCAAGGCCGCGATACGCGCTTCAAATTGGGCCACTCGATTTCTTGCGCTAGGCTGATCCATCAGATATTCGCTCATGATCCAGCCATTAGTTCCCTCTGGAGTTTTGACCTTGGTATAGCCTTTGGCATTCGGCTCTAAAATCTCCAAGGCCGTGCCACTGCTGACCATCCGCACGATCTTATAGCCCGGAGCTGGCCCACTTTGAACCGGGACTGTGCAGGCATCGGTGGCATAGCCGCGCTCGGCTTGGGCGGGAGCAATTCCAAGAGCGAGCACACCCAAAGCGTATCCTGAGAACCGGCGTTTCACGCTAACCCCCAGCGGGTCGCGCAAGGCGCGCTTTGTTTCGCTAGATCATTTATTTGTTTCATCGAGATCAACATCGTTAACACATTATCCAGAATAAGTTCAACCACCAACTTGCTGGAAATAGTAGCCAAAATAGTCATCCACTCCCCCAAAATCTTTTTTAGAACCCTCAAATTCGTCCAGGCAAAGGGTTGTTGCGGCTATTGAAGGATTCGCTTCAGGATTTGAACTTTAAATCCTACCTTTTAGCAGGTGGTCGTGTCAGCAAACCGTTCCGCTGCCGTTCAGCCAGGAGCCGCTATTTTAAGTCGTCCCTGGTTGGATGGAGGATTTATGAAGACCGTATTAAGGGCCGCCGCTGTCGCCACTCTCACCCTTACATCTAATTTACCGGCACAGGCGGATGGCGCTGATGAAATCGATGTATCGTCGCATGTGGTAGGGCAGCGCGAGGCGCGTCACAAACGCGAGGACCGGTTGCGCGAAACAACGTACAAACAAGGTAATCGATTGCGGCGAGAGACGCGCCACGAGCGCGAGCAGCGGTTGCGCGAGGCAGGTAGGCAGGCCGGACCTGGATTTTGGCAAGATCCGATTTGAGCGGTCGCCAGCGCCAATAAAAAAGGGTCAGGTTTGCACCTAACCCATCATGGTGTTTGGCTCCCCGGCGCGGACTCGAACCACGGACCCAGTGATTAACAGTCACTTGCTCTACCGACTGAGCTACCGGGGAAATAAGAGAACAGGAATTCTATTTATCCCCGCTAGCTCTGTCAATGTTGAATTAACGCTCAACCACGTGCCGGATGCGCTCCATGGCCTTGGTCAGGTTGCCTGGGCTAGTGGCGAAGGAAATCCGGCCGCAGCCTTCCGCGCCAAAGGCTGAACCTGGCACTAGGGCCACGCCGACTTCATTTAGCAGTAATTCCGCGAAGGCGATATCGTTAGCCAGCCCCAGCCGTTCGATGACTTGCTGAAAGCTGGGAAAAATGTAGAAGGTGCCATCCGCCGGGGCGACTTGAACCCCTGACATCGCTTTCAGCGCGCCGTAAACAAAGTCGTGCCGCTCCTTGAAGGCTTTGGTCATCACGCCAATGCAGGATTGATCGCCATTGAGGCCCGCTTCCGCCGCGACTTGCGAAATCGAGGTCGGATTCGAGGTGCTCTGCGACTGGATATTGGTCATGGCGTTGATCAAATCCTTCGGGCCGCCACAATAGCCAATTCGCCAGCCGGTCATCGAATAGACTTTGGATACGCCGTTCAGAACAAGGGTACGGTTGTACAGATCGGGACAGACATTCAAGATGTTGCAGAATTTTTCACCGGTCCACTGGATATGTTCGTACATGTCGTCGGTGGCGATGTAAATCTGGGGATGCCGACGCAGCACCTCACTCAACGCGGTCAATTCCGCCGCGTTGTAAGAAACGCCGGTCGGGTTGGATGGGCTGTTGATCACTAGCAGCTTGGTGCGTGGCGTAATGGCGGCTTCCAACTGCTGGGCGGTGATCTTGAAATGCTGGTCAATCCCGGCCTCGACAATGACCGGCTTGCCATCCGCCAGCAATACCATATCTGGGTACGAGACCCAGTACGGCGCGGGGATGATCACCTCATCGCCGCTGTCCAACAGCGCCTGCGCCAAGTTGTAAAAACTCTGCTTGCCGCCGCAGGAGACTAAAATCTGCTTGGGCTCATAGCTCAAGCCGTTGTCGCGCTGGAATTTGGCGATGATGGCTTTCTTCAAGCTGGCCGTGCCGTCCACCGGGGTGTATTTGGTGAAGCCGGCATGGATTGCCTTGATCGCTGCTTCCTTGATGAAATCCGGGGTGTCGAAATCCGGCTCGCCCGCGCCCAGACCGATGACGTCCTTGCCGGCGGCTTTGAGTTCATTGGCCTTGGCGGTAACGGCCAAGGTGGGGGAGGGCTTGATGCGTTGCACGCGCTCGGAAAGGGGGGTACTCACGGGAACTCCTGGGTACGGGCTAAAAGGTTGAACATCGGCAGGGGATGAATTGTCGGATAATACTCAAATTCACCGCCTCGACCAATTCCCATGCAAACTTCAAAACCCTTCACACTGCGCGCCCGTTTTCAGCCCGCTGGCGATCAGCCCGACGCGATCCGTTCGCTGGTGAGTGGTTTGCAAGACGGCCTGGCGCATCAGACCCTACTCGGTGTCACCGGCAGCGGCAAGACGTTCAGCGTCGCCAACGTCATCGCCGCCGTGCAACGTCCGGCGCTGGTGCTGGCGCCCAATAAGACCTTGGCGGCGCAGTTGTACGGCGAAATGAAGGAGTTCTTCCCGGACAACGCGGTGGAGTATTTCGTCTCGTATTACGACTATTATCAGCCGGAAGCCTATGTGCCGTCATCGGATACCTACATCGAAAAGGACGCTTCAATTAACGAGCACGTCGAGCAGATGCGGCTATCGGCGACCAAGGCGATTCTGGAACGGCGCGACACCATCATCGTCGCCACGGTTTCTGCCATTTACGGTCTGGGCGATCCTGAATCCTACATGAAGATGCTGCTGCATTTGGTGCGCGGTGAAAAAATCAATCAGCGCGCCATGTTGCGGCGGCTGGCCGATTTGCAATACACCCGCAACGACCTGGAACTGGCGCGCGGCACCTTCCGAGTGCGCGGCGAAATCATCGACATTCATCCGGCCGAATCGGATACCGAGGCGGTACGGGTGGAATTGTTCGATGACGAAATCGAATCGCTGAGCCTGTTTGATCCACTGACTGGCAAAGTGCTTCGCAAGACGCCGCGTTATACGGTGTATCCAAAAACCCACTATGTAACGCCGCGCGAGCAGCTGCTAAAGGCGGTCGATCAAGTTAAAGACGAGTTGCAGGATCGGCTGGACGAACTCAATACCGCCAACAAGCTGCTCGAAGCGCAACGACTGGAACAGCGCACCCGCTACGACATCGAGATGATGCTGGAGTTGGGTTATTGCAGCGGCATCGAGAATTATTCCCGCTTTTTGTCCGGCCGCGAGGCGGGCGAACCACCGCCGACCTTGCTGGATTATCTGCCGCCGGAAGCGCTGATTTTCATTGATGAAAGCCATGTCACCGTGCCGCAATTGGGTGGCATGTACCGAGGCGACCGTTCGCGCAAGGAAACCCTGGTGCAATATGGCTTCCGGCTACCCTCAGCCTTGGATAATCGGCCGTTACGCTTCGATGAGTTCGAGCGGCTGAGCGGCCAGATGGTCTTCATTTCCGCCACGCCTGGCCCGTTCGAGCTGGAGCATTCTGGCGACGCGGTGGCGGAGCAGGTGGTGCGGCCCACCGGTCTGGTCGATCCTGAAGTGGAGGTACGGCCCGCGTTGCATCAGGTCGATGATCTGCTCGGCGAAATTCGCGAGCGGGTAACGCTCAAGGAACGGGTGTTGGTGACCACGCTCACCAAGCGGATGGCCGAGGATTTGACCGAGTATCTGGCCGAAAACGGGGTAAAAGTGCGCTACCTGCACGCCGATATCGAGACCGTGGAGCGGGGCGAAATCATCCGCGATCTGCGACTGGGCCAGTTCGATGTGCTGGTGGGCATCAATCTGTTGCGGGAAGGGCTGGATTTGCCGGAAGTATCCTTGGTGGCGATTCTCGACGCCGACAAGGAAGGGTTTCTGCGTTCCGAGCGCTCGCTGATTCAGACGGTGGGCCGCGCCGCGCGTAACCTGCATGGCAAGGCGATTCTGTACGCCGATCAGATCACCGGTTCGATGCAGCGGGCGCTGGATGAAACCGAACGCCGCCGCATCAAGCAGCGGGCGTACAATCAAGCGCACAACATCACCCCGCGCGGCATCGAGAAGGCGATAGCCGACATCATGGAAGGCGCGTACTCGCATCCCGGCGCACCGGTTCCCGCCGCGCAATACGCCAAGGTGGCGGAGGAAGCGGCCGCTTACGCCCGCGAAACACCAGCCATTTTGATGAAGAAGATCAAGAAGCTGGAACAGGAGATGTACCGCCACGCCCGTGATTTGGAATTCGAGCAGGCCGCGACGTTGCGCGATGAGATTCAGCGGATTCGGCAGTTTGGACTGGGGATGCCAGAGGTGAAGGCGGGATAAATCCTGGGTTTGCTATCAGCGATCCAGTTGCTGAAAAAACTGCTCACCACAGTACCGATACGCCGTATTGATTGAGTATCGGGTTAACCGTGGTCACTTGGGATCATCGAACAGCCCCTACAATAGGGCACGGGTATCTAGTCAATAGTCGGTCACGCTTCCCAGGCGGAAAGTTCCTGCTCGGGTAAAGGCTCAAAGAAAGCATCCGTGACCCGGCCTTTGGCGATGCCCGGTTGGCGGGGCGCGGGATTTTCTATCGGCAACCGCCGTACCACCAGCTTGCCTGCCTTGGCGATGCTGATTGCTTCACCAGCCGCCGCCTCGACCATTCGGGATAGACCGCCCATCACGTAATGTTCCTCAGTGGTTCCTATACTGTGGTTAGCCCAAATACTTAGCCTGTTTCAAATACGATAGTCCGAATACCAACATGGAGTACCGGCCTTTAAACCGCGCGTCAATAGGGTGTCGATATACAGTCAGAAAGGGCTGTAAACTGAGGTGAAGGCAATCCCATGTGAAGGAGAACCCGCATGTCGAACATGACTCTCCAAGACCGCGCCGCCGGGGCCATTATGGGTGCGTTCATCGGCGATGCGCTCGCGCTCGGTCCGCACTGGTATTACGATCTGAACGAATTGCATCGCGATTACGGGCCATGGATCAGCGGATACACCGACCCTAAACCCGACCGCTATCACGCCGGGCTACGAGCCGGCCAGCTTTCGCAAGCGGGATTGATTCTGGCGCTCACGCTGCGCTCGCTGGTGGCGCGCGGCGGCTATGATGAAGGCGATTTCTGCCGCTGCCTCGATGAAGAACTGTTGCCGTTACTCAATGGCACGCCGATGCACGGGCCGGGCGGCTACACCAGTCAGTCGATTCGGGAGGCGTGGCGGCGGCGGGTGGAACAGCGCCTGCCATGGGGACAAACCGGCGGCCATGCCGACACCACGGAGGCCATCGAACGCACCCTGGCCCTGGCGGTTCGTTATGCGCTAGAACCCCAGCAACTGGCGCGCGCCATCACCCAAAACACCCTGCTGACCCAGGTTGACGAGACGGTGGTGTCGATGACGGTGGCTTATGGCGCGGTGCTAGGGCTGTTGGTGCAAGGCCACGCGCTTGATGCCCACTTGTCGGATAAACTCATGCAGCAAGTCAAAGACGGAGCGCTGCCGTTTCATGCCGTCACTAGCGACCGCTTACAGCCGCCGCGTCCTGGCGATCCCGACCCGCCGCGCGCTGGACGGTTTGCTTCGCCAGATGCGTTGCTAACCCCATCCTACATGGCCAGAGCCGCCGCCGATCCGGACATTCGTATTGAACCCGCCTGGAAAGTGGCGCTGGTTTACGGCATGCCCTGCGCAATCTATCACCAACTACCCGCTGCCTATTACCTCGCGGCACGCTTTCACGATGATTTTGAATCCGCCGTGCTGCACGCTGTCAATGGCGGCGGGCAGAATCAAGCCCGCGCTATGCTGACTGGCGCATTGGTCGGCGCGCAGGTCGGCTTATCGCGCATCCCATCACGGTTGCTGGAAGGGTTGGAAAGCGCCGCCGAACTTGAGCAACTCGCCGCCAACCTCGCTACCGGCTTGAGAGTTTCGGGATATAAATCAAATGACTAAAAATTCAACTTGACAGGTATGGTTTTTTTCTACGATACATCCCTATATAGCCGAATGATCAGGAGAACCCATGACCGACGAACTGAATGGCACCATGATGCAGAGTTTCCACTGGTATTCTCCTGATGATGGCACCTTCTGGGACGAAGTGGGCAGCCGGGCGGCGGAATTAGCGCAGGCCGGTTTTACTGCGCTGTGGCTGCCCCCGGCCTATAAGGGACTTGCAGGCAGCCGCGATGCGGGCTATGGAGCCTATGATTTGTATGATCTTGGCGAGTTCAATCAAAAAGGCGCCGTTCGTACCAAATACGGAACCCGCGAACAATACCTTCAGGCCATCGCCGCCCTGCACGCCGCCAAACTACAGGTCTACGCCGATACCGTATTCAACCATCGCATCGGCGGTGATGGCCTAGAAACGGGGCTGGCAACGCCTTATCTCCAGGATGACCGTTTGTATCCCAGAGGAGAACAACGAGAAATTCAAGCGTATACCCAATTCACCTTCCCAGGCCGAAGGGGCCGCTACTCAGCGTTTAAGTGGGGCTGGCCGCATTTCAATGCGGTTGATTACGATGCGAAAACTCATGAATCGAATAGGGTGTACTTGTTAGATGGTAAGCAGTTCGACGACCAGGTCACTTTGGAGAAAGGCAATTTCGCCCAACTGGTCGGTTGCGATGTCGATTTTCAAAACGATGAAATCCGGGATGAATTAACGCGCTGGGGCCGATGGTATCTTGACACTACCGGCGTGGACGGTTTTCGGCTCGACACCATCAAGCACATCACAGCCTGGTTTTTCCCCACTTGGCTCGATGAGATGATTGATCACGCTGGCCGGGAACTGTTCGCGGTGGGCGAGTACTGGTCACCGGATGTCAACAATTTACATTGGTATTTGAATCGGCTGGGGCCAAAAATGTCCCTGTTCGATGTGTCGCTGCACTATAACTTTCATATCGCCAGTCGCATGGGTGGCAATTACGACATCCGGCGCATCCTGGAAGGCACGCTGATGCAACAGCGGCCGTATCAAGCCGTCACCTTCGTGGAAAACCACGACTCGCAGCCCCTGCAAGCTCTGGAATCAGTAGTTGAACCTTGGTTTAAGCCCTTGGCCTACGCCATGATTCTACTGCGGCGGGAAGGCTATCCTTGCGTGTTTCAGGCCGATTATTACGGTGCGGAATACGAAGACAAGGGTCGGGATGGCCAATCTTATCGGATTGTCATGCCTTCCCACCGGGCATTGATCGACAAGTTGCTATACGCCCGCCGTTGCTATGCGCACGGTTCCCAGTACGACTATTTCGATCACTGGAACCGGATCGGCTGGACTCGGCTTGGTAATGAGGCGTTCCCTAAAGCGATGGCAGTCGTCTTGAGCGATGGACTGGGCGGTGGCAAGTGGATGGAAGTGCGCAAGCCGAATACTAAATTTGTCGATCTCACCGAAAACATCAGGCAGCCGATTTACTCGAACGAAGCTGGTTGGGCTGAATTTCAGTGTCTGGAAGGATCGGTTTCGGTATGGGTGGAAGAATAGCCAATCGCGCTAAAACGGAATCGGAGGTTGTTGAGGGCTAGGAGGCTATCAATCGCCTGGGTCGAATCGGTCTTGCGAAGTCGGCCATGACTTGTTACAGCGCCGGTCCGTCACACTGTCAGTGGTCATCAAGCGGTTGGGGCGGTATCGAAAAAATGCCGTTATCCTCTTGCCAACGCCCCCTTTTATTAGTTAACCTTCCGCTCCTAATCGCTCAGGCGCGTAGCTCAGTTGGTTAGAGCACCACCTTGACATGGTGGGGGTCGTTGGTTCGAGTCCAATCGCGCCTACCAGTTTTTTGTCTGAGCCACAAAGCAGACAGCTTTTACAAAGGGCGCGCCTTCCTTCCAAAAGAAGGGTTTTCAGGTGCGCCCTTTATTATTTTGCCCAATGGAACGCATGGATTGAGAGAATTATAGCAATGCCGGTAATCACGCTCCCCGATGGCAGTCAGCGCGTGTTCGACGCGCCGGTCAGCGTCCGCGATGTCGCCGCCGCGATTGGCGCGGGCTTGGCCAAAGCGGCTTTGGCCGGCAAGGTGAATGGCCGCTTGGTCGATACTTCCTACATCATCGAGTGCGACGCCGATCTTGCCATCGTCACCGAACGCGACCCGGAAGGGCTGGACATCATCCGTCATTCCAGCGCTCACTTGTTGGCGCACGCGGTCAAGCAGCTCTATCCAAGTGCCCAGGTCACCATTGGTCCGGTAATCGAGAACGGCTTCTATTACGATTTCGCGTTTGAACGTCCTTTCACGCCAGAAGACGTAGAGCGCATTCAGGCGCGCATGGAGGAACTGGCCGCCCAAGACATTCCGGTGGAGCGCTCGGTGATGCCGCGCGATGAAGCGGTCAGCTTTTTCCGCGCCATGGCCGAGAACTATAAGGCGCAAATCATCGCTGATATTCCCAGCAACGAGCCGATTTCGCTGTACCGGCAGGCTGATTTTATTGACCTCTGCCGCGGTCCGCATGTGCCGTCCACCGGCAAGCTGAAAGCCTTCAGGCTGATGAAGGTGGCTGGCGCGTACTGGCGCGGGGATTCGCGCAACGAGATGCTCCAGCGCATCTACGGCACCGCTTGGCTTGATCAAAAGGCGCTGAAAACCTATCTGCATCGACTGGAAGAAGCGGAGAAGCGCGACCATCGCAAGGTCGGCAAGGCGCTTGATCTGTTCCACGTCCAGGAAGAAGCGCCCGGCATGGTGTTCTGGCACGACCGGGGCTGGCGGATTTACATCGAAATTCAGCACTATATTCGCCAGTTGTTGCGCGAGCATGGCTATCAGGAAGTCCATACCCCGCAGATCGTTGATCGTAGCCTGTGGGAAAAATCGGGCCACTGGGAAAAATTCCGCAAGGACATGTTCACCACCGCGTCGGAAAACCGCGACTATGCGGTTAAGCCGATGAACTGTCCCTGCCACATTCAAATTTATAATCAGGGCTTGCGCAGTTATCGCGATCTGCCGCTGCGGTTGGCCGAGTTCGGCTCCTGCCACCGCAACGAGCCCTCCGGCACTTTGCATGGCCTGATGCGGGTGCGCAACTTCGTACAAGACGACGCCCACATCTTCTGCACCGAAGATCAGATTCAGGCTGAAGTGTCGGCCTTCATGGATTTATTGTTCCGCGTCTACGCGGATTTCGGCTTCAACGAAGTTCAGCTCGCGCTCTCCACCCGGCCGTAACAGCGAGTGGGTAGCGATGAGGGGTGGGACAGAGCCGAAAAGGCATTGGAACTGGCGCTTAACCGTAGCGGCTTGCCATGGCAATTGAAACCGGGCGAGGGTGCTTTTTACGGCCCCAAGATTGAATTTGTGTTACGCGATTGCCTGGATCGGCTGTGGCAGTGCGGCACCATTCAGGTGGATTTTTCGATGCCGGGCCGATTGGATGCCCACCACATCGCCGAGGATGGCGGCAAGCGGGTGCCGGTCATGCTGCACCGGGCCATTCTCGGTTCACTGGAGCGGTTTATCGGCATTTTGATCGAACAATACGCGGGTGCGCTGCCGGCGTGGTTGGCCCCGGTGCAGGCGGTGGTGCTCAACATTACCGACCATCAGGCTGATTATGCCGTCAAAGTGGAAAAATCCCTTATGCAACAAGGTTTCCGGGTCATCTCTGACTTGAGAAACGAAAAAATCGGTTTTAAAATCCGCGAGCATACGCTACAGCGCGTTCCGTATCTGCTAGTCGTCGGTGATCGGGAGATGGAAACCGAAACCATCGCCGCGCGCACCCGTACCGGCAAAGATCTGGGCGCCATGAATCTGCCGGCTTTCATCGCCTTGTTGCAAGCTGATGTCGCCCGGCGCGGACGAACCGAATAATCACTGGAGGACCCCAACATCGCCGCAAATAATGAACTCCGGCTCAACGACGAGATCACCGGGCGCGAAGTACGTCTGATCGATCAGGACGGCGAGCAAGCCGGCATCGTTTCTCTGCTGCAAGCCAAGCGGATGGCTGAAGAAGCCGAACTGGATCTGGTTGAAATCTCCCCGAACGCCAAGCCGCCGGTCTGCCGTATCATGGATTATGGCAAGTACCGGTTCGAAGTGGCGAAGAAACAGCAAGAAGCTAGAAAGAAACAAAAACAGATCCAGGTCAAGGAGATTAAATTTCGTCCTGGAACGGATGAAGGAGACTATCAGGTCAAACTACGCAACCTGATCCGTTTCCTAAATGAGGGCGATAAAGCCAAGGTGACGCTACGGTTTCGGGGCCGTGAAATGGCGCATCAGGATCTGGGAGGTCAACTTCTCAAGCGCGTCGAAGACGATCTCGTGCCCTACGGTACAGTGGAACAGCGACCCAGAATGGAAGGGCGGCAGATGGTGATGACCATCACGCCGGTCAAGAAGAAGTAACGCTCCATTACAGCAATCAATGTGTTCCACACCGGCGCATACCGGGGTTGACCCAGAGTTTTGTTTTTAAAAATAGCGGAGTTATCCAATGCCCAAGATGAAAAGCAATCGCGGCGCGGCCAAGCGGTTTAAGCCCACCGGGTCCGGTAGGTTCAAGTGCTCGCACTCGCACCTGCGGCACATCCTGACCAAGAAATCGACCAAGCGGAAGCGGCAGTTACGCGGCACCACCCTGGTGGCCGTGGTGGATACGCCCGCCGTTCGTCAGATGCTGCCTTACAGTTGATGTTGCTGGAGAATTGAACCATGCCCCGAGTAAAACGTGGCGTTACCGCCCACGCCCGCCACAAGAAAGTTCTGGACCAGGCGAAGGGTTATTATGGCGCCCGCAGTAAAGTGTTCCGGGTCGCCAAACAGGCCGTCATTAAAGCCGGTCAGTACGCTTATCGCGACCGCCGCCAGAAAAAGCGCGAGTTTCGCGCGCTGTGGATCGCGCGCATCAATGCCGGCGCCCGTGAAAATGGTTTGTCCTACAGTCGGCTGATCAATGGCCTAAAGCAGCTTGCCATCGAAATCGACCGCAAGGTGTTGGCGGATCTGGCCGTCTTCGAAAAGCCGGCGTTTGCCGAATTGGCCAATCGCGCCAAGGCCGCGCTCGGTATTGCCTGAACGGTTTGCTGGATCGAAGTCGATCCAGCGCCAGTTGAGATTCCGAACGGGGGAAAGGCCGCGGTCTTTCCCTTTTTCGTTTGCCATCGTTGAGAGACTCACCCGCGTGGATGCATTGTCCGAACTAATCCAATCTGCCCAAACGGCCATTGCCGGCGCTGGCGATCTCGCCGCGCTTGATCAGGCGCGCGTGTTTTATTTGGGCAAGAAAGGCACGTTGACCGAGCGGCTGAAGGAACTCGGACGCTTGCCGCCAGCGCAACGGCGCGAGGCCGGTCAGGCGATCAATGAGGCCAAGCAAGTGCTTGAAACCACCATCGCCGCGCGCAAAGCCGCCCTGGAAGCGGCGGCGCTAAACGCTCGCTTGGCCACCGAGGCCATCGACGTGACGTTGCCGGGGCGCGGCCAGCAGCCCGGCGGCTATCATCCATTGAGTCGTACGCTGGCGCGAATTGAGGCGCTGTTCGCGCGGGTCGGTTTCACGGTCGCTGAAGGCCCGGAAGTTGAAGACGATTTCCGCAATTTTGAGGCGCTCAACATCCCGCCCCACCATCCGGCGCGGGCGATGCACGACACCTTCTATTTCGATGCCCATACCTTATTGCGGACACATACTTCGCCGGTGCAGATTCGGGTGATGGAACGGCAAGCGCCGCCGGTGCGGATTATCGCGCCGGGTCGCGTTTATCGCTGCGACTCGGATTTGACCCACTCGCCGATGTTCCATCAGGTCGAAGGTTTGCTGGTGGATGAAGAGGTCAGCTTTGCCGATCTCAAAGGGGTGCTGGATGATTTCCTGCGTAACTTCTTTGAGCGAGATCTGGCGGTGCGCTTCCGGCCGTCTTACTTCCCGTTCACCGAGCCCTCGGCCGAGGTCGATATCCAATGCGTGATTTGCGGCGGCGGCGGCTGCCGGGTTTGCAAACAGAGCGGTTGGCTGGAAGTACTCGGTTGCGGCATGGTCCATCCGGCGGTGTTCGAGAAAGTCGGCATCGACAGCGAGCGTTACACCGGTTACGCCTTCGGCATGGGTGTCGAGCGGCTGACCATGCTGCGCTATGGCGTCAACGATCTGCGGCTGTTCTTCGATAACGATCTGCGCTTTCTAGGACAGTTCCGGTGAGGCTAGCGTTATGAAAGTCAGCGAACAATGGTTGCGGGACTGGGTGGATTCTGGTCTTTCCAGCGCCGAACTGGCGGCGCGCTTGACCATGGTCGGACTGGAAGTGGACAGCATCGAATCGGCCGCGCCCGCTTTCGAGCAAGTGGTGGTCGGCCGGGTAGTCAGTTTAATGCCACATCCCGACGCCGACCGCTTGCGGGTGGCGACCGTGGATGTGGGCGGGGCTGAGCCGCTGCAAATCGTCTGCGGCGCGCCGAACGTGGCGGTGGGAATGTGCGCGCCAACCGCGCTGATCGGCGCGGTGTTGCCCGGCGGTTTCAAAATCAAACCCTCCAAGCTGCGCGGCGTGCAATCGCAAGGCATGTTGTGTTCGGCCAAGGAACTGGGTTTGGCGGAAAGCTCGGACGGTTTGTTGCCGCTGCCAAACGACAGCCAGCCCGGCCAGGACGTGCGCGAACTGCTGGGGCTGGACGATGCGCTGATCGAAATCGAACTGACTCCCAATCGCGGTGATTGTTTGGGCATGGAAGGCATCGCCCGCGAAGTGGCGACTCTGGATCGTCGCGAATTCCGCCCGTTGCCGGTGGAGGCAGTCAAACCAACGGTAGACGCCGTTTTCCCGGTGGTGCTGCGCGATCCCGCCGACTGTCCGCGCTATGTGGGCCGGGTGATTCGGGGGGTCGATCCCACCGCCGAGACGCCGCTGTGGATGAAAGAGCGCTTGCGGCGCGCCGGAGTGCGGAGTCTGGGGCCGCTGGTGGATGTGACCAATTATGTGATGTTGGAACTCGGTCAGCCGATGCATGCTTTCGATCTCGACCGCTTAACGGGTGGCATCGAAGTGCGCCGCGCCCGGCCCGGTGACCGATTGGAACTGCTGAATGGCGTCGTCGTGGAGCCGGATGGGGAAACGCTTCTCATCACCGATCACGCTGGCCCGCTGGCGCTAGCTGGAATCATGGGTGGTGAAATCAGTTCCTGCACCGATGCCACCCGCGATGTTTTTCTGGAAAGCGCCTTTTTCGCTCCAGCCAGTATCGCTGGTCGCGCCCGGCGCTATGGCTTACAGACCGATTCTTCGTACCGCTTCGAACGCGGCGTGGATTCGAACTTACAGCGCCGCGCCGCCGAACGCGCCACCCAGTTGCTGATCGACATGGCTGGCGGCGAGCCGGGGCCAATCATCGAGGCGGTTTCGTCCGCGCATTTGCCGGCGCAGCCAACGATCCGCTTGCGGCCGGAACGCATCCGCAAGCTGCTGGGGATGCAGGTTCCCGCTGATGAGGTTGCCAATATTCTGCACCGGTTGGGCATGACCGTGATGGGCCATTCCGATGGTTGGCAAGTCATTCCACCCAGCAGCCGGTTTGATATTACGCTAGAAGCCGATTTAATCGAGGAAATCGATCGGATCCATGGCTACCATCAGCTACCGAGCAATCGACCGCTCGCCCGGTTGGCTATGTCGCCGCAGCCGGAGACCCAAGTATCCTTGGATCGCTTTACCGCCGCTCTGGTACAGCGCGGCTTTCAGGAAGCCATCACCTACAGTTTCGTCGATCCGGCGCTCCAGAAAGCCCTCGATCCCGAACGAGCGCCGCTGCCCTTGGCCAATCCCATTTCCGCTGATCTGGCGGTTATGCGCACCAGCCTATGGCCAGGCTTGCTCAAAGCGTTGATTCACAATCAAAAGCGGCAACAGCCGCGCGTGCGCCTGTTCGAGCATGGGCTGAATTTCATTCCAGCCGCTGACGGTTTGCGGCAAGAGCCTTATCTGGGGGGCATGGCGGTGGGTTTTGCGCTGCCGGAGCAGTGGGGCTTGGCGAAGCGATCGCTGGATTTCTTCGATCTTAAGGCCGATGTCGAGGCCTTGCTGGCATTAACGGGTGAACCCGAAGCTTTCACCTTTGTCGCCGCGCCACATCCGGCCTTGCATCCGGGCCAAAGCGCCCGCATCGAGCGAGCCGGCGGGGTGGTGGGCTGGTTGGGAGCGCTCCATCCACGTGTCGCGCGGGAACTGGATGTGGAAGGGGATGTGTTGGCGTTCGAGCTGCGAATAGTGGGATTACAGCCAGCGAAGGCGCCGACATTCCGGGATTTATCACGGTTTCCGGCCAGTCGCCGCGACATCGCCGTTACGGTGGACGAAGCGGTTACCGCGCGGGCGATTTACGATTGTATTCGCCAGCGCGGTGGTGAATTACTGCGCGATGTCCGCTTTTTTGATGTTTATCGGGGCAAAGGCGTTCCCGAAGGACGGAAAAGTTTGGCTTTGGGATTGATTCTACAGGATTTCTCGCGCAATCTTACAGATCATGTAGTCGAAGAGGCCGTATCCGGCATCATTGCGGGACTAACGGAACAGTTTGATGCAACGCTTAGGGTTTAGGAGCATGGCACTTACAAAAGCTGACATGGCGGAAAGATTGTTCGAAGAACTGGGCATTAACAAACGCGAAGCCAAGGAGCTGGTCGAGATTTTCTTCGAGGAAATCCGCGGCGCTTTGGAGCAGGGCCAACAGGTGAAGCTGTCCGGATTTGGCAATTTCGATTTGCGGGATAAAAACCAGCGGCCGGGACGCAATCCGAAAACTGGCCAGGAAATTCCCATCACCGCGCGACGGGTCGTCACCTTTCGGCCTGGCCAAAAGCTCAAGGCGCGGGTGGATGCATTCAAGGGCGAGGCTCAATAATCAGGATTAGTGAGCGCTTGGCAAAACCAAGCCATTAAATTACCATTACCCACCTTCGCGGCGGCTAAACCCGCCGCAACTCGGGGCGTAGCGCAGCCTGGTAGCGCACCTGCATGGGGTGCAGGTGGTCGGAGGTTCAAATCCTCTCGCCCCGACCAATTCTTAGCGGGTCACGATAGAGCGGGTTTATGTCGGGACGCGCGCCATCTCGACAGTAGTCGGTATAAATCCGCGCGTGTGTCGCGCCGAAGCAAAAAAGGCGCGGGTGACTGTCCTTATACCATCACCAGTATTTTGCTTTATCAGGGAAAATCCAGCGCACGCCGCCGCGCGGATCCCGCTGGTCAGCGGGATAGCGTGGGATCAAATGAAGATGAAAATGCGTTATGGTCTGACCGGCGACCGCGCCGTCGTTGACGCCGATGTTGAAGCCCTGTGGTTGAAGCTCGGCCAGCAGCCCAGTACGTACTTCTGTTAAGAGCTGTCCCAACTCCACCCATTCCAAGATATTCAAATCGAACAGCGAGACGATATGCCGGCGCGGGAGCAACAGCGTATGCCCCGGCGAGATCGGAAAATGATCGCGGATCGCCAGCATATGGGCCGTTTCGCCAACCAGTTGTGTCTGTGGCGGAGAACAAAAAGGGCAGGGTTCGGTGGCCACGTCAAACCCGTCGGTAGGATCGGTTCAACAGCCAACTTCTTTTCATCTGATTGCCTTTTGGAGGTGATTAGAAGGATTAGCGCATTTGCAATCGGCCGTCAGGTTCAAAGCGCCAAGGCCGTGAAATATATAGCACATCGTATTTCTGGCGTAGCGACGGCGGAAAAGTGGCGTAAGGCGCGCCCAGCTTGACGATACGTTGCGCCGCCCGATCCAATTCAGCATTGCCGGAGGAACGGGCGACCCGAACCTCTTGCAAGGAACCGTCCGCTCGAATGGCGACATCCAGAACCGGACCACTACGCAAATTTAACTGGCGGGCGACTTCGGGAAAATTCATTTCACCGATTTGCTCGACCTTCCGCACCCAAGCCGCGATATAAAATCCTTCCTGAGAGCGGGTGTCGTTCGGGCTGACCCGCTTGCTGCGTACTCTCGTGTTTGCGCGCTGCTGCGTTTCGCGTTCGAGGCTGGCGATTTGACCTAGCAGCCCGCCGCTATCCAATTGGCCCTGACGAGTTCCAGGGATGGAAGGGATTCGCTCGAACCGTTCGGCTTGAGGAATGGGCGGGGCTGATGCCATCCCGCTAACCGCTGGGGTCGGTTTAGAGCTGACGGACGTTGCCGTTTTCTCAGAGGGAGCGCTGTCTCGGCGCGGCTTGGCTGGTACTGGATTTGATGGCGCTTCCATCCCTTTCTCTGACGCTTTGGCGGGTTTCGGTGGGATGAATGGTTTCAGGGGTGTTCGCAGGCTTGGTTTGGGTATGGTTGTCGGCTGTCGCTCGATGGGTGCGGTGGCTGTCGGGGTCGATTTAGTGACGCCGGTCGATTGACGCGCAATAGGGCGCGCGGGTTTGACGGTCACCGCTGGCTTCGGCGGCAGCGCTAGGGGAGGAACTACGGCGGGCGCGGGTTCCAGGGGAATAACCGCCGCCAGCGGGGGCGGTGGGAGCGCAGGTAGGATAGTCGGTGGCAGCAAAACCACCTCAAAGCGCGGGGGGCGCCGATAGTGGATCGACCAGCTATCGGCTGGAATACCGAAGATGAGGGCGGCGTGCAGGCTTAGCGCCAGCAATAAAGCCAGCGCTAGCCGGCCAGTATCATCCGGCTTATGGGTGATTGAGCTCATCCATTACCCGTAACCATCAGCGTCGTAACCGTTGCTCGATGGCCGCCATCAGATCGCCGCCGATATCCAGCCCGAACTGAGCATTCAACTCCCGCGCGCAGGTGGGACTGGTGACGTTGATTTCGGTGAGATAATCGCCGATCACGTCCAGGCCGACGAACAACAGCCCCATTTCCTGGAGCTTGGGCCGCACTTGTTCGCAAATCCAGCGGTCGCGTCCCGTTAGCGGCACGCCCTCGCCACGACCACCCGCCGCCAGATTGGCCCGGGTCTCGCCCTCTTGCGGAATGCGAGCTAGCGCGTAGGGCACAGGTTCGCCGTCGATCAGCAGGATCCGTTTGTCACCGGCGGTCACTTCTTTAATGTAGCGCTGGGCCATCGTCAACCGCCGGCCATGGGCGGTCAGGGTTTCCAGGATCACATTGAGGTTGGGGTCGTTTCGACGCAACCGAAATACCGAGGCGCCACCCATGCCATCCAGCGGCTTGACCACGATATCGTCGTATTCACCTAAAAAAGCTTTGAACCGCGCCGGTTCCCGGCTAACCAGGGTTGGCGGACAGCAGTCTGGAAAATGCAGGGCAAAAAATTTCTCGTTGGCGTCGCGCAGGCTACCCGGTTTGTTGACCACAAGCACACCGTCGGTCTCGGCCAATTCCAATAAATAAGTGGTATAGATATATTCCATATTGAAGGGGGGGTCCTTGCGCATCAGCATAATGTCCAACGCCGCCAATGGCAGCTCTTGCTCCCCATGAAAAGCGAACCAGTTCCGCGGGTCGTCCCGAACGCTTAACCGGCGGGCTCGACCGAATGCTTCGTTGCCGCGCGCATACAGATCAGCCTGCTCGAAATAATGCAGTTCCCAGCCTCGGGCTTGAGCGGCGAGCAGCATGGCGAAGGTCGTATCCTTTTTGATGGTGATGGTCTCGATAGGGTCCATCACCACGCCGAGTTTAATTGTCATGGTCAGCGGGTCCGTAAGGTTGGGTAATTTGGGCGAGGGTGGCCGACAACTCAATGGGCTGGCCGATCGTCGGCGATGTGGCGCAAATGAAGCGTCCCGGTACCTCAATTAAAGCGGAGATATGGTTTTCCTCATGGCATCGTAACCGTTAGTATGCTAAAAAATGCCCCAAAAGCTTATCAATCTATATCGCGACCTGGCATCCTGTTCTAAATTAAAATACCAGCGAGGGCGGGGTAGGTCGCGCAATGGCGATTTGACTCTAAAAAATTCCGCGATTTGAGGATAATCATGTGACAGAGGCAGTCATGGCTCCCTCGGCGGCGCCTTCAGCGCCGCACCCCTTCGATATCCTGCTGCAACTGGACGAACGCGTGCGCCAGCGTGCGCCAGCCGAGGCGGCCAGCGCTCAACTGTCGGAGATCAGGGGGCAACTCGCCTCGCGTCTGGGTTCCTGGAACCTGCTATTCTCCATGGATGATGTGGCCGAAATTATTCCATTTCCCCGCAGCATTACCCAAGTGCCGGGCGTGAAGCGTTGGTTGATGGGCATCGCTAACCTACGGGGCAAGGTCATCTCCGTCTCTGATTTGCGGGATTTTCTGACCGGTCGGGCCTCGGCGCGGCTGCCAGGTTGCCAGATTGTCGTCGTCCGCGGTGGTGAATGGGATTATGGTCTGCTGATGGACGAGATCATCGGAATGCGCCATTTTGGCTCCCAGCACCGATTGCCGTCCTTGGACGAGGTGGAGGAAGGTTTGCGACCTTTGATCGTGGAGGCGTTCTGGAGCGACGATCAACGCTGGATGGTGTTCAATACCCGGAAATTGTTGGCGGAGCCTCAATTTTTAAATGCGGCCAGCTAGCGCCATTTTCCAAAATGTCCCCCGGACCAGCGGGTGGGGGCGGTTCAGGGCTAAGTTCAACGAGAAACTGAAATGCGTGATTCGCAAGATCATTCGGCACTGAAAGGATTGTCGGCCACCTACTGGGCGCTGTTGGGCGCGTTGGTGTTCTTCATCGTACTGATAGGCATTATCTTCACCACCCTGGAACGACAGGGGGGACAGAATGAACTCAATTTCAAGTTCGTCGGGGAGCAGCGATTTTTATCGCGGGTGCTGGCGACCCACGCCTTTGAAGCCGCGCGCGGCAAGGAGGCCGCTTTCGTCAAACTCAAGGAGGGCCGTGATCGTTTCGAACAAGTGCTGAACGCGCAAAAAAATGGTGATTCGGCGCTGGGGCTGTCTGCCGCGCCGGCGGCGGTGCGGCCGCAACTCGAACAATTAGACAATTTGTGGAAACCGGCCGCGGCTGACATTGATACGTTGCTGGCCGCGCGCCAACCGGTCATGGCGGTGAGCAATTTTGTACCGCTGCTGGAAAGTTCCCTGACCCAGATCATCACGCTATCGGATGAGGTGGCGAAGAGCTTGGCCAACAACCGTATCGATTCGCGACAGGTCTACCAAGCCACCAATCAACTGCTGCTGGGGCAGCGGATCGAGACCGATTTGAAACGGATGTTGAGCGAGGGAGGGACTGGCGTTGCCGCCGCCGCCGACCGGTTCGGTCGCAACATCAAGTTGTTCAGCCAGGTGTTAAAAGGGATGCGGGACGGCGATACCCGATTGGGCATCGACCGCGTAAGCCTTCCCGATAGCGCCGGCAAAGTGACTGATCTAGGCGAACGGTTCAAGTCGCTGGACACCGAAGCCACCCGCATTGCCGATTCCGCCCCAGAACTGGTTAAGGCGCAGAATGCCGCTCAAGGCATCGCCGAGAAAGCGGATGGCTTGCTGGAAGCCACCACCAAGCTAGCGGACGCTTACGGAGAAAACAGCCGCACCTTTCATCTGCTGGGCATCCCTCTCAATTATCAGATCGCCTATGTGTTCGGGGTGCTCGCGCTGTTGCTGCTACTGGGCCTGATTTATCTGCAAAACCGGGAAAGCCAGCAGCGCTTGCATGAAAGCGAACGACGCAAGCAGGAAACCGAGGATCAGAACCGCCGCAATCAGGACGCGATCCTGCGCTTACTTGATGAGTTGGGTAACTTGGCCGAGGGCGATTTAACCGTACAGGCCAGCGTGACTGAAGACATCACCGGCGCCATCGCCGACTCCATCAACTATGCCATCGAAGCCCTGCGCGACCTGGTTTCTACTATTAATAATACTTCGGGCCTGGTCTCAAGCGCCGTGCAGGAAACCAGCGCCATTGCCGACCGGCTGGCTAAATCCAGCGAGATTCAAGCCCGGCAGATCGATAATGCCAGCGCCACGGTGGTGCAGATGGCGCAGTCGATGGATGAGGTTTCATCCAAAACCGCTGCGTCCGCCGAAGTGGCGGAAAAATCGGTCGGCATCGCCCACGAGGGCGGCGACCGGGTACGGCGCACCATCCAGGGCATGAACGCCATCCGCGAACATATCCAGGACACGTCCAAGCGCATCAAGCGGCTGGGTGAATCTTCTCAGGAGATCGGCGATATCGTGGCCCTGATTAACGACATCGCCGATCAAACCAACATCCTGGCGCTCAACGCCGCGATTCAAGCCTCGGCCGCCGGTGACGCCGGGCGGGGATTCGCGGTGGTCGCCGATGAAGTACAACGGCTGGCGGAGCGATCCAGCAACGCGACCAAGCGAATCGAAACCCTGGTCAAGACCATTCAGGCCGATACCAACGAGGCCGTGATCTCGATGGAGAAGAGCACTTCCGAAGTGGTTGGCGGCGCCAAGCTGGCCGAGAAAGCGGGCGAAGCGCTGGATGAAATCGAGAAGGTTTCCGCCAGTTCGGCTGAACTGATCGACGAAATTTCCAAGTCCGCTGGTCGAGTCTCGGAAATGGCCTCACGGGTATCAAGCGCCATGGTTTCCATCAACGAAATTACCGGACAGACGGCGGAGAGCAGCGTGGCGACCGCATCCGCCATCGGCAAGTTGAATCAGTTGGCGCGGGAATTACGCCAAGCCGTCGCCGATTTCCGCTTACCCACCTGATTCATCGAATCGGCGTCAGGATGCCTAAGGCAAGCAGCCGTGGTCCCGATAAACCGATTTCAAGCGGTAAGGGCTTAGCGGACATTTTTTCGGCATGGAGGTAGCGCAATGATTTCGCGTCGTGTCACCGACGATCGACTGGTCGCTCTCAAAGACGATCTGTTGCTGGCCTTGCAGCGGATTCAGCTCAGCCTGGAAGAGTACCGCCACGACCGATCTCAACCCACGCCGCTGCCGGCTATGATCGCTGCGATCGATGAGATTCGTGGGCCGTTCGCCGCGCTCGAACACCGAAATGCGGTTGCGCTGCTAGATGAGATGCGCTTGCTGGCCATGGGATTGATCAAGGGAAGGGCATTGTCCTGCGATCCGCTGGTATTACAGGACGCCGCCGCCTGCTTGACTGGCTATCTGGAATCTTGTCTGGAGCCGGGTCCGTCGTCGGATGATGAATTGGTCAAGATGACCGAAACCTTGCGGCGACTGCGCCAGCAAGACCTGCCAAGCACCACGCTCAAAACACCGCCACCCAGTTTTCCAGAGAGTACGCGGGGGCTTTTGGATGGGCTGAAGCGATTGCGCGATACCATCGCGGTCGATTTGGACGGGACTACCGAACAGCCTGAGGCCTGGGCGTTACTACAACGCGAGTTACAACCCATACACCACCTGCTGGCTGGGCAGGAATGGACGCGCGCTGCCTTGATATCCGAGCGCTTGGGGCGAATCGCGGGCGCGCTATCGGTTGGAGCCGAACATTACCGCTTGCTGGCCACCAGCCTGTGCGGGCAGATTTTGGCGGCGCTATGCCACTATTTGGAGCCGCTGGGAAGCGAGCGACCCGCGCCCGCCGCGGTTTTAAGCGAGGCGGAAGATCATCTCAGCCAATTGGAGACCCTCCTTGAACTGCCATCGCTGTTCCAGCTGGCAGGTTCCCCCTCGGAGTTCAGCGACACTCAACCCGCTAAACGATTTGAAGAGGCTCTTCCTCTGTTTGATTTCGCCTTGGACGCTTTCGAGACATCCGCTAAGCCGCCGGCTGCTAAGGCGTTCGATCTTGCAGTGGAGCCGGCCCGCCCGGATGAGCCGCCCTCCATTGATTTATCCCAACTGGATTTTGGCGATCGCCTGGATTTTCTGGAGGATTTCAGGCCGCCAGTTGTGGAAAAAAAGGTCGATTTGATGGATTTGCTCAAGATGGAGGATGCCGATCCAGAATTTGTCGAAGTTTTTCTGGATGAAGCCCGTGGTGAATTGACGACCATCCGCGAGCAATTGGTTCACTGGCGAGAAAATTTGCAAGATCGCGACGTGTTAACCACCATTCGTCGGGCCTTCCATACGCTCAAGGGTAGCGGTCGCATGGTCGGCGCGATGGTGATCGGCGATTTCGCGTGGGAATACGAGAACCTATTAAATCAAGTTTTGAGCGGAAATCTGAGCGGCAAGCCGGCGATCTGCGATGCCGTGGCGGAAGCCGTTTCGGTCTTGGCGCCGCTGGTAGGGGAAATTCCCCCGCGAGGTGACGAGCTGGAAGCTTTGCCAGCACTGATCGGGCGGGCGCGGGCCTTGCTTCAGGTGGAACAAGCGGAGCCAGTGACCGCGCCTCCCAAGCCGATCGAGCCAGGGATCGCACCAACGGCGGTGGAACCCATCACACTCCCGAAGCCAGTCGAGTCCGCGCCGGTCAAAGCGACGACAGCGCCACCGTCGTTACCCGCCGCGACGCCCCCGGCCGAGCCGCTCTCCGCGAGACTTGCCATGGAGATCGATCCGGAATTTCTGGAGGTCTTCCTGGAAGAAGCGCGTGAGGAGTTGGATAACATTCGCAAGCAAAGCGCGATCTGGCAACGTAATCTGGCCGACCGCCAAGCCGCGGCTTCAATTCGTCGGGCCTTTCACACGCTCAAGGGGAGTGGTCGAGTGGTCGGCGCGTCTGAATTAGGCGATTTCGCTTGGGAGTTCGAAAGCCTGTTCAACCACATACTGAACGGTACTTTACCGCCCTCGTCCGCGGTGGCGGGATTGATTGGCGAAGTGGCTGACGTGTTGCAACCCTTGATCGACAAAGCCCCGCTGACCGCCGAGATCCAGTCAACCATGGCCGCTTTAATCGCGCGTGCACAGGCTTTCATCCAGGATGCCGAGGAAGATATCTCGCTGACTTTGGCGGAAGCGCTCGAGACGGCTGAACCAATCAAACCCGTCAAGGCCGCTGAACCGAGCAAACCGGTTGAAACGATTGAACCGATCACACCGGTCGAAGCCATCAAAACTGCTAGCGTGGTGATAGCGCCAGTCGAAGTCGCACCTCCTCTGGAAGCTGGTCCGCCCGTCGTTCCGGAAGTGCTGGTTACAGCCGGAGTGGATCCGGAATTGGCGGAGGTTTTCCAATACGAAGCGGCCGAGATTCTCGATGCCAGCGATCTCATTCTGCAGCGCTTGGCAACGGAGGACGCCGATCACACGGTCTTGTTGAACGACTTGCGGCGCAATATGCATACCCTCAAGGGTGGCTCGCGCATGTCCGGATTGATGAGCATTGGGGATCTGGCGCATGCGGCTGAATCCGTGTTGGACGCTCTTGGCAAAGGCGCCAGTCAAGCTCCCCAGGTCGTTATCGATACCCTCCAGCAGACGCTCGACTCTTTCAATCGGATGGTCATGGAGGCTGCTAGGGGCGCTAATCCAGCGGCGGCAACCGATATGATCGGCGGTTTGCATCGCCTGGCCGACGCCATTGCCGCGGGCGTTGCCGAAGCCGCCTTGCCCCCGCTCGGTTTGGTCATCGAACCGGCGCTGGCCGACTCTCTCAGCAAGCGGCGGATAGCGCCCCGGTTACCAGAAGCGCCCGCGTTCAAGGCGATGACCGAACTTGACCAGGAATTGGTGCAAGTTTTCCGGGCTGAAGCCAGCGAAATCCTCGATTCCAGCGATGTCATCCTGCAACGTTTGCGCGATGATCCGAGTAGCGCTGAATTGCTCAACAACCTGCGTCGGGAAATGCATACCCTCAAGGGTAGTTCGCGAATGGCGGGCTTTATGACGGTCGGCGATTTGGCCCATGCCGCCGAATCCATTCTGGACGCGTTAGGCAAGGGCGCGCTGGAAGGATCGCCTGGAGTGCACGACCTGATTCAGCGCACCATGGATCGCCTGCATCAGATGTTGGCGGGTATTCTAAGCGGTGAGCAACTGCCTCCCCAGCAAGCGCTGATCGAGGAACTGCAAGGGGTTCTTGGCGCCAAGCGCGTTGAGCCTTCCAAGCCGCAAGCGCCAGTGATCACCGCCACCTTGACCACGGTTCCGATCACCGCCCAGACAGCGCGGCCCGCCGAGAGGCCCGCGCCTGCTCCGGCCGATAATATTCGGGTCAGCTCTACCTTGCTCACCTCGCTGGTCAACCAGATGGGTGAAAGTAGCATCTTCCGCGCCCGGGTCGATCAGGGCGTCAGTGCGATGAGTTTCAATCTCAACGAACTGGAGCAGACCATCGCCCGATTGCGCCGACAGGTCGGTAATCTGGCCACGCAAGCCGAAGCGCGCATTCAATCGCGTCACGACCAGGAGGATGCCAAGAGTCACCAGCAGGAGTTCGATCCGCTGGAATTGGATCGTTTTACTGAATTGCAGCAAGTCAGCCGGTCGCTGATGGAAATTGCCGATGATCTGAGCAATATCGTCAATACGCTGGGTGACCACGCCCGAGAAGTGACTTCGTTGCTTGATCAGCAGAGCAAGGTCAACAAGGAAATCCAGCAAGGTTTGATGCGCACCGGCATGGTGCGGTTTGGCAGTATCGTTTCCCGGTTGCGGCGCGTGGCGCGCCAGTCGGCGCAAGAATTTGGCAAGCGAGCGGAATTGCTAGTGGGCGGCGAGGACGCGGAAGTGGATCGTAACGTGCTCGAAAATATGATCGCTCCGCTGGAACACATGATGCGCAATTCGCTGGCGCACGGCATCGAGCCGCCAGAGTTGCGGCGGGAACGTGGTAAACCCGAGATTGGCACCATCAGCCTCAGCCTGCGCCGGGAAGGAGCGGAACTGGTTATAGAGCTAGGCGATGACGGCCATGGCCTCAATTTTGAGGCGATCCGGGCCAAAGGCGAGGAAAAGGGTTTGCTACTGCCCGATCAGCCGGCCAGCGAGGAAGAATTAATTGGGTTGTTGCTCCGTCCCGGTTTTTCCACCGCCACCTCAGTTACCCAAATTTCGGGGCGAGGGGTGGGTATGGACGTCGTGAATGAAGCCATCCGCGCCATGCGTGGCGCCTTGTTGATTCAGACGGAAGCGGGTCGGGGCACCCGTTTTATCGTCCGTCTGCCCTTCTCGCTCGCCGTTACCCAGGCGCTGTTGGCTCAGATCGGCGATACGCTCTTCGCCATTCCGCTGTTGAGCATCGAACTGGTCACCCGACTCAAGGAAAGCGATTATCAAAAGTATCTGGCAGGTGAACCCGTTGAGCATCAATATGGCGAGCGCAGCTATCCAATTCACAATCTGGGCTTGCTGACGGGCAGCGGCCACGTCCAGCCCTTCGACGAAGTTTCAGATCGCCGCCCGCCGGCCCTCCTGTTCCGCAGCGCGGAGGCCAGCGCCGCTTTGCAGGTTGAGACAGTGTTGGGCAACCGGGAAATCATCGTCAAACCGGTCGGGCCGCAGTTCAATGGCGTACCCGGTATTTCCGGCGCCACGATGTTGGGCGATGGCCGAGTGGTGGTGGTGCTGGAACTGGCGGCTTTGGTGCGCAATATTGGATCGCAGACGCAGAAGCAGTCCGAAAGCCGCGCGTTGCGAATGGCGCGACAGGAAATCCGGCAGGAGAGGATCAACATCATGGTCATCGACGATTCCATCACCATGCGCAAGGTTACAGGGCGGATTTTAGAACGCCATAACATTGGCGTGGTGACGGCTAAGGACGGCTTGGACGCGGTGGCGATGTTGCAGACCCAGATCCCTGATTTGGCGATTCTCGACATTGAGATGCCGCGGATGGATGGCTTTGAAGTGCTGGCGCACGTCCGCAACCAGCCGAACTTGCGCGACTTGCCGATTATCATGGTGACCTCGCGCGGCGGTGACAAGCACCGGGAGCGAGCCATGAAGCTGGGGGTCAACGACTATCTCACCAAACCCTATCAGGAAGATCAATTGATGCAATCGATCCGCGCGATTCTTGGCGAACGCGCCCAGGGGTTGATTACCTAACGCATGCCGGATCAGGTTCCAATCCCCCGGATCGGTTTTCACGCCGCACCTTATGGATACTGTTATGGAAGCGTCTTCCAAGCTCCGTTGTTTGCTGATTACCGTGCAAGGCGGCCAAGTTGTCCTGCCAAGCAGTTTGGTCGCTGAAGTGTTGCCTTTCGCGACGCCGCTGAGCATCGAGAATGCGCCGCACTGGGTGGTCGGCGCTATCTTGTGGCGGAATTTGACCACGCCGCTGGTGAGTTTGGGGCGGTTGATCTTTCGGGTGCCGCCCGATGGCGATCTCAATTCGCGCATTCTCGTCATCAACACGCTCGGCGCCGATCGCCGCTTACCCCACTTCGGGATTCTGGCCACGTCAGCGCCGCGACCGGTCAATTTGCAACGCCAGGAGATCGAATCGAACAAAGATGTTGCTGAGGCTGATTTACGGTTGCCGGATGTCCTGAGTTGGGCGCGCTATCAGAATCAACCGATCATCATTCCAGATATCGAAGCCATCGAAGCCGTGTTGCAACCGCTCGTCCGTCGGTCTTAAGCCGAAGGCGCGACGGGCAATCAACCCAGCCATGCGGCTGAGCAAGATTAAGCTCGCGGGGTTCAAATCCTTCGTGGACCCCACCGTGCTGCATTTGCCCAGCAACTTGGTGGCCATCGTTGGGCCCAATGGCTGTGGAAAATCCAACATCATCGACGCCGTACGCTGGGTGATGGGCGAAAGCTCGGCGCGCAGTCTGCGCGGCGAAACCATGGCCGATGTCATTTTTGGCGGGGCGGCCAATCGCAAACCGGTCGGTCAAGCCTCCATCGAATTGGTGTTCGACAACCAACAGGGCCGATTGGGCGGTCCTTGGGGCGGTTACGCGGAGATTGCGATCAAGCGGCTGGTCAGTCGCGACGGTCAATCCACCTACTTTCTGAATGGCGTCCGCTGCCGCCGCCGCGATATCGCTGACATTTTTCTGGGTACCGGCTTGGGGCCGCGCAGTTACGCCATCATCGAGCAGGGCATGATTTCTCGGGTGATCGAAGCGAAGCCGGAGGAGTTGCGCGTCTTTTTAGAGGAAGCCGCCGGTATTTCCAAATACAAGGATCGCCGTCGCGAGACTGAAACCCGCATTCGTCACACCCGCGAAAATTTGGAACGGTTGCGCGATGTGCGCGAGGAATTGAATCGCCAGCTTCAGCATTTGCAGCGCCAGGCGCGGGTGGCCGAACAATACCGCGCCTGTCGCGGCGAAGAGCGCCGGATCAAAGCCGAATTACTGACGCTGCGCTGGCGCAAACTGGGACTCGATCTGCAAGCGGACGAACAGCTACTGCGGCAACATGAGACGGCGCTAGAGGCGATTCTGGCGGAGCAACGACAAGTCGAAGCGCGATTGGAAGCCGGGCGGGTTCAGCGGATAGCCCTTAACGACGCCTATAATGAGGCCCAAGGGCGCTATTACCAAGCTGGCGCGGCGATCAGTCGCTCCGAGCACGATCTCCAGCACCAGCGCGAGCGGCGACGGCGATGGGACGATGACTGGCGGCAGGTCGAGACCGCGTTAGTCGACATCGAAATGCAACTGAAGCGGGATCGGGAACAGCAGGCGGAATGGAGGCAGGCACTGGTTGCCGCCGAACCGGAACTGGGCGAGATCCTCGCTAGCGAGACCGCAATCACCGCTGCTTTGGCCGCCGCTGAAAATACGCTGCGCTCCGAGCAGGCGGCGTGGGATGCCTTTGTCCAGCGTCATGGTGAAGTCCAGCGCTCGATCGAGGTCGAACAAACTCGGATAGAGCATTTGCTACGCCAGTTGGGCCAAAGCGAACGGCGGCTGGAACGCTTGCGGCAGGAGCAAGATCGGCTAGCGGCCGCCGATCTTGATGGAGAACAGGTTGAATTGCAGCGGCTCGAACAAGACCTTGCCGCAACTTTGCAGCAGCACCAGAACGCGCTGGCAGACATTGAATCTGAATGGGTTGCGATTCGAGACAATCTGCGACAGACCGATCACCGGGTCCGGCTGGCTCGCGAGCAGATTCACACCGGCCGCGGCCGTTTGGCTTCATTGCAAACCTTGCAGGAAGCGGCGCTGGGGCGGCATGTTGATGCGGTCAACGACTGGTTGGCAGCGCGGGAATTAGCCCAAGCGCCACGGTTGGCCGAGCAGCTTGACGTGGAACCCGGCTGGGAGGCTGCGGTCGAGGCGGTGCTGGCCGACTGGTTGGATGCCGTTTGCGTGCCGAAACTCGACGAATCTGCTGGAGCTGTTGCCGAGCTGGCGCGGGGCCGGCTGATTTTACTTGAACCGGCCGCTGGCGAAGAGGGCTCTGAATCCGCCTCGAAGCTAATTGCGAAAGTGCGTTCCGCCTGGCCGCTCGATGGGCTTTTGGAAGGGGTGGATACCGCTTCCAGCCTGACCGAAGCGCTGGCGCGACGCCATGATTTGAGATCTAGGGAAACCGTGGTGACGCCAGAGGGAATCGTGTGTGGCCGCCACTGGGTGCGGCTGGCGCGAGGAGATGAGCAAGGAGTGCTTCGTCGCGAACGAGAAATCCGTCAGCTCGAAGTGAAATTAGCGGAAGATGAAGCGGATCTGGCGCGGTATTCACTGCAAGCAGAGCAGCTGCGGGTACGGCACGATGAGCTGGAGCAGCAACGGCGGGATTTTCAACAAACGGTCAACCACCACCATCGTGATCACGCCCGCGCGCAAGGCCAGTGGCAGGCGTTGCGGGAACGCCGCGCGCAAGCGCAAGCCCGCAGCGCCGCCATGGCCGAAGAGCAAGCTGAAATTGAAGAACAATACCGGCTCGATCAGGAACAGCGGCAAAGCGGACGATTGCGGCTAGAAGCATTGAACGCGGCGCAATTAAGCTTGCAAACGGAGCAGGCGGCTTTGATCGACAGCCGCGAACGGCGCGACAGCGAGCGGCGACAAAGCCGGGCGCGGGCCGATGCCGTTCGGCAAGAAGCCGCGCGCCAGCGGATGACTATCGAAACGTTGAAGACCCGACTGGCCGCTGCCGAGCCAGCCTCGGAATGGCTGCGCGAGCAGCGGCGACACGTGTTGGACCGCCAAGCGCGCTTAGAGCAAGAACGCGTTGTCGATGCCGATGCGACGCTGATTGCCGCCGAGGAAGAACTGGCGCGCGGCTTGGAAATGCAAATTGCGGTCGAGACGGAACTGCAAGCCGCCCACCAAGCCTTGCAAACCCAAGATGCCGATCTGGAAAGTGGAGCGCGCGCGGAGCGAGTGCGAGCGGCGCGCCGACGCGCAACGGCGGCTGATTGAGGAGCGCCGGCTGGCTTCGAACGAGGCGCGTGTCCGCCAGCAAAACCTGTTCGAGCAGCTGCAAGCACTTGCCGCTGACCCGGAAGCGGTGCTGGCCACTTTGCCAGCCGAGGTTACAGAGTCAGACCGGTTGGCTCAATTGGAGCAGGTGGAACGGCGAATCCAGCGTTTGGGGCCGATCAATCTGGCGGCTATTGAGGAATGCGCCCAACTGTCGGAGCGGAAACAATATCTTGATGCGCAAAACGATGATTTGTTGGAGGCACTGAATACATTGGAAACGGCCATCCGCAAAATTGACCAGCAGACTCGGGCGCGGTTCCGGGAAACCTTCGAGCGGGTGAACACCGGATTGGAGGCCTTGTTTCCTCGTTTGTTCGGTGGGGGGCAAGCCCATTTAGAGCTGATTGGAGAAGATGTGTTGGATGCCGGAGTCGCCATCATGGCCAAACCGCCTGGCAAGCGGATTGGCTCGATCAGCCTATTGTCTGGGGGCGAGAAAGCACTGACGGCGGTCGCCCTGGTGTTCGCGATCTTCCAACTCAACCCAGCGCCGTTCTGTCTGCTGGATGAGGTGGACGCACCGTTGGACGAAGCCAATGTCGGACGGTTCGGGGCTTTAGTCCAAGAGATGTCGGCGCGGGTACAATTTATTTTTGTCACCCATAATAAAGCCACCATGGAAATCGCTCGGCATTTGACGGGCGTCACCATGCAGGAGCCGGGCGTATCGCGTTTAGTCGGGGTGGATGTGGAGGAAGCCGCGCGGTTGGCGGTGGTCGGGTGATCGCTGCCGCTTTGGGCTAACGCCAAACAGACTTCGGTCGCTCCAGGTCGATAGCCTGATGCGACAATAGATGGCATTTGTTAAAGTAATCACATTTTAGTACCAACATTAGAGTCGCTGTTCCGGCCGTTCGATGGCGGACATAGAGCGTTTACTGTTTCTAAGTACGTAGCCTTGGCGCAATTTGATTGTGACAGGCGCAATCTGAAGCTTTGGATTGATGATAAATGGACAAAATGCAATTGCAGTGGCTGTTGGCGGTCATCGGAGCCGTCGTTCTGGCCCTGATCTATCTGTGGGGTATCCGAGCACGTCTTAAGGAAGAGATCCGAAAACGTCAACGGCGGTCTGCGTTCGCCAACGAGCCGAAGCTGGAGCTAGGCCCGGTGACGCCGACGGAGCGCCCGGAGGAAGCGGAAGAAGTGCATGAGTTCGGCGAGTTGGGCCGAGTGACTGCCGATCATCATCTGGCTGACAAGATCTTGGTGGATGTCGAGATCCGGCCACTCTCTCGTTCGCCCGATCGGAGGCCAGCGGTTCCAAGATCCCCGCTGGAAAAAAGCCATCTGCCGTCGGGTCGCGAGTCCCTCAATGCGGGGCTGGAACAGGAAGAGTCGCTATCGGGTCGCGATTCCCTTGATCGAGGACTGGTCGACTTGGGCGATACAGGGCAAACGGATATGGACAATGCCTTTCAAGCCAAACCAGCGGTCGAAGCGCCTTCGCTACCTCCGATCCTGCAAGCCATGCCAGCAGGGGAGTCGGCTACCGCTAAGACGACGGTTGCTCTGACCGTGATGGCGCCAGGCCAGCAGTTATTCAAGGGAACCGATATCCAGGCGGCGGCCGAAGAAGCCGGGCTGCAACTGACTACGGCCGGCTTGTTCGGACGCTATCCGGCGGGAGTTGTCGGCGGCGATACGCCGGTGTTCAGTCTAGCGCACTTGCGTAAACCGGGGTCTTTCGATCCCAAAACACTGGCCGATCTGACGACTCCCGGATTGCTGTTGTTTATGGAGTTGCCCGGCCCTTTGGATGGAATGAAGGCGTTGGACCTGCTGGTGCTGGCCGCGGATCAGGTCGCTCGCAAACTCGGTGGTGTGATTTGTGACGAAAGCCGGCGTCGGTTAACCAATCAGGGCTTGTTGAGTCTGCGCGATAAAGTAGCGGAACTGGAACGGTCAGGGCCATAGGCGCTGTTTTTTCTGACGGGGTGTATGCGATGACGGCTTCTAGGGCCGCGGTTGACCGAGCCGCCGAGTTGCGCGCGCAGATCGACCGGCACGATTATCGGTATTACGTTTTAGACGATCCAGCGATTCCCGATGCCGAATACGACCGGCTGTTTCGGGAATTACAGGCGCTCGAAACGGAGTATCCTGAATTACAAATGCCAGGTTCGCCGACCCAGCGGGTGGGTGGCAAGGCGCTCGACGCCTTCGTGCCGGTACGGCATCGGGTTGCCATGCTGTCGATCCGTACCGAGACCGATACCGGCCCTGGCGGTGCTCGCGCTTTCGACGCGCAGATACGGCGCGAACTCGGTTTTGGCGATCAGGCGGCTTCGGTCGAGTACGCCTGCGAGCTGAAATTTGATGGTTTGGCGATTAGCTTGCGGTATGAAAATGGTGTTCTGGCGCAAGCCGCCACTCGCGGCGATGGCGAAACGGGCGAAGAAGTCACCCAGAATATCCGCACCATCAAATCGGTCCCGTTGCGCTTGCAAGGCGTTCCGCCCGCGGTGCTGGAAGTGCGCGGCGAAGTGTATATGAGTCGGCTGGATTTCGAGCGTTACAACGCCCGCCAGCGCGCGGCGCAATTACCCACCCTGGTCAATCCGCGCAACGGCGCGGCTGGCGGTATTCGACAGCTTGATCCCACGGTCGCCGCCAAGCGGCTGCTATCTTTTTTCGCTTACGGATTGGGCGAGACGCAAGGTTGGGAAACGCCTGTCACGCACGCTGGCGTTTTGGATGCCTTGGCGGTGTTTGGATTGCCGGTGAATCAGGAGCGCACCGTTGCCCAAGGCGCCGACGGCCTGATCGCCTTTCATCGCGCTATCGCCGCCAAGCGCGCGGCGCTGCCTTTCGATATCGACGGCGTGGTGTATAAGGTCAACCGCTTGGACTGGCAGCGGGAACTGGGTTTTCGCACCCGCCAACCGCGTTGGGCCGTGGCCCATAAATTCCCCGCGCAAGAAGAACTGACGGTGGTCGAAGCCATTGAGGTGCAGGTCGGCCGTACGGGGGCCGTCACGCCGGTGGCCCGGCTCAAGCCAGTGTTCGTGGGCGGCGTCACCGTCACCAACGCGACGCTGCACAACGCTGATGAGGTGGCCCGAAAGGATGTGCGAGTCGGCGATACCATCCGGGTGCGGCGAGCGGGGGACGTGATTCCCGAAGTCATCGGCGTGGTGTTGGAACGCCGCCCCGCCGCTACTTCACCTTTTGTAATGCCGGAAAATTGCCCGGTTTGTGGGTCGCGCGTCGCTCGATTGGTAGGAGAAGCCGTGGCGCGCTGCATGGGTGGGTGGTACTGCCGCGCCCAGCGGAAGGAGGCGATCCGTCACTTCGCTTCACGCCGGGCGTTGGATATCGAAGGCTTGGGCGACCAGCTGGTCGCCCAGCTGGTCGAACACGATCTGGTGCGAAATCCGGCGGATCTGTTCTCGCTCGACGCGGCGGTATTGGCCGATTTAGAACGAATGGGTTCACGATCAGCCACCAAGGTGGTGGAAGCCTTGAAGCGTGGCAAACAGACTACGTTGGCCCGTTTCCTTTACGCGCTCGGCATTCGGGAAGTCGGTGAAGCGACCGCGCTGGCTTTGGCCAAACATTTCGGAAGCTTGGAAGCGCTGATCGCGGCTGATGAGGAGCGCCTGCGACATATACCGGACATCGGGCCAGTGGTTGCCGCCGCGGTCCGCGCCTTTTTTCAGGAACCGCACAATCAGGATCTCATTGCGCGCTTGCGCGCCGCTGGCGTCCAGTGGCCTGAAATGGTGGGAAAATCGCTAACAGGCGAGCAATCACTGGCGGGTAAAGCTTTCGTATTGACCGGAACTTTGGAGTCTTTGAGCCGTGACGAGGCGACTGAGCGGCTCCGAGCGCTTGGGGCCAAGGTGGCGGGTAGCGTATCGAAAAAAACCGATTATCTGGTGGCGGGCCGCGATGCGGGCTCAAAATTGGACAAGGCCCTGGAACTGGGCGTGGCGGTGCTGGATGAGGGTGGATTACTGGCGTTGCTGGCGTCCTAACCCTCTCCTGTTTTAAGGGAGAGGGTAAGAAGATCCGGCTTTTCGCGGTTACTTCTTCTCTGCTTTCGGTTCTTCCTTGGCGGCTTCGGGCGCTGGCTTGGCGGCTTCGCTGTCCTTGATCTCAGTGACTTCGATCTTCGCGCCCGCTTTCAGTTTTTCCAGATAGTCGTTCACGGTTTTGCTTTGCAGCATCTGCTGGATTTGTGGTTTCAGTTCCTCCAGCGAGGGCGGCGTCGCATCACGGATATCCTCTAGCAAGATGACGTGCCAGCCGAAGGAAGTCTGCACCGGTTGTTCGGTGAATTTGCCTTTTTCCAGCTTGGCGGCCGCCTGCGAAAAGGGCGGCACCATCATGCTGGGGGTAAACCAGCCCAGATCGCCGCCGTTGTCCTTGGAGCTGTCGGTGGATTTGGTCTTGGCCAGCTCGGCAAAATTGCCGCCCTTCTTAAGTTCGGCGATGATTTCCTTCGCCTTGTCTTCGGAATCCACCAGAATATGACTGGCTTTGTATTCCTTGCCTTTCATGGCGGCGGTCGCCGTTTCGTATTCTTTCTTGATTGTCTCTTCGCTGGGGGCGCTTTCGTTCAGCATCCGACGGATGACAGTGCTGGCCAGCAGGCTGCGCTGGACCATTGCCAACTGCTGCTTGATTTGCGGATCGTCGGCCAGTTTCTGCTTGTCGGCCTCCTGCACCAGCAGCTCTTCCAGCACCAGTTGTTCCACCAGCGAGTTACTGGCTTCAGCCGAATCCACCTTGGTCCGACCGCGCAACTGCTGAATGTACTGTTCGAACGCCGCCTTGGAGATTGCCTTGCCGTTGACCACCGCGACCGGATCGGGGATAACCGGCGCCGCGGGCTGGGCTGCCCGCGCCGCCGGGGCGGCGGCTGGAGCGGCTGGTTCGGGTTTCTTCTCTTCCGCCGCCAGCGCGGCGCTGGAGAAGAGCAGCGTGGCAGACAGGGCCAATAACGGTAAAATCAGCTTATGGGTTTTGTGCATAGTGGTGATTTCCATCAGTGAGCTAAGTTTCAGTGGTTGAGAATCGGGCTTCATCCGGGGTTTGCGCCTTCTGAATGCTTAAGGCGTGAATCTCCCGGCGCATCAGGTCAGCGACCGCCGCATGGATCAGACGATGGCGCTGAATCAGGGTTTTGCCGGCAAAGGCGGTTGTCACGATACGGATCGTAAAATGACCGCCTTCGCGCGCGCCGGCGTGTCCAGCGTGAGCGGCGCTGTCATCCACGATTTCTAACCGCTCTGGCGCTAGCGCGGTGCGGAGTCGTTCTTCGATCAACGTTACCCGCGCTGTTGTCATGCGGGCAGCACTTTACGGAATGGGTAGATTTCAACCGCCGCATAGACGCCGGCGGCTACATAAGGATCGGCATCGGCCCAGGTTTTGGCGGCTTCTAGGGACGAAAATTCAGCGACCACCAAGCTGCCCTGAAATCCGGCCGGGCCTGGGTCTGGACTGTCGATGGCCGGCAGTGGTCCAGCCAATACCAGCCGGCCTTCCGCCAGCAGGGCATTGAGGCGCTCCAGATGCGCGGGACGGACAGCCAGCCGTCGTTCCAGGCTATCGGGCGCGTCACGGCCCAGGATGGCATATAGCATCAGGACTCCTTTGACGGCGAATCGTCGTCAACTTTGAGATGGCGGCTCAGATAGACGGCTTGACCGAGCATGAATATCACGGTCAAGCCCAGCATTCCGAACAGTTTAAAATTGACCCAGGTGTTTTCGTCAAAGGTGAAAGCCACGTACAGATTAACCAAACCCATCACGAGGAAAAACAGCACCCAAGCGAATGTGAGCTTGACCCATATTGTGCTAGGAAGTTTCAGTTGACTGCCCATCATTCGTTCCAACAGCGTTTTCTGGCCGATGAAGCAACTGCCCGCGAATGCGACGGCGAACAACCAGTTCACCACGGTCGGCTTCCATTTGACGAAGACCGGATCGTGTAGGATCAGGGTTGCTCCCCCAAGACCAGCACCAAGCCGGCGGTGATCAGCGGCATTTTCTCAACCCGATGCTGTCGCAACCAGGTCCAGCCAACTTGCGCCAGGGTCGCGACAATTAACACGCCAGTCGCAACGTAAATATCCGCCATTTTGTAGGCGATGAAGAACAAAACGATGGGTAGGAAGTCGAACAGCAATTTCATGCCAATAGCGAAATAGGGTAATTGATGGGAAACAGGGCTAGGCGGCGAGATGATGATAAAAGGAAGACGGTTTTAGGGCCATCGTCTTGACCGGACAACGCCAGGCTGGCAAGTTGTTGGTTCGATCATGATTTGCATAACTGAAGAATAGTACAGGCTATGAGCAGCATTTTACAAATCCATTCGATTAATCCCCAACCACGCCTGATCGGGCAGGCGGTCGAGCGCCTGAGTGTCGGCGCTGTGATCGTTTATCCGACGGATTCCAGTTACGCGCTGGGTTGTCGGCTTGGCGACAAAGCGGCGGCGGAGCGCATTCGCCAGCTTCGTCAGACTGACCGGCATCACAATTTTACCTTGATCTGTCGCGATCTTTCGGAAATTGCCACGTACGCCAAGGTGGACAACCGCCGCTACCGCTTGCTCAAGGCCGCTACCCCAGGACCCTTTACCTTCATCTTGCAAGCGACCCATGAAGTTCCCCGCCGCTTGCAGCATCCCCGCCGCAAGACGATCGGTATTCGGGTGCCCGACAACGCCATCGCCCGCGCGCTGCTAGCGGAGCTGGGCGAGCCGATCATGAGTTGCACGCTGGCGCTGCCCGGCGACGAATGGCCGCTGTGCGATCCCGACGAGATCCAAGATCGCTTGCGCAATCAGGTCGATTTGATTATCGATGGCGGACCAGGGCAACGCGAACCGACTACAGTGATTGATCTAACCGGCGACGCGCCAGAATTGATCCGTCAAGGTTTGGGCGACGCCAGTCCATTTCTCTAGTCCGGGCTGGGAACGGCTGCGTATAATCACATCATGCAAGAATTAAATACGCTTCAACTTTTGATTGTCATGGCGCCGCCGTTGCTGCTGGCCATCACCCTGCATGAAGTGGCGCACGGCTGGATGGCGTTGCAATTCGGCGACACCACCGCCGCCGCGCAAGGCCGACTCAGCCTCAATCCGCTGCGGCACGTCGACCCGATCGGCACGGTACTGGTGCCGGCTGTACTGGCGGTACTGGGCGGTTTCATTTTTGGTTGGGCCAAGCCAGTGCCAGTCAATTACTTCCGGCTGCGTCATCCGAAGCGCGATATGGCATTGGTGGCGCTGGCGGGACCCGCCTCCAACTTAGTGATGGCGCTGGGTTGGGCCTTGATCGCCTTGATCGGCCATGCGCTGCAAAATACGGTTTCCTGGTTGGGTGAGCCGCTGTTGTTGATGGGTATTGCCGGTATCGATGTCAACGTCATGCTGGGCGTATTGAATCTGGTGCCGATTCCCCCACTGGATGGCTCGCGAGTGCTGGCCGGCGTGCTGCCGGATCGGATTGGTGAGATGATGGCGCGCCTGGAGCCTTTCGGCTTGGTGATCCTGATTGCGTTATTGGCCAGTGGCCTATTGAATCTGATGCCCATCGTCAACAGTCTCCGCTATTTTATTCTGTCGCTATTTTTCTTTTAATTGCGAACTCGAAACCCGCCCATATGGAAATTACGCTCACCGGAATCACCACCACCGGCACGCCGCACTTAGGTAATTATGTCGGCGCGATCCTGCCGGCCATCGAGGCCAGCCGCCGTAAAGATGTGCAATCGTTCTATTTTCTGGCCGATTATCATGCGCTGGTCAAATGTCAGGATCCGGCCTTGGTGCATCGCTCGCGCTTGGAGGTGGCCGCGACGTGGCTGGCGCTCGGCTTGGATGTGGAAAATGTCATTTTTTATGCGCAGACCGATATTCCGGAGATTCTGGAACTGACCTGGATCATCACTTGCGTGACGGCCAAAGGTTTGATGAATCGCGCCCATGCGTACAAGGCGGCGGTGGCCGAGAATACGGCCGATGCCGGCAACGATCCCGACAGGGGGGTGACCATGGGCCTGTTCTGCTACCCGATTTTGATGGCGGCGGACATTTTGATGTTCAAGGCCAGCAAGATTCCGGTTGGTAAAGATCAAATCCAACACTTGGAGATGGCGCGCGACATCGCTGCCCGCTTTAATTATCTGTACGGCGAACATTTCGTGTTGCCCGAAGCCGTGGTTGACGAAAAAACGGCGGTGCTGGTCGGGCTGGACGGGCGCAAGATGAGCAAGAGCTACGGCAACACCATTCCGCTGTTCGAGCCGGAAAAGGCGCTGCGTAAACTGATCATGCGCATCAAGACCAATTCTCTGCCGCCGGAAGCGCCCAAGGATGCCGATACCTGTACGCTATTTCAGCTCTATCAAGCATTCGCCAGCACCGAAGAAACGGCGGCCATCCGGAGGCGTTACGCCCAAGGGATCGGCTGGGGTGAGATGAAGCAGATTTTATTCGAGCTTCTAAACGCTCGGTTGAGCGAGCCGCGCCAGCGCTATCACGAACTGCTGGGAAAGCCGGATTACATTGAGCAGATCTTGAAACAGGGCGCGGCGCGGGCGCGCGAATACAGCATGCCGTTCCTGCAACAATTGCGGCGAGCGGTTGGCATCCGTCCATTGAGTGTGTAGCAAGCGCTTGAATTGCCCAGCCGTTTCATCCCCCTTTTCGACGCTTTTGCGTCAGCGGGGGGCCGGGGCGTAATCCGATGGATACTACCACCGAACTGCCGCTGTTTGCCAAGCTTCATGGCGAACCCTACACGCAGTTACCGCGGGATCTTTATATTCCCCCGGATGCGCTAGAAATTTTTCTGGAAGCATTTGAGGGACCGCTGGATTTATTGCTCTATTTGATCAGACGCCAGAATCTCAATATTCTCGATATACCCATCGCCGCCATCACCCGGCAATATATGGATTATTTGGCGTTGATGCAGGAATTACGGCTGGAGCTGGCGGCTGAATATCTGGTGATGGCGGCGTGGCTGGCCGAGATCAAATCGCGGTTGCTGTTGCCAAGTCCGGCGCTGGTGGAGGCGGAGGAGGAAGATCCACGCGCCGAATTGGTGCGTCGGCTTCAGGAATATGAACGGTTTCAACAGGCGGCTCAGGCGTTGGATGCCTTGCCGCGGCTGGAACGCGACCTGTTCCCCGCCAAAGCGCAACTGATCGAGCGGCCGTTGGCGCGCGTGCCGCCGCCGGTCAGTTTGGCCGAGTTGCTGGATGCCCTGCGTGACGTGTTGGCTCGGGCTGAATGGGTGGGACGCCATCAGATCCAGCGCGAGGTCTTATCGGTGCGGGAACGGATGAGTCAAGTGCTGGAGCGCCTGGATGCGCTGCGGTTTACCCCGTTTACGGCGCTGTTTCGTCCCGAAGAAGGGCGTATGGGCGTAGTGGTGACGCTATTGGCGGTGTTGGAGTTGCTGCGGGAAGCTCTGCTGGAGTTGGTGCAAGCCGAGCCGTTTGCACCGATCCATGTCCGGCGACGGGTTTGAGCGCTGGTGATGCCGACGCTCAAGGCTATCTTGGAAGCCGTGTTGCTGGCGGCCGAAGAACCGCTGGAGCTGGATCGGCTATTGGAGGTGTTCCCGGAATCGGAGCGGCCTCGGCGAGAAGAGCTGCGCGCCACGCTGGCCGAATTAGCGGGGTCTTATGAAGGACGCGGCGTCGAACTGATTGAAGTGGCCAGCGGATTTCGCTTGCAAGTGCCCAAGACCTTTTCTCCCTGGGTATCCCGGCTGTGGGAAGCGCGAAACAGCAGCTATTCCCGCGCTTTACTGGAAACGCTCGCCCTGATCGTCTATCGCCAGCCGATCACTCGCGGTGAAATCGAAGCGGTGCGCGGGGTTAGCCTCAGCGGCGGCATCATGAAAACCTTGCAGGAACGCGGCTGGATTAAGGTGGTCGGCCATCGTGAAGTGCCTGGCCGCCCGGCGCTGTATGCCACCACCCACGCTTTCCTGGATTATTTTAATCTTAAGGGCTTGAGCGAACTGCCGCCGCTGGCCGCCGCCCGTGATCTGGAGCATATCGGCGCTGAGCTGGATCGGCGGCTATTAGCCGCTTCCAGTGATTCATTAACCGCAACGGAACCCTCCGATGGCTGAACGCTTACAAAAATTCCTCGCCCGCGCTGGCGTCGGTTCGCGCCGTCAAATCGAAGACTGGGTGCGCCAAGGACGAATTACCATTAACGGCGCGCTAGCACAACTGGGGGGCCAAGTTGATGGGGCCGCCCAGATTCAGATTGACGGTAGAACGATTCAGGTACACCCCAGCCGGCAACGGCGGCGGGTGCTGGCCTATTACAAGCCAGTCGGTGAGATCACGGCGCGACGCGATCCTGAAGGTCGACCCACGGTATTTGATCGCTTGCCGCCGTTGCGTGATGGTCGCTGGATCGTGGTCGGTCGGCTCGATCTCAACACCCAAGGCTTGTTGCTAGTAACCACTGACGGCGAACTGGCTAACCGGCTGATGCATCCTTCGTCCCAGATTGAGCGAGAATATGCGGTGCGCGTGCTGGGTGGGGTAGCGCCGGAGCTGGTGCGGCGCTTGACCGAGGGCGTGACGCTGGAAGATGGCTTGGCGCGGTTCGATGCCATCCGCGAAGCCGGAGGAGAAGGGGCGAACCATTGGTATCATGTAATCCTGCGCGAAGGTCGTAATCGTGAGGTGCGCCGATTGTGGGAATCGCAGGGCGTCGCTGTCAGCCGGTTGATTCGCGTACGCTATGGGCCAATCACGTTACGCCGGGGCTTGCATCCGGGACGCTGGGATGAACTGGACCAAACCCAGGTCGGAGAGCTGCTGGCGGCGGTGGGCTATCCGCCTTCGGAGAGGGCGGGAGCAACGGCGACCGGGCGCTATCGCTCCGCCAAGCTCGCCAGCGCCGAGCCGGTCCGATTGCAAGCTAGGCGGAGACTGGCGGCATCCGAAACACAGCCGTCTCAACAGCCTTTAGCCGCCAAAGCGCGCCAAGGGCGCAAAACCCAGCTTGGTCCTAAATCAAGGTCGGCTGATCCATCGCAATCCAGGCAGGAGCAATCTGGCGGCAAGCTGCGGCGTGGCGGGGTAACGACGCCGATCCAGCGGCGGGAATCGCTCGGTCCTTGGAATACGCCATCCAGCCCGTCGCGCGGTGACAGCTGGCCGCCATCGCCTGCCCCCCGCCGCCCAGTTAAGCCTGGGCGCGCAAGATCTGACCGGTAACTCCCTTGCTGTCGGGTCCCAGCAGATACAGATAGGTTCCCAACACGGCCTCGGGATGGGTCCATTCCGCCGCCGCGCGGCCTGGATAGGCGCGCAAGGTGAGACCAGCGCCGACTTGGCCGGGATCGAGGCTGTTGACCCGAATCGGGGTGTTGGTTTCCAGTTCGCTGGCCAATATTTTCATCAGCGTCTCCGCGCCGCCCTTGGCGATGGCATAGGCCCCCCAATACGCTCGGCCCACTTCGCTGGCTTGGTCGGCTGTAAATACGACTGAGGCATCAGCGGAACGATTCAGCAGCTCCAGCAAAGCCCGCGTGAGCAGGAACGGAGCGTTCAAGTTGGCTTGCAGGATGCGATACCAGATTTCGATATCGTAATTGGCGAGCGGCGTCAGTCCAGTGAACAAGGCGGCGTTGTGAAGCAATCCGTCCAACCGGCCGAATTCGGCTTCCACGACATGGGCCAAATCGGCGTAGTCCTTTGGACTGGCCCCCTCCAGGTTCATGGGATAGATGGCCGGTTTTGGGGCGCCAGCCTGTTCGATTTCATCGTAAATTTGTTCGAGCTTACGGATGGTGCGTCCGAGCAGAATCACGGTTGCGCCATGAACGGCTAGATGGCGCGCGACCGCGCGACCGATCCCATCGCCCGCGCCAGTTACCAGAATAACTCGATTGCTGAGCAGATCAGCGGCCGGTTGGTAAACTTTCATCAGAGTGATACCTTAAATCAGGCCAGAGAGATAGCAGGCGTTATTTTGTCACCATCAACCGTCGATGCTGATGTTTTTCGCGTTGCCGCAAGCGCCAGGCCAGCCAGAATTTACGTAGCGGAGGCAATTCCGTGCGTTGCTCCAACAAGCGATAGCCGTCCGCGGCAACCTCGGCCAGTAGCGTCGCTACTAATTCTAAATGGATCAGCAGCGGATATTGGGCGTAGCGGTCTTCCGCTGGTAAGTATGACAATGCGCGGCGATGATAGTCACAAATCCGTTGGGCTTGAAACTCAAACCATTGCTGCAAGCGGTCGGTCGTCTGCGCCGCGAGTAAATCGCTGGGCTTAACCCCATAGCGCCGCATTTCATCCTCAGGCAGATAAAAGCGGCCCTGCTGGGCATGCTGGCGTACGTTGTATAATAATTCAAAGAGCAGCAGCATGGCGCCCGCTTCATGCGCGAATCGGGGCGTCGCGCGGCGGTCCAAGTAACCGAGGATTTCCATCGCCAGCAAAGCCGGTGTGCTACCCCGGCGATGGATATATAAGGTCAATGGGTTAAAGCTAGGATAGAGGTCATAGTCCAAATCCATGGCCACCCCATCCAACATCTCCCGAAAATATTCTTCCGGCAGATTAAAGGCGGTCACTTTCGGTTGCAGGGCGCGGGTGACGGGATGTTGGGGTTCACCCGCAAACAAGCGACCAATTTCGGTTCGCCACCAGTCCAGTTTGGCTCGGGCAACGCTAGAATCCTGGCATTCTTCGACGATTTGAGCGGTTTCGATGGAGAAAGCCCTGAGCGCAATCAGCCCCTCTCGCTGTCCTAGCGGTACATTCAAGAGACTATAGCGAAAATCAGAGCCCGGAGTTACCGCAAGATCGTAGCAATAATCTTGCGGGGTCATTGGCGCGCCAGCTGCTTAGTGCGAGCTTTTATATGCGTTGCTCGCCGTGAATCTCCGCCATTTAACCCATACATAATAACCATAGGCATATTTTTTGCCTCAGTTATGCTGTCAAAGCATCGAACTCTCAGGAATTTTGGGTGTAAGGCGAGGTTTGCCATGATGACCATCCGTGATATCAATAAGTTGTCGGAATCCGAGCGAGCGCTCGCGCACGCGTCCTATCAATATTATCGCGCCTTGTTGCACGGGGCATCGGCGGCTACCCGTCAACGGCTGCGGCAACGTTGGCTGGTCGAACAACAGCGACGTTGGCCCGACGTTTGGCGAGGCGCTTGAAGCGGCTCAACACAAGTGCTGATTTCCGCTATTGCTTCTGGGCGATAAAGTTTATTCTTGCCTTTGCAAGTCTCGAAGCAGCGCTTCTTCTCCAGCGCGCAACTTGCCGGAGCGAATGGTAGACAACGAGCTGTCGTCTTCCTTCAGTTCCTTGGCGGGCGCATCGGACGGCGGTTTGGGGCCGTAATGAACCTTGCCCTGGCTGTCGGTCCAGGTGTAGATGCGCTCGGTCGGCTGTACTCTGACCGGCTTGGCGTTGAGCGGCACGGTAACGGCGGGTTGCCCTTCCGGTGGGCGATTGCTGTAATGCACCCGGCCGGAAGCATCTTTCCAGGTATAGACCCCATCCTCGGCCTGGGCCGAACCAGGCGAGTAGATCAGCAGCAGCGATAGTAGCAGGCTTGAACGCCATTGAAGACGGTGACGCCGGTTGCGGATGCGGCGGCAATGGCGCAAGCCTGTGGACGGCTGATCTGGGATTTCAGACAACCCGTTGGGAAGGCCATTCATTCTCGGTCCCCCGAACAAAGGGAATGATTAGAACCGGTCGCTTCGACAACAAAGTTAACCGTCGGCTGGTCGATCCCAGGTAATCGCCCAGACCGCTAGAGCCGGCGTGTGAACCCATTACGATCAGATCCGCGTTGCAGCGGTCGGCTTCTTTCAAAATGACTTCATGGGGAATACCGCTCAGTACACGAATTTCCGAGATGACCTTGGTTTGTTCGAGGGTCGAGCTAAGTTCTTCCGCGCAGAATAGTTCAAGGCGCCTGTGAAATTTTTCCAGAATACCGCTGGTCGCTTCGCGGTGTAATTCTTCAACCTTTTCCGGCGGCAGATAGTTATCCATCAAGAACCGAACGGAGTTGCTCAAAGGTTCGACCGCATGCAGTAATACGATCTTGGCGTCGTACTGTTTGGCCAGGCCAACGGCGAAACGCAATACCGGCCGGGTGTAGCTGCTTAACGCCGTCGTATAAAGAATCGTTTTAATCTGAGGGGTCATGGAGGTACTCCGAACAAGTTGGAAAAGCGCGCTGGAACGGCTCTGGCAGGCTCCATCTATCCCTGGCGGCGACAATCAATCGCTCCACCATTGTGATCGATCTGGCCCTGGATCTTTTAGCTTTTGGATCATAACGTGTTTCTAGCACGGATATGATAGCTGAAGTTACGAAGCGGAGTGCGACTCTATCGGAAACCGCGGATCGGATTCAAGGATGTCCAAGGAGGCGTCTAATGGGTTGCGCGCCAGCCAAGGACGGTGTGGAGAGATCATTTATTTGGATGGGCGGCCCATTTTTGGTTTAGGACGGCCATAACACCTGATTGCATCAGGTCGGTTAATCAGGGGTTTCTCCGCGAAGAACGGCGGCGGACTCCACCCAATCGACCTGATCGCTTGAAGAAGTCATGCAGCGGAGTTCCAGCCCCGTATCCGCATCACTGACTTTGCCGCCGCCTTCAATTTAACTCGCGCAACAGTCCAGCTTTAAAGGCGAGACTCGTCCCTTGATACAGGCTGATGGCTTCTTCGACGGCGGGCGGATCGGTGGCGGTCGGTTTGGTGGTAAGCGATTCCCAATCCACAGCCTCTACGCGCACGCGCTGGCCGGGTTCGAGAATAATCAGCTTGTCGTTTTCCAAATAACCGACGGTCTGGTAAGTGCTGATTAACGCATGTTCCTTGCCCGATGGCAGCCTGTTAATGTCATGGCCGATAAATTTGCTGGTATAAGACCAATTCAGCAAACCAAGCAGGGTAGGAGCAATATCAATCTGTGCGATCAGACGCTCGCTCCGCGCCGGTGGAAACAGCTTAGGCGCATAGATCAGCAGCGGAATGCGGTAGCGCGCCAGCGGCAGATCAGACTTGCCCGCCGCCGAGGCTTGATGGTCGGCGACGATCACAAAAACCGTGTTATCGAACCAGGATTTATTGGCGGCGCGCGTCAAAAAGTCCCCCAAGGCCCAGTCAGCGTATTTAACGGCGCCATCGCGGCCGGTTTTGGAGGGGATATCGATGCGGCCGTCGGGGTAGGTATAAGGCCGATGGTTCGATGTGCTCATGAGGTGGGCGAAAAAGGGTTTGCCGGCCGCGGAGTCGGCATCGAAGATTTCCAGTGCCTTGGTGTAAAGATCTTCATCGGCGATACCCCAGACATTTTCATGGTGGATCTTGGTTTTATCGACCGACAAACGGTCGGTTACTGCATAACCGTTATCGCTAAAGAACTGATCCATATTGTCGAAATAACTATAACCGCCGTAGATAAAAGCGCTGCTATAGCCTTTAGCGTTAAAAACCGAGGCGAGCGAGAATAAATGCTCATTATGTGGGCGGCGCACGATGGCGTTGCCCGGTATGGGTGGCGTGGACAGCGCCAGCGCTTCCAAGCCCCGCACGGTGCGCGTTCCCGACGCAAAAGCGCGAGGAAAGAAGAGGCTTGTTTGGGTCAGGCGGTCGAGAGTGGGCGTGAGGTTTTTGGAATTGCCGAAGGTCTGCATGAAGTCGGCGCTCATGCTTTCCATGCAGACGATAACCACATTTGGATGTAGTTCCGGTCCGGGCGATACAATCCGATAAGCCAGCTCATGAGGATCGGCGCTGATAGGCTCGCCGCCGGTCAGCAGCATTTCCTCCCGCAAGCGGGCGTAGACTGTGTTCTCAGGCAAGGTTCGATAAAAGCGGGTGTAGTCCAGATCATTGTTTTTGAACGCCCGCACAAATTCAAATGGCCCGTTGCCCGCGATCTCGCGGGCATAAGCGTTCTCGATACGGTCGCGGGCATCGCCAGAAGTAACGGTCAGCAGGCCCGTCGCCAGCAGCGCATGGGCGGTGAACCAGATCAAACGGGATTTGAACGGCGTGATCTGGGTGAATTGCCGCGCTAGTCGCCGCCGAGCTGAAAATACCGCCAGCAGACACAGGCCGCCGAGCGCCATCAAAATCCAGCCGATTGGATAAGATTGACGGATATTCCCAATGACTTCAGTGGTGTAAATCAGATAATCGACTGCAATAAAGTTGAATCGGGACGAAAATTCGGTCCAGAAAAACCACTCTCCCGCCGCGCCGAACAGTAAAGCAAAAAGTCCGCCGGCTCCAAGCAGCAAGACCAACAGCTGGGCCGATTGCAACCGACGCCAACGGTCCGGTAGCGCCAGTAGCAACAGACCCAAGGGCAGGGTCAGCGCCACGGCGACGGTAAAGTCGTACAACAGGCCCAGTGACGCGGCGCGGGCGAGCGTCCCGCCGGTCCAGTCGGCTTCGCTCCCTACCCGCAGCGCCAGCGCCAACCGGGTCAGTGTAAATAGCAGAATCGCAACGGCGATGGCGTCCAACACCAGACCGTAACGGCCCGCCAGACGCCATCCTCCCACCGGTTGATTGTGAGCGCTTTGCGTTGATGTCCCCAAGTCACATCCCCAGCGCGGCGACCCGCCGGGGTTGTGCAACGGGCGGCTCAGCTTCGGCCGGAGACTTCTGACGCAGCGCGCGGTTGATAGCGCTTACCACGGCGTTCAATGACGCGGTGACAATGTTACTGTCGATCCCCACTCCAAACAGCGAAGTCGGTTCGCCGTCCATCCGCACCTCGACATAGGACACGGCGGTCGCGTTCGCGCCAGCGCCCATAGCGTGTTCATGATAATCGACCACCCGTACGTCCAAGCCAAAATGCCGGTTCAGCGCATCGGTGAAAGCATCAATGGGGCCGTTGCCCTTGCCGGAAATCAGCCGGTCGCCACCGGGTTCGCGGACAGTCGCGGTCAGCTTGCGGACGCTGCTGGAATGGGTGTCGGAAAGAATGCGGTGTTCGACCAGTTGGAAGGGCTCGGCTGGCTTGAGATACTCTGACTCAAACACCCTCCAAATATCATCCGAGGTGATTTCCTTCCCGGTGGCGTCAGCGATAGCTTGTACGCGCTGGCTGAACTCGATCTGCAAGCGGCGCGGTAACTGTAAGCCATGATCTTTTTCCAGCAAATAGGTAATGCCGCCCTTGCCTGACTGGCTATTGACGCGGATCACCGCTTCATAGTTGCGCCCCAGATCGGTGGGATCGACTGGAAGATAAGGCACTTCCCAGCGCGCGTCGCCGGCGGCCCAGCGTTTTTCCTGAGCGGCGAAACCTTTCTTGATGGCATCCTGATGCGAGCCGGAAAAGGCGGTGAACACCAGATCGCCGGCGTAAGGGTGGCGTGGGTGCACCCGAATCTGATTGCAGAATTCCGCCGTGCGGACGATCTCATCCATCTCCGAGAAATCCAAGCCTGGATCGATGCCCTGACTGTAAAGATTCAAGGCAAGGGTTATCAGATCCACGTTGCCGGTACGTTCGCCGTTACCAAACAGGCAGCCTTCAATCCGATCCGCGCCCGCCATCAACGCCAACTCAGCGGCGGCGACGGCGGTGCCTCGGTCATTATGGGGATGCACGCTGATGATCACGGCGTCGCGCCGCGACAGATGGCGGCAGAACCACTCAATTTGATCGGCATAGATATTCGGCGTCGCCATCTCCACCGTGGCGGGCAGGTTGAGAATGACCTTGCGTTCCGGCGTGGGTTGCCAGATATCCAACACCGCCTCACAAATCTCCAAGGCGAAATCGAGTTCGGTGAAACAGAATGTTTCCGGCGAATACTCGAAAGTCCATTCAGTTTCCGGCTGCGCGGCGGCGCATTCTACAAACAGCCGAGCGCCGAACCGGGCCAATTCAATCGAACCAGGACGGTCAAGGCCAAACACAACCTCGCGGAAAATCGGCGCGGTAGCGTTATAAAGATGCGGAATAGCGCGCTTTACCCCTTTCAGGCTAGCAAACGTGCGGCGGATCAAATCCTCGCGCGATTGGGTCAGCGCTTGGACCGCCACATCCGGCGGGACTTGGCCGCCTTCGATCAAACCGCGCACGAAATCGAAGTCGGTTTGGGAGGCGGAGGGGAAAGCGACTTCGATTTCCTTGAAACCCATCCTTACCAACAAATCGAAATAACGACGCTTGCGTTCGCCGTCCATCGGTTCGACCAAGGCTTGGTTACCGTCGCGCAGGTCGGAACTACACCAGCGCGGCGCGTGAGCAATGACTTGCGATGGCCATTGGCGATCGGTCAAGTGGATCGGCGGAAAAGGGCGATATTTGCGGGTAATGTCAGCGCGCATAAATAAATTCCTCTCTGAACAGTCGGTTCGGGCTGGCTGGTTAAAGCGCAAAGGCAGCACGGATACAGTCGTCAAACCGCCGCTAAATTCGACGACCGCAACGTAGTCGCCGCAAAACCAGAGAGGGCGCAAGCGCGCATGTAGGGCGGTAAGCCCGGACGGGAATGGGAATGATGGTGAGACGGTGAGGGTCAGACATTGACGCAATCCTTGAAACGGTTAGCGATAAACAGCAATAGCAAGCCCCGGCGCTCCTGTCAGGAGACCGGGCTACTCAGTCGCAGTTCAAACCGTTCACAGAATTGCATGTTCATAATTGTTAACATTAACGCAATGCTTGATTTCAGGTCAAGCAAGATGTGAATCATTATCATTTTTGATCGTCTGAAAATTACAGTTCGATTTCTGGCTCTTCTCATCGCAAGAGGATTCATGATGTCTGATCAATCGGAAAATTTGCAAACGGTTAAAGTTTGGGATTTGCCTACCCGACTATTCCATTGGACGCTGGTGGCGCTGATGATCGCGCAATGGCTGACCGCCGAAAACAGTTCCACCATGGATTACCATCTTTGGGGCGGCTATGCGGTGCTCACCCTCATCTTGTTTCGCCTGATCTGGGGCTTCGTGGGAAGCGATACGGTCCGCTTTCGCGATTTCGTGCGCGGGCCGGCCGCCGCGATTGACTATGCCAAGGCATTGCTGCGCGGTGAAACGCCGCTCTATCTCGGCCACAATCCAATGGGGGCCTGGTCTATCGTGGCGATGCTGGTTTTATTGCTGGTGCAGGCGGGAACGGGCCTGTTTGCCAATGATGACATCCTGATTGAAGGCCCGTTGTATGGATGGGTGTCGAAGAGCACCAGCGATTGGTTGACCGCGATCCACAAGTTTAATTTTAATTTGCTGCTGCTTGTGATCGCCGTTCATATCGCCGCGGTGCTGTTCTATTTATTGGTCAAGCGGGAAAATCTGGTTCATCCCATGTTGAGCGGTCGCAAGCATTTGCCGGCGAATGTGATAACAACCGTTCCTCGCATGGTCAGTCCGTGGCTGGGTTTGGCGGTGTTGGGAATCGCCGCTGTCGTGGTTTGGCTGGTTGTCGCTTAGACTGTGGCCCAAACAAAACGGGCCAAGCTCAGCTTGGCCCGTTCGATTCGCAACGGGCCAAGCGGCAATCAGTCTTTGCGGAATTCTTTATGACATGCCTTGCAGGTTTCAGCGGTCTTGCCAAACTGTGCTTTGATGGCTTTCTCGTCACCGCCTCTGGCGACTTCGGCTAGCGAGGCCGCTTCCTGCTGAAAATTCTTCATCTTCGTGTCGAATTCGCCGGATTTGGTCCAGATTTCCGGTTTGGCCTCGGTGTTTTTTACCACATCGGGTCCGGTGCCCTTGGCAAAGCCTTCGGGCGCCGCCGTGCTCAGCATTTTGACATAATCAGCATGGCGGGCTACGGCGGCGGCATCAAACGGAGCTTCGCCTTTCATCATCGCGCCGATGGGCGCAAAATTCCAGCCGATCATGGTGTAAACCGATTGCCGGTACTTGACGACATCCTCCGGCTTGGGATTGGCTGCTTGAGCCGCCGTCAACAAACCCAATCCCAGAAGGCCGCTGGCCAGACCGATTCCAAGTAATTTCTTCATGTAGCTCAGCCTCTTTAAAATCAGGATCCAATAAGTCCAATATTAAAGATAATGACACAGAACATGCATTTTACAATCCTAAACTGAAACCAAACTGAATTACGGATTCTCACCGTGGAGGTGCAGCGCCAACCAGATGGCGGGGGGTTCCCGGCTAGTCGATTCTACCCGGTGGCGGCGATGCGCGGGAATCCAGCAGTAATCGCCGGCGTTGAGGTTTTGTTCTCGATCGGGATCGAGGAAGCGCAATTTGGCTTGGCCCTGTAACAGCACCACCCATTCATCCCCATCCTGGTCGTACCATTCGCCAGGGGGGGTCGCGTGGCCAATGGAAATGATGCGTTCGAGATGGCAAGTTGCAGTTACCACCAGGGTTTGAAACTGCTCAGCCGTTGAACTAGCGGGGACGCCAAGAAAGAGGTTGCCGTTATCATCCGTCATCGCATCATCCGCTGCTGGGGTTGGGAATGACGATGAGGGGTTTTGCCAAAGCGAGGCGAGGGGGTTTCTGCGGCCAATTCTCGCCATTGGCCAGGCATCAATCCGGTTAAAGTCCAGGCGCCGATGCAGTAACGAATCAACCGCAAGGTGGGGTGGCCAACCGCGGCGGTCATCCGGCGGATTTGACGATTCCGGCCTTCGCGCAGGGTGATTTCCAGCCATGCGGTAGGGATGCTGGCCCGATGACGAATTGGCGGATCGCGCGGCCACAGCGAAGCTGGCTCAGTGATACAGTGGGCGGCGGCGGGCAACGTACGCCCATCGTTGAGTTCCACGCCGCGCTGCAACTGTTCGAGCGCGGTTTTGCTCGGAACGCCTTCGACCTGCACCCAATAGGTTTTAGCGTGCTTGTGGCGCGGATGGCTAATGAGGGCTTGTAAGGCGCCATCGTTGGTGAGCGCCAGCAGCCCTTCGCTATCTCGATCGAGTCGGCCGGCGACGTATACGCCGGCAATTGAGAGATAATCGGCCAGCGTGGGTCGCCCGCTAGCGTCGGTAAACTGACTGAGCACGCCATACGGTTTATTCAGCAGAATCAGGCGAGCCATGTACACTTAAAACAGTTTGCCCAACATCATATACAGTGAGGCATTACCGCCTTCGGCATAGCCAGCGCCGAGATAAAGCGGTCCCAACAGCGTATCGGCCCCCACAAACAAGCTACCCGCTGGAATGAGCGAATCGAGTGAAATATCGCGATAGTCATTCCAAATCCCGCCGACTTCGAACGAACCACCCACGAAGATGGGCGTGGTGAATGCCGCTGACGTGTCGGTTAAGCGGTACATATAAATGATTTCGCCTAAAGCGGCGTATTGTCCTGAAAGTTCGCCGGCTTGATAGCCAGAAAGATTCAAGAAACCGCCGAGCACAAATAAATTATGAATATTGGGTTCGCCGGATAATTTCCCCGCCAGCCGGAAACGCGGGATCAGCGAATATTTACCCCAGGTGTAGGCATGGGTCAATTCTAAATTAAGTCTGCGAAAGTCTTGATCGGCCCCCAGTTCGGTTAAGAAATCCCGGTAACTGAAGTTGATGTAATTCCCTGAGGTTGGAAAGTAGAGGCTGTCGAGCGTGTCCACCACCCAACGGACTGAATAGCCGCCCGTGTTGAAATCACCTTCGTAGCCGGGCAAGGGTGCTTCACCCAAGCGAAAATCGTTGCGGCCGGCACCATAAAAGACATCGAGCGATAATCGTCCCCAACTGCCTAAATTTTTACCGGCTTCCAGGCCGATTTCGGAACTATGCACCCGAAAACTGGTGCTGGTTGCAAACGAGGTGTTAGTAAGATCCAAATTATATTGTTCGTATTTTATATAAGGGTCGATGAAATAGCGTTGATCTTCATCGAGGGGTTGATAGAAGTCGCTCATCAGCAGGATATTGGCGCCCAGTTGCAGTAGGTTGCGGGACTCTCCGCCCAGCGCATTAAGTTCCGATAGGGTATACGCCGCGCTGATGTCGAATCGTGAGTCACCTTTCAAATTGGCGCCGAGAAATAAACCGAATTTAAGGGTATTGGTGCCGATATCTTTTTGTTGAGCTTCAACCACCAAACCGGTTTTGCCGTTTTCTTCCACCAAGGTGTAATTAACCCGCTGGAATTCACCCATTCCATAAATTTCATTGAGATTGCGATGGAGTTTTTTCGGGTTGAGCCGGTCGCCCGGTTTGATGCGGAGTTGTTTTTCGATCACAAGGTCGGACAGTTGAGTGTCATTCTTGATGCGGATAAAGTCGATGACCGGCTGCTCGCTTTGGGGTGTCTCCCGGAGAGCAGCCCGATAGTTTTGATAAAAGCTCGGCGTGGCTCGCAAAGAGGCTAGAGCATCCCGCTTGGCTTGGGCGGCGCCATAACCGATTTTGATCGCCTCGGCGGCCCGGTTGAAGTCGATGCTGCCAAGATCGCCCAGATCCGGGGAAATCACCACATCCTTGCGGCTCAGGGTGCTCAGTTGTTGGTTGGTGTTGACCACCGTCAGAAAATTGGTCAACTGCTCGGTCACCGCCACGACCGAATTTAATTGTTCGGCGGACACCAACGGCGCGCCGACGCTAACCGCGATAATGACATCGGGCTGACAGAGTTTCCGTACGACATCAATCGGAACGTTAGCCGCAATCCCGCCATCAACCAGTAGCTTACCATCCACTTCGACCGGCACCAATGCACTGGGGATCGACATGCTGGCGCGCATCACCTTGGCCAGTTCTCCGGAACCCAATATCACCGGTTGCCCGGTGCTAAGATCAGTAGCGACCGCGCGGTAGGGAATCCGAAGTTGGTCAAAATTATGGATACTGGCCGCCGGCAGCGATAATTGTTCCAATAACAACAGCAAATTCTGACCTTCGATCAATCCCTTGGGTAATTGTACCTGCCCCTGTTTGAAGCCGACTTCGCCATTTAAAAGGAACCGTTGTTCCTGTTTGGTGCGAAACGGCAGGTTGGAACGCGGGGGGCCATCAGCGAAGGCTTGGGGCCAGTCGATCGCTTGTACCGCCTCACTCATTTGTTCGGGGGACATGCCGGCCGCATACAGCCCCCCGATGATTGATCCCATGCTGGTGCCAGCGATGCAATCGACCGGAATCTCCATTTCTTCCAACACCTTGAGTACGCCAATATGCGCGATGCCGCGAGCGCCCCCACCTCCCAAGGCCAAGCCAACGCGGGGGCGATTCTGCGCGGTGGCCGCGGCGACAATCATGCTTGGGTCTGGAATGCAGAGCAGCCCTGGAAGAAGGATAAGTATTAAGCGGGCCAGCAGACGGAATGAGTGATGGCTTGGCATGGCAGGTAATCGCATTACTTAGGTTGCTTATAACGATAAAGAAGGCATTCAGCAAAATTTCAGAGAGTGTATGCCAAATTTTTATGGCGGTCCTAAGGAAGGAAAAGAAAACCGCGCGACATGGCTTTGGTGGTTGATGAGAGCGGATACCCGGGGTTTGGAGCGGCGATGGTTGGCTGTTACCGAATATTTCGGCCTCGTGTCGATCAGGTCAAGATCAGTTTTAGCCGGTATGGCGGGATTGCAAGAAACTAGCGCGCGGTCGGGCTGAAAGTGGTCGTTTGAGATAAAGTGATTCGGGTTGTTGGCGGCCAGTCAAGATTGTAATTTTTCTGATGAGTTTGGAGGCTGTTATGGCTGATGAAGAACGCGAGGTTGCACCAACCGAGTCTGAGGTTGTGGAACCGGATTTAGAGGATCGACGGAATTTTCTGATCGGTCTAGGTAAATGGTCGAAAGCCGTCATTGGCGGTGTGGTTTTGGGCGGGGTGTTACTGCCTGGTAAGGAAGCCGAGGCGGTGGGCTGGAGCAACCGTGGTAATTGGGTCAATCTCGGCGGTGGTGGTCCCGGTTGGGGATGGCCAGGCTGGGGTTATGGGCCGGGCTGGTATAATGGACGGGGCTGGTACAATCAACGCCCAGGTTGGTATAACCGCCGCCGCGGGTGGTATAACCGGGGTTGGTACAACCGGCCTCGATGGGTGAATGGCGGTTGGATCAATCGTTAACTGGGAGCAATAGCGAGTGGTTTTGATGGACGAACCCGTATACAACCTTCCCCCACCGCTGTTGTCGGCTTATCGGCACGGCTGCTGGGTGGTCCGCACCAGCAATCCAGCCCTGCTACCGGTGGAGTTGACCGAGCAGGATTTCGAACGCCTCATCGCCGTTCAGCTTCTCTCGCTGGAGGCCGATTCCGAGGCGTTCAACGCTTGGGCGCCGGGCTTGCTGATCGAACTGGTGATGAGCGATCCGGCCAACGAATATCCACTGCTGTATCGTCATACTAATCTACTTGATAATCACCCAGTGCGAGTGATCATCCCGGTGCAACCGGGTTTCATTAAGGCGGTTAAAGTCGCGGTTTCACTGGATTTCGCCGTGCGGCTCGACGTAAAGCAGCCTGATGCGGCGTTGATTGAGGAATTGGTGGCTGCGCTGGAGTTCTATCTGCATCAACCGACAGTGGCGCAGCCCATCGAGTTTTTTCATGGCGTGCTCTTGGGTTTTTATCACGACGACCCGATTCCGCTATGGGCAATCCAGGAGGAAGACCCACAGTATTTGCGCTATATCGCTGATGATGGCGCCGAATCCTGCTACGGGCGGTTGGCCGGTAACGATGATTGCAACGCCCTACGGGTGGCTGAAGCCGATCTGCAACGCTGGATTGACCAGGTGCTGGCAACTGCTACCGATTGTCGCCGCTGTGAGTTTTTGCGTAGTTGTGGGGGCTATTTCAAATGGCCGCAACAGAATTATAACTGTGCCGAGGTACGACGGTTGTTTGGCAAGATACGCGCCGCTGCCGTAGAGTTGCGGCGCGATCTTGAGATGGTCTCGGAGCTGAATTAGCCACCCCCAGCAACGAGCGTTGGTGGAAGTGGCGCGCCATGGCAAAGTGCTTTTAACTCAACGCCGGTATCGCCGCCGTGGGGGTGGCCGCCGTTGTTCCTGATCTTGCCCATAGATGTTTCCCACAACAGCACCTGCCGCGCCACCGATGATCGCGCCGACCCCCGCATCGCCCCCAGTCAGTCCGCCGATCGCGGCGCCGCCCACGGCACCGATCGCGGCGCCGCTCAGTGTGCTTTGCTCGGTGGGAGTCATATTAGTGCAGCCCACGCTGAGCCCGATGATCGGAATGGCAATCAGATAAGCAAGTTTTTGCATGAGTTACTTCTCCTTTACCGTGGGCGTGACCGCTTGCGGCTTATCACCAGCTTTTAGTACCACAATTTCAAACCAGATCACTTCGAATATTGACCGTTTTTGCTGGTCGGGATTCGCTTTGTAATACGCATCTACAGCGGCCATCATTTGTCTTAACGTGGTGCCGTCCAGTGACTGCACCATTTTGGGCACCAGAGTACGATACTTGGGCGCTTCACCCGTTAACTGGTATTCAGCCATCGCCATGTTCATGATGCCGAGTAAATACGATAACTTCTCCCGCTCCGTGGCGGTCGCCCATTTTTCGCCATTGGGAAAAGGCAGCTCCATTTTGGCCGATGCGATAGCGCTCGCGGACTGTGATTCAGTGGGCTTACTGGTTGGTTTCGATGTATCGGCTGCCCAAGCGCTCATCCAGCCAGCCCCAGCAATCGCTACACTCAGAGAGAGGAGCGTTGTCGGGCAAAGACGTTGTTTCGGCATAAATCCTCCTTGGAGCATGGATTGATAAAAATTGGTTTCTCTCAGATTTGGGAGTTACACGGATTAAATTGTAAATGATTGATCCATAATTAATCTTCATTATGCATCAAACAAATGGATTTTAATTAAGATCAATATTTTAGAAATCTAACTGCATAACTCCCAAAAGCTTAGACCAGTTCAAATTCAGTTTAGGGCTCTATTTTGCGCAAGCCCTAGTTTTTTGGACGAAGCTAGGGATGAGTGGGGGTGGCGCATCGACTTTTGATAAAGGATGTGGCGGTGGTCAATATCGTTTCCCGCGCTTGGTGGTGGGGGATGTGGGCGCAGCCGGGCAACCAGAGAATTTCCTTTGGCCCAGAGACGCCAGCGGCAATCGCGTCGACTTGAGCGCGGGTGCCATATTCATCGTCGGCGCCTTGAATGATCAGCGTCGGACAGACGATCTGAGACAATTCCTGCACCATGTTCCAATCGCGAAAATCGGCGCGCAACCATGTATCGCACCATCCTTGGAACATGGCGTCGGTATTGGCGCCGTGATAGCGGTGCAAGCCTTTGCGCAAATCGCCGCTTTCATACGCGGCGCGGGCCTCTTGAATGCCAGCCAGGCAAACTTCCTCCACAAAAACATGCGCTGATTCGCTGATGACAGCCAATGCCTGCTCAGGATAGAACGCGGCGAATAACAGCGCGATCGAAGCGCCGTCGCTGTGTCCGGAACAGAATCGGTGACGCGGTGATGCCGCAAGCCGCCAATGCCTCAGGCAGGGTATCTCTGGCTTCGCGATTCAGATAATCCCTTGGTCTTGGGCCAATCAATGGCTCGGAACGGCCAAAACCCCAGCGTTCGTAGGTCAGCCCTGGCAAGTGCGTTCGGGCGCATAATTGAGCTGGAAAGTCGCGCCACTGACCGATGCTGCCCAGCCCCTCGTGCAGAAATACGAGGGTAGGGTTGGCGACGGCATGCGGAGGAATCAGCCGTTCGGCGTATAAACGGTGACCGCCGGCTTGAAAATCGAAGCGTTGACGTTGGATTGAGGTACTCATGAATATTTAGGCCGTGCGTTGCTCTTGCAAAGTCGCCAGTAGAAGGTCCAGTCGTTGCCGGGGTTCGGTCATTTCCAGCAGGGCCTGGCGTAGCGGCAGGGGCAACGGCAGCATTTCGGCTAACCGATTGCCGATCCAGGCGGCATCTTCCCAATTTGGCGAGAGAAACTGATGGTAAGCGGCGAGTTCTGCGTTTTGCAGCGCCAATCGGAGTACGCGCGCCAGCGGTTCGTGGCTGGGTAGAGGAGGCTGCACCGGATCGTCTGGCAGCCATAAGACCTGGCCGCGTAACAGTTGATTCGGTTGCACCTCGTGACCGATCACCCGCAAGCGTTGTATTCCCAGGCAAAGGATGCCGAGCAGACCATCGTCCAACCGCTCGAAATCTACGATGCGCGCCAAGGTGCCTATTGGATAAATGCTGGTCGGCACGCTACCCGCTTCGCGCCCTTCGTAAATCGCGACCACGCCGAATCCACTATTGGTACGCAGGCAAGCGCTTATCATATCCAAGTAACGGATTTCAAAAATCCGCAACGGGAGCACTCCGCCGGGAAACAGGACCGTTTTAAGCGGAAACAGGGGTAGTTCCTGATTGGCGGTAGCGGTCATGCGGCTTAGCTCGATGCGGATTCTCGACCCCAGCGGGGCAGCAATTCATGGGGGATGTCCAGTTGATCGAGGATTCTGGCCACAATGAAATCCACCAGTTCCGCGACGGTGGCCGGCCGATAATAAAAACCGGGGTTGGCAGGCAGAATCACCGCTCCAGCACGAGCGAGCCGAAGCATATTTTCCAGATGAATTATCGAGAGGGGAGTTTCCCGCACCACCAGAATCAGTTTACGCCCTTCCTTCAACGTCACGTCAGCGGCTCGTTCCAACAGATTATCGCTGTTACCGTTAGCGATAGCCGCCAGTGCCCCCGTGGTGCAGGGACACACGACCATCGCTCGCGTCAGCGCCGAGCCGCTGGCCGGCGGCGCGGTCCATTCGTCTTGCCCAAATACCTGTAACTGCTTGGGAGCGCAGCGGTAATGTTCGACCAGCGTTTGCTGGATAGCGCGGGGACGCGCCGGCAGCCGCAAATCGGTTTCCATGTGAATCACGATCTGAGCGGCTTTCGAAAGCAGCAGGTGAACGGGCCAGTCTCGTTCCAACAGGCATTGCAGCAACCGTAGGCCGTAGTCAGCCCCAGACGCCCCGGTCATGCCTAGGACAATCGGGCGAAGCGCAGGTAAATTGGACATCGGTTATGATCCAGATCGGTTAGCGGCGGCGCCGACCGCGGGGCAATAATTTTATTGGAGGAAGGAAATTTGCAATAGCGCACCGCTCGCTCTACTTATTAAATAGCATGAGCTTTGGATAAATCGTTCCTACTAGCTTAGGAACTGGTATCAGTCGCTCGCAGCGCGTGCAACAAGCGCTCATGTAGTCCGCCGAAGCCGCCGTTACTCATGATCAGCACCTGCGTTCCTGGCTTGGCTTGCGCTTGGATGGCGGTCAGCGTCTCGTCGAGGGTATGACAAACCTGGCCGCGCGGGCCGAGCGCCGCCGAGACCGCGCCGAGCTCCCAACCCAGATCCGGTGCTTGATACAGCACCACAGCATCGGCTAGCGCCAAAGCGGGGGCCAGAGTGTCCTTGAAAACGCCGAGCTTCATGGTGTTGGAGCGCGGTTCGAGTACGGTGATGATGGGCGCATCGCCGACGCGGGCGCGCAAACCGGCCAGCGTCGTGGCGATAGCGGTCGGATGGTGGGCAAAATCATCGTACACCACCACCCCATTGATCGTGCCGCGCGTTTCCAACCGACGTTTCACTCCTTGAAAGCGGGCCAGCGCGGGAATGGCCGTCGTGGTCGTCACGCCAGCATGACGGGCGGCGGCGATCGCCGCGAGCGCGTTCTGGATGTTGTGTAATCCCAGTTGACTCCATTCGACACGGCCCTGCCGGACGCCTTGGTAATGAACATCGAACGCACTACCGTCAGCGGTGCTGGCGTAGGCTTCCCAGTCACCGGCTCCAAATTTTTCCACTGGCGTCCAGCAACCCATCTCCAATACGTCGCTCACATTGGCATCCAGCCCGTTGGCGATGATCAAACCCGCGCCTGGCACGGCTCGCAACAGATGATGGAATTGACGCTGGATAGCGGCCAGATCGGGAAAAATGTCGGCATGATCGAATTCTAAGTTATTGAGGATCAAGGTGCGCGGCCGGTAGTGGACGAATTTGGAGCGTTTGTCGAAAAAGGCGGTGTCATATTCATCCGCTTCCACCACAAAGAACGGGGCGCGCCCCAAGCGGGCCGATTGGCCGAAATTGGCTGGAACGCCGCCGATCAGAAACCCCGGCTCCAGACCAGCGTCCTCCAGAATCCAGGCCAGCAGGCTGCTCGTGGTTGTTTTGCCATGGGTGCCGGCGACCGCCAACACATGTCGGCCGCGCAGCACGTAATCAGACAGCCAAGCCGGCCCGGAGGTATAGGGTAACTCGCGGTTGAGCAAGGTTTCGATAATGGGCCGGCCTCGGCTCATCACATTGCCCACCACGACCATATCCGGGCGAAACTCATCAAGTTGTTCCGGTTCGTAGCCCTCTCGCAGCGCGATGCCCGCTTGGGCCAGTTGGGTACTCATCGGCGGATAGACGTTGGCGTCGCAGCCGGTAACCTTGTGGCCGGAATCCACCGCCAGTTGAGCGACGCCACCCATGAAGGTGCCGCAGATGCCAAGAATATGAATGTGCATGAATAGAATGTCCTCTGCTCGCCGGAAGGAAACCGAGCGGTCAGGTTCGGTTCAGGGGGATTGCGGGCTGATCCAGCCGGTCAGCGTCCAGGACAGGACGGTATAGCCAAAGGCGTACCGAGCGCCAGACCAAAGCGAAACGGCAAAAGCGTGGCGCAGAATATGAGCCATGATGGCGATACTCCAGACCAACAGGGCTAACAGTAGCAGCGATGGCAGCGCAATGTCGCCCCCTCTTTCTTCGTTCATGAGCCACGCCATCAACGGGAACGCCAGCAGGGCAATCAACGCGCCGCTGCCCGCCAGCGCCGTCAGTGTTTGTTCAAAGCGTTCGGGGTGGTGATAGAGCGTCAACCCGACATACAACAATCCGCTTAACAGCACTATATCCAGCAGCGCCTGTAACAAGGCGACGGGGATCGGAGTGCTTAGCAAGAGCACAATCAGGCCGATCAAGCCGTAAGCCAGCAGGCAGAGCTTGAGCAACAGCATCGACGCGGGCACATCTTGGGGGCCTTTGCGCAATAAGCACAGATCGAGGAATAAATTGAACAGAGCGGCCATGATGGCTCAATGGCAGGTCGTCGAAGGATCTGATCTGAAGCCGGACTGCAAGCTGGCAACGTCGATGGCGTCAAACGGGTAGCGGTGACCGCAAAATTCGCAGTCTACCTGGATCAGACCCTGTTCCCGCAAAATCTGACGAAGCTCGTCCTCGCTCATGGCGTGCAGCATGGCGGCGGTCCGCTCCCGTGAACAGGTGCAGCGATAGCCAAAGAAGTCAGGATCGAACAGCCGCACATCCTCTTCATGAAACAGCCGGCGTAACAGTACGGGAGCCGGCAATGCCAGCAACTCGGCGGATTGCAGGGTGGCGGCGAGGGTTTCCAGTCGATTCCAGCCATCGGCGTCCGCGGCCACCGTGTCAGGTAATCGTTGCAGCAGCAACCCGGCGGCGGCGCGGTCGTCGGCGGCCAGTTGAATCTGTGTCGGTAACTGCTCGGATTGGTCGAAATATTGTTCCAGCGCTTGGGCCAGCGTGTCGCCTTGCAAGCCGACGACCCCTTGATACGGTTTCCGGCCTTGCCCAAGGTCAATGGTCAAAGACAAAGCGCCGTCACCGCAAAGATCGCGCAATGGGCCTGCTTGGGGTTCGCCGTCCCACCGGGCCAGCGCCCGCAGCTTCCGTTCCGAGGTGATTTGGGCGACGACCAGCCGCAGCGGCCCGCGGGCCTGAATTTGCAAGGTCAGCAATCCATCGAACTTGATGGTGGCGGACAGCAGCGCGGCGGCGGCGGTCGCTTGGCCCAAAATGTCCCGCACGGCTAATGGATAGGCGCGGCGCTCCAGCACCGTCCGCCAAGCGGCATCGAGACGAACGATTTCACCGCGAACGGCCAGCGGCTCGAACAGGAAACGATGCAGTGCATCGCTGATCTCATCCTTCGCTTTCACATCAGCATCAGCCCTTCAGTTTTTTCTCCAGCAACTCGTTAAGCTGTTGCGGGTTGGCTTTTCCCTTGGAGGCTTTCATCGCTTGACCGACGAAGAAACCAAACAGCTTGTCCTTGCCGGCGCGGTATTGCGCCAATTGTTCTGGATTGGCGGCGATGACCGCTTCAATCACGCTTTCGATGGCGGAGGCATCGGTAATTTGGCGCAGTCCGCGTTTTTCAATGATCGCGTCGGTTTCGCCCTCACCGGCCCACAGCGCCTCAAACACATCCTTGGCGATCTTGCCGGAAATCGTTCCATCCTGAATGCGTCGCAGCAAACCGGCCAGTTGTGCCGGGTTGACCGGACTGTCGGTGATCTCCCGATTATCCTTGTTCAAGAACGCGGACAGATCGCCCATTACCCAGTTGGCGCACAATTTTGGCTCGCCGCTTAGCGCCGCGACAGTCGCTTCGTAATAATCGCCCAAGGCGCGGCTGGTGGTGAGCACGCCGGCGTCGTAGCCCGACAGGCCGTACTGCGTGATGAAGCGTTGTTTTTTGGCGTCAGGCAGTTCCGGCAAGCTAGCGCGGATAGCGGCGATGACGTCTTGGTCGATGACCAGCGGTAACAGATCGGGGTCGGGGAAGTAACGATAATCGTTGGCTTCCTCCTTGCCGCGCATCGAACGGGTTTCGCCTTTGTCCGGGTCGTACAGCCGCGTTTCTTGCACCACCTTGCCACCGGCTTCGATTAGATCGATCTGCCGTTCGATCTCGAACTCGATGGCGCGCTCGACAAAGCGGAAAGAATTGAGGTTCTTGATTTCGGCGCGGGTGCCCAGTTTGGGGTCGCCCTGACGGCGCACCGAAACGTTGGCGTCGCAGCGAAAAGAACCTTCCTGCATATTGCCATCGCAGATGCCGAGATAAACCACCATCTGGTGCAGTTTTTTCATGTAAGCGACCGCCTCCTTGGCCGAGCGCAAATCCGGTTCGGAGACGATTTCCAACAGCGGCGTGCCAGCCCGATTCAGGTCGATTCCAGACAGGCCCTGGAAATCCTCGTGCAGCGATTTGCCGGCGTCTTCCTCCAGATGGGCGCGGGTAATGCCGATCAGTTTGCTGGCGCCCTGTTCCAGGTCGATGTGCAATTGGCCCTTTTGCGCCACCGGTAATTCATACTGGCTGATCTGATAGCCCTTGGGCAAGTCAGGATAAAAGTAATTCTTGCGAGCGAACACGGAGCGTTGGGCGACTTCGGCGCCGATGGCCAGCCCGAACATGGCGGCCATCCGCACCGCGTCCTGATTGAGTACCGGCAATACCCCCGGCATACCCAGATCGATAGCGCACGCCTGGGTGTTGGGGTCCGCGCCGTAGGCGGTGGACGCGCCGGAAAAAATTTTGCTCTTGGTGGCGAGCTGGGCGTGGATTTCCAGCCCGATGACCGTTTCCCATTCCATCCGTCGAAACCTTGCAATGATGTAGTAAGCGTCAGGCGAAGGCGGCGGGCGCGCGAGCGTGCCAGTCGGTTACTTGCTGGTAGCGGTGCGCCACGTTCAGCAGGCGATCTTCGGCGAAATAGTTGCCGATCAGTTGCAGGCCGACCGGCCGCTGACCGACGAAGCCGACCGGTAGCGACAGCCCCGGCAGTCCCGCCAGATTGACCGCGATGGTGTAAATATCGGACAGGTACATGGTGATCGGGTCATCCACTTTTTCGCCCAAATTAAAAGCTACGGTCGGCGAGGTTGGCCCCGCGATCACGTCCACTTGCTCGAAGGCCCGCCGGAAGTCGTCGCTGATTAACCGCCGGATTTGCTGCGCCTTGAGATAATAAGCGTCGTAATAACCAGCGGAGAGCGCGAAGGCGCCAACCAAAATGCGGCGGGTGACTTCAGGCCCAAAGCCCTCGGCGCGCGAGCGGGTGTACAGGTCCAACAGGTCTTTGGGATTGTCGCAGCGATGGCCATAGCGCACCCCGTCGAAGCGGGCCAGATTGGAAGAGCATTCCGCCGGAGCGATCACATAATAAGCTGGAATCGCCAACTGACTGTTGGGGAGACTGATTTCGATCACGTTCGCGCCCAGTTTCCGATACTCGGCGATAGCGGCATCGACCACACGGGCCACCTCGCCGTCCAATCCTTCGCCAAAATATTCCTTGGGCAAACCAATTTTCAGTCCGTCCAGGGCTTGATCGAGACGAGCCAAGTAATCAGGCACCGGCTGATCCACGCTGGTGGAATCGCGCGGATCGAAGCCCGCCATCGCGCCCAGCAGCAGCGCGCAGTCCTCGGCGGTGCGCGCCATCGGCCCGCCCTGATCGAGGCTGGAGGCATAGGCGATCATGCCCCAGCGCGATACCCGGCCGTAGGTTGGTTTGATGCCGGTCAGCCCGCACAGGGCGGCGGGTTGGCGGATCGACCCGCCCGTGTCAGTGCCGGTGGCGCCGGGCGTCAGCCGCGCCGCCACGGCGGCGGCGGAACCGCCGGAAGAACCGCCCGGCACCGCATCTAAATCCCAGGGATTGCGCACTGGCCCGTAGAAACTGTTTTCATTGGATGAACCCATCGCGAATTCATCCATGTTGGTCTTGCCGAGCATCACTGTACCGGCGGCGTTCAGTTTTTCGACTACCGTGGCGTTGTAGGGGGCGATAAAACGATCCAACATCCGCGAGCCGCAGGAGGTGCGCACGCCATCGGTGCAGAAAATATCTTTTTGGGCGATGGGCACGCCGGTCAGCGGTCCCGCCTGGTCTTGCTGGCGGCGACGGTCAGCCGCGCGCGCTTGCTCCAGCGCGATGTCGTCGGTCACCGTGATAAAAGCGTTCAGGCTCGGATTGTATTGCTCGATCCGTTCCAGAAATAGCCGAGTCAGTTCTTCGCTGCTAAACTCGCCAGCGGTCAGACCGGCGCTGAGTTGGGCGATGGTTTTTTGGTGCATGGCGGTCTCTGACAGAGGCTTCATTCGATGACCTTGGGGACCAGATACAAACCCGCTTCAACCCGTGGCGCAATGGCTTGAAAGCGCTCGCGCTGGTTGGCTTCACTCACTTCATCGACGCGCAACCGTTGCGCCATGTCCAGCGGATGCGCCATCGGAATGACGCCGGCCGTATCGACCGCGTCCATCCGCGCCACCAGTTCCAGAATGGCTGACAAGTTGTGGGCGTAAGCCGGCACATCCTGATCGCGGATGGCCAGACGCGCCAAATGAGCGATCTTGCCGACTTCAGCGGGACCCAGGGACATCGTTAAATTCTCCTTGCAAGCGATATAAAACCGTAACCCTATCATAATTTGCCAGCTTGCTCCTAACTCCCCTGCTTGTTAGCATTAGCCGCTTTTGACAACCCGGTGCTTTCAATAACATGTTCAAATGGTTGCGCGGCAAATTCTCCAACGATCTATCGATTGATCTGGGAACCGCTAACACGTTGATTTACGTGAAGGGGGCTGGCATCGTTCTCAATGAACCCTCGGTGGTCGCCATCAATCAGGATCCGGTTCGGGGCATCCGCACGATCTCGGCGGTTGGCACGGACGCTAAGCGAATGTTGGGACGCACGCCCAACAACCTCTCCACGATCCGGCCGATGAAAGACGGCGTAATCGCCGATTTCACCGTCACCGAGAAGATGCTCCAGCATTTCATCCGCAAAGTGCATTCCCGCAAGTTCTTCAACCCCAGTCCGCGCGTGTTGATCAGCGTCCCCTGCGGCTCCACCCAGGTGGAGCGGCGCGCGATCCGCGAATCGGCGATGGGGGCTGGGGCGCGGGTGGTGTACCTGATTCCCGAACCGATGGCGGCGGCGATTGGCGCCGGCATTCCGGTTGAGGAAGCGCGCGGGGCGATGGTGCTGGACATCGGCGGCGGCACGTCGGAAGTCGCGGTGATTTCGCTCAACGGCATTGTGTACGCGGGCGCGGTGCGCATCGGCGGCGATCGTTTCGACGAAGCCATCATTAACTACGTGCGGCGCAACTTCGGCGTGTTGATCGGTGAACCCACCGCCGAGAAAATCAAGCACGAAATCGGCAGCGCCTATCCCACCGACGAAGTGCGCGAAATCGAGATCAAGGGCCGCAATCTGGCCGAGGGCGTGCCGCGCAGCTTCACCCTCAACAGTAACGAAATTCTCGAAGCTTTGCAGGAGCCGTTGTCGGGTATCATCAGCGCGGTGAAGATGGCGCTGGAAGCCACCCCACCGGAACTGGCGGCCGATGTGGCCGAACGCGGCATCGTGCTGACCGGCGGCGGTGCGCTGTTGCGCGACATCGACCGGCTGATTATTGAGGAGACTGGCCTGAACGTGGTGGTCGCGGAAGATCCGCTGACCTGCGTGGCGCGCGGCGGCGGTCGGGTGCTGGAATTGATTGCTAAGGACGAGCACGCTGTTGAAGCTTTCGCCATCGAATAAGCGTTGGCCGCTCTCACTCCCAGTAAGCGTATCCAGTACTTGTTCACGGTCAATCCGACAGCGATTTTACAGCTTGGCTTTTGGGTCGCGCTGTCTATCATCATGATGACGGTGGATCACCGCTATCAATATTTGGATGGCCTGCGCGATGTATTAGGCACCGTGGTTTATCCCTTCCAGTATTTGATGCGGTTGCCAGCCGAGACCAAAGGGTGGCTAGACCAGAATCTGGCTGGGCGCGGCGCGCTACTGGAGGAGAATGCCCGTTTGCGCGAGAAGCAAATTTTTTTGAACGCGCAATTGCAGAAACTAACCACCTTGGAAGCTGAAAACCGACGCTTGCGTTCTCTGCTGGAATCGACGGTCAACACCCCCGAACGGCTTTTGATCGCTGAACTGCTGGCGGTGGATTTCGATCCGTACCGACATCATATCTTGCTCAACCGCGGTCGCCAGCACCACGTCTACGTCGGCCAACCGGTGCTCGACCAGCACGGCGTCATCGGCCAAATCATCCACACGGACCCCTTCAGCTCGACAGCAATTCTCATCACCGATGTCAGCCATGCCTTGCCGATCCAAATCAACCGTACCGGCGTGCGGACCTTGGCGCTGGGCACCGGCAATTTTCAGGAATTGAAACTGCTGCATGTGCCCAATAACGCGGATGTCAAAGTCGGTGATTTATTGGTGACGTCTGGCTTGGGTGGCCGCTTTCCGCACGGTTATCCGGTGGCGACAGTCGCCAAGTTTGAACCGGGTAGCCCTTTCGCCAATATTATCGCCAAACCGGTCGCCCAGTTGGATCGCATCCGGGAAGTGATGCTGCTCGAAGATGCGCCGCCCGATGAGAAACCCGCGCCCGTGGCGGCGCCAATGGCGCCAATGGCGCCACCCCCAGCCCATCGGCCATGATTGCCGCTCCTCGCGCCGGCAGTTGGGTTGTCGCATTCAGCTTTCTCGCCGCTTTTTTGCTGGGCGGCCTGCCGCTGCCGGGCTGGCTGGAGCGTTTTCGACCGGATTGGGTGGCGATGGTGCTGATCTACTGGAACATGGCGCTGCCGCATCGGGTCGGGATCAGCACCGGCTGGCTGGTCGGGTTATTGCTGGATGTCGGGCGCGGCGCGCTGCTGGGCCAGCACGCGCTGGCGTTGGCCGCCGTGGCCTATTTGACCTGCCAAATGTATCGGCGTATCCGGGCGGCTCCGCTGTGGCAGCAGGCGTTCAGCATTCTGGTCTTTTTACTGGTGGAACAGATTCTGGTGTTTTGGATCAGCGGCGTCATCGGTTATCCGCCGCGCGACTGGTGGTATTTGGCGCCGGCGGTGGGCGGCATGGTGTGCTGGCCCTTGGTGTTCGTCATCCTGCGCGACGCGCGCCGGTATTTTCAGGTTAGCTGATCGCGGCGGAGGAGATATGAAGCTGTGGCGTGCGGCGGCCAAACCACCCATCGACAAGCTGCTGGTCAGAGAAAAAGACAATGCCGCCGAGAGCGAGCTGTTTTTTCGACGGGTGTTGATTACGCTGCTTGCGATTTTTCTGGCGCTGCTGTCGGTGTCGGGTCGGTTGGTTTACCTTCAGGTACTCAACCACGACCGTTTCAATCTGCTGTCGGACAGCAATCGAGTTCGCCTGCTGCCATTGCCCCCGGCCCGCGGTTTTATCTACGATCGTAACGGCGTGTTACTGGCTGAGAATCTCACCTCCTACCATCTCGAAGTCACGCCGGAGCAGGCCAAGGATTTGGAGGCGGTGCTGGCGGGCATTCGGGATCGCATCGCGCTGTCGGACGCTGACATCGAGCGCTTCCGCAAGCTGGCGCGACGGACGCCGCCATATAACGCCACCCCGCTGCGATTCCAGTTGACGGACGAAGAGATCGCGCGGCTAGCTATAGATATGTACCGGTTGCCGGGTGTGGAGATCAAGGCTGATTTGACCCGCCGCTATCCCTTGAAGGCGCTGGGTGTTCATGCCCTCGGTTACGTCGGGCGCATCGATGAAGATGAATTGCGCAAGCTCGACCCTGGCCAGTACAGCGGTAGCACTCACATCGGCAAAACGGGAGTGGAGCGTTTCTATGAGGAGATGTTGCACGGACGCGCGGGTTACGAACAAGTTGAAACCAATGCCGAGGGTCGGCCGTTGCGGGTTTTAAGCAGCACCCCGCCGGTGTCGGGAAAAAACATTTATCTCAGCCTCGACATGCGCTTGCAAGCGATCGCCGAGGATGCCCTGGAAGGTCATAACGGCGCCATCGTCGCCATCGACCCGCGTAGCGGCGAGGTCCTGGCTTTAGCCAGCCAGCCGACTTACGATCCCAATCCCTTCGTCAACGGCATCGATTTCGCGTCCTACCGAAAACTCAATACCTCCAAGGATCGGCCCTTGCTCAATCGCGCTCTGCGCGGGGTTTATCCACCCGGCTCCACCATCAAGCCGATGATGGCGCTAGCGGGGCTGGAATATGGTGTTGTCAGTCGCGGCAGCAGCGTTTTTTGCGCGGGGGTTTATCGCCTGCCGGGCGGCGGGCGTAAATTCCACGACTGGAAACGCAGCGGGCACGGCAGTGTGAGCATGGATCGCTCGCTCGCCCAATCCTGCGATGTCTATTACTATGACTTGGCGCTCAATCTCGGTATTGATCGGATTCATGAATTTCTTGGCAAATTTAGCATGGGCCGTCCGACCGGCGTCGATTTGGCCGGCGAGAAAGGGGCTTTGCTCCCATCCCGTCAGTGGAAGCGCAAGATTAAAAAGCAAGACTGGTATGGGGGCGATACCCTCAGCGCCGGTATCGGTCAGGGCTTATTTTTGGCGACGCCAATGCAATTGGCTCATTCGACCGCCATCATTTCCCAACGGGGCGATAATTACCAACCGAGAATACTGCATGCCACGCAAGACACCGGCGCTAAGGCCAAGACGCTGGCCGAACCGCGCAAGCTACCGCCGGTCACACTTAAAAATGCTCGCTTTTGGGATGCGGTCATCACGGGAATGATCCATGTGGTGGAAGGCGGTACCGCCCACAAGAGTAGAAGTCCGCGCTATCGGATCGCCGGCAAGACCGGCACCGCCCAGGTTTTCACGCTGGGTCAGAACGAGCGCTATAACGCCAAGCGCTTGGCCAAGCACCTGTTGGATCATGCGCTATTTATCGCTTTCGCGCCGGTGGATGATCCCCGGATCGCCGTGGCGGTGATCGCGGAGCATGGCGGCGGCGGCAGCGCCACGGCGGCGCCGTTGGCGCGCAAGGTGATGGATGCGTATCTGCTCGATAAATACGATTCCGCATTGATCAAGGGTATCGAACCCGCGCAGGATGTGCTGCGGAATGAATCGGAATAAGTTTGATTGGTTATTGCGATTGCTCCATCTGGATCTGCTATTGGTGCTGGGACTGGCGGCGGTATCCGGGTTGGGCTTGGTGGTGCTCTACAGCGCCGGGGGCCAGAATTGGAATTTGGTGGCGGGCCAGGCGATGCGCTTGGGATTGGGCTTCGCCATCATGTTTGTTCTGTCTCAGATCCCACCCTCTTATTTTCGGTTTTGGTCGGCCTGGCTGTATCTGGCTGGCACGCTATTATTGTTGGCGGTGATGGTGGTCGGCGATATTTCCAAGGGAGCGCAGCGCTGGTTGGATTTGGGGGTGCTGCGATTTCAGCCCTCTGAGATCATGAAGCTGGCGGTACCGATGATGATGGCTTGGTTTTTCGCTGACAAGCCGTTGCCGCCACGGTTGTTGCATTTGTTGGCCGGCGCGCTGATTACCGTAATTCCGTTTATTCTCATTGCCGAGCAACCTGACCTGGGTACCGCGCTGGTGGTCGGTTGGGCTGGCGCCGTTGCTTTATTTCTGGCGGGGTTGAGTTGGATTATCTTGTTTGGCTTAGTCGCGTTGGTGGTGGGCGTTGTCCCGCTGTTCTGGACCTTCGTCATGCATGATTATCAGCGGCAGCGCGTATTGACCTTCCTTAACCCTGAAAGTGATCCTTTGGGGACCGGTTATCACATCATTCAATCGAAAATCGCCATCGGTTCGGGTGGTATCTATGGCAAGGGTTGGCTAAATGGCACCCAGTCTCATCTGGATTTTTTGCCGGAGGGCACAACCGATTTCATTTTCGCCGCCTTTTCCGAGGAGTTTGGCTTGGTGGGCGGTTGTATTTTGTTAAGCTTATATTTTCTGATCATCGCCCGCTGTCTTTATATGGCCACCCGCGCTGGAGATACGTATGGTCGCTTGCTGTCGGGTAGCCTGACGCTGATCTTTTTTATGTATGCTTTCGTAAACTCTGGAATGGTCTGTGGTTTGTTACCGGTGGTGGGGTTGCCGCTACCGCTGTTCAGCTATGGGGGAACTTCCCTAGTGACGATTATGGCCGGCTTCGGTATCCTGATGAGCATTTATTCGCACCGCCGGACCCCAGTGCGGTAATCACCACCCTTGCCAACGACGAGGCTTGTGCGTGAAGAGTCCGATTTTACTTGGTTTTCTGATGTTGTTGAGCGCCTGTGCCCCACCGGTGTCGGACCAGCGTCCGATCACTGTTCCGGTTGCGCCAACGCCGGATGTTCCTCCCGCCAGCGCGGAAGGTGCGGGGACTGGTATCCCCGGCCAACCGCTGGTCGAACGGCGCGATGTACAAGCGTTCATCCGCGAGATGGTCGCCCAGCACCGGTTCAACGCCGTCCAGTTGCGGGCAACTTTCAGCCGTGCGCAGACCCAGCCCAGCATTATCGCCGCCATGTCCAGGCCAGCCGAATCAAAACCCTGGCATGCTTACCGACCGATCTTCATCAGCGCCAAGCGCATTCAGGGCGGCGTCGAGTTTTGGCGAGCTAACGCCGCGGCGCTGGCGCGAGCCGAGCAAGTATATGGCGTACCGCCGGAGTATGTGGTCGCCATCATCGGCGTGGAAACCCAGTATGGCGGCAATATGGGTAAGTACCGGGTGCTGGAGGCTTTGGCCACCTTGGCGTTCGACTACCCGCGGCGCGCCGCCTACTTTCGTAAGGAATTAGAGAACTTTTTGTTGCTGGCCCGCGGGGAAGGCATTGATCCGCTGGCGCCACGCGGTTCCTACGCGGGGGCGATGGGCTACGGCCAGTTCATGCCGAGCAGTTTCCGCAGTTATGCCGTGGATTTCGACGGGGACGGTCACCGCGACCTGTGGCGTAATCCGCGAGATGCGATTGGCAGCGTCGCCAATTATTTCAACAAGCACGGATGGCGTGCCGGACAGCCGGTGGCGTCCCCGGCCGCGGTCAGCGGTGGCCGCTATCCAGCTCTGATCAGTCGCCGCGTGGCCCAGCCCCAGTACAGCGTCGCCAGCCTTCGAGGCCAAGGCGTTGCGCCGGAGGAGCGGATCAGCGATGGGCAGATGGCGATGTTATTGGAGTTGCAAGGACGCGATGGCCCTAAGTACTGGTTGGGATTTCATAATTTTTACGATCACCCGTTACAACACTAGCCAGCTGTATGCCATGGCGGTGTATCAATTGAGTCAGGCAATTCGCGAGCGCTACGCCCGATCCGCCGCAAATCATGGCGTTTTAACGCCAGAACGTGTGACTCGCGCTAACTGAGTCACTCTGAATCCACAAAAATGATACCGAGGGAATGCGCCCGTGGCCTATTCTCTGGTAGAGGGGGGATGTTTTTATGGCGAAATTTGCTTGGAGCCATAGCTTGGTTTGGGCTTCGCTGGCCACGGCGCTGGCTGGCTGTAGTTCGGTTTCTAACAACATTCCACCAAGGGTGCAAGTTCCTAAGTTTGAACCCAGCATGGAGGCTATTAGCGGGGATCTAGTCCCTCGCCTCGAACCGGCCAGTCGCAGCGGAAATCCCGACACCTATGTCGTGTTCGGCCGGCGTTATCGCGTTAAGGAAACCAGCGCCGGTTATCGCGAGCAGGGCATCGCATCCTGGTATGGCCGGGGTTTTCATGGCCGTAAGACTTCCAGCGGCCCACGCTATAACATGTTCGATCTGACCGCCGCCCATAAAAGCCTGCCGCTTCCCACTTATGTGCGTGTCACCAATTTAGAGAATGGCCGCAACGTTGTCGTCAAGGTCAATGATCGCGGGCCGTTTGTCGGACGGCGTATCATCGATCTATCCTATGCCGCCGCGACGCGACTGGATATGCTCGGGCGAGGGACGGCTCAGGTCGAAATAGTCGCGTTGGAGCCTTATCCAGTTTTACCGGAGTTGGCGGCGCGCCGCGCCGGGGCTTCAGAACGGCTGGCCAATCGCCAAATTCGACCAGAACCGAAATCAGAACCCGCTGCGATCTCATTTGCCCATGAATTGTCCTCATCGCAGTTGAGCGTTTCCGAGCCAACCCGGTTGGCATTGGCGGCTGACAGCGCTGAAAAGCGGGAGCTACCCGCCAGTCGCACCCTGCAACCGGAGCAGAAACCGGAATCTGCTGGGCCTCAGCGTGTACGCGAGGAGCCGAAGCCGCTCGGTCCGCCGATGCCGCAAGAGCAGGCGCAGACCGAAGGATCAGCCGATCCATTGCCTGAGAAGGCAATCGCTGGCTCGCTGCAGCCCCAGCCCACATTCGAAGTCGCCATCCCGCCTACTTCCGTGAAATCACCGGAACCGGAAGCGCCTGTCTTGGATGTTCCGGCGTCACATCCAGCGGTAGCGACCAAGCGCAACACTAAAGTGGCTCGTGCTGCAATTCGACCCGCGACGCCAGCTGTTGTACGAGCCGCGCCGAAGCCAGCCGCGGTGCGCCCGGTTGTCGCCAAACCCGCGATCAAGAACGTCGAGCCAAATCGGACCCAAGCTCCCATCCACTTAGCTTCAGCTGAGGCTGGCAAAAGCATGCGAGGGGGAGAAGCACGTCATACTGTTGTTCCAACAGCTAACAGCAAGAACAGCCGGTCCAGTTCCGCCACGGTCGCCGAACGCCGTGACGGTCGCCCCGCAAACGAGCGGGCAGTGGGCGCGGCGCAACGCGATCTTCGAAAAGGAACGGGCTCCGCCGTTCGTCAGGGGATGAGGACGCCCACTCGGGCCGTCGTCATTAAACCGACCGGGGTGCGCTTAGCCAGCCTCAAGACGAACCGTTCTCGCGTCGTCGCCGACTGATCGGTTTTTTCGCGATCGCCATAGCCCCCATCCGCCGCCTCGCTTTTATAGCCGGCGGTTTGTTTTGGGGTCGAACTTCTGGCTAGAATCACCCACTCTGATTGGCAACTCCGGAAAATAGTCGCGACATGCTGTATTTGAATTCAATTCGTAACTCTCTTTTGTCTTTATAGCCTTTGCTGTATCGGTTCTCAGTTGGACTACCGTTCAGGCAGAACCGATACCCCCGCCACCGCAAGTACCGGTGCGCGCCTATGTGTTGATGGATTACCAGAGCGGTAACATCCTAGCGAATATGAAAGGCGACGAACGGATGGAGCCGGCCAGCATCACCAAGTTGATGACGGGTTATGTAATCTACAAAGCGGTGAAATCAGGAAAGATTCGCTTGGATGATAAAGTCACCATTAGCGAAAAAGCATGGAAGACCGTCGGTTCGAAGATGTTCGTCAAGCTAGGGACGCAGGTGTCGGCGGAAGAGCTACTGATGGGGATGGTGGTGCAATCCGGCAACGATGCCACCGTGGCCTTGGCCGAGCATGTGGCTGGCTCCGAGGAAACCTTCACCAAACTGATGAATCAGGAAGCGGAGCGACTGGGATTAAAGAACAGTCATTTTACCAATGCCGCAGGCTTGCCCAATCCCAATCATTACATGTCGGGGCGCGATATCGCGGCGTTGACGCGAGTGATCATGCAGGAGTTCCCCGAGCATTATGCCCGCTATTCGGTACGGAGTTTTAAATATAACAATATCGATCAGCCTAACCGTAACCGCTTGTTATTCACCGATCCCACGGTGGATGGGGTCAAAACGGGGCATACCGAGTCGGCGGGCTATTGCTTGGTGTCGGCGGCCAAGCGCAACGATACACGGCTGATTGGCGTGGTGCTTGGCGCCGCCAAGGAAAAAGAACGTTTTTCAGCCAGCCAGGCGTTACTGAACTATGGCTTTAGCTTTTTTGAAAGCCGCAAATTGCACGACGCCAACGTTCCTATCGTCACCGGCCGCATCTGGAAAGGACAGGAAAGCGAATTGCCGCTTGGCCTAACTTTTCCCTTGTACGTGACGGTGCCCAAGGGCCAAGCGCCGCAGGTTAGCACGACCACCGCCGTTCAGCCGAAGATCCTCGCTCCAGCGCGGAAGGATCAACCATTTGGCGAGATCGTGGTCAAATTGGGTGATCAGGAAGTCAGCAAGACCCCACTGGTGGCGTTGAAGGACGTTTCAGAAAGTGGTTGGTTTGGGCGCTTGATCGATACCATTCTGATGTTTTTCTACTACCTGTTTAATTAACAATCCTGCTGGATGGCGGAACGCTGGCGATGGACGATCAATCGCTGTTGCAATTTCCTTGCGATTTTCCCATCAAGATCATGGGAGCTAGCGATGGCGATCTCAGGATGCTGGCGCTAGATTTGGTGAGGCGACACGCGCCCGATCTGGATGAAGCCCAGGTACACGTGCGAGATAGCCGCGCCGGCCGCTACCAATCGGTGACGGTGGTGGTGCGCGCCCGTGATCGCGAGCAACTGGACGCAATCTATCGCGAGCTGAGCAATCACCCGCAAATCATCCTGGTACTGTAAGCTGGCCGTGCCCGTTCAACATCCGGATGCTCTGGTGTTCCGCGCATTGGGGCGGCGTGAATACCAGGCGGTATTCCAGTGGATGCAGTCCTTCACCGTGGGCCGTGACGCCGCAACCGTGGACGAACTATGGTGGGTCGAGCATCTGCCCGTTTTTACGCAAGGCATGGCTGGCAAGCCGGAACATGTACTGGCGCCGGGAACTATTCCAGTCATTCAGGTTGATCGGGGCGGGCAGGTCACCTATCACGGTCCAGGCCAGCTGGTTGTGTACTGCCTGTTGGATGTGCGCCGGTTGGGGTTGGGCGTACGGGCCTTGGTGAGCGCGCTGGAGGCGGCGGTGATCGAAGCGTTGGCAACCTATGGTATCGCTGCCCATGCGCGACCCGCCGCGCCGGGGGTTTACGTTGGAGAAGCCAAGATCGCCTCACTGGGCCTGCGCATCCGGCAGGGTTGTTCCTATCATGGTTTGAGCGTCAACGTCGATATGGACTTGGAACCCTTTAGCCGCATCAATCCCTGTGGTTATCCAGGGTTGCGAGTCACCCAGTTACGCGACTTTGGCATCAAGCTGACATTGGCAGCCGTTGCAAAGGATTTATTACCGCGTCTGGGCCGCAACTTGGGGTACAGCCACTACACTATCGACAGAGAGCGTTCTGATGGGTACGGAGGCGATCCGCCATGGGATTGATAGCGAAACTCGCGACCGTATCCTAACGCCAGAACTCGGTTAGTATTCACTGGCTTATCCAGGAATCCATCATGCCCGAACTTATTCCCTCTCCCGATTCTCCCGTCGCCGTTGATCGAAACTCCGCCGCCAAGCCCGTATTCCAGCCGGGTGAGAAATTGCGTGGCGCCGAAAAAGTCGCCCGCATCCCCATCAAGATCGCGCCGAGCGATCCCAAGCAGCGGCTGCGCAAGCCGCCCTGGATTCGCGCCCAGTTTCCCGGCACGCCAGAAGTGATGCGGTTAAAGCAGATTTTGCGGGACAACAAACTGCATACGGTTTGCGAGGAAGCCAGTTGCCCGAATCTCGGCGAGTGTTTTGGCCACGGCACCGCGACGTTCATGATCATGGGCGATATCTGCACGCGCCGCTGTCCCTTCTGTGATGTCGGTCATGGCCGGCCCAAGCCGCTCGATCCGGCTGAACCGGCAAATTTGGCGGCCACGGTCGCGGCAATGGGTTTGAAATACGTGGTGATCACTTCGGTGGACCGCGACGATCTGCGCGATGGTGGCGCGGCGCATTTCGCCGCCTGCATTCGGGCGGTGCGCGCCCAGTGTCCGGGAATCACCATTGAAACGCTGACTCCCGATTTTCGGGGACGGATGGTGGTGGCGTTGGAGATTCTGGAACGGGAGCCGCCAGACGTATTCAATCATAATCTGGAGACCATTCCACGGTTGTATCGACAGGTCCGACCCGGCGCCGATTATGAATACTCGCTCGATTTGCTGAAAGAGTTTAGATCGCGCCAGCCGCGGATCCCCAGCAAATCTGGGTTGATGCTAGGATTGGGTGAAACCCTGGCCGAAATCGAGGATGTCATGCGTGAGCTGCGCGCCCACGATGTTCAAATGCTGACGCTGGGTCAATATTTGCAGCCCAGCATGCATCATCTGCCGGTGAGCCGTTACGTATCGCCGGAAGAATTCGAGCATTTACGAGTGTTTGGCGAGACGCTAGGATTTACCCATGTCGCTTCGGCGCCCATGGTTCGATCGTCCTATCATGCGGATGCTCAAGCCAAGGGCGCGGGGATCGAGTAGCGAAAGAGCAAACGCTGGAGTATTGCCCTGCCAGCGAGGATCAGTCGAGCCGCCGAAACGAGAGAACCGAGGGGCTTGGCTAGCGAGGCTGGATGAACTCATCCCGTCGGCGGACCTAGACCGACGGGATGAGGGCGGGGTTCAAAACCACTTAAGGATGGAGCCTACCAAAGCAACGGCGGCGCCGACGAGAGCGATAAGCCCAATGGTTAACGCCAGGCTGGCCCGCTTGGCCAAGGGGCCGCCCGCATCGGTGGAGAGCTCGGAGACGGTTTGCTGGATGGACCGTTCGGTGGTTTCTCGAGCGATGGTTTCGATCACGGGCTGGATATTGGATCGAACCATTTGAATGATTTGTTGCTTGAATTCTGGCGCCCCGGTTAGCATCGTCACGGTTTCCTTACTCTGCTGTCCGATTTGGGCCTCAATCTGTTTGAGCAATTCATCACGATTGATTTCCAACCCGCGCGCCACATTACGTTGGGAGACTCCTTCGCTGACTTCGCGGGCCGCTTGCTCGGCCACGCTGCGGGCGCTTTCTTGCGCGGCGGAGCGCGCCGTGCGTTCGGCGGTGCCGCGCGCGATCTCGGTAGCAGTTTGCTTGGCCGCTTCTTGGGCCGCCCGCACCGCGGCATGGGCCGAACGTCGCCCTAAGTCCTCGGAAACGCTGCGAGCGGTCTGGGTGGCGATTTCGCGCGCCAGATTGGGCACCAACTCCTGAATGAGATCGCGGGCGACTTTTTCGGCCGCGGACCAAGCCGCGCGCTCGGCGATCTGTTCGATTTCCCTGGTCCCCGCGGTGGTGGGTAGGCTGATAGGTGCTTCGGCGGCCGGAACGGTGGGCGCCGCTGGCGCTGGCACGGGGTCTTTTTCCACGACGGTCGGCTTGGGAATCGACGCGGTGGGCCGAGCGGACGGTTCATCCATCAGGATGGCGGCGGTACCCTGATCGATCGCTTGCAGAATCGTGTCGAGTTGGGCGGGAGTATACGGTTTCGAGAGGAAGCTGACCGCCCCGCTTTCCTTAGCGTCTCGTTTATCTTCATCCGTGGCGTTAGCCGAGCACATGATGATCGGCGGTGAATGCTCAAGGTGCTGGCCAATGGCCCGACTGGTCTCAAACCCATCCATGCCGGGCATCATTACGTCCATAAAAATGATATCGGGTTTTTTATTCTCGAGATATTTGATGCAATCCTCGCCTGAGCCTACCCAGTCCACTTCAATACTGCGCTCGAGCAACAGCTTGCGTAAGGTTAAGTGGGCGACTTTAGAATCGTCCACCACCAGCGCCTTTTTGATGTTCATGCAAAACCTCCTACGGCATGAAAGTTATGAGCTAACTTGAACGCAATGCGGTATCAATAACCGCCGACATTAGGTCATTTTGGAGTAGGCAAAAACGCCTCGCAATTGCGAGAAAATCAAATTATAGTTATAAATAAGTTGGAAACTACCCTATAAATATATGGACGTATCCTCTCTAGATTTGATCGTCCTTTTTGGTCGATATCCCATTGGAAAACCCCCTTAAAGGAATCCTGTGATGAAGAGAACCCTGCTTTCGCTCATTGTTCCTCCCGCGGCTGTAATCCGTTATGGGTGCGCTTCCCATACCGCCGCGCCCATCGGAGTTTTCTGGCTAAGCAGTCTAAGCTGTATTGGCTATGGCCTGATTAACGCAACCAGCGGTTCGGTCGCGCTGGGCGTGTTGCTGTGGCTGATTGCCGCTGCTTGGGCGCGCTTGGTGATCCGAGGCGTGGAAAGCGACGTTCTGCAGCGCGAAGATAGCACGCAAGCAAAACTTGCGATACCGCGCGCGGACGAATCCGATCCTTTTACCCAGCTGCGGACGAGTCATTAAAAGCTATTAAGCCGCACCGGCGAAAATGCGGAGGGAGGCCAAAAGCCTCCCTCTTTCATTTCAAGGATGATCGTCGGCGGTCTCCTTGGCGCGGGGTAACAAATCCTCGCGGCTGAGGCCCAAGTAGAGCGCCGTGGCGCTGGCGATATAAATGGATGAATAGGTACCCACCACGATGCCAATAATCATGGCGATCGAAAAGCCGCGCATCACGCTACCGCCAAAGAAATACATGACGATCACCGACAGCAGGGTTACAAAACTCGTCATGACGGTCCGCGAAAGCGTTTCGTTGATCGACAGGTTCATGATCTCCAGAACTGAGCCTTTGCGCCGCTTGCGAAAGTTCTCACGGATACGATCCAACACCACCACGGTATCATTGACCGAGTAACCGATCACCGCCAGCACCGCCGCCAGCACCGTCAAATCGAAGTCGATCTGAAACAGTGAAAACCAACCGACAGTAAACAGCACATCGTGAACAGTGGCGGCGATGGTGCCAACCGCAAGACGCCACTCAAAGCGGAACATGACGTAGATCAGAATCCCCGCTAGCGCGCCTAACGCGGCCAAGCCCCCCTTCTCGACCAGTTCCTGACCCACCTGCGGCCCGACGAATTCGGCCCGCGCCAAGGTGGCGCCAGATCCACCCTCGGCGGCTTGCAGGGCCTGGAGCACTTGGTTACTCAGCGTCGCGGCGCTACTATCTTTGCCGTGGGGCGGAATACGGATGAGGATATCGCGAGCCGTGCCGAAATGTTGGGTCTGCGCGTCGGCGAAGCCCACCTGGGCCAGCGTGTCGCGAATCTTGGGGATTTCCACCGGCTGTGGGTATTGCACCTCAATCACCGTGCCGCCAGTGAAATCCAATCCCAAGTTCATGCCCCGGATCAGCAGCGAGAGGAGCGCGATCGACAACACCGCAATAGACCAGATCATCGCCAGCTTGCGCCAGCGCATGAAATCAATGTTTGTGCCGTAGAGGCTGAATTGCCACATAACTGTATCCCGCCGTCGTTTAGACGTTCAGCTGTTGCAGCTTGCGGCCGCCGTAAAAGAGATTGACCAAGGCCCGCGAGCCAGTGACCGCTGTGAACATCGAGGTCAGAATGCCGATGCTAAGGGTGACGGCAAAGCCCTTGATCGGACCCGTGCCAAAGCCGAACAGCATGATCGCCGCAATCAGCGTGGTCAGGTTCGAATCCAAGATAGTGTCGAAGGCTCGGTCGAAGCCTGCATGGATCGCGGCCTGTGGGCTGTTGCCGTTGCGCAATTCCTCACGGATGCGTTCGTAGATCAGCACGTTGGCGTCCACCGCCATACCCATGGTCAGCACGATGCCGGCAATGCCGGGCAAGGTCAATGTCGCTTGCAGCATCGACAGCGCCGCGATCAGTAACACCACGTTGGCAAACAGGGCGGCGGTGGCGATCAAACCGAAGGTTTTGTAGCGCCAGGTCATGAACGCGGCGATGACCAATAGCGAGATCGCGGCGGCGCGGAAGCCTTGCGCGATATTTTCCTTGCCCGCGCTGGGGCCGACCGTGCGCTCCTCAATGATTTCGATGGGGCTGACTAAAGCGCCGGCCCGCAACAATAAAGCGAGATCGCGGGCTTCGCGGGTGCTATCTAGCCCGGTGATTTGAAAACGCCGGCTCAACCGGTCGCGGATGGTGGCGACATTGATGACTTCCTCGACGGTGTAAGCGCTCTTTTTGAGTTCGCCATCCACCCGCTTGGTTTCGGTCTTGTTTTCGATGAACACCACGGCCATGCGCTTGCCGATGTTGTCCTTGGTGCCTGCTTCCATGCGATTGCCGCCTTTCCCGTCCAGCGAGATGAACACCGCTGGCCCGCCGCTTTGCTGGTCAAGGCCAGAGGAGGCGTCAACAATGGAGTCGCCGGTCAGCAACACCCGTTTCTGCAACAGCACCGGCCGGCCCTCGCGATCCTTATACAACCGTGAATTGACCGGAATGCGATTGGTGGTCGCCGCCTGGTTCCAGTCGTTTTCCTCATCAGCCAGTCGGAATTCCAAGGTGGCGGTCGCGCCGAGAATTTCCTTGGCGCGAGCGGTGTCTTGTACGCCGGGCAGTTGCACCACAATGCGGTCGCTGCCCTGTTGCTGGATAATCGGTTCGGCAACTCCTAACTCGTTAACCCGGTTGCGGAGGGTGGTGATGTTCTGCTGGAGGGCGAAATCGCGTTTTTCCTTGATTTCTGGCTCGCCGAGGATCAGCTTGAGTCCCAGCGGCCCCGATTCGCTTTGCTCTAGATTGCCGAGGCTCTTGCGCAACAGCTGCGCGGCCTTATCGCGTTCGGCGGCATCGGTGAATTCCACCTGCACGCCGCCGGTCGCGACCCGTCCTACTGAGGCGTACTGCACTTTCTCATTGCGCAGCTGAGCACGGATTTCATCCACGTAACTGTCTTCGACCTGCTTGACGGTGGCATCCATATCAACCTGCATCAGAAAATGCACGCCGCCGCGCAGATCCAAACCGAGATACATCGGATTCAGACCCATCGCCCGGAGGAAGGCAGGAGCCGATGAGGCGAGATTGAGGGCGACGATATAATCGCGACCCAGCCGATCTTTGAGGATATCAGCGGCTTTGAGCTGTTCTTCTGAATCGGAGAAGCGGATTAGCAAGCGATCGGCTTCGAGCTCCAAGCGCTTGTGGGGCAACTTGTCGGCGTCGAGCACGGCGGCGACCCGTTTTTGAAACGCGGCGTCGATGGAAATATTGGCGCGGGTCCCAGAGATTTGCACGGCGGGGTCTTCGCCGAACAGGTTGGGCAACGCGAAGATCAGGCCCCACAGGATGATCAGGCCGATCAGTAGATGTTTCCACCAAGGATATTGATTGAGCGCGTGCGGGGTGGGCATGGAGTAAGGGTTTCCGCTCTAGCGTCGGGGCGCTTACAAATTGCCTTTGAAGGTGCCCTTGGGCATCAGCGAGCCGACCGCTTGCTTTTGGGCTTTAATCTGTACGCCATCGGCGATTTCCAGCTGAACGAAGTTATCGCCCACTTCGGTAATCCGAGCCAAAATGCCGCCGCCAGTCACAATCTCATCGCCTTTCTTCAGGCCGTCTACCATCTGCTTGTGTTCTTTCGCCCGTTTGGTCTGCGGCCGAATCAGCAGAAAATAGAATGCGCCGATTAGGATGATCGGAAATAGTAGGTTCAGCAGACCCATGTCAGCGGGAGCAGACGTGCCGGTCTGCTGGGCCACGGCGTCTTGAATCAAAAAGTTTAAAATGTAATCCATGGGAGTTCCTCATCGATTTCTTGCCCTGTTTCGCTTGGCGCCGGCTAGGAGGACTACGTCATGCCGCCAGCGGCGAAATTTATGTCAGGCCGCTTAATCAGGGTCGATTTTCAAAGCGCGTCATTATACACGGACGATGGCATTTGCTTGCGATTTTCGTAAACGCGTACCGCGAATGCATCAAAGCGCTGGTTGGCGATGGCGTCGCGCAGTCCGCGCATCAGTTCCTGGTAATAGTGCAGGTTATGAATGGTGTTGAGCCGCGCGCCGAGACTTTCCCGGCAGTGATCCAGATGCCGCAGATAAGCGCGGCTGTAATGGCGACAGGTATAGCAAGCACAGTTTTCATCCAGCGGTCGGTTATCAGCGCGGTAACGGCTGTTACGGATTCGTATATCCCCCTGATGGGTGAACAGGTGGCCATTACGGGCGTTACGGGTCGGCAGCACACAGTCGAAGAGATCGATCCCTCGGCGCACCGCCTCAATGATGTCTTCGGGCTTGCCGACGCCCATCAAATAGCGCGGTGCATTAACGGGAAGGAGTGACGTAGTGTGGTCGAGGATGTGCAAGCGTTCCGCTGGAGGTTCTCCGACGGCCAGGCCGCCGATGGCGTAGCCGTCAAAGCCGAGTTCGCGCAAGCCTTCGGCGGAGAGGCGGCGCAGGCCCGGATACATCCCGCCCTGAACGATACCAAACAGCGCGGCGGGGTTGTCGTCATGGGCGATCTTGCTGCGTCGCGCCCAGCGCAGCGAGAGTTCCATGGATTGGCGGGCTTCGGTTTCGGTGGCGGGATAGGGGGTGCATTCGTCGAAAATCATGACGATGTCCGAACCGAGCGCCCGTTGCACCGCCATCGATTCTTCCGGACCCAGAAATACCGTTCCGCCATCCACCGGCGATTGAAATTTCACGCCGGCTTCGGTGATTTTGCGGATCGCCGCGAGGCTAAAGACTTGAAAACCACCGGAATCGGTTAAAATTGGCCCATTCCAGTGCATAAAATCGTGCAGGTCGCCGTGCTGTTGAATGATGGCGGTTCCAGGCCGCAACATCAGATGGAAGGTATTGCCCAGCAGGATTTCCGCGCCGCTGGCGCGCACTTCTTCCGGCGTCAGCGTCTTGACCGCGCCGTAGGTGCCCACCGGCATGAAGGCCGGGGTTTCCACCGTGCCGCGCGGGAAGATCAACCGGCCGCGACGCGCGGCGCCATCGGTCTGCGATAGTTCAAAGCGCATGGTTGGGAAGTGCTGGCGCTTCGTTTGTGCGGGAGTTTATGTTGATGGCATGACCAGCACCCCGACAAATCGCGCCGATTTTCGAATGAGTTTTAGGGTTGGACAACGATATGATGGATCATCGCTGGAATGAATGCGGCGCGCAACTCCATAACTCGACCAGCGGCCGATCCGCGCGAGGCGGGCCGAGCCAAGCGCTCAGCGGACGGCACTCCCATTTGGAGCAAAGTTGGTAATCGCCCGCTTCAGGCGTCCGAGCGAGCCGTAGCGGCTGTAGGGGCGGCAAGGTCCGCTGGTAGCGCCATGCGCCCGCCTGCCAGACCGCATCTTCCGGTATTTCCATGCCTGCGCCGCTGCCTTGCACCCGTGCCTCTTCAAGCGTCAAGCCGGCGGGGGTGATCCGGTAATCTTCTTCCCAGCGAATTTTTTCGACGGTATGGTTCCAAGCTAGGGTGAACTGTTCCAGCGGCAGCGCCGCCCAGACCGCGCCGGCCAGACCCAGACACAATGTAGTCATGTCGGGCTAACAGCCTTGGAACGGGTTCGCCAAAGGTGCCAGCCCACGACCCAGGCACCCAATAGGAAACCTACTTCATCGGTGAGCGGCAGCGCAATGATCAGGCTCGCTCCGGCAGCAAACGCCAGCAAGCGTTCGTGCCAAGTCAACGATGCCCGCCAGTGGCCAATCGCCGCCACGCCCCACAGGCCGATGGCGATAAGGGCTTTGGTCGTAATATAGACAACCGCCATAAAGCTGGCTTCCTGCATCATCAGGGCCGGCGTATAAACCGCCATGAAGGGCGCCACAAACCCGGCCAACGCGATACGCACCGCCCACAGGCTGATTTTAAGACCTGATTCGTTGGCGATGGGCGCGGCGGCGAAGCAAGCCAGCGCCACCGGCGGGGTGAGATCGGCGAGAATGCCAAAATAAAAGACGAACATGTGCGAGACCAACAGCGGCACGCCCAGATCCAGCAGCGCCGGCGCGGCGATGGAACTGGTGATGATGTAGTTGGGAATGGTGGGAATGCCCATGCCCAACACGAGGCAGGTCACCATGGTCAGAAGCAACGACAAGAATAAACTGCTCTTGCCCAGTTCTAAGACAAAACCGGCGAAGGTGCTCGCAATGCCCGTTAGAGTGATAGTTCCGATAATGACCCCAACCAGGGCGCAAGCGATGCCAACAGGTACGGCGTGGCGCGCGCCTTCGGCTAAGGCGTGCCAGCAAATCCGCAGTGTTTCCTGACCGCCCTTAACCAGCGCGCAGCCGATGACCAAGCATGCAATAACAGCAAAAACCATGCTGATGCCGATTGAAAAGAAACCGGCGCAAAGCATGCCTAAGACCACCCAAAAAACGATTCGTAAAGCGAGCGTGGATACGCCTTGAATGACCGTCGAGCCAAGAATGACAATGGCGGTCAGCGCCAGTCCAACTGTGCCGGAAAACAGCGGCGTGCGGCCGGAAAATAACAATCCGATCAACACCAACAAGGGAAGCAGCAGGTACCAGCGTTCACGCACGGCCCGCCAGGGGTTCGGGCATTGGTCTTTCGGCAAGCCGACTAAACCAGCGCGCCCAGCTTCCAAATGAACCATCCAATAGATAGAAACATAATACAACAGCGCGGGTATCAGTGCCGCCTTGGCCACTTCAATGAACGGCACGTTAATGGTTTCGGCCATGATGAAGGCCACCGCCCCCATGACCGGCGGCATTAACTGACTGCCCATGCTGGACGTGGCCTCAACACCGCCCGCGAAAGCGGGGCTGTAGCCGAAGCGCTTCATCAGCGGAATGGTGAATTGGCCGGTGGTCACGACATTGGCCACGCCGGAACCGGTGATGGTGCCCATCAACGCCGAGGAAAACACCGCGACCTTGGCCGGACCACCCAGCTGGTGACCGAACAGCCCCAAGGCGAAATCGGTAAACAGTTTGATCATGCCGGCTTGTTCTAAAAATGCGCCGAACAAGATAAACAGGAAAATATAAGTCGCCGAAACGTAGGTCGGCGTGCCGTATAAACCCTCGGTGCCGAATGCTAACTGGTTAACGACTTGCTCCAGGCTGTAACCACGGTGGGCGAGCGCGTCGGGTAGCAGGTGGCCGAACAGTGCGTAGCCAAGAAACAGCCCGCAGATGATCGGTAAAGCCGGTCCCATCACCCGACGCGCTCCTTCAAATACCAGGCCGATGAGGATTAATCCAACCGTGAGATCAGCGGTGGTCAGCTCGCCGGATCGCTGGATTAAGTCAGCTTCGAACATCCATTGATAGAGGGCGGTTCCCATGCCAGCCAGCCCCAGCAGCCAAGCCAGCGCCATCTGGGGTGGACCTCGGTCTTGGCCGGTGCTGAGAAAAATCATCATGAGCAGAAAGCCGACGTGACCGGCGCGCAAGATCTGGCTAGAAACCGGATGATAGGCTGCGGTGATGATTTGAAAAACCGAAAATGCTAAGGCCACGGCGAGTAACGCCTTGGGCCACATCCTCGGATTTGCCGCTAACTCCGCTTGCGCTTCACTCATCGCCCGCTTCCCCGAAAAGCCCGCATGAACGCCGGTTAAGACCGATTGAAAGGTCGCTCAGGGCAGCAAGCCTTTTTCTTTGTAAAAGCGTTCAGCGCCTGGATGGATCGGTACCGGCAAATGGAGGGGGGCTTTGTTAAGCTGAATATCCTTGGCGGCCGTGTGAGAGTTTCCCAACCGAGCAAGGTTGTCGAACATCAATTGCGTCATTTGGTAAGCCAGATCATCCGGCACATCGCTATGGGTGACCAGAATGTTGGTGATGGCGGCCGTGGGCACCGCTTCGGTTTGGCCGTCATAGGTATTGGCTGGTATGACGCTCGGTTGGTAGGCGGCGGCGCCAATTTTTTTGACAACTTCCTCAGGGATTGCGATCAAAGCGATCTTTGTCGTTGCCGCCAGATCGCGAATGGCCGCCATCCCCAGGCCTGAAGACTGCAAAGTGGCGTCCAATTGGCGGTTTTTGATCAACTCCATGGATTCAGCGTATGGCAAAAATTCCACTTTCCCCAAATCCTGGTAAGTGAGACCCGCCGCCTTAAAGATAGCGCGGGCATTTAACTCGGTGCCGGATTTGGGCGCGCCGACGGATACCCGTTTGCCCTTCAGATCGGCCAGGGTTTTGATGCCGGCGTCAGCGCTGGCCACGATCTGGATATAGTTTGAATAAGTGCCGGCGATAGCGCGTAATTTCTTTAACGGCGCCTTAAACCCAGCGTCCTCCACCCCATTCCAGGCATCGCTGACCGAGTCGCCCAGAGCGAAGGCCAATTCGCCCCGGCCGGCTTGCAGCAGATTGAGATTTTCCACCGATGCCTTCGTGGCCTGCACCGAAGTCTTAACCCCATTAATGTGTTGGCCGTAGATTTGCGATAGCGCGACTCCGATCGGGTAATAGACGCCGCTGGTGCCGCCGGTGAGGATATTGATGAAAGTCGTTCCTGCCAAAGCCGTGCCGCTGGCCGCAAGGAGAGCGATGGCGACAAACAGATTCAAGTGCTTAGAGAACACCATGGTAGGCTTCCTTAATTGGACGCGTTTAGTGCTATTCATTATGGAGGGAATCTTCTATAAATCTATAAACAAGAACTGTAAATGCGACAACTGTTCTTTATCAAGCAAACGGGAAATTACTCAGCTTCCGTTACGACCGCTCTGTCCGACGTCCATTCGGTGCAGCGCCGTAAACCTGGTTTGATAGGTCTTTGAATGAAAAGTGGTTGTAAATTTATCGCCCTGTGGTTAGGGGCTGGCACGCTGGCGATCGCGGCGGCCGAGTCCTTGCCGTTGATGCCGGTGACGGTTGGAGCGGCGGAGTTTCAGGTGGAGTTGGCCCAGACGCCCGATCAGCGCGAGCGGGGTCTGATGTTTCGTAAAATATTGCCAAAGGGCCGAGGGATGCTGTTCGAGCAGCCAGCGGGGCCAGCGGTGTTCTGGATGAAGAACACATCCATTCCCTTGGATTTGCTTTACTTTGATAGCGGGGGGAAATTGTTGCAAATTCAGGCAAATGTACCCCCATGCACGACCCCAGCCTGTCCCGTTTATCCGAGCGAGTCAGCGACAATACGGTATATTCTGGAAATCAATGCCGGTGAGGCGGCAAAGCAAGGTATCGAGCTTGGCCATCGTTTGTATCTAAAGAAGTGAGCCGTTTTTGTCCTGCAATGGCGCTGCAAAAACAGCCTTGCTTCTTTGTTTTCAGCCTTTTAAAAATCGCATCCTTGCCCTGGCGGCGGAAAATGTCGCCAGGGTGCGGGCTCATCCTTAGCGTTGTGGAGCATCGACCCGCTATGGCACCGGCTTATTCATATCAGCTTTGATCTCGCTGGCGCTCAAAGCGCGGTTGTAGATACGAACGTCATCGATCCGCCCCTTGAAATACTCGCTCCATACGCCGGAGCGGCCAATGTACAGCGGACTGCTGGAAACCATCATCCGACCTGACTGCGCTCGGCTTGATACTTGCGTGCCGTTGACATAGAGCCGCTGGATGGCGCCATCGTAGGTGGCGGCGAGATGCACCCAGCTAGTGACTTGGCGCAGTGAGGGACCGCCATGTAAGGCGTTCCACTTCCAATCTTCCGTTTTAATGCCAAATTCAGGGTTATTGAGATCAGAATTGGCTGCTAGATAGTAAGCCGCTCCGCCCTGGACATCTTTAGCGAGCACGCAATACCACCATCCGCTTCTAAGTTCGTCGGGATAGACCCAAGCCTCAACGGTCACGCTAGTCGTGAGATCCAAGGAAGAGGCATCGTTGATCTTTACCCAATCATTGGAACCATCAAAAGACAGGCTATTTCCAAACTTGCCACTTGATCGAATCGCGCCGGAAATCACCCCGTGATTGCCCTTGCCGGACTTATCGACCACTGTGGTAGTACCTTGGCTTTCTTCAAAGTTGTAGGCGGCGACTAACCCGCTAGCGCCAGTCGCTTTGGATACCGTGATATAGCTTGTCTGGGTTTTGGTGTTGGTGCCGGCTGGACCCTTGGCCGTTAGGCTGACGGTATAAGTTCCCGCCGTGGCGTAGCTGTGGGTGGGATTGGATGCGGTGCTGGTGCTACCGTCGCCAAAATTCCAGGAGTAACTAGTAATCGTTCCGCTAGAGGTGTTGGTGAACGCTGTTGATAAAGGAGCAATCCCAGTTCTAGGGGTGGCGCTGAAGGTGGCGGTTGGCGCCACGGCGGTCGCCGAAATGGTTTTGCTGGTCGTGCTACTTCCCTTTGCGTTGCTGACAGTGAGTTTGGCTGTGTAGCTACCCGGTGTGTTGTAGGTCTTTACGTAGGTTTGGTTAGTGCTGGTTGTTCCATCGCCAAAGTTCCACAGCCGGCTAGTCACACTCCCGGTAGAGGTATCGTTAAAGGTCACCAACAACGGCGTCCCTCCAGACGTTGGTCCCGCTGTGAAACTGGCGACAGGCGCTGTTGTGGTAGGCGCTGATACCGAAATGTAATTGGTTTTGGTCACTGTAGCGCTTTTTCCCGACCCGGTTACTGTGAGCTTAACGCTGTAAATACCAGTCTTTGAATAGATCTTCGTTGGATTTTGCGCCGTACTGGTGGTGCCGTCGCCAAAATTCCAGGCGTGGCTGGCGATACTCCCCGTCGAACTGTTGGTGAATTTCACTGTGAGCGGCGTAGTACCCTTGGTTGGAGTGGCGCTGAAATTGGCTGCTAGTGCATTGCTAATAGTGATAGCCACTGTGTTGGAATCGCCACTACTTTTTCCATTGGGGTCAAAGGCTCTGACCACGAAGTAATAAGTACCATCCGACAGATCGGGTGTCGTGTAGGTGGTTGTGGTGATCAGACTCGGCGCGGAAGGGAAGCTGGAAGGATAGCTTTGGCTGGTCTGTCCATAGTAGAGGCGGTATCCAGCGACGATGCCAGAGCTGGCGCTCCATGAGAGCTTTATCGGTTTGGCTTGGGCCGAAGCGATTGAAGCTAAAAGCATGACAACTAAAGCAATTAGAGAAATGAACAGCCTGGTGGAATGGCTGGTGCATGTTGCCTGATAGGGCTTCGGTTTCTTACCTTCATTAATCTCAACCGCCCTGCCCGGATTGTTCCTCCAATGACTCGCATCCGAAATCTGGGTCGATGTTCGTGGGGAAATCCACCTAGGCGAAACCCCCCATCTGAATGACGTTACCCCTCGCGAGGGTAGCGTGAAGGAAATGGGCATTGGATTAACCTCTCGTAGGGTTTTGAGTTTTCAAGAATGAAGCAACTAGACCCGCTCTGAAGTACGGTTTACCGATCCGAGAATTAAGTATTCCAATCCTACAAAGCGATGCTAGTGAATAAGGTAAAGTAAATCCCAGCGAGTACTGATAACTACCAATGGCCAATTGCAAGATGAGGAGTATTTTTCCAAATAGGGGAGCAATCTGGTTGTATAAGTTCTCAGAAGGCCAAGTGGAGGGAGTTTGTGCTGAACATCCGGTGATGGCTAATGGATGCTCACCATAATGCAGGCTGAAGGTGGATCGAACAGGGTTGCTCTGGTGGTGGCTGATCGCCCCAGCCTGATTGACACCGATATTTTTCTTCAGTGAATTTGATTTCATCTTTAAAAAAGGCGTTTTTGAATAATTAATGCCTACGAAAGGGCATCAATTAAACGCCTGATTAATAAATTTTGTTATCAGGATTATTTGATTTTTTCCTTAAAAAACAAACAACTTTTGAGAAAAACTCTCATCACCAATTCATCCTACAATAATAAAACGAGAATTGAAACCCCTAAATTTATAAAATTTAAAGAGCGCAAGTTAATAGATAACTTCAGATGGGTCTATTCTTGTTCATATATTTTTTGAGCAAAACAGTGACTAAAGTTGTGAGGTGTTTTGAAATTGATAGAAAATTTTATCGGTAAAATTGTATTAATTAAATTACAATTAATTTAAAAAAATGGGCCAAAGATTTAAATTAAACAATGAGAATTTATTCTGTTGGTTTATGTATGATAATGGCTATAACTCCCAAAAAAGCAGAGTTCTTTAGAATTTATCTTGGGTATTTAAAACCTTTTCTAAGGAAAAGCTGTGTTTATTACTTGTTTTATTAAGAGTCACAAATAAAGCTTTAACTGACTTAAACTGAGTCAATTTTTAAACAAAATAAAACCGTGTTCGTTCCATGAAAATTACAATACCATCAACAAATCTCGCTTCAGATTAAGCAGAACGGATTAGAGTGATTTGGCCAAAAGTAAATTTGGGCGGGATGAGGATATCCCTGACTGAGGATAGTGGGACAGCTGAGGGAGGGCTAAGAAGAAAGGCTTAAACTACCTTTGCGCCGCGCCATGGCTTGCTTGGGTGGCCACGCTCCTCTTTCGTGCGCTGACCCCGCGCCGCGGAAGGTGTACCATCCTACTGTCGATCGGGGTACATCCGTTTTCCCCTTCACTCCCAGACGTTTAAAGAGCGCGGCTCCTTAAACCCTTGCGCTGGCTTATTGAGACTGGCAATGTTTGTTCATCCCAAATGTTCCGGCAAATCCAACCGTGCTGACCTGGCGCGAGAGCGACAGAGCGCCGGTCAATGGCCAGCGCCCGTCGGCGGGATTTTTTATCGGGGTAGATCAATTTGGAAGTCTGAATTCACTCCACCTTCACGGTACCCATGGCGCCACGTCCGAGCTGCCAGGGCTTGTACATGTCCTCTACATAAACGGCGGGTTGTTGGTAAAGGCCTGGTGTGACCGCCCGAGCCAGATAAGCCAAAGTGAATTTCCGTTCGCCACTCTGAGCGATATCCAAAGCGGCGACAAAGCGATCATCTCGAAATTCCGTGTGCAAGGTTTCGGTCAATTGCGACAGCCAAGGAATTTCCGTGGTCGAGGTGTTGTGCGCCAGCCGGGCGTTTTCAATTTCTAGCCCCGCTGGCAGTAAATCCACGACCAAGGCTTGCTGGTGTTCGCCACCTTGCGCTTCACCGCTGATCACCACCACCAGCAAGTCGTTTTGGCGAATCTGGGTTGGATCAACTTCCTTGCCAGTGCGGGTATAGTAGCGGCGACTAATGCTGAAGCCTTCTCGCGTCGGCGGTTGCTGAGCGACAGGTACACCGCTCAGGTTCATAATTGACCAAACAGGATCGCTGCCCTGATTGCCGACAGCCACGCCCGCCAGCAGTTGCTCGGCGGTGGGTGAAAAGTAGAACGGATCGGTGGCCGCCGATTGGCCGGCCACCGCTAGCCGCAATTGCCCCCGCTGTTTTAACAGCGCATGGGCGGCCAGCAGTAACCACGCCTGTTCCTGCGTGCTGGTATAGTTGCGTTGGTTGGCGTCAGCGGCTAATTCCTCCGCCAATTGTGGCACTCGTTCCGGCAGTACACCCGATTCGGCCAGCAAGGCCAGCAGCGCGGCCCGGTCGCGCAACAGGCTACCGTAATCCCGAATCGATGCGGCTCGGCCGGTTCGAGTCAGCGCCGCGGTAAAGGCCTCCTTCGCCCGATCCAATTCGCCGTAGCGGGCCAAGGCCGCGCCAAGCTGCGCTTGCGCCAGCGGCGTCGGCAGCTTTGGTAAATGATTGTCGTGCAAATAGCGTAGATCGCCGATGGCCGCCTTCTGAGCGCGCGCGAGAACGTACAGGTTATAAGCGCGCCAGCCCAGATTTTGCTCGTTAAACTCGTCTTCCTCGTTCAGCCGCTCCTGCAAATGGGTCAGGCTGTGTTGGTAGGCGGATTCTGGCACGAGATACTGCTCTTGTCGGGCGCGGACCAAGAAATCGGAAGCAAAGGCTGACAGCCAATCTTCGACCTCGCTGTTGGGATGCCACAAACCAAAGCCGCCGTTAGCGTCCTGTAGCGTGAGAATCCGTTGGATCGCTTCCTGTACGCGCCCTTGTAATCCCGCTTTAGTCGCCTTCTGATCGACCCACACCTCGGCCACTTGATTGAAATACAGCAGCGGCAGGGCGCGGCTGGTGGTCTGTTCCAGACAGCCGTAGGGATAGAGATCGAGCCGCGCCAGTAAGTCGGGTATATTGAGATTAGGCCGGCTGCCGAAACTGAGCCTGGCTTGGCCAGTGCCCGGCAGGTAATCGCGCAGCAAACTCGCGTCGAGCTGCAATGATTCGCCTGGATTAAGTCGGCGCGCGGCGCGAGCGCTGGTGATCGTTTGGGTCGGGCGCACGCCGATGTCCGATTCTCGGACCAGTGCAAACCCGCTTGGCCCGTCAAGATGAAGCCGTACCCGGCCAAGGCCCGATTTAAGCCCGCGCAGGACCAAGGTTTTGCTTTCGGAATTCTGGATGGCGGAGTCTGCAACTTTAAAGGTGAAGGCCGCTGGTTCGGTTAGAGCCACCGCTCCATCAGCGCTTAATCGGACCTGGTATTCGCCCGACGGGGCGTTCAGATTTTGCACGGTGAGGGTGATACGGCTTTCGTCCTCGGGTGCTAGAAAGCGCGGCAGGTAGACGCGAGCCACCAGCGGATCGCGCACCAGCGGCGCCGCTTCAGCCCGTCCAACTCGGCTACGATCCCAAGCCACCGCCATTAGCCGGAGTTGGCCGTTAAAATCGGGCAATGTCAACGGAATGTTGGCCTGCCCGTTGGCGTCTAGCGCCACTGGGCCTGAAAATAACGCGAGGGTTTTCACGGTTCGGACGCCGGACGCGTCCAGCTGTCGGCTGTCGGCGTCGCCACCGACCTTGAGCTGGCCTGCCCGGCCACCGGTTTCGATCAGCTTCCCGTACAAGTCGAGCAGTTGCATTCCCAGCCGGCGCTTGCCGAGGAAATAGGCGATCGGATCTGGAGTGAGAAAATCCGTCAGTTGTAAGATGCCCTCATCGACGGCCGCAACCGTGACATAAGTCGGCTGGCCGGGGTCAATTCCGGTCACTGTCACCGGCACTTCCACCGTTTGCCGGGGTCGCCACTCGGTCGGCGCTTTTAACGCAATGTTGAGAGTGCGCGGCGCGGGATCAAAGCCGACCCACGCCACGCCGATGGCCCGCCCCGGTCCACGCTGGCTAGCCTGATCCGGCGCCCGGAAAGCGGTGGCGGCGATATAAACGCCCGGTCCCCATTCGGCCGGCACCGGCAATTCCACCGTGGCGCCTTCAGCCGAAGCGCTGACGGTTTTAGTCAGCCACAGCCGATCACCAACCACGTTCAACAAGATCTCACCCGCAAACGGCGCTCGGACAAAGACCTTGGCGGTTTCGCCGGGTTGATAGCGCGGCTTGTCCAGCGTGACCTTCATCTGATCGGGCGTATCGCCAGCACTGGGGCTTTCAAACCAACCAGCGGTAAAGCGCACGCTAGAGGCAACTCCGGTGCTGGGATCGAGCACATCCAGCCGATAATGGCCCCAATCCAACCCGCGTTGGGTTACGAGCGCCGGTTGTTCCGCAGTCAAATTCAACGTCTGGCTGCTGACCGGCGCACTGTCGCGAATCAGCTGTTTAAAGTTCCAACGACCGTTATCGTGATACCAATAATATTGATAGTCTTCGCGCACTAATTCGGCGCGTAGGCCGCTTTTGGCTTGTGGCTGGCCCAGCGGGTCTAGGGCAATAACATCGAATCCCGCTTCCTGGCCCGTTGTTACGCCGCCGTAGCTGAAGCGCGGTTTGATCCCGATCACAACAGGGTGTATTCGATAAGGAAGATTTAAACCGCGGGTCACCGGCCGGCCACCGGGTTCAAATAAGGAGACTCGCACCCGCGCTTGTAACAGTCGACTGGTATCGGGAATCTCATTTAAGGTGACTTGGGCCTGAGCCTTCCCTTGCGCATCGGTGCCGGCGAGAGCCATCGGAAAGCGCTGGGCGGTCCAAGTGTCCTGGGCCAGTCCGAAGCGATAGCCAGCGAACGTGGGATAGGGGTTTGGATCTTCCTGCAACACCACTTCCGCTTCCGCTTTCAGGTTGGCCGCTGGCGCGCCGTACAGAAAGCGACCGTTGATGTCCAGCACCGCCGGTTCGCCCGGTTTCAGCACGGGTGCGGCCGAACTCAGTTCCAGTTTTAGTCGTTGTGGTACGAAATCTTCAACTTGAAAGCTAATGTGGCCAACCGGTTCACTTTTCGGATCGGTGTACACCTTGACCGTCCAGCTTCCGGTGCGGGCGTTCAACGCCAGCGGCCATTGCGCGTGATAGCCGCCGAGGGTTGGATTGGCGGGTCGTAGTTGGGCGGTTTCCACCCCGTCCGGCCGGAATACCTTCAACACGATAGGCGCATCGGGTTGAGCGTAACCACGACTGTCACGAACCAAGGCCATCAGCTGCACTGTCTCGCCGGGCCGGTAGACGCCCCGTTCGGTGTACAGAAACGCATCGACCGCCCCTGGCGCCGCGCGACCCTCGACGCCGCGATCGCTGAGGTCGAAGGCGGGCTTGGTGATGTCGAGGAAGTTGTAGTCACCCTTGCCGAAGGCCATCAGGGCGGCCGGTTCTCGGCCACCCTCACCGCGCAGCAAACCCGGATCGAAACGGACATAGCCGTTATCGTCGGTGACGGCTTTGCCCAGTTCGCTGTTATTATTGGCATACAATTTCAATTCGATTTGAGCGAGAGGCTTGGTGCTGGCCAGGGAACGGGCAAATACATGCAAGCCGTCGTTGCCGCGCAGGGTGAACAAACCGATGTCGGAGACCACCAACCATTGGGTGGCTCGATCTTCATAGCTTTCGGGATCTTGCGCGATCGGCTCGGCGGCGACGATATAAATGCCTGGCTGCGGATCTCGCAACAGCTGATTGACCGGAATGGCGGTGGCGACTTCTTGATTGCGCTCACCGGCGGCCAAAGCCAGTGTTCCCTCCCAGATTAGTTCGCCGGAACGGTTGGCGATGGCGCGGAGATCGCTGCCATCCAACACCTTGGTGATGCGGCTTTTCTCGATCTGTTGTAACAGGTTGCGGTCGTTGATGCGCAATACCCGCACCCGCGCGGTTTCGAGGTTGACACTGATCAAGGGCAACTGTTGGCCGCTGGTTTTTGGCAAGATATAGGCGGTGCCGCGAAAACCCAAGGTGGGTTTGCGGTCTTCCACCCGGCTGGTAAACTCTTGGCCGGCTCGCGTTTTCTCGCCGGTGGCGGACGGAATGCCGGGTCGGGCTTTGAGGGTGTAGCCCTGGCCGTGACTAACGCCTTCGATGCACAGCTTTTTTCCTTGCGCGCTGATGACCGGTTGGATGGTCGGCTGGATGGCTAGATAGTCCTCATAACGAACTTGTTTGCCTTTGGCGAGGTCATCAGAGAAAGTGAGGCAGATTTTTGGCGTGGCGCTGTCTGATTCCACCTCCACCCCCTTGATCTGGAAGGCGTTGGCGTCCGCCAGTTCCTGGTAGCGCTTGGCGAGGCGTGGGTTATCCTCCAATTCCAGGCCCGCGCGAAATACCGCAAGGGCTTTTTTGGGTTCCTTGTTGCGGTCGTATAATTCGCCCAAGCGAAACAGGGCGCGGGCGCGTTCGTAGGGCAGCCGAGCCGCTTGAAAGGCATTCCAGGCGGCTTGCGCGGTCCGTTCCTGAGCGCGCGTTTTGGCTTCTTCATTGCCCTTGCTCAGATCGGCTGATAGCGTTTCCCAGCTCTGGCTCAGGGCGAGCCAAGTACTGGTTTGACTGGCCCCGGCGTTGATGGCGGTTTCATAACTGGCGATAGCCGCGGTCCAGTTTTTCTGTCGCCCCTGCTGTTCGGCCTGCTGCAGCAAAGCCGCGCTGGGTTGATTGCCCGCATCGCGACTGTCACGGATGGATTGCAAGTACTGGGCCGCGGGTATGGCGAGCGATAGATCGTCGAAGGCATGGGTATCGAGGGATAGCAACAACGCCAGCAGCGCGAAGAGACCGGGCAGGCGACGCATCGTAAGCTCCTTAGTGGGGGTGATGACCGAGGTCGTGTTGATGGGATTGGGTCGATTCACAGCGTACGATAGAGCCGCTGATGATAACCGGTTTTAGGCAATTTGACTGGCGTCTAAGCCCCAATCCGCACACCATGGCGAAAAGCGGTTTATTGTGAAAAAATATAGAAACTTAATTTCAACTTTTTATCGGTTTCAACGTGATCGACTCGGAGGGTTATCGGCTTAACGTTGGCATCATCCTGTGTAACGAACAAGGGCGCTTGTTCTGGGGAAGGCGGATCGGGCAACGGTCCTGGCAGTTTCCTCAGGGCGGCATCCAGCGGGATGAGTCGCCCGAGCAGGCCATGTTTCGCGAATTGGCCGAAGAGGTTGGCCTGCGCCCGGAAGATGTGCAATTGATCGGCTCCACCAAGGGCTGGCTGCATTATCGCTTGCCCAAACGATTGATCCGACAAGGAAATAAACATACTTGCATTGGCCAGAAGCAAGTCTGGTTTCTGTTGCGGATGTTGGGAAGGGAAGAAGCGGTACGGCTGGATTTATCCGAGCGTCCCGAGTTTGATCACTGGCAGTGGGTCGATTATTGGTATCCTCTTCGCGCCGTGGTCTGGTTCAAACGCCAGGTTTACTGGCGCGCGTTGCGCGAGCTCGCGCCGCTGCTCTTTTCTGGCTATCCGTCGCAGACGCCCTCTACCGCGCAAGAGGCTCCAGGCAAACTCCAAAGACTGGAGCAAGAGCCTCCTGCTTACAGACCCTCGGCGCCGTTGGCGCGTGTTGGCTATCCCACCACATCCGTGGTGTCGGTTGCTACCGTCATTCGAGCTTCCGAATCGGTGCGCTTGGCCGCCGCTCCACATCCACTGGTTGTGCCATTGCGGCGCGTCGAAACCGCTCACCATCCGGTGATTACCCGCATGGTGATATCGACGCGGCGGTTTGGCGGATTGGAGCCGCCGCCCGCCGCGCCTGTCTTGGAGCAATCCAGTCTCGTCGCTTCGCTGGAGCAAAGTCCAACCACGTCACGTTTGGCGACGTCGAAACCGCGCCACTGGGTGCGGCGCTGATCGCTACCGCTTTTACCTGTTGTTTTTTTGAGGACGGCTAGATGCTGGATATCTTGCGGCGCATTGTGCAGGACATTAATAGCGCCCGCGACCCGAGCGAAGCCTGCAATCTGATCGTTTCCGAAGTTAAAGCCGCCATTCACACCGACGTTTGCTCAGTTTATCTGAGCGATTACATCCGCGGCGAGTTGGTGTTGATGGCGACCGATGGGTTGCGCCCCAGCGCCGTCGGTAAAGTACGGCTGAAATTCGGGCAGGGCTTGACCGGACTGGCGGCGCTGCGGGCCGAGCCGATCAACGTCGAGGATGCGCCTGCCCACCCCGCCTTTCGTTATGTCGCCGCCACAGGCGAATCCCCGTTCCATGGTTATATCGGCGTGCCGATGATCCGTCGCCGCCGCGTATTGGGCGTGTTGGTGGCGCAGCAGCGCGAGCAGCGCAAATACACCGCTGATGAAGAGTCGTTTTTAGTGACCCTGGCCGCCCAACTGGCGGGTTGCATTAACCAGGCCGAGATTCGACAGGCCTTGGACCGGATCGGCAATAATGTGCTCTCGGCGTCCTTGTTCTTGGAGGGGGTGGCCAGCGCGCCCGGTTTGGGGCTGGGCGAAGCGGTGGTGGTCTTTCCAGCGACGGCATTGGCGCAGGTGCCGGATAAGGGGATCGAAGATCCCGCCGCCGAGGCTGCCCATTTCCGGCAGGCGGTGGCCTTGGAATTGGCTGAATTGCAACGACTCAGCGAGCGGATGCGGCTGTTGTTGTCACCGGGCGATCGGGCGTTGCTGGATGCCTATGCCCTCCTGCTGGGGAGCGATAGCCTGGTCAACGGCACCTTGGAACGGATCCAGGCGGGCAACTGGGCTCCCGGCGCCTTGCGGGCTACCGTGCTCGAATACGCCGATATTTTCACTGAAATGGATGATCCCTATCTAAGGGAGCGCTCCGCGGACATCCTTGATCTCGGTCAGCGGTTGCTGAATCGCTTGCAGGTCGAACAACAGGTGGTTGATCGACAATATCCTGAGAATACCATTTTGATGGGTGAGGAGGTCAGCGTTTCGCAATTGCTGGACGTACCCCCTGAAAAACTCAAGGGCGTGGTTTCGGTTCGGGGTACCGGTACGTCGCATGTCGCCCTACTGGCGCGGGGTTTGGCGGTTCCAGCCGTGTTCGGGGTCGGCAACTTACCGCCGGGCCGGCTCAATGGTCGCGAGGTGGCGGTGGATGGCTATACGATGCGGGCTTGCATCCAGCCCGGCCCAGCCCTGCGCCAGGAATACCTGAAGCTCATCGCCGAAGAGGCAAAACTGTCGCAGGGTTTGCAACATCTGCGGGATTTGCCCGCCGAAACCCCTGATGGCCACCGTCTCCAAGTGCATGCTAATTCCGGCTTGTTCGCCGATATCGCCGCGGCTCGTAACAGCGGTGTGGAAGGGGTTGGCTTGTACCGCTCGGAGCTGCATTTTTTCCTGCGTGATCATTTTCCGGGTGAAGAGGAACAAGCCATTATTTATACCCGCGTGTTACGGATCATGGAGCCGTATCCGGTGGTGTTGCGCACCTTGGACGTGGGTGGTGACAAACCGTTGCCGTATTTTCCGATTAGCGAGCAGAATCCCTTTTTGGGCTGGCGCGGTATTCGGATCAGCCTGGATCAACCAGATTTGTTCAAAGCCCAGTTGCGGGCGATGCTGCGGGCTGGTTCGGCCTATTCCAATCTGTCGATTCTCTTTCCCATGATCAGCAGCGTGGGCGAATTGGACGATGCCTTGGATTTACTGCGCCGCGCGCAGTCCGAGTTGCTGGAAGATGGTGTCCAAGTTAAGCCGCCCCGAGTTGGGATTATGATTGAGGTGCCGTCCGCGGCTTATCAGATCGACACGTTGCTGCGACGGGTGGATTTTGTCTCTATTGGCACCAACGATCTGACCCAGTATTTATTGGCCGTGGATCGAAACAATGATCGGGTGGCGAAACTGTACGATCCCCTACATCCGGCGGTGTTGGGTGTGGTTCGGTACGTGGTGGAGCGCAGCCAAGCGGCTGGTCGGCCAGTGAGCATTTGCGGCGAGATGGCCGGCGATCCCGCGTCGGCTCTTCTCTTGCTGGCTATGGGAGTGGATAGCCTGAGCATGAATCTCGGCAGCGTGCTCAAGATCAAATGGATGGTTCGCAGTATTCCCTACGCCGCCGCCCAAGCGCTGTTGGCCGAAGTGATCGTGTTCGAGCAAGCGGCCGCCATTCGGGAGCGGGCTAACGCCTTTTTGGATCAGCATGGCTTGAGCGGTTTGTTGCGGGTGGGAAAGTAGAGCAATACCGCACGACGCCAGTTCGAATGGGCGAGTGATCTGGAGAATTACCCCGCCGAGACGCGCATTCCGGACTAGGCCGCTATCCTTCGTCCAGCTTGAAGCGCTCCAATTCGCGCATCGCTTCCCGGTGCGCGATACGCAATTCGTTCAATAAGGTCTCATCGATGGAACTGGAGTGTGCAAGCGCCTGTTCGATCGCGCGGGCGGCCGCCTGTAGCTGGAGCGCGCCCACCGCGGCCGCCGAAGATTTCAGGGTGTGAGCCAGTCGTTTCACCAGTACGATATCTCCGGCGGTTAAGGCGATCTGGAGCTGTTGTGGGGTTTCCGCTTCGTTTTGACAAAACAGAGCAATTAATTTGCGCAGCAAGCGTTGATTGTTGCCAAGCCGACTCAGAGCAGTGGTTGTGTCCAGAACTGGCGGGGCGAACAGAGACACGGGTGCCGATTGAGCAAGTGGCGTCGGTCGCGCGGAAGTCGGAGGCGCGCTGGGCGTTGAGCCGCCCAGAAAATGGTCAAGCTTGGTGAATAATTCGTCTATCTGGATAGGCTTGCCGAGATGGCCGTTCATTCCGGCGGCAAGACACTGTTCGATATCAGCCTGAAACACATTGGCGGTTAGGGCAATGATCGGAATGCGTGCATAGGCTGGAATTTGACGCAGTTCGCGCGCCGCGCGCAGACCGTCCATCACCGGCATCTGAATATCCATCAGCACGATATCGAATAGTTGACGCCGAGCCATTTTGACAGCTTCCAGTCCGTTCTCGGCAATAGCGATTTCCGCATGGATTTTTTCCAGCAAGGCGCTAATGATCTCCTGATTGACTGGACTATCTTCCGCCACCAGCACCCGCGCTCCCCGCAAGCGGCTGAAATTGCCGGCGGCAGCTAGCGACCGCGCGTTGGTTTGGGCGCGCTCGATGGAAATTTGGTCGCTTCCCCGATCGAAACAGGCTGAAAAATAGAAGGTGCTGCCTTTGCCGTACTCACTGGTTACTTGGATTGAGCCGCCCATCAAATTGGCCAAATATTTGGAAATGACTAGGCCCAGCCCGGTGCCGCCAAATTTTCGAGTGGTCGAGGCATCCGCTTGCGTGAAAGCCCGAAACAACTGGTTCTGTTGTTCCGGAGTCATGCCGATCCCGGTATCCTTGATAGAAAAGAGCAACATAATCTGGTCACCGTCGCGTTCTTCCACCAGCGTTACCTTCACTGACACGCTACCAGACTCAGTGAACTTGATCGCATTATTGGCCAAATTTAGCAAGGCTTGGCCGAGTCGGAGCGGATCGCCTTTGAGGTATCTGGGTATTTCCGGCATGACCTCGATACTGAAATTGAGTTGTTTTTCGCGAGCCTGTGCCTCGGTGGTGCTACTCAACCGCCCCATCACTTCATACAAATCGAAATCGACCGTTTCCAGCGCTATTTTCCCGGCCTCGATTTTGGAGAAATCGAGGATATCGTTGAGGATGTGTAGCAAAAAATTGGCGGAATCATGGATTTTGTGGAGGTATTCGCGCTGTTTTCCAGGGGTTTCCTCCAAAGCCGCCAGATGCGTCAGTCCCAGAACCGCGCTCATTGGGGTACGGATTTCGTGGCTCATGTTAGCCAGAAACTGGCTTTTGGCCTGATTGGCAAAGTCGGCCTCCTGTTTGGCCGCCAGGGCGGCTTCTTTCGATAGCGTCAGGCTTTCGATCAGTGCTTCGTTTTCAAAACGCAGGCGCTGGCTTTCGGCGATGTTGCGCCGGTAACGATCGGCGCTGACGGTCAGCGCATACAGTTTTAAGAGCGCTGAAATAGCGATAATCGGATAAATAACGCCCCCCCTCAGCGCCAAAAGCGCGCTTGTGGGGATCAGAATTGCACCAGCAAAAAGCGGAAATGCGCCTTTTATCGGCGCTAACAAAGGCATTCCCGCCGAACAGATGCCTAGCAGCATCAGGCAAAGGAACAGTTCGCGGTGCGGATCGGCCGTCGGATACAACCAAACCCCACCGGTACACCAGACCAACCCGGACATGAGCGCGCCCGCCTGGCTCCAATGCGCCCAACTATCTGGATTTAGGGTCTTTTTACTTTGGTCTGTCCGGGAGAATTGCCGGCTCAGTCCCACTCTTAGGCTAATCGCGATCACCAACAAGCAAAACCAGACGAGTAGATCGACCAGGCTCCGGATCGGCCAAAGCACGAGTACGATCAAAGCGCCGATGATAAGGCTCATCATTTGACTGACGCGGGTGTTGCCATGAAATAGCCGCAACTGTTCCAGCGCAACGCGATTGCGGATGGCGTTCATCTCGCTGGATTCAGTTTGAGCCAAAGAAAAACTCCTAGCGGCATGCGACGGTGGAAGCAGCCATAACGTCAGCTGGTTTGGAAGAATGTATAGAAAACAGAAAGTGTATAGATAAGTAAACCAAAATAAATCAAACAGGCCATCAACCGCGCCGAGTTAGCCAGTTCCACAAAGTATGGCTCTGGATCTGGCAGGCTGAAGAGTGAGACTGCGGCCAGAGGAAAATTGTTGGTATCATTTCATTTCCTCGCTGCCCCAGGAGAGCACCCCGCGATGTTGCGTTTTCGTGGAAGCCCCGCTTTGTCGCCCTTTCGTTTAGAAAAGCGACTGGCCATACTGCGTCAATCCGTTTCAGCCGTCACAGGCCTCCGTGCCGAATTCGTCCACTTCGTCGATGGCGTCCTGACCATCCACGAACGAGAGCTATTGGATCGGTTGCTGCAATACGGCCCGGCTACGACCGAGCATCATGCAAGCGGGGTTCCCCTGTTTCTGGTGGTGCCTCGGCCAGGCACCCTTTCGCCCTGGTCGTCCAAGGCGACCGACATCGCTCATAATTGTGGTTTGCAGCGGATTCGGCGGATCGAGCGCGGCGTGGCTTATTATTTGGATTCTGAGCGCCCGCTAACCGATGGCGAGTTGGCCATGCTTAAACCGCTGTTACATGATCGGATGACCGAAGCGGTGCTGGGGCCGAGGGATGATCCCGCCATGCTGTTTGCCCAGGCTAAACCCGCTCCGCTGGCAACCGTGGATATCCTCGGCTGTAAGCGGGAGGCATTGACCGTCGCGAACCGCGAGCTGGGTCTGGCGCTGTCAGACGACGAAATCGACTACTTGCTGGATAGCTTCACTCGGTTGAAACGGAATCCGACCGATGTCGAACTGATGATGTTCGCACAGGCCAACTCCGAGCATTGCCGGCACAAGATTTTCAACGCCGATTGGATCATCGACGGTGCGCGGCAAAGCAAGTCGTTGTTTGGGATGATCCGCAACACCTACCAATGCCATCCGGCTAACATCCTCTCGGCCTATAGCGACAACGCCGCGGTGATGGCGGGTTTTTCAGCGGGCCGCTTTTTCCCCGATTCCGCCGATGGCGAGTACCGTTATCACGCGGAAGCGGTGCATATCCTGATGAAAGTGGAAACCCACAATCATCCGACCGCGATTTCACCATTTCCCGGCGCGGCCACGGGTTCCGGCGGCGAAATCCGCGACGAGGGCGCGACCGGGCGCGGCGCCAAACCCAAAGCCGGATTGTGCGGCTTTTCGGTCTCGCACCTGCGGATTCCCGATTTCGTCCAGCCGTGGGAACGGGATTACTGCAAACCGGGCCGCATCGTTTCAGCGCTGGACATCATGCTGGAAGGCCCCATCGGCGCGGCGGCGTTCAACAACGAGTTCGGCCGCCCCAATCTGGCGGGCTATTTCCGCGCCTTCGAGGAGGACGATCCCGACGGTCAGCGGCGTGGTTATCACAAGCCGATCATGATCGCCGGCGGGCTCGGCAACATTCGCGAGCCGCACGTCCACAAAGCCGAACTGCCGCCGGGAACCGCGATTGTCGTCTTGGGTGGACCGGCGATGCTGATCGGCTTGGGCGGTGGGGCGGCTTCCAGCATGGCGACGGGTAGCTCGCACGCCGATTTGGATTTCGCCTCGGTGCAGCGTGGCAACCCGGAAATCCAGCGCCGCGCCCAAGAGGTGATCGACCGTTGCGTGGCGCTGGGCGACGCCAACCCCATCCTTTCGGTTCACGATGTGGGCGCGGGCGGCCTGTCCAACGCCGTGCCGGAAATCGTCCACGGCGCGGACCGGGGCGGTCATTTCGAGTTGCGCGAAGTGCCCAACGACGATCCCGGCATGTCGCCGATGCAAATTTGGTGTAACGAGGCGCAAGAGCGTTACGTGCTGGCGATTGCCGCTAAGCGCTTGGAAGCGTTCAAAGCCTTTTGCGCGCGAGAGCGCTGTCCTTATGCGGTCATCGGCACCGCCACCGCACAAGCGGAATTGATGGTCGCGGATCGGCAATTCGCCAATCGGCCGGTGGATTTACCGATGGACGTTTTATTCGGCAAACCGCCAAAGATGTTACGCGATGTCGGTCATGCAACGGTTACGGCGCGGCCCTTTGATGGCCGTGGCATCGAGTGTGCGGACGCCGTGGCGCGGGTGCTGCGTTTCCCGGCAGTGGCCGACAAAAGCTTTCTCATCACCATCGGCGACCGCACCGTGACCGGCTTGGTTTGCCGCGACCAGATGGTCGGACCCTGGCAAGTGCCGGTTAGCGATGTGGCCGTCACCGCCACCAGCTTCGATGTCTATACCGGCGAAGCAATGGCGATGGGCGAGAGGACGCCGTTGGCGGTGTTGAACGCCCCTGCGTCTGGGCGGATGGCGGTCGGTGAGGCGCTAACCAATATCGCCGCCGCGCGCATCAGCCAGATTAGCGATGTCAAGCTATCGGCTAACTGGATGGCGGCGGCGGGTCATGTCGGTGAAGATGCCCGCTTGTTCGATACGGTGCGGGCGGTGGGTATGGCGCTGTGTCCCGCGCTCAGCATCGCCATTCCGGTCGGCAAGGATTCGCTGTCGATGAAAACGGTCTGGGAAGAGGGCGGCGAACGCAAGAGCGTGGTCGCGCCCCTGTCGCTGATTGTGTCCGCCTTCGCCCCGGTTTTGGACGTGCGGGCGACGTTGACGCCGCAATTGCGGACGGATCAAGGCGATACCGATTTGATTCTGGTTGATCTTGGTCGGGGTCGGAATCGGCTGGGCGGTTCGGTCTTGGCGCAGGTTTACAACCAATTGGGCGACACCGTGCCCGACGTGGACGCGCCCGAGGACCTGAAAGTTTTTTTCACAACGCTGCAGGAGCTCAACGCGGCGGGTCGCTTGCTGGCCTATCATGACCGTTCCGATGGCGGTTTGCTGGCGACGCTGGCGGAAATGATGTTTGCGGGCGGTTGCGGCTTAACCGTGTTGTTGGACGATCTGGCCGAAAACCCGCTGGCGGCTTTGTTTGCCGAGGAGCTGGGCGCGGTGCTGCAAGTGCGGGCGGCGGATCGAAATGCGGTGTTGACGCGGTTGGCCGAAGCCGGCTTGGGCGAATGTAGCCACATTATCGGCGCGCCGAATGGCGAGGATCGACTGACTCTGCGCTTCGGCGGCGAGGTGGTCTTTTACGCCAGTCGCGCCGAATTGCGACGGCTGTGGTCGGAAACCAGCTACCGGATGCAAGCCTTGCGCGATCATCCCGATTGCGCCCGTGAAGCGTTTGAGACGGCTTGCGATCCGGCTGATCCCGGTTTGAATGTTCGCTTGACCTTCGATCCGGCCGAGGACATTGCCGCGCCCTTCCTCGCCCGTGGCGCGCGGCCACGGATCGCCATCTTGCGCGAGCAAGGAGTCAACGGCCAAATTGAGATGGCGGCGGCGTTTGACCGGGCTGGGTTCGCGGCGGTGGATGTGCACATGAGCGATCTCATCGCCGGACGGATTCGCTTGGCGGATTTCCACGGTATCGCCGCGTGCGGGGGTTTTCTTACGGCGATGTGCTGGGCGCGGGCGAGGGCTGGGCCAAATCCATTCTGTTCAATCCCCGCGCCCGCGATCAGTTCGCCGCATTCTTCTCCCGGCCGGACAGTTTTGGTTTAGGCATCTGCAACGGTTGTCAGATGTTTTCCAACCTGCATGAATTGATTGCGGGAACGGAGTTGTGGCCGCATTTTGTCCGCAATCGGGTGGAACAATTCGAGGCCCGGTTTAGTTTAGTGGAGGTGCTGCCGTCGCCGTCGCTGTTTTTGCAAGGTATGGAGGGTTCGCGTTTACCCATTGCCATTGCACACGGAGAAGGGCGGGCGGAATTTCGCGCCGAGGCGGACGCGGCAGCGGCGCTTGAGGCGGGTGTGGTGGCTTTGCGCTTTGTGGATCACTTCGGCCAGCCAGCGGAACGCTACCCCGCGAATCCAAACGGTTCACCGAGCGGCATCACGGGGCTCACCAGCCGCGATGGCCGTTTCACCATCCTGATGCCCCACCCGGAACGGGTGTTCCGCACCGTGCAGCATTCCTGGCATCCCGAGAGTTGGGGCAAGGACGGGCCGTGGTTAAGATTATTCCGCAATGCACGGCGGTGGCTGGAGTGATTCGGGTACGGGTTTTCAGGGGATGTGCTGAAAAGTTTTCGGGGTATTTATCGATTCCCTAATCGCTCACTATGGCACTGCTTCTCTCTGGTGGATGAGAGAGCAGAAAAATGTAGACGCATTGCTTAGGCGTCATAAATCACTTTTCAGGGGAAGCCATGAAAATTTCCGGTAGTTGTACTTGTGGCGCTATAACGTATGAATGTTCCACTGATCCAGTAATGCAAGGCAATTGCCATTGCTGTGAATGTCAGCGAATGACTGGAAGCGCTTACTCCGCCACGATGTTTTTCCCCGAACAATCCGTTCGGATCAATGGTGATGTCAAATACTTCATTCGGACAGGTGACAGTGGCAGCGAGGTTAGTCGTGGCTTCTGTCCGGCATGCGGCACACAACTATTTGGCAAACCTGGAATAATGAAGGGACTCATCGGCGTTCGTGCCGGAACGCTTGATGATCCCAATAACTATCACCCCGCGGTAGATCTATTTACTCGAAGCGCGGCTTCTTGGGATCATATGAACCCCAGCATTCCTAAGTTTGAAACATATCCCCCCCGGTGATGACGCTTAACAATTCGTTTAAGCCGACGCCATTTCATGCTATCAGCCTTGTGCTGTACGCTACGCTAGCGCAAAGCCGCGCCATTCCTGGCGCGACTTGGCTCAGGCGTTAAGCGTCTGCCATTGGGGGAGGGGATCAAGCTGAGATTGGCCGTCAAAGCTTTCGGCTTTTCCGTCCTTGCAAAGCATCCGCCGTCCATTAGGCATCACAGATGAGTAACATCCCGTACATTATTAGCAAAGCTACCGTTATTGATTCCAGTGATGTGGCTATGATGGTTGGCGAGCTGCTCGAAGAGATCATGAACGCCATTGGAAGCCCAGCATTTAGATTTAATTTCGAAGAAACTGTCAACAGGTTGACCCTGTTCATTGAACAGGAAAAGTACGTCGTGTTCATTGTTCGCGGTGATGAGGGCTTGCCGATCGGGTTCATCGCCCTCTACGAAAGCTACGCGTTGTACGCGGGCGGTGCATTTGGCACCATCCCGGAGCTGTATGTCCGCGCCGCAAGCCGCTCCAGCTCTGTTGGTCGAGCCTTGGTGTCAGAGGCCAAACAGTTTGCTTCGCTGAGAGGCTGGACACGTCTTGAGGTCACAACCCCACCGCTTCCCCAATTTCAACGAACTTTGAATTTCTATGAGCGAGAAGGCTTCGCAATTAGTGGGGGGCGAAAACTCAAAGTGGCGTTGTGATTGTGTCTATATTCCCATTGGAGAGGTTTTAAATGTGCAATGCCCAGTTTGTGAAAATGTGAATTTAGTGATGGCTGACCGAGCTGGCATCGAAATCGACTATTACCCGAAATGCCGGGGCGTTTGGCTGGATCGCGGTGAACTGGATAAGATCATTGAAAGATCGTTACCGACAGCGCCAGCACAATCCGCCAATGATGGCCGCCAACCCGCTCACGATCAGGGCTACCATCCGGCGCAACAGCCGTCTTATGGCCACGGGCCATCCCAGCACGACAGCGGCTATTACAAGAAAAAGAAAAGAGAAGGATTTCTGAGCGATTTATTTGATTTCGACTAATACGATTCAATGGCTGAATCTTTTGTCATTCTTTGGACGCAAGAGCGCATTCGCTGGCTCCAGCGCGTTAAGGACTTTGGCCCGTTGGAAGTCATTTTTGGGGGTCCTCACATTTCGATGCCCGCAATTGATCACGTGAGTCTTGGAGATTGTCTCTACCCGGTGGCTGTTAGAGGCGGGAAGTTCTTTCTGCTGGCTGGCATGAAGGTTCAAGCGATTGAGCCACCAGATGAATTCGTCCGTAACCGCTTTGGGTTGGAGCGTCCCGCTGGTTGTATGTGGGCCGAGTTTTTTCGGTGGCTCAAAACCAAGCAACCGAGCGTCGGCCACCGGATTCCATTTACGTGCGCGGATAGCGCCGCTATTGGCGATCAAGGCAGCCCATTTCAGTTTGATCGCGTGGTGCCGCTTGATCTACTGGAGCAACTGCGCTTCGGCCAAAGCAGCGGGCGGGAATTGCCATTGAAGGGATTCGTCGATGGTCAGCTGAAAAATAATTTCAGCTTGCAAGGTCATGTTCGGCGCTTAAGTCAAGAATCAGCCGTCTGGTTGGCGGCGATGCTGTAACGAAAAATTTGCTTAGCCTTCGAGGAGAATCTGATGTCCAAAGCGATCCGCATTCACCAACCAGGTGGCCCCGAAGTCCTGTGCTGGGAAGATGTCGACGTTGGTGAGCCCGGCCCCGGTCAAATTCGCGTCCGGCATGGCGCGGTTGGACTGAACTATATTGATGTCTATCACCGTACCGGCCTGTATCCGTTGCCCTCGCTACCCTGGACGCTGGGCATGGAAGGCGCGGGGAAGATTGAGGCGATTGGCGAGGGCGTGACCGAATTCAAAGTCGGTGATCGAGTAGCCTATGCCAGTCCGCCAGTGGGCGCCTACGCCGAAGTTCGGCTGATCGCCGCCGACCGGGTGGTTGCCTTACCCGATGCGATTGAGGATCAAACCGCTGCCGCGATGATGTTGCAAGGGATGACCGCCCAGTACCTGTTGCGGCGCACGTATCGGGTGCAAGCCGGCGATGCGATTCTGCTCCATGCCGCCGCCGGCGGGGTAGGGTTGATTGCCAGCCAGTGGGCGCGGCATCTTGGCGCGACCGTGATCGGCACGGTGGGTAGCGACGAAAAAGCTGAACTGGCCCACGCCCACGGTTGTCATCATGTCATCGTGTATACCCGCGAAAATTTCACCGAGCGGGTCCGTGAAATTACCAACGGCCAAGGCGTGGCTGCTGTGTACGATTCGGTCGGTCAGGCAACTTTTATGGGCTCTTTGGATTGCCTACGGCGCTTGGGCATGATGGTGAGCTTCGGCAATGCTTCGGGTCCGGTACAGGCATTCGATCCCGGCATTCTCGCCGCCAAGGGTTCGCTGTTTTTAACTCGGCCCAGCTTGATGGCTTATACGGCCGAGCGCGCGGATTTGGCGGCTAGCGCTGGCGAGCTGTTCGAGGTGGTTTTGAACGGCGCGGTGAAAATCGAGGTGCGTCAAACTTATCCACTGGCGGAAACTGCTCAAGCCCACCGCGATCTGGAAGCGCGCAAAACCACGGGATCGACTGTGTTATTGCCCTAGCATGCGCCGCAAGCCATCGGCAATGAGAGTGCTTTAGCCACCGTTCCTAGCAGTGGCTTCGGTAAGCCTCGGCGCTGGCTCCAGGCTCAGACAGAGCAGGCGTTTCCGTACACGGCTTAGCCTGCTTCCATCAGGGCTTTGACATGCGCCGCCGTGCTAGCGGCCAAAGCGGGTAGATTATAGCCGCCCTCCAGGGCCGAAATTACTCGGCCTTGGGCAAATTCCGCCGCCACCTCTAAAATCCGCTGGGTCAGCCAAGCATAATCACCTTCGGTGAAGTTCAAACCGGCCAGCGGGTCCATGCGATGTGCGTCAAAACCCGCGGAAATCAGGATCAATTGTGGCTTGAACTCCCGCAACGCGGGTTCGATATCCTGCCGCCAAGCGTGATGCAACTCGGCCGTGCCGCTGTTGGCTGGCAACGGGATATTGACGATGTTGTTTACGCCGCGCTCGTCTCGGCGGCCGGTGCCCGGATAGATGTAGGCTTGATGAGTGGAAATGTAGAGATAAGCCGGGTCGCGTTCGAACGCGGTTTGCGTGCCGTTACCATGATGCACGTCAAAATCGATGGCCGCCACCCGCGCCAGACCGTGAACGGCGCGGGCGTGGGCGGCGCCGATAGCGATATTGCTAAACAGGCAAAAGCCCATTGCTTGATTCGGCTCGGCGTGATGGCCGGGCGGGCGAATGGCGCAGAAGGCATTGTTCGCTTCGCCTTGCAGCACAGCGTCCACCGCCGCGCAAACCGCCCCGGCTGATCGTAGGGCCGCTTCGCCGGATTGCGGCGAGACAACGGTATCGCCGTCGATGGGATAATAGCCTCGCCTGGGAATTTGGGATAGCGTACCTTCGACGTGGCTAGTGGTATGAATTCGGATCAACTGTTCGATAGTGGCTGCCGGAGCGTCCCGCCATTGCAGGGTGGCAAAGGTGGGTGTTTTAAGCACGCTGAGAATCGCGGTTAGGCGGGCCGCGCATTCGGGATGACCATAGCCGGCATCGTGTTCCAAGCAGACTGGATGCGTATAGAGCAAGGTTGTCATGGCCGCGAATCCTCATGGATCGGAATTTCGTGCTGAAGGGTGGCGCGTCGTAGCGCTTTTAGCACATCCTCCCGCGCGATGATGCCCACCAAGCGGTCGTTTTCCACCACTGGCAAACTCTTGGTTCGCAGCTCCACCAATTTTTGCAGCAGGCGGCTCAACGGCAGTTGCGGCTCCACGCTGACCGGATCGCGGGTCATCGCCGTTTCAACCAATTGCTCCATGATATTGTGATAATGCGGAGCGATGGCTTGCGAACCGAGGCTGAACGCCTTGAGCACGTCGAATTTCGTCAGGATTCCAACAAGTCGCCGCTGATCGTCCACTACAGGCACTCCGTTGAAATCATGGGTTTCAAACAGTTCCTCGGCCTCGCGCAACTTCGCTCTGGGGCTGATGGCGATGGGCTCAACAGTCATCGCATCCCGAACTTGATATTGCAGAAATTCATACATAAGCACGATCCTCAACGAGAAGCGGTTGGCGGTGGGTAGAGCCGGACATTGCCGATTGTCCAATTTTAGGCCGTCTCACGCGGCGTATTGAAATAATGGCGGTGATCTTTGGGCGACTCAAGCTGTCACTGGCTCTGGCACGAATCGCAGCGCCGCTTCTAGCAGTCCGGTGTCCGCGCCCGGTCGGTGGGCGTTCTCGCTCAGATGGCGACGCCAGGCGCGCGCGCCCGGTAGGCCCTGAAACAAGCCAAGAAGATGGCGGGTCATGCAATGCAGCGGCGTTCCCTGCCGCAACTGGCGTTCGATGTAGGGCAGCATGTCTCGAACCACGTCATGGCGAGTGGGTACGGGGTGAGGGGAATCGAAGAAACGTTGGTCGACTTCGGCCAGCAGATAGGGATTTTCGTAAGCGGCGCGGCCGATCATTACCCCGTCCACCAGCGGCAGTTGCTCCGCGATCTGATCCAGATCGGTCAACCCGCCATTGAGAATGACGCTCAGATCGGGAAAGTCCTGTTTGAGCTGGCGCACAACGTTGTAGCGCAAAGGCGGGATTTCGCGATTTTCCTTTGGGCTAAGTCCCCTCAGCCACGCTTTGCGGGCATGGATGATGAAGGTGTGGCAGCCGCTCGCCGCGACGGGGCGTACAAAGTCGACCAACTCCTGATAGGAATCGCGCTCATCAATGCCAATACGGGTTTTAACCGTGATCGGTAGATCCACAGCGGTGCTCATGGCCGCGACGCAGGCGGCGACCAGCGCCGGTTCGGCCATCAAGCATGCGCCGAATCGACCGGATTGTACGCGGTCGCTAGGGCAGCCGACGTTTAGGTTGACCTCATCGTAGCCGAGTTCGGCGGCGATAGTCGCGCATCGGGCCAGATCAGCGGGATCGCTGCCACCGAGTTGCAGCGCGAGCGGATGCTCGGCCGGATCGTAGGCCAGCACCCGTTCCCTATGGCCGCGCAATACAGCGCCAGTGGTGACCATTTCCGTATAAAGCACGCTGCGCTGGGTTAATTGCCGCAGGAAAAACCGACAATGCCGGTCGGTGCAATCCAGCATGGGCGCAACGCTTAGCCGGCGATCAAGCATCTCCTTTTCCATCGGTGAAAGGCGGGTCGGACGGCAATTTTCATCGGCGTGCCGTCCGTGGGTTCCGTCATCACCCCATTATTTTTTGGCGAAGAGTTCGTTGAAAATTGTTGCATGGCGATCCAGGATCGCGCATCGGCGGCGGCGTTGTAAGCGACGCCCTTGCTGTTGTCGCCGCCGTTGGCGGAATTGGTGAAGCCATGCACCGCGTTGCCGTAGGCGATCAACTGCCAATCCACGCCGCCGGTACGCATCTCTTGCTCGAAGGCCGAAACTTGAGCGGGCGGTACATTGGGATCGTCGGCTCCGTGTAAGGCTAATACCTTGGCCCGAATGTTTTTGGCGTCCTCGGGCGCGGGGCTATCGAGGCCGCCGTGGAAACTGGCCACGCCCGCCAAATCAGCGCCAGCGCGGGCCAATTCCAGCACGGCGGTGCCGCCAAAGCAATAACCGATCGCAGCCACTTTATCGCCCGCCACGCCTGCCTGGGCCTTGAGCGCCGCTAATCCGGCCGCTGTCCGCGCCCGTAGCAGGGGTCTATCCTTTTTATACGAGCCCGCCAATTTGCCAGCCTCATCGCGATTGGCGGCGGTTTTGCCATCGCCGTAGATGTCGGCGGCAAGGGCGATATAGCCTAGTTCGGCTAATTGTTCGGCGCGGCGCTTGGCATAGTCGTTCAAACCCATCCACTCATGGACCACCAAGATCCCAGGTAATGGCCCTTTAGCGTCCTTGGGGTAGGCTAGATAGCCCACCAGCCGGGTATCACCTTGCTTGTAGTCGACGGTCTTGGTTTCAACGGCGGCTTGGGTCAAGGTGGGTAATAGCAGAGCCAGCAACAGCAACAGAGATTTAGGCATGGAAGCGTTTCCTCTTGAGTGGTGGATGGTGTCACTCTAGACCGTGCGTTTAGGGGGGTTAGTTCCCGTTTCGAGTCACGCATTTAGCGTAGAGCCGCTACCGCCTCGCCGATCAGTGTCGGCCCACGATAAATGAAGCCGGTATATAGCTGCGCCAGACTGGCTCCGGCTGCGATCTTGGCGGCGGCGTCGGCCCCGCTCAAAATGCCGCCAGCGGCGATGATGGGTAATTTACCCGCCAGGTTATCCGCCAGTTGCCTCACCACGGCGGTCGAGCGGTCGCGCAAGGGGGCGCCACTCAAACCGCCGGTCTGATCGGCGTCAAACAGCCCCGCCACGCCGGCTCGCGAAAAGGTTGTATTGGTCGCGATGACGGCATCAATTTCGTGTCGCAACAGGGCTTGGCTTACCGCGGCCAAGTCCTCGCTAGCGAGATCTGGGGCGATCTTGAGCGCTAAAGGAACATAGCGTCCGTGCTCGCCAGCCAGGCGGTGCTGCTCGCTTTTCAGCGTCTCCAGCAGCCGATCCAGCGCGGCGCCGTATTGCAGATCACGCAATCCGGGCGTGTTCGGCGAAGAAATATTAATCGTGATGTAGCTCGCCCACGGATAAACCTTGCGCAACCCGATCAGGTAGTCGGCGGCGGCTTTCTCAACGGGGGTATCTGCGTTCTTGCCGATATTGATGCCCAGTATGCCCTTGTAGCCCGTGCGCCGCACTTGTTCAATCAAATAGTCTACCCCTTTGTTATTAAAGCCCATCCGGTTGATCAAGGCTTGAGCGGCTGGCAGCCGAAACAGGCGTGGTTTGGGGTTGCCCGGTTGTGGACGGGGGGTGACGGTGCCGATCTCGATGAAACCGAATCCCAGCGCCTGCCAGGCGCGAAGGCATTCACCGTTCTTGTCCAGACCCGCCGCCAGTCCCACCGGATTGGGAAAGTCGAGACCCATCACGCGCCGTGGCGCGCTGACGTGAGAAATAGGAAATAAATCCAAAACCTTAGAGAGTGGGCTGTTGAAGCTTTGCCGCAAAAACAGCAGTGTCCAGTCATGAGCCGTTTCAGGATCAAGCTGGAAAAGCAAGGTGCGTAAGGTGGAGTAGAACATTCCAATCCTCAAAATAATCAGACTATCAAAAGCGATGATGGAATCAGAAGCAAAATAATCGGTTAAATTATTTCGAATGTAGTTAAATCGCTACGATTTTTCTTAATAATTAGTGATATTATAAAACTCAATTATCCCAATATATGCTCAAAATAATAACATAAATATTACTATTGTTCTATGTCTTTATCTCATGAATGAGAAATTTATCTATTTTATGCAGTAGCTTCAGCAATCATTAGAGACAGTTTTGAGATTGGCAAGTAATCAGATTGAAGTTCGAGTGCGAAAGAAAAGCGATTTAAGTTATTTTTAGTTGCAACTGAAACTCTGATAAGGCATTATTCCATGCAGTCTCGGTAGGGTTTCAAGGAAAAATTCCTCAGGACTTTTACGAGACGAGCAATGGCTGCTCAGGTTGCGAAGCTGAGGAGATTGGGTGCCAGGCCCGTGGCAAATCCCTAAAATATGATTTCCGCGGTGACCACTCTACTAGCGTTAGTCGCTAGTATGTGACGGTTCGATCCTCTCGATCCGTAATCTTTCCAGATCCAAGAACAACATACGAGAAATCCTGCGAGAAATCCTGCAATGGATGCATCTCGATGTCCTATCAAGTAGACAATGGGTAAATCCGATGCGCAAGGTTCTAATTCTGAGCACAGCAGCACTTGAGGAGAATTTGCTCGAAAAGATTTCGGCGGCTGATTGGGAAGTTTCTTGGGCTCAAGAGGCTGGCCCGGCCAGGGCGTTGCTGACCGAACAATCTTTCGAAGTGGGTTTGGCTATTTTCTTCAGTTGCGAGTCCGAACGGTCGATCCAATGGTTGGTCGATCTGATTCTGGCGCGTCGGAAAATGCAATGGGTGATGGTGTTATCGCGCCAGTGCCTTGAGCGCAAGCTGCTGTCCACCGTCATCGCCGAGCATTGCTACGATTATCATACCTTGCCCATCGAGCCGCAGCGCTTGGCGGTAACGCTCGGCCATGCGTATGGCATGGCGGTCCTGACTGAAAATACCCTCCGCCAGCAGCGCGAGCTGGAATCCCAGTATGGATTGATCGGTAACAGCTTGGTCATGCAAACGCTGTTTCGAGGGATTCAGAAAGCCGCGGAAGTGGATGTGCCGGTGCTGATCACCGGCGAGAGCGGAACGGGCAAGGAGCAATCGGCGCGAGCCATTCACGAGTATTCTTCGCGCGCCGCCTCGGTGTTTGTCACGATGAATTGCGGAGCCTTGCCGGTCAATCTGATCCAATCGGAGTTGTTCGGGCATGAAAAAGGCGCGTTCGCCGGCGCGAATGACCGACGGATTGGGTTGATCGAATCCACCAGCGGCGGCACGCTGTTTTTGGATGAAATCGGCGATCTTCCGCCCGAAGTACAAGCCAATTTACTGCGGTTTCTAGAGGAAAAAAAGATTCATCGCCTGGGCGGCACCAAGCCGATTCCCGCTAATGTGCGGGTAGTCGCTTCGACTAACACGCATCTGGAACAAGCGGTGAGAGAAGGTCGATTCCGCGAGGATTTGTACTATCGGCTTAATGTGTTGCACCTGCGAACGCCCAGCCTGCGGGAGCGCAAGGGCGACGTGGAGCTGCTCGCCCGGTATTTTTTCACCAAATTCACCGCCGAAACCAAGACTTCAGCCAAGGGTTTCAGTCGGGATGCGCTAGAGGTGATCAATCGCTACGATTGGCCGGGCAATGTCCGAGAGCTAATGAACCGCATTCGCCGGGCGGTGATGTTAAGCGAAGGGCCGCATATCATACCGAGTGATATGGAATTGGAACGGCGTTCGTTGGGACGCGGTTTCGTGACCCTGGATGAGGCCCGCATGGCGGCGGATCGCGAAGCGATTCAGGCCACCTTGCTCCGGACTCGCTTCAACATTGCGCGCGCCGCCCAAGAATTGGGCGTTTCCCGAATGACCTTATACCGGTTGATGGAGAAATACGACATCCGGCGGGATAACACCTGATCGGGTATGGCGGTGGGCCGGAAATACGCGGCTTTCAGCCGGCCATGTTTTCGGCTGACCCGCCTTGAGAGCCCACCCGCCAGCTATGCTGTTGAGCGGGCGCCATTAAGGTGTTGGAGCCGGAGCTACAATCTTTCCTGGTTTTCAAGGAGGGTTTACCTCAGATACGCAACCTGAAAGCTTGGTCTGGCTGGGTCGATGCGGTTGTATTTAAGTATCCGGCGGCAACGATGACCGCGGCGTTGCGATATTAAAATGAATCTGACTGCCCAATCGTTTGATTCCAACTCTTTCTTGAAGACCTTGGCTGTGTTGCCCGGCGTCTATCGGATGCTAGACGAGCAAGGCGCGGTGCTTTACGTCGGCAAGGCGCGCAATCTCAAGAAGCGGGTTGCCAGCTATTTTCGCGAGACTCAAAGTTCGGCCAAGACGCGCAGCCTCGTCGCCCAGATCCGAGCCATCGAAGTCACGGTCACCCATACCGAGACTGAGGCGCTGATTCTGGAAAGCACCTTAATCAAGCAGTATCAGCCCCGCTATAACATTCTGCTGCGCGACGACAAGGGTTATCCTTATATTCACCTTTCCGAAGGCGATTTCCCGCGGCTCGCCCTATATCGCGGTGCCAAGGGTAAGGTAGGACGCTATTTCGGCCCCTATCCCCATGCAAGTGCCGTGCGGGACACCCTGCACTTGTTGCAGAAAATATTTAGACTGCGCTCCTGTGAGGACAGTTTCTTTTACGGCCGTTCCCGCCCCTGCTTGCAATATCAAATCAAACGCTGCACCGCGCCCTGCGTTGGTTTTGTCGACCGCGATGGCTACCAACAGCAATTGCGCGATGCCGTACTGTTTCTCGAAGGCAAAAACGGACAACTTATCGCTAATTTAGCGCAGGTCATGGAAACCGCCGCCGCCGGCTTAAATTTTGAAACGGCGGCGGTCTGCCGCGACCAAATAGTGGAATTGCAACAGATTCAACAACGTCAGCACGTAGAAGGCGAAAACGGTGATGTCGATGTGATCGCCTGCGCGGCGCGAGGGGGAGCCGCCTGTGTCCAAGTGTTGATGTTTCGCGGCGGGCGGTTGCTAGGGGCCAGAGCTTTTTTTCCTCGGCTGCCAGAGCAAGCGGGCGCGGCCGACGTGCAGACGGCCTTTTTAACGCAGTATTATCTCAATAAGGACATTCCGGCTGAAATTCTCGTTAACCCGGAACCCAGCAATGAGGTACTGCTGGCCCGTGCATTCTCCCAGCAGAGCGGCCGACGGGTCGCCATCACCTCCCATGTTCGCGGCCAGCGGGCGCGCTGGCTGGAGATGGCGCTGCGGAATGCCGAGCACGCCCTGGCGGCGCATTTGTCCGGACGGGCTGGAATGCAGCAACGATTGGAGGCCTTGCGCGTGGCCTTGGAGTTTGAAGCGGCGCCAACGCGCATGGAGTGTTTCGACATCAGTCACACTCGGGGCGAGAAAACCGTCGCCGCTTGCGTGGTGTTCAATCGGGAAGGGCCACGCAAATCGGATTACCGCCATTATAATATCGAAGGTATAACCCCAGGCGACGACTACGCCGCTCTGCATCAGGCGTTGACCCGCCGTTATGCCCGCTTGCAACAAGAAGGAGGAGGGTTACCCGACATCTTGTTTATCGATGGCGGCAAGGGTCAAGTAACCCAGGCGGCCAACGTGCTGGAAGAACTGAAAATTGCGGGAGTTAGGGTGGTCGGAATCGCCAAGGGACCCGGACGCAAGCCAGGGCTGGAAACGCTTTACTTGTTTGAAGAAAACCGCCCTATTATACTGCCAAGCGATTCAGCTGCCTTGCATTTGGTGCAGCAGATTCGCGATGAAGCCCACCGCTTCGCTATCACCGGCCACCGTCAGCGCCGGGCCAAAACGCGAACGACTTCTGTGCTCGATACCATCCCCGGTATTGGACCCAAGCGCCGCCAGGCCTTGCTTAAACAGTTCGGTGGCCTGAAACAGCTCGCACAAGCGGGGGTTGAGGATATTTCCCAAGTGAATGGGATCAATGCCGAACTGGCACAACGGATCTACGACCGCTTCCATGGCGAAGCTTGAGCGCGCGTCAAGCCATGCAACTGAATTTGCCTACTTCGCTGACCTTGCTGCGGATCGCCCTGATTCCAGTTTTCGTGGTGGTCTTCTTTTTGTCTTTCAAGGGAGCTAATTTGTTGTGTAGCGCCTTGTTTGGACTTGCGGCGCTTACCGACTGGCTCGATGGTTATCTTGCGCGTCGGCTCGGGCAGACTTCGGCGTTTGGCGCTTTTCTGGATCCGGTTGCCGACAAATTGATGGTCGCGGCCGCCTTGGTGCTGTTGGTGCAGGCTATTCCCACTGCCCTGATGGCGGTTGCGGCGGTGATTATTATCGGCCGTGAAATTGCCATTTCAGCACTGCGGGAATGGATGGCGCAAATCGGCAAGCAGGGGCGGGTGGCGGTGTCGATGATCGGCAAACTAAAAACAACGGCCCAGATGGTTGCCGTGCTACTGCTACTGTATCGCGAGCCGGTGGGGGGGTTCCCGACCTTGCAGATCGGGTTAGGATTTTTGGTGGTTGCGGCGGTCCTGACCCTGTGGTCGATGTTGCATTATCTGGTTGCGGCGTGGGCGGTGCTTCGATATGAGATTGAAGCTTGACGAGCTGCTTTTTTACATTAAAATGCCTATTTCGCGCGGCGGGAATAGCTCAGTTGGTAGAGCACAACCTTGCCAAGGTTGGGGTCGCGAGTTCGAGTCTCGTTTCCCGCTCCAGATTCTCAGGCCTCGAACGTTCGAGGCTTTTTATATTACCGGCGGTTCGCTGACCGGACATTTCAGCCCAAGGCTAGGTGGCAGAGTGGTCATGCAGCGGCCTGCAAAGCCGTGGACGCCGGTTCGATTCCGACCCTAGCCTCCACTCGAACAATTGATTCAATAGCGCCCTTGGCTGGTGTGGTGGAATGGTATACACACAGGACTTAAAATCCTGCGCCGTTAGCCCGGCTTGTGGGTTCGAGTCCCACCACCAGCACCATATTTTAGTTTCTGAGCTTTTTGCCATCGCTTCAAATTAATCAAATTAAATTGTTGCATTGGCGATCACTCAAACAATCTCTTTACCCAGAACCGATGGATCAGCTCCGGGTTCATGGCAATTCAAGCCGCGGGGCTTCTGGATTACGGCGAAAAAATATGGCGATATGGCCGATACGCTGAATCAGTAACGCGTTGGCGGTTTCGCAAATTTCTATGATCATCGCCTCGCGAGTTTCACGATCCTCGGCATTGACCCGGATCTTGATCAGCTCATGATGATCAAGCGCCAGCAAAATTTCATGGATGACCCCCGGCGTAAGACCGCCCTCGCCGATGATGACGACTGGTTTAAGGTGATGGGCCAAAGCTTTGAGATGGCGTTTTTGCAGGTTGCTAAGCGTGAGCACGGGAAAACCCGAAAAGGCTAAAGATGCGAGCAGTGTAACCGGCGGCAAAGGCATGCGGGTAGCCCCGAGTCCGTTTAATGAGGTCAAATTGGATCTGGGGATTATTCTGACGGTCGGCGTTTTGTTGTTGCTGGTTCAGGGCCGGGTCGTGGAAAGTCTGCCGCTCCAATTCCTCTTGCTATTGAGTTATGGGCTGCTCGGCATGTTCTGGATCATCGTTCGGGTCCGCCGGGTGGTGGAAAAGCTCGACCGCCAACGGGAACAGGCCGGAAATGAGCCGCGGTAAGAGCAGCGCTCGCTGGCTGCGGGAGCATTTCACTGACGAGTACGTGCGCCGTGCGCAAGCCGAAGGCTACCGATCCCGCGCGGTCTATAAATTGCTAGAAATACACGAGAAGGATCGCCTGCTACGATTGAGCGCGACCGTCGTCGATTTGGGTGCTTCTCCCGGCGGTTGGTCGCAGTTGGCGGCCCACTGGGTAGGCCCGCGGGGCACTGTCATTGCGCTGGATATTTTACCGATGGAGCCGTTGCTGGGGGTCAAGTTCATTCAGGGCGATTTTCGTGAGACAGCGGTGCTCGAACAGTTGCTGGAGGCGTTGGGTGATCGGCCGGTGGACCTTGTAATTTCCGACATGGCCCCCAATACCAGTGGTATCAAGGCGGTTGATCAGCCGCGCGGCATCTATTTAGCCGAGCTGGCGTTGGATTTCGCCCGGCAATGCCTGCGGCCTGGTGGAGATTTTCTGGTCAAGGTTTTTCAGGGGGAGGGTTTCGATCCGTTCTTGAAAGACCTGCGCGCCGCGTTTGCTACGGTGGTTTCCCGCAAACCTAAGGCCTCGCGCGCGCGCAGCGCCGAGCAGTACCTGTTGGCTAGGAACTATCGTGGGTAGATTGGTCTAAAAATCGACCTTTGTGGCCGATTTTCCAAGGAAATTTGAGGAAATAGACGCAAATAATCGCCGATTTTCAGCGTTGCAGTGTTGAGGTGCATACCTTGAATGACATGGTAAAGAATATTCTGTTGTGGGTGGTCATCGCGGTCGTGCTGATGTCCGTATTCAACAGTTTTGGACCCAAGGTGGCGCCATCCGCCCAAATGTCCTATTCACAATTCTTACAAGATATCAAACAGGGCCGAATCGCCCAAGTGACCATTGACGGCCGGGCCATTCAAGGCCGGACCAGCGGTGGCGAACGTTTCACCACCTACAGTCCAGAAACCGACAACATGGCCATGATTGGTGATTTGCTCAATCATGGGGTGGACATCGAGGGCCAACCCCCGGAGAAGCAGGGATTGCTGATGCAAATTTTCATCAGCTGGTTCCCGATGCTGTTGTTAATCGGTATCTGGGTCTTTTTCCTGCGGCAGATGCAGGGCGGCGGCGCGGGTCGAGGGGCGATGTCTTTCGGCAAGTCGCGGGCGCGCATGATGAGCGAAGACCAGATTAAGATCACCTTCGCCGATGTGGCTGGGGTCGATGAAGCCAAGGAAGAGGTGGCCGAGCTGGTTGAATTCTTGCGCGATCCGGGCAAGTTTCAGAAACTTGGTGGCAAGATCCCGCGCGGCGTGCTGATGGTCGGCTCGCCGGGCACCGGGAAAACCCTGCTCGCCAAAGCCATCGCCGGTGAGGCCAAGGTGCCGTTCTTCTCGATTTCCGGTTCTGACTTCGTGGAAATGTTCGTTGGTGTGGGCGCATCCAGGGTGCGTGACATGTTCGAGCAAGCGAAGAAACATGCGCCCTGCATCATCTTCATCGACGAAATCGATGCGGTGGGCCGTCATCGCGGCGCGGGGCTCGGCGGCGGCCACGACGAACGCGAGCAGACCTTGAATCAGTTACTGGTCGAAATGGACGGCTTTGAAGGTAACGAAGGCATCATCGTCATCGCCGCGACCAATCGCCCGGATGTGCTTGATCCGGCGCTGCTGCGGCCCGGTCGCTTCGACCGGCAGGTGGTCGTGCCGCTGCCCGATGTGCGAGGTCGCGAGCAAATTCTCAAGGTTCACATGCGCAAGGTGCCACTGTCGGATAACGTCAAACCGGCCGTGATCGCCCGTGGCACGCCGGGTTTCTCTGGCGCCGATCTGGCCAATCTGGTCAATGAAGCTGCCCTGTTCGCCGCTCGTTCCAACAAACGGGACGTTGACATGGACGATTTCGAGAAAGCCAAGGACAAGATCATGATGGGCGCCGAGCGAAAATCAATGGTGATGAGCGAGGAAGAAAAGAAGCTCACCGCCTATCACGAAGCGGGCCATGCCATCGTTGGCCGGCTGGTGCCCTCGCATGACCCCGTATACAAAGTCAGTATTATCCCGCGCGGTCGGGCGCTGGGCGTCACCATGTTCTTGCCGGAGGGTGATCGCTACAGCTTCAGTAAACAGCGTCTGGAAAGCCAAATTTCCAGCCTGTTCGGTGGGCGGATCGCCGAAGCATTGATTTTTGGACCTGAGTTTGTCACCACGGGCGCCCAGAACGATATTGAACGAGCTACCGATATCGCCCGTAATATGGTGACTAAGTGGGGTTTATCTGACCGCCTTGGCCCTCTCAACTACAGTGAAGATGATGGCGAGGTGTTCTTGGGCCGCAGCGTGACCCGACACAAGAACGTGTCGGATGAAACCGCGCATGTCATCGACGAGGAAATTCGCACGATCATCAACCTTAACTATGCGCGCTCCGAACAACTCTTGCGGGAGAACCTCGACAAGTTGCACGCCATGGCTGAGGCCTTGATCAAATTTGAGACGATCGATTCCGAACAGATCGACGACATCATGGCCGGCCGAGCGGCACGCGAGCCGCTTGACACGGGCGTTGATCGGGAGCCGCCGTCCGGCGGTTCGACGGTTCTCGATAAGGATCGCCTTGATGGCGGAGAGATTGGCGATCCAGCCCAACAACATTAAACATGCGGCTCAACGGTGCCGGTAAGTCGCTGGATCTGACGCGCCCTTGCGTGATGGGGGTGTTAAATATCACCCCGGATTCCTTTTCCGATGGGGGTCGCTATCTCCAGGTCGCCGATGCGCTGCCGCGCGCTGAAGCGATGGTGACGGAGGGCGCGGCTATTATCGATATCGGCGGTGAATCCACCCGGCCGGGCGCGCCGCTGGTATCGCTTCAGGAAGAGCTGGATCGGGTGCTACCGGTGGTGGAGCGGCTAGCACGCGATTTGCCTATCCTCATTTCCATAGACACCAGCAAGCCGGAAGTCATGCGCGAAGCCTTGAAGGCTGGCGCTGGGTTGATTAACGACGTGCGGGCGCTTCGCCTGCCAGGGGCGCTGGAAGTCTTGGCGGCCAACCGCGACGCTGTGGTCTGCCTGATGCACATGCGCGGCGAACCTGGAACCATGCAACAAGAGCCTCGCTATACCGATGTGGTGACGGAGATCCGCGCCTTCTTGAGCGAACGGATTCAAGCGTGCGAAATGGCGGGTATCGGACGCGAGCGGATTTTGGTCGATCCCGGTTTTGGTTTTGGCAAGACATTGGCGCACAATCTGTCCCTGCTGCGGCATCTGAACCGGTTTGTCGATTTAGCGGCTGGAGTCATCGCTGGCCTATCCCGTAAAAGCATGATCGGGGCACTGTTGGATGCGCCGGTTGGCGAGCGGGTGAGCGGGAGCCTGGCGGCGGCGGTGCTGGCGGCCTGGCAGGGCGCGCGCATCATCCGCAGCCATGACGTCCGAGAAACGGTGCAAGCCCTGCGCGTTTGCGCGGCCGCCCTGGCCGCTGATTGACCTAAGATTATTTAATTTTTTATTTTTTTCAAATGGTTGAGTACGCTTTGTGCGTATTTGCCCCATCCTCGTTATAATGCCCTATCGTGCTGGTTTTCGAGAACATTGTCATGGGAAAGCGTTACTTTGGTACGGACGGAATTCGCGGGCGTGTGGGTGAATATCCAATAACGGCGGAATTTATGTTGAAGCTGGGCTGGGCAGTCGGCCGGGTGCTCCAGACGAAGGGCTTCAATAAAATCGTCATCGGGAAAGATACTCGTATTTCAGGCTACATGTTCGAATCCGCTTTGGAAGCGGGGCTGTCGGCGGCCGGGGTCAATATCGCTTTGTTGGGGCCAATGCCAACGCCGGGCATCGCCTACTTGACGCGTACCCTGCACGCCTGTGCCGGCATCGTCGTCAGCGCTTCCCACAATCCCTATTACGATAACGGCATCAAATTTTTTTCCCGTGACGGCCAGAAATTGCCCGATAACATTGAGGAGCAAATCGAACACTTGCTGGAGCAGCCGCTAACGACGGTCGAGCCTGATGTTTTAGGCAAGGCCGAGCGCATTGTCGATGCGGCGGGCCGGTATATCGAGTTTTGCAAAAGCACGGTTCCGGCCTCGACCAGTTTGTCCAACCTGAAGATTGTGGTCGATTGCGCGCATGGCGCCACCTATCACGTCGCACCCAGCGTGCTTGGCGAGATGGGCGCCACGGTGATTCCCATTGGCGTCTCGCCTGATGGCTTGAATATCAATCTGGATTGCGGTTCCACCAAACCGGCGACGTTGCGCGAGACCGTCAAGGCGCAGGGCGCTGACCTTGGGATCGCCTTCGATGGGGATGGCGATCGGGTGATCATGGTCGATCACCAGGGCGAAGTTTTGGACGGCGACGAATTGATGTTTATCATCGCCCGCGATCGCTTGCGTACCGGCAGCCGGTTCGATGCCGTGGTGGGCACCTTGATGACCAACCTGGGGCTAGAAATCGCGTTGCGCGCCTTAGGACTCGATTTATATCGCGCCAAGGTAGGCGACCGCTATGTGATGGAGCGGCTGCTGTCCGAGAAGCTGATTCTCGGCGGTGAAAATTCTGGCCATATCATTTGCTTGGATCGAACCTCGACCGGGGACGGCATCATTTCCGCCTTGCAGATCTTGGCGGCCATGCTGCAATCTGGCAAAAGCCTGCACGAGCTGAAGGCCGGCATGACCAAGTATCCGCAAATCCTGATCAATGTGTCGGTGACCGGCAAGGTCGATTTGCAGCGGGCTCCGATTTTAGAGGCGGTCAGAGGAGTGGAAAGCGACTTGGGCGATCATGGTCGAGTCTTGTTGCGTCCGTCAGGAACCGAACCTGTCATTCGGGTGATGGTCGAGGGTCGAGAGGCTGGCGTTGTCGAGCGTCACGCCCGGGATCTGGCCAATGTGGTGCGAGATACTCTGTCAGTATGATTGATTTCCAAATACGAAATCCCGTAAGCTTGCCAAGTTTTTTAGCGGGAGGATAACAAGATGCGCCGTAAGCTGGTGGCCGGAAATTGGAAGATGAATGGTTCGGCGGAGAGTATCCGCGGATTATTGCAGGGGATCCGCGAGGGTGCCCCCGCGGTGGCGGCTGTGGAATTAGCTGTATTCCCGCCCTTCGTTTATTTGGGATTGGTCGAACAGCAATTGTCTGGTACCGCCGTTGCCTGGGGAACCCAAAATCTCTCCGAACACGCTTCGGGAGCCTACACCGGGGAAATTGCCGGCCCAATGCTGCAAGATTTCCATTGCCAGTACGTCATCGTCGGCCATTCAGAGCGACGTACGTTCTACGGTGAATCCGACCAGATCGTTGCGCGCAAATTCGCCGCGGCCCGCAAGCTGGGTATCAAGCCAATCCTCTGCGTCGGCGAGACGCTGGAAGAGCGCGAAAAGGGTGTGACTGAAGCCGTGGTCGAACGTCAGCTTAAAGCGGTGCTGGATTCGGAAGGCGTCGGTGCTTTCACCGATGCGGTGATCGCTTATGAGCCCGTATGGGCAATTGGTACGGGTAAAACCGCCACTTCCGCCCAAGCGCAGGAAGTCCATGCCTTTATTCGTCGTCAGTTGGCCGCGCTCGATTCGGCGGTGGCCGCCCAGACCCGCATCCTGTACGGCGGCAGCATGAAAGCGGCCAATGCGGGAGAATTGCTGGCCATGCCGGATATTGATGGGGGATTGATTGGCGGCGCCTCGCTTGAAGCGAAGGAGTTTCTGGCGATTGCCAAGGCAGGCTGTTAAACTGTCGCCATGGCTCATACTCTGATTCTCGTGGCGCACATCGTTGTCGCCATTGCCTTGATCGCACTCGTGTTGGTGCAGCAGGGTAAGGGTGCTGATGCCGGCGCGGCATTTGGAAGCGGCGCCTCCGCCACGATGTTTGGATCGCGCGGGTCCTCATCTTTTTTAAGCCGGGCCACGGCCATCTTGGCGACGGTGTTTTTTCTAAGCAGCCTAACGCTCGCTTACTTTGCAAGCCAGACTTCCGCGCCAAAAAGCGTTATTGATCGGATGCAGATTGAAAAACCCGTCGAGGCTCCCAAGAGCAGTGGTGGTCCCACGGATGTGCCGCAACTGCCACAAAAGTAGGGAAAGTAGCTTTTTATTTTAGCCGATGTGGTGGAACTGGTAGACACGCTAGCTTGAGGGGTTAGTGGCGCGAGCCGTGCCGGTTCGAGTCCGGCCATCGGCACCAAATGATACTGAGCATTTTCGACTACCGGCGAGATGCCTGCATAATTTCCCAAACGCCTCAATGCGTGTTGTTCCTGCGGGTGATGGGGCTGCGGAAATCGCAGACGAGGCCGCTTGCTTGTGCGACGTAATAATGAAAAAGAATAATTCGTCTCAATGGTTCTCGACAGATTCCGGTCCAGATTTTTCAAGTCTCTCGGTAAATGGAGCGAGCGGCTTGTGTCTTTATCTAGTGCGTGATCGCTGCTCTGTTTTTTCCCGGTTTGCCATCTCGAAGGTGCGACTCTAATGCTGTCAAACTACCTTCCCGTTCTGATTTTTCTGACTATTTCATTTGTAATGGGCGTGTTTATGGTGGCGGCGGGTTATTTTCTCGGTACCCGGCGTCCCGATGCCGAAAAGCTGTCGCCTTACGAATGTGGGTTTGAATCGTTCGAAGACGCCCGAATGAAATTTGATGTCCGCTATTATTTGGTGGCCATTTTATTCATCATCTTCGATCTTGAAATCGCTTTTCTCTTTCCTTGGGCGATCGTGCTCGACAAGATCGGCTTGTTCGGCTTCGTGGCGATGGCCGTTTTTCTGGGTATCCTGGTCATCGGCTTTATCTACGAGTGGAAGAAAGGAGCCTTGGAATGGGAATAGAAGGCCTTCTTGAAAAAGGCGTGGTTACCACGACCGCCGACAAACTCATTAACTGGGCGCGTACCGGTTCGATGTGGCCGATGACTTTCGGCCTGGCCTGCTGTGCGGTGGAGATGATGCACGCCGGCGCCGCGCGCTATGATCTGGACCGCTTCGGGATCGTGTTTCGGCCCAGCCCCCGCCAGTCCGATGTGATGATCGTCGCCGGCACGCTCTGCAACAAGATGGGTCCGGCCTTTCGCAAGGTCTACGACCAGATGGCCGAACCGCGCTGGGTGATTTCCATGGGCTCCTGCGCCAACGGTGGTGGTTATTACCACTATTCCTACTCGGTGGTGCGCGGGTGCGACCGCATCGTGCCGGTGGATATCTACGTGCCCGGTTGCCCGCCGACAGCGGAGGCCTTGATTTACGGAATTCTCCAGCTGCAAAACAAGATCCGGCGCACTAACACCATAGCCCGTTGAGAGCATACTCCATGGCTGACGCGCTTCAGACACTAGTGGAAAAACTGCAAACCCGGTTCGGCGATGCGCTTCAAGAATGCAAGCTGGATTACGGCCAGATCACCCTTGAGATTGCGCCAGATCAAGCGATTGAAATCTTCACCGCGCTGCGTGATGAGCCTGAATTCGCCTTCGAGCAAGCCATGGATGTCTGTGGAGTCGATTATGGGGCTTATGGCGACGTGGAGTGGGCGACTGGTGAATCCACCAACGTCGGCTTCAGCCGCGGGGTTGAAGAGCGAAGCATCGGGCGGGGGGCGGCGGCGATTCGGCACGTCGCTGGCAAGACGTTCGCCGGCAAGGGCCGTTTTGCAGCCGTCTATCAATTGCTGTCGGTATCTCACAACCAGCGCGTGCGCGTGCGGGTGTTCGCGCCCGACGACGAACTGCCGGTCGTGCCTTCGGTGATCGGATTATGGGCCGGAGTCAACTGGTTCGAGCGGGAAGCGTTCGACTTGTATGGCATCGTGTTTGAAGGGCACCCTGATTTGCGCCGGATTTTGACTGATTACGGTTTTGTCGGTCATCCGTTCCGCAAGGATTTTCCGCTGAGCGGTAACGTCGAAATGCGCTACGATCCGGAACGCGGCCGGGTGGTGTACGAACCGGTAAGCATCGAGCCGCGCGTGCTGGTTCCTCGGGTCATCCGCAAGGATAACCGCTATCTCGAGTCTCAATGAAGGAAAGTCGCCGATGCCTGAGATTCGCAATTACACCCTGAACTTTGGTCCCCAGCATCCCGCCGCGCACGGCGTCTTGCGGCTGGTGCTGGAATTGGACGGTGAAGTAGTTCAGCGGGCCGATCCCCATATTGGCTTGCTGCACCGGGCCACCGAAAAGCTGGCCGAGAGCAAGCCGTTCAACCAAAGCATCGGCTATATGGACCGCCTCGACTATATGTCGGCGATGAGCAATGAACACGCCTACGTGTTGGCCATCGAAAAGCTGCTGGGCATCGAACCACCGTTGCGCGCCCAGTATATCCGCGTGATGTACGCGGAAATCACTCGCATCCTGAATCACTTGTTGTGGATCGGCGCGCATGGTCTGGATATCGGCGCCATGACCATGTTCCTCTACGCTTTCCGCGAGCGCGAGGATCTGATGGACTGTTATGAGGCGGCTACCGGTGCTCGCCTCCATCCCAGTTATTTTCGACCAGGCGGCGTCTATCGCGATTTGCCAAACGCGATGCCGAAGTATGAATATGACAAGTCGCCCTGCCACAGCAAGAAAGAGATCGACGAACGGAATGCCACCCGCCAAGGTTCGCTGCTCGATTTTATCGAGGCGTTTACCGAACGGTTCCCAGGCTATGTCAATGAATACGAAACCTTGCTGACCGATAACCGGATTTGGAAGCAGCGCACGGTTGGCATCGGGGTTGTCTCGCCGGAGCGGGCCTTGCAACTGGGCTTCTCCGGGCCGATGCTGCGCGGCTCCGGTTTTGCTTGGGATCTGCGCAAGAAACAACCCTACGAAGTTTATGACCGGCTGGATTTCGATATTCCAATTGGCGTCAATGGCGACTGTTATGATCGTTACTTGGTTCGGGTCGAGGAATTGCGCCAGTCCAATCGCATCATCCGGCAGTGTGTGAAGTGGCTCAAAGCAAATCCAGGACCCGTCATCGTCGACGATCACAAGATCGCGCCGCCGCGGCGCGAGGAAATGAAGGAAGACATGGAAGCCCTAATCCATCACTTCAAGCTGTTTACGGAAGGCTATTGTGTCCCTGAGGGCGAAGTTTACGTCGCTACCGAGCATCCGAAGGGCGAATATGGCATTTATCTGATTTCTGACGGCGCTAACAAACCGTATCGGGTCAAAGTGCGAGCCGCCGGTTTCGCCCATCTGTCCTCGATGGACGAGATGACACGGGGTCACATGCTAGCTGATGTCGTGGCCATCATCGGCACTCAGGATATCGTCTTTGGAGAGGTTGACCGCTAATGAGCGCACGCAAAAGCGATCTGCTGTCCACCCACGCCCGCGCGGAGATCGATCACTGGCTTGGCCGCTATCCCGCCGATCAAAAGCAGTCGGCGGTGCTGGCCGCCCTGCGGGAGGTACAGCATGAAAACGGCGGCTATCTCACCACGGAATTGATGGATGCGGTAGCCGATTACCTGGAGATGCCGCCCATCGCCGTCTACGAGGTGGCCAGCTTTTATTCAATGTACGAGCTGAAACCGGTCGGCCGGCACAATATTGCTGTGTGCACCAACATTTCCTGCATGTTGCGCGGCGGTGATACCGTGTTGAGCTACATCGAAAAAAAGCTCGGCGTCAAGCTGGGCGAAAGCACGGCGGATGGCAAGTTCTACCTGAAGCGAGAAGAAGAATGCTTGGCGGCCTGCTGCGGAGCGCCGATGATGCAGGTCGATCACGTTTACTACGAAAATCTGACCCCGGAGAAAGTGGATCAGATTCTTGCTAGCCTGGAGTGAAACCCGATGGCCAATGAAGTCTGTTACCGGACGCTGGGCTTGGATCGCCCCTGGTCGATCCAAGCTTACCAGAGCGTGGGCGGGTATGAGGCCTGGCGAAAAATTCTGGCGGGGCAGCTCAAGCCCGACCAAGTGATCGATGAAGTTAAAAAATCGGGTCTGCGGGGTCGCGGCGGTGCTGGTTTTCCAGCAGGCTTGAAATGGACCTTCATGCCCCGTAACGCCACGGTGCAAAAGTATATGGTCTGCAACTCGGACGAGTCTGAGCCAGGCACCTGCAAGGACCGCGACATCCTGCGCTTCAACCCCCACGCCCTGGTCGAAGGCATGGCCATCGCTGGTTTCGCCACCGGCTCGACGGTCGGCTACAATTATATGCGCGGTGAATTCATGGATGAGCCCTACCAGCGTTTTGAGGCAGCCGTCAAGGAAGCCTATGCCGCTGGCTTGTTGGGTAAGAATATTCAAGGCTCAGGCGTTGACTTCGATCTCTACCCGACGTTGGGAGCGGGTGCTTACATTTGCGGGGAGGAAACCGCGCTGTTGGAATCACTGGAAGGCAAGAAGGGTCAACCGCGCTACAAGCCGCCGTTTCCGGCCAGCTATGGCCTGTACGGCCGACCGACCACCATCAACAACACCGAGACATTTTCCTCGGTGCCCTCCATCATTCGCAACGGCGGTGAATGGTTTGCCGATCTCGGCGCCACCAACGCGGGCGGCACCAAGATTTTTTCGGTTTCCGGTCACGTCGAGAAGCCTGGCAATTTTGAAGTGTCATTAGGCATTCCTTTCGCTGATCTGCTGGCGTTGGCCGGTGGCGTCTGGCGGGGCCGACAGCTCAAGGCCGTGATTCCAGGCGGTTCATCGGTGCCCGTGGTGCCGGGCGAGACCATGCTGAAAGCGAGCATGGATTACGATTCGGTCAGCAAGATAGCCGGTTCCATGCTGGGCTCCGGCGCGGTGATCGTGATGGATGAAACCACCGATATGGTTAAGGTTTTGCAGCGTATCTCCCGCTTTTATTACTCGGAGTCTTGTGGCCAATGCACGCCCTGCCGCGAAGGCACGGGTTGGCTGTATCGGATGGTGAGCCGTATCGTCGAAGGCAAGGGCCGGCCAGAGGATTTGGATTTGCTCGACAGCGTGGCCAGTCGCATCGAAGGCCGCACGATCTGCGCGCTGGGCGACGCCGCCGCCATGCCGGTGCGCAGCTTCGTCAAGCACTACCGTCACGAGTTCGCCTATTACATCGAACACAAGCGCAGCATGGTCGAGGGCGCGTCGGCGCTGGCCGCGTGAGGCCGCAACACCACCAACACGGTTGCAGTGGGTAAAAGATGAGCGAGGAATTGGTCAATATCGAAGTCAACGGTATCCCGCTGAAGGCGCGCAAGGGCGCGATGCTCATCGAGATCACCGACGCGGCGGGCATCGCGATCCCCCGTTTTTGCTATCACAAAAAACTGTCCATCGCCGCGAACTGCCGGATGTGTCTGGTCGAGGTCGAAAAAGCCCCCAAGCCACTACCCGCTTGCGCAACGCCGGTGATGGAAGGCATGAAGGCTTACACCGAGTCTCCCAAGGCGCTGGCCGCCCAGAAAGGGACTCTGGAATTCCTGTTGATCAACCATCCGCTGGATTGTCCGATCTGCGATCAGGGCGGCGAATGCGAATTGCAGGATCTGGCGCTGGGCTACGGCGGCGACGTGTCGCGATTCGCCGAGCGCAAGCGGGTGGTGCGCGATAAGAACATCGGCCCGTTGATCGCTACCGACATGACCCGCTGCATTCATTGCACCCGCTGTGTGCGCTTCGGCGAGGAAATCGCCGGTCTGCGCGAGCTGGGCGCCACCGGTCGCGGCGAGCATGTGGAAATCGGTACCTACGTCTCCAAGGCCGTGGTGTCAGAACTGTCGGGCAATGTGATCGACCTTTGTCCGGTCGGCGCGCTGACCGCCAAACCGTCCCGCTACAAGGGCCGCTCTTGGGAATTCGTGCAACACGCCGCCATCGCCCCACACGATTCCATTGGCTCCAACATTTTCATTCACACCCTGCGCGGGCAGGTGATGCGGATAGTGCCGCGCGAGAATGAGTCGATTAACGAAACCTGGATTTCGGATCGCGACCGATTCGGCTATGAAGGGATTTACAGCGATGACCGTTTAGCCAAGCCACTGCTCAATGGAGTCGACAGTGAGTGGGAGTCCGCGTTGGAAGCGGTCGCTAGAGGATTGAAGGATATCATCGCCCGGCATGGCGCCGAGTCGGTTGGATTTTTGGTTTCGCCGACCGCGACCATCGAGGAGCTGTATCTGGCGCAAAAGCTGGCGCGAGGGTTGGGCGTCGCCAATATCGACCATCGATTGCGGCAGGCCGATTTTAGCGATCAGGCCACGGCTCCGGTGTTTCCTTGGTTGGGCCAAGGCGTGGCCGATCTGGAAAAAGTCAAATCGGCGCTGCTGATTGGTTCCAATGTACGGATGGAGCAGCCGCTGGCCGGCCATCGCCTGCGCAAAGCCGCGCTGGCGGGCGGCCGCATCATGTTCGTCAACCCCCGTGATTTTGAGTTTCGGTTCCCGGTCACAGCCAAGATTATCGCCGATCCCGCTGGTATGGTGACCGCGCTGGCCGGTGTGGCGCGGGCCGTGGCAGAGATCAAAAACGAAACCTTGCCGGAGAGTTTGGCCGGTCTGGGGGCCAAAACGCCGAGCGGAGCCGCCCGCGCCATCGCCCATCACCTTATCGATAACGCACCAGCGACGGTGCTGTTGGGTAATTTGGCGGCGGCTCATCCGGCGTACGCCCAACTGCGAGCGCTGGCGGGTTTCATCGCGCTGCGTTGTCAGGCACGCTTCGGCTATCTACCGGAAGCGGCTAATTCAGTCGGTGGGTGGTTGGCCGGCGCGTTGCCGCATCGTCTGCCAGGGGGCAAGCCGGCATCGACGGTGGGGTTGGATGCGCGGGCTATGCTGGAAGCGCCACGCCAAGCCTATATCTTGGTTGGAGCCGAACCGGAACTGGATTGTTGGGATGGCGCTCTCGCTTTAAACGCCCTGCAAAATGCGAAGTGGGTGGTTTCGCTGAGCCCCTATGCCGGCGCTTTGGCTAAGAGTTACGCCAAGGTTATTTTGCCGGTGGCGACTTTCGCCGAGACATCGGGCACTTACGTCAATGCCGAGGGTTTTTGGCAAAGCTTCAAGGGCGCCAGTAAGCCGTTTGGCGCCGCGCGGCCGGCGTGGAAGGTGCTGCGGGTGCTGGGTAACTTGTGCGGCCTGGCGGGATTCGACTACCTCAGCTCCGAAGAGGTACTTGCTGAAGCGCGGAGCGCCTGCGCCGAGGTCAAACCTGACAACAGCCCAGATTTGGAGAAAACCCTGAACCCAGTTGCGCTGAATGGGCTGTTGCGCGTGGCCGATGTGCCGATCTACGCGCTCGATCCGCTGGTGCGCCGCGCCCACTCCTTGCAATCAAGTCCGCTGGCGCGTGCCGCTGAGGCGCGCTTGCATCCTGAGGTGGCTCAGGAGCTGGGTGTGGCGGAGCGGGCTCAGGTGCAAGTACGCCAAAACGGCTCCGCGGTGGATTTGCCGCTGGTGTTGGATGACAGCATCCCCAAGGGATGTGTGTGGATTCCCGCCGGAACTGACGCCAGCGTGGCCCTCGGTCCTTCGGTTGGGCCGGTGACCATCCAATAACGACAAGGATCCAGGATCGTGGAAATACTGCTGACGATCATCATCATCCTCCTGAAAATCGTTGCCATTCTGGCTCCTCTGTTGACGGCGGTGGCGTACCTGACCTTCGCCGAACGCAAGGTCATCGGCTACATGCAGATTCGGATCGGTCCGAATCGGGTCGGACCCAAAGGCTGGTTGCAACCGATCGCCGACGCCATGAAGCTGATGTTCAAGGAAATCATCATCCCGACCAAGGCGGATCGGTTTCTGTTTCTCCTGGCGCCGGTGGTGGCTTTCGGACCCGCGCTGGCGGCTTGGGCGGTCATCCCATTCGGCAATGGGATGATACTTTCGAGTTTGGACGCCGGCATCTTGTATCTGCTGGCCTTAACTTCAATGGGGGTCTACGGCGTGATCATTGCCGGTTGGGCCTCGAATTCTAAATATGCCTTTCTCGGCGCGATGCGGTCGGCCGCCCAGATCGTGTCCTATGAGATCGCGATGGGGTTTGCCCTGGTTGGAGTATTAATGGCCGCTGGCAGTCTGAATTTGAATCAGGTGGTGCTAGCGCAGCAGGGCAGTATCCTGCATTGGTTTTGGTTGCCGCTGTTGCCGCTGTTTTTGGTGTACTTCATCTCCGGGGTCGCCGAGACCAATCGCGCGCCGTTCGATGTGGCCGAGGGTGAATCGGAAATCGTGGCCGGGTTTCACGTCGATTATTCGGGCATGGCCTTCGCGGTGTTCTTTCTGGCGGAATACGCCAATATGATTCTGGTATCGGCTTTGGCCTCCACCATGTTTCTGGGGGGATGGCTGTCGCCGTTCGAGGGGATTCCGCTGTTAGGGCCGCTGTTTAGCTTTGTGCCTGGCCCGATTTGGCTCGTGATTAAAATCTCCTTCCTCTTACTGTTTTTCCTATGGTTCCGCGCGACGTTTCCACGGTATCGCTACGATCAGATCATGCGTCTAGGCTGGAAAGTGTTTATTCCGGTCACGCTGGTCTGGTTGCTGGTCGTCGGTTTAGGCGTCTTGGGCCAAGTGGGTCCGTGGTTCGATTGAGGCGTAAAAGCTAATGAATACTTTCAGCGCACTTCGGTACTACTTGAAGAGTTTCCTGTTTTGGGAGCTGCTGTTGGGCTTGCGAGTCACTGGCCGCTATCTGTTTGCAAAAAAGTTTACGGTGCAATACCCAGAAGAGAAGACTCCGCTATCGCCGCGGTTTCGCGGCTTGCATGCGCAGCGTCGTTATCCCAACGGCGAAGAGCGGTGTATCGCCTGCAAACTGTGTGAAGCGGTTTGCCCGGCGCTAGCGATCACCATCGAATCCGAACAACGCGCCGATGGCAGCCGCCGCACCACCCGCTACGACATCGATTTGTTCAAGTGCATCTACTGTGGGTTTTGTGAGGAAGCCTGTCCGGTGGATGCCATCGTGGAAACCCGAACCTTCGATTACCATTTCGAGAAGCGGGGCGAACAGATCATGACCAAGGAGAAGTTGCTTGCCCATGGCGACCGCTGCGAAGCGCAAATTGCCGCGGATCGCGCCATTGATGCAGCCTATCGTTAGTCCATTGCCCGAACCAGGAAAACAGGTCCAGCCATGGGATTTGAAAAGTTTCTGTTCTACGTTTTTGCCCTCATCCTGATTTTCGCGGCGGTGCGGGTGATCACGGTGCGTAACTCGGTGCATGCCGCCTTGTTTCTGGTCTTGGCCTTTTTTACCAGCGCCGCGCTCTGGCTATTGATCGAGGCGGAGTTTCTCGCCATCACCATGGTGTTGGTTTATGTCGGCGCGGTGATGGTGCTGTTCCTGTTCGTGGTGATGATGCTTGATCTCAATATCTCGCCGACGCGGGAGGGTTTCATCAAGTATCTTCCGGTCGGAGCCGCCATCGCTGCTGTCATCGTTATTGAGATGGTGCTGGTGGTGGGGTCGGGCTATTTCAGCTCGGATCAATATCAGTTGATCTCGCACCCCAGCGACTATAGCAACACCAAGGAACTGGGCAGCGTCTTGTATACTTTTTATGTCTATCCGTTTGAAATCGCGTCGGTGATTTTGCTGGTGGCGATCATTGCCGCTATTTCCCTGACCCTGCGCCGCCGTGAGGGCGTCAAGTCTCAAAATCCAAGCCAGCAAATTCGGGTATCGAGAAATGATCGCGTGCGATTGGTAAACGTGACGGCGGAAAAGAAGCAATAACGCGAAGATAGCTCGTCCGGGACGGAACAGCCGGCGTTCGCGACGCCTGCCGCATTCCGGTAAAACGAATTCCATCATTCCAATAAATAAAGGCGGGGGATAGATGATCGCGCTTACTGATTATCTTGTGCTTGGGGCGATCCTCTTTTGTCTCAGCGTGGCCGGCATTTTTCTGAATCGGAAGAACGTCATTATCCTGCTGATGTCGATCGAGCTGATGCTGCTGTCGGTGAATTTCAATTTCATCGCCTTTTCGCGGTTTCTCGATGACAGCATCGGCCAAGTATTCGTGTTCTTTATCCTGACGGTGGCGGCGGCCGAATCAGCCATCGGCCTGGCTATCCTGGTGGTGCTGTTCCGCAATCGGCGCACCATCAACGTCGCCGATCTCGATATGCTCAAGGGTTAGCCGCATGCAAAACGTCTACCTCGGAATCGTACTTGCGCCCCTGTTCGGCGCCATCATCGCCGGTTTGTTCGGCCGCAAGATCGGGCGCGCCGGCGCTCACTGGGTCACCATCATCGGCGTGGGGATCGCTTTTTTGCTGTCGTTGGTGGTGTTGCGGCATCACGTCTTCAACGGCGCGGAACCGTATAACGATACGGTTTACACCTGGATGATGATTGAGGGAATTCGCCTGGAAGTGGGTTTCCTGGTCGATAACTTGACAGCAGTGATGATTTGCACGGTCACTTTCGTGTCGCTGATGGTGCATATCTATACCATTGGCTACATGCATGACGATGACGGCTATCAACGTTTCTTCAGCTACATTGCGCTGTTCACCTTCGCGATGCTGATGCTGGTGATGGCCAACAACTTCTTGCAACTGTTCTTCGGTTGGGAAGGTGTCGGCTTGGTGTCCTACCTGCTGATCGGTTTCTGGTACAAGCGAGAGAGCGCAACCTTCGCCAGTTTGAAGGCGTTTCTGGTCAATCGGGTTGGCGATTTTGGTTTTCTGTTGGGCATCGCCGCCGTGCTGATGGCCTTCAACAGCCTGGATTACGCGGATGTTTTCGCGGCGGCTCCGCTAATGGCCAAGGTCACGGTGCAGATTGTGCCCGGCGTGGATTGGTCGCTGATGACGGTAACCTGCATCCTGCTGTTTATCGGCGCGATGGGTAAATCAGCCCAGGTGCCGCTGCATGTTTGGCTGCCGGATTCGATGGAAGGCCCGACCCCGATCTCCGCCTTGATCCATGCCGCAACGATGGTGACCGCCGGTATTTTTATGGTCGCCCGGATGTCGCCCTTGTTCGAATTATCCGAGACCGCGTTGAGCTTCGTGCTGGTGATCGGCCCGATTACCGCCCTGTTCATGGGTTTCTTGGGCATCATCCATAACGACATCAAGCGGGTGGTGGCCTATTCCACGCTGTCGCAGCTTGGCTACATGACCGTGGCGTTGGGTGTATCGGCTTATCCCGCCGCCATTTTCCATCTGATGACCCACGCCTTCTTCAAGGCGCTGTTGTTCTTGGGCGCTGGTTCGGTGATCATCGCCATGCATCACGAACAGGATATCCGCAAGATGGGCGGTCTGTGGAAGTACATGCCGATCACCTGGCTCACATTCCTGATTGGCACGCTCGCGCTGATCGGCACGCCGGGCTTCTCGGGCTTTTATTCAAAAGATAGTATTTTGGAAGCCGTGCATTTTTCGCATATCGCCGGTTCTGGCTTCGCCTATTTTGCGGTGATGTTGGGGGTGTTCGTCACTTCCTTCTATTCATTCCGCTTGTATTTCTTGGTATTCCACGGCAAGGAGCGAATGGATCATCATACCCAGGCGCATCTGCATGAAACGCCAGCGGTGGTGACCCTGCCGCTGATCCTGCTGGCGATTCCCTCCGTAATCATCGGCGCCCTGACGATAGGACCTTTGCTGTTCGGCGATGGGTTTGGCGGCAGTATTTTCGTAGCGCCCGAACACAATGTGCTGGAACATGTGAAAGAAGAATTTCACGGCGCGCTGAACTTCGCCCTGCACGGCGTGATCGGCTTACCGTTCATCCTTGTGGTGCTCGGCTTTTTGACCGCCTTTATCCTGTACATGCTCAAGCCGGAATTACCGGGTTTGATCCAGCAGCGCTTCGCCATGCTATACGGCATCATGGAGCGCAAATATCTGTTCGACGAAATCTATCAGTCGGTTTTCATGCGCGGTGGCCGGAGTCTGGGCACCACGCTGTGGAAATACGGCGATGCCGGATTAATCGACGGCCTGCTCGTTAATGGCGGCGCACGCTTAGTCGGTTGGTTTGCGGCCGTGGCTCGACACCTGCAAACGGGTTATTTGTACACCTATGCGTTCGCGATGATCATCGGCCTGCTGATCCTCCTGACCTGGTTCGTCGCCCGCTAACCTGGAAGAAGAAAAACCATGCTGTCGGAACTGCCCTTGCTGAGTCTAGTCATCTGGTTTCCAATTCTCGGTGGTATCGCCGTACTGTTCGTCGGGGATGATAACCCCGGCCGCGCCAAATGGCTGGCCCTGACGGTGGCGATCCTGAGCTTCTTAATCAGTTTACCGCTGTACTCCGCCTTCGACACCACCACGGCGGCGATGCAGTTTCAGGAATTCATGCCGTGGATTCCGGCGTTCAACGCCAACTACCATTTGGGTGTGGACGGTTTCTCGATGCCTTTGATCTTGTTGACGGCGTTCATGACCGTGCTGGTGGTGATCGCGGGTTGGGAAGTCATCCAGTATCGAGTCGCTCAATACATGGCCGCTTTCCTGATCATGGAAGGTTTGATGATTGGCGTGTTCGCGGCGCTGGACGCCCTCCTGTTTTATGTCTTCTTTGAAGCGATGCTGATTCCGATGTTTCTCATCATCGGCATTTGGGGTGGGCCGCGTCGGGTTTACGCGACACTCAAGTTTTTCCTCTACACGTTCTTTGGTTCGGTGTTCATGTTGATCGCGTTGATCTACATGTACAATCAGGCCAATAGCTTCGAGATTCTCGATTTTCACAAGCTGCCGTTGAGCATCACCGAACAGACGTGGATTTTCTTCGCGTTCCTGCTCGGATTTTCAGTCAAGGTGCCGATGTGGCCGGTGCATACCTGGTTACCCGACGCCCACGTTGAAGCGCCCACCGGCGGTTCGGTCATTCTGGCGGCCATCACCCTGAAGATCGGTGGCTACGGCTTCCTGCGCTTTACCTTGCCGATTACGCCGGACGCCTCGGCCATGCTGGATTGGTTGATTATCACCCTGTCATTGGTGGCGGTGATCTACATCGGCTTTGTCGCCCTCGTCCAGCAAGATATGAAAAAACTGATCGCCTATTCTTCCATCGCCCATATGGGCTTTGTCACCTTAGGTTTTTTCATCGTATTTGGCCTTTATCGGCATACCGGAAATTTGAACGGCGCGGCGATGGGCGTTGAGGGCGGCATGGTGCAGATGGTGTCGCACGGTTTCATTTCGGGCGCCTTGTTCCTGTGTGTGGGCGTGCTCTATGATCGAATGCATTCCCGACAGATCAACGATTACGGTGGGGTCGTTAACACCATGCCGGTGTTTGCCGCGTTTATGGTGCTGTTTGGCATGGCCAATGCCGGGTTGCCGGGCACTTCGGGGTTCGTCGGCGAGTTCATGGTCATTCTCAGCAGCTTTAAGGCCGGTTTCTGGCTGGCTTTTCTGGCTTCCTTCACCTTGATCCTCGGTGCGGCCTACACGCTGTGGCTGGTCAAACGAGTGATCTTTGGCGATATCGGCAATAGTCATGTCGCCGAGCTTGAAGATGTGAATTGCCGCGAAATTATCATGCTGAGTTTGTTGGCGGCGGCGGTGTTGCTGCTGGGCCTCTGGCCAGACCCCCTGACTTCAGTGATGCACGCCACGGTTGACAATCTGTTGCAGCATATCACCGTGACCAAACTGTAGGTCCGCTGTGGCAGAGAACAATCAGAGAATAGAGAACGCCCATGAACTTCGTCGCTCCTGACTTCATGCCGGTATTGCCGGAGCTGTTCGTATTGACCATGGCCTGTCTGATACTCGTCGTCGATGTCTTTTTGGAACAGCGGCAACGACACATCAGCTACGCTTTGGCGCAACTCACCTTGCTGGGCGCCGCGCTCCTAATGCTGCTGTCTTTCTCGCGGGCGCCGGTGGTCACGATGTTCGGCCACTATATCAAGGACGCCATGGGTGATTTGCTCAAATTCTGCATCTGTCTGGCGTCCGCCGCTGTATTTCTCTATTCGCGCGACTATCTGCGGCAGCGTGATTTGTTCAAGGGCGAGTATTTTGTGCTGGGCCTGTTCGGCGTATTGGGCATGATGGTGATGGTATCCGCCCATAGTCTGCTCAGCGTGTATTTGGGCCTGGAGCTACTTTCGCTGTCATTATACGCGCTGGTGGCGGTGGACCGGGATTCGCCGGTCGCTTCCGAAGCCGCCATGAAATACTTCGTATTGGGTTCGCTTGCCTCCGGGATGTTGTTGTATGGCATCTCGATGATTTACGGCGCCACTGGCAGCGTCGATCTCCAGGTGGTGGCCGATGCGGTCGCCAAGCAGGGCGCGGCTACTAATCTGGTGCTGGTGTTCGGATTGGTGTTTCTGGTGGTTGGACTCGCCTTCAAACTGGGCGCGGTACCTTTTCATATGTGGTTGCCGGATATTTATCAAGGCGCGCCCACCTCGGTGACCTTGTATATCGGTTCGGCTCCCAAGCTGGCGGCGTTCGCGCTGGTCATGCGAATTTTGGTGGACGGACTCGGTAGCTTGCAGGGCGACTGGCAACAAATGCTGATCATCCTGTCGGTCTTATCCATGGCTCTGGGTAATCTAGTCGCCATCGCGCAGAGCAACATCAAGCGGATGCTGGCCTATTCGACTATTTCTCATGTCGGGTTTTTACTGCTTGGCATTCTGGCTGGCACGCCGGAGGGTTATTCGGCTTCCATGTTCTACGCCATTATTTACGTCTTGATGGCGATTGGAGCCTTCGGGGTGGTGATCCTGTTGAGCCGGGCTGGCTTTGAAGCAGAAAATATTGATGATTTCAAGGGTTTGAATGATCGAAATCCGTGGCTCGCCTTCGTGATGATGGTGGTCATGATGTCCATGGCGGGTATTCCCTTCATGGCGGGTTTTTACGCCAAATGGGTAGTGTTGCAGGCGGTCGTCAGCATCGGATTGGTCTGGCTGGCGCTGGTTGGCGTGCTGTTCTCGGTGATCGGCGCGTTCTACTATCTGCGGGTGGTCAAGTGCATTTATTTTGACAAATCCGAGCAGAGCGAAGCGATAGAGATGAGTGGTGATGTCCAGATCGTGATCAGCGCCAACGGTTTGTTGCTGATCCTCTTGGGCGTGTACCCGACCGCATTGATGACATGGTGCGCCACGGCCTTGTTGAATTGATCTCTTGTCTCAACAAATCATCGTTGCTATTTGGTTGGGGCTAGCTGTCGTCGCGGCCAATTTACCTTGGCTGAGCGAGCGGTGGTTGCTCGTGTTGGCGCGCCGGGATGGGCGGAATAAGCCTTTCTGGATGCGGTTAATCGAATGGGCCTTGCTGTATGGGCTGATTCTGGGCATGGGATTTGGGTTCGAGTACAAAGCGGCAGGGAACGCTCAAATACAGGATTGGGAATTTTATACGGTAACGCTGTGCTTGTTTGCAGTCGGCGCGCTACCGGGATTTGTTTATTGCCACCAGTTGCGACGCCTGTTGGATCAAGCCGGTCGCTGAGATTGATTGGCGCTACTACTAACGTCGGGGCGGGGGGAACTCAACGTTCCCACCGCTTTTTTTATTGGCGATGGGCGGTTGCGAACAGTGTAGCTGTCGCGCGATTTTGCTGCACTGCAATATAAATCGGACTATAATGTTTCGCACCTGAAGTTTACCCTGTGGAGCATTATGTCGAAGCAGAATCCGATTATTGCGGTTACCGGCTCATCGGGAGCCGGCACCTCAACGGTTCGCGTGGCGATGGAGCATATTTTTTGGCGGGATGGGATCAACGCCGCGATCATTGAGGGAGACAGTTTTCATCGCTATGATCGCGCCAAAATGCAGCAGCAAATCGACCAGGCGTATCTGGAAGGGCGTAATTTGAGTCATTTTGGGCCCGAGGGAAATCTGTTTGATCGCTTGGAAGCCTTATTCATGGAGTATGGCGAACAGGGTACTGGACTACGGCGCCAGTATCTGCATGATGACGAGGAAGCCCAACCGCATGTTCAGAAAGCGGGCTGCTTCACGCCGTGGACGCCGTTGCCGCCCGATACCGATTTGCTGTTCTACGAAGGGTTACATGGCGGAGTAGTGACCGATAAAGTCAATGTCGCCCGCTATGTCGATTTGCTGATTGGCGTCGTGCCGATTATCAATTTAGAGTGGATTCAGAAAGTACACCGCGACACGGCCGAACGCGGTTACAGCGCCGAAGCGGTGACTGATACCATTCTGCGGCGGATGTACGACTACACCCATTACATCGTGCCGCAATTCTCTCGCACCGATATTAATTTTCAGCGCGTTCCCACCGTGGATACCTCCAATCCATTCATCGCCCGCGATATTCCCACGCTTGATGAAAGCTTTGTGGTGATCCGCTTTAAAGACGTGCGCAAGACCAAGCCGGACTTTGTCAACCTGCTGCATATGATCCATGATTCGTTTATGTCCCGCTGCAACACCATTGTCATACCGGGAGGTAAAATCGGATTTGCCATGGAAATTATTTTGCAACCCCTTATCGAGCAACTGGTTCGCCGGATATTGTGAGCTTTCCTTGTTGCCCTATGGGCGGTGGCAAGGCGCGGCTTGGCAAACAGCGCGGGTTGGAAAATGCCGGCGGCGAGTCGTGGGCTTTCGTGTCAATTAATTCATTGGAATGAAAGCGGTTTAAGTATTTTCCCGCTGCCACCGCGCTTCCACGGCGCGTAAAAACCGCGCATCTAGTTCCGCTTCGACTTCGGCGGGCAAGGCACCCGTCAGGCACCACTGTTCCTGGAGCAGACGCGGATCATATAGCATGTCAGTCTTGATAGCCGCGCCAGCCAATGAGGCCGAGAGGCGAGCTACCTGATATTCCATCCGTTGCTGGGCGTATTCAGCGGGTGATTCCACGCCGGCGGCGATTTCCATGCAGATGCACCAAATTTGCTTGCGCTCCAGATGCTGTTTCAGGTTAAGCAGCAAAGTTTGCGCTTGCTCTGGAGAGTCGGTTAGGGCTCGCATGGCGGTATCAAAACGGTGGTGCATGGGTTCAAACAATCCCGCCGGCAACGCCGCCAAGCTTTGCCAGCTTTCTCGCGTCTGATCCAGCAGGCCGGAATCCACTGGCGCCAAGGCGAGCAGCCTTTCCAGGCGAGCGCATAACCGAGAGCGTGCGTGCAGGTTCTTGAAGGTTTCACGGCTGCTGGTCTGGCGCAGAAACCGCTCGTGGCGAGCGAATTGTCGAATGGCGGTTTCGAAGCGTTGCTCCAAAGCGCGCTGATCGTTTTTCGGACTGGGGCCGATGGTTTCCCACTCGTGTTGCGCGGACTGCAATTGGGCCTGGGCTTGAGCCAGCTGCTCGTGATCGATCCCCGCCAGTGCTTCGACTAACGCGCACAGTTCCAATCGGCGTGACAAATTGCTTTGTCGTTCGCTGTCGGCGGCTTGTTGTTCGAGCTGGCGGCGTTCAAACACCGCATCACAAGCCGCGCGAAACTCTTTCCACAACGCTTGTTCCTGTCTGGGGGAAGCTTGCACGCTGGGATGCCATTCGGCTTGGGCTCGTTTGGCTGTTTCGATGGCCGTACGCAGATCGGAGCCTTCAATGGCCGCTTGGACGTTCTGGATGAGGCGCTGGCGGCGCTCGATTTCACGGCGGCGCTCGGCGTTCAGGCGTTCATCGAGGCGTTGCAGGACCTGCTGAAAGCGTCGATCCAAATGCTTACGGTCTGAGCGATTGACCGATCCAAGTTTGTACCATTGCTCCCGGGCGCGGCGGTGGAGTCGATCCGCCTCGCGCCAATCCACGGTTTGCCAATCAGTTGTGGACTCAAACTGTTCCAGTTGCTCGCAAAGTATCTGTTTTTTTTCAAAATTTTCCTGGCGCTCACGGTGCTGCGCCTCAAAATAAGCCTGACAAGGCGCGTAAGCGCGCTCGCAAGTCTCATTGAACCGTTTCCATAACGCCTTGGGGGCAGCGCCTTCGTGGTGGTCCAGCTCTTTCCAGGCTTCGCGAATTTTTTGGATGCGTTGCGCGATATCAGCTGGGTCCGCTTCCAGATTGATCAAACCTTCCGCAGTGGCGCAAAGCTGTTCGCGGGCTTGATAGGCGCCCCATCGCCGCCAGTCGCGCAGCTCGCCAATGCGGCCCGCACACTGTTGCAAGCGCTCTTCAATCGACGCCATTTGGACGCGGGTTAGTCCGATATTGTGCTTTAATCGATGCCAGGCCTGTTCTTGGAGCTGGGTAGCCTGCTGGAGTTCGCCTTCTTCAAGGGCGGTTTCGAGCTGTTGGGCCGTGGTTTGCAGCTCTTCCCATTCCTGGTCTCGTTGTTGGACCTGCCGTTGCAGGCGGGCGCGCAGCTTGTCGAATAGGCCATCGAAGCGACTTTGAAGATCGTGGGCTAACTCGCGAGATTCAGGCCGTTCCAGCCCTTCCCAGCGTTGCCGTAGCTGCTTCAGGTCAATGTCGCGGACTTCGCTGGGCTGATCTAGCAGGGTTTCCGCCTGCTGCAATATTTCGCCCAAGCGATCAGCGCGGACGTGATTGCGCTGAAGAACCCGCTCCTGGTTTTGAAGGTCCTGGCTCAGTTGCTGAAAGCGTAGCTCCAATCGCCGGCTCTCGGCATCCTGGGCCGGCCCAAACTGGTTCCAGACGATTGGAGTATCATGGCTGGCGGCGTGAACCGCGGCAGTGAGTTCGAGGCTAGGGCGCGCTTCGCGGCGCAATGTTTCCAACAGGGTTTCCAACGAGGCGATCAGTTCTAACCGCTGGGTTCGGCGGTTGGCGCTAGCCTGCCGTTCCGTCAGAAATCGGGTGCGCGCCTGGGCGTAACGCTCTCGCAGTTCAGCTGAGGCGTCCGCTTCTTGATCGCGCCATTTTTGTTCCAATTTGGGATATCGACCGGCGTTGGGGCCGCTTTCGCCGTCCCAAAGCAATTGTTCCATCTCAGCGCACAACCGTTCCAGCTGGCCGGTGCGTGCTTGGGCGGCGGTGAGAGCATCTAGTTTTTCCTTTGCTCGCCGATAGAGCCGTTTGTCCCGGTTGCGGGTTTGTTGGGCGATCTTATTGAGCAATTCAGGCGTAGTGACCCGCTCCAAGGCCGCCTGCCGTAATTCCTGATGCGAGGGTTGAATGACGATCTCGGCCAGCACGGATTCTGAGTCGATTTGCTCCAAAGCGGCCTGGCGCAGCTCCGGCTCCACGGCATGTTGGAGCAGGAATTCCACCAGGCCGCTCTCTAAATCGCGGCGAAACCACGCCAGTCGATCAGTCAGTGCCGGACCATCAGCCGCTTTGCCAGCCAGCACCAATCGCTGGCGATCCCGCGCCGCCGTTCGCACGCTTTCGTCCGCATCCATGGCGGCGATATTTTGCAGCAACTCTAAATCAACCAGGCGTTCCAGTGCGGCGCGCCGGACCGACGGATCAACATCCTGGCGGGCTAATTCAATCAGTTTCGGGTCGGACTTGTCGAGTTCCCGCAGGGCTTGTTGGCGATTTGCAGGATCGGTGTGTTGCCACTTGGGCTTGAAGAAGCGGCTTAGAATCATGGGAGAATAGCTACGGCTCCGGGTAAGATGCGATCCGGTGAACTACGGCGGCTTGACCGAACCAGGAAAATTGCTGGTTACTTTATCATAACCTCAAGCTCAAGGCGGGGGTTGGACAGTGGCTGGGATTCGATAACAAGCCTAGGAATTATTGGATGTCGGGATAGGTCGCTAGCGCTGGCACGGACAGAATGGAGCGGGCCTTTACCATGGCCGTCAAAACAATCAAGTCAAGACATTGCGAATGAGGAAAGATAGCGACTGCTGCCTTGTCGACGCTGGCGGCGGTCAGGAAGCAGGGGTCACTTGAGGCCGTAAAAGCAGGCGACCCCGCGCTTCAAGCCACTCAAGCATTGAGGTCGGGGATTACCTTGCTTTCCAAATGGGCGATGAGATCCTTGAGCATCAGCTTGCGCTTTTTTAGTCGCTTGAGTTCCAACTCGTCGACGAGCGGGTCTTTGGCGAGGCGAGTGATTACATCGTCGAGATCGCGGTGTTCAATCCGCAATTCGACGAGCCGATGCTTGTAATGTTCGATGTCGCGAGTCTCCATGGCGAAGTTCTCCGAAAGCTAGCGGTTGGTCTGTCCGGGGCGACACGCCGGATACCGAGCAAGAAGCGTTCGGGTTGCGGCGCGAGTCGCAATCATGAATGGGGAGTCTAGTCCCCTGATGAGCGTCCGGCAAGGTATGGAATTTGAAGCATTGAGGTTGGATTCCGGCTAAAGTTTCCCCCCGCGCGCAGGGTTGCGAGGTAAAAGTAATGACAGTGGCGATCAGAAAAGAACATGTGAATTTAAATAAGCTTCAGAAGCGCCTACGGCGGAATATCGGGCGAGCTATTCAGGATTTCAACATGATTGAGGAGAGCGACCGGGTGATGGTCTGCCTGTCCGGCGGCAAGGATTCCTTTGTCATGCTGGATATCCTCCGCAATTTGCAACGGCGGGCGCCGGTACGGTTTGAGTTGATCGCGGTCAATCTCGACCAGAAGCAGCCCGGCTTTCCCGAACACGTCTTGCCAGATTATCTGCGGCGGATCGGTATTCCGTTTCACATCATCGAACAAGACACTTACAGCGTGGTCAAGCGCGTGATCCCGGCCGGCAAGACTACATGCGGGTTGTGCTCGCGGTTGCGGCGGGGCGTACTTTACAGCTTCGCCGCCGAACACGGGATGACTAAGATCGCTTTGGGCCACCATCGCGACGATATCATGGAAACTTTGTTTCTCAATCTGTTCCACGGCGGCAAGCTCAAGGCGATGCCACCGAAACTGTTAAGCGATGATGGCCGGCATGTGGTGATTCGGCCATTGGCGTATTGCGAGGAAAGCGATCTTGCGGCTTACGCGGCAATCCGCCAATTTCCTATCATTCCCTGCAACCTGTGTGGCTCGCAGGACAACCTGCAACGTCAAGCGATCAAAATGATGCTGCGACAATGGGAGCGGCAGTTTCCGGGGCGGGTGGAAAATATCTTCGCCGCCCTGCAAAACGTGGCGCCCTCGCATTTGGCCGATACCACGCTGTTCGATTTCGCCGGACTGGGCGCGCGTAACGGCGGTCAAGCGCCTAACTGGCTCATCGGTGGGCGAGAAGAAGGCGATGAGGCGACCGATGAACAACCAGCAATTTTATCAGCTGGAATCAGCTAGTGATAGCAGTAGCGTATTTCCGCCCGCCGCCGCGGTATTGACACTCGTCACCCGCTCGCAAAGTAGCCGATAGAGTGGATAGCGGCCGACGCCTGAACTGGCGGTAATGATCGGAAGCAGCGGGCCGCTCTGAGCGGCGAGGCGGCGGCGGAGTTCCGCCAGCGAACGGCGATCGCCGTCGAAGAGCACGGCATCCAGCTTGGCGGTTTCGCCAGCCTTGATGTGCTTGATCACCGTCTGGACTTCAGGTGGGAGTCGGTTGGCTGTCGCGGTTGCTAGCGGATCAGCGGCAAACAGCGGCGTATTGCCGGTGGCGAGCACAGCGGCCAATTGTTCGAGGAGAGCGGCTTCACTGGCCGCCTGACAGAGGACCTCGCCCCGTGGGGCGAAATAAAGGGTGTTTTTCTCGCCGGTGGGGCCGGGTAACTGAGCATAACAGGGTAGCGGGGTCGCCGTGGCGTATTCGGCGCAAGCCAGCGCGAGATCGCGCCAGCCCTGACGGTGACTCCAAGCGGTCAATGCCTCAAAAGCAGCAAGACGCGGGTCGGCTTCGACTTGACGTTGCAGGCCCAGCTTTTCCAAGGACGGATTAGCCAGCTCCAGCAAGCGCGGTAGATAAAAGGGACCGCCAGCCTTGGGGCCAGTGCCTGACTGGCCTTCGCCGCCAAAGGGTTGAACGCCGACCACCGCGCCGATCATATTACGATTGATGTAAATATTGCCGGCCTTGATCCTCCCAACCAGCTGCTGGATAGTTTCATCGATCCGGCTGTGCGCGCCAAAGGTCAGACCATAGCCCAGGGCGTTGATGGCGTCCACCACCTCATTGAGCCGATCGCTGGAGTAACGTAAGACATGTACAACGGGGCCAAAGACTTCCCGTTGGAGTTCGTCGAGCCGGTCGATCTCAATGAGCGTGGGCGGCACGAAAACGCCTGCTTCGCAGCTCGCCGGTAACGCGCCCTGATGAATCGGATGGCCGGTTTGGGCCATGGCGGCAATATGTTCTTTAAGGCTGGCTTTGGCGGCCGGATCGATTACCGGGCCGACATCGGTGGCGAGATGCGCTGGATTGCCGATGTTTAATTCCCGCATGGCCGAGCGCAGCAAGGCCAATAAAGGGTCGGCGATATCTTCTTGTAAACAGAGTACGCGCAAGGCGGAACAGCGTTGGCCGGCGCTGTCAAAGCCCGATGCGATCACGTCCTGCACCACCTGTTCCGCCAAGGCGGAAGAATCCACGATCATCGCATTCTGCCCCCCGGTTTCGGCGATCAGGCGAGTATCTGGCAGTTCGGGCGCGCGGTTGGCTAATGCCCGGTTGATCACTTGGGCGACCTCCAGGGAACCCGTGAAGATCACGCCCCGCACCCGCATATCCTGGGTCAATGCCGCCCCAACCGTTTCGCCTCGACCCGGAAGGAACTGTAAAGCCGCTGGCGGGATACCAGCCTCATACAGCAAGCGCACCGCTTGCGCCGCGATCAGCGGGGTTTGTTCGGCCGGTTTGGCCAATACCGGGCTTCCGGCCCCTAGCGCCGCCGCGATCTGACCGATAAAAATAGCCAGTGGAAAATTCCAGGGACTGATGCAAGCCACCACGCCCGGCGCGGTGCTGGCGGCATCTGCAAAACGCTCGGTCTGCAAGGCGTAATAACGGCAGAAATCCACTGCTTCCCGGATTTCGGCGACGGCATTGGGCCAGGTTTTACCGGCTTCCCGAACGCACAAACTGATCAGTTCCGGCCGGTGAGCCTCCAAGAGATAAGCGGTGCGCCGCAGCAAACGCGCCCGTTCGGTGGGAGGATGCTGGCGCCAGGCGTTGGCATAGTGAGCGGCGGCCGCGAGTGCCCGCTCGATGTCGGCGGGCGACGCTTCGCGTACGGTACCCACCACATCGTTACCATCGGCGGGGTTGACGATGATGTGCTCAATCCCGCCCGCGCTGTCGCCGCCGACCGTGCAGGACGCCGCGTGCCAACGTTGGTTTTCCAGCCGCGCCAAATCAGCCGCCAGTTGCTCCAATACCCGATCATTAGCAAGATCCAGGCCAGCCGAATTGAGCCGGCCATCACCATAGAGCTTGCCCGGCAGCGGAATCGCCGGATGAGGCCGACCCCCATTTTTTAAAACCAACGACAAAGGATCGACGACGAGTTCTTCGATTTTAACTTTTTCATCCACCAGGCGATTGACAAAGGAATTGTTGGAGCCATTTTCCAGCAGTCGCCGCACCAGATAGGGCAGCAAGGTTTCATGTCGGCCCACCGGCGCGTAGATACGGCAGCGAGCGCTGGGCTTATTTTGCCCGACCACATTGTCGTACAACGCTTCGCCCATCCCGTGCAGGCATTGAAATTCGTAATCGCTGACGCCTTGTTCGACCGCCATCTGCTCAACCGCCGCCAAGGTATGCGCGTTGTGGGTCGCGAATTGGGAATAGATCAGCTCAGCGGCGCTCAGCAAGCGGTGGGCGCAGACCAGGTAGCACAAATCAGTATGGGCCTTGCGCGTATAAACGGGATAGCCCGCCAAGCCGTCGATTTGCGCCCGCTTGATTTCGCCGTCCCAGTAAGCGCCCTTGACCAAACGCACCATCAAGCGATGGCCGCTGGCGCGGGCTAGCGCGATCAAATGATCGATCAGTGGCAAAGCGCGCTTCTGGTAGGCTTGAACCGCCACCGCCAGCCCGTCCCACCCCGCCAGTTCGGGCGCGAACGCGAGACGATCCAACAAATCCTGCGACAGTTCCAAGCGATCCGCTTCCTCGGAATCGATATTGAAACCGATGTTGTAAGTCCGAGCCAGTTGCGCCAGCGCCAACAGGCGCGGGTATAGTTCGGCCAAAACCCGTTCGCGCTGAGCGCGACTGTAGCGGGGATGCAAGGCGGAGAGCTTAACCGAAATGCCCGGACCCTGAATGACGCCTTCGCCGGCCGATCGGCCAATCGCGTGAATCGCTTGCTGGTAGGCGAGAAAATAGCGTTCGGCATCAGCATCGGTCAGCGCGGCTTCGCCGAGCATGTCGAAGGAATGGGTATAGCCCTTGCGGACATTCTCCTGGCTGCGAGCCAAGGCGGCCTCAATGGTTTCCCCCATGACAAACTGCTGGCCGAGCAAGGTCATGGCGAACTCGACTCCGCGTCGGATAATCGGTTCGCCGCCGCGAGCGATCAGGCGGGCCAGCGCGTTGCCCAGCGAGGCTTCCCGCCGGGTCGCCACCAATCGGCCGGTAATCAGCAAGCCCCAGGTCGCCGCGTTGACGAATAGCGATTCACTGCGGCCCAGATGGGCGCGCCAATCGCCCTTGCTGATCTTGTCGCGGATCAAGCGATCGATCGTGGCATGATCGGGAATGCGCAATAGCGCTTCCGCCAAACACATCAAGGCAATACCTTCTTGGCTGGATAACGAGAACTCATGCATCAAATTATCGACGCCGCTCGCGCCTTGCCGCTGGCGGCGGATGGCCATCACCAAACCGGTGGCTCGTTTGGCGATGGCGGCGGTATTGGGCGCGGCGGCGCGCATTGCCTCCACCAGAGCGGCAACATAGGCCGTCTCATCGGATCGGTAAGCTTCGGTAATGGCGGCGCGGCTGGCGGCGAGAACGGCGAGAGGATCGGTATGATTCATCCTAAGGCACCATTTTTAGAAGATTCATGCAGTAAGTTTGGCGCTTTTTCCAGTTCGCTGCTATTGTTGAAATCATCTCATAACGTCGGCTTTTGTTGGGGAAATCAGCCGGCTTCCAGCCCAGCGAGGAGAGAAAAGAATGAAGCAAAAACTGTTGGCATTGGCCGTGGCGGTTGGCTTGGTGGTCGGGGCTGCCGCGCAAGCGGCGGATACCGTCAAAATCGGCTTGATGGCCCCGTTGACGGGTTCCTGGGCCAGTGAGGGTCAGGGCATGAAAAAAATCGTCGAATTGCTGGCCGAACAGCAAAACGCCAAGGGCGGTGTGTTGGGCAAGCAGATCGAGATTGTGACCGAAGATGACGGCGGCGATCCGCGCACCGCCTCGCTGGCCGCGCAACGGCTGACCACCAAGGGCGTCGCGGCGGTGGTCGGTACTTATGGCTCATCGGTTACCGAAGCCAGCCAGGCCATTTACGATGAGGCCAAGATTCCACAAATCGCCAATGGCTCCACCGCGATTCGCCTGACTGAAAAGGGTTTCAAGCATTTCTTCCGTACCGCCCCGCGCGACGACGAACAGGGCCGGATGGCGGCGCAAACCATCGACAAGCTGGGTTTTAAGACGGTCGCCATCTTGCACGATAGCACCTCCTATGCCAAAGGGTTGGCGGACGAGGCCAATGCCTTGCTGAAGAAGAAAGGGACGAACGTGGTGTTTTTCGATGCGCTAACGCCCGGCGAGCGCGATTACACCACCATTTTGACCAAGCTCAAGAGCGCTAATCCCGATGTGGTGCTATTCACTGGCTATTTTCCCGAAGCGGGCTTGTTGCTGCGACAAAAGAAGGATATGAACTGGAAAGTGCCCTTTATCGGCGGCGACGCCACCAATAACTCGGATTTGGTGAAGATTGCCGGTAAGGAAGCCGCCGAGGGTTATTATTTCTTGAGCCCGCCGCAACCGCAGGATCTGGACACGGCGGACGCCAAGGCGTTTTTGGCGGGTTACCAAAAGAAATATAACGAAATGCCTGCGTCCATTTGGGCGGTGTTGGCGGGCGATGGCTTCCAGGTGATGGTGGCTGGAATCGCCGGTGCGAAGTCCACCGACAGCGCTAAGATCGCCGATTATCTGCATAAAGATCTCAAGGGCTACGCTGGCTTGACCGGCTCGCTTTCCTTCGATGCCAAGGGCGACCGCGAGGGTGAGGTGTATCGGGTCTACCAAGTGGATGCCGAAGGCAAGTTCATTATGCAGAAGTAGCCAGACGGTGGAGTGGCTTTCTCAGCCTGCCGGAGAGAGCCGCCACCACCACGGTTTTTACTGGCGCAATATCCTCATTCCCGTTCCGTAAGCCTAGATCTCTGAGCCTCGATGGAAGAATTCTTTCAGCAACTCACGAACGGTCTTGCCGTGGGCGGTATCTACGCCCTGATCGCTTTGGGCTACACCATGGTTTACGGTGTGCTCAAGCTCATTAACTTCGCCCACGGCGATTTATTCACCTACGGCGCTTACCTCGGCCTGACGCTGCTGACCTCGCTGGCGCTGACCGACCGGCTGGGATTTGTCGCCGGCGTGTTGGTGCTGGCGCTGATGGTGATGGGCTTGGTGGCGGTGCTGGGCGCCATTTTGGAACGCGCCGCTTACCGCCCGTTACGAGAATCGCCCCGGCTGTCGGCGGTGGTCTCCGCGCTGGGCGCGTCGATTTTCTTGCAAAATACCCTGATGTTGATTTACGGCGCGCGTTTTCAGGTGTATCCGGACCATATTCTACCGGCGGCCACCCTCAACATTTTCGGGTTATATCTGCCGCTGATGCGGGTGCTGATCGTCTTGGCGTCCGTCGTGATGATGGTGGCGCTGTATCTGTTCATCCAGAAAACCAAGATTGGCACCGCGATCCGCGCCGCCGCCATCGATCAGGGCGCGGCGCGGTTGATGGGTATTGACGTGAACCGGGTGATTATGCTGGTGTTTCTGGTCGGGCCAGCGCTCGGTGGGGCCGCGGGCTTGATGGTGGGGCTGTATTACGGTCAGATCAATTTCACGATGGGCTGGGTCTATGGCATGAAAGCCTTTACCGCCGCGATTCTTGGCGGGATCGGTAATATTCCCGGCGCGATGGTCGGTGGCTTGCTGCTGGGGGTGATCGAGGCGCTTGGCGCGGCGTATATCTCCATCGCTTGGAAAGATGCGATCGCTTTTTGTGTGTTGATTCTGATTCTGATCGTCCGGCCGACGGGCCTGCTGGGCGAGCGGGTAGCGGACAAGGTATGAGCCGCGCTAATCTGCTGGTTACGGGACTTTGCGCCGCGCTGTTGGCCGTCGCGCCGCTGTTTCTGAACGCTTATCAGGTGGACGTACTCAACAGTATCGGGCTGTACGCGCTGCTGGCGCTCGGCCTGAACCTCATTTTGGGCGAAGCGGGGCTATTCAACATGGGTCACGCCGCCTTCTACGCGATGGGCGCTTATACCACCGCCATTCTCAACACCCGCTATCAAATTCCGGTGCTGTGGACACTGCCCTTGAGCGCCGCGGTCGCTGGCGCGTTCGCGCTGGCGGTGGCGCGGCCGGTGGTGCATTTGCGCGGTGATTATCTGCTGATCGTCACCATTGGCGTGGGTGAAATCGTCCGCATCGCCTTGGTCAATGATGTGTTCGGCATCACCGGCGGCGCGAATGGTATCTTTGGCATCAGCCGTCCGACGCTATTTGGTGTCGTGATTCGCCAGCCGCAACAATTTTTCTATTTGATCTGGGGTTTCGTCGCTTTAACCATTTTTCTATTTCTGCGACTGAAGCGTTCCCGGTTCGGGCGAGCGCTCAATTATCTACGGGAAGACGAAACCGCGGCGGAAGGCAGCGGCATCAACACTGATTATTACAAGCTGGCCGCCTTCGGTTTGGGCGCGGCTTGGGCCGGCATGGCGGGTACGCTGTTCGCCGCCAAGATGACCATCATTTCGCCGGAATCGTTCAGCTTTTGGGAATCGGTGGTGTTGTTCATGATCGTGATTCTGGGCGGGGCGGGCAGCATTCCGGGCGTGTTGCTGGCGGCGTTCCTGGTGATTGGCCTGCCGGAATTATTCCGGGAATTCGCCTCAGCGCGAATGCTGGTATTTGGGTTGGTGATGATGGTGATGATGGTGTTTCGGCCACAGGGTTTGTGGCCGTCGCGAGGCGGCCAAGTTTCATTGGCGCTGTTGGGCAAGGCGCTCAAGCGATGAATAAGGCTGCTGTAGCGGCTGATCACGTCGCGTCGCCTCTGCTGAGCTTGCACGCTGTCACCAAATCCTTCGGCGGCTTGACGGCGGTCAACGGGGTGTCGTTCACGGTTGAGGAAGGGTCAGTGGTGGGGTTGATTGGCCCCAACGGCGCGGGCAAGACGACGGTTTTCAATCTGATTACTGGTAATTATCAACCAAATCAAGGTGATATTCATTTTACTGGCCAGCGGGTTAACGGTTTACGCACGCATCGCATCATCATGCTGGGCATCGCCCGGACCTTTCAAAATATCCGTCTGTTTCAGCAGCTGACCCTTTTGGAGAACGTGCTGGCGGGTTGCCATTACCGAATGCGCGGCGGGATTTTCGCTGGCATGCTGTGGTTGCCTGCCCAGCGACGAGTGGAACAAGAGGCGATTGAACGAGCCACGCGAGAGTTGGCGTTTGTTGGCTTGGGCCAGCAAACTTTGGCGGTGGCGAAGAATCTGTCTTATGGCAACCAGCGCCGGTTGGAAATCGCGCGCGCGTTGGCGACGCAGCCGCGCCTCCTCATTCTGGATGAACCAGCCGGTGGGATGAACGAACAGGAAACCGAAGCGCTAATCGGCCTGATCGAACAAATTCGGGCGCGCGGCATCACCATTTTGCTGATCGAGCACGATATGCGGCTAGTGATGCGCGCCTGTGAGAAGCTGGTCGTGCTAGAACACGGGAGTAAAATCGCCGAGGATTCGCCAGAGCGGGTACGTTGCGATCCCCGTGTCATTGAGGCATATTTGGGCGCTGAGGATGAGGTGTAGAGCGTAAAAGCGTAAGAATGTCGGCGGGCGAACGTGTTTTCCGCAAGATATGTCAGCCGGCGCATTCGCCAAGAGGAGCTGATCATGCCTATCGCGGCCAATAAAACTGCCACTTACCAAGACTTGTCCGATCTGCCTGATTCTGTCGTGGGCGAGATCATCTACGGTCAATTGATTGCCCATCCACGGCCCGCGCCTAAGTGCGTGGCCGCCAGCATGGCGGTGAGCGGACAAATTTATAACCCTTTTCATCAAGGGCGCGGTGGACCGGGGGGATGGTGGATTTTGTTCCAACCCGAATTACATCTTGGCTCTCACGTCGTGATTCCTGAGCTGGCGGGATGGCAGCGGGAACGCCTGCCGGAGCTACCGGAAACCGCTTTTTTCACCATGCCCCCTGATTGGGTGTGCGAAGTCGTCTCATCGGATACGGCGCGAGTCGCTCGCGCTGACAAGATGCCGATTTACGCCGGTCAAGGTATCCCCTTTCTTTGGTTGGTCGATCCCGATTTGCACACTTTGGAAGTCTTTGTCTTATCCGAAGGACGCTGGTCGCTGGAGCGCGTTTGTCAGGAAAACAATTCGGTCAGCGCGCCGCCGTTCGAGGCGGTGACCTTTCCCCTGGCTGATCTGTGGAGCTAACCGGTTTTCGGCTATTGTTCTGACCGGCGCATCTCGCGAGACTGTTGGTAAGCTCTTCAGCCCCGTAAATAGCCCCACGAATGCAGTCGGTCGCTATCCTCTTCGTTCCAGCGGTCGCCGATATCCTCGCGAAAATACATGTTTGGGATCATCACGTTCTTGACCCGGTTGTACGCTTGGCGCTGGGCTTGCTTCATGGTCGGGCCGATGCCGCACACGATCAGGGCCACGCCCGACGTTCCCGTGACCAACCATTCCTCGTTCAACAGTTTCACATCCTCGATGTGGATCCCTTCGCGGGAAGGCGTCTTGAACAGAATTACCGCGTCTTTGGAACTGCTCTCGAAGGTTTCTTTATCCTTGAACGGGAAGGGCGGGACGACGATGCGCACGCCCACTTGAAAGCCGCTGCGGGCGCGAAAGCGGGTGATGGAGCCTTTGGCGAGCTTGTAGAACAATTCCGAAATCGGCAACAGCACCCCTTCCTGCTGAATCGAGATCGTTGGGTAGCCAAAGCGGCTGGTGAACTCCAGCGGGTAAATGCCGTTGCTGTTGACGATGCAGTTGATGTCGATGTAGCCGACGAAGCGCTCACGCCGCAGCTTCGGCTCCATTTTCTTCAGGGTGGCGTTGAAAATCTTGTTGGGCTCACTCCAGAACATCGCCGTGCCCATTTCGCCGGTCGATGGCCCGATATCCCCCGGAAACAGCTTTTTATGCTCGAAGTTGACGCAGATCGGATAAACGAATTCCGTACCGTTAAAGAATGCCCCGGTGGCGACCTCCACCCCCATGATCCGCTTTTGGAGCTGGAATTCCTTGATCTTATCGGCCCAGGCGCGCTTGTAATCGCCTAGCACCTGCACCACATCGCGGCCGTCGTCTTCCTCACCCACGAACAGCAGCCGCTTATAATTTTGCGCCTCGCCGCTCGGTTTGATGACATAGCGGGTCGGATTCGCTTTGACGTAAGCGATGGCGTCCTCAAACGAAGTAAAATTTTCCTGCGGGATGATGGTGACGCCCGCCGCTCGCAATTCCTGTTGCCCGAACGCCCGGTCATCTTCTAGCCGATCCGTGTAGGCGGTGCCGCCGACCACCAGTTTTCCGTTCCGGCGCAGATCTTCCGCCAGACTGCCCATGCCGAGTACGTCATCGAAGACGATCACATCCGCCCAATCGACTTCTTGCCGCCAATCATCCGCCTTAGGCACGAAGCCATCGGCGATTTCGCGCTCGTCGGGATTTTGAATGTAATACTTGACCTCGTGCCCCTCCTTGGCCGTCTGCCAAGCGATATCGCCAATGAGACTGTCCCAGGACACGAATAAGAAACGCTTGTCAGGCATGAGAACCCCGTGGGTGAATTAAGAGTGAGATGCTAGCGGCGCAATAAAATCGTTTTGCACTTGCGCAAGCAAGTACTTTCTTCAAATTGTCATGGAGTCTTCATATTCTATCCCGCTATTTCAGATCCAACAGAATAGGTTGAGTGAACTGGTTCGGGTTAGAATCGCGTCTTCGGTTTTTCGCCTCCACCGCCAATCGTTCCGCCTCAGCCACAAGCCGTCCAGAATGAACCACTTACTCGAAAACAAGACCTTTGATGAAATCAAGCCAGGGGATCAAGCCAGCCTGACGCGGGTGCTGGATCAGGACGGACTCCAAGCGCTGGCCAGCATGACCGGCAACTTCAATTTGATCGATCTCGATCCAGGGCCAGCAGATACCTCGATGTTCAGCCAAGGCGGCGGACAAACCGGCTGGGCCGCCCTGCTATTCGCCGCGCTGGCGGATACCCGATTGCCCGGTTTGGGGTCGGTGGTCGAGCGGATTGAGACACGGCTGCATCGACCCGTCGCCGTTGGCGCGGCCATCACCGCGACCGCCACGGTGAAGGAAAAGCGCTTCGAGACCGGAACGGTTGTGCTGGAATGCCAAGCAGTCGATTCGGCCGGTGAAACCATCGCCAGCGGCTTGGCCGAAGTGCGGACGCCCAAAGAAAAAATGCGCTACGAGGCCAGGGATTTGCCGAAAGTGCAGCTATTGCACGAAGATCGGTTTCAGGCGCTGCTTAAAGACTGTGAGAATTTACCGGCTTTGGGGTGCGCGGTGGTTCATCCCTGTAGCCCCGATTCATTGCGCGGCGCGATTGAAGCCGCCGCGCAAAAAGTTGATCGTCCCCATCCTGATCGGCCCGGAAGCGAAAATTCGCGCGCTGGCCGCGCAAGAGCATTTGGATATTTCATCCTATCGCCTGGTGGCCGCCGAGCATAGCCATCATTCCGCTGCGGTGGCGGTGGCGATGGTGCAATCTGGTGACGCGCAAACTCTGATGAAAGGCAGCCTGCACACCGATGAACTGCTGGCCGAGGTGGTGAAAAAAGAGGGCGGCTTACGTACCGAACGGCGCATCAGCCATTGTTTTCTGTTGTCGGTGCCGACCTTTGGCCGCTGGATCATCATTAGCGACGCCGCCATTAACATCGCGCCTACCTTTGAGGAAAAGCGCGATATTATTCAAAACGCCATCGAACTCGCGCACGCGATCGGCATCACAACCCCGAAGGTCGCCATTCTGTCGGCGGTGGAAACCGTCACCAACAAAATTCCCTCTACGCTGGAAGCGGGCGCGTTGTGCAAAATGGCGGATCGCGGCCAAATCACCGGCGGCATTCTGGACGGGCCGCTGGCCTTCGACAACGCTATCGATGAACAGGCGGCGCGCATCAAAGGGATTCAATCAGCAGTCGCCGGTAAGGCCGATGTGCTGATCGTGCCGAATCTGGAAGCAGGGAACATGCTGGCCAAGCAATTGACCTTCATGGCTGATGCCGAAGCGGCGGGAATTGTACTGGGTGCTCGCGTGCCGATTGTGCTGACCAGCCGCGCTGATAGCGCCCGCGCCCGGCTGGCGTCTTGCGCGGTCGCCGCGCTGTTCGCCGAGGCCCAGCGTCAGGGGGCGGCCTTGCGGAAAATCGCGGGCTAAATGAACCGGTCCAGCCTATCCAAAATGCATGAGATACAGCCATTATGGCCAAACTGAGTACGCCGTATTATCTGATTGATGAGAGCAAGCTGCTGAAAAATTTACAGATTATCCAGCAGGTGCGCGAAGCGTCCGGCGCAAAATCCGTGCTTGCCCTCAAATGCTTTGCAACCTGGGGCGTGTTCGATTTGATGCGGCAGTATCTGGATGGAACCACCAGCAGTTCCTTGTTTGAAGCGCGGCTCGGCCATGAAAAATTTGGCAAGGAAGTCCATGCGTACAGCGTCGCCTTTTCGGAAAAGAAGTTAAAGCGGTTAGAAAATTTGCTAATAAGGTGATTTTTAATTCGCTATCGCAATTGAAGCTTTATTATCCGCTGGTCAGCGATAAATGGCTGGGGTTGCGCGTCAATCCCGGCATCAGCTATTCGCATTTCGATCTGGCCGATCCGGCCAGAAAATACTCCAGATTGGGCGTCGTCGATCAAGCCGAGATCATGAAAGTCGCCTCGCTGTTAAGCGGCGTGATGTTTCATTTCAATTGTGAGAACGGCGATTTTAAAAATATTGCCGCGGCCATCGATACAATTGACAAAAATTATGGGCCGCTCCTGAAACAACTGGATTGGGTCAGCTTAGGGGGTGGTCTTTCTTTTACCAAGGACGGTTATCCGCTCGATAAATTCTGTGCGAAATTAAAAGGCTTTTCTGAAAAATTTGGCGTTCAATTGTATTTGGAGCCAGGAGAAGCCACCATTACCCAGTGCGCGGAACTGGTGACCACGGTATTGGATGTCATCCATAATGAAATCGATATTGCAATCATCGATGCCTCAGTGGAAGCACATATGCTGGATCATTTGCTCTATCACACCACTCCGAAAATCAACGCCCCCGATCCAGGCCGGTATCGGGTGATGATCGCGGGCCGTACTTGCCTGGCGGGCGATGTATTCGGCGAATATAAATTGAAAAGCAAATTAAAAATGGGCAGTGAAGTTCGCATCGCGGATGCGGCCGGTTACACCATGGTCAAGAAAAATTGGTTTAATGGACTGGCGATGCCTTCCATTGTGGTGCGCCGGCTGGATGGAACCGAGGATATCGTCAGAACCTTTCGTTACAAAGATTTCAAACGCAGCCTTTCCTGAAGTGGGAGTCATGACTGAATGAAAAAGAATGTGCTGATTATCGGCGCTGGTGGGGTCGCTCATGTAGCTGCTCATAAAGCCGCTATGAACAACGAGCTACTGGGCGATATCTGCATCGCCTCGCGCACGCTGGCCAAATGTGATGGCATTATCGAAAGCGTCAAACGTAAAGGGCATATCCAAAATCCCGCGCACAAGTTGTATTCGCGACAGATTGACGCGCTGGACATTCCGGCGACAGTGCAATTAATCAAAGAGACGCATTCGCAAATCGTCATTAATCTGGGTCAGGCGTTTTTGAATATGTCGATCCTGGAAGCCTGCCTCGAAACGGGCGCGGCTTATATCGATACGGCGATTCACGAAGATCCGGATAAGGTATGTGAAGATCCACCTTGGTATGCCAATTATGAATGGAAGCGCAGGGATCGCTGCGCCGAAAAAGGGCTGACTGCTATTTTGGGCGCGGGTTTCGATCCGGGGGTGGTGAATGCCTATTGCGCGCTGGCGGTGAAGCGCTATTTCGATAAGATCAACACCATCGATATTCTGGATGTCAATGCCGGTAGTCATGGCAAGTATTTCGCCACCAATTTCGATCCGGAAATCAATTTTCGCGAATTCATCAAGGTGTGGACCTGGATTGACCGGCAGTGGAAGGAATATCCCACCCATTCCGTCAAGCGCGTTTATGATTTCCCGGTGGTCGGCCCGTGCCCGATTTATCTGAACGGGCATGATGAATTGCATTCGCTGTCGAAGAATATCGACGCCAACAGCATCCGGTTCTGGATGGGTTTTGGCGATCACTACATCAACGTGTTTACCGTACTCCGTACCCTGGGTTTTCTGTCGCATTTGCCAGTGACATTGACCACCGGTCAGGAAGTGGTGCCGCTAAAAGTCGTTAAGGCGCTGCTGCCCGATCCACAAACCCTCGCGCCGGGCTATACCGGCAAGACCTGTATCGGCAATTTCGTTAGGGGTTGGAAAGACGGCAAAGCGCGAGAAGTGTTTATTTATCAGGTTTCGGATCACAAACAGTGTTATGAGGAAGTGGAATCGCAAGGCATCAGCTACACGGCGGGCGTACCGCCAGTGGCGGCGGCGATGCTGGTGGCCCAGGGCGGTTGGGATGCCAAGACCATGGTGAACGTCGAGGAACTCGACCCGGAACCATTCCTCGCCATCCTCGATAAAATCGGCTTGCCGACCGATATCAAGGAGATCGAACCCGCTAGCAAGGATTCCTTCAACGGCACGGTGCGGGATTTAGCGACAGAGCTGGCGGAATCGACCGCCACGGTTACGGTGTCGGCGGCTAATCCGATGATCGCGGTGACGCGCAAGTGATGGGCCAAATCGGGTTAGGCGGTATGCCGAACCGAGCTGTAAGGTGGAGCTAATGGCAACCTGCCGCTAACCTACCGTTAATGCGGCTTGACTTATTGATTTGGAGTTACCATGACGCACTTAAAGACATCCACCCTTTTATTAGCCACCCTCTTACTAGGCAGTACCTCGCTCGTCCAAGCACAGACGGCTAGCTCTCATGCTGGCCATGCCGCCCCAGCGCCAGAAGGAACTAGCACGGCCGAAGCCGCTCCTGCCACGGCCGCTTACAAAGCGGCCAACGCCAAAATGCATGAAGGGATGGCCATCACGTTTACCGGGAATGCCGACCGCGACTTTCTGGCGGGGATGATCCCACATCATCAAGGCGCGATCGACATGGCGGAGGTGGTGCTCCAGTATGGAAAAGATCCCAAGGTGCGCAAATTGGCCCAAAACATTATCAAATCGCAAAAACAGGAAATTACGCAAATGGAGGCGTGGCTGAAAGCGATGGACAGCAAAGGCAAATAAAAGCGCTGGAGTTTGTCATCACCGATGGCTGTCATCCATCCTGAATTGGCGAAGAGCCTTATTTTTCAAATCAGCCGATTGCGGAACAGCCATCCCGCCAGCGGCAGCGTAACAGCCGTGATGACCAGCAAGGGCACGAAATCGGGCGCGACGGTCGCTAGTCCCACGCCTTCCAAATAAACCCGCTGCACCAAATCGATGGCGAAGCGCAGCGGGTTGGCGTAAGTCATGAACTGCAAAAGGTCTGGCATGTTGCGCACGGGCGTGGCCAAGCCCGATAACAGCATCATCGGCATGATCAGCACGAAGGTATACAGCATCGCCTGTTGCATGTTCGCCGACAACGCCGAAATGGACAACCCGATCCCGACGCTGGCGGTGGTGAACAGCAACAAGCCCAGATAGAGCGTGGCCAGCGAACCGGCCAGCGGCACCTTGAACCAGAACAGCGTAATCAGTAGCACCAAGGTCGATTGCATCAAGCCGACCAGAATCGGCGCGATGGCCTTGCCGATCATAATGACGGGCAGCGACAGCGGCGTCACCAGCAATTGATCAAAGGTGCCTTGCTCTCGCTCGCGCGCCACCGACAGCGCGGTCAACAGCAACGTTTGCACCATGCTAAGGGCGGCAATCATGCCAGGCATCACGTTCCAGCGGGTTTCCAGATTGGGATTGAACCAGGCGCGGGTTTCGATGGCGAGCGGCGGACCGGACAATCCCTGCTTAGCGCGCCACTCGGCGTTATAGCGATCGATCACCGCGCCGACATAGGCCGCCGCCGAGCCGGCGGTGTTGGAATTACGGGCGTCGATCAGCAGTTGGATTTTGGCGGTTGCCCCGGCGGTCATCTGTTGCTCAAGCCGTGGCCCGATGTGAACCGCTAGCAGGGCTTGCTGGGTGTCGAGCAGCGCCGCGATGTCGTGCTGCCTTTGCAGCGTCGCCACCCGATGAAATACGCCAGCGCCGTCAAGCTTGGCGATGAGCGCCGTCGAGGCCGCGTCATGGCTCTGGTCAAGTAGCGCATAGGGGATGTTGCTCAAATCGAACGTAGCCGCGTAACCAAACAGTAAACTTTGCATGATGATCGGTCCGACCAGAATCACCCGGCTCGACGAGTCTTTGAAAATCGCCAGCAATTCCTTGCGGCACAGAATCAGCACGCGATGCAGGAAGTCGCGCATGGGGCATTTCCGCTTCAGTCCAGCCGCTTGCGGGTGACAAAGCGCGCCAGCCCCAGCAGCAGTACCGCGTAGCCCGCCAGAATCGCACAATCCCGCGCGATCAGTGGCCACACATTCCCGGCCAGAAACAACGTGCGCAGCAGTTCCATGTAGTAGGTCGCCGGCAGGATGTGGCCGATCATGTTGATCACGGTGGGCACGTTGCGCAAGTCGTACAGGAATCCCGACAGCATCAACGATGGTAGAAAGGTGCTGAGCAAGGCGATCTGGCTGGCGAGAAACTGATTCTTGGTCGCCGAGGAAATTACCAACCCGATACCGAGCGAAACCAGCATATACAGCACCGAACTCAGTAACAGCAGCGGCAGAGAACCCTGAATCGGAATCTCGAATAGAAAACGCGCGGCCAGCAAGCACAGCGCCAGCCCGATCATGCCGACCATGAAATAGGGAATGATCTTGGCGAGGAGCATTTCGGTGGGCCGCACCGGGGTGACGAACAACGCTTCGAGCGTGCCGCGCTCCCATTCCCGCGCCATGACCAGCGCCGTGAGGAAAGCGCCGATCAAGGTCATGATCAGCACGATCAAACCCGGCACCAGATACCAGGTGCTGGTGTTGGCGGCATTGAACCAGAGCCGTTGTTCCACCAGCACCGGCCCACCGGCGGCGTCGGCTTGACCGATGCGATCAGCTTGGCGCTGCGCCCATTGCAAGATCGCCCCACTGGCATAGGCTTGAATGAGGCGGGCGCGAGCCGCTTCCGAGCCGTGCACGATCAGTTGCAAGCGGGCCTTATCCTCGGCCAGCCGCCGCGAAAAGTCGCCCGGCACCCGCACGATGCCATCGACCCGGCGTTCGCGCATCAACCGTTCCGCATCAGGCATTGAGCCGAGCAGCACCGGCGCGAGGTAGGGCGACAGTTGCAGGCCCGTCACGATGTCGGCGGCGCTGGGGGAGGGGTCTTCCAGCACCACCGCCACCGGGGCGTGGCGCACATCCATCGATAGACCGTAGCCAAACAGCAGAATCAAAATCATCGGCAACACCACCCCGATGGCCAGATTGCTCTTGTCGCGCAGCAACTGGCGGACTTCCTTGCGAGTCAGCGCGATGAGGCGCAACCAGAACCCCGCGCCGCGCGCCTCGGCGGTCGGCTGTGTGTTCATGCGATTACTTCCCGTTGCGAAGTTGGCTGATGGCGGCCGCGCGCTTGCTCGACGATGCCGATAAAGGCTTGCTCCATGTCCAGCCGCCGTTGTGGCGAATCGCCCGCCTGAGCGCGCACCTGTTGGGGCGTACCCAGCGCCAGCACTTTACCGGCATCCTGAATCACGATCCGGTCACAGTATTCCGCTTCTTCCATGAAATGCGTGGTGATGACGATGGTGGTGCCGCTGGCCGCCAACGCGGTGATGCGCCGCCAGAACTCGCGTCGCGCCAGCGGATCGGCCCCGCTGGTCGGTTCGTCTAGAAACAGAATTTCCGGTTGATGGAGCAATGCCGCCGCCATCGCCAACCGCTGCTTGAAACCGCCCGGCAACTGGCCGCTGGGAATGTTGTCCTGGCCCGTCAAATGGAATTGGCGTTGTACCTCAAGCAGCCGCTCCCGCAACCGCTGACCGCGCAAGCCGTAAGCGCCGCCAAAAAACTCCAGATTTTCCCGCACCGTCAAATTGCCGTAGAGCGCGAATTTTTGCGAGACGTAGCCGATCTGCCGCCGCGCTTCGGCGCGAGCGTGGCGCAAATTGACGCCCGCCACTTGCAGAAAGCCGCTGGTGGCGGGCAGTAAGCCGCATAACATGCGAAAGGTGGTAGTCTTGCCCGCGCCGTTGGGGCCAAGCAAGCCGAAGATCTCGCCCCGTCGCACCGAAAAGCTGGTGCTGGCGACGGCGGTGAAATCGCCGAACTGACGCACTAGATCGCGCACTTCAATCACCCTTTCGGCATCGGTTTGAGGTGTGGCCTGACCCGATGCAATCACCGCCGGAGTGAGTGGTTGTGCGACGGGCTGATCAAGCGGCGGGTCGTCCGTGTTGCCGCTGTCATCCCGCGCGCGCTGCTGGCGTAACAAGACCATAAAGCCGTCTTCCAGCCGCGCGGGAATCGGCTGGAGCGGCTGGCCGTGCAGCAGGTCGACCAGCGCCGTGTCGTTCCGCGCGGAGCGCTGGATGAAGCGCACGTCGCCACCTTGCGGCACGGCGTCGATGATGCAAGCGGGCTGGTCGAGCAAAGCGGCTTGCAGGCGGCGGGTGGGCCAATGGGTGGGAGGCGTTACCAGGAAAGTGTGCCCTTGGGCGTGGGCGCGAATCGTCTCCGGCGCTCCTTGCGCCAGCAACCGGCCTTCGTGCAGCACGAACACCTGCCCGCAGCGGTCGGCTTCGTCCAAATAGGCCGTGCTGATAATCACGCTCAACTTTTCGTCGCTGACCAGTTGCCGAACGATTTGCCATAGTTCGCGCCGTGACAGCGGATCAACCCCCACGGTCGGTTCGTCTAACAAGAGTAACTCGGGCGAGCGCACTAGCGTGCAGGCCAGCCCCAGCTTCTGTTTCATGCCACCCGACAGTTTGCCCGCCGGACGAGCCGTGCATGAGCCGAGATCCGTCATCTCCAGCAAGCGCGGGTAGCGTTCCCGTCGCGCCGCTTTCGGCACGCCGTGCAAGTCGGCATAGAGATCAAGATTCTCCAGCACGCTTAAATCTTCATACAGGCCGAAGCGCTGTGGCATGTAGCTGATCCGGTTTTGGATGGCTTGCGGCTCGGCCCGCGCATCGATCCCCAGTACCCGCAATTCGCCCGCATCGGCGCGCAGTAGTCCGGCGGTCAAGCGGAGCAGGGTGGTTTTACCGGCTCCATCCGGCCCGACCAGCGCCGCCAGCGACCCGGACGGAATTTGCAGCGTCACCCCATCCAACGCTTGGGTGATCTGCCGCGATGCCTTGACCGCGAACCGTTTATGCAGGGCGCGACTTTCCAGCGCCAGCGTGGAATCAGCCATCAAGGCGCGGTGGCCGTTGCGTGAGTCGCGGCGGATTCTTGCGCCAGCGGCAGGCGTACCGTCGCTGGCATCCCCAGCCGCAAGCGATCCGCCGCATCCTCGACCTGAATGCGCACTTCGTAGACCAGGCTGGTGCGCAATTCCTCGGTTTGCACCGTCTTGGGGGTGAATTCAGCCACCGAGGAGATGTAGCCGACGCGACCCGGTAGCGCTTCATCAGGCTGACTGTCAGTCGTCACTCTAGCGGCCATGCCCGGATGAATACGCCCCAAATCGGGTTCGGTGACATAGGCTCGCACCCACTTCGGAACGGTGATGGCGAGCGTGAACGCGGGTCGTTGCGGCGAAGCCATGTCGCCGGGTTCCAACAGACGGGCGCGCACCACCGCATCGATGGGCGCTTTGAGGGTAGTTTCCTGGATCTGGTAGTCGGTCGATGCCAGTTCGGCTCGCGCGCCCGCCAGTTGCGCTCGCGCTTGCGCGATTTCTTCCTTGCGTGGCCCGGCGATCAGTAATTGTCGGGTTTTGCGGGCGCTTTCCAACTGCGCTTGCGCCACTTTCTGACGAGTTTGCGCGGTGTCCAGATCCTGTTGGCTGATCGGCGCGGCGGTCTGGCGGATCGCTTGCAAGCGTTCGAACTGCTTGCGCGCCAGTTCGGTTTCCGCTTGGGCGGAAACGACGGCCGCTTCGGCGCGTTCGATGTCTTCGGTTCGGCTGCCAGCTTCCAGCAGCGCCAGCACCTGCTGCTGGGCTTCGATTTTGGCCTTGGTCTGAGCGGCGCGCAGTTCGAGGGCGCGGCTGTCAAGTCGGCCCAAGACCTGACCGGCCTGAACGCGATCGCCTTCCTGCGCGTTTAGTTCGATGATGCGGTCGCTGCCGTTAAAGGCCAGCGAGACTTGGCGGATATCGACGTTGCCATAGAGCACCAAGGTATCGCGCGCGACCGACGGCGGATGAGCGTAGCGCCAGGCGGCAATCCCCCCCGCGACCGCGAGCAGCAATAAAACCGCCAAGGCAACGAGTTTCTTGCGCATGCATCGAGTATATAAAATTCAAATATGAATTTCAATTCAAATTTAAATTGAAACTATCAGGCCTTTTTAGTACGCTGTTTTATTATGATATCTGAGATCTCAAAGACCCGGCGGGCCGCGCGGGAGCGTATGCCGCGCCAGGATGGCGACGCCACCCGCCAACATATTCTGGAAACCGCGGGCCGACTTTATGCGGAAAAGGGTTATGCGCGGGTGACCAGCAAGGAAATCTGCGCCAGCGCCAAGGTCAACATGGCGTCGGTCAATTATCACTTCGGCGGCAAGGAGGGTCTGTACGAAACCGTGCTGGTCGAGGCCCACCGCCAGATTTTTAGCCTGGAAGACCTCGAAAAGCTGGCTCGTGTGGGAGATGACCCGCGCGCCCAATTACGAACCGTGCTCACCCATTTACTGGACATGTCCGCTCGTCCCGCTTGGGGATTGAAGGTGATCCTGCGCGAGATCATGATGCCTTCCCCTTTGCTGCCGGCGCTCGTGGAGCGGGCGACCCTACCCAAATCGCAGGTGATGCGCGAGCTGATCCAGAAAATCGTGCGCCAACCGCCTGATCATTCCTTGGTGCAGCGCGGTGTGTTGTTTTCGGTGTTGCCCGGTTTTGTCTTGCTGTTAGCGCCCAAGGCGGTGATTGATCGGTTGTTTCCTGACTCCGGCGCGGCGAACCCGGTCAGTCTTGCCGACGATCTGGCGCGCTTTGTCCTGGCGGGGTTAGATGGCCTGGCGGGCGATCCCGCTCAAGGTGACCGCGTATCATGACTGCGCATTGGGACGCTTTAGCGGCGCTGTTCGCGGCCCATCCGCTGGCCCAGTTGATTGGCTTGATCGCTTTTTTAATGGGGATTTTGACTTTTATTCAGCACGACGATCAACGGCTGCGTATTTTTCTCACGTTGTTCAGCGCCTTGATCGGTCTCCATTTTTTTTTGCTAGGCGGCGCCACGGCGGCTTATGCCGCCTGGTTGAGCGGAGTACGTTCCTTCGTTTCCAGCCGCACCCGCCATAACGCCGTGATGATTTTCTTTCTGGGCATTGTTTGGTTGATCGGCGTTCCCCATATCACGCACCCGATCCAATGGTTGACGGTCATCGGCACGACGTTGGGAACATGGGCTTTATACCGCGAGCAGGGGATTCGGATGCGGATCGTGATCTTGCTCGGCACCGTTTCTTGGATGATTCACAATTACGCCGTTGGCTCCATCGGCGGCGCGATGATCGAGACCTCCTTCCTGTTCGTCAACAGCCATACCATCTACCGGCTTTGGCAAAAGCGCGACGCGCACTGACACCCGCGCTGGTGAGTTCTACAGAAAATAGGTTTGCAGCGGAGGAAAGCCGTTGAATTCGATCGAGCTGTAAGACGTGGTATAAGCGCCGGTGGACAGCCAGTACAGTCGGTCGCCGCTTTCCAGCGACAACGGCAATTGGTATTGAAAATGCTCGTAAATGATATCCAGGCTGTCACAGGTTGGGCCGGCCAGCACCACGTCGCCTTCCTCGCCGGTTTTCTCGGTATAAATCGGATACTTGATGGATTCGTCGATGGTTTCCATCAAGCCGTTGAAAATGCCGACATCGGTATACACCCAACGCTTCAAATCGGTTTTCGATTTCTTGGAAATTAACACGACTTCACTGACCAGCACCCCGGCGTCGCCCACCAGACCGCGCCCCGGCTCGAGATAGATGGCCGGCGCTGAATTCCCAAAATAAGCTTTGACATAGAAATTGATTTCTTCCGCATAGATTGACAGCGGATTGGATTTGACCAGGTAATCGGCCGGAAAGCCGCCACCCATATTCATCGCTTGCAGCTGGATACGATCCTTTTCCAGCCATTCGAACAAGGAATGGGCCTGGGCGATGGCCGCGTCCCAGGCGGAGATTTCGCGCTGCTGTGAGCCGACGTGGAAAGAGATGCCATAAGGTTCCAAGCCCAAATGGGCGGCCAATGTCACCAAGTCGATGGCCATGCGCGGTTGACAGCCAAATTTACGTGACAGCGGCCAGTCTGAGTCCGAAGTCACCGCATCCATCAACAGCCGGAAGAACACCCGCGATCCCGGCGCTTCCTTGGCCAAATTGCGGATATCGGCCTCACAGTCGCTGGTGAACAGCCGCACGCCTTTTTCGTAGGCTTCGCGGATATGTTTGGCTTTTTTGATGGTGTTGCCGTAACTGAGCCGATCCGGTGTGACGTTCAGCTCGAGCATCCGGTCCAGTTCATGGGTCGAAGCGATGTCGAAATAAGAACCGGCATCGCGTAATACGGCCAGCAACTCCATGCCAGGATTAGCCTTGACGGCGTAATAAATTTTAGCGGTGGGAAAGTGCGCCTGAAACGCCTCATATTTTTCCCGCACTCTATCCAGCAAGACCACCAAAAAAGGCGTCTCCTTGTCTTGGGAGAACGCCATGATTTTTCCCCAATCGGTTGGGGAATAGTAATTGCGGTACATGGTTTTTCCTGATCAGGCTATAGTGAAATTACGCGACAGTTCCCAGTTTGCCGATGATGGCGGGAGCGACCGGGCCAATGGCTTCAATCCGCCAAGGCCCGGTGGCGGGTCAAATCCATTAGCCAGGCGTGCGTCCCTAGCGCGGCCAGCCCCGCGGCGCCTTCAGCCGGTCGGCTTTGAACGTAACTGCCATCGGCTTGCATCAACCAGGACTGTCGGTCGTCGCGCAGGCAGATGTCCAGAATCTCCCACAGCCGCTCGCGCGCCGTTCGATCCTCCACCGGTGTGGCGGCCTCCACCCGACCGGAAAGATTGCGGTGCATCCAATCGGCCGAACCGATGATGAACTCACCCTCCAGCGGGTCTTGCTGGCCGTTGGCGAAGTAGAAAATCCGCGAGTGTTCCAGAAAACGGCCAATAATTGAGCGTACCCGCACATTTTCAGTCCAACCTGGTACGCCGGCCATCAAGCAGCAGAAGCCCCGCACGATCAAGTCGATGGGCACGCCGGCCTGAGAGGCGGCGGCCAGCGCCTGCCCCATTTCGAGATCCTCGACCTGATTCATCTTGGCGATGATACGGGCGGGCCGGCCAGCGCGATGGTTTTCGATCTCGCGCTCGATACAGGCCAAAAAGCGCTGGCGCATGTTGATCGGAGCGATCAGCAATTTTTTGAAGTGCGGGGTTCGAGAAAAACCGGTGAGATAGTGAAACAGGTTTACCACCTCGCCGGTGATGGCTGGCTCGCAGGTCAACAGGCCGACATCGGTGTACAGCCGCGCGGTCTTGACATGGTAGTTGCCCGTGCCGATGTGCGCATAGCACCGCAGCCCGCCACGTTCCTTGCGCACCACCAGCGCCACCTTGGTGTGCGTCTTCAGTCCCAGCACACCATAGGTGACATGCGCGCCGACTTTTTCCAGGGCCTTGGCCCAGCGCAGGTTGCGCTCTTCGTCGAACCGGGCTTTCAGTTCGATGACGCAGGCCACCTGTTTGCCCGCTTCGGCGGCGCGGATCAAGGATTGCACGAAAGGGGTGTCGTCACCGATCCGGTAAACGGTCATCTTGATCGCCAGCGTTTGCGGATCGATGGCGGCGTCGCTGATGAAATCTTCGACGCTGGTGTCAAAGCATTCGTAGGGATGGTGCAGCAGCAGGTCGCCGGCTCGAATCGCCGCGAAAATATCGACATCTTCATTGGGGAGCCGGATTGGCGGCAATGGCTGCCAGGGCGGATCGCGCAACGCGGGCATGTCAAGGCCAGCGATTTGGAATAAACCGGTATGGTCGAGCAGGCCGGGCAATTCATAGACCTCGTGGCTTTCCAGCTCGAAGCGCTCCATCAAGCCTTGGCGCAAGGCCGGATGCGCATCCGGGGTCAGATCCAGGCGCACCACCGGCTCGAAACGACGCTGCTGGAGCGCTTCGGCCACCACTTCCCGCAGGCTGTCATCATCTTCTTCGTCGAGTTCAACTTCGGCGTTACGCAGGATGCGGAACAAGGTGGCGTTCACCAGCTCCATCCCCGGAAATAGCTTGTCGGTGCTGTGCCGGATCAGATCTTCCAAGGCTAGAAAACAGTGGTTGTCGGCGGCGTCCGTCTGGAGTGAAATCCATGACGGTAAAACGGTGGGGATCTTGACCCGCACCGGCACGTATTCGTCGGTTTCAGGGTTGCGGAGGATGAAGCCCCAGTTGGTTGAAAGGTTTGACATGAAAGGGAATGGGTGCGCCGGATCCATGCCCAGCGGCGTTAAGGCCGGAGAAACATTGTGATCGAATAAGATCGAGGCTTCTTCGCGTTGTGCTTCAGTCAGCTGCTCCCATTCGGCTAAAAAGATGCCGTGCTCGGCCAGTCGGGGCACCAAGTCCTGGTAACAGCGCGCCTGTTGCGCGAGCTGTTCGAGCACTTTTTCCCGAATTTGGGCGAGCCGTTTGCGAGGCAGCAATCCGACCCGCTTCATGTAAAACTCGTCGAGGTTCGAGCTGAAGATCGCGAGGAACTTGAGCCGTTCCAGCAGCGGGGTACGTTCGTCCAGCGCCTCATGCAGCACCCGCCCGTTGAAATCGAGCCAACTCAGATCCCGGTCCATCCAGGCATTGGCCAACAACTCTTCGCGCGAAGCCAAAAACTGCTCGGCGGGTGACGCCAGCCTCGCCTTCTTGCCACGCTTGGGCTTCACGCGCGTTAGGCTGATGCCAGTCCTGGTTTCTTGCGTTTTGGCGGACATTGCAGGTTTCCTTTGGTCACCGAAAAGACATATTCAACTTAAGCAGCCTATGGCTTGGCTTATAATTTTAGTATGCTCATAACGTGTTTCGATCTGGCTTTGACTCGAATAATGTCGTGGAATTCACTGCCAGGCGCATTGTTCGCTCGGCGCGGACACCCTCGGCGTTTGTGTTCCGAGTCTTCGCCTTCGCCGCTTCAAACCGGGAGGAGGAACCGCGATGATTACGCTCATTGTGAACGGTCAGCGACACGAAGTCGATGTGGCTCCCGACACGCCCCTGCTATGGGTCTTGCGCGATACCTTGGGACTGACGGGCACCAAATACGGTTGCGGTCAGGCGGCCTGTGGGGCCTGCACCGTCCACCTCAACGGCAACCCGATGCGCGCGTGCGTGTTGCCAGTGTCCGCCGCTGCTGGCAGTCAAATCACCACCATCGAAGCGGCCGATCATCGGATCATCAAGGCGCTGCAACAGGCGTGGGTCAAGCGGGAAGTCCCGCAGTGCGGGTATTGCCAATCGGGGCAGATACTCAGCGCGGCGGCCCTCTTGGCCGGTAACGCGCAACCGAGCGATGCCGATATCGATTCGGCGATGGGCGGCAACCTGTGTCGCTGCGCCACCTATGTCCGGATTCGCGCCGCCATTCACGACGCGGCCGTCACGTTGAGGGCCTAAACCATGAACGCGATTGCTAATCCTGGTCGCCGGCGTTTTTTGCAAGCGGGCGCGTTGCTCGGCGCGGGACTGACCTTGGGTTTTTATCTGCCTGTCGGTCGCACCGCCGAACGGTCCGGCGCGGCGAGCGCCAACACCGTGCTGGCTCCGAACGCTTTCTTGCGCATCGCGCCAGATAACACCATCACCGTGTTGGTGAAGCATCTGGAAATGGGGCAGGGCGTTTACACCGGCCTGCCGATGCTGGTGGCGGAAGAATTGGAGGTGCCTTGGGAGCGGATTCAGGTCGAATCCGCTCCCGCCGACGCCAAGCTGTACGGCAATCTGGCCTGGGGCGGCACCGCGCAAGGGACGGGGGGCAGCACCAGCCTGGCCAATTCCTGGGATCAGCTGCGCCAAGCGGGCGCGATGGCCCGTGAGCTGCTAATCGCCGCCGCCGCCGCCCTGTGGCAGGTGGAACCCGGTACGCTTAAAGCCGAGAACGGCAGCGTCGTCCACGCCGCTTCCGGGCGCAGGGCGAGCTACGGAGAATTGGCGGCCAAAGCCGCCGAGTTGACTCCGCCAGCACAGGTGAAGCTGAAAGACCCCGCTGCCTGGAAATATATCGGTAAGAGCTTGCCGCGCAAGGATACCCTGACGAAAGTGAACGGTCAGGCGCTATTCGCTGGCGATCTCAAGCTGCCCGGACTGCTCACGGCGCTGGTGGCTCGTTCCCCGGTCTTCGGCGGTCAGGTCAGAAATGTCCAACCCGACGCCGCCCGCGCGGTGCCGGGGGTGAAAGCGGTGGTGCTGATCCCGCAAGGAGTGGCGGTGGTCGCCCGCGATTTCTGGTCGGCCAAAAAGGGCCGCGATGCGCTGACGATTGAGTGGGACGAGAGCGCTGGCGCCAGAATCTCCAGCGATGCGCTGCGCCAGAACTATCTGGACTTGTCCCAGACGCCCGGCAACGTCGCGGCGGATCGCGGCAACGCCATCCAGACCCTCAGTGGGGCCAGCAAAACGCTGGAAGCCACCTTCACGGTTCCCTATCTCGCCCACGCGCCGATGGAGCCGCTCAATTGCGTGGTGCAGCTCAAAGACGATAGCTGCGAAATCTGGGCCGGTTCCCAGTTTCAGACGGTCGATCAAGCGACTGCCGCTCAAATCGCCGGCCTCCCCCCACAACAGGTCACCATCCATACCCTTTTGGCGGGTGGTAGCTTTGGCCGTCGCGCTAATCCGACCGCTGATTACATCGCCGAAGCAGTGGCGATTGCCAAGGCCACCCGCGAACTGAACGCGCCGATCCGATTGCTGTGGACCCGTGAGGATGACATCAAGGGCGGCTATTACCGGCCGCTGTTCGTGCATCGCATCGCTGCCGCGCTGGACAACGACGGCAAACCGCTGGTTTGGATGCAGCGGATCGTCGGCCAGTCGATCCTTGCCGGAACGCCGTTTGCGGCGATGATGAAAGACGGCATCGACAAAACTTCAGTCGAAGGCGCGGCCGATCTACCGTATACCGTTCCCAACCTGCGGGTAGAACTGCATAGCCCGCAAATTGGCGTGCCGGTGCTGTGGTGGCGCAGCGTTGGCCACACTCATACCGCCTTCGCCACCGAAGTGTTCATCGACGAACTTGCCGCCGCCGCCGGCCAAGACCCCTACGAATACCGGCGCGGGCTGCTGGCCGATCACCCTCGCCTCCGAACCGTTTTGGAGCTAGCGGCCAGTAAGGCGGGTTGGGGCACGCCGTTGGCTAAGGGCCGGGGTCGGGGTATCGCCTTGCAAGAATCCTTCAATTCCTTCGTCGCGCAAGTGGCGGAAGTCACCGTCAAGCCGGACGGCGGTTTCCAGGTGGATCGAGTGGTGTGCGCCGTCGATTGCGGGATCGCGGTCAATCCGAACGTGATCGAGGCCCAGATGGAAGGCGGGATCGGCTTCGGGCTGTCGGCGGCGCTATACGGCAAGATCACCCTCAAGGATGGCCGGGTGGATCAGAGTAACTATACCGACTATCCCTTGCTACGGATTGGGGAAATGCCCAAGGTTGAGGTCCACATCGTGCAGAGCACCGAGCGGCCAACCGGCGTGGGTGAGCCGGGCGTACCGCCGATTGCGCCCGCCGTGGTCAATGCCTTGTTCGCGGCGACCGGCAAACGGGTCCGTCACTTGCCCATCGACCCGGCGGAACTCAAAGCCTGAGGCATGGAGAGTCTGGACCATACCGTCCTGCGCCGGGCGGTCGGCTGGCTCGCGGCGGGCCGCCGGGTAGCGCTGGTGACCGTGGTCGCTACCTGGGGTTCCGCGCCGCGCCCGGTTGGAGCGCTGTTGGCGCTTGCGGACGATGGCCAACTTTGTGGTTCGGTATCGGGCGGCTGCGTCGAAGATGATTTGGCCGTCCGTATTCGTGGCCGTTTTCCCGCCGCGTGCGAGACGATCAAATACGGAGTGACCAGCGAGGAAGCGCGCCGGTTCGGTTTACCCTGTGGTGGGGTGCTGGAATTACTGATCGAACCGCTGGCTGGCGTTGAAGCCCTGCAACCAGCGCTGGCGGCGCTGGAGGGCGGCCAATTGCTGGCGCGGCGGGTGTGGCTCCGTGACGGCGCGGTGTGTTTTGAGGCCGCGACCCCGGATGCTTCGCCGACTTTCGATGGCTCGACGCTGACCCAAATTTTTGGTCCACGTTGGCGGTTGCTCATTATCGGCGCCGGGCAGATTTCCGCTTATCTGGCGTCGATGGCCCAGATGCTCGATTACCGGGTGCTGATTTGCGATCCACGCAGTGAATATGCCCGTGAATGGGCGGTGGCGGGCGCGGAACTGTTGCCGGGGATGCCCGATGACGTAGTGCGCGCTATCGCGCCCGACCGGCGCACCGCTATTGTCGGGCTGACGCACGACCCGAAGCTGGATGACATGGCCTTGATGGATGCGCTGAAAACGGATGCGTTTTATGTGGGGGCGCTCGGCTCAGCGGCCACTACCGCCCGCCGCCGCGAACGCTTAGCGTTATTAGATGTCACTGCCGAAGAACTGGCCCACTTGCACGGGCCGGTTGGCTTACCTATCGGTAGCCGCACCCCCCCAGAGATCGCTATCTCCATCCTAGCCGAATTGACCGCGCTCCGTCACGGCGTTGTGCTCGCCCCGATCGCTGACTCGGCTGTCAAAGTGGCGTGAAATGGGGCCTCTTGCTGGCGGCGGGGTTTTCCCGGCGTTTCAACGCGGACAAGCTGCTCCAGCCGCTCGCTGATGGAACGCCCATTGGTTTGGCGGCGGCCCACCATTTGCGCGCTGCCTTACCGGAAACGCTGGTCGTGGTCAATGCCGAAACTACGGAACTGAGCCGCCTATTAACGCGGGACGGTTTTTTCGTCACCGTCTGCCCGCAAGCAAAAGAGGGCATGGGGGCCAGCCTCGCCTGGGGCGTAAATCGCACTGCCTCAGCGTCCGCCTGGATTATTGCCCTGGCCGACATGCCGTTCATTCAACCGGCCACCATGAGGCAGGTTGCGGACGCTATCGACCAGCCCACGACCTTAGCCACGCCGGTGTTTCAGGGGCGGCGTGGCCATCCGGTCGGATTTGGTCGGGCCTATTTTGCGGAATTGGTTCAGCTGACGGGGGATGAGGGCGCTCGCGCGATCTTGCGCCGGCATCAGCAACACCTACGATGCTTGAGTTGTGAAGATCCAGGCATTCTCGCTGACATCGATACGCCCGCTGATCTTCGATAGGTTGGCGCGCCGCAACCACTGGGTGGTCACAGCGGATAACGGCGGTTGCCTTAACGCGCTATGACCCGGTACACGCCCTCGGTATAAGCCGCCATGGTGTCCCAATTGAATTGCTCGGCCACCGCTCGACGGCCATTGGCGCCGAGCGCCCGGCAATGGTCGTGATCGGCCAGCAGCGAACCGACGCCATGCGCCATCCCACTCGCGCTGGCTTCCACCAAGAAGCCATTCACGTTGTGCCAGACAAATTCTCGCGGCCCGCCCGCCGTGGTGGCGACCACCGGCTTACTGGCCGCCCAGCCTTCCAACACGACGATCCCAAACGGTTCGTTGCGGCTGGGTACCGCCACGATATCGCAAGCGCGCATCAGATCGATATATTGCCAGCGCGGCATGTGCCCGAGAAAGACGATGGCTCCGGCCGCGCCGACTTCGTGAGCACGGCGGATAATGGCCTCTTTTTCCGGTCCTTCGCCCGAGATGATGAAACGTGCTTCCGGGTAAGCCGCTAAAACCATCGGTACGGCTTCCACCAGCATATCCATGCCTTTCTGTACGGTTAATCGGCCGGGCGAGAAGATGGTCGGGGCTAGCGGCGCAATCCCATAACGACCCTTCACTTCGGCCGGATTGATGTGGCCGTCAAACGCGTGATAGTTGACTCCGTTATGAACAACATGAATCTTCTCGCTGGGGACATGATAGATCTGGCGCAATTCATCGGCGAGGAAATGGCTGACCGCAATGACCAGATTGGCATTGTGGCAGCCCGCCGCCTCGGCATCGCGAACCCAGCGGGCAAAACCTTCGTAAAACACGTTGCCGTCGCGACCGTATTCAGTGGAGTGCATGGTCAACACACTGGGCGTACCAAAACCGTCCATTGCGTATTTCATGGCGTTGGCCGTGAGCCAGTCATGGGCGTGCACGATTTCAAAATTGCCAACCATGGAGGTCACTTCGTGGAAACGGTGGGCCATGGCCTTGCACATGTAGTCCATGCACTCGACATCGGTTTCGCTCATGCCATGATCGATACGGTGGTATTTCACGCCATCGATCCAGTCATAATGGTTTTGGTTGTCTTTGCGTCGGGTGATGACGTGCAGGTCGTGCCCCCGGCGCTGCAATCCAGCAGCTAGCTCTGTTACGTGCACTCCAAGACCACCCGAAGAAATGGAATGCAAGGATTCAGAGGTAAACATAGCGATGCGCATCAAGCTCACTCCCTTCATTAACCCAGCGGATGGGTTTCTTGGTCAGCGCGGATTCGCCTGCATCACCGGTAGCTAATCCAGAAATGGAGGAAAGAAATCCGAACAATATTGTTGCGATGCAATATAGGGATTATGCGCTTTGTCGCCTTTAACGAACAGATTATTTCTTCGCTCCGACGATTTTTGGCTCATCCAGACCCCATTCCGCTAGTGCCGCCGCCCGAAACAACGCCCGACCTTTATTCATGGTTTCTTGCCATTCCTTTTCTGGGATGGAATCCGCCACCACGCCGCCCCCGGCCTGGATATGCAACATCCCATCCTTCAGAACGGCGGTGCGGATTGCGATGGCGGTATCCATGTTGCCAGACCAAGACAGATAACCGACTGCTCCCGCGTAGATGCCGCGCTTGACCGGCTCCAGTTCGTCGATGATTTCCATCGCGTGAATCTTGGGCGCACCGCTCACCGTGCCGGCCGGGAACGTGGCCCGCAGCGCGTCGATCGCCGTGAGACCAGGACGCAAGCGTCCGGTGACGTTCGAGACGATGTGCATGACGTGTGAGTAGCGTTCAATCACCATCTTTTCAGTCAGCTGCACGCTACCGATTTCGCTAACCCGGCCCACGTCATTGCGGCCCAGATCGATCAGCATCAAGTGCTCCGCCAGCTCTTTCGGGTCAGCCAGCAGTTCGGCCGCCAGCGCCTGATCCTGTTCCTCGGTCGCGCCGCGATGGCGAGTGCCGGCGATGGGCCGCACGGTCAACAGGCCATCTTCCAGCCGGGTGAGAATCTCTGGCGAGGAGCCGACGATGTGAAAATCGCCTAGATTCAGGAAATACATATAGGGCGAGGGATTGAGGCCGCGAAGCGCCCGATACAGATCCAACGGCGCGGCGCGAAACGGCGCTGACAGGCGCTGTGATGGCACCACCTGCATGCAATCGCCGGCCAGAATGTACTCCTTGATCCGTTCCACCGCGCTTTCATAACCGTGCTGGGTGAAGCCAGAAACGAATTGGATTTCAGTCGTGCTTTGGTTGGGGTGGGGTGGCGTGTACAACGAGCGGGCCGCGCGCAGCTGTTCGCCCCAATCGTCCAGCCGTTGCTGGGCACGCGCGTAGGCCCGCTCCACCGCTGGATCGACCAGCGTGATCAGATAAAGCCGCCCGGCCAGATTGTCGAAGACCACTACATCCTCGGAAACCAGCAGTAAGATGTCGGGATTATCCAGCGGATCGGGGTTGGGACAGCGGGCCAATTTCGGTTCGATATAGCGAATGGTGTCGTAACCGAAATAACCGACCAGCCCGCCGATGAAACGCGGCAGCCCCTCGCCGGTGGCCGGCACGCGGTAGCGATTTTGAAAATCCTGAAGCCAGGCGAGCGGATCGGGGCACTCCAGCGCTTCGACAATTTCACCGGCATGTTCGACAGTGACGCGCTGGCCGCGCACCCGAATGATCTTGCGGCAAGGCAAGCCGATGATCGAATAGCGGCCCCATTTTTCACCGCCATGCACCGATTCCAACAAATAGCTGTACGGGGCATCGGCGAGTTTGAGGTAGGTGCTGAGCGGGGTATCGAAGTCGGCCAGCATTTCGCGGGCGACTGGAATCCGGTTAAAACCTTGTTCGACCAGGCGCTGGAAGTTTTGCTGATTCATAAATGACGGACATCCTGAACGGCGAAGATGAGAAAGAGGGGCTTAGAGCAGAATTTTTGATTCTAGCGGCGCCATCGGAAGTCTGGGGCAGGTTTGACGGGCGAGCGTTGAGCGGGAGAGTGGCGGGGCATCAGTCGGCCCCGCGTAACAGGCGGGGTAAATCCGCGATGGAGTCGATCACGGCATCCGGCCGGGCCTCGCGGATGTCGTGGCCGTGATTGTAGCCGTAGGGGACGCACACCACCTGGCAGCCAGCGTGGCGGGCGGCGCCCACATCGTTGAGCGAATCGCCGATCATCAAGCTTTGGGTGATGGGAACGCCTAACCGTTCGGCGCACAGCAGCAGGGGGTCCGGTGCCGGTTTGGGATGCAAGACGCACTCACCGCCGACCACGGTAGTGAAAAAATGACCGATTCCCAAATCAGCCAGCAACGGCCGAGAAAACTCCAATGGTTTATTGGTGACGCACGCCATCGGGAAACCGGCGGCCTGGAGTTCGGTCAGGCCCTCGCGCACCCCGGGATAAAGCCTGCTGTAAACGCTGACGTGGCGGGCGTAGGCCGCTTTGTAGAGGGGTTTGGCGCAAGCAAACAGTGCCGGGTCAGCGTGTCCCGCCATATCGTTGGTCAAAGCGCGGTGGATCAGGTTATCGACGCCATTGCCGACCCAGGTGCGGACGATTGCTTCCTGGCGCGCCGGCAGGTTCAATTGTTGGAGCATGCTGTTCACGGCGGTCGTCAGATCGGGCACGCTGTCCACCAGGGTACCGTCCAGATCGAAGAAAAGCGCGGTAATGTTCGCAAACATGAGGTCAGTTGTTGGCCTTGGCCAGCTCCGCCCGCAGGGCGGCGAGCGTGGCGCGGTAATCGGGTGTATTGAAAATGGCCGAACCGGCCACGAAGGTGTCCGCGCCGGCCTCGGCGATGGCGCGGATGTTGTCGATCTTCACCCCGCCATCCACTTCCAACCGAATTGAGCAGCCGCTGTCGTCGATCAACCGCCGGGCCTCGCGCAGCTTGTTGAGCGTGCCCTTGATAAAGTTCTGGCCGCCGAAGCCAGGATTGACCGACATCAGCAGTATCAGATCCACCTTGTCCATAACATATTGCAAACCAGCCAGCGGGGTAGCCGGGTTGAACACCAGCCCCGATTTGCAACCGCAATCACGGATCAGTTGCAAGCTGCGGTCGATGTGCTCGCTGGCTTCGGGATGGAAAGTGATGAAGGTGGCCCCAGCTTGGGCGAAATCGGGAATGATTCGATCCACCGGCTTGGTCATCAAGTGGGCGTCGATGGGCGCCGTCACGCCGTACTTGCGCAGCGCCTCGCACACCAGCGGTCCCACTGTCAAGTTAGGGACGTAGTGGTTGTCCATCACGTCAAAATGAATGAGATCGGCGCCCGCCGCCAGCACGGCGTTGACTTCTTCGCCGAGCCGAGCGAAGTCGGCGGACAAAACCGAAGGGGCAATCCAATAATCCCGCATAGCGTGGTCTCGAAGCGATCCCGGCGATGGCAAAACAGGTTGTACGTTATTGGGAGCAGACTTTACCTGAATCGCCAGGATTTCGACAACGCAGCGAGCGGATCGCTGGGCGGCGCAGCGGGAGAGGCGGGGACTTAACGTAACCGTTCGCGTATGCGTTCCCGAAATTGCGTGGCGGCCTGGAGGGTCGGGATTTCATCGGCCAGCGCGTCGATAGCGGCGGTCAGCGTGGCGACCTTACGGAAATGATCGGCGCAGATCATGTTGGAGATCGGACCGATAAATTCCTTGAGCGTCTGCTCCAATACGGTTTTTTGAGAAGCCGTTAAATGGTGTGAGTTATGTGAATTGGGTACGTTGCGCGCGCTGCGCGGCTCGTGCTGAAACGACCGCGACCCAGTGAAGGAAGCGCCTTCGAGCAGGGTCAGCAGATCGGCGGTGGGCGGCAGGGCCATTTGACCGCCCGCCACGGCGCCTTCGGCGAAAGCGATGCCGCCATTTTCGACGCCGAGCAAGATGGCAATTGCTTCAACGCCTTGTTTTTTTTGGGCTATGATCGACGTGATTTCACCATTTTGTAGGCTGACTTGACCTAGCAGGTGACCGTTGTTGAGGATGTAGAAATTGCCGGTGTGCTTTTCTTGGCACAGCTTGCTCAAACGGGCGACGATCTCGGGAAACGGCAAAGAGGGTTGGAACATGGTTCTGTATCAAAATAGTGGGTTGGCGCGCGGGATGGTTTGATTTCCCGCGCGCCGTCCGCGGTTTACGACAGATTTTTGCGAAGCCGATTCATGGCGACCACCAAGCTGTTACGCAACAGATCGATGGTATGGCCTACATTATCGATTTCATCGCGACTGTTTGGGTTAACGCGCAGCGCTAAATCGAGTTCACCTTGGGCGATCCGCTCGGTCGTCAGCGACAGTTCCTTCAAGCGTTTGATGATCGCGACGTGTGTAAACAGGAAGTTGAGCAGGAAGGCCAGGACGATCAAGCCGATGGTGTAGGGATTGAGGAGCGTCAGCAACACGTCGATTACGGTGAGATTCGGCAGCTTGATGCTGATGATGCCGCGCACGTCGCCGACTTTATAGCCGAAGGCGCGCTTGTCGCCGTATTTGGTGATGACGTCCGCCGGCGCATCCTTGGGATCGCCATGGCATTTCAGGCAAGATTCTTGGACATAAATCGGCTGGCTGTAGCGATAAAAATTACCTTCAAACTCATCATTATACCTGCGGGTTTTATCACTTTTGAAAGTCTGAATAGACGTATTTTCAAAGCCGTCTGGCGCGTTGGCCGGGTTACGGTATTCGTCGCTGGTAACGCGAAAGGTAGCGCGGGTTGCGGTTTTACTAACGATTTCCGAGAGTTCGCGCGTCGCCAGCGCCGGATTTTTGGAAAAAAACTCCAGGGTATTGTCGTTACTGGCTTTTTTGCCGAGATAGTCGCGGAACTGGGGCGCCAGATGATCGACCCAAACGACGCCGGTATTGGCCACCCACGCCCGAAAAGCGATGACCTGTTCAGCCGAAGCCATGGCTTCATTGCGTAACTGATTGGTTTTTAAGGTATATATTCCGATAAAAGCCCGCTGGCGATCAAAGCCAGCGTTAGGATAAAAATCAAGGAATACTTAAATTGAATACTCCATTTGGAAAACATGTCAGCTGCTCCTGAATACTTTTAAGTTCATTGAATAAAACAAAATGCAGGGTGATTAAAGTTTGATTCGATTTGTAATCCCCTAAATTGCTGGATGAAAAAAACAACATGAAAATTATGTAATAAATTTGATTTTTTTTCTATAAAAATTTAGGAAGAATATAAAATAGATGAGTTATAATAAATCGTCATTTTATGATAAAATGTCTCAAAAAATAAGCACAAGAGACTGGGTTTTCCAGATGAGGGTGATGCCCGCCAGCGAGAGTTTCCACGGTTAGGCGGGCGATGCGGGCGTAGCGTTGCTGCATGTAAGGCCGTTTGACCAGATAGCCGTCGGCCCCACGGATCAGTAAGGCCGGCGCTTCGATCCGTTCCATGTAGGCTAGGATTTGCGCTTCGCTCAAATAAGAGGGGGAGACGAACCGCAGCCGGGCGTCGGTGCGCCAGCCATAGCCCGCGCCGACCTTTCGAATGCTGCGATCAACCAGAATCGCCGCGGCGCTCCACGACAAGTCGCTGGCTTCGCAACGGGCCTGAATGGCGGCTTCCAGGTTTGGATACAGCGGTGGGGTGGCGTGGGGTAGGCGTTGCATCTTCTCGATGGCTTTGCGCAGGTTCGGCGGACCATCGGCTGGGTTGCTGGTTGGCGGCCCCAGGCCTTCGATCATCGCCACGGCGGTGATCCGTTCTGGCAAGGTGGCCGCCGCAAAACTGGCGATGCCGCCGCCCAGGGAATGGCCCAGCAGCCCGAAGCGCTCCCAACCCAGCGCATCGGCGGCGGCGATCACATCGGGAACATAATCGACGAAATGGTAGTGGATGCCCGGCGGTCGGTGGTCGGAATAACCATGGCCTGGTAAATCCAGCGCGACCAGCCGTAATTCCGGAAGCAATGGCGCTAGGGCGTCAAAGCTGGCGGCGTTATCGAGCCAGCCGTGCAAGGCCAGTACGGGGATACCGTCGGACGGTCCCCAAGCCCGCGCGCTCAGTCGCAAGTACGGCGTTTGCAACGCGAGTTCCACGGGCATCGCCGCGCCTCAAACGCCAGGCGGATAATCCCAGCCCGCGTCGCTTGGAAACAGATTGCTGTATTTGACGCTGGAACGCGGTTCGGCCATCATCTCGGCCACGGCGTCGCGCCAGCGGGCGTAATGAGCGGTTTCCTTATGCTGGGCGGTGGCTTCGACCGTGCGATAAACCTCGACCAACATGAAACGGGTTGGATCATCGGTTTGCTGGATGACATCGAAGCGAGCGATACCCGGTTCCTGAATACTGTTGCGGGCGTTGTCCAACGAAGCGGCTTTGAACGCTTCGACGCTTTCCGGTTTGACGTGAATCAAGACATGGACGATCAGCATGGCGTGCTCCTTCGGGCGCTAACCAAGGGGTTATTCAAGCTCGGAGATCAGGCGGGCGCGTACGGCCTCCCAAGGCGAGTTGGCGTTTTGGATTCTTCGCCGATAGCTTGGATTCTCGGACTTTTGGGCCTGCAAACAAGGATCGAAAATCGGCCAAAGCACGCCGTTAAGCCCAATCGGATAGGAGGCAAAGTTGGAAAATTCGCTAAAATCGTTGTTGGCCCAATACAAGTTCATGATGTCCATAACGCCGCGCCGCTTTTCCCCAACGCAATGTTCAGCTTGAATGCGCCGGCAGGAAATCCAGCAGCAAGCCGCAGAAAATCACCAGCCCGAACCCGTTGTTGCTGAGAAAAGCCTTAAAGCACTCAGTCGGCTCGCGGTTTCGAATCAAATATTGTTGGTACAGCGCGAATCCGCCCGCTAGGACAAGGCCCAGGTAATAAATCCAGCCGCGCCCTGCTAGCAGGCCGACGACCACCAGCAAACCCAGCAACGCCAATTGCAGATAGCCGATAATCTGTTTATCTCGCTCGCCGAACAGGATGGCGGTGGATTTGACGCCAATCTTGAGATCGTCTTCCCGATCAACCATCGCATATTGGGTATCGTAAATCGCCGACCAAATCACGTTGGCCAGCAATAATAACCACGCTGCCAACGGCAACGTATCGGTGATGGCGGCGTAAGCCATCGGTATGCCCCAACCGAAAGCCGCTCCCAGGTGAAACTGAGGAAAATGATGGAACCGTTTCATGAACGGATAGCTAAAGGCCAGCGCCAGACCGATAAAGGACAACGTGATGGTCAAGAAGTTTTGAGTCAGCACCAGGGCAAAGGCCAACAGGCACAGGGCCATCGCCAAGCCGATGGCTTCGCGCAAGCTGACCCGACCCGCCGCCAGCGGTCGGTCGCGGGTGCGGGCGACATGTGGGTCGAAATTGCGGTCGGCGATATCGTTCATGACACAGCCAGCCGAGCGCATCAGCGCGACGCCCAGTGCAAAAACCAGCACGACGCCGCGCGGCGGTTGGCCGTTGCCGGCCAGCCATAGCGCCCACAAGGTCGGCCATAGCAGCAGATAGATGCCGATCGGACGATGCAGGCGCATCAGCATGGCATATTCGCTTAGGCGATTTTCAAAGCGTTCGATAGTCATGGTGGAGTCAAGTCCATTCGGCGACAAGCGTCGGATACCGGTAAGTCCGGTAGAAAAATTTCAGCAACTAATAATGGGTTATTTTCAATTTGAAAAACCGAGCGGCGTCCCCAAATCGTATCCGGCGGTTCGGTGAAACCGGCGAAGGCCCGCTGGTGCAAGCGTTGGCCCGTCATAATCCGAGCGATCTCGACCGGCCCGCGCCGGATGCAAGGATCGGCGAACAGCACTGCCCCCAGCGGCTTGGTGCCCAGCCGAGTCAGTCGGCGTCCTCGGCCGCTCAAGGTTCGAGCAGGAATCAGGGTGCGGGCGAAAACCCAAGCCTGGTTTCCGCACAACAACTGGACCTCGCGAGTCCACGCCCAAGCATCCAATCGCAGCTTCAAAATCCGCGCTTCATCGCGGCTAGGACGAGCCCAAACTTGACTTAACACCCGCACGCGAAAACCGCCGCCACACAGGCTCCGCAGCCGCTGGGTGAGTGAGCCTGAGTCGAACAACCACTCAGCCATGCCCACTGGCAAGTTTCTGGTCTGCGCGCCGTGGCGGCTAAACCAAAGCGGTGGATTGCTGGTGAAAAGGGGGAGGTCAGCCAATGTTGTTAGTTTTGAAATGGAGTTCGAGCGTAATAGTGAATTATGACATGGTTGTAGGATGGCAAATACAGTTCGATGCTGACTATTTTGCCGGTGGGTGAATGACGACTGTAGCTGCCGGGACGTGATTTGTTCATACTGGATTCAGTCCTTGTCTGATGCAATTCAATCGAGCTTCGGATGAGAGAACTTTAGGATAGCTCAAGCAGTTACAACAAATTTTAGAGACGGCGTTAGACCGGAGCCACTAGGTTCGATGGATGATGGATTGGATGTATGGCAGCACGAGCGCGCACAAGAGAGGTGTCGCATGAAGACCAAAGTATGGCTGGCGCTGGCTACCGCCGCGCTGTTGATGAACGCCGGGTTGAATCCGGCTGATCAGCCTCGTCTGACTTTATTGGGCGGGATGGCGGCTCAGGCCGGAGTGCGGGTCGATTTCAGCTTTTTCTATAACGAATTGGGACCTTACGGTGACTGGCGCCGGTTTGAGCCTTACGGTTGGGTTTGGTACCCGGATGTAGGGAGAGGTTGGCGGCCCTATACGGTTGGTAATTGGGTATTCACGGATGATTACGGTTGGACTTGGGTTTCCGCCGATCCTTGGGGTTCAATTCCTTTTCATTACGGCCGCTGGTTTTATGACCGTGACCACGGCGGTTGGGCATGGGTTCCTGGCACAGAGTGGGGGCCAGCCTGGGTTGGTTGGCGCGGCGGGGACGGGTTCATCGGCTGGGCGCCGCTGCCGCCCGAAGTGGAGTTTGATCCCCGCATCGGCCTCGTGCCGTCCGATCGGAACTTTGGCGTCAGTTGGAACACCTGGTGTTTCGTACCTTCTCACCGGTTTCTCAGTCGCCGGATAGAACGCGCTATCGTACCGCATCCCCGCAATGCGGTCCTGCTGGATCGGACGGTCAATATCACGCATTACACCGCCGCTGGCCGACGGGTGGTCAATCGCAGTATCGATCCAGGTCGCTTTGAAGCGGAAACCCGTACACGGGTCATCCGGTACCGGGTTGATGAAACCGACCGGCCTATTGTAAAGGGAAGAGCCGTGCGAGACGGGCGGGTGATCTTGTTTCAGCCTGAAGTGGTGAAGACGACGGCGGAGCCGCCGCGGCGGACCGATCGGCCACGCCGCGAGGGCGTTCGACCCGGTGATCGCTTCGAACGTCGTTACCCGGATGATGCTCCGCGGCGGCAGCCGGCGGATGCCGGTTCGGATCGGCGAAATGGCGAGCAACGGCCAGACGCGGATTATTTTCCAAGAGCTGAGCCGCGCTCGGTTGAGTTGGACGGGCGAGACCAACAAGCGCCTGGTATTGAGCGACGTTCTGCCGAAGGCCGGAACCCCGATATCGAACGGGAAAACAAGCGCCTGGCTGAGAAGGAGAAAGCGCAGCGGCAGGCGGAACTGGAGCAAGCGCGCCAGCGGCAAGTCGAGCAAGAAAAAGCGCAACGGCAAGCGGAACGGGAGCAAGCGCGCCAGCAACAGCAGCTAGAGCAGGAAAAAACCCGCCAACGCGCCGAGCAGGAACGCGCTCAAAAGCAGGCCGAGCAGGAACGCGCCCGGCAGCAAGCGATCCAGCAACAGCAACAGCAACAGCAACAGCAGCTAGAGCAGGAAAAAGCCCGCCAACGGGCCGAGCAGGAACAAGCCCGGCGGCAGCAAGCGGAACAGGCACAGGCGCAGCAGCGGGCTGAACAAGAGCGCACCCGGCAGCAAGCGATCCAGCAACAGCAACAGCAGCAACAACAGCAGCAAACGGAGCAGGAACGCGCGCAGCGGCAGGCGGAGCGAGAAGCGCGTCAGCAGGAACAGGCGCAACGGCAGGCGGAGCGAGAAGCGCGCCAACAAGAGCGGGCGCAACGGCAAGCGGAACGGGAAGCGCGCCAGCAGGCCAACCCACAGCAACAGCAGGTATTGCCGGAATGCAAGAGCTTGCCGCCAGGACAGCAGCAAAACTGCCGATAGGCCGCATTCGCGCTGGGCAATTGCAATGACTGCCCAGCGAGGCTGGCTGCCAAGGGTATTTCAAGTGCTTGGGTGAATGCCTGCCCAACGCCATAACAGCGCGGCAGCCAGCAGGGCGCACCCGGCCGAGAAGCTGAAGGCTGCTAACGGCGATGCGGCCTGATAGAGCCAACCAAACAGAATAGAAGCCGGCAATAGGAACGCGCCAGTCATCAGATTGAACCACCCAAAAGCTGCCCCGCGTCGTTCGGCTGGCGTGAGGTCAGCCACTAGCGCTTTCTCAACGCCTTCAGTCGCCGCCATAAACAGGCCGTAGAACGCGAACAAGCCAAACAACAGCACCCCATCATGGGTGGCCAGGCCAAGTCCCATGTAGAACAGGCCATAAGCCAGATAGCCTCCCACCAGCGGGCGCACCCGACCGAACCGATCCGATAGGGCCGACAAAGGGGTTGAAAACAGCATCGCCACAGCTGAAACGGTCGTCCACAGCAAAGGAATCCACGCGGCTGGAACGCCGAGTTCCTGGGCCCGTAGCAACAAAAACATATTGGATGAGTTGCCGAGCGTGAATAGGGCGATCACCGCTAGATAACGTTTGAACGTAGGCGGCATGCTGGCCAAACCCCAGTCGAACGTAGGGATCTGGGCCGGTTGGGCAACTTCCGGTTCCCGAATCTGGAAAGCCAGCATCAGACACAGCGTGGCGGGCATGACGGACCACAGGAAAATGTCTTTGAGCGGGATTTGGTTTGCCAGCAGCACAGAGGCCAGCAAGGGGCCGATCACAGCCCCCGCGTTGTCCATTGCGCGATGAAGGCCAAAAGCCAGCCCGCGCCGCCCAGGATCGACGCTCGCCGCCAATAACGCATCACGCGGCGAGGTGCGCAATCCTTTGCCGACGCGATCGGCAACGCGGATAGCCAGCAGCCACGGCCAACTTCCGACGAAAGCGATCAACGGGCGGCCGAACCCGGCAAGCCCGTAACCGAACACGACCCAAGGCTTGCAACGGCGCGTCCGGTCTACGACTACTCCGGAAAACAATTTGAGCAGACTGGCGGTCGCCTCCGCGATACCCTCGATAATTCCCAGCGCGCGCGGCCCGGCCATCAGCACCGAGGACAGATAGAGAGGGATTAGCGGGTAGAGCATTTCGCTCGCGCTGTCGTTGACCAGGCTGATCAGGCCGATGAGCCAAACCGTGCGCGGCAACGCCAGTATAGTCTTGAAGAGTCTCATGTGGGCTGGGCTTAATGTCGGTCTCCGACATGGTTGAACACTGTTATGGTTAAGGTTTGTCAGTGGTGGATCGCCACGCAATCAACCCCCGTATCGCAATGAATTTACTGAGAAATGGTTGAAGCCTAGAATTCCGTTATCTTTTCGTTGTTCCTGATTTTCATTGGAGCCGCATTGTTTGACGCCTTAGCGCTGTCTGCGCGCCAAGCCGTACGATTGGGACAAGTCAGTGAATTTGCTCTGTTGATCGCGGTGCTGGCGCAACACAATCAGTTGATCGGCCTGGAAGCGTCCTATCTGGTTCAGGCGACAACTTTGTTGACGTTTATTGCCTCCACCTACTACTTGGCGCGCAATTATCCGACCCCGGTCGCCCTGTCCGATAGCTTGCGCCGGCATTGAGGAACCGCCGCGCCCATGGCCACTGGAGAGGGCCTGCTTGGTTGCGGTTGCCGGAGCTTGGGAATAAATGATTTGGCGAGTGCGGCAATTTTTCCTATAATCGCGGCCATTTATCGGCCGAACTGAATCCCAAAGGGGGGTTTGGCGCGACCGGACATCCCTCGTGATCTCTCCGGTGAACGTCCCAGCAAGAGCGACGCGCGTGGTCAGGGCGCGGCGCGCATTTTAAGATAATGCGCATCGTTCCCGGCATTTCCCCGAATTTATGCTGATGTTTAGGAGAGTAGAGTTAATGCCCTCGCGTAGCGAATTGGCCGCCCGTCGTCTGGTGGACAACATGATCGACAAACCAGCCACGGTTACCTCATCCGGCCCATCGAGCCAACCGTCCATAACCCCCACGCGCCGCGAATTGGCTAACGCCATTCGCGCCCTAAGCATGGATGCCGTACAACGGGCTGAGTCCGGCCATCCAGGAGCGCCGATGGGAATGGCGGATTTCGGCGCGGTGCTGTGGAACGAGTTTTTGCGGCATAATCCCGCCAATCCTAAATGGTTCAACCGCGACCGCTTGATCCTCTCGAACGGTCACGGCTCAATGTTGCAGTATTCCCTGCTGCATTTGAGCGGTTACGATCTTACGATTGAGGATTTGCGTAATTTCCGGCGCTTGGGTTCCCGAACCCCAGGCCACCCTGAGTATGGCCGTACGGCGGGCGTGGAAACCACCACCGGCCCATTGGGTCAAGGTCTGGCCAACGGTATCGGCATGGCGTTGGCCGAACGGGCGTTGGCGACGCGTTTTAACCGTCCTGGGTTTCCGGTCGTCGATCATTATACCTATGTCATTCTCGGCGACGGTTGCCTGATGGAAGGCATTTCCTCTGAATCCTGTTCGCTGGCGGGCACATGGGGTTTGGGCAAGCTGATCTGCCTGTACGACGACAACGGCATTTCCATCGACGGGCCGGTGGGGCGTTGGTTTAGCGACGATATTCCTGGTCGCTTTGAAGCGCTGGGCTGGCATGTGATTCCGAACATAGATGGTCATAATGCGGAGGCGGTTCACGAGGCGCTCGAACAAGCGCGCGCCTTTCACGAAAGGCCGACCTTGATTTGTTGTAAGACCACCATCGCTTGGGGGTCCCCTGGTAAGGGTGGCAGCGAAAAATCACACGGGGCGCCGCTGGGCGCGGCGGAAGTCGCCGCGACCCGCGAAAGCATTGGCTGGGCGCATGAGCCGTTTGTGATACCACCCGAAATTTATCGCGCTTTTGACGCCCGTCCCAAGGGCGCGGCTTGGGAAGCGGAATGGAACGACATGTTCGCCCGTTATCGCGCCAATTTCCCAGCAATGGCGGCCGAATTTGACCGGCGGTTGGCTTGCGGCTTTCCCGATGATTGGGAGCAGATGGCATGGGATTTCATTCACGCCACCCAGCAACGTCATGAAGATCTCGCCACCCGCGCCGCTTCACAGCGCGCCCTGGAGTTTTACGGTCCGCATTTTCCCAGTTTTGTTGGCGGCTCGGCGGATTTGGCGGAATCGACCGGTATTCCCTGGGTGGGTTCCCGGCCGGTCGATTTCGAGCATCCCGACGGTAATCTGATTTACTACGGCGCTCGCGAGTTCGCGATGAACGCCATCATGAACGGGTTGGCGCTGCACGGGGGCTACGTGCCGTTCGGTGGCACGTTCCTGATGTTCGCCGACTACGGCCGCAGCGCGATCCGCATGTCGGCCTTGATGAAAATTCGTTGCATGTTCGTGCTCACCCACGACTCGATCGGGGTCGGCGGCGACGGTCCCACCCACCAGCCGATCGAGCATGTTGCCAGCTTGCGGATCATTCCCGATCTATCGGTGTGGCGAACCTGCGACACCACGGAAACCGCCGTGGCGTGGAAAGCGGCGCTGGAGCGGGTCAACGGGCCAACCGCGCTGATTTTCACTCGCCAGAAACTGCCGCATCAGGACCGCACGCCGGAACAGGTCAAGGCCATCGCTCGCGGTGGTTACGTGCTGCTCGACTGCGGAAATGATCCGGAAGCCATCATTATCGCCACCGGTTCGGAGGTGCAGTTAGCCGTCGAGGCGGCCCAGCAATTGAACGGTCAAGGCCGGCGAGTGCGTGTGGTCTCCATGCCCTCGGTGGATGTGTTCGATCTCCAGGACAAGGCTTATCGCGAGTCGGTATTGCCGCCCGCCGTAACGCGGCGCGTCGTGGTCGAAGCGGGTGTAACCGCCCCTTGGTACAAATATGCGGGTCCCCAGGGAGTGGTGATCGGTATTGATTGCTTTGGTGAATCGGGGCCACCGGAAATTATCTTCCAGCATTTCGGCTTCACCACCGAACGAGTGGTCGCCACGGTGACAGCCTTGTGCTAAAGCTTTAGCCTGTCCCGGCACTGATTTTTGACGGAAAAGATTAAAGTTTATACTATTATTTTTCTATCTTTTCTTTATCGGGTGGATGGGATGACGGTGTCCGCCCTTGTTTCAATAACCACATGTCTCGCTCACCAAACAGCTGGAGAAAAGCATGGCTATCAAAGTTGGCATCAACGGGTTCGGTCGCATCGGTCGCATGGTGTTTCGCGCGGCGGTCAAGCACTTTCCGGACATTGAGATCGTCGGTATCAACGACCTGCTCGAACCCGACTATCTGGCCTACATGCTTCAGTATGACTCGGTGCATGGCCGTTTTAAGGGCGATATCGCCGTTGACGGCAATACCTTCATCGTCAACGGTAAGAAGATTCGGCTGACCGCCGTCAAAGACCCCGCCGAACTGAAGTGGAACGAAGTGGGCGCCGATATCGTCGTCGAATCCACCGGCCTGTTCCTGACCAAGGAAACCTGCCAAAAGCACATCGCCGCCGGCGCCAAGAAAGTCATTCAGAGCGCGCCCAGCAAGGATGATACCCCGATGTTCGTCTACGGCGTGAACGACAAAACCTACGCCGGCCAGACCATCATTTCCAACGCCTCCTGCACCACCAACTGCTTGGCCCCGGTCGCCAAGGTGCTGAACGACAAGTGGGGCATCAAGCGCGGCCTGATGACGACCGTTCACGCCGCCACCGCCACCCAGAAGACCGTGGACGGCCCTTCCAACAAAGATTGGCGCGGCGGTCGCGGCATTCTGGAAAACATCATCCCGTCGTCCACTGGCGCGGCCAAGGCCGTCGGCGTGGTGATCCCGGAGTTGAACAAGAAGCTGACCGGCATGGCCTTCCGCGTGCCAACCTCCGACGTATCGGTGGTCGATCTGACGGTCGAACTCAGCAAGCCCGCGTCGTATAAAGACATCTGCGCCGCCATGAAGGAAGCTTCCGAAGGTTCGATGAAGGGCGTGCTGGGCTATACCGAAGACAAAGTGGTCGCCACCGACTTCCGCGGCGAGAGCAACACCTCCACCTTCGACGCCGACGCCGGCATCGCGCTGGATGACACCTTTGTCAAAGTGGTGGCCTGGTATGACAACGAATGGGGCTATTCCTGCAAAGTGCTGGAAATGGTCAAGGTCATGGCAAAGTAAGCAATCGCCACGCCGTGGCGGTTCCTGGCTGAACTGAAACACTCACCCCCGTCGCCTTGCGCCCCGCGTGAGGGCGAGCGGGGGTTTTATTTGGAGGAGAGAAAAATGCAATTCAAGCGTATGACCGATCTGGATCTGGCCGGCAAGCGCGTCTTTATCCGCGCCGATCTGAACGTCCCGGTCAAGGATGGCAAAGTCACTTCCGATGCCCGCATCACCGCCTCAATGCCCACTATCGAGCATGCGATGAAAGCCGGCGCCAAGGTGATGGTGACTTCGCACCTGGGGCGTCCGACCGAAGGCCAGTTTAACCCGGAGGATTCGCTCCAGCCGGTGGCCGAGGTGATGTCGGCCAAGCTGGGCAAGCCGGTGCGCGTGATCCGCGATTGGGTGGACGGCGGTTTTGAAGTCGCCAACGGCGAAGTCGTACTGCTGGAAAACGTCCGTACCAACAAGGGCGAAAAGAAGAATGTTGAGGAGACCGCCAAGAAATACGCCGCTTTGTGCGACATTTTCGTGATGGATGCGTTTGGCACTGCCCACCGCGCCGAAGCGTCTACCCATGGCATCGCCAAATATGCGCCCGTGGCGTGCGCTGGCATCTTGTTGACCGAAGAACTGGACGCCTTGACTAAAGCGCTGGCCAAACCGGCCCGCCCGCTGGTCGCCATCGTCGGTGGCTCCAAAGTCTCGACCAAGCTGACTGTGTTGGAAAGCCTGTCGGAAAAGGTCGATCAATTGGTGGTTGGCGGCGGTATCGCCAATACTTTCCTGGAGGCGGTGGGCAAGAATGTCGGCAAATCGCTGAGCGAGCATGATCTGGTGCCGACTGCTCAGATGCTGATCGAGAAAATGAAGCAGCGCGGCGCGAATATTCCCATCGCGGTGGATGTCGTGGTTGGTAAGAAGTTTGATGCGGCGGAGCCGGCGGTGCAGAAAGACGCCGGCGCGGTCGCCGACGATGACATGATCTTCGACATCGGCCCCAAGAGCGCCCAGGACTTGGTCGACATCATCATGAAAGCCGGTACCGTGGTCTGGAACGGCCCCGTCGGCGTATTCGAATTCGATCAGTTTGGCGAGGGCACCAAGAAAGTGGCGCGGGCCATTGCGGATACCAAAGCGTTCACTCTGGCCGGCGGCGGCGATACGATCGCCGCGATCCAGAAGTATAATATTTACGATAAGGTGTCTTATATCTCCACCGCCGGTGGCGCTTTCCTGGAATTCCTCGAAGGCAAGGTATTGCCGGCAGTTGAAATTTTGGAATCACGGGCGAACGGTTAATAGTTAATTTTTCCGTTAGCGGTAACGAAACGGGCGGCCATGGGCCGCCCGTTTAGGTTATATCAGCGATTTCCTTTTATTAAGGTAACACCTTCTTAACCCGATCCACTTTGTATGAAGGCATCTCATTCAACGAAATTATTTATCTAAACTGTCAGGAAGCCAATTGCAAATGGTCAAAGCGCTCATGCGTTTTGTCGAATGCCTACTGAATGCGGTTATCCGCTTGGGGAGGTTTCCAGCTCGTTGAATTTTAGAAAAAGTCATAGGGAGGGTCTTAGTAACGACGCCCACCACCACCGCCACCGCCGTAGCCGCCGCCGCGTTTGCCGCCGCCGCCACCACCACCGTAGCCGCCACCGCCACCGCCACCGCCGGAATTTTGCGGCGGACGCGCTTCATTGACAGTTAAACTCCGACCTTCGATATCCTTGCCGTTGAGGGCTGAGATGGCCGCTTGAGCTTCCTGGTCGCTACCCATTTCCACGAAGCCAAAGCCTTTTGATCTTCCGGTATCGCGATCTGTAATGACTTGAGCAGATCGTACCATGCCGTGTGCGGTAAAGAGACGTTCCAAGTCACTATTACTGATGTTGTAACTTAGATTGCCAACATACAATTTCTTGCCCAATGCACAAGCTCCTCAGTAGGATTTTCGCGAAATTTTGTATTCAGACACGCAACCGCTGGCCTGGTCGATAAGTTTCACACGACCCTCATGTCGAGTCAATAATTTACTTCCAAGTGTTACAGAATTGGCTGCCCTTGTTTGGCATAATAATTGATTGGGGGGTTGGCGATTTTCTTTAATTCCTATGATGTTCCTGTCCTGCTGTCGAATTGGTATTTTTTAATTTTGAATGTTGATTGTTTTATGAATAATTATTTAATCGCCGCTTACTGAGTAAGTATTGAATTAATCCGGGCATTAGCTTTTGAATAACCTTCTAAACAATATAGGGTTTTATTTATTTTAATCATCAAATTCTTTTTGATGATCCGCCAATGATTTTTCTATTATCATAAATTTATTCGGCACTCATTGAGGTGGATCAATATAATTTTATTGAATTGTTTTTCTGGGATTCCACGTTGTCTTTTCGAGTTTTTATCTAAGGCTAAAGAGTTGAAGTGCCGCCGATGGCTGGTAGGCTGAATTTTAAACTTTTGATTCTAAATTAGTAACAAATTATGAATGCTCCCATCTACGACGCTTCTGCCATTGAAGTTCTCAGCGGTCTTGACCCGGTTCGAAAACGGCCCGGTATGTATACCGACACCACCCGGCCCAATCATCTGGCGCAGGAGGTTATCGACAACAGCGTGGACGAAGCCATCGCCGGCCACGCTAGCGCGGTGACAGTCATTTTATACGCCGACGGTTCGTTGTCAGTCGAAGATGACGGCCGGGGAATGCCGGTCGATAGTCATCCGGAGGAAGGCATTCCCGGCGTGGAGTTGATCCTGACCCGGCTGCACGCGGGCGGTAAATTTTCCGACCGCAATTACCGCTTTTCCGGCGGCTTGCACGGCGTTGGAGTGTCGGTGGTCAACGCGCTGTCCAGCCATCTCGAAGTGTGGGTGAAGCGCAACGGCAAGGAACACAACATGGCCTTCGCCGGGGGCGATAAGATCTCTGATTTGGAAGAAATCGGCACGGTGGGGCGGCGCGCGACCGGCACCACCTTGCGGTTCTGGCCCGACCCGCGTTACTTCGATTCCCCCAAGTTTTCCGTGCCGCGGCTGAAGCATGTGTTGCGCGCCAAGGCGGTGCTGTGTCCGGGCTTGAAGGTCGCCTTCACCGACGAGGCGACCGGCGAAAAAGTGCTGTGGCATTACGAGGATGGCTTCACCGACTATCTGAAAGAAGCCTTGGGCAAGATTCCGCTGCTGCCCGATCCGCCGTTCGTTGGCCACGTCAGCGGCCCGCGCGAGGCGGTCGATTGGGCGCTGACCTGGTTGCCGGAAGGCGGCGAGCCAGTGGTGGAAAGTTACGTCAATCTGATCCCCACCCCGCAAGGCGGCACCCACGTCAACGGTTTGCGCGGGGGCGTGACCGACGCGGTGCGCGAGTTTTGCGAGTTCCGCAATTTGGTGCCGCGCGGCTTGCGCATTGCCCCGGAAGATGTCTGGGACGGTTGCTGCTACGTGCTATCGGCCAAGATGCAGGACCCGCAGTTTTCCGGCCAGACCAAGGAGCGGCTGTCTTCGCGTGAATGCGCGGTTTTCGTGGCCGGCGTGGTCAAGGATACCCTGAGCCTGTGGCTCAACCAGCATCCCGAAACCGGCGAGCGCATCGCCCAACTGGCGCTGGCCAACGCGCAGAAGCGGTTGCGGGCCAGCCGCAAGGTGGTGCGCAAGCAGGTGACCAGCGGCCCGGCCTTGCCCGGCAAGCTGACCGATTGCACGGCGCAGGATTCGGGGCGGACCGAGCTGTTTTTGGTGGAAGGCGATTCGGCCGGCGGTTCGGCCAAACAGGCCCGCAACCGCGAATTTCAGGCGGTGATGCCGCTGCGCGGCAAGATTCTCAATACCTGGGAAGTGGATTCAGGCGAGGTGATGGCCTCACAAGAGGTGCACGACATTGCGGTGGCTATCGGCGTCGATCCCGGCTCCGACGATCTGGCCGGCTTGCGCTACGGCCGGGTTTGCATTCTGGCGGACGCTGATTCCGACGGTTTGCACATCGCTACGCTGTTGTGCGCGCTGTTCGTGCGCCACTTCCGGCCGCTGGTGCAAGCGGGTCACGTTCACGTCGCCATGCCGCCGCTGTTTCGAATCGATGTGGGCAAGGAAATTTTCTACGCACTGGATGAGGCCGAGAAGCAGGGCATTCTTGACCGGATCGCCGCCGAGAAGAAAAAAGGCAAAATAAATGTGACGCGCTTCAAGGGCTTGGGTGAGATGAACCCGCTGCAATTGCGCGAGACGACCATGGACCCCGCCACCCGCCGGCTGGTGCAACTGACCCTAGAAACCGGCGACGATACCTTGGCGTTAATGGATATGCTGCTGGCCAAGAAGCGAGCGGGAGATCGCAAGAATTGGTTGGAGGAGAAGGGGAATCTGGCGGAGGTGTGAGCGGTGGTTTGTGAGGAATCTGCTCTGAGCTCTCTTGCGGGCACTTGATTATTCATCAGGCGCTGATTGCGAATCTGGGGCTGTCCGTAATACCTGAGTGATGATCCCGGCAATTTGTCCGGCTTCGGGCAGTTGCAGCTTTTGCGCACACCATAATTGGCCGCAGGAGCCGATTGATCGAGTTCTTGACTCAACTGGTCGAGAGCGGCTGCCGCCGCCAATGGCTGCAACGAAATCCGCGCCCAGTTCGCGCTTTCGCCCAAACCTTGAAATCGTCCGGTTCCTTCGGTCAATCCTGACGGTGCGGACGATACGAATACTCAGCCTGATTCTAAGACGATAGCCTAAGCAATCGGGTAGATTGCTAGAACACCCGTTAAGACAGCTGGTTACTCTCGCCGGGCGCGCTGTGCAACCAAAACGTCACCGGGCCGTCGTTAGTCAGGCTGACTTGCATGTGCGCGCCAAAGCGGCCAGTGGCCACTGGCGCGTGCCGCTGGCGGGCTTGTTCGCACAGATAACCGAACAAACGCTTGCCTTCGTCTGGCGGCGCGGCGGGGGTGAAGCTGGGCCGCATCCCCTTGCGGGTGTCGGCCGCCAGCGTGAATTGCGGCACCAACAGCAAACCGCCCTCGATCTCCCGCACTGAGCGGTTCATCTTGCCTTCCACATCAGCAAAAATCCGATAACCCAGCAACCGTTCCAACAAGCGGTCGGCTTGGGCTTCCACATCGCCGCGCTCGACGCCAACCAGCACCAGCAGACCCATGCCGATAGCACCGACGATCTTGCCATCGACCTCAACCCGCGCCGCGCTGGCCCGCTGTAACAACCCGATCATGCGAAACGGTCAGCGAAACTTTGGGTGGCGGTGATCAACGCATCCACGATGCCCGGCTCGCTGGCAGCGTGGCCAGCCGGCGTGACGATCCGCAACTCCGCCTCCGGCCACGCCTGATGCAGCGCCCAGGCGTTATCCAGAGGACAAACCACATCGTAGCGGCCATGCACGATCACGCCGGGAATGCCGCTCAACCGCCCGGCGTCGCGCAGCAGTTGATTGGGTTCCATAAAACACTGATTGACGAAATAGTGGCACTCGATTCGCGCCAGGCTCAGCGCCAGCCGCGCCTCGCCGAAGCGGTCGACGACGCTGGGGTTGCTCTCCAGCGTCAAGGTGGAGCCCTCCCACACCGACCAGGCTTTAGCGGCTCGCAGTCGCTCCAACTCGTTGGCGCTGGTCAGGCGGCGGTGATAAGCGTGCAGCAGATCATCGCGTTCCAGCGCCGGAATCGGGGCCAGGAAATGCTCCCATAAATCGGGAAACAGCCGATTGGCCCCTTCTTGATAAAACCACTGGATATCCTGCTCGCGGCATAGAAAAATCCCGCGCACAATCAAGCCCAGCACCCGTTCGGGATGGGTTTCGGCATAGGCCAGCGCTAAGGTCGAACCCCAGGAGCCGCCGAAAACCACCCAGCGGTCGATGCCGAGCCGCTCGCGCAGCCGCTCAATGTCAGTGATCAGGTGTTGGAGGGTATTATCACGCAGCTCGGCATGCGGAGTGGATTGGCCAGCACCGCGCTGGTCGAACAGCACGATGCGATAGCGTTCTGGGTCAAAAAACCGCCGGTGCATCGGTTCACAGCCGGCCCCCGGCCCGCCGTGCAGAAACAGCGCTGGTAAACCGTTCGGGTTGCCGCATTCCTCAACGTGGAGCGTATGCAGCGTGTCCGCGGCGAATCGAAAAGTGGAATACGGTTTGATGTCGGGAAACAGGATACGCATGAGAACTCCCCGTGGAATGCGGCGGCAGAGTTGGAGCTAAGGGAAAATTGGGCAGATTCTACGTGGAATCTCGGTCGATTCGACACCTGCGTTATGGGGCGCGCCTCAAAGAATATAATCAACCACCGCGTCGAGATCGTCAAAGACGCGTCCGCCATGCGGTTCGACCTTGGTTTCATCGCCGGGGCGGTATTTGCCGGTTCGCACCAACACGCTGCGTAACCCGGCGGCTAATGCGCCGCGAACATCCATCTCGGCGTCATCACCGACCATGACTACATCTTGCAGCGGGAGATCCAGGCTGTTGACCGCCGCTTGAAAAAAGATCGAAGCCGGCTTGCCCAGCGTCACCGCCTCCATTTCGGCGGCATATTCAAGCGCCGCCACGAAAGGGCCAATATCCAGATTCAGCCCATGTTCGTCCCGAAAATAGCGGCTGGAACCCATCGCCAGCAGCGGCAGTCCCTCCAGCAGCAGTCGAAAACACTGGTTGAGCGCTTGGTAGGTGAACCCTGGCCCGGCATCGCCAAGCAACACCACATCCGGCTGCGCCCCCAACAGATCGGCGAATTCGCCTTGAATGTTCGGATGGACCAGCAAGTGCGGTGTCAAATGGCGAGCAATGAGATAGTTACGAGCAGCCACGACCGGCGTGAACAGATGTTCCTGCGCCACGTCCAGACCCATCCGCGCCAAGCGATCAACCACCGTATCACGGTTTATTTGCGTGGCGTTGGTGATAAAGCGCATTGGAATGCCCGCCGCGCGCAGGCTAAGGATGGCCTCACGTGCGCCGGGCAAGGGATAGTCGCCAACGTACAACACGCCTTCCAGGTCTAATAGAACACCGTGGATCATGCTTGCCTCGTCGGATCGGAATCGCGACAGCCTTGAGGGATGAGTGAATCAACGCGTGATGGCGTATTTCGGGTAAACCGTTCCAGTCAGTATAGAAGCTGGTTTTGCAAACGAGACCAAGATTGCGCCGCCTTAATGCGCGGCTGACGCGGTGGCGTTGGATTGAGCGCGTTGATCAATCAATTCGCCTTGATTCAAACCGTCGCGCCCATGGCTCTCGCCCGTTCGCGGCTGGCCGCGCGTTCGCTGGCGTAAACGTCGGCCGCATAAGTCGCGCTAAACTCCGGCCAGCCGGCCGCGTGGCGACCGATCAGTTTGGCCAGCGCCTGGATATGACTTGGCGCATCGTTCAAGGCAGGGATGTAGCGGTAGTGCTCGCCGCCAGCGCCAAGAAAAATGCGCCGGTTTTCGATGGCGATTTCCTCCAGTGTTTCCAGGCAATCCGCCGCAAAGCCGGGACAGACCACGTCGACATTTTTAATGCCCGTTTTGGCCCAATCGGTTAGCAAGACGCTGGTGTAGGGTTGTAACCATTCGGCGCGGCCGAAGCGCGATTGGAATGAGACCGCCCATTGCTCGGCTGGCAGGTTCAAGCGTTCAGCGACCAGTCGAGCGGTTTTATGACACTGACAGTAATAAGGGTCGCCCGCTAATAAAGTCTGTTTGGGGAGACCGTGGAAGGAAAACAGCAACCGCTCGCCGGGCTGCGCGGCGCGAGCGGTTTGGATGCTATCAGCCAGCGCGTCCAAATAGCCGGGGTCGTCGTGATAGGGGGTGATAAAACGCAGTTCTGGCAACCAGCGCCAGCTGTGAAGCGCAGCGGCCACCGCGTCGAAAGTGGAAGCCGTGGTGGCGGCGGCGTATTGCGGATAGAGCGGCAGCACCAGCAGGCGGCGCGCGCCAGCCGCCCGCAGTTCGGCCAACGCCGTCGCAATCGAAGGATTGCCATAGCGCATACCCAAAGCCACCCGCACTGGGCCTGGGTACTGCGCCGCTAGCGCCGCGCTGATGGCCGCTTGCTGTTTCCGGCTGATGACCAGCAGCGGCGAGCCTTCCGTGGTCCAGATCCGTTGGTATTTTCGCGCCGATTTGGCCGGCCGAAACCGCAAGATGAGGCCGTGCAGGATCAGCCACCAGGGCAGGCGAGGGATTTCAACCACGCGAGAATCCCAAAGAAATTCACCTAGATACTGCCGCAACGCGGCGCTGGTCGGCGCATCGGGGGTGCCAAGATTGGCCAGTAAGATCCCCGTGCGGGCGGGCTGGTCGTGTGCGAAGGAAGGAAGGACAGTCGGTTTCATAAGGGGCTCGGTATCCTGATGGACGGCAATGATCGCCAGTTTGGTCGAAATCCTGACGAAAGTATGAGTATGCTTATAATGAAATGACTTTTTCCGGAGGATTCTTACCATGTTGGGTGTGTTTCTTGACCGGGATTCGCTGGATTGCGGCGATTTGGATTTCAGCGGCCTTGACCACCTCTTGCCGAATCTGGCCTATTATCCGGCCACCGCGCCTGATCAGGTTGCCGCGCGCATCGCGGAAGCTGAGGTGGTGATCAGCAACAAAGTGATGCTGGATGCGGCCGCGCTCCAGCAAGCCCCGCGCTTGCGCTTGATTTGTATTGCCGCCACCGGGGTCAACAATGTTGATCTGGAAACGGCGGCGCAGGCTGGGATCACCGTTTGCAACTGTCGGGGCTACGGTACCGCGTCAGTCGTGCAACATGTCTTTGCGCTGCTGCTGGCGCTTTGCACCCGCTTGCCGGAGTATCGTCAAGCTGTACGCCGAGGGCGCTGGCAGCAGGCCCATCAGTTCTGCCTGCTGGATTATCCAATTCGTGAGCTGGCGGGCAAGACCTTGGGTATTGTCGGTTACGGCGAGTTGGGCCGGGGGGTGGCGCGGGTGGCGGAAGCCTTCGGAATGCAGGTCTTACTGGCGCAGCGACCGGGCGCGGTGGAGCCGGAGGAGGATCGGATACCCTTGCCGATTTTGTTGCCCCAACTAGACATACTCAGCCTGCATTGCCCGTTAACGCCAGAAACGCGCGGCCTGATCGGGGCGTGGGAGCTGGCGTTGATGCGTCGTGACGCCATTTTGATCAACACCGCGCGCGGGGGTTTGGTGGACGAGGCGATGCTGGCGGCGGCGCTGCGCCAGGGCGCGCTGGGTGGCGCTGGGGTGGACGTGCTCAGCCTGGAGCCACCCGTCGCCGGTAATCCCTTGCTAGCGCCCGATGTGCCCAATCTGATTGTCACCCCACACAGCGCTTGGGGTAGCCGCGAATCGCGCCAGCGCCTGGTCGGGCAACTGGCCGAGAATATTCAAGGCTTTTTCGACGGCGAGCCGCCGCGGCTGGTGGGGTGATCGCTACGGCAAATGCGGTCGTTCCAGATAGTCGTGCGATTGCATTTCCTGTAAGCGGCTGACCGTGCGCTGGAATTCAAATTTCAGCTTTTCGCCTTGGTAAAGTTTTAGTACCGGCACGGCGGCGGACAGGATTAACTTGACGCTCCGGTCGTAAAATTCATCCACCAGATTGATGAAACGCCGGGCCTGATTTTCCATCTGCCAATCGAACGCCGGCAAGTTGGAGATGAGGACGGTGTGGAAGCAGCGGGCGATTTCGATGTAATCGGCGGTGCCGCGCGGCCCGTCGCAGATCGCCCGGAAATTGAACCAAACGATGCCGTCGGCTTCGCGCAAGGTCGGAATGAACCGGCCCTCGATTTCCAGATCACCGCCACGATGGCCCGGTTCGGGCGCGATGTGATCGAAGACATCGTTCAGAATTTGTTCCGCCCGATCATCCAGCGGATAGTGATAAATTTCTGCTTTTTCCAGATAGCGCAGCCGGTAATCAATACCGCCGTCCACGTTAAGCACATCGAGGTGTTGTTTGATCAGTTCGATGGCGGGCAGGAAACGGGCGCGTTGCAGGCCGTCCTTGTACAGACCATCCGGGTGGATGTTGGAGGTGGTGATCAGGGTGACGCCGTTGGCGAATAACTCGCGGAGCAAGCCGTCCAACAGCATGGCGTCGGTGATGTCGGAAACAAAGAACTCGTCGAGGCAGATGACCTGCGCTTTTTCGGCAAAACGCCGAGCGACGACGCGTAGCGGCTCCTCCTGGTTCTTTAATTCCTTCAGTTCGGCATGCACGGCCCGCATGAAGCTATGAAAATGAATGCGCTGCTTACGCTCCAACGGCAGGGCGTCGGCAAAGGTATCGACCAGGTAGGTTTTACCCCGCCCCACGCCGCCCCAGAGATATAATCCCTTTATGGCTGGACTACTACTGATAACATCGGCTTTGTTACGCCCGCTCACGCGGGCAAACAGCCCGGTTTTTTTGCTCGGAGGCGGCTGTTCCGGTTGTGTCATCAGTTGGTCGTAGATTTTTTGTAGCGCCTGAATGGCTTTTTCCTGAGCGGGATCGTGCTGAAAGCCTTCTTGTTGTAAATCGCGGCGATAACGTTCGTATGGCATGGTGAGACTGGCAACCTTGGCGTTCTGGAAGCTTGAAAGGGTTTTTTAAGCGGGCCAACCGTGCGAATGGCGGTGAGGTAAATATTGCGCCCAATTGCGGGTTGCGTCGCCGAATGCGAAAAAATCTGGATTGATCAGCACCGGTCGAACGTTGTAACGCAACGGCCGCAATTGCATATCGGTCATATAGCCGCCGGCTTGCTCTAAAATGACTTGCGCCGCGGCGGTATCCCATTCGCCGGTCGGGCCAAAGCGAGGATATAAATCGGCTTCGCCCTCAGCGATCAGGCAGGATTTCACCGCGCCGCCCAGCCCAAGATGCCGGTGGTGCCCTAGATGGCTGAGATAGTTTTGCAGGCGGTGGGTACGATAGGATTCCTGGCTGCTGATCACCCGAACCGGATAGTGACAGACGCGGGCGGCATGGATGCGGCGGGGGGGCTGGTTGGGGGCTTGTTTGAAAGCGCCGCCACTGCGCCAAGCGTAATAGTAAACGCCGTTGACCGGAGAGAGCACCAGCCCGAAGACGGCTTCATGGCGGCTGATCAGCGCGATATTGACCGAAAATTGATCGTTGCGTTTGATGAATTCACGGGTGCCGTCGAGGGGATCAACCAGCCAGAGCCATGTCCAGTGGCTACGTTCCGGGAAGCTGACATCGGAGGCTTCCTCGGATAGGATCGGAATGCTGGGGGTCAGCGCCGCCAGCCCGCTCAGAATACAATCATGGGCGGCGAGATCGGCGGCGGTGACCGGGCTCTGGTCGGCTTTCGCCGTTACGCTGAAAGCGCCAGCATACACCGCCAGAATGCGACGCCCCGCCTCCTGGGCGATGGTCTTAACCGGCTCCACCAGGGCGGATAGGTCGATAGCGGGGGCGTCGATCATGACGCGAATAACCTCTTGTGTTGGGTGATCATACACCCATGATTTATCGTCAAACCGCGGTATTTCGCCGGTTTCGCGGCGCTCATCAAAATGTGTTGATCGCGTTTTACGGCGGCGGAAAATAGTTTTACGAAAACGCCGGCGGTCTGCTTTAATTTTACACAAGTTTGCTCGCGCAAACTGGTTGCTGACGGAGCCAATATCATGACCTTGGGGTTGCCTTGGCCGCAAATTCGGACGGTCCTACTGGACATGGACGGCACCCTGCTGGATTTACGGTTTGATAACCACTTCTGGCGAGACTTGGTTCCACGGCGTTACGCCGAGCAACAGGGATTATCGCTTGAACAGGCGCGTGTCGAGGTGATGAGCCGTACTCAAGCCGTGGAGGGAACTCTGGCCTGGTACTGTTTGGATTACTGGACGCGAGAACTGGCGTTGGATATCGTGACCCTCAAGCGCGAAATCGAGCATCTGATCGCCGTACATCCCCATGTGTTGGATTTTCTGCGTGCCTTGCGCCACGCTGGCAAACGGGTGGTGTTGGTGACCAACGCCCATCCGCAAAGCTTGGCGTTGAAGATGGAAAAGACCCAGCTGGGCGGATTTTTCGATAGGATCGTGTGCGCGCACGAACTGGGGGTGGTCAAGGAACAAGCCGCCTTCTGGCCCTGCTTGCGCGAACGAGAGCGATTTGACCGGTCGGCCACCTTGCTGGTGGACGATCATTTGGCGATCTTACGCACCGCTGAAGCCTACGGTATCGCGTATCTGGTGGCGGTATTAAAACCAGATTCGGCCGATCCAGCGAAAGCGCCAGGCGAGTTTCCAGCCATTCACGATTTTTCCGAATTGTTGCCGGTCAGCTAAGACCGTTTATTGGCGAAGGGAAAAGCGGTCATGCAAGAACTGCAAGCGGGCCAGAATCACCCAATCGGCAGCGGTCGGGTCGTGATCGGCGTCAATGGGGAACCCGAAGCTGAATTCGCCGCGCAGTTGCAAGCCGGCGTCCTATTGCTGGGCGCTGATGGGCGGATTGGCGATCCCGGCGATCTGGTGAGCGCCGAACAACCACGCTCGCGTGAGGGGTCGGTGCTATTCGCGCGAGCACCGGGCGAGTTTCAGGTGGATCTGGACCACCTGCCGGCGGCGGTAGCTCGAATCGCCATGGTGCTAACCGTCAAGCCGGGATTGCCGCCGGGAACCACCTTCGGGGTGTTCGCCACGATCCGCGCCTGGCTGGCGGATGCCGAGGGTAAGCCGCTCTCTCTGTTTTCGCTGCCGCTGGCCAGTCGCGGCGAGACGGCGATGATTTTGACCGAATTATACCGCCATCGCGGCCAATGGAAATTCCGGGCGGTGGGCCAAGGTTTCGCCGCGGGCTTGCCGGCGCTGGCGGCGCACTTTGGCTGGCGGTTGCCGGAGCCGGCATCCGACAGTATGGCTGGCGGATCGGACGGACGGCGCCAAACGGGCCCCGGCGGAACATTCAGCGGAACCGGGTTTTGCGTCCATGGTGACGGTTACGTGTTGACCAATCATCACGTCATTGAAGACGCCAGGGAAATCTTGGGCCGTTTACCCAGGCATCGCTGTGTGCTGGAGCTGGTGTTCGCCGATCCAACCAATGATTTGGCGCTGCTTAAGGCCGATGCGCCACCGCCCGGCGTGGCAATCTTTCGCGATGGGTCACCGGCGCGCTTGGGCGAGATGGTGGTTGTAGTCGGCTATCCCTTGGGCGGTTTGCTCGGTTCCGGGCCCCAGGTGACCACCGGCAACGTCAGTTCGCTGATTGGTCCCGGTGACGATACCCGCTCTTTGCAGTTTACCGCGCCGACACAGGCTGGTAATAGCGGCGGCCCCTTGTTAGATGGCGATGGCGTGGTGGTGGGGGTGGTCAGCTCCAAACTGAACGCCGTTCGTGTCCACGAAATGACCGGAGACATACCGCAAAACGTCAATTTCGCCATCAAGGCCGCGTTAGCGCGTGGGTTTTTGGAAGCGGTCGGCGTTGATTATCAGTGCCGCGCCTATGGCGCGGTTCGCGCCGCCGCCGATATCGCCGCCGAAGCGCGGGATTTTGTAATGAAAATAGAATGTCGCGCCTAACTGATTCTTAGGCGTCGTCAATAGGTGCTTAATTGAAATTTCAACCCGTTTTACAATTATAACTTGTTGAAAATAATAAAAATTGATGCCTAATAATTTAGGTTTTACTACTTAAATAGAGGAGAGTTTGCTTGAGTACGGAACCTAAGCTAATCGACTTATTTAACCAGTATTTTGAAGTCGTTTTCGCGGATACCCCAGCAAAACTGCAAGAATGCTATCGAATACGTTATAAGGTCTATTGCGAGGAAGGACTCATTCCCGGTTTTGATGTCAAGCATTATCCAGAAGGGCTGGAGTATGATCAATACGATGAACGATCTGCCCATTGCTTGCTGATCCACCGACCGACTGGGCATATTGCGGGGACCGTTCGGGTCATTCTGCCGATTCGCGATCAAGAGGACATAAAGTTTCCGCTTGAGGAGCACGCCGGCAAGACCTTTTATAAAGATATTATAGATTTTGAAAAACTGCCGCGTACTCGTATCGGAGAGATTTCCCGGCTTATTCTTGCGCCAGAGTTTCGAGCGCGCCGGGGAGAGAGCAAACACATTTATGGCGTAGCAGAGGATTTTGAATCTTCGCTCAAACAGAAAGAAAGACGCCGATCTGATAGTTCACCCCAAGAGTCTGACCGGCGTAGCGGAACTCCACGCCGCGTATTCCCACATCCTATTCTCGGTTTGTTCGTTGCTATTGTGCGAATGAGTTTAGCGCGGGAACTCACCTATTGGTATGGAGGCATGGAACCCGTTTGCGCTAGATTTCTACGCGCCTTTGGAATTAATTTCACGCCCGTCAGTCCGATTGTCGATTATTATGGACCCTGTAAAAGCTATATAGGCGAAATTGCGGATATTATGGCTAATATCTATAGGACTAACCAGCAAGTATGGGAATTGTTGAGCGATAATGGATCTTTTTTCTCACCTCCTGAGTGACATTTTATTGCCTTTGGCGAGGTATTTTCTGGACAGGTAACGATCAAACTAACGCCATGTCATAGCAGAAGCATGAGTAAGCTTTATCTAAAATATCTGCTTGGCATACTTGCTCTTGGCTTTGCCAGTGTGCTGCCTGCAGAACATGCGCCTGTTGTTATCGTCAATTCGGTAACCTATCCGAATGCCTCCTTGTCTCAGAATGCCATCAGCGCCATATTTGGAATGCGACTAAGAAAATGGGAGGACGGTTCGCCGATTAAGGTGTTTGTAATGCCTGATGAAAATCCTTTACATATTGCTTTCTCAAAATATGTGCTTCGCGTTTTCCCCTATCAATTGCGCTCGGCGTGGGATCGTCTGGTTTTTTCGGGTACTGGGGAAGAACCTGTTATGGTGGAGTCTGAGCAGCAAATGCGTGACATCGTGGCTACCACACCCGGCGCCATAGGGTATTTGAGCAGGTCGATGCTTGATGACTCTGTTAAAGCCGTCTCTGATGATTAAAGAGAATTTGGTAAGATCCCCTCCTATGCTTCCTCGGAGAGTTTTTGTCTTTATTTTCAATAAATATCAAGAAATTAGTAAAATAAAATTAAGCTCTCAATTGGGTTGCCGAATTGAAAACCTCTGTCTTGTTACGATTTCCATTATCTTCAACGGGCTCATGGGCAGCTTGCTTTGTACTATTGTTTTCGCCATGTTCTCTAGGGAGGCACAGGCGATCGAATTGACCGATAATATCCGACTCCATGGATTTTTAACGCAAGGGTATTTTCTAACATCGGACAATAAGCTTTTTGGGGCCAGTGATAAAGGCGGGAGCTTTGATTTTACTGAAGCTGGCCTAAACGCATCATGGACGCCTGATCCCAATCTTCGCTTGGCGGGGCAAGTCTTGTTGCGACGGGCTGGAACTGGCCACGAACATGACGTGGAACTGGATTTTGGCTTGATTGATTATACCGCCTTTTCAACTCCTGATTTTCTTTTTGGGGTCCGCCTTGGCCGTTTTAAAAATCCACTGGGTTTATACAATGACACTCGAGATGTGCTAGTTACCCGGCCGACCATTCTCTTGCCGCAATCCATCTATTTAGAGCGGACGCGCGATTTATCTCTATCGGCTGATGGTGGCCTGCTCTATGGAGAACATCGTAGTGAACTGGGAACTCTATCTCTGGAAATGGGCGCGGGTGTGCCTAGAGGCAATAATTTGGATACGGAGCTGGCCTACCTTGGCGGCGACTATCCGGGAGAAACACAGCCTAAGCTTTCTTATATTGGGCGGCTGGCCTATGAGAGGGAGGGAGGTAAGTATCGCGCGGCGATTAGCGCAGCGCGGGTGGACGTGCGCTATGAGCCACGCTTTATCCAGCCGGATGACTTGCCTTCATTAAAGGATATCTTTATTCCAGTTATTTTTTCAATGCAATATAATACCGATCAATTCAGCCTTAGCGCCGAGTATGCAATTCGCAGAATCCAGGAATCAAGCCCGGATAATTCGTTCGCTCTTGATGTCACTGGTAATAGTTATTATCTGCAAGCCCTTTATCGGTTTAATGAAAAATGGCAGGCAATCCTTCGCTATGATGCGCTTTATAATAACAGGAACGATAAGCATGGAAAAAATTATCATGCATTGACTGGCCGCCCCGCGCACACGCAATTTGCTACAGATTGGACCTTTGGGCTTCGCTATAATATAACTTCATCTTTTTTGGTCGCGGCTGAATATCATTATGTCAATGGGACAGCCTGGTTGCCGCGTCAAGATAACCTCGATCCTAATGAGATGGAGCAACGTTGGCATATTTTTGCATTAGCGGCCAGTTTTCACTTTTAATAATTGAGTGAAACGCTTTCTTTATGAGATAAAGGTTATTGTTGTCACTCTAATTTCAATGAAAGATTTTCCTAAAAGCGCTTTGATATTATTTTTATAATCGCGCGGTTGGGTTATTGCTAAAATAGCTAAAGATGTCAAAATTGACATGGATTGTCACATCGGTTGCATCCAGACGTAGCCCAAGTCTTCCCCTGCCTTACCAGACTGTTCAAGGGATGATAAGCGAATGCGCTCGCCCCCTCACCCGGGTTTTTTTCTGAGCCTCAAATGGAAAGCGTTACTGCTCAGCAGTCTGGTTCTGATTGTGATAGCGGGTACGGTTGTCGCTATCAACCATATTGAATTGCATAATCAATTCGAGCAACGCCGCGCGGAATTGCAGATTCAATACGCCCATCAGGCGCAAGGCTTGTTGGATCAATCAGATAAACGGCTACGGCAGTGGAGCACCACAATCGCGGCGTTGCTTGCCGCCAGGGCTGGTTCCAGGGACGCGCCGGAAGAAGAGATCATCGCCGAATTCGAGCGGTTGGCGGCGATTCTGGAATTGAACATGGGCGTGGAAAATATCCTGCTTATTTCTTCCGATGGCCGACAGCTAGCCGCTCGGGGTCTCGAAAAAACTATTGATGAGCGCACTACCTTAGTGGCGGCGGTTCGCCGAGTCGTGACCTCGGAGGTGCCGATGAGCCTCATCGACTGCTTCGAGACCTGCTTGCAGTACGTGATTACACCTATTTTGGGTGTGGGCGACGCCTTGGTGGTTGGGGTATCGCTGGCGGATGTCGTGCTCGATTTTCAGCGCGTCTCCGGTACCGATCTTGGATTGATCGTCGGATTGCGTAAAACCGAAGCGGTCAACGGTCTTCGTGAGCGCTGGCTACGGCAGTGGGATGCGCAAGTGGTGGCGCTGGGGAATGCGCATGTCAACATGGAGGTTCTGCGCGCGGCGGCTCAAATCAACACCTTATCCGTTGTTGCTGCGGAGCCGGCCTACATCCGTCTCAATCGACGGGATTACGAAGTTCGGCTATTTCAACTGACGGGTTTCAAATCGCGGGAAAATGCCTATTTGGTTATTGTCGCCGATATCAGTGACGCCATGGCGAAAATCGGTGTGACGCTGCGGCGCAATATCCTGGTGGGAGCCCTGGGGTTAGTGCTGTCGGAATTCCTGCTGCTGGCTATTTTGTGGGCGCCAATGTCGCGCTTGCGGCGCGCGGCGGCCAATCTGCCTTGGCTGGCGGAAGGCGCTTTCGGGAAAGTACGTGAAGCGATCTCTGGTTCACCGTCCGCTCATATCTTGTTGGATGAGGTGGATATCCTGAACGATACCGCCATCGCTCTCTCGCATCAGCTTGAAGCGTTACATATTGAAGTCGCCAATCATACGCGCGATCTCTCCGAACGGATGAACGAGATTATGAGGCAGCGCAATTTCGTTACCCAGGTTCTAGAAACGGCGCAAGCCATTATCCTGACTCAAAATGAAAAGAATGAAATTCTGCTGATCAATTCTTATGGACTGGCCATCACCGGCTTTACGCTGGCCGAATTGCGTGGCCGGCCCTTCGTCACCCTGCTTAGCCTAGAACAGAGCATCAATGAGGCTATGGGCCATCTAGCGGGCCTGGTGGCGGGTGAGCGGGAGCATATTGAGGAAGAATGCGATATTCGCTGTAAAGATTCCAGTACACTGAATGTGGTTTGGCAGCATTCGCGATTGAAAGACTCGGCCGACGACGCCTCGCTGATCTTATCAGTTGGCATGGATATTACCGCCCGGAAAAAAGCCGAATTGCGACTGGCGTGGCTGGCCGATCATGATCCGCTGACCAGATTGTATAACCGGCGTCGTTTTACCAAGGAATTGAAAGAGGCAGTCGCCACCGCCAAGCGTTATCGCCGTTCCGGCGCGCTGCTCTTTCTGGATTTGGATCAATTTAAATATATCAACGATACCAGCGGGCATCGCGCGGGTGATCGCCTGTTGCAGCGGTTAGGCGAATTGCTTGCGTCCATTTTGCGTGAGGTGGATGTGATCGGGCGTCTGGGCGGGGATGAATTCGCGGTAATCCTCAATCAGTCCAACGCCACTGAAGCGATTCTAGTCGCCAAAAAAATGCTGGCCCATATCCAAGAAATCGAATTTCCGGTAGATGAACAAATCCACAAGCTATCGGCCAGCATCGGTATCACCTTATTTCCGGAGCATGGGATCGACAGCGAAGACCTGTTGGCCCGCGCCGATCTGGCGATGTATCAGGTCAAGGAAAGCGGGCGCGGTGGTTGGTATCTCCTGTCAAGCTCGGATCAAAGCCAGCGCTTGCTGCGGGAGAAGGTATTTTGGAAACAACGGGTGGAGCGGGCGCTGAAGGAGAATGAGTTTTTGTTGTACGCCCAGCCGATCATGGACATTCAGAGCCAGACGGTTTCGCATTACGAGGTCTTGCTCAGGATGCAGGGTGATAATGGGGAGATTATCGGGCCGATCCATTTTATCGAGGTAGCCGAACGGTCGGGATTGATCCACGCCATTGATCGGATGGTGATGTCTGAAGCCATCCGCTATCAAGCCCTCGCCAAGGCGCGCGGCTTGGAAATCACCCTGACGGTCAATTTATCCGCGCACGCTTTCAATAATCCCGATCTTTTGCATCAGCTCCAGCAGCTGTTGCAAGAAACCGGACTCGAACCCCGGCAGCTGATTTTCGAGATGACCGAGACGGCCGCCGTGGCTGACATCATGGCGGCCCGTCACTTGATGCGGGCAATCAACGAAATTGGTTGCAAGTTCGCCCTCGATGATTTCGGAACCGGGTTCTCCTCTTTTTACTACTTGAGAACATTGCCGTTCGAATTTGTGAAGATTGACGGTTCCTTTGTTAAAAAGCTCAGCGAACAGGTGAGCGATCAAGTCTTGGTCAAAGCCATGCGGGAAATTGCCAAGGCGTTCGGTAAAAAGACGATCGCCGAGCATGTGGAGGATGAAAAAACCTTGGCTTTGCTTGCGGAATATGGCATCGACTACGCACAGGGTTACTATATAGGGTACCCAGTTCCGATCATGACGGTCCTGGAGCAACAAAATACCCTCTCCCGCCCAACCGATTTGAGATCCTGAGCTGGCAAGATCAACCCCAGGCCAATCCGCGTCTTATAGCAAGAGCATTCGGGTGGAGAACCGAGCGGGGGCTGATCGGTCCCCGGTGATTATGCTGACCGAGCAAGCTTAAGGCATGGCCGGCAGTGTGAGCCGGGCGATAACCCCGACCACGGTCCCATCGGCTTCCACCTGATTCTCGACGCTGATCGTTCCTCCATGCAGTTGCGCGACCTCCTTGACGAAGGCCAATCCCAAACCGGTGCTTTTACGATGGGTATCCGGGCGTGGCAGGGAATAGAAACGTTCGAACAGACGGTCGCGGGCGTAATCGGGTATCGCTTCGCCGGTATTGCGCACCGTCAATTGCCAAGCACCTTCAATGGGTTCAACCGCAAGGCTGATTTGACCTCGCGCCGGCGTGAAATCAAGCGCGTTGTCGAGTAGGTTGCCGATAGCCTGAACGATCAGAAACGGCTCGCCGAGCATCGCCGCCGATTGGGGTAAGGCGTATTCGATCCGTAAATCCTTGCGAGCAATGGCCGGGGCGCGGGAGGCGACCAGAGTGGACACTGTGTCTTGCAAGGGAATTGGTCGTCGCTCGTGCGGCTCGCGTCGCTGTTCGACGGTGGCCAGGGCCAGCAGCCGTTCGACCAACTGTTGCAGCCGCTCCGCCTCACCAGCGACCAGAGCCGCGAAACGCGCCCGTTGCGCCGCCGGCAATTCGCCTTGCAACAGTTCGGCGGCCCCGGTGATCGCTGAAAGCGGGCTTTTCATTTCATGGGTCAGGGTGTGGATATAACGCTCAACATACGCCCGACCATCCAGTTTGCTTTGCATGGTTTCGACCGCCTCCGCCAACGCTCGCAATTCCGGCCCGCCGCTTTTCGGGGCGATGCGGCGCTGGCCACCAGCGGCGGCCCGAGCGTAAGCGGCGAGCCGATTGAGGGAGCGCGCCAGCGACCAGGAAAAGATCAGTCCGACCAACAACGACACGGCCACCAAGACAGCGCCGATCTGGCGTAGTTTGATTTCGGCTCGATCAATGTAAGGCTGGACGCTGGAAGAAGGCATACCGACCGTCAAGACGCCGATGATCCGTTCGCCATCGTGGATTGGCGCGGCCACATACATCACCGACGTGCGCTCATCGTTCAGATCGACGCGGGTTGTCCGGGCGCCGTAGTGGCCACGCAGGGTCAGGTACACATCATTCCAACGGGAAAAGTCCCGGCCTAGAGCCAGATTGAGCGAATCAAAGATCACAATGCCGCGCTGATCAGTAATGTAGAGTCGGTGATCGAGCGTAGTCTTGACGATGCCCCAGACGCGCGCGTTTGGAATCCGGCGACCGTACTCCGCCAGCCGAGCTTGCAAGCGACCGTCGGCGAGGCGGCCATTGAGTACGTCGTCCCGAACCAACACCGCCAGCAAATTGGCGCTGTCGATCAAGGTTTCTTCCGCCGATTAGCGAAATGCCGGTTTTAGTTCGTTGCCGAGAATGTTGAGGGAAAAATAAACGCCGATTCCAACGATGAGAAAGTAACCTAGAAACAGCTTGAGACCGAGATGCATCGCGGTGGTCGGTTTAAGGTCAGTCGGTGATCCGCACCGAATAGCCCAAACCGCGATGGGTGCGGATCGGGTCGCGCTCAGGGTCGATTTCTCGCAGCTTGGCGCGCAGGGTCTTGATATGCGTGTCCACGCTGCGTTCGAAGCTGGCGAGCGGATCGGACCATACGCGATCCATCAGTTGCTGGCGTGAAAATATTCGTTCGGGCTGGGCCAGGAGAGTCTTTAGGATCAGATATTCATAGCGGGTTAACTCAAGCGGGCCGCCGCAAAAATTAATCCGGGCGCGATCCTCGTCGAGCTCGAACCAAGTGCGATTCGCCGCTTGGCGGCTAGGTGATAGCGGTGCGGCGGAATCGCGCCGAATGGTCCGCTTGAGGATGGCTTTGACCCGTGCGGCCAGTTCGCGTGGACTGAACGGTTTCGTGACATAATCGTCGGCCCCTAGCTCCAGCCCAAGCACCCGATCAAGTTCGGCGTTTCGGGCTGAAAGGATCGTCACCGGCACTTCGGAGTGGCGGCGTATCCGTTTGAGAAGCTCCAGCCCGGAGCCGTCGGGTAAACCGAGGTCCAGCACCACCAGATCGTAGGGGGTAGCCAACAGTTCGATCTCGGCGTCGCGGGCCAAGGCGCGCCAGCTAATCTGGAAACCTTCGTTGGCCAAGGCGAATTCGACGATTTCAGCGATGGATGGCTCGTCCTCGACCAGCAGAATGCGGATGCTCATTGATAGTATCGTAAGGCTAGAGAGTTTGTAGGTGACAATTCATCGGAATTGTAATGTTGATAGGAGTGGGTGCAACGAAAAGATTCCGCAATGAACAGATGTATGACTATAAAAATGGCGCTATCATCATACTATGAGAGCTGTGGTGGGATTCTCAAGCGGCTTGCGTGGAAAGCTCGCCGCCCCGTGGAACTCACCGCGAGCGACCGTTGGGCTCCGCAAATGAGCCGCCCGTCGCCGCTCGCACTGAAAAACTCCTCATTAAGGAGTATCTTTAAGGGGAAGCTTCAAGCCTTAGCCTGTGTTAGCGCTGGCTTGAAGTGGGAAAGCCGTCGGCCCGTGGTTGACGGCGATATCCAAGCCAAACCCGCCGCGCCGTTGGGCGTTCGGCGGTGGAATGGAGACAGGTCCATGCCGACCAGGACATCACTCCGACTAACCCTCTTGGCCGGGCTGGCCGCACCGTTGTGTGCTTTTGCCCTGGGTGTCGGTCCGCTTAACGTACGCTCGGCTCTCAATGAGAACTTTGAGGCTGATATTCCTCTGATCGTCAATAATCCCGGCGAACTGAATGGGTTGACGGTACAGATACCCCTCCAACAGGATTTTGATAAGGTGGGGCTTGAGCGCTTGGCATTTTTTTCAAAGCTGCGCTTTACAGTCGAAAAGCCGCCTGGTGGGCCAAATCGCATCAAAATCAGTTCTATCGAACCGATCCGTGAACCCAGTTTTAATTTGTTGCTGGAGGTGGTTTGGTCGCGCGGACGCTTGCTGCGGGAATTTCCAGTTCAGGTCGATCCGGAACTGTACGTCAATCGCTATCAGCCGCCGCCACCGCTGCTGCCATTACCATCGCCGGTTGTAACGGCGCCGCCGGTCGCCGCGCCGCCACCGCGTCCGTCCGTTAACTTGCCCCCCGCGTCGCCGGTAAGCCTTGAGGGCGCGTCAACTTACGGCCCCATTAAATCAGGTGAGACCTTGATGGCGATCGCCAACCAGGTTCGCCCCTCGACCGCGATCAGCTTGCCGCAAATGATGTCGATTTTGCTGGCCAACAATCCGGGGGCGTTCGCCAATAACAATCCCAATGTTTTACGCCGGGGCGCCATGCTCCAGGTGCCGGCCGCCCAAGCGTTGGGGGTGCAAGGCGCGGCGCCGCCCTCGACGATCGCCGAAGTGACTCCAAATCCGTCGGCGACCGAACCTGGAGCGGTTTTGCAATCGCCGGAAGCGGTTGCCCCAGCGGCCTCGCCGCCAGTAACCGCTTCACCAGAGGCAGTTTCACCCGCGGCGACTCCACCGCTCGCCACTCCGTCGACGGCGGTTGCGAGTACGACTCCGCTGGTCCCTCCAGGCCCGCCCGCGGTAGCCAGCACGCCGCCTTTGATGCCTCCAAGCACACCGGGCTTGACGACACCGCCTTCCACGGTGGCCCCCACCACCTCATCGTTGGGTGTGCAGCCGCCAGAAATTGTTCCTCAAGCCAGCATTCCGCAAACGGAGAATGCCCCGCCCGCAACGGGCGCTCCGCCACCCGTCGCGGAGTCTCTGTCGGCGGCCAGCGCCCCGACGCCGGTCGGGGTTCCATCAAGCTCCAGTACGCCGACAACGCCTGTTAGCCCGTCCAGCGTGGGAGCGCCATCGGCTGTAACCGAGCCAAAACCGGAAACGACGCCTCAGCCAGCGCCCGCTCCGCGAATACAGCCGCCCGCCGTAGTCGATGAGCCGAGTTTGATGGCTAATCCAGTGGTATGGATTGCTGTTGCCTTGATCGCGCTGGCGATTGCCGCGGTTGTGTTGCTTCCTTTGCTACGCCGGCCCGCCCGCGAAAAACCCGCGGTGAAATCGGTCGATTTTCCCACTGAACCGACCCCGGCGGCGTCCGTTCGCTCGCAGGTACACGAAAGTCCTACCAGGCCGTTGTTGAAAACTCCTCCCCCTGAACCATTGTCCAAGGCCAATCTGGCCGCCAGGGCGGGGGCAGGGGCGGTGGCCGCCGCCGGAGCCGCCGCGGTGGTCGCCACGGCAGCGCCAGCTGCCACCGCCGCGCCAGAATCTCAATCGGTTGCTGACATGCTCAGAGAGATTGATTTTGGCGTCAATGACTTGCCCGCTGAGGCGGGCAAAGGCGCTGCCTCAACTATTGACCGGCGAACGCCATTGCCCGATACCGAACCGGCGACCTCACCTGAAAGCCGCAAACCGGCGGCGCCGTTAGCCGCATCGCCAGCGGCTGAGTTGGCGCAGCCGAACCCGCTATCGGCCCCACAGTCGGATTTACCCCCCGGTTTACGGATGGATGGATTCGACTTTGATTTTGGCAACCTGAATTTGCAGCAGACTGGTTCGCATTCGATCGAGTTGCCACCGCTGGAACTGAAGCCCTCCGCCTCCGGCCAAAAGCTTCCTAATTTACCATCGGGGATCGATCGGCCGGAACCCGCGACTGAACCGCCTTCGGTCTCCGCGATGTCCTCTATCTTATCGGCTCAGGGTAAGGCCGATGATCGAATGGCAGGCAATGACCTTAAACCTCCCACAGTTAAGGATGACTTCGCGCTGGATTTTAAACCCAGCGCACTGGTCGATCTGCCACCGCTGGAAATGAGCGCCTCACCGCCTGGCCGAGGAAGCGCTGTGAGCCGTCTGCCGCCGGGAATCGACCGGCCTGAGCCCGCGACTGAACCTGCGTTCTCATCGCTGTCCGATTTGTTGGCCGAACAGTCGCTGATCGACGGTCAGACGGCTCCCATGAAGCTGAAAACCCCGGCGGCGACTCCTGATCATAAATTCCAATTTACCGATATCAGTCGGGATATGGAGCAGCAAACAGGGGAGCTTTCACTGGAATTGCCGCGGGATTTGCGCGATTTCGGCGATCAAACCCTTGATCTTGGCAAGGTAGAACAACCCAAACAACCTGCGTTTGGAGGAGGGAGCGCCGACTATGTGGAAACCAAACTGGATCTGGCCACAGCCTATCTGGATATGGGCGATCAGGTCGGTGCCCGCGGCTTGCTGGATGAGGTAATGCAGGAAGGGGATTCTTCCCAAAAACAGCGAGCTATCGAATTACTTAAGAAAGTTTGATCGCTCGGCTCGGCATGCTTGATACGGCCCCTCCCCAGTGGGAGGGGTTTTTGTTTTTCTAGTGCGGTTTGGCGGTAGCAACCGTATCAGCCAAGACCAGCGCTTGATCGGCGGCTCCTCTTTGTACCAGGCGGGTGATCGTTCCAGCAGGCAGCCATACCATGGTGCCAGCCGGCAACGGGATCCGACCGGCTTGTGCCGCGCTGTTCCAGGACTTGTTCAAGCTATTAAGCTCCGAGGAATTGACATCGTAGTAGCTGGCCAGTGCCGTGACGGAAGCGCCCTGCCGGAGCCGTACCCGATCCAAGCTCAAAGGCGTCTCATAGTTGAGGCCTTCCGGGAAAAAGCGTCGGGGATTCTGGGCGATATCGCGCGCGGCTAGAAATTCGGTGTAAAAATTACGAGAGGCAAAGCCAAAGCCGCGTCCGGAATAATTCCGTACGATGGCGACAAAATTATTACCGAAAATTGAGCGGGCTTGCCTCATGCCGCCTACCCCGTGATTGTAGGAAGTCAGGGCCATCGGCCAACTCTCCAGGTTATTGTAAGCGTGGCGCAAATAACGAGCGGCACCGTGCGCCGACGCTACCGGGTCGAGCCGTTCGTCCACGGCGCCATTGATCATGCCGAACTGGCGGGCGGTGCCTGGCATGAACTGCCACATGCCGACTGCCCCCGCGGCAGAGGCAGCGTGATTTTGAAAAGAGGATTCGACGTGCGGCAGATACGCCAGATCTTCCGGCAGGCCGGCATTGCGAAACACATTGCGAAAAACCGTATCATAACGGCCACTGATTTCGAGGCCGCGCTTGAAGCGCTCGCGCATGCCGCGTTGGCTCCGCAACCGATCACTGGCTCCGAACACGGCGCTGGCTCCGCCGCTGCTGGCTTTAATGTGGTTTGCCAGGGCCTGTTCAGGTGGCGTCAGCGGAGCATTGGCGGCCGTTTTATATTCCATTTGACGCAAACGATCTTTCAGCGTTTCAAGGTGGCCCTTAACGAAGTCTTTTTGTTCGGTGGTTTGGATTTCCCCGACCGAACCGGGCAACGTGATCACGCCGTAGACGATATCGAGATGGCGGTCATCGTGTAAGGCGACTTGATGGCGTCCCCAGGTGGAGTAAACGCGCCGCCAGAAGGCGACTTGCGGCTGGAGTTCGGAAGGTGCGGGAAATGCGCCGCTGGAAGGTGTTATAAAAGGAGGCAGCTTGACGGTGGGTGGGGTTGGCTCGGTAGCACAAGCGGCCAGTACCAGCATCGTCAAAACAATCAGAAATCCGCGCGTTCTTGGTCGCATCGACAGTAACTCCCTGGGGGTCTTTTCAACAAAGTCAGTCACACAAGTTAAAACTTATAAGGCTAAATCAATGGGTCGTTGGCACAGTTAGCGGCCAAGTGTCCCGGAAAAATTCACGGGCCAGCGCCCATCGCCGCCGGGCGGCCCTAACAGAGTCAGCGCTTGGCGCAAGGCTTGGTTGCCAGGGTCGCGGATCGCGGCGTGACCGCCAAGTCGGTAGCGGCCGTCTGGCGTCAGATTCAGCGCGCCATCGAACATCAGGGCTGCATTATTATCCTTGATCTTGGCCTGAATGCCTTCCGCGCCAGTCGAATTGATCTGAGCGGCGTAATCGCCAAAGATCAGCGGACGCCCCAACGTAACGCGCAGGTTCAGCAAGCGTACCGTCCCCTCCGCTACTAGCGGCCAGCCGGCCGGATTAAGAATCAAATCGCGCAAATTAAATTCCGCCACCCCTTCCAGCGGCGTGCTCGCCGCGCCCGACAGACTGCTGAGCCGGTTGAGCGGTAGACCGCCGACCAGATTTTGGAAGCTGATTTGCCGATTAAATCCGGTTGTGGCCTCGCCCGTCAGTTTTATTTCAGGATCGTCGATTTTCAGGCTGAATCCAAGTTGGCCCATCAACAAAGTCAGCGGGCGCCAGCGCCAAGTCAATCGTTCTAGGCGGATACCGTGCCAACGCGCCCCCAAAATCGTACCTTGGATGGCGCTACCTTCGACGCCCTGCATGCTGAATCCGGGCAAGCGGGCGCTGATTTGCTCGCTGACCAAGGTTGCTGGAGCGAGCGTCAGTAAAAAAAACAGAAACGCAACAAGACCGAGCAGGGTGTAATTCCGGATGCGCTTCATGAGCCGCGCCCCACAATGACGCGGGCATTTACCAGACCAAGGGTGTCGGTACGATCCACCGTCAGGCTGACGATCACGAGTTGATGGTCGCGTTCCAGGGCGCTCAACCAGGGCATAATTTTCTCGAAGTCGGCTGAATCCAGCTGGACGCTCAGTTTATCGTCGCCTTGCGGCGCGACCCGTTTCATGGCGGTTCCCAACCCGGCGGCCCGCGCGGTTTGATCGACCAGGGTCAGTAAGGAGCGATCATCGCCAGCCGGCCGCGCCACGCTGGCGCGGCTCAGGCGCTTGACTTCCTGAGCGGCTTGGCGCATCCAAGCCAAGTCAGCCCGCTCCGTGGCGACGCTTTGTCGGAGTTGCCGGCTGCTGGCGCGAAAAGGCTCCCATACCAAAACATACAACAACAGTGCCAACATCAACGCCACGCCGCCGCCGACCAGACCCCGCTCGCGCAGGCTGAGACTGTCCCACCACGTTTTCATGAGGCGGACTTCTTCAGGGTGACTTTGCTTTCCACTTGCCCTTCTCGTTGCGTGGTGCGCATCTCGGCTTGCAAGCCAGGTTGCTGGTTGAGTTCTTGCCGGAGCTGATCGAGGACCGCCGGATCGCCGCCTTGGAGGGACAGATCCAATTGTCCGTCGCGATAACTGAAGCCACGTAGGAAGAGGTCTGGATGCTTGATCAGCGGTTGCCCGCCGTAGCTTAGCAGTTCAAGCAAAGAACTACCCCCGGCGCCGCTGGAGAGTAATTCCTTCAGGCGGGCTTCCAGTTGTACTTTAGGATTCGGGGTACGCGTGGCGCCCGGTACGGCATCCTTGTATAACTGCTCCATCTCCACGCGCAATGTCACCAATTCTTGGCGCAATCGCCAATTATCATAAATGGATATGCCGCCTTGTAACAGCAGCCACAACGCCGCCAGCGCGGCTGTCGCGCGCCAGGGCAAAAACCAGCGGCCCCATTGGGCCTGTCGGCTGTAAGGGCCATGCAACAGATTCAAGGCCGCGCCGGATTGATAAGCGGCTGCAAACAGCGGTAGCGCTTCGAGGGGATCGCTTGCGATTTGTCGTTCGACTTCGGCGACGGCGGGTTCGGAAAATTCGGACGCCGCCTGGCCCCAAAGACGTAGTCGCCGCGGTTTGGCGTCGCCCGCGTCAATCAGGGCTTCGGTCAATAACAAGCCCAAGGTGTCTCGCTCGGTGGTGAATCCGTTCCAGCGACCGGTCCGAACCACGACTCGCCGATCTTCCAGCAGCAGGCTCCATTCACCGTCCTGCCAAGGTAGCAGCAAAGGTTCGGGGATGATGGCGGCCGGAGTCAGTCCATTTTGATCGCAAACCGCCAACCAGGCCCGCAACGTTTCATGACTGACTAACGCTACCGGCAGTCGATCGCCATCCGGCGTATTACCCAGCACGAAGTGGATCGCTTCGATGTCTTCAGCGAGCTGATCCTCCAGGGCGTAAGGGATCGCCCGCGCCCAGGTGGACCGTTTGCGGCTGGCTAATGGGGCTAGGTGCAAAATAACCGCCTCGCCCGGGGCGATCATAATCTGCCGCGTCCCTCCGGCTACCGTGGCCAGCTCGGATAGAGAACCGCGCTGGAGGCGGCCGTCCGGATACAGCCATTCCACTTGATTGAATGAGAGCAATCGGAAAAAAAACAGTTGAGCAGGCAAGGTGGTTTCAATCCTGGTTACCGAAATTGCGTTGCAGGACGCGGACGCCGTTTTCGTCACGATATAAAATACTGTATAACATCGCGCGTCCGTCGCCCACTCGTGCCTCGGCTTGCAGCAAAAAATGCTGGCTATTGACGCTGAGCTGCGCTTTTAGCTGCGCATCCACGGTCAATTTGGCCGCATTCAAAAAATCGTCCACATTTTTATATCCCTCATCGGGCCGATTTTCCAATACTTGCTCCATCTCTTTTAGATCATAACCCTCGCTCAGCGCGGCTAGCAGCTGGGCGGGAGCGGTGTTGACGTTTAGCCGGGCGTTAGTCGGCAGCGCACAGACCAAAGGCGCCAGCTTGTCGTAAGTTTCCTGATCGATTCCCCTGATCAGCCGCAGTTCCGAGATGCTGTACATTGAACGGTTAGCCGCTAGATAAGCGGGATTTTTAACATTGTAATCACTGTCTTCGGCACCATCGGGAAAGAGTGGGTCTTGATCGGGGTCGATCCAGTCCGTAATGGCTTGCGCCAGCCCCGGCTTCAGCTCAAGGCTGGTCAACAGGCGCTGTAACACCTGGAATTGTGCCTGATTCAGTTGGGCTTGGTCGGAGTTCGATGCCTCGGAATCGCCGCTGCTAGAGTCGGTTGGCTTGGGAGTGGTCGGGTGATCGGTGGTGCCCTCTGCCTTATTTTGGTTTGAGTTCTGCTTTTGATCGGCTTTGTTCTGTTCCTGCTCCGCCTCAGTGTCAGAGGCCGGTTCGGCGCTGTTGCCGGGCGTGCTGGAAGCGGATTTCCATAAATTATTCAGATTAAAACAGCCTTGCAGATCACGCACGCGGACGGAGAGCGCGCCGCCGGCAACGGGTAAGGCTGGAGGCGGGTTGGCCCAGACCTCATTGGCGTGATCGACTTCACTTTCTTTATGGTCGCGCGCTAGGAGCAGCGTGGCCCATTGTTCGGCTCCAAACGTGTACAGTCGAGCCTGCTGCTGGTGCTGAAGTACGGTGCTGCGCCGGATAGCGATCTGCTGCAAAGCCGCCAGGCTGGTGGCGGTGATACTGGCCAGAAAGACAATCAGGAGGACCGTGATCAGCGCTACGCCAGCCTGATTCCGATTAATGGGGCACGGGATTGCCCCTGATAGATCAGGGTGCGGTACAACCTCAGCTGGGCAAGGGCAGCAAGCGGATGATTTCACCCCAATCCTCCAGCGTTAGGCTGATTTCCACCGCGCGGGGGAGCGCATCGAGCGCTTTGGGATCGCCATCGGTTCCCGTGGTGGCGGAGGGCCACTCGTTACGCCAATCGGCCTGATCCAGAAAGCGAATCCGAAACTCCCGCACCTGTTCCAGCAACAAAGTTTCTCGTGGTTCGTTCAAGCCGCCACGATCAAGCACGTCCCAATGCAGCCGCCATAACCGTCCCTCTCGAAACCGATAGGCGACGCGTTGGAGGTTGGCGCGCGGTTGACCGAGCGGATTATCCCAACCGGCCCGCGTCAAGGTTAGCCGGTCGCTGGTTAGCTCGCCGCCGAACAAGGCAGCCTGAGGCTCACCGTATTCATCGCGAATGCCACGCGGTATCGCCTGCTCGATATCTTGTTCGATGCGGAAAAGGGTCAATTGCACCGCCGCCAGCCGCTGACTTTGCACTTCAACCGCGGCGCGCGTGAACAACACGCTGCGCAAGCCGCTGTAGGCGGCGATGGACATGATGGCGAACACGGCCAGTGCGATCAGCGATTCCAGCAGGGTAAAGCCGCGTGCTGGGAATCTCATAGCGTGTGGGGTGAGGCTTTGGGATGGGAGGTGGGCGCTTGAGGTTCTGGAGCTTGCTGCTCCGGTTGCTCTTGTTGCCCCTGCTGTTCCTGGGAACCCGCGTCGCTGGCGGGCTCGTCGGGCGGCGGACGCCCCTTGAAAGCAGTCAGCGCAGTCAATACGGGGCCGTTGTCATCGGCTCGGATCGTGATATCCAGCCGCGTGAGATCAGGATCTTGCGTTTTTTGGAATCGGGTCTCCCAGCGCCAGGTGCGATTCGCCAGATCGCTAGTGCCTTTGCTCGAGCCCTCGGTGGGCCACGGTTCGCTCGCCAGTAACAGTTCGTTGACTTTGTTGAGCGCGGCCCAGCTGGCGAAGGTCTGATCGCGCAGGTAGCCGACGGTGTTGACGCTCTGGGTGGCGACGCCGATGATGGCGCCCATGGCGATGGCCAGCACCGCCAGCGCCACCAAGACCTCCAGCAAGGTAAATCCGGCCAGCTGTTTCATCGTTGTACCGCGCTGACCGCCAGCCGGCCCAGCGCGTCGCCCGATACCCGATACAATGGCGGATCGGCGCCGCGTTCTGCGCTGAAGCCAAAGACGATAACGAATTCGGTGGCTTCACCGCTGGCCAGTAAGAGCACCTGCGGCAGCCGGCCAGGTTTTTTGATGGCAACCGGTTGCCCCTCGACCCATAGCTCCAGCACGATGTCCTCCGGCAGGTGATGCTGGATCAGCGTATCGGCAACCGCCGGGGGAGACCATGCGCCTTTTTCATTTTGCAGCAAGACGGTATAGCCGGTGCGGGAGAACTGGATGCCGTGTGGTTGCCCGCTCAGGATCGCTTCCTGTTGATGTAGCTGCATGAGACCAGCCAACCGTCGAGCTTCCTCGGCCAAACGCTCGTGCGGTCCTCCACCGATTGAAAGTAGCGCAAAGCTTGTGAGGATGCCGACCAACACCAGCACCACCATCACTTCCAGCAGGGTAAACCCGCGAGAGGGTACGGCCATCGGGCTATTTGAAATGCCTTGTGACCTAATCGTCCAGGTTCCAGTTACCGATGTCGGCGTCTACATTTTCCCCGCCAGGCTGGCCGTCAGCCCCTAGTGAGTAGATATCAATTTCGCCATGTTGGCCGGGGCTGAGATATTGGTAAGCCTTCCCCAAGGATCTTTGGGCAGTTTGTCCAGGTAGCCGCCTTCCTGCCAATGGGCTGCGTCAGTGGGCTTTTGCACCAAGGCTTCGAGACCTTGTTCCGTGGTGGGATAACGGAAGCTATGCAGGCGGTACAGGTCCAGTTGATTTTTCAGCACCCGAATATCCTGTTTGGCCTTGACGACGCGAGCCTTATCGGGATTGTCCATGATTCTGGGTACTACCACGGCGGCTAAAATACTGAGAATCACCACCACGACCATCACTTCGATCAGGGTGAAGCCATGCTGGCGGGCCAAACCAGCAGTCCGCCGCCGGCGAGAAGTCCACAAGGTCATAAGCATCTAAAAATCTCCAGAATCCAGATAAGGGTGATGGCGTGGGCCAGAGAGCTTTTCAGGCGCGACCGAGCCGGTACAGAGCGATTTCACCGAGCAGGTTTGGCCACAGGCGCGGGCCGAGCGGGGCTTGATGCGCGTGGTCTAGCACCGTTCGCTCCAGAATATCGATTCGTTTGCGCCGGCACAGTTCCTCGAAATCACGAATGGTAAACAGGTGGACGTTCGGCGTATCGTACCACTGATAGGGTAGGGTTTTCCCCACAGGCATCAAACCCTGTAAAGCGACTTGGACCCGGTGGCGCCAGAAGCCGAAATTGGGAAAGGTCACGATACCTTGCCGGCCCACGCGCAGCATTTCGTCCAGCAAGGCTTCCGTGTGCCGGACGGCTTGCAAGGTTTGGGTCATGATGACGTAATCGAAACTGCTGTCGCCGAAATCGGCCAAGCCCGCTTCCAGATCGGCGTGAATGACGTTGACGCCAGCCTGAATGCATTTGAGGGTATTGGCCGTGTCGATTTCCAGCCCATAACCCGTGATTTGCCGATATTTCTGCAAATAGGCTAGCAGCGCGCCGTCGCCGCAACCCAGATCCAACACGCGGGCGCCAGGACGGATCCAGTCGCTGATCAGTTCCAGTTCAGGCCGCATGAGCGTTGGCCTCCGCCGCGACTCGAGTCAGATAGCCTCGCAAGATCTCATGATAAAGGGGGATCGGCATCAGAAACGCATCGTGGCCGGATTCGGACGGCACTTGGGTATAGCTCACGTCGCGATTGGCTCGTATCAACGCTTGAACGATCTCGCGGGAACGGGCTGGGGCAAACCGCCAGTCGCTGGTAAAGGAGATCACCAAAAAACCGGCTTGGGCGCGGTGGAACGCCGCGGACAAATCCTGATCGAAATCCGCCGCCGGATCGAAGTAATCAAGCGTCTTGGTAATCAACAAATAAGTGTTGGCGTCGAAGCGATCCACGAACGCGTGTCCCTGATGGCGCAAATAGCTTTCCACCTGAAACTCGGTGTCGAAGTTGAAATGAAAGTTAGGTGTACCCTCTCGCATCTCGCGGCCGAACTTGGCGCGCATGCCCTCGTCGGATAAATAGGTAATATGTCCCAGCATCCGGGCGATCATCAAGCCACGGCGGGGCACCACGCCAAATTCATAATAGTGGCCATGATGAAAATCTGGATCGGACAGAATGGCCTGGCGCGCTACCTCATTGAAAGCGATATTTTGGGCGGAAAGTCGCGGCGCGGCGGCGATGACGAGCGCATGACGCACCCGTTCGGGATAGCTGATCGCCCACTGCATCGCCTGCATTCCGCCCAAGCTACCGCCGATAACGGCCGCCCATTGCCGGATGCCGAGAGAGTCAGCCAGTCGGGCTTGGCTGCGCACCCAATCCTTGACGGTGACGATGGGGAAATCGGGTCCGAAGGGCTTGCGCGTTGCCGGGTTGATGGCGGTTGGGCCGGTGGAGCCTTTGCAACCGCCTAAATTGTTACAACAAACCACAAACAGGGCGTTGGTGTCGATCGGTTTGCCAGGACCAATACAATTGTCCCACCAGCCGGGCTTGGTGGAATCGCTATCCTGGTGATAACCGGCAACGTGATGGTCGCCCGACAAGGCGTGACAGATGAGAACGGCGTTACTGCGATCAGCGTTTGGCGTGCCGTAAGTCTCATAAACCAATTGGTATTCCGCCAGCGACCGGCCGCAGTCCAGCGCCAGCGGTTCGGTGAAATACGCGGTTTGGGGGCTGACCAACCCGATTGAATCGGGGGATAATCATGCGCCATGGTGATCCTGACCGTGAGGTTTGGTCCTTAAAGAAATGAAGCCGAAGTGGGAGCCGAGTCTAGACGGCCCCCGGTTTGGCAACAACCGGAAAAATCTTGCGCAATCCATGGGTTTTAGTGTCTTGATCCAGCGGAATGGGTTTTTGAGATCACTGGCGCGGTTTGGAGTTCAATTCCGGCTGGAAGGCGGCGCGGCGCGGCAACGCGCAGCCGCTTGTCGCGGCTGGTCTCGCCGGCCAGCAAGGTCACCTGGTTTTTGGCGGTTCCAAACAGCTCCGCCAGAAAGGCTCGTAGACAGGCGTTGGCCTCGCCGTCCACCGGAGGCGCGGTGATCCGGATTCGACAGCGCGCATCTTGCAAACCGACCCATTCGTTGCGACTGGCGCGCGGCTGTACCCGCACCCGCAGGATGATATCCGCGCCGTCCCAGACATAACCCGCCGCCATCGTTTAGCCGATTCCGGTCCAAAAACCGAGAATATCCTGTAACAATAGACTGATGAAGATCAAGGCCACGATGACCAGCATCGGCGACAGATCGATCCCAGAGATCGGCGGCAGCAAACGTCGCGCCGGCCGCAGCAGGGGAGCGGTCAGTTGCGAGAGCAAACGCGCCGCGGGATGAAAGGGGTCAGAATTGAACCAACTCAATATTGCCTGGATTACCACGCCCCACAGGTAGATGTTGATCAATAGCTTAAGTAATTCAGCGATGCTCAATAGCAAGAGGCCGATCATACCGGTATTGCGGCCCAGTAACAGAGTCACCAACAGAACTTCGATTAGCTGTAAGACGAAGGCGAGAACCACCGACGCCAAATCCAAGCCTTTGTATCCGGGTATGATTCGCCGCAGCGGTAGCAGTGGCGGGTTGGTGATGCGGACCAGGAACTGTACCAAGGGATTATAGAAATCAGCGCGCACGCACTGTAACAAGAAGCGCAGCATCACCGCTAGGATGTAGAAGCCGAAAATGGATTGGATCAGGAAAAGCGTTGCGGTCATGGTTGTCCCCCCAACAGATCGCCCAGTTCCTGAGCGCGCTGGCGCGCGGCTTCCAGGGCTTGGGCCAACAGTTTTTCGATGCCGCCGTCGCGCAAGATGGCCAGAGCGCGCTCGGTGGTGCCGCCCGGCGAGGTGACCCGAACTCGCAAGGTGGCGGGACTTTCCGCGCTTTCCAGCGCCATCTTCGCGGCGCCAAACGCGGTTTGCAAGGTTAGTAGCCGCGCTTGATCGGCATTCAAACCCAAATCGAGCGCGACCCGTTCCAAAGCTTCCATCACCAGGAAGAAATAGGCCGGACCGCTGCCCGATAAAGCGGTCACCGCATCAAGTAGATTCTCGTCTTCCACCCAGACGGTCACCCCAACCGCCCGCAGTAGCGATTCCGCCAATTGCCGGCGTTGCGCTGAGACGAAGGGGTTAGCGAACAAGGCGCTGGCCGCGCTGCCGACTAAGGCTGGCGTGTTGGGCATGGTCCTGACCAGAGCCACCGGTCCACCGCCCAGCCAGCGTCGTAAATCCGGCTCGCGCACGCCAGCCGCAATCGAAATGACCAGCGGTTGGCGGGATTGAATCTCAGGGGCCAACTGCTCGGCGACCGTTTGCAGGACTTGGGGTTTGACCGCGAGCACAATGATTTCCGCCTGGGTGGCGACTTCAAGATTGTCGGAATCAGTATGGGCGCCGTAGCGGCCGCGCAGGAACTCCCGCTGTCCAGCATCCGGTTCCGCGACCCAGATCCGGTCGGGTTCATGACCGCCAGCAATCAATCCGCCAATCAAGCTGCGGGCCATATTCCCGCCGCCAATGAAGGCAATGGCGATTTTTTTCATCAGCACCTCGTGGTCTTTGTTTTGTTGGTTTGCGTGTTGTTGCAAACGCAAGCGCGGTATTGGAACGGGCTCGTGAAGGGTCAGGGTTTTCCAGCGAGCCGGATAATTTGTTCGCTGATACGGGCGAGACGGCTATCAGCCCGGTAAGATTCATAGATACGTTGCTGGTCGGCCGGGCTGAGCCGCTGAAAAGCGGCATGGGTTTCCTTAGGTAACCCCGCGCGCAGCGCCTGCTCGAAGCCAGCCCGATCCAAGCCCGGTTTGAGCTGTTCGGAGTTATTCGTCTTGGGTGTGGGTAGCGCCAAAGCCGGTAAGGATTGGGGAGCGATCAGGGCCGTGGCCTGACGTTTGGCTTCTTCTTCGATTTCGCGTAAGTAGCTATCGTCCGTTCCGGCCAGCAACGGCATGATTGGCAACGTCATGAGCGCCAAGCCGACTAATGGCGTGCTAATCGCGGGGAGAGGAGATCTTAAGCGAGGGAATGGCATCAGCGATTTCTCAGACTTTTTCAGGGTGGCGAGCGATTTTAAGCGGTCAACTGCGATTTAATGCCGTTGGTTATACCTTAAGGATACTGCAAACTGGCCTTTCAGGCGCGAGGTCCAAAGAGGGCGGCGCCGATCCGTACCAGAGTGCTGCCCTCGGCGATTGCGGCCTCAAGGTCGTTGGACATGCCCATGGACAGGACATCCAGTTGCAAACCCGCCGCGATCAGTCGCTCTTGTAAGTGGCGTACCTGGGCGAAAGATTGACGTTGGGCGGCAAATTCCAAGGTGGGCGCGGGTATCGCCATCAAACCGCGCAGTCGAATTCGCGGTAGCATGGCCATCGCGCGCGCGGCCGCGGGCAATTCCGATTCCTCCAGCCCGTGCTTGCTGGGTTCATGGCTGATGTTGATCTGTAAGCAGATATTCAGTGGCGGTAGATGATTGGGTCGCTGCGCGTTCAATCGTTCAGCGATTTTCAGACGATCCACGCTATGAACCCAAGCAAAGCGTTCCGCGATGGCCCGAGTTTTATTTGCCTGAATGGGGCCGATGAAATGCCATTCCAAAGCCATTCCTTGTACGGCCAATGCGGCCATTTTATCCAAGGTTTCCCGCAAATAATTTTCACCGAAGCAATACTGGCCGGCGGCGGCGGCGGCGGCAATAGCTGTCGCGGGCTGCGTTTTACTGACGGCAAGCAGCCGCACCGAACCCGGTGGGCGCTGGAATCGCGCTTCCGCCGCGCGGATTCGGGACCATACAGCCTCCAGGCGGACGGCAAAATCGCAAGTCATCGATGAAACTCTCCGACCGATGTTGGAGCGGCAAGATTATACTATTTTGAAATTGCGCTTTCCCGAACTGCCCACCAACGAGCGGCTTCACAACGTCTCTGCAGGAGCAACACGCATGACACTCGATGAACTATTAAGTTTTTCAGTTACGAATAATGCTTCGGATTTACACCTGTCGGCCGGGTTGCCGCCCATGATTCGGGTAGACGGCGATGTGCGTCGGATCAACGTCCCCCCGTTGGAGCATAAAGCCGTGCATGGCCTGATCTATGACATCATGAACGACAAGCAGCGGAAGGACTATGACGAATTTCTGGAATGCGACTTTTCGTTTGAAATTCCGAAATTGGCCCGGTTCCGGGTCAATGCCTTCAATCAAGACCGCGGCGCCGCGGGCGTGTTCCGCACTATTCCCACCGAGATCAAAAGCCTGGAGGAACTGGGCTGTCCGGCGGTATTTCGGGACTTGATCGCGGTGCCGCGCGGGTTGGTCCTGGTGACGGGTCCGACCGGCTCCGGTAAATCAACCACGCTGGCGGCCATGATCGATCACATCAACAAAAATGAATATGGCCACATTCTAACCATTGAAGATCCGATCGAATTCGTGCATCAGAGTCAGCGTTGCTTGATCAATCAGCGCGAAGTGCATCGGGACACGCTGGGTTTCAACGAAGCCTTGCGCTCGGCGCTGCGTGAAGATCCCGACATCATCCTGGTCGGTGAAATGCGCGATCAGGAAACCATCCGGCTGGCGCTGACCGCGTCGGAAACCGGCCACTTGGTGTTCGGCACCCTGCATACCAGCTCCGCGCCCAAGACCATCGACCGCATCATCGATGTATTTCCAGCCGGCGAGAAACCGATGGTGCGCTCGATGCTCTCCGAATCATTGCGCGCGGTCATTTCCCAAGCGCTGCTCAAGAAAAAAGGCGGCGGACGGATGGCGGTACACGAAATCATGGTGGGCGTTCCCGCCATCCGCAATTTGATCCGCGAGGACAAGGTGGCGCAGATGTATTCTTCCATTCAAACCGGCTCGGCTTACGGCATGCAAACGCTCGATCAAGCTTTACTGGAGGTCGTTAAGAGAGGATCTGTCACCCGCGATGAGGCGATCACCTACGCCCAAAATAAGGCGTCATTCCGGCAGTAAAGCGAAGCTCTCAGGTTCAAAGATCGACCGTGGCGGGAAGTTTATCAGGGTTTTCGAGACGCTACGGCGACAGGCGCGTTTGGCAAACTACTTTATAGCGGCTTGCCAAACCGCTCGCGGCATCCAGTAAGGCCTTGCCACCACAGGCGAAGAGCGTCAGATCGGCGGCGGCGTGCCCGATTTCGAGCCAGTCGCGCGCCAGTTCCGTCGCCGTTCCTTCAAAACTACCGGGTTGATTGCCGATGGGACAAGCGATCCGGCTTGGAATGTTTGAATCTTCCAGTAGCGGCAAGGCCGCGATCACTCCGGCTGGCAGGCCAGGTATGAGGATCTTGGAGGGCTGCGGCCGAAACGGCAGGGGAGGGGTCAATTCAAAAAGTGCGAGCAGTTTGATTGGAGGCTGTCGATGGCGGAGAGTCCGTCCCAGGAACACGATTTGCGCGATACCCTCGCTATCGGCGAGGAGCAAGGCGCGCGGTGTGACGGCGGCAAGCGCGAACGGTTCGCCAAACGGGCCTTGGATAGTCACCTCGGTGGCGAGAGCTGGAGGCGTTTTACTGTGTTTCAGGCAATCAACCCAGCCTTGCGCTGGCGCGGGTTGTAAAACAGCCCAAAACGCCTCGTCGATCCTCAATGCATGGCCGGGTTGACAGGCCGCCGCCAGCGGCGTCCTTACGCGCAACAAAGTTTGCCCGCCCGGGTAGTGGCGCTTTGCTAAGACGCCGCTGGTTGGCGGCATCATCCCGTCGCTTCGGCCGGCTGTCTTTCGTAGACCACCCGTCCTTCCAGCAAGGTGTGCGTCACTGGTCCTGGTAATTCCCAGCCCAGAAATGGGCTGTTTTGGCCGCGGCTGCGCCAGTTGTCAGCCGTCACCCGCCAATGCGCCTCGGGGTCGAAGATGCAGATATCGGCAACCGCGCCGGTTTTCAAGTGGCCGCTGTCCAGCCCCAAGATCCTGGCTGGGCCAGCCGTCAAACGTTCCAGCACCATCGCCAGTGACAACTCCGCGTCCCGCGCCAGTCGCAAGCTCAATCCCAGCAAGGTGTCCAGGCCGGAGATTCCTGGCTCGGTATCGCCAAAGGGCGCCTGTTTGGCATCAGGTTCGTGCGGCTGGTGGTCAGAGCAAATGGCGCCCAGCACGCCGCTGGCAAGACCGAGGCGTAGGGCGTCGAGGTCGCGCAAGCCGCGCAGGGGCGGTTGGACGTGGCATTGACTGTCGAAGCCGGCCAAATCCATCTCGGTCAGGTACAGCTGATGGATGGCGACATCGGCGGTCACCGGCAAGCGCTCGCTTTGCGCCCGCGCGATCAGCTCGACCGAGCGGGCGCAGGACAATCGGCCAAAATGGGCGCGGACGCCAAGATCCCGGATCAATTCGAGATCGCGGGCGATTGCGCCGGTTTCCGCCGCCGCGGGAATGCCGGCAAGGCCCATCCGACTTGCGACCTGTCCTTCATGGGCGAGGCCGTGCCCTAGACAGGGATCGAGCGGGGTTAGAAATACGGTCAGATCGAAGGTGGCGGCATATTCCAACGCCCGCCGCAGCACCAGCGTGTTACTGATCGGGTGGCCGCCATCGCTGACGCCAACGCAGCCTACGTCCTTAAGCGCCGCCATTTCCGCCAGTCGCTCGCCGCGCAAGCGGTGGGTCAGCGCGCCGAGCGCGAGGATTCGCGCCTGTCCGGCCGCCTTGGTGCGACGCCGGATCAGCTCAACCACTGACGGTTCATCGATGACCGGATCGGTGTCGGGTGGGCAGATTAGGGTGGTGATCCCAGCGGCGGCGGCGGCGCGACTTTCGCTGGCGATGGTGGCTTTGTGGGTCATGCCCGGCTCGCGTAATCGAGCGCAAAGGTCGATCAGGCCGGGACAGACGATCCGATGACGAGCGTCAATGATCCGCTCGACCGCGAAAGCCTCCGGCGGTCGGCCGATCCCGGCGATACGCCCCTCAGCGATAAAGACATCGGTAATGGTATCGATATGCTGGGCCGGATCGATCAATCGGCCGCCGCGAATGGCGATGCGCATCAGAGAGCCTCCCCGGTCGGGCGGGCGTGATTGCCCAAGGTGATCGACATGATCGCCATCCGGGCGGCGATGCCGTTGGTTACTTGCTCCAAAATCACCGAGCGTGGTCCGTCAGCTACCCGTGAGTCGATTTCCACCCCGCGGTTGATAGGTCCGGGGTGCATGACGATGGCGTCCGGTTTGGCCAATGCAAGGCGCTCTTCAGTCAAGCCGTAGCGCTGGAAGAATTCTTGTTCGCTCGGCAGCAAGGCGCCCTCCATCCGTTCTTTCTGCAAGCGCAACATCACAATGACATCGACATCGCGTAAGCCCGCGCGCGGATCGTGAAAGACATGGACGCCCAATTTCTCCACGTCAACCGGCAACAGGGTGCGCGGCGCGATCACGCGAATGTCGGGGGTATCCAGAATGTTTAGGGCATGGATCAGGGAACGAGCGACGCGGGAGTGGAGGATGTCGCCAACAATAGCGACTTGCAGCTGATGAAAATCGGGCTTGTGACGACGGATAGTAAATACATCCAGCATCGCTTGGGTCGGATGAGCGTGGCGTCCATCGCCGGCGTTGAGTACGGCAATATGCGGCTTGACATGGCGGGCGATGAATTCAGCCGCGCCGCTTTGCTCGTGGCGAACCACGAACATATCGCATTGCATCGCCTCGATATTACGCAAGGTATCAAGGAGGGATTCTCCCTTGACCGCCGACGAGGTGGCGATGTTGAGCGTGAGCACGTCGGCTGACAGCCGCTTGGCGGCGAGTTCGAAGGTGGTGCGGGTGCGAGTGCTGGCCTCAAAAAACAGGTTGACCACGGTTTTACCGTGGAGAGTGGGTAGCTTTTTGACCCGACGCTCGGCGACTCCGAGCAAAGACTCAGCCGTGTCCAAAATTTCGGTCAGATGGCGACGGCTCAATCCTTCCATGCTCAGGAAATGCAGCAGACGCCCTTGGCGATCCAGTTGGATGTTGGCGGTATTCATACGGGCTTATGCGGCGGTTTGAATGAGAAGTTGCAAGGGTTCAGGCCCGGTGAGTCGGATATGGTTGTCGCTGGGTAATTCTAAGCGGGAGCCAGCCACATGGGCTTCGATCGGCAATTCCCGACCCCCCCGATCCACCAGCACCGCCAGCAGCACCGATGCCGGACGGCCATAATCAAACAATTCGTTGAGCGCGGCCCGGATGGTGCGGCCGGTGTAGAGCACATCATCGACCAGCACCAGATGGCGGCCGTCTACATCAAACGGCAGTTCGGAGGGGCGCACTTGAGGATTGACGCCGATCCGGCTGAAGTCGTCGCGGTAAAAGGAGATATCCAGTTGGCCGAGCGGAGTGGTCAATCCAAGTCGTTGTCGCAATCGTTCGGCAACCCAGACACCGCCCGTGTGGATGCCGACCAGCGCCGGCTCGGCGATGCCGCGACGGGCTAGCAATTCCCGTAATTGCACCACCATCGCTTCAATCAGGAATTCGGCGTCGCGCATGAAGTCAAGCTCCGTTGTTGGTTGAACCAGCTTTCTAGGATGACCGCCGCCGCCCCGGCATCCAGCGTCGCATTGCTGGCTCGGCGGCTGGCGGCGGTGGCTTGACGCCGTTGTTCGGCTTCCCAGGACGATAACCGCTCGTCGATGGTGGCCACGGGCAGGCGAAAACGCCCCTGCAATTGGCGGCTGAAGCGCAGTGCGGCCACGGTCGTGGCGTTGGCGGTATCATCGGCGTGGCGCGGGACGCCCACCACCAGCAAGTCGGGTCGCCATTCGGTGATCAGCTGGCTGATCGCGTCCCAGTCTGGGCCTTGTCGCCGGCTTGACAGGGTGCGCAGCGGGCGAGCCGAGCCAGTGACTGCTTCGCCGATGGCGACGCCGATCCGAGAGCGCCCGAAATCGAAGCCTAGCGCAACCCGACAGGGCGGGCCGAGGGCCGCCGGTTCCAAGCCCTCATTAGGCGTGGCCGGCATCGGCGGACAGAAGATTCAGGTCGATGCCCAGCAAGGCGGCGGCGGCGAGCCAGCGCTGTTCGGTGGGCTTGTAAAACAAGATGTCGAAATCGGCGGGAGTGGACAGCCAAGCGTTCTCGGCCAATTCCTGTTCCAGTTGCCCCGGTCCCCAACCGGCGTAACCGAGAGCGACCAGTAAATGTTCCGGCCCTTCTCCCAGCGCTAGCGCTTGCAAGATGTCGCGTGAGGTGGTGATTCCGATCCGATCGGTGACGCGCAGCGTCGCTCCCCATTGCCCAATAGGGCTATGAATGACAAAACCTTGCTCGGGTTGGACCGGTCCCCCCTGATAAACCGGCAAGGCGGCCAAGTCTGGCCGATCGGAATTGATTTCCAAATGCTCCAGCAACTGACCGAGCGACAATTGTAAGGGTCGGTTGATGACCAACCCCAGCGCGCCATTGGCGTTGTGCTCGCTGATGTAGGTCACCGTCTGAAAAAAGTTCGGATCGGCCAACGCCGGCATGGCAATCAGGAACTGGTTGGTCAGAAAGGTGGCTTCAATCATGCGCATAGTATCGGAATTCGCCGGCTTCTTGACAAGCCGCCGAGCAGGGTGATCAGGGGCTGGCGAGGCTAACCCTTCATCCCCCCCAGCATGATTCCAGCGATGTAGTATTTCTGCATGATTACGAACAGCAGCATTACGGGTAGCACCGTCAGGACCGAACTGGCCATCATCAACTCAGTATCTTGTACATGCTCTCCCAGCAGGTTCGCCAGCGCTACCGGCAAGGTATAGTGCGCGCTGTCGGTCAGAACGATTAGCGGCCACATGAAGTCGTTCCAGGCACCGAGGAAAGTAAAAATCGCCAAAGTCACCAGAATCGGCCGGCACAACGGCAATATCAGCGACCAGTAAATGCGAAATTCACCGGCCCCGTCCATGCGGGCGGCGTCGAGCAAGCTGTCGGGTATCGCCAGCAGATACTGGCGAATGAGAAAAATGCCGAAGATGCTGGCCATGCCAGGAATGATGACGCCCCAGTAGGTATTGATCAGTCCAAACTGCTTCAACAACAAAAAGAGCGGCAGCATGGCGACCTGGGCCGGGATCACCATCGCCGCCAGCAAACTCCGGAACAGCCGGTCGCGAAAGCGAAAGCGAAATTTAGCGAAAGCATAGCCAGCCAGCGAATTGATAAATAAGGCGATCAAGGTGACCGCACTGGCGAGCAAGGTGCTATTGAATAAGTAATGCGCCAGATCGAGGCGGGTGAACAGCGCGGTATAATGCTCGAAAGTGATCGTGCTGGGCCATAGCCGCGGCGGGTAGCTGTTGGCTTCGCCAGATGGCATCAGGGAAGCGGCCACCATCCACAACAAGGGTAACAGGGTCAACGCCAAGCCAAAGAGTAGCGCGCTGTAGAGCAGCAAGGCTGAAAAAAATCGACCGGCTTGGTAAATCATCAGGAATCGGCTGGATGTCGCCGGGGCTGAATGATCACCACGAAGCGGCGGGCTTGGTTGCCTAGATTCCCGCATGGTGCGCTCCAGGTAAATTTGGCGCGGTTAGTGGAATGGGTTAATGCTGTCTCGTCAACCCTGCCAGGCTCCCGCTTCGCAGTGAAACTTTTCGAGCAGCGCGGCGGACGTGAAGCCAAACGGGTTGACGCTAACGGCCACGCACGTAAAAAAGCCCAGGCGCGGGTTCCTGGGCTGGTTGATTGGCGCGCCCGGAGAGATTCGAACTCCCGACCCCCTAGTTCGTAGCCAGGTACTCTATCCAACTGAGCTACGGGCGCTTTGTGTGGGGTGGCGGATTATGCGGATTGCGTCGAGCCTTGTCAATTCCGCACATCTTGGCGACAAATTGGCGGAGAGAGAGGGATTCGAACCCTCGATGGAGTTTTATGTCCCCATACTCCCTTAGCAGGGGAGCGCCTTCAGCCGCTCGGCCATCTCTCCAAGAAACGCCCAACAGGCAAACATCGTTAAGATGTTAAGAATAACGCCTGTAAACGGCAAGGTAAAGTCCCCACCTTCAAGTTTCAGGTTGCGAGCTGCTGCCCGCGGCGGCGCTATCCTGCTCGCGTTTGATCCGTTCGTAGATTTCTTCGCGATGCACCGCAATATCTTTAGGCGCATTGACTCCAATGCGGACCTGATTCCCCTTCACGCCGAGCACGGTAACGGTTACTTCGTCACCGATCATCAGCGTTTCTCCAACTCTTCGCGTCAGAATCAACATATCAAGCTACTCCGTGTTCTCCATCAAAAGCATCAGGTCATCCGCGGTTTTCAAAGAGCCGCGTTTGTAATTGCCTTATTCAAAAACTGCACCAGCTAGGCCGACAGATCAAATCCCATACTATTCAAGCCGCCTTGTCCAGTTCAAATGCTTCATGGAGGGCACGAACGCCGAGCTCCAGATATTTCTCATCGATAACGACCGAAATTTTGATCTCGGAGGTCGTGATCATGCGAATGTTGATTCCTTCCTGTGCCAAGGTTTGGAACATCCGGCTAGCAACCCCCGCGTGGGAACGCATGCCAATGCCGACCAGGGACAGCTTGGCAATCTTGTTATCGCCCGACACTTCCCGCACGCCTAATTGCGCGGTGTGTTGCCGCAGGATTTCCAGCGTGCGTTCGTAGTCGTTACGGTGCACGGTAAAGGTAAAGTCGGCGGTGCTGTCGCGTCCGACATTCTGGACAATCATATCCACTTCGATATTGGCGTCGGATACTGGCCCCAGAATACTGAAGGCGATGCCTGGTCGGTCAGGTACGCCCAACACGGTAACCTTGGCTTCATCGCGATTGAACGCAATACCGGAAATCAGCACTTTCTCCATGGGGTCAACCTCGAACGCTTCCTCGAATGTGATCAATGTGCCTAGACCTTCCTGGAAGGTTGATAGCACACGTAATGGGACATTATGTTTGCCCGCAAATTCCACGGAACGGATTTGCAGCACCTTAGAACCCAGGCTGGCCATTTCCAGCATCTCTTCAAAGGTGATGCGATCCAGCCGGCGGGCATCGGGAACGACGCGCGGATCGGTGGTGTAAACCCCATCCACGTCAGTGTAAATCTGGCATTCATCGGCTTTCAACGCGGCGGCCAGGGCGACGCCGGTGGTATCGGAGCCACCCCGCCCCAGCGTGGTGATATTGCCCTCCTGATCGACGCCCTGGAAGCCGGCGACCACGACGATGCGGCCGGCGTTGAGATCGGCTCGGATAGCGTCACCCTGGATATCTTCAATTCGGGCTTTATTGAAAGCACTATCAGTAAGGATCCGCGCTTGTCCGCCGGTGTAGGAACGCGCCGGGCAGCCGCGTTTTTCCAACGCGATGCACAACAGGGCGATGGTCACCTGCTCGCCGGTGGCCAGCAGTACATCCAGTTCACGAGGGTCGGGGCGGGGGGTGATATTTTTAGCTAGCCCAATCAAGCGATCGGTTTCGCCACTCATCGCTGAGACCACGACGATAACTTGGTAGCCACGTTCTCGCCAGCCAATAACTTTATCTGCAACTTTTTCGATACGCTCAATATTTCCGACTGAGGTTCCACCATATTTTTGTACGATCAGTGACATAGCACCCTTACAAGCTCCCGTTTGAATCCAATCTACGATGTAAGTGACCGCTAGGGTCATGGGACGTGCAAGTATAACGAAAGATTGGCGATCTCCAAAAAATATCCATGTCGCACCGCGGCAACAGCTGGACTTGCTGCCTGTAGGCAGCCGATTAGCATTTGGAAAGATTAGGAGGAAAGGGCCGGCGCTAGCCCTTCTCGCCCTGGTGGATTCAGGCCAGTTGGCTACGTATCCACTCCGGCACGCGACGGAGGGCTTCGTCCAGTTTGGTGGGGTCGGTACCGCCAGCTTGAGCCATATCTGGGCGACCCCCACCTTTGCCACCGACTTGCTGGGCGATGGCGTTGACCAGTTCGCCAGCCTTGATCCGCTGGGTTTCGGCTGGAGTTACGCCCGCCACCAGCCGCACCTTACCTTCCTCGACGGTGGCTAGCACCACCACCGCGGTCTTGAGCTGGTCCTTGTAGCGGTCCACCGCCTCGCGCAGGGTCTTGGCGTCCGCGCCGTCCAAGCGGGCGGCCAGCACCTTGATCCCGTTGATGTCCACGGCTTGACCCAACAGATCGGCCCCTTGGCCGCTGGCGAGCCGGCCTTTGAGTTGTTCTATTTCTTTTTCCAGCTGGCGGGTTCGGTCTACGAGTTGTCTGATCTTATCGGGGAAATTTTCACGGTCGCCTTTAACTAGTTGGGCCGCTTGGCGGGCGTGGTCTTGCAGGGAAGCGATATAATCCAGCGCCCGTTCGCCGGTTACCGCTTCGATTCGCCGCACGCCAGCCGCTACGCCGCTTTCAGAGACAATCTTGAGCACGCCGATATCGCCGGCCCGCTGGACATGGGTGCCGCCGCACAGTTCGGTCGAAAAATCGCCCATTCGCAATACCCGCACTTTATCGCCGTATTTCTCGCCAAACAGCGCCATTGCGCCGGCGGCGATGGCTTCTTCCGGGGCCATGATGGTAGTTTCGACGGTGGCGTTGCCGCGAATTTGAGCATTGACCAGCCGCTCGATCGCTTCCAGCTGCTCGGTGCTGATCGGCTCGAAGTGAGCGAAATCGAAGCGTAGTCGCTGCGAATCCACAAGCGAGCCTTTCTGAGTGACATGGGTTCCCAGAATCTGTCGCAAGGCGGCATGCAACAAGTGCGTCGCGGAGTGATGTAAGGCGGTGGCTTGGCGTTTGACGCCATCGACCTGTGCCGCTACGGTATCCCCGCGCCGTAGCTGACCCCGCCGCAAAACGCCAATATGGGTGAACACGCCTTCACCCTGCTTCCGGGTGTCGTGGACCTCGAATTCTGCATCGCCCACTCGCAGCCAACCGGTATCGCCCACCTGACCGCCGGCTTCCGCGTAGAAGGGGGTCTGATCCAAGACCACGAGGCCCTCGTGGCCCGCATTGAGTTCCTCAACCGGTTGGTGGTCGTGAAACAGGGCAATCACGGTGGCCTTTTCCTCCAGCTGGTCATAGCCGTGAAAGGCGGTGCCAGTCGTACCCGCTATTTGTACGTTTGCCTCGTCTGAAATTCCGAAGCGACTGGCGGCTCGCGCCCGTTCCCGCTGCGCTTCCATTTCAAGTTCGAAACCAGCGTTATCTACCTGCAAGCCGCGCTCGCGGGCGATATCAGCGGTCAGATCGACCGGAAAACCATAGGTATCGTAGAGCTTGAATACCGTTGCGCCAGGAATGACGGCACCAGAGAGCTGCGCGATGCTTTCCTCCAACAAGCGCATCCCGTGATTCAGCGTTTCCGCAAAGCGTTCTTCTTCCTGACGAATGACGCGGGTAACTTGACCTTGCGCGCTGAGCAGTTCGGGATAGGCCGCGCCCATTTCCACCACCAGCGGCGCGACCAGTTTGTAGAAGAAACTGCCTTCCACCCCCAGCTTGTAGCCGTGGCGGATCGCGCGGCGCATGATCCGCCGCAGCACATAGCCGCGTCCTTCATTGGACGGCAGCACTCCGTCGGTGATGAGAAAAGCCGTGGCCCGGATATGATCGGCAATCACCCGCAGCGAACTCGATTGCACATCGTTGGCGCCGGTCACGCTCGCGGCAGCTTTGATCAGGTTTTGGAACAGATCGATTTCGTAATTGCTGTGGACGCCCTGCATCACTGCGGCGAGTCGTTCCAAGCCCATCCCCGTATCGACCGAGGGCTTCGGCAACGGAGTCAGCACACCATCGGCGCCACGGTCGAATTGCATGAACACCAGATTCCAGATTTCGATGTAACGGTCGCCGTCGGCGTCCGGCGTACCGGGCGGGCCACCGGCGATGGCCGGGCCGTGGTCGTAAAAGATTTCCGAACAGGGGCCGCAGGGGCCGGTGTCGCCCATCGCCCAGAAATTGTCGCTTTCGTAGCGTTTGCCGCCAGGCTTATCGCCGATACGGGCGATGCGCGCTTTAGGAACCTTGATTTCATCGGCCCAGACTTGATAAGCCTCGTCGTCCGTCTCGTATACCGTGACCCACAACTTGTCGGTCGGCAGCTTCAGGACAGCCGTCAGAAATTCCCAGGCGAAATGGATGGCCTCGCGCTTGAAGTAGTCGCCAAAGCTAAAATTGCCTAGCATCTCGAAAAACGTATGGTGACGGGCGGTATAGCCGACGTTTTCCAGATCGTTATGCTTGCCGCCGGCGCGCACGCAGCGTTGCGCCGTGGCGGCTCGGTGGTAGGGACGGCGATCACGACCGGTGAATACGTCCTTGAACTGCACCATGCCCGCGTTGGTGAACAGCAGCGTACTGTCATTGAGCGGAACCAACGGGCTGCTGGCCACCACTTCATGGCTGCGATCACGGAAATAATCCAAAAAGAACTTGCGGAGTGCGGCGCTGCTGGTCATGGTCGGGGTTCTTGATTGCTATAAGAAAAATTTATTCTGTTTCAAAAAACAGCTTGATCTGATCGAGAGTAAAGCCATGCTGGCGTAACACGCGGGTTTGCTGCATTCGCCCGGCCGCGTCGGTGGGCCGGTGAGATTTGAAGCGTTTGCGGTGCAAATCGCGCAGTTTGGCGAGCCAGTTATCGTTCAGTGTCGCCAGCGTGGTAGCGACGACCTCCTCCGGTATGCCGCGCTCGCGCAGTTCGCGGGCGACCCGCAACGGCCCATAGCCCTTGTCGGCGCGAGAGCAGGCGTACAGCTCGGCGTAACGGCTTTCATCCAGCAACCGTTCCGTTACGAGCTGCTCCAGGACCGGGCCGATCTGCTCGGCTCCAAAACCGCGCTGGATCAGTTTTTGGCGTAGCTCCAGCCGAGAATGTTCGCGCCGGGCCAGCAGTTCCAGCGCCTTGGCGCGGATGACCGCTGGAGCGGCGGTGGAGCGGTCAGGCGTCCGCGTCCAGTTCATCGGCATCCGAACCGCCGGTTTGATTATCGCTGACGCTGCCCACATCGGTACCTGGCGCCGCATCGGAGCGCGTCAGGAAATGGGTCCGAATTTTGTCTTCCAGTTCGCGCGCCAAATCGGGATTTTCTTTCAGATAGCCGCGGGCGTTTTCCTTCCCTTGGCCGATCCGGGCACCATTGCAGCTATACCAGGCGCCAGATTTTTCGATCAGGTTGATTTTCACACCCAGGTCGATGATTTCGCCAAGCCGGGAGGTGCCTTCGCCGTAAAGAATCTCGAATTCAGCTTGCTTGAACGGCGGGGCCATCTTATTTTTGACCACTTTGACCCGTGTTTCGCTGCCGATCACCTCATCGCCTTTCTTGATTGAGCCAATGCGGCGGATGTCCAGCCGCACCGAGGCATAAAACTTGAGCGCATTACCGCCGGTGGTCGTTTCCGGCGAGCCGAACATGACGCCGATCTTCATTCGAATCTGGTTGATGAAAATGACGAGCGTATTGGAGCGTTTAATGTTGGCGGTGAGTTTGCGCAAGGCTTGGCTCATCAAGCGGGCCTGCAGGCCGACGTGAGAATCACCCATGTCGCCTTCGATTTCGGCCTTGGGGGTCAGCGCCGCCACCGAGTCGATCACCACGGTATCGACCGCGCTCGATCGCACCAGCATATCGGCGATTTCCAGCGCCTGCTCACCGGTATCGGGCTGAGAAACCAGCAGATCATCGACGTTGACGCCCAGCTTGGCGGCGTAGATCGGATCGAGCGCGTGCTCGGCGTCGATGAACGCGGCGCAGCCGCCCTGGCGCTGGGTTTCGGCGATCACTTGCAGCGCCAGCGTGGTTTTGCCGGAGGATTCAGGGCCGTAGATTTCGGTCACTCGGCCGCGCGGTAGGCCGCCGATGCCGAGTGCGATGTCTAGTCCCAGCGAACCGGTGGAAACAGTGGTGACGTCACGCGCTACGCTGGTGTCGCCCAATCGCATTACAGCGCCCTTGCCGAACTGGCGTTCGATTTGGGTCAGTGCGCCGGCCAGCGCCTTTTTCTTGTTGTCATCCATTCAGACTATTGCTCCTCTTGCGAGTGAGAAAATCGGTGAAACCGGCTGGAACCGGTTGTTTCCGCAATTATTTCATAGAAACAGCGGCTAACCTAGCCTTGTCTGTCCGGAAAGGCTGGCGGATCTGAAGTAGCTCGTTTGCGATCGCTGGGTTCCGGCCAACGCCGCAGAATTTGATAACAGGAACTGGTTGCCGCGGGTACCGATTTTACCAGAGTCACAGTGCTAATCCGCCAACGGATCGGGGCAGCGGGCGGCTGTTTGGGAGCAGGGCCAGGAAACTTGCGGGCCAGCGTGATATGCGTTTGAAAGGCGCGTCGTTCTGGTATGAAGCCGCCGCCGCGCAGCCGCCGGTGTAGATCGGCGACCAATTCGTACAGTTCCGGTGGGGTTTGGCTGCAACCCAGCCATAGGATGCGCGGTTGCGCCCAGTAACCGTAGCGATCTAGCGTTAAATCCAAGGTCGGTACGGTCAAATCTGCTAGCGCCACCTCATATGCCGCCAATCGGCTGGCCTCGGTAGCGCCCAGAAACGCCAGGGTCAAATGTAGATTATCATCGCGCACTTGCCGCTGACCGGCAACTTGCCTCGCTAGCTCGGCCATTTGCGCACGCACGGCGGGTTCTGGCCAAAGCGCTAAAAATAGTCGTTGTTGCACTTTAATATCGGAGCGCCAGGACATCCAGCAGCCCTTCCATCGCCGCAACGACAGTTTGCTGGCGCACAGCCTCGCGGTCGCCCTCGAAATGACGGCACTCTGTATGCAGTAAACCATCGCTCAGCATCCAAGCTAGATAAACGGTGCCCACCGGTTTTTCTGAACTGCCTCCATCAGGGCCGGCGATGCCGCTGACAGCGAGAGCGACATCCGCGGGACTGTACTGCAAGGCACCGGCCGCCATTTCGGCAACCGCTTCCGCGCTGACCGAGCCGTGATTGGCCAGGGTCGCCGCCCGCACGCCCAATAAAGCGATTTTGGCGGCGTTGCTATAGGTGACGAAGCCCCGGTCGAACCAGATCGAGCTACCGGAAATGTCGGTGATCACCTTGCTGATCCAGCCGCCGGTACACGATTCAGCGGTGGCTAAGGTCAGATCACGGCGGCGGAGCGCCTCACCGACTTGCGTTGCTAACGCAAACAGAAACTGCTCAGAGGGGGCTTCGACAGGCATGGCGATCTCCTGCTCGTTTATTTCAACCAGCCCTTCTTGCGAAAGAACAAGAAAGGCGCAACCACCGAAGCAGCCATCAGACCAAGGGCGAAAGGATAGCCAAACACCCACCGCAGTTCAGGCATATGCTCAAAATTCATGCCGTAAACGCTGGCAATCAGCGTTGGTGGCAGTAGCGCGACCGAAGCGACCGAGAAAATCTTGATGATCTTGTTCTGGTTGATGTTGATGAAGCCGACGGTGGCATCCATCAGGAAGTTGATTTTCTCAAATAAAAACGAGGTATGCCCGTCTAGCGATTCAATGTCGCGCAAGATCTGGCGCGATTCTTCGATTTGATCGACCGACAACAGCCGACGCCGCATCAAAAACGAAATGGCGCGGCGGGTATCCATCAAATTGCGGCGAATTCGACCATTTAAATCTTCTTCGCGGGCGATACTGGCCAATACCTCGGCAGCGGCTTCATCGGTCATTCGAGCCGTCAACACCCGGTTGCTGATTTCTTCGAGATTAGCGTAGATACCTTCCAGTGAATCCGCCGAATACTCCGCATCGGTTGCGTATAAATCGAGCAGCACATCGCGACAGTCTTCCAAATAGCCAGGCTGATGGCGAGCGCGCATTCGCAACAGGCGGAAAACTGGTAAATCTTCTTCGTGCAAGCTAAACAGAATATCGTGCCGAAGCACGAAAGCGACCGGTACATTGCGGGTTTCATCCGCTTTATCCAGCAAAAAGTCGGAGCGGATTTGCAGCGAACCACTGGCGTCCTCAAAGCAGCGGGCGCTCGCTTCAATGTCGCCAAAATCATCTTCATCCGGCAAGGTTAGGTTGAAGAGCTCCTTGGCTGACAACCGTTCCTCATCAGTCGGCGCGTCAAAGTCGATCCAGATCGGCTTGGCACGTTCGAGATCTCCTTGAGCTGCAATATGAATTTGCTGGAGACGGCCGTTTTGTAATGCAAACGCGTTAATCATGACAGCTTCGCGGTGATAAGGAGAAGGCGGCAAAGCAGGCAAATCAATCCTTGACTTAGAATAAAATCCGCATCGACACCGCGAATTTTCCGCCCGCCGTTTTGGGGTCGGGCGGAAAATCTTTACTTAGTTCTACCGCAGGCAAGAGACAAGAATTAAACAGTTTAACTCTTATCCAGCGGCGGGAACCTTATTGTCCAGCGGGTTTGGCGGCTGGCGCGACGGGGGCGGGCGGCGGGTTAGGCGCGGTTGCCGCGCGGACCGCCGCATTGGCTCTTTCAGCCGCCGCATCTGTCGCTTGCACCGCTTCCTTAGTCGCGGTGGCGGCGTCCTTAGCCACTTCCTTGGTGGTGGCGGCGGCATCTTTGACGGCTTCCTTCGTGACTTCAGCGGCTTTTTCAGCAGTTTCCTTAGTAGCGACGGCGGCGTCCTTGACGGCTTCCTTGGTGGCGACGGCGGCGTCCTTAGCCACTTCCTTGGTGGTAGCGGCGGCGTCCTTGACGGCTTCCTTGGTGGCGGCGGCGGCGTCTTTAGTCGCCTCTGCCGCCGCTGCGGCCGCATCCTTGGTCTTTGCCGCGGCTTCCGCCGCGGTCGCCTTGGCCGCGGTGGCGGTAGCGGCGGCGGCCTCAGCGGCTTTCGCGGCGGCTTCCTTGTTTTTGGCGGCGGCTTCCGCTTGCTTCAGATCGGCTTCCTTAGCCGCTTTTTGGGCTTCCGCCGACGTTTGGTCGCGGCTATCACAGGCACTTAACCCCAAGGTTAAGGCAGCCATCGAAGAAATAAGCAACAGTTTATGTATTTTCATAGGGTGTTTCCTCGGACAGGTGAATCAAGCTAGTTTAGCTGAGGTTTCATGCCGCACCGCATGCTGTATCTCGCGCTTACCCTCACCATGGGCTGGGCGGCGGCAAGGCATTTTGGGTGGGGCAAGCAAGTCAGGTAAGCGGGTCATTCGCTATTGCTGAAATTTTCAATTTCAATCGCTTTGGCGAGTTTAACCGGCAACGCGATAATTTGCATTTTACAGATTTTGCCTGACTCGCGCCTGAATTGAACACAGATTGGTCAATGACTCCGGCACTGAGTTCCCGGTTATTCATGACAATCGGATAATAAGTCAAGCTGTATCCTGATTGGTACTGTTCTAGGAGAGTCCATGTCTGCTCGTTCCCATCAAGATGATAAGCCGGATGAAAAAAATCCAATTTTGGATCAGCATACGCCAATGATGCAGCAATACCTGCGCATCAAGGCCCAGCATCCAGACTTGTTATTATTTTACCGGATGGGCGATTTCTATGAGTTGTTTTACGATGATGCCCGCCGCGCGGCCGACTTGCTTAATATCACGCTCACCGCGCGCGGACAATCGGCCGGAGCGCCTGTTCCAATGGCGGGCGTGCCGTTCCATGCCGCTGAAAGCTATCTCGCCAAGTTGATCAAACAGGGCCATTCCGTGGCCATTTGCGAGCAACTGGGCGATCCAGCCACCAGCAAAGGGCCGGTTGAACGGCAAGTGGTGCGGATTGTCACTCCCGGCACGCTCACCGATGAAGCTTTGTTAGACGAGCGTCGCGACCAGTTGCTGGTGGCGGTGCATCAGCTCAAGCAGGTGTATGGACTGGCCCATCTGGATTTGAGCGGCGGCCGCTTTAGCATCACGCAATTGCATGGCGTGGCCGCTTTGCTGAATGAGTTGGAGCGGCTTCGGCCGGCGGAACTCCTGATCAGCGAAGATTTCGAACTGCCCGATCCCTGGCGGCGGCACCCCGGTCTACGCCGACAAGCGCCGTGGCATTATGATCGTAACAGCGCGGTGCGGGCGCTGTGCCATCAATTTGACGTGCGCGATCTGGATGGCTTCGGCTGCGCCGATCAACCCGTGGCGCTGGGAGCCGCCGGTTGCTTGCTGCAATATCTCAAGGATACCCAGCGCAGCGCCTTGCCCCATTTGACCGGCTTGCGGGTAGAGCGGCATGAAGACGCCATTATTTTGGATGCGGCTAGCCGGCGGAATTTGGAGTTGGAGCATAGCTTCGGCGGGCGCCACGAACATACGTTGCTGGGCGTGCTCGATTGCTGCGTGACGGCGATGGGAGGGCGCTTGTTGCGCCGCTGGATGCATCGGCCGTTGCGGGATCGACTCGTACTCGGCCAGCGGTGGGACAGTATCCAGCAATTACTAGAGAACGGCGGATATGAATATCTGCGCGGTTTGCTGCGCGGCGCTGGCGATGTCGAGCGGATTCTGGCGCGGGTGGCCTTGAAATCGGCCCGACCGCGCGATCTGACCGCGCTTGCGGATACCTTGGCCCGCCTGCCGAGTATCCAACAGGGCATCGGTTTGCTAAGCGCCGCCTTGTTAGCGGATCTTGGTCGCCGGGCGGGGACGCATTCCGAAATTTGGGACTTGTTGCGGCGGGCGATCATCCCGAATCCACCGCAAGTCTTGCGCGATGGTGGAGTGATCGCTTCCGGCTACGATGCCGAGCTGGATCAGTTGCGCAATCTCAGCGAGCACGCTGACGACTATCTGGTGGCGTTGGAGGCGCGCGAACGGCAGCGCACCGGCATCAGCAACCTGAAAATCGGCTTCAACCGGGTGCATGGCTATTACATCGAAGTGACCCGCGCCCAGTCGCAAGCGGTGCCAGCCGACTATCTTCGCCGCCAGACCCTCAAGGGCGCGGAGCGTTACATCATTCCTGAGTTGCAGGAGTTCGAGCATAAGGCGCTGCGCGCTCAAGAACAGGCGCTGGCGCGCGAAAAAGCCTTGTACGATCAGTTGCTGGATCGCTTAATTACCCACCTGCCCGAACTGCAAACCTGCGCGGCGGCGCTGGCGGAACTGGATGTGCTCGCCAATCTATCCGAACGGGCTGCCGCGCTACGCTGGAACCGGCCAGAGCTGGTAGTGGAACCAGGGATTGCCATCAAGGCGGGCCGCCATCCAGTGGTCGAACAAGTCTTGGACGAAGCCTTTGTCCCCAACGACTTGCAACTTGAACCGGAACAGCGGCGGATGCTGGTGGTTACCGGCCCCAATCTCGGGGGTAAATCGACCTTCATGCGCCAGACCGCGCTGATCGTGCTGCTGGCCCATCTAGGCAGCTATGTGCCAGCCGAACGGGCGGTGATCGGGCCGATCGACCGTATTTTTACCCGCATCGGCGCGTCCGATGATCTGGCGTCAGGCCGCTCGACCTTTATGGTGGAAATGAGTGAAGCGGCCAATATTCTGCACAACGCCACCCCACATAGCCTGGTGCTGATTGACGAAATCGGCCGCGGCACCAGCACCTTCGATGGCTTGGCGCTGGCCTGGGCTTGCGCGGCGCATCTGGCTGGAACGGTGCGGGCCTTTACCTTGTTTGCGACGCATTATTTTGAGCTGACCCGCTTGCCCGACGAGCAACCCGGCATCGCTAATGTCCATCTGGATGCGGTGGAACACGGCGATACGATCGTGTTCCTGCATCGGGTGCAGGACGGTCCCGCCAGCCGCAGTTATGGCCTGCAAGTCGCCGCTCTGGCCGGTGTGCCGCCGATTGTTATTCAGCAGGCTCGCCAGCGGTTGCGGTTGTTGGAGCGGCAGATGTTGCGCCGAGAGCTGCCCGGACGCTCAGCACCGCTCTTGCCGCAGCTATCCTTGTTTGGCGAAACCCCCAATCCTGTGATTGTCGCCTTAACTGAACTGGATATCGATGCGCTGACTTTCGAACAAGCGCTCGCTGAATTAAAGCGCCTGAAAGCGCTCAGCAGTCACTAAAAGCGCTCTCGGACACTCCCCTCTAGGGGTGAGAGTTGATTTCCATTACCGTCACTAAGCGTGCGTGGCCTGCAACTTGGTTTTGTTCGGCATGCTCGTCAATTGGTTGATTATTGCGGTAGCCGCGCATTTTTTTACCGCGCTGCCCTGGAGTTTGGCGTTTTTGTTTGGCGCTCTGGTGACGGTCACCGGCCCCACTGTGTTCGCGCCGCTGCGGCGCACGGTTCGTCCCGAAACCGAGGTAGTGAACATTCTGTGCTGGGAAAGGCATCTTGATCGACTCCATCGGCACCCTGCTGGCGCTATCAGCTTAGCCGAAGCGTAATCTACTGGTGAGCTTGTATTACCATCCGTGGTTTGGCGCGAAGCGCGTTTATACCCTGGGGCTGGATGGAGAACGCGAGGATACCCACCGTACCCGGCTCATCGAATTCTATCGGGGTCCGCGCCTGTTCGGCCAGTCGATCACAGTGGCCCGCTTGCAAGAGGCGTTGGATCGCAGTAATACAATCCGTGCAACCTCGTTGACCGCGACCTTCAATTTTGAGGCGTTCCGCGAGAAATGGGGCGAGCAGGCGATTCCGCTCTTTGCGATTGATCCTAAGGACAAAGCATGGGTGTTCTCAACGCAAAGCGCACCCCAACCAGAGGCGGTATGGACGCAGGGCTAACGCATGAAATTGCAGGTTGACCGTTGAGGGCTTAAACCGGTGAGGTAATGTGCCTCTTTCCCTGGTGAAGAGGCTCCAAACTTGATTGATAAGCTGATCGAGCAGTTTTCTGACCTGAATGATCTGCGCTGTTTAGATAAGGTCAATCACCGGCTGCTTAATATTCTGGTCATTGCTATCTGTGCCGTGATCGCCTGCGCCGAGAGCTGGAAGGCCATTGCCCTGTATGGCCGCGGCAAGTTGCCGTGGCTGCGCCAGTTTCTTGTCCTGCGCAACGGCATTCCTTCTCATGACACCTTCCGCCGTGTGCTCATGCTAATCGACCCGGAGGCGGATGCCGCGCGGTTCCTTCGACTGCGGTTTGGAGCAGGCGACGCTGCATTTGGTCAACGCCTGGGCCAGCGAGCGGCGTCTGGTGCTGGGCCAGCGTGGCGTGGGAAAAAGATAAAATTAAATCAAATATATAACCCCGCTGTTGGATGGGTTGATATTGAAAAACACCTTGGTGATGCTTGATGCGATGGGCTACCAAAAAGACATCGCTCAACCATTGTGGATCGCCAAGCCGATGACCTACTGGTACTCAAGGCCAACCAAAGCAACGAAAATGCCCCCGTGATGGTGCTGGCGTCGAGGCAATTCGTAGCGTCAACGGCAGCCGTAAAGTCGAGGCTGAAATTCGTTACTTCCTCTCCAGCTTCGCGGGCAATCCCTCAATTCTGGCACAGGCCATCCGTCGTCACTGGTCTATTGAAAATAATTTGCACTGGGTACTGGACGTGACCTTCCAAGAGGATGACTGCCGGATTTGTAATGCCATCGCCGCCCGCAACTTCGCCCTGCCGCGCAAGATCGCCATTAACCTGGTCGCCCAAGACCGCTCCACCAAAGCCAGTCTACGAGGCAAACGCAAGAAGGCCGCCTGGAATGGCGACTACATGCGCCAACTCCTCAAAATCAATTTCATGCGTCAGCCCTGGGGATCGATGCTGATTAGCCTGATGCCGACAACTGCTAACCACGAGGAACCGACGGTGGCACCTGTCGTCGGCAAGCAAGCTGATTCATTAAACTGGCTAAATAAAGACCAAAGCTATCGCATTGGCTGTTGGGCAAGTGGATAAAAATAATAAGATATTGAAATATATATATAATTTTTCAGGGCGACCCGATTATTTGTTGCATTTATGTGCATAAATCCTTTAAGTTGAAATATCGTCTGAGCAGCAATAGATACAATTTGAGGAAAAAATGCCATGATAAAGAAACATTTTCATCGGCTGCCTAACTCGTTGCGCATGGGATTATGGGTGACCCTGCTGGTAGGGTTGCTCATCGGTCTTTCAGCTTGGATTCAAGTACAGCGAGAACAGCGCACTGATTTGGACGAGATGGATCGGCGCGCTTCAGTGATCGCTCATCAGACGGTCTATGCGGTACAAACCGCCTTGCGGTTGCCGGATAAAGAGGCGGTGGTGGCTCTCGGCTCCACGCTGGAAGGTTACCGGCGGTTAATGGGTCTGGCGGTTTATCGAGCGGATGGCCAACGAGTCGCTACCGGAAAGGCCGTGTCCGAATTTGCCGATACCCTGCAAAAAGTCGTCGACCAGACTCTCCAGAGTTCCAAAGACACCATCATGGCCGAGCGAGCCGCCGATACCCCAATTCATGTTTTAGCCTCTTTGATTCGCACGCCCGAAGGACAGCCGGAGGGTGTGCTGGTTGTGGTACAGGATTTACTTCATTTGGAGCAACGCGCCACGACTCGGCTTTATCAGATGGGCTTCTGGCTGGGTTTCATCGTTTTGCTGCTGCTAATTCTCGTGGTGGCTGGCGTTTGGCTTTTCTATGATCGGCCGCTCAATCGGCTGGCCGAATGGATGGGCCAACTACAAACCGGCGATGCCATCTGCGCGCCGCCGCTCAATTTACCGGTGGCCCGGCTCGCCACGGAAAGCGACCGGTTGGCCGCCTCGTTCCGCACGGCTCGCCTAGCGCACCAAGAGCGGGCTAGAGCGGTGGTGCGCGCCGATAACGTGTGGACTCGTGACCGTTTGCGCGCGCATGTGGTGGATTGCGTTCGTGGCGGTCGGCTGGTAGTGGTCAGCAACCGGGAACCGTACATGCACGAACTACGCGATGGAAAGCCGCATTTGATCGTGCCCGCCGGCGGCTTGGTGACCGCGCTTGATCCGGTGTTGCAAGCTTCTGGCGGCGTCTGGGTGGCTCATGGCTCTGGCGAGGCGGATCGGCAGATGGTGGATGCCCAAGGTCGGCTGGCTGTGCCGCCGGACGATCCCACCTATACCTTACGCCGAGTCTGGCTGACGCGGGAGGAAGAGCAGGGCTATTACTACGGCTTCGCTAATGAGGGTTTGTGGCCGCTGTGCCATCTCGCCCACGAGCGGCCGATCTTTCGGGCCGACGATTGGAAGCACTATATGACCGTCAATCGCCGATTCGCCGAAGCCGCTTTGCAGGAAATCGGCTCCGATCCGGCGGTGGTGTTGGTACAGGACTATCAACTGGCGCTTGCCCCACGTTTTTTGAAGGAAGCCCGCCCCGATCTGGCGGTCGGCATCTTCTGGCACATCCCCTGGCCCAATCCGGAAGCGTTCCGAATTTGTCCGTGGGCGTCGGACTTGTTGCGCGGTATGTTGGGCGCGGATTTGCTGGGTTTTCATCTACAACAACACTGTAACAATTTCCTTGATACCGTGGATCGCATGGTCGAAGCCCGGCTGGACTGGGATCACTTCACAGCAGAATTGCAAGGCCACGCCTCGCGGGTGCGGCCGTTTCCGATCAGCGTCGAAAGCTGGGCTGAGCGGGATGCGCTAAGCGGCGATGCGTTGGAGCAACGGGTGGTTGAATTGCGGCAGCGGTACAAGCTGGTCGGCCAACGCCTGGCCGTAGGCGTGGATCGCATCGACTACACTAAGGGCTTAACCGAACGATTCCGGGCGGTAGGCCGGTTTTTCGAGCGCAACCCACAGTACCGGGGGCAGTTTAGCTTCGTGCAACTGGGCGCGCCCAGCCGGACCCATATCCCGCGTTACCGCAATTACATCAGCGAACTGGAAGCACTGGTCGACGAAATCAACTGGCGTTTTCAGACCGACTCTTGGAAGCCGATCCACTTTTTAGTCGACCATCACGACGGCGTTGCGGTCCATGCATTCTTGTCCATGGCCGAAATCGGCATCGTCAGTTCGCTGCACGATGGCATGAATCTGGTGGCCAAGGAATTTGTCGCAGCTAAAGAGGACCTGAACGGTGTGCTGATTCTATCCGAATTTGCGGGCGCGGCGCGCGAGCTGGGCGATGCCCTGATCATCAATCCTTACGACACCGAGCAATTTGCCGCCGCCATCCAGCAAGCGCTGGCAATGATGCCAGAAGAGCGCCGCGAACGCATGGCCCGAATGCGGCGGCAGGTGGAGGAAAACAATATTTATCGGTGGGCGGCCAATTTTCTGGCTGAACTAGCGGCGGTTCCCATTTCAGCCGCTACGACTCAGGAGACCACCTAATGCCAACGACGGACGACATCATCTTGCAGCGATTGCTAGCCGCCTATCGCCACGGTCATCGGCTGGTGCTGGTCTTTGACTACGATGGCACGCTGACGCCGCTCATGGCCCATCGCAGTATGGCACCAGGACTTTCGCTTAATCTATGCGTAAATACTCACTCTAGGGGCTGTTTTTAACCTGATAGAGCGTGGTTTTCAGATTTTTGGCCACCACTTTTAATAAGAACCACACCTGATAGCAACAGGCGAAATGATTGCGTGGCGCGCTGTTTGCGGCATTGGCATTTTTCAATACCCGTGAGCTGTTTCACGCGATGCGGTTGTTCGATCACCCAACACCGCTTGTTCTCCGCGTGAACAACCGGTGTGGGAAAATCGTGGAAGGCCAGCAACGCCGCGCAGTCTTTCTCCAAATGCGTCGCTGCTTTCGGGTACACTTGAGGCAGTAGCCGCCCAAGAAATGATCAAAGGCCCGTTCGGCGTCGGTCGGTGCGGGTAGCCGCCATCCAAACCGCCTGTAACGCGGTCTTGGCTTTGGGTTGTTGGCTCTTGGACAATTTATCCAATATATTGACCGTTTTGTGATCCAATATATTGACCGTTTTGTGCGCCCAGCAGCGCTGTTTCCGTGTCGTTCCGAACACTTGCGGTAGCGCCTTCCAAAATCCCAGCACACTATCGCCCACGGCCAGCTGGGGGTTTGACGGTCAAGCCGAGCGCCTTGAGATCCAAAAGCACTTCCCGCCAGGACACTTCGTTCTCCCGATAGCCGTAGGCCAGGGCCAACAGTAGTACCTTGCGGCCGTCCACCGTCGCGCCGATGACCACCAAAATACACAGCGCCGCATCATCCAGGCGAATACCGAAATGGATGCCATTCGCCCACACGTAGGCATAATGCCGGTTGGCTAAATCTCGCCGCGACCAGCGCGCGTGCTCCTCCTTCCACGTTTCCTTTAATCGGCCGATCATGCTCGCCGACAATCCCGGCGCGTCCCGACCGAGCAGCGCCGTCAACGCCTCCTGAAAATCCCCCGTCGAAATCCCCTTCAGGGACAGCCACGGGGGCAGTTTCTCCAGCGTCCGCGTTCGCCGCAAGTATGGCGGCAAAATCGCCGAAGTGAACCGGATCTTCCCCGCCCGATCCCGCACCCTCGGCGTCAAGACCGCCACCGGTCCGATTCCCGTCTAGATCGACCGCTCCGGCAAATGGCCGTTGCGCACCAGCCTCGTCCATCCGCAGTCTTCTCGTCTTTGAAGCGGGCCAGAACTTCCTCCACTTCCGCTTCAATGGCCGCTACCAGCATCCGTTGCGCCCCTCTCGCCGTTGCTCCGTCAGCGCGTCCGCCACTGGCCTCGGCGCACCTGGATTCTTCCGCAAAATCACCTTATCTTTGTTTACGGCGTATTCACTCCATCACTTGGCATTGATGACCTCGAAGATCATCAAGAATACGCCGCCTCTTCTATCCCCTCATCCACAACTTTCGAGCATAACTCGGATGACATAATGAGCATGGTCGACCTGCCGGAGCTTTGTTACGGCGGTTCAACCGGACTGGAACTGGTCTTGGGCGGAGAGCGCCATTTGCCTTCCGAGGCGTTGGAAAATCGCGCTCTTCTCTATCTTTTGATCGCGGCTTTGGAGCAGCATAGGAGCACCTATCCAGGGATGTGGATAGAGAAAAAACCGTTCGGGTTTACTATTCATTGCCGGCAACTAGCGGCGAAATGCATAGAAGGGTTTCTAACTGAAGCCATGGCTTTATTGGAACCACATGCCGCCGTTTTACATTTTCTTGATGGCCCAATGACTATCGAAATAGCCCCGCCATTGGACGGGATAAAGGAACGGCGTTGCAGGCTATTGTTACTTACAGTGGCCCAAAACTGGCGACCGTACTCCACGTCGGTGATTCCGCCAACGATGGCTTCGGCGCTGGCGGTAGCGACGAAACTAGGAGGAATCGCGCCGGGAATCAGGCCGGGGCCATCAGCAGAAGCGACCCAACGGTTATCTGATCCCGTTGCGCGGAGTGAGCTGCCGTCGGCACTGACGCTGGCGAATCCTTTCGCATTCCATAGCCTGAATACCAATAATCTAGGAGGTTACTATGAGCCTTAGCCATAAGGGCTGGTCCGGTGTGGAAGATGCTCTCTGGTACAAGGACGCCATTATCTATCAGCTTCATGTTAAGGCGTTCGGTGACAGTAGCCTGGATGGGATGGGCGACTTCCGAGGGCTGATCCAGCGGTTGGACTACCTTCAGGCATTGGGCGTAGACACGTTGTGGCTGATGCCGTTCTATCCCTCGCCGTTACGCGACGATGGCTACGACATCGCCGATTATCAAAACATCCATCCTGATTACGGGACGCTGGCCGATTTCCGGGCCTTCATCCGCCAAGCTCATGCGCGTGGCCTCAAGGTTATCACCGAGCTGGTGATCAACCATACCTCCGACCAGCATCCCTGGTTTCAGGCCGCGCGCCGCGCGCCACGCGGCTCGGCGGCTCGGAACTTCTATGTCTGGAACGACAACGACAAGAAGTTCCCGGAAACCCGCATCATCTTCGTCGATACCGAAACCTCGAACTGGACCTGGGATCCGGTGGCGCGGCAATACTATTGGCATCGCTTCTTCTCGCACCAACCGGATTTGAACCATAACAATCCGGCGGTGGTGAAAGCGGTGATTAAAGTCATGCGCTTCTGGCTGGATCTGGGCGTGGATGGATTGCGCTTGGACGCCATCCCCTATCTGTGCGTGCGCGAGGGCACCAACAACGAAAGCCTGGCTGAAACCCATGCGGTGATCCGGCAAATGCGAGCGGTGGTGGACGCGCATTACCACGGCCGACTGTTCTTGGCCGAAGCCAACCAATGGCCGGAGGACGTGCGCGATTACTTCGGCGACAGCGATGAATGCCACATGGCCTATCATTTTCCGCTGATGCCACGCATGTACATGGCGATCGCCCAGGAAGACCGCCATCCCATCGTCGATATTCTGGAGCAGACGCCCGATATTCCCGCCAATTGCCAGTGGGCAATTTTTCTGCGCAATCACGACGAATTGACTTTGGAAATGGTGACGCATCGGGAGCGGGATTACATGTACCGCACTTATGCCGCCGATCCCAGAATGCGGATCAACGTCGGCATTCGGCGGCGGCTGGCACCGCTGATGGATAATGACCAGGCTCGGATTAAGTTATTGAACAGCCTATTGTTGTCGATGCCTGGCACGCCCATCGTTTATTACGGCGACGAAATCGGCATGGGCGACAACATTTATCTCGGTGATCGCAATGGCGTGCGCACCCCGATGCAATGGAGTCCCGATCGCAACGCCGGCTTTTCCAAGACCGACCCGCAACGGTTGTATCTGCCGCCGATCATGGACCCGATCTATGGCTATCAAGCGGTCAATGTTGAGGCCCAGCAACGGGAGCCGGCTTCACTGCTGAACTGGATGAAGCGCATGATTGCGGTGCGCCGCTCCAGCAAGGCGTTCGGTCGCGGCCGTTTGGAGATGCTGCGCCCCGGCAATCGCAAGATTCTGGCCTATCTGCGCATCCATGACGATGAGATCGTATTGTGCGTGGCAAACCTGTCGCGGGCGGCGCAGCCGGTGGAACTGGATCTCAAAGCCTATAAGGGCCTTATCCCCGTCGAAATGATCGGCCAGACCGCTTTTACGCCCATCGGTGAAATTCCCTATTTGTTGACGTTGTCGCGGCATGGGTTTTACTGGTTCAGGCTGACTCGGACCGCCGTGCCGCCCGCTTGGCATGAAAAGACCTTGCCGGGGTTGGAATTACGGGTGCTGGTGCTGTTTCAGGGTTGGAAAAGTTTCTTTCCAGATCAGGTTGAGCCGGGTCGGCGGGCGATGGCGAAGGCGCTACATGAACGATTGGTGGAACGAATTTTACCGGAATTTCTCCCCACTCAGCGGTGGTTTGCTGGCAAGGGCGGACCCATTGAAAAGGTGGAATTCGAGAAATACGATATCTGGCCCGACCACAGCGAGTGGTTGCTGACCCGGATCAGAGTTTGGCTGGTGGGTCGGCCCGAACCACAGAATTACGCCTTGCCGCTGGCGCTGGCGTGGGAAGATGACGGTGATGAAAAACTGCGGCCGCTGTGGCCTTATGCGCTAGCCAAGGTTCGAGTTCAGGCTCGGATGGGCCTGCTTTATGGCGCTTTCAGTGACGAACGGTTCTGCCAAACGCTGGTCAGCATGATCGCCCGCGGCGCCCAGATTCCGCTAGGACAAGGCTGGTTGCGTTTCTCGGCGACAGGGATGTTCACCGAATTGGCCGGCGACTCCCCCGATGTATTGCCAGCCAAGCGGCTGGCGCTGGACAGCAGCAATACCACCATCGCGATCGGCGACCGTCTGTTGATGAAAGCGTACCGACGCTTACAAACAGGCATCAATCCAGAGTTGGAGATCGGCCGGTTTCTGACCGAAGGCGCTTTCCCGAATATCGCTCCGCTTGCTGGCGCGCTCGAATATGAGGATGAAGCGGGTGATCGGATCGCTTTGGTGATGTTGCAAAGCTTTGTGGAAAACCAGGGCGATGCGTGGAGTTACACCCAAGATTATCTGAAGCGCTTCCTCACCGATTACCTCGAACAACCGGATGAAGTTCGGAAAGCGGGCGAGAACGTGCATTCGGCCTATCTGTTAGCGGTGGGGATTTTAGGCCGGCGGACTGGCGAATTGCATCAGGCGCTCGGCCGGGCGACAGGGAATCCAGCATTTGACCCCGAACCGATCACGGTAGCCGATATGATCGGCTGGGTGGATCGAATCCGCGAGGAAGCAGAGAGCACCTTTAATCTCCTAAAGCAGTCCCGAACCCGCTTGCCGGAATCGGTACAAGCACTGGCCGAACAGGTGTTGGGAGCGGGGATCAGCCTGCCGCGGGCCGGCCGCTATGCTTCGCTGATCGCGCAGATTCTGGAATCGAGGGGTTCGGCGGCGGCGCGAGCGGCGGGAATTGAAGCGCTGACCCCGCGCGCCATGAAGAAGCGCTATCACGGCGATTACCATCTCGGTCAAGTCTTGGTGGCTAAGGGTGATGTCATCCTGATCGATTTTGAGGGGGAACCGTCCCGATCGCTGGAAGAGCGACGCGCCAAGCATTCGCCGTTGCGGGATGTGGTCGGTATGTTGCGCTCTTTCAGTTATGCGGCGCACACAGCGCTGCGCCAGGCTATCGCCGATGGCACCCGCGGCCGAGCGACGCTCTCGCCGCTGCTTGGCGATTGGGAGCAGCAAACCCGAAGCGCATTTTTGGATGCTTACATCGCTGTCGCGGGAAACTGTCCAGGCTATCCCGATGATCCCGATCAAGTGAACGTGTTGCTGGAGCTTTTTACCTTGGAAAAAGTGTGTTACGAGTTGCGTTATGAATTGGATAATCGCCCTGACTGGGTTGAAATACCACTTAGGGGCTTGCGGGAGCTGCTGTTGCTGCCAGCGGATGATACGCTGTGATCCGAGATAGAGGAGGACTATGCGATGTCGTCATTCCACGCTTTAAAAATCCGGCGGCGGGAGTTGTTGGAAGAGCTGGAAAAAATCGACGAGGCCATGACCGAAGTGGCTGGTGTCCTTGAAGGTGTTACTGAACCCGTACCGGAGGAATTCATCGAGTATTACGAGCACCGGAGCTGGCTGCAACGCCAGCATGCCGGCACCGTCGTGATTCTGAATGAAACCGAACGGGCGTTGCTGGAGTTTGGCGTGGACGACTGGGATTAGCGGCGAGCTTCAGGCGAGGCCGAGCAAGCGTTCTGCTTCCTGCGTGTGCTGTTCCCGCTGCTGCAAAGTCCACATTTGCGCATACAGTCCATCTTGTTCCAACAACGCGCGATGCGTGCCTTGTTCTCGCACCCGACCGTGATCCAGCACCAGGATTTGATCGGCATCGACGATGGTGGATAGCCGGTGGGCGATGACCAGGGTGGTGTGTTCGGTCGCCACGGCGCGCAAGGCTTGCAGGATCGCCTGTTCGGATTTGCTGTCTAGCGCTGAAGTGGCTTCATCGAAGATCAGGATGCGCGGCTGCTTGAGAATGGCGCGGGCGATGGCCACCCGCTGTTTCTCGCCGCCGGAGAGTTTTAGCCCACGCTCCCCGACGACCGTCTGATAACCGGCCGGCAGCGATCCGATGAAGGTGTCCAATTGCGCCATTCGGGCCGCGGCGGCGATTTCTTCCTGATTGGCTTCGGGCCGGGCATAGGCGAGGTTGTAATACAGCGTGTCGTTAAACAACACCGTATCTTGCGGTACGATGCCGATAGCGGCGCGCAAACTGTGTTGGGTCACCGTGCGAATATCCTGCCCGTCGATCAGAATGCGCCCGCCGCCGACATCGTAAAATCGAAAGAGCAAACGCGCCAAGGTTGATTTGCCGGCCCCGCTGGCGCCGACGACCGCCAGCTTGCGGCCGGGCGGCACGGTGAAACTGACATCAAACAGGATTTGCCGGTCGGGCTGATAGCTGAAATTGACCCGCTCAAAACACAATTCGCCGTCCGTCACCCTCAATTCAGCCGCGTTGGGGGCATCGCGAATTTCCGGCGCTTGCTCGAATAAATGGATCAGATCGTCCATATCCGCCAGCGCGTATTTAATCTGTCGATAAACGATGCCGAGCATGTTCAGCGGGATGAACAATTGCAGCAGCAAGGCGTTGACCAACACCAGGTCGCCCAAGGTCATCTGCGCCGCGGCAACTCGACTAGCGGCGGCCCACATGATCAGGGTGACGCCCACGGCGATAATCCCGCCCTGACCAAAATTGAGCGCTGACATCGAACCTTGACTGAGTATGGCGCTTTTTTCCCAGGAGGTCAGAGTGGCGTCACAGCGCTTTAACTCCAGATTTTCGTTACCGAAATATTTGACGGTTTCGTAATTGATCAGGCTGTCCAAGGCCTCGTTGCCGGCTTGCGATTCCAGACGATTCATCAGATGGCGGTGCTCCATCCGCCAGTTGGTAATCGCGAAGGTGAAAGCGACATAAACGGCGACGCTGCCGAAGATGATTAAGGTGAAAATCGGGGGATAGCGGCCCAGCAGCAGCGCCGCGGCCAGCAGGAATTCCGCTATCACTGGCAGAATGCTGAACGCCAGATAGTTGAGCAAGGTGCTCAAACTGCGAGCGCCGCGTTCCAAATCGCGACTGATTGCGCCGGTCTTGCGCTCCAGATGAAAGCGTAGCGACAAATCGTGCAAATGAGCCAGGGTGCGCACGGTCAAGCGCCGCATGGCGCGGTAGCGTACCCGCGCAAACAACACATCGCGCAATTCTCCAAACAGCGCATTGCCCAATTTCAGCGCCCCGTAGGCCATCAGCAGTGTAAACGGCAACACAATCATCGCTTGGTGGCTGGCGTCGAGACGGTCCACGATCCCTTTAAGCACTAACGGGACCCCGATATTGGCGAGCTTGGCAAATAATAAGCAGCTAAGGGCGAGTACCACGCGACCCCGATATTCCCAAAAATACGGCAGTAGCGCGCGAATGTTTTCCCAGTCACGGCGCTGCTGGCGAGGAGGTTCAGTGGGACGGAGATCGGGACGCATGGATGATTTGCCTGAAAGACCAAGGGCCATCCTGGAGATGGCCCTTGTGATATGAGAACACTTAGAGCCTTATCAAGTTCAGTTTGGATGTTTGAAAGCGATTGGAAGGGGTTGCCTAATTCGATTTTTTGCGTAATGAGCTGAGAAAATAAAATTTTCGGTAGAGCAGCGAAGAGTTGTTAATTGTACTGGGGTGAGATTAGCGTGCGAAGCCCTGGGGCGGGCATGAGGGTATATCTAAAGGCAAGCGGAAGGTGAAGTGATATAGGGTTGGATCGGAGGAGGGGGGATGACAAAAGCATTTTGGACGAAAGTAGGTGGAAAAACCACTTGGCGCTGGATCGGAGGAGGTGGTCTGAGTGAGATATTTGCAAGGAAAGGCGGTAGGTCAACCGAAGAGACTTGTATCGGAGGGAATAGCGGGACGGTTGTAACAGCTTCAGTCATTGGCGCGGGAGCCTCGCTAAAGGCTAATCCAGCGGACGGAGCCCGCTGAATTGGCGGCGGCGGGATCGCCATCGTGGCTCCGCTAGCTGTTAGGGTGTTTTGAAGGAAAACCGGCGGGCTAGCCGAAAAATTTTGCATCGAAGGAGGGACTAGCCCCATCGTAGCGTTCGCTGAACTTGGGGCAATTGCCAGCCGAGGCGAATGATTGGCCGAATTTGGCGCCGCAGCGGATGGGCTGGATTTAATAACAGCTGGAGGCGTCGCCGGTGGAGTTGCAATTGGGGGCGGGGGGATAACCTGTTTTGCGGCGGGCGGAACAGCGGCTGGCGCAGCGGATGCGCTCGGTTTGTTGATAAAGGCTGGAGGCGTAGCTGGCGGAGTTGCAATCGGGGGTGGGGGGATAACCTGTTTTGCAGCAGGTGGAGCCGCAACTGGGGGAACAGCAGGCGCGGCGGCTGGAGCAGGCGCGGCGGCGGTAGGCGCGGCGGCTGGAGCAGGCGCGGCGGTATTTTGCACTTTAATCCCACTTTCACCCAGCATATAGATGATGGCATCCTTCATGTTGGCCTCGGTCATTGATGGGGCGCCCCCCTTGGCGGGCATGGCGCGAAGGCCGTTCACCGAGTGGGTGACTAAGGTATCCAGACCCTGCGCAAAGCGAGGTTCCCACTGGTCTTTGGCGCCAGTCTTGGGAGCGCCTAAGGTGCCCGTGGCGTGGCACGCCGCGCAAACTTTATTGTAAACATCTAGTCCAGAAAGATTTGCTACAACGACGGGCTTCGGTTGTTCAAATGAAACGCGAGCGACCGGTTTAATACGTTCCACAGCGGCGGCTTGTTTTCGTGAGTTGTCATCGGGAGCAACATTGCCGACGACGCTCATGAGGGCGGCAACCATGAACAACACGACCGCTAACAACACCAATCCAGAGACCAGGATAACCGACGTGGTCATTACCGACTTATCAACTTGCTGGCTCACGTTCTCACCTCATTGAAATGCTTCGTCAAACTGCGCATCCGCAAACTGCGCATCCGTAGGCGCATCACGGCGGATTCCACTAGCGTGTTCCTCGGTCTGCAAACAAGAACTTTCGTTGGAGCGCGGTTGGCGGGCATATGGAGTTAGTTTTGTTGTGGTTTGGATACTCCTAAACGCTATGATTATAACGGTATTTGGCTCTGTCTGAAAACTGATATGCTTGTTTTCAAGCCAGCAAAATTAAGCTCTTGTAGTGCTGAGGCTAAGCGACCATTGACGAAGGAGCATGGCGCGGCTACTGGACGGGCGTTGATAATCGGGGTATCTTACCCAACCTTTCCCCATGCGCCCGTAGCTCAGTTGGATAGAGCGTCGGCCTCCGGAGCCGAAGGTCGTGAGTTCAAGTCTCGCCGGGCGCGCCAATATTCTTAAGCCGTTGTAACGAGGCTTGGTTGTTTTATAAAGCCTCTTTACCACCCACTCGTTAGACTAGCTTGCCCCGCCTTATGTTGATGTGCGGCATGAGCAAACCCAGGACTCTGGCTGCCCATTTGGGCCAGTGTGGAAGGCGGAGCGTAGCGGCGTCCAGGGAACAATGAAAGCCAGAAGCCAATTTCGTTAATGCCCGTCAAATGAGGAAATCAGCCCGAAGCGCGGCTGATTGCATGAAGTCTTCCAATTCAATAATGGAAGCCGCGCCACCGATTGAGGTGTAGCTTAACAGGTTGAATCTGGCGGCGGCGTTAGCCAACTTTAACGCTTGCTCGTATGGCATTCCCTCGTGGAGCGCGTAAAGCAGCCCCGCACAAAAAGCATCTCCCGCGCCGACAGAACCTTTGATTTCATCATTATCAATATGCCATGAGGGAACCAAATAATAATCACCCCGCGCTGTAACTAGATAAGCCCCTTCGGGGCAATGAATTGCCACTAACTCATTGACGCCAAGCGTGATCAATCGCTGAGCCGCTTGAGCCATATTTTCGATAGTCAGCTTTTTATCACGACCTCGAATTTCTATATCAGTAAGGCCAGTCGCTTCTAGTTCATTGATGATAAGATAATCGATATATTTTAAGGCTGATAAGGTGGTGGCTTTAAAATGATCAGGCTTGCTCACTGAGACTAGATCAACTGCTGTTTTATAGCCTTTTTGCTGCATTGTTTTTAGGAGACGGGCTGCTTTACTGCCATAGTCAGCATCAGGGCTATCCAATTCAGCCAAGAGTAATAAATAACCTAAATGAAAAATTTTATGATTTGTGTTTACTGACTGAAAATGCTCGAGCGCCAGCAAACGATTTGCACCCAAGGAATGGAAAAAAGTGCGTTGTCCAGAGTATTTCTCAGTCATTACCTCAGTGTAAGAAGTTTGCTCGACAGCCGTGGTTTGAACCCATTGCAGGTCGATACCTGCTTCGGCCAGCGTTTTTAGGATATATTTTCCATCCCCATCATCTCCGATCAACCCTATCGCTGCGAGCGGCAGGCTAGGATTCAATTTAGCCAAATCCATGAGTACATTTAAGGGCGAACCACCAACGCAGTTTGCTTGACTTTCAATATAGGCCAAGCGCCCCTGTTCTGGCCATTCGCTGATGGTGCGGACATGATCAACGAGCATATTGCCAGCAGCAATGATTCCTTTTCTATTCATGCATAGGATTAAATATAATAAGAAATTGATTTTTAATCATTTTTTTGAAGATTTTTGAAATTTTACTTAGGATGGATTTTTATTTATCTATTTACTCTTTATCCAATTTTTTTGGATCGGACCACACGGCAAGCTCATTTTCTGCTGGATCTTTAAAGTGAAAGCGCCGTCCCCCCGGAAAAGAAAAGATATTTTTGGTGATTTTGCCACCTGCGGCGAGTACTTTGTCTCGCATCAATTCCAAGTCGGTAGTAAAGACGACGGGGAGAGGGTGATTTGGCCGATGTTTGGGGTCAGCATTGATACCGCTATTGATCCCACTACTTGACGTATCAGTATAGTCATCGCCCCAGTTTTTATAAGTCCAGCCAAATACAGCAGAAAAGAATGATTGGGCATTTTTTAACTGAAAAATGTCTTTGGCCGGCAGCTCAATGAAGTCGAATTCATGATTTCTATTTTTTGAAGGCATTTTTTCTCCTAAAAATAATCGCCATCAGTCGCATTTGAAAAAATGGTAATGGCTCACCTCATTAAGCCATTACCAAATTTATGTAAAGCACTTTAGGTGATCCTGAATCATGATTAGCGTAGGGTTGGATTCTAAAACATTTAAAAATCTTATCAATCATGAAATTTAATAGGATAAAAATTAGGGATTTAAATTGTAAATGAATAAGATTACCGCCTCATAATACTCCCCAGCACTCCCCGCAAAATCTGTCGCCCCAGTTGAGTGCCCACGGTACGCATAGTGGACTTCGCCATTGCTTCTAATGCTCCCTGTCTGCGGCTACTACCGAGCAGCCAATCCTTCACCACACCGCCGATCCCTTCCTCTTCCGGTTGGGGTGTCTTAGATTTAGCGTTCGGTTGAGCCAAAGCCGCCGCTTGAGCGCGTTGCTGAAGGATTTCTTGTGCCGATTCCCGATTGACGGCCGTATCATATTTGCCGCCGATCGGGGAACGTGACCGCACGCTGGCGCGCTCCTGCTCGGTGATGGCGCCAATCCGGCAGCGGGGCGGCGCGATCAACGCCCGTTCCACCGGCAACGGCACGCCACCTTCTTGCAATGTAGTCACCAAGGCTTCACCGACGCCTAATTGCGTGATGGCGTCCACCACGTTGATTTTGGGATTGGGCGGGAAGGTTTCCGCCGCGATTTTTACCGCTTTCTGATCGCGTGGAGTGAAAGCGCGCAAGGCGTGTTGGAGGCGATTGCCGAGCTGCCCCAAGACTTGATCCGGCACATCATCTGGCAATTGCGAAATAAAATAGACGCCTACGCCCTTAGAACGGATCAAGCGCACCACTTGCTCGATGCGTTGGCGCAGCGAGACGGGGGCATCAGTAAATAACAAATGTGCCTCATCGAAGAAAAAAACCAGCTTGGGTAAATCGACATCGCCCACTTCCGGCAGATTTTCAAAGAGCTCCGATAGCATCCATAGCAAAAAAGTAGCGTAAAGCCGGGGCTTGTGAATCAGTTGCTCGGCGCTCAGCATGTTGACAATGCCGCGCCCAGTCATGTCCTGCCGCAGAAAATCAGCCAAATCAAGCGCCGGCTCGCCAAAAAATTGGTCGCCGCCATCTTTTTCTAGTTGCAACAAGGCCCGTTGAATCGCCCCGATCGACTGGGTGCTGACCAAACCATATTTTCCGGAAATCTCTTTAGCATTCTCCGCCACAAAAGCCAGCATCGCGCGCAGGTCATCAAATCGAGCAACAGCAAGCCATTGTCGTCAGCCACGGTGAACGCGACGGTCAGAACGCCTTCTTGCGTCTCATTGAGTTCGAGCACCCGCGCCAGTAAAGTCGAACCCATTTCCGAAATGGTGGTGCGTATCGGATGGCCGTTCTTGCCGTAGATATCCCAGAACACCACTGGATTGGCTTGCCCCGACCAGTCTTTGATCCCTAATTGATCGAGCCGCGCTTGCAATTTGCCTCCCGGCTGGCTGGCTTGGCTCATGCCGGCCAGATCGCCTTTGACATCGGCCAGGAATACCGGCACGCCCAAACGCGAGAAGCCTTCGGCTAGCAGCATCAAGGAAACTGATTTGCCGGTGCCGGTCGCGCCCGCGATCAGGCCGTGACGGTTGGCGTACTTGCCGAGCAGATAAACATCCTTGGCGTCTTTCGTGCCGCCCTTACCGAGATAAATGTCGTTCATGGTCGCCTCTTGAGAAACAGGATTGAAGGTAAAAGCTACAGCTTGTGTGTCTCTGGCGTATAACCTCGCTCTCGGTATTGCCGGAATCGCTCGCGCGATTTGGCCAGCACATCGGGGTGTTGGTCAACCACTTCCACCACGCGCTCATACTGCTCAAAACCCTCTGGCGCCCCATCGGTATAATTGATCAATACGCGCGCCTTAACATCCGGCGGCAGCGCCGTACCGATCAATACCGGCGACGTTTCCGCTCCGGCCAACGGATAACGTTCGTGAGGGATGAAACTGTCTTGCCGGAAAGTCCACAGCAAATCGTCCAGCGCCGTTGCTTGCGCCTCGGACGCCGCGAGAATGTAGACCGTGTGGCCTAGCGCGTAGGCCTTATCGACCAACCGACAGACCAGCAAGGCTCGGCCGTTGTCCTTAGCGTCAGGTAGCACGTAGAAGTCGATGCGCGGCACTAGGGTTTTCCTTTGGCTTCCGCGACCCGATCTAGTAAATACTGTGTCAGTAGGGGTACCGGCCGGCCGGTGGCTCCCTTGGCTTTTCCAGATTTCCAGGCGGTGCCGGCGATATCCAGATGCGCCCAGTGGAATTTCTTGGTGAAACGCGACAGGAAACAGGCAGCCATGATCGCGCCACCGTCTCGATTGTTGGCGACATTGGCCATATCCGCAAAGTTGCTGTCCAGTCCTTCCTGATAATCATCCCACAACGGCAGTTCCCAAACACGGTCATAGGCGGTGTGGCCAGCGGATTGGAGCGCGGTGGCCAAGGACGGATGATTGCTGAACAGGCCGTGCGGGTATCGGCCCAACGCGATAATACACGCGCCGGTCAATGTGGCGATATCGATCACGGCCACCGGCTCGTCGCGCTCGGCGTAGGTGAGCGCATCGCACAAGATCAGTCGGCCTTCCGCATCGGTGTTGAGAATTTCGATGGTTTGGCCGGAGAGGCTGGTGACGATGTCACCCGGCCGGCTAGCTCGACCGCCCGGCATGTTTTCCACTGTCGGAATCAGACCGATGACATTCAGCGGCAAGTCCAGCAGGGCGCAAGCCCGCAGCGTTCCCAACACGCTGGCTGCGCCGCACATATCGAATTTCATCTCGTCCATGCCGTCGCCGGGCTTGAGCGAGATGCCGCCCGTATCGAAGGTCACGCCCTTGCCGACCAGCATGTAGGGTTTGGCCGTCGCCGGACCTCGGCGAAAAGCCAAACGAATCAGTTTGGCCGGCTGGGCGCTGCCGCGCGTCACCGACAGCAACGCGCCCATGCCCAATTGCTCCATCTCGGCTTCATCCAACACCTTGACCCGCAGCGCGGGAAATTCAAGGGCCAAGGCTTGCGCCTGCTCAGCCAGATAGCTCGGCGTGCAGATATTGGGGGGCAAGTTACCCAAATCCTTGGCCAGCGCCATGCCCGCGCTGATCGCCACCCCTTCGCGCACGGCTTGTTCCGCGCTAGCTAGTTCCCGCCGACCGGGCGCACTGAGTATAATCTTGCGCAAGGGCCGCCGCGGCGCGTCTTTTCTGCTTTTGAGTTGATCAAAGTAATAACGCGACTCTTCGATTGCTTCCACCAGCTGGCGAATTTTCCAGTTAAGGTCGCGGCTCTTGACGGGGAGATCGCTCAGATAGAGCGTTGCATCGTTGGCGCCGGTGTCGTTCAACGCCATTGCGACCTGAGCGGCGATTTTACGGAAACGGCGATCATCGATCTCGCGTTCTCGGCCGCAGCCCATCAGCAGCACCCGCTCGCAGAGGGCATCGGGTATATTGAATAGCAATAAAGACTGGCCTGGTTTGCCCTCCAGGTCGCCGCGGCGCAGCAGATTGCTGAGGTGGCCGCCGCAGGCGGCATCGAATTGCTCAGCGGCGGGCGTCAGCCGCCGGGATTCGTAGATACCGAGCACCAAGCAAGCAGTGCGCTGCTTTTCCGGATTGCCGCTTTTGACCGAGAATTCCATCGGTAGGCTACTCCTGTCGGCGATGAGGGGTTTGCGGGTTGGAACAACATCGGAAATTTTGATGAGTTTAGCCAGAAACCGTGCTGTCTCACAGTTACGAGCGACAGAGTTTTAGCGGCCGTGCCTTCTATCATTGATCGTTATCTGATTCGCGAGATCGGCTTGACGCTGCTGGCCACCGTGCTGGTGCTGCTGGCGATGGTGCTCAGCCATCGCTTGGCCGGTTATTTGAGCAAAGCCGCCAGCGGCCTGCTGGCGCGGGATTCCATCTTTCTTTTGATCGGATTACAGGCGAGCTATTTTCTGGTGGTGCTGGTGCCGCTGGCGTTTCTGTTGAGCGTCATGCTGGCTTTGGGACGCCTGTACCGAGATCATGAAATGACAGCGCTGGCCGCTTGCGGCTATGGCCCGCTAGCGGTGTATCGGGCCATCCTGCTGTTGGCGGTTCCGCTGGCGATCGCTACCGCCGGCCTGTCAATGGTGCTGGTGCCGCTGTTGATGGATTATCAGTTCGAAGTACTGGCCAGGGCGCGCAAGGAAGCGGAGGTGTCGATGTTCACGCCGGGCAGTTTCCGTGAAGTGCTGCAGGGCCGGCATGTGATCTACATTGGCGCCCTCAACCAGCGCGAATTGCGCGATGTGTTTATCCAAACCCGCGAACCGGACGGTGATCTCAGCGTCACCACTGGCCGGCAAGGCCGGCAAATTGTCGGCGAGGATGGCATCCGTCATGTCGTACTGGAAAAGGGCTATCGTTACCGAGGCGTTCCCGGCCAGGGCGATTATGAGATGGTGCGCTTCGAGCGGGCCACGGTACGCGTCGATACGGCGCCACCGCAGCAAGAATGGAAGCATCGCGAAGCGTTGCCCACCCAAGAGCTGTTAGGTTCGCGCGAGCCCAATCGTATCGCCGAATTGCACATGCGGCTCAACAGTCCGATTCAGGTACTAGTCATCGCGTTATGGGCGCCCCTGATCGCCCGCGCCCGGCCGCGCGAGGGCCGTTACGGCCGAATCGTGGCCGCGGTGCTAATCTACGCCATCAATTTCAATTTGACTGGCGTGGGTGAATCTTGGTTGAGTCAGGGCGTCATCGACAGCGCGGTCGGTCTTTGGTGGGTTCATGGGCTATTCATGCTGTTCGGGGCTGGGTTGTTATTACATTATCATGCCCGTAGCCGGGGCGTCCGGCTGTTCCCTCCAGCCAAGCCGGCCGTTCCGACGTGAAGACGCTCGACCGTTATATTTTTCGCACCGTCGCCAGCGCCACCCTGGTCGCGTTGCTGGTTCTGCTGCTGCTCGAATTTTTCCTGGGCTTGCTGGTGGAATTGGAGGATGTGGGGAAGGGCCACTATTATTTTGGGGCCGCGGTCCGGTATCTGCTGCTGATTCAGCCGCAGCGCTTGTATGAGTTGTTTCCAATGGCGCTGCTGGTGGGGGGGTTGCTGGGTATGGGCGCTCTGGCCGGCGGCAGCGAATTGATCGTCATGCGCGCCGCCGGACTGTCGTTGGCTCGATTGACCGCTTCCGCCTTACAAGCGGGCTTGTTGCTGAGTTTGGCGGTGTTACTGGTCGGCGAATTTGTCGCGCCGCCGCTGGAGCAATGGGCCAGAGAGCAGCGCGCGGCGGCCAAGGGGGAGGATATGGCCATCCGGGGTGGCCGGGGCTTCTGGGCGCGGGATGGCGACTACTTCATCCATGTGCGGGGGGTGTTGCCGGGCGTCCGCTTGGTCGATATTCATACCTTCAAAATTGGCGCTGAATCCCAGCTTGAAACCGTCACCGCGGCGCGGAGCGCGCGTTTTGAAGAGGGACATTGGCTTTTGGAGCAGATCGACCGCAGCATTTTGAACGGCGATGCGGTGCAAACAGAGCATCTAAACGATTTATCGGTGGTTTCGGCGATGAGTCCACGGATTTTGGAAGTTCTGGCCGCCAATCCTGGCGACTTGGCGATCCGGGATTTGTGGATTTATGTGGATTATCTGGAACGCAACGGCCTCGATGCCCAGAGCTATCGGCTGGAGCTATGGCGCAAGTTGTCGGCCCCACTGGTTTATCTGGCCATGCTGGTGGTTGCCATGCCCTTCGTATTTGGCCCGCAACGCTCCGCGGCCACCGGCCAGCGCTTGCTGGTTGGTCTATTGCTGGGTTTGGTGTTTTTCCTTGCGAACTACCTGTTGGGTAATGTGGTGTTGTTGTACGGCTTGCCGCCGCTGGCGGGCGCTATTTTGCCCCCGCTGCTGTTTCTTGTCGGGGGCTTTGTTGCGCTGCATCGCTTGCGTTAATCAGCATTTTACCTTCGGTAATAGCACCAGCTCGGTTTCCGAAGCTTGGTCGGGCAGACGCAACGCTACCAGCAAGATCAGACCGGCAAGGCCAGCCCCTAAACTGCGGTCAAGGCCGAGTCCGAGCGCGCCGTGTAGGTAGACTACCGGAATCAGCCAAAGCCCCCCGCTCAGAAATCGCAGCAGCGCCTGCCACCAGTTAAGGCCCCGGCCATCGCGCCGCTGCACCCGCAACCGCCAAGCCCGCATTCCCAGCGTTTGGCCACCGTGAGTCCAGAACCCGCCGTAAAAGAAGAAACAGACCAACAATAAATAGGTCGATAAAAACGGATTGCCGCGTAAGGGGTTATGCAATTTGACCGACTCAGCGCCGAGAGCCGCCACGGTCAGCCCCAAAGCCAATGCGGTGGCGATAAACAACACCCCCGCTAGCAATAGGCTGTCGTAGAGAATGGCCGCCAGCCGGCGCGGCAAGTTGGCTGGCGGGAGCGATACGACCATAGAAGCCTCTCGCGCCGCGTCATCAGGAGCGATGGCGGCGGAATCGGGGGTGTCCTTAGCGCTCATCAATGCTTCGCTTGCAATCGATAGCGGCTACAAGCGCTGATTGGGTTCTCTATGGTCGGATTTCGACCTGTTCGGCCGCTCGTGCTGGCGCTGCGGGGAGGTGTCGTTCATGGTCTTGCCAGATCGTTTTTTCGAGGTGGCCGGCTCGTTGACGGTGGATTGGGTTGATGCCGCGTTATGGCTAGTGGTGGCATCGTTCTTGACGCTCCCCGGTTTGGCGGGTTCCTTGAGCGGTGGTGGGGGGGGCGGTGGTTCGCCGCTAGTGGAGCGGGCTGGGCCGAGCCAGCCGTTGATCTCGGTCACATCTTGTTCCGACAGCTGGCCAGCTGCCTGTCGTAGCACCAGATAGTTGGTGATGTAAGAATAACGGGCCGCGGCGTAATTACGTTCAGCTAGATAAACGTTGCGTTCGGCGTCCAACACATCGACGATGGTGCGGGTGCCTACTTCATAGCCGGCCTGGTTGGCCTCCAGCGCGCTGCGGGTGGAGAGGCGGGTTTGGTCGAGCGCCCGGATTTGACTGATGGCGGTTTCTTGGCCGCGATAAGCGTTACGAACGGTGCGGATGGTTTCGCGCTGCTGGTTTTCGAGGCTCTGCCGGGCCGCTTCGTAGCTGTAAGCCGCCTCTCGCGCGCGCGAGGAGACAGCTCCGCCGCTGTAGAGCGGGATAGTCAGTTGCACGTTGAGTTGGCTACTGGCGCTATTATTGTTGAGGCCGTTGTCATTATCGACCCGACTGGCTTGCAAGTCCAAGGTGGGGTAGTGACCGGCTTTTTGCAGCCTGATGTTCTCGCGCGCTTGATCGATGTTGAAACCGGTGCTGCGTAAGGCCAAGTTGTTTTCTAGCGCCAAGCGCACCCATTCTTCTGGATTGTTCGGTTTGGGCAGCGTCAGCGGCATTCGTTCGCTGAGCAGATTGAGGTGAGTATGCTCCTCTCCAGTCAACTGACGTAAAAGCTCGCGCGCGTCGGCCAGTTTGTTGGTGGCGTCGATTTCTTGGGAAACAGCCGCGTCGAAACGAGCCTGGGCATCGTAAACGTCGGTAATCGTCGCCAGCCCAACCTCGAAACGGCGGTTGGCCTGTTCCAGTTGGCGCGCGAAGGCGTTCTTCTCGGCGGTGGCATAACTGAGGTTGTCCAGCGCCGACAGTACGCCAAAATAGCCTTGTGCGACCCGCAGGATCAATTCGTTGCGGGTATTGCCCAGATCGACCTCCGACTGGCCAACAGCGGCTTCCGCCAGTCGTTGCCGGACTTGATGGCCGCGATTATAGAGGGGTTGCACCAAGCTGATGCCGTAGGTATGACCGCTGAACGACGATGGCGCGTTCCCCATGCCTTCAATGCCAAAAGTGTAGCTTTGCTCGGCGGTGGCGCCCACGCTTGGTAGTAACAATGCTCTCGCTTGCGGTCTGGCTTCCTGCGTGGCATCGCGAGTGGCGGCGGCCGCCTTCACCACCGGGTCGTTATCCTGGGCCTGCCGATAGGCTTGCAGCAGATCCGCTGCCCACGTCGGTTGGCCGCACGAGGCGGCGATAAATCCGGCCAATACCAAGCGATGGAGTAGAGGCATGGTCAGAGATTCTCCCTCAAGTATTAGTAAATCCTAATATACCAGAGGTTAGAGCCAGTCGGAAATCCGCGGGCGTCAATGGGCTTGGCCGCTGTTCAGAACACAAAAGCCTCAACCGGCGCCGCGTTGCGCAAAGGTGACAGCTCAGTGTCGAATAAGCTTTCCCGCATCCATTCGCGTTCGCCAAGCCGAGTGATCAGCAAGGCCTCCATCGCCGGAGCCTGGCCGGCCACGATGAACAAGCGCCCGCCCAGACTCAAACTCTGACACCAGTCATCGGCGACGGTAGCCACCGAACCGGTAACCGCGATGGCGTTGAAACGCCGCCCGCCCCAACCCCGGCTGGCGTCACCCGTGTGCAGCACGCTATTGCTTATGTTGTGGGCTTTAAGCTTGTCGCGGGCGGCTTCGGTGAACTCAGGGACAATGTCCACGCTGACCACATGGATGGCCAACCGCGCCAGACAGGCCGTTAGATAGCCGCTGCCGGTACCGACTTCCAACACGTTGTCGCTAGGTTGCACGGCCAGCGCTTGCAGGAGCCGGGCTTCAAGGTTGGGCTTCATCATGAATTCACCTTGACCCAACGGGATGGCGACATCGCTAAAGGCGAGGTTGCGGTAACGTTCCGGTACGAAATCTTCGCGCGGCACCGTGGCGAGGGTGTCCAATACCCGCTGATCCAGCACGTCCCAAGGGCGGATCTGCTGTTCGATCATGTTGTGGCGGGCTGTTTCGAAGTTGAATGCGGTCATGTTCGGGTCCTGTCAACACCTGGCGGTATTCTTGGAAATTCCGGAGGGCGGGAATTCTCCTTCGGATTCGGGGCCTGCTCATTGTAACATAAGGTTTTTCTGCGGCTTATAAGAAAGTCGCCCCGACCGAAAACAGGCGTTCGACCTCCGCCACCCGCTTTTTGTCGATCAAAAACAGAATGACATGATCATCGGCTTCGATGACCGTATCGTGGTGGCAGATGACCACTTCATCGCCGCGGGCGATGGCGCCGATGGTGGTGCCCGGCGGCAGCCGGATTTCTTCGATGCGCCGGCCCACCACTTTCGAGGTTTTATAGTCGCCGTGGGCGATCGCCTCGATGGCTTCGGCCGCGCCGCGCCGCAGCGAATGGACCTTGACCACATCACCGCGGCGAACGTGAGCGAGCAGGCTGCCGATGGTCGCTTGCTGGGGTGAGATGGCGACATCGATGATGCCGGACGATTCGACCAGCTCGACATAAGATAAAAGGTTGATCAGCGCCATCACCTTGCGAGCGCCCATGCGCTTGGCTTGCATCGCCGACAGAATGTTGGCTTCATCATCGTTGGTGACGGCGCAATACACATCGACATGCTCGATATTTTCCTGCCGCAGCAGATTTTCGTCGGCGGCGTCGCCTTGTAAGACGATGGCTCGGTCAAGTTGCTCCGACAGCCGCTTGCTGGTGATCGGGTTGCGTTCGATGATTTTAACCTGAAAGCGGTCTTCCAATCCCTGGGCTAGCCGAGCGCCGATGTGGCCGCCGCCGGCGATGATGATGCGCTTGACCATCCGGTCGAGCTTGCGCAGTTCGGCGACGATGGCGCGGGTGTTCTTGCGGGCGGCGAGTAGGAATACTTCGTCATCGGCCTCAATGATGGTGTCGCCTTCGGGGATGATCGGGCTGCCTTGGCGGAAAATGGCGGCGACCCGCGCGTCGATGCCGGGAATGCGTTCCGGCAGCGTGCGTAGCGCCTGCCCCACCAAGGTACTGCCTTCATACGCCTTGACGCCGACCAGCCGCACTTGGCCTTCCGCAAAATCCAGCACTTGCAGCGCGCCGGGATGCTCGATAATGCGTTGGATATAGTCGGTGACCAGTTGTTCCGGGCTGATCAGCACATCGACCGGCATCGCCTCATCCCTGAATAATTGCTCCCGATAGGCCATGTAACTCCCGGAGCGGATTCGTGCGATTTTGGTGGGCGTGTTGAACAGGGTATGGGCGATCTGACAGGCGATCATGTTGGATTCATCGCTGTCGGTGAGCGCGATCAGCATGTCGGCGTCGGCGACGCCCGCTTGCTCCAACACGGTTGGGTAGGAGGCTTGGCCGCGGACGGTGCGGAGATCCAGGCGATCTTGCAAAGCTTGCAAGCGCTCGCCATTGGCGTCCACCACCGTCACATCGTTGGCTTCGCCAGCCAGAATATGCGCGACCGAACCGCCTACTTGGCCCGCGCCGAGAATGACGATCTTCACAGGCTCTCCTCATTCATCCAGGGCCTTCTTGGGATCGATGCCGAGCGCGCGCAACTTCCGATAAAGATTGGTGCGCTCCATCCCAACTCGATCCGCCAAGCGCGCCACGTTACCCTCACATTCGCGAAACTGCTGCATCAGGTAACTTCGTTCAAACTGCTCTCTGGCTTCTCGCAGGGGGAGATTCAGCGGGATGCTGCCGACATCTTGGGTCTTAACGGTGGTGACGCCGCGCACCGCGGCATCGACTTCTTCCAATGTGATTTCTTCCTCGCTACCCAAAATTAAGAGTCGTTGCACCAGATTTTTGAGCTCGCGGATGTTGCCGGGCCAACTGTAGTTGCGCAACCGATTCTGCGCGGGCAAGGTGAAATGGCGGTAAGCCAGCCCTTCCTGGTCGACGAAATAGTTGACGTAGTAATTGAGCAGTTCCGACACATCCTCGATGTGATCGCGTAACGGCGGCAGTTTGATCGGGACGACGTTGAGGTGATAGTACAGATCCTCGCGGAAATGACCGAGCGCCACCTCCTGCTCCAGATCGCGGTGGGTGGCCGCGACGACGCGCACATTCACCCGGACCGGCTCTTTGCCGCCGATCCGCAGAAAAGAGCCATTTTCCAGCGCGCTAGCCAGTTTGGCTTGCGCTTCAAGATCCATGTCGGCCAGTTCGTCGAGGAACAGCGTGCCGCCGCTGGCCTGTTCCAGCCGGCCGTAGTGAATTCGTTCGCCCTGCTCGGAACCAAACAGTTCCAGGGTCGCGTTTTCACGAGCGATAGAGCCGACGCCGACATCAACGAACGAGCTGTTTCGGCGCGGGCTATGGGCGTGCAAGAAGCGGCCGTACACTTCCTTGCCGGTGCCGGGTTCGCCGAAAATCAGCACGGGGGCATCGTGCTGGGCAATCCGCAATACTTGGGCGCGCAACCGTTGAACCACGTCGCTCCGGCCGACCGGTTCGACGACGATGCGCTGCTGGCGGCGCAGATTCATATTTTCCCGCGCTAGCCGATCAGCCTCCAGGGCGCGTTCCACGGTGAGCAGCAGCTTGGCCATGGACAGCGGCTTTTCAATGAAATCGTAAGCGCCGAGCCGGGTTGCTTCGACCGCGGTTTCGACGGTGCCATGCCCCGACATCATGATGACAGGGCAGGGTAAATGATCGCTTTCGCTCCACTCCTTGAGCAAGCTAATGCCGTCGGTGTCAGGCATCCAGATATCGAGCAGGATCAGATCGGGACGCTGGGCGCGACGGGACTCGCGGGCGGCGGCGGCGTTCTCGGCGGTCGAGACGGCATAGCCTTCATCTTCCAGAATTTCCTTTACCAAGTCGCGAATGTCGGGTTCGTCATCAACGACTAAAATATAAGACGCGCTCATCCGGCGGCCTCCTGATCGGTGTGCAACGGAACAGCGGAACGGCGGGCGAAGCGGCGGGCTCCGCCGCTTCGTGGAAAATCGGCAGCCGGAGCACCACGTGCGCCCCGCCTTGCGCCAGGGTTTCCAACTGAATCCAACCGCCATGTTCTTCAACGATTTTCTTGACTATGGCCAATCCTAGTCCGGTTCCTTTCAGTTTGGTAGTCACGTAGGGCTCGAAGGCGCTGGATAAGATATTGTCGGGGAAACCCGGCCCGTTGTCGCGCACGCTGATCTCAAGGCAGTCAGCGCCAGCGATGTGTTCGCGGCGGGTAGCGACCCAGAGCATCGAACCTTTTCCGTCACTGATCGCTTCGATGGCGTTCTTGACCAGATTGTGCAGCAGTTGTCGCAAGCGGCCCTTATCGGCGTTGACCCACAGCGGTTCTTGGGCCAGGTCCAGCTTAATTTCCACGCCCACCGGATAATCGCGATACAGATAGAGGACTTCGGTGATAAATTCGTTTGCTTCCAGCGGGGCCAGTTGTAGGCGCGGCGGACGGGCGTATTCGTTGAAGGCATCCACCATTTCCTTCATCGCTTGCACCTGCTGGATAATCGTGTGGGTGCCGCGCTCCAGCACCTTGCCTTGTTCCTCGTCGAACTGCTTGAGAGATATTTGTGACGGATTCGTTCGGTGGCCAACTGGATGGGCGTGAGTGGATTCTTGATTTCGTGCGCCAGCCGTCGCGCCACCTCGGCCCAGGCAGCGTCCCGTTCGGCCCGCACCAGGTTGGTCACATCGTCGAACACGACGACGTGCCCCCCGCGCAGGCCAACCGCATCCGGCAGCGAGCTGCCCCGGCACAGCAAATGCAGCGCCCGGTCGGGCCGGACCAGTGATTTCCTGGCGCCAGTCGCCGGTGGTGTTGAGATGCGGGCCGATGATGTCGATAAAATCTCGCAGCGATGGTTGCGCCGCGGCGATCCACTCGCTGTCCGCGCCAACATAATCTTGTAAATGGATCCCCAAGAGCTGGCCGGCCGCCGCATTGCAGGTTTGCAGGCGACCGGTTTGATCGACGATCATGACGCCTGAGGACAGCCGCGCCAGCACCGTTTCCAGATAAGCGCGCTGGCCTTCGACCAAGGCTTGGCTGCGCTGCGCCGCCTCGTGCGCCTGTGCGAGATTGCGGGTCATCTGATTGAAGGATTCCACCAAAAATCCCAATTCGTCGCTACCGCCGCCCGCCAGCTGCTTGTTGAACTGGCCGGCGGCAACCGCCTGAGTGCCATCGGCGAGTTCGCGTAATGGTCGCACCATCCCGCGCGCGGTGTAAAACGCCGCCCAAAAGGCGGCTAATACCGCCAGCAGCAGGACCAAGGACAGCGTTAAGGTGAAACTGGCCCGCAGCGGCGCTCGTAAAAAAATCAGTTCTCGGTAGCTGTCGAAGGCCGCTTGGACGGCATCGGCCAGCAGGCTCAAACGATCAGTGATCGGAAATAGCGCCTGCAATTGTCGCTCTTCGTTGGCGAGGCGGCCGGCGGGCACCACGACGCGGATGTGAAAGCCCTTATCCCCGGTCGGTTCCAGACCCACATAATTGTGGCCCTGCCGGACGTGTAACAAAACCGTATCAGGCGGTGGATCGGGCAGAATCGCGCTCGGATCCAGCGTGACGGTCGCGATAATGCGGCCGTTCTGTCCAAATAGCGTCAATTCGGAGGCCTCGGCGGCGTCCAGGAGTTCGTCCAAACGCCGGCTGATTTGTTCGCCGTCGCTTTCAGCGACGTTTTCAGAAATCCGCAGGGTTTGTCGGAGGACTTCGCGCATCCGAAGATCTAGCGCGGTCCGGCTGAGTTCCAAGGCGTCTTCCAAGCCGCGATCCACTTGGACGTTGAACCAGCTATCGATTCCCCGCTGGAGAAAATGCAAGGAAAACCCGTAGACCAGGGCTACCGGGATGATGGCTAGCGCGGCGAAAATTCCGGCCAGTCGCAGCGTCAGCCGAGAACCGGGTACTCGATGGCGGTAGAGCCGGATCAGCTCGATCAAATTATACAGGATGAGCAAGGTCAAGCCGCCCAGACCGATGGCGCTAAAGAGTAACAACCAAACATACATCTCGCCGAATTTGGCGGAATTGGTTGTGGCGCGCCCCATCAAGATCAGAATGGCGAGAAGGAGGCCCAGCAGCAGGAGGGCCGGCGCCAGACCCCGACCCCGAGCCAGCCGGCGAATTAGAGCGACCATGTGTACCACTCGCTGGTGAGTCGCCAGTCGTCAGAGAGATACGTGAACAGCCGTAACGGGGCCGGCAGCGATTCGATATCAAGGGCGGCTCGAAGCGCGCCTTCATATTTTTCGTTGGAGGTTAACAAGCCTTGGTCGAGCAGAGGGAAGCCGTTGATCTGGCCCATGAAATCCAGCGCGGCATTCCGGCTGGGGAAGCTGCGACGCTCGCCGCTGTTGAGGTTATTAACCAAATATTGCCGGCTCAGTGCGTGATACTCCATTTTGAAGCGCTGGGTCAGGGAGTAAATTGTTTCCGCCCATAACCAGGAGCGGCGGCGGCGTACCTCCATCTCAAGTTCTATCGTGAGCGGTACGCCGTTTTCCAGCGCCTCCAGCGCTGGCTTGCTGAAAATGGTATTCAAGTCGGGCATTAAGCCGATAAACGCCACCTTCCAGTCGGCTAGAGGCGGTAATGACCTCGAAGCCGGCGGCCTGCGCCGGAATACTGAGCAGACCCCAGGCAAGCAGCAACCAGCAGGTGACGCGGCTCAATATCCCAATCCACCTGTTGGCTGGCATGATCAAATCCCAGAAATTACGGCCTGCTTGCACAGGTCGGCATAATAGAAACCATCCATGTTGGCCTCGCCAGGGAGAAGCTGGCGGCCGTGTGGCAGGGCGTGGCCCCACGTGGCAAGGATAGGTCGTTCGCGGGCGTCGGGATGGCCTTCAAGAAAGGCGGCGATCACGCCTTCATTTTCTCGCCGCAACACCGAGCAGGTCGCGTACAGCAAGCGGCCACCCGGCCGCAGCAGGGGCCACAGGCTGGCGAGGATGGCAAGCTGTTGGGCGGCCAGCCCGGCGATGTCCCGGTCCCGCCGTCTCAGCTTGATGTCGGGATGGCGGCGGATCACGCCGGTGGCCGAACAGGGCGCGTCCACAAGAATTCGATCATAGGGGAGGCCATCCCACCAATCCGCCGGCCGACAGGCATCGCCGGCGACTAGGCGAGCGGTCAGTTGTAACCGACGCAAGTTATCCCGCGCCTGTTCCAGCCGACCCGCATCCCGATCGAGAGCAATCAAATCCAATTTCGGTTCCAGTTCAAGCAGATGTCCGGTTTTTCCGCCGGGCGCCGCGCAGGCATCCAGCACGCGGTGTCCGGCCTGAAGTTCCAGCAGTGGCGCGGCCAGTTGCGCGGCGGCATCTTGCACCGATAACCAACCGTCTGCAAAACCCGGCAGGGTAGTGACCTCGGTCGGCTCATCCAAGATCAGCGCGGTCGGTACTTCTGGTACGGCGGCGGCCAGCCGGCCGGTCTGGGCTAGCCATGACTGGTAGTGTTCGCGATCCAGGCGCTGTTGATTGATGCGCAGGGCGAGCGGCGGCCGGGCATTGTTGGCGGCGATGAGGGCGGGCCAGTGGTCTGGCCAGTCTTGCCGCAGTTGTTCCAACAGCCAGTAAGGGTGAGCGGTGGCGGCTTGCGGATCGGTGGCCAGCGTTGCCGTCAATTCTGATTGCCGCCGTAGGGCGGTTCGCAATACGGCGTTGATCAGCCCTACCGCCCAGGGTTTTGGAGCTGGCGAGCGGCGGCGGCGGTCTCGGCCACGGCGGCGTGCTCCGGAATTCGCAGGTGCCACAATTGGTACAGGCCGGTCAGCAGCAGCGCGCGCACCATGTGTTCCGCTCCCGCCAGCGGTCGGATCAACAGATGATCGAGCAGCGCTTGCAATTGGGGGTGCCAGCGACAAACGCCATAACAGAGCTCCTGGAGCAAGCCGTGGTCGCGAGGAGGGGTTCTGCTGAGAGCCGGCGGCAGCGCGGTAGCCAGCGATCTGCCCCCGCCCAGCACTTGCCCCAGCGTTTGAGCGGCGATGCCACGAACGTTCATATCGTGCGCAGTCGCTGGCCAGCCAGCCGATGGGCCGCCAGAAACGCGGCGGCGGGCAACGGCCGTCCACCGGGTAATTGCACTTCGATTAAATGCAACACGCCAGCGCCCGTGGCGACAACGATCCCCGTTGGTCCCTCCCGCAGTACGGTGCCAGGGAACCGCATCGTGCGGCTCAATCTCCGCGCGCGCCCGCCAAACACGCAGGGTCTGGTCGTTAATCTGGGTCTGGGCGACCGGCTGCGGATTGAAAGCCAGCACTTGCCGTTCCAGTTCCAGCGCTGGCCGATGCCAATCCAGCCCAGCCTCGGTTTTTTCCAGTTTGGGAGCGTAGCTCGCTTGGCTAGGATCTTGCGGCTCCGCGATCAGGTTGCCGGCTAACAGGTCAGGCAGCAGGTCACGCAACGTGACGGCGCCCAGCGTGGCCAGCCGGTCGTGCAGTTCGCCGCCCGTAAGGCCCCGCGGAATCGGGCAGCGGGCGCGGGCATAAACCGGTCCCGTGTCTAGGCCAGCGTCCATCTTCATGAGGCAGATGCCCGTTTCACTGTCGCCCGCCAAAATGGCGCGCTGGATCGGCGCCGCGCCGCGCCAGCGCGGCAGCAGCGAAGCATGGACGTTAACGCAGCCTAGTCGGGGTAGCGCCAGCACCGCCGGCGGCAGGATCAGTCCATAGGCGGCTACCACCAGCAAGTCTGGCTTCAGGGCGGCCAGCTCAGCCTGGGCGAGCGGATCGCGCAAGGTGGCAGGTTGGTAAAGCGGAATATCCGCGGCCAGCGCCTGCGTTTTCACCGGACTGGGGCGGAGCTGGCGGCCGCGGCCGGCCGGCCGATCCGGCTGCGTGTAAACGGCAACAGGTCCATCGCCGGTTTCCAGCAAGGCTCGGAGGCTCGGAACGGCGAATTCGGGAGTACCCGCGAAAATCAGACGTGGCCAAGCGGTCATGGGCTGAAGGTGGATTGGGCAGAAGAGCAGGCCCCAGCGAGCTGGCCCCGCCTGACTGCCGGCGGGATCGAGTCCAGACCATCGAATGCAGCCATCATCAGGATGTGTGTGCCTCTTGCCGAGCTTGCTTTTCCAACTTTTTCCGAATTCGGTCACGTTTTAAGGCGGATAAGTAATCCACGAATAATTTGCCATTGAGGTGATCGAGTTCATGTTGGATACACACCGCCAGCAAGCCAGTGGCCTCTAAGTCGAGCGGCTCGCCGTCGCGACCCAAGGCGCTGAGCCGCACCCGTTCCGCTCGTTGAACCGTTTCATAGAAGCCGGGTACCGATAAACACCCCTCTTCGGATTCACTTTCACCTTCCCGTTCCAGCAGGGTCGGATTGATGAACGCCAGTGGCTGGTTTTTCTCTTCGGACAAGTCCATGACCACAATCCGTTTTTGGACATTGACCTGGGTTGCGGCCAAACCGATGCCAGGCGCGGCGTACATGGTCTCTAGCATGTCATCGATCAGGGCGCGCACGCCATCATCGACGGTTTCCACCGCCACGCCTGGCTTGCGCAACCGAGGATCGGGATAGTGCAATATGGTCAATCGTGCCATGATAACTCCACGAACACCTTAATTTTTGATCATTCAACAATCTTTTCATGTGGAAATCATACGAGAAACTACCGCGAGGGAGCTATACTTTGCGCGATGGGAGTGATCCGTTACACTCCCGCCCGTTTCTCCGAAGAATGATGAGCAAGGACACATGAACATCACGCGTTCCTCAAGGCATCTCGGAACCGCTCTGTTGCTAGCGACAGGGCTCCTGCTCGGATCGTGCGCGCAACCACCTTCCCGGCCCGAATCCAAGCCAGTCGGCGGCGAACCGGCTCTATTGTCGGGATCGTCGGGACCCGCCAGCCCCAGAAGCTCCGGCGCGCTCGCCGTCGAAGGCCCGCTCGCGTTGCGGCCGGATCACCCCCAGACCTACACGGTGGCCGCGGGCGACACCCTATGGTCGATCGCTGCGCGATTTCTCCAAAGTCCTTGGCAGTGGCGACGGATTTGGCGACAAAATCCCCAGGTGCGCAATCCCCACCGCATCTATCCCGGCGATGTGTTGCGCTTCAGCCACGATCCTAACGGCAATCCACAGTTGGAAATCGCTGGGCGCGAAGCGGTTCCGCTGTTGAAATTAACGCCCCAGGTACGGGTGGAGGAACTGACGCAGCCCATCCCGCCGGTGCCCCGCGATGCGGTCGAGTCGTTTCTCAAACGCGGCGAGATCCTGAGCGCGGCCAACTGGCGGCAAATGCCCTATATTCTGGGCGATGACGACGCGCAAGTAATTTACGCCGATCGCGACCGCGTTTACGGCCGAGGCGCCAATTTCGACCAGCCGCGCTATCAAGTGTTCCGTCCCGGCGAAGAATTGCGTGAACCCGGCTCCAACCGTTCGTTGGGACAAATCGGCATCTATCTGGGCCAGGCGGTGCTGGAGCGGGATGAAGATCCGGCCAGCTTCCTGTTGGCCAATACCATCGCGCCGGTTCGCGCCGGTGACCGGTTGCTGGAGATCGAGGAAGAGCCTGAACTGTACAATTTCGAGCCGCATTCGGTGCCGCCCGATACCGAAGGCTCCATCATTGCCAGGCTTGATCCCGATATCACTCAGATCACACAATACAGCAGCGTCATTATCAATTTGGGCACTCAGGAAGGCATCGAACCCGGCCATGTGCTGGCGGTTTTTGGCAAGGATCGCTGGATCGACGATCCGGTGAGCGGCAAGCCCGCCAAAGTGCCGGGCGAGCGGGCCGGGCTACTGATGGTATACAAGGCGCACGATCTGGTCAGCTATGCCTTGGTGATGCAGATCGAACGCGCCATCCGCTTGCAGGATCGGGTGACTACCCCCTGAGCCGGGAGCTCACGCCTTCAGCCGCCGATCCGGCCTGGTTGCTGGCGCTGTTGCGGGCGCCGGGCATCGGCCCGGTGCGGTGCGCCCGCTTGCTGGAGCATTTTGGCTCAGCGGCGGTTGCCTTGGCGGCCGATCGCGCCGAGTGGGCGCGGTTGGGTATGCCCGATGTGGCCCTCGATTATTTGCGTAACCCCGACTGGCGGCGCGTCGAACAGGATTTGGCTTGGTTGGAACGCCCCGACAATCATTTATTGCCGCTGGATGACTCCCGCTATCCCGCGTTGTTGCGGCAAATCCCCCAAGCCCCTCCCTTGCTGTTTGTGCACGGCGACCTAGCGTGTCTGCGGATGCCGCAATTGGCCGTGGTCGGTACCCGCAATCCCACCCCGTCAGGCCGGGAAACCGCCCGGCAGTTTGCGGCGCATCTGGCGGGCGGCGGTATCGCCATTACCAGCGGTTTGGCGCTTGGCATCGATGCCGCCGCGCATCAGGGGGCACTGGCGGGTGGCGGCCAGACTATCGCGGTGATGGGTACCAGCCTGGACCAGGTTTACCCAGCCAAGCACCGGGACCTGGCGCGCCTGATCGCCGAACGCGGAGCGCTGATCTCGGAATTGCCAACCGGCACGCCGCCGCTAGCGGAGAATTTCCCGCGACGAAATCGCCTGATCAGCGGCTTGGCGCTGGGCGTGCTGGTGGTGGAAGCGGCCATCCAGAGCGGTTCGCTGATTACGGCCCGCTTGGCGCTCGATCAGGGCCGAGAGGTTTTTGCCATCCCCGGTTCCATTCACAATCCCTTGGCCAAGGGCTGTCATGCCTTGATCCGGCAAGGTGCAAAGCTTGTGGAAACCGCCGCTGACATTTTGGAAGAGTTGGGCGCGCTCGCGGCGGTCGGCGACGATGAAATCGCGGTTACGCCGCCGGTGGCGACGACAGCTTCCTTGGACGAGGATTACCGACGCCTGCTGGCCGCCATGGGCGAAGAGCCCGTGGGAATCGATCTGCTGGTCGAACGCTGCGGATTGACGGTTGAAGTGCTTTCCTCCATGCTGCTCATTTTGGAGTTGGAAGGTTATGCGGCGGTGGTCCCCGGCGGCTTGTACTGTCGCCTGAAACCATGATGCCGGCCGTCGCTCCAAGGGGCGGCGGTTTCACACCCTCGCGGATGGCGAGGGTTTTTATTTTCCAAGGTGAACGTTTGAATGAAAGAGAACGTGCTGGATGTGCTGATGTATCTGTTTCAGAACTACATGGACGATCATCCCGATCCTGATCCCGACCGTGAATCCATTCAAAGCGAATTGTTGGCTGCCGGATTTCGGTCGCGGGAGGTTCAGCAAGCCTTTGAATGGCTCGACAGCCTCGCCGACCGGCAGGCGATTTCGCTGTCGGTCAACCCCAGCTCGTACCGAATTTACGTCCAACCGGAACTGGCCAAGCTCGACGTGGAATGCCGGGGATTTTTACTGTTTCTGGAACAGGGCGGCATCCTCGGCTCGGAAACTCGGGAATTGGTGATTGATCGGGTGATGGCGTTGCAAGCGGATGACATCGGCTTGCAACAACTGAAATGGATCATTCTGATGGTGTTGTTCAACCAGCCCGGCCAAGAAGAAGCTTATGCTTGTTTGGAAGATATGGTATTCGACGAAATTCCCGGCTACCTTCATTAAATTCCGCATAGAAAAATCCGTGTTATTGCTGCCTCGCCTGAATTTCCGTCGCGCCGGCGGATTTGAGCGGGTGGGCGCCCTCCCATCCCAGTTACCGACGCTAAGCTCATGAGTAAAAATCTGGTTATCGTGGAGTCGCCGGCCAAGGCGAAAACGATCAAAAAATATTTGGGCGAGGATTTCGAAATTCTAGCCTCGTACGGTCATGTGCGCGATCTGGTGCCCAAGGAGGGCGCTGTCGATCCCGGACGCGATTTTGCGATGAAATATCAGATCATCGACAAGAACGAGCGTCATGTCGATGCGATCGCCAAGGCGGCTGCTAAAGCCGATGCGTTGTATCTGGCTACCGATCCGGACCGCGAAGGCGAGGCTATTTCCTGGCACCTGTATGAAATTCTCCGGGAGCGGGATCTGCTGCGCGACAAGCCGGTACAGCGCGTGGTATTTCATGAAATTACCGAACGGGCGATTTTGGATGCCGTCGCCCATCCGCGCGCGCTGTCCTTGGATCTGGTCAACGCCCAACAAGCCCGGCGAGCACTGGATTATCTAGTCGGTTTCAATCTGTCGCCGCTGTTGTGGAAGAAGATCCGCCCCGGCTTGTCAGCGGGCCGAGTGCAGTCGCCGGCGTTGCGGTTGATCGTCGAGCGCGAAGAAGAGATCGAGCGCTTTCAGCCCAGAGAATACTGGACCTTGGAAGCGGACGCGCTCAAGCTTGATCAGCCGTTCGTGGCGCGGCTGGTCGAGTACGCGGGCGCCAAGCTGAGCCAGTTCAGCATCGTTGACAGCGCCCAAGCCCATGCCATGGAGCAGGCGCTGTTGCTTGCCGCGCACACCCAGCCCAGTGAGGCGGGCGCGGGGGTCGCCGAGGTTATCGGCCAGTTACGAGTGGCGCGGATTGAGCGCAAGCAGCGTAAACGTAATCCGGCCGCGCCCTTCACGACCTCCACCCTGCAACAGGAAGCTTCCCGCAAGCTGGGATTTTCGACCCAGCGCACCATGCGCGTTGCGCAGCAGTTGTACGAAGGGATCGACACCGGCCAAGGCGCGGTTGGCTTGATCACTTACATGCGCACGGATTCGGTGAATTTGGCGCAGGACGCCCTCAGCGAGATTCGCGCGCTGATCGCTCAACGCTACGGCGTGAGGAATTTACCCACCGCTGCCCGGCTGTTCAAGACCAAGGCCAAAAATGCCCAGGAAGCGCACGAAGCGATCAGACCGACCACCGTCGGGGTGACGCCGGAGTCGATTCGCGCCCAGCTCAGTACCGACCAGTACGCGCTCTACGATTTGATATGGAAGCGTACCGTGGCCTGCCAGATGATCGCGGCCACCCTGGATACCGTCGCCATTGATTTAAGCTGCGGCCCCGGTAATACCTTCCGTGCGACTGGATCGACAATCGCCGAGCCCGGTTTTATGGCGGTCTATCAAGAAGGCGTGGATGATCGACGCGAGGACGACGATGATCGAGTGCTCCCGCCGCTGCGGGAGGGTCAACTGGTCGATCTGTTGGCGCTGCGGCCGGAGCAGCATTTTACCGAGCCGCCCCCCCGTTTTTCTGAAGCCAGCCTGGTGAAGGCGTTGGAGGAATATGGCATCGGCCGCCCTTCCACCTATGCCACGATTATCTCGACGTTGCTGGCGCGCGAATATGCGGTATTGGACAGCCGCCGTTTCAATCCCACCGACATCGGCCGGATCGTCAACCGTTTCCTGACCCAGCACTTTACCCAATATGTCGATTACGATTTCACCGCGCGACTGGAAGACGAATTGGATGCGGTATCGCGTGGCGAAGAGGATTGGGTGCCCTTGATGCGGGAATTCTGGGACCCGTTCAATCAGCTGGTTGGTGAGAAAACGGAAAGCGTTTCCCGGCAAGAGGTCGTGCAGAGCCGCGAATTGGGATACGATCCCAAGACTGGTAAGTTGGTTTCGGTGCGGATCGGCCGGTTTGGGCCTTTCGCGCAAATTGGGGTCAAGGAAGATCCCGATAAACCCCGTTTTGCCAGCTTGCGCCCCGATCAGCGCCTGGGTACGGTGACTCTGGACGAGGCGCTGGCCTTGTTTCAATTGCCGCGGGACTTGGGAACAACCGACCGGAGTGAATCGATACAAGCCAACGTCGGTCGATTTGGCCCTTACGTGCGTTACGGCAAGACCTACGTTTCATTGAAGGATGAAGATCCCTACACGGTCAGTCGCGAACGCGCGCTGGAGCTGATCGCCGCCCACCAACAAGCGGTCGCCAATAAGATACTGCATGCGTTCCCTGGTTCCGCCATCCAGATTTTGAACGGCCGATTTGGTCCTTACATTACCGATGGCAAGAAAAACGCCCGTTTGCCGAAGGGACGCGAACCAGCCAGTCTGACTTTAGCCGAATGTGAGAAGCTGCTGCGCGAGGCGCCTGATAAGAAACCAAGCTCGCGCCGCTCGACCGCCAAGGGCTCTCCTGCTAAAAGCCCCTCCAGCAAGGCAACGACCAAGGCGGCAACGACTAAAGCGGCGGTTTCCGCAACACCCGCCGCCAAGGCGGCAGCCGCTAAAGGCGCCGCCGCGAGGGCGGTTTCCGCCAAAACTCCCGCCGCCAAAGTAGCGGTTCCTAAAAGGACCGTTAGAACGACCGCCAGCAAAGCCTCGTCGAGCCAGGGTTAAGCGTGGAGGGATTGCACATGGCCGCGGCCGCCCGTACGGTGCGCGCGGGTGGCATCATCGCATACCCCACGGAGGCTGTTTTCGGTTTGGGGTGCGATCCGCTCGACCAGCGGGCGGTGATGCGGTTGCTCGCACTCAAGCAGCGGCCAGTACACAAGGGTTTGATTTTGATCGCGGCTGATTTCGAGCAGCTGATCCCCTTCGTTCAGCCGCTAACGGCGGCCGACCAGGCTCGGCTCGCCGCGACTTGGCCCGGCCCTTACACCTGGCTGGTGCCCGCCCGGCCCGCGACACCGCGCTGGCTGCGCGGCCGGCATGACACACTGGCGGTGCGAGTGACCGCGCATCCGCTGGCTGCCGCGTTATGTCGGGCCTGCGAGCATCCACTGGTTTCCACCAGCGCCAATCTGAGTGGCCGCCCGCCTGCCCGCGGTCTGCTGGCGGTGCGCCGTCAGCTGGGCGACAAGGTTGACTACTTGTTGCCCGGCCTGATCGGCGACGCTTTAAAACCTACTGAAATTAGAGATTTAAAAACGGAGCAGCTGGTGCGCGGCGGCTGAAATCAGGACGGGTCGATAATGGGGACCAGCTCGGTCAACAGTAATTTGACCCGCGCCATGCTCTCTTGCAGATTCCGTTCAATCTCCGCCATGCTGATTTCGCCAGCTGCTTTGCCGGCGGCCCAATTGGCCACGATCGCGCAGGTGGCGTAGCGCAGGTCGAGTTCGCGCGCTAAAGCGGCTTCCGGCATCCCCGTCATGCCCACAATATCGCAACCGTCCCGCTCCAGTTTGCGAATTTCAGCCGCCGTTTCCAATCGCGGTCCCTGCATGGCGGCGTAAGTGCAGGACTCGCGAGCGCCGAGATTCAACAGTTGAGCGGCCTGAATCAAGCGTCCCCGCAATTGTGGGCAATAGGGTTCGGTAAAATCGATGTGGGTGACCTGAGTCAGATTTTCATCGAAGAAAGTACCTTGCCGGCCCCAAGTATAATCGATCAGTTGGTCTGGGAACGCCAGAACCCCCGGCGCCATATCGTTTCGAATGCCCCCCACGGCCGCTATGGCGATGATGTGTTTTATGCCGATCCGCTGGAGCGCCCACAGATTGGCCCGGTAATTGATCTTATGCGGCGGCAGGGTGTGATGCAGGCCATGTCGCGCGAGAAATACCACGGTCCGACCACTCAACTTGCCTTGAATCAGAGGACTGGAGGGCTCGCCGTAAGGGGTAGACTGATTCTCACGATGGGTGATTTCTAGCGTGTTCAAGGAGGTGAGGCCCGTGCCTCCAATGATGGCGATGGTTGGGGTCATAATGGCGATCCTCAGGCAGGCACGATGGCGGCAAACCAACAAGCGATCTTCGCGCGCCGCTTACTCGCGAACGGCATAAATAGCAGGCAGGTTGCGCCAATACTCTTGGTAATCCATCCCGCAGCCGAATACATAGCGATCCGGCACCTCCAAGCCGACGAAATCCACGATCAGACCCAATAGCTTACGGTCGTGCCGTTTGTTGGCCAACACCGCACTGTACACCGCTTTAGCGCCTTGCCGCTGAATTTCAGCTAAGATCGATTTGAGCGTATCTCCCTCATCGAAGATGTCATCCACCACCAACACAACTTGGTCGGTTGCTACCGGTCGAGGGGGTGCAATCCAGCCGATTTCACCGCCGCGCGTGTCCCCTCGGTAGCGGGTGGCGTGCAGATAGCCGACCCGCAAGGGAAATCGCAAGCGCGCCAACAAGTGCGCGGCGGGTACGAACGCACCGTTCATCACCATCAGCACGAGCGGATCACAGTGTTCGAGTTTGGCGGTGATGGCGGCTGCCATCCGATCCAATGCCTGCTCGATCTGTTGGGGCGAATACAGCAACTCGGCGTCCTGCAACGCGGTTAGCGCCTGCGCGGGGGTAATACCGGACATTGTGACTCCGAAGGATGGCGGTTGGACGGGACGGCGGACGGTTGGCCTAAATATCCATCTCCAATAATGGGCAAGCATCGTAATCGCGCACCCAGCGGCTCGCTCGCTGCCAGGCGGCGCCGCGCCGCAAACGCTCCACGGTGATGTGGCCACGTCCATGCAATCGAATCAACCGCACCTGGCTTACCGGGTCGGCCACGTGGTGGAGATTGTCGAGAATGGCCACGGCGGCCCGGCGGTCGTTGCACGCCAACGCCATGTCACACCCTGCCGCCAATGCCGCCCGCGCCCGTTCCGACGGTGAACCCGCCTCCGTGGCGCCGGCCATATCCAAATCGTCGCTGAAGATCACGCCTTGAAACTCCAGCTGACGGCGCAGGATATCCTTCAGCCAGCGGGTTGAGAAACCGGCTGGCCGGTCATCCACTTGCGGGTAGAGCACATGGGCCGGCATCAGCGCGGCCAAGCCGTAATGGATCATCCGCTCGAAAGCCAGCAGATCGGTGGCGATGAGATCGTCGTAACTACGTAAATCCACAGGTAATTCCAGGTGAGAGTCGGCCGCGATGCCGCCATGACCCGGAAAATGCTTACCCACGCCTTCCATGCCGCCTTTTTGCATGCCACTGACGTAGGCGTGGGCCAGATCGGCGACGATTTCAGGGTCACGGTGGAATGCCCGGTCGCCAATCACGCCGCTGACCCCGTGATCCAAGTCCAGTACCGGCGCGAAGCTGAAATCGACGCCGACAGCGCGCAGTTCGGCCGCCATCAACCAACCGGTAACGCGCGCCAGTTGCTTGGCCCGCGGTCGATCCTGATCGTAAATCTCACCCAGGCAGCGTACCGCCGGCAATCGCGTGAAGCCCTCACGAAATCGTTGTACCCGGCCGCCCTCATGGTCTACCGCCACCAACAGTCGCGGTTGGCGCAAAGCATGGATGCTGGCCGTCAATGCCGCAACCTGCTCGAGGGATTGGTAATTCCGGCTAAATAAAATGACGCCGCCCACCAGTGGATGGCGCAGAATTTCAGCGTCCTCAGCCGTCAATTCAAAGCCATCCAGGCCCAGCATCACCGGTCCCAACCCCATCGTGTTCACCTCGTGTCAGCCCGCGGAAGAAAATAATTCTATGATAACGTCTAATTGGCTAATAATCAGCGGTTATGCCTAAGCTCGGCCGTTTGTTCCAGCCTTTGTATTTAGCCTCCCCGCCGCGGATTCGGCCGGATCGCCCCCTGTTTCAGCGGTTGGCGGAATGGGGGGCGTTGCTTCTGGTGATTGGGTTGAGTGCGTTTGAAGTGAGTGGCGCGGAAACACGCGGGATAGGTCACGGTTCGGTCGGTCCTCAGCCTGTCGGAGAAGGCATGGGGTGTGCGGGTTGGGTCTTGGGTTTGGTGGTACCGCTGCTGGTCGCGCTGTTCTGGTGCTGGCTGCTTTATCGGCAAATGGCGAGGCGCACCCAGCAGTTGCAACGTGAGCTGAGCGAGCGGCGGCGCGTCGAAATGGCGTTGCGTGAAAGTGAAGCGCGCTTTCGCGATGTCACTGAAGCGACCAGCGACTGGGTTTGGGAGATGGATGAAAACCTGTGCTTTACGTACCTGTCGAAGCGCTTTTACGTCTTGACCGGCATCTCGCCCCAGTCTGTGTTGGGCCGCGCCCGCTGGGAACTTGCTGGGGTTGACGTGACCATCGATCCACATAAATGGCGCGTGCATCGGGAGCTGTTGGAAAAGCATCTGCCGTTTCGTGATTTCACCTACCAAACTCATCTGACCGGCAATCGAAAAGACGGCCGCTACCTGAAGGTCAACGGTAAACCGATCCATGATAGCCAAGGGCGGTTTCGAGGCTATCGCGGCACCGGCAGCGACATCACTGAGCAAGTTAACGTGGAAGTGGCGCTGCATCAAAGCGAATTACGCTTGCGACGGATCATCGACCTGGTGCCGCACATGATCTTTGCGCGGGATCGCTACGGCCGTTTTCTACTCGCCAACCGCACCACGGCGGCGGCTTACGGCAGGACGGTGGAGGAGTTGGTGAACCGCTCGCCTCGGACCATTCATGCTGTGGAAGAGGAAGTGGAGCGGATGTTGGCCGATGACCAAGAGGTCATTCAAAGTTGGACTTCGAAACTGATCCCCGAAGAAACCTTTACCGACTCCGCGGGCCATGTTCGAACCCTGCAAACCATGAAAATTCCTTTTATCGAGCCGGGTCTGAACGAAACCGCGGTGTTGAGCGTGGCGATCGACATGACCGAGCAGAAACGGGCGAAGGAAGAGGTGGCTCGGATGCGGCTCTACCTTAAGAACATCATCGATTCGATGCCGTCGGTACTGATCGGGGTCGATCCCTGGGGCTACATCACGGTATTGAACCAGCCAGCCGAACACGCCAGCGGCCTATCCTGGGCCGCGGCGCAGGGCCGTTTCTTTGGAGAAGTCTTTCCGCAGCTGGAAAATCAATTCGGGCAAGTCCGGCAGGTGATTCGTGAGGGCCATCCGATCAAGACGCCCCGGATGACTTTGGAAACGGATGGTGAACTGCATTACGCCGATGTGATGGTCTATCCTCTGATGGCGGACAACGCCAATGGCGCCGTCATCCGAATGGATGACGTTACCGCCCGGGTTCGCATTGAATCAATGATGGTGCAAACTGAGAAGATGCTATCGGTGGGCGGCTTGGCGGCTGGCATGGCGCACGAGATCAATAATCCCCTCGGCGCGATTCTGCAAGGCAGCCAGAATGTCTTGCGACGCATCGGGCCCGATCTACCTCAGAACCGCGCCGTCGCCGATGCTTTGAATATTGACCTGAACTTGCTCAACCGCTACCTGCAAGAACGGGGTGTTCTGCGATTCCTGGAAGGGATTCGCGAAGCGGGCGCCCGCGCCGCCAAAATTGTCGCTGACATGCTGTCTTTTAGTCGGCGCAGCGAGTCGCGTTTCGCCCCGGTGGGCCTGGAGGAGATGCTCGAAACCGTGTTGCGGTTAGCCGCTAGCGACTACGATTTGAAAAAGAAGTACGATTTCAAGCGGATCTCCATCCTGCGCGACTACGATCCCGCACTACAGGTGGTGTATTGCGACAAGACCGAAATCGAACAGGTGATTTTGAACCTGTTGAAAAATGCGGCTCAGGCGATGACGGAAGTTAATACGCTCACGCCCGCGATCACCCTGCGCACCCTGCGTGAACCCGATAATGTTTTGATCGAAGTGATTGACAACGGTCCTGGGATGGACGACAAAACGCTCAAGCGGATTTTTGAACCTTTTTTTACCACCAAGGAAGTGGGCGCCGGGACCGGACTGGGATTGTCGGTGTCTTATTTTATCGTAACCGATCAACATAACGGCCGGCTGTCCGCAACCTCTAAACCAGGGCAGGGCAGTTGTTTTAGTATCCGTCTACCTCTGGTTGGAGACGCGCTATCATGACAGGCTGGGTTTTGATCGTTGACGACGAGGAAATGATTCGAGAAAACTTGAAAGCTTATTTAGAAGATGAAGGCTTGGGAGTCGTCGCGTTCGAATCGGTCACTCCCGCATTAAACTGGCTGCGGGATGCCGCCGCCGCCTGTCGGGTGTGCATCATGGACATGCGATTGCCGGACATGGACGGCAATTCCGCCATCCGTCTTTTTCATCAGCTGTATCCCCATATGGAGTTTCTGATTCATACCGGCTCTTCCAGTTATACCCTCCCTGAGGATTTGCGCGCCGCCGGCCTCGAAGAGGATCGGGTTTACCGTAAGCCGTTGGAGGATATGGCGCCCTTGGTTGGCGCCATACGGATGCTGGCGGCACTACGAGAGGTCAGGCCATGAGCCAAAAACCGGTGCGCATCCTGACAGTCGATGACGAGCAACTGGTTCTTGAGGTCATCACCGCCTTTTTGGAAGATAGCGGTTTTGACGTCATCCAGGCCGTTGACGGCCAGACCGCCATTGATCTTATCCAGCGCGAACAGCCCGATTTGGTGTTGTGTGATTTGCGCATGCCCGGCATGGACGGTCTAAACGTGCTGGCCACCGTAACCCGCAATTATCCTGAATTGCCGATCTTGGTGGTTTCTGGCATGGGGGGCATGAGCGATGCCATTCAGGCGCTCAAACTGGGTGCTTGGGATTACGTGACCAAGCCGATCGAGGACATGGCGGTTTTGGAGCACGCCATCGCCCACGCCTTGGAGCGCGCGCGATTGCGGCGAGAAAATCGCGAGCACCGCGAGCATCTAGAGGCTGTTAACATGCAGTTGCAGCAGACGCTGCGGCGCTTGCAGGAGGACGAAGCCGCCGCCCGCCGCATTCAATTTCAACTGCTGCCCGAAAATAACAAGAATTATCGAAACTACTGGTTCAGCCGCCATGTTCTGACTTCTCAATACCTCAGCGGCGATTTCGTTGATTATTTCATTATCGACGGCGGCCACTTGGGTTTTTATATCGCCGATGTGTCCGGCCATGGCGTCTCTTCGGCCTTTGTCACGGTTATGTTGAAGAGTTATATTGGCCGTTATCGCGAATTGTATCGGCAGAACCGTGATCGAGGTATTCTGAATCCGGCTGAAACCTTGAGTCGGTTAAACCGGGAAATTTTCGGTTCCCACATGGATAAATACCTTACCATGTTTTATGGCGTTATCGATTGGGAGACGAACCGATTGCGTTATAGCAGCGGGGGGCAATTTCCTTTTCCGATCCTGTTTGATGGTGAAAAAGCTGTTTTTATCGGTAAAAAAAGTTTGCCGATTGGTTTATTCGATTTTGCTAGCTATCAAGCCGAATCCTTGCAATTGCCTCCCAAGTTTGCATTGGTGCTGATCTCGGACGGTATTCTTGAGACCCTGCCGCAAGCCAATCTTCGCAGCAAGCAAGCGTTCTTGCTGGAAACCGTGCAACAGACTGATCTCAAAATCGAAAATCTGGTTCAGGCGCTAGCCCTCGATCAAAGCATACTGCTGCCGGATGATGTCACCCTGCTGTTGATCGAAAAGAGAGATTAAGGTGGAAGATGGGACCGCTTTTTATGTCAAGCAAGGGAATACTTACATTCTCAAGCTGGTGGGTGATATTCGCTACACCATGGGCTGCGCGTTAAGCGATTTTCTGGATGGCTTGTTCGCTCGCACCGATTATGGCGATATCATGGTCGATCTGACCCAAACCCATTCGATTGACAGTACCAGTTTGGGTCTCTTAGCCAAGATCGCCAACTTTAGCCACAGCCGTTTTGGCCGCAAAACCACGTTGTTATCGACCAGCCCTGATGTTAATCAGGTGCTGGAGTGCATGGGGTTTTACGAGATTTTCGAGATCCACGATTCCGGAGAAGCCATTTCGGCCACCTTGCAACAACTTGACGTTCAAGGCCCGTGCAAGGAAGGCTTGACCCGGATCGTGTTCGAAGCCCACCGCACCCTGAGCGAATTGAACCCGCGCAATCAGGAAGCGTTTCAGGGGGTCGTCGAAACCTTGCGCTCCAAACTGGACGAGCGTTGACTTTATCCGGCGACAAAGACCCGATCGCCCGCCGCCACTTGTTCGAACAGCGCCAGCAGATCCCGATTGCGCATCCGAATGCAGCCATGAGACAGCGGTATGCCCATCGGCGCGGTATCCGGGCAGCCGTGGATGTAGATAAATCGGCGCAAGGTATCGCAGTCTCCACCGCGGTTGTAGCCCGGCTCCAATCCGGTCAGCCACAAAATCCGGGTTAGGATCCAGTCGCGTTTCGGATACCGCGCCGCCAATTCCGGGCTGTAGATTTCGCCGGTCGGTCGCCGGCCGACGAAGACCGTATCAGGCGGCAGGCCAGCGCCGATCTTGACTCGAATCCGGTGCCAGCCACGCGGCGTGCAACCGCTCGCGTGCCGTTCGCCAGGGCCATTAAGGGCGGTGGATACCGGATAAATCGCCAGCGGTTTCTCTCCACGCGTCAGTGCCAGCTGTTGCGCTGGAATACTAACCTGGATCAGCCGCTCGGGCATGACCAGCTCTGGTAGGGATGCCGGGCCAGCTGCGAGTTGTAGTAACGGATATCGTGCGAGACCTCCTCTCCCAGCCAGTCGGGCCGGGTAAAGGCTTCGTCGGGATGATTCAACTCGACTTCCGCGACGATTAAGCCGGCGTTGTCGCCAGCAAATTCGTCGATTTCCCAGAGATGCTGGTCGAGGCGCACAAAATGGCGGGTTTTTTCCAGCAAGGGCTTCTCGCACAGGGTGTTGAGGATTTCCTCGGCCTCCGTCAGCGGGATAGGGTATTCGTATTCGCTGCGTTGAATGCCCAGGGTGCCACTCTTAAGATTGAGAAAGCCTTGGCTCCCCGCCACCCGCACTCGCACCGAGCAACGGGCGTCGCTGGTAAGATAGCCTTGGCGCATCCGCACCGAGCGTTCGACCTGTTGCCGCCAGCTTTCATCGCGCAACAGGAACTTATGTTCGATTTCAATACCCATAATCCAGATTCCTCGGAGTGAATGGCGCAGCCGAGCGGTGGGGATCGGCATCATGCTTGGGGAGGAGGTGGACAAGCTTAGTTGGTATTATCCGAGAAATCGTTATATGCGTCTCGCCGATTTTCCGTGTTGCTGGAGCGCCGCCATGTCCGAACCGCCTTATACCAATCGCTTGATCAAGGAAACCAGTCCGTACTTGCGCCAGCACGCCCACAATCCAGTGGCTTGGCAGCCTTGGGATCAGGCCGCTTTGGCGCAAGCCCGATGCGAGGAAAAACCGATCCTGTTGTCGATCGGCTATTCCGCCTGCCACTGGTGCCATGTAATGGCCCACGAATCTTTTGAGGATGAAGCCACCGCTCGCGTCATGAACGAGCTATTCGTCAACATTAAGGTTGATCGCGAGGAACGGCCTGATCTTGACAAGATTTATCAGACGGCTTTTCAGTTGATGAATCGGCGCGCTGGCGGCTGGCCGTTGACGATGTTTTTAATGCACGACGATCAACTGCCTTTTGTCGGGGGCACTTATTTCCCCAAGACGCCCCGTTACGGGATGCCTGCCTTCACTGAGGTATTACGGCGCATCAGCGGCTATTATCGCCAGCAGCGAGACGTTTTGCGCGAACAGAATCAGCTGTTGCTGGACGCCTTGCGTTTCGAAATTAGCGCGCCAGCGGCCGGCATGGCGGTTTTGAATGGCGCTCCTTTACAGGTGGCGCGCGACCAATTGGTGCGTGGCTTCGATCCGGTGAACGGCGGTTTTGGCGCCGCGCCGAAATTTCCGCATCCGACGAGCTTGGAACGGTTGCTGCGGCACTGGGCAATCAGCGCTCAACAAAGCGCAGTGGATCGAGAGTCCGAAACCGTTGTGCTGACCACTCTGCGGAAGATGGCGTTGGGTGGGATCTACGACCAGCTTGGCGGTGGGTTCTACCGTTATTCGGTGGACGCAAGGTGGGAAATTCCGCATTTTGAGAAGATGTTGTACGATAACGGCCCATTATTGGCGTTGTACGCCCAGGCTTGGCAAGCGACGCATGACCCGCTGTTTCGAACCGTGACCGAGGAAACCAGCGGATGGGTGATGCGGGAGATGCAGTCGCCAGATGGCGGATATTACGCTACCCTCGATGCGGATTCCGAAGGGGAAGAGGGCAAATTTTACTTGTGGGCGCCTGAACAGGCGCGGGTGTTGTTGGACGCGGAAGACTATGCGGTTGTCGCCCCCTATTACGGGCCTCGACCAGCCCCCCAATTTTGAGAGCGCTTGGCATTTGCGAGTGGCGGCGGAGCGTTTGGAATGGCTCCGGCAGACCCATGGCGACACGGCTGGAGTGGCTGACCAGCAACGGCTAGCGGATGCCCGCCATAAGCTGCTGGCGGCGCGCTCGCAGCGAGTTTGGCCGGGACGGGATGAGAAAATCCTGACCGCTTGGAACGGCTTGATGATCCAAGGCATGGCCAGCGCCAGCCGCCATTTGGGGCGTCCTGATTTCGCGCGCTCGGCGGAACGCGCCCTGGATTTTATCCGCGCCCATCTTTGGCGCGATGGTCGATTGTTGGCGGTTTACAAGGATCGGCAAAGTCGGCTGAACGCTTATCTGGATGATTATGTTTTTTTGATCGCTGGCATTCTGGAATTGTTGCAATGTCGTTGGCGCGATGGCGATCTCGATTTTGCCCTGACGCTGGCTGATGTCCTGTTAAATCAATTCGAAGATCATGCGGCTGGCGGTTTTTATTTCACGGCCTCCGACCACGAACGGTTGATCCAACGGCCTAAATCGGCGCACGATGACGCCCTTCCGGCCGGCAACGGCGTCGCTATTGACGTGTTATTGAAACTGGGTCATCTGACCGGACGAACGGGGTATCTGGATGCGGCCGAGCGGGCGTTGCGTTGGGCCTGGCCAGTGATTCAGCAGATGCCCTCTGCCTGCAATGCGATGCTGACGGCCTTGGAAGGGTATCTGGAACCGGTGCAAATCATCCTTTTGCGCGGCGGCGGCGCGATGCTGGAGACGTGGCGAGAACGCTGCGTCAAACCGTATGCACCGCGGCGGCTAACCTTGGCGATTCCGGCGGCGGCTGTTCTGCCGGCGGAACTCTTGGCTGAACGGCGAATTGGAACGGAGCCGGTTGTAGCCTATGTCTGTAATGGCTTGCAGTGCTTGCCGCCGATTTCGACGCTTGCGGAGCTGGAACGTTACTTAGTCCCGTTAGAGATCGCGGTCGCTTGATTTAGGAAATATCAAGAACCATAGGCGCTGTGTTGTCAGCTCCCATATAATGAGAGAGGATAAATGTCAGTGCGCAGCCACGAACCTTATCGCTTTCCCGAAAAGCTTGCTATTTTCTGTTAAGGCGCTTTTAGCTCATCCCAATCTTGGAGAGGCTCTATAACCATGACGATTCATCTTTACTTCTCGCTGATTCCCGAGGCGTTGATCGCTTCCATGCTCTCGCCGGAACAGTTCGGGCAATACTACTCGACCGGCCACAAGTACAAATCCAAAGGGCAGGCCATTTTTTTCGAAATCGATCCTAACTTCCGTCATGAGTTTTTCAACATTGATGAAGGTCTCAAACGGTGTGTTGCGCACCCCGATGGAACCCCCAAGAATTCGGTTTATATCGCGGTTTATCGCGTGCTGGAGCACATTCCGATCAGCGCCCTGCAAAAGCTGTATCTGAGCACTGCTTATGGCCAAACCTTGGGCCTCAGTCGTAGCGATGCGTTTCCGGCCAAGGAGAAGGGCCTACATATGTATCAGGATCTTGCCCCAGTCAACAGCCTGGTGGTCAGCGCGCAAGATCCGCGCGGCTATTATGAGGGTGTGACTAGCCAACCGGCTAAATTCATCCGCTTCCCCGGCTTGTGTTTCGTCGAGTTGGGTTTGGGCGCGTTGGCGAGCGATCCGGCCAATGGGGCGGTGGGCGATCTGCCGTACTCTTTCATGCATCATTTGCGCGAAGCTCTGCTGGAAGTCGATCCAACCGGCAAGCAAAGCAAATTGGTCCATCGGGTGCATTCGCTGGAATTCCCCTATCGCATGATCAAGAGCGGCATTTATATGGGTAATGGGCCGGATCTGGCCTTCTATCCGATACCGACCCATGAGGTCCTGCGCCGGGATCACAATAACTGGTGGCGCTCGGCCAATCTGACCTAATCGCGGATAGCGAGCGGCTGCTTTGAAGGAAATAACCCTGTCAAGGGCCGCTCGTTTAAGCGGTCACTCGCGGTCGCTTCTAATGGGTTGAAGTTAAAACGCAAAATCCCGACCGCTTGGGTGTCGGGATTTTGCGCAAACAGCGTTAGCTTGAAATTCAGTACGAAGGGCCGTAGTGGTAACCCGGCGGAGGCCCGTAATCGCGATAACGGTAGCGTCGCGGTGGCGGACGGTTCCGCCAATAAGGATTACCGCCGTCATTGCGATAATAATCCATCTGATTGCCGACCGAGCCGCCGATCAGCGCGCCGGCCAATCCGCCAGCGACAGCGCCGTTACGATGGTCGAGCTGATGGCCAATGACCGCGCCGGCCGCCGCGCCCATCAGGGCGCCGTTTTGGGTGTGATAATACGGTGCGTCAGGCGTGGCGCACGCCGTGGTCAACCCCAAAGCGGCAACAAGCATGGCGATCTTGCACGGTTTATTCATCAACGTTTCTCCGAGTTATCCTGTGATGGGCGTTCGCTTGGGGCCGATTGGGAAAAGGATGACGGCGGTCACTAACAGTATCAAAAGATTAATAGTGGCGCCGTCATGAAAACCCACATACACCCACACTGTGAAACGAAGTATGGGGCTGATAACGTGAATATTGCCTGAATGCGATACGCTGGTTTGAGGAATACAGGGAAAGCTGCTTAATGCTGGGCCGGAGCTTACGAATCACGGCCCGCGGAAATGTGCGCGGCCAGTTCCTTGCCGACGGCCGCTGCCCGCCAGCCGTGGAGCAGTCGGCAATCTTCACCCGCTAATAAGCGTTCGATCTCTCGTTGATCGGCGATGTGGTGCGGCGCGATGCCATACTGATTGGCTTTCGCCGCCACCCGATCCAACAGAGTGTCTATTTCGGCGGCCCGCTTTGGCGAAAGGCGCGGGCGGCGTGGCGGCGCGGGCCAGCGTTCGGGCGCTTCGTTTCGAGCGGCGGCGATCAGCGCTAGCAAAGTCGCCCCATGCCGCTGGCGGGTGGTGTTGGGCAAACCGTGGATAAGGCGCAACTCCTCCAACGTTTCCGGCAGCCGGCGAGCGAGTTCCACCAGCACCGTGTCGTCCAGGATCCAGCGGCGGGGACGGTCGTTCTGGCTGGCTTGCTCTTCCCGCCAGGCGGCCAGCGCCCGTAGCACCGCCAGTTCTACCCCACGGAGACGGTTCTGCTCCCGCACCCGCCGCCATTGCTCTTGGGGTTGCGGGCGGTAGCGCTCTACCTCGGTTAATGCCTGAAAATCCTCGGCTAGGGCGGCCGCCCAGCCGCGTAGGCGCAGCGCCGCCAGTTGCTGGGTATAAATTTCTCCCAGATAACGCACATCGTCCGCCGCATAGGCCAGCCATTCCGCCGCCATCGGCCGCTGTCGCCAGTCGGCGCGGGTGTAGGCCTTGGCCAGCGTCACGCCGAGCACTTGTTGCACCAGGCTGGCGTAGCCGATCTGGTTACCGTATCCCAGGACCAGCGCCGCCAGTTGGGTGTCGAAAACCGGCGACGGCACCGCGCCGCGCAGGTGAAAAAAAATTTCCAAATCCTGATGGGCGGCATGTAGCACCTTGGTGATGGCCGGGTCATGGAGCCGGTCTAACAGCGGCTCCAGCGAGGGCAAGGCCAACGGATCGATGCAGGCGATTTGGCCGGGAACGGCAATCTGGATCAGGCAGAGTTGCGGGTAATAGGTCTGCTCGCGAATGAACTCCGTGTCGATTGCCAGCCACGGCGCCTTGTCGATCCGCTGGCAAAAATCGTCAAGCGCGGCCTGATCGACGATGTAAAGGTGGCTCATTCCCGCCGCCAGTCGCCAGATTTGCCGCCAGTTTTTTCCAACAATCGGATATCGGTAACGCTCATGCCTCGATCTATCGCCTTGCACATATCGTAGACGGTGAGCAGGGCGATTTGCACGGCGGTCAGGGCTTCCATTTCAACGCCGGTGCGACCGCGCGTTTCGACAGTGGCTTGACAGCGGACGGCCGGTTTGTCGGTGGCCGGTTCCAGTTCCACCGCGATTCGGGTCAGCGCGAGCGGGTGACAGAGCGGAATCAGTTCGGCGGTGCGCTTGGCCGCCATAATCCCAGCGATGCGGGCGACGCCGAGTACATCACCCTTGGCGTGCGCGCCGGCCACGATCCGTTGCAAGGTGGCCGGCCGCATGTTGATCCAACCTTCAGCAACAGCCATCCGGCGAGTGATGTCCTTATCGCCCACATCGACCATGTGGGCCTCGCCGGCGGCGTTGAAGTGGCTCAGTTCAGCCACGGACTCTTACTTCATCGCGACTAACAACGGCACGATGAGCAGAGCGACGATGTTGATGATCTTGATCAGCGGATTGACGGCTGGGCCGGCGGTGTCCTTGTAGGGGTCGCCGACAGTGTCGCCAGTGACCGCCGCCTTGTGGGCTTCAGAACCTTTGCCGCCGAAGTTGCCGTCTTCGATGTACTTCTTGGCGTTATCCCAGGCGCCGCCACCCGCGGTCATCGAAAGAGCCACGAACAGGCCGGTGATAATGGTGCCCATGAGCAGACCGCCCAGCGCCTTCGGTCCAGCTTCGGGACCCATCAGCCAAGCCATTCCGAAGGCAACCACGATGGGGGTCAGCACGGGTAATAGCGAGGGGATGATCATTTCCTTGATCGCGGCCTTGGTCAGCAAATCGACCGCGCGCGAATAATCGGGCTTGGTGGTGCCTTCCATAATGCCGGCGATTTCCTGGAACTGGCGGCGCACTTCGAGCACCACCGCACCGGCGGCGCGGCCGACCGCTTCCATCGCCATCGCGCCGAACAGGAACGGGATCATGCCGCCAATGAACAGGCCGATGATCACCACCGGATCAGTCAGGGAGAAATCCACCTTGATATGAGCCAGTTCCAGCTTGTGCTCAAAGTCCGCGAACAGCACCAGCGCCGCTAGGCCGGCTGAACCGATAGCATATCCCTTGGTGACCGCTTTCGTGGTGTTGCCCACGGCGTCCAGCGGATCGGTGATGCCACGAATCTTCTCGTCCATTTCCGCCATTTCGGCGATGCCGCCGGCGTTGTCGGTGATCGGCCCATAGGCGTCCAGAGCGACAATGATGCCGGCCATCGACAGCATTGAGGTGGCGGCGATGGCAATGCCGTACAGGCCCGCCCAAGAGTAGGCGAGGCCGATGCTCAGGCACACCGCAAGCACGGGGAGCGCGGTGGCCTTCATCGACACCGCCAAGCCGGAGATGATGTTGGTGGCATGACCCGTGGTGCAGGCTTCAGCCAATTTACGCACCGGGCTGTACTCGGTGGCGGTGTAGTATTCGGTAACGACCACCATGGCGGCGGTTAGGCCCAGTCCCACCAGCGCCGAACCCCACAGACCCCAAAAATGCGCGCCGCCCATCAGCAGGAAGATGACCGGCAGGAAGACGACGGCGGAAATGCCGCCGGCCACCGCCAAGCCCCGATACAGGGCGTTCATGATCTTCTCGCCTTCCCGGGCCTTGACGAAGCCGCAGCCGATGATCGAGGCGATGATCGACACACCGCCCATTACCAGCGGCAGAGCGATGGCGTTCTGGATCAGCGTCGCCGGTGAACATCAGACTGCCCACCAGCATGGTGGCGATGATGGTGACGGCGTAGGTCTCGAACAGGTCGGCGGCCATGCCGGCGCAGTCGCCCACGTTGTCGCCCACGTTGTCGGCGATGACCGCCGGGTTGCGCGGATCGTCTTCGGGGATGCCGGCCTCGACCTTGCCGACCAGATCGGCGCCGACGTCCGCGCCCTTGGTGAAGATGCCGCCGCCCAGTCGGGCGAAGATGGAGATCAGCGAGCTGCCGAAGGCCAGTCCGATCAGCGGGCCGAGATCGGGGACGGCGCCGGCGAAGGCGTACAGCAGAATGTAATAGCCAGCCACGCCGAGCAGGCCGAGGCCGACCACCAGCAGACCGGTGATCGCGCCGCCGCGAAACGCGACTTCCAGCGCCGCGTTCAGTCCGTCGTGAGCGGCCTGCGCGGTGCGGACGTTGGCGCGCACCGAAACGTACATGCCGATGTAGCCGGCCACGCCCGAGCACACCGCGCCGATCACGAAGCCGATGGCCGAGAGCGTGCCCAAGGTGAACAGGATGACCGCGCCGACCACCACGCCGACGATGGCGATGGTGGTGTACTGCCGGTTCAGGTAGGCCCGAGCGCCCTCCTGGATGGCGGTGGCGATTTCTTGCATCCGCGCGTTGCCGGGGTCCTTGGCGAGAATCCATTTGACCGATTGGGCGCCGTAAACCAGCGCCCCGATGGCGCAAAGTAACGCCAAAATTAACCCTACTGTCGCCATGACCAATTTCCTCCGCAGTGTGGATAACGTAAGAGCATAATTTTTCTCCGAATTATAGTGTGATGGTTATAGTGCTCATTGCTTACGGCCAGTAGGTAAATCCTCGTCCGAACGTCGATCCGATCCGGCGATCAGATCACCGGATCTGGAAAACCTCAACCAGCATATCACGCTCCCTCATCTAAAGATGGTCCAAGGATGACCCGCTTAAGGCAGCTTGGCATCCGCCCCATTTCCCCGATTTGAAATGCTCGAACCTCGATTTTGAGGAGGAAGCATCCAGAATTATACCCGCGATTGATGAATCCATAGTTTATTGGTGGCGCTGGTAACGTTCCACGCTTTTCATGACTTCAGCTTTCGCGTCTTCCGGCCCGCTCCAACCATCGATTTGAACCCATTTTCCTGAATCGAGGTCTTTGTAATGTTGAAAAAAGTGAGCAATCTGATTCAATTGGGCCTTGGGCATCTGGTCTACTGACTCGATCTGGTCATAGAGCGCGCATTCTGATTTGATGGGCACGGCCAAGAGCTTGGGATCACCCCCATCCTCATCCGTCATATGCAGCACGCCCAAGGGTCGACAGCGCACCACACATCCACTGATCACCGCTAAAGGCGCCACGACCAGCACATCCAAGGGATCGCCATCCTCGCCTAGGGTATTAGGAATATAGCCATAGTTACAGGGATAGTGCATCGCCGTATTCATAAAACGATCCACAAATAAGGCGCCCGTTTCTTTATCTACTTCGTATTTGACGGGGTCTGCGTGCGCCGGAATCTCGATAATAACGTTGAATTCCTCAGGAAGATTATGGCCAGGGCCTACTCTATCCAAGATCATCGTGTAACCTTTTGCGCGGCGGTAGTGAAAGAGGCAGGTTATCGTTAGCGCTTATACTACAACAAGCCTGAACGCTTAGCAGCTTGGCTGTGGATCGGAAACGGCATGCAACGGTCAATCAGCGATTCTGGGTCTTTCGCCTGCCGCGGATCCTGTGGATTCGGTGCTGCTGGCGGCTGTTTGTCGAATAGGCACGCTATAATTTGAGCGCACCATTGCTTTCCGGTATTGATTGCCCACCACTGAAAGAGTGAAACCATTATGAGAATTGTTCTGTTAGGCGCGCCTGGCTCTGGCAAGGGAACCCAAACCGACTCCATTATTCAACGCTACGGCATTTCCACGGTCGCGACCGGCGATTTATTGCGCGCCGAAGTGAGCGCCGGCACCGAGTTAGGTCAACGCGCCAAGCCCTTCATGGATGCTGGCGATCTGGTGCCGTTCGATATTGTGCTCGGCATGATCGAAAACGGTCTGCGGGCGTTGGCGCAAATTAATCCCAAAGGCTTCATGATGGACGGTTTCCCGCGCGATCTGTCGCAGGCGGAAGCATTGGATAAACTGCTGACCAAGCTCAAACAGCCCCTTGATAGGGTGCTATTCTTTGAAGTGGATTATGAAGAAATCGTCAAGCGCTTGTTGGGGCGTGGCCGAGCTGATGATAACGAAGCGACTATCCGCAACCGGTTGCGGGTATTCGAGGAGAAGACCGCGCCGTTGATCGATTATTACGCCCAGAAAGGGTTGCTACGTAAGGTCAAAGGCACCGGGACGGTCGATGAGATCGGCGCTCGAATCCGCGCGGCGCTGGATGAGATCGCTTGAATTTTCAGGCTCTGTAATCTTGCTTTGATCTCCTCCCACCGCGGAAGAGATCAAAGCAATCGGTTTTCGAAAAGCTTATTGGCTAACCGCCTAGATACGCCTTCCGTACTTCGTCATTAGCCAGCAGGTTAGCGCCCGTATCAGCTAGCACAATCCGGCCGTTTTCCAGTACGTAGCCCCGATCCGCTAATTGCAGGGCGCGGTGGGCGTTCTGTTCCACCAGAAAGATGGTGACGCCTTCCTCGCGAATTTCCTTCAGAATCTGAAAAATCTGGGCGATGATGATGGGGGCCAGCCCCAACGAGGGTTCATCCAACAGCAAGAGATTGGGTCGGCCCATCAAAGCGCGACCGATGGCCAGCATCTGCTGTTCGCCGCCGGACAGCGTGCCGCCGCGCTGATGGCGGCGTTCCTTAAGGCGCGGAAACAGGGTAAAGACCCGCTCCAGATCGGTGTCCAGCCGCGACTTGTCGGCGAAGAAACCGCCCATCTGCAAATTTTCCTGTACGGTCAGGCCGGGGAAAATCCGTCGGCCTTCCGGCACCAGCGCCAGCCCGCACTGCATGATGACGTGAGTCGGCTGTTGGGTGATGTCCTGCCCCTCGAACGCCACCGAGCCTTTGGTGGCATGCGGCGAGCCGCAGATCGTCATCAGCAGCGTGCTCTTGCCCGCGCCGTTGGCCCCGATCAGGGTGACGATTTCGCCGGGATGCACTTCCAGCGAAACGCCTTTCAAGGCTTCAATCTGACCGTAGAAGGTGTGAACGGTATCCAGCTTCAGCATCATCACTCTTCTCCCAGATAGGCTTTAATCACCTTGGGATTGCTGCGAATTTCCGCCGGGGCGCCCGTGGCGATGGGCCGGCCGTATTCCATCACCAGAATGTCGTCGGAAATACCCATCACCAGACTCATATCGTGCTCGATCAGCAGGACGGCGACATCATGATGGGCGCGCAGCTCGTTGATCAGCCGATCCAGATCGCGGGTTTCCTGCGGGTTCAATCCGGCCGCTGGTTCGTCCAGCATCAACAGCTTGGGGCGTGTAATCATGCAGCGGGCGATTTCCAACCGCCGTTGCTGGCCGTAGGCGAGATTGCCCGCTTCGCGGTTGGCCACCGCCAGCAATCCCACCTTTTCCAGCCAGAACGCCGCCCGTTCCAGCGCCTCGGCTTCAGCGCGACGGTATTGGGGGGTTTTAAACAGGCCGGGCAGGAGTCGAGTTTCCAACTGGGTATGCTGGGAGATGAGCAGATTCTCGACCACTGTCATGGTCTTGAACAGCCGCACATTCTGAAAAGTGCGCACCAGTCCCAGCCGGGCGATGCGGTGACTGGCTAAGTGATTGATCGCTTGGCCATCCAGCATCACGCTACCCGTGGTGGGCTGATAGAAGCCGCCGACGCAGTTAAAAACCGTGGTTTTACCCGCGCCGTTGGGGCCGATGATGGCGAAAATCTGGCCGCGCCGGACATCGAAAGCGACGTTATCGACCGCCAGCAAGCCACCGAAACGCATACTAAGATTGCGCACCGCTAACAGGGGTTGGTCGGCGGACTGGACAGCGGGCGTCAAAGCGGGGGAGAGGCTCATGATGCCTTCTCTCCGTGTTCCGGTAATTTAAGCGGCGGTCGAGCAGCGGGAATCAGGCCCTGTGGCCGCCATATCATCATCAACACCATCACTAAACCGAAGGCCAGCATTCGGTATTCGTTAAATTCACGCGCCAGTTCCGGCAACACGGTGATGGCGATCGCCGCCAGCATGACGCCGAGTTGTGAGCCCATGCCACCGAGCACGACAATGGCCAGCACCATCGCCGATTCGATGAAAGTGAAGGATTCAGGATTGATATGGCCCTGACGGGCGGCGAAAAAGGCGCCGGCGAAACCAGCGAAGGCGGCGCTCAAGGTCAGCGCCGACAGCTTGATCACCGTCGGATTCAGGCCCAGCGAGCGGCAGGCGATTTCATCCTCGCGCAACGCTTCCCAGGCCCGGCCCAGCGGCATGCGCAGCAGCCGATTGATGACAAACAAGATCGCCAAGACCAACGCCAGACCCAGTAGATACATGAAAATCACCGCATGGTCGCCGCTGTAGTCGATGCCGAAAAATTCATGAAAGGTTGCGCCGCCTTCCTGTTTGGCGACACGGCCAAACTCCAATCCAAACAGGGTGGGGCGAGGAATGCCGCCGATGCCATCCGGGCCACCGGTCAGGGCATTCAAGTTATTCAACAGTAATCGGGTGATTTCACCGAAACCGAGGGTGACGATGGCCAGATAATCACCGCGCAAGCGTAGCACCGGCAGGCCGAGCAGGAAGCCGGTCAGCGCCGCCAGCCCGCCCGCCAGCGGCAGACAGAGCCAGAACGACAGTCCATATTGCTGGGCCAGATAGGCGTAGGTGTACGCGCCGACCGCATAGAATGCCGCGTAGCCCAACACCAGTAGACCCGCGAAGCCGACCACGATGTTCAGCCCCAGCCCCAGCATCACGTAAATCAGCGCCAGCGTCATCACGTCGACCGCGCCGCGCGAGGCGGTGAACGGCCAGATCAGCGCGGCAGCCAGCAGCACCAGCCACAGCACGAGTCGCGCATTCGGTCGCGCGGTCACTGACTGCCAGCCCGTGGCGAGGGAATTTCCCCGCCAGGCATCAGCCAGGCGCAGGTTGGCCCAAAGCCGTTGCAGCGGCTGGTGAAACAAGCGCCACAGAAAGACGATGACCACCGCGACGATCACCGGCATCGGGGTGCGGTTTAATGAGACGTTGACTCCATCGACGTGAATGTGCAGGCCAAAGATTGGGGTGAGGAGGACGGCGGTCAGCAGCGCCGCCAGCACGGCATCGGATAGAACGCGGGGCATGATTACACTTTCTCCACGTCCGGCCGACCGAGCAAGCCAGTGGGGCGTACCAGCAGCACCAGAATCAACAGGGAGAACGCCACCACATCCTTGTATTCGGTTTGCAGATAAGCCGACGCGAAACTTTCCGCCAGCCCCAGGACGATTCCGCCTAGCATCGCACCGGGAATGCTGCCGATTCCGCCCAGCACCGCCGCCGTGAACGCTTTCAATCCGGCGATGAAACCAATGAAGGGGTTCACCAGCCCGTAATACATGCTGACTAACACCCCGGCCACCGCCGCCAGCGCCGCGCCGAGCACGAAGGTCAGCGCAATCACCCGGTCGGTGTCGATGCCAAGCAGGTTGGCCATGCCGCGATCCTCGGAACAGGCGCGACAGGCTCGGCCCATCCGCGAACGGCCGATAAACAGGGTCAGACCGCCCATGAACGCCACCGTAATCACCGCGATCAACACCTGCATATAGGAGACGTAGACCTGAAAGCCGTCCGCCGGGCCGAAGCGCCAGCCGCCGGTCAACACCGGTTGCATCGACACATCGCGCGCGCCCTGGCCGATCTGTACATAGTTTTGCAGGAAGATCGACACGCCGATGGCCGAGATCAGCGGCACCAGTCGCGGGCTGCCGCGCAACGGCCGATAGGCCAGCCGCTCCACGGTCCAACCGTAGGAGCCAGTGACCAGGATGCTGATGGCCAGCGTCACCAGCAGAATCGCGGTGATGCTGTGCACGCCGAACAGGCCAAGGCCGGTAATGACCATCAAGCCGACATACGCGCCGATCATGTAAATCTCGCCGTGGGCGAAATTGATCATGCCGATGATGCCGTACACCATGGTGTAGCCGATGGCGATCAGGGCATAGATGCTGCCCAAGGTCAGGCCGTTGATGATTTGCTGGATAAATTCGAGAAAGGAGAACCCTGACATGGCCGCTACACTGGAAAGGGTGGAAAGCGGGGCGCACCCAAACGGCGCGCCGTGAAAAAAGAAAGGCGAGGTTTTTAGTCCTCGCCCTGGCTCATCTGCTTATTTGACCGGGGTCTTGGTGGCGTCGGCGTGCCAGTTGAAGATGACGAACTCGAACTCCTTCAGGTCGCCATTGTCCTTGAACGCGACTTTACCAATGGGGGTCTGGAAGCTGTTCTTGCGGACGTAATCGGCGATCTTGACCGCATCTTCGGTCTTGGTGGCCTTGATGGCATCGGCGATGATCTGAACGCCCGCGTAGGCGGGCATCACGAACGGGCCGGTGGGGTCTTCATTCTTGGCTTTGAAAGCTTTGACCAGATCGGCGTTGGCCGGATCGGCGCTGAAATCGGCGGGCAAGGTCACCAGCAACCCTTCGGAAGCTGGACCGGCGATAGCGCTGATATCTTTGTTACCGACGCCTTCCGGCCCCATGTATTTGGCATCAAAGCCTTGTTCGCGCGATTGCCGCAGCAGCAGGCCGAGTTCCGGGTGATAGCCGCCGTAATAGACGAAATCCACACCGTCTTTCTTCATCTTGGTGATCAGGGCGGAAAAGTCGGTCTGGCCCTTGTTGATGCCTTCAAACAGAACGGGCGTGATGCCGGCGGCTTTGACGGTTTTATCCACTTCCTTGGCGATGCCCTCGCCGTACTGCTGTTTGTCATGGATAACCGCCAGTTTCTTTGGCTTGACCGTGCCCGCGATGTATTTGCCCGCTGTTGGGCCTTGCTGGTCGTCGGTGCCGATGGTGCGGAACACCATCTTGTATTTTTGCTGGGTGATGGCCGGGTTGGTGGCCGCCGGGGTGATCATGAAGATGCCCTCATCCTCGTACAGCTTGGACGCGGGCTGGGTCGAGCCGGAACACAGGTGACCGATCACGAATTTGATTTTCTGATTGACGATCTGGTTGGCGACGGCAACCGCTTGCTTGGGTTCGCAGGCGTCGTCCATCACCACAGCTTCCAGCTTCTTGCCGTTGACGCCGCCCTTGGCGTTGATCTGCTCGACCGCCATCTTAGCGCCCATCATCTGCATGTCGCCGTACTGCGCGACTGGGCCGGTGGTCGGACCAGCCAGTGCAATCTTGATGGTGTCCTCGGCGGCTTGCGCCACGCTGCCCAGACCCAGGAGGATCGTGGTCACGGCGGCGCTCAGAATGTGGCGACTAAATTTGTTCGTCATAATGACTCTTCTCCTCAATCACGATGCTTATCTTGGATACAGGTGGCGGGAATCGCCATTAACCGCTAACAATTAGCTGAAATTTCCCGCCAGAACAAGCCAATCAGGGAAAAATCGCTCTCACGAGAGGGCGTTTGGTCCAGGCTGGCAGTCGCTTAATCAAATCACTTTAGAAAAGCGTTGTTGCTGGCTTTCCCGCAAGTACCGGTCGAAGACCATGCAGATATTGCGGATCAGCAGCCGTCCCGGCGGCAGTACCTCGATGCCGGTAGGGCTGATGGCGACTAAACCATCCGCTTGCAAGCCTGAGAGCTCGGCCAGATCCACGGCAAAATAATCTTCAAAACGGATGTTGTATTGCTGCTCGATGGCGGCGAATTCTAAGCGGAAGTGACAAATCAAATCGGTGATGACCGCCCGCCGCGCGCGGTCATCAGCATCCAGTCGCACGCCGCGAAATACTGGCAGCTGATTACGGTCCAGGCGAGCGTGGTAGTCTTCCAGCCCTTTCAAATTCTGGCTGTAGCTATCTCCGACCATGCCAATGGACGTTGCGCCCAGACCAATCAGATCGCAGTCGGCGTGGGTGCTGTAGCCCTGGAAATTCCGATACAAAGTGCCGTTTTGCTGCGCCGTGGCCAATTCATCGCCCGGCTTGGCGAAATGATCCATGCCGATATACAGGTAACCGGCGGCGCTTAATTGTTCAATCGTGTTTTTGAGAATTTCTAGCTTGACCGCTGGGAGCGGCAGCGCATGGGCGTCGATCTGGCGCTGGGTTTTGAAAAGATCGGGCAGATGCGCATAGTTGAACACCGAAATCCGGTCAGGGTTTTGGGTGATAATTTCATCCAGGGTGCGGGCGAAGCTAACGACGCTTTGCAAGGGCAGGCCATAGATCAAATCCACGCTGATGGATTTGAAGCCCTCGCGCCGGGCGGCGTCCATCGTTTTCAAGGTTATTTCGCGGGATTGAATGCGATTGACCGCCTTTTGCACGGCGGAATCGAAATCCTGCACACCTAAGCTGAGCCGGTTGAAACCCAATTTCCGCAGCAGCGCGATAGTGCCCTCATCGGTTTCGCGCGGATCGATTTCGATGGAATATTCACCGCTGTCGTCGTTGAGCAGATGGAAATATTCGCCAGTGACTCGCATCAGCTCGCGCATTTCAGCGGCGCTAATGAAAGTCGGCGTGCCGCCGCCCCAGTGCAGTTGCGTCACGGGCCGATTTTGGTCGAACAACTGGCCTTGGAGCTTTATTTCTCGGTACAAATGATCGAGATAAGGCGCGGTATGGCGGCGGTTCTTGGTGATGATCTTGTTGCAGGCGCAGTAAAAACAGACCGTATCGCAGAACGGGATGTGAAGATAAAGCGACAGCGGCTTGCCGGTAGCGTTGCTGGCTCGCGCCTGTTCCTGATAGGCCACTTGATCGAACCCCGGGTGGAACTGCACGGCGGTCGGGTAAGAGGTATAACGGGGGCCAGCTTTGTCGTATTTACGGATCAGGGCCTGGTCAAAAACGATGGCGGTGTTCATAAGGATTGACCCCAGGGGGTTGGCCGGCCAAGAAAATAACCTTGCGCGTAATCGACGCCCAGTTCGCGTAAGCGCTCAATGATCGCCGGACTATCGGCATATTCGGCAACCGTCTGGATCCCCATGGCGTGGCCTATCTGATTGATAGCCGCCACCACCGCGCAATTGCTCGGGTTTTCAATCATATCGTTGACTAGATTGCCATCTATTTTAAGGTAATCCACTGGCAGGGTCTTGAGATAATGGAAGGAAGACATGCCGATGCCGAAATTGTCCAGAGCTAACTGGCTGCCGTGATGTTTGATCGCCGCCGCCAGATCCAGCGTTTGGTGCAGGTTTTGGATGGCGACGCTTTCAGTGATCTCAAAGCAGACCTGGGTCGGGGGCAACGCATATTTGACAAATTGGCCTTCAATGAATTCAAACAGGGTTTTATCGCTGAGGGAATTCCCAGACAAGTTGATATCGATCCGAGCGCCGGTTCGGCCGATCCCCTGAGCGTAGCCCTGGAAGGCCGTTTGAATGACCCAACGGTCGATGGCGCCCATCAGGCCATGGCGTTCGGCTGCGGGGATAAAGGCCGTTGGCAATAACAATTCATTGTTTTGAGATGGATTGTTTTTATAAACCACCCGGAGTAGGGCTTCGTGACTGACCGGATCAGCAGCGGTTTGGGCTAACGGCATGATAGGCTGATAGTAAAGCCGAAACCAGCCTTGCTCCAGAGCATCGCGTAAGCCGGCGGCGCCGAGAATTTCACCATGGCGCGCGCCGGTTTCGCCGCTTGTGAGCTGAGGAATGTAGACGCGATTCCGTCCCTTTTCCTTGGCCATGTAGCAGGCGCTATCGGCCTGAGCCAGCAATTGCGCGATATCCCGCGTTTCAGCAGTGATCGGCACCAAGCCGATGCTAACCCCGATCTGGTAGATACGATTGTCGTAGTGAAAGCGATATTCTCGAATATGGCCCACCACGGTCTGAGCGATAAGCTGAGCGCGATCCAAGGGGCAATGTTCCAATAATAGCCCGAACTCATCGCCGCCTATACGGGCGAAGGCGTCGCGCTCCCGAAACATTCCTGATAACAATACATTGATTTGTTTAAGTAATTCATCACCCGCCGCATGCCCAGCCGTGTCATTGACGAATTTGAATTGATCCAAATCCAGATAACATAAAGCATGATGGATGCCGTATTGTCGGGTGCTCGCCAAGGCTTGCTCCAACCGCCGCTCGAATTCGGGTCGATTGATTAGACCGGTCAACGCATCATGGGTAGCAGCGTGCGTCAGCTGGCGGGTCAGTTGGCGGTTTGCTGTTACATCATGAAACGTCAGAATCGCGCCCAGCACCTGGCCATCCCATCCTTTGACGGGCGCGACCGAACCATCAATCCCGTATTGCCGCCCGTCACCACCAATCAGTATCGAGTGATCGTTTAATCGAATGGTGTTCCCTTCTTGCAAACAGGGGTGGATCAAATCTGGCGCTGTCTGGCCGGTTTGCTCGTTAACGATCTGAAAGACATCGCCCAAAGGTTGTCCCTGCACTGCGGTGACGCGGCCAACGAGTGCTTCGGCGGCTGGATTGAGATAATGCACGATGCCGTTGATATCGGTGGCAATTACGGCGTCGCTCATGGAATATAAAATTAATTGCGCCCGCCCGCTGGTTTCGAGCAACTCGCGCCAGTATTCGGCTAGGGTGCGCAGTTGGGCGTAGGAGCGCAACGCCGTGCTGATGGTGGTCATCAGTCGGGTGGGCGTCAGTTCGGCCTTGGTGCGATAGTCGTTGATGTCGTATTCGTTGATGACCGCCAGTTTCGGGGCGTGGCCCGGATGACTGGTACGCAAGATGATCTGGCACTCCAGCAAACCCAGACCGTCGCGGATGTATCGGGCTAGCTCGAGGCCAGCCTGATCGGTTTCGATCACGATATCCAACAGAGCGACCGCAATGTCGGGATGCTCGCGTAACTGGGCGCGTGCGTGCTGGCTGTCGTAGGCGTGTAGCAGTTGCAGCGGTCGCCCGAAAATATGTCGGTCGCGCAGGATGCGTCGGGTGACGTTATGCACTCCGGCGTCATTATCGACCACCAGGATTTTCCAGAGCGAGGGGGTACTGGCGGTTGCGGCTGATTGTTCGAGATCGCCGGTAAATGATAGTGAATCGTTAATCATGGCGGCGGCTCCTTAAAAATAATAAGATTCGGAGCCGATCCCGATCAAAATGATCGTGGACTAAGCTCCTGATCCATCACGCCGTGGCGGTAGAGTAGTCCTTCTATATAGCTAGGTCTATGACTAAATGATAGACAAGAATAGCCTTGAATCAATTACTATTTGTATCAAGATAAGTATCAAAATTTATTCTATTGATAGATATATGTAATATTTAGACGATGAATTTTTCATTGCGCAATCTCAGGTAATACAAAATTTACGATTAAATACCCTAATAGATGCGGTTGGCGTGAGCAACAATTTGAGAAAACTCTGCTACCGGCTGAAAGAAGGCATGGCTTCTAGTTCGCGCGGCCCCGCGCCAGTCAAATACTGGCGGTGATCGCCCAGCGATGCGAGCCAGTGGGCCGGCTAGGTGAGAAGAAATTTAGGTTACGGCGCTCAAGCGTGCGGTTGCAATCAAGCGAGCGGCTGATTGATCGGCGGAGGCGGGGAGGCTTACTTGCTACGATGCGCCATGGCCGCGTAATTGTCCGGTATTCAATAAAAAAACTCCTTCGCCACCCCGTTCGAATTCCAACCAGGTAAAAGGGATGTCGGGAAATGCTTCGCATAAAGCATATTGAGCATTGCCGACCTCGACGATCAGTAATCCGTCGCGCCGTAAATAATCGACGGCCTGACTCAATATTTCCGCCACCACATCCAGCCCCGCGGCGCCAGCCGCTAATCCCAGCCGTGGCTCGTGGTGATATTCATCCGGCAAGGTATCCAGTTCCGCCAGATCGACGTACGGGGGATTGCTGATAATGATGTCGTAGCGGCGACTTTTCAGGGCCGAAAACAAGTCGGACTGGATGATTTCGACCTGATCTTCCAAACCATGCTCGCTGACGTTGCGGCGGGCGACATCCAACGCCTCGGTGGAGATATCCGCCACATCGATGTGGGCGTCGGGAAAAGCATAGGCGCAGGCAATGCCAATGCAGCCGCTTCCCGTGCCCAAATCCAGAATGTTCGCCACCTTGCGGTTATCGGACAGCCAGGGCGAAAAATGCCGTTCGATCAACTCGGCCAGCGGCGAGCGGGGCACCAAGACCCGTTCGTCCACGTAAAAAGGTAAACCCATAAACCAGGCGCGATGCGTCAGGTAAGCGGCTGGTTTGCGTTCGCTAATGCGACGAGCCAGCAAGTCAAGCGCCGCCTGCTTTTCGCTAGGCGTCAAATGTGACTGAAAATAGTCAGCGTGTAGATCCGGGGGTAAATGCAGCGCGTGCAGGACGAGGGTGGCCGCCTCATCAATGGCGTTGTCAGTGCCGTGACCGAAGTGCAAGCCCGCTTCGTTCATACGGCTGGCGCCCCAGCGTATTAAGTCGCGAATGGTGTGGAGGTAAGCAACAGCGTCATCAGTCGTCATCGGGATCGAGAGTTCCGGTGGAGGCCCTTGTTCCAAACGGAAAAGGGGAGCAGGGGAGCGCAGCCATCCATGAATAGGCCAAACCGCGTCGGTTCGCTAGATTCGAATGGGTGGTTTAGCCACGGCAAAATTAGCAAATTCTACCGTTTCAACGGCAAACCGGATATGCTCGCTGACAACTGTTGGATGCATTCGTTACAACGGCTATTGTTCTTAAGATTTGGCATTGAGGCGCAGGAATGATGAGCCACCGTGCGACGGTGATCGGGCTGGCATTGATCGGTGTGTTGGCGCTGCTGGTGGGCGTGGTGCTGGGCGAACGGCTGTTCGGGCGTCGAGCCCCGCCAGCTCCCGAGATCGCTGGAATCTATTTGCAGGATTTTCAGCTGGCGGATGATTTCCACCTGATCCACCACAGCGGTCAAGCCTTCACCCGCGATAGCTTAAAGGGGTCATGGACCTTTCTCTATTTCGGTTACAGCTATTGCCCGGATGTCTGCCCGCTGACGCTCGTCGAATTGGATCGCTTGCAGAAACTGCTCGCTGCGCAAGGGGCCGACGGCAATACGGCTTACCTTTTTATCTCGGTGGATCCGCAACGGGATACGCCGGAGCGGTTGCGGGAATACGTGACTTATTTCAATCCGAAGTTTCAAGGGGTGACCGGTCCGCCGGCGGAATTGGACCGATTGGCCAAGCCGTTGCGGGTGTTTTATCAACGTGGTTCCAGCGCTGAAAATTCGGCTAACTATACGATGGATCATACTTCGACGATCATCCTGATCGACCCGGCCGCACGCCCGCGCGCCATCTTTACCCCGCCACAAAACCCGGAACAAATGGCGGCGGATTTTCTGAAAATTCGCGCCGCCGCGCCTTGACGGGGCCGTATTCTCCTCACGTTGCCCGCCGTCGGACTCAAACTCATGCCCGATCCGATCATGACTACGGTCACCGCAACCTTGAGCGATCAGCTGCGCAACCTGCCGCAGTATCTGTTGCCGCAGCGGTTATTGACCCGTCTGACCTATCGCTTGACGCGGATACGGCTATCTTGGTTCAAGGACAGGTTGATTCGGCGATTTATACGGAGTTTTCAAGTCGATTTAAACGAGGCGCTGGAGCCCGACGCCAGCGCCTATCCCGATTTCAACGCCTTTTTCACGCGGGCGCTCAAGCCGGGAGCGCGGCCGGTGGCGGTCGGCGATCAGGTGGTGTGCAGTCCGGTGGACGGTGCGGTGAGTCAGATCGGCAAGGCGCAAGCTGATACCTTGTTGCAAGCTAAAGGCCATGCCTTTTCCCTGACGGCATTGCTGGGCGGCGAGAAGGAACGGGCATTGCCCTTTCTGGATGGGGCTTTCGCGACCTTGTATCTCTCGCCGCGCGATTACCACCGAATTCACATGCCGTTGGCGGGCCAATTGCGACAAATGGTGCATGTGCCCGGTCGGTTGTTCAGCGTTTCGCCGCTGACGACCCGAATGGTGCCTGATTTATTCGCCCGCAATGAGCGAGTAATCGCCCTGTTCGATACGGTGGCGGGTCCGATGGCGGTGGTGCTGGTTGGGGCCATCAATGTCGCCTCTATCGAAACGGTGTGGGCCGGAGCGATCACGCCGCCGTTGGGCACAGCCATCCGCTGTTGGACTTATCCTTCGACTGGCGCTGGCGTTATAAAGCTTGATAAAGGGGTGGAACTGGGCCGGTTTAACATGGGATCCACCGTGATCCTACTGTTTGGTCGGGACAAGGTGGATTGGGAGCCGCGGGTTCAGGCCAGTGGGGTGCTACGCATGGGACAACGCTTGGGACAATGCCTGGGCGAGGCGCTGCCGCCGATCTGAAGGGCCTCATTCAGGCGCGATCCAGTGGAAACGCCAGCACCTCGGTCAGTGAACGGGCGCCCACCGCCAACATCGCCAGCCGGTCGAGACCGAGCGCTACCCCCGCACAGTCCGGCAAGCCGGATTCTAGCGCCGCAAGCAGTCGATTATCGACCGGCATGCGCGGCAAGCCGAGCGCCTGACGGCTGGCATTTTCCTGTTCAAACCGACGGCGTTGTTCGGTGGCGTCGCCCAGCTCGTGAAAGCCGTTGGCGAGTTCGATCCCATTTAAATATAACTCAAAACGCTCGCCGACCGGTGGATCACCCGGCCGTAATCGGGCCAGCGCCGCTTGCGAGGCGGGATAATCATAGATGAAGCTGAGCCGTCCCAGCCCCAATCGCGGTTCGAGGCAATGGGTTAACAACAGGTCTAGCCAGGGATCAGGATCGTCGGGCGGCATCCCGGCGGGAATCGAGACGTTCCGCGCCTCGGCGCAAGCGGCCAATTGAGAGATGCTGCTTCGGTACGGATTCAGCGCCAAGTACTGTTGGAACAACTCGCCGTAGCTCAACCGTTCCGGGCGGCCCAAGGCCATCCGATCGGCCAGCAATTGAGTCACGAGTTCCGCTACTTCGTCCATCAAACGGTGATGGTCGAAACCGAGTCGATACCATTCCAGCAAAGTGAATTCCAGGTTGTGACGCCGGCCGGCTTCGCCATCGCGGAATACCCGCGCGATCTGGTAGATGCAACCGCTGCCCGCCGCCAACAGGCGCTTCATCGGAAATTCTGGCGAAGTATGCAGGTACAACATCCCGCCATGATGCGGTCCTGGCCCAAAATAGCGCGTGCTAAAGCTAGCGAGATGAGGATCGGTGATCGCGGCGGCGGACAATACCGGGGTTTCGACTTCCAGCACCCCGCGGGCGAGGAAAAAAGCGCGAATTTGCGCCAGCAATTCAGCCCGCAAGCGCAGGGTGGCCAACGGCGCGCTAGGGCGCCACAAGGACGAGAAGGGCACGGATGGCCTCGTTACCCGCCGCGCCTACTCCTTGACGCGGGATACATAGTCGCCGGTGCGGGTATCGACTTTGATGACTTCGCCGCTTTGCACGAACAAGGGCACACGGACGACGGCCCCCGTTTCCAGGGTAGCCGGTTTGCCGCCGCCGCCTGAGGTATCGCCGCGCAGCCCTGGATCGGTTTCCACGATGGTCATGATGACAAAGTTGGGTGGCGCCACGCTCAGCGGCACCCCGTTCCATAGCGTCACCTGGCAGATCGCTTCTTCCTTGAGCCATTTTCCGGCATCCCCCATCGCGGCGGCATCAGCGGTCAACTGTTCGTAGCTTTGTGGGTCCATGAAATGCCAATATTCGCCATCGTTATACAGATATTGCAGTTCGACATCGACCACATCGGCGCCTTCAGCGGTATCGCCGGACTTGAAGGTGCGTTCGATCACCCGTCCGGTTTTCAAGTTACGTACCTTGACCCGGTTGAACGCCTGGCCCTTACCGGGCTTGACGAACTCATTTTCGACGATGGCGTAAGGATCGCCATCCAGCATGATTTTCAATCCACTCTTGAATTCGTTGGTACTATAGGTTGCCATGCAGCATTCGCCTTGGATAAAAGGATTAAGTAAAAACGTAATATGATACTGGTAAAAACCAATGCGCGTCAGGTGTCCCGTTGGCAGCAGGAGCTGGCCCGCGCGATCAGCGATCCAGCGGAACTGCTAAGGGAATTGGAACTGGATCTGGAGCTGTTGCCGGCGGCGCGGGCGGCGGCCAAGCAATTTCCCCTGCGCGTGCCGCGCGGGTTCGTCGCCAGGATGCGCAAGGGTGACCCTCACGATCCGCTGTTGCGACAGGTTTTGCCGCTGGCTGCGGAATTGACGCCAGTCGCTGGGTTTATCGCTGATCCAGTTGGCGATCGGTCTAGCCAGGTGGCGCCGGGCGTGCTCCACAAATACCAGGGCCGGGCGTTGCTGGTGGTGACTGGCGCCTGCGCTATACATTGTCGCTATTGCTTTCGGCGGGAATTTCCCTATGGAGAGATCCACGCCGGCGTGGAAGAATGGCGGCCAGCGCTGAATTATTTGGCCCGTGACAGCAGCATCCACGAAGTGATTTTGAGTGGCGGCGATCCCTTGTCGCTGTCGGATCGACGGTTGGAAGCCTTGTTAGCGGCGCTAGAGCAAATTCCCCACTTGCGCCGCTTGCGCATTCATAGCCGACAACCGATCGCCTTACCGGAACGAGTGGATGCGGGTTTGCTAGAGACGCTGTCTGGCGCTAAGTTGCCATTAGTATTGGTGATCCACGCCAACCATCCCCGAGAAATTGATGATGAAGTACGCGCGGCTCTGGAGCGATTGGAACAGATTGGTGTTACACTATTGAATCAATCTGTATTATTAAGCGGGGTTAATGATGAGATACCGACGCTGGTGGAACTGAGTGAAGCCTTATTCGCGGCCCGCGTTTTGCCCTACTATTTGCATTTGCTTGATCGCGTGCGCGGCGCGGCCCATTATGAGGTGGACGAAATTAAGGCGTCCACTATCATCACGCAGCTTCAGCAGCGGTTGCCGGGCTATTTGGTACCCCGGCTGGTACGGGAAGAACCGGGACAATCAGCCAAGACGCCGATATGGGCGCTCTAGCAGTAGCATCGTAAGATCCCGCTTGGAATCGAAATTTTGGATCATGAGCAGAGGTTGGGGTACGTGTCTGAGCCTTCCATCATTAATTTACTGATCATTGATCATTCGAAATCCGATATCGAATTCGTTGTCAAGACGTTGCGGGAGGATGGCCACCAACTTGAAATAACCGAAGCCGCCAAGACCGAGGAAGTGCGCAACGCCATTGATTATCAACCCTTGGATTTGGTTTTGCCGCGACTGGCCGATGGCTTTCTCCCCCTGGCTGAAGTAAGGACGCTGGTCGCTGGATCCGAGCAGGCCATTTCGATTATCGCCATGGTGGATGAGAAACACCGTCCGGCCTACCAACCGGCCCGGCTACTGGATGAAGGAGCCGACAACTTTTTCTACCTCGAAGACGCCGATCATCTGAGAGCCGTGGTGCGGAAAGAGTTGACTCACTTACGGGCGCGCAAACAAGGCCAATCGTTCGAAACCCGGTACAAAGAGAGCGAAAACCGTACCCAGGCTCTATTGGAAAACACCCAGGAAGCGATCGCCTACATTCACGAAGGCGTTCACATTTATGCCAATCCCGCCTATCTGCGGCTTTTCAATTATCAGCGCAAAGAGGATTTGGCCCAGATTCAATTGGTGCACATGGTGCCGCCCGCTTATCGGGCGGCGCTAAAGAGCGTCATGCGTACCAGTATTCGTTCCGGTAAGGCGGTGCAGCCGGTCGAGCTGGTCGGGGTGCGCAGCAACGGACAAACGCTCCCGATCCTGCTGGAGTGCGCTCCCACCCGAATGAACGACGAGCCGTGCACACAAATCATCGTACGAGATGCCGCGCCGGAGAAACAGGTTTATAACCAGCAGCTGGAGGAGTTGCTCAGGTACGATAACGCCACCGGTCTGTACAATCGCCGATTTTTCCTCGAGACGCTGGAGATCGGCCACGATGGCAGCATATTGTATGTGCTGTTTACCGACTATGCCGCCATCCGCTATGCCATAGGGTTTGAAGCGGTTGATCACTTCGTGCATGAAGCTGCCAACTTAATCAAGAGTTTGCTCTCGTTTGAAGATATTGCCGCGCATTTCGCCAGCGGGGTATTCGCGGTTTTTTTGCCGGCGGGGTCTCCCACCAACCCGATTGTCATCGCCGAGCGCATCTGTGCGGCCATCGCCGAACACACGTTTCAAATCGCTGGCAAAATGTTCACCACCACCTGTTGCATCGGTGTCTACAAGGCCAAGAACGGCGAAGAAAGCGCCATGCAAATTCTGTCGAACGCCGATCGCGCCTGCGAGATGGCCCGGCAAAAGGGCGGCAATCAGGTCGAGATCTACACCCCCCCGAAACAGGAAAAGAAAGGGGGAATCAGCCCACAGGACGAAGCGGTCATCCGCCAGATTCGCGATGCGCTGACCAAGGGCGGGTTGAGCCTGAGCTATCAACCCATCGTCAGTTTTGAAAACGCCGAGGAAGCGCGCTACAAAGTTTATCTTCACATCCTGGATGAAGCGGGCGGGACCCCGCAGCCGGTCGATAAATTGTCTGCCGTCGCGGTGCGTTATGGCGCGATGGGCGCGCTCGATAAATGGGCGATTATCCGCGGGTTATCCATCCTGATGGAAGTTCAGAAAGTCGGGGTCAACCCTCCGATTTTGTTTGTGCGAGTTTCTCACAACTCTATATTGGATAAAGAATTTTTTGATTGGATTGGGAAGCGTGTCAAAGACAGCCGACTACCGGGTAAGCACTTGGTTTTGGAGATCAAGGAAGAGGACGCCGAGGAGTATTTCGAAGAAGCGAAGCTGCTGCGTAGCCGCTTGCGGGATTTGGGTTGCGGGGTCGCTTTGTCCCATTTCGGCGGTAGGCCCCATTCTGATCGCTTGCTAAAGGAAATGATGCCGGATTACATCAAGATCGACGGCAGCCTGATCGAACGCTTGACCAAAACCAAGGATGAAAACAGCCGTCGGGCGATGGCGACGATGCTGACCGAGCAAGCGCAGGAATTGAGAGTTCGTGTCGTGGCGGCCGGCGTGGCGACGGCGCCGCAAATGGCCAGCATCTGGCAGTTCGGCGTCACCCTGGTGCAAGGGAGCATGGTCGCTGAACCGGGTCCCGGACTCGACTTCGATTTCCGGCAGTATGCTGGTTGAGTTCCGCTGTGGGATGACTGCCGCGACGGTGGCGCCATCGCGGCAGTCGATCGTCGCCGCTGTCAGGCTTGTCGCCGCAGCGCCTCGATCCGCTCTTCCAACGGCGGGTGGGTCGTCAATAGCTTACGCAACCCTTGCCCCAATCCGCCGTTGATGCCGAACGCCGCCATCTGCGAAGGCAATTGGGACGGTTCGTGCAGTTGCCGCAAGCGCTCCAGCGCGGCGATCATTTTGTCGCGACCGGCCAGCCGAGCGCCGCCGGCGTCGGCGTGAAATTCACGATAGCGGCTGAACCACATCACGACGAGTGACGCCAGGAAGCCGAACACCAGCTCCAACACCATGCTGGTGATGTAGTAGCCGATGCCAGGGCCGCGATACGTTTCGTTACTGCGAGACAGAGTTTGGTCCACCACCGAGCCGATTACCCGCGACAGCGCGATAACGAAGGTGTTAAGCACCCCCTGCAACAAAGCCAAGGTCACCATGTCCCCGTTAGCGACGTGGCTAACCTCGTGGCCGAGCACCGCTTCCGCTTCTTCGGCGTCCATCTGTTGCAACAGGCCGGTGCTGACGGCGACCAACGCCGCATTGCGATTGGCTCCGGTGGCGAAGGCGTTCGGTTCCGGTGAATCGTAGATCGCCACTTCCGGCATCCCGATTCCGGCCGCCCGCGCTTGGCGCTGGACAGTATCGACCAGCCAGCGCTCAGTCTGGGTGCGTGGCTGCTCGATAATCTGCGCCCCTACCGACATCTTGGCAATTGACTTCGACATCAATAGCGAGATCAACGAACCGCCCATGCCGAAGATCGCGGCGAAAACCAGCAAGCTGGTAAGATTGAGGCCAGACTCGTTTAGAAAGCGATCCACCCCCAACAGCCGGGCGACGATGCCAAGAAGGAAGACCACCGCCAGGTTGGTGATGACAAAAAGAAATATTCGTTTCATGGCGACACTCCGTTGAGGCAATTTTGACAACTGTAGGGGTGCGCTGGCGTAAATTGCAAGCCTGTCCGCGCCGGTGTTCGGACCAAAACAGGCCAAATTCGTTCAGGAGCTCGGATGGCGAGTTAGAAACATGGCGTCGCCGTAGCTGAAGAAACGGTAACGCTGCTCGATTGCATGGCGGTAGGCGTTCATAATAGCAGCGCGCCCGACAAAGGCGGCCACCAGCATCAACAAGGTGGATTCCGGCAAATGGAAATTAGTGATCAAGGCATCCACGCACCGGAAACGGTAACCGGGATAGATAAAAATGCGAGTTTCACCGCGCCAGGGTCGAGGAACGCCCCGCTCGTCGCTCGCCGCTTCCAGTGCTCTGACCGCGGTAGTGCCGACCGCGACCACCCGTCCGCCCCGGTTCCGGGCCGCTAGGATTTGTTCGCAAACTTCAGCGCGGATCTCGATGGCTTCGGCGTGCATGAGATGTTCCGCGACCCGCTCCACCCGTACCGGTTGAAAGGTGCCGGCTCCGACGTGCAGGGTGATAAAGGCGCTTGCAACGCCCATGGCCGCAATTCGTTCCAGCAATGCCTCGTCGAAATGCAGGCCGGCGGTAGGCGCCGCCACGGCGCCGGGGTGACGGGCATAAACCGTTTGATAGCGTTCGGCATCCTGGCCAGTGGGTTGGCGGGTAATATAAGGGGGCAACGGGATCTGGCCATAGTGTTCCAGCAAGGCCAGCAACGGTTGGTCCCCGTCGGTGCGAATCTCAAAGAGGTTATCGCGCCGGTCGAGAACGATAGCGGTGAAGCCAGCGTCCAGCCGCAAGAGCGTACCGGACTTTGGCGCTTTGCTGGCGCGAATCTGCACCAACGCCCGCTGGTCGTCCAGCAGCCGTTCCACCAGCAACTCAATGCGTCCGCCGCTGGCCTTGCGGCCCTATAAGCGCGCGGGGATGACGCGGGTATCGTTGAACACCAGCAAATCGCCGGGAGCCAACAGCGCTGGCAATTCATGGAATAGCCGGTCGCCGAGTTGGCCGGTCGCACCGTCTAAAGTCAGCAATCGACTATCGGCGCGGCGAGCCAGCGGTTGTTGGGCGATCAAATCGGGCGGTAAGTCGAAATGAAAATCCTGTCGGTGTAGCATGTGGGTGGATTTTACGGGTTAGGGCTGGCCTAGTGTTTCAAGTTTCAACCGGTCGTTTTGGAACTCTGACGGACGCCGTCGCTCTGAATCAATCATTCTGTCGCCATGAATAAGGTATTGAAAGATGCATAAGTTATTGTTGATCGCTGCTGTGTTCTATGCCACCGGCGCGTTGGCCGCCGCCGATCCCGCTTCAACGCCGACGCCCGCCGACGCCCCTCCGACGGCCAGTTCCACGACGGCGCCCGCCGCCAAGCATCCCGATTTTACTCAACTACAAACAGCCTTAAAGGGGCAAAAGGTTGATAGCTTTGCCACGACCCCTGTTCCAGGACTTTACGAAGTGGTTATCGGTGGGCAGGTGCTTTATCTGAGCGAGGACGGGCGCTTTGTGGTCGAGGGTGAAATTGTGAACCTAAGCTCCTTTGACAATTTGACTGAAAACCGGCGCGGTGAATTACGCGGTAAAGCGATTGATGCGATCGGCGAAAACAATATGGTCGTTTTCAGTCCGGAAGGCCCCGTCAAACACACGGTGACGGTTTTTACCGACATCGACTGTGGTTACTGCCGCAAGCTGCACACTCAAATGAGCGCTTACAACAAGGAGGGTATCAAGGTCCGTTATCTTTGGTTCCCCCGTGAGGGTATCGACTCCGACTCTTACAAAAAAGCAGTGGCGGTCTGGTGTGCGGACGACCGGCAAAATGCAATGACTAAAGCCAAACGTGGTGAAACCATCGAACTCAAGAGCTGCGACAATCCAGTGAAGACCGAATATGAACTCGGTCAGAAATTAGGCGTGCGGGGTACGCCCAGCATCATTCTGGAATCCGGGGAGATGATTCCTGGTTACGTTCCCCCGACCGAACTGGCGCAGCTACTGGCGGAGAATAAAACAAAGACTGCCAAAGCCCTCGGCCAGCCTTAAACTTTGAATCGAAGGCTATCGAGAAATTTAACCTCAAAGTCCTTTCAATGTTTTTCGATCAAAAAATCCATCCGCTCAATTTCGACTACCCTGATACTTTAATGATCGTGGGTGATACGGTCGAATTGACCGGTGCTGGCATGCGGTTACGGGTCGGTTGTGATGCGGTTGCGGAAGGGTGCTTGCGATTGCGAATAGAGAATGCGCGCGTGGACGATTCGCGCCAGCATTCGGATGCCGTAATGCCAGCCTATCGAACCGGGCAAACTCTGGCTCCGCGCCAAACTGAAGGGATGGTCACATTCGAGGCGGAAGGTGGCCGGATGGTGTTGGAAGCTACCCGCCTGCATCTGGAGATGGCCGGGGTCGCGCTGGCGACTGTTGCCGCCGGTATTGGGGTTTGTGAGGAAAACCTGTTCCTGAACTTCGCCTTGAGCGATGTGCGGGGCTGTTATGGCTTCGGCGAGCGCACCAAGCGACTCAATAAGCTGGGCGATAGCATGGATTTTCTAACCGTCGATGTGGTGGCGGTATTCCGGCACAGCTACGCCCATGACAATTACGATCCCAGCTATGTGGCCATTCCGCTGGTCATTTTCAACATCAAAGGGCAGTTTTTGGCGCTGTTTTTCGACAATCCGGGCCGTGCCTTGATGGATGTCGGCGAGACGGAGCGCGGGCAGTTTTGGTGTCAGTTTCTAGGCGGAAACACGGATGTTTATGCGCTGGCCGGCCCGACGTTGCCGCGGGTGGTTCGCCGGTACGCCGCGTTAACCGGGCGAGCGCCGCTGCCGCCGCTGTGGGCGCTAGGCCATCACCAATGTCGCTGGAGCTATCAGTCGGAGGCGGAATTTCGGGAGTTGCTCGCGCAATTTACCGCCGCCGATCTGCCGGTCAGCGCGCTGTGGTACGACATCGATTATATGGATGGCTATCGGCTGTTTACCTGGGATCGAGTGGATTTTCCCGATCCGGCCGGACTGAACCGCGATTTGAAGGCGCTGGGTATCCGGGCCGTGACCATCGTCGATCCCGGCGTAAAATATGAACCGGGTTATGCGGTCTACGACAGTGGTCGGGCGCGGCGCGTGTTCTGCCAGACCGCCAGCGGCCGCGATTACGTCGGCAAGGTATGGCCGGGGGATACGGTATTTCCCGATTTTACGCTGGCAAAAACCCGGCAATGGTGGGCGGAATGGCTGGGAGATTTTCTGCAAGACAGCGCGGTGGACGGTGCATGGCTCGATATGAACGATCCGGCCACCGGTTACAGCCGCACCGAGGAAATGCGCTTCAATCATGGTGCGATTCCGCATGATCGCTATCACAACCAGTACGCGCATTTCATGGCCTTGGCCAGTCGCGCGGCCTTCGACGGAATTGACCCGAACGGGCGGCCTTTTCTGCTGACCCGTAGCGCCTGCGCCGGCACCCAGCGCTATAGCGCGGTGTGGACCGGCGACAATGCCAGCAACTGGAAACATCTGCGAATGGCGTTGCCGTGCTCCCTGAATCTAAGCCTGTCTGGAATCGCGTTTAACGGTCCCGATGTGGGTGGTTTTATGGGCGACACCACCCTCGAATTGCTGGTGCGCTGGTATCAGGCCGGTTTTCTGTTTCCGTTTTTCCGCAACCACTCGATGATGTATTCCCGCTACCAAGAGCCGTGGCGGTTTGGGCCGGATACGTTGGCGATCATTCGTGGTGTCGTCCGTACTCGTTATCGGCTGTTGCCCTACCTGTACCAGTGCTTTTTTGCCCACTGGCGGGACGGCGATCCGGTGATGCGTCCGTTGCTTTATCACTATTCTGGCTCGGAGTATATTGATCTGGACGATCAATATTTGGTCGGCGATAGCCTGCTGGTCGCGCCGATTCTGTATGGCGATGGCGAGGGTGTGGAGATCGTTCGAGCGGGTGTGAGAATGCAGGAGCGGCCGGTGCGGTTGCCACCGGGTTGGTGGTTTGACCTCAACCGGGGCGAGTGGGTGGAAGGCGGACAGGTACGCCTGTATGCGGCGGCTTTGCATGAGTTGCCGTTGTTCGCGCGCGACGGAGCCGTGATACCCTATTACGCCGGTCCGCTCCAGAACGGTTTCATGGATTTGAGCGCCGTTGAGTTACACCTATTTTGTCGAGAACAACCCGCCCGTTTTGACTATGGGCTCGATGATCGGGAAACGCGGAGCTATGAAACAGGGCTATGGGGTAACGCCGCTATCAGGGCTGAAATCCAGGGAGAGCGCTTGCAAGTGCATATTGCCGAGACTGGAAATTATCCGTGCGATACGGTTCGCTTCACGCCAGCCATTTACGGCCGCCAGGAATTGCGAGCCATGGATTTGACCGTGAATGGCCGTACAATCGTTCATAATTTACAGCCAGACCAACGTGAGTGGCTTGGTCGATTAGTACCGGTTTTGGTTTGAATGTGATCGCGCGGGCCAGTCCCATGGCGCGCTATAATTTGGATTGACTTCCTTTTTCAGTTTGTTTTCCTTGCCTTGAGAATTTTCATGCGCCTTTCCTTCCGCCAATCCCTGACCGTGCCCTATGTGGTGCTGGTGCTTGGAGTGGCGGCGTTGATCGGTTGGCTCTCTTATTGCGCGGGCAGCCAAGCAGTGGATACCGTGGCCGATCATTTGTTGCGCGAGACGGTCGAGCGTATTGGACAAGCGATAGACCGCCATATCATGGGCTCGAGCGCGGTGCTGGAAGCCGCCTTCCCTGAAGGCATGGCCGCCCCTGAAAAGATTGAAACCCAATTCGAGGCGTTGCGGACTCGGTTCTGGATCGCCACGTCTTTGCATTTGGACCCGAACAATTACGTTTACTATGGCACGCGCCAGGGCGAGTTTTTTGGTCTGTGGCGACATTCCCGGCAAAACGGCGAGCTGCGGGTCAAATTGGACGCCAAAGCCTTGCGTTCGCTGTACCAGTTTAGCGGCATCGACGGCGCGCTTTCCGAGCCCGTGCTGGAGGCCAAGCTTTACGATCCACGGGAAAGGCCCTGGTATAAATCTGGTGAAATCCATCCCTCTTATAGCTGGACCTCGATCTACATTGACTTTCGCACCGCTGAGCTAGTCGCCACTCGCGCTCGGCGTGTACTCGACGCCCAAGGTGCGCTGGCGGGCGTCGTCGCCACCGACGTGTCGCTACGCCAGCTCAACGAGTTTGTCCGCAAGCTCGCTATCAGCGAACATGCGCTGGCTTTCATCACCGAGATGGATGGCAAGCTGATTGCGTCCTCACGCACCCCCAATACCAAGCTCCTGCCTGACGGCGCCAGCGCCCGCCTCAATGTCATGGAGAGCAACGATGCCTTGCAGGTGACAGCCTTTGATCGGGTGCGCCACGCGCTGGATGCGCCAGCGACGCCACCACGCCGCGCCGTGCATTTTGTCGATTCAAACGGGGAGATGATTGAGTTTGCCTACGACCGACTCAGAGATAGAGCAGGGCTTGATTGGGTCATGGTGGTGGCGGTGCCGCGCAGCGATTTCATGCAGGGCGTTACGGAAAATGTGCTCCGAACCGCGATTATTGGCGGCGTGGCCGCGCTGGTGGCGGTGGCGATTGGCCTGACCATCTTAGGGGGGGTCAGCGGCAATTTGAAGCAGTTGGCCGAGGCCGCTCGCGCGGTGGGCGAGGGTCACCTCGATACGCCGTTGGACATTGATCGCCGCGATGAAATTGGCGATCTCGCGACCAGCTTCCGGCAGATGCGGCACAAGCTGCGAACGGATACCCTCACCGATCTGATCAACCGGGAAGAAATTCTGCGAACCATCAATCACCGGATTCATCAGCACCGCCGGAAAACGGATGATACGCCGTTTGCGGTATTCTTTATCGACTTGAATAACTTCAAGTTCGTTAACGATCACTTCGGCCACTTGGCGGGAGACAAGGTGCTGGTTGAAATCGGCGAACGGCTGCGCCTGTCAGTTCGTTCTGGCGATCTGGTGGCCCGTTACGCGGGGGATGAGTTCGTCTTGCTGGCCAATAACATTCCTGATGTCGCCACCGCGCGGCAGATTTGCGCCGGCTTGGAGCGAGTCCTACACCAGCCGTTGACGAGCGTGGATATGAAAGATTTGCCCGACGGTATCCTGGGCGGCGCGGTGGGTGTTGCCTGCTACCCCGCTGACGCTGCTTCGGCTGAGGATCTGATCAAACAGGCGGATACTGATATGTACGCGCGCAAGCAGGCTAGTAAATCCGCTTTGTGAAGCGCATTGCTCAATTTTGCAGGCGAAAGCTGATTGGCACTTGCGCCACCGCCTGCATTGGTCCTTGCGGCGGCTGAAAGCGCCATCGCGCCACCGTTAGCCGCGCTTCCTGATCCAGAAGCGCATTGCCGCTGCTCTGCGCGATGCTGACGGTTTCCACGCCGCCGACGGCGTTGATGGTCAGGCGCAACAGCACGCGACCCTCGATGCCGCGCTGGCGGGCCAGTGGCGGATAGCGCGGCGGCGGATTGCCCGGTAAAGGGCGCAAGCCCGTTGCTACGGTTGCCACTCGAACCGGCTGGGTCGATGCCGTCACGGTCGCCGAACTGTTGGCGTTGCTGTCGGTCGCTTTCTTTCCGCCACTAGCAGTTTTTGCGCTGATGCCCGTGGGCGAGGCGAAGTGCGCTGAAGCCGCCTGCTCCATCCGCGTCGGGCGGCCGCGTTCGAAGCGTTGGCTCGGCCCATCGCCCGTGGTTTTCACGACGACGGGCGATCGCTCAGCGGGTTTGGTCGGCTTCGATTTAGCCAAGCGCGGCGGTGTTGCTTGGGGTGGTCTTGCCGCCGCTGGCGATGGCTCGACGACCGGCTTGATTGGCTTTGGCTTCGGCGGTTGCGATTTGATTCTCGGCTTGGGTTGCGGTTGCAGCGCTTTGACGACCGGAGCTGGATTAGCCAACGCGGCTGGTGTAGGTGGAGGCGCAATGTTCGCGGGCGCTGTCGCTTCAGAAAGCGGAGCGACCGGCGCGGCGGATGTGACTGGCGCCGGTGGAGGGACGGCGACCGCGGGCGAGGCGGCCAACGTGACCCGTAGCACGGTGGGCGTGCTGCTGATCGGACGCCACGCGACCGGTAAATACGCCAGACCGATATGCATCGAAATTGCCAACCCTACCGCGAGGCTTAGGTCGGTGGCGTCCGCTGGTGGTCGGATGTCTCGGTTCATCCAGTTGTCCCCAGCGCCATTGGTTGTCGTCGCCATGGCAAGAGATAGTGCTGGCCGTCCTGTTCGCCATGTAAGGCCGAAATTTGATAGATGGCGGCAAGGTGTTCGGCGGACAGGACGTGATCGGGAGAACCGGAGGCAACCAGCGCCCCATTCCCCAGCAACAGCAAGGCATCACAAAAGCGCGCCGCCAAGGTTAAATCGTGCAACACAACAATGATTGCCGCGCCGCTGTTGGCGTAATCGCGTAATAGCTCCATCACTTGCAGTTGATGATAGGGATCAAGCGAAGCCACCGGCTCGTCGGCCAGCACCAGCGGCGCTTCCACCGCCAGCACCCGCGCCAGCAGGGTGCGCGCCCGCTCGCCACCGGACAAGGTATCGAACGGTCGCTCAGCCAGCGGCGCGATGCCGGTGCGTTGCAGTATGGTTTCCACCGCCAGCCGGTCGGTGGCGGCGAGCGGTTGCCACGGGGCCAGATGTGGCAAGCGACCCAGTTCGACTAGGCGGCGCACGGTCAGCGGCCAATGCGCGGTTTGGCCTTGGGGCAGATAGGCGAGTGCGCGGGCTTTTTCACGCCGGTTCAGGCTGGCTAGCGACCGGCCCTGAATCCATGCGCTACCCTGAAATGGCCGCAGTCCGGCCAGCGCCGCAAGCAGCGTGGTTTTGCCCGCGCCGTTCGGACCGAGTAGCGCGATCAATTGGCCGGCGGCGGCGCGGAAGCTGACCCCGCTGACCACGGTTCGCCCGGCCAGCGCGACGCTGATTCGCTCCGCTTCCAACAGCATCATGGCAGCGCCCGCCGGGTGCGAAGTAACAAATGGACGAAGAATGGCACTCCCAGCAAAGCCGTCACCACGCCCAGCATCAATTCCTGTCGGGTCGGGAGCAAGCGAATCGCCAGATCCGCCGCCGCCAGCAGCGCCGCGCCGGCCAGCGCGCCGGGGAGTAGAACGCGACTGGGCTGATAGCCGACCCAAGGCCGCAGCAGATGCGGCGCAATCAGCCCGACGAAGCCGACCGAGCCGGTGACCGCCGTCGCCGCGCCCACCGCGAGCGCCGTGCCGCCGATCACCCGCGCCCGCAACCAGCCCAGTCCGACGCCCAAACTGCGGGCCGCGTCTTCGCCCAAGGTCAGCGCGTCCAGTTCTCGCCCCGCGCTCAGCAGCAAAGCCCAGCCGAGCAGCATGAAGGGCGCGGCTAGCACCACGTCGGACAAGCCCCGATCGCGCAGCGAACCGAGCAGCCACAGCACCATCTCACTTAAAGCCAGCGGGTTGGGGGCAAGATTCAACGCCAGCGAGGTCAGCGCCACCGCCAGACTCGAGACCGCCACCCCGGCTAGAATCAACGACAAGGGACTGGAATCGCGGATCGCCAGCAGCGCCAGAAACGCGGTCGCCAGCAGCGCGCCGAGCAACGCAAAGCCCGGTAATGCCCACAGGGTGACTTGCGCCAACCCGAAATACAACGCTAGCACCGCGCCTAGACCGGCGCTGGCCGAGACGCCGAGGATTCCCGGTTCGGCTAGCGGATTGCGTAACAAGCCCTGCAACGCGGCTCCGCTCAAGCCCAGCGAAGCGCCGACCAGCAAGCCCAGCAGCACGCGCGGCAGGCGGATTTCCAGCACGATGACCGCCAGCCGCTCATCGCCACTGAGCAGATGGTTGAGCGTCTGCCACGGATTGAGCGAGAGATGGCCAAGCAGCAGGCCGGTGCTGGCCAGGCCGACCAGCAGTATGGCCAGACCGAGATTGATCCGCTGATAGCGTCGGTGCTCGGCCATTGCCGTATTGGTCATGGCCGATCTCGTATGGCCGGTAGCCGTTTCGCGATGTATTCGGCGGCTTCAGCCAGAAACCAGCCGCTACAAATCCAGTAGCGATCCGGGACGGTAATGGTGGGCACGCGCGCCAATAGTCGTTGGAATACCGGATGGCGGGCAAAGGCCATCCGCGCACTGTCGCCGCCCTGATCGAAAAATCCCATGACGACCAAATCCGGCGCGGCGCTCGCCAGTTGTTCCAGATTGAAAGTTCCCCAGCCGTTCCGGCCCAAGGTCGCCGCCAGATTACGGGTTCCCGCCGCCTGTAACACCGCGTCGATGAAGGTATTCTGACCGGCGCTGCTGCCATCGGGTAAAAAATAAGCGGCTACTGGTGGCGGTGTGCTGGTGGGTTGGCGACGCGCGGCCAGCCGAGCCAGCCGCTCTTCCATTTCCGCCACTCGCGCCTCACCGTGTTCGGAGCGGCCCAATGCGGCGGCGATGGTGCGGGTGGTGGCGGCGATATCGTCCCACGTTTCAGGCAGAGGAATTTGAATCACTCGAATGCCGAAGCGACCCAGCCGTTCGGTGAGGCGTAACGGCATCCATCGATCGGTCAACACCATCTCTACCCGTAGCGCCACCAGTTCCTCGCCGCTGCCGCGCGTGGCGGGATAACGGCTGGCTTCAGCGGCGAATAGCGATTGACGTGGGTCAGTCGCGTTGCTGGAAACGGCGACGATCTGGGCGGGATCGGCCAGTCCCAATAGATATTGATCGGCGCACGGCGTCAGCGAGGCGGCGCGCGGCAAGCCTAGCGCCCCCAGTGGCGACAGAATCAACGCGAGCGCCAGCCAGCGCGCCTGTCTTGTGGGGTTAAGCCGCATGGCGCGCTCAGAAACGATAACGCGCGCCGACATAAACCCCGCGCTCAATGCCGCTGTAGCCCAATACGTCCTCATACTGTTCATCGAACAGGTTTTCGACCCGCCCGAAAAATTGCCAGCGGTCGTCCAACTGATAGCTGGCGGCTAGATTGACCACGGTATAGCCGTCGAGCCTGACCGGATAGGAGACGAAGGTGTTGGGGTCGAAGGCGGTGTCGGTGAAGGAACCGCTGTGGCGCACCGTTAAATTGAGCTTGGCGTGGTCGGTGACGCGATAGTTCAAGCCCAGGCTGGCGGTATGGCGCGGCCGGCGGCGCAGTTCCTCACCGTCGGTATCTTCGGTGTCGGTGAAGGTGTAGGCCAGCGTTCCGCTCACGTTGGCGGTCAGCTCGGCGTTGGCGCTGATTTCGACGCCGCGGGCGCGGCTTTCGCCTGGCAGATTGATCACCGTGCGCCCAGCGCCGACAATGATGTTGTCGATGCGGTTGTCGAAGGCGGTCACGTCGACTTTCGCGCGCCGATCCAGCAAGGCCTGTTCCCAGCCGATGTCGAAGCCGCGACTTTCTTCCGGTTGCAGATCAGGGTTGCCCTGGAAATCGCCGGAGAAGCCGAATAGCTCGGTCAGGGTTGGATTTTTGACTGCCGTGCCGTAGCTGGCGTGCAGGCGGCCGCCGAGGTCCGGCCACAGGTAGGCGGCGGTCAACCGGTAGGCGCTGGTGTCGTCGAAGTGGTCGTTGAAATCGCGCCGCACCCCGGCGGTCAGGAACAAACGTTCGTCCAGACCGAGGCCGTAATGAAAAGCGACGCCGGTGTTGCGGATCGAGTTGCTGGCGAAATAGGTGTTGCGCGCTTCATCTTCCTTGTCCTTGACCAGAAAGGTGAAGGTATGTTTTACACCGGGTGCGTTCAGAAAATAGTTGCTCTGATAGTCGATCTGATTGGAATGGCCGGCGCTGTCGAAGGGTTCAAAGCCGGCGCTGTCGGTCGTGTTGTCAATGTCGTAGCGAGCGATCCCTAGCAGGTGTTCCCATGCGCCGCCGAACAGGCTGAATTTGCCTTGCAGGCGCAACAGGTTTTGCCGGTGATCGGCCCGGTCGTTGCTGTCGATCACCGGCCGTCGGTCGCCGCCGATGAAAGCGTCGAAATCTGAACGGGTGCGGGTATAACGCTCGATCAGCGTCAGCTCCAGGTCGTCGCGGGGGCGGACGCTACCCTTGAACAGCAACGCGCCGATTTTGGCTCCATCGTCCTCGCTGTTGCCGCGCCACGCGCTCCCCGCCGACCAGCCGTTCGTATCCAGCCAAGCGCCGCTCAACAAAGCGTCGTACTGATCGCCGCGTCCGCCGAGGCTGCCGGCGGCCTGCCAGAGTGGCAAAGCCGCCGCCTTCCAATCGGGCGCTACCCTGTAATGGCCGCTCGGCGCTCCTGGTGACGATGTTGATGACGCCGCCGATGGCGGAACTGCCCCACAGCACGCTTTGCGGGCCGCGCAACACCTCGACCCGCTCGACTTCCATATCCAGTAAGCTGTTGAAATCGAACGTGCCGCCATCGGGATTATTGACTTCCACCCCGTCGATCAGCACCAGGGTTTGGTTGGTTTCCGCACCGCGCAGATAGACTTCGGTCAGGGTGCCGGGGCCGCCGCTGCGGCTGACCGTGGCGCCCGGCACATCGCGCAAGGCGTCGGCAACCGTGCGGATTTGCCGCTGTTCCAATTCGTCTTGGGTGATAACGGTGATCGCGCTACCGGATTGTTCCGGTGGAATCGGTATACGGGTGGCGGTGACCACCAGTTCCGGCAGTGCTTCCTGCGCCAGCGTGACGTTGCTGCAAGCGGCCAGCAAGCCGAAGGCGGCCAGCGGTCGGACGAAGTGGCGGGCGAACGTGAAAAGATGGGTCATGGCGAGCGCGCTTTTTGGTCATAGTGATTGTCGAGCCGACTGGATGAGGTCGTCTCACCGTCTGCTGGAAAACGCGCGCTGGCCGGGTCGTCTGACCGGCTAGAAATGAGAAGCGGAAAACACCTTCAGAGCAAAAGGCATCAATCGGCCACTGGCGAACGCTCGGTTTCCCGCATCGCCAAAACGGAGGACCGTCCCGCCGAAAACACCCGTTCGACGGCCAGGCGACGCTTGGGACGGCAGGTCTCCTGGCTGGCGGGTCGTCGCCGGGCGTTCGGCCTTCCCGGTTGCCCAGTGGCCTGAATGGAACGCCAGCTCGCCGCTCACAGTTGCGGGGACAGCCACGGCTTGGAACCGGAAATCCGGTCTGACCGTGTTCCCTTTTAATCCCAACTGGGGGAACCGTCTTAGCCGATAGAGTACCGGGTTAAGGATGGGGTTGGCAATCATTCCGCCAAGGATAGGGTTTGCTAAGTGACCCATAATTTATGTTGTCTGTGGTCAGCTATTTTTTTCGACTGTTACCGTTAAAGGTTCCGCGCCTTTATGCCGCATTGTTGGGTCCGGGCCATGTGATAACATTTTACTCCGCTTATCGTTCGCTTCTCGCAATGATCCAGTCCAAAGGATACTCTTTCCCATAAAGTGTGCCTTTAGCATCAGCCAAATTGATTTGCTGATGCTATAATCAAAAACATTCTTAATAATTCTGATAACGAACTCCATATTATTGATTGGATCGTTATGCAAAATAACAGAATATGTCCCAGCGTCTTCAAGTTGAAGTAGCTCTTTTAGCCTTTTATCGATCTCCATTTTAGAGGATAGATCGATATCTTTATCTTTATTAATATCGAAGTACATCATTGACATACGATCTCGTTTTCAATCCAGACGCGATACATGCTTTTCATCGAGTTCGCACCGCCGTATTTCGCTATACACAACCAACAATGGGAAGAATGTCTCAAAACCACGCTCTATTTTGTCATGATTTTTTTTCAGGTCTTCAAGTCCTGCGCGAAAGGATTCACGCCTTCGGGAGAGACGAAACGAGATGCGATCAATCGCTTGTTTTACACCTTCAAACGTTCCGTATGACAGCAGCCATTTTTCCGACAGCATTCGCTCCAAGACAAACCAGACCCTTGGTGGATAAATGCTTTGAAATGAATTCAGATGTTCATGAACCTGCGCCACAAAAGCTGGCAGTGGAACGTTTGAGTAGTTGGACCAATGCACTGTCAGCAGATGGTCGAAAAACACATCCAGGAGGATGCCTGCGAATCGGCGGGTCTCTGGGCGGAAGTACTGTTTTGTACCAATGACTATTTCATGTGAGTCTGTAAACGAGTCAATCGATCGGTGCACGCTTATTTCTCTTTGTACTTCTTGCGGGAAGCCTGAAGCCGACTTCATTAAATCGCCCAGGATTGCGCCAACCTGGGCTTGGCCGGTGTTTCGAGCTAAAAATGTATGCGCGAGAAAATTCATGAGAGAGAACAAACGCTGGAGTTAAACTGTCGCGCGTAGCGCGGCCAGCTTGAACGAATTGTTAGAGCACACTACCCACATTGCCACAGTAGCTTTCCTTTGGATTCATCAGCATTGATGAAAGAATACGCGACACCAGCATCACCAAAATTTACATAGAATGGCACAGCGGTCGAGTCGAGCTGAAGGAGAAGTTTCCATTCATCACCTTCAGGAAATTCATCGCCCTGGAGGAAAAGTGGCGCACCGCCAATTTTGCTACCCTCAAGTTGAGATGCATATTTTTCATGCTCCTCTTCACTCCATGACCAACGAGTCTCTTCTGGTGCAAATGGAGGCTCTTCAGTAATCGTGAACTCAACAACAAACTCCACTGATTGTGTTTCGAGCAATTCCGAGTCCTCCTTTTCTGTCATGCAATACAAGGTGGGTCCGGTTAGTATGTTTGCATTTGGAGCGGAATAGTTTCCAGGATGGATGACGACCGCGTTTTCCCCACCATCTGGTTTCCAAGTGCCATCGACGTATTCATCATCAATGTCTGTCATGAATAAATAAGCCATCTTTCCACTTTTGCCGGTAAATACAGGTGGTGTCAATGCAATCTGTCCGATAAATCGCATGGGCTTTCCGGTCTCTTTACTAAGAGGCCACTGTGGCTTTTCAATCCAACAAGGTTGCCCGCCAAACTTTGTTACATGTTCATTTGCAGGAGAGTTTGCAGTGACAAATTTGATTTTTTGTGAGGTAGGCATGTGGTTTCCTGATCTCGTTCCCAACCCTCTGCTTTATACAATACTTGGCCGACTCGGTTATTGATCGCTGTAGACAATCTAAGCTGCTCGGTGGCCGCTATAATAGAATTGAAACTCAAAAAATAATTAGGTCATCTTATGGACACCCTCAACAAGATCGGCCATTGCTAAGTCGGCAGTGCTTGTGTTGGCGCGCAAGCCTTCAACAATCCCTGCTTTATTTTGTGTAGGCTGGTTTTGGCTGACCTTCCATTTGCCGATTAAACGGGAAATTTCAATCTCCAACCCAACCAGCGCGCCGATCAGCTTTTCTGTGAACTCGTAAGGCGCGTCGGCGACCTGCCACGGCTGTGCAAAGCGCGCTTCGTTGTGGGCCGTCAAGGCTTCAAGGTGGGTGAGTAGCCAAAACGGATCATGAATCACGCGAAGGACGCCGTAGGCATGCGCGACCACAAAGTTCCAGGTAGGAACGGCTTTACCGTTCTCAGCCTTCGTTGGATACCACGAGGGTGTGATGTACGCATCAGGCCCTTGAAACACCGCCAGTACCTCCACGTCTTTGGCGTATTCATGCCAAAGCGGGTTTGAGCGAGCGACGTGACCCTGCAAAGTGCCGAGTGAGGGCGCTTGTCCAGAAAGATGCAACGGAATGTGATTGGCATTGATCCCGCCCGCTGACAGCGTGACCAATGTCGCCAGGGGCCGTGCACGGATCAGAGCGTGCATCGTGTCAATTCTCGGTTCGTCAAAGTGCTTGGGAATGTACATAACTATATGCTTTAAATAAGGATTTGTCATGGCGTTTTATTCATTAAATACAATCCCGTGCACACGCACAGCAAGCCAATCGCTAACGAGGGGGTCACCGGTTCCCCAAGGATCAGAAACCCCAAAAGCGCGCCGCTGATCGGGACGAAGTTAATAAACAGCCCAGACTTCATCGGGCCGATCCGCTGAATTCCCTGATAGAACCAGATAAAACCCAAGACCGTCCCGAAAAGACCAAGATAAAACAAGCTGAGCCACTGCGCCAGCGAGTAGGAAAGGCAATGGGAGAGCGCGCCATGGGCAAGCGCCAGTAGAAAAACGATCACCGTGCCGATGAACACGGAATAGGTAACAGACAGCACCGGCGAGAGGTCTGTCATCACCGCCTTGCCAAGCAGAGAATACGTCACCCAACTGGCGATACAGCCAAAGAGATACAGCTCACCAACACCGAACCCGCTCTGAAATACCGCCATCACCTGTCCTTTGGTGATCACGATCATCGCGCCCACTACAGAGCAAAACACGGCAAATAGTCTGGTGGGCGTTAATGACTCTTTAAAGAAATAAGCGGACAGCAGCGCGATAAAAATTGGATTCTGCGCCACGATCACCGAGGCGCGTCCAGCTTCAATCGATTGCAGCCCTTTAAAGAAAAAATAATTATAGAGCACGATGCCGGTTAACCCCAGTAAAGCCAGTGGGACGTATTGATGTTTCCGGGGAAGAGGTAGCGCTCCTTCAGTTTGCCTGGCAATAAAAAAGAGAAAAACCGAGGCAATGGCGAAGCGGAAAAATGCAGCTGAAAAGGGATCTATACTCTGCGAAATCACCCGCCCGGCAATAAAAGTTCCACCCCAGATGACAGCGGATAATAATAGCTTGATGTATGTAAGAACCATGCCTTTTTTTATGCTCACTACCCTGAAGAGTTGCTTCCGCCAAGATTTTATTTGGGTGTCTAATTTTACAATTCAAGGTTTATTGAAGGCCATTCTGTGGAATAAGGCGTTAGGTTATGGATTAACGCTAGGCTCACCTGGACCGAGCAGCGCCCAGCTATTTTTTAGGTAATACTTCGCGGATCGCGGAGATGACCGATTCTGGCTTCTCTAGCGGAATGCCATGGCCGCTATCCACCCAGATTTGTTCGGAACCCGGATAAAGCTGAGCGATGTCCTTGCGCTTTTCATTGGCATCATTAGACAGTTGCGATTTTTCATCCATGGGTTTCAAAGCGCTCAACACAAGAACCGGCTTTTCCGTGAAGGATGGCAGACTTAACACGCTTTCGCCCGTCGCGTTGATCGCTTTCATTTCTTCCTTGGCCACTTCGGATGCCGCCAGATCAAAGGCAAGACGGAACCATGTCGGCCAGTTCTCAGGGGAACCGTTACCCTTGAGCTGGGCGGGATGAGTAGAGTCCACCAGGATCAGCGCGTCAATCTCCGCGGGATAACGTCGGGCGAAGAGCTGCATGTATAAGCCACCGAGCGAATGACCAACCAGCACGTAGGGTGGATTCAAGTTTTTGCTGTGAAGCAACGCACGAAGCTCGTCGACCACATGCTGACCATCACGAGGCGTTGAAACCGCAACGCTTTTTCCATAACCAGGTCGGTTGTAAGCAAAGGTTGTAGTGTCCTGCGCAATGACAGGAAATACCTTCGCCCACCAGTCAATAGTGCCACTCAATCCGTTTTCAAAGACTACGGTCGGGGTGTTGGCGTGTCTTGCTATCGCATACTCGACTTGTTGATGGTTGACTGTTTCTGTCACCGAACCTTGCAGCGTGGCACAGGCTGTGAGCCATGCCGTCATGAAACAGGCAATTGCTTGAGTTGCTAGTTTGATTTTCATGGAGTTCAAGCTTGTTCAGGTTATTAGTATTGAAATATTACGAATGAAAGGGCCTTCCCCGTCCCGAGGTACTCGCAGTGATGCGGAATACAGCAATAAAGTGCCAAGATAGGAAGTGCGAACTCATCAACTGACCATCGAAAGGGGAAATCCATAACAACCATATGCTCACCACGCGTTCTTTCCGTTCTCTTGCGCCGAGGTTGGTGATTTAATCGGAGAATTCACCTACGCCCGATTAGGCGAATAGGTGATTATCTAACTCGATCCCCGTAGATGATGTGAACGAGGCGTCCAAACTCAAACTGGAGAGTTGTTATAAATTGACCTGGGCCAGGGGCGTATGTCCACTCATCGACTATTTCACATGCTGAAAAAGGTGGCCCTGACAAAGTCCCCGGTTTACAGAACGAATCTTCGAATAGGGGTTCCCCGCATTTTTGCAAGACGGCGTATTTCGATTCGTGAAGGCTGACAATATCCCGGCCACACCGAAATGTTGTTGTCTCTATCGCCATGGCAGAGGCCATTGATATGCTAAGTGAAGTTGTGCAGATAAGTTGTGAGAGTTTCAGGTTCATTAGTGAAAAAGCCAAGTTGTTAGAGATGCCTTTAAGCGGTCTAATATTAATTTCAGCGAGGCCCGATTGGCTAATGCCCAAGCTCAGCCGCCGCGGAGTCGCCGCGTGGCGGTTAGCAGTCATCTGACAACGAGCTGCTAAGCACCGGCGCGTCCAAATTGTTGCCGTGTTATTTTCTTTCGCACTTCATGGCGCTTCAGCGTCGCCGACTCCAAGCTCTATATGAGATGCATGGCGTTTGAGGTAACCGGCCGCTGGAGCGCGAAGCGCGGCTTGCAGGCGGTCCAGTTGACCGAGAGGTTAGGAATCACGGCGATGCGGATTGAATTGCGGATCATTGTCGATTTGAACGCATACGTCATCGTAGCCAGCGGACATGCTGATTCCTAACAATTAATTATATGGTTCTGTATAAGTCTACTGTGGTGGAGTTATACAGCAAAATACTCCAATCACAGTATCGCTTTAAGCGCCTCCAGCCTATTTCAACGAACAGATGGGTTACGCTCTTCCCGCTTGGCCCGTTCCCACAATCCATCCATTTCTTCTAGAGTTGATTCCTCTGGAGTTCGGCCTTTTTCCGCCAGCCAGTGCTCAATCTGTCGAAATCGCCGCTCGAATTTAGCATTGGTACCGCGCAAAGCTGCTTCCGGGTCAAGCTGGAGATGACGGGCGAGATTGGTGACGGCAAACAGCACATCGCCCAACTCGTCGGCTAAGCGCTCGGTCGGCGATTTCGTGGCGATTTCGTGGCGGATTTCGCCGATTTCCTCTTCAATCTTGGCCAGAATCGGTTCCAGCGCCCCCCAGTCGAACCCGACTTTCGAGGCTTTTTTTTGGAGCTTGACCGCGCGGGTCAGCGCCGGTAGCGCCAGCGGGATGCCCGCCAAGGTACCTGCGAGTGGTTCGGTTTTCTCAGCCGCTTTCAGGCGCTCCCAGGCAGCGGTTTGCTCGGCGGCATCCGCGTAATGGGCATCGGCGAACACATGTGGATGGCGGCGGGTCATCTTCTCGGCAATCCCACGCGCCACGTCATTAAAATCGAAGCGGCCTTCCTCGCGGGCGATCTGGGCGTAAAACACCACCTGAAACAGCAAATCGCCCAACTCATCGCGCAGTTCCGCCCAATCCTCGCGGGCAATGGCGTCGGCGACTTCGTAGGCTTCCTCGATGGTGTAGGGCACGATGGTGGCGTAAGTTTGCTGCCGATCCCACGGGCAACCGGTTTGCGGATCGCGCAGCCGTTCCATGACAGTCAATAAAGTATCCAAGGGAGAACGGTCAGTCATGAATGGGCGGCTTCGGTGGGGTGACGATGGAGGCGGCGGGCGGCATCCCGAATACCAGACTGTTGCCCGATGATTGCCCCAGCGATTGCACCAGCCGCAACGGCAACAACTGCGGATTGGCTTCGATGAGTTTGGCGGCATTGGCGAGATTGCGCAGCGCCGCCGTTTCGCCTCTGGCTCTTTCCAATATCGCCAGACCTTCCTTGCGGGCGGTCACCACCTGGGCGAACACCTCTTTCAGCTTGCCGGGAAAGGTGATGTCTTTGATCTGCGCCGAAATCAGTTTGAGGCCAAGCGCCCGCGCCTTACCTTCAGTCAGTTCCGATAATTTCCTGGAAAATTCACTCCGGCTTTGCAGCACGGTATCGATGTCCGCCGCGCTGACGATTTCCCGCAGCGCCAGTTGCAGTTCCAGATACAACGCCTGCTCGAAGTTTTGCGACTGATGAGTGGCGGCGACCAGATCGGCGATTTCATAGCGCGCCGCAAAGCTGATCTTTAGCGTCACGCCATCCGAACTCAAAATTTCCTGGCCGGTGATCGAGATAAAACGCGGCCGGACATCGACTGTGTGAATCACTGTTGATAGCGGACTGTGCCAGTACAGCCCCGGTTCCAGCAGGTTGTTGAATTTGCCTTTGACGTACCGTAAGCCGCGTTCATAGTCGAGGATCGTGGTGCGGCGGATGCCGTATTTGACCAGGGCGTAAAGCAGCCCGATCAATACAGCGATGGAAATCAGTGTTTTCATGGCAAGTCCTTCGCTAAGACGCCACCCCGAAAAACCGCCAGCCAATGGCGGGGACGAGTGTCCGCAAAGCCAAAGGTTGACTGCATAATGCCGGATCTTCGGGGCGGCGCGGGTGCAAGGTGTTGAGCCTGTTAAAGGCGCACACGCCGGAGGAAGGGTAACGCGGGACTCGGATCAGCACGCTATCCTGGCCGCTGCCGTCTTCCTCCTGTCGCTAGTTTAGAGCTTATTCCGCCGGTTTTCCCTTACTATCCGGTGATCAAGGCGGTAAGCTGTTGACCAGCGTAGCGGGTATTTGCCAGAAAAAGGCGTGGATCAGATGATTGAAATGCGTGGTGATCGCTGCGCTGTTCGCGGGGCTGATTGACTCCCTTGTCGGCGATGGTGGGTGGATGGTGACGATCGCTGACCGGATGCTATTGCCGCTTGCCCATGAACGGGGAGCGCTCAAGGTATATACTCAACCGCTGGAATGCGTCCGCAATCAGGACATGCGCCTGGATGAATACACCCGCACGATGATCGTTGAACAGTAAATCCATCACGATGCGGTGGAGAAGATGCTGCGGGTACCGGGTAAACTCTAGAGTTCCGTCGCCACGGTGTGTTAAGCCAGTAAGCTCCCGTTTTTTTACGGGCGGTTCATTGCGATGGCGGCGATCCCAAGCAACTGCTGAAAATCTGGCCTGCTGGACTTCAACTGCCAAATCATCCAGGCCACCGCCTTCTATTGCTTGAATAAAATGCAAAAACGCTTATTTTTTGAGGAACACAGATGATAGTTGACTTTACAACGGTTCCGGCACGGTCGGTGGTGCGCGGTGTGCTTATCTTGTTGCTGTTCGCCGTTGGGGTGGGATCGCTGCCCGCGCTGGCGGCGACCGGTCACGTCAGCGAAGCGAACCTGGTGCTGCCGGATCTGCGCGATGTGTCGCTGGTGGCGTTTTTCGGCGGTGCGTCCGGCTGGAGCCTACTGTTCTTCGGACTGCTGATCTGTTTCGGGGGCCTGGTCTTCGGCGGCGTCATCTACTATCAGATTCTGCGCCTCCCGGTGCACCGTTCGATGGCTGAGGTCAGCGAGCTGATCTACGAGACCTGTAAAACCTACATGATCACCCAGGGCAAGTTCCTGCTGATCCTGGAAGCGTTCACGGCAGTCATCATGGTCGGTTATTTCTACTTCGTGCAGCAGCTCCCGATACCCGATGTCGGCTTAATCCTGGCGTTTTCGCTGGTCGGCATTGCGGGCTCCTACTTGGTGGCCTGGTTCGGTATCCGCATCAACACGCTGGCCAACAGCCGCACCGCGTTCGCCTCGCTCGCGGCGAAACCGTTTCCGGTCTACGCCATTCCGATCAAATCCGGCATCGCCATTGGCATGTTGCTGATTTCGACCGAACTGCTGATCATGCTCGGCATCATGCTGTACGTGCCGCCCGCGTTGGCGGGCAAGTGCTTCATCGGTTTCGCCATCGGTGAATCGCTGGGCGCGGCGGCGCTGCGCATCGCGGGCGGTATCTTTACCAAGATCGCTGATATCGGCTCGGATTTGATGAAGATCGAGTTCGGTATTCAGGAAGACGACGCCCGCAATCCCGGTGTCATTGCCGACTGCGCGGGTGACAACGCGGGTGATTCGGTCGGCCCAACGGCGGACGGTTTCGAGACCTACGGCGTCACCGGCGTGGCGCTGATCAGCTTCATCATGCTGGCGGTGCCGGAACCCGCCGTGCAGGTACAGTTGCTGGTGTGGTTGTTCGTGATGCGGGTGATGATGATCATCGCGTCCGGCATTTCCTACTTCGTCAATGGCCGCTTGGCCGAACAACGCTACGCGGATAAGGCGCGTTTCGACTTTGAAGCGCCGCTGACCTCGCTGGTTTGGATCACCTCTGGCATTTCTCTGGTGTTGACCTTCTTGGTGTCCTACCTGCTGATCGGTCATTTCGTGGTCGATGGCAAGGCGTACACCCATCTGTGGTGGCAGCTGTCGCTGATTATCACCCTGGGAACCTTGGCGGGCGCGATCATTCCCGAAGTGGTGAAGGTTTTCACCTCCACCAACTCCAAACACGTCCGCGAAGTGGTCACGTCGTCCAAGGCGGGCGGGGCCAGCCTCAACATCCTGTCCGGCATCGTCGCTGGCTACTTCTCGGCCTTCTGGATCGGTGTGATCATCGTCGCGCTGATGGCCGGGGCTTATCTGGTGTCGCAATTTGAACTGACGGCAGTGATCAATCCCGATGTCGCCAAGGCCACCATGATGGCGGCGGTGTTCTCGTTCGGACTGGTTGCCTTCGGCTTTCTGGGGATGGGGCCGGTAACGATTGCGGTCGATAGCTACGGCCCGGTGACCGATAACGCCCAATCGGTCTACGAACTCTCGACCATTGAACAGATTCCGGACATTGAAGCGGAAGTGAAACGGGATTTCGGCTTCGATCTCAATTTCCGCGCCGCCAAGTTTCTGCTGGAAGAGAATGACGGGGCTGGTAACACCTTCAAGGCCACCGCCAAGCCAGTGCTGATCGGTACCGCCGTGGTTGGCGCGGCGACGATGGTGTTTTCCATCGTCATGCTGCTCACCGCCGGATTGACCGAGAATCTGGACAAACTGTCGTTATTGCATCCGCCGTTCCTGCTGGGTCTGATCAGCGGCGGCGCGACGATTTTCTGGTTTTCGGGGGCCAGCACTCAGGCGGTATCGACCGGCGCCTACCGCGCGGTGGAATTCATCAGCACCCACATCCGGTTGGATGAAGTGGTGAAGGCCTCGCAAAAAGACAGTAAAAAAGTCGTTGAGATTTGCACGATTTACGCGCAAAAGGGCATGTTCAATATCTTTCTGGCGGTGTTTTTCGGCACGCTGGCCTGCGCGTTCCTGGAGCCATTTTTCTTCATCGGCTACCTGATCTCGCTAGCAATTATCGGTCTGTATCAGGCGGTATTTATGGCCAATGCCGGCGGCGCGTGGGACAACGCCAAAAAGATCGTCGAGACCGAAATGCACGCCAAGGGTACCGACCTGCACAATGCCTCGGTGGTCGGCGATACCGTGGGCGACCCGTTCAAGGATACCGCTTCGATAGCCATGAACCCGATCATCAAGTTCACCACGCTGTTTGGCCTGCTGGCGGTCGAAATGGCGGTGGGCCTGCACGCACAAGGCTATCAGGGGCTGGTCTGGCTGCTGGCCGCCGCGTTCCTGGCCGTCAATTTATTCTTTGTGTTCCGCAGTTTCTACGGGATGCGCATCATCGTTAAAAGCGGGGATCAGTAGCGATAGATATTGCACTGCATCGTGGCTATGATGTTAAGGAGTGGGGGCGGTCGCCCCCTTCGCGCCACGATCCTCAGGGCAACTTTTGAGCCTCGTTGATTCTTTGAAAAGGACCTATCTCATGTCGATCCATCTCTACTATTCGCTGATTCCCGAAGCGCTGATCGCCTCGATGCTGCCGCCCGAGGAGTTCGGGCAGTACTACGCGACCGGGCACAAGTTCAAGTCGAAGGGCCAAGCGGTGTTTTTCGAAGTCGATTCGGCGTACCGGCATCCATACTTTGATATCGATGGCTGCTACAAGCGTTGTGTGCCGAAGGCCAGCGGCGCGCCGAAGAATTCGATTTATGTATCGATGTATCGGGTGACGGAACATCTTACCATCAGCGCGCTGGGCAAGATGTATCTGACCACGGCGATGGGCGCGACCCTGGGCTTGAGCCGCGCCGACGCCTTGCCCAAGATTGAAAAAGAATTACATATGTATCAGGATCTTGCGCCGATCAATAGCTTGGTGGTGAGCGTATTCGATCCGGCCGCTTACTATGCCGATGTGGTCACCCAACCCTCTCATTCGTTTCGGTTTCCCGGTATGTGTTTCGTCGAACTGGAATTAGGCATGTTGGCCCGCGATCCAGAAAATGGTCGAGAGGGCGATCTGCCGTATTCGTTCATGCAACACTTGCGTGAAGCATTGCTGGAGCTGGAGCCGAAGGAGAAGCAGAACAAGCTGGTGCATCGCGTGCATTCCCTGGAATTCCCGTTCCGGATGGTCAAAAACGGCTTTTTCGCGGGCATCGGCGATGAACTGGTCTATTACCCAATGCTTTCGCAAGCGGCGCTGAAGAAAGATCACAGCAACTGGTGGCGTTCGGCTAATCTTTAGTCAGGCTTCTATCCGAGGCTGGGCGGATCGTGGACGCCGCTCAATCCTCCTCCAATGTTCTGAACCGTTGCGCTAGATCGTCGATCAGGGCGCGCACCGTGGGCAACAAGCCACGGCGCGAGGGGTACACCGCATGGATGATCTCTCGCCGGGGCGCCCACTCCGGCAGGAGTCGGATCAGCGTCCCTTGGGCGAGTTCGGCGCGAACCATCAGGGTCGGCAACTGCACCAGGCCGACCCCGGCCAGGGCGGCGGCGCGCAGGGCGATCATGTCGCCGGTAATTAAACGCGGCATGTGATAGAGCGTGGCTTGCGCGCCGTTCGGCCCGAACAGCGCCCACTGATACTGTTGCTGGGACGCGCCGAGCGCCAGACTCGGCCACGGCGCTAAATCGGCCGGAAAGCGCGGACGGCCCTGACGCGCCACCAGCGCCGGGCTGGCGACCAGCGATTGGCCGCGATCCGCCAAGACCCGCAACACCAGCTCGCTGTCGTCCAGCGGCGGCGGGCGTACCCGTAACGCCAGGTCAATACCCTCGCCAATCGGATCGACCCGGCGGTTGGTCGCTTCCAGATACAGGGTCACGCGCGGATGAGCGGCCAGAAAATCCGCCAGCATCGCGCTGACGTGCGCGTGCAGCAGCGCCACCGGACAGGTCAGCCGCACGCTGCCGCAGGGTTCCGAGCGCGTGACCGCGATGGCCGCCGCCGCCGCTTCCGCTTCCACCAGCATCGCCTTGCAGTGCTCGTAATAGATCTGACCGATTTCGGTTACGGCGAAACGGCGGGTCGAACGCTGGATCAACCGCACATTGAGCCGTTCTTCCAACAGTGCAATCCGGCGGCTGAGCTTGGATTTCGGGATGCCGAGCGCGCGACCGGCGGGCGCGAAACCACCGTTATCGACCACATGCGCGTAGTAATAGAGATCGTTCAAATCCTGTAGAGCCACTCTCTGTATCTCCCTCAACGAGCAATAAGATAATCTATCGTTCCAATAATAGAACACTGAGGACTGAATTCACTGTCTACCGGATGGATTGTCCTGTTGATAAACTGTTTTCCGTCCAGTCCAGCGTGACTTAATAACCTCAGGAGAGTGCTGTGAAAAAAGTGAGTGGTGTTTATAGCGCGCCCCGACCGCATTGGGTGGGTGATGGGTTTCCAGTGCATTCGATGTTTGATTACAGCGGGCTTGGCAAACTACTTACCCCGTTTCTGTTGCTCGACTACGCCGCCCCGACCCGTTTCGAGCCGAATGCCGGTTCGCCCCGTGGCGTGGGTGAACACCCGCATCGTGGTTTTGAGACCGTGACCATCGTCTATGACGGTGAAGTGGAGCACCGCGATTCGACCGGTCAGGGTGGGGTAATTGGCCCCGGCGATGTGCAGTGGATGACGGCGGCGGGCGGTATCCTGCATCAGGAGTTTCATTCCGAGGCGTATTCGCGCACGGGTGGGCCGTTCGAAATGGTGCAACTGTGGGTCAATCTGCCAGCCAAGGACAAGATGAGCGCACCCGGCTATCAGGCCATCGTCAACAGTGCGATTCCGGCGGTGGCGCTGCCCGATGGAGCGGGCACGGCGCGGGTGATCGCCGGTCACTATGACGGCCACACCGGCCCGGCGCACACCTTCACGCCGATGAACGTGTGGGATATCCGGCTGAACGCTGGTAAATCGGTCGAGGTCGAACTACCAGAGGGTTGGACGACCGCGCTGGTGGTGCAGCGCGGCAACGTTCGGGTGAATGGCGATACGCCCGCCCGCGACGCACAATTGGTGGTGCTGGATCGCGCCGGCGATGCAGTCGTGATCGAGGCCGATACCGATGCGAAACTGCTGCTGCTCGCCGGCGAGCCGATCGACGAACCCATCGTCGGCTACGGCCCGTTCGTAATGAACACCCAGGCGCAGATCAGCCAGGCCATCAAGGATTTCAGCAGCGGCCGCTTCGGGCGGATTGCCCCGTAGTCTCTAGGCGGTCGGTTGGCTGGCCGTTCATCTCGGTCAGTAGCCGATCGCCAGCCCGCCCGAGCGGCGCGTATCGGAAAAGCCGTATAGCCCGTCCGCGGTGCGGACGATGCTTTGGGTGTCGCCCATTGCGTCCTTCACGACCACGTTGTGGCCCCACTCTCGCAACAGACGCACGGTGTCGGGGCTGAAGCCTTCCTCAATCCGTAATTCGTCCGGTAGCCATTGATGATGCAGGCGGGCGAGAGCGTCGCCTCGGCAATATTCATCTGATGGTCGATGACGTTCGACACCATTTGCAGCACGGTGGTGATGATGCGACTGCCGCCCGGACTGCCGGTGACCAACACCGGCTGCCCATCTTTGAGAACCATGGTCGGACTCATCGAACTGAGGGGACGTTTGCCGGGACCCACGGCATTGGCGTCGCCGCCGATCAGCCCGTAAGCGTTTGGCGTACCGGGTTTGGCGGCGAAATCATCCATCTCGTTATTCAGCAGGATGCCGGTGCCAGCGGCGACGATGCCGGAACCGTAACTGAAATTCAGCGTGTAAGTCACAGCGACTGCGTTGCCGTCCCGGTCGATCACCGAATAATGGGTGGTTTGTTCACTTTCATGGCGCTGTGGCTGACCAGGCTTGATCTCGGCGGCTGACCGGGCGCGGTTCACATCAATCCGCGCGACCCGTTCCTTGGCGTACGCCTTGGCGGTCAGGCCCGCGACCGGCACTTTCACGAAATCAGGATCGCCCAGATATTCGCTACGGTCGGCGTAAGCCAGTTTCATCGCCTCGGCCATGCGGTGGACGGTAGCCGCGCTGTTAGCGCCCAACTCGGCCAGCGGCCAGCTTTCCAGCATGTTGAGCAATTGCACCAGATGGACGCCGCCGGAACTGGGCGGTGGCATCGACACGATGTCGTGGCCTCGGTACGTACCCCGCACCGGCTCGCGCACCACAACCCGATAATTTTTCAGATCGTCCAGGGTGATCAGGCCGCTATGCGCCTTCATATCCGCCACCAGTCGCCGGGCAATCTCACCCTCATAAAAAGCGACCGGGCCTTGTTCAGCGATCTGTTTGAGCGTGGCGGCCAGTTCAGACTGAGTTAACGTGTCGCCCGTTGAATAGGCGGAGCCATCGGCCTTGAAGAAAATGCGCATGGAGGTTGGCCAGGGGGCCATTTGCTTGCGGGCTTCCTCGAGGGATTGCGCCAGTTCGGGGCTCACCACGATGCCTTGTTCGGCCAGCTGGATGGCGGGCATCAGCAGATTCGGCCAGGGCAAACGACCGTGGCGGCCGTGGGCGGTGGCCAGTCCGGCCACGGTGCCGGGCACCCCAGCCGCTTGATGGCTGTGCCGGATGCGGATTTCATCGACCTCGCCCTTGTCGTTCAGGTAAAAATTCCGGTGAATAGCGGCGGGAGCCATTTCCCGGAAATCAATGGCCTCGGTTTGTTTCCGCGTGTTGTCGTAAACCAGCATGAAGCCGCTGCCGCCCAGATTACCCGCCTGCGGCAGCGTGACCGCTAACGCGAAACCGATCGCCACCGCCGCATCCACCGCGTTACCGCCCTGCCGCAAGACCATTGCGCCGACCTGGCTGGCCAGCGCTTCCTGGCTGACCACCATCGCATTGCGGGCCACCACCGGATGGATGCGATCGAGCAGGTTGTAAGCCGCGCCATCGGCCCATCCGATGGTGGGCGATAGGGCGCAGAGCACGCTTAATACGCTCAAGGCGAGCCAGTGGCGCAATACGAGAGCGAGCGACATGATGACCTCCAACGGATCGTTGTGTGGCAAAGCGTGCGGTTTCCTAGCGGAAATCTACCCTAAGTCGATGACCTGCTCGTCGCAATAAGCTTTGTATAGCTCGCCTCCCCAGTCTCCGCAAGGCGGCTGCGGATTAAACGGTATTAGTCGATTCCAACGCACCCAAGAGCGCTACCTTACAGTAGGCTCGCTTGGCTCAAGCACGCTGGAAAGAATGCATTGATTCGAGGCTGACCCCCTCAAGCCGCGACGAAATCCACCTCGCCGCCTTTTGCCAAACGTTTCGCGACCGGGCCGCACCAGCGCCAGAAAAATGCCGGTGTGTAGATCAGATCAAGCAGTGTCGAGGAGACTAGGCCCGCCAGCATGACCACGGCCATCGGCTGGAGAATTTCCTTGCCCGGCTCGCCGGCGGCGATGGCCAGCGGAATCAGGCCCAACACCGCCGCAACACCGGCACCAAGCGTTCCGCCCCTTCCAAACGGCTGCTGTCCACGAGCTGGGTCATGGTTTGGGCTTAAATCATGAAGCCGATGAATACAACATCATGGGAGTGGATAGAAAGCACATACACGCTAATGGCGCGACAGCCACCGCTTACGTGGGTGAGGATGCCGCCTACGGCGTTGCGGTCATCTACGGGCTTTACCCCGATCCTTATGAAGATCTTGCCGTGACGCACTGGAAATACGCCGACTACGGCAACAGCGGCGGGTACAGCGTTCACGATCGCACCCGCCTGTTCGACAGTGCCGGAAATCTGCTCGCTTCTTACACGGACAACGGGGAACCACGGTATGTGGTCCAGCGCGGGCAACAGGTTCAAGCGGAGTTTACCTATGAGAACAATGGCACCAGCGCCCAGTCCACAATCATTGATTTTCACCTCTCTTCCAACCAGTATATTAGCAACGCCGACCCTTGGATCGGCGCTTACTATCTGACGCTGAATCGGGGCAACGCGAACACCTACTCTCACGCGATCTCCATTCCCACCACTGTCGCGCCGGGCAAGTATGCCCTTGGCATTCGAGTGGATCGAGATTTCGCATTGAGTGAAATGCGCGAGGACAATAATGCCACTTATATTGATGTGGAAGTGCAGTGATAACGAGTGGGGTGTTCGGGTAGCGTCCGCGGCATTCCTTCCACGCGAGATCAACACTAAGCGTCGACCATGCCCTTCCCTTGGCCTTGCCTAAGCGCGCGTAAGCGAACGGCTTAAACGGTTCGCTTACCAATTGAGAGCTGTCTGGTCGATAGGTTGAGCGATTGAACGGCGGAGACGAGATTTTCCGTACTGTGTTCAGGAGTCTCTGATGAGCAAAGACCTGCATTCTGAAACTTCTTTTTCGGGCCATGCCAACCCCGGCGGCACGGTGCGGGATGCCCAGCGTTTGGCCGCTCGCACCGCCGAAATTGGCGGCGGCATTTCGGTTGCTCGCCTATTGCCGACCCGGCAACGGCGCATGATCGGCGCGTGGTGCTTCCTCGATCACGCGGGGCCAGCCACGTTCGCGCCCGGCGGCGGACTGCGCGTGGGGCCGCATCCTCATACTTGCTTGCAAACCTTTACCTGGATGCTCGAAGGTGAAATTTTGCACCATGACAGTTTGGGCAACGAGCAAATGATTCGCCCCGGTCAGGTGAATTTGATGACCGCTGGTCACGGCATCGCGCACACCGAGGAATCGCCCGCCAAGGAAACCCGCGCCCATGCCGCGCAACTGTGGATTGCGCTGCCTGCCGATAGCACTGACATCGCTCCAGCGTTCGATCACTACCCAGAATTGCCACGCTGGCAAGAGAATGGTTGCCAGTTCACCCTGTTGGCTGGCGTGCATGGCGGACATACCGCGCCCGCCAAAATTTATTCGCCTCTGATTGGGATGGATTTGTTTAGCACTCAAGGTGCTGCGCTAACGCTGCCACTCGATCACACCTTCGAATACGGCATACTGCCCTTGGAAGGAATCACGGAAGTGGAAGGTGTGTCCTTTGCCGCCGACGAGCTGGCGTATCTGGCATCGGGCTATAGCGCTTTACCTATAAAGCTTGCCGCCGGAACACGGGCGCTGCTGATCGGTGGGCAACCTTTCGAGGACCCGATCACGCTATGGTGGAATTTCGTCGGCCGCGACAAAACGTATATCGCCCAGGCTCAACGCGATTGGGAAAGCAACAGTCCGCGTTTTGGTGACGTGAAGGGCTTTGCTGGCCCAAGACTGGTTGCGCCGAACCTACCGTGGGCAACCACTTGATCCGCTCGATTTCCAACAAGCCTTCAAGCTTTCGACTCTGGCCGCCGGGACATTGATTTCCCCGCGAAGATATTCAATGGCCGCTCCTCCGATGAGGACGCGATCGCCGTGCAGTTCGCAATAGAGTTCACCTCCACGCTTCGAAAGTTGCCGCGCCGCCATCGTGGACTTTCCGAGCCGACTCGCCCAATAGGGGATGAGCGTGCAGTGCGCTGATCCTGTAACCGGATCTTCCGGCACGCCAGCCCGAGGGGCAAAAAATCGAGATACAAAATCTACTTCTGTTCCGGGAGCCGTCACTATTAGCGCGAACGCGTCCAAGGCTTCGATAGCACGATAATTCGGCCGAAAGTTTCGAACTTCAGCTTCCGATTCGAATACAACTAGTAAGTCTCTAGAACGTAGCGCGGCTACAGGCGTGGCTCCCAAGGCTTCCACTAACTGCGCGTCAACAGCGAGCCGGAAGCCGGGGCGGGACGGGAAGTCAAGATATAACAAGCGCTCCCGACGAGTAACGAGCAGCATTCCGCTCTGGCTTTCGAGGTCAAGTTGACCGCAATCTGGAAAGTACTCTTTGAACAGAATATAGGCGGCGGCTAGGGTCGCATGGCCGCACAGGTCCACTTCGACCGTTGGAGTAAACCATCGCAACTGACACCTTTCTCTGCTGGGGATGACGAAGGCGGTTTCCGAAAGATTGTTCTCCGCCGCGATGGCTTGCAGGACTGCGTCTTCGAGCCAATGGTCCATAACGACCACGGCGGCGGGATTGCCGCTGAAGACCTGGCTTGTAAAGGCGTCAATTTGGTAGAGGGGTAACTTCATGGGTGAGTTGTCTCGGCCAGCTCACAGCCAGCGTAACCAGCGGGTTAATTTTCATCAGCTTCGTGCCTCACCCTGACCTATCCCGGGCCGAGAACAGGCTTTTCATACACGCTGTTAGCGTGAACGAGTGGCGGGTTTGCGTTGCCAGGCCAGGACTACGCCAGCGATAAACGCGAGGATCATGGTCCCGGTGGGCGTGGGTAAGACGTGCGTGGGCAGCGAGGTACCGCGACCCCGCAAGCGATTGGGGGCGGCCGCCGCCGCCACTGTTTCCTGGCTTGGCATCCCTTGCTGAGTGCGTTCCTGTTCGGTGACGCGCACAGCATTCTTGGTCGGTTCGATTTTAGAACCGTAAGACTGGGCGTAGACTTGAGTAAATTCCGCGCCTAGAAATAAGATCTGGGTGGAGTAGTAAATCCAGATGAGTAAGGCGACCAGCGAGCCCGCCGCGCCGTAGGTGGATTCGGTGGCGGCCTGACCCAGATACCAGCTAATCAAGAAGCGGCCCAACGAAAACAAGCCAGCAGTGACAACGGCCCCGATCCAGACATCTTTCCAGCGTACCTTGGCGTCAGGCAACACCTTGAAAATCAAGGCGAATAGTAGGGTGGTCACGCCAAACGCCGCAACGAAGCTAATTCCGCGCCACATCAGAGTTTGGCCGTAGGCTTCACCCGCGACCAGCTTGCCGGTCGCCGCCAGCCCGGTGCTGACCAGTAGCGAAACCAGCAATAAGAAGCCGGTCCCAAGCACCATCGCAAACGAGAAGAACCGATCCTTGATCATTCCCCAGATGCCCCGGCCCGGTTTCGGTTGCACTTCCCAAATGGTGTTGAGCGCATCTTGCAACTGGCCGAATAAGCCCCCTGCCGCCACCAGCAAGGTGACGACGCCGATACTCGTCGCGATAGCGCCGGTGGTCGGTTGGCGCGCTCCATAAATCATCGCCTCAATGGCTTGGCGGCCGCTGGAACCAATCAAACCCCCTAATTGCTCCAAAATGCTGGTTCGTACCTGCATTTCATCAAAAAATAAGGCGGCAATCGCAATAACGATAATCAGTAGTGGGGCCAGCGCAAAGATCGTGTAGTAGGCCAACGCGGCGGCCAGGCGTGGGGCGCGGTCTTCATCCCAGGATATGAAAGTGTCTTTTAATAAACTCCAAACTGAAGGTTTTTTCATAAGGTGCATCCTTTATCAGTTGGGCCATGCCGCGCTGAATGTGTTTTGACGCTGTGTTTGGTACAGCTTATCGTTAGCTGCTGGGTTACCGGATGGGTTTGCGCTGCCAAGCGAGTACGACGCCGAATAGAAACGCCAATACCACACCACCGACCGGGGTAGGGGAGATCGCCGCCCGGAATCGGTCGCCGACAGGCAGCGGAGCCGAGATGGCTGGGTTTGCGGTTGCGGCAACTTTGCCTTTGGGTTCACGCAGGATTCCCTGTTGGGCGAGTTGCTCTTTGGTAATTCGGATCGCATTGTCTCCCGGTTCGATACTGGAACCTTGAGCCTTGGCGTAAACTTGGGTGAATTCCGCGCCCAGGAACAGGATTTGGGTCGAGTAATACACCCAGATCAGCAGCGCCACTAACGACCCCGCCGCACCGTAAGATGATTCAATGGCGGCATGGCCCAGATACCAGCCGATCAAAAACCGGCCGAGTGTGAATAAAGCCGCCGTGGCCACCGCGCCGATCCACACATCGCGCCAGCGCACTTTTGCGTCTGGCAGCACTTTGAAAATCACCGCGAACAGTAGCGTACTGACGCCAAAAGACACCACCTGATTGACCGCTTGCCATAGTAGCGCTTGACTGGCGACATCGCCGCCCAGAAGCTTTCCCGCGGCCGATAACGCCGTGCTGATAATGAGTGAAGCCAACAGCAGGCCGCCAGTGGCTATCACCATGCCAAACGACAGGAAGCGATCCTTGATGATGCCCCAGATGCCCCGACCCGGCTTCGGTTGCACTTCCCAGATGGTATTGAGGGCGTCTTGTAGCTGATTGAACAAGCTGCCAGCCGCTACCACCAGCGTGACGGTCCCAATCACCGTGGCGATCAAACCGGTGGTGGGTTTACTGGCCCCTTCCAGCATCGCTTCAATGGCATGTCGGCCATTCTGACCGATCAGGTTACCCACTTCATTCAACATGTTTTGGCGCACTTCCGCCGCGTCGAGGAACATCGCCGCGACCGCGATGGCGATGATCAAGAGCGGCGCTAGCGCAAAGATAGTGTGGTAGGCCAACGCGGCGGCCAGGCGTGGGGCGCGGTCTTCGTCCCACGACTTGAAGGTTTCTTTGATCAAATCCCATGCTGCGGTTTTTTTCATGATCGCCCTTAGCACGCTGGCTGAATTTTAATAATCAACTTTTTGATTATTAAATAATAAAAAATTTTTCGCCGAATCCTCTCGCCCTGTGGGAGAGGGCCAGGGGTGAGGGTTAAGGTTTTATGTGATTAGCGCCCTCACCCATTCCCTCTCCCTCTCCCAGAGGGAGAGAGGGGAGTAGCGGTTGCCACGCGGTTATTGGGCGGTAAGCCAGTATGCTGGGTCAAAAAGCGTTGCCCCCTGTGCTTGCGGCCCGTCCGCGCCCCTTCCCCGCCCGTGATGCCTGTACCCGCCGGTTGCCAATCGGGAATCAAATGACGCTTGCCGTTGCCGATCAAATCCGCTCGCCCCATTCGCTTGAGCGCGTCACGCAACAGCGGCCAGTTTTCCGCATCGTGATAGCGCAGGAAGGCTTTGTGCAGCCGCCGCTGTTTGAGACCTTTCGCTGAGGCCACCAGTTCGCCCCGCTGGCGGTGAATGCCTTTCAGTGGATTGCGACCACTGTGATACATGGCGGTGGCCAGGGCCATCGGACTGGGCAAAAAAGCTTGCACCTGATCGGCGCGGAAGCCGTTGCGCTTGAGCCAGAGCGCCAGATTCAGCATATCCTCGTCCGCGGTGCCGGGATGGGCGGCGATGAAGTAGGGAATCAGATACTGTTCCTTGCCCGCTTCCTTGGAGAATTTCTCGAACAAGGCTTTGAATTGGTCGTAAGCGCCCAGGCCCGGTTTCATCATCTTGCTGAGTGGGCCGGTTTCCGTATGTTCCGGCGCGATCTTGAGATAGCCGCCGACGTGATGGGTCACCAGTTCGCGGACGTAGGCTGGATCACGGATGGCGAGATCGTAGCGCAGCCCGGAGGCAATCAGGATTTTCTTGACGCCCGGCAGTTCGCGGGCCTTGCGATACAGCCCGGTCAGGGAAGAATGATCGGTGTTGAGATTCGGACAGATGTCGGGATAGACGCAGGACAGCTTGCGGCAGGCCCGCTCGATGTCCGGCGATTTGCAGGCTAGCCGATACATGTTGGCGGTCGGTCCGCCGAGATCGGAAATCACTCCGGTGAAGCCGGGCGCGCGGTCACGGATGTCCTCAATTTCGCGCAGGATCGAGCGTTCTGAGCGAGATTGGATGATGCGGCCTTCGTGCTCGGTAATCGAGCAAAAGGTGCAGCCGCCGAAACAGCCGCGCATGATGTTGACCGAAAAACGGATCATCTCGTAGGCGGGAATGTGGGCATCGCCGTAGCTCGGATGCGGTACGCGGGCATAAGGGAGATCGAATACCGCATCAAGTTCCGGCGTGGTGAGTGGAATTGGCGGCGGATTGAGCCAGATGTCACGGTAGCCGTGGCGCTGTACCAAGGCGCGGGCGTTACCGGGATTGGTTTCCAGATGCAAAAGCCGCGAGGCGTGGGCGTACAACACCGGATCACTCCTGACCTGTTCGTAAGCGGGCAGGCGAATGACGGTTTTATCGCGGTCATGGTGGGGTAGGCGCGGTTGGAGCAGGGACGCCCTCATTGCCGACCCTTCTCTCGCCGGGAGAGGGGAGCCGTCTAATTCCCTCTCCTGTCGGGAAAGGGGTTGGAGGTGAGGGTTTTTGATCGCATACGGATCAGGATGGGCGGCGACCGGCCCCGGCGCGTCGATCTCGGTGGAATCGATTTCCAGCCAATCGGCCGGTAATTCCTTGCTGACAAAAGCCGTGCCGCGCACGTCGCGCATGGTTTTCGGCGACTCACCGGCGGCGATGCGATGGGCGATCTCAATGATGGCGCGTTCGGCGTTGCCATACAGCAGCAGATCGGCTTTGGCGTCTAGCAGGATCGAGCGGCGCACCTTATCCGACCAATAGTCGTAATGGGCGATGCGGCGCAACGAGGCCTCGATGCCGCCGATGACGATGGGGGCATCGGGAAACGCTTCCCGACAGCGCTGGCTGTAGGCGATCACCGCCCGATCAGGCCGCTTGCCGCCTTCATCGTTGGGGGTGTAGGCGTCGTTATGGCGCAACCGTCGATCCGAGGTATAGCGGTTGACCATCGAATCCATATTGCCCGCCGTGACGCCAAAGAAGAGATTTGGTCGGCCCAGCGCTTGAAACGGTTCGGCGGAACGCCAATCCGGCTGGGCGATGATGCCGACTCGGAATCCTTGCGCTTCCAACAGGCGGCCGATGATCGCCATGCCGAAGCTGGGATGATCGACGTAGGCATCGCCCGTGACCAGAACGATGTCGCAGGAATCCCAGTCCAGCGCGCCCATTTCGGTGCGCGACATCGGTAGAAAAGGCGCGATGCCGAAGCGAGCAGCCCAGTATTTGCGGTGGGAAAATAACGGAGTAGGAGAGGACACGGCGATTCTGAAAATCTGGCGTTAGTTTGGATGCGGTTAAATGATGACAGCAAATACGGAGCGATGTTTAAGCATCGGCTGTTTTCTGGTTTTTTCCAAGAACGTTCTACATGACTTTCTCAGCCATGCTTCTCATTTCTGGGAGGATGCCATTCTGGGTGTCCACCTGCCTGGCAGCCGGGCAGAGCAGGGCGATCAGTTTGAGAAAGCAGGGATGGGTGGATCGTTCCATTAATTTGGCCAAAGCGATCCAAAGGCCAATTTCATGAAGTGCGGATTAGGTCATCCAGTATAATTAAGAAAGAATTTGGTAGTGGCGCACCAAGGTGTGCCACTACTTTTCTAGCCTAGGAATTTAGAGCTTTACGTGGTACTTGGAATCGTAAAGAATTCTGTAAAATTTATACCCAAACACAAGGTCCAACATCTCTTGCGCTACCGCTGGAGTAGCTAATACAACGACATCCATTCGGTGTTGCTGTAGGTGTCCCCCCGTTGGGACAGGTCCACCGAGAGGGATAGATCGCGGCATAAGCAGTACTTCGACCCACTCTGAATGCTGGAACATCACGAATAATACCTGTGGATAGTTTTGGTAGGTAACGCATATTCTATTAACTCCTCTACTGTTGATTGACACCAAATAACTTGTAAAAATCTTCAGGAAAATTGAAATATTTACTACCGAGCAAACCAAGTTCGTATTTTACCAACGATCACTGGAACTATATCACTGACGTCAGTCGTGAATAAATAGATTTTTCTGGCTTGTTCAAACATTTTGCAAGGATTAAAAAACGTCAACTTCACGTCCCAACAATCTGACTCAGGTCGGCAGATCGGGCTGCGTTCCACGCTGATCGTATCAAGCTCCATTCCTTTTTGCAGGGCATCCTTAAAAATATCGCTTGCTAATAGCGCATTGGTGCTCGCATAGTTGATAGCGCGGTCCCGCGGGCTAGCTCCCAGATTACGGAGTTCTTCATAAACTCGAATAAGGAAGTTTTCAATATGATCTTTAGAGGGATCTTCTGTATCTTTTTCCTTGCAAACAGCGGCAATTAACTCTTTGGTATTCCAGCTATACATGCCGCGTAAATTGGGCCAAATAATTGGAACCACTTGGCCGGTAAATAATTGCACGCTTCCAGCCAAAGAACCCGGAATTGATATTCGCTCGACCTCACCTTTGGTTTGCTCATCAAGAAATTCTCGAAGCCGCTGATAAACGCGATCCGCAAACGCTCCAGTAGCCTGAATGGCATAAATAGGTGTAGCGTCTAGGTTCAATGTCCAATAAATCGAGGCGGCATCCCAAGGATTTTCTTCAAGGTAGGCTAATAATTGCTCTGGGTGATAAGGATCATTGGCATTTGGGGCCATATGTTGGCTGATAGAATCACGGCGAGCTTCAGTCCCAAAATCGTAATTTAATTTACCTAAAGCAAAGACCAATTGAGTTTGAGAGTTATTTCCGCAACCGCAACCGCATCCGCAAGAGCTAAGATCACATCCACAATCTGCTATCTTCAGAGTACTTGGACTCATCGTTTTTTGAAGGCTGGATGGGTTGTGCTGATAAGAGGTAGAAGTCATGGTATCGACCTCCGTGGTACTATTATCTTGCAGCTGTTCTTGGGGATTTTCTTGAACCTTTTTTCTGTCAGCTTCATTCGTGGTAAGCATAAAATTTTTTCCTTTTATAATCTGTATAGTTGCACTCGTGATATTAAGCCGCCCAGCCAGCAGGCGGTGACAATCCAATCCAGGTTCAGTATCACAGCCGATAGCGCTATTAAGGATCACTGAACGTATGGCTTGCAGGTCGGGCTTTTGCTGAGATTTAAGCTGAAGACTCAAGAGAAGTGCCGCGATACCTGAAACTATCGGCGTAGCGTAGCTGGTGCCTGTATGAGTGGAAAGATCGCCGTTGGGATTTGCTCCCAAAATATTTTCACCTGGTGCCAGAATGCCATGAGTCTGATAGTCTTGACTCCAATTGCTGAAAATGAGTGGTAAACCTTCGGAATTCATTGCTCCAACCGCCAGTACAGATGGCAAGGCGCTGGGGATATGAAGGCACTCACAGCCGTCATTACCCGTGGCGGCCACGATGAGAATACCTTGGTTAAAGCTATTTTGGATTACTTTGGCAAGGAGCGGATGCGCGGCGCCAGATGGCGTGAATTCACCTCCACTGATATTGATGATATGTGCGCCTTGATCAATGGCTTGGGTAATAGCTCGCACGAGATCAAGCTGGGAGCAGGCGGCTAAGGAATTACCGTTATTTCGATCCGAAAAGATCGGCACGATTAAACCTCGGCAATGCGGGGCAATACCTTTGATGGGGCCATCGTGTTGGCCAAAAATGATGCTGGTAACATGGGTGCCATGTTGTAATGCTGGGCCTTGGCTCGGCTCATTTGAAGCTAACGTATTAATTTCAAAAAGATTGGAGCCGATTAGACTGGGATGTGATCGGTTGATGGGTCCATCAAGTATCGCAATGCAAACTCGCGGATCGCCAAGCGTTTCAGTCCAAAGCGCTTTAAGTCCAGAGAGAGTTTCGATATCCATAATGTCGGATTTTTCAACTAAAATTATTGGGCCATTTTAAGAAATAGTCCAGTAACTTTTTAAAAATTTAATGTAATCCGTGAAAAGATAGTACGATCGGGTATAAATCTGGGATTTTCTGGATTTTGATTAGAGTTTCTAAAACTCATATCCTCAAATTTAAATTCTTTATCAAATAGATTCGCTATCTCCAGGCTAAATAAACCTTGCTGTTTGGGCAAACGAAAACCAAGTGCTGTGTTAACTACGATAAAATCATTATTATCGGTCTTGGATCGCAGATCCATTGAATCTAGATCAATGCCTGTATATTGTTGCCAAACGTAAGTTGCGCCAAGCTCTGCAAAAAAACCTGATGGATTAAAATACCGGACACTTAATGGTAGACTTATAGTCTCAATGTGAGTCAAATTTGCTTTGGCATCATATTTTTCAAATTGATATTCGGTCTGTACTGCCCAATGAGGATGGGGCATCCAGTAAAGATAAGCTGATAGTTTTTCTTCTTTTTCAGCTTGGTAATTTCTACCGTTAAATGGGTCTGGAAAAGGCACCTCAAGATCGCGATAGAGACCTTGAATTCCACCATAAAGCTTTTTATTAAGTTGGGCGTCTAATCCAATGGCATGTACTTTAGCTTTAGTGGCATTTAAATCATCGTAGAATTGATCAAAGCCTGCAATTTGAGTTGGTTCAATAGTTTGTTCAACAATGAGTGCTCGCTTGAAAGTGCTAAAAGAAGCAAGCCTTAATTGGAGGTGATCAGCAATAGTCCATCGGAAACCTAATTTTGGATTGATTTGATCTTGATAGAGTCCTTCTATCTCGTCATGGAGATTATCGTAGCTAAAGCCAGCGGTCCAAGTCATATCTTTTAGTAGAGTAATATTTGTATAACTATAAACTGTCGTATGTTCTCTCTCTCTAGAGTTTTGTAGGTAGGTATTTTTGCGTAGCGTCTTGGATGTTCCGCCTCCAACGATCATGTTGTAAGCAGCTTCGCGCAACAAGTATTGGCCTTCCATTTGGTTGCTCTCATCCTTGTCAAGGATGTTAGGGAACTCGTGTTCCTCTTCTCGGTCAGCGTGAATTAATGAAAAGATAAGATTTGATTTTGGGGACGGTGTGTAGCGGGCACCTAGCCGGGCAGTATCTTGGCGTATTTTTATGCGCTTTTTAGTATCGGGTTCAAATGAAAAATACTGCCTCAAGTCGCCTTGTTCGGTATCACGCCGCCTGAATTCAACTTGTAAACTAAAATCTGGGGTAACAGCCACTTGCGTGAAGAGGTTGTAGATATCATGCTCAAAATCGTTGTTTTCTCGAAAGCCATTGGTTTGATAGTGAAAGTGGCCGAGGCTATAAGAAAAGCCATCATCAACGCCACTCAAGATCACTTCGTCGCTTAACGTATCCTGATTGCCGGCAAGGCCGGATAAAGCCAAGTTCGAGCGATCACGTAGAAACAGTGAATTGTATTCATGTAGGGAAGGAGTCACTGGGCCTGTGGTGGTTAGAATTCCTAATTTAGTTTCAGCAAGTTGAGGTTGTACAGGCGTAATGTTAATCGGTTGCAGTAATTGAGCTTGCAGCAATTCGCTAGCCCGCGCAATCTCATGCCGGGGTAAGGCTGAATAAGAATCTGCTAAGAGCCGATGAGCAGAATGGTTGGCTGGATCGTTGGTGAGAGATTTTCGAGCTTCGTACAAACTTAGCTGCTCGAAGCCAACTTCATTATAAATTCTACCCAAGGCGACGCCTCTGGCGGCCAGATCCTGATCGAGGAGGAGCTGAGAGCGATAGACGGCGCGGTTATTATTAAGGGCGATGGAGTGCTGGAGGGATTGGACGGCCTGGGTGGGCTGGTTGGCGGATTGGCGGCGGAGGGCGTCATAGAAATGGGGGGTGGGGTCGCGGGGATCGAGTTGGGCGGCCTGGGCGAAATATTTTTGGGCGAGGGCGGGCTCGTTGAGTTCGAGATAGGCCTTGCCGAGGTAGCTGTTGTAGAGGGAGACCTGGGGTTCGAGCAGGGTCGCCTTGCGGAGGGCGTTGGTGGCGGCCTGGGGCTGATTTTGACGGAACAGGGCGAGGCCCAGGCCGAGGTGGGGTTCGCCGAGGGTGGAGTCCTGGGCGATGGCGGCTTGAAAGGCTTGACGGGCCTGGTCGGGGTGATGGCGGGCCAGTTGCAGGAAGCCCCAGGTGGAACTGATGAGGGCGTCTTGGGGCGGCGCTGGCGGGCTTGGCGAGCGAGTTGGGTGGCCTCGTTAAGGCGGCCCATGCCAAACAGCAGACGGCTTTCCTGAATCAGGGCCTGGGGGTTTTGGGGGTCGTGGGCGCGGGCTTGGCGGGCGGCGGCCAAGGCGGCATCGAGATCGAAGCGGGCTTGGTGGGCCGCGCTCTGGCTGAGGTGAGCGGCCGGGGAAGCGGGGTTGGCGGCGACGGCTTGGCGGGCGGCGTCCAGTGCGTCCGCCGGGCGGTTTTGCACCAGATAGATGTTGGCGCGCAAGCTGAGGGCGAGGGCCTGATGGGGATCGCGCGCCAGGGCCTGGTCGAGGGCCTGGTGGGCGTCGGGGACGCGGCCGCGAAGCAAGTGGTTGAGGGCGGCCTGCACCCGGGGCAGGGGCGCGCGCGGGTCACGCGCTTGAGCGGCGGCGATGGCGCGGTCGGCGTCGGGGACGCGGTTGAGCCGATACAGGGCGTTGGCCGCGCCGACCAGACTCATCAGCGTCGGAGGGCGGACCTGTTGAAATTCGGCCAGGGCGGCCTCGGTTTGGCCGCTTTCCAGCAGCACCCAGCCCAGGCCGGCGCGGGCGCGGGGTCGCGGGGTCGCGCTCAAGCGCGCGGGTGAAGGCCTGACGCGCGCCATCCCGGTCGCCAGCGTCGAACCGGGTTTCGCTGTCGGTGGGCGCGGCGCCGGCGAGGGGATAATCCCGGTAGCTGACCAGGCCGGGGTAGTAGAGCGACCATTGCACGGCATCCAACGGGTCGAGCAGGACGGTCTTGCGCGGGCTTCGCCGCGCCGGGCCGTCGCCTGTTCCCGGGCGCCCACCCACACCCGCCCCTGGGGGTTGTGGAACTCCACCTCGCCCGCCACCACCGCCAGCCGCGCCGCTTCGCCCGCCACCGCCAGGTTGAATTCCGTCCCCCGAATCGTGGCGATCACAATCGTGGTTTGAATCTCCAAAGGAATCGCGGTGCTGCGGACCCAGGCTTCGCCGCCGAGCAGCCGCAGCAGGTTGTGTGGCGGGGCATCGGCGGTGGGGGCTAGGCCATCGCGGGGGGTGAGCTGCTTGAGTTCCAGCTGGCTGTTGGCGTTGAGCTTGATCTGGGAGCCGTTGGCCAGTTGCAGGGCGAGGCGGCTATCGGCGGCCGTCTTGACCGTCTCCCCACCGCCAGCACATCGCCGGGGGCGGCCGCTTGCCAGCGGCCCTCCCGCAAGACTTCCGCCTGACCCAGCACGCTGACGATCTCGCCCGCCTCCGCCGCCCACGCCAGTCGTGGCAGCCCCAGCGTCATCCAAAGTAGCACCCAGGGCAGCGCCCAAAGCCAGCTCCGCCCAGCACACGGCCAGCACACCAGCGCCCAGATGGGTAGCCTCCGTGGCCCCGATTCAATACCCCCCTCGGAATGCCCGTCCATCCTTCCCCCTCGGTCTAAATCAACTACCTAAAGTCGTTACGAGTAATCTCTATCCATTTCCCAAGCGGCGCTAGCAACGGCAAGCAAGGTATCTGTTTGGTTCTGATTATACAGCTAAAGTGCTACATAAATATTCCAACCTGCCAGGGTCCCTATATGGTCTATCTACAAGATTATTATAAGGTATTTTAAATCGAAAATTTTTAAACGAATTTAGAAATTCATGTAGCTAAGTGAACAAGATACCACTACGCCAGCGCCTAAAAGTGGTAATCTTATAGTTCCACATCAGATATTTATGGTGGAACACAGCAAGGTAGAGACGTTAGGGAATTAGATTTTGGGCAGGAAGGTTTATGGAGGACAGTAGCCTCCATTGAAAGCCCGAAGCTAGCTGACGCTCAGCTTTGCGTAACGTTTCAGCCTGATTTTCAATATAACTGTCGTTCGCTTCAGACCGTTTGCCGATTTTTACACATCCGTGAAGATGGTCAAACGCCGACCACGGTTACCTTTCACCGTCAGAAGGCGAAATCCATTCTAATTGTTTGTAGTAAAACTACAAAAAGAAGGGCTAGTGTCGCTATAGAAGTAAAAGAAGCTGCTGAAATTAATTCCGATTTTTACGGCGCTTATGAAGCGCCCACCTTATCAGATTATAGAGGTAATCACTTCTTTTTAATTAATTAAGGGTGAATGACAACTTCATAAGTTCTACCACCAATAGTATAGACAAATATCCATGGATTTACTTTCGATACAGCTAAGCCGCTTTTCCCTGCTTGTTGAGCATTTTCTGTAACTTCATCATATTTTTTCTTAATTTTTTCCGCATTTTTTATTTCCTCAGGGTTAGCTGGATCTCGTGCGAATAGCTTTATTTTTCCATTCTTGTAAAAAGCAGCAGTACAGACAAGTTCATTGTCTGGATCTGATAATTTATTGATTGTTTCTTGATCTAAATTAGAGCTATCTTTGTCATTAATCATGATATTTTTCCTATGGGTTGACTATAGTAGATTAAAAATAAACATTGGTTTCAGAAATTGAAAGTAGCTTGAAAAAACAGTAATCGCTCAGGGATGAATCGAGGATTTTTTGCCTCCGATGTTTGGAAATTAGTATCTTGAAAATTAAATTTTTCATTAAAAAGATTTTTGATTTCAAAGCTAATAATACCTTGACGCTTGGGTAGCCGATATCCAATAGTTGAGTCTACTACTAAGAAACCAGTTTCATCTTGGCTATGAGCTTCAAGGATTTCTTTTTTTTCTATGCTTTGATGAATATAACTCGCTGTTAGGTTGCTAAAAAAACCTGTACTACCAAAATATTTGATAGTCAAGGGTACAACGGTCGTATCAATTTGGGTAAACGTAGCATTAGTTGTATTGATGTCGCAGTTTGCGATACATTCAAATCGCTCAAATTGATATTCTGCGCTTAACGACCAATTTGAATTAAGTATCCAGTAAAGATAGGCATGATAGAGATCTTCCTGCCGGTCTTCAATCCGATTAATTTCAAGAGTATGGTTTTTTGGTTCAACAATTGGGGCTTTTAAGTCACGGCGGGAAAGTTCAATGCCTCCAAATACGTCATTAGTGAAGCGAGTATCAACTCCAATATTATGATGTTTGACTTGAGTTCCATTCATGTCATCGTAAAACTGATTGAATCCACTCACCTGTGTAGGTTCGAGCGTCTGTTCAACGACCAGCGCGGGCTTAACGGTTTCGAAGAAGGCAAGTCGCAAGCGGGTATCATCGGAGATATTCCACTGTAACCCGATTTTAGGATTCAGCTTATAAATCTCGTGTTCGCCTTCTTGAAAAATATCGTAGCTTAAGCCGATCGTCCAAGCTAATTTATCAGGATAATTAAAATAATTATAAATGTAGAAATTATCCCGCTTTGATCTGTAATTTTGTTTGTTTTCTTGTGTGTAGCTATAAGGGAAAATAGGCAAAGGAATAGTAAAATTATGCTGCTCATTGATATCAATATTATAACTACTGACGCCAGTAACCGTGTTTAAAGAGGGTGTCTTAAATAGATGTTGAACTTCAAGTTGATAACCTTCCTCTATATTGTTGAGATCAATAATAGCCCTTCCTAGAGGATCTTGTATTTGACTATACTTTATAGTTTCTTCTCTCTTAGTATTTATAAACGAGAAAATGAGATCGGATTTTCTGGAGAGTCCCCAGCGACCGCCCAGACGAGCGCTGTTTTGATTTAGCGTTCGCCGATAGTCAGGTAATAATGACTTGGAGTCGAAATTGAGATTTAAATAACCTTCTTCTGTTTGCCGCCGCCTGAATTCTGCTTGTAAACTAAAGTCTGGCGTTAGAGCAAGTTGTGCGAAGAGGTTATAAATATCGTGTTGCTGATCATTATTCTTTCTGAAACCATCGGTTTCATAGTGAAATTGACCAAGGCTGTATGCTAATTGTTTTTGAATGCCTGATATGATGACTTCATCAGCCATCGTATTGTGATTACCGAAAACGCCTGAGGCTGTAATTTGTGCTCCATCACGTTCGAATAAAGAAGTGTATTCATTGAATGAGGTAGTGCCGAAGCCGTTGACTATTTTTAAGTTATTTTCATTGAGACTTGGCTGGATCGGGTTGAGATTGATGGGTTGTAGCAGTTGAGCTTGCAGTAATTCACTGATCCTGGCGATTTCATGGCGTGGACGGGTAGCGTAGCTGTCCGATAAAAAGCGATGCGCTGAATAATTTGACGGAGCAAGACTCAATGATTGTGAGGCTGTGGTTTGAGCGAGCTGATTGAAGCCTAAATCATCATAAATACGGGCGAGGTTAGTGTCTCGTGTGGCCAGATCCTGATCGAGGAGGAGCTGAGAGCGATAGACGGCGCGGTTATTATTAAGGGCGATGGAGTGTTGGAGGGATTGGACGGCCTGGGTGGGCTGGTTGGCGGATTGGCGGCGGAGGGCGTCATAGAAATGGGGGGTGGGGTCGCGGGGATCGAGTTGGGCGGCCTGGGCGAAATATTTTTGGGCGAGGGCGGGCTCGTTGAGTTCGAGATAGGCCTTGCTGAGGTAGCTGTTGTAGAGGGAGACCTGGGGTTCGAGCAGGGTCGCCTTGCGGAGGGCGTTGGTGGCGGCCTGGGGCTGATTTTGACGGAACAGGGCGAGGCCCAGGCCGAGGTGGGGTTCGCCGAGGGTGGAGTCCTGGGCGATGGCGGCTTGAAAGGCTTGACGGGCCTGGTCGGGGTGATGGCGGGCCAGTTGCAGGAAGCCCCAGGTGGAACTGATGAGGGCGTCTTGGGGGGCGCGCTGGCGGGCTTGGCGAGCGAGTTGGGTGGCCTCGTTAAGGCGGCCCATGCCAAACAGCAGACGGCTTTCCTGAATCAGGGCCTGGGGGTTTTGGGGGTCGTGGGCGCGGGCTTGGCGGGCGGCGGCCAAGGCGGCATCGAGGTCGACGCGGGCTTGGTGGGCCGCGCTCTGGCTGAGGTGAGCGGCCGGGGAAGCGGGGTTGGCGGCGACGGCTTGGCGGGCGGCGTCCAGTGCGTCCGCCGGGCGGTTTTGCACCAGATAGATGTTGGCGCGCAAGCTGAGGGCGAGGGCCTGATGGGGATCGCGCGCCAGGGCCTGGTCGAGGGCCTGGTGGGCGTCGGGGACGCGGCCGCGAAGCAAGTGGTTGAGGGCGGCCTGCACCCAAGGCAGGGGCGCGCGCGGGTCACGCGCTTGAGCGGCGGCGATGGCGCGGTCGGCGTCGGGGACGCGGTTGAGCCGATACAGGGCGTTGGCCGCGCCGACCAGACTCATCAGCGTCGGAGGGCGGACCTGTTGAAATTCGGCCAGGGCGGCCTCGGTTTGGCCGCTTTCCAGCAGCACCCAGCCCAGGCCGGCGCGGGCGCGGGGGTCGCGGGGGTCGCGCTCAAGCGCGCGGGTGAAGGCCTGACGCGCGCCATCCCGGTCGCCAGCGTCGAACCGGGTTTCGCCGTCGGTGGGCGCGGCGCCGGCGAGGGGATAATCCCGGTAGCTGACCAGGCCGGGGTAGTAGAGCGACCATTGCACGGCATCCAACGGGTCGAGCAGGACGGTCTTGCGCGGGGCTTCGCCGCGCCGGGCCGTCGCCTGTTCCCGGGCGCCCACCCACACCCGCCCCTGGGGGTTATGGAACTCCACCTCGCCCGCCACCACCGCCAGCCGCGCCGCTTCGCCCGCCACCGCCAGGTTGAATTCCGTCCCCCGAATCGTGGCGATCACAATCGTGGTTTGAATCTCCAAAGGAATCGCGGTGCTGCGGACCCAGGCTTCGCCGCCGAGCAGCCGCAGCAGGTTGTGTGGCGGGGCATCGGCGGTGGGGGCTAGGCCATCGCGGGGGGTGAGCTGCTTGAGTTCCAGCTGGCTGTTGGCGTTGAGCTTGATCTGGGAGCCGTTGGCCAGTTGCAGGGCGAGGCGGCTATCGGCGGCCGTCTTGACCGTCTCCCCCACCGCCAGCACATCGCCGGGGGCGGCCGCTTGCCAGCGGCCCTCCCGCAAGACTTCCGCCTGACCCAGCACGCTGACGATCTCGCCCGCCTCCGCCGCCCACGCCAGTCGTGGCAGCCCCAGCGTCATCCAAAGTAGCACCCAGGGCAGCGCCCAAAGCCAGCTCCGCCCAGCACACGGCCAGCACACCAGCGCCCAGATGGGTAGCCTCCGTGGCCCCGATTCAATACCCCCCTCGGAATGTACCTTCATTCCTTGCCTCTTCTGGTGTGAGTGGCTGGCTATTCTTAAAACAGTCTAATTTTTAAAATTAAAATGCTGTAAATGTGGTTCTATGGCTGACAGCGTACAAATGATTGAGCAAGCATGATGCCATGATCGGCTTTATCCCACACGTTACCTGCAATGGCCCAAATACTCCGAACAGCAAGCCTTTCATCTTTAATTATTTCCTTATTATTTGATGCTTGCGGTTTCACAATGAAACGGGGAGAGGGGATTTTGTTTCGTACTGAAATGGTTTGAGTGATCGTTAGCGTCGCAAATTGATCATCGCGCTACATCGATCCTTAAGTCTTTTTATAAAAAATTGAATTCAATGATCATTTTCTACTATTGGCTTGTCCGAATCGCCGGTGGATGAGGTCGGCGGCACAGCTGGCCGACCTCCATGCGGGAGTGATTTAAAGTTCGATCTTTGTGCCAAGCAGTTTTAGAAAGTTGCTTAGCCAAGCGGGATGGGCCGGCCATGCGGGGGCGGTGACCAAGTTCCCATCCACATGAGCCTGATCGATGCTGATATCGGCATAGCGCCCACCGACCCGTTCCACGTCTGGCCCTACGGCGGGATAAGCTGCGCAGGAACGACCAACCAGAACGCCGGCGGCGATCAACACTTGCGCGCCGTGACATACGGCGGTAATCGGCTTGTTGGCGTCGGCGAAATGGCGCGCTATCTCAATGACTTTGGCATTCAATCGAACATATTCGGACGCGCGACCACCGGGAATCACCAGCGCATCGTAATCCTCAGCCCTGACTTCGGCGAAGTTAGCGTTAAGAGTAAAATTGTGGCCCGGCTTCTCGCTGTAGGTTTGCGCGCCGTCGCAATCATGCACCGCGGTGCGTACCTGCTCGCCCGCCCGTTTGTCCGGACAAACGGCTTCAACGGCATGACCCACCATTTGCAGTGCCTGAAAGGGCACCATCACCTCAATAGTCTTCGACGTAATCGCCTACCAGCATCAAAATACGTTTGGCGCTCATACCGCTTCTCCTCTCGGCTAAGGGTCTAGATAGGATTTTTCTCGGCCACCTCGGCAAGCGTTACCACCACTTGATGGGTGGCTTCATCTTGCAATAGCGGGATACAGGCAGCCCCGTACTCGATGAGGCCCGGCCGTCCGTCGATTTTTACCGCCACCACCATCTTCGCAGTGAGATCGGGGTTGCGAACCTCGATGTCGTACATCGTTTTACCATCCAACAATCGGTACTGTAAGCGGAATTCTGGCCAATGATCGGGAATGCTGGGCCGCAGCCGCAACGTATGGCCCTCGCGCAACTCTAAGCCCAGGATGGATTCCAGCGTGACCCGCACCATCCAACCGGCCGCGCCGGTATACCAGCTCCAACCACCTCGCCCGATGTGCGGGGCAACCCCGTAGATATCCGCGGCGATTACGAAGGGTTCGAGTTGATAAACCGCAACTTGCTCCGGCGTGCGGGCGTGATTGATCGGGTTTAGCATTTGCAGTAACTGGAGCGCCCGGTCGCGCCGGCCCAGTTCCGCCATCGCGCGCACCGCCCACAGTGCCGCGTGGGTGTATTGACCGCCATTTTCACGGACCCCGGCGACGTAGCCCTTGATGTAGCCGGGGTCGTGAGGGGTATTAACGAAGGGCGGCGTTAATAGCCGAATCAAACCGTCCACTTCTGAAATCAGGTGTTGATCGACTGCATCCAGCGCCGCTTGGGCGCGTTCCCAGGGGGCGGCCTTGGAAATAATCGCCCAGGCTTGCGCCAGCGCATCGATCCGACATTCGTCGCTGGCGGCCGAGCCGATTACCGCACCGTTGTCGTACCAGGCCCGGCGATACCATTCGCCATCCCAACCGTGCTCGTTGAGAGCGGCCGCTAGATGGCTGCGAAAACCGGCATAGCGTCGCGCCCGATTGAAATCGCCCTGTTGGCCACACACCGGAATGAAATCGCCAAGAATGGTGTACAGGAAGAAGCCCATCCAAACGCTTTCACCCCGCCCTTCCCGACCGACCCGATTCATGCCATCGTTCCAGTCGCCGGTTCCCATCAATGGCAGGCCGTGGAGGCCCTGGGTCAGCGAACGATCCAGCGCCCGACAGCAATGTTGATAGAGACTGGCCGTTTCACCGGATTTTTGTGGAGTGAGAAAGCGCTCATCTTCACCGGGTTCGAGCGGCTGTGCTGTGAGAAACGGAGCCGGCTCTTCGAACAAGCGCCAGTCCCCGGTCGCGCGGGCGTAAAACGTGGCCAGCCACGGTAGCCAGAGTAGATCGTCGCTAAAGCGGGTGCGGATGCCGCAATCGGTGGGTGGGTGCCACCAGTGCAATACATCGCCTTCCTGAAATTGATGGCTTGCGTGGAGCAATAACTGGCGGCGAGTCAGTTCGGGATCGTGATAGAGCAAGGCCGTGGCATCCTGCAATTGATCGCGGAAACCAAAGGCCCCACCCGACTGATAAAAGGCTGATCGGCCCCAAATCCGGCAACTCAAGGTTTGATAGGCCAGCCAGCCGTTGATCATCACATCGAGCGCTGGCTCTGGAGTTTGGATTTGCACCCCGGCCAGCCAGTCTTGCCAAGCGGCTTTTACTTCTTCCAACGCCTTTGCGGCGGCACCGTCCGTACAGTAGTGTTCGACCAAGCGGCGGGCGTGGTCTTCATCATCGGCCTCACCCAAGAGCATAACGTGTTCCAGGATGGCGCCGGGTTCCAGCCGGATCATCGCCTGCACCGCGAAACAGGGGTCAACGCCAGCGCCCAACCGCCCATCCAGCGTCTTGTCTTGGAACAACGCCGCCGGTTGAGTCGGATTGTTGTGCCGTCCCACAAAGGACGCGCGGTCGCTGGTGACATGGATTGGACTATCGCTCGGAGAGCTGGCGGAAAACGCGATCCGGCCGGTAAATTCCCGGTTGTGGTTCTCGGCAACTAGCGCCCCGCTGGTCAGATCGCGGGTGACGGTCAAGGTGGCGGCGGAATCCGCCGGCAAGACGCCCAACACCAAGCGGGCGTAGGCAAACAACGACAGTTGGCGAGATCGGCCGCTCAAGTTGCGCAGGCGGATCAGGGCCAGTTTGACGGGCGCTTCGCGGGGTACGAACACCCAAACGTCCTGCTCCAGCTCCTGGCTGGTGTGGCAGTAACGGCTGTATCCGAAACCGTGACGGACTTCATAGGCCACCGACTGAGGTATCGGGCCAGGCTGCAACGACCAGACCGCGCCGCTGTCTTCATCGCGCGCGTATAATGCCTCGCCGTGCGGATCAAGAACCGGGTCGTTGTACCATGGGGTCAGCCGGTTTTCGCGGCTGTTCTGACTCCAGGTATAGCCGGCGCCGGTCTCGCTGGCCAGAAAGCCAAAATTCGGATTGGCGATCACATTGGTCCACGGTAACGGCGGCAATCGCAGTCGACCGTTGGCGTCCGGTTGAAGGCGAATCACATATTCGCGGCCATCCGCGCTGAATCCGCCGTAACCATTCCAAAATTGCAGCGGCTCCTCGTCGAGCAAACCCGCGTTTAGGCGGGTATCCGCGCTGCTTTTGGGCGAGAAGGCCCGCGGCTGGGCTTGCGATTGGCGGCGGTTGGCGTGGCCGGTGGTAGGCTTGGTCGTGGGCTCGCTGTCCTTCGCGGCCTGAAATGCGGCATCGATCACGGCGGGGGTCGCGTAACGGGCCGCTAGCGCCAGCGCCGCTTCTCGCTCGGCGGCGGCGGCCAGTAGAAAGGTGATTTCGGTCTCGCCGCCGACCGGCAGCTCCAGGGTCTGCCGCAGGCTGACAATTGGGTCCAGCACATTGCCAATTGTGCCGGAGAGCGGACCAAATTCCATTAAAGCGCGCGGGGCGGCGAGGGTGTAGCCCCGACCGATAAAGCGGGTGCGGTCGCTTTCATATTGGGTCGGCTGATGCGGCTGGCCGACGCAGGTGAGGGAATGCGCCAGCCAGCAGGCCGGTTCGGTGGGGGCGCGTGGCCGTCGCCGCGCCACCAGCGCCTGGAATTCCTCTGCCCAATCGGTTTGAACGAACAGTTTGGAAAAGGCGGGATGCGCGGCGTCAGCTCCCGGATCGTTCAGCACAACCTCAGCATAGCTGGTCAACTCTATACGGCGCGGGCGATCCGACAGGTTGCGCAGCGTCACTCGTCGTAGCTCAAGCGAGTCTGTTTCGGGAACACAGACCACCAGCCGGGCCTCTATACTTGCATCCTGACGCCGCAGTTCGATCAGTCGGGTTCCGAAACGACTGGTCTGATAGTCCGCCGCCCTGGCGCTTGGAAGCTGCCCGATCGACCAGAAAGCGCCATCGTCCAGATCGCGCAGATAGATGAAAAATCCGTCACTGTCCTCGGTCGGATCGGCGTTCCAGCGGGTCAAGGCGAGATTGCCCCACTTGGAGTAGCCGGTGCCAGCCGCCGTGAGGAAGGTGGTGTAATGAGGGTTGGCGAGCGTTTGGCCATCGCTGGCGCGGTCGTGCGGTATCGAAGTGGCGGACATGACGGTTTTCCCTTTGCTTGGTCACGGGCACCAAGAAGTTTAGTATTACTTTCGCCCTGGCGTCGTTGGGTAAAAGTACATTTATAGGGCAAAGCCTGCTTTAGAACGTTGCAAGAGTTGTAATCGTTTTTAGCTTATTTGGCAAAAAGGTATCTCATGAAAGTACAATTGCTCTTCACCAGCCTTGCTTTATCAGCGGTTAGCGCGATCACTGTCGCCAGTGAGAACAGTGGCGTCTCCGGCCATCATCCAGTGGTCGATGCGCGTGGGGATGCAGCGGTTCCCATGATGCGGAGCTTGGATTCCAGGCGAGAAGATCGAGTCTCCGAGCGGTATCAAAGCGCCAAACCCATGCCCTTGCCCAGGCTGGATCACTCGTTTTTACAACTGATGCTGAAAGAATCCGACAGCCCTGAAGAAGAGGGTTCCACCGAGAATCAATCCAGGGTTTCGGAGCCAGGCCATGCTCCAGTGTTGGAAAAGGCCGTGCTTGAGCCACTGGCAAAGCAGTTATACCAGCCGCTGTCCGGTCCCTCCGATGCTATGCACGGCGCGGCCGCGACCGTCCAAAAGCGCCGGGTCCGCGATGGGGCCGCGCCGATGGATGTGGGTTTTCGGCGAGCCTACTTTAGCAGCCAACCCCTGGTGCCAGTAGAAGCCGATCGAAGCTATCCGTATAGCGCGGTCGGGGTGTTGTTTTTCCATGTGCCCGGCGAGGGTGATTTCGTTTGTTCCGCGGCGGCGGTCTCCCTCCGGCTAGTCATGACGGCTGGCCATTGCGTGCACTCCGGCTCTGGCAACGAGGAGGGGTGGTATACCGATTTCGAGTTTGTGCCGGCTTATCGCGATGGAGCTGCGCCGTTCGCCACCTGGAAAGGTAGCGCGGCGTTCGTGTCAACGCCCTGGTATAACGGCGGAGGCAACGTTCCCAATGTCGCCGACTACGCGCTGATCGAAGTGGAAGATCAAGTGATTGACGGCGTTTCGCGGAAGATCGGCGAGGCGGTCGGTTATTTTGGTTTTAAAACCAACTATCTCTTTCCCAACCATGCCCATCTGTTGGGATATCCCGCAGTGTTTGATAGTGGCGAAAGAATGCACCAAGTTACCGCGGCCAGCTTTCGGCGCTCGACGAACAATACCGTTTTATATGGTTCCGACATGACAGAAGGCTCCAGCGGCGGGCCGTGGATCATGAATTTTGGCGATCCCTCCAGTGGCCAAACGGGTTTTGATGAGCCGGAGCGCAATCAAGTGATCGGGGTTACTTCCTACGGTTATGCTTCAGGGACGAGGCCCGTCGAGGGCAGTTCCACCCTCGACGAGAATTTTGTCAACATGCGCAATACCGCCTGCGCACGGCAGCAGGGTAATTGCCCGTAGCCGCCGTACGCTTGACTGATCAGCGAGCGATCGCTACTACGGCGCCGCCACCGTCTTGCCGTATTGAAGTTCCACATCGGCCGGAAATTGGTCGATAGTGGCGGTGGTGGCGGTGAAAGTCATCGAGGGCCGGTTATTGACGATCACGCCTTGTAAAGGACGATCCAGCGGTGACTGCAAGATAATACGACCTGGTGGTACAGTGACATCGCCGGAAAGCTGTACCCGCAAGGTATCCGGGCCGTTCATCGCCATTCGGTAATTAAGCGTTCCGTGCCAGGTGGGCAAGCGCTTGACCGTGACGCCTTCCGGGCTGGTCGCCCAGGCTGCGGGGATGCCGGCCCCGATCACCAGCGCCTGGTCGGCCTCACGCTCGTAAGCAAACAGACTGCGCGCCGAGCGAATGAAGTCGGAACCGACCCAGGTGTGTGGCATGTCGCCAATGAAGCGCGGCAGCTTGGGATCGCGCCAAACCACTTCCGCCCAATGATTCCAGGCGGCCGGCCGCTGGCCTTCCATAAAGAACGCCAGCGTTTTTAGCGCCCGGTCGCGAAATCCCAGCCGAATCATGGTGCCGACCACCCGCAGCTCGTAGGGGGTATAGGCTTCCCATTTTTCTTCACCATTCTGGCGGCGCTCGAATCCCTCAAAATAGCGTTCGAAGGTGCGATCCAGCGCCGGTTGCGGCAGACGGCCCAATTCGCCGCCGGGATCGACCGCAATCGTGGTCGAGGTTGGGTCGAAATCGCCCAATTCGACCGCGCCGGGAATAAAGTCAATATTGTGTTGTTTGATGGTGGCGCGAATCGAGGCGTACAAATCCTTGCGGAAGGCATCGCGCAAGTTGGCGAAGCGGGTCGCCTGCTCGTCCTCGCCCAACACGACAGCGATGGTGGCGGCGTCTTTCAGGCCGCGCAGAATGAAGAAATTATCCCAATACGAATGGCGTGGATGGCTGGAGTAGCCTTCATGACTGATCGATTCCGGCACCAGCCCCCAATAAGGCAGATAGGTCGGATTGCTTCGATAGTATTCCGTTAACCGCTGTTGGCGCAGAAATTCGATATAAGCGACTGCCTTGACCACGTAGGGCCACATCTCCCGCAGGAATCCGACATCGCGGGTATAGCGGTAATACTCCATGATGGCGTAGATCAGCTCGCCGTGGCTGTCGTGCTCAGGGACCGGATCGGCGCCACGGCTGTCCACGCAACAAGGCACTTTGCCATCGGGAAGCTGGTAGGGGGTATACCATAGCAGGAATTGCCTGACTTCATCGGTATAGCCCATGCTCAACAGAGCGGCGGAAGTCAGCGCGCCGTCGCGTATCCAGGAGCGGGCATAGGTCCGTGAGCCAGGCTGGATCGCCGACCCGGCTCGGTTGATCAAGATGTAGGCCAGGTTACTCTTGATCGTATCAGCCAGTTTTTGGCCAGCGGGCGGCAATTCCAGTTTGACCCGATCCAGTCGCGCTTCCCAGTCGCTGCGAATTTGTTCCAGTAATGGATTTTCCTGGGCGGCGGCGTCAGCGTCAGTGGGTGGCAGCGGGCGGTCGATCTCGACGCCATGAAACGGGATTTGCAAAAAAACTTCGCGGGCTTCGCCGGGTCCCAGATCCCAGCCATATTCCAGCGCGCCGGAGGCATAGCCCAGATCGTCGTCCGCTTGGGTGCGATCGGGCAATTTGCCCTCGGCCAGAAAATCGGTCAACAGTCCCTGGTTGAAGGTGGCGGCGCCGAACTGGTCGGGCGCGCTCAAGGCGACCACGGCTTTGGCGCGGTCGTTGATCCAAACCGTGCGGTCAGCGTAGTGCAAACGCTGGATCGGGGAGATGCCGCCCGTTAGATTCAACGACTGCCAGGGCGGGTTGACCTGAAACGGCCGTATCGCCAGAAACAGGGTGATGTGGCGGGTTTCATTGCTGAGATTTTCAACGCGATAACGGGCATGAAGGGCCGATTTGCCGGGCTTGCCAGCGGCGAACGCGGTGACCGCGAACCAGAAGTGCTTGTGCTCCCAGCGGACGGTCGGAATCGGCAGATAGCCGTTGCTTAAATCCTGTATCGGTTCAAGGTCCGCCCAAGTGATCAGGCGGCCATTAACCAGTAGGAACGGTTCGATGCTAAAGCTGCCCTTATCGACCTCCAGCGCGCCATCCTGACCGAGCAACGCCTCTTTGTTGTCGCCGCTGACTCCGATTACGGTCCAATAAGACTGCTCGCCCTGGAAATAACGCGGGTAAAATCCACGTTGGCTGTCCCGTGCAATGGCCTCAAAGAACTGATTGGGCGAGGTGGAGAATTCGTAAGATTGCACCTGGACCCGGTTGATGCCGTAACCGCGCTTGCGGCTGCTGCGTTGCAGGTTCAGCCGCAGGTATCGCGATTCGGCGTCGGGCAGATAGATATAGTCGCGCCGGCCATTACCGTCTCGCACGGTATAGGCGGTGGTCCAAGCATCGCCATCGTCGGAAACTTCAATCTGATAATCGACGGCATAATCGTCAGGATGCCAGTCGATGACCAAGCCGCCATACTCGCGGGGCCGCAGAAAGTCCAGGGAAAGCCACTGACCTTCGGCCAAGGCGCCGCTACGCCAACCCTTGGCGTCTGGCTTGGGGTTAAGCATCTCATCGGTGGAGTAGCCTTCGGCGGTGGTGGAGGTACGAATCACCGGATTTTGACTATAAGCGTGGGCGGGTTCGCGTTCTTCCAGCGTCAGCTCATCAATCCAGACCGAGCCTTTGGCCTGCCCGCCCGGTACGATGGCAAATTCGATGTCCGCGACTTCTTCCAACGAACCCCCAGGCCCCCAGGCCAAGCTCAAATGGCGTTTCTTGATCGTCATCGGCTGCCAATCACCTGAAAAGGTGCGTTCGCGCTGCTTGTGCCACCAGACGTTTTGGCGCGGGTCCACGAGTTTGAATTCAAAATCGATGGCTGGCGTATTGCCGCGGACGAAGAGGTGGAAGGCGTAATTGTCGGGCAGGCGAAGGCGAAACGTCTTGCGGGCGATGAGCCAACTGGCTCCATCCACCGATTCGAAATCCAGCCGCATCGCGCGGCCGGCGCGGCCGGTATCCTGCGCAATTTCCAACCGGGCGCCGGCGGAGACAGCAGCGGTCCAGCCGCTCAGATCCTCAAAGTCATCCAGCAACGTGGTTTTACGGGCGTCCGTTTGATCGGGGGCGGTTGGCGTCAATGCCGGGGTATTGGTTGGAGCGGCTAGAATTGTGAAAGAGAGCATCAACAGTATCACCGTAAGAATCGAAGCGGGCAGTGTGCGGGGAAACGGCATGGTTGAGAACGCCTGTCGGGGGCCATTGTTATACGTCTTGTGTTTTAGCATTTCTGTACCACCCTTGCTCAGGTTGTGAACGAATCGGTGAAAAAGATCTGGCCAAAGCGTCTATTCATGTAGGGTGGGCTTACCTTCCTGCTGACGGCGGTGGGTTTGCTGCTATTTTCCGCTGCTTTTTTCAAATTGCCCGTTCTCCTCAACGCTAATATTAACTGTAATCTCAAATCTGGCACGATGGTGATTGTCAATGAGCCTCAATCTCAACTCGCCGGCTAGAGGCCATGCCCTGAATAACCGCAAGTTGCCGCTGATATCTGGGCTGTCATGGGGACGCAAACGGTTAATGCGGCCCAGCGGCGGCGCGATCCTGCTGGCGCTGAGTTTGTCGGTTCAGGCACAAATCTACAAATGGACGGATACCGAGGGCCGAACGCATTACGGTAACGCCCCGCCAGCCGCCGGTACGCCATCCACCCAAACGCTCGATATCCCATCGCAGCCCACGCCAGCGAAAGGCGTCGATAATGTTGGCGATTTACAACGGGCGACTCAAGGGTTGCGCGAACTCCGCGCCAGCCGCCGAGGCGTGCCTGTCGAAGCGCTTGATCGTCCAGCGGCCCGCGGCAAAAAAGCTAAAACGAGAGAGCCGGTCTATATCGGCTATGAGGATCGGGCCAAGATTGATAATCTCAACAGTGATATCCGGCGATTGTCCTCCTCGACAATCGGTAACCCTGCCAGCCGCGCGCGTGAAATCCGCGCGGCCAAGGATGAATTGCGCCAGATTTATGAAAAATACGGCCTTAAAACGCCCTAGACGCACATGATGACCGCCAGCCGGCGCGAGCGATCATCGCTTTGCTAGGGTCTGCGCGTTGTGGCTGTGCTCATGGTGTTTGGCTCAACTGGATATGATCTAATACCTATCCAGTTCAACGAGTGAGAGCCTGCTTTGAACCCAGGTATCGTTCCATGAAATTTTGTAGCCAGTGCGGCGCTTCTGTAAGCTTGCGCGTGCCAGAAGGTGATAACCTGCCCCGGCACGTTTGCGATGCTTGCGGCACCATTCACTATCTCAATCCAAAAATTGTCGCCGGTTGCATCCTGGAGTGGCAGGATCGGATTTTGCTCTGCCGGCGGGCTATCGAGCCGCGCTACGGATTTTGGACGCTGCCGGCGGGATTTATGGAGAACGATGAATCGGCGATGGCCGCCGCCGCGCGCGAGGCGTTGGAGGAAGCGCGCGCCGTGGGTGAGAATCTCAAATTGTACGGTGTATATTCCCTTATTCACGTTAGTCAGGTGTATTTGATGTTTCGTGGTGAACTCAAGGACGGTCACGCCAGTCCTGGCCATGAAAGCCTGGAAGTGGGATTGTACGCGGAGCAGGAAATCCCTTGGGATCAGATCGCCTTTACCGTCGTTCACGAGACGCTGCGCCAATACTTCGTCGAACGTCGAAGCGGCGTCTTTCACACGCATCTTGGCGATATCATCCGTGACGGAAATCACCAATTTCGGATTGAGCGATACTATTGATCGACCAACAGCCAAATCTTTATGCGCGATTGCCGATATAAATGAGATCACCTCTCAGTATCTAACCGGAGAAAACCAAAAGGGGAGAGCGCTGATGGAACCCTACCTCGTTATTGTGGAAGACCCCAGTTCCGATAAGCTGCTTAACGTTGCCGTCATTCGAGCCGAGCACGAACAGCAGGCGGATACCAAGGCGCAACAACCGTTTTCCAATCTGCCTGGCGAAGATTTGTGTGTGTACGACCTCCATGAATTGAATCATGACTTCCCGGATGGGTGGGTTTATCTCGACTAAACTCTTTGATGCGCCGCGTTCTCGCGGCGTTATCTTTTCGAAAGATGACTTTTTTTGACTTTGGAGCCCCGGCGTGGAGAGTCCGACGACAGAGACCGACGACGGCGTGATGGCCGGCATGTCTTATGTGCTAAAGGAAGAAGAGCTGCTCGCACAGGTTTGGAATAACAGCGACCGTATCGAACACGAACGGAGCGCGCGCGACGCTATAGAGCGACTGGGTCGTGTCCGTCAACTGGTCGAAGAGGTGCGCACCCAGGCGGATTCGATCTGGGAGCGATTTATTACCCTGACCCTCGAACGACTGCTCTCTCAGCAACTGCGTGAATTTCTTGATCAAATCGATCTGGAGATCATGAACTTGAGTCAGCAAATGGTGGAGGCCGATTGCGAAATCGACCGGGTGCGGGCGCGGGTGAAGGAACGGCGGCGAGTGCTGAGCGAGAAAATCGCCATTTTAGAGCCGATGGCGCATCGAACCTCGACGCAGACGCATCTCAATATGATGTTGGCTCGGGTAGAAGGGTTGGAAGCCTATCTGCTCGGCAAAAAGGATGTCGCGCCTGAAAGCTACAATTTCCATTACAAGCGGCATACGACCTTGCCGGGGGATTTACTCTACATTCGGGTCCGTTTGTTGACAACGCGGGTCGCTATCGAGGCTTCAACGCGCAGTAAACAACTGAGCGAATTGGATGCTGAACTTGCCGCGCTAGTACCGGAAGCCGATCGCAATAAAGCTGAATTGGTGACTTTAATCACGCGGATTGAGTGTATGAGTGAACTGTCCCGTTACTGGTTGGCGTATCTCAATATTGCCAGTGAGGGAAAGGTGGAACCGAAAATAAATTCCGAGTCTGTTGATGTGGAACCGAAAATAAATTCCGAGTCTGTTGATAATGAGTCGATATGACCGTTGCTTAGAATGCGTCGTTTACGCCATCACACAAATAGCGGCGGGTAAAGCAACGGAGATATTAAGCGGTTAGGGCGAGCGTGGCGGTGCGGCGCGTTTCCCTCGCCCTCTTTGCGAAGATAGGCGAGGGTCATTTGAAGAGCTTGGTCTAAGCCTTTATAAAATTGCGGTGGTCCCTACAGCACCCGCACGTTCAACACCCCTTCAACGTCGGCGATTTGCGCCACTGCCGTTTCCGGGACGGCGGTGGCGGTGTCCACTAAGGTGCAGGCGATGTCGCCGCGTGATTTGTTCAGCATGTCCTGAATGTTGACGCCCGCACCGGAAATGGCCTTGGAAATGCGTTCAATCATGTGCGGTACATTGGCGTTGACGATGACCAGACGCGGGCCGCCGTTGCGTGGCATGGTGACTTCCGGAAAGTTCACCGAATTGTGGACCGTGCCGCTTTCCAGATAATCACGCACCTGATCCGCCACCATGACAGCGCAGTTATCCTCGGCCTCGCCGGTGGACGCGCCCAGATGCGGCAGCATGATGACGCGCGGATGGTCTTTCAGCCGATTGGTCGGGAAATCACAAACGTAGGCTTTCAGCTTGCCCGCTTCCAGCGCCGCGAACAACGCTTCCTCGTCCACCACGCCCTCGCGCGAGAAGTTTAGAAGAATCAAATTTGGCTTGGCGTTTTTCAGCAACGGCGCGTTGATCAGTTGTCGGGTCGCGTCGTTTAACGGCACATGCAGGGTGATGAAATCGGCTTGCGCCGCCATCTCGTTGACGCTGGACGCCTGTTCCACTTGCGAGGACAGTTGCCACGCATTGCTAACCGTGATGTGTGGGTCGTAGCCGATCACCCGCATGCCCAGCGCGCGGGCGGCGTTAGCGACCTTGACGCCGATCGCCCCCAACCCGATGACGCCCAGGGTGCGATTGGGCAATTCAATCCCGACAAACTGCTTCTTGCCCGACTCGACCTGCTTGGACAGTTCAGCGTCGGTGCCTTGCAACTTGCGGGTGTAATCCCAAGCGGGGCAAATATTACGAGCCGCTAGCAACATTCCCACCAGCACCAGTTCCTTGACCGCGTTGGCATTCGCACCAGGGGCGTTGAAGACGCAAATCCCCTTGGCGGTCATCTGCGGCACCGGGATGTTATTGACGCCCGCGCCGGCGCGCCCGACCGCCTTGAGGGTCGCGGGAATCGGCCAGTCGTGCATGGCGAACGAGCGCAGCAGCACGGCGTCGGGATGCTGAATTTCGGAAGCAATCTCGTAGCGGTCGCGAGGCAACCGCTCCAACCCGCACACGCTGATATTATTGAGAGTCAGAATTTTGTATTTAGCCATCGGGGTCCAATCCGTCATTTCTAAAAAAGAAAGCCCCGACTGCCAGGCAGCCGGGGTTGTTTAGGGAGAGAAGCGTTCAGCCGCGCCGTTTCTGGAAATCGGCCATGAAATCGACCAGGGCTTTGACGCCTTCCAGCGGCACCGCGTTATAAATGCTGGCGCGCATCCCGCCGACCGAGCGGTGCCCAGCGAGCGTCAGCAGCCCGGCAGCTTTGGCTTCGGCCAAAAACGGCTTGTCCAGCGCTTCATCGGGTAGAATGAACGGCACATTCATCCACGAGCGATAGGCGGGATCGACCGGATTCTTGTAAAAGCCAGATTCGTCGATAGTCTTATACAGCAGTTCGGCTTTGGCTTTGTTGCGCTCACCCATCGCTTGCAGCCCGCCCTGAGCCTTGAGCCACTGGAACACCAACCCGGCGACATACCACGCATAGGTCGGCGGCGTGTTGTACATCGAGCCTTCCTTCGCCATGGCGGCGTAGTCGAGCATGGTCGGCGTACCAGCCACGGTCTGGCCCATTAAGTCCTCGCGGATGATGACGATAGTCAACCCGGCGGGACCGATGTTCTTTTGCGCGCCAGCGTAAATGACGCCGAACTTGTGTACATCCAGCGGCCGCGACAGCAAAGTCGAGGATAAATCCGCCGCCAGCGGGACGCTTACGTCAGGAATCGTATGCATCTCGACGCCGCCGATGGTTTCGTTGGGCGTGTAATGCAGATAGGCGGCCTCTGGGTCGCATTTCCAGGTGTCGCGGGCCGGAACGGTCGAAAAATTTGCCGACTCAGAGCTGGCCACCACGTTGACCTGGCAGAATTTCTTCGCTTCGGATATTGCCTTTTTGGACCATTGTCCGGTATTGAGGTAATCGGCTTGGGTCTTGCCGCGCAGCAGATTCATCGGCACCATGGCGAACTGGCTGGACGCGCCACCTTGCAGAAACAGCACTTTGTAATTTGCCGGAATGGCGAGTAGTTCGCGCAGATCGGCCTCGGTCTGTTCGGCGATGGAGACGAATTCCTTGCCGCGATGGCTCATTTCCATTACCGACATACCAGAGCCATGCCAGTCGAGCATCTCGGCCTTGGCCTGTTCCAAAACCGCTTCCGGTAGCATGGCCGGACCCGCGCTAAAGTTATATGGGCGTAACATTTCGAACATCCTTCGTGACCGCGCTGAAATGTGGCGCATGGTAGCAGAAACGTCCGGTTTCCGATAATGGGTGATGGTGTGCGCCGGGTCGCTTTATGGGGGAAATGGCTTCATGAAACAAGCAAAAGCGGTGACGTTGTTCCGCCTAGTCGGCCCCGGGGAAGCAGAAAAATAGCATGTTCAGAAGAAGGGCTTTGGGGCTGTCACCCGCTTTCGGGTAAAAGTGGCATTCATGGCGCAATATCCGATCCAGAAAGTCGGCGACGCGCATGATACGGAATGGTGGATTCTCATCGAGAAACTGAAAGAGCTGAATGATAATCTGGTCGGGCTGATTGAAGTTATCCGGGAGTCTCAGGCTTCAATGCGCGCATTTATTTATTTTGTCAGTTTTGCGGTATAACTCTGTCACAGCCAAGTTGTAAGTACGACAACAAAAAAAGTGGAAGCCCTGGATTTTCAGAGGCTTCCATCAACCGATCTGATCAAGGCGAAAAACTGTCTAAAAAAATTGATTTAAAAGGATAAAAATCCATGCCGCAACTGCCTAGTGGCCGCCACGTCAGCATATCGCCCGGTAGAGTTTATGCAATGGCAGATCAATTTCGCGTTGATCTTGCCATGGCTCTAGCTGGCGTTGAGAAGGACTCTAATGGAATCCTGCATTTTCTCAATGTTGTTTATTACCAAACTACGAATGCATCGCCCACATCAGATAGGCCGAATCTAGGAAATCCGTTTGTTTCTGATCTGATGGCTTCCGATATTGCGACAAGCAAGTGCGACTGGCCAGAAGCTGACAAAACATTCTTTATGGAATGGATAAATTCCGATAGGACACAACAGTTTCTTCGTAGTGTCCGTGCTGAAATTCAGGAACGGTTCAAGAATGCAGAGGTTCCTGAGTCGCTGCGGGGAATCATGGACGGAGATTAGCGGCGTAGGTTGGGTTGCCGTCTTTTTAGCAATCTAACATTCAATCAATTTGGCCTAACTGATGCTTGCACCTGACCCCGCTATATGGGGCAAGTGAAGCAGAGCGTTAGCATGTTGAGTGCGTTAGCGCAGCAGCCCGTAACCTGCCTGTGCGAACACCACGAAATCAGCGGAATACGCTTCTCTAAACCCACCTTGCGGCTGGCATGAAACGCATCTACCCGTTACTGTTCGTTTTTTTGTGGAGCACCGGCTTTATCGGCGCTCGCTTTGGGCTACCGCACGCCGAGCCGTTATCCTTTCTATTGGTGCGCTATCTGTGCGTCATCGTCCTAATGACGACCTTGGCTGTTCTGGGCGGCGCACCGTGGCCGAAGGAGTTACGGCAGTGGGGCCACATTGCTGTGTCGGGGGTGTTGATTCACGCGATTTATCTGGGCGGGGTTTTCATCTCGATTAAACACGGGTTGCCGTCCGGTATCGCCGCGCTGGTGGTCGGAATGCAGCCGCTATTAACGGCTTTTGGGGCGGGTTGGCTGCTGGGCGAGCGGGTGGTTGTCCGGCAATGGTTCGGGCTGGTGTTGGGCTTTGTCGGCGTGACGTTGGTGATCGGCGGCAAGTTCGGCTTCCAGGCTGAACTGGGACCGATGCTGATTCCGGCGCTGGCGGCCTTGGTGGGAATCACCGTCGGCACCTTGTATCAAAAGCGCTTTTGCTCCGGCTTCGATCTGCGCACCGGCTCGGTCATTCAATTCATTCCCAGCGCCATTGTGACGGCGTGCGCCATTGCGTTATTCACCGATTTTCAGATTGACTGGACGCCAGAATTTATCTTCGCGCTGGGTTGGTTGGTGGTGGTGCTGTCTATCGGCGCGATCAGCTTGCTGAATGTGTTGATTCACAGCGGCAGCGCGGTCAACGTCGCCAGCCTGTTTTATCTGGTGCCGCTGAGTACGGCCTTGATCGCCTGGATGTTATTCAGCGAGACCTTGCCGCTTGTTTCGCTGATCGGTATGGCACTGGCGGTCGGCGGTGTCTATCTGACGACGTTCAGCCGTCCTACCCCAGCAGCCTTGGCCAATCAAAACAAGTAGATGAAAATAGGGCGCACGTTGCTCGTTCCCGCGGAACCCCCTTGTTCAAAGGGGTGAAAGTATGAACCCTAGGGCCGCTTTAGAGGCCAGATCGCTTAAACTGCTTACGAGGTTTCAGAATCCGCATCCATATAGGCCAGATCGCCCTCATCCCACAACGGCTGACCGCAATGCGGGCAAGCCTTCACCTTTTTTGCGGAGCGGATAGTCTTTTTCATGTTTTTGATTTCTCGCAGCATTTTCTTGAGGCGCTTTTTGTTCCGTTCCTTTTTTGGAATAGAGAGTTCTTTGACCACCTTGTCATAAAGTTTTTTGACTTTGGATTCAAAGACCGGAACGAAATTTTCCATGGGCTACCTTGGCAATCAGAGGGGATGGAGCCGTTAAACGCCGCAAATAGAGCGCTTTTCAGCACTAGAATATAATCATCGGGACGTTGATTCTAGCTCCCGGCACAACTGATGTGACGCGCTCAACCACGGTCACCGCTTGCATAACAATACTAACATGCGCGAGGTTCGACCCTTATGACACTAGCTTTAGAATTACTGCTAATTATCGGCTGTTTGCTTTATGGGGCGCGCAAGGGCGGTGTGGCGCTCGGCCTGATGGGCGGCATCGGCGTGGTTATCCTGACCTTTATTTTCCAACTGCCGCCCGGCAAGCCGCCGGTCGATGTGATGCTGACTATCGTTGCCGTGGTTGCGGCTTCGGCGACACTGCAAGCGTCGGGGGGGTTGGAAGTATTACTGTTGCTGGCCGAGAAGGTACTGCGCCGCAATCCGCGCTACGTTTCGATTCTTGCGCCTCTTATCACGGCCTTGCTAACCATGCTATGCGGCACCGGCCATGTGGTCTACACCATGTTACCGATCATCTACGACATCGCCATCAAGAACGGCATCCGGCCCGAACGGCCGATGGCGGGCGCTTCGGTCGGCGCGCAGATGGGCATCATCGCCAGTCCGGTATCGGTGGCGGTCGTTTCCTTGGTCGCGTTTCTGGCTAAGGCACCGGGGAGCGCCCGCTATCGATTTCGTCACCCTGTTGTCGGTCACCATTCCCTCGACGCTGGTCGGGGTGCTGATGATCGGGGTTTTCAGTTGGTTTCGAGGCAAGGATCTCGATCAAGACCCCGATTTTCAAAAACTGATCGCCGATCCAGAAAACCGCAAATTCGTCTATGGCGAAAACGCCACGCTGCTCGGCAAGCAGCTAGAACCCAGCCAGTGGATGGCAATGTGGATTTTCGTCGGCGCTATCGCCGTGGTGGCGATCTTGGGCGCTTTCGAGGGGCTGCGCCCGCAGTTCGGCGGCAAGCCGCTGTCGATGGTGCTAACCATTCAAATGTTCATGATGATGGCCGGTGCGTTCATCCTCCTTTTTACCAAGACGAACGCGACGCTGATCGGCAAGACCGAGGTGTTCCGGGCCGGAATGATCGCGGTGGTGGCGGTGTTTGGCGTCGCGTGGATGGCGGACTCGGTGTTCGAGGCCAATTTGCCAATCATCAAGGACGCCCTGGCCGAGATGATTAAGAGCCATCCCTGGACTTACGCCATCGCGCTATTGATCGTCTCCAAGTTTGTCAACTCGCAGGCCGCCGCCATCAGCGCGATGGTGCCGGTGGCCCTCTCGATCGGCGTGCCGCCGGGGTATGTGGTCGCTTTCGCCGCTGCCTGCTATGGCTATTACATCTTGCCGACTTATCCAAGCGATTTGGCGGCGATTCAATTCGACCGTTCCGGCACTACTCACATCGGCAAGTATCTAATCAATCACAGCTTTATTCTGCCAGGCTTGATTGGAGTAGGTACATCCTGCGTGATTGGGTATTTTCTGGCAGCGGCGCGCGGGCTGGTTTAACGACCGTCCACGCCAAGGCTTTGAATTCTAAAAAACAGTGCGCCTAACGTCTGCCCATGCGGGGGCTGCCGCGCTATTCGCTATCCTTTCCCAGCCTGAAGGTTGGGGTCTCTCAAGGAGAATCCTGATGAAACTCTGGCCCGGTGTCATTACGGAAAAAGTGCTTGAATCCAAGGAGTTCTATTGCCGCGTGTTTGATGCGCGGGTGATCTACGAGGGGGAAGACGGCTGGTTTGTATTGCTACAGATCGGTGACTCGGAACTGGGCTTTATGAAGCCTGGCCTGGAATACCAAGCTTCCGTATTTCGCTCGGCTTTTCCAGGTCAGGGCGTTTGGTTGGCGGTTGAAGTGGACGATGTAGGCACCGAACACCAGCGCATCCAGGCGCTGAATGTGCCGCTAGCGGTCGAATTGCGCGACGAGCCGTGGGGGGATCGGCATTTCGCCGTGACCGACCCCAACGGCGTCAGTGTCGATGTGGTGCAAAGGCGCTGAAAAGCTACTTCACGCTTCAAACCATATTCAACTCCAGCTTGGCGCGCATCGACATCCGTTCCGGCGTCCACGGCGGCTCCCACACCAGTTCGACATTGACCGATTCCACGCCCGCGATATGCCGAACGGCGTTTTCCACCCATTCTGGCATTGAACCCGCCACCGGGCAGCCGGGCGCGGTGAGAGTCATCTGAATGTCGGCGTGATTGCCGATGGGGTCGACTTCCAGACCGTAAATCAAGCCCAGTTCGTAGATATTGACCGGGATTTCGGGGTCGTAAACTGTCTTGATGGCTTCGATGACCTTGGCTTCCAGTTCCTCGGCATCGGGTAAATCCAGCGTCGTGGTGCTCATGGCGGCCCCTATGGGAAACAGTGGGTTACTCAGTGGCAACGGGCTGCTGGCGTTGTTGCAGCGCGGCGCGCACCGCATGCCAGGCCAGCGTGGCGCATTTAACCCGGCTGGGATAGTCGCGCACCCCGGCCAACACGCCCAATTTGCCCAAGCCTTTTGGGCAAGCGCAGTCGGTGGTGACGACATCGTGAAAGGCGTCGAACAGATGATCGACTTCCGCGACCGGTTTCCCCTTGAGCGTTTCGGTCATCAGCGACGCCGAGGCGCTGGAAATCGCGCAGCCCGCGCCCTGAAAGGCGATGTCCTTGATGATGCCGTCCTGAATATCCAGAAATACGCTTACCCGATCGCCGCACAATGGGTTGACGCCATCGGCCTTGTGGGTCGGCTCCGGCAGGATGCGAAAGTTGCGGGGCCGCTTGTTGTGATCCAGGATGACTTCCTGGTACAGGTCGCGCAAGTCACTCATTCAAATAACTCCTTCACTTTCCAGAGGGCGGTAACCAGGGCATCGACTTCATCGCGGGTGTTGTAGGCCGCAAATGAGGCCCGCGCGGTGGCGGGAACGCCGTAACGCTGCATCACCGGCTGGGCGCAGTGATGGCCAGCGCGGATGGCAATGCCTTCGCGGTCGAGAATGGTGCCGATGTCATGCGGATGCGCGCCGCGCAGGGTGAACGCCACCAGCGCTGCCTTGTTGCGGGCGGTACCCATGATGTGCAGGCCAGGAATCGCGGATAGTTGCGCGGTGGCGTACTCCAGCAGCGCGTGTTCGTGCGCCGCAACCGCAGCCAGACCGAGCGCATTCAACCAGTCCAGCGCCGCGCCCAGCCCAATCACGCCCGCGATGTTAGGCGTTCCCGCTTCAAACTTGTTCGGCAGATCGGCGTAATCGGTTTTTTCAAACGTGACCAGCCGGATCATGTCGCCGCCACCCTGATACGGGGGCATGGCCTCTAGCAGCGCCTGTTTGCCGTACAACACGCCGACCCCGCTGGGTCCGTAAATCTTGTGGCTGGAGAAGGCGTAGAAATCGCAATCCAGCGCCTGCATATCCACCGGAAGATGCGCCACGGCTTGCGCTCCGTCCACCAGCACGGGCACATCGCGGGCGTGGGCCAAGTCGATCAGCGTCTTGGCCGGATTGATGGTGCCGAGCGCGTTGGAGACGTGGACGAAGGCCACCAGTTTGACCCGGCCACTGTCCAGCAGTCGTTGGTATTCGTCTAACAGCAATTCACCCGCGTCGGTAAACGGCACGACTTTGAGGGCGGCGCCGGTGCGCTGACAGAGCAGTTGCCACGGTACAATGTTGGAATGATGCTCCATGCCGGTGATGAGGATTTCATCGCCTGCTTGCAACGTGCTGCCGCCAAAGCTGCTGGCGACCAGATTGATACTTTCGGTCGTACCGCGCGTGAAGATGATTTCCTGCGCGCTAGCCGCATTCAGAAAAGCCCGCACTTTTTCCCGCGCGCCTTCATAAGCGGTGGTGGAGCGTTCCGACAGCAGATACACGCCGCGATGGATGTTGGCGTAATAGCGGCTGTAGCAATCGGTGATGGCGTCCAGCACCGATTGCGGTTTTTGCACCGAGGCGGCATTGTCCAGATAAACCAAGCGCTTACCATGGATCTTCTGGCTGAGGATTGGAAATTCAGCGCGGATACGGGCTACGTCCAACGTCGCATCGTGGGCGGGCGCGGTGGACATCGACTGTGGGGCGCTCATGGCTTTAGCTCCTCGGTCATGCGATCATCCAGCGCCAGCCGGTCGGCCAGCAGACGGGTGAGACGCTCACGCAGCGGCGTCAGCGTAATGGCGTTCAGGCTGTCGTTGGCGAAGGCATAAACTAGCAGGGCGCGCGCCTGGGCCGCGCCAATGCCGCGCGCCCGCAGATAAAACTCGGCGTTGGGGTCGAGAAAGCCGGTGCTGGAGCCGTGGCCGCATTTTACGTCATCGGCCAAAATTTCCAGTCGGGGATTGGAATTGGCCAACGCTTGTTTCGACAGCAGCAGGTTTCGGCTCGATTGGCGGGCATCGGTTTTCTGAGCGTGTGGGCGGACGTGAATCATGCCGTCGAACACCGCGCGGGCTTTGTCGTCCAGCACGCTTTTGAACAGTTGCTGGCTGCTGCCGTGTGGGTAGGCGTGGTCAACCCGTACATAGTAATTGCCCGCCTGGTTATCGCGTCCGACCGTCAGGCCGTTCAGCAAACAGGCAGCGTGTTCGCCATCCAGCAGCACCTCCAAATCGGTGCGCGCCAGTTGGCCGCCAAGGGATAGCAAATGCAATTGGGTTTGGCTATCGCGGCCTTGCCGTAGCCGAATCGCACCGAGGTGGAAGGCTTGCGCGGATTCTTCCTGAAGCTGGTGATAGGCCAGTGTTGCGCCATCACCGAGATGGAGTTCCGCAACCGGCGCATTCAGCGAGCGGCCCTGACCGTGATATTCGACCACGACATTCGCTTGCGCGCTGTCTGCCAGCGTCAGCAGCAGGCGCGGATAAACGGCCCTATCGCCGCCGGTGGCGTAAAAAATGACGTGAACCGGCGTTTCCAACATCGTACCGCGCGGCAAGTGGATCAATGCGCCATCTTCCCAAAACGCACCGTTCAGCGCGGCGAACGGGTGTTGCGAAAGTCCGGGCAGCCGGTCTAACTGGTATTCAGCCTCTCTTTCGCTGGGAGAGGGGTTGGGGTGAGGGTTCAGGCTGCCGATGAACGTCCCTTCCGGTAAGTGCGCCAGTTTCGACAAACCTGGTGCAAACCGACCGTTGATAAACACCAAACGATGCGCCGCCGAAGCCAGATTCGGCAGCGCGGTGGCATCGACCAACGCATCGGCGGGTGGCTGAAGATCGATAGTCTGCAAGGTGCTTAAATCAGTAAAACGCCACGCTTCCTGCTGTCGGGTCGGCCAGCCCAGCATTGCAAAGCGCTCGAAGGCCGCGCGGCGCGAACGGGTGATGGCATCTGGTTCGCGGCGGTTCGCCAGGAAGGTATCGAACGCCGAGCGGTAACGGTCAGATAAAACCGGAGCAGTGACGGTCATAACCACAGTCTCAAGCGGCCACCCGGCGGGCGCGACCGGGTTCCTCGTTGTAGAGCGCATAGCCTTGCTCTTCCAATTCCAGGGCCAAGCTCTTGTCGCCGGAACGGACGATTCTGCCGTTGACCAGCACATGCACGTAGTCGGGGACGATGTAATCCAGCAAGCGCTGGTAGTGGGTGATGACCAGGAACCCGCGTTCCGGGCCGCGCAGGGCGTTGACGCCATCGGCGACCACTTTCAGGGCGTCGATGTCCAGCCCGGAATCGGTCTCGTCCAGCACCGCGAAACGCGGTTGCAGCACCGTCATCTGGAACACTTCGTTCCGCTTCTTCTCGCCGCCGGAGAAGCCTTCGTTGACCGAACGCTTGAGCATGGAATCGGCCATCTGCACCAGTTCCATGCGCTCGTGGATCAACTCCCAGAAGTCCATGGCATCGACCGGCGGTTCATTGCGGTATTTGCGCACGGCGTTGACAGCCGCTTTCAGGAAATACAGGTTGGCGACGCCGGGAATTTCCACCGGGTATTGAAACGCCAGAAACAGGCCCTCACAGGCGCGGGTTTCCGGGGCCATCTCCAGCAGGTTCTTGCCGTCGAAACGGATTTCACCCTCGGTGACGACATAGCCGTCGCGCCCAGCGATGACGTTAGCCAGCGTGCTCTTGCCGGAGCCGTTCGGCCCCATGATGGCGTGAACCTCGCCGGGACGAATGGTCAGGTCGATGCCGTTGAGGATTTCGCGGCCCTCGACCGTGGCGTGTAAGTTGCGGATTTCCAGCATGGTGGGTGATTTTCCTGTAAGCCAATAAACCGTATAAATTTTCGAGAGATCAACCGAGTGGCGGCATTTCCGGAAATTTCGGCAACGCGGAATCCATGCAATCCCAAGCGGGTGTCCGGCTCGCGAAAATATCAGCTTGGGGTTTGTATTGTGAAAGGTCTGTAAGCGAGCTCGCGCGCACACCTATCAGTCCGGGCATCGCCTCAGGTTTTCCAAATGATTGAGAGCCACAATGAGGACAGTAGCCTCGCCTAGCTAATTTCCCATCGCTTGCCATTCGCTCGTGGTACTTCACTTCGCCAGTAATGGGAATGGCATTCTCTAGAACGAAAAAGGTCGCTGCGTAGCCACTCCCAGATGCTTTTTTGCAGTCGAGGCAATGGCAATTCCCAGAGATCACGGGATCGCTGGTGCTGTAAGCACCTGAACCGCAAAGGCAGATTCCTGAAAGATTCATTAGAAAACTCCTGACTGAAACCTCATTTCAAATCATCCCACACTGCCTTCCAGCTTCAACTCGATCAGCTTTTGCGCCTCCACCGCGAATTCCATCGGCAATTCCTTGAACACCTCTTTGCAAAAGCCATTCACGATCAAACTCACCGCATCCTCAGCGCTAATGCCACGCTGTTTGCAATAGAAAAGCTGGTCCTCGCTGATTTTGGAGGTGCTGGCTTCGTGCTCCACTTGCGCGGTTGGATTCTGCACCTCGATATACGGGAAGGTATGCGCGCCGCACTGGTCGCCCATCAACAGCGAATCGCACTGCGAATGATTGCGGGCGTTTTCGGCGGTCGGCAAGATTTTTACCAGCCCCCGATAGGCGTTCTGGCCGTGGCCGGACGAAATGCCTTTGGAGACGATGGTGCTGCGGGTGTTCTTGCCGATGTGGATCATCTTGGTGCCGGTGTCGGCTTGCTGATAATCGCGGGTCATGGCGACGGAGTAAAATTCGCCCACCGAATTTTCGCCGCGCAGGATGCAACTCGGATATTTCCAGGTGATCGCCGAGCCAGTTTCGACCTGAGTCCAGGAAATCTTGGAATCGCGGCCCTTGCACAGCCCGCGCTTGGTCACGAAGTTATAGATGCCGCCCCGCCCCTGAGCGTCGCCCGGATACCAGTTCTGCACCGTCGAATACTTGATGCTGGCATTATCCAGCGCCACCAATTCCACCACCGCCGCGTGCAACTGATTCTCGTCGCGCATCGGTGCGGTGCAGCCTTCGAGATACGACACATACGCGCCCTCATCGGCAATGATCAGGGTGCGCTCGAATTGACCGGTGTTGCTGGCGTTGATGCGAAAGTAGGTGGATAGCTCCATCGGGCAGCGCACGCCCGGTGGAATGTAGACGAAAGAGCCATCCGAGAATACCGCTGAATTCAGCGTCGCATAAAAGTTATCACGGTACGGAACCACCGTACCCAGATATTTCTTCACCAGTTCGGGATGCTCGCGCACCGCTTCGGAGAACGAGCAAAAAATGATGCCCTTTTCCGCCAGCTTGCCTTTGTAACTGGTCGCCACCGACACCGAATCGAACACCGCATCGACCGCCACGCCCGCCAACATCGCCTGTTCGGCCAACGGAATGCCGAGTTTTTCATAGGTGCGGCGCAATTCCGGGTCGATCTCGTCCAGGCTCTTAGGCCCATCACCTTTTTGCTTCGGCGCGGCATAATAGGAAATCGCCTGAAAATCAATCGGCGGATAATGGACGCGCACCCAGTTCGGCTCGGGCTGGGTCAGCCAATAGCGAAACGCTTCCAGCCGCCATTCCAGTAACCATTCCGGCTCCTCTTTCTTCGCCGAAATCAGCCGAATCACATCTTCATTTAGCCCCGGTGGAACGGTTTCTTGTTCGATGTCGGTCACGAAGCCGTATTTGTAATCGCTGGTGGCCAATCGTTCGAGGGCTTGAGTGCTATCGTTCATAAAGTCAGGTTCCTGTGCGGGAGTCAGCGACTTAAAGGGGATGGCCAGTGGTGGCGGTTGTCGCCGGGCGGAACGGGTGGAGGCGGATCGGCTGCGGCGGATCGGGACGGCTCATTTCCAGTAGGCTGATGCTTTGTAAGGCGGCATGAATCGCCTGATTGATTCGCGGCCAATGACCGCTGACCTCGCAGTGCTCCAGTCGCGAGCAGCCATCGTGATTTTCGCCGCTACATTCGGTGATGGCGATGGGGCCTTCCAGCGCGCCGATGATGTCGGCGGCGGAAATGGCGGCCGGTGATCGCGCCAGACTGTAACCGCCCTGCGCGCCGCGTTGCGAGACCAGCAAGCCCGCCCGCGCCAACGCCTTCAGAATTTTGCTGGCCATCGGCAATGGCAGGCGGCGCTGCTGAGCCAATACGGCCGCGCTCAGCGCCTGACTCTCGGCCTGAGCCAGACCGGTCATCAGCAGGATGCCGTAATCAGCTTCGCGGGTAATGCGGATCATGGACACTCCGAGGATTGCGCAATCGGTACTAGATTAGTTCTATATCGAGATAGGATAGTTCCAAACAAGGCGGTTGCCAAGAGGCAAATGCTAGCGGGGGTTTAAGTCAGCATGGCCCGACTGATCCGCGCGCGATGGGGGCGTCGCCCAGCGGATGGTGCGGGTCATCGGTTCCGGTTGCAAGGTGGCGTGGTGAATGGCGAAGCGTTCGACCAGCAAAGCATGACAAGCGTCTAACACTGTTTCCCAACGCCGGACATCCCGCACCACCAAATGAGCGGTGAGCATAACTCGCTCTGAGGCGACGCTCCAAATATGCAGATCGTGGACCGAAGCCACGCCCGGTACGGTCGCTAGCGCTTGCCCGACTTCCTCCAGCGCTAGATCAGGTGGCGTGCCTTCCATCAAGCCGTGCAGCGCTTCACGCAATAAACGCAAGCTGGAAACCAGGACTAGAGCGCCGATCGCGAGTGAGAGTAATGGATCGATGGGTGTCCAGCCAGTAAACGCGATCACAATGCCGGAAAGGAGCGCGGCAACCGAGCCGAGTAGATCGCCCAACACATGAAGCAGGGCGGCGCGGGTATTTAGGTTCTGATGGCCGTGACTGAGCAACCAGGCCACTAGCAGGTTGATTCCCAGCCCAGCGGCGGCGGCGAGTGATACCGCTTCCCCCCAGACGGGTTGCGGATCATGCAGGCGCTGCACGGCGGAAACCGTTAGCCAAGCCACCAGAACGAGTAGACCGAAGCTGTTCGCCAGGGCCGCTAGAAATTCAGCTCGACCAAAGCCGTAGCTATGCCGGGTTGAAGCGGGACGCTGCGCCAGCCAAGCCGCAACAGCTGCTAGCGCTAGAGCGGCGGCATCGTTAACCATGTGTCCAGCATCGGCTACCAGCGCCAGCGATCCCGCCCACCAGCCGACGCCTGCTTCCACTCCGGCGTAACTCAGGGTTAAGGCTGTCGCCAGCCAAAGCCGCCGATTGGTGGTTACACCGTGTGAATGATGGGAGTTGTGATCGTGGTTGTGGCTGTGGCTGTGGCTGTGGTCGTGGTCGTGGTCGTGGTCGTCGGATGAGCGCATAAGCCTAGTTTATCCGCCAGCTTCAAACGCTCAGCAGTTTTTTAATTTCTTCAACCGATAACACTTTGCCAGCGCTCTTGATTTCACCGTCGACACCCAGCGCGGGAGTGCGCGTTATCCCAGCATCGATAATCGCGTTCATATCGGTCACTTTTTCGAATTCATAGGGCAGTCCCAAGGCCTGAGCGGCTGCTTGCGCGTGTTCGCCCAGCATCAGGCATTTCGCGCAACCGGTCCCGAAAATTTGTAGTTTCATTGCTTAAACCTCATGGATAAAACGCGCCGAATAGCACGCCGCTAATCGTCGCCATAATCACTACCAGCGTACAGTAAACCAGCGTCTTTGCGGTACCAAGAATGTGGCGAATCACCAACATGCTCGGCAGTGATAAAGCGGGTCCCGCCAATAATAGGGCCAACGCTGGCCCTTGGCCCATGCCTGATCCGATTAATCCTTGCACGATGGGCACTTCGGTCAGCGTGGCGAAATACATGAACGCGCCGACCAGCGCCGACAAAAAATTAGCCCGCCAGGAATTACCGCCAACCGCCGCGCTAATCCACTCCGACGGGATAATCCCCTCATGTCCCGGTCGGCCGAGTAAGAATCCGGCCAGTAACACGCCTCCCAACAGCAACGGCAGAATCAGTTTGGCAAAGCTCCAGGTTTGACTGAGCCATTCTTCACCATCGCCAGGTTGCAGGCTTGCGGCAATCGTCAACCCGATCAATCCAGCGGTAAACGCCAGTTCAGGTCGTTGCGGAAATAGGGTCGCCAGGAGCGCGACCACGGCGGCGGTGATGGTCAGCGGTGGCCAGCGCCACTGCCACCGCCAGATTAGTAATCCCGCCAAGCCGAGGCTGGCGAGAGCAGTAAGCGGCCATTTCCAGTTAAAGATGATGCGCCATATCAGACTGTCCTCGGCGCTCGCGGCCGCCCAGTTGGCGAAGACCAGCACCGCCACTTGCAAGGCGAATAGCGCCGCGGTGTCGCCCAGGGGCCGGTCTTGGTCGGACGTGAGGATAAAGCCCGTCTGCGAGCCCGCTCGCGCCTGTTCTTCCCGACGATAAAGCCAATGCATGATCAAGCCGATGACTAGCGCAAAGCCGACCGCGCCGACCGCCCGCGCGACGCCCAGCTCCACGCCAAGTATTTTAGCGGTGAGCACGATGGCTAATACGTTGATGGCCGGGCCGGAATAGAGAAACGCCACAGCGGGTCCCAAGCCGGCGCCACGCCGGTAAATGCCGCCAAACAACGGTAGTACGGTGCAGGAGCAGACCGCTAGAACTGAGCCAGAGACTGCCGCGACGCCGGAAGCGATCATCTTGTTGGCGGTGGGCCCTAGATATTTCATCACCGCGTTTTGATTGATGAATACCGCGATAGCCCCGGCGATGAAGAAGGCGGGAACAAGACAGAGGATGACGTGCTCGCGCGCATACCCATGCAACAGCGCCAATCCTTCCAGAATGGCGTTATCGAAGCGCGCCGTGCCGACTGGCATAAAAAAGACCAGCAGAAAGAGGCTAATAATGGCCGATAGCCATTTGAATTCGCTGGAATGGTTTTGGATAACCTCACGTAGCGAGTTCAAGGCTTTTCCTTAAAAGCAGCTTATGCGGACAGCCCGCCAATGCGATCCAGTTCGGCTTTTAAACGCTGCCGGTCATGCGATAACTCGTCCAAGGGCAGCGCCAAAAAGGCTTCAATGCGGGTGCGCAATAGCCGATAGGCTTGCATGAACGCCGCGTCGATCTCGGCATTGGAGCCGGCGGCGTGCGCCGGATCGTCCACGCCCCAGTGAGTGCGCAGCACCGGTCCCAGATAGGCGGGGCACGTTTCGCCAGCGGCGCTAGCGCAGACCGTAATCACAATATCCGGCGTTACTGGCAGTTTATCCCAGGATTTACTGTGATAGCCTTCGGTCGAAATACCCTCGCGCGCCAGCAGCGCCAGCGAACGCGGATGGACTTTTCCGGTCGGATGACTCCCGGCGCTCAGCGCTTTCCAACCCGGTGGCGCGAGATGGTTGAAGGTGGCTTCACCCAGGATCGAGCGGCAAGAATTACCGGTGCAAAGAAATAACACATTCATTGGTTTAAATTTTCCATTTTTTATCAGGGCGACGGGTGGGTTTGCTCACAGCATTGGGCGGCGATGCAGGCCGCCTGCCGGATCAGCGCGGCGGGAATGGCCTCAAAGGTGCGGCCTCCGACTGAAACAGTGCGACAAACGGCTGGTTCACCGCACAGATCGCCGCAAGACTGGCATTCGTTTTCCGAGGCGGAAGCATTTGGTAACACCGCTTCCAGTGGTATGCCATTGAACAGGATCAAGTTGGATTCCGCTAATTGCTCCAGCGATAATTTGGTTTCCCGATACTCGATTCGCACGCCGCGTGGCGCGCACTCAGCGGCTAATCGGGAAACCACCTTTTCTAGGGATTGCAGGGTGTCAGCACAACGCAGACAGGTGCGGCCATCTTGGTCAAGATGACGCCATTCGATTTCGAGCGTTTTCATAAGGCTCTCCGCAGAAACTTTAATTGTTCCCGGCTACGCGGGGATTTATCCCCTGTTCGTACCAGGCGCGGCTGCGGTTGACGATGTTGGCGACGAACAGCATCACCGGCACTTCGATCAGCACCCCGACCACCGTGGCCAGCGCCGCGCCGGAATCAAAACCGAACAGAACAATGGCGGTTGCCACCGCCAATTCAAAGAAATTGCTCGCGCCAATCAGTGTCGAGGGGCCAGCCACACAATGGGGCGACCCGACCTTGCGATTCAGCCAGTAGGCGAGTCCAGCATTGAACAGCACCTGAAACAGAATCGGAACCGCTAGCAGGAAAATCACCAGCGGCTGTTTGACGATCTGTTCGCCTTGAAAGCCGAACAGCAACACCAACGTGCTCAGTAGCGCCACCAGCGATAGCGGACCGAGGGTGCCAAGCAGGGATTGCAGGCCCGCTTGGCCCTGTTGCTGGAGTACAGCGCGGCGCACGATTTGGGCAATGATCAGGGGAATGACGATGTACAGCGCCACCGATAAAAATAGCGTTTCCCACGGCACCACGATGGAGGTCAGGCCCAGCAGCAGGCCGACAATGGGGCCAAAGGCAAACACCATGATTATGTCGTTTAGCGCCACCTGACTTAAGGTGAAATGTGGCTCGCCTTCGGTCAAATTGCTCCAGACGAATACCATCGCGGTGCAAGGCGCGGCGGCTAACAGGATCAGCCCAGCGATGTAAGACTCGATCTGCTCTGGCGGCAGCAGTGGCGCAAACAGCCCGCCGATGAACAACCCGCCGAGCAGCGCCATCGAAAACGGCTTGATCCCCCAGTTGATCAGGAGGGTGACGCCAATCCCGCGCCAGTATTGACTGACTTCCCGCAACGCGGCGAAGTCGATTTTCACCAGCATCGGGATAATCATCAACCAGATCAGCAGCGCGACCGGCAGATTGACTTGGGCGATTTCCAACTTGCCGATAGTTTGGAACAGCCCCGGCAGGAAATGGCCGAGCAGGATGCCCGCTACAATACAAAGCCCCACCCAGACTGTCAGATAGCGCTCAAATAGCCCCAGTCGGGGGCCTGCCGCCGGTTTGGCGGCCACCTCGCAAACAGCACTCACTAATGCTCCTCCAATACAATATTAATTTCATATTTTCAAAATAATAGAAATTATAGAAGTAATCAATTAATTTACCAAGATGTTTCGATAGCGCTAGTTGAAAACGGTGGTTATTTTAAGATAATGAAATTATGGATAAATCACAGGTATTGATCGCCTTGGGCGCGTTGGCTCAGGCCACTCGGCTGGATATCTTTCGATATTTGGTGCAAATCGGAGCGGAAGGCGCGGCCGCGGGCCAAATTGGCGAACGGTTTCAATTGCCGTTGCCGACGCTCTCGTTTCATCTGAAAACATTGCAACAGGCCGGTTTAATCCAGCGGGTTCGGCAGAGCCGTTCGCTGATTTATTCGGCGGATATGATGGCGATTAAAACCCTGGTGGGTATCTCACCGAAAATTGCTGCGAAGGTCGCCCCGAAGTCTGTGGCTGGCCACCCGCTCGCGAGGCGAGTCAATTATAAAACCTCAACCGAGCTGACTGCGAACCCAACGCACGATATCCGCCGCACCCATCGCGCCCGCTTGCCGGGCGACTTCACGACCCGCTTTAAATAAAGCCAAGGTTGGAATGCTGCGAATGCCATATTGCGCGCCCAAGCTCGATTCAGCTTCGGTATTGACCTTGGCCACCCGAAGATGCGGTTCGAGTTGAGCGGCCGCCTGGGCGTAGGCGGGGGCCATCATCCGGCAAGGACCGCACCAGGGCGCCCAAAAATCCACCAACAATGGCAGGTCGTTCCGCGTCAGCTGCTGCTGGAAAGCAGCGGCATCCAGTTCCACCGGATGGCCAGTGAACAGCGGCTGATGGCATTGCCCGCATTTGGGCTGATCGGCCAGGCGAGAGGCATGTACGCGGTTGACCGCCTGACAATCCCAATCCGGGCAGACGAGGTGTAGGGATTCAGACATTTATAGTAGCTCCATTCGGTAATACCATCGCTTATCCGAGTCTGGCTCGCCGTAGTCGGGCACGTAAGGTATCCAGCTCTTCCAGCAAATCCGCGACCAGCGCGGCCAATTCCGGAACCGCATCGAAATCCCGCTCTAGCGAGTGGATATGCCGTACTCGCCACAATTCGCGGCTGGAAAAGCGCCATTCCGCCAACGCCCCGGTCCGGCTCGGTAACAAGCCCTCATCCACATAGCGCTGAATTTTGTCAGGGCTGATGGCGCACACGTAAGCGACTTGTTCCACCGTCAGACAGGCATCTTCCAGGACCACGCCAGTTAAAATAGACTCATCGCGCATGGTGGCTTAACTCCTGGTCTCGGCGCGGGGATTGAAATCCAAGTCTCGCGCCATGCTTTCATACAACTCCCGCGCCCGTGGATGATCCGCCGAGGGCAGCACCACTTGCAAATCGAGCAGTAAATCGCCGGGTGGATCGCTAGGAATGCCTTTGCCGCGCACCCGCAATTGCCGACCGCTTTGCGCGCCCGCTGGAATCCGCACCTTCAGTTCGCTGGCGTTTGGCAAGGTAATGGGCACCACGCCGCCCAAAGCTGCTTCCCAGGGCGCGACCGGCACTGTCAAATACAGATCGCGCCCATCCACTCGGTACCGGGTGTGGGGTTTGAAATGAACCTGTAGCAGTAAATCGCCAGCGGGGGCGTCGCCATAGCCTGGACTGCCTTGACCGGTGAGCCGGATCAATTGCCCCTCGCGGATGCCCTTGGGAATCTGAACGTTGAGGGTGCGGGTATCAAACGAAATCCGCCCGCCGTCGAATTTGGGCACCCGCAAGCTGATCTGACGGGTAGCGCCCTGAAAAGAATCTTCCAGATCAAGCAATGCTTCGACATGTTGATCCTGGCCGCGTGCTTGCGTTTGCGGTCCTCCGCTGGCGTCGCCCGCGCGGGTGCGGCTGAACAGTTCGGCGAAGAAATCGCTGAAGTCGGCGGCTTCCACCTGGGAATAGCGCTGTTGGGTCGGGTCGAAACCCGTATTCCAATCCGGCGGCGGCCGGAAATCCTGACCGGCTTGGTAGCCTTGGCCGAGCTGGTCGTAGGCCGCGCGTTTTTCCAAGTCGGAGAGCACCGTGTAAGCCTCGTTGACCTCTTTCATGCGCGTTTCCGCATCCGTTTCCTTGGAAACGTCCGGATGGTATTTGCGGGCGAGCTTGCGGAACGCTTTTTTGATGTCCTCTGCCGAGGCATCGCGCGGCACATTCAGTAATTGGTAGTAATCCTTGAAGTCCAAGGGGATTCTCCTAGGAATAGCGGTCAGTTAGCCAGCGTTTGATAATAGACAAGGTATGAGCGATTTTGTGAATATCAAGCTATCTGGTGCAATCCAGCCTATCGCTTTGGCTCATAATTAAAGGCCGGCTGCACGGGCGCGCCGGAACAATACGCTGAAAAATTCTCTAGGAGTCGGTTTTGCGTCGATTTTTCATTTTTCTAATCGCGGCATGGTCTGGATTTTTCGTGATGGCGATCGAGCTATTGAGCGGACGCATTCTCGCCCCAAATTTCGGCAACAGCATCTATGTCTGGGGTGGGGTGATCACGGTGTTCATGCTGGCTTTGTCGGTCGGCTATTTGCTGGGAGGACGCTGGTCTTTGTATAACCCGACCTTGCCCCGTCTGGCGTCGATCCTGATCGCCGGGGCGCTGGCGGCGATACCGGTCATTCTCTTTGGCGATCCGCTGCTGGATTGGGTTTTCGATCTTATCCGCGATCCCCGTTACGGCTCACTGGCGGCGGCCACCCTGTTTTTCTTCATTCCGACCGCCATTGCGGGGATGGTCTCGCCCTATGCGGTTCGCCTGCTGGTGGAGGACTCCAGGTTGAGCGGCCAGTATGCTGGGTTGCTTTATTTTTGCTCGACCTTCGGCAGTGCGGCGGGAACTATCCTCACTTCATTTTATTTCGTGCTGTATTTTGAAATTAACCAGATTCTGATGGGTCTGATCAGTATTTCGCTGATTATCGGCCTGTTCGCGATCATCATTGGAAAAAGTGGCAATGAGCCTGGCTCATAGTTGTAACCGTCCGGTTTGGCCGACAGGCTCAACGGGAATAGCCAGCTAGACAGGCCGGTCTAGCATCCACACCCACTGATATTCCGTTGCGTCGTACCCCTACTTTAAGTGTCATCTTATGCAACCGAAGCTAAGAGCCTGTCCAGATAATGGATAAAATGGGTGGGTGATCAGAGAATCTTGCTTCAAACAAACGCGGGCCGGGACACCGAACAACCCGATGACGGACTTTCGGGTCTCGGATGCGCGATGAGCGGTGTTGGAATCCTTGCTATCGGTGCCTGTGAACACGCATCGTTTTAGTGGGGGTCGCACCTGTCAACCGGACCGGCCCTGCGCGGGGTGGGCCGGACGACCGTTGATCGCGGGTTGAAGCAGATCGGCTTCACCCGAAAAAAAGAGTTGCGGTTACCGAGAACGGGACGAGGCGCAACGGCGGGTTTTTTGTGAGGAGCTCAGCGCCCTTGACGCAGCCCAACAGCCCAACTGATTGATGTGAATGAAGCCGGGCTGGATGACAACGAGGATTGCGCGTGGGGCTGGAGTCCCAAGGGCCAACGCTGCATTGCCCTCAAATCCGGCCATCGCCGGGAACGCATGAGCGTCATCGCCGCGCTGGATCAAGGGCAATGGCTCGCGCCGATGGTCTTCATGGGCGATTGTGACCGCGCGGTTTTCACTGCCTGGCTGGAGCGCTTTCTGGTTCCGGTGCTAAAACCCGGTCAGACCGTGCTCCTGGACAATGCTCGGTTTCATCAAGAGCCTACCTTTTCCAAAACCCTCGCCAAGGTCGGCCACGCGTTACGCTGCTTGCCGCCTACTCGCTTGATCTCAATCCCATCAAAAATTGCTGGGGAGCGCTCAAAAACCAAATCCGCAAAAATATCCCCAATGCCTCTTCCTTTTTCAAAGCCATCTGTGGCGCCTATTACTTAATAGTCCTAATTAAAATGGGGATTGCTGTAAAAACTTAATAACACCCGCTTGGCGGGTTCAGTCAGCTTGACCTCGCGTTTTTAACGCCGATCACGGTGATTTTCGCTCTAACTTTTAATAGATTTCGCATGAGTTCATTTTTTCGCTCAGTAAATAGCTTCCTTAGCCTTCATTTGAACGAACATTTCCACAGTAATTTTTCCGGCGCGCTCGAATTGCAGGGTGATGGGAAAGCGATCTCCCTCCGTCAGCGGTTTTTCCAAACCGATCAGCATCAAATGCGATCCGCCAGGTTCCAAGCGGACTTCCGCGCTGGCGGAGATGTCCATTGCCTCGGTTTGCCGCATGATCGGCTGATCGTTTTAAAGTAGCGGTGCAGTTCGACTTTTTGGTAATCATTGTGGAGGCCGAAAGTAACTTGTCCGCTTTACGACCGGTGTTGCGCAACACCATAAAGCCCATGCCGCTCGCGCCATCGGGGATCGAAGCCGCCGCGGGCATAGCCCAGGGATGGATAATTTTAATGTTTCCTAATTGGTAGCCGTGGCCACTGGCCAGCACAGGCAAGCCGATGAATAACCATGTAACGGCCCAAAAGGAAAACCGTTTCAGGCGCACGAGAAAAGTCTTAAGGGGGCGCGGTGAGTTGTCGGATGGTCGTGGTTCACTCATTGCATTCAGCCTGAGCAACCCGGCAATCTGCTCCGACGCGGCGGCACTCATCAAGGGCGGCAGTTTCGGCGGCGGCTGGCGTAGCGCCTCGCCCCGCCCCGACTCCGCCCTGTGGATTCAGGGCCAACGTGCCACATTCGCCAGGTCCAAACTCCAAAATCACCCGACAGTCGGCGATGGCGCAATCCGCCAGTGCTTGCTGTCGCGCCCGTTGGGGATCGGCTGCTTTCCAGCGCAGTCGCCAGTCTTGCGTGCTGGGAGCGTAAGCAACAGCGCCATAACCGTCGGTCATTTCGATTTTTGCTGGCATCGCGCAGCCGCCTGCAAAACTCAAAATCGCCATCAGCACCAGTGGCTTGCCTGACTGCACACTCATGGCTTCAAGCCCTCCAAGCCACGTCCGCCCTTCGCTTGACCGTCGGCGGGGCCTGGCCGTACGGTGCTTGTTGGCTTGGCGAATTTGACCCCATCGCCTTTGCCGCCACCGCCACCGCCACCACTGCCGCCGCCGTGATGGGCGTAAGCCAGCGTATAAAAAGGGTTATCGAGCATCGGCATGCCCATCGTCAGCACCAAAGCGGCTCCCGCAAGCCAATAGTACACCGCGGGCCGACGGCAGCGATTGCGATGCTGAAAATGGCGATATTGGAAAAATTTGCGCATGAGCCATGACCTCCAGACGATCAATTGCAGCGGATATGGCGGGGGAAATTGCCGAAGGGATCGATGAAACGCGGATCGCAGATGAATTCCCAGTCGGTCAAGCTGTGGAGAAAGGCGATGACATCCTGTTTTTCCTGGGTCGTAAGCGAGAAACCCACAATCAATTCACTCTTATACGGACTCTTAGCGCCGTCGCCCGCCAGTGGTCCTTCCTGGATGATGCGTCCACCGCGCGCATAGTGATCAATCACGCCTTCCAGCGTAGCGATGGAGCCATCGTGCATGTAGGGTCCGGTTAATTCGACATTGCGCAACGTCGGGGCGCGGAAGCGTCCCATATCGGCAGGTCGTTGAGTAAATTCCCACAAACCGCGATTGTTTAACGGATAGTCGCCCGTGCCGCCGATGTTGTAGAGACCGTTATTGTGAAACTCGGCTTGCGCGAGCCTGGTCCCCGCATGGTTTACCGACTGGCTGAAATTAAATCCACCGTGGCAGTGAAAACATTCCATCCGTTCGGAAAAGAACAACTCCTGGCCACGCCGCGCGGAGACGCTCATCGCGTTGGGATTGCCTTGGAATGTGGCTTGATCGTAGGGGGAATTGCCCGAAATCAGAATCGATTCGAAAGCCGCCAGGGCCTTGGTCACGCGGTCCGCGCTGACTGGCTCCGCTTCGCCTGGATACGCCTCCGCGAACAGCTTTTGATAGATCACATCCTGACGAAAACGATCCAGAATCTCGGTTTCGTGGTCGCTCCAGCCTAATTCCAGGGGGAATTCGCCGAAAATAGGCACCAAGGCTTGCGCGTGCAGCGTGGTAAGTCCGGGATTAGCCCAATTGAAGGTGGCGTTGTAGACTACGTTGCTCAAACTCATGGCATTGCGCGGGTGGTCCTCGCCGGTGGCTCCGATAGAGGTCGGCCGGCCATCCGTGAAGGCGCGATCCGGTAGATGGCAGGACGCGCACGCCATGGTTTGATTGACCGACATTCGCAAGTCGTAAAAAAGGTGTCGGCCCAGTTCGATCTTGGCCTCGGTCAATGGGTTGTCGGACGCTTCCTTGGGCGTGGGAAACCCCTTGGGCAGTTGCCATTGATAGCCTGATGGCGTGATTGGCGGCGTGGTATCGTCTGCTCCGCCGTCTCCGCCTCCACATCCGCCCACCGCCAGTAGCACGCTCAAGATGAGCGCCCGAACGCACACTGATTTCATGGCTTGTGAACGCTGAACAGCCGCTGGGGAATCGCTTTGGGATATTGCTCCGGTGTAGAGCCTGCGCCAGCGACATAGGTGAAATCCAAGTTCAGGCGCGGCATGATCGGGATGCATTCGGGATCGGAGTTACCCGACATACAGCCTGGCGCGCTATTGGGGGTATCGATGGCAACGTTGGAGCCTTCCAGCGTATGACCGATGTCCATGACCAGTTGATCGCGATCCGCATCAAAATTATCCAAGCAATACTCCGCGACGTTCGCATAGCCGCACGCGGCGGTAGGCGGGGCGTTGGGGTTGGAGCCGGGACATTCTGTGCTGCCCAAATGGATATGGAAGGCTTGTTTGGCATTGGCTGGATCGCCCATGCCATCGATCCGGATGAATTTGCGCCCGCTGCGCCAGCTCCACAGCATGCCGGAACTGTTCAGCGGCGAAGGCGCGGTGGCGTCATTGACATGGTTGAGCGCGTAAGGTACGCCTACCTTGAAACAGATGCCGGTGTAGTCCGCATCCTCTACGGTTCCCACGACCGCCGAATTAGTCGGTAGCGCACCGCTGCCGCAATCCCGCCTCAAGTCCAGCAGCGCGACGTTTTGGTATTGCCAGACCTTATCCTGATTCAAATCAAGAGGCTGACGACTGCCGTCGGCCTTGATCAAGGCGACATCATGAACATAGAAACGCCAATCGGTGACTTGGTAAGCGCCGGGCTGGCCGAGACCCACATTGCTATAGGTTATGCCGCATTTAAAGTCTTGGCCATTCACCTGACCTTGAAATTGAACTACAGCCTGGCGCTGGTTTGAACCCTCATCATCATCACTCCCGCAGCCGGCCAACAGCGCCAGAGCGATGCCCAACGCCGTGGCGCTTTTAATCGGGGACAATACCAACCAATTACAGGAGGAATTCATGCGGGTTTCTCCCAGGAAAATCGAGCAAGTTAGATAATCGCGTCGCGGCAATGGATCGCTTCGTGTTATCCAACCATGCTAGATCGATTAGAACGGAACGGGAATGCGACAAATTGTCGCACCTGAGAAACCTTGAAAATCACTATAATTTACTAAAAGCGATCGCTATCAAGGACTATCCGCCGTCGAGAGACAGCGCTTGCGATCAAGATGAAGCCCGGGCACACCGTCACAAATCCCGCACTCCAGCTCGCGGTCTTGCGGGCGACGGGCGGAATAGAGCGAAGGCGAGCGTTATCGGCCTATTTTGTAAGTTGGCCTGACTCCAAGGTGGCTATTTAAAGAACGCAACCCGCTCGCGCTAACTGAGCGTATGTCGTCGATTGCTGGGACGGCTCGATGTTTAACCCCAACTGCAAACCGATTTGTGAGAGCGAGAAAATGCCACGCACTGCCTGCTTACCAATTTCGGGATCACGATCAAGCACCAGCGCGTGTTGGCGGTCGACATGCCGCAATGTCACGATGATGTCGCCCACCCGCGCCCTCAAGATATCCTCCATCAGCAGGACATCCAATTTCGGTCGGATCGTCATCACGTCAGCGACCACCAGTCCCTCCCGATCTCCGCCGGTCTTGTTCAGAATCCGGTTGGCTTTATCGCTGCTGATATCACGACTGGTGAGCAGTCCGATAATGCCGCCATCGGAATCGCAAACGAACAGTATGCGCACGCCGCGTTTGATCATCCTATCCAGTCCCGTATCTAGCGGAGTGGACCGTTCGACAGTGATAGCAGTGACTCTGCTAAGATCCGTCATGACAGCAATGGCGGGATCGTCGAGCGTTACGCGCTGGGATAACGGGTGCTTGGGGCGCAAAAACCGCGTGCCGCTGTCTAGCCGATGTAACGGCAGCGGTTGGTAAGAGTGAGTCATCGAGGAATCTCCAGAAACAGCACACTAACGATGGCGACATTTGCTTTGTCGATGCTCTAGCGAATCCTACGAGATCGCCGAATGCCAAGGAATGCGGCATATTGCCGCACGGGTCAATCAAGACCGCGCCTGTCCACCAAGCATCCGCCATCAATAACCCTCTCTGTTTTCAGATGCACATTGTCGGACGCCCATTGTCGATGGAAGATTTGCGACGCTTGTTGTTACTTCGCCTGCTGGTGGTGCTAGGACCCGGCTTCATGTTGCTTTGGTTGCGCTTCGGATTGACTCCGCCTCAACCGCTGCCGCTGTGGGCGATCGGATTATGTCTGGCGCTGAGCGCGCTGGCTTTCGTTGGATTGTATCTGCGGGTTCGGTCGGCGGCGGCCTCAATTACCGCCTGGGAACTGTTCGCCTATTTGCAATTGGATGTGCTGGCGCTTGCCGGGTTGTTATACTTCAGCGGTGGGGCCAGCAATCCCTTTGTTTCGCTGTTGTTGCTGCCGTTGCTTATCGCCGCCGCCTTGCTGCCGGGCGAGTGCGTCTGGGCGATGGCGGGCGTGACGGTAGCGGTTTATACGGGGTTGATGTTTTACTACCTGCCACTGCCGGGGATGCTAAGCGGCCATGGCCCCGGCTTTCACGCCCACCTATGGGGCATGTGGCTGGTGTTCGGGATCACCGCCTTGCTGATCGCCGGATTTGTAGCCCGCTTGGCGACGGCGCTGCGCCAGCGGGATCGCGAAGTGGCCCGATTGCGCGAGAAAGCCTTGCGCGATGAGCAGATTCTGGCCCTGGGCTTATTCGCGGCGGGCGCGGCCCACGAATTGGGTACGCCCTTGTCCACCATCGCGGTGCTGGCAAAGGAATTGGAGCATGAATACGGCGTGGAACCTACCTTGTGCGCTGACTTAAGAACGCTGCGCGGGCAGGTGGAAACGTGCAAGGCCATCTTAAGCGAGCTGTTGCGCGCTGCTGATATGAGTACCGACCGAGGGGCGCGACAGCCTTTGGATCAGTTGCTGGAGCGCACCCGCAACCGCTGGCAATTGCTCCGTCCGTGGGTACCTTTGCGGGTGCATTGCGCCGGCCCCCTACCGCCGCCAACTGTTCCCGCGCCGCGGACTGTTGGTCAGATCTTGATCAGTTTGCTCAACAACGCCGCTGACGCTTGCCCTCAAGGCGTCGATCTAGCGGGACGCTGGGACGATCAGCGGGTGGTCATCGAAATCCGTGACCGAGGTCCGGGCGTGTCGCCGGAACTGGCAACCCATTCGGGCAAGGGTTTTTTTAGCACCAAAGAAGCGGGAATGGGCGTCGGCCTCGTATTGGCTAACGCCACCCTGGAACGATTGGGCGGGCAAGTCACCCTGTCGGGCGATCCACGCGGCGGAACCTGTACCCGCATCGACTTACCCGCCCGGCTCGAAGTCGCATGAGCGTTTGCCCCGAACAGCCTAGTTTATTGGTGGTGGACGATGATCCCGTCTTCTGTCGGGTGCTGAGTCTGGCTTTGAGCCGACGCGGTTTTGTGGTGAACGTTGCTCATACCAGCGCGGCAGCTTTGGCACAGATTCGGACCGAACCACCCGAATATGCCGTGGTCGATCTTAATCTGGCGGGTGATTCGGGCTTGGGATTGCTCTCGCACTTGCTCAATCTCGATCCCACGCTACGGATCGTGGTGTTGACCGGTTACGCTAGCCTGACAACGGCCGTGGAAGCTATAAAGTTGGGCGCCATTAATTATCTGTCCAAACCGGCTGATGCCGATGAGGTGTTGGCGGCCTTCGACATCACATCAGGCGATCCCACCGCCCCGGTCAGCAGTCGCCCGCTGAGTGTCAACCGCCTGGAGTGGGAGCATATTCAGCGAGTGTTGCGCGACAACGAGGGCAATATCTCCGCGACTGCCCGGCAGTTAGGGATGCACCGGCGCACCTTGCAGCGCAAGTTGGCCAAGCGTCCAGCGAAATTCGACGGCTAAAGTTATATCCTTATGCCATGTAATGAGGCACGAAGGGCAGTCAAGCTCATAAGGCAGCGGGTCCGTGTCCCCTGCAAGCGCGAGCTGGGCTGTGGCGCCAACAAGCAGCGCAAAAGTCAAAAGCAGCCGGTAAATGGAAAGCGCTGGATACGCGCTAACGCGCCCTGGCGGAGCGAGTAAGCGCGAGCGGCCGGGTGTTCGCGCTCAACATCAGCGGACACCCACGAAGCGGGTGCGCGACCACGCACGTCACGCCGCCAAGGCGCGCGTCTGAAGCCTATCGGGCGCGTTGGAGATCGTGAAGTTCCACGGCAGCGACGCGTCAATCTGGTTGACCGGATGTTCGGCGATCCGCGTGAGTACGGTTCACACGTAGGTTTCGGGGTCGAGGCCGTTCAGTTTGACTGTATCGATCAAGGTGTAGAGCGCGGCGCGTTCGCTCCCCGAATCGGAACCGGCGAACAGAAACTGCTCGTTACAAACTATCCTCACTTCATTTTATTTCGTGCTGTATTTTGAAATTAACCAGATTCTGACGGGTCTGATCAGTACTTCGCTGATTATCGGCCTGCTCGCGATCATCATTGGAAAAAGTGGAAATGAGCCTGGTCCATAGTCTCAAAACGTTATTTGCTTTCTTGGTTTCTTGCGCTGTGACGCCGCTAGCCGCCGCCATGACCGTCATTCACACCGAAAAATCGCTCTATCGAAATATCGTCGTTTATGAAGAAGGAGGCGAGCGGTGTATGAGCTTTACCGGTCGCACTCAAAGCGCCAGACAAACCTGCTTGTCGCTGACTGATCCCAACCATTTCGTTTTCGTCTATACCAAGATGATGATGGGCGCGTTGTATCTGCAACCCAATCCCAAGAAAATCCTGATGATTGGCTTGGGAGGAGGGGTGCTGCCGAGCGCTTTGGCGACTGTGTTTCCCACCGCCAACATTGATGTGGTGGAGCTCGACCCGGCGGTGGTGAAAGTGGCCCGGCAATATTTCGGCTTCAATCCAAGTTCGCGGGTGCGGGTGATCGAGGAAGACGGGCGAGTTTTCGTCAAGCGCGCCGGCAAAGCCGGCCGGCAGTACGATCTGATCATGCTGGACGCCTTCGATCACGAATATATCCCCGAACATTTACTGACTCAGGAATTTCTATTCGAAGTCAAGGCCTTGTTGCCGGCCGATGGCGTGTTGGCGGCCAATACCTTTCCAGCAGCCGGTTGTACAGCCACGAATCGACAACCTATGAAACGGTATTCGGGCCTTTCTACAACCTTCGTGTCAAGCTGAAAAACCGCATTATTGTAATCAAGAGAGATGGTCTCCCATCGCTTGATACAATCCGCCAAAATGCGGCGTCGTTCGAGGCGCAATTGAAGCCGCTCGGATTCGATAGTGGCTGGCTGTTGCCGCTGTTTTCGACCGAGCGGGACTGGGATGTGAAAGCGCGCGTCCTGACCGATCAGTATTCACCCTCGAATCTATTAAACACGGGGTTTTGACTCGGTCGCCTCAGCTGGCAAAAGCGAGGGAACAGCTCTGCATGGCGCTGGGGCGGGGTTGGCGCATCTCCGTCGTCCGCCGCCCGGAACAGGTTCGTTGCGGCGCAATTTAACGTCCTCCTTGGCATAGCCGTTTTAGCCGTGGTGATCCGTAAAACGAGCCTCTGGACAACGGCGGAGCTTACCCCGCCCATCTGTCACGAGAGCGCTGCATGCGCTATCATCAATCGGTAGCATCGTACTGCTCTTCGTCCGCTCAAACGGGGCTGTCTTACCATGATGAAGCGCGCTATCACCCGACGTTCCTTTTTAAGGAACGCCTTGCTCGTTCCTTGCTGCTCGTTGCTGGGGCAACGTGCTCTGGCCGATCAGAAACCGCTGGCGGATCTCCAGTTTGGGCCCGCGCAGCCATTCAGCTTCGATAGCTTGCGCCAGCAAGCCCAGCATCTGGCGACCCAATCCTATCAAGCGCCCGCCCTCCCTCATCCCCAGGTAGTGGATAGAATCGACTACGACGCGCACTTGGAGATTCAGTACCGGCCGGAAGCCGCGCTGTGGGGAGAACGGGATGGTCCCTATCCGGTTCGTTTTTTCCATCTGGGGCGGCTGTTTCCCACTCCGGTAAAAATCCACGTCGTGCGCGACGGCGCGGCGCGCGAAATGCTTTATTCGTCTCGCTTGTTCACCTTCGGCAAGGCTGATTTTGCAGCGGCGCTGCCTGATGATGTAGGGTTCGCCGGGTTTCGGCTCATGCATTCGAAGACCGAAGAGCGCGACTGGTTGGCGTTTTTGGGCGCGTCTTATTTCCGCAGCGCCGGCGAGCTGGATCAATACGGCATTTCGGCGCGCGGCCTTGCGATCAATACCGGATTGCCGACAGCGGAGGAATTTCCTCGCTTCAGCCAGTTTTGGCTGGAACCGACCGCCGATCCCCAGGCCGTGATGATCTACGCGCTGCTGGAGGGTCCGAGTGTGACCGGGGCCTATCGGATTCAGGCGATTCGCCACGGCCGCGTCATCATGGATGTCGAGGCCGCCTTATTTTTCCGAAAAGACGTGCAGCGCTTGGGCGTGGCGCCGTTGACCAGCATGTACTGGTTTTCTGAAACCAACCATCAGCCGAGTTGGGATTGGCGGCCAGAAGTGCATGACAGCGACGGGCTGGCGCTATGGACTGGCGCGGGCGAACGCATTTGGCGGCCGATCAACAACCCGCCCTTCCTGCAAAACAGCGCCTTCATGGATCGTGATCCCAAGGGATTCGGTCTAGCGCAGCGAGATCGCAATTTTGAAAACTATCAGGATGATCGGGTGTTTTACGAGCGGCGGCCCACGTTGTGGGTGGAGCCGCTGGAACCGTGGGGTGAAGGCGCGGTGCAGTTGATTGAAATTCCGACCGACTACGAAGCCGACGATAACCTGGTTGCCTGTTGGGTGCCGCGGGAGCCTGTCCAAGCGGGCAGCAGTCGAGTCTTTAAATACCGCCTGCATTGGGTGGCCGATGAGCCGTATTCGCCGCCGCGCAGTCGGGTTGTCGCCACCCGCCTGAGCTGGCGCGCTATCCCAAAGACCTCGCCCCGGCCGGCGCATAGAATCTGGTTTGCCATCGATTTCGCCGGTGGGCCGTTGGACCAGCTCGACCAGAAAGCGGCGGTCCAACTGGTGGTCAGCACCACGCGCGGCAAATTGCGCAGTCCCGGCGCTTTTCAAGTAGTCGGCACTCGGCGTTGGCGGGCCGATTTTGAGATTGAGCTCGAAGGTGGCGAGCCGATCGACTTACGCGCCTACTTGCGCCTGGGTGAGCAGGCGCTTTCGGAAACGTGGCTGTATCAATTCATTCCGCGGGCGTCGCTCGCTTGAACGGGAGCGTTACGGCGAATTGGGAGAGTTAAAAGCAAAAGCTCAGTTCGCCGCCAAGCGACCGGGCAACACGTGTTTCAGCTTGGCGTGTGCTTCGCGCACCATTTTCTCCGTGGTGGGCCAGTCCACGCAGGCATCGGTGATCGAGACCCCATATTGGAGTTTGCCGCGGTCGGCGGGAATGGACTGATTACCCCAACCGAGATTGCTTTCGATCATGAGCCCGACGATGGACTGATTCCCTTCCAGAATCTGGTGCACGCAGTCGCGCATCACCAGCGGCTGCATGGCGGGGTCCTTGAATGAATTGGCGTGGCTGCAATCGACCACGATGTTGACGGGCAGCTTCTTCTCGCGTAGCGCCTTTTCGCACAGGGTGATCGAGACCGTATCGTAATTAGGCCGGTCGCCGCCGCGCAGCACCATATGGCCGTAACGATTGCCGCGGGTGCGGGTGATCGCCGATTGGCCGAACTGGTTCAATCCCAAAAAGCTGTGGGGGCGCGCGGCGGATTGCAGGGCATTGATCGCCACTTCCAGGTTGCCGTTGGTGCCGTTCTTGAAGCCGACCGGGGTGGACAGCCCGCTGGCGATTTCGCGATGGGTCTGAGATTCGGTGGTGCGCGCGCCGATAGCGGTCCAGGTGATCAGCTCGGAAATGTATTGCGGGCTGATCGGATCGAGGACTTCCGTGCCGGCTGGCAGACCCAGGTCCGCCAGTTCCAGCAGCAGACCGCGAGCGACCTGCAAGCCTTGTTCGATATCGAAAGAGTCATCCAAGTGCGGGTCATTGATCAGACCTTTCCAGCCGACGGTGGTCCGCGGCTTTTCAAAATACACTCGCATGATGAGAAACAGCGTGTCGCTGACTTCATCGGCCAGCGCTTTCAAACGCCGGGCATAATCACGGGCGGCGTCGACATCGTGGATGGAGCAGGGGCCGACCACCACGAACAGCCGATGATCCTGTCGGTCCAGAATGCGTTGGACGAGCTGACGGCCCTGGAGCACGGTGGCTTCGGTGGCGTCGGTCATGGGAAGCCGCTGTTTGATTTCATCAGGCGTGAGCAGCACGTCTTGCGCTTCGACGTTGACGTTATAAAGCAAATTCGGTTGCATTGATGTTCCTGCAAGCAGTTACAAAAAACAAAATCCCCTAACGAGGGAAATTGGAAAAGCATCGTCCATCATAGTGGAGTGAAACCTGAAGGGAAACGGTTCCTGACGCCGGCTGGGGCGATGGCTTGCTAGGCCGCGGTTTCCCGGAGGCTGATGATCGACCAACCGCGCTCCGCCGCATGACGGGCCAACGTTTCGTCGGGGTCTACCGCCACTGGATGAGTTACTTGCTCAAGCAGGGGCAGGTCGTTGCGGGAGTCGGTATAAAACCAGCTATCCACCAGATTGTGGCCGGTTTCCCGCAGCCATTCGCGCAGTCGTTCGACTTTACCTTGCTGGAAGCAAGGCGTGCCGAGGGGTCGGCCAGTATAACGTCCGTCGATCAATTCAACCTCGGTCGCCAGCAGGTTGGCGACGCCTAGCCGTTGGGCAATGGGCGCGGTGATGAAGCTGTTGGTGGCGGTAATAATCAGCGGCGTGTCGCCCTTCGTTCGGTGTTTTTCCAACAGGGCGATAGCGGCGGGCAAGATGATGGGCTCGATTTTTTCTAGCATGAATTGGGCCCGCCAGCGCAGTAATTCCTCCAGCGGATGTTCGGTCAGCGGCCGCAGCATGAATTCCAAAAAGGCATAAATATTCAGGACGCCCGCCCGATAAGCATCATAAAAACGCTGGTTTTCACGTTCGTAGAACGCACCATCGACCAGTCCTTGCTCGACCAGGAACTGGCCCCATAGATAGTCGCTATCGTCGCTCAGCAAGGTGTTATCGAGATCGAAAATCGCCAGGCTCATGCCGTCTCCAGAGCAAAGAGGATTTAGCCAAGATGGTATTGCCGGAGTTTCTTGCGCAACGTACCGCGATTGATGCCAAGAATCGCCGCGGTTTTGGTTTGATTGCGGCCGGTGAATTCCATCACGATTTCCAGCAGGGGCGGCTCTACCTCGCGCTGTACTAAATCGTACAGGTTGCTGGGCGCTTGCCCGCCGAGATTATGAAAATAAATGCGCAAGGTTTCATATACGTGATCGCGCAGCGGGGTGGCGGGTAACAGATCGACCGGGAGGTCGGGATTGTTGATGCTCATGCAGCCAGGCGCTCCTTGTTGGCCAGATGCGTGAAAAAATCGCGAGTCAGCAACAACTGCTCGCGGCCATGTTCGGCTGTATTGATCCGCGCTCGAAATGCGTCGCCTTCGGCCCAAGCCCGACTGTACCAGCCCAGGTGCTTGCGCGCGATGCGAACGCCAGCGCGCTCACCGTAAAAAGTGTGGAGCGCGTCCAAATGGGTGATAACCCAGTGGCTGATTTCTGCCACGGTGGGTGGCGCTAAGCGATGGCCAGTTGCCAGATAATACGCAATCTCGCGAAAAATCCATGGCCAGCCCCGCGCGCCCCGACCGATCATGATCGCATCCGCGCCGGTTTGGTCGAGGACCCAGCGCGCTTTTTCGGGGCTATCAATGTCGCCGTTGGCGATGACGGGGATCGTCACCGCCTGTTTGATAGCGCTGATACTGGCGTAATCCACCGGCCCTTGATAGCCGCAGGCACGGGTACGGCCGTGTACAGCGAGGGCTTGGACGCCGGATTGTTCGGCGATGCGGGCGATGGCGGCGCCGTTGCGCTGGTGCAGGTTCCAACCGGTGCGAATCTTTAGAGTCACGGGCACAGTCGCGGCGTTAACCACGGCTTCCAGAATGCGCCCGACTAGCGGCTCGTCGCGCAACAAAGCCGCGCCCGCTAGCGTTCCGCAAACTTTTTTGGCGGGGCAGCCCATGTTGATATCGATAATTTGCGCGCCGTGAGCGACGTTGAGGCGGGCGGCTTCCGCCATGGCTTGAGGGTCGGTCCCGACAATTTGTACGCTGCGGGGGGTGGGTTCGCCGGCGTGATCGAGCCGCAACCGGGTTTTGCGGCTATCCCAGAGTCGGATGTCGGCGCTGACCATCTCCGAGACCGCCAGCCCCGCGCCCAACCGCCGGCACAATCGGCGGAACGGCTGGTCGCTCACGCCAGCCATCGGCGCTAGAAATATGGGAGGATCAAGCAGGTAGGGGCCAATTTGCATGGCGAATCAATTGTTCTAAATAGATCATCATACCGGAATATCGCATTAAGATGAACCTATAAGGTTTTGGCGTGGCTTTAAAAAATCCATCTCGTTAGCCTGTGGGAACGGATGACGGGCGCGGTTGAATGCGTTATTTTCAGATGCATTTTGGGCGGCTGACCATCATTTCATCACTGGTATGACTATTGAGCCTTGGGTTACCTTCGTCGAAATTGCCGCCACGGTGGTATTCGCCATTTCGGGCGTGGTTGAAGCGGTCCGCAAGCAAATGGATGTGATCGGCATTTTTGCTATCGCTTTCTTGGCCGCTTTCGGCGGCGGCACGGTGCGGGATGTGCTGCTTGATCGCCGGCCGCTGTTTTGGGTTGAGCATCACGAGTATGTCTGGCTGGTGATGGCCCTGGCGGTGATTGCACCGCCCCTGCTGCGGTTGGGCCGCTACCGGCCGACTCGATGGCTGATGGAAGCGACCGATGCGGTCGGTTTGGGTTTGTTTAGCGTTTCCGGGGCTTCGATGGCGCAGGCGGCGGGTATGCCGCTCATCGTGGTCTTACTCATGGGCGTCATCACCGGCGTGGTGGGCGGGGTGTTGCGCGATGTGACCTGCGGCCAGATTCCGATTGTATTCCGTAGCCGTAGCCCTTATGCGCTGTGTGCGGTTGTGGGGTGCTTGGTCTATTGGTCGTTGCATTCGGTCGGGGCCAAACCGTGGCTGGAGTTGAGCCTGGGGGCTGGCGTCGCCACGGGATTGCGCCTACTCGCGGTGGGATGGGGCTGGCAAATTCCAGAATGGCCGAGGAAGGGCGGTGGATAAAGCGGCGGTCAAATGGTCCAGGACATCTCAGGGTCGGCTGTGGGTTTGCGCGTACCTGCCAGCAGCACCCAACCCTCTCGCGAGCGGCGGGTATCAAAGCGGAATTCGCGGGCCAATGCGGTCTGGACGGCATCCGCATGGTCTTCGAGAATGCCAGAGAGGATCAAGCGGCCACCGGATTTGACCCTGCGCCCAAATTCCGATCCCAGTTGCACCAGCACGCCGGCCAGGATGTTGGCCAGCAAAACATCCACGCTTAACGTTGCGGGCAGTGTGATCGGATGAACAAGTTCGATTTGTTCCTCAACCTGATTCTCGGCGGCGTTATCGTCGCTGGCGAGTAATGCCTGCGGATCGATGTCCACCGCCCAAACCCGTTTTGCGCCCAGCTTGACGGCGGCAATGGCTAAAATTCCTGAACCGCAGCCGTAATCCAGTACGGTTTTACCCGCCAGCTCCGCTCCGTCTAGCCACTCCAGACACAGCGCGGTGGTGGGATGGGTGCCGGTGCCAAAAGCCAGTCCGGGATCGAGCCGGATGTTGATCGCGCGCGGTTCGGGCGGCGCCTGGTCTTTCGGGCAAACCCACAGCCGCTGGCCGAAACGCATCGGGTGAAAATAATCCATCCAGGCCCGCACCCAGTCCCGCTCTTCCAGTTCGATCAACCGACATTCCGGTAAAGCGGATGCATGCAGGAATCGTCGTAATTGTTTCTTGACGACTTCAATGTCGGTTTGCGCGTCGAACAGACCCGTGACGCGGGTGTGCGCCCAAAGCGGCGTTTGGCCTGGAGCCGGTTCTAGCACCGGCTGATCGCCGGCATCGGCCAGCGTGACGGCTAGGGCGCCCGCTTGCAGCAAGGCATCTTCCAATTGCTCGGAGGGATGTTCGATGGCTTCGAGAGTCAGTTGTAGCCAGGGGGCGGTCGCTTCATCGCGCATGGCTCATCACCTTAAAAGCCGGCTGGGTTGTGAAAGCTTAGCGCATTTACTGGGCAAATGTCACTATATAGTTGCAGGACGGCTTAGCGATTGCCTAGTAACTGTTTTTCGAGGTAATGAATGTCAGTGCCGCCCGCGATGAAACGGGCATCGCTGAGAATACGTTGGTGCAACGGCCCATTGGTTTTAATGCCTTCAATCACCAGTTCCGCTAGCGCGTTGCGCATCCGCGCAATGGCGGTTTCACGCGTTTCACCGTGGGCGATCAGCTTGCCGATCATCGAATCGTAATTGGGCGGGACCCGATAGCCGTTGTAAATATGGGAATCGACCCGAATACCGGGGCCACCTGGCGCATGATACTGAGTGATCGTGCCAGGCGACGGAGAAAAAGTCTCGGGATTTTCGGCGTTGAGCCGGCATTCGATCGCGTGGCCGGTGATGCGGATATCTTTTTGATCGTAACGCAGGGTTTCACCAGCGGCAATCAGGAGCTGTTCCTTGACGATATCGACACCGGTAATCAGTTCGGTAATGGGATGCTCGACCTGAACCCGGGTATTCATCTCGATAAAATAAAACTTGTCGTCCTGATACAGGAATTCGAAGGTGCCCGCGCCGCGGTAGCCGATCCGCCGACAGGCCTCGACGCAGATTTGCCCGATCCGCCGACGTTGCTGGGCGGTGATGCCGGGAGCTGGCGCTTCCTCGATGACTTTCTGATGACGGCGTTGCATCGAACAGTCGCGTTCGGCCAAGTGAATGGCGTTGCCGTGGGTGTCAGCCAGCACCTGAATTTCCACATGGCGTGGATGTTCCAGGTATTTTTCCATGTACACCACCGGATTGCCGAAGGCGGCGTTGGCCTCGCTACGCGTCAGGTCGATGGTGTTTAACAGCGCCGCTTCGCCATGCACCACCCGCATCCCGCGGCCGCCGCCGCCGCCGGCGGCCTTGATGATGATCGGGTAACCGATTTGGCGCGCCAACCGCAGCGTTTCTCGATCATCGTCGCCCAAAGGCCCATCGGAACCCGGCACACAGGGCACGCCCGCTTCTTTCATCGTCTTGATGGCCGACACCTTGTCGCCCATCAGCCGAATGGTGTCGGGACGGGGGCCGATGAAGATGAAGCCGCTTTGTTCGACTCGCTCGGCGAAATCGGCATTTTCCGACAGAAAGCCGTAGCCGGGATGAATCGCCACCGCGTCAGTGACTTCGGCCGCGCTGATTAGCGCCGGCATGTTGAGATAGCTCTCAGCGGCCGGCGGCGGGCCGATACAGACTGTTTCGTCGGCTAGGCGGACGTGCTTGAGATCGCGGTCTACCGTGGAATGAACCGCGACGGTGCGGATGCCCAACTCTCGGCAGGCGCGCAAAATGCGCAGGGCGATTTCTCCGCGGTTGGCGATGACAACTTTATCGAGCATATCGCGCTATTCGATGACCAGCAGCGGTTGGTCGTATTCGACCGGCTGACCGTTTTCAATCAAGATCCGGGTGATGGTGCCCGCATGATCGGTCTCGATCTGGTTGAACATCTTCATCGCTTCGATGATGCAAACCGGGTCGCCGGTATTGACCGGTTGGCCAATCTCGACGAACGGTTTGGAACCTGGCGCGGCGGAACGGTAAAAAGTGCCAACCATCGGCGAGCGCAGGATGTAACCCTTGGTGGCTTCGGGTTCAGGTTCAAGCAGTGCGGCGGGTTGGCTGTTTGGAGCGGGTGAATGCGCCGCCAAGGCCAAGCCCGGCCCATAGCTGGGCGCGGCCCACAACGGTTGCGGGGTCATCACGGCTGGAGCGCCGCCGTGGTGGGGGTGGCGGCTGATCCTTACCGAGTCTTCGCCTTCCTTGATTTCAAGTTCGGCGATATCCGAGGCTTCGAGTAACTCGATCAGTTTCTTGATCTTGCGAATATCCATCGGCATGGCGGCTACCGGCGTAATGGGATGAGATGAGGATCGGCCACCAGGTATTGCTCCGTATCAGTCAGGAAGGGGGAGCCGTGGATGCCAGGCTCGCGGGAGCCCGGTGGATTAAGATTCAGCTCATTCGGCAACAATAGCTTAGCCATGAGTCAAGCCGTGATCCTTACCAGCGAAGGGGGAAGATTCTGCATGAAGCCTGGTCATGTGTCCAGCTAAGAACTCGGTTGGTTTAGCGCTTATCACAGGGGGTTAATCACACACCATAATAGAGCGTCAACTGTGACGATTACGGTCTGGCCACGGCTTGGTGGAATGATCAGCAGCAGCGCCAAGGTCATCTCCGATACGAGTATGACCGATTTCAATACCACCAATAATAACGTAACCGCAACGACCACAATTCGATAAGGACTCGCTCAGCCGTTGCTTAAACCCATCGTCGTTACGGGCATTGGGTTTGCGGCATTTTGCCTTTGCTCTAATACTGACCGTAGTTGTTGGTTAAATGACCCCGCTTCCATAAAACCGACGACTCGATATTCAGGCCGCTCTTGGCCATCCGGTCCGAAAAACAGGATGGCGGGCGGTCCGACCAGCCCGAAGCGCTTCAATAACGCCTGATAGTTATGGTTGTTGGCGGTGACATCCGCGCGCAGCAGCGCCATCTGCGCCAGCGCCGCCCGGACCGCTGGATCAGAGAAGGTATAGCGTTCCATCTCCTTGCAGCTCACGCACCAGTCGGCGTAGAAATCCAGCAATACCGTTCGACCGCTTGCGTCGCGCACTGCTTGATCGACATCGGCTACGGTTTTCACGGCGCGAAACGGCGGTGATTCGACCGAGTTGGCCGCGTTGGCGAACAGACTAATGCCCCGCAGCGGCTGCCAAGGATCGCGGCCACCCGCCGCGACGCCCACCAGCAATAAAATTCCGTAAATCAACAGCACTAAGCCCAAGCCCTTGATCAGCGTGCGCCAGGTCGGAGTGGCCTGGGCCGTGGGTTGCAGTGCGCCCATGTAGGTTGCGGTCACAATCAGCAGGGTGGCCCACAGCACCATGGTGACGGCGGCGGGCAGAATTCGCTCGAGCAACCACAGCGCGACGGCCAGCAACAACACGCCGAACACTAACTTGACGCGCTCCATCCAATGCCCAGCGTGCGGCAGCCAATGCCCCGCGGACGCGCCAATGATTAATAACGGTACGCCCATGCCGAGACTCAGCGCGAACAACGCGGCGGCGCCGAGCGCCATATCGCCCGTTACCGCGATGAAGGTCAAGGCGCCGATCAAGGGAGGGGCAACACAAGGGCCGACAATCAGCGCCGACAACAGGCCCATGATGGCGACCCCGATATGCTGGCCGCCGCGCTGGCGATTACTCCAATCCACCAAGCGGTTTTGGAGTTGCGTCGGCAGTTGCAGCTCGTACAGACCAAACATCGACAAGGCCAGCAACACGAACATCGCGCTAAAAAGACCGAGTATCCACGGATTCTGAAACCAGGCTTGGATGTTTTGGCCAAGCAACGCCGCGAGTAACCCAGCGACGGTATACGTAGTCGCCATCGCCAGCACGTAGGTTGCCGAGAGCAGAATGGCCCGGCGTCGGGTTAGCGTCGCGCCCTGCCCGACGATCAGACTGGAGAGGATCGGGATCATCGGAAAGACGCAGGGCGTAAAGGCCAATAGCAATCCAAAACCAAAAAAAGCTGGAATCGCCCAGAAACGTTGTTCGCCCAATAGCCGCGCTAATCGATCCTGTTCGGCTTCAGGGGCTGACGTTCTCTGAAGGGGAAGAACGCTGGTTACTGTTGGCGCTAGAGTGGTTGGCGCTTCCACCTCTGCTCTTGGGTAATTCGCAGAGGCCGAAGCGAGAGGAACCGCCGGGATCGGACTGGCCTGTGCGGCGGCCTCTGGCGCGGGCGGCAGCTGAGGTAGGGTGATCGCTAGGGTTTGATCCATGGGCGGATAGCAAACACCAATCTCGGCGCAGCCCTGATAGTCGGCTTTAATCCGTACTGTTTGCTCATCCGGGGACTCACGGTAAAGACGCGCCACTAAAACGGCTTCGTTATGAAAAACGTCCTGTCGGCCGAAATAGGGATCGTCTTTGGGTTCGCCGGGTGGCATGCTGAGAGCGGTAATACCGACGTTCTCGGCATCGATCAGCTTAAGCTGAAATTTACCGCGATAAAGGTAATAACCGGGCGCAATGGTCCAACGGGCTTCAACGGTGGAGGGATTGAGGACGTTGAATACCAATTGAAAAGCCTGATCGGCATCGAGAACCCGCTCCCGCGAAGGACTGCTCAACCGGTCAAACAATCCGGCCATGGCCGATCCAGCCAGCAGCGCCAGCAGTACGGCCGACCACAATCCCAAGCGGCGAGTGTATCTCATAGAGGGGCACCAGTGTGGTCGTCAAGCCAGGCGAGGTACTTCACGGCGCCGATTTCAATGGGTAGCGCGATGATCTCCGGCACTTCGTAGGGGTGCAGTTCACAGATTCGCGCTTCCAACAGCCGGTAAACCACTTCGCGCGTTTTCAGGATGAGCAACAGTTCTGGATCGCGCCGTATCTGACCCTGCCAGCGGTAGATCGAGATCAGGCCCGGCACGATGTTGGCGCAGGCAGCGAGACGCTCGTCAACGACCGCCTCCGCGATGCGTTCGGCAACGGCTAGATCGGGGCAAGTGCAATAAACCACCAATGGTTGACTTTCCATGAAATAACTCGCTCATTTTCTTGATGATGGATAAATAACCTTTAAAGCGAGCCGCCGCTACCGGCCGCTATCACCAGCGTAACCATAGACCTTGGGACAGGCAATTTTCTTCACGCCGCCCCTTGAAATTTCCTGCTCCAGCGCCACTTCCTTGACGACCCCTTGACAGGGGAGGTTTGCTGGCTATTATTAGCACTCATTACAGGCGAGTGCTAACAATGCTGTCGCCAATCTCGTATTACCGAACCCTTCGTTAACCATTTAGGAGATGTCACCGATGAATATTCGGCCCTTGCATGATCGGGTGCTAGTCAAGCGTGTTGAGGAAGAAACCAAGAGTCCGGGCGGTATCGTCCTTCCCGGCGCCGCCGCCGAGAAACCTTCGCGTGGCACCGTTAAAGCGGTTGGTCGCGGCAAGCTACTCGATAACGGCGACGTGCGTCCCCTGGATGTCAAGGCCGGTGACCATATCCTGTTCGGCAAGTATTCAGGCAGCGAAGTGAAGGTGGACGGCGAAGAGCTGATCATCATGCGCGAAGACGAAATCATGGCCATCATCGAGTAATCAAGCGCGATTTATCTTTCCGAGTCTGTCTTTCCGAACGTCTCACCGTAAAGTTTTTAGAGGAATTTCTCCATGGCTGCAAAAGATGTCAAATTTGCTGATGATGCCCGTTCGCGCATGGTGCGTGGCATCAATGTGCTGGCCAACGCCGTCAAGGTGACCCTGGGTCCGCGCGGTCGCAACGTGCTGTTGGACAAGGCGTTTGGCGCCCCCACCGTGACCAAGGACGGTGTGTCCGTCGCCAAGGAAATCGAGCTGGAAGACAAGTTCGAAAATATGGGCGCGCAAATGGTCAAGGAAGTCGCGTCCAAGACCTCCGACGTGGCCGGCGACGGCACCACCACCGCCACCGTATTGGCGCAAGCCATCGTTCGCGAAGGCATGAAGGCCATCGCCGCTGGTATGAACCCGATGGATCTGAAGCGCGGCATCGACAAGGCGGTCATCGCTACCGTCGAGGAACTGCGTAAGCTGTCCAAGCCCTGCGCCGACGACAAAGCGATCGCTCAGGTCGGCACCATTTCCGCCAACGCCGATGAAGCCATCGGCCAGATCATCGCCGATGCGATGAAAAAGGTGGGCAAGGAAGGCGTGATCACCGTTGAAGAAGGCAAAGGCTTGGATAACGAGCTGGATGTCGTCGAAGGCATGCAGTTCGACCGCGGCTACATTTCGCCTTACTTCATCAACAACCAGCAGAGCATGAACGCCGAGCTGGATACCCCGTACATCCTGCTGTACGACAAGAAGATTTCCAACGTCCGCGATTTGCTGCCGGTGCTGGAAGGCGTCGCCAAGGCCGGTAAGCCGCTGCTGATCGTGGCCGAAGATGTCGAAGGCGAAGCGCTGGCGACGTTGGTGGTCAACACCATTCGCGGCATCGTCAAGGTCGCCGCGGTCAAGGCGCCGGGTTTCGGGGACCGTCGCAAGGCCATGTTGCAGGATATCGCCATCCTGACTGGCGGCCAGGTGATTTCCGACGAAGTGGGCCTGAGCCTGGAGAAGGCCACTCTGAGCGATCTGGGTACTGCCCGTAAGATCGTGGTTGCCAAGGAAAACACCACTATTATTGACGGCGCGGGCAAGGCCGACGAGATCAAGGGCCGGGTCGAGCAGATTCGCCGCCAGATTGAGGAAGCCACCTCTGACTACGACAAGGAGAAGTTGCAAGAGCGCGTCGCCAAGCTGGCGGGCGGTGTGGCGGTCATCAAGGTCGGCGCGGCCACCGAAATGGAAATGAAAGAGAAGAAGGCCCGTGTCGAAGACGCGCTGCACGCAACCCGCGCGGCCGTTGAGGAAGGCGTCGTGGCCGGCGGCGGCGTGGCGTTAATTCGCGCGTTACAAGCCATCAAGGGCCTGAAGGGCTCGAACGAAGATCAGAACCACGGCATTGCCATCGCCCTGCGCGCCATGGAAGCACCGCTGCGTGAAATCGTTGCCAACGCCGGCGAAGAGCCTTCAGTGATTCTGAACAACGTACTGAGCAACAGCGGTAATTACGGTTACAACGCCGCTACGGGCGAGTATGGCGATATGGTCGCAATGGGCGTGCTCGATCCGACCAAGGTTACTCGTTTTGCGCTGCAAAACGCCGCGTCCGTGGCCGCGTTGCTGATCACCACCGAAGCCATGGTCGCCGAACTGCCTAAGAAGGAATCAGGCGGCGGCATGGGCGGCGGCGGCATGGGCGGCATGGGCGGCATGGGCGGCATGGGCGACATGATGTAAGTCGCTTCCCGCAAATTGTCTGATTGTGCAAGAAAAAGCCCCGCTTGGCGGGGCTTTTTCATTGCTCGGCGGCTGCGCCGATAAACAGAGCTTTAAGCCATGACGCTTTTTTTATGACGAGTTGCGGCTTAACCTTTGTTGAATTTGTCTATCGATTCGCGCACCGAAACATTTAATTTATCCCAAGCGCTCTCCACGCCATCCTTGAGATCTTCCCAGGCATCTTCGCCCGCATCCGCTAGCTCCGCCATCTTGGCTTTTAGAGAGTCATACATTTCTTCCGCTTCAGCCGCCGCCTTGCCGTACATGTCCTCAGCCCCAGCAGCGGCCTTGCCGTACATGTCTTTAGCTTCCGCGGCAGCTTTATCAGACAGGTCTTTAGCTTTTTCTGTCGCGTTGTCCGCCGCTTTTTCGACCTCGATACTGCCTTCAGCGGTTGCGGATTTTGCCTTCGCCTTCCACTCGGCCAGCTTGGCTTGCGCCTGTTCGATTTCGGCTTCCAGCTTTTTCAGATAGGTTTCTTTATCGATCATGCCAGTATCCTCAATAGATTCAGAGTGATCACATTTTTTTAATCAGGCCGATGAGATACAAAAGGACAACTGCTCCAATTGTCGCGGTGATGATTGACCCGATCAAGCCGAATGAGGCTAGTCCCAACAATCTGAAGAGAAAACCACCCACTATCGCGCCAACAACGCCGACGATAATGTTACCAACGAGACCGAATCCCCCACCTTTGATAATTTGTCCGGCCAGCCATCCGGCCACGGCCCCGATAGCAAGAAAAATCACCAAAGAGCTTACATCCATATCAACCTCCTACAAAATCAAACCAGAAGCTTAGGGTCGATGATATCGTAATTTGCCAGTAAACTGGAAAGCGGTGTGTTCAGAAGCCAGCGAATCTCGCGCAAACTCCCTTATTTCAAGGCGAGCTTTTGATAGAGGAATATGGTGAGAATGTCAATATTTAATACTGTACAATAACTATCCCCGCACATATTTATGAAAAATTCACATTTGATGGATTTGGTATTTGTAATATTTTCGATATTAATAAGTCGGAATCGCCAGCTGGGATCTTAAGCTCGGATTAGCGAAATGAAAGGAACTGCTATATAACTTACTATAAAGACTTTAAGACAAGACTTTCGTTCAACCTTCTTAAAAGCGCATGGGGGCTTCGATGAGAGAGCAATTTTTGCGAATGGCGGTGGTGTTGAGCTTGATCGCGGTCGTAACGGGTTGTGGCTATAACGATTTTCAACGACTCGACGAAACCACGAAGTCCGCTTGGAGCGAGGTACTCAACCAATACCAGCGCCGCGCGGATCTGATCCCCAATATTGTTGAATCGGTGAAAGGCGAGGCAAATTTTGAGCAAGAAACGCTGACCAAGGTGATCGAAGCCCGCGCTAAGGCTACCTCAATGCAAGTAACCCCTGAAACGCTGAACGACCCAGCGGCGTTCAGTAAGTTTCAACAGGTGCAGGGCGAGCTGTCGTCGGCCTTGTCGCGTCTGATGGTGGTCGCCGAGCAATATCCGAATTTGCAGGCTAATCAAGCATTTCGTGATTTACGGGTCACCTTGGAAGGCACAGAAAACCGGATTGGAGTCGCCCGTGGCCGCTACATCGAAGCAGTCCAGGCTTACAATGTGCTTGCCCGGCAGTTTCCGACCAATTTGACCGGCATGCTATTCGGTTATGATGTTAAGCCGAGCCTTACCGTCGCTAATGAAGCCGCCATAACCACTCCGCCCAAAGTCGATTTTGGGGTAAAAAAATAAGTGATGGGCTGTTTGCTACGCTGGCAGGCCACCGTGCGCTATCCCCAACTTGCCTGGCTCGCGTTATGTCTGATTTTGCTCGGAGCGATGGCCCAGGGACAGGCACAAACCCTGCTGCCGGTTCCGGCCCTAACCGCGCGGGTGATCGACCAAACCAACACTTTGTCCGCTGCGGATCGGGAGACACTGGAGGCGAAACTGGCGGCTTTCGAGCAGGCTAAAGGCTCGCAAGTTGTCGTGCTTTTAGTATCGACCACCCAACCGGAAGACATCGCCAGTTTCGCCAATCGAGTCGCTAACACCTGGAGGATTGGCCGGCGCGATGTGGGCGATGGATTGCTGGTTATCGTCGCCAAAGAAGATCGACGGATGCGCATCGAAGTCGCTAAAGCGTTGGAAGGCGCAATTCCAGACATCGCCGCGGCTCGAATTATTGATGCCCAAATGATGCCGCATTTCCGCTCGGGTGATTTTGCCGGGGGATTGCAAGCTGCGGTCGATAGAATAAAAAATTTGATAGAAGGCGAGAACTTACCCGCGCCAGCGCGTGACTTGCGGCAATCGGCGCGGGGGCCGCGGATCGATTGGCTCGGATTGGGGCTGTTTCTGCTGGTGGGACTCATGATTGTTGGCCCAATTTTGCGGCGATTGTTCGGCAAAACGCTGGGGCCGTTGGTGGCGGGAGGAGCGGCTGGGAGTATGGCCTTCTTGATAACCGCCAGTCTGGTTATAGGGCTTTTGGTCGGAGTGGTGGCGTTGATTATGACTTTCTTGTCTGGCGCGGCCCCTATGGGACGGCAAGGCCCGGTGTTTCTTCCCGGCGGTTCCCCCTTTGGTCGTGGCGGCTCCGGCGGTGGCTGGGGCGGCGGTTTCGGCGGGGGTGGCGGTTTCGGTGGTGGCGGCGGTTTCGGTGGTGGCGGCGGTTTCGGTTCAGGCGGCGGCGGTAATTTTGGGGGCGGTGGCGCCTCCGGGAGTTGGTAGTCGATGGCGGGATTCAGCACTTGGCTGAAGCGTTGGCGGCGTTTGTTCAAAAACCGCCGAGTGGATGGCGCGGATGTGAAGGCAGTGCTTCCGCAAGCCGCGCTGGATCGTTTGACCGCGCGGATTGCGGCCAGCGAACAGCAGCACAGTGGGGAAATTCGTGTCTGTATCGAGGCCGGATTGCCTTGGTCTTATATCTGCCGCGACGCCACGGTTCGCGATCGCGCGCTCACGTTGTTTGGTAAATTGCGGGTCTGGGATACCGAACATAATAACGGTGTCCTGATTTATCTGTTAATCGCCGAGCACGCCATCGAGATCATCGCGGATCGCGGTTTAAACGTTCGCATTAGCCTCGAACAATGGAGCGGCATTACGGCGGAGCTCAGCCAGGCGCTGTCCAGCGCTCGATTTGAGGAAGGTCTGACCCAAGCCATCGAAGCGCTATCTGTGCTGCTTAGCACCTATTTCCCGGCGAATCGCAGCCCCCAAAAACTTAATGAACTACCGGATGAGCCGGTGATATTAGTTTGAAGATTTTCGAAGCTGAGTCTCCAGCCCGTTGTCCTTCACTTCAAACCCCTGCCAGCGCAGGGCTTTTTTATGGCCGGTTTATGAAATAATGCGGCTCATTGGACTTTTAGAGGATAGACGCATGAGAAAGGTGGTTGGTGGGATTATCGTTGTGCTAGGGCTGGCGGCGGCTTATACCGGACTCTCGGCTTGGTTGGGTCAGCAAGCGGAACAGCAGTATAAGGAAGCACTGATCGAGGGATCAAAGAATCCCAATGCCAAACTCAGCACGATCCGTTACGACCGTGGCTTGTTCTCCTCTCAAGCCGTAACCCGCGTCCAACTAGACATCCCCGAAGCCAGTGCGGCAGGGCTGCCGGATATGTCCTTCGCCATCCGGCAGGATATTTACCACGGACCGCTGCCGCTGGCGGGCTGGGGCGTGTCTGGAGTGCCGATGGGCTTGACTGGTTCGGTCGTGCGGCTCACCCTCGATCCGGAAAGCAGCACTTGGACCCGCGAACTAGCAACGCTTTATGGCGGCCAGCAACCGGTCGAGGCGATTTCCCAAATTGGGTTCGACGGTGCTAGCAATACCCGGATTAGCATGCCGCCGCTGACGCTGAACAAGGTCGCCGAATTGGAAAACCTTAAATTCGCCGGCTTGCAGGGCCAGTTTCAGCTGGCCCCGCGGGGTGCCACGGTGCAAGGGGAGCTCCGTGTTCCCAGCTTGGAAGTCGTCGGCCAATCGGCTGCCGCAGCTGGTCAACCTGCCGGCGGTGAGGTCCAGGCGAGCTTGCGCGATATCGTTGTCACTACCCATCAGCGCAAGGGAAGCTTCGATCTGATGTTTGGTGATGCGAGCTTCAAGATTGGTGAATTGCGAGTCAATGAACCGTCCACCAAAACACCGGTTGTTTTCACCGATCTGGTGATGGATACCAACGCGACATTGCATCCCCAAAATCCGCGGCAAGTCAATGTGGACGCCTTGTTTAAGGCCGGGAACTTCACGGTGGAGCCGTGGAGTGGCGCGGGCAGCCTGCGGCTGGCGTTTCACAATCTAGATGGCGCTACCGTTGCTAAGTTGCAGCAATGGCAAGAGCGCGCGGCAGCCAATCCCGACGATGTACAAGCCTTGGATGAATTAGTGAAACTGATGAAATCTTTATTGGCCGGCAAGCCCGAATTGGTGCTCTACACGCAGTCCAAGCTGGCGCAGGGCGACTGGCAGGGTAAGCTGGTGTTGAGTTTCCAAGATTTTGGCCAAGTTGATTTGCTGCAAAATCCGGAGGGTTTATTAAAAGCCTTGGAGAAAGGATCGGCTGAAATGGCGGTATCCAAGACCCTGGCGGAGACAGTGCTGACCAATATGGTTAAGGAGGAAATACAAGGCTTTGCGGGTGATAAAGACGCGCAGGCCGATCCAAATGCCATGCGGGATATGGCGAGACAACAGGTGGCGGAACAATTGCAAGGCGTGGTGGCGGCAGGTTTTATGCGGCTTGAGGGCGACCAATACAAATCCAAGGCGCATTTCGAAAACGGCAAACTGTTCGTGAATGATAAGGAAATTCCGCTGGGGGCGCTGATGGGCGGGGGAAGCGGAGCGATGGATGGCCAGATGCCGCTGGAGCCGGATAGCGGCTTGGAACCCGACGCGGCACCAGAAATACCGCAAAGATAAAAGTTGGCGCACCCGATGGTGAACGTGTGGGCGTGACGGAATTTGCAAGCTTTCTGAACCGGTTGCCACAGCCGCTGCGGGGTGAAGTCGCCCGTTATTGGGAGGCGTTCGGCGGTGCGGCGAGCAAGGTGGGCGTCGCGCCGGTCGGCCCGGTGTTAGAACAACTGGTCCGGGTTTGGGCGTGCAGCGAATTTGTGGCCCGCGCCTGTATTCGGGAACCGGCGATGCTAACCGAGTTCCTGACCAGCGGTCGTTTGACCGCGAGCGATGGGCCGGGAGCGTGTGGGCGGCGGTTGGAGCGATTGCTGGCCGAAGCAAGCGATGAAAGCCGGCTTGGCGTATTGCTGCGGCGGTTCCGTCGCTGGGAGACCGTCCGGATCGCGTGGCGCGATCTGACCGGATTGGCGACTTTGGAGGAGACGCTCGGCGATTTAACCGAGGTGGCGGAACAGGCCATCGAAGCGGCCTTGAATCGTTTATATTCCTGGCAGTGTCAGCGCTACGGTACGCCGCGCGACGCTGAAGGCGTCGAGCAACGATTGCTGGTCTTAGGCATGGGCAAGCTCGGCGGGCGCGAGCTTAATTTCTCCTCCGATATCGACTTGATTTTCATCTATCCCCATCAAGGCGAGACGGATGGCGCGCGCGCCATCAGCAATGAGGAATTTTTCCGCCGACTTGGCCAACGCTTGGGTAAGATCCTGGCCGAACCGACCGCTGACGGTTTTGTGTATCGGGTGGATTTACGGCTGCGGCCGTTTGGCGATTCTGGGCCGCTGGCCTTATCTTTTGCCGCGTTTGAGGATTACTACCAGAATTATGGCCGGGACTGGGAACGCTACGCGATGATCAAGGCGCGGGTGATCGCCGGCGACCGGGAAGCCGGCGATCAGCTGCTACTTGGCTTAAGGCCCTTTGTTTACCGGCGCTATCTCGATTACAACGCCTTTGAATCGCTGCGCGAGATGAAAGGGCTGATCGCTCAAGAAGTCGAACGCAAGGGCATGCGACGCAACATCAAACTGGGGCCGGGCGGCATCCGTGAGATCGAATTCATCGGGCAGGCGTTCCAACTGATCTACGGCGGGCGCGAACCGGCACTCCGCCAGCGTGGCATCCTGCGGGTGTTGGATTACCTGGGCTCCAGCGGGCGATTGCCGGCGACGGTCGTCGCGCATCTCAAAGAGGCCTACGATTTCTTGCGCCGGGTGGAAAACCGCTTGCAGGCGTGGGCCGACCAACAGACCCATAATTTGCCTGAGGAAGAACCCGCCAAATCACGACTGGCTTTCGCCATGGGTTATTCTGGATGGGACGCCTTGGCAAAGGAGCTGGCCCGTCATGTCGAAGTCGTGGCCGCGCAGTTCGCCCAGGTGTTCGGCGGGGCCGCCGCGGAGCCGGAGGCGGCCAAGGCGGATCTGGCCGCTTTGTGGCGCAGCGATCCCGGTGAAGAAAGCGCGCTGGAAGTCTTTGCCGATTATGGTTTTGAAGACCCAGAACTCGCCTGGAACCGGGTTCTGGCGCTCAAAAACAGTTTCAGTTATCGGACCATGAGTTCCCGTGGGCGCGAGCGGCTGGATGATTTACTCCCTCGCGTTTTGCAAGCCGTTGCTTTCACGCCGCGACCGACCGCAACCTTGGAGCGTATCCTGGATTTGCTGGAAAAAGTCGCGCGCCGTTCGGTTTATCTCACGCTGCTGTCCGATCACCCGCAAGCCTTGGCGCAGCTACTGAAATTGTGCGCGGCCAGCAGCTGGATCGGCAAGCATCTGGCCCGCTATCCGCTATTGCTCGATGATTTGCTGAATCCGACGGTCTTGTACGCGCCGCTGGATCGCCAGCAACTGGCGTTCGATCTAGAGCGGCACCTGGCGCACGCGCCGCCCGACGATCAGGAAGAGCTGTTGAACGCCTTGCGTTATTTCAAGCAGACCCAGGTCTTGCGGGTGGCCGCCGCCGATATCAGCGGCGCCATGCCGCTGATGATTGTCAGCGATCATTTGACCGAGATCGCCGAAACGCTGTTGCGCAAAGTGCTAGAACTCGCTTGGATGGAGTTACTGCCGAAATTTGGTCGGCCCTGGTGCCTGATCGAGGGTGTAAAGCGAGAAGCGCATTTTGCCATCGTGGCTTACGGCAAGCTCGGCGGCATCGAATTGAACTACGGTTCCGATCTGGATTTGGTGTTCCTGCACGACAGCGCCGGTGACCAGCAGCTGACCGACGGGCCGCGCCAGATTGACAATCCCACGTTCTTCGCGCGGCTGGTGCAGCGGATCATTCATTTGCTGACGACTCCTACAGGAGCCGGCGATCTTTATGAGGTCGATACGCGATTGCGGCCCAGCGGTCGCGCCGGGTTGCTGGTCAGTTCCTTCGACGCCTTTGCCGAATACCAGCGCCACCAGGCCTGGACTTGGGAGCATCAGGCGCTGACGCGGGCCAGAGTGGTGGCGGGGTCGTCCGAGCTGGCCGGCCGTTACCAACGCCTTCGTATTGAAGTCTTGAGCGCCGAACGCGATCCCGCTATGTTGCGCGAAGAGGTGCGCGACATGCGCGAGCGAATGCGGGCTGAATTGGACGTGGGCGCCACGGGAATGTTCGATCTCAAGCAGGGTCGGGGCGGTATCGCGGATATCGAATTTGTGGTGCAATATAAAATTTTGGCGAATGCCAACCGTCACCCGGACTTGCTGGTTTATACCGACAACATTCGGCAGCTCGACGGCTTGGAGCGGTTCGGTATCTTATCGATTGCCGATGCGGCCCGGCTGCGGAATGCGTACCGGGGTTTACGCCGGCGCATTCATCTGCTGAAGCTGCAAGAGCAACCGGCCTGTATTCCGGTCCATGAAGCGGGCGATGCGCGCGAGACGGTGGCTCGCATTTGGCGGCGTCTTATGGAAGATCCCGAAACCCGGTTGCCGGCGGCATGAAGCGAAAACAGGCGCCCGCGGCGCGCGATCTTTTTAGAGGAGGAGATGCAGATTATGTCGATGGCCGACCGTGATGGTTTGATCTGGTACGACGGCAAACTGGTGCCTTGGCGCGAAGCGAACACGCACGTCTTAACCCATACTCTGCATTACGGCATGGGGGTGTTTGAAGGCGTTCGCGCCTATGCCACCGACCGGGGCACCGCCATTTTCCGGCTGCGGGCGCACACCGACCGGCTGTTTCGCTCCGCTCACATCGTCGGAATGCCGATGCCCTACGACAAGGACCAGATCAATGAAGCCTGCCGGCAGGCCGTGAGCACCAACAATCTTGCCAGCGCTTACATTCGCCCGATGTGTTTCTATGGCTCCGAAGGCATGGGAATTCGCGCCGATAATCTAAAGGTCCACGTCATCGTCGCCGCTTGGGAGTGGGGCGCCTATTTAGGGGCGGAAAATCTGGAGCGCGGCATCCGCATCCGGACTTCTTCGTTCAACCGCCACCACGTCAACATCATCATGTGTAAGGCCAAGGCCAATGGCAATTACATGAATTCGATGCTGGCGCTGGCCGAAGCGGTGCGCGACGGCTACGACGAGGCGCTGCTGCTAGATACCGAAGGTTATGTCTCCGAAGGTAGCGGCGAGAATATCTTCCTCATTCGCGATGGGGTGATCTATACCCCCGATCTGACCTCGGCGCTGGAAGGAATTACCCGCGACACCATTATCCGGTTTGCCGCTGACCTTGGATTACCCGTGAAGGAAAAGCGCATCACGCGCGACGAAGTGTATATCGCCGATGAAGCCTTCTTCACCGGCACCGCTGCTGAAGTGACCCCCATTCGGGAGGTGGATGGCCGCCAGATCGGCAGCGGCCAGCGTGGTCCAATCACCCAGCGCCTGCAAGCCTTATATTTCGATCAAGTGCACGGCCGTCGCGATCAGTATGCCGAATGGTTGACACGGGTTTGACTAAAAGCCGCGCCTTGTCTTGGTCTTTCATGACCACTCTTCTTTATCGTCCTTGTCCATAAATAAAATCAGGAGAACGACTCATGGCTGTCGCGACCGCCGCCGCCTCCAGCAAGGCTCAGCCCAACGCCCAAAAGACTTACCAAGTGACCCGCGCCGATCTGCCGCTGTCTTGCCCGATGCCGCAGATGATGGTGTGGTGCTCGCACCCCAAGGTTTATCTGCCGATTGAAACTACTGGCAAAGCGAAATGCCCGTACTGCGGCGCCGATTACGAATTGGTGAATTGATCGCCCACTCTAGAGCCGGGTGAAAACGCCTGTGTCGCCACTCGTCATCTGGCGGTTCAGCGATAGCAAGGCCGGACATGACAACCAAAGTCGAGGATTGGTGGAGGCGCTGAACCGATGGCGGCCGGTGGAAAGCATCACCTTGAGTCCGCAGCCGACAGCCAGAATGTTGGCGGCTTTGCTCCTTGGCCAGGCACCCACCGCCTGGCGGGATTTGCCCACGCCAGATGTGCTGGTGGGGGCTGGCCATCAAACCCATTTTTCCTTGTTGGCGGCCCGCCGCCGGCGGGATGGCAAGGCGGTGGTGCTGATGCGGCCTAGTTTGCCCCTGGGCTGCTTCGATCTGTGCCTGATCCCCGAACATGATTCGCCGCCGACCCGCGCTAATGTACTGACCACTCGCGGCGCTCTCAACCGTATTCGACCCGCCTCGGACTTGCAACTTGATCGAGGGTTATTTCTGATCGGCGGGCCTTCGGCCCACTTTGGGTGGGACGAAACCAGCCTCTATCGCCAGATTGCCGCCATCCTGGCCACCACGGCGGGGATACGATGGATTTTGACGACATCGCGTCGTACCCCGACTCCCTTTCTAAACGGCTTGGCGTCTGACTCGAATGGCGCGCTGACAGTCATCCCAGCGACGGAAACCGGGCCTGACTGGTTGCCGGCGCAATTTGCGCAAGCCGCTCAGGTATGGGTTACCGCCGATAGCGTATCGATGGTTTACGAGGCGCTGACCGCCGGCGCTCGCGTGGGCGTGCTGGAATTACCACCAAAACAGCCAAATCGCATTGGTCGGGGATTGGATGGATTGGCTGCTCAAGGGTGGGTAACGTTCTTTAGTCACTGGCGGCAAACGGCCCCGCTGTCTCGGCCATCGGGGACCTTCGATGAGGCCGAACGCTGCGCCCGCTGGATCATCGAGCGATGGTTCGCCTGAGCGTGGTGCAAGTCTTGCCGGCCTTGAACGGCGGAGGCGTGGAGCGCGGTACGTTGGAAATAGCGCGCGAATTGATCCAGCGCGGACATCGCTCGGTGGTGATTTCCGCTGGCGGGCGGTTGGTGCCGGAATTGCTGCGCGAGGGCAGTGAACATCTGACATGGGCGCTAGGGGTGAAATCGCCATGGACGTTGCGCTGGATTCTTCCCTTGCGGCGCTGGCTGAGCGAGCAGCGGCTCGATATCCTGCACGTTCGTTCGCGGTTGCCGGCTTGGATTGCGTGGCTGGCGTGGAGAGGCATGGACGCGGCAACTCGACCGCACTTCGTTACCACAGTGCATGGCTTGTATTCAGCTTCGCGCTATAGCGCCATCATGACGCGCGGCGAGCGCGTGATCGCCGTATCGGAAACCACCCGCGTTTATTTGCGGCGTTGCTATCCTAAGCTAGCGGCGGATCGTATCCAAGTGATCCAGCGCGGCGTGGAGCCGGCGGCTTTTCCTTACGGCTATCGACCGGCCAGCGATTGGTTAGCCGGTTGGTATGCGCAGTATCCGCAACTGCGCGAAGCCTTGGTGCTGACGTTGCCGGGCCGCTTGAGCCGGCTCAAGGGCCATGAGGATTTCATTGAGTTAATCGCTCGCTTGCGAGGGCAAGGCTTGGCGATTTATGGTCTTATCGTCGGTGGGATCGAACCGCGTCGGCAACGTTATGCCGCTGATTTGCAAGCGCGGGTTCAGGCGCGCGGGCTGGATGGTATCGTGCTATTTGCCGGCCATCGTAGTGACATGCGCGAGATTTATGCGATTTCCGATCTGGTGTTATCGCTGTCGGCCAAGCCGGAGTCCTTCGGGCGCACCGTGCTGGAAGCGCTCAGCCTGGGTACGCCGGTAGCCGGCTATGATCACGGCGGAGTCGGTGAGATTTTGCGACGGATTTATCCAGAGGGCCTGGTTCCGGCTGGGAACCTGGAACGGCTCACCGAGCAAGTGAAGGCATTATTGGCGCACGCGCCAACCGTCCCGCCGGAACCGGCCTATCCCTTGCGGCGCATGCTGGATGAAACGCTGGCGCTGTACGAAAGCTGGTCTCGGCCTGCCAACGTCGGCTAAGCCCGAGACCGATTGACCCGATTTTTGCCCCGGTGCTTTCGGTGTGGGCCGGTGGGCGGTCTATTTTTTATGTTATCTGTAGCTTGCGATACAGCTCCAGATAAGCATCGACGATGGTGGTTTCGTTGTGTCGGGTCGCCAGGGCGCGGCAGCCATTGGTGGCCAATTCGAGGCGTAAGGCTTCATCCCGCAACAACAGCTCGATAGCCGCCGCCAGCGATTTGGGATCGTTGAGCGGCGTCAGCCAGCCATCTTTGCGGTCGGTGATGGTGTCGGTCGGCCCTTGAGCGCGGGTGGAGATAAGCGCTTTCGCCCGCGCCCAAGTTTCCAGGATCACATTTCCCAACCCTTCTTCCCGCGAAGTAAAGACGCACAGATCAGCCAGTTCTTGAAAGCGGCCCGCGTCGTCGCGCCAACCCGGCCAGCAGACCCGCCGGTCGATCCCAAGCTGCCGGGCATAGTGCTGGAGTTGACTTGCCAGCGGGCCATCGCCGACCACGATCAAATAAACGGGCCGCGCGTCGATGGTGGACGGAACACTGGCGAAAGCGCTCAGTAAATCGTCGAACCCCTTGACGGGGTGCAACCGGCCCACGGCCGTTACGATCAGCGCTTCGGCGGGAATGGCCAATTGGCGTCGCAGTTGTTGGAGATCAGCCGTCGCGCTGGGTTGGTAGGGCGGGACAAAATTGCTGATATGAAAAACTCGGTTGACGGGAAAGCCGTTTTTAATCAAATGATTGCGTATTCCTGGGCTGGCGGCGATCCAGGCGTGGGCGTGCTGGAATCCGTGAAGGTCATAGTAGCCGCCCAATCTGGCGAGGTGGATCGGCTGTCGGTTCGGTGGCAGAGAGGTCAGCCGGGTCGCTCGGCCCATGTAAGTCTGGACGATATCCGGCGGCTGTTTTCGCAGCGCTCGTCTGATTTGCCAGCGTGATTGAAAATCCCAAACCGCCCGCATCGCCACATGTGTTTGTACAACTTCTGGTCGCAACCGGCTCGATACGCCGCCGTGCTCGACGGTGATGGCGGAGGTGGGATAGCCGCGCATCGCCAACGCATTAACCAAGCGAACGAAAAATAATTCAGCGCCGCCGACCGCTTTACCGCCGACGATATGGCAGGAAGCGATCATGCAAGCAGGCTAGACATGGCAAAGGCTCACGGCGGGTTAATCGAGCAAATAATTGAAAGGATCTTGGCGGGCTGGCGGCGCATTGCCGTTATTTTCCACGATGATTCGATGCCAAAGCGCGAAATTGAGCAAGGCCCAAAGCGGGCCGCCGCGGTCGCCGCGCCGGCGTTGCCGCTCGATCAGCTGACTGACCGCTGGCGGATCAAACCACGCGGTGATGCCCGGTGAAGCGGCTAAGGCCCGATCCAGTTTATCCAGCCTTTCCCCCTTGAGCCAGTCTCGCACGGGTACCGTAAACCCTTTCTTTCGGCCCCAAAGATGGGCTTTGGGAAAAAAGCGTTCGCCCCACAGTTTCAGAAAACGCTTGCCGTTCCGACCTTTGATCTTGAAAGCGTCTGGTAAGCCGAGGCCAAATTCGACCAGCCGGTGATCGAGAAAGGGAACCCGGCCCTCCAAACCCCAGGCCATCAACATGCGGTCGGCCTTGATCAGCAAATCGTCGGGCAGCCAGGTTGCCATATCGACATATTGCATTCTCATCAAGCGAGTCCAGGTTTTGGGCGGTTCGTTCCAGGCCCGGGCGAATGGCGCTCGCCAGTCGCGCAACGCCTGGGCCAATTCCGGTTTGAACAAGCTTTCCATTTCGTTAGAAAACATGCCCCCTGTTCGAAAGCCGCCGCTGCCGGGATAGCGCAGCTCCCGCAACCATCGTTTCAGCAAGGGCGCGCGATAGCGACCGTAGCCGGCAAACACCTCATCGCCGCCTTCACCAGAAAAGATGACCTTTAATTCTCTACCCGCCCGCTCGGCCAGCAGGGAAACCGGGAGATTGGCGTAGTCGGCCGTGAGATCGTCAGCGGCCCATACCCCATGCGGTAAGCGTTCCAGCAGTTCGTCGGCTCGCGCTTCGCACGCGGTGTGTCGGGTGGCGAACCGACCGGCTACCATGGCGGCTGTAGCCAGTTCGTTGTGGACCGAAGTCTCTGGAAAACCGATGGAAAAAGTACGTAAAGGCTCCTGGAGACGGCGTGCGATGAGGGCGGTAAGCACCGAGGAATCGACGCCGCCCGAAAGAAATAGACCAAATGGCACGTCGCTGCGCAAATGAATTTCGATCACCTGGGTTATCGAGGTAGTTTGCAGGGGCGACCAATACCGTTGTTGCCGCGACGAACCGTCAGGCGCTATCTTCAACAATTCGCCCGGCGGGAGTTTTTGAACGCCGGCCAGCAAGGTCTGCGGGGCGCAGCTAAAATTGTTCTGCAAGTACTGGGCAAGTCCGGCTGGCGCGACGGCCGGGTGGCCGATCCAGGGTAACAGGGCTTTCAATTCTGAAGCAAAGCCGATTCCCTCTGGCCCAGTTGCGAAATAAAGCGGTTTGATGCCGAGCCGGTCTCGCACCAGCAGCAATTCCTCACTCCGGGCATCGTACAGGGCAAAGGCAAACATCCCCAAAAGCCGGCTCACGCAGTCCTCGCCCCAGGTTTCGTAAGCGTGCAGGATAATTTCACAGTCGGAATGGGTGGCGAAGCGATGGCCCAGCGCTTCCAATTCTTGGCGCAGTTCTAGATAGTTATAAATTTCTCCATTCGCCACCAGACAGATACGGCCATCTTCGTTGTAAAGCGGTTGCGCGCCTCCCGCCAAATCAATGATGGCAAGCCGGGTATGGGCGAGCCCGATGCGCTCCGCCGTGTGGAAACCTCGTCCATCGGGGCCGCGGTGCGCCAAGCGCCGCGCCATCTCTTCAAGTCGTGTCCGGTTCACATCGGGCGTTTTTAGATAGTAACCAGCAATTCCACACACGGTCTCCGGCTCCTTGATCTTGCCGAGCAGAATCAGCGAGGGGGCTATGATATAGGGATTGGTGGGACAGTGGCCCGAATTCGCGGTTAAAATCGCGGCATGAAACAATCCGAGCCCCCAGCGGAGAAATCGAGCCAAGCTGTAGGTGACTCTAAAGCGGACCCGCCGCCGTGGCATGGCGAGCTTGCCCCCGCCAGCCGAACCTTAATCGTGCAACCGCTGCCGGGTATCGGCGACATGGTCTGGCATTTGCCGCACATCCACGCCATCGCCGCCACGACGGCTACGGGCCAGGTGGATATCCTCACCAAACCGCGATCGCTGGCCAATCGTTTGTTGAGCGCCGATCCTAGCGTGGGACGGGTGCTTTGGCTCGAACGCGATTCGGGCCGACATGCCGGGGTCGCGGGTCTGTTTCGGCTGGCCGCTCTCTTACGGCAACAAAACTATCAGCGGGTGTGGTTTCTGCACGGTAGCGCCCGCTATGTATTGGCCGCTTGGCTGGCTGGCATCCCGGAGCGGATCGGTTATGGGATCGGATTGCAGCGGTTGTTATTGAACGTTCCGGTCGCATTACCGTCCCGCTATCGCCACGCGGAGCCGATGGCGCGGGCTGATGCGTTGCTGGCCTTGCTAAATATCCCACCGAGCGAATTGGAACCGCGATTGCTTCTGTCAGCCGCCGCCGAGCAGATCGTGGCGGAACGCTTCACCACCTGGCCTCGGCCCTGGATCGCGCTGGGGATCGGCAGCAGTGAGCCGTGGAAACAATGGGGCGCGGCGCGTTTCGCGGAACTGGCTTTAGCGTTGCAACGCCGATCAATCGGTTCGGTGTTTGTGGTCGGTGGGCCGACGGAGCGGTTGTTAGCCGACGAGATTTTGGCGCGGGTGCAAAGTGGCGGTGGCGCCGCCGCCGATGCGGTGGCGTTGCCGATCGAACAAGCCGCCGGCTTGTTGGCTGGCTGTGGCTGCTACATCGGTAATGATACCGGCCTCCTCAACATGGCGGCGGCACTGCAAGTACCCGCGGTGGGCCTATTCGGCGGATCGCCGCCCCTAACGCATTCTCGCTACATTCATGCCATCCTGCCGCCAGCTGGCGAAACTGGGATGGCGGCGATCACCGCTTCCCAGGTAGTGGAGGCGCTTGACTGGCTGAATCAGCCCGATGAAACGCACAATGATTCATAAATGGCTGCGGGATACTTTTTTCCAACACGGTTGGCTGTTGCCAGCGGTTTTAGTGCTTACTCAGCTTGGCGGGCGAGGTTTGTACAACACGCTCGCTGGTTTTTATGCCCTCTGGGGATTATTAAGTCTTTGCGGTTGCCGCCACCGGTTGGATCGGCTCACTACCTTGCTGTATCTGGCGCTGCTCGCGGTATTTTTAGTGGGAATTCCTGGCGCTATGCACCCGAAGGAGGGTTTGCGAGCGTGGTTGGGGTTTCTAGCGCCAAGTTTGGCGATCTTGCTGGTTCAAGCCGCTTTGTGGGAGTCTTCCAATACCCTCGATCGCTTACTGGGCGGTATTGCGCTGTTTGGCGGCGTCACCTTGCTCGGGTTGTATCTGTTGCTGCTCTACCATGGCTTGGGTTTATCCGGTCGGCCATTCGATCCGAGCACCCAGCTGCGGGAAGATGAATTGCCGTTTTTGTTGCCGTTCCTGCTGGCTTGGATCTGGTGGCGCGACACTGGTGCTTGGCGTTATTGGAGCATGGCTGGCGTCGTTGTCGCCGTATTGACTTATGTGGTGATCGCCGAGGGCCGGGCCGCGTTATTGGGGTGATCCTGGCGCTGGCGGTGTTCGCTAAGCTTGTGCTGGCTTGGCGTTGGCGTTGGATTGCCGCGCTGGCGACGCTGGTATTGATCGTGGCCATCGGTATTCATAGCGGGCCGTTCCGTAAAGTCGATCTGGATCCCGAACAGCCCCTGGATGCCTTCACGGCGGGGCGCACCGCCTTGTGGCGGCAGGCATTGGAACACCCGCCCAAACGGCTTTGGCTTGGAGTAGGCTTAGGCAACGGCCGCTACGCCACCGAGATCCTGCATTTTGAGTTGGGCGGCGTCCACACCCAAGTTCAGCATCTTCACAACTTTTTGATGGATGTGTGGTATGAAACCGGCATTCTTGGGGCTGGAAGCTTGCTGGCGTTGATCGGCGCGGTGTTCTGGCGATTGTCCCAGCGTTGGCGCCTTTTGTCGGTTCGAGACCGGCAGCGAGCCGGAGTGCTGTTGGCGGCCGCCCTGGCGATTTTGGGGGCGGCTCTGTTCAGTTTTTCGTATACCTCGCGCCATTTCGCTTATCTATTTGTTTGTTTTGGGGCCTTGATTTATCTGAGCAACCCCGTGATCGGCGCAAAACACCAAGACCGATAGACTGCCTCATTGTCCCAGCAGACGGCTATACAGGCTCAGGTAAGCCGTTACAATTGTCTCTTCGCTGTATGAGGTGCTGACCTTGCGATAACCGTTTGCGGCCATAAAATTCCGCAGTGGCGGGTCCTTGAGCAGCGACTGTATGGCTGAGGCCAAGGCGGCTGGATCGGCCAACGGTACCAACCAAGCATCTTCCTGGTGTAGAGCGATTTCCACCGGTCCCAGCGCGCGGGTCGCGACGACCGGGCGCCGCCAAGCCCATGCTTCAAGGATGACGTTGCCCAACGGTTCTTGGCGGGAGGGGGCAAACCACCAAATCGGCCAGCTCTTGAAAGCGGCCAGGGTCGCGTTGCCAGCCGGTCCAACGGACTCGACGGGCGATGCCCAGCTGTTCGGACAGGTGTTGCAGCGCCTGGTTGAGCGGGCCGTCTCCGACGATGATCAAATAGGTTGGACGGCCAGCGAGGGTGGCTGGTACGCTGGCAAAGGCGGTCAGTAAATCGTCGAAGCCTTTAACTGGATGCAAGCGGCCGACGGCCACCACCAAGAGCGCGTCTGGCGGGACTGCCAGTTCTTGGCGTCGTTGCGCCAGCAGCTCCGGTGGGCTGGGTTCGGGCGGCACGATAAAATTGCCGATGTGAAACACGCGGCTGGCCGGTAAGCCGTTTCGGATCAGGTAGTCGCAAATTCCTTGCGTGTTGCCGATCCAAGCGTGAGCATGGCGATAACCAGTAAGGGTATAGTAACCTCCCAGACGGGCGACGTGGATAAAACGGCGATCGGTCGGCAAATGCGTTAGCCGGGTGGCCCGCCCCATGTAGGTTTGCACGATTTCCGGGCCATATTTTCGGATCGTTTTCTGGATTTGCCAACGGGACCATAGATCCCAAATCCCGCGCATGGGAATGGGGATCAGAGAAACCTCTGGGCAAAGCTCGTTGACGATCAAGCTATCGGGGTTGGCGACCGCCAGCGTCGCATGACCACGACGATGCAGGGCATTGACCAATCGGGCGTAAAACAGCTCGGCTCCCCCGAGTCGCCGGGCGCCAATGACATGCGCCGACAGAATCGGCCTGTCCGTGCTGACATTCCCATAAGGAGGATGATTGGACATTGCGAGCAAGTCTGAAAGCGTCCCTATTTTGCGTCGGGTGGCCGGAATATTGTTTTTCCGATCTTTTCAGAGATCCGGTAAAACCACTTATTGTTCGATCTTAGGTTATTCCCGTGGCGGATAAGCAACTTTCGGTATTTGTAACCACCTATAACAATGGCCGCACTTTGCCCGCCTGTCTGGAGAGCGTCAAGTGGGCTGATGAGATCGTCGTGCTGGATTCCTTCAGCACCGATGATACCCTTGTGATTGCCCAGCGCTATGGAACACGGACGACGCAGCATGGTTTCATGGGTTACGGCTTGCAAAAGCAGATGGCTTTGACGATGACCGCCCACGATTGGGTGTTGTTATTGGATGCTGATGAGGCCTTGTCGCCAGCCCTCCAAACGGAGATTCGTCAGCTGTTGGCAGACGGTCCCACGGCGGATGGCTACGAGATTCCGCGCCGGGAGCAGGTGTTCTGGCGGATGTATAACCCAGCCACTCGCATGAACCATTACTTGCGCCTGTTCGACAAGCGCAAGGGTCTTATCGATGATATGCCGATCCACGCCGCGCCCAAGGTGGCGGGCACCGTCGCCCGTCTCAAGTCGCCCTTGTACCATTATGGTGAAACCGACATTCACACGAAAGTTGAGAAGATCAATGCCTACTCAACGGGCTTGGTGGCGGACAAGATTCGGAAACAGCGTTGGGGAATCCGCCTGATCATGCTTGTTTATCCGCCGCTATTTTTTATCCGCAGCTATCTGTTCAAGCGTAATTTTCTAAACGGTTGGGCGGGGTTGATCAATTCGGTGATCGCCGCTTTTTATGTCTTTCTTAAATACGCCAAATTGTACGAGCACCATCAATTCGCCAAGTATGGCAAGCAGTTGCTGCCAGATGACGCTCCACCCCTGCCGGGCGAATACCAATCGCGCCCTACCGATAAGCGCTGAATCGCCCCGATAACGTCTCAAACCCGTTAATTTTTTAGCCAAGCCGTCTGGTGTAGGTGCTGTAGTACCAGCGCCGGTGTGACCGCCGCCATGCAACTGTGATGAGAACAGCTTTTCAAATAGCAGTTAATGCACGGGAGGTCAGCCTGCAAGGTGGTGACGTTATCGCCCAGCGGTTTGACTCGGCGGGGATCGGTTGGGCCGCAGATTACCGTCATGGGAGTGGGCGTGGCGGAAGCCAGGTGGGCGGTGCCAGTGTCGTTGGCGACAATAAAACAGGCGGTCTGACACAGCGGCGGGATATCCAGGATCTCGGTTTGCCCGCAGAGATTAATTAGCCAAGAGCCACACATCGCCGCGATGCGCTGACATTCTTCCACCTCGTCAGCACCACCGATCAGCACGATTCGCTCTAGCCCTTGTTGGTGGAGTTTCGCCGCCAGCGCGCCATAACGGGCCGCTCCCCAGCGCTTTAGGTGGCCTTTCGCGTTGCAGCCGGGCATAAAGATCGCGTAGCGGCCGGGCTGAAGACCGTGATCGGCAAGGAGATGACGGGCGCGGGCGTGGTGACGTTCGGGCACGTGCAGCACCGGTCGGGGTGTGGTGGTGGGGATGCCGCCCGCTTGCAGCGCCGCGTGCATCCGAGTCTGAATATGCGTGGCGGAGGGAAATTTTTGCGGGACAATGTTGTACGGCCATTGTCGGTTGTTGCCGATTCGGTAGGGAATTCGAGCGCCACTTAGCCAGAGGAGGGTAAGCAAGATCCTAGATCGGTCGTTTGACTGAAGATCAATGATCAGATCGTAATGGGCGCGGCGGACTTGCTTCAGCCATCCGCTTATCGCCGCAATGCGGTGGCGCGAATTACGAAGATCGATCGCGAAAACGTGCTGAAACCGTGGATCGTGCGCAAAAAGACGCTCCCAGGCTGGTAAGGTATTGAGGTGGATTTCTCGCCCGTGGAACGCTCGGGCGATATCCTCGAACAGTGTGGTGGCAATGATCACATCCCCCATTGCGCTCCATTTGATGATCAGGATGCGGCGAATGGCCGGATTGGCGGGCAATGCGATGTGATCAAGCATGCGGATGAGCCAGATTAGACATTATATGGGCTGGGCGTACCGGCAGGTTGGGTTTTGAAACGGCGATGCACCCATAGATACTGTGCTGGCGCTTGGCGAATATATTGCTCTAACAGTTGGTTGATGCGCCGGGTATCCGCTTCGACATCTTGACTTGGGAAATCCGCCAGCGCTGGCAGGATGACAACTTCATAACCCGCGGTTCCGGGTAAGCGTTTGGGGAAGTAAGGCACCACCGCCGCGCCGCTCATCGCGGCCAGCCGTGAAGTGGCCATGATGGTGCAGGCGGATACACCAAAGAAAGGGACGAAGATGCTGTTACGGAGGCCATGGTTTTGATCGGGGGCGTACCAGACCGCCCGCCCTTTTTTGAGGGCGCGTAGCAGGCCGCGAATATCTTCATGCGGCAACGGCGGCAACCGGATGCGCCGTTCGCGTTCACGCCGCATCACGGATTCGTATAACGGGTTCTTATGGGAGCGATACATGGCGTGAAAGGGTTGATGCCAAGTGATGAAACGAGCGGCTATCTCTAGCATCGTGAAATGCCCGGTGAGTAAAATGACGCCTTTGCCGCTGGCTACCGCCCGTTGCAAGTGTTCGACCCCTTCAACGCGGGCCAAGCCTTGGAGTTTTGCATCTGATCCCCACCACGCCATCGCCGTTTCGAACAAGCCAATACCCAATGCTTCAAAATGCGCCTCCAGCAAAGCGGCTTGCTCGGATTGAGACAACTCTGGAAAACAGAGTCCCAAGTTTATTTGAGCGATGCGCCGCCGTCGTTTGGCGATTCGACCTATCCAATAGCCAATTTGGCGGCCCATGGCCAGTTGCCAGCGAAACGGCAACATAGCCATGATTTTCATCAAGCCTAGGCCCAGCCAGACTGGCCAGTAACGCGGCGCGAGATAACGCCACTTAAACCAGGCGGACTCAGTCACGGTTGTAGGAGCATTCATGGGGCCGTTATTGTAAAGAGCCCTTGTTTGATAAGCATCAATTCCTAATAAATCACAAATCTGGAGCTTAATACATGATGCCAGCTTTTTTGGTGACGGGCGCGGCCGGTTTTATCGGTAGTCATTCCGTTGAATGGTTGCTCAAACAGGGAAAGCGAGTGGTCGGAGTGGATAACCTGCGGACCGGCCATCTGGAAAATCTTGCGACCGCGCGCACCTCGCCCAATTTTGAGTGGGTGCTGGCCGATGCCGGCGATGAAGTGGCGATGCGCGCTTTATTCAAGCAGCACCACTTCGCCGGCGCGCTCCATCTAGCGGCGCTGGTCAGCGTACCAGAAAGCTTCGACGATACCGCGCTTAATGCTCGCCTGAACTTAGTGGTGGCCGACAATCTGGGCCGGCTTTGTGTGGAGTTTGGATGCAAGCGCCTGGTATTCGCCTCCTCCGCCGCGGTGTACGGCATGGCCGCTGCGCTGCCTAATCAGGAGTCGGCGGCACCGCAACCGCAGTCGCCATATGCCGCCGCCAAGCTGGCTGCCGAGGTCATGCTGCTGGGCTATGCCGCGAGCTTTGGATTGGAGGCCCTCTGTTTGCGCTATTTTAATGTCTATGGACCGCGCCAAGACCCCGCTTCACCCTATTCAGGGGTGTTATCTATTTTTACCAGCCGGTTTCAACGAAACTTACCGGTGATCATTTATGGCGATGGCGAACAGACCCGGGATTTTGTCTCGGTGCGAGATGTCGCCCGAGCAAATGGCGAGGCGCTGCTAGGCGCTGATGTGGGTAGCGGGCGCTATAACGTTAGTACGGGCCGGCCGGTTTCCTTAAACCAGGTTTTGACCATTTATCGGGAAATGTTTGCGGGCGCTCCCGCAGCGCAGTATGCCGAGGCCCGCATCGGCGACATCCGGCATTCGCTCGGCGACCCAAGCCTATTGCGGGATATGTTGCACTTCGAGGCAGACATTCCCTTTGGACTGGGGTTGCGTGAGTTGGCTCTGGAAGTTAGTGGGTGATATAAATGGAAAAAATATATTAAAAATAAATTCTTATAAACAAGATGAGTTTGATGGTCACAGATGATTTTTTAAGATTCATAGAATTTGTGAAAAATTCTAAGAAACACCTTGCCATGAAGTATTTGCCAGCTATAATAGCAGTCTTGCTGCCATCGGGGTGGCAAAAAACAAGGCGGTATAGAAGTAAGGCTAGCGGATGGCCTAGTTCTTTAAGAGGATGGATAGGTTGTTGGGGAGGGGGTTTGCGTGCTGAGAGGTACGCGAGCGCGCTCCTTGGAAGTTGTTTCTCTTGGGAGTTAATTCTGGAGAGGAACGGAGGGGACGCTTTGCGGAGAGTTATGTTTGAGAGTTTAGTATTGAACTGAAGAGTTTGATCCTGGCTCAGATTGAACGCTGGCGGCATGCCTAACACATGCAAGTCGCACGGGGGTAGTGATACTCCAGTGGCGGACGGGTGAGTAACGCGTAGGAATCTACCCAGTAGAGGGGGACAACCTGGGGAAACCCAGGCTAATACCGCATGAGCTCGCGAGAGGAAAGCGGGGGATCGCAAGACCTCGCGCTGAAGGATGAGCCTACGTCCGATTAGCTAGTTGGTGGGGTAAAGGCCCACCAAGGCGATGATCGGTAGCTGGTCTGAGAGGACGATCAGCCACACTGGGACTGAGACACGGCCCAGACTCCTACGGGAGGCAGCAGTGGGGAATATTGGACAATGGGGGCAACCCTGATCCAGCAATGCCGCGTGGGTGAAGAAGGCCTGCGGGTTGTAAAGCCCTTTAGGCGGGGAGGAACGACGTCGTGTAAACAATGCGGCGTTCTGACGTTACCCGCGGAATAAGCACCGGCTAACTCCGTGCCAGCAGCCGCGGTAATACGGAGGGTGCGAGCGTTAATCGGAATTACTGGGCGTAAAGCGTGCGTAGGCGGTTTGGTCAGTCAGCCGTGAAAGCCCTGGGCTCAACCTGGGAACGGCGGTTGAGACGGCCAGACTAGAGTGGGCTAGAGGATCGTGGAATTCCGGGTGTAGCGGTGAAATGCGTAGAGATCCGGAGGAACACCGATGGCGAAGGCAGCGATCTGGGGCCACACTGACGCTGAGGCACGAAAGCGTGGGGAGCAAACAGGATTAGATACCCTGGTAATCCACGCGGTAAACGATGAGCACTAGACGCCGGGGGGTGACCTTTCGGTGTCGTAGCTAACGCGCTAAGTGCTCCGCCTGGGGAGTACGGCCGCAAGGTTGAAACTCAAAGGAATTGACGGGGGCCCGCACAAGCGGTGGAGCATGTGGTTTAATTCGATGCAACGCGCAGAACCTTACCTGGCCTTGACATCCGGGGAATGCTCAGAGATGGGCAGTGCCGCAAGGAGCCCCGAGACAGGTGCTGCATGGCTGTCGTCAGCTCGTGTCGTGAGATGTTGGGTTAAGTCCCGCAACGAGCGCAACCCTTGTCCCTAGTTGCCAGCACTTCGGGTGGGAACTCTAGGGAGACTGCCGGTGATAAACCGGAGGAAGGTGGGGATGACGTCAAGTCATCATGGCCCTTATGGCCAGGGCTACACACGTGCTACAATGGGCGGTACAAAGGGTTGCGAACCCGCGAGGGGAGCCAATCCCAAAAGCCGCTCGTAGTCCGGATTGAGTCTGCAACTCGACTCCATGAAGTCGGAATCGCTAGTAATCGCGGATCAGCACTGCCGCGGTGAATACGTTCCCGGGCCTTGTACACACCGCCCGTCACACCATGGGAGTTGGCGGCACCAGAAGTCGGTAGCTTAACCGCAAGGAGGGCGCTGACCACGGTGTGGTCAATGACTGGGGTGAAGTCGTAACAAGGTAGCCGTAGGGGAACCTGCGGCTGGATCACCTCCTTTAAAGAAAGCCGACTGGCCGCGAACCCCCCCCCCAACGACCTATTAAAAGCCGAGCACGGGTCTGTAGCTCAGGCGGTTAGAGCGCACCCCTGATAAGGGTGAGGTCGGTGGTTCGAGTCCACCCAGACCCACCAAGCCGTGGGGCCATAGCTCAGCTGGGAGAGCATCGGCTTTGCAAGCCGGGGGTCGGCGGTTCGAACCCGCCTGGCTCCACCACGCGTCACCTGCTTGGTTTCCATCCCGTGAAGGCCATCGATCCGATACCGCAAGGCATCCGTAACGGCGCGTCCGTGGCGCGGGTGGCTTGCGGTATCGGCTTGACGCCGACGGCCGGCGCTGCGTTTCAGTTGGCGCCGGCACTGCTCTTTAACAATGTGGAAGGTGCGATACATCGATAGCGCGCGCGATCGCCTGTTTCGAAGCGATTTGGAATGGGTGAGTCAATTGCGTGCGCGGGTAGTGAAGTGAAAAAGCGAGAACGCCGATCACCACCCAAAGGGGTTGGGGTTGGCGGATCAAGTGACCAAGCGCATGCGGTGGATGCCTTGGCGACCACAGGCGATGAAAGACGTGGCAGCCTGCGAAAAGCTCCGGGGAGCTGGCAAACAAGCATTGATCCGGAGATCTCTGAATGGGGAAACCCACCCGCAAGGGTATCCCAACCTCAATTCATAGGGTTGGGAGGCGAACCCGGGGAACTGAAACATCTCAATACCCGGAGGAACAGAAATCAACCGAGATTCCGTCAGTAGCGGCGAGCGAACGCGGAGGAGCCACCAGCAGTTAACCGTCCGGTTAGGAGAACGGCCTGGAAAGGCCGGCCATAGCGGGTGACAGCCCCGTATCCGAAAACCCGACGGCGAGACTAAGGCTGGACCAAGTAGGGCGGGGCACGTGAAACCCTGTCTGAACATGGGGGGACCATCCTCCAAGGCTAAATACTCGTGGTCGACCGATAGTGCACCAGTACCGTGAGGGAAAGGCGAAAAGAACCCCGGCGAGGGGAGTGAAATAGAACCTGAAACCGCATGCGTACAAGCAGTCGGAGCCTTCTTGTAAGGTGACGGCGTACCTTTTGTATAATGGGTCAGCGACTTACTTTCAGTGGCGAGCTTAACCGGTAGGGGAAGCGCAGGGAAACCGAGTCCGAATAGGGCGATCAGTCGCTGGGAGTAGACCCGGAAACCGAGCGATCTATCCATGACCAGGCTGAAGGTGGGGTAACACCCACTGAAGGGCCGAACCCACGTCTGTTGAAAAAGCCGGGGATGAGTTGTGGATCGGAGTGAAAGGCTAATCAAGCTCGGAGATAGCTGGTTCTCCCCGAAAGCTATTGAGGTAGCGCCTCGTGTCTCACTCCCGGGGGTAGAGCACTGTTTCGGCTAGGGGGCCATCCCGGCTTACCAACCCGAGGCAAACTCCGAATACCGGGAAGTGCAATCACGGGAGACACACGGCGGGTGCGAACATCCGTCGAAGAGGGAAACAACCCAGACCGCCAGCTAAGGTCCCTAAATTGCGGCTCAGTGGGAAACGATGTGGGAAGGCAAAGACAGCCAGGAGGTTGGCTTAGAAGCAGCCATCCTTTAAAGAAAGCGTAATAGCTCACTGGTCGAGTCGGCCCGCGCGGAAGATTTAACGGGGCTTAAGCCGCACACCGAAGCTGCGGATGCCGCAAGGCATGGTAGGGGAGCGTTCCGTACGCCAGTGAAGGTCGCTTGTGAGAGCGGCTGGAGGTATCGGAAGTGCGAATGCTGACATAAGTAACGATCATGCGGGTGAAAACCCCGCACGCCGAAAGCCCAAGGGTTCCTGCGCAACGTCAATCGGCGCAGGGTGAGTCGGCCCCTAAGGCGAGGCCGAAAGGCGTAGTCGATGGGAAATCGGTCAACAATCCGATACTGACGGAAACTGCGATGGGGGGACGGAGAAGGCTAAGCCAGCCGGCGATTGGTAGTGCCGGTTCAAGCGCGTAGGCAGGTCGACCAGGCAAATCCGGCCGATCAATGCCGAGACGTAACGACGAGCCCTTCGGGGCGAAGTGGCCCAGGCCCGGCTCCCAGGAAAAGCCTCTAAGCTTCAGGTTTTCGTCACCCGTACCCCAAACCGACACAGGTGGGCGAGGAGAGTATCCTCAGGCGCTGGAGAGAACTCGGGTGAAGGAACTCGGCAAACTAGCACCGTAACTTCGGGAGAAGGTGCGCCCGTGGTACGTGAAGCCCCTCGCGGGTGGAGCGGACGCGGGCCGCAGTGACCAGGTGGCTGCGACTGTTTACTAAAAACACAGCACTCTGCCAACACGAAAGTGGACGTATAGGGTGTGACGCCTGCCCGGTGCCGGAAGGTTAATTGATGGGGTCAGCCGCAAGGCGAAGCTCTTGATCGAAGCCCCGGTAAACGGCGGCCGTAACTATAACGGTCCTAAGGTAGCGAAATTCCTTGTCGGGTAAGTTCCGACCTGCACGAATGGCGTAACGATAGCCACACTGTCTCCACCCGGGACTCCGTGAAATTGAATTCGCTGTTAAGATGCAGCGTACCCGCGGCAAGACGGAAAGACCCGTGAACCTTTACTACAGCTTTGCACTGGATTTTGAGCGTTCTTGTGTAGGATAGGTGGGAGGCTTTGAAGCCCCGACGCCAGTCGGAGTGGAGCCAGCCTTGAAATACCACCCTGGAACGCTCGGGATTCTAACCTCGAACCCTTATCGGGTTCAGGGACCGTGCATGGTGGGTAGTTTGACTGGGGCGGTCTCCTCCCAAAGCGTAACGGAGGAGCGCGAAGGTACCCTCAGCGCGGTCGGAAATCGCGCGCGGCGTGCAAAGGCCAAAGGGTGCTTGACTGCGAGACGGACAGGTCGAGCAGGTGCGAAAGCAGGTCTTAGTGATCCGGTGGTTCCGAATGGAAGGGCCATCGCTCAACGGATAAAAGGTACTCCGGGGATAACAGGCTGATACCGCCCAAGAGTCCATATCGACGGCGGTGTTTGGCACCTCGATGTCGGCTCATCACATCCTGGGGCTGTAGTCGGTCCCAAGGGTATGGCTGTTCGCCATTTAAAGTGGTACGCGAGCTGGGTTTAGAACGTCGTGAGACAGTTCGGTCCCTATCTGCCGTGGGCGTTGGAGTGTTGCGGGAGCTGTTCCTAGTACGAGAGGACCGGAATGGACAGACCTCTGGTGTACCGGTTGTTCTGCCAAGAGCACCGCCGGGTAGCCACGTCCGGACGGGATAACCGCTGAAAGCATCTAAGCGGGAAGCCCCCCCCAAGATTAGCACTCCCGAGTCCTTTGAGACTCCTAAAGGTTCGTGGAAGACCACCACGTGGATAGGCGTGGCGGTGAACGCGCGGCAACGCGTGCAGCCGACCCGTACTAATCAACCGTGCGGCTTGATTCGCCAACACCCAACCCCTGTGGGTCGGGCGTGCTGAACCTCACTACCCCATCCCGGCGTCGCAACGGCATCCAGCGTAACGCCAATGCCAACGCCAACGCCAATGCCAATGCCAAGAGCCTCGCGCCTCCACCCCCTTTCGCCTGGCGACCTTAGTACGCGGGAACCACCCGATCCCATCCCGAACTCGACCGTGAAACCGCGTCACGCCTATGATCGTGCGAGAGCTACTCGCGCTAAAGTCGGTCATCGCCAGGCTCCTATTCCAAACCCAATCTCTCGAAAAAGATTGGGTTTTTTATTATCTGATCTTTAGATTTCGGTAATTTATAGCAAGTCATGGAAGGCTTTCTTCAAACAGGCGTGTCCGCGTTAGTAGCTGCAAAATTCAAAGAGATTAGTTCGTATTCTGCGATGACTTGCGCGCCCAGCAGGATGATGATGCTACCGGCTTCTAAAGTCAGCCACGCAATAACGGGACCGGTTAACGAGCCATAAATTACATTGACTATCGAGAGATTAGTAAAATACCAGACCAGCGTCTCGGCCACGCCGCGCCAGGACACATGTTCCAGCAAATGATGCGAGAGCTGCGAGACACCGAAGACGAACACCAGATCGAAGAACAGTTCGACCGGCGTGACTTCGTATTTTGGTTCGAGGTTGGGATGAGGAGAAAAGATTTTCATGAGGTCTCTCGAATGGCGTCACAGCACTTGAAGCCCCTAAAGGGTTAGGATCGCGCCGTTGCTTGTTCCTCTGGGAGGATTTCATCAAGGAGTGACCATGATCTTGATCGCCTTGCGCTGGTCCATCGCCCGGTAGCCATCCGGAATGCCATCAAGGCCGACGCTCCAGTCGAAGACGCGGCCCGGTTCGATCCGGACGTCGAAAATATCCGGCAACAATTCTTCGATATACGCCCGCACTGGTGCGGGGCCGCCACCGACGCTCACGTTTTTGTAGAAGGCGGGTAAGGCGTCGGGAATGGCTTCGTAATGGGGGACGCCGACTCGACCTATCGCGTCGCCCGGACGGGTGATGGCGACGGCGGTGCGCATGGCCTGGTCGGTACCGACGCATTCCGAGCACCGAATGCGCGCCAAAGCCGCTGGTCAAGGCACACACCCGCTTGATGGCTTCCTGGTCACGCTCCCGGACGATGTGGGTAGCCCCGAAGGCTTCGACCAGGGCGATCCGGTCGGGATGGCGGCTGAGGAGGAGGATGGTTTCCGCGCCTAGCCGCTTGGCGGCGATCACCCCGCACAGACCGACCGCGCCGTCGCCAATCACCGCCGCCGCTTTACCGGGGCCTACCTTCGCGGTGACTGCCGCATGATGCCCCGTGCCCAAGACATCGGTCAGGGTCAGCAAGGACGGTAGCAGCGCGGAATCTTCGCCCGCCGGCAAGACGACCAAGGTGCCGTCGGCCCACGGGATGCGGACGGCTTCAGCCTACGCTCCGGCGACGCTGGAGCCAAAAAACCGCCATGCACGCAGGCCATATGCAGGCTCTCGTGGCAGAAGGCGCAGGTGCCATCGGAATAGGCGAAGGGCATGACGACCAGATCGCCGACTTTCACGGCGCGGACCTCGGACCCGACCGCTTCCACGACGCCGATGGCTTCGTGTCCCATCCGCAGGCCACCTTCGGGAAACGCTTGGAAGCCCCGATAAGGAGGGCGTTGCCACAGATGCAGGTACGAGCGACGCGGATGAGAGCCTCGTTGGCTTGATCAAACCGGCATCCGGGGCCTGCTCGATTCGCACTTCGCCGCTGCCATACATCACGGTTGCACGCATGGTGATGACCTTCCTCATTCAATAAATGGATGCCCCACCGGTTCGAGGATGGCCTTGACCGAACCGGCAACGTTCAGCGCCTCGATTCCGGCGTCGATGCGGCCTAGCTTGACGAGGCCGGACGCATAGCCGGCCTCTTGGTAAAAAATCGCTAGATTTCTCCACGGTGCGTATTAGGCGATATCGCCGACTGCGGGATCGGTGCCGGCCGGCGCGTCGTTGCATCATCAATCGAGTTTTGGTATCGAGTCCGCCGTGGCGCAATATCTCGTCGAACGCCCAATTGTCGAAAAGCTCGACCAATTAGGGATCGGTGACTTTCAGCGTGGATTGGTGATTCGGAAATAACTCGTCATGATGGCGTTGGGCCGCTTCAGTGATGGCCATCGCGGGTCTCCTGGTTGATGATCCTGAGTATTTCGGTATCCGAGCAAGCGCTAGCCCTTTAACTCGACCCCTTTTAGCCAGCCCGTCACACGATTCATGGTGTCTCTTTCCTGGTCCACTTCCATCACAAAGCCATCACGCAGCCGCGCCTTCGGTGCATGGCTGGCGAGGACCGATTGGCTGTTGCCGAGTCCGTAGCCGCCGTGGGTGACGAAAGGAATCAGGGCTTTGCTGGACAGATCGTTCCCGGACAAGAAGGATCGAATCACCGGCGGCGCCGTCTGCCCCCAGATGGGAAAGCCCAGAAACACCGTGTCATAGTCCGCCATGCTGGATACCGTGGCCTCCAAGACGGGTTGGTAGCCGCTGTCGCGCTCCCGCTGCGCCTGTTCGACCGTCTCCAGGTAATCTTCGAGATAGGGCGCGGTGGGCCGAATTTCGAACAGATCCGCGCCCAGTGCGCGGCGGATCAGGCCAGCCACAACACGGGTAGTACCGGCGCGAAATTCTTTCGGGTACGCCCCTCGGGGTAGTCGTTGCATGGCTCACCTCCTTCTCCTAGTCTAGAGAGTCTTGGCGTCCACTTCTTTCAGCCTACCGCAAACAGGTGTGCTCAGCCCCAGTTCTAGAATATCATCGCAAGCCCGCCCATATCGGCCGCAAGGTGGCGCACTGTTGGCGCTCAGACCCGATCCGGTTTATCGGGCAGCCAGGTCCTCTAATAACAGCTGAAGTTCCACCGCATACTGATAATGCAGCTCAGGATCGGTCGCTAGCGCAGGGTCGCGCGAGCCAGCCAGAATAGCTTGTAACTTAGCGATCAGCAGTTTACCGATAGCGGGAATGTTGGGATTGGTCGCGACCTGATTCAATCTGGCGGAGAGCGCGTGAGTGTTACTCGCTTGGATGGTTTGGCGGACCTGCGCGCACAGCTGGGCGCCAGGGTTATCGTTCTCTCCGCCCGCTTTTCGATACGCCAAGTACTTTTGCATCGCTTGGCGTCGCGCCCGATCCGCTACCTCCGGATTTTGAACCGTTTGCCCAAAATCATGCAAACCACGCTGGATAGTCCAGTTGCGAGCGGTATAGCTATCGGGCAGATTGCAGGTGCTGGCGCGGTATAATTCCTGGCGCGCCTCATCGTGTCGGTGAAGCTGAATCAAAACGTTCGCCAATTTGTTGCGAGCCGCTTCTTCCGCGAGACTGTCTCTCACCTGCGCGCAGAGTTCCGCCAGACGGCGGTAGGTTTCAGCCGCTTCTTCCAGTTGTTCGGACATCTGGTACAGATGGCCCAGTTCGGCCAGAATTTCGGTGATTCCCTCCCGGTTGCGTTGCTGCTCGCGCAGATAGAGCGCTTGTTGGCAGGCGTGCAGGGCGGCCTTTATTGCTCCGCTCAATTTTTGGGCCGAGGCCAGTTGTTGCCAAGCGCGCGCGGCACCCTCCGGCTCGCCCAGTCCTTCGAACATTCGCCGCGCGCTGTCGCACAGCGCTACCGCTTCAGGGTACTGGCCTTGCCGCTGGCGGACCAGGCCCAACTGCAGCATGTTGGCGGCAATGACCGGCTCCATAGCCCTCGGCCCGGCATGGGCGATCGCTGCTTCATAAGCCGCCGCCGCTTCGGGCAAGCGCTGCAAGTAAAGCAGACAATCACCCATTTCGGCGTCAGTCACGGCGGCCATCCGGCTGGCGTTGACATTGTTGGCGTCAGCCAGTGTTTGGAATCGCTGGCGGGCGGTGGAAAATTCATGTACCGCCGATTGGGCGGCTCCAGCCAATTTGAGCAGTTTCCCTAATTGAAAATGGGCGCGGCCCAAATCGTAATCCGCGCCGACGTAAGCGTCTGGACCGCCTTCCTGGCTGTGGTGCAGCAAGCGTCGGGCGGCCTGAAAAGCGTCTTCCAGCAAGCCGTTATCACGTAGTCGTTCGACGCGCAGTTGCTCAATTTCAAAGCGCACCCGGCTCCATCCAGACAAAGCTTGGCTGGAGCGCTCGCGAGCGGCGATGATTTCAGTCAGTGCCGTTGGAACGCCCAGATTGGCGGTTAGCTGCTCCAATCGACTGGCCAAGCGGGCATTTCGCTCCGGGCTGAAATGCTGTTGGTGATCGCGCAGTAAAGCCATCAAATTAGGGAGTTCAAGCCGTAGTAGCCGAGTGGTGCGGGGCTTGTCCTTGAAATACTGTTGGTAGAGTACTTCCAGCAAGAGTTCCATGCCGCTGCACCAGCGCTCTCGCAAGATCAGCCGCTGGCTGCTGGAAATCTGGGCCGCCAGATAATGGGAGAGGGCGGTATCGAAGCGTAGATGGCCGTAGCCCTGATCCTCCACCAGCTTTAAAGCCAGTAAGCGATTTACAAAAGTATCGAGCTGTTGGGTATTCAGCAGTAGCGCCTTACCCAAAGCGATACGATTGGCCCCTTCTTTGAAAAAAGCAATGATCGCCAAGTGCTCTCGATCCTGGGGCGGCAATTGGCGTAAGCCAAGTTCCAGACTCAGGAACAGTGGCCATTGTCGGTCATCGTTATGGCGGGATAGCAGTTCGGCGCGAAGAGGGCGCAACAAGGCCAGCGCCGCGCCCACCCCCTGAGCGGCGATTTCGTGAGCGATCCGTTGCAGAGCCGCCGGATGGCCGCCGGCCAGCCCAACCAGATCACACAGTTGACGAAAGCTGTTGCCGCTATCGGCGGCTGGGGGGATTTGTCGGGCGGCGATCAGACTCTGGCGGACCAAGCAAATCGCGTCGTGCTCATCCATCGGGCCTAAGGTGATTTCCTTCCAGGGCTGGGCGAAGGGTGGGGGACCTAAACGGCCCAATCCCAACAGACGCCATTCCGAGGATTGCGCTAATAGCTCCGTCCACAGTTTTTGAAAGGCCTCTTCGTAGGTCGAAGGCCAACGCTCCAATTGGTCGAGGACGATCAGGGTTGGCTGGTTGCCCAGTGTTTGCTGGAGGTAATGCAGCGCCTGCCACAGGTTGGCATATCGATCCACTGACCAATGTTTCCCTTGAGGGAGTAATTGTCGGCCTAGCGCTTCCAACAACACGTCAGGATCGCTGGCGTCGTCGCGATTGAGGTAGGCGATGTGGGGAAAACGGCCGCAACGCATCAGCCAGCTGGCGAGAGCGACCGCGGCGGTGGTTTTGCCGCTACCGCTGAGGCCGCGCACAAATAAGGTCGATTGGTCTTGGAGCAGTCGTTCCATGATCAGCAAAGCCCGGCTGCGCCCGATGAAACCGGCCGGCGGTGGTGGAGGAAACCGCTCGGGCATTTCTCCCCAAGTCCGCTTGAGTAAGCGGCGCCACAGTTCCAGGGGAGTGCGCAAGCAAAGACGAGGATCCTGTTCGCCGAGATATAAGTTGCAGCAAAACCAGTCGAGCAGATGGATGTTGCCACCTAAGCCCGGCGCGCGATAGCTGTCGCCTGTTAGTCGGCGCTGGCCCGCCAGCAGCGCGCGGCTGATTCGAGCGCTATGCAGTAATTCCTCATAAAACCCGCTCCAGAAGCGCTGTTGGGTTTCCGCTGGGGTATCCGGATGCACCGTCACCACCGCCGCGATTCCGGCGGCGAGCAAAGAAGGCGCCAGGCTGGCGGCGGCCAATGATCCCGATAGGTTGTTCGAGCGGCAGGATAGGGCGACCAGTCGGACGCGATAGGTTGCCAAAACCGAGGCCAGCGCCGAGGCCGTGATGAAATCCGCGTCGCGATAAATCCGCGTCGGCGTGGTGTGAGTGGCTTCGAATCCGACCAGAATCTGATTGTTACCAGGATCGTTGCGCAAATAAGCGTCCAGATGCAACGCCACGAAGGGCCGTCCGCTAGCCCAGGCCTCGTTTAACTTTTTCTCCAGCGCCGCCAGTGTGGCGGAACCGAGCAGCTGTGGCTCCACCAAGCCGCCCAGATGCTGCAAGGCTTCTAGTAAAGGCAGCGTGTTACGGCGATGATCGGGGTGACCGGTCGGTTCAGTGTCGGGTCGGGGGCTGATGGCGAGAACCCGCAACGGTGGCGCGCTGGGAAGAAAAGCCGCGCCGCCGCCGGGAAGCCGACGCAAGAATTGCGTGGGTTGCTTGGCCTGGATCAAAAAGCCGGCGGAATCGTGCAAGAGTTCCCACGGTAGCCCAAGCAGCGCCGCGGCGGCGGGATTGGCCGCGCCGGTGCGGATTAGCAGGCGGCGTTCGTGGGAATGCGATAAATTGCTCCAGGCGGCTAGGATCTCGCGTGGGCCTGAAGCGCTAAATAGCGCCTTATGGAGTGAAGAGCCCCATTTTGCCCATAGGGCTTCGGTGCGACGGGCAAATTCGCTAAGGGTATCTGTTGGCCAGTAAGGATAATTTTGCAAATACCAGTGCTGGACCGCGCTAGAGGGGGGAGCGGGTAGCCGACCGCTGACCGTGCGAACGTCGGCCGCCAGATTGAGTTTGGGACGGCGGTTGAGGTGGAGTGTCCAGCGCCAGGAATCCGCCGGTGATGACTCATTACGGCTGAAATTTAGCTCTAATTCCGCCAGTGGTGGGGGAGTACGGCTGCTTGGAGCCTCTGCGGGTGGGGGTTCGCCTAACGCAGCCAGCAGCGCCGGCAAAACCGACCCCAAACCATCCGAGAGCAATTCAATCGGCGCGCTGCGAGGCGTAGGGCCGAACCAGTGCGCTGGGATCGCGCTGTCCACGCCCGGCAGTAATAATGGTATCACGCGATAACTGTCAGCCCGTCGTCGTTCGACCTCTTGAGCGAGTTCAACTTCACGGCGCAACCAGGGTGGATCCCCCGTGCTCAATCCGAGCACCACGATCACCTGCCGCGCTTGTTCGATTGCCCACCGGATCTCCGGCGCCAACCGGTCGCCGCCACGCAAGTTACGCGAGTCGTGCCAGACGCTCAACCGGCAGGTTTCCAACGCCAATGCCAAATCCTGGGCGAAAGCCGCATCGGGCTGGGCGTGACAGATGAAAATGGAGGGGGCAGCCATCAAACCAGGTTTCCTGACAAGCAATAGAGTTTCATAACCATAAATAGCTTAACGTAAAAATACCCTAAAAGGGTTCTTGAAATCCCAGCGGCGATCCCTATTTAAAAGTCAACCTGAAGTGGCGTTCAACCCAACGCCGCAATCAAGATTCGAGGAGGACTGATTATGACTCTGATGCGTTATGAACCCTTAAATTTATTGAATCAGTTACAGCGGGAAGTCAACCGTCTGTTTGAAACCAGTCGGTTTGGGGACGAAGAGAGCGGGCATATCTTGGCGGATTGGATGCCGGCGGTCGATATCAAAGAGGAGCCTGGACAATTTGTCATTCATGCCGACCTGCCGGGCGTCGACATCAAGGATATCGAAATCACACTGGAGAACGGTGTGCTGGCCTTGAAGGGGCAGCGCACGGGCGAGCAGCAAGAGGAGACCGAACAGTATCGCCGGATCGAGCGAGTACGCGGTACTTTTCTACGGCGCTTTTCCCTGCCCGATGTAGCCGATGCCGACAAGGTGAGCGCCAAATGCAAGGATGGCGTCTTGGAGGTGGTGGTGCCAAAACGCGAGGCCGCCAAGCCGCGTCGGATTGCCATCGAAAGCTGATCCAGCGGAACTGACGCGCGTTGAGAATCCGCGCTCCAGAAAAGTGGAGCGGGCGTGGGTTCATAACCCGCGCCCGCGATGGACTATTGGCATTGGATCAACTCGTTTCGCGCACGATTTCGCTCAGTCCAACTTGCCGGAGGACGTCGTTGATCAGTTGACGAATTTGGTTCACGGTATCCAACGCCAGCGCCTGTTCGGCTAAGCGGCGGGCCTGCGCGCGGGTAACGCTGCGAATCGCCCATTTTACCCGTGGCAGGCTAGCTGGGCTGGCGTTGAGGCTGGCCGCTCCCATGCCCAATAGCAGCACGGCGGCCCCAGGATCAGTCGCCATCTCTCCGGACACGTTTACCGGCCGGCCCGCGTGCTGGCCCCCTGCTAGGACGTGGGCGATCATCTTCAGCATGGCGGGGTGCAGGTTGTCATACAGCCGGGCTACCCGGGCGTTGTCACGGTCAACCGCCAGCAGATACTGGGTCAAGTCGTTGGTGCCCACCGACAGAAAATCGACTTGTCCAGCCAGTTGGGCCGCTTGCCAGGCGGCGGAAGGTACTTCGATCATCACCCCGACTTGGGGACGTTCGGCCGGCTGACCATCCTCCGCCAAGTCCCGATAAGCCTGATCGAGCAAGCGCAACGCTTCATCGATTTCTTGTGCCGTAGTGATCATCGGAAACAAAATCCGCAGATTGCCCAAGCCGGCGTTGGCTCGGAGCAGAGCCCGCAGCTGGGTTAGGAAAATACCCGGTTGATCCAGGCTGAACCGGATGCCGCGCCAGCCGAGGAACGGATTAGCCTCGTTGATCGTGAAGTAGGGCAGCGATTTGTCGCCGCCGATGTCCAGAGTGCGGATCACCACCGGCTGTGGGAAAAATGCGGCTAGAACTTGGCGATAAAGCGCGAACTGCTCCTCCTCGGTGGGGAAGGATTCGCGGATCATGAAGGCGAATTCAGTGCGATACAGACCGAGCCCATCGGCGCCGCAAGCGCTGGCGGAGGGAATATCGGACAGTAGGCCCGCCTTGGTATATAGCGGCAGGCGATAACCGTCCAGCGTTTCGGCTGGCAGATCGCGCAGTTTGCCCAGCCCAGCAATCAACTCCGCTTCGGTGGCGAGCCGTTGCTGATACTCCGCGCGCACCGCTGAATCCGGGTTGACAAAGACCCGGCCCTCATACCCATCGACGATGATGTCTTGGCCCTCGAACCGGCTGATGGGCTGGTCGCCCAGATTCATGACCGCCGGAATACCCATCGCCCGCGCCAGGATGGCGACGTGAGACGAGGTGGAACCGCGCAGGCAGACGATAGCGGCTAGCCGTTCAGGTGGCACCGCCGCCAGTTGGCCGACACTCATTTCTTGGGCGAGCAACACACAGCGATCAGGCAAAGCCGCCAGTATTTGGGCTGCGCCGCCGCGCAGATGCCCCAAGACCCGCCGACCTAGATCGCGAATGTCCTTTGCGCGGGCGCGCAGGTAAGAATCGTCGGTCTGCTCTAACAAACGGGCGCGAGCCAGCACGGCGGCGGACCAGGCGGCGGGCCCCCACGAACCAGCCCGAATACGAGCGCTGGTCTCGTCCAGCAGGCTATCGCTGTGCAACAGCATCCGATGGGCGGCGAACAAGGCTTGTTCGGTCGGCGGCGCTAAAGGAGCCAGTTGCTCGCTGGCCAGCCGCAACTCTTCATCGATGGCGGCGATGGCGGCCCGAAAGCTGGTTTCCTCGGCGACGGGGTCGCTCGTCGGTCGATCCGGCACATCATCGAGGTCCGTCAGCTGGTATGGAATGGTGATGGTGCCGATAGCGACCCCTTGCGCGCCGGCCAAGCCCAATAAGGGGCGAGTGCCGAACGCGCGCGGGTTGAGTAAATCCTGAGCGCCGCCGCTGAGATCAGCCCGGCGGAGAATACCGATCAGCCGCGCGGCGATGGTAACCAGGAAATCCCTTTCTTCCGTCTCGAATTGACGGATACGGGCGTCCTGGATGACGAGAACGCCTAGCGTCTGGCGATCTTGAATCAACGGTACGCCCATAAAGGCGTGGCAGCTCTCCTCACCGGCGTTGGGCGTTATTTGAAAACGAGGATGGCGACGGGCGTCTTGCAGGCTCAATGGTTCCTGACGTTCCGCAACCAGGCCGACCAACCCTTGCTGATAGCTCAGGCGCGCCTGCCCGATCGCCGCCGGATTCAACCCGGCGGTAGCCACAAGCACCCATTCACGGTGATCATGACCGGCTAGATAAATAGTGCAGGCACTTACCCGCAGGGTATCCCGAATTTGACTGACCGCTATCGCCAGCGCGCTCGGTAAATCCGGCGCGGCGTTGGCTTGCTGGACAATGTGGCGCGGCGTTTCAAGCATTGGACGCGGCTTGGATATTAGTAATGGGAAAAGCGTTTTGAGCGGGCTGTAGTGAGTCCAAAACACACGATCACGACGACCACGAAGAAGTTAGAATATACTGCCTTTACGATTCACCAGAAAGGACTGCAATGATTGCCGCGTCGAAAACAGCCTCGCCCATCGTGCCCGCGGACGCTGCGCGCTTGCTACGGTGGGCCACATATGCTTCGGTGATCACCGCTTCGGTTTTGATCGCTGGCAAGCTGGCGGCGGCGCTGCTCACCGGCTCGGTCAGCGTGCTGGCTTCCCTGGTGGATTCGATGATGGATGTGGCGGCATCGGTGATTAATTTATGGGCGGTGCATTATTCCTTGCAGCCGCCGGATCGCGATCACCGCTTCGGCCACGGCAAGGCCGAACCCTTGGCGGGGCTGGCTCAGGCGGCGTTCGTTGCTGGCTCGGCGGTATTCCTGATCTTGCACGCGGTGGACCGCTTGCTGCACCCGCAACCTTTGAACGATACCCTCATCGGGGTTGGCGTGCTGGTATTCGCTATCATGGCAACGGGCGTTTTGTTAATGTTTCAACGCCACGTTATCCGCCTTACGCAGTCTACCGCGATCAGCGCCGACGCCATGCATTACGCCACCGACCTGCTGACTAACGCGGCAACCTTGATGGCGCTTGGATTGGCCATGCTAGGGTGGCCGATGATGGATCCCCTCTTCGCCATCGGTATCGCGGTGTATATTTTGTATAGTTCAGGGAACATTGCTTATAATTCCATACAATTATTGATGGATCATGAGTTACCCGCCGAAGTGCATGCTCAGATCAAGGAGATCGCGCGCGCGCATTCGCAAGTACGTGGCGTTCATGAGCTGCGTACCCGCCGTTCCGGGCAGACCTATTTTATTCAATTACACCTGATGCTGGATGACGCCTTACCTTTGGTCGTGGCGCACCGCGTGGGTGATGAGGTTGAGGCGGCGATAAAGGAGCACTTTCCGAACGCCGATGTGTTGATACACCAAGACCCAAGCAGCGAACCGCCGCCGCAGCCGCTGCCCAGCTGAGAGTTGACGATAAGACAAGCGAGGGCGATTTTTGGGTCGTGTTTCGAGTGGAAAACGAAATTGATAGATCAAATTTGATAGCGTGTTAAGGTCAATCAACAGTAAATCACAGTAAGGGATTCCAGAGAGTCTTACCCATGTCAGCCAACATCCTATCCGCTCACCCCGTGGTCTTGAGTATCGACGACGACTTAACGACCAATCTATTGGTGAGCGCCGCGTTGGAACAGGCTGGATTTCGGGTCGAGCAGGCCGAAAACGGCCGCGTTGGGCTGGAGAAGTTTGATCGGATCCATCCCGATGTGGTGTTGATGGATGTGATGATGCCTGAGATGGACGGTTTCGCGGCCAGCGCCGAATTGCGGCGCCGGCCGGGCGGAGCGCAAGTCCCGATTCTTATGATGACCGGCCTGGACGATCATGAGTCAATCGACCGGGCGTTTGATGTCGGCGCGACCGACTTTATTACCAAACCGATCAACTACCCGCTGCTCGGTTATCGGGTGCGCTATCTGCTCCGGGCCAGTGCGGCGGTGAACGACTTGCTGGAAAGTGAACGGCGGTTGGCCACCGCTCAACGGATCGCCCGACTGGGGCATTGGGATTGGCGTCCCAATCAAGACATGCTCCATCTTTCGGAAGAGGTTTGCCAGATCGTCGGTTTGAATCCCACCCAACGGAAAGTACCGTTGCAGGTGCTGCTGGGCCATGTGCTTGAGAAAGAGCAGGCCCGGGTTCGGGCCTGGTTCGAGGAAATTCGCGAACAAGGGCGATCCGATGGCGTCAACCACTGGATTCTAAATGCTGATTCGGAGCTGCGTTATGTTCGGCAACAGGTCGAGGCGGTTTTTGATGAATCCCAGCAAATTGTTCGTTTGCACGGCACCTTACAAGACATTACCGAATTACAGCGGGCCGAGGAGCGCATCCGGCATTTAGCGTTTATCGACGGTCTCACCCAGTTGCCCAATCGGGAACTGTTCAAGGATCGCTTAAACGAAGCGCTCAAGTTGGCCAAGCGCTATGCCCGACGGGTGGGGCTGCTGTTTCTGGATCTGGATAACTTCAAACGGATCAACGACACGCTCGGTCACAACGTGGGCGATCTGTTGCTCCAGGCGACAGCGGAGCGCTTGAAACAGAGCCTGCGCGACAGCGATACGATCTCTCGCGCCTGGACCGATGAAGAAGGCGAAACCATCGCGCGGCTCGGCGGCGACGAATTCACCGTGTTGCTGCCGGAAGTCCGGCGCAGCGAGGATGTCGCCATGGTGGCCGAACACATTCAGGCCAATCTAGCGCAACCGCTCTTGCTGGCCGGGCATGAAGTTTTGGTGACGCCCAGCATCGGTATCGCCGTTTATCCAGAGGATGGCGAGGATGCGGGGGTCTTATTGCGCAACGCGGATATGGCCATGTATCTGGCCAAGCGGCAGGGCCGAAATCTCTACCGGTTTTACGATCCGACTTTAAACGAGGCAGCCCTCCGGCGATTGACCATGGAGAGCCAGTTGCGCAAAGCCATTGAGCAAAACGATCTCTCAATTCACTATCAGCCGCAACTGGATTTGCCGAGCGGTCGTCTCAGCGGCGTCGAGGCTTTATTGCGCTGGCAGAACGCGATTCTGGGCATGGTGTCGCCGGCGGATTTTATCCCGCTCGCGGAAGAGACTGGCCTCATCGTTCCGATCGGTGAATGGGTCCTGCGCACCGCCTGCCAGCAGGCCAAGAACTGGCAGAATGCCGGGATTGCGTTGCCGCGGATGGCGGTCAATATCTCCGTTTTGCAATTCGTGCAACCGGGGTTTCCTGGATTGGTGGCGCGGATTTTAGAGGAGACCGGTCTGGAATCGGGCGCTCTGGAGCTCGAAATTACCGAAAGCTTGTTAATGAAAGATCCCGAAGGGGCCACCTGCGTCCTCCAAGCACTCAAGACTCTTGGCGTACAACTCGCCATCGATGATTTTGGCACTGGCTATTCGAGCTTCAGCCGCCTCAAACAATTGCCGCTCGACCGCCTGAAGATCGACAGGGCGTTCATCCGCGAAGTCAACAACCGACCCGATGATGCAGCGATCGCGACCGCCGTTATTGCCATGGCTGACAGCATGGGATTGCGAGTTATCGCTGAGGGAGTGGAGAACGAGGCCCAGTTACGCTTTCTCAAATCCAAGCACTGCGATGAAGTGCAGGGTTACTACCTGAGCCGGCCGCTGCCCGTCAGCGAAGTCACCCAGTTGTTTCACAGCTACCAGAACGGCGTGATCGATGACTCCGTGCTGGCGGGTGAACAACGGATTTTGCTGGTGGTCGATGCGGATAAGGATAGTGTTTCGGCGATCAGCACGGCGCTCGCGCCGGAGGGGTATCGGGTGCTCATCGCCTCGGACGTCCAAACAGCGCTCGACGCCTTGGCCAGCCATGATATCGGCGTAATGGCGGCCGATTGGCAATTGGAAGCGGGCAATCACCAATTTTTCCGCCGGGTGCGCGAGCTATACCCGCGGACGCTACGAATCGCGATGGGTCACGGCTGTGAAGTGCAAGACTTGATCGATCTGATTAACGAGGGCGCCATCTACAAGTTCCTGCGAAGGCCTGTATCGTTTCCACTGCTGCGCGAAATTCTGCGCAAGGCGTTCCTGATCCGCGAGCGTGGGGCAAACTAAGGCGGTGTTTGGAAAGAAGCCCCTATTTTAGAGGGGCCGATTACCTGGTGCTTGGATTCGGATTCAGGGCGCGCTCAGTTCCGTCCCGGCCATGGGCGTGATGCCCTGACCGTTAGCCCCGGCAAATTCGAACGGTATCGAGACCAGTTCCATCCCGCTGTTGCGCTGGATCACGAAGTGCAGATGCGGGCCAGTGGAATAGCCAGTGTTGCCAGAGTTCGCCAGCCAGGCGCCGCGTTCGACCCGCTGTCCTGGAGCCACGCGCGCCGAATCGGGGTGTAGGTGGGCATAGACCGCCATCGTGCCGTCATCATGCAGAATGCGCACGGCATTAGCGCGAGTTTTATATTTAGGATCGGTGCCGCCATCGAAGAAATCGCTGGTCGCTTCCATCACCACCCCCGCGCGGGCCGCGCGAATCGGAGTACCGAGCGGCACGCTAATATCGACCGCATAGCGACTTTGCGGGTGCTGGTGGCTGAATGAACCCTCGAAGGCCTGACCAATGGGAAAGCGTTGGCCGGGCGCGAAGGGTGGCGCGTACGCCTGCTCTGGCCGATGCACCGCCGCCGGATCGCCCAACATGGCCCGCACCTGGTAACCGTAGCGCCAGCGCGTATTCATCGGTTTAAGAGTCACCACGGTGGTTTCCGTGCGCGCCGGCACGACCCGCCGTACTGGTAGCGGTGGTTCGGCGCGCATGTTTTCCATCCCCTGGCCTGTAATTTCGACTTCGACGGGACCGTAATAATCGTTGACTAGCGCCAGCACCGGCGAGTCGGGCGTCCCACGATTGCGCACGCTGATTTTGGCTGGCAATTCACTGGCTGGCAAAGGGCGGACTTCGACCGGAATATCGGCGGCGGGCGGTTTGTCGGTAAACACCCAGGCGCCGGAGGCATCCTTGTATTTATAGAGTTTTTTCGCCAGTGCTAGGGGTGGGGCCGCCAGACCCAACGTCACCGCCAGCAAAATCCAATGTGCTGGCCGGCAATACCATCGGGTTTTCATCGGTCTGGCCGGTACCCGGTTGGTTCAACCTTTAAAGTAATGAATGTGTATCCCTTCCTGATCACTTTTGGCGAGTTCCACCATCTTAGCGGCGACCGTCTCGGCGGGTACCGGGCGATAGGCGCTGAAGGGTCCCCAGGCGAACAACAGCCAAAACGGCGCCATTTGTTTGCTCCAGTCTTCGACCGGTCGCGGCTGGGCGCGTTCTCCCAACAGCAAGGAGGGTCGTAACAGGTGTACGGCTTTAAAGTGCAGCTCGCTGACCGCCGCTTCAGCCCGGCCTTTGATCCGATTATAAAATATCGGTGAGCTGGCGTCGGCCACCACGGCCGATACCAACACAAAGCAAGAGGCGCCGCGCACCGCCGCCAGTCTGGCCAATTCGGCGACGTAGATATGATCGACCTTGGCGAACGCTTCCGGGGAGCCAGCCGCCCGATGCGTGGTGCCCAGACAACAGAGCGCGACATCGACCTCGATCGGCCCAACTTGATTGCGGAGATGCTCGAAATCGACGATTTGAACGGTCAATTTAGGATGGGCCCGCGCCAGGTGTCGGCGGGTTAGAACCAACACCTGGCTGATATCGTCGTCCGCCAGCAACTGGCTCAAGCAGTAACCGCCAACCAAGCCGGTGGCGCCCGCCAATAACACCCGAGTTCCCGATTGCTGCCGAACACCCATCCGCCATGCCCCAACTATTTGAATCTGGAGAGCTAAATCACTATCCAACCCTGGGTGCTGGCTGTCAAGAATTTTGTACGATCAACCAGGCACCAACGGAAACAAGTCAAGCGGCGCTGGTCAGCCGTTCGTATTTGGCCTGCAATTGTTCCTCGGTTTCCGAATGTTCGGGATTGGGAAGGATGCAGTCCACCGGGCATACCTCAATACATTGCGGTGTATCGTAATGCCCCACGCATTGCGTGCAATGGCTGGGGTCGATCTCATAGACTTCCTCGCCTTGGGAAATCGCTTCGTTTGGACATTCCGGTTCGCACACGTCGCAGTTGATGCATTCATCGGTGATCATCAGTGCCATGACTAGTTCCTCTTCTGTTTGATGGTTGTGGCGCCTATTGGGAGGCAAATTTCGTTACCAGCGCCACCTCCACTTTAGGGTGAACAAAGGGCGCAATGTTCCCGCCGAGCTTGGCGACTTCCCGCACCAGGCTGGAGGAAATAAAGGAATATTGCTCGGCGGGGGTGAGAAAAACTGACTCGATTTCAGGGTAGAGCCGGCGATTCATGTTGGCTAACTGAAACTCGAATTCAAAATCCGAAATCGCTCGTAACCCGCGCAAGATGACGTGAGCGCCGATATTTTTAGCATGGTTCACCAATAGAATATCGAACCCGCAAATCTCGACGGTGGGCAGATGCGCCAAGGTTTCTCGCGCCAGTTCGACCCGTTCCGTCAAGGAGAACAAGGGCTGCTTGTTGGGGTTGGCGGCGACGCTGACGATCACGCGGTCGAACAGGCGAGTGCTGCGTTCCACCAGATCGATATGGCCTTTGGTAATGGGATCGAAGGTGCCGGGATAAATGGCGACGACAGGCATGAAATTTCCTGGCGGATATTAAAAGATAGCTTGATTATCGGAAATGCCGTACCGCAAGACAACTATTCACTTATTAAGGTTTTCAGCCAGGGTGGACATAGAGGCCAAGGACAGTGTTTCGCGTCGAATTAGCCGGTAAGCCACCGCTCCGGCGATCTTCTCCCGATAGGGCGTCCAGTTAGCGGGCAAAGCGAATGGCCGCCACTCGCTTTCGGTTTCCAGATAAATCCAAGCAACCGGCGCTAACCAGCCACCTTGTTCGAGTGCCGCGCAAACCGGTTCGAGCAGCTTTTGCCCGAAGGGTGGATCGAGCAGCACAATTTCAAACGGCGTGGCGGGTTGACGTAACCAGGCTAGCGCCTCCGCGGTGTGGACGCGCGCGTTATCTGCCTGTAGCCGATCCAGGTTTCCGCGTAACCCCGCCGCCGCCGCCAGATGGTGTTCGATAAAAACCGCCTCGGTCGCCCCGCGCGACAGCGCTTCAATCCCAAGCGCGCCGCTGCCGGCGAATAAATCCAGGCAACGCGCGCCGGGCAAGACCGGAGCTAGCCAGTTGAACAGGGTTTCCCTCACCCGGTCGGCGGTCGGGCGCAACTGTGGCAGGTCCGGGAATCGCAAGCGCCGGCCACGCCACTGACCGGCGATTACCCGGATTTGATTGGCGTGTTTGCTGGGTCGGTTCACGAGCCGGTCGGCTGGGCCGAACCGCTGGGAGCCGTTGGGCCGGTTGGTGGCATCGACGTGGCCGGCGCGGTTTGGGCTGGCTGTCCGCCGCCGACGATCACCGTGATTAACTGGTCTGGCCGCACATGCCGTTGCCAAGCGGCCTTGGCCTGCTCCAGGGTGATGCCGTTCATGGTGGGAATATAGTTTTGTAAATAATCCAGCGGCAACCCATGGAATGCGATGAGCCCCAAAGCACCGGCCAGCTTGCTATTACCGGCCAGATCGAGCGCGAAACCGCCGGTAATGTTCTGGCGCGCTTCTTCCAATACCGGCGCGCTAGGTCCGTTGGCGGTGAATTCGCGTAAGGTGGTTTGGGCGACTTGGAGGGCGGTATCCGCCTGATCATTGCGGGTTTGCAGGTTGATAAGGAATGGGCCTGCCTGGCGCGTGGGGAAAAAGGTACTGTAAGCGCCGTAGGCGAGGCCGCGTTTTTCCCGGATTTCCTGTGATAGCTGCGAGACCAAACCGTTGCCGCCCAACACATGGTTGCCCAGATAGAGCGCGTAATAATCCGGATCGGTGCGGCTGACGCCGATCTGGCCGATCAGGATATGGGTTTGGCTGGAGGGATGCGGAATGCGAATGGTCTGGCTGGTCGAAACTAGCGGGGCGGGCGGCGGTAGGGGGATCGCTTCCCCTTTGGCCAATCCGCCAATCAGGGCCTTGGCCAGTTGCTCGGCCGCGGGTCGCTCCAGGTCGCCGACGATGGCGATTACCGCATTAGCGGACGTGTAATAGCGCTGGTGAAAACCTTGGATGTCGGCGCGAGTGATGCCCTTCAAACTGGCGGTCGTGCCTTCGGGCGGCGAACCGTAGGGATGGCCGCCATACAAGGCTTTGAAAAAAGCATCCTGCGCGATGGCGCCTGGCGACTGTGCGCGTTCTTGCAATCCGGTCAGCATTTGCTGGCGAACGCGCTCCACGGCGTCCGGCGCAAAACTGGGTTCCTTCAGCAATCGGGCGACGGTTTCGACCGCTGGTTGCAGATAGCGTGAATCCACCAGGCTGCGCAGCGAAATCACCGCTGAATCGCGCCGCGAGCTGACGCCAAGTCGAGCGCCCACCCGATCAAGGCGGTCAGCGATGATATCGGCTGACCAGTCGCCAGCGCCTTCTTCCAACAAAGCGGCGGTCAACATCGCCAAACCTGGCCGCGCGCCATCATGGATCGAGCCGGCGTTAAATAAAATTTGCGCGTCCACCATTGGCAGCTCGCGCGCGGGAATGAAATAAACCGGTACGTTGTTGTCAGTGCGCCAATTTTGAATCGCCGGCACGGCGGCGGTAACCGCCGATGCCAAGAGGAGAACAGCGGCGAGAACGCCGGAGAAAAACAGGGTCGAAATGGGCATGTTGAGAACTATCCTGGCGCCTTCCCCACCGCTACCGCCAGCGGAGCAGGAAAGAGAGTACAAAAATTGAAAGGGAGCAGTGATTCTAACGGATCGCATGATCAACCGCCGCGCCCGGCGCGGTTGGCCGGCGGCCATCCAGCGGTAGCGGTTCCAAGGTCGCTACCGTCAGTCGGTCATCGGTGAGGTATTTACGCGCCACGGTGCGCACCTGTTCGGGAGTAACGGCTTGAATGCGTTGCACATAGTCATCGAGTTTGCGCCAACCCAAGCCGATCGTCTCCAGGCTTCCCATGCGCATCCCTTGATAAAACATGGAATCCTGTTGGTAGACCTCGCCGGCCACCACTTGCGCGACCACGCGCGCCAGTTCGTCCGCGCCGATGGGCTCCTCGCGCAAGCGCGCCACTTCGGCGCGTAAAGCCTGCTCCAAATCAGCGCTGGAACGGCCGGGGGCCGGATTGCCGACTAGAACGAACAGTTCCTCCAGTCGCGACGTGAGGCTGTAACCGGTGCCGGCGGCAGCGGCGACCTGACTGCCGCGCACTAGATTCCGGCTCAGGCGGGAACTGCCGCCACCATCGAGAATGCCATCCAATACATCCAGCGCGTAAGGTTCCCACTCTTCGTCCGCCGTTTTCAGCGTCGGGGCTTTATAGCCAAGCGTCACAAAGGGGACTTCCGCCGGGGTTTTGACCACGATGCGCCGCTCGCCCCGCTGGGGAATTTCCGCGGCGGGCCTGGGTGGATTGAGCGTGCTGGGCGCGAGCGGACCAAAATACTGGTCAGCCAAGGCGCGAACCTTGGCGGGATCGACATCACCGACCACCACCAGCGTGGCGTTATTGGGGGCGTACCATTGCTGGTACCAACGCTTTAAATCATCAATGGTGATAGCTTGGATGTCCTGCATCCAACCGATGATCGGATGGCGGTACGGACTGGTCATATAAGCGGCGGCGTTAAATTGTTCTTGGGTGAGCGCATCCGGTTGATCCTCGGTGCGTAACCGGCGTTCCTCAGCCACCACTTGCGCTTCCTTGGCGACATCTTCCGGCCTTAACAGCAAGTGGCGCATCCGGTCGGCTTCCAGCCGAAAACTGATTTCTAGCCGATCTTTTTCCAAGGTCTGAAAATAGGCGGTATAGTCCCGGCTGGTAAAGGCGTTTTCATCGCCGCCGTTAGCGGCGATCAGGCGGGAAAACTCACCACCCGGCACCGCCGGCGTGCCTTTGAACATCAGATGCTCCAGCAGGTGAGAAATGCCGGTCAGTCCAGTGGGTTCGTAGCTGGAGCCGACTTTGTACCAGATTTGCGAAACGACCACCGGCGCGCGGTGGTCTTCGCGCACCAGCACTTTCAAACCGTTGGCGAGGGTAAATTCATGGATTGGCGTCGCCGCGAAACTGGTGGGAGCAAGCGTCAGCCAGAGCGCTGCAATAACAATCCGACGGTTTGGCATGGGATCTCCGGGCGTGTCTGCTGTAAGGGGTAAAATCCGATGCTTTGGCAACCAAAGTTCGCCAGGGTTCAAATAGTGCGTATGCCGATGCGCTCGCTAGCATCGAACCACGGGAGGTGAGCGGCGTTTAATCCAAAGCATCGTAAGATTTTTTGTTTTTTGTCAAATCTGTTGATACGGCTATCATATTATGATGACAGATAGCGCTTGCGATTAGAAAGGTTCGACGGAAACGATTTTAATCATTGGGGATAAAAATGAGGTCCTGGATTGTTGGGGTGCTTATATTGATGGCGGCTGATGCGGGAGCGGAATTGAGAGTAAGACCCATTGATTGGGCGCAACCTGTCATTGGTTTTAAAATAGATAATTTTTACAAAATCGATGAGGCGGTCTATCGGTCGGAGCAGCCTAATAGCAAAGATATGAAGGCGCTTGAAGAGGCGGGTATTCGATCCGCCTTGAATCTCAGAGAGTATCACTCCGATGCGGATGAAGCGAAAGGAACCCATATCCAGTTATATCGAGTGGCGATGAATGCGGGAGAAATCTACGACACGTTGATCGCAAAAGCGCTTTACAGCATCGATCGTGCTAAAAAGCCGATACTGATTCACTGCTGGCATGGCAGTGACCGCACGGGAGCCGTAGTCGCGATGTACCGCATGGTCTTTCAGAATTGGCCAAGAGAAAAAGCGATTGATGAATTCAAAAATGGCGGATTTGGATATCATGAGTGGTGGTATCCTAATATCGAAAACTATCTTAAAACGGTCGATATCGAAAAAATGAAGAAAGCCATTGCTTCTTCTGGCCAATAGATTGAAAACGAGAGAAACTGTATTGCCTGTTGACAAAGGTCACTCTGCGCAGGCGTCATGGCGGGCGCTTTGAGTCCGCGCCTCCACGGCGGCGCCCCCGCCGTGACCGCGCCCACCTTTTTGGATCGCCCTGATGACTGATCGCAAACATCCCGCCGCCAATCCTTCAGCCACTCCCGAACACGCCGACCGCAAGAAATCTGGCTTATTCGAGGTCTTAAACCGGCCAATTCAGTTCCCTTTCCGTAAAGATCCCACGCCTGAAAGTTCGGTCGAGCCGAGCCAACCCAAACCGCCGCGCTTTGCGCGCTTGCGCGATCGGTTGCGGCGCACGCGCCTGGGTTTGTTGAGCGGTTTGGCGGGCTTGTTTGCTGGCCGCAAGCTGGATGAGGCGGTGTTGGAGGAACTGGAAAGCCGCCTGTTGCTGGCGGATGTCGGGATCGAGGTCACTAACCAACTGATGAAACGGTTAAGCGAACGGGTTTCGCGACAACAGTTGAAGGATATCCCCGCCTTGCTTGAAGCCTTGCGCGACGAGTTGCTGACGATTCTATCGCCTTGCCAACAGCCGTGGCGACCCACCGAATCCCAGCCTTATACCATTCTCATGGTCGGCGTGAATGGCGTCGGCAAGACCACCACCATCGGCAAGCTGGCGAAAAAACTCCAAAACGACGGTTTTTCGGTATTACTGGCCGCGGGCGACACCTTTCGGGCCGCCGCCATCGAGCAGTTGCAGGTCTGGGGAGAACGCAACCGGATTGCGGTGATCGCCCAGCAGAATGGGGCCGATTCCGCCTCGGTGATTTATGACGCCATTCAGGCCGGACGCGCCAGACAAGTCGATGTGGTGATCGCGGATACCGCCGGTCGTTTGCACACCCAGTCCAACCTGATGGAAGAACTCAAGAAGATCAAGCGTGTGATGGCCAAAGTGGACGAATCGGCCCCGCACGAAGTTTTGCTGGTGGTGGACGCCAGCACCGGCCAGAATGCATTGAATCAGGCGGTGCAGTTTCACGAGGCGGTCGGCGTGACCGGGTTGATTCTGACCAAGCTCGACGGCACTGCCAAGGGTGGCATCGTGTTCGCCATCGCGAGACGGCTTGGGTTGCCGATTCGTTTTATCGGCGTCGGTGAAAGTATCGAGGATTTGCGTGAGTTCGACGCCGCTGAATTCATCGTGGCCCTACTGGATGAAGCGCCGGATGGTTGATTAAAATACTATGAAACTTAGCGCAAGTTTGGCACTCTAAATACGAGAGTGCTAAAATTAACCTGAGCTTGAATTGGTAAGGAGGCGTAAATCACGATGACGACGGCGCTGGTTCCCCGTTTGCACAATTTTTTGGTGCCCATTGATAGTCTGGATAATTATATTCAGGCGGTCAACCAGGTGCCAATGTTGAGTACTGAGGAAGAGCAGGAACTGGCTCAGCGTTTGCGCTTGCATAATGACTTGGAAGCCGCGCAACGGCTGATCGTGGCCCATCTGCGCTTCGTGGTGCATATCGCGCGCGGGTATACTGGTTACGGCCTGCCGCTGGGCGACTTGGTGCAGGAAGGCAACGTCGGGTTGATGAAAGCGGTCAAGCGGTTCGATCCGGCCCACGGCGTGCGGCTGGTGTCGTTTGCGGTGCATTGGGTTCGCGCGGAGATTCATGAGTTTATTCTCCGTAACTGGCGAATCGTTAAAGTCGCCACCACCAAGGCGCAACGCAAGCTCTTCTTCAAGCTGCGCGGCGCTAAAAAGCGTCTTGGCTGGTTGAATGGCGAGGAGGTCAACACCGTCGCCCGTGAGCTCGGGGTGAGCCCCGATACCGTCTTGGAGATGGAATCGCGCCTGAACGGCTACGATGTCTCCTTCGACCCGGCTCCCGAAGCCGATAGCGACGACGACCATGAGACCTATAGCCCATCGGCCTATTTACGGGACGAGCAAGCCGATCCAGCCGATGCGTTGGAACGGGACGACTGGGAGGAGCAAGCGACCGGCCAACTCAGTGCGGCGCTGGAACGGTTGGACCCGCGCAGTCGCGACATCGTGCAGCGTCGCTGGCTGAACGAGGATAAGCCGACCCTGCACGAATTGGCCGCCGAATACAAGGTGTCCGCCGAACGGATCAGGCAGTTGGAAAACAACGCCATGAAGAAATTGCGGGCTGCTTGTTTGCCCGCGACCTGAGCGCGAGCGCTATTGTAAACTCCCGCCCTCGTGGCGGGCTTTTTTTGCGCGGTCGGTCAGGCGGTCTGTTTATAATTGGGCCATCCGACTTCACGGTAGCAGAGCACAGGCATGAAGCAGCCGGCGCATCAGTTTGCAAGTGACAACTATTCGGGAATCTGTCCCCAAGCACTGGATTATCTGCTGGCGGCTAATCAGGGGGATGTCCCTTCCTACGGCAACGACGACTGGACGCAACGGGCGGCTGACCAGTTCCGCGCGTTGTTTGAAACGGACTGCGACGTTTTTTTCGTGTTTAACGGCACCGCCGCCAATTCATTATCTTTGGCGGCGCTCTGTCAGTCGTATCACAGCGTGATCTGTCACGAAACCGCCCATATTGAGACCGACGAATGTGGCGGTCCTGAATTCGCTTCGAACGGTTCGAAGCTGCTGCTGGCCCAAGGCGAGCACGGCAAACTCAACCTAGCGGACGTGGAGCGGCTGATTACTCGGCGCTCCGATATCCACTATCCCAAACCCAAAGTGGTCAGCATCACGCAAGCGACCGAACTGGGCACGGTTTATTCGCTAGAGGAGTTGCATGCCCTGCGAGATCTGGCTGACCGTTATGCCCTAAAAATCCACATGGACGGCTCCCGTTTCGCCAATGCGTTGGCGTCGCTGGATAAATCGCCCGCGCAATTGACTTGGCAAGCCGGGGTAGACGTGCTGTGTCTGGGTGGAACCAAGAATGGCATGGCAATCGGCGAGGCCATCGTGTTCTTTGAGCGGGAGTTGGCGGCTGATTTCGCTTGGCGCTGCAAGCAGGCCGGTCAACTCGCCTCCAAGATGCGGTTCATCGCCGCGCCCTGGCTGGGGTTACTGGAAACGGGGGCTTGGTTAAGCAACGCCCGTCAAGCCAATGCCACGGCGGCCTATCTCGAACAGCGCTTGAGAGCGGTTCCCGGTCTGCGCCTGATGTTTCCGCGCCAAGCCAATTCCGTTTTCTTGGAATTGCCAGCGACGGCGATTGCGGCGCTGCGGGCCAAAGGCTGGATGTTCTACACCTTCATCGGCGTCGGCGGCGTTCGCTTGATGTGCTCTTGGAATACGCCGCGCCAGGCGGTCGATCAGTTCATGGATGATCTTGTCAGCGCGCTAGCCTGAGTTTTCAGCATGACGGCCCGCCTGCTCAAACGTGACGTACCTCTGCACCACTTGAATACGTTTGGATTGCCAGCCCGCGCCGCCTGGTTCGCCGCCATCACGACGCCAGCGCAACTGGCGGCGTTGATTGCCATGCCAGAATGGCGGTATTTGGAACGCTTTGTGCTGGGTGGCGGCAGTAATTTGATCCTGACTGGCGATTTTGACGGGCTGGTATTGCATGTGCGGATTTCTGGTCGGCAATTAATAGCCGACGAGGAAAATGCGTGGATCGTTCGCGCGGGAGCGGGGGAAAACTGGCACGATTTCGTGTGTTGGACGCTGGAACAGGGCTGGCCGGGGTTGGAGAATCTGGCGTTGATTCCCGGTACGGTCGGCGCGGCGCCAGTTCAAAATATCGGCGCTTATGGGCTGGAGATGGCGGAGCGATTTCAGGCGCTGGAGGCCGTTGATCTAACGACAGGCGAGAGAATCACGTTCGACCGGAGAGCCTGCCGGTTTGGCTACCGAGATAGCGTGTTCAAGCAGGAAGCGGGGGGACGCTATTTAATCACCGCTGTGACTTTTCGGTTGCCCAAGCCTTGGCAACCCTTGACGCGCTATGCCGATGTGGCCAGTGAACTGGAGACCAAACGGATCGCGCATCCGACCGCGCGGGATATTGCCGATGCGGTGATCGCGATTCGCAGCCGCAAACTGCCAGACCCGACGCGCATCGGTAATGTAGGCAGTTTTTTCAAGAATCCGATCGTGGATGGCGCGGTGTTTTTGCGCCTCGCCGCTGGATTTCCTGAGCTACCGCATTATCAGCAGGCCGATGGCAGGGTCAAACTCGCCGCGGGCTGGTTGATCGAGCGTTGCGGCTGGAAAGGGAAACAGCTCGGTCCGGTCGGCGTTTACGAGCAACAGGCGCTGGTGCTGGTCAATGGCGGCGGCGCGCGGGGCGAGGATGTGTTGCGGCTAGCAAACGCAATTCAGCAATCGGTTCAGGCGATGTTCGGAGTTACGCTAGAACCGGAACCGGTAATGTTGTGAGCGACGGAGTCGCCGGCAAATTGCAAGCGGCGGCGCTGCTATTTCAACACCGGCTCCAGGGTCGGCCACACATTTTCCAGAATCTTGGGTTGACCCTCGGCGCGCGGATGTAAGCCATCTTCTTGGGTGAGCGCTGGATCGCCCGCTATCCCTTCAAGCAGGAAGGGAATCAAGGGAATCGCATAGTGTTGCGCCAGTTCGGCAAATGTCGCGTGAAACTTTTGAGTGTAGGTGGGGCCATAATTTGGTGGAATCCGCATCTCAGCCAATAAGACCTTGGCGCCCGCCTGCTGGGCTAGTTCGATCATCCGCGCCAGATTGTGGCTCATGGCCATCGGCGGCTGTCCGCGCAAACCATCGTTGGCGCCCAGCTCCAAAATGACGATGGCGGGACGCTCGCGTTCCAGCGCCGCTGGTAAGCGGCTCAGGCCGCCGCTGGTGGTGTCGCCGCTGATGCTGGCGTTGACCACCCGATGCGGGAAACCGCGTTCCACTAGCCGGTCTTGCAGCCGCTTGACCCAGCCTTGTTCGGCGGAAATGCCGTAACCAGCGCTCAAGCTATCGCCCAGCACCAGAATCGTCGGGGTTTCGGCGCGGGCCGACAGGCTGAGCAAAACCGCCAACCAAGGCACTAACCTGAGTAAATAGCGTGAGTAATTCATCTTCATTATCGGAGAATTTGGCCATGCGGGTGGATCATGACCCGAAAATGGAAAATGGTATTAGCGTAACCGCCGCGCCGTCATTGGACAATCACAGCGGAGCAATCGTGCGGGTGGAGGCGTTGCGCAAGCAGGTGATCAGCCCGGAAGGCCCGCTGGTTATCCTCGACGATATCCACTTCACGATTGGTCGGGGCGAAAGCGTGGCGGTGGTCGGGGCTTCTGGTTCCGGCAAATCCACTCTCCTTAGCTTGCTGGCTGGATTAGACACGCCCAGCGCGGGCCGCGTGTGGCTGACCGGTATTGATCTAGGCCAACTGGATGAAGATGGCCGCGCTTTATTGCGGGCGCGACGGGTCGGCTTCGTATTTCAGTCCTTTCAACTGTTGATCGGACTAACCGCGCTGGAAAACGTCATGCTGCCGCTGGAACTCACTGGCCAGCCGGATGCCCGTCGCTCGGCGCTGGAGTTATTGGAGCGAGTCGGTCTCAAGGCGCGCGCCCGCCATTATCCGACCCAGCTATCCGGCGGTGAGCAGCAGCGGGTTGCCATCGCCCGCGCCTTCGCCGGTGATCCCGATGTGCTGTTCGCCGATGAGCCGACCGGCAATCTCGATCAGAAAACCGGCCATCGCATCGTCGATCTGTTATTCGCGCTCAACCGCGAGCAGGGTGCGACCTTGATTCTGGTGACGCACGACCCCGCGCTAGCCGCTTATTGCGACCGCGTGCTGGAACTGGACGATGGGCGATTAAAAGGTGAAACCCGCAAGGCGGAGAGTCGATAAAGCATGGCCGTTCCAGCGACAGATTCAGATCAAGCACCGATGGCTCACTGGCTGACCACCGGCCGCATGGCGTTGCGCGCGCTCGCCCGCGACTGGCAAGCCGGCGAATTGCGGGTGCTGGCGGTCGCGCTGCTGATCGCCGTCGCCAGCGTCGCCGCCGTCGGCTTTTTTACCGACCGCATCCAGCAGGCAATGGAGCTTAAGGCCAGCGAGTTGCTAGGCGCGGATTTAGTTGTGGCCGCGCCAACGCCACTGCAACCGCGGCTGACGGAAGAGGCGCGGCGGCGAAATTTGCAAACGGCGGAGACTTTGCATTTTCGCAGCGTAGTGGTCGCCGGCGATCTAACCCAACTGGCCGAAGTCAAAGCGGCTGGTCCCGGTTACCCCTTGCGTGGCGCCTTACAAGTCAGCGATCAACCTTTTGCGCCGCCCCGAGTCGTGACTAGCCTCCCGGAGCCGGGGCAGGTTTGGCTGGATGAACGATTGATTCAGACGCTCGGACTGCAAGTGGGCGATGCGGTGGAACTTGGTACCCGGAGTTTTCGGATCGGACAGGTCTTGGCTTACGAACCCGATCGGGCGGGCGATTTGTTCAGTATCGCCCCACGGCTGTTGATGAATTTGGCCGATATCCCTTCGACCGGTTTGATTCAGCCCGGCAGCCGGGTCGAATATCGACTGTTGCTGGCCGGCGAGCCGCCAGTGCTGGCGGCGTTCAAGACGGCGGCCAACCCGCTGCTGAAAATTGGCGAGAAGTTGCAAGGGGTCCGTGAAGCGCGTGGGGAACTGCGCCTGGCCCTGGAGCGGGCAGAGCGGTTTCTGCATTTGGCGGCGCTGGTCAGCGTGATTCTGGCCGGAGTCGGCGTGGCGATTGCGGCTCGCCGTTTCGCCGCCCGCCACTGGGACAGCGTGGCGATCATGCGCTGTGTCGGAGCTACTCAGCCGCTGATCGTTCGCTTGTTCATGTTGGAATTATTGACGTTGGCGGCCGTGGCGGGCGGAGCGGGCTTGCTTCTGGGCTATTTCGCGCAATACGGCTTGAGCGGTGTGTTAGGCCAGTTGGTCAGCCGCACCGAATTACCCGCGCCGTCTTGGCAACCGATCTGGCCCGCCTTGGCGACTGGGTTTGTCACCTTGCTCGGTTTCGGTTTGCCCCCGCTGTTACGGTTGCGGGAAGTCCCGCCGCTGCGGGTGTTGCGACGCGATCTTGGTCCGGTCAATCCGCGTCTGCTGGCTTTATACGGCCCCGCGCTATTGGCGACGGCTGCGTTGCTGGTCTGGCAAGCCGGTGAATTGCGGCTGGCGTTAATCGTTTGCGCCGGGGTCGTGGCGACGACCGTCGTGCTGTCGCTGGCGGCTTGGGGTTTAGTCAAGGCGCTAAATTTATTACGTGGACGCGTTGGGGTGGCGTGGCGGTTCGGGTTGGCGAATATCGCCCGGCGCGGCCCTGGTAGCGCGGTGCAAGTAGTGGCGCTGGGTTTGGGGTTGATGGCGCTGTTGGTGCTGACTCTGGTGCGCACCGACTTGTTGACCAGCTGGCGTTCCAGTCTGCCGGCCGATGCACCCAATCATTTTCTAATCAATATCCAGCCGGGTGAGGTGGAGCAGGTTCGGCAATTTCTGCGCGACCGGGGGTTGAGCAGCGTTGAACTCTATCCGATGGTGCGCGGGCGGCTGACGGCTATCAACGGCCGGGCGGTCGGCCCGGATGATTATAAAGAACCTCGCGCCAAGCGATTGGTGGAGCGGGAATTTAATCTCTCCCAAACCGAGCGGTTGCAAGCGGATAACCGTATCGTGGCCGGCCAGTGGTGGAGCGCTGGCGATCTTGGCCAGGGCATTGCCTCAGTGGAAGAGGGGCTAGCGAAAGAGCTAGGCATTGCCTTAAACGACACCCTGCGTTTCCAGATTGCTGGACAGGACCTGGAGGCCAAGGTCGCGAGTTTGCGCAGCGTGGAGTGGGATTCATTCCGGGTCAATTTTTTTGTGGTGTTTCCGACGGGTGCACTGGATGCTTATCCGGCGACCTGGATCACCAGTTTTCATCTGCCAGCCGGTCAAAAGCCGTTGTTAGCCGAATTAGTGCGGCAGCATCCATCGGTCACGGTGTTGGATGTCGAGGCGCTGATGGGCAAGGTACGCGAAATCATGGATCGGGTGATTGCCGCTGTGGAATATGTGTTCCTGTTCACCCTGGCAGCGGGATTGGTGGTGCTGTACGCGGCGATTCAAGCGACGCAGGATGAGCGGCGCTTCGAAAGCGCCGTGCTGCGTACCTTGGGCGCGGGGCGGGCAGTGGTGCGGGAAAGCCTGTTGGTGGAATTTGCCGTTTTGGGGTTGCTGGCCGGGGTGTTGGCCGCCGCCGCCGCCACCGTGCTGGGGTTCGTGCTGGCCCGTCAGGTATTTGATTTCCCGTACGCATTGAATCCGTGGATCTGGTTGCTGGGCGCGGGCGCGGGCATGGTGGGCGTGGGGCTGGCCGGGTTACTGGGTGCGCGCTCGGCCTTGCGCCAACCGCCGTGGCGGGCGTTGCGGGAATTGTAGCGCTGAAAAAAAGCCTCCCCACTGAACGTTAGGGAGGCGTAGGCGCTTGCTCGAAGTGCCCGAGTTAGCTGATGGTTGCGGAACTCCTTCCAGCGATTCCGCCATCGCCCACCAACGAAGGTTTTTCAACCAAGCCTTCCAGCTTGCCCACCGAGTAGGTGCAGAGAATGTCGCCAGTCACGTTGGCCATGGTCTCGAACATATCCAGGATGGGATTGATGCCGATGGCCAGGGCTACGATTACCGCGATTTGTGAAGGATCCAAGCCGATAGCGCCCAGGATGATGAACAACAGCATCAAGCTGCCGCCCGGTACGCCGCCAGTACCCACCGCCGCCAGCACGGTCGTGATGGTCATCAACGCCATGTCACCGAAGCCCAATTGGATGCCAAACATGTTGGCGGCCAGAATGGCGAACATCGGCAGATGGATACACACGCCATCCATGTTGATGGTCGCGCCCAGGGGGAGAGAAAAACTCGCCAGCTCGCGGTTGACGCCAAGATTCTGCTCGCAAACCCTAATCGAAACTGGCAAGGTCGCGGCGCTGGAGCGCGTGACGAAGGCCATAATCATGGCTTCGCGGATCTTGCTCAGAATCTGATAGGGATTTTCTCGCACCACCAGCGCGATCAAGAGCGGGTAGGCGACGAAGATCATGAACAAAATGCCCGCCGCGACGCCAAGCAAAACCGTGACATACGGGCCGATGATGACCGGACCATAGACCGAAAAAATCACCATCGACAAGAAAAACACGCCGATCGGCGAGTAATTCATCACGAAGCCGATGACTTTGTTCATTGCCAGCATGGCGGCGTCAAACAGATCGATCACCATGGTCATTTTGGCCTTGACCGCTGGATCGCTGGTGGCTTCCAGCACTAGCCGAACGCTGATGCCGAACAAGATCGCAAACACGATAATGGCCAGAAAGTTGCCGTTAGCGAGCGCGTTGAAGGGGTTCTGAAAGAAATCCAGCAACAGCTTTTCGAGAATATCGACCAATGATTTTGGGGCTGCCGACGCTGCCACGCTTTCCGCTTGCGAGCCAAATTGTTTGACGAGCTCTTTCCAGCCTTCCAGTGAAGCGCCGGAGCCTGGATTCACCAGCTTCGCTAAAGTAATACCGAGCACGGCAGCGAAGGCCATGGTGGCGAAATACCAGCCGATCACCTTGCCGCCGACCTTGCCCAGTTTCTGCAACGGCAGCGAGGCCGCGCCGCCCACCAGCGAGAAGAACACAATCGGCACCACGATCATCTTCAACATGCTGATGAACACTGTGCCGAAGGGCGAAGCGTAGCGCATCGCTTGCTGCACGCTGTCCTTCATGTCGAAAGCGACGGAGACATACCATAACAAGCCGCCAATAGCGGCGCCCGCCAGAAAGCCCACAATAATGCGCGTGACCAGCGAAACGCGCAGATAAGAACGCAAAAGACTCATCGATTTATCCTTGTTCAGGAACCCAATGTGAGGATGGAAACCCAGGGATCGCCTGGAAGTGCTGGAGAAGCCAGGGTGTTGGCTTAATCCGCACACAAATAGTGTAGTGGGTCTTGGCGAGATGGAAACAGCCTGATCGATAAAATGTGAGAGCCCGTTTTTTAGCCTCGGTAGTAACGCTGGGGCACAAAGGGCGTCTTGGCCACGGCGATGGGTACGGGCTTACCCCGCACCAGGGCGTTGAGCGGAGTACCAACTACCGCTAGGGCTGTTTCCACATAACCCATGGCCGCCGGACCGCCCAAGGTGGGGCCGAAGCCGCCGCTGGTGATTTTGCCGACCATGCGGCCGCTGGCGTCCACCACTTCAGCGCCGTCGCGCACCGGCATCTTGCCTTGAGGCAGGAAGCCAACCCGCTGGCGGGTCACGCCCTTTTCGATGTGCTCGAGAATCACTTCAGCGCCGGGATAGCCGCCAGGCCGCGCGCCGTCGCGGCGGCGCGACTTGGACAGGGACCATAGCAGGCTGGCCTCGACCGGCGTGGTGGTGGCGTCGATATCGTGACCGTACAGGCACAGCCCCGCTTCCAGGCGCAGCGAGTCCCGCGCGCCCAAACCAATCGGCGCGACTTCGGGTTGCGCCAAGAGCAAACGGGCGAGTGCCTCGGCTTTCTCGGCGGGCACCGAAATCTCGAAGCCATCTTCACCAGTGTAGCCGGAACGGCTGATGAAGCAGGGAGCGCCGACCAGCGTCACGAGGCCATGCGCCATGAAAATCATCTTGCCGGTTTCCGGGGCAAGTCGGGTCATCACCGCCGCCGCCGCCGGTCCTTGGATCGCCAGCAGCGCGCGATCAGCCAGCTCCTCGACTTGGCAGCGGCCGGACAGATGCGCCTTCATATGCGCGATATCCTGCTGCTTGCAGGCGGCGTTGACTACCACAAACAGCGAATCGCCGCCGCTGTTGGCCACCATCAGATCATCGAGAATGCCACCCTGGTCATTAGTGAACAGGGCATAGCGCTGGTTGCCGACCGGTAGGCCGATCATATCCATCGGTGCGAGCGTTTCCAGCGCTGCCGCCGCATCTGGGCCAGACAGGCGGACCTGGCCCATGTGCGACACGTCGAACAAGCCCGCCTGAGTGCGGGTGTGGTTGTGCTCCCTGATGATTCCGGACGGATATTGCACCGGCATTTGATAACCCGCGAAAGGCACGATCTTGGCGCCGAGTTCGACGTGCAGGTCATAAAGCGGGGTGCGGGAGAGGGGTTCATTCGTGCTCATGTTGGTTCCAGAGTGGTGGGGTTCAGCCAGCGCCGGGCTAGCATTCGATGATGTTGACGGCGAGGCCGCCACGGGCGGTTTCCTTGTATTTGGTCTTCATGTCCGCGCCGGTTTCGCGCATGGTCTTGATGACCTTATCGAGCGACACGAAATGCTTGCCATCGCCGCGCAGCGCCATCCGCGCGGCGTTGATCGCCTTGATCGAGGCCATCGCATTGCGTTCGATGCACGGCACCTGCACCAGGCCACCGACCGGATCGCAGGTGAGGCCGAGGTTATGTTCCATGCCAATTTCGGCGGCGTTCTCGACCTGCTGCACCGTGCCGCCGAGTACTTCGGCCAGCGCCCCAGCGGCCATCGAACAGGCCACGCCAACTTCGCCCTGACAGCCGACTTCCGCGCCGGAAATCGAGGCGTTTTCCTTATAAAGAATGCCGATGGCGGCGGCGGTGAGCAGGAAGCGCTCCACCCCATCGTCGCTGGCGTTCCACACGAAACGGGTGTAGTAGTGCAGCACCGCCGGGATGATGCCCGCCGCGCCGTTAGTCGGGGCCGTGACCACTCGTCCGCCAGTGGCGTTTTGCTCGTTCACCGCCAGCGCGTAGAGATTCACCCAATCCATCACCGTCAGCGGATCGCGCAGGTTGGCCTCTGGCTGACTCAACAGCGTTCGGTACAGATCGGCGGCCCGGCGGCGCACCTTAAGGCCGCCCGGCATGACGCCCTGTTTGCTGATGCCGGCCCGTACCCCCTCCTGCATCACCTCCCAGATCTTCAGCAAACCGGCGCGCGTTTCCGCTTCCGGCCGCCAGCTCTTTTCGTTTTCCAGCATGAGCTGGCTGATGGAAAGCTGGTGCGCCGCGCACAGGCGCAGCAGGTCGGCGCAATTCTTGAACGGGTAGGGCAAGGGCGTTTGATCTTCGACGATCCGGTCGGCTCCCGCCGCCGATTCATCGACCACGAAACCGCCGCCCACCGAGTAGTAGACTTTGCTGCTCAGCACGGCTCCCGCCGCATCGAAAGCGGTAAAGCGCATGCCGTTGGGGTGAAAGGGCAGCGACTCGCGCCGGTGCATGATCAGATGCTCTTTCTCGCGGAACGCGATCGCATGCTCGCCCAGTAGCTTGATGCAATGGGCCTCGCGCAGCGCTTTCAGTCGAGCGTCCACCGCTTCGGTATCCACGGTATCCGGCGCGTCGCCTTCCAAGCCCAGCAGCACGGCTTTGTCGGAGCCGTGGCCCTTGCCAGTCGCGCCGAGGGAGCCGTAAAGCTCCGCTTTAACCGCCCGCACCGATTCCAGTAAACCGGCCTGCTTCAGTCCCGTGGCGAAGGTCAAGGCCGCCCGCATCGGGCCAACCGTGTGGGAACTGGACGGCCCGATGCCGATCTTGAACAAATCGAAAACGCTTAGCGCCATGATCTCGCTCCGGTACATTCGGCCCGTTTGGCCGCGGGGGGTAGGCCTCGCCAGCACCAGCCGCGCTGAACGAGGGTTGGGGGTTTGCCCGTATGGATCGTTACTTGCCGTAGACCGGGAAGCGGGCGCACAGGGCGGTGACTTGCGCCTTGACCCGCTCGATTACCGCCGGGTTTTTGATGTCGTCCAGGATGTCACACATCCAGTGGGCGACCGCCTGCACCTCCGCTTCCTTAAAGCCGCGCGTGGTCGCCGCCGGCGTGCCGATGCGGATGCCGCTGGTCACGAAGGGCGATTGCGGATCGTTGGGCACCGCGTTCTTGTTGACGGTAATGCTCGCCGCGCCTAGCGCCGCGTCGGCGGCTTTGCCGGTCAGACCCTTGTCGATCAGACTGAGCAGGAATAGATGATCCTCGGTGCCGTTGGAGACCACCTGATAGCCGCGCTCCTGGAACACCGCCGCCATCGCCTTGGCGTTTTTCACCACCTGTTGCTGATAGGTTTTAAATTCCGGTTGCAGTGCTTCTTTCAGCGCCACGGCCTTGGCGGCGATGACGTGCATCAGCGGACCGCCCTGAATACCGGGGAACACCAGCGAATTGAATTTCTTCTCCAAGTCAGCATTGGCGCGGGCCAGGATCAGCCCGCCGCGTGGCCCGCGCAGGGTTTTATGGGTGGTCGTGGTAACCACATCGGCAATTGGCACCGGGTTCGGATAAAGACCCGCCGCCACCAGTCCCGCCACATGGGCCATGTCGACAAAAAAGTAAGCGCCCACCCGGTCGGCGATAGCCCGAAACCGCGCCCAGTCGATAATCAGCGAATAGGCCGAGAACCCCGCCACGATCATTTTTGGCCGGTGTTCCAGCGCCAGCGCCTCGACTTGCTCGTAGTCGATTTCGCCCGTATCGGATTTGATGCCGTACTGGATCGCGTTGTAGATCTTGCCGGAGAAATTGACCTTGGCGCCGTGGGTGAGATGGCCGCCGTGAGCCAGACTCATGCCCAGCACGGTGTCGTGCGGCTGGAGCAGGGCCATATAGACCGCCGCGTTGGCTTGCGAGCCGGAATGCGGCTGGACGTTGGCGTAATCGGCGCCAAACAATTGCTTGGCGCGATCGATGGCCAGCTGCTCGGCCACATCAACATGCTCGCAGCCGCCGTAGTAGCGCTTGCCGGGATAACCCTCGGCGTACTTGTTAGTGAGCACCGAACCCTGCGCTTCCAGCACGCGCGGGCTGGCGTAGTTCTCGGACGCAATCAGCTCAATGTGATCTTCTTGCCGCCGCTTTTCCGCTTCGATGGCGGCGAATAGTTCGTCGTCGAAGCCCTGAATTGTCATATCGCTACCAAACATCGCAAATCCTCTTGATTCAATAAGTTTCCGCGCTAGGCGGCCGAGTCGAGGCTGATATCGACCATCAGGTTGTTCGCCAAGTTCTCTAGCGCATGGCGCAAAACCGCATCGGTCAAACCCGCCGGGATGCGGAGCGTGGCGCGCATCTCGAACATGTCCTCGCCAGAGAACGAGCCGTTGAAAAAGGCGGTTTCCATTTCCTCGATATTGACCTTCCACCGCGCTAGGGTATCGGAGATATCGCGCACGATACCAGGCCGGTCTTGGCCAGTCAGTTCCAACTTCAGCGTTCGCCCGTCCGCTGCCGTTGCGGCGTCGCCAATGCCACGCTCAATCACGACCCGAAGGCCTTGTTGCTCCAAGGTCAGCAACGAGGCGATCAGCGCCTCGGCTTTGGCTTGCGGCACGTTCACGAGCAGCAAGCCGGCGAATTGGCCCGCTAGGCTCGCCATCCGCGAATCCAGCCAGTTACCGCCGCCCGCGGTGATCTTTTGCGAGATCGCGCTCACCAATCCCGGTTTATCCCGACCAATCAAGGTCAGGACGATGGAGTTCATCATGATGCGGCTCCTAAATCAGTGGCGTCAGGCGCCAGTGTAGTCACTGTGATCGTCTTCGTACGCGGAGATCGGCACGCAGGCGCACACCAGATGGCGGTCGCCATACACGTTGTCGATCCGACCAACCGGCGGAAAATATTTAGCGGCGCGCAAACTGGCGACCGGAAACACCGCCTGCTCCCGGCTGTACGGATGACCCCACTCGCCCGCTAATTCCAGCGCCGTGTGTGGCGCGTTCTTTAACGGGTTGTCGGCGGCGGGCATCGCGCCGGATTCGATGGCATGAATCTCCTCCCGAATGCGAATCATGGCGTCGCAGAAACGGTCGAGTTCCGATTTTGGTTCGCTCTCGGTCGGTTCGATCATCAGAGTGCCGGGGACCGGAAACGACATGGTGGGGGCGTGGAAACCGAAATCGACCAAGCGCTTGGCCACATCATCGACGGTGATGCCGCTGCGATCCTTTATTGCGCGCAAGTCGATGATGCACTCATGCGCCACTTGGCCGTGGCTGCCGGTGTACAGGATTGGGTAGTGTGGCGCGAGGCGGTGGGCGATATAGTTGGCATTGAGGATCGCTACTTCACTCGCTTGTTTGAGGCCTTCGCGACCCATCAGCGTGATATACGCCCAACTGATCGGCAGGATGCTGGCGCTGCCCCAGGCCGCCCCGGAGACGGCTCCCGCGGATTTTTGCGCCCCAAAATGATGACCGGGCAGGAACGGCGCGAGATGCGCCTTGACCGCGATGGGGCCGACGCCGGGACCACCGCCACCGTGTGGGATGCAGAAGGTCTTGTGCAGGTTGAGATGCGACACGTCCCCGCCGAACTGACCTGGCTGGCAAAGGCCCACCATGGCGTTCATGTTGGCCCCGTCGATGTAGACCTGGCCGCCGTGGGCGTGAACGATCTGGCAAATCTCGCGGACGGCTTCCTCGAACACGCCGTGGGTGGACGGGTAGGTAATCATGATCGCCGCCAGCTGGGTGGAATGCTTCTCGGCCTTGGCTTTCAGATCATTCAGATCAACATTGCCGTTGTGATCGCAAGCCACCACCACCACGGTCATGCCCGCCATCTGGGCGGTGGCCGGATTCGTGCCGTGGGCCGAGGCCGGAATCAAACAGATGTTGCGCGAGCCTTCGCCACGGCTGGCATGGTAGTTACGAATGGCCAGCATGCCGGCGTATTCACCCTGAGAGCCGGCGTTGGGCTGGAGCGACACCGCGTCGTAGCCGGTGCAGGCGACGAGCATCCGTTCCAGATCGGCGAACAGTTCGGCGTACCCCTGGGCTTGTTCCAGCGGTGCGAACGGATGCAGGTTGCCGAACTCTGGCCAGGTTATCGGAATCATCTCCGTGGTGGCGTTGAGCTTCATGGTGCAGGAGCCAAGCGGGATCATGCAGCGATCCAGCGCCAGATCTCGGTCGGCGAGAAACCGCAAATAACGCAACATCTCGGTTTCAGAGTGGTAAGTGTTGAACACCGGGTGGGTCAGAAACGCGGATGCACGCGCGAGGGCGGAGGGAATGGCTCCGGCGGTTTTGGCCTCAATGGCGACAAAATCCGGCGTTTTGTGGTCCTGGGCAAAAATCGCCCACAAGGCCTCTACCTCGGCGCGGGTCGTGGTTTCGTCCAGCGCAATGCCGATGCTATCGGCGCTGGTGGCGCGCAGGTTCATCTGGCGGCCGCGGGCCGCTTCGTGAATGGCGGCGGTGCGCGCGCTGGTCTTGACGGTGATCGTGTCAAAAAAGACGGCGGTCGTCAGCTCGTAGCCGAGCTGTTTTAGTCCCGCCGCCAAGGTCACGGCCAAGCCGTGGATGCGTTCGGCGATGGCGGTCAAGCCCTTGGGGCCGTGATAGACCGCGTACAGGCTGGCCATGATCGCCAATAGCGCCTGCGCGGTACAGATATTGCTGGTGGCTTTTTCGCGGCGGATGTGTTGTTCGCGGGTCTGAAGCGCCAGCCTTAAGGCGGTGTTGCCCTTGCTATCGATGGAGACGCCCACCAGCCGACCCGGCATATCGCGTTTGTAGCGGTCGCTGGTGGCGAAGAAAGCGGCGTGCGGCCCGCCGTAGCCGAGTGGTACACCGAAGCGCTGCGCCGAGCCGATCACCACATCGGCCCCGAACTCACCCGGCGGCTTGAGCAGCGTCAGGGCCAGTAAATCGGCGGCCACCACCGCCAGCGCGCCGTTGGCGTGGGCTTTGGCGATGGTATCGGCGTAGTCGTGAATCTCGCCGGAGGTGGCGGGGTATTGCAGCAAGATACCGAAGCAATCGAGTGCGCCCGGTGCCTGCTGATGGCTGCCAACCGCCACTTCCAGGCCGAGCGGCGCGGCGCGGGTGCGCACGACATCAATGGTTTGGGGATGGCACTCGGCGGAGACGAAAAACACCTGGCTCTTGGACTTCGATAGCCGCCGGCAGAATGTCATCGCCTCGGCCGCCGCCGTCGCCTCATCCAGCAACGACGCGTTGGCGATCTCCATCCCGGTCAGATCCACAATCAGAGTCTGGAAGTTCAGCAGCGCTTCCAGCCGCCCTTGCGAAATCTCCGGCTGATAAGGCGTATAGGCGGTGTACCAGGCTGGATTTTCCAGCACGTTGCGCAAGATGACGGTCGGCGTATGGGTGTCGGAATAACCCATCCCCAGGAAAGACCGGAACACGTTATTTTTCGCGGCCATGCGTCGCAGCGTCGCCAAGACTTGCGCTTCGCCGCGGGCCGAATCGAGCGCCAGCGGTCCGCCGGAGCGGATACCGCCGGGCACCACCTTAGCGATAAAGGCGTCCATCGAGTCGAAACCCAACGCAGCGAGCATCTTGGCTTGCTCGGTGGTGCTTGGCCCGATGTGCCGATGGATGAATTCTCCGTGGTTGTCGAGTTCCGACAATGGGCGCCGGGGTGCGGTGTTTGGGGTATTCACGACCACCTCATTAGGGTTGTGATGGAGCGGCAAATTATTCATCGAGACTGGCGATGAACTGGTCGTAAGCGGCTTGATCCAGCAGGGCGTCCACTTGGGATGGATCAGCGAGCGTCATTTTGAAGAACCATCCCTTGCCCAGCGGATCGTTGTTGACTTGAGCCGGGTCCTCGCTGAGCGAGCTATTGATCTCAGTCACGGTGCCTGCGACCGGCATATGAATTTCGTCGGCCGCTTTAACCGACTCGATGATCGCCCCTTCGCCGCCTTGCGCCAGTTCCGTCCCAACCGCTGGCAAGCCGATAAACACTAAATCGCCGAGCGCGTTTTGAGCGTAATCGGTGATACCGATGGTGGCCGTGCCGTCGCCTTCGGCGCGCAGCCATTCGTGGGTTTTGGTGAACTTGATCTGGCTCATGATGCTTTTCTCTCAGTGAATGGATGGCCGCTTTGCCACGATGGGGGTGGCTGGCGCAATCTGTTGAAGTTGCAAGACTCTAAATTGAGTTTTACTTTAATTAAAGTAGAAGTTGCTATTTCAATGGCGGTAACGCCAGACTTCGGAAAGCCTCGCCAGGAATCATTGCCTTATGTTGACCCGACCTAATAAAGCCATGCAGGGCCGCGACATTCACGAACACCACCGCGCCGCCACGCCGTTGGAGCTGCTGTTCGATCTGGTGTTCGTGGTGGCCATCGCCGCCGCCGCGCGGGAACTGCACCACGCGCTGTCCGCGCATCATATCGGTCAGGGGTTGTTCGGGTTTTCATTCGCGTTTTTTGTGATCTGGTGGGCGTGGCTCAATTACGCCTGGTTCGCCTCCGCCTACGACACTGACGATACCCGTTATCGGCTTTTTACCATGGTGCAGATGTTCGGCGCGCTGATTTTGGCGGTCGGCATTCCCGATCTTTTTAACGACAGCACCAAAATTACCGTGGGGGTGGTCGGCTATGCGGTGATGCGGTTGGCGATGGCGGCGCAGTGGCTGCGCGCTGGCCACGACGATCACAGGCGGCGGGAAACCTGCTATCGCTATGCGGCTGGAATTAGCCTCATGCAGGTCTTCTGGATTGTGCGCACCTTTCTGCCAGCGGATTGGCAAATCCCTTTACTGCTGCCAGGAGTGGTCGCCGAATTGCTGGTGCCGATATTTGCCGAGTACAAGGCTAAAACGCCCTGGCACCCGCATCATATTGCCGAGCGTTATGGCCTGCTGACCATCATCGTCTTGGGTGAGTGCATTCTCGGGGCCACCAGCGCGCTGGCCAATATGCTGCAAGCACATGGCTGGGTGTTCGATCTGTTGCCGCTGGGGCTGGGTATCACCGGGTTAATTTTCGCGGTGTGGTGGTTGTATTTCGACATGCCGTGGGCGGAGGTCTTGAGCCGTGAGCGCAACCAGCGTGTGGCGTTCTTGTTCGGTTACGGTCATTATCTGATTTTTGCCGCGCTCGCCGCCCTGGGCGCGTGCCTGGAGGTGGTGGCCGATGTAGTGCAAGCCAAGCGGGAAGCGGCGCTGCCCGATCATGGCGCCGCGGCCCATGCCGTGTCGCCGCTGTTCGCCATCGGGGCGGTGGCGACTGCGGTGGCGATCTATCTGCTCTGTGCGGCGTTTATGCGGGCCTATGTGATCGAGCCCAGCCAGAAACTTTGGGTCGGCTGCGTTGCCGGGCTGGCTGTGTTGGCGGTGGCGGTTGGCGCGGTGGCGGTTGGTCTCTCGCTACCCTGGGCCTTACTGCTGATCGTCTTTGCACCGATGATGATGACGCTGATCTGCCCGCATCAAACGGCCAAGGAACCGGTGCTGGCGGCGGTGCGCTGATCGGCGTGATGCGAGATTAGCGCCACCAGCGGTTCGGCGTGGCGGAACCCAGCATGAACAAGCTAGTCGCCGCCACAACCACCGAAGGGCCAGCGGGCGTATCCCAGCGCAACGAAGCCCATAGTCCCAGTCCGACCGCCAGACAGCCGAACACGCTGGCCAGCATCGCCATCCCTTCCGGCGAGCGGGCGAAGCGGCGGGCAGTCGCTGCCGGGATAATCAACAGTGAGGTGATGAGCAGGATGCCGACCACTTTCATCGCCACGGCGATGACGATGGCGATCAGCAGCATGAAAGCCAGCCGGATTTGAAATACCGGCACGCCTTCCACCCGCGCCAGTTCCTCATGGACCGTGGCCGCCAGCAAGGGCCGCCACAAGCCCAGCAAAATGCTCAGGGTCAGCAGATTGCCGCCCCAAATCCAGTAGAGATCGGTGGTGCTGATGGAGAGAATGTCACCGAACAGGTAGCTGACCAGATCGACCCGCACCGTTTCCAGGAAAGCGAGCGCCACCAGACCCAGCGACAGGGTGGCGTGGGCCAGGATGCCGAGCAAGGTATCAGTCGCCAGCGCCTGCCGCCGTTGCAGCAAGACCAACGCCAGCGCCACGCCCAAACAGGTGATCGCCACGCTCAGTTGCGGGTTGATGCCGAGCACGGTGCCAAGCACCACGCCCAGTAGGCCAGAGTGCGACAAGGTATCGCCGAAATAGGCCATGCGCCGCCAGACAATGAACGCGCCCAGTGGCCCCGCGACCAGCGCCACCCCGAAGCCGCCCAGCAGCACGCGCGGCAAAAAGTCATCCATGCGCGCCATCCTCGGCCGATGCCACCACGGCGCCGTGCAAGTCGTGGCGGTGGTTGTGGCGGTGATGATAAATCGCCAAGGTGCGTGCGCCTTCAATCCCGAACAATTCCAGATAAGCCGGATCACGGGCCACATGATCGGGATGGCCGGAACAGCAGACATGCCGGTTTAGGCAGATGACGTGATCGGTAGTGGCCATCACCAGATGCAGTTCGTGCGACACCATCAAAATGCCGCAACCTCGTTGCCGCCGCAGGTTGCTGATCAGGTCGTGGAGTTCGTATTGACCGTTCAGATCCACGCCCTGAATGGGTTCGTCTAGCACCAATAAATCCGGTTGGCGCAGTAGCGCCCGCGCCAGCAGCACCCGTTGCAATTCGCCGCCGGAGATAGCCTGCACCGGCGAATCGAGCACTTGCGCTGCTCCCACTTCGGCCAACAGTTCGCGCACCCGTCGCCGCGAGGCGGACATACCCAGCGTGATGAAACGCTGTACCGTTAGCGGCAGCGTGTCGGCCACCGCCAAGCGTTGCGGCATGTAGCCGACCCGCAAGCCGGGCTTGAGCGCAATTTGACCACTATCCGGCTGGAGCAAACCCAGCACGATCCGCACCAGGGTGGATTTGCCCGCGCCGTTGGGGCCGATCAGGGCGACAATTTCACCGGGCGTTACCTGGAAGCTCACGTTTTGCACGATGGCATTGCCACGAATGGCGAAACTGACGTCTTCCACCGTCAATAACGGTTCAACCGACACGAGCAATGATTCCTTGTTGGCGGTGTGGGCAGCAACCCGGCTTGATCATCACGACAGGGGCTGCAAGGGTGGGAAAGGCGGTGAGCGCATGGCGGGTCTTGGTTTGAGCAATGTTATCTTAATAGCCGTTATCACTCTACAAGCTAACGCTGGGAGCAAACGATGAGGTGTCATCTTGCGGGTTTAAAATGGCTCCAAAAAGTACTGGGATTACTACTCCTGTGGCCGCTGGCCGCCTTCGCTGAACAACCGCAAGTGGTGGCGAGCATCAAGCCGCTGCATTCGCTGGTCGCGGGCGTTATGCACGGCGTCGGGGAGCCGTTTTTGTTGATTCAAGGGGGCGCTTCGCCCCATGAATACAGCTTGCGGCCGTCCGAAGTAAGGACGATTAATGGATCAGCCATCGTGTTTTGGATTGGGCCGGCTTTGGAAAGCGTTCTGGTGAAACCGCTGGAAAACGCCAAGGCTAAGACCAGATCCATTACGTTGCTGGCAGCGCCTGGCGTTGAGACGTTGCCGCTACGGGAGGGCGGCGTTTGGGAATCCCACGCGCACGATGACAAGCCAACCGGACATCCCGCCGACCACAGCCACGCTCACGAACCCAGTCGTGATGCCCATATTTGGCTTGATCCGATCAATGCCATCGCCATGGCGCGGCGGATCGTCACCGTGCTGGGAGAAGTCGATTCGGCGCATCAGGCCGATTATGAGCGCAATGGGGCTGCATTGATCGCGCGGCTCCAACACCTCAACCAACAGCTGGCAACGGAATTGACGCCGATCAAGGATCGCCCGTACATCGTGTTTCATGATGCATATCAATATTTCGAGCGGCGCTATGGGTTGAACGCGGTGGGATCGGTCGTCCTCAATCCAGACCAGCGGCCAGGCGCCAAGCGAGTGAGCGAAATCCAAGCGCGTATCCGCAATCTGAACGTCCGCTGCGTGTTTAGCGAACCGCAATTTCAACCCGCCTTGGTGGAGACCGTTATTGCGGGCGGCAGTGCCCGCCGAGGCGTGCTTGATCCGCTGGGGAGTGATTTATCGGCTGGCGTAGAGGCTTATTTCAACCTTCTTCAGGGCTTGGCTCATAGTTTGAAAACTTGCCTGAGCGGCGCTTGAATATCTGTTATGCGCTGGAAGGCGTGATGGCCTGGATTCCTTGGCAGAATGGTCTATGTTGATATGCGCAACCGTTGGATGCACCCAGCCGGCACGGTGGCCGGCGTTTGATTTTTGGTGCTGATTATTTATTGAGTGCTGAGAACGACTAAAGGCGGACAACAACGATGACTGATAATTACGCAGGATTTGTACCCTACCGCGCCGGGGATGCAGAGGATTATATGAACGATCAACAAAAGGCGCATTTCCGCGCTATTCTGGTGGCTTGGAAGCAGGAGTTGATGGAAGAAGGCCGGCGGGCGGTCACCAACATGCAGGATGAACCCTTGAACCTGCCCGACCCGAACGACCGCGCCAGCCAGGAAGAAGAATTTACCATCAATTTGCGAGCGCGAGATCGGGAGCGAAAATTGATTCGCAAGATCGATAAGGCGCTGGAACGGTTAAGTTTAGACGAATACGGCTATTGCGAAGCTTGCGGCGTGGAAATCGGCTTGCGCCGGTTGGAGGCCCGGCCGACGGCGGAATTGTGCATCGACTGCAAGCATCTGGAAGAACAGCGAGAGAAAAGTCAGGCGGCTTAAAGTCGCGCTATCGGTCTACTTTTGCAGCGAAACCAACCACTGCTGGCTATTAAAGTTGGCAGTGGATGGGTGCGATCCGGTTCCCAGAGCAATTAAGTGGCATTAAGGCTGCTTTGGAAGCGCGGCGGTTCAGGCCGAGAGCCTCGCTAACATGGCTTGTCCGACAGCAGAGCGCCCTTCTAGCCGACAGCTTCGCCCCTCGCCGGCATAAGCGAGTGTGACCGTAAGATCCGCTGGCGGCAGTTCGCCTTCCCCCCGTTCCGGCCATTCGACCAACAGCACGGCTTCCCCATCCAACTGATCGCGCAGGCCCAGATATTCCAATTCCTCAGGGTCGGCCAGCCGGTATAAATCCCAGTGAAACAGCCGCCAACTGGCTAATTGATACGGTTCCACCAGGGTAAACGTTGGGCTTTTCACCGTGCCGTGGTGACCAAGACCATGGAGCAAGCCGCGCGCTAGCGTAGTTTTTCCCGCGCCCAGGTCGCCATGCAGATAGACCACGCAGCCAGGCGCGAGTACGCCCGCCAGCCGTGCGCCAAGCAGCTCAGTGGCATCGGCGGAATCGAGCCTATAATTCAGCATGATTTAAAGTTGACAGATTGCCGCAGGAAAGGCAGTAGATCAGTAGCCAATAATCCGCGCTCACCGCCCGACAGGGCCGCCAAATCGCCCGCGCGGCCATGGAGATAAACGCCGGCCTTGGCCGCCGCGAACAGCGGTAAACCTTGCGCCAACAGCGCGGCGATCACGCCAGTAAGCGTATCGCCCATGCCGCCGCTGGCCATACCCGGATTGCCGGTCGAACACAGCGCCACCTGGCCGTCCAACTTACTGGCAATCAGTGATCCCGCGCCCTTGAGCACGGCGATTCCGCCATAGCGCAGCGCTAAATCCTCGACAGCGGTAAAGCGGTCAGCTTCAATTTCGGCCGGCATCATTTTCAGTAGTCGCGCGGCTTCGCCCGGATGGGGGGTCAAAATCCAGTTGGCGCGAAACTGCGGTTCGATAGCCAGCAAGTTCAAACCGTCGGCATCAACCACGAGCGGTTTATCGCTGGCGAGGACTGCCTGCAGCATGGCCCGGCCCCAGCCGTTGCGTCCCAATCCAGGACCGACAGCGATAATGGATGCACGATCCAATAAGGGGGCGAGCTCTTCCGGGGTTTCGATCCCGTGAAACATCAATTCCGGCCGAACCGCCGCCTGCAACCCCGCATGGGCGGCGCGAGTGGCGACGCTGACCAGTCCGGCTCCGCACCGCGCGGCGGCTTCAGCCGCCAGGCGCGCCGCCCCGGCCAGCCCCAGCTCGCCGCCCACCACCAACACATGGCCGAAGTGCCCCTTGTGGGCGCTGCGCTGACGTGCGGGCAATAGCTTTGGTAAATTTTCACCGCTGTAGTGCCAGCAGGCTGGATGGAGGGTCGTATAGATGTCCGACGGCGCCCCAAGATCAGTGAAGCTGATTTCACCGCAACAGGCGGGTCCTTGGCCGGTAAAAAGGCCCTGCTTGAGACCAATAAAGGTCATTGTGGCGGTTGCGTGTACCGCCGCGCCGAGAACGCCGCCCGTGTCGGCATGGAGGCCAGAAGGAATATCGATCGCTAGAATCTCGGCGGGATGCGCGTTCATCGCCTCGATGGCATCCCGCCAGACGCCGCTGACCTCCCGCTCCAAGCCCGTGCCGAGCATGGCGTCCACCAGTACGTCGGCTCCGTTCAGGCCATCGACGCTAAAAACGGTGGTCGAAACACCCGCGGCGCAGGCGTCTTGCCAAGCGGTCAGGGCATCGCCGCGCAAGCGGCCAGGATCGGCGAGCGTCAGCGCCAACACCTCAAGCCCAGCCTGGCGCGCCAGGCGCGCCACGATGTAACCGTCACCGGCGTTGTTACCGCCGCCGCAGATCACAGCGATTCGGCGCGCTTGCGGCCAGCGCTGGCGCAAGAGATTGAAAGTCGCCTCACCCGCCCGGCTCATGAGGGTATAACCGGGAATGCCACGCTCTTCAATAGCAATCCGATCCAGTTCCCGCACCTGCGCGGCGCGGTATAGTTCGATGGGCAGTTCGCGCATGGAAAGACTCCTTTGCCGCAATAGTTAAGCGCACAATACGCTGGTCATTTTCTGAAATCTAGCCGCTGCCATGAGCCTTGAATTGACCGCGTTTGAATTGACTAAACTGGTCGTTTCGATCAAGCGTTGGGGTCGAGCGTTGGGGTTTCAGCGGGTGGGCATTGCCGATATCGATCTGAAACAGCCTGAGTCGCGCTTGCTTGATTGGCTGGCGGTGGAGTTTCACGGCGAGATGGCGTATATGGCCCGTCACGGCGTCAAGCGCAGCCGACCGGCGGAATTAATTCCTGGTACCGCGCGAGTAATTACGGCGCGGATGGATTATTTGCCGCCAGCGAGCGCTGAACCGTGGAGCGTGCTGCGGCGGCCGGCGTTGGGTTATGTCTCGCGTTATGCGCTGGGACGCGATTATCACAAGGTGCTACGGCAGCGCTTGCGACAGCTGGCTGAACGGATTGCCGCCGCCATTGGTCCGTTCGGTTATCGGGTGTTCACCGATAGCGCGCCAGTACTGGAAAAGGCGCTGGCCGAGAAAGCCGGTTTGGGCTGGATCGGCAAACATAGCAATCTGCTCGACCGGCGCGCCGGCTCCTGGTTTTTTCTGGGCGAGGTTTACGTCGATTTGCTACTGCCGGTGGATCAGCCGCTAACCGCCCATTGCGGCTCCTGCACTGCTTGTCTGGACCTTTGTCCAACCCGCGCCATCGTCGCGCCGTATCAAGTCGATGCCCGTCGCTGTATTTCCTATCACACCATCGAATTACATGGGCCAATTCCGCCGGAATTCCGCCGCGCCATCGGCAATCGGATTTACGGTTGCGACGATTGCCAGTTGGTGTGTCCGTGGAATCGGTTTGCACAACCAAGCATGGAGCCGGATTTTCACGCCCGGCTTGGTCTGGATGCGCCGGATTTACTGGAACTGTGGGCGTGGGACGAAGCGGAGTTTTTACGCCGCACCGAAGGCAGCGCTATCCGCCGGATTGGCCATCAGCGTTGGTTGCGCAATATCGCCGTCGCGTTGGGGAATGCGCCGTATTCGGCTTTGATTGTCGCGGCTTTACAAGCCCGCTTAGCCGATTCGTCCGATCTGGTGCGGGAGCATATCCTCTGGGCGCTAGAGCAACAGAGCAGAAGAGCAAGGGAGCCGCGCTAAACGGGTTCGCCTTTCAGTGCGGATCTTTCCTCATGTAGAGTCTGGTTGGGGTGAACTCCGCTCAATCGTCTTCCCCGATCTGATATTCCTTCAGACGGCGTTTCAGAGTAGACAGTGGAATGCCAAGCTCGCGCGCGACCGCCGTCTTATTGCTGTAATTGCGAGTTAAGGAATCCAGGATCATTTGCCGTTCCACTTCTTTAAGATGGGCGCGGGCGGCGGTGCTCGCCTTGGTCGCGGGCGGCGCGTCAGTAGTGGGAGCAGTCAGTGGCGTGGAAACAGGGGAGCCTGGGGACGCGCTTGCAGCAGCGCTGTCCGGATCTTTCGGTCGCCATAGATCTTTGGACAACCGCAGGTTTTCAGGTTGAATTTCCCGTTCGCCACACATGACCGCCGCCCGTTCCAGCACATTGCGCAACTCCCGCACGTTGCCGGGCCAAGAGTAGCCCTGCAAGGCGCTCATCGCAGCTTCGGAAATCCGGCAATTCAATTGCAGCCGATCGGACAATTGCCGGGCAATTAATGGAATATCCTCGGTGATGTCTCGCAGCGCCGGCAACGCAATGGGAACGACCGACAATCGGTAAAACAAGTCGGCGCGGAAAGTCCCCATTTTGACCATGCTTTCTAAATCGCGATGGGTCGCCGTGATCACACGCACATCGACGCGTAACGGCTTGTCGGAGCCGATCGGCGTTACTTCGCGGGTTTCCAGCACCCGCAATAGCCTCGGCTGCAAATCCAGCGGCAGTTCGCCAATTTCATCGATGAACAAGGTGCCGGTATGCGCCTGTCGAAAAGCGCCTTCCCGCGAGCCGGTAGCACCAGTGAAAGCGCCTTTGATATGGCCAAATAAATCGTTGCGCACCATTTCTGGATCGGTGATAGAGGCATCGAACACCACCAGCGGCCCCGATCGGCCGGAGAGCGCGTGCAGCGTGCGGGCGACTAATTCTTTACCGGCGCCGGATTCGCCGTGCAGGTGGACAGTGGTCGGGGTGGGCGCGACCGCCCGGATCAGTCCATATAGTTCCCGCATCCGCTCGCTGGCTCCGACCAGCTCGCCCAGATGATCCTGGCGCGGCACCGCCACCTTGCGCTCTTCGAGGTGCTGGCGGATTGACAGCCGGGTATAGCCGAGCCGGCATTCAGCGTGCTCTGGGACATACGCTTCGGTGATGCGCACATCGTTGATGAACGTGCCGTTGGTAGACCCCAGATCCCGCAGCAGCAGCCCGTTTGGCGTCATGCGAATTTCGGCGTGACGGCGCGAAATGGCGCGGTCGGTCAGTACCAGGTCGTTATCTGAAGCCGTGCCGATCCGCACCGAAGGCAAGCCAAGGCTGATTTCCTGACCGGCGTCCGGGCCGGCGATCACCCGCATCTCGATGACCTCGAATTGCACCCACAGCGGGGAGCGGGACGCTGCAACAATGATTTCAGTGCCGTCAACGGCCGGAATGGAGGACATTTCAACCCACCAGAGAGATCTGTTGATTGGTTGCTATAGTTTAATTCAATCTAGCGGTAATGATCCGCGCAGAGATCCAAAGGTCAAGGCGGAATTTTGTGACCCGGTTTGCCTTGTCATTTTAATTTTCGCTATCGCCAGCATGGTTTTTCCAAAAAAATTTGATTTTCCAGTCACTAAAGTTTACTCAATAAGACGGGGGGAATGGCGTAAAAGTTCGCGTGTGCTATTCAACCTCTTGTCGGTAAAGGGGAAAATATAATAAAGGGAAAGCGTTAGGACCAAGCGGTAACTCTTTGAAATCTGGGTTCTTGAGTCATCATTTCCCTTTCGGTGGGCGGAGGGTCGAAGAACCGCAAGCCGTCAAGCTGGCATAAAAAGCGGCAGGATCTTCGCTCGGGCCAAAAAAACCAATCTGGGGTAAACTCCAATCATTCAGTGGCAATAAGAGAAGAATATCGGATCGTTATACCCAGATAAGTCTGACTCTAAGCAGTTAATTGTAACATAAAATATTCATTTATCGCGATTTTTTCTGGAGAAAAGCGAAGTTTTTACCTGATTTTTCAGCATGGAATCGACTCGATGGCACTGCCATTATAGGGAGATCCGAGCCAAGATCGCGCACTTGGTAAAGAGGCATTTATCATCTTCGATCATACAGTGATTTCGGCCGTTAGCTAGGACATCTACCCTATGGCGGGTACGAATCCGGTGTAACAGCTCTTTAAGCCGCGCCAGTAATTCTCGCCAATTGAAAGGCTTGGCCATGCAGATAGTAACCCCGAACGCCAGTCTATTATTCCGGTTAATCTTATCGGTTTTATTGGTAACTCAAACAATGCCAATGTCAGAGCGATTCCGCAGCTCGCGCACAAGGGCCAGACTAGCTTTCCCTGAGGGTTCGCTATGGCTTTATGCAACAAAGCCGATTTTCGTTAGACTGTATTACTATAGAAACCAGGGTTTTTAGGCAATTTCCAAGCCATTGATGGTTTGTGGTCGCTTCATTTGAGCCTATAGCTTGTCCGCGTTGGAAAGAAGCTTAAATATTCCATAGTAAATTAATTTATATAAATTTTATTTTTGATCGTCTCGCGATGGATCAACCGCTTCGTAACGAGAACAGAAGCTTTTTCGTTTAAAATGTTTCAAATTGATATGGGGGGTGTCATTTTTGAAACCTTTTTCCATATTAGCCATATTCTACAGGTCGGTCTTGTCGGTCTAACGATCCTGGGAATACAGACGGTTGTCACCCCCTCGCCGCCATCCCCAAGACCACTTATGATTACTTTCGCGCACCGCTGAAGTTAGGTCGGCCTGTTTGTTCGGGCTTAGATCAATTAAGACGCTATCGCCTGAAAGTGCTCCCTGAGGGACCTCGCACGAGAGATGTTCTTTTGAAAGGACGGCTGAATTGCGGTTTTCCGTTCATGGAAATATTACTCAGGGCTAAACCAGGCTGTAGCCCACGGCTATACTCAATCCTCTTTCATAATATTTTATGACATATGTAACTAATAAAAATCAGAAATGGGGTTTTATTTCAAATTTTTAAGCGCTATTATTCGTTATCACCAATTCATTATGCCTAATTTATTTCCTAAATTTAGGGGAAAGGCCGGATAAGATTTTCCAATCCAACTCTAACGATTATTAAGCTCAGCCTGTTTATTGGCGGCCGTTGTGCGTAATCTGAAAATCCTAAGAAATACTAAGAGTCTGATTTTTATGAATAATGATGCCGTCAATCCTTTGAGCACGGCGACTTTGCTTGGGGTTGATGATCCACCGCCTTTTGCCGTGATTAATCCAGACGGCCAGGCGCCGGTGGTTCTGGTCTGCGATCATGCCAGCAACGTCATCCCAGCCAAGCTCAAACAGCTCGGACTGGGGCCAGAGGCGCTGGCTCAGCACATTGCCTGGGATATCGGAGCGGCGCACGTAACCCAACTCCTGGCGGCGCGGTTGGATGCGCCGGCGGTGCTGGCTGGTTATTCGCGGTTGGTCATCGACTGCAATCGTTCTCCGGGTGATCCCACCTCCATCGCGGAAGTGAGCGACGGCATTTTCATCAGCGGCAATCGGGATATCGACGATGCGGCCGCCGAGTCTCGACTGAACGAAATATTTTGGCCCTACCACCATGCGATCACCCGAATGCTAGCCCATCGCTGGCGGCACGGGCATGGGCAAGCGCCCGCATTGATCGCTATTCATAGCTTTACCCCTGTAATGAGAGGGTTTCGGCGGCCTTGGCAGATTGGCGTGCTCTGGAATCGCGATCCGCGCCTTGCCCTACCCATGCTGGTTGGATTTCGGGCTGCTCCGGAATTATGCGTCGGCGATAACGAACCGTATTCCGGCCGAGAAGTCGGTTTCACCATGGATACTCATGGGGGCGCCGCCGGTCTGCCGCATGTCGAAATCGAAATCCGTCAGAATTTGATCGCCGATGACGCGGGCTGTCGACATTGGGCCGCGGTGGTGGGTGAGGTGTTGGCGGCCGTGCTGGCCGATAAAACGCTTTACCGCGTTCAGCATTTTTGATCGATGCCGCGTGGGTGCCGGGTGAGCGAACAATCATCCACAGCTTTGGGTTGGGCTGATTGATGGCAATACTACGTATTGCCAGCGATACTGCCCCGGTCAGAAATCAGTGGTTGCGAATCTGGTTGATGGTGGGTTACATCGCGGTTTGGAGTGCGCTGTGGTTTGTATCGGGCCAACTGAATCTGATTGCTGATATCCGTTTATGGTATCCCCCCGCTGGCCTCACTTTCGCCATTTTGCTGGCATGCGGCGCATGGGCTTTACCGCTGCCCGTCCTGTCATCGCTGTTAGTGGGCTTTTCAATCTGGTCATGGACGCAATGGCCCTACCATCTGGCGGTTAGTCTATTGCCGCCGCTGACTTATTTGGCGGTAACTTATCCCTTGCGGCGTTGCGCCAGTGCCAATGGGCTCCAGTCTTGGAGCTTTAGAAGTGCTCGGCAAGTAGCTGTTTTTCTTGGCGCCACCGCAGTCGCCGCGCTATTGGCGGCGCTGATCGGCGCGACCCTGCTCAAGGCGGCTGGAACGTTGCCGGATGCATTCTCGTTACGCGATATCGTACTGAATTGGTGGGTGGGAGATTTTATTGGGATTGTGACCTTTGCTCCGCTACTCATTATCTTTGTAGCCCCGTTGATCCGATGCCTGGGCAAGGGCCAGTTGCCGCGGCCGCTCCAATGGTCGACGCTGGTTGTTAAGCCGTCTTCGATCCGCCTGGCGTTATTTCAAATTGCGTTATCGGCCCTGCTACTCGTCACCGTATTCTGGGTGCCGCCGCATCTGTGGGGCGGCCGATCCGATCCATTCATGGCTTTGCTGGTGTTGCCGGTGCTGGTTTGGGTGGTGGCCACGCGCGGCATTAGAGAAGCGGTGCTGGCCGTGCTTTTGTTTGAATTGGGGATCGTGGTGATGGTGATCGCGTTTGGACAAGCCGAGCTGACCTTCCAATACCAGATTGTGATGGCGGCTATAGCCGCATCCGGCTTACTGACTGGGGCGATCGCCCATGAGAAATTGACCAGCGCTATCATGTTTCGTGATTTAACCCAAATTTCCAATGACTTGCTGTGGGAGTTCGATGCGGATGGCCACCTTCGGGAGATCAAAGGGCCGTTTGCCAAGATTGCCCAGCCGGCGGGCGACTCACGGCAGGTGAATTGGCTGAGCTTTGTGATTTCCCAAGAGCCTGATCCCAACGTGGTTGCGCTGAAAACGGCGATCCAATATCGGCAGCCTTTCCGACAACTGGTGTTGCGGATGCAATGGCCCGGTCAGGATCGTCCAGTATGGGCGCGTAATTGCGGTTTGCCCCTGTTTGACGAGTTTGGTGAATTTGTGGGCTATCGCGGCACCACCACCGATATTACGACACAGAAAAATACCGAAGACCTGCAAAGAAAAGCGGAGGCTTTATTGCGGAATTACGATCAAACACTGGAAGCCAAAATTGCCGCCAAGGTGGAGGAACGGACGCGAGCGCTGGCTGAAGCCAGCTTGCGCAACTGGAAATTAGCCAATTTTGACAACTTGACCAGCTTGCCCAACCGCAATTTGTTGTTTGAACATCTGCGGAAAGGTTTGGAGCAGGCCCGCCGCGACCAGCGGCTGCTGGCGGTGCTACTGGTGGATTTGGATGGATTCAAACAGGTCAACGATACCTTCGGACACGATGCGGGCGACGAGCTCTTGCGGCAAATCGCCGACCGGTTGCGAAGTTCGGTTCGAGCGGCGGATACCCCCGCCAGAATGGGCGGCGATGAATTCACCGTAGTGTTGCCGGGCCTTAGCAACCCTGAAGTGGCGGCCGTTGTGGCGCAAAAAATCGTCGTTGGTCTGGCGCAGCCAGTGTCGTTGAATTCGGGGAGCGCCACCGTCACCGCCAGCATCGGGATCGCTATCTACCGGCCGGAACAGCCAGCCAATTTGGAGATGGCGATGACGCTGCTGCGACAGGCCGATGCCGCCATGTACGCCGCCAAACGGGCGGGCAAGAATAACTGGCGGTTCGCCGAAGAAGCGGGCATCCAGTAGAAGCCGGTTGATCGCTGAGTCAGCGGGGCGCGGTTGAGACGCTAAATAGACTCCAGGTGCTCGACGCGCAGTTGCAACCGTCGAGCGCCACGCCATTCGTTCGCTTCTAAACGATAAGCAATGCGGACTCGCGTCGCGCCCAGGGTGAAATCGCGGGCCCGGTTGAAAGCGATCGCTTCCAAGTCCACCGCCGCGCCTTGCGGCCGTAACCATAGCTTCAAATGCTGGTCTTTCAACACCTGGTGAGAGATGATGTCAAAAACCCCGTCGAACAGTGGTTCCGGAAAACCCTGACCCCAGGGGCCGGCCTCACTCAATCGCTCCGCCGTCGCCAGCGACAAGTGGCCAGGCTCCAACTCCCCGTCGCTCAACAATTGGCCGTGCAAATCTTCGGCGGTCAGCCAGCGGCGGATTTCAGTATCGAAGGCTTGATGGAAAGATTCAAAGCGTTCCCTCGCTAACGTCAGGCCGACCGCCATGGCGTGGCCGCCAAAGTGATCGATCAGGCTAGGTGTGGCGGTCGCTATCGCCGCCAACACATCCCGCAAATGCACGCCCTCCACCGACCGACCTGAACCTTTTAATTTGCCGTCACGATCCGGCGCGAATACGATCACTGGCCGGTGCAGACGGTCTTTCAGGCGGCCGGCGATGATGCCGACGACGCCGCTATGCCAGTCTGGATCGAACAGGCACAGCCCGAAGGAAAGTTGGCCGGCATTCAACCGTAGCTGATCCAAACGCTCCAGGGCTTGGGTTTGCATCTGGGTGGTGATGTCGTTGCGCTGTCGGTTGATCGCGTCGAGACGGTGGGCTATGGTTTGGACGGTTTTTGCATCATCGCCCAGCAGGCATTCGATCCCCTGGCCCATATCTTCCAATCGGCCGGCGGCGTTGAGGCGCGGCGCCAGATAGAATCCAATGTCGCTGGCGGCCAGGCGTTGCTGGTTGCGGCCCGCCACCGCGCATAGCGCCGCAATGCCGGGAACACAGCGACCTTGACGAATGCGCCGCAAACCTTGTTCAACTAGGATGCGGTTGTGGTGATCGAGCGGCACCACATCAGCCACGGTGCCGAAAGCGACCAGATCGAGAAATTGAGCCATATTCGGCTCCGTTAAGCCGCGCGCATCAAACCAGCCCATTGCGCGCAACTTGGCGCGTAGTGCCGACATGACGTAAAAAATGACCCCGACTCCAGCCAGATACTTGCTTGGAAAGGCGTCATCCGGCTGGTTGGGATTGATGATGACATCAGCCGTCGGCAAATCCCGGCCTGGCAAATGATGATCGGTGACCAACACCCGCATCCCTAGATTCTGCGCCGCTTTGACGCCTTCATGGCTGGAAATGCCGTTATCGACCGTGATGAGTAGATCAGGCCGATCCCGCGCGGCAACCGCCACGATTTCCGGCGTCAAGCCGTAGTTATGTTCGAAGCGATTGGGAACGCGGTAGCCGACCCACGCCGCGCCAAATACCCGCAGCGCGCGGATGGCAAGCGCGCAGCTGGTGGCGCCGTCCGCATCGAAATCGGCCACGATGACAATGCGCCACCGCTCGCGCAGGGCGGTGTACAGTAACTCGGTGGCTCGCTCGATGTTGCGGAGCGTGGCCGGCGCGGCAAGGCAGCGCAATTCCTTGCTTAACTCGGTAGCGGAACGGATATTGCGAGCGGTGTAGATCCGTTGCAGCAGCGGCTCGACCGGGAGATCCGCGCTGGGCGACTCGATGCGGCGACGGACGATGAACTTAGGCATGGATCAGCGGTGTCGCGGCGATGGGGAGCGCATCAGCTCAGGTAAGTGGAAAGGGGTTTTGGATAGCGCCAAAACCGCCAGCGGGCGGCATGGGTGATCCGGTACTTCCGGCCATTGCCGCAATAGAGATGCAAAGCGGTCAATTGGCCGCTGTTCAGCCATCGCCGACACCATCCGAACCAGCGTTGTTCCAGGATGACAATGTGCTCGGCCCACAGGGCGATATCGCCATCGGTCGCATCATGGCGCATCATGTCCAGCACCACCAGACTGTCCGGCTCGTCCGTCGCGGCTTCCAGCCAGTCACTGGCGTTTTCGGGAATCGGACTGATGGCGGAATCCGCCAACCGCGCCAGACCGCGCGTGAGCGGGTCATTGGCGTACAGCCCAGCGGCGGGCGGACGCGCCGCGGTTGGGCCGATGCCGCCGCCCCACAGCCAGAAACCATTGATCAGCAACTGGTTGCGCTCTTCTCGCCGTTGGTTGACTGGATGGGAATGAAACAGCATTTGCGCTTCGGTCAACAGCCTATGCCAACGCCCCTTGGCGGGGCCATCGGGTAAAAGATTGCGGATGTCGCGTCCGGTCGCCGCCGCCAGCGGCTGGGTTCGCACTTCAGGGGCCGCGGCCAGCCGCAGATACCAGCGATCGGGCCGCAAGGCTTCCAGTTGCAATCCGTCGGCCTGGAAGGTTTGGTTGAACGCCGCGACCAGCGCCCGCGCTTCGGTCGCTTCGATCGCCAGCGCGCGAGCATCCATCAGAATGACACCGTGCAAGTCCGAGTGAAAATGCACCGGATCGGCTCGCCACCACCAGCCGCCGTCGGCCTGAGCGCCGTCAGCGAGGCGGGTCACGGCGGCAATGGGCAACTCCCCTTCGGTCAGAATGGGTACGCCAAACAGCTCGAATAAGGTCGCCTCAGCGGGAGTGGGGGTATTCTCAATCTGAGCGTGCGCCAGCAGCCACTCCAAGGCCGGAGCAGTCGGACGGGGAAAGGCCGGATCGGCGCGGTGGCGCGACCCTAACCCACAGTCAAGCAGGCCGGGAATCACCAGATGGAGGATAACGGCCATGATGGTTGGCGTCGGGCGCGCTTCAATCCGAATCGAGATATTCCAGCCGAATGCGCATGACGGGAGCGCGGATGCTATCCAGCTTTTCTATGGCGGCGATTGCCTCGTTCATCCGCTTTTCCTTGACCGGGTTGATCAACAACACCACGGGAACTTCGCTGGCGGTGGGAGGCGCTTCCTTTTGCATGAAGGCTTCGATACCGATGCCGCAGTCAGCCAGGATGCGGGTGACATCGGCGAGCACGCCAGGACGATCTTGCGCCAGCAGGCGCAGATAACACGCGGTTTCGATTTCTTCCATGGGCACGACCGGCAAATCCGACAGCGCATCCGGCTGGAACGCCAAATGCGGCACCCGATTTTCTGGATCGGCGGTCAACGTCCGCACCACGTCGATGATATCAGCCACCACCGCCGAGGCGGTCGGCTCAGCGCCGGCCCCGGCCCCGTAAAACAGGCTTTGACCGACGGCGTCGCCCTTGACCAATACCGCATTCATCACTCCATTGACATTGGCTAGTAATTGACGCTGTGGGATCAGGGTCGGGTGCACCCGCAACTGCACGCCGGTTTCGTCGCGCCAGGCGATGCCGAGATGCTTGATGCGATAGCCCAATTTGGTGGCGTAAGCGACATCATCATGAGTAATGCGACTGATTCCTTCAATATAGACTTTATCGAATTGCAGGGGAATGCCGAAGGCGATGGACGCCAGAATGGTCAGCTTGTGGGCGGCGTCAATGCCTTCAACATCGAATGTGGGGTCCGCCTCGGCATAACCCAGTTTCTGGGCTTCGGCCAAAACATCGGGAAAATTTCGGCCCTTGCCCCGCATCTCGCTCAAAATGAAATTGGCGGTGCCGTTGATAATGCCAGCCACCCATTCCAGGCGATTGCCGGCCAAACCTTCGCGGATGGCCTTGATGATCGGAATACCGCCAGCCACCGCCGCTTCAAACCCCACCATAACCCCGGCGGCGTGCGCGGCGGCGAAGATTTCATTGCCGTGCTTGGCGATCAGCGCTTTGTTGGCGGTGACGACATGCTTGCCATTGGCCAAGGCGCGCAGCACCAAGCCGCGGGCGGGTTCGTAGCCGCCCATCAGTTCGACGATGATCGAGATGTTGGGATCGTCCACCACGGCCAGGGCGTCCTCGGTCAGTTTCATCCCGGCGGTGTTGGCGGTCGTGGTGTCCAGATTGCGCGCGGCGGCATGGGTGATAATGATTTCCCGACCGGCCCGGCGACTGATTTCGCTGGCGTTGCGCGCCAATACGCGGGTGACGCCGCCGCCGACGGTACCCAGACCGAGGATGCCGATTTGGACAGGTGGATAGGAGTTGGTATTCATCGAACGATTGCTTGCGGTGGTTATCAAGGGTTGGCGTCCCGGCTATCCTTGCGGAACATCTCGCGGATGCCGCGTAGGGCTTGTCGGGTACGGTGCTCGTTCTCAATCAGGCCAAAGCGGACGTGATCGTCGCCGTACTCGCCAAAGCCGATGCCGGGCGAAACGGCGACTTTCGCGTCCGCTAACAGTTTCTTGCTAAATTCCAGCGAGCCGAGCGCGCGGTACGGCTCTGGGATCTGCGTCCAGACGAACATGGTGGCCTTCGGTTTTTCGACCGTCCAGCCCAGGGCGTTCAAGCCATCGCACAGTACGTCGCGGCGTTTCTGATACATATCGCGGATCGCGCCGACGCACTCTTGCGGGCCTTCCAGCGCGGCGATGGCGGCGACCTGAATCGGGGTGAACATACCGTAATCGAGATACGATTTCATCCGCGCCAGCGCCCCGATCAAGGCGGGATTGCCGCACATGAAGCCAACTCGCCAGCCGGGCATGTTGTAGCTCTTGGATAAAGTAAAGGATTCGACCGCGATTTCCTTAGCGTCGGGCACTTGCAGGATTGAGGGTGCGCTATAGCCGTCGAACACCAGATCGGCATACGCTAAGTCTTGAATCACCCAAATTTCATGTTCGCGCGCGATAGCGACCACTTTCTCGAAAAAATCCAATTCCACGCACTGCGTGGTGGGATTGGCTGGAAAATTCAGCACCAACATCTTGGGGCGCGGCCAGGAATCCTTGATCGCCTTTTCTAATTCCGCAAAGAAGTCAACGCCCGGCACGAGCGGAACATGGCGGATATCAGCGCCGGCGATGACGAAACCATAGGGATGGATCGGGTAAGCGGGGTTGGGCACCAGCACGGCGTCGCCCGGTCCCAGGGTGGCCAAGGCCAAATGCGCCAGTCCTTCCTTGGAGCCGATGGTGACGATCGCATCGGTTTCTGGATCAAGCGCGACGGCGTAGCGGCTCTGATACCAGTTGCAGATCGCTCGGCGCAGGCGCGGGATGCCGCGCGAAACCGAATAGCGGTGCGTATCCGCGCGGCGGGCGGTTTCCACCAGTTTTTCGACGATATGGGGCGGGGTTGGCTGATCCGGATTGCCCATGCCAAAGTCGATGATATCTTCGCCGCGGGCGCGAGCCTTCGCCTTCAAGTCGTTGACGATGTTGAAAACGTAGGGTGGCAGGCGTTTGATGCGTTGGAAATCGGCGTTCACGGTGGCGTTACCAAAGGCTGGGTCACGGAAGTTTCCGCTTGGGCAATCCGCGCCAGGATCGAGGCTGATCGGGAAGACGGCGCTCGCTGGGGGAACTGAACAGTCTACTGATAGGTTCAAGGTAGTTCAATTAAAAATCAGATTATTTTCCGGGCGATACCTCGGCGGGTTGCGTTCTGGCGGCGAGGGCATGAAACATTTTCTCATCCCATTGGACAGGTAAACAGTGCGCCACTTTTTGCGTCTGCATGGACAGGCGAATTTCGGTGGACGTGACGATGATTCCCCGCGGCAGAGTGATGCTTGCACGGTGGGATAGTTGGACCATAGGAAACTGAAGGGGGCGGGGCGCGTTTGGCCATGCTCGTTCTCTCTGGAGAATAACCAAACCGGAATCCGGCCGCTAGCCAGATCCCGGTTACGATGAATTAGGCTAAATAAACCCGCTCCAAAGCGCCGCGCGAAACGTTACCTTTGCCGTCTTCCGCCTCGATGTAATAGCGCACATCGCCCGCGCCGGCTGGCAGCTTGGCGGTGTAGTAATTGGCGGTGATCGCCGCGCCGGTTTGCGACGGGTAAGCGCCGTTATCGGTCATCGCCAGGCGGGTTTCGCCAGCGGCGGCGCGCAACACCAGCGTCACCCGCTTTAGGCCGGTGATGTCATGCACGAAGGTGTGTACCGTGCCTTCGGCCGGCGCATCCAGCAGGCAACCCTGACCCCAGCGCTTGCCGCCGGGATTTTCCGGCGTCACCCACGGCGCGAAGATGGTCGGTCCGGTGCGGTCGCGGCCGGCCGCCAACACCGCGTCCACCGCGCTTTTGACCTTTTCATAACCGGCGTTGGCGGCGTTGGTCACTTGCTGATCCCAGATATGCTGGCCAGTCCAGTACCAATAGCAGCTGGTTTCGGCGGTCAGCAACAGCCGGGCCACGTCATCGAGCCATGGCTTGCCGGGATAGGCGTCTTCCATCGTATGCGCCACGTTCTGAAACGCGGTCAGCACCGCCCAGGAATTCAAGTCGGGCGAGTAGGGTTGATCGTAACGGCTGAACCATTTCATGAACTGTGGATCGCCATTATCCGCGCCGCTCCAAGAACCCGGTTCAATATGCGCGGCCTGATTGGGATCGGGCGGAAAGCGATCCAGATAGTCGTTAACCGTGGTCAGCTCGAAACGTGGATCACCCTGCAACCACTGCACCAGTTGGCCGGTGTTGTGGTTGTAATAACTGTCGGCGCCGCCGCCGTGATTGTCGCCGTCCGAATGCAGGATGAAGAATGGCGGGTGTTGCGGGTCGAATGTGCCGGTATCGACAATCGTGTTGTAGACCTGGCCCAGCACGTCGGGATATTGCAGCGCCCCGAAACCGCCGCGGGCATCCTCATTGCCGATGTAGCGTTCCGCCGGCACCGCGATGATTTTATGAACCTTGCCATCCGGGTCTTCATACTGGACGTATTCCGGCTTGAGCAGGCTGGGCGAGATCTTGGAGCCGGCCCAGATGTTGCGCAGTTGCAGCCAGTCGTTGACCGGCGAGTTGACCTGTTCGGCGGGATTCGGCGGCAACATACCTTCGTTAATGCCCGCGTAGGGGTAATCGCGGCAGGCTCGGAAACGGTGGATGGAGTCGTAAATCACCGCCTTGACCCCGGCCTGATTCAGCGCCGGAATCATGCGGCTGTGGAAGGCGGTTTCCGGCGGGAACATGACGCTGGAAGCCTCGATACCGAACGCGGCGCGGATGATGCCGCGATGCCATTCCACCTGCTTGACGATATCTCGATCCGGAATCAGCGCCATCAACGGATGGAAAAAACCGAAAGCCACGAAATCGACGCGCGGATGGCCCAGCGCGGTTTTTTCCTGGGCGACGGCGCGCAATTCGTTATTCCAGCCGCCGAAACGGCCCCCGCATAGCCCATCAGCCGCGCAACGGTTGAGCTGCTCGATCAGCGAACCGCTCCAACTGGTGGATAAACCAGCGTGCGGTAAGCCGCCGTTAACGTATTGTCGCACCGCGGTGGGAATGAAATGGGTGTACGGGCCGCCGCGCGCCCCGAAGATCGAATCCTTCTCGCCATCCCAATAGCGTTGGTCGACCGCGTTGTAATAAGGCTGGTGCATGTGCTTGTGGATGCCGAAATACAGCTTGACCGGCGCATCGCCCGCTTCGGTCGCCACCCGGATCGCGGGGGCCGCTTTGGCTCCCGGCGCGATCCGTAGCTGACCGAATGCCTTGATCCAGTCGCCGCCGCCAGCATGCCAAAATTCGGCCTTGCGGCAGCCTTCCACTTGCACCTTGATCTCGCCAGGCCGCAGCGAGCCGGCGGGAATGCTGGCGGTGTAAATGTATTCATCGCCCGCACCGACGCTGGCCTGGATGGCGGCATCCTTGAATAGCTGCTGACCGTCTTGCGCGTGCAAAATCAGTTGCGGAAAGGGCACTTCGCCATCGGTGACGAAGCTAATACTGAACGCCGGGTTTTTGCCTGATTCGTCGCATTGCAGCGTTTCGGGCAAGTCGATTCGCAATATGCGGTTAAACACTTCAGTCATTGAAAGTCCTCGCGTGAGTTCGTCCACCCTGTTCGCCTTCCAGGAAGGCGAAGGAGAGACAGGCGCTAAAGTCATCGCTATGAGTTTAATGCGGCTGGCGGGAATTGCCGCTTTAGCGCCAGATAAACTCGGTTGCTATCGAATCGGTTTTGAGGGAAACGGTTGCATCCTTTACACTGGATAACAACGATAACAATAACCACCTGATTGTTTTATTTGATAACCGTTCCGGCTGGGGGGCGATATTGCGCATGGCGAAAGTAATGAAGTTCACCAAGATCGTGGCGACCTTGGGGCCAAATTCGCGGAAACCGGAGGTTATCGAAGGATTGCTGGTGGAAGGGCTGACGTAATCCGGTTGAATTTTTCGCATGGGACGCATGACGATCATGCGTTGTCGGTGCGGCTGGTACGGGAAACCGCGCAAAAATTACACCGCTATATCGCCATTTTTCAGGATTTGCAGGGGCCAAAAATCCGGCTTGGTCAGATTGATGGGGAGTTTCTGGAAGTGGTTGCCGGTGACACGCTGGTGCTGACGACCACCGAGTTGATTGGCGGTATCCACGAGGGCGTCAAGAAAATCGCCATCGATCATCGGAGCTTGCACGAAGAAGTCAAAGCCGCCGACCGGATCTTGATCGACGATGGGTTGTTCGAGTTGACGGTTGACCGTGTCGAGGGCCACGAAATTTTTACCAGGGTGGTCAACGGCGGTCGGCTGAAACCGCGCAAGGGAGTCAACCTGCCGAATATCAAACTGAAGATTTCCGCCATCACCGATAAGGATCGCGCCGATTTACAGTTCGCTTACGACCACGGCGTGGATTACGTCGCCCTGTCGTTCGTGCGCGATGCTAACGATGTGAAGGAGTTGATCGAATTTATGCTGGCCACCTATGGCCGCAAGATTCCGATCATCGCTAAGATCGAAAAACCGGAAGCGTGCCGAAATATCGATGCCATTATCGCGGTGGCTGACGCGATCATGGTGGCGCGCGGCGATCTGGGGGTGGAAACCTCGCCCCAAGATGTGCCGCTGATGCAAAAAACCATTATCCGGTTGTGCAACATTGCGGGCAAGCCGGTGATCACCGCCACGCAGATGCTCGAATCGATGATCAACAATCCCCGCCCGACCCGCGCCGAGGCCAACGACGTGGCCAACGCTATCCTGGACGGCACCGACGCGGTGATGCTGTCCGCTGAAACCGCCGCCGGTCAGTATCCGGTCGCGGCGGTGCGGATGATGAAAAACATCGCGCTTAGCGTCGAAGGCAGCGAAGTGTTCAAAGCCTTGATGCATAAGAGCGTGCTGACCCAGGAGGAATTGCTGGCCAAAGCGGGCTTGCGCGTCGAGGACGCTGTGCATTTCGCCACGGTGGATTTGGTGGAAAAGGTTCGCGCCCGCTATCTGGTCAGTTTCACCAACAGCGGGTCCAGCGTGCTGGGCTTGGCCAAATTCCGGCCTGTCGCGCCGGTGATCGCCTTTAGCCCCAAGCTCGGTACCCTGCGCAAGCTGGCGCTGGTCTGGGGGGTGACGCCGTTGCAGCTGGGAACGATGGTCAATTCGGTGGACGATCTGTTGAACGCCGCCACCGAATTCCTGCTGAACAAAAGTATGGTGCCGGAAGGCGAAATCGTCGTCTTTAGCGCGGGGGTTCCCGTCGGAGTGTCCGGCGGCACCAACATGATCAAGGTGATGAAGGTCCAGCGGGGGGATTAAGTGTCGTCGAAGAATTTGGCGCTAACAAATCCTCGGCAACTGCTCTCCGCTCAACCAATCGACGAGGCGACTACCGCCAAAGACGGTTTTCATCTCAACAAAATGGTGATCGTCGGCCACGACTTGGCCGATGATTGCCGCTGCTCGTCCCAGCGGATGGGCGCGCATCACGGCTAATAGTCTGTCCGCCGATTCCGCCGGACAGATCGCCAGTAGTTTGCCCTCGTTGGCGATATACAAAGGATCAAGGCCGAGAAATTCGCCCAGGGCGCGTACTGGCTCCCGCACCGGAATCATCGCCTCTTGCAAACGCATCCCCACTCCGGCTTGTTGGGCAATCTCGTTCAAGGCGCTGGCCAGACCGCCACGGGTCGGATCGCGCAGACAGTGGATATCGGGAACCGCCGCCACCATCGCCGCCACCAGCTCGTGTAGCGCGGCCGTATCGGATTGAATCGGTGCATCGAAACTCAAGTGTTCCCGTTGTGCCAGCACCGCCATGCCGTGGTCGCCTATCGACCCGCTGATGAGAATGGCATCCCCCGGTTGCGCCCGACTGGCTGAAATCAGCACGCCATTCGGTACGACGCCAACACCGGTAGTGGTGATGAACACGCCATCGCCCTTGCCCCGTTCCACCACCTTGGTATCGCCGGTGACGATAGGCACCCCGGCCTGGCGCGCCGCTTGCCCCATTGAGTCGGCGATGCGCTTGAGGTCGGCCAGCGGAAAGCCTTCTTCCAGAATGAAGCTGGCCGCCAGATAAAGCGGTCGCGCCCCGGCCATCGCCACGTCATTGAGAGTACCGTGGACCGACAGACAACCGATATCGCCGCCGGGAAAAAACAGGGGCGAGACGACATGACTGTCGGTCGCCATCACTAGCCGGCCGGCGGGAACCTGGAATTGGGCGCAATCGTCTTGGGTGCGCAACCATTCATTATCGAAGGCGGTGAGGAATAATTCTTCGATCAGCTGCGCCATCGCCCGGCCGCCGCCGCCGTGGGTCATTTCGACGCAATCGCGCGCGATATCTAGTCGGCGGGGAAATAAATTGCGGCGGCGGATCATAAGGCAGCCGCTTGTCGGAAGCGGCCATAGTGATAATAGGCGGCGCAAGCGCCTTCAGCGGACACCATGCAGGAGCCCAAGGGATGATCGGGGGTACAGGCGGTGCCGAAAACGGTGCAATCTTGCGGATGCTTGACGCCGCGAAGCACCTCACCGCAGGCACAGGCTTTATGGTCGGCTGCTTGAATCGGCGGCATCTCAAAACGTCGTTCGGCGTCCCAGCCCGCGAATTTTGGGCGGATTTGCAGCGCGCTGTGCGGCAGCCAACCCAGCCCGCGCCATTCAAACGACGGCCGCACTGTGAATACCTCGTCCATTAAGCCCTGGGCCTTGCGGTTGCCCGTCGCACTGACCGCGCGAGTGTATTCGTTTTCCACGACCGCCTCATCCGCATTGATCTGGCGGATCAGCATGGCAATGGCGCGCAGCATGTCCAGCGGCTCGAAACCGGCGATAACCAGCGGGCGTTGATGGTCAGTGGCGACAAATTCATAAGGTTGGCTGCCGATGATGGTGCTGACATGCGCCGGCCCGATGAAACCATCGACCTCGCCACCGGAGGCCAGCAACGCGCGCAAGGCAGGCGGCGTGAGGACATGGTTGCAATACACGCTGAAATTGTCTAATCCCGCGCGTTGAGCTTGGATGATGGCCACGGCGGTCGGCGGGGTGGTGGTTTCAAAACCGATGGCGAAGAACACCACCGGTCGTTCGGGATGCGCGCGGGCGATCTCCAGCGCGTCGCTGATTGAGTACACCATGCGGATATCCGCGCCCCGTGCCTTGGCTTTGAGCAAGGTGTCGCCGTGTGCGCGCGGCACGCGCAGCAGATCGCCATAGCTACACAAAATTACCTGTTCCCGCTCCACCAGTTCGATTGCGGCTTGCAGGCGACCGCTCGGCAGTACGCATACCGGACAACCGGGGCCGTGAATCAGGCGGATGTTTTCTGGTAATAAATCTTCGATCCCGTAACGACAGATGGCGTGAGTATGTCCGCCGCAGAATTCCATCAACGCATAACGGCGGTTCGGCTCGACCGCTTGACGAATGTGGGCGGCGAGACCTTGCGCCAAATCACCATCGCGGAATTCATCGAGATATTTCATCGCCGATCACCTCCGCCATTTCCGCGAACAGTCGCAAGGTTTCCGCCGCTTCGTCCGGGTCGAGCCGGTTGAGCGCGTAACCGACGTGAACGATCACGTAATCACCGACCGCCACTTCTTCCAGCAATGCGGTGGAGATGGACTTGCGCACGCCGCCCATGTCCACAATCGCCTGGTCGTGTTCCAGAATTTCAATGACTTGGGCGGGGATGGCGAGGCACATGGGCAACAATCCTCTGAAAAGAGATCATGATTGTAACAGCCGGTCCCCATCCTCCGTGCTGAGGTCGTAATAGACTAAAGCGTAGATGGGGTGATGCGGGGATTCCAGCCGGTAAACGGCGATTTGCAAGGCCCAGCCGATTTTTTCACAAAACTAAAAGCGGGAGCTTTCCAATGCGTATGCGCGGTTTTTTTAAGCGTTTAATGCCGCGGCATAGGAAGCGCATGATCGAATCGCGGGCTGGTGAGAGCATTTGCCCGTTTGCCCGTTCGTTCGACCGCCGACAAATGGACCCTCGGATTATTCGAGCGGTTTATGAAGAATTGGGCCGATATCTAGGTACAACAGACAATGTGTTCCCTTTGCGCGTTGCCGATCCGCTGTTTTCTAGACAGGGGCTGAACATTGATGCGGAAGAACTTGACCATGTTGCTCAAGCTATCGCATTTCGGGCCGGGCGTTCTCTCGCTAATACAGAAAAAAATCCATACTTTGGCAAGATTCAAACGGTTGCGGACTTGGTGGCGTTTTTCATGGCGCAACCACAAACAAGTCCCGCTTGATGCTTGTTTAACCTTGGGCGGTGGTAGCGTGCATCGCTACCCAGGCTTGTCCCAGACTCAGGCCGCCATCGTTGGGCGGCGCCTGCTCGGCGATGAATACCCGCCAGCCCGCCGTTTCTAACCAGCGCTGAAGTTGTACCCTCAACAACCGATTGAGGAAGCAACCGCCGCCAAGAGCAACTTGTCGGATACCCGATTTTTCGCTGGCCCACTTTAGCCACTCACTCAAACCTAGCGCCAGCGTGGCATGGAAACAGGCCGCGCCTCGTTTGGCCTCAACGCCATCCGCCAGCCAGCCGAGAAGCGGGCTTAAGTCGAGCACACCGCTATCGTGCAGATGGAAACCAGCCGTCAGCGGCAGCGTCGGGCCGTGCTGATGCGCCAGCGCTTCCAACGCCATCGCTGCTTGTGCTTCATAAGCATTGATCTCGCTTACGCCCAATAGCGCGGCGGTGGCGTCGAACCAGCGCCCGGCACTGCTAGTTTCAGGGGTATTGATGCCTTGTTCCAGCATTTGACGAATCAGCGCCGCTTTTGGTCCGAAGCGGTGAATGAGTTCATTATCCCGCCCCAAGAGATAGAGCGCCGCCGCCGCCAGCCGCCACGGCTCGTGGGTCGCGCGGTCGCCGCCGGGCAACGGGAGGGGCCGCAGATGACCAAGACGCTGGAAATTTGCGCCGTCCATCCATAACAACTCACCGCCCCAGATGCCGCCATCCAGTCCTAGACCAACACCATCCAGCGCCAGCCCTAAAACTGGCTCCCGCAGGCGATGCTCCGCCATCACTGCCGCGATGTGGGCGTGGTGATGCTGGACGGTGATACAGGGCAAATTCCGCTCCGCTGCGTAAGCTGCCGCTAGTCGGCTGCTTGGAAAATCAGGATGCAAGTCACAGGCAATCCGTTCGGGCGTGATGTGCAGAATAGTCTGCAAATGCTCCACTGCTTCCTCTAGCGCTCGACAGGTTTCAGCGTTGTCGAGGCTGCCGATATGGGGCGAGAGATAGGCTCGATCGTCACGGGTCAGGCACACGGTATTCTTGAGAAACCCACCTAGCGCCAATACTGAAGGTCCAGCCTGGGGTAGACGGATGGCTTGCGGCGTATAGCCACGGGCGCGGCGGATAAAAAACGCCTTTTCCCGGCCGAGAGCGAGCACGCTATCGTCGCAGCGCGCCAGAATCGCCCGATCATGGATAACGAAGCCATCGGCAATGCCTTGCAAGCGCCGCACGGCTTCCTCATTGTCGATGACCAAAGGTTCCCCGCCGGGATTGGCGCTGGTTGTGACCAATAGCAAGGAATGGGGCTGTTCCAGCCACGCCGTTCCGGTGGGTCGGCCGGCTGCTTCGTGAAACAGCAAGTAGTGGAATGGCGTGTAGGGCAGCATCACGCCCAGATGCGCGAGTCCGGGCGCGATATCGGGCAAACGGTGCTTACTGGCGGCCAGTTTGCGGAACAAAACAATGGGCCGTTGTGGTGATTGCAAAAGCTGCTGCTCGACCTCACTGCATTCAACCCAAGGGGCCAATGAAGCGCTATTGACTCCCATCACGGCGAATGGCTTGCCGTCGCGCTGTTTGCGTTGCCGTAAGCGCAATACCGTAACAACGTTTTGCACGTCGCAGACCAGATGAAAACCGCCCAATCCCTTAATCGCCAAAATCTCGCCAGCCAGCAGCCGCTCTAGCGTGGCGGCAATCACATCCTCGACTTCGAGCGGCTGACCGGTGGCGTTGAGAAGTTTCAGACGAGGCCCACAGACCGGACAAGCATTCGGCTGGGCATGAAAGCGTCGGTCGGCGGGATTGCGGTATTCCTGGAGGCAAGCGGGGCACAGCGCAAAACTGGCCATGCTGGTGTTGGGGCGGTCGTAGGGCAGGGCGGCGGTGATGGTGTAACGCGGGCCGCAGTTGGTGCAGTTAATGAAGGGATAGCGGTAGCGGCGGTCGCTAGGGTCGAACAATTCCGCCAAGCAGTGCGGACAGACCGCTGTGTCCGGGGTGATGTCCGCTGTAACCGCGCCGCTGGCGGTTGTGGTAATGCTGAAAGAGGCTTGTTGGTTTTCCGGGCGCGGCGGCAACGCATTAATGAGTAGCGTGTCGATGCGAGCGAGTGATGGCGGTTGGCGCAAATCACTTAAAAAATCATCTAGCGCTCGCGTTGCTCCCTGAACTTCAATCTCAACGCCCGCGCCGTCGTTACGGACGAAGCCGCTCAAACCATGCCGCACCGCCAGCTGATAAACAAAGGGCCGAAAGCCCACCCCTTGGACTTGACCGCGTATCCAAATCGCCCGGCGCTGGAGCGCGGTCATGCCCTAAAGCGAAACTCAGCGACTAAATGATGCTACGGCGGATTGTGCCGCCGCCGTGGATCAGATGCGCGCGCGCCGCCGCGAGTTCGGTTTCCAACTGGCTGATCTGCGCCGCCAACGCCGCGTGTCGGCCTCGCCGCACCCAATTTAGCCACGCCTCTAGCCCTTCGCCGGTGCGGGCGGAGAGCTGGAGGATGTCCACCTCATGGTTAACTCGTCGCGCATTATCCAAACATTGGGCGAGATCGAAATCGAGATGGGGCAACAGATCGGTTTTGTTGAGCAGCATGAGCTGAGACGCTGCAAACATGTTGGGATATTTCAGCGGCTTGTCCTCACCTTCCGTCACGGACAGAATGACGACCTTGGCTGCTTCGCCCAGATCGAAATCGGCTGGACAAACCAGATTACCGACGTTTTCGATGAACAGCACACCGCCTTTCGGTAGCGGCAGCCGTTCCAGCGCCTGACCGATGCCGTGCGCGTCCAAGTGGCAACCCTTGCCGGTATTGATCTGCAATGCCGGCGCGCCAGCGGCCATAATGCGTTCCGCGTCGTTAGCGGTTTGCTGGTCGCCGCTGATGACCGCGACCGGAAATTCATCGCGCAAAACTTGCACCGTGCGGCTCAGTAGCGAGGTCTTGCCAGAACCAGGGCTAGAGACCAGATTCAGGACGAAAACGCCCAGTTCCAGGAATAGATGTCGGTTACTGGCGGCAAGAGCGGCGTTCTTGGCCAGAATATCCTGTTCGAGGCTGACCCGCCGCTTTTCATCATGCGGGTGGCTGTGTGGGAGTGCGCCATGGAGATGGTCGTCGGCGTGATCATGGGCGTGAGCATGATCGTGGGCGTGGCCGTGAGACTGAATGGCCGCTTCGCTTTCGCCGCAACCGCAGGTAACACACATTTATTCCACCTCCATCTCTTTGATCCGTAGCTCGTTGCCGCCGGTTAAACGCCATTGATGGCCGCCACACCGGGGGCACGGATCGAAAAATTGATTGATTTCTATGGCTTGCGCGCAATCCAGGCACCATGCGCGGCCCGGTAGGGTGATGATGTCCAGTTCCGCCGCCGCCGCGACCGTATCTTGACGCACGAGTGCGAAGGCGAAACGCAGCGCCTCCAGTTCGACATTCGCCAGCGCCCCGATTTCCAACCATACGCGCTGTACCCGGCTAAAACCCTGTTGGTGGGTCTGCGCGGTGATCGTATCAATGATCCCTTCACAAAGCGAAAACTCGTGCATGAGGCGGGTATGGCCCAGCACAGCGTCAGGAGCAGAATTCGGCTAGCTAACCAACAGCCACATTCCGCTGGCCGCGATCACCGCGCCACCCAGTCGTAGCCCTCGCGCGGGCAAACCGCGTTGGGCCATGAGGCCGATCCCAATACCCGCGCCATGCAACAGCGCGGTGGTCAGCATGAAGCCGACGCTGTACCACAGAGCGGTCGATCCAGCTATCATTTCCGCGCCATGGGCGTAGCCGTGAAAGAGCGCGAACACCCCCACCAGGACCATGCTTGCCGCCAGCGACAGGCGTGAAGCCAACGCGATCAGCCCACCGAGAATCAACACCGAGCCGGCGATACCCACTTCAACCAGCGGTAGCGGGAGACCGGCAAAGCCAAAGAGACCACCAACCGCCATCGTTGCTACGAAGGCCAACGGTACGCACCAAAGCGCCCGGCGGCCCAATTGGGTCGCCCACACGCCGACCGCGATCATGGCCAATACATGGTCCAAACCACTGAGCGGATGGGTCAGTCCCGCAATGAAGTTTATGTGAGAGACGCCGGTGTGCGCCTGAACGCTGTTTCCTAGCCCAAGCAATATCAAGCCCAGCAGCCAACGCTTATCGGAGAAGTATCGCATGGTGAATCTCCTAACGGTTTTATGAGGCTTAGAATTGGATTGAATCGAATGCGGCGTCTACGCGCGGTTCATGAAGGTGCTCAATCTTTGAGCGTCGCCAGAAAGGCAATGAGTTTGGCGCGCTCGTCAGCGTTGGGTAAACCGATAAGCGTTTTCTTGGTCCCCGGCATAAATTTAGTGGGATCAATTAAGTAATCATTTAATTCCTTCTCTGTCCAGACGCCGCTGGCTGAGGCCAGCACAACGGAATAACCATAACCCTTGGCGTGTCCTTTTGGCGCGCCGACGATTCCCCAGAGATTAGGCGCCGAGCGCAAAGGGCCGCCTTTTTCGATACTGTGACAAACCACACATTGGCCGGCTGGCCCATCCAGACCGACCGGTTGGGCCGCATAGCGATAGGGTATTTCAGCGGAGGCGAGACCTTGCAGGGCGAAAGGACCATCGGTCGGATTGACCACCCATAAGACACCCATCAAGACCAGCAGGCCAATTGCCAGACCTGACAGCGGCTGCCACGGGTACTTTGTCATGGTGTATCCCCCTCTGGCCATTCCTGAACTATAGTTGATAAAAATTATAGCCATGAATTTCAGTCTTGTAGTTAGACCTGACAAAATTCAGGGTATTAACAAAGAGAGTGCGGAAGGAGGTGTGGATGGTGGAACAACGCAGGCCAATACGCGGTGATGATTGTATCGAGTGTCGATTACGCCAGCAAAACGAATGGCGAGTACTGGAATCAGAAGAGATCAAGGTACTGGCCCAAAGCCAAAAATGCCGGCTTTATCAGGCGGGCGAGGCGGTGTTTTCGGAGGGTGAGCCGAGCCACGGTATTTATTGCATCAACTCTGGAACGGTGGCGATTCGTAAGATTAACAGCGGCGGCAACGCGGTTTTAGTCCAGCTCGCTTATCCGGGAGACACGCTGGGTTATCGGGGTTTGTTGTTGGGTGGAAACCGCTGTGCTAGCGCCGAGGCGCTGGGAGCCAGCAAAATTTGTTTCATCCACCGGGACGCCGTGTGCGCGCTGCTTGATAGGAACCCCGCCTTGGGCTTGCAATTTCTGCGACGAATCAATGCCGATCTCGATGACGCCCACGCCAAGCTGGTGCAAAACGCCACTTTTTCTAATCGCACCAAATTTGTGCATCTCTTGCTGGTGTTGATGAATCGCCACGGCCGCACCGCCAACGACGGCAGTCGGGTCATGCAGTTGCCCCTGTCGCGCCGCGATATGGCCTCGATGATTGGCGCTCGCCACGAAACCCTGTCCCGGATCATCAGTCGGCTTCAAGAAGACGGCATCGCCCGTTTTTCAGGGCGGACCGTGCATGTGACACAGCCCAATTCGCTGGTTGATGAAATCAGGCCGATGACGCTGGGTTGATTCGGTCGAACGCTCTGGCGAGTTTATCGAGCGAACAGGCAGTCTTAGCTTTTTTTAGTAACCATCATGGTGGTCTGGTATTCGATCACCTGCTGATTGCGCTGGTTATAGGCTTTATTTCTGTAAATAAATAAGAACCGCTCCGGGTTTTTGGTGGTGCGAAGCTCAACCACTTCGGCATCGGCCTTGAGCGTGTCCCCAAACAGCACCGGTGACGTGATCTTTAGATTATCCACCCCAAGATAAGCGTAAATTTCATAGCCGTCTTGCGCCAGCAGTTCGACGATGTTATCCGCATGGTGAATTAGACCGTCGGCGACGGCAAAAATGATGGGACCCGCCAGAGAGCGCTCCTTGAACCAGGTGCCCTTGGCATATTCGGCATCACTGTGAATCGCCATATTGAACCAGGCGAGTTGATGCAGCATGGAGAAATCCCCAACATCGAGCGTTCTGCATACCCGACAAGGAATTTTGACGCCCGCGGTGACTTTAGCCATGAAAAATTTTCCTCCTCAATAAGTTAGGCGCAATGGGAATTAAGGATGCCGTTTGGCTGTTTGACGGATGCATGGACAGTCTATGCAATATTTCTTGATTGTAGATTTTTTACGCTCGTAAAAAACTTCCTGAAAATTGACGATTGTCAAAGCATCTGATTGACGCCCCACTAGATTTTAAGTGTTTAGTCCGCTAGTGGGGCGCATGATCATGCTTGATGCCAGCGATATCAATCTCGAAAGCTACGAGATGTCCAATCCCGAGGGTTATGAAGGCGCGCTGGGCGGTCTGACCCGGCGCGAGTTCCTAAAGTACTGCGCCGGGGTCGCGGCGACCCTGGGTTTACCCGCATTAATGGGTATTCGCATCGCCGAGGCAGCGACCGCCAAGGTCCGCCCGCCGGTCATTTGGCTGTCGGCGCAGGAATGCACCGGCTGCACCGAATCCTTGCTGCGCGCCTATCATCCCACTCTCGAAACCCTGATCCTCGACATGATCTCGCTGGATTATCACGAGGCGTTGTGCGCGGGCGCGGGCCATCAGGCTGAAGCCTACAAAGCCAAATCGATGAAGGCCAACTGGGGCAAATTTGTCCTGGTGGTGGACGGTTCGATCCCGACCCGGGACGGTGGCGTTTACTGCATGGTGGCGGGCAAACCGATCCTGGAGGCGGTCAAGGAAGCGGCGGAAGGCGCGGCGGCGATCATCGCCATCGGTTCGTGCGCTTCCTGGGGCGGGATTCCATCAAGCGACCCCAATCCCACCGACGCCAAGCCGGTGCATGAAATCCTGACCGGCAAGACCGTCATCAACATTCCCGGTTGTCCGCCGAATCCATACAACTTCCTCTCCACCGTGCTGTATTTGCTGACCTTGGGCAAGCCGCCCGCGCTGGATGCCAAAAACCGGCCGAAGTTCGCCTACGGCCGCTTGATTCACGAGAACTGCGAGCGGCGTCCGCACTTCGACGCCGGTCGCTTTGCCCTGGAGTTCGGCGATTACGGCCACCGCCAGGGCTTTTGTTTGTACAAGCTCGGCTGCAAGGGGCCGGAAACCTACGCCAATTGCCCGTCCATCGGCTTCGGCGATGTGGGCGAGGGCAACTGGCCGGTCGGTATTGGTCATCCCTGTTTCGGGTGCACCGAGCAAGGCATCGGCTTTACCAAACCGATTCACGCGCTGGCCGAGGTCAAGACCTACGCGCCGCCGACCGCTTTCCCAGCCGTCGATTCGCCAAAGGGCGAAGGCATCAGCTCCGCCGCCGCCGCCATCCTAGGCGGAGTGGCTGGTTTGGCGGTGGGGGCGGGGGCGATGGCCTGGCGCGGCATGGACGCTGAACCCAAGCCGGACGCCGACCCTGATCACCCTAAGCCGTGAGAGGTGCGCCATGAGCCTCAACCGCCGACAATTTTTGCAAGGCGCGGCCCGCGCCGTCGCCACGGTCGCCGCCGCGCCGGTCGCGGAAGCTGCCGCGCCATTCGCCCCGCGCGAGAACAAGCCGCTGCCGCCCAAAGCCATTGGGATGCTGTATGACTCGACCCAGTGCATCGGCTGTAAAGCCTGCGTCAGCGCCTGCAAGGAAGCCAACCACATGCCGGTCGAACAGCCGCAAGCTTACGCGGGCTGGAACGAAGGGACCTGGGATACCGCCGAGGATCTCTCCGGCAAGACGCTGAATGTGATTCGAGTCTATCAGCACGGCACGATGGCGGAAAAAGACCGAGAAGTGAACGGTTACGCCTTCATCAAGCGCCATTGCCTGCATTGTATCGATCCGTCCTGCGTGTCAGTTTGTCCGGTTAGCGCGATGCGGAAAAATCCGATCACTGGCATCGTCACTCACAACCCCGATGCCTGCATCGGTTGCCGCTATTGCGTGTTGGGTTGTCCGTTCAACGTGCCGCATTACCAGTTCGATGAAGCCCTGGGCCAGATTAGCAAATGTCAGTTGTGCAGCCATCTGCTGGCGGACAACCCACTGTTTGCCGACGATCAGGTGGCGGCAGCGGCGCAAGCGGGCACTGCGGCCACGGCGTTGTGGAAAAACAGCCGAATTCCAGCCTGTTGCGAGGTGTGTCCGACCGGGGCGTCGTTGTTCGGCTGGGTTACCGATTTGCAAGCCGAAGCGGAACGGCGCATGGCGCTCAAACCGGGTGAAGTGTACGAATTTCCGCGCGGCCTGCTGGGCGGCGACCGCATGATCAATGCGGCCCCGGTGGGCCACTATCAGCCGCATCTGTATGGGGAAAAGGAGTCCGGCGGGACGCAAGTCCGCTATCTGACCGGGATACCCCACGAAAAACTGGGCCTGCCCAAATTGCCCGATCATTCTTCGGCCGCCGTCACGGAAGGGGTACAACATACCCTGTATAAAGGCATGATCGCGCCGTTGGCGCTGCTCGGCGGTCTGGTGGCGTTGGCCCGGCGTAGCGCCAAGCAAGGTGATGCGCCTAGGAACGAGGAGGAGCCGCCCACATGAACGCGATCATCCATCGGCCGCTCGGCGGTAAAGTCGTCACCAAACCGTTCCTGATACTTGGCCTGTTCGTGTTGATCGCCGCTTATTTCATCCTTCGCCGATTTCTATTTGGGATGGGCGATGTCTCCAACATGAATAACGGTTTCCCGATTGGCACCTGGGTGGTGCTGGATGTGGTGATCGGCACCGCCTTCGGCTGCGGTGGTTTCGCCATGGCCTTGCTGATCTACATTTTCAACCGCAACGTCTATCACCCATTGATGCGTCCGGCGTTGCTCGGCGGGGTGTTCGGCTACACCTTGGGCGGTTTGGCGGTGATGATCGACCTGGGCCGTTACTGGCAAGCCTTCAATCTGCTGCTGCCCTGGTACGCCCAGCCGAATTCGGTGATCCTGGAAGTGGGTCTGTGCGTGATGGCCTACATCACCGTGCTGTGGTTAGAGTTCTGGCCGGCGTTTTTGGAGCGAATGTCGCCGAGATTCAAACAGCGGTTCGGTCTGGATCAATTGCAGGCGTTTTTGAAACGCTATATGTACGTGCTGGTGGCGGTCGGCGTGTTACTGCCGACCATGCATCAGTCATCACTCGGCACGGTATTGCTGATTCTCGGCCACAAACTGCCGCCGTTGTGGAATACCCCATGGCTGCCGCTGCTGTTTTTGAGTTCGGCGCTGGCGATGGGTTATGGGGTGGTGATGCTGGAAGCCACCCTGGTCAATCGGGCCTTCAACACGCCGTCCGAGACCGTGCTGTTCGCTCGGCTGTCGCGGGTGGCCGCCGGGCTGTTGGTCGGTTTTTCGGCGCTGCGCTGGGCCGATCTGATCTATCGCGGCCAGTTGGGAGCGGTCTTCGCCGGTGATTTTAACGGCAATCTGTTTTTAATTGAGACCGTGCTGTTTCTCGCGCCGGTGTTCATCTTGCTGTCGTGGCGACGCACCCGGCAACGCTGGCAATTTATCGGCGCGGTGTCGGTACTGGCGGCGGGTTCGCTGTACCGACTCGACGCTTATTTGCTGGTGTTACAGCCCGGCAACGGCTGGACTTATTTCCCCTCCGGGCCGGAGTTGATGATTACGGTCGGGGTCGTTTGTCTGGAAATTATGCTGTATCTGTTGTTCATCAAGACCTTACCGGTGTTGCCTGGCGGCACCGCCAAAGCGTAGTGGAGGCCGTCATGACTCGAATCACCATTGATCCCATCACCCGCATCGAAGGCCATTTACGGATCGATTGCGAGGTGAACAACGGCAAGGTCACTAATGCGTGGTCTTCCGGGCAAATGTGGCGCGGTATCGAGATCATTTTGCAAGGCCGCGACCCGCGCGACGCCTGGATTTACGCCCAACGCATTTGCGGGGTGTGCACCACCGTGCACGCCATCGTGTCGGTGCGGGCGGTCGAAAACGCGCTTGACCTGGAAGTGCCGCTCAACGCCCAGTACATCCGCAACATGATCGTGGCCGCGCATGGCATCCACGATCATATCGTCCATTTTTATCAACTGGCGGCACTGGATTGGGTCGATATCGTCTCGGCCTTGTCCGCCGATCCGGTGGCGGCGGCGAACCTCGGCGCGGGCTTGTCCGATTATCGACGCAACAGCGTGCAGGAAATCCGCCAGACCCAAGAGAAGCTGAAAGCCTTCGTCGGCAGCGGCCAGTTGGGCGTGTTCGCCAGCGGGTATTGGGGCCATCCAGCGATGAAGTTGCCGCCGGAGGTCAATCTGTTGGCGGCCACCCATTATTTGCAAGCGCTGGAATATCAGCGGATCGCCAACCGCATCGTCGCCATTCTCGGTTCCAAAACGCCGCACATTCAGAATCTGGCGGTGGGCGGGGTGGCCAATCCGATCAATCCCGACAGCCAATCGACCCTGACCCTGGAACGGCTGTTTGCGATCAAGGCGGAAATCGACAAGCTGGGCGAGTTCGTCAATAAAGCGATGCTACACGACGTGGCCGCGGTCGGCGCGCTGTATGCGGATTGGACAAAATACGGCGCGGGCGTGACCGATTATCTGTCGGTGCCCGATCTGCCGTTGGACACCAAGGGCACCCGCTTTGAATTGCCCGGCGGCTTTATCGCTAAAGGGGATTTAGCGAGCTTCAAACCCATTACCAGCTATCAAGACGGCTTCTTCCGCGACGGAGTAAAGGAAAGCGTCAAGCACGCCTGGTATGAATACAAGGGCGATGACCGGGCGCGGCATCCCTACGACGGCCAGACCCGACCGCTGCATACCGGCTTTGAAGACAACGGCAAATATTCCTGGGTCAAGGCCCCGACCTTCTACGACCAGCGGGTACAGGTGGGGCCGCTGGCCAACGTGTTGGGGTTGGTCGCCGCGGGCCACGAGCCGACCAAGCGCCACCTGAACCGGGTGTTGGAAGTCGCGGGCGCGATTGCCCAGACCGAGATTCCGGTGACGGCGCTGCATTCCACCATCGGCCGGATTGCGGCGCGGGCGATCCGCTGCGCGGTGTTGCTGGAGTCGTTGCAAAATCAATGGCAATTGTTGATCGACAATATTGCCAAGGGTGATTTCGATACCTTCAATCGACCGGTGTTTCCCAAGGGTGAGATTCGCGGTTTTGGCTATCACGAAGCGCCGCGCGGGGTGCTGTCGCATTGGGCGGTGATCGAAAACGGCAAGATCAAGAATTATCAGGCGGTGGTGCCGAGCACCTGGAACGCGGGGCCGCGCGACGATAACGACGCGCCCGGCCCTTATGAGGCGTCGCTGATGGATAATCCGGTCGCCAACGCCGAATTGCCGTTGGAGGTGTTGCGGACAGTGCATTCCTTTGATCCGTGTCTGGCCTGCGCGATTCATCTGGTCGACGCCAAGAAGCGGCCCATCGTACAGGTCAAAGCGCTCTGATGCGGGTGGTGGTGCTGGGCCTCGGTAATATTCTGCTGCGTGATGAAGGGGTCGGGGTGCGGGTGGTCGAGGCTCTATCCGAACGCTATGGGTTGCCACCAGAGGTTGAGGTCGTCGATGGTGGTACAGCGGGGATGGAGCTGTTGAATGTCATCGCCGGTTGCGATCATCTGTTGATTTGCGATGCGGTCAAGGAGGATGCGCCGCCAGGGACGGTGATCAAGCTCATTGATGCTGAAGTCCCCGCCTTTTTTCAAACCCGTTATTCGCCGCATCAACTTGGTCTGGCGGATGTATTAGCGACGCTGACCCTGACCGATGAAGCACCGGGTCACATTACCTTGATTGGCGTGGTGCCACTGGATATGGAGTTGGGGATTGAGTTATCGCCGGAGGTTCGCGCGGTGGTGGGACAGGCGGTTGAATGCGTGGCAACGGTGTTATGTGGATTGGATTGTTTGATTGCGCCAAGGGTTCCGATTGCATAATTATGAGGATGCGGATCAGGAGAAATGAAATGTCAGTATCGTGGCGAAGTGCAGAATAAGGCGTCTCAGGTTTGTGGTTTAAGCCTAGTGTAGATGATAAAGGGCGAAAACAAGTGAAAGCAGATCGGGAATGGATGGCGGAAGCCATGATCATTATTGGGATAACGGTGATGACTCTTACGGTGTATAGTTGCGTGATAGAAGTGGCACGGCTATCACTAATGTTAGAAGGGGTCACATCTATCCACGCGATACAACATTCCCAGCATTAGCCGATGAATATCTGGAAGGGCTATTCGCCCGTTTTTAGACGTCAAGCAAGGAGAATGTATGGACGAACTGCAAGCTGTGATTTCTCTAATTTCCGGTGGCCTCGCAGGCGCTGGAGTTAATGCCGTTATCACAAATCGCAAGCAAAAACTTGATGTCACGCTCAGCGTTATTAAAGATTTTTTCTCATTTTACGAGCATATCGGTCAGGTCAAAGGGGTCTTCTCGCAAGAAGACATCATGGATACGTTATCAAAATCAGAAAACCTTGTGCTACTGAGGCGCGTCGGAGATTGGTTCCACTATGTTGCGAGCCTCGTGAAAGAGGGTGCTGTAGACAAAGGGTTCCTCGATAAAGTGGGTGTCATCAAAGAGGCCAAATCATTCCGCGAAAACATCTCTTCAGCAAAAGGGCGAGCATCTAAGTATCTTGAAAACTCTTGGTCTTGGTGGCCGAACCTAGAAAACTTTAAATAGGATCAATGTCATGTCCGTGGAAGAATCCAAGAATCTAGCTGACGCTGCCATATCGCGCTTTGAAAAGCTACCGACTGGCGTGCGTTCGGAGGCGTACAAGTCATTGGCTGCATACGCCAACTACATTTACGCCGTCGCATCAGGAGGAGCTGGCCCAGTAGCATTGCCTCCGCCAGTTTCAGGTGGTTCCAGCCCATCAACCAAGGGTACATTCAAATGTCCAAGCTGCGGACACAATGGCACTGCTACGTTCACATGATGCCTAACAAGGCGCTGCAAACGACTCTCGCGCCTTCGCTTCGCTTCGGCGCGGGGTCGGGCGAGTTGGGGCGTGGTCGCGGACGCTTCGCGCCGCGCGGGCGGATGGCATGAGCACTCGTCGGGAAGTCATTCAATCCATGGGCGTTCTTGCTGGCGGGGTGCTGTTGGGTTGCTCAAGGAGCACATTGTTGATGGGCAGTGAAAAGAATGTGTGGTTCATGCCTGATGAAGGTGAGCCGCACAAGCGCACATGGATGGCCTTTGGAGCCCATAGGCGAATTTGGGGAAATAAACTCATTCCCGAGGTACAGCAAAATCTTGCCTTGATAGCCCGGACTATCACAGTATTTGAGCCTGTATCGATGCTAGTCAGGAGAGAAGACTTCGCCACTGCACGACAGCTAGTCGGCAAAGAAATTGAGCTGATTATCTGTCCGCTTGATGACCTATGGATGCGCGATACTGGCCCTGTGTTTGTAATAACTGAAAATGGTGAGAAGGCAGGTGTCAATTTCAATTTCAACGGCTGGGGGAAAAAACAAGACTATGACCGTGACGCGGAAGTAGCAGGCTTTGTTGCGACAAATGCCGGAGCGCAACGTATTCAAACCAAATTGGTTTTGGAAGGAGGAGGCATTGAAGTGGATGGACAAGGTACAGCGATTATTACCGAGAGTTGCGTTCTTAATTCAAACCGAAATCCAGATGTTAGTAAATCTGTGTGTGAAGCCGAGCTGAGAAAGTTACTCGGGCTGAAAAAAATTGTTTGGTTGCCGGGAATCAAAGGCAAAGACATCACGGACGGACATACCGATTTTTATGCCCGATTTGTTAAACCCGGCATCGTTGTCGCGGGTTACGACCCCGACCCCAAGTCTTTTGACCACGCTGTGACCAAGCGGCATTTAGAGATTTTGCGTGCCGCCACGGATGCCGAAGGGCGCAAGCTAGAAGTGTTTGTCCTTGAAGCTCCTTCAACAGTACGGGAAAAATTTTTGAACGATGATTTTGCAGCGGGTTACATCAATTTTTATGTTTGCAATGGCGCGGTTATCGCGCCTGAATTTGGCGATCTAACAACCGACTTGGCAGCAAAGCAAACACTCCAACGACTGTTTCCAGAACGAAAGGTAATTCAGATCAACATCGATGGCATTGCGGCGGGCGGTGGTGGCATCCACTGCACCACGCAGCAAGAGCCGTTGGTCTAACAAGTCAATACAGCGGACGGCCTTCAGCCGCCGCTGATTTCCAACGTTATCGCGGGCGCTTCGCGCCGCCCCCTTATGCGAGGGAGAACGCGAGATGGACTTATCAGCCGCGCGCTGGGAAGGCGTTACACCAGCCGAGCGCGAAGCCCTTGCCAAGCATTTGGCGAAGCAGCTCCCGTCTGGTTTCACTTTTCAGGCTATCCGCTGCTTTAAGCTTGCCAAGCGGCAACACCACGTCGCTCTCTATCAAAAAGATAACGCTACCTTCGCGCTCATCCCCGGCGCCGTGGCTTCGCTCGGATACAACGCCGAGCGACCGTGGAGGCCGAACCCGGACGAGCTGGAGAGCTGGCAAGATACTTCAAAGGAATATGGGATCGACAAGACCGTCCAAGAGTACATCGCGGAAGTCACATTGCGGGTCCGTCGAGTGAAATTTTCACCATTCCTCATTGAGACGGCCGCGGTGGAGCTGGGGTGGGAACCAATAGGCGCTGATGATCCCGAGGTGCAAAGTATCCTCCGCGAATACGGGGCACAGAGACCGGTGGAGGTATCCCACGGGGATGTCAGTACTCGGGTCCGCCGAGGTCCGGAGGGGGAGCTAATCGCTGAGCGCTCCCTGTCATGTACCCACGCGGACTTGGCGGCACGGTTGGCGGCAGCGGGCTTCCGCTTCCCGACTTCGGACGAATGGGAGTACGCCTGCGGGGGTGGCGCACCGACCTTGTTCCGGTGGGGCGATCACGTCCCGTGTGACCGCTATCCAACGGATATCAGCCCGGCGGAAGCGGCTTGGCGGAGGCAATGGGTACTGTCCGCGGGCAAGCTGGAGCGCCCCGCCGAAGGGTTCACCTCGGATTGGGATTGCCACCAGCAGCCAAATGCGTTCGGCCTGCTGATCGCTTCGAATCCGTACAAATGCGAGTTAGTAGCCGAGGTTGGCATTACTCGTGGCGGAGACGACGGCTGCATGATCTGTGGGGGGACGGGCTTCTTTATCGGCTGGCTTACCTTGGCCACGGCCTACTTCGAGGAACACGCCTGCAAGCATGATCCGGCTGAGCCGATTGCGCACGGGTATACGGTCGGTCGCCGAGTTCTGGCGTTACGGTGAGTTGGGGGTTAGCATCGCGGAACTAGGTGCTGCACCTAACCCAACCCGCACCCAGGTTTCTGGGACTTCATGGCCCACCGAGAGGGTCGGGCAGATGAACGGAATCGTTATTGCGGCGCGCCACCCAGTGAAGTCCAAGGTGTTCGCTTGCCATTTCAAATTTTGACAATATTGATAATTTCAGGGTGTTTATAGTGAATATAGAGATAAGTGAAATATCACTTAATCCATCTAAAATTGCTCGCTTATTAGGATTCATGGCGTTTTTTCTAGTGCTTGCCAGCCTTGGAGGGCAGCTGTCAAGGTTCATGCTTGGATATGATTATCTCAAGGGATTGGTTCCCCTGTTTAATGTCAATAATGAGCGTAACATCCCGACCTTCTTCTCTGTATTACTAATGATTTTTGCAGCTTTACTCCTTGCGGTTATCTTTATTCTTAATCGCAAGCGTAAGGTTCCTGATGTGTCGAAATGGCTAATTCTTTCGCTCGGATTCCTTTTTATGGCCTATGACGAGGCATTTCAAATTCATGAAATGCTGAATATCCCTTTTCGAAACTTGTTAAATAATCCCAACCTTGGGATATTTTATTTCGCTTGGGTTATACCGGGCATCATTCTTGTTTTAGTTCTCGTACTGTTTTTTTTGAAATTTTTATTGCGTCTCCCCGCGAAAACGAGGTTTGCATTTTTATTGGCCGGAACTTTATATCTTAGTGGGTCTATTGGTTTAGAGTTTTTAGGCGGGAGACATGCTGAATTACTTGGTACTAACAATCTAACGTATAATATAATGACAACTACCGAAGAGAGTTTTGAAATGGCAGGGTTAATTTTTTTTATATATGCGCTATTAGACTATCTCGCTGATAGTTACATGGAAGTTCGATTTCGATTTGACCAATAATAAGAGCAATTTTAAAGTTAAAAATGACCTAGCCCAGAAATCATTAAAGGCCCAAACGAATAAAGGCGACTGACCGTCGCCTTTGCTTATCTGAATCAAATAGACGGGTTATAATGTGGCGCCCGCTTTTTCCAACTCGGCGTAAGTCGTCGGTTGCCGCGACGGATTGATGTTCAACCCCAGTCGCACGCCGATCTCAGCTAACGAGAAGATGCCCCGTATCGCCGGAATGTCAGTCTCGGGATCGGTGTCTAACACCAGGGCATGTTGGCGGTTGACCTGCCGCAGTGTCGCGATGATGTCACCCACCTTGGCGACCAGCACCTCTTCCATCATCATCACTTCCAGTTTTGGTCGCAGCGTCATGACATCGGAAACCAGCAAGTCGTCGTAAGCACAGCCCGCCTTAGCCATAATGCGCTTCGCTTTCTCGCCGTTCAGATCGCGGCTGGTAATCACGCCCAGAATGCTGTCGGCGGCGTCGCAAACCAGCAGAATGCGAATGCCGCGCTGGATCATCAGATCCATCGCCTTGCTTAGGGGAGTTGATAGTTCGATGGTGACGGCCGTGATCTGGCAGAGATCGGTCATGACCGACAATGCCGGATCATTGGGGGTAATACGCCGGGGTAGCTGTTGCTTGGGCCGAGCATAACGGATTCCCCGGTCGAGCTGGCGTAGCGGAAGCGAGTGAAAAGGTTGCTGCATCAAGGTGCTCTCCTGTTTTTCTTAAATATTGATGGCGGCCATGACCGCTTGTATTTATTGTGCAGACGCAATATAACAAATTATTGTCCGATAATAAATACGGTAATTGTCACTTTATTACTTATTATAAGGTATCAAAATTATTACTATCATATGCGTTATTTTTAAATAATTAATTGATAATATTGGAATAATTATTAAAATTAAAGGTGTAATGCGTTGAAGGCGGGTAGAATGGTCGGATGCTCAACGGCGGTCGAGCAACTCTCCCAAGGCGCGGGTCAGTACTAGTAAATCCTGCTCGCGGGACAGGGTATGCTCCCCATCTTTGATGAGCAGCAAACGCGCGTCGAAACTGGTGAGGCGTTCCAGCACCTGGAGGCTTATCCGCCACGGCACGGAAAGATCGTTTATTCCATGAATCAGGCGCACCGGACAATTGATCGCAAGTTTCGGCCGGTTCAGCAGCCAGTGTCGCTGGGCTTCCTCAATCAAATTCAGCGCGATGATGTATGGCTCGCCGTAGGGCGAGGGTAGAGTAATCACTCGCTCGCGCCGCAACCGTTGCCGCAGGGTTTCATCGAGCCGTTGCCAGAGCAGGTAGTCGGTAAAATCGGCGGCGCACGCCAGACCGAGCAGAGCGGCGATTCGATCCGGCCGCTCCAGGGCCGCCAACAACATCAGCCATGCCCCCATCGATGAGCCGACCAGAATTTGTGGCCCTTCGGTTAGCTGGTCTACCACTTCGAGGACTTCGCGGAGCCAGCCGCCGATGGTGGCGTCGGCGAACTTGCCGCTAGAAGCGCCGTGGCCAGAGTAGTCGAAGCGGATAAAGGCTTGGCCGCGTTCCCGGCACCAGCGTTCCAAGGTGGTTGCCTTGGCGCCGGTCATGTCAGAGGTAAAACCACCCAGAAACACAACCCCCGGCGCTGCGCCCGGACTGCGGTGGTAAGCCAGGCGAGTCCCATCGGCCAGGGTGCATTGGGCCGGTTTGGCGTCAAAAAAATACATCGTGCGACGATCTCCTGCTAAGGTACATTAGAGAGAGTATTTCACATTCCGAGGAGAGATAAGCCGATCACTGTTGCTTGATATGGAACAACATTTGATGACCAAGGAGGGTGTAGTCCATAACAAAAAATGATAACGCGCGATATAGCCACCCGAGGAAGCAATATGAACAATCGACGGGCGATACTCTGGCTCCGAAACGATTTGCGGTTGCACGATCACGAAGCATTGACATTGCTGGCAAATACCATGGATGTGTTGGCGCCGGTCTATTGTCTCGATCCTCGGCAATTCGAAATCCAATCGCTGGGATTTCCCCAAATCGGTCCGCTACGGGCGCGGTTTCTGATCGATTGCCTGGAAGATTTACAAGCTGGACTGGAAGCGCGGGGCAGCAGCTTGCATGTGGTGCTGGGCGAGCCTGAGAAGGTAATTCCACGCTTGGCGCAAACGCTAGGCGTCGGCGCGGTGTATGCCGAGCGCGCGGTGTTGGGTGAGGCGGCGCAGGTCGAGCGGCGGCTGTCCGATGCGCTGGAACCCTTGGGGGCGCCCTTGAGAGGCTATTGGGTCGGTACGCTGGCGCACCCCAGCGATTTACCCTTTCTGATCGCCAATCTGCCCCAGCAATTTGGCCAATTTCGGGATGTGGCCCTCTCAGGTGGCGAGCCGCGGGCGCCGTTGCCACCGCTGCAAAAATTACCCCCTTTCCCCGCCGAGCTAAAAACGCCAACCCTATCCACCTTGGTGCAGGCAGTGGGTTTATCGATCGAACGGGAATCCAGCGAGCATTCAAGATTCAAAGGTGGCGCAACGGTAGCACTAGCCAGATTACAGGATTTCGTGCAAGGGCGTCGGGCATCGCTGGATACCTTACGCGGTGGGGCCGGCGAACCGGCTGTTTCTCAGGCTGATCAGTTCGCGCCCTGGCTGGCGCGCGGCGCGATATCTCCCCGCCGGATTTACCAGTATGTGAAATATTCTGGTCTGGCGGCGTGGGCGGGCGATCTGGCGACAGCCGCCATCGACCAATTGCTGCGGCGTGACTATTTTCGGTTTTTGGCGCTCAAGCGAGGCGAACGCATCTTGCGCTCCGATCCCACCTCTGGCTTGAACAATCAAAATGCCCGGGAACGTTTCGAAAGTTGGCGGCGAGGTGAAACGGGCGAGCCATTCGTGGACGCCCACTTGCGGGAGCTGGCGCACACCGGTTATTTAACCCCGCTCGGGCGACGATTGGTGGCCAGTTATCTGCACCACGATCTGCGACTGGATTGGCGTTGGGGGGCGGCGTGGTTTGCCTCGCAATTGTTGGACGATGATCCCAGCGTCAATTTGGCTTGCTGGATGGAAGCGATCGGCCACTGGCGCGTTTCCGATCAGCCGGCTCGCTTGGACCCGGCCGAACAGGCGGCCCGACATGATCTGGATGGCGCTTATACCCGCCGCTGGCTGGGCGTGGCCGCGCCAGCCGCCCGTCGTCTCGGCTAGCGATAGATGGGCGTCTGGAAGCTCCGGCCGGCTGTTGCCAGCCGCGCCGAAGGGGAGAAATATATTCCGGCACCGCGCTTTGACGCGTAACAGTTCAGATCGCTTCCCACGCCTGGGCGACGAGAGCGGGCAAAATTTCTCCGGCAGCGCCGTTCAGGCTGAAAGTGACGCGCGAACTGAGCGGTGTCGGTTGCGGGTTGATTTCCACCACGGTGGCCCCGGCGTCGAGTGCACGCAAGGGGAGATCAGCCGCGGGATAGACCAGGGCCGAAGTGCCAATGCTGAAAAAGATTTCCGCCGTGGCGGCGGCGTGCTCGGCCGCGTGCAGCGCCGTGGCTGGCAACATCTCCCCAAACCAGACCACATCCGGTCGCAGCAAGCCGCCGCAACGCGGACAGCGCGGTGGAATCTCATCGCCGTCCGGCCAGCTTTCCACCGGTCGATCTTCGCTAAAGCACTTGGTGCGAAAAATATTACCGTGTAATTCCAAGATCTGATGGCTGCCAGCGCGGCGGTGCAGGCTATCCACGTTCTGTGTGATCAGAGTGAATTCGGGGATATGGCGTTCCATCGACACTAACGCCTGATGGCCGGGGTTGGGTTCGGCTTGGCGGATGCGTTGCTGTCGCCAGGCGTACCATTCCCAGACCAGCTTGGGTTGGCGGCGGAAGGCGCGCGGGGTAGCGAGCTCTTCTGGATTGTACTGCGCCCACAATCCGGTTTGCGCCTCGCGAAAGGTCGGTACCCCGCTTTCGGCGGAGATGCCCGCTCCGGTCAGCACCGCCACGCGGCGCGCGGAACGCAGTCGGTTGACGAGGGCGCTGGGCAGGGGAATGGCGCTCATGCGGCGGTCTCCAGCGTGAATGTTGGGCCAGCATAACATGCCGATCCTCGGCTTTCGTAAAAGCCAGCCGCTGTCCAGAATGTCGCTATCGCTATATGAATAGGTCCGCGCTGACGCCATAATAGGAGTATAAGTCACTCAATCGACGGGTATTGCCAGCAGCAAGATACCGCTAAGGTAGGGCGCGACCGATCATGCGGCAGTCTATGAAGGAGCGGCCATGCATCTCGAAGTCCTGATCATCGATCCGCAGAACGATTTTAGCGATGTTTCGAAGGCGGCGTTGCCGGTTCCGGGCGCCCGCGCGGATGCCGAACGATTAGCCGGGCTATTGGACCGCCTCCAGAATCGGATCGACCGCATCCATGTCACGCTCGATACCCATCAACTGCTGGATATTGCCCATCCGATGTTCTGGCGGAACAGCGTCGGCGAACGGCCGACCCCCTTCACCCAAATCACGGTCGAGGATGTCGAACAGGATCGCTGGTACGCTTACGATCCACAAAGTCAGCCGCGTGCGCTGGAGTACGTGCGGGCCTTGCGGGCGGGTGGCCGCTATACCCTAACGATTTGGCCGCCGCATTGCCTGATCGGAACGTGGGGACACAATGTGATGGCGTCGGTTGCCGGAGCGCTACGGCGTTGGGAGGAAAACCGGTTCAAGCGCGTTGATTATCTCAGCAAAGGCCACAATCCCTGGACCGAGCATTATTCGGCGGTACAGGCCGATGTGCCCGATCCAACCGATCCGGCCACCCAACGCAATATTAGCTTGATCGAGATGCTAGAAAAAGCGGATGCGATCGCCTTGTCAGGCCAGGCATTGTCCCATTGCGTGGCCAACACCATCCGAGATATCGCCGACGGCTTTGGCCAGAACAGTATCCACAAACTGGTATTGATAGAAGATACCAGTTCCCCGGTGCCGGGATTTGAAGATCTGGCGGATCGGTTTCTAAAGGATCTGGGCGCGCGCGGGATGAGAACGGCTCGTGCCGCCGATTTCCTGCGCTAGTGGCCATCAGCAAGATAGCGCCAGCATGAGCATTGCGTTGGATTCGTATTACACCATCGGCAGGATGCATTGGTACTGTGAGGATTATGTTTTTCAGGGAGGGACGCCGTTTCCGTATGTGATTATGGCTGATGGTTGCTCTGCCTCGCCCCATAGCGACATCGGCGCTAAGCTGTTGGTGCTGAACGCCCGCCGGGAATTGACACATTTTGCGCGGGGCGCGGACGATGAAGCCCAGCGCGCCCAGCTGCATTGGCCATTGGGCCAACGGATCGTACGGCGGGCGGCGCGGCAGGTGCGAGATTTGCAACTTGATTCCAGTGTGCTGGATGCGACGCTACTGGTCGCCTGGTGCGATGGGTCAACAGTGCATGTTCACCTCTATGGTGATGGGTGTATCGCGACCCGCCAGGCGGATGGAGGGCTGGCGGTCATCCAGGTCGAGTACGCTGAGAACGCGCCATATTATCTGTCCTATCTGCTGGATTCCGAACGCCACGCCTATTATCAGGAAGCGATTGGTGATTTGACGGTAGCGCAAACCGTCCATTCCCTGGACGAAACGACCGGCATCTCTATCCGGCGGGGCCGTTTCGATGCGCCCATCATATTGTCCTTCCCGCTGGCGACCTTCCCAACCGTGGCGGTTGCCACCGATGGTCTTCATTCCTTCGTCAATGCCGAGGCTCGGAACCGAGTGGATTTGTTGGAGGTGACGCGGGCGGTACTGGATTTTTCCAACCATGAAGGCCCCTTCGTCCGGGATCGGCTGGAAAAAGTTTTGGTCGAATTCAGCAAGCAACTTATTTTCAATTTGGACGATCTTAGCTTAGGGGTCTTTGTAAGACGCGCTTAAGCGATCCGAGCGGGAGCCGCCAGCACGCTCTTGCGAGGTGCTGGATGGAAACGCCCACCGGTGGGATAGTCATGCGGTAGATAGTGGATGAGCTTCAGAAAAACCGCAGATAGGTTTCCAGCACCTTGAGCGTGTAAGCACTGTTACTGGCGCTTCGGTATTGGCCGGGATTGCCGCTGATCCACCAAGCAGCGGCGCGCTGCACGGCGACGATTTCATTTTGGTTGCTAGCGGTGAACTGATCGCGCAGCACTGGACCGATCACGCAAACCAAGACTTGACGAGCCAAATCCTGGTCGGCGGCGAATTGCTCCGGGCTTAACTCCTGGTTGAGACAGCGGATCGACCAAGGCCGGATATTGTCTGCCTTGACGCGCCAGTCGCTGTAGAGACTCGAACTCGCTTCCGGGGCTGCTAGTCGTAGCGCCTCGACCAGCGCTTCGACCTTCGCATCGGAAATTTCCGCCTGAGCGACGGTTGGCGCTGCTGTCAAAAGCAAGCCTATCAGCCCTAGGGTTGGTAGTAGGCGATGATAGCCCTTGGCAACGGAAGGACTCGAAATACGGATAGCGGTAGTAGGCGACATGGCATCCTCTCTGGCGTGATAGCCCTCGGATTATCTTAGCAAATTCTCTCGCAAGTGACTGCGATCCTCAGCGCGAGTGGGAGTCAGCGCAAAGTCTCTGTGGAGACCGGCAAAGCCTCGAAGCGGGGTAGCTAAAGCAGCCCGCCGCGATCCAAGGCGCGATAGCTGATCGCTTCGGTCAGCTGCGGGGTTCCAATGAACTCGCCGCCACCCAGATCGGTGATCGTGCGGGCTACTTTCAGGATGCGGTGGTAGGCGCGCGGCGACAGCCCAAGTTTTTCCATCGCGTGTTCCAGCAAGCGATGATCGGCCTCCTTCAGGGCGCAATGGCGTTCGATCTCACGAGTACTCAACGCGCTGTTGGCTTTGCCGGCGCGCCGCAATTGCCGGTCGCGGGCGACGCTGACGCGGGCGCGCACCGTGGCGCTGCTTTCCTCGGCGGTTTCCCCGCGTAACGCTTTGTAAGCGAGGCGTGGAACCTCGATATGTAGATCAATCCGGTCAGCCAGCGGACCGGACACCCGTCCCCGGTAGCGACGAATCTGCTCTGGCCCGCAGGCGCAGCGGCGTTCGCTATCCCCCAAATAGCCGCAAGGGCAGGGGTTCATGGCCGCCACCAGTTGAAACCGGGCCGGAAAATCCGCCTGACGGGCGGCGCGCGAGATGGTGATCCGTCCAGATTCCAGAGGCTCGCGCAGAACCTCCAAGACATGCCGGTTGTACTCCGGCAATTCATCCAAAAACAACACGCCTTGGTGGGCTAATGAAATCTCGCCGGGCCGTGGTTGACTGCCCCCACCCACCAGCGCGACCGCTGAAGCGGTGTGATGGGGAGCGCGAAAGGGGCGAATGCCCCATTGCCGTAAATTCAGGCCCTGGGCGCTGACCGAGGCGATGGCGGCGGTTTCGAGCGCCTCCGCTTCGTTCAATGGCGGCATGATGCCAGGCAAACGGCTGGCCAGCATGGTTTTGCCGGTGCCAGGCGGACCGATTAATAGCAGGTTATGACCGCCGGCGGCAGCGATTTCCAACGCCCGCTTGGCGTGGTGTTGGCCGCGCACGTCGCTCAAATCGCGCTCCAAGATGGCGTCCAGCGGCGGGCGCGGCTGGCGGAGGGGGGGGTGCAAAGCGGGTCCAGTCGCCAGTTGGCGACAGACTGCCAGCAGGTGCGCAGCGCCGAGTACCGAGGCGTTCCCTACCAGCATCGCTTCACCGGTATTCTCAGCCGGCGCCAGCAGCGTCCGCTGGGCATCGCGACAAGCCAAGGTGGCCGGCAGTACACCGCGAATGCCCCGCAGTTGGCCCCCCAGGGCCAGTTCGCCTAGAAACTCGTAGTTTGGCAGGCGTTCGGCGTTGATCTGCCCAGAAGCGGCTAGAATGCCCAAAGCGATCGGTAGATCGAAACGGCCGCCTTCCTTGGGCAGATCGGCGGGCGCCAGATTGATGGTAATGCGGCGGCTGGGAAATTCAAATTGGCTGTTGAGGATCGCGCCGCGCACCCGATCCTTGCTTTCCTTAACCGCCGCTTCTGGCAGCCCGACGATGAACAGTCCCGGCAGACCGCCCGATAAGTGCACCTCAACGCTCACCAGTGGAGCGTGGATACCGACTTGAGCGCGGGTGTAAACAATGGCGAGCGACATGGCAATCCTGTGTGGCTGACGCTTGAGCCAGCAACGCTCTATCCGCGGGATGGCTGATGCCCGCGAAAGCGCTTCGCACCCTATTGGTGCATCGCGGATTTGGGTTTAAGGTACGATTTTCTGATCAGACATGATCGCGAAGCGTGCGCTGGCGGGATGCGGCGCACGGGCGTCGAAGTTTTACTGATCCTCACCCGGTTCAGCGGGTTTTTCCGCCGTCTTACGCCGTTTTCCGCTGCTGGCCTGCTTTTCCAGTTCCGCCACCTGTTTTTCGAGTTCCTCCAATTTGGCTCGGGTGCGCGCCAACACGCCTTGCTGTACTTCGAATTCATCCCGCGTGACCAAATCCAGTTTGGCGAACGTCGCTTGCAAGGTCGCATGCAGGTTTTTTTCCATGTCCGCCTGAAACTGCCGAAAGCTCGGTGGCAAGGCTTCGGTGAAACGCTTGGCCAAGTCGTCGAACGATTTAGGGTCGATCATTACTGTTTCTCCAAAAGGCGGATGGTCGCCTTCAAGTTTAACGAGATTTTTCGATTCGTGGGGGTCGAGCCTATTGCACCGATATGGGGCATCACGCGGCCCATGTGCTTGAGCAAGGCTTGAGCCTGGGGAGCATCGGATAGGGCTATTATTATAACAATATGTTTTTATTGCCTTTAATTTGATGGCATGCAATGTGCTTTTGCTGGTGGAAACCTCACGGTTGACATTGGCGGAAGAGACTTATTCAGATGTCAGGCCAGCATATCGTGATGTGGTGCCCTTTGCCGGGTTTTTCAAGCGACAGGAGATTTCAAATCATGAAACTGATCACCGCGGTCATCAAACCGTTCAAGCTGGATGATGTGCGAGAAGCGCTTTCGGAAGTGGGCGCGCAAGGCATCACGGTGACTGAAGTCAAGGGATTCGGCCGCCAAAAGGGCCATACCGAACTGTATCGCGGCGCGGAGTACGTGGTCGATTTCCTGCCCAAGATCAAGATCGAGGTCGGTGTGTCCGACGATCTGGCCGAACGGGTGATCGAGTCGATTAGCCGGGCCGCCAATACCGGCAAGGTCGGAGACGGCAAAATTTTTTGTGTATGACCTGGAAAAGGCGGTCCGTATCCGCACCGGCGAATCTGGACCGGAGGCTTTGTGAGAAATTTGACGCCAATGTTGAATTCTGGCGCTGTTTGTGAGTGGAGATCGGTGTGATGAGCAAAATTTTGAAAATAGTTAAAATTGGCGCCAGCTTGGCGTTGTTGACGCCCATGCTGGCTTTGGCGGAGGAAGCGGCGAAACCGACCTTAAATTCCGGCGACACGGCGTGGATGTTGACTTCGACCGCGCTAGTGCTGTTCATGACCATTCCGGGCCTGTCGTTATTCTATGCCGGCATGGTTCGCGCCAAGAACGTACTGTCGGTGATGATGCAGTGTTTTGCCATTACGGCGCTGATGACCGTGCTGTGGACGGTTTTCGGCTACAGCCTGGCATTCGATACGACTGGCATGACCAAGGAAGCGGTCAATTTAAATACTTTTGTCGGCAGTCTCGGCAAGGCGTTTTTTAATGGGGTCGGTCGCGACAGTTTGACATTGGCGATCCCGGAAACGGTGTTCGCCACCTTTCAGATGACTTTTGCCATCATCACGCCGGCCTTGATTGTTGGCGCTTTCGCGGAGCGAATGAAATTTTCCGCTCTCCTGCTTTTTATGACGCTTTGGTTTACCGTGGTCTACGCCCCTGTCGCGCATATGGTTTGGAGTGGTGACGGTGCGTTGATGTGGGATTGGGGCGTGCTCGATTTTGCCGGTGGCACCGTGGTGCATATCAATGCGGGTATCGCCGGGCTGGTAGCCTGCTTGGTGCTGGGCAAACGTAAAGGTTTTCCAACCACGGCCATGCCGCCCCACAATCTGACTTTCACGCTGATGGGGGCGTCAATGCTGTGGGTGGGTTGGTTCGGTTTCAACGCCGGCAGCGCGGTGGCCGCTGATGGCAGCGCGGGGATGGCCATGCTGGTGACTCAAATCGCCACGGCCATGGCGGCGTTGAGCTGGATGTTCGCGGAATGGTTAGCCCACGGCAAGCCGAGCGCGCTGGGTATTGCATCGGGCGCCGTCGCGGGTTTGGTGGCGATTACCCCTGCTTCTGGCACCGCCGGTCCGATGGGTGCGCTGCTGATTGGCTTGGCGGCTGGCGTGATCTGCTTTTTGGCGTCGACCAGGCTCAAGCGGGCGCTGGGTTACGACGATTCGCTGGATGTCTTTGGCGTGCATGCCGTCGGCGGTATTGTCGGCGCGATCTTGACGGGGCTGTGCGCTGATATCAGCCTGGGTGGCAAGGGCTTGGCCGAAGGGATGAGCGTCGCTGCCCAGTTGTGGGTGCAAACGAAGGGGGTTTTATTCACGATCGTGTATTCCGCCATCCTCAGCTATGGCCTGCTGAAGCTGGTCGATATGCTCATCGGCTTGCGGGTGAACGACGAGCAGGAAACCGAGGGTCTGGATATTGCGTTGCACGACGAACGCGGTTACAACCTGTAACTACAGCTGGCGGTTTGCTGGTCGGTGATGGCGGGCGATCCGCTCGCCATCGCACCCGACCGCCAATTTCGGTTATAGTCCCGCCCAGACTTTCATTGAGTTTAGCGAAGCGCTAGGTGGCATCCATGAAGCAAGTTAATGCAATCATCAAACCGTTCAAACTGGACGATGTGCGAGAGGCCCTGTCGGCTATCGGCGTGCAAGGCATTACCGTGACGGAGGTCAAGGGTTTCGGTCGTCAGAAAGGGCATACCGAATTGTATCGCGGCGCGGAGTACGTCGTCGATTTCCTGCCGAAGGTCAAATTGGAAATCGCGGTGGATGACGGCTTGGTGGACAAGGTGGTTGAGGCGATCTGCGCGGCCGCCAACACGGGCAAAATCGGTGACGGCAAGATTTTCGTCTACGACCTGGAGCGGGCGATCCGCATTCGCACCGGCGAAATTGGCCCCAGCGCCCTGTAGTCGGGGTGGAGCCTTGTTGGAAAAGGGGGGGCATTTTCATGCTCCGCCTTGCGTTTTTTGGAAGATTTAGCCTGCGCCAGCCAGCGCCCGCCGCATGAACTCTGGTGTCGCCAGGGCGGCGCGGTGGATTTCAGCATTGTAGTAATCCGTGGTGAATGGCTTGGCCGCGGCGTCGGCGGTTCGAAAGTCGTCGACCCGGCCGGTTTTACGGGCGAGAGTGGCGCTCCACCAACCAGATGGATAGACGCATTGCGGAAAATGCAGGGTGTGAGTGTCGGCAAAGCCGGCGGTGCGCAATTTTCGATGCAGCGGCGCCAGAATGCTTTCGAGATGGAACAGCGGTGATTCGCTTTGCTGGACTAAGAGGCCATCAGCGCTCAAGGCCCGGTGGCAGTCGCTGAAAAACGGCTGAGCGAATAAACCCTCAGCCGGCCCAATCGGGTCCGTGCTATCGACGATAATCACCTCATAACTGGCGGGCGCGACGTTTTTGACCCACGCCAAACCATCCTCGAAGCACAATTGAGCGCGCGGGTCGTCATTGGACTCACACAGTTCAGGAAAATAGCGTTCTGAAGCGCGTGTGACGGCTTCATCAATATCCACTTGAGTAGCGGTCTCGACTGCTGGATGCTTGAGCACTTCCCGCAGCGTGCCGCAGTCGCCGCCGCCGATAATCAGCACGCGCCGAGGGTGCGGATGGGTGAATAGCGCCGGATGCGCCATCATCTCGTGGTACAAAAAGTTATCGCGACCGCTCAACATAATATAGCCGTCGATCACCATCAGATTGCCGAAGGCTTCGGTTGCGTAAACGGCGATGCGCTGCCAAGGGCTATCGGCTTGATGCAGCTTGCCGTGTAACTTAAGCGAAAAGGCGGAACCGGTTGCCGGGTGAATTTCGGTGAACCAATGCCGCTGATCTTGCGAATCCCCAGACAGAGTATTTGACATGTTGAATTTCTCAGTAAGTAAAGCGACTGGGAAACTTTAATAAAACGGCTATGGTGAAAACCGTCAAAATCAATCCAGGCTCAGTCAGGCTCTTCGGGCGTTTATGGCAACCTCTGCGTCTGGCGGAATAAGACTGGCGGGGAAATTTTATTTTTTAAATAAATTCATCTAGTTATTTATCGTAGGCTCTAAGCCTTGCGGAGGACAGGCAATGAACGAAACACCGCCATCACCCGCCTGGAGCGTTAGCCAAGCGCGCAAAGTATACAATACAGCCCGCTGGAGTGAAGGCTACTTCGATATCGACGATGCGGGCCAGGCGCGGGTGTGTTCGCCGCGCTGGCCCCGCCATCCGGGAGTCGTGTTATCCACTCTGGCCGAAGAAATCCGAGCTGCCGGTTTCAGCTTGCCGGTGCTGGCGCGATTCAGCCACATCCTGCATGAGCGGGTCGATGCCTTGTGCGACGCCTTTGCCGCCGCCATTGCGGAACTTGATTATCAGGGTGGCTATACCGCTGTCTATCCGATCAAGGTTAACCAACAGCGCCGGGTGGTCAGCGAGATTGTCCGTCATGGCGGCTCACGCGTGGGATTGGAAGCGGGCAGCAAGCCGGAATTGATGGCCGTATTGGGTTTATCAGCGCCTAGCGGTGTGGTGGTCTGTAATGGCTACAAGGATCGCGAATACATCCGTCTGGCGCTGATCGGCCAGCGACTGGGCCTCAACGTGTTTATCGTGATTGAAAAATTGTCTGAATTGGAGTGGGTGATCGCCGAATCGCGCAAACTTGGTATCGCACCGCAATTGGGAATGCGGGTGCGGCTGGCCTCGATTGGCGCCGGTAAATGGCAGAATACCGGCGGCGAAAAATCGAAGTTCGGCCTATCCGCCAGCCAGGTGTTGGAAGCCGTGCGGCGTCTGCGGGAGCTGGGCCTGTTGGATTGCTTGACCCTACTGCACGCCCATCTGGGTTCCCAGATCGCCAACATTCATGATATTCAGCGGGGCTTACGGGAGGTCGGACGTTACTACGCCGAACTGTGGCGTTTGGGAGCCTGCCTGCAATGGGTCGATGTCGGCGGCGGGCTAGGGGTGGATTATGAGGGAACCGGCTCGCGCAGCGATTGCTCGATGAACTACAGCTTGGCCGAATACGCCAATAATGTGGTCTATACCTTGTGGGAGGTCTGCACTGAGCAGAATCTGCCGCATCCGCATCTGTTTAGCGAGTCAGGCCGGGCCTTGACCGCCCATCACGCCGTACTGATAACGGAAGTGATCGATCATGAGCCTGCCCCCGGCGATCGGCTACCGCCTGCGCCAGGTCCAGGCGATCCCCTGATTCTTCATGATCTTTGGAAGGCTTACCGAATGATCTCGCGCGGGTCGGCGGTGGAAGCTTATCACGATGCCGCCTATGGTTTGGCCGAAGCGCGGGATTTGTTTCTGCACGGCGTACTGCGGCTGGAACAGCGCGCTCGCGTCGAGCAGCTTTACTTTGCCATCTGCCGGAAGTTACGGTCGTTGTTGAATCCCACGGCTCGCGCTCATCGAGAATTACTGGACGAACTAAACGATAAGCTAGCGGAGAAGTTATTCCTGAATTTTTCGATATTTCAATCAACGCCCGATGTATGGGGGCTGGAACAGATTTTTCCGATTCTGCCGTTGCAGGGTTTGTCCGAACCACCGAGCAGCCGAGTGGTATTGCAGGATCTGACTTGCGACTCGGATGGTTGCATCGAACGCTATGTCGATGGCGAGGGGGTCGAAACCACCTTGCCACTGCCACCTTATCAGGCCGGATCGCCTTATTTATTGGGAATTTTCCTGGTGGGCGCCTATCAGGAAATTCTCGGTGATATGCACAATTTGTTCGGCGACACCGCGGCGGTCAACGTGGAATTGAGCGAGGCAGGGGGGTATCAGCTGGTTGAACCTACATTTGGTGATACCGTGGCTGATCTGTTGCGCTATGTCCGTTTCGAGCCAGAAATATTGCTATCGGCTTACCGCCAAAAGATCGGAGCGGCTGATCTCGAGCCAATAGAGCAGGCAGCTTATCTTGCGGAGTTAGAGGAGGGACTTGCTGGTTACACCTATCTCGAACCCTGATGCGAACGGATCACCATGGCGAAAATCAGGCCTTGCTGTTTGGCTCCTTCCGCAACAGGCTGGAGGCGGAGCAGCGTGGTCTCAAGGCTTTTCCTGGGGGAGGGGCAGCATCGCGCTCAAGCTGTCCAATTCCGCCGTGCAGGCATGGATTTGATTGACGGCCGCCATTGCTTGGTCGCGCGTGAGGCCAAGCATGAACATCGCCAGCGCGGGAAGGCGGTTATTATGTTCCTCGCCCAAGCCGAAATAGTGCAGGAGTCGGTTGGCAATCAGCACCAGATTGGAGTATTCGGCATACGGGTGGGTGCTATCCTCGCTATGGTGCCAGCGGGTGGTGGCGATCACTTCCTCCGGCAAGTTCCAGGACTGCATCAGCCAGGCCCCGATTTGCCAGTGCTCGGCGCCCATGACATAGCGTTCGACTTCGCTGATCGGTACGTGCCGGTTGACCGCCAAGAAACGGTTGAGCAGGAAGAATTGAGCGGGCAGGGCATGGCCCAGCACCAAATAGCCAAAATCGTGCAAGAGCCCGCACAGATAAGCCATGCTTGGATTCACACACGGCGGTTCCGGTAGCGCTTTAACCAACTCACCGACCAACGCGGCGCAGTAAATACTGTGCCGCCAGATCGCTTTAAGCCCAACCGAACCTTCGGCCGAAATATGAAAAATCTCGGCCATGCTCGAACCCAGCAATAGGTTGAGCGTATTTTCTGGGCCTATGGTTTGACTGATGGCCGTCTTCAATGAATCGACCGGGCTGTGAAAATCGTGAAGCGGGGTGCGCGCCCAGTACATGATTCGGGCCGCATGACCGGAGTCTTGTTCGACAATCTGGAGGATATCTGGAAGTGGCGGCTGTGGGTTGGCGCGCAATTCCAAGATTCTTTGTACCACAGGCGATATGGCTGGCAATTCCGTAATGGATTCGAGGCTGGCCCGCGACTGGGTGGGTGTGTAGCGGTTGGTGAGGCTGACTAGGTTTTTAGGAACGAGCTGCTGGCTGGTCGGAAAATCTAGGTTTTCTATTGGGATCGCAAATTGTCCCCAGCGCACCTGGGCGAGTAACTGGCTAAAGTCGTTGTTGCGCATGTTGAGCAGGCTGTCGCCGCTGCCGCTTTCAAAATAGATCTCGCCGCTGTTCGCAAGACTGGTATCGACCACTGCGGGCAGATTAAAAACGGCGGGCAAAGGCGGACGAGAGTTCCCCTGACAGCCATGCGTTTGAAAGAAGCTGATAACTTCGCTGCCATGTAACGGTTCGAGCTCCGATGCTCGCAATTGACAGAGTATTGAGAAATCCAGAATGTAATTGTATGGCAGGATCGCCATGAGCAGCCCGCTTGCGTCTTTCAGCAAAACGGTTCGTATCATACGGTGGGCGGGTATGTCGAGCCGTGCTCTGGTTTGGCTGAGCGTCTCGTTGGGAAGGCAGGAAATCAAGCGATAAGACAATTGCTGCCGGTCCAGAAAAGTCTGAACGGGGTCGGGAAGATTCATAGCGATACCTTTGATCACCGAATTTTAAACCGCCAGGATGTCACTTTTTTATCTGAAAATTTTTAAGTGAATCATCCGCTGTCTCATAGATAAAAAACGACCAACCGCGACCAGACTACGGGGCAAAAAAAGAAACTTATTAAAATACCAACAAATTCTCTTGTATTAAAATTATGCAGCTCAATTGAATAGAGATTAATTGTTATTCAAAGTCTTAACCATTGGCTCCTTTGATGGTTTACTCTGTTTTTACCACCACCGTCGAGGTGGAAAGTGGTTGGGAGGGTTGCGCCGGGCGAGATGAATTGGGGGATCTAGCAGCCGGTTTGGCCGGATTGTTATTGGTGGTCGGCGTTGTGAGGTGACGTATTGGGGCCGCGCCCGGTTTGGAACTGCTGATGGTGGCGGGGTCAGCGGTTGGCGCGGTGATGCGACGTACTGGCGCTGTGGCTGGTTTGGAGTTGCTGGCGGCGGTTGATGTTGATGCCGTGGCTTTACGCGTGGCGGCGGTGGATTTGGAGTCACCTGTCGTGGTGGACGCGGCTGTGGCTTTACGCGTGGCGGCGGTGGATTTGGAGTCACCTGTCGTGGTGGACGCGGCTGTGGCTTTACGCGTGGCGGTGGTGGATTTGGAATCGCCTGTTGTGGTGGACGCGGTTGTGGCTTTACGGGTGGCGGCGGTGGGTTTGGAATCGCTAGGCGTAGTGCTAGCCGTATTGGCGGTGTTCGTCGTCGTTTTACGTGTCGTGGCGGTGGGTTTGGAGCCACTGACAGGATTGGCTGCGGTGGGTTTGTTGGTATTCTTTTTAGCGCCAACCAGATTGCGAGAGGATTCCGCGGCTGGTTGCGAACGCGCAGGCGGTGGCGCGGACATGGATTTTGATTTGGGTTCGTCGCGCTGGACGCGAATGTTTCGCTTGGGCAGCTCGGTATAAAAATCGTATTTAGGTTTCGCTGGTGGTGGCGCTGTTTCGGTCACTGGCTTTGGCGCCGCCGTGGTAACCGGAATCTTGGCGGGTTGAGCGGCGGCGGTCGTTGGAACCGGAGGGGCAGAAGGGGCTGCGGCGGCTGGTTGTTGGTCGCCACCTTTCTTGATGTAGGTTAAAAAACCTCCAAATAGCCCGATCAGCACCAAAGTGATCACTAGTAGGCCGTGTTGGCGCATGGTCTGGCGATGTTTTCCCCAAGCTGAAGGGGGTTTATAGTCGCGTTGGATACTCACATAACCTCCGGAGCCGACACACCCAATAAGGTAAGGCCATTTTTAATGACTTGCCGCGTTGCCAAGCTTAAATTGAGTCGGGCATCGCGTAGTGCTTCGTCTGATACTAGAACTCGGTGCTCGTTGTAATAAGTATGAAAAGCGTTCGCCAGTTCCCGTAGGTAATGCGCTAACTGGTGGGGTTCGTGATTCAGCGCGGCCGTCTCAACCACTTCTGGGTAACGGGATAGCGCCACCAGTAAACTATCCTCGTGCGGCTCAACCAACAGGGCCAAGTGGGCGTTGCCGCGCGATTCATCACGGGAGAATCCTTTTTCGCACAACTGCCTTAGCACACTGCAAACTCGGGCGTGCGCATACTGAATATAGTATACGGGATTGTCCTTGGATTGCGACTTTGCCAGATCGAGATCGAAATCTAGATGTTGCTCGCTCTTGCGCATCACGTAAAAGAAGCGGGCGGCATCATTACCGACTTCTTGGCGTAATTCGCGCAAGGTAACGAACTTGCCCGCACGGGTGGTCATTTGCACCCGTTCCCCATTCTGGTAAAGAATCGCGAACTGCACCAGCAGCACGGCCAGTCGGTCGGGATTTTCACCCAGCGCCTGCAAAGCCCCCTTGACGCGGGGGATATAGCCGTGATGGTCGGCGCCCCAAATATCGATGACCTGATCAAAGCCGCGTTCGAATTTTTCCAGGTGGTAGGCAATATCGGAAGCGAAATAGGTGGTTTGGCCGTTTTCTCGCCGCACCACTCGATCCTTGTCATCGCCGAACGCAGTGGAGCGAAACCACAAGGCGCCATCCTGTTCGTAGATATAGTCAGCGGCGCGCAAGCGCTCAATCATATTATTGACCGCGCCGCTTTGTTCCAAGCTACGTTCCGAATACCATTTTGCATAGACCACTCCAAAGTCTTGCAGATCGTCACGAATATCGCTCAGGATCGTCTTCAGGCCCCAATCAAAAAGGGCGCGATAGCGGCGTTCGCCCAACAGCGTTTGGGCGCGTTCCACCAGTGCGTCGATATGGGCTTCTTTGTCACCTTCGCTTAGGAGATTGCCAGCTTCATCTCGGATTTCATCCGGCGGCGCTCCTTGAAATATCCGCGCCGCGGGCAGCACATAAGCACCTCCTTGCTCGGCGTAAATCCGGGCGGCGATAGCGCGGACGTAATCCCCGCGGTAACCGTTGCTCGGAAACTGGAGCCGTTCACCGCAGTGCTCCAGATAGCGCAGCCAAACGCTGACAGCGAGGATATTCATCTGCCGTCCGGCATCATTGACGTAATACTCTCGTTCAACCTGATAGCCGACCGCTTCCAGCAAGTTGGCCACCGTGGCGCCATAGGCGGCGCCACGGCCGTGCCCGACGTGCAAGGGGCCAGTTGGATTGGCTGAGACAAATTCCACCTGCACCCGCCGACCAGCTCCGATCTGACCGCGGCCGAAAGCATCGCCCTGTTCGATAATCTCTTGGATGACATTATGATAAGCGATGGGCGTTAGAAAAAAATTGATGAAACCCGGCCCGGCGATCTCGACCTTGGCGACGTAATCGGATGGTGGCAGAGCGGCTTGAATTTGCTCGGCCAGGTCGCGCGGTTTGCGACGGGCGATTTTTGCAAGCGTCAACGCGATAGCGCTAGCAAAATCACCATGATCCCGGTCACGGGTTCGCTCCAACGGCGCGCCAGTCGGTGTGCCTTCGGGCAGAACGCCATTCTGAATCAGAGATTGGAGAGCTTGGATGATGAGGGTTTGCAGATGCGTTTTCAAAGGAAAGCCTTAAGCGACGGTCTTGCGATCAACTGATCATTCCGAGTTTGAAGTGATAGGTCGCGAATTTCTTGAATTCGTTGACGATCTTGAAAGAATCGCGCAACAGTTCTCGTTCCAGCTTGTTAAGTTCTTTCGGATTCAGATAATTATCCTGCGGCAATCCCCGCTCGATTTTCTGCAATCCAGCCTTGGTGCGCAGCGTGGACATAAAGGTAAAGGCCTCGATCAATTCGGTGCCGAAAGAGGGTTGGAACAAATTCCGCTGGCCCAGCGCGGTAATGCGCTCAATCGTGTTGGTCTGCGGCAACCGGTACTCCAGGGCTAAGCTGCGAACGCCGTGGACGATGGGGAAAATACCACCCTTCTTAATATCCAATTCATCGCGATTTTTCTCAAGCACGAAATTGGTGAAAAAGCTCAGTGGCGTTTCAAACGCCAGGGTGGCTTTGGCAAATTGGCTATAGAAGGAACGGTGGTCGCCCAACAGACGATGCATCCGATCCTTGACGTGCCGGAGCAGATTTTCGTCTCCAGCCACCGCCTTGGCGTCGTAGAAGATAGCGAACTGCATGAAGTATTCATGGGTGGGATGCACAATCCATTCGAACAATTCTTTCTTGAAGGCGGCGACCGATTTAGCCCAGTAGGGGTTCGATACCATGATGTTGCCTGGGCAAGGAGGATAGCCGAAATCGATTAGGCTCGCGGTGAATTCGCTCGTAATCCGTTCCAGGTCTGGATAGCTGAAATCATCGCGCAGAATGAGCGCATTGTCTTGGTCGGTTTTCATGACTTGCTCTTCGCGTCCCTCGCTGCCGAGCACTAGCAGGCAAGAGTTTTCCACCAATTCCGGCGGAGCCAGCAATTCAAATAGCTTCCGCAGCATCTGCTTGTTCAGTTCCGAGACCAGTTGCATGATGTAGCGGATTTTGACGCCTTTGTGATGCAAGTCGCGAATCACGTTGACCAGATCTCGGCTAGCCCACTGGAGCTCTTCCTTGGTGGACGCGCGCTCGATCTGGACGCCGATCAAATGCGAGTGGTTGGAGAGGTAGCTCAACAGATCGATCTGTTCGAGAATGCCGTGAATGGTAGAGCCTTCACTGATGACCAGCCGGTTGATATTGTGGCGGGTCATCCGCAGCAGCGCGTTGAACAGAAAGTCGTCCGGCCCCATTCCGATCAACTCATAAGTGGCGAGCGTGGCCACTGGAGCGTCCAGCGAACGCCGCTGAATAATACCGGCTTCCCGCAAATCGGTGGCGGTCACGATGCCAATTTCATCACCGTGGCGAACCAACACGGAATTGGTCTTGTTGGCTTTCATCGCCATCGCGGTTTGGTGAATAGACGTGTCGCCGGTGACGTAGGTCGGCGGATGGAGGTAAACATCACTGATCTTGGTAATGGTGAAGGCCGAGAGTTCCCGCAGATCCTCAGCGTCCTGGCGAGCGGCCAATCGCTGCGAGAATTTGAGATCGTAAAAGTGCGCAAACGGGGGATAGTTGCGAACCGTTTGCAGGAAAATTTCCCGCGGTAGACGGAAACAGCGGGCTGGTTCGGCCACCACAAAACTGTGTTTGCTGATACCCTCCAGCAGGGCGCGGGTATCAAAGATATCCTCGGCCATATAGAGCGAAGTCACGCACATCAACAGTCTTTCGCTTTGTTCGGGGGATTTCACGCTTTCAGCCAAGCCAGAGGCCGGTGGATCGCCGTCAATCTCCCACACCGAGCCGTCAATAAGGATAAAAAGGTGTGCTGGCCTTTCGCCAGCTTTCAGCAATACCTCGCCAGCTCGATAGTGGCCCACCGTCATTTCCTTGGCGAGCCGTTCCAGTTCTGGCTCAGGTAGCTGGCTGAAAGGGGGCAAATGCGCGAGGAAGGTCTTTTGATCCAGGTAGTCGGAGGCGGCCACGGCTATTCCATCCGGTTGCGTCAAAAGAAAACCCCCTTTCGGCGGGTTCCGAAGGGGGTTCATCTTAGCAGATTCAAGTTCGAGGGGAGGATCACTATTCGCGGATCCTCCCGGTCGAAATCATCAGTGACTAGAGGCGCCCTCAGCGCCAATCCCGGTTTGGCAGCGCACATCCTGTGCTTCAAATGCGGCATGCTCCTGCCGGGCGTTTTCGCTATTGTCCATGATCGAGCCGATCCAGATGCCCAAGAACGAGATGGTCATCGAGAACAGCGCCGGGTTCTTGAACGGGAAGATGGGGTCGCCCAGCTTGAGCACGTCAGTCCACACCGTCGGTCCCAAGATCACGAACAGGGTGGAGCTAATCAGGCCCAGCCAACCACCCAATAGCGCGCCCTTCGTGGTCATTTTCGACCAGAAGATCGACACGATCAGGATCGGGAAGTTGGCGCTGGCCGCCACCGAGAAGGTCAAGCCAACCAGGTAAGCGACGTTTTGTTGCTCGAAAGCGATACCGAGCAGAATGGCGATCACGCCCAAGACCAGGGTGGCCATCTTGGAGACGCGCACTTCCTGCTGTTCGTTGACGTTGCCGTGCGCGAATACGTTGGCGTACAGGTCATGGGAAATCGCCGACGCACCGGCCAGGGTCAGGCCAGACACGACCGCCAAAATCGTGGCGAACGCCACCGCCGAGATAAAGCCAAGCAGCAAGTTGCCGCCGACCGCTTGCGCCAAGTTGACCGCCGCCATGTTTTGGCCGCCCTTGAGTTCCAGGACACCCTTGGCGTTGGTTACCATGAAGCCGGAATCGGCGGGCATCAGCAGCACGATGGCGCCAAAACCGATCAGGAAGGTCAGGATGTAGAAGTAGCCGATGAAACCGGTGGCGTAGAACACGGACTTGCGGGCTTCGGTCGCGTTGGGCACGGTGAAGAACCGCATCAGGATATGGGGCAGACCGGCGGTGCCGAACATCAGAGCCAGACCCAGGGAAATGGCTTCAAGCGGGCTGGTCACCAGCGCTCCGGGCCGCATCAGCGCATCTTTCTTAGCGTGAATCTCGGTGGCGCGGCGGAACAGCGCTTCCGGACTCATCGAGCCGCCGGTGGCGACATACAATGCGCCAAAGGCGATGATGGTGGCGCCGCCCAACAGGAGACAGGCTTTGATGATTTGCACCCAGGTGGTGGCGAGCATGCCGCCGAAGGTGACGTACAGGATGATCAAGACGCCGACGCTAATCACGGCGTAGGTATAGTCCAGCCCGAACAACACCTGAATCAGTTTGCCCGCGCCAACCATTTGGCCGATCAGATAGAGAATCACCACCACCAGTGAGCCGGTGGCGGCCATGGTGCGCATCGGCACCCGCTGGAAGCGGTAGGACACCACATCGGCGTAGGTGTATTTGCCAAGGTTGCGCAGTTGCTCGGCCATCAGAAACATGATGATCGGCCAGCCGACCAGCCAGCCCACTGAGTAGATCAGTCCATCGTATCCATTAATGAATACCAGACCGGAAATGCCGAGGAACGAGGCCGCCGACATGTAGTCGCCAGCGATGGCCAAGCCGTTCTGGAAGCCGGTGATACCGCCGCCGGCGGCGTAGAAATCCTTGGCGGTCTTGGTGCGTTGCGCCGCCCAGTAGGTAATGCCCAAGGTAGCGCCGACGAACGCCAGGAACATGATGATGGCGGGCACATTTACCGCCTGCTTCTTGACTTCGCCGATATCGCCAGCCGCCAGCGCTACCCCGGCAACCAGACTCAAAACGAGAACCGCGGTGAGGTTTTGCCACATTCTCATAATACTTCCTCCTTGATCTCGCGGGTCAACCGGTCGAATTCCGAATTGGCGCGGGAAACGTAGATACCGGTCAGCACGAAGGCGCTGATGATGACGCCAAGACCGATTGGAATACCCACGGTGGTGATGGAACCAGCCGACAGGGGTTGACCGAGAAATTCCTTGTTGAAGGCGACGATCAAGATGAAGCCGTAGTAGATGACCAGCATGATGCCGGCTAGCATCCAGGCGAACGACTTCCGTTTTGAGAGCAACTCATGATATTTGGGATTGCTTTTTATTGCGTGTACCAGGTCTTGTTGCATCGTGATATCCAAGAACAAGGGTGAATGGTGGCGTGATCGGGAAAGGTTCGAGGCTTGCTTTGGCGGTGACCGCTGCCGGGCCAGATTCTAGGTTGTATGCCCGAATCGTCCGATTCCCGTCATCTCCTTTAATGGTTGCCTGGCTATATGGAAAAAGCACAAGCACAAAAAAAGTCTAGTCGGCTTACTCGGCATGTAAAGGCTTCTTGACTTGGTTATTTTTCAATTGCTTGAATTTTTCAAAAAATTTGTCACGAAAAGCCTGTTTTTAATGCCATCAGTGGCTCAGCAAGGAAATCGGGTCATACCACCTACGCGAAAAAGAGCAAAGTCGCTCGAAGCTCAATAGAGTTCGATAGGATCGACATCCAGCGACCAACGAACGCGATGATCGCGGTGCTGGGTCCGCAAAAGAGGAACCCAAAGATCGAGGAAACGATGAAGGTCTTGGCGTTGCGCGGCTTGTAGCAACAGTTGCGCCCGATAGCGGCCGGCGCGGCGTTCCATCGGCGCGGGAGCTGGCCCCAGCAATTCCACGCCGTCGGCAAGGGGTTCCGCCAGCGCGAGCCCAGCCCGCAGAAACGCAGTCGCTTGTTCCGCCGCGACAGCTTCGGCCCGAAGCAAGGCTTGATGGGTGAAGGGAGGTAGCCATGCCGCCCGCCGTTCCGTCAGGGCCGCCGCCGCGAATGCGGGATAACCTTGGGAGACCAGGATTTTTAATAAGGGGTGGTTGGGATGATGGGTCTGAATAAGCACTGTACCCGGTTTATCGGCGCGGCCGGCCCGGCCGGCGACTTGCAAAATCAGCTGGGCCATGCGCTCGCTAGCCCGAAAATCGACGCCATATAATCCCTGATCGGCATCGACGATGCCCACCAAAGTCACCGCTGGAAAGTGATGGCCCTTGGCCAGCATCTGAGTGCCGATCAACAGGCGAGGGCCGCCCGCCTGGATATCGGCCAGCAAGGCTTCCAAGCTACCCCGTCGGCGCGTACTGTCTCGGTCGATACGGGTGAGAGCCGTGCTCGGAAATTCGCGCCGCAACACGGTTTCCAGACGCTCGGTGCCGTGGCCGAGCGCGCGTAGATCGATGCTGCCGCACAGCGGGCAGGCGGCATCCGCCGGTCGGTTATCGCCGCAGTGGTGACAGAGCAGGCGGCGCTGTCGCAGGTGAAAGGTCATGCGGGCATCGCAATGCCGGCACTGGCTCGACCAGCCGCATTCGTGGCAAAACAGCACCGGCGCAAAGCCGCGCCGATTAAGAAATAATAAAACCTGCTCATCGCGAGCGAGATGCGCTTGAATCCGTTCCAGTAAGGGCTGAGACAATCCTTCCGTCAGCGGTTGGCGGCGTAAATCGAGGATTTCGATGGGCGGCTCTGTCCCACCGACCCGTTCCGGCAGGCGCAACAACCGATACCGTCGACGCTGGACGTTATGGCAGCTTTCCAGCGCCGGTGTGGCTGATCCCAATACCACCGGAACGCCGAGCTGCTGGCCGCGGATCACCGCCAGATCGCGGGCGTGATAACGAAACCCCTCCTGCTGTTTGAAGGAGGTATCGTGTTCTTCATCGACGATCAGCAACCCTGGCCTTTGCAAAGGCGCGAACACGGCCGACCGGGTTCCAACCACCACGCGGGCGATGCCGTCGCGCGCCAGCAGCCACGCGTTGAGCCGTTCCCGGTCGCCGAGGCCGGAGTGCAGTACGGCTAGCGGCTCCGGCAGCCGCTCTCGGAAGCGGGCCAGCAATTGCGGGGTCAGGCCAATTTCCGGCACTAACACCAAAGCCTGCCGGTCGCGCGCCAACACCGCCTCAATCAGATGCAGATAAACCTCTGTTTTACCGCTGCCGGTAACGCCTTCCAGTAAAAACACCTGGAAGCGCTCCAACTCCGCCGCGACGGCGGCGATGGCCGCCGCTTGGGCTTCGTTCAAAATCAGTGAGGGCCCTCTAGCGGGCGGTGGGTCCAGCCAGCTCTCTCCGGCTGGAGCGATAGGTTCCACCCAGGTTTTTTCGTGCAACGCGTGCAAGGTCGCCGCCGTATTGCGCACCACGCCAAGCAACGATTCGATGGCAATGCCATCGGGATATTGCAGCAAATGGTCGAGCAGTAACCGTTGGACTGGAGCACGGCGCAAAGCGGCGGGCGCCGCCAGGGCGTTCTGGCCAGCGGGAGTGATGCGCCAGCAGGGCGTTGGGACCGGCAACAGCGCCGGTTCTCCCTGACGGAGCAGGACCGGCAAGGCCGTCGCAAAAACCTCGCCAGGCGGATGGTGGTAATAGTGCCGCGCCCATTCCAGCAACGCGATGAGCTCCGGCGACAAGACGGGTTCGGTGTCGATAATGGCATCCACCGAACGCAGGCTGTCTGGATTTCGCTCCGTGCGAGGATTGATTTCGAGCAGGAAACCGATGATCCGTCGCCGTCCGAACGGAACCCGTATCCGTAATCCAGGCCGTAGCGCCGCCGGATCGCAATCCGGCGGCGCAAGGTAATCGAAAGTTTGCGGTAATGGCGAAGGTACGGCGACCCGCAAAATCAGTTCGGGCACGACGGCGAACCCGATGGCTAGAGGTGGGCGCGGGCGTACCCTCGGTCAGCCTCCAGCTCGGAAGGCGCTTAAAGCGCCGTTTTTACCAAACACGAACACGGTATTTCCAGCTGTGACCGGCGGTGTGATGATGTCCTTGCCACCCGCGCGAATCCGGCCAACGATACGGCCATCCTCCTTGTTCAGCCAGTGTAAATAGCCTTCAAAATCACCGACGACGACGTAATCGTCGGTGGCGGCTGGCGCGCTCAATCGCCGGCCTGTCAGCTCCGCCTGTTTCCAGAGCGTGCCGCCATCACGCCGATCCAGGGCTAGCACCGCGTCGGTGTCATCGCTGACGTAAACTTGGCGGGTATCCACATCGAGTCCGGCGTAGCTGGAAAGAGGACGGTTCCAAATCTGGTTGCCGCCACGCATATCGATAGCAGCGACGCTGCCGCGATAAGCCACCAGGTAAAGCGTGTCTCCAAAAATCTTCGGTTCCGAATCAATGTCGATTAATCGTTCGATTTCGGTGCGACCGTGCGGCGGGGCGATGGTTTTTTCAGTGAGCGGCAGGCCCTTATCCAGAGAGAGCACCAGTAATTTACCGGTCGCCAGACCGGAAATCACCAAATTTTGCACCAGCAGGGGCGAAGAATTGCCCCGTAGGCTGAGGGCAGGCATGGCGTGGGCAGAAACCCAGCGACGTTCCCCGGAACGCGCGTCAAGACCGGTGAATTTGCCATCCCCAGTGCGCACGACCACGATGCCTCTTGCACCCCGCGGTGGGGCCAGCACCTCGCTGGATACCGTGCTCCGCCAAACTTCGTGGCCATCGCTTTGTTGCAAGGCTAACACTTCACCTTTATCGCTGCCGACCAGCACTAAGCCGTTATCACTCAAGCCGACCCCGCCAGAAATCGGCAGCTTGCTGTTGATTTCCCAGAGGCGCTGGCCGGTGAGCGCATCAAGAGCGGCAACGGTGCCGTCGTAGCTGGCGGCGTAAATCCGGCCATTGGCCAGCGCTGGAGCCAAGCGGATAAACTGATCCTGCGCCCCGGCGCCTACTTTGCTTTCCCACAGGATCTGGATGCTGGCGGGTGAGGTGATTGACTTTAATTCCGCTGGCGGAATCACGCTGCTGGAACCGCCGAACCAGCCGCCGAGCCAGCTGCAGCCAGCGCTCAGGACGAGCAATAGAAGCGGGAGGACGCGACCGATCATGATTATTGACCTGAAGTGGAAGTCGGTGGGGCTGGGGCTGGAACGGGTTCGGAGGCAGCGGCTGGAACGGGTGCAACCGCGGCGGGCGGCGCGGCGGGTTCGCTTGTCGCGGGTGGTGTTGCGGCAGGTTCGGCGGCATCTAACGGGGGAATGGTTGGAGTCTCTGGCGCTGTTGATCCCGTAGTCGTTGCTTCCGCTGGGGTCTGAGGGGTTGCCGCCGGTTCCGGAGTGGCTGGCGGCGTCACCGCTGGTGGTTGAGGAGGTTCGGGTTGAATTGGAGCCGTTGGGGCCGAAATGATGCTCTCCGCGGTTGGTGCGCTCAAGCCGTCGAGTTTCAGTTGCAACAGGGAACTGCCACCGCTGGCCGCCAGCGCCGCCGTGTAGGCGGTGCGGGCTTTGGCGGGATCGTTGGCGGCCAGCGCCAAATCGCCGCGCAGTTCCTCGCGCTCGGCGGTTAAAGTGGTGGTGGTGACTCGGGATAATTGCTGTTCGGCGTCGCTGGCCCGACCAGCGCCAGATAGCAAGCGCGCCAAGCGCAACCGCGCGATATCTTTGAGTTCGTCGAGTTTGGCGTTTTCGATGACCCATTCCAACTGCTGGATCGCGGTGGCGCCATCGCCGCTGTCAGACGCCAGCTTGGCCAGTCGCATGGCGGCCAAACTGGCGTAAGGCGATTTTGGAAAATCGGCCAACAAGGCCTGGTTGCGTTGTCGGGCCTGGTCGGCGTCCGGTTTTTCGACCGCTACAATGAAAGCATCATAGGCTTGAGAGGCTTGTTCGCCCTTGGCGTCGCGATAGGAATTCCAATAGCGCCAGCCGAAAATCGCAATCACGCCGAGCGTGATGCCGACAATGATGCTGGCGCCGTTTTCTTTCCACCATTTTTTTAGATCCTCGACGCGCTCGTCGTCGGTGTATTAATCCATCGCCTGGTTTCCTCTTGCGTTTTGTTAGGTTGGTTAGAGCTTCTCCAGGATCGCCGCGCGTAGATAGGCGGCTACCTGGTCTCCCGCTAAGGTGTGTTGTTGGTTCTCGGTGGCACGTAAGGGTTTGATGGAGACGCTTTCAGTGGCAACCTCGTTTTCGCCTAGAATCAGGGCAAAGTGGGCGCCACTGGTGTCAGCCCGGCGAAATTGCGCCTTGAAACCGCCGCCGCCGCAATTCATCCGCAGCCGCAGCCCCGGTACCTGATCGCGCAAGCGTTCGGCCAGGGCCAGTCCATGGCGCTGGGCGGCGTCGCCGACCATGATCAGGTAAGCGTGGGGAGCGGTTTCAATCGCGGGCTTGTTAGCGGCAAGCATGGCGATCAGCCGCTCCAAACCCAGGGCAAAGCCAACTCCCGATACGGCCTGACCACCCAGCTGTTCGATCAATCCGTCGTAGCGGCCGCCGGCGCAGATTGTGCCCTGAGCGCCCAACGTCTCAGTGACCCATTCAAACACGGTCTTGCAGTAATAATCCAGACCGCGCACTAGCTTTGGGTTGATTTCGTAAGGGATGCCCGCGGTATCAAGCAACGCTTTCAGCGCTTCGAAATGCGCCAGCGATTCGGGATCAAGATGGTCGAGCAGCGACGGCGCTTCCGCTAACAGTGGTCGCAAGGCCGGGTTTTTGCTGTCCAGGATGCGTAGCGGATTGGAACGCAGGCGGCGCTGGCTATCCTCGTCTAGTTCGCTATGACGCGCGGTAAAGTAGGCGACCAGTCGCTCGCGATAAGCCGCGCGAGCGGCGCTGGAACCGAGCGAGTTGAGTTGGAGGGTGACTTGGCGGATACCGAGCCGTTGCCACAGACGGGCGGAGAGGCAGATCAATTCGGCGTCAATATCGGGGCCTTCCATGCCGTAAGCTTCGGCTCCGACCTGATGGAACTGGCGGTAGCGGCCTTTTTGGGGTCGTTCGTAACGAAACATCGGCCCGGCGTACCACAAGCGCTGGGTCTGATGATGCAGCAAACCGTGTTCGATACAGGCTCGCACGCAGCCGGCGGTGCCCTCTGGGCGCAGCGTCAGACTGTCGCCGCCGCGATCGTTGAAGGTATACATCTCCTTTTCGACGATATCGGTGACTTCGCCGATCGAGCGAGCGAACAATTCGGTTTTCTCCACGATCGGGAGGCGAATTTCTTGATAATCGTAAGCGGACAGGACTTCGCGCACAACGGCTTCGAGGCGCTGCCATAACGCCGATTCGTCGGGCAGGATATCGTTCATGCCGCGAATGGCTTGCAACTGCTTGGCCATGATGAAGTTTAGATTTGGGTTTATAAGCGGGTGACAGCCATCACGGCCAGCATCAAGCTTGGAGCTTGGGGATCAGGGTTGGCCGCGATCTAGGGTAAAGCGGCTGACCGTGCCGCGCCTGGGCACATAGATGTCAGTATTGACCAAGCGGTCATCCAAGATGATGCGGGCGGCTGGTGCGTTGCCGAGGGTAACTTTGAAAGGAGCGGATCCCGAAATGGCGCGGGTGCTGTTGGCTTTCATCAAGCCATTGGCGAGGACGTTGCCTTGCGCATCTTTCACTTCAACCCAGCAATCGTTACTGAATTCAAGCAGCAATTTCGCCTCGCCAGGGCCTGTTCCACCGCCGGATTCCACTGTCGGCCCGGTGGAAGGCAGCGTGGTGGCGGTTGCTATGAGTCCAGGCACTGAAGCGATGGTGGCTGGGGCCGATGAACCCGGCACCGGCGAGATGGTGGTCGCGGCTATAACCCCGGATACTGAAGGCGCGGCGACCGGTGCGGTGGGGGTCGTCGGCGCGACTGGCATCGCGGGGGTCGGTGAGTTTGGCGTACTGGAGGCGGGCAGCGCGGGAACAGTATTATGGCTTGAGGACGCAGATTCGGTGGCCAGTGGGGATGACGGGGGCGAGGGAGTGGTTGCGGGCTCGGCTTGGAAGGGATATTGGGTCTGGGTGTTGGCGGCGCTCGTCGCGGAGGTGACTTCTTGCCCTGTCTTGCCATCGCCGTCCGACCAGAAGGCGAGCAAGCGGCTCGGATCGAGGTTATTGAGATTCTGGATAGCGGTCCAGGCGATGCCCACCAGCAGCAGCAGATAGAATACGCCGCGCAAATCCCGAACTCGGGTTTGCCGTCGGAGTGGATGCACCATTTTCAACGGCGGTGGCGTCACGGTGGGGCCTGATTGGAGTCGATAGCGTTCCAGCACCGCCTGTTCTGGTAGGTTTAGGAGCCGGGCATAGCGGCTAAGGTAGCCGCGAACAAACACCGGCGGACCCAACCGTCCGAAATCATCACGTTCGATGGCTTCGATGATTGTCGGATTCAGTCCGAGATGACGGGCGACCTCGCGCTGATCGGCTTGAAATCCGACTCGGGCCTGCGCAAGCCAGGCACCCACGGATTCGGCGCCGGCGCTGGTGGATTCGGCCGGTGAATTAACATCGAGTGGGGTTTCGGTAGGCATGGTCATTTTCTGCTGTGAAGGCGTTGGGCTTCTTCAGAGTTTGGGAACCGCGATGACAGTGCGCTGCTGTACTCTCGACGCATTTGGGAATCGCCATCGGATGCGGATTCGATGCTAAAGCCCAGCCACAGGCTTTGTGGCGTGGGCTGAGTCTGGCTGTGGTAACGTTGCAGGAAAGCGCGTCCCTGCAAGGTTTTGCCTTGGGTTTGGCTGATCTGGGCCATCTGATGCAACGCCGTGGTATTGTTGGGATTCTGATCCAAGGCTTTGCGCAACCAAGTCTCTGCCGCCGCGGGATCGTCGCGCTTGCGGGCACAAAGGCCCAGCGTGGCTTGGGCGTCAGCCGAGGTGGCCCCGGCGTTGATGGGTTCGGCGGCGATTTTCTGAAGTTCGCTTTCGCCCTCGGCGGTGCGGGGAGGGTCGCGTTCGCAGAGGAATCGGGCGTAGTTCAGCTTGGCTAGCGTGTAATCGGGTTTTAATGCAATGGCGCGTTTGTAATGCGTCTCAGCCGGGCCGTACTCACGGATTTCCTCGTAGAGAACGCCGAGCGCGTTGTGAGCTTCCGGATAGTTATCGTTGTATTGAACGGCTTTGAGCAATTTTTCCGTGGCGACATTGAGATGGCCAGACTGCATGTAGCCAATTCCCAATTTGAAATTGGCTTCGGACACGTTGTCCTTGATCTCCTTGTCGCCGTTGCTGGCGCAAGCCGCCAGCAGCAAGCTGAGGAAAAGCACGGCCAGTTTCGTCGATAATCGCCTCATAGAGTTTCCCTTTTCCTCAACTGGCAAGCCGTGCCCGGCGTTCCACGCGACGGCCCCGAGCCTGAACCTGTCCGGCCAGTTGACCGCAAGCGGCGGCGATGTCGTCGCCGCGGGTTTTGCGGGTGATGGCCGTCAGGCCGTGCGCGGTCAGCACGGACTGAAACTGGCTGAGCGCGGCCGTTCCGGAACGCTGATAGCGGGCGTTTGGAAACGGATTGAACGGAATCAGATTGATCTTCGAAGGGATGTTTTTCAACAGTTTCGCCAAGGCGTGGGCATGCTGTTCCGAATCGTTGATCCCTGCCAGCAGCACATATTCCCAGGTGATGCGCCGATAGGGCTTGTCGGCGATATAGTGCTGGCAAGCCGCTAACAATTCGGCGATGGGGTATTTGCGGTTCAACGGCACTAGCTCATTGCGCAAGGCATCGTCGGGCGCGTGCAACGACACCGCCAGACTGACTTCCGACACCTCGCGCAATCGGTATAAAGCGGGCACCACGCCAGCGGTGCTGAGCGTGACTCGACGCTTGGAGATCCCAAAACCGAGGTCGTCTTGCATCAGTTCGGTTGCTTTCACCACGTTATCGAAATTCAGCAGCGGCTCGCCCATCCCCATCAGCACGATGTTCGTGATAAGGCGATTGTGGTTGCGCGCATCGCCCAACACATCGCTGGCCAACCAGATCTGAGCGATGATTTCCGCAGTGCTCAGATTGCGGTTAAACCCTTGCTGGGCGGTTGCGCAGAAGGAGCAATCGAGCGGGCAGCCGATTTGCGAGGAAACGCACAGGGTGCCGCGATCTGCCTCCGGAATGAACACCGTTTCAATGCAATTGCCGCTATCCAGCCGTATCAGCCACTTGTGGGAACCATCCCGCGAGGCTTGATCCGCCACGATTTCCGGCAAGCGGATTTCGGCGTGCGCGGCCAACCGTTCCCGCAGCGCCTTGCTCAAATTATTCATCGCGGCGAAGTCCAGGATTCGCTCGTGGTAAACCCACTTCATCACCTGGGTGGCGCGAAAGGGTTTTTCGCCCAGCGCGACGAAAAACGCCTCCAGATCACGGCGATCCAGATCGAGCAGGTTGATTTTAGCACTAGTGACAATCACGGTGGTTGACGGTTTTTAATTCAGATAGTGTCAGTATGCGGACACAAGTCGAACTGGCCAAAAAAGAATGCGATTTCATGAGTGGCCGTTTCAGTTGCATCAGAGCCATGCACCGCATTCTTGGTCACGCTCTCGGCAAAGTCAGCGCGGATCGTCCCTGGCGCGGCTTTCTTGGGATCGGTGGCGCCCATGATTTCACGATTTTTAGCGATGGCGTTTTCGCCTTCCAGTACCTGAACCATCACCGGGCCAGAGGTCATGTAGTTGATCAACTCTGGGTAAAAGGGACGCTCGCGATGAACGGCGTAGAATACCTCAGCCTGTTCGTGGGTTAGGCGAACCATCTTGGCGGCGACGATTTGCAGACCTCCATCCTCGAAACGGCTATAGATTCTGCCGATGATATTTCGGGCAACGGCATCAGGCTTGATGATGGATAAAGTGTGTTCCAAGGCCATACAAGGCTCCAACAGGTGGGGGTAAGATCGGTCGGTGAGGCAAGTCTAGCGAACGGCGGCGGGTTGCAACACAAAAGTTTAGCCATATTTTAGCAATACCGGCAACGCGCCAACCAAATTTCGAGTAACAAGTTACAAGCAAGCCGTTCTCTGATAAAGGTGAACCGATGGACCAACCTGGCCAAACAGCGTCAAGTTTGCGGAGCATGAACCGCCTGATCGCACTTTAATTCAATGTGGCCAGTTGGGGGGGTTATATTTGGGGCTCATTGCGAATGAACATTTCGATAAAAATAGTTAAATAATCTTCTTTAATTCGTATTCAAGAATGCCTTGCGCGCCAGCGGCGATAAGGCGAGGCAGTAAGTCACGCACTAGGTTACTGTCCACTACCGTTTCCAGGGCCAGCCAATCGCGGTCGTACAGGTGGCTGACAGTCGGGGCGTGCAAGCTCGGGAGCAGACGGACCACTTGATCCAGTTGCGCCGCCGCTACGTTCATCTTTAACGCAACCTTGTTGCGAGCTGCTAGCGCGGCGCGGGAGAGCAAGGCGATTTGTTCGATCTTGGCTTTTTTCCACGGATCGTTCAGCGCGGCGCGATTGGCGATCAAGCGCGTGGTGGTATGCAGTAGATCGCAGACGATACGCAAACCATGGGCGCGGATGGTGCTGCCTGTTTCAGTGATTTCCACGGCGGCGTCCACCAAGCCTTCCACTACTTTGGCCTCGGTGGCGCCCCAGGAAAATTCGACGGTTGCTTCAATGTTGCGTTCGGCCAGATAGCGTTTAGTGAAACCCACCAGTTCGGTGGCGATTCGTTTGCCAGCCAGATCTTCCACCGAACGGATGGTCGAGTCGCTGTTGACGATCAAGACCCAGCGGGCCGGTTGATCGGAGCTTTTGGAGTAGCTGAGTTCAGCGATTTCCGCTACATCAGCTTCTGTTTCAAGAATCCAATCCAATCCGGTCAGGCCGGCGTCCAGCGTGCCGTTGGCGACGTAGGGCGCCATTTCCTGCGATCGCACCAGCGCGCAGCCGATTTCAGGATCGTTGATGGTGGGGAAGTAGTTGCGGCTGTGCGGACTAATAGTCCAGCCCGCCTGACCGAACAGCGCGATAGTGGACGCTTCCAGGCTGCCTTTGGGAATGCCGAGTCTGAGTTGCTGCATGATCGAATCCTGGTGGGATCGGGGTTGCCGAAAGGGGCGTCATTCTATGCCAAAGCAGTTCAAGATGTCCCGTACCCCGCGGCATAGCCGGTTGAAATTGCCAGCCAATGGTATTTAGGATGAAAAGTGTGAGGCCGTATTGCCAAACGCCGCCGCTGGTCGTTTCGCCCACGTTTTTCCTCAGATGCCATGGGTTGGATGGCGATTTAAGCGGAGGAGTTCTCAAGCTTGGAGAGCGGCTTAGTCATGCAAACCGCGCTGGCTGGACACAAGGTGGTGAACTCGGCGGTTTGTTGCAAGACTGGTGGCGCGACCGCGCGTGGGATTGGCGTATAACCCTGTATCGCGAAGAAGTTTTCGGCGGTTATCGTCAGCAAATAAAGCGCTTGAACGCCGCGTTGCTGGGCTGTTTGTTCGGCCTGAGCCAGTAGGGCTTTCCCTAAACCCTGACCTTGCCAATCGGGTGCGACCGTCAATGAGCGGACTAGAGCCACAGCGCCAAAAATTTCCAGCCCAATCACGCCGATCAATTTTTCTCCATCACGGCAACCCCAAAAGTCATGCAAGCGTGGCGCGATAAGGTCTTCTGTTGGTAGACCGGCGGCGCTTAGCAAAATACAAGCCGCGGCTTGGTCGGGGTGAGAATAAATTGCTGGAAGCGGAGTGCTCATGGCGTTATCACTATTGATTATATTAGGTTTATCTGACCACCAAAGACCCGCGCAGCATGAAACCGCTCATTTCTCACCCCTGGAATCTTAGCCCCTCGGAAGCTATCGCCTTGCAGCGGGATTTGCGCGAGCGCGTGATCCTGACGGATCGGTTGGCCTCATCAGTGCGGCGAGTGGCTGGAGTCGATGTCGGCTTCGAGGCGGATGGTACAGTGACGCGCGCGGCGGTGGCGGTGTTGCGTTATCCCGAACTGGATGTGTTGGAAAGTGCAATCGCTCGCCGTCCCACGGAATTTCCCTACATACCCGGTCTGCTCTCGTTTCGCGAATTGCCGGCGGTGTTGGATGTGCTGGGGCAATTGCGCGAGTCGCCCGACTTGCTGTTATGCGACGGGCAGGGCGTCGCCCATCCACGCCGGTTTGGGATTGCCAGTCATCTCGGTCTGCTGATGGATATTCCCAGCATCGGTGTGGCCAAGACCCGATTATGCGGCCAGCATGACGAACCGGTTAACCAGCGCGGAGCCTGGACGCCGTTGTGGGCGAACCAAGCGGTTATCGGCGCGGTATTACGAACCCGACCTGGCGTTAAGCCCCTCTACATCTCCCCTGGTCATCGGATCAGTCTGGAAACGGCGATTCAATGGGTGATGGGATGCTGTACCCGCTATCGCTTGCCGGAAACCACGCGCCAAGCCCATCGCTTGGCATCGGGCCGTTAATTTAGAGCATTTTCCCTGCCGGCGGCGACAGAAACCAAACTGTCGCCAGCTTTGCATCCAGTCGTGGCTCCCACCATGGCGCCGCCACGCAATCCCGCTAGCCAACCGCCAAAGCAATCTGGTATGGCCCACATGGCTAGGTTCCGCGCGAGGAAGCCTCAGATGGTGGTGAGCCGGGCTTGGCCACCCAAATAGAGCATTTTATTCGCTTCTTTAAAAAAATCCGGTTGCGGTAAAAGCTCGTTGCTGGGAAAGCGGATCAGCAATAGCGTGATCCAGCGGTTGTCACCAAGAAATATATCTTCTAAAGTCAAGGTGTTGGCATTATAGGATGAGTCCTTTTCCACCTTGATGTTCATATGATCCAGCGTCAGCGAAACGCGGTTCAGACGGAGATATTTTTCAGGCTCGCGTAGCGTAACCACCACCTTGGCGAGATGATCGTCGAGAGTTGCGGAATTAGCCCGAAGCTGGTTCAGTTCGGTTTCGATTTCGCGCAGTCGCTGGTCGATGGCGATCGGGGTGTCCATGGCGGCGATTTTTGGATCTAACAGAGAGGTCAAGCCGACGTGTGCGCCTTTCAGCAGTTTGGTTTTTTTCTGAAGGAGCTGTCGTTGCTGTTGTTCGAGTTGCTGTTTCTTGGACCGAATCGAAACCAATCGGCCGAGCGCCGTTTCGATCAGATGGGCGAAGGCCCGTTTTTTTATTTCGCGGCGGGTCTTGGTTTCGCTTCCCGCCGGAAAAGCGACGCTATGATTTTGAAAATTTACCGTAATTTGGGGTACATCCCGCCGGATCATATTCCCTTCCAGAGCGACGCCCAGAACTGTTTTTTCAGCTCGCTCGACTCTGAGCACGGCGTATAAGTCGGCGGGGAGCCCTCCACCGATGCGCTGGCGGTAGAGATCGAGCTCTTTGCTGAAACTTAAGATTTCCTTTAAATGCTGGGAAGAGGCAAACAAAGCGCGCAATCGTGGATCGCTGGTGAAGCTATGATTGCCGATTTCGACGGGAGGGGGCAGGCTATCGACCAGGTCGTTCACATACTCAATGGATCGCTCGACAGCGGGCCAGAGTTTTTTCTGATATTGGCGCGCCATCCGTAGGCGGGGATCGGTGCCTTCCACGACTCGTTCGATGGCGCCTTTAATCAGTGCTGGATCGAATTTGCCCGATGGGTCGGGTACCGTCGAGAAAATAGACTGTAACAAGCGGAGTACCATTACGTTATGACTCGTTCGACCTTGCCAGTTTGGGCCAGGTGTGGCTGTTTAAATGATTCCGAAATTTGCACCTTACGATTATGGTTGGGATTATGCGCAACTCAATGCATTTCCACTCCCGTTTTGTTTAAAAAACGGGAGTGAAAAAAGAGCGGCGACAAAAGACGGAACAGAGGAGTGCTCACGCCAAAAACCGACCCCTCAGCCGCCAGCGGGCGGTGGCGGCGACCACTGGTAGAGCCAGGTTTCGCTGAGCGCGCCTTTGTCATCCCGCAGGAAGCAGCGCAAATCAACCGGTTCGCTGCCAGTGGCGCTCAGGTCGAAATGACAGCGCCATACTGTGGATTCTTTGAGTCGCAGAACCACGACATCCTTTATTTCGCCACGGGAGGCGGCCACCACCGCTTCCACTTTGGCGGTGGCGGGTAGCCGTGTTAGTGAGTCCCCCTCGAAATCGAGCACAAATTTGCGCATCGGCGTCGCGGGTCTTTGGCCGGGAACGCCACCCATGCCGGTACGGGTGGCGACTACTTCGGCGACGGTCGACCGAAACGGCGGTTGCGCTCCCCAATAAAGCCGGTAGCTGAAAGCCAGCTCTTGGCCCGGTTGCGTTGGTTGCGCCGGATTCCAGAACGCCACGATATTGTCCAGGGTCTCGTCGGCGGTTGGGAGCTCGACCAGTTGCACCATGCCGCGCCCCCAGTTGCCAAGTGGCTCCACCCACAAGGAGGGGCGTTTGTTGTAGAACGCACCATCATCCTGATAATTCTCGAAATTCCGGTCGCGCTGCAATAAGCCGAAACCGCGCGGATTGTCGTCGGTAAATGAATTGACCCGAATATAGTGTGGGTTGAGAATCGGTCGCCAGATCCATTCGCCAGTGCCAGTCCATAACGCCAGTCCGTCGGAATCATGAATTTCGGGACGGAAATCGTCGGCGATGCGGCGGTCATTTTCGCCGCACTGAAACATCGAGGTCATCGGCGCGATCCCCAAGCGCTCGATCGCGCGGCGCGGGAAGAGATGGTTTTCGACCTGCATCACCGTGATGTCGCCTGGGGTAACGACGAACGTGTAGGCGCCGGTGATGCTGGGGCTATCGAGTAGAGCGTGGATCGTCAAGGCCGTCGCATCGACCGTCGGCTGTTCCAGCCAAAAGCGGCGGAAAACCGGAAACTCCTCCGGGCGATCCATGCCGGTGTCGATGGCGAGGCCACGGGCCGACAGGCCGTATTGTTTCGTGGCTCCGACCGCGCGGAAGTAGCTGGCGCCGAGGAAAGAGAACATATCCCGATCCCAATCGGCGCGGCTGTTGATCCGAAAACCGGCGAAGCCGAGGTCGCCGATTTGATTAGGAATCTTTTCCATGACGCGAGGGCCGTATTTGAACATGTTTGGCGAGAATAGAATCGGCTTGGCCTTGCCGCCCGCAACTTCATAAACAGCGACCGGGTAGTGAAAATACAAACCGAGATGAAAGAATCGCGCCTGGAAGGGCAATTCGCCCCCCGCCCAAAGCGAATGATCGATGCGGAAATTATTGAGGGCCTGATAGTCGTCCCAGTCCATGGCCGCCAGCCAGGGTGGTCGCGTGTCGGTGGGTTGACTGTAGGGTTCCCGCGCCAGCTGTCGGGCCGTTTCTCGCAGCCAGTCCTTACTGAAATCCTGACTGTCCGCTTGAGGATTGTTATCGTTGGCGGCTGCCGCATGAACCCATGGCGTCGGCAGCATGCCTACGGCAGCCAGTTTCAGTAACCACGTCAAAAGCTCCCGTCGTATCATGATGTTGTCAAAACCTGTCGTTGTTGGCGGAGTGATAATTATAGCGTCGAACGATTGGCCAGTGTTTTGCTTGAGAGGCGACTGCGCTACCGGACGCAAGGTCAGTCTCTTAGGGCTATTATCAAAAAGCCTTGCCCCGCTTACCCATTGATCCTGAGGAGTCTTAGATGGCTGGTACCAGTCTGTTAGCGTTGATCGACGATATCGCCACCGTGCTTGACGATGTGGCCTTGATGACCAAGGTGGCGGCCAAGAAGACGGCGGGCGTTTTGGGCGATGATTTGGCGCTGAATGCCGAACAGGTCTCCGGAGTGCGCGCGGAGCGAGAGTTGCCCGTGGTGTGGGCTGTCGCCAAGGGGTCGATGAAAAACAAGCTGATTTTGGTCCCGGCGGCGATTTTGATCACGGCGGTGGCGCCGTGGGCGATCACGCCGCTGTTGATGATTGGCGGCGCGTTTCTGTGCTTTGAGGGTTTTGAGAAGCTGGTTCATAAATTCCTGCACGATAAAGCGGAGGCGGAAGCCGAGCACGCGGCCACGGTGCAGGCCATCACCGACCCGGCGGTGGATATGGCGGCTTTCGAGCAAGAAAAAATCAAGGGCGCCATTCGTACCGACTTTATTCTTTCCGCCGAAATCGTGGTGATTGCCTTGGGCACGGTCAAAGAGGCGGTGTTTACGACTCAAGTGATGGTGATCGCCGGCATTGCCATCCTGATGACGGTCGGCGTTTATGGGTTGGTAGCCGGTATCGTGAAATTGGATGACGCCGGACAGTATCTGATGAGAGCGAGTGCTGGAGAGGCTTGGAGCCGCTTCAAGCAGGCGATAGGCCGAGCTATTTTGTGGGTTGCGCCGTATTTGATGAAAACCCTGGCGGTGGTGGGGACAGCGGCTATGTTCTTGGTCGGCGGAGGTATTTTGCTACATGGCTTGCCGCATTCGCATGAGGTGTTGCAGCACGTTGAGGAGTTTGTTCGCCAAATACCCGCCATCGGTGGGGTGTTGGCGGTGATTGCGCCCGCGCTATTGAATATGCTGGCGGGCATTATTGCCGGTGGGTTGGTGCTGCTGGTTGTCAATCAGGTACAAGCCTTTTTGGCCAAACCTAAACCGGCCGTCTGATCGTGCATCGATCCGATCCATGCCGGTTCGGATGGCTTCAACTCTTCCCCTCCTGGTGTGGGAGGGGAAGAGTGATTGATCTCACCCTAGCCGTTACTAGGGGTGAAAATAGCGTAACGGTCCCGAAGTAGCTGGATAGGCAGCGGTATTTAGAGCCTGGATACCGGCGTTGTGTTCGCCATTGAATGGCGTCACCGTTCCCGGACATCCTTGGGCTATGGCGTCATTCGGAGAGTTGAACCACAACCCAAGATGATAGGTATGGATGGGTTTGCTAATGGTTGGATTCTGTGTTCCCCAGGGCGCATCACCCGCATGCTTCGGTAGCGGTACGGGGGCCGGACCAGGGGCGACGATGAAGGTTTCATCACTGAAGCGGCCGATAAAATCGCCAACGCCAGTGCCAGCGGCATTGGTCTCGATATCACCCTGATACCACGACAGGCCGAACGGCGCATTTGGAACCTGAATCAGAAACAAATCGTAACTGGTATTGGGCCTTAATTTATAGACTTCCACATGCATCGTTTCGACAGGACCCAAGTTGTTGATGGTGACTCGGCCTGTTGCGTTTGGCAGGCAGGTCGCCGCGCCTGGCGATACTTTCATGCTGAAGACCAGGTTTTTGCCTGCTGCTAATGCGGGGGCGCTTGCGAACAAAGCCACTGTGCTGGCGAGCAGGGAAGCCGCCACCCAAAATTTTGATTTTTCAATCGCTTTCAGCCCAAGGTGGGATTTGGTAGGCATCATCTTGCATTCTCCTGTTAGTTTCAGGTCAAACTTAAAAGACTAAGGGGGATTGATTCCCTTGTTAGATGATTTCCCCGAGGTGGCCTGATGGTTCAAGGCGCTGCAAAATTTTTTTATTGCTTTCCACCTATTTTCTGGGACGCCCACGACACGGCGGCATCTCTTGGACTGAATAAGTTTTGGAATTTGCTAAGAGACGCTAATTACTGGAATCAGGAAAATTTAACGGGTTCACAAATTGCCATCTTGCGCGCGGTGCGGTAGCGTCGTTGGCAATTTCAAACCGCTTCCTGAATTTATTCTATGCAAGTCGCTTGGCCGTCTCGTGTTGCGTTATTGATCCTGGTGCTGTGCGGTTTCCAGATTGGCCTTGCCGCGCCCGCGCGCACCGACCGGCCCGTATCGGGGTCGGAGGTGGTTTCTTCAGCAGCGGGCGGGCCAACCATGGAACAAATCCAGGCCAAGCTGACGGCGCTGGCCGCCAACCGTGATATGCCCGACGACGAGCGCAAGCAAGCACAGGAGTTTTATCAGCAAGCGCTTAGCCAACTACAGGCGGCAAAAAATTATGCTGACAACATTGCTTATTTTCAGCAGATGCAACAATCGGCGCCTGCCGAAGCGATCCGCCTGCGCCAAAAACTGGGTAGTGAATCGCCATCTCCACCGCCTGCCAATCTGCCCGCGGACGAATTGTCGCAACAGTTGACGCAAACGCAGACTGACTTGAGCAACGCGCAAAAACAGTTGATGGAGCTGGATCAACAGCTGAGCGTGCAGCAAGCGCGTCCCAAGGCCATTCCGGTCGAATTTGACAGTTTGACTCAGCAACTCGCTGATTTGGAAAGCAGGGTGCGAACGTTCGGCTCCTCGGTTGTTACACCTTTGATCGCTGAAGCGCGACTGCTATTGGCGGGGGCGCAGCGACAGGCTTTAAACCAGCAGATCGCCGCTCTGGAGCAGGAGCGGCTGAGTTATGACGCCCGTTTTGAATTGTTGAACGCCCAGCGCACCGCCGCCGCGCGCGATGTGACCCAAGCTCGGACGCGGACTCAGCAGTTGCAAGATCTATTGAATGCTTACCGCCGCGACGAAGCGGCAGCCGTCGTACACCAAACCGCCCAAGCGAAACAGGAAGTCGCCGCCAAACCGGCTATTGTGCAAACCGTCGCCGACGAAAATACCGCTCTCAGCCGCCGGTTGGCGGATATCGTCCAACAGAGCGATGCAGCCCAAACTGAACAAGCGCGGATCAGCGATCGCTTGTCACAGCTGAGCGAGCGGATGCTGGGGGTCAGGCAACAACTCAGCATCGCTGGTTCCAGCGATGCCATCGGCCCGATCTTGCTGGAAGAACGTCGGAATCTGCCGGATGTTAGCCAATACCAGCGCAATGCTGGCCAGCTCCAGCAGCGTCTTATTCAGGCGCGGCTGGAACAATACCGTGGCAATGAGACCTTGCACCAGGTTCGCGACGAACAGGGTACTCTGAAAAAAATCGCCGAGGGTTTCGACCCCCAATGGACCGAAACCCAGCGTCAAGCCGTCACAGCGGAATTAGGCCCGCTATTGGCGAGCCGCCAAGCGCTTCTGGAGAAACTTGGCGGCAGTTACGCCAATCTCATTACGGGGCTGGTCGCTCTCGACGATGTCCAACGCAAATTGGCCGAACAGGCCCGTTTGTATGGCGAGCTGCTGGACCGACACTTATTGTGGGTACGCAGCAGTTCACCGCTCAATGCCGAATGGCTGAGCAATTTTGGTCTGGCGTTGGATTGGCTGCTTGAGCCTGCCCACTGGTGGGAAGTTTGGCAAAACCTGAGCCGTGGCGCGCTAAATCGGCCTGAGTTGGCCGCCCTCGGCGGGTTGTTGTTGTTGGCGTTGCTGTATTACCGCCGGCCGCTGATCAGGCGTTTAACCGAAGGGGTGGATTTGATCGGCGATGTCCGGCGCGACAGTTTTGGCCTGACCGCTCGCGCCTTGACCATTACCGTGTTGCTGGCCTTGCCGTGGCCCTTCTTGCTGGCTGGGCTGGCTTGGTTGCTGAAGGTTTCCGGCAACGCCGCCGAATTCTCGCAAGGGTTGAAAGATGGTCTTTTCGCCGCGGCGGCCATCGTCTTGAACATCACCCTCTTGCGCCAGCTTTGTCGCCCTCGGGGCATCGCCATCGCGCATTTTGGCTGGGCTGAAGCAGGTTGCCGCCACGCGCGCCGCCATCTCTACTGGTTTGTGTGGGTCGGATCGCTCAGCGCGTTGCTCGTCCAACTTTGTGATGCCCAAGCCGACCCACTCTATAGCAATACCCTCGGCCGACTGGCGTTTTTTGGCGGGATGTTAGCGTTGGCGGCCTTGCTGGGGCGGGTGTTGAGCCCCACCCAGCCGCTGATCGGCGCGCTCGCCGACAGTTACACGAAAACGCTAATCTGGCGGACGCGCTACGCTTGGTATTGGGGGGTTGTCGGCAGTTATTTGTTCTTGGCTTTGTTGGCCTTGTCTGGCTATTACTATACCGCCCTCCAATTGCGGGGCCGGATGATGTGGACCGCCTGGTTGTTGCTGGGTCTGTTGGTGTTGGTCAATTTGTTCGTGCGCTGGTTGAATATCAGTCAGCGGCGTTTGGCTTTACAGCGGGCGCTGGCCAAGCGAGAGGCGCAACTGGCGGCCCGCGCCACCAAGGAAGCGACCCTGCCATCAGGAGAGAGCATACCGCCAGAGCTATTGCAAGTCCCCGATTTGGATCTGACCACCATCAACGAACAGACCCGCGGCATCATGAATCTGCTGGTCTGGTTGGGATTGGGTTTTGGCTTGTGGCAAATTTGGGAAGGGCTGGTCCCGGCGTTCGCCGTACTCAATGAAATTGCGCTGTGGCAGCAAACGCTGCAATCCGCCGCCGGCTCTCAAGTGGTGGATATTACTCTCGGCAGCTTACTGGTTGCGGCTGTTTTGTTAGTGCTGGTTCGCCTGATGGCCCACAATTTGCCCGGCGTATTGGAATTGGTTGTGTTGCGGCGATTGACGGTGGACCCCGGTAACCGCAATGCCATCATCACTATTGTGCGCTATCTGATCGTTGGTGTGGGGCTGGTGGTGGCGCTCAGTATCATCGGCGTCAACTGGGAGCGTGTGCAGTGGCTGGTCGCGGCGCTTAGCGTCGGTCTGGGGTTTGGGTTGCAGGAGATTTTCGCTAATTTCATCTCTGGCTTGATTTTGCTGCTGGAACGACCGATTCGCGTGGGCGATACCGTCACGTTGGGCGATCAGAGCGGTACGGTGGCGCGCATCCATATTCGGGCCACCACCTTGGTGGATTGGGACCGCAAGGAAATCATCGTTCCCAATAAGACCTTTATCACCAGCGCCTTGATCAATTGGACCCGGAACGATTCCATCACCCGAATTATCGTGCCAGTGGGCGTGTCCTACGATAGCGATCCAGCGCGGGTTCACGACCTGTTATTGGAAGTAGCGACTTCCCATCCTTTGGTGCTCAACGATCCGGCCCCGGCCGTGCTGTTTTTGAAGTTCGGCGAAAGCGCGCTGGAGTTTGAGGTGCGGGTCTTCGTGCGAGAATTGGTGAATCGCCTGTCGCTCACGCACGAACTGCATAGCCGTATCATTGCGGTGTTACGCGCCAATCAGATCGAGATTCCATTTCCACAGCGCGAGGTGCATCTGCGCGGCTGGCCGAAACACATCAAATCCTCTGAAGCGCCGACAGCCGAGCCGCGATCCACGCCAACGCCTGTTCAGCTTAATAAATCCTAACGCGGGCTAATGCCGGTGGTGGGAGAATGCGATTTTATCGACTAGCGCCATCAGCAGGGCCGAAATCACGAAGGTCAGATGGACCACAACCAACCAGAATATCTCTTTCTCCTCACCCTGGTTCAGATTCATGAATGACTTGAGTAGATGAATGGAAGAAATCGCCACAATCGCCATGGCAACCTTAATCTTCAAAGTCCCAGCATCCACCTTGCCAAGCCAAGAGGGTTTTTCTCCTCCTTCGGATATATCTATGGTAGACACGAAAGTTTCGTAGCCGCTGAGAACGACCATCACCAGCAGATTGGCGATCAGCGTTAGATCTATCAGGGATAAGACGGCTAATATAATTTCGGTCTCGCTAATGATCAGTATTTTCTGGAAAAGGTGGATGGTTTCCTGGATGATCTTGATCCCGAACAGCACCAGTATCGAGGCAAGCGCGAGATAGATCGGCGCTAGTAGCCAACGACTCGTAAGAATCGTTTTTTCGATGGTTTTTTCAATCAGTTGCATTGATTGGTACTTTTTTGATCGATGTAAAATAACCCTGACACCTGCCTGTGATGGCAGGGCTGGAATCGAAGGGGGGATAAGATAACAGCAAGAGTAAAGCTCGTCGAGGGTCGGTATCTGGAATCGCACGAGCCGGTTATTTAAGGCTGCAATCCTTTAGTAAGATGTTGCCGAGCGAGCGGTTATTCTCCCGATTGCAACAGTGAGCCTCGTTCGCGCGCTTTGTGGATGGCGATCAGGAACAGACTGACGCCCACAGCCAGATAAACGCCATTTAGCAACAGGGCGTATAGGAGATAATCCAGCCGAAAGTTCTGTTGCAACAACACAGCGCGCATCCCTTCAAACACATGGCTGGCCGGCAGCGCCCAGGATAGCGGTTGCAGCCAGCTGGGCAGCGTGGCGACCGGATAGTAGATGCCGCACAACGGCGCGATGGCGAAGATCGCCGCCCAAGCGATGCTTTCCGCCCCCATGCCATAGCGTAACACCAAGGCTGACACCATCAGCCCAATAGCCCAACCCAACAGCAGTAGATTGAGAAAGAAACCGAGCAGCGGCAGTCCGAGCTGGAATAAATTGAAACCGTAAAAGGGGATGGCCAGCATCACCGCCACGCCCACCCCGATCAGGGTGCGCGCCAAACTCACTAGCATCAGCGAGAGAATGAGCTCGACCGGTTGCAGCGGGCTAATCAGCAGTTGCCCCAAATTACGCGAGTGTAGCTCCTCAAAGAACACCACGGACAACCCCAACTGGCTGCGAAACAGAATATCCCACAGCAATACGCCAGATAGCAGCAGACCGGCGGCTTGATTGAGCGTGTCGCTGTGCCCGGCCAGATATTGCGTGATAAAGCCCCATAAAATCATCTGGACCGTGGGCCAATACGCCAGTTCGACCACCCGAATCCAGGAGCCGCGCAGCAGATACAGATAGCGCAGCGCCAACGCGCCAATGCGCGCCAGCGAGATCGCGTTCATGCCGCCGCCTCGCCAGGTTGAAGGCCGCGGGCGATGTCGAGAAATACTTGTTCCATGTCTTTTCGGCCAAAACGCTGGATCAATTCGCGCGGCGCGCCGGTGGCGACGATGCGGCCCGCCCGCAGCATGATCACATGATCACAGAGGCGTTCGACTTCGCCCATATTGTGAGAAGCCAGCAATAGCGTAGCGCCGCTCCGATCCCGGTAGTCGGTCAGGATGGAACGTATTCGGTCGGCGGTATCGGGATCAAGCGAGGCGGTGGGTTCGTCGAGCAGTAGGATTTCCGGTTCGTTCAGCAGCGCCTTGGCCAGAGCCACCCGCGTTTTCTGTCCAGCCGACAAACTGCCGTAGGGGCGTTTGAAAAAGGCGTCGATGTCCAAATCCCGGCCCAGCGTCGCCAGGCGTTCGGGGACGTGGCCCACCCCATACAAGCGAGCGTAAACTGTTAAATTTTCCGCGACCGTCAACCGTTGTGGCAGATCAAGGTAGGGTGAGGAGAAATTCAGTCGGGGCAATACTCGCTGGCGGTGGCGCGGCATCTCCTCGCCCAGAAGGTGAATCCGGCCGTGACTCGGCAACAACAAACCCAGCAGCATGGCGATGGTAGTGGTTTTTCCGGCCCCATTGCCCCCCAGCAACGCGCAAGTCGCGCCAGTCGCCACGACGAAACTGATGCCATCAACGGCTCGAACCGAGCTGTAATACTTGCGCAAATTTTCGACCTCGATGGCCGGACGTTCGCTCACAAAGCCTGCTCCAACGGTTCAAGCGCCACCAGCCAACCGTCGCGTTCGATCACGGCGATGCGCCGTAAAGACTGCCGGGCACAAGGGCCGGCAATGCAGTATCCGTCATCGAACCGGAACAGAGCGCCGTGAATTCCGCACTGGATGAGCGTTCCGCTGAAATCGAGAAACCGGTCAGGTTCCCATTCCATCGGCGCGCCGGTGTGGGGGCAACGATTGCGATAAGCATAGATTCCTTGATGGGCGCGCACCACCACAATGTCGGCGTAACGGGCGTCGGGTTTGGCCGCGAACCCCCTGCTTTCACCTTCGGGCAGTTCATCCAGACGGCAGAGTAAGTGCTCGGACATGGGGGGTTAGTGCTACCAGACTGGGCGCGCCAGGCGCGGCAAATCACCTTCCAACCCCATGGCGCGCCGGGCGATCCGGTTTTTAAGGGGTCGGATAGCATCCGTCAGATTAAGACCCATATTTCGCAGCAAGGGAGCGGGCGGTAAGGAGGCGCCAAATAACCGTTTGAAGCTATCCATCACGCCCAGCATCAACAGATTGTCGCCTTTGCGCCAGCGCTCGTAGCGACGCAGCACTTTCATTGAACCGATTTGTTGCTGGTTGGCGGCCGCGTCCAGAATCACTTCAGCTAGCGTAGCGGCATCCAGCAGTCCCAGATTAACCCTTGGCCGGCCAGTGGATGGACGACATGCGCCGCATCGCCAATCAGGGCCAGACCGGGTTTGACATAGTGATGAGTATGTTGCAAGCGCAGCGGAAAAGCGCCTCGGACGCCGACTTGGACAATCGCACCCAACCGCCACGCCAAGGCTTCCCCCAGCGCGTCGCCGAACGGCTGTTCGTCCAGGGCCAGCAAGGCATCGGCCTGTGCGGGCGTGGTAGACCAAACGATGGAGCAGCGCCCGTCATGCAGCGGCAGAAACGCCAGCGGGCCGGTGGGCAGGAAGCGTTGCCAGGCCGTTGCTTGATGCGATTCGCTGGTGCGCACGTTGGCGACCACGGCTTTTTGGTCGTATTCCCAACCGCTGGCACCGATACCGGCCAGCTGTCGAATTTTGGATTGCGCGCCATCCGCGCCGACCAGCAAACGCGTGGTCACTACGCGGCCATCGTTCAGTTGTACTTGCCAGCGGTCATTATCCAGGGGCTGTGCGCTGTCCAGCGCCGCCGGACAGCAGAGGTCCACCGCCGGTAATTGCCGCGCCCGTTCCAGCAGGGCGAACTGGATAACCCGATTTTCGACGATCCAGCCCAACAACGGTTCCCCGATATCGGCGCTGTCGAAATGAATTCGCCCTGAACCGGTGCTGTCCCAGACCCGCATGTCGCGAAATGGGCTGACCCGCCACGCCGTCATCTCATTCCAGGCCCCGACCGCGGCAAAAATCCGTTGCGAAGCGCGACTGATGGCCGATACGCGGCTATCGAGCTGTTCGCCCGGTCGAACTGACGCCAAGGGTGCACTTTCCAACAGCGCGATGCGCAGTTCGCTTGCTCCCAACGCGCAAGCCAGCGCCGAACCTACCATCCCGCCGCCGGCGATGATCAGATCGTAATCGGTGTTGATGTCATTCATGGTGTGATTGTTCAGTTTCAGCGCCACGCAGCGGTGGTCAGGCTTGTCCATTCAGGCTGTCAGCGGCAGGCCCCGCGCCAGCTTCGGCAGACGCCCGTCCAGCCCCATGGTTTGGCGGGTGAGCCACCGTTTGGCCGGGGGACAAAAATCGAAGGCCAACAAACCCAAGTTGCGGAAGATGCGCACCGGCGGCAGCGGGTTAACGAACAAGCGGGTCAGCGCGTCGGTCAAAGCGATGGTTTGTCGTTGATCCCAACGCCGCCAGTCGGCGTAACGGTCGAGCACCGCCAAATCGCCAATATCTTGATCGTTGCGGCGGGCATCGGCGATCACCTCGGCCAGGGCGGCCGCATCGCGGATGCCAAGATTGAAGCCCTGTCCGGCGATCGGATGCAAGGTATGCGCGGCGTTGCCGATGAGAGCGGCGCGATGGCGGGCGTGTTCGCGGGCTTTCAGTAGGAATAGCGGGTACGCTTGGCGGCGGCCGATGCGTGAAAAATCACCCAGCCGGTCGCCAAACCGGCGGTGCAACAGCGTGCTGAATCCCGCATCGTCCAAGGCTAAAACGGCCGGAACGTCGGGGTCGTTCACCGTGCAGACCACCGCGCAACGTCCCTCGCTCATCGGCAGCAGCGCGACCGGGCCGTCCTCGGTAAAACGTTCGTAGGCGACATGCCGATGGGGAAGCGCGGGGGTAACGTTGGCGATCACCGCTTGCTGGCCGTATTCCCACCGCAGCGCGGCGATGCCCAGTTGTTCGCGCACCGGGGAGCGGGCACCATCGGCGGCGACAACCAGCCGAGCGCGCCGTTCGACGAGGCGCTCCTCGCCGAAACGGATGGTGGCGCGAGCGGCGTCCGGTTCGATGATGATCTGCTCCAGCCGCGCGGGACACAGCAGTTCCAGTCCGGGCAGAGTCGGCAGTTTCGCCAGCAGCCCCGCGCCGATCAGGCGAGCCTCGGCCACGTAGCCGAGCGCATCCACGCCCTCATCGCGACAGTCGAGGTGAGCGAAGCCAGCGCCACCCCGTTCGGAGATGTGGATGCGCTGGATCGGGGTCGCGGTCGACGCCAAGGCGTCCCACAGGCCCAGGGTTTGAAAAATCCGCCGCGTGCCTTGGGCCAAGGCGAGCGTGCGGTCATCATAACTGGGGTGAGCGCTGGCGGCGAACGGCGCGGCTTCGACCAAACCAACCCGCAAGTCCAGACCGGCCAAGGCGCACGCCAGGCTGGCGCCGACCATGCCACCCCAAATGATGAGCAAATCGTAATCGATGCGAGTCATAAGCCGGTAGCGGGAAGGGCGTGAATGGCTGTATTACCGCGACGCTTTGAGGTCTTGATTTTTTTGCCCGGCGCTGGTAGCGATGGGTGTCGCATCAAGGCTTCGATGTCGTCGATTGCCTTGGGCGCGGCTTCGGTGAGGATTTCATGGCCCTCCGCCGTGACCAGTACATCATCCTCAATGCGAATCCCGATCCGCCACCACCGTTCTTCCAGTTCGGCTTCAAGATAGACGCCGAGCCGCGCCCAATGCGCGTCCATGATTTTGCCCCCCGCGGCAATGTAGAGTCCTGGTTCAATGGTGGTAACCATGCCCGGCTCAAACACTCGCCAATCCTCACCGATTTTGTAATCGCCAACATCATGTACGTCCATGCCCAGCCAGTGACCGGTGCGGTGCATATAAAACGGTTTGTGCCGCTCTTCCTTGATCAGCGCCTCGACATCGCCGTGCAGCAATCCCAAAGCCGCCAGTCCTTCGGTCAAGGTGCGCACCGCCGCATCGTGTGGCTCGTTAAAATGGCACCCCGGTCGAACTTTAGCGATGGCCGCTTGTTGCGAGGCCAGAACCAATTCGTAAATGGCGCGTTGCTCGCCCGAAAAACGGCCGTTGACCGGGAAACTGCGGGTGATGTCGGAGGCATAGCCGTCCAATTCCGCGCCGGCGTCGATCAGGACGATATCGCCGTCGCGCAACGGCGCATTGTTCTCGGTGTAATGGAGGATGCAGCTGTTGTCGCCGCCACCGACGATGGACGGGTACGACCAGCCCGCTCCGTTTTGGACAAAGGTGTGCAGGATTTCCGCCTCAAGTTGGTATTCCATCATCCCAGGCCGGCAAATTCGCATGGCTTGGCAGTGCGCTTCAGCGGCGATACGCGCTGATTCTCGCATCACGGCGATTTCTTCCGGTGCCTTGCATAAGCGCATGGCGTGTAGCAGATGGTCCAGCGCCACGAACATCGCCGGCGCCCGCACGCCGGAGCGCCCCTTGCCGCGTACCTGATTGAGCCAGTCCATCACCCGCCGGTCGAAGTCTGGGTTATAGCCGATGGCGTAAAAAATTTGCTCGCGGTTTTCCAGCAGAGACGGCAACCGCTGGTCGATTTCGGTGATGGGATGGGCGTTATCCACCCCGTAGCGTTCCATCGCCCCTTGCGGTCCCGCCCGGCGACCATGCCAGATTTCCATTTGTGGGTCGCGCTCGCGGCAAAACAGCCGAAATTCTTGTTCGTCGCCCGGCGCGAGCACCGCGACGGCTTCCGGTTCCGGGAAGCCGGTCAGGTAATAAAAATCGCTGTCTTGGCGATAAGGATAATGCACGTCCCGATTGCGGGCCATGGACGGCGCGGCGGGTAGCAGGGCAATCGAGCCTGGCCCCATCCGCGCCATCAACGTCTGGCGACGACGGGCGAAAACAGCGGGCGGTATGGCGCGGGAAAACATTGGCAAGCCTTCCAGATTCAGTGCAAGCGGGTTTTGTTCGGGACGGTCAAACGGCTTAGATCCTGCTGGATGAGCAACAAGCCGACCCGCAAGTATTCGACCACTTCAGTGTAAGCGGTTTCATCGGCTTCGGTCGCTTCGTCAGCATCGAAGCCAGCCTGCGCGATGTCGGCGGCGTCGCGCAGAAATTCCCGACTTTCGGCGGACAGACCGCCGCGCCGTTCTAGTTCACCCACACCGAGACCATACAGCAAGCCTTGACACCAAGCGCCGAGCGCGTCGGCGCGCTGGCGCAGCGGCGCTTCATCATCGGGCAGCAAGGGGACCACCGAACAGTCGGGAGAATTTAGTTGGGCGGCGCCGTATTCGAACAGCTTCAGCAGTACGTCGCTGGTCGATTCTGTCAGTTCGCCATCTTCCAGAAGGTCGCTGGCATGGTTCAACCATTGCTTTGGATCAAGATCGCGGTCAGCGCACAGTAGACCACACAGCAAACCGTGTAGTTCAGCGGGATCGAGCGGGTCGAGCAGCCGGACCAGGCGCTCGAATAGCGGCTGGTTGTTTGTGGGCATGGCGGACTCCGGGAGCGCATTGGGCGGTAAAAAGTAATCCTAGCATTCCATAAACCGATCCTGGTAGCGAGCTTGAAATTGACCTAATCGGAAAAGCCGCTCTATAGTATCCCCATGGAAATCGAAGAACTCTACGAAAATACCGTGCCCGCCGAGGCCGATCTACTCGATGATGTCACCGAGACAGCTGCGAGTGGCATGGCTATTCTTACCGAGCGCGTGGAACGGCTAATCCGGCTCTGCGAGAAATTATCGCGGGAAAATCAAACCTTACGCGCGCAGAACTTGGAACTTCAAGTGGAGCGTGACGAACTGCGCGAGAAGAACTAGCAATCGCGTTCCCGAATCGAAGCGATGGTCGTGCGCCTTAAAAGCCTGGAGTGAACTCTGTGAGCAAGGACACCATTGGCGTTACCATTCAACTGATCGGCGGCGAGTATCGTTTTGCGTGCTCGCCCAGCGAACAAGATAATCTGCTGGAAGCGGGCCGCCAGCTTGACGAGAGAATGCGGACGGTTCGGGATCGTAGCAGCAAGCTGCTGAGCCTGGAGGCGATTGCGGTGATGGCCGCCATGAATCTCAGTGATGAATTATTGCGACAACAGCGGCAGCTGGCGGAAACTGACGCAGTTGTGAACCACTATGTTCAAGATATAACCCAAAAAATTGATGAGGTTCTTAACAAATTCGTACCGAATGAGTTATAATCTGTTTTAAGTATTGCTTTTTCGATTCGGGCGCTCTCTGCGGTGTTCGAGTAAAGGGTCGGGTAACCCCTTGATCCTAGTTGATTTTACCCAGGGAGATGGCCGTCGGCGTTGTGTGCATGTCCGCCTCGTAGCGGGAAGTCTAATGCGCCGCTCCGTTCCCCGCTTTGAGCCCGCGCGGTTCAAGGGCAATGGCCCAAAACGGCACAGGCGGAGAGCGCCCCCTCATGTTGTTTGACTGCCATGGCGACCTCGGTCGCCTTTATTTTTGCCTCTCAACCGCGTCCATGACCCCTGATCGCTACCAGTTGCGCCAACAGTTGCGGGCTAAAAGACGAGCCTTGTCCGCCGACGAGCGCCATGAAGCGGCGCTAGCCCTCGCTAGGCGGGTCGTCGATTGGCCGGTCTATACCGAGGCTTTTCGCATCGCGGGTTACTGGGCCTGCCATGGTGAGTTGGACCCGACACCCGTATTCGAGCGTGCTTGGGCGGCGGGGAAGCAAGTTTATTTGCCGGTGTTGGTTGATGATCCTCCACAATCGCTGCGGTTTGCGCCATATCGTCTGGGTTCGCCCTTGCGCCCTAACCGATTCAAGATTCCGGAGCCTGACATGCCAGCAATCGAATGGCTGCCTCCGAACCAAGTGGATTTGCTGTTGTTGCCGTTAGTCGCTTTCGATTCGGCCGGTACTCGTCTGGGTATGGGTGGCGGCTTTTACGACCGTAGCTTTGCCTTCCTCCGCGACCCGGCTTATCAAGGCAAACGGCCGTATTTGTTAGGCTTGGCCTACACGTTTCAGAAAACCCCCGACTTGTTGCTCCGTGAACTCTGGGATGTACCCTTGAACGCGGTGGCGACGGAAACCGCATTACAGGTCTTTGCCTAAAGTGGGGGATAAAAAGAGGAATTAGCCGTGGGATATTGGTTGCTGAAATCGGAGCCTACAGCGTTCAGTTTCACCGATTTGGAGGTGGCGCCAGCGCAAATCACGCCTTGGGAAGGCGTGCGCAATTATCAAGCCCGCAATTATCTGCGTGATGGCGTGCGTCAAGGCGAGCAGGCATTTTTCTATCATTCCGGCGCCGCGCAGCCCGCGATCGTCGGTATTGTCGAAGTGGTGCGGTCCGGTTACCCGGACGAAACCGCTTTTGATGCCACCAGCCCATATTATGACCTTAACAGTTTGCCCGATCAGCCACGCTGGTACCGTGTGGATGTGCGGTTGGTTCGAGCGTTACGCCGACCGATCTCGCTGGCTGAATTGAAGCGATACGCGGAAGCCTTGAGCGATTTTGCCCTGCTGCGTCGCGGTAACCGCCTCTCTGTCTTACCAGTGACGGAGGCGCAATGGACGTTTGTGCTGGGACTGGAGGAGAAGTCGGACCTTTGAGTAGGCGGCGAGGAGCAGAGCCTTGAGCCATGGGATCAAGCGGCTTTACGAAACGTGAGATTAATGCGATGCCCAGTGGTCAAGGGGTGATAGCCGGGTTTGAGCGGCAGGACGCCGTGATAGCGCAATCTTGCCGATCCACCCCACGCTACCACATCGCCGTGCGTCAGCAAGACGCGCAGCACTTGGTCGTTGCGCCGCAAGCCGCCGAACAGAAATACCGCCGGTAGACCTAAGGAAACCGAGACGATAGGGTGGTCAAGGCTCCGCTCGTTCCTGTCCTGATGCAGCGATAGCCGCGCGCCGGGTTGGTAGCGGTTGATAAGGCACGCATCCGGTTCGAAATTTGCGAAGCCGGCAGTCATTGCAGCGTTTCGCGCCAGTCGCAGAAACACAGCCGGCATCGGTGGCCACGTTTTGCCGCTTGCTGGGTCGATAGCGTCGTAACGGTAACCGGTGTGATCGCTGACCCAGCCGTAGCCACCACAGTTGCTCATCGCCACCGACATCCGAAAACCTCCGGGGGTCATCATGTGCCGAAAAGGCGCCTGGATCGTAATTTCTTGCAACGCAGCGAGGAGATCGGCTCCGTCGGGCATGGCAAAGCCGCGCAGTACGATGGCTTCAGGGCATAACTCTTCCCGCCATTGCGGGCTTGATTCTGAATTTGCGAACAGATTTAGGATCATGGATTTGTTCTTTTAGGCACTTTTAGACGCGGCTTCCTTTTCCAGCAAAGCGCGCTTGCGTTCTACCCCCCAGCGATAACCGGATAAACCGCCGTCGGTGCGAACCACGCGATGGCATGGAATCGCGACCGCCAGCCGGTTCGCCGCGCACGCCCCCGCCACCGCTCGCACCGAACGGGGAGCGCCGATTCGTCGCGCGACTTCGGTATAGCTGGCGGTTGCTCCGGCCGGAATCTCCACCAAGGCGCGCCAGACCCGCTGCTGGAACGCGGTGCCGCGCACATGGAGTGGCAAATCCAGGCCAGCAGCCGGATTTTCGATCAATCCGACGACCTGGGCGACCCGCTGTTCGAATGTGCTGTCGCCACCGATCAACTGAGCGCGCGGGAAACGGTCTTGCAGATCGCGAGCCAAGCCGTCGGCGTCGTCGCCCAGCAGAATGGCGCAAACGCCCTGCTCACTTTCAGCGACCAGAATCGACCCCAGCGAACATTCGCCGACGGCAAAGCGAATCGGCGTGCCACGGCCACCGGCCCGATAGGTGGTCGGCGTCATGCCCAGAATCTGGTTCGATTGTTGGTAGAAACGGCTATTAGCGTTGTAGCCGGCCTTAAAAACGGCCTCAGTGACCGTGCCGCCGCGACCGAGTTCGTGACGTACCTGTTTCGCGCGATGCGCCGCCGCGTATCCTCGCGGGGTCAATCCGGTCATCGCCTTGAAGACCCGATGGAAGTGATAAGCGCTGGCTCCCACTCGACGAGCCAATTGCTGAAGGCTCGGCGAGGTTTCCGATTCCTCGATAATTCGGCAGGCTTCGGCCACTTTCGTCGTCTGTTGTTCAGCTAAAGAAGGCTGATCCGGTTTGCAGCGCTTGCAGGGCCGGAACCCGGCGCGTTCGGCCTGTTCGCGGGTCTGGTGGAAGCGAACATGTTCCGGCCGCGCCAAACGGGCGGCGCATGAAGGGCGACAGTAGACACCGGTCGTGTCAACCGAGTAAAAAAAAGCGCCATCGGCCTTGGAGTCACGGGCGACGAGGGCAGCCCACCGCGGATCATCGAGCGTTGCGCGGACGCATTGTGGGTTTTGCGCTGGCGCGCTTAGCGTGTTCATCGTGCATTCCTCTCAATCGATGATGGAATGGCGGGCACTTTAGCGGCTGTCTCAAACCGTCGCACTCCGAATCTTGCTGTCAAATTCAGCCGTTGGTTTAACCACGACCATCCAGAAACAACCGGTAAGCCGGATTATCGGTCTCGTCGGCATGGGCATAGCCCAATTTACGAATGAACTGGTCGAACTGTGGTCGTTCTCCGGTCGGTACTTGGATGCCAACCAGCACCCGGCCATGATCGGAGCCGTGATTGCGGTAGTGGAACAAGCTGATATTCCAGCCGTGCGCCATCCCCGTTAGAAATTGCAGTAACGCGCCAGGGCGTTCGGGAAATTCGAAGCGATACAGCAATTCATCGCGCAAGCCATGAGCGGGGCCGCCCACCATATAGCGAATGTGTAATTTAGCGATCTCGTTGTCGCTTAAGTCGAGCACCGGGTAATCGTGCGCGCGCAAGGTTTCAATGATGCGGTTTTTTTCCTCCTCTCCCTCGGTCAGTTGGATGCCGGCAAAAACCCGCGCCTGGCGAGAATCGGCGTATCGGTAATTGAATTCGGTGATGGAACGCTTGCCGATGGTTTGACAGAACCGGCGGAAACTGCCGGGCTGCTCCGGAATGGTGACCGCCAGTAAGGCTTCGCGCCGTTCGCCCAATTCGGCCCGTTCGGCGACATGACGCAAGCGGTCGAAGTTGATGTTAGCGCCGCAATTGAGAGCGATCAGATTAACGCCAGTGACGCCGGTGCGCTCGACATATTTTTTCAAGCCAGCGGTGCCGAGCGCGCCGGCGGGTTCGGCAATGGCGCGGGTATCGTCAAAAATATCCTTGGTGGCGGCACAAATTTCGTCGGTCGACACCACGATGATTTCGTCGACCAACTCGCGCGCCAACCGGAACGTTTCCTCACCGACTTGTTTGACCGCCACACCGTCCGCAAAGAGTCCGACCTGATCCAACACGATCCGCCGATCATGTTTAAGGGCCTGATACATGGAGGCGGCATCGTCTGGTTCTACGCCGATAATCTTGATGTCCGGCCGCAGGTATTTTACGAAAGCGGCGACCCCGGCAATTAAGCCGCCGCCGCCGACCGCAATAAAGATGGCCGCAATCGGATCGGGATGCTGGCGCAGGATTTCCATGCCGATGGTGCCTTGACCGGCAATGACATCGGGATCGTCATACGGGTGGATGAAGCTCAAACCTTTTTCAGCTTCCAACTGGCGGGCGTGCTGGTAAGCCTCATCGTAGCTGTCCCCAAACAACACGATTTTGCCGCCCCGGTCGCGTACGGCTTGTATCTTGATGGCTGGCGTGGTGCGGGGCATGACGATGGTGGCCTTTGCGCCGAGCCGCTGGGCGGCAAGGGCCACGCCTTGCGCGTGATTCCCCGCCGAGGCGCAAATGACCCCTTTATCCAGCATGGCGCGGGGGAGGTTGGCCATCTTGTTGTAGGCGCCGCGCAGCTTAAAGGAAAACACCGGCTGCAAATCCTCGCGTTTGAGCCACACTCGGTTATTGAGTCGCCGCGACAAGCGGTTCATGACCTCTAATGGTGATTCGATGGCGACATCGTAAACCCGAGCGGTGAGTATCTTTTTGATATAGTCGTACATAAGAAATTTGCAAAGAAGAGGAAGGAGAGTGCCATGTCCACAGATGACATGAAAAAGCGCGCCGCTGAGGCCGCGCTCGACTATGTGGAAGATAATACGGTTTTGGGTGTCGGCACCGGTTCCACCGCCAACTATTTTATTGAAGCGCTATCGCGGATTAAACATCGGCTGGACGGTGTGGTATCCAGCTCAGCGGCGACTACCCAACGCCTGAAGGCCTTTGGCATCCCCGTATTAGATCTCAATGCCGCCGGCCCCTTACCCCTTTACGTGGATGGCGCGGACGAGACTAACCGTCAGTTGCAGCTGATCAAAGGGGGAGGCGGCGCCTTGACGAGAGAAAAAATCGTAGCCGCCGCGAGCGAACTGTTTGTTTGTATTGCCGATCAGTCCAAGTGGGTAGAGATGTTAGGGGCATTCCCTTTACCGATCGAGGTGATTCCCATGGCGCGCAGTCACGTCGGGCGCGAGCTGCTCAAACGCGGCGGCCAGCCGGTACTGCGGGAGAATTTCATAACAGACAATGGCAATCTGATTCTGGATGTTTACAACTTGCAGATTTTGGAACCAGCCAAGCTAGAGGCTGAATTGAATAGTATCGTCGGCATCGTCACCGTCGGCCTTTTCGCATTGCGCCCGGCTAATGTGTTGCTGTTGGCAACTGCCGAAGGTGTAAAAACGATTCGCCCTTGGCGATCCTGAAATAAAAACGGGCGCTGCGTGTGCAGCGCCTGCCGCCCTTACGCCCGGAGACGGGCTTTTTAAGTTTTAGAAATCGACGCGGGTTCCAATCGAAACAGCGTTTTGATCGCCGTACAACAGGGTATCGGCGCTACGCCCGATATACTCAACCCAAAGGGAAGTGCGTTTGCTGAAGTTGTATTGGTAGCCAACTAAATAATTGTCGATGGTGTCCTCGCCATCGATACCGCTGTCCAGTTGGCCGTAGGCCGCCCGCAGGGTATTATTGCCAAAGGCGTAGGAGCCGGTCAGATAATAGTTTTTAGCATCGTCGCCGGTAGCCAGCGGAATTCCGTTGGTGAACCGAATCTTACGGGCCAGATTCGGGCTATTAAGGTCGCCTTGCTCATAGATGAGGGCGAGGCTAAACGGCCCTGAATTATAACCCAAGCCAAGTGCCCACTGTTCCAAATCAAGATCGGCTAGAAGGGTCGATCCATTATCAAGCGTTACCAGTACATTGCTATCGCCGTTTAGCTTGATATAGCTGACGCCAGCAAAGAAAGGACCGTTGCTGTATTTAGCGGCTAAATTCCAGAAATCGATATCATCGGAAAAGCCTTGGTTGTCGTTGAGACTTCCGTCGGCGACGAGCATGGCTTCGACCCCGAAGCCGTTTAGATCAGGGGTTGCATAGTAAAGGCTATTATCAAACCGCACTAAGTCGCCTGGGCCTCTAACACTATCGCTAGCGAAAGCGCCGCCTAGCCAAGCCGTGGGGCCAAAACTCCGGCCGCTATTGAAAGTATCCGCAATCCCGACAATATGGTAATAAGGGGTTTCCTGAGTGCCTGCGGAGATTTGGCCGAAACCACCCTTCAGCCCGACGAGTTTGGGCCGATTGCTCTCGAAATTGCCGCCCTCGGTTACATCGACGCCAAATTCATACTGATAGATGGCGCTCAAGCCGCCACCCAGTTCCTCTTCGCCTAAAACGCCCAAGCGCGAGGAGTTGTTAGTAATATCCCAGTAACCATCATTATTCAATAAATCTTCAACCGCACCACTTTCTTCATCGACATAATCGACAGAAACGCGCGCGGACCCGTAGAGGATGGTATCAGCCTGCGCTACGAGCGGCGCCGTGAGAGCGGTTGCCACAACCAAAGCAAGAATGGACTTTTCCATGAGGGCGTTCCTAAGTCTATATATCTAAATTTTATTTTCAAAATTCGCTTTCCAAGTAATTTTTGCTTCGAAAGCGCTCTTGAAACGATTTAAAGATAATTTAACGCTATTTCGTCAAAATTGCAACTGTTTATTTATAAAAATACAACTTTTTTCAAAAATACAACTTTATTTGAACGGCCCATAAAAACAAGAACGGACGCCCGAGGGCGTCCGTTCTCTATAACTACTCACGCTCGATTGAGCTTAGAAATCGTGACGGGTACCAATGGAGACCGTCTGCACGGCACCAACTAGGTCATTGTCGACTTCCTGGCCAAGGTACTCAACCCAGAGGCGAGTCCGCTTGCTGAAGTTGTACTGATAACCCAAGACCCAAGTGCTTCTTTCATCCTGCAGCACAGTCACCGGATCGCCACCGACAATCAGGTTAAGCCGATCATCCTTGGCGGTGTTAAAGCCATAGGCCGCGCGGATGATGTTGCTGCCGAAGGTATATTGGCCGGTCAGGTAAATATTTTCGGTATCGCCAAAATTCAGAGCATTCACGTCGCCATTTTCATAGGCCAGGCTGACGGCGAACGGGCCATTGTTATAACCAACCGCCACGCCCCACTGATCGCCATCCCAAGTCGGACGGGTCACAAAGTCGTCGAAGCCATCGCCCTGAAGCGCCATGTAGGACGCGCCGATGAAGAAGGGGCCATTCTTGTAGGAAAGCCCGATGTTCCACATATCAACATCATCACTCAGGTTCCCAGGCAGCTTGTTATCAGCGGACACTCTGCACAGATCGGCGGGAGAGTCCGGATCGCTGGGGGTGCAAGAGCCGTTCGCCACCACCATGGCTTGGGCGCTGAAGCCGCTCAGGTTGGGAGTGGTGTAGATCAAGCTGTTGTCCATGCGGAGGCCGAAAGCATCGCCCAGATAAGTCGTCCTAGCAAAGACCTTGCTGCTGTTGAAAATATCGCCGATGGCGATGGCGTTGTAGTACGGCGTCCATTGGGTGCCGGCCGTGATCGAGCCGAAACCGCCTTTCAGGCCAACCCACTTCGGACGGTTGCTGACGAAGTTACCGCCTTCGGTGATATCCACGCCGAATTCGTACTGATAGATGGCGCTCAAACCACCGCCCAGCTCTTCTTCACCCCGCACACCCAGGCGCGAAGCGTTATTAAACATATCCCAGGCGGCGGAACCAACCGCGGTGCGGACCAAATCGCCATTAGCCGCCCGAGCATAATCCGAATCCGTGTCGGTATAATCGAGCGAGACCCGAGCCGAGCCGTACAGCGTGGTATCAGCGCGAGCGACGGTACCGAACCCAACCAGCGCAGCAGCGACGGCGAGCGCAAGAGCAGACTTTTTCATTGATTAAACTCCTAGGTTTGTGTTGTAATTACACAACAAAAGGACATTCAAAATTCACTGAAGAAATTTATACGCATTTTGAAGCAGAAATGCAACTGATATTTTCAAAAAAAAGACAAAATTTAATTTTTTGTTTCTGTATTACAACATTCCGTTGCAATTTAGCTAAAATGAGAAAAACCCACCTTAGCAAAACCAAGGTGGGTTTGTCGATGGTTGGGGGACTAGGATTCGAACCTAGGTTGACGGAGTCAGAGTCCGTAGTCCTGCCGCTAGACGATCCCCCAGTAAAGCCTCACCGTTTGGAGTACTGGGTTGCGCGCCGCGCTTTGCGTAGGCCCACCTTCTTGCGTTCCACCTCACGAGCGTCGCGAGTCACGAAGCCGGCTTTGCGCAAAGGCGCGCGCAAGCTTTCATCGTATGCGATCAACGCGCGGGTAAGGCCATGCCGGATCGCGCCAGCCTGGCCGGTGATGCCGCCACCCTTGACCGTGACGTAAACATCGAAGCGCTCAGTGAGGCTGGTTGCTTCCAAAGCCTGATGGACCACCATGCGGGAAGTTTCCCGGCCGAAGTACTCTTCCAGCGACTGTTGGTTGACGGTGATCTTGCCCGTGCCTGGCCGGAGAAATACGCGGGCGGCGGCGGTCTTGCGCCGGCCTGTGCCGTAGTGCTGATTCTCGATCATGCGTGCCCGCTCCTCAATTAATATCCGGCAGGTTGCTGATGCAACGACAGCGACAGCGGTTGCTGGGCGCTGTGTGGGTGCTCGGGGCCGGCGTAAACTTTCAGTTTTCGAAACATGGCCCGTCCGAGCGGATTCTTGGGTAACATGCCCTTGACCGCAGTCTGAATAACTCGCTCTGGAGCGGTTTTCAGCAGCTTGCTGAGAGAAATGGATTTGATGTTGCCGACGTAGCCGGTAGTCCAATAATAGGTTTTATCGGCTTCTTTGCGGCCGGTTGTCCGCACTTTTTCGGCGTTTACGACCACGATATAGTCGCCAGTATCGACGTGAGGGGTATATTCGGGCTTGTGTTTGCCCCGCAAGCGACGGGCAATTTCCGTTGACAGCCGACCCAGAACCTGATCCGAGGCGTCGATCACGTACCAGTCGCGCTTGACCTCGGCTGGCTTGGCGCTGAAAGTTTTCATTATATACAGGCTCCAAAAAAATCCATGTCCGCGTAGGGAGTCGCGCATTTTACTCAAGCCGTACGCACCTTACAAGAGCGGATAAGTGGGCGGGCAAAGACAGGGTATGCGAGCCTTGCTTAAATTTTTAAACGTTCCACCGGTCGGCCATGGATTAAATGCTCCTGAATAATCTCATCCAGATCGATATGATCGACGTAGCTATACCAGGTCGCCTCCGGATAAATGACGATCACGGGTCCTTCGGCACAACGATCGAGGCAACCGGCGGTGTTGATGCGCACTTTATAAGGAATGGTCGATCCTAATTCCTTGACGCGCTGTTTGACGTAATCGCGGGCTTCCTGAGCGCCGTATTGTTGGCAGCACTGCGAGCCGTCAGGGCGCAAATTGGTGCAAAAAAATACATGATAGCGATAATAGGACACGGGATGCTTCTCCGAGATTTGAGTTTGTTGCCATGACCAGTCGCTACTATACGTCCGCCGATACCTTGCTGATCAACCTCGATCAGGCAATCCGTACGTTATTTGGCCAGCCGGTGACCACTGGCCGGGCGCGGCCCGCCGCTGGCGTTACCCCAGCCCATGACTTGCCGCTGGCCGAACAGCAAGAAGCCGCGCGTTTGATGCGAGTCAACCATACCGGCGAGGTGTGCGCGCAGGCGCTTTATCAGGGCCAGGCGTTGACCGCGCGGCTGGAAACGGTACGTGATCGGATGGAGCGTGCCGCCAGCGAGGAAAACGACCATTTGGCTTGGTGCGAGGCGCGGCTGAAGGCATTGGATAGCCGCCCCAGCATTCTCAATCCACTGTTCTACGCGGGCGCGTTTGCCATCGGCGCTTTGGCCGGCAAAGCGGGCGACCGCTGGAGTCTGGGATTTGTGGCGGAAACCGAATACCAGGTGATTCAGCATTTGGATTCCCATCTGCAACGCTTGCCAGCCGGCGATCAGGAGAGCCGGGCGGTTTTGGAGCAGATGAAAGAAGATGAGGCCCAGCACGCCACGAGCGCGGTGGTCGCGGGGGGAGCGCGGTTACCGCTGCCCGTCCGCCTGTTGATGAAAGGCGCATCAAAAATAATGACCGAGACCACCTACTGGATGTAATGAATCTGAATTCGGCGGGCGGGCGGGCTAAATCCGCAAGCCCTTGGACAGGTTTTCACCGTAAAAAATCTCCGCCATTTCCCGCCGCACCCGCCGCTCGATTTCCGCTTGTTCGCGCGGTGATCTGTTGTGTTTTTCCTCACTGAACAGATAGTTGTTCAAGTCGAAATCTTTCAGAATCATTTTGGTGTGGAAAATGTGCTCCTGATAAACGTTGACATCGATCAACTGGTAGCGCTCGCGGGTGTCCCTGGAAAGATAGTTCTGAATAGAGTTGATCTGGTGGTCGATAAAATGCTTTTTGCCGGTTACATCCCGCGTAAAACCACGCACCCGGTAATCCATCAGCACGATATCGGATTCAAAGCTGTGAATCAGATAGTTCAGCGCCTTGAGCGGTGAAATGCGGCCGCAGGTGGAGACATCGATATCGGCCCGAAAGGTGCTTATGCCGTTATCGGGATGACTTTCTGGATAGGTGTGAACCGTGATGTGGCTCTTGTCCAAATGACAGACCACCGTTTCTGGTAGCGGCCCCGGTGCTTCTGAGTTTGAAAGGGCCTTTGAGGCGACCGGTTCTTCGGAGATCAATAAGGTGACGCTAGCGCCGTTTGGATCGTAGTCTTGCCGAGCGACGTTCAGAATGTTAGCCCCGATAATCGTGGCGACATTGCTCAGAATGTCGGTCAGCCGTTCGGCGTTATACGCCTCGTCGATATAGCACAGATAGCGTTCCTGCTGCTCGACGGTCGAGGTGTAGCAGATGTCGTAAATATTGAAGCTGAGCGTTTTGGTCAGGTTATTGAAACCCTGCAACCGTAGCCTAGGCATTGGTTTAGGCGTCATCGCCTCACTCTCCCCACGAGCGGAGCAGCCAAACCCGTCGATTCGCGCTGGCCTCCTATAATTTAGAGACGCGCTAAGCATAACAGGATGTCAACCGGATCATTTGCCGTCACGGCCGGGTATCTCGATCCATAACCTTTTTCATGTCCTGTCGGTGGCGCTTGCCATCGCGGCGCAAAATTCCGTGCGCCGCCCGCCGAATGGTCCAATTGATGGGCGAACAGGGGTGCTAATGTCGCTTGCCGGGCAAACAACAGCTTAAATGATAAAGCCTTGGCCAGATAGCCTCAGTAAATTCCGTTGTGGTTGTATGACAATGGTCATTGCGATCCCACTGCATTTTGGGCAGTCTGCCATCGGCTGTAGCCGGATTTTCCGTGAAAAAACCATAAAAGCAACGGAGCGACCGTCGCCATGAACCTTGAAAAAGTGATCTTTGGTTTCTTCATTGTCCTGGCCGCCACGCTGAATTTCGGATTTTTCATCGGCGACTTGGATAATCCAATCCACCATGACGTGTATGAGCTGTTTGCCGCCATTGTGGTCAATCTGATCGCGACAGTGCTCAAGTTCGGTGATCGCACTCACATCGGCGCGATTCATTTATCCACCAGTCTGGTGGCCGACCTGCAACTCATCACGGCGGCGCTGGTGTGGGGTTACAGCGTTCATGTGGCCGGGGTTGGCATGACGCCGGAAATCACCACCAAAGTGGTGTCGCTCTCCGGCGGCGCGCTGTTCGCCAACGTGGTGTCGGTGGTGATCCTGATCGCCGAAACCATCATGCAAAGACGATGAGTCCGCAGACCTACGAAAGTACCCTGTTTCTGGCGCTGCGGCGGATGCGAGCGCCGCTGATCACCTTGATCCTGATTTTTGCCATCTCAGTGGTTGGATTGACCCTGGTTCCCGGCGTGGATGGCGAAGGACATCCCACTCGGATGGATTTTTTCCACGCGTTCTACTTCATCAGTTATACCGCCACCACTATCGGTTTCGGTGAAATCCCCTACGCCTTTTCCGAGTCACAACGGCTGTGGGTCATATTCTGCATTTATCTGTCAGTGATTGGCTGGGCCTATTCGATTGGCGCCCTGTTGGCTTTGTTACAGGATCAAAATTTTCGCAGTGCAGTCCGCTTGCAACGCTTCCAGCAAGCGATCCGCCATCTGCGGGAGCCGTTTTATCTGGTGTGCGGCTATGGCGAAACCGGGCAATTGATATGCCGCTCTCTCGACCAGATCGGATTGCGAGCCGTGGTGCTCGAAATTGAGGACAACAAGGCCAGCCAACTCGATTTGCACGGGCACTCCGTCGATATTCCGCAGTTGGCGGCTGATGCGCGCCAACCAGAAATCCTGAAACTGGCCGGCTTGACTCACCCCTACTGTCAGGGCGTCATCGCCTTAACCAACGATGACAGCGCCAACCTAGCCATCGCTATCACCGCTCGCTTGCTGGCGCCCAAGTTACCGGCGTTGTGTCGCGCCGAAGCGGTCGAGATCGCCAACAATATGGCGTCTTTCGGCACTCGGCACATTATCAACCCGTTCGATAAATTTGGCCGCTATCTGGCGTTGGCCTTGCACGCCCCGGCGGCCTATCACTTATTGGAGTGGCTGACCGGCGTCCCCGGCGCGGTGGTCAAACCTCACCGCGACCCGCCGCGTGGGCGCTGGGTGCTGTGTGGCTATGGCCATTTCGGCAAAGTCATGGTTTCCATGCTGGAGCAGGAGGGCCTTCCGATGACGATCATCGACCACGCGCCGCCGGCCGAGAGCGGCGAGCGGTGGATACAAGGCGATGGCGCCAGCGCCGCGGCCCTGCTCAAAGCGAACATTCAGGACGCGGCGGGCGTCGTTGCCTGCACCCATGACGATATTAATAATCTGGCCATCGTAGTCACGGCGCGCGAACTGAATCCCAAGCTGTTCGTGGTGTTACGGCAAAACCTGCAAGCCAATCAGGCGTTATTTGATGCTTTTGAATCAGATTTCACGGTGGTACCCAGTCAAATCGTGGCGCGGGAGTGTCTGGCGATTCTCACCACGCCTTTGTTAGCGCCTTTTTTGGATGAAATCAAACAGCGTGGCGAAGTCTGGGCCAGCACGCTGCTCGATCAATTGACGGAGCGTTTTGGCTGGGAAGCGCCCGCCGTATGGAGCGCGTGCGTCAACGCCACTCAAGCGCCCGCGCTGTTGCGGCAGTTATCTTGCGACGGGCTGCGGATTCCCTTGGGGGATTTATTGTTAGACCCGCAAGATCGTTCCCACGAACTGGAATGCCGGGTGTTATATCTCGTTCGAGCCGATGATTCCACCGTGATGCTGCCGCATCGCCATACGCCAGTTCAGGCGGGTGATCGCTTGCTATTGGCCGGCAATAGCGCCGCGCGTGGAGCGCTTGAATTGACTTTGCATAACGAAAACACGCTGGATTACGTGTTGTCGGGCCGGGAAATACCCGGTGGCTGGATCTGGGAACAACTGGCCAAACGCCACGGTTGGTGGCGGCGCGCGGGCGGCGATTTTATAGCAGCGGACGTTAAAGCCAATTCGGACAGAACGAGGTGAATCCAGTTTGTTTTGAGGAAATCTCGCCATCCTGAGTCAGGTTTCACGAATCTCGTAGGTATGGCTGATTTGGGCGGTTTTGCCCAGCATAATCGACGCGGAACAGTATTTTTCAGCGGACAGTTCAATGGCGCGTTCGACATGCTTGGTGCTTAGATTCTTGCCAGTTAAGATGAAATGCACGCGGATCTGCGTGAATACTTTCGGGTCGCTACCGGCCCGTTCGGCTTCGAGTTCGAGTTCGCAGCCCTGCAAATCCTGCCGGGCTTTGCGCAGAATGTTGACCACATCAATAGCGGTGCAACCACCCATCCCCATCAACAGCAGTTCCATCGGACGGGGGCCGAGGTTCTGGCCGCCCAGTTCCGGGGGGCCATCCAGCACCAGCGCATGGCCGCTCGCGGATCGAGCGACATAAGCCATTTCTTCCAGCCAGGTAATCCGGGTTTTCATCAGGAGCCTCGCAAGCTGTTCCGGGCGCTCCGGCTGCCGGAATCGAACAATTCGGCCAATCGAGTGCCGGGGTCGGCGGCCCGCATAAACGCTTCGCCCACCAGAAAGGCATGGATGCCATGCTCGCGCATCAGCGCCACGTCGGCTGGGGTATGAATCCCGCTTTCGGTCACGAGGATACGACCCGCCGGGATGCGGGAGAGCAAATTGATCGTGGTATCCAGCCGGGTTTCAAAGGTGCGCAGATTGCGGTTATTGATGCCGATCAGCGGCGCGTCAAACGCCAGCGCCCGCTCCAGTTCGGCGGCGTCGTGCACTTCCACCAGAACGCCCATGCCGAGTTCAGCAGCCAAGTCGGCCAGTTTTTGCAATGTGTTTTGATCCAAAGCCGCCACGATCAGCAGAATGCAGTCCGCCCCGATGGCCCGCGCCTCGTAAACTTGGTACGGGTCAATGATGAAATCCTTGCGCAACACCGGCAGCGCGCAGGCGGCCCGCGCTTGTTGTAGATACGCCTCGCACCCCTGAAAGAAATCGCGGTCGGTCAGAACTGACAGGCAGGCGGCCCCAGCCGCCGCGTAACCGCGGGCGATAGCGGCGGGCTCGAAGGGATCTCGCAGCAATCCCTTGCTCGGCGAAGCACGTTTGATTTCAGCGATGACCGCTGGATTGCCGCTAGCGATGGTCTCGTTTAATCGAGCCAGAAACGGTCGGACCGGCGGCGCGGTTTCGGCCTGTTGGCGCAAGTCCGGCAGGGCGATCCGCTGGCGGCGTTCGGCGATTTCCTCGACTTTGCGGGCGAGGATGCGCTGGAGCACATCGGGCGTATCGCTCATGTTGCTAACTTTTGCGTGCAGCGCGCGAATTCATTCAGTTTGGCCTTGGCCTTGCCACTGGCGATGGCCTCGCGCGCCTGTTCAATGCCCTCGGCAATGGAATCAGCGACATCGGCGGCATACAGTGCCGCGCCCGCGTTCAATACGACGATATCGCGCGGAGTACCCGGTTCGTTGTCGAGCACGCCGAGCAACAGCGCTTTTGACTCCTCGGCATTCTCCACCTTCAGGTTACGGCTCGACATCATCGCCAGCCCGAAATCTTCTGGATGGATTTCGTACTCGCTAATCTGGCCGTTTTTGAGTTCGCCGACCAAGGTGGCCGCCCCCAGCGAAATCTCGTCCATGCCATCCTTACCCCAGACCACCAGAACGTGTTGCGCGCCGAGCCGCTCCATGACCCGTACCTGGATGCCGACCAGATCAGGGTGGAACACGCCCATCAACTGATTTGGCGCGCTAGCGGGATTGGTCAGCGGACCTAGGATATTGAATAGGGTGCGCACCCCCATCTCGCGGCGGACGGGGGCGACATTTTTCATCGCCGAATGATGATTCGGGGCGAACATAAAGCCGATACCCGTTTCGCTAATACACGCCGCCACCTGTTCGGCTTGCAGATCGATGCGAACGCCAAGCGCTTCCAGCACGTCGGCGCTGCCCGATTTTGACGACACGCCCCGGTTGCCATGTTTGGCGACTTGCGCCCCGGCCGCCGCGACCACGAACATCGCGGTGGTGGAGATGTTGAAGCTGTGGGAGCCGTCGCCGCCGGTGCCCACGATATCGACGAAATTCGGATGCGGCGGCGGAACCCGTACCTTGGTGGAGAGTTCGCGCATCACGGCCGCCGCGGCGCTGATTTCACCGATGGTTTCTTTTTTAACCCGAAGACCGGTGAGGATGGCGGCGCTCATGACTGGCGAAATCTCGCCCGCCATGAGCTGACGCATCAGCGACAACATTTCGTCGTAGAAAATTTCCCGGTGTTCAATCGTGCGTTGCAACGCTTCCTGGGGCGTGATGGACATACAGCGTCTCCGCAGCGGTCAATGGCGCTGGTTGAGAAAGTTTTGGAGCAGGGCGTGGCCGTGCTCGGTCAGGATGGATTCGGGATGGAATTGCACGCCTTCGACCGGCAGCGTCTTATGGCGCACGCCCATAATTTCATCGAGCGCGCCATCGGCTGTCTGAGTCCAAGCGGTGATTTCGAGGCAATTCGGGACGGTCGCTTTTTCAATTACCAGGGAATGATAACGCACCACGGTAAACGGATTGGGCAGATCAGCAAACACGCCTTGACCCTGATGATAAACGGCCGAGGTTTTGCCGTGCATCACCTCACCCGCGCGGACGATGCGCCCGCCAAACGCCTGCCCGATGCTCTGGTGGCCCAGGCAAACGCCAAAAATCGGAATTTTACCGGCGAAGGCGTCGATGGCCGCCAGAGAGATACCGGCTTGATCCGGCGTGCAAGGCCCTGGAGAAAGGACGAGGCGGGCGGGTTGCAGGTCGGCTATTTCGTCGGGGGTAATCTGATCGTTACGAAAGACCTTGACTTCCTCGCCTAATTCGCCCAGATATTGCACAAGGTTATAGGTAAACGAATCATAATTGTCGATCATCAGCAACATAAGCGTTTGTCCTCTCTATTTCATCTACAACGCTTGCTAGAGCCGATAATTTAGGGCGCGCGATGCTGCCACTAAAATCTTTCCGTACCCCTTGCGCTGAGACAAGCCGAATCGGTGGGGTGCTATTGTCTCGCAGTTTGGGGGTTCAAGGAAATCTAACAAAGCCGCGCCGAAATGAATGGATGCCTTTGAGAGGCTGATCTTCAATTGGGTATAAACACCGACATTCTGCTCTGGATAGCTTTCATAAACAGGCTCGAACACGGCCGCGCACTTTTGCTGATAGGTTTCCGGCGCATAGGCGCGCGATAATCCGTTATCTAGCACATCTTTAATTTATCTAGCACATCTTTAATAGCTCGCTTGATTCGGGAACGGGCAGTCGCTTTTTGCCGCCAGTTCAAAACGATTAATTATTTGATCCGTCTCATAAATTCATGAGCGACTTTTTTGATTTCGGCGCGTTCCGCAGCGCTTAATGCCGGTGCGGACCGGGTTAGGATATCGAAAATAACCCGTTCCTCCTCGCGCATATTTTCGCGAACGTGCCGCTGTTGTTCTTCGCTTAGAGTGCGGCTCAGTTTCAGAAGCTCCTCGAACAGCGTCGCCAAATTGCGGCTGCCGGTGTTGTAGCTTTCGATCAAAGTTTCCAAGCGCTCGGCAAAGTTGGCGCGGGTGCGGTTGAGCCGGATCATCCGCTCCAGTTGGGCGCGCCGAGCGGCAAAGCGCACTTCGGCGAAGCGTAAAAAGATCAAACCCAAAATCAGGCCGGACTATTCTTGCGCCTTGAGGCCGGAATTGGCGCGGAACTGGTCGGCGGCATCCCACAGCCGCTTTTCAAGGGTAGCGGTGGCGGTATCTCGTTCGGTGGGCGTAATCCAGTAAGGGTTCATTCAGCGTTGGTTATGTGAGATCAGAGGATAAATAGCGGTGGATCGATACTGGCTATCAGCCAGTGTATAAATTTTGGCATTATTAATGCATCGTATCGCCAGAAATTTTATGAACGAATTTTTTACATAAAGGAAATAAAAATGCTTCAGACCGTTGCTAACGTGCCTACCCCTCGAATGATTGAACTGTTGGAATTGATCGAATTTGCGAACCAAAATGACGCCGAACCTCGCTTGACCCACTACCTTCAGCATTGTCGCCGCACCGGCTACGAGCCGCCGGTTGAATTATTGGATATGGCGCGCGACTCTATTGGACGTAAGCGAATTTCTTAAAACGCGGTCGGTATTCTTGCGACAGGCCAAATTTGATTGGATCAATCTTGGCCTGATCGGCCAATTTCTGTTAAAAATGTTCCAATTTAGTCAATTTTAAGATGATTAATGAATCCTTGGTAGGCGCTAGGAAAATGCACTTCCTCCGCTGGAATGGCAAATTATACGAGCAGATTTTTTTATGGCTTGGCTTGAGCGCTCGATGCTCCCCCGCTATGAGCTGTTCCCAGTAAAGCGTTTTGGCCGAGCCTTCGCACTCTCGCCCCGCTTAATCCATCTTCGCCCGCGGCGCAATTAAGCGGTACAACGCCAATCCCCACGATCCGCTAAACCAAGGTATGCTTTTGCCCCGCTGGGGGATCAATCTATTCTCCAATTGCGCATTCCTACAAGTGAATCACTGTCGCTGAAGATGAAGTGGTTCCTGATCGCTGTCGATGACAAGGAGTTTTTATGCTGGTGCATCCCGATTTCGATCCGGTAGCGTTTAGTTTGGGTCCCTTGCACGTTCGTTGGTATGGGCTGATGTACCTGCTGGGATTCATCGGTGGTTGGTTGCTGGGCCGTTACCGCGCCAGGCAGCCCAATTCCGGCTGGACGAGCGAACAAGTAGACGATTTGGTGTTCTACATTGCTTTGGGCGTCATTCTCGGCGGTCGGGTTGGCTATATCCTCTTTTATAATTTCAGCGCATTCTTGGATAACCCCTTAATTTTGTTTCGAATCTGGGAAGGCGGCATGTCCTTCCACGGGGGATTTCTGGGCGTGCTGCTGGCGATGGCGGTATTTGCCCGCAAGCATCGCGGAGCGTTCTGGGTGACGGTTGATTTTATCGCGCCGCTGGTTGCCCCCGGCATCCTGTTTGGGCGGATCGGTAATTTCATCAACGGCGAATTGTGGGGGCGGGTCACCGATCACCCTTGGGGCATGGTATTTCGCCAAGCGGGCGACGGCTTGCCTCATCATCCTTCGCAGCTCTATGAGGCCGCGTTGGAAGGGGTGGCCCTGTTTCTCATCGTTTGGGTGTATTCGGCCAAACCGCGTCCAACCATGGCGGTGTCCGGCGTCTTCGCGCTGAGCTATGGCATTTTCCGGTTTCTGGTTGAGTTTGTGCGCCAGCCCGATATTCAGATGGGCTATCTCGCTTTTGGCTGGCTGACGATGGGGCAGGCGCTGTCTTTGCCGCTGATTCTGGTGGGAGTCGTTTTGCTGCGCTTGGCTTATGGTCGAAACAAGGCGTGATGTCGTTTCCTTAAGTAAAAACTTGCGGGTGGAATTTTTCAGCCTTTTTCCGCGTCGTTCGACAAAACTTGAATGGGAAGCATGGTAAATATCTTAATAGTGTTAAGCTTAAGCCGCTGTTTGAATGGCCGTCGATGAAACAGTTTTTGCGTCGTTACTTGCCCGATTCGCATCGCTTGCGCACCCACAAGCACTTGCAGTTTTTAGGCGCGTGTCTGCACGATCCGCAACTGTGGCATTTCAACCGCCGTTCCACCGTCAAGGGATTGGCGGTCGGCGCGTTCTACGCCTTTGTGCCGGTGCCGTGGCAAAGCTTGCTGGCGGCCATAACGGCCGCTTGGTTGCGGTTCAATTTGCCGGTAGCGGTTGCCATGGTGTGGATTAGCAACCCCTTGACCATCCCTCCGATCATGGTTATCAATTACCGGTTTGGGGCGTGGTTGCTGGGTAAACCGCCACGGGATTGGACCTTTGAACCTTCGCTGGACTGGCTGTTAAGCCAAGCGGGGGATCTGGGCTTGCCGCTGCTGGCGGGTTCGATGGCGGTGGCGGTATTGGCTGGGATTGGCACGTTTGCAGTGGCTCATCTCATTTGGCGCTGGCGCATTGTGAGACGATTTCGTCGCCGTCGGCGAAACGCCGTCGCTCCAAGCTGAAGCGTTTGGATCATCGCTGGAAATACCAGTCGAATAGCTGTTTTTTCATACTTCGGACGCCGGCTAGCGCCGCGTTTTTTCAACTTAGGTAGTATTTTGCATGTCAGATCCGATCGAATACTTTGAGCAGCTCGCACTGTCCGATTCGCTGCTCGAAACCCTCAAGCAAATTGGTTATGAAGCCCCTTCACCAATTCAGGCCGCCACGATCCCGCTGCTGCTCCAAGGCCACGATGTGCTGGGGCAAGCCCAGACTGGGACCGGCAAGACAGCTGCTTTCGCCCTGCCGGTATTGGAACAGCTGGACTTGGCTGAACGCCGACCCCAGGCGCTGGTGTTAACGCCCACGCGCGAATTGGCCATCCAAGTCGCTGAAGCCTTCCAGGGTTATGCTCGCCATTTGCCCGGCTTCCATGTCCTTCCCATCTACGGTGGGCAGAGCATGAGCATCCAACTCCGTCACCTGAAACGCGGCGTCCATGTCGTGGTCGGCACGCCGGGCCGGGTAATGGATCATTTGCGGCGGGAAACGCTGTCCTTGGCGGGATTGCGCACGGTGGTCTTGGATGAAGCCGATGAAATGCTGCGGATGGGGTTCATCGACGATGTGGACTGGATTCTTGGGCAAACGCCGCCAGAGCGGCAGATCGCCCTGTTTTCGGCCACCATGCCTGAGCCGATCCGCCAAGTGGCTCACCGCCATTTGCGCGATCCGCGTGAAGTCAAGATCAGGGCCAGCACGGCGACGGTCGAAACCGTCCGCCAGCGCTACTGTCAGGTCGGCCCCCAGCACAAACTTGATGCATTGACGCGCGTTTTGGAGGTGGAAGACGCCGATGCGGTGCTGATTTTCGTGCGCACCAAGGTGGCGGCGACGGAACTGGCGGAGCGACTGGAAGCGCGCGGTTATCCCAGCGCCGCCCTGCACGGCGACATGACCCAGGTGTTGCGCGAAAAGACCATCGAGCAGTTGAAGAACAACACGCTGGATATTGTGGTCGCCACCGACGTGGCGGCGCGCGGGCTGGACGTGCAGCGGATCAGTCACGTCATCAACTACGACATCCCTTACGATACCGAAGCCTATGTTCATCGGATCGGGCGTACCGCTCGCGCCGGCCGCGCTGGCGACGCCATCCTGTTCGTCGCTCCGCGCGAGCTTCGCATGTTGCGCGCCATTGAGAAAGCGACGCGCCAACCCATTGAGCGGATGCAACTGCCGACGCAAGAAGCGATTACCGGCCATCGTCTAGCCCAGTTCAAACAGCAAGTCAGCGAGATTCTAAATTCCCAGGACCTCGGTTTCTTTCAGCAACTGGTGGCCGAGATCGAGCGGGAGCAAGAAATTAGCCCACAAGACATCGCCGCGGCCGTGACTTGGCTGGCGCAGCGTGATCGCCCGTTTCAATTTGAAGACGACATTCCAATCGAGGTGGAGAAATCACCGCTTCGGCCCGAACGTGAGTTAAGACCGGCGAGCCGCCGGGAGCGGCCGCCCAAGGATACCGGCAAATACGCGGCGGATTTCGACAAGGTGCGCTACCGCCTCGAAGTGGGCCACCAGCATGGGGCGACCCCGCAAAATATCGTGGGGGCCATCGCTAACGAAGCCGGCATCGAAAGCCGCTACATCGGCCGTATCGAAATCCACGAGGATTACAGCACCGTCGATTTGCCCGATGGGATGCCGAAGGATATTTTCCAACACCTCAAAAAAGTTCGGGTACGCCAATATCCGTTGAATCTCAGCCGGCTCGATGGACTCGAATTTGGCCAACAACAGCCGACGCCCAAGCGAGCGGCTTCAGGAAGAAAAACCGCAAAAGCCGAAGTGGATGCCCCATCAACCAGGAAAATCCGCAAGCGGAGCCCCTAGCCATCATCGGTTCGAAAACCCTTCGAGAGAGTACCCCATCATGTTGACGGTATATGGTTACGCGAGCACCCGCTCTATCCGGGTCGTGTGGACTTTGGAGGAAGCGGGCGCGGAATACCAATATGTCCCGATCAATTTACGGGCTGGGGTCGGTTCGCAGCCTGATTACTTGGCGCTCAACATGAGCGGCAAGGTGCCCACGCTCGTGGATAGCGGGTTTGTGCTTACGGAATCCGCGGCGATTTGCACTTACATCGCCGACCGTTTTCCAGAAGCTCGATTGGCCCCCGCGGCCGGTACCCAGGAGCGCGCCAGCTACAATCAATGGTGTTATTTCGCGATGAGCGAACTGGAACAGCCGCTGTGGACCATCGCCAAGCATCGCTTCGCCCTGCCAAAACCCTTCCGTGTCCCCTCCGTGCTGGAGACCGCCCGTTGGGAATTTGCGGTGGCGGCGGAAGTGTTGGCCGCAGGACTCGGTAGCCATACCTTCATCGTCGATGAGCAATTTAGCGTGGCCGATATTTTGATCGCGCACACGCTGGCTTGGGCGCGGGCCTGTGAACTACCGCTGGAGCATGAGAATCTCAAAGCCTACGCCGCGCGGTTGTGGGATCGTCCCGCGCTGGCGAGCGCCCGGCAGCGGGAACAGGCTGAAAACGGTGCGGGGAGCTGAAGGTCTCTCGTGAAAGTGTTGGCGCTGGATACATCGACCGATGCGTGTTCCGCGGCGGTGCTGGTGGACGGCTCGGTGCTGGAGCGCTATGAACTGGCTCCGCGCCGTCATGCCGCCCTGATCTTGCCGATGATCGACGCCCTGCTGGCTGAAGCAGGGCTTGACACCCGCCAGTTGGACGTTATCGCCTTCGGGCGGGGGCCGGGCGCATTCACCGGGGTTCGGGTAGCGGTGAGTATCGCCCAGGGTATTGCGTTCGCCGCTGATTTGCCGGCGGCGCCGATATCCACGTTGGCTGCTTTGGCGCTGGGAGCGGCGCGAGAAACCGGCCATCCGCGCATCGCCGCCGCATTGGACGCTCGGATGGGTGAGGTTTACTGGGGCCTGTATGCGGTAGCTGACACCACGGTCAAAGCGCTGGCGGCGGAAGCTGTCTGTGCGCCAGCGGTCGTACCCGTCTTGCCGGAAGACTGGTTCGGCGTCGGGAGTGGATGGGGGGGGTATGGCGCTACTCTGTCCCAACGCTTGACTGTGGGCGGCTGGGTCGCTGAGCGGTTGCCGCGCGCTGGGGACATTGCCCGGCTGGCTGTCGATCCAGCCCGACGAGCAGAATGGGTTGCCGCTGAACGGGCCTTGCCAGTCTATTTGCGTAATGAAGTAGTCAGTAAATCTAAAGTTACAATCTCTCCAGATGAAATTGGTCATTAAATGATTTGGCACTCACATTTGGCATGATTTGTGATAGTCTCATGCGACCACAATCATCATAACGAATGACCATAGTCACCACCGCTGGAGATCTAGTCCATGAACGCGATCCTCAATGCCGCTCAAATCCACAGTAAAACGCTGCCAGATTTAGTCAATAAATTGTTGCTATCGCGCCAGGAAAGCCTAGTGCTGTTCAATAAACTGGCTGCCTTGAAACCGTTTACGCCCGCCGCGTCGGTTTACCATTTGTTGCGGCGTTTCCGGCAGTCCCTCGTTGATTATTTGGCGCTGGGGCCGTTTGAGGTTTATGAAGCATTGGAAAACCAGCCAACGGATTCCCCTTATCGCCAAGCGCGGCAACTGGCTCGGCAGCTCTACGCCCGCATCGCGCGCACCACCCAAACGGCGCTCGATTTTCATGACCGGTACGAAGGCGACGAGTTCGAACCTGAACTGTCTGGACTAAACGAGGAATTGTCGCGCTTGGGCGAATCGCTGGCGACCCGAATCGAATTAGAGGACCGAATTGTTGCCGCTGTCTGCCGTATCGATACCCGAATCGCCGCGTGATTTAATAACCGCGTAGCCACGCGGGACGCAAGTCCACGCCGCCGGATCGGGCCAATTCTAACCGGACCAACAGTTCAGCACGGTCTTGTGGCAGTGTCCCAGCCAGCGCCAGCGCGTTGGAGGCGTGGTTGGAGCGGAATACCAGCGGCGCGGGTGGATCGAGCCGCTCGAGCAGTCGAGACTGTTCGGCCAGCAACGCTCGGTCATCTTGCGGTTGGAACGGTTCACGGAACTTGCGATGAAATTCCTCGTGGATCAAGGGATCGATCATCAGTTGCAGGGTGGACAGGTAATCGAGTTCGACCCGGTTGATCAGCTCGGCGGTGCCGTCGATGTGTTCCCGCCAATAGGCTTGGCCACCGAGCCCGAGAATGACCGTGGCGGAGATTTTTAAGCCTGCTTGCTTGGCCTTGCCGAGTCCAGCCGCCATCGCGTCCGGGGTCGCACCCTTGGTGATCCGCTTGAGCAAATCCGCCGAGCCGGTTTCGATCCCGTAGTACAGCAGCGTCAAGCCGGCCCCCCGCAGTTGCCGCAATTCGTCCACCGATTTTTTGAGCAGATTGGCGGGCAGGGCGTAGCTGGATGCTCGCTCCAGCCGGGGAAAAGCGGCGCGCAAGGCTTCCAGGATCGCCAATAGATGCTCGGTCGGCGCGACCAGCGCGTCGCCGTCGGCCAGAAATACCCGCCGGACGCCGGGATATGCCCGCGCCATCGTTTGAATTTCGGCTCGAACCTGCTCCAGCGGCCGGACGGCGAATTCCTTGGCCCGGTACATTGAGCAGAAGCTGCACCGGTTGAAGCTGCAACCCAAGGTCGCTTGCAAGATGAAACTGTCGGCTTCGGAGGGTGGCCGCCAGAGCGGCATGTCGTAGTGAAACAGCATAAAGACGATTCTCCCAGCGGCTTTTTCAGGATGGGCAAGGAATTGGACACGGCCGTTTTCAATAATATCGTTTACAATCCTCGCCTGACCGCGATTACTCCCTTTTTGGCGGTTAAGTCAATCTCTTGATTTATCTAAATCGATTTCCGATGGTTAGTTGAGGCGACGCATGGCGCGAGTCGAATTGAAATTGCCGGCCACTTTTTCCTTCAGCACGGAATTACAGGTCAGAATCACCGATGTGAATTATGCCGGACATATGGGCAATGACATGGTAGTGAGCCTGATGCACGAGGCGCGCTACCGCTTTATGGCGCATCACGGTTTACAGGAGCTTAACGTCGAGGGCTTGGGCGTCATTATTGCCGATAACGTGATCCTCTATAAATCGGAGGCCTTTGCCGGCGAGGTGCTGATCATCGGCGTCGCGGTGACCGATTTCAACAAATACGGCTGTGATTTTGTCTACCGGATGAACGAGAAAACGACCGGCCGGGAAGTGGCCCGCGCTAAAACCGGCATCGTGTTCTTCGACTATAAAACGCGGGCGGTGCAAAAAGTGCCGCCCTCTTTCTTGCGGCTGTTCGCCGCTGAGCCAGTTTCTGGCTAAGCGATGGTTGATGGACAAGCTTTTTTCTGATCGTTCTAGCGATAGTTCTTCCAAGTCGGTGCGCGGTGAAATAATTTCATCGGCGGCGCGCGGCTGGTTGCCGTTTCGGCTGCTGCTGGGCGTGGGCGCCAGCATCGGCGTGGCTGTGTTGCTGGTGCTGGTGCTGTATATCACTGATCTCGGACTGTCGGTATGGGAGCGCTTGCAGCGAGCGCCGACCACGTTTTGGGTGATTTATCTGCTGATTCTTGGCGTGTTGAGCGCAGGCGGGGCATACGGGGTCTGGCGCGCGTTGAACTGGGGTCGGCCCGCCGGCCGCTCTCGTTCCCTTGTGCCCGCCAAACCACCGGACGAAGCCAGCCTGCGCGAACAGTTGGATCGCCGGGAAGCAGCAGGTATCCCAGTGGACGCCATCCGCGACGAACTGGAGGAATTACAGCGGCGGCGCGCGGCGGGCGAGATCATTGTGGCGGTGTTTGGAGAGATCAGCACCGGTAAGTCGTCCTTGATCCGCGCGCTGCTGCCAGGCACCGATATTGCCGTTGACGTGCGCGGCGGCACCACCCGTGAAGTGACTTATTACACCTGGAGCAGTTCGGCCGGCGACCGCTTGATTCTGGCGGATCTGCCGGGCCTAAACGAAGCCGACGGGTCGCTCGACCGACAAGCGCGGGATGAAGCGTTGCGCGCTCATGTCATTGTCTATGTCTGCGAGGGCGATTTGACCCGTGACCAGTACGAGGCGTTGCGAGTGTTGGTGGATTTGGGCAGCCCGGTGATTGTGGCTCTCAACAAAATCGACCGTTATAGCGAAGCGGAACTGGCGCAAATTCGCCAGCGGCTGACCGAGCGAGTCGGGGAACAGGTCGAGGTTGCGCCGGTGCAATCAGGCGGTGTGGAGGAGGTGACCCGCATCTACCACGATGGCCGGGAGGAAACCACACTGCGCGAGCGTCAGCCCCAGGTCGAGGACCTGCGCCAAGCGCTGCAACGTTATCTCGACACCGATCCGCAAGTGCTCGATTCCTTACGAGATACGGCGGTATTCGTGCTGGCCCAGCAAAAACTGGATACCGCCGTCGCTACCCATCGCCGGGAAAAAGCGGGCGGCATCGTGCAGAGCTATTCGCGCAAAGCGGTGTTCGGCGCGCTGGCGGCGGTTAGCCCAGGCACCGATATTCTGATTCAGGGCTATCTGGGCATCAATTTGATCAAGGACTTGTGCGCCCTTTATGAAGTGCCGGCGCGCGAGATCGATATGCAGCGCTTTCTGAATTTGGCCGGTAGCCAGGTGCGGCGCAACCTCAACCTGCTATTGGCGCTGGTCGGCAACATTTTCAAAGCCTTTCCAGGGATGGGCACGGTGGTGGGCGGGATGATCCACGCGGTGGTGTACGGTTTGGTATTCGAAAGTTTGGGGAAGGCGGTAGCCCGTTCCTTGGAGACTCGGGGTGATTTGGTCAATGGCCCCACTCTGCGGATGTTCGAGGATAATTTGAGTGAAGATTTGGAATCGCGTGCGAAACGCTTGGCCCAATTGGTTTGGAACCGACAGCGGGAGGAAGGCGGTGCCGGAAACACCCCTTAACGGTGATTCCCATCTGGCGCTGGCGCGGGAGAGCCTGCGGGAATTGCTGGAGGACAAGCGGGTGCCACCCTCGGTGCGGTCGGCGCTGGCGGCGGATTACCAGCAGTTACAACTGCTGTTGGAAAAAATCGAGCACGGCCACATTCACATCGCCGTGTTTGGGCGGGTCAGCGTCGGTAAATCGGCTTTGCTGAACGCTTTATTGGGCGAGACACGCTTTTCCACCAGCCCCTTGCATGGCTAAACCACCCATGCCATGCATGCCCGCTGGCAGGAGTACGACGCGGGTGGCGTGTTTTTGATCGACACCCCCGGCATTAATGAAGTGGCCGGCGAGGAGCGGGAACGGCTGGCGCACGATGTAGCCAGCCGTTGCGATCTGGTGCTGTTCGTGGTGGACGGTGACATTACCGACACGGAGCTGCGGGCCTTGCGCCAGGTCAAAAACGCGGCGCAGCGCCTGGTATTGGTGCTAAATAAAACCGACCGCTACACGCCGGCCGACCGCGAACTGTTACTAGAGACGCTGCGCCAGCGCACCGAGGGTTTGATCGATCCGCACGATCTTGTTACCGCTGCCGCGCAACCGGCCGAGCGCATCGTCATCCTGGTCGATGCCGACGGCAACGAGACAGAAAGCCGCCGTCGGCCAATGGCGGATGTAGCCGCCTTGCGGGAGCGGATTTGGGATATTCTCAAGGCCGAGGGCAAGACCATGGCCGCTCTTAACGCCGGGTTGTTCGCCGGGCGTTTTTCTGACCGGTTGAGCCAGGAAATTATTAACATCCGCCGCGATCTAGCCGAAAAAGTGGTGCGCAATTACTGCCTCGGTAAAGGGGTCGCGGTCGCGCTCAACCCGATTCCGGTGGCTGATCTGCTGGCGGCGATTGCCACCGATGCGGCGATGATTGTCCATCTGAGCCGGGTCTATGGCCTGCCGATTACGCGCCGCGAGGCCGGTTCGCTGCTTAAGACCATTTTTACCCAGCTGGTCTTTTTGATGGGTACGGTGTGGGCCATGCATTTGGCGGCTTCGGCGTTGAAGGGTATCAGCCTGGGGTTATCGACCGTGGTGACCGCCGCGGCGCAGGGGGCGGTGGCCTGGTATGGCACTTACGTGGTGGGCAAGGCCGCCGAACAGTATTTCGTGCAGGGTAAATCCTGGGGTGAGGGCGGGCCGAAACAGGTGGTGCAGGATATTCTTAACAGCCTCGACCGGGATTCACTGCTGGCCCAAGCTCGAGAAGATATTCTGGCCCGCTTGAAACCGTTATTGTGAGCCGATGAGCTTTTCCTTTCTTATTGGGTTTTTGACCGTCTCGGGCATCGGTTTATGGTTCTGGCGCGATAGCCTCGGCGCGCGCGAGCAGGCGCGAGCCGCCACTTCCCGCGCCTGCCGGGAAACCGGGATGCAACTGTTGGATGATACCGTCGCGTTAGAGCGGCTATGGCCGCGTCGTGATCGCGATGGTCGGCTGAAGCTGGAGCGGCTCTATGTGTTCGAATTCACCGACACCGGGCAGCGCCGTTACGTCGGCAGCGTGCTATTGCTTGGCTGGCGGGTGGAATTGCTACAGATGGAAGGCGGCGATCTGCTCGTGCCCTAGCGCCGCAAAATCCCACTACTTGTTGGCGGGTAATGATTCAGTTGGAATTCATAACAATGACTGCACTATTAAAACATTGGCTTGACTATCATTTTTTTACGGCCTTCACTTAATCATTTTTATGACAGCGGGGTGGCTCATGTGGCAGTCGATCAAAGCAACGACGGTCATAACGGCGGTGTTTGGAATACTGATGATTTCGAACGGCTGCGCCTCCAGCGCGTCAAAGCGTGTGTCTGACCGCGATCAAACCGCCCAGAGTCAGGATGTTCGGCTGGGCTATGTCGAGCGCGTTCGTAAGGTGGTAACCGACGAGAGCCAGCCTGACGCGAACGTGGCGTCAGATGCCGCTCGCAGCGAGGAGGCGGCGACAAGAAGGGGCTTGCCTCGACTCGCGGACGCTCTCGGCAGTGGGATTCTGGGGGGGTTGCTCGGTTCGACGCCCGAACACAAAGCGACCCCTCAATCTAGCCCCACGCTGGAGATCACGGTTGAACTTGATGGTGGTCGAATGGTGGCTTTAACCCAGCCAGCCGATCAATCCTTCTATCCCGGTGATCGGGTCAAGCTGTTGGTCGATCAGACCGGTGCGGCGCGGGTGGCGCACTACTATTAGCTCCAGCGGATCAGTTGCCGAATCAGCCGGGACATCGCGCTGAAATTCTTGAGCTCACAGCCGATGGAACGCTGAGTTCTGGACTGCCGCCGGTCGGCAACAGCGTCGCTAATGGATTTTTGTGGCCGAGACAGGCAGATCAGCCGAAGTAGCGGCGCGTAAGCTCCGACCGGTTTCTGAATACGTTAGCTGGCCCGGATGCAAGACCTGCCGTTCCGCGCCCTGTTCCTCGCAGCGCTGGATCAGGCGGTCAATAACCACCTTCAAACCCTGGGGTTGCAGCGGATAGTGGTGTTCCAACCGCAAGAGCTGTCCTGCCGCATCCAAGCTGGTCACCGTATAGGCCAGCGTGCCTAATTCGCTGTCGGCCTGGTTGGTGATAAGTAATTGCCGCTCCGGATGCTCGCTGTGGTTTTGGAAGATCGATTCAACCAGAAAATCGCCGGACAGACAGGGGATCTCTCGAAAGGCGGCGACGGTGGATTCGCCCTCGCTATGGGCCAAGGCCGCTTCCAATTGTGGGTTGGCCAATACCCAGCGTACATGAAGTCCATACAGCGCCAGCGCCAGCGTATATTGCCGTTGTGCCCGCATCCAATTCCGATAAGCATTTCCCAAATCGGCCGCTGGCAAATGCCGCCCTGGGCCAAACTGCGCCCAATCATCGAAGGTATAGAACAGCGTATGCACATCGTCTTTCTGAGCCATAAAGCGATTGCCAGCATCCAGGGTGATGGGGAGGATACCGGGCCGCTCAAACCAGACGTGCTCTAATAGACTCCATAAGGGTAATAATTCGTTGCTTTCTAGTTGCACTCGTAACAAGGCACATAGATCGCTGAGCGTCGCAAAAGATAAATTCAGCACTTTCAATCCGAACATTTGTTGTATTGCTTCACGAGTCGCTTGCGAGACTTCGCCGCTTTGCAGCAAAATGTCCTCCATAAACCGCGCGAGGTCAGTTACCGCCTCTTGTTGGCCAACAAAACAAAACGGCAATAATAGCAAGGGACCAGAACCGGGCCGGCGCAACGGATTAATGGCCGCGACCGGGAAGAACCCCCGGTCGCTACCGAGGGCGATCAATTGTGGTTTGAAATCAGGCGAACGGGAACTGCCTTCATACAGGTCGGCCAGCGCCTTGGTCAGCGGAAAGCCCGGCCTGAGAATTTCGGTTTGATCGTAGAGCGCGCCAGACAGGATCAAACCCAAATGGTTGATGCGCCCAAGAATGCGTTCCAGATCCTTGGCCAGATGGTTCGCTAACGCGGTGGCGGCCGCCACATCAAGCGGCGCGGGCGGCACGCCGGCGGGATCGGCGCGTTCTGAATCAAGTTCGAGCGCCAGCACCCCAGCGTGATGGCTAAGTTGAGTCGATGGATCGGAAGATGTGGCCACGTAAGTCTCTTGCGTTGTGGCGGCGAGCACGGTTTTCGGCGCGCCGGCAATGATGGACAATGGTTTGCGATGGGCTTTTTAGTTTTTACCAGCGCTCGCTGCTGACGGGCGCCATTATAAGGAGAAATCGGCAAGCGATTCTCCAATTACGTCTCACCAGGAGGTAGCTTGTTACCATTCATTGGCTATCGGCCGATTTTCCCTGAAGGTTTTGCTATCGCTAGCCACAATCCCGTGTGCTCCAAGTCATTTCCGCTTAAACTTTGGCGATAGCTTTAAGAAATTTAGGGTTTTCACAAATAACCACAAACCACTTAATGAGGTAAAACCCATGGCCGCACCGATCCAGAATCCGGCAGAACAACTACAACAGGCCGCCCTGGCGCTAGATACCGTCCAGAAGGCCCTTGATTACTCCTTGGCGGACTTGAAGGAACGCTCGCAGAAAGCCGACGGCAAAATCTCCGCCGCGCTGCTCGACCACCATCAATTGGTCAGTTACGACTTGGCGTTATCCTGCGCCGAAGTCACTGGCGCGCGTTTCGGGTTGGATTACGCCAAACGGGCGCGGGCGGCGGGTGGCGGTTCGGCTGGGGAACTAACGCTGGAAGAGCGCTTTGCGCTGCTGTTCGCCGCCGAAGCGCTACAAGCGGTGCGCAATCGCCTGAGTGCTCGACCCGATGATTTTGGCTTGGATGACGCCTGGTTGAGCAAAACCGTCGATGACCCCAAAGTGCGGCAGTTCTGCCGGGCGCAGTTGCCGGCGGGTTGGTGGCCGAACTGGGGCAATTGATGCGCGCTCAGGACGGCGTGACCGGCGCGTATCTGCTGGATGACCATCACGAGATGATGCGCGATCAGTTCCGGCGCGTCGCCGAGGAAGTGGTGATGCCGCTGGCCGAGGAGATTCACCGTCACGATCTCGACATTCCCGCCGCTATTCTGGAGCAAGTCAAGGATATGGGTTGCTTCGGCATTTCCATTCCAGAACGCTTCGGCGGCATCCAGAGCGACGAGCAGGAAGACAATCTGGGCATGATTGTGGTCACCGAGGAACTGACGCGCGGCTCCTTGGGCGCGGCGGGCAGCCTGATCACCCGGCCGGAAATCCTGTCCAAAGCGCTGCTCAAGGGCGGCACCGAGGAGCAGAAGAACAAATGGTTGCCGCAGCTGGCGTCGGGTGAATTGCTGTGCGCGGTCGCCGTCACCGAGCCGAACTACGGCTCCGATGTCGCCAACATGCGCCTCAAAGCGACCAAGACCGAAGGCGGCTGGCTGCTCAACGGGGCCAAGACCTGGTGCACCTTCGGCGGCAAGGCCGGCGTGCTGCTGATTCTGGCCCGCACCAATCCCGATATTTCGCTCGGCCATCGCGGCTTGTCGATGTTTTTGCTGGAAAAGCCCAGTACCCCGGCCACACCATCGACTTCACCCAGGAAGGTGGCGGCAAGTTGAGCGGCAAGGCGATTTCCACCATCGGCTATCGCGGGATGCATTCCTTCGACTTGTTCTTCGACAACATCTTTGTGCCCGACGAGGACATGCTGGGCGGACCGAAGGGCGAGGGCAAAGGCTTCTATTTCACCATGGCTGGGTTCTCCGGCGGCCGGATTCAGACCGCCGCCCGCGCCATCGGCATCATGCAGGCCGCGTATGAAAAGGCGCTGAGCTACGCGCAGGAACGGATGGTGTTCGGCTATCCCATCGGCGACTATCAACTGACTCAGATCAAGCTGGCGCGGATGGCGACTTATCTCGCTATCGGCCGCCAGTTCACCTATTCAGTCGGCCGGTTGATGGACGAGGGCAAGGGCGACATGGAAGCCAGCATGGTTAAATTCTTTACCTGCAAAACCGCCGAATGGGTGACCCGCGAGGCGTTGCAGATTCACGGCGGCATGGGTTACGCCGAGGAAACCCCGGTCAGCCGCTATTTCATTGACGCGCGGGTGCTGTCGATTTTTGAAGGCGCGGAAGAAACCCTGGCGCTGAAAGTGATCGCCCGTTCTCTGGTGGATAATGCCAAATCCAAAGCCGAAGTGGGAGGTTGAGCGATGAGTTTTTCGATGCGTTTGAGCGAACAGGCGGAAGTGGCCGGGTCGGTCACGGTCAACGTGGAATGGGCGCGGCGGCCGCAGTACGGGCGCTATCTCGATGAATTCGTACCGGGACAGGTGTTCGTCCACCCGCGTGGTTATACTTTCGAGCGCGGCCCGATGCTCGATTTCGCCCGCGTGTTCATGCAATGTAACCCGTTGTATCTGAACGTTGAATATGCTAAGGCGCACGGCTTCCCCGATCTGCCGGCCAGCCCGCAGATGGTGTTTAATGTGGTGCTGTCGCTGGGCGTGCATAACGATTCCGAGAAAGCGATAGCGAATCTCGGCTATTACAACGTGCAATTCCTGCGGCCCGTTTACCCTGGCGACACCTTGCGTGGCTACACCAAGGTGGTTGATCGCAAGGCGCGCGGCGAGGACAAGCCCGGCATCGTGCTGATTCGCACCCTGGGTGTGAACCAGCACCATCAAGTGGTGTTGCAATACGAGCGCAAGATCATGGTTGGCTATCGCGGCGACCGCCTGCCGACCACCCCCGCGCCGACCACGCCGGTCGATTTTCCATGGGTCGAACATCCGGTAGTGGATTTGCCGCTCAACGCGGGTAACTACCCCAGTGGCCTAACCGGCCCGAATACCTATTTCGAGGATTTCGCGCTGGGTGATCTGGTGGTTCACGCCAACGGCCGCACCATCACCGACGAGCACATGTATTGGACCTATTTGGTCGGTAACACCCATCCGCTGCATTTTGATCGGGTGTACAGCACCGGCCTATCGGGCAAGATGAGCGGCGAACCCATCGTTTATGGCGGCTTGGTGTTTGCCTGGTTGGAAGGCTTGGCCAGTCGCGATGTCAGCGAAAATGCGCTGTGGGAATTGGGCTTCACCGAGGGTTATCACACCCAGCCGGCGGTTTCCGGCGATACGGTGGCCGCCTTGTCGCGGGTGGTGGCGACCGAGACCGTGCCGAATAACGATGCGGTCGGCATCGTCACCTTCCAGTTTATCGGTGTGAAAAATATCAGCGCCGCCGCCGCGCTAGAAACTTACGGTGCGGATTTGTTTATCAAGGAAAACGACAAGCAGCAATTGAGTAAGGAGAAAATCAGCGCCAAGATTTTCGAGATTGAACGGCGGTTGCTGATTAAGCGGCGTCCGGCGTGAGGTAAAACCTCCCGTCAAGGGAAAATTCTTGTTTAAACAGAGAGGGATTTATTATTTGTAGACCGAGCACAGGGCACGCGTGTGCAATTTAACCTTTGGGGCTTAAACGCTGGTCGGTACTACGGCCCTGATGCGATGGATGAAGGTACGCGATGCGTACCCTACATGGCTTGGATGGTCTATTTTGAGAAAAATGATATTTTGCATCTTTCCATATCGGACGAACCAGAAGCAGGAAGTGTTGAATTAAATCCCAATGTCACTGCGGAGCTTAATAAACAAGGTGACTTAATTGGGATTGAGATTATTAATGCCAGTGCGTTTATCAGGGATTCAATACTGGAATCCGTGCAGGCTAAGCTGCTAAATTTGGTCGAAAAGCCAATTACTGTTTAAGTCACTTTATGGAAAAAGTACTGGAGATATTTTCTCTTTACGAGCAATCCAATGATTATGAATATTGGGTTTCAAGGCCAATTAGCGAACGTATTGAGGCTATAGAGATACTTCGTAATCAATATATCCAATTTAATAAAATTGAACCGCGCATTCAAAAAGTGTGTCGAGTAATAAGAGCAGAATAAAGAATCAGAACCAGCTCATCACACGGACGTAAAATAACAACCCAATAACCACAACTCCCAAGAGAGGCACCGATAATGTCTACCCCCAAACGCGACAAACCCTGGCTGATGCGGACGTACTCCGGCCATTCTTCCGCCAAGGCATCCAATGAGTTGTACCGCACCAATTTAAGCAAAGGCCAGACCGGCCTGTCCGTGGCTTTTGACTTGCCAACCCAGACCGGTTATGACTCCGACCATCCGCTCGCGCGCGGCGAGGTCGGCAAGGTCGGTGTGCCGATTGGCAATATCGGCGATATGCAGGCGCTATTCGACCAAATTCCGCTGGGGCAGATGAACACCTCGATGACCATCAACGCCACCGCCGCTTGGTTGCTGGCGCTGTACGTCGCGGTGGCCGAGCGCCAGGGTGCATCGCCCGCGCAACTGCAAGGCACCACTCAAAACGACATCCTCAAAGAATACCTGTCGCGCGGCACGTATATCTTCCCACCAGCGCCTTCGGTGCGGCTGACCACCGACATCATCGCCTACACGGTCAAGAACATTCCCAAGTGGAATCCAACCAACATCTGTAGCTATCACTTGCAGGAAGCGGGCGCGACGCCCACGCAGGAGTTGGCCTACGCCCTGTCCACCGCCATCGCGGTCATGGACGCGGTGCGCGATTCCGGCCAGATCGGCGCGGACGGTTTCGAGCAAGTGGTCGGGCGGATTTCGTTCTTCGTCAACGCCGGGATTCGCTTTATCGAGGAAACCTGCAAGCTGCGGGCCTTCGGCGAGATGTGGGACAAGCTGACCCAGGAACGCTACGGCGCGCAAAGCGAGGAAATGCGCCGCTTCCGCTACGGCGTGCAGGTCAACTCGCTGGGTCTGACCGAAGCCCAGCCGGAAAACAACGTCCAGCGCATCGTGCTGGAAATGCTCGGCGTCAGCTTGTCCAAGCGCGCCCGCGCCCGCGCCATCCAGCTCCCGGCCTGGAACGAGGCGCTCGGCCTGCCCCGGCCGTGGGATCAGCAATGGGCGTTGCGGATGCAGCAGGTATTGGCGTTTGAAACCGACCTGCTGGAATACGGCGACATCTTCGACGGCTCACCGGTCATCGCCGCCAAGGTCAAGGCACTGGTGGATGGCGCGACGGCGGAAATGGCGCGGGTGCAGGAACAGGGCGGCATGGTGCAGGCTATCGAATCCGGCTACGTCAAGCGGCAACTGGTCACCAGCCACACCGAGCGGATGCGGGCCATTGAACGCGGTGATCTGAAGATTATTGGCCTGAATTGCTATCAGGAAACCGAGCAATCGCCGCTGACTGGGGGTGTAGACAGCGGCATCATGAAGGTCGATCCGCGCGCCGAACGCGAGCAAATCGAACGGCTCAACGCCTTCCGCGCCCAGCGCAACACCGCCGAAGTTAAGGCGGCGCTGGCCACTCTGGCCGAAACCGCGCGCGGTGGTTCCAACATCATGCCCGCGTCGATTCTGTGCGCTCACGCGGGCGTGACCACCGGCGAATGGTCGCAGACCTTGCGCGATATCTTCGGCGAATACCGCGCCCCGACGGGCATTGACATCCCCGCCAACGACGATGCGCGCAGCGCGCGGGCGGTAGCGATTCGCACTCAGGTCAACCAGACTGGCGAGGAAGTCGGACGACCGCTGCGCCTGTTAATCGGTAAGCCGGGACTGGACGGCCACAGCAACGGCGCGGAGCAGATCGCAGTCAAGGGCCGGGATGTGGGCTTCGAGATCGTCTACGAAGGCATCCGCCTGACCCCGGAACAAATCGCCAAAGCGGCGCTGGAAGAAGGCGTGCATCTGATCGGCTTGTCGGTGCTGTCCGGCAGCCATATCGAGATGGTCGATGATGTGTTCAACCAATTGGGCAAAGTGGGGTTGAAGGATGTGCCAGTGGTGATCGGCGGCATCATCCCGGAAAGTGACGCCAAGCTGCTGAAAGAGCGCGGAATTGCCGCTGTCTACACGCCAAAAGACATCGACATGAATGGCATCATGGTGGACATTCTTAACCTGATTCGTAAAGCCAACGAGTTGAAGCCGGTCGCGGTGGTATGAGTCTGGCCTTGCCCGAACCGGACGCGCTGGCCGTTGCGGTCAGCGGCCGCGACCGGCTGGCGCTGGCCCGCGCGCTGAATCTGCTGGACGACCGTCGCCCGGCCGCCCGTCAGTGCGCCGCCGCCTTTCTGGATGCGTTGCCTACCGACAAGCTGGATACCGGCGGCCATCTGATCGGCATTACCGGCCCACCCGGTGCGGGCAAATCTTCATTGACCGCCGCGCTGATTCAGGTCTGGCGGCGGCGCGGCTTGAAAGTGGCGATTCTGGCGGTCGATCCGTCCAGCCCGATCACCGGCGGCGCACTGTTGGGCGACCGGCTGCGAATGCACGCCAGCGGGGCGGATCGTGAAGTATTCATCCGCTCGCTGGCCTGTCGCGGTGAGTTCGGCGGCCTGAGCGCCGAAGTCTGGCCGATGAGTCTGGCGATGCTGGCTGCGTTCGACATCGTGCTGGTGGAAACGGTCGGCGTCGGACAAAAGGAAATTGATGTTTCCAAGATGACCGACACCACCTGCTTTGTGGCGCAACCGGCCTCCGGCGACAGCATCCAGTTTCTGAAGGCGGGCATCATGGAAGTGCCGCATGTCATCGTGGTCAATAAGGAAGACATCGGCATGGCGGCGCGCAAGACGCTTTCGGAGTTGAAAAATACTTTGCGCCGCCAGATGGACCCCGAAGGCTGGCAGGTTCCGGCTTTATCCGCCAGCGCCGCGCTCGGCAGTGGTATCGAGAAGCTGGCCGATGCCCTAGACAGCCACCGCCAATGGCTGCTGGGACAGGGCCAATTCACCGCCCGCCGCCAGCGCTGTCAGGCGGAATGGCTGGTCAAGCATTTGCGCGAGGAATTCGGCCGCTATGGCATCGGTTTGCTCGGCGGCGAGGAGGCGCTGTTTACTGCCCTGGCCAATTCGCCGCGCCGCTCGCCGATTGCCGAATACGATGCCTTGCGCGGTCGGGTGATGGATGCCTTCCAGCGCTAAAAGTAATGATCTATCCCTGAAATACCCTAAAAACAACCCCCACAGAGAGGAATCAAGCAACATGGCCAAAGAACTATACAATCTGGGCGAACAACCCCCGTTAGGCGTGATTCCCCCGAAGATGCACGCCTGGCTGATCCGGGCGGAGCGTTTTGGCAAGCCGACCGAAGCGTTCCAGCAGGAAGTAGTCGATGTGCCCAGCATTGCCGATGACGAAGTGCTGGTGTACGTGATGGCGGCGGGCATCAACTACAACAACGTCTGGGCGGGATTGGGGATTCCGGTCAACGTGATTGGCGCGCGCAACAAAGCGGGCGAGAAGGAAGACTTCCACATCGGCGGCAGCGATGCTTCCGGCATCGTCTACAAAATCGGCAAGGATGTAACCAACGTCAAGGTTGGCGACGAGGTGGTGATGCACTGCGGCCAATACAGCCGCAATTGTGAATGGGTCAAGAACGGCGGCGACCCGATGTATTCCCCCACCTTCCGAATCTGGGGCTACGAGACCAACTGGGGCAGCTTCGCCCAGTTTACCAAGGTTCAGGGCCAGCAGTGCATGCCCAAGCCCAAGCACATGACCTGGGAAGAAGCCGCCGCCTACACCCTGGTGGCTGCCACCGCCTGGCGGATGCTGCACGGCTGGGGAGCCAACGCCATCAAAAAAGGCGACGTGGCGCTGATCTGGGGCGGCGCGGGTGGCCTCGGCTCGATGGCGATCCAAATCGCCAAGGCCGCCGGCGCCACCTCCATCGCGATGGTCTCGGGCGAAGACAAATTCGACTACTGCATGAAATTGGGCGCGAAAGGCTGCATCAACCGTAACGAATTCAACCATTGGGGCATGTTGCCACACTGGAAAGACAACGTTGGTTATGCCACCTGGATGAAAGGCGTGCGCGCCTTCGGGGCTAAGATCTGGGAGGTGCTGGGTGAAAAGCGCGCCCCGAACATCGTGTTCGAGCACCCTGGCGAAACCACCATTCCCACCTCGATCTTCGTCTGCGACACCGGCGGCATGGTCGTGGTCTGCGCCGGCACCACCGGCTACAACGCCACGGTCGATCTACGCTACTTGTGGATGCGGCAAAAGCGGCTGCAAGGCTCCCACTTTGCCAACACCGAACAGTCGAATCAGATGAACGAGCTAGCCCTGCGCGGTTTGCTCGATCCGTGCCTGTCGCGCGCTTTTACCTATGCCGAAATTCCGCAAGCGCACCAGTTGATGCATGACAACAAGCACCCGCACGGCAACATGGCGGTGCTGGTCGGCGCAACCGACTTCGGGCAAGGGGCCAGCGGCAAGCCGCCGGTCAAGCTAGAGCATCCGAGTCTACCCAAGGGCGACGTGCACAACACCCCGCACCCGTACCCGATGTCCGAGCCGTTACCGGGCGTGGCCGAGGCTGAAGCGATCAAAATTGCCGACGACGGCACCCAGGTCAAAGACCTCATGCATCGCGGCATCATCTCCTGCGCGCCGGGCGATAGCGTCGGGCAGGTGGCCAAGATCATGGTCGATAACGAAATCCACGCGGTGGTGGTGATGGATGGCGGCAAGGCGGTCGGCGTGGTGTCGCAGACCGACATGGTGCTGGCGCGGCAAGGTCGCACTTCGGAACAGGCGCGGGCGATGAAGGCCGGCGACATCATGACCCCCGGTTGCGCCACCTGCGATGCCAACATCCTGTTGAGCGAGGCGGTCAGCCTGATGACCGGCCGGCGGATGCACCGTCTGGTGGTCACCGAGAACGAGCAACCCACCGGCGTCATTTCCATGACCGACGTGGTGAGAAAAATTATCGGGGAATGAGGAGACGAAGCGAAACCCATTTTTCCAGCTGGCGCTCCTTCGCGAAGTAGCGCCTAGCACTTGTAGATGGGAACCACAGGGGCGCTACAGCCTGCGCCCCTTCTTTTTGTGCTCAAAGTAGACGCATACTCTGGTCGGCGATGCGCCAAGTCGCGGCGCAAAAAATAATCCAGGCTGACCGGTGTGCCGCGGCGAACAGCAGGCTTGGGTTACTACAGGCGGTCCGCGTTTCCGATGGGGTCTCGAATTTACGACGTTCGCGATCTCTATATCAGTATATCAGTGCGATTCCCCCGCCACGCAAGCGAAACAAAACCGTTCGCCGTGGTCCTCTGTTAGGAGAGCTTTTTGAGAAACTTTGCGACCCAGACCTGACGGAGTTCACCAATGCCAACCCCATCCGACAAACCACTGCGCGACCGCGTCAAACAGTTGGGCCAGTTGTTAGGCGACACCCTGCGTGATCGGGAAGGACGTCCCGCGCTCGATGCCGTTGAAACGCTTCGCAAGGGCTTCATCGAATTGCGCAGTCAATCCGAGCCTGCTCCAGACCTGCGCGAGCGGCTACTGCGCTTCATCGCCGCTCTCAATCCGGACATGCTCAACCATGTCGTTCGCGCTTTCAATGCTTACTTCAATCTCGCCAATATCGCCGAGGAAAATTTTCAGCACCAATCACGCCGCGAGCAAGTGCGGCGTGGCAAACCACTGTGGCGGGGTTCCTTTGACGAGACCTTGCGCGTGCTGCGCGCCGGTGGCATCGACGCGGGCCAGTTGCAGACCTTGCTCGATCAGCTTTGCTTCACACCGGTATTCACTGCTCATCCGACCGAAGCCAAGCGCCGGGTCCTGCTGGGTGCGCAGCGGCGGGTGTTCGTGACCAACGGTAAGCTAGACAATCCGGCGCTCAACCGCTACCAGCGCGCTGAGGTGGTCGAGGAGCTGCGTAGCCAAATTCAAATTCTGTGGAAAACCGACGAGGTCCGCGGTTTCAAGCCGCAAGTGCGCGACGAGATCAAGAACGGTCTGTACTACTTTCGCGAGTCTATTTTCCAGGCGTTGCCGACGCTCTACCGCAACTTGGAACGGGCGCTGAACGCCGTGTACGGCGACCAAGGCGGCAAGGGGGCGATCCGTATTCCTTGCTTACTGCGGTTCGGTTCATGGATCGGCGGCGATCGCGATGGCAACCCGTTCGTCACGCCGGCAACCACCGCTTTAGCGGTGCGCCTGCAAGCTCAGGAAATCCTGCGCGAATACTTGCGCCGAGTCGAGGAGCTGAACCGACACTTGACCTATTCCAGTTCGCTGGTGGAGCCGTCGCCAACGTTTTCCGCCAGTCTGGACGCGGACGTGCAGCAGATGAGTGCCCTGTTTGCCGACGCGCCCCGCCAGTACGCCCAGGAACCGTATCGACGCAAGCTGTTTCTGATATATCACCGCCTGCGGCACAACCACGATCAGGCACGGGCGCGGGCCGAAGGTCATCCCGAAGCGGGACCAGTCCCGTTCTGGGGCTATCCATCCGAGCAAGCGTTTCTCGAAGATTTGTACCTGATCCGCGATTCTCTAATTGCGCACGGCGACCGCGCGGTGGCCGACGGCGAACTGACCGACCTGGTTCGGCTGGCGGAGACTTTCGGCTTTTATCTGGCCGCACTCGACGTGCGCCAGGAATCGGGTCGGCACACGGCGGCGGTCGCGGAAATTTTCGCCGTGGCGCCCAATCTGCCGGACTATGCCGCGCTGTCAGAGGGAGAACGGCTGGCCGTGCTCGGCGACCTGCTGGCCAAACCCGGTACGCCGTTGTTGTATTGCGATTCGCTCAGCCCCGCCACCCGCGAGACCTTGGAGGTGTTTCAGGTCATGGCCCGGATGCGACAAGAAATCAGTCCGCGCGCTTTCGACAACTACGTCATTTCCATGACCCACGAAGCCAGTCACGTTCTGGAAGTGCTGTTTCTGGGCAGCTTCGCCGGACTGGCTGGTCGCCGCGCCGACGGGAGCTGGCATTGCGAGCTTCGGGTCGCGCCGCTGTTCGAGACCATCGCCGACCTGAATCAGGTGGACGTCTTGCTGACCCGGCTGCTGGACCAGCCGAGCTACCGGGAATTGCTGGCGACGGCGGGCGGCGTGCAGGACGTGATGGTCGGCTACTCGGATTCTTGCAAGGATGGCGGCATCCTGGCCTCCAACTGGGGCCTGTACCAAGCCCAGCGGCGGGCGGTGGCGCTGGCGGCGGCGCGCGGTTTCGGCTGTCGGCTGTTCCACGGTCGCGGCGGCACGGTGGGGCGCGGCGGCGGTCCGACTCACGACGCCATTTTGTCCCAGCCAGCGGGCACGGTGCGGGGTCAGATCAAAATCACCGAGCAGGGTGAGGTGCTGTCGTTCAAGTATCAAAATTTGGAAACCGCCTTGTACGAGCTGACGCTGGGCATCACCGGCCTGATGAAAGCTAGCCGTCACCTGGTGCAAGCGGTCCCGGACGACCCGCCGGAAGCGGCAGCGGTCATGGCTGAGCTGGCGCGGCACGGCGAAGCCGTTTATCGTGAATTAACCGAGCGGACGCCGGGTTTCATGGATTACTTTTACGAGGCGACGCCGCTTGGCGAAATCGCGCTGCTTAATCTGGGTTCGCGACCCTCGCATCGCGCCCAAGGCGATCGCTCCAAATACTCGGTGCGAGCGATTCCCTGGATGTTCGGCTGGGGCCTGTCACGGCACACTCTACCCGGCTGGTACGGCATCGGCAGCGCGCTGGCCGCCTGGCGGGGTGACGATCCCGAACGACTGGCCGTCCTGCAAACGCTTTACCGGGGATGGCCTTTCTTCCGCGCCCTGCTCGACAACAGCCAGATGTCGCTGAGCAAGGCGGATGCGGGCATCGCCCGCGAATACGCCCGGCTGTGCGAGAGCGCCGACACCGGAACCAGCATTTACCAGCGGTTTCGAGACGAGTACGACCAGACCTGCCGCGAGATTCTGGCCGTGGCGCAAATCTCGATGCTGCTCGAAGAAAGCCCGACGTTGGCTAAATCCTTGGAGCGGCGCAATCCGTATCTGGATCCGCTCAACCATATTCAGGTCGCCCTGCTGCCGCGCTATCGCCAGGCGGCGCGCGAGCACGGCGCGGATTCGCCCGAGGCGGAAATCTGGCTACGACCGCTATTGCGTTCCATCAATGCGCTGGCGGCGGGGATGCGAAACACGGGTTGACGCGGCACCGGCGCTCCTCGCCCGGTCGTCGCGGTCGGCTTCGACCCGCTCCGGCTTGCCGAAAAACTGGCGCTGGGTGGCCTGAACGACCGCAACGATGGCGGGATGCAGCAGCCGGCGCTCGGTGGTAATGGCGTAGAGCTGTTCGGTTACCGATTCGATGCGCCCGACCGCCCGGACACCGTATTGCCGGCTCACGTAGTCGGCGATTGCGGTAGGCGTCACAAACAGCCCGGCACCGGCTTGGCCGAATGCCTTGAGCAAGGCGCTGTCCTCGAATTCGCCGACGATGTGGGGGTACAGGCGCTGCGCTTCGAACCAGCGGATCAGGTCGGGGCGCAGGGCGACATCTTCCCCCGGGAGCAGAAACGGCGCCCGATCTAGCAACGCAGGAAAGGCACCGGTCAGGGATCGCGCCAGCTCCGGCGCGGCGAAAACCGTCAGATCGCTTTCCCCAAGGAAGTGGCTATAAGCCCGGACGTTGAGGTGCGTGGGCATGGGTCGGTCGGCAATCACCAGATCGAGCCGGTGCACCGCTATCTCGGCCAGCAACGACGTCAAGCGGCCCTCCCGGCAAATCAGCCGCACCGGTTCGGGGAGGCGCAGCGCCGGTTCCACCACCCGGTAGGCGACCGATTTCGGCACCGAATCGGCGATGCCGATCCGAAATGGCACGCTGGTTCGCGCCGTCTGGTCGAGGACGACTTCCAGCAGTTCGTCGCCGAGCGCGAAGATTTCGTCGGCGTAGCTGAAGATGCGTCGCCCGACCTCGGTAAGTTCCAGCCCGCGCCCGACCCGGCGAAACAGCGTGACGCCGAGCCGTTCCTCCAGCTCGCCCAGTTGGCCGCTGATGGATTGCGGCGTCAGGTGCAGGTGCTTGCTGGCCTCCGCGACGCTGCCCGATTTGGCGACCATCCAGAAGTACCGCAGGTGCTTGAAGTTAAGGCTAGTCACGGGATTGTCATCCATCGAAAAAATCGAATATTCATTCGATTTTATTCGAATTGTTGGATGCTTTACCAAGCTTTAGACTGGTTGTGTATCCAACGCTGAGAGGAGCGACTTCATGAACATCCACATTCAGGCTCGGGGATTGGCCTTGACCAGCGCTCTGCGCGAACATGTCAAACGGCGCCTGCAATTCGCGCTCGGCTGGGCTGATGGCCGCTTGCGCCAGATATCGGTCCGCCTGTCGGACGAGAACGGTCCGCGCGGCGGCGAGGACAAGCGCTGCCGAATCCAGATCACCTTTCCTGGCGCCCCGAGCGTGGTGATCGACGACACCGAAGCCGATCTGTACGTCGCTATCGACCGGGCCGCCGACCGGGCCGGTCGCTCGGTGACCCGCCGGCTGGAACGGCAACGCAACTGTCGCCAAAGTCTGTTATCGGCGGCGACACCACCCGATTCCCTGACCTTGCCTCTGTACTGAACCGACTGGAGGAGCTTGATGAAATACCTGCCGGAACTGTTTGCCGCCAACGTCCGCTGGGCTGAGGAAATGACGGTCGCCGACCCCCGGTTTTTCGCCGAGCTGGCGGCGATCCAAACGCCCGCCTATTTGTGGATCGGCTGCTCGGACAGCCGCGTGCCGGCTAACCAGATCACCGGCCTCAAGCCGGGCGAGGTATTCGTCCACCGCAACGTGGCCAATGTGGTGGTGCATACTGATCTCAACTGTCTGTCGGTGATGCAATACGCGATCGAGGTGCTTAAGGTTCAGCACATCATTGTCTGTGGTCACTACGGCTGCGGCGGGGTCAAGGCGGCCCTGGAAGGGGCGTCACTGGGGTTGATCGACAACTGGCTGCGCCACATCCAGGATGTGCGCGACCGGCACAAGGAACTCATCACTGCCTTGCCAAACACCAGTACCCGCTGGAAAGCCCTGTGCGAGTTGAACGTGATTGAACAAGTACGCAACGTCGCCCGCACCACGCTGGTAGGCGATGCCTGGAAGCGGAGACAACACTTAATGCTGCATGGCTGGATTTATGGGTTGGCGGACGGTCGTCTCCAAGACCTTAAAACGTCTCTTCAGGATAGCGCTGAAATGAACGATGTCATCGACCTAGCGGTAGCGGGCGTGTGGTCTCGCTATACGCTGAATTAGGGCTCATTCGTCTCAAAGGCGTTCAGTCCATCAACCTTTTGAAAACCTACCTACAACCAAGAGAACAAAAACATGGCCAAAGAACTATACAATCTGGGCGAACAACCCCCGTTAGGCGTGATTCCCCCGAAGATGCACGCTTGGCTGATCCGGGCGGAGCGTTTTGGCAAGCCGACCGAAGCGTTCCAGCAGGAAGTAGTCGATGTGCCCAGCATTGCCGATGACGAAGTGCTGGTGTACGTGATGGCGGCGGGCATCAACTACAACAACGTCTGGGCGGGATTAGGGATTCCGGTCAACGTGATTGGCGCGCGCAACAAAGCGGGCGAGAAGGAAGACTTCCACATCGGCGGCAGCGATGCTTCCGGCATCGTCTACAAAATCGGCAAGGATGTAACCAACGTCAAGGTTGGCGACGAGGTGGTGATGCACTGCGGCCAATACAGCCGCAATTGTGAATGGGTCAAGAACGGCGGCGACCCGATGTATTCCCCCACCTTCCGAATCTGGGGCTACGAGACCAACTGGGGCAGCTTCGCCCAGTTTACCAAGGTTCAGGGCCAGCAGTGCATGCCCAAGCCCAAGCACATGACCTGGGAAGAAGCCGCCGCCTACACCCTGGTGGCTGCCACCGCCTGGCGGATGCTGCACGGCTGGGGAGCCAACGCCATCAAAAAAGGCGACGTGGCGCTGATCTGGGGCGGCGCGGGTGGCCTCGGCTCGATGGCGATCCAAATCGCCAAGGCCGCCGGCGCCACCTCCATCGCGATGGTCTCGGGCGAAGACAAATTCGACTACTGCATGAAATTGGGCGCGAAAGGCTGCATCAACCGTAACGAATTCAACCATTGGGGCATGTTGCCACACTGGAAAGACAACGTTGGTTATGCCACCTGGATGAAAGGCGTGCGCGCCTTCGGGGCTAAAATCTGGGAGGTGCTGGGCGAAAAGCGCGCCCCGAACATCGTGTTCGAGCACCCCGGCGAAACCACCATTCCCACCTCGATCTTCGTCTGCGACACCGGCGGCATGGTCGTGGTCTGCGCCGGCACCACCGGCTACAACGCCACGGTCGATCTACGCTACTTGTGGATGCGGCAAAAGCGGCTGCAAGGCTCCCACTTTGCCAACACCGAACAGTCGAATCAGATGAACGAGCTAGCCCTGCGCGGTTTGCTCGATCCGTGCCTGTCGCGCGCTTTTACCTATGCCGAAATTCCGCAAGCGCACCAGTTGATGCATGACAACAAGCACCCGCACGGCAACATGGCGGTGCTGGTCGGCGCAACCGACTTCGGGCAAGGGGCCAGCGGCAAGCCGCCGGTCAAGCTAGAGCATCCGAGTCTACCCAAGGGCGACGTGCACAACACCCCGCACCCGTACCCGATGTCCGAGCCGTTACCGGGCGTGGCCGAGGCTGAAGCGATCAAAATTGCCGACGACGGCACCCAGGTCAAAGACCTCATGCATCGCGGCATCATCTCCTGCGCGCCGGGCGATAGCGTCGGGCAGGTGGCCAAGATCATGGTCGATAACGAAATCCACGCGGTGGTGGTGATGGATGGCGGCAAGGCGGTCGGCGTGGTGTCGCAGACCGACATGGTGCTGGCGCGGCAAGGTCGCACTTCGGAACAGGCGCGGGCGATGAAGGCCGGCGACATCATGACCCCGGTTGCGCCACCTGCGATGCCAACATCCTGTTGAGCGAGGCGGTCAGCCTGATGACCGGCCGGCGGATGCACCGTCTGGTGGTCACCGAGAACGAGCAACCCACCGGCGTCATTTCCATGACCGACGTGGTGAGAAAAATTATCGGGGAATGAGGAATGAGACCATAAGTTGCCGCTTCTGGCCCGCTTCCAAGATGAACGTGGGCTAGAGGCGGTGATTCCATTCAAGGGTGCTGTCGCGACGGCGCCCTGATTTTTTGTGCCCGCAAGAAAAAAGCCAGCCAAAGATTAGAGCGCAATATTTCCGAAATCAGCTACGATTTTAGGGGTTCGGCGCTGAATAATCTGGGATGAGTGCTCGGTTGTGAGGGAACCCCAGCCGGGGATTTGTACTCGATAAGGTGTGGTGGGCGATGCTGGGCTCGAACCAGCGACCCCTACCGTGTGAAGGTAGTGCTCTCCCACTGAGCTAATCGCCCGTCAAAACAGACGCGCAGTATAATGACCGATAGATGCCTTTGACAAGTCTCGTCTTAGTCCGCGCCTGTAGGAAATAGAGCATGAGTTAGAGATCAATTTGCCTAGACTGAAATTGCAGCTCTTAAAAGGAAAAATTCACAATTTAAAACTTAAAATCAACGTATGTTTATAGTAAATGACGAAATAAGATAATTTTTAGTCTAGTCGGTAGTGTAGTCACGGAGTGAAAACCTTGATTGACACGGTGATCTCTAAAGTTGTTACCCCAGTTGTGGGTGACGCATTGTTTCCTCATTACGATATTGGCCCTCGGAAGTCCGCGCCCCGCTTGGCATTGGTGGCGGATCTGCACGGCAATGAATTGAACGGTATGTTCGTTTTGTCGCGGCTGGCCGCATTTTTACAAAGTATCTCTTTGGATCAACGCCATGGCCTGCGATTGCGCCAACGCGTTGTGATCGTTCCGACGATCAATAGTGTCGCGTTACCCAATGTCGGTTGCTCGGAGCAGGAGGCTATCGCCGCGCGCCGTTTGTTGTGGGCCGCCGCCACCGAGGCATTGGTGGCCCTCACCAGAACCGCCTACTATCGGGTGGATATTCACCAGATTAGCCCTGATGTGGAGGAAATGCCTCAAGTCCGCTTATACGCTCCGAGCGACGACGAACGGGCTACCGCGTGCCTGTTCGGGTTGCCCGCCGTCATCGAACGACCGATGGAGCCCGGCACAGCCTCGGATCTCGCGCGGATCTGGCGGCAACAAGGGGGTGAGAATTTTTCGATTCATGCCGGGCAGTGGGGTAGCTTACAGACCGAACATTGCGAGACTTTATTTAAGGCTTTGGTGTCTTTTCTGGACCGTACTGGCATTGTCAGTGGCCTGAATTTAACCGATGAAGAAGATGAATTGCGCTATTTCGATCTAAGACAGGTTTCCGTCGTCCTGGCCAAACAATCTGGAATTTTCTCCCCCTGCGTGGGAGTCGGGCGCTGGGTGCGGGCAGGAGTTACGGAGCTGGGCCGGATTTATGACAGCTTTAATGGCAGTGAGCGGGTAGGGATGATCGCGCCGGTGTCAGGATTGCTGGTGAGCCTGCGCCGACAGCCCTTAACGTGTAAAGGCGAATTATTGGCGCGAGTGCTGGTTCCCGCCCAGCGAGCCAGTCGCGAATTGGCGGCGGCGGGACAACTTGGCCATCGAACTGGCCGTGGCCTATAACGCAGTCCGACAACGGTTGTTAGAGCGGGTGATCGCTGAAACCCGCGAAACGGGTCATTTAACGGGTTGCCATCAGCTCAGCGAGGCCGTGCTGCGCGCGTTGGCGACGGTGCCTCGCCACCTGTTCGTTCCAGCCGAACAGGTGGACTTGGCGTATGCCGACCGCCCCTTACCGATTGGGCGCGGTCAGACGATTTCTCAGCCGTTCATCGTGGGCTTGATGACGGAGCTGCTAGCGCCTGATGCCGAAGCGGTGGTGCTGGAGATCGGTACCGGCTCCGGCTATCAAACCGCCGTACTGGCTTGCTTGGCGCGGCGCGTTTATTCCATTGAACGCATTCCCGAACTCGCTGAGACTGCCTTACAACGATTGATACAGCTCGGCTATGGCAACATCGAAGTCCGCAATGATGATGGCGGGCAAGGTTGGGAAGCGCATGCGCCCTTCGATGGCATCATGGTGACGGCCGCCGCCGCCGAAGTGCCGCCCGCGTTAGTGCAACAATTAAAGCCCGGTGGGCGGTTAATCATTCCAGTCGGCGACCCGCATCAGTCACAAGATCTACGGGTCATTCGCAAGAACGAGCGAGGCGTCGTGGAAACTCGCAGCGTCCTGCCGGTGGTATTTGTGCCGCTAGTGCGTGATCGGGGATGAAGTCAACCGGTCGGAAGCGAAATGCCGGTCAGTTTTTTGAATAGCGTCACCGCATAAGAGTCGGTCATCCCCGACACGAAGTCAGTGATCGCCAGCACACGGCGGTATAAATCGGCGACGGGTTGCCGACCTGGCCCGGCGAACTGTTCTGGTATCAGGTGAACCAGCATCCGGCTTTTAGAGGAAGCCAACGCCCCATTGGTCGCGATATCGTTGACCGTGGTGAGGAATGCTTCCAGTAACCCGCCTAGCACTTCAAAACCGGCGGCTTCTACTTCCACGACCGGTTTCGACACATAAATTTGGTTCTCACCGCACGTCTTGAGGGCGTTCATGGCTTCGGCGGCGGGAATCATATCCAGGAGTTCATCGCCGAAGGCCCCGGCGAGAATTTTGTCCTCATTAGCCATAAAACAATGATGGACCTGTTCGATCATCGCGCCGATGGCGTTGGCTCGAAGGTACTCCACTTTTTCCTTGGGTCGGGTGATATGAGCCATTTTGCGCTGGGAATGATCAGGCTCGCCAGTTAACGGCAACAACAAGTCGCGAACCTCTTCGTAACGTAGCTGCTGCTGTCGAAACGCATCTTCCACATCAATGATGCGGTAACAAATATCGTCAGCCGCCTCGACCAGAAAAGCCAAAGGATGCCGGTTCCAGGCATCGGGTTGCGCCAGATCCAGTCCAAGTTGGTCTGCTACTTCCGCGAATAAAGCGCGATCATCTTGATAAAAGCCAAATTTTTGGAACGCGATAACAGGTGGGGGCTCAACCGCTAACCACGAGGCGCGCGGATATTTAGTGAAAGCCCCTAGCGTGGCGCAAGTCAGTTGCATTCCGCCCGCATTATCAGGGCTTTGTAGGCGGGTAATGATGCGAAAGCCCTGCGCGTTACCTTCAAAGTGCAGAAAGTCTCGCCGCCGCGGTTCAGTCAATTGTTCTAGGATGGCTTTACCGGTGGCGGAGCGGCTAAACCAAAGCCGGATCGCATCTTCGCCCGCATGGCCGAAGGGTGGGTTGCCAATGTCATGGGCCAGACAGGCCGCCGCGACCACCGCCCCAAAATCCTGTGGATAAACGCCTTTCAGTTGATGGTGGCGAATCACACTGTCTCCGACCATCGTACCGAGCGAGCGCCCCACGCTGGACACTTCCAAACTGTGAGTCAGGCGGGTGCGTACATAATCACTTTGAGAGAGTGGAAAGACCTGGGTTTTATCCTGCAAGCGCCGAAAAGCGGATGAGAAGACGATGCGGTCAAAATCACGCTGAAAGTCAGTGCGCGCTTCGTTAGCGGGGTGCCGCCGGGAAAGGCCCAAGCGAACGCGGGAGAGCAGACGGTTCCAGTCCATGCGGTGGTTCAAAACGGGCTAATGGCCGCCATGTGTTAGAGATGCTGAAAAACTCCTCTCCCGCGGGTGGGAGAGGAGTCGGTCCAGTTCTTCAATGGGTCCGGTTCGCGCTGGGAGCCGTACCAGCATAGCGCTTAGGGGATGATATTACTGCAGGTGTTTACATTCGCCCATATGTAAGCCGTGCCATTCTTGGTCAAGTTACCGACGTGCCAATATCGGTTCAAGCCGCAATTGGCGATTGGGGCTGGATAAAAAATGCCAAATAAAGCAGCGCCATTGTACATCTGGACCGATGCTTGTGAACCGGTCCATGAATTGTTGAAGGAAGGGTCGCCCGCCGTTTCGCTGGGTGGCCAGTTGTCAACAAAAACTCGATAGACGCCGTTAGCGGCAAGGTTACTGATCACGATGCCCTCTAACGGTTGGAGATCACTAAAAGAATCGCGGACCGAACGGACGTAGGGGGCGGCAAGCAGCGTGCCTGGGTTGTTGGATGGGTCAATATAGGTTCCAGACGGTAGCCTGATCGAAAGATCAAGATCCCAGCCGTTACAGCTCGCTATACAACCTGTGGTGTGCTTGATGGGTTGGCTGGTTTTCCAATCCAGGGTAATGGTAGCGTGGCCGGCCGGCCGGGCGCCGGGTAGAGCGTCGGTAAGCGGACCGCTAATTAAACCTGCCGAGATAGGGAAATTTTTTCGTAATGTGGCATTGACGTAGCCGGCACGAAAACCTCTAAGTTCTCTAAGCGTTCCAGCCGCGAGGCCCGTCATTTCATAGAAACCGCCACGGTCGGTTAAATCGGACTTTAGTAGCGTTCCACCCGCAAAAAGTTGGGCTGTGGAGGGGGCCGTGCTCGGAACAGGCGCCTTGCCAGTCGCTGGATCGAGCAACCGGCCTATTATGGTCGTTTCCGAGACGCCGGTAATGGCTCTGCGCACGTCCAACCGCCGGGTTGGCGCGGCGAAGCCACAATTGACCATTTTACCGTTGAAAATGAGTCGATTGACCAATTGATCCCGCGTCAAGCCAGGAATTTGGCCCCAGACCAGTGCGGCCCCGCCCGCCACCATGGCGCTGGCCATGGGTGTGCCGGAGCGATAGGCATAACCCATGTCGGGCAACGTTGATGGAATCTGCCAGCCGGGAGCGGCGATGTTATACCGAGTCGGTACGGTCGATGGGCTGAAGTTCGAAAAGTAGGCACGGCAATCGTGCTCTTCAGTGGCTGTTACCCGCAGCGCCGTATTTGGGTCGGCAGCCGGGTAAATATTGAGGGCAGTTGATGCGTTGTCATCGCCAGCCGCTGCAACCAACACTTTGCCAGCATTTTTAAGGGCGAGCACTTCGTTAGCGATTAACGGGCTTGCTATTCCCCAAAAACTTACATTGACCACTTTTACCGGAGGTGTCCCCGCGGGGGGGATCCAGGTCCGCGCGTATTTCAGGCCCTCCGCCACATCAAACACAGTACCGGCGCCCCCGGAATTCAGTACTTTAATCGCCAGGATCTTACAGTTTGGGCAGACACCCTCACCCAATACGGCATTGCCAGCTTTCGCCGCGATAATCCCGGCGATATGGGTGCCTCGACCGTTGTCATCAAAGGGAAGGTTATTGTTTGCGATGGTGTTTTTCCCTAAAAGCACCTTACCCGCAAGATCGGGATGGGTCCAGTCCACTCCGGTGTCAAGAACGGCGACGGTTGGCGGGGTGGCCGACAGAGCAGGCAGAACGGCGGTCTTACGGATGATGGTCAAATGGTATTCAAAACCAGTCGTTGGATCAGCGGAGACCGAATTGACCGTTACGTCATTAGCGTTTTTCAAGCGTTGTTTTGGTGAGCGAAAATTCGAAGACTGAGATTGTGGCGGTACTCGGATGACGCCATTTCTTTCAATAAACTGGACGTCCGCGCGCTTTGCGATCTCGCGGATGGCGGCCTGAGCCTGCTGTTCGGAACCGAAATTCAACAAGATCGCGCTATCCTGAATTTCTTTTGCCACCGTGCCGCCCAGCGCCTGCGCGGCGGTGGCCACGGCCTTGCTATCCGTTCCCGTCCGGTAACCTACAATGACTTGTCCTTCGAGAAAGTCTTTTCCCGCCATAAGGCCTGGTGCGAAGCCGTATCCCAGTTCGCCGGCCCAAGTCGCGCTTCCAAGAAGCCACAGGGGAGCTGCCGTGATCGTTAATCGTATTGATTTTGGCAAAGAGTTAAATTTTTTCATGTAACGCTCTTGGCAAATGAAAATTGGTTTACGGTGATGCTTGGGCGGCCTGTAGTTCCTGACGGATAGCTTCGGCCTTGGCGCGGACCTGTTCGTCGGGGTCATGCAAGGCTTCCGCCGCCGCCGCTTCCAAGGAAGGATGTGGACCGAGAGAAGCCAGTGCTTCGATCGCCGCAATTCGCACACTCGGATCGAGATCGTGCAGCTTATTTTTGATGGTATCCGCTCCACCCTCCATTTTCGATAGTTTTTCCAAAGCTGTTTGTCTGATGTCTATATGGCTGTCGCTCGCCGCTTCGGAGAGAAGCGCCATCGCATTTTGTTCGTCGAGCTCGGGCAACATCTCAAGAGCAGTTCTACGGATGTCGATGCTATCGCTACGCGCATCTTGCCGGATGATATCGACAACCCCTGGATCACCGCGTTGATGAAGCTCTCGCAAAGCAAGTTCTCGGAGCAAAGGTTCGCTGTCTCGGGTGGCCGAATACAGCGTTTCCTTCAGATCGGGTGCATTGGCTTTGATCAATTGTTCGAGTTGAGCCAGACGTTGTGAGGCCTCTGATTGAAGATTGATGGAGGGTTTTTGTATATCTTGTATTGCTGTTGGTTGTTTTGCGGGCGTTGTGGCATCCAGTATCAGGACAAGACCTGGAATGCTAGCGCCATCGGCCAATTGCTGATCGACAATGAGATAATTTTGCCCTCTAAGAATTCGTTGCAAGGCATCGCGTAAGGGCAGTTTGGTAAAGGCAAGTGTTACAGTCTCTTGGCTGGAAGGTAGATTCAGTATCTTCAGGTTGGTTATTGCGGTGATGTCATTAAGGATTTTGGCTAGGGGTGTCGCATGGGTAGTCATCGTCAATCTGGCGTGACTCCATTCGATTTTGTAATTTTCCGCTTCTAAACAGAAAAGCAAGGAAGGGAAGAGCAGGGCTAATGCTCCAAGCCATAATTGCTTAAATGGCATGGGTCAGTGCTTCCAATTTTTCTTGTAGTTCAAGCCATTCTTCTTCTAATGCGGCCAGCATATGATCTGTTTCAGCTTTGCGTAGTAGTTCTGCTTTAAGACCTATTCTGTTAGCTTCATCGTAACTGGTTGGATCAGCCAGTAGGGTATCCAGCCGCCGTTGTTCGTCATGCAGTTTATGCATTTGTTGTTCCAGCTTCTTGATTCTTTGTTCTAGGGGTTTGCGTTTGATGGCCAATTGCTGCCGTTGTTCCGCCTCCTGTCGTTTTTGTTCGCGGCGCTCGATGGCGTTGTTGCCAGCGCCACTGGGACGCGGCGTGGTTTCTCGAATGACCATCCGTTGCCGTTCATTCAGCCAGTCACGATAGTCATCCAAATCGCCGTCAAACGGCTTGATTCGACCTTCTGTGACTAATAAAAATTCATCGGTAACCGCGCGCAGGAGATGGCGGTCGTGCGAAACCACGATTAGCGCACCCTGATAGTCTTGCAAAGCCAGCGTTAGTGCATGGCGCATGTCCAGATCGAGATGATTGGTCGGTTCGTCCAGCAGCAGCAAATTCGGCTGCCGCCAGACGAGCAAGGCCAGCGCTAGTCGTGCCTTTTCACCACCAGACAATGGAGCCATAGGTTCGAGCGCCCGATCTCCATTAAAACCAAAACCGCCGATAAAATCGCGCAATCGCTGATCGGCCGGCCGTTCGTCGAGCTGTTGCAGATGCCGTAAGGCGCTCCAGTCCGGCCGCAATTGTTCCAATTGATGTTGGGCGAAATAACCAATGGTTAAGCCTTGGCCAAGTTCAAGTCGTCCCGCTAGCGGCGTCAGCCAGCCAGCCAGGAGTTTGATCAGGGTGGATTTGCCAGCGCCGTTTGGCCCTAGCAACCCCAGCCGCGCCCCTGGACCAATCACCAGATTCACCCGCTCCAGCACCCGCTGCCCGCCGTATCCAACCACCCCATTTTCGACCGAGACCAATGGATTAGGCAGGCGCTCCGGTTCGGCAAAGCGGAATTCAAAAGGCGAATCCACATGGGCAGCGGCGATGCGCTCCATCCGTTCCAACGCTTTATCCGACTCTGCGCCTGCCGGGCCTTGGTGGCCTTGGCGCGGAAACGAGCGATAAAGCATTCGAGATGAGCGATTTCGCGCTGCTGCTTGTCGTAAGCAGCCTGCTGCAAGGCCAGGCGGGCCGCGCGCTGCTCCTCGAAGGCGGCGTAGTTGCCGCTATAAAGAGTGATCCGGCATTGGTCGATATGGACGATATGATCGACCACGTTATCCAGGACATCACGGTCGTGCGAAATCAGCAGCAGCGTTCCTGGATAAGCCCGTAACCATTGCTCCAGCCACAGCACGGCGTCAAGATCGAGGTGGTTGGTGGGTTCATCAAGTAACAATAGATCGGAGCGGCACATCAGCGCCCGCGCCAAATTCAGCCGTACTCGCCAGCCGCCGGAAAATTCCGTTACGGGCCGCTGCGCTTGATCCGCCGCGAAACCCAGGCCATTCATCAATTTGCCAGCGCGAGCGCGAGCGCTGTAACCGTCGATGGCCTCGAAACGGGCATGGTATTCGGCTTGTCGAGTCCCGTCGTGGGCGGCTTCGGCCGCCTGTAACTCGCGTTCGATTTGGCGCAGTTCGGCATCGCCGTCCAGCACATAATCCAGCGCGGGAACCGGCAGAGCTGGCATTTCCTGCGCGACGTGGGCGATGACCCACTGCGGCGGCACAGCGAGATCGCCGGCGTCCTGATGCAATTCATCGAGCAGCAATGAAAAGAGACTGGATTTTCCAGAACCGTTGGCGCCGATCACCCCGACTTTCCAACCGGGATAAACGGTCACCGACACATTTTCAAACAGCGGCTTACTGCCGCGTTGCAGCGAGAGTTGGCGTAGAGTAAGCATAATGACCCATTTTATCAGCTTGACGGCAACCCTGAGATCGGAGGGACAGGGGTTGCTGGTTAAAATCCAACCGAGTGGACTATTAACGCTCGTTCTATTTGGAGCCCTGATGACCGATGAAGAATTGTTGCGCTATAGCCGACAAATTTTGTTGCCGGAGATCGATATTGATGGCCAAGAACGGTTGCGCCGGGCGCGAGCGTTGATTGTTGGGTTGGGCGGCTTAGGTTCGGCGGCAGCGATGTATCTGGCGGCCGCCGGAGTGGGACAATTGACGCTGGTGGATTTCGATACCGTCGATCTTTCTAATTTGCAACGACAGATTATCCACCGCACAGCCGATCGGGGTCGCCTGAAAGTAGCATCGGCGCGCGATACCTTGTTGGCGCTCAATCCGCTGATCCAAATTGCCGCAATTTCAAAACAGCTCAATGATGCGGAAATGCAAGAGCAGGTTGAGCAGGTCGACGTAGTAGTCGATGCGACTGACAATTTAGCAACCCGACTGACCATCAACGCCGCCTGTGTGCGCGCTCGGACGCCATTGGTATCTGGAGCAGCCATCCGTCTCGAAGGACAGGTATTGGTTTGGCGGCCTGGACGCGATGGCGCCTGCTACCAATGTCTATACCACAATGCGGCGATGACTTCGGAAACTTGCGCTCAGACGGGGGTTTTGGCTCCGATGGTTGGCATCATTGGCAGCATCCAAGCGCTTGAAGCGATCAAGCTATTGACCGGTTTGGGCGAAACGCTGGATGGACGGTTATTATTGGTGGATGCCGCGCGTATGGAATGGCAGATGATGAAAGTGCGACGGGATCCTTCTTGTGTGGTCTGTGGAGAAAGGATGAATAAAGATCAATCATCAAACCGAATACAAGGATGAACCTCTACCGGCAAGGGAGACTTGCCAGATAGTGCCTCAGATTGGATATTCATACGATTTAAAGCGTTAATGAAAATGGGCTTAGGAACCGCTTGTTTTCAAACCAAGACACCATCATGTTGCCTATGGAAAGCTTTTCAATTTGATTTTTATATTATTTTATAATCTTTTTTAGCATGACTCTGAATGACTCTTTGGAAAGTGTTTCAAAAATCAGATTAATTATTGCTCGATTTGTTTCATTTTGAAACGCCTAGCACGGGCTTGGTTAATTCGAACCGTTCGTGCCGCAAGGTTGTGTTTCAAAGATGCTTCGCTATCTCTGTTAAGAGATTGGTAGTTACTGAAATCACTGAAATTTAAAGAATAGTTTTCCCAACTCCATTATGATCAGATTTCGGCAAGATTATTGCCTTGGAAGCTGCTTGGAAAATCTAATTTTATCAGCTAGTTTTTGGCATTTTGTACTCAAGATTCGCCCATGAAGCGAAACAAGCGTTATCCAGGCAACCTAAGCGCTGAGGGTGGTGTTTCCTGAAGCACCCGCTGACGGTTTCGAGGGTTGGCGGGCCTGGGGAGGTGAGCATGGAGCCAGGTGGTGAATGCGAGCCTCTATCTGCTAAAGGCCCGCTGTCAGTGGCGGCGGCTGCCTCGCGCGGCGTTCCCAGCCTGGAGCGGCGGCTTGCTGCTTTACAGTGGGTCGCGGAACGGCGGAGTGGAAGCGTTGCAACCATACCCCGCATCCGCGGCTGTAACACAGGGGCAAGCGGCACACGCACCTGACCGCGGGTTACCTTGCGTATCACCTGGCCTGAAACAGGTGCTTCCAAACAGCTTCTTTGAGTTTGTTGTGATATTTCCACTAAGCTTTACGTCAACTGATCAAATCGCTTTATCTTCGAATCCAGGCCAACTCAGGTGGCCGATGGCTGCGGTTTTTTTCTTATTGCTTAACTATAGAATTCAACAGCTTAAATCCATAGCTCTGATTAAGCAACAGCGAGTTGCCAAAGTCGGAGCCGTCTCATACAAGATGGTTTTACTCGATAAGCTTGATCTCACGCGGAGGTGTGTCACGACCTTTATCTTGTCAGCTACCAAAGTTATTGCTGACTTCTCCATCGGATGCGGATGGTGGCCGCGATGATTGAGCGAATTTTGCAATTCATTAGAAAAAATTTGCTGATTGCTTTAATTTCCGTAACCCTGACTTTAATTCTTACAAATCTTTCATTTTTTTCATTTCTTGAGCTAAAAGGGCTAGATTTATTATTTGCTCTTCGAGGTATTCTACCGCCACCCAATCAGATTGTTATTGTCAGTATCGATGAACCTTCGATGGCTGAAATAAAGCGCCTCTGGCCTTGGCCCCGTGGGCTGCATGCTAAATTAATACACCAGCTGAATAAGGCTGGCGCAAAAGTGATTGGTTTTGATATTTTAAATTTTCCGTGATCGCCTAGAAATTTGCAGCTAACCGCAACTCTTTTGGGTCATTGGCGGTGTCGGTGGGAACCAAAGCGATTCCACTGATGATTCAGCTCCACCACTCTCAATATCCCTAAGCCACGACTTCCCGCTTCCACGCCAACTCATCCCTTTTTCTTCTGGCGATGGCGACGACTTGATCGCAGCCCTTCTCGATATGGCCCGAGCCGATCACTTACCCGCTTTTTTTCCGGCGTCGATAGTCGATGATTTCCATCCCGATGTTTGTCAAGATAGCGGATAAGCTCACGAAGTTTTCTTTGTTCCTTGGCTGAACTTTCGTTTCCAAGTAGTTAAAACCGTATAAATTTCTCCCCATATAGGTGGTAGAACACGAACTTCAGGTGCAGGATTTTCTCATCGTTATTTCGGCGCAATCATGCTCTCAAGTCCCGGACCTTCTTTAAGTGATACCAGTCGAGAAGGATGACAAGCGTCGCTCCAAAAACCGCGGTACAAATGCTGACGGATCACTTGAGCGCCGTCCGTGATCGCCACGACGGGCAAGGGCTCCGTCGCCTGTCCATATTCTTCGATCACCCGGCTTTTCAGCATGTCCGGCAGGGATACCGTTTCTTGACCTTTTTCGTCGATGGGCGCAACCATGTGTTCAAATTCTCGGTTTTTCTTTTGAAGCATCACGACGTTCGTGAACACCGGCGGCGATTTTTCTTTCGCGGCTAACCGGGCTGTTTTTTTCTGTGGAACCGCTCGGAATATCTTTGTTAGCCTTTTGTTTATGAAGGCGATTTTGTTTTGACCCCGAACTTGAATCGCATCCTCAAACACGAGGATCTCTTTGGCTTTCGCCGTCGTAAATACCAACTTTTCTTGAGTTTCCGGAACGGTAACTCTCCGTTGTTCAATGTCTTTTTCCGCTTCACTTCGCCAAGCCTGACCGATTTCCACCGCTTTGTCGTTCACAATTTGCCACACCTTCTGGTCGCTGAGGCTGTGGCGCTCCCGTGATCCGGGTCACCAAGTTTTCAACGTGTTTGTAGCTCAAAAGCGTGCCATAGTAGGCCGATAACTCCTGCAATCGCGGGTCGTGTGGTTCTTTGAAACTGCCCGGTCAAACTGAAGTAGGTTTCCTCTTTTTCGGTCGGCCGTGTCCTGTCTCTAAATCGCTGCACCTCGAACGTGATCGGGCCATGCAGCGTCTTGGATCAGAACGGGCGTTTTACCGTTGCAAACCAGGTCTTTTTCTCTCGCAGAAAAGCGCTTTGCGCCGCTTCCACAGATCTAATTCAATATCGGCCAGCGCCACTCTTTAAAACCTCAACCGCCCCTTAATATCTTGCAAATCTTTCATTTTTTCAATTTCTTGAGCTAAAAGGGCTAGATTTATTATTTGCTCTTCGAGGTATTCTACCGCCACCCAATCAATTGTTATTGTCAGTATCGATGAACCTTCGATGGCTGAAATAAAGCGCCTCTGGCCTTGGCCCCGTGGGCTGCATGCTAAATTAATACACCAGCTGAATAAGGCTGGCGCAAAAGTGATTGGTTTTGATATTTTGTTTGCGGAACCTTCAGAGACAAAAGAAGATGCTGCGTTAGAGCAGGCCATTCAGGATGCTGGGAATGTTGTTCTAGTGAGCGCGCTGGCTGTGGTCAATGATCCCTTGTTTCGCCTTACCACCCGGATTGATCCGCTGGCTACCCTTGCCAAGGTGGCTACTGGAGTGGGTAGTCCGATCATCACGATGGATGGTGATGGTGTAGTTCGGCGTTCTCGCCTGTTATATCCCGGCATGTCTTCTTTTGGTTTAGAGGTTGTCGGAAAATACCTTTCAGGGCCAGAACGGAAAGCGCTTAGTAAATTTGATTTCACAAAAGAGTTATTAATCAATCATGTTGGTCCATCTCGGACGATAACCACTGTTTCCTATTATCAGGCAATAGACTATGAGCGATTATTACCGCCAGGTATTTTTAAAGATAAAATTGTTTTAGTCGGGCGCTCATTAGAAACAATTCCAGAACCGCAACATTTATCGGGTGATACCTTCCTTACTCCATTTTCTTGGGTATCTGGCGGTGCGGTAGCCGGAGTCGAAATTCAAGCTACTCTGATCAATAGTCTATTGCAACAAAAATTTGTATCTGAGTTGAGTCAGCCTGCTCGAATTGCTTTGGTGATTACTTTAGTGGTGATAACTAGTTTTCTTTTAGTAAAACTCAAACCAATATTTGCCATGCTTATTGTAGGTGTGATCGCTGGGTTATTTATTTTAGTCGCGCATTTTCTATTTATTAAAGAATTGCTATGGTTGCCAATTGTTTCGGGCATTATCGGGCTTGTTTTGGTTTATGGGACTTATCTACTATCTCGTGCTCTAATGGTTGAGCAAGAACGTCGGCGGGTGTTGGAGGAAGCCAATCGCAACTTAGAAACTAAGATTAAAGCAAGAACTCAGGAACTTTCTGACGCGCATCAAGAACTTAATAAACGTCATCAAGAGCTTGAAAAAACCTACACCAATCTGGCTCATGCCAAGGAGCAACTCATTCATTCTGAAAAGATGGCTTCCCTAGGTTTTCTGGTTGCTGGAATAGCTCATGAATTGAATAATCCAATCAGCTTTGTACATAATAATTTAGAGTTTATTGAAGAATATACCAAGCGTCTTGTAAAAATTATTTACGCCTACTCGTTAAATGATAAAGCTGTTGATAGCCGTCGTCTTGGTGATCATCAAAAAGATATTGCAAAATTTGAAACCCTTGGAAATAAATTACAGGAGTTGATTGCTAGTTGTAAGACTGGAGCAGAGAGAGTAAAGCAGATTGTATTAGATTTACGAGTATTTTCTCGAACTGATGATGTTGGCTTGGTAATGACGAATTTACAAAATGGTATTGAATCAACTCTCAATTTATTGTCACGAGAATATAAAGATCGAGTTGTCATTAATCGAAATTATGGCTATCTTCCAGAAATTGAGTGTTACCCTGGACAAATCAATCAAGTTTTCATGAATTTGCTGCAAAATGCAGCGCAGGCTATTCCAGATAAAGGTGAAATATGGATTAGCACCGAAACTTCAGGGGCTTGGGTAAAAATCTCAATCAGAGATAATGGTATTGGAATTTTAAGTCAAGATATGGATAAAATTTTCGATCCATTTTATACCACCAAGCCACCAGGGCAGGGAACCGGTTTGGGGCTTAGTATTACTTATGGGATTGTTCAGAAGCATGGTGGCAAAATTTCGGCAAAGAGTAAATTAAATGAAGGAACAGAGTTTACTGTTGAATTACCCATCCGCATCAACAGGAAAAATATATCATGAAGCGCCATAGCCTCCTCTTGGTAGATGATGAGAAAGATATTCTGAAGACGCTTACTCTTACTTTTGAGGAAGATTACGAGGTTTTTACGGCTCGAAGTGGCTTGGAAGCGTTAGATATTTTGGAAAAAAATAGTATTGCGCTGATTATCTCTGATCAACGAATGCCAGAAATGACTGGTGTTGAGCTTTTGCAAAAATCAATTACTGTCAGCCCCTATACAGTTCGTATCATTTTAACAGGTTACACCGATACCTCCGCTTTAATTCAAGCGATTAACAAAGGCCATATTTATCAATATATCACCAAACCTTGGGATCGACAGGAACTGAGGATCATTGTGCGGCGAGCGTTGGAAAGCTATGAATTGGGCATTGAAAACCAGCGATTAGTTAAAGAGCTGCAAGTAGCCAATGATAGATTGTTAGACGAAAATAAACTGATTAGAAAAGAACTTGATAAAGATTTAGAAACGAATAAGATCGTCGGGCAGAGTCCCGCCATGCAGCGGGTTCTCGAACGCATGGCCAAGATCATTGATACTTCAGCCGCCGTATTATTGACGGGTGAGACGGGTACAGGTAAAACCTTACTGGCTCGGCATATTCATTACAATGGGCCACGTAGGGATAAATTATTTGTAGAGCAAAATTGTGGCGCCTTGCCAGAAACCTTATTGGAAAGCGAACTTTTTGGCTATAAACGCGGCGCATTCACTGGTGCTGTCAAGGATCAGAAAGGTCTTTTTGAAGCTGCCGATGGGGGAACGGTTTTTCTTGATGAAATCAGTGAAATGAGTTCTTTGCTACAAGTGAAGCTCCTGCAAATTCTTCAAGAAGGGAAATTTCGTCGGCTTGGCGACACCGTATATCGACAAGTCGATGTAAGAATTATCTCCGCCACTAACAAAAACCTGGACGTTGAGATTCAGAGTAATCGGTTTCGATCCGATCTCTATTATCGGGTCAATGTCTTCCCTATTCATATTCCTCCTTTGCGCGAGCGGTTGGAAGATATCCCTTTATTGGTAGAACGTTGCCTTAATAAATTCTGCAAAAAATTACTTCGCCCAGCGACTCGACTCAGCCAGGAAGTAATTAATGAGCTGTGTCGTTATAACTTTCCTGGCAATGTACGAGAGTTAGAAAATCTGATTGAGCGTGCGGTATTATTAAATTCCAACGCTCAAATAGAAATCGGTGACTGGCTTCCCCAACCTACCTTCAATCCGGTGGTCGGTACGCGGATGGAGCAAATCGAACGCGCCGAGATTATCCGTCTGTTCGAGTTTCATAACGGCAAACATAGTCTGGTCGCTAGGGATATGGGGATGAGCCGTACCACCTTATGGCGGCGCCTGAAGTATTACGGTATTCAAAGTGGTGAAGAGCCAGGCGTTTCTGAGTGAGAGGTCGGCCAAATTGAAATTTTTAGTGCTTTCGTCTTATAAAATCGATGTTGTTTAGGAGCGATAGGCATGACGTTTTCCATTGTCGCTTTCGATCCGAGCAATGGTGATTTGGGTGTTGCCGTACAATCCAAATTTCCAAACGTGGGGGTTTCTATTCCATTCGCCAAGGCGGGCATCGGCGCGGTAGCGACGCAATCCTATTGCAACACCAGCTATGGGCCACGCGGTTTGGCTTTGCTGGAGCAGGGCGCTTCACCGGAGCAGGCGCTCGATATTTTGACCGGCGACGACAAACAGCGAGATTACCGGCAAGTTGGTCTGATCGACGCCAAAGGGCGCGTGGCTAGCTTCACCGGCGCGGCTTGCTTTGACTGGGCGGGTAGTTTGCAGGGGGTTTATTGTTGCGCGCAAGGAAATACCGTGGCGGGGCCGCAAGTAGCGGAGGGTATGGTGCGCGTGTTCGAACAGACCCAGGGAATGTTAGCCGAGCGGTTGCTTGCCGCTTTGCAAGCGGGCCAAGCCAATGGCGGCGACCGACGCGGCCAGCAATCCGCGGCGCTCCTGGTGGTGCGAGCCGGCGGCGGATATGGGGGTTTCGACGACCGTTATGCGGCAATCTCGGTCTACGATCATCCGACGCCCATCGCGGAGCTGGAACGTTTGTACGCTATCCATCGGCTCACCTATTTCCGCAGCGATCCCAGTCAGCTTACGCCGATTGACGCTACGCTCGCCACCGAACTCCAGCACATGCTACACGCTCGCGGTTTTTATCAAGGCGCGGTAACCGGAATCACTGACCCGCTCACCCTCAAGGCGCTGCGTGATTTCATGGGCTGGGAAAATTATGACGAACGCATCCGTGACGACCATTTGATCGATCTGGAAGTGCTGGCGGACATGCGCCAAAAGCACGCGCTTTGGCTAAAAGGACAGCAAAGCCGTTAGACGCGACAATTGACAGGCGCTCGGATCGACTCTTGAGCGTTGCTTAGCTGGGCTTGAAAGGCTTAATTCTCGATTAGGGGTTATTCGTCCAGGTCATCTCAACATCCTTTACCAAGGCATCAACCACATTCATGTCGATGTTGCGGCGCTGCTGGATGTTTTTACCCTCAACTAAATAAACTGTATGTTCGGCGATATTTTTGCAGTGATCGCCGATGCGTTCCAGTGCCTTGATGATGAAAACCACATTAATGGCATGACCGATGGTGCGTGGGTCTTCCATCATGTAGGTAATTAGTCGCCGTAACGCGCCTTGGAATTCCTGATCCAGCTCGGTGTCGCTATGAATGATACTTAGCGCCTTGGGTACATCCAGCCGAGCCAGCGCATCAAGACAGTCGTGCAACATAGTGGCCGCGGTTTGGGCCATTGGCTTGACATCCCGCAACAGTTTGGCGCTGGGTGGACTGCTGACGCCATCATAGATGTGCAAGGTCATCCGCGCGATTTTTTTGGCGCCGTCGCCAATCCGTTCCAGATCAGTCACAATGCTGGCCAGCGACATAATCAGCCGCAAATCGCTGCCCAGCGGCTGGCGCAAGGCGATAATGCTGATGCACTCTTCGTCGGCTTTGAGTTGCAGGCCGTTGATAATCCGGTCGCGCGCAATGGTCTCGCGGGTGGCGGCTAGGTCTTCCTCATCAAGGGCCGCGATCGCTCGCTTGAGTTGATCCTCCGCCAGGCCGCCCATTTCCATCACCATATTGCGGAGATTGGCAAGTTGAACGTCGAATTGTTTGACGGTATGAGCCTCTGGGCTGATGGGCATCGTCTGGTACTCCAGGCTGGGTAGGCTTTGAGGTTCGAGATCAGCCGAAACGGCCCGTGATGTAATCTTCCGTCAGCTTGTGGCGGGGATTGGTGAAAATCTGGTCGGTATCGCCGATCTCGATCAAGTCCCCCAAATGAAAGTAGGCCGTCCGCTGGGAAACGCGAGCGGCTTGCTGCATCGAATGGGTTACGATGACGATGGTGTAGTTTTCCCGCAGCTCGTCGATCAGTTCTTCAATTTTGGCCGTGGCAATCGGGTCCAGGGCCGAGCAAGGCTCGTCCATCAAGATTACTTCCGGGTTAACCGCGATGGCGCGGGCGATACACAGCCGCTGCTGCTGGCCGCCGGACAGGCTGGTGCCGGGTTCCAACATCCGCTTCTCGACTTCCTTGATCAGGCCGGCCCGTTCCAGGCTCTCGCGCACCAGGTCGTCGAGCTCGGCTTTGGTGTTGACCATGCCGTGAATGCGCGGCCCGTAAGCCACGTTTTCGTAAATGGATTTAGGAAAGGGGTTCGGTTTCTGAAACACCATCCCGACCCGTGCTCGTAATTGGACCACATCGATTTCCTTGGCGTAGATATCGTCGTTATCCAATTTGATCTGGCCGGTGACGCGGGCGGACGGGATGGTATCGTTCATCCGGTTCAGACAGCGTAGAAAAGTGGATTTGCCGCAGCCGGATGGCCCGATAAAGGCGATCACTTCATTGGCGCCAATGTCGAGGCTGACATTTTTGATGGCCTGTTTCTGGCCGTAATAGACATCGACTTCGCGGCAGAGCATTTTCGGATTATCGACGGTAATTTTGCCGACGGTTTGGCGGTTGTTGTAGTCCGTGACTTCGATGGTGGATTTTTGGCGCGGCTCCGCGGCGCTCCGTAAGGGCTGGCCGAGAACGGATTCAGTTTCGATAGCGGTGGTGCTCATGGCAACAGATCCTTATACAGAAAGAGGACTCTAACGGACGGCAGTTACCAGCGCCGCTCGAAGCGTTTGCGCAGGATGATCGCCAGTCCGTTCATCAGAATCATAAACGCCAGCAGCACCATAATGGCCGCCGAAGTTCGCTCGACAAACGCGCGCTCCGGCAAATCAGACCACAGATAAATTTGTACTGGCAACACCGTGGCGGGGTCGAGAAAATTTTTGGGTACGTCCACGATGAAAGCGACCATCCCGATCATCAGCAACGGGGCCGACTCGCCCAAGGCGCGGGCCATGCCGATGATGGAACCCGTCAACATGCCAGGCATGGCCAACGGCAGGACGTGATGCCCCACCATTTGTAATTTGGACGCGCCCATCCCCAATGCCGCCTCGCGGATCGAGGGAGGTACCGACGTTAAGGCGGCGCGGCCAGCGATAATAATCACTGGTAGGGTCATCAGGCTCAGCACGAGTCCGCCGACCAGCGGCGCGGAGCGGGGTAGGCCGAAAAAGTTGATGAACACCGCCAAGCCCAGCAAACCAAACACGATGGAGGGCACTGCCGCCAGATTATTGATGTTGACTTCGATAATGTCGGTCCAGCGATTCTTGGGGGCGAATTCTTCCAGATAGACCGCCGTCGCCACGCCGATGGGAAAGGACAGTAAAAAAGTGACCAGCAGCGTGAAGAATGAACCCATCAGCGCGCCCCGGATGCCGGCCTGTTCCGGTTCCCGTGAGTCGCCATTACCAAACAACACGGTATTGAATTGCTTCTCGATCTTGCCCGCGCCTTGCAATTGGTCAAGCCATTCGATTTGATTGTTCTTGATCGGCCGCTCCGCTTCGTCCAGCGCGCGGTCGATATTGCCCTTGATAAAGGTATCCACTGGGGCGGCGGCGAGAAGCCAAATCGCCTGGTTAGAACCGATCAGGTCGGGGTTTTGCTGGACTTGCCTTTGCAATTCGTAGGCGGCGTCAGTGCTAGTGAGGCCGTATAAAGCCCGCAGCTCCAGCCGTCCTTCGATGTTTGGAAATAACTGCCGCAAGCCGGAACGCACCAGCGCGTTATAATCGGCGCTCGCTAGCGCTTGGGGATCGCGAGTGCCTTGCGGGTCGAGCGTGGCGGCGTCGAAGGCGATTGGCACTTGGATATACGTTTGCCAGAACGCGGGCAAGCCCTTGGCGATGATGCTCCCGAACATCAACACCACGAAGATCAAACCCAGACTGATGGCGGTCAAGCCATACCAGCGGAAGCGTTGTTCGGCCGCATGGCGGCGCGCGAGGCCAGCGTTGACGATGACTTTGATGTCACGGTTACGCAGCGGCATGTCGGAGTAGGGCTTTGGCTTATTCATACTGTTCCCGATACTTGCGCACCACATGCAAGGCGATGATGTTGAGGAGCAGCGTGACCACGAACAGCATCAGCCCCAGCGCGAAGGCCGCCAGGGTCTTGGGGCTATCGAATTCCTGATCGCCGGTCAACAGGGTGACGATCTGCACCGTAACGGTAGTGACCGCTTCCAGCGGGTTGGCGGTTAAATTGGCCGATAGACCGGCGGCCATTACCACGATCATGGTTTCGCCGATGGCGCGCGAGACCGCCAACAGAATACTGCCGACGATGCCGGGCAAGGCGGCCGGCAGTAGCACGCGCTTGATGGTTTCCGATTTGGTGGCCCCCAGCGCGTAAGAGCCATCGCGCATCGATTGCGGCACCGCGTTGATCACATCGTCCGACAAGGATGACACGAAAGGGATAATCATAATGCCCATCACCAGGCCGGCGGCCAGCGCGCTTTCAGAAGCGACATGCAGTCCGAGGGCCGCGCCTATCTCGCGAATCAGCGGAGCCACGGTCAGAGCGGCAAAGAAGCCATAGACCACGGTCGGAATGCCAGCCAGAATTTCCAACGCAGGTTTAGCGAAAGCGCGAAATTTCGGGGTGGCATACTCAGACAGGTACAACGCCGACATCAAACCGATGGGAACGGCGACCAGCATGGCGATACCGGAAATCAACAACGTGCCGGCGAACAAAGGCACCGCGCCAAACGCCCCGGATGAACCGACCTGATCGGCGCGCAGAGCGGTTTGCGGACTCCATTGTAAACCGAACAGAAATTCGGTGATCGGGACTTGGTTAAAGAATCGGAGCGACTCAAAGGCCACCGATAAAATGATGCCGATGGTGGTGAAAATCGCGACCGTTGAACTGGCGATGAGAAACACGTTGACCGCGGTTTCAACCCGATTGCGGGCGCGCAGTGTGGGCGAAATCCGGCGCCAAGCATAAGCAATGCCGCCAACGGCGAAGCTGAGCACGGCAATCCAAAGCGCTGTATTGCCGATGGCGCGCAGATTTTGATAGCGGTTGACCGCTTCCACCATAACCGGATCGGGCGCGCTGGAGACAAAGCTGCCGCTGACCTGGTTCTTAAGATCGTTGACCAGGAGATTCAACCGCTCCGGTGATAGGTCGCGCAGTTCCGGCGGCAGGCCAGCCACGACCAAATCAATGAGAAAATTCGGTTGGAGGGTAATCCAGACCCCGAATACGATCAGCGCCGGTAGCCCGCACCAGAGCGCGGTGTAAGAACCGTAAAAACTCGGCAGCGAGTGCAGGTTGCGGATTTGGCCGCCCGCGACGGCTAGCGCCCGCTTGCGGCCTAAATAGTAGGCGCTAACGCTCAGTAGGATCAGCGTTAACAGGAGGAATGACTGCATGGGATCTCCGCCAGAACACCACAAAGCCGCGCGCGGCTGAAAGACGCTTTCAGCCCGCGGGCGACCGTGGAGGAGCGTGTGTTACGGGGCCAGCGTTTTGAGGCCGTTGGCGTCGGTCGCGACCTGTTTGCGCTTGGCGGTCGGCAGTGGGATCAAGCCTTTCCGGTTGAGATAGCCGTCATCCCCCACCGCTTTTTCACTGGTGAACTCGGCGATAAATTCCTTGATGCCGGGAATCACGCCGATGTGGGCTTTTTTGACGTAGACGAATAGTGGCCGCGATACTGGATATTTGCCGTCAGCGATGCTCTCGAAGGTGGGGGCGACGCCATTGATGGTTTCGCCCTGAATCTTATCCAAATTCTCTTCCAGGAAGCTGTAGCCGAAGATACCCAAGGCGTTGGGATTGGCGACTAGCTTGTTGACGATCAGATTATCGTTCTCGCCGGCTTCGATGAAGGCGCCATCTTCCCGGATGGTTTGGCAAACAGTCTTGGCCTTTTTCTCATCAGCTTTTTCCAGTTCCTTGATGGCCGCGAATTCCTTGCAGCCATGATCCATGACCAATTCAACGAAGGCGTCGCGCGTGCCGGAGGTGGGCGGCGGCCCCAACACCTCGATCTTGTTAGCCGGCAGCGCGGGATTGACATCTTGCCAGGTTTTGGCGGTGTTGGTCGCCAGCTTGCCGGTAGAATCTGGAACCTCCTTCGCCAAGGCCAGCCACAGATCCTTGATGGTTAGCGTGATCGGTTTGTTCTTTTTAGCCGAGGCGACCACAATCCCATCGAAGCCGATGTTAATTTCCACGATGTCGGTCACGCCGTTCTTGGCGCAGGTTTCAATTTCAGATTTTTTGATCGCGCGCGAGGCGTTGCTGATATCGGGATGCTGGACGCCGATTCCCCCACAAAAGAGTTTAAAGCCGCCGCCAGTACCCGTGGATTCGACTTTCGGCGTTTTAAAGTTGGCGTTGGATTTGCCGAATTGTTCGGCCACCGCCGTCGTGAATGGATAGACGGTGGATGAACCGACGATACTGATATAGTCGCGGGCGGACTGAGCCTGAGCGATGCCGGCCAGAACGAAAGCGGCCGTCATGGCGAGCGCGAGTTTATGCTTGATCACAAAAAAACCTCCAGCAGATGCCGTTTGTTGCCCATTGGAATAAGTTGCTGATATCCGCCGGGTTTTGTGGGCCGGCCAGAATCATGGGCTGACAATACAACCGTATGACGGCTTTTATATTACATTTATATGTCAGTTTTATTGCACTGCGGAAGCGGTGAGGTGAATTTTAAACTTTTAAAAAGGTGTTGGGGCTATGAGCATGAAAACCGCGAGCGACGATGAACAGTAAATCCATTCTGATCACGGGTTGTTCCTCGGGGATTGGGGCCTGTGTGGCGCTTGGGTTGAAGGCGCGGGGCTGGCGGGTATTTGCCACGGCGCGGCGCTCGGCTGACGTAACGCGGTTGCGGGCCGAAGGCTTCGAAAGTGTATGGCTTGACCTGCGAAATTCACGCTCGATTCAAGCGGCGGTGACGGAAATCCTCGCTCAAACCGACGGCCGCCTGGACGCTTTATTGAACAACGGCGCTTACGGCCAACCCGGGGCGGTGGAAGATTTAAGCCGGGAAGCCTTACGAGAGCAGTTTGAAACCAATCTGTTTGGAACGCAGGAATTGACCAATCTGATCATTCCGAGCATGCGCCGGCAGGGCGGAGGGCGGATCCTCTACATCAGTTCGGTGCTGGGGTTAGTGGCCTTTCCCTATCGTGGGGCTTATGTGGCCAGCAAGTTCGCCTTGGAAGGGCTGGCCGACACGCTGCGTTTGGAACTGGCGGACACGGGTATCCAGGTTTGTTTGATTGAACCGGGGCCGATTCTCAGCCGGTTTCGCGACAATGCGTATCTCGCCTATCAGCGCCATATCCAAGCTGAAACCAGTCCTCATCGGGACAGCTACGCGGCGATGACAGCGCGGCTGACCAAGCAAGGACCGGCGGCGCCGTTCACCCTGCCGCCGGAGGCGGTGTTGAAGTGCGTAATCCCTGCCTTGGAGAGCAACCGACCACGCGCCCGTTATCCGGTCACTGTGCCGACGCATTTGTTTGCGGTGCTGCGCCGGTTGTTGCCGGCGCGGTGGCTGGATGCGATCTTGCGGCGGGCCGGAGGCGAAGGGCGGCGGTAGGTTTGTTCTGGTTTTCGATTGTTGCGGAAAAGTGTTGTCGAATAGCAGCGGTTTGTTATTTTCTTTCCCAAAGAACTGCTCTTTTTAGGCTTTTACTGGGAATATATTTGGTTCCAATCACTTGAGTATTTTCGTTAATAAAAATTTTATTTGAATCATTTCTCAATACTCCCAAGTCAATTATTTCACCATTTTCCCAGAAAAAAGCATAGTTTTTACCTGAGCCTTCACGAAGTTCTTTGTGGCCTACGATTTGGCCAGAATTATTGATAGCGGTAGCGATAATACGTTTTGAATCCAGTGTTCCCAAGTCAATCATGGCACCGTTTTCCCAAAGAAAAGCACGATATTCTCCGGCTGTTGTTTGACTATTTCCTATAATTTGTCCATGATCGTTAATGGCAACGGCACAGCTCTCATTTCCACCCAAAGTTCCGAGGTCGGTCATTACTCCATTTTCCCAGAGAAAGGCATGTAGTATTATAAGGCTATCATCGCCATTAGATTTTTCTAGCATGGAACAACCCACGACTTGCCCAAACTTATTAATGTCCATAGCAGAGCTTCCAGACCCAGGCTTGTTATCCAAAGTTCCGAGATCGGTCATGATTCCGTTTTCCCAAAGAACGGCATGATTTTGATTTGAGTCAACTATACTGTTTCCTATAACTTGCCCGCGTTCGTTGATATCTACAGCGATACTCGCTCTATCTAAAGTACCGAGGTCGGTCATTGCTCCATTTTCCCAGAGAAAAGCGTGTGGTTCATTGTTACTATCGCTAATAAACTGGCTATAGCCGACGATCTGTCCGCGTTCGTTAATTTTAGAGGCAACAGTGTAACCTCCACTCAATGCCCCCAGATCGGTCATCACACCTTTATGCCAAAGAATAGAGCGATTAACAAAGGATTGCTGTAGTGGATGATAGCGCTTATTTTCATTATTATCAGAATCGAGCAAACAAGAGCCGATGATTTGGTCCTGATCATTAATGTCCATGGGTTGACAAGTAAATCCATTTAAATTCCCAAGGCCAATGATAGTTCCATTTTCCCAGAGAAAAGGGCGTTTAGCACCTGAGGGGAATTGGCTAATTCCTACAATTAGACCTTGATTATTAATATCGATTGCTTCAGTAAATCGAAACCCATCTTTATTAGATCCAATGCTTGTCATTGAGAATTTTTTTTCTGCTCGAAATTCTTCGGATGCCTGAAGCGGTAGCGCTACTACCAAGGTTACAACCGCCAGCCGCCAGCCGCCAGCCGCCAGCCGCCAGCCGCCAGCCTGTCCAAGTCTTTTGGATTCGCTTCATCGCTTGATTTCTCCTGTGATAGTCTTTCGAATGCGTAATAAGGAATTAATCCTCCCATCGTCGGTCATTTGTACTTGAGAAACGCGCTAGGCTTCCTGCTCGTTCGTGCTTGTCGGTTGCTGCGCCAAAGCCTGCACCACCGGGCGCAGTTCCAACCACCATTGTTCCAGAGGTCGCCGATAGGTCCAGTCCACCATATCCGCCATCTGCTTAAGCGGAAAAATGGTGACCCTGCCCTCAAACAGGCCGATGAATGCGCTTTCCGTCGATTTTCGCTCCAATTCCTGGCTTAGGTAATCAATACAGCGCGCGGCCAGTCGGGTCGCCAGGATGCGGTCGAAGGGGGACGGGTTGCCGCCCTGCTGGATATGTCCCAGCACGGCTTGGCGCACATCAAAGCAACCATGACTTTCTTCTTCGAACAGGCGAGTCAGAAAATCGACGGTGTAACGAGGGTTGGCGCGCTCGCTGCGAATAGCCAGATAGAGCCGACGCCGCCCGCCGCGAAAGCTTTCGACCATGCTTTCCACGTCCGCTTGCAGATCGTTGAGAGTGATCCCTTCCTCGTGCAGGTACACGCGCTCGGCGCCGCCCGCCAAACCGCCCATCAGCGCCAGATAGCCACAAAAACGGCCCATGGTTTCCACCACGAAGCAGCGCCGCGCCGCCGTGGCCGACTGTTTAATCCGGTCGAGCGCCTCGACGATCACATTGAGCGCTGTGTCCGCGCCGATGCTTAATTCCGAGCCGGGCAGATTGTTATCGATGCTGGCCGGCAAACAGATCATGGGAATTTTGAAAGCGGGATACCGTTCTCGCTCGCGGTACAATTCGTAAACCGCCTTGTAAGCCGCCCAGCCGCCGATGATCAGCAAACCATCGATATTTTGGGTCTCTAGCGATCGCCCGACTGAGTAAAATTGTTCGAGGGTCGGGATCTGGCGATTGGTGCCCAGCTCGGCGCCGCCCAAAGAGGTCCAGCCCTCGACGCCGCCCCAAGTCAGCTCCTCGATGCGGCCGTCGATCAACCCCTGGAAGCCGCCGCGCACGCCCAACATGACATGGCCGCGATCCAGGCCGAGACGGACGGCGGCGCGCACGGCGGGGTTCATGCCGGGCGCGAGTCCGCCAGCGTGGATGATCGCCAGCCGCCGTGGCCGGGCCGGCAAGGCGACGCTTGGCATCGCCTCGGCCATCCGCTTGAACATCTGGAACATTTCGGTAAAGCTGCCGCCGCGCAGCGCCATCGCGCCATCATAATCCTTGGCGGTGATTTTTTGCGCGACACTATGGGTTTGCTGGACGCACTGCATCAGCGGGGCGCGCTGGATGCGGTTGTAGCGGATGCCGATCATTTGCGGCTCGCTTTCCGGCGTGGCCGAAAGCACTTCCTCGACGGCGGCGTAACCCAACAGCGTGCTCATCCAGCGGTCGAAGGCGCTGGGGGTACCGCCGCGCTGGACGTGGCCGAGGATGGTCACGCGGGTATCTTCGCCGAGCCGCTCTTCCAACACTTGGCGCACGTAGTCGGCGCTGATCGGCTTGCCGTCGCGGTCGCAGGCGCCCTCGGCGACCACGACGATGCTGTCGCGCCGACCGGCGGCCCGACCGTGGCGCAGCAGTTCACACATCTGGGTTTCCCAGCCCTCGGACGGGGGATTTTCGGGAATGAGTACGTAGTCGGTGCCGCCGGCGATGGCGCTCATTAGGGCCAAATACCCGCAGTGCCGGCCCATCACCTCCACCACGAAACTGCGCTGGTGGCTGGCGGCGGTGCTGGTGATGGCATCGATGGCTTCGATGATTCGGTATAGGGCGGAATCGGCCCCGATGGTCATGTCGGTGCCGACCATATCGTTGTCGATTGAGCCGACCAAGCCGGTGATCATCAGCGCTGGATGCAATTGCGCGGTTTGTTCGTCGATTTCGCCGTTCTGATAGAGTTCGGCCACCAGTTCCGGCCATTCCCGGCGGAAGATGTCGGCTCCGGTCAGACTGCCGTCGCCACCGATTACCACCAGCCGGTCGATGCCGTTTTGTATCAGGTTGCGCGCGGCGCGCAAGCGACCGGCGCGTTCCCGGAAATCGGCGCTGCGAGCGGTGCCGATGACGGTGCCTCCCCGGTGTAGAATGCTCCCGACATCATCCCAGGCCAGCGGCCGGATGCGGTCGCCGCCGTCCACCATCCCTTGATAGCCTTCGTAAATGGCATACACCCCAGCCCTAAAATGCAGGCCAGTGCGAACGACGGCCCGCACTGCCGCGTTCATCCCTTGTGCATCGCCGCCGCTGGTGAGAACGCCGATACGCTTTTGCGCCACGCTAGCCATGATTGGTTTTTCCCCTGCTGGACGAGATAGTGAAAAGCTTAATTCATGTTCAAGATAAAGCGGGTTTCAATTTTATGTCTCATGAAAGTTCAGTGTGATGAGCATTTAATTTTATAAATAATCGGTATAAATTTATCGTTAAAAGATACTTTATCTGTATATAAAGCAATGGTAATGTTTCTCGCCTAATTTGCTCGAACTCGATTTGCTCGGACCGAGACCGCCCGGCTGCCAGGGGACTATAGACGATGTATCAGTATGACCAATACGATCAGACCCTGGTGAACGAACGGGTAGCCCAGTATCGGGGGCAAGTCCGTCGTTATCTGGCCGGGGAGTTGAGCGAAGATGAATTTCGGCCGCTACGGCTGATGAATGGGCTTTATATCCAGCGGCACGCGCCAATGTTGCGGATTGCGGTTCCCTATGGCTTGCTGACCTCGCGACAGTTGCGGGTTCTAGCTGGGATCACGCGCCGCTATGATAAAGGTTTCGGCCACTTCACCACCCGGCAGAATTTTCAGCTCAACTGGCCCAAGCTGGAAGAAACCCCAGACATCCTCGCCGAACTGGCCGAGGCGCAGATGCACGCGATCCAAACCAGCGGCAACTGCATCCGCAATGTCACCGCCGATCATCTGTCGGGGGTGGCCAAGGACGAAATAGACGATCCGCGCGTCTATTGCGAAGTCATCCGCCAGTGGTCCACCTTCCATCCGGAATTTTCCTATTTGCCGCGCAAGTTCAAAATCGCCGTCACCGGCGCGATCCATGATCGGGCGGCAGCCCAAGTGCACGACATCGGTTTGAATTTGTTGCGAAACCCGCAAGGCGAACTAGGGTTTCGGGTATTGGTCGGCGGTGGCTTGGGCCGCACCCCGCTGATCGGCCACGTCATCCGTGAGTTTCTACCCCAGCGCGATCTGTTGTCCTATCTGGAAGCCGTGCTGCGAGTCTACAACCAGCACGGCCGGCGCGACAATTTATTCAAGGCGCGTATCAAAATCTTGGTCAAGGCGGTTGGCCCGGAAAAATTTCGTCAGGAAGTCGAAGCGGAATGGGCGCAAATTCGAAATTCCGGCTTGGTGTTGGATGAGGCGGAAGTGAAGCGGGTGCGCCGCTTTTTTGCACCGCCGCCTTACGAGCTGGAAGCTGCCCGCGATCTCAGCTTTGAACAGTCGCTCAAGGATGACAAGGCGTTCGCCACCTGGGTGCGGCACAACGTGGCGGAACATAAGATCGCCGGTTATCGCAATGTGTATGTGGCCCTGAAAGAGCCAGGAACGCCGCCGGGCGACATCACCGCCGAGCAGTTGGAGGCCGTGGCGGATTTGGCCGATCAGTACAGCTTTGCGCAGATTCGTTCCACGCATCACCAGAATTTACTGCTGGCGGACGTGCGTCAGGCCGATCTATATCCACTGTGGCAGGCGCTGGCGGCGCAAAAGCTGGCCGCGCTGGTGATCGGTACCCTGGCCGACATGATTTGCTGCCCCGGCTTGGATTATTGCAGTTTGGCCAATGCCGGTTCGATTGAAATCGCCCGGCAGATCAATGAAAAGTTTGACCGCCTCGATTACCTCTACGACCTGGGCCGCCTTCAACTCAATATGTCGGGCTGTATGAACGCCTGCGGCCACCATCATGTCGGCCATATTGGTATCCTCGGCGTCGATAAGAAAGGCGAGGAGTGGTATCAAATCTCGTTGGGCGGCTCCTCGGAGAATGACGTTTCCTTGGGCGATATTCTGGGGCCGTCGGTGCCAAAGGCCGAAGTGGCCAATACCCTTGAACGCATCCTGTGGGTCTATCTGGAGCGGCGCGAGGAAGGCGAGCGGTTCATCGACACGTTCCGGCGGATCGGGCTGGAACCGTTCCGGATGCGGGCCTATACGCCCGGCAGTAACGAGGCCAAACAGGAGCAGCAACGTTATGCGGTCGGTTATTAAAAACCGGAAGATTGTCGAAGACACCTGGCGGCATCTCGCCGATGACGCCGAGCTGGGCGCCGGACCGGTGATCGTGTCGCTGGCGCGCTGGCGGAAGGAACGGGACGCGTTGATGCAGCGAGCGGATCCGGTTGGCGTTCGCTTACCCAATACCGCCAACGTGGCCGATCTGGGCGACGATTTGCCAGCATTCGCCGTCGTGGCGCTGGAATTTCCCAAATTCTCCGATGGGCGCGCCTATTCCCAGGCGCGCCTGCTGCGAGAGCGCTACGCTTATCGAGGCGAAATCCGGGCGGTGGGAGACGTGCTGCGAGATCAGCTATTTTTCATGGCGCGCAGCGGTTTTGACGCGTTCGAATTGCGGGCGGATCGCAACCTGGAGGATGCGCTGACCGCCTTCGATGACTTCACCGATAGCTACCAGCCCGCCGCCGACCAACCGTTGCCGCTCTATCGGCGGGCGCGCTGAAGGCGCCCTAACCCACGGGATGAATTCGGGTTACTGTAAGTACCAATCCGCCGGAATAGGATCGCCGCTCTTTTCTGGGTTTGTTGCGCTGGTGAGATTGGTCGCCGTGACGTTCACCACCACGGTGGTCACATTGTCATTGGCGTCGCGCATCAAGGCCAGATGGATGAAAGCTTTCACCGCTTCCTGGCAATTGTGGTTGCTTTGAACCAACAAGCGCGCGATTTCCTCGTCACCCACGGTTTTGTTGAGACCGTCGCTGCATAATAAAAACATATCCTCGGTTTGCAGCGGATAGACGACTTCATCGATCAGCAAATCCTCGGTCGAGCCGACGGCGCGCGTGATCACATTGGCCAAGGGATGGCGCTGTGCATCCTCGGCGGTAATCAGACCTTGATCAACCAGCTCCTGGACATGGCTGTGGTCGCGGGTCAATTGTTGCAACTGACCGTCGCGTAGCCGATAAATGCGGCTGTCTCCCGCCCACAGGCAAGCGCATTGGGTGTCGCGCATCACCAACACCACCACCGTGCTACCAATGGTGCGATGCTGGTAACGTTGGGCGGATTCCTCCCGCAAGCGCTGGTTGACCTGGCGCAGTCCTTCTCGAACGGCGTTCAAAAATCCGTCCCAGTCGTCGGGCGGGTCAAGTTGTTGCAAGGTCTCGATGATTGTTTGGCTGGCGATATCGCCAGCTTCGTGCCCGCCCATGCCGTCAGCCACAGCCCAAAGGCCCATCTCCGGCAATGCGAGGCAGGCGTCCTCGTTAATGGCTCGAACCATGCCAACATGGCTCCGGCCAGCCGATGACCACTGGAAAGTTTGCTGCTGACTCATAATGAACTCTCCTTGGTGGTGGGAGGTTCTCCCGAACAGCGCATGATATTGGCGACGCTTTTTTCAGTCCAACCCCAGTGTCGCCATTCTCCGCTCAATAATGCCGCAAAACCCGAGACTGGAGGTAGCCCCTGGCAAATCAAAAGGCAGCGGGTTACCCGTTCCGAACCCTCGGTCCACCAGAGGCTGATCTGGGGCAAGCCGCGCCGCAACAGATCGCTGGCCAGAAGCGGCGTCGCCAGGGCTAATTCCAGCGCCTCCGGCAAGGGGCAGTACCAGGCGTTACCAGCTACCGCGCCCTCAACGGAGAAGGTCGCCATCGGTGGCGCGCCGAGCGCTTTGACTTGCTGGCTGAAGTCATCCAAATCCAAGCGATCAAGGTCTAGTCCCATCAGCGCCAGCTGTTCGGCTTGCTCGAACCACGCCTTACCGGCCATCGGCAGGACCAACAGAGGCCATCCCGATTCCAGCGGGGCGGTGATCACCAGCGGATAATACCGGCCGACGCGATCCACGCTGGGCATTAGGATACCGGTATAGACTGCTGGCCCACACAGTCCAGGGCTGAGCGCGAAGCGCCAGATCGGGCTGGTGCAATAGCACTCGCGCCACAGTCCTCCCAGTTGAATGTGGCTCTGCGCGATGGCCTGCTGTAACCAAGTGTCCCAAGGATCGAGAAAGGACTTTGGCAGATGGCGGCCGATGAAATCACCCCGGCCGGGCAGCTTTCCGAAAAAACCTGTGATGGGCGGTATGCTTGATTCAAACATGCAACATTTCCAGACACTAAAGGAACCAGTTCCTATTAAAGTCTTAAACCGGGTGCTCAGCTAAACACATTATAGCTGTTCCGGACAACGGAAGTTTTCGAGTTCCCGCAGTCGGAAGGGGTTGTGACCGCCACTGGCGAGCCGTAGTTCGTAAGTGGCTTGTCGGCCGCTGACTTGGAAGAGGACGCGAAACTGCCCGGACCCGACGGGCTGGAATTGCGCCTGATCGAGCAGTTTGAACCAGGCCCAGGAGCCCGTTTCGCTGTACCGCGCCGGCGTGCCGCCACCGGAGGAGGACAGCTCGATTCGGGCCTGCCCGGAGGCTCCAGTCCACTGCAAATTGGCTGTCCGCGCCGCTTGGCCGACAGTGTGGGTGAGGGTCTGGCCATCCAGTCCGATGCTCAGTTGGCTAACGTCGCCGCTGGCTTCCAGCGGAGTCAGCTGAAAGCGCACCGCTGGCGTTTGGCTGTTGCCGCCAAACAGCGCATCGCGCACGGCGGCGGCGCGCTGGAAAAGCTGCAACGCTTCCGCGGAAATACTTTGCTCCGGGCCCGCCGGCCCGCGCCAGCGCCACACGCCCTGCGAAGTGTCGACATAGCGCTGAAGGTGTTGTTTGAAAAAGCTGTCCAGAAGGCCGTTGGGGCCGAAGAATCGACCGAAAGCCGCCAAGCTCGCGTCGGGTGGTCCCTGTACGGCGCGGCTCACTCCGGTGCTAGGCCCTTGACCCGCCCACTGAATGGTATTGACTGGCGGCGCGGCGCTCGCCGCGCCGCCCGGTCCCGTCCCGCTCCATTGAATCGAGCTGCGCACCAGGGGATAGCGACCGTTTAAATTATCTTGAAAAAAAGCGGCGATTTGCGCCGCTTTCCACTGAGCGTTCAAGCGATCGCGCAAGCTGCGGACAATATCGGCGCTATCCAGCGCTAATCTGCTCAAAAGAGAGTTGAAGGGTGGGGGTTTGCGGGCCGCTTCGATCTGAAGTTGGTTGGCCACCGCGCTGAATTGATCCTTAAGATTTTGCGCCACGCTGCCGTCGGGAGTGGATTCTCGCGCTCGGCCGATGGCGTTCATGTGGCTGTAGAGATCATTCAGAGCGGACAGGGTTTTATCCAGGGGAGGAATGGCGCCTTCGGGACCGCTGATTTCGCGGCCATACAGGCTGTTCAAATTCAGTAGCCTCGGATCGGCGCTGCACGTCAAGGGCTTGTCTTGAGCGGAGTCGGGATTCTTGCCGAGAATACCGGCGATTTTATCGGTCAGCGATGTGTCGCCGGGCGCGGCGCTGGTTTGCGGCGCGGCGGGCGGCCGATCTAGCGCGGTTTCGCGGGCGACGGTTTGAAACAGCGTCCGCAGGGGCGAAGCCGGACCGGACAGGACCTGCAACAGCTCTAGCGCCGCGTCCGGGGTATCGAATTTCTTGATTGTGATATCGTTGAGCAAGTCCTGCCACAGTCGCAGGTAATCGGCTTGATAAAGGCGGCAAACGCTGTCGGCGATTTGCTGCCGGTCAGCGGGGGTGTTGTCCACTTGCACCGTCGCGCCGAGAATCCAGCTCTCGCCAGCCAGTTGACCGATCAGGGTCGGGCCTTCCTTGGCAAAAAACTGATAGTAACCGTTATAGGTATAGAGACCGGGAATGCCGCTGCTCAGCGGTTGGCCGCTTTTGCGGTCGAACACGCGGGGCGCGTCGGGGCCAGCGGCGAGGCTCAGCCCGATATCCGGTGGATTGCCGCCGCGACGCTGGTTTTGCTTGAGCCGTTCGTAGACCCGTTGCGCCAGAGGCACCTGATTGAGCGCGCCCCGGATGGTTTGGATCAACGCCGCGTCCAGCGCGATGGGCGATTGCAAGGGAGCCTGCTCCAGCAGCGCGTCGAGATGGGCGTTCAGATGATCGCGTTGTTCCCGATCAATGGTGCGGGGCAGGTTGGTTTGCCATTCCTGATCGAGCCAGGCCTTAACCGTCTTGGCGTCGAAATGCTCGGCATCGTCCATCATCAGATACACCTTGAGCGTATCATACAGATAGGCTGGATTGCTGGCGTTTTGGCGCAACCGCTCCTCCAGGCGCAAGATGATGCGGGGCAAAAAAGCCTGATTGAGCAGGCGCTGGTAAATCGCTTGCGCTTCGCCGCCCAGTTTGTCGCCTTGATACAGGCCGAAGCCCATCAACCAGGGTTTGCTGGCGTTGCGATCGCCAAAGCCGCCGGGGATAGCGCGCGCGGCGTCCAGCAGCGGCAGGGCGGCTACGGGATCGCTTAGATCGGGCGACAGCGCCTGAATCTGTTTGGCCACTTCCACTCGCTGTTTTTCCACCGCGCGCACGTACAGTTCGTTACGGGCATAGCTGGTCAGCCACAGCAGGGCAGCGGTGATGGTGAGAAGCAGCGCGCCGGCGTACGCGCCGCGCTGAATCCAGGCGCGCCAGCGCTCTATCCGTAAGTTGGCGCCGGCGATTTCCGCCTCCGGAAAGATGACCTCGCGCAGCAGGCGGGTGATGAAATAGCTGCGGCCTTTGCCAGAGAAAGTGCTCAGCACCTGCCGGCGCAAGCCGAAGGTGTTGGCCAGGGCGCTCATCAGCCGGTCGATCGGGGTGCCTTCCTGGGTGCCGCTGGTGAAATACACTCCCCGCAGCAGAATTCGCTCTTCAAAGCGGCTGGGGCGGAACACTTCTTTGAGAAAGCGCTCGGCGACTTGCTTGAGGGAGCTGAATTGATGGGGGAAGGTGTAGATCAGGTCCCGCCGCTGCGGGTCGCGTTCGTTTTGCAAACGCTCCACCAGCCGATCGTTCAGCCGCTGCTCCAGCAGGTCGAACTCGGCCGTGAAGCGCTGAACCACGCCCTGGGGATCGGCGGGGTCGTCCATCGGAAAAGTCGCCCCCCAGACCTGATCCCGCTCTTCTTTGCCCAGATCGTTGAAGAATTCGACAAAGCCCGCGATCAGGTCGGCCTTGGTGAACAAGACGTAGATAGGAAATCGGATACCGAAATGCTCGTGCAGCTCCTGCACCCGCTGTTTGATCGCCAGCGTTTGGGCATCGCGTTCCTCCTCGCGCTGTTGCATCAGGTCGGCGAGGCTGATGGCGATGAAAGCGCCGTTGATCGGGCGGCGCCGGCGATGCTTTTTGAGCAAATCCAGAAAGCCGCGCCACGCGGCCCGATCGACTTCCTCGTGACTGTCCTGCGTGGTATAGCGACCGGCGGTATCAAGCAGGACCGCTTCATCGGTAAACCACCAGTCGCAATTACGAGTGCCTCCCACGCCGCGCACTTTGCCCGCGCCAAGTGGAAATCGCAGTCCGGAGTTGATCAGCGCGGTGGTTTTACCGGAGCCGGGCGGACCGATGATGATGTACCAGGGTAGCTGGTAGAGATATTGGCCGCGCCCGGTTTTGCCGCCCAGCTTGGTTTTCTTCAGCACCGACAGGGCTTCGTTGAGGCCCTGCTTGAGGGTGGAAATTTCCTCGGCGGAGGCCGCTTCCTGTTCTTTCTTGCGCTGTTGTTGCTCGCGGGCTTCCGCGGCGCTATCGCCAGCGCCGGCGGGGGCCGCCGATCCGCTTTGACCAATCTCACCGATCCTGCCAGCCTGGTTGGCCAGATCCGTCAGCATGTCGCGGTTGCCGCGCAAGGTCTGGATGTAATAAATGACCTTGTAGATGGCCATGGAGCCGCCGAAGACCAGGATGGTCACGATGCGGCCCAAATCAGTGGCCAGCGGCGAATTGCCGGCCACCGAGATCAAAGGACCTAGATACCAGATCAGCGCGACAACAGCGATGAAGCCGGTGATTCCGATCAACCAGGGGCTTTTAAAAAAATTCAGGATTTTTTTCATGATGGGCCCAAGCTAGTTGACGCGGGCCAACAGAATGATATCGACCCGCCGGTTCAGCGCCCGATTCGCTGGGGTGGTGTTGGGCGCGACCGGTTGCGTATCGGCGCGGCCTTCGCTGATAAAACGGCTGGGATTATTGCTGGCGGACGCCAGAATTTTCACCACGCTGTCAGCGCGGGCCTTGGATAGATGCCAGTTAGAGGGGAATTGCAGGGTGCGGATGGGCACGTTGTCGCTGTGCCCGATCACCAGAATCCGTCCTTGCACCTTATTGCTTTCAGCGCCGATTTGCTGTAGCAAACTTTGTAAAGTGGGTTTGACTTCCGCTTTACCGGAATCGAACAGGCCATCGCCACGGATGCGGACGGTGGTTTGATCGGTTTCGGCCAGAACGGCAACCAGCCCTTGCCGGATTTGCGGGTCTAGAAAAGTACGAAAATCTTGAGTGATCTGCGCCAAATTGGTGTTGGGCTTACCGGCGGCGGGAACGGCGGTGACGCCGCCGCGCCGCACCGTCGCGATAGTCTGCCCGCGGAGGTCGGCTAAAGCGGTGAGAACCGGATCGGAGGCGTTGTTCAGCAGCCAACTGAAGATGGCGTAAGCCAACAACAACAATGCCGCCGCGATGCCCGCCACCACCCACAGCGGGATATAGCGAATCAGCGGATTGCGTTGATCGAGCACGCCGCGCCAGCGCGGGGACAACTCGCGCTCGAATTGTCCCCGCGCGGTGCGGATCGCGTTGTAGGCGCGCTCTCGTCGTTCCTCTAATCGACCGCGGCCATTGTCGAGCAGCTTGTACCGACCCTGTAGTCCAAACGACAGGCAAAGGTACATCAATTCCAACAAATACAGGTTTTTGCGTGGATCGAGGATAATCGAATCCAGCAGTTCGAAAAATTTTTCGCCGCCCCAGGCTTCATTGTGAAAAATGATCAGCAGGCTATTTTCGCTCCACTCGCTGGCGCGGCCCCAAGGCGTATTCAGAATCACTTCGTCGAGGGTGGTGCACAGCACGTAGCGGGCGCGGAAAACCGTTTTCTCGTCGATGCCCGCGTTGCGGGCGTTGGCGGTGAACGCCTTGATCTCTTCAATCATCCGCTGGCGCAGGTGCTCTGGATTGGGATGGGACGAGGTATTCTTCAAGCGCATGATCAGGCTTAAAATCGGCGCCGCGGCCGCTTCCAACGGGTTCAAGCTCACGCCGCTCGGCGCCACCGTTTCCTCGGTGGAAGGCGTCGCCGGCCGCGGCGGCGATACCCCGGTTTGCGTGATGCCCCGGCGGCCTGGCACGGGTCGAATGAGGGTGCGCTCGCTAGGCGATTCGTCGTCGGCAGTGGAAAATGGATCGTCGATGGTCACGATTTCCTACTCTTTAATAGCCCAGAACACCATTTCCAACCCAGGAAATTCGCCGCCGACAAAAAATGCGAAGCCCCCGGAGGTGAGCAACTGTTTCCAAAATTCGCTGCCGCGGTCGAGCCGGAAATAAATGAAATCAGCCCGGTAGGGGATTTCACGGGGCGCTACTGGCAAGGCGCTGACGCCGATACCGGGTAAGTGATGGTTAATCAGTTTGGCGACCAATTCGACCGGGCCGATTTTGAGCTGGGGCGGAAAGCGCGTGCGCAGCACATCGGCGGCCATGTCAGCCCGAACGGCGAGAACGAAGTTGGCTTTGGTAAGCAGCGGTTTTTCCCGGTCGGTGATGATTCCGACCCGGATGCCGCAGGGCCGCTCTTCCAGGGGGATCTGGATCGCGGCATCCACTTCCTCCAGGCTGAGCGAGCGACGCAATTCCCGCATCAGCGGAGCGAAAGTTTGCTGGAGGTTGTCATGATCATAAGGTGGAAACGGGGGGGGTCGGCGTTTCACTTTGTCGGTGAAAGTGGCCATTTCACCCGCCATTTGCAGGGCGATCTGATAAAAAGCTTCGGGATGTAGATGCGGCATGACGGCCAGATGGGCGAACAAAGGCTCGAAACGGTTGACGGCTTGCAGGCGCATGAATTGCGCCAAGTCCAGCGCGGCCGCCCGCGCCGTGCCGCCTCCCACCACCCGATCGGCTAGCGCGTCGCCGCGCTGGTGCAACAAGCCGAGCAGTTCGGTGACGAAACCTCGCAGCACCGGCGCTCCCCGGCAATCCAGACAGGGAGGCAGGTACTGTTCATCCAGGATGATTTTCTGATCGGGTCGTTTTTCGGCCACGCGGGCGATGCCGATGCAGGTGTGTTCGCTGAAATCCTTGGTATCGAGCAATAACCGCAACCGAGGTTCGCCGGTTTCGACAAAGGCACTGTTATTGGCGGTGTCAATGTTATTGTCTCGCACGTCGCGGGCGGCGGCGCGATAGCGGGCGGCTGTGTCGGTCTGGTCGCCGCGCTCAACCTCGGCCATGCCGGCGCGCCGTAGCGGTAGGGCGAGCATGACCCGGGCGTCGCGGGTGCTGGCGTCGATGTCGAGCGGTGGCGGCGGCGGGTCGCAGTCAGGAATGCTGAACACAGTGCCGTCCGGCAATAGGCCTTTGGCCAGCGTGATGGCAATCTTGCCCAGCGCCAGCGCTTCCCGATCCAGGGCCAATTCCACCACGCCCCAGTCGTAAGGGCGCAGGTGGCCGCAGGATTGTCGGACGAGCGCTTCCAGATAGCGATCCTGTTGCTGGAAGTGTTGGGGGCGCAGGAACATGCCTTCGGACCAGACGACCTTACTGTACCAGCTCATGGGATATCGCTCGTTTTATCGCTGCGTTGAAGGTGGGTTTTCGTCTCTACATCCTAGCATCTAAACCGGCGGCTGGAAGTGGCTGAGTTAGAACGCTCACGGCGAACGCAGGTGGCTTTCATAAGCGCGGGCAAACTCGTCTCCAAACAGTTGATTAAAATCATCTTCGGCTTCTCGGGCGATGGCCTGATACTCGGCTGTGAATAAATCCCAATATTTAGCTTTGCGGTTCGCCGGCCACAGGTTGTCGAGCACGCTCTGCTGGAGGCGGGTTTCCAAATTGGTCGGGTCAAATCGCTCCAGCAGGCGGTTCAAACCGGCCTGAATGCCCGCCAAGACCGCTAACTGGTGGCCTTTGATGTCGTCGAAACCTTCGCGCACCGCTTGCACCGGCGGCATGTAGGCATTCTTTTGTCCGATCAACAGCAAGGTCATGACTTGTTCCGGGCTAAGCGGCGGTTGGCCGGGCGGCGTTTTCAGCGGGTTGTTTTCAACGGGACCGATGGCGGTGCGCATCAGCCGGAACTCGCCTTTGACATCGCCGCGGGCGAGCAGGATTTCCATCAAACCGAGCACCATCTCATGCAAGATTCCGCCCAGATTCGCCATCATGGCTGGCAGCTGCTCTTGGGACAGTTTCAAATGCGGTAAGCCAGCGCCTTCAAAGAAAGCCCGCAACAGCGCCTCCGCGCCCGGAGTGGCCGGCCCCGGCTCGCCAGCCGGGGCTAGCTTGGCTGACGGCGCGCGCGCGGCTGGCGGTTGGGGAGAGGCGAAAGCCGGTGGCGGCGTCGCAACGGACGATTTCGCCGGCGTTTGCAGCACCGGAGGCGGAGAGAGCGGAGCAGCCGCTGGCGAGGGTGATGGTTGCATCCACCAGTCTTCGGGAATGATCTGCTCCGCGGCGGAGTCAGCAAATTCCGTCGATGGTTCTACCGCCGTTTCCGCTCTGGGTGGTGTGATCGCCGCGGCTTCGATCGCTTCCAGCGATGGCTCGTCCATCACGGCGTCAGCCTCTGCGATCAAGGGTGGAGGGGTGGATAGACCCTCTACCGGATCCAGTGCGGTGGATGGCGTGGGTTTCGGAGTCGGCCTGATCGGATTTAGCTGAGAAACCAGAGCGGGCAACTCAAAGTTAATGCGTTCCGGGGAGGATAAATCTGGCGAGGACGGCGTGGCCGCGGTGCTGGGAACCGTTCTGAACGGATAGTGCCGGGAGCCACCACCGCCATGATGTCCGAGCAGGCTATCGTCCCAAGAGGATTTGCCGAGATCCAGCAACGGATCGGCGCTGGGGTCTTGCCGCGCTTCCACCGGATAGGATTGCTCCGGGCCACCGGAGAAGTTGGCGTCTGGGGGTACGACATCGGTCAACAGATCCTCCATGGCTGCTTCGATGAAGCCCGCGGTGTCCGACTGAAGGGTGACACCGATTTCGTATTCGCCCAGTACGAAACGATCACCATCGCCGAGCGTGATCGCCTGATCCTTGGGGATTCGTTGCTCCGAATCGTTGAGAAAGATGCCATTTTGACTATGGTCGGTGAGGACGTAAGCGCCATTCTGAAACTGCACGGTACAGTGATGCTTGGACAGGATGCGTTCCGGATCCTGTAATACCCAGTCGTTGTGGGTGGCGCGACCGATTTTAATCGACCCACGATCAAGGATCTTAGTGGGTTCCTGGCCAGGAGAGAGCCGCTGATAGCTGGTAATGGTTAATTTCAGAGGCATGATTCACATTCTATTGGCAGGATAGTTGCATAAACCGCCATTGCGGAATTGATCATCAATGGATTGTAACTGAGTCTATACCGACCCGGTAATGACGCCAAGCAGAGCTATACTTGAAGTCTGCCGAGGGGACGAGGTGCAAGACAAATGAGCACGATCGATATCGAAGCACTGCTGAGCGAGATTGCCACCGACACGCCGTGCGGGGAAGATCTGGAATACGATCCGGCGCTTGCCGCGCTGGACAGCCTAGCGCAGGAGACGCCGGAACGTCAGTACGGCGATACCATCATCCCGGCCGAGCCGCCCGACTGGCGAGAGATCAAAAAAGCCGCCCTAGCTCTGTTTGATCGCACCAAGGACTTGCGGATCGCGGTCACGCTGGCGCGAGCTTTGCTACATACCGATGGCTTGCCAGGGTTTGCCGATGGGCTGGAAGTGGTGGGGGGATTGCTCGAACGGTACTGGGAAGGTCTATATCCGCTGCTTGATCCCGATGATGATAACGATCCCGCCTTGCGGGTCAACACGGTGGTGGCGCTGTGCGATCAGGACGCGACCTTGCGCGGACTACGAGAAACGCCGCTGACCCATTCTCGTGCCTTGGGGCGGTTTAGCTTGCGCGATATCCAGGTCGCCAAGGGTTCGCTGACGCCGATCACGACCGCCGAGCAAGAAGAATGGCCGACCGAAGCGAAGATTGACGGGGCTTTTCTGGATAGTGATCTGGAAACGTTGCAAGCTGCCGCCGCCGCCGTTGCCGCGGCGATCGAACGAACCAGGGGGATCGAAACCCTGCTAACTGATTTGATCGGTGTCAGCCAGGCGCCCGATTTGAGCGCGCTGAGCCGAATGCTGAAAGACATCCAGCAGGTGTTGGTCGAGCAATTGCGACGGCGGGGCGCCGACTTGGCTGCGGCGACGCCAGATGCACTGTCCGAGGAGGGCGCGGCCGCAAGCCCCGCTGGCGCCGGACAACGGCTGGTCGTGGGTGAGATCGGTAGCCGGGAAGAAGCGATTCGTCTGCTGGATAAGATCAGTGAGTACTTCGAACGCCATGAGCCATCCAGCCCCGTGCCCTTTCTGTTGAAGCGAGCAAAAAAATTAGTGACCAAGGACTTTATGGCAATTCTGAACGATCTCGCACCCGGCGGAGCCGAGCAGGCGATTTTGATTTTCGGTTTGCAAAGTGGGGATAGTGACGAGGCCAGTTAATCGTCTAAATGATGAGCCGTTCTAACTTTTGATGAAATGAGGTGATATTCCAATGGCCATGAGCAGTCAAAAATTTATTGCGCGCAACCGAGCGCCGCGCGTCCAGATCGAGTACGACGTTGAAGTCTATGGCTCGCAGAAGAAGGTGCAGATCCCCTTCGTGATGGGGGTGATGGCGGATTTGTCCGGCAAACCGGTCGATCCGCTAGCGCCGGTGGCCGAGCGTAAGTTTCTTGAGGTCGACGTGGACAATTTTGATAACCGAATGAAAGCGATGAAGCCGCGCGTGGCGTTCCGGGTGCCTAACACCCTGACCGGCGAAGGCGAGCTGAGTATGGATATCACCTTCGAAAGCATGGACGATTTTTCCCCGGCCGCGGTGGCGCGCAAGGTGGACGCCTTGAACAAGTTGCTGCAAGCGCGCCAGCAGCTCACCAACTTGATGACGTATATGGACGGCAAAACCGGCGCCGAGGAATTGATCGCCAAGGTATTGAACGATCCAAGCCTGCTGCAATCCCTGGCGGCTGCCCCCAAGCCCCAGGACAGCAGCGACCAACCCGCCGCCGAGGAGTGATCAATCATGGCCGAAACCGACAGCAACGTCCAGACCCAGCCTGAAGCACAAACTGAAACCCTGGAAGCCGGCGAATTTTCCTCGCTGTTGCAACGGGAGTTCAAGCCGAAATCGGATCAAGCCAAGGAAGCCGTCGAGCATGCGGTCAAAACCTTGGCCGAGCAGGCGCTGCAACATACAACGCTGATTTCCAGGGATGTGCTGAAATCAATCGAGTCGATGATCGCTGAAATCGACCGGAAACTCAGCGAGCAGATCAATCTGATCATGCACCATCCTGAATTTCAGCAACTGGAGGGCGCTTGGCGCGGTCTCCATTATATGGTGTTTAACACCGAAACCGACGAGATGCTGAAAATTCGGGTGATGAACATCTCGAAGAATGAATTAAGCAAGACCTTGAAAAAATACAAGGGCGTCGTTTGGGATCAAAGCCCGCTCTTCAAGAAAATTTACTCCGAGGAGTACGATCAGTTCGGTGGTGAACCGTTCGGCTGTCTGGTCGGCGACTATCATTTCGACCATAGCCCACCCGATGTGGAATTGTTGCGGGGAATGGCCCAAATCGCCGCTGCCTCCCATACGCCCTTCATCGCCGGCGCCTCGCCCACTGTGATGCAGATGGATTCTTGGCAAGAGCTGAACAACCCCCGCGACATCACCAAGATTTTCCAAACGCCCGAATACGGGGGTTGGCGCGGGTTGCGCGACTCGGAGGATTCGCGCTACCTCGGATTGGCCATGCCGCGGTTTCTGGCGCGGACGCCCTACGGCGCGAAAACCGATCCAGTCGAGGAGTTCGATTTCGAAGAAGATGTCGAGGGCGGCGACCACAGCAAATACTGTTGGGCCAATTCGGCCTACGCGATGGCCACCAACATCACGCGGGCGTACAAGCTGTACGGCTGGTGCACGAAAATTCGCGGCATCGAATCGGGCGGCGCGGTGGAAGGCTTGCCGACCCACGTTTTCCCGACCGATGACGGCGGAGTGGATGCGAAATGTCCAACCGAAATCGCCATCGGCGACCGCCGCGAGGCGGAGTTGGCCAAAAATGGCTTCATGCCGCTGGTTCATAAAAAGAACACCGACTTTGCCGCCTTCATCGGCGCGCAATCCTTACAGAAGCCGACCGAATACGATGACCCGGACGCCACCGCCAACGCCAATCTCTCGGCCCGGTTGCCGTATCTGTTCGCCGTTTGCCGGTTCGCGCACTACCTCAAGTGCATGGTGCGGGACAAGATCGGCTCGTTCAAGGAACGGGACGCGCTGGAGCGCTGGCTCCAGGAGTGGATTTACAACTACGTCGACGGCAATCCGGCGATTTCCAGCGATGAAACCAAGGCGATGAAGCCGTTGTCCGCCGCCGAAGTGGTCGTGGAGGAAGTAGAGGGCAATCCAGGCTACTACACCTCGAAATTCTTTTTGCGGCCGCATTATCAACTCGAAGGGCTCACGGTGTCGCTGCGGCTTGTTTCCAAGCTCCCCTCGATCAAGGGTTGATCGCAAAATCGAGCGATTTCGCACCAGCCAAAATGGACTGGTAACTTTGGCCGGCTCAAAGTGTTTTTTAAGCCGAATATGTTTAAAAATGAAAAAAAAACAATAAAAACAATATATTATATATTGGCACGGGATGTGCAATATACACTGCGGACGATGGCTTTTTAAGCCTTGGCCCCGAAGGAGTGGCAAAGGCGCCGTCGATCGGAACGATGGTTGCAACCCATCAACACCCTGTTACTTATTTCTAGCGAGGCTATGACGATGTCTGATTCATTTTTGCAAATTGGTAAAAAAGGTGAAGTGAACGGTGAGTGTAAAGACGCTGAGTTCCCCAATTGGATTGAAGTGCTGAGCTGGTCTTGGGGCGCGCACCAGTTGGGTACCGCCGGTCACGGCGTTGGTTTGGGCGCGAGCAAGGTGAGCATGAACGATTTCAGCTTCACCATGCATTTCTGCGCGGCTTCGCCCCAACTGCTGCTGTCTTGCTGTTCCGGCCATCACTACGCGGAAGCGATTCTGATCATGCGCAAGCCGACTGGCAAGGACGGCGGGCAGAAGAAGTTCCTGGAATTCACCTTCAAGGACGTCCTGGTCAGCAGTTACCAGACCGGCGGTCACGGCGAGGGTTTGCCGATCGAGAGCCTGTCGTTGAACTTCACCTCCATGCAACAGGAATACTTCACGCAGGATGAGAAGGGCGTGTTGAAGTCGGCCGGCAAGTCGGGCTGGGATGTCAAGGTCAACAAAAAGCTGTAACCCCTCACCAGCGCAATTATTCCGGGATTTTATGCGGAGCCGCGCATTCAACCGAGCGATTCGGGACGGATGCGCGGTGTTTTCTCTTTGTCTACTTCGGGAAAAAGCAACCTATGCAAGCCGAGCAAAGCCTACGTGAAGGACGGTTGCGGGACGCCTTGGCCGAGTTGCAGGCGCAGGTGCGCAAGGAGCCCGCCAATGCCAAGTACCGAGTTTTCCTGTTTCAATTATTGGCGGTTCTGGGGCAGTGGGAACGCGCCCTGAACCAGTTGCAGGTGATCGGCGAGATGGACGCCGCCAGCTTGCCGATGGTGCAGACGTACCGTGAAGCCGTCCGTTGCGAGCTGTTGCGAGCCGAGATATTCGCCGGCCGACGCTCACCCTTGGTGTTTGGCGACCCCGAACCTTGGGTGGCCTTGTTGCTGGAAGCCTTGCGCTTGACCGCCGCCGGCCAGCACGCCCAAGCTCGCGCGATGCGCGACCAAGCCTTTGAAGGCGCTCCGGCTATCGCGGGAACGCTCGATGAACAGCCGTTCGCGTGGCTGGCTGACGCCGACCCGCGTTTGGGGCCGATGCTGGAGGCCGTGATCAACGGCCGCTATTACTGGGTTCCCTGGCAGCGCATTCGCGCGATCCGGTTTGAGCCGCCCGCTGATTTGCGGGATTATGTTTGGATGCCGGCCCAGATAACTTGGGCCAACAGCGGGGAAACCGTCAGTTTGATCCCGGCGCGATACGCCGGATCGCAGGCGGCTGCGGATGCGCTGGTGCAACTTGGGCGCAAGACGGAATGGCAAGACTGCGGCGAAGAGACGTGGCTGGGACTGGGGCAGCGGATGCTAACCACTGATCAAGGCGAGTATTCGCTGTTGGACATCCGTCAGATTACGCTGAACGTCGAGGAAGAGCCAACGGAAGAAATCGCCCCTACGGCAGCCAGCAATGGCTGAACTTACTCCCAAGGAGCGGCTGCAACCTTCGTTGTTGGATCGATTGACCGACGAGGAGCCGGAGCGCCAGCAGGAATCGCGGGAACAGCGCGTGCTCTCGATGAACCGGTTGCGCGAATGCGTGTTGCGCGATTTGGCCTGGTTGTTCAACGCGACGCGGATGAGTGATGAGGAAATGAGCGCCCATTATCCGTTCGCCGCTCGTTCGGCGCTTAATTTCGGCCTGCCCGCGCTGGCGGGAGCCACGGCGCGCAGCTTGGAGATCAACGATCTGGAACAGAATCTGCGTCAGGCTATCCTCGATTTCGAACCGCGCATCCTGCGCAATTCCCTGCGGGTGCGGGTTAATCTCACGGCGGAACAGATGAGCCATAACGCGCTGACCTTTGAAGTGGAAGGGGATTTGTGGGCGCAGCCGCTGCCGCTGCAACTGTATTTGAAAACCGAAATCGATCTGGAAAGCGGTCAGGTCAAGGTCGAAGAATCCAACCGATCAAAGGGGCATTGATGGATCCCCGTCTGCTGGAGTACTACAACCGGGAACTTGAACACCTACGCGAAATGGGTGGAGAGTTTGCCAGGGAGTTTCCGAAAATCGCCGGCCGGTTGGGGCTGGAAGGTTTCGAATGCGCCGACCCTTACGTCGAGCGGCTGTTGGAAGGGTTCGGGTTTCTGGCGGCGCGGGTCCAACTGAAGATGGATGCCGAGTTTCCGCGGTTTACCCAGCATCTGCTAGAAATCATTTACCCGCATTATCTGGCACCGACGCCTTCCATGTTGGTTGTCCGGTTTCAACCCGATCCCACCGAAGGTACACTCGAACGCGGTTTCCTCATTCCTCGGAACAGTCCCTTGCACAGCCTGCTGGGGAAGGGGGATCAAACCGCTTGCGAGTATCGAACCGCGCACGACGTGACCTTGTGGCCAATTGAGCTGGTTGAAGCCCAATATTTTGCCGGTAAGGAGCCGGTGGCGCAGCTCGATTTGCCGGCTTTGTCCAAAGTCCGGGCCGGTATCCGGCTGCGATTGCGGACCACCTTGCCAGGATTGACCTTCGACAAGCTCTCGCTGGATCGATTGACGCTGTTTCTGCAAGGCCCCGATGAGTTGCCGATGCGGGTTTACGAGCAGTTGCTGGTCAACGCGGTGATGATGGTGGCGCGGCCCGGCCAACGGCCAGCGCCGTGGCATGAGGTGGTGGCCAGCAGCCATATCCAGCGGCTTGGATTTGCGCGCGAACAGGCCTTGTTGCCTTATGCGCCCCCTTCCTTTCAAGGCTATCGGCTATTGCATGAGTACTTCGCGTTTCCCGAACGTTATCTGTTTGTGGAACTGGGGGGGCTAGGGCCGGCGGCGCGGCGGTGCGCGGGAACGGAACTGGAAATTCTCATCCTGCTCAACCGCGCGAATGCACTGTTGGAAAGTTCGCTGGAAACCGAGCATTTCGCCCTGTTTTGCGCGCCAGCGATCAATCTCTTTCCCAAGCGCGCCGACCGCATTCATCTTAGCGAGCAGGTCGCCGAACACCATGTAGTGCCGGATCGCACCCGGCCGATGGATTTCGAGGTCTATCAGATCGGCGGAGTGACCGGCATCGGCCCGGAAGGCGAGGAGCAGGAGTTTTTGCCGTTTTATGCCGCGTACGACCGGCTGGACCAACGCCAGCAGCGCGCGTTTTACACCTCGCGCCGGCTGCCGCGGTTGTTGTCTGGCCAGCAGCGGCGCGGCGGGCCGCGCTCCAGCTATATCGGCAGCGAGGTTTATCTGTCGCTGGTCGATGCCGATCAAGCGCCTTATCGTTCCAGCCTGCGGCAATTGGCGATAACGACGCTCTGCACCAATCGTGATCTGCCGTTGCACATGCCGGTTGGGGTGGGTGAAACCGACTTTACGATGATTTCTGGAGCGCCGGTGCAATCGCTCCGCTGTGTGGCCGGCCCCACCAAGCCGCGACCGTCGCACGCCCACGGCGACACCGCGTGGCGCTTGATTAGCCATCTGGCGCTGAACTATCTGTCAATCGCCGACAGTTCCGAACGCCAGGGCGCGGCGGCGCTACGGGAATTGCTGGCCTTGTACGGCGATTTGGGAGAGGCGGCTACTTGCAAGCAAATTGATGGAGTCCGCTCAATCCGAACCCATCCGATTACGCGACGGGCGCCGATTCCAGGACCCATCGTCTTCGCCCGTGGCCTGGAGGTGAATCTTACCTTGGATGAAGCCGCCTTTGAGGGCGCGGGTATTTTTCTGTTAGGCGCCGTGCTGGAGCAGTTTTTCGCCAAATACGTGTCTATCAATTCTTTTACCGAGACGGTGGTGCATTCCTCCGAACGTGGCGAGATCATTCGATGGCCAGCGAGAATCGGGAAGCGGCACACGCTTTAGTGCTGTTCGAGGCGCTGCGGCAAACGCCCTACGCCTTCAGTTTTTTTCAGGCGCTGCGGCGGCTGGAGTGCCAGTATCGGGACCAACCGCGGCTGGGAAAATCCACCCGGCTGGCCGATGATCCAATCCGCTTGGCCCAGGAACCTTCCTTGGCGTTCGCGCCTTCTACCTTGGTTGCGTTTGATCCGGGTGGCGCGGATCGACCGCCGCGCCTGTCCGAGTATTTTCTGGGCTTGTTTGGTCCCAACGGGCCGCTACCCTTGCATCTGACCGAGTATGCGCGTGATCGGTTGCGCAATCACCACGATCCGACTTTTGCGCGGTTCGCTGATCTTTTTCACCATCGGATGCTCTGTCTGTTTTATCGGGCTTGGGCGGATACCCAGCCGACGGTCAGTTATGATCGGCCGGAAACCGACCGCTTTCATGTCTATGTCGGCGCGCAATTCGGCCTGGGAATGTCGTCGCTGTGGAATCGGGATGCCGCGCCGGATCTAGCCAAATTTCATTATGCGGGCCGGCTGGTTTGTCAGACCCGCAATCCGGAGGGGCTGGAAGCGCTTTTGCGAGATTTCTTCAAGCTGCCGGTGGCGGTCGAGACTTTCGTCGGTCATTGGTTGCCGCTGGATGAGAAGAGCCGCTGCCGGCTGGGTGAAACGCCCGCCACCGGCTTGCTCGGTCTCACGGCGGTGATCGGCGAGCGGGTTTGGGATTGTCAGCACAAATTTCGCATCGTTATTGGGCCGATGGCACTGCGAGAGTTTCAACGCTTTCTGCCCGGCAGCGACAGCTTGCGGCGTTTGGTCGCTTGGGTGCGCAACTACGTTGGCGACGAACTGTTCTGGGATCTAAACCTCGTCCTTAAAAAGGAAGAAGTGCCGCCCTTGGTGCTAGGCCAACAGTCGCAATTGGGTTGGACCACATGGCTGAGCGACCGGCCGCCGGCTCGTGATGCCGATGATTTGAAACTGGACGCCGTGACCTACAGCGTCTGACTTTTTATTTCCAAAACCGAATCCTCACGGGAGGCCGAGCCCATGGCCGAAATCAGTCGCGTCACCCTGTTCGGAAAGCTCAATAGCGTCGCTTACAAAGCGATTGAAAGCGCCACTGTGTTCTGCAAGCTGCGGGGTAACCCCTATGTGGAATTGGTGCATTGGCTGCATCAATTGTTGCAGCTTCAGGATACGGATCTACACCGGATTATCCAGCATTTCAGCCTGAATCCGAGCCGGGTCGCCAAGGATTTCACCGAGGCGCTGGATCGCTTGCCGCGCGGGGCGACCTCGATTTCCGATCTGTCCTCGCATGTGGATGCGACCGTGAAGGAGGCATGGGTCTATGCGACTCTGATGTTTAACGAGGCCCAAGTGCGGACGGGCCATCTTGTCGTTGGCATTCTGAAGACGCCCGATCTGCGCAACGCGCTGCTCGCTATCTCGCGCGAATTTGACAAGATCAAGCTGGATACGCTGAGCGAGCAGTTTGCCGCCATCGTCGCCGCTTCGCCAGAATCGGGTTTGCGCGCCACCGACGGTTCCCAGGTCGGCGGCGGGGCCGCGCCCGGCGAAGCCAGCGAAGCGATGGCCCCGCCGCCGATGGGCAAACAGGAAGCATTGCAGCGCTTTTCGGTCGATTTGACCGAACGGGCGCGCCAGGGCGAGCTTGATCCCATCGTCGGCCGCGATGAGGAAATTCGCCAGATCGTCGACATTCTGATGCGCCGCCGCCAGAACAATCCGATCCTGACCGGCGAAGCCGGGGTCGGCAAGACAGCGGTGGTGGAAGGCTTTGCCCAGCGGATCGCATCTGGCGACGTGCCACCCCCGTTACAAGGCGTGACGCTGCGGGTGCTGGATGTCGGTTTGTTGCAGGCCGGAGCCAGTATGAAGGGCGAATTCGAGAACCGGCTACGGCAGGTGATTGATGAAGTGCAGTCCTCGCTCAAGCCGATCATCTTATTCATCGACGAGGCCCATACCCTGGTCGGCGCGGGCGGCGCGGCCGGTACCGGCGACGCCGCCAACCTGCTCAAACCAGCGCTGGCGCGTGGCAAATTGCGCACCATCGCCGCAACGACCTGGGCCGAATACAAGAAGCATATTGAGAAAGACCCGGCCCTGACCCGCCGCTTCCAGGTGGTGCAGGTCGGCGAGCCGAGCGAGGAAAAAACGATCCTGATGATGCGCGGCATGGCGTCGACCATGGAGCAGCATCATCGCGTACAGATTCTGGATGAGGCGCTGGAAGCGGCGGTCAAACTATCGCATCGCTACATTCCGGCCCGTCAATTGCCGGATAAAGCGGTTAGCCTGTTAGATACCGCCAGCGCCCGCGTGGCGATCAGTCTGCACGCGGTGCCGGCGGAAGTCGAGGACAGCCGCCGCCGGATCGAAGGTTTCAAAACGGAACTGGAGATTATCGGCCGTGAAACGGCGGTTGGCATCGATACCGCCCAGCGCGAGGCGACCGCTAAGGAAAAACTGGCTCTTGAACAAGAAAAACTAGCGGAATTAGAGGCCCGTTGGCAGGAAGAAAAAGGACTGGTCGATGCGATTTTAGGATTACGCGCCAAATTGCGCGGCGAGGGTGGAGTGGTGGACCAAGAAACCGCCGTTGAACCCGATTCGCGGCGGCAAGCATGGCTGGCCGAATTAAAGGCGCTTCAGGCCACATTGCACGCGCTTCAAGGCGAGTCGCCGCTGATTTTACCGAGCGTGGACGCCCAGGCGGTGGCCGCCGTGGTCGCCGACTGGACCGGTATCCCGGTCGGACGGATGGTCAAGAACGAAATCGAGACGGTCCTAGGGCTGGCCGACATTCTCAACCGCCGGATCATCGGCCAGCGCCACGCCTTGGACATGATCGCCCGCCGCATCCAAACCTCGCGCGCCGCGCTGGACAATCCCAACAAACCGATCGGCGTATTCATGCTGGCCGGACCCTCCGGCGTCGGCAAGACCGAAACCGCGCTCACCTTGGCCGAAGCCCTGTACGGCGGCGAGCAGAACGTCATCACCATCAATATGAGCGAGTTTCAGGAAGCGCATACCGTTTCAACTTTGAAAGGTGCGCCGCCGGGCTATGTCGGCTACGGCGAGGGCGGGGTGCTGACCGAAGCGGTGCGCCGCCGACCTTACAGCGTGGTGCTGTTGGATGAGGTGGAGAAAGCCCATCACGATGTGCACGAAATTTTCTTCCAGGTATTCGACAAGGGTTGGATGGAGGACGGTGAGGGCCGCTTCATCGACTTCAAGAATACCCTGATCTTGCTGACCACCAACGTCGGCACCGACTTAATCGCCGGCATGTGCAAAGACCCGGAGCTATTGCCCGATCCCGAAGGTCTGGGTAAGGCGTTGCGGGAACCACTGCTCAAGGTTTTCCCGCCCGCGTTGCTCGGCCGGCTGGTGACGATTCCGTATTACCCGCTCAGCGACGAGATGATCGGCGAGATCGTCCGCTTGCAACTGGGTCGGATCACGAAGCGGATCAAGGAAAATCACAAGGTGCCATTCGGTTACGACGAGGACGTCATCAAGTTGATTGTCAGCCGTTGCACCGAACTGGAAAGCGGCGGGCGGATGGTAGACGCGATTCTCACCAATACCATGCTCCCGGCAATCAGTCAGGAGTTTCTAACCCGAATGGTGGAAGGGAAGCCGGTCGCGCGGGTTCAGGTGCAGGTCAAGGACGGCGATTTTGCTTATGCTTTCGAGTGAGGTGTTTGTACCAGTAAAAGCATCGGGTAAAAAAGAGCCGGTTCAAAATGACTAGCCGAGATTCATTTTGAACTGCTTTTCTTGTTTCATAGGGCAATAATGATGGACATGTGGCTTTTTAAGCATTGCCTGAATCGGCATGAAAAATGCTAATCTAAGTGCTGAATTTATCCATTGCTCAGCAATAGTCTACTAAGACTTTAAAAAATAATTAGCCAATTTATTAAAGGCTACTTTCATCCAGCTTAAATAAACTTTGCAGGAAGGGTATTTATGGCAGGTATACAGATAAATATTGGCGATCATGTGAGTCACCAGCCCGGTTATGATGCTATTCCCATCGGTCATCAAAAAACCATGCGATGGGCACGCACCAAAGCTAAATGGATCGCCAGTAATATTAATTCGGCCAATACTTATTTTCGTACCTTGCCTGATGGCCGATCACTGAGTGATCTGTTGGGAGATAGTTCGATTTGGGTCAATTACCATGCCACCATGCCTGATTTTGGTGAAGCCGAAATCAGTGGTAAGGAAATTGCCATCTCCCACACCGCTTATCGGATAGGGCGCTGGACCGTGTTGGCCACCTTGATTCATGAATTAGCACATATCAATGGCGCGCCGGGTACTCCGGACAAACGGGCGGAGCGGGCAGTTATCGAGTGTGGAATGGGCAAGCTATCCGAACTGACCACAGGCGTTGATGATCCCTTTACGCCTTACAATCCAAATATTGGGGGCTGATTGCCTATGCGGCGGAGAAGTTGGTATCAGCTCGTTATTTTGACTGCGTTCTTATCGGGAGCGCCAGTTGCTGGCTTTGCGTGTCGTTGTCTTGAGGATATTTCTCCAGCAGCGGCTTATAAGTATGCGGATGCGGTAGTTCAAGGCCAGGTTCAAACAGTGCGTGGCGATATTAATGCGCGAGAAGGTTCCACGGCGAGCGTGGCTGTTTCAAAAGCTTGGAAAATGAGCGTGAGTGGTGAAATAGAAGTTTTGACGTCCAAGAGTTGCGCGTTTGCATTTGAAGCTGAAACAGAATATTTGCTTTATCTCCAAATATTGCCCAATGGAACAGGTTATACCACTAGGCGCTGCGCTGGTAATAAGCCCATTGCCGAGGCTCGAAAAGCCTTGGATTGGTTAGCACGGCGAGGTGCGCCTGCTACTCTCCAAAGAGCAGCGCCTTGAATGCTCGCAAGCAGCGCCAACCCCGTTTACTGTTCCGCGTGCCGCGTCAAATAACGGGGTGCCTGATCTTTATCGAAGTCCGTTTATGAATCGCAAACAGCGTAGAGCACAAGTGAGTGGGAAACAGCCGCGCGCCGATTCCTCTTCAAAAGCATTGGCCGAAGCGATTCAACTGCACCGCCAGGGACAATTGGACGCGGCGGAAACGCTGTATCGACAAACGCTGGCGCGCAATCCACGCCAGATCGACGCCCTGCATTTTCTCGGCGTGTTGCTCTCGCAACGGGGCCGTCATTCGGAAGGAGCCGAATCGATCCGTCGGGCGCTGGACATTGATCCGAACTATGCGGATGCCTGGAACAATCTGGGCAACGTGCGCGCGGGCATGGATCGCTGGGACGAGGCGGCGGAAGCCTATCAGCGCACCAGCGAATTGGCGCCCGACAATGCCAGCGCCCGCTGTAATCTCGGTGTGATGTTACTGCGATCACAGCGCTTTGGAGAAGCGGCCGCCGCCTTCCAACAAGCCATCGTCCTGGCTCCCAGCCTGATCGAAGCGCATTTCAATCTGGGTAAGGCGCTGAGCGCCAAGGGTCGTTACGATGAGGCGATCGCCGCCTATCAGGAAGTCATCCGCCTGCAACCTACGCATGCGATGGCGTACCGGAGCCGGGGCATTCTCTTGTACCGGTTAGAGCGCAGCGACGAGGCCGCCGCCATGTTTCGAGACTGGCTGGCGCTGGATCCGGCCAATCCAGTGGCCAAGCACATGCTGGCGGCGCATTCAAAGCAGGATGTGCCGGAGCGGGCCGCCGATAATTATGTCCAGCAGTTGTTCGACGGGATGGCCGACAGCTTTGATGATCATCTGCACAGGCTGGAATACCGCGCCCCCGAATTGGTTGCGGCCGCGGTCGTGACGCGAGTTGGCAGGCCAGAGGCCGCGTTCAACGTGCTGGATGCCGGGTGCGGCACCGGGCTTTGCGGCCCGTCGCTACGTCCCTATGCCCGACGTTTGGTTGGCGTTGATCTGTCGCCGCGGATGGTGGAGCGGGCGCGAAGTCGCGGTGATTACGACGAAGTCGCTATCGCGGAATTGACGGCGTTCCTCATTGATCGGCCAGCCGCTTACGATCTGATTGTGTCCGCCGATACCTTGGTATATTTCGGACAGCTGGAGCCGGTTCTGACCGCTACGGCGGCTGCGTTGCGACCAGAGGGCTGGCTAGCCTTTACCGTGGAGCAGGTGGCGGAGCAGGACGCGCCGGCCGGCTTTGATCTCGATAGCAGTGGTCGCTACCAACATTCTGAAGCGTATTTGCGGCGCGTGTTGGCTCAGGTGGGATTACTGGTCGAATCACTGGATGGTGTCATGTTACGGCTGGAGGCGGGTCGGTACGTCAACGGCTTTTTGGTAATGGCCCGCAAGCCTGCTTTGAGAACCGATGATCAAAATAGCGAGGAGCAATTTGACTAACCAGCCAGATAAAGTAGACCCAGCAAAACTGAGCGCTGGTGATCTTTCTTCTCATAAAGAGGCTCCAGCGCTGCTGGCGCAAGCGATGGCCCTACACCGCCAAGGGCGCTTATCGGAAGCGCAATCGCTGTACGAGCATCTTATCCGCCGCCAGCCCCGTCATGCGGAAGCGTTAAATTTTTTAGGAGTTCTGCAACAACAATGGGGCCAATCCACCCAGGCGGAACTGTTGTTTCGTCGGTCGATTCATGCTGCTCCCGCCTACGCATCCGCCTATTCCCATCTCGGCGACGTGCTGGTGACTCAGCGGCGTTATGCAGAAGCAACCGCCGCCTATCGCCAAGCAATCATTCTGCGGCCAGACGAGGTGGATGCCTATGTTGGTCTGGGAACATTGTTCAAGAATTTGGGCCAGTTAGCGGAAAGCTTGGCGGCCTATCGCGCCGCCAGCGAGCGCCAGCCAAGCGATCCGGAAATCCATTACCGCATCGCTTGCTTGTTAGAGGAGCTAGGACGAAGCGAGGAGGCGCTCACATCGGTTCGAACCGCCTTGGAGAGCGATGGTGCGCATCAAGGCGCCTTGATGTTGATCGGCACCCTACTGCATCGCTTGGGAAAGCGTGAAGAGGCGCGCGAGATCTTGGGCAATGCGGTCTTTCAACTAGGCGGCACCGAGAATGCACTTGCGCTGTTGCAGCATTGGCTGGAGCTGATGCCGGACGATCCAGTAGCGCAACACCGATTGGCGGCCTGGTTCGGGCGAGACGTTCCAGAGCGGGCCTCGGATGCTTATGTAACCGATTTGTTTGATCGTTACGCCGAACAGTTCGACCAGCATCTGCAAAAATTGGGTTACCGGGCGCCAGCCTTGTTAATGGCGCGGTTGGTCGAAAAGTTGGGGAAGGAAGCGGGCGGTTCGAGGTGTTGGACGCCGGTTGCGGCACCGGTTTATGCGCACCGCTGTTAAAGCCTTATGCCCGCCGTTTGAGCGGCGTCGATCTGTCGTCCCGGATGATCGAAAAGGCGCGCGAACGGGGCGGTTACGACGAGCTGACAGTCGCTGAACTGGCTGCTTTTCTGACCGAACGGCCCGATCGCTACGACCTGATCGTTTCGGCGGATACGCTAGTGTACTTTGGGGATCTGACGCAAGTCAGCGGAGCGGCGGCGGCGGCCTTACGAGCCGGCGGTTGTTTGGGATTCACCGTGGAACGGATTGAGCCAGAAAACGCGCCAGAAGGTTATTACCTCAACAAAAGCGGTCGCTATAGCCACACCGCCGACTATGTAAGGCGGATCTTGGCCGCCACCGGCTTGAACGACCTGAGCCTGACGGAGGTGGCGCTGCGCCAGGAAGGCGATCAATCGGTTGCGGGTTACGTTGTGCTGGCGAACAAACCAAATCTTCATCAAGTTGCTTGATTGGCTGGATTCTTATCCGCGTCAACGTTATCTTCCCTATCTTCGCGCATCGAGCGCTTCAATGCCCGCGCCAAGCGCTTCCCTTGGGTTCCTTGCAGGAGATAGTCTTCAATGGTCGAATTCGACGACATACGGCAACTGGTTGGCGAGTTGTTGCAGTTGGGCGACCGGGTACGCAAATGGGGATCGGACACCCCGTTAATGGGCGGTATTCCTGAATTCGACTCGATGGCGGTAATCGCCCTCATTCAAGCGTTGGAAGAACGGTTCCACATTCAGATCGCTGACGATGAGGTCAGCGCGGAGACCTTTGAAACGCTGGGGACGGTTTATGAATTCGTTCAAGACAAGATAGCGGCGGGGGTTTGATCCTCCGCGGTGAGCAGTCAGCGCGTACGGGAACGCCATCCTCAAGTTGGAGGAGGAGGTGAGAAAATTATTATTTTTATATATAGATCATATTAATTTTCTTATGCGCTCTCGGTCTTGCGCGGGCCGTTCTCAAGGTGGCCAGATAGCCTATCAGGCGGAATCCAATGCGCTTAGCAGTATTGCGCCAAGAACGCCGGTATGCGTCGTTCCAGCCAATAATCGGCTCGCCAAGGCCAGCGCCCGGCAATGAAACCGACATGACCGCCATTGGAACACAGCTCCAATCGCACCTGGGAGGAAAGCTCCGCGTCTGTTGGTACGCTGTCCGCCGACATGAAAGGATCATCTAGCGCGTGCAGGATCAAGGTTGGCGGACGGATGCCCGCCAAGAACTGGCGGGAACTCGCGCGGCTGTAGTAGTCGCCCACGCCGGCATAGCCATGAAGAGGTGAGGTGACCCGATCATCGAAAGCGTAAAAGTCCCGCAATGCCGCCAGCTCGTCCAACCCGATCGGGCCATCGGTCCGAGAGCGAAACTTTCTGCGGTAGCTGCGTTTTAGCCGGCCTAGCAGATGCCATTGGTAGAGCTGGGAGAAGCCTTGACCTAAGCGTCGCGCGGTAGCATCCAGCTGAAAGGGGGCCGATACCACCACGGCGGCTTGCAGCGGAGGATCGGTTTCAGTTTGCCCCAGCCATTTCAGCAGCGCATTCCCACCGAGCGAATAAGCCACAACGGCTAAGGGTGTGGCGGGTTCCCGTTGGTGTAGTCTCTCCACCACATAGGCGATATCGGTTGTGTCACCGGCGCAATAGCTGCGCGCCAATCGGTTTGGTTGGCCGCTACAGCCGCGAAAATGCATGACGGCACCGCGCCAGCCCTGTTTCGAGATGGCCGCCAACAAGCCAGCGGCATAATGCGAATGGCTGGACCCTTCCAGACCGTGGATGACCAGCACAATCGGGCCTCCCACGCCGGTCGTCCAGTCCAAATCCAGAAAATCGCCATCAGGCAGTTCCAGCCGTTCGCGGCGCAAGGGCAAGCGTGGCCGTCGCCGGCATACTACCGGCCACAAGGTCTGCGCATGCGGGCCAGGGAGCCACCAGGCCGGGCGAAAATCCGCCGCTTCAATCATGATGGTGACCGATGGCCAGAGCCTCAATGCCAAAAACGATCTGGGCGCGGTAACCCCGCGCCCAGCTTTTAGGAGGCGGCGCGCAAGCCGCTTATGGTTTATTGCGACTGAGCGGTTTCTGCCTCGGCTGGAGCCGGCTCAGCCGAAGCAACAGCTTTGGCGGTAGCCGGTTCCTCGACCGGAGCCGCGAGTTCGGTTGGCGTTTCTTCTTCGGCGCTTGCTTCGGCGGGCTCGGGCTCCGGCAAGGGCTCCGGCCGCAGAACGATGCTGCCCAGTGGCGGCACCGTGATGGTGATGGAGTAGGGTTTTTCCATCCAAGGCCGCTCCTCGGCAATCAGTTCGACATCTCCGTTGCCGACCCCGCTGCCGCCATAGTAATGCGAATCGGAATTGAGCGCTTCAGTATAGCGGCACAGCCGTGGCACGCCGATGCGATAGCCATGACGGGGTACCGGTGTGAAGTTCACCACCACGATTAGAAAATCGTCATCCTTCTTACGGATGTAACTCATGATGGATTGTTCGGCGTCATGGCAGTCGATCCACTCAAAACCTTGCCATTCGAACTCGAAATGATAGAGCGCGCTTTCACTGGTATACAGTCGGTTCAAATCCTTGACCAGAAGTTTTAGTCCTTGGTGGAAACCGTACTCAAGCACATACCAGTCGAGGGTGGATGCCTCGTTCCATTCGGTGCCTTGACCGAATTCGGTTCCCATGAACAGCAGCTTTTTCCCCGGGTGAGTGAACATATAGGTGTAAAGCAGCCGCAAATTGGCGAAGCGCTGCCATTCGTCGCCCGGCATTTTGTTGATCATTGAGCCTTTACCGTGCACCACCTCATCGTGGGAGAACGGCAGCATGAAGTTCTCGGTGAAGCAGTACAGCATGCTAAAGGTCAGCAGGTCATGGTGGTACTTGCGATGGACCGGGTTTTGCGCCATGTAGCGCAGGGTGTCGTTCATCCAGCCCATGTTCCACTTCAAGCTGAACCCCAAGCCGCCAAGATAAGTTGGACGGGTCACCTGGGGCCAAGAGGTGGATTCCTCGGCGATAACCATCGTGCCGGGGTGCTCGCTGTGCACAACCGTGTTCAATTCGCGCAGGAAATCGATCGCTTCCAGATTTTCCCGCCCGCCGTACTTGTTGGGAATCCATTCCTTGCGGGAATAATCCAGATACAGCATTGAAGCAACGGCGTCGACTCGCAGCCCGTCGAGATGGAATTCCTCAAGCCAATACATGGCGCTGGATAGCAGGAAATTTTTGACCTCGTAGCGGCCGTAATTGAAGATCAGCGTACCCCAGTCGAGATGCTCGCCAAGGCGGGAGTCGGCGTGCTCGTACAGCGGCTCGCCGTCGAAACGGGCCAAGCCGTGAGCATCCTTGGGAAAATGCGCCGGCACCCAATCCAGAATCACACCGATATCATGCTGGTGGCAGTAATCCATGAAGTAACGGAAATCGTCCGGTGTTCCAAAGCGGCTGGTCGGCGCGTAATAGCCGATGGTCTGATAACCCCATGACCCATCAAAAGGATGTTCGGTAATCGGTAATAGCTCGATGTGGGTGAAGCCCAGATCCTTCACATACTCGACCAATTGGTGCGCCAGTTCCCGGTAGTTTATGAACGCGCCTTCCCAGCCGCGCCGCCAGGACCCGAGATGGACTTCGTAAACGGACATCGGGTGGTGCAGCCAGTCCAAGCTTTTCCGATGTTCCATCCATGCTCCGTCCCCCCAGGCGTACGTATCGGGTTTGGCCACAATGGTGGACGTGCTGGGCCGCATCTCGAAATGCTGGCCGTAGGGGTCCGCTTTCAGGAAAACCGACCCGTTGGTGCGGCTGCGGAGCTCAAACTTATAGAGATCGCCCGCGCACAGATTGGGGATGAACAGCTCCCAGATGCCGCTGGCACCGCGACCCCGCATCGGGTGGCAGCGGCCATCCCAACGGTTGAAGTTGCCGACCACGCTGACCCGCTCGGCGTTGGGCGCCCAAACCCCGAACAGCACGCCGGAAACGCCGTCCGCCACATGCGGGTGCGCGCCCAGGAAGCGGTATGCGTGCCAGTGCTTGCCTTCGCCGAATAGGTACAGGTCAAAATCAGCGATTTGGGGCGGGAAACAATAGGGATCGTAGGCTACATACTCGTTGCCGTCCGAATCGCGCCAGCTCAACTGGTAGCGTTCGGGGACTTGCTTGGGCTTGCCGCGCCACTCGAAAAGGTCGGTATTGGGTATGCGCTGTAGCGGCAAATCGCCCTCGACGATTTTAACTTCCTTAGCGTAGGGTAGATGAACGCGAACCACGAGCTTATCATCTTGCGGATGCCGGCCCAGCAAGGCAAAAGGATCATGGTGGCGGGCTTCGATGAGGCGTTGCAAATCAGAGTTGAGTTTCGGGCTCGTCACGTTTTTCATCCTGTTATGTTGACGGTGGAGGCCATGTTTGATGGCAGGCAATGCCCCCGCGAAAGATCTGGTGGTGATCGCTCACCGATGTCGCGGCGTTAGTAAGCATCGGTTCTGGATAAATGTCGGCGTCAAGCATCATAGGCACCGAAGGTCAACTCATTATAGCGCGAATCGTCTAAAGGATGATTTTCTATACGGATATACTAAGTCGCTTGGGGTGGAAAATCGGTGAGTTGGTACGGGGGTCAAGCCGCGCGCGGCAGCCTCATCCAGGTCGAGCGTGAGGCAGGGCGGTCGTGGTGGACAAGCTATCGAGCAGGCTGTTGTTATTCGGCGGCAAATCAGCCGAAACCAATCCGGCGATCCGCTAAAATGGGCGCCTGGTTAGGCGCGATCCGGCTTGAGTCAATTTAGTAGGCAAAGAGATTCCTCGCGCGCGGGCATTCTCCACCGACTGTAGTTTGATAGTATTATGGCCGTATTATCTATACTGTAATAATTCGTCCAAATGCCTAAAGGAACGATCCATGAATTTTCGTAAACCGCTTGCATTCACGTTGATTTTGGGGTTGGGCGCGCTGGGGGGGTGTTCCGAGTCATCGGACAAGCCGGTGAGTTTCCAGAAGGACATAATGCCGATTTTGAAGTCAAGCTGTGCTGAGTGCCATACCCCGCCCAAGGGTGAAGGCTACCAAAAAACGGGTTTGGCGGTAGGCACGTATGAGGAATTGATGAAAGGAACCAAAATGGGACCGGTCATTGTTCCCGGCCAGAGCCTCAACAGCAGTCTAAATCGCTTGATCGAAGGGCGTCCCGGCGTGGACCCCTCGATTCAGATGCCGCATGGTAAAGTCAAACTGCCAGAAGCGCAATTGGTGCTGCTTCGCAAATGGGTGGACCAAGGCGCCAAGAACAACTAGCCGCGTCCTGAGCGTTTTTTACCAGTCACCCCATCGGGGTGGCTGGCGATCAGGCGATTTTTCCAAGCCAATCTATACTTAAAATCCGTCCGCTCCAATTCCCCGTTTATCCCCTTGCCGAACTTTCGGCGGCGGGTGTTGTATTCCTTTTTGGATATTTTTCTGGGGATGCTCATGGTCAGTTCTAGGCAGACCGCGCTCGCTGGCGCCGATTTTGACACCTGGTTGGACACTCTGCAGATTGATTGGCTCCCCCCGCAAATCGAGACGGTTAGAACCGCTTACACCCTGAGTGGAGAGCCAGATTTGGCGGTCGCTGACTTGTTGGCCGATCTGGGGATGGATCACGAGGTGATCGCCGCCGCGCTGCTGTACGAATCGGTGGTAACGGCGCAAATCAAACTCGATTGGGTGGGAGAAAAGTTTGGCGCTTCCGTCGCCAGCTTGCTCAATGGCCTCGGCAAGCTCGACGCCATCGGCGAATTGCACCAGAGCAGCCAGCACGTCGGCCACCAGCTGGAAAGCTTGCGCAAGATGTTGCTGGCCATGGCGCAGGATGTGCGGGTGGTATTCATCAAACTGGCCATGCGCTTGCACACGTTGCGCCAGCTCGGACCAATGCCGGAGGAGGGGCGGCGACGTATCGCCAGGGAAACCCTGGATATTTTTACCCCTTTGGCCAATCGGCTGGGTATCGGCCGGATCAAGTGGGAAATGGAAGATCTGGCCTTGCGTTGCTTGGATGCGGTGATTTACAAGCAAATAGCCGCCGCGCTCGACGAACGCCGCGCCGATCGAGAACGCTATATCGCCCGCGTCATGGAGGAGCTGCGGGGTTATTTGCGACAAGCGGGCATCCGTGCCGAAGTCAGCGGCCGCGCCAAGCATATCTATAGCATCTGGCGGAAGATGCAGCGCAAGAATCTGTCGTTCGAGCAGATTTTTGACGTGCGGGCGGTACGGGTGATGGTGGAGACGCTCAACGACTGTTACGCCGCGCTGGGCGTGGTGCATGGGCACTGGAACCACATTCAACAGGAGTTCGACGACTATATCGTCCATCCCAAACCCAACGGCTATCAGTCGCTACATACGGCGGTGATAGGGCCGGAAGGTCGGGCCTTGGAAGTTCAAATTCGCACGCATACCATGCACCAGAACGCCGAGTTGGGAATCGCCGCCCACTGGCGTTACAAGGAAGGAGGAGTCAGTCCCGGCGATGCGGCCGAACAGCAAATCGCCTGGCTGCGGCAGATGCTGGAGTATCGGGATGAAGACGCTGACGACGGGGATTTATTGGAGCGGTTTAAGGCGGAGGCGTTTCAGGATCGGGTTTACGCCATTACCCCGAAAGGCGCAATCATCGACTTGGCTCAGGGGGCGACGCCACTGGATTTCGCCTATCACATTCATACCGAAATCGGGCACCGCTGTCGGGGCGCCAAGGTCAACGGCCGGATCGTGCCGCTGAACTACGAACTCAAGAACGGCGAACAGGTCGAGGTGCTGACCGCTAAAGCCGGCGGACCCAGTCGGGACTGGCTCAGCCCGCATTTGGGCTACATTCGAACCAATCGCGCGAAAGCCAAGGTGCGCCAATGGTTTTTTCAGCAAGATCAGGATAAAAGCATCGCCGTCGGCCGAACGGCGCTGGATCGTGAATTTCAACGGCTCGGCATCCGGCAGTTCAAGCTGGAGAAAGCCTCGGCCCGGCTAGGATTTAGCCATCCCGATGAGTTATGCGCGGCGATCGGTCATGGTGTTCTGACCACCGCGCAAGTGGTGGCTCGAATACAGGATTTGTTGCCAGCCCCGCCCGCGCCAGCGGAGAGTCAGGCCATTTCCCGCAAGTTCAAATCCGCCGAGCCGGGCAAGGATGATGTGCGGATACGTGGCGTCGGCCAGTTGCTGACGCAAATGGGGCAATGTTGCCAGCCGGCGCCGTTCGAACCCATCGCTGGCTATATCACGCAGGGCCGCGGGGTGACCATCCACCGCCAGGATTGCACCAATTTTCTCGGGTTGGCCAGCCAGCATCACGAGCGTGTCATTGAAGTTGGATGGGGAGAGACGCCGGCCACCTATCCGGTGGATATTATGATCGTGGCCCATGACCGCTCCGGCTTGCTGCGCGATATTACCTCGATTCTGGCGAACGATCAGGTCAACGTCCTGGGGGCGCACACGCTCACCAACAAGGAAAAATCCATCGCGCACATGCGATTGACCGCGGAAATCACCGATGTGGTGCAACTCAGTCATATATTGGACAAAATAACTCAGTTACCGAATATCGTGACCGCGTATCGTAAAACTTGAAGCGGGCTCTTATTCAATCCGGGCCAGCATCAGGCGTGTTTCCCGCAGGAGCGGGTTACGGCGCAACAAGAGGGCGAGCCGGCTGCCGCCACTTTGCCGCCAGAGGGTGGCGGCGCGGATGCCGGCCAGCAACAGGGCGCGGATTCGGTTGGCATTCTCTGGGTTATTGAGGTGAATCGGAACGCCGTTGACCATAATACGCGGCGACAGGGTGCTGATGTTTTTCAGGTAAATATCGGCGAAGCGAGCGATGGTGTTGCTGTGGTTAAGCGGGAAGTGGGGCAGATTTTGAATGATTTCTTTCAGGCTGGCGCCGATGGTTTGCAACAAATCAGCGCGCCCGGAAAGTTTGCGCTCCAATCCTAGCAAGGCCACAGCGTAGCGCGTTAACTCAATATCCTTGGGGTTGCTGAGTTGCTGTTCTAGCAGGTGGAGCCCCGATCGCAACCGCGGCAAATCGCCAAAGATCTCGATGCTGCTGTTGGCGTCGATCTTTAGCAAGCTGGTCAGGCAGGTATCGACATCTTCCGTATTGGCTTGGCCGCGGCGGGCGATGCCGCGCACTAAATCGGCCGCTTGCAGGACGGCGGCGAGAGCGATGGCGCGATCGTGATCAGTCTGGGGCATGGGAAAGAACAATAAAAGTGGGGTCAGTCATGGGCGCGATTGATGATGCCGCCACCGAGACATTCATTCCCCGCATAAAAAACGACGGCTTGACCTGGAGTGATCGCTCGTTGGGGTTGGTCGAAACCAACCATGACGCCGTCGGTATTCTGCGATTCCACCAAGCAGGATTGATCGGATTGTCGGTAGCGAATCTTGGCTTGGCAACGCAGGGGAAAGCTTGGCGGGTGGCCGGTAATCCACTGGACTTGTGACGCGTGCAACCGGCGATGAAACAGGGCGGGATGCTGGTGGCCCTGGGCGACGAGCAGGGAATTCTCCTGTAAATCCTTGTCGACGACATACCACGGCTCGCCACTACCGTCGCGCCGACCGCCGATGCCGAGCCCTTGGCGTTGGCCGATGGTGTGAAACATCAGTCCGTTGTGCTCGCCGAGCACTGTCCCGTCCGTCGAGCGGATCGGCCCCGGCTGCATGGGGAGGTAACGGCTTAAAAATTCCCGAAACGGGCGCTCGCCAATGAAGCAAATCCCGGTGCTATCTTTTTTCGCATGCGTGATGAGGCCAGCGGCGGCGGCGCGCGCGCGCACCTGGTCTTTGCGCCATTCGCCGACCGGAAATAAGGTACTGGCCAGTTGGGCCTGATTGAGGCGATATAAAAAATAGCTCTGATCCTTAGCGGGATCACGACCCTTGAGCAGGCGCCAGCAACCATCCCGCATGATCGTTCGGGCATAGTGTCCGGTAGCGATGCGCTCGGCTCCCAAGCGGCGGGCGTGGTCCAGGAAGGATTTAAATTTAATTTCGCTATTGCATAGCGTGTCGGGGTTGGGCGTTCGGCCGCGACGATATTCCTCCAGGAAATGATGGAATACCCGCGTTTGGTAATCGGACGTAAAATTGACCTGATGCAATGGAATATTCAGGGTTTCACAGACTGCTCTGGCATCTTCCAGGTCTTCGGCAGCGCGCAATAGCCGGTTTCGTAAGTCTCCTCCCAGTTCTTCATGAACACGCCATGCACTTCAAACCCTTGTTCGAGCAGTAAGAGAGCGGCGACCGAGGAATCCACGCCGCCGGATAGGCCGACGACAATTCGGGTAGTGGGCATTGCTGGAGGACAGAAAGCGATTCAATAAAGGTTTATGAGTCAAACGAAGGATATGATAGCAGACGCTTTCAGAGGCCACAGCCACGCAAGGGCAACCGCCCGTTTGACAGTGCGACGATGGCCAGTCAGCAATAGCCAAAATCTGGCTGGAAGCTACCGTGTCGCCGCCACTGCGCCGGCCATTCAATCCGGCTGTTGCGCGGTGGATTCCCGGCGGCGGGGAGAAAGGGTGGGAACCGAAGCTAAAGGTTCAGCTCTACGCAAGGAGAATGCAACTACAGTTTCCGGGCAGTGCAACGTCGCGTACCGCCCAGAAACAGGTCGGGCGAGATTACTTGGCGATGCTGTCTTTGATCAATTTATCAAATTCGGCCTTGAAACCCGCCATCAGGTCGGCCAATGCTTTGGTATCGCCCAGGAACTTCTGATGCAGGCTAGAAATGGACTCGGCTTGACTGGAGAGGAAGGTCTGCAAGCTGGCCGGATCGTTGATATCGGCGGCGGCCTTCATCCGGTCCATTGCCAAGTTGATATAGGACTGAAGCGCATTCATCTGAAAATTAACCAAGGCTTCCAGATTGGCGGCTGACAATTTATTGGCCTTGATGACGGGATTCAAGAAATTTTGGTACTGCTCAGACATTTTGGTCAGTGCTTCGTTAGCCATTTCGAGGCTCCATAATAAAAAAATGATTAATCAAAAGTTGCTGGCCTATCTCGACCTCACCCCTTAAGAATAACGCATTTTTTGCTGCACTGCAATATAATCCTCTTGGGCTGCGCCTATCCTTAATAGAGAGACTATTTTGGCGATTAATAGGATGGCAGTGTATAATACCCACTTTTATATAAGGATAATTTACTAAGCCTATGTGGTTTAAAAATCTCACATTGTTTCGATTTTCCGAGCCATTCTCACCCACTCCTGAAACCTTGGCCGAGCAGTTGCCACCATACGCTTTTCAACCTTGCTCCAGCTATCAACCGCTGGCTACGGGTTGGGCGCCGCCGTTGGGGCGTAAGGCGGTCGAGCTTGTGCATACTGTTGCGAGTCGCTCGCTCGTGTGCTTGCGGACTGAAGAGAAGCTGTTACCGGCTGGCGTACTCAATCAGATGGTTGCGGAGCGTATTGCCGTGATTGAAGACCAGCAGCGGCGGCCTGTAAGACGCCGGGAAAAACAGGACTTGCGCGATCAACTGGTGGAAGAGTTATTGCCCCGGGCCTTGATTCGAGGTCGGCGGAACTATGCTTATCTCGATACTGTGGGCGGTTGGTTGGTGGTGGATAGCGCCAATCGGCATGGAGTTGAAGCCGTGACTGGGCTGTTACGCCGAACGCTAGGTACGCTTCCGATCACACCACCCAAGGTCAAGCAATCCGTGGCGGCGGCCATGACGGCCTGGCTGGCCGAAGGTCGAAGCCCGCTGGATTTCGCTTTTGGGGATAGTTGCGAATTGCGAGAGCCGGGAGAGGACGGTGGGGTTGTGCGCTGTCGGGGCCAAGATTTGACGGGTGACGAGATTCGCGGTCACCTGGCGGCAGGGAAGCAGCTTACCCAACTCGGCTTGATCTGGAATGGAAGGATTGCGTTCGTATTGGATGAAGAGTTAGTCATCCGTCGCTTACAGTTTCTGGATGTTATCCGGGAATCCCTGGATGATAGCGTTACAGATTCGCCCGAGGCCGTTTTCGACGCCCAGTATGCCTTGATGAGCGGCGAGTTAGCGCTTTTATTACCCCGCTTACTGGAGCTTTTTGGCGGGGAAGCCTAGCAGTACGGATCGAATCAATAAAAATTGTGTTCCTTAATTTTAAGGATGGGCCATGGGTATTTCGCAACTGACCGAGTTGTTCGTATTAGTCGGTGTGGCGGCAGCCATCCTATTAGCTGTCAGGTTGATTGCCCATCTCAGTCGCGGTAGCAAGCAGCGGAGAGAAGAGCGCTTGCAGGAGGCGGAGCGAGCGGCGGAGGAACGGGTGGCGGGGGAGCGGGCGGCGGCGAACCAGGCGGCGGCAAATGAGATGGCGGCGCGGCGGGCCGCGATAGAGAGCGAGGTGGCCGCGAGACGAGCGGCAATGGAAGCAACCGCGGCGCAAGAGGCGGCAATGGAAAAAGCAGCCTTGGAACAAGCCATCGCCGAATGGGCGGCGGCCGAACAGGCGGAAGGTGAGCGCGCCCAACTGCGGCGCAGCAGAGAAGGGCGATGGGACGCTGAACAGTTGGAGGAGCGGATGGAGGCAGTGGAGGCGGCCATCGCTGACTGGCTCCACGCCGAACAGGAAAGCAGCGGGTTGGACGTCATCGCGGTGCCGGATAAAACTGAGGGGAAGAAATACACTCGCACCGAGGCCATTCGCCAACAGGTTTTTCTTACGGCCGAAAAAGTTACAAAAGAAGTCGCGGACCTCGATTTCATCAAAAATCGGATACAGGCCGGCGTGGATTTCCTACCCATCGAATTTAGGCAGACCATAGATGACTGGAAGAAAGGCGCAACTTTACGGAATAGCACCTTTGACGATCTTAAACTGAAATTCCGCTACAAAGCGTATTCCATCGAAGATGGTTATGAATTGCTGTATCTCTACAATGACTGGTTGGCCCAGCAGCGCCAAAAGCTTCGGGTGTTCATTCGATTGCTGGGCACCGAAGTCGATCCCATGGAATCCATTCAAGCGGCCATCGAGCGGGCTGAGATCCACGAACGCGAGAAATACCTCGAAATGGACGTGGATATAATCTTCACTTTGCGCGAAATTCGCTCTATTTTAGAAAATCTCATGCGTATGGAAGCCATTCTTAGGGAACTTGAGATCGTCTGCCAAAAGCGCTCGGAACAAATTATCGCGCCCCCTTGGGAAGCCAAGGGCTCTTTGTAAGCGATTTTTTCGCGTGTACTTCTTGTTTGGACAGCACCGGTACAAGCAGCTGAGCAAATAGCGGCAATATGTCTATAATCATTTCGGGTGAGGGGGTAAATGTCGTCCCCGCCATAACCTACATTCAAGTTAGAGCGAATATATGGCGTTGTTTCGCTTGAACTTATTATTTTGAAACGACAAAATTTAGTGGTATATGCTGGAAAATTGGGAGTTGCTCATGCGAAAAGTAATGACGCTGTTGATGGCCGTGTGCTTGTTCTCTTTAGGTTTTTCCGCTTCGGCGGCAGAGAAAACCTTGAAACTGGGCGTCATCGCCGAACTGACGGGCGACATGCCCGCGGTGGGAACCTCCTGCAAGAACGCCGCCGAAATGGCCGTTAAGGAAATTAATGCCGCCGGTGGGGTGCAAGTGGGCAAGCAGAAAATGAAAGTGGAGCTAGTGGTGGAGGATAACGCCGGTAAGGCCGATCAATCCGCCGCCGCCGCCCAAAAACTGATCACTCAGGACGAAGTGCTGGCCATTGTGGGTCCCAACGCCAGCCGTTATGCGATTCCCGCTTCGGAAATCGCCGAAAGCTCGGAGACAGTGCTGATTACCCCTTGGTCAACCAATCCCAAGACCACCCTGGACGCCACGACCAATCAGCCCAAGAAATATGTGTTTCGGGCGTGCTTCATCGACCCCTTCCAAGGTGGCGTATTGGCTAAGTTCGCGCTGGAGAACCTGAAAGCCAAGAATGCGGCGGTGCTGTATGACGTAGCGTCCGATTACAACAAAGGCATCGCCGAGGTATTCAAGGCAAACTATGAAAAACTGGGTGGGAAGGTCGTCGCCTTCGAGACTTACACCACCAACGACAAGGATTTCTCGGCGCAGCTGACCAAGATCAAGGACGCCAAACCCGACGTCATTTTCCTGCCCAACTATTACAGTGAAGTGCCGCTACAGGTGCAACAGGCCAAGCGCTTGGGGATTACCGTTCCTTTCATCGGCAGCGATTCCTGGGGCAGCAACGAGCTGTTGACTTTGGGCGGCGCCGATTTGAACGGTTACTACTTCAGCACCCACTACGCCGCTGACAACGCCGCGCCCGTCGCCAAGAAATTCATCGAAGATTACGAGAAAACCTACGGCGCCAAGCCGGATGACGTGGCGGCTTTAACCTATGACGCTTTCGGGTTGCTGTTCGGCTCAATCAAGAGCGCTGGCAAGGCTGATCGTGAAGCGATCCGCGCGGCGTTATCCACCCTGCCGAGCTACAAGGGCGTCACCGGTGACATGAAATTCACGGCTGATTCGCGCGATCCGATCAAGAGCGCGGTGATCCTCCAGATCAAGGACACTAAATTCACCTACTTCACCAATGCCAATCCCTGATTCATCGGGATGAGGGCGTCATCTGACGTGAAGGCGGCCCACCGGGCCGCCTTTCTTATTAACTGGTGGCTGGGCGGGTAAGCAACGTTGAGCGAATGGATCGTCTATGGGCTTCAGCAACTGCTGAACGCTTTGCAACTGGGCAGCATCTATGCCCTGATCGCCTTGGGCTATACGATGGTCTACGGCATTCTGACCATGATCAATTTCGCCCACGGCGATGTGTTTATGATCGGGGCCTTTTTCTGTTTCTTGGCCGCCGTCTATCTGGGATTGCCGTTCGCGCCGGCTTTGTTGCTGACGGTGGTCGGGACGGCCCTGCTGGGCGTGGCCATTGAGCGGCTGGCCTACAAGCCCTTGCGAAACGCGCCGCGCGTTTCGGCCATCATCACCGCTTTGGGCATTGGTATTTTTCTGGAAAACTTCACCTTGGCGTTGGCGCCCTATCCCAAGCATATTCCTGCCTTACTAGATAGCACGAATTGGGATTTGGGCGGGGTTTCCCTGTCCTCGTTGCAACTGATCATCATTTGCCTGTCGCTGGGCTTGATGTTCCTGTTGGATTACATCGTCCATCGTACCCCGGTGGGCATGGCGATGCGCGCCATTTCCTGGGATAAGACGTTCGTTCCGCTGATGGGCGTGCCAGTGGATCTGGTGATTTCCGTCACTTTCGCCATCGGGGCCGGTTTGGCCGGCGCGGCGGGCACCATGTACGGGCTTGCCTATCCCGTGATCGATCCTTATATGGGAATTATGGTGGGCTGGAAGGCGTTTATTTCCGCTGTGGTGGGCGGGATTGGCAACATTCGTGGGGCGATGATCGGTGCTTTTATTCTGGGCGGCGTTGAAATCATGGTAGCGGCGGCACTGCCCTCCACCTATCGGGATTTTGTGGCCTTCGCTTTGTTGCTGGTGTTGTTGATCGTCAGGCCCTACGGCATTCTGGGATCCCCGCGGATACAAAAAGTATGAAAAACAGCGCGTACATCGAAACGCGGGAGTGGCTGGCGGCCCAACGCTGGTTGTTGCCGGTATTGATCCTGACCGGGTTTGGGCTGGCCTTCGCGATTCCCGAATACGGTCTGCTCAACAAATACGTCCAGCTGGTGATCATGTATGTGGGCATCAACATCATCCTGGCCACCAGCTTGAATTTGGTCAACGGTTACATGGGCGAGTTTTCGCTGGCCCATGCTGGCTTCATGGCCGTTGGCGCGTATACCTCTGCGTTGTTGACCATGAAAGTGCTTCCGGTCGCCGACTATCCGGGGCTATTCCCGCTGGCGGTGCTGGCCGGTGGTTTGGTGGCGGCGGTGTTCGGGCTGATCGTGGCGGTGCCGTCTTTCAAGACGCGGGGCGATTATCTGGCGCTGATCACGCTGGCGTTTCTGATGATCGTAAAATCGCTGATCGAAAACATCGACGCCATCGGCGGGCCGCGCGGGATTCCCGGCATCCGCAAGCTGACGACGTTGCCATGGGTGTTTTTCTGGGTGGTGATGTCGATCTGGGTGATCCGCAATTTTGTCTATTCCAAATATGGCCGGGGCGTGCTGTCGGTTCGCGAAGATGAAATCGCCAGTGATCTGATGAGCGTAAACACTCGCCGGGTGAAGTTTTTGGCTTTTATGCTGTCCTCGTTTTTCGCGGGCATTGCCGGCGGATTGTTCGCGCATGTGCTGCAATTCATCAGCCCCCGCGTGTTCGACATTATCAAGAGCACCGATATTCTGATCATGGTGTATCTGGGCGGAATCGCCTCGCTTGGGGGCTCTATTCTCGGCGCGACGGTCTACACCGTGTTGCTAGAGTTACTGCGGCCTTCCAACTTCGCGGCGCTGGTATCGTGGTTGCCCGATGCCCTTTTTGAGCCGCTCAATCAATACTTTATCCAGCATTTAGGGGTGTGGCGGATGGTGATCATGCCGCTGGCCTTGGTGTTGGTGATGATTTTCTGGCCGCGCGGCATCATGGGTTTACGGGAATTTCGCTGGTTTATACCCAAGCGCGATCTGGACGCTCACCAACATCACACCGAGCACGAGAGCCGACATGACGCTTCTCACCGCCAGTAAGGTCAAGCATTATTTCGGCGGCCTATGCGCGGTCTCCGAGTTCAATCTGGAGCTGCAAGCTGGCGAGTTGATGGGCGTCATCGGCCCCAACGGCGCGGGTAAAACCACCATTTTCAATTTGATTACCGGAGTCTATCGAGCCTCGGAAGGCAGCATTCAGTTCAAGGGGACCGAGCTGGTCGGCAAAACCCCGCATCAGATCACCGCCTTGCGGATCGGTCGCACCTTTCAGAATATCCGGCTGTTCCGCGATTTATCGGTGCTGGATAACGTGCGGATCGCTCACTATGCCCAGAGCGATTACAGCCCGTTGGAAGCGCTGTTGCAGATCGGTCGCTACCGGCGAGAGGAGCAGCGCATCATAGAAAATTCGCGGCGCTTGCTGGCTATTTTTCATTTGGAGGCGATGGTTGGCGAAACCGCCAAGAATCTGCCTTACGGTTTGCAGCGGCGGTTGGAAATCGCGCGGGCGCTGGCGATCGGGCCGGAGCTGTTATTACTGGACGAGCCGGCGGCCGGGATGAACCCCAACGAGATTGATTTGCTGATGGAATTCATTCAATGGATTCGCAAGGAATTCAATCTGACCATTCTGCTCATCGAGCACCAGATGAAACTAGTGATGGGTATTTGCGAGCGGCTGAAGGTGCTCGACTTTGGCGAAACCATTGCCGATGGAACGCCGGAACAGATCCAAAATAATCCCAAGGTGCTGGAAGCCTATCTGGGGAGGGGCCAGTCGGATGAATGGGGAGGCAGGCGGTTTGGGCGGTACCCTGCTGGATGTGCGCGATCTGGTGGTCACTTACGATGGCATCAAGGCGTTGCAAGGGGTTTCCTTCTCGGTCGGCAGCGGTGAAATTGTCACCCTGATTGGCGCTAACGGCGCGGGTAAAACCTCCATCCTACGGGCTATTTCTGGTTTGGTCGGCTATAAGGGTTCCATCCAGTTTGAAGGTCAGGACTTAAAGCGCGTTCCGGCGCATCGAATTGTCGCCTTGGGTATCGCCCAAGTCCCGGAGGGGCGGGGTATATTCGGCAATCTGACAGTGTTGGAAAACTTGCGCTTGGCCACTTGGCAGCGCACGGATAAGAGCGAAATCGAAGGAGATTACGAGCGGGTGTTTCAGACTTTTCCCCGCCTCAAGGAGCGGCAAAACCAAGCCAGCGGTACGCTGTCCGGCGGAGAGCAGCAAATGCTGGCGGTGGGCCGGGCGCTGATGAGCCGGGGACGGTTGATGTTGCTCGATGAGCCGTCCATGGGTTTGTCGCCGCGCCTGGTGCAAGACATCTTTCGCATTATCCAGGAGATCAATAAGGCCGGCATCACCATTTTATTGGTTGAGCAAAACGCCAATATGGCTTTACGGATCGCCTCGCGCGCTTATGTTCTGGAGACCGGTTCGATCATTTTATCTGGCGCCGGTCGGGAATTGTTGGGCGATACGCGGATTAAGGAAGCCTATCTGGGCGGTTAACCCCCCTCCAATTCAGAGGGCCGCTACTATTTAATAATTGGGTCTCTTGAAAGCTTATCATTATCCTGCTTTTTTTATTGTATGAAATTTAACATCATTAAGGAGAGCGTTATGGCTAAGAAAAACGAGATCTTTTTTATGGTTATTATGATTGGCGCCACGATCAGCTTGAGCCGCGCTCAAGCGGTTCCCGATCATGTGACGGTGGCGGGAGGATTTACCGGCATACCGCTAATGATTAAGGCTGGGGAGCAATTTACTAGCAAAGCTTCTCAATATAAGCCGCCGCAGATTCTTTATAATGATTCAACAACCGGGTTTAAGCTTTTTTGCGCCGGTGCTGGCGTTGATACACCGAGTATAAATACCGCCACGCGAAGTATCCGGCCGGCCGAACTGGAACTGTGCGCTAAAAACGGCCTTAATGGAATCGTTCAACTCAACCTGGGTCGAGACGCCCTCGTCGCCGCTCAAGCGTTGGGCGGGCGACTTAAGTCGCTCAGCATCAAAGAACTATTTCTGGCCATTGCCAAAGATGTGCCTGATCCCAAAGATCCCACCAAATTGATTCCTAATCCTTATAAAAATTGGAAAAATATCAATCCTGCTCTGCCAGACTCCAAGATTCAAATTTTGGCCCCAGAATCGGCGATAGGACTTGCTCAAACGTATATAAACTCTATCGTGATGGCCGGATGTAGACAGATCGATACTTTCAAGGCGCTAGAGTCGAGCGACCCAAAAGCCTTTGAAACAACATGCAAAAACTTTCGCAAGGATGGCGTTTATAATGAGTTTACACGCACCCCTGATGCGATTGAAGAGTTAAAAGGAAATCCGGATATCGTGGGAATTATAGCCTTAACCATGGCATTAAAAAATAGTTTCAACACCATAACCTTGGATAACATGGAGCCGACTATTATTAATGTGTCTCGTAATAATTACGGCCTTACATTTTCAATGCAAGTGTTTATAAAGCCCTCTCATGTGGCGCTGATTCCAGGGTTTAAAGAGTATTTGACTGAACTGACATCCGAGGAGGCGACAGGATTAATGGGGTATTTTTATGATATGGGCGTTATTCCATTGCCCTTGGATGAACGTAATAAAGTGAGAGCCGAGGTCAAAGCGCTGCAAGCAAGCGCTAAATAGGTACCCTACTTGACAGGCGTCAAAAGCGCTGGCGATTGTTAAGGGTCAGGCTTTCTGCGGTTCTGAATTTGAACGCTAAATCTTCTAAAGATAACTGTATAAGCCTAACGCATAGCGTTTTCCCACCCGATAATCGTCGAGACAGCGCAGCACCATCGGACTACGCAGTTTCGGTTCGCGTGCGACAACTTCTTCATAAGTTAACCATACCGCCCGTTGGATGCCGTAATCCAGCGGTTGGTTGGGGTGATGCCGCAAGGCGGCGCCAGCGAAACAGGTGCGGATGAAGGTATGACCCTTGGGATGGGTCCAGTAATAAACGCCGACGATGGCGTCCAATTGAACCTCCCAAGCGGTTTCCTCCAACGTCTCCCGAATGGCGGCCGCCGCCAGCGTTTCATGCGCATCCAGATGGCCGGCGGGCTGGTTGTAAACCAGTTCCTCACCGTCGGCGTACTCCTCCACCAGCAAAAAACGGCCATCACGCTCGATAATGGTGGCGACGGTCAATCGGGGCAACCATTGCGCGGATTCCATGTAGCCTCCTAAGGCAGTGGTGTGGCCAGAGTAAACGCACCGCGCAGCTCGCCTTCCTGGTAACCGCGCGCTTTATCGTTTGGATACCACTCGTTCAGCTTGGCGTCTACTTCGGGATTGATATTCTCGCCATGGCAGCTCAGACACAGGGTGGTGGTCGGAATCGCTTTCATATAACGGAGTGTTTTTTGGCCTTGATCATCATCGATGATGGCGAAGAATTCGAGTTTTTCGGCGGATTCGCCTTGAGCATGGCGCGCATCGAATTGCTTGAGCACCGCTAGCTCCCAGTTGTCGGGAGCATTGTTGGGGTTACGGAGCTTCAGGCTGGTTCGCCCCACGATCATGTTGGCTTCCGTGGATAATTCGGTGGCGATTTGGCTTGCTTTGTCGCGACAGACGACCATGCCGCTGGCGGGACCGCCGTTTTGCACCGCTTGTTGCAAGGTTTCTTTGAGGGTATCACTAAATTTCTGCATGACGGCGCGATTGAGCTGGACCGCTTTCTCTGGGAGGGCGTCGGGTTCACCCGCGGTGGGTTGCTGTTGCCGGGGCAGGGCAATGGCGCTAAACAGTACTGCCCCTAACGCAAGAATTGGAGCGTAACGCACGAGAATTCTCCCATTCAGCTCACTATTTTTTAAGGGCAGTATAGGTCAATGCGTTTAGTTTGGCGGATATTCCCAAGATTCTCCGATCTAAATCAGTGGTTGTGCTGTGTCAGCCCCTGCTAGAAGCGAGGTCTACGATGACTCTATCCCAGAAAGCCTGCACGCCCTGTCGGGGCGGTATGCCTCCCCTTTCATTGAACGAAGCCCAAGCGTTGTTGGCGCAGGCGCCCGGTTGGCAATTGCTGGAAAACGGTACCCGGCTAGAGCGGCGGTTTCAGTTCAAGACGTTTGTCGCCGCGCTGGCTTTCGTCAACCGAGTGGGCGATCTTGCTGAACAAGAAGGGCATCACCCCGATATTACATTTGGCTGGGGGTATGCCAATGTGCTCTTTTTCACCCATAAGATCAAAGGATTGCATGAAAATGACTTTATCATGGCCGCCAAGGTGAACGAATTGCACGCGGCGGACTATCCAACAGCCTGAGCGATCAGCGGTCCAAGGCGGCCGCCACCCCTCTAAACGCCGGATTGCTGGCGGTGATGATCCACGTCGGAATAGCCGCCAGATAATTGCTGAACCGGCCCTTAGTCTCAAACCGGCTTCTGAATGGGGAGCGGTCGAAAAAATGGCCCAGTCGGGGCACGATGCCGCCGCCGATGTAAACGCCGCCCAACGCGCCGAGCGTAATCGCTAAATTGCCCGCCGCCGTGCCCAGCGCGCCGCAGAACAGTTCCAATACCTCGACGCAGTGGGGGCAAGCGCCAGTCGTGGCGCGGTCGGTGATGTCCGCTGGAGTCAGATTTTCAGCCCGCCAGCCTTGGATTTCGGCCAGCGCAGTGTAAAGGTTGAGCAAGCCAGGGCCGGATAACAAGCGTTCGGGTGAGACGTGGCCGAAGCGTTGCCGCAATACTTGAGAAACGGCCCATTCCCGCTCGTCGTGGGCGGAAAAAGTGACATGACCGCCTTCGGCTTGCAGCGGAATCCAATGCTTTCCCGACCAGACCAATCCCGATACTCCCAAGCCAGTACCCGCCCCCAATAAGGCGATGGGGGCTTGCTTGACCGGCGCGCCGCCCCCGATTGCTCGTCGTTCGTCGGCTTCGAGCAGCGGCAGCGCCAGCGCCAGCGCGGTGAAATCATTGATAATCAGCAGTTGTTCCAAGCCCAACGCCTGACGGGCAGCCTCCGTCGAAAATGACCAGGGACTGTTGGTGAATTGAATCCAGTCACCGGTGATGGGTGTGGCCACCGCCACGGCGACGCGGCGCGGCCGGGGGCTTGGAATATCGCGCAAATAGGCGGTGGCGGCCTGGATCAAATCGGGATAGTCAGCGCCGCTCAAAATACACTCATCGCTGATTTGGCCGTCAGCCTTGGCAAGAGCAAAACGAGCGTTGGTGCCGCCAATATCGGCGATCAAATCAGGAGTGTCATTTTTTTGTCATTGTGAGGTTTCCTGTCAGCTTGGAAAAACAGGACTGTGCGATACGGTGGCGCGAGCGTTCTTAATAAACTTGTAAAATGCTGCATAGCCACATTAGAATAACCACAATTTCTCGATACACCCTCAAGTTGCCATCAAAATAATTCGGGGGTTTCGATCATAGTATGAACAGGTTTTGAGCGCCAATCCCAAACCCCCAAGAGGATAATTAAAATGTCATTTCTAAGCGTTGAACAACTGAAAAAAGACTGGGCCGAGAACCCCCGCTGGAAAGGCATCAAGCGCGGCTACACCGCTGAAGATGTCGTGCGCCTGCGCGGCAACCTGCCGGTCGAATATAGCTTCGCGCAGCGGGGTGCGGAGAAGCTGTGGGAACTGGTCACCACCACGCCCTATGTCAACTGCCTGGGCGCGCTAACCGGCGGCCAGGCGATGCAACAAGCCAAGGCCGGCGTCAAGGCGATTTACCTGTCCGGCTGGCAGGTTGCCGCCGACAATAACACCTACATGTCGATGTATCCCGACCAGTCGCTGTATCCGGTGGATTCGGTACCGGTCGTGGTCGAGCGCATCAACAACACCTTCAAGCGAGCCGACGAAATTCAGTGCGCGCGTGGGATCGGGCCGGGCCATAAAGATTTTGTCGACTATTTCCTGCCCATCGTCGGTGACGCCGAAGCCGGTTTTGGCGGCGTACTGAACGCGCATGAGTTGATGAAGCGGATGATTCGCGCTGGTGCGGCGGGCGTCCATTTTGAGGATCAGCTGGCCTCGGTCAAGAAATGCGGCCACATGGGCGGCAAGGTGCTGGTGCCAAGCCAGGAAGCGGTGCAGAAGCTGATCGCCGCCCGCCTGGCGGCCGACGTTTACGGCGTGCCAACCATTCTGTTGGCGCGTACTGACGCCGAAGCGGCCGATCTGCTGACTGGCGATTGCGACGACAACGACAAGCCGTTTCTGACTGGCGACCGGACGGTCGAAGGTTTCTATAAGACCAAGAAAGGGTTGGAGCAGGCCATTTCGCGCGGTCTGGCCTATGCGCCGTATGCCGATATGGTGTGGTGCGAGACCGGTACGCCCGATCTGAACTTCGCCAGGAAATTCGCCGAAGCCATTCAAGCCCAGAATCCGGGCAAGATGTTGGCCTACAATTGTTCGCCGTCGTTCAACTGGAAGAAGAATCTGGATGACGCCACCATCGCCAAGTTCCAGCGTGAGCTGGGTGCAATGGGCTACAAGTATCAGTTCATCACCTTGGCCGGCATTCACAACATGTGGTACAACATGTTTGATCTGTCTCAGGATTATGTGAAGCGCGGCATGACAGCCTATGTCGAAAAGGTCCAGGAACCCGAATTTGCCGCCCGCGACCGGGGTTATACCTTCGTCAGCCATCAGCAGGAAGTCGGCACCGGCTATTTCGACGATGTGACCACCATCATTCAGGGTGGCGTTTAATCCGTGACCGCGCTGACGGGTTCAACCGAGGAAGAACAATTCCACTAAACTTCAATACCTATCGCCCGGTCGATAGCCTGGGCAGGCGATAGGGCGCATTGCCGCGAACCCGGAGAATCCCTCCGGGTTTTTGCCATTGGAACCCGTTAAAATAATTCCCACCATTTGCGAACGAATTTTGCTAAAGGAGCCACCGTGAGCCTCAATTTGCCTGCTGGCGTGCAAGTCAACGCCCCCCTTCATCCTCGTTTTGATGAGATTCTTACTCATGATGCCTTGGCGCTGGTGGCGAAACTGCACCGGGCCTTCGAGCCGCGCCGCCAGGAATTGCTGAAAAAGCGCGTTGAGCGTCAGGCGCGCATTGATGCTGGTGAAATGCCGGATTTCCTGCCAGAAACGAAGACTATCCGTGAAGGCGACTGGAAAATCGCGCCGCTGCCGAAAGCGCTGGAGCGCCGCCGCACTGAGATCACCGGCCCAGTTGAAGCCAAGATGATTATCAACGCCTATAACTCCGGCGCTGATTCGTACATGACTGATTTCGAGGATTCCAACAGCCCCAACTGGTTCAACCAGATTCAGGGTCAGGTGAATCTGAAAGACGCCATCCGCCGCAACATCAGCTACGTGAACGAAGCGGGCAAGGAATACAAACTCAATGAGACCGTTGCCACCTTGCAAATCCGGCCGCGCGGCTGGCATTTGGATGAGAAACATGTGCTAGTAGACGGTCAGCGCGTTTCCGGCGGCATTTTCGATTTTGGCTTGGTGTTGTTCCACAACGCCAAGGAGCAGATCGCCCGTGGCGCGGGGCCGTTCTTCTATCTGCCGAACATGGAGAGCCATCTGGAAGCGCGGCTGTGGAACGAGATTTTCTGTATGGCGCAGGACGAACTCGGCATTCCGCGCGGCACCATCAAAGCCACCGTGCTGATCGAAACGGTTCTTGCCACCTTCGAGATGGAAGAAATCCTGTACGAATTGCGCGAGCACAGTGCCGGTCTCAATGCCGGCCGGTGGGATTACATCTTCAGTTGCATCAAGAAGTTCAAGAAAAATAAGGATTTTTGTCTGGCTAATCGCGGCGCGATCACCATGGAGGTGCCGTTCATGCGCTCCTACGCGCTGCAACTGGTCAAGATTTGCCACAAGCGCGGCGCGCCCGCGATGGGCGGTATGTCAGCGTTGATTCCCATCAAGAATGATCCGGAAGCCAATGAAAAAGCGTTGGCCGGTATCCGTCACGACAAGACCCGCGATGCTAAAGACGGTTTCGACGGCGGCTGGGTGGCCCATCCGGGTTTGGTGCCCATCGCCCACGAGGAATTCGTCAAGGTGCTGGGCGATAAGCCCAATCAATGGGAAAAGCAGCGCGATGAGGTCTTCACCGCCAAGGATTTTCTGAATTTCAATCCCGAAACTCCGATCACTGAAGTTGGCCTGCGCAACAATATCAACGTCGGCATTCACTATCTCGGTTCCTGGCTGGCGGGCAATGGCTGCGTGCCGATTCATAACCTGATGGAGGATGCCGCCACCGCCGAGATTTCCCGCTCGCAGGTCTGGCAGTGGGTGGTGAGTCCCAAGGGGATGCTGGATGATGGTCGCAAGGTCACGGCTGAACTGGTGCGCGCACTGATTCCCGAAGAACTGGCGAAGGTCAAACAGACCGTCACCGCGCAGGGCGAGGACACCGCCACCTACGATCAAGCCGCCGGTATTTTCGAAAAAATTTTCCAGTAGAGTGGTTTCAGATGAATCTCTGTTTCCTAATCAGAGACATCCCCTATAAATCACTTGGAGTTGGGATCATGACTGTATGCCACATCAATCTTCCAGTCGCGAACAAACGTATTGCTCGTATTTTGCGATTCGGGGCCCTGGGGCTTGCGGCGCTACTCGGTGGCGCGCCGGTAACCGCGAGCGCCTACGAGCAAGTGGGTAATGCGTGTTGGTATGGGCCAAGGTTACACGGCAGAATAACCGCGAGCGGCGAACGATTTAACCAAAATCAACTCACCGCCGCCCATCAGAGTTTACCCTTTGGAACGAAGGTCAGAATTACTAACCTCGAAAACAAAAAAACTGTTCGGGTGACGATCAATGATCGTGGACCTCATGCCGGAAATTGCGCTATTGATCTTTCTCGCGCCGCCGCGCGCCGACTAAGCATGATGGAAAGCGGAATCGTGCGCGTGAGGATTGAGGCCCCTTCAAGATAAAATGGCGCACGAGGACTGATCTCCGCCGCAAGTGCATCGCCTCGACGGCTTGCGGTGAAGCTGAGGAAAGATATCAAGCAGATGATCGCGCGTTAGTTGGCCGCCCACGGGCCGGCGCGAGCTTTCCGAGAGCCAGTATAGAACTTTTGTAAACTGGCGACTCTTGAGGAAACTTGCAGGCCGCGTATCATCTAACTATTAGTCCATAACAACCAACGGAATGGCGTACCTTGTGTCGCCGCTAAAGACCCCCATATCTATTCTTGTTAGTCCCAGCAACGCTAAGGCCATGAGCAAGGAAAAGGCATCGTCTTCCGATCAAGAACGCGGTCTCGTCGTCGAACCCGCGAAGCCTCAGCTCAAGCAGCCGCCGCTTTTCAAAGTGGTGCTGCTGAACGATGACTACACGCCGATGGATTTTGTGGTACGAATCTTGGAGGATTTTTTCGGGATGAACCGGGAAAAAGCGACTCAAGTCATGTTGCATGTTCACACCCGTGGCCGCGGAGTGTGCGGGGTCTATACTCATGAGATTGCGGAAACCAAAGTGGCGCAGGTGAGCGAATTCTCCCGCCGCCACCAGCACCCGTTGCTATGTACCATGGAAGAGGCTTAATTGAACACCACCCCAGCGCGATTCGAGGTTTAGTTATGCTAAGCAAGGACTTGGAATTCTCCATTAATCTTGCTTTCCGCGAGGCACGAGATCGGCGTCACGAGTTCATGACTGTGGAACACTTGCTCCTTGCGCTGCTAGATAATCCGGCGGCCGCGGAGGTGTTGCGGGCCTGTGGCGCTCATCTGGACAAGCTGAAACGCGATTTACAAATTTTTATCCGGGATAACACCCCCGTGTTAAGTGCGGACGATCCGCGCGAGACCCAACCGACGCTGGGATTCCAGCGCGTGTTGCAGCGCGCGGTGTTGCATGTGCAGTCGTCCGGCAATAAGGAAGTCACTGGCGCCAACGTCTTGGTGGCTATTTTCGGCGAGCAGGAATCGCAGGCGGTCTTTTTGCTGAAACAGCAGGAAATCAGCCGGTTGGATGTCGTCAATTTCATTTCGCATGGCATTTCCAAAATTTCCGACGAGCAAGAAGCCGCGCCGCCGCAAAACGAGGAGAACGCCGAAAACCAGAATGCCAAGCCGCTGGAGAATTTCGCGTCCAATCTCAACGAACTGGCGCGGCAGGGCCGGATCGACCCCCTGATCGGCCGGCGCGAGGAGATCGAACGCACCATCCAGATCTTATGCCGGCGGCGCAAGAACAATCCGCTGTTCGTCGGTGAGGCTGGCGTTGGCAAAACCGCCATCGCGGAAGGATTGGCGAAGATGATCGTGGATGGCGAGGTGCCAGAGGTGTTGGCCAACGCCACGATTTACGCGCTGGATTTGGGATCGCTGGTGGCGGGCACCAAATATCGCGGCGATTTTGAAAAACGGCTGAAATCGGTACTGGCGCAATTGCGCAAGGAGCGCAACGCGGTGCTGTTCATCGACGAGATTCACACCATCATCGGCGCGGGCGCGGCGTCGGGCGGGGTGATGGATGCGTCCAACCTGATCAAGCCGATGTTGGCTTCCGGCGATCTGAAATGTATCGGTTCGACGACGTATCAGGAATATCGCGGCATCTTCGAAAAAGATCGCGCGCTGGCGCGGCGTTTCCAAAAAATCGACGTGTCCGAGCCATCGGTCGAGGAAACCTACCAGATTTTGCGTGGCCTCAAGACGCGCTTTGAGGAACACCACGATGTCAAGTATGCGGATAAGGCGTTGCGGGCCGCGGTGGAATTGTCAGCGCGCTACATCAATGATCGCCATTTGCCGGATAAGGCGATTGATGTGATCGATGAGGCGGGTGCTAGCCAGCGGCTGTTGCCAGTGGCCAAGCGTAAGAAGGTTATCAACGTCACCGATGTTGAAACCATCATCGCCAAGATCGCTCGCATTCCGCCCAAGACGGTTTCGTCGTCGGACAAGGATGTACTGCGCAATCTGGAACGCGATCTGAAACTGGTGGTGTTCGGGCAGGATGAAGCCATCGACACGTTAGCTAACGCCATCAAGATGGCTCGCGCCGGCCTAGGTAACGAGCAGAAGCCGATCGGCTCCTTCCTGTTCGCCGGGCCGACTGGGGTGGGCAAAACCGAGGTCACCCGCCAACTGGCCCGAATCATGGGTATCGAACTGATTCGTTTCGATATGTCTGAATATATGGAGCGGCACACGGTGTCACGGCTAATCGGCGCGCCGCCCGGTTATGTCGGGTTTGATCAGGGCGGCTTGATGACTGACGCCATTCTCAAGCATCCGCACGCGGTCTTACTGCTGGATGAGGTGGAAAAGGCGCATCCCGATGTGTTCAACCTGTTGTTGCAGGTGATGGATCATGGCACCTTGACCGACAACAACGGCCGTAAGGCGGATTTCCGTAACGTCATCTTGGTGATGACCACCAATGCCGGGGCGGAGTTGATGGACCGGCCGTCTATTGGTTTTACGATGCAAGACCACAGCACGGATGGCTTGGAAGTCATCAAACGGCTGTTTTCGCCAGAGTTCCGCAACCGGCTGGATGCCATCGTCCAATTCAAGGGCTTGACCTCGAACATTATCGCTCAGGTGGTGGACAAGTTCCTGATCGAGCTGGAAGCACAATTGGAACCGAAGAAAGTCACCGTGGAGGTGGATCGGGAAGGGCGGGCTTGGTTGGCTGAGCGCGGCTACGATGCCAAGATGGGCGCGCGGCCGATGGCGCGGATCATCCAGGAAAATATCAAGCGCCGACTGGCCGAGGAGTTGCTATTCGGCCGGCTGATCAACGGTGGCCATGTCACCGTCACCGTGCGGGATGGTGATTTGCAAGTGGAAATTGCCGAGGAAGAGGCCGTGCCGTAAAGCGCAAGCACGAGGATAATCGGCAACCTGTGGGGGAGTAGGTTGCTGTTTATCTGGGCTGAGCGGAGAAAGGCGTGCGACGGCGCATTCAACGGCCTCGATAGACGATGCGGCCTTTACTTAAATCATAGGGTGTCAGCTCCACTTTCACCTTGTCGCCGGTTAGGATGCGGATGTAATGCTTACGCATCCGGCCGGAGATGTGCGCCGTGACGATATGGCCGTTTTCCAGTTGTACTCTGAACATGGTATTGGGCAGGGTATCAACCACCGTACCTTCCATTTCGATATGGTCTTCTTTGGACATAATCTCTCGCTGGTCGTAATCTCAGGGTTCTTAAAAAAGGACTCGCAACCATAGCGGAAATCCCTTGATGCGGCAAGTGAATCTCTGAAAAGCGGGTTCTGGATCGCTACCTCTCGCCACTTACAAAAATTTTGACTGGTGTTTTTTGCACTGAATCCGATGGACGATACAATCGAAGGCCCCTTGAGGCCCGCGCTTGAATTCTGGTTTGAATTCGCCAGCACCTATAGCTATCCGGCGGCCATGCGAATCGAGGCAATGGCGCATCGCGAAGGAATTGCCGTCCTCTGGCGGCCGTTCCTGCTGGGGCCAATTTTTCAGCGGCAAGGCTGGCGCGATTCGCCGTTTAATCTTTATCCGGCACAGGGTCGCTATATGTGGCGCGATCTGGAACGGATCTGCGCAAGCTTGGATCTTCCGTTACGGCGGCCCTCGATTTTCCCCCGCCATAGCGTGCTGGCGGCGCGGGTCGCTTGCGTCTTCGCGGCGGAATCTTGGTTGCCTGAATTCGTGCGGCAGGTATTTCAGGCCAATTTCGCCGAAGATCTGGATATTGCCAGATCGGAAGTTATCGAAGCTTGCCTTGAGCGGGTGGGCCAACCAGGCCTGGCGCACATCGAACACGCGCTGGAGTCCGCCAATAAGGATGCGCTACGGTCGCAAACGGAACAAGCCATGGTAAGGGGAATATTCGGTGCGCCCAGCTTCCTGGTTGATCGAGAACTGTTCTGGGGTAATGATCGCCTGGAACAAGCGATGGCCTGGTGTAAATCGCCCGGTTTAGGGCAGAGCGCCTGATGGCGCGCCAGCGAGGCTCGCCGTGATTTGGCGCATGATCCTTCAAACCCCGTCATGATCGATCCAGGCAAACACCTGCTAATCGTCTATCATTCCCAGACGGGACACACCCGAACGATGGCCAGAGCGGCGTTGCGTGGCGCGCGGCGGGTGTCAGATGTTGAAACCCGTCTGAAAATGGCCTTGCGCGCTGAACTAAGCGATCTGCTGTGGGCGCATGGCCTGTTGCTGGGGACGCCGGAAAATTTCGGCTACATGTCCGGCGCCATGAAGAATTTTTTGGATCGCACCTACTATCCGGCTCAAGGCAAGATCAGCGGATTGCCTTATGCAATTTTTATCAGCGCTGGTAATGATGGAACCGGCGCTTTGGGTAGCATCGAACGGATTGCCCGTGGTTATCCCTTCAAGTTGGTTTGTGATCCAATCATCGCTCGGGGCGAGCTATCGACTGAACTATTAGAACAATGCGAAGAATTGGGAGAAACCATGGCGTCAGGGGTGGCGTGGGGCATTTTCTAAAAGCGCGGTGTTGGCCTTTGTCACGAAAAACCAAGCAGCGCCAGCCTACCGTGAAACCACGCGGCTGGATCAGCATCGGGCGGGTGTTATGGAAGGCGTTGTGGCTGTTTGGCGTCGGTTCGCTACTGCTGGTCTTGCTGTTGCGCTGGTTGCCGCCGCCGACTTCCAGCGTGATCGCCCAAAACTGGCTTAAAACCTTATGGACGGATAAAAGCACCGCGATCCGTTACATGTGGACGCCGTATGCGCGCATTTCACCGCAAGCCGCGCTGGCAGTGATGGCTGGTGAAGATCAGCGTTTTCCCGATCACTATGGTTTTGATTTCATTGAAATTCAGAATGTGTTGGAGGATCAGGAGGAGGGTAAGCCGCTGCGTGGCGCCAGCACCCTCAGCCAGCAGGTGGCAAAAAATCTGTTTCTGTGGTCGGGCCGCAGTTTCATTCGCAAGGGTCTGGAAGTGTGGTTTACACTGTTGCTGGAGCTGCTTTGGCCCAAGGAGCGGATTTTGGAAGTCTATCTGAACATTGCCGAATTTGGGGATTCCACCTTTGGCGTGGAAGCGGCCAGCCGCCGCTTTTTTAATCAACCCGCCGCCCGCCTGACCGGTGATCAAGCCGCTCGCTTGGCGGCGGTACTGCCCAATCCCGTCCGCTATCGGGTCGATAAACCTTCCGCCTACATCCTCAAGCGCCAGCGTTGGATCGAGCAGCAGATGGCGCAACTAGGCGGCGTGACGTATCTCGACAAGTTATGAGTAGCATCATCATGGAACCAAAGCCGCGAGTGAGCATCAGCTATTGCACTCAATGCCGTTGGTTGCTGCGCGCGGCTTGGTTGGCGCAAGAACTGCTGACGACATTTGAACAGGAACTAGGCGAAGTGGCCTTGCTGCCCGGCGTCGGTGGCGTATTTGAAATTCGGGTGAACGACGACCTGATCTGGTCGCGCCAACAGCAAGGACGCTTTCCCGAAGCCAAGGAAGTCAAACAGCGGGTTCGTGACCGCATTGCGCCGGATCGGTCGCTGGGCCACTCGGATCGCTAAGTTGATCAAGCGCTTAATTTTAAAATAGTCTGGGATTGCTTATGTCGGATGCTGATCGGAAGGAAACGCCTAGCCCCGCTGGCTGGCAAGAGCTATCGCGTCGCTGGGTGAATACCGTGGGGTTTCTGGTGTGCGCGCTGGGGCTAGGGTATGCCTATTTTACTCAGCTCGTACAGGGGTTTGAGCCTTGCCCGCTGTGTATTTTCCAGCGGCTGGCCCTGATGGCGGTTGGCGTGATTTTTTTGCTTGCGGCGCTTCATAACCCGCCATCTTGGGGTGCAAAAGTGTACGGGTTGCTGATCGACTTGGCGGCCACCGTTGGCGTGCTGATCGCGGGGCGGCATGTCTGGATACAGAGTTTACCGCCTGAGGAGGCGCCACGCTGTGGGCCGGGGCTGGATTACATGCTACAAAATTTTCCGCTCGGCGAGGCGCTGCGGGAAGTACTCACCGGTTCCGGCGAGTGCGCCAAGGTCGATTGGAGCTTGCTGGGCCTGAGTATGCCGATGTGGAACCTCTTGCTGTTTTTCAGTTTGGGTATGATGGGCCTGTGGGCTAACTGGTGGTTGCGACGCTAAAGGTCGTGAGTTGGCTCTCATGATGAGAGCTTGCCGGATTTTTAGAGACGGGCGAACACCCGTTGTGCGGCGCTCAGTGTCGCATCAATGTCAGCGTCGCTATGGGCCGACGACATAAAGCCGGCTTCGAAGGCGGATGGCGCGAGATAGATGCCTTCCGTCAACATACCGTGAAAAAACCTCTTAAATCGTTCTATATCGCACGCGACAGCCTGGGCGTAGGTATTGACCGGCTGATCCGTGAAAAACAGGCCGAACATCCCGCCGACATGGTTAGTGGTCAGCGGTATGCTGGCTTTGTGAGCGGCGGCTAGCAGCCCTTGGCATAACTGTTGGGTTTTGGCGGATAGATTGGCGTGAAAGCCGGGCGCGGCAATTAAATCCAGCGTCGTCAGCCCCGCCGCCATCGCCACCGGATTGCCGGACAGCGTGCCCGCCTGATAGATCGGCCCCAGCGGAGCCAGTTTTTCCATAATCGCCCGCTGACCCCCAAAAGCGCCGACCGGCATCCCGCCGCCGATCACCTTGCCGAGCGTAGTCAGATCAGGAGTGATGCCATACAGTTGTTGCGCGCCACCGGGCGCGACCCGAAACCCGGTCATCACTTCATCGAAAATGAGGACGCTGCCATAGCGATCGCAAAGCTCACGCAGCCCTTCCAAAAAACCGGAAACCGGGGGAATGCAGTTCATGTTCCCGGCAATCGGCTCGACAATGACGCCGGCGATTTCTTCGCCGAGCTGCGTAAATGCTTCCCTAATCTGTGCCAAGTCGTTGTAATTCAACGTGACGGTATAAGCCGCCAGCGCGGCTGGCACGCCGGGGGAAGTCGGTACGCCCAAAGTCAGCGCGCCAGAGCCGGCCTTGATCAGCAGTGAATCGGAATGGCCGTGATAACAGCCCTCGAATTTGATGATCGTGTTACGGGCAGTGAAACCACGAGCCAGACGGATGGCGCTCATGGTCGCCTCGGTGCCGGAATTACACATCCGCGTCAATTCCATGGAGGGCATCCATTCTTGAATTTTGCGGGCCATGTGAGTTTCGGCCGCGGTGGGCGCTCCGAAACTCAGGCCATTGGCCGCCGCGGCCTGCACGGCGCGGACTACTGCTGGATGAGCGTGTCCAGCAATCATCGGCCCCCAAGAACCGACATAATCGATGTAGCGGCGGTCGTCTTCATCGTACAGATAAGCACCCTCACCGCGCTTGAAGAAAATCGGGCTACCGCCAACGCCACGAAAAGCGCGCACCGGCGAGTTAACCCCACCAGGGATATAGCGCTGGGCTTCGATAAACAATTGTTCGGAGCGGCTCATAACCAAATTCCTCAAGCAAATAAAACGGCAAAACGCCGGGCAGCGGACTGGATATCAGGCTGGCCAAACACCGCGCTGACTACGGCGAGCGCATCGACGCCCGCTGCCAGCAATGATGGCGCATTCTCGGGCGTAATGCCGCCGATGGCGATGATGGGCGCCTTCAACGCCGTTCGAGCTTCGCGGAGCAAGCTAAGGGGGGCGCGAATTTCGGTCGGTTTGGTCGGTGACGGAAACACAGCGCCGAAGGCTACATAATCGGCCCCGGCTCGCTCGGCGTCCAGCGCCAGATCCAGCCGGTCATAGCAGGATACGCCGATCAATGCGGCCTCGCCCAAACGCGCGCGAGCGGTGGCGAAGGCGGGGTCATCCCGGCCGATGTGAACGCCCGCCGCGCCGCTTTGAACCGCCAATTCCACATCATCGTTGATGATCAACGGCACTTGATGGCGTCGGCATAAGCGGTTCAATGATTCTGCTTGTCGCCGCCGTCGAAGTACATCGCTGTTTTTATCGCGATATTGAATGAGGCGGGCGCCCCCCAGAATGGCTTGTTCGACTGCTCTATCGAGCTGATCATCGGCGAGTAGAAAGGGGTCGGTGATCGCATAAAGGCCACGACAAACCAGTTTATTCATCAGGTGTCTCGGGGAGAGGTGGCCCAAAATAGCCGATTGGGAATCAATTGCCCGCCACCGACCCGATACGCGGCCTCCAATGAGCGCCAGGTGTAATCTTGCGCCTGTACGATGGCGGAATTCGGAGGGCCGGAATACAGATGTTGGCCTTGAGCGAGCAGAGCGGCGATAGCCGCGGCCAGCGTACAGCCGGAGCCGTGATAATCGTGCGTCAGCCGCGGCCAGTGAAAGGTTTCCAGCAAGCGATGGTTGCCGTACAAGTTATTGGTGATATTTTCAGTGGGTTCGTGGCCGCCGGTGATCAACACGTATTGGCAACCGCGCTCCAGCAGGGCCATCGCACAGGCGTTCAGCGAGTCGCCCTCTGGCGCCAGGCGACGCGCTTCTCCACTGTTGGGCGTCAGAATGGTGGTGAGCGGCAACAACAAGGTCCGCATAGCTTCGATTAGCGCTGTATCGGCTAACTCGGCCCCGCCGCCAGCGGCTAGTACGGGGTCGAGCACTACGGGAATATCGGGATGAGCGCTTAAGAGGCGATGCAGCGCGACGGCGTTTTCGACGCTGCCAATCAGCCCGATCTTGAAGGCTGCCACCGACATATCTTCCAGCACCGCGTGCGCTTGGGCGATCATTTGATCGGCGGGAATCGGGCACAAGGCTTGGACGTTGTGCGTATTCTGCACGCTCAAGGCCGTAACAACCGGGGCCGGATGACAGCCCAGGCTGACGATGGTTTCAATATCGGCTGGGATACCCGCGCCACCACTGGGATCGGTCCCAGCGAAGGCCATCACGACCGGGAGAGTTGGGGGATTTGCTGGGATCAAACGGGAACTCCAAAGTACCATGGGAAGGAGCGGGCCGGGACCAGTAACCGGTTATGATTTAAAACAGACTGCTCATTAGCATAGTAGCGAAATGCTAATAAACCCTATGGGTTTTTCAGGATTCGCTAGCATGTGGCAATGTTAATCCGATGCGGCTTCGATAAAACCCTTGGAAATGGAAATTGATAACACAATGAAGAAATACATGTGCTTGATCTGTGGCTTTATCTATGATGAAGAAAAAGGCTGGCCGGACGATGGCATTCCACCGGGAACAGCTTGGGAAGACGTGCCGCTGACTTGGACTTGTCCAGAATGCGGAGCGACCAAGGATGATTTTGAGATGGTGGAGATTTAGCTTTGGAGCATTGACATGGCGGCAACGGCTGATCGTATCCAGATGGTTTCCAGCGACATCACCCAAATGACAGTGGACGCTATCGTTAATGCCGCCAACCGTTCTTTATTGGGCGGCGGCGGCGTGGATGGCGCTATTCACCGCGCCGCTGGGCCGGAATTGCTGGCGGAGTGCCGTACCTTGGACGGTTGTGAGACCGGTCAGGCCAAGATCACGCGCGGTTATCGGTTGCCCGCTCGACACGTTATTCATACGGTTGGGCCAGTTTGGCAAGGCGGACGCCAGGACGAACCGGAACTGCTCGCGGCCTGCTATCGCAACAGTCTGCAATTGGGGGTGGAGAACGGCGTTCGCAGCTTTGCGTTTCCCGCCATCAGCTGTGGGGTATACGGCTATCCTGTGGCGGAAGCGGCGCGGATCGCGGTGCGAGAGGTCCGACGGTTTTTGGCCAGCGATGAACGAATCGAAACAGTTTATTTGGTGTGTTTCGGCCCGGACGTGCGCCAAGCTTACCAGCAGGCGCTGTCGGAACGCTGATCGGATAAGCGGTCAATGCGCTAGTTCAAGGGTCAGATGCGGCTGTATTTCTTGTAACAGCGCCTTGAAAATCTTGGGATTGCCGGCAACGATATTGCCGGATTTCATGAAGTCGTTGCCGCCGCTAAAATCGCTGACCAATCCGCCGGCCTCCTGTACCAACAGCACGCCGCCGGCCAGGTCCCACGGTTTCAGGCCGATCTCCCAGAACGCATCGAACCGGCCGGCCGCCACATAAGCCAAATCGAGCGAAGCGGCTCCAGGCCGACGAATTTCCACACACTTATTGAAAAGGCGGCCGAAGAGATTCAAGTAGGCGGGTTGGTGCTGAGGATGGCGAAATGGAAAGCCGGTGCCGAGTAAAGCGTTTTCCAGGGCGTTGATATTGCTGACTCGGATGCGGCGGTCGTTGAGTTGCGCACTGCCGCCGCGTGAGGCGGTAAACAGCTCCTGCCGGATTGGATCGTAGACAAGCGCTGCTTCCAACCGATTTTTGTGGCGAAAACCGATAGAGATCGCAAAATGTGGGATGCCGTGGATGAAGTTGGTGGTGCCATCGAGCGGGTCGATCACCCACTGGTATTCATCCTGTCCTGGTTGCTCCCCGCTTTCCTCCGCCAGAATGCCGTGATTGGGGTAGGTTTTGCGCAAAATTTGGATAATGTCTCGTTCAGCCTGTAAATCTGCTTCCGTGACAAAATCATTGCGCTGCTTGGTGGTGATATTCAGCCGTTCGAGGTGGTCAAAATGGCGGAGTAAAATGCGGCTGGCGCTGAGGGCGGCGCGCTTGGCGATGGTCAAAACTGGGTTCATGGCAATTCAGGTCACTTGAAGAACGAAAGCCGGTAATCCGGTGCGAGCGCGCCATGATAGCAGAATAGAATCACTTGCAGGCTGAGGCCGCTCCGAGGTTGGATGATGGTCTTGTTGCGTGACCTGATTCATGAAATAGGCGGTTTTAAAGAGCGCGATACCCTATCACATTGCTGAGGTGGAACGACTTTTGCCAAAGGATCGATTTGGATTGGATGGGTCCAAATTGATCTGGTTAAACTCTGCTTCGTAATGTTAGCCCTGCCTTTAGCAATAAATAGCGAGTTGAAGCCTATGGCCAGCGTTTTGGAAAATGACCTTTTTTAGGGTGTAAAGTGCAAATGCGAGAGAAAATCGCCGGTTGGCTCAGACTGTAATAAGCGTGCAACGCGCCGCATTATTTAAAATCACTCTTATTTTTAAAAGTGGCATTTTATTTGCTTTATTATCCTTTCAGAAGCTATTAATGTATCAATTGATAGAATTTCACTTGAGTCGTTTTAATACGCTGAAATTTAGATGTGATGATAATGTTGATTATGGGGATAACTCAATGAAAATTAAGGCTATATTATTTTTTAGCGCCGCATTGGCGACTGCGGCTCCAGCTTTGGTATTCGCCAGAGGATCAGGAGACGATTTCCCTTTGAAGCTGATGCAGGAAGTGTTTAAACAGATACCCGTTGATGGAATTACGGAAGATTCCTTCCGTAAAGATCGGGGTGATCGGGGTGATCGGGGTGATCGGGGTGATCGGGGTGATCGAGAGAGCCGGCGAGATGGGCGGGATGATAATGATGCGTCGCGCACTCGCAGCCGAGACGATGGAGAGGGCCGGCGAGATCGGAATCGAGACGATAAGGATGCGTCGCGCACGCGCAACCGGGATGATGGGGAAGGTCGGCGCGGCCGGAACCGGGATGATGGGGAAGGTCGGCGCGGCCGGAACCGGGATGGTGATAATTAAGCTAAGCGTCTTGCCAAAGCTGATCAGCCAGAGTGAAAGAGTGGGGGCTTCAACCGGATGATTGTAACTATTATGATGAGTCGAATCGGAGTTCTTGAGCGATGGCCTTCGAATAATTCTTTTTGAAACAACCAGAAGTCCGTCATTTGGCGGATTTTTCTTCAAATATTAATTGAACACTGTTCATAATAAATATTCTTCACTATACTCAAGCTATTCTTCTATTAATTTGTCACTCTGTGGAGGTAAACATGGCCAGTCTATTTAAGCGCATCAGTGATGTCATCGCGGCGAATCTCAACGATCTAGTAGACCGCGTTGAAGACCCTGAACGGATGATCAAACAACTTATCCGCGAGATGGAGGAGAACATCAGCAGCGCGCGTGAAGGCGTGATCGACGCGGTAGCCAGCGAGAAACAGCTATCGAAGGAGCTGGACAGCCAGCGCCGTCAGGCCAGCGAATGGAATGAGCGGGCGCGGCGGGCGCTGCAAGCTGGCAATGAAGCCTTGGCCCGTGAAGCGCTGATGCGTAAGAAAGAACATGACAGCATGGTCGCCCATTTGGAAGTGTCTTCGGAGTCGGCCCGACGTACCAGTGAGCGCCTTAAGGCACAGTTACGGGCGCTGGAAATGAAGTTGGAGGAAGCGCGGCTGAAAAAGGGAAGCTTGGTGGCCCGGCAACGGGCGGCGCAGGCGCGCGAACAGATGGATCAAGTCCACGATCGATTCCAGACCGGCCTTGATCTCAACAATTCCTTCGGCCGCATGGCGGATAAAGTGGGGAAATGGAAGCCCGCATGGAAGCGCGCGATGAGGTGTATGGCCAGTATAGCCAGATTGAGCGCGAATTTTTAAAGATGGAAGTCAACAGCGAAGTTGAGGCGGAACTGGCGGCCCTCAAACGGGAATCACTGAACAAAGACTGAGAGATCGATTGAGACAGACGATAAGCGGCGGCGATCCACAGCTTTATTGCTCTTTGATTAGGTGATGGCGGCGAATTCATGGATTGGACTTTTTTTATAACGATAGCGGTGCTATGGCTCCTTTCGCCGCTGATTCTCTTGGTAGCGCTGATTGTTGCCCGTCGCCAAGTTCGGATGTTACGCGAACGGCTGCCAAGCCGATTGGAGAGCGAACCGCCGCTGACCGTATCCAGCCCCGTTTCACACGTTGGCGGTATGGGCGCTAACAACGCTCGTTATGCCCCGGCCGATCTCGAAAATCTGCTACTGCTGCGGATGGAATTGGAAAAGTTACTCGAGGCCGGTGAGTTGCCGAAAAATCGGCACCAGCAACTGGTGAGCCAGCTCGATTTATTGTGGGAGCGGCATCTGCGCGAAGGTGGAGCCTGGCCGGGTAATGAAGTTTGGGAACAGCGCCGCGCTTTGGCGTGGCGTTTGTTGGGGCAAGCGCTGGAGAATCCGCCCGGTTCGCCGCCTTGGCTCGCGGCCATTCCCCCAATATCTCCCGCGCTCCCCGCACCACCGGCGGCTGTGATAATACCGCCGACGATGGTTCGCAATGATCCTCCGCCAGTATTGTCACCACCCCCAGTAATCTCACCGCCGCCCCCCGCCTGGAAGTCGTGGCCGCTGGAATCCGTGGAACCCTCTCCACCGCCATTATCCGACACGCCGCTTAGTCCAGAGTTTGAACCTGAGCCGATAAAACCAGCGAACTGGAGGTCGACTGCCGAGACAGCCAGTTCCTCTCGGAAGCCTGTTCCTGAGACGGTAACGGTCGATGTCGCTGATTGGCGGCCAGCAGCCCCAAGTCCGCTGGAAAGGGCGTTAACCGCGGTATCCGGTTGGCCCAAACTCATCGCCCCGTTCTTGGCCCAGAACATCGGCTGGTTTGTTGGCGGCTTCTGTTTCATCGCTGGTGCGCTGTTTCTGATCGCCAATACCTCTGGTTTCGTCAACGCTCTTGTCGTGTTCATCAGTTTGTTTGGCGCTGGCGCTTTCCTGCTCTGGGCCGGCTATCAATTCCGGCGGCAGCGGGTTGAGTTAGCTGTCGCCAGCACAATGTTATTGACGTTAGGGATGCTGCTCGCCCCGCTTGTGTTGGCGGTTGCGGCGCGCTTGGTGAACGCGGCCCGTGGCGATCCGTTGTTGCTGCTGGTGAGTGTGGTGGTTGTCGTTATAACGCTAGCGGCCTTCGCGTGGGCGGCCGCGTTGAGCAGCATGCTGGTGGATCGCGTGTTGCAAGGCCGCTATGCCTGGCTGTTGACCGGATTGGGGGCGGCGCAACTGGTGTTGCCGTTGGCGCAATTCGCGCCCTATTGGCAGGTCCTGATGGTCTGGCACGCCCTGTTGTTGGGAGTGCTTGGTTACGCGCTGTGGACTTTCTCCGGTGAGTGGCTGCGGCAATTGTTCGTGGACCGACGGCTAACCACCTATTACGCCGTTGGGATGCTGGTTTATACCGCGATGGTATCGTTCGTCCATTTGACCTGGTTGTGGCCGGCAACGTTGCCTGAGGGTTATGCCGGACCGTTCCTGATGGCGTTGTGCGGGTTGTTGTTCCCAATAGACGCGGCACTCAAGGAGTGGGTCGAAAAATACACCTTTCTATCTCGATTCAGCTTTGTGCTTTATGGCCTATCGGCGGTAGCTATCGCGGTTGCGAGCCAATCCACCTTGCCGCTGGCGCTAGCCTTGGCCTTGGGTGGCGCATTGTATGGCTGGATGACTTGGCGCTACCGCACTTTGCCCCCCTTATATCTGCTGTTTGGCTGCTTGGTGGGGCTGTATGGCCTGGGTCTGCTGCATCTGGTTCCGCCTGCTTGGCGCGGGCTGGCCGCTGAGCCGGGCTTACTGGCATTGCTGGGCTGCGCCCGCTGGGCGAGTCCGCGTTCGCGCGCCATCGCGTTGCAATGCCTGATGGTGGGCGGCGTCCTGTTAGTTGGGGTGATCGCCTGGAGCCTGACTTGGAATCCGCCCAGCGCGTTGAGTTTCCTCACGGCGGTGATTGGGACTGCGCTGGCTTATATCGGGGTCCAGTCGCTGCTGGCTTTGCCAGAAATGGAGCCGCGTTGGGCCTATGCCGGTTATCTGGTGACCGTGCTGGCAGCGGTGGCGGTCGTTTGTGCTCCAAGTTGGAGTGGGTCCGGTTGGGGAATGCAAACCGCGTGGGGTTGGTTGGCGCTGGCGGCGTTATGGGCTGGACTGGGCTTGCAGCAGCGCGGGCAATCTTCCATCAATTGTTTCGTGTGGCTCGGCAGCGCTCAGTGGAATGTGGCGCTGGCGCTAGCGCTGGCCGGAATATCGCTGGGATCTAATCTGCTAGGTCGCCTGGAGCCGATTTTATTACTGGCCGTGGCGGGTGCGTTGTTGTTGTGGCTGAGTCTGAGCTTGCGCCGACAGGCGCTGTTCTACGGCGTGCTGGCCTGTGGCGCTGGCATCGGTGCATTGGTCAAGCAGGGCTTTTTTCCTGGACCAAGCACGGGTTTAATCGAGTTTGTCTTGGTGTTGGCGATCTGGGGACTGCTGTGGCGCTTGAACTGGCGCTTTCGGGCACGCCGCGCCCTTGCTGATAACCAGCCTGATGCAGGGTCGGACGGGGAAGATAGCGCCAGTTGCCCGTCGTTGATCGCTGTGGTGGGTGCGCCGTTGGAACAAGCCATGGCCTCTTTATGGGTGCTTGGCTTGATAAAGCTCAGCCTGCGGCTAGTGGATGGTGGAGCCGTTTCAGCAGCATGGCCGGTCACAGCCGGGGTGGGAGTAGTCGCTGGGTTGGTGTTGATCGGCTATTTCCATCGTTTCAGTTGGGTGGCCTTACCCTTTTTGTTGGGGCTTGCCGGTGTGATGGTGGGGCTGGTTTGGTTTGAATGGCTTGGGTTGGGAGTGGGTGCGGCGGCGGTGCTGTATGCGCTCTTGGTCTGGCGCGCGAGCGTCGCCGTACTGGAGCATCCCACCACCTGGCGCTTGGCGCAAGTGATGGGCTTTACCGTACCTGGCGGCGCGGGCGGTAGCCGTCAAATCCAGCAAAGCCTGCATCGTTGCGCGATGGCGGTAGCAGTAACGGCAGTCGGGGCCAGCTTGGCGTTAATGCTGTTGAAAGCGCCGGTTGTGGAGCTGTTGCCGATACTGGGGTCGAGCTTGCTGCTCTTTATAGCAACAGGCTGGCATTACCGTTCTGTATTCCATGCTTATGCGGCGCTGATCACACTGACGCTGACAGCGTGGTTGCTCGACGCCGGGTGGTTTGGGTTGGAATTGCTAGGCTTGGGCCAACCCCTGCTGAATGTCGTTTTAAGCGCCCTCATGGCGCTGGCCTGGCTGGCGTTACGGCCGGAGAAAACGGCTCCATTCGCCTATTGGCGCACTCCGTTACAGTTGGTCAGCGCCGCATTGTATTTGCTAGCGTTGGCTGGCGCGACTCTCGCGGCATTGGCGGGTGATGCGCGCTTGCCGGTGTTGCTCGCCTTGCTCTGCGTAGCGTTGTTCCCAGTGGCCCGACCGTGGCGAAACGCAGCGGGATGGCGCGGTCTCGGTCTGGCGCTGTTGTCGAGCGCGCTCGCTTGGAGTTTGGTGGGTTGGGGGGATTTTGATCGCTCGACTGAAATCTGGATTGCGGTTGTCTGGGGTTACGCGCTCTGGTTTGACGGCAATTTGCTGCTGCCGCGCTGGAACGCGCGCCAGCCAGACTGGGCGGTAGCGCCGGAATTTTGGCCGTTGCTCGGATTAGTCTGCGTCTTGGCGGGCAGCGCGGTTGGATGGGCCAGTGGCGATTTTTCGTTGAGCGCCGCGCTGGCGGCATTGACGCCGTATCTGTTCTTGCTGTTGCGGAACACGACTTGGCCGGGCATGGCTTGGCTGGCGGTGGCGGTGTTGACGGCCAGCGGATTATCGGCTGGCCTCACCCTGAACTGGTGGAATCCTTTGCCGGGCGGTTCCGATGTCCTTGGCGTGTTGAGCGAATGCACCGCCGCTCTGCTCTGGCTGAATCTGTTATGGCTGTTAATTCCGGTGTGGCGACGTCATGGCCGGATGCTGGCCAGTTGGCTCGACTGGCGGCGCGACTATTTGCTCGAACCGCTATTCTGGTTGCCGTTTGGGGTGTTAGGAGTGGTGTTGGCGCGGCTGTGGGTGTTGGAGATCGGGTTATTCTGGGTTGCCTCTCCAGCGGAACCCGCGTCTTGGCGGTTGGTGGGGGTGGCGCTGCTGCTGGCGGCAAGCGCCGGGCATGGGTTCAAAATCCGCCCGACGCGCTTGCCAGCGCATAGCTTGCTGCTGGCTTTACCAGCGGTGATCGCCGCGGTTTTGCTAGCGCTGGCTCCATCGCCAGTCTGGTTGCCATTGTTGGTTGCGCTGTGGGATGGCGCGTTGCTGTTGGCTTGGCGCCATGGATCGTATCGGCTAGAGGCTTGGCGTTCGGCGCTGGAATTTTGGTTGGCTGTTCTGCCGGTGGCGAGCCTGGCGCTGCTATTTATCGTTCCTGGCGTTGCTTGGGATCATGTGACCGGAAGCCTGCTGGCGCTGGCGGTCATCATGCTGGCGCAGGGCTGGTGGCGGGAGCGATCAATTCAACTAAAAATCGGTTTACTGTTGGCCTTGGCTGGCAGTTACGTCATCTGGCTGAGCGGCGCCACGTCTACTTTCTGGGCGGCGCTGTTTGGCTTAGCCCCTTGGTACGCCTTGCAGACTGTGCTGTTGCTGTGGGGATTGAGAGCTGTCCGATCGCGATTGGAGGCTCGGCTGAATGCGGTGACCACGCAGTCGGATGAGGCGCGGCTCAGCCAAGTGGATGAATTGGCTCACACGTTAAGGGAGTCGATCCCCTGGTTGTTGGTTTTCAGTCTGCTGTGGTTGGGTTTGCACGCTTGGGGCCTCTTAGCCTACCGGGCCGGCTGGGGATCGTTGGCCTGGTATTTTGGCGCGACAGTCGATCCGTTGGCAGCGGGCGCGACTCTGTTGGCGTTGGCGGCTCAGACGGGAATGAAGGCTTGGCGGCAGGTCCAGGAACCGAAATGGGTTTACGCGACGGCCGCGTTACTAGGGCTGCTAGCGGCTTACGGGCGGTTGGCGGTACTCGGATTGACGCCGTTTACGGTCGCGGACACCGCTGGGCTGATGATGGCCGCCTATACCATCTTTCTGCTGCACCAGTTCACGCTATCTCGACCGCTGTACCATCTTGCCGTATTGTTGCCGCTGCTGGCGCTGGCGACCGCTCCGTGGCAGCTCGCTTCGCCGTGGTTTGGCGCCGCCTTGCTGGCCGCCGCGGTGCTCTATCTATCGCTGGCGGGCGCTTTGCGCAATCCCTTGCCCATGTATTTGGGCGTGCTGGCTTTGAACGGCGCGGTCTATCTATGGGCTCCGCTGTGGGCCGAGCGCTATGGCTTATGGCAGTTCTACATCGTACCAGCCGCCGTATCGGTACTGGCGCTATTGCATCTGCATCAACGGGAATTACGGCCTGGCGTGTTAAGCGGGGCGCGGCTGGCGGCGCTGAGCGCGCTTTATGCCGGCGCTGGCCTGGATGTCTTCCTGCGCCCAGAACTTTGGGTGTTCGTGCTGGCGCTGGCGCTGGCCTTGAGCGGCGTCATTTTCGGCATCGCGTTGCGGGTGCGCGCTTTCCTCTATGCTGGAGTGGCGTTTCTAGTGCTGAACGTGGCGGGACAGTTGATCCGTTTCTATCCTGAGCAAGGTTTCAGCCGGGCCTTGATCTTGATCGGACTGGGAACTGTCATCACCTTGGGTATGGTCATGTTCAACCTCAGACGAGAGGCGATCATGCAACGGATTCGTATCATGCGGGCCGATCTGGCGGCATGGGAATAAGGTAGAGGTGTTTCTACGCCAACCCTGAACGTGGTACGCTGATAGCACAGAAGTTGATGCTATATAGAGGCATTAGTCCATGGCGGAGCCTTCGACCGTGGAGTGCTCAGGCTGTTTTGAGCCGAAGGACGTTGAAAGCAGAGTCTGCCCGCGCTGCGGGTACGATCCAGAAGCCTTGCGTTCTCCGTCGTTGCTGCCGGTGCAGGCGCGGCTGAGTCGTTATACCATCGGTGAAAAGCTGGGTCGGGGCCGCTTTGGCATCACCTATCGCGGCTTTGATGTCAAGCTGCGGGTGAAAGTAGCAATCAAGGAATATTACCCGAGCGCTTTTGTAAAGCGAGCCGGTGATCGAATAACGCTGGAATTAATCGGATCAGAGAATGAGGCGCTCTTTGAATACGGCTTGAAGGCGTTCGCTGGTGAGGCCCATGTCCTGGCCGAATTGCAACACCCAAACCTGGTGCGGGTGTTCGACCTGTTCAAGATGAACGGTACCGCCTATCTAGTGATGGATTACTACAAGGGCGAGACCTTGCACGATTATCTAGCCCGGCAGCCCAATCGGAAATTACCTTGGCGGCGAGCGGTTAGCCTGTTGCTGCCGGTGCTCGATGGGTTGCATGAAGTCCATCGCAACGGCTTCCTGCATCGGGATGTCAATCCTGACAACCTCTGTTTGACGCGCCGCGATGAACTGATTTTGCTCGATTTCAGCGCCGCGCGTCAGGCGATCAGCGACCGTGCGCACGGCTTGGCCGTTTATTCCAACGGATTCGCGGCCTACGAACAGTCCATGCAGAGCGAGCTGGGGCCGTGGACCGATGTATACGGCGCGGCCGCCACGCTCTATTTGTTGCTGACTGGGCATGTGCCGCCGCCCGCAACAGAGCGTAAGCAGCGCGATTTAAAGAAGTCGGCCTGGTATTTCAATTCGGGCTTGCCAGCGGACCTCGATAAGACTTTGACGCATGCGCTAGCGGTCGAGCCAGGAAAACGCTTGCAAAGCGTTGAGGATTTTAAGGAGCAGCTTCAGGCCATATTGGAGCGAGGGAAGAATAAATCAGCGAAACCAACGCCAGCGCCGCGGTCGCTAGGGAAGAAGCCGAGAAGGCGAGCGCTCGTCGGGTCGTTATCCTTGGCCGCGCTCGTGATTGGTTTGGTCACGGCCTGGCCGTTTAGCGGGCTAGATGGTTTTACGCAGCCTTCTTTGAGTTCTAAGGTCGCGCCGGATGATCCGACGGTACCGAGCAGCGCGCGCGCGCCTGTTCGAAGTGCAGTGGACCCCGTACCAAAAAACGCCACGCTTGGACCATCGACACCTGACCATCAACCCAAGCAGACTCAGCGCGAAGCGAGCGTAGAGGCGCCAGAAGTATCTTCTGGCTCGGCTAGTCACGTCTTCCACGATAAACTCCATGACCGGAGCGACGGGCCAGCTATGGTGGTGATTTCCCCTGGCGAATTTTGGATGGGTTCGCCCGAAAATGAAAAGGGACGGGAAGAAAATGAGCGCCGGCATCTGGTTAAAATTGAGAAGCGTTTTGCCATCGGCCAATTTGAAGTGACATTTGACGAATATGATCGTTTTTGCGCCGCGAAAGATTGCGAGCGATCCAGCGATGCGGGGTGGGGTCGAGGAAGACGGCCAGCGATCAATATAAGCTGGGGCGATGCGGTGGCCTACGCGCAGTGGCTCTCGGAGCAAACTGGCCAACGCTATCGATTGCCGACGGAAGCAGAATGGGAATATGCCGCCCGAGCGGGAAGTCAAACCGTACGGTACTGGGGGAATGGTCCAACGCAAGCATGCCAGTACGCTAACGTGTTGGATCAGAGTGTGAAGGAGGTCTTCCCTGGCGGCGACATCCATAATTGTACCGATAAATTTATCTATACCGCACCAGTTGGTTCTTTCCGGCCGAATGCTTGGAACGTATCGGACATGTTAGGTAATGTTTGGGAATGGACCTGCTCGCTATATGACAAGGATTATGGCGGCGCCGAGAGGGAATGCGCGGATAACAATGCGGAGGGTGCGCGGGCGGCGCGGGGCGGTTCCTGGCTTTATGAAGCCACACGCGTGCGTTCCGCCGCTCGCTTTGGTATGCCTCCCGCCAGCAATACCAGCAGCGCGGGATTTCGTGTCGTCAGAGCCTTCTAAGGAATCGCCCTGATAGGGCGGAAGTTCGAACCAGCGAGCTAGAATCGCCGCGCCGGCCGGGCGCGGCTAACGGCTGGCTGAGCGCCAGGGACTGTTGTTCAAACGCTAAAACTTTCTCCGCAACCGCACATTTCTTTAGCGTTGGGGTTACTGAACCGAAAACCTTCGTTAAGTCCCTGCTTGGCGTAATCCACTTCCAGCCCGTCCAAGTACGGTAGATTCTTGGGGCTGACGACGATCTTGACGCCTTGGGACTCGAAGATTTGATCGTCGGGATCAATTGTATCGGCCAGTCCGACGGTATACATGTAGCCCGAACAGCCAGTATTGCGCACCCCCAGCCGCAATCCCCGCGCCTGTTGCTTCTCGGCGAGATAATTGCGGGCGCGGGCGGCCGCTTTTTCAGTCAAGGTGATCGCCATGCTGTTTTCCTCTCATAATCAGGTGTTCAAGAGTAAGTTATGGAAGTGCGGACCGGTCGATTTGGCGACCAATGCCCGGCGCGCCGCTTTAAGGGCGGTTTCGGCGAGCACGGCGCAATGTAGCTTCTCCGGCGGTATATCTAATTCTTTGACCAGTTGATGGTGCCGAAAGTGCCCGATTTCCGCTAGCATCCGGCCTTCCATGCACTCAGCCAACAGCGAACCGCAAGCAATCAGCCAACCACAGCCGTAAGCTTTGAAGCGAACGGCGACGATCAGGCCCCGAGGGTTCGCCTGTAAATGCAATTGCAAAATGTCACCGCTGATCGGTTCGCCCACGCACGCCGCGGCTACCTCCGGTTCGCTGGGGTTTAGGGCGCCAACGTGGTGGAGACGTTCGAAATAGTCCCGTGCGGTAGCGCTTAATGCCCGCATGATAGCGTTTTCGATCCGGGGTTTGGAGTTTCGATTAGCGGCGACTCAGGGGTTACTCCGGCCAGCCGTTCTTGCTGGCGGCCGAATGCAGCTGGCAATCCTTCAATTCTTCCAACTGCAACTCGCCAGGATCGATGCCCGCCTTTCGCATCGCCTTGCATAATTGACGGATGGTGTAATCAAGGGATTGAATATGGTCTAGCATTTGATTGATGGCGTGCGCTTCCGGGTCTGGTAAATCTGGCGTGGCGCCGTAAGCATCAAAGCCGAGCTTGCGGGCAATTTCCCGGCGCACGTCGGCGTCAGCTTCACCGGCTTCGACCACGCGACCCGGTACGCCCACCACCGTGGCGTTCGCCGGAACTTCCTTGATAACGACTGAATTCGAACCGATACGCGCATTATCGCCAACTTTGAATGGCCCTAAACCCTTGTCGCCCGCACCGATCACCACATTGTTACCGAGGGTGGGATGGCGCTTGCCCTTGTTCCAACTGGTTCCGCCTAGGGTAACGCCTTGATAAAGCGTGCAGTCATCGCCGATTTCAGTGGTTTCACCGATGACGACGCCCATGCCGTGGTCGATGAAAAAACGGTGGCCGATTTTCGCGCCCGGATGAATTTCGATTCCGGTCAACCAGCGGCTGATAGCGGATAAGAAACGGGCCAGCCATTTGAAACCCCTGTTCCACAAAGCATGGTGGACGCGGTGCAATAGGACCGCATGAATGCCGGGGTAGGCGGCCAGAACTTCAAATACTGTGCGCGCGGCCGGATCGCGGTCGAACACGCAGGTAATATCTTCACGCAAACGTTGCCAAAACGGCATAACAAGCCCATCCAGAGAGCTGAAGTGAAAGAACCGCTCATACCAGCGGCGGTGGGAGGAGAATTATAACAGCGCCTTGCAAAGTTTATTCCCATGGTTTCCGAATAGTCGTGGGGCTTACGCCATAAGCTAGGCACCCGTTAGGCCAAAGGGCCGTTAACTTTGCCGAAAAAATGAATTGGCGGCGATGGAAATTGGCTTCCGCCGCCGTCCGGCCTAAGCTTGTGGGAGTAAATTCCCTCCGAACCCCGGGCTGAGGCTTGCGGGATGAGTGGTTGGATGATTGGTGGAGAATAGAGGTTAGTGATATGAAGCCTTGGATCAATGAAGAGATCTTCAAAAGCTGGACTCAAGCCCAGAAGCGTCTTTGGAACAGCTTGTGCTCGGCAATGCCATTTCAACCGCCCGCTGGGGTCGAAGCATGGCGGGAGACCTATCTCAAAAACCTGAATACCTGGGAAGTGGCTGTCAAGAAAACCTTATCGCAGGAAGCGACCTGGGTACGGCGCTGGGTGGAGCAGGTAGCTCAGGAAAAGGGTACGCCAGAGTTGATGAGCGCTTGGGTGCTCCAGATGGAGGAAGTACTGCAACGTTGGGTTGAAACTCAAAACCAGTGGTGGGATGAGTATTTCATGGTCCTTCGGCGGAGTGGGGGATTCACCAATCCCGAACTGACGGGCCTGGAAGGTACGCCAGTCACTAAAGCCACCCCACCGGTTTCCGAACCGACGGTTTTACCCGAGGCGCCTTTCACGGTAGTGGCTGAGCCGGCTCCGGCCGCTAATGAAGCAGTGGCCGAGCCGACATCGGCCGCGCCCGCGGCTGACCCACCAATCGCCGTGACAATGCTTTCAATGGTTGGGTCCGATCCAACCCAACCCGATGATCTCAAACTGATCGTTGGCATCGGCCCGGCGCTGGAGAGGAAACTCCATGGCTACGGTATTCTCAGTTTCCGGCAATTGGCCACCTTGGATGGCGAAGCCATTGGCCGACTCGACAGTACGATCAAAGCGGCGGGTCGTATTCAGCGGGATGACTGGACCGGCCAAGCTAAGGTATTGCATCTCCAGAAGTATCAGGAACAGCTTTGAGGCATCACACAAAAGGCATCGAACAAAACTTCGCGGCCTTGGTGAAGTTCTCAGTTGCTAAAGCCAATTGGTTAGCTACAGACAGGGCTGCCATCACGATCAATCAATTCTTGGCAGTATTGGCCTTGGACTCCGCGCATTGCGGCTCAGTCGCCAGTCTGGCTCGCTATCAGGAGCAAACCGCTTCATGTCCGTACAGGCTATCGCTAAGCTGCTCGGCGGCCACGTTCCGCTGGGTCGGCGGGTAACGGTGCAAGGCTGGGTTCGCACCCGCCGCGATTCAAAAGCCGGTTTATCTTTTGTCGGCGTTCACGATGGTTCAAGCTTTGATCCGCTGCAAGTCATTGCTCTGGCGCAATTGCCGAACTATCAGAGCGAAGTGCTTCATCTGACCGCGGGGTGCGCGGTTCGCGTTAGCGGCGAGTTGGTCGCATCAGCCGGCAAAGACCAGCGTGTGGAATTGCGGGCCGAGCGCATCGAAGTGGTGGGTTGGGTCGATGATCCAGAAACCTATCCTATCGCCCCCAAGGCCCACAGCTTTGAATACCTGCGGACCGTGGCGCATTTGCGACCGCGCACCAACAGCATCGGCGCCGTGGCGCGAGTGCGCCATTGCCTGGCGCAGGCGATCAATCGATTTTTCCACGAGCGGGGCTATTGCTGGGTTCACACACCCATCATTACGGCCAGCGACTGTGAGGGGGCTGGCGCTTTGTTTCGGGTCAGCACACTGGATTTGGTCAATCCGCCACGCCTTCCGGCGGGGGAGGTCGATTTCAGTCAGGATTTCTTCGGAAGAGAAACATTTTTGACCGTTTCTGGTCAGCTCAATGTGGAAGCTTATTGTCTGGCATTGTCAAAAGTTTACACTTTTGGCCCGACGTTTCGGGCCGAGAATTCCAACACCAGCCGTCATCTGGCCGAATTCTGGATGGTGGAGCCGGAAACGGCCTTCGCGGATTTATCCGCTAACGCCGATCTGGCGGAATCTTTGTTGAAATCAGTTTTTCAAGCGTTGTTGGAGGAGCGTGCCGACGATATGGCCTTCTTCGCCCAGCGGATTGACAAGCAGTGTATCCAGCGTTTAGAGCACGTGGTTCAGTCATCATTTAAAAGAATGGATTATAGTGAGGCGATCCGCGTTCTGGAGCGAGCCAAGCGATCCTTCGCATTTCCGATCAGCTGGGGTATGGACTTACAATCGGAACACGAGCGTTATTTGGCGGAAGATTATGTTGGCGGCCCGTTGGTTTTGATTAATTACCCAAAAGAAATCAAAAGCTTTTACATGCGCCTGAACGATGATGGTCGGACCGTGGCGGCGATGGACGTCTTGGCGCCGGGTATCGGAGAAATTATCGGCGGCAGCCAGCGCGAGGAAAGGTTAGAGGTGCTGGACACGCGACTCGACGAGGTGGGTATGAACAAAGCGGCTTATAATTGGTATCGTGATTTACGGCGCTATGGCAGCGTGCCACATGCCGGTTTCGGGCTGGGCTTCGAACGGACTGTCAGCTACGTAACAGGCATGAGCAATGTCCGGGATGTGATACCCTTCCCGCGTACGCCGCGCAGCGCGGATTATTAGCGCTCCCGTTGAGTAATTTAAGGGCCTGACTCATGACCGATGTCGCCTATCAGACTACTCCAATCGAGCACGGCATGGGCCGAGCCGATCCCAAATCGGCGATTTCCGAGGCGAATCAATCCTGTATCGTCTCTGCTTCCCCGGCGGCCAACACCGGCTATTCAATGGCCAAGACCAAGAGCGAGAATGTTTGGGGGAATACCTTATCGCCCAATAGTTTTCTGGAGGAATACCGCATTGAACAGGTGCTGGGGATTGGTGGATTTGGCATTACCTATAAAGCTTGGGATACCCTGCTCGAAACCTGGGTGGCCATCAAGGAATACTTCCCCGTTGCCTGGTCCTTCCGTGACTCCGACGGCCTAACGGTTCGTCCGAATACGCATGGTGGGGATATCAACGGCAAGAATGGTCTGGTGTCTTATTACCTGTGGGGATTGGAGCGATTTCTGGATGAAGCGCGGATTTTAGCGCGGATTCAACACCCGTGCGTGGTGCGGGTGAAGCGGTATTTTCGGGCGCACGGGACGGCCTACATTGTGATGGATTACGAAGACGGGAAGCCGTTGAGCGCGGTGTTGCAAGACGGCGAGACCTTGGACGAAGCGGAAGTACAAGGGTTGCTGGAAGATGTGTTGCCGGCGCTGCAAGCGGTGCACGAGCAAGGCTACCTGCATCGGGACATCAAGCCGTCGAATCTGTACGTGCGGGCCAGCGACCAGCGGGTGATGCTGATTGACTTTGGGGCGGCGCGGCAAGCGGTGGGTGTTACAGCAAGAGCGTGACCAGTCTGGTGACGCCGGGGTACTCGCCGCCGGAGCAATACACGACGCGGAACGACCGGCATGGGGCCTGGACGGACATCTACGCGCTGGGGCGGTGCTGTATCGCTGCGTGACGGGAAATCCGCCGCTGGAGGCGGCCGAACGGATGTTGGAGGACACCCTCGAGCCGGTGGCGGCGGCGGGGGCGGGTCGTTACAACGTCAATTTGCTGCGCGTGATCGACCGGGCGCTGGCCGTGCGGCCAGAACAGCGCTTCGCAACCATCGCCGAAATCCAAACCGCTTTGGATGATCTACAGTCCCAAGCCGATACCGAGGCCGAGGATACCGATCAGACTGTATTACAATATCCCGACAGAGTAGAGACGCGGTATGTTTATGAACCGCCATTGGTTTTCGACAGCGAGCGGGTCGCTGATCGGATCTGTTTGGAAGCGGCCGATCCGCCGACGGCGAGCCAGCAGTGGTGTGAAGGTCTACCAGAAGAAATGGCGCGGCCCTCGCCAGCGGCGGCCCCAGTCCGGCGGTGGCTGCCAGGGATGCTAGTCGTTGGCGGCGGCTTGGCCATGGCGGCGGCAGTGGCTTGGGTTTTGCCGTCGATGCCGGCCTTCAAGGAGGCGTTCCCCCCTCCTGATGTCTTGCGGCCGTCTGAGCGGACGAGTGAAAACGCTCTGGTTCCTGAGCGTCCTTTGCCACCACTACCGGTAGCTGGGTCTCCCCAAGCTTCAGGTTTAACAGCGCTTGTATCAGATTCGCTACCGATGCAACCGTCAATCCCTCCGGTTGGTGAGAACTCGTTGGGCCAGCAAGAACAAGCCAATGCGCTACTAGAGACGAGTGCGGCCTCTTCAACCGATCTTTCGTTACCCGTTTCGGCATCGGTTTCTGCCCCATCGCCTGAAGCGTTATCTGATTCATCGACGCTGGCTGTGGAACAAGCTTCGTTGACACAACCGGCGAGCGAGGCAGTGGGAGTAGAGCAATCGGCCACGGACTCCAAGAGGCCGGACGTACCGCCCATCCCAATACGGGTGTCTGCGCCCAAGAAAGTATCGAAATCAGCTGCGGCAACCGCTGCTTCTGTAGCGTCAAAGGCACGATCCGCACCCGCCGCTAAAGCGAAAACCAACTCGGCGACTGGGGCAGCCACCAATCCCATCACGGCTAAAGCCCGCTATAAACGGGGTGAGCCGCTCGTCTCATCCCGTAATTTCATGCGGCAACGCCCTCGCAATCAGTTACGAGCTCGTGCTCGTGTCGCCAATTCCTCCATGCCGTTTGGGTTCTGGCGCAAATGGGAGCGGGCTTCCAATCCGTGGGAGTTTCCGGCTAGGAATGGTTTTAATCAAAAATAAAATCCCTTGTTGATTCGTTCGGATGATCTATGGGGTCTACATTGACCGCTGTCTCGTTCTGAAGGAATGTGTTACACGCACCAATGTAGTGTACGGAGCCATCATGTCTTGAAAGTTGTTCATTGTTAGCTCGGAATTGGCATAAATAATGTATTAAATTCTGTTCTATTCTGTGCTGTTCCCACGCATGCCCTGCTGCATACATTAGCCTAGGGTTATTCCACGCCACTGTTGGGTTGTGCTTATGATCGACATTGCCAATCCGGCTACTCTCCCAATGAGCGGTATTGACCGCTCCAATGTGCTGCCATCAGGTTGCATGTTGAACGAATACCGCATTGAACAGGTGCTGGGGATTGGTGGATTTGGCATTACCTATAAAGCTTGGGATACCCTGCTCGAAACCTGGGTGGCCATCAAGGAATACTTCCCCGTTGCCTGGTCCTTCCGCGATTCCGACGGCCTCGGGGTGCATTTTAACACTCAGGGCGGTATTTCCAGCGATGAAGATGGCTTGGTGTCTTATTACCTGTGGGGATTGGAGCGATTTCTGGATGAAGCGCGGATTTTAGCGCGGATTCAACACCCGTGCGTGGTGCGGGTGAAGCGGTATTTTCGGGCGCACGGGACGGCCTACATTGTGATGGATTACGAAGACGGGAAGCCGTTGAGCGCGGTGTTGCAAGACGGCGAGACCTTGGACGAAGCGGAAGTACAAGGGTTGCTGGAAGATGTGTTGCCGGCGCTGCAAGCGGTGCACGAGCAAGGCTACCTGCATCGGGACATCAAGCCGTCGAATCTGTACGTGCGGGCCAGCGACCAGCGGGTGATGCTGATTGACTTTGGGGCGGCGCGGCAAGCGGTGGGGTGTTACAGCAAGAGCGTGACCAGTCTGGTGACGCCGGGGTACTCGCCGCCGGAGCAATACACGACGCGGAACGACCGGCATGGGGCCTGGACGGACATCTACGCGCTGGGGGCGGTGCTGTATCGCTGCGTGACGGGAAATCCGCCGCTGGAGGCGGCCGAACGGATGTTGGAGGACACCCTCGAGCCGGTGGCGGCGGCGGGGGCGGGTCGTTACAACGTCAATTTGCTGCGCGTGATCGACCGGGCGCTGGCCGTGCGGCCAGAACAGCGCTTCGCAACCATCGCCGAAATCCAAACCGCTTTGAATTGGCGCGCGGAGGAAGATGACGATGAAACGGTGGTTGTGGCTCCCTTGCCTGGTGGTACGCCAAATCAGGCGATGCGGGCGTCAAACGCGATAGCGGTGTTGGCGACTGGAGAAGAACGAGCGTCAGCGACCGATTGTAACAGCCTGAATCTGTTGCCGCCCATTGATACTCATCTAAATCTGGCCACTGCTCGACTGGAGGTCATGAGACCTTCGCTGAAAAGCGTCGGCGCCCCGCCCCAAAAACTGAGTTGGATCCCTTTAGCCGGTGTCGGCATGCTGTTGGCGGCGCTCATGGCGGTAGTATTGGTCTGGTTATGGCCCACCACCCCCGTACCGGCGGAACAGCCACCCGCTGCCCACGCTGTTGGTGAACCGCCATCGGCCACCCCGAAGAGTGCGCTGACCACCCTGAAGCCACCGCCGGTTTTAGGGACTCTACCCTCTCCAGTGTCGGTCTCGGATTCCACGGAGTCTCGTGCCGTCACCGCATCGTCGATTTCCGAGACGACCCCTACGATTCCAAACTCGGATGCAAATACCGCGGAGCCGGTCGTCGAGGCATCCGCCACAACATCCACGGCCGCATCTCGATTAGAGACGCTGGCCACACCGGAAGCATCGAGTAAAACACCCAGTGGAGAGGCGAAAGCCCCGGAATTGCCGTTGGTGACTCAGCCCTCCTCACCGAGCCAAGCGATTGAAAGAGAAAACAGAGGATTGGAACCGATAACTAAATCCAATGAGCTGACAGTACCGCCTCCGTCGATTGTAGCGCCTGCTTTTGAACCGGGACCGAGACGCGCTGGAGAAATGGGCGGCCAATTGAAGCCGCGCGCTGAACCGACTAGCAAAGCGCAAAGCAGGTTAGGAGCCGCATCCGACACTCGCAAAGCAATCACCACCAAGGCGGAGAGCAAGCCAGCCGAGCTTTCCGCCTCCCGATCTCGTCCCGCTCGGCGGCAACCCAGTAAAAAACGAATGACACCGCAGCAATCCAACATCGTTGTTACTCCAACACCTCGGCTCGAAGAGAAACCAACAGCGAGAACGACAGTTGGCAATCCTTGGGAAGCGCCAACCTCGACGGGATTTAATCAAAAATGAAATTGCCCAACTGGCCTTTATTTCGTCGTCGTTCAGAACCCAAGATCGTGTTTGGACCGGCGCGATTGATCCGCACTGATTTGTTAAGTGCGGGCGCCCTACGGCTTCGCTCCCCGCTATGCCGGATCGGACGGGCGCTCGATAATGATATTTGTTTTGATAATGATACAGTTTCTGGCCATCACGCGGAAATCTACCATCTACCTGATGGTACGTTCCAAATTTGCGACCTGCATTCGACCAATGGAACCTGGGTAAATGGTCAATCGGTACGCACCAGGATTTTAAAAAACAGTGATGTGGTGGAATTAGGTGGAGTTCGCCTGCACTTCCGAACCGACAAGGGCTGATGGCAATGACTGGCCTGTTTCAACTGGAGAACGGACGATGCCGCTCTACCGCAATTTAAATAAAGAGTCTTCCGCTTTGCCAGCAACCGAGCCTACCCGCCGTATCGTCCGCGCCAAACCGGCGGTGAAATCCCATTTTCAACCTGCTCAAGCCGCCGCTCCGCTCAAATCGATCGCCGCCGAAAAAAGCGCGCTTAGCGCCGAATTGGGTCCAGTGGTCGGTTGGCTGGCGATTACCGCGGGGCCGGGGTGTGGGCAGATTTTGTCGCTCCACTACGGCGTCAATGATATCGGTCGTAGCGACAAATCACGAGTCCGGCTAGATTTTGGCGATGTGAGTATCGTATCGGACAATCAAGCCGCTATTATTTACACCGCTGGTTCCCGTCGTTTTTATCTCCAGTCGGTCGCTGTCGAAGTTTGGTTGGAAGGTCAGCCGGCACGGGGATCAGTGGAACTGAGCGGCGGTGAAATCTTGCAGCTGGGACAGACCCGATTACGGTTCGTGCCGCTATGCGGACCTGATTTCGATTGGCGCCATAACGACTCCCATCAGGGCAAACATGATGCGGTGTGTGCATAGCGAAGGTATAGCCCAAGGTAGCCGTCCCCGGCAGGAGGATGACTATGGCCTGTTTGATCTGCCGCCGCAGCTGGAGGCGGGAGAGTTGTTGTTGGTGCTCGCCGACGGGATGGGGGGAGAACAGGCTGGCGCCGTGGCTAGCGCGCTGGCCGTTCGCAGTTTTATCGAAACTTACGATATCGTACCGTCTTCCGCTATCCCGGAACGACTAGAGCGCACTTTGCAGCACGTCAACAGCCGCATGGCGTTGGAGGTGGCGAGCGATCCAGATCGCTTGCGCGGAATGGGGTGCACGCTACTGGCCGTTGTCTTGGCGGAGGAGGGACTGTACTGGATCAGCGTTGGCGATTCGCCGTTGTGGTTGTGGCGGCGGGGCGGCTGCGCCGCTTGAATCAGGATCATGCTTATCGCCATGTCCTGGCCCAGCAGGTGAAAGCGGGGAAAATTAGCGCGGAAGAGGCCGCTTGTCATCCTGATCGTAACGCCTTGATCAGCGCCGTGACGGGCGACCAGCTGGAATTGGTCGACCTGCCGCGCCAGCCGTTGCCGTTAAAATTGAACGATCAGATCTTGCTGGCAAGCGACGGTATTCTCACCTTGCGCGAGCCGGAAATCGCCGCTGTGTTGGAATCCGCCGATCATGCCCAGTCGCCTTGTCAAGCGTTGTTGGCGGCGGTGGACGACTGCCGCAATCCCCAACAGGACAATACCACCGTTTTGTGGGCTAAAAGAACAGCGGCCGCCACAGAGTTGCTTTATCGGGGAGCATGGATAGAAGCGGCCCTGCTGGTCGGTATATTAGTCCTGATGGTAGTGGTCAGCGCTTGGTAGCCGCGGCAGTTTAAAAAGCGGGTCTGGCATCAAACTCGATCAAGATAGATCATCCGGCCGGCAATGGGCTACATAATTGACCGATACCCCAGCGCCCAGCCAGTAGCGCCGCAGCAAGGGATTGTAGTGCATCCCAGTCAGATCCCGTAGTATCAATCCGGCGTTTCGCGCCCAGGTTTCGAGTTCCGAAGGGCGGATGAATTTGCGATAGTCGTGCGTGCCTTTGGGTAAGAGTCGCAGCAGGTACTCCGCGCCGATGACGGCGAGCAAATAGGCTTGCGGATTGCGGTTGATGGTGGAAAAAAACAGATGGCCGCGCGGTTTCAGCAATTGGGCGCAGGATTGGATGGTCGAGGCGGGATCAGGAACATGTTCCAGCAGCTCCATGCAAGTCACAACCTCAAAGCTGGCCGGTTCCTGCTCGGCCAGTTCTTCGGCGGTGATGCGCCGGTACTCTAGGGCCGCGCCAGATTCCAACTGATGCAAGCGCGCTACCGCCAGCGGAGCTTCTCCCATATCGATGCCGGTCACCTGAGCGCCCCGAAGCGCCATGCTTTCGGCCAGAATACCGCCGCCGCAACCGACATCCAGCACCCGTTTGCCAGACAGCCCGTTAGCGCGTTGCTCAATATAGCCTAAACGCAACGGATTGATGTCGTGCAGAGGTTTGAACTCGCTCTCTGGATCCCACCAGCGACTGGCAAGTTCCTCGAATTTAGCGATTTCTTGAAAGTCCACATTTGGATTGGCAGTGGTCATGTCCTGTTCCCCGGTGCTGGCGGTTTGATAGAGTCGCCCACTGGCGGATTTGATCAAACGCGGCGCTCGGCGACGATTTTTTGGCGCCAGCCGCGCGCCCGTTCGATCAAATCGACGGTATCCAGCGTGGTCAAGCGACGGTCGGCCAGCAAACGCCGGCCAGCCACCCAGACATCGGTGACCTGATGGCGGCTGGTGGCGTAAACCAATTGCGAAATGGGATTGTACAGCGGCTCGGTTTCCAGTTGGCTGAAATCCACCGCCACAATGTCGGCGGATTTGCCAGCTTGCAATGAGCCAGTCTCATCGGCCAAGCCCAGCGCTCGCGCGCCGCCGAGCGTCGCCATGCGCAGTACACGCGCCGCTGGTAGCGCGGCGGCGTCACCGGCTACACCCTTGCCGAGCAGTGCGGCGGTGCGCAGTTCGCCAAACAGATCGAGGTCGTTGTTACTGGCCGCGCCGTCGGTGCCGATGGCGATGTTGACACCGGCCGCATCGAGCTGAGCGGTGGGGCAGAAGCCGCTGGCCAATTTCAGATTAGACTCCGGACAGTGCGCGACATGCGCGCCGGCCTCGCCCAAGCGTTCTATTTCCACCGCTTCTAATTGCGTCATATGCACCGCCAATAGCCGAGCGGATAGCAATCCCAGTTGTTGCAAGCGTTCCAGCGGTCGGCCGCCGTGTTCGGCTTGGAACGCGGCGACTTCAGCCGCGGTTTCATGAACGTGGATATGGATGGGTAAATCCATCGCTTCGGCCAACCGCCCGATCCGCTCCAGCGCGGGGGCTGAAACCGTATAAGGAGCATGTGGCGCGAAGGCCGCCCGCACCAGTGGATAAGCACCAAGCTCGTCATGCAATTGCAGACCTTTGGCGAGATATTCATCCATGCCACGGGCGTAGCTGGTTGGAAAATCGAAGGCGATCAGACCCACGCAGGCCCGTATCCCACAGTCCTGGGCCGCCGAAGCGACGACATCCGGAAACATGTACATGTCGTTAAAGCACGTTGTGCCCCCTCGCAACATCTCCGCCATCGCCAGTTGGGTTCCGTCGCGCACGAAATCGGGACTGACCCAGCGCGCTTCAACTGGCCAGATATGATCCTGTAACCAGGTCATTAGCGGCAGATCATCGGCCAACCCACGCAGCAAAGTCATGCTGGCATGCGTGTGCGCGTTGATCAGTCCGGGGATTAGGACGTGGTGATCGAAGTCGAGGCAACACTCGGCCCGGTAATGGATAGCGGCTTCTTCGCGGGGCAAGATGGCAACGATGCGCCCATCCGCAATCGCGATGGCGTGGTGTTCCAGCACGCACTGTTCCGGTTCGACCGGTACGATCCAGCGGGCGTTGAGCAGAGTGGCAACGGCTTGCGGCGGCATTCAAGGGACTCCGGGCGTGAATCCCAGATTATAGGATGGAACCGCAGGCAGGTAAAAAAACGCCCCGGCAAGCCGGGGCGTAAGTACAGTCTTTGAAAACTGGCGAATTACTCGCGGCACATCTCGGTAACGGTGGTGATTTCCACGCGGCGATTCTGCGCGCGGCCTTCCGGGTTATCTCTGCCGTTGGGCAGGGTATTAGGCGCGACCGGCTGTGATTCGCCCATGCTGCTGGTTCTGAGCTTGCTAGACGGCACGTTCCGGGAAGCCAAGTAGCTGGCCACGGTGTCCGCGCGACGCTGGCCCAGGCGCATGTTGTAAGCGTCGGTGCCCTTGGCGTCGGTGTGACCGACAACCTTGACAGTGGAAACGCGCTCGGCGCGATTGATGTCGGAGGCGAGCTGGTCAAGCCGATCGCGGCCGCGCGCTTTCAACTCGGAGCGGTCGAAATCGAACAGGGTGTCAGTACCCAGCGTGATTTTTTCACACTGCGCCGGGGGTGGTTCGACAGCTACCGCGCCGCACTCTGGCACATCCTTTTCGGGAGTCCACCATGGCGTACGAATGCAGCGGCCGTAGGGATCTTTGACAATGTGGTCCCAGGGATCGACGGCATAGATACAACCGTACTTGTTGATGGCGTGAGCGGGCAGGGCGGTGAATAACAGAACCGCGATCATTCACTTGGCCAGTATACCCAACTTACTGAGGGTTGCGGGCGACTGAGAGCCAGCCATGATGTGTAATGATACAACGTTGTGTCAGAATTGCAAAAAATGTTGTGCCAACAATAAATGCGTTAATTTTGCGCGTTATCTTGGCATTTTGGCAAGATATTTTTTGCAGCTGTTGCCAATAAGCCTAGCTTGTGGTCAGCTCACAACACGCAATTTTTTGCGCTTTTTACCGAAATTCACCGTATCGATTGCGCTATGGCCAATGAAAATGATGGTGTGCGCGCCGTTAGCTGGCGTACAGATGTTCTCGAATTGCTCGATCAGCGTCTGTTGCCGGGCAAAGTAAGGTATCGGCGGTTGACGGCGGCGGCGGAGGTGGCGCAAGCCATCCGCAGCATGGTCGTGCGCGGCGCACCGGCAATCGGTATCGCTGCCGCCTATGGCGTGGTGTTGGCGGCGAGGGTGCGTCATGCCGAAGCGCCAGATCGCTGGCGCGACTTAATCGCTGAGGATCTGGCGTTGCTGGCGGCGGCTCGGCCGACCGCCGTCAATCTGTTCTGGGCGCTACGGCGGATGGGACAGCTGGTCGAGAGGGTAGAAACTAATCCGGTGGCAAGCTTACTCGCCGAAGCGCGGGCGATTCATCAGGAAGATATCGCCGCCAACCGACGAATGGGCGAGTTGGGCGCGGCGCTGTTGGGCGAGCGAAGCGCGGTATTGACCCATTGCAACGCCGGCGCTCTGGCGACTGGGGGTTACGGTACGGCGCTGGGGGTGATCCGCCGCGGATACGCGGCGGGGCTGATCGAGCGAGTTTATGCCGACGAGACCCGGCCGTGGTTGCAAGGGGCGCGACTGACCGCTTGGGAATTGATGCGGGATGGCATTCCAGTCACTCTGTTGGCCGATGCCGCCGCGGGGGCTTTGCTGCGGCAGGGTAAGGTGAAATGGGTGATCGTCGGCGCGGATCGCATCGCGGCCAGCGGCGATGTCGCCAACAAGATCGGAACTTACCATCTGGCAATTGCCGCCCGCTATCACGGCGTGCGCTTCATGGTGGTGGCTCCGACTTCGACCGTCGATATGAGCCTCAACGACGGAACCGCCATTCCCATCGAACAACGCGCCGCGGAGGAGCTAACGACCTTGGGCGGGCAAACGGTCGCGGCGGCTGGGGCGGAAGTCTGGAATCCATCCTTCGATGTAACCCCGGCGGCATTGATCGATGCTTTGGTCACGGAACGCGGAGTGGTTTTGAGGCCAGACCCGGAGAAGATGGCGGGGATGATGGCGGGTGAAACGAATCACTAACTGCGTCGCTTCTCTCCAGACGACAGCAAAGGCGCATTCAAAAACGGCGGACAACTTAACAGAATTTCAGAATTTGCCCGCCGTAAGTTTTAAACCCTTTAGAGCGTCATGGATTTGCCTTTCGAACCCAGGTCCGCAAACGCTTCGTTCAAGCGCGCGACCATGTTTTCCTCAGCCGCCCGCAGGTATTTACGCGGATCGTAGTACTTCTTGTAAGGCTTGTCGGTTTCCGGATCGACCTGATACAGGAACGCCTTGGGATTCTCGCTGACGAATTTGCCGATGGCTTCCGAGTAAGCGAATTGCAGGTCGGTGTCGATGTTCATCTTGAATACGCCGTAGCTGACCGCCTGAGTGATCTTGTCTTTTTCTGAACCAGAACCACCGTGGAACACCAGGTTCAAGGGCTTGGCGGCGGTCTTATGGCGTTGCTCGATCAGCGTTTGGGAGTTCTTGAGAATTTCCGGACGCAATTGGACGTTGCCGGGCTTGTAAACGCCGTGCACGTTGCCAAAGGAGGCGGCGACCGAGAAATGGCCAATCGGCGAGAGCCGCTCGTACGCTTGCAGCACATCTTCCGGCTGGGTGTACAGATGGGAATTATCGGCGCTCTCATCCATTTCCTTGCCGATGCCGTCTTCCTCGCCGCCGGTCACGCCCAGCTCGATTTCCAGGCTCATATTCAAGGGTGCCATCCGTTTGAGGACGCGAGCGCATTCGCTCAGATTAAATTCCATCGGTTCTTCCGACAGATCCAGCATGTGCGAGCTGAAAAGGGGTTTGCCATGCTGTTTGAAAAATGCTTCGCCGTGATCAAGCAGCGCATCCACCCAAGGAATCAGGCCCTTGTTGGCATGGTCAGTATGCAACACCGCACAGACGCCATAATATTCGGCCATCAGATGGACGTGTTGCGCGGCCGATACCGCACCCAGAATCTTGGCCTTGGCGCCATCCTTCAGGCCCTGGCCAGCGTAGAACTGGGCGCCGCCATTGGACAGCTGGATGATGACGTCGGCTTGATTCCTGGCGGCGGCTTCCAAAACCGCGTTAATGGTGCTGCTGCTGCTGACATTGACGGCGGGAAGGGCATAACCGCCCGCTTTGGCGGCGGCCACCAAAGTGAGATAGTCCTTGCCAGTAACAACACCGGGTTTGAGTTGCGCCATGAACGTATCCTCTAGTTGCTAATAATTATGATTGAACGACAGTGAAGAGCAGGTTCAGTATAGCTTTTACTCGGCTGCCATCAAAGCCGCCGCCGGCAATCGCGGTTTCTTTCAGCCAACGCACTTGAACTTTTAGCGTCGAGGCCCGATGTCTAATTGATGACTTAGCGACGTTAGGTCAAAATAACACATTGACAGAGTGGCTTTTATGCTGGTCGATCACCTCAAACCCCAAGGAGGTTTTCAATTATGAGCAAAGTTGCTGCATTGCTAGGCGCCCATGCCGAGTATCTGCTGAACCATGCCTGCCAGACCATTCCTAAAGACTCGTTACACTTGCCGGGGCCAGATTTTGTAGATCGCATTTTCGCCGCGTCTGATCGGAATAACCGTGTGCTGGGCAACCTGCAACGGATGTTTGCCGGCGGCCGCTTAGCCGGCACTGGCTTTCTGTCCATCCTGCCGGTAGATCAGGGTATCGAGCATTCAGGCGGCGCCAGCTTCGCCAAGAATCCAATTTATTTCGATCCGGAAAATATCGTCAAGCTGGCTGTGGAAGGCGGCTGCAACGCCGTCGCCTCGACCTATGGCGTGCTCGGCATGGTGGCGCGCAAGTACGCCCATAAAATCCCGTTCATGGTCAAGATCAACCATAATGAGCTGCTGACTTTTCCTAACAAGGCCGACCAAATCATGTGGGGCACCATCAAGGAAGCCTACGACATGGGTTGTGCCGCGGTAGGAGCAACTATCTACTTCGGTTCCGCCGAAAGTGGCCGGCAAATTGTCGAAGTAGCGAAAGCTTTTCAAATGGCCCACGAATTCGGCATGGCGACCGTCTTGTGGTGTTATTTGCGCAATAATGCCTTCAAGACCAAAGAAAAGGACTACCACGTTTCCGCCGATTTGACCGGTCAAGCCAATCATCTGGGCGTCACCATCGAAGCGGATATCATTAAGCAGAAACTGCCGGAAAATAACGGTGGTTTTGAAGCCCTTAACATGGGCGGTTCCAGCTACGGCAAGTTCGATAAGAAGATTTATACTGACTTGGCCAGCGACCATCCGATCGATCTGTGTCGCTATCAGATCGCCAATTGCTATATGGGCCGCGCCGGCTTGATCAACTCCGGCGGCGAATCCAAGGGTGCGGGCGACTTGGAGGCGGCCGTCATGACAGCGGTGGTCAACAAGCGCGCCGGCGGCATGGGTTTGATTTCCGGCCGCAAAGCGTTCCAGCGGCCAATGAAGGAAGGCGTCGCCATTCTGAACGCCATTCAGGATGTCTATCTTGATAAGAGCGTGACCGTGGCCTGAGCGCCGGTCGGTCTTCGCCAAGCCCCGCGCGATGCGGGGCTTTTCGCGTGTTCGGCCGGGCTGGAACGGATGACTTAAGCACAGTGCGCCGCTACAATCCCTATCTTTTGCCCGTTCGGCGCGGAGATGGCGGTCATGCAGGAACTCAATCCCTATTTCAATCAGATTACCGATTTGCGGGGACGTTGTGCGTCTCTCAGGGGGTATCTTTGACTTTGAGGTCAAACGCGAGCGCTTGGATGAAGTCAATCGAGAATTACAGGAATCGGGTGTTTGGAACGATCCAGAACGGGCGCAAGCGCTTGGCAAGGAACGCGCCCAGTTGGAAGCCGTGGTTGATCGGCTTGAAAGTCTCGACCGGGGTTTGAACGAAGTCGCCGAGTTACTCATGTTGGCCGGGGAGGAGGGTGACGACGCCGCCGTCGCGGAGGTGGTGCGAGATTTGGAGCGCCACGGCGGCGTGGTCGCCGAGCTTGAGTTTCAGCGGATGTTCGCCGGCGAACTGGACGCGAATAATGCCTTTGTCGATATTCAGGCGGGTTCTGGCGGCACCGAGGCCCAGGATTGGGCCGATATGTTGTTGCGGATGTACCTGCGTTGGGGCGAGCGGCGCGGCTTCAAAACCGAATTGCTGGAAGTAACGCCCGGCGAAGTGGCCGGCATCAAAAGTGCCAGCATCAGCTATGAGGGCAGTTACGCCTACGGTTGGTTGCGCACCGAAACCGGCGTCCATCGACTGGTTCGTAAATCGCCTTTTGATTCCGGTAATCGCCGCCACACCTCCTTTGCGGCAGTATTTGTCTCGCCAGAAGTGGACGACAATATCGAAGTGGACATCAATCCGGCTGATTTGCGGGTTGATGTCTTTCGCGCCTCGGGCGCGGGCGGCCAGCACGTCAACCGCACCGAATCAGCCATTCGTATCACCCACCTGCCGACCGGCATCGTGGTGCAGTGTCAGAACGACCGCTCCCAGCACAAAAACCGCTCTACCGCCATGAAGCAACTGAAGGCCAAGTTATACGAATTGGAAATCCAAAAACGTAACGCCAAAGCCCAGGCGGTGGAAGATTCGAAGTCTGATATTGGCTGGGGTAGCCAGATTCGCTCTTATGTGTTGGATCAATCCCGCATTAAAGACTTGCGTACCGGCATCGAGACTGGTAACACGCAGGCCGTATTGGATGGCGATTTGGATGAATTTATTGAAGCCAGCTTAAAGAGCGGGTTGTGATGAGGCGTTGAATGTTAATGGTTAAACAAACCGATCCTCCCGAAGAAGCCTTCGACGAAAACAAGCTGATCGCGCTACGGCGCCAAAAGCTGACCGAACTCCGCCAAGTAGGTAACGCTTACCCGACCGATTTCCGCCGCGACGCGCTGGCGGCGGAATTGCGCGCGGCCTATGACAGCAAGGACAGCGCCGAACTGGAAGCCAATCCGGTGCGGGTTCGCGTCGCCGGGCGGATGCTGGCCAAGCGGATCATGGGCAAGGCGAGTTTCGCTCGGCTGCGGGATATGTCCGGCGACATTCAGCTTTTTCTCCAGAAGAACGCGCTGGGCGATGAAGTCTATCAAGCCTTTAAGGGCTGGGATTTGGGCGATATTCTCGGCGCGGAAGGAACGGTTTATAAAACCAATACCGGCGAATTGTCGGTCAGAGTCGACACGCTGCGGTTGCTGACCAAAGCCTTGCGCCCATTGCCGGAAAAATTCCACGGGCTGGCCGATCAGGAAACCCGTTACCGCCAGCGGTACGTGGATTTGATGATGAACGAAGCCACCCGCGCCACCTTTAAATTGCGCTCGGCCGTTGTCGCGCACATCCGCGAGTTTTTTAACCGGCGCGGCTTTCTGGAAGTTGAGACGCCGATGATGCAACCCATCCCCGGCGGCGCGACGGCGCGACCGTTTATTACCCATCACAACACGCTAGACATGCGGCTGTATCTGCGCATCGCGCCCGAGCTCTATTTAAAGCGTTTGGTGGTTGGCGGTTTTGAGAAGGTTTACGAGATCAACCGCAATTTCCGTAACGAAGGCTTATCGACCCGCCACAATCCCGAATTCACCATGCTGGAGTTTTATCAGGCGTATGCCGATTACCGCGATCTAATGGATTTGACCGAGGAGTTATTGCGGGGCATGGCGCAAGCTTTGCTGGGAAACACACGGCTGCAATACCAAGGTGAGTCCTGCGATTTCGGACAGCCCTTCCAGCGCCTGACCGTCAAAGAGGCGATTTTGCGGTTTAATTCGAGCATCGACGCCGCGCAATTGAACGATTTGGAAACCGTGCGCCGGATCGCGGAAGGTATAGGCATCAAAATGCAAGCCGAACATGGCTTAGGCCGTCTGCAACTGGAGATTTTCGAGCAAACCGTCGAGCACCAGTTGCGCGATCCGACCTTTATTACCGCATATCCGACCGAGGTATCACCCTTAGCCCGCCGCAACGACGCCGATCCCAGCATTACTGACCGTTTCGAGCTATTTATCGGCGGGCGGGAAATCGCCAACGGATTTTCGGAGTTGAACGATCCCGAAGATCAAGCCGAGCGGTTCCGCAAGCAGGCGGAAGCCAAGGCCGCCGGCGATTTCGAGGCCATGCACTACGATGCTGATTACATCCGCGCCTTGGAATACGGCTTGCCGCCGACGGCGGGCGAGGGTATCGGCATCGACCGGTTGGTGATGCTGTTCGCCGATGCGCCCTCGATCCGCGATGTGTTGCTGTTTCCCCATTTGCGGCCGGAATTGGGTGACCTGATCCGCCCTATGGGAAGTGGTGAGACAGTTCTCATCTCATTGAAATAGCAAACTGCTCAAGCTCATGCATCAAATTTCAACCAGCGTCCCCAATTCAACGACCCGATTGGTGGGAATGCGGAAAAAATCGGTGGCGCTTTGCGCGTTGCGCAGCATCCAGATGAAATACAGTTCGCGCCACAGCATCATTGGTGGAGCCAGTTTCGGCACAACCACCTCTCGACTGAGGAAGAACGAGGTTTTTTCCAGATCGAAGCCCAAGCCTTTCTCGCCGCACAGCTCCAAGGCTCTGGGAATATCCGGTTGCTCCATGAAGCCGTAACGCACGAAAACCCGGTAGAAACTTTGACCAAGGTCGGTAGTTTCAATGCGATCCGCATCGGTGACCGTCGGTACTTCAGCGGTAACCACGGTCACGAAGATGCTGCGGGCATGCAGCACTTCGTTATGCTTGATATTGTGCAGCAGCGCCGACGGCGCGCCTTCGGGTCGGCTCGTGAGATAAACCGCGGTGCCGCTGATCCGCTTTAGCGACCGGCTTTCGAGCGATTTGATAAATTGATCGAGCGGCATGGTCAGATTGCCCATCTCCTTGAACAATAATTGCCGGCCGCGCCGCCAAGTGGTGAGCGTAGTGAAGGAGGCAAGCGCGATGACGATGGGGAACCAGCCGCCTTGCAATAACTTGATCGCGTTGGCCGAAAAGAAGGCCAGATCGATCAGCAGCAGAGCGAGGAGCAGGGGCGCGGCCAACCAGGGATTCCAGCGCCACGCCAAGAAGATGACGAAGGAGACCAGAATGGTGTCGATCATCATGGTGCCGGTCACGGCGATGCCATACGCCGCCGCAAGGTTGCTGGACGATTGGAAACCGAACACCAGCGCCATCACGGCGACATACAACGTCCAGTTGGTAAAGGGCACATAAATTTGTCCCGCCTCCATATGGGAGGTATGGACGATCTTCATCCGGGGCAGATAGCCCAGTTGCACGGCTTGGCGGGCCACCGAGAACGCCCCTGAAATGACGGCCTGCGAAGCGATGACGGTCGCCGCGGTGGCCAGCGCCAGCATCGGAATCAAAGCCCAGTCGGGCGCCAGCAGGTAGAAGGGGTTCTGGATGGCGGCGGGATCCTTGAGCAGCAAAGCACCCTGACCGTAGTCATTCAAGACCAGCGCCGGCAGTACGAACCCGAACCAGCCGGCGCGGATCGGGAATTTACCGAAATGGCCCATGTCGGTGTAAAGCGCCTCGCCACCCGTCACCGCCAAGACGATCGCGCCGAGCGCAAGGAAGCTTTCCCAAGGATGACGCGCCAGAAACGCCAGCGCGTGGAACGGGTCGAGCGCCACTAATACCCCTGGCGCTTGCCAGATACTGAGAATGCCGAGCAGGCCGAGTACGGCGAACCAAGCGCACATGATCGGCCCGAAGAAGCGGCCGACAGCGGCGGTGCCATGTTTCTGGATTGAGAACAGGCCGGTTAAGACGATGGCTGTGATCGGCAGGATATACTCCTTGAGTCCTGGCGCGACAACATTGAGTCCCTCCACCGCGCTCAGCACCGAAATGGCCGGCGTGATCATGCTGTCACCATAAAACAGGGCGGCGGCGAAGATGCCGAGCATGGTGACAAACCAGGTGGCCGGTGAATTCTTGGTCAATTCGGTGACGCGGGCCAGCAAGGCCAAGCTGCCGCCTTCGCCCCGGTTGTCGGCGCGCATGATGATGGCGACATATTTCAGCGTCACCAACGCCATGATGGTCCAGAAGATCAGCGATAAAACGCCAAGGATGCTTTCCGGCTCGACCGGTATCGGATGGTGTCCGGCGAAAGTTTCCTTGAGAGCGTAAAGCGGACTGGTGCCAATATCCCCGAAAACAACGCCGATAGCGCCGATAATCAAAGCCGTCGAACGGCCATTATGCTCATTCCCGGACATCGTTTTGTTCTCTTTAGTTATTGTAATTTTGAAGGATGGCCGATTGCGGCTCGATCCTTGGCGCAAGCGATGATGCGCTGCACCATAATAAAAGCCGAGTAATGTAAAATCAATGACTTGGATTTTAGAGTAGAATAAATTAACTATTTGAAATTATTTAATTTTTTATAATAGGCCGATTTTTAGATGAAAAATTTCAGCGCGATGTTGCGCGGCGGAAAGCCAGCTCATTTATTCTGAATGCTTTAAGCGGCTAACCTCATCATTTCAAGGCGCGCCGCCGACCGCTCGTATGCAGAAGCTCTGGATCGAAGCGACCAATCGTTCTTTATCCTGCGTATTTCGGGTCGTTGGTCCGATGGGCCCCACCAGCGCCTCGGTAAAAGCGCCCACAATGCAGGCCGCGCTGGCGTCGGGGTCCTGCTCCGGCAATTCGCCCTTCTGCATGCCCTCCACCAAAATCGCTTTGAAAACATCGCCAAATTTTTTTCGACACCGAAGGCGGGCCGTGTCTACTTCCGGATCAACCGGCTCCGCAATAAACGCATAAGCCAGATTCGGCCCTTTCAAGGCACGGCGCACAAAACAAGTCACCGTTTTTCCCAAGCGCTCGCCCGCCGGTTCGTGGCCAGCCGCCGCTTGAGTCAGAATTTTGATTTCCTGATCGACCGCCGCGCCTAAAACCTCCACAAACAAGTCCGCTTTCGAAGGAAAGTAACGATAGATCATGCCAGTGGATATGCCAGCGACGGTCGCGACCGCCGAGATCTGCGCTTCCCGGAAACCCCCTTCCGAGACCAGTTTGCGCGTGGCCAACAGAATCCGCTCCCGATTGTTGGCCAGTCTTTCTTCCATTAAGGGTGAACGTCGGTAGCTCATGGAGTGATTTTATCCTCATTGAATGATTTTATTATCAATTAATGAATTTATATTCAATTTTTTAGTCAGTTCTGCTATGCTGTAAAAATAATTTAGTTATTTTATGCGGTTGTAGCAGAAATTTAAGAGCCTGAGGCCAGTGACGCAAGCCGCCTATTCGTCGCTGCAAATCCCAGTTTAAGCGGAGCAACCGTCCAGAAAATCCAGTGCCGAGGGTGCGAAGACACCTAGGGAATCTTAATCGCTTAGGAGGTGACATGTCGTTTTGCAGCTTGAATTTCGGCCTTGGGGAAACTGTGGATATGTTGCGGGATTTGGTGGAAGCCTTCGCCCGCAAGGAAATTGCTCCCCGCGCCGCGGAAATTGATCGCGATAATAAATTTCCGGCCGATCTGTGGCCGAAATTTGGCGAATTGGGCCTGATCGGCCTGACCGTCAGCGAGGAATACGGCGGAGTCAACATGGGCTATCTGGCCCATGTGGTGGTGGTGGAAGAGATTTCCAGAGCATCGGCTTCGGTCGGGCTATCGTATGGCGCGCATTCTAACTTGTGCGTCAATCAAATCCATCGCAACGGCAACGCCACGCAGAAAGCCAAATATCTGCCCAAGCTGGTATCGGGCGAGCAGGTCGGCGCACTGGCCATGACGGAAGCCAATGCCGGTTCGGATGTGGTGTCGATGAAATTACGCGCCGACAAAAAAGGCGACCGATATATCCTCAACGGCGGCAAGATGTGGATCACCAATGGCGGTGACGCCGATACCCTGGTGATCTACGCCAAGACCGACGCCAAAGCCGGGCCGCGCGGCATTACCGCCTTTCTGGTCGAAAAAGGCTTTAAAGGCTTCAGTCACGGTAGCCACTTGGACAAGGTGGGGATGCGGGGTTCCAACACCTATCCCTTATTCTTCGACGACTGCGAAGTGCCCGAGGAGAACGTGCTGGGTGGGGTGGGCAACGGCGTCAAGGTGCTGATGTCCGGCCTTGATTACGAACGTACCGTGTTGGCCGGCGGGCCGCTGGGCATCATGGCCGCCTGCATGGATGTCGTCGTTCCCTTCCTGCACGACCGCAAGCAATTTGACACCCCCATCGGTGAATTCCAACTCATGCAGGGCAAGCTGGCTGATATGTACACCACGTGGCAAGCCTGTCGCGCCTACGTCTATGCCGTGGCGCGGTCCTGTGACCGTTCGGATCACGCCCGCGCACTGCGCAAGGATGCCGCTGGCGCCATTTTGTACGCCGCCGAAAAAGCCACCTGGATGGCTGGTGAAGCCATTCAGGCCCTGGGCGGCAACGGTTACAACAATGAGTTTCCCACTGGCCGGTTGTGGCGCGATGCCAAGCTGTACGAAATCGGGGCTGGCACCTCGGAAATCCGCCGGATGCTGATCGGCCGGGAACTGTTCGCCGAGAGCGCCTGATGAGCATCCTTAAAACCCGGATCAATTCCCGTTCGGCGGAATTTCAAGCCAACGCCGAAGCCATGCGGGCGCTGGTCGCCGACTTGCGCGACAAGGCGGCTAAAGTCGCTCTGGGCGGCAGTGAGGCGGCTCGTAAAAAGCACATGGCCAGAGGCAAATTGCTGCCGCGCGAACGGGTCAATCATCTGCTTGATCCGGGTACGCCTTTTCTCGAAGTTGGCCAATTAGCCGCTTATGGTTTGTACGACAACGACGCGCCGGCGGCGGGCATCATCACCGGGATCGGCCGAGTGCAGGGCGGCGAGTGCATGATCGTGGCCAACGACGCCACGGTGAAAGGCGGCACGTATTATCCGATGACGGTGAAGAAACATTTACGCGCCCAGGAAATCGCCGAACAGAATCATCTACCCTGTGTTTATTTGGTCGATTCCGGGGGGGCGTTTCTGCCCCGACAGGACGAAGTATTTCCCGACCGCGACCACTTCGGGCGCATTTTTTACAATCAGGCCAGCATGTCGGCCAAAGGGATCGCCCAGATCGCGGTGGTGATGGGTTCCTGCACTGCCGGCGGCGCCTACGTGCCGGCCATGTCCGATGAAACCATCATCGTCAAGAATCAGGGCACCATTTTTCTCGGCGGCCCGCCGCTGGTGAAAGCCGCCACCGGCGAAGTCGTCAGCGCCGAGGATTTGGGCGGCGGCGATGTCCATACCCGCATTTCCGGCGTAGCCGACTATCTGGCGGAAAACGATGTCCATGCGCTTTATCTGGCGCGACGGATTCTGGCCAATCTCAACCGGATCAAGCCCATTGCATTGGCGTTAGGTCACGGCGAGGAACCGCTGTACGATCCGCAAGAAATCTACGGCATCCTGCCCACCGACACCCGCAAGCCCTACGATGTGCGGGAAATCGTCGCCCGCATCGTGGACGGTTCGCGCTTCGATGAATTCAAGGCCCGCTACGGCAGCACCTTGGTGACGGGCTTTGCGCAACTGTACGGCTATCCCGTCGGCCTCATTGCTAACAACGGCATTTTGTTTTCCGAATCAGCCCAGAAGGGCGCGCATTTCATCGAATTGTGCGGCCAAAGGGGTATCCCTCTGTTATTTATGCAAAATATCACTGGGTTTATGGTGGGTCGGAAATACGAAAATGGGGGCATCGCCAAGGATGGCGCCAAGATGGTCACTGCCGTTTCCACGGTCCAAGTGCCCAAAATTACCCTGTTGGTCGGCGGCAGTTTCGGCGCGGGCAATTACGGGATGTGTGGCCGGGCGTACTCGCCGCGCTTTCTGTGGATCTGGCCCAACAGCCGAATTTCGGTGATGGGCGGCGAGCAGGCGGCCAGCGTGCTGGCGACCGTGCGCCGCGACGGGATCGAGGCGGAAGGCGGCCAGTGGAGCAAAGAGGAAGAGGAAGCCTTTAAGACCCCCATCCGCCAACAATATGAGGAACAGGGCCATCCGTATTACGCCACCGCCCGGCTATGGGACGATGGCGTGGTCGATCCAGCCCAGAGCCGGCGGATTCTCGGACTGTCGCTATCGGCGGCTTTGAACGCGCCCATTCCCCAGAGCCGTTTGGGCCTGTTCAGGATGTGACCGCGCCCGGAGGTGTTATGTACCAACTGCTTCAAATTCAGCGCGATGGTGAGACTGCCACGCTGTGGATGAATCGTCCGGAGGTTCACAATGCGTTCAATGCGCAATTGATTGCCGAGCTAACCGCCGCTTGCGACGAACTAGAGGCCGATCGCCAAGTTCGAGTGGTTGTGCTGGCAGGCAGAGGCAAGAGCTTCTCCGCCGGGGCCGACCTGAACTGGATGAAAGCCGCTGGAACGGCTTCGGTAGCCGAAAATCGACAGGATGCTGAGCGGCTGGCTTGGATGTTGCGCCGCTTGGCCGAGTTGCGTAAACCGACCATTGCCCGCGTGCAAGGAGCGGCGCTCGGTGGCGGGCTTGGGCTGGCATCGGCGTGCGATATATGCGTCGCCGCCACGGTGGCGGTGTTTGCCACCTCCGAAGTCCAGCTTGGCCTCGCGCCCGCCACCATCAGCCCCTACGTTATTCGCGCCATTGGCGAACGGCAGGCTTATCGTTATTTTCAGACCGCCGAACGAATGACCGCGGCCCGCGCTTGGGAACTTGGGCTGGTGCATGAGGTGGTGGCGCTGGAGCGGTTGGACGCGACGATTGCCGAACTGGCCAAAGCGCTGTTGCAAGGCGGCCCTGATGCGCAGGCAGCCTCGAAAGAGTTGATCCGGGCGGTGGCTGACCGGCCGGTGACGGATGCCTTGGTGGCAGACACCGCCCGACGTATCGCCGATTTGCGGGCCATGCCGGAAGCTAAGGAAGGACTCGCCGCTTTTCTGGAGAGGCGACAGCCGGTTTGGATCGGCGGTTTGAACGCCGGATTTCCCCATGTTTTATAAAATTCTGGTTGCGAATCGGGGCGAAATCGCCTGCCGCGTCATCAAGACTGCTCACCGGCTGGGTATCGCCACCGTGGCGGTGTACTCAGAAGCGGACGCGGGCGCCCGCCATGTACGGTTGGCTGATGAAGCAGTGTTAATCGGACGGGCCGCGCCGCGCGAAAGTTATCTCATTATCGACAAGATCATCGCCGCCGCCAAACAAACCGGCGCGCAGGCCGTTCATCCCGGTAGCGGATTTTTATCGGAAAATCCAGAGTTGGCGGATGCTTGCAACGCCAACGGCTTGGTGTTCATCGGCCCGCCGGCGGACGCCATCCGCGCGATGGGCTCCAAGAATTCCGCCAAAGCTTTAATGGCCAAGGCAGGTCTTCCGTTGACGCCGGGCTATCATGGCGATGAGCAAGCACCGGACTTTTTGCGGGAGCAGGCTGACTGGATCGGCTATCCGGTGCTGATTAAAGCCAGTGCCGGGGGTGGCGGCAAAGGGATGCGCGTGGTGGAGCGGCCCGAAGATTTTGAATCCGCGCTCGCCGCCTGCCAGCGTGAAGCGATCTCCGCCTTCGGTGATGCGCGAGTGCTGGTGGAAAAATTCCTGATTCGGGCGCGCCACATCGAAATTCAGATCTTTGGCGATGCTCATGGTAGCTACCTGCATTTGTTCGAGCGGGACTGTTCGGTGCAGCGCCGCCATCAAAAAGTGCTGGAAGAAGCCCCAGCGCCGGGCATGACGAGCGAACGGCGCAACGCAATGGGTCAAGCCGCCGTGGCGGCGGCTAAAGCGGTCGCTTATGTCGGCGCGGGCACCGTGGAATTCATTGTCAGCTCGGAGGGTGTTTTCTACTTCATGGAGATGAACACCCGGCTGCAAATCGAACATCCCATCACCGAAATGATCACGGGCCTTGATCTGGTCGAGTGGCAATTGCGGGTAGCATCTGGAGAGCCGCTGCCGCTGCGGCAAGAACAGCTTCAGATTCACGGCCACGCATTGGAGGCGCGGATTTACGCTGAAGATCCGGCCAAGGGGTTTTTGCCGTCCACCGGCCGATTGGCGCACCTGGTCCCGCCGGCTGAGAACCTGCATGTTCGAGTGGACACCGGCGTGGACGAGGGCGCTGAGATCAGTCCGTTCTACGACCCGATGATCGCGAAACTGATTGTCTGGGACGCCAGTCGAGAGCAGGCGCTGGCGCGAATGCTGCAAGCGCTCGCGCGGTATCGGATCGCTGGAGTAGCGAACAACGTCGATTTTTTATCGCGGCTGGTGGCTTCGCCGGCCTTTGCCCGGGCCGATTTGGATACAGAGTTGATCGAGCGCGAGCGTGACTTCCTGTTTGAGCGAGGCGCGCCGATCCCCCGCGAAGTGGTGCTGGTGGCGGCGCTCGCCAGCCTGTTGCGGGAGCAGGCCCGCGCGAGGCGGGAAGCGGCGGTGCATAGCGATCCGCTGTCGCCGTGGCACCCGCGCGATGGCTGGCGGCTTAATTCCCGCGCCGAGCACCGCTTGCTGTTTCGGGCCGGCGAGGCGGAAAAGCCCGTGCGGGTGCGCTATATCGAAGGGGGTTATGCCCAAGGCTACCTGCTGGGATTGGACGGTCAGGAAACCTTGGTTCGAGGCGAATTAGGGCCAAGCAACACCTTATGGGCGGAATTGGCGGGGTTGCGGATGAATGCCACGGTGGTGGTCGCCGGCGAGCGGCGGTATGTGTTTTTGTACGGCCGCGCTTGGCAATTGGTACGGATTGACCCGCTGTATCACGCCGGGGAAGGTAGCGGCCCGGAAGGCAGTTTGCTGGCTCCGATGCCGGGTAATATCATCGCCTTGATCGCCAAAATTGGTTCAACGGTGGAAAAGGGATCGCCGTTGCTGATTTTGGAAGCCATGAAGATGGAACACACCATCACCGCGCCAACCAGCGGTATGGTGAAATCGTTCCGCTTTGCGGTCGGCGATCAGGTTGGCGATGGCGCGGAACTGGTGGAGTTCGAACCCGAAACAGCGCACGTCGCTGGAGAGTGAGCCTGATGAAGTTGCCCGACGCGGTTCGAGTAGTCGAGGTTGGCCCCCGTGACGGCTTGCAGAACGAACAGGCTCTTATCGATACCGCTATAAAAGTGGAGTTGATCGCCCGGCTTGGCCAGGCTGGTCTCAAGACCATTGAAGCCACTTCTTTCGTATCACCCCAGTGGGTGCCGCAGATGGCCGATAGCCGCGTGGTGATAGGCGCTATCGACCGCCTACCGGGGGTGGCCTATCCCGTGTTGACCCCAAATCTGAAGGGTTTTGAGGCGGCGGTGGCGGCGGGCGCGCGGGAAGTCGCGGTGTTTGGCGCGGCTTCCGAATCTTTTTCGCGGAAAAATATCAATTGTTCGATAACGGAATCGCTGACTCGGTTTGAGCCGTTGTTAGCCGCGGCGCGGCAGGCCGGCATCAGAGTGCGAGGTTATGTGTCTTGCGCGCTGGGCTGCCCTTACGAAGGCCCGATCCAACCCGCGGCGGTGGCTGAGGTGGCGGGCGCTCTGTTTGAGATGGGCTGCTATGAAATCAGTTTGGGCGACACCATTGGTGTGGGCACGCCGGAAGCCGCTAGGCGCCTGATTCAGACCGTCAGCGCCCGCGTGCCGCTTGGTCGCCTGGCCGGGCATTACCACGATACTTACGGTATGGCGCTAGCCAATATTTACGCTTCCTTGCAGTGTGGGGTCACGGTATTCGATGCTTCGGTGGCCGGGCTGGGTGGTTGTCCCTATGCCAAAGGCGCTTCGGGTAACGTCGCCACCGAAGATGTACTGTATTTGCTGAACGGGCTAGGTATCGCCACCGGGGTTGATCTTGACGCGCTGGTGGCTTGCTCCTGGTGGATCAGTGGGATTCTGGGGCGACCACCGGGGTCGAAAGTGGCGCGCGCCAAAGCCAATCACCAAACGCCTGCCTTATCCTGACAGTGTATATTCATTGGTGCCTCATTTGACGGTTGGGCTTGGCGGCGGCTTTAAGCCCGACGGATGGCGTGGAGGCGCCTGGTTGCGCTAGCCGTAAGAAGGCTGGATTGCCTTTTACGCCGTTGCTTTGATAGTCCGCTGCCAGAGCCTCGCGCGCTACCGATGCGTCAATGGCCAATGCTTCAATCAATCCCCGATACAGTAAATCGAACAGCCGCTCTAGTGCGAACTGATGAGTTTGGCCAGTCAGCGTGAACAGCCAGTCACTAAACGCCATAAACCGCTCGAATGGTTGATCGCCCAGCAGTAGCGGCCGGGTGTGGTGGAACCGTCCCGAATTGCCGATCAAATCCCAGTAGCGGGCAAAGCGTTCCAGGCGGCGCAGGTGGCAAAATCAGCAGCGTCGAACATAGCACGTTGTGGGGTGGGTGCGGGTTATAGCGGTAGCCAAACGCGGCGGTATGACGGCTGATCGGTGCGCCGCGCAGCCGTTCAGAATGCCGACCTGAATCTCGTGCGGATCGAGCGCCACCAGCCGGTTGAAGCCGGCGGCAAGCTAGCTAAATCCTCGCCCGGCAGGCCCGGCGATCAAATCGGCGTGCAGGTGAGCGTGGGTGTGTTGGCGCAGCCAGCGCAAATGTTCCTCGGTTTTGCGGTTGTCCTGCTTGCGACTGATGAGCGCTTGCACGGCGGGATTGAAGGTCTGCACCCCGATTTCGAATTGCAGCGCGCCGGGCGGGAAGTGAACGATCCGCTCCTTGAGCGCTTCCGGCAGATGGTCGGGGATCAGCTCGAAGTGCAGGAATAGCCGTTCGTCCAGCCGCTCCAGAAAGAAATCGAGAATCCGTGCGCCGACTTTGGCGTTGAGATTGAAGGTGCGATCCACGAATTTGAAGTGGCGCACGCCCCGGTCGTGGAGCCGTTGCATCTCGGCGAGAAACGGTTCCAGCGGAAACGGCCAAGCGGTTTTGTCCAGCGCCGACAGGCAGAACTCGCACTGGAACGGGCAGCCGCGCGAGGCTTCGACGTAGATCAGCCGATGAGCGATGTCCTCATCGGTATAAAACCGATACGGCAGCGCCAGTTGATCGAGCGGGAGTCGCGGCGGCGATGACCTTTTCGACCGGCGGATCATCGGCGAGCAGTCGCCGGCAGAGTTGCGCGAAAGCGAAATCGGCTGGACCGGCGATCAGATAATCGGCCAGTTGGAAAAGTGGCTGTTCTTCCCACTCGTAACTGACTTCCGGCCCGCCCAGCACGATGACGAGATCAGGCCGCACCCGCTTGAGCAGGGCGACGACCTGAGTGGTTTCCGCGACGTTCCAGATATAGACGCCAAAGCCGACGATGCGCGGCTGTTCGGCCAGCAGGGCTTCGGCGATGTCCAGCGGGCGCTGAGTGATGATGAATTCCCGGATGGCGGTGTCCGGCTGCAACTCGCCCATATTCGCCAGCAGATAGCGCAAGCCAAAAGAGGAATGGAAATAGCGGGCGTTCAGGGTCGAGAGCAGGATGGACGGCATGGCGGGTTGAGGGTTAAGGAACCGTGTATTGGGATAAGGCGTCGTTGCAGTAGGCCAGCGCGGCGGCTTCGGAATCCTCGATAGCGATTTCGACAGTGCGTTTGGCGGCGTCGAGGAGTTGGGTGGCGCGTTGCTTCTGCTGAAAACTATCTTCGGCGCATTTACGGATTTCATCCTGAACCGCGCTAGGGGCATCCCAAACGACGAACTGCGCAATGTCGTTGGGGTACAACTCAATTTGCCCGGATGATCCGCGCAGTCGCTGTTCGACCTGTAAGCGGCCCGCTACCGAATTCAGAAACACTGCTAGATAGACTGGATCGACACTTTTCCGGGGGCGAAGAATGGTGACGTGGTTATCTGGAATGGCCTTGAAGTCGTGAAGATAGGGCGCAGCGCGCCCGATGGTGCCCACACCGGTTCCATTGAGTAGCACATCGCCCGGTTCAATCAAGAGTGCGTTATTTGCTGCGGTGGCCTTGCGGTTTTCACTATCAATATGTACCTCGCCGTTGATGACATGCTTGGAATTCACAACGGGTAGGCCGGTATCGGCATAGTCGGGTTGCTTGCCTCGCTGATTAAGGCGCAACAAGCTGCTTAGATACTTGGCTCGTCCAGTCGATTCGATGTGCGTAATGAGCGTTTTGAATTTAGGCTGAAAATGCTCCGCATCCAACCGCCCAGCAGCGAAGACATCACCACTGTTGCGAATGTAGCTCAGCGGTTCGGGGGCTTGCCAGTTTTCCAGGCCGAGAGCACGCAGCAAGGTGGTCTCGGCCTCGTTGTGATGCTGCTTGGCATGTTCTCGGGCCTGTGCCGAAGCTTGGTATACCTCCGCGATCCTTTCTGAAGCCTGCCCAGCCGCTAGACCGAAAGCGATTTGGAGTCCTCTGGATTCAAGCCCTTCTGGACCGCTCCGCGTTCTTTGCGCATCAGTAGCCCCCGGCCGTACTCGCAGTTCAGGTACGAGATCAAGTACCTCGGGTCAATGCCACGGGTTCGTAGCGCAGTGCTCTTGCAACTGAAGATGGCGGGTAGATGCCGGACTCGACCCGTGCCGAATTTCCGAGCGTTCCCACATCCCACTTCAGTACATCGCCTGCGCGCAAGGCGTGTTTTGACTATGCGCCTCAAAATCCGCTTTCGGCATGTGACGTTATCGTCCTCGGCAAGTGCCATGGCTTGATGTCCTTGCCTCCGGATGTAGCGATAGGTTGGGTCGTCGTATGTTCCGTAGTTTCTCCAAGGTGAACGCGGAACCGAATGGTCCGATCAAGTAGACACACTGAGATTCTAGCTTTTCGTCGCCTTTGCGGAATATGGTGTTTCAGAACGAATGTGGCTCGGTCGGTAGTACTCCGGTCCAAGTCGGCCACTGAATTCGAGTTGGCTCAAATGTACCTCAGCCACTTCCAGCCCCTCCAACAAGCGCGTATACCGCGCTTTATCGAAGGGGCTTATCGAAAAAAACTCAAGCCCTCTTTTTTGGCAAACTCGGTAAAGGCTTCGGCGATGCCGTCATCGGTTTTGCCATCGTGGTTAAAAAGATCGTGCTTGACGATCAGATGGCCGTGTTCGTCGAGCAGGGGCGAGCCGTCGGCATCCTGGCGATAAATCTTGTCGCCGGAATTGTCTTTGGAAGGCTCCCGCATCGTCGCGAAGAAAATCGGATAATCCTCCTTCATCGGACACAGCGGGCCGGCGGCGGGGTCGTCGTTCCACTTCTGCACGAACAGCACGCTGGTCTTGGTGCCGGTGTGCGGCTTGAAGACGTTGCCGTGCAAACCCACCACCGCCAAGATACGGCAGTGCGCGGCGAGGTATTCGCGCAGGTCCTTGTCCGACGCATTGTTGAAACGGCCTTGCGGCAATACCACCGCCATGCGCCCACCGGGCTTGAGAAAATTGAGGTTGCGCTCGATGAATAGGATGTCGCGGCCCACGGTGTTCTGGTGCTTGATCTTCACCTTGCGGTACGTGCCATCCGCCATCCGGTAAATGACCTCGTGGCTGGCGTGCAAGGCTTCGGGAAAGCTGGGGACGCGGTTGCGGGAATCCACGATGTTCGGGTCTTTCGGGTCCACCTTGGCGATCTTGTCGAGGCTGACGCTCCGCGCCAGTTCGTACTTAGCCAGAATGCGGGTTTCCTTGATGTCGCCGGCAAAGGGCGGATTAGCCATCAGCACGTCGAAACCGAAATCGCGGTTGCTGGTTTTATCCAACCGCAGCTTGCGCAATTTCTTCCAGCCCGCGCCGTAGATGTCGGTCAGGCTTCATCGCCGGTTTTCTCGTCCCAACGCTCGTAGTCCAGCGTGTTGAGATGCAGCACGTTGGTTTGGCCGTCGCCGGCGATCAGGTTGAGGGTGCGGCCCACGCGCACCGCTTTTTCGTCAAAGTCGATGGCAAAGACCTTGTCGCGCACGTAGTCCTCGCAGCGGGCGGGCTTTTTCTCGGTGGTGAAGAGGTGGCTCTTGCTCAAGCCTTCCTCTTTCATGATCTGTTCCCATACGTGGAAGATGCCATGCACCGGAAAACCGCAACTGCCGGCGGCGGTGTCGATCAAGGTTTCGTGATCCTGCGGGTTGAGCATCTTCACGCACATGTCGATCACGTAGCGGGGCGTGAAGTACTGGCCTTTCTCACCCTTGCTGGACTTGTTGATGAGGTACTCGAACGCTTCGTCCACCACTTCCAAATTGGAATTGAACAGCTTGACCTTTTCCAGCGACGACACGCACACGGCCAAGTGGCTAGGGGTCAAATCAATCCGCGCGCCCTCGGGAAAAACGCCTTCCCACTTGTTGCGGGCCTTGTCGAAGAGGTCTTGAATTTTGGCCTTGAGTTCGGTTTCGGTATCGCCGTAGTTCTTGAAAACGAGGTGGCGCTTTCGGTCGCGCCCGCTTTCGAGTTCGTCGTAGAGCTTGGTGAAGACGAGTTTGAACAACTCCTCGAAAACATCGACGCCCGCGTTGGCGAGCACTTCGTCCTCCATTTCCAGAATCAAATCCTTGAGCGATTTCTTTTCGTTGACCAGCTTGTCCAGCCGCACCAGATCGTCGATGGTCCAGCGTTCGGAAAGGATTTCCGAGAGCTTTTGGTAAGCCGACGGGATCGCCGGAAGGTCCTCGAAGTAGTTCGGGTCCTTGCGGTGGTAGTAGGAAGATTGCTCGCCGTTGGTCCACACGCCCATGGGCGCACCCGTGGCGTTGCAGTAGCTTTTGAGCTGTTCCTTGCCGTCCTTGAGCTTGGGTTTTTTCAATTCAACCAGAATGTAAGGCGTTGTCGTCCGGTCCCTGTCGAAGATGCAGATATCGGCGCGTTTTTTCTCGCGCCCGAAGGTCACCTCGTATTCCACTTCCATCCGGTTGATAGGGTAGCCGAGGTCATCGCGCAAGACCATCACGTAAAGCTGACGAACGGCCTCTTCCGGCGTGAGCTTGATGGGTTTGCCGCGCACCAGACAGGTGACGTAGGGCGCGGCTTTCTTGCCGGAGTCCTTCAACGTGAGGGCCGACTCCAGCGCCTCGATTCGTTCGGGTTTGAATTGGCTAAGTTTATAGGCGCTGTCTTTCAACAACTCGGCAAGGGTGAGGGTCATGGTTTGTTTCCTGGGCTTCGTGATTTGCTCCATCCATAAAGCAGTATAAGCGGCTTACCACGGATTCGGCCCAAAAGAAAACGGCGCGCGGAGCGGGAATCCGGGCGCCGTTTCCATCCTCAGATAAAGCGTGGCGACGAGGTTTTTGCGAGACGTTCCTTGCTCTACCGCTGAGCTACGGCGTTCCTCGCGGAACGTTGGCGGGAATCGAACCCGCGACCCAGGGATTAAATGTAGTCCCGCGAGCATTCGCCACGGCAAGCGGAAAGGCGACGACAAGGGATTGGCGAGAGACTTCCCCGCTTTGAACGGGGGGCAGGATAGCAGCCCTGCCTGGTACACCCATGGAGCTATGTACTCCCACCGGCATTCGCCGCCGAAAATCAAACCGCCCGGATTGGACAAGAAAAGTGACCAAGAGGGGAACGCGGGATAGGCATGTACTCCTGGTCGGGCATTCCAGCCCGGACGGCAAAACCATTAACCCAATTATACCTCCGTCGCTTCGATTTCGCGCACCCAATGCTCGCCGCCCAATTGGCCGGCGGCAAAGCGGGCCAGCACCTCGAACACCGCATCGGAAAAACCACCCACATTCAGCACATCGTCGCGGGTTTGCGCCTGCACCGTCCCATAGGGTTGAAGATCAATGCACACCAGCCGCGCTTGCGGATTACGCGCGCGGAACTGCTCCCACTGCCGCATGGTCTCGGTGCCGCGCCCACGCTGCGGGTCGGCCCACGACTCATTGTCAGAGACGTAAATCACCAGATCGCCCGTCGCGCCACGGTGATTCAGCAGCCCTAAAGGCAACCCGCAATCCGTCCCGCCGCCGCCAAATTCCGCCAGCTTCTGGGCATTCGTCAACACACTATCGCGTCGATTCAGCCGGTGCATATGCACCTGAGTATCGAACGGCAAAATCTCAGTCGCCGGGTTTTTCGCCAGCAGCGCCGGGGCCACCAACGCCGCCACATCCACGCACCGAACAGTTGTGGTCGCACCCTTGCGATGGCCGGTCACGGGAGACGCCATCGAACCCGACACGTCCAGCAGCACATACACCTGACCTGACAGCGCGGGCACGTTTTCCAACGATACCTCCAGCGCATCCTGTAAGGCATCCCGGACTCGTTCCGGCACGGATTCACCGGTCATAAAGTAAGCGCTAAGCAACTGATACGGAAACGCCCGCGCCCGCCGGATCGCCGCCGGATCGCGCAAGCGCTCGGCGATGCGTTGCGCCATCCCGCCGACCTTAAAGACTTCATGGCGAGCAAACGTGTTCAGATTCATCCGCGTCATCTGCCAAGGAGCCTGACAGGCAATAGCGACCCAGTGCTGGGGCCGCAAGGGCAGGGCGGTCAGCAACTGAAACGGCACGTCTGGCACCGGCGCTGCCACATCGTTACGGAACCGTTCCAACGCCTTGATCGCTTCGGGCAACAACGCGGCTTCATGCGGCTTGCCGATCAGCCAGGCATAGAAGGCCGCCCGCTCCGGGTTAGCCGGTTGCGGATGCACCATTTGATCACGTCCGCCAGCGACGGATCATTGCCCACCGCAGCGCTTAACAACCGCGCATCCGCACTGTCGTTCAGCCAACGCTGTACCAGCCGCTTGGGCCGACTGCCCAGCGATTTACGCCCGACCGCGCCGGAGCGGAGGATTTGCACAAAGTTGCGCAACATTCGGCCATTGTCGATCACGCGGGCAAAGGTCGGCTCCAGCCACTCGGGGCCGTGCTGGGCTAGCCACGCCGTCAATAGCGCGGGCATGTCCTTCATCTGACCCTGTTGGCGGGCATAAACTGCCGTTTTAGCGACGAACGCCGGTTCCACCGCCGCGCACAATGCCAGCACAGTCTGCAACTGCATGTCCGCATTGGCGTAGAACGTGGTGTTCAGGCAGCCGGTCGCGGCGTATTGCGCCAGCGCGGCCTGCGGTGACAGCGCATAGGCTTTGCCGCCGGCTTCATTGCGGGCGTTGGTTTCCGGCGGCGGCCGACCTACCGAAGATTTAAAAAGCTGCTTGTTAGCCATGGCGATGACTCCTTGTCCAGAAAATCGGTAATCCAAGCAAAACGCAGACCTTGAAAAGCTGCCCAGGTTCATTTTTGGCAAAAAGTTGAAACCAAATCTCGCCGATGAGCTGCTTTTAGTGGGCTACAGAGTGAACGCGCCAGACTGCTGTGCTAATTTTAGCGTCGATATGTAGCGGAAGGAGTCTCTCATTGTGGATAAGTCCATTGCCGAATTACGCCGTGACTACACGCTGGGCGCGTTGACCAAGGCTAGCGTTGATCCTGATCCCATCAAGCAATTTCAACGGTGGTTGCAAGAAGCGATTGCGGCGCAATTGCCGGAACCAAACGCCATGACTGTCGCTACCGCCGACCGTGCTGGACGCATCTATGCACGTATGATGTTGCTCAAGGATTGTGACGCGGATGGCTTCGTGTTTTTTAGCAATTACCAGAGTGACAAAGGTCGACAATTGGCCGAAAACCCGCGCGCGGCATTGCTGTTTCCATGGTTGGAATTGGAGCGGCAGGTGCGCATCGAAGGTGTGGTAAGCAAAATTTCCAGCGCTGAATCGGTGGCTTATTTCCGCGCCCGGCCACGAGACAGTCGTTTGGGTTCGCTGACGTCGCGGCAGAGTCAGGTAGTGGCCAGCCGGCGGCTACTCGACGAGCGTTTTTGAGCGGCTGGCCGCGCAGTACCCGGACGATGACATTCCGATGCCTGAGCACTGGGGCGGCTATCGGGCGCGACCAGAACGGCTGGAGTTTTGGCAAGGCCGCCACGGTCGATTGCACGACCGACTGCGCTACAGCGCGCGACCGGGGGGCGGCTGGCTGTTGGAGCGCTTGGAGCCCTGGGGCCAGTAATAAAAAGTCAATGAATGTGTCGGAAAATGGCGCGGTGCATCAAAATTCAGCAAGGCCGACTTATTCTGAATCTGATGCCGTGCGAGAGAAATCGGCTAATTACTGAAATGAGAATGGGTTTCTGCCAGCTTTTAAAGATAACCCATGGTTCCAAAACAAGGGTCAACCCCTATTTTGTCAAATAATTGAGAAGAATCTCTGATGTGCGGTAGCGGTTCGGTTGGCAAAAAAATAACAAAATTGTTACGTTTCTGGCGATTTCCGCAGGAAATCAATCGCTCGGTGAAGTCTCTCCAGACCTTTCTCCAACGATCCTTACCAATTGATCGTTCTCGGTAGCCTCCGCGAGAGAGCCAACCGCACTCGACGGTATAGGGGAATCGCGCTATCGACCGGTCTCCGAGACGCGGGCTAGCTGTTCTGGAGTGGTTTACTGCTTTGCCAGCCGGTCCCGGCTTAATTGTGCTTCCACTGCGTTGTTAGAGTGCGGTTTTTTGCTGTGTCGCAGCATGTTTGCTAATTCGGCTATGAAACGGTTGCGGAATAAAACATTGTTGGTATAATCCCGCCCAGCGACGTAGGGAGGCTAATTCTAAATAAAACGAATAGCGCTACCAACACGCGGCTCCTTATCGGAGTAATGATTTTTAGAATCCATAAGATTCAAAATAACTATAAAGGCCAGGCAAGCGCGTCCGGCCCGCAACCATCAAAGGAGGGTTGTGCGGTAAGAAACAATAAGAATACTTAACGCACGACGCGATTTTAAAATTTGAGGTTGGAGCGAATGCCTAATCTCTCTCAAATTTGAGACCGATCCCCTGGGATCGGTTTTGTTTGAAACCATCCCAAAGTCATGACTAGGGTTCCGTAGGCCGTCAAAACCTACCCTGCTCGGTTTCAGCCAACAGGGCACCAGCGGTTTTTAGCCAGATCAGGCAGGCTGCAACTACTTGCGGTGATAGTTCGCTTATGCCGCCATCGCGACTCGTTCCATCAGATAATGTTCGCAACCCTTCAGCGTGGATAGCTTTGGATAATCAAAATCGAAGATAGTCACGTTTAGTTCTTTCTCCAGGTTCATCATGAACCGTAAAAAATCGATCGAGTCCAGTTCGAGCTGATCGTGAAAGCTGATGTTTGGATTGATCGCCTGGGTTTCGGCGTTCGGGACGATATCACCGAGCACGCGAAGGATCGTTTCGCGAATCGGCTCATGGCTTTTGGCGTTCATCATTACCTTAATCCTTGTTGCAAATATGAAAATAGCGTTTGGTTTAAGCTCAATACTCTAGTTTTTTTGGCGGCTGCATGTTGCGCCGCAGCATCAGTCTCGCATCCTTTATAAGGAAAATCAACATATCTTAAACAGCGTTTCAATTTAAGATTTCCACAGTCGGCTGTTTTCTATAGGAAAAAAGTGCTCTTAAACAGCGTTTCAATTTAAGATTTCCACAGTCGGCTGTTTTCTATAGGAAAAAGTGCTGGAAATTTAATTTAAAATCAAGAGGCTTTGAGTTGTCATGGCACCCGCCGACCCTCGCCATGCGTAAGATGATGCAAAAAATTTGCCGGGGAAATAAGAAAAATCGGCTAGTGTTCATTATTATTTTTAAGGTCATCGCCCTCTAAGGTGGAAAGGTCGCCCAACGGTAAATTCAACTCTTGGGCACGCAGCAACCGACGCAGGATCTTGCCGCTGCGGGTTTTGGGTAGATCAGCCACGAACTCTAGTTCGCGCGGGGCTACCGCTGGCCCTAAGCGGGTACGGGCGAAGCCGAGTAATTCCTTGCGCAAGGCGTCGCTTGGCGCGTAATCGGACTTCAGGGCAACGAACACTTTGATAATGTTACCGGCGAACGCATCGGGTTTTGCCGATCATTCCGCTTCGGCCACCGCTGGGTGTTGCAGTAGCGCGCTCTCTACCTCAAACGGTCCGATAAGATGGCCTGAGGTTTTAATCACATCATCAGATCGGCCTAGAAACCAGAAGTAGCCATCCGCGTCCCGAGTGGCCAAATCCCGCTTAAATACCAACCATCCGCGAAACAGTGTTGATAGCGCTCCGTATCGTTCAGGTAGCCACGAAACATTGAGGGCCAGCCAGCGCGCAGCGCCAGTTCGCCTTCCTGGCCGGGATCAAGCAGGTCCACACCGCCGTCGGAGCGCCGTCGGACGATGGCGGCGTCGATGCTGGGAAAGGGCCTACCCATGGAACCGGGGTGTATTTCCTGACTGCGGTAGTTAGCGATCATGATGGCGCCAGTTTCGGTTTGCCACCAGGTATCATGAAACGGTCGCCCCAAAACCTCCTGCCCCCAGCGCACGCCTTCTGGGTTGAGTGGTTCGCCAACGCTGGCGGCGAACCGCAGCGCGCTTAAATCATATTCTCGAACCGCTTCAGCGCCGACTTTCATCAGCATTCGGATCGCGGTTGGCGCGGTGTACCAGACGTTGACCCGTTCCCGTTCCAGAATGCGATACCATCGGCGGGCGTCGAATTCGGCTTCATCCACCACCAGCGTCACGCCGTTTGTCAGCGGGGCGATGAGGCCGTAAGAAATACCGGTCACCCAACCCGGATCGGCGGTGCACCAATAAATATCTCCAGGGTGTAAATCGAGTGCCAGCCGGCCAGTCAAGCGATGAGCGATAACGGCGTCATGAACGTGAATTGCGCCCTTAGGAGTGCCAGTGGTGCCGCTGGTGAAATGTAACAGCGCCATGTCCTCAGGCTGCGTCTTGGGTGGAGGCCGCCGATCATTGGCCGCCGCGAGCAGCGTGTAAAAGGGAAGCGATGTCCGGATCGTCCCCGACGTCGTCCACCTAGCAAAACGTGCTGTAAATCCGGCAACTCGGCACGTAATGACCGCACTTTGCGTTGGTACAGCGCGGCGGTGGTGACCAGCACTTTCGCCTGACTCTTGGCTAGGCGCACGCTATCGGTTCCGGGCCGAACGCGGAAAACAGCGGACAAAATACCGCGCCCACTTTCAATGTTCCCAGCGCGGCCACATACAGTTCAGGAATGCGGCCCGCCAGGGCACACCCGATCACCCTTGGCGACGCCCAAGCCTTCCAGCAGATTGGCAAATTGATCGCTCAGGGAAGCAAGCTCCGCGTAAGAGATGGCGCGGCGTTCGCCGTTTTTGCCCAGCCAGATTAAGGCGATGATATTGCCGCGACCGGCGCGGACCTGACGATCCACTGCTTCCCAGGCGATGTTAAGACGACCAGCGGGCAATGCTGCGTGTTCGGTACGAGCCAAGTCCCACGAGAAACTGGTATGAGCGCTTATATAATCAAGCAATTCAGGGGTCGGTTCGCCTGGCGTTGTGGTCTTGTGAATAGTCGTCCCAGCCATATGGATTCCTCGGTGTCGAGTCGAGTGAAAACAATTGTAGCGATAGCACTAACGGCGGTAGGGTTATTTTCAAATTTTTCCGTTCTAATCGCGTTACCATACCGCCATTATGATTTTGGCGCTCCGGCCGATCCCGGCGCTTACCCGCACGAGACGTACTCATGACGATTCGCAATCTAGAATGCCTGTTCAAACCTCGTTCCATCGCCGTGATAAGCCGCGGCAAACGAACTGATTTAGATGCCGCTGTAGAGTTCAACCTGATCGAAGGCGGGTTTAAAGGACCGGTGATGCCAGTTAATCCCGACCTTCAGTCGATTTCCGGGGTGTTGGCTTACAAAGATATCGCTAGCCTGCCCGTCGTGCCGGATTTGGCTATTTTGACTACCTCGCTGGAAGAAGCGCCAGCGCTGATCGGCGAATTAGGAGCGCTCGGCACTAAGGGGCGCTATTGCTGAGCCGTGAGGTTTTGCAGGCCCATCAGGTGATGCCTCCATCGCGGTCGCTCAGGAGACGCTGGAAACCACTCGACGAAGGCGAGGCGCTAAAGCAGAAGATTCTGGAAACCGCTAAACCATACCTGCTGGGATCATGGGTCCCGACCATCTTGGCTATGTGGTGCCGACAGTCAACGTCAATGCCAGCCTCCACGCTACCCGGCCGCTGGTGGGCAATATCGCGCTGTTGTGCCAGTCGGCGGCGATAACCCGCAGCGTGATTGACTGGGCCACCAGCTGTAATATCGGATTTTCGCATGTGATCTCAGTCGGTATGCGTTGGGATGTGGATTTCGGCGACCTGATGGATTACTTGCTGCGGGACGGCAATACCCGCGCCATTCTGATGTATATGGAAAATACCCGCAATCGCCGCAAATTCGTATCGGCCGCGCGCGCGCCGCGAGGTCAAACCAGTTATCGTGCTCAAGCCGCGCGATTTTCGAGCCGGCGCGTTGGAGGATGCCGTATACGATGCCGTGTTTCAGCGCGCCGGCATCTTGCGGGTGAATAATATCGAGCAACTGTTTGGCGCGGCTGAAACACTGGCAACCGCCAAGCCGGTTTATAGCAACCGACTGACCATCCTCAGCAACAGTTACAGTCTGGCGTTGCTGACCAGCGACACCTGCCCTGCGGCACGATGGCCGTCTGGCCCCGATCAGCGAAGCGACCCGCGCGATTGGCGAAAGACTGTCGGCCTGGTTATCAGATCGAGAACCCGGTGGATCTGGGCGATATGGCCGGTCCCGATCAATACGCCAAGGCGCTCGATTTGTTGCTGCAAGGTCGAAACCGATGGCGTGCTAGTGATTCATGCCCCGCTTCGGTGGATCGATCGCTGGAGAGCGCCAAGGCGGTGGTGGCGCGGGCTAAGAGCCGGCGATTGCTTATGAGCTGTTGGGTCGGCGACTCTTCGGTGCAGGCGGCGCGCGACCTGTTCAGGCGGCGCATATACCCAACCTATCAGGCGCCGGGCGAGGCGGTGGAAGCGTTTATGCGCCTGGCGCACCACCGACGCACGCAGCAATTGCTGATGGAAACGCCGCCGTCGATTCCGGAGGAGTTTACCCCGATGTGGAAACCGCCCGGCGGATTATCCAGATCGCCTTGACCGCTGGCCGGCGGCGCTGAACGCCTTCGAAACGGGCCGAGTACTCAGCAGCTTACAAGATTCCAGTCGCGCCGCTGTATTTTGCGGCGACCCGGCAAGCGGCGACCGATGTGGCTTTGGAGATCGGCGCGCCGGTCGCTTAAAGATTCTTTCGCCCGATATCATCCACAAGTCCGATGTTGGCGGGGTTGCCTTCAATCTGAAGAATTCGCTGGAGGTCTTGGTCAGCGCCACCGAGATGATGAAGCGGGTGCGCGATCTGGCCCCGCCGCCGTGATTGATGGCTTCGGTGCAACCGATGCAATCCCGGCACGGCGCTTACGAACTGATGATCGGTGTGGGCACCGGTCGCCGGTTTGGGCCGGTCATCTTCTTTGGGCACGGCGGCACCGAATCGGACGTGATCGATGACATCGCCTACGCACTGCCGCCGTTGAACATGCATCTGGCGCGCGATCTGATGTCGCGCACCCGGCTGTATCGCCGCCTCAGCACCAATCGGGGCCGGCCGGTGGATCTGGACGCCGTGGCGCTGACTTTGATCAGGTTTCGCAGATGGTGGTCGACCTGGCTGAAGTCGTCGAAATGAATATCAACCCGATCTGGGTCGACGCCAGTGGGGTATTGACGCTGGACGCCAGTATTTCGATCGAGCCCTTCACTCCATCACCGGGACAACGACTGGCTATTTCACCCTATCCCAAGCATTTTGGAACGGGTTTTTGAATTGCCGGATGGCCGCTCTTTATGATCCGGCCGATTTTGCCGGAGGACGAACCGGAACTCCGAGAACTGGTGCGGCGAATGCCTTCCGAAGATGTGCGGATGCGATTTTTCCAACCGATTCGCGAATTGACGCATGAAATGGCGGCGCGTTTGACCCAGCTCGACTACGAGCGCGAGATGGCGTTTATCTTGGCGGAACCCAACAGCGTGGCGGGCAAGAGCAAGATTTGGGGCGTGGTGCGGTGTAATGCCGATCGAATCTGGAGAAAGCCGAATACGCCATTTTGGTTGATCGCGACATGACCGGGATGGGAATGGGGCCGATGTTGATGCGCTACATGATCGAATACGCCAGAAAGCTAGGTATCAAGGGTTGTATGGTGAAGTATTGCGCGAAAATGAATCGATGTTACGGCTCAATCGCGCGCTCAACTTTAAATTCCAGACTTCACCGGATGATCCTGGCGTGATCCATGAGCTTGTCATTGGATTAAGTGGAAGTTTGAGGCCGCATGGAATTTTTTCAATTTAGCTACGCTAAATTATCATTGAAACTTTGGCGGAAACAAGATATCTATTAGTGTGTTAGTACCAAGGTCAAGGTAGTGCTCCAACTACAGCCAGGGGTAGATCGCCGATGTGCAATCTGCGCGAGCATCTGGAGATTGAAGCGGCTGCCCGCTCGATTCACGGGAGAGCGCCGTGACACGCGATCCGACTGTGCTATTGACCGGCGTGGTTCTGGCCGGCGGCCGAGCCGAACGCATGGGAGGGCATGATAAAGGGTTGTTGCCGCTGGCTGGCGCGCCGCTGGTCGCCCGCGCTATCCGCCGTTTGCGGCCGCAGGTGGTGGACGTGTTGATCAGCGCCAACCGTAACTTGGAAAGCTACCGGCAGTTCGGTTGCCGGGTGATTCAGGACGGTCAGGGCGAACAGTTCCGGGGGCCGCTGGCCGGCATTCTGGCGGCGCTGCGGGCGGCTGAGACGCCGTATGTGCTAACAGCGCCTTGCGACTCGCCTTTGTTGCCTCCCGATTACGGGCGACGGATGTGGGAGACCTTGGAGCGGGAGCGCGCCGGGTTGGCGGTGGCGTTTTTCGACGGATCTTGGCAGCCGGTATTCGCGCTGGTACCCGTGGCGCTGCGAGAAGATCTGGCCGCTGGGCTGATGGAGGGCAAGGGTCAGGTTGGCCGTTGGCTGCGACGGCATCGACCGGCTTTGGTCGAGTTTTCCGATGGATCGGCGTTATTTCGCAATATTAATACGCCAGAGGACTTGGCGCGGCTGGAGCTGGATTGGCCGGTTGTGGGTATTCCGTCGCAAGTTGGAGGGTTTGACGGTGGCGGACTCTGACGCTACCCGCGCGGTTGCCAGGCAGCACACCACGCAACTCTGAAAATGTTGCGCGGCTATGGCCCAGCCACGACCGATCCAGAGGAGCCGGCGGCGCACTCTCAGGCAGTGTCGTCAGCCCCGCTTGCCGGTATCGTGGCGGAAGCGCCGAGCGCTTACATCGAACACTTTGAGTTGACCCAAAATCGCCAGCGAACGCTGACCGATGCCGATGCCATCCGCGCCGATCCGCCAGCACCGCCGCCTCAAATTGACCAACGCCCCATTTTTACGGTGGGCGAAGGCCTATTCCGCCAAAAAGGCGTATTGGGAGAATTAATGGAGCGCGCCGAACAGCTGGTGCGATTGAACCGGATTTTCCGCGCCTACCTGCCACCCCATTTACACGATCATGCCATTCTCATTCGATTGGATGCGGAAGAATGGGTCGTCCATACCGACGCATCCAGTTGGGCTACTCGACTGCGTTATGCACTGCATAACATTCGGGAAACGCTAGCCCAGCAATTGGGTATTCCACTGCCTAAACCGCGTATTTGCGTGGTGCCGGCCGCGGGCCTTTCGCATAAACCTCGTCCCCGATGAAGCTGACCAAGCGCAGCGCCAAGGTGTTGGAAATCGCCGCCCACAATCAGTCTGACGAACGCTTGAGCGCGGCGTTGCGCAAGCTAGCCGCGCACGCACATTCACCAGCTCCTCGCTAAAAAGCGGCCGAATGCGGCGTGGAACCGACGCCGACGGAGAGCAAATGGTTTATCTTGCGCGCTGTTGATGCCGTTGGTGCGCGCCGGGATAGGGAGCCATGTTTTACACCCATCGCAGTAACCGTCTTGAAACCCTGACCGACCGCTTGACCGAGCTGTTGCGGCAACCGCTGCGCTCGGTGCTGGCGCAAGAGCGAGTCGTGGTGCAGAGCAATGGCATGGCTCGCTGGCTGGCGCTGCGGCTGGCTGACCGATTGGGCGTTTGCGCGAACATGAGCTGGCGGTTTCCCGCCAGTTTTTTATGGGAAATGAGTCGGCTGGTATTACGGCAATTGCCGCCGACATCGGCGTTCGACAAACCGGTGCTGGTCTGGCGGTTGATGGATCTGTTGCGAGAATTAGAGCCCGCGCCGTGTTTTGAGCCACTACAAGCCTACTTGAGTGGTGGCGGCGATGATTTTCGCCGCTACGAGCTGGCCTATCACATCGCGGATTGTTTCGACCAGTATTTGATCTACCGCCCGGACTGGATTCGCAAGTGGGAGACCGGCCAGGGCGAGCATTGGCAGGCGGACCTGTGGCGACGGCTGGCCCGGCGTGGCGAAGCACACCGGGTGCGGGTGCAAGACCATTTCAGCCAAGTTCTGGCCAGCGGCGCGTTCGATCCTCACCGCCTGCCGCAACGGGTCGCTCTTTTCGGCGTGGCCGCGTTGCCGCCGTTGTATCTGGATTTGCTGGCGGGGTTGGCGCGCTATGCCGATATCCATTGGTTTTTGCTTGATCCCTGCCAAGAATACTGGGGCGACATCCAGCCCGAACGCGACATCGCCCGACTGGGGAGGAGATCGACCCCGAAGAAGCCTATCTGACGGTCGGCAATCCGCTGTTGGCTTCCTTCGGCAAGCAGGGCCGCGATTTCCTCGACCTGTTGCAAGCCTATCCACGGATGGAATGGGAGCGTTTCGTCGAGCCGGTGGGAGGTGAGTTATTGCAGTGCTTGCAGGCCGACATCCTGCATTTGCGCCAGCGTGGCGGCGACGAGGACCCGCTGCTGCCGTTACGGCCGGACGACCGTTCGGTACAAATCCATGTCTGTCATGGCCCGATGCGCGAGGTGGAGGTGCTGCACGATCAATTGTTGGCGCTGTTCCAGGCCCAGCCCGATTTGCGGCCGTCAGATGTGATCGTGATGACGCCGGACATCGCCACGTATGGGCCGTTGATCGAAGCGGTGTTCGACAGCGCCCCGCGCGAGCGGTGGATTCCTTTCAGCGTGGCCGATCAAGGAGTTCAGGCTGAAAATCCGCTGGTGGAGATGTTTTTCGCGCTGCTCGATTTGGGTGGTGGCCGGTTCGACGCCACGCAAGTGTTGGCGCTACTGGAAGCGGCGGCGGTGCGGCGACGGTTCAAATTGACGGAAAATGATTTAGAGCGTATCCGGCGGTGGGTGCGGGAGTCCGGGATTCGCTGGGGCATTGATGCCGAAGTTAAAAGCACCTGGGATTTGCCCGCCACCGCCGAACACACCTGGCGGGCTGGGCTGGATCGCTTGCTGCTGGGCTACGCGCTACCGGGCGACGGCCGGGGTTGTATGGCGATATTTTGCCCTATGACGAGGTGGAGGGCAGCGAGGCCCAGGCGCTGGGTCATTTACGGAGCTTTACCGAAGCGTTGTTTGGATTGGACGCCCGCTTGCGCGAGCGGCGGCCGCTGGCGGCGTGGGTGCTGGCGCTGACAGCGGTGCTGGAGCAGTTTTTCGAGGCGCGGGAACGAGAGGAGAATCAATTGCAATTGATTCGCGATGCCTTGACCGTGCTGAACGACAACGCCGACTTGGCGGAATTTGCCGAGCCCATCACTTTGTCGGTGATCAAGGCCGCTTTGCGCCAGGAATTGAACGTTGCCGACGACCAGCCCGGCCGCTTCCTTGGCGGCGGAGTGACCTGTTGCGCAATGGTGCCGATGCGCAGCATTCCCTTTCCGGTGGTGTGTTTGATCGGCATGAACGACGACGCTTACCCGCGCCCGCGGCGGCCGGTCGATTTTGATCTGATGGCGACTCGCTTCCGGCGCGGCGACCGTTCCCGCCGACAAGATGATCGTTATCTGTTTCTGGAAACGCTGTTGTCGGCTCGCCGTTGCCTGTATATCAGTTATGTCGGGCAGAATATTCGCGACAACTCGGTGTTGCCGCCCTCGGTGCTGGTGAGTGAATTACTGGATACAGTGAATCGGGGTTTCGAGCGCGCCGACGGCGGCCGCGCCAGCGAACAACTGATCGCGCGGCATCCCTTGCAGGTGTTCAGTCGGCGCTATTTCAGTGGTGACGGACGCTGGTTCAGCTACGCGCGGGAATGGATCGAGGCGAGCCGTCACGCCGGGCGGGGCGAGCAAGAGACGGCGCCGTTACTGGCCGGTGAGTTGCCGGAGGCGGAGCCCGCTTGGCGCTTGCAGACTTTGGAAGGCTTGGCGCGGTTTTTCAAGAATCCCGCGCGCTGGCTGTTGCGGGAGCGGTTGGGAATTCGGCCGGAGCAGGGTGAGGAAGCCCTGGAGACTCGCGAGCCGTTTGTGCTGAATCGGTTGGAGAATTATCAGTTGACCGGCCAGATGCTGGATTTGTATTTGGATCGGCGGCCGGCGGCGGAGGTTGAGAAGGTGATGCGAGCGAGCGGGGCCTTGCCGCACGGGCAAGTGGGCGAATGTGTATTCGCCCAGGCCCAGGGGCGGGTGGCGCGTTTTGCCGGTCGTCTGGGGCGGGTGTTGCCGGGGCGGAAAACTGACTGGCTCAATCTGGATTTGGCGTTGGGGCAATTTCGTCTGACCGACCGGTTGACCGGATTGACGCCGACCGGCTGGGTGGGCTATCGGCTGGCAGGGATGAAAGCCGCCGATTATCTGAATCTGTGGCTGCATCATTTGGCGTTGAATGTGATGGCCCCGTCCGGCGTCGCATTGCAAAGCCATTGGATCGCGGAAGATAAAGATGTGATTTTAGACCCGGTGGCGGAACCACGGCCCTTGCTTCAAGCCCTGCTTGAATTGTATTGGCAAGGATCACGACGTTTGCTGCATTTCTTTCCAAAAAGCGCGCTGGCCTATACGCAGCAATTGCGCAAGGAGCCAAATATGGACAAGGCAGCGCGCGTGGCCCGTATTGCTTGGGAGGGCAATGAGTATCAAGAGGGTTCAGCGGAACGGAATAATCCTTATTATCAATTGGCTTTTCGGGACACTAATCCGTTGGATGCGGAATTTGAGGCGCTGGCGCTAGCGGTTTTTGAGCCATTATTTGAACAGATACGGGTGGTGGATGAATAATAAATAAAGGCGCTAATCTTTTTTAATAACGATCAAGGGTGATCCTTGAAAAGAAAGTTATTCCTAACTATATAGGTTGTATAGGATATAGATTGTGCGGTTAATTTACGCTGATCTGGAGAAAAAATGGAAAAATCTTGGAAAGAGGCTATAAAAAAGGTACTTAAAGAATCAACCTCCCCCTTGCATTATACGGAAATTTCCGACCGAATTTTATCTCAGGGATACTATGGAACTAATGGTGCAACTCCGGCGGCAACAGTTAATGCACAGATAGCATCTTCAATAAAAATGAAGGAGAAAAATCCCCATTTATTCGTGTTGGTAAAGGTGTTTTTCCCTTAAGAACTTGCCTGTGGCGACAGTTTCCGCAGGATCAAGGCAAGCCTCAAAGCAAAGGAAATTAGAAACACTTGCGGAATCAGATGTTGAATTATCTGACTCAATAATCCATTCCTTCGGTATGTATTGGCAACGCGATCTTGTTGTGTGGAAGGGCGATCCAAAGGTATATGGCAAGCAACAAGCTGCTTCCAAGCCGGTTGATTTTGGCAAGCAGAAAGGCATTTATATTCTTTATGACCATCATACTGTTGTTTATATTGGGCGCTCTATTGATCGGCCATTAGGTAGACGCCTTTTTGAGTATACTGTTGACCGATTAGGTAGCCGGTGGAATCGTTTCTCTTGGTTTGGCTTGCTTGATGTAACCGAACAGGGAAATCTTAAAGAAGCACCATTAAATATATCACTTACAAGTCTGATCGCAACACTTGAAGCATTACTAATAGAAGCGCTTGAGCCGCCGCAAAATAGGAAGCGTGGTGATGATTTTTCAGCTATTGAATATATTCAGGATATTGACCCTGAATTAAAGGAAAGAGAAATTCAAAATACACTTCGTTCTATTGAGCAAAAAATGCGTGGTGGTTCATGAAAGGTTCTGTTTGATTGGCTGGATCATTAAGGCAGTTTATTTAAAATATCAACGCTCACAACATGCAGCATCTCGACCCGCTTTATATCCCGCTGACCAGCTTCAACCTGATCGAAGCCAGCGCGGGAACCGGCAAGACCTACACCATCACCGCACTGTATTTGCGTTTGGTGGTGGAGGCAGGTATTTCGGCCAACCGGATTTTGGTGGTGACTTACACCAACGCCGCCACCAAGGAATTGCGGGATCGCATCCGCGAGCGTTTGGCCCAAATCCGCCGGGCCTTTCTGGATGGACACGCCCCGGAAGATGACGACCTCGCCACCCGTTTGCTCGATTTATCCCCTGATCGGGATATCGCCATCCGCCGCCTGACCAATGCCGCCCGCGGTTTCGACGAAGCCGCCATCTTCACCATCCACGGCTTTTGCAAGCGGGTGTTGGGCGACAACGCTTTCGAGAGCGGCCTGTCGTTTGATACCGAACTGATGGCCGACACCGGCGATTTACTGCGAGGAATCGTCGATGATTTCTGGCGACGGGAGTTCTATGCCGCCTCGCCCCTGGTCGTGCAATATTTCCTCGATCAGAACGCCAGCCCAGAAAAATTGCGTGGCCAGATCGAACGGCATCTGGGCAAGCCCTACCTGCAAGTGACCACGCCAGGCGGCGAAGCCAACGGCCGCGCGCTCGAACACACCTTCAGCGCCGCGTTCCAGCAAGCGCGGGAACTCTGGCTGGCCGAACGCGCCCAGATCGAAGAACTGCTATTGAAATCACCCGCGCTCAACCGGCAGAAATACAGCCTGAGATCGCTGCCCGGCTGGCTGGAGGCGATGAACGCCTATCTGACAGTGGACGCGCCGAAGATTGCCCTGTTCGAGAAGTTTGAAAAATTCACCACGGCAACGTTGCAAGACAAAGCCTCGTTCAAGCAGGGCAAGACCACCCCCCAACATCCGTTTTTCGACGCCTGCCAGAACCTGAAAACCGCCTGCGAGACGCTGGCCGATTACTGCCGCCATCAAGTGCCGGTCAAGCTACTGGCCTGGTGCAACGCCGAACTGGCCTCCCGCAAGCGCCAGCAACAGGTGCAGTCCTACGACGATCTGCTGCTCAATCTGCACGCCGCCCTGCGCCATCCCCGTCAAGGCGCGGCCTTGACCGAGAGTTTGCGCCGACGCTATTCAGCGGCCTTGATCGACGAATTTCAAGACACCGATCCGGTGCAGTACGACATCTTCCGGCACCTCTACGCCAGCGCCAACAAGCCGGTGTTTCTGGTCGGCGATCCCAAACAGGCGATCTACAGTTTTCGCGGCGCGGACATCTTCGCCTACCTGACCGCCCGCCGCGATACCCCGCGCCATTACACGCTGGATGTCAACTGGCGCTCCGACGCCCGCCTGCTGACCGCCTTGAACGCGGTATTCGGCGCGACCCGACAACCGCCGTTTTTGTTTGCGGACATCCCGTTCCACCACGCCCGCCCCGCCGAGCGCAAGCGGCCGGAGCAGTTATGGCTCTACGGCCAAGTGGAGCCGCCGCTGCGCCTGTGGCTGTTGGAGCCGAGCCACGATCAGGTCATCACCAAGGGCATGGCTGGCGAGCAAGCCGTACGGGCGACTGCCGCCGAAATCGCCCGCTTGCTGAATTTGGGCGCGCGCGGTCAAGCCCGTCTTGGAGCACAGCCGAACGGGGAGGACAGCCGCCCGTTAGCCGGCGGTGACATCGCGGTGCTGGTGCGCAGCCGTTGGCAGGGCCGGATGATCCGCAACCAGTTGTTGCGGTTGGGCGTGCCCAGCGTGCAGCATGCCGACGACAGCGTATTCGTGTCCGAGGAAGCGCAACAATTGGAATGGTTGCTGGCGGCGGTGGCCGAACCGGGCAACGAGGGTTGGGTTCGCACCGTACTGGCTTCCGATCTGTTCGGTGCGAGCGGCGACTCATTGTATCAGTTGCGCGAAGACGAGCGGGCATGGGCGCGCTGGCTGGAAAAATTGCAAGACTACCGGCAGTTATGGCTGGACTATGGCTTCATGCGCTTTTTCCGGGCTTGGTTAATCGAAGAAGGGGTACCCCAGCGGTTGTTGGCGTTTCGTGATGGCGACCGGCGTTTGACCAACTTGCTGCATCTGGCCGAATTGCTGCACGTCGCTAGCCGCGCCCACCCCGGTCTGGCCAGCTTGCTGAAGTGGTTTGGCGAGCAACGTTACTCCCCCAGCAGCAAGGATGAAGAACAGCAATTGCGGCTGGAGAGCGACGAAAATTTGGTCAAGATCGTCACTGTCCACAAAAGCAAGGGATTGGAGTATCCAGTGGTGTTCTGCCCGTTTCTCTGGGATGGCAAATTACGCAGCGAGGATAAAGCGAATGAAACCCTGCTGTATCACGATCCCGCTGATCCAAGTCGCACCTTTCTGGCGTTTGGCGCGGGCGAGGAAGACGCGGCGCGCGGCTATGCCCGCCGGGAGGAATTGGCCGAAAACCTGCGCTTGTTCTACGTCGCGCTGACGCGCGCCAAGCAGCGCTGTTATCTGGTGTGGGGCAAAATCAAAACAGCGGAAACCGCGCCGCCCGCCTGGCTGTTACACCAGCCGCCGGTGGTTGGCCCGTCGCAGGACGCCATCGAAGTCACCAAACAGCGCTTCAAGGACATGACCTCGGCAGCGGTATTGGACGATTTGCGCACCGTGCTGGCGGCGGCGGGCGATACGGTCGCGGTCGCGTCCTTGCCCTGGGAATCCGGTCAACGCTATCAACCGCCGGTCACGGCTGAACCGGAACTCACGGCCCACATTTTCACTGGCGTCATGCGCGACTCTTGGCAGGTGGGCAGTTTCACCGGACTGGCGGCCGGGCCGTCGGGCGGCCAGTCTGGCGAATTGCCGGATTACGATATGGCCGCCACGGCCATGCCAGTAACCGAGGAAACATCGGAAACGGCCGTCGCGGTTCCCGGCCTAACGATTTTCGAGTTTCCGCGCGGCGCAAAGGCGGGAATTTGCTTGCATGCACTGTTCGAACACCTGGATTTTACTGAACAAAATCACGAGGCAATCGAATCGTTGGTCGAGCGAACGCTAAATGGCCACGGTTTTAGCGGAGCGGTCTGGAGGCCGGTCGTGGCGGACATGGCGCGGCGGGTGTTAGCGACGCCGTTAGACGAAAATGGGCTACGGCTGGCCAACATCGCGTCAGAACGGCGGCTAAACGAATTGGAGTTCTATTATTCGCTGGCCCACTTGCGTCCGGACAATCTGCGGCGGGTGCTGGAACGGCACGGTCAGACGACGAGTCCGTTCCAAGAGATGATCGATACCTTGGAATTCAAACCCTTGCGCGGTTACATGAAAGGCTATATCGATCTGGTGTTCGAGGCGGGGGGGCGGTTTTATCTGGCGGATTACAAATCCAACTGGCTTGGCGCGGAGCTGGCCGCCTACCGGCGCTCGCGGCTGGAACAGGCGATGGCCCGCGAATCCTACGTCCTGCAATACCTGATTTACACGGTGGCCTTGCACCGCTATTTACGGTTGCGGCTGCCCGATTACGACTACGAGCGGCATTTTGGCGGCGTGTTCTACCTGTTTTTGCGCGGCATGAGCCCAGAGCGGGGCGCGGAGTGCGGCGTGTTTCGCGACCGGCCCGCGCCCGCTTTGGTGCAAGCGTTGGATGTGTTGATGGCAACGGGCGTGGTGACGGCATGAATGCGAACGACGCAATGACAGCCATCGACCCGGTGCCGGCGCTGCGCGAGCGGGGAGCGCTAACCGATCTCGACCTGCATTTCGCCCGCTTGATGAGCCGCTTGGCCGGCGTTGGAGCGGAGGAAAGCGCTTCTTGTCGAACCAGCGAAGGCATCGGGACCAGAGCGGCGCTGGAGCTCGCGGCGGCGCTAGCCAGCCACGCCACCGGTCAGGGGGATATCTGCGTCAATCTGCGGCAGTGGGCGCGGCGCTGGTCGGCGGGCGCGACGGAAACAATGGCTTTCGCGCCACCGGCCATTGGAGATTGGCTAGAGATCTTGCGCGCGAGCGCGGTGGTGGGGCGGCCAGGCCAGCGGCAGCCTCTGATTCTGGATCAGCGCGGCCGTCTGTATCTGTTTCGGTATTGGGGTTACGAACAGCAGTTGGCCGAGGATTTGCTCCAGCGCGCCAAGATCGCGGTGGAAGTAGCCGATGCGGAACAGTTGCGGGCCGATCTTGCGCGATTGTTTCCACGCCCGCCGCAACTGCTAGGGCCGGATTGGCAGAAAGTGGCGGCGGCGGTGGCGGCGCTCAAGCGGCTGTGCGTGATTTCCGGCGGGCCGGGCACCGGCAAAACCAGCACCGTGCTGCGGATTCTAGCGCTGCTGGCGAGCCAAGCTGGCGAGCGGCCGTTGCGGATCGCGCTGGCCGCGCCCACCGGTAAAGCTGCGGCGCGCTTGCAAGAGTCGATCCGAGCCGCGAAGCCGGGCCTGGGATTGGCGGCGGAGCTGGCGATTCAGATTCCCGAGGATGCCTCGACGCTGCATCGCTTGCTGGGTAGCCGGCCGGATTCAGTGTATTTCCGTTATGATCGCGACAACCCGCTGCCGCTGGATGTGCTGGTAGTCGATGAGGTGTCAATGGTCGGTTTGGCGCTAATGGCCAAGACGGTTGAGGCGCTGCCGCCAGAGGCGCGGCTGATTCTACTGGGCGATAAGGATCAACTGGCGTCGGTGGAAGCGGGTTCGGTGCTGGGTGAAATCTGCGCCCGCGCTGGCTGGTTTTCACCGGCGTTTCACGCGCAACTGACTGATTTGACCGGGGAGAAGCTGCCGGAAGGCCGCGCGACGGCTTCGCCGTTGGCCGACGCCATTGTGCTACTGCGCTACAGTTTCCGCTTTGGCGCGGCCAGTGGGATTGGCGCGCTGGCGCGGACGGTCAACCGAGGGCAATCGACTGAAGCGATGGCCTTGCTGGAACAGGGCCGGTATCCAGATATCGGCTGGCAAGGGCTTGATGCGCCAGCAGATTTGCCAGCGCAATTGGCCGGATCGGTGACGGCGGGCTTCGGGCCGTATCTGCAAGCAGTGCGGGAAGACGCTGGGGCGGCGCGGGTATTCGAGCAGTTCAACCGCTTTCGGGTGTTGTGCGCGCTCCGTGGCGGGCCGTTTGGCGTGGAGGCGTTGAACCGGCTCTGCGAGACGGCGTTGCACAACCGAGGGTGGCTTGATAGCCGTCAGCCGTGGTATGTGGGTCGACCGGTGATGATCGTGCGCAACGATTACAACCTGCGGCTGTTTAATGGCGATATCGGTCTCACGCTGCCTGATCCGAACCAGCCGGAGCGGGTGAAGGTGTTTTTCTGGGCAGCGATGGCTTGTTGCGGGGTTTCGCGCCCGCGCGTCTGCCGGAGCACGAGACCGTTTACGCGATGACGGTTCATAAAAGCCAAGGTTCGGAGTTCGACCGGGTGCTGGTGGTGACGCCTAATGAGCCATCGCCGGTGTTGAGCCGGGAACTGATCTATACCGCGCTGACGCGAGCGAAGGCGGAGGCGAGTTTTTACGGGGTGCCCAAAGTGTTCGCGGCGGCGGTGGAGCGACGGTTGCGGCGCTCGTCCGGCCTGCGAGATCGGCTATGGGTGGAACCGAAAGCTGGAGGAAATCGCTGAACGCGCGGTTGCGCCAAGCCTAGCGGGGACTGCTCTGCTGTTTGAAGCGTTCCAGCCGGTGCCAGGCTTCCAGCGTGCAGGCCACTGACCACGCCTGAGCGGGCGTGCCGCGAGGGGTATGGGGCGGCGCGCCGTCCAAAATTTCGCTGATGGTCCCCAATCCAGCGTCCAGCAGATGATCGCGAATCGGCAATAAACGCGCTTGGGCCGCCGCCGCATCGCCATGGACCCGATATTCCGCCAGCGCATAGTGGCCTAGCAGCCAACTCCAGACCGCCCCTTGATGATAGCCGCCGTCGCGCTCCCAAACGCCGCCGAGGTAATGGGGCCGATAGTCGGGATGGCCCGGCGTCAGAGAACGGAGACCGTAAGAGGTCAGTAGTTCTCGCCCGCAGATGTGCACGATGGTTCGTTGGGTTGCCGCGTCTAGCGGGCTGTGCGGCAGACTGACAGCGAAAATCTGATTGGGGCGGCAAGTGGGATCATCGCCGGTGGGGCCGTCTAGCACGTCGAACAATCCCTGCGCGTTCGGTCGGATAAAACGCTGAAAGCCGTGGTGGGCTTGGACGGCGAGTTCGCTGTAGGTTTCGGCGGGCTGCCCCAGATGCCGGGCGAAGTCGGCCATGATCATCAGCGCGTTATACCAGAGCGCATTGATCTCAACCGGCTTGCCGATGCGTGGCGTCACCACCCAATCACTCACCTTGGCGTCCATCCAGGTCAGTTGCACGCCGGGTTCTCCGGCGTAAAGCAAGCCATCCGCCGCATCTCGGCCGATTCGGTAGCGGGTGCCTCGAACGTGCCAATCGATCATCTCGGCGAGCACCGGAAATACTTCAGCCAGCGCCGCGTCATCTTGGCTGGCCTCCAGGTAGGCCCGCCACGCCTCGAAATACCACAGCCCGGCATCCACCGTGTTGTAGTCGGGGGTTTCGCCCGCGCCGGGAAAGACGTTGGGCAACATCCCTTGATCCACGAATCGAGCGAAGGTGAGCAGAATGCGCCGGGCGCTATCGAACCGGCCGGTAGCGAGGGTCAAACCCGGCAAGGCGATCATGGTGTCGCGGCCCCAGTCGCCAAACCAGGGATAACCGGCGATCACCGATTCACCATCGGGTAAATCTGGTAACGGCCGGGCGAACAGGAAACTGTCCGCCGCCAGCGTCAATTGCTCGATCCAATCCGGTGGCGCATCGCTCAGGTGTTGTGAACGGGCGCGATCAAGCAAGGCCCGCTCGCGGTCGAGAAAGCGTTGCAAAGCCGCATCCAGATTGGTGAAGAAGCTTTCATGGAGGCTGGCGGTCACGCCGACCCATCGGCCGGGCTGTAGCCGCAACTGGGCGTGGCCGATGCACAAATGGGCGTCTCGATCCGCTAAGCCGCGTTCCCGTTCCAGCGGGAGATCGAAGTTTTCGATCCAGTCCCAGCCGGGTTGCAGGTCGCCGCCGGTGGTTTGAAAGCGTAGGGTGAAGCAGTCGGGACAGGCGACCTGCAATTGCTCTCCGGCCAGCGCTACCTGTGGGCTAAAGCCGCCAGGCGACATGTTGCTGTGATGATCACGGGCATTGACCAGCAGGCGCACGCGCAGAGCCAAGGCTTGATCGCTCGAATCGGCGTCTAGTCGCCAAGCGACGTAAACGGTGTTGGCGCCCGGTTCCAGCCAAATGCGTTGTTCGACTGTCCGTTCGCCGAACGCATAGCGCCATACTGGCATCCGACCGTGCAGGTGAAAGGATTCCAGATACACATAGCCGACGGGATCGATCGCCCCCCCACCCCAGCGGTTGCCGCACAGCGGAATTTCACGGTCGCCGTCGAGTAGGGTGGCGTCAGCTTTGGCGAACACCAGCCAACGGCCGAGCGGCGGATCAATGGGAGCGATCAGCAAGCCGTGATAGCGGCGAGTGAGGGTGCTGGCGACCGTACCGGCGGCGTAGGCTCCCAACCCGTTGCCTAGCCACCACTCGCGCCGTTCGGCTTGATTCAAATCGCCGCAAAGCGCTCGCCCGAAGCGGATGAAAGTCGGTCGCTGATCGTTCATGCCAGTCTCGCTCTCAAAATGATCGTCATGCGGTTTGGTTGGAATCGGCGCAAGCCCGATAGTTTGTATCTAGCGCTGGTTGTAAAAGTAGCAAGGCGGCGATGCGGCCGGTGAACGAGAGCCCGTCCAGCCACGAATAATTCGAGATAAAGCAGATTACCCCGCGCCCGCTGTGCTCGACGATGTGCCGCTCCGCCATCCGATAAAACCGCACGTACAGATCGTTCAAACCCTGACCCTGCGGCGGCGGCGCGCGGCGAGTCTGACGGTAGGCGCGGGTCAACTCCTGTTCCTCCTCCATCGCCACCCCGGCGAAGCCGTTGTACGGCGGATTGCCCAGAATCACCAGAATCCGCCGCTCCTGCTTCACCAGCCGCGCGCTTGGGCGAACGCGCGCGGCTGCGCCAGTTTGGCCCAGAAATCCTCCGCCGAATCCGCCAGCCGGAATGTTTCCAGCACCGCCGGCTGACCCGCGTGGTCCGCGCCGACCAGCAGAAAATCCCGGTGGTTGGTGACCAGCACCAGCCGGTATTTCCGGCAGCGGGTCGGACGCACCCTTGGAAAACTGACTGGCGGCGTACAAACCGGCGTCCGGGCTGCCGGCTCCGGTGTTTTTCAACTGCGACACCGCCAGCACGCGCGGTTTCAGCGTCTCCCCGACCGCGTTCAGCAGATTGATCAGCGCCGGATAGTACGAGGTTTCCTTGACGCCACCGCCGGTGGCGCGGATCTCGGCCAAGGCGGCAAAATAGGCTTCGGCGGGCGATTTCATCAAAGGTCACGATCGAGGCCGGGGCTGTGCGCCATCGCCGGGTTCCGCGCCAACCAAACGCGCGATCTGCCGGTCGTGGAGGCGAGAAAAAACTAGCAATGCGGTGATGCCGCCAATCAACGCCAGAAACATGTCGGATTGCGTGTCCCAGGGATCGCCTTGGGTGCCCAGAAACTCGTCGGCCCCCTGGCCGAGAATCAGCGCGGCGGCCCATTCAATCAATTCGTACAGCGCGCTAATCGCCAAGATGATCGACAGGACCACGAATGCCAGCATTTTCCGCCCACGAACGTATTGGCCACGTACCAGGATTTCCCGCGCCACCAGCGCCGGCGCGAAACCCTGAAAGAAATGACCGATCTTGTCGTAAGGATTACGGCTCAGATCGAGCAAATCGGCGATATAGAAGCCGAGCGGCACGCGGGCATAGCTGTAAGCGCCGCCGAGCATGAGTACCAAGGCGTGAAGAAAGATGAAAAAATACAATAAGCTGGTCAGCGGATAGCGGTGATACGTCGCCCAGAGCACCGGCAGCGCGATGACCACGGGCGCGACCTCCAGCACCCAGGTGGTCCGGTCGAATGGCCGAACCCCGGATAAGGCCAACAGAGCGAGTAGGACGATAGTAGTAAAAATAAGTATTTGAGAGCGTGATGCGGGCATGATGAATCAAGTTTCTCGCGGGATTGCAATAGTATTTTGATCGTAATTTCAAAGTTTACGGGCATACTAATCAGAATCCATTCGAAACCCCTAGTGAGAATTTTAAGCAGAACATCGGGTTTCTGTGGGATGCGTCTCCAGCTGGCTCGCCATTACAGAACTGCTCTTGACATCAGTGGTTTGGCTCCCTATAGTTCCGCCTCTTTGCAGCCCGGATATTCAATCAGCATAGGCCTGCTGTCGGGTTCAACGAATTCTTAAAGCGCATTGGAGTAGGGGCGATGGCCACAATCAATCAGTTGGTGCGCAAGCCGCGCACCAGCAAGAAAGCCAAAAGTAACGTGCCGGCGCTCGAAAGCTGTCCGCAGAAGCGCGGCGTATGTACGCGCGTCTACACCACGACGCCGAAAAAGCCGAATTCCGCGCTTCGTAAAGTGGCGCGCGTGCGCCTGACTAACGGCCAGGAAGTCACCAGCTACATCGGTGGCGAGGGCCATAACTTGCAAGAACACTCCGTGGTGCTGATCCGCGGCGGCCGCGTCAAGGACTTGCCTGGCGTGCGCTATCACATCGTGCGCGGCAGTCTGGACACCTCCGGCATCGTCAAGCGGCGGCAGGGGCGTTCCAAGTACGGCGCCAAACGACCCAAGTCCTGAGTTTTGCCTTAGCAGATCGAGATTGAAGCGATTATGCCCAGAAGAAGAGAAGTTCCCAAGCGCGTCCCTTTGCCCGATCCCAAGCATGGGAGCGAGATGTTGGCCAAGTTCGTCAATATGGTCATGGAACGCGGCAAGAAGTCCGTCGCTGAGAGCATCGTCTACGGCGCGATGGATGTGATGGCCGAGAAGGGCAAGGAAAATCCCATGGAGACGCTGGAGCAGGCCCTGGATAACGTACGGCCGGTGGTCGAGGTGAAATCCCGCCGGGTCGGTGGCGCTACTTACCAAGTGCCCATCGAAGTGCGCTCCATTCGTCGCAACACCCTGGCGATGCGCTGGCTGATCGATGCTTCCCGCAAGCGGGGCGAAAAATCCATGGCCCGCCGCTTGGCTGGTGAATTGCTGGACGCCGCCGATAGCCGCGGCGCCGCCGTCAAGAAGCGCGAGGACGTGCATCGCATGGCCGAAGCCAACAAGGCTTTCGCCCATTATCGCTGGTAAGTAAGGAATATTGAGTCGTGGCCCGCAAAACCCCCATCGAGCGCTACCGCAACCTCGGTATCATGGCCCACATTGATGCCGGCAAGACCACGGTGACCGAGCGCATCCTGTTTTATACTGGCGTCTCCCACAAGCTGGGCGAGGTGCACGATGGCGCGGCCACCATGGATTGGATGGTGCAGGAGCAAGAGCGCGGGATCACCATTACCTCCGCCGCGACGACCTGTTTCTGGGACGGCATGGCCGGCCAGTTCGACGAGCATCGCGTCAACATCATTGATACCCCTGGCCATGTTGATTTCACCATCGAAGTCGAGCGGTCGTTGCGGGTACTGGACGGCGCGTGCGCGGTGTTCTGCGCGGTCGGTGGCGTGGAGCCGCAATCCGAGACCGTTTGGCGGCAAGCCAATAAATACGGCGTGCCGCGCTTGGCCTTCATCAACAAGATGGATCGCGCCGGCGCTGATTTTTTGCGGGTGGTGGAGCAGATTCAAAGTCGGTTGGGCGCCAATCCGGTGCCCGTGCAGCTTCCCATTGGGGCTGAGGATAAGTTCAGGGGCGTGATCGATCTGATCAAGATGCAGGCGATCAACTGGGATGAAGATAGCCTTGGCATGAAGTTCGAGTACGCCGATATTCCGGCCGAGCTGCAAGCCCAGTGCGAGACGTGGCGCGAAAAGCTGATTGAAGCCGCCGCCGAAGCGTCCGACGAATTGATGGAAAAGTATCTGGAGGGTCACAGTCTCAGCGAGGACGAGATTTACGCTGGCATACGCGCCCGCACCCTCAAGGGCGAGATCGTGCCCGCATTGTGCGGCTCCGCCTTCAAAAACAAGGGCGTGCAGGCCATGCTCGATGCCGTGGTGCGGTTTCTGCCTTCGCCCATCGACAAGCCCGCGGTCAAGGGTGTATTGGATGACGCCGCTGAAACGGAAGGTGAGCGCCAGGCTAATGACAGCGAGCCATTCGCCGCGCTGGCCTTTAAGATCGCTACCGATCCTTTCGTCGGCACCCTGACCTTTATCCGCTGTTACTCCGGCGTGGTCAATTCTGGCGATTCGGTCTACAACCCGGTCAAGAGCCGGCGTGAGCGGATTGGCCGTCTGGTGCAGATGCACGCCAACAGCCGCGAAGAGATCAAGGAAATCCGCGCTGGCGATATTGCCGCTTGCGTCGGGTTAAAGGATGTAACGACTGGCGACACCTTGTGCGATTCGGACAAGGTGATTACCTTGGAACGGATGGAGTTCCCGGAACCCGTGATTTCGGTGGCGGTCGAGCCAAAGACGAAGGCCGATCAAGAGAAGATGGGTATCGCGCTCAGCAAGCTGGCCCAGGAAGATCCTTCATTCCGGGTACATACCGATCAGGAATCGGGCCAGACCATCATCTCCGGCATGGGCGAGCTCCATCTTGAAATCATCGTCGACCGCCTCAAGCGTGAGTTCAAGGTCGATGCCAATGTTGGCAAGCCGCGCGTCGCCTACCGCGAAACCATCCGTAAATCGATCGAGCAGGAAGGCAAGTTTGTGCGCCAATCCGGCGGTCGCGGTCAGTACGGCCATGTCTGGTTGCGGCTGGAACCACAAGAGCCCGGCACTGGCTACGAGTTCGTCAATGCCATCGTCGGCGGCGTGGTGCCGCGCGAGTATGTGCCCGCTGTGGACAAGGGCGTGCAGGAGCAGATGGAGAAGGGCGTACTGGCGGGCTATCCGGTGGTCGATGTCAAGGTGACGATTTTCGATGGCTCCTATCATGAAGTCGATTCCAGCGAAATGGCGTTCAAGATCGCCGGTTCGATCGGCTTTAAGGACGGTGCGCTTAAAGCGGGCGCGGTGTTGCTGGAGCCGATCATGAAAGTCGAGGTCGTGACCCCGGAGGATTACATGGGTGATGTGATGGGCGATCTCAACCGCCGTCGCGGCATCCTGCAAGGGATGGATGATTCGCCGTCCGGTAAGGTGATTCGCGCCGAGGTGCCGCTGGCCGAGATGTTCGGCTATGCCACTGACCTGCGCTCGGCCACCCAGGGGCGGGCGACCTATTCCATGGAATTCGCCAAATACAACGAAGCCCCCGCCGCTATTGCGGAGGCGGTCGTCAAGAAAGCGTCCTAATCAGTTTTTGCTGAATATTTTGAATCGGTTGGAGTGAGTCCGGTGTCCAAAGAAAAGTTTGAGCGGAGTAAGCCGCACGTGAACGTGGGGACGATTGGTCATGTTGATCATGGGAAGACCACGCTGACGGCGGCGATCACGAAGGTGATGGCGACGAAGTTTGGTGGAGAATTCAAAGCCTACGACCAGATTGACTCGGCGCCGGAAGAGAAAGCGCGGGGCATCACGATTGCCACGGCGCACGTGGAATACCAATCGCCGAAGCGGCACTACGCCCATGTGGACTGTCCGGGGCATGCCGACTACATCAAGAACATGATCACGGGGGCGGCGCAGATGGACGGCGCGGTGCTGGTGGTGTCGGCGGCGGACGGTCCGATGCCGCAAACGCGGGAACACATTCTGCTGGCGCGGCAGGTGGGGGTTCCGTACATTGTTGTGTACTTAAACAAAGCCGACATGGTGGACGACGCCGAGCTGCTGGAGCTAGTTGAAATGGAAGTGCGGGAACTGCTGAGCAGTTACGACTTTCCGGGCGACGACCTGCCGATTATCACCGGTTCCGCGCTCAAGGCGCTGGAAGGGGATTCTAGCGACCTGGGCGAGCCCAGCATTCACAAGCTGGTGGACGCGATGGACGCCTACATTCCCCAGCCGCAGCGGGAAATCGACAAACCGTTTCTGATGCCGATTGAAGACGTGTTCTCGATCTCGGGGCGCGGCACGGTGGTCACTGGGCGGGTTGAGCGCGGGCGGGTCAAGGTGGGGGAAGAAGTCGCCATCGTGGGGATTCGGCCCACCGTCAAGACCATCTGCACCGGCGTTGAGATGTTCCGCAAGCTGCTCGATCAAGGCGAGGCTGGCGACAACGTCGGCGTTCTGTTGCGCGGCACCAAGCGTGACGACGTGGAGCGGGGGCAAGTGCTGGCCAAGCCCAACACCATCACCCCGCACACCAATTTTGAAGCCGAAGTCTACGTCCTGTCCAAGGAAGAAGGCGGGCGGCACACGCCGTTTTTCAAGGGCTACCGGCCGCAGTTTTACTTTCGCACCACCGATGTCACCGGCTCGGTCGACCTGCCGGAAGGGGTGGAGATGGTGATGCCGGGCGACAACGTGCGGATGGTGGTCAGTCTGATCGCCCCCATCGCCATGGATGAAGGCTTGCGCTTCGCCATCCGCGAGGGCGGCCGCACCGTCGGCGCCGGCGTCGTCGCTAAGATTATTGAGTGAGCGCCATGACCAGCCAACGCATTCGCATTCGTCTCAAGGCGTTCGACCACCGGCTGATCGACCAGTCGGCGCGGGAGATCGTCGAAACGGCCAAACGCACCGGCGCGCAAGTACGCGGCCCGATTCCGCTGCCGACCAAGATGGAGCGGTTCACGGTGCTGATTTCGCCGCATGTCAATAAGGACGCCCGCGATCAGTACGAATTGCGCACGCACAAGCGGCTGATGGATATCGTCGATCCTACCGACAAGACGGTCGATGCGCTGATGAGGCTTGATCTCGCCGCCGGCGTGGACGTGCAAATTAAATTGAATTAGACGGATGCAGTCCGGGCCATGAGGGACGCCTTTCCCTCCTCTGGCCCGTGGTCGTCGCTAAAGAGGTTTATAACAATGGCAATAGGACTCATCGGCCGCAAGGCTGGTATGACTCGTTTGTTCACGGAGGATGGGGCCTCAATTCCCGTCACCCTGATTGAGGTCGAACCCAATCGCGTTACGCAGGTTAAGACCGAAGAAACCGACGGTTATCGCGCATTGCAAATCACGGTCGGTACTCGCCGCGCCAGCCGCGTCACCAAACCGATGACCGGACATTTCGCCAAGGCGGGGGTTGCTCCAGGTCGCGGTTTATGGGAGTTCCGGCTAAACGCGGACGAGGGTGCTGAGATTGGCGTCGGCGCTGAACTGAAGGTTGATCTTTTTGAGGCCGGCCAAAAGGTGGATGTCACTGGCACCACCATCGGCAAGGGCTTCGCTGGCGCGATCAAGCGCCATCATTTCCGTAGCCAGCGCGCTACCCACGGTAACTCCCTGTCGCATCGCGCGCCTGGCTCCATCGGCCAGAATCAAAGCCCTGGCCGCGTATTTAAGGGAAAGAAAATGGCTGGCCATCTTGGCGCGGCGCGGCGGTGATCACGCTGGCTGATGAAACCTTTACCCGACCGTTCAACGAGGGTTTGGTGCATCAAGTGGTGGTCGCCTATCTGGCGGGCGCGCGGGCGGGCACTCGCGCCCAGAAAACCCGCTCCGAAGTGAGCGGCGGCGGCGCTAAGCCGTTCCGACAAAAAGGCACCGGGCGGGCCCGCGCCGGCACGACTCGCAGTCCGTTGTGGCGGGGCGGCGGCGTCACGTTCGCGGCTCGCCCCCAGGACCACTCCCAGAAGGTCAACAAGAAAATGTACCGCGCCGCGATGCGCGCCATCTTCTCGGAGCTGTTGCGCCAGGACCGGTTGCTGGTGGTCGATTCGCTCGAAATGCCGGAATCCAAGACCAAGCACATGATTGTCCGCCTGGCCGATCTGGGATTAGCTGGCCAGGGTAGGGTGTTGTTGGTCAGCGAAGAAGTGGATCTCAATCTTTACCTGTCGGCGCGTAACCTACGCGACGTGGCCGTGACTGATACGATCGGACTCGATCCCGTCAGTCTGGTGGCATCGAATAAGGTGGTGATGACGGTGGGTGCGATGCAGCGCGTCGGGGAGTGGTTGGCATGAGTCAGGAACGGTTGTTGCAAATCCTGTTAGCTCCGCATGTTTCCGAGAAAACCAACCGGATTTCCGAGCGCTACAATCAGGTGGTGTTCAAAGTGCTGCCCGATGCGACCAAGCCCGAAATCAAGGGGGCGGTGGAGCTCTTGTTCAACGTCAAGGTCAAGGGCGTGACAGTGCTTAATATCAAGGGCAAGCGCAAGCGGTTCGGGGGGCGGTTCGGGCAGCGTTCGGACTGGAAGAAAGCCTACGTTTCCTTGGAAGCTGGCCACGAAATTGATTTTCTAGTGGCGGAATGAGTGAAGGCTCCTCACCCCGTCCCCTAAGACAAAGGTAAATCCGATGCCAATCGTCAAGACCAAACCGACATCGCCCGGCCGGCGTTTCCTGGTGAAGGTCGTCAATCCGAACCTGCATAAGGGTCGGCCGCACGCGCCTTTGCTGGAAAATCAAACTCGCGGCGGCGGTCGCAACAATATGGGCCGCATCACCACCCGGCATCAGGGCGGCGGCCACAAACAGCATTATCGATTGATCGACTTCAAACGTAACAAGGATAATATTCCCGCCAAAGTCGAACGGCTGGAATACGATCCGAACCGCAGCGCCCACATTGCGTTATTGCTTTACGCTGACGGCGAGCGTCGCTACATCATCGCCCCGCGCGGAGTGAGTGTCGGCGCCAGCTTGCTGTCCGGTCCGGCCGCGCCGATCAAACCGGGCAACACCTTGCCGCTGCGCAGCGTGCCGGTTGGGAGCCAAGTGCATTGCGTGGAGTTCCGGCCCGGCAAGGGCGATCAAATCGCTCGCAGCGCCGGCGCCTCGGTGCAATTGGTGGCTCGCGAAGGCAGCTACGCCACCCTGCGGTTGCGGTCGGGAGAAATCCGCAAGGTGCATGTAGACTGCAAAGCCACCATCGGCGAGGTTGGTAACGAAGAGCACAATTTGCGCTCGCTCGGTAAAGCCGGCGCCAAGCGCTGGCGGGGCATCCGGCCCACGGTCCGCGGCGTCGCCATGAACCCGGTCGACCATCCGCACGGCGGCGGTGAGGGCCGCACCTCCGGCGGTCGCCATCCAGTGTCGCCGTGGGGTTTGCCCACCAAGGGCCATAAGACCCGCTCCAACAAGCGTACCGACAAATTGATCGTGCGTCGGCGTAAACTGAAATGATGCCAAGGGCCGCCCGGATCCAAGCTAGCGGCCGTCCCGTCAAGATGACGGGCAACCGAGAGGATAAGTAACGTGCCACGTTCGATTAAAAAAGGACCGTTTGTCGATCTCCATCTGGTCAAGAAGGTGGAACAGGCGATTGCGACCAATGTCAAGCGGCCAATTAAAACCTGGTCGCGCCGCTCGATGGTTTTGCCCGACATGGTGGGCTTGACCATGGCGGTGCACAACGGTCGTCAGCATGTGCCGATTCTGGTTACCGAAAATATGGTGGGTCACAAGCTAGGCGAGTTTGCCGCCACTCGCACTTATCGCGGCCATGCCGCCGATAAAAAATCGAAATAGAGAGGCGTTCCAATGCAAGCTGTCGCCATTATGAAACATGCCCGCATTTCGCCACAGAAGGCCCGGTTAGTGGCCGACCAGGTGCGCAGCCTGCCAGTGGAGCGGGCGTTACAATTGCTGACGTTCAGCAATAAAAAAGCCGCCCAGCTGATCAAGAGCGTCTTGGAATCAGCCATTGCCAACGCTGAACACAACGAAGGCGCTGATATTGACGAATTGAAGGTGGCCACTATCCAAGTGGACGGCGGTCCCGTGCTGAAGCGGATGCACGCCCGCGCCAAGGGCCGTGGCAATCGTATCGTCAAGCGCACCAGTCATATCACCGTGACCGTAGCCGAATAACAGGAGCCAGAGCGACATGGGTCAGAAAGTCAGCCCGACGGGCATACGGTTGGGAATCGCCTCCGACTGGACTTCCAAATGGTATGCCAACAGCAAGAATTTTCCTGATCTGTTGGAGACCGATCTCAAAGTGCGCCAGTATTTGAAGAAGAAGCTGGCTAATGCCTCGGTCAGCCGCATTCAGATCGAACGACCGGCCAAGCTGGCGCGCATCACCATCCATACCGCTCGTCCCGGGGTGGTGATCGGTAAGAAAGGTGAAGATATCGAAGCCCTGCGCAAGGAGGTCGCTCGGATGATGGGTTTAGATATCAAGGATTTGCAGCTTAACATTGAGGAAATCCGCAAACCGGAGCTCGACGCGCAACTGGTGGCGGAAGGGGTAGCCCAACAGTTGGAGCGGCGCATCATGTTCCGACGGGCGATGAAACGGTCGGTGTCAAATGCTATGCGTTTGGGCGCATTGGGGATTAAAATACAAGTTTCGGGCCGTTTGAACGGCGCTGAGATCGCGCGCAGCGAGTGGACTCGCGAAGGTCGCGTTCCCCTGCATACGTTGCGCGCCAATATCGATTATGGCTTTGCCGAAGCCCAAACGACGTATGGCGTGATTGGGATCAAGGTCTGGATTTTCCGGGGCGAGGTCTTTGGTTTCGACCGGCCAGGCGAGGCAAAGTCCGAAAAGGCCGCTGCCAGTTAATCGAATGCTTACAGAACTCCGCGCCGACTGACGCGGAGTTCCTTCGTTTATAGACGAGACGGATTATGTTACAGCCGAAAAGAACGAAATTCCGCAAGCAGCGCAAGGGGCGCAACACCGGCGTCGCCACCAGCGGCACCTGGGTGAGTTTCGGCGAATACGGGTTGAAGTGCACCACGCGTGGGATGTTGACCGCCCGCCAGATCGAAGCGGCGCGGCGAGCCATCAACCGTTATATCAAGCGTGGCGGTAAGGTATGGATTCGCATTTTCCCGGACAAGCCCATCACCAAAAAACCCTTGGAGGTGCGCATGGGCAGCGGCAAGGGTAACGTTGAGCTTTGGGTAGCCAAGATCAAGCCGGGCCGTGTGTTGTATGAAGTGGAGGGTGTGACCGAGGCCATCGCCCGTGAAGCGTTTCGTCTAGCGGCGGCCAAACTCCCCGTACAAACGATTTTTGTGACTCGGACGGTGATGTGATGAACGCGAGCGAGCTGCGACAGAAAAATCAAGACGAATTAAAGCAGGAACTGCTGGCGTTGTTGCGGGAGCAATTCAACCTTCGGATGCAACGGGCCACCGGTCAATCTAGCAAACCCCATCTGTTCCGGCGGGCGCGGCGAAATATCGCTCGAGTCAAAATGGTAATGGGTGAAAAGGCAGGCAAGGCATGATGATCGAAATCCAACAGACGGAACGTACGCTGACCGGACGCGTGACCAGCAGCAAGATGGACAAGACCATCACCGTGGCGATCGAACGGCTGGTCAAACACCCGGTTTACGGTAAATACATCCGGCGGACCACCAAGCTGCACGCCCACGACGAGCAAAACGAATGCCGGGAAGGCGATTTGGTGACCATCAAGCAATGCCGTCCGCTGGCCAAGACCAAGGCGTGGACTCTGGTCGGCGTGGTCGAGCGCGCCCAATGAGCGTTGCCGCTGGCGTGCGGGTTGGCCGCTGGCGCTTTTCAAACTCCGTAACCGGAATGTAGAACCATGATTCAGATGCAAACAATGTTGGATGTCGCCGACAACAGCGGCGCTCGTCGGCTGATGTGCATCAAGGTGTTGGGCGGCTCGCACCGTCGGTACGCTCACATCGGCGACGTCATTAAGGTCAGCATCAAGGATGCGATCCCGCGCGGTAAAGTGAGCAAGGGCGAGGTCTATAACGCCGTCGTGGTGCGCACCCGTAAGGGAGTGCGGCGGCCGGATGGTTCCCTGATCCGCTTTGACGGCAATGCGGCGGTGCTGCTCAACAACAAGTTGGAGCCGATCGGCACCCGCATCTTCGGGCCAGTCACCCGCGAGTTACGTAGCGAGCGGTTCATGAAAATCATTTCCCTGGCTCCAGAAGTCTTGTGAGACGGGAGGAAAGCGGCAATGCGTAGAATTAGAAAAGACGATGAAGTCATCGTCATCGCCGGCAAAGACAAAGGCCGGCGCGGCAAGATAATGCGGGTGGTGGACAGTGATCGCGTGATCGTGGCCGGCATCAACATGATCAAGCGCCACACCAAACCAAATCCGGCCCGCGGTGTCGCCGGCGGCATCGTCGAGCGTGAGGCGGCGGTTCATGTGTCCAACGTGATGCTGTTCAATCCCGTTACCCACAAGGGAGACCGGATTGGTTTCCGGGTGCTGGAAGATGGCCGGAAAGTGCGCTACTTCAAGTCCAATAACGAAGTCGTGGATGTCTGAGGAGGTGGCCATGGTGCGACTGCAACAGTATTATCGTGAGACGGTGGCGCCGAAACTGCTCCAGCAGTTCAACTACGGCAATATCATGGAAGTGCCGCGCATCACCAAGGTCACTTTAAACATGGGCGTCGGCGAGGCGGTCGCCGATAAGAAAATCATGGAACATGCGGTCGGCAATCTGACCCAAATCGCCGGTCAGAAGCCGGTGGTGACGCTATCGCGCAAGTCGATCGCCGGGTTCAAGATCCGTGCCGGCTGGCCGATCGGGTGCAAAGTCACCTTGCGGCGCGACCGGATGTACGAATTTCTGGATCGCTTGATCAATGTCGCCATCCCGCGTATCCGCGATTTTCGCGGCTTTAGCGCGCGGGCTTTCGACGGCCGCGGCAATTACAGCCTTGGAGTGCGAGAGCAGATCATTTTCCCGGAAATCGATTATGACAAGATTGATGCAATTCGTGGTCTCGACATCACCATCACCACCAACGCCCGTAACGATGAAGAAGGGCGCGCGTTGTTGGCCGCGTTTAATTTCCCCTTCCGGAACTGAGGATTAGGGTGTGGCAAAACTGAGTATGATCAACCGCGAGACCAAGCGGGCGCGCATTGTCGCGCGATATGCCGCCAAACGAAGCGCGCTGAAGGACATCTTGGGCGATTCCGCCAGCAGTGACCAACAGCGGCGGGAAGCGCAACGGCAACTGCAGGAATTGCCCCGGGATGCGAGTCCGAGCCGGCTGCACAACCGTTGCCGGCTGACCGGCCGGCCTCACGGTTTTTATCGCAAGTTCGGCTTGGCCCGCAATAAATTGCGGGAAGCCGCCATGCGCGGCGATGTGCCTGGATTACACAAGGCAAGCTGGTAAATCCGGCCCATCGCGGGCTGGTATTGAGTGCTTAAGTTCAGGGGCGTCCCGCAACGGCCCAAGACTGACTCCGTGGAGTGATTTGACAAGATGAGTATGACCGATCCCATCGCGGATATGCTGACGCGTATCCGCAATGCCCAAGCGGCGGCTAAGGCGCAGGTTGCCATGCCCGCCTCCAAACTAAAAATGGCCGTTGCGCGGGTGTTGCGCGATGAAGGCTATATCAGCGACTTTGCCCTGGCTCGAACCGATGCTAGCAAGGCGGAACTGACGGTCACTTTGAAGTATTTCGAGGGACAACCGGTCATCGACCGGATCGAACGGGTCAGCCGTCCCGGCCGGCGGGTATTTCGCGGCAAGGATGAGTTGCCCAAGGTGATGAACGGTTTAGGGATCGCCATCGTATCGACGCCCCAGGGGCTGATGAGCGACCGCGCCGCCCGCGCCGCCGGACACGGCGGCGAAGTGCTATGTATTGTGGCGTAAAGGAGTAGACGCATGGCAACCGTCATCAAGGAAATCAAGATCCGTACCTCACGGGTCGGCAAGAAGCCCATCCCCGTGCCCACCGGTGTCAGCGTGAGCATCGAGGGTCAGCTTATTGCCCTCAAAGGCAAGAACGGTTTGGCTGAACTACACATCCATCCCTGGGTGGAGGTGCGGCAGGAAAATGGCGAATTACTGGTCAGCCCGCGCCAATTGACTAATGAGGCCAAGTATCGGGCCATGACCGGCACCATGCGCGCTCTGCTCAATAATATGGTCATCGGCGTGTCCCAAGGGTTTCAACGCAAACTGCAACTAGTCGGCGTGGGCTACAAGGCTCAGGCGCAAGGCAAGGTGCTGAATCTGACCCTGGGCTTCTCCCATCCAGTCGAGTTCAAGGTGCCCGACGGCATCGCCATACAGACCCCGACCCAAACGGAGATCATCATCCAGGGCGTGGACAAGCAGCAGGTCGGTGAAGTGGCCGCCAAAATCCGCGCCTATCGGCCGCCGGAGCCCTACAAGGGCAAAGGCGTGCGCTATTCCGATGAAACCATCATCCTGAAAGAAGCCAAGAAGAAGTAAGGACTCGCCATGGACAAGAAAGCAGCCGACAAGAAGACCGCCCGCTTGCGGCGCGGGTTGCGGACCCGGTACAAGATCCGCGAATTGGGTGTTCATCGGCTTTGCGTACATCGCACGCCGAGCCACATCTATGCCCAGATCATCATTCCAGCACCGACCGGCGATCGTACTTTGGCGGCCGCTTCGACCTTGGATCCCGCGCTTCGTCAGACGCTTAAGAGCACCGGCGATATCGCGGCCGCCAAGTTGGTGGGCAAGGCGATCGCGGAAAAGGCCAAGGCGATCGGCGTGGCCAAAGTGGCATTTGACCGCTCCGGCTTTATGAATCACGGCCGGGTGAAGGCCTTGGCTGATGCCGCCCGCGAGAACGGTTTGGAGTTTTAAGGAACACAAGCATGGCGACAAATGTAGAAGGCTCTCAAAATACCGACGGCTTGCAAGAAAAATTGATTGCCGTCAATCGGGTAGCCAAAGTTGTCAAGGGGGGGCGGCAATTTGGCTTCACCGCCTTGACCGTGGTTGGCGATGGCAACGGCCGGGTCGGACTGGGTTATGGCAAGGCGCGTGAAGTGCCGATGGCCATTCAAAAAGCGATGGACAAGGCGCGCAAGAACATGCGTAACGTCCCGCTCAATGGCACCACGCTGCAGTATCCAGTTACCGCCGAACACGGAGCTGCTCAAATCTTCATGCAGCCGGCTTCGGAAGGTACCGGCATCATCGCGGGCGGTGCCATGCGCGCCGTGTTTGAGGTGGTGGGCGTTAAGGATGTGCTGGCGAAATGTGTCGGTTCACGTAATCCGATCAATGTGGTGCGGGCGACCATTCGCGGCTTGAGCACGATGAAGTCGCCGGATTATCAGGCGGCCAAGCGCGGCAAGACCATCGACGAAATTCGGAGTTGAGCGGTATGGCCGACAAACTGAAAGTCACTCTGGTTAAAAGCGTGCATGGGCGGCTGGCCGCGCACCAAGCCTGCGTTCGCGGGTTGGGACTGCGGCGGATGCACAGCAGCGCGGTAGTCATCGATACACCCGAAAACCGGGGTATGATCCGCAAGGTTTCTTATCTGCTTAAAGTCGAGGAGGCTTGAACCCATGCGTCTTAATACCTTAAGACCCGCCGCCGGCAGTCGGCCGGACAAACCGCGGGTCGGGCGCGGTATTGGTTCTGGGCTTGGCAAGACCGCCGGACGCGGCCACAAAGGCCAGCATGCCCGCGCTGGTGGTTATCACAAGGTGGGGTTCGAAGGCGGCCAGATGCCCTTGCAGCGGCGCTTGCCAAAGCGCGGTTTTCAGTCGATGACCGCTAAAGAGACTGCCGAGGTGCGATTGGGCGCTTTAGCCAAAGTGGAGGCGGAAGTGATCGATCTGGCGGCCCTTAAAGCAGCCAACATAGTGCCAATCTTCACTAAACAAGCCAAAGTGATCGTCTCCGGTAAACTGAGTCAGGCGGTAACCTTGCGTGGTTTGGCTTTGACCGCGGGCGCCCGCGTGGCGGTGTTGGCGGCTGGCGGGACGATCCTCGAGTAATCTAAAGATGGCGACAGCCCTGCCGGATCTCGGCAAAATGACTGAATTGCGACAGCGCCTCCTGTTTCTACTGGGAGCGTTGGTGGTGTTTCGAATCGGCACACATATTCCGGTGCCGGGCATCGACCCCCACGCGATGGCGCAACTGTTCGACCAACAGCGCGGCACCATTCTTGACATGTTTAACATGTTTTCGGGTGGGGCCTTGAGCCGCTTGAGCATTTTCGCGCTGGGGGTGATGCCCTATATCTCGGCGTCGATCATTTTGCAGTTAATGTCGATGGTCGTACCGTCGTTGGAGCAGTTGCGTAAGGAGGGTGGAGCGGCTGGCCGCCATAAATTAACACGCTATACGCGCTATCTGACGGTCGTGCTGGCTACCTTCCAGGGCGTTGCCGTGAGCGTTGCCTTGCAAAACCAGATGGCTGGCGGCACTTCGGTCGTGATCGCACCCGGTATCGGTTTTATTGTCACCTCAACCATTAGCCTGGTGACTGGAACGCTGTTTTTGATGTGGCTCGGCGAGCAGGTGACTGAACGCGGCATTGGTAACGGGATTTCGATGATTATTTTCGCCGGCATCGTGGCGGGATTGCCACATGCGGTGGGCGGGACTTTAGAGTTAGCGCGAACGGGCGAGCTGCATGTCATCTTAGTGCTGTTTTTATTGGCGCTAGCGGTCTTGGTAACAGGGTTCGTGGTATTTGTCGAGCGTGGCCAGCGTCGAATCACCGTCAATTACGCCAAACGTCAGCAAGGTCGACGGATGTATGCGGCGCAAACGACCCATTTGCCACTCAAGCTCAATATGTCCGGGGTGATTCCGCCCATTTTTGCGTCCAGCTTGATTTTGTTTCCGGCTACCTTGGGTAGCTTTTTGGGCAGCACGCCGAACATGGAATGGTTGCGGAGTATCACTTCAGCGCTGTCGCCAGGGCAACCCCTGTATGTTTTGATGTATGCCAGCTTGATCATGTTCTTCTGTTTTTTTTATACCGCGCTGGTCTTCAATTCCAAGGAGACCGCCGACAATCTGAAGAAATCTGGCGCTTTTATTCCCGGTATCCGGCCGGGGGCTCAAACGGCGACTTATATCGACAAAGTACTGACCCGATTGACGCTGATCGGTGCTTTTTACATCACCGGCGTTTGTCTGCTGCCTGAGTTTCTCATCTTATATTGGCGGGTTCCGTTTTATTTTGGCGGCACCTCGTTGTTGATTATTGTCGTCGTGGTCATGGATTTCATGGCTCAGGTGCAGGCTCATCTCATGTCGCATCAATATGAGAGCTTACTAAAAAAGGGCGGTTTTAAAGGCCAGGGCCTGATGCGTTGAACGCCCGCAACTGGTTGGTTTCGAGTCGGTAAATTGGCGCGACGCCTGTCGAATTTTTTTGGAGAATCAAGATGAAAGTGCGTGCCTCGGTCAAAAAAATTTGCCGTAACTGCAAGATCATCCGACGTGATCGCGTGGTGCGGGTGATCTGCAAGGATGCCCGCCACAAGCAGCGGCAGGGCTGATATTGCGATTTATTATTGGTTTACTTTGCTGGGTAAGCTATACTTCCGCTCTTTGCGCGGCAGGCACCCGGTACGGTGGGAGGAGCTTTAAGCATGGCCCGTATTGCAGGCATTAATATTCCAGTCAACAAACATGCGGTGATCGCGCTGCAAGCAATTTATGGGGTTGGTAAGACTCGCGCGCGTCAGATTTGCGAGGCTGCTCAAGTCGCCGCGGAGATCAAGGTTCGTGATTTGACTGAAGCCCAGGTTGACGCACTACGTGCTGAAGTAGGCCGATATAGCGTCGAGGGGGATTTGCGCCGCGAGGTGTCGATGAGCATCAAGCGGTTGATGGATCTGGGTTGCTACCGCGGCCTGCGCCATCGGCGCGGCTTGCCAGTGCGCGGTCAGCGCACCCGCACCAATGCGCGGACGCGCAAAGGCCCGCGCCGCGCAATTCGCAAGTAATAAGCCGCCTGAAATTTTTGGAATTCCGCTGGCATAGGTTGGAGCATGGCAAAACCAGTTACTAAAACGCGCAAGCGCGTCAAAAAAAATGTGGTGGATGGCATCGCCCATATCCACGCCTCATTCAATAACACCATCATTACGATTACCGACCGACAGGGAAATGCCTTGGGGTGGGCTACCTCCGGGGGTTCAGGTTTTCGCGGTTCCCGCAAAAGTACACCTTTCGCCGCCCAAGTAGCCGCCGAGCGGGTGGGTAACGTGGTTAAGGAGTTTGGTGTTAAGAATCTGGAAGTTAACGTTAAGGGGCCGGGTCCCGGCCGAGAGTCCGCCGTGCGGGCCTTGAACGCCGCCGGTTTCAAGATCATGAGTATAATGGACGTGACGCCGATACCGCATAATGGTTGTCGCCCACCGAAACGCCGTCGCGTCTGATCCAGGAGTGATACCGTGGCGAGATATCTTGGTCCCAAGTGTAAGCTGAGCCGTCGGGAAGGCGTGGATTTGTTTTTAAAGTCGGTGGCCCGCCCGCTGGAATCGAAATGTAATTTGGAGCGGCCGCCGGGCCAGCACGGCGCGCGACGCCCCCGTCTTTCCGATTATGGGCTGCAGCTGCGCGAGAAGCAGAAACTACGCCGGATTTATGGCGTGTTGGAGCGGCAGTTCCTCAATTACTATAAGGAAGCCGCTCGCCGCAAGGGTTCGACTGGCGAAAATCTGTTGCGGCTGTTGGAATGCCGACTCGATAACGTGGTTTATCGAATGGGGTTCGGCAGCACGCGGGCTGAAGCCCGGCAATTGGTTTCTCATCGGGCAATCACCGTCAATGGCCAGCGGGTCAACATCCCTTCTTATCAGATCAAGCCGGAAGACGTGGTGGCGGTTCACGAGAAGAGCCGCAATCAAACCCGTATTCAGTATTCCTTGCAGCTTTCTCAAGGCCACGGTTTGGCGGAGTGGGTCGAGGTGGATGCGAGTAAGATGAGCGGGGTCTTTAAGCGTATTCCCGATCGCGGCGATTTGCCTGCTGATATCAACGAATCCTTGGTTGTAGAGCTTTACTCCAAGTGATGGACTCGAGGGAAAGCGGATGGTGGGCGCGTTTGATTTGCTAAAACCGACTCGTGTCGAGGTGGAAAAACTGGCGCCCCGCTTGGCGCAAGTGACGGTGGAGCCGCTGGAGCGTGGCTTTGGTTATACGCTCGGCAATGCCCTGCGCCGAATTTTGCTTTCTTCCATTCCCGGCGCCGCTATCGTCGAATGTGAAATTGATCAGGTCTTGCACGAATACTCCACAATTGAAGGCGTGCAAGAGGATGTCATCGACATCCTGCTCAATCTTAAAGGCGTGGCTGTTACATTGCAGGAAGGGGTTGAAGAGGCTAATTTGACCCTGACCAAAAAAGGCCCTGGGCCAGTGGTCGCTGGCGATATGGCCGGCGGTCATGCCGTTGAAATTGTGAATCCCGATCACGTTATCGCGCATCTCACCAAGAGCGGCGAATTAAATATGCGGCTCAAGGTTGAGCGGGGCCGAGGCTACTGGCCAGCCACCCAGCGAGAAGGCGCCGATAGCGAAACGCGCTCGATCGGTCGGTTGCGGCTGGACGCCTCCTTCAGTCCAGTCGAGCGGATCAGCTATCGGGTCGAGAGCGCGCGCGTCGAGCAACGCACCAATTTGGACAAGTTGGTTTTAACGCTGGAAACGAATGGGACGATTGATCCAGAAGAGATGATTCGCACCGCGGCTCAAATTTTATTAGAGCAATTGTCGGTGTTCGTCGATCTTAAGGGCAAACGCGATGAACCGCTTCCGCCGCCGCTGGTGGATATCGATCCGGTCTTGATGCAGCCAGTGGATGATCTCGAGTTGACTGTACGTTCCGCTAATTGCCTGAAAGCGGAAAGTATTTACTATATTGGCGACTTGGTGCAACGAACGGAGTCGGAGTTGCTGAAGACCCCGAACCTCGGCAAGAAGTCTTTGACTGAAATCAAGGATGTGCTGGCCAAATATAAATTAGCCTTGGGCATGAAGGTTGATAATTGGCCGCCTCCAGGTTTGAACTTGGAGCAGGCGGAGGAGCGTGCGGCGGCTCGCCGCCCAGCAGGCGCCTCGGTTGATATTTTGGAGACGGATAGGCCTTCTAAATCGGATTCTCAAACGGCGGCCAATACCGATGAGCTTGAATAGAGCGTTCCGATTGATTGCATCCGTTTGATTTTGAATAGCTGATTTTGAGTTATTAAGGAATTTGTATCATGCGCCATCGCAAAGCCGGTCGTAAACTCAATCGGACCAGCAGCCACCGTAAGGCCATGTTGCGTAATATGGCCGCTTCGCTGTTTACCCACGAAGCCATTCGCACCACCTTGCCTAAAGCCAAGGAATTACGCCGGATCGCCGAGCCGTTAATCACGCTATCCAAGCGCGATAGTGTGGCGCATCGACGGTTGGCCTTCAGCCGTTTAGGTGATCGGGAAGTAGTCACCAAGTTATTCAACGAATTGGGACCTCGGTTTCAGTCGCGGCCTGGTGGGTATTTGCGTATCCTGAAATGCGGGTTCCGGGTCGGTGATAACGCACCCCTTGCCTATGTCGAATTGCTGGATCGGCCAGCCATAGCCGCAGCGGAGTGAAGGCGGTTGAAAGGGTTTTGCTCCACATGCGAGCTATCAAGAAAGCCGGGGAATCCCGGTTTTTTTGTTTTGAGGTTTTGTTCAGCCAGGCTGTACAAATTGCCGCTTGCCGCCACGTAACTCTGGGGAGTAAGCGCTGCTCCGGTAGCTTTGGGCATGATTCAGCGATCAGATCTTGCTAGGTGCTCGCTTGCCGCGATTCATGGTCCAGCAGCAGATCGAGAGCATGTTTTAATCCTAATGGGAAATAGCTTGGCGAAGCTGAAAGCTTAGGCCTTGAATAACCAAAAGATTGTAGCGAGCTTCAATCATCTCCTTGTACGGGCCGAAGCATTCGCCGAGCACCTTGAACCACCACCCGCCGTGTTCAAACCATACCAGCGGCTGCTGGAGCTTGTTAGTTCCGCGCATGATTTTTAACCTCTCACCTGTAGCAATAACGGAATGATTTTCCCATTTAACCTTGATTGTCATTGGGCCGCTTAACAACGGACGGCACCATTGATAAGAATAATAGTAGTTTATGAGTACCCGCTTAACAGATGATTCCATCACCGTCGGAGCGGGAAATGATTTTCTTAAATGACAGCACAAATACACTTTTGTTGCAACGCAAAATTAAAAATTTCGTAGATGACCGAAATGGCATCCACGAAATGTTCAATAATCGTTGGGAATGGGATGGAGAATCCGGCGAGCGGGAAGAGGTTGAATCAGCCGATTTGGAGCAACAACTTGCCGATGTGGCGATTGGATTCCATCAGAGCGTGAGCGTCAGCGGCCTCCGCTAATGGAAAGATGCGGTCAATGATGGGTTTGATAGTGCCGTTAGCGAGTAGGGGCCACACGTTGTTTCGTAGACTTTCGGCAATGGGCGCTTTATGTTCCACTGGGCGAGCACGTAAGGTAGAGCCAGTCATAGTGAGGCGTTTCATCATTACGGGCGCTAGATTCAGCTCCATTTTAGCGCCGCGCAGGAAAGCGATAAAGACCAGCCGCCCTTCGACGGCTAGCGCGCTGAGATTGCGCTGCGCGTAATCGCCACCCACCATGTCAAGAATGACATCGACTCCTCTGTTGCGAGTCAGTTCCTTAATCACTTGGACGAAATCTTCCTCGCGGTAGTTAATGACCCGCTCAGCGCCCAAATCCAAGCAGGGTTGAATTTTTTCGACGCCGCCAACGGTGGCGAAGACCCGCGAGCCCAAGGCGGTGGCTAGCTGGATAGCGGTAGTGCCGATTCCGCTGGCACCGCCGTGGACCAGCAAGGTTTCACCGGGTTGCAGCCGCGCCCGGTCGAACATATTACTCCAGACGGTGAAGAAGGTTTCCGGCAGCGCGGCAGCCTGTTGCACGGTCAATCCATTCGGGATCGGTAGGCATTGCGGTGCGGGCGTGGTGCAATATTCAGCATAACCGCCGCCAGTCAGCAGAGCGCAAACCGCATCGCCGATCTTCCAGTTCGCAACGCCTTCACCCAGCCCGACAATAGTACCGGCGACTTCTAGACCTGGAATATCGGAAGCGCCAGGCGGTGGTGGATAGCCCCCTTGGCGCTGCAAGCAGTCGGGGCGGTTAACGCCCGCGACTGCCACTTTAATCAGAACTTCGCCAGGGGCGGGCTGCGGGAGTGGACGCTGTTTGAGAACGAGTTTTTCTGGACCGCCGGGTTCGGTGATTTCAATGACCCGCATCTGGTCAGGTAATTTTTCTATCATCATGGGTCTCAGAACGGCTGGAGTTTTTAAATGGGCGCTGCATGAGGTTTAGGAGCATTTGGAGTCACCGCAGTTTAGACAAGTTAGACAACCGTCCATAACGATGACCGCCTTAGTCTGGCATTTGCCGCCAAGCGTGGCTTCCCGTGGAAAGCTGTTTTCACCCGCGTCCTCGATAGCTTTCATGCCGACTTCATATTTATTGCGCTGTTCGACCAGCATCTTGCGTTGATGTTCGTCCAGACCTTCTTCCTTAAGCAAGCCGATTGAACGCATGTGTGATTCGATCACATCGCCGATTTCCGCCACCAGCGAGGGCATGTATTTGCCGCCTTTTTTAAAATAGCCACCCTTGGGATCGAACACCGAACGCATTTCTTCCACCAGAAAAGTCACATCGCCACCCTTGCGGAAAACCGCCGAGATGATGCGGGTCAGGGCAACGATCCACTGAAAGTGCTCCATCGCCTTGGAATTGATGAAGATTTCAAAAGGGCGTCGCACTTCGTGCTCGGTGCCAGGATTGAGCACGATGTCGTTGATGGTGATGTACAAAGCGTGATCGGATAGGGGGGTTTTGACCTTGTAGGTCGCGCCGGGCAGCACCTCGGGTCGAGCCACGCTTTCGTGCATCTGTTGCACGGCTTGGGTTGGGCCGCTCGCTGGCGAGAGTGAGGCATCGGGCTTGACGACGCTGTATGCAACGATTTTTTTGTCGATTTTGATAGCCATGGCCCTGTTCCAGTGTGCGGTCGTAAGTCTAGCGAGTGATCAAAACTGACTTAAGTTAATTGTAGCTTGAATAGGTTGGGTTAGGCCGTAGACCATAACCCAACGTTTTGCTTGTTGGGTTAGACGCTGCGCTAACCCAACTAGTGCTTGGATCAAGCTCTGACCAGGAAGGCCCAGCACTCGTATCCGTAATCCCGAGCATCAAGCACTCGGGTCGAGTTCTTCACTCGTCGGTAACGGGTAAAGATCCACCGAAAGCCCGGTGGCGCGGCTTTTAGGTGTTGTTACTGAGATTCGCTTTCCTCGTTTTAGCGTGTAATCTTTTCCTTAAAATTTCCCGTAATACCCTTCCTTGATCGCGTCAAACAGATTTGCCGCTGTGTGAAGCTCGCCGTCGTACTCGATCTCCTCGTCGCCCCTGACCTCGATTTCTGACCCATCTTCCAGTACGAAGCGATAGAAAGTGCTGGCTAGATCCTGCTCCTTGACCAGCACGCCTTGGAACGCAGCCGGGTTAAAGCGGAAGGTGGTACAACCTTTCAAACCCTGTTCGTAGGCGTACAAGTAGATATCCTTGAAAGCCTCATATGGAAAATCAGTTGGGACATTGGCTGTTTTAGAAATACTGGAATCGATCCATTTTTGAGCGGCCGCTTGAATATCTACATGTTGCTTTGGGCTCACCTCATCAGCCGCAATGAAGTAACTCGGTAACTGCTCCTCGGGCGATACGGAGCCGGCGATCGCCTTGGGGTTGACTAAATGGCGATAGGCGAGTAATTCGAAAGAGAAGACATCGATTTTTTCCTTGGTTTTTTTTCCCGGCCGGATGACATTGCGAAAGTAATGATGGCCAAAACTGGGTTCGATACCGTTACTGGCGTTGTTGGCCAGCGATAGTGCGATGGTGCCGGTGGGCGCGATGGAGCTGTGGTGGGTGAAGCGGGCACCGACGCGGGCCAGTTCCTCGACTAGCTCCGGTTCGATCTCGGCGATTTGTTGCATGTAATGACTGTAGCGAGCATGCAGCACCTTGCCCTTGACGCTATCGCCGACCTTGATGCCGTCGCGCATCATTTCCGGGCGCTTGCGCAGCATCTCGGCGGTGACAGTGAACTCCTGCTCCAGGATCGGAGCCGGTCCCTTCTCGCGCGCCAGTTCCAAGGCGACGCGCCAACCAGTCAGGGCCATTTCCTGGGTGACCTTTTCGGTGAAAGCCAACGATTCCGGCGCGCCATATCTCATGCCGAGCATGGTCAAGGTGGAACCCAATCCCAGGTAACCCATGCCGTGCCGGCGTTTGTTGAATATTTCCCGGCGTTGTTGTTCTAGCGGTAAGCCGTTGATTTCAACTACATTATCTAACATTCGAGTGAAAATGGCGACGACGTTTTGATAGGTATCCCAGTCGAAGCGAGCTTTTTCCGTGAACGGGTTTTGGACGAATTGGGTCAGGTTGATCGAGCCAAGCAAGCAAGAACCGTAGGGCGGAAGCGTCTGTTCGCCGCATGGGTTCGTCGCCCGGATATTCTCGCAAAACCAGTTGTTGTTCATCTCGTTCGCCCGGTCGATCAGGATAAATCCGGGTTCGGCATAATCGTAGGTGGATGCCATAATGACATCCCACAACCGCCGGGCGCGAATTTTCCGATAAATCTTGCAGGCGACCTGACCAATCTCGTTGGTGATTAACCCTTCCGTGGTTGGCCAGTCGCGCCAGACAATGGTGTTGGGATCCTGGATATCAATGCCGTCTTGCTCGGCTTCCTTCGCGAGCAGTGGGAAGGCCAGCAGCCAGTCCGCATCCGCCTTGACCGCTTCCATAAAATCACGCGTGATCAATAAGGAGAGGTTGAATTGGCGGAGTCGGCCGGCCTCGCGCTTGGCGCGGATGAACTCCATCACATCAGGGTGTCCGATGTCGAAAGTACCCATCTGAGCGCCGCGCCGCCCGCCCGCCGACGACACGGTGAAGCACATTTTGTCGTAAATATCCATGAACGACAGCGGCCCGGAAGTGTGAGCCCCGGCGCCCGAAACATAAGCGCCCCTTGGCCGTAGGGTGGAGAATTCGTAACCGATGCCAGCCCCGGATTTCAGCGTCAATCCCGCTTCATGGACCTTGCGTAGGATATCGTCCATCGAATCTCGGATCGTACCGGAAACCGTACAGTTAATGGTCGAGGTGGCAGGCTTATGTTCCAAGGCTCCAGCATTAGAAATGATGCGCCCCGCCGGGATGGCGCCATGTCGTAAAGCCCACAGGAATTTCTCGTACCAGCCTTCGCGCAATTGCGAAGTCGCCTCAACCTCCGCTAGCGCGTTGGCTACCCGTTGGTAGGTACCGTCGATAGTCTCATCGATCGGCAGTCCTTCCTTGGTTTTAAGTCGATATTTTTTATCCCAAATGTCCCAGGATGCCGGTTGTAGCGTTACGTCGGCGGCGGCGGTCGGTCGGCCTACAGGCTGTAAATGCGCGGTTTTCATAAGCCGGCCTTCTCCTTGGAGTTGATGGGGCAGTATTGCTAAGGTGACAGCTATCAGTTCGGGGGACTGTCGCATCGTTTGAATTAGCTCTCAGGGAGCTAGACTGCCAGATTTTAGTCGTAATTAACGAAGAAAATACACCCTGAACACAGGAAAAATATTCAGAAAATTTCTATATGATGTGGTTTTTTTGATAAATTAGTACAATATAGTGTGTTTTATGGTGAGGATAACGCCTTGTTTCTTCTGATAATCCGCTCAAGCTGAGAAAGTGTTCCGAGACAGAAACGAAGGTCAATGGAAACCTTGTTGTAAAGGGGTGGAACCAGTGGTATAACCGACTAAAATTTAGGTATGTACCGCCGATAAACGGATACAAAAACCGAGGGAGAAACCATGAAGATTTCGTATGCTCTTTTTGTAATCCTCTGCCTTGGGTTAGGGGCTTGCACCGTCCCAATCCCTGTTGAGAAAGGCTATCCGCTCACCTATCAGCAAAAGATGCAATCAGCGCATCACTGGGATGTGATGGCGATTGATGTGGCTGATTGGCTACGTGATGCGTTGATCGGTCCGCCGCCCAAGCCGGGCGAAAAGGTGGTTGTTCCTGAAAACCGGCCGCTCGTTACGCTGTTCGTCCATCAACCGAAACACCACAGCGACGCCAGCGCCGGATTTCACAATTTGCTGACCACGCGGTTGGTTGAACGGGGCTTTATCGTGACCACCAACCCGGCCGGGGGTTATCCAGTAACCTACGACATGCAGGTAGTGACGGATCGGTTGCCAGATATCATCAAGCATGAGGTTATCGTCAATGTGTCGGTGATGAACGCTGATCGCTATCTGATTCGGTATAGCAATATTTATTATATTGGCGACAAGGGCCAGTATATTGCCATGCAACCGTCGCCAAGCCGCATCATAGATATGGTCGGATGCACTTCAGGGCTGCAATGCCCATGACATGCTGTAACTTGATTTGCTGCATTATTTAGAGGTGCTTAGACCATGAATTGGAACGTGATGCGTTTGCGCGGGGTCGCGACCTTATTAGTCGCCTTCAGCGTGGGTATTCTGGGGTGCGCTTCCTCCTCCGAGGAGGTACCTGTTCGCCCTATCATTAGAGATACGAATCTCATCGATGCCAACCACAACGCCGCTGATGCGCTGCTGGCGCGGGCGCCTTGGCTTAAGGAGCGGCGTGATCCGTTGCTGGCGGCAACCTTCGTTGACATCAACAATCTGGATGCATCGTCCGCTTTAGGGCGGGTGATTGGCGAACAGATTGGTTCTCAATTTGCGCAGCAAGGTTTTACGGTCATTGAGCTGAAGATGCGCAACAACATCTTCATCAAGGAAGGTTCTGGCGAATTTATGTTGTCCCGTTCGATTAAAGAGATCAGCCAATCGCATAACGCCGCTGCTGTGATTGTGGGTACTTATGCGGTCGCTCGGCAGTCGGTGTTCGTGCAGGCTCGCCTGATCCGTGCCACGGATAACCTGATCCTCTCCTCTTACGACTACGTGTTACCGCTGGGTCCGGATGCGAAGGCGCTGTTAGCACCCCAATAAACCCAAGCAGTCTGGCTTCGGCTGAGTAATTTTTGTTAAGGAACGCCCTTTCTGGCTCATCGCTGGAAAGGGCGTTTTGGGTTGAGATGTTCAGCTAATCGTAGATCAAGCCCAAGCGTTCGCAAATCGCGAGTGTGGGTCCAGCTTGATTCATCGTATAGAAATGTAATCCAGGCGCTCCGCCCTCCAGCAGGCGACGGCACAGGTCGGTAACAATTTCCAGCCCGTAAGCGCGGATCGCATCGCGGTCATCGCCGTGGCTTTCTAGCCGCTTGCGAATCCAGCGGGGGATTTCTGCCCCACAATTATCGGAGAAGCGCGCCAGTTGGGTGAAGTTGGTGATCGGCATAATGCCGGGCACAATCGGAAGATCCAACCCCAACTTCTCGCAATCGTCCACAAAACGAAAATAGGATTCCGGGTTGTAGAAATATTGCGTGATGGCGCTGTTGGCGCCGGCGTCGACCTTGCGCTTGAAATTCAGTAGATCGTGTTCAGGACTGGTGGCTTGGGGATGAAATTCTGGGTAGGCCGCGACTTCGATATGGAAATAATCTCCGGTTTCCATTCGAATAAATTGCACCAATTCATTGGCGTAGCGGAATTCGCCGAACTCGCGCATCCCAGACGGTAAATCGCCCCGTAACGCGACGAGGTGGCGGATACCGTGAGCGCGATAGCGCTCCAGTATCTGGCGAACCCCAACCCGCGTCGAAGCGACACAGGTTAGGTGGGGCGCGGCATCGACGCCGCTATTTTTCGATATGCCTTGAATCGCTTCGAAAGTGCGCTCGCGGGTCGAGCCGCCCGCACCGTAGGTGACTGAGAAGAAAGCCGGTCGTAGTCGCATCAGCGCTTTGCGAGCAGCGGCCAGGTTGTCCATACCGGTATCGGTATTCGGTGGAAAAAATTCGCAACTGAAAATCTGGGGGCGGCGTTTCTGGGATTCCATGAGGAAATGACCGGAATATCGGGAAGTCAAGGGGCTGAAAAGCCTAGCCGAAATGGATCAAGAGCGCGGAAACCCCGCGCCCTGTTCCTGATTCTTTCAGGAAGACGGCCACTCAGTAGCGATAGTTTTCGGCTTTATAAGGCCCGTCCACCGCGACGCCGATGTAAGCCGCTTGCTCCTGGGTGAGTTGGGTCAACCGGACGCCGATTCGCTCCAGATGCAGTCGAGCCACCTTTTCGTCGAGATGCTTGGGCAATACATAGACCTTGTTCTCGTAGCGCTTGCCTTGCGTGAACAATTCGATCTGGGCCAGCGTCTGATTGGTGAAAGAATTGGACATCACGAAACTGGGGTGGCCCGTGGCGCAACCCAGATTGACCAGCCGTCCCTCGGCCAGCAGGATGATGCGCTTACCATCAGGGAAAATGATGTGATCGACCTGTGGCTTGATGTTTTCCCAGCGATATTGTTTCAGGCTCGCCACCTCAATTTCCGAATCGAAATGGCCGATGTTACAGACGATGGCCTGATTCTTCATCCGCGCCATATGCGCGTGGGTGATAACGCTGACATTGCCGGTGGCTGTGACGAAAATATCCGCTTTGTCGGCCGCCTCATCCATGGTGACTACCCGATAGCCTTCCATCGCCGCCTGCAAGGCGCAGATCGGATCGATTTCAGTGATCCAAACCGTCGCGCCTAGCCCGCGCAGTGATTGCGCGCAGCCCTTGCCGACATCGCCGTAGCCGAGCACCATCGCAACCTTGCCGGCGATCATCACATCGGTGGCGCGCTTGATCCCGTCCACCAGCGATTCCCGACAGCCATAGAGGTTGTCGAATTTTGATTTGGTCACCGAGTCGTTGACGTTGATGGCCGGGAAAGGCAGCCGTCCTTCCTTCTCCATGGTGTAAAGGCGATGCACGCCAGTCGTGGTTTCCTCAGTCACGCCCTTGATGTTGGCCAGCACTTTGGAATACCAACCGGGCTGACTGTCCAGCCGTTTACGGATGGCGGCGAACAGAACCTGCTCTTCTTCGCAAGTTGGGTTGGCGATCAGTGAGCGATCCTGTTCGGCGCGGGCGCCTAGCGTGATCAACAAAGTCGCGTCGCCGCCATCGTCCAGAATCATGTTCGGCGTGCCGCCGTCGCGCCATTCCAGAATGCGATGGGTGAAATCCCAATATTCCTCTAAGGATTCGCCTTTATAGGCGAATACGGGAATACCGGCGGCGGCGATTGCCGCCGCGGCGTGATCTTGGGTCGAGAAGATATTGCAAGAAGCCCAGCGGATGTCCGCGCCCAGCGCCGCCAGCGTTTCGATCAGCACGGCGGTCTGGATAGTCATGTGCAGTGAGCCAGCGATGCGGGCGTGCTTCAGCGGTTGTTGGGCCTGATATTCGGCCCGGATCGCCATCAGGCCGGGCATCTCGGTTTCAGCGATGGCGATTTCCTTGCGGCCCCACTCAGAGAGGGATAAATCGGCAACGTAATAATCGTTAAAAGGTTTTTCGCGCACAACGGCGTTCATAACGTATCCTCATACGGTTGAACGGGCGCCGTTGGCTTTTTGGAAAGCCGCGCCATGCCGAGCCTGACGGCCGATGCCGTTGCAGCGCCCCTCGGCATGGGGGCGAGAAAACTATCGAAGGTTAAAGTCCCGCCGCATCCCGTAGCGCATCGGCTTTATCCGTGGCTTCCCAGGTGAATTCGGGCTCTTCACGCCCGAAATGGCCATAAGCGGCGGTCTTTTTGTAGATCGGCCGGATCAGATTTAACATCTTGACCAAGCCATAAGGCCGCAAGTCGAAATGGCCGCGCACGATATCCACCAGCCGATCTTCGTCGATCTTGCCGGTGCCGAAGGTATTGACGCTGATCGAGGTCGGTTCGGCCACGCCGATGGCGTAGGACACCTGAATTTCGCAACGGTCCGCCAATCCGGCGGCGACGATGTTCTTGGCGACATAGCGGCCGGCGTAAGCGGCGGAACGATCCACTTTGGACGGGTCCTTGCCGGAGAACGCGCCGCCGCCGTGATGCGCCGCGCCACCGTAGGTGTCGACGATGATCTTACGACCGGTCAGGCCACAGTCGCCCACCGGACCGCCGATCACGAAGCTGCCGGTTGGGTTGATATGGTACTGCGTGTGTTTGTCCAGCCACTCCGCGGGCAGCACCGGCTGGATGATATTCTCCATCACCGCTTCGCATAGCAGCTTGTAGCTGATATCCGGGTCGTGTTGGGTCGACAAAACCACTGCTTCAATGCCGACAACCTTGTTATTCTGATAGCGGAAGGTGATCTGACTTTTTGCGTCCGGTCGCAGCCAGGGCAGCACGCCGCTTTTACGCATCTCGGACTGACGCTGCACCAACAGATGGGCATAGGTGATTGGGGCGGGCATCAGCACATCGGTTTCGTTGCAGGCGTACCCGAACATCAGGCCCTGGTCGCCCGCCCCTTGCTCTTCCGGGTTTTTGCGGTCCACGCCTTGGGCGATGTCGGACGATTGCTTGCCGATACAGGAGAGCACCGCGCAGGTTGCGCCATCGAAGCCGACCTTGGAATTGTCATAGCCGATGCCGACCACGGTATCGCGCACGATCTGGTCAAAATCGACCCAAGCCGCGGTGGTAATCTCGCCCGCCAGAACCACGACGCCGGTTTTGATCAAAGTTTCGCAAGCGACGCGACCGTTGGCATCCTCCGCCAGGATGGCGTCCAGCACGGCATCGGAAATCTGGTCGGCGATTTTATCGGGATGCCCTTCCGAGACAGACTCGGAGGTAAATAAATAGCTTCGGCTCATGGGGGTGACGTATCCTCAAACAACGATTACGGTAGGGAGGCGGGCCAGTGCCAAATAAGAAAGTGGAAACCCATTCTAAACCTCGCAGCTTACCAGAAATATATTGCATTTTCATATCTGCTTTTTATTCTATTTGGTTATTTTCATAGCAATAACCGCACTATATATTTTATCGTTCATGAAAAAATCGTCACCTGAAGTGGCCGTGTTGACCTGCGCCGAATTGGCTCGCGAGGCCCTCGCCGTTCTGTTGGGCCGTTACGGGTTGGGCATCGAATGGGTGCCGCCCGATAGCGCAATTCCCGGCAGCTATTGGGGTGACAGCGAAGCGGGCTTGATCGGCGACTGTTTGTTCCTCCGTGACGATACGCCGGTGCATTCCGCCCTGCACGAAGCCTGCCATTACATCTGTATGGATGAAGAGCGGCGTGGGCGATTGGATACCGATGCGGGCGGTGAGTGCGATGAGGAGAATGGCGTCTGTTATTTACAAATCTTGCTCGCCGATCAGTTGTTGCCCAGCGTGGGACGAGCGCGCCTGTGCGCGGATATGGACGCTTGGGGCTATACCTTCCGTTTGGGGTCGGCCCAGGCTTGGTTTACGCGGGATGCTGACGATGCGCGGATGTGGTTGCTCCAATACGGTCTGATTGACCGAGAAGACCGGCCGCTTTGGCGATTACGTTGAGAGCATCCATTCCCTGGTTGGCGTTGTCTAATTTGATCGTTGCGGATAAAAATTCTATCCAGTGATCTGCTGAGAGCACCGCTAATGAGCATTCAAGTCAAATATTTCGCGAGCCTGCGCGACCGCCTGGGCCGGGCCGAGGATCGATTTTCCGCCGCTGAAGGAACGACGATCGCGGAACTTTGGGCGGCGTTGTGGCCAGAAATTCCTTTGCCGCCGAATACATTGACCGCGGTAAATATGGAGTACGCCAGCCTGCAACAACCGATTAGCGATGGCGATGAAGTCGCGTTCTTCCCGCCAGTAACGGGGGGATAGGGGATGCGGGTCGAGCTGCGAGAGACACCTTTCGAGCCGCTGGCGGAATTAGGGCGCTATCAAACCGACCAGCATCAATTGCTAGGGCAGTACGGTGCGACGGCGATCTTCATCGGCACCATGCGCGATTACAACCAACAAACGATGGTCAGCCAGATGACGCTGGAGCATTATCCTGGCATGACCGAACGGTATTTGCGGCGAATCGCCGAAACCGCCAGTCGGGAATGGTCACTGCTGGATGCGCTGGTGATCCATCGGGTCGGCGAGTTGCAACCAAACGATCCCATCGTTTTGGTGGCGGTGTGGTCGGCGCATCGAGCGGCGGCGTTTGCCGCCTGTCGGTGGATGATGGAAGAGCTGAAATCGAAAGCACCGTTTTGGAAGCGCGAGGACACTGTGGCCGGATGGCGTTGGATTGAACACAACACACCGGGTTGAGCGCGATACGGCGCGGATGCGTTCTAGTAGGCTATCCGTTATGCTGCGCGCATGAACCTACCCGCACCGAATGCCCTTATTGCCCGTCGATTTCGAGGATTTCTCCCAGTTATCGTGGATGTCGAAAGTGGCGGCGTCAACGCCCAAACCGATGCCTTATTGGAAATCGCGGCGGTCATCATCCGCATGGATTGGCAAGGCGATTTACGTCCTGCTGGCACGCTGGCCCACCATGTCCAACCCTTTCCAGGCGCGCGGCTTGATCCGGCCTCAATGGCGGTCAACGGGATTGATCCCGATCATCCCTTTCGCTTTGCCGTGGCGGAACGTGAGGCATTGGAGGACATCTTTCGGGAAGTACGCCGGGAAATGCGCGAAACGGGATGTACCCGCGCCATTTTAGTAGGCCACAATTCTTTTTTTGATTTGGCTTTTCTGAATGCCGCCGCCGCGCGCGCCAAGGTCAAGCGCAACCCCTTCCACCCCTTTAGCAGCTTCGACACCGTATCGCTGGCTGGGCTAACGTACGGCCAAACAGTGTTGGCGCGGGCGTTACAGGCGGCGGGCATCCGCTGGGACGAACGCGAAGCGCATTCGGCGATTTACGATGCCGAGCGCACGGCGGAGCTGTTTTGCCTGATCGTCAACCGCTGGAAGGCATTAGCCGGTTGGGGACCGGCCGACGATTAGCTGGTTGCTTCGAAGCGGTAAGGCAGCGGCTCCAGCCGAAGCGCTGGGCCGTTGGCGTCGCCCAGTTGCAGCGGGCCTTGTTCGGCAAACTCGATGGACGCCACCGCCAGCACGGCATGGCCGCCATCGGGGTGACGAGCCGCGTCGGCCAGTTGCCCGGCGCTCTGGCTGGCATCGGCTTGGGGCGAAAACAGCGGATCGCCGGGACGGGGCAGGGCAGGGCTGTCCACCCGCGCCAGGACCATTCGCCGTTTCAGTTTGCCCAGATAATGGGCGCGCGCCACGATCTCCTGTCCGGTATAGCAGCCTTTCTGAAAGTTAACGCCATTGAGCAAGTCCAGGTTGAGCATCTGCGGCACGAAGGCTTCCACCGTTTCGGGATATACGACCGGCGTGCCCGCTAGAATGTCGAGCAGCCGCCACGCTTCCGCGCCGACCGGAACGGCGTTGGTGGCCAGCTTGCTCCAAAGCGTTGCCAGTGCCTCAGGCGGGCCGTGCAACTCAAAGCGCGGAACCGAGCCGGATAGGCGGATAACGGTGAGGTTATCGGGCTGCCAAACCGTGTCCGCCGCCATCTCCGCGGTAGCGAGCACGCCGTGCTCCACCAGCAGACGCCCGGCATTCGCTCCGGCCACTCCCATTCGCGCCGTCGCATCGCTGGCATCCTCCAAGGTGGTTTTGGCCCGCATCACGTATTTACGCAAACGCGCCAGCGTCGGTTCGACCAGAGAGCATGGCAGTTCGAGAGAGTAGGCGTCATCCCGGCGGAACAGACGAAAACAAGCCAGCGCTCGGCCTTTTGGAGTGCAATACGCGCCAATGCGGCTACGATCCGCCGTGACTTGCCGCAGGTCGCAGGTTAGCTGGCCTTGCAGGAAGGTTTCGCTGTCAGCGCCGCGCGCCGCGATCAGCGCCAGATGCGACAAATCACAGCAAATATCGCCCGCTAACGCCGAGCGCAATTCAGTCTCCACCTCACCGAAGCTTACTACCTGATCTGACGCCAATACAGCGCCGGCCGGTTCAAGAACGGTGCGCCATTTTACATTCATTGAATGAAATCCCGTTGTCTTTCCAGCCTCTAACGGCCAGACAGCCTTTAACTGACACCCGTCGGTCAATTGCGTTTGGCAGCGGCGAGCGGCATAATATCCCTAAGAATATAGACTAATTTCCCACCACCGCGCTAGGGTACTACGCCTGGGGTTCCCTCATGGCGGCGCGGGCGGATGGGGCGAGGATGGTTGTCTTACACCATCCCTTAACCTGTTTTAGTGAGTTGTCATGAATAAGAACGACACGCAGACAACGCTACCGCCGCCGCCATCTCCGGCTTCCGACGGCTCTCAACCCGCCGAACAATCCAACAAACCCAAGGAATACGGCGGCCCCAAAGGCCCCGAACCCACCCGCTACGGTGATTGGGAAAAAGCCGGACGCTGCATCGATTTTTAGCCGATTTTCGTTTTCTTGGCGAATGACTCGCGCTTTGCTGATCGTTGCGTCATCCCATGATTCCCATTGTGATGACCCCTGAAATGGGGGTAGCATTCCACTGAATTTTGCATCGCACAATAAAGAACTCCTGACTTCCCCACTTATAACTAGAGGAGATACCTATGTCAGCCAACAAGCGGCCGCTGTCGCCGTTCATGATCGGCCCTTATTACAAGCCTCAAATGACCTCGGTGTTATCCATCACGCACCGCGCCACGGGCGCCGGTCTGGTGGTCGGCACCCTGTTGCTGGTGTACTGGCTGGCGGCGGCGGCTTCTGGCCCCGAAGCTTACAAACACGCCCAGGCGGTGCTGGGTTCAATGCTGGGGCAACTGTTTCTGTTTCTGTGGACTTGGGCGTTGTTCTATCACATGGCCAATGGCATCCGGCACTTGTTTTGGGATGCCGGCCGCGGTTTTGAGATGACAGAGGCCACTAAATCCGGCTGGTGGGTGGTGTGGTCTTCCATCATTTTAACTGTGCTGAGCTGGCTGATCGCCGCGCCCTAAGGAGAGAGATCATGAGTATCCGTACCCCGCTCGCTTACGTTCGCGGACTGGGCACCGCCAAAGACGGTACCCATCACTGGTGGATGCAACGCGTAACGTCTATCGCCCTGGTGCCGCTGGTGTTGTGGTTCGTTATTTCCCTGCTGGGACAGGTTCGCGCGGACTATCAGACGCTGCAACATTGGCTGAGTAATCCGGTCAACGCTGGGCTGATGGTGACATTTCTATTCACGGTGTTCTATCACGCCAAGCTGGGCATGCAGGTCATCTACGAGGATTACGTGCGGCCGGAATGGGCCATGTATGTCGCCCTGTTGGTGACGCAGTTCGTACTGTTCCTGCTGGGCGCCATCTCCATCATCAGCGTGCTCAAAATCGCGCTCGCCTGACGCCCACCACTGGAGGCTGAGGTTTCATGTCCAACGCATACAAATTAATCAATCATAATTACGATGTGGTCGTGGTCGGCGCTGGCGGCGCGGGCTTGCGCGCTACCTTTGGCATGGCCCAGCAGGGCCTGAAGACAGCTTGTTTGACCAAAGTATTTCCCACTCGCAGTCATACGGTCGCCGCCCAGGGCGGCATGTCGGCGGCGCTCGCCAACATGGGCCAGGATCTGTGGCAGTGGCATTTTTACGATACGGTCAAGGGGTCCGATTGGCTCGGCGATCAAGACGCCATCGAATACATGTGCCGCGAAGCCATTCCGGCGGTGATCGAGCTGGAGCATTACGGCGTGCCGTTCTCCCGCACCGAGGAAGGCAAAATCTACCAGCGGCCGTTCGGCGGCATGACCACCAACTTCGGCGAAGGCACCGCCCAGCGCACCTGCGCCGCCGCCGATCGCACCGGTCACGCCATTTTGCATACGCTATACCAGCAAGCATTACGTCACAATGCTGAATTTTTCATCGAGTACTTCGCCCTCGATTTGATCATGGATGACAGCGGCGCCTGTCGTGGTGTGGTGGCCTGGGATCTGTCCGAGGGTACGTTGCATGTATTTCGCGCCCATGAGACCGTGCTGGCGACCGGCGGCTATGGCCGGGCCTACTTCTCGGCGACCTCCGCCCACACCTGTACCGGCGATGGCAATGGCATGGTGTTGCGCGCCGGCTTACCGTTACAGGATATGGAATTCACCCAGTTCCACCCGACTGGCATCTACGGCTCCGGCTGTCTGATGACCGAGGGTTGCCGGGGCGAGGGCGGTTATCTGACTAACTCCAACGGCGAGCGTTTCATGGAGCGCTATGCGCCAAACGCCAAGGATTTGGCCTCGCGCGATGTGGTTAGCCGTTCCATGACCATCGAAATCCGCGAAGGGCGCGGCGTTGGCGAGCACAAGGATCATATCCATCTGCATTTGGAACACTTGGGCGCTAACGTCATCAACGAGCGCTTGCCGGGTATCGCCGAGACCGCCCGCATCTTTGCCGGGGTGGATGTCACCAAGGAACCGGCTCCAGTATTGCCGACCGTGCACTACAACATGGGCGGCATCCCGACCAACTATCGCGGCGAGGTGGTGGTTCTTAAGGACGGCAATCCCGATCATATCGTTCCCGGCTTGATGGCCATCGGCGAAGCGGCTTGCGTGTCGGTGCATGGCGCGAACCGGCTGGGGTCCAACTCGCTGCTTGATATCGTGGTGTTTGGTCGCGCCGCCGCCATCCGCTGCGCCGAACTGATTCAATCCAACACCGATCATAAAGCAACGCCGCAAGCGGCCGTGGACAAGATCATCGACCGTTTCGACCGGCTGCGTAACGCCAAGGGCGAAAATCCCACCGCCAGTCTGCGGATGCGGATGCAGCGGACCATGCAGAACCATGCGGCCGTGTTCCGCACCGGCGACTCCATGGCCGAGGGCATCAAGCTGCTGGAAGAGGTGTACGCCGGCTTCGAGCATATCGGCGTCACCGATCGGGGCATGGTCTGGAATTCGGACCTGGTCGAAACACTGGAATTGGACAACTTGCTGGAGTGCGCGATGGTGTCGATCAAGTCGGCCTACAACCGCACCGAAAGCCGTGGCGGCCATGCCCGCGAGGATTACCCGGATCGGAACGACGAGCAGTGGATGAAGCACACCCTGGCCTCTCTGGATGAGAAGGGTGGAGTGACTATCGACTATCGGCCGGTTCACACCTATACCCTGACCGATGAGGTGGAATACATTCCACCCAAGAAGCGTACTTACTAAGGGGACGATGTCATGGCTCAATTCAATCTTCCGGCTAATTCCGTCATCGGCACGGGTAAGACCTATTATGCGGGTACCGGCGCCAAGAATGTCAGGCGCTTCCATATCTACCGTTGGGACCCCGATAGCGGCGAAAACCCGCGCATGGACACCTATGAGGTGGATCTGGCCGCCTGCGGCCCGATGGTGCTCGATGCCTTGCTCAAGATCAAAAACGAGATGGACGCCACGCTGACCTTTCGGCGTTCCTGCCGCGAGGGGGTGTGCGGCTCCTGCGCGATGAATATCGACGGCACCAACACCCTGGCTTGCACCAAAGCGATTGACGACGTTAAGGGCGAGGTGAAGATTTACCCGCTGCCGCATATGGCCGTCGTTAAGGATCTGGTGCCAGATTTGACCCACTTCTACGCCCAATATGCCTCGATCAAGCCTTGGTTGCAGACCATCACGTCGCCGCCGGAGCGCGAGCGCCTGCAATCCAAGGAAGACCGCGCCAAGCTGGACGGCCTGTACGAGTGTATTTTGTGCGCTTGTTGCTCGACCAGTTGCCCGAGTTACTGGTGGAATGGCGAGCGCTATCTGGGACCCTCGATTCTATTGCAGGCGTACCGCTGGATCGTGGACAGCCGCGATGAGTTCACCGGTGAGCGCCTGGATAATCTGGAAGACCCGTTCCGGCTGTATCGTTGCCACACCATCATGAATTGCACCAAGACCTGCCCGAAGAGCTTGAATCCCGCGAAAGCCATCGCGGAAATCAAGAAGATGATGGTGGAGCGGCGGTAAATCGCTTCGGTTTTAAAACTAATTTCCTTATGCTTGACCCCTCCCCGTGACGCGGGTGAGGGGTTTTTTTATGGGAGAGGCGAACTGTGAGCGAACAACTGGGCAAATTGCGCTGGCGCTGCCGGCGCGGCATGAAAGAACTGGATCTGTTGACCTTAGGCTATCTGGAGCAACATTATCTCGCGGCCTCGCTGGAGGAACAGCAAGCCTTCGCCGATTTGCTGGAACTGCAAGATCCGCTGCTGATGAGCTACATGGTCGGACGAAAGACGCCGACGGATGCGGCGGCGGCGCGGGTGGTGACCGTCATGCGGGCCTTGATCAGCCATCCTTCGGTAGACTGCTGAACCGGTCTTCTGGACGTTTCTGATGGCGGCCGTTCAAAGATGCGCGACTTTCCAAGCCCGTGCTTGGCGGTGCGGCCCTCGCGGTGGTTGCTGATCGGTGGCGGCATGCTCCATCTAATGGCGGTTATCGCCGTGCTCCTTTCCAGCCTGGCCATTTGGATCAAGGCGGGATTCATCGCTGGCCTGGGGCTGTCGGTCGTCTTAATGGCCTTTCGCAACGGATTGCGCCGCAGCCGCGGCTTTGTCTCGCGCATCGAATGGCTGGATGGACGCTGGCGGCTTGAAAGCGGGGATGGCGCGATCCATCAGGCCCAATTGATCGCCGCTTACGCGCATCCCGCGATTGTGATTCTAAATTTCCGCCTGGAAGATGGCCGGCGGCGGTCGCTGACTCTGCTGCCGGATTCCACCAATGCAGAAGTTTTGCGCCGATTGCGAGTCTGGCTGCGGGTCTCCCGAAAGGCTGAGTGGGCGGATACCGCTCCTTGAAATCAAGGGCTTCAAACAGCGTTTTGCCACCGGGGACTCCATCCTTTTCCAGCAAAGTTATGGGGCACCAGGATTGTGTCGCGCGGCGGTGAATCATCGTTTGCCGCTGGATAGTCAAGGGTGTAATGTAACCCTCGGCTTTCCTTGCGTTCCAGCGCCGAGCAAATGATCAAATCCGCAACCAGCGCTAAATTGCGCAATTCGATCAAATTGTTGTCGATGCGAAAGTTTCCGTAGTATTCATCGATTTCACGCAGCAGCAATTCCACCCGGTGCCGGGCGCGCTGCAAGCGCTTGTCCGTGCGGACAATACCGACGTAATCCCACATGAAGCGCCGCAATTCCTGCCAGTTGTGAGCGACCACCACTTCTTCATCGGAGTCAGTGACCCGGCTCTCGTCCCATTCCGGCAGTTCCGGAGGGATGGGGCTGTGGGGTAGCTGAGGGCTGATATCGGCGCTGGCGGCGGCGGCGAACACCAGGCATTCCAACAGGGAATTACTGGCCATCCGATTGGCGCCGTGCAATCCGGTAAAGGCCACCTCGCCGATGGCGTAAAGCCCTTCCACATCGCTACGGCCAGCCAGATCGGTTAATACGCCACCGCAGGTGTAGTGCGCCGCCGGCACCACCGGCAAAGGTTCCTTGGTCATATCGAAACCGTGTTCCCGGCATTTGGCGTCGATATTGGGGAAATGCGCGTGGATAAAATCCGCCGGTTTGTGGCTGATGTCGAGATACAGGCATTCAGCGCCCAGGCGCTTCATTTCGTGATCGATGGCGCGGGCGACGATATCGCGCGGCGCCAGCTCTTGGCGCGGGTCGAAGTTTTGCATGAACCGGCTGCCATCGGGCAACAGCAAGACGCCGCCCTCGCCGCGCACCGCCTCGGAGATCAGGAAAGACTTGGCTTGCGGATGATAGAGGCAGGTGGGATGAAATTGCATAAATTCCATGTTGGCTACCCGACAACCCGCCCGCCACGCCATGGCGATGCCATCACCGGTAGAACCGTCCGGATTGCTGGAGTACAGGTAGACCCGGCTCGCCCCACCGGTGGCTAACACCACGAAGCGGGCCGCGATCACCTCGACGCGCTCGCTTTGCCGATTCAGCACATAAGCGCCCAGGCAGCGATTATCATTTAGGCCCAACTTACGGCTGACGATCAAATCGACGACGCTGTAGTGATCGTGGAGCGTAATGTTAGGATGTTGACGGGCGCGTTCTTCCAACGTAGTCTGGATGGCGCGGCCAGTCGCGTCGGCGGCATGGACGATCCGACGGTGGCTGTGGCCGCCCTCGCGATGCAAGTGATAATCAGCGCCACCTTCGGGATTGGCTTCCATCGTGAATGGAACGCCTTGCGCGCTGAGCCATTCGATTACTTTTGGGCCGTGCTCGACGGTAAAACGAACCGCGTCCGAGTGACACAGACCGGCTCCAGCGATCAAAGTGTCCTGCACATGCGATTCGATGGAATCGCCGGCGTCCAGTACCGCCGATACGCCGCCTTGAGCGTAATAAGTGCTACCTTCATACAGCGGGCCCTTGGCCAGCGCGACGACGCGGGCGCTATCGGCCAGCCGTAGCGCTAAACTGAGACCCGCGGCGCCACAGCCGATAATCAGAACGTCGGTGAAGACAGGAGTGGTGGCCATGACTTGTGAGCGACTCCTTGAATAGGTTATCGTTGTTGGAGTAGGTGCCGCCGGGGGTTTTAGCCGGAGCCTCGACTTTATCCCGCCACTGCGTTGCTCGCACACTATAACCATATCCCGGCGCGACTGCGAACTAACGGGGCGGGTATTTGTCTACCGTCATGATCGCGCGGAGATTGCTATTGAGCCGAAAGAAGCCAGCCCGAATGGGCGAAGTTCACTTGGATCGCGATCTGGTCCAGAGGGTACAAAAAGGCGATAAGAATGCATTCGATCTGCTGGTGCGCAAGTACCAATACAAGATCATTAAGCTGATTTCCCGCTATGTACACGATCCCAGTGAAGCGTTGGATGTGTCACAAGAAGCGTTCCTCAAAGCCTACCGGGCACTGCCAGGCTTTCGCGGCGACAGCGCGTTTTACACCTGGCTTTATCGTATCGCTATCAATACCGCCAAGAATTACTTGGTGGCTCAAGGCCGGCGTCCGCCGGGTTCCGACATCGACGCCCAAGAGGCCGAGCAGTATGAGGGGCAGTCCCTGCTAAAGGAGTATGAAACTCCTGAACGCCTGCTGTTGAAGGATGAGATCGCCGCGACCGTGTTCAAGGTGATCGAAGATTTACCGGAAGATTTGCGCACGGCGATTACTTTGCGTGAGCTTGAAGGGATGAGCTATGAGGAAATCGCCCAAACCATGGGGTGTCCAATCGGTACGGTGCGTTCCCGGATTTTTCGGGCCCGAGAATCGATCGACGCCAAATTGCGTCCACTATTAAGCTAGCTTTGAGATGAGAGTTATGGCTGATAAAACGGCTGAACAACCACCGGTGCTGTCCGAAATCGATATCAATATTGCGACAAGCCAACTTTCAGCGATCATTGATGAGGAACTGGAAGAACGGGAAATCGATTTGGTCTTGCGCCGCTTGATCCGGGATCAGGATGCACGGGATTGTTGGGAGCGCTATCATCTGATCAGCCACGCCCTGCAAGGTCATTTGCCGGATGCGTTCGATACCGGTTTCGCGGCCCGCATCCGTCAAGCGATCGCGTCTGAACAGCCGCTCCAGCCAGCAGCCAAGCCGCTGCCAGCTTGGTATAAACCCGTTGCTGGGTTTGGATTGGCGGCCTCGGTGGTATTGGTGGCTTGGTATGGGCTAAACCTGACTGAAACCGATAATACTTTTCCCGCCGCTGCCACCACCTCGTTTGCCACCGTAATGTCAGCGGCTCCCCCCGCCGCTTCTTCGGCTAGACAAGGTATGGTAAGCAGTCAGCCAAGGCATAACCCGCAAGACCCCCTTGGGTCTCGCTTGAACAACTATCTCGCCAATCATAACAGCTATGCCTCTTTGAGCAGCGTGAACGGCGCGGCGTCTTACGCGCGCATGGTCGGCTATCAGCCCAACCGTTGATCTTCCGAATGAAGCAACTGTTATTGCGTTGCAGCCTGGTGGCGCTGGCCGCCGGTTCGCCATTGTCCGCCAATGGCGCCCAATCCACCGAGGAAGCCAAGCATTGGTTGGAGCGGATGATGCACGCCACCCAAAACCTGAATTACGAGGGCACCTTCGTCTATATTCAGGGGCCGCATGTAGAGGCCATGCGCCTCGTGCACGGCGGTGGCCAGGGTAACGAGCGGCAACGCCTGGTTTCCTTGACTGGACCGTTGCGGGAAATTTTGGTTAAAAGCGATGGCGTGATCCGTTTGCTGCCGAGCCAGCAAGCCAGTTTTGCGGGTAGCGAGTACCGCTATTCTCGCTTCCCCATATCGATTCCCCGCGAGCTTGGGCAGCTGGAAAACCAATATGATTTTGAGCTGGCAGGTCAGGATCGGGCCGCTGGCGTGGATGTGCAGGTGGTGGCTATCAAGCCGCGCGATACCTTTCGGTATGGCTATCGCTTGTGGCTCGATCAGCGGAATGGCATGTTATTGCGTTCGGCGCTGTTGGACGACAAGGATTATCCCATCGAGCAACTGATGTTTACTGATTTTCAGCTCAAGCCGGAGATCAGTGAGGATGCTTTTAAATCTTTGATTTCGGCTGAGGGCACCGCATCGGAGCCAGCGGCCCAAACCTTTGAAAGTTCAAAGCCGCTGGCGGGAACACCGGTCGCGCACTCCGCTTGGAAAGTGGGGCAATTGCCGGCGGGGTTCGTCAAGATCCTGCACAATCGCTTTATGGAAGCGTCTGGGCAGCATCCCACCGAGCATATGGTTTTTGCCGATGGCTTGGCCACTGTCTCGGTATTTTTGGAGCGCCTGAATGGTGCCGCGCCTATTTTGCAAGGAGGCTCTCAATTGGGTTCCATGAATGCGTTCGGCGCCAAGATGGACGATTACCAAATCCTGGTGGTGGGCGAGGTGCCGGCCGCCACCGTGCAGGGGATCGCTACTTCGATGCTCTATGATCCCGCCGACAGCAAGAGCGTGGTGGAGGAACATAAACCATGATTGAAGAACGGGCGGTGGTGATCGATGTCGGCCAGGGTTACGCCTGGTTGGAAATCCAGCGCCAGTCTGCGTGTGGTGGATGCCATGCCAGCGGGGGTTGCGGCACGGCGGCGCTGTCAAAAATTTGGGCAGGTAAGTCGATCCGAGTGCGGGCGCTGTCCGATTTGTCGTTGCAACCGGGTGATGAAGTGGTGGTTGGCATGGCCGACGGCGCGCTGTTACGCAGCGCTTTACTCGCTTATCTGTTACCCTTGGCGCTATTATTCGCTGGGGCCATGCTGGGACAGGCCGTTTTCGCCACGGCTGGCGAGGAATTGGTGTTGCTCTCGGGCCTCTTGGGACTGGGGCTTGGATTTATGGCCGTGCGCGTGTTGTCCCGGCGGTTTCGCGACGATGTTCGTTACCAGCCCATGGTATTACGCCGACCGACGGCGGGCGGTGTGCTTTCTTTGTCTTGATGACGCTATAATCCTCCTTCCAAAACTGAGTATTGACAAGCCTCCGCGCCGGTGGTGGTGGGGGCTTTGTTTATTTCCCCCGCATGCTTGACGATTTCGGGAAAAGACCACCCAGCGGCCAAAGTACCTGTGGATTTCATGGATCACATTCGTAATTTTTCGATCATCGCGCACATCGACCACGGCAAGTCCACCCTCGCTGATCGCTTCATTCAAATCTGTGGGGGGCTGAGCGCGCGAGAAATGGCCGAGCAAGTGCTCGATTCGATGGATTTGGAGCGGGAGCGGGGCATCACCATCAAGGCGCAGAGCGTATCGTTGCGTTATAACGCCCGCAACGGCCGCTCCTACCAGTTCAATATTATCGACACGCCGGGACATGTCGATTTTTCCTACGAAGTATCCCGCTCGCTGGCGGCTTGCGAAGGTGCCTTGCTGGTGGTGGATGCCGCCCAGGGTGTTGAGGCCCAAAGCGTCGCCAACTGCTACACCGCCATCGAGCAAGGCTTGGAAGTGCTGCCGGTCATCAACAAAGTTGATTTGCCAGCGGCCGATCCGGAGCGAGTGGCTCACGAGATCGGTGACATCATCGGCTTGGACGCCACCCACGCCATGCGGGTCAGCGCCAAGAGCGGATTGGGGGTGATTGAGCTGATGGAGGATATTGTCGAGCGCATTCCAGCCCCAAGAGGCGATCGCGAGGGGCCGTTCAAGGCGCTGATCGTCGATTCCTGGTTCGACAATTTCGTTGGAGTGATTTCGCTGGTGCGAGTGGTGGATGGGCGGATCGTCCCCAAGCAGAAAATTCAGGTCATGTCTTCGGGCCGAATCTTTCAAGTGGAATCGATCGGTATTTTTACCCCCAAGCGCAGCGAACAACCCAACCTGAGCGCCGGCGATGTCGGTTATGTCATCGCTGGGATCAAGGACATCGACGGCGCGCCGGTCGGTGATACCTTTACCGGGGCGGACCGGCCAGCGTTGGAACCGTTGGCTGGTTTTCAAAAGGTGCAACCGCGGGTGTTCGCCGGACTGTTTCCGGTCGAATCGGATGATTTCGGCGACTTGCGCGAAGCCTTGCAAAAGCTCCGGCTGAACGATTCCTCGCTCCACTTTGAACCGGAAACCTCACAGGCGATGGGTTTTGGGTTCCGTTGCGGGTTTCTGGGCCTGCTGCACATGGAGATCGTGCAGGAACGGTTGGAGCGGGAATACAATCTCGATCTGGTCACCACCGCGCCGACCGTGGTTTACGAGGTGTTGACGGTCGGCGGCGAGATTTTCAAGATTGACAATCCCGCCAAACTGCCTCCGAGCAACGAAATCGCCGAGATTCGCGAGCCGATTATCATCGCGCATATCCTGACTCCGCCAGATTATCTGGGTGCGATTATCACCTTGTGCATCGAGAAGCGGGGAGTGCAACGGAACCTGCATTACGCCGGCAGCCAAGTGCAACTGAGTTTTGAATTGCCAATGAGCGAGGTCGTGCTGGATTTCTTCGACCGGCTGAAATCGGTCAGTCGCGGTTTTGCGTCATTCGAATACAGCGTCGAACGCTTCCAGGCCGCGCCGCTGGTCAAGCTTGATGTGCTCATCAACGGCGAGCGAGTGGATTCGCTGTCGGTCATCATCCATCGTGAGCAGGCTCAGTACCGGGGCCGTGATTTGGCCGTTAAGCTCAAGCAATTGATCCCCCAACAGATGTTTGAAGTCGCTATACAAGCTGCCATCGGTAACCAGATCATCGCCCGCACCACCGTTAAGGCACTGCGTAAAAATGTGCTGGCCAAATGTTACGGCGGCGACGTGACCCGCAAGCGCAAGCTGCTGGAGAAACAAAAAGCGGGTAAGAAGCGCATGAAGCAGGTCGGCAAGGTGGAAATTCCGCAGGAAGCCTTCCTGGCGGTCTTGCAAATGGAAAAGAACTCATGAAACTTTGGGCTTTTGGGGCATTGTGCCTATGAATATTGATTTTGCGGCTGTTTTAGTGATGCTGACTGTAGTGACGGGCGGTATTTGGTTGTTGGATACCCTGGTGTTGGCGCCGCGTCGCGTCCGTGCGGTGGCGGCCGGAAGCGGTAGGCAGATCCCCGATGCGGCGGTGCATCTGCCCTGGTATGTCGATTTATCGAAATCGTTTTTTCCAGTCATTCTGGCGGTGCTGGTCTTGCGGTCGTTTGTGGTTGAGCCCTTCCGCATTCCGTCGGAATCGATGGTGCCGACTTTGCTCAAGGGTGATTTTATTCTGGTGAATAAATTTGCGTACGGGCTGCGCTTGCCGGTGCTCAATACCAAGTTGGCTGGAGAGGGCAAGCCGGCGCGCGGGGATGTGGTGGTGTTCCGCTACCCACCAGAGCCGGCAGTGGCTTATATCAAACGCGTGATCGGTTTGCCCGGCGATCGTTTGGAGTATCGTCGCAACCAGCTTTTCATTAATGAGCAGCCGGTTCCCTTGAGCTCCTTATCGGACGATGGCGCCAAGGAAACAGCTTACCGGCAATTTACCGAGCAACTGGGTGAAGTGGCGCATCGAATTCAACTACTCGCCAACAGTCGCTGGGGGTTGGGAGGTCTCTGGTCGGGACTCCAGCTTCGCCGGGAAGCGGATGGCGCTTTCGCTTGGAGCTATCAGGTGCCGGCCGGTCATTACTTCGTCATGGGCGACAATCGCGATAATAGCGCCGACAGCCGATATTGGGGCGTGCTGCCCGAAGAAAATTTGATTGGGAAAGCCTTTTTTATCTGGATGAACTTGGATTGTATTACCTTTAACGGCTACTGTAATCGAATTGGGAACGCCATCAATTAAGCCAGTATCGGGGAGAAGTGTGGAATGGCAAAACAGTTTAGCACCAATCAATGCCTTGAAAGTGAGCGCGGCATGACCTTGATCGGCATGTTGTTGCTGATTATCGTGATCGCCTTCATCGCCCTGATCGCGATGAAAGTAGTACCCATGTATGTCCAATATTATTCCATCAAATCGACGATCGAAAGCATCCGTAAAGAGCCACAATTGGCGCAGATGAGCGCGCAGGACATCCACAATGGAATCCAGAAGCGCTTCGATATCGGTTATGTGAGTAATCTCACCGCCCGTGATCTGAAGATCCGTAACGAGAGTGGCGGGCGGGTGCTCGATCTGGTATACCAGGATGAGCGAGCGCTGTTTTATGGCTTGTCGGTCGTGCTTAAAGTCAACGAATCCATTCCGCTGAATCCGTGATCCTCCCTGCTTCCCAGCTGTGCGCCAGCCTCGGCTATAATTTTCAACAACCGGCATTGCTGGTTGAAGCGCTCACCCATCGTAGCGCCTCGGCCAGCAACAACGAGCGGTTGGAATTTCTAGGCGATGCCTTGTTGAACATGGTGATTGCTGAATATCTCTTCCAGCAGTATCCCAAAGCGAGCGAGGGCGAGCTAAGCCGCTTGCGCGCTAGCCTTGTAAAGGGGGAAACTTTGGCGGAACTGGCGCGTAACCTGCAATTGGGGGACTGGCTCTATCTTGGACCGGGGGAACTCAAAAGCGGTGGATTTCGTCGCGAATCTATTTTATCGGACGCCATGGAAGCTATTTTTGGCGCGGTTTATCTGGATGGCGGACTCGGCGCTTGCCGCGATTTGATCGTATCCCTTTATCGAGACTGCTTGGCGCGGTTGTTGAGCGCCAATGAGTTGAAAGATCCCAAAACGCTGCTTCAAGAATATTTACAGGCCCGGCAGCAGGCTTTGCCGATTTACAACGTGCTGGAAATTCGAGGTGAGCCGCACACCCAAAGCTTCAAAGTGGAGTGCGTGGTCGCCGAAGCGCGTGCGGTCGCGGAGGGAAGTAGCCGGCGCAAGGCCGAGCAAGAAGCGGCCCGCCAGCTGTTGGCGCGGATTCAATGAGCGCGCAAAGTCCCGCGCGAGCGGGGTACGTTGCGCTATTGGGCCGGCCCAACGTCGGTAAATCTACCCTATTGAATCGGTTGATCGGTCAGAAACTCAGCATTACCGCCCCGAAGCCGCAAACCACTCGCCATGTGATTCTCGGTATCAAGACGCTATCGGAAGCCCAGATCGTCTATGTGGATACCCCGGGATTACACCGTCAGGCCCGGCGGGCGATGAACCGCTACCTGAATCGGGCAGCGGCCAGCGTACTGGCTTATGTCGATGTGGTGATCTTTTTGATAGAAGCCTTGCGCTGGACCGAAGAAGATCAAGACGTGCTGACGCGGCTGGCGGAATTTGCTGGCCCTGTACTCCTCGCGGTTAACAAGGTGGATCGAATTGGCGATAAATCCCGCCTGTTACCGTTCCTGGCGGCGAGGGCGCGAGAGCGGGATTTTACCGCGGTGGTGCCGCTGGCGGGATTGACCGGCGATAACGTCGCCGCGCTAGAGCAGCTGATCAGCGGGTTGCTGCCCGTAGGCGATTTCCTATTCCCAGAAGACCAGATCACCACTGCCAGCGAGCGATTTCTGGCGGCTGAATTGATTCGAGAAAAGCTGACACGATTGCTGCGAGAGGAATTACCGTATGCCCTGACCGTCGAAATCGAACGGTTTATCGAAGAAGGGCGGCTGCTTCGTATCGGTGCGATAATCTGGGTGGAACGCGAAACCCAGAAAGGAATTGTAATTGGCCAGAATGGCGCGACTCTACGTGAAGTGGGCCGTCAGTCCCGGCAGGCCATGGAGCAGTTGTTTGACCGCAAGGTATTCTTGGAGACTTGGGTCAAGGTACGCGAAGGTTGGTCGGATGACGAACAAGCCTTGCGCAGCTTGGGTTATGCTGATCTTGGAGCGGGTTGAGGCTACCGCTCGGGCGATTTTGTCGCATGCGCGTATTGTTGCAGTCCGCTTTCATCCTGCACCGTCGTCCTTACCTTAATACCGGCTTGCTGCTGGAGATATTCAGTCACCAGTACGGCCGATTAGGGCTCGTGGCGCGCGGCGCTACTTCGCCACGATCACGGCTGAAAGGGCTGTTGCAGCCGTTCGTGCCGTTGCTGCTGTCTTGGACTGGAGTTGGGGAATTAGCGACCTTGACCGCCGCCGAGGAAGCGGAACGGCCGAAGCCTTTACCGCCGAAGCCGCTGTTGGCTGGCTTTTACGCTAATGAGCTATTGGTGCGGTTGTTACCGCGCCAAGATCCGCTGCCCGAACTGTTCCTGGCCTACCAAACTTTGTTAAATGATCTGACGAGACTATCTGATGAAGAGCCGGGATTACGCTGCTTTGAAAAGAAGCTGTTAGAACAACTCGGTTATGGTTTGACACTGGATCGGGAAGCCGTCAGCGGGGCGCCGATTGTCGCGGAGGCGCGTTATCGCTATATCTTGGATCAGGGACCGCTCGCAGCCCACCAAACTCAGGCGGGTATACCCATTTCCGGGCACGGTTTACTGGCGTTGCGCGATGGCGTCCTAGATCATTCGTCGGTACTCAAGGAAGTCAAACGCCTAACCCGCGCGGCGCTGGCGGAGCAATTACGCGGGCGAGCGGTGAAGACGCGGGAGATGTATCGGATTAAGCGAACGTTGCCGCCGGACTGAAGTCTTTGGCGATTCAGGTCTTTTCCGTGCGATAGGGGCTAGGCCAGAAAAAATGGACTCAAGTCTCGTTAGAGGAAACTTTGCAGGATAGCCCGCGCATCAGTCGCCGGCATTCGCGGCCCCAGGCTGGTCACTAAGCGGGCTGACGCCGCCGCCGCGAGAGCGCCAGCGCGCCGATGGTCCCAGCCCTCGACCCGGCCGTAAAGGAATGCCCCGGCGAACATATCTCCGGCGCCGACTGTATCGATAGCTTTCACCTTGACCGGATCGATATCAATCAGTGTTTGACCATCCCAAACCAGCGCCCCCTGGGAACCCCGGGTGATTGCGAACTCTTTGCTCAGGGTTTTCAGATAAGCGACCGTGTTGTCTAAATCAACCGCGCCGGCTAAACCTTTGGCCTCATCTTCGTTGGCGAATAATAGATCGACGCCCGGCCCAATCATCGCCAACAGTCCGTCCTTGAAAAAGCGCACCATGTTGGGGTCGGACAGAGATATGGCGGTCTTGACCCCGGCGCTTTCGGCAAGGCCCTTGGCGGTGATGCAGGCTTGGCGAGCAGTGTCCGAAGTGACCAGATAGCCTTCCATGTAGAAGTAGGCTGAATCGCGCAGCGCCTCTTCGACCAACTCCTTGGCGGACAAGCCGCCGCTGATGCCCAGAAAGGTACACAGGGTGCGGTCGCTGTCTGGTGTGACGAGCACCACGCAACGTCCCGTATGACCGGGTTCTTTCTCGGTATGATGGTTAGTGTGCACTCCGCCGTCGAGTAAGTCCTGCATGTAGAAGTGTCCGAGATCGTCTCCCGCGACTTTACAGGAATAGAAGCTGGCGCCGCCGAACTGGCTAACCGCGATCATCGAATTGGCGGCCGAGCCCCCTGAGCTACGCTGGTGGGGGTGTGACGCCAGATGATTCATCATCCGCAACTGCTGGTTTTCATCCACCAGAGTCATGACTCCCTTGTCGATGCCCAGCGCCATCAGATCGGCGATCTCAATTTCATACTCCATATCCACCAAGGCATTGCCGATCCCGTAAACGCCATACTTCGCCATCACGCCCCCATCATTCCGCGGTGAAAAAACCAATTATACGAACCTCCCTGTCCGTCAGCAGGAATTTCCTCTGTGATTTTCATTCTGGTTAAGCGTTACCGCTAAAATTGTTCCTTATAACCGAGGCTATCAAGCGAGCGGCAAACCCTCTCGTGCGGCGGCAATAGCCATCTTGAGTCGTTCGAGATCAGCGTCGTCGCTGGTGCGCGGGGGGTTCTCATCAGCCGATGGCGGTTCGTCAGGCTGGAGCTGTGTAGAGCACACCTCTACATCGGCTTCCGCCGCGTCGTCCCGGCGTTGCTGGCCCGCTGTGACTCGCGCTCGCTGCGTATCGGGATCAGCCGCGCAATCCAGCAAGATGAACGCTACCCCGCGCCGAACAGCCAGATCGCGGAAAAGCTGGCGGTGCGCGCGTTTTATGAAAGTAGCGTCCACCAGCGCCGGTTGACTGACCGCGAGCAGACAATCCGCGCTAAATCGTACGGGCGCTGATAAGTGCGGGCGGTGGCGTCTGGGGTGTATAGTTTCTCTCCAAGGGTGGAGTCACTATCCTCCAGTGGGTCGAAGCCGAACAAGCGTTTGCGTTCCACGTCCGCGCGGATGCGGATGGCGCTGGGGAAGCGCTCCAGCAATTGTGGGCCCGGCGTGATTTGCCGGAACCAGAGACGCCGTGGGTGATCAATAGCAAGGGTGCTTGAAAGCAGCCAGCGTCCATTGCTTCACGGCGGTTAACACCTCGCGGTCGGCGGGGTCGGTCAGTAGGAGCCGGGTCTGGATAAAATCTCCACCATGAGTTGGCGGACCCGTATGGGCGGCCCGAAGGGCGTATCGGGAGCGGCGGTGGAGACGGTATGATGGAAAGTGGCCAATTGGCGCGCCAACAGATCTCGATGCTGGGGTTGCAATTGGCCGACCGCCAAGCCCGGTCGAGCAGCGCGCCTTGGAGAAAACGGCGCATCCGCGCGGCGCATTCGATGGGATCGCCAACCAAGCTGGCCGATCCCGGCCAGCTTGGTTGGCGATTATAGACACGCAATCAAGGTGTAAGTCTGGAGCCAGCCAGCGGTTCAGGCGCGGTTCCTCCACGCAATCGTATCTCCGTTGCTCCAGACTGGTAAAATCCAAGAAACCGAGATTGAGCGCCTTCTTGATTTTGTAAGCGAATTCGCCGGTCAGCAGGATGTGTGAAATATGGGTCTGCAAATGTTCGACGGCTGGCGCCGGATGTGGATAGTATGCCGGATCTTGGAGTGAAGCGATCAGGACCGTCTGGTCTTCTAAAGAGTGGCTGGATGGCACGCGGCGGATTCCAAAATCGGGAAAATGAAACGTCGGATAAGGCACAATGATCGAGATGGGCTAAACCCATTGAGGATGAACTGGAACCAGTATGGCTAGAGCTAAAGCATCTCCCACCCCCAAGAAGCGCCCCCGGCGAAGAGGCCGCTCGTTGTTTTCGTTAATGACTTCGCTTGTATTGGGCGGAATACTGCTAGGGGTATTGGGAGTCGGTTTTTTACATGCTGTATTTGGATGCGGTGATCCGCAGCGAATTCGATGCCAAGCGCTGGGCCATGCCGGCCAAAGTTTATGCCCGCCCTCTTGAGCTGTTCGAAAGCATGCCACTCAGTGCCGACAGCTTCGCGCAGGAGCTTGGATTGCTGGGTTATCGCGACGTGAACTGCCCGGTTGATCCCACGCCGGCGCCGGCCGAAAGCGGCAAGCACCCCTATCGGCGCAAGCCGAAGCGCCGGTCGCCTGGATCGTGCGCGCCGCCGCCCGATGGCGGCGAAAGCCCAACCAAACCGGGTAGCTATGCGCGCCAGGGGGAAACGTTTGAACTGATGACCCGCGATTTTGCCTTCTGGGACGGTACCGAGCCGGTGCGAAAGGTTCGCGTGGTGTTCGCGGGTAATATTCTGGTGGATCTGGCGAGTTTAGATGAGAAGGAGAAGCCGGGGTTGCTGCGGCTCGATGCGCCCGAAATCGCGGGTATCTATCATTCGCACTACGAGGATCGCATCCTACTCAAGGGCGAGAATTTGCCCTCGATCCTGGTGGATACCCTGCTGGCGGTCGAAGATCGTGCTTTCTTCGAGCATGCTGGCGTCAATCCCAAAGGCATCGTTCGCGCGCTGCTGGCCAACTTGCGGGCGGGACGCGCCGTGCAGGGCGGCAGCACCTTGACCCAACAGCTGGTGAAAAGCCTGTTTCTGAGCAACGAACGCAGCATGAAGCGCAAGATCAATGAGGCGCTGATGGCGATTTTGATCGATTCGCGTTACGGCAAGGACGAAATCCTCGAAGCTTACGCCAATGCGATTTATCTTGGCCAAGACGGCAGTCGGGCGATACACGGCTTCGGGTTGGCCAGCCAGTTTTATTTCGGCATCCCATTGGAAGATCTCGATCTGCATCAAATGGCTTTGTTGGTTGGCATCGTCAAGGGACCTTCCTACTTCGATCCGCGCAAACATCCCGACCGGGCCAGGGAACGACGCTCCCTGGTGTTGGATGTGATGGTCGAGCAAAATCTGATCGGTGCGGAGGATGCGGCGGTGGCCGAGGAGATGGGGCTGGATCTGACTCCCAAGGTCGCTAGCGGCATCACGGCCTACCCGGCTTTTTTGGAATTGGTGCAGCGCCAGTTGCGTCAATACTATAAAGCGGAGGATTTGATCACGGAGGGATTGCGGGTCTTCACCACGCTTGACCCACGAATTCAAGCGCGGGCGGAAAACACCTTGGAAACGAGTCTGTCTCCGTTGGAAAGGAGCCAACCCAGGGCGCGGCCGCTGCAGGGCGCCGCCATCATCGTCGATACGCCAAGCGGCGAGGTGCTGGCCCTGGTCGGTGATCGAGAGCCGAAGGCTATCGGTTTTAACCGGGCGCTCGACGCCAAACGCTTGGCCGCTTCACTGCTAAAGCCGGTGGTTTATCTGGCGGCGCTGGAGCAGCCTGAACGCTACAGTTTGACGACTCTGATCAATGACAGCCCCTTGGTGCATAATGTGGGTGGCCGACGTTGGCGTCCCGCCAATTACGACCGGCGCTACCATGGTCGAGTCACTTTACGCGACGCCTTGGCCCGCTCCTACAATATTCCCGCGGTGCGGGTCGGTTTGGATATCGACGTCATCAATGTCGTCAAGATGCTCGGACGGTTAGGCTTTGATCGAGATTTGAAACCCTATCCCTCGTTATTGTTGGGCGGGGTGAGCATGTCGCCGTTCGAGATTGCCCAGGTTTACGAAGGGATCGCCAGCGGCGGTTTTCGTATTCCCTTGCGCGCGATTCGCGAGGTCACCAACGCGACCGGGCAATCGCTGCAACATTATGCCCTGGAAGTTGACAAGGCGGTCGATCCGGGGCCGGTCTATTTGGTGACTAACGCCATGCAGCAGGTTGTGAAAGCGGGAACCGCCAGCGCCATGAAAAGCAAAATCTCGCCCGATTTGAAAATTGCGGGTAAAACCGGCACCACCGACGATTATCGCGATAGCTGGTTTGCCGGTTTCAGCGGGGATCGGCTGGCGGTGGTCTGGCTGGGGCGTGACGATAACAGGCCCACTGGCCTCAGTGGCGGTAGCGGTGCTTTGCGGGTGTGGATGAACCTGATGGCCGGATTGAAGCTGGAGCCCTTGGATACGCCGCCGCCGCCGGGCGTCGAGGAATATTGGGTGAATCCCCGCAGCGGCTTGCGCCTGGGCGAAGGTTGTCGGAGTGGCCAACGCATACCGTTCCTAGCGGGGTTCGCGCCCCAAGGCGGGGGTTCTTGCGGCAGCCCGCCGGTCGCTCGGCAGGTGAAACGCCCTACCCGTAGCACGGCGGCTTCTTCGTCCGGCGCCAAGAAACAGCGCGGCGAAATGAATGACTTTTTCGAGCGGTTGATGGAATGAAATTCCTACGGGTGTTGGCTGGTCCGTCGGTTGACGGGCGGTTCAAACAGCGAAAAACTACAGTAAAATCCGCTGTCCGTAACGTGTGGGTCGGTCGGTTATAAGCCGGGAATCTCAAGCTTGTGAGGGGATGATTTGATGAATATACGTTTGAAGCCGTGCTGGGGTGTTCTGGCGCTGGCGTTGGGGATCAGTGCTTGTTCGACGCCGCCCTATTTTCCCCCGCAAAAGATCGCAAAGCCTAGCGGCAGGGCGCCGGTAGTGGATCGTAGCGCGCGTCGGCCCGCCCGTCCCAGCCAAGCGCCGTTGCCCACCGGGCCAGTGCCAAGCTATGAAGAAGATCCGCTTTTACCAAGAGAATATTCGTCTTCCTCTCCAGGCCGGCCAAGTAACTACGGCTATCCACCGTCCGCTTCGGATGCCTATGACGCGACGCCACAGCCTTATCCGACTGATTCAGGAAGTCCGTCTCCGCCACCGGGTTCACGGCGGTTTGCCGAGGACGGGTATCAATCGCCGGCTTATCCGCCGGGGGCTGCTACGCCGTATCCGGCGGAGAGCCGGCCCAATGCGGCGCCGGGTTCGCTGCCAGAACCACAAGCGACAGTGGTTCCGCCGACGCACCGTGTGAGGCCGCCGACAGCGCCGCCAGTGCCGCCGCCCGTGGCGCCGACAACACCCGCGCCAGCGACGCCAACGCCCGCGCCGGAATCTTTGGGCGCCCCCGCTCCTGACAATGGCACAGTGGCGCTGGCGACGCCGCCGGCGGTTTCAACCCCAGAGCCCGCCGCGCCCCGGCCGGCCCAGCCCGCGCCACCGCCTTCCCCACCGGCCGATTTGCCGCCGGCGGAAATTTCCCGTGATGGGAATCAGGCGGTCGTTGCCTTGCTGGAAAGTGCTGACAAATATGTCAAGGGCAATCAATTGGATAAAGCAGGCGCTGCTTTGGAGCGGGCCTTGCGCATCGAGCCGCGTAACGCCGGTATTTGGCACGACTTGGCGCAGATTCGCCTGCATCAGGGCCAGTACCAACAGGCTGAATCGTTGGCCACTAAATCAAATAATCTCGCTGGTGGTAACCGAGCGCTGCAGTCCCGCAACTGGAAGTTGATCGGCTCCGCCCGCAAGGCCGCTGGTAATGCGGCTGGCGCTGAGGAGGCAGAAGCGCACGCCTCGCAATTATCCCATTAAGGCCTGACACTGACAGCGGGCGTTGGCTTGAACGCCGCCGAGCTGCTGGGGCCGAATGGCCCACTGGCGGAACAGATACCGGGATTCGCCCCGCGTCTGTCACAGCGACAAATGGCCGAGGCGGTTGCCGCCGCGTTAGACAGCAATGGGACGCTGATCGTCGAGGCGGGCACCGGCACCGGAAAAACCTATGCTTATCTGGTGCCCGCGCTGCTGGCTGGACTGCGCGTGATCATTTCCACCGGCACCCGCCACTTGCAAGATCAGCTTTACGAGCAGGATTTGCCCGTGGTGCGGCGAGCCTTGGCGATTCCGGTGCGGGTGGCGTTGTTGAAAGGACGCAGCAATTATCTCTGCTTGTATCGCCTGCAAGGCACCGAAGAGAATGGGCGACTGGGAACGCGCGAACAAGTGGCCGAATTGCGCCGCATTCGCACTTGGGCGAACCGTACCCGTCACGGCGATATCGCCGAACTCTCCAATGTGCCCGAAACTTCGCTGATTTGGCCGCGCGTCACTTCAACCGTCGATAACTGTCTGGGGCAGGATTGCCCGCGACTCAATGACTGCTTTCTGGCCAAGGCCCGGCGCGAAGCGCTAGCGGCGGACGTGCTGGTGATCAATCATCATTTGTTCTGCGCCGACATGGCTCTCAAGGAAACGACCGGCTTTGCTGAATTATTGCCTGGGGCGGAAGCCTTCGTTCTCGACGAGGCCCATCAACTACCAGAGATCGCCAGCCATTTTTTTGGAAAATCCCTGAGTGGCCGGCAATTGAGCGAACTGGCGCGGGATACGGTCGTGGAGCAACTGCGGGATGCGGCGGATTTCGTTGGGCTACGGCAACGGGCCGAAGCATTGGAGCCGGCCGTGGCCACGCTCCGGGAAGCGTTGGGGTTGGCGGATCGCCGCGCGCCGTGGCGGGAGATAGCCGATCTGCCCGCGGTGCAAGAAGCGCTTACCGCCGTCAGCGGGGCCTTGGACCGGTTGCGCGAAGCCCTGAAAGAAGCCGCTCAGCGGAGCAGGGGGCTGGAGAATTGCTACCGGCGCGGCGAAGATTTGGAACAGCGCCTGGCCTTGTTGACTGGGAAGGAAAGTAACCCGGACAGCGTGCGCTGGTTTGAGACGCGCGGACGGGGCTTTACGCTCAGTTTGACGCCGCTGGATATTGCGCAAACGTTCCAAGGCCGAGTAGAAGCCCAGCCGGGCGCCTGGATTTTTACCTCGGCGACGCTGGCGGTGGGTGAGGCGTTCGAGCACTTTTCGGCCCGCCTGGGTTTGCATGATTACGAAGCGCTGCGGCTGGACAGTCCTTTCGATTTTGCCCGCAACACCTTGCTTTACCACCCGCCGGGATTACCCGATCCCAGTTCGCCGCATTTCACGATGGCCCTGATGGAAGCGGTATTGCCAGTATTAGCCGCGAGCCGGGGGCGGGCGTTTTTGCTATTCACCAGTTACCGGGCCTTGCGCGAAGCAACGGAGTTGTTACTGGGGCGATTTGAATACCCGCTGCTGGTGCAGGGCCAACGGCCAAAAGCCGCATTGCTGCGTGAGTTTCGAGAACTGGGCAACGCGGTGCTGCTGGGAACCGCCAGCTTCTGGGAGGGAGTGGACGTGCGTGGCGAAGCGCTGTCGTGCGTGGTCATTGATCGGCTGCCGTTCGCCGCGCCGGGCGATCCAGTGATGCAGGCGCGCATCGAATCCTTGCGCCAGCGCGGCGAAGATCCCTTCCTAAGCTACCAGCTGCCACAAGCGGTCATTACCCTGAAACAGGGGGTAGGCCGACTGATTCGGGACGTGACGGATCGCGGTGTCCTCGTGTTGGGCGACCCTCGCCTGACCACCAAATCCTATGGCCGAGTCTTCCTCAATAGCCTGCCGCCGATGCCCCGCACGCGTAATCTAGAGCGGGTAAACGCCTTTTTCGCGAGTTAGCGGCGCGTTAAATGCCGCGAACCTCGATTCGGCTTTGGCCGCCGGATTGACGCCGTACTTGAATCTGAATCCCAATCCGCTCGGTCATGTCCTGCACATGGGAGATGACGCCAACTTTGCGGCCCTGCGCCTGTAAATGATCCAAGGCATCCATCGCCACCCGCAAGGTGTCGGCGTCCAGGCTGCCGAAACCTTCGTCGATAAACAGCGATTCCACCTGAACTCGGTTGGAAGAGAGCGAGGCCAGTCCCAGGGCTAGCGCCAGCGACACCAGAAACGATTCGCCGCCCGATAGCGAGTGAACCGAGCGATATTCATCCCCCATATCCTGATCCACCACCATCAACGCGAGAGAATCCTTGACCCGTTCCAGACGGTAACGGCGGGAAAGGTCGGTCAAGTGATGGTTGGCGTAACCGAGCAGCACATCCAGGGTGAATTGTTGGGCGTAGTTACGGAATTTCGTGCCGTTGGCGGAACCGATCAGGGCATCCAGTTTTTGCCAGATGCCGGCTTGCGCCTCTTGCCTGGCGATCTCGTCTTGCAACCGCGCGGCGGCGGCCTGGCGCTGATCGTCCCGGCGCAGGTCGATTTCCAGTTCGATAACATGTTGCCGGGCTTGCTCCAGCGCGAGCGCGGTATGGGTTTGTTCGGCCCGCACCACTACTTGGGCAGGGTTCGGTGTGGGCTGTTGTTGTTCGTGTTCCTGGCATTTTAACTGACGATCCCGAAGCGTCGTTTCCGCGTCGCGCACGGCGTTCGCAAGTCGGCGCAGCTCCTCCCGTTCCTGGCTCAGCCATAGCGTATCGTGGCCCAGCAGCGCCGTTAGCTGTGGATGGTCCAAGTGTTGCGCGGGATGATCGGCATTAAAGCGAGCGATCCACTGTTCTAGCGCCGTCTCGGCGTCCCGCGCGGCTTGTTGACTCTCATTGTGAACTCGCTGAGCCTGGCCGAGAATTGCTTCGGCGCTGGCCTGTTGGGTTGCCGCCGCTTTGGCCGCTTTATCTTGATGCTGGAGACCGGTTTTGGCTTCTTCAGTCGCTTTAGTCAGGTCAGCCTCCATCTCCACGCTGGGGCGTCCGTCGAATAAATCTTGCCGATGTTGGCGCTTGGTTTGGAGATTACGATCCGCTTCCGCAAAAAACTCGGCGATTCGGTATAGGCGGGCCGTTTGTTCGCTAACCGACGCCTCCAGATTTTTAATCTCGATATCGAAAGTCACCAGACTGATTTGCAGTTGTTCGATTGTTTTGCGTTGGTTATTCCATTGATCGGTCTGTTCCCGGCACTGTTGATGAAAAGCGAGTGGGTCGGCCCACCAGGCTGACCGCCAACTTTGCTCGGGGAAGGCGGTATCCAAGGCGGCTAGGCGCTCGCTCAATTGCCGGGCGAGTTCGGCTTGCTGGTCTTGCACCTTTTGGATCGCTTGCGCCGCTTGATCCAGAGCCATTTGCTCGGTATTCAACGCATCACGCGCCTCTGAATACTGCTGCTGGCAGCGATTATGCGCGGTTTGCGCGTCATCCCTGGCTTTATTGGCTTGGCGGCGCGTATTTTCTTGCACGGTGATGGCCGCGAACTGATCCCGTACCGATTGGTTTTCAGTGGCGAACCATTTCACCTGCTCGGCTGGCGCCACGGTGCTCAGCTCGAGTCCGACCGGATGGATACTCCAACTGTCGAGATCTTTTTGAATCGCCTCGGTTAAGGCGTGTTGTTCGCCAGCGATCATCGCCAACCGCGGGCGGGTGCTTTCAAGCTGCGTTTGACAGGCTGTCTCCCGTCGGTCCAACACGGCGAGCGCCTTGCGGCAGACATCCACTTCATCCTTCAGGCGGGCCAGCATGACCAGGGAAGGTGGGTCACCGGTCGCATAGGGATGGTCGGTGGCGCCACAGACCGGGCAGGGTAAATCCGCTTCCAGATGTTCCCGCAGCGCTTCCACATTTTCGGCGCAAGCGGCTTCGGCGATTCTGAGAAGTTTTTCCGACTGTTCCAACTGGGCGGCGGCAGCGGCCTTGTCGATCTGGGTTTGCGACAAGACCGTTTCCGCGCGAGTGATTTTTTCTTGGAGAAGATAGGCCTCCTCGTTCAGAATCTGTTGGCGATTTCGCGAACTGGTTAAGGCGTTCCAAAGCCGTTCTCCACTAACGATCTGTTCCCGACGGATTTCAGCGGCGGCCCGGCGGCCCGCCAGCTCGTCGGCATCGAAACTGGCTAGGGTTTGGATCGCGCTTTGCAGCCGGATTTCGGCTTCTTGCAAAGCCGTTTGCGTTTTGGTGAGGGCGCTGGCGGCTTCATCCCACAGCCGCTGATGTTTTTGCGCCTCTTGCTGCTTCACCGCGCTATCCTGCTCGGTTTCACCTAGGCTCTTTTGTGCTCTGGTGGCCTCGTCGAATAACATGTTCCAACGCGGCCAATCCTCGGCCAGTCGCCGTAACGACTCGTGGGTGGCAAGCCAGCCTTGCGAGGCGATCAGCGCCTCCACCGTCCGGGCGCGTTCAATGTTTTGCGCGTCGAGCTTTTCTTGGGCGGTGCTGGCCGCGAGCCGCGCCTCGGCCAGCACTTTGGCGGCGGCGGCGTGACCGGGAATGAGGGTGGCGATTTCGGCATCCAGTTCCTTGGCGCGGTTGAGGCTGGGTTGAGCCTGATGAGCGTTTTTCTCGGCCAGGGCCAGGGCGTCGGCTGCTTTCGCCAACCCGTCCTCGGCTTGTTGGCGGATGTGCCGCGCGGCCGCCAATTGTTCTTCCGTGCTGAAAATGGCCAGCCGGCTCTTCTCGGTATCCCGGATCAGACGGTCAATCTCAACGACTAGAGGGCGAGCCTCTTGTACGGCTTCGATTTGCGCCAGTTGGCGTTGCCGGTCGGCTGCCGCTTGCTGGTCGGCTTGGGTTTTTTGCACCGTTTCAAGCGCCTGCCGTTCACTCTGTTGCAGCTTTTCCCAGCTCTCGTGCCACTGTAATTGTTGATCCAGTTCGATTTTACGGTGCTCCAAGGCGGCAAAATCGGCCCTGGCGGTGACAAGTCCCTGCTCTAGCTCAGCGCGTTGTTCGGCTGACAGAGGGTGTTGGCCGGCCAATTGGCTTTTGATCGACTCCAGCGCTTGTTGCTCGGCCTTGGCCCGCTCGAAGGCCCGGATGGAAATACCGCTGTAAACATCCAGTCCGGTTAGTGTTTCCAGTAGTTCCGCCCGTTCGTTGTCGTTGGCTTTCAGAAAGGTGGCGAATTCATTTTGCGCCAAGAGCACCGCGCGCGTAAATTGCTGGAATGACAAGCCGAGCCGTTCTTGAATCGCCGCTAGGACTTCGCTTTTGACGCCGCCGAGGCGCTGTTCGCCGCTCAGGGTTTGGAAGCGCATCTCGGTATTTTGCAGTTTGCCGGCGGCCTTGCCCCGCGCGCGGCGCACGCTCCAGTGGGCGCGATACGCAATTCCATCGTTGCCCACGAAATCCACCTCGGCGAAACCTTCGCCCGCGCCGCGCCGCAGCAGATTGCGGGGGTCTTGCGGGGAAATGGTTTCATCCCCCACATCCGGCAGATTGATATTTTTTCCCATCGCATGGGTCAGGCGCGGCGTTTCATCGTAAAGCGCCAAACACAGAGCATCGAGCAGCGTGCTCTTGCCGGAGCCGGTGGGGCCGCAGATGGCGAATAGGCCAGTGGAAGCCAGCGGTTCCTGATCAAACAGCAGTTCGAACTCGCCGGCCAGCGAGGCGAGATTCTTACCGCGAATGGCAAGGATTTTCATGAGCCGCGCTCTCCATTGGCCAGCAACAGCTCCCTGAAAGCCGCCAGTAATTCGTTGGAAGGCTCCTCGCCGTATTTCCGCCAATGCAATTTGCTGAAAATATCGTCTGGCTGTAGCCGGTCCAGGTCGTCTAGCGACCGTGGACCGTCAGCAAGGGACTGGTTTTGATCTTCACGACCGCCGTAGCTGGGATTGATGCGCGCCAAACGGACCGATTTGCCCTCCAGCACCGCCTCGATCCGAGTACGCAAGCCCGGCTCTGGGCCGGTCAGCCATACCGGCGTTTCTAGGTAAGGTTGCGCTTGCAGCGGTTGATCGGGTAGATCGAGCCGCGCCAGTTGCTCCAGGACCTCGGTAATAGGCAGAGGATGTTCGGGTATCCGTAACAGTTCAACCGAGCGCGGGATGGCAAGCTCGGTGATTTCATGAACCGATTGGCCAGTCAGATCGATCCGTATGGCTTGGTGGTGGTAATGGATTTCGGCAAATGACATGGGCAACGGACTACCGGAGTAACGTATTCGCGCTTGGGCACCGACGCGTTGAGCGCGGTGCAGATGACCGAGCGCCACGTAGGCGATGGCGGGATCGAACATCTCCACCGGTAATGCCTCCACCCCACCGATCACAATGCGCCGCTCCGACTCCTCGGAGGTCAAACCACCGCTCATGTGGCAATGGCCGAGCGCGATAATGGCTTGGCCCGGCTCTTGGCGGCTTAGCGCCACCGCCAGGGCTTGCCGGTAGAGCAGCTTAACGCCTTCCAGATAGGGATCGCCGGCGGTTTCCACCCGCGGCACATCGCCGGGCCGTAGAAAAGGAATGGCCAGGCACCAGGCGGCGATTTCACGGCGGCGGTTTCGCAGCGGCACCACCAGCCGGTCAGGTTCAATATCGCCCTTGGCGTCGCGGGTGACGTGGCCCACCACCGTGACATCGAAAGCATCAAACAGCGAAGCGGGCGCTTCCAGCCGCCCCGGCGAATCGTGATTGCCCGCGATAATGACGATGTCCAGTTGTGGGAGACGCCGTTTGGCCGTGGTCAGAAAGCGGTAAAATTGCTGCTGGGCAGCGGCGGATGGGTTGGTATGGTCGAAAATATCTCCGGCGATGAGCAAAGCGTCAATTTGCTCGGTTTCCAGAGTAGTCAGCAACCACGCCAAGAAGCATTGCTGTTCATAGCTTCGCTCGAAGGTGTGCAAACTCTGGCCGAGGTGCCAGTCCGAGGTGTGCAGCAGGCGCATTCCAGTTCTTCTGATCGGGGGGTTAGCGCTATCTTAACCGTTTTCGCGCCGCCGCCGTTCCAGGTAAAAAATCAATCCCAATGCGCTTCCTCCCGCGACGAGCAAGCTCAGCGGCAATCCAAAATCTTCGGCTAGATGGGCGAAGAACAGCGTGTAGATTTGAATGGTCAGAAAGGTCGCGCCATAGCCGGTCAACATCCGCAGGGTAAAATGCGCGCCCAGTCCGAGCAACGCCAGATTCAAGCTGGCCCACAGCCCGTTGAACAGCCACAACTCGGCGGTGCTCGCCAGAGGCCAACCGCTGTTCTCTAGATCGAAATTACCAAAGAGGGACAGCAGCCACAGCGCCATTTCGGCAAAGAACAAGCCACTGGATAACCAGACTTTGCAGAAACCCCGGTATGGCGCGAGCAAGCCGCTTTCACTTTGCTGATGGATGATGGCGATGGCGATGATCGCCGCCGCCGCCATCAGAAAGCGCAAGGGGTAACTCATGCCGAACCAGTACGCGCCCCAACCGGAGGCGTAGCCGGTAAAACCGCCAAACCAGCAGAAAAACACGATGGCGCCCAACACCAACAGTAAGGAGTTGCGCAGCGCGTAGCTCAACCCAAGGATCAGGATCAGATCGATCAACAGCAAGGCTGGCCAGTTGCCGGAACCGGTGGAATACAGGATTCCCAGATTGAAGGTCAAACCGATCAACACCAATCCGCCCAGCAATTCCAAGCTACGCGCGGTCCAGGCCAGCGCGGAATGCGATTGCTTGAGCCAGTGCGCGCCGCCGAAAGTGGCGAGCAGGGAGATGGCTTGCAACACCGCCAGTTTGGTCAGGGTAAACTCAAAAAACCGTCGGCCGATAATCGCCAGTCCGGCCATGACGCTGATAGCGCCAAAAATCAGAAACCAACGGCCCAGCGACCGCCAATCCCAGCCCTCGGTTGGATAACGTTGGCGCAATTTTGCATGGGCCGCTTCATCCAGCAGACCTTCGCGCAGCAGTTCGTCCAATTCCCAGCGGACGCGGCGGTTAGGGGATGCCGGGTTCATGGTTGCTGATCCGGGTGGCCGGAAAGACTCCAACGCTCAAAGGCATAACCTAATCCCATGGCCAGTATGCCACCGCTTAGAAAAAATAATCCAAGAGACAGTCGATCCCAGAAATGCTCGAAATAGCGGGTATAGACGTTGATCGCCAGAAAAACGATGCCAAACCCGGTGAAGCGGGCATCATGTAGTCGGGCGCCAGCGATGATTTGGCCGATACAGCTCGCGGTAAAGACCAGTACCCACGCCAGCGGTCCCGTGGGCAGCGTCAGAAACCATAACGACAGATTCAGATACAGCAGCCCGAAGATCAGATACAGCCCCCCAAAGCCAATGCAACGCCGTAGTGGACCTGTTTCCAGGCGGCGCTCGTGCCAGATCCCTAGCATAATGGTGACAAGGGCGATGAGCGCCATCAGTGTGGGATCTTGAATGTCCGCGAAGTAAGCGCCATGACCGCCGTAAGTGTGCCAGGCTCCCAAGCCGTGGAAGAACAGCAGCAACGCCAGCAGCAGAGGCCAGCGTAAATGGTGGGCGTAAGCAGTCAAGACGCCGAGCACGCTGGTGAGCAGCATCAGTGTGGGTATGGCGCCTCCCTCCGGTTGGCCGCGCAGAACGATGTAGATCAACACAAACGTCCCAAATGCCGCTGCCAAACTGGCGGTGACCAGCACCGCCCCGGTGAAGGGATAGCGGCGGTGTGGGTCGGTGGCCATTCGTACGCCAAAGTACCACAGAGCGGCGCTGATTCCACCCATCAGCAGCGCCGCCATGCTGGCCGAGTTCGCCATCAGGCTGATGAAAGCGAGCACCGCTAAGCCCAGTTGGAAAATGGCGAACACCCCTAACCATTTAAGCAACCGGGTTGAAAATTGGCCGCGAGGAGAATAGCGTTCGAGCAGGACATCGAGCAGGGAACGGTTGATCAATCCTTGGAGATGCCAGTCAGTCGCTTCGCGAGTCAGCAGGTCGTGGGTGTTAGGTCGCATGGTGGAGTTCCAAAAATACTCTATAATTTAAAGTATTAATGCTGATTAATTGTTTGAGGAGCCATTAAAACGCTCCATTGGCCTGAGGCTGGGTTAGTCCGTGTTTTTGCGGGTAGCCGTCTTTAGTTCAAGCATCTACCAAAAGCGCAAACAATGCAGGTTTATTCGCTCTGGCGCAGGCTGGCTGATTTGCGGGCGAGACAGATCAATCGCAAGACTGGGGCTCGCCCTAGGTGGATGTCGGTCCACGCGACCTAGGCTATCATCTTTTTGCATGGCGCTACTGAATCCAATCCTTCGGTCAGCAACCACTCTTTATTTAAGCGACAGCTATCGTATTCTAGCGCTCGATCAACGCGGCCACGGCGATTCTGAAAAACCGATTTTCAGTTACAGTGTTGGGTCGTATGCCAATGACTCGTTTCTAGGAAGCTCCGATAGATTTGGACGGGTTTCAAGATTCCATCGACCCGGAAGTTATCGGAGTTTAGCGCGAACCCCTTGTCCAAATGGCTTAAGCTAATGAAAAATAAGGAGCCTTGTTGACCGAAATTATGGGGCGCTTGGAAATTTCACCGGGCCTGCTGGCCAGACGCCATCTTGTATGCCATGCCGAAGCGATGGAGCTGGTGCAAGCCGAAATCGCGCCGAACGGCCGCATCCACCTTCTCATCCCAGGGGCCGCCGAGGCGTGGCGGCGGATGAAGGCAGCCGCGCGCGAGGTGGAAATCGATATTCATATCCTCTCCGCCTTTCGTAGCGTCGCCCGCCAAGCCGAAGTGATCGCCCTAAGATTGGAGCGCGGTTTGAGCCTGGAGGACGTCCTACAAGTATTGGCTCCGCCTGGGTACAGCGAGCATCACACCGGTCGAGCCGTCGACATTTCGACCGAAGGCGTCAATGTGTTGCAAGCTGAGTTCGAGACCACGGCCGCCTTCGCTTGGCTCTGTGAAAACGCTGACAGCTTCGGCTTTACCCTGTCCTATCCCTACGGTAATGCGGCGGGATATCGGTATGAACCCTGGCATTGGTGTTTCCGCGCCGTCCAAGCCATCAGTCAGCCACAGACTTAGCAACAATCCAAGACACAGCCATTTGCTCGGATCGTTTAAACTTGATGGCAACCTCCCACTCCTGGAGCACTGCGCTGGATGGCTCACGATAACGAATTCACCCTGCTGAAGGAACGGCGGTTTCTGCCCTTCTTCATCACCCAGTTTCTGGGCGCGTTCAATGACAACGTATTCAAAAACGCGCTGATTATCTTGATCGCGTTTCAGGTGGCGGCTAGCGACCCAACACGCGCCAATACCCTCATCAACCTTTGCTCCGGTTTATTTGTGCTGCCGTTCTTTCTATTTTCGGCCACGGCGGGCCAGCTGTCCGACAAGTATGAAAAATCGCGTTACATTCGCTGGGTCAAGCTGCTGGAAATCGCCATCATGCTCGGCGCGGCCGTGGGATTTATGCTGAATAACATGCCGTTATTGATTGCGATGTTGTTCATGATGGGATTGCATTCGACCCTATTCGGGCCAGTGAAATACAGTATCCTGCCACAGCACTTGAAACCGGAGGAGCTGGTGGGCGGCAATGCCTGGATCGAAATGGGCACCAATATGGCGATCCTGCTCGGCACCATGCTCGGTGGCATTTTGATTGCTTGGCAAGGCGGGCATGTGTGGGTGTCGGTCGCTGTCATAGTGATTGCTGTTCTTGGGTTTTTGAGCAGCTTCGCAATCCCCCAAGCCGCGCCCGCCGCGCCCGATTTGGAAATAAACTGGAATCTGGCGACCGAAACCTGGCGCATTCTTAAGTTGACTCACCAGAATTTCACGGTATTTCAATCGGTACTGGGAATTTCCTGGTTTTGGTTTCTGGGCAGCGTTTATCTGGCGCAATTGCCTAATTTCACCAAGCTGACCTTGGGCGGTAGTGAGCATGTCGTGACTTTGTTGCTGACCTTATTCGCGGTCGGCATCGGCATCGGCTCGCTATTGTGTGAGCGGCTGTCCGGGCGGATGGTGGAAATTGGCTTGGTGCCGTTTGGCTCCATCGGTCTGACCGTGTTCGGAGTAGATTTGTTCTTCGCTACGCCCTCAGTCCCCTTGCCGGGAAGAGAGTTGCTGGAAGTAGGGGCTTTTTTGAGCCAGCCGGGAAGTTGGCGGGTGGTGCTCGATATCGTATTGATCGGGGTTTTCGGCGGCATCTACATCGTGCCGCTGTACGCCTTGGTGCAGCAGCGCAGCGAACCGACGCATCTGTCGCGCGTGATCGCGGGGAATAACATTCTGAATGCTGTCTTCATGGTGGCGGCGGCGCTGATCGCCGTCGTGATGCTACAGCAGGGATTGACGATCCCACAATTGTTGTTGGTGATGGCTGTTTTCAACGCGGTGGTGGCCATCTACATCTTTACGCTGGTTCCCGAATTCCTGATGCGCTTCATCGTGTGGATTCTGGTGAACGTGGGTTATCGACTCAAGGCGGTAGGGCTCGATAATATTCCTGATCGAGGGCCGGTGCTGGTGGTGTGCAACCATGTCAGTCTGATGGATGCCTTGGTCGTGAGCGGCTGCTGTCGACGGCCGGTTCGCTTTGTCATGGATTACCAAATTTTCAAGATTCCATTATTGAATTTTGTGTTCCGTACCGCGGGAGCTATTCCCATTGCTTCGGCCCACGATGACCTTGAAGTTTTAAAACGGGCCTACGAACGAGTGGCCGATTATCTGGAAAAAGGGGAGGTGGTGGGTATTTTTCCAGAAGGCAGGCTGACGCCCGATGGAGCAATCGGCTCATTCAAGACCGGCATCGAGCGCATCCTTCAGCGCACGCCCGTTCCGGTGGTGCCGATGGCGCTGCGCGGGTTGTGGGGCAGCTTCTTTAGTCGGCGCCATGGAAAGGCGATGGGTCATTTCCCGCGCCGGTTCTGGTCGAGGATCGAGTTGGTCGTTGGAGAGTTGGTTCCGCCAGCGCAAGCGACTTCAACTGTGTTGCGCGAGCGAGTGATCGCCTTACGGGGCGATTGGCGGTGAATCAGAGGCGAGAGATGCAAGTTGATAACCGATTCAATCCGCTGAACTCTAGTGTGCGTCAAGCCTGGATTGCGGTGAGCGCAACCCGATATCGGCAAGCAGGCGGAGCGCCTTTGTGGCTATTGATCGTTCTGGGAATCTTGGGTGGGCTTTGGTTGTACTGGTATACCACGCCTCAGAGCATACCGACCTGGGCGCAGAGTTGGATTCCTGGGTTACCAGAGTATACCGGACCGCTTTACCGCTGGCGCGATAATCAGGGCCGCGAACAGATGACTGACAAGCCGCCCAAAGACCGGGTTTACGAGCAAATGATCTACCGGAGCAATACCAACGTCATACCGGCCAAGAAGTCGTTGGATGAATAAAAAACCGCCTCGATCGTGAGGCGGTTGGGCAGGGTTTAGAACTTAGCACAAACCTTAGGGGGCGTCTTTCTTCGGTTGTTTGGCCTGGGTAGCGAGCTTGTTCAGTTCCTCAACGCTCATCTTGTCATCATAAATGCCAGAGCCGACCTGAATATCCGGTTTGAAGGAAACCTCGGCGCTGTGGACGTAGGAGATCTTGCGGGATGCCTTGGCCTCGCCGGGTTTCGGCCACCAATACTCTACCCAGCCCCCATCGGTGTTAGCGCCGGACTTGCACATATCCTGGAACAGGAAATGGTCTTTGTCGTCCTTCATTTGCAGGATCGGTTTGCCGACCATATCGGGCCGCAGCGGGTGGGCGATCATCACGTTGTCCCGGCAGCTATAGACGAACACATAACTATCTTTCCATACCCAGCGGGCATCTTTGTTGTTATTAAAATCCGAAAATCCCGCCAAGCCTTTATCTTTCAGGTACTGAACGGCTTCATGCACTTTAGCGATCACTTCATCGGGAGTGGCCGCGGAGTCGGCGGCGCCGACCCATGCCGGTGTGACGCTCAAGATGAGGGCGAGGCCGGCGAAGCCGAGCATTGTTTTTCGCATTTTTAAATCCTCCAAAAATTTGACGGCAACCATGAGAAAGCCAGTTTTGCTTAGGAAACCCAAGGCTTTCCAGCTGGCAGGACTTCTCTACCATAGATTTCGTTCAGGATGATGCGCGCCATCATGTACCAAGCCGCGAAAGCGCAAATCATCAGCTCATAGCCCGCTACCACGGTTAAGCCTGGATAACCGAAATGGGCCAGATCCAGTAAGATGAAGCCAATGACCAATGTAGTGAAGGTAAAGGCCATCGCCCCGTGAATGCGTAGTGAACCAATCCACAAAATGATCGAGAACAGGGTCCAGGCGATTAGAAACCAACCCACATCTTCAGTGCCGGCTTTGAATAGGTCGTATTTATTGCCTAGCAGAATGAAACACAGAGAAATCCAGAAGGTACCGTAGGACGTGAAGGCGCAGTAACCAAAATTATTACCGGTTTTCATTTCCTGCAAGCCCGCGATCATTTGAGCGAGGCCGCCGAAGAAAAGTCCCAGCCACACCACTGGGCCGATGCTGGGCATCCAACCGACATTGTGGAATTGCAGTACGAGGGTAGTGAGGCCGAAGCCGGCTAGGCCGACAACGGCTGGATTTCCAAGTTTTTGTTCTGACATAATTTTTGTCTCCCAGGTTTTTTTGAGCCGCACCACGATGCCCGCATTCGGGGTTTGTGTCATTGAAACGGCTGTTATTACTTTATCATCATGCCAGAAAAGAGAACAATTAATCGATGCGATCTGTGAAACAAGAAAGACTCGTAAAGAGAGCGATTGTTTTATTCTCGATACAAATTACCTACCGATGACGAAAAGTGATTCGGTCATTCAGAGCAGCTATTCAGACCATGACTAATTTCTGGCGATAGCCTTCTTCCAGTGGCGCGTGCCAACTGGTTTCGGTGTTGTCCCACAGGACCGGCAATATAAAGGAGTTGCTTTTGGCTGCATTGGGCGCTTGCCGCCACTGGCCATTCAATTTTGCGGCCCAGTGAGAAGTGAGGGGTGGATCGTTGATAAAGGCAGTGGTTTCCAATTGAGTATGACCGTCGATGTCGCGGATGTCGATGATGATCGGACCGACATGGGAATTTTCTGGCCAAGGAAAGAGACGCCGCCGGGTCTTCGGGAGTTTTGGCTTGGTATCGCCAACTAGATCCCCCATCGATACGCCTTTGGGGGGCTTGCGCGGGTTGACGCCGGCATAGACCATCCGCACGGTTGGGGCAGTGAGGGCGGCGGCGCCGAGCGCGGTTTTATAGGCGCGCAGCAGGGAAACATTAGCGCCGATATTGCAGCCGCGAATGTGTAGGATCAGCTTTTTAGCGCGCAGCTTATTAATTTTTTCCAGCAAGCGTTGGGCGGTGGCGACTGTCACGCCCATCATTTGGGCGACGTTGCTAAGCCGCTCATTATCCGCCGCAAGACTGCCTTTCTTGGCCAGATCAGCTAACACAGAAAGCGTTTCAATCACGGCGCCGGTGGCGGTAAATTTAGATTCCTTGGCGAATTTGATAAGCAGTCCGTGTTCGGAGCTGCCGTGACTGACCGCAATCTGCGTTTTAGCGTCGTTAGCCAGCAGCTTGTCAAACAGATCTTCAAGGCTGGAGAAGGTAAAAATCTCGCCGGTTTTGATTCGGCCCGGCCCGATCGTTTCCAGACCACACCGCTGGTAATAAGCTTCGATAATTTCTTTGCCTTGGATGTCGGCAATCAAGACTGGAACTAGCGAATCGTCTGCCACGGCGATCTCCTTCCTCAGAAGTTTTGGGCGGGATTGATAGCAGCCTTTGAGCAAAGTAAAGCAGATTTCCTCCCAGTTACCACGCCGTTGCAACCGTTGAAATGGCTGGGAGCAGTCGCTCGGCACAGAGGATCAGCTCCCGCCTTCTTCAGGACGAAATATGATTTTGGCTTAGCTTCCCTGTCGTCCTGCCCGCTTGCGCTCGTGTTCAAGCAACAGTTTTTTGCGGAGACGGATGGATTTTGGAGTTACTTCCACCAGTTCGTCGTCATCAATAAATTCCAACGCCTGTTCCAGGCTCAACCGCACCGGCGGGGTCAGCAGAATATTTTCATCCGAACCCGCCGCGCGAATGTTGGTGAGTTGTTTGGCCTTGAGCGGATTGACGACCAGATCGTTGTCGCGAGAGTGAATGCCGACGATCATGCCTTCGTACGCTTCATCGCCGGGGCCAACCATCAACCGGCCGCGCTCCTGAAGATTGAACAAGGCGTAGGCCAGTACCTTGCCGGTGGAATTGGAAATCAGCACTCCGTTAATCCGTGCGCCGATAGCGCCTTTTTTGAGTGGGCCGTAGCGGTCGAACACATGATAGAGCAGACCGGTGCCGGACGTGGCGGTCAGAAATTCGGTCTGGAAGCCAATCAGGCCGCGCGCCGGAATCAGATAATCCAAGCGAACCCGGCCCTTGCCGTCGGGCTGCATGTCGAGCAAGTCCCCGCGCCGTTCGCCGAGCTTTTCCATAATCGTGCCTTGATGCTGTTCCTCCACATCGACAGTTAACTGTTCATAAGGCTCGTGCAACTCACCATCGATTTCACGCACGATCACTTCCGGGCGGGAGACCGCCAATTCATAACCCTCACGGCGCATGTTTTCGATCAGGATCGACAGATGCAGCTCGCCCCGGCCAGAGACCTTGAATTTGTCGGGGTCGTCGGTGTTCTCGATCCGCAACGCGACATTGTGGATCAATTCACGGTATAGCCGCTCGCGCACCTGGCGGCTGGTGACATATTTGCCCTCGCGGCCCGCGAACGGTGAGGTATTGACCTGAAAAGTCATGCTCATGGTGGGTTCGTCCACCTTGAGTGGGGGGAGTGGCTCGACGGCGGTGGGGTCACAAATCACATCGGAAATGCCCAGGCCGTCAATGCCCGTGAAAGCGATGATGTCACCCGCTGAGGCTTCGGGAAATTCAATCCGCTCCAGTCCCTGAAAGCCGAGGATTTGCAGGATACGGCCATTGCGGCGGTTGCCGTTCGGATCGAGGATCGTGACCGCCGTGTTGGTCTTCACTTTACCCCGCCGGATGCGGCCGATGCCGATAACGCCGACGTAACTGTTGTAATCCAGCGAGCTGACTTGCAGTTGAAACGTGCCGGCGGGATCGACCGCTGGCGGTCTGACATGGTTGATGATGGTCTCGAACAGCGGGGCCATGTCGCCTTCCCGCGCCGCCTCGTCCAAGCCCGCATAACCGTGCAGGGCCGAGGCGTAAATGACCGGAAAATCCAGTTGCTCATCAGTCGCGCCCAAGCGGTCGAACAGATCGAAGGTGCGATCCAGCACCCAATGGGGTCGCGCGCCCGGCCGGTCGATCTTGTTGATGACCACGATGGGCCGGAAGCCCATGGCGAAGGCTTTTGGGTGACGAAGCGGGTTTGCGGCATCGGACCATCCACGGCATCAACCAGCAACAGCACCGAATCCACCATCGACAACACCCGTTCGACCTCGCCGCCGAAGTCGGCATGGCCCGGTGTATCCACGATATTGATGTGATAGTCGCGCCAATACAAAGCGGTATTCTTGGCCAGAATGGTGATGCCGCGTTCCCGTTCCAGGGCGTTAGAGTCCATCACCCGTTCGGGCGGCGCGGCCCGGTCGCCGAGCGTGCCGGACTGTTGCAGCAGTTTGTCTACCAGCGTGGTCTTGCCATGGTCCACGTGGGCGATGATGGCGATATTGCGGAGTTTTTCAATCACGATACGGCTCTGTCAGGTGAGGCGGGCGAGGCATTATAGCGAAGTGGTTAAAACGACGAAGCCCCGCGCAGCGGGGCCTCGGCTGAAGGGTTGGTGGAACGTGTTTTATTTTTCAGCCGCGAATTTTTTAACCATCGTGGCTTGTGGTCCTTTGGGGCCGGCTTTGACTTCAAATTCGACTTTTTGGTTTTCCGCCAAGGTGCGGAAACCCTTACCCTCGATCACGGAGTAATGGACGAATACGTCATTACTACCGTCCTCCGGGGCGATGAAACCGAAACCTTTCGCTTCGTCAAACCATTTCACAGTACCAGTGCTCATTAAGACAACCTCAAAGACAAAATATTTTTTCAGCCGGGCCATCGGCGCTTCCGCGGCATCGCGGAACTGCCAGCTAACCGAGGGTCGACGTTGGGTATTTTGAGGTTCTTCTCACCCTCTACCCGCGCCGGAAAGTACGTCAAAGAATGCAGTTCCGCAAGCAAATTTTGTGTGCGTTTGCACAAGCTTAGTGCAAAAATGCGCGCCGCTTCCCTGTTGGGTAGGTTTACACTATTGCAAACAAAATATTGAGCTCGTTGTGGAACACGTTTTTCGCCTTATACAAACACGATTGGTGGATTGTCCGATTCGCGACCGTGGCGCATTTACCCACCGCCTGCGCGGGTTGCGCCAGCGCGCGCGCGACGGTAAGCCGGTAGATCGCGGCGTGGAGCAACTCCGCGTCGAGGTCGATGCCGCTGTGGCGCGCTTGCAAGCGCGCCGCGCCGCCCTACCGACGCCCGAGTTTGATGACAGTCTGCCGATCAGTGCGCATCGCGACGCCATCGCCGCCGCGATCCGAGACCATCAAGTGGTGGTGGTGTGCGGCGAAACCGGCTCCGGCAAAACCACTCAGTTGCCGAAAATCTGTTTGTCGCTTGGACTCGGCGCGGCGGCCTTGATTGGCCACACGCAGCCACGCCGAATCGCCGCCCGTTCGGTGGCGACGCGGATTGCCGCTGAACTGAATACCACGGTCGGCGGCCAAGTCGGCTACAAGGTGCGCTTTTCCGACCACACCGGGCCGAATGCCGCGATCAAGCTGATGACTGACGGCATCCTGTTGGCGGAAACGCAAGGCGACCGCCTGCTGGAACAGTACGAGGCCATCATCCTCGATGAGGCCCACGAACGCAGCCTCAACATCGATTTCCTGCTGGGCTATCTGAGGCGGTTGTTGCCGCGTCGGCCCGATCTAAAGCTCATCATCACCTCGGCCACCATTGACCCCGAACGCTTTTCCCACCATTTCAACAATGCGCCAATCATCGAAGTGTCCGGGCGCACCTATCCGGTAGCGCTTCGCTATCGGCCGTTAATCGCGGCGGACGAGGACGAGCGCGACCGCGATTTACAACAGGCAATTCTGGACGCGGTGGATGAAGTCTGGCGGGAAGGGCCGGGTGACATTCTGATTTTTCTCTCCGGCGAGCGCGAAATTCGGGAAACCGCCGAAAGTTTACGCAAGCACCATCCGCCCAACACCGAAATTTTGCCGCTGTACGCCCGGCTATCGGCCGCCGAGCAAAACCGGGTGTTTCAGCCGCATGGCCGGCCTCGAATTGTGCTGGCGACCAACGTGGCCGAAACCTCGCTGACGGTGCCTGGTATCCGCTACGTGATTGATCCCGGCACGGCGCGGATCAGTCGCTACAGCCCGCGCGGCAAGATTCAACGCCTGCCGATTGAGAAAATTTCCCAAGCTAGCGCCAACCAGCGCGCCGGTCGTTGTGGTCGGGTGATGGCCGGGATTTGCGTCCGCCTGTACGCTGAAGAAGACTATCAATCTCGTCCACCGTTTACCGATCCCGAAATTCTTCGCACCCATCTGGCGGCGGTGATTTTGCAGATGAGCGCGCTCAATCTGGGTCGGCCGGAAGAATTTCCCTTCGTCGATCCGCCCGATTCGCGCCAGATCAGCGACGGGTTTCGCTTGCTGTTTGAGTTACAGGCGGTGGACGAGCAGCGGCGCATCACCGAGCTAGGCCGACAACTGGCCAAGTTACCGCTCGACCCAAGATTAGGCCGCATGCTGCTGGCGGCGCGAGGGGAAAGCAGTTTGCGCGAGGTGCTCATCATCGTCGCCGCGCTGGCCGTGCAAGATCCGCGCGAGCGGCCACTGGAAAAACAACAAGCAGCCGACGAGAAACATCGTCGGTTTCGGGATGAGCAATCCGATTTTCTGGCCTTGCTCAAGCTGTGGGATTACTACCACGAGCAGGTCCGGCAACTGTCCAAGAATCAATTGCGCAACCTGTGTCAGGCCGAGTTCCTGTCCTTCGTGCGGCTGCGGGAATGGCGCGACCTGCATCATGAATTGCTCGGCCTTACTACTGAAATGGGGATGCGACCGAACGAGGAACCCGCCCCTTACCCTAACCTGCATCGGGCATTGCTGGCCGGGGTGCTGGGCCAGCTTGGTTTAAAGCAAGAGGAAAACGTCTATCTCGGTGCGCGGGGTCGCAATTTTTATCTGTTTCCCGGTTCCGGGCTATTCAAGAAACGGCCGCGTTGGGTGGCGGCGGCGGAGCTGGTGGAGACCAGCCGCCTGTATGCTCGCACCGTGGCCCGTATTGATCCCGAATGGGTGGAAGGGTTGGCCGGCCATCTGCTCAAGCGTGGCTACGCCGAACCGCACTGGGAGAAGCGCTCGGCGCAGGTGACAGCGCTCGAACGGGTGACATTGTACGGTCTGCCGATCATCAGCAATCGTCGGATCAATTATGGGCCGCTCGATCCGGCGTTGGCGCGAGAAATTTTTATCCGACACGCGCTGGTTGAGGGTGATTTCCATTGCAAAGCGCCATTTTTTCAGCACAACCGAGCCTTGCTAGCCGAATTGGAAGAACTGGAGGTACGCGCCCGCCGCGATCTGACGGCGGATGAGGAAACGCTGTACCGCTTTTATGGGGAACGGATTCCCGAAGGCATTTACAGTGGTCCCGCGTTCGAGACTTGGCGCAAACAAGTAGAGCGGGAAAATCCGCGTCTGCTGTTTCTTGACCGCGCGGCGCTGCTAGCAGCGGCGGGACCAGTGACCGATGGTGAGCGTTTTCCCGACCATCTCGATCTCGATGGCTTGCAATTACCGCTGACTTATCGATTTACGCCCGGCGCGGACGATGACGGCGTGACGCTGACCGTGCCGCTGGCGGCGGTCAATCAGGTTGATCCCAAGCGACTGGATTGGCTGGTGCCGGGCTTGCGGGCGGAACGGATGGCCGCCTTGTTGAAGTCCTTGCCGAAAGCGATACGGCGTAACTTCGTGCCAGTGCCGAATTACGTGCAAGCCTTGCTGGAGGTGATCGAACCGGGGAGGGAATCGCTGATCGAGGCGATGACCGAGCGCCTGGAGAAAATGACCGGGGTGCGGATCCCTGAGGAGGCTTGGGACCTGGATACCGTACCCATGCATGTGCGAATGCGGGTGCAAGTGGTGGATGCCGATGGCAAGGGGCTGGCGATCGGTCGCGATTGGGGCGCGATTCAGGCGCAATTGCGCGGCGAGGCGCGCAGCCAGTTCGCCGCGCTACCGACCCCGGAGTTCGAGCGCGAGCGGCTGCGTGATTGGGATTTTGGGGAACTGGCCGAGGAAGTCAGTTTTATCCGCAACAGCATTCATCTGCGGGGCTATCCGGCCTTGGTGGCGGAATCGGACGGCACGCTGGCCTTGCGTCTACTGGATTCGCTGGCGCGAGCGGAGGCGGCGACTCGCGTTGGTTTACGGCGCTTGATCGGGTGGCGGCTGGGATCGACCTACAAGCAACTGGCGCGCGATCTGCCGAAGTTCCAACAGATGACCCTGCACTACGTCGGTTTGGGGACGCAGGAGGCGTTGCGGACAGATCTACTGAACGTCATCCTAGATCGGGCTTTTTTGACCGATCAGCCCTTGCCGCGCAACCGGGAGTCGTTCGACGCCTTAGTGGAGCGAGGCAAGGCGAGACTGTTCGCCGTCAGGGCCGAGATATGCGAGACCGCCGCCGTCATTTTGGCCGCGTATCACGAGGTGAGACGGTTGTTAACCGCCGATGAATCGTCCGTCTGGGCCGAGGCGCTGGCGGACGTGCGCGAGCAACTGGCGCGGCTGGTGTATCCGGGTTTTCTCAGCCAGACCCCGCCGGAGTGGCTGCCGCATCTGCCGCGCTATCTGCGCGCTATCAGCGTGCGCTTGCAAAAACTCAAGCACGCGCCGGACAAAGACCGTCAGCGCAGCGGCGATATCGTGCGACTGTCGGCGCTCTGGCGACGGCGGGCCGAACGAAATGCCCTTGACGAAAAGCACGATCCTGAATTGCTACGCTTTCGCTGGTTGTTGGAAGAGTTGCGCGTTTCACAGTTCGCCCAGGAATTGAAAACCGTCGCGCCTGTATCCGTGAAGCGATTGGAAGAGCATTGGGCCAAGGTGCGCCAGAGTTGAACCCCACTGGCGTCCTGGCTCACGATTTAAATCGACCGCGGTGCGCTATTTCGGGCCAACCCTTTGCGCGAGCGCTATGGTGGCGATTTGGTTTGGGCGGATTAGCGTTTGAATCGCTCGTAAGCGCCCATCATTCGGTCGGTGGCGCGTAACAGGGGTGGCAACGGCCCGCCGAGGGCTTCAAAATCCATTCCGTCGAGCCAGTTTTTTAATTCCAATCCCAACGCGGTGTCGCCTTCCAGCACCACGCGCCGGTTGAAGAATAAGGTATCGGAATCTTCGCGGCGGGTGGCCAGCGCCAGAAAGTCGTAGATCGTGCCGCTGATCGACAAATCCGGTTTTTCGCTGCGCTGGCAGGCTACGAAACCAGCGGGACCTGCATAACGGAGCTGATAAGTGACCTTGGCGTCCCGTACCTGAATCGCCAATACCCGATCACGCAGAAACTCGAATTCGCCTTCACGAATCTGCTTGGCCAATAGCCGATTCAAAGCAGTAATCAGCACAGTGGAGTGGATCGAGCTGGGAATCACTGAAAAGGGCAGGGCTAGCAAACGGGGCAAGGTCGGGCGGCGCGGTGTTTGGAAATCACTAGAGTCGGCAACGGGATTCATGGTGAGTCGGGAGATGTGGAAAGAATGAGGGAGAGGCCGAATCAGCGTTTCATCGCCTCAAAGAATTCTTTGTTGGTCTTATTGGCCTTGAGGCGATCCAGCATGAATTCCATTGCCTGCAACTCGTCCATGGGGTGCAGCAGCTTGCGCAAAATCCACATCTTCTGCAAATCGTCTGGATCGGTAAGCAATTCTTCGCGCCGGGTGCCGGAGCGGTTGATATCGATGGCCGGAAACACCCGCTTCTCGGAAATTCGTCGATCCAGATGGATTTCCATATTGCCGGTGCCCTTGAATTCCTCGTAAATCACATCGTCCATGCGGGAACCGGTGTCAATCAAGGTGGTGGCGATGATCGTCAGCGAACCGCCTTCCTCGATATTGCGCGCCGCGCCGAAAAAGCGCTTGGGTTTCTGGAGCGCATTGGCGTCCACGCCACCGGTCAGCACCTTGCCGGACGCGGGCACCACGGTATTGTAGGCCCGCGCCAGCCGGGTGATGGAATCGAGCAGAATCACCACGTCGCGCTTGTGCTCGACCAGTCGTTTGGCCTTGTCGTTGACCATCTCGGCGACTTGGGTATGGCGGGTGGCCGGTTCGTCGAAGGTGCTAGCGATCACCTCGCCGCGCACCGAGCGCTGCATCTCGGTCACTTCCTCCGGCCGTTCGTCGATCAGCAGCACGATCAGATAGCATTCGGGATGGTTAGTCGCGATGCTCTGGGCGATGTTTTGCAACATCATGGTCTTGCCGGCCTTGGGCGGCGAGACGATCAAACCGCGCTGGCCCTTGCCGATGGGCGCGATCAGGTCGATCACTCGCGCCGTGATGTCCTCGGTGCTGCCGTTGCCGCGTTCCAGGGTTAGCCGTTCGTCGGCGTGTAGCGGAGTCAGGTTTTCGAACAGGACTTTGTTCTTGGAGGCTTCCGGCGGTTCGAAATTGATGTCGCCGACCTTCAGTAAGGCAAAGTAACGCTCGCCTTCCTTGGGCGGGCGAATCTTGCCGCTGACCGTATCGCCAGTGCGCAGGTTGAAACGGCGGATCTGGCTGGGAGAGACGTAAATATCGTCGGGGCCGGCCAGATAGGAGCTGTCGGCGGAGCGCAGGAAGCCAAAGCCGTCTTGCAGTATTTCCAGCACGCCGTCGCCCGAAATATCCTCGCCGCTTTTGGCCAGCGCCTTGAGGATGGCGAAGATCACATCTTGCTTGCGGGATCGCGCCATCCCTTCGAGTTTGAGTTCCTGCGCGATGGCAATGAGGTCGGCGGCGGATTTCTTTTTAAGTTCGGTTAGATTCATGGAAGCTAGAGGCTCGAAGCGGCTGGCGCTGGAAGGATGCGCCGGCAGGGGGAGGAATCCAGGGTTCGCGTCTCGGAAAAAGGCCAGAAGCGAAGTGTTATCGGGAACGATAGCGAGAATGGCGAGCGCGGCGTGCCGGTTAAGCTAGCACGGCCGCGTAACGGCGTCTACCCTTGAAGGACGCCGCGTGGAAAGTTTCAGCGCAAACTGCTGTCGAGAAAGGCGACTAACTGCGATTTGGACAGCGCGCCGACCTTGGTGGCCTCAACGTTGCCATTGCGGAACAGCATCAATGTTGGAATGCCCCGAATGCCGTACTTGGGAGGCGTATTCTGGTTTTCATCCACATTTAATTTGCAGATCTTGATCCGATCAGCGTATTCGCCAGCGATCTCGTCTAGGATTGGGGCGATCATCCGGCAGGGGCCGCACCATTCGGCCCAGTAGTCCACCAAGACCGGCTTGTCGGCTTTAATGACCTCGGTTTCGAAAGAATCATCGGTGATATGCAAGATGTGCTCGCTCATGGGGTAGTTCTCCAGATTGCAAATAGAGCTGGCCGTCGGATCGCGCGCGGGTTGTTCTGGCGATGCGGGACCCGGTAAAGTGGGGTTGGATCAGATGGATTCCAAGGGGTGATGCCATGGGGCAGCCGAAAAAACCACGGCGCGCGGCGTTCGCTAGAGGATATTGTGGCAAAATATTTAGCTAGGGGACAAATTTCTTTCTGTTTGGCCTGGTGTGATTCGGGCTCGCCATGAGCCCTCCTACTCCCCTGCTGACACGGGATCGTTACTCGCTCATGCAAAAAGATCATCTAACTCAAGTCCTTTTTTCGTCACTTCACTTAAACGATTCGTTACTGGAAAGTTTGAACGACGCTGGTTTCGTCCATTGCACGCCGATCCAGGCGGCCACTTTGCCATTGGCGCTCAAGGGCCAGGATGTCGCCGGCCAGGCCCAAACCGGCACCGGTAAGACCGCCGCGTTTCTGCTGGCCGCCCTGCATCATCTGATGGAAACACCCATTGTGGAGGATGCCGTCGGGCCTTGGGCGATCATCCTCGCGCCCACGCGCGAGCTGGCGGTGCAGATTCATCGAGACGCCGAACTGATCGGCCGCTACACCGGTTTGAAATTCGTGGCGGTTTTCGGAGGAACCGGCTACGACAGCCAGCGCCGCCAGCTTGAAAGCGGGGTTGATGTGCTGATTGGCACGCCTGGCCGCTTAATCGACTACTTCAAACAAGGAGTATACCGCCTATCCAATATCGAAGTGGTGGTGTTGGATGAAGCCGATCGCATGTTCGATCTCGGTTTTATCACCGATATTCGGTATCTGCTGCGCAAAATGCCGCCGGCCGGCCAACGGATCAATATGTTATTTTCCGCAACGTTGAGCAACCGGGTGATGGAGCTGGCCTATGAGCATATGAACGATCCGCAAGTGATTCGGATCGAGGCCGAACATGTCACTGCCGATAAAGTCCGTCAAGTGCTTTACCACGTCTCGGCGCACGACAAGATTGGTTTGCTGCTTGGCGTGTTGCGCCAGCACGACCCCAAGCGCACCATGATCTTCGTTAATACCAAGCGCTCGGCGGATCGGGTTACCGGCTACCTACTAGGCAATGGTTATGAGGCGGAAGTATTATCAGGTGATATTCCTCAAAACAAACGATTACGCTTACTGGAGTCGTTCCAGCGCGGCGCGTTGCCGATCCTGGTCGCTACCGATGTGGCGGCGCGCGGCTTGCACATCCCGGATGTGACCCACGTCATCAATTTCGACTTGCCGCAGGATCGCGAAGATTATGTCCACCGGATCGGTCGCACCGCCCGCATCGGGGCTAGCGGCGACGCCATCAGTTTCGTTTGTGAAGAGTACGTTTACTCGTTGCCAGACATCGAGGAGTTTATCGGGCAAAAAATCCCTATCTTGCCGGTTAGCGAAGACTTGTTGACGGAATACAAGCCGCCCAAGCGGCTGGATCGTCGTCGGCCACCGATTCCTGGCGGCGAACATCGTCCCCGCAGCCGCACGCCGCACCGACGACCAGCCAACCGGACCTGAAACCCGACCCAGGTTTGAGCTTATTCGCTGATGGGCGAACTCCGATCATCTGCTAGGGGTGGCGCGGCCAGCGGCCATTCCCGCGTCACCGAGGCCGCTTGTGGCATTCTCGGCGCTGGTGGTAATGCCTTTGATGCGGCAGTGGCCGCTGGATTTGCCGCCGCTGTCGCAGAGCCAGCACTAACCAGTCTCGGCGGGGGTGGCTTTCTGTTGGCCCGTACTGCCCAGGGCCAATCGGTTCTGTTCGATTTCTTTGTGGACACGCCGGGACAGGGATTGCCGGCCAGTGGGCTGGACCCACATTTCTTGCCAGTGACGGTTCGATTCCCCGGCAGCGAACAAATTTTCAACGTCGGCATGGGTTCGGTCGCTGTGCCCGGCACCCTCAAAGGCTATCTCCATGTCCATCGACGGCTGGGTCGGTTGCCGCTAGCAGAGGTGTTAGCGCCGGCGATTCAGTTGGCGCGCGAGGGTTTGGCGATCAACGCCAAGCAGGCGTATTTCCTGGATTTGCTGACGCCGATCATGACCTTGACCACAGTGGGGCGGGCCTTGTTCGAACCGTCGGGTGCTTATTTGCGGGAAGGCGATGTACTGCGCAACCCGGCGCTGGCCGCTTTTTGGAAACTTTACCCCACGATGGCGAGCGAGAATTTTATCAAGGCGAGCTAGCCCAGCGTATCGACCGTGACATGCGCGAGGGAGCGGGTTGGTTGACCGCGGCCGATTTGGCCGCCTATCGAGTTATCGAGCGCGAATCTCTGACAATTGATTATCGCGGTTGCCGGTTGCTGACCAATCCACCGCCGTCATTGGGCGGCGCGCTGATCGCGCTATCATTGCGGTTGTTGGAAGCGCCAGGTCGCTGATCTTGGCTTTGGTTCGCACGCTCACCTTGCGCTGCTGACGGCCGTGATGGAGGAGGTTGATCGCCGCCGGGCGGCGGGTTATCCCAGTCCATCCGCGATGGATGAAGCGGGCTTCGCGCAAAGCCTGCAACGCGTGCGTACCGCTTGCGGCGGCACCACACACATCAGCGTCTGCGATGCGCAAGGGAATGCCGCCAGCATGACGACATCCAATGGCGAGGGTTCCGGTTGCTTTGCCGCCGAGACCGGCATCATGCTCAACAACATGATGGGTGAAGATGATCTGCATCCGGAAGGCTTCCATGGTAGCCCACCGGGCGTGCGAGTCGCGTCGATGATGGCGCCTTCGCTGCTGCTGGCCGGGGATCGGTTACGGTTGGTATTAGGCAGCGGCGGCAGCAAGCGGATTCGTTCGGCGCTCGTGCAGGTTATCAGTAACGTGGTGGATTTCGGTTTCGATCTTCGCGCCGCCGTCGAAGCGCCCCGGCTGCATTGGGACGGCCGACAGGTTCAACTGGAGCCAGGTTTCGACCCCGCGGCGCTGGCGTCATTGGCTGGACGCTGGCCGTTCAACTGTTGGGCGGTGCGCGATGTCTATTTCGGGGGCGTCCACGCCGTGACGCCGGAGGGTGAAGGGGCCGGTGATTCTCGGCGTGGCGGTCATGCGGCGGCAGCCGAATGATTTTCAAGCAGGTTTGACTACGACATTGAGTAAACAGCAATGATGGAACTGAAGGATTTTCTGTTGATTCTGGCGCGCCGGGATGGTTCTGATATCTATCTGAGTACCGGAGCGCCGCCCTGCGGTAAATTTCAGGGGATGTTGCGCATGCTGGATAAGGAGATGCTGCCGCCAGGTCGGGTCAAGCAAATCGCTTATTCGGTCATGGATCAGGCCCAAATCGCCGAATTTGAAAAGACGATGGAGATGAATCTGGCCATCGGCGAGCCTGGCGTCGGTCGTTTTCGAATCAATATTTTCAAGCAGCGCGGCGAAGTGGGAATGGTGATCCGCAACATCAAAACGGAGCTTCCCAGCGTCGAAGCGCTGGGGTTGCCGCCGATCCTGACGCGGGTGATCATGGAAAAGCGCGGCCTAATCCTGTTTGTCGGTGGCACGGGTTCGGGTAAATCAACCTCGCTGGCAGCCTTGATCGACCATCGCAACAGCAACAGCGGCGGCCATATCATTACCATCGAAGATCCCATCGAATTCGTCCATCCCCATAAATGCTCGGTTGTCAACCAGCGCGAGGTGGGCGTCGATACGCTCAGCTATGCCGACGCCCTCAAAAATACCCTGCGACAGGCCCCCGATGTCATTTTGATCGGTGAAATTCGCGACCGTGAGACGATGGAGCACGCATTGGCTTTCGCCGAGACCGGGCATCTGGCGATCTCCACTTTACACGCCAACAGCGCCAATCAAGCCCTCGACCGCATCATCAACTTTTTCCCGGAGGAGCGGCGCTCGCAGTTGCTGGCCGATCTGTCGGGCAATCTCCGCGCCTTCGTTTCGCAACGCTTGATCCCGACCGTGGACGGTAAACGGGTGGCGGCCATCGAAATTTTACTTAATTCGCCGATGGTCGAGACCTTGATCAAGCGGGGCGAGGTTAGCACCTTGAAAGAGATCATGGAAAAATCGACCGGATTGGGGATGCAGACCTTCGACCAAGCCTTGTTCGCCCTCCATAAGGCCGGCAAAATCAGCTTCGAGGAAGCCATCAAGAACGCCGATTCGGCCAACAATTTGCGATTGAAGATCAACTTGCCGGGCGGCGCGGTGAGCGGGACCGAGTCAACTGGCGGTTCGGGCTTATCGCTGGAGGCGATGGATGAACCGGAACAGGAAGAGGCAAAACCGGTCCCGCCTGTCGTACTGCGTCCGCCACGCACCTGAGGCTTTCCAAAATGGCGGATCTTGCGACGGTTGCTGGTTTGGAGGTTGTCGAGGGTATTCAAGCGCTTATTTTCGACTGTGATGGTACTTTGGCCGATACCCTGCCCTTACATTATGCCGCTTGGCAACAGACCTTCGCCGAACGTGGCTTGGACTGTCCCCTAGCGTTTATGGTCCAACACAACGGCAAGCCCACGGATTTAATCGTCGCGTTGTACAACCAACAATTCGGCCAGCAGGTCGATATCGAGCAATTTACTGAAGAGAAGGAACAGCGCACCTATGCGCTATTAGACCAGACCAGGCCGCTGGAGCCCATCGCGGCGCTGGCTCGACGCTACCATGGCGAACTGCCGATGGCGGTCGTCTCGGGTAGCAATCGTCCCAATGTGGAGCGGGCGTTGCGAGCCGCTGGCCTGCTCGATTTGTTCCCGGTTGTGTTGACCGCCGACGATGGCTTGCCGTCTAAGCCCGATCCCGGCTTATTCCTAGAGGCGGCGCACCGGTTGGGGGTCGATCCTTCGCTTTGTCAGGTGTTCGAGGATGCCGATTCGGGGCTGGAAGGAGCGCGCCGAGCGGGCATGGTGGCGACCGATGTCCGCCCTTTTGGAGGCGGGTATATTGAGCGGAAGTTGAGGTCTTGATGGCTGGTTATATAAGCCAGCGCTACTACCGCTTCTCGCTAGCGAAATGGCGGCATAAAGTCATTATGCGGCTGGATTCTCGAACCCAGGGCTTACAATTTAATTTGGGCGTGAGTGGCGTCAAGGTCACTGTGGATAAAGAAGCCGGTTATTCCAGTTTCAAAAAGGGCGCTGGCGTCATTTGATGACCATGGCGACGCCAGAACTTTAAGGCTTTTTAAGCCGCGATTCCACTGAGCCGCAATAAAGGCTCAATGCGGGGTTCTCTGCCGCGAAAGGCGACAAAGCTCGTCAATGCGGGCCGCGAACCGCCGACTTCCAGGATGCTTTCCCGAAAACGCGCCCCGGTCGAGGGGTCGAAAACCCCGGTTTCCTCGAAGGCGCTGAAGGCGTCCGCCGACAGCACTTCGGCCCATTTATAGCTGTAGTAGCCCGCGGCGTAGCCGCCAGCGAAGATGTGGGTAAAGGCATTGGCAAAGCGGTTGTAGGCTGGTGGAATGATAACCGCCACCTGGCTACGCACCTTATCCAACACCTCCAGCACCTGTCCGCCGCGCGCTGGCTCGTAATCCCGGTGCAGCCGGAAATCGAATAGGCCAAATTCCAGCTGCCGCGCCATGAAAATGCCGGCTTGGAAGTTTTTGGCCGCCAGCATCCGTTGGTATAAGGGGTCAGGTAACGGGTCGCCGGTTTGATAATGCCCGGTCAATAGCGCTAAGGCTTCGCGCGACCAACACCAGTTTTCCAAAAACTGGCTCGGAAGCTCCACGGCGTCCCATTCCACACCATGGATGCCCGCAACGGGTAGATAGTTGATTTTGGTCAGCAAGTGATGCAAGCCGTGACCGAACTCGTGGAATAGGGTCACCACTTCGTTATGGGTTAGCAGCGCTGGGTCGTTTCCCACCGGCGGCGTGAAATTGCACACTAAATAAGCGACGGGTAGCCGCACCGCTCGATCGATCAACCGCCGCGCCAGACAGCCGTCCATCCAGGCGCCGCCGCGTTTGTGAGGGCGGGCGTATAGATCCAGATAGAAGCGCCCCCGTCGGACGCCCTCGGTATCAACAATTTCATAGGCGCGCACATCGGAGTGCCATACCTCCACCCCGTCCAATGGGCGAACGGTGATATCGAACAATTTTTCCGCGACCGCGAACAGGCCCGGTAGGACGCGAGTCGTCGGGAAATAGGGTCGTAATTCTTCCTGTGACAGTTGATAGCGGTGCTGGCGCAATTTCTCCGAGTAATAGCCGATATCCCAAGCGTCCAGCCGCTCGATTGCAAACTGGTCGCGGGCGAAATCGCCTAATTCGTCTAATTCCCGCTGGGCCTGCGGTCGGGCGCGCTGGGCGAGATCGTTAAGGAAGGCCAAAACTTGATCGGGTGAGTCGGCCATCTTGGTGGCCAGAGAATATTCGGCATAGTCGCGGAAACCGAGCAGCTGCGCCAGTTCGTGGCGCAGCGCCAGGATGCGCTCCATCACCGGCCCGTTGTCCCAACGGCCGGCGTTGGACCCCTGGTCGGAGGCGCGAGTACAATAGGCATCGTACATTTCCCGCCGTAATGTCCGGTCGTCGGCATAGTTCAATACCGGTAGGTAGGAAGGTAATTCCAGCGTTAACAGCCAGCCTGCCAAATCGCGTTGCTGGGCGGTTTGCCGGGCCAGCGCCCGCGCCGATTCCGGAAGGCCCGCCAATTGCGCCTCATCAGTCAGATGCTTGCTCCACCCTTGGGTTGCATCCAATGCGTTTTCAGCGAACTTGGCGCTGAGTTGGGTCAATTCCTGCTGAATATTCTTATAGCGGGAGCGCTGTTCCAATGGCAAGGCAATACCGGACAGACGGAAGTCCCGTAAGGCGTTGTCGATGACCTTGCGTTGCGCTGCATCGAGCTGACCGTACTCTGGCCCCGCAGCGATTTGGCGATAGGCTTGGTACAACCCTTCGTGTTGGCCAAGTTCGGTGGCGTAGGCGCTGAGCTTGGGCAGGCAGAGGTTATAGGCGCTCCGTAAAGTATCGGAATCGAGCACCGAATGCAGGTGGTTAACCGGAGACCAAGCCTTATTCAGGCGATCCTCCAATTCCTCCAGCGGCTCAAGCAAATTGCCCCAGGTGTAAGTAGAGTTAGCAGCCAGCAACTGCTCGATTTTCAGCCGGTTTTCAGCCAACAAACGGTCGATGGCTGGTTCGACATGCTCGGGTTGAATGGCGGAATAGGAAGGGAGATCGTGAGAGGTCAATAAAGGATTGCGCATCGAAAAATAGCATCGGGTATATGAAGCGTCATTAGGATTTTAAGGAATTCCAGATTTTTCCCATCCATGATTGCTGTTTGGTCCATTTGGCTTTGAAGCCTTTTCCTAGGAAAAAAGGCGTGTATTTTTTATCGTCCAGCATGATGTGCTGCGTTATCCATTTCTTGAGAAAACTCATCAGCTCGACATCGATTGGCATGCCGTTATCAAATTTTTTCTTAAAATTAACGACCTCTTGCTTGAGGAGATCGTGATGCGCTTGATGCGTTTCAGTATCAGGATAATCGAAAATCCGGAACAAGCTTTCTTCGACTGCAAAATGCACGAAGGTATATTGTATGAGCTCGTCCAAAATGCTGCTGAGAAGAGCCTTGTCCGCTCGTTTTAGAATGGCTTCGTTAAACAAACGATTGATTAAGGTGATAAGAATTTTATGTTGCTCATCGATTTCTTGCAAGCCAACACTGAGTTGATCCGACCACGGTATATATTCTTTTTCGAACACGCCCAGTCTCCTGTTTCCAAAATAGCAAAGCAAAAATCCGCTGATAATGTTGAGTCTTTTCAGGGATTAGCGACACAATATGATTTGTTTTGTTGATTGCGTTTTTTCAGATTAAGAACTCTAAAGTTAACCCACACTAGAAATAATTTTATCAAAAAATTACGCAAAATATGTCATTTTTTAGAGTCTAGCGAAAAGTTTCCGTGCCGGTCTTTGAGCCGTCGGTAGTTCTGAGGGGAGTACTCCAAGAATTCCAACTCGCTGGGATTAAGCGCGCGAACCTGCTTGGCCGGACTGCCAACATAAAGAAAGCCGCTTTCCAGTACTTTCCCTGGGGGCACCACGCTACCGGCGCCGAGGGTGACGCGCGCCCGGACGATAGCCTTATCCATGATGATGGCGCCCATCCCAATCAAACAATAATCTTCGATGGTGCAAGCGTGCAGGATTGCCTTGTGCCCCACGGTTACGTCGTTACCAACGATGGTGGGCTGGCCCCCTGGGCAGAACCGGCTATCGTGAGTGACGTGGATGACGCCGCCATCTTGAATGCTGGTGCGCGCTCCGATGCGGATGCTTTGAATATCGCCACGCAGCACGCACAACGGCCAGATCGAACTGTCCTCGCCGATTTCCACATCGCCGATCACCACGGCGGTATCGTCGATGAAAGCGCTGGGGTGAATGCGGGGAATATGCTGCTCAAAGGGACGGATCGTCATGACGGCGGTTCTCGGAAATGACAAGATTAACGCATCGTGACCAGTTCTTCGGCGCTGGTGGGGTGAATGGCCACGGTTTCGTCGAAATCGCGCTTGGTCGCCAACATGCGGATGGCCACCGCAAAACCTTGCAGCATCTCATCGGCGCCTTCACCGAAGAGATGGCAGCCGATGATTTTCTCCTCGGGGCCGAGGCAGACCAGCTTCATATACGTCTGGGTCGGGCGCGCCGTGAACGCATGGTACATGGGTTGAAACTGGGTTTGATAAATTTTCACGGCATCGCCATGTTGGTTGCGGGCTTCTTCCTCCGTCAAGCCAACCGTGCCGATAGGGGGATGGCTAAACACGACACTGGGGATGGATTCGTAAACTAAGCGACGCTGAGGTTGTTCGTTGAACAATCGGTCGGCCAGTCGGCGGCCGGCCGCGATGGCGACCGGCGTGAGATGAAAGCGGTCCGTCACGTCGCCGATAGCGTAAATGCCGGGAATGGCTGTGTTTTGCCAAAGATCGGTGGGAATAGTCCCATCACTGTTCGTCGTGATCCCCGCGGCGGCCAAGTCGAGCGCGTCGGTATTGGGGGTGCGGCCGATAGCCCAGAGCAAGGTGTCAACGTGCAGACTAGTGGCTTGGCCGTCGCAATGTAGATTGAGCGAGCCGTTGGCCCGCCGAGCCACCGCGCGAATCTGCGTACGGGTCAACACGTTGATGCCATCCTCGCGCAGGCGAGCCATCAACTGCTCGCGCAGCATGGCATCGAAGGGACGCAGTACCTGGTCCTTGCGCACCAGCAAGATCACTTCGGCCCCCAGTGCGTGCAGCACTCCCGCCAGTTCGACGGCGATGTAGCCACTACCGACGATGGCGACTCGTTGCGGGCACGTGTCCAGTTCGAAAAAGCCGTCCGAGCTGATGCCGAATTCAGCGCCCGGTAGGTTGGGAATCTGCGGGCGGCCGCCCGTGGCGATAACAATATGCTCCGCTGTGAACCGCTCGCCGCCGGCTTCCAAGGTATGGGCGTCCACGAAGCGAGCCAAACCGCTGATCAAATCAATGCCCGACCTCGCTAAGTAACCCAGATACCATTCATTGATATTGCGCACGAAATTATCGCGAGCGATTTTCAGTTTTCGCCAGTCGAAGCCGAAATAATCCAGCCGGAAGCCATAGCCGGCGGCGTCATCGAGCGCGTGGGCTAGGTTGGCTGCGTACCACATCACCTTCTTGGGCACGCAGCCGACATTGACGCAGGTGCCGCCGAGTCGACCCGTTTCAATCAGAGCGCAGCGAGCGCCGTAACTGCTCGCCCGTTCCGCAACGGATAAGCCGCCGCTGCCGCCGCCGATGGCGATGAGATCATAATGCTTGCTCATGCTTGCCTCCGATAAAGGTGATCCTTATACCTTAATTGTGCGGGAATTCGATAGCTAGTATCCGCATGGCGGTCCCGCTGATGGCCCGTTTGATAAGATTCAATCGGCAATAAAAATCCCCCGTCGCGGGGGATGGTTTAAACTGGACGCCCCTCGCCTCGCGCTGCCGACGAGCGGAGGGGCGCGGGTCGGGAAGAAGACTTATCCCAGCGGCATTTCCGGTAATTGTTTCAGCTTCCAGATTTCGGCGTTGTATTCCAGCATGGTGCGGTCGGTGGAGAACTTACCGCTGGTGGCGGTATTCATGATGCTCATCCGGGTCCATCTTTCGGTATCCTGGTAGGCCTGCGCGGCGAGCTGTTGTGCGTCGATGAAAGCCCGTAGGTCAGCGATGGTCAGCCAAGGATCGTGCGGGCTGGTCAGGGAGTGCATGATCGGATCGAAAATGCCCTGCTCGAACTGGTTGAAATGACCGGTTTCCAACAAACGGATGATTCGGGCAATGTCCGGATCGCCGTTGATGATGGACCAGGGATTGTAATCCCGCCGCCGGTCCTCCACTTCTTGCGCGGTCAAACCGAACAGGAAGAAATTCTCGTCGCCGCATTCCTCGCGGATTTCGATATTGGCCCCGTCCAGCGTCCCGATAGTGACCGCGCCGTTCATCATGAATTTCATGTTGCCGGTGCCGGAGGCTTCCTTGCCGGCAGTCGAGATCTGCTCGGAAAGATCGGTGCCAGGGCAGACGACCTCCATCGCCGATACCCGATAGTTGGGGAGGAACGCAACCTTGAGCTTGTCGCCGACATCGGGGTCTTCATTGATGACCTTGGCGATGTTGTTGACCAATTTAATGATCAGTTTGGCCATGTAATAACCGGGCGCCGATTTGCCGCCGACCAACACGCAGCGTGGCGTCCAGTCAGCGGTATCGCCCCGCTTGATTCGGTCGTACAGGTGAATGACGTGCAGAAGGTTGAGCAATTGGCGTTTGTATTCATGAATGCGCTTGACCTGCACATCGAACAGCGACTTGGTGTTGAAAACCACGCCGCAGTCGGCCTCGATCAGGCTGGCCAATTTGACCTTGTTGTTCTGTTTGACTTCCTGCCAGCGTTGCCGAAACTTGGCGTTATCGGCGTGGGGGATCAGCTTGCGCAGCTCATCCAATTGGGTAATCCAAGCCGGTCCGATGGTTTCGGTAATCAGTTGATTTAGGCCGGTGTTGCAATTGGCCAGCCAGCGGCGCTGGGTGACGCCGTTGGTTTTATTGTTGAAACGATCCGGCCACAATTCATAAAAATCACGGAACAGGCCCTGCTTGAGTAGATCTGAGTGCAGCGCGGCGACGCCGTTCACCGAGGTGCTGCCAGCAATGGCCAGATACGCCATGCGCACCTGCTGCTCGTAGCCTTCCTCGATCAGTGACATGCGGCGCTGGCGTTCGATGTCGCCAGGCCAGCGACGCGCCACTTCGGCCAGGAAGCGCGCGTTGATTTCGTAGATGATATCCAGAACCCGCGGCAGCAATTGGCGGAACATTCGCACCGGCCATCGCTCCAGCGCTTCCGGCAAGAGTGTGTGGTTGGTGTAGGCCATCACCTTGCTGGTGATCCCCCAAGCCTCGTCCCACTTGAGATTGTGTTCGTCGAGCAGGAGCCGCATCAATTCCGCGACGCTGATCGTCGGATGGGTATCGTTGAGTTGGAAGCAATTTTTGGCGGCGAACTGGCTGAAGTCTTCTCCATTCACCCGCACCCATTGCCGAAGCACATCCTGGAGGCTGGCGGAAGCCAGGAAGTACTGCTGGCGCAACCGCAACTCTTTGCCGCTTTCAGTGGCGTCGTTGGGGTAAAGCACCATGGTGATATTTTCCGCCATATTCTTGGCGCCGACCGCTTCGGTGTAGCTGCCGGAGTTGAAATCTTCAAAGTCGAATTCGTCGGTGGCTTTGGCCGACCACAGCCGCAGCGTGTTGACCGTGCCATTGTTGTAGCCGGGGATCGGGAGGTCATAGGGCACCGCCTGCACGTCGTGGGTATCGATCCAGCGCCACCCCATCTCGCCGTCGGCTTTCATGTAACCCTCGGTGCGGCCACCGTACTTAATGCGCTGGGTGTATTCGGGGCGCTCTAGCTCCCACAGGTTGCCGCTGCGCAACCAATGATCCGGCTCCTCGACCTGATAGCCGTTTTCGATCCGCTGGCGAAACATGCCGTAGGCGTAGCGGATGCCGTAACCGACCACCGGCAGCCGCAGAGTGGCGCAACTGTCCATGAAGCAAGCGGCTAGCCGCCCCAAGCCGCCGTTACCCAAGCCGGCGTCGTTCTCGCATTCGATCAGTTCTTCCAGAGTCAATCCCATCTCGTACAAGGCTTTGCTGACGGGTTCGGTGACGCCTAGATTCAACATGGCGTTACTGAGGGCGCGACCCATCAGAAATTCCATCGAGAGATAGTAGGCTCGACGCACGCCGCCGTCCACCTCGTAGGCATAGCGGGTATTTTTCCAGCGCTCCCACAGCCGATCGCGCAGCGTGATGACCAAGGCCTCGTACATGTAGTGGGCGTATTTGGTATGTCGGTCGCGACCCAAGGTATGGCTGAAATAGTGCCTGAAATCGGCGGTGATGCTTTTGGCGTCCATGCCCAAGGGCGGAAGCTCCGTCAGCCAGGATGCTGGCGTGCTTTTTTCTAGCATTTTGATCGACATGGCAATTAAGTCCGTTGCGTGGTCTTGATAATCGGAAACACCCGACAGCGCGAGAAGGGTATCGGTGATGTGTTTGGAGTTTTCAACCTATGCCCGTGCTTGCGGGGGGTGTTGGCAGTTTGTCAACAGGTCCTTAAAACCATAGTCGGGCTGTTTCTAAATTCAAGGCGAGTTATCGATAAGGCTGCAACTAAGCCTGTAACGATAAAGAGCGATGGGCGGGAATAGTCAATGGATTAGCCGGATCGAGCCGTCCGAACGGCGGGTCCGCGCTCAATGGCGGATCTGATTTGAGTTCAGTGAATCAATCGAGACAGTGCGCGGCTTGCTCGCGGGTGTAGAAGAGTCCCCAGCGTATAAAACCAGCGATGACGCTGGCTTTGACGGCCACAACCCGGCCCGTGGGACCGCGCGCCAGGACAAGATGATCGGGCAGTCCATCCAGCGCGTGGAAAGGCGCGGGACTCCCATCGCGCCAACAGGAAATGTAGATGACGCCAGTTTCCTCATCGCGAAAGCCTGGCGTAAAACCCAGCGGCTGGTTTTTTTCGCTGATACCATAAGTCCCTGCAAATGACTGGCTGCCGCGTTTGAGACTTTCCGGGGTAAGCGCCTGCGCCATGATGAGAACCTCCACAAGTCGCCGATGATTCTTGGGTTACCAATCAGCTTGTAGGCGGCTGTATCAATAAGGACAATGATTGTGTTGGATAGGATAAGACTGTTGTATTGTGTCATTGCTAACATAAAATAATCGAAAATGCAAATCAAAAATACAACTCGCCACGACGCAGGGTAGTGATAAGCCCCCGTTCTGACTGTCTGCTGACTGGGAAGCAGGGTGATGGCCACAATGAAACAGCTCTATGTCGCTCTATCGGGCCATGGTTTCGGGCATTTGGCGCAGGTGGCGCCGGTACTGGTGGCTTTTCAGGACCGATGGCCCGATGTATCGCTGACCTTGCAAAGCGCATTGCCGGAAGCGGTGTTGCGCCAGCGCATCGCACGACCCTTTGCGTGTGTGGCTGGCGCGGCCGACTTTGGCATGGTGATGGTGGATGCTTTACAGGCAAAAATCCCTGAAAGCTTGGCGGCTTACCGGTCGTTCCACCGCGAATGGGACGCGCGATTGGCTTGGCAGGAACAATTGCTGCGGGTAGCGGCGCCCGATGGCGTATTGGCGGATATTCCTTATCTGAGCTTGGCGGCGGCCAAGCGGCTCGGTATACCGACTCTGGCGCTCTGTTCGCTGAACTGGGCCGACATTTTGGCCGGTTATGGCGCCGATGCGATGGATTTGGCGGAATTACGCGCGCCGATGGTAACCGCCTACAACAGTGCTATCGCTTTTTTACAGCCAGCGCCCAGTATGCCGATGCCGGATTTACAGAACGGCGCGCCGATCGGGCCTATCGCGGCTTTGGGACAGTACCGACGTTCGGAGATTGACCGCCAGCTTGGTTTAGCGCAAGGAACGACGGTGGTGCTGATGGCGTTGGGCGGGGTGGACCTGTGTCCGCCGTTGGCGGCGTGGCCGCGGTTCCCCGGCATTTGCTGGTTGACGCCGCCCAGCTGGGGCGTGGCGCGACAGGATATGTTCAATTGGGGGCTATTGCCCGATTGTTCGATGCTGGATTTGATTCGATCATGCGATGCGGTGTTCACCAAGCCCGGTTATGGGGCTTTCACGGAAGCCGCTTGCAATGGAACGCCCGTCCTCTACGTCGAACGCGATGACTGGCCGGAAGAACCTTGGTTGAGCCGCTGGTTGAGCGAGCATGGCAACGCGATCAAGATTGGGCGACGGCAATTGGCAAGTGGCGATTTATTGGCGTCTTTACAGGCATTACTGGCCCAACCGATCAAACCGCCGGTGGCCCCCACGGGCGTCGCTGAAGCGGTCGGGTGGCTGGAGCGGTTGCTGGGTCTAGTTTAGTGCTGCCTGGTAGGCTTCCCGGATCGTCCGCATACTGACGGCCGCGCCCGCCGCCAGCTTGTATTCAACGCAATGGCTGACGTTGGTGTCAGTCGGGTTGATTTCCACGGTCGGAATGCCCATTTGGCTGGCTTGCACCACCGGCCCCGCGATATAGGGGAAAACACTAGTGGTGCCGATGCTGAACACCAGGTCGAACCCTTCATCCAGTTCGGCGTACAAGTGTTGAATGGCGTGGGGTGGCAACATTTCGCCAAACAGCACCACGCGCGGTCGTACTAGGGCATGGCAGCGCTGGCAGGAGGGCGGCATTTCCAGGCTACTATAATCCGGCACCGTAATCGCATAATCGCAGCGGGTGCAATGCAGGTCGTGGATATCGCCATGAATTTCAATTAGATTGCGGCTGCCGGCGTCGCGATGGAAACCATCGATGTTTTGGGTCAGCACGCAGACTTCAAAATGATTCTGTAGCTCCGCGATGATCGAATGGGCTTCGTTGAAACACGCGCCCCGGCAACAGCTTTCGATTTGATGCAGGTATTTCCAGGTAATGGCCGGATTGGCTTGCAGCATCGACCCTGACAGGGCAGTTTCAATGGAGAAGTTATCTTCCGTCGCATGATCGTTGTACAGGCCGCCGATGCCGCGATAGGTCGGTAAGCCGGAATCGGCGGAAATACCGGCGCCGGTGATGAAAAGCAGCCGGCGCGCGCGGCGCATGGCTTCCGCGATGCGGGCGACGATGGCAGGGTTGAGATCGGACATGGCGCGGCCTCGCTAGGCTAGGAAATCTGCGAAAAAAGATGCTTTCGAGGGCGGGTTTTCCCATGTGCCCAACCCATCAGGTGGCTAACAAACTGTAAAGCGCCTCAAATTCGCGGGTGAGTTTGTGCCGGGGATCGAGCTGGATCATCGGCAATGCCTGAACGTGTGACTCGCGGATCTTGACCGACGCTGACAGGAAGGCATTCAAGACCGGTAAACCCTCGGAACGCAGCTCTTCAACCAAGCGCACCGGCAGATTGGCGCGAGCCTGATAGTGATTGACCACGATGCCCTCAATGCGTAAAGCGCGATTGTGGTCGGCCTGAATTTCTCGCACGCTATCCATCAGCGTGTAGAGCGCGCGACGCGAAAAATCGTCACAGTCAAAGGGAATCAGGCAGGTGTCAGCCGCGATCAGCGCCGAGCGGGTAAAAAAATTCAGCGCGGGCGGCGTGTCGATGAAAATATCCTCATAGCCTTTAAACGTTTCCAAGGCTTCCCGCAATTTATACATCTTGTAGCGCGATTCCAATTTGATTTGTAAATCTTCCAGCCGTGGATCGGACGGCATCACGCTAAGGTTGGCAAAGCGGGTCGGGACAATATAAGACTCTGGTTTTTCGGGAAAGATCTTGTAATTGAGAATATCGTCGAAGAAGTGAGCCAGGGTTTTCTTCTGATCCTCCAGGACCTTACCCAGTAGATAACGAGAGGCGTTGGCTTGCGGATCGAGATCGACCACCAACGTCCGTCGGCCCCGCGCGGCGCCGATAGCGGCTAAATTGCACGCGATGGTGGATTTGCCCACCCCTCCTTTTTGGTTAAAGACGACTCGGCGCATGGCTTTTCCCAGAGTTTTGTAAGGGTTTCCGCAAGTGTAGCCAAGTCGTGGCGGAGCGTCGAGGTGTGGCGAGAGCGGCGGTGCCACTTTCCGTGTTGCTAGCCTCGCATTAAAGTGCCAATGCCAGCATCGGTGAACAGTTCCACCAAAACCGCGTGTTGGATTCGTCCATCGATGATATGCGCTGCCTTCACTCCGCTGCGCACGGCATCCAGCGCGCAAGCGACCTTTGGCAGCATGCCGCCGTGGATCGTCCCATCGTCGATCAGTTCCTGGACCCGACGGGCATCCAAACCAGTCAAAAGGTGGCCTTGTTTGTCCAGCACCCCCGTCGTGTCGGTTAACAGCATCAATTTCTCGGCGTGTAAAACCTGAGCGACCTTGCCGGCAACCAGGTCGGCATTGATATTGTAGGATTGTCCATCCTTACCCACGCCGATGGGAGCGATCACCGGGATGAAGTTGCCGGCGATCAGGGTTTCGACGATGGATTTATCGATGCTGGCGACTTCACCGACGTGGCCGATATCGATGATTTCGGGCACTTTCAGATCAGGGCTTTGGCGGGTGATGGTCAGTTTGCGGGCGTGAATCAAATCGCCATCCTTGCCGGTCAAACCGACCGCACAGCCGCCGTGTCGATTGATATTATTAACTATTTCTTTGTTGACCAGTCCGCCGAGCACCATTTCAACGACATCCATCGTTTCGCTATCGGTCACGCGCATTCCGTCCACAAAGCGGCTTTCCTTACCGATCCGCTTCAATAACTGACTGATTTGAGGGCCGCCGCCGTGCACCACCACCGGATTGAAACCGACCAGCTTCATCAGCACGATGTCGCGGGCAAAGCTGTTTTTCAGCTGCTCGTTCTCCATGGCGTTGCCGCCGTATTTGACCACGATGGTCTTGCCGGAGAAGCGGCGGATATAGGGTAGCGATTCGGTTAATACATGCGCCACTTGCGTGGCGGCCTGGGCGTCAAGAGCCATGCGTCGGTGAACCTCTAAAAGGCGGTTTAAATTTAGTAAAATCAAAAAGGTAAAATCAAATCCGCTCGCAACGCCAGCAAGCGTTGGCGGAACTGATCTTGAATGTCGCGCAAAGCGGCTGGATGGTCGGCCTCGAAACGCAGGGTCAGGCTCGGCGTGGTGTTGGAAGCGCGTACCAAGCCCCAACCATGGGGGAATTCGACCCGCACGCCATCCAGGGTAATGATTCGCGCGTCCGAGCCAAAATCCATGTGATCCATAAGGCGGGCCATGAAGGTGAAGGGTTCGTCTTCGGCCATATCCAACCGCAGTTCCGGGGTATTGAAGCCGGTGGGATATTGGGCGAAAAATTCGGCGCTGGATACCCCGTGCTGGGCCAGCAAGCGTAGCAGCCGGGCCGCGGCATAAAAGGCGTCGTCGAACCCGAACCATTCGTCAGCGTGGACAAAATGCCCCGCCATCTCACCACCGAGCAATGCGCCAGTTTCCCGCATCTTGGCTTTGATCAGGGAATGACCGGTTTTCCACGGGATCGGTTGACCGCCCAGCCGTTCGATCAGGCGGGTCAAATGCCAGGAACATTTGATGTCGTAGACGATTCCCGCGCCGAGATGATGGGCCAGCACCTCCTCGGCCAAGGGCATCAGCACCCGATCCGGCCAGATGATCTGGCCAGTATCGGTGACTACGCCCAGCCGGTCGGCGTCACCGTCGAAGGCCAAGCCAATATCGGCCTGATGCGCGCGCGTCGCCGCTTGCAAGTCCGCCAGATTTTCCGGAACGCTGGGATCGGGGTGATGGTTGGGAAACCGCCCGTCTACTTCGCAGTACAGTTCGATGACCTCGCAGCCCAACGTCCGCAGCAAGGGCGGCGCGGTGTGAGCCGCGATCGCATTGCCGCAATCCACAACGACCTTGCAGGGTTTCGACAGCGGCAAGGCCGCGCCGAGCCGGCGAATGTAGTCGATGCCGATGGTGGCGGAACGCTCGCCGCCGCTACCATACCGCAAATCACCGGTTTCGATGCGGCGGCGCAGATCGCGAACCACGTCGCCATGCAGGGCGATTTTGTCGATGACGATTTTCAAGCCATTATATTGCGGCGGATTGTGACTGCCAGTAACCATCACCCCCGCCTGGCTAGAGCCAAGAACATGGGTGGCGTAATACAGCAGCGGGGTTGGAATCGCGCCCAAATCCAGCACTTCCAGGCCAGCCGCGCGGATGCCAAGCTTCAGCGCTTCGCACAGCGCGGGACTGGATATCCGTCCGTCGCGGCCAACGATCACCTGGGTCTCACCACGTTCGGCAGCGAGGCTACCCACCGCTTGACCAAGATCACGCACCACCGCGGGCGTTAGATCGCAATCGACCACGCCGCGAATGTCATATTCCCGGAAGATGGATTTATTCATACCCAATTCAATGTCGCCCGGAATGACCGAAGCCGCCAGCGCCGCGTTCGCTGGGCGTAAATTCGGGCACAATGGTGAAACGGGCTTGCACCACGGGTACGATAACCAGCTGAGCGATGCGTTCGCCGATGTGGATAGTGAAGGGATGTTGTCCGCGATTCCAGCAGGATACCAATAGTTCGCCCTGATAGTCGCTGTCGATCAGACCGACCAAATTACCAAGCACGATGCCGTGCTTGTGGCCGAGTCCGGAACGCGGCAGTATCACCGCCGCTAAGCCGGGATCACTGATGTGGATCGCCATCCCGGTGGAGATGAGGTGGGTTTCGCCCTGTTGCACGGTGAGCGGTTCCGGCAAACAGGCGCGCAAATCAAGTCCGGCTGAGCCAGCCGTGGCGTAATCGGGCAGGGGGATGTCTCGGCCCAGGCGGGGATCGAGGATTTTCAGTTCAATAGCTTGGGCTGTCATATCACGTTCGTTTTCATACTGCTTGAGTAAACTCCGGCAACGCGTATTCCGGCTCGTGCGGTAGGCAATGCCGTCAATTCGAAGCTACAACCTTAGCAAAAATTGTGCTGGGATGTCCCCTGTAACTGATAGCGCTCCGCGATCAAGGCCACCAGTTGCTGTCCGAGCAGGATTTTATCCACCAGCGGCAACACACGTTCTCCCCCTTCCCACAGGACATGCAATGCGTTCTGCTCGCTCTCGAAGCCGCTGCCGGTGGCCCCGACGTGGTTGGCCGCGATCATGTCGAGCTTCTTGCGGCGGCGCTTATCCTCTGCATACGACAACACCTCATGGGTTTCAGCCGCGAAACCGACGGTAAACGGTCGGTGGGAACGTAGCGCCGCCACCTCCGCTAGAATGTCTGGATTACGCACCAGATCCAAAGTCAGCCTATCACGGCTTTTTTTGATTTTCTGGTCGGCGGGGTTGGCGGCGCGGTAATCGGCAACGGCGGCGGTAGCGATAAAAATATCGGCCTGGCGGACTCGTTCCATGACGGCGGCGTACATTTCTGCCGCGCTTTCCACAGTAATACATTCGATTCCCAGCGGCGGTTTCAGGTTGACCGGGCCGCTGACCAGAATAACGCGCGCCCCGGCGGCGGCGGCGGCCTCAGCAACCGCAAAGCCCATTTTCCCGCTGCTGCGATTGCTGATAAAGCGTACCGGGTCGAGCGCCTCACGGGTCGGGCCGGCCGTGAGCAGCACCGTCAGCCCTTGCAAGTCGTAAGGGCTGAGCGATACGGACGAGGGTGGCGTTAAGAGGAAGGAGTCCGCTTGAATTTCGGCGCTATCCTCGTGCCCGCCGAGCTGTTCGATAACCAGACTGCATAATTCCACCGGTTCCAACATCCGGCCGGCCCCGATCTCGCCGCAGGCTTGTTCGCCAATCCCTGGACCCCAGATTTTGATTCCCCGTCGAGCCAATAAACGGCGGTTATCTTGAGTGGCGGCATTTTGCCACATCAGGCGATTCATGGCTGGCGCCACGGCAATCGGCTGATCCGTGGCAAGACACAGGGTGCTGAGAAGATCGTTGGCCAAGCCGTGCGCCAGCCGGGCTATAAAATCGGCGGTGGCGGGCGCGATCAAAACCAAATCCGCCCAGCGGGCTAGTTCGATGTGACCCATCCCCGCTTCGGCATGCGCATCGAGCAACTCGGTGTGTACAGCTTGACCCGATACCGCTTGAAAAGTTAATGAAGTGACAAAAAGTGTTGCCGCGGGGGTCATTGTCACCCGTACTTCCGCTCCGGCTTCGCGCAAACGGCGAACCAGATCGGCGCTTTTATAGGCGGCGATCCCACCCGTAACGCCTAGCAAAATACGTTTTTTGGCTAAGGGCTGCGGCATGGCGGGACTCCAGAGCAAGAAATTGAGGATAAGGGTAAGTTTAATGCCCTTAGTCAAGGCACAACAATGGAGCGATTTTGAAAGCTGAACGGCGAGGGCTAGAGGAAATATTAAAAAAGGCGTTCGAACCGCGCGTTGCAACAACGCAAATTCGAACGCCAGAGTCCGCAACGGCGGCTCCCGTTAGCCGCCAGCGATTCATGCTCTTACCAAACGAAAAGAAGCTGAGAGCATGAATCTGATCTTGGCAAAGCAATCTATTTGCCATGTAAAATAATAATTTGTTTTTTAATGAAAAAAATCTAATTTCTTGTGAGAAAGGCCAAGTTTATAGCCGAATTGCTATTGTATTGCGCCTCATGCTGGTGCTGAGGGCGTTGAGCTTGCTTCATCATGGAGCAGAAAAATGGCGAAATTTTTGCATACAGACTTTGTGACAAATGCCTCTGATGGCGCGTCATGACCATTCCGTGCAAGGTTGATTAATAAAAGGAATAGCGGGTGTCCATTCGTGATTGGCCGGACGATGAACGTCCGCGAGAGAAAATGTTGCAACGGGGGGCGGTCGCTCTGTCCGATGCGGAGTTGCTGGCGATTTTTCTGCGGGTTGGCGTGCGCGGTCGCAGCGCCGTCGATCTAGCCCGCGATCTGCTTAAGCAGCACGGTGGATTGCGAATCTTACTGGAATTGGATCAGACTGGATTTTGCGCAACGCCCGGCTTGGGGCCAGCTAAGTACGTGCAATTGCAGGCGGTGTTGGAATTAGCCCGTCGTTATCTTGAACAAACCTTGCAACGCGGCGATGCCATTCAGAGTGTGGGTGATACGCGCCGTTATTTAATGGCCAAAATGCGTCACCATCCGCATGAGGTATTTGCGGTTTTATTTTTAGATAACAAGCATCGCGTTATTCAGTACGAAGAACTCTTTTTTGGCACCATTGATAGCTCTTCAGTCCATCCGCGGCAGGTAGTAAAACGTGCGCTTTATCACAATGCCGCCGCCGCAATCATAGCGCACAATCACCCCTCCGGCGTGGCTGAACCTAGTCAGGCTGATGAGTTAATTACAGTACGGTTGCAAGAAGCGCTGGCATTAGTCGATATTCGGCTGCTTGATCATATTGTCATCGGAGATGGGCAAGTTGTATCGCTGGCGGAACGAGGGGTTCTGTAATGTGGTTAAGTCCAGTGTGCGATGCTGTGGCTGATCTATTGTTAACTTATTAATATAATTAATAATTTTTAATATTAATGATAGCTTGGTTTGAAAACGAGCGGTTCCTAAGCCTAATTCCATCAAGGTTTTAAACTGTATAACTATTCAAACTGTACTACATGTAATATAAATAAATTGCTTTTTCGATAATTATCTAATATAACGTATAGTATAAAGTACTATATCTAAGATAACTAGCTGATTTTTAATTAATAATTAGAAATTAAGTGAATTAGGCTAAAAGGTAAGTGAATATGAAAGATTTTATTGAATGGTCGGATACATTAAGTGTTGGCGTTGAGGAGATTGACGAGCAACATAAGGGATTGGCAGCCATGGTTAACGAAATGAGCGTGGCTATTGACGGAGGATGGGGAAAAGAAGCCAGAGATCAAATCTTAGTGAGGTTAATTGAATATACTCGGGTTCATTTTGCAACTGAAGAGAGTTTAATGAGCATATCCAGCTATGCTGGGCTTAAGATTCATAAAAAGCAACATGAAAATCTCATTGAGATCGTAAAGTCCTATGTAAAAAAATATGATGAAGATCCGAATGCATCGAGCTATGACTTATTATTTTTCCTGAAAAAATGGCTGGTTGATCATATTATGAAAGATGATAAGGCAATGGGGGACTATCTCGTTAAGGTTGGCACGGCAAAGACAAAATCAAAAGCGAGAAAATCCTTGCTAGGCTGGTTGGGTAGCTTGTTTGGCTTTGGCAATCGCGGATAATCTAACTGACTGGAAAATTCAGCCGGTATAAGGCTAGCCTGTTTATAAAAATAGCTTGTTAGAAGTTGCGGGCTTCTCGAATACGTTCGTAAGCCGCTGTAAGTTCGCGGGTCTTCTCGGTAGCCTTTTTAATCTCGGTGGGTGAGACGTTATTGGCCGCCAGTTTGTCTGGATGATGCTTCTTAAGCAGGCGGCGATAAGCTAATTTAATTTCGCTGATATTAGCATCCTGACTTAAGCCCAGTATGGCATAAGCCTGTCCAATAGAATTGACGCCTGCGGTTGGCCGCGAACCGTAACTTCGCCGTTGTCCAGATTGGTCACTATTTGCGCCGCGGCTATCGTTATGCTGTTGCTTTTTCGACCAATGATGCTGGCCGCGAAATAAACTGTGGAGCGCTTCAAACTGTAAGCGTGATACGCCAACGCCAGCAGCGGTAAACAACAGTTGGGCATGGGTCCGTGGATGCAGCTTGCCGTCGGCATAGGCAATATTGAGTTGCATTTCTAATAGTTGCTGCAACAGATTAGGCCGGTTGGAGCTGATTTGCTGGAAAGTTTCGAATGCGGTCGCTATCGCAAAATCTGGTTGTTTGCCCGCGGTAAAACATTCGATCGCCGTATGGCGCTGGCTCGCGTCCAGCCCCAAGCGCTCCATAATGGCGCGCGCCGTGGCGATTTCCAATTCCGACACCCGACCGTCAGCTTTGGCGATGTGGCCCATCAATTGAAAGGCGGTTTGGAGAAAAAGCGCCTGAACATGGCTATGCTCGTTGAAGCCCTTCGATGTGATGCTTGGGTTCCGGGCTTGCTGATCGAAATTATGGCCGACCGCCGCGCCCAGTAATGCGCCAATAGGGCCGCCCACCATAAAACCAAATGTTCCGCCAAACAATTTTCCCAGTACCAATGTTTTGAGACCTCAAAGAGCTATTTTGATTTGGAAACTGTAAATAGTAAAAATTATTTCGATTGATAGCGACCGCAATTTATTGATGCTTTAGATAAACTTCATCGTCATAAGTTTTGAGCCAATCAGGCTGTAGAACGATTAGGACAGTGGTTATCATCCCGTTGAGCGTGCCTTCAGGAAACAGGTAAAGCGGCAAAAAAGGTAAGTATTCATTGCTGATGCGGGTGAAGGTGTAAGCATCGGTGAGAACAAGCAAGGTAATTAACGCCAAAACCGTTAGTCCAGCCGTCAAGATGGCATTAAGGAAAGCACACAGAAAAATATAAATAAACAGGTGGCGGGGAAGGTAACGGTATACCAAGCAATAGATGCCATAGCTGATAGAGACAGGCAGAACGCCGAGCAGTAGAGCGTTCATGGCCAGCGCAGACCAGTCGCCATGGGTCAATGTCACGCCCACCGTGATCAGGCTAACCCCGATTACGCCGAGCGACCATCCGAACATCAGAGTGTAAACGGTGATGCACAGGAAGTGGAAGCCCAATGCTGGCCGAATGCCCACCTCGAAAATCCACATCAAAAACAATACTGCCGAAGCACCCATAAAGACATGCTGTCGTTTGGAACTGGCTAGGAACTGGCCCCAGGGCGCCTGTCGAAAAGCCTGCAACAGCACCAGCAGCCAAACGAAGTTGGCGAAGAACAACAAGTCGGCCGGAAGCAGCGTATCGGTCAGATTCATGGCTGCAAGCATACTGTATCAATCGGAGTGACGATATAGCCGGACTATCTACCCAAGACAGTGGAAAGAGGCGTTTCCCGTCTCGCCGATCGGCCGGTTACAATAAGCGACATTGATCCTTTTTCCAGCGGGAGTTGCCTCTTTATGTCTGTATCCGCCGTTGCCGCGTCTTGCGAGATTAAGGGCTTACCGCTGATCTATCGCGGTAAGGTACGCGATCTGTATACAGTGGATGATCGGCATTTGCTGATGGTGGCCAGCGACCGACTCTCTGCCTTTGATGTCATTTTACCCACTTTAATTCCCGGTAAAGGGGCGGTCTTGACGGCGGTATCGAATTTCTGGTTCGAGCGTACGCGGCATCTGGTTCCCAACCACCTTCAACTGGCGGAAAAGACATTGGAAGAAGTTTTGCCCGATCCGGTGGAGCGGGCCGTAGTTGCTGACCGAGCCGTGGTGGCGCGACGGTTGCGGGGCGTGCCGGTAGAGGCCATCGTGCGCGGCTACCTGATCGGTTCGGGGTGGAAGGATTATCAGCGCGAAGGCGCTGTGTGTGGTATTCGCTTGCCCCAGGGGTTGCGCATGGCGGAACGCTTGCCGGAGCCGCTGTTTACGCCCTCCACCAAAGCGGCCCTGGGAACCCATGACGAAAATATCAGTTTCGATTCGGTTGCTGGCGCTATTGGTCGGGAGCTTGCGGAACGGATACGAGCGGTCAGCCTGGCGATTTATCGGGAAGCCGCCGATTACGCGCTGAAACGGGGCATCATCATTGCCGATACCAAATTTGAGTTCGGACTGGACGAGCAGGGACAACTGGTGTTGATGGACGAGGTATTGACACCGGATTCATCGCGGTTCTGGCCGGCGGATCAACACCGGCCCGGCGTCAATCCCCCCAGTTTCGACAAGCAGTTCGTGCGCGATTATCTGGAAACGCTTGATTGGGACAAACAACCGCCGGGGCCAGAATTGCCGGCTGAAATCGTGGGCCACACCGTCGCCAAATACCGCGAGGCATTGCAACGGCTGATGGGCGCTGGCTGATTCTGTTTAGTCTACCAAGCAAGTATATGGGATCGTCCTGTATCCAAGCGTCGATTTTGAGGTCTAAGTCCGGCAACATGGATCGAGCCGACCCTGGATGTCCTGCGGCGGCTGTCGTTGTCGGTGAGTGCGGATGTGCTGGTTTTCGAGCAGGCCGAACGCAGCCCCGATGCGGCGTTCCGCTTGCAGTTCGAGGCGGTCTCTCGGTTGCCGCCGGCATACAAACAAGCGGTCAAGCGCGTGTCGGAAGGCATGATCGTCAAAAATCGGGCGCTCCATGCTCCAGGATCTTGCGTCTTAAGGTCACGAGAGGAGTCGAATCATGCAGACCGCGAAGGAAACCGCCAAACAGGTGATCGACCGCTTGCCCGATCAGGCGAGCTGGGATGACATTCTCTACGAGTTGTACGTCAAGCAGCAGATTGATCTTGGCTTGGCGACTGCCGCTGAGGGTAAGACCGTCGCCCACGAGGACGCGCAACGGCGCTTGCTGGACGGCTGAGCTGCGTTGGGCGGAGACTGCGCTGGCTGATTTGGCTTTCAGCGAGGGATTATTTGAACCGGCCTTCGCCCGCTGCCGGACGGCGCTTTGTCGCAGCGTGCTTTAAGCGGGTGGAGTCGTTAGCCCAGTTCCCTCGGCAGGGCCGGATGACGCCGGAAGCCCAGCGCGAGGACATCCGCGAACTGATCGTTGAGGACCACTGTTTGATTTACTGGACCGATGGCGAACGGGTCAGGGTGTTGGCCGTCAGTCGGATGCTGGTGATATTGCCAACTTTTCAAAAGATACGTATGGCTGCGCTGCCACCGAAAATAATCCACCCAGGTGGACCCCCTAACAGTAATGCAGGATTAGATAAACCTTGAGAGTCAGTATATAGAAGAGGATTGCCTCCCACATACCCATACGTATTAATCCCCCCGCTTAACCCGATGGGATCGGATTGTATGTACCGTCCCGTCTGAGGATCATAATCCCTGTAGTAGTTGTAATGGAGTCCCGATTCGGCATCGTAATACTAACCGGGAAGTATTTTGACATAATGTCATACGCAACCGATTCATCCATGAACCGGCCATAGACAGATATTAGCGTCGTCGTCCACCTGATCGTTCTTTGGGCCGTTCTTCGTTCACTTTGATTCTTTGGCCGCGCAGATCCCAGCCATTCAGCGCCCCGATAGCCGCTCGTGCTTCATGTCCTTCCATTTCCACGAACCCGAAACCGCGACAGGCCCCGCTGAATACATCTCGAACCAACCGTAACGAACGCACGCGGCCATGGGTCGAGAACAATTGGGTGATTTCCTGTTCCGTGGTGTCTGAGGGCAGGTTGCCGACAAAAATCATCTTCATGCTGTGGCCTCCAGATTGCTGGATCGGTATTGAGGATGCGGCTAGGCTTCTCGGAGTCGCAGCACTCTGCCAGTCCAAGAGAAACAGCGCCATGCAAAATTCCTGAATCCGCCCATGCTCACGCAAAATGCGGAACCAGTCAGGCAGGCAACTGATGGCTGTCAAGGAAAATCAGTGAATCCCCGACAGGAGAACAACCACGACGGATTTGCAGGAGAAACTCGGTTTGGATGATCCACGGGCGGCGATTTAGTTACGAATCGGCCGGGAAACTCGGAGTGCGGGCCGGACCACACAGCGACAAACTTGCAAGGCACTGTAGCACGGTCGGCGTTATTTACCTAATTGACCGCGCCAGATGCGGTGTCCCCTTACGCTCGGGGATTCTCCAAATTCGATGATGTGGCGTGGCGTGTTTCAGGGGATGAGGATAGCCGCTTGCCATCGGCGGACTGAGTTGATCAGGCTAATTTGCCGGTCGGCCCTTAAATCGGCGGTAGTCAGAATTCGCTCTTTAATCTGGGCGGTTGCGAGCAACCAGCCACGAAAAGTACCCGCCAGCAGGCCGCTAGCCACTGGTGGCGTCACCCATTCTCCACACAACTCCAACGCCAAATTTGACATGCTGGCCTCGGTCAACTCACCGCGCTCATTCCACAGAATCACCTCGTCGCAGTCGGGCCGCGATGCGCGGGCTGCCTCATATAACTCGCGTCGGGTGGTTTTGTGATAAAGCCAAACCGTATTTGAATCTACTGGCGTTCGAGCCAGACCGATTCGTAGCGGTTCCGCTGGCGCGCGGCGGCTTAGCGCCTCGGTTTGTAGGACGAAGGTGGCGTCTTGATTGGCCAGCAAGCGGATTTTGCTGGCTGTTTTCAAATGAAGGGCCAATTGGTTTAGAGCAACCTCGATGGCGGGTTTATCGAGCGGGATGTTGAAATAAACAGCGCTATCCGCCAGTCGCTGCAAATGCGCCGACAACAGGAGATAGCCGCTGTCCGGTTCCCACAGTAACGATTCCAGTAATTGGAACGAGGGCCGCCGCTGGCTCAGGACTCGTGCCTTGAGCAAGCATTCAGTGTATTCATCCTGGGTATTTGAGTCCCAGACCAGTCCACCCCCCACGCCATAGCGTGCCTGTCGTCGTTCGCGGTCGATCAGCACGGTGCGGATAGCGACATTGAAACGAGCTTGCCGCTGGGGGCCAATAAAGCCGATGGCGCCGGTGTAGACGCCGCGCGGTTGCGTCTCTAGTTCACGGATAATTTGCATGGTGCGCACCTTGGGGGCGCCTGTGATTGAAGCGCAGGGAAACAAACTGGTCAGGATATCGACGATGGAAGCGGCGGTGCGAGCGGTGACAGTTGAAGTCATTTGCAGCAACGTGGGATAAGGCTCGATCTCGAACAAGCGGGATACGGCCACGCTGCCAACCTGCGCAATTCGACCCAAATCATTGCGTAGCATATCCACGATCATCAGGTTTTCGGCCCGATTTTTTACTGATTGACGCAGTCTGGCGATTTGAAGTTGGTCTTCCGCCAGCGTGCGACCGCGAGCGGCCGTGCCCTTCATTGGCCTTGTAATCAGCCGCTCGCCATCCAATTCGAAAAACAGTTCTGGCGAGACCGAACAGATCGCAAACCGTCCCGTGTCGATAAAAGCTGAATATTCAGTGGGTTGACAAACTGTCAGCTCATCAAAGAAGGCTCGCGCCGCCCCCTCGAAACGAGCTTGCAACGGAAATGTGTAGTTGACTTGGTAGGTGTCGCCAGCCGCCAGATAATTTTTGATGCGAGCGACCGCGGTGGCGTAGGCCATCGCATCAACAGCGGGTTCCCAGACCCCGACCGAATAGGTGAGCGTGGGCGGCGCGATACCAACTGGAGGGTCGTCAACCGTTTCCATGCCCGCGTAAAAGCCGAACCATAGCAGCGGTAAATCGGGTAACGGCGGATGGACCGCAAGCCCATGGGCAGCGGCGGCTTCGTAGCTGATGAAGCCGACCGCATAATAACGGCTTTGCTCGACCGCCGCGGCAATGGCTCGCAGCGCCGGAATCACCTCATCGGGCCGCCACGCCGTCACTACTTGCACCGGCGCGCTGAAACGGCGTTCAGACCGGCCTTGCCGCAGGATGACCGCGCCTGGCATCGCGTCAATCAATGGCAATCTATCGAAGTTGTTCAGACTTGAAAATTCCATACTGGCCGATGAAGGTCATCGCCAGTTCATCGTCGGCGCGGATAGTGACTTCCACTGTCCAGCGCGCCCTACCTCGCTGGCGATAGTTGGTGATGAAGTGCTCGACCTTGGCCGCTTCCGGCTGTTCGGATTCTGACACGATCTCGCCTCTGACCGGACGTAAGAATTTCAGCGCGCTATCGGTGATGACAATTTCAGCGTTCTCGCCGTGCTGGTTCAGCGTGGCGCGGGTGAGCGCCCAGCCAGTCAGGGAAGCGATGGCGGCCATTGACCCGCCGAACGCGATCCCTTTGTCGTTGATGTTCGGCGCCAGCGGCGCGCTGATTCGCACGCCCGTTTCATCGCAGCGATCCAATGCAGCCTGCATGGCTTGGAACAGCGGCACATGGCGCTTGAGATAGTCATTGAGTTCTTGTAGGTAAGACATGGCTGTTCCTCGTGCGAATGAAATTTAAGAATGTGAAAAAGAGAGGAGCATTTTCGCGCTTTTTCTGCTTGCGATCATGTTTAATCAAGCGGCGGTAGCCAACCCTTGCCAGCAATTCATCATGCTTCAAAAACCCGCCGTCATTCAAATGCCCATTACTGAGCGGATTGCCCGCCGCTGGAGTCCGCGCGCCATCGAGTCGAATCGGTGGCTGGGTTAGGCGCAGATGCTGGCGTTATTGGAGGCCGCGCGCTGGGCGCCTTCATGCGGTGGCGATCAGCCTTGGAGTGATCGGATCTGGGATCGTTTCAACAGCCTCGCCGGGTGACGACAAACCTTCGAGTGTCTGGCCGAAGGCCATCAATCTTGGGTGAAGAATTCCCTGGTTCTGCTGCTGTCCTAATCCTCATTTTCTCGAATCCTGTTAAAGTGCGCTCCCTGTGTTCGGGAGATGATGGATGACCCATGCCGATGACTCTTGTTGACCGGCGCACCACCCGGAGCGCCAACCGTTATTTGCTGCGATCCTTGGTTTTCTTGACCGCGCTGGCCGCGCTCGGCCTATTTTTTCAGAAACCGCTGACCGCCGCTTTTCTAACCAACCCCTATTTGAACGGGACGATTGCCGCCGCTTTCCTGTTCGGGGTGGCTTACACCCTTAAAGCCATAACCGGCGCGCTGCTCGATGTGCGCGCCGCCGACCGGGCCGCCGCCGTGGCGTTGAAAGCGCGTCGTCGGGAATTACCGCTAGCTCAGGCTGACGAGCTTTTGCTGGGCGAGGGATGGCGGCGCAATGTGAGCGACTTTCTGCAAAAGGTTTATCGGGTGGTCGGTCACGGCGATACCGGCGCCAGTTTGCCATATTTGCTGGATTCGCTGGCCAGCCGCGGTGACGATCAGCGGGCGCTGGTGCGTTATCTGGTGGGGGCGCTGGTGCTGCTCGGTCTGATCGGCACTTTCTATGGCTTGTTATTGACCATTGCTGGGGTGCGTGACGTGATCGGCGGCTTATCCGCCGAAAAAGCGACCGACACCATGGCGTTGATCGCCAGTTTCAAGGATCGGCTGGCCGCGCCGCTGGGTGGGATGGGAACTTCGTTTTCGGCCTCGCTGTTCGGTCTGTTGGGGGCGCTGGCGCTGGGCTTTTTGGAACTGCAACTGTTTCACGCCCAAAATCACCATCATGCTCAGTTGGAGGCGCTGGTGGTCAGCGATCTGATCCCACTGTGGCAGCCGGTGGTGACTGTCACCGCGCAGACCGAAACCATTTCGCCGCGCCATCTGGCCGCGTTGTTGCAAGCCACGACCGACCGCTTGGAGCGCGTGGCGGCAACCACCGAGTATATGGCCAATCGCGGCGAAGGGGTGACGCGAGTCGCCGAGCAAGTGGCGAACCTCAACGAGCGGATCGAATCGTTGCGGATCACCTTGCAAAATATTGAAAACGACCGCACCGCCGATTTGCGCAACGAACTGCGCACCATTGCCCGGCTGCTGGCGCGCGAGCCGGTTGAATCAAGGGATGTGGATCGTTATGCCCCGCCGGCGTGATGCGATCAGCGAGTTCAACATCTGGCCCGCTTTTACCGATGCGCTGGGTGGCCTGGTGATGGTGCTGGTGTTCCTGATTACGGTTTTCGTCATCACCGAGGTGCTGATCGGCCGCGAAATCATGGGCAAGGACACCGCCATCGGCCAATTGCAACGCATCGTCGATCATTTGGAAGGGCTGGCTGGCGACGCCGAAAAGGAAGCGACCCGCTTGCGCGGCCGAGTCCAGGGTCTGGAATCGACGGTCGGGGAACGCGACAAGCTGATGACGCAATTGCGCGATGAACTGGCGGCGGCGCGGGCGGCGCAGACGGCCCTGAACGCCGACAAGAGTAAGGCCGAGGAAACCGTCACCAGCGTGCAGGAACAAGCGGCTTTGCTCAGCGCCCGCGCCGACCGGCTGGCCTTGGAATTAGAACGGCTCAATAAGGCGCTGGCGGCCAACCAGCAGGATCTAGCCCGCCGCGATGCCATCATCATCGATCAAAAAGGGCGGATTGAAGCGCTGGATAGCGCACTCAAAAAGAAGCTGCAAGAGCGAGTCGAGGAGCTAGAAAAATACGCCAGCGAGTTTTTTGGCCGCTTGCGTGAAGTGTTTGCTGGCAACCCCGATATCAAGGTGGTCGGTGATCGCTTCGTGTTTCAGTCGGAAGTCCTATTCGCATCGGGCGATGCCACGCTGTCGCCCTCGGGCAGCGTCGATCTGGATAAGTTCGCGATGGTGTATCAGCAATTGGCCGCGCGCTTGCCGCCGGATTTGCCGGTTATCATCGAAGTGCAAGGCCACACCGACCGCACGCCGATCCGCAACAGCCGCTTCCCATCGAATTGGGAACTGTCTACGGCGCGGGCGCAGCAAGTGGTGAATTATCTGATTGAACAGGGGGTTTCGCCCCAGCGGTTGGCCGCGGTTGGGATGGGGGAATACCACCCCATTGATTCGACGGATACGCCCGAAGCTTACCATCGCAACCGCCGCATCGAGCTGAAGATTACAAGCCGCTAGAGCGTTGATGGCTTGTGCTAAACTGCCGAGATTCTAATTTTTCAATCCGCGAGAGTAGCCTCCATGGAATTTAAGACCACCGATCTCTGCGACGAGTTTTCTGATCGCCTGCAAATCGCAGAACCGTTGTTTGGCGATTACGGCGAAGAAGCGATGTTTTTTGGTTCCATCGTGACCTTGAAAGTATTCGAGGACAATTCGCTGGTGCGAACTGTGTTGGAGGAGCCAGGTGAAGGTCGGGTATTGGTGGTGGACGGCGGTGGCTCGATGCGCTGCGCGCTGCTGGGTGATCAGCTGGCGGAATTGGCGGAAGAAAATAATTGGGCTGGCGTCATCGTTAACGGCTGCATCCGCGATTCCGCCGCTATTTCGGAAATTGGCATCGGCGTCAAGGCGCTGGGCGTTCATCCGCTGAAGAGCGTCAAGCGCGGGGTGGGCGAGCGGAACATTCCGGTGCGTTTCGCCGGCGTCAATTTCATGCCCGGGCACTATCTTTACGCGGATGAAGACGGTTTGATCGTGTCGGAAAAACCCTTGCTCTAAGGTTGATGGCCGCGGCTCCGAAATATGTCAATCATTCAGGCTCTTACCCGCGAACTCGCCGTACAGGAACGCCAGATTGAAGCCGCTGTCGCCCTGCTGGATGAGGGGGCGACGGTGCCGTTTATCGCCCGCTATCGCAAGGAAGCCACGGGCGGGCTGGATGACACCCAACTGCGCCTACTGGAAGAACGCCTCGGTTATCTACGCGAATTGGAAGAACGGCGCGGGGTCATTCTCGCCAGCATCCGCGAGCAGGGCCAGCTGAGCGCCGAACTGGAAAGCGCGTTGCTGGCCGCCGATACCAAAACCCGGCTGGAAGACTTATATCTGCCATACAAGCCCAAGCGACGCACCAAGGCGCAGATCGCCCGCGAAGCCGGCTTGGCTCCGCTGGCGCATGGCTTGTTGGCCGATCCGACTCAAGCGCCCGAACAAGCCGCGAGAGCCTTCCTCAACCCAGAGCGGGATATCGCCGATGTGAAAGCGGCCTTGGAAGGCGCCCGGCAAATTCTGATGGAAGAATTCGCTGAGAACGCTGAATTGCTGGCGCGCTTGCGGGAGTTACTCTGGGACCGGGCGGTACTGCACGCGCAATTGGTCGAGGGCAAGGCGGAAGAGGGCGCTAAGTTCCGGGATTATTTTGAGTATCAGGAACCTATCCGTCAAATCCCGTCTCATCGCGCCTTGGCGCTGTTTCGAGGGCGAGGTGAGGGCGTGTTGCAACTGGAGCTGGTCATTGGCGAGCCGGCGGCCACTGACCCCGACTCCGGCGAGCGCCTGGTGGTCGCGCATTGCCAGATTCGCGACGCTGGCCGACCTGCCGATCCCTGGCTGCGAGAAACCGCGCGCTGGGCTTGGAAAGTCAAGCTGTTGCCCCATCTGGATACGGAATTGAAACAACGGTTGCGCGAAGCCGCCGAGGAAGAAGCGATCCGGGTATTCGCCAGCAATTTGCGCGATTTATTGCTGGCCGCGCCGGCAGGCGCGCGGCCGACGCTGGGACTCGATCCGGGCTTGCGCACCGGCGTCAAGGTCGCGGTGGTGGATGTGACCGGCAAGTTGGTTGAAACGGCGACGGTTTATCCACATGTGCCGCGCAACCAATGGGATGAAAGCCTTCACGTGCTGGCCGAGTTGTGTCGCCGCCATCGCGTGGAGTTGTTGAGCATCGGCAACGGCACCGCCTCGCGTGAAACCGACCGGCTGGCTGTTGAATTGATGACGCATTATCCCGAACTCAAGCTGCGCAAGCTGGTGGTGTCGGAAGCGGGGGCTTCAGTCTACTCGGCCTCCGAACTGGCGGCGCGGGAATTTCCCGACGTGGATGTGTCGCTGCGTGGGGCGGTATCCATCGCGCGCCGCTTGCAAGACCCGCTGGCGGAGCTGGTCAAGATTGAACCCAAAGCCATCGGCGTCGGCCAGTACCAGCATGATGTCAGTCAAACCCGCTTGGCGCGTACTCTGGATGCGGTGGTCGAGGATTGCGTGAATGCGGTGGGGGTGGATGTGAATACCGCCTCAGGGCCGTTGCTGGCGCGGGTCGCTGGGTTGAACGCGACGCTAGCCCGTAATATCGTCGAATTTCGCGACGCCAACGGTGCGTTCCGGCGGCGCGAACAGTTGCTGAAGGTGGCCCGCTTGGGCGCGAAAACCTTCGAGCAGGCCGCTGGATTTTTGCGGATCACGAACGGCGACAATCCGCTGGATCGATCCGCCGTGCATCCAGAAGCTTATCCGGTCGTCGAACGCATCTTGGCCGCCAGCGGGCGCGGCCTGCGCGATGTGTTGGGTAATGCTGAATTTCTCAAGACGCTGCAACCGACCCAATTTACGGATGATCGTTTTGGGGTGCCGACCGTGCGCGACATTCTGGCCGAACTGGAAAAGCCTGGCCGTGATCCCCGCCCCGAATTCAAAACGGCGGTATTCAAGGATGGGGTGGAGACACTGGCGGATTTGCAGATAGGAATGCTGTTGGGCGGCGTGGTGACCAACGTCGCCAACTTCGGCGCTTTCGTTGACATCGGAGTGCATCAGGACGGATTGGTGCATATTTCGGCCTTGGCGGATCGTTTTGTGAAAGATCCCCGCGAAATAGTGAAAGTCGGCCAAGTGGTCAAGGTCAGAGTGGTGGAAGTCGATTTGAAGCGGCGGCGCGTCGCGCTCAGTATGCGCTCGGGCGATCCGGTCGCGAGTTCCGCGCCGCGCTCGCCTTCGCTACAACCTTCAGCCAGCGAGCCGAAGCGGCGCGAATCACAGCCAAACCGGCCGTCTCAGCGAGAATATCAGGAGCCAGCCAACAATCCCCCAAGCGCCTTGGCGGAAGCGTTTGCGCGGGCGCGGCGCGAGCGCTAGGCCAGCAAGAGTACTTGATGCCGGCTTAGCGCTTGGTCTGCGATTTAGCGTTGGTCCTCATCGTCCAGCAGTTCATTCGCATCGTCGAACTCATCTTCTTCATCGAAACCTAAATCGTCTGGCTCCAGTTCATCGAAAGGGCCAGACCAATCTTCCGGAGCTTCAATCGATTCGATGGGCAGCTCGTACCAGGCATCCAGATCCAACTCCTCCACTTCTCCTTCAAAGTACTGGATTTCGATGGTCTGGGCATCTTCATCAAGAGCAACCACTTCGAAATCGTCCCCGGTTTCTTCATTGCGATACCAGTTGCCGATGATGGGATCAACATCGCTCATGACGGTCTCCTCAGTGGACGCAGGGGTAGGATACTTACTTTGTTTTGATCTTTGGTTGGTATTTTGAGCAATGAATATCGCGAAATTCAACCACAAAATCAGGAAATTCGCGATGATCGCGCGCGAGGGGCCAGCGAACTGGCGCGTTGCTGTCTGATGGTGCTGGCTCAGGCGGCGCGCGAACTGCCGGCCGACAGCGTAACGGAGTGGCGGCGGGGGTTGTTGCGGTTGTCGGCGGAGTTGGCGGATAGCCGGCCCAGCATGACGCCCGTTCGGAATCTGTTAGGTTGCTGGCAGGCGGAAATGAGTGGCGAGACTGTGCTGGATTTGGCGGCCGCCCGCCAGGCAGCGGCTGAGCGGGCGGAAGAATTGATCGCGCGTTCCCAACAGGCCGCCCGCACCAGTGCGGTCCATGCCGCCCAACTGCTGGGAGCGGGGCGGACGCTGATGACCCATAGTCTCAGCTCGACCGTACTGGAAACCTGCCGGCTGCTCAAAGACCGAGGCTTGCGGATGATCATTACCGAATCGCGGCCGTTGGAGGAGGGCCGGCGGTTGGCGCGACAGCTTTCGGCCTGGAAGGTGGCGACGACCTACATCACGGAAGCGCAAATGGCGCTGTTTGTGGCGCGGGCCGATGCGGTGCTGGTCGGGGCGGACAGCGTGCTGGCCGATGGCTCGGTTGTCAACAAAGCAGGAACGTATTTATTGGGGCTGGCGGCGCGGGAGCAACGTGTGCCGTTTTACGTCTGTTGCGAAAGTTTCAAATGGCGCAAGCTTGGTGAAGCCTTGCCGGAGTTGGAAGAAATGGCGCCGTCAGAACTAAAGTTGCCAGACTGGCCAGCAGTAACGGTCAGAAATGTGTATTTCGATATCACCCCGGCGCGGCTGGTGAGCGCTTGGATTGATGAAACCGGCGCGCGCTGGCCGAACGTCAGGCCATAAAAAAACCCGGTCCCTCGCTTAAAAGACCGGGTTTAAAGCGGAATTGCGTCAGGTAAATTTCGGGTTACTTGACCGCGCGATTATCGACCAGATCGGTCACCACATTCGGATCGGCCAAGGTGGAGGTATCGCCGAGCTGATCCACTTCATTGGCGGCGATCTTGCGCAAGATGCGACGCATGATCTTGCCGGAACGCGTCTTCGGTAGACCCGGCGCCCATTGCAGCACGTCTGGAGAGGCAATCGGGCCAATTTCCTTGCGGACGTGGGCGACCAATTCCTTCCGCAGTTCCTCGGTTGGCTCGACGCCAAGTTTCAGCGTGACGTAGGCGTAGATACCCTGACCCTTGAGATCGTGCGGATAGCCGACCACGGCGGCTTCGGCGACCGCCGGATGCAGCACCAGCGCTGATTCGACTTCGGCGGTGCCCATGCGGTGGCCGGAGACGTTGATCACGTCGTCCACGCGGCCGGTGATCCAGTAATAGCCATCTTCGTCGCGCCGGGCGCCGTCGCCGGTGAAGTACAGCCCCTTGTACATCGAGAAATAGGTGTCGATGAAACGTTGGTGATCGCCGTACACGGTGCGCATCATGCCCGGCCACGGCCGGGTGATCACCAGATTGCCGTCGGTGGGGCCTTCCAGGAACTGGCCTTCGGCGTCCACCATCGCCGGACACACGCCGAAGAACGGCCGAGTGGCGGAGCCGGGCTTCAGAGCGGTGGCGCCCGGCAGCGGGGTGATCAGGATACCGCCGGTTTCGGTCTGCCACCAGGTGTCAACGATGGGGCAGCGTCCGTCGCCGACGTTGTGGTGGTACCACTCCCAGGCCTCGGGGTTGATCGGCTCGCCCACCGAACCTAGCAAGCGCAGGCTCTTGCGGGAGGTTTTCTTAACCGGTTCCTCGCCCTCGCGCATCAGCGAGCGGATCGCGGTCGGCGCGGTGTAGAAGATGTTCACTTGGTGCTTGTCGACCACCTCCCAGAACCGGCTGACGTTAGGATAGGTGGGAATGCCCTCGAACATGATCGAGGTGGCGCCGTTGGCCAGCGGCCCGTAAACGATATAGGTATGACCGGTTACCCAGCCCACGTCGGCGGTGCACCAGTAAATATCGCCGTCGTGATAATCGAAGATGTATTTATGGGTGATCGCCGCGTGCAGCAGATAACCGCCGGTGGTGTGCAGCACGCCCTTCGGTTTGCCGGTCGAGCCAGAGGTGTACAGAATGAACAGTGGGTCCTCGGCGTCCATCGGTTCGGGCGGGCAGTCAGCGCTGGCCTTGGCCATCACATCGTGATACCACACGTCGCGGCCGTCGTCCCAGGCCACATTGCCGCCGGTGCGCTTGACCACCACCATGTTCTTCACGCTCGGCGTGCTTTGCAGGGCTTTGTCGGCGTTGGCTTTCATCGGCACCTTGCGGCCGCCGCGCATCCCTTCGTCGGAAGTAATGACGACATTGCATTCAGCGTCGATGATCCGGTCTTTCAACGAATCGGGCGAGAAACCGCCGAACACGATGGAGTGGACGGCGCCGATCCGGGTGCAGGCCAGCATGGCGACGGCGGTTTCGGGGATCATCGGCATGTAGATGCAAACCCGGTCGCCTTTCTTGACGCCCAGACTCTTCAGGGCATTGGCGAATTTGCAGACATCCTGATGCAATTGGCGGTAGGTGATCTTCTTGTCTTCCGACGGATTGTCACCTTCCCAGATGATCGCGACTTGGTCGCCGCGCTTGGCCAGATGGCGGTCCAGGCAATTTTCGCTGACGTTAAGCTTACCGCCCTCGAACCAGCGGATATGACCTTTGGTGAAATCCCAATCCAAAACCTTGTCCCAACGCTTGGACCAGGTGAGGAATTGATCGGCCTGCTCGGCCCAGAAACCTTCTGGATCATCGACCGAACGCTGGTACATCGCTGTATATTGGTCGTTGTTGATCCACGCATGAGAGGCGACTTCGGCCAGTACGGGATAGACCTTGACATCGGACATTACCGTGGCTCTCCTTTGGTGATATTGGTTGGTGGCATGGCGTTCGTTCGGAGCAAAAGCGTTACTAAAACTGCATCCGCATCCGGTACGGCTATTATTTTCTAGTTCAAGGTCGCAATCTTGTCTACAGCTGGCTACTGCTAATGCTCGCATCCCGCCTGATTGGAGGTGGCTGAAGCAAAATTTCCCCACTGACGAGACAGAATGGCGGGAACTTGTTTCAATCGCCAATGGGCGCGAGCCCACGTTAAGACGCTCGCCGGCGATTCGTGCCACAACGCGAGCGGCGGCGCTTGGCCCAGAAAACCCAGAGCGGCGCACAACGCTGGCGCCGGGTTGCTGAGATCCAGCGGGGCGGCGCCCGTTTGCTTGCTGAGTTTGTAACCGTGGCGGTCGATGGCGACCGGGAGATGGGCGTATTCCGGCGCGGGAAAGTTCAGCAAGCGTTGGAGGTACATTTGCCGGGGCGTCGAATCTAGCAAGTCGCTGCCTCGCACCACATGGGTGATGCCTTGGGCGGCGTCATCGACCACGACGGCTAGCTGGTAGGCGAAACAACCGTCAGCGCGCCGAATCACGAAGTCGCCGACCTCGCTCGACAGGCATTGCCGGTAATCGCCTTGTATGGCGTCCTGAAAAACCAACGGCGCATCAGGCGCGCGGAGCCGGATGGCGGGCGGGCGGGCGCTCGAACGGGGGCCAGCGCGGCAGTAGCCTGGATAGATCGGGCTGCCGTCACCGCCACGCCGACAAGCGGCCAAGTCCCGTCGGCTACAAGTGCAAGGATAAGCCAGCCCAGCGTTCAGAAGCGGTTCCAGCGCCGCCCGATAGGTCTCGGTGCGTTGGCTTTGGTACAACACTGACCCATCCCACCGCAGTTCACATCGTTCCAAGGCGCGCAATATAGCATCCGCCGCGCCCGGCCGCGCGCGAAATAGATCCACATCTTCAATCCGAACCAGCCATTCACCGCGCCGGTGGCGCGCTTCCAGAAAACTACCCAGCGCAGCGACCAGCGAGCCGAAATGCAATGGCCCGGTGGGAGAAGGCGCAAACCGACCTCGCTCGATGTCCGTTGAAGAACATGGGAAACCTAAAGTTGAGTCGGCCACCATGACGCGATCAAGGATCGGGCGGCACGGTATTCGTTATTCGTGGTTAATTTCCTTGTTTTTCCCGGATTTCTTCTAGCATTTTACAATCAATGCACAAGGTGGCGGTCGGTCGGGCCAACATTCGCGGCAGTCCGATTTCCACCCCGCAGCCTTCACAGTAGCCGTAATCACCGGTTTCGATCAGCGTGATGGCTTCGTTGATTTTCTTGAGCAGCTTCCGCTCTCGATCGCGCGTCCGCAATTCCAGGCTGAATTCCTCTTCCTGGGTGGCGCGATCATTGGGATCGGGGAAAGTGGACGATTCGTCCTGCATGTGGTTGACGGTGCGGCCTACTTCGTTCAATAGGCTTTCTTTCCAGTCCATCAGAATCTTGCGAAAATGCGCCAACTGGGCGTCGCCCATATAGGGTTCACCTTCGCTAGCCTGATAGGACGCGGGGGCTCCTTGCGCGAGGGGATTGGTGGCAGCCATTGCGATTCCCTCCTAAATGGAACAAACCCAAGCGGCGGAATCAGCCGGAAATCCGTCCGCTACGCTGCTGGCATTGAAAATCTGGGATGCCATCACGGAAGAATGTACAGCAGAGCATTTCTCATGGCAAAAATATACGGTGGTTTTTTATCATTGCTGGGAACCAACCCTCTATTTGGCGGTATTTTCAGAGAGTTGGTCTTTAACTGTAAGGATGAATCAAAACGGGCGACAATTCAGATGTATCCTCATTCAGGCCCTGGTTATAATCAGCCATGTTTCTTCGCCACAGCCACCACCCCATGCTCTTGGGACGCCGCCGCCACTTCCCAGCGAACTCCTCCAGGATGCCTTTCGAGGATGATGCGGCAAGGCCAACGCGCTCGCCGATGGGGTATTTTTGAGAAAGTGACCGTGACCTCTTGGCTCAAGAGCGCCATCGGCGCGATCCCGCTGGCGACGTTATGTTGGGGCTGCCTTGCCCGCCACGGCTTGATGAGAACCTTGCCACGGTGTTTGCGCGAGCGCGATTTTGCAAGCCAGCGAGCCAACCTCGGTATCACCTGAGAACAACCATCCTTAGAAAACGTTCTTGGAAACCTTATCATCACTGGGAGTCGATCACGCCCATGAGCACACTCATCGAACAATTTCGCCAAAGTTCGCCTTTGTTTGGCGGCAACGCCGCTTTCATAGAAGAACTGTACGAAAGTTTTCTAAGCGATCCCGAATCGGTCAGCGACAACTGGCGGCAGTATTTCCGAAACATGGAGGCGCAGACCCAAGGGGCCCGCGATGTGGCCCACGGCCCGATCCGCGACTCCTTCGCCCGGCTCGCGCTGCAACCGCAAGCCGGCGTCGGTCGCGCGCAGGTGCTCAGTCCAGCGGCGGCCGAAAAACAAGCGGCGGTGCTGCGCATCATCAACGCGTATCGGACCCGCGGTCATAAAGCCGCCAATCTCGACCCGCTGAAATTACGCGATCGGCCGCCAGTGCCGGAACTTGATCCTGGCTATCACGGTTTGAGCGAGGCGGACATGGATGCCTCCTTCAATACCGGCTCGTTGGTGGCCCCCTCGCAGTGGACCTTGCGCGAGATCATGAGTTTGCTGCGGGATGTGTATGTGGGTTCGATCGGTTCCGAATACATGCACATCAACGAGACCGATGAGAAACGCTGGATTCAAAAACGGTTGGAAGGTCAGCGCGCCCAACTCGATCTGACCGGGGCGCAACGGAAAGATTTGCTGCATTGGTTGGTGGCCGCCGAAGGTTTGGAGCGCTACCTCCATACCCGCTATGTTGGCCAGAAACGCTTTTCGCTGGAAGGGGGAGATAGCCTGATTCCGATGTTGGACGAGCTGGTCCAACAGGCGGGCGCGCAGGGTATCCAAGAGATCATTATTGGCATGGCTCACCGCGGCCGGTTGAATGTGCTGGTCAACATCATTGGCAAGTCGCCGAGCGAGTTGTTCGATGAATTCGAGGGCAAGCGTCGGGTGGGCAGCACCGGCGATGTCAAATACCACTTAGGTTTTTCGTCCGACGTGGAAACGCCGGGCGGTCCGCTGCATCTGGCGCTGGCCTTTAACCCCTCGCATCTCGAAATCGCCAATCCCGTGGTCGAGGGCTCGGTGCGCGCCCGCATGGAACGGCGACGCGCGCCCGGCGCGGAAACACCCCCATTCAATTCGGTGATGCCGCTGCTAATCCACGGCGACGCCGCCTTCGCCGGCCAGGGCGTGAACATGGAAACCTTCCAGTTCTCGCAGGTGCGCGGTTACCGCACCGGTGGCACCGTGCATATCGTGATCAACAATCAGATCGGTTTCACGACCAGCAACCCGCTAGATACCCGTTCGGCGCTGTACTGCACCGATGTGGCCAAAATGGTGCAAGCCCCAATTTTTCACGTCAACGGCGATGATCCCGAAGCGGTGCTGTTCGTTACCCGGCTGGCGCTGGAATACCGGATGACCTTCAACAAGGATGTTGTCATCGACATGATCTGCTATCGCCGCCTCGGCCACAACGAAGCCGACGAGCCGGCCGCCACCCAACCGATGATGTACAAGAAGATTCGGGCGCGAAAGACCACGGCGACGTTGTACGCCGAAAAACTGGCGAGCGAGAGCGTGATTGCCGACGCCGATTTTCAGGAGATGCAGACCAAATATCGCGCCGATCTCGATGCCGGACGGCAGGTGTCCCGCCCCACGCTGCCGCACGCCAAGGGGCCTTATTCCATTGACTGGTCTCCGTTCACCAACGAAGATTGGAGCGCTCCGGTTGATACCGCCGTGCCATTGGAAACCATCCGCGAGCTGTCCGGCCGCTTGCTCAAGTTGCCGGAAGGCTTCGAAACGCATCCCCGCGTCGCCAAGCTGATGGACGACCGCCGCAAAATGGCGGCGGGCGCGCTGCCGCTCGATTGGGGTTTCGCCGAAAATCTCGCTTACGCCACCCTGCTCCAGGAAGGCTATCAGGTCCGTATTTCCGGCCAGGATTGCGGTCGTGGCACCTTCTTCCACCGCCATTCGGTGCTGCCCAATCAAACGGACGGCACGAGCTCTGTGCCACTAATGAATCTTTACCCTGGCCAGCCAAACTTTATCGTCATCGACTCCATTCTGTCCGAAGAAGCGGTGCTGGCTTTCGAATACGGCTACGCCACCGCTGAATCGAACGGTTTGATCGTCTGGGAGGCTCAATTTGGCGATTTTGCCAACGGCGCCCAGGTGGTGATCGACCAGTTCATCTCTTCCGGTCAGACCAAGTGGGGCCGGATGTGCGGGCTGGTGATGTTGTTGCCGCACGGCTTCGAGGGCCAGGGACCCGAACATTCCTCGGCCCGGCTGGAGCGGTACCTGCAACTGTGTGCTGAGAAGAACATGCAGGTGGTGGTGCCGTCGACTCCGGCCCAGTGCTTCCATATGTTGCGCCGGCAGATGAAACGCAACTTCCGCAAGCCGCTCATCGTGATGAGTCCTAAGAGTCTGCTGCGGCACCGGCTGGCGATGAACAGCCTGGAAGATCTGACGGAAGGCTGCTTTCAGGAGATTATCCCGGAAATCGATCCGCACGATCCGGCCAAAATTACCCGGCTGGTCGCGTGCAGCGGCAAGGTGTTCTACGATTTGTTGGAAGCTCGTCGCGAGCGCCAATTGGATCATGTAGCCATTATCCGCATCGAGCAGCTTTATCCTTTCCCACAAGCCCTTTATCTCGCCGAGATCGCGCGCTATCCCAACCTGACCGATCTGATCTGGTGTCAGGAAGAACCTCAAAATCAAGGCGCGTGGTTTGAGACGCTCCACCATTTGGAGCGGGGTCTGCCGCCCCATTTTAAGATCCGTTATGCCGGTCGGCCGCATTCCGCTTCGCCAGCCGTGGGCTATCACAGCGTCCACGTCGAACAACAGCAACAACTCGTCAATCAGGCCCTGGGCCAATAACTGCCGCAACCCAGATCGAATAACGACCCGAACCAAAGGGAACAAAGAAAATGACCATCGAAGTAAAAGTCCCCTCTTTGCCTGAATCCGTCTCTGACGGCACGCTCGTCAACTGGAAGAAAAAACCGGGCGAGGCGGTGAAACGAGGGGAGAGTTTGGTGGATTTGGAGACGGACAAGGTGGTGCTCGATATCCCCGCGCCCGCCGATGGTGTGTTTGGCCAGATCCTGCGGCAGGAAGGCGAGGCGGTGACCACGGGCGAGGTCATCGCCACCTTGGAGGAGAGTGCCGATGGGCAAGTTGCGGCGCCGGAACCCGCGCCGGCCGTGTCCGCCGCGCCAGTCGTGCCGGCCGCGCCAGTGGCCGAAGCCAATTTGGAAGGTTTGAGTCCCGCGGTGCGCCGACTGGCTGCCGAGCACGGCCTGGATATCGCGAAAGTGGCGGGCAGTGGGCGCGATGGGCGCGTCACTAAGGCGGACGTACTGGCCTTCCTCGAAGGGCGGCAATCAGCCCGACCGGCTCCCGCCCCAAGCCCCGCGCCTGCCATCGCGCGGCCGGCGCCGGCCCCCACCATCCCAGCGGCTAGCGCGCCGGTGCCGGCCGATGCCCTGGGCCGGTTGGAACAGCGGGTGCCGATGACCCGGCTACGCGCCCGTATCGCGGAACGACTGTTGATGGCCAAGAACAACACGGCCATGTTGACGACCTTTAACGAAATCAACATGAAGCCGGTGATGGATTTGCGCAACCGCTACAAGGACGATTTCGAGAAAAAACACGGGGTGCGTTTGGGTTTCATGGGCTTTTTTGTCAAGGCGGTCATCGAGGCGCTCAAGCGCTATCCGTCGGTGAACGCCTCCATCGACGGTAACGATATCCTCTATCATGGCTACTATGACATCGGCATCGCCGTCTCTTCGCCGCGCGGCTTGGTGGTGCCGATCCTGCGCGACGCCGACCAGATGAGCTTGGCGGATATCGAAAAAACCATCGGCGAATTCGGCAAGAAAGCGAAGGAAGGCACCTTGACGATCGAGGAAATGACCGGCGGCACCTTCACGATCACCAACGGTGGCGTGTTCGGCTCGCTGATGTCCACGCCGATCCTTAACCCGCCGCAAAGCGGTATTCTCGGCATGCACGCCACCAAGGATCGGCCGGTGGCGGAAAACGGTCAGGTGGTGATCCGACCGATGATGTATGTGGCGCACTCCTACGACCATCGCATGATCGATGGCCGCGAGGCGGTGACCTTCCTGGTGACCGTCAAGGAATGCATTGAGGACCCAGCCCGGTTGGTGTTACAGGTCTAGACGCTCCAAAACGTTGGATCAATGGCTGAGAACGGCGGCGGACAGCCGCCGTTCTTGATGCCAGAACAGCGGCGGCGGACCCTCACCTTCGATCTGATGAGACAGTTAAATCAGTCCTTTTTTACATTGCAATCACTGCTAAGAATACTCACTCGCATTCGGGGGAAGCATGGCTAAGACTTATGATGTGGTCGTCATCGGCGGTGGCCCCGCTGGTTACGTGGCGGCGATCCGTTGCGCGCAGCTCGGTCTGGAAACCGCCTGCGTGGAGAAATGGATCAACTCCAAGGGTGCTCCGGCCTTGGGTGGTACCTGTCTGAATGTGGGCTGCATCCCTTCCAAGACTCTACTTGAATCCTCCGAGCAATATCATCGCCTGCAACACGAGTTAGGCGCTCATGGTATTCACATCGAAGGCGTCCGGCTCGATCTCGATCAGATGATGGCGCGCAAGGAAGACATCGTGCTGCAATTGACCAACGGCATCAGCGCGTTGTTTAAAGCCAATGGGGTGGAGTGGCTGAAGGGCCACGGCAAGCTGTTGGTTGATCGTCAGGTGGAAGTGACGGCCCAGGATGGTTCGGTTGAAGTGGTCAACGCCGATAACGTGATCATTGCCACCGGTTCCAAACCCATCGATATCGGGGCCGCGCGGGTGGATAACGCGGAAGGCTTGATTGTCGATTCGACCGGTGCGCTGGATTTCCGCACCGTGCCCGCGACGCTGGGCGTGATCGGCGCGGGCGTGATCGGTCTGGAGATGGGCAGCGTCTGGAGTCGCTTGGGTTCCAAAGTCATCATGCTGGAAGCCGTCGAGGATTTTCTGGTGCTGGCGGATCAGCAGATTGCTCGTGACGCCTTGCGCCAGTTCAAAAAGCAGGGACTGGATATCCGGCTCGGCACGCGCGTCATGGCGACCGAGAAAACCGCCGCTGGGGTTAAGGTACAATTTCGGGATAAGACGGGCGATCATGAGATCACCGTCGAGAAGTTGTTGGTATCGGTGGGGCGTCGGCCCAACACTGATAATATCGCTGCCCCCGAAGCCGGATTGCTGCTCGACGAACGGGGTTTCATCCACGCCAATGATATTTGCGAAACCAACCTGCCGGGGGTATACGCCATCGGCGATGTGGTGCGCGGCCCGATGTTGGCGCACAAGGGTTCGGAGGAGGGGATCATGGTGGCGGAGAACATCGCCGGCCAGCATGGTCATCTCAACTACGACGCTATCCCCTGGGTGATTTACACCGCTCCCGAAATCGCTTGGGTCGGCAAAACCGAGCAGGCGCTAAAAACCGAGGGTATTCCCTATAAGATTGGCAGCTTCCCGTTCAGCGCGAATGGCCGCGCCAAGGCCATGGAAGCCGCCGTCGGCATGGTCAAGATACTGGCGCACGCCGAGACCGACGAACTCTTGGGGTGCCATATCATTGGGCCGTTCGCGTCGGAATTGGTGCAGGAGGCGGTGTTGGCAATGGAGTTCCACGCCAGCAGCGAGGATCTGGCCCGCACCATTCATGGCCATCCCACCTTGTACGAGGCGATCCATGAAGCGGCCCTGTCAGTCCACGGCCGCGCCATCCATAAGATCAATACTTAAGGGGCTGCTTCACGGGTCGCCGGTTTTGAAAGGGAAGTCATTGAGGGAACGGATTTGAATTTTTTAAGGGGACGATGGAGCGCGGACTTAAGTGCCGAGCATCCCGCTGACCAGGAATGAAAGTGATCGGGGCAGCCGCCCTGATCACCCCGCTCTGGCTGTTGGAATTTATGAGAGACGTTACGCTTACGCGACTGAGCCCGCCAAACCAAGCCGAGCGCTGGTTGAGTGAAGCCGCGATTAATGCAGCGTCATAATGGGCGTCAATACCGTGCGTATTTCGTTGGCTGTTAAGTGGCGAGGATTTTGATCTGCATTTTGCAAATGGCTGCATACCAATCGAAATACATCCGGCTGTTGCTCGGAATGCAGGTAGAGATACGTGGTGAAAGTGAACAGGCTGGGGCCTTCCTTGAAGTCGCGCACGAACCGCGCGTACCGCAAACCCGTGCCCCGGCTGGAAAAAATCTCCCAGGCGCGGTTGACCCGCTCGACGGTAAAGCGATCTGCCCGCACGGGGCGGGGAACCGATGCGAGCGCGCGGACTTCTAGCCGACAGGTGGCGTCGTGGCGGTAGCGGTCGCCAATCCGAGTCCCTTGGATAAAAGCGCCGGCCTGATCCGCCGGAATCATGAGCGCTTGATGCAGATCGAGTTGAGTCCCAATGGGAATATGGAAAGCTTGGGTATTGCCTTCCTCCTCCAAAATCTGACAACCACTAAGAAATAACGATAATACGACGAGCAACGCGCTACATTTGATCATTGTTTTCTCCATTGGCCGATTGATGTCACATTCCCTGGATTACAAGCAGACCCAGTTTGGTACTGTGGTGGTCGTTTCGCTCTTGTTAACCGGTCTGTTGCTGGTTGGCCTGGGTTTGGCGCTGAGCGACCGGGTGATCATTGTCGGCGGGCCACTGCTGACAGCGGTCGCTGTCCTATTATTCCATTCCCTAACCATTGTAATCGATGCTGATTACCTCCGGTTTTGGTTTGGCGTCGGGCTGATTCAAAAACGCATTCCGTTAGCCGAGATTAGGGAGGCCAAGCCAGTGCGCAACAGCGTGATTCACGGGTGGGGCATTCATCGTACCGCGGAGGGTTGGGTCTATAACGTCTCTGGTTGGGAAGCGGTGGAAATCACGCTCGCCAATGGCAAGCGCTTGCGGTTGGGCACGCCGCAGCCGAATTTATTGGCGCGTAAGCTGCGGCCCGGCAGTCGGGCAGCGTCAGGGCAAGCCTCATAATGACCACGGCGGCGCGAGTTCGGATTGAACAGTTTGATACTGCTTAATCAATCAGACAAAGTGATATTACGACAGCGCGTTTCATGAATGAAGCACGAAGCGACAAGCGCTAGGAGCGCGCCGCCGAGCATCAAGAAAAAAGCCGTCCGATAATCCGCGGACCCGTAAACACGCACCCCATTAGCCATCGCGCCGCTCCAGGCTAAATCTATAATCCAGCCAACGGCTGGCTGCAAAATGGCCGCTCCAAGGAAAGCGCCGGTGTTGACCAAGGCGATGGCCATGCCCGCCAAGGCAGGTGCCATGACTTCCTTGGCGGCAGCGAAGGTTAAGACAAAAGCGCCAGCCCCAAAGCCCAATAGTCCAAACCAAGCCAGCCCAAGCAGTCCCGGTTCCCAGTGGCTATAGCCGATGCCGAGCCAAGCCACGCCGTAAACAACCGTCCCGACGATCAAGGGCGGTCCGCGGCGGTGCAATCGATCAGAAAACCAGCCGTAGAACAGCGCGCCGCAAGCAAAGCCGGCTAAACCGATGCTGGTATAGAGCGAAGCAGCAGATCGCTCCAAGCCATGCGCGTCGCGCAGAAAGGGGATCGCCCATAAACCCAGAAACGCCAGCAGGCCGCCTGGCATTCCAAGATTGACCCAAAAACCGGGCCAGGCGCGACCGGTTGCCAAAACCCCGATCAGATCATGCCACCAGTGTTGTTCCCGCCCGGCGTGGCGGGCTTTCCCTTCCTGTTGGCGCAGGGAGGGGAAACCGGCCTCTTCGGGGCTGTTGCGCACGCCAAACCAGGACAACGCCGCCAGCGCCAACGCAATGACGCCCAGCGCTATAAATACGGTCCGCCAGGACCAGATCGTCAATAGCCCAGCCAGCGGGCCAGCGGCCAGAATGGCTCCAATATTGCCTAGCAACACCGTCAAACCGCTGATGAAACCGTAATCCCGCTCCCGAAACCAGACGGAGTTGCTTTTCATCAGACCGACAAACACCACCGAGACGCCCAGTCCCACCAAGGCCCGACCGATTGACGCTTCCTGTAAGGTGGAAGCCAGACCAAACAGGATGGAGCCCGCTCCAGATACCATGTTGCCTAGCGTCACCGCTAATCGAGTGCCTACCGTATCGGCAAGGATTCCCGCCGGAATTTGCATGACGGTGTACAGATAGAAATAGGTGGCCGCTAACGAGCCGAGCGCAGCGCCAGTCGCGCCAAAAGACCGCATTAAATCGGCGGAAACGACAGCCGGCGCCATGCGGTGGAAAAACACCAAGAGGTACGACGCCATCAGGAGGGCGTAAATCGACCAGCAAACGCGGGTAAAATGGGCGCGGTCGAATGAAGGGCTAGAATTGATCATGCTTGCATCATTGCAGGCCAAGCGCTGGCCAGTTCAATGCCCTGAAGGGCTGCGAATCGCGCCCTCAAAGGACCGTTTGGCTTCGGCGATGGCGGCCAGCCGTTCCTGTTGCAAAGCTTCCACCAACGCGGAGCCAGCGAGACCTCGGGCGACCAGCGGCCGGGCGCTGACAGTGGCGGCGGCGCGTTGAACCTGCGCCAATAAGGTCGGTTGTGGATAAGCGCGATTTTGCAGGCCAAGCCGGCCCCGCGCGTCAGCTTCACAGGCCAACAGAAATTGAGAGAAACGCTGCGGTTTTCGGAAAGCGTCCATGCCCTGTAAGAGTTTGAGCAAGGTTTTCGGCCGTAAGCCCAGAGCCCGATGACAGTGAGTGTGATAGCGGGCGGTCAGCACTCCCAATTCCCTGAACATGTTGGGAACCCGCAGCCGCTGGCAGAGCGTCCGAATGAGATTCGCGCCACGCTGTTCGTGGCCGAGGTGACGCGGCCAGTCCGCCGCTGGCGTTTCACCCTTGCCAAGATCGTGAACCAGTACGGCGAATCGAGTTACCACATCCGCTCCCAGCCGGACCTATTCCGCCAGCGCCAGCAGAATATGGCTGCCCGTATCGATTTCGGGGTGGTGCGCCACCGGCTGAGGGACGCCGAACAAACGGTCGATTTCCGGGAAAATTCGTGCCAACGCTTCGCAATCGCGCAACGCTTCGATAAATTGCTGCGGTTGGGCTTCGCTCAAAGCGCGCACCGTTTCGGTCCAAACCCGTTCTGGCACCAGGGAATCCAGTTCGCCAGTCGCCACCATCTCGCGCATCAAGACCATTGTTTCCGGCGCTATCCGAAATCCGAACGTGGCGTAGCGGGCGCTGAAGCGCGCCAGCCGAAGAATCCGCACCGGATCTTCAGCGAAGGCTGGGGAGACATGCCGCAACCAGCGATCCGCGAGGTCGCGCTGACCGTTATATGGATCGATCAAGCGACCCTCGGCATCGCGAGCCATGGCGTTGATGGTCAGATCGCGCCGTCGCAAATCCGCTTCCAGGGTGACATTGGGTTCGGCGTGGACGCTGAAGCCGTAATAACCCGGCGCGGTCTTGCGTTCGGTGCGGGCCAGCGCATACTCCTCGCGGGTTTGGGGATGGAGGAATACCGGAAAATCCTTGCCAACCGGCTGAAAACCACGCGCCAGCAGGTCGGCGGGCGTGGCGCCGACCACAACCCAGTCGCGCTCCCGGACCGGGAAACCTAGCAGCTCGTCGCGCACCGCGCCGCCGACAAGATAAATCTCCTGCATGCTCGCTTTCATCGGTTTATTGGGTGACAAAAAGAAAATCCTTACGGGAACTTTCGGGATTAATCCAGGCTGGCTGATAAACCTTAGACGGTTTTATGAATAGTGTAGTGCGATTTACCATTCTTTTTGCCGTAACCGGTCTTGGGCTGACTCTGTCTGGTTGCGCCGATCTGGCCTATTATCGGCAGACGGTCGCGGGACAGTGGGAGCTGCTCCAGGCCCGGCGACCAGTAGCGGCGGTCTTGGCCGACCCGGCGACAACTCCCGCTTTGCGACGGCGGTTGGAAACCGCGCAAGCCTTACGCCGTTTTGCCAGTACCGAACTGGGCTTGCCCGATAATGGAAGTTACCGGTCATACGCCGATCTTAAGCGCCCCCAAGCGGTGAAAAACGTCTTCGCCGCGCCGGAACTGGCGCTGGCGCCGCGGCAATGGTGTTATCTTGCCGTCGGTTGTTTGAGCTATCGGGGATTTTTTGACGCACCAGCGGCGCAACACTTCGCCGATGCGTTGCGGGTAGCGGGCGACGATGTGTATGTAGCCGATATTCCGGCGTATTCCACGCTAGGCTGGTTCGACGATCCATTGCTGAACACTTTCATTCAGTGGCCAACCGGGCGGTTGGCGGAATTGATGTTTCACGAACTGGCGCACCAGCGCCTCTACCTTGCCGGTGATACCGCGTTCAACGAAGCCTTTGCGACCGCCATTGGCCGATTGGGGGCGGAGCGTTGGCTGCACCAACGCGGTACAGTGAGCGAGCAGCGAGAGTACGCGGCGGATCGGCGTCGCCACGACGAGTTTTTGCGGTTGGTCATGGCAACCCGCAATCAACTGGCCACGCTCTATGCCTCATCCCGGAAGGATTCGGAAAAAAGGCTGGAGAAAGGGCGCATCCTGGGGGAACTGCGGAACCGCTATCGTGCAATGCAGCGGGCGTGGAATGGTTATTCCGGTTACGACCGCTGGTTTGACCAGGATCTCAACAACGCTAAACTGGCCGGCAACAGCACCTATTACCGCTGGGTTCCCGCCTTTATAGCGCTCTACGAGCGAGAAGGGCGAGCATTCACCGCTTTTTATCGGGCCGTGGAAAGGTTGGAGCAATTACCCGCTTCCGAGCGGGCCGCGCGCTTGGAGGCGTTGTTGCCGCTCGCGGCCAATGCGGGGGCGCATCTGTCTGACGCAATTGATGAGTAAGGTAAAGAATGGAGCCGGAATCGGCCATGAAATCCCAGATCTCTGATAGCGCTCCGCTACTTGAAGTCCGCGATCTGTCAGTGGCGTTTGGCGCGATGACGGCGGTAAAACAGGTGTCGTTCGTGCTAAATCGCGGTGAAACGCTGGCTTTGGTCGGCGAGAGCGGTTCTGGCAAATCGGTATCGGCGCTCTCGATTTTGCAGCTGCTGCCCTACCCGCACGCCCGCCATCCCAGCGGCGGCATTCGCCTGCGCGGGGAAGAATTGCGGGGCGCCAGTCCAGCCCGATTGCGGGCCATGCGCGGTAATGAGATCGCCATGGTGTTTCAAGAGCCGATGACCTCGCTCAACCCGCTGCATTCCATCGAGAAGCAGATCGGTGAAACCTTGGTTTTGCATAAGGGGTTGAGCGGGGGCGGGTTGCGGTCGCGAATTTTGGAACTGCTGGATCTGGTCGGTTTGCCGGACGCCGCCCACCGGTTGGACGCCTTGCCACACGAATTATCCGGGGGCCAGCGCCAGCGAGTGATGATTGCGATGGCGCTGGCGAATGAACCTGACCTTCTTATCGCCGATGAACCGACCACCGCCCTCGATGTGACTATCCAGGCTCAAATTCTGAAATTACTGAAAGACTTGCAGCTTAAATTCGGAATGGCGATTTTGTTCATCACCCACGATCTTGGCATCGTGCGCAAGATGGCGGATCGAGTCTGCGTGATGCGGGCCGGCGAGGTGGTGGAGACTGGCCCCATCGCCGAGGTTTTTGCGCGTCCCCGTCACGCCTACACCCGGCAGTTACTGGCCGCCGAACCTGGCGGCGAGCCGCCGCCGGAAAGGGAAGATGCCCCGGAAGTCGTGGCGGGCGAGTCGCTGAAAGTTTGGTTTCCACTCAAACAGGATTGGCTCGGACGGGCCATCGAGCATGTCCGGGCGGTCGATGGCGTCAGCGCGAGCGTGCGGGAAGGGCAGACTCTGGGCGTGGTCGGTGAGAGTGGCTCCGGTAAGACCACGCTCGGCTTGGCCCTGTTGCGGTTGTTGTCGAGCGAGGGCGCGATCCGTTTTGAGGGACGCCGCATCGACGGGCTGCCGGCCAAGACGCTGCGGCCGTTACGCAAGGGGATGCAAATCGTGTTTCAAGACCCGTTTGGTTCGCTCAGCCCACGGCTATCGATCGGAGAAATTATCGAAGAGGGCTTGTTGGTGCATGGATTGAGTGGCAACCGTATCGCCCGTCGCGCCCACGTTGCTCAAGCCTTGGTGGAAGTAGGGCTAGACCCCGCCATGCAGGATCGCTATCCCCATGAGTTTTCAGGCGGCCAACGCCAGCGGATCGCCATCGCCCGCGCCTTGGCGTTGCAACCTCGCCTGCTGGTGCTGGACGAACCGACCAGCGCGCTTGATGTGTCGGTGCAAGCGCAGATTGTGGATTTGCTGCGCGAGCTGCAACGCCGCTACCATCTGGCTTATATCTTCATCAGTCACGACTTGCGAGTGGTGCGCGCCTTGGCCAATCATTTACTGGTGATGAAGAACGGACGCGTGGTCGAAGCGGGACCAGCCCGGCAGCTATTCGCCAGCCCGCGGCATCCCTATACGCAAGCCTTGTTGGCCGCCGCCTTGAATTTGGAAACAATCGAAGGCCAGGTGGCAACCTGAGATGGATGATTGGGGCGACCGCGTGCTTTTATTTACCGACGGTGCTTGTTCCGGTAATCCTGGTCCTGGCGGCTGGGCGGCGCTGTTGCGGTACCGGGGTCATGAGAAGGAGCTCTTCGGTGGCGAGGTTGACACCACCAACAACCGCATGGAAATGTGGGCGGTGATCGCGGGTCTGGAAGCTTTGAAACGCGCGATGTCCGTCCGAATTTACACCGACAGCCAATATGTGCTGAAAGGGGCTACCGAATGGCTGGCCGGGTGGAAACAGCGTGGTTGGAAAACGGCGGATCGCCAGCCGGTCAAAAATAGCGATCTGTGGCGACGGCTCGAAACCGCCATGCAGCCTCACCAGATCGAATGGCGATGGGTGCGCGGCCACAGCGGCGTGGCTGATAACGAACGAGTCGATCAGCTTGCCAGAGCCGCGATCCCGCGCCTCGATCCAACCCCGACCGAACCTTGAGCAAGGCTCCGCTATGCGCGAACGTCAAATTATTCTCGATACCGAAACCACTGGCCTGGAGCCGACCCAAGGACATCGAGTGATCGAAATTGGCTGCATCGAGTTGATCAACCGCCGACAGACCACTCGACAATTTCACGTCTATTTACAACCTGACCGTGGCATTGACGCCGAAGCGGTGCGGGTACATGGCATTACCAACGACTTTCTCAAAAATCAGCCGCGTTTTCCCGACATTGCCGAGGATTTTCTGACCTTTGTGCAAGGGGCTGAGTTGGTCATCCACAATGCGCCGTTCGACCTGGGGTTTCTCAACCATGAATTGCGGTTGTGCGGGCGGGGCCAGGTCGCGCTCGAACAGCTCTGCGCGGTCGAGGATACCTTGTTATTAGCCCGCCGCCGTCATCCCGGTCAGCGCAATAGCCTTGATGCGCTGTGCAAGCGCTACAATATCGATAACTCGCAGCGTACCCTGCACGGCGCGTTACTGGATGCCGAAATTCTGGCTGACGTCTATCTGGCGATGACGCGCGAGCAGAGTTCAATGTTCGAACCGGAAATCTCCCACGCCGCGGGAGCGGCGCAAAGGAGTGAGGTTCGCGAAGCGAGGCTGAGAATGGCGCAAAATCGCGCCCCGCTTTTAGTCCTCCGCGCCGACGCCGAAGAAGTGGCCGCGCACGCCCGCTATTTGGAGCTGCTGGATCAGAGCAGCGGCGGACAGTGCGTCTGGAAGCAGTGGCCAACCGCTGAACGCTAGACCCGGTAATACTCTCGATACCAGCTTACGAAGCGGACCACCCCCTCTTCAACGGGCGTTTCAGGCTGATAACCGACAGCTTCCACCAAGGCGTCTACGTCAGCATAGGTGTCCGGTACGTCGCCAATCTGCATCGGTAAGAAATTTTTGATGGCTTTACAACCCAGGCAATCTTCCAAAACTTCGATATAGCGCATCAATTCGATGGGTCGGTGGCTACCGATATTGTACAGTCGATACGGCACCTGACTGGTGGCGGGGTCGGGAGCATCGCCCGACCAGTGGGGACTTGGCGCGGCGACTTGATCGACAACCCGCAGCACGCCTTCCACGATGTCATCGACATACGTGAAATCGCGCCGGTGATGGCCGTAGTTGAAGACATCGATGGGCTTGCCCGCCAGGATGTTGCGGGTGAACAGGAACAAGGCCATATCCGGTCGTCCCCACGGCCCATAAACGGTGAAAAAACGCAGCCCGGTGGTCGGCAATCCGTACAAATGGCTGTAGGTATGCGCCATCAACTCGTTGGCTTTCTTGGTCGCCGCGTACAGACTGACCGGATGATCGACATTATCGTGCACCGAAAACGGCATTTTCGTGTTGGCGCCATACACCGAACTGGTTGAAGCGTACACCAGATGTTCGACGCCGTGATGGCGGCAGGCTTCCAACACATTGACAAAGCCCACCAGATTCGAATCCACGTAAGCCTGGGGGTTTTGGATAGAGTAACGCACGCCGGCCTGCGCGGCTAAATTGACGACTCGCTGAGGCCGGTGTTTAGCGAAAGTTTCGGTTAAGGCATCCCGGTTTTCCAGACTGATCTGGATGGGCGTAAAGCCGGGGTAGGGCTGGAGGCGCGCCAGGCGCGCCCGTTTTAAATTCACGTCATAGTAGTCGTTCAGATTATCGATGCCGACAATCTCGTCTCCCCGTTCTAGCAGGCGGAGCGACAGCGCCGAGCCGATAAAACCCGCGCTGCCGGTAACCAGAATTTTCATGATCTTTCTCCGTCTTCCTTACAAACGGCCATCGACGGTATTCGCCGGCAATAGATATTTCACATCAAACAGCACCGAATTGGGTTTTCCGAACTGGCGGATCCGTTCGGCGCCGAGCTCTCGAAACTGCCGGTGGGCAACCGCAAGGATAATCGCATCGTAATGGCCCGGTTTTGGCTCTTGCACCGGCTCAATCCCATATTCGCGCACGGCTTCCTGGCGATCCACCCACGGGTCGTAAACATCAACCTGGGCGTTGTAATCGCAAAATTCCCGAACGATATCGACGACTCGGGTGTTGCGCAAGTCCGGGCAATTTTCCTTGAACGTTAAACCCATGACTAGAATTTTGGCGTCAACCACTGGAATGCGTTTGTGGGTCATCAGTTTGACCACGCGCAGGGCGACATAGGCCCCCATGCCATCGTTGATCCGCCGGCCGGCCAAAATCATTTCCGGGTGATAACCGATTTCTTGGGCCTTATGGGTGAGGTAGTAAGGGTCGACGCCGATGCAGTGACCGCCGACCAGGCCGGGCTGGAACGGTAAAAAATTCCATTTGGAACCGGCCGCCAACAGCACTTCTTGGGTGTCGATCCCCAAGCGATCAAACAGCAGCGCCAATTCGTTGATCAAGGCGATATTGACATCGCGTTGGGTGTTTTCGATGACTTTCGCCGCCTCCGCCACCCGGATGCTGGAGGCTTGATGGGTGCCAGCGACGATAATGCGCTGGTACAGTCCGTCGATATAGTGTGCTACTGCCGCGGTGGAGCCGGAGGTAATCTTCCGAATGGTGGTGATGCGGTGTTCCTTGTCGCCGGGATTGATGCGTTCGGGGCTGTAGCCGGCGAAGAAATCGACATTGAATCGTAAGCCCGATTCCCGTTCCAAGATAGGCACGCACACCTCCTCGGTGGCGCCCGGATAAACCGTGGATTCGTAAACCACCACATCGCCGGTTTTCAGCAAGCGGCCGACCGTGGTGCTGGCGCCGATGAGCGGGCGGAAATCCGGACGCTTGTAGCCATCCACTGGCGTGGGGACCGTGACAATATACACATTGCAGCTCGCCAGATCCTCGGCCCGGCTGGTAAACCGTAAGTGCTGGGCTTGGCGCAAATCTTCCGGCGCGGCTTCCAGGGTGCTGTCGATGCCAGCCCGCAGCTCTTCAATGCGGTTTTCGTTGATATCCAAACCCAAGGTAGGAAAAATTTTGCCGAATTCGACCGCCAGGGGAAGTCCCACATAACCGAGGCCAACAATACCAATCGACGTGGTGGCAAGGTCAAACATTAGATACTCCATGTTACGATGCTAGTACGAAATTGCATTTGATGATATCATTAAGATACTAATTGTTGTGCATTTATGCCCAGATAGATGACTAATATTAAGTATCTATGGCTTGACTACTGTTGCTATTTTTAAGGATTTCGAGCATCCAAATCTCATGATGCGTATATTTAGACACTACATATCTCGCGCCCTGCTGACTTTGTTGATTGCCGAATTTCTTCACATGTTCTGGTCAATTTATCTTGGCCAATCATTATATCGGTCTTTGGGCGCGGAAGATTCCGTGCCTCTATTTAGTGAAACCATTCCGAGCGCGCTTGTGTTCGTGCTGGTCATGGGCCTGATTATGACCGCGATGGGTTTGTATGAGCGCAATTTTTGGAACGGCGGGAGCGATATGCTGCTACGGGTCGCCGTCAGCTTCATGCTCGGCTTGTTCGTCGTGGTGGCCATTTATTACCTGATTCCCGATCTTTATATCGCGCGCGGCGCGTTTAGTCTGGCGTTTGGAGCCGCCTTTGTTGGCGTGGTTTGCCTAAGGATCTTTTTTTTCCAGGTTTCCAAGCATACGGATGTCAAACGTCGGTTGTTGGTGCTCGGCGTGGGCCAGCAAGCCGCCCAGATTGAAGAGTTGGAGCGCCATAAAACCAGCGGATTTTCCGTTCTAGGCTACATCCAGGTTCACGAAGAGGAAACGCTGAGCGTGCCGGCTGAACGGATACTTCAGGTAACCACCAAGTTGAATGATCTGGCGGATCAATTGACCGTGGACGAAATCGTGGTGGCGATGGACGACCGCCGCAAGGGATTTCCCATGGATGAAATGATGGACTGCAAGACCGATGGGATTCGGATCAGTAATTTCCTCACATTCTTCGAACGTCAATCGGGCAAAATCCAGCTGGACGCCTTGCGGCCAAGTAATTTGCTCTTTGCCGAAGGGTTTCAGTTCGCCATGATCAACTGGGTATTCAAACGTTTGTTTGATCTGATCACCAGTTTGGCGTTGTTGGTGTTGGTATTGCCCGTCATGTTGTTGACCGCGTTGGCGATCTGGCTGGAGGCAGGTTGCCGCGGCAAGATTTTGTATTGGCAAACCCGCGTTGGCTTGAATGGACATCCATTCAACGTCGTCAAATTTCGTAGCATGCGGGAAGATGCCGAGAAAGGCGGCAAAGCCGTGTGGGCGACCAAGGGAGACCCGCGCATTACCCGAATCGGCGCCATTATCCGCGATACCCGCATTGATGAATTGCCGCAATTATACAACGTGCTGCGCGGCGACATGAGCTTTGTCGGACCTCGGCCCGAACGTCCGGAGTTCGTCGCCAAATTGGCCAAAAACATCCCTTTTTACGCAATGCGCCACATGGTGAAACCGGGTATTACCGGCTGGGCGCAAATCTGTTTTCCTTATGGCGCTTCCGAAGAGGACGCCCGTGAAAAATTGCAATACGACCTCTATTACATCAAAAATTACAGCATTTTTTTTGATACCGTGATTCTGCTGCAAACGGTTCATACCGTCTTTTGGGGTAAAAGCGCGCATTAGACCATTGCGCGGGGGCTATTATTTGACCCGCATCCCAGGTTCCGCTCCGCTATCGGGAGCCAGCAAGTAGATACCGTTACCGTCGCCAGCCGCCAGTATCATCCCTTCGGAAAGCCCAAAGCGCATTTTGCGCGGGGCCAGATTGGCGGCAACCACAGTCAGCCGGCCTTGCAAATCTTCGGGTGCATAGGCTGATTTGATGCCGGCGAACACTTGGCGGGTTTCTCCGCCGAGATCGAGTTCCAGCCGCACCAGCTTGTCAGCGCCGGTTACCGCTTCCGCTGTGACGATTCGAGCGACCCGCAAATCAATCTTGGCGAACTCTTCGATCGTGATGGTCGGGGCGATGGGGTCATCGGCCAACAAAGGGCGTGGGGCCGAAACGGCCGCCCCGTCGGTCGTCGGGTAATTTTCCTTGGAGTCTTCGATCATCGCGGCGATCTGAGCCTGTTCGATGCGTTGCATCAGTGGTTTGAACTCCGCGATGGCATGGCCGAGCAGCGGCTTGGGGAGGTCGTTCCAGCGCAATGGCGGGATTTGCAGGAAGTGTTCGACTTCAACCGCCACGCCCGGCAACACCGGTTTGAGATAAAGCATCAGCACCCGAAACAAATTTAAACCCATGCCGCACACCGCCTGAACTTCAGGGGCGGTATCGAGCTGTTTGGCCAGCACCCAGGGTTTTTTCTCGTCGATATACTGATTGGCCCGGTCGGCCAAGGCCATAATTTCCCGCATCGCGCGGCCGAATTCCCGCCCTTCGTAAGCTTGAGCGATGGAATCGCCCGCGGCGACGAAATCAGCGTACAGGGCCGGCTCCGCCAAGGTGTCCGCCAAGCGGCCGTTAAAGCGGCGGGTAATGAAACCGGCGCTGCGGCTGGCGATATTAACCAGCTTTCCGACCAGATCACTGTTAACGCGTTGCATGAAGTCTTCGAAGTTAAGGTCGAGATCGTCGATGCCGTCGCTCAGTTTGGTGGCGAAGTAATAGCGCAGATATTCCGGCCGCAAGTGCTGAAGGTAGGTGCGCGCCTTGATGAAGGTGCCCCTGGACTTTGACATCTTTTGTCCGTCCACGGTCAGAAAGCCGTGGCAATTTACCGCCGTGGGCTTGCGAAAGCCCGCGCCGGTCAGTTCGGCCGGCCAGAACAAGATATGGAAATAAGCGATATCCTTACCGATGAAGTGATGAACCTCCGCCGTGCTGTCCTCTTTCCAAAAATCATTGAAATCCAATCCGGTGCGGTCGCAGTAATTTTGGAAGCTGGCCATGTAACCGATGGGGGCATCAAGCCAGACATAGAAATATTTGCCAGGCGCATCGGGGATTTCGAAACCCCAATAGGGCGCGTCGCGGGAGATATCCCATTCCTGCAAGCCGGCGGAAAACCATTCGTCGAGTTTGTTGGCCATCCGCGACTGGATCGGCCCGCTGACGATCCACTGTTTCAGCATGGTCTCGAAATCGCCCAGCTTAAAGAAAAAGTGCAAGGATTCCTTGGTGATCGGCGTGGCGCCGGAAATAACCGAACGCGGGTTTTTCAGGTCGGTGGGGGAGTAGGTGGCCCCACAGTTCTCGCAACTGTCCCCATACTGATCGGGAGCGCCGCAGCGCGGGCATTCGCCCTTGATGAAGCGATCCGGCAAGAACATCTGCTTTTCCGGGTCATAGGCTTGGGTGATCACTCGGCGGCTGATGTGGCCCGCTTCGTTTAACCGCCGGTAAATTAATTCGGCGTAGTGGCGATTTTCCGGCGAATGGGTCGAATAGTAGTTGTCAAATTCGATCAGGAAATCGGCGAAGTCGGTGCGATGTTCGTGCCAGACCCGCTCGATCAGTTGTTCTGGCGTTAGGCCATCCTGTTCGGCCCGCAGCATGATCGGCGTGCCATGTGCGTCGTCGGCGCAGAGGTAATAGCATTCGTGGCCGCGCAGTTTCTGAAAACGCACCCAAATGTCGGTCTGGATATATTCCACCAGATGACCGATATGGATGGGGCCGTTCGCATAGGGGAGGGCGCTGGTGACGAGGATGCGGCGGGTGGTGGAATCGCTCATGATACGGATGGTTGCAGTGGGTCGGAAAGGCCGTTACGTTAGCAGCATTCCAGCGTGACTGTCATCCATCGGATGGCGGGTAATTTTAACAGTGAAGGCTTGATCGAGAGGAAATCCTATGACCGCGGTAACGCGCGCCGATGTGGAAACCGCCCTTAAGGGCTATGTGGATCCCTATCTGGAACAAGATTTGGTTTCGGCTAAATCGCTACGCCGGATTCAAACCGAGAATGGTCGGATCGAACTGGATGTTGAGTTAGGCTTTCCGGCGGCCGGTTATCGGGACGCGCTGGTTGTCGCCCTCCGCGAGCGGTTGGCGAACCTGCCGGGGGTTACCGATATCGTCATTCGGCTTGAGAGCAAAATTATTTCCCACGAAGTGCAGCGCGGCTTAAAACCCTTGCCGGGCGTCAAGAATGTCGTCGCGGTAGCCTCCGGTAAAGGCGGCGTTGGCAAATCCACCACGGCGGTCAATCTGGCGCTGGCGTTGAGCCTCGAAGGCGCGCAAGTTGGGTTGCTGGATGCGGACATCTACGGTCCCAGTCAACCTCGGATGCTGGGTTCGCAAGACCGGCCTACATCGCCGGATGGCAAGTCGCTCAATCCCGTGATCAGGTATGGCATTCAATCAATGTCCATCGGTTATCTGATTGAAGAGGAAACGCCGATGGTCTGGCGGGGGCCGATGGTTACGCAGGCGTTGGAGCAGTTGCTGCGCGATACCCGCTGGGAAGCGCTGGATTATCTGGTCATCGACCTGCCGCCGGGAACTGGCGATACGCAGTTGACTCTATCGCAAAAGGTACCGGTCAGCGGGGCGATTATCGTGACCACCCCACAGGATATCGCCTTGCTGGATGCGCGGCGGGGATTGAAGATGTTCGAGAAAGTGGAAATTCCCGTGCTGGGTATCGTCGAGAACATGAGTCTCCACATTTGCTCGAAATGCGGGCACGAGGAGCATATTTTCGGTGAGGGTGGCGGGCAACGGATGGCGGCCGACTACAACGTGCCTTTTCTTGGCGCCTTGCCGCTGGATATTCGCATTCGGGAAGAAACCGATAACGGACAACCGACCGTGATCGCAGAGCCGGACAGTCGCATCGCCGGCTTATACCGGGACATTGCCCGTCGCACCGCCGCCCGATTGTCGCTGCAGGCCAAAAATTACAGTCACAAGTTTCCAAACATTGTCATTCAGAGTACGTAAAGCATTTTTGAACTATGCTTAACTCGGTTTCACTTAGACGAGTGACCATCTTCAAACTACATCGATTTTGGGAGGCTTATTGAAATGAAAGGGTTCCTGAAAGCTGGCTTGCTGGCGATTTTCGTTGGTGGCGTGGTCGCCCTGCCAATTCAAGAGGCAGAAGCGCGGACTACGTGCCGCACCGTTTACAGCCACGGTGTATCCAAGAAAATATGCACCACAAGACCGACTTATCGTTACAAGACGGTGTGCAAGCACTACTATCGCAATGGAGTCAGATACGAAAGTTGTAAGAAAGTGAAGGTTAGAAGGAGATACTGATTTAAGCAGGCTTGGCGCGGCTCCGGCCGCGCTTCCTTTTTCAGCGAAGGAAAAATGCCAGTGCGCTTGTGTGACCGTGATATCGAACGTTGTTTGGACGAAGGAAAGATTCGCATTGACCCGCGGCCAATGGCTGGCCGAATCAATGGCGTAAGCGTGGATTTACATCTTGGCAACCGCTTTCGGGTGTTCAACGATCACGCCGCCCCCTATATTGATCTGAGCGGCCCTCGCGAAGCAGTCGATCAGGCTATCAACCGCATTATGAGCAAGGAGATCAAGATCGGCGCGGAGGAGGCGTTCTTCATCCATCCTGGGGAACTGGCGCTGGCGGCCACCGCTGAAACGATCACCGTGCCCGACGATCTGGTGGGCTGGCTGGACGGCCGTTCTAGCCTCGCTCGTTTGGGGCTGATGGTTCACGTCACCGCCCATCGCATCGATCCCGGCTGGAGCGGCGCTATCGTGTTGGAGTGCTACAACAGCGGCAAATTGCCGCTGGCGCTGCGGCCCGGCATGGCCATCTGCGCGATCAGTTTTGAAACTCTGACCGGGCCGGCGGTGCGTCCTTACCGCAAGCGGCAGGATGCCAAATACAAGCACCAAAGCGGCCCCACGCCAAGCCGGATCGGCGGCGATGAGCCTGTTGCCAAAGGCGTTAGTTCCGCGGACTGAGGTTTTCCATCCGCAAGGGCGCGTCTAGCGGCTGACCGTCAAACAGCACCCGCTCTCCATCCAGGCGCAGCCGCCCTTCCGCAAACCAGCGAATCGCTTGGGGATACAGGCGATGTTCCTGCGCCAGCACTCTGGCCGCCAACCTGTCGGGATCATCGCCTGGGTGTATGGCCACCCGCGCCTGGACGATGACTGGGCCACCGTCCAGCTCGGCGGTGACAAAATGGATACTCGCGCCGTGCTCGGTTTCTCCTTCAGCGATTGCCCGTTCGTGGGTGTGCAGCCCCCGGAATTTCGGCAGCAGAGACGGGTGAATATTGAGCAATCGACCCCGATAATGCGCGGTGAAATGCGCGGTCAGCACCCGCATAAACCCGGCCAAAATCACGAGATTCGGCTGATGGCGGTCGATGGCGTCGATCAAGGCCGCTTCAAAGCTGGGTCGATCGGCGAACTGCGTATGATCGAGCTCCACGGCGAGAACGCCGCCGCGCCGCGCGCGGTCCAGACCCAGGACGCCCGGTCGATTGCTGATGACCGCCGCGATTTCGACTGGCAATTCACCGCTGGCGGCTTGATCCAAAATTGCTTGCAAGTTGCTGCCGCGCCCGGAGATCAATACCACCAGGCGGATTTTTTCCGCTTGCCTCATGATGGAAACTCCACGACGGCTTCACCCTCGCCAGCCGTGATTTCGCCCAGGCGCCAGGCCATTTCGCCTGTCCCGCGCAGCAGGGTAAGCGCGGTATCGACCACATCCGGCGCCACGCAGACCACCAGCCCGACCCCGCAGTTGAAGGTGCGCCACATCTCGGCATCGCTGACATTACCCCGCTGTTGCAACCACCGAAAAATCGCTGGCCGCCGCCAGCTGGCGACATTGATTTCCGCCTTGGTATTGGCCGGCAGCACCCGCGGCAGATTTTCGGTCAAACCGCCGCCAGTGATATGGGCGATGGCGTGTATGTCTACTTGCGCTAGCAATTGCAGGATTGGTTTGACGTAGATCCGGGTTGGCGCCAGCAAAGCGTCGCTGAGCGTGGCGCTGGCCAGCGGCTGGTTGAGCGGCTCGCCGCTGACCGTCAGTATTTTCCGGATCAACGAATAACCGTTGGAGTGTGGTCCGGAAGAAGCCAGGCCGAGCAATACATCGCCGACCTGAACCCGGTTGGGGTCGATAATCTTGGATTTTTCGACCACCCCGACACAAAAGCCAGCCAAGTCATAATCATCGCCCTGATACATCCCCGGCATTTCAGCGGTTTCTCCACCGACCAGCGCCGCGCCAGCCTGCTCGCAGCCGTCAGCGATGCCTTTGATTACGGTCGCCGCCACCTCGACATTCAGTTTGCCAGTCGCGTAATAATCGAGGAAGAACAAAGGTTCGGCCCCGACCACCAGCACATCGTTAACGCACATCGCCACCAGATCAATGCCGATGGTGTCGTGCCGGTTCAACTCCAGCGCCAGCTTGAGCTTGGTGCCAACGCCATCGGTGCCGGAGACCAGCACCGGTTGCCGATAGCGATCCAGCGGCAATTCGAACAGCGCGCCGAAGCCGCCCAGCCCCCCCAGAACGCCAGGCCGCTGGGTGCGCCGCGCGTGCGGCTTGATGCGGTCCACCAACCGGTTGCCGGCATCGATGTCGACTCCAGCATCGCGGTAACTGAGCGAGGGGCGTTGGGATGGTTGATCGTTCACGGATGGAAGCCTCGTTTGCGGTTGCGTTCGCGTCAGCGCGATTTAAAGTTGTGTTATCTTACCGCACTTCGTTTTGAAGCCAGGGAATCACTGTGATCGCCGAGTCTTACAATCCGCAAGCCATTGAAGCGGAAGCGCAACGCTATTGGGACCAGCATCGAGCCTTTGCCGCGCGCGAAGAGCCGGGCCGCGAGAAATATTACTGTCTTTGCATGTTTCCTTACCCTAGCGGGCGGCTACACATGGGCCATGTGCGCAATTACACCATTGGCGATGTGATTGCCCGCTACCAGCGGATGCTTGGCAAAAATGTGTTACAGCCGATGGGGTGGGATGCCTTTGGATTGCCCGCGGAGAATGCGGCGATGGCGGGCGGCGTTGCCCCGGCGCAATGGACTTACGACAACATCGCCTATATGAAAAAGCAGCTCCAGTCGCTGGGTTTTGCGCTGGACTGGGAGCGCGAGCTGGCGACCTGTCAGCCGGACTATTACCGCTGGAACCAGTGGCTATTTTTGCGAATGTTGGAGCGAGGCATCGCCTATCTGAAAACCGGCACGGTCAATTGGGACCCGGTGGATCAGACGGTACTGGCCAACGAACAGGTGATCGACGGGCGCGGCTGGCGCACCGGCGCGCTGGTGGAAAAACGCGAAATCCCCATGTATTACATGGCGATCACACGCTACGCCGAAGAATTGCTGGCGGAACTCGACCAATTGCCCGGCTGGCCGGAGCAGGTCAAGTTGATGCAGAAGAATTGGATCGGCAAGAGCCACGGCGTGCGGATCGGTTTTCCCTATCATCTCCCCTCGCCCTCCGGGAGGGGGGTTGGGGGTGAGGGCGAGTCCGGCATCCTCTGGGTCTTTACCACCCGTGCCGACACATTGCTCGGCGCAACCTATGTGGCTGTGGCCGCCGAACATCCGCTGGCGTTATACGCCGCTAAAGACAATTCGGAATTGACCGGTTTCATCGAGGAATGTCGGCGCGGCGGCGTGACCGAGGCCGAGTTGGCGACTCAGGAAAAGAAGGGACTGCCCACTGGCCTGACGGTCACTCATCCGCTGACGGGCGAACAGCTACCGCTTTGGGTGGCCAATTACGTTCTAATGGGTTACGGCGAAGGCGCGGTGATGGCGGTTCCCGCCCACGATGAACGCGATTTCGCTTTTGCCCACCAGTTTGGCTTGCCGATCAAGCCGGTCATTCGCACCAGCGCCGGTGATGAAACGCTGCTACCGTGGCGCGAGGCGTATGCCGATCATGGGGTATGTATCAACTCCGGCCAGTACGACGGCCTTGATTTCGAGCGGGCGGTGGACGCTATTGCCACCGATTTAAACGCTAAGGGATTGGGTGAGAAAAAGGTCATTTGGCGCTTGCGCGACTGGGGTATTTCCCGGCAACGCTATTGGGGTACGCCGGTTCCGATTATTCATTGCCGGGACTGCGGCGCGGTGCCGGTGCCGGAGGAACAATTGCCGGTGCTGTTGCCAGAGCATCTGGTGCCGGACGGTTCCGGCAACCCGCTTAACAAGCATGTGGAATTCCTGAATTGTCCCTGTCCACGCTGTGGTAAGCCAGCCCGTCGGGAGACCGACACCATGGACACCTTCGTCGATTCGTCTTGGTATTTCTTCCGCTACGGCACGCCGGGCGCAAACGCGATGGTGGATGCGCGGGCCGATTACTGGATGCCGGTCGATCAGTACATCGGCGGCATCGAGCACGCCATTCTCCACCTACTGTATTCCCGCTTCTGGACTAAGGTGATGCGCGATCTGGGCCTAACCAAGGTATCGGAGCCGTTTGCTAACCTGCTCACGCAAGGCATGGTGCTAAACCATATCTTTTTTCGCAAAGGTGAAAAAGGCGGCATCACCTACTATCCGCCCACCGAGGTGGAAATGAGTCGCGACGAGCAGGGCCGGGTGGCGAGCGTCACGGCGGTCGCGGACGGTCAGCCGGTGGAATACGGCGGGATCGGCACCATGTCCAAGTCCCGCAAGAATGGCGTGGACCCGCAAACCTTAATCGAACAGTACGGCGCGGACACCGCGCGCTTGTTCATGATGTTCGCCGCGCCGCCGGAACAGGCGCTGGAATGGTCGGATACCGGCGTGGCTGGGGCCTATCGTTTTCTGCGGCGTCTATGGGTTTATGCCGCCGAACAACAGGAGGCTATCCGTGGCGCGGGTCAGCTAGACGCCGCTGTATTGGATGAACCATTGCGGGCCGCGCGCCGTGAAATCCATGAGGCCTTGCGCCAAGCTTTGTTCGATTTTAGCCGCCATCAGTTCAATACCGTGGTGTCCGGTGGTATGAAGATGTTAAATGCGCTGGCGCGAATCGAAGGTAACGGTGTGGCGGATGGGGTGCGCCGCGAAGGATTGGGTTTATTACTCCGATTGCTGTCGCCGATCGTTCCGCACATTACGCATATCTTGTGGCGGGAGTTGAGCTATGGCGAGGATGTGTTGAACGCCGCATGGCCCGCGCCCGATCAGGCGGCGCTGGCGCGCTCGTTGGTGACGCTGGTGGTGCAGGTCAACGGCAAGCTGCGCGGCCAGATCGAACTGCCGGTGGACGCCGAGCGCGGTGCGATCGAACAGGCCGCGCAAACCGAACCCAACGTACAGCGTTTCGTCGAAGGCCGACCGATTCGAAAGATCGTGGTTGTTCCGGGCAAACTGGTCAACTTGGTGTGCTGAACCGCTCTCTACGTTAGGGGAGGGCTAAAGGGGCTGTCATGCGCTGGATAGTGCGATGGGGGATAGGATTGGCGATGCCGTGGCTGGTCGGTTGCGGCTTCCAATTACGCGGTCAGGCGCAACTACCGCCAGAAATGGCCGTGACTTACGTACAAACCCAACAGGGCATCGGAATGCCGCCGGGGGCGTTGAGCCGAAAACTCCAATCGCTGCTCGCCAGCAACAGCGTGACAATCACCCGCGATCCATCGCGAGCCACCGCGATTATCACTATTTTGAGTGAAGACAGCGGTCGGCGCACGGTGGCCGCCGATCGTTTCGACATCAAACGCGAATATGTCTTGGCCTACAGCGTGACCTATGATGTCCGTTTGGCCGGTGGTAAGACGCTATTGCCAGCCGAAGGAATTAGCACCAGCCGCGCCTTGTTGTTCGATGAGAATCGGGTGCTTGGGTTTGAGAACGCGCAGGAATCACTGGTGGACAGCATGGCTGAGGATTTAGCCTGGCAAATCTTACGCCGGTTGCAGGCGGTCAAATCTTGAGGTTGCGTCCTGACCAGCTGGCTGGGCATTTGCGCAAGAACCTTGCGCCGCTGTATCTGGTGTTCGGTGAAGAGCCATTACAAGCGATGGAAGCCGCCGATGCGATCCGCGGCGTGGCCCGAAAGCAAGGCTTTGACGAGCGGGAATGCTTGACCGTCGAGGCCGGTTTCGATTGGAGCCTGTTGCGCCGGCTCGCGGCCAGCCGCTCCCTGTTCGCCAACCAGCGTTTGTTGGAACTGCGGATGGGCAATGTCAAGCCCGGCGAACACGGCGCTCAGGCGTTGAGCGAGTATGCCGCTCGGCCCCCAGAAGATACCGTATTGCTGATCACCGCTGGCAAGCTGGACTGGACTATTCAAAAAAGCCGTTGGTTTACGGCGGTGGACGGCGCGGGCATCGTTGTGGCGGCGTTGCCGGTCGAACTCCGGCAACTGCCGGGCTGGATTGAACGTCGACTGCGGGAACGCGGTCTTAATCCGGCGACGGAAGCGGTCGCGCTGTTGGTCGAGCGGGTCGAAGGCAACCTGTTGGCCGCCGCGCAGGAAATCGAGAAGCTGCTACTGCTGACCGACAGTCGCGAGTTGAGCGCCGAAGCGGTGTTGGCGGCGGTGGGCGACAGTTCCCGCTACAGCATCTATGATTGGGTGGACGCCGCCCTGCTCGGACAGCCGGAGCGGGTGGCGCGCATTCTGCGGGGTTTGCGCGAGACGGGGGTGGAGCCGCTGCTGGCGAATTGGGCGCTGCATCAGGAGATCCGTCGGCTGGCGGCGCTGGCGTTCGCCAGGAGCCAGAGCCAATCCCTGGAAGCGGCGCTTGCCGAGCAGAAAGTCTGGGAAAAGCGCAAACCCATGCTCCGTCAAGCCTTGCAGCGCTTGAGTTTGGCCGACTGCCAGCGTTTGCTGCGCGCTTGCGCCCAAACCGACCGGATGATTAAAGGCGTCGATACCGGTTCGCCGTGGGACAGCTTGCTGGCGAACGGATTGCGGCTGGCCGGTTTGGAGTTGCTGCCGGATAAGGTTTGAAATAATCCGACGCCCGCCGTGGCGGTTGCTAGGTAAGGTAATGAACACAAACGCGGATACTTCCAACGACATCGCTCGTTATATGGTTGAAATTGGCCAGCGCGCCCGCGTGGCGTCGCGCATCGTCGGCCGCGCCGAAACCCGAAGTAAGGACGCTGCCTTGCTGGCCATTGCCGCAGCCATTGAAAGCGCCGAGGCATCGTTGATCGCGGCGAATCAGCAGGATATGGCTGCGGGCCGAGCGGCCGGCCTTGATGCGGCATTGCTCGACCGGCTGGAGCTAACCGCCAAAGGCGTGCGGGGGATGGCGCAAGGCTTGCGGGAAGTGGCTGCCCAGTCCGATCCGGTGGGGGAAATCACCGATCTCAAATACCGGCCCTCCGGCATTCAGGTTGGGCGGATGCGGGTGCCATTGGGGGTGATCGGCATCATCTACGAATCGCGCCCGAACGTCACGGCCGATGCTGCCGCGCTGTGCCTTAAAGCCGGAAATGCGGCGATCCTGCGCGGTGGCTCGGAGGCTATTAATTCCAACCGCGCTATTGCCGCATGTGTCCAGCAGGGGTTAGCCGCCGCCGGGTTGCCGGCGGATGCGGTGCAGGTGATCGACACCGTCGACCGCGCCGCCGTCGGTGAATTGATCCGCTTGTCGGACTATGTCGACGTGATCGTGCCGCGCGGCGGTAAGGGATTAATCGAACGGATCAGTCGGGAAGCACGGGTGCCGGTCATCAAGCATTTGGATGGCGTCTGTCATGTCTACATCGACGACCGCGCCGATTTCGACAAGGCGATTGCGGTGGCCTACAACGCCAAGACCCAGCGTTATGGAACTTGCAATACCATGGAAACCCTGCTGGTGGCGGAAGGCGTCGCTGAGCGAATTTTGCCAACCTTGGGCCGGATGTATCACGAGGCTGGTGTGGAATTGCGCGGTTGCGAACGGACCCGCGATCTGTTGGCAAATGTGAAGTGCGCCACGGAAGCGGATTGGCATGCCGAGTATCTGGCCCCAATTCTGGCAGTCCGGGTGGTCAGGGATCTCGATGAGGCGATAGAACACATTGCCGCGTACGGTTCGGCCCACACCGACGCCATCGTTACCGAAGATTACAGTCGAGCGCGGCGCTTCCTGCGCGAGGTCGATTCCAGCTCGGTGATGGTTAATGCTTCAACCCGTTTCGCCGACGGCGGCGAATACGGCCTGGGCGCGGAAATCGGCATCAGCACCGACAAACTGCACGCCCGGGGGCCGGTCGGGGTGGAAGGGTTGACTACGCTAAAATTCGTCGTCCTCGGCGATGGTCATATCCGCCATTAAGGTTCCGATGAAGCCAATCCGGCATCCGCTTGAAAGAAGGCGCGGTTGATGCTCCGGAAACCGATCGGCATTCTGGGCGGTACGTTCGATCCGATCCATTACGGCCATTTGCGCCCGGCGCTGGAATTATTGGAAGCCTTGGCCCTGGCCGAAATCCGCTTCATTCCCTGCCGGATTCCAGCGCATCGGGCCACGCCGGCGATCACGCCCGACCAACGGCTGAAACTGGTTCGTCTGGCGACCGCCGATCAGGCGGGCTTCGTCGTCGACGAGCGCGAATTGTGCCGGCCAGGCCGATCCTATATGGTGGATACGCTGACCTCGCTACGAGAAGAACTCGGTGATACGCCGCTGTGTCTGATCATTGGCGTTGATGCGTTTCGGGAATTGCACACATGGCATCGCTGGCAGGATTTAAGCGAGCTAAGCCACCTCATCGTCATGCAACGTCCTGGGGCGTCGTCGAAAACGCTTCCACCGGTTTTAGAAGCGTTTGTCGCGGCCCATCTTAGCCAAGACGCCATGGCGCTACGCCAGCAACCAGCTGGCCGCCTTTTGTTCCAGGCCGTAACCCAATTGGATATATCGGCCACCCAGATTCGGGCGTTGCTGGCGAGCGGCCAGTCGCCCCGCTACCTGTTGCCGGAAGCGGTGCTAGCCTACATTCGTGACCGGGCGATGTACCAACCACTCACTCCTTCAACCCCTGCCACTTTGTGAGGATAAATCGGACTCCATGCAACTCGACGCCTTGCGGAAACTCATCACCGACGCCTTGGAAGAACTGAAGGCGCACGATATCAAGATTTTGGACGTGCGCGGCATTGCGACTTTTACCGATCTTATGGTGATCGCCAGCGGTACGTCCACTCGCCATGTGAAGGCGCTGGCCGATAAAGTCATGGAAAAATCAACGCTAGCGGGCGTGCGGCCGCTAGGGGTCGAAGGGCAACAGGAAGCCGAGTGGATATTGGTGGATTTGAACGATGTGGTGGTGCATGTCATGTTGCCGCAGACCCGCGATTTCTACAATTTGGAAAAGCTTTGGGCGATGCATGATCGGGCCGGCGCCAACCGTACGGTGAACGGCTAAAACGTTTTCCAGCGCCATGAAGATTCACCTGCTCGCTGTCGGTGTGCGTATGCCTGACTGGATCAAGGCGGGATATAGCGAATACGCCAAACGGTTGCCGCGCGAATGCGCCTTCAATCTTGTTGAAATTCCTGCCGGCAGGCGGGAGGCGAACGCGGATGTGGCCCGCGCGCTCCGTGAGGAGGGCGAACGCTTGCTGGCGGCGGTTCCAACCGGCTCCAGGTTGATCGCCCTAGACGAGCATGGCCAGGAATGGAGTACGGTGGAACTGGCCCAGCAGATGAGCGGCTGGCTACAGGAAGGGCGTGATATAAGCCTGTTGGTCGGCGGCCCCGACGGTCTGGCCGCGCCCTGTCGCGCCCGCGCCGACCGGTTGTGGTCGCTGTCGCGGCTGACCTTGCCGCACCTGCTGGTGCGGGTAGTGGTCGCCGAACAGATTTATCGGGCCTGGAGCCTGTTGCACAACCACCCCTACCATCGAGCGTGACATGGCAGCCGCTCGTATTTATCTGGCTTCCGCCTCGCCGCGCCGCCGTGAGCTACTGCGCCAGATTGGCGTGTCGTATCGCCGGCTGCGGGTGACGGTGGATGAAACGCCGTGGCCGGACGAGTTGCCAGCCGCCTATGTCGCTCGATTGGCGTTGGCCAAAGCGCGGGCTGGGGTGGCGGCAACGCCGCGGCGCGCGCCTCACCCCGTATTGGGCGCGGATACAGCGGTGGTGGCGGACGAGATGATTCTTGGCAAACCCAGCGGCCGGGACGAGGGGCTCGCCATGTTAGCCCGATTGTCCGGCCGCGAACATCGCGTCATCAGCGCGGTGGCGCTGGCGACTTCGCGGCGAGAGGCGGTTAAAATCCAGGAAAGCCAAGTGCGGTTTCGCGCATTGACCGCGGCTGAATGCCTTGCGTACTGGGAAAGCGGCGAACCGCTTGACAAAGCGGGTGGTTACGGAATCCAGGGCCGGGCGGCGGCCTTTATCGCCGAATTGCGGGGCAGTTACTCCGGCGTCGTCGGCCTGCCGCTGTTCGAGACCGTCGAACTACTGCGAGAATTCAATATTTCCCTTTGGCAACCATCAACTTCTTGACAGGCATTGCAATCGTATGGCCACACGCGCGGAAGGCGGCACCGGCGCCGAAATTCTGATCAACGTCCCGCCTCAAGAAACCCGAGTCGCCGTGGTCGAAAATGGGGTGTTACAGGAAATTCTGATCGAACGAGCCGGCAAGCGCGGCTTGGTCGGCAATATTTACAAAGGCCGGGTTTGCCGGGTATTGCCGGGCATGGAAGCCGCGTTCGTCGATATCGGTCTGGAGCGGGCGGCTTTTCTCCATGTGTCCGATATTCACTCCGAGGTTTCGCTCGACGCCAATTTGCCGGCCAATGGCGAGCCGCGGGCGCTGGCCATTACTGAATTGGTGCGCGAGGGTCAGGAACTGGTGGTGCAGGTCATCAAAGACCCGATCGGCACCAAGGGCGCCCGGCTGACCACCCATATTACCTTGCCGTCCCGCTTTCTGGTGTTTTTAGCGAATTCCGAAGTGGCGGGCGTGTCGGTCAAAATCGATTGCGAACGCGAGCGGCAGCGCTTGAAGGAAACAGTTAACGCCTTTCGCGCCGAATTCGGTGGCGGCTACATCGTGCGCACCGCCGCTGAAGGGGCCGAAGCCGCCGCCTTGCGAGCCGATATGGAATTTTTGCAACGCTTGTGGAATTCCATTCGAGAGCGCATCGCGCAAACGAGCGGCATCGCCGCTTTATACGAGGATTTGCCGTTGGTGCTGCGGGTGCTGCGGGATTTTGTCGGTGACAGCGTGGAAAAAGTCCGGATCGATTCGCGCGAAACCTGTCAGCGTATGTTGGAATTTGCCGATAAGTTCGTGCCGGAAATGGTGCCGCGCCTTGAACATTATCCTGGCGAGCGGCCGATTTTCGAACTGTACGGGATTGAGGACGAAGTACAACGGGGTATGAGCAAAAATGTGCCCCTCAAATCGGGAGGCTACTTGGTCGTCGATCAAACTGAAGCGATGGCGACCATCGATGTCAATACCGGCGCCTATGTGGGGCATCGCAATCTGGAAGAAACCATTTTCAAGACCAATCTGGAGGCGGCCGCGGCGATTGCCCGCCAACTGCGGTTGCGCAATTTAGGCGGCATCATCATTCTCGATTTTATCGACATGGTGAGCGAGGAACACCGGCAGGCGGTGTTGAAAGCCCTCGAAAAGCATTTGGAGAAAGATCGCGCCAAAAGCCATATCTCGCAGGTTTCGCCGTTGGGATTGGTGGAAATGACCCGCAAGCGCACCCGTGAAAGTTTGGAGCAGATTCTGTGCGAACCTTGCCCGCTGTGCGATGGGCGAGGTTCGATCAAAACCGCTGAAACCGTTTGTTACGAAATCTTTCGGGAATTGTTGCGGGAGTCGCGTCAATATTCACCCCGCCAATTTATGGTGTTGGCGGCGCCGGAGGTGGTGGATGCGATGCTGGATCAGGAATCCAACAGCGTGGCGCAACTAGAAGCCTTTATCGGCCTCCCGATCAAATTCCAGGCCGAAGCGCTGTATACCCGCGAACAGTATGATGTGGTATTGATGTGAGATGGCACCCACAAAGTGCGCCTCGCCGAATTTTGCGCTGGGCGCGATGGCTGGCGCTGGCGTCGTTGTTGTCGTTGTTGCTGCTGGCGGCGCTGGCGCAGTGGTGGTTGCTGCCGCGCCTGAACGACTATCGCGATGTGCTGGCGACGACCTTGGGGGATTATCTGCACTTTCCGGTTCGTATCGAAAGTATCACAGCGGTTCGGGATGGCTGGCAACTCGGCTTGCGCTTGCAGGGAGTCACCCTGCAGGACCCAGCTCAAACGAGAACCTTGGCCCGCTTTTCCCAAGCAACGATCACGCTGGATCTCTGGCGTTCCTTGGACGATTGGCGACCGATACTAAACGGGGTTCGGCTCGAAGGCGCCCATCTCGCCTTGGAGTCGAAGGGGGATGGCGCGCTGCGCCTGCTCGACGAGGCTGGCGACGCGGAGACAGCAACCGCGTTATCGAACTTCGCACATTGGTTGTTTTCCCTCCCACGATTGGAGATTGTCGGCGAGCAGTGGGCGGTCCGTCGGCCCGGTGGTTTTTCGCTACACCTGCTGCATCCTTACTTGCAGCTTCAAGAGGTGGGTGACGGCCAACGTTTAAATTTTACGGCGCAATTGCCTGATGGCTTGGGCGACCGCATCGAATTGACGGTTGAGCGCCCAAAACAGAATGGCGTCGATCCGGTACAGGCGGTAGGACAGTTTGCGTTTCGCGCGAACCGCTTGGATTTGGCGGGTTGGCCGTTGCCGCTAAAATTCGCGGCAGGTCGCGCCGCCTTCGAATTGAATGGTGACTGGCAGAACTGGCGGCCGTGTTAGCGCGCTCGCAGGAGACCGAACTGCGATTTGAGGGCCAGCACCGGCAAAATGGCTGGGAACTGCAAGGAAGCGCTCGCTATGGCAAGAGCAAGAATCAAACAGCGGTCGAACCTACCTTCGAATTCAAGCAAACCGCTGAGGGTTGGCGGGGCGGTGCGCGCGGGCTGCGGGCGCAGGATGTGCTGGCATGGAGCGCGCCCTGGCTGGACGATCCCGCGCGCGACTGGCTGGTTCCGCTCGATCCGCGCGGTGAATTACCGGAAATTTCCTTGCAAACCGGCCCCGATCCTGCTGCTTACTTTGCGACCGTGCAATTACGTGGGTTGGCTTGCCGGCCAGTTCGCGGCTTACCAGGATTCGACAATGTGAGCGGCGTCTTGGCGTTTGGGCCGGATCGCGGTCGAATCGATCTAAGGAGCCGCCAGCTCCGGGTTGACGCCAGCGGCATACTGCGCGCGCCCATTAGCCTGGATAGTTTGATCGGGACGGTGGACTGGCGGCGTTCCCCCACCGAATTGCGGGTGGAGAGCGCGGGGCTTGCGCTCGCCAATCCAGATCTCAACGGTCGGTTTTGGGGCAGCGTGACCCTGCCCGACGCCGGTCAGCCGGTGCTGGACGTGCGGGGCCATTATTGGGCGGTGCGGGCCGCGCAGGTCTGGCGCTATCTGCCGGTGGCGGTGATACCCGAGCCGGCGGTGGCTTGGCTGGATCGGGCTTTTATCGGCGGTCGGGTGGCGGCGGGTGATGTGGTGTTTCGCGGCCCGCCGGCCCGCTTCCCCTTCGATCACGGTGAGGGTTTATTTGAAACTCGATTTCAATTCGAAGACGCAACAGTCAATTATATGCCGGGCTGGCCGAAGCTGGAGCAAGGGCGAGCGACGGTTCTCTTTCGCAATCGCGGGTTGCAAGTGGATGTCGATGCCGGTCGTTTGCTGGAGGGTGAACTGGACAATCTTGCGGTTCGGATCGACGATTTAGCCAACGTCATCATTCGAGCGAAGGGGCGAGGCAAAGGGCCGGGCGCCAGCATGTGGCGCGCACTCAAAGACAGCCCGGCCGGCCAAGCCTTGGGGGAGGACTTGCCGAATTTACAGATCGAAGGGAACAACACCCTCGATCTCGATTTAGCCATCCCGCTTGATTCCACGCCGATCCAAATCGGCGGAAGAGTCGGTTTAATGGAAAACAACGTGGAGTTGCCAAGCTGGAATATCGAACTTGGCCGGCTGCGCGGCGAAGTACGGTTTACCGAGACAACGTTGGCGGCGGAGAAGATACAAACCCTGCTGCGGGGCGAGCCAATGCAGCTTGATTTGGATTTGATCGGCCGGGAAGGGAGCCGCGAGCTGCGGGCGCGCTTGCGCGGGCAAATGGGAATCAAGTCCTTGCTGGGGGAACAGGGGGCCATGCTGGAGCGGTATTTTAGCGGCAAAAGCGGTTGGGAGGCGGTGTTGGCCGTACCGACGCATCGTCGGGAGCGAGCAAACACGCCGCTGTTCGGATTTGAACTCACTTCGGATTTGCGCGGTATCGCGGTGCGATTGCCAGCTCCACTGGGCAAACCGGCCAACGAGGCGCGAACGCTCAAGCTCAATGTGCGGCCTTCCCCAAAACAATCGAATTTTAATGTGGCTTTGGAGTATGGCCGTAGCGTACGGGCCGCCTTGGCCTTAAGCGATTTTCCGCGCCAACCACGGCTGGAGCGCGGCGAACTGCGTATTAATGCCGGGAGCGCGCAATTGCCGGAAGCGCCGGGGTTAGCGGTGATCGCCCATCTACCGCGTTGGAGTCCAGAGAGTTCCGTTCAATCATCGGATGCCAATACCAGTGACGGCTCCACCAAGCGCCCCCGTACTCCGAATGTTAAAGACGGAGTGAAAACAACGGGGTTTTTGACTGTCTTGCGCCGGATGGAAGCTCGTATCGACGATCTGGTGATCAGCGGGCGGTCTCTCGGCAAGATTGATTTGAAACTGAGCCGCTCGAACGATGAGATTCGCCTCGATTGCGAGGGTGAATCGCTGGCCGGTCGAGTGACCGTGCCAGATGCGCCCACGCCGCAGCGCCCGGTGAATGTCGCCTTGCAGCGGGCGTATGTCAGCGAAGCGGTGGATCGCCTGGCCGAGCGGCCGGCCTTGGCCGAGATCGACCCACGTCAATTGCCGTCGCTGGTGGTGACTGTCGGCGATTTGCGCATCGGTGAGATCAAGCCAGGCCGATTGCGCGTGGTCGCCATACCTGGCCCCGCCGGAATCCACTTGACTGAAATCAGTTTAAACTCCGAACGACAGCGGATTGCCGCCACCGGCCAGTGGCGACAGGTCAGCGGTCGCCAGGTGACTGAACTCGACGCTAAATTGGAGGGTGAATCTTTGGGAGGTGTTTTGGCCGCTTTTGGCTATCCGAACAACGGGATCGAGCGTGGCAAGATCCGGGCGGATGCGGTGGTCGAATGGGGGGCGGCTTTGCCGGATTTTCAGTGGGATCGCTTGCGAGGCACCTTGAAGCTGCAAGTCGGTCCCGGTCAGCTACGTGATATCAATCCGGGATTTGGGCGGATGATCGGGATGTTGAATGTTAAAAACCTGACGCGCCGCTTGAGCTTTGATTTTAGCGATTTATTACAACCGGGGATGGGATTCGACCAGATTTCTGGCCATTTTGCGTTTGAGCGCGGCCAGGCCCGCACTGATGATCTATCGATCGAGGCACCGGCCGCGCACATTAAAATCCAGGGCGCGGTGGGATTGCAGGTCCGTAATTTCGATCAGACAATCACGGTGACTCCCCATTTTGGTGGGGCCTTGCCGGTGGCGGGGACTATCGCCGGCGGGCCGGTGGTCGGCGCGGCGGTATTCGTCGCCGAGCAATTGCTGCAAAAGAATATCGAGCAGGCCACCCGCTACCGTTATACCTTGAAAGGTTCCTGGGATAATCCCGTCGTGGAATACGTGCAGGAATCATCGCCCCCGGCTGAAATCAAGGGGTTCGCCAGCGACAATCCGAGGTAAATCCTATGTCGATCATGGCCGCGATTCAGATGGTTTCCGGCCCCAGCGTCGCCGAGAATTTGGCCACCGCCGCCGAGCTGCTGGCGCAAGCCGCCACTGCTGGGGCGCGGCTGGCGGTGCTACCCGAAAATTTTGCCTTGATGGGGCGGCAAGAAGACGACAAAGTGATGGTCCGTGAACTTGAAGGTGAAGGGCCGATGCAGACCTTTCTGGCCGAACAGGCGGCCCGACATCGGATTTGGCTGGTGGGCGGCACGATTCCGCTGCGCGCCGCCGATGAGGCACACCGTGTTCGCGCCGCTTGCCTGCTATTCGACGATCGGGGTCGGCGAGTGGTCCGGTATGACAAGGTGCATTTGTTCGACGTACAAGTGCTTGGCAGCGCGGAGCGCTACGCCGAGTCGGCCACTATTCAACCGGGTGAACGTTACGTCGTCGCCGATCTACCCAACGGTCGACTCGGGTTATCGGTCTGTTATGATTTGCGATTCCCGGAACAGTTTCGCGCGCTGATGGAGCGGGGCATGGAAATTCTGGCGCTACCCGCCGCCTTCACCGCCGCCACCGGCAAAGCGCATTGGGAAACGCTGCTCCGGGCGCGCGCCATCGAGAATCAATGCTATGTAATCGCCTCGGCCCAGGGCGGCAAGCACGCAAACGGCCGAGAAACCTACGGCGACAGCTTGATCATCGATCCCTGGGGGGAGATTTTGAACCGATTGCCGCATGGGCCGGGCGTGGTGCTGGCTGAATTTAATCGGGAACGACTGGAGAAAGTCCGGTGGCAGTTTCCGGTGCTGGCGCATCGGGTAACGTGCGGATTTTAAAATGGCGAGCCCAATTCCGGCCGGTGTCGCCGACGTAAACAAGCGAATCTTGTCTGAGAACGCCATGACCACCGATACCCTCGCGCTCGCTCGCCACCATCTTCTTGCTCCCGCCGAGCTTGGGGACGGCGAACTGCAACAAGCTTTGGCTCGCCTGCTGGATCACGCCATCGACAGCGGCGATTTGTATTTCCAGTCACGCCGCGCCGAATCGTGGTCGCTGGAAGAGGGACAGGTCAAGAGCGCCAGTCACGCGATTCAGCAGGGCGTTGGCGTGCGGGCGGTCAGCGGTGAAAAAACCGGTTTCGCCTATTCCGACGAGATTGGGTTGCCGGCCTTATTGGAAGCCGCGAGCGCCGCCCGCGCCATTTCTCGGCACGGAAGTGAGGGTCGGCTGCAAATTTGGCGAAGCAACCCCCAGCCGGCCGTTTACCAAACGCTCGATCCGTTGGATACCTTGTCGGCGGATGCCAAGATTCACCTATTGGAGCAGGTCGATAACGCGGCGCGCCGTCAAGATCCGCGCGTCAACCAGGTGATGGTCAGTCTGACTGGGGCGCGCGATACGATTCTGGTGGCGAGCAGCGATGGCGCGCTGGCGGGCGATGTGCGTCCCCTGGTACGCCTGAACGTGACGGTGATCGTGGAACAGAACGGGCGTCGAGAACAAGGGAGTAGCGGCGGCGGCGGCCGGATCGGTTACGGCTGGTTTCTCGACGAAGACCGTGCGCTGGCTTATGCCCGTGAAGCGGTGCGGTTGGCTTTGGTCAATCTGGACGCGGTTCCAGCGCCGGCCGGAACGATGAAAGTAGTCTTGGGGCCGGGGTGGCCGGGTATTCTATTGCACGAGGCCGTCGGCCATGGGTTGGAGGGCGATTTCAACCGCAAGGGAACTTCAGCATTTAGCGGACGGCTCGGTGAGCGGGTGGCGTCGCCCCTGTGCACGGTAGTGGACGATGGCACGCTCCCCAACCGGCGCGGCTCCCTGAATATGGATGACGAAGGAACGCCGACCCAATGCACCACCTTGATCGAACGCGGCGTGCTGAAGGGGTATTTGCAGGATAAATTGAATGCGCGCCTAATGAACATGGCCCCCACCGGCAACGGGCGGCGCGAATCCTACGCCCATTTACCGTTGCCGCGCATGACCAATACCTACCTGTTAGCGGGCGAGCACGAGCCGGCGGAGATTATCGCCTCGGTGGAGCGCGGATTGTATGCGGTCAACTTTGGAGGCGGTCAGGTGGACATTACCTCCGGCAAATTTGTGTTTTCCACCAGCGAGGCGTATTGGATCGAGAACGGTCGGGTGACTCGGCCGGTGAAAGGCGCCACCCTGATCGGGAATGGCCCGGAGGTATTGACCCAGGTTTCGATGGTCGGTAACGACCTAAAACTCGATGCGGGCGTGGGGACTTGCGGCAAGGACGGACAAAGCGTGCCGGTCGGCGTGGGCCAGCCCACCCTCAAGATCGAAGCATTGACCGTCGGCGGTACCCGATCCTGATGCCATCTATCCGAATAAATCCGAATAGACTCGAATTAACGCCTCTGTGATCATCGACGATGCCCGAATCCATCACGCCTACCGCCACCTTGCTACCTGAACGGAAACTATTGGAAACGCTGGTTGCCGACATTTTGGCCGAGGCGCGGGTTCAAGGCGCTACTTCCGCTGAAGCCGCTGTCAGTTGCAGCAGTGGCTTGTCCGTCACCGTCCGGTTAGGACAAGTGGAAACCTTGGAGCATCATCGCCAGCGCGGCCTTGGGGTAACGGTCTATATCGGTCAAAGCCGGGGGACCGCCAGCACCGCCGACTGGCGGTCCCAGGCCATTCATGACACTGTGCGAAGCGCCTGCGCAATTGCCCGATATACCGCCGCCGATCCGTATGCTGGCTTGGCTGATCCTGAACGGTTGGCGCGGGCGGTTCCCGATCTCGATCTTTATCATCTCTGGCCGCTGGTGGCCGAGGAGGCCATCGTGTTGGCCCGCGAGTGCGAGGCGGCGGCCCTGACGCACGATTCGCGGATACGCAATTCCGAGGGCGCCGGCATCGCCACCCACACGGGATTAGCAATCTATGGTAACTCACATGGTTTTTGCGGCGGTTATGCGACCACCCGCCATTCCCTAAGCTGTTCGGTGATCGCTCAGGATGACAGCGGGATGCAACGGAATCATTGGTATTCGGTGGCGCGCGATCCCACCGAGTTGGCGGCGGCGGCGGCAGTTGGACAGAAGGCCGCGCGGCGAGCGTTGCGGCGGTTGGGTAGCCGCCGACTCGAAACCCGGCAAGCGCCGGTGCTGTTCGCGCCGGAACTGGCGCGCGGCTTAATCGGTCATTTTATCGCCGCCGTTCGAGGTGGCGCCTTGTACCGAAAGGCGTCCTTTCTGCTGGATCGGTTGGGTACGGCCGTTTTTCCAGCTTTTGTGACGATTTATGAACGGCCCCATCTTCCCAAGGCGTTGGCGAGCGCTCCGTTCGATGGCGAGGGCGTGGCGACGGCCGACCGTGACTTGGTCAGCGGTGGCCTATTGCAGGGTTACGTCCTGGACAGTTATTCCGGGCGTCGGTTGGGGATGCAAACCACCGGTAATGCGGGTGGTGTCCACAATTTGATCGTCGAACCTGGTACGCTCGGCCAAGAGGCGCTGTTACGGCAGTTGGGAACCGGCTTGTGGGTGACGGCATTGCTCGGCCACGGCGTCAATTTAGTGACTGGTGATTATTCGCGTGGGGCGTCCGGCTTCTGGGTCGAAAACGGCGAAGTGCAGTATCCGGTTCATGAAATCACCATCGCCGGCAATCTTAACGACATGTTCAAAAATATCCTCGCCGTCGGCAACGATGTGGACGCGCGCGGCGGCATCCGTTGCGGTTCCCTGCTACTGGAGCCTATGACGGTCGCGGGGCAGTAGTGCCGTCGAATCGGCGGTGGTTCGCCTAAAGTCATTCAATGATCCCGTTTGCGCAGCAGAAAATAGAAACGCCCCGCTTCTTCGCGTGACTCCAGCAGGGCATGGCCCATTTGTTGGCTAAAAACCGTGAAATCCCGTACCGAGTCGGGGTCGGTGGCGATGACCCGCAATAGCTGACCCGCCTGCAAGCTGGCTAGCGCTTTCTTGGCTTTGAGGATCGGTAACGGACAATTCAGCCCGGAGGCATCCAGTTCGGCGGTGATGGGGGTCATGGTGGGTCGGCGGGGTCGGAGCGATGGCCGCATTGAACCATGCCTTTCTCACGGGTGCAAATCCTGGAACCCGGAGCCTGCAATCGAGTTCCAAGCACAATGCCACCATTCTGGTTACGGTAACCCCATGTCCAAACGCTTGCTTGCCATCATGCTGAGTTCCATCATCGGGCTGACGCCCGCCACGCAATCCCTGGCGCAATCCATCCTGCTGCCAGATATCGGTGACCCCTCCGCCGTCTATGTGGGCTCTGATGAAGAACAGCGTTTAGGGCTGGACATCATGCGGAGGTTGCGTGAGCGGGGCCTGCTGATCGACGACGCCCAATTGAATACTTACCTCGCTTCCATCGGTCAGAGCATCGCCACTTACGCCGATCAGAACGGGACGCCGATTACGTTTTTCGTCGTGCGGAGCGGCAGTATCAATGCGTTTGCCTTGCCTCACAATTTCATCGGCATCAACGCCGGGTTGTTGCTGGCCACGGAGCGGGAAGACGAACTGGCCGGCGTTGTCGCGCATGAAATCGCCCATGTTTCACAACGACATATTGTTCGCGCCATTGCCGACATGCGACGAATGGCGCTGCCGATGGCGGCGGCCATGGTCGCCTCGGCCGCGCTGGCGGCGGCCAGCAAACAAGGCGGTCAGGCGGCGATGATGAGTACCATGGCCGCCAGCGCCCAGCACCAGATCAGTTTCACCCGCGCCAACGAACAGGAAGCTGACCGGGTTGGGATGCGATTGATGGCGAAGGCCGGGTTTGATCCGCGCGGGATGAGTGATTTTTTCGCCAAGCTAGAACGCCATTCCAGTAGTTTGGAAAACCAGGTGCCAGAAATGTTGCTGACGCATCCGCGCCCGGAAAGCCGGATCGCCGATACGCAAGATCGACTGGAGACGCCGCCGGCCAAGCGAACGGTAGCCCGTGACCGTAAAGCTTACGATTTGGCCAAGGCGCGGGCGCGGGTGCTGGCGACCGATGATGTCCAAACCCTGATCCGGGAATTCGAAACCACGCTGGCCAAAGGGGGTTTCAGCAATGAAATGGCCACCCGCTATGGCTATGGGCTGGCGTTGCGGCAGGCCGGCCGTTACGAGGAGGCGCAACAACAGATCAACCGCTTGCAAAAGAATGATCCCGATCGGCTGGCCTTCCGTATCGAAGCGGCTGAAATCGCCCTCGCCAAGGGCGAACGCGAGTCGGGGTGGCGGCAGTTCGAAGCTGCCCGGCAGCTGTATCCCGATGATTTCGCGCTGGCGATGCACTATGGCCGCGCCTTGGCCACGCAAGGCGATCCAAAGCGCGCGGTGCAGTTGTTGCAGCCCCATCTGCCGCGCCATGCCAACGATGCCCTGCTGTATGAGACCTACGCCCAGGCGGCGCAGCGGGCCGGCGATTTGGCGGCGACGCACGCTACCATGGCCGAATATCATTACCTCAATGGAGAATTGTTACCGGCCATCGAACAGTTGGAACTTGGGCTGCGCACCGCGCGTCTTGCTCCGAACGAGGAGGCGCGGTTACGAGCGCGACTCAAGCAAATACGAGCGGAGGCGATCGCGCGGAATTTGCCGGTTCCCAAACCAACCGCGCCCTAAAGGAATAACATCGAACTGCTTTGTCCGCGCAAGCGCTCTATCGTCCGACTATACTTGGGTTACCATCCCTTGCTTGATAGTCCTGTCACCATGACCGATCAAACCGAGACTTCCGCTCCAAACCAACTCGATACCAAATTTATTTTCGATCAGGCGCGAGGTTATCTGGCCTTTGGCGAGCAGATGACCGAGATGTCCAAACAGTTTCAGGGCAACATCCAAAGCGGAGCGACCGACTGGGGTTCGGTGCTGCGCCAGAATTTCGATCAATTCAAGACCGCGATCACCCAATCCGCCGACGACCCCAACGTCAATCCCGAATTGGCCCGACTTTGGAATCAGACCCTCGATTTGTGGCAGCAAACCGCGTCATCTCTGGGCGTGGTTCCGCCTGAGGAGGGCGGCGGCGATATCTGGCAGGCTTATCAACAGGTGCAGAATCAATATCTTGATTTGCTACGGCAAGCGGCCAGAGGGGCGTTGGATCTGATGGAGCAACAGCTAGTCGAGCGAGCCAGCGGCGGCCAGATGATCGAAAACCTGCGGGAGCTGTATAACCTGTGGGTGGATTGTAACGAAAAGACTTACGGCCAAATGCTGCGCGGCGCTGCTTACAGCGAACTCAGCGGCCGTTTGTTCAATACCCTTTTGGCCTGCTATCCAAAGAGAGAGACCACCGCATGATCGGCCTGACCCCCGAACGGATTAGCGAGGAACTGAAAACCTACAGCGCCCGTCTGACCGAGGGCATGCAAACGCTGCGGCGAGTTGGTGAGATCGAATCCGGCGTATCGCCGCGCGATCCGGTGCATCGGGAAGACAAGCTGGTGCTGTACCGCTACCAGCCGCGCGTGGCCAAACCACATCCTGTCCCGCTATTGATTGTTTACGCCTTGGTCAACCGGCCCTATATGATGGATATTCAGGAGGATCGCTCCATGATCCGGGGCTTGCTGGACGCCGGTATCGACGTCTATCTGATCGACTGGGGCTATCCTGACGCGGGTGATCGCTCCTTGACGCTGGGGGACTACGTTCACCGCTATATCCACCACTGCATCGATTTTCTGCGCGAGCGCCATCAGCAGGAGACGGTCAATTTACTGGGGGTATGCCAAGGCGGCGCATTGAGCCTGTGCTTCGCGTCACTCTATCCTGAGAAAGTTCGCAATCTGGTGACGATGGTGACGCCAGTGGACTTCCATACGCCGGATAATTTGCTGACGCATTTGATCCGCAATGTGAACGTGGATTTAATGGTCGATACCTTCGGGAATCTACCTGGCAGTTTACTGAATTTTGCCTTTTTGTCGCTCAGTCCGTTCCGGTTGGCCGGTCAGAAATATGTCGATCTGGTCGATATCCTTGATGATGCCTCGGCATTAAAGAATTTTCTGAGGATGGAAAAATGGATTTACGATAGCCCCGACCAAGCGGGCGAAGCGTTCCGCCAGTTCGCCAAGGATTTCTTCCAGCAAAACAAGCTAATCAAGGGCGAGGTGATCATTGGCGAACGCCAAGTCGATCTCCGCAATCTCGTCATGCCGGTGCTCAACGTTTACGCCACTCAGGATCATTTGGTGCCGCCGGCCGCGTCCAAGGCGCTGGCTGAACGCTGCGGAAGCCGGGATTATTCGGAATTATCCTTCAAAGGCGGCCATATCGGCATCTACGTCAGCGGGCGGGCGCAACGCGAAGTTCCGCCGGCCATCGCGGCCTGGCTGGCGGCGCGCTAAGCGCCTTATGCGGGCAGATCAAAGCAGCGGATACCGACGCTAAGACGGTAGTGTCGGGATGAATTAGCTAGCTCTTGGCTTTTTTGTTCTTGCGTTCCCCGATGGGTTTTCCCTGCTCGGCGGCGGGATCCGGGTTGGCGGTGGTAGCAGGTTGCTGGAGAAAAGACGCTGGATCGCCGGCAGGCATCCCTGGTGGCGTGTACTGTTGTAGGCGATCGTTGACGCTTTCCACAGGGAGAGGTTGTGTTCCACCAGTTCGGTCATCATGGCTAGCGGGTTCTTGCCGATCAGGCTGCGCATCTGTTCTCTGAATAGATGTTGCTGGTCAACGAAGACCTGTAGGCTTTTTTCCAGATAATTACCCATCATGCCTTGCAAGGTGTCGCCGTAGAAGCGAATGATGTGGGCGAGGACTTCCGTGGTGAAAATCGGATTGCCTTGCTCTTCTTGTTCGCTGATGATCTGTAACAGAATGCCGCGCGTAATATCGGTGTTGGTTCTGGCGTCGATGACGTTGAAATCAGTCCGTTCCAGCACCAGTTGCTTGACATTTTCCAGCGTGATGTAACTACTGACGGCCGTGTCGTACAGCCGCCGATTAGGGTATTTCTTGATGATGCGGGGTTCGCTCATGACAGACCAGGAAAAAGCGGCGGCACCCCCTTTTGAGCGGCGCCGCGTGGGTTCAGAACTTTAGTGGTAGTAGAGACCGCCGTTAACGGTGATATCTTCGCCGGTGATGTAGCCCGCTTCCTCGTCAGTCAGGAAGACGACCGTGCGCGCGATTTCTGAGGGTTCGCCCAGACGCGCGGCGGGAATGCCAGCGATGACCTTTTGCAGAACATCTTCGCGGATCGCTCGCACCATCTCGGTGCCCATGTAGCCGGGAGAAATCGAGTTGACGGTCACGCCCTTCTTGACGCACTCCTGCGCCAGCGCCTTGTTGAAGCCGTAAATGCCGGCCTTGGTGGCGGAGTAGTTGCTCTGGCCGGCTTGGCCCCGGAGGCCGTTGACCGACGAGATGTTGACGATGCGGCCCCAATTCCGCGCCACCATGCCTTCATAAACCTGCTTGGTCATATTGAAGACGCTATACAGGTTGGTCTTGATGACTTGATCCCACTGCTCGGGACTCATCTTGTGGAACATGGCGTCGCGGGTGATGCCAGCGTTATTGACCAGGATTTCGATGGGGCCGATTTCCGCCTCGATTTTCTTGCACGTTTCGGCGCACGATTCGAAATTGGTTACGTCCGCCAGATAAACGGGGGTATCGAGACCTTCCGCTTTGCGATCCGCTTTCCATTTGTCAACGACTTCTGGCTTGAGGCCGTTGTAATCGACCGCGACGGCGCGACGGCCCGCGGCGGCCAAGGCCTGGACCATCGCCGTACCCAAACCACCGACACCACCAGTAACGACTGCGACTCGAGACATGAAAAACTTCCTCCTCAATTATTGCTATTTGCTTGTCAATCAACTGCGTTCGACAGCCAGTGCAACACCCTGACCGCCCCCGATACACAGGGTCGCGAGACCCTTCTTGGCGTCACGGCGAACCATTTCATGCAGCAGAGAAACCAGGATGCGGCAGCCGGAAGCGCCGATCGGATGGCCCAGTGCTATGGCACCGCCGTTGACATTCACTTTGCTGGTATCCCAGCCCATTTCACGGTTAACGGAAATCGCCTGAGCGGCGAAAGCCTCGTTCGATTCAATTAAATCCAGTTGGTCCACGGTCCAGCCGGCTTTTTTCAAGCACGCCTGGGCGGCGGGAATGGGGCCGGTACCCATGATTTTCGGATCGACGCCGGCTTTGGCGTAGGCAGCGATGCGGGCTAACGGCTTTAGGCCAAGCTCGCGGACGGCGCTGGATCCAGCCACCAAGACCGCCGCTGCTCCGTCATTGATCCCGGACGAGTTGCCGGCGGTCACGGTGCCCTCTTTCTTGAAGGCGGGCCGCAGTTTGGCTAAGACGGTGGCGGTGGTTCCCGCCCGCGGAAATTCGTCGGTATCAACGACGATCAGATCGCCCTTGCGTTGCGGAACCTCAATGGGAACGATTTCGTTTTTGAAGCGGCCCGCGCCGATGGCGGCGAGCGCTTTTTCCTGAGAAGCCGCGGCGAACGCATCCTGCTCCTCGCGGGATATGGCCCATTGGGTCGCGATATTTTCGGCGGTAACGCCCATATGATACTCATTGATGGCGCAATGAAGGCCGTCGCTGAGCATCGAATCGACCAGCTTGGCGTCGCCCATCATGGTGCCGCGTCGCGAGCCGAGCAACAGGTGGGGGGACAGGCTCATATTCTCCTGACCACCGGCAATCACGATACGGTTATCGCCGTCGCGGATGGACTGATAGGCTAAATGCACGGCCTTCAGTCCGCTGCCGCAGACCTTGTTGATGGTCAGGCAAGGAACTTGGATCGGCAAACCGGCGTTCAACGCAGCGGTTCGCGCGGGATTCTGTCCGGCGCCAGCGGTAAGCACCTGCCCCAAGATGACTTCATCGATTTGCTCTGGTTTAACGCCAGTTTGATGGAGAAGCGCCTGGATGACCTTGGCGCCAAGGCTATTCGCTGGGATTGCCGACAGCGATCCCATGAAATTGCCGACCGCGGTCCTTGTGGCAGCAACGATGATCACATCTTCCATCATGCAACCTCCGGCTGGCCTCGTTTAGTAATACGTTTCTAGAGAGAACCTTGCGCGGGGCGATGTATAGAATCGCGAGCGCAAAGGGAAAAGGAGACGAACTTTCAAGAATATTTTTGAAACAATCAACCCACAAGCAGAGAAAACTGCGGAAAAGCCAGCAATGTTTAAGTGCAGCATAGTGAATCTTGTCGGTATCTTTGTCAACCGATTTGGACTTTGCTGCAACAAATCTGGGAGATCGTTGCGGCTGAAACACGAGGGATCGCTTGGCCAAGCGTCGCGGTAAGGATGGGCAATCGCAAGCAATGGTTGCACGCTTATCGGAGGAGCGATCAGCCGCTAGCGGAGGCAGGCGGAACCCTGCATTCAGCGCGGTTCCGCGTTGGGAAGCGTTGGCAGTTCGAAGTAGACCAGCAACGTGCTTTGAAAATTGCTGCAATTATCGTCGCTGATCATGAAAAATCGGTGGTCTCGGTAGCGGGCCAGCCCTTCGAAATTATCCAACAGCCAACCTTCGTCGCTCTTGAAAACCGCAATATCCCTAACTGGCAGCGGTGCTTGTTTGTTTTGCTTTGGCAATTGGGTCCAGCGCAAGCTAATGGAGAAAGGTTGCAGGGGCGAGACAAAAGCCCGTTCCAGCGTGAGCAGACCGCCATCCGGCAAGGTCTCCATCGCCACCAGAGCGCTCCCCGGAGCGCGGCCGAGCCGATAAAGCCAGAAGCGGTTGCCGGTGGTGAAAAGACGAATCAGGTCGGGCGGATCGTTGCGTAAAGGCGTCTCAGAACCGGTTAGAGCGCCCCAGCGGCTATCGAGGGTGACGGCTTCCAAGGATTGGTTGCCCTGACGGAAGTTGAGCGGATTGCGCAGAACCCTTGGCAGCGGTGCTTCCCCCAGCCATTGGCCATGGGTTCCATACCAAACCAGGCGTGGTTTCACCTCAAACGAGATCAGTAATTGGCTATCGTGCTGAATCCCGTTCTCCGCCTGACGAATGACCAATCCTTCGGAATCATGGAACGGTCGGCGCAGGGGCTTGGCGGTGGGGTCGCGCAAGGGATAGCCCGCGACGGGTTGCAGATCGACCAGATAACCCTGAGCGTCAAAGGCAGGTTTGAGGTGAAATAAAGTTCCCTTGTCAGAGAGGGCGTAGAGTAGGCCGGCATCTTCGTCCCAGGCCAGCCCAGACAAGCCACAGAACGAAAGCTGGTCGATTTCAGTGGAATTGAGCCGCAAGGCGCCCAGCAGCCGGAAACCTTGATAGTGGCCGCCGAGGCTGATTTGCTCGTGCAGCGTAACCGGAGTCGCCTTGAAGGCGCGCGAATCATAAGCGCTGATCAAAAGCGTAAAAATGAGTAAAAAAAATAGTATGAAACGAGACATGGAGATGGGGTGGCGGAGCCGCGACAAAGAAAACAGGCATGCTACCATTGCGCCATGGTGGCCGCAGCTTCAGTGAGAACCGATGAATTCCAGCGTATTGGGCTGTAGCGAGGCTTACGCTGGTTTCATCCATTAAGAAAGAAGGCGCTGGCATGAAGGTACCGGTTTGGAACCCGGCGGTTGAATTCATTGAGCGGGAGGCGCTGGAAGCGTTGCAACTGGCCAACCTGCGCAAGACGGTAGCCTGGGCGTTGAAGGCGCCTTTTTATCAGCGCAAGCTGGCTGAGGTGGGGCTGACGCATCCCGGCGATCTTACCAGCCTACGCGATTTGCGGGATTTGCCTTATACCACCAAGGACGACCTGCGCGCGGCTTATCCCGATGGTTTATTGGCGGTCACGCTGGAGCAGGCCTTGCGCCTGCACACCTCTAGCGGCACGACCGGTATGCCAACGGTGGTTTACCACTCCCGCCAGGATCTGGATTGCTGGACTGAATTGGTCGCGCGTTGCATCATCGCCGCCGGCGCGACCGCCAGCGACGTGTTTCAGAACATGACGGGTTATGGCATGTTCACTGGCGGGCTTGGCTTGCATTACGGCGCGGAGCGGGTCGGGATGCTGGTGATTCCGGCGAGTTGCGGCAACACCAGCCGGCAGTTGCAACTCATGAGAAGTTTCCAGACCACGGTCGTACACGCCACGCCCAGCTATCTATTGCATCTGCACGCCGCATTGGCCAGCGAGGGCATCACTCGCGATCAGTTGGCTTTACGCAAGGCGTTCATCGGCGCGGAACCCCACTCTGAGCAGACCCGCCGCAAGATCGAGGATCTGTTTGGGATTGACGCCTACAACTCTTACGGCCTGAGCGAAATGAACGGCCCCGGCGTTGCGTTCGAGTGTGTCCACAAGACCGGCCTCCACTTGTGGGAAGATGCCTACATTCTTGAAATCATCGACCCCGACACGTTGCGGCCGCTGCCCGAAGGGCAAACCGGTGAAATGGTGATGACGACCCTGCAACGGCGGGCCACGCCGTTGTTGCGCTATCGTACTCGCGATTTATCGCATTGGGTCAGCGGTAATTGCCCCTGTGGCCGCACCCATCGCCGTCTGGCGCGGATCAAGGGTCGCAGCGACGATATGTTGATTATCGGCGGCGTCAACGTGTTCCCGTCCCAGATCGAGGACGTGCTGATGAAGATTCCCGAGGTTGGAACGAATTATCTCATTCAGTTAGAAAAACGGGGCTCGTTGGATCGGTTGATCGTCAAAACCGAGATTTACGCCAAGCTGGTTGCCGGGGATCTGCACGCATTGGACGATCTGCGGGAGCGGATCGCCGAATCGCTACGAGCGGCCATTTTGATAAAGCCGGCGGTCGAATTACACGAACCGGGCAGCCTGCCGGTTTCCGACGGTAAAGCTAAACGGGTAGTGGATTTGCGGCCTGCCTTTTAAACGGCGGAGAAAAAGCGATGGCCGAGCAAGTCAGCGTTTTTATCGGCAACAAACCGGGGCGATTGAACGCCGTCACCGCTATCCTGCGGGATTGTGCAATCAACATTCGGGCCATGACCATCGCCGATCATCGCGATTACGGTGTGGCGAAACTGTTGGTGAGCGATCCCCAGGCGGCGCGACTGGCGCTGGCCGATCAAGGCTTCGCCGCCGCGCTCCAGCCGGTGCTGGCGGTGGCCATCGAAGATCGGCCGGGTAGTCTGCACGACCTGCTGGAAATTTTGTCCGAACACCAAATCAACGTCTTGGATGCTTACGGCTTCGTCAGCCAACCGCATCGCTGGGCGGTGTGGTGCATGGAAGTCGCCGATCCGGTCAAGGCCGCTGGCTTGGTTGCGGCGCGGGGCTTGCGGGTATTGAACGATAATGAGTTATATCGGATGTAAGAGAGCATCAGCGGCGCGGCGTCATTGGTGGTGGTAGAAGATGCTTTTCAGGTATTCGTCGTGGGCGTGGCGGAGCACCACCGCGATTACCGCCGCAACCGGTAACCCCAGCAGAATCCCGAAGAAACCGAATAAATGACCGCCCGCCAGCACCGCGAACAGCACCGCCACGGGGTGCAGGCCGATGCGATTGCCCACGAGCCGTGGCGTCAGCACAAAATCGCTGATTAACTGGCCGACCCCGAACACAACCAATACCGGCACGATGCTTAAAACGCTGTGGAATTGGAGCAAGGCAACGATGCTGGCGGCGGCGATGCCGATGATCAGCCCCAGATAGGGCACAAAGCTCACCAAGCCCGCCAAGGAGCCGATTAACAGGGAGAAGTCCAAACCGATGATCGCCAATCCGGTCGAATAGAGGATGCTCAGCGCGCCCATCACGATGAACTGGCCGCGCAGAAAAGCGCCGATCACCTCATCCGATTCGCGCGTTAGCGCACTGATCGTCGGCTCGATACGGCGCGGTACTAAATCATGGATCTTGGCAATCAGCAAATCCCAGTCACGCAGTAGATAGAAGGTCACGACCGGTATCAGCATCAGGTTCGCCAGCCAGTCGAAGACCGCGGTGGAAGAAGCTCGAAAAGATTTCAGCAGGCCGGTGGCCAAATCGCCGAGCTCTTGGGCGTAAGCCATTACTTGGCCACGCAAATGATCAAGGTTGAACAAGGCTGGATCGATGCCCAATACGTCGCGCAGCCAGGGCAAGACGTGGGACTGAAAGCCGTCGATATAGGTCGGTATTCGCTCCATCAGGCCTTTAAACTGATGGGCTGAAAGCGGAATCAGAAATAGCAAGAGCAGTAGCAAACCCAACAATAGAGCGCCGAAAACGAGGGTGACCGCCCAGGTTCGCGAAATCTTGCGCGCTTCCAGCCGATCGATCAGCGGGTCTCCGAGATAAGCCAGCAAGGCCGCGAACAGAAAGGGAGTCAGTACCGGGGCCAGCAGATAGAGCGCCCCTAGAAATAGAGCGCTAGAGATCAGCCAGAACTGTTTTTGGGATCTGCTGGACATTAGCTTGTTCCTTTCAGACTGTGACCGGAAATTCCCCTTTCCCTTGGCGAAAGGGGCTGGGGATGAGGATTGATTTTCATGCTGTTAGCGCCCTCGTCCTTCCCTTTTTCGGCAAGAGGAGGGGATTTGGAAGTTTTTTTATGTTTTTATATCAATCTGACCCAGACGCCGATGGAGCCAGAGATCAACAAAGCGTTACTACCGTATAAAGGGTTGTTGGGGCGGATTCTGGCTTGCGTTTTGGATTGCGAGCGCCGCGATTGGGATTTGCTCGATACGCTAGGTTTAGAATTGGCTCACACCAGTGACGCCTAGATGGCGGCGTTGGCGGAAGCCTATCGGATCTCTTGTGAGTTGTTGAAAAGCTGAAGCTTGAGAACCTCATCAGGGATCGGGCGCGGGGTCGTTGCGCCCGACGCGCCAAGCCCGCCGGCTCCACTGCCACACATAAGCCGTTCCGCTCCAAATCGTAGTCAATGCGGTTAGATAAATTAATCCGGTCAACAGCCAGGATGGTAGAGGAAGCAGGCCGTAGCTGACGATGACGGCGAAGACCAGCAGCAGCTGAAGCAAGGTATTCAGCTTGCTGATCGGCAGCGGGCTGGCCTTGACCCGTTCGACCATCAGGTGGTAGCTGATTGCACCGCAAACGATAAGTACGTCGCGGAAGATGGCCAGCACCACCAGCCAAACCGGCAATTCCTTCAGCCAGCCCAGCACCAGAATCGCACCCACCAGCAGCAGTTTGTCGGCGATGGGATCAAGTAGGCCGCCCAATTCGCTGGTCCAGCCGTACTGCTTGGCCAGAAAACCGTCCAAGCCATCCGAAATACCGGCGACCACGAACAACAACAACGCCGCTTCGTAGCGCTCCTGCAAGAGCAGCCACAAAAAAGGCGGCACCAGCAAGATTCGCAAGCTGGTAATGAGATTGGGTATATGCCGGGCTTTCAAGGTGCGCGGCGTCATGCTGCAAGCGCCGTTCTTATTAAGTTGAACATGGAGCGCCAGGAGTTTTTGATGAGTACCAATAATTAGCATACCTAATTTTGGGGTCTATGAGCCACGCTATACTCCACATTAGTACAATGGATTTCGAAAAGTTAACGCGGCGGGGCGACAAGGCATTGATTGCTGCTGGATAGGCGCAATCCTGACTTCAGACCCCTGGAATGGCCGTTGGAATAATTTGGCGAAAACAGCAGCCTGTTTCGAGATTTCTCGATCAGCGTCCATGGGAGGAATACCGAGATGACCGAACCGACGCATGGCAATCGACTGACCCACGCCTATGGCCAGATGATGGAGCGGATGAAGGTTCGTTTGGAGGAACTGGAACGAGCCGAGAAGGCGGCTTTCCCGCGCTTGAGCGCCAGTATCGAGCACGCGGCGGAAAAAGCGGTCGAACTCGGTGAATTGACTCGTGAAGAAGCCCAGCTGATCGGCGGTTATCTGAAGCGAGATATGGATGACGCCGGCCAATATCTAAGCGCCACGGGCCGAGATCTGCGGGCCTGGATGCGATTTGACCTGGAATTGATTGAGGATCGCTTGTTGGATTTTTTCCAGCGCGGTGTCGATCAGTCGCGCTTGGATTTATTGGGATTTGAAAATCTGGAAACCGAGGGAGAAGTAGAGTTGTATCGCAGTGGGGAAGTGACTGGGCCAGGGACTTTTCAATGCCAGGAATGTGGCGAACTGGTGGTTTATCATGCCCCAGCGCTCATCGAATCTTGTCCGGTTTGCCACAAAATGGCTTTTTTGCGCGTAACCGGGGAAATTTAGCCTGGGTCTAGGTAGAAACCATGATTGGGTTGTAAATCGTCCCGATTTACCTCAAAGCCGGATTGCCGTTTACTTAAGCCTGCTTAAGCTGGTTTCTGCAGCGAAGCGTGTTTTAAGCTCAATATCCTGTACTTTAACCGCCAGCCGGATTCGCTGGCGGTTTTTTTATGTCGGCCCCATGGTCGGCGCTTCAAGATGTCGCCGCCAGTTGCGGTTGGCAGCGACTCAATTGCGTTTGGTAGCGGCCAGCTTGCTGGCGCACCCGCCGCGCCCGTTCCATGAGCCAGGCTTTATTGCGGTAGGTGCCCTTGGCAAAGCCGCCTTGCCCTTCATGATAGGCCAGATATTGATTGTAAGCGTCGCTCTTGGCAATGCGGTTGTAGCGCGCTGTTTGGTCGATATACCACCCCATGAAATCAACCGCGTCCGCGAACTCGTCACGATCGGCGCCCCGCTTGCCAGTCGCCGCCATATAGCGCTCCCATGTGCCATCGAGGGCTTGACTGTAGCCGAAAGCGGAAGAGGAACGGGGGCCGGGAATGAATCCGAGATACCAACGGCGGGGCGGCTTGGCGTCGGCCCGAAAAGCGGATTCTTGATGCATGATGGCCAATAGAACCGGTAAGGGGACGTCCCAGCGTTGGCTGGCGGCTTTGGCGTCGGTGAACCAGTTGCGGTATTCGGCAAAGATGGCGCAGGCGTCGTTGACGTTGCTGGGCGGTTCGGTGGCGCATGACGACACCAGCAGCAAAAGGCCTCCTGCCATGCCCGCGAGCCACAAGCCGTGAAAATAGCCTGGCCTCGGACACCAATGCAGGGAGCGAGCAACAAAACCTTGCGGGTTGCTTTTGGGAGGAGTCGAAAGCTTGCGCTGTTCGGTCATGCCGTGGTTTTAGAATAAGACCTGTTCAGGAACGCTCCTAACGCCAGCAACAGTATCACTAAAATCACGACGGGCAAATCCCCAAAGCGCGCGTAAGGAGTTAATCCCCGCCGGGGTTGCACCTCGCCGCGCACCACCGTGGCTTGAAATTGGGGACCCTGCGCCGTAATGCGGCCGCGGTCGTCAATGATGGCGGAAATGCCAGTATTGGTGGCGCGAGCCATGTAGCGGCCCGTTTCCAGGGAGCGCATCCGGGCGATCTGTAAATGTTGGTGCGGGGCCGTGGAGTCCTTGAACCAGGCGTCGTTGCTGACGTTGATCAACCAGGCCGCCTCGGGTAATGCCAAGCGGATCTCTTCGCCGAATACCGCCTCAAAACAGATTGAGACTCCAACCGGGTGGCCACCGGCGACTAATAACGGCTGATGGCGGTCACCGGGCAGAAAATCGGCCATCGGAATCGTCACCCAGTCACGGAAAAACTGAAAAAACCAGCGCAACGGCAAATATTCCCCAAATGGCAATAAGCGGTGTTTGTGATAGAACGCTACCGTATTGCCGATACTCATGACGCTGTTATGAAAGATGTTCTCCTCCCACGACCCGGTTGGAATACCGGTGACATAATCGACTTTATCCTGTCGTGCCCTCTCGCCCAGCGCCTCTACAAAGGGTAAGACATTCTGATAGAAAGCTGAAATCGCGGTTTCTGGCCAAACAATGACATCGCTGCGACCGTGTTCGGGCAGGCTCAATTGGACGTAGCGCTCCAGGGTGCTATCCAACTGGCCGGGCTGCCATTTCTCTTCCTGCGCGATATTGCCTTGCACAATGGCAAGGCGCAATGCGGGACCGACGGATTCGGTCCAACGCGTTTGTTCCAGTCCCCAAGCGGCGAACCAGAGGGCGGCCAGCACCCCTAGCCACCCCAGTCGAGCGCGCCATCGCTGGCCGTTGATGGCGGCCCAAAACAGGCCGCTGCTCAGCATAACCGCCCACCCGATGCCGAACACGCCAAGATAGGGGGCCAGTTGGCCTAGCGGTGAATCGATTTGGCTGTAGCCCAGCGCCAACCAAGGAAAACCGGTAAACAGCCAGCTTCTGATCCACTCCAGCAAAGCCCACGCGGCGGGAACGAACAACAGCCAGCGCTTTGTGCCCGATGCCGAGGCCCACCGGACGGTCAGCCAACCGGCGAGCGCCAGGTAGAGCGCCAAGACCAACACCACCACGAAGGTCGCCAGAACCGCGAACGGGGCTGGCGCGTTGCCGTAATCGTGTAGGCTGATGTAAATCCAGTAAATGCCGAAACCGAACATTCCCAGCCCAAACAGGCCGCCGCGTTGCCCTGCTTGGCGGGGAGTGGCATTATCCCAACTCCACAACAAAATGATCGGTAACACGATTGCCAGAGGCCAGTAACCAAACGGTGCGAACGCCAGCGGCATGAGCACGCCGGCGATGAATACAAGTAAGTCGGTGAAGAAGGAATGATGGCGGATGGCGGCTTGCATGATGGGGAAACACGAGGGCTGGTAGGTCGGGCCGCCGCTTGGCGGACGGGCATTGCGCTATTCATAAACGGAAGTAGCCAAACGGAAGTAGCCGCGAACCAAACACCCTCCACGGGCAAACGCGGAGGGCGCGCGAATCGTTGAGCTCAGCTGGTTGGCTCGGTGGCGGAGGGGGTCGTTTTCTGACCGTTCCGCAGGGTCAGTTCCAGCAGATGAATCCGCCGGTTATCGGCGCGCAAGACCCGAAAATGGAAGCGGTCGAGGTCAATTATTTCGCCTCCCTTGGGTAGCCGGCCCAACTCCATCATGACCAACCCACCGATGGTGTCGGCCCGCTCGTCGCTCAGTTCAGCTTGGAAATACTGATTGACATCCTCCACTGGCGTGAGGGCTTTGACCACGTAAGTCTCACCCTGCTGCCGAATGAAGGTATTTTCGGCATCCTCCGTGTCATGCTCGTCGTCAATCTCGCCGACGATTTCCTCCAACACATCCTCGATGGTGATGAGTCCGGCCACGCCGCCGTATTCATCGACCACGATGGCCATGTGCAGGCGCTTGCTGCGAAATTCGTTGAGTAGGATATTGAGTCGCTTGCTTTCGGGGATAAATTTGGCCGGGCGCAGCAAGGCGCGCAAATTGAAATCCTCGCGGCGGTCGAACGCATGAATCAGCAGGTCTTTGACAATCAGGATACCGATCATGTCATCCTTGTTTTCGCCGATGACCGGAAAGCGGGAATGGCCAGATTCAACAATGGCCGCGATCAGTCGCTCCAGGCTCCAATCGTGCTCCAAAATCACCATTTGGGCGCGGGGCACCATGACATCGCGCACTTGGGTTTCCGAGACCCGCATCACGCCTTCCATCATCTTTAGCGCCTGCGGGTCTAGCAATTCGCGCTGCTGGGCGTCGCGCAGCAATTCCACCAATTCATCCCGGTCTTTGGGTTCACCCATCAAGGCTTGACCCAAACGTTCGAGCCATGACGGTTTATGGCTCGATTCAGATCGCTCTTCGCTCATGAGTCTTGCAAGTCTCCATAGGGATCGGGATAGCCAAGCCCGGCCAGGATACGGATTTCCAAGGATTCCATCGCTTCAGCCTGTTCCTCGTCATGATCATAGCCGAGTAGATGTAAAACGCCATGCGCGACTAGATGCGCCCAGTGGGCGGCGGCGGTTTTACCCTGACTGATTGCTTCGCGCAGCACCACCGGCGCGCAGATCACAATATCGCCGAGCAGAGAGGAGTTCACTTCCGGCGGCGTTTCGGACGGAAACGACAGTACGTTGGTTGGCCCCTGTTTCCGGCGATAAGTTTCATTCAGGGCGGTGCTTTCCGCTTCATTGACGATGCGGATGGTCAGTTCGGCATCCTTTTGATAGTCGGCGCCGGCCAGCGCCGCTTCGGCCCAGCGCTGCAAATCGGGCGCGGCTGGCAGTCCGGGCATATCCAGTGCGATTTGTAGGTCTAGTTCCAAGCTCATGAAGGATTGTCCTGTTCGTAACGAGCATAAGCGGTAACGATGCGTTGAACGAGGGGATGCCGCACCACGTCGCGGGCGTTGAAGAAGGTGATGCTAATGCCTTCCACGTCCTTGAGCACCTGTAGGACCTGCCGCAGGCCGGATTGGACGTTGCGCGGTAAATCAACCTGGGTCACGTCGCCGGTGACGACCGCGGTGGAACCGAAACCGATCCGCGTCAAGAACATTTTCATTTGCTCGACCGTGGTGTTTTGCGCCTCGTCCAGGATAATGAAGGAATCGTTCAAGGTTCGGCCGCGCATGAATGCCAGCGGTGCAATTTCGATGACGTTACGTTCGATCAATTTGGCCACGCGCTCGAAACCCAACATTTCGTACAACGCATCGTAGAGTGGTCGCAGATAGGGATCGATTTTCTGAGTCATATCGCCGGGCAGGAATCCCAGCCGCTCGCCGGCTTCCACGGCGGGCCGCACCAGAATCAAGCGCCGGGTTTCGTTGCTTTCCAGTGCATCCACGGCGCAGGCTACCGCTAGATAGGTTTTGCCGGTGCCGGCTGGCCCAACGCCAAAGTTAAGGTCGTGGTGCTGGATGTTCCACAAATAGCGCTGCTGGTTCGGACCGCGACCGCGAATCAAGCCGCGGCGGGTACGGATCAGCACCTCATCAGTTTCCGCCGCCGCGTCATCCAGCAGCGCATCGGCGCCGGCTTCCTGAAGGAAGAGATGCACTTGGGCTGGACTCAGGGGTCCGTCCGCGGTTTCACGATACAACGCTTCCAGCACGGCGACCGCTACCTTGACCGCGTGCGGTTCTCCGATCACGCGAAATTGATGGCCGCGATTGTTGATCTCGATGCCCAACCGCCGCTCGATTTGGCGCAGATGTTCGTCCAAGTTGCCGCACAGGCTGGCCAGCCGGGCATTGTCGGCGGGTTCCAGGATCAGATCCTGGAATTTCGGGGAGGTGTTCGGATTGGAGCCGGAATCGGCGGTAGCCACGATGCTCAACTGGCCTGTTTTAAGGGAACGACCGGTCGTTCTGGACAGGACTGTAACCGGCCGCGCAGCGAATTAGGGAGCGCCTCGGTAATGAGAACATCGGCGAAGCAGCCGATCAATTGAGCAGGGCCGTCGAAATTAACGACTCGATTATTTTCCGTGCGTCCGGCTAACTGGCGGCTGTTCTTGCGGGACAGTTTATCCACTAAAACCCGTTGGATGGCGCCGATCATTTGCTGGCTAATGGCGCTGCCGTTCTGTTCGATTCGGGCCTGCAAGTGGGCCAGTCGCTCTTTCTTAAGCGCTAGCGGAGTGGGATCGGGCAGATTGGCGGCGGGGGTGCCGGGCCGGGCGCTGTAGATAAAACTGAAGCTGTGATCGAAACCAATCTCGTCAATCAGGCGCATGGTGGCCTCGAAATCCTGCTCGGTTTCGCCAGGGAAGCCGACGATGAAATCCGAGGACAGGCTGAGATTGGGCCGGGCGGTACGCAATTTGCGGATTTTGGCCTTGTATTCCAGCACGGTATGGCCACGCTTCATCAGCGCCAGAATCCGGTCGGAGCCGCTTTGCACCGGCAGATGCAGATAGCTGACCAGTTGCGGGACACGGGCGTACACCTCGATCAGCCGGTCGGAGCATTCGACCGGATGCGAGGTGGTGTAGCGAATGCGGTCGATACCGGGTACGGTGGCGACGTGTTCGATTAGTAGCGCTAGGTCGGCGATATCGCCATCGACGGTCGGGCCGCGATAGGCGTTGACGTTCTGGCCGAGCAGGTTGATTTCGCGCACGCCTTGGCGGGCCAGCGTTTCGACTTCGGCCAGTACATCGGCGAAGGGACGGCTGACTTCCTCGCCACGGGTGTAGGGCACCACGCAGAAAGTGCAGTATTTACTGCACCCCTCCATGATCGAGACGAACGCGGTCGGGCCTTCGGCGCGCGGTTCCGGCAGCCGGTCGAATTTTTCGATTTCCGGGAAGGAGACATCGACCACGGGGCGGCGGTCGGCCCACACCGCCGCCAGCATCTCGGGCAGCCGATGGAGAGTTTGCGGGCCGAACACCAGATCGACCTGAGGCGCGCGTTCCCGCAGCAGCTCGCCTTCCTGGCTGGCGACGCAGCCGCCGACCCCGATGACCAGTTCGGGCCGTTGCGCTTTTAGCAGTTTCCAGACCCCCAGTTGCGAAAAGACCTTTTCCTGGGCTTTTTCACGGATCGAGCAGGTATTGAGCAGCAACACGTCCGCCTGTGCCGGGTCGTCGGTGCGCTCCAGACCGCAGGCGGCGCGCAGACCATCCGCCATCCGGGCAGAGTCGTATTCGTTCATCTGGCAGCCGTGGGTCTTGATGTACAGTTTGCGAGTCATTCGTAAGTCTTGAACAATAACAGGGCGAAAACTATAGCATTGCTATCCGGGGGGCGCTAGGCGTCGGTCAGCGCCTGTGTTGTTAGCGGAGGGTTATTCTGTGACCGTAGGGGATAGTGGCGAGCCGCGCTGAATGTCGTTAAGGCTTTCAATCATCAGGGAGGCCATGCCAGTTATTCCGACTGGCGCGCTTAGGCGTGAAGAAAATTGTTCGGCCTGGTGTATTGCTCCGCCAGTAAGTGGAAAACCGCTAGATAGTCTTGGTATGCAAACTTGCGACGGGGCCTACGCTGAAACTGCATGCCCGTCCGGTAGTGTGCATTGGGTTGGAACGGCTGGTATGGTAAGCAACCTCCTTTTAGCGAATTGTAATGAGTGGCGCATGATGGAATTTCTGAGCGAATACGGCCTCTTTCTGGCCAAGGCGGCGACGCTGGTTGTCGCGGTATTAATCGTCGTGGGCGGCATCGTCATGCTGGCGCGGCGCGGTGATGGTCCGGCGGAAAGTCGCGGGCGGCTAGAAGTCCGCTATCTTAACGAAACTTACGACACGATGGCGCTGGCGCTTAAAGAGGCCACGCTGCCGAAAAAAGCTTTCAAGCACTACCAGAAACAGGAAAAAGCCCGCGAGAAACAGCGCGAAAAAACCGAGCGTCGCCGGGTGTTCGTGCTGAATTTCCACGGCGATATCCGCGCCGCCGCGGTGGCCTCGCTCCGTGAGGAAGTGACGGCGCTATTGACCGTCGCCCAGCCGGACGATGAAGTGGTGTTGCGGTTGGAAAGCGCGGGCGGTCTCGTCCACGGTTACGGGCTGGCGGCGGCGCAGCTGCTGCGGCTTCGGGATCGAAAGTTCAAACTGACCGTGGCCGTGGATAAAGTGGCGGCGAGCGGCGGCTACATGATGGCCTGCGTCGCCGATCGGATTATCGCCGCGCCCTTCGCCGTGGTCGGCTCTATCGGCGTCATCGCCCAGTTACCCAACTTCAACCGCCTGCTCAAAAAACACGATGTCGATTTCGAGCAGTTCACCGCCGGAGAATTCAAACGCACCGTCACGCTGTTTGGCGAAAATAATGAACAGGGACGGCGCAAGTTCCAGGAGGAAATTGAGGATACCCACGAGCTGTTCAAGGAGTTTGTCAAGACCCACCGGCCGAGCGTCGATCTGGAACAGGCGGCCACTGGCGAGCACTGGTTTGGTGCCCGCGCATTGGAAACTCGGCTAGTTGATGAACTACGCACGAGTGACGATTATTTACTGGCCGCCAGCGCTGCTGCGGATCTATATGAGGTGAGCTACACCGGCAAGAAGCCTTGGCTGGCGCGGTTATTCGCTCACGCCCATGAAACGCTGGGACGGTTTTAAGCGTCTGTAAGAAGCCTGTCTCTAAAAGGGAATATCGTCGTCAAAGCCGTTATCAATGCCTGGCGCGGCGGGCGCGGCGGGAGGACGAGCCGCGGCGGGCGCGGCGGGCGCGTGTGCTGGCATGGGGGCGGTAGATTCGCCATCTCCCCCTTCCGGCCCGAACGGCGCGCTACCGCCACCGCTACGGCTACCCAGCATTTTCATTTCGTTGGCAATGATCTCCGTGGTATAGCGATCCTGCCCGTTCTTGTCCTGCCACTTGCGCGTTTGCAGGCGTCCTTCGACGAAAACCGAGGAGCCTTTACGCAAATATTGGCCGGCGATTTCCGCCAACGGGCTGTAGAACACCACATTGTGCCATTCGGTGCGCTCCTGTTTTTCGCCGGTATTTTTGTCTTTCCAACTGTCGCTGGTCGCGAGGGTGACGTTCGCCACCGCCCGGCCGCTGGGCATGTAGCGAACCTCAGGGTCTTTACCCAAGTTACCGATCAGAATGACTTTATTAACGCTGGCCATGTCGATTTACTCTGTGCTCCGCGAGGATTTTGCTGAGGTGAGGATCAAGACGCCATCATGCCATAGATCAGCATGGATACGTAGAGCGGTTAAGTGTTGGCGCTTAGCTCGCGGCGGCGATTAATTCGTGTAGGGCCACCTCGTCCAAAGCGCCACGATCCACTTTCAAATAAGCCACGCCCTCGGCAGCGACCACCACCGCTTCCGCCACGCCGCGGATTTCGCCCAACCGCCGGGCCAGCACCTGTGCGGCGGCTTCGTCCAGATCTCCGACATTGAGCAGATAACTGCTCAGGTAGCGGGGATTCGCCATCGTCCAAGCGACCGCCAGCCATACCAGCGCGCCGAGCGTGGTAAAAGCGAATACCCCTTTCAAATCAAACAGCCCACGCAACCACCCGCCCATCGCGCCGCCAGCAAACGCGCCCAGAAACTGACTGCTGGAATAAATCCCCATCGCGGTTCCCTTGGCGTCGGGCGGCGCCATCTTGGCGATCAGGGAAGGTAAGGTTGCTTCCAACAGATTGAACGCGGAGAAGAAAACCAAAAGCAACAGCGTGATTTGCAGCACGCTATCGTGCAGGTTTAATAAACCGAACTCGGTTAAGACCAGCGTGAGCACCGCACCAAGAAAAACCGCTTTTAACCGCCGATATTTCTCAGCCAGGATAATAAACGGCACCATCGCCCCCATTGAGAAGAGCAGAGCCGGCAGATAAACTTCCCAATGCTGATGGCTGGCAAGGCCAGCGTCGCGCAAAGCAAGCGGTACCGCCACGAACGTCGCGGTCAGCAGTAAGTGCAGGGTAAAAATACCGAAATTCAACCGCAGCAATTGACCGTCAAACAGCACGCGGTCGAATTGTGAGGCGACCGGTTCGGCGTCGCGATGGATGCGGCTCGACAGTGGATCGGGCACCAGAAACCGCATGACAGCAATGCTAAGCAGCGCCAACAGAGCGGTCAGCCAAAAAATGCCTGGCACGCCGATCCAACCATTCAGCACTGGTCCCAGAATCATCGAGGCGGCGAAGGACAGCCCGATGGTGATCCCGATGACCGCCATCACCTTAATCCGATGTTCCTCGCGGGTGAGATCGGCCGCCAGCGCCATCACCGCCGCCGACACCGCGCCGCCACCCTGCAAGGCGCGACCGAGAATCACCCCCCAGATCGAATCGGCCAGGGCGGCCACCACGCTGCCCAATGCGAAAATCACCAGGCCCAGGTAAATTATCCGCTTGCGGCCATAACGGTCAGACAAGAAGCCGAATGGAATTTGGAACAGAGCCTGACTGAAGCCGTAAATGCCGATGGCTAGACCCGCCAGCGTGGGTGTATTGCCCCGCAAGTGCTCGGCGTAAAGCGCGAATACCGGTAGGATCATGAACAGGCCCAGCATCCGCAGCGAAAAGACGCCCGCTAGCCAGAATGATGCGCGGCGTTCGTCGGCGCTTATCGGTTCCGGTGTTAAACTCGCTACCTTCATTCCGCTCCAATCCTCTATCTGTCTGTTCGAGCAAGGTCGCCAATGGTACTACCCTCGCGGATAACGCGCATGATTCGGTAGATTGATTTGATAACGAGTCAAACGTGAGCCATTTGTAATTTTCAAAACGTTATTGGCCTGAGCGAGCCGATGGCTGATGGACGAGCGGAGAGGGTATTGGAGCACAGCGAGGTAATGCGGCAATGCCTGATGAGCGAAGCGTGTAATGGCAAGCGGTGACTCCCCCGCCCTCGGCATCCGAACCTTGTCCGCCGCCGAAGATCGGATTGGCTTGTTGTGCGCGGTGCTCGCGGCCATCGGCTTTTCCTTCAAAGCAATCCTGGTCAAACTGGCTTACCGCTACGGTACCGACGCCGAAACCCTACTGGCCTTGCGGATGGCGTTCAGCGTACCGTTCTTTATCGTCATGGCGTGGGCCAGCGCCCGTCGCGCATCGGTCAGTTTAACGCGGCGGGATTGGTTCTGGTTGTTCGGGCTTGGCGTGTTTGGCTATTACTTGGCCAGTTATCTGGATTTTCTAGGCCTTCATTACATCAGCGCGGCCTTGGAACGGCTGATCCTGTTTACCTATCCGACCCTGGTCGTTGTGCTTTCCGCGTTATTTTTGAACCAACCGATCACCCGCCGCGTGCGAGCGGCGTTGGCGTTATGCTATGTCGGCATTGCTTTAGCCGTGACGCACGATTTTCGAGTTTCCGGCTCGGCGAGGGAGATCGTGATCGGCGGCGGTCTGGTCTTCGCCAGCGCTCTATCTTATGCGCTTTATCTGATCGGCAACGGTATGGCCGTCGGTCGGCTCGGAGCGGTGCGAGTGACCGCATTCGCTTCTATTGTCGCCTGCTTGTTAGCCATCGGCCAGTTCCCCTTGCTGCGCCCGCTTGGAGCGTTGGTTCAGCCTTGGCCGGTCTATGCGCTGGCCTTGGCAATGGCCTTGTTTTCGACGGTGTTACCGGTGTGGCTAGTCTCGGAGGCCATCCGTCGTCTCGGCGCCGGGCCAGTGGCGTTGACCGGTAGCTTAGGTCCGGTGGTGACTCTCGTGCTAGGGTGGCTCCTGCTCGATGAGGCGTTGGGTGTCGCCCAACTCGTTGGCGTCGCCCTGGTGATCGTCGGGGTGACGGTGATGGCGCGGCGGTAGCGGAGCGCATCGCTTGGTGATGCTGGCGGGTACTCCGTTGCGCGTGTGGGTGTACATCAGCATAAACCCAAGCATCTTTAAAAAATCCTCAACGATTTGCAAGGGAGCTTCAACCATGAACCCTCTGGGCATTCACGCACTGGTCTGGGCTGGCGATCTCACCCCTGAATCCGCGCGTAAAGTCATCAGCCAGAGCAAGGCCGCCGGCTTCGATCTGGTCGAGCTTTCCCTGCACGCGCCGAAGGTGATGGATCTGGGCATGACCCGTGAATGCTTGCGGGAATACCAGCTGGGGGTGGCTTGCTCGCGCGGTCTTAGCTCCACTGCGGATGTGTCGAGCGAAGACCCGGAATGCGTGGCGCGCGGCATGGCGTTGCTGGAAGAAGCCGTCACGATCACCGCCGCGCTGGGTGGCCATTATTTCGGCGGCGTTCCCTACAGTGCGCTGGGCAAATACAATCACCCGCTCACCGCCCTCGGTCGCAAGAATGTCATCCATTCGCTCAAGCGGCTGAGCGACTTTGCCGCGAATAAGGGCGTTACCGTCGGTATCGAAATCGTCAACCGCTATGAAACCAACGTTATCAATACCGCCAACCAGGCACTGGCGCTGCTGGGGGATGTGGGCGATCCCAAGAATATGGTGATCCATCTCGACACGTATCACATGAACATCGAGGAGGTGGATTTCGTACAACCCGTCCTGGCGTGCCGAGACCGTCTGGGTTATGTGCATATCGGCGAGAGCAACCGTGGTTATCTAGGATCGGGCACCGTCGATTTCACGGCCTTTTTTAATGCGCTGGCGATGATCGATTATCAGGGTACGATCACCTTTGAAAGCTTCTCATCAGCGGTGGTAAGCGAAGAACTGTCAAACACGCTCGCGATATGGCGCAATTTATGGGACGACGGCATGGATCTCGCCAAGCATGCCCATGCGTTCATCACCAATAAAATTCGGGCGGCGGAGATGGGGAAAAACCGCTGAAGCACGCTTACGGTGAGGGCATGGCCATGATCGGACGAGCCTATCAGGCAAGATTGGATGCGCTGCTGGCCAGCGCCAAGCGCAAGATATTAGGTCTCGTCGGGCCGCCGGGTTCCGGTAAATCGACCCTCACCCAAGCGTTACTTGAATATCTCGGCGAACGGGCGGTCGCGGTGCCGATGGACGGGTTTCACCTTGCTAATGTCGAATTGGCTCGCCTGGGTCGAGCGTCCCGTAAAGGTGCGGAGGACACCTTCGATAGCGCTGGTTATGTCGCGCTGCTGCGCCGACTCAAAACCCAGCCGATGGACGAGGTGATCTATGCGCCCGAATTTCGCCGTGAAATCGAGGAGCCGATTGCCAACGCTATTCCGGTGCAAGCCAGCACCCCGTTGATCGTTACCGAAGGCAATTATCTGCTGCTGGATCGCGGTCACTGGGCTAAGCTACGCGCGCTGTTGGATGAGGTGTGGTATGTGGAGGTCGATTCCGATCTTCGCCGGCAACGGTTGATTGATCGCCACGAGCAATTTGGCCGCTCGCCCCAAGCGGCGCGCGAATGGGTGGCCCGAACCGACGAACCAAACGCCGTGCTGATCGAATCCACCAAAGCGCGAGCGGATGTGTTATTCCAATGGCAGGAAAGCTGAGTTGATAGGCATGGGATAGCTTGGGGATCGTTCTGACTAGTTGATAATCTAAAGCTTGACGGACTGTTATTTTTTGAATTTTTGAGGCTCGATTGATGCGCAAACTCATTACATCCGGTTCTCCATTTGAACCACAAATTGGATTCTCGCGGGCGGTTCGCGTAGGTTCCATCGTCGCCATAGCGGGCACCGCGCCGGTAGCGCCTGGCGGTGGGGTTGCCGCGCCCGGTGATGTGTATGGGCAGGCCAAACGCTGCTTGGAGATCATCCAACAAGCGGTTACCGAGGCCGGTTTATCCCTGGCCAGCGTGTTGAGAACGCGGGTGATGCTGACTGACATCTCTCGCTGGCAAGAAGCGGCTCGCGCTCACGGCGAAGTGTTTTCTGAGATACGCCCAGCCTGTACCTTTGTTGAGGTCAGTCGTTTTATCGATCCTGGTTGGTTGGTGGAGATTGAGGCTGATTGCGTAGCCGAAGAGAATTGATCTGTCGGCCTTCATTGCCTTTGTCTTAATCTGGATTTTGCAGCCAGCGTAGCTGGCTCGTTTCCTACAGCGTCGCTAGATTTGGCTCATTTTAAAATGAATGATGCATGGATTGCGCGAGGAGCTGAATCAAGAAGCGCCTTCTGCGTCAACCATCACGACGCAGAAACAATGAATAAGCCCATGGCGCGCCAACAGTCAGCACCATGACCCGCAAGACATGACAAGCCGTGATCAACGGGACTCCCAGTTGCAAAACCTTGGCGGTGATGCACATCTCCGCCACGCCGCCAGGCGCGGTAGCCAAAGCCAAGGTGGCAAGCTGTTGGTTGCTGAGCACATACAAGGTCAGGGCAAGCAGGAAAGCCAGCGCCAATCCTAGCAACGCCGATGCGGCCGCCACCGCCATAAAATGCGGCGCTGCCTTGAAGAACGCCGGTGAGAAACGAACGCCGAGGGAACAACCGATCAGGATTTGCCCGCCGCTGACCACCCATCCCGGCAAGGCCGAAAGCGAAAGGTTCAAAGCCGTAGCCAGACCCACGCCCAGTAACGGCCCCAAAATCCACGGATTGGGTATTTTGAGCAGCGCAAAGGTGGCGGTTCCCGCAAGTCCGGACAGCACCAGCAACGGGAATCGTGCCCAGTTGACCTCACTCACCAAAGGTATGTAAGGATCCGTGCCGTGCGCCCCGGCAAACGTCAGGGCAAAGGGTACGATAGAGACGACCAGCATGACCCGCATCGCGTGGGCCGTGGCGATCCGGTCCACCTCGCCGCCCCAGCGTTCAGCCAGATTCGTCATCTCCGATGCGCCGCCGGGCAGTGATGCGAAGAACGCCGTGGCCGAGTTCACCCGTCCGAAGCGCCGCATCACCAGCGCGCAGAGCATACCCAACAAGAGAGACGCCAGGGCGGCTCCCACCACCAACGGCAGATTGGTTCCCAGTTGCGCCACGACCGAGGGAGAAAAATACAAGCCTAGAGCGGTGCCGATAGCCCATTGTCCGATTTGTCGGCCCCCCGGCAAAGCTTGTAACGGCAGGCCCGCCATACAACCCGCGGCCACGGCAAACAGTGGCCCAATCATCCAGGGTAGAGGCAAGTGTAAATGGTGGGCGAGCGCACCGGCGGCTGTGGCCAGGAGCAGGGTAAAGAGTAGTTTGAGCGGAGCCGGTTTGGCTGGGATCGGAGCGGTCCCCTTTTCCGGCTTGCGAGGCGGCAGCGCAATATTCATCGAACAGGATTTCCAGTCGGCTGAGGTGAAATAATTTGGCTGATCGGCGCTTGACCTTGATCAAGGCAAGCCACCGCCCTGGCGGATGCGATTCGCTACGGACTGACGCGCTGGACAGCTTTGACTCGCTACCGCGACGACGGCCGGCTGGAGGTGGAAACAATAGCGCCGCGCGCGCCGCCGCGCTCTACACGCTGACCGGCACGGCCAAACGGAGTGGTCTCGATCTCGAAGCCTATCCGCGGGCCGTGCTCACCCAAGGTGCCGAGCATCTGATGAACCGGATCGGTAAGTGACTGCCGTAGAACTTCGCACTCTGCGACGCGCCCGACACACCAGAAATCCGCGTCTTGGCGGCGTGAGGTGTCTTCCCGCACCTGTGCTTCCATTCGCTTGTGGGTGGTAGTGACCGGAGTTGGAAACACCAAAACCCACCGGCGGTTTTCAAGAGATCTCAACGCCAGCCTCGGCCGATCACAGCCGCTTCCTCGTCCGGTTTTAGCGGTTGATCGACCATGAGTTGCTGGATGACGGTATCAAAGCCGGCGACATCGCCGCCCATGGCCGGCACATACTCGCTGTGTTCCGTCGGTTCACCGCCCAAGGTGGGGGCAATCAGAGAACCGGCCATCACGGCGCGCGGCTGCCAGACACCTTCCTCGCGACAGGCCACCCCATAATTCTCGCGCGGCTTGTCAACGCCCTTGAGCGTGCTTTCAAACTCCCGGCAATACCGGTTTTCGGCGTCGCGGAAGGTCAGCAGCGGCAAGATATCCCGCCCGACGCCGCCCTCGCGTTCTTGCCGCGCGAAAACGGCTCCGCTGGCGGTAGTTTCCAGCGCCTCGTTCAACAGGGGATCGGTAGCCGCGATTCGCGCGGCAGATTCCGACGACGGCGTTTGTCCCCATTGCGCGCTCAAGTAGCCTGCGCTCGCGCCGACCAATAGCGCCACCGCCGCCGCTCGCGCCCAGACGGTTTGCGTGAGACCGCGCGCCGCGCCGCCGCGCCGCGCCAGCCGAATATCCTGGACGTTGTTACCCGTCGGCGGTGAATTGAGCGCCGCCAGCAAGCGATTCGGCACCGGTTCGCGCAAGATGGAGTCGAACGCGCCGCGCAAGGTGGCCGCGCTGTGTTGAAACATCCGCACGGTGGCCCGTGCTTCGGGATCGTGGAGCAGTGCGGCTTCAACTTCCGCCATGTGCTGGGAGTCAAGTTGACGGTCAACGTAAGCCATTAGGGTTTCTTCATCCAGTTGTGTCATCTCAATGCCTCCCTCGGACCAGCGTCGCGGATGGAGTTTCCAAAAGTTCGTGCAAGCGGCGGCGGGCGCGGGCTAGGCGGCTCATAATCGTGCCGACGGGCGTTTCCAAAACCGCGGCGGCTTCTTCATACGATAGGCCATCCACCGAAACCAGGATCAACACCAGGCGCTGATCTTCAGGCAGTTGTTCCATCGCGCGGCATACCGCTTCCAAGGTATTTTGGACCTCGGTTACATGGCGGCCGTTGCTGCCGGTGGGCGGTTGAACACTATCCAAATCCACATGCTCGCCGCGCGCTTTGTCGCTCCGCCACTGATCGATCCAGATTGTCTTGATGATCCGAAACATCCAGCTATCGAGCCGCGTATCCGGCTGCCACTGGTGCAGTCGGGTTAAGGCTCGCTCGCAGGCGGCCTGCACCAAATCGTCGGCCTCGTCGCGCGAACCGGTCAAGCCCAGCGCGAAACGTCGCAGGCGAGGCAATAGCGCGATGAGCTGGGCTTCCACAGGTTCCGTCACAAAATTTCCTCTGTTCATCAAACGTGATGGCTGGCATTTTATTCCCGTCCGGCGCGCGGCGCATGATAGCGCGTCTTTGCTTTTTCTCAATTCAGATGGAGCCCTCATGATGTTGCAGCCCTACTGCGTTTCGATCCAGTGGCTGATTGCGGTACTTTTGTTCAGTGGCACGGCATTGCCCATGCCGGATTCTTTCAGTTTTGAGGGGGCGGGCATTGCTCGCGCCGATGATGACGATGATGACGACGGCGGTCGTTTCGGCGCTTCTGGAGGTTTCGACGCACGGCCCGCGCGGCCGGGCGCGCGTCCGCCGCGCGCCCGGCCGGCGGTAAAGCCTCCGTCGGCACGCAAGATCCAACCGGCGAGAGCGACCTCGCCGGTGCGGAAGCCGCGGCCGGTCGTTCAGCAACCCAGCCGAAAGAAGCCGACGTTCGAACCCAGGGACGTTTTAGCCATCGACGCCGACGAAGCATTGCTCGATCGAGTGAAATCACTCGGTTTTACGGTAGGCGAAACGGTATCGCTGTCGGCGCTGGAGCTACGGGTCACCCGATTGCGTACCCCCGCTAAGATGAGCCCGCCACAAGCTTTGGACGTTTTGCAACGCCAGATTCCTAACGGCAATTTCACGCTTAACCACATTTATCGCGTCGATGCCGATCCCTGCCGGGACGGCCGCTGTTACGGGTCCGCGCTGATTGGTTGGGAGAGATCGGAACGCTGCGGGCAGGGAATCAGGATCGGTATGACGGATACCGCCGCCGACAGAAACCACGCGGCTTTGAACGGTCGCAAGATTATGGTCCGCACCTTCGCCGAGGATGGCCGCGCCTCGGCGGCGACGCACGGCACCGCCGTGGCGGCGCTGTTGGTCGGCGCGCCGGGGAGTGATTTTCCTGGGTTGCTGCCGGGGGCTGAACTACATGCGGCAGATACATTTATCGGTGTCGGCTCGCAACTGCGCACTAATGCTTTGCTGCTTGGCCAAGGATTGAATTGGCTGCTGGAGCAGCGAGTGTCGGTGGTGAACGTCAGCTTGACTGGCTCGGACAATCGCTTGCTGCATGAAATTCTCAAGCGGTTGAGCCAGCGTAAAATTACCGTCGTTGCCGCCGCCGGCAACGGGGGGCCGGCCGCGCCGCCGGCGTTTCCGGCCGCCTATCCCGAAACCATCGCCGTCACCGCCGTTGACAGCCTGTTACGTCCCTACCGGATGGCGAACCGAGGCGATTACGTGACCGTGGCCGCGCCGGGCGTGCGCATCTGGACGCCGGGGCCGAAAGGAGGGCAGTACCGCGACGGAACGTCGTTCGCCGCGCCTTACGTGACCGCCGTGGTCGCCCAACTGCGCGGCCGCTGGACTGATTCAAATCTTGCCGAGCTGGTGAAGCAGCTTCAAAGCAACGCCCGCGATTTGGGAGCGACGGGCAAAGATCCGGTGTTCGGTTGGGGTTTAGTGCGAACTTCGATGCATTGCGAGTGATATGAATACACCGGTTCCATCCTGGCAAACGGCCGATTTTAGGGGCTTGGGCACCCTGAAAGGATTGATGGCGGCGGTGACGGATGCGGGCTAACCGCGCGTCGAAAAAGCGGCTACGGACGATCTGAGTTAGTCCAACGGTTAGGGTGATAGGATTGTGTTTTACTTTAGCCTCAGCGGGTTCGGTTTCAGTTCCACCGCTTTAAAGCGTGGCGCAGTCAGGACGTCGGAGAAGGCGCGGCTGTCATTAAAACCCTCTTCGGCAATATAAATAGCCTTGCTTTAACTCTGCATTTAAATTTTAATTAATTTAAAATACAATGGCTTATATGAAAAGCCCATGGAGAGCGCACGGCCCGACATGGGCGAAGACCCTACCTTCAGGTTTCAGCCTTTATAGCCTGGCACATTGATCTTCCTTGTTGCCCGATACCTGATTGAATCCGCCAACTGGCGCGGGAGTGTTGCTCTTGCATTGCAGGTTACCCTCAATAGTGTTGTAGCGAATCACGAGCCCACCCGTGTTGCTGAAGGCTTGTAAGTCGCCATCGATGCCATTGTATTCGGCGACCAGTCGCACACGGTTATTGTCCAGCTGCACGTTGCCGCCGATGGTGCTGCGCTGAATCCGGCTTGCTTCGCGGAAAACGCCCTCAAGCTGGATATCGCCGCCAACATCAGTGCGGACAACGCGCACGTATACCGCACCGTCAGCTTGGATATTGCCCTCAATCCGGGCGTCGCGCACCGTCAGCGCGCCAGAGGGTCGTACCAATACATTTCCTTTGACTCGGGTGCCGCTCATTACACACTGTCCGGTCACGATCACATTGTCGTCGATAGTGACTGCCCCAAGATTGGGCGGGCAATTAACGTCGGCCAGTGCGGGAGCGACTAAGCCAGCGGGCCAGCGCGGCGGCGATTACAGTTTTATTCAATCGCATGATATTTCTCCAAGTATTGGTTCATTAAACAACGGATCCCTGTTGGGTGGCCGTTCCGTCAGAGTGAAAACGTGCGGATAAACGTTTTTATTCCCAAAAGCGCTGATTCTTTTTTGAAGGGTTTCGTTGCCGCTCGAGGGAATAACAATCGCTGCTGATTCGTTGGGGGTTCAGGAGCGGCATTTCAGCGCCGCGTTGAATCCACCAACAACCAAGAGGATGATCGCCATGCTTACGCTCAGCGCATCGCTTTCCGATCCAACAACGGCTATTCCCGCCGCCAACGCCCCCCACCGTAGGTTTAGCCACTGGCGCGCGCTGTTAAGCGGATTGACGGCGGTGGCATTCGTTGCCTTGGTTTGGCACGGCATCCCGCAACTCGACGCCCCAGCGCGCGGTGCGCTGATCATCTTCGGCGTCACGCTGGGGGCTTGGGTGCTGACCCGACTGGAAGAAACCGCCGTGGCCCTCGCCGCGCTGCTGGCGCTCGCCCTGAGCGGGGTGATTGAGCCGAACATGATGTTCGATTCGCTGGGCCACAGCTTGATCGGCCTGATGCTGGCATCATTTATTATCGCCGCCGCCGCCAGCGCCACCGGCGTCAGTCAGTGGTTGGCGGCGACGGTGGCGCGGCGCGCCCGCTCGGTGGAACAACTTTGCTACTGGCTGACCGCCGCCAATCTGGTGACAGCCTTATTCATTCCCGCCACTTCGGCGCGGGCGGCGCTGATGGCCCCGGTGTTCCTGGCGCTGAACCAACAGTTAAACCATCCGCGCGTGGGCAAGGTCCTGGCGCTGGTGTTTCCGACGGCGATCCTACTGTCCGCCGCTGCGTCGCTGACCGGACCCGGCGCGCACTTGCTGACCGCCGATCTCGTCGCGCAACTGGGCGGCGCGCGGCTGGATTTCTTGCGTTGGCTAACACTGCGCCTACCCTTTGCGCTCCTCAGTAGCTTTGGCTCCACTTGGGTGATCTTGCGGCTGTTCCTGACCCAATCAGAACGGCGGCAAGCTTTGAGGCTCAAGTCTGATTGGGCGCGGCACGGCGAAATCGATGCGGAGGGTGCCTCTCCATCGAAGCAGCGCTACGTGATCGGCGTGATTTTAGCCATGATCGGACTATGGGCGACTTCCGGCTGGCACGGTTTGGATAACAGTTTGGTCGCTGTGTTGGGGGCGCTGGCGGTGACTTGGCCCGGCTTGGGTCCAATTTCCATGAAAAAAGGCTTCAAGTCGGTCGAATGGGGTTTGCTGATCTTCATGGCCGCCGCCTTGGAATTGGGTGAAAGCCTGGTACGCACCGGCGCGGCCGAGTGGTTGGTCAGCCATCTGTTTTCCGGTCTGAAGACCTGGCTGTCGGGTCATCCGCTGTTGCTGGCCGGCGGGGTGGCGGCCATCGGCTTGCTGTCGCACGCGGTCATTACCTCGCGCAGCGCGCGGGCCGCCATCCTGATTCCGGCCGTGATCCTGTTCGCGCTCTCGCTTGGCTACAATCCCGCTGCGCTGGCCTTCAGCGTCGCCCTCGCCAGCGGCTACTGCCTGACCTTCACCATCAGCGCCAAACCGATGGCGATGTTCGCGCAATTGCCCACCGCAACCTACGGTCCCGCCGACCTGTTGCGCTTGAGCGCCGTGCTGCTTCCCTTGCATTTTCTGCTGCTGCTGGCGTTCTCGTGGTGGGTTTGGCCAGCGCTAGGACTGGAGTTGGTGCGAACGCCGTAAGGGGTCACGTCAGTTCGTCACGCTCCTAACCCCTGGTTCTACCAGGGGTTTTAGCATTAGATCGGCCAAAAAAACCAGGCGCGCAAAAAAATTGGGAATAAAGCGCGCCAGCCATCGTTGTTAGGAATAACGGGAAGCCAATGATGCCCAAGCGAAAACGCCGGGGAGGGCCTTCCCTGCAGCTGACCCTAAATCGGAGATTCCCATGGCGCTAAATATCTTGATCGCCCCTTCCGGGTTCAAAGAAAGTCTGAGTGTGTTGGATGTGACCGAAGCCATCGCCGAGGGTGTGCGGGCGGTGTTGCCGGAGGCCCGCTTGCTCAAAGCGCCACTGGTGGACGGCGGCGAAGGTTTCACCGAGGCGCTGGTGCAGGCGACCGGCGGCACGTTGCATCATCGTATTGTGACCGGGCCGGTCGGGTTGCCGGTGGCGGCCCGCTTTGGCTTTTTAGGCGGCGCGCCGGTGCGGACCGCCGTGCTGGAAATGGCCGCCGCCGCCGGCCTCAGCCTAGTACCCCGCGACCAACGCAATCCGTGTCTCACCACCAGCCGGGGCGTGGGCGAGCTGATTCTGGCCGCGCTCGACGCCGGAGCGGAGCGCATCTTGCTCGGCTGTGGCGATTCCGGGATCAACGATGGCGGCGCGGGCATGGCGCAAGTGTTGGGCGTACGTTTGTTGGATGAGAGCGCCCAAGAAATCGGCGCGGGCGGCGCGGAACTGGCCCGCTTGCGGCGCATCGACCTCTCTCGTCGCGATCCTCGATTGGAGCGCGCGCGGATCGACGCCGCCGTCAACTGGCACAATCAGTTGTTGGGACCGCGCGGGGTGGCGCGGATATTCGCTCCGCAAAAAGGCGCAACCCCGGAACAGGTGACGTTGCTGGAAGCCGCCCTGGAAAACTACGCCGCGGTCATCCGCCGCGATCTAGGCATTAGCGTGGCCGATCAGGCCGGCAGTGGCGCATCCGGCGGTCTGGGCGCGGGATTGTTCGCGCTGCTCGATGGCCGGCTGCATCCGCGTTATGACATTGTGATGCAATATCTGGAGTTCGATCAGTTGCTAAGCCAAGCCGATCTTGTTCTGACGGCGGAAGGCAGCCTGGACGAGCAAACGCCGTGGGGCAAGATTCCCGCCGAGGTGGGGCGGCGCGCCAAACGACATGGATTACCGGTCATTGCGTTGGCGGGTACGCTGGGTAAGGGCGCGGCGCTCAACCTCCAGCATGGCATCGACGCCTACGCCAGCATCATGCAGCGGCCTTGCTCGCTGGAGGAAGCCATTGCCAAGGCCAGCCGGCTGCTGACTCAGGCTACCGAGGAAGTCATCCGACTGGTGCGAGTTGGCACGCTGTTGGCTCCTCGGCGGGCCTAGACATAAAATCCTTTAAGCGTTCGCTTCTGGTCGTTTGGCACTCTTTCTAGATCTGTTCAGATAGCCCAACGCCGATGCTTACAAAAGCCACGGTAATGCCGTGGCTTCGGGTGATCCTAATCCCCGTGAGGGCAATCAATACAACAAGCATCATGCGCTGGCGGGTTTAGGCGCTCGGCGGGGTGTGGGTGGTTTCGCGGCGTTTCTCCAGGACTCTGAAGACGCGGGGGCCGACCAGCATGGCGATGGCGACGATCCATAACCCGATGGAGATCGGGCTGGAGAACAGAATGCTGATATCGCCGTTGCTGATCGACAGCGCGCGGCATCACCGAATTCGCAACCGGCGTAACCAGCCTTCAGCAGGATCAAGGCCGATTCCGGTGGCAACCTAATCAGAGCGATCCGCCAGATCAAGGTTACAGCGCTGTTTTTCTAAATGGCGTGAGATGACAAACGTCTTTAGCCGATTGAGCGCTATCATGGCGAGCTTTAAATCCAACTACTCCCGGTTTTCCGTATGGACACCATCAAGATACGCGGCGCTCGCACCCATAATTTGCAAAATATCGACCTCGACTTGCCGCGTGACCGGCTCATCGTCATTACTGGCCTGTCCGGCTCTGGCAAGTCCTCGCTGGCGTTCGACACGTTGTACGCCGAAGGCCAACGTCGCTACGTTGAATCGCTGTCCGCCTACGCCCGGCAATTCCTGTCGCTGATGGAAAAGCCCGACGTGGATCATATCGAAGGACTGTCGCCGGCGATCTCCATCGAACAGAAATCGACCTCGCACAATCCGCGTTCCACGGTCGGCACCATCACCGAGATTTACGACTATTTGCGGTTGCTGTACGCGCGGGTCGGTATTCCCCGTTGCCCCGATCACGGCATTGACCTGGACGCCCAGACCGTCGGCCAGATGGTCGATCACGTGCTGGCCTTGGCTGAAGATGCCCGGCTGATGCTGCTGGCTCCGGTGGTGAAGGAGCGCAAGGGCGAGCATGTGAAGCTGTTGCGGGAATTACAAGCTCAAGGGTTCGTGCGCGCCCGCATTGATGGCGAAGTGGTGGAGTTGGACAGCCCGCCGCCGCTGGATTTGCGCCGCAAGCACACTATCGAGGTGGTGGTGGATCGTTTCAAGGTACGCGACGATCTGGGTTTACGGCTGGCGGAATCGTTCGAGACTGCGTTGAAACTGGCTAATGGCATTGCCCGAATCAGTTTTCTGGACGAGCCGCCACGGGATGATCTGCTGTTTTCCGCCGGATTTTCCTGCCCGATCTGTGGTTATAGCCTGAGCGAGCTGGAGCCACGGCTGTTCTCGTTCAATAATCCGGTCGGCGCGTGCGGCGAATGTGATGGGCTAGGGGTCAAGCAATATTTCGACCCGGAACGGGTGGTGGCGCATCCGCATTTGAGTTTGGCGCGCGGCGCGGTGCGGGGCTGGGATCGTGAGAATTTCTATTATTTTCAATTGATAAAATCGTTGGCTCGCCATTTTAATTTCGAAGTGGATATCCCATTTCAGGAATTGCCGGAGTCAATTCGGGCGCTAATTTTGTACGGCAGCGGCAACGAGGCCATTGATTTCGATTATCAGAATAGTCGGGGAGAAAGCTATCGCCGCCGCCATCCGTTTGAGGGCGTGATTCCCAACATGCAGCGCCGCTACCGGGAAACCGAATCGAATCAGGTGCGCGACGATCTGGCCAAATATCTGAGCAGCCAACCCTGCCCGACCTGTCAGGGCGCCCGGCTGACCCGATCCGCGCGCCATGTGTTCGTGGCTGGGCGCAATGTGCCAGAGATCGTGGCGTTGCCCATCGGCATGGCGCGTGAGTTTTTCGCACAACTGAGTTTGCCGGGCCGCCGCGGTGAAATCGCGGTCAAGATCGTCAAGGAAATCAGTGAGCGGCTGAATTTTCTGGTCAACGTCGGGTTGGATTATCTGACGCTGGAGCGTAGCGCCGATACCCTGTCTGGCGGTGAAGCGCAGCGGATTCGGCTGGCTTCGCAAATTGGCGCGGGGCTCGTCGGCGTGATGTACGTGCTGGATGAGCCGTCCATCGGCCTCCATCAGCGTGACAATGCCCGGTTGCTGGCCAGTCTGTTGCGGTTACGCGATTTAGGTAACACGGTGATCGTGGTCGAGCACGACGAGGAGGCGATTCGCACCGCCGACCAGGTGGTGGACATGGGACCAGGCGCGGGTGTTCACGGCGGTCGGGTGGTGGCGCAGGGTACGCCGGCGCAGATCATCGCCCATTCTGAATCGCTCACCGGCGCGTATCTTGGCGGTCAACGGCGGATTGCGCTGCCGGAAAAACGCACGCCGGTCAATCCTGAAAAGCAACTGCGAATCGTCGCCGCCAGCGGTAACAATCTGAAAAATCTGTCAGTGGCTATTCCGTTGGGGCTGCTGACCTGCATTACCGGCGTCTCCGGTTCCGGCAAATCAACGCTGATCAACGATACGCTGTACCGTTATGCCGCCCGCGATTTGAACAACGCCAACGAATCGCCCGCGCCCTGCCGCGACTTATTGGGCTTAGAGCAGTTGGATAAAGTCGTCAACATCGACCAAAGTCCGATTGGCCGCACGCCGCGCTCTAACCCGGCCACTTATACCGGGCTGTTCACGCCCATCCGCGAATTGTTTTCCGGCGTGCCAGAATCGCGCTCGCGCGGCTATCAACCCGGCCGGTTCAGCTTCAACGTCAAGGGCGGGCGGTGTGAAGCCTGTCAGGGTGATGGCGTGATTCAGGTGGCGATGCATTTTCTGCCAGATATTTACGTCCCGTGTGATGTGTGCAAGGGTCAGCGCTATAACCGGGAAACGCTGGATATTCGCTACAAGGGTCGCAACATTCACGAAGTACTGGAAATGACGGTCGAGGATGCGCTGGCGTTTTATCAGGCGGTGCCGGTGGTGGCGCGCAAGCTGCAAACGCTCACCGATGTCGGCTTGAGTTACATCAGGCTCGGCCAGAACGCCACCACGCTATCGGGAGGTGAAGCGCAACGGGTGAAATTGGCGCGCGAATTGTCCAAACGCGACACCGGCCAGACGCTTTACATTCTGGACGAGCCGACCACCGGCCTGCATTTCCATGACATTGAGCAATTGTTGAAAGTGCTTCATGAGTTGCGAGATCGCGGTAACACCATAGTTGTGATCGAACATAATCTGGATGTGATCAAAACCGCCGATTGGATTATCGATCTGGGGCCGGAAGGCGGCGGCGGCGGTGGGGAAGTTGTGGTCGTGGGTACGCCGGAAGAAATCGTCTGTCATTCAGAAAGCCATACGGGGCGGTTTTTAGCGCCTGTGTTGGAACGGTAGATTGTTATCATGATCGCTGAGTAGAATGTTAACTTATTAACCCATCAATATAAAAAATGTATATGAGCAATTTTCCAAAAAAATCCCTTGGTTTCTTTCCAACCCCTCTGGTCGAGCTATCTCGTCTTGGCCGAGCGCTTGGTGGGCCGAAAATATTCATAAAACGCGATGATATGACCGGCCTTGCCCTGGGAGGTAATAAAACCAGGAAACTTGAATATCTTCTTGGAGATGCTGTAATCCAGGGATGCGATACCGTGATTACGGCGGGAGCGGCGCAATCCAATCATTGTCGGCAGACAGCGGCCGCCGCCGCTTATTTGGGTATGGAATGTCATTTGGTTTTAGGTGGTGAGGAACCGGATCAAGCCCAAGGTAACCTGCTGCTGGATAAAATTTTAGGTTGCCATATTCATTGGTCGGGCAATCATCGTAAAGGTGAAGATATACCAAAAATCTTCGAGCAATTGAAAGTATCAGGTAAAAAACCTTATATTGTGCCGTATGGAGGTTCCAATCAACTTGGTGCGCTAGGGTTTGTTGAGGCACTGAAAGAACTAGAATCCCAAATGAAAGTTGAGCAATTTTCTCACGTTGTGTTTGCCTCCAGTTCTGGCGGTACTCAAGCCGGGCTTATGGTTGGAAAAAAACTTCTAAATAAAAATTTTCAATTGATCGGTATCAATATCGATAAAGATGAAACCGGCGAAGCGCCATTTGGCCAACATATAATTGATCTTGCCAATCGCACCGCTAGAATGATGGGCGTCAGTGACTGCTTTTCCGAACAAGACCTAATACTGAATTCCAATTATATTGGTGAAGGATACGGCGTCATTGGGAAACTGGAAACTGAAGCTATATCACTAGTTGCACAAACAGAAGGCATCCTGTTGGACCCGGTTTATACAGGACGGGCAATGGGCGGATTGATAGATTTAATACATATGGGCGTTATCGATAAAAAGGATACAGCGCTATTTTGGCATACGGGTGGTGTTCCCGCTTTATTTGCTTATTCAGAAAAAATAGACTTTAGCGCTAATGCTAGGTTGCCAGCGAACTACTCGACGGCCGCTCGTGGCAATTAGGCCAATACACCATGGCGATTTCAGATTCCGATCCGCGCGTTTTTTTCGCTTCTGAACGCACACTCCTCGCTTGGGTGCGCACCGGCCTGACCATCATCGCCATTGGTTTTGTGATTGCCCGTTTTGGCCTGTTCGTGCGCTTGCTATCGCTGCAACCGCATCTGTCTCCAATCAGCGGATCGTCGCCGTTGTCCGCGGTTTTAGGGATTTTATTTGTCCTCGTCGGCGCGGCCACAATCTTAATCGCCGCCATTCAGCACCAGCGCTTTGTGGCGACGCTCTCACCGCCCGATTTGCCGCCTGCCTACTCTCGAAAAATCGCCGTTGTCTTATCCTTGCTGGTGGCCGCGCTGGGCTTTGTGCTATCCGGCTATCTCTGGGTTACGTCACGCTGACAAACTTGCTGCGTTATAGCCGCATTCCGAACCCCTGCGGTCAGCTCATCAAAAGCAAAGAATAAGGACAATCACTCATGCGGCTGTTGGCTTGGATAAAGGGTCATCCGAAGATTGGCTTGATCGTTCTGGCTTATGTCGCCTTCATCGCCTTGGGGATGCCGGATGGCTTGCTTGGCGTGGCGTGGCCTTCGGTGAGGGCCAGTTTTGCCATTCCGCTGGATGCGATGGGGGCGCTGCTGCTGACCGTTACGGCCGGTTATTTGATCTCTAGTTTTTCCAGTGGTTATTTGATTGCGCGCCTGGGTGTCGGCCATGTTTTGGCGGCCAGTTGCGCGATGACCGGGATCGGCCTCATTGGCTATACCCTCGTGCCGGCTTGGTGGATGATGGTTTCACTGGGTGTCGTGGCGGGCTTGGGGGCGGGTGCCATCGATGCTGGGCTCAACACCTACGTCGCCGCCCATTTTAATGAAAAACTCATGCAGTGGTTGCACGCCAGCTACGGCGTGGGAGTCACCCTTGGCCCGATCATCATGACGCTGGCGCTATCCGTGCTGGATTCGTGGAGAACGGGCTACATCGTGGTGGGGGGATTTCAACTGCTATTGGTGGCTTGCTTCGTGCTGACCTTACCGCTGTGGGAACGACACGATGAACCCGCGGCAAGCCAGAAGCCCAAACGTTTGACCGATTATAAAACACCGCTTACCAACACATTGCGCGAACCCAAAGTGTGGTTGAGCGCTTTGCTTTTTTTTCTGTATTCTGGCGCTGAAATGACGCTTGGCGCATGGGCCTACAGCCTGCTCACGGAATCGCGCGGCATTCCGTCGGCGGTTGCGGGGTTATGGGCGGGTGGCTATTGGGCTACCTTTACGGTTGGCCGGATTCTGGCCGGTTTGTACGCCAAGCGTATAGGGGTCAATGCGCTGGTGCAGGGTAGCCTAGCGTGCGCGTTGCTGGGAGCGGGGTTGTTGTGGTGGAATCCGGCGGACGCCGTTAGTCTGGGCGCGGTGGCGTTGATCGGTTTCGCGGTTGCTCCGGTTTTTCCAGGGCTGGTATCCGGCACCAGTCAGAGGGTCGGAGCGTATTTTGCCGCAAATACTATTGGGATACAGATGGCGGCGGCCGGTTTGGGTGTGGCGGTTTTGCCGGGTCTGGCAGGCGTTCTCGCGAGTAAAATTTCGCTGGAAATTATCCCGGTTGCTCTAATCGTGCTATTCGCCGGGTTGTCTGGGTTGTATCGGCTGTCAGTGTTGCATGGCCGCCAGGAATCTGACTGAGCCGTCGGCGCCAGCAAAAATAAACCCCGCCGAAGCGGGATTTTGCATCAATAGTGACCCGCCGGCTTCAATCTCGGCTAGCCGCCTTCCGTAAAGCGTCATAACGGCGACGTTGCGTTTGATCGGCAAAATGCATCGACATGATGCTTTCGACCGAGTGTGGGTTAATACCCAGCTCCTCGAAGCCATTCTGGGTACAAACACTGTCTACTTGTAGCGACAGATAGTTGTCGGTGGTAAATATCTTAAATAACCCCAGCACCTTGGCTTGCAAGCGCGCCAGCCCGTCCGGCAAGCCGATCACCGTCCGTTTCAAGCCCAGCATGCGGGCAATATCTTCGACCACTTCGCGGAAGGTGTAGACGCGCGGGCCACACAACTCGTAACGCTTACCGATAGTCGCGTCGTTTTCCAATGCCGTCTCGAAAGCCTGGGCCACATCACCGACATAAACCGGCGCGAATTTGGCGTTCGGGCAAGCCAGCGGCAACACCGGAAGACTTTTAAGCATATCGGCAAACTGATTATAGAAATTGTCGTCGGGCGCAAAAATGATCGACGGTTTGAAACAAGTGACTGCTAAATCCGGCGCCTGCATCACCAACTGTTCGCCTTCGCCCTTGGTGAATAAATACTGGCTGGGGCCTTTGGCGGCATCGGCGTGTAAGGCGCTCATGTGCAGCAAGCGTTTGATTCCAGCGGCCCGGCACGCTTCCACGACCTTAGCGGGCAGTTCGGCATGGACGCTGCGAAAACCTTGGCCGGGATACTCATGCAAGACGCCCACCAGATTGATCACGGCATCGCAACCGGAAAGGTTTTCCAGCAGGGCGGTGGGATCGTGGATATCCGCCCCGATCAATTCCGCGTCCGGCAACACGCCGATGGCCCGGTGGCGCTGCGGGTGGCGCGTCAAGACTCTGATTGCATATCCCCGGTTAGCCAGCCGCGTGACCAAATGACGGCCAACGAAACCCGTGCCACCCAACACGCAGATTTTTTGAATTTTCATGCTCTTGCCTGCTCCTCGCTGGTCTTATTTCGCCCCGGGCGAACGGACGCCACGGAATCGGTGATCGGGATGGGGACATACCCGCTAATCCACCTTTACAATACCGCTTCATGCCATCGCATCCGGCGGTGTCAATGATGAAATTTACCATACATCGCCCGTGCGCTTCTGCCCGGCAACCACAACAAAATGAGGATAAGCTGATCTTGGAACTCATTTTACCGACTCTGTTGTTGTATTTGGCCTTGGGGGCTTTCGCTGGCGTCATGGCCGGACTGCTCGGCGTGGGCGGCGGACTGATCATCGTGCCGGTGCTGGCCTGGATTTTTCGAAGCCAGTCCATGAATGAGGCCATCATCATGCACTTGGCCATCGGTACTTCGCTAGCAACCATCGTGGTCACATCCATCTCTTCGGTGCGCGCCCACCATCGGCGAGGCGCGGTGTTGTGGCCGACCTTTTGGCGGTTGACGCCTGGCATCGTGCTTGGGGCCTGGCTGGGGGCGGCGGTCGCGGACGTCTTATCCAGCGTCGCCCTCCAAAAGGTGTTCGCTGTGTTCGTTCTGCTTATGTCAGCGCAAATGGGCTTTGGCGCCAAGCCAGCGCCGCACCGCAATCTGCCGGGGACCGCTGGCATGTTGGGGGTCGGCGGCGTGGTCGGCGCAGTGTCCGCCATCGTTGGTATCGGCGGCGGTTCGTTGACCGTACCCTTTTTGAGCTGGTGTAACATCGCGATTCGCCAAGCGGTGGCGACCTCGGCCGCCTGCGGATTGCCGATTGCGCTGGCCGGCTCCATCGGCTTTATCGTCACGGGCCTGAACGCGCCCAATCGGCCGGATTGGAGCCTCGGTTATGTTTATGGCCCCGCGTTTGCGGGGGTCGCTGTTATTAGCATGCTGTTCGCGCCGCTGGGCGCCAAGTTTGCGCACAGCTTACCGACCGAGATGTTGAAAAAGGTGTTCGCTATATTCTTGGCGATCATCGGTATTAAATTGCTGCTGGGCTAGATCTGGAAAATCCTCAAGCCGAGCGGTTTGGAAATGGCGCAATCAGGTCTGCTGAATGCCGCTGATGCGATAGAATATTTATCGTTAGCGTTGAACCTTTTGGAGGGCCTAACATGAGCTATCAACACGTTCTGTTTGCGGCCGATTTTTCAGACGAGGCGCTAAAGGTCGGCGAACGCGCTAGGGAAGTGGCCCAGAAACATGAGGCGCGGCTCAGCCTGATTCATGTGGTCGAGAATATCAACATCAGCTTGGGTGGCGGCTATGAATTGCTGCCGGTGTTGCCGGAGCTGCCGGACGAGACTCTGTTTCGAGAGTCCAGAGTGGCTTTGGGGGAGCTGGCGCAAAAACTCGGAATAGAGAATGCGGAATTATGGGTGGTCAACGCCCCTTCGATGAAGGAAGGGATTCTCGGCGCGGCCAAGGAGCATAAGGCGGATTTGATTGTGGTCGGCAGTCATGGTCGTCACGGACTGGCGCTGCTGTTGGGTTCGACCGCAAACGCCGTGCTGCACGGCGCGCCGTGCGATGTGCTGGCGGTGCGGATTTGAATAGCTGGCTAGCGCTTAGCGGCTAAGCGGTTGCTCTTGATCGCGGCGAGTCGTTGCGGGTTCGGCTACCGCCGCGGGCTGCGGCGCCACATCGACCGAGACCTCCAGTGTGTGGGAGCCGCCGCCGCTCATGACGCCTGTCAAGGGCGCGACATCGCCGTAGTCTCGCCCCCAGGCCAGCGTAATGTGCCGGTCTTGTGGCATACAATTGTTAGTCGGGTCGAACTCGGCCCAGCCTTCGCCGGGGAGGTAAACAGCCAGCCAGGCGTGTGATGCGTCGGCCCCGACCAGCCTCGGCTGCCCTGGCGGGGGCAGCGTTTCCAAATAACCGCTAACGTAACGGGCCGCCAACCCCAAGCCACGCAGACAAGCAATCATCAGATGGGCAAAATCTTGGCAAACACCGCGTTTTTCGCTCAGAACTTCTTTGAGCGGGGTGGCGATGGTGGTGAAATGCGGATCGTAAGTGAATTCTTGATAAATCCGCCGGTTTAACTCCACGACGCCTTCCAACAGGGGTCGGTCGGGTGGAAAGCTGGGTTTGGCGTACGCCAGATAAGTTGGATCGAGACCGATAAACCGCGATTCCAGCTTGAACAAACGGGCTTCGATGATCTCTGGCTCCGGTGTTTCCTGTAACATCCGCCGCGCCTGTTCCCAAGGCATCGAAGGACTGTCAGGGCTAAATTGCCGCTGCTTCAACACGGTCACTTCCGTGACCACTTTCACTTCCATCTGCTGGTGGATGTCCTGAATCGCGAAGTACAACACCCGGTTGCCAAAGAAGTCGTCCCGTTCCAACGAGAGCGCCGGACGCGGCTTGATGCTGATGCGGCTCGGTTGGCAAAGCTGCCATGGCGTTTGTCGCGGCAACAGGCGCGCCTCGTTATGACAGAGCGCGACCCCACTGCTGTATTTATATTGACTGCGATGGGTGATCAAGTACTTCACGGCTGCATGGTGACCAGTTGGCGGGGAACTTCCGCATGGCTGAAATGGCTGTGGGCCAAGGCATCCGACAGACTCAGTAGCGGTTTCTGGATGGCGTCCAGTAACCGCGTCAATTCGATGCTGGAACGGGTGCTATCATGGGTCAAGGCCGCCAGCGCCTCGATATCGGCCAGTTGCAGGGTGGTGAACGCTTCCAGGATCAACCGCTCCTCGGCGGTGCGATAAGGCGAGTTGTCGGGGCGATGCAGCCGAGCGATGTTCCGTTGCAAGCGCCGCAACTGATAACCCACGGATCGGGGATTGTCGGTATCGAATAGCAGCAGGTCAATGATCGCGGTCGGGTGCAAGGCCGAGCGGTAGCGACGCCGGTAGACGGTGAGGTTGTCGGTGATGGCGAGGACAACTTCCCACAGCGGCAACCCTGGATTGCGGGCGGTAATAAAGGCCAGATGGAACAGATCCAAGGTCCGCAACACCCGTTCCAGATAGCGGCCAATGTCGAAAAACAGCCAACCCTGATGATGGGGCATGGTTTCGTTGCACAGACCGCAGAAAGCGGCCATCATCGTTAAATTTCTTTCCAGCGAATCCCGTGCTTGTCGGGCGCTCGACTCGATGGGCCTCTCTTGGATATTGTGTTGCAAGCGGTTGATCAGCCGCCAGCTGTCGTCGCCCAGATGGTTGCGCACGGCCCCGCCAGTCCGCAATATCCCGCTGAACAAGGCTTGCATGCTGCTAGGATGCGTGGGTTCCAGCAACAGGTCCAGCAATGCCTCTCGCAAGGCGAAAAAACGGGCGCGCGGCGATTCCGCCACCGGCGGCACCGGAATTTCCAAGGCATCGAGCAAATCGTCCAGGCAGCGTTCGTCGGTATTGTCCTGCTCCCATTCCAGCAGTCGCCCCAGCGCTTCCCGCAGCAATCGAGCGATGCCGTCAAGCCGCTCGCTATAGCGGCCGAGCCAGAACAAATTATCCGCCACCCGACTGGGCAGGTCGTTGCCATCGCGGGTGACCACGATGGGGCCATAAGCCTGACGCAGCAGGCTGACGTGACGTTGCGGGGTAGGGGCCAGCACCCACCAATCCTTGCTGATGCCGCCTTTTTGCAGGGTTGCTTGGACGGTTTCCAGTCCGTTCGATACCCGGCACAAACCGCCCGGCATCACCCGATAGCCATCATCCTCCGCCACCGCGAATCCGCGCAGCATGACGGGGCGCGGCGTCAGCTGACCTTTCTCCAACACCGGCGCGGTGGATAAGGGCATCGACTCCTGGCCAACGAACAGATGCGGAGCCGCTTGCATCCGATCCATCAGCGTCCGCCGTGTCTTCTCATCCAGTTGGTTGCCTTCCCAGTAGGGTTGGTTAGGTAGGATCGAACGCACCACCAGCCGGTCGAGATGAGCCAAGACATGGCTTAGATCGGCCGGCCGGCCGCACCACCACGTCGGTATGGAAGGTAATTTAAGATCTTCATCCAGCAATTGCTGGCACAGCAACGGTAGGAAAGGGAGGATTCCAGGCGTTTCGACGATCCAGCTGCCCAAGGCGTTGGCGAGGGCGACATGATCTCGGCGCACCGCCTGCAACAAACCGGGAACGCCCAGTAGGGAATCGCCGCGCAATTCCAGCGGATCGCAAAAATCATCGGCGACCCGGCGCATAATGACATCAATAGGCCGCAGCCCGCCGAGGGTTTTCAGCCAAACCCGGCTATCGCGCACCACCAGATCCTCACCCTCGACCAAGCTGATCGACAGATAATTGGCCAGATAGGCGTGCTCGAAATACACCGGGCTGTTGGGGCCGGGAGTCAGCAACACCACATGTGGATTTTCTGGGTGATGGCGCGCCAAGTTGGCGAGGGTGGCGCGTTCCGTCTCCAAAAAACTGGCCAGCCGGCGCAACGGAGCGTCGCGGTAGATCATCGGTAGCGCGCGGGCCAGAAGGATGCGATTTTCCAAGGCATAACCGGCCCCTGAAGGCGATTGGGCGCGGTCGCCGTAAGCGCGAAATAGCCCATCCGGCCCGCGAGCGAGATCAATGCCGTGAAACACCAACCAGCGGCGTCCTTCTGGAAGCGACTGGTGGCAGGCGGGAAGAAAACCGGGATGGGAGAAAATCAATTCGGGCGGCAGCCAGCCCTGACGGATGGTCATGCGCGGCCCATAAAGATCGGCCAGCAGCGCGTTTAACAACCGCGAGCGCTGCGCCATGCCCGCCGCCAGCTCGCTCCATTCCTCGCCGGTCATCAAGAGTGGAATGTTGTCGACCAACCAGTGTTGGTAGCCGTGCGGGTCGCCATAGGCGTTGTAGGTGACGCCATCGGCTTGCAGCAGGCGCTGGATTTCGGTGTGGCGGCGCTCTAGTTCCGCTCCGCCGAGCTGTTCCAACAAGTGCACTAAATCTTGCCAATGCGGCCGCAGAACGCCAGGGCCCGAACACATCTCGTCATAGCCTGACTCGGCAACCGAATAGTGATCGAGCAGCGTGTCGCCTGGCGAGAGGGGACGCTCTTTATGAGCAACAGACGCTTCAATCATGGGCGTCTCCAAGGACGAAATCACTGCGAATAAGCAGACAGGTTAGCGCGATCATGCTTGAAACATCTTTGAACCATGAGCTGACGGAGAAATTAATTGGAATGATGAATGCAAATAATCTGCCTTTGTCGTAAAAAATTAAATTGGGTCGGGCTTGTGAACCACGGGGTAGGCGTGTGTGATGTTATCGGGCGGCGAGCAAGCTGTTGGTCCGGCGCAACCGCTCGGTGATCGCTCGCATCACTTGCAAGGCGAAGAGCGGAGTGCGTTGCACCAGGGTTAGAAAGTGTTCCCGATTGACGGGAGCCAGCAGGCAATCGGTTTTAGCGATGGCCGAGGCGCTGCGCGGCTTGTCATCGATCAGCGCCAGTTCGCCGAGAATGCCGCCTGGATTGACCGTTTCCAGAATGCGTCCACCCAAGACGATATCGACTTGACCTTCAGCTACGATATACATGTTACGGCCCTGGTCGCCCTCGCGGAAGATGGCTTCACCGGTGGCAAAGGATTGGTATTGTTCGATTCCTTGAAAAAGTTCCTGATTTTTCATAAAACGCTCCTCAGTCGTGCCCGATATGATGAGGGGGTCTTGCTCGCGACGGGACGGATGGCCGACATGATAATTTTTTGGAGTTTATCCGAGTTTCCAGGGCCTTGATAGCGGATTGGCCGCCTACTCTACCGCACGAAGATTAATCTATAAGTTGCCAACAAGCCCGTCACCCATGCGCGCCGAAACCCCCGAGACTCATAAAGCTTTGCGCTATGGCTACACCACTGGCGCGTGTGCGACCGCGGTTAGCCTGGCGGCGGCCTACCGCTTGTTGGCCGGAACCGCATTGGATCAGATAGAGATCACCTTGCCGCGCGGCCAACGTCCGTTATTTCGCTTGGAATATTGCCGGCGGACGGCAACGGGCGCCGAAGCGGCGACGGTTAAGGACGCCGGTGATGACCCCGATGTAACCCATGGTGCTTTGATCGCGGCGCAAATCCAGTTAAGTGACGCGCCCGGCGTGCGTTTTCATGCGGGAGCCGGGGTGGGAATCGTGACCCGGCCAGGATTGCCGATTTCGGTCGGAGAACCGGCCATCAACCCGACGCCGCGCCGGATGATCGCTGCACATCTGACCAAATTGGCGACGGATTATGGCTATCACGGTGGTTTCGAGGTCACTATCGCGCTCGAAAATGGAGCGGAGCTGGCGCGCAAGACGTTGAATCCCCGCTTAGGCATCGTCGGCGGCCTATCGATTCTCGGCACCACCGGCATCGTCCGACCGTTTTCCTGTTCGGCCTACATCGCGTCGATCCATCAGGCCATCGATGTGGCCCGCGCCAACGGTTTGAGCCACATCGCCGCTTGCACGGGCGCCACCAGCGAGCAAACCATTCGCGCCCATTATGGACTACCGGACATCGCGCTGATCGAAATGGGGGATTTTGCCGGGGCGGTGCTCAAACATCTGCGGCGGTCGCCAGTGCCGCAACTGAGCCTGATCGGTGGTTTTGGGAAGATCAGCAAGCTCGCGGCGGGGCATCTCGATTTACACAGCCGCCATTCCAGCGTCGATCTTGATTTGCTGGCGGTGGAAGCAGCGGCGTTGGGTGGCGATGGGGAATTGCAAGAAGCGATACGCGCCACCAACACCAGTCAGCGAGCCTTGGCGTTGGCGCACGCCGCGAAATTGCCATTGGGTGATCGGATTTGTACGCTGGCGCGCAACCAAGCCCGTACCCTCTTACCCGCCGCCGTGGCGGTGGAAATCTGGGCCATTGATCGCGAAGGGCGACCGGTGGGCCATGCCGATTTTGCCTAATGCGCATCTTGATTCTGGGCGGTACCGGAGAAGCGGTGGAGTTAGCGCGGCGGCTGACCCCGGTTCATGCGGTGATTTATAGCCTTGCCGGTAAGGGCAAAATACCCGATTTAACCTGTGCGGTACGGGTTGGCGGCTTCGGCGGCGGCGACGGCCTAGCCGCGTTTTTGCGCGCAAATCACATTGAGTTGCTGATCGACGCTACTCATCCCTTTGCCGCCCAAATCAGCCACAATGCCGTGCACGCAGCGGACGCGGCGGCTGTTCCGTTGTGGGCTTACCAGCGGCCGGCGTGGTCGCCTGAACCCGGTGATGACTGGCGCAGGGTGGCTGACTGGTCGGAGATCATCACAGCCTTGGCGGGATTTAAACGCCCATTCTTTACCATCGGCTTGGAGCCATTGCGTCATGATGCTGAAATTCCGCTCGATCAATATTGGTTGGTGCGCTGTCTGGCGGCGCAACCGCTGGTTTCGCCGCGCTTGACCCTACTCTGCGCGACTGGCCCCTTTAAGCGGGAGCACGAAGTGGCCTTAATGCGGGATTATCGAATCGACGTGCTGGTGGCCAAGAATAGCGGGGGCAGGGCGGTCGAGGCGAAATTGATCGCCGCGCGTCAGCTTGGCGTCGAAGTCGTGATGCTTGAGCGCCCCATCTTGCCAGTGGTGGAGCGAACGTTTGACGAGATCCGATCCTTGGCCGCCGAACTTTCCTAATCCACGCGAGTTCAGATAGGCGCTTACTCGTTAGTTTGCTGTTTTTTTGTCTGATTAACCTTACACTCCGTTCGTGGAGCTTCGGTGGTAGGGAAAGTTAGAGACGGGTTCCCCAGCAGTGAAATGTTGCGGTCGATTTAAAATCACATGAGGAGTGTTTCTATGGATGTTAGCGCGTTATTCGATCAGCTGTTGCAATCCGGTCGCGATCTGGTGACGAAGGGCCAGGATATGATTGAGCAAAAACTCGACATTCCGGATAGCGGTTCCCAACGCGATGCCGCATGGTCGAGCATGGGTAAGGGCGCGGCGGCGGCTGGCGTCGCGGCGCTACTGCTGGGTACTCGCGCTGGGCGGGGTTTAACCGGGCTGGCTTTGAAACTGGGCAGCTTGGGGGCGATTGGTGGGCTGGCTTACAAGACCTTCCAGGATTGGCAGGCCAAGCAGGGTGGCGCACCGATCGATGCGGGAGAGCCGGTCACCGCCTTAAGTGGGCCGCCGCTCAATCAGCGCAGCTTTGCGCTGTTGCGGGCGATGTTGGCCGCCTGCAAGGCGGACGGGCATATCGACGAAGCAGAACAAGCCAAGCTAGACGCTTATTTGCAAAAATTGAATCTTGATCCCGACGCCTTGCATTTTGTTAAAAACGAACTCAGCAAACCATTAAGCGTCAAGGAAGTCGCCGCTGGCGCGGATTCGCCGGCCGCCGCCGCCGAAATCTATCTCACGTCGCTGCTGGCGATCAACATTGATAGCCCAGCGGAAAAAGCCTATCTGGAGGAGCTGGCCAGGAACTCAAACTCTCGCCTGACCTGGTTTCCGACTTGCTGGATCAGGCTAAAGCATAAAGCCAGCCATGGCGGACGATGGTCGATGGAGCGCCCGCCGTTCGCTCAATCAGTGGTGGCTTGTTGCCGATACCAGGCGGCATGTTCCGCGCTATAGAGATAGGACGGCGAAAATCCAGCCGGTTGCACCACCCGCCCGACCAGAATCAGGGCCGTGCGGGTGAATCCCTTGGCGTTGACCTGTGCCACGATGTCGGCCAAGGTGCCGACCACGCCATCCTGATCCGGCCACGACACCCGATGGAGTACCGCCACTGGGCAGTCAACGCCATAGTGGGGAACGAGTTCCGTCACGATTTCCGACAGCTTATCCACGCTCAAATAAATTGCCATGGTGGCTCGATGCCGGGCCAGTTCAGGCAGGCTTTCACCCTCTGGCATCGGCGTTTTACCAGCATGGCGCGTCAGAATGATGGTCTGGCTGATGCCGGGCAACGTCAGTTCCCGCCGCAGCATCGCCGCCCCAGCAAAGGCGGCGGTGACGCCGGGAATGACTTCGTAGGTAATTCCGAGCTTCTCCAGTTCCCGAATCTGCTCGCCGATGGCCCCGTAGAGCGCGGGATCGCCGGTATGGACGCGCGCCACATTCCAGCCGCGTTCGTGCGCAAGGCGAATCCGGCTAATGATGTCTTCCAGGCTTAAATCGGCGGTATTGACGATTTCCACTGTCGGGTTGGCGGTCAGCACCACCTCCTTGGGAACCAACGAACCGGCGTACAGCACGAGCGGACATTCCCGAATTAAGCGCTGACCTTTAACGGTAATGAGTTCCGGGTCGCCGGGGCCAGCGCCGATAAAGTAGACGGTCATTCAAATTTTCCGTGGTCAAGGTTTTCGAGCAGTGTCGGCGTGACATTATCGAAATGAAGAATGCGCTTACCCTTATGATCGCGGAGAAAGTCCTGGGCTTCAGCCTCTGTCGCCAGCGGCACCAGCTCATGGCCCATCGGCCCCAGCACATCGGAGCCAATCACGTACCAAGCGGCGCGCGCATCGATTTTGGTTACGCCGTAATAATCAGTGACGCCGATGGTGGCGATATCCGCCTGGCTGTGGCCCGGCGCATATTTATTCAAATCCAGCAGATATTTGAATAAATCCTTAGGGCCATCGAAATGGTGCATATGACCGTCCTTGTACAAGGCTGTGGCTAGCCAGTCGGGATAGAGGCTGACGAACATCCCGCACACCGGGCAGGTGTCCTTGGGGCCGGGCGCGGGCAATGCCAAGCCCTCGCTCCAAGCGGGGGACAGGCTGAGTAGCCAGAGCGCCAGCGCCAGCCAGATTGCGCCTGAAGGCCGAACGCTGGCGGGTTTCATTAACCGTGCCCGGCGCTTTGATGCCTTTTCTCGGCGCGCTTCTTGCGAATTATCAGCGTATCGCTCGCCATGCTTTGATAAGCGGCTTGCAGGGCGGTATCAAAATCGCCCAGTTCGCCGCCTTGTTCGGTTTTGGCGGCTTCCGCCGCGGTCTTGGCGGCAAACGCGACCTTGCTTTGTTTGGTCATGACGCCTGGCAATTTCGAACCGATCAAATACGTGGCTGTCTCTGCATCGACCAGTGGCTTGGGGTCGGCCTTGGCGCCAAAATCGGCGGCGTAAATCGCCTTGGGCCCGCGATCTAAATTGATCGCTAGGCTCAATGCGGCGCAATGCAAGGAGCACGTGGCGTCCACCAGCTCATCCTGATAATGCACCAAATGACGGCTATGATGATATTGCTTGCGATCCATCCCACAGTAAGGGCATTTAGGGTATTTGCTGCGTTCGTTATCGAGCGGTTTGGGGTCGGCCGCTGTTTTGGGATGAATTGCAGCGGCGTGCCGTCGTTTTCGCACTGGGCGGCCAGCGCGGGCGGACTTAGCGAAGCGAGGCTGGCGGTGGCTCCCGCCACGGTAAGCAGGCGAAGCATCTGGCGGCGTTCGGGATTATGGTTATTGTTCATTGGCGGTGAGATTCCTTGTTGTCGGATGACGACTTTAGTATACCGCCATCGCTAAAAACCTTATAACAAACCTGTAATTTCTTTGGCGAACACCTCAGGCGTAGATTCACCGAGAATGCGTGCGCGAATGATGCCTTTTCGGTCGATAATATAGGTTACTGGCAGCGCCATGACTTGGTATTGGCGCGTCACGTTGCCCTGGGCGTCGAGCAGTATGTCGTAAGAGATGCCGAGTTGCTTGATAAACGGCCGAACAATTTCGGGCGGTTGCAGAACATTGATGGCTAATATCACCAAGCCCCGGTCGCGGTACTGACGATAGACGGGTTCTAACGCCGTCATTTCGCTGCGACAAAAGGGGCACCAATCGGCCCAAAATCGGATGGCGACTACGTGGTTGGCATACTGTTCCGGGAAACGGCTGGCGACGCCATCGAGCTGATTCAGCACGAAAGCCGGGGCTGGCGAGCCGATTCTGAGCATGGGCGATTCGGGTTCGCAGCCGCTGAGCAGCACGGCCAGCAAAACGGTCAACAGAGGTCGAACAACAGTCATTGGAACAACCTGTCGGTCAAAAAAATACGGAACGGGTGACGTTATTACAGCGTAAGCGTAACCGATTTTGCCGGGGTAGAGGCTATGCGGGTATTGCTGGTGGAAGATGATCCGATGATTGGGGAGAGCCTGCGCAAGGGGCTGCGACTGGAGGGTTTTACCGCCGATTGGGTGCGGGATGGCCGTAGTGCGGAACTGGCGCTGGAAACTACGGATTATGCGCTGGTACTGCTGGATTTGGGTCTGCCGAAAAAGGATGGTTTGAGTGTACTACGTGGGTGGCGCGCACGGGAACTGACGGTGCCGGTATTGATTCTGACCGCTCGCGATGCGGTGCCGGATCGGGTGGCGGGCTTGGATAGCGGCGCGGATGATTATCTGGTCAAGCCGTTTGATTTGAGCGAATTGCTGGCCAGGATGCGGGCATTGCTGCGACGGCAAGCGGGTCGGGCGCGCGGCTGGGTGGAAATCGGCGCGTTGCGGCTCGATCCAGTAGCACATGCGGTTGAATATCAAGGCGAAGCTGTTGCCCTCTCGGCGCGAGAATTTGCGTTGTTGCATACGCTGGTGGATTCGCCGCGCGCCGTGCTGTCAAGAGAGCAATTAGAGGAGCGGTTGTACGGTTGGGGCGAGGAGGTGGAAAGCAATGCGATCGAGGTTCATGTCCACAATCTACGGCGCAAGCTAAACGCTCACTTGATCCGAACCGTCCGTGGAGTGGGTTACCGGCTGGGGGATACTGGGTAAGCAATTCCGCTAACGACGCCCTGCTTGGAAGCGAGCCAAGGCGGCGCGAATCGCTTCAATCTCCGTCTCGTCCAAGCCCCGCATCAACTTACCGATGAATTGCAATTGCCGTTTATGCGCGCCTCGCTGCGGCATGGTTTGGGCCGCCCGCACCGCCGCCAACACTTCGTCTGGCAACGGTATGCGGTTCAACTGCGCCGCGCTGAGGCTGACCAACTGCTCGCCTAAATCTTGCAACGCGGTCGCTTCCCGCTTCAGTTGGCTTTTACTGGGTGGTTGGGGCGCTTCTGAAGCACCAATCTCATCATCAAAATAATTTTCGCGCATGACAGGAACCACTGATGGCCTTTTTTAACGACGATAACATGTTGTCATGCCGCGCACCTAGCGTGCTGACAAAGCAATATGGCGAAACACTATTGGCTTCAAAGGATTCAGCCGCGAACTGAGAATAGCGAAAGCCCCAATTCAAGGATTTTGCGAACGCTAAAGAGCTGCTGCGCTATGATATCAAGCTCGATAAACAGAGGTTCGAGATCGATATAACCTCCAAATAGCGCGATGACAACATAGTGGGCGTTGTTGTGTTTGACAATTGCGCAGTCATGCGTCGATCCATGTTTTCCTTTCATTAATCCTAGCTTGCCATAGACAGTGGCTTCGGGATGCGTTCTCTCCATCTGGTATCGCACCCACGAATAAGCCTCGCTCATGACATCCTTCATACCTTGAGAGGCTTCAGCGCTAATCAGTTCGTCGCGCGCCAGATTAACCAAGAGCAGCGCCGCCGCCTTGGCGCTGGCTGCTTGTGAAGTGCCCATTCCAGGAATTCGCGCGCCTTCGCGGTTTGATTTATGGTCGTCAGGAATATAGTCGCCAGCGAGCCAAAACCCGCTTTTATCGGTTGTCGAATAAAAACCGCCATGAATTAAGGCTCCATTGATATAGTCATACCCAATGCGATGAATACAGCTTCCAGCCGCCCAGTTATCGGATTTTTTCATCATCCCGTTCAAGTCTTTTTTAAAACTGGCTTTGAAGTCAAAATTAGTCGAGGCGAAAATGGCGGTTATGTCGGGAAAATCCCCAGCCCTTCGCGGGACTGTCGCTTTGATGGCTGGACCCCATTCTTGACGGAGCTTGGCTTCAATTTGGGCCAACGAGGCAGCGCCGAGGAAAGGCTTAATCGCTTTTAGTCGGTCCTGTAAATAAAATGCAGCATACATGGCGACGATTTTTGGGAGACTGGCGGCGAAAGCCGTCTTAGTGAAATTTAATGCATACGCCATGTTGGTTGTATTGCCAATATCAACGAGCGCAACGCCCATCTGATCAAATCCCTGCACCGCGCCGCGTAGTTTTGTAAGCTGCGCCGAGGTGAATGGTGTTGGAGTAAGCGTAAGTGTATTCGTCCACGAAAATGGGCCGGGTATCGCCATTAAAGATTGCTCCTGACTAGGTAGTCGATAAAAAATGGAATCCTCAGCGATAATAATTGAGGGTTATTTTATGCTGGATTTTTTGAGATAAGCATTAATCGTGCCATCAAATAAATTGCTTATTTCTCAGCAATAAGGATTACCGGAGTTAGGGATAAATCCTGAAATACAGCCCAAAATGATTTAGCCAGTGGTTCGATTTGACTGGTTTGGAGATTACAAATTTGTGCGAAAACGGCGCAAATACGGACAGCTTTAGGTGGGAGCTGTTGATCTAAGGTCAGCAGGTCAATGAAGCGACTGACTCGTCCAGCGTGGCTGCAAAGCCCGGCTAGAGCGGGTCAGTCTCAACGTACAAACAGCGAGTTGTGTTAGTTTTTCAAGCGGGTATCAGCTGCTTAATTTCATCGCGGGCGCCCACAGCCGTTCCAGCACTGGCCGGCCGCTCCCCAACAACGGCCGCAGATAGGCGCGGAAGGCGTCGGTGACATTGTTGCCATCGGCATTGATGAACTCATCCGACATGTGACGGGTTTTGGCGGCGATGGCCTTCACGTCCGCTAGTTCGTAGCGTACCGCATAATCACCGACCCGCTTGATCACCACTGAGCCACTCACGCCATGGCCGCAGGCGTAGTGCACCGCTTTTTCGCCTACCTCGCGCGCTTCGCGAGCGTCGACATCGGACACGATGCCCGCGAAAGAGCGTTGTAAATAGCCGAAGGTATCCGAGCGCACTCGCTTGATGCCTAAGCCTTTTTGCACGGCATCCGCCAACTCGTCGGCCAACGCGCCGCCGGAAAGCTGAATGTTGCCGTGCGCGTCCACCTGCGGTTCGCGGCCCGCTTTGCGCATCAAATCGGCGGCCAGCGGAATTTCCTTGCCCTTGGCGTCCTGGTTGGCCCACACGCCTTCGGAAATCGCCACGATACAGCGGTCGTGCCGCTTGTAAACGCGGTCAACGTCCGCCAGATAGCGTTCGATTGAAAATGGCCGTTCCGGCAGATAAATCAGATGTGGGCCATCGTCGTCGTGCTGGCGGGCCAGGGCTGAAGCCGCCGTTAGCCAACCGGCGTGACGGCCCATGATGATGGCGATATAAACGCCCTGCAAGGCCATGTTATCGGCGTTGGCCCCGCCAAAGGCGCTGGCGACGAAGCGGGCGGCCGACGGATAACCGGGACAGTGATCATTCTCCGGCAAATCGTTGTCCACCGTTTTCGGGATATGAACGGCGCGCAGTTCGTAGCCATCTTTAGCGGCGTATTCGCCGACGATGCGCACCGTGTCGGACGAATCGTTGCCGCCGATGTAGCAGAAATAACGGACTTCGTGTTTCTTGAAGACATTCAGGATATTTTGGCAATACGCCGCATCTGGCTTATCGCGAGTCGAGCCCAATGCCGAGGACGGCGTTTGCGCGACCCGCTCCAGATTGTGGGTGGTTGCTTCCGACAGGTCGAGAAACGCTTCATGGACGATGCCGCGCACCCCATGCCGTGCGCCCCAGACGCGGGTGACCTCCGGGAATCGGCGTGCTTCCAGCACCGCGCCGACCAAACTCTGATTGATGACCGCCGTCGGGCCGCCGCCTTGGGCGATGACCAATTTACCTCGCAGTCCACTCATTTCACTCATCTCCGCTGGGATGCGCCGCCCGGCTCAAAAAGCCATCCAGGACGGCGTAATAGGCTAACTGTCAATCACGATGCCGCGTGCATTTTGGCGACCTGATCCTTGGCGGCGGTGGCAATCTTTTCCGGCGTGAAGCCGAATTTGTTCTGTAAAGCCTTCAGGGGCGCGGAGGCGCCGAACGTATGCATGCCGATGGTTAGGCCCTGCAAACCGACGTAACGCCGCCAGCCCAGGGTTGAGGCTTGCTCCACCGAAACCCGCGCCGTGACCGGCGGCGGCAGCACGCTTTCCTGATACGCGCGATCTTGCCGGTCGAACAGTTCCCAGGATGGCATACTGATGACGCGCGCCTTGACGCCTTCGGCCTTCAACTGCTCGTAAGCTTGCACGCACAGCGACACTTCGCTGCCGGTGGCGACCAGCAACACCTCCGGTTGACCGTCTTGCGCGTCGGCCAGAATGTAGCCGCCCTTGGCCAGCCCGTTGGCGGACGCATAGCGGCGACGATCCAGCGTCGGCAGATTTTGCCGGGTCAGAATCAGCGCGACCGGCTGATGGCGCAATTGCATGATGACCCGCCACGCTTCCACCACTTCATTGGCGTCAGCGGGACGCAGCACGATCAGGCCGGGAATCGCTCGCAGTGACGCCAGATGTTCGACCGGCTGATGGGTCGGGCCGTCTTCGCCGACGCCAATGGAATCGTGGGTGAAGATGTGGATGACCGGAATTTCCATCAGCGCGCCGAGCCGGATCGCGGGCCGGGCGTAGTCGCTGAAAATCAGGAAACCGGAACCGTAAGGCCGTACCTTGCACAGCGACAGGCCATTGAGGATGGCCCCCATTGCATGCTCGCGGATGCCGAAATGGAAATTGCGGCCGCCATAATTCTCCGCCGTGTAATCGCCCGCGCCGTCGAAGGTCAGCCGGGTGTTGGTGGATGGGGCCAAATCCGCCGAGCCGCCGATCAGCCACGGCACGTTGCGGGCGAGGACATTGAGCACCTGCCCGGACGCCACCCGGCCCGCCATGCCGCTGTCATTGGCCGGAAAGTCCGGCAATTCTTTATCCCAACCGGCGGGCAGTTCGCGGCCCTGCATCCTTTGCAGATGATCGGCCAGATCGGGATATTGGTGCTGATATTCCTCCAATTTCACGAACCAGGCATTGCGCAGCGCCTGGCCGCGCCGCCCCATGTTTTGTTGAAAATGGTTGAGCACTTCATCAGGCACCAGGAATTTTTCATTTTCAGGCCAGCCATAATGGCGCTTGGTCAGCCGGATTTCTTCCTCACCCAACGGACTGCCGTGCGCTTCGTGGGTGTCTTGCTTGGTGGGCGCGCCGTAGGCGATGTGGCTATCGACAATGATCAGCGTCGGCCGGTCATGGGTGTTTTTAAAAGTGCGGAACGCCCGTTCCAGCATGTCCAGATCATTGGCGTCGCCGACCCGCAGCACGTTCCAGTTGTAGCCGAGGAAGCGGGTCGCCACGTCCTCGCTGAAGGCCCAATCGGTATGGCCTTCGATGGTGATTTTGTTGTTATCGTACAGCCAGCACAGGTTGGAGAGTTTGAGATGCCCGGCTAATGAAGCCGCCTCGCCGGTGATGCCTTCCATCATGCAGCCGTCGCCCGCCAGCGCGTAGACATCGTAATCGAACATCTCAAAGCCGGGCCGGTTGTAGCGGGCGGCCAGCCAGCGACTGGCCATCGCCATGCCGACGCTGGTGGCGACGCCTTGGCCGAGCGGGCCGGTGGTGGTTTCGATCCCCGAAGTCCAGCGATATTCGGGATGGCCCGCGCATTTGCTGTCGAGTTGGCGAAAGCGCTTGATGTCATCCAGCGTTACGGTGGGATAGCCCATCCGCTCGTAGGCGGAATTAACGGTCTTGGCGCCGCTCAGATGCAGCAGCGCATACAGCAGCATTGAAGCGTGACCGATGGATAGCACGAAGCGGTCACGGTTGGGCCAGATCGGGTCTTCCGGGTCGAAGCGCAGAAACCGCTGCCAGAGGCAATAAGTCACCGGAGCCATCGCCATCGGCGTGCCGGGATGGCCGGAATTGGCGGCCTGCACCGCATCCATCGACAAGGTGCGGATCGTATTGATGGCCAGTTGGTCGAGATTCACCGAATCGTTCATGACGGAGACCTTATGAATGTAACGGCTTGGTGAGCGTGTACAGGCGGCGGTAACGTTCCAGCTTGGCGCGATGATAAGCGGTCTGCTGGCGGCGGGGCGAGTAGGTGTCCTGCCGCGGCGGTTGGGTGCAAATTCGGCTGATCGCCGCTTCCACATCGCCGCCCGCCGCGCCGATCATCGCCAGTCGCGCCGCGCCTAACGCAGGTCCGACCTCGCCGCCAATGCGATAGACCAGCGGCAGGTCGAGTGCATCGGCCAGCAGTTGCCGCCAAAACCGGGACCGCGCGCCACCGCCGATCAAATCCAGTTCGCGCGGTTCGCTGCCGGCGGCCCGCAAGGCGTCCAGCCCGTCGCAGAACGAATAGGCCACGCCTTCCAGCACCGCCAGCGTCAGGTCGTCAAGGTCGCTGGCGTTGCTCAGGCCGTGGAACTGGCCGACCGCGCGCGGGTCGTTGTGCGGAGTGCGCTCGCCGGATAGATACGGCAGGAACAGCACCGACGTTTCGGTCTTGCCGCTGGCGTCCAGCCGCGCCAGCAGATCGCCGACATCACGCTCCACCGTCCGCGCCAGCCACGCCAGCGAATTGGCCGCTGACAGACTGACCGACATCTGATGCCAGCGGTTGGGCAGACAGTGACAGAAGGCGTGGACGGTGCGTTCCGGGCAGGCGTGATGGGCGGCGCTGACCACGAACAGCACCCCAGAGGTGCCGAGCGATAAAAAGCCCTGACCGGGGTTGATGACGCCCACGCCCGCCGCACCGCCCGCGTTGTCGCCCGCGCCGGCGACGACGGGGACTTGCGGCAGGCCGAATGCCGCCGCCGCTGCCGGGGTCAATTCGCCGACAATTTGGCAGCCTTCGTACAACGTGGGCATGTGCGAGCGATTCAAGCCGGTTTCGGCCAGCAAGCTATCGTCCCAATCTCGTTTGGCTGGATCGAGCCACAGCGTACCGGCGGCGTCCGACAGGTCCGAGGCGAACTGGCCAGTCAGCCGAAATTGCAGATAATCCTTCGGCAATAAGACCTTGGCGATGCGGGCGAAAATCTCCGGTTCGTGTTTTTTTACCCACAACAGCTTGGGGGCGGTGAAGCCGGGCATCGCCATATTACCGCAGCGCTCGCGAAACCCTGGCAGACTGGCTTCCAGTTCCAGACATTCGGCATGGCTGCGGCCATCGTTCCAGAGAATGCAGGGTCGCAATACCGCTTGGTTCGCATCCAGCAGGGTCGCGCCGTGCATCTGGCCGGACAGTCCCACCGCTTTTACGGCGTCGAGCGGTGCGCCTTGGGCTTTCAGCGCCACGGTGGCGCTGTGGCAACTTTCCCACCACGATTGCGGGTCTTGCTCCGACCACAGCGGATGCGGGTTGGATACCGAATGGTCGGCGGTGGCCTGATGGCGCACCGTGCCGTCGGCATCTAGCAGCACCGCTTTGACGCCAGAGGTGCCCATATCGAATCCGAGATACATGATTCTGTCCTCGCGTTGGCGGTCTCAAGCCTTGAGGTAATGTTGCAAGGTAGCTCGCGTCCCGTTGGCGTAGAGGCTTTCCAGCGCCTTGCGCACCGCGCTGACGAAGGGTTCGGTCTGTGGAAGGTCGGAGCCGAAGATTTGATGCAGCCCCAGGAAGGCCGACGGGTCGGTATCGCCAAAGCGCACCTTGCTTTGCAGCTCGTCCCTCATCGGGTCAGTCGGGGTGATGGGCTTGCCCGCATCGTCTTTGCCGCCCAGATAGCGAATCCAGCCCGCAATCAGCAGGGCGAACACCGCTATCGGCCCGCCCTGTTGCAGTTGAGCGCGGGCGATGGGCAGTACGAATTTGGGGATGCCGGATGAGGCATAGAAAGCGATCCGTGAGAGTTGATCCTTGACGGAGGGATTGGCGAAACGGGAAATCAGGGTTTGTTGGTAGTCCACCAGATTGACGCCCGGTGGCTCGTGAATCAGGGGCCGCACCGTGTCCATGTAGCGGTTGAGCAGCGCGCGGATGTCGGGGTCGCGCGTCGCCTCGTCGGCGGTGGCGTAGCCCAGCAGCACGCCGTGATGGCACAGCATCTGATGACCGGCGTTGAGCAGGTGAATCTTCATCAGTTCATACGGATGCACGTCTGAGGTCATTTGTACGCCGACCGCTTCCAAATCCGGGCGGCCGTTGCAGAATTTATCCTCGACCACCCATTGTCGGAACGGTTCGGCGACCACCGGCCAGGTGTCGGTGACGCCACCCAGCAGCGTTTTGACCTGTTCGCGCAGCACGTCGGTGGTAACTGGCGTGATGCGATCCACCATGCAATTGGGGAAAGAAACATTCGTTTCAATCCATGCGCCCAATTCGGGATCGCGAAGCCGGGCGAAGCCGGTTAGCATCCGCCCCGCCAGTTCGCCATTGCTTTGCAGGTTATCGCAGGACAACACGGTAAACGGCGCGGTTCCGGCTTTGCGGCGGCGGTTTAGCGCTTCGGCCAGATAGCCGTATAGCGAAATCGGGGCTTCGTTGGGTTTATCCAAATCGTGGCGTAAATTGGCATGGTTTTGATCCAGTTCGCCGGTGCCGTGATCGAGGTAGTAACCGCCCTCGGTAACGGTAATCGACACGATGCGGGTTTCCGGGTCGGCCATCCGGGCTATCACGGCGTCCGGTTCGCTCGGTCCGTGCAGATAGCCGCGCTCCGAACCGATGATCCGCACGGTCTCCACGCCTTCATCCCGCTCGACCAGGCTGTAGAGCAAGTCTTGTGGCCGTAGTGCTTCGGCCATCGCCTTGTCCTGCGGTAGCAGCCCGATGCCGCACACGCCCCACGGACTGGTGCCCTGGGCGTGAAACAGGTCATCGAGATAGAGGGCCTGATGGGCGCGGTGGAAGTTGCCGAGGCCGATATGGACGATGGCCTGGCCGATTTTAGTGCGGTCGTAACGAGGCACCGCGACGCTGGCGGGCAGTTGGTCGAGCAGCGCTGGATTCAGCCGCCGGTTAGTATCGCTCATAATAGAAACTCCTTTAGGCAAAGGATGTTAAGCGCCGGTCGGGCAAAGGCCCGAACACTGGTCAAAATAGCTTATTGCGCAATGGATTCGGACGCTCCCCGCTCGGCCCTCACCCTAACCCTCTCCCAGAGGAAGAGGGGACTTCGTTCATTTCTCGTAAGGCCAGCCGTTGACTCGTTCCGCCAAGCTGTCCATCCGGTTGATGACGAGGGCGGCTCCCGCCTGATACAGACGTTGTTCCTGATCGGCTGGTACATGGCTGGCCCCGGTAAAGCCGATGATCGTCATCCCCGCCGCGCGCGCCGCCGTCGTGCCGGGTACGCTGTCCTCAATCACCAAGCAGCAGGCAGGCGGGACGCCTAAGCATTCAGCCGCATACAAATACAAATCAGGCGCGGGCTTGGGTTGGGCCACCATGTCCGCCGAAAACATCCGGTCGCCGAAGTGTTCGGTTAATCCCGCTCGCGCCACCGAGCGGCGCACGCTGGCCAGCGTGCTATTCGACGCCACCGCTTTGAGTCCCGGTATCCGTTCGATAGCATCCCGCACGCCGGGAATCGGTTGTAATTCCTCATCTAGCGCGTGGTCGATGGCGGCGATGATTCTTGGTACCGTACCCGGCGGCAGGGCTTGGCCAGTGCGTTGTTCCACCATCGCCAGAATATCGGCGGTGCTGGTGCCGGCGGTGTTCTGTAGCAGCGGAGCGGTGTCGATGGCGGGCATCAATAGCGCCAGTTCCCGCTCCAGGACGCGCAGGGCGAGAACTTCGCTATCCACCAGAACACCGTCACAGTCGAAAATTACTAAGTTCACTAAAACGTCATCCTGCTTAGTGCTTGATTTATTAATTGGACGCATTTGCTAAAGATCAAAATGAGTCGGCAGAATGACCACATCGCGGATGGTCATGCCGCGGGGTCGGGTCAACATGAACAGCACCACATTAGCGATCTCGCTGGCCTCGACCAGGCTGCCGGATTCCTTGGCCTCTTTTAATTTCTCCTCCGGCCAGTCGGCGAGCAGCGAGGTGATAACCGGGCCGGGTGAGATCGATCCGACGCGAATGCCGTGCTTGAACACCTGACGACGCACCGTTTGCACGAAGCAGTTGATCGCCCATTTCGACGAGGCATAGACCGGCTCCCACGGCGTGGGAAAATGGGCCGCCAGCGAACTGGTCACGATGATGTCGCCCGTGCCGCGCGCAATCATATGCGGCAGCACGTCATGGACGTTTTTCATCACCACGTTGATATTCAGGTTCAGCATCCGGTCGATGGCGTCGGTGTCGGCATCCACCAGATCGCCCCCAATATAGGTACCGGCATTGGCGTGCAGAATGTCGATCTGGCCCGCCTTGGCCAGAATCTGCGGCAGCAGCGTGGCGCAGCTCTTTGAATCCAGCAGGTCAATCCTCAATGGGATTGCCGCATCGCCGAGCTTGTTGCAGACCGCCGTGAGCGCGGCCTCGTCGCGGTCGACGAGCACCACGCGCGCACCAGCCGCCAGCATTGCCTCAACGCTCGCCAGACCGATGCCCGACGCCGCTCCGGTGACCGCGGCGACTTTACCTTCGAGTTCTTTTGCCATCTAACCGCTCCTCATGCTTCTTAAGTTATTCCCCTCTCTCACGGGGAAAGGGGAGTATTTGGAGAGGTTGCTCTAATGCGCGCCTGGGTTGCCCCGGCCCACATCGGCCAGCGGATGCCGGGCGGATTGCGCCAATGCCAACCCGTCGGCGGCGAACAGATGGCAGGTTTCGCTGCGCACGCCTAACTGAATTTGGTCGTCGACTTTGATATGACTGTTGCCGTCCACTTCCGCCGTAATCATCGTGCCGTTATCCAGCTTGACATAAGCGTAGGTCGCGCCGCCCAGCCGCTCGACCACCAGCGCCGTGCCGGTCAATTTGCCGTCGCCGCTGCCTTCCTGGAGATGTTCGGGGCGCACGCCGAGCGTCAGTTTGTCGCCCGCTTTGGTCGCGCCCGCGACCACTGGCACGGTGAGGCTATCACCGCCCGGCAGCTCGATGGTGATGCCTTCGGGGGCGACGCCTTTCACCGCCACATCCAGAAAATTCATGGTCGGCGAACCGATGAAACCGGCGACAAAGCGGTTACGCGGATGATGGTACAGTTCCAACGGCGAACCGACCTGTTCCACGATGCCGCCCTGCAACACCACAATCTTGTTGGCCATGGTCATGGCTTCGACCTGATCGTGGGTTACATAAATCATGGTGGCGTCGAAGTCACTGTGCATCCGGGCGATTTCGATGCGCATCTGCACCCGCAGCGCCGCGTCCAGATTCGACAGCGGTTCGTCGAACAGGAACACCTTGGGATTGCGGACGATGGCGCGACCGATGGCAACCCGTTGACGCTGGCCGCCCGACAACGCTTTGGGCTTGCGATCCATCAGCGGGTCGAGCTTGAGAATCCGCGCCGCCTCGTTGACCTTGCGGTCGATTTCAGCTTTAGGCACCTTAGCCAGCTTCAGGCTGAAACCCATGTTGTCGCGCACCGTCATGTGCGGATACAGCGCGTAGGTCTGGAACACCATCGCGATACCCCGGTCGGCGGGCGACAGGTCATTGACCCGTTTGCCGTCGATGCTTAATTCGCCGTCGGTGATGCTTTCCAGACCGGCAATCATCCGCAACAGGGTGGATTTACCGCAGCCGGACGGGCCGACGAAGACGACGAATTCCTTGTCATTGATGTCGATATCGACGCCTTTGATGATGTCGACCGGCCCAAAGGATTTCTTGATATTGCGTAAAACGACTTCAGCCATGATCGGTGTCCTCAAAAAAGGTTACTTGACAGCGCCGAAGGTCAGACCCGACACCAGTTGCCGTTGACTCATCCAGCCGACCACCAGAATCGGCGCAATCGCCATCAGCGACGCGGCGGACAGCTTGGCCCAGAACAGGCCCTGCGGACTGGAGAACGAGGCAATGAAGGCGGTCAGCGGCGCGCCCTGCGAGCTGGTCAGATTCAGGCTCCAGAACGCTTCGTTCCACGACAGGATGACCGACAACAGGCCGGTGCTCGCGATGCCGGGCACGGCCAGCGGCAGCAGCAACAAAAACAATTCCTGCATCGGCGTCGCGCCATCCACCCGCCCGGCTTCCAGAATCTCGCCCGGTACGTCCTTGAAATAGGTGTACAGCATCCAGACCACGATGGGCAGATTGATGAGCGTGTAGATAATCAGCAGGCCGGTGACGGTATCCAGCAAACCCAAAGTCTTGAACAGCAGATACATCGGAATCAGCACGCCAACCGGCGGCATCATCTTGGTGGACAGCATCCACAGCAGCGTCGAGGGCGTGCGCTTGGTCGGGAAAAACGCCATCGCATAAGCGGCGGGTATGGCAAACGCCAGCGCCAGCAGGGTGGAGCCAAACGACACCGCAATCGAGTTCCAGACGAAACGCGCGTAGTTGCTGCGGTCGAAAACGTCGTTGTAGTTTTCCATCGTCGGCGTGAAAAACAGCGACGGCGGGGTGCTGATCGCTTCGGTCTCGGTTTTGAACGAAGTCAGCGCCATCCAGAAGATCGGGAAGAACACCAGAATGGCGATCACCCAGGCCAGGATGGGAATCCAGCGGGGCGTTTTTTGCGGGGTGGAACCATGAGCCGACATAACGACCTCCTCAGCCCTGCTGCAAGTTGCGGGAAACGGTGCGCACCAGGAAGAACGCCACGATATTAGCCAGGATCACGGCGATGATGCCGCCCGCCGAGGCGTAGCCCACATCGAATTGCAGCAAACCGACTGAGTAGATCAGCCAGGCCAGATTGGTGGTGGCCGTGCCTGGCCCGCCAGAGGTGGTGACGTAAATTTCCGCAAAGATGGTCAGCAGGAAAATGGTCTCGATCATGATGACCACGGAAATGGCGCGACTCAGATGAGGCAAGGTGATATAGAAAAACATGGCGAACGGTCCGGCCCCATCGATGCGAGCCGCTTCCTTCTGCTCGCTATCCAGCGATTGAATCGCGGTCAGCAGAATCAGGAAGGCGAACGGCACCCATTGCCAGGCGACGATCACAATGACCGAGAACATGGGGTAATCGGTAAACCAGTCAGTCGGTTGCAGGCCCACCATGCTTTGCAGCGAGGCGATCAGGCCGTAGACCGGATGCATCATCATGTTCTTCCAGACCAAGGCGCTGACCGTGGGCATCACAAAAAACGGCGCGATCACCAGCAGCCGGGCCACGTTGCGGCCGGGAAATTCCTGGTTGTACAGCACGGCGAACAGGGTGCCGAGCACCACGGTAATCACCAGCACCGAGCCGACCAGCACCAGGGTATTCCACAGCGAGGTCCACAGGGTCGGGTCGTCGAGCAGGAACGTATAGTTTTCCAGACCCGCGAAACCGGTCAGGGCAGGATTGAGTAGGTTGTAACGGATGACCGAGAAATACAGGGTCATGGCCAGCGGGACGATCATCCACAGAAACAGGACAATCACCGAAGGCCACAGCAACGGCCGGGTGTCGACTTGTCGATTGTTTTTCGCCGCCACGGCGGCAGAGGAAGCGGGTGCCAGGGTTGTCATGAAAAACCCTCGTGCGTGAGATTTCGAGATCGCCTGCTTCCGACCGGAAGCAGGAACAGGGCGTGACGCGATTGCCTCTCCCTTTGGGCGAGGGTTCGGGTGAGAGCGTACAGGCTGGAACTTTCACCCTCGTCCCCTCTCCCGCCGAGAGAGGGGACGTTTCAAGCGCTATTTTTTGCCGTAACCCGCTTGCGCCATGGTGCGGGCGGTGGCGGCCTGAGCGGCCTTCAGTCCCTGATCGAGCGGTGTCTTGCCGGTCAGCACGGCGGCAATGGTCTGGCCAACCTGGGTGCCGATGGCCTGGAACTCTGGAATACCGACGTACTGGATACCGACATACGGCCGGGGATTGAGGGTCTGGTCGGTGGGATCAGCGCTGTTGATGGCGGCCAGCACTGGCTTGGCGAAGGGCGCGGCTTCCAGGTATTTGGGATTTTCGTAGGTCGAAGTACGGGTGCCGGGCGGTACGCTGGCCCAGCCTTCCTTCTCGCCGACCAGTTGGATATAGGGTTTAGACGTGGCCCACAGCACAAATTTCTTGGCGGCGTCCTTGGCGTCGGACGATTGCGGAATCGCCAGCGTCCAGGCCCACAGCCAGTGCGCGCCCTTCGGAGTCTTGGCGATTGGCGCTTGGGCGAAACCCACCTTATCCGAGACCTTGGATTGCTTCGGGTTATAGAGCAGGCCGGCCGCCACCGTGGCGTCGATCCACATGGCGCATTTACCATTTGCAAACAGCGTTAAATTCTCGTTGAAACCGTTGGCGGCCGCGCCCGGCGGGCCGTATTTGTTCAGCAGCTCGACGTAATCGCCAATCGCCGCTTTCCATTCCGGGGTGTCGATGGTCGGTTGCCAGTTCATGTCGAACCACTGGCCGCCGTAGGTATTGATCATGGTGGACAGGAACGCGAAGTTCTCGCCCCAGCCCGGTTTGCCGCGCAGGCAGATGCCGTAGACCTCCGCTTTCTTGTCGGTCAGTTTCTCCGCCCACTGCTTGACGTTATCCCAGGTGGACTGTTCCGGCATGGTAATCCCGGCTTTCTCGAACAGGTCTTTGCGGTAAAACAGCATCGAGCTTTCGGCGTAGAACGGCGCGGCATAGAGCTTTCCCTCGTAGGAAAGGCCGTCGCGCACCGACTTCAATATGTCATCCACCGCATAATCAGCGGGCAGGTTTTCCAACGGCATCAGCCAGCCTTGCTTGGCCCAAATCGGCACCTCATAAGTACCGACGGTGGCGATGTCGAACTGACCGCTCTTGGTGGCGATATCGGTGGTCAGGCGCTGGCGCAGCACGTTTTCTTCCAGCACCACCCAATCCAGCTTGATATCTGGGTTCTGCTCCTCAAATTGTTTCGACAGCTTTTGCATGATCACCATGTCACCATTGTTGACGGTGCCGATGGTGACGGTAGTGGCGGCTTGGACGGCGGCGGTAACAGAAAGAGCGGCGATTAGAATGGCTGATTTTCTTAATTTCATGGGATTGCTCTCTTCTCCAAAGGTGTCGTCGTTATTGCTGCTCGCATAGAAGATAAGTATCGCATCGAAAGTTCAGCCGATTTTTAAGTGATAACTAGTTGGAAATATTACACCTTAATATCGGATAACTTAGGATATCCTACTTATGCATCGAAGAATTCGCATCTTTGAAGATACGCCTTAATCTGCAAGCATCGCTAGTATTTAATTCACCAATATCTATACTTTTCTAATATTTGATGTGGTGAGTAGAGGAAAGGAAAGCCATGATGAAAAATCAAACAATGCAAGGAATGCCGGAGCTGGAAATCAGCGACAAACAACCCGGTGCCATCCGTTACCTCGAACATGGCTGTCCACATTGGCGAATCCGCTGGCATTATCATGATGAGTACGAACTGCACCTGATCGTCGCCAGTAGTGGCAAGATGTTCATTGGTGACTATATCGGTAGCTTTCGGCCCGGCTGCCTGATCCTGACTGGCCCTCGCGTACCGCACAACTGGGTCAGCAATCTCCCCGATGGAACCCATTACGAGCTGCGTGATCGAGTCGTGCATTTCGATCACGCGGTCATTATGGATGCCGTCACTTTATTGCCAGAATTGTCCATGCTGTTACCATTGTTGGAGCGGGCCAAGCACGGTATTGAGTTTTTGCGCCATGCGGATACCGCTGAAAAGTATATGTTGCGGATTAAGGAATCGGATGGCGCGGCGCGGGTGGGGTATTTTTATGAATTACTTGACCTACTGACTCGTAGTCCAGACCAAAAATTGCTATCAACGACGCAAATCGATTTGCCGGCCAATCACGAATTGCAGAAAAAAGTTGATTGCGTGATTCGCTTTGTGATGGATCACTATCAGCGCAAAATCGCCCTGGCGCAGGTTGCGGCGCTGGTCGGCATGAGCGAAGGCCATTTCTCGCGTTTTTTTTCGCAAAGCCACGGGCAATTGCTTCAACGATTTTGTCAATCGCGTCCGGGTGGCTAGGGCCTGTGACTTACTGTCTCGAACCGATATGGCTATCACTCTGATTTGTTATGAAATTGGTTTCAATAATATCGCCAATTTCAATCGGCGTTTTACCCAACACAAACACATGACCCCCAGCAAGTATCGCCAGCAGGCACGTCAGCGCTATTAATCATGGGAGTGAAAGAGCGGTAAAAGAAAGGCAGGCCTCAGGATTTTCATACCAATTTGCGATTAACAAGGAACCAAGCCGGACTTATCTGGAGTACGCCTGGTGAGGTGGCGATGCGGTCCAGGAGCGTGTGTCCGGAAGGGGAGGTGGTGCGGATGATGGCTTTATCGCCTTCGATCGCGACCTGTAAATGCCTACCCAAACCACCTACTTGGGCGTCGTCGCCCCGGACGCCTTGGCCGCTCAGATGGTGCAAGATGACGCCGTCAACGCCACCGAGTCGCTTGTCGCTTCAACTACACACTTCGGTATCGCAATCAGCCAATGGATGTACTCTGCTTCGGCCACTTTCAGTCCGTTCATGCCGTTCCTTTACTCCATATAAAGCTAACTGCGTAAATCCTAACGCTAGTATTGTGGAGGCGCTTTTGTGAAAGCGGCATACGTGGCTAACTTCGTGTAATGAATTCGAAGTACGGGATATATTGATCCTTTCCGATAAGGAAGTGTCTGTTTTGATAATTGCAGATACCAAAGTGATCTCCTTTCTATAGAACGAGGAACTCTATCGTGCTGATCCGAGTGGGTTACGACATCGTTTTTGAACATCCAGCGCCGACGCCACTGGTCGTTATGCTCTATCTCCATCCTTCGCGTCGGCCCTCGATCCGCCAAGGCGACTATCTGCGGGTCGAACCCGCGGTACGAGTTAGCGAATACATAGATGGTTATGGCAATCGTTGCGGCCGCCTGCTAGCGCCAGCGGGCCAGATTCGGTTTTTGAACGATGCCGTGGTCGAAGATAGCGGCTTGATGGACTATCAAAATTTTTCAGCCCAGCAGAATGAGATTCACGATCTGCCAGATTCGGTGCTGACTTTTTTGGTCGCCAGCCGCTATTGCGAAGTCGATCTGATGATGAATCTCGCGTGGGAGCTGTTCGGCGGCACGCCGACAGGCTGGGGACGAGTGCAAGCGATCTGCGACTTCGTGCATCGCCATCTTCAGTTCGATTACTTGCAAGCTCGAAAAACGCGCACCGCTTTTGAAGCCTATCAAGAAAAAGTCGGCGTCTGCCGCGATTTCACTCATCTGGCGGTGACCCTGTGTCGTTGCATGAATATTCCCGCTCGTTATTGCACCGGCTACCTCGGTGATATCGGAGTGCCGCCGGTGCCAGATCCAATGGATTTCAGCGCCTGGTTCGAAGCGTATCTTGGCGGGATTTGGTACACCTTTGACGCACGTCACAACACGCCGCGCATCGGCCGGCTGTTGATGGCTTACGGCCATGACGCCGCCGACGTGGCGCTAATGACCTCGTTTGGCCCTAGCCGGCTAGAGAAATTTATGGTTTGGACCGATGAGGTGGGCGATGAAGCGCTGGTGCCGCTGGCGGCTGAATAGAGGCGCTAACCTGTTAGCTTGTCATGGCTAATCCGGCATTTCGGCGGGGTGGGATTTGTTGATTGCGGCGGCTTGGCTCCACAAAAAAGAGCCCTGCCGACCGGAGAACTCCAAAAATTATCTTTAACGCGGTTGCTGACTTGCGTTAGCTGTTCGGGCTGGAGACAGGGGCCGCTGGTCCTCTTTAAGATTTCAGCAGAGCGATTAACCCTAAAATGCCGCCACAAGCGTTTATGGTTATGGGAATCTCGTTCAATCTGCTGGAGATCGCCACTGATGAGTCGAAACCGATGGTTGTTGTATCCGCTTAGTCTTGTGCTGTGGTTTGGGGCGCTGCCGCCGGAGGCGCTCGCTCGCATCAAGCTGACTACCCTGCCCGTGCGAGAGCGCGTCGAAATCCAACTCGATCACCCGCAAATAGCCCTGGTCGAGGAGGAGCGTATCGTTCCCTTGGTCAAGGGCGTCAATCAGCTGGACTTTTCTTGGGCTAATACCCGCATTGATCCCGATACTTTGGTGTTGCGCATTCTGGCCCCACCTCCTGATCAGCCGCTGGAAGCCAATGTGTTGTCGGTCAGTTATCCGCCCGGCGAGACCGCGCTGGTGTGGGCCGTTTCCGCCAATGCTTCCGGCGCGGCGCGGGTGCGGATCAGCTATGTACTCGGTGGGCTGGGTAAGACCTTCCACTATCGGGCGCTGGCCGGACGCGATGAAAAGACGCTAGAGCTGACGCAATGGCTGCGAGTCAACAATAACGCCAACGAAGCTTACGATAGCGCGCAAGTGTGGGCTGGCGTCGGTGAGCGCTTCGAAAAGCCGCTGGGTTTGAGCGAAACCAAGGAAGTGCGGCTGGGTCATTTCCCCAGCGTGCCGGTGCGCAAGACCTACACCTGCGATCCGGTGGAGTTCGGGTATCTCGATGGGGCGCGGGACAAGCTTAAGGTACCCATGCATTACGTGGTCAAGAACGCGGGCGGCAGTCTCGGCAAGGAGCCGCTGCCGGAAGGAAAAGCCCGCATTTTTCAGGACGACGGCAAGGGCGGCGGCGCCTTTTTGGGCGAGGATCGCGGCGCATTCACCGCGCCGGATGACGAACTCAAGCTGTATCTGGGTTTGGCCCGCGACATCGCGGTGCGGCGCACGATGGATCGCAGCGAACGCCAGCGCATTGCCGGCAATCTGTACCGTTACGACGTGACCCTGAAATACGAGATCGAGAACTTCAAGGATGCGCCGGTCACGCTCGATATCGCGGAAAGCGTTCGCCAGATTCGTGACGCCATCCGAGGGGGGGATAACAGCGGCCTCGACCCGGAATGGCGGCTTGGCGACGGCACGCTGCATAATCCCGACCCCGAAAAGAGCGATGCCGACAAACTGCTGTTTCATGTCGATCTCCCGCCGCGCACGCCCGATGGGTCAGCGCAAAAGCAGGTGCATACCTTGCGGTTGACGCTGAACAACGAATGGTGAGACCAATGCTTCGAAACCGATTTTGTTTTTTCCTGTTGCTATGCGGCGTCTTGCCGCCGCTGAGCGCCATCGCGCGCAACGTCGATCTCGCCACCGTGCCTAGCCGTAATACCGTGCAGTTGACCATTTACAATTCCGAAGATTTGACCCTGGTGCGAGAAACGCGCGCGGTGAGCTTCAAACAGGGAGTCAATCCGCTGCAATTTTCCTGGGCCAACACACTGATCGATCCCACCTCGGTGGAGTTGCAGTTCCGCCAGCCCAAGGCCGGCCTGGAACTGCTCGATGCCACTTATCCGCACGACAAGCCGCAAACTTTGTATTGGAACGTGCAAAGTGACGCCAACCGGGAAGCCACTATCGAAATCAGCTACTTCACCTCCGGCATTTCGTGGAAAGCCGATTATCTGGCGATTGCCGATCCCGATGAGAAGGCGCTGCGCCTTGAGAGCTTCGTCCGGGTCAATAACCGTTCGGGCGAGGATTACGAAAACGCCCAGGTGCGATTGGTTGTCGGCACCATTAATCTGGTGGAGAAAATCGCTGAACTGGCCAAGCTGCCGGTGGGCCAAGTCAAGGACGGTCTGAAGCGGGAGGACTTACAGGAGATACGGCAAAAGGCGGCGCGAATGATGATGGCTCCGGCCGCGCCCAGTCTGGCTGGCGCGGCGGCGGATGCGGCGGCCGAGATGGAAGCGCCCAAGGAAATTATCAAGGAAGGATTGAGTGAATATTTTATCTACACCATCGAAGGCAGGGAAACCGTGCCAAACGGCTGGGCCAAGCGGTTGCGCAGCTTCGAGGCGACCGATGTGCCGATGCGTGTTCAGTACCGCTATCGGCCGCGCCAATACGGTGAGGAGTTGGCGCGGCTCTATCTGCTACGCAACGATACGGCGTCTAAACTGGGCCTCACTCCGTTGCCTGATGGCGCGTTGCGGGTATTTCGCGCCAACGGCCGGGACGGTCTGAGCTATCTGGGGGTCCAGCCGCTGAGCTATGTGCCCATCGGCGATAAGATTGAATTGAATCTTGGCTCAGATCCGGCGGTGGTGTTCGAACTGCGCACACAAAAAGTCTATCGCGATAATCTGTGGTTCCAGATCAGGGGCGGCAATGTGTATCGCAAATTGGGCGACGATGGCTTGAAACTGGAGCTGGACAGTCAGGTGGCGGGCTGGGACGAACATACCGTTTACCAGCAACAGATCCGAAATTACACCCGTAAGCCGATTTCGGTACAAATCCGCCGCGACTATGCTGCCGCTGTGGTATTTCGTAGCAAACTCAATCCGATTTTGCACGATTTCGAAACCGTGCAGTTCGAAACCGAGGTTCCCGCCAGCGGCAAAGTGGGTCTGGATTATGTGGTAATCGCCCGGCAAGGCTACAACCAGAAGCAGAGCCGGGTCGAGTTGCAAGCCGGGGAAACGGGCCGTTAAGTGATTGGCGGAGCTACCAACCAGGGTGATGCTCGATCACCCTGATGGCCTGATCGGTTGGGCTTAGCGCAAGACCAGCACCAATTCCTCCCGACCGCGCAGCAGATTGAGCAGCAAGCCGTCATTATCGGCGGCGAGCTGTTTCAGTTCGGCCGTGCTGGAGATGGCCAGACGGTTAACGGCGACGATGACATCATTTTTGCGCAGACCGGTGCGCGCGGCCGGACTGCCCGATGCAACCGCGGCGACCAACACGCCCTGCACCCGCCCCGCCAGTGCTGAAGCGGGGCCAATGTCTTCGAAGGTCGCGCCAGCCAGCCGGCGGCTGATGGCGCCACCGTCGAGTTTAGCCGCGACGTATTCTCCCACTTTGGCGTCGATGGTGTACGGGCTGCCATTGCGCAGGATGTCGAGCCGCACTGCTTCGCCGACTTCCAGCAAGCCGATGGCGTTGCGCAAAGCGCCGCCATCGCGGATCGGGCGACCGTTCACGTTGAGCACCACATCACCCTCCTTCAAACCGGCGCGCGCGGCGGCCGAACTGGGACTGACTTGGGCGATCACCGCGCCTTGGTTCGAGGTAATGTTGAACGCCCGGGCCAGTTCGGGGGTGAGGTCTTGCACGGAAACTCCCAATTGGCCGCGGCGCACCGAACCGTGCTCGATAATGTGATTCATGGTGCGCGCCGCCATGTTGGCGGGAATGGCGAAGCCGATGCCAACGTTGCCGCCGCCGGGAGCGATAATGGCCGTGTTGACCCCGACCAACTCGCCGCGCAAGTTGACCAAGGCGCCGCCAGAGTTGCCGGGATTAATGGAAGCGTCGGTCTGAATGAAATCCTCGTAGCCTTGAATCCCCAGGCCAGAGCGGCCGAGCGCGCTAACGATGCCGGACGTGACGGTCTGTCCCAGCCCGAAAGGATTACCGATGGCGACCACGAAATCACCTACCCGCAGCCCGTCCGAATCGGCCAGATTCAATGCGGTGAGATTGTTGCTCGGAATTTGGATCACAGCCACGTCGCTTTCTCGATCAGAGCCGATCACTTTGGCATCGAGCTTGCGCCGGTCGCGCAGGGTAACTGTGATTTTATCCGCGCCATCAATGACATGATGATTGGTGAGAATGTAACCATGGCGGGCATCCACCACCACCCCGGAGCCAACGCTTTGTCCTTTGCGTTCGCGCGGTTGATCGGGAATGCTAAAAAAGCGGCGAAAGAAGGGATCGTCCAGCAAGGGATTGCGGACCGTCAGCCGACTTTCGGTCGCGATGTTAACCACGGCGGGGGTGGCCTTCTCCAGCATTGGCGCTAAAGTCGGCAACGCTTGGCCATCCACCGCAATCGGCAAAGCGGCCTGGACTGATGGGGCCATCAACAGAGAAAGGCTTAACACGAACAGGCCAGCTGGCAATAATAAACGCGCGACAGTGCTCACTGAAAAACCCCTTGAGGCTGGATTCGATGACGGGATATGACCATTTAATTGGTTTGTTTGCGCCAGTGCGGGCGCGGATCGAAGGGTAATTCCCGCTCCATGCGCCCAAACAGCTCGCGGGCTGCTTCGCTGTCAGCGGGTGGATTGACGATGTGCAGCACCACCAGCTGATCGCCGGGGGGCTGGCCGGGCAAGCCGCGGCCGCGCAAGCGCAACGTTTGGCCGTGGCGTGCGTTGGGAGGAATATTGATCGCGACCGAACCGCCCAGCGTCGGTATTTCGATCTTGTCGCCCAAGGCGGCTTCCCAGGGCGCCAGCGGCAGCTCGAGCGTGATATCGCGCCCCTGAACCTTATAGAGCGGATGCGGTTTGATGGTCAGCTCCAGCAGCAGATCGCCGTTGGAGTTGCCGCTGAGACCGGGCCGGCCTTGGCCGCTCAAGCGGATCTTTTGTCCGTTGGCAACGCCAACCGGGATTTTTACGTTGAGGGTGCGCGGGTGGGTGATGGGCTGACCGCTGGCATTTTGTTCCCGCACCTGTAATTGCACGGTGCGGGTGGCGCCGCGATACGCCTCTTCCAGGGTGATCTCCAGGGGTACGGTTTGATTTTCACCAGCGGACTGAAAACCGCGCCCGCCGCGAAAACCACCCATGCCGCCTAAACCGCCGAATAAGGATTCGAAGAACTCGCTGAAATTGCCATCACCAAAATGATCAGCGTTAAAATTGCCGGCGCGAAAGCCGCTTTGCCCCCCTTGCCAACCGGGAGGCGGCCGAAATTCCTGACCCGCTCGCCAATTACTGCCCAGTTGGTCGTAAGCCGTGCGCTTTTCCGGGTCGCGCAGCACTTCATAAGCCTCCGCGATCTCTTTAAATCGATCTTCGGCGCTCGCTTCCTGACTGACATCCGGGTGATACTTGCGGGCCAGCCGACGGTAAGCTTTCTTGATGTCTTCCGTCGAAGCGTCGCGGGCGACGCCGAGAATTTGATAATAGTCGCGAAATTTCATGCGGGTTCCAGTCGAGTGGAAACAGGGGCTGGCGGGCTATCGCCGCCAGCCGGAGAGTTAGCCTTCGACCTTGATAGTCCGCGACAGGGTGTGAGTCAACCGTGGGATGCTGATTTCCAGCACGCCGTGCGCGCTGCGCGCGGCGATTTGCGCCAGATCGGCGGTATCCGGTAGGCTGAAGCGGCGATAGAAAGTACCGCTGGGCCGCTCGACCCGGCTGTAGCCAGCGCGGGTTTCGCGCGCTTCGCCGGCACGGTTGCCACGGATAGTCAAGTTGCCGTTTTCAGCGATAATCTCGATATCCTTGGGATCGACGCCGGGGATGTCGGCGCGCAGGACATAGCGCTCTTGTTCTTCCTTGATGTCCACTGCCGGAATCCAGTCGCAGGTGGCGACGCTGGATTGATCGTCACTGGAAGGATTGTAAGGCTCGAATAGCCGATCCAATTCCTTGCGGAGCTGATGGATGGGATACCAGGTTTCGTAACGCGTCGGCTTCATGGAAATACCTCATGGCAATGGATTAATGTTGTTTTCCAGATAGGGCCGCTGCCGTGAATTTCAAGCAGCCTCTGCTCATTTTTCCAGGCGCGATCAACCGCGCTTCAGAACGGATAGCGAGTGAATGAACCAACGTGAATTTTTGCCTTTGGCGATTGCGGTGCTAACGGTTTCCGATACGCGAACCGAGGTTGACGACGCTTCCGGCCGCACCTTGGTGGAGCGGCTGACAGCAGCCGGCCACCGGCTAGCAGCGCGGGCGATCGTCCCGGATGATCTCTATCAACTTCGAGCGGTCGTGTCGGGCTGGATCGCCGATCCCGCCGTGCAGGTCATCTTGCTCACTGGTGGCACCGGCTTGACCGGCCGCGACAGCACGCCGGAAGCCATCCGGCCGTTGCTGGACAAGGAACTGACGGGCTTCGGCGAGCTGTTCCGATGGCTATCCTATGAAGAAATTGGCACTTCGACCCTGCAATCGCGGGCGCTGGGCGGATTGGCCAACGCGACTTTCATTTTTTGTTTGCCCGGCTCCACCGGGGCCTGTCGCACCGGTTGGGATCGCCTGCTCCAGGCGCAACTGGACGCGCGCACCCAGCCGTGCAATTTCGTCGAATTGTTGCCGCGTCTCCGAGAGCGATAGGGGTGAGGGCGATGCGAGAACAAAAAAAACCTCGGCTTGGGATCGCCTTGGGCAGCGGCTCGGCGCGCGGTTGGTCCCATATTGGCGTACTGCGGGCGCTGGAAGAGGCGGGCATCGTCCCGGATGTCGTTTCGGGGACTTCGATCGGCGCTTTGATTGGGGCCGCTTATGCCAGCGGCCGGCTCGAACCGCTGGAAGCGTGGGTAAGGCAGATCGATTGGTGGGCCATCTGGCGCTACATGGATTTCCGGCGCGGCGGAGTGGAGGGCGAGCGCCTGATGCGGGAACTGGGAGAGCGGTTGCAGGACGCGCCCATTGAAACATTGCCCAAGCCGTTTGGCGCCGTGGCGACCGATCTGTATACCGGACGGGAAGTCTGGTTGCAGCAGGGGTCGCTCCTGGAGGCCGTGCGAGCTTCCATCGCGCTGCCGGGTTTGTTCAGCCCGGTCAAATTGCAGGATAACTGGTTGGTCGACGGCGGCCTGGTCGATCCCCTGCCGGTGTCGCTGTGTCGCGCGCTCGGTGCGGACCGAGTGATTGCCGTCAACCTGAATGACGATATCGTCGGCAAGAATTTTGGCGGGCGTGGAGCAAAGCTGATTCAGCCAAACCCGCTGTTGAGCCGGTTGAGCGCCGGCTTGCAAAGCCTGTTGAAGAACGGTTCCGACGCCAGTGAGGGGTCTGAGGCTCCCGAAGAAGCGCCCGGATGGTTTGATGTGATGGCCGGCGCAATCCATATTATGCAAGACCGCATTACCCGCGCCCGGTTGGCCGGCGATCCGCCGGATGTGGTGCTATCGCCCCGCTTGGCGGAGCTGGGCTTGATGGATTTCGACCGCGCCGCGGAAACCATCGCCGCGGGCATCGAGTGCGTCAATTTACATCTGCCGCTATTGCGCAACGTGTTGGATCTACCGCAAACCGCTCCAGAGTCCGCGCCAGCATCGACAAGCGAACCAGGCTCGGCCTCATCCGATCAATAAGCCAACACCGCTGAAACCGGTCGGTCTTACCTTTATGAAAATCTGAAAAATGCAAATCTTACGCTATATCTTGACCATCACCTGCCCGGATCGGGTTGGCATCGTGGCCGCGGTATCCAATCTGCTGGCACTGCATCGCGGCAATATCATCGAATCGGACCAGTTCAGCGACACGGAGTCGGGCCGGTTTTTCATGCGGCTGGTATTCGATCTGGATGAAGCGATTCAATCCGCGTTGCTGGAGCACTTCGAACCGTTGGCGGGCCAATTCGAAATGGTCTGGCATTTGTATGATCCCCGCCGCCGCCCCAGCGTAATGATTTTGGTGTCGAAAGCGGAGCACTGTCTGAACGATTTGCTCTACCGCCATCGCACCGGAGCACTGCCGATGGACATTGCCGCCATCGTGTCGAACCATCGCAATCTGGCTCATTTGGCGGAATGGCACGCCATCCCGTTTCATTATCTGCCCGTGATGCCGGCCACCAAATCCGAACAGGAGCAGCGGATTCTCGATCTAGTCAGAAAGACCGACGCCGAATTGGTGGTGCTGGCCCGATACATGCAAATCTTATCGCCCGAACTGTGTCAGGCCTTGGCGGGACGGGTTATCAACATCCACCATTCCTTCCTGCCGGGGTTCAAAGGCGCCAAACCTTATCATCAGGCCTATGCCCGTGGAGTGAAACTGATCGGCGCCACCGCCCATTTCGTGACCGATAATCTCGACGAAGGGCCGATTATCGAGCAAGAGGTGGAGCGGGTCGATCACGCGCACACTCCGGAGCATTTGGCGGCGGTCGGACGCGATATCGAAAACATCGTGCTGGCGCGGGCGATGCATTATTACCTGGAACGGCGGGTGTTTCTCAACGGCGGCAAGACCGTGGTACTGCGTTAACTTCCATTCGGAGCCGCTTTCCCGCATGGATTATCTGACCGTTCTCTTGGCCGCCTTTCTGGTGGGGTTGACTGGCGGCGTGCATTGTTTCGGCATGTGCGGCGGCATCGTCGGCGCTTTGACACTGGGATTGCCGCCACCGCGGGAACGTGCCCTGCTGGGCCGGTTGCCCTTTCTGCTGGCGTATAACGGTGGGCGTATCACCAGTTATGTCACCGCTGGAGCGCTAGCCGGTGGAATCGGTGCCTGGGCGGCAAATCTGATCGCAATCCAGCGCGCCCAGCTGGCGCTGCAAGTGACGGCCGGTCTATTCATGATTCTGTTGGGACTTTATTTGGGCGGCTGGTGGCGGCTGCTCGGTCGGTTGGAGCGCGCCGGTGGCGTTGTGTGGCGGCAAATCGAACCGCTCGGCCGGCGGTTTTTTCCGGTGCGGACGCCCGCCCACGCCTTGGGGATTGGCTTGGTATGGGGTTGGCTACCGTGCGGCTTGGTTTACAGCGTGCTGGTTTGGGCGATGAGCGCCGGCGGGGCGGTACAGGGTGGTTTACTGTTGCTAAGTTTCGGCTTGGGCACTTTGCCGGCTTTGCTGGCGGTTGGAATGACGGCGGCCCTGGCGGGATTCGTGCGCCAGCCGTGGGTGCGCCATGCCGCCGGAGTGGCGGTGGTGCTGCTGGGCATTTACCAGATAGGGTTAGCCATTCGGATGGGATGATCTCCAAGTAGTGGACTCTATGTCCAACATGGCGGCTTCAGAACTTCGTTGCCAGCGCCAGTCACGGCGGACCGACCCACTGAGCCGACAGTTAAGCGTCGCCTTGTTTTTGCTGGGCGCAATCGCCATCCTGGCCATCACGGCCATAACACGCTATTCAGCTAGCGCCATGTAATAGCTGCAAATCATTCGACTTCGGGATCGGTCGGCTTTTTTGTGGAGAACTGCTTATGTTTCATTCTTTAAGAAGGCCGGACATCCTCGTCACAACCTTGGCCGCCGCCGGGATTCTGATGGTCACGATGGGTGGGCGTCAGTCGCTGGGTTTGTTTGTCGGGCCGTTGGATACAGCGACTGGGCTTGGGGTCGTTACGATCAGTTTGGCGTTGGCGATCGGACAATTCACCTGGGGCGCTATCCAACCGCTTGCCGGTGCGTTCGCGGATCGCTTTGGCCCGCGCGCGGTTTTGATCGGGGGCTTGATCGTGATGGCGTTGGGTAGCGCCATCACGCCTTTCATGGAATCCGGTTTTGGGCTGATCGTGTCGCTGGGCCTACTGTCAGCCATTGGATCGGGCGCGGGCAGTTTCTCGGTGCTGATCGGCGCGGCGGCCCAGCGGCTGCCGCTAGAGGCGCGCGGCGCGGCGTCCGGCGTCATCAATGCGGGTGGTTCGTTCGGTCAGTTTGTATTTGCCCCCATCATGCAAAGGCTGATTCAGGGGGTTGGTTGGATGGGAGCGCTGTGGGCGATGGCGTTGCTGACGCTGGCGGCATTGCCCCTCGTCGGAAAATTGACGAAACAGGCGGTGGCGCCGGTCAAACAGATGCCCGCGGATACTGGCGTTTTGGACGCCATCCGCGCCGCCATCCAGAATCCCAGTTACCTGTTACTGCATGCCGGGTTTTTCACTTGCGGCTTGCATATCGCCTTCCTGGTGACCCATTTGCCAGGAGAGGTGCAGCTTTGCGGGTTGTCGCCCGCGGTGGCAAGCTGGTCGCTCGCCATTATCGGCCTCTCTAATATTTTCGGGAGTCTTTATGCTGGTTGGTGCGTTTCCAAATATCGTAGCAAATATGTGCTGGCGGTGATGTACGGTTCGCGGGCATTGTTGATCGCCTGGTATTTGCTGATGCCGCGCACCGAACTGATTTATTACGTGTTCGCGGTGGGATTGGGGTTCACGTGGTTGGCGACCGTGCCGCCGACGGCGGCGATTGTTGGCAAACTGTTCGGGGTTCGCTACATGGCCACGCTATTCGGGTTGACTATGCTATCCCATCAGATCGGGGGGTTTTTTGGCGCCTATCTGGGGGGGTTGGCGATTAGCCGGTTCGGGGATTACAGCTGGATGTGGTATACGGACATGGTGTTTGCCGCCGCCGCCGCCTTAGTGAATTTGCCGATCCGGGAAGCACCGGTTGCCAGATCGCTGGCGTCCGCTTGAAGGAATGATGGGGTGATGGAGTGATAGCGGCCTTATTGGAGCGAGAGAGGAGCCTGTTATGAGCGTACTACGTCCTAAGATTACGGTTGGCGTTCTGAATGAACGCGGCAGCGAATACTTGCCTGGCTATCTGGGTATTGAAATCATCGATCTCATTCCAAATACTTTGAAGTGCCGGATGCCCGTCAAGAAACTGCATATCGCGCCGAACAATTTTCTCCATGCCGCCAGTGTGGTGGCGCTGGCTGATACCGCCTGTGGTTATGCCACTTTCGCTCATTTGCCTGATGGGGCAGAATCGTTTACGACCATCGAATTGAAGAGCAATTTTCTCGGTACGGCAAGAGATGGCAGTGTTATTAGCTGTGTGGCCACCATTCAACACCTGGGTCGAAATACGCAGGTTTGGGATGCGGTTGTCACTGATGAAACGACTGGGCGGAAAATCGCATTGTTTCGCTGCACGCAGATGATTTTGTGGCCGAAAAGTTGAATTGGGCCACACTACTTGAATTACGGGCGGCTAAAAATCACCCTAATAAATCTTCAATAGGTTATTGACGATCCTGCTATCGTACCCGATTTAGTATATCGGGTACGTAGCGAGCTTTTAGTCGGTAATGTAGCAACCACATTCCCGATTAACCGGATCATAACTTTATCCGATTTTATTCTCGACCGTTTCTGGCCAGAGGGTATTGGTTCCATCAAGAGCGATCATAGCCATAGCTATATTCGCCACGCCAGCCGTCATTATAGCGGTTGCGCCAGCGCGATTGCTCATAAGCACGGCTTAATTCGCGTTTGGTGTTTCGAATTTCCCGATCCAACCGACTTAAGCGATTCTTTTCAAAACGTGCCGTGGGCCAATCTCCCATCCGACGCGCCTGATTGTAAGCCCAATCCACCCGCCGCCGTTCCGCCTGCTGATTGTCTAGTTTCGCTCGCAGGTAGTGAATTTTATTAGAGCTATGGCGATGAGAGTGATGCTCCCAATGGCTTATTCGCGCTGGCCCAGTCGTTTCGATATGTTGATAGGCCATTGCCGCTGGAGCGGCCAATAACGAACCCAGTAGCGCTATAGTCCCAACAAGTAGGTTTTTTTTCATTGTTCAAATCCTCAAAATTAAATGCATTGTGAATCGGCGGTTAATGTTTTTCGGACATTGATACCGTCTTGAGCCTATTTTTACCGCATCTCTCCTGAAGAATTCCTTAACGACTTTGAAAATAAATTGCCTTGCGTATCGAGTTTATAAATTAAAGATGAGAATTGATTTTCATTACTATTGAACTAATCGCTTGCTATTTGTTACTAGCTCTTCGGGTGATTTGATTTAGAGTAGGTCTCTTGAAGGCAAAAAAGAGAAGGCTTGATTTGGTAAAAAGTAACATTTAACAATCAAGATTACCCATCGAAGCTAATTAAGCGGATAGTGAAATAACCTAGATCAAGCTGTTACTGTAAAAGCTGGCAACAAGGCAAGCACCGGGTCGTGATCGCTGGCCAGTTCCGATTGGCCAGGAGGGGCATTACTATTGACGTGGGGGATGTGGGCTGTCGCTCCCCGCCGCAGCGCCGGGCTGATCAAAATATGATCCAAGGCTTGCGGTTGGCTCCCGTGTCGACGGGTATAGCATTGGCCGCGCGGCTGATCTTCTAGCAAATTATGGAACCCGGCGCCTTTCAGCAGCTTCAAGGTCTTTGAGCCCGGCACATCGTTAAAATCGCCCAATATCGCGATAGCGGCCTGCCGGTCGCAAGTCAGTAGATCGGCGGCGAATTGATGGATCGCTTCCGCTTGGGCGTGCCGCTGCTTTTTGGTGTGTTCCTCCCCCTGACGCGTCATCGAACGCATGGATTTAAGATGACACACAATGACGAATAAGCGATGCCCGTTCACCTCAAATTCGGCTGCCAGCGCCTTGCGACTGGGCGTCCAATGCAAGTTACCCTCGCCGGTAAAAGCAGGGTGTAGCGGCGTGATACGGCCGGGGTTAAGCGTAAGGCGCGGGCCGCCAGCACTGAAATGAATGCCGGCGCTATCGAGGGGGCCTGCTGCTCCCCGGTCGGAAAAATGCGCCCGTGCCGGATCGAACAACAACCCAACGCGAATGTTGGCCCCGGACATACCGCCTTCCTGGTTGGCCAGCGGTGGAATCTCTCGATAGTCGTAGGCAGGACCCCCAACGCCGATGATGGCGGTGATCAGCGCTTGGTAGGCGGCATCGGCCGGAACGGGTTCGCCCGGCGTGGTCGGTCGCGCCACGGCGATTTCTTGCAAAGCCAAAATAGCGGGCCCTGTCAAATCGTGGGCGATGATCGTCGCCAGGCGTTTCAGGCGTGATGGCGAAGCGTTCGCCCCCAGATTGCAGAGGTTAAAGGTGGCGATGGTGAGCATGGCGCGCCCCGTTAATGAGTTGGCCGAAGGTTAGCGCGAAACCCTGCTCGCGTCTCTGTCAGGCGGCGTGAGGAATCACTGATTCCGCTTGGCTCAGCTATCGGCCTGGAAGCGCAGACGTGCCTGAACCCGCGCGCCGCCAAGCGAACTGCGCGCGATATCGAGCCGACCGTAATAGACCTCTTCAACCAAATCCCGCACCACCGCCAAGCCGATGCCATGACCGGCAACGGTGGGATCGGCGCGTTGGCCTCGACCGAGCAATAGCGGGGCTTGTTCGGCGGGAATGCCCGGACCATCATCTTCGACCTCTATCACCAGCTCGGTCCGGCCGTCGTGATCGGCTGGATAGGCCCGCATGATGACTTGCTTCCGACACCATTTGCAGGCGTTGTCGGCCAGATTGCCAAGAATTTCTAGCAAATCACCTTCATCGCCGTAAAACACAGTAGCAGCCGCCACCTCGCTACTTAGCTGAGGAGAGCGGCTGGCGTAAACTTTACTCAGCGAATCTTGAATTTTGCGGGCGATGGGGGCGACTGGCAATGGGGCGCTCAGGGCGATGCGACCCGAGGCGGCGGCGCGCTGCAATTGATAATCCACCGTGCGGTTCATTCGCTCGACCTGCTCGCCCAAGGTTTGGCGCAATTCCTCAGGCGGCACGCTGTTTTCCAGAGTGCCCCGCAACACCGCCAGCGGCGTTTTCAAGCTGTGGGCTAGATCGGCGAGGGCATTACGGTAGCGTTCCAGGTGGACGTGGCTTTGGCGGAGCAGCGCATTCAGGTTGGCGGTCAACGGGAGCAATTCTTCAGGATAACCGCTGCCAAGTTCGGCTCGCTGACCGGTTTCGATATCCTTGACTTCGGTGGCAACCCGCCGCAACGGTTTGAGACTCCAGTGCAAAATCAATCCTTGGACCGCCAGCAGCACACAGGTGGCCGCCATTAACCAACCCCACAAGCCCCGCCGAAAACTCCAGAGTTGATCGAGGAATTCCCATTGGGTTTCAGCGACCCGAAAGGTAAAGATCTGGTCTTGACTGGTGCTGATTTCCCAACTGACGGTGAGCGCCATCACGAACAGCGGGGTCCCATCGGCAGAGTCCAGTTCAGCGAATTGGGTTTCGCCGGCGTTGCGCACGGCCGGAAAGAAGGGGAGCGCCTGGCCCAACAACGAGGGCGAACGCCAAATCAAGTTACCCTCATGGTCCATCACATCGGCATAGAGGCCGGAATCCGGCGTGGAGAAACGGGCTTCCGCCAAAGTTTGGGGCAATGTCAGCCGGTTGAAAGCATCCAGATCCGCGGCGCCCAACAGCAGGTAAACTTGTCCTTGCAGCCGGCTTTGAACAGCAGCGAGCGCACTGTCACGGAACGCTTGATCCAAGGTTAGGCCCGTTAGGCCCAGAAAAGCGACCAGCACCACACTGCCGGCCACCAGCAGCCGCGCCCTGAGCGAGTGCATTGGTTTTAGCCGGCGGAACGTTCCAGACGGAAGCGGTAGCCGCGACCCCGTAAGGTTTCGATCGGGTTGAGGGTGCGGTCAGGGTCCAGTTTGCGGCGCAACCGGCCCACCAATACCTCCAGCACGTTGCTGTCGCGATCTTCGTCTTCTTGGTAAAGGTGCTCGGTGAGTTCGGTCTTCGAGATCACCGTTCCAGCGTGCAGCATCAGGTATTCCAGCAACTTGTATTCATACGCCGTCAATTCGACCGGTCCCCCGTCCAGCGTCACTTGTTGGGCTCCGGTATTCAAAGCGATGGGGCCGCAACCGAGGACCGATTGCGTCCAGCCGCCGGTGCGGCGAATCAGCGCCCGCAGTCGCGCCAGCAGTTCTTCCATGTAGAACGGCTTGACCAGGTAATCATCGGCGCCCGCTTCCAAACCTTCAACCTTGTCTTGCCAGCGTCCGCGCGCGGTTAGAATCAGAATCGGGAAGCGGCGTCCGCCCGCCCGCCAGCGTCGGATGACTTCAATCCCGGACAAATCCGGGAGGCCCAGATCGACGACCGCCGCATCCAGCGGATATTCTTGGCCAAGATAGAGACCGTTGCGACCGTCGGCGGCCGTATCCACCGCATAACCCTGGTCGCGCAACTGGGTGGCCACGCGCTCTAGCAGGGGGGCTTCATCTTCAATGATTAAGACGCGCATAATGAAAAAATAGGGGAGTGAAGAGGCTCAATTCCGCATGCGGCCGCTTTTGGGATCATAGTGAAAATTCCGCACCCGCCCATCCGGTTGCAGGATGCGGACCTTGTAGTCTGGCTGACCATCTCGATCTGGGCCTTGCACTCCAAGCACCCGGCCGCCGGTGGCTTCGCGGGCGGCGTTGGCCGCTCGATCGGGATCGGCGAACTGGCGCGGAGATGGGCGGTATTCCCGGCCGCGCGGCGGATCTCCAGAATCCCCACCCCGATTGCGCCAGCCTTGAGCCTGCCCATTGCTCGCAATGAATAGCGTAGCGAGCGCCAGCAGCACCAAGCGTCGTGATCGCTGAAACTTGTCGGACATGTAGGGCGGTTCCACTCATAGCATGACTTGAATTAGCTTACAGCCTAATCGAAGCAGAATGAATCAGGACTGAATCACCGTCTGCTTTGGCCATGGATAAAAGGCGTTTGCAAAGCTGTATTAATCAGTGGTGCTGGTTTTATTTGGCAAGTCTTTATATTTTTATAGATACCACCCTCGCGGCAACGGCGCCATCAATCCCGTAACCTCTTGAATAGGCTTACCAGAGGCGAACGAACGCTAAAGGTGATTATTATTCAGTATGGATTCAGTTGGCAATCAATAGGCTGAAGCGCATACAACGAACGATCCGAAACAATCAAAACACCGTCAGTGGGCAATCAATAATAGGAGCAGGTTCATGAAAAGATGGCAAGCAGGATTGATAGGGCTTTTGGCGGCGCTGAGTCCGCTCATGGTCGGCGCGCAATCGTCTGGTGTAGGCGATATCGAGGTGGAAGTGGTCGGCGATCGGGGCCGTTCACTGCCCGAATACCCACTGCGACGGGAGGATCGGCCAGGCGTTTACAAGGCGTATCTGGAGGCTAAACGCGGCCAGAAATATTCGGTTCAGGTTCGCAACCGGAGCAACCAGCGTGTCGGTGTGGTGATCGCGGTGGACGGTCGAAACATCATTTCCGGCGCGCGCTCCGAACTTCGTTCCGACGAGCGGATGTACGTGCTGGGGCCTTATGAGCAGGAAACCTACGAAGGTTGGCGCACCGGCAAAAATCGGGTCAATCGGTTCTACTTTACCGAAGCGGGTAATTCCTACTCAGGCGCTTGGGGCGATTACTCAGCGATGGGAGTGATCGCGGTGGTGGCGTTCCGCGAGGCCAACCAGCGGCCGTGGGACCGAGAAGGCAGCAGCTATAGCAACCAGCGCGGGATGCGGCCCCAGGCGGATCAAGCGCCATCGTCGGCTAACGCGGCGCCCGAAGCCCGAAAGTCGGAACCAGGCACCGGGTACGGCGAAAGCGAGTGGTCGCCGTCGCAGCGGGTGGAATTCGATCCGGAGAGTCGGCCGTTCGCGCAAGTTTTCCTAAAATATACTTGGCGCGATACGTTGTGCCGCGAGGGCGTGATCGATTGCGACAGCGGTCGCCGTCCGCCGCGTAACCGGTTCTGGGATGAGGATAATGATCGCTATGCGCCGCCGCCGCCGCGGCGTGAGCGCTACAATAGCGAGGAGTGGCGGTGAGCGCGATATAATCCACCGTTTTTGATGCTGAAACGCAAAACGTCGCCCCCCTGAAGCCAGGGGGGCGATTTTTTTGGCGGTAGGAGGAGTATCTTATTTCAGAAGCGGCATTTCAGCCTGAAGGTATCGCTCCCCAGGTTGCCGTTCTCTGGTTTAATCATCGTCGGGCGAATCATGGCTAAATCTGATTTATGGCGCCGGTTAAGCGACGCGTTACTGAATCCGCAAGTCGATGCGGCGACGCTTGATGACGCGTTGCGCGCGGCGCGGGCGCGACAACCGTTACCGGTGGTTTGGCTATTGGGTAAGGCTCAAGCTGGTAAAACGTCGATCATCCGCGCCCTGACCGGGAGTGAAACCGCCGAAATCGGTAATGGTTTTCAGCCCTGCACCCGAACGGCGCGATTTTATGATTTTCCGGCCGAAGCGCCAGTCGTGCGTTTTCTGGATACGCGAGGTTTGGGCGAGGTCGCCTACGATCCAGCCGACGATATTCAGTATTGTGAGTCGCGGGCGCATTTGTTGCTGGGCGTGATGAAAGCGGCCGATATCCGCCAGGATCAAATCTTTGAGGTGTTGCACACCGTTCGACGGCGTCATCCTGAATGGCCGGTGCTGATGGCTCAGACCGGCTTGCACGAGCTTTATATGCCGGGGGGCGAGCATATCGAGCCGTACCCTTATCAGCTTGAACCGTTGCCTCATCAGGTTCCCAGCGATTTGGCTCGCGCCTTGTTAGAGCAGCGCCGGCGCTTGGGTTCGTTGCCCGGCGCGACCTCCGCGCGTTGGGTTCCTATTGATTTGACCCAGCCCGAAGACGGTTGGGAGCCGGTCAATTACGGATTGGAAGCGCTGTGGGCGGCGGTTGAAGAGATATCGACCTTGCGCTTGCAAACACTGTTGCGCGGCGATGCGGGGGTGCGTGATACCTACGCCCGCACCGCCCATCCCCACATCGCGGGTTATGCCGTTGCCGCCGCCGGCGTGGGCGCCTTGCCGCTGGTCGATCTGGTCGGCGTGCCGGCGGTGCAGGCCAAGTTGCTGCACACGCTCGCTAAACTGTACGGTCAGAGCTGGGACCGGCGGTCGGTTTCTGAGTTTCTCGGACTGTTGGGCGCCAGCGTTGGCGTTGCGTATGTCGCGCGGCTGCTGGGCCGTGAAATTGTCAAGCTGATTCCCGGTTGGGGGCAAACAGTCGGGGCGGTGTGGGGCGCTTCGGCCGGCGGCGCCACCACTTTCGCACTCGGTAAAGCGGCTGGTTATTATTTTGCCAGACGGCGGGAAGGGAGAGCGGTCGATCCCGCGCGATTGCGGCAGATCTATGCCGACGCCTTGGTCGCTGGCGCCAACATTCTGAAATCAAAGCCGGGATCGCCTTCCTCATGAAACGTTTGTTGAGCCGTTTCGATCCCTTGCGGCTGGCCGCGCTGCTGTTGTGGGCGCTGCCGATCCTTGCGTTATTGCCGCTTGGCGCGTTGTGGCTGTGGGAATCCCATGGACTGCGCTGGTGGTTGCTGGCGATGGTGGGCAGCAGCGCCATCGGTTACGGCCTCCAGTACGCCTTGCGTCGCCGGGATCGTCGGTTGCTGGCCGACGCCTCGACCGCGCCCGATCCGTACTGGCCGCCGAGCGCCGATGAGGCTTGGGCGGCGGTGGAGCGAGTGGCGGACGAAGTAAAGCCGGAAGACAATCCGCTGGATGACGGCGATCGAATTTGGTTGTTGGGGCAAAAGGTCTTGGACGCTGTGGCCCGCTCTTACCATCCGAAAGCGGATCGGCCGCTACTGGAACTAACCGTGCCGCATATGCTGCTGATTATCGAGCGCGCCAGTCGTGATTTGCGCGATTCCGTCGTCCGTAATATTCCCTTCAGCCATCGGCTGACCATCGGCGACCTGCTGCGGGTGCAGCGGTGGAAAGAGTCGGCCGAACGTTGGTTCAATGTCTATCGCGCCGGGCGTTTGGTGATCAGTCCGGCCAATGCGCTGTTGAGCGAATTGTGGGGACAGGTGCGCGATCGCGGTTACGGCGTCGCCTGGGCCGAACTGCATCGATGGCTGCTGCGCGAATACGTGCGCAAGGTCGGTTATTACGCCATCGCCCTTTACAGCGGCCGGCTGCCGTTAAGCGACGCCACGCCAGCGGTGGTTTCCGAGGCCGATTTGGCGCAAGCCGCGGCGGCGCCCCTCACGGAGCCGCTGCGAATCGTGGTGCTGGGACGGGCCAGCGCGGGCAAGTCGAGCCTGATTAACGCCCTGTTCGGTCGGTTGATCGCCGCTACCGACATTCTGCCGGACACGACCACTAACTTGGCGCCGTATCAGCTGACGCGCGATGGCCTAGAGACCGCTCTGATCTTCGATACGCCCGGCTTCGATACCCCATTACTCGATGAGAAAGCCCTTAAACGCGCCGCGCTGGCCGCGGATCTGATTCTGTGGGTTTGTCCCGCGCACCGGCCGGATCGGCAGGTGGATCGAGCCTTGCTGGATACTCTGCGCGGCTGGTATGCCACTCGCTCCGACCGTCGGCCGCCGCCCTTACTGGTTGTAGTTACCCATATCGATCAACTGCGGCCGTCCCGCGAATGGCAACCTCCCTACGACTTACAGAATTCGACCAACCCCAAGGCCGCCAGCATCCGCGCGGCGGTGGAAGCGGTAGCGGCGGATCTGGCCGTGTCGGCGGAAGCGGTGATTCCGGTTTGTTTGGCTGAGGGTCGCCTTTATAACGTCGATGATGTGTTGTGGGCGGCCATTCTGCAACGGCAGGATGCAGCGGATCGGGTGCGATTCCTGCGTTGTTTGGAAGAACGGAAACGCCGGGAAAACTGGGCCTTGCTGGGCCAGCAGTTGGGTCGCGCCGGCCGTTGGCTGGCGAATTTGCCGGCGCGTGTAGGATATTGAAGTGAGTCCGGGATGGTGCGTGCCAAACGGTGGGGAATTGCCTCTCCATGGGAAGTTGCTCCGCCAAAGCGCGGGAAAAATGACTGTCTCGCCGCGCGGCCCGCTACCCCCGCTGTGATACAATTCTCTCTCTAATCGCTAGGCTGATAGCGGATTAATATGGAGACTAGGGTCGCGAATGACTGACATTGCTAAAGAGATTTTATCGGTCAATCTGGAAGATGAGATGCGGCAATCCTATCTCGATTACGCCATGAGCGTGATTGTGGGCCGGGCCTTGCCGGATGTGCGCGACGGCCTCAAGCCGGTGCATCGACGAGTGCTGTTCGCCATGAGCGAACTGGGCAACGACTGGAACAAACCTTATAAAAAGTCCGCCCGCGTGGTCGGCGATGTGATCGGTAAATACCACCCGCACGGGGACACCGCCGTTTATGACACCATCGTCCGCATGGCTCAGCCGTTTTCGCTGCGCTATATGCTGGTGGACGGGCAGGGTAATTTCGGCAGCATCGACGGCGATGCGCCGGCGGCGATGCGTTACACCGAAGTCCGCATGGCGCGGGTCGCCCAAGAAATGCTGGCTGACCTTGATAAGGAAACCGTCGATTTCGTCCCAAACTACGACGAATCGGAACGCGAGCCGACTGTTTTCCCCGCTCGCCTGCCCAATCTGCTGGTCAACGGTTCTTCCGGCATCGCCGTTGGCATGGCGACCAACATCCCCCCGCACAACCTGGGCGAGGTGGTGGATGCCTGCATCGCGCTGATTGACGATTCAAAGCTGGGCATCAAGGAATTAATGCGCTATTTGCCGGGGCCGGATTTTCCCACCGCTGGCCTGATCAACGGTGCCCGCGGCATTCAGGATGCTTACGCCACGGGTCGAGGCCGGGTGCAGATGCGGGCCCGCACCGAGATCGAGACCGACGAAGAACGGGGCCGCCAAGCGATCATCGTCACCGAACTACCCTATCAGGTGAACAAGGCGCGGTTGATCGAGAAGATCGCGGAACTGGTTAAAGAGAAAAAAATCGAGGGTATCACCGAGCTCCGCGATGAATCCGACAAGGATGGAATGCGGATCTACATTGAGTTGCGGCGCAACGAGAATGCCGAGGTCGTGCTCAATAATTTGTTCCTGCACACGTCGTTGCAATGCGTGTTCAGCGTCAATATGGTGGCATTGGTGGATGGGCAGCCGCGACTGCTCAACCTCAAGCAGGTATTGGAAGCCTTTCTGGCGCATCGCCGCGAGGTGGTGGTGCGACGCACGATTTTTGAATTGCGCAAGACCCGCGAGCGGGCCCATATCGTCGAGGGACTGGCGGTGGCGCTCGCCAATCTCGACTCGCTGATCGCTTTGATTCGTTCGGCCGCCGATCCGGCGGGGGCTAAAGCCGCGTTACTGGAACGGGTCTGGCTGCCGGGCTTGGTCACTGAATTTCTGGGACAAGCCGGCGCGGCGGCCTCAAGACCCGACGATTTGCCGGCGGCGTATGGCTTGAGCCAAGCCGGCTACCGATTATCGCCAGCTCAAGCCCAAGCGATTCTCGATCTGCGGCTGCACCGCTTGACCGGGCTGGAACAGCGCAAGCTATTCGATGAATATCAGGAGTTGTTGGGTCGGATTCAGCAACTGCTGGCCATTCTCACTCAGCCCGAACGGCTGACCGCGGTGATTCGCACTGAATTACAGGAGCTGCATGCCCAATATGGCGACCTGCGCCGCACGGTGATCCAACCTGACGAGCAGAATCTCAATCTGGAAGATCTGATCACCGAGGAAGCAATGGTGGTCACGCTGTCCCACGCCGGTTATGTGAAGTCACAACCCTTGTCGCTCTATCGGGCGCAACGGCGCGGCGGGCGCGGCCGAGCGGCGACCAGGGTCAAGGAAGAAGATTTCGTGGACAAACTGTTCATCGCCAGCACCCACGATACCGTGCTGTGTTTCTCTAATCGCGGTCGCGTGTACTGGAAGAAGGTTTACGAGCTGCCGCAAGCGGGCCGCACCGCGCGCGGCAAGCCGATCGTCAACTTGTTGCCGCTGGAGGAAGGCGAGCGGATCAACGCGGTATTGGCGGTGCGCGAGTTCAGTGATGATCGTTACGTGTTTTTCGCCACCGCCAGCGGTACGGTCAAGAAAACCCCATTGTCCGAATATTCTCGCCCGCGCCCCGGCGGTATCATCGCGATTGATCTGGGCGATGGCGATCAGCTGGTGAACGTGGAATTGACGCACGGCCAATGCGACATCATGCTGTTGACCGACGCCGGTAAAGCGGTGCGCTTCGCTGAGACCGAGGTGCGGAATATGGGCCGTTCCGCCCATGGCGTGCGCGGTATTCGCCTGGATCAAGCCCAGAAAGTGATCGCCCTGATCGTGGTGGGCGAAGGCGCGGTGCTGACCGTGACCGAAAACGGCTTCGGCAAGCGCACGCCAGTCGCCGATTACCCGCGCAAGGCCCGTGGCGGGCAAGGGGTGATTGCCATTCAAACCTCTGAGCGCAACGGGCGAGTGATCGGAGCGGTGCAGGTGGAAGGCGATCAAGAAATCATGTTGATCACCGACGGCGGCACCTTGGTGCGAACCCCAGTCGAAGGGATTTCACTGGTGAGCCGCAACACCCAGGGGGTGAAACTGATCGCCTTGCAAGGGACCGAAAAACTGGTCGGCGTCGAAAAAATCGAGGGCATGGGAGAGATGGAAAGCAATGGCGACTTGGCGGGGGATGACAACGGCCTGGCGTCGGATGAGGAAAGCACTGCCGGCGGAGAAACTGAATGAGCGAAGCGGATAGCTTGCAGGCGCTGCGCGAACGGATTGACGCGCTGGATCGGGAGATTCAGGCGCTGATCACTGAGCGCGCGCGCTGCGCCCAGCAGATCGGCGGTCTGAAGCAGGCCGCTGGCGCGAGCGGCAATCTCTATCGCCCCGAGCGGGAAGCCCATGTGTTGCGGCGGGTGATCGAAGCCAATCGGGGGCCGCTCAGCAACGAGGAAATGGCCCGTTTGTTCCGTGAGATCATGTCGGCCTGTCTGGCGTTGGAGGAACCGCTGCGCATCGCTTTTCTGGGGCCGGAAGGGACGTTCACCCAGGCGGCGGCGCTCAAGCATTTCGGTAAATCCATTCACAGCATCCCGTTGCGCGCCATTGATGAGGTATTTCGCGAGGTTGAGGCCGGTTCCGCCGACTACGGGGTGGCGCCGGTGGAAAACTCCACCGAAGGCGTGGTCAATCACACGCTGGATATGTTTCTGCAATCGCCGCTGCGGATTTGCGGCGAAGTACAGATGCGTATCAACCACCATCTCATCACTCGCGCCGCCGAGCTAAGCGCCGTCCGCCGCATCTATTCCCACCGCCAATCGCTGGCCCAATGCCGGGAATGGCTCGACACCAGCCTGCCACGGGTCGAAAAAATCGAAGTAAGCAGCAACGGCGAAGCGGCCCGGCGGGTGCGCGAGGAACCGGACGCGGCGGCTATCGCCGGTCAGTGCGCGGCGGATATTTATGAGTTGCCGACGCTGGTGCGCAACATTGAGGACGAGCCGAATAACACCACCCGGTTCTTGATCGTCGGCACCCAACCGATCCAGCCTTCCGGCGATGACAAGACCGCGTTGCTGGTGGCCTCGCTCAACCGGCCCGGCGCGCTGTTCAAGTTGCTGGAGCCGCTGGCCCGCCACAACGTCAGCATGAACCGAATTGAATCGCGGCCCTCGCGGCGCGGTATGTGGGATTATGTGTTCTTTATTGATCTGGACGGCCATGCCCAGGACGAGCCGGTGGCTGGCGCGCTGGCGGAACTGCGCGAGCAGGCCAGCCTGTTCCGGGTGTTGGGATCGTATCCGAAAGGCGTGTTGTAACGACCCATCTGACGCTCCATCAAATTTTGAGATTCCACGTATGAGCTGTGATTATTTTGCATTGGCGGCGCCCGGCGTCCGTACCTTGCAACCCTATCAGCCCGGCAAGCCCGAAAGCGAGCTGCGCCGGGAATACGGCTTGAGCGACATCGTGAAGCTGGCGTCCAACGAGAATCCGCTTGGCCCCAGCCCCAAAGGACTCGCCGCCGCGCGGGACGCTTTGAGCGATATCGCCCGCTATCCCGACGGGAACGGTTTTAATCTGAAAGTGGCGCTATCGCAGCGGCTTAACGTACCGATGGCGGCGTTAACGCTCGGCAACGGTTCCAACGATGTGCTGGAATTGGTGGCCCGCGCCTTTTTGACCACGGAATACGAGGCGATTTTTTCCGAGCACGCTTTCGCCGTCTATCCCATCGTCACCCAGGCCATCGGCGCCACGGCGCGAGTCGCCAAGGCTAATCCGCCCGATCACGCCATGCCTTACGGCCATGATCTGGCGGCGATGCGGGCGCTGGTCAACGACCGCACGCGCGTGGTTTTTGTCGCCAATCCGAACAATCCCACCGGCACCTGGCTGAAAACTAGCGAACTGGAAGCCTTTCTGACAGCGATTCCCAAGCAGGTTATCGTGGTCATCGATGAGGCCTATTTCGAATACGTTGAACCGGAGCTGGATTGTCCCGATGCGTTGCATTGGCTTGGACATTTCCCCAATTTGGTGGTGACGCGCACCTTTTCCAAAGCCTACGGCTTGGCCGGATTGCGGGTTGGTTATGCCGTGTCCGATCCCCAGGTGGCCGATTTACTGAATCGAGTGCGCGAGCCATTCAACGTCAATAGCTTGGCGTTGGCGGCGGCGACGGCGGCGCTGGGCGATCTCGATCATTTGGAACGGGGTAAAGCCGCCAACCGGGCCGGCATGCGGCAGTTGCAAGAAACATGTCGGCAATTTGGTTTGACTTGGCTGCCGTCAGCCGGCAATTTCCTGTGTGTCGATCTCGGCCATCGAGCCGGGCGTGACGTATTTGTCGAACTGCTGAAGCGGGGCGTGATCGCCCGGCCGGTGGACAATTATGGTTTGCCCCACCATTTGCGGATCAGTATCGGCGTTGAGGCCGAGAATGCTCGGCTGATCGACGCCTTGGCGGATGTGCTGAAGCCGTAATATGGCAAAGCAACCTTTGATTCAACGGCTGTGCGTGATCGGTGTCGGCTTGATCGGCGGTTCGCTGGCGCGCGCGCTCCGCGAGCAAGGCGCAGTGGCCGAGGTGATCGGTTCCGGCCGCAACGAGCGGAATTTACGCGCCGCGGTGCGTTTGGGCGTGGTGGATCGCTATGATACCGATCCCACGCGCGCGGTCGCCGGCGCGGATGTGGTGGTGATCGCCGTGCCGTTGGGGGCGATTGAGCCGGTATTGCGCGCCATCGTCCCCCATCTGGCGCCTGAAGCCGTCGTGACGGATGTCGGGAGCGCCAAGGGCAGCGTGGTGGCCGATGTCGAGCGGATTTATGGCCGCATTCCCCCCTATTTCGTACCCGGCCATCCCATCGCGGGCACAGAGCAAAGCGGGGTGGAGGCTTCGTTTGCGACCCTGTTTCAAAAGCGCCGGGTCATTCTGACGCCGCTGGCGGAAACGGACGCCGCCGCGCATCGACTCATCCGGAAAATGTGGGAGCTGACCGGGGCGGAAGTGGTGGATATGGGCGTGCGTCACCATGACGCCGTGTTGGCGGCGACCAGTCATTTGCCGCACATGCTGGCTTATACGCTGGTCGATACCCTGGCGCAAATGGACGATCGAGCGGAAATTTTCCGTTATGCGGCGGGCGGTTTCCGGGATTTCACCCGCATCGCCTCCAGCGACCCGCGCATGTGGCACGATATCTGTGTCGCCAACCGCGAGCAGTTGTTGGAAATGATTGCGCTGTTTGCCGCCGATCTGGAGCGCTTGGCCGCCGCCATCCGCCACGACGAGCGAGACGCTATTCTGACGCTCTTTCAACGGGCCAAGCGCGCCCGCGACAATCTCTATCTCGACTGAATTTCCCCATGACAGATTTAAATTTCACCGTCGAATCCGGCGGAGCCTTGCGCGGTCGGTTGCGGGTTCCGGGCGATAAATCAATTTCCCACCGCGCCATCATGCTCGGCGCGCTGGCTGAAGGCACCACGACCATCAGCGGTTTTTTAGAAGGCGAAGATTGTCTGGCGACGCTGCGGGCGTTCCGTGGCATGGGCGTGCGGATCGCGGGGCCAGATCAGGGTAAAGTTGTCATCCCCGGCGTCGGGTTACACGGCTTGCGCGCTCCCTCCGAACCGCTGGACATGGGCAATTCCGGTACTTCAATGCGTTTGATGAGCGGCCTGTTGGCCGGGCAGGCTTTCGATACGGTACTGACTGGCGACGCCTCGCTGGCCCGCCGGCCGATGCGGCGAGTGACGGAGCCGCTGACCCGCATGGGGGCGCGGATTGACAGCGCCGGGCAGGGGACGGCTCCCCTTAAAATTCACGGCGGTCAGCGTTTGGCGGGAATTGACTATCCGCTGCCGGTCGCCAGCGCCCAGGTCAAATCCTGTCTGCTACTGGCCGGGCTTTATGCCAGTGGGGTCACTCGCATTACCGAGCCAGCGCCAACCCGCGATCATACCGAACGGATGTTGGCGGGTTTCGGCTATCCCTTGGCGCGGGAGAATGAGCGCACCGTGGCGGTGACCGGCGGAGGGCGCTTGATCGGAACCGAAATCGACGTTCCGGCGGATATTTCCTCAGCCGCATTTTTTCTGGTCGGGGCCAGTATCGCGCCGGGTTCGGATCTAGTGTTGGAGCATGTTGGCGTCAATCCGACGCGCGGCGGCGTAATCGACATTCTGCGCTTGATGGGGGCGGACATCGAAATCCTGAATCGGCGGGTGGCCGGCGGCGAACCGGTCGCGGATTTGCGGGCGCGCCATGCCCCGTTACACGGTATCCGTATTCCCGAAGCCCTGGTGCCGCTGGCCATCGACGAATTTCCCGCCATTTTCATTGCCGCCGCTTGCGCCGTGGGCGTCACGGTCTTGACCGGCGCGGAGGAGCTGCGCGTCAAGGAAAGCGACCGGATTCAGGTCATGGCGGATGGACTGACCGCGTTGGGCATCGCGGCCGGGCCGACCTCTGACGGGATTGTGATTCAGGGTGGCGCGCTATCGGGCGGTGCGGTGGACAGCCACGGCGATCATCGGGTCGCCATGAGTTTCGCCATGGCCGCGCTCCAGGCCGACGGTTCGATCCGAATTCAGGATTGCCGCAACGTCAATACCTCATTTCCCGATTTCGTGGCCCAATCGCAAAGCGTGGGATTGGCCATTCGAGCGTCAGAATCATAAGGAGTGGCAAGATGACGCAGGCCGCGGCGCCGGTGATCACCATCGATGGGCCCAGCGGTGTTGGCAAAGGCGCGCTGTGTCAGCGGTTGGCTTCCCGCTTGGGCTGGCATTTGCTCGATAGCGGCGCGCTGTATCGGCTGACCGCCTTGGCGGCGCTGAATCGAGCCATCCCGCTCGATGACGAAGCGGGCCTGGCGGTGGTGGCCGCCGGTCTTGATGTCCAGTTTGTTGGCGGTAGCGACGGCCTGATCGGCATTCTGCTGGAGGGCGTCGAGACCGATGCGACGCTTCGCGGCGAAAGCTGTGGTAATGCGGCCTCTCGGGTGGCGGCCTTGCCGGCGGTGCGAGCGGCGCTGTTACAGCGACAGCGGGATTTTCGTCGGTTTCCCGGCTTGATCGCCGACGGCCGGGACATGGGGACGATCGTGTTTCCGGATGCGGGATTAAAATTATTTCTGACCGCCAGCAGCGAGGAACGCGCCCGGCGGCGTTATAAGCAGTTGAGAGAAAAAGGTTTGAATGCTAACCTTAAAAGTCTGGTCGAAGAAATCGACGCGCGCGATGAGCGGGATGCTCGGAGAACGGTGGCGCCGCTTAGGCCCGCCGCTGATGCAAAGGTGCTTGATACGACCCAAATGAACATTGAGGAAGTGGGTGACTGGGCCCTGCAACTGGCTTTCCAGCGGCTTGCCGCGCCAGAGGGTCCTTTGGACTAACCGCTTTACGGCGGCGATGTCCGTGACTACGCTTATTGATCGAATCGAGCGCCGGGGGCCAGGCGCTCCGGGCGCAAGCCCTGAAAGCTCCCGCCACGAAGGGAGAGCAGACGCCCATGGCCGGCTCGGAGATACCTGCCGAACCCTGTATTCCAACCAACCCGTGGCGGTTTCCGCCGCCGATTTTTGAGTTATAACCCATGAGTGAAAGTTTCGCCGAACTGTTTGAACAAAGCTTGGCCGACAAACAAATGCAGCCTGGCGCCATCGTCCAGGGACTGGTGGTGGAAATCCGGCAGGATGCCGTGGTGGTCAACGCCGGCTTGAAGTCGGAAGGGCTGATTCCGCTCGAACAGTTTTACAACGACGAAGGCGTTCTCGATGTGAAGGTGGGCGACCAAGTTGAAGTCGCTCTGGACGCGCTTGAGGATGGCTTCGGAGAAACTCGGCTATCCCGCGAAAAAGCCAAGCGCGCTCGCATCTGGAGCGCCTTGGAGCAAGCTTTTGAAAAGGAAGAGATCGTCAAGGGCTTGATCAGCGGCAAGGTCAAGGGGGGATTTACCGTCGATATCGGCGAAATTCGCGCCTTCCTGCCCGGCTCGCTGGTGGATGTGCGCCCCGTGCGCGACGCTGGTTATCTGGAAGGCAAGGAACAGGAATTCAAGGTCATCAAGCTTGATCGCCGGCGCAACAACGTTGTGGTTTCTCGCCGCGCCGTGGTGGAACAGGAATACAGCGCCGAACGCGAGGCGTTGTTGCAGAACTTGCAGGAAGGCCAGATCGTCGATGGCATGGTCAAGAACCTGACCGATTACGGCGCGTTTCTGGATCTGGGCGGCATTGATGGCTTGCTGCACATCACCGATATGGCCTGGCGGCGGGTCAAGCATCCCTCCGAAGTCGTCAATGTCGGCGATATCATCCGCGTCAAGGTGCTCAAGTTCGACCGCGACCGTAACCGGGTGTCGTTGGGTCTCAAACAGTTGGGCGACGATCCTTGGATCGCGCTGGCTAGGCGCTATCCGGTCGGCACTCGCGTGTTCGGCAAGGTTACTAACATCGCCGATTACGGCTGCTTCGTGGAAATCGAAGAAGGCGTCGAAGGTTTGGTCCATGTCTCCGAAATGGATTGGACCAACAAAAACGTCAACCCGAACAAGGTGGTGGCGCTGGGTGATGAAGTGGAAGTCATGGTGCTCGATATCGACGAGGACCGTCGCCGCATCTCGCTCGGCATGAAACAGTGTCAGCAGAATCCCTGGGAAGAGTTTGACCAAAATCACGGCAAGGGTGATCGGGTTGCTGGTAAAATCAAATCCATCACCGACTTCGGCATTTTCATCGGGCTGGACGGCGGGATCGACGGCTTGGTGCATCTGTCCGATATTTCCTGGAACATGCCCGGTGAAGAATCGGTGCGGCAGTACAAGAAAGGCCAGGAAGTCGAAGCCGTGGTGCTGGCGGTGGACCCCGAACGGGAACGTATTTCACTCGGTATCAAGCAGCTCGACAAAGACCCGTTTTCCAATTTCGTGGCCGATCATCCCAAGGGCAGCATCGTCAAGGGCCGGATCGTCTCGGTCGACGCCAAGGGCGCAATGGTGGATTTGGGTCACGGCATCGAGGGTACCTTGCGCGCCTCGGAATTGACGCGGGATCGGATCGAAGACGCGCGCTTGATGCTGAAGGAAGGCGAGGAAATCGAGGCCAAGTTCATCGGCGTCGATCGGAAGAACCGCACCATTACGCTGTCCATTAAAGCCAAGGACATGGCCGAGGAAGCCGAGGTGCTGCAGGATTACAGCCGCAAATCCAGCACCGGCGCGACCTTGGGAGATATTTTCAAGGAACAGATGGGCGCGCAGGAGGACTGAAAACAACCGGCGAACGGTTGATTATCGCTGATCCAATCACCGCAATCCCTTTGGATTGCGGCTGATTTTCAGCGATTTTGGAAGTTGGCGGCGTGGCGCCGCTGTGGGCTGCTAGCGATGATGGGGTGATTTTATGACGAAATCAGAGTTAATCGAAATTCTCGCGCACAAGCGGAACGATATTCCCTACCGGGATGTCGAGCAAGCCGTCAAGACTCTGTTGGAACAAATGAGCGAATCGCTTTCTAGCGGCGAGCGGATCGAAATTCGAGGGTTTGGCAGCTTTTCATTGCATTTTCGGCCGCCGCGGGTTGGGCGCAATCCGAAGACCGGCGATGCCGTATCCCTGACCAGTAAATATGTACCTCATTTCAAACCCGGCAAGGAACTTCGCGAGCGCGTGAACAGTTATTACGAAAATGGCCACGAAACCTTGTGATCCTCAAAATTCTTTAGACGGTCAGCCAGTCTTTAGTGCCGTTCATGAACCCATGGTATGAAGTGGGTTTTTTGTTTGGGAGGCAGCGGGGATATGGCAAAATGATCTTTCGGAAGATGGCCATCGCACTGATTTCATGCCGTTTGAGCGGGGGAACCTGATGTTTTGGATCAAATTTATTCTAATCGCTGCGATCCTGTTGATCGTTTTGCTGATAGGGGTGGAATTTTCTACCTTGAATGCGGATCCCGTTACGGTCAAATATCTGCTTGGTTCGACCACTGTTCCGCTATCGTTGGCTATGATCAGCGCCTTTGCAGCCGGAGTGGTGGTCACGGTGCTGGTGGGATTATTCGTGCTCTTGCCGCTCAGTTGGCAGGCTTCCCGTTTGCGTCAAGCCGTATCGCTTAAGGATCAGGAGATTAAGTTGCTGGCTAAAAAGGCGGGGCGGGAAGCGCTTTGACGCAAGGCGCCGCCGCTGGGCCATGATTGAGTTACTATGGCTGTTGCTACCCGTTGCCGCCGCTTCCGGCTGGTGGGCGGCGCGACGGGAGCTGGCAAGGCCAAATGGCGTCCCAGTCCGCGGCACCGAGTATTTCAAAGGATTGAACTATTTAATTGACGATAAGCCCGATCAGGCCATTGAGGTGTTTACGCGGATGGCGGGGGTGGATCGGGGCACCGCTGAAATCCATCTGGCGTTGGGTAATCTGTTTCGCCGCCGTGGCGAAGTGGATCGGGCGATCCATATTCATAGTAGCCTGATCGCCAGAACAAACTTGACCGCCGATCAACGCCATCGGGCGATGTTGGAGCTGGGCGAGGATTATTTGCGGGCTGGCTTGTTTGATCGGGCTGAAAGGTTGTTTCAAGAATTAGTGGATCAACCTGATCATCGCGCAATCGCAATATCCCGGCTCATCTACATTTTTCAACAAGAAAAAGACTGGCGCCAAGCGATCGATTATTGCGATCGTTTGCAGCAAATCGGTGGAGAAGCAAAAAACAAAGAAGCCGCCCATTTTTGTTGCGAGCTGGCCGAAGCCGCCAGTCTGCGGCGAGAAGATGCCGAGGCGAACCAATGGCTGCTTAACGCCCTACAGCGAGACGCCAATTGTACCCGCGCCAATTTGTTGCGCGGGCGCTTGGCGATGCGGGCCGGCGACCATCGGGTCGCTATCGCCGCCTTTAAAGCCGTCGAGCAACAGGACCGGGGGTATTTTCCGGAAGTGATCGCCCCGCTGAGCCAATGCTTTAGCGTATTAGGTTTACCCGACGAATGGCTTTCCTATTTGCGAACGATCCAACAACAAGATCATGGTGGCCGCCTCACGGACGCCTTGGCGGAATGGTTGTTGAAGCAGGAGGGCGAGGACGCCGCGATGGAGTTTCTCAATCGTGAATTGCAAGATTATCCCACTCTGCTGGGTTTGCGCCGGCTGGTTGAAATCAAGCTGCAGCGAGGCGTGGGGGCGGAATATGCCGATTTGCGGGCTTTGCACTCCATCAGCACGCAGATGTTGAACAACGCGGCGCGCTATTGCTGCGCGAGTTGTGGCTTTGTCGTTAAATCCCTGCATTGGTGCTGTCCGAGTTGCCAGGAGTGGAATACCATCAAACCGATGCCGGATTTAGTCATCAAGACGGCTGCTTGATGGCGAAACCGCTGGGTTGTTCTCCCATGGGACGCTCGCTTCAATAGAGCGACTTTCGGCTTGCATTATGGCTATTTCGTTCGTATGGTTCTTAAGTTGTCGGATTCGGCCGCCAACAGTGAATATCCGAACATGGAGACAGCATAAATGAACTGTTTACGTATCTTATTGGGATTGATGTTGGCTTTATTTGCCGCCGTGACCTTCGCCCAGATGGTTGATATTAATACCGCAACCGCCGATCAGCTGGAAAAAGGTTTGAAGGGCATTGGACCCGCCAAAGCGGCGGCTATCGTAAAATACCGGAATGAAAACGGGCCGTTCGCGGCGGTCGATGATTTAGTCAAGGTGCCTGGCGTCGGTGATAAGACCCTGGCCGGCATCAAGAACTCGGTCACTGTGGGCGGTGGAACCCAGGCGGCCCCAGTGCTTTCTAGCAAGCCGGCCGCTCCAAGTACTTCCACCATGTCAACCAAGATTCCCACGATCCCAGCGACGCCCGCGAAACCCGCCGCGCCGGGTACAATGACCATGCCAGCGACGCCCGCGAAACCCGCCGCGCCGATGGCGCCGGGCGCTTTGACGGTTCCTCCGAAACCCAAGGCGTCAGTCGAATTGCCTAAACAGTAAGCTGTCCGTTGCTGGCTTACGGATAGACTGTTGGCCGCCCGCTGGGCGGCCAAAGTTTTATCATGGCGCGGTTTCTGGTAACCGGCCTTACGGTCAAATTGGATTGCACTCATGTTTCGTCCTTTGGAGTTGTTCATTGGCCTGCGTTACACCAGGGCCAAACGCCGCAACCACTTCATCTCGTTCATTTCCCTAAGCTCCATGCTTGGGATCGCGTTGGGGATCACCGCGCTGATTACCGTTATATCGGTGATGAACGGCTTTCAGGAAGAAGTGCGCGATCGTATTCTGGCCATGACGCCTCACGCCACCATCAACCGCTGGAACGGTGTGGTGGACGACTGGCAGGCGGTGCGAGATTGGGCGTTGGAGGATTCGCGGGTGGTGAGCGGCGCGCCCTATATTCACGGTGAGGCCATGTTGAACAATGGCTCCCTGGTCAGCGGGGCGATCGTGCAGGGCATCTTGCCGGCTGAGGAACAGAAGGTCTCTGCTATCGGCGGCAAGATGGTTCAGGGCACGTTGGATGATCTGCAACCCGGTAAGTTTGGCATCATTCTCGGTCAGACCTTGGCCAACACCCTCGGGGTCGTGGTGGGAGAGAAGGTGACGGTGATTACCCCCCAGGGCAGCGTCACGCCCGCCGGGATTTTGCCGCGGTTGAAACGTTTTGATGTGATGGGCCTGTTCAAGGCCGGCATGTACGAATATGACCGAGGGTTGGCGCTAATTCACGTCGAGGATGCGGCCAAATTGTTTCAATATCCCGACGGCGCGGTGAATGGAGTGCGTTTGAAGCTGCGCGACTTGTTCATGGCGCCCCGCTTTGCCCGCGACTTATCCGGTAAGCTGCCGGAAACCTTTGTGGCGCGGGACTGGACTCAGGATCATGCCAGCTATTTTCGGGCGGTACAGATCGAAAAGACCGCCATGTTCGTGATTCTCACCCTGATCGTGGCGGTTGCCGCCTTCAATATCGTTTCGATGCTGGTGATGGTTGTGACTGACAAGCAATCCGATATCGCGATCTTGCGCACCTTGGGCGCGACGCCACTTTCCGTGATGGGTATCTTCATCGTGCAAGGGATTACCATTGGCCTGATCGGCACTTTATTGGGGTTGATCGGCGGGGTAGCGCTGGCGACGCATGTCGATGTGGTGGTGCCGTTTATCGAACGTTTGTTCAGCATCAGGATTCTATCGCCGGATGTTTATCTCATCAGCGATATTCCATCAAAAGTCCAGTGGACTGATGTGACAACCATCGGGCTGGTGGCGTTCGGGCTGGCGACGCTGGCGACGCTCTATCCGGCGTGGCGGGCTGCCCGCACCCAGCCGGCCGAGGCGCTGCGCTATGAGTGAGACAGCAGCAATGAAACAAGCGCCAGCGGTATTGGAATGCCGCGAACTGGCCAAAGTATTTCGCCAAGGTGAAGAGCGTTTGGAGGTGTTGCGGAACATCAGTTTCCAGGCACGGCGCGGCGAGCGGCTCGCCATCGTCGGTAGTTCCGGCTCAGGCAAGAGCACGCTGTTGCATTTGTTGGGCGGATTGGATACGCCTACCGCCGGTTCGGTGTGGGTGGCGGGCCAGGAGTTGAGCCGGATGAGCGATGCGGATCGGGGCCGGTTGCGTAACCGCTGCCTGGGTTTCATCTACCAGTTCCATCATCTGCTGCCAGAATTCACGGCGGTGGAAAATGTAGCGATGCCGTTATTAATTCGCGGCAATGCGCCGAACCAGGCGAAGGAGCGGGCGATTGCCCTGCTAGAACAGGTCGGATTGGGGCCGCGGCTACAACACCGACCCGGTGAGCTTTCTGGTGGCGAGCGGCAACGGGCGGCGGTGGCGCGCGCGTTGATTACCGAACCGGCCTGTGTTCTGGCTGATGAGCCAACCGGTAATCTCGACCGGCATAGCGCCGAGCAAGTGTTCGAATTGATGCTGGAATTGAACCGTGATTTGGGCACCAGCTTCGTAATCGTCACGCACGACTTGGCGCTGGCGGCCCGCACCGAAGCCCTGTGGCGCTTGGCGGATGGGGTGTTGGTTCGGGAACGTTGACCGGGGCTGGTCGCCGTCGATGCACTGGGGGGCCATCGCTTTTTTAGTGGGGGTGTTGGTCTTGTTGGCGTTGCCGGAGTTGCCGGCGCGGAGTTGGGTGCTGGTTCTGCCGGCGGTAGTATCGGCGGCGATCGCTGTCTCGTGGTTGCGGACGCCTGCTTGGGGGATTGCTGGGTTTTTATGGGCTTTATTGCTGGCCTCGCCGGTAATGCAATTGCCGGCGGAATTAGAAGGCGTCGATCTGTGGTTGGAAGGCTGGATCGTCTCCATGCCCGACCGGGACGGACGGAGCGCCCGCTTCGAATTCGAAGTAGCGCAGGCTCGACGCAATCAGCAAGTCATTAGCTCGCTTACTGGCCAGCGGTTGCGGCTGTCATGGCGGACTGACTCCGAAAGCCGCGCCGAACCTTCAGCGCCAGCACGCCCCGAGTTCAGGGGTCGGTGAACGCTGGCGGTTCGCGGTCCGGTTAAAGGTGCCTCGGGGCCTGGCGAATCCTGGCGGATTCGACTACGAGCGGTGGTTATATGCCAAGGGTATCGTCGCTACCGGCTATGTTCTTGGCGAACCCTTGCCGCGGCTGTTGGTTCGGGCCGACCGTCATCCAGTAGACCGTTATCGCCAGCAGCTTGCCAGAAATTTTGAGCGCCGGTTACCCGGCAATGCGTTCGTCGGCATCCTGATCGCCTTGGCCGTTGGGGAGGGATCTGGCATTTCCTCCCAGCAATGGGAGATCTTTAATCGTACTGGCGTCGGCCATCTCATGTCGGTATCTGGCTCGCACATCGGCTTGGTGGTCGGGATGGTGTTCACGCTGGTCTGGGGTTTATGGAGCCGGATGCCAAGACTGGCTTGGCGATGGCCCGCCACGCGCGCGGCGGCGGTCGCGGGGTTGTTGGGAGCGGGTGGTTACACTTTGCTATCGGGGTTGTCAGTCCCGGCGCAACGTTCGTTTTTGATGGCGGCGGTCGCCATGCTGGCGCTGATCGCCGAGCGGCCCGCCGCGCCTAGCCGGATTCTGGCGCTGGCCTTATTGGCCGTGCTGGCGCTTGATCCCGCCGCGCCGCTGCTCGCCGGCTTTTGGCTGTCGTTCGGCGCGGTGGCGGTCATTCTCTATTCGGTCAGTGGCCGCTGGCGCGAGTCGGGTTGGCTCGGTCAGGCGATCAGCGTACAACTCAAGATCAGCTTGGCGTTGTTACCGCCTACTTTGGTCTACTTTCAGCAATTTCCCTTACTGTCGCCAGTGGCCAATTTCATCGCCATTCCCTGGGTGGGTTGCACCGTGTTGCCGTTGAGCCTGCTGGCCGCGCTGGCGGACCCGTTCAGCGCGACGGCCCAGTCGGTCTTGCTGGAGCTGGCGGCGCTGACCATGGAAGGACTGTGGCGAATCCTGGTTTGGCTGGATCGACTGCCCGGCATGGTGCTGTATTGGCCGACGCCGCCCTTATGGACGCTGCTATTTGCCGTGCCGGGAATGATGCTGTTACTGGCGCCGCGCGGTTTGGCGGGCCGTTGGCTGGGTGTGCCACTGTGCGTGCCGTTATTGTGGCCGCCGTTCAACGCGCCGAAGCCGGGCGGATTTTGGTTCACTTTGCTTGATGTCGGCCCAGGCCTGGCGGCGGTTGTCAGAACTCAAAATCATGTGCTGGTCTATGATACCGGCCCGCGACTGGGAGCCACCCGCGATGCGGGCCAGGCGGTGCTGGTCCCGTTTTTGCGCCAGCAAGGTGTCGGACGAGTGGACGCCTTGCTGGTGAGCCACGCCGACCCGCAGCATACCGGTGGCGTGCGGTCGCTGCGGGAATTGATGCCGGTGGAGCGAATTTGGATCTCTTCGGTGGAACGCACGCCCATCGGCGGAGCGGAGCCTTGTCTGGCCGGTCAAGCATGGAAATGGGACGGCGTGCAATTTCGGCTATTGCATCCGCCAGTGACCGGATTTAGCCATGACAACGCCTCTTGTGTGCTCCAGGTGAGCGGAACAGGTGGCCGTGTGCTATTGCCAGGCGATATCGAGACCGCCGCCGAAACGGCGCTGGTGGCGAACCATGGCGCTGAATTAGCTGTTGAGGTGCTGGTCGCCCCACACCATGGCCATCGCAATTTATCGACGCCAGCGTTTTTGAACGCTGTCCGACCTCAATACGTCTTGTTCGCGACTGGTTATCGCAATCGTTTCGGCTATCCTCGCCCCGATACCGTGGCGCGCTACGCCGCAACGGGCGCCACCGTGCTGGATGCGGCTTACGAAGGCGCATTAACCTTCCGAATGGAATCAGGTCGGCCGCTGACGCCAGAACGTTATCGGCGCGACCGCCGTCATTACTGGACGGCGCCTTGATGCGGCTGTCGTACGAAATCCGGTATCATATCGTTCCGATGACCTAGCGTGGAGTGGCGAGACGGATGGTGGGGTTCGACCTGATCAAGGCCGGCGGCTGGTTGATGGCGCCGCTGGTGGCGTGCTCGTTGGTGGCGACGATTATCATCATCGAACGGCTGCTGGCATTGCGACGAGTCCGGGTATTGCCGGAACAGTTGCTCAATATCCTGCGCGGATGGGTCGAACGCGGCGTGATCAGCCCAGAGGATATAAAATCGCTACCGCTGAATTCACCCTTGGGCCGGATCGTGGCCACGGGCTTGGATTATCGCCATCGCAACCGCGAAATCCGCCGGGAACGCATCGAGGATACCGGTCGCCACATTGTTCATGAATTGGAACGGTTTCTAAGTCCCCTCGGCACCATCGCGGCCATCAGCCCATTGCTGGGGTTGCTGGGTACGGTGGCGGGGATGATCAAAATCTTTCAAATCGTTTCCGTGCAGGGGAACAGTAATTTCAGCCTGCTGTCGGTTGGGATCGCTGAAGCGCTGTTGACCACCGCCGCTGGCTTGACCGTCGCCATTCCCAGTCTGCTGTTCTACCGTTATTTCCATGCCCGAGTGGATGCCTTGGTTGTCAAGATGGAACAAGAGACCTTGAAACTGATCGATGTATTGGATGCCGAGACCAGTGAAGGGGTAGTGCGGCAGCCATGAACTTGCGTCCCCACCGCCGCGAGGAGCCGGAGATCAATTTGGTGCCGATGATCGATGTCGTGCTGGTGCTATTGATTTTCTTTATGATCGCTACCAGTTTGCACCATCAATCGGAGTTGGAAATCCGTCTGCCCGAAGCCTCCGGCAAGCCGATGCCGGGCGATGTTGCGCAATTGCAGGTCGATGTTGACGCCGCGGGCCGTTACGCTGTCAACGGCCGCAAGTTGGACGCTGCTGACTCGACACTATTGAAAGAGACGCTGCTGGCAGCGGCGGATGGCCGCCAGTTGCCACTTACTGTTAGCGCCGATGCTCGAACGCCCCACCAAGCGGTGGTGACCGTGATGGATGTCGCTGGCCAACTGGGTATCAAGCAACTTGCCATCGCCACGGTGAAGCAACCCAGCCCGCCGCCTGCCGCCAACCCCGGCGTCGCGCCGTCTCAAAGCCCCTGATCATGCACTGGCTCGATCGCTACGGCTATTCGCTGAACTGGGTCGCTGTCTTGCTATGGCCGATCAGTTTGTTGTTTGGAGTAGTGGTGCGGGTGCGGCGCTTCCTCTATCAAAACGGTCTTTTGAAGCCTGAAGGGGTTCCGGTACCGGTTATCGTGGTCGGCAATATCAGTGTCGGCGGCACCGGGAAAACGCCATTGGTGGCGCGGCTGGTCGACCTGTTACGGGATGCTGGCTATAAACCGGGCGTGGTGAGCCGCGGTTATGGCGGCCAATCGACCGAATGGCCGCGCGCCGTCACCGCTGACAGCGACCCCCACTGGGTCGGTGACGAGCCGGTGTTGCTGGCGCGGCGGTGCCGATGCCCGGTGGTGGTCGGGCCGGATCGAGTGGCGGCGGCGCGGATGCTCTTCGAGACGCACGATTGCAATATGATCGTCAGCGATGATGGCTTGCAGCACTATCGCCTGCGCCGCGATATCGAAATCGCCGTGGTGGACGGTTTTCGGCGGCTGGGTAACGCAGCCTGCCTGCCAGCTGGCCCGCTACGAGAGCCACCCTCTCGGCTGCGAGAGGTGGATTTTGTGGTCGGTAACGGCGCGGCGCGCGATCGGGAATATCTCATGTCAATGCGCGGTGAAACGGCGCTCAATCTCGACGACCCCTGCATCAGTTCGACGCTGACCAATTTCCGGCAATGTACGGTGCATGCCGTGGCCGGCATCGGCGATCCGTGGCGGTTCTTCGATCATTTGCGCCATGCTCGGTTGCGGTTGATGGAGCACCCTTTTCCCGATCACCATCGGTTCCAGGCCGCGGATTTGCAGTTCCGGGAAGATTTGCCGGTGCTGATGACCGAGAAGGATGCGATCAAATGCCGTGGTATCGCCCCAAGCAATTGTTGGTATGTCCCAGTCAGCGCGCAACTCGATCCGGAATTTGAAGAACAACTGCTCAAGCGATCGGCGATGGTCGCGATAGCCAAAGGCGTCCGGCCCCGACAGGAGTTATCCCGTCGGTCTCGCCTGAATCCCCTACCCAATACGTTCTCATTACGAGGTGAAGCGGATGGACAAGAAACTGCTGGAGATTCTGGTGTGCCCGGTCAGCAAAGCGCCGCTGGTGTACGACAAGGCGCGCCAGGAATTGATCTGCAAGGAAAGTCGCCTAGCCTATCCGATTCGCGACGGCATCCCGGTGATGCTGGAAGCCGAGGCGCGGCGACTGACGGATGAGGAAGCGGCCTGAATGAGCGGCGCTGAGACCCGGTTTCGGGTCGCGATTCCCGCCCGTTACGCCTCGACCCGATTGCCGGGCAAGCCGTTGCGCTTGCTGGCTGGTCGGACCTTGCTGGAGCATGTTTATCGGCGAGCGCTGGCGAGCGGGGCTTTGACAGTGGTGATCGCCACCGATGACACGCGCATTCAAGCGGCCGCCGAGGGCTTCGGCGCGCCGGTGTGCATGACCTCCTCCGAGCACCTTTCCGGCACCGACCGTCTGGCGGAGGTGGCGGCTCGCTATGGTTGGCCGGACGATGCCATCGTGGTTAACTTGCAGGGCGACGAACCGCAAATGCCGCCAGCCTTAATCCGGCGGGTGGCGGCGGCGTTGGACGCGCATCCGACCGCGGGGATCGCTACGGTCTGCGCTCAAATTCACCAGTCGGCGGAGTTGTTCGATCCGAACGTGGTCAAAGTGATTCAGGATCACGAAGGATTTGCGCTGTATTTCAGCCGCGCCCCGATTCCTTGGCATCGTGCAGCGTTTCGGGAGCAAGGAAGCCCATCCGCCGAGCTACCCGCGAATACGGCATGGTTTCGCCATATTGGACTTTACGCTTATCGAGTGTCGGTCTTGCGAAGCTTTCCCCGCTTGGAGCCGGCGTGCATTGAGCGTACTGAGTCGCTGGAACAATTACGCGCTTTGTGGCATGGCATCCGGATTCATGTGACTGAGGCGGCGGAAGCGCCGCCGCCGGGTGTGGACACTGAAGCTGATCTGATGCGAGTGATGGCGGAATTGGTGGATTCAGCGCAATAAATCGAGCGTGGTCAGCTCCGGCAAATCGGAATTAAAGTTTTGGCCTTCGGCATCCAGGAGCGATACGGTGAAGGTTCTAGGGACGCGAGGGCCGGCATCGCCGTACTGGTTGGCTTGAATGATCTTGTGGTCTTGGCGGTCTCGCAGTACGAGCGCCAGCTCGTCGATCAGGATTTCGATGACCCGGCACGGTATCCCTTGATAAGTCAAAGGCTGAGCCAGTAGCTGTTTCAGCTTGTCGGAATCGATGGGCAACATGAGTGACGACCCCGTTGATTGGAAACCATATCAAAAAGTTATTTCAAGCGCCGTTCAACCTTAGGCGACGGCGGCGAGATGAAGCAAAGGCGAGAGCAATGGTCAGAGTGCTATTTGTTTGCATGGGGAATATTTGTCGGTCGCCCGTGGCGGAGGGCGTATTCCGGCGGATGCTGGAAGGCGCGGGTTTGGATAACAAGATTTACGTGGATTCGGCGGGCACCCATTCCTACCATGTCGGCGCGCCGCCCGACGCCCGCAGCCAAACCACGGCATTGCGGCGGGGAATCGATCTGCGCGGCATTCGTTCCCGTAAGGTAACGGTAGCGGATTTTGCTGAATTCGACTATGTGTTGGCCATGGACCGCGATAATTTAGAACATCTGTTGGCTTTACGCCAAGATTTTGAATTGCGATGTCGGATTCAGTTATTCATGGACTACGCTCCCAATCTTCCGGAGCGAGAGGTTCCAGATCCCTATTACGGCGGCCCCAATGGTTTCGAGCGGGTGATGGATTTGATCGAAACGGCCGCCGAAGGATTACTCGTTAGCATTCGCGATGATTATCAAATCTAGTTGCAACCGATCGGGTAAGACATAACAAAAATGGGGCTGTTATCCAGCCCCATGAGATGGACTTCGTTCGATCAACTGGCCGCTTTGGGTTCAGTTTCTGGGTTAGATGTCAGTTTGTTGTCTGGCTCGCTCGCTTCTGACAGCGCCGGATCAGCGCGATGAGAGGGTTGCGCGAGATCTGTTGCCCCATTGGAGATTGCGGTTGGCTCGCCGCCCATTTCAGGCTCGTCAGAAGGCATGGTTGTTTCTTCGGGGGGTAACGGAGTTGCCCCGTTATCTTCCCCAGCATCGGAACAAGGTGTGAGCGTGTCAGTGGTTGGCGCTGCTGAATTGGCGTCTGCTGCTTCTGGCTCGAAACTAACTGATTCCAATGTTTCTTGCGATTCCACTCTCTTTCGTGCCGCCGCTAATTCGGCAGTAGATTCCGCCGATTCCGCCGATTCCGCCGATTCCGCCGATTCCGCCGATTCCGCCGATTCCGCCGATTCAACTATCTCGGTTCGTTCTACTAATTCCGATGTGGTCTCCGCGGCTTCAGCCATATGCTCTGTTGGTCCACTTGGAGTTTGATTCCTCGACTCGGCTGATTCAGAGGGAATCGGGTGCGAATCGTCGATTGCAACAATAGCAGACGTTGCAATTTGAATGTCAGGTTCAGCGCGTGAGCTTTCCTCAATGTGGGATTCCAGCCCCGATGAAGATGCAACGAATAGCTCGGTGGATTGATCCAGAATCAGGGACTCAGCCGTTGCTTTTGTAGTAGCGGCTGATGTGTCTTCAGCGGGATACTCCAACAACAATGGCGGCGGCGGAATAGGTAAATCAGCTGATTGGGTGGTCGCTGCGGATACGGCGGCTGATTTGGCCGCTCTAGCGGCAGCCAGCAGTTCTTGGGGGAGACGCGGCCGGCCGCTGCGAATCCGGCGCTGCGGTGCCTGGGAAGCCGATGCTATTGGCGGTTGTTGCGCACTGGCCGAAGCTGGAGATGGAGCCGCTTCCGAATCGTCTTCTATAGCTGACTGATTCTGGTCGCTGGCAGAGGGTATTTCTGCCTCCGATTCGGCTGATTCAATACCTTCCACAGCGGTGTCCGCCGCATTCGGAGCATCGCCACGCCGCCGCCGTCGACCACCGCGCCGGCTCCGTCGGCTCCGTGGATTGGGGGTTTCTTCCTCCGCTTCAGCGCTCAAAGCCTGTTCTTTAAGATCCTCGCTCACGGCAGGTGGTGCGAGTTCGGTGGTCGGACTAATTGCTATCCGAACCGGCTCGGCGGGTGGTTCTGAAACTGGAGCAACTCGTTCGGCAGTAGCTACTTCAATTTTGGCCCCAACCGATTCTGTCGGGGTTTCCACATCGGGTCGTTTTGCGGGCCGTTCTCGCCGATATCGTTCTGGCTTCGGAGCGCGTCCACCCGATTTGATTGGTTGTTCCGCATGGACCTCGGCCGTGTCGGGTTGAGCGAACAGGTTGCTCCACAGCCAGCGGAAAAAGCTGGAATTAGCTTCCGGTTTTGGGGCCGGTGGCGGCGGCGGGGCTGGAGTAGCGGGGGTAACGCCTTTGACAGCCGGTTCCTCGCTGGTTGCGCGGGTCGAGGTTGCCGATTTGACTTCGAATTGCTCCTCGTAATCCTCGGCCAGTGCGTAGGACAGGTGTTGGGATTCCGATACTTCATCCGCCCGCAATCGGTTCAGTTTGAAATGCGGGGTTTCGAGCGATTCATTCGGGATCAGCATCACTCCGACCCGATGGCGTTGCTCAATAGCGCGAACCGCTTCACGTTTTTCGTTGAGTAGAAAGGTAGCAACCTTAACCGGCAATTGGGCGACGACCCGGCCGGTGCGATCCTTCATCGCTTCTTCCTGGATTAAGCGCAACACGCTCAACGCCAGCGAGTCAATATTGCGGATGGTGCCCTGGCCGTTGCAGCGGGGGCAAATTACATGACTGGCTTCGTCTAGCGAAGGACTCAGCCGTTGCCGCGACATTTCCAATAGGCCAAAGCGTGAAATGCGGCCGACTTGTACCCGTGCCCGATCCATTTTCAGCGCCTCGCGCAAGCGCGTTTCGACCTCGCGCTGGTTGCGAGCGACGTTCATGTCGATGAAGTCGATGACGATCAGCCCGCCCAGATCGCGCAGTCGCAACTGCCGCGCGACCTCGTCGGCCGCTTCCAGATTGGTGGTGAGCGCGGTTTCTTCGATGTCACTGCCCTTGGTGGCGCGGGCCGAATTGATGTCGATGGACACCAGCGCTTCGGTGTAGTCGATCACGATCCCGCCGCCGGAAGGCAGGCTAACCTCGCGCTGATAGGCGGTTTCGATCTGGGATTCGATCTGGAAGCGGGTAAACAGGGGGATGCTGTCCTGATACTGCTTGAGCTTGTTCAGGTTGTGCGGCATCACCTGCTGCATGAAATCCTGGGCTTGACGGTAAACCGCCGGATTGTCCACGAGGATTTCGCCGATATCGGCGCGTAAGTAATCGCGCAAAGCGCGCACGATGATATTGCTTTCCTGATAGATCAGAAAAGAGGCTTTTTTCTGGGAAGCGGCAATCTCAATGGCTTTCCACAGATGGAGCAGGTAATCCAGATCCCACTGCAATTCTTCCTGCGACCGGCCGACCCCGGCGGTACGCACGATCAATCCCATGCCGTCGGGGATGTTGAGGCTGCTCATCACCTCGCGAAGTTCCTGGCGATCTTCGCCTTCGATCCGCCGTGAGACGCCTCCAGCCCGAGGATTGTTGGGCATCAGCACCAGATAACGACCCGCCAGGCTGATGAAGGTGGTGAGCGCCGCGCCTTTGTTGCCGCGCTCTTCTTTTTCCACCTGCACCATGATTTCCTGGCCTTCCCGAATGGCGTCGCGGATGTTGGGGCGACCGCCTTCGGTGGCTTGAGGATCGAAATAGCTGCGGGTAATTTCCTTGAACGGCAGAAAACCGTGACGGTCAGTGCCGTAGTCGATGAAGGCTGCTTCCAGTCCCGGCTCGATCCGGGTGACGCGGCCCTTGTAGATATTCGATTTTTTTTGTTCCCGCGACGGCGTTTCAATATCGAGGTCGTAAAGTTTTTGGCCGTCAACAAGGGCTACGCGCAACTCTTCCTGCTGAGTCGCGTTGATCAACATGCGTTTCATGATGCAATTCCTTGCGCTCGACCATCACCGACGGTGACAGAGTTGTCGCCGGGGCGTCGCTAGAACAGGGGTTGCCCAAGGGAATGGAATCCTGGTGGGGGCTGGCCCAATACGCCGCGAAGTTGTGACCGGTCGGCTGGGAGCGCGGTCAAGAGCCGCTCGAGAGGTGTGGGTTGAGCGGCGAATAAACCCATCTAACATAACCCCACCCGCCAGACAACTGGCGTGAGGGTGCGAAAACCGATAGTGTAGTCATCCAGTTTCGCCAGCCCTGAGGGCCAATTGGCGACAACATCGCTAACTATAACAGTTCTGAGTGAGCTGCTTCAAATGATAACGGGTTTCACTGCCTCCGCCGGGGTGCGTCATCTGGAAATTACCGCCGAACAGGCCGGCCAGCGCCTCGATAATTTTTTGCTGCGCCAGCTGAAGGGCTCTCCCAAGAGCCATATTTATCGGATCGTGCGCAAGGGTGAGGTGAGACTCAACGGGGGGAGAGTTCAACCCAGTCAGCGCTTGCAAGCCGGCGACAAGCTCCGTATTCCCCCCATACGGCTGGGGGCGTGCGAGCCGCAATCCTTGCAGCCGTCGCCTGAATTGGCGGCCCTATTGCGGGACGCGATCATTTATGAAGATCGCGAGGTGCTGGTGCTCGATAAACCGGCTGGATTCGCCGTCCACAAAGGCAGTGGCATCGATTTTGGAATCATTGAGTTATTGCGAGCGCTGCGGCCGGAAGAGCCGTTTTTGGAGCTGGCGCACCGGCTGGATCGTGAAACCAGCGGTTGTCTGGCGCTCGCCCGCACCCCGGAGGCGCTCCGATTGATCCAGAGCGCCTTGCGGGCGGGACAGGTCGAAAAACGGTATTTGACATTGGTGCGCGGCTACTGGAACCATGGGCCGCGCGAGGTGAATGTCCCGCTGCGACGCAATGTGTTGCGCGGAGGCGAGCGAATGGTTGAGGTTACAGACGACGGCAAGCCGGCTTTAACCCACTTTCGGCCGGTGAGCTTATTCAAGCAGGTTTCGTTGCTGGAAGCACGCATCGCTACGGGCCGTACCCACCAGATTCGCGTGCATGCCGCTCACATCAGCCATCCGGTCGCCGGCGATCAAAAATATGGCGATGCGGCATTCAACCGAATGATGGCAGAGCAACATCGCTTGCGGCGGCTGTTTTTGCACGCCAACAGTCTGACGATAGCGCTGGGCGGTCGGGAAATCGCGGTCAGCGCACCGCTGGAGCTTGGATTAAAGGCAGTTTTGGACCGTATCGGCGCGAAAGAAAACCACGGGACACCGGAACCATGAGGTGACTATGAACGAAGCGAATCCGAATTCCAGTTTGCCCGGCGATGATCGTTGGGCGCGCGAGGCGTTGACCAAACTCGCGTTCGCCGCCGTGGCTGAACAACGCCGAACGCGGCGGTGGGGAATTTTCTTCAAACTGCTGTTTTTCGTTTATTTGGTGGCGCTGCTGGTATTAGCCTGGCCGGATAAACTGGCTTCCAAGGCAGCGACGATGACGAAATCGCATACCGCCTTGGTGCGGGTGGATGGTTTGATTGCGAGCAGTACCGAGGCTAGCGCGAAAAATATCATCGAAGCGCTACGCAAAGCCTTCAAGGATGGCAACACGGTTGGTGTGATCTTGGAAATCAATAGTCCCGGCGGCAGTCCGGTACAGGCCGGCGAAATTTTCGATGAGATTCAGAAACTGCGCCTGCAGTATCCCAAGATTCCAGTTCATGCGGTAGCCAGCGATGTCTGCGCTTCGGGCGGTTACTATATCGCCGCGGCGGCGCAAAAAATCTACGCCAACAAAGCAAGCATCATTGGCTCCATCGGCGTACGGATGGATAGTTTTGGTTTTACCGACGCCATCGCCAAGCTGGGGATCGAGCGACGGGCCTACACGGCGGGTAGCAACAAGGATTTCCTTGATCCGTTCAAACCGGCTAATCCTGAGGAAATCAAACACCTGCAAGGGATGTTGGATGCGATTCACCAGCAATTTATCGGAGCCGTCAAACAGGGACGGGGCGAGCGGCTGAAAGATAATCCAGAGGTATTCAGCGGCCTGATGTGGACCGGCGAACAAAGCGTCGGAATGGGGTTGGTGGATGCGTTGGGCAGCAGTCGCTATGTGGCCGAAGAGGTGATCGGTGAAAAGACCATCGTCGATTACACCAAGCATACCCGATGGCTGGATCGCTTGCTCGACGAGACGGCCACCAGCGCGAGCGTTGCCCTGATGCAAAGGCTGGGTTTGGAAGGTGGAATACCGTGGCGGTAGCGCGTTGGTAACGGGGCCTTTTACAAAAGCGTGACGCCCATCGCTTCCAGCATTCGGCTGAGCCGGATCAGCGGCAGCCCGATCAAGCTGCTGGGATCGTCGCCTTCCAGGCGCTCGAATAAGGCGATGCCCAGGCCTTCGGATTTGAAACTGCCGGCGCATTGGTACGGCTGTTCTCGGCGTAGATACCCCTCGATCATGCTTGAAGTCAGTGGGCGGAATACCACCCGAAACGGTTCTACGGCGGTTTGCCGTTGACCGCTGTCGCTGTCGAGCAAACACAGCCCGGTATGGAAAATGACTGTGCGGCCCGAAGCCAGCCGCAATTGCGCCATGGCGCGGTCGTGATCGCCGGGCTTGCCCATTATTTCGCCATCGATCATCGCGATCTGATCCGAGCCGATCACCAAGGCGGTTGAATGGTGTCGGGCGACAGACGCCGCTTTCGCTTGCGCCAGCCGCGCCACCAGTGCTGGCCCTTCTTCGCCGGGCAAACGGGTTTCATCGGTCTCAGGGGCTTGTACGTCGAACGGCAGGCCGAGACGCGCCAGTAGCTGGCGGCGAAACGGAGAGGTTGAGGCTAAAACGAGGCGACGGCCGTCGGGTAAAGAAAAGGGCATAATGCGCGCTCAATGGAGGAATAGGGATACGTTATCAATCTAAAAGCGGACTAGATTTTGACAGAAAACCGACAGGCTTATATCATTCCGCCTCTTATGGATCTTCCGCCATTCTCAAATACCATCAACCCATGGCAACTGGCCGCTGAGAAAGGACGGCTGGTCGGTGAGATCGCTTTGGCGGCTTTGCCGCGCTTGGCGGTTTTGAATCACGCCGACGGCAAAGCTGCTGTAGCGCTGGCGGCGGGGGTGGATGAGAACGGTGTGCATTATATCAAAGCGGAGATTCAGGCGGACATCGATCTGGATTGTCAGCGCTGCTTGGGGTCATTGCGGTTGCCGGTAACAGTTACGGTCGCCTTGGGGCTGATCCGTTCCGAGGCCGAGGCCGAACGGTTGCTAGAGCGCTACGAACCGCTGCTGGTTGCTGACGGTGATGTCGCCGTCGCTGATTTGGTGGAAGATGAATTGTTATTGGCTTTGCCCCAAATCCCCCGTCATGAAGAGCCGCGGGAATGCGAGGCCAACGGTTACACAGCGCCTGACGAAGCAAGGCCCGGCGAGAACCATCGCCAACCCTTCGCGGCCTTGGCGTCCTTATTGTCTGATTTGAAACGGAGTACTTGATTAATGGCTGTTCAGAAAAGCCGTAAAACCCCCTCAAAGCGTGGTATGCGCCGCTCTCACGATGCGCTGACCGCCACGACCTTGTCGATAGACTCTACGTCGGGCGAGCTGCATCGCCGCCATCATGTCACCCCAACGGGTTTTTATCGCGGTCGTAAGATTATTAATCAGCCCGCAACGACTGAGAATGAAGAATAATAACCCGCCAGCGTTCGTGCTTGTGGTTCGTGCGCTGATACCCTGATTCATCGATGGCTCTATCCCCATGACAAGACCGCTCACAATCGCCCTGGATGGCATGGGTGGCGATGTCGGTCCCGAAGTAGTGATCCCCGCCGCCTTGCAGGTCTTGGAGACTGCTGGCGATTCGCTGCGGCTCATTCTGGTTGGCCAGCAAGATGTGTTGTCGGCTGGTCTGGCCAAACGCAAATCCAGGGCAGATCCGCGGCTTCTCATTCGCCATGCCTCGCAGCTGGTGAGCATGGATGAATCTCCCGCCCAAGCACTGCGGGTCAAAAAAGACTCCTCGATGCGGGTGGCGATCAACCTGGTCAAACAGAACGAGGCCGACGCGTGCGTCAGTGCTGGCAATACCGGCGCGTTGATGGCTACGGCGCGTTTCGTCCTCAAAACCCTTCCCGGTATTGATCGCCCCGCGATCTGCACCACGCTGCCCACCGTGCGCGGCCACACCCGCGTGCTCGATTTGGGGGCGAACGTTGATAGCAAGGCCGAGCATTTGCTCCAGTTCGCGGTTATGGGTTCGGTGCTGGCCAACGTCAATGGCATCCTTCAGCCTCGCGTTGGCTTGCTCAACATCGGCGAGGAAGAGATTAAGGGCAACGAGCAGGTCAAAGAGGCCGCACGCTTGCTGGCGGCGAGCGATCTCCATTACATCGGCTTCGTGGAAGCTGACGGCATTTTCCTGGACGAGGTGGACGTGGTCGTCTGCGACGGTTTCGTCGGCAATGTCGCTCTCAAAAGCGCTGAAGGCGTGGCCAAGTTGATCCAGCATTTTATGGTGCAGGGATTCAAGCGGAGCCTGTTGACTCGTCTGGCTGGGTTGGTTGCGTTGCCGGTACTGCGCGCCTTCCGGCGCAAGATCGATCCTCGCCGCTATAACGGCGCCAGCCTGCTCGGTTTGCAGGGTATCGTCGTCAAGAGCCATGGCGGCGCCGACGCCTTAGCCTTCGCCAATGCCATCCAGGTTGCGATACTGGAAGCGGAGCGAAAAGTACCTCGCCAGATCGATTCGCATTTGGCCGCGCTTCACGCCGAGAGACAAGCCCTTTGAACTACGCCCGCATCATCGGAACTGGCAGCTATCTGCCGGAAAAAGTACTGACTAACGCCGAGCTCGAACAGATGATCGACACCACGGCGGAATGGGTCGTCGAACGTACCGGTGTCGAGGAGCGTCATATCGCGGCTCCAGGTGAAACCACCTGCGATTTGGCCGAACAGGCCTCCCGGCGGGCGCTGGCGGCTGCGGGCATCGCGCCTGGGGATATCGATTTGATCGTGCTGGGCACCACCACGCCGGATCACGTTTTTCCCAGCGTCGCCACTCAATTACAGCACCGCTTGGGTTGTTACGGCGGCCCTGCCTTTGACGTGCAAGCGGTGTGCACCGGTTTTGTCTATGCCCTGGATATCGCCAACCGTTTCATCCGTACCGGCGCGTCGCGGCGGGCGCTGGTGGTGGGTGCCGATACCTTTACCCGGATCATCAACTGGCAGGATCGGGGCACTTGCATCCTATTTGGCGATGGCGCTGGCGCGGTGGTGCTGGCGGCGAGCGAACAGCCCGGCATCATCGACAGCCGCCTGGGCGCCGATGGCCGCTATAAGGAATTGCTGTGGGTGCCCGCCGGCGTCTCCAGCGGTTACGACCGAACGCGGGAAAACGCCGCGTTCGTGGAAATGCGGGGCAGCGAAGTGTTCAAGGTGGCGGTCACCACACTGAAGGAAATTGCCGAGCAGATTCTGGCGGCCAACAGCATGACGGTGGCCGACCTCAATTGGCTGATACCGCATCAGGCCAACCGCCGTATCCTGGCCGCGACCGCTAAGCGGTTGGGCTTGTCGGAGCAACGGATGGTGGATTGTGTGCGAACCCACGGCAATACCTCGGCGGCGTCGGTGCCGCTAGCCTTGGACGTGGCGGTGCGCGACGGCCGCATCCAACCGGGTGATACCGTGTTGTTGGAAGGCTTTGGCGGCGGTTTTACCTGGGGCGCGGTGCTATTAAAGATTTGAGGGTGATGGAGATTTTACAGTGACGGCACTGGATGGTGAAATAGCCCTGGTAACGGGAGCCAGCCGTGGCATCGGCCAGGCAATCGCCCGCGAATTGGGCCGATGCGGCGCGGTCGTGGTGGGGACCGCGACTACTGAGTCCGGCGCCGAGGCCATCGGCCAGGATTTGCGCGAACGCGGCATCAAGGGTTGCGGCCTGCGACTGAATGTAACCGATCCCAGCTCCGTCGAGGCGACGGTTAAAACGATCACGCGGGAGTTTGGGATATTGACTATCCTGATCAATAACGCCGGCATCGCCCGCGACAATCTGTTGTTGCGGATGAAGGAAGAGGAATGGGCCACGGTCATCGATACCAACTTATCCTCGGTCTACCGGTTGAGCAAGGCCGTGTTGCGGGGGATGATGAAAGCTCAGTACGGACGTATCGTCAATATAACCTCCGTGGTGGGAGCGACTGGCAATCCCGGTCAAGCCAACTACGCGGCGGCCAAGGCGGGCATTATCGGTTTCACGAAATCGCTGGCGCGCGAAGTGGGATCGCGCAATATTACCGTCAATGTCGTGGCGCCGGGCGCTATCGATACCGACATGACTCGGGCGTTGCCGCAAGCGCAGCGCGCGGCCGTGCTTGGAACGATCCCATTACAGCGGTTGGGCCAACCGCAAGATATTGCCGCTGCCGTTGCCTTTCTGGTATCTCCGGAAGCAACCTATATTACTGGCGAGACTCTGCATGTCAACGGCGGGATGTACATGCCCTGATAGCCTTTGACGGCTAGAATTGATGGCATCCACCCCGCTGTTTTCCATACAATACCCCGTGGTAGTGCCGCGGTTGTCTGGGTTCACAACGAGGAAATAAATCATCATGACTGACATCAGCAACATTGAAGCTCGCGTCAAGAAAATTATCATCGAGCAACTGGGGGTAAAGGAAGAGCAAGTGACCAACGAGGCCTCTTTTGTTGAGGACCTCGGCGCCGACTCGCTCGATACGGTCGAGTTGGTGATGGCCTTGGAAGAAGAATTCGAACTCGAAATCCCCGACGAAGACGCCGAGAAGATCACCACTGTACAACAGGCCATTGATTATATCGCGACGCATCTCGGTTGATTTGGTGTCGGTCCCAAACGGATGGGGTGTCTCCGCCGCGACCGTGAATGGCGGTCGCGGCGTAATTTTGGTGGCGCAGTGAGGTAGAGGGTAGCTTCGTGGCCAAGCGGCGAGTGGTAGTGACGGGCATGGGTATCGTATCCCCGGTGGGTAATACCGTGGAAACGGCCTGGACCAACATTCTGGCTGGCCGCGGCGGGATCGGACCGATTACCGCCTTTGATGTCAGTGCGTATCCGGTGCGCATTGGCGGAGCGGTAAAGGATTTCCAGATCGAACATTACCTGAATCCCAAGGAAGCCAAGAAGATGGACGCCTTCATTCATTACGGCATCGCCGGAGCGGTGCAGGCGATCCGAGATTCGGGGTTGGAGATCACCGAATCAAACGCCGAGCGCATCGGCACGTTTATCGGCGCTGGCATCGGCGGGTTGCCGGGCATTGAGGAAGGTCACGCCGCGTTCTTGAAAGGGGGGCCGCGGCGACTGACGCCATTTTATGTTCCCCGCAGCATCATCAACATGGTTTCGGGTAACCTTTCCGTTCTGTATGGCATTAAGGGGCCGAATCTGGCCATCGTCACGGCCTGTACCACCGGCACGCACAGTATCGGACTGGCGGGCCGACTGATCACCTATGGCGACGCGGATGTCATGATTGCCGGCGGCGCTGAAATGGCCACGACCCCGACTGGGTTGTGCGGTTTTGCGGCGGCGCGGGCGCTGTCGATGCGCAATGACGAACCCGAGAAAGCCAGCCGACCCTGGGATAAGGATCGCGATGGCTTCGTGCTAAGCGACGGCGCGGGGGTTTTGGTGTTGGAGGAATACGAACATGCGAAACGGCGCGGCGCCCGCATTTATGCCGAGTTGATTGGCTTTGGGATGAGCGGCGACGCCTACCACATGACCTTGCCGCCGCCAGATGGCGACGGCGCCCGCCGGGCGATGGCCCAAGCCTTGCGTGATGCGCGGATCAATCCCGATGCGGTCGATTACATCAATGCGCACGGCACTTCGACGCCGGCCGGCGACAAGATCGAGAGCGACGCCGCCAAGGCGGTATTTGGAGAGCACGCTTACCGGTTGGCGATGAGCTCCACCAAGTCGATGACCGGCCACCTGCTGGGTGCCGCCGGTGGCGTCGAAGCCATCTTCTCCATCCTGGCGATGCGCGATCAGGTGGCTCCCCCGACCATCAATCTGGATAACCCAGAACCGGGCTGCGATTTGAATTATGTTCCGCACGTCGCGCAGGAGCGGCCGATCAAGGTCGTGCTGTCGAATTCCTTCGGATTCGGTGGCACCAACGGTACCGTTGTGTTCCGCGCCCTGGCTTGAAGGGAGCGCCCAAATTTGCCTTTCAGGCGGTTCGTTCAATATTGGCGAAAACTGAAAGGCGAAAACAGCGTTGGGCTTTTTGGCTGTTGACATGTTGTTCCGACGACGCTTTTTATTAGGCTTGGTCGTCTTGGCGCTGGCTCTAGGGTTAGTAGCTAGTGTTGTTTACCTCGATTATCGTGATTTCCTCGATACGCCGTGTAGAGTGCCTGGAAGCGGATTCACTTTTACGGTGAAACCGGGCATGGGAGTTAGCGATGTCGCCAGAGAATTGCAACAGCATGGCGTAATGCAATCTGCTTACTATTTTGAAGCGTATACGCGGCTGAATGGTTTGGCCTCAAAACTAAAGGCCGGAGAGTATGCGGTTACGCCGGAGACTACCCCGCGGGGACTCACCGAGCAAATTGTAAACGGGCGCGTGGTCCAATATGCCATGGCGGTGGTGGAAGGCTGGACTTTTCAACAATTGCGGCAAGCTTTATCCGAACATCCTAAAATCGCCCACACCCTCGGCGCTTTGAGCGATGCCGAGATCATGGCGCGGCTGGGCCGTCCTGGCGAACACCCCGAAGGCCGCTTTTTCCCTGATACCTATCATTTTCCTATCGGAACCAGCGATGAGGCGTTTCTGCGGCGAGCGTTGGCGGCGATGGATCAGCGGTTGAACCATGTTTGGAGCCAACGCCGCTCCGACTTGCCCTTCAACGATCCCTACCAAGCCTTGATTTTGGCTTCGATCATTGAAAAAGAGACGAGGTTGCCAGCGGAGCGACCCACCATCGCCGGCGTATTGGCGCGGCGCTTGCGACTTACGGATTGGGCCAAGCTTTCAGCGGCAACTTGCGCCGTCAGGATCTACTGGCTGATACCCCGTATAACACCTATACCCGCAAGGGGTTGCCGCCGACGCCCATCGCGTTGCCAGGCGAAGGCGCGCTGGCGGCAGCCGTCAATCCCACATCGGGCGACGCCTTGTATTTCGTGGCGACCGGCGAGGGCGGCCACGCCTTTTCGGCGACGCTCGAAGAGCATAATCGCGCCGTTCGGCGCTATCAATTAAAGGCAAAATGAAGGTGCCGGGGCGATTTATCACGGTCGAAGGCGGCGAGGGAGCCGGTAAGACCACGCAACTCGCCTTCATGCGCGACTATCTGGAACGAAACGGGCTCCGGGTGATGGCGACGCGCGAGCCGGGCGGCACGGCGCTCGGTGAGGATATCCGCACCGTGCTATTGAGCCCTCGCCGTGACGGCATGGCGGCCACGACCGAAACCTTGCTGATGTTTGCCGCCCGCGCCGAGCATTTAGAGCGGGTTGTTCGGCCAGCGTTGGCGGCCGGTCATTGGGTGCTCTGCGACCGCTTTACCGATGCCACCTATGCTTATCAAGGCGGTGGGCGCGGGCTGTCATTTGAACGTATCGGGTTATTGGAAGAGTGGGTGCAAGGCGATTTAAGGCCCGATTTGACGGTGCTGTTGGATGTTTCGGTTGCGGTTGGGCTGGAACGAGCGGGGCGGCGAGGCGCGGCGGATCGCTTCGAGCGTGAAACGGTGAGATTTTTCGAGCGGGTGCGGGCCGTCTATCTCGAACGGGCCAAACGCTATCCTGAGCGCTACCGCCTCGTAAACGCCGACCGTCCGATTGAAATGGTTCGTATCGAGATCCAAAGCATACTGGCTAGCTGGCTGGAGCGGATTGGTGGCTGGGCGCTTGCCCTGGCACGAGCCGTTGTGGCGACAGCTTCAGTTACGCGTTGCCAACCGGCGCTTGCCTCATGCGTTGCTGCTGACTGGCCGGCTTGGCTTGGGCAAGCTGATCTTTGCCCGTCGGTTGGCCCAGGCTTTGTTGTGTGAGAAGCGGGATGAGGGAGGGGACGCTTGCGGGCGCTGTCGGGGTTGCCGTTTGCTCCAGGCCGGTAGCCATCCTGACTTCAATGTGCTGCGATCGGCTGAAGAGAGCAAGGTCATCAAGGTCGATCAGATTCGTGAGTTGCGGAATTTTCTAAGCTTTACCCCGCAATATGGCGGTTACAAGATTGCTTTACTCGAATCCGCCGACAGCCTCAATCTCAATGCGGCTAACAGTCTGTTGAAAACCCTGGAGGAACCGCCGGGTGACAGTCTGTTAGTGCTGGTGAGCGCTCAGGCCGCGCGATTGCCGGCCACCGTTCGCGGTCGGTGCCAAGCGCTGCGGTTCGAGCGGCCACCGGCACACCAAGCGAGGGCCTGGTTAGCCTCACGGATCAGCAGCGAGCTGGAGCCACAAACCTTGCTGGCCGCGGCTGCCGGCGCTCCGCTGGCCGCGCTGGCGCTGGCCGACCTGGCGCGCTGGAACCGTCGCCGTCACTTGATCGAGAATTACGAACAGCTGACGGCTGGGAAAGTCGATCCAATCCAAGCCGCCGCGGTTTGGCTACAAGGCGATCTTGGCGAGAACCTGCGCTGGTTGATCGGTTGGCATACCGACCTGATTCGGCTTAAGATGAGTTCGGAACCTCCTTGGCTGGGAAATCCAGATTTGCGACCCAGGTTGCAGCATTGGGCTGATCGTTGGACGCCGCGCGCGCTATTCGCGCGGCTGGACGGGGCGGTTCGATTGCATGTGCTGTGTTCGACCACTCAGGTTAATTCACAACTGTTGTTGGAAGCGTTTTTTAACGATAGCGCAGCGGGTAGTGAATCTGCTGGTTTCCAGTCGGCGTTATAGAAGGCTAACTCATTATGTCGGCTCCACGACAAGGCGTTATTTCCCTTGCAATCAAAGATAAGGCGATGTTGCATTCCAGCTATATGCCCTTTGTCAAAGGCGGGGGTATTTTTATTGCAACGGAAAAAACCTTCGAATTGGGTGATGAAGTTTTTTTGTTATTGACGCTGCTGGACGATCCCGAACGCTTTGCCATTACCGGCAAGGTCATTTGGATCAATTACCGAACCACGCCCGGCGGGCGGCAGATGGGCGTTGGCATTCAATTTAGCGGCATGGAAGGCGCCAACCTGCAAAAGAAAATCGACACACTGCTGGGGGGCTATACGCGCGCCGATCAGCCGACCAACACCATGTGAGCATCCGGCGAACCCGACATGCTAATAGACTCTCATTGCCATTTGGATCGGCTCGACTTGACGCGATTTCCCGGCGGCCTTGCTGATGTCTTGGATGTCGCCGCGACCGCTGGCGTGAGGGGCATGTTAAGCGTGGCGACCGACCTGGAACATTGGCCAGCGCTGGCCCGAATGACGGAACCCTATCCCCAAGTGGCTTTATCGGTCGGCGTGCATCCCAGCGAGGATGACGGTCGCGCGCCGACCGTGGCCGAACTGGTGGCCTTGGGCCGGGTCCCGCGCGTGGTCGCCATCGGCGAAACCGGGCTGGATTATTACTACGGCCGCGACAGCGTGGATCGCCAGCAATCCTGGTTTCGCATCCACATCGCCGCCGCCCGCCAACTCGGCAAGCCGCTGATCGTGCATACCCGCGATGCCCGCGCGGATACCTTGCGGATTTTGCGGGAAGAAAGCGCCGCTGACGTGGGCGGCGTGCTGCATTGCTTCACCGAAGATTGGGACATGGCCGAACAGGCGTTGGAATTAGGGTTCCATATCTCCTTTTCGGGTATTGTCACCTTTAAGAACGCCAAACAAATTCAAGAGGTCGCCCAGCGGCTACCGGCCGAACGGATGCTGGTGGAGACCGATTCTCCCTATCTGGCCCCAATGCCGCATCGGGGCAAGCCTAATCATCCCGCTTGGGTACGGCATGTCGCCGAGTTTGTCGCCCGGTTGCGCGGCGAGTCACTGGAGCAGGTGGCTAACGAGACCACCGCCAACTACACCCGACTGTTTGGCATATCGTTGGAGGCGCGGTGAATCACACCGAAATGCGCGACTGGATTCGCCGCTGCCTCCACTCCACCCACCCAATCGACGCCATCACCGGCGATCACGCGGTGGCGGGCATCGCCGCCGAGGAACGATCCTTAATGCCAGCGGCGGTGTTGGTGCCGCTCGTCGAGCGGCTGTCGGGCTACACGGTGTTGTTGACCCAGCGTACCGCGCATCTGGAGCATCATGCTGGACAAATCAGTTTTCCCGGCGGTCGGGCCGAGGCGGAGGATGCCGGCCCGGTCGATACCGCCTTGCGCGAGGCGGAGGAAGAAATCGGGCTCAAGCGTCAACATATTGTTGAAATTGCTGGATTTCTTGATTTATATCAAACGGTGACCGGCTTTCTGGTAACGCCAGTGGTTGGATTTGTGGCCCCACCGTTTGAGTTGACATTGGATGGGTTTGAGGTAGCCGAGGCGTTTGAAGTGCCGCTGGACTTTATTCTTGATCCAAAAAATCACGAACAGCGTGGCATGATGTACAAGGGCCAGCAGCGGCGCTATTACGTGATCCCCTATGAAAATCGCTTTATCTGGGGCGCCACCGCCGCCATGTTGGTCAGCTTCGCCCGACGGTTGGCTGGAAATCCCCTTCAAATCTAAACCCATGGTGCTCGAGGGCCTCCAGAGCCAGCTGGAGCGAATCCGCCGACCTCAGGCCAGCTTCCGATATTTGATCCGGTGCGGTTGATCGGCTTCGACCCCGAGCCGCCGCTTGCGATCAGCTTCATAATCGGCGTAATTGCCCTCGAACCAGACCACTTGTGAATCGCCTTCAAACGCCAGGATGTGGGTGGCGACGCGGTCTAAAAACCAGCGGTCATGCGAGATAATCACGGCGCAACCGGCGAAAGCCAGCAAGGCTTCTTCCAACGCCCGTAGCGTTTCCACGTCTAAATCATTGGTTGGCTCGTCCAGCAGCAACACGTTGCCGCCACTCTTGAGCAGTTTTGCTAGATGCACGCGATTGCGTTCGCCGCCGGATAGGTCTTTGACGAATTTCTGCTGGTCCGGCCCCTTGAAGTTAAAGCGGCCGACATAGGCGCGCGAGTTAATCTGATAGCTGCCGATGGCGATCATGTCTAAACCGTCAGAGATTTCCTGCCAAACGGTTTTTTCTGGCGCGAGCGCATCCCGTGATTGATCGACGTAAGCCAGTTGGACGGTTTCTCCAACCCGTAAGCTTCCCGCGTCGGGCTGCTCTTGGCCGACCAACAGGCGGAACAGCGTGGTTTTACCCGCGCCGTTAGGGCCAATCACCCCGACAATGCCGCCTTTAGGGAGTTTAAAGTCGAGATTGTCGATTAGCAGGCGGTCGCCGAAACCCTTACGTAGTTGAGCCGCTTCAACGACCATATCGCCAAGCCGCGGTCCAGGCGGGATATACAACTCCTGGGTTTCATTACGTTTCTGAAATTCCTGCGATTCCAATTCCTCAAAACGCGCGACGCGAGCCTTGCTTTTGGCGTGGCGACCCTTCGGATTGGCGCGCACCCATTCCAATTCGGATTTCATGGCCTTGATGTGAGCGGTTTCCTGTTTCTCCTCGATTTCCAGGCGTTTTTCCTTCTGCTCCAGCCAGGAAGAGTAGTTGCCTTCCCAAGGGATGCCCCGGCCCCGATCCAATTCCAAAATCCAGCCGGCCACGTTATCGAGGAAATAACGGTCGTGGGTCACGGCGACCACCGTTCCAGGATAATCCTGAAGGAAACGTTCCAGCCAAGCGACCGATTCGGCGTCGAGATGGTTGGTCGGTTCGTCTAGCAGCAACATGTCGGGCTTGGATAACAGCAAGCGACATAGGGCGACCCGACGCCGCTCGCCGCCTGACAGCTTATCGACCGTTGCTTCCCAAGGCGGTAGGCGCAAGGCATCGGCGGCCACATCCAGGGTGCGGTCGAGGTTGTGGCCATCGGTCGCTTGCAAATAGGCTTCCAGATCGGCTTGTTCGGTCGCCAGCTTTTCAAAATCGGCTTCCGGATCAGCGTACGCCGCGTAAACTTCTTCAATTCGCGCCAGCGCCGTTTTGATCGGGGCCACCGCTTCTTCGACATTGCCGCGCACGTCCTTACTGGCGTCGAGTTGCGGTTCCTGGGTCAAAAAGCCAATCTTAATACCTGGTTGCGGCCGCGCTTCGCCCAGAATATCGGCGTCAACGCCGGCCATGATTCGCAGCAGCGTGGATTTACCGGAACCGTTCAGACCCAGTACGCCGATTTTCGCGCCGGGGAAAAACGATAGCGAGATGTCTTTGAGAATTTCGCGCTTGGGCGGTACGACTTTGCCCACGCGATTCATCGTGTAGATGTATTGAGCCATACAAATTCGATCGGGTGGTTGGCGAGATGGCGGCAATCTACCGATTGCACGCCATCCCGTAAAGGGGGGAGGGGGAATTCAAAGAAAAACCCCGTCCGTTCACGTGGCGCGGTTTGAGTGGTATGGGTAATCCGGTTACTGCACGACGGGTTGGTAGATAATTTCCAATTCCTTACCGGCGCTTTGCAGGAAACTAATCATTTGACCCTGCATTTCCGCGGTGGCGCCGACATCGGCTGTCGGGCTGATGATGGCGCCGTGATCGCCCTTGGTGAAGCGGACAATGGCGCGCACTCCTTCTTCATTCGACAGCGAGCGGCTGGTCGATCGCAATCCCATCACCCTGGCCAAGGCTTCGGTGCCCGCTAGCGGGGCGTCGTCCACCACGTTTGGAACCACCTGATCAGGTTGGATATTTTCACCGCCGACGACTTCTAGCAGATGAATCGGCTGTAGAGCGGTGGCTGCGTAATTGATTGGATCTCCGGAATCGATCACCGTTTGCGCGGCGGCGAGATAGGATTCATATTCCGCTGTGCCCTTGTTAAGGCCCGCCGCGGCCAAGCCAGCGGCAATACGCGGCCCGAAAGTGGCCGATCCGTCGAGTAGTTTGGCGATGCCACCCCCGGCCATCGCCAAAGTGGCGCTGGCTACGCGGTGATCGATGCCTAGGAAGGTGGCGCCGACAATGCCGCCTAGCGAATGGCCGACGAAATGAATACGGTTCGCATCAATGTCTGGTTGCCGGTCGCCGTCGAAATCGAGCAACGGCAAAGCGGTGGTGAGTTGACGCAAATCTTCAGCCGCTTGTCGGGCATTGTCGCGGCTGGTGAGCAAGCTTTGCAAGTTGATGAAGTAACTGCCGGAGGGGTCGATAGCGCCATCGGCCCCGCTGGCCCCCGTCGCGTTATTGCTCAAATCAAGGTCAAAAGTTCGCTCCAGCTCGGTCAGATAAAAGGGATTGGTTTTATCGGTGATGCCGTGCAACGGCAAGTCGATGGCGATAACCGCGAAACCGGCGAAGGCTAAGGCATCGGCCAGCAAAAACATGTCGGTCCGATTTCGGGTTATACCGTGCTGGAAGATCACCGCCGGCCAACCGCCGACCGGTTTACTCTGGCCGCTAGCGGCGTTAGGCACCGCCATTAACACCGGGATGGGCAGTGTTGCAGTCGCTGCTGGCAGCGGAGTGTATTGCGTGATAGGGCCGTTATCGGCAGTTTGCCAATAAGCGCTGAGCGGTTTTTCTTTGCTCAGGTAGTAAGGAGTCGATAATGCGCCGGCATAGATATCGGAAAAACCGGGAAGGCCCAGACCCACGGCGCCGGTTGTCGCGCCGGTCGCTTGCAAGCGGAGGCTGGCTGGCGCGCGATCCTTGCTCAGGGCTTTAAAAGCATCATCAATGGATTGGGTCATGAAAGTCCAACTCAGCACGATGTGGCTTTTGGCGACGCCCTGGCTGGTGGCGGCGTTTTCTTGGTTGTTGATTTGTTGCCGGAGCGGCTCCAGCGCCCGTGCCTGGGCGTCGCTCAGGCCGGGTAGGCGGCTGTTGCCGGCGGCGTCCACCAAAGGCGTTGTCAACTGGCTTAGCCGATAGCTTGGTGAAGGAGCGGCGTTGAAGCCACCTTCATCTTGCACACCATCCGTCAGAACCACCAGATAACCGCTCTTGGGGGCAAGCGGGCGTAGCGGGCTAATCGTGAGCGTGCTTCGGCTGGAGTCAGCCGGGGATAGAGCGGCGTTGTAGTCCATGCCTGCTTGGAGTTCGCGCTTGACTTCGGTGATGGCGAAAGGCGCGGCGGTCGCTGGATTCAGAAATGGATTAACCAGCGCGACTTCGAATACCCGGATGGTCTCGCCGGCCTTGATTGTGTTCGCTCTAAGCGCGCTGGAGAATTGCGCGGTCAGCGGCGCGGTCGTGGAAAAACCGTCCAGAGTGTTCAACGCAACGCCCGGATCGGCCAGATTGTTGGGATTGGCTACTGGAATATTCAGTGTGCCATCGGTTGAGCCACTGAAAAGCAGAGTATTGGGAAAAGGAATTTTGCCGGCGGCGGGATCGAATACGGCAAAGAAATCTGATCGGGTAGCGGCATCAACAACGCCAGCCGCACCGAGCATAAAGTAGAGAAAGACCAACGGCGCTAAGTTGTTTCGTACTGCTGGCATGGGGTGGCTCCAAAGCAATCGTGGGGGCGGCTTACTTTAGTTTAGCTTTTCAACAGGGATTTGATGGCTGAAGAGGTAGTGATCTTACCCTCGCCGCGATAAGCTTCGTGATTGGTTTCGATATCATCGAGCTTATAGAGATAGTTCACCATCATGCCCGCTGATTGATCCATGCCCTTGGCCGAGGTATCGGCCAACCAGTTCAGTCGTTCGATGCGCGAACCATTCGACAGATGGAAGTGGGCCACCCGGTCGTAGGCGGTTCCGCCTTCTCGCTTTTCCTTGGTCAGATAGATAGCGCATAGCCGTTGGATGGGATGTTTCAATGCCTTGGCTAACTCTGGCTTCTGGGGCCAATCCGGCAGTTGTAGCAAGGTCTTTAAAGAAACGGGTTCACCGCCGTTTTCCGCGATGCCAGCCAGCGCCTTGCGCTCCGCCGAGGACAGCAATTCCATCTCGGTATCTTTGCCCGGCTCGTTCAATTTACCAGCCAGCCAAGGGCGAAAGCCGGGAATAGGAGACAGCGTGGCGAAGGTTTTGAGGTTGTTGAATTCCGTGATTAATTCATCGACTACCCGCTTGATCAGGAAGTTGCCGAAACTGATGCCCCCCAATCCTTCGTGGGCATTGGAAATCGAATAAAAAATAGCGGTGTCCGCCTCATTGGCGTCGAGCACCGGCGCTGCTTCATCAAGTAAGGTATGCACATTGTCAGCGATGCCATGGACCAAGGCGACCTGAACGATAATCAGCGGTTCGTTGGGCATGCGCGGATGAAAGAAAGCGAAGCAGCGTCGGTCGGCGCTGAGCCGATTCTTTAAATCGTCCCAGCTTTTGATCGGATGGACGGCCTCATAAGCGATCATTTTCTCCAGCAAGGATCCCGGCGAGTCCCAGGTAATGCGACGCAGCTCCAGAAAGCCCACATCGAACCAGGATACCAGCAGCGATAATAAATCCCGTTCCAGCGCGGCCAGTTCCGGATCATCTTTACGCCATTCGAGCAGTTCGGCCCGCAAATCGACCAAGAAATGAAAGCCTTCGGGTAGGGCGTTGAGCTGGGCCAGCAAACGACCGCGCGGCGGTTGCAGCGCTTGGCGCAAAGTCCGCTCGGCCTTGGCGCGCTGTTCAGGGTTGTCGCTGCCTTCTTGCAACTTTGCAACGGCTTTATCCACCGCCTTGCGGTCGATGTCGAATTCAGTGGCGAGAATTTTCAAAAACCGTTTCCGGCCTTTGGCGTTCAGCGCCAGATAAATTCGTCCCAGATTGGCTGCCCTGGCGCGGGCCGAAACTTCACCGCCGCGCGCTTCCAAACAGTCGCGCATCTTGGCCTTCAGCGCTTCCGCGTCTTTTTCCGATAAATTGGGGCTGGAGGCGGTGGATAGCAAGCCGCCGCGCCAGTCGGCTACCTCGCGCCATGCCTCGCGCAGGTTGTGCATGGTGCGGTTCAACAGGCTGTCGCGGGTGGCAACTTCAGGCTCGCGGGTCGTGAGTTCGGTCATGGCGAGGATACCTGGATTGGGACGGAGCAGGCAGCAGCCGGTCGGATAAGTCCCGGCAAGCTGTTTTCCTAAAGTATAGCGGTTTACCTTGAAGAAAATATGGCCTTGGCCGGTTTGCCAGCGGCAAGATTTGACTGGCGATTGCCAGGCTATCTTAGAGGATTTCCAATTCGGCCAGTGGAACGTCTTCCCGCCCCCGGTTTTGGCCTTTTGGAGTGGCGACCAGCCCACTGTGCGGATCGTGGCACAGGCCAACGCCGTTTTTATCACAGGCTTGATCTACCAAAGTCCTCAGCAACGCCCGTTGGCCGCTACTTTGCGGTAATTGGGCCAGAAAAACGGTTGGGGTTGATTGGGGCGGGCATCCCCTTCTCAACGGAGAAGGGGAGCGTGTGTTTGACTTCAACTTAATGACGCCGATAGCGCGGGCTGCTTCGCCGTGGCTTAAAAATCCTCTTCCGCCAGCGCCAAGATCGAATCGCCGCCGTTTTGAATCGAATGCAGCAAGCCGACGGTTTTCGGCAGCACATGCTCGGCGTAGAAACGCGCGGTAATCAGCTTGCTATTGTTAAACTCCATCTCCTTGCTGGCCGCCAGATTACTCTGCGCCGCCAGCGCCGAGCGCGCCATCAGCCAGCCACCACAGACGTAGCCAGCCAGCATCATGTAATCGACCGAAACCGCCATGACCGAGCTTGGGTTGTCGGTGCTCAATATCCAGTCGGTGGCATCGGACAGCGCTTGCACACCCTCGGACAACTCGGCATGTATCGTCGCCAAGTTATCTTCGTCGGACGCTTGATCGAGCGCTTCGATAGTGGCTTCGATGTCGGCAATCAGCGCCCGCATCGATTCGCCCTTGTCCATGTTCAGCTTGCGCCCGGCCAGATCGGCGGCCTGGATGCCGGTGGTGCCTTCATAGATGGTGGTGATGCGAGAGTCGCGCAAATGCTGGCAAGTGCCGGTTTCTTCGATGAAACCCATGCCGCCGTGGATTTGAACGCCCAATGAGGCGACTTCGATGCCGGTTTCGCTCAGCCAGCCTTTAACGATGGGAATCAGCAAATCCACTCGAGCCTGATGGTGCTGGCGGGTTGCCGCGTCTGGATGATGGCGGGCCAGATCCAGATGCTTGGCGACCGTGTAAGCGAAGGCCCGCATCGCTTCGTTCAGGGCCTTCATGGTCATTAGCATCCGCCGCACATCGGGGTGGTGGATGATGGTAACCCGATCGCCGCTCTTGACCCCGATCGGCCGGCCTTGCACCCGGTCCTTGGCGTACTCGCGGGCAGCCTGATAAGCGCGCTCGCCGATGGCCAGCCCCTGCAAGCCGACCTTGAAGCGCGCCTCGTTCATCATGATGAACATGTAGGCCAGCCCCTTGTTCTCCTCGCCAACCAAATAGCCGATGGCCCCGTCTTGATCGCCGAAGGCCATCACACAGGTCGGGCTGGCGTGAATGCCCATCTTGTGTTCGAGCGAGACGGCGTGCACATCGTTGCGCTCGCCGAGCGAGCCGTCCGGGTTGACCAGGAACTTCGGCACGATGAACAGCGAAATGCCCTTGACACCTTCCGGGGCGTTCGGGGTGCGGGCCAGCACCAGGTGGATGGTGTTGGCCGTCATATTGTGCTCGCCCCAGGTGATGAAGATTTTCTGGCCAAAAATCCGGTAATGATCGCCCTCGGGCACAGCGCGGGTCCGCACCGCCGAAAGGTCGGAACCGGCTTGCGATTCGGTCAGGTTCATCGTGCCGGTCCATTCACCGCTGGTCATCTTCGGCAGATACGTGGCCTTTTGTTCGTCCGAGCCGACGTGGCTGATCGCCTCGATCGCGCCGGAGGTCAATAGCGGGCACAGCGCGAAGGACATGTTGGCGGAGTTCCACATTTCCTCGGTGGCGGTGTTGAGCAGTTCCGGCAAGCCTTGGCCGCCGTATTCGGCCGGGCAGCCGATGCCGTTCCAGCCGCCCTCGATGAATTTTTGATAGGCGGCGGCGAAGCCGTCGGCGGGGATCACGCCCTCGGGACCGATGCGGACGCCTTGCACGTCGCCGGGGTGGTTGAGCGGGGCCAGCACGCCGGAGGCTAACTTAGCGGCTTCCTCCAAAACGGCTTCGGTCAATTCCGGGCCGACGTCCTGGTCGGCGTAAACCGGCAAGGTGGCGACTTCGGCCAAGCCGGCTACTTCGTTGATGACGAACTGCATGTCGCGGGTCGGGGCGGAATAGGCGGTCACGGACATCTCCTGAAAAGGCGCGCACTGCGAGGTGAAAGCGAGCGCCGTCTCGCGCGCATCCGATCTCCGAGGCGTGGGTCGAAGAGCGGCGGGCGGCGCGGCGTCAAAACGGCGGCACTCAGCCGGCAGCTTTCAATTTATCCAGCTCTTTGGCCATTTCGGGCATGGCGACGAACAAGTCGGCGACCAGTCCATAGTCAGCGACTTGAAAGATCGGCGCTTCCTCGTCTTTGTTGATGGCCGCGATCACCTTGCTGTCCTTCATCCCGGCCAGATGCTGGATCGCGCCAGAAATGCCGACGGCGATGTACAGTTCGGGCGCCACGACCTTGCCGGTCTGACCGACTTGATAATCGTTGGGGACGAAGCCGGCATCCACCGCGGCGCGGGAAGCGCCGACCGCCGCGCCCAGCTTGTCGGCCACGGCTTCCAGTAGTTTGAAATTCTCACCATTACCCATCCCGCGTCCGCCGGACACGATGATGCGGGCGGCGGTCAATTCCGGTCGATCCGATTTGGTCAGCTGTTGGCCGACGAAACTGGAGGCGCCGGAATCAGCGATTGGCGCAACGCTTTCGATGCTGGCCGAACCCCCGTCAGTCGCCGCCGGAAAGGTGGTGCCGCGCACGGTGATGACTTTGATAGGGTCTTTGGATTGCACGGTAGCCAACACGTTACCGGCATAAATCGGCCGCACGAAGGTATCCGCGCTTTCCACCTTGATGATGTCGGAGATTTGCGCGACATCGAGCAGGGCGGCGACGCGGGGTAAAATATTTTTACCGACGGCTGTGGCGGGCGCGAGGATATGGGTATAGCCGCCCGCCAGATTGACGATCAGCGCCGCCACCGTTTCAGCGAGCTGGTTCGCATAATGGGGTGCGTCGGCGACCAGAACTTTCTTGACGCCAGCCACCTTGGCAGCCGCTTCCGCGACCGCGCCACAGCCTTGGCCAGCCACCAGTACGGCGATGTCACCACCCAGCTGGGCGGCGGCGGTGAGGGTGTTGAGAGTGGCCGCTTTCAGTGCGGTGTTATTGTGTTCAGCAAGGACCAGGATGCTCATAATGCGCTACTCGTCGGGGCGTTAGATGACGTGGGCTTCTTTATGTAGTTTGTCCACCAAGGCGGCGACGGTATCGACCTTGATGCCGGCCTGACGCTTCGGTGGCTCTTGGACTTTCAAAGTGATCAGGCGCGGTGTAACGTCTACTCCTAAATCGGCTGGCTTGAGCACGTCAAGAGGTTTTTTCTTGGCTTTCATGATGTTGGGCAGTTTAACAAAGCGTGGCTCGTTCAAACGCAAGTCCGTGGTGACCACGGCCGGCAATTTGAGCGCGACGGTTTCCAAGCCGCCATCGACTTCGCGGGTCACGTTGAGCGAACCCTCGCCAAGTTCGACTTTGGAGGCGAAAGTGCCTTGCGGCCAGCCGAGCAGGGCCGCCAACATTTGGCCGGTCTGGTTGGCGTCATCGTCGATGGCCTGCTTGCCGAGGATGACCAGGTTCGGTTGCTCTTTCTCAACCACCGCCTTGAGCAGTTTGGCGACTGCCAAGGGCTGCAGCTCGGCGTCGGTCTCCACCAGAATGCCCCGGTCGGCGCCCATGGCCAGCGCGGTGCGAATAGTGTCTTGGCAAGCGCCCACGCCCAAGGAGACCGCCACGATTTCCTTGGCTTTGCCAGCTTCCTGCATCCGAACGGCTTCCTCGACGGCGATTTCGTCAAAGGGATTCATCGACATCTTGACGTTGGCGGTTTCCACCCCGGAGCCGTCCGCCTTTGCCCGCACCTTGACGTTGTAATCAACCACCCGCTTAATGGCCACTAATATTTTCATCATTGCACCTTACTTTTGAAATAGCTCTTTGCACTTATTTTCTGGGTCGCACGCTGACTAGGAAACAGTAGCCTAGCCTCGATAAGCCGCGGAGACTCCCTTGGTGCGTTCAACCCAAGATGATGGGGATAAAGGCAAAAACACCGCGAGGAAGTTTGGCTGCGGTCTATCCGAGCTAACCTTAGCAAGTTATGGTATTTAGTCCCCACTGGCGATGCAATGCATTTATTGATTGGGACATGGTATTGGCGCTATGTCTCTCTTTACTGTTTTTTTAACCGCAATCTGAAGCAGCTGTGAAGGAATGAGTGACATGACTGACGCATCAAGTTTCAAAGCGCTGGTGTTGAATCAACAAGACGGCAAGACGGTGGCGGAGCTGACCACTTTAAAGACCGCCGATTTGCCATCGGGTGATGTTCTAATCGCCGTCGATTTTTCTTCGCTGAACTATAAAGACGGGCTTGCCGTCACTGGGAAAGGCAAGATCGTGCGGCGATTTCCATTGGTGCCCGGTATTGACTTGGCTGGAACCGTGCTGGAATCAGCCAGCTCCGCTTATCAGCCGGGTGATCGGGTGGTGCTGACCGGTTGGGGCGTGGGCGAAAGTTACTGGGGCGGTTACGCGCAGCGGGCGAGCGTGAAGGCTGATTGGCTGGTGCCATTGCCGGATGGGTTGGATAGCCATAACGCCATGGCGATCGGTACCGCGGGGTTTACCGCCATGTTATGTGTGCTGGCGTTGGAGCAGGCGGGCGTCACGCCGGAGGGCGCCAAACCCGTGCTGGTGACGGGTGCCAGCGGCGGGGTGGGCAGCGTTGCGGTGGCTTTGCTGGCTCGCTTGGGTTATCGGGTCGCCGCTGTCACTGGCCGGCCAGAAAATGAAACGTTCTTGCGCGAGCTGGGCGCTGTGGAATTCATCGCTCGCGAGACGATGAGCCAACCCTGTCGGCCCTTGGAGACCCAGCTCTGGGGCGGTGTGGTCGATACGGTCGGCGGTCGGGTGCTGGCCCGCGCGGTGGCGGAAGCCGATTACGGGGCGGCGGTGGCCGCTTGTGGCTTGGCCGGCGGCGTTGATTTGCCGACGACCGTGATGCCATTCATCTTGCGGGGCGTGAAGCTATTGGGAGTCGATTCGGTCATGTGCCCATCCGAACCCCGCCGGCTGGCTTGGGCGCGGCTGAGCCGAGATTTGCCGGCGGCGACCCTGGAGCGGCTGACCCAGGTAGTCCCATTGGCGGATGTGCCACGGCTGGCGGAGGCGATTCTCGCCGGGCAGGTGCGGGGACGGATCGTGATCAATCCGAATGCCTGAAAGGCAGCGGTATATTTCCCACTGCCACGCTCGGTCATGTAGGCTATGCACTGGTTGTATCAAAATTCAGACCCTAATGACTCGCTGATCGGAGAAATGAATGTACTCGACGCATGAAGGCCTTAACGACAGTATCCACGGCTATTACCTGGAGGATCTGAGAGTTGGCATGAGCGCCTCTCACGCCAAAACCGTCACCGAGACCGACGTGGTCATGTTCGCCGGTTTGACTGGCGACAACAATCCCGTGCATTGCAACGAGGTTTTTGCGGCGCAGACCCGATTCAAGGGGCGCATCGCTCACGGTATGTTCTGCGCCGGCTTGATTTCTTGCGTGGCGGGCACCCGCCTGCCCGGACCTGGCGCGGTCTACGTTGATCAACAGTTACGCTTCACCGCGCCCGTGCGGATTGGCGATACCGTAACCGCTGTTTGCACGATCCAAGAGATCAACCCCGAACGCCGGCGGGTGGTGATGAATACCGTCTGCACCGTGCGGGATCAGGTTGTGGTTGAGGGCAGCGCGACCTTTATGGTCAGCCGCCGCAATCCTTCGGCCTGAAGCCAAGACAGAGGCGGCGGCTTTGACGGCGCCGCCTCCCTTACTCCTCCATCAACAGTCGAAATCCGGTGTACGGGTCCATTTGCTCCGGTTTTCGAGCCAGACGCTTGGCGGAGCGCAAGTCGCCGGAGCCGTTATTCCAGGAGCCGCCTCGGACCACTCGTTGGCCTTCGTTGGCTCCGTTGTCGGAACAGCCTTGCTCCTGGCTGGCGTACTTGGGATCGTAGTCCGAGCAGGTCCATTCCCAAACGTTGCCCGCCATGTCGCGCAGTCCAAATGGATTGGGTAAATAGCTGCCCACGGGAGCGGTGACTGCTTGACCATCGTCCAAGCTTTTGAGAGAGGCACCCGAGGGGTCGTTGCGGTCAGAGAAATTAGCGTAGCGCGGGTCGATATTATTGCCCCAGTAGTAACGGGTGTTCGTGCCGGCCCGAATGGCGTATTCCCATTCCGCTTCAGTGGGTAGGCGGAAGCGTTTGCCGCTGCCCGCCTCCCAGGACAGCCATTCAGCAAAGGCTTTGGCGCTCTGCCAATCTAGATTGACGGCAGGTTGGGCATCGAGATTGAGCGGACGCCCCTGAAAGAAACCGCTGGCGTGCGCCGGCTTGAAGCGTCGGTATTCAGCATTGCTGACCTCGGTGATGCCGATCCAAAAGCCCTTAACGCAGACTTGATGGGGCGCTTCGTCGCTGCCGCGATCTTGTTCGGTGGATGGACTGCCCATGGTGAAGCAACCGGGTGTGATCCAAATAAATTTCATTCCGGTCTTGGCGTCGGTCCAGGTCTTGGCGTTGGCCCCTTGTTTTTCGGCGGAGAGCATCTCGGAACGTAGAGTCGCCAGCGCGGGATGATCGGGATACGCTTCCGCCATCCCTTCGATATTCAGTTCGGCCGAAACTAAATTCTTGTTCGCGATGTCGCCGCGGATTTGCTGGATTCGCTCGGCGATATCCGTTTCCCGTCTTTGGGCCTCTGCTTGGCTGAGTTGAGCGGCTTTTTCTTGCTCTTGGCGTTTTTGAGCTTCCTCCCGGTTCAGCTGTTCCTGACTGGTTTTGAAGTACTCGTAACCCAGCAATCCAATCCCCAACAAGCCGGAGATGGCGCAAACCGCAATGATGATCCGTTTCCAACCGATGCCTTTCGACTCGCCGTAGCTAATCGCGTCCGCTGAAGGTTCGGTGAATGCCGCGGTGCTGGTTTTCTGTTCTCCGTGATGGATCTCCGAGCGCAAATGATCTGTTTGGGGTACAGGCACCGATTTTTCGGGTCCGACCCATTGGGTTGGAATGGCTCCGCCAATCTTGGTGGAAGGGATTTTTTTTAGATGCTCCAGCACCGAGGTCGGTGGCCGATTGAGGACCGAGAAATTGCTGGATTGGCGTTCGGGCCGGATGGGCGGCATTTCCGCGCCGGTTTTTTGAGGGAAGGCTGGCGCGGCTTGAGATACTACTTCATCCAGCTGTTCCCAAGCGTCGTCCAACAGCGGCAGAGAGGTCTCATGCCCCTCGGACGCGGCGGCTGTTTGCGATGGGGCAACGGTGGCTGGCGCGAAACTTTTGGTGTCAAAATCCGCCAAGGTCCAGTCGCGTTTCTCGTTGGAGACGGAAATCCGATCGATTGCTCGACTGAAAGAACCGGAAGGCGAGGGAGTTTTGTCTATCTGCTCGAAACGTGAGGGTTTTGAACGGCGTTCGTCCCGACTGGCATTCTGCCAGGGATCTATTTCCGAGTGGGGGGTGAGGCGCTTGGAAACGGTAGAAGAGAGATCAATCTGTAAATCATCATGTATTTTTGACAGCGGGTCGAGCAGTTCCGGCCGCAGTTGCGGCAGATGGGAAAAATCGGCCCGATCACCGGATTGGTCGGCAATCCGCAAGGCTTCCCGCATGGCGGTGATCGTTTGGAAACGATCCTCGGGACGGACGGCCAAAGCCTGGTCGATCACCCGCAGCAATCCGCTGGAATACAAACCGATTCCACATTCGACCGCGGGCTGTACCGGATCCTTGAGCACGCGGCCGGGCGCTTCGATCGGCGGAGCGCCGGTGATGCAGCGATACAGCACGGCGCCTAGCGCATAAATATCGGTCCAGGGTCCATAGTCTTCGCCGACAGTGACGTATTGTTCGATCGGCGAATAGCCGGGAGTGACCACGCTGGTGACGCTGCGGGTACGTCGGCCCAGAGCTTGGCGGGCGGCGCCGAAATCGATCAGCATGACCCGGCTGTCAGAGGAGCGGACGTAGAGGTTGCTGGGCTTGAGGTCGCGGTGCAGATAACCTTGCCCGTGTACGGCGGTCAACGCCGGCATCACGTCGCCCAACAGTTGACGCAACTCTTGTTCCGGTAGAATCCCCCGCGTTGCAACTGCATGCTTAACGACTCGCCGGCTTCATACTCCATGACGATATAGGCCGAACCGTTCGCGGTGAAATAATCGCGAACCCGCACCACGCACGGGTGGTTGATCTGCACCAGAATCTTAGCTTCATCCAGAAAACGTTGCAGGCCCCAGGTATAGCAGGGTGGTTCACCGCTGCGGGCTGGAATTTGCCCCTGCGCATTGGGGCGGACGGTCGTGCCATTATGATCGCGATAAGACCATTCGGCGGGAAAGTATTCTTTGATGGCGACTTGGTTTTGGAGCGCTTCGTGGATCGCTCGGTAAGTAATGCCAAAACCACCCGCGCCCAGCACGCTTTCTATCTGGTAGCGGTGTAAGCTGAAGCCCATGGGTAGCGCATTCGTATCTTCGATCATCGGGCTTCTCTGTCAGTTAGCGGCCAAATAGCGACCCGAATCCTGCGGAAACTCGCCGCAACCAGTGCAGGGGAGTATCGGTTTCGGTATTCCGGTGCAGCAGGATCAGGGTAGCGTTATCAGCGGTGGCTCCACCGCGTTGAATGGCTTGTTCGGCCAGAGAGCGGGCAGCGGTGGCGGGGCCATTGATCAGGGTAGTATTCCAGAGTTCTGTTTCAGTGACATATTCCCAAACGCCGTCCGAGCATAACGCCAGCAGATCACCGGAACGAATCATGAAATGGCCGGCGTCTGGCTTGGGATCATCCTCGCCGCCCAAGCAGCGGTAAAGGCGGTTCTGCGCGGGATGGGTCGCCATCTGGGATTCATCGATTTCACCCAAATCCATCAACAATTGTACGGCGGAGTGATCGCGGGTGCGCATCAAGCGACGGCCACGGCGCAAGTGATACAGTCGGCTATCGCCGATATTGAGCCAATAACCGCAATCATGATTAATCCATACCATGACCGCCGTGCTGCGAGCGGTTTCCGATCGTCGGTTGATGGCCTCATGCATCGCTTGGCACAGTTGGAGGAGACTGGCGGGTGGATTGGCGCGCAGCAAATCTGGCGAGTTTTGGATGAAGTCCCGCGCGCTATCGATGACGATTTGGGCGCCCAGCGCGCCGTCGAGATGCCCTCCCATTCCGTCGGCCACGATGGCGAGCAGGCCTTTCTGATCATGGGGCTGGAAAATGCCCCAACGATCCTGCTGTTCAAGGCGTCCGCCTTGCTGGCTGTCCGCCCCTTGATGCCATGTGGGAGAAGCAACCGATCCGGAGAGAGTCACATCAGTATCTCAACAATGTGGCCGGCTCAAAGCCAACGATAATATTCCCGTGGCGGGTGTGTGGCCCGCGCATGCGGGATCCCTCGCTAACTTTGTGGCGCTGGGCGGCGAAGCGATCTGTTATCCCCATTATTCCAAGGAAGGAGTGAAGCAAAATGAATACTCTTGATCTCGCCAAAACGCAATTCTCTGGCCAATGGTCGATGGAAAAAATCGCCAAATGAGCGGATGGCTCGTTTGGCTGATCGCTAGATTTTGAAACTTTTTGGTATCACTTTACAGTAGTTTGATCACTTCGGCCGCGTGATTGGCGCAATCCGGTTTGTCGATGATGTGGGCGATGTGGCCGCTTTCATTAATGATGAAGGTGATGCGGTTGGCGACGCCAAGTAGGCTTTTGGCGGCACCGATCAAGCCGCCGCCCACCGCGCCGTAGGCCCGAGCGACCGCGCCATCGGTATCGGCCACCAGCGGAAAGTTGATATTATATTTTTCGGTAAAGCGTTGGTGTGAAGCGATATCCTGGGTGGAAACACCCAAAATGGCCGCTCCCTTAGCCTGAATCGCCTGGTTGTGGTCGCGCAGGGAGCAGGCTTGCTGGGTGCAGCCGGGAGTATCATCCATGGGATAAAAATAAAGCACCAGTTGAGTACCTAAGTAATCAGTCAGCTTGACTTGACTGCCGTCGGTGATGGTTGCGATGAACATCGGAGCGGGATCGCCGATTTTCAGTTTCATTGTAGTACTCTCACGGGTAGTTATGGAGCTAGAACGAGCGGCCTTATTTGAGGGTGCGCGATTACAAGTTTAGATCAAAGGCGCGGGTGGTTCTGGATGGATGGGTTACCGGCTATTGGAACGGTTGTTGATCGGGTGGATCACTGGATTGCTCTACGTTACTCTTTGACCCACTGGCGGCAAAAAGCTTCCAAACTACTGGCTCGATAATACATTGACGGATTTCTATCGCTTGGGGGCGGAACTGACTATTTTCGTCAGCTTAGCTATTCGCGGCGGCGTTGTTGAACGCTGATTCAACTGGCGAAGCACGAATGGCAAACCAACGTTGAGGTAAGTAGGGTGGAGAAAATCTGGCTGAAAGAATATCCGCAAGGCGTGCCGGCGGAGATCGACTTGGATGAATTTAGCTCGCTGAAGGATATCCTGGAAAAAAGCTGCCAACGGTTTGCCGACTTGCCAGCCTATTCTAACCTCGGCATGACGCTGCGCTATCGGGAGATCGACCGGCTCAGCCGCGATTTTGCCGCGTTTCTGCAAGGACTCGGACTGAGCAAGGGGGATCGGGTCGCCATTATGATGCCCAATATCCTGCAATATCCGGTGGCCGTATTTGGGGTGCTGCGCGCCGGCCTGGTGGTGGTGAACGTCAATCCGCTCTATACCCCACGCGAGTTGGAACATCAGCTGAGCGATGCCGGCGCCACCGTGATCGTAATCGTCGAGAATTTTGCCCATACCCTGCAACAGGCGCTGGTAAAGACGCCAGTCAAGACGGTGGTAATGACGCAATTGGGCGACATGTTACCGCTTCCTAAGCGCCTGCTGGTCAATTTCGCGGTCAAGTATTTGAAGAAGCTGGTGCCAGCTTGGCGTATTCCTTCCGTCGTTTCCTTTAGACAGGCGTTACGGATCGGGGCGGAAAGGGCTTTTGCCGATGTGTCGTTACATCATGACGATCTGGCGTTTTTACAATATACCGGCGGAACGACCGGAGTTTCCAAGGGCGCCATGTTGACACATGGCAATCTCGTGGCCAATTTGCAACAGGCCTCGGCCTGGCTGAGTCCCTATATCAAATCAGGGGTTGAAGTTGTGATCACCGCGTTGCCGCTGTATCACATCTTCTCGCTGACAGCCAACTGTCTGACCTTCATGAAGCTGGGCGGTCACAATATCCTGATTACCAATCCACGCGATATGCCGGGGTTTGTCAAGGAACTGGCCAAGATTCGATTCACCATCATCACCGGCGTCAATACGCTCTTCAACGGTTTACTGAATACGCCCGGTTTTAAGGATTTGGATTTCAGCAGCCTCAAAGTCAGTCTCGGCGGTGGGATGGCGGTCCAACGGGCGGTTGCCGAAAAGTGGCGCCAGATTGCCGGGGTGGCGCTGATCGAAGCCTACGGGCTGACCGAAACCTCGCCGGCGATCTGCATCAATCCGCTGAATTTGAGCGAGTACAACGGCAGTATCGGTTTGCCGGTGCCCTCGACCGAACTGTCATTGCGCAACGATGAGAATCAAGAAGTCGGCATCGGGCGGGATCAGGTTGGTGAGATTTGCGTTCGCGGCCCGCAAGTCATGCGTGGCTATTGGAACCGCCCTGACGAAACCGCCAAGGTGATGACCCAGGAGGGCTTTCTGCGCACCGGCGACATCGGCTATATCGACGAGCGTGGCTATATCCGCATCGTGGATCGCAAAAAGGACATGATTTTGGTATCCGGTTTCAATGTGTATCCCAACGAGGTCGAAGATGTCGTTGCCCTGCATCCGGGCGTATTGGAAGTGGCGGCGGTGGGTGTGCCTGACGAAAAATCGGGTGAGGCGGTTAAAATTGTCGTCGTCAAGAAAGATCAGACGCTGACCGCCGAGGCGTTAATCGCGCATTGCCGGGCAAATCTAACCAACTACAAAGTGCCGCGCCGGGTTGAATTTCGTGCGGAACTGCCCAAGAGCAACGTCGGCAAGATTTTGCGCCGACTGCTGCGCGAGGGCTAAATCGCCTTCTTTCCTCTTTCCTCTCCGCGCGTTTTACAAAGATTGGAGAGAGGAAGGTGGTTCAGGCGGCGGCGGTTTCCGGCCTCGGCCTGATTCCAGCTCGTTCGATCCAGCCCCGCAAATAAGCGGCGGCGTCTTGCCAGTTCGCTTCCAGCATCATGGCGTGCGCCATGTTGGGAAAGATGTGGTGGTCCGCCTGATAAAAGCGGGCGGTTTCCCGTATCAGCGGCGGCGAGACGAAGACATCGCGTTGCGCGCCCAGCACAAGAAGTGGGATTTTTACTTGGCCCGGCTTCAGTTGCAACGGATTCAAACCCATCATGTCCATCGAGACCACCTGAGATTCGGCTTGGATGTGGCCGAAAAATTCATGCAGTTTCGTGGCGGGCATATCGGGAGAAAACAGCAGGCGCCGCATCATGTCGATAGAGCCGTAACTAGGGCCGAGTAGTGAGAACAGCAGCATCTGTTGAAATAGAAAAGGGTGGCGCATCGCCATGTGCAGGTTGGAAGATAGCAACCCCTGTGGCGGAACCGAAGCCATCAACACGACCCCCGCAAGGGCGGGAGCTGTTTCGAGGTATTTCTGCGCCACCATTCCGCCCATCGAATGACCGATCAGTACCGGCGGCTGCGACAAGGTTGCCGTTACTTGCGCTAGATCCGCCACATAGTCAGCCAATCGCCAAGTATGTAAGTGTTGACGGCCTTCGCTGCGACCGTGCCCGCGCAGACTGAACGCATGGGTTTCATAGCCATGCTGAGCAAAGTAGGGCAAAAAGTGCTCGTCCCAGACGCGAGCATCCGTAAAGGAGCCGTGCAGGAAGAGTAATGGGGGGGATTTGGATGGTGTTTCCGGATAGCGGCTCACTATATCCAAGTAGATCACAGAATTTCCTGTCAAGTAATTGGGAATTTCGATTTTCGGGTAAATATAACACATTTGCAGTGATGGCCTGCTGATGCAAAGGGTATGCTGAGTGGGAAAGCGCTCCTGGCGGCGATGCTTTAGTTGTGCCCATGGCGATGATGGTGCTGGCGGTAAAAAATCCAACCTGGCCTTTAGTCTGTAGCAACGGCTCTGATTTCGCAATAAAGGGTGCCTTCATTCAACAAGGCTTCCACGCTTTCACCCACGGTCGCTTGGCTGGCGCGCCGGAGAACCATGCCGTCGGAGGATCGGCGCAGGATCGCATAACCTCGACCTAAGGTGGCTAGAGGACTCAAGGCGTGCAGCTTGGCGCTCGAATGGCGTGTGCGTTGGGAGGCTGTTTGTAAGCATAGCGCCATGGCTAAACGCAGACGCTGTGCCAGATTTTGGAGTTGCTGGCTTCTTTCGCGCAAGCGGTTGATGGGCGTCCGAGCGCGCAAAAGGGTTGCCAAACTGTTCAATTGCAGCCGTTCTCGCTCCAAGCGGTTGCGCAATGCCTGCCGCAACCGCTGATCCAATTCGTCGAGGTGTTGGGCATGGTTTTGCAAATGCCGTCGCGGTTGTTGCCGGATCAGGCGCTGGCGCAAAGAGATCACTTGCTGTTCTTGGCCGCGCAGCCGATAGCGTATGGCTTGTTGCAGCCGCTTATCCAGCAAACGAATCTTCGCCAGCCATTCCATCTGATCGGGACCGGCTTGTTCCGCCGCCGCTGTTGGTGTGGCTGCCCGCAGATCAGCCGCAAAGTCGGCGATGGTGACATCGGTTTCATGGCCGATGCCCGTCACCAGCGGAATGGCGCATTCCATGATGGCGCGCGCCACGCTTTCTTGGTTGAAGGCCCACAGATCTTCCAGCGACCCACCACCTCGCACGAGTAGCAATACGTCACAATCGCGGCGCTGGGATGCCCGTTGAATGGCGCGAGCTATTCGTTCCGCCGCGCCGTCACCCTGTACGGGGACTGGATAGATCAGCACAGGTAGGGTGGGACAGCGGCGGCGCAGGGTGGCCAGAACGTCGCGAATCGCCGCGCCGGTGGGCGAAGTGATCACGCCGATCACACGAGGAAAACGGGGCAGCGCTTGCTTGCGTTCCAGCGCGAACCAGCCTTCCCGTGCCAGCCGCAACCGCAGCTCGTCGTACGCTTGACGGAGCGCGCCATAACCGGCTTCCTCCAGGTAATCGATGATGAGCTGATAATCGCCTCGCGGCTCATACAAGCTAATCCGGCCGCGTACCCGAATTTGCTGGCCATTGCGTGGGCCGTCACGAAATAAGAGGGCGCGGTTTTGAAACAACGCGCAGCGGATTTGGGCGCGGGCGTCTTTCAGCGAAAAATAGAGATGCCCGGACGAAGGACGGGACAGATGGGAGACTTCGCCTTCGACCCAGACTATGGGGATTCACTTTCCAGTAGGGTGCGCACTTGCTGGTTGAGGCCAGAGACAGTGTGACTGTTGCGGCGCGAGATATCGGTAGGGGTCATGGCACTATCTGATGCTTTTATCTGTCTAGTAGCGAAGCCTTTATCTGTCTAGTAGCGAAGCTTATACTTATCCGCTTAATTTATAGTTGTCCCGAGGCACCGCCATGCGCATTGTTCAAGAAGCTCTGACTTTCGATGATGTTTTGTTACTTCCAGCTTATTCCGCGGTGCTGCCGAAATATGTAACTTTAAAAACACAACTGACCCGCGCCATCACGCTCAACATCCCCCTATTATCGGCGGCAATGGATACGGTGACCGAATCGCGACTCGCGATTTCCCTGGCTCAGGAAGGCGGTATCGGCATTATCCACAAGAATATGGCTGTTGCGAAACAGGCCCAGGAAGTGCGTCGGGTCAAAAAAATACGAAAGCGGCGTCATCAACGATCCCATTGTGACCTCGCCAGGCACCAGTATCCGTGAGGTAGTCGCTAACGCGCGCCCATCATATTTCCGGAGTACCGGTGGTCGATGGGGAGGATCTGGTCGGCATCGTCACCAGCCGCGATCTTCGCTTCGAACACAATATGGACGCCCCGGTCAGCGCGATCATGACCCCGCAAGAGCGATTGGTAACGGTGCGGGAAGGCGCCAGCCGTGACGAAATCATCGGGTTGCTGCACAAACACCGCATCGAAAAAGTGCTGGTGGTCAATGACCGCTTTCAATTGCGCGGCATGATCACGGTCAAGGATATCCAGAAATCCAGCGACTTTCCCAGCGCCTGCAAGGACGAATGGGGCCGACTGCGCGCTGGGGCGGCGGTCGGAACGGGCGGCGATACCGAAGAGCGGGTGGCGGCGTTGGTCAACGCCGATGTCGATGTGATCGTGGTGGATACCGCCCACGGTCATTCTCGAAATGTGCTGGATCGAGTGCGCTGGATCAAGGAGCAATATCCGCAAGTCCAGGTAATTGGCGGCAATATCGCCACGGCCGCCGCCGCCCGCGACCTGGTGGCGGCGGGCGCGGACGCGGTGAAAGTGGGCATTGGCCCTGGCTCGATCTGCACCACCCGCATTATCGCCGGGGTCGGCGTGCCGCAAATCAGCGCGGTTTCCAATGTCGCTGATGCCTTGCGCGACTGTGACGTTCCGGTCATCGCCGATGGCGGTATCCGCTATTCCGGCGATCTGGCCAAAGCAATCGCCGCCGGCGCTCATGCCGTGATGATTGGCGGCCTGTTCGCCGGCACCGAGGAAGCGCCTGGCGAGGTAGAGTTATTCCAGGGCCGCTCCTACAAATCTTATCGAGGCATGGGTTCCATCGGGGCCATGACCCAGCGGCACGGCTCCAGCGACCGCTATTTTCAGGAAGGCAGCGCAGTGGAAAAACTGGTGCCGGAAGGCATCGAGGGCCGAGTGCCTTATAAGGGCAGCATGCTGGCTATCATCAATCAGCTGATGGGCGGCTTACGCTCTAGCATGGGGTATGTCGGTTGCCAGGATATTGCCCAGATGCGTAGCAAACCCGCCTTTACCCGCGTCACTTCCGCTGGCATGCGCGAGAGTCATGTCCACGATGTTACCATTACCAAGGAAGCGCCAAACTATCGAATCGATTGAATGCCCATCCCTTTTACCCTCCAATCGCTTGGCTTTGCCAAGAGGAAAGGGGAGGAAGCCATGACCGCCCGCGACATCCATCTTGACCGCGTTTTGATTATCGACTTTGGTTCCCAATACACGCAGTTGATCGCCCGCCGCGTACGAGAGATTGGAGTCTACTGTGAAATTCATCCCTACGATGCCGATCCCGCCGCGCTGCGCGCGTTTCATCCGCACGGTATCATTTTGTCGGGTAGCCCTGAATCGACCCTCTTAAAAGACGGACCGCGCGCGCCACGGATACTGTTTGATCTGAATGTGCCGCTTCTTGGTATTTGCTACGGGATGCAGACGATGGCGGTCCAGCTGGGCGGTACGGTGGAATCATCGGATCACCGTGAGTTTGGCTACGCGCAGGTGCGCGCTCATTCCCATTCCGCCTTGCTGCGCGACATTGAGGACCACGCTAGCCCAGAAGGGTACGGCCTGTTGGATGTGTGGATGAGCCACGGCGATCAGGTTGTCGCCCTACCCGCCGGCTTTATCCGCATCGCCAGCACTCCAACCTGCGCCATCGCCGGCATGGCCAACGAAGAACGGCGCTGGTACGGTTTGCAATTTCATCCCGAGGTGACCCATACCCGTCAGGGCGAACGGATCTTGCGCCGTTTCGTGTTGGATATTTGCGGCTGCGAACCGCTGTGGACCACTGGCAACATTATTGAGGATAGCATCGCCGCCATCCGCTCCCAAGTCGGAGACGATGAAGTTTTGCTCGGTCTGTCGGGGGGCGTCGATTCTTCGGTGGTGGCGGCGCTGTTGCATCGCGCGATCGGCGCGCAGCTCACTTGCGTGTTTGTCGACACGGGCCTGTTGCGCTTGTGCGAGGGCGATCAGGTGATGAGCACCTTCGGCCAGCACCTGGGCGTTCGGGTGATTCGGGTCAATGCCGAAGACCGGTTTCTGGCCGCCTTGGCGGGCGTGGCCGATCCGGAAGAAAAACGGAAGATCATTGGCGGGCTGTTCATCGAGATCTTTGAGGAAGAAGCCAACAAGCTACGTAGCATCAAATGGTTGGCGCAGGGCACGATCTATCCCGATGTCATCGAATCGGCGGGCGCCAAGACCGGCAAGGCGCATGTCATCAAGTCGCATCACAACGTCGGCGGCTTGCCGGCCGCGATGCGAATGAAGCTGGTCGAGCCGTTGCGGGAGCTGTTCAAGGACGAAGTACGGCGCTTGGGTATCGAATTGGGGCTGCCCTCCGAGATGGTTTATCGCCATCCGTTTCCGGGACCTGGATTAGGAGTGCGAATTCTTGGCGAAGCGCGCAAGGAATACGCCGATGTGTTGCGGCGGGCTGACCACATCTTCATTGAGGAACTGCGCCGGCACGATCTCTACGATAAAACTAGCCAGGCGTTTGCGGTGTTTCTACCGGTCAAGTCGGTCGGCGTGATGGGAGATGGCCGCCGTTACGATTTTGTGATCGCGCTGCGCGCGGTAGAAACGGTGGATTTCATGACTGCCCGCTGGGCGCATCTGCCTTATCAATTCCTGGATTTGGTGTCGCGACGCATTATCAATGAGGTTTCCGGAATTTCCAGGGTGGTCTATGACGTATCCGGCAAACCGCCGGCAACCATCGAGTGGGAGTGAGCCCGACAGAGGGCGGATACCATGTGCGAACTGCCGGAAAACCCCTTGCTGAAGTTAGGCGGCGTAGCGGATACCGAGCTGGGCCGGGTGACGCTGGCCAGTCTCGATCACTTACAGGAAGCAATCAGCATCTTCGATCAGGACTTGCGGCTGATGGTCTGGAATCGTCAGTTTGTCGAGCTGCTGGGTTTCCCGCCCGATCTGATGCGCGTCGGGCTGCCGTTTGCGGACATCATCGGCTACAACGCCTGCCGCGGGGAGTATGGCCCTGGCGATCCCGAAGTGCTGGTGGCCGAGCGGGTGCGGCTGGCCCGCCAATTTCAAAGCCATTCTTTCGAGCGAGTGCGGCCGGATGGCACGGTGTTGGAAGTGCGTGGCCAGCCGCTGGCGGGTGGCGGTTTTATCACCGTGTATCAGGATATCACCGCCCGCAAACGCGCCGAAGCAGAACTATTGGAAAACCACCAGCAATTGGAAACTCGGATTCAGGCCCGCACGGCGGAGCTGCGGGCGCTAAACCAACAGCTGGCCCGTGAAATCGAGGAACGCAAGACGATTGCCGCGGCCCTGCGCGAAAGCGACAACCGCATCCGCCTGATTACCGACACAGTGCCGGTCTTGATTGCCTATCTCGATAACCAACAGCAGTATACATTCGTCAATCAAAAACATATTGAATGGTTCGGTGCGCCAGCTGATGCTTTTCTCGGTCAGGCCTTCGGAGACCTGCTGGAGCCGGCGCTAGCCCGCCGCTTGCGGAATCATGTCGGCATGGCGCTTGACGGGCGAAACACGCATGTCGAGTACGAGATGACGACCCCCGCCGGCCGCATGTACGTACGATCTTATTTTATTCCCCACATATCGCCTAAAACGGAATCAGGCGGCAAACAGGTCATCGGTTGCTTCATTCTCGGTGAGGATCTCACGGAATACTGGCAGACCCAAATGGCGCTCAATCAGGCGCAGAAACTCAAGGCCGTGGGCCAGTTGACTGGTGGTATCGCCCATGATTTCAATAATTTATTGACTATTATTCTCGGAAATCTCGCAGCGGTGGAGGAGGGTTTACGGAGCCGGCCCGAGCAATACAAAGCGGTGAGCACCGCGATGAACGCCGCCCGGCGCGGGGCCGATCTGACCCGTCGGCTGCTAGCGTTTTCCCGTCGCCAAACGCTGCAACCCTGCCTGTTGTCTCCGCCCCTACAGCTACAAGAGATCGCCGAGCTGCTGAAACGAACCTTGGGCACGAGTATTGATTTGAAAACCGTGGCCGATCCCAACGTTTGGAATATTCAGGCCGATCCCGGCCAATTGACCAACGCGATTCTCAATCTCGCGATAAACGCTCGGGACGCCATGCCTGACGGCGGCGAGTTGCGGATTGAGGCGAAGAACGTGACTCTCGATATGGACAATGCAGGCCGCTTTCCCGATATGGTCCCTGGCGACTATGTGTGCTTCATCGTAGCCGATGATGGCCTTGGGATGGAATCGGCCGTCTTGGAACGCGCTTTTGAACCTTTTTTTACCACCAAAGGCTTCGGGGCGGGTAACGGCTTGGGTTTGAGCATGGTGTATGGTTTCGTCCGACAGTCGGGTGGTCATATTCGGATTCACAGTCAGCCCAGTAAAGGGACTACGATAGAATTGTGTCTTCCGAGATATATTTCAAAAGGGAAAGAGCGGATAGTGGGTTCGACGGTCGGATCATCAATCGATGAAAGCTGGATGCGTGGATCGGAATCGATTTTGCTGGTGGAAGACGATCCGGATATCCGGGATTTTGTTGGCCGGACCTTACTGGGGCTTGGTTACACTGTGCGTGAGGCGAGCAATGGCAAGGCGGCGCTGGATTTATTGGATAGCGACGCGCCCGTGGAGTTGCTCTTGAGCGACCTCGCGATGCCAGGCGGTATTAGTGGCCGGGATTTTTTGATCGAAGCCCGGCGTCGGCGCCCGTCATTGAAAATACTTTGCATGTCTGGAAATGCTGATCGGACGATACCGAATCTGACGGCGTTGGATTATTCCTTGTTGGAAAAACCCTTTCTGAAGCCCGACCTCGCGCGGGCTGTGCGCCAGGTGCTGGATCGGTCTAACGGAGTAGCCGAAGCGGCGCCGGATTAACGTTGGATAGCCAATCGAGAGCGGTCGGCGCGCTGGATCGGTACTGGATGTGCCAAGCTTTGGAACTGGCTCGGCTTTCAGCAGCCGCCGGAGAAGTACCGGTTGGGGCGGTGTTGGTGCTGGATAATGAAATGATCGGTCGGGGTTGGAATCAACCGATCGGCACTCATGACCCTACCGCCCATGCCGAAGTCGTGGCCTTGCGGGCGGCGGCGGCTTATCTCGGTAACTATCGTTTGGTCGGCGCCACGCTCTACGTCACGCTGGAACCCTGCCCAATGTGCGCGGGCGCCATCGTGCACGCGCGCGTGGCGCGCGTGGTTTTCGGCGCGGCCGATCTGCGTACTGGCGCGGCCGGTTCGATTTTCAATTTATTGCAGTCGGCAAACCTCAATCATCGCGCCGAGGTGCGTGGTGAGGTATTGGCCGAGGAATGTGGAACATTGCTGCGGGATTTCTTCCGCGCCCGCCGGATCAAACCCGCTGGAGGTGAAGCGGTTACCCTCAACGTTGATTGAACCCGCTTTCATTGAAAGAAGGTTGTTGCGGTTGCGGTTGCGGTTGCTGCTGCCGTTGCCACCACGATGACGGCTGTCTGCGCTCCGGAGCAGGTTCGCGGGATGGTTCTCGCATTTCTTGCGCGGCTCCAAGCTGACGCCGCCGCTGTTCTGCTTCCTGCCGTTGCCTTTCCGCCAGTAAAGCCTGCTGTTGTTGCAGTTGTAATTGTTGCTGTTGCTGTTGTTGCTGCTGTTGATCGGTGCGTTGCTTGGTCAATCGGGCTTCCTTTCTCAGATTCAAGAGCGCGGGGCTATTAGGAGCAGCGCGCAAGCCCCGATTGATATAGGCCAGACCTTCTTCAGTCAAACCTTGTTGCAGGCTTTGCTTGGCAAGATCATGGTAGTAGGCGGCGATGCGCTGGATACCCTCGATGGCAACGGGATTAGTAGGTTCCAATTCAAGTATGCGCTGATAGCTGCGAAGGGCGTTGCCGCTAGCCGGAGAGGTAAACCGCCGGGTGGCGATTTGTTGTTGGGCATCGGCAAGCATTTGCTGGACTTCCTGCTGAGGCGTTGGAGCGAGGGCGGTTCCCTGCGGTGTCGTTGGGGTGCCTGCCGTATCCTGTTGCGGCGTTGTTGGAGCGGTGGCCGTGCTCGGCAGCGCTGCTGTTGCGGCGGTTGCTGTTGCCGGTGTTGACGCCGCGGGCGGAGTGCCCGTGCTCGGTTGCGCTGCTGTTGCGGCGGTTGCTGTTGCCGGTGTTGGCGCAGCAAGAGCGGTGGCCGTGCTCGGTTGCGCTGCTGTTGCAGTGGTTGCTGATGTTGTTGCTGGTACTGTTGCAGCAGGGGCGGTAGCTACTTGAGAAGCAACAAGACCGGGTTGGGGGGCGGCGGTCCTTAGGCCGGGTGCGCTGGGTGGTGTGCTCGGGGTGGTGGACGTGTCGGGCGAAGGCGGCGGTATAGTCGTGGTGACGGTAATCGTACCGGTTGGGGCGGGTAATTGTTCCGGAGGTTGAATGTCGGCCGAGGCTTGCAGCTCTTCCTGTTGAACCGGCGGAGCTTGAGGCTCAGCAGGTGTTGAAGGGGTAGTGGTCGCCGCGGAGGAACGGATTGTCGGCGCCTCGCTGAAATTCTTTACCAACTGCGGCAAATCTTGCAGGATTGGGATCTGCCAAAGAAAGAAAGCAGCGGTTGCACAAGCCGCGGCCACGGCCCCTAGGTAGAGAGCAAAGTGCTTGAGCCACCTTATAAAACGAGCCTTCATCGAATTTGAAGGCGCCGCGGGCGCTGCGGTCTCCCTAGGTTCCCTCGGTTCTTTGAATTCCTGAGGTTGGCCTGGCTCTTTGAGTTTCGATGAATTGAACTCTCTAAAATTACTGGATTTGCTCGGCTTTGACGTGACAACCGAGTCGTATAATTGCTTGAAAAAACGCTTACTGTATTTTAACCAAACGCTGATGAGTGACCCGATACGCTGCGGGAGATCGGGTTTGGGTGGATTGTGCAAAGCAACGCGATAGGAGATCTGGGTGGCCTGTTTCATTTTATCGCTACGACTGATCGGAAACTCTTCAACTTTAAATGGTCCATGGGTATCGAATAGGAGACCCAGGGGGATTGGCAAAGCCTTGTGATGCGATAGAATATAAAACTCTTTCGCATTTGCTCCAAATGATTCCTGGAGAGGTACCGAAGCGGTCACAACGGCGCCGACTCGAAATCGGATGGGGGCTTAGCCGCCCCACGTGGGTTCGAATCCCACCCTCTCCGCCAATCTTATAAATTTCCCATCACTTCATTCAAGCGGGTGACGCCCCGGATGTCGATCCCGTCCATCCGTCCCCCACGCCGGGGTAGGTTGGCGCGGGGGACGATAGCCTGTTTAAAGCCATGCTTCGCCGCCTCGCGCAATCGTTCCTCGCCATTGGGAATTGGCCGGATTTCTCCCGCCAATCCAACTTCGCCAAATACCACCAAGTCAGCCGGCAACGGTCGGTCGCGGAAGCTCGATAGGGCTGCCAGCAATACCGCCAAGTCAGCGGCGGTTTCGTTGATTCCCACGCCGCCCACCGCGTTGGCATACACATCCTGATCGTACATTGCCACGCCGCCGTGTCGGTGGAGCACCGCCAGCAGCATGGCGAGCCGGTTCTGTTCCAAACCCAAGGTGACACGGCGCGGATTGTTGCCGTGGCATTCATCCACCAGCGCCTGAATTTCCACCAACAGTGGCCGGGTGCCTTCGCGAGTCACCATAATCACGCTACCCGCGACGGGCATCTCGTGGCGCGACAGAAAAATCGCGGAGGGATTGTTGACTTCTTTCAATCCCCTTTCGGTCATGGCGAAGACGCCTAGCTCATTAACCGGGCCATAACGGTTCTTCACCGCGCGCAACACCCGTAACCGCCCACTAGGATCGCCTTCGAAATACAACACGGTATCAACCATATGCTCAAGCACGCGCGGCCCGGCAATAGCGCCTTCTTTGGTAACGTGGCCGACCAAGAATAAAGCGGTGCCGGTCGCTTTGGCGAAACGCACCAGCTGCGCCGCGCTCTCACGCACTTGGGCCACCGAACCAGGAGCCGATTGCAGCCGTTCAGTGAACACGGTCTGGATTGAATCGATCACCATCGTTTGCGGCCGTTCGGTCTCGGCGATCAGGAGAATCTGTTCGACACAAATTTCGGGCAACAACCGCACGCGATCTCTAGGTAGCTGCAGGCGCTGAGCGCGCAGGCTGATTTGCTGCGGCGACTCTTCACCGCTGACATACAAGGTTTGGTTGCGCGTGGCCAGCTCCGCCAACACCTGCAACAACAAAGTCGATTTACCAATGCCGGGATCACCGCCGATCAAGGTGACTGAGCCGTTGACCAGTCCTCCTCCCAGCACGCGATCCAGTTCGCCATTGCCGCAGGACTGACGGATTTCAGCCGTTCCATCGACGGTCGCCAGAATCCGTACTTGTGTACCAGCGGAGCCCGCATAACCCGCCGGTTTTATCCCTCCTTTAGTCGTGGGTGGAGCAGCCAAAGTTTCTTGTAGGGTGTTCCAAGCACCACAGTCACCGCACTGGCCCGACCACTTGCTGGCTTGCGCGCCACACTCGGTGCAGGCATAGACCGTTCGACCTTTATTTATCATCGGCAAGCAGTGTTTTTGTGTGACTTGTATTGCTGAATTTATTCATCAAATGTATGAATCTATTTCACAGCGCGGGTTTCAGAAGCTTGGCTTTAGCCGCATCGTTACGTTGCGGGCTGGCGGGCCGGGCTGGCGGTTGGCCAGACCCCCGCGTTTCGGAGATGTAGCTTTCAAAGCGGGTATATTGCCCCAGAAAGGTGAGGCGGAGCGTACCGATAGGGCCATTGCGCTGTTTGCTAATGATAATTTCAGCGATCCCCTTGTCGGGGCTGTCGGGATTATAAACCTCGTCTCTATAAATAAAACAAACTAGATCAGCATCTTGTTCAATGGCGCCTGATTCGCGCAGGTCGGACATGATCGGCCGTTTGTCGCCGCGTTGCTCCAACGTTCGATTGAGCTGGGACAGCGCCAGCACGGGTACGGCCAACTCCTTGGCCAACGCCTTGAGCGAACGAGAGATTTCAGAAACCTCGGTCGCCCGATTCTCGTTGGTGCCGGGAACTTGCATTAACTGGAGATAATCGACCACGATCAGCCCCAATTGTCCTTCCTGCCGATGCAAGCGGCGCGCCCGCGCCCGCAGTTCATTCGGGCTGAGATTAGAGCTGTCGTCGATGAACAGCCGAGCTTCCGATAGCATGGTGACCGCCGAAGTGACCCGTGGCCAGTCTTCATCCTCCAGCCGGCCCGTGCGCACTTTATGCTGATCGATGCGACCCAGCGACGAAATCAACCGCATAATCAGGCTTTCGCCCGGCATTTCCATGCTGAACACGGCGACTGGACAACGCGCCTGAATCGCCGCGAACTCCGCGATGTTCATGGCAAAGGCTGTTTTACCCATTGAGGGTCGACCAGCGATGACAATCAAGTCGCCGCGCTGTAAGCCGGCGGTCCGGTCGTCGAAGTCGGCCCAACCGGTGGGAATACCGGTGATGGGGTTGTCACGCTGGAACAGAACATCGATTCGTTCCACCGTGCGCGCTAACAAGTCCTTAATGCTGGTGAAGCCCTGTTGAGCGCGCAAGCCGTGCTCTGCAATGGCGAAGACTTGCTTCTCGGCATCGTCAAGCAGTTGCTTGCTGTCACGGCCCTTGGGGTCGTAGGCGCTGTTGGCGATTTCGGTGGCGATGCGAATCAGGTTGCGGCGGATCGCCCGTTCCCGAACGATGTCGCCATAGGCGCGGACATTGGCGGCGCTGGGCGTATCTCGGGCCAAGACGCCCAGATAGACAAAGCCTCCCGCCTCCTCTAATAGGTTGTTGTCCTCCAACCACTCCGCCAGAGTCAGCAAGTCGAAAGGTTTACCAGTCTCCGACTGGCGGCGGATCGCGCGGAAGATCAAGCGGTGATCGTTACGATAGAAATCGCTTTCATCCAGACGATCAGCCACTTGATCCCAAGTGGAATTGTCCAGCATCAGGCCGCCTAGAACCGCTTGTTCGGCTTCAAGCGAATGCGGCGGCACTCGTAAAGCTTCGGGAGGGGCCTTCTGCAATGACGAAACTCTCGGAATGAAACCGGCGATTCGCCGTCCGTCGCGACTGCCGGCGGCACGGCCTCGAAACTCCCCGGTGGGAGTAAGGATTTATCCGACGAGCGACCTCGTCGAGCAACATCCACGCCGGGAATACGGTTTAGTTTAGCTCAACTTACCGGCGTGGATGGTCGTTCGAAAGTTTTAGGCTTCCGCGATGATGTTAACCCGGATCTGAGTTTTGACCTCATTGTGTAGATGGAGATCCACATCATATTCGCCAATTTGGCGGATCGAACCGGCGGGAAGCCGCACTTCATACTTTTGCAACTCAATGCCGGCCGCCGATACCGCATTGGCGATGTCCGCGGCGCTGACTGAGCCGAACAGCCGGCCTTCGCTACCGGTCTTCACCGAGAGCGTAACAATCAGTTCGGCCAGCTGCGCGGCGCGGGTCTGGGCTGTGGCCAGTCCGGCGGCGGCAACCCGTTCCAACTCGGCGCGACGCGCTTCAAAGCGAGCTCGATTGGCGGGGGTCGCTTCGGTCGCCTTGCCAGAAGGGATCAGAAAGTTACGGGCATAACCCGGCTTGACCTTAACCTGGTCGCCCAGCACGCCCAGATTGGCGACTTTTTCCAGCAAAATGATTTCCATGACTAACTCCAAAGGTATTTTCAGCGTTTGTCCGAGCGTGGTCGGATGCGGTTTCGGAAATCGGCCCAGGCGTCGACGATGCCCAAAGCCATGACCACTTGGGACAGGAGCGGTATGAGCAGCAGATAAAATAGTATCAGCCAAGCGGACGAGAGTTGCAGTTTGGCCAGTAGAGCATGCACCAGGGCAATGCCTTGCACGGTGTAGAGAACGCCCAGCACTAATACAATATTGGCCAGCGGCGCCCAGCCGGAGACTACCGTTAGACCGAACAGGGCCAAGGTGAATAACGCAAGCGCTTGGCCGAGACGCAAAGCCTGAAATTCGGGACCAAATCCACCCCGATTGAACAAAAGGGACTGCCACCAACGGCCGAGCAGCAAAGCGCTAATGATGAATATGAGCGCCGCGCCTATCACTTGACCCGCCAGATAAGGCGCCCAGTCTTTCAGTAAAATCAGCACCTGCTCCAAAGTCGCGTGATCGGAAGTCGGTTGTGATGGCGTGGCTCCTATCAATTCTTGCCGCAATTGATCCAAAATTTGATTCCACCATACCGTTGGATCACCCAAGACCAGGTAGAAACCCGCCACGCCCAGGATTCCCAATAATGCGGCGGCTTGGAAGGTTCGGGATAATGAAATAGTGCTTCGCAGGACCAGTGCCAGCAGCCATGCGGGTGGCCAGCAGAGCAACAGCACGCGCAGAATCGGCCACGGCGCGCCAAATGCCAGCCAAGCCGCGCCGATTGCGCCCAAACCGCCCAACAGCATCGCGAGCGCCCCTTCCGCCGGCCCTCGGCGCAATGTCACCAATGCGATGGCGGCCCCAGCGATAACCAGCAAGGGCGGGAACAGCCAAGACAACACGCCAGCCGTCGCCGCGACCAGCGCCGCTGTTGATCGGCCCCGCATGATGAAACCGGCAAGCCACTGCATGGTGAACAGCTCAGCAACCGTGGGCGCTTAGGACCCCCGAAAACTCAATGTCGGTCGCAGTAGGGGAGTAAGGCTAGAAACCGGGCGCGCTTGATCGCCACCGACAGTTGACGTTGGTAGCGGGTTTTGGTTCCGGTGATGCGGCTCGGTACAATTTTGCCGGTTTCGGTGATGTAGTTCTTTAAGGTGACGATATCCTTGTAATCGATTTCCTTAACACCTTCGGCGGTGAAGCGGCAAAACTTTTTACGACGGAAGAAACGCGACATGATGAATTAATCCTCAAAACTGTTATTGGTCATTCTAGATCGCAAAGATCGATGCGGGCGGCGTGCAGCACCAGCCGATAGGCGCCTTCACGGTTATTGGCGCGCGCGATAAAACCGCTGACGCGGACTGGCGTTTCAGGCGACAGCTTCCGAGCGGTTGCGGCTATCGGCTCACCACAAGCTAGCACTGAAATTCGGCAGTACACTTCGCGAGCGCCATCCGCTTCCATCTGGCTGGAATGATGTTCCAACAGAAAGCGGCTGATGGCAATGCCCGCTGGCGAGGTGCGAGTCTCACAAGGTCCGATAACGCGACCGGCGATAGTCAAGCAGTTATCGGCGAGCGGCGCGAGCGACATGGCGGCCGGCGTGTAGGCTCAGGCCGCCTCGTCATCCGTATCGATCTCGTCGTCATCGATATCGTCACGGTCAGCCCGTTCCTCACGTTCCCCTTGGCCATCGCGATCACCGTGGCTTTCGCGCTCATCGCGAGATTTAATCAGCGGTGAAGGCTCGGTTTCGGGGCCGTCGCGCTCCATGATGAGATTGCGAATGACGGCATCGTTGAAACGAAAAGCGCTTTGCATCTCCCGCAGCACCGCCAGACTGCATTCCACGTTCATAAGAACGTAATGCGCCTTGTGAATTTTGTTGATCGGGTAAGCCAGCTGGCGGCGGCCCCAATCTTCCAAACGATGGATTCGACCGTGATCTTCCTCGATCATCGTCCGATAACGGTCAATCATTGCCGGTACTTGCTCGCTCTGGTCGGGATGGACCAGGAATACGATTTCATAATGTCGCATCAGATCTCCTTACGGATGATAAGAGCCTCCCGCCGTGCGGTGAGGCAAGGAGCAGCGGCCCGAACGAGCCGCAAAGGGCGGATATTCTAGGGGCAAAGTCTCAGTCGCGCAATGTCGGCTATCAGCAACGGGCCGTGGCGAAGGGATTGACTTTCGTGTGATCTTCGGCGTTCGGGCCTGATCGACAAGATCGTGGCGACGGTTGCGGTCTTCGAGAAATCTGTAACAATTTAGGTAGGTTCGCGTTCTTCGATGCCGTCTTGGCTAGAATCAGGAACGTGGCCTATCGGAAGGCGTCGGTCTCGGCTCGCTTCGCCTGGCGAAGTCATTGGACTCGCGCGCAACCGCGGCGGCCAAGCCTGACCAGCGTGGCGGCGGAATTTAGTCTCCTGATCGCTTGGCAAGGAAGATAAATCGAATGCCATCATTGTTCCTAAATTGAAGGAGTGGATTGAGATAAATAGCCCGGTTGCGCATGGTTCAAGCTTGCTCGATTCTGGTTGCCCTTTAAAATAATCAGATCAGAAATAAATCAGATAAATCTTACAATGAGCTGATATGAAAGAATTTATTCTTGGCGGTGCTCGTTCGGGAAAAAGTGCTTTCGCCCAATGCCGGGCGCTGGAGAGCGGATTGGAGGTGATTTATCTCGCTACCGCTCAAGCCGGCGACCAGGAGATGGTGGAGCGCATCACCCGCCATCGCATCGAACGCCCGGCTGGGTGGGGACTGATCGAAGAGCCGCTGGCGCTGGCGGACGCCTTGAAAACTCATGCTGCCTCAAGTCGTTGTATTTTGGTCGATTGCCTGACGTTGTGGCTCACTAATCTATTGGCTACCGGAGAGGAGCGCTTGTCCACCGAAATCCGCAATCTTCTGGATCGGTTGCCGACCTTGGCGGGTCGGATTGTATTAGTCAGTAATGAAGTAGGCCAGGGGATCGTACCCGCCAACCCGCTGGCCCGGCGCTTTCGCGATGAGGCCGGTCGTTTGCACCAAGCGATCGCCAGCCGTTGCGACCGCGTCACCTTCATCGTCGCCGGCCTTCCTCTCACCCTTAAGGATTGTCCCACATGAGCCAACAATGGTATGGCAACCCTATTTGCAGTCCTTACCAAGCGGTGTTGGCCGCTGCCCGCGAGCGGCAGGCCCAGCTGACCAAACCACCGGGTTCGCTGGGCAGGCTGGAAGAGATTGGCATTGCTTTGGCGGCCATGCAGGGGAGCCAGCAACCGCGAGTGGATCATATCTGGATCAGCGTGTTCGCAGGGGACCACGGTGTGACCGCCGAAGGCATCTCCGCTTTCCCACAAGTGGTGACGGCTGAGATGGTGCGAAATTTTGCCCGCGGCGGAGCCGCGATTAGTGTGCTGGCTGAGGAATGGAAAGCGCGGCTCGAAGTGGTGAATGTGGGTACCGTGCAAGCCCTGGAGGATTTGCCCGGCGTTGTCGAAGCGCGAGTCGGCCCCGGCACCGTCAATTTTGTCAACGGGCCGGCGATGACGATCGAGCAATTGGAGGAGGCTTTAATGGCCGGTCATGATGCCGCCGGACGCGCCGCCATCAATGGCGCACACCTCTTCATCGGCGGCGAAATGGGCATCGGTAACACCACTAGCGCCAGCGCCGTCGCCTGCTCTTTGCTGGCGTGGCCCGCGTCCCAACTCGCTGGCCCTGGCACCGGTTTGGATGCGGCCGGCATCACTCGTAAAGCGCACGTCATTGAAAGAGGGTTGACCCTACATCGCAGCGATCAGCCGCTGGTCGCCTTGCAGCGGCTGGGCGGCTTTGAAATCGCGGCGCTAGCGGGGGCTTATTTACGCTGTGGCCAACTGGGGATACCGGCGTTGGTGGATGGCTTTATCGCCACGACAGCGGCCCTGGTCGCCGTGCGGTTGCGGCCGGAATTAGCCGCATGGTTGTTTTATGGGCACTGTTCCGCCGAGCCTGGCCACCGCCACTTGCTGAAAACGCTGGACGTCAAGCCATTGCTCGAACTGGGTATGCGTCTGGGCGAGGGCAGCGGCGCGGCGGCGGCGATGCCGCTATTACGGGCCGCCGCGGTTTTGCACGCTCGAATGGCTACGTTTGCCGAAGCGGGGGTTTCCCAAGCATGAGCGATGTCACGGTTGTGGACTTGCTGCGGCACGGTGAGCCGGAAGGCGGTCAGAAATTCCGAGGCGCCGTGGATGATCCTCTGAGTCCGCGCGGTTGGGAACAAATGCGCGCGGCGGTTGGCGACTACCGCGGCTGGCAGGCCATTGTCAGTTCTCCGCTGATCCGCTGCGCCGCCTTCGCCCATGAATTGGCGGAACGATTGAATTGTCCGTTGGAGATAGTCCAAGTATTTTCCGAGCTGAGTTTCGGGATTTGGGAGGGCCGCGCCGTTGCTGAAGTCAATGCCACCGATCCTTTAACCTTGGCGCGATTCTGGCGCGATCCGGTCGCTTATCCGGTTCCCAATGGAGAACCGGTCGCCGATTTTAACGGCCGGACCGGGAGAGCGTGGGAGGGTTTGCTGGAGCGCTACCAGGGTCGACATGTGCTGTTGGTGACGCATGGCGGAGTGATTCGGATGTTATTGCGTCGCTTGCTAGAAATGCCGTTGCAGGCGATATGGCGCATCGATGTGCCGTACGCCGCGGTCAGTCGACTTCGCCAATATCATGATACGGCGGCGGCCCCTCACCTGGAATTTCACAACGGTCGCTTGACATGATTCGCGCTTTCGCGCTGGCCTTGCAGCTGCTGACTCGGTTGCCCGTGCCTGGAGTGAGCGCGCCGCCGCAACCGCAACAAATGGGGCTGGCCGTACCATTTTTTCCAGTGGTTGGCTTTATTATCGGCGCGATTCTGGCCAGCCTGCACACGGCTCTTTGGCTGGTTGATCCTGGCGTATTGGCGGGACTGATCCTGACAGTCTGGGTCTTGCTGACCGGTGGCCTGCATCTGGATGGGCTGGCGGATACCGCCGATGCCTGGATCGGGGGACAGGGCGACCGGGAGCGCACTTTGAGGATCATGAAAGACCCACGGAGCGGTCCGATCGCCATCGTCGTCATCGTATTGGTGCTGCTCAACAAATTTGCGGCTTTGCAGGTGCTGCTAGCTGGCGACGCTGATATTTTGCTCGTGCTGATTCCGGTGCTTGGCCGCACTTGCATGGTCATGTTGTTGATGACCGCGCCTTATGTGCGGCCAGAAGGGCTGGGGGCGTCCTATGCGCGCTATCTGCCGTGGATCGGCTGTGGTTTGGTGGTCGCGGTGGTCTCCGTCGTTACGCTCGTTCTGCTCGATTGGCAGGGTGGGATATTGCTTGGCGTGCTGGGTATTGGGTTTGTCGGTCTGCGCTACGGATTGCTGGACCGGCTGGGCGGTATAACGGGCGATACCTTGGGCGCGGCTTGTGAGCTTACGGAAACCGTTGTGCTGCTGACCGCTGTATTGTCAGCCGGTTTAGAATTTTAAATTCGGTCGTTGGCGGTTCAACTATTCTGGGATTTCCCGCCTTGGCAAGCCGCCCGCATTTTATTTTGAATATTAGATTATGCTAATATATTAAATAGATTATTGCCTTTGAAGGAATCGCCATGCACCCGCCAATCCGCTTGCCGATGTTATTGTGGACCCTTCTGGCCGTTGCGTCGGGGCCGATGGCCGCCGCTGAATTACCTTTCTCCGTGGCAGAGGCAAAGCTGCAAGCGCTGCCCGTCGAGCAGATCGTCGATGGGCTGATTGAAGCGGTCAATCAAAGCACCGTTTCGGCGCAGACAGCGGGTCGAGTCGAGGACATCATGGTCGATGTCAATGACTTCGTGCCGCAAGGCGCTCCGATTATCCGGTTGCGCAACATCGAACAGCGCGCCGGACTGGATCAAGCGCAGGCGAGCCTGCGCGAAGCCCAGGCTCGTGTCCAGGAAGCTGAAGCCGAATACAACCGTATCCGGCGCGTCTACGACAGGCAACTGGTGTCGAAGGCGCAGATGGATAGCGCCACCGCCGCCTACGACGCCGCCAAGGCCCGGCTCGAAGCGGCGCAAGCCGGCGTCGCGCAAGCGAGGGAGTCGCTGGGGTACACCACGATTAACGCGCCTTATAGCGGCATCGTGCTGCAACGCCATGTCCAACTGGGTGAAACCGTACAACCTGGCAAGCCGCTGATGACCGGTTTCTCATTGGATGAATTGCGGGTGGTGGCCAACATTCCACAACGCTCGATTGTGGCGGTGCGGCACTATAAACAGGCGCGAGTGTTGCCTCCCAACGGTGGGGCGGCCATCGTCGCTGACAAGCTGACCTTCTTTCCCTATGCCGATCCCCAAAGCAACGTTTTCAAAGTGCGAGTTTATCTACCGAAGAAAACGCAGGGCCTCTATCCGGGCATGTTCGCCAAAACCATTTTCCGGGTGGGGGAGGAGAACCGCTTGGTGATTCCGCGCGCCGGGTTGGTGCAGCGTGGAGAAGTCAGCGGGGTTTACGTCGCTGCGGGTGACAAGGTGAGTTTGCGGCAAGTGCGGCCCGGTCGCGGCGAGGGCGGGATGGTCGAGATTCTAGCGGGTCTGGAAGTGGGAGAAAGGATCGCTTTGGAGCCGATCAGCGCCGGGAGCTATCTCAAGGAGCAACAACAGACGGCGGAGAAATAAAATGGGCGTCGACTCTCAGCCGCGCTTCGGCTTGTCTGGAGCAATTGCTAAAAAATTTCTGCAAAGTGAAATTACGCCGCTGTTGGCGCTGGTGGGACTGTTGATGGGCATCTTCGCGGTGTTGATCACGCCGCGCGAGGAAGAGCCGCAGATCAATGTCACCTTCGCCAACGTCTTCATCGCGTTTCCGGGCGCGACAGCCCAAGAGGTGGAACGCCTAATCAGCAGCCCCACCGAACAAATCTTGGGAGAAATCGAAGGCGTGGAGCACGTTTATTCGGTATCGCGGCCCGGCATGGCGGTGCTGACGGTGCAATTTCTGGTCGGCCAGCCGGCCACCGACGCCATCTTACGTCTTTACAACAAACTGTATTCCAATCTTGACTGGTTCCCGCGCAACCTGGGGGTGGCCCCACCCATCATCAAGCCTAAAGGAATCGACGATGTACCCATCCTTGGCTTGACGCTGTGGACTGAAGATCCAAAGCGTGGCGCCGAAGATTTGGCGCGGGTGGCGCATACGCTGGAAACCGAGTTGAAACGGGTGGCCGGCACTCGTAATTTGTACAGTATTGGCGCGCCCGATCAGACGGTGCGCGTGTTGTTTGATCCGGCGAAACTGTCCGGTTACGGCCTGTCCCTGGCCGACTTGCGGGGTTCGCTGCTAGCCGCTAATGCCTCGGCCGACGCGGGTGTGCTGGTTGGCGGCGATCAGGAAATTCCGGTGCAAGCGGGTAGTTTTCTGGTTGACGCTGGGGAGATTGGCGCTTTGGTGGTGGGGCTACATCAAGGTACGCCGGTTTATCTGGCTGATGTGGCTGAAATCAAACTGGGTGCCGATCAGGCGGAACACTATGTCTGGCTAGGAACTGGACCGGCGGCTGCAACCAACGGCATCACGGCGCGGGGCGAATTTCCAGCCGTGACGCTGGCGATAGCCAAGAAGCCTGGCGAGAACGCGGTAAAAATCGCCGCCCAGGTTATCGAACGGGTCGAGCAGCTCAAGGGCATAGTCATTCCTGATGGGGTCCATGTCACCGTTACCCGCGATTATGGAGTGACGGCCAACGATAAGGCGATGACCCTGATCACCAAGCTGATTTTCGCGACTTCTCTGGTGATCGTGCTGGTGTTGCTGGCGTTGGGCTGGCGCGAGGCGTTCATTGTCGGCGCGGCGGTCATTTTGACCCTGACGATTACTTTGTTCGCCTCCTGGGCTTGGGGGTTTACCCTTAACCGGGTATCGCTGTTCGCGCTGATCTTTTCCATTGGTATTTTGGTGGACGACGCCATCGTGGTGGTGGAGAACATTCACCGCCACCTTCATTTGGGGGGCCACACGCTGCTTGACGCGATCCCGCTGGCGGTGGACGAAGTTGGCGGCCCGACCATTCTGGCGACCTTTACGGTCATCGCGGCCTTATTACCCATGGCTTTCGTTTCCGGGCTAATGGGGCCGTACATGAGCCCGATCCCCATCAATTCCAGCATGGGGATGATGATTTCGCTCGCGGTCGCGTTCGTTTTTACGCCGTGGTTAACCTACCAAGTATTGCGGCGCCGGGTCGAGCGGCAGGCGGGTGCGCAGTTTACCGATCATTCCGCCGCGGCCCTGGTCTCGATGAAGCAGGCCGAGACCAATTGTGAGGATCAAGAGCGAGCGGAGGATTTCTCGCATCGCTTATTTCGACGAGTAATCGGCCCATTTCTGCGCGGCGGCAGGGGCCGGCCTTGGCGCTGGCTGTTGGGATGCGGGGTCTTGTTGCTGATCGCGGGTTCGGTCAGTTTGGCGTATTTCCAGCTGGTCGTGTTGAAAATGTTGCCTTTCGACAATAAGTCGGAGTTCCAGGTAGTCGTGGATATGCCGGAAGGCGTCACTCTGGAACACACCGCGCGAGTGCTGGGAGAACTGGGCCGCTATTTGGCCACGGTCGAGGAGGTGACCGATTATCAGGCTTATGTGGGCACCGCCGCGCCCATCAATTTTAATGGTCTCGTCCGGCAATACTCTCTGCGAGCCGGTGCCGCCGTCGGCGATATCCAGGTCAATCTGGTCGATAAGAAGCACCGCGGCCGCAAGAGCCACGATATCGCCCTGGCGGTGCGGGCTTCGCTGCAAGCGATCGGAAAACGCTACAACGCGAACGTCAAAGTGGTCGAGGTGCCGCCCGGTCCGCCAGTACTGTCGCCGTTGGTCGCCGAAATCTACGGTTTAGATTATTCGGGCCAGATCGAAGTCGCTCGGCGGGTGCGAGCGATATTTGAAGCCACGGTCGATATCGTGGATGTCGATGATACCGTCGAAGCGCCAGCGGAACGATTGATCGCGCATGTGGATCGCGCCAAAGCGGCCTTGCTGGGTGTTTCGCAACAGGCGGTCGCCGCCGATATCAATACCGCTTTGCGCGGTGAGGACGTGAGCTACCTGCATTCGCGAACGGCTAAATACCCGATTCCGCTACGCTTGGAATTACCGACCGCCGATCAGGCGGATGCCGCCAGCGTATTGGCGCTGAAAACCCGAAGCCAGAACGGCCAGTTGACGGCGCTGTCGGACATTGTCGATATTGAGAAAACCCAGTGGGAAAAATCAATATATCACAAAGATTTATTACCTGTAGTGTTCATTTTTGGAGACATGGCGGGGCCATTGGACAGCCCTTTGTATGGGATGTTTGAAATATTCGGGACTTTGCGTGAGCAACCCATTGACGGGCATAAATTGGAACAGCACTTTATCCGCCAGCCGGAGAATCCCTACCGCTACGCGTTGAAGTGGGACGGCGAGTGGCAGATTACTTATGAGACTTTCCGCGATATGGGTATCGCTTATTCGGTTGGCTTGATCTTGATTTATCTGTTGGTGGTGGCGCAGTTCCATTCTTATCTTGTGCCGCTAATCATCATGGCACCGATTCCACTGACCATTATCGGAGTAATGCCGGGCCATGCCTTGCTGCACGCCCAATTCACCGCCACCTCCATGATCGGCATGATTGCGCTGGCGGGCATCATCGTCCGTAACTCTATCCTGCTGGTGGATTTTATTCATCTGGAAGTGGCGAATGGCGCGCCGTTTCAGGAAGCCGTGATCCGTTCCAGCGCGGTGCGGGCCAAGCCGATCCTTCTCACGGCGCTGGCCGCTATGTTAGGGGCGCTGTTTATATTGGATGATCCAATTTTTAGAGGTTTGGCGGTATCGCTGATTTTTGGGATATTGGTGTCCACTTTACTGACTCTTGTTTTTATTCCGATACTTTATTACGCCGCCTTCCGGCGGCGGTTTGAGCCGTCGATAGGTTAGTTTCTCAAAATTTTAGCTCAAGGTTTGGAGCTATACTCAATTCAGGATCGGTCAGCGACGCCGTTGGGTGCTTGGGGTCGCCACCCGGCCCAGACTGGCTTCCGACGCTCCAAGGCCAGAATCAACCCTCGGTTTCGATTGTGGCCTTGGACTGGTTGGAAAATGCAATCCATTTCATTGTTGCAATGGAAGGCGGGAGATGATCTAGTCTATGAATAATAAGTTGCTATCCTATCTCGGTTGGTTTCTGGTGGCGGTGCTCGGCGCTTTTGCGCTCGGCGCGGTCGCTCTCAATCGCGGTGAAACGGTCAGTTCGGTCTGGCTGGTGACCGCCGCCCTCTGCATTTACTTCATCGGCTATCGCTTTTACAGCAAATTCATCGCCGAGCAGGTTTTGCGGCTCGACGATACCCGCATGACGCCGGCGGTCAGTCGCAATGATGGCCTCGATTACGTCCCGACCAATAAGTGGGTGCTCTATGGCCACCATTTTGCCGCCATTGCTGGCGGTGGGCCGCTGGTCGGGCCGGTGCTGGCCGCGCAGATGGGGTATCTGCCCAGCACCATCTGGATTCTGGCTGGCGTCATCATCGCCGGCGCGGTGCAGGATTTCATGGTGTTGTTCTGCTCTATGCGCCGCGATGGCCGTTCGCTCGGCGAGATGGTCAAAATGGAAATGGGGCCGGTAGCCGGCGGCATTGCCCTGGTCGGCACGCTGGCCATCATGATCATTATTTTGGCCGCGCTTGGCCTGATCGTGGTCAAGGCGCTCGGTGAAAGTCCGTGGGGTACCTTCACGGTGGCGGCGACGATTCCGCTGGCCATGTTCATGGGCATCTACATGCGCTATCTGCGGCCGGGCAAGATCGGTGAAGCGTCCGCCTTCGGCGTCATCGTGTTGCTGTTGGCGATCTGGTACGGCGAGCATGTCGCCGCCGACGCCACGCTTGGCCCGCTGTTCACCTACACCGCTCCGCAACTGGCCTGGGCGATCATCATTTACGGCGCGGTGGCGTCGATGTTGCCGGTCTGGCTGCTGCTGGCCCCGCGCGACTATCTGTCCACTTTCCTTAAAATCGGCGTGGTGGTGGCGCTAGCGCTCGGTATTTACATCGTCGCTCCCGATCTCAAGATGCCGGCGGTGACACGCTTCATCGATGGCAGTGGGCCAGTCTTTTCCGGCACCCTGTTCCCGTTCTTATTCATCACCATCGCTTGCGGCGCGGTATCGGGATTCCACGCACTGATCTCCTCCGGCACCACACCGAAGATGATCGAACGCGAATCGCACGCCCGTTTCGTCGGTTACGGCGGGATGTTGACCGAATCTTTCGTCGCCATCATGGCCCTGACGGCGGCTTGCGTGCTCGATCCAGGCATCTACTTCGCCATGAACAGCCCGGTGGCGGTCATCGGCAACACGGTCGAAAAAGCATCCGAGGTCATCACCCAGTGGGGTTGGGCGATCACGCCGGAGATGATTACCCAAACCGCCAAGGACATCGGCGAGCACAGCATTCTTAACCGGGCTGGTGGCGCGCCCACCCTGGCTGTCGGCATGGCGCAGATCATGTCGGCGGCGGTTGGTGGTAAGGCGCTGCAAGCCTTCTGGTATCACTTTGCCATCTTGTTCGAGGCGCTGTTCATCCTGACCGCCGTGGATGCCGGTACCCGCGCCGGACGCTTCATGATTCAGGATTTGCTCGGCACCGTGTACGAACCGTTGGGCGAAACTAAATCGGTGCTGGCGAACGTCGTCGCCACGGTGCTGTGCGTGTCGATGTGGGGTTATTTTGTCTACCAGGGCACGGTCGATCCGCTGGGCGGGGTCAATACCATTTGGCCGTTGTTTGGCATCGGTAACCAGATGCTGGCGGGAATTGCGCTATTGCTCTGCACCACGGTGCTGATCAAGATGAAACGGGAGCGCTATATCTGGGTAACGCTGGTTCCAACTGCTTGGTTGCTGATCTGTACCATGTCCGCGGGCTGGCAGAAGGTGTTTTCGCCGCTGCCGGTCGGTTTCTTCGCCATCGCCCAAAAATACAGCGACGCGGCCGCCGCCGGGACCATCATCGCGCCGGCCAAAAGCATCGCCGATATGCAGCGGGTGGCATTCAATAACTATCTCTGTGGCACCATTACCGCCTTATTCGTCGCGCTGGTGATCGCCATGGCGGTGTTTGCGATTCGGATGTCGTTACGAGCGATCCGCAATCCCGCTCCGACCATCAGGGAAAGCGACTATAAGGCTAGAGACCCAGGAGTCGACTATGCAACCTCACACTAAAAAGTCGGTAAGCGCGCTGGCTGACCCCGATCAACCGGCTGCTGGCGCGAAAACCTGGTTGCAGCGCCTTGCGCGATTCAATCAGGCGCTACGGCGTATCATCGGCGCGCCGGATTATGCGGCTTATCTGGCCCGGCATCGGCACATTCACCCTGATGTGCCACCGATGAGCGAGAAGGAATTTTTCCGGTTCGCCATCGACCGCCGCTATGCCAAGGCGGGACCGCGCTGCTGTTAATTCGTGACGATCCCCCGCTGTAACCCCAGCGGGGTGTAGCGAATAAACAAGGTGATGGTTTTTGGAAGAGCGTTTTAAAACTAAGCCTATAATTGCTTACAGATTCGCTAAGATCAAAGCGAATAAAATTATAAATATACGGCCAGTCCATTACGGCAGGCACAAATAGCTACAATCACCTGAAGCGGCTAATTTCATGGCTGGGCCATAAAATGTGATATTCTTCACAAGAATGGCGCGGTTTTTTTGTTTTGTTAGTTTTTGAGTGGTAGCGCCATTTTGGATAATGAATAAACCAAGACGTGTTAGCTGATGAGCGATTTTTCCGATATCCAACAAAATAACCAGCATCCCCTTGGGGCGCGCCGTAAAATTTTTAGTGTCAATGAATCGGAATTTATTTTCTTAAATAAGACATCTTCTAATGCATATACTGAATTATCAAAACGTATTAACCAAGCGAGTGGTATTTTTACCCTGACGGGCGAAGCCGGCATTGGCAAGAGTTTTTTATTGCATAAATTGGAAAATGAGGCGCCAAAAAATTTAATATTTATTTGTTGTTATTCGACAAATCTCGATTATGAAAATTTGATTGCGGTTATTTGTGATAAATTAGAGATTAACACTACTGAAAATTACTTGCCCACTCAGCTTGCTGAATTAAAGCAATTTCTGATAGCTAATTCTCAGAAAGGAATTAATATAGTTTTAGTCATTGATGATGCACATCATCTGGGTGAGGATGTCTTAAGTCAATTAATTGCATTATATAATTTAGAGCTTGATGGCTGTGCGCTACGCCTTGTCCTTAGCGGAACGCCCATGCTGGAATTATTACTAGAAAAAGTTAGAAATCAACATGCTCTCTCGGTGGATATTACTCAAGTTCGCCTAGAACCATTGGCTGTTGAAGATATTGCGGCCTATGTTTCACGACAAATTAAAAATTCTGATATTGTAGATTTTGAATCTTTATTTTCACCTACGGTGATTAAAAAGATAGCAAGGTATACAGGAGGTATTCCGCGTTTAATTAATGCGCTTTGTGAAAGAGCATTAGTGATAGCACAACTTGATGGAGAGAAATCAATATCAATTGATTCAGTCAGTGAGGCTGCAAATGAGCTGATGATGCAGGAAAGAGATCCATTAATCTCTCGCAAAGTCCCGCCTAAAAATTATGATGATGTGCTATTCGATAAGGCGGTATTGGATGAAACAGTGCTAGATAAAACAGTACTGGATGAGGGGGTTTTAGAGGAAACGGCGCTGGATAAGACTATTTTTTTTGAAAAACATCAATCTATTAAATTGGATAATTTATCAGGGTTGGATGAAATTAATACTAGTGATAAAGCTAAAGAAATCGTTGATGGATTATTGTTGCCTAAGGAGAACGGAAAGAGTTTGGATCAAACTGTCAATGATCCAATTTTACAAAGTTTTACTGACTACCCTGTTGCTACTCTTTCTTTTACAAAATCAAACCTTAATAAGGTTAAGTCTCCTGTAAACGCAGGGAAGCTCTCACAGAAAAATACAGAATCAAGGAAAGATCTGGTCGAAAAAATAATGGAGGAAGAGCTTCAAGATAAAGTCGTAGCCGGTTCACGATCAACTGAGTATAAACAGGAGAAAAAATCTTTAAATCTTCTGCATTCGAATAAAATACAGTTTTTATCGCTTGTGTTTTTTGCATTATTGGCTGGGTTATTAGGGGGCCTTGGAAGTGCTTACCTGTTTAATAAAGCACCGGATCATACTTCCGCCGCGCAACCTCCTTCCTCACTTCAAGTCCCTGCGCCGGCTGCCTTAGCACCGGGTCCTGTTATAAGCCCGGCGCCCAATAGCGCACAGGATTATCAAGCGCCAGCGTCGGAATCGAAATCCGATACTAATCCCTCATTGAGCTCATCAACCAAGGTTGATGCCAAGCAGACCGCTCAGGCCCCAGTCGCCGCCACTGGAATTGAGCCCTCCCAGCCTAGCCCTCCGCCAGCATCAGCCGTTCATCAGCGTGATGGTTCAACTGAATCCACCCCTCCACCGGGAGCTGATCCGGCGAAGATAAGCTTAAAGCAGGATCTGTCACCACCAGCTCAGGAGAAGACTACCCCCACTTTGGCTCCCGTTATAAAGCCTAAGGTCGACAATCAATTGATTGTGTTCTATATGAATAAGGGTGATAGCTTTTTAAGGCGCGGGGATATTGTTTCAGCACGGCTCTTTTATCAAGAGGCGGTTAAGCTCGGTTATCCTGAGGCAATGGCTGCGGTTGCTAAAACCTATGACCCGGCCGCGCTTGCCAATCTAGGCGTAAAAGGCTTTCGTGATGATCCAGCCAAAGCGGCGGAGTGGTACCTAAGAGCTAAGGCAGCAGGCTATACAGAAGGAGATTCTTATCAGCTTCAGGAATTGAGAAGTAAGATGCCTGAATCAGCCGAGTAAAAATAATCAATCAATGGTGCTCAAGCCATTCTTGTGCTGGAGGAAATCTAGTCCATCCTGGCACGTTGGCTGAGAAGTTGACTTCTTGCCATTTTGGATGTCGGCCCACTGGCTGAAAAGCGTTGAAGTGATTAAAAAAATTAATCGTAAAATTAGCTATTTTTTGATAACGATTGTAATAAGATTTCCAACTGTATACTGCTAGAATAGAGCTGACAGCAATTGTTTTGATATCCTGTTTATCTTGTATCAAGCTTGGATAATCTTTGTTATTGAGGGAACTGGGTAGATAGGTTTCTAACAGATTGGGTGTATGATCAACGGCTAAGAAATGGAGTTTATCAGTCACCGGGATTTTTTCGAATAAAGAGGCGGGCTTCCCAGTCACATAAGCTAATGCGGCAATTTCACCGATTTTAAGCTTTTCTAATGCAGTGGTTTGGTCAAAATAAGTCGGTTCTACGGAGACCTTTAAGGTCTCGAATAGTAAAGCAGCCGTGATGGCGGTGCCGCTGCTTTTGACATCGAAATTGACCTTGCGGTTTGCCAGTTGGTTCAATTGGGTTATTTCAGGGCCGGCTAAAAGATGAAATTCTTCATTATATAGCTTGGTAATATAATTGATTCGCTTATCAATATCTTTATAAGCACTTGTCCGTTTTAGATGTTCCAACACATCCAATTGCACGATAGCCATATCGATGCCTTTTAAATGTAGTAGATCATCGATATTTTGGATGGAGCCTTTGCCGATGATCGCTAAAATGCGTGAATCATCACTGTCCATGACCGTGGCCATATCCGCTGCGATATGAGTGGCGGTACCATTGATTCCCTCAGCAAGGATGCCAACCGTTTTTTTATTGGCCTGCTCCGCGTATTGTGTTGGTGAATTGGCTGATCGTTCATCAATTGGGGCAGCTTGTGCGATGCAGGCAGTGCCTAAGACGACGCACTGAAAATAATAACGAAGCGATTTGCTCATGCATGCGATCCTGATAGGGTTAATCATCTGATTTCAACCAACCCCAATGCTCAATAGCGAAGATTTCATGTGGTTTGAAGCGGGATTTATAAGCCATTTTAGCGCATTGTTCGATCCAGTAACCCAAGTAGAGCCATTTTAGCTGTAGTTGCTTTGCCTCGGCGATCTGCCACAGAATTGCGAAAGTGCCCAGACTACGGTTTTCTTCCAATGAATCAAAAAAGGTATAGACAGCCGATAGCCCATTGTCCAAACGGTCGATCACGGCGACTGCCACTAATTGTTGCCCACGGCGAAATTCGCCCAATGCCGTTGGGCTCCAGCGCGAGGCGATGAACGACCAATAGTTTTCTGGATTGGCGGGATCCATGCCGCCGCCAGCATGTCGGGCGCCTAGATAGCGGGCGTATAAATCGAAGTGCTCCTCCTTGAATTCCGCTTCGATCATTTGAACTGCAAGGTCTTGATTGCGGTCCCAAATCCGGCGCTGCGAACGATTGGGTTGAAACTGCTCGACCGGAATCCGTAGCGACCGACACGCCACACAGTCGCGGCAGTGCGGACGGTAAATGTGATCGCCGCTGCGCCGAAATCCCAGTTGCGCCAGTTGGGTATACAGTCGTGCGTCAGCGGCTGTCGGGTCGGCGACCAGATTGCGAGCCTGCTGGCCTGGCAAATAGCTACAAGGGTAGTCGGTCGTTAAGAACATCCGGAGATCGTACAGAGAATCGCGGAGGTCGCTCATGGTCGCGCGCGCAAATCGCTGAGCAGGTCGGGATCGAATTGCCAATGGCCTTCCTGACCGGGCAGCGGGCAGTAACATTGCAATAATTTTAAGAAGGTAGGGCGAGGGATTTCGACCGCTCCCAGACTTACGAGGTGATCGGTCCGTACCTGACAATCGATCACCGCAAATTCCCAGCGTCTCAATTGGGCCGCCAACCAGACCAATGCGACTTTAGAGGCGTCGCTTAGGAGGCTGAACATGGATTCGCCATAGAATACTCGACCAACCGCCACACCATACAAGCCCCCGACTAATTCGCCCTGATGCCAGGTCTCGACGGAATGGGCATGGCCGAGCCGATGCAAACGACAGTAGGCTTGGTGCATCTCTGGGGTGATCCAGGTGTCGGGGCTTACGGCGCGCGGCCCCGCGCAACTGGCGATGACCGCCGCAGAGCTGGTATCCACTGTAATGTGAAACTGGCCCTTGCGCAAAGTCTTACGCAAGCTGCGCGAAACTTTGATCTGTTCGGGAAGCAGCACCAGGCGCGGGTCCGGCGACCACCACAGAATCGGTTGGCCCGATGAATACCAGGGAAAGATACCCTGCCGATAAGCGCGCAACAAGCGGCGCGCGCTTAAGTTCCCACCGGCGGCCAGCAAGCCGTCGGGGTCCGTCAGCGCCCGGTCTGGATGCGGAAAAGGCTGGCTGTCATCGTGTGGGTCCAGCCACGGTAGGCGCATCGCGTATCACCTCGGCCCGATAGGGCGAATGTTGTAGCAACTCGGCGGCATAATCGCGCACCGCGGGGGTCTCTTGGGCTAGAAACTGGCTGATGGCCTGGCGGAAACTGGGATGGGCGATCCAGTGAGCGGAATGAGTCAAAGTCGGTAAAAAGCCCCGGTGAATTTTATGCTCGCCCTGCGCGCCTGGCTCAAAGCGCCGTAGGCCCTGTTCGATGCAATATTCAAGGCCCTGATAATAGCAAGCTTCGAAATGGAGGCTATCGTAATCGGCTCGGCAGCCCCAATGGCGGCCATAAAGCGTAGTTTGGTCGCGAAAGCTGATTGCCGCCGCGACTTCGCGATTGTGAATCCGCGCCAATACCACGATCAACCGGTCGCTTAAGGTAGAGGCGATTTCCAGGAAAAATGGCAGGGTCAGCGTGGGGGTACCGCCCAATCGCTGAAAGGTGGAGCGGTAGAAGGCATGCACGGTATGCCATTGCGCTTCGCTCAGGTCCCCACCGCGCAGCAAGCGTAGCTCCAAGCCGGCTTCTCGTACCAGCCGGCGTTCCCGATTGATGTTTTTGCGCCGCTTGGCGGTCAGCGTATCCAGAAAATCTTGAAAATCGCGATAATTCAAATTCTGCCAGTGGAATTGACAGCCCAGCCGAGGTAGGAAGCCCTGTTGCTGCAACGGTTGTAGGTCTTCAGAGGTGGGGAACAGCCAATGAACCGAAGAATACCGCCGGCATTGGCTTTCCTCCAGCACAAAATCGATGATTGCTCGAGCGGTATCATCGGGCTGAGGTTGATCGGGAGCCAGCAGCAACCGGCGGCTGGTGGTCGGCGTGTAGGGGATCGCGCTCACCAGCTTTGGATAATAGGCGAATCCTTGGCGGCGAAAGGCTTCGGCCCAGCCCCAATCGAAGACAAATTCACCGTAGGAGTTAAAGTTGAGATACAAAGGCGTCGCTCCCAACAGACGCCCATCCCCAGCACGACAGACGACGGGCTGGGGTAACCAGCCGGTACCTTCACCGACACAGTGATGCCGTTCCAGGGCCGTTAGAAACTCATGGCTGAGAAACGGGTTGGAGTCGGGGACAAGAGTGTTCCATTCGGCCGGCGAAATGGCGGTAAAGCTGTCAAAGCATTCAACAGGCATGATTCTTAAAGCAGCCAGAAATAGCCAATAGGGGAGCGGGACCGGCTCAAACCAAATCGTTGCATTGGAACCCAAATTGTTCAATCAGTTCGTTCTGATGGTTTGGTTTAGCCTTGGCCTCAGCGTCCTGGAATGGGACAATAGCATCTTCGGCTGACGGGATGATCGTCAAAGGCGGTCACTCCTCCTGTATCTCATGCTCAAATAGGATTTAATTTTGCCTCAGGCACAGCGCATCAAGCCCGAATCGCCCGCGGTCCGGGTGGGTATCATCCGTTTCTTCAAAGGAGTCCTCCGGGAGTCCAGTTTTTGGCTGGCGATCGCCATCGCGCTGGGGATGATTATTGCGCTGGCTAGCTTCCATTCAAACGATCCAGCCTGGACTCATACCGGCAACTTCACCAAAATTCAGAACCTTGGCGGAACGGTCGGGGCTTGGTTCGCCGACATTACCCTGTACTTTTTCGGTTATCCAGCCTACTTTTTCCCGTTGGGTTTGAGCTGGGCGGGCTGGCGCTTGTTCAAGCGCGGCGCCTTGCTGGAACTGGACGCCGAGATTGTCTTATTTAGAGTATTAGGTTTTGCGGTAGCGCTATTAACCGCTTGCGGGGTCGCTACATTGCATTTGCACACCGCGCCGGGCACCGTACCGGGCGCTGGCTCAGCGGGTGGGCTGGTCGGGGTGCATGTCAGCCAGTTTTTGACGCGGGCCTTTGGCTTTGGTTGGGGCAACCTGTTCATGGTCGCCCTGTTGTTTGCCGGAGTGACGCTGACCACTGGCTTATCCTGGTTGAAATTGCTGGATTGGATTGGTAGTACCGTGCTCAATACCCTGCGCGGGGTTGGGAGTCAACCCAAATCGCCGCCGAAACGGGGTCGTGCAAAGGAGAATGGCGAGGAGAAGCCGCCCGCTGAAATCGCAAGCTCCAAGCCAGCCATTAAGCTCGTTAAAGACAATGGAGCAGCGCTCAAACGGACCGTCTTCCATTGGCTGGATGACGCGACCACCAAAACACGAGCTTGGTGGCAAGCTCGCCGTCTCAAACAGGACTCGGAAGACGTGTCTTCCGCTACTGAATCTGCCGAGTTGGCTGAGTCGCTGACGGCTAATGAAACGCCAAGCAACGAGTTGGGAGCCACCGCGCCAAATGCGGGCGCTCGAAATAGCGCCCGCGTCGAACCGGTATTAAATCTACCGCGCAAACACAAATCACAAAGTGGCGCGGCGCGGCCACCGGACGCATCGCCGTCCTCCGATCCCTCAAAGCTGGCTTTGCCAGATCTCACGCTAATTCCTACAGCGGTCGCCTCGCCCGACCCGGCGGGGCGGCCGCCGCCAGCCTCGCCCTCGCCGTCACGAAACTCGTCCATGGCGGCCCCCGCCACCCAGCCCTGGCTGGCGGATTATGGGTTTCCAACGGAGGAGGCGTCCAATGATTCACTAGAAATGAAAGCGCCACTCGCAAAAACGCGGACAACGTCCACCACGCCCTCGCCACCCTTGGCCGCCATGGCGCGGCGTCTGGCTCCAGCCGAACCCGCCAGCGCCGATGTATTGCCGTCACTGGATTTGCTCGACCAACCTCCGGTGCGAACGGCGGGTTATTCGTCCGCCACGCTGGAACAAATGTCCCGGCACGTTGAGAGCCTGCTAAAGAGCTTCGGCATCGACGCCCGCGTGGTGGCGGTGGAGCCGGGGCCAGTGATTACCCGGTTCGAGGTCGATCCAGCGCCGGGGGTCAAGGTCAGCCAGATCAGCAATCTGGCCAAGGACCTGGCGCGCGGATTGTCGGTGGTCAGCGTGCGGGTGGTGGAGGTCATTCCCGGCAAATCGGTCATCGGTGTGGAAATTCCCAACCGACACCGTGAAGTCGTTTATCTGCGCGAGGTGTTGGAAGCGCCGGTCTATACCGAATCGGCGTCGCCGTTGACGCTGGCGTTGGGGATGGATATCGGTGGCAAGCCGGTCGTGGCCAATCTGGCGAAAATGCCCCATTTGCTGGTGGCGGGCACCACGGGTTCTGGCAAGTCGGTGGCGATTAACGCCATGCTGCTGAGCTTATTGTATAAAGCGCCCCCACCGAGGTTCGGCTTATTTTAGTCGATCCCAAAATGTTGGAACTGTCGATGTACGAAGACATTCCGCATTTACTAACTCCGGTAGTCACCGACATGAAGGAGGCGGCCAATGCGTTGCGCTGGTGCGTGGGTGAGATGGAGCGGCGCTATCGGCTGATGGCGGCTTTGAAGGTGCGGAATATCACGGGCTTCAACCGCAAAATCCTCGACGCATTGGAAGAAGGGGGTGCTCTAACGGATCCTTTTTGGAAGCCGGATGGCGCGATGACACCCGGTGAAATTCCACTGTTGCAGCCTTTGCCTTCGGTTGTGGTCGTCATTGATGAATTGGCCGACATGATGATGATTGTCGGCAAGAAGGTGGAAGAGCTGATCGCCCGTCTGGCGCAGAAGGCGCGGGCCTCCGGCATCCACCTGATTTTGGCGACGCAGCGGCCGTCGGTCGATGTGATTACAGGCTTGATCAAGGCCAATATTCCGACCCGTATTGCGTTTCAGGTGTCCTCGAAGGTGGATTCTCGCACCATCCTCGACCAGATGGGCGCGGAACAATTACTAGGCCACGGCGACATGCTCTATCTACCGCCTGGAACGGGATTGCCACAACGGGTGCACGGCGCGTTCGTGGACGACCAGGAAGTCAATCGCGTCGTCGATTTTCTACGACAGACCGGCTCGCCCGACTATATCGACGATGTTCTGGTTGAAGCGCGTGAGGATACTGAAAGCAGCGAGGAAAGCGAAACGAGTGCGGGGCGTGGCGGCGAAAGCGATCCTTTGTACGATGAGGCGGTGCGCATCGTCACCGAATCGCGGCGGGCTTCCGTCTCTGGCGTGCAGCGCCGGCTGCGGATTGGCTACAATCGGGCGGCGCGTCTGGTTGAGGAAATGGAAGTGGCTGGCGTGGTCGGGCCATTGCAATCTAACGGCAGCCGCGAGGTGCTAGCGCCGCCGCCACCGTAGATTTAAGCCAACGTTGGCTTGGCAAATTTTTATTCAATTTTCAACGATTGAATCTATAGTCCCGGCCCTGTCAGGTAGCCGATTGCCAGTGGCCGGTAGTCGGCGGCGCTGTCGGCCGGTGGCGTTACGGCGTAATAAAATGACTTGGTGGTTCTACTGGCGTTCCAGGCCCAGGCCACTGGCTTACCGGTGGCCGTATCTTCATAAAGGGCGATATAGCCAGAGCCGATGCCCTCATCGCCTACCCAGTTCGTGCCGTTCCATTGCTTGTTGTAGCGAGAGTCGGGCGTGCCGCTGGCAAAGTCGCTCCAGTGTAGATTCTTAGTCGAATCATAAACTTTGACCAAATAACGATTGACGGTAGCCACGTCGGGGATCGGGTACGGCGGGACGATGTTGGCCTCGGCTAGGCTGAGGCTGGCTAAGATCATGGTGTGGCCCGTGTTTCCGCTGGTGGTATAGCTCGATGCGATAATATCGCCCACTTTCATGCTGGCAACAGTGGGCCTGCCTTTAAACGCCAATCCTGATTTTGGATCGGCGACTCTTGCTGCAATTGCGGCAAACCATTCGTCCGCATAGGGCGAACTGCTACTGGTCAATGCGATCAACGCCTGATCGGTCACCACCTCAGGATAGGTGTTCTTCAAAAGTAAAGTGACAAAAGTGCTGCATTTGGTCTGCGCTCGTAGGGTTTTCGATGCGTCATAACCCAAAAATGCGGGTGAATTGAAGCTGTTATTGTTGGCTTTGATTTGGTTAACGTAGGTTTGAGCTTGTGTGACGTGACTGGGCCAAATTGTTGTCTTGGCGTTGCTAATGGCTGCCGAAAGGCCCAATAGTAGGGCGGTCAATAGCACAGCAGTATTGGGTTTTCTGGTCGACATTTTGATGCTGCTCAACAAGTTTTTGAATTTTCAAATAAAACACTACTGGCGTAATCCTGCTTGGAAGGACATAGATACCAAGCGTATAAGAGCGATAGTGATTATCAATAAAATATCATTGTTTAAAAAATTATACAATACATGAAAAATAATTTTTATTATGTTAAATAAAATATCCTAATAATTTTATTATTTAAGGCTAAATTTGTATAATTTTATTACTTATGTAGGTAGCATCTGGATGTTCCGTGAGGGATTCCGGGTTGTTAGGGATATAAAAATGCTTACCCTAAAAATGGATGCTAAAGGGAGAGAAAGAATAGCGGACTTTTGGAAAGGCGAGCTTAGATCAGATGTGGATGGTTTGAGAGAGTGGAGCGTAGCTTGCGGGATCGCGGCGCGGCTCAAACCGCTCCCATGCCACGCTAAGCGCCAACAGGTCGGCGACGCCGCCCATGGTCAGCCGTTGTAGGCGATACTGGTGGTTGGCATTGGTCAGAAAAACGACCGGATCGTAACCATTGAGCAGTAAGGCTTCCAGCGTTACTCCGTCGCGTTTGAGTTGGGCAAGACCGGCGGGGCCGCGGCGGCGTAAAGCCGTGGTGTCCTCCACCGTCCGCATCAGCCGCGCCATGGCCAGAAACAGACCGTCGCGTTGCGCGAATCCGAGCTGTCCCGCTTCGCGCAAGGCGGGAGCACCCACCTCGAACACCGATGGCAACCCATCCAGGGCTTCCTGAATGATGCCGCCCGCCTGATAGCGCCCGCGCACCGTGCCGCCTTTGGTTTGGGTCGGTAAGCTCGTGGCGAAAAGCCGATGCGCCGCGTCGGCGACAGCGGCGCTGACCGCCGCGCGATCCCGTGATCCGGCGCTATAAACCCCAGCTAACAGTAATCCGCCAAGAAAAATCGCACCCCGGTGCGTGTTGGTATGGAATTGATTCGACATATCCCGTTCGGCGCCGATCCCTAATTCCCGTAGCCGCTCCAGAGGATGACCGGCTGCCAAGGCTGCGGCGCAGGCGGAAAAATAACTCGCCAGCAAATGGATTGAGCGCGCCATCAGCGAGTAATTCAGATCGTCATGCGAGCCGTTGTTCCAGCGATCCACCAAGCCCGGCTTGGGGGTTAGATCAAGCTCCCGCCGCAGGCCGGTGACCAGCAGCGCCGCCAGTTGTTGTGTCGGTGAGAGGCTCGATGACGCTGGCGGTGAAAGACGCAAGGAGATAGCCGACATGGTTGCGCAGATGCTCCATCGGGTGGCGGTTTAAGCGGATACAGTCAACGGCGGGTTCGGCGCACAGCAAGCAGCGGCGCGCCGGTTCGCCCAGTTCCGCCCGCCCGATCCGCGAACCGTCAGCGGCGTAGACATCCAAATCGAGCAGGCGCGCGGCGGGCAGGGCGGCTTCGATCATCAGCGCGAGCGTTTTAAGCCGCCGCGGCTCAGCGGCGGCGGCGATAAAGCCGTAAGGGCCGAGCGCATCTTCGCCGTGGGCGAGGAGTCGCCGACAGTCGAGTCGATCTTGCAGTTGCCGCAGCCCCCAAGTGAATAAGGCGGTGCTGCCGGACGGGGCTTTATCGGGGCCGGGAATAGCGCTGGACATCATCACCAGCGGGGTTGTCACCTCATCCAGTAAAGTCGCCAGCAAGGCGTCGCGGGCCTCGCGGGCGGCCAGTAGTTCAGCCCTTAACCTGACGTATGACATCAGTGATGGTGCCGTCCCGATATTCCACCAAGCCGACGATCTTATCGGTGAATTCGATGGGCCGGGGCGCGCCGGTAATGCCGTAGATTTCATCCCTGAGTTCGATGATGGATTTCACCGGCACGCCGCGCCGTCGCAGATCCGGGGCCAGTGCCTGATACTTGCTGTTCAGCGCGACTCCGCGTTCGGTCACGATGGCGTCGATGGTCTCGCCGGGCGTGGAAATCGTGGTTACCTCGTCGCGCACGATGGGCAACCGGGCACGGATCGAGGGCGCCACCACAATGGCCAGTTTGGCTCCAGCCGCAGTGTCGGCATGGCCGCCGGTATTGCCGTTTAAGGTGCCGTCGGATTCGGTGTTGACGTTGACGTTGAAATTGACATCAATCTCGCGCGCCCCCAGCACCACGCAATCCAGCCTGTTCACCACGCAACCGGCATTGAACGGATTGGCGTACATATCGGCGCTCATTTCAATATGGGCCGGGTTACGGCCCACCGAGGCAACGGCCTTCAGATCGAAGCTTTGCACGTCGAATAGCGCCTCCAGCAGCCCTTCTTCCAACATCTCGACAAAGTAGCCGGTGATGCCGCCCGCGCCGAACGAGCCGGTGATGGCCTGTTTGCGCATCAGGTCGCGGACGTTGGCGGCGACCGCCAGCGATGCGCCGCCCGCGCCGGTCTGGAAGGAAAAGCCGTTTCGCAATAAGCCCGACAGTTCGATGACAGTAGCGGCGTACTTGGCGATCTGCAAGCCGATGGGGTCGGTGGTGATGCGGGTGGTGGTCGAAACGATCTTGGCCGGATTGCCGAGCGAGTCGATCTTGACCACATAATCGACCTTGGTTTGCGGAATGGAAATGGGGAAGGCCGGATAAGGCACTAGATTGTCGGTGATGGCGATCACGCAATCGGCGTAGTCAGCGTCCGAGTGGCTGTAGCCCACCACCCCGCAGGCCGATGGCCCCTTGCTGGCGCAAATGTTGCCATACTCATCGCACGTCGGCGCGCCGACGAAGGCCACATCGACCTTGAGGTCGCCGCACATCATCGCCCGGCCCCGCCCGCCGTGGGTGCGGGTGATGATCGGAACATCCAGTTGACCGGTGGAGACCATCCGGCTGATTTGGCCATTCACGCCGCATTCAATGTGACTAATCACCCCGTCGCGGATGTAAGGAATGAGCGCCTCGTGCACCGGATGCACCGAGGAGCTGGCGATGCCAATATCGCGCAGTCCCAGCGCGGCGATTTCCTTGACCACGCTGTTCAGCACCAGATCGCCGTTTCGCAAGTGATGGTGCGCGCCGATGGTCATGCCGTCGCGCAGCCCGGACGCTTCGATAGCCTCGCGCAACGATCCCAGTAATTTGTTATCGCCCGGATTCACCCGGCGGATTGGGCGCGCCACCCGTGGCCCTTCGGGTTGCGCCGAGAACGGATCGCGATAGGGACGCAGCGTCCGCCCGCGCCAAGTTTCTGGAAGTTCCCGGCCCAAACTGTTTTTACTCATGCGTCCGCGTCCCCGTAAATCACCCGTTCGTCGATATCGGTATCGACCAGCCCCAGCGATTTGGCCGACAGTAGCACCCGCACGGCGCGAGCGACCACCGGCGCGTCGATCATTTTGCCGCCCAGCGAAACCACGCCGGTGCCTTGTTCGCGCGCGCCCCTGATGGCGTCCACCACTTGCAGGGCGTAGTCGATTTCTTCCGGCTTGGGGGCCATTACATCGTGCAGCACGTCGATCTGGCGCGGATTGATCAGCGACTTGCCATCGAAGCCCAACACCTTGATGTGCTCGCATTCACGGCGGAACCCCTCCTGATCGGACGCATCGGCCCACACCGTGTCGATGGCCTGAATCCCCGCGGCGCGACAGGCCATCAGCAACAATTGGCGCGGTACCACCAGATGCTCGCCGGTCTTGGGACGGTCGATTTGCAGGTTAGCGGTGTAGTCCTCGGCGGAAAAGCCCAGAGCTACTAGCCGCTCCGAGGCGCGGGCGGTTTCGTTGACGTTGAGGATGCCCTGCGCGCTTTCCACCGACGCGATGATCTTGAAACGGCCAATTTCACAGCCCAGATATTCCTCGAACTCGGTCAACAAGTCGTCAATCCGCCGCAGATGGGAGGGATGCTCACATTTTGGCAGCCGAATGCCGTCCGGCATGGCGGGCAGGATTTGCGCCAGATCGTCGCGGAAATAAGGCGTATCCAAGCCGTTGATGCGAACGTACAGTTCCTTGTTGCGCTGGGTGTAGCCTTCGATGAAACGGCGCGACAATAGGCGAGCGGCGTCTTTCTCGGTGCGGGGCACCGCGTCTTCGAGGTCGATGATGCAAACATCGCTGGGAAAGATCGGAATGTTTTGCAGCATCGAGGGCATATTGCCCGGCACGTACAGCAGGCTGCGGCGCAGTCGCGGATGGAGCATGGCGGCTGTCCCGTATCAGTTGGCGCGTCGCAACGCCGCTTCGACGCGAGCGTCGATAGCGTAATCCAGCGCGCCGCGATCCGACACCATGATCCGGCACTGCTCGACCGACAAGCGCTTCAGCACCTGCTTCACTCGGGCCTCGATCAAGTGGCCGAATTGCTGTTGCACGGTCGATTCAATCTCGATGGCAAGATCGTCCGCCGGTTCGACGAAGACGATGAGATCGCTGGATTGCATGGTGCCGGCCTGGGCTTTCTTGTTGATGCGCATCTAAAAAACCTCCGTGACAGGGTACAGCGAAGCAACTCTCGACCGGGGGCGCGGTCGTGGGCGGCGTGGTTTTTACCCCACGCTGGCACAGCGTAAATTCGTCTGGTTTCCCCGCCGCAAATAATCGAGCACCGGTATGGGCAGGGCGACGGCCAACGCGCGGTCATCGCCGTCGCGCAGCGCCGCTTGCACCTGTCGGGCGTTGAGCCATGCATCAGGGGGAATATCCCGCTCCGCTTCGAGTAGCCGGATCTTCCAACGCGCCAAGTGGGGCTGCATCATGGCGTGGTAAGGTTGATCGGTGGCCGGCGGCGGTTCGATGCCAACCACCCGCGTCAGGATGTGAAAGGGCTGTGCGATGTGGTGGCCAAAGACGTGTTCCTCCAGGCCGACGCGGATTTCGGTGGCGTCGTCATCGGGATGCAGAAAATAGCCGGGAAAACGATCCACCGGCAGGCGATACGGGCCGGTATCGGTGACGACGGCGTTGGTGATGTGCGCCACGCTTTGACTGGTTAACGCCAGTCGCGCCGATAGCGACAACCAGTGCGGGCCGTCCGCGCGCACGAACACGTAGACGGTATCAGCCTCGTCCGCCGCGCGCTCGATCAGGCGTACATGACCCAGGGTGACCGGGTCGGCATCGGTCAGCACCGCCGCATTGCGGCCCGGTCGGGCCAGTGCGGCGCGCTGGGCCAGATACTGGCGGATTTCGCCGCCGTGCTCCAGCCAAGTGATGCCACCGTATTCGGCTAGCGGCTTGAAGCCCAGCCAGCCGAAGGAGTTGACGGCGCAATGGCGGGTGAAAATGAAAAAGCCTTCCTCGCCGGCTTGCCGCCCCAGTTGCATCAATTCGGCCAGCAGATCGCCGACTAAGCCCTCGCCGCGATATTCATCCGCCACCACCAGCATTTTTAACACCCGGCCGCGCCGAGCGCCACAGCCCGCCAGTTTCCCGTCCTTGAAAATCCCGATCAAGTCATGGAAATTGCTCTCAAAATGCAGGTTATTGCTTTCGATCAACCGCCGGGCAAGTTGCTGATCAAAGTGACTGCACAGCGGAAGCGGATAGTCCACGACGGCGGCGCTCTAGCTCCGCGCCAGCAGCGGCGTGTGCTTTCTGCCGCCCAGCTGGGCTTCGGCCACGCTGATCGCGCTCATATTGACGATGGTCCGCACCAGGGTGGTCTGGGTCACGATATAGGCGGGCTTGGCCGCGCCGAGCAGGATCGGCCCCAGCGCGATGCCGCCGCCGAGCACTTTCAGCAGGCCATAGGCGATATGCGCAGCGTCGTCATTGGGCATGATCAGCAGATTGGCTGGCCCCTGCAAAGCAGTTTTACCGAGGAAAGTCAACCGCAGTTCTTCCGACACGGCGGTTTCGCCGTTCATTTCGCCCTCAACGATCAGATCGGGCGCGCACTCTTGCAAGCGGTGCAATGCCGCCCGCATCTTCAGCGCTGATGCACTGTTGTGGGTGCCGAAATGCGAGCGCGAGAGCAACGCGGCCTGGGGCGTCATGCCAAAAGCGCGCACCTGGGCGGCGGCCAGCAGGGTCAATTCGACGATTTCATCCACCGTCGGATCGGGCGTGACATGGGTATCACACAGAAAATAAGTGCCGGTGGGCAGAATGATCGGGGTCAGCGCGTAAAAGTTACGCACCCCTTCGCGCAGGCCGATGACTTGGCGGATTCGCTCCAGATGGTGATTGAAGCGGCCCACCGTGCCGCACAGCATGGCGTCGGCGTCGCCATGTTGCACCAGCAGCGCCGCCGCCACGGTCGGGTCGGTGCGCACCAGCGATTGGGACTCCTGCACCGAAATCCCTTGCCGTTGCGAGCGCTGGTGCAGCAAGCTGCAATACTCGTCATACCGGGGGCTGCTTTCCAGGTGGATGATCTCGCAATTCTGGCCGGGGTCGAGTCGCAATCCTAGTTGCTGGATGCGCTGTTCGATCACTTCTGGCCGACCGACCAGCAGCGGGAAGGCAATGCCTTCATCGAGCACCTGCTGCACGGCTTGCAGCACCTTCTGCTCCTCGCCCTCGGCGTAGACCAGTCGCTTGGGCTGGCGTCTGGCTTTCTCGAAGATCGGCCGCATCACCGAACTGGAGGTGTAGACAAAGCTGGTCAAGCGCTCGATATAGGCGTCCATGTCCTCGATGGGCCGGGTCGCCACCCCGCTGTCCATTGCCGCTTGCGCCACCGCCGAGGCGATTTTGATGAGCAAGCGCCGGTCGAACGGTTTGGGGATCAGATACTCCGGCCCGAAGCTCAACGACTGGCCGCCGTAAGCGCGCATGACGATATCGTCAGCGGTTTCCGCTTGCGCCAGATCGGCGATGGCGCGAATGCAAGCCAGTTTCATGGCGTCGTTAATGGCGGTCGCGCCCACATCCAGCGCGCCGCGAAACAGATAGGGGCAGCATAGGACGTTATCGACCTGGTTAGGATAGTCCGAGCGCCCGGTGGCCAGCACCGCGTCGGGGCGGGCGGCCTTGGCGATTTCCGGCAAGATCTCTGGCACCGGATCGGCCAGCGCCAGAATCAACGGCCGCTCGGCCATCGGTTTGAGCATGTCCGGTTTCAGCACGTCCGGCGCGGACAAGCCGAGGAAAATATCCGCCCCGATCAGCGCCTCGGCCAAGGTGCGGGCATCGGTGTCGGCGGCGTGGGCTTCCTTCCAGGGATTCATCCGCTCGCCGCGACCCCGGTAGACCACCCCGGCGCTGTCGACCACCACGATATGTTGTTTCGCCATCCCCAGACTGACTAGGCTCTCCAGACAAGCCAGCGCCGAGGCGCCCGCGCCCGCCACCACCAGCTTGACGCGATGAATCTCCTTGCCGACCAGCCGCAAACCGTTTAGCACCGCCGCCCCGACGATGATGGCCGTACCGTGTTGATTATCATGAAAAATGGGAATGCCCATCCGCTCGCGGAGTGCTTGTTCGACCTTGAAGCAGTCCGGCGCTTTGATGTCTTCCAGATTGATGCCGCCAAAAGTCGGCTCCAGACCAGCGATGGTTGCGATGAGCTGATCGGGGTCGGATTGCGCCAGTTCGAGATCGAAAACATCAATCCCGGCGAATTTTTTAAAGAGGACGGCTTTGCTTTCCATCAACGGTTTGGCGGACAGCGGGCCGATGTTGCCCAGACCCGGCACCGCCGAGCCGTTGGTGATCATCGCCACTAGATTTTGCCGCGCGGTTAGGATCGCCGCTTTCTGGGGATTGCCGGCGATTGTCCGGCACGCCACCGCCACTCCCGGCGAATAGGCCAGCGCCAAATCGCGTTGGGTGTCCATGGGTTTGGTCGCGACGATGGCGAGCTTGCCCGGCGTGGGCTGCGCGTGATAGTCGAGCGCGGCTAGATCGAAGTTGTCAACCATGCGTGAGCCGTCCTCAGTAGGTCAATGCCAACGCGTTGGATACCACCGAATTGGCCAATCTGCCAGCTTGCGTTTGTTCTATTTTAAGCCTATTGAATGGCTAAAATGCAACAAACGCCACTAGCGCCAACTCGGCTGAATTCACGGCTTGCCGGCCGCCGCGCGCCAGCGCCGCAGGAAATCGCTGCGTTGTGGTTCTTCCAGGAGCCGACTCAGGTCGGGGATGAGCGCGATGGGCTTGAGGCTGTCGCCAGCCAGTTGAGTCAGGCGCGCTGCCGTGGTGGCTCCCTCGACATCGGCGCGCACCGCGAACAACCGGGCCTGATTAGCGATCAAGCCTTGGCCCCGTGTCGACAGCAAAAAATCCAGCCACAGGCGGGCTGCGTTCGGGTGTGGCGCTTTACGGCTGATAAAGGCAACCCGGCTGGTCACCAGCGTGTAGTCGCGCGGCAATACATAACCCACTTCAGCGTTCTTGGCGGCGGCGCGCAAGGTGTAAGCGCCGAGCGCATTATAGGCGATCAAGGCCGTGCCGGACGCTACGCGGCTCAGCATCGCCTCGGTGGTCAGATAGGAGCGAACGCCGACGCCGCCAAGCGCTTCCACCAACTCCCAGGCTGTGGGTGAGACGCTGGCGTCTTGGGTGGCCAGCAGATAGCCGACGCCGGAACGCACCGGATTGTAAGTCACCACTTTGTCGTGCAGCGCATTCCGTTGGGCGACCAGTAACCGAATCAGGTCAGCATGGGTCTGGGGTACCTGGTCGGCTGGTAGCAGCCGCTTGTTGTAGGCGATCACCACCGGCTCGTACGTGGTTCCAAAAGCTTGGTTATCCCAGTTCGCCCACGAGGGTAAGCCTGTCATTTCGGGAGATACATAGGTTTGGGCATAGCCTTTGCCGACCAGACTCATTTGGAGATCCATCGCCGAACTCCAAAGCACGTCAGCGGTATTTGGCCCGATGGCGCTCTCAGCCACGTAACGGTGATGTAGCTCCGTCGCGCCCAGATCGTTGTACTCAACCTCGATTCGTGGATACAGCGTCTGAAAATAGTCGACCAGCTCGCGCACGGTATCCAGATCGGTATTGGAGTAAATCACCAGATAGCCTTCGTCCTCGGCTTGGCGGATGACGTTGAGGTAATCCGCCGGGTAGCCGGCCGGAACCTGGCCGCGCGCTGGAAACCGGATTGTCTCCTGGGCGCTCGCGAAACCCACCACCAGCGCGCAGAGCAGCGCGAACCCTAAAGCGAGTCTGCGGTTCATAATCACCTCAAGGCGCGTGGCTGGCCAGCGGAACCACGCCGGTGAGGACCGCGGCGGCCAACATCACAATCGAAGCCGTAAACGACCGGAACAGGGTGAAGCGCTGATGGTCGCCAAATTCCACTTCGGACAGTCCGACCAGCAGATAGGTGGAAGCCACCAGCGGACTCAGCAGATGCACCGGCTGGCCGATAATCGAGGCGCGAGCGATTTCGGCGGCGCTGAACCCGTAAACCGCGCCCGCCTTGGCCAAAATTGGCAAGATGCCGAAATAGAAAGCGTCGTTGGAGATGAAGAAGGTAAACGGAATACTCAACAACCCGGTCACGATACCCAGATACGGCCCCATCCAGTCGGGCACCATGGCGATCACGCTGGTGGCAATGGCATCGACCATCTTGGTGCCTGACAGGATGCCAACGAAGATACCCGCCGCAAAGATCAGGGATACCACTGGCAGCACGTTTTCGGCGTGATGGGCGATCCGATCTTTTTGCTCGTTCATGGTCGGATAATTGATCATGATGGCAATGGCGAAGGCGATCATGAACAGCACCGGCAGCGGCAGCACGCCCAGCACCAGCATCACCAGCAGCGTCAGCGTTAGGAAAAAATTGACCCACAGAAGATGAGGGCGGGCGGTATCGGAATGCTCGCCGCCGATGGCTTGCGCGCCGGAGCCCTCTTCCAGCGCTTTGAGAGTGGCTTCATCGATCTTGCCGATCCGTCTCCGTTCGGCCATGCCCAGCAGATAGGAGACAAAGAGTACCCACACGATCCCCGCGATCATGGCTGGAATCATCGGGACGAACACCGCATCGGCTCCGACGCCAAGCGCGCTGGCGGCGCGAGCGGTCGGACCGCCCCATGGCAGGATGTTGAAGACGCCGCCAGCCAGCATGATGACACAGGCCAGCACCAGCCGGCTGATGCCGAAGCGTTTGTACAGCGGCAACATGGCCGAGACGGTCAGCATATAGGTGGTCGCGCCGTCGCCGTCGAGCGAGATTATCATCGCCAGCGCCGTGGTGCCGACGACGATCTTCATCGGATCGCCGTGAACCAGCTTGACGATAAAGCGCACCAGGGGATCGAACAGGCCGGCGTCGATCATGATGCCGAAGTAGAGAATGGCGAAAGTCAGCATCACCCCGGTCGGCGCGAGATTTTTGATGCCATTAAGCATCATCGGCCCCAGCTCTTTGCCAAAGCCCCCAATTAGCCCGAACGCGATGGGAACCAGGATCAGGGCGATCAGGGCCGGTAGACGCTTGGTCATGATCAGGGCCATGAAGACGATGACCATCGTGTACGCCAGAAATGTCAGCATGACTTCGTGCTCTCTGGTGGATCAACCCGATATCTGGAGCGGCTAGTAGCGCTTCGGAATTTTGTTTTACTTAAGAGTTAAAGCTAGCACGGGGTGGGCCGAAAGCAACTTTCAGAATGACGTGCATCAATGGGGTAATGATTTAGATAATAAATTGATTTATAAAATTTATGTAAACTGAGTCCAGATGGGCAATCATGGACTTTTGTTTGACGGACGATCACGAAGGAGCTGTCGCCCGCACTACTTAGTGGGGTGGGGCGACAGGATCGATGTCATTTGATGGCGTTGGCGGCGCTTTAAGGTCGCCTTGGCCTAGAGTCCGCTTGCCGCGGCCTTAATGGCTGACCGCCACTTTCTTGCCCTTCTTCTGGCCGATGGCCTTCAGCATGGCGGTGAACCAGGGCGTGTCAATATCAAAAGGTTTTCCGCCCTTGATGCGCGGAAACTCGATGGCGCGCAGTACGCCATCACGGTCTTCATCGTGGCCGATAACGCCGGCTTCACCGCGCATGGCGCACTCGACAGCGAGGTCGGTGCACGATTTGATGAGACGAATATCCTCGATATTGGCGGCGGAAGCGCGCGAAAAGTAACCCGATTTTTGAATCAGGGTTTTTTCCGAGCCGATCATCTGCGCGAACTGCTCGCCAAACCATTTACCGGGGTTCACCGCGTCGAGCTTGATGTGACCGAAGGCATCGCGCGGGACTTCCTGACCCTTGGCCTGTAACTCAGCGACGATGGCTTCCACGCCCGCGCCTTCGGAAACGAAGATATTGATGCAATCGACCTTATCCATCGCTTTGCGCAGCCGTTTGGCCTCGGCGGCGATGTCGATGTGCATTTCGGGCACGAACACGGCGTGCACCTCGAAGGCCGTGCGATCAAGTCCGATGGCGGGGAGCCATTCGGTGCGGTCAAGCAGCTTGCGATATTCCAGCGCGGTGGCGGCAGTCAGCCAGCCGCAATTGCGACCCATCACCTCATGGATGATCAGCATGCGAGGGTTGGCGTTGTTTTCCGCCACGATGTTTTTAAAGTAGCGAGCGCCTTGCTCAGCGGCGGTCCAAGCGCCCAGCGACTGCTTGATTGGGTACACATCATTGTCTACCGTTTTCGGCAGCCCGATGACGGTGAGACCGTAGTTGTTTTTGGCCAGGAAGGCCGCGAGATCGGCCGCCGCGGTGTTCGTGTCGTCGCCGCCAATGGTGTGGAGAACGTCCACGCCATCTTTGACTAATTGATCGGCCGCGGTTTTCTGGGGGTCTTGCCCCTCTTTGACCAAGCCGCGCTTGACGCAATCCTTAACGTTGGTGAGCTTGACCCGGCTGTTGCCGATGGGCGAACCGCCAAAGGTATGCAGCAGCCCGGCTTTTTCACGAATTTCTGGCGTTACCTTGTAGGAATCACCCAGCAGCAATCCTTTGTAGCCGCTGCGGTAGCAGATGATTTCGATACTGGGATCGATTTCGGTGTAGCGCTCGATGAGGCCGCCAACGGCCGAGCTGAGGCAGGGAGCCAAACCGCCCGCGGTGAGAATTGCGACTTTCTTGGGCTTGCTCATGGTTTAAATTTACCCTTCTAAAGGAATGGAAAATAACGGGAACGGTCGAAAACAAAATAAAATGTAGGGTAGATTTGGGCATTCAACAACGCAAGGTTTGACGGAGATTGCGAAGTTTTTGCGCCGGTCTTTGGCAAATCGAGCGCTGGCGGACATCCTCTGGGATTCTGGATGCCGGATCAGGAAAGCGAGCGGCCGTATCGGCCGCCGGGTAGACGAGCTTGGGCTGTTCAGGCTTGCGCTACCGCCAGCACCCGTTTCAGCCAGCTGGCGATGTCGCGGATTTCCTCCCAACAGACTTCGTGGCCCATGCTGTAATCTTGCCACTCCACTGGATAACCCAGAGTCCTGAGTAGTTCGGCGCTTTGTTGGCCGTAGCGCAGTGGAATTACCGAATCGTAATCACCGTGCGCCATAAAGATCGGCGTCTGCTGGTTGGCGGGTCGCCGATCGTTATTCAGCTTTGCCGCCAAAGGCAGATAGCACGATAACGCGAGAGTACCGGCCAGTCGGTCGGGGTAGCGTAGCGCGGTATGCAACGCCATTGCGCCGCCTTGCGAAAATCCAGCGAGGACCATTCTATCGGCGGATACGCCACGCTGTTTCTCCCGTTCCAGTAGCTGGTTAATCGCTTGTTCGGAAGCGTAAACGCCATCGGGGTCTTCTTGGCGCGGCAAATCCATGCTCAATACATCGTACCAGGCGCGCATTTGCATCCCCCCATTGACCGTGACGGGTCGGTTGGGCGCGTTGGGGAACACGAAGCGGATGCCCAGCTCCTCTGGAAGGCGCAATTCGGGCACGATAGGCTCAAAATCATGGGCGTCGGCGCCCAGTCCGTGCAGCCAGATCACGCTGGAGCGGACAACGCCGGCAGGTTCGATTTCGACGGTAGTCAGCAGCGGTGCGGTCATGCGGCAAAGTCCCGTGGCAGTCAGTGAAGCGGCATTAGCCGTGATGTCGCCGGGCTTGTCAAGCCATCCCGACGCGTTGAATCGGGTTATACTGATCGTTAAATATTCTTTGGCTGCAAAGGAATGGGCGTATGCCTGCGTTTTTTTCTGTACGGCTGTTGGCTGGCCTGCTGTTGATCGCGCTGCTAGCGGGTTGTGGTCAGAAAGGCCCGCTCTATCTACCCAAGGCATTGTCGCAACTAGCCACGTCGCAATCGGCGTGGCTGAGACCTTGAGCGATGGATCATTTTCAATATCGCAACGGCCGGTTGTATGCCGAGGATATCTCGGTGGCCGACATCGTGGCCGCCGTGGGAACGCCTTGTTACATTTACTCTCGCGCCACGATCGAACGGCACTGGAAGGCCTTCGACACGGCTTTTGGCAACCATCCGCATATGATCTGCTATTCGGTCAAGGCCAATAGCAATCTCGCGGTGCTGAACGTATTGGCGCGCTTGGGATCGGGTTTCGATATCGTTTCGCTCGGTGAATTGGAGCGTGTGCTGGTGGCGGGCGGCGATCCCGCCAAAGTCATGTTCTCCGGCGTGGGCAAGCGCCGCGATGAATTGGAACGCGCGCTCCAAGTGGGTGTCCATTGCTTCAATGTCGAATCCGAAGCGGAACTGTTTTTACTGGAACAGGTGGCGGCGGAGCAGGGCCGGCGAGCGCCGGTATCGCTGCGCATCAATCCCGATGTGGATGCCAACACCCATCCCTATATTTCCACCGGCTTGAAACAGAACAAGTTCGGCATCGACATGGAGCGGGCGGTGGCGATTTACCGGCGGGCGGTCACGTCGCCCCATCTTGAAGTGATCGGGGTGGATTGCCATATCGGTTCGCAGCTGACTCAAGTCACGCCGTTCGTGGACGCCCTGGAGCGAGTGCTGGCCTTGGTGGAGCGATTGGAGCGGGAAGGAATACAGGTTGGCCATCTCGATCTCGGCGGTGGGCTGGGTATTCGCTATCGAGATGAGGAACCGCCACTGCCGGCGGATCACGCGGCCGCGCTAATCGCGCGACTGCGGGGCCGCCCTTATCGAGTCTTGCTTGAGCCGGGACGAGCGATCGCCGGTAACGCCGGCATTCTGGTGACGCAAATTGAACTGTTGAAATGGGGCGAGGAAAAGAATTTCGCGGTGGTGGATGCGGCGATGAATGATTTGCTGCGCCCTGCGTTGTATGCGGCTTGGCAGGCCATCATTCCCGTCGAGCCACGCTTGCAAGGTGAAGCGCGCTGTTACGATGTGGTGGGGCCGATTTGTGAGACTGGCGATTTTCTTGGTAAGGATCGTGAATTGATCGTCGAAGCGGGGGACTTGTTGGCGGTGCGCTCCGCTGGAGCGTATGGCTTCTCGATGAGCTCCAACTACAATTCCCGGCCGCGCGCGGCCGAGGTTATGGTCGATGGCGACAAATTCCAAGTAGTGCGCCAGCGGGAGACGGTGGCGTCGTTATATGCCGGCGAGACGGTAATCCCCTAATTTTCAAGCTTTTCGAGGAAGAGAGTGCTATGGCTGCGCGTTTTGTCAATCCATCGACCGGAGACATCCGGGAATTGCTCCAGCGGATTAAGGCCATCGCCGTGGTCGGCTTGTCCGCCTCGCCAAGCCGCCCCAGTCACGGCGTCGCCAGGGCGTTGCAAGGCTTCGGTTATCGCATCATCCCGGTCAATCCTGGTCTGTCGGAGGTATTGGGTGAAAAGGCGTATCCCAGCCTTGAGGCTGTGCCGGAACCGGTCGATCTGGTGGACGTATTCCGTGAATCCAGCCATGTCGCCGGCATTGTCGAGCAATGCATTGCCTTGAAATTACCGGCGTTGTGGTTGCAGGATGGGGTGGTGGACGAAGCGGCGGCGATGCGAGCGCGGCAGGCTGGCTTGACGGTGGTGATGGATCGCTGCATTTATCGAGATCACGCCCAATTGCTGCGTTAATTGGGTATTACGGCTATTCTGCTGTTTTTCTTTAATCATCCTCTGATATGTTTAAGCCCCCGCTTTACAACCTCAAGTTTCGTCATGACTGAAAGAGCCGCAGAACATCCGGTCCAGCACCGGCTCAAGTTACGCAATCTTCGTTTGTCCGACTACGGCGACGTTCAGGAAATCATGGAGCTGGTTTATCACAACATGGACGGTGCCTGGAGCCGCGAGCAGTTTGCTTCTCAAATCGCCCGCTTTCCGGAAGGACAAATATGTATTGAAGACAACGGCAAGGTGGTGGCGTCCGCCCTTAGCCTGATCGTCGATTACGGTCGTTACGGCGACCGCCATACGTACTGGCAAATCATCGGGGACGGTTATCTCACCACCCACGATCCGAACGGCGATACCTTATACGGGGTTGATATTTTCGTCCATCCCAACTATCGCGACATGCGGTTGGGCCGGCGGCTGTACGACGCCCGCAAGGAGTTGTGCGGCAAGCTGAACTTGCGCGCCATCATGGTCGGCGGCCGGATTCCGGGCTATGGCAAATACGCCGGCGATATGAGCCCGCAGCAGTATGTGGAAATGGTCAAAGCCAAGGAGCTGGTCGATCCGATCCTGACGTTCCAACTGGCCAACGATTTTCATGTGCGCCGGATCGTCACCGGCTATTTGCCGGACGATACGGACTCCAAGGCTTACGCGGTGCTGTTGGAATGGCTCAATATCTATTACGAGGAGAAGGAAGTCCTCATCGGCGGCCGCAAGTCGGTGGTGCGGGTCGGGGCGGTGCAATGGCAGATGCGTCAGACCGCCTCGCTGGAGGAACTGTTACAGCAGGTCGAATACTTCGTGGATGCGGTCGCTGGCTACAAAACCGATGTCGTGCTGTTCCCGGAGTTTTTCAACGGCCCGCTGATGGCGCAGTTCAACCAGCACAATACCGCCGAGGCGGTGCGGCAACTGGCCGAATACACTGAGCCCTTGCGCGATGCCATTTTGGAATTGGCGATCGCCTATAATGTGAATATCATCGCCGGCAGCATGCCGGAATATGAGGGTGGCGCGCTGTGCAATGCGGCTTACCTCTGCCGGCGCGACGGTACCTGGGACAAACAGTCCAAATTGCATATCACGCCGGACGAACGGTCGTACTGGGGTCTCCAGGGGGGTGACAGACTCCAGGTGTTTGAGCTGGACTTCGGCAAGATCGGTATCTTAATCTGCTACGATGTGGAATTTCCGGAGCTCCCGCGTCTGTTGGCCGATCAGGGGATGCAGATTTTGTTCGTCCCGTTCTGGACCGACACCAAGAACGCCTATTTGCGGGTGCGGCGTTGCGCTCAGGCGCGGGCGATCGAGAACGAATGTTACGTGGTCATTTCCGGCAGCGTCGGCAACTTGCCGAAAGTGGAAAACATGGACATGCAATACTCGCAAGCGGCGGTGTTTACCCCGTCAGATTTCGCTTTTCCCCACGACGCCATCGCCGCCGAGGCTACGCCGAACACCGAAATGACGCTGATCGTCGATCTGGATTTGGATAATTTGAAGGAAATGCGCACCCACGGCAGCGTGCGTAATTTTCGCGACCGACGGCTGGATTTATATAAGATCGCCTGGACCGGACGAAATTGATTTCCCCTAACCCCATTTTTCGCGTTGGGCGGGCCAACCCATGACCCTGCGATTTACCAAGATGCACGGACTCGGCAACGATTTTGTGGTGATCGACGGTATTTCGCAAACCGTGACGCTCGGCCCAGAGCGGATTCGGTATTTGGCGGATCGCCACTTTGGTGTCGGCTGCGATCAGGTGTTGCTGGTGGAAGCGTCCGAGCGGCCTGACGCCGATTTCCGTTACCGCATTTTCAACGCCGACGGCGGCGAAGTGGAACAATGCGGCAACGGCGCTCGCTGCTTCGCGCGCTTCGTGCGTGATCATGGCTTGATCGATCGTGATGAGATACGGGTGATAACCGCTGGTGGGCTGTTACGGCTCCAAATCCAGCCGAATGGTCAGGTGGCGGTGGATATGGGCCAACCGAAGCTGGAGCCGGCCGACATTCCCTTCTTCGCCACCCAACGCGCCAAACAGTATCTCATTGCCGCCGATGGCGTCGATATGGCAATTGGGGCCGTGTCGATGGGCAACCCGCACGCGGTGCTGGTGGTGGCGGATGTGGATCGCGCCCCGGTCGCGCACTTAGGCCCTTTGTTGGAGCGGCACGGCCGTTTTCCCAAGCGCGCCAACGTCGGCTTCATGCAGATCGTCGCGCCCGATCATATCCGGCTGCGGGTCTTCGAACGCGGCGTCGGTGAAACGCTGGCCTGCGGCAGCGGCGCTTGCGCGGCGGTGGTGGCTGGCCGGGTGAGCGGCGTGTTGGAACCTAGCGTCCGTGTCGGATTAGCGGGCGGCGAATTAAGCATCCACTGGGCCGGAGAAGGGGAGTCGGTCACCATGACCGGATCGGCGACGACCGTATTCGAAGGACAGCTGGAATGGCAAACGATCAGTTGACTGGGGATGATCCCGAACCCGCGCTGGTGGCTTATCTACGCGACCATCCCGAATTTTTCGCCAATCATCCCGAGTTGACGCAGAGCTTGCGCGTTCCGCATCCTTGCAAGCCGGCGGTTTCGCTGCTGGAGTATCAAAATCAGCTGTTGCGGGAGCGTTGCCAGCGTTTGCACGATACATTGCTGGAGTTGGTCTCTATCGCTCGCGACAACGACCGGTTGGCGGAACGCGTGCAGCGGCTGGCGTTGACTCTACTCGACGCGCGCGGGGGGTTGGATGAATTGCTGCACGGGATCAAGGCGATTCTGCGCGATGAATTCAAGGCTGATTGTATCGTGCTGTGTTTGGCTGGCCGCCGGCGGCTGACTTGAGTGCGGTGGAGGAGTTTCTCCGGCCGGATGTAGTGAGTTTGTGCGAAGGGGTCTTTCGAGCGGGCCAACCTCAATGTGGTCGGCTGAGTCCGGAGCAGGCTACCGCTTTGTGCGGTCAGGGCGCCGCCACGGTCGTATCGGCGGCGCTGATTCCTCTCGGTGGCGGCGGAAATTGGCGCGGGCTGCTGGTGGTTGGCAGCGTCGATCCCGATCGGTTTCATCCGGCGGTCGGCACGTTGTTTTTGGAACGAATCGGTGAATTGGTCAGCCAAGCGCTGCAAACGCGACTGCTGGCGCGCGGGTTGCCGATCCCTCGGTCCGACGATCCGCCTTCCGCCCGCGAGCGGGGCTAAGCGAATCGGTTAATAGCCTAGCCAGCGATCCAATAGGGCGTGGGCTTCGTTTACCCCCTCACGCGTGAGCACCGAAAAAAGTTGGGCGCTCACGCCCGGAAAGTCGCTGTCGAGCGTTTCCCGCGCTTGGCGTAAGGCGGCTGTAGCCTTGCCGCGACCGAGCTTGTCGGCTTTGGTCAGCAGGACATGCACGGGTAAGCCGCGCGCGGCCAGGCGATCGAGCAACCGCCGATCCAGGTCAGTCAGCGGCTGGCGAATATCCATCAGCAACAGCAGCCCGCCCAGGGCTTGACGCTCTCGCAGGTAACGTTCCAGCAGGGCTTGCCAGTGGCGACGGATTGCATCGGGCACTTGCGCAAAGCCGTAGCCTGGGAGATCAACCAGATAGCGTTCCGGCCCCACCAGAAAAAAATTTAACAATTGGGTGCGGCCTGGCGTCTTACTAGTCCGCGCCAAACCTCGTTGACCGGTTAATAGATTGAGAGCACTGGATTTGCCAGCGTTGGAACGACCGGCGAAAGCCACTTCCCGACCGGTATCGGGCGGCAACTGCGACAAGGCGTTGACGCTGTTTAGAAAGCGCGCCGCGCGATAGCGGGCCGCTCGGGTGGACGCACCCTCAATAGGGATAGGATTACTGGGGTTTCTCATTGAACTTGTGAGCCGAAACTGATATATAAAACCGTTGCTTTCGTTGGGCGGAGCCAACCGAAGCGAGCACCGATACCGCCACAAGCAAGCGAGACTAGCCCGCCGAACTGCGTTATTATTTTCAGGCGGGCGGCTGGTCGCCTGAACCGAATACCGTCATCGTACAGGAGCATTCTAAAAATGAAAAATTCGTTGTGATCGCCGCCACCTGCGCACTGCTCGGTTCCGCGACCGCCGCTTTGGCCGCTGGTGATGCCACCGCCGGGAAGGCCAAATCTACGACTTGCGCCGCTTGTCATGGCCCGGACGGCAACAGCGCTGTTACGCAATATCCCAAGCTGGCCGGCCAGAGCGCCGATTATCTGCTCAAACAACTGCAAGAATACAAGAGCGGCGCGCGCGTTAATCCGATCATGTTGGGTATGGTTGCCCCCTTAAGCCCGCAGGATATGGAAGACTTGGCCGCTTATTACGCTTCACAGCAGGTTGCCCGCGCGGCGGCTGATAAGACTTTAGCCCCTCAGGGCGAAGCGCTCTTTCGCGGCGGTAATCTGAACAGCGGCGTGTCGGCCTGCGCGGCGTGCCACGGCGCTGTCGGCGCTGGCAACCCCGCCGCCAAGTTCCCCGCGATTGCCGCCCAGCATACTGAATATTTGGAAACCCAGCTTAAAGCGTTCCGGGCCATGGAGCGGACCAATGACGCGGGTCAGATGATGCGCAATATTGCCGCCAAGATGACTGACCCGGAAATAAAAGCCGTTTCGTCGTACATTCAAGGTTTACAATAAGACCCGGCGCATCGAGCTGAAAACCCGTAGTCGTTGAGGAGGGTGGCCGTAGGGCCACCCTTTTTTGCGCCATTGATTTACCCTGTTTCCGGTCGAAGCGTGAACGCTTTGTGGTAAGCCGGGTCGAACAGGCGTCCCCCTGTAATCTTCAGATTGATTCGTGAACGAAGCTACCCCGCGCGAGATGATCTCACGGCGCACCCTGGGCTGGGTGTTGCTCGAATTTTTGGGTTCGATGAACCTGGCGATTACCTTGCTGGTCGCCATTGCCATCGCCTCGGTGGTCGGTACGGTGTTGCAACAGAACCAGCCGTATCCGAACTACGTCCTCAAGTTTGGACCTTTTTGGTTTGAAGTATTTCGCTGGTTGGGTTTGTACGATGTCTACGGTAGCCTGTGGTTCATCGGCATTCTAGCTTTTCTGATTGTCTCGACCAGCGTTTGCCTATACCGGCAGGTCCCGGCCATGCTGCGCGAGATGATGCGGTTTCGCACCCAGATCCAGCTGAATTCCTTGCGCGGTTTTCACCAAAGGGCTGAGTGGCTGGTGCCAGAGCGCAATGTCGAGCAGGTATTGGCGGAAGTCACCGGCGCTTTTCGGGCGCGTGGCTATCGTTGGCGGTTACGGGATTACGGCGATCATCAGGTGGCGGCGGCCATGAAAGGGCGCTATAACCGCCTCGGTTATCTCTTTACGCATGCGGCCGTGGTCGTGATCGGCATCGGTGGTCTGCTGGATGGCAATCTGTGGTTGAAACTCAAGGAATGGCGCGGGGAGATCGCAATTGAAAAACGCGATCTGTCGTCTCGCGACGTACCCGCGATCAGCAGGCTGCAACCTGGCGCGGTGCCAGCTTTTCGAGGGAATGTGATGTTGCCGGAGGGCAGCGCCGCCAATTTTGTTTTTCTGCGCTTGCGCGATGGGTTCCTGGTCCAAGAGCTGCCATTCTCCATTGAACTGGAAGATTTCCAAGTGGCCTACTACGATACGGGCCAACCGAAATCTTTCATTAGCCGACTTCGCATCCATGATCGGGAGCAGTTGGGCGATCAACCATTAGCAGCCACGATTCAGGTCAACCACCCGCTGGTTTATCGCGGATACGCCATTTATCAGTCCGATTTTGGCGATGGGGGCTCCAAGCTGGAATTGCGTGCTTGGCCCCTATCTGGGACTCGATTGGAACCCGTCGAATTGAAAAGTGAAGTCGGCAACGGGCTGAAGCTCACTGGATCGACCGGGCCGCTGAATCTGGAGCTGGACGATTTTCGGTTATTCAATTTGTTACCGGAGCCGGATGCGAAGCCGGGTGATCGCAAATTTCGTAACTTCGGCCCCAGTTTTAGCTTTAAACTGCGCACTGCCTCGGGCGAGGCGCGAGAGTATTTTAACTACATGGCTCCCGCTCAGCTGGAAGGCCGCTGGTTTTATATCAGTGGTATGCGAGCCCGTCCGGGAGAGCCTTATAACTATCTCCATATCCCGGCCGCCAACAACAGCCCCGAACGCTTTTTAAAATTCAACGCCCGTTTGCACGATGCGGATTGGGTAAAAACCGCTCTGAAACGATCGGAACCCACGACCGAAAATCCCGATTTTCAGCGTGATTTGAATGTGGTGCGTGCAAACCTGCTCAATTTGTTCCTCCACGGGGGGTTTACGGCGGTTTCGGAGCGCGCCAAGGCTGTTGTGCCCCCTGATCGGTTGCAGGAAGCGACCAAACTGTATTTCAATATCCTGCGCGATACCTTGGCAGAGCTTTTCCTTGAAATATTGCGTGAGGAAGGGATCAAGGTGGAAGAGGGTATCGGCGAGAGCGAGGATGCGTTTTTTAATGACGCGCTTTCCGCACTGGCGTCGTTATCGAGTTATGAGGCGCCGTTCTACCTGCAACTGAGCGGTTTCCAGCAGGTTGAAGCCTCTGGATTGCAAGTGACCCATAGTGGTGGGACGTTTATTGTCTACGCCGGTTTTTTATTGTTGGTCACGGGTGTTTTCATCATGTTTTATACTTCACATCGTCGGATCTGGGTGTGGCTGGCCGTCGAAGAGGGCGCTACCCGGCTGGTGGTGGCTGGCACGGCCAACCGCCGTCAAGCCGATTTCTCCCAAGAATTTTCCCTGTTGCAAACAACCTTGAGCCAACGGCTTGGCGTCGCTGCGCTAGCGCTTGGGGAAGGGGCATGAGGGACATACTAAATATTATTAAAGGTGGTTTTTTCATCTCCCATAATTCTTAAGCCATTCCGTATGAGTGGCGCCGCTCCGAAGAGGCTTGTTAACGATGGCCATAACGCATCAAGTAGTGCTGGAGCAATGGGACCAACCGTCTCTCTGGCAAAGATTGACCCTTTGGGACATCCTGTGGGGACTGCTCGTACTGGTGGGGTCTGGGTACGCGTATACCCTTTACCAGCCCTACATGGATCGTTATGAAATCGCCATTCCGCTTGGCGCTACCATTGCGTTGATTGCCTGGGGTTTATATTGGAAGCCGGCGCGGCTTTTTACCCTGATTGTGACGGTGTTGGCCGTTATGGCGTTATGGCGTTATGGAACTCATTTTGAACTACGCAAGAGCGATTTTCTGCTCAAGTATTTTTTGGAAAGCCAAGCTGCTTTCATGTGGATGAGTAGTTTGTATGTCCTGGCGACCTTCACTTATTTCGTGGCCCTGTTCGGACGCTCCGCGTTTATTGGTAAAACCGCTACCGCCTTGACTTGGAGCGCGACCGGCATTGGCCTGACCGGCTTGTTGGTGCGCTGGCGCGAGTCGTATTTGCTCGGCGCCGACATTGGTCATATTCCAGTGAGTAATCTGTACGAAGTCTTTATCTTGTTCGCGCTGATCACCGCCTTGCTGTATCTCTTTTACGAGGATCGTTACCGCACGCGAGCCATGGGGGGGTTTGTGCTGTTGGTGATCAGCGGCGCGGTTGCGTTTCTGTTGTGGTATACCTTCGACCGACAAGCGCATCACATTCAACCGCTGATACCCGCCTTGCAAAGCTATTGGATGAAAATTCATGTACCCGCCAACTTTATCGGCTATGGTGCTTTCGCTTTGGCGGCCATGCTGGGCGTGGCGTTTTTGCTCAGGTCGGGCGCGGAGGCGCATCGTCCCGACGGCTTGATGGCGCAAGTGCTGCCGCCGCTGGAATTATTGGACGATGTAATGTACAAGGCCATCGCCCTCGGTTTCGCGGCTTTCACCATTGCGACGATCCTCGGCGCGTTATGGGCAGCTGAAGCATGGGGGGGTTACTGGTCGTGGGACCCCAAGGAAACCTGGGCACTGATCGTTTGGCTCAACTATGCGGCTTGGTTGCACCTGCGCCTGACCAAGGGCTGGCGCGGCGCGCCGATGGCTTGGTGGGCGATAATCGGTCTCTTTGTGACTCTGTTCGCCTTTCTGGGCGTCAACATGTTTTTGTCGGGATTGCATTCCTATGGCACTTTATAGCCCCCGCCGATTTGCCGGGTTGATTCCTTTTTCTACCTTATTGAACTAAGAGCAACCATCTTTATGACGAAAGCTTTCCGTTTGTTGTTGGCTGGGTTGGCGTGCGCGCTACCGCTGACCGTCGCCTGGGCCGCTGATCCAGCCGTAACGCCTTCGCTTCAGGAAGGCAAAGATTACGTCAGGTTGGCGACGCCCGTACCGACTTCGGTTCCCGACAAGCCCGAGGTGGTCGAGTTTTTCTCCTATAACTGTCCTCACTGCCACGATTTGGAACCAGAGTCACAGGCCTGGCTCAAACGCAAACCGGATAACGTGGTCTTCGTGCGGATTCCAGTCATTTTTAATCCCAGTTGGGAGCCGACCGCGCGCGCGTATTATGCGGCCGAAACCTTGGGGGTGCTGGATAAGGTAAACCTGCCGCTCTTCGACGCTATTCACCGAGATAAGCGCAAGCTGGCCAGCGAAGATGAACTGGCGGCGTTTTTTGGCGAACACGGTGTGGATCAGGGCGCCTTTCGAAATGCTTACAAATCTTTTCAGACCGAGACGCAATTGCGCCGCGGCAACCAATTGGTGCAACGTTACATGGTGCGCGGTGTGCCGGCAATTTTCGTCAATGGCCAATACGAGGTGCGTTCCCAGCAGTTTTTTGCGGTCGTAGACTTGTTGCTTGCCCGTTGATACTGGCGTGGGAGGCCGAGGCGGTGAATCATGACCGGGCAAAATGAACTTCGGCTCCGGCTACTCAGCTATAACATCCAAAGTGGGCTGAGCACATGTAACTACTCCCAGTATCTCACCCGCAGTTGGAAACATTTGGTGCCGGTGCCGTCGCGGATGACCAATCTCGATGGGATCGCCCGAATTCTGACCGGCTATGACATCGTAGGATTGCAGGAAGTCGATGCCGGCAGCTTGCGTAGCGGTTTCGTCAATCAGGTGAAGTATCTTGCCGACTCCGCTGGCTTCGAGCATCTGTTCGATCAAGCCAATCGTAAGATCGGCATGATTTCTCAGCACGGTAACGCCCTGTTGAGCCGGCTGCGGCCGACCGCCATTACCGAGCACAAGCTGCCGGGTTTGATCCCTGGTCGGGGCGTGCTGGAAGTTCGCTTTGGCGACGGCGCGGACGTGCTCCATGTCTTGATCCTGCACATGGCTTTAGGCCGGCGCGGCCGGTTGCGACAGATCGAGTTTCTGGTTGATCTGGTGCGGGATTGCCCGCACGTTATTCTGATGGGTGATCTCAATTGTAGCTCGGACAGCCCGGAAATGATGGCGTTACTGGCATCGGCTCGCCTGTGCGAGCCCGCTCCGGGGCTTTATACTTTTCCCAGTTGGCGGCCGGACCGGCAACTCGATCATATTCTGGTTTCGCCGTCGATAACGGTGGAACGGGTCCAAGTCCTAGGCCATGCCTACTCCGATCATTTGCCGATTGCCATGGATGTCCGTCTGCCAAGAGAGTTAGGGTTAACAACTAAAACTAGAGCCAAAACCGAAACTAAAGTCAGCAGCAAAGGCAAAATCTGAAACCTTTATTGGGCAACCGGCGGGAAACACTGGCCAGCGCAAAGTAATGGATGATTGCTGGGTGGCCTTGGAACAACACATCAGCGCGGTTACCAGCGAGCCATTTACTGTCCGTCAGCAACAGTCGCTTGGCGGCGGGTGCATTAATCAAGCCTACTGGGTCAGCGATGGTAAGCGGCGGTATTTTGCCAAGTTCAATGCCGCCGCCAAATTAGAGATGTTTGAGGCTGAAGCGGCGGGACTAACGGCGTTGGCCGCAACCGCCACCGTGCGAGTGCCCCAGCCCCTCTGTCACGGTATCGCCAACGGCGAGTCGTACCTGGTACTGGAGTACCTGCCGCTGGGGGGAAAGCGCTCACATGCCATGGAATGGCTGGGGCGTCAATTGGCGGGGCTGCATGATAAGCCCCAACCGTATTTTGGCTGGCATCGGAATAACACCATTGGCGCTACCCCTCAATCCAACGGCCATTGTGAGGATTGGGTCGAATTTTGGCGCCAACAGCGTTTAGGTTTTCAGCTGGAGTTAGCCGCCTTCAATGGTTATGGCGGCGCATTGCAACGATGGGGAGAACAACTAAGCCTCCATTTAGAGGGTCTGTTTCGCGGCTATCGCCCGCGGCCCGCTTTACTCCATGGCGATCTTTGGGGTGGTAACGTTGGTTGTCTGGTGGATGGCGAACCGGTTATTTACGATCCGGCGGTTTATTACGGTGACCGGGAAGCGGACTTGGCGATGACCGAACTGTTCGGCGGTTTCTCTGAGCGGTTTTATGCCGCTTATCGAGAAGCCTTGCCGCTGGAGGTTGGCTATCCCCAGCGGCGTACTTTATATAATCTGTATCATGTGCTTAATCATCTTAATTTGTTTGGCGGCGGCTATCACGCCCAAGCTGAAGACATGATTGCCCAGTTGTTAGCCGAATTGCGCTAAATCTTCGTGATCTATACCGGCGGGATCAGACTGACGTTTGCTGAAAGTGAGTTTCCTTGGAATGATTTTCTTTCTTAATTGATAAGGCTCCATTAAAATGTGCATTTTGTTCTATCTCCAGGAAGGATATGGTGTCTGAAAGGTCTACTGCCCAAGCGCAAGCATTTTGGTTTGCCGTGTTCAGCAAGCCGCGCCGGGAGGTTGAGGCGGTCGAGCAGTTGCAGCGCCAAGGGTTTGACATATTTTTCCCAAAAGTACGGTCGAGGCGTCGGATCCGCGGTCAATGGCAGGATGTGGTGGAGCCGATGTTTCCGCGCTATCTGTTTCTGCAAGCCGTGCTGGGTCAGGATGATCTGCGGCCGGTGCGTTCGACCCGAGGCGTGATGGGTCTGGTGCGTTTTGGCGGTCAACTGCGACCAGTACCCAAAACTGTGATGGTCGAGCTACACCGACTCTGCCCTGATAGTGACGGTGTGCTGGCATTATCGGAACCTTTGACGCCTGGCAGTCGCGTGCGGATTTTGGAAGGCCCGTTCGCCGGTTGCGAAGCGGAGCTGCTCAATTTGGATGGCGCTCGACGGGCGTTGGTCTTGTTGGAATTACTCGGTCGCTCGAACGCCGTGGAACTTCCCCTGGATGTGTTAACGCTGGCGGATTGATTCTCCGAAACCTTCTCACACCTTTACAATCTTCTATTTCATGCAACTTGCCGGGTGGTATCTCCATCTGAAATGGCCCCTATGGATCCTTATAAACTGACCCATCTCAAACAGCTCGAAGCAGAAAGTATTCACATCATCCGCGAGGTGGTGGCCGAGTTTGAAAATCCGGTGATGCTGTACTCGATTGGAAAGGATTCTTCGGTAATGCTGCATCTGGCGTTGAAAGCCTTTTACCCTGGTAAACCGCAGTTTTCATTGCTGCATGTCGATACCACCTGGAAATTTCGGGAGATGATCCAGTTTCGCGATGAGCAGGTGAAACGCTTGGGACTGGAATTGATCGTCCATATCAATCAAGAAGGTTTAAGCCAAGGTATTAACCCGTTTACTCATGGTTCGCGGGTTCATACCGATATAATGAAAACCCAATCGCTGAAGCAGGCGCTGGACTTGCACGGTTATGACGCGGCTTTTGGCGGCGCTCGCCGTGATGAAGAACGTTCGCGCGCCAAGGAGCGGGTTTATTCCTTCCGCGACCGCAACCACCGCTGGGACCCAAAGAACCAACGTCCGGAGTTGTGGAATCTATATAACGGCCGGGTGCATAAAGGGGAGAGCATTCGGGTATTTCCCTTATCCAACTGGACCGAGTTGGATATCTGGCAATACATCCATCTGGAAAATATTCCCATTGTGCCGTTGTATCTGGCCGCCGAACGCCCGGTCGTGGAGCGGGACGGTACGCTGATCATGGTCGATGACGACCGGCTGCCGCTAAAACCGGGCGAAACACCAAAATTGGAATGGGTGCGGTTTCGTACCTTGGGTTGTTACCCGCTGACCGGTGCGGTGCGCTCGCGCGCCACCGCTCTGCCGGAAATCATTCAGGAGATGCTGATGACCCACCATTCAGAGCGCCAGGGCCGCTTGATCGACCACGATGCGGCGGGTTCGATGGAAGAGAAAAAGCGGCAGGGGTATTTTTAAGATGTCTCATGCATCCCCTTTGATCGAACAGGATATCGCCGCGTATCTGGAAACTCACGAACGCAAGGATTTGCTGCGGTTTATCACCTGTGGCAGCGTGGACGACGGTAAAAGCACGTTGATCGGCCGGTTGTTATACGACACCCAATTGATTTATGAAGATCAACTGGCGGCGGTGCGGCGCGATACCGTCAAGTACGGCACCACCGGGGAAGAGTTGGATTTGGCGTTGCTGGTGGACGGCTTGCAGGCCGAGCGGGAGCAGGGCATCACCATTGATGTCGCTTACCGCTATTTTTCCACTGAAAAACGCAAGTTCATCATCGCGGACACCCCCGGTCACGAGCAATACACCCGCAATATGGCGACCGGCGCTTCGACCGCGCAACTTGCCATCCTGCTGGTGGATGCGCGCAAGGGAATCCAGGTACAGACCCGCCGCCACAGCTTTATTGTATCATTGCTCGGTATCCGCCATTTAGTGCTGGCGGTCAATAAAATGGATTTGGTCGATTTCGACCGAGGCGTCTTCGAACGGATTTGTGAGGATTATCTGGACTTTGTGGATAAACTGGGGGCGCGGGATGTCCATTCTGTGCCGGTTTCCGCGCTACGCGGCGATAATGTGGCGCAACCCTCCAGCGTCATGCCTTGGTATCAGGGGCCAACCTTGCTGCAATTGCTGGAAGAGGTGGAGGTCGCCGCGGATCGCAACCTGCGCGATTTCCGGTTCCCGGTGCAGTATGTAAACCGACCGAATCTGGATTTTCGTGGTTTTTGCGGCACCATCGCGGCAGGTAAAGTGCATCCGGGCGATCCGGTGGTCGTGTTTCCCTCGGGACGACGCAGCCAGGTGGCGTCCATCATCACCGCGGATGGCGAACTGGCCGAGGCTTTCGTGGGCCAAGCCGTAACCTTGACGCTACGCGATGAGATCGATATCAGCCGCGGTGATTTGCTGGTTCATCCGAGCCGCTTGCCGGCGGTGTCTGATACCTTCGAGGCGCGGATCGTATGGATGGCGGACACCCCGCTGTTACCGGGCCGACAGTACGATCTCAAACTGGGCACGCGCTTGATCCCCGCGATTCCGAACCTGCTGCACCACCGGATCGACGTGAACACGCTAGAGCATCAGCGGGTTGAAGAGTTGGGTCTCAATGAAATTGGTTACTGTCGTTTCGCGCTGAATCAGCCCATTCCCTTTGATGCTTATGAGGAAATTTCAGGCACCGGCGGGTTCATTGTCATCGATCGGGTGAGTAACGCCACGGTTGGCGCGGGCATGATCGTCCGTCCGGTGACCCAGCCGCTGACAGACAAGTCCCGCAATGTGGTTTGGCATCAGCACAAGGTGACCAAAACCCAACGGGCTAATCAAAAGGCGCAACTGCCCTGTGTGATCTGGTTCACCGGCTTTTCGGGCGCTGGTAAATCCACATTGGCCAACACCCTGGAGCAACGGCTGCTGCAACGGGGTTATCACAGTTATTTGCTGGATGGCGATAATATCCGCCATGGCTTGAGTGAGGATTTGGGCTTTTCCAGAGAAGACCGTATCGAGAATATTCGACGGATCGGCGAAGTGGCCACCTTGTTTGTCGATGCCGGATTGATTGTGATTGGCGCTTTCATCTCGCCCTTTCGGGCAGATCGGGCGTTAGTGCGCGCCTTGGTGCAAGAAGGTGAATTTATAGAAGTTCATTTGCAGGCTTCCCTGGAAACCTGCGAGCGACGCGACCCGAAAGGGTTGTACGCCAAGGCCCGCGCCGGGATGATTCAGGACTTCACTGGCATTGGTTCTCCTTACGAAGCGCCCGAACGTCCGGAACTGGTGCTTGATACCGAGCATGAATCGGTTGAAACTTGTCTGGAGCGGTTGTTGGGCTATCTGAGCGAGCGGCGGATTCTGCGCGGGAATTAGTAAAAGCGTCGGTCCCTCAGTCATCACGCTGATTTTTGAAGGGAAATGCCCCATGTCGAAGATCGCTTTCATCACCGGCGCCACCGCCGGTTTTGGCGCCGCCAGCGCCCGCCTGTTCGCCGCCAACGGCTGGCGGTTGATCCTCTGCGGCCGACGCCAGGAGCGCTTGGAGGCGCTGCGAGCGGAGTTGAGTTCGAGGGTCTCGGTCCATGCCATCCCCTTGGATGTTCGAGACGAGGCGGCGGTCAATGCGGCGGTGACGGGGTTGCCCGCCGAGTTCGCCGAGGTCGATTTGTTGCTCAACAACGCCGGACTGGCGCTCGGCTTGGAGCCGGCCCATCGCTGCGACATGGAAGATTGGCAGCGGATGGTGGATACCAATATCAAGGGGTTGATGTACTGCACCCGCGCGATTCTGCCGGGGATGGTGGATCGCAATCGCGGCCATGTCGTCAATATCGGATCGGTGGCGGGTACCTATCCTTATCCGGGCGGTAACGCGTACGGCGCCACCAAGGCATTCGTCAAACAGTTTACGCTAAATCTCCGCGCTGATTTGTTGGGGACCCAGGTTCGCGCGACCAATATCGAGCCGGGCTTGGCGGAAACTGAATTTTCGCTGGTGCGTTTCAAAGGCAACGGCGATAAGGCCGCCAAAATCTATGAGAGCGTCGAACCGCTGCGGGCGGAGGATATTGCTGAGATCGTGTACTGGGCCGCCACCCGTCCCGCCCATGTCAATCTCAACAGTATCGAGGTGATGCCGGTCTGTCAGGCGTTTTCGCCTTTCTCGATCCATCGAGCGAATTGAGCGGTCAGCGGCGGGCCTGGGTTTGGCGCCGTTGTCACGCTTGATCATCCCTCAATGATCCCGCGTAAGACGACGCCATCCACGCCGATGATGCGCAAGCGGGTGCCAGCGGGATAATCCTGTTCCACCGCGACTTTCCAGGTGCTGTCGTCCACCCGAATTTTGCCATGGCCGTTGATCGCTGGCGCGTCCAAAGTGAATACCCGACCGATATATTGGTGGCCGCGCCGGTTGAGCAAGGGATCTTTGGTGGGCGTTGGAAACCGCCGCAAACGGAGTCGCCACGCCAGGATGGAACCCACTGACAGCACAGCAAACAGTAAGACCTGATAGGTCCAGGCCAATTCCGGCAGCACAGTCAGCGCAAGCCCCACCAAAAATGCCGCTATCCCCATCCAGAGAAAAAAGAAACCGGGCGCGATCGATTCGATGGCCATCAACACCACACCCAGTAACCACCAATTCCAATAAAGGGGATTTAGCAGCCATCCGTTCACGAACGCACTCCGGTTTTGCCAAGAGCTTCTTGGGCCAGTTCGGCTACGCCGGCCAGGGTACCGACCAGACCGGAGGTGTCCAACGGCATTAACAGGACTTTTTGGTTGGGCGCCGTGGCCAGTTTTCCCACGGCTTCCACATATTTCTGAGCCACGAAATAGTTGATCGCTTGTACATTTCCCTTGCCGATGGCTTCCGACAGCATCAAGGTGGCGCGCGCTTCGGCTTGCGCGAGGCGCTCGCGCGCTTCGGCGTCGCGAAAAGCGGATTCCTTGCGACCTTCCGCTTCCAGAATGGCGGCCTGCTTCTGGCCTTCGGCCGCCAGGATCGCCGCTTGCCGCTCGCCTTCGGCCGTCAGGATAGAGGCCCGCTTGTCGCGCTCGGCTTTCATCTGCCGCGCCATCGAATCCACCAGATCCTTGGGCGGGGCAATGTCTTTGATTTCGATGCGGATCACCTTGACTCCCCACGGAGTTGTAGCTTCGTCCACCACCACCAGCAAGCGGGCGTTGATCTCGTCGCGCTTGGACAGCAGCTCGTCGAGATCCATTGAGCCCATGACGGTGCGCAAGTTGGTCATGGTCAGGTTGAGGATGGCGAATTCCAGGTTGTTGACCTCGTAAGCGGCTTTGGCCGCGTCAAGCACCTGATAAAACACAACGCCGTCCACCCGGACAATGGCATTGTCTTTTGTGATGATTTCTTGCGAAGGCACATCCAGCACGGTTTCCATCATATTTATTTTGTGGCCGATTCGATCCATGATTGGAATAATGAAATTCAAGCCGGGGCTGAGGGTTTCGGTGTAGCGACCGAAGCGCTCGACTGTGTATTCCATGCCTTGCGGCACCGATTTCACGCCCAGAAAGATCAAAATGGCGGCCAGAATCGCAAGGCCGACCACCAGCGCGGCAAAACCTTCAAGCATCTTGAATTCCTCTAAATCATCAAGCTTTCAGAACAACACCGGAGCGCGCATCCAGGGCTACCGCTAGCGGTCTATCAGCGTCGTCCGCCCAGGCGATCACTTGCCAGCGTGGCATTTCATGGTCCAGGTACAGCGAGGCGGAGTCTAGCACGGCCTCTTTTACGTCTGGACGGGCGGCTAGCGCCGTCTGAGCGGCTGGCAACACCCGGTCGAGATCGCATAGCCAAGCATTAAGGCGCAATGGCGTCAAGGGGGTGATCGCCGCCAGTTTCGCCCATGCCGCGTCATTGGCCGCCTGTTCGAATTCCCGTTCCATGGCGGTTACCGCTGAAGCACCGGTGGCTGGATCAAGCAGAATGTCAAAACCATGAAGCCGGCGAATCCGCCGCTTGGGCTGATCGTGGTAAGCTCGAAATGAATACCGAAATTCTCTTGGAACGGGCATTGAGGCAGCTTCATGATCTAATTCCACGGTCACGGCTTCCAGCACGGCATTCGGATCAGTTTGGCAAACCAACGGCTGGATGTGTTGGAAACCGCTGACAACCCCGCTGATAGCGGTCGGTGGGGCTGGCGATGGCCGCGAAACCAGAATCGTTATGGCGCCTCCGGTAAACTGGTCGGCATCCAGCCCGTGTTTGGCGAGCAATCGGCGTGAGCGCCGATCAGCCGCGCGTAAATGCAAGATTTGCAGCGGCCATGCCTGTCTCCAAACGCCTATCAAGGCGGCCCAAGGCCGCAAGCGAATATGGCTGTGGCTGCTGGCCAATTTTAACCAACCCTCTGTCATAAGCGTCTGAATTTCGCGAACGTAATCATCAGCTAACAAGCCGGCTGGGTCACGGGCCGCTCGTTCTAGCTTGTCCAGGCTGACTTTTTGCGCCAGTGAGACCACCAGGCCTTGATGCAGCGCAAACAAGGCCCGTGGGTCCCAGACATCCTTTAATTGAACCCGCGCCAGATAGGAAGGTTGCGGTAGGCTGTAAGGCAAATCCAGATTAGTCGTATTCAGTACCCGCCCATCGCAAAATTCAGTCGAAAACTCAACAAATTGATGAGATTGATGCAGGCCGGAGCTGGTTTCGACATGGGCGGCCATGGCGGCGACGCCCAAGTTCCGCTGGCTCAGGAACCGTAACCAGAGCGTTCCTTCGTGAATCAAGTCATCACAGCGAAAATCGCCATGGGGTACGAACCCTTCAGCCGCTAAAGCTTCGGTGGCGTCGGTGAGAGCGATCCAGGCTGAATCGGGTAGATCAGTGTCCTGAAGCGATCTGAAATGCGGCCGCAACGGTTGTCTGATCCGTAACAGGGTCAGCGGAGTACCGATGAGTAGTTGTAGCAATAAGGCCGGCGGCGCGATCAGCCATTTCAGCAAGCGAATTAGCAGCACCAGGGTATAGGAGGGCAGCAAGACAAATTTTCGTAACAGCAATACAGGCAACGAGTAACGCACGGAGAGGGTCGTCGCTCAGGTATCGTTATCGAGCTGGCCGAGGTAGAAAAACTGGCCTTGACTCCACACCCCATAGTGACGACCTGAAGCGGTAACCCGTTCTTCGCCCAATTCGACTAATTCAATAAAAACCGCTCGGCTCAGCAGCGCGCGCAAGCCACCGCGAATGTGAATATAAGGCGACGGTTCACCCTTGGAATCGCGATACTCTACGATGAGAGGATGATCGGAGCCAGCAATGACGGTATCGCCCACATTGGTGGTAAAGCACAAGGATTGTGCTGGGCCAGTGCCGTTGGCATCAAGCCGCACCGCGATAAAGGGGGCATCGTCCACTTGGATGCGCCATTTTTCCACCGGAGTTACCAGATAATGGTATCCGTCTTGGTCGTGGCGCAGGATAGAGGCAAACAAGCGAACCAGTGCTTCCCGCTGGAAAGCGACGCCCTCATGGTACCAAACGCCATCGCGGGCGATACGCAAATCGATATCGCCACTCAATGGCGGATTCCAACGATCTACGGGGGGGAGCGGACGCTCGGTGGGAAGTCGAGCCGCCAACGCGGCGGGATCAGGCTTAGGGGGCTGCATAGACACCAACGGGCGGCAGATTCATATTCATCTATTATGAATGAATCTCGTTGGCGATGCGTGCCTCATGGTTGAAAGGATGCGGCTCGAATAAGCCTCACTTTGACTGGACGTTGCGACGTATGATGTGGCGTCTTGCTAAAGTTGGAAAACAATGGACTATGGAGCCAGCCGCATCCTAAACCGATGGAGGCTGCGGCTGGGATCGGATTTAGCTTTCAGTGGTAACCCGCTGAAAATCACGATAGATGCGCATTACACGGTCGGCATAGGAAGAACGCATGCCTAAACTGCCGTTATAGTTGAGCAGCGCTCTGCGCAAGTCGCCAGAATGATCATTGAGATAGGTCACCAAGATCTGGGAGCCGGTGTGAATGTTTTTGGCGGGATCGAACAGTGCGCGCGAGCCGCCGATGGCTTGGACTTTCTTCCGGTGTATTCCAGGCATCACTTGCATCAGACCACGGGCGCCGACTCGACTGACGGCGCGCTCCTTAAACGTCGATTCCACCGCGATGATGGCCAAAATCAATTCGGGTTCCAATTGATGGCGGTCCCCATTGACCATGGCTGCCCGAACGATTTGGGCCGCTTTGGATTCAGAGATTTTGTACTTATCTTGAATATGCCTAGAAAGGCTGATGGCCTTACCACCACTAGCGGCTTTGGTTTCTCCAGTCGAAGCGGTTTTCGGCCCGGTGTCCGGAGCCGTGGTGGTCACCTGCGCGGTTGTGGCTAGCGCGATCGTAGTGGGGGCGGCGGCACTAGTAATTTCCGGCGGGGTTGTGGTTGGCGCAGTTGCGCTAGCGGCGGCGGGTGCGGTAGCGGCTTGGGGGGCGACTTCGCTACTGATTTGTGGTGGATCGGCCAAGGTTGTGGCGGGCATCAGTATGACCGCACACAGCAGACCTGATTTGAAGTTTGAAAATAATCGCTCGCGAGCGAATTCCGCGAATATCATTAAAAAAGACCTCCGGCATATCAGCACGAACTGAAAGTGCTCGATGAGTCCGTATCCCAAACTGGCAAGAGACCTTTTCCTGGTCTGGCCGGAATCATTCCGGTCGCCGCGAACCCGAACTAAGCAACTCCGGATAGGGCCTGCCTGCCTGATTTCCGGTGTCGCCTGACGTTCCTAGGGCGGTTATTAGAAGCTTATCACCCTGTGGCAGGAACTTTTACTGCAATACAGCATTTCGATATTATAAAAACATAACAGCAAATCATTTTGCAAGTATTTAAATTAACAAAAAAATTATTTTATTTTCTTAATTATGTATTTTTGATCAGTGATTATTTAAATAAAATTTGTTTAAAATCAATAAGTTATTTTTTTAATTTTCTTTTTCGCAACAAAATAAAAAATTCATATAAAACAATAGCATATAAACTTATTATTTTTCATGGCGATAATGGCGCTTGATCTTCTATAAGAAAATTGCAAGCAGAAATAAATAACAACGATGTGTCAGAATTTAATTTTAAAAATTTATTTATTAATCAATTGCTTAATCTTAATAAAATATCATGCCGCAACATGTTGAAACAATATATTATCTTTTTGATAAATATGAAGATTATTATAATAATTTTTGCGTCGATATGAATTGCTAAAACCCTGGAACGACGCATGCATGAGGTCAGTGAGGACCAGGTAGGTTGCGAGCGGTTCGGGAGAGTACAATGCGACAAAGCTAAATTGAGTAGCTAAGGAGTAACCACGATGGGCAATCGACTTTCCAAAATCTACACACGTACTGGGGATGGCGGCACCACTGGGCTGGGCAACGGCGAGCGAGTCGCCAAGGATTGTCCGCGCATTGAAGCGATTGGCGCCGTGGATGAACTGAACTGCGCTATCGGTCGGGTGCTGGTGCATGACCTACGGGAGAACATTCGTGAGTGTTTGCAAGAAGTGCAACACAAGCTGTTCGATTTAGGTGGGGAAGTTAGTATTCCCGGCTATCAGGCGCTCAAGAACGAGGATGTGGAACGGCTGGAAGGGACATTGAACGACTTTAATAGTCAGTTACCGCCGCTGAAAGAATTTGTATTGCCGGGCGGCGGTCCAGCCGCCGCCGATTGCCACATGGCGCGCGCGATTTGCCGACGGGCCGAGCGGCGGTTGGTCACTTTGGCGCGCGACGAAAATCTGAGTGAGCACGTCCGGGTTTATCTGAACCGACTGTCGGATTTGCTGTTCGTCATGTGTCGTATTCTCGCGCGAGACGAGGGGGGCGTCGAGGTGTTGTGGCGCAATCCAAACCGCGGTTGAGCCAGCGGGTACAACCCGATTTTTTCACCAGAGCTGGGTACCTGGTTAGTACGCTCCAAACGGCATTATTGTGCGATCAGGGTCGGCTAATCCGCCAGCATTGGTGAATTTTTGGATTGCCGGCGAAATCTGGGGGTAAGGTGCGCCGGCTCCAATCGTCGAACCGCAGATCCGCTAAAGCCTCTCGTTCCAGCCGGAATTTGCGATAATTCGTAGAGAAAACGAGGATACCATCCGGCGCGAGCAGGCACAGCACCTGGCGTAGCAGCTCAATATGGTCTCGCTGTATATCGAACGTTTTCTCCATCCGCTTGGAATTAGAAAAAGTGGGTGGATCAAGAAAAATTAAATCGTAGCGATCTCGCGTTTGAGTGGCCCATTGCAGGCAATCGGCTGGAATCAGCTGGTGGTTTGGGCCGCTAATGCCATTCAATTCCAAGTTGCGCTTGGCCCAATCCAGATAGGTGGTGGATAGATCAACCGTGGTGGTGCGGGTAGCCCCTCCTAGCGCGGCATAAACGGTAGCCGTCGCGGTGTACGCGAACAGATTCAAAAATCGCCGTCCCGCCGCTAATTCGCCCAGCAAGCGGCGAGTGAGGCGGTGATCGAGAAACAATCCGGTATCAAGATAGTCAGTGAAATTGACCAAAAACCGTGCAGTTCCCTCTCGTACTTCATGGAAATGGCCGTACTCGGCTTGTTTTTGATATTGCTTAGCGCCTTTTTGGCGCTGGCGTATTTTAAGAAATACCTGTTCCGGTGGTATGTCCAGCAGCGCGGGTAGCACCGCTAGTGCTTGGTCTAGCCGCGCGCGGGCGCGGTTTGGGTCAATGCTCGCTGGAGGCGCGTATTCCTGGACATGCAACCATTGTTCGTAGCGATCCACTGCTACAGCGTAGTCCGGCAGATCGGCGTCGTACAAACGGTAGCAGCTCACCCCTTCCCGCTCGGCCCAGCGACTGAGATGACGTAAGTTTTTACGCAAGCGGTTAATAAAGCCCTCGGCGCCCGCCGCTTTGGCTCGTTCGAGCATAAGGTCGCGGGCGCGGTGATCGGCGGCGGCGCGATCGACAAAAAAATCCGGCTCCACCCTGAATTGCAGTAGGCGGCACTCCAATGGCCCGTTAAAAAAAACATGGGTTTTTTCGGCGCGCAGTCCCATACGTTTGCCCAACTCAGGATTGCCCGTAAAAACCGCGGCGCGCCAACCGGCAAAGCCCGCCTTTAAACGGTCGCCAAGCTGCGTATAAAGCGGTATCCAGTCCCCTTGTTCGCCCAGCCGTTCGCCGTAGGGCGGATTGACCATCACTAAGCCGCTTGCGCCGGGCAAAGGCTCGACTGTGGCCCAATCGCGCTGTTCGATCCGAATGTGCTTGGCGATCCCGGCCTGATGGGCATTGATCGAAGTGGCGCGTACTGCTTTTGGATCAAGATCGCTGGCGAAGATAGGCGGAATGCGGCGAAAGCCCGCTTCCCGCCGTTCGGTGGCTTCGGCTAGCAGCCGGTTCCAAAGCGCCGGGATATGACCTAGCCAACCAGTGAAACCCCAATGGGTCCGCGGCAATCCGGGTGCTTGGTCGCCAGCGATCCAGGCGGCTTCTATCGCCAAGGTGCCAGAGCCACACATCGGATCCAGCAGCGGGCCGCCCATCTCGGCGAGGGCGGGCCAGCCGGCTTTCAGCAGTAAAGCAGCAGCCAGCGTTTCTTTCAGGGGAGCGGCGACAGTGGCTTGCCGGTATCCGCGTCGATGTAAGCTGTCGCCGGACAGGTCTAGGCTGACGCTGGCCCGCGCGTCATGCACCAGCAGATGAATCCGTAAATCGGGCCGTTGCCGCTCAACGCCCGGTCTTCGGCCACAGCGGGCGCGGAAGCGGTCGACAATGGCGTCCTTGGCGCGCTGAGCGCCAAAATGGCTGTGATTGATGCCAGGACAGGTTCCAGTAAACTCGATACTCAGGGTACCATCCGGCGCCATGTGTTCCTCCCAAGGCAGGGCCTGGACGCCCTGATAGAGGTCGTCGGCGGAGGCTACGGCGAATTCGGCTAGCGGCAATAACACGCGGCTGGCGGTTCGCGACCACAAGCAGGCGCGATAGGCCAGTTCCTGCGTCGCTTGGAACCGGATGCCGCCCCGAGCCGGTTTTGGGTCGATCACGCCTAACGCCCCCAGTTCTGTCGCCAGCACCGTTTCGATGCCAGCCGGGGCGGTCGCGAAGAAGATCATTTCCTCAGCCATGTTCTCACTCCACAATCGCGACCTTGACCAAGATCGGATTGAGCAAGCGTTGAGCGTCGGTGGGCGTCAGACCGACCAGGAAGCCGCGTTTCCCGCCATTCAGATAGATCTTCGACAATGCCAGAATGCTGCTTTCCAGGTAGATGGGCATGGATTTGCGAGTGCCGAAGGGGGAGGTACCGCCGACCAGGTAGCCGCTATGTTTGTTGGCGACCGTTGGGTCGCAGGGCGTGATCGTCTTCGAGTTCAGCAAGCGCGCCAGCTCTTTGGTGGAGACTTTACGATCTCCATGCATCAGAACAATCAGCGGTTGCCGGCGTTCATCCTCCATGATTAACGTTTTGATCACGCAATGTTCAGGTACGCTCAAACAGTGGGCGCTGTGCGCGGTTCCACCATGCTCTTCGTAAGGGTAAAGGAAGCCACTAAAGGCAATATTGTGCGCTCGCAGCAGGCGGGTTGCGGGGGTAACCGGAAATTTTTCTTTGCTCATAAACATTGTTTGATTGCAGTCGTTGTTTATTTGCCATTTTAATAATTTTTGTAATATTGATAATTAAAAATTATCAATATTACAAAATATCATTATTAATACTATCCAAATTAAAGCTATTGAGTTATTTATATATTTGCTTTTAATGAATCTTTCAAAGCTTTACCCCTTTTAATTGTTTGCTGATTTTTTGTTGCGCTAGGCGGTTTTGAATAACAAAGCAATAAGCTCGGTTACAAGATTTGTTGTTAATTGACAAAATTATTTTTGTACAACAGGTCCTTGCTTTATCAAAGCTAATTTGTTTAGAGTTAAATAAAGTCGAATTGCTGGAAGGGTGGTGGGAAATGCGAACAGAAGTTACGCTTGAACCAAGCAGCAAACAGAATGCAGAACACCCGGAGTTGAACCGGCGCACATTTCTAAAGTGGGCTATTGGCGGTACCGGTGGTTTGCTATTGGCCCCTGAATTGCTTAATGCCGCGATTTTGAATGAGCGTTATCTTTCTTTTACAATCCTAACACCAGTGAGACGGTGCGCCGCGTCTATTGGACTCCCCGCGATGGCTATATTCGCGAATCCATCAGCGAAGTGAGTTGGGCATTGCGTGACCATCACAATGATCAGGTCAAACAATTTGACCCCAGCGTATTAGATCAATTATACGCCTTGCAATTGCAACTGGGGTTAGGGAGTCCGGTGAATGTGATCAGCGGCTACCGCTCGCCCGCCACCAACGGGATGCTGTGCGAACGCCGACGTGGCGTAGCGCGCAATAGCTATCACATCCAAGCGATGGCGATGGATGTGCGAGTGCAAGGGGGCAGGGTGTCCGATCTGTGTCGGGCCGCGCGGTCGTTGGGCGCGGGGGGGGTCGGGTATTATCCGCGCTCCAATTTTGTCCACATCGACAGCGGGCCGGTGCGCTACTGGAGTTGAACGGCGCACTGGATAAGTTAGAGACAATAGAAAAGGGCGGTTTCGACCGCCCTTTTTTGCTCTTACAGTGACTTAGAACAGCAGACGGGGCAGGAATAGGCTAATCCCTGGGATGTAAGTGATCATGATCAGGAAGACTAACATGATCATCAGCCACGGCATGGCCGCTTTCACCACCTCCCAAATAGGCATGCCAGTCACGCCAGACGTTACGAACAGATTTAGGCCGACCGGCGGCGTGATCATCCCAATCTCCATGTTCACCGTCATGATGATGCCGAGATGGACCGGATCGATGCCGAGCTGGGTAGCTATGGGGAAAAAGATCGGAGCCAGAATCAGCAAGATCGAGGATGGCTCCATGAAGTTACCCGCGATCAGCAGGATAATGTTGACCACAATCAGGAACTGCCAAGCTGAGAGACCCCAGCCGATGATGGTTTCCGCCATGGTTTGGGGAATGCGCTCAGTGGTCAGCACATGGGCGAACAGCATGGCGTTGGAGATGATGAACAGCAACATCACCGTCACTTTGGCGGATTCCCCAAAGACATGCGGTACATCCTTCCAGGTCATGTCCTTGTGGATGACCATGGCGACTAAAAAGGCATAAACCGCGGCAACGGCCGCCGCTTCCGTGGCGGTGAAGATGCCGCCGTAAATCCCGCCCATCACCACGAAAATCAACCCCAGGCCCCAGATAGCGTCTTTGGCCGCGATCATCAGTTCGCCAAAGGACGCGCGCGGCTGGGTTGGAATCTTGAACTTGCGAGCGCTGATATAGATGGCCCCCATCAGCATCAGGCCAAGCAGAAGGCCGGGAATGACACCCGCCATGAACAACTGGCCGACAGAGGTTTCGGTGGCGGCCCCGTACACCACCATCACGATGGACGGCGGAATCAAAATTCCTAGGGTGCCTGCGTTACAGATAATACCGGCGGCGTATTTTTGTGGATAACCCGATTTAATCATCGCCCCGATAACGATGGAGCCGATCGCGGCGACTGTTGCTGGCGAAGAGCCGGAGACTGCTGCAAAGAGCATACAGGCTAGTACGGAGGCGATGGCTAAGCCCCCGTGTAGGTGGCCGACGGCGGCGATGGCGAATCGAATCAGTCGGCGAGCTACGCCACCCGTGGTTAGGAAGGCGGAAGCGAGAATGAAGAACGGAATCGCCAGCAGGGTGTAGTGCTCCATGGTGTCGAACAGCTTGAGCGACATGGAGGCCAGCGAATCATTGGTGAAGAACAAGATGGTTAGAATGCTGGACAGGCCCAGGGAAAAAGCAATCGGTACCCCCATTAGCAACAAAATAAACAGCGTGACAAACAGGAACAGCGAGGTCATGGCGCTTTCTCCTGACGCGGCCCGGTAGTCGCGGGATGTAGTACTTCAGAAGTTTCCAGAGCTTCGATGGCTTCGCGGGCCTCGTCGGCCAGTTGCAAACCGACTTGGCGGCCAAGCAGCGTATTCCAGGCCACTTGCAACAAGCGTATTAGGGCCAGCGCCAGTCCGAGGGGCAGCATGATAAACGGGATCCAGCGTGGGACTGGTAAGTCCTGTGCTTCGATGCCGATGGAATAGAGCTTATAGACGTACTGGGTCGCCCCGACGAGCAGGATGATGCAATAGGCGCAGCAGCATAGCACGGCGATCAAACCGACAATGCGACGCAGATGGAGCGGGAGTTGGCGTACCACAACATCAATACCGATGTGGGCGCCTACCTTGATCCCGTAGGAAATACCAAATAGAACCAGCCAAGCAAACAAAAAAGTGGTCAGTTCCAAGGCCCACCCGAAGCCAGTGCTGAACAGGTAACGGGCGACCACTTGGCTGAAGGTGATGACCGTCATCAGCGCCAACAGCAGCGCGATGAAACCTTCCTCCAGATGATGAACGGCGCGGGTCAACATAAGCGATTCTCCAGCGCAAGCATAAACAAACCTCCCCACCCGCGGGAGTGGGGAGGGCCAGAGGGTGAAATCAGGGTTTGTTGGCCGCGCGGGCCGCGTCGACGACATCCTTGCCGATCTTGTCGGTGAACTTGTCGTAAACTGGCTTCATAACCGTTTGCCACGCCGTCCGCTGCTCGGCGGTAAATGGCAGGATTTGAGTCTTGCCGGAATCCTTGATCTTTTGACGGTCTCCATCATTCAGCGCGCTGGAGGACTTGTTAACCTCGACGGTCACCTCCGCCAGGATCTTTTCGAGGCCCGCGCGCACGTCGGCTGGCAGTTCGCTCCAGAACTTGGCGTTGGCGACTACCATATAACCCAGATAACCGTGGTTGGATTCAGTAAAGAAGGGTTGCACTTCAAAGAACTTCTGCGAATAGGCATTCGACCACGGGTTTTCCGCGCCATCGACCACGCCGGTTTCCAGCGCCTGATAGACTTCGGCGAAGGCGAGTTTCTGCGGAACGCCGCCGACCGCCTTGAATTGCGCTTCGAGAATATCGGAAGCTTGGATACGGAATTTCAAGCCCTTGGCATCTTCCGGCATCTTCAGCGCTTTCTTGGCTGAAAGCTGTTTCATGCCGTTGTCCCAGTAGGCCAGTCCCACCATGCCTTTCTTCTCCAGCGAATTGAGGATACCTTTTCCGGTGGCGCTGTTATGAAAGCGGTGGACCGCCGCCATATCGTCGAACAGAAACGGCAGGTCGAATACCTGAATTTGATTAGTGTAGCGGTCGAATTTCGACAGCGACGGGGCGATCAGTTGCACGTCGTTGAGCAACAAAGCTTCCATTTCCTTGCCGTCGCCAAACAGTTGCGAGCTGGGGAAGACTTCCACTTTTACCTTGCCGGCCAACCGTTCCTCGGCCAGTTTTTTGAACATCAACGCGCCTTGGCCCTTGGGGGTGCTGTCGGCGACCACATGGGAAAATTTGATGACGGTTTCGGCGTTTGCGAATCCAGCCATCAGAACGAGCGTGGCGCTGGCGATGAGGGCATGGACGGTAAATTTACTGCGCATGGATCGATTGCTCCTTTGGTGCTTCGCGTTATGGAAAGAATAGGAATGAGCGATATGAAAGAGGCCGGCCATATTGGGGCCGACCCTGGAATTAAGAATAGAAGAATTTATCGAGAATGCGCGCAAGATACGGAAACGTGACATGGGATAGCGCGCGGGGGCGATGGAATTCAGCTACGAATGCCTGTTCCCCGGTGCAGCAACCGCAGGCTGTAACCGAACAAGAGAACGATCAGCAGCAGGATAATAGCGAGGGCAAGAGCAATATTGATGTCGGACACGCCGAGGATGCCGTAGCGAAAAGCGTTGACCATATACAGGATGGGATTGAACAAGGAAGCGTCTTGCCAGAACGGCGGCAGCATCTGGATGGAGTAAAAATTCCGCCAAAGTACGTCAGCGGCGTCAGCACGAAGGTCGGGATCAGCGAAATGTCGTCGAAGCTCTTGGCGTAGATGCCGTTAATCAGCCCGCCGAGCGCTAGCAACACCGAGGTCAAAAAAATAACCAGGAAAGTCAGTACAGGATGTTGCCAGTGCAAGTCAGCGAAAAATAAGGAAACCCCGGTCACCACGACGCCGACCGCCAAGCCTCGGGCGGCTCCTCCGCCGACGAAACCCAGGATAATCACCGTATTGGGTAAGGGCGAGATCAGCATTTCTTCGATATGGCGCTGAAATTTTGCGCTGAAAAACGAGGACACGACATTGGAATAAGCGTTGGTGATCACCGCCATCATAATCAAACCTGGGGCGATGTACTGATTGTAGGAAAACCCATCCACAGGGCCTAATTGGCTGCCAATCAGCTTGCCAAAGATGATGAAATACAAGGCGGTGGTAATCGCTGGTGGTAGCAGGGTTTGAATCCAAATCCTTAAAAAACGCAGCGTTTCCTTAATCAAAATGGTTTGTAGCGCGATGGCGTGCGTTCGCGCGTTGGTCAGAGAGCCGAAATTGAGAATCACCGTCGGGTTGCTCGCAAAGCAGGTGGAGAAATGCCTACTATACTTCGATCCAACGATTTTGCTGGCGCTTTGCGTTAGACCGCCCTTGCCATTCAGTGAAGCAGGACGCGGGCCGTGTCGAGATTTAGTTGATTGCGCTGATTTCCTCTGCCATTAAATGCGGCTCAGCTTCGCCAGAACGATAACTGGAGCTAATAATGATGACCACCGAAAATTCCGATACTGAAACGCCAACGCCTGATTCGTCCCAAGCCGCTGACTCGCTCCCATCTGAAGAAGAATCCGAGGCTGAACCCCGTTTGCCGATGACCGGTATCCGGATTCTGGATCTGGGAACCTTTCTGGCGGGGCCGCATGCCGCTTCGGTGCTAGGCGAGTTTGGAGCGGAAGTCCTGAAAATCGAACACCCCATCGCGGGCGATCCGATGCGCCGCTTTGGCACCCCGACCAAGCGCCATGATGCGACGCTGGCGTGGTTGAGCGAGGCGCGCAACCGCAAATCGGTCACTGTCGATTTACGACAAGCCGAAGGCGTCCAATTATTTTTAAAGCTGATCGCCAAATCCGACGTGCTGATCGAAAACTTCCGGCCCGGCACCATGGAGGAATGGGGGCTGGGTTGGGATGTTTTGAGCGCGACGAACCCCCGACTGATTTTCCTGCGAGTATCAGGTTACGGTCAGACCGGTCCCTATCGCCGCCGATCAGGTTTTGCGCATATCGCTCACGCCTTTGGCGGTTTATCTTATTTGGCCGGTTTTCCTGGTGAAACGCCGGTGGTGCCCGGCACGGTGCCGCTCGGCGATTATTTTTCGAGCTTGTATGGCGCGATTGGCATCATGATGGCGTTGCGGCAACGGGAAAAAACCGGGCGCGGCCAGATCATCGACGTGGGCATTTACGAATCAGTCTTCCGGCAACTGGACGAAATCGCCGCCTCTTATGGCCTGTTTGGCAAAGTGCGGGAGCGGGAAGGTTCGGGGAGTTTCGTCGCGGTGCCCCACGGCCATTTCCGCACCCAGGATGACAAATGGATCGCTATCGCCTGCACCACCGACAAGATGTTCGAGCGCTTGGCCGAAGCGATGGAGCGGCCAGAATTGGCGTCATCGACCCTCTATGGCCAGCAGCGCAAGCGGCTGGCGGCCCGCAACGAAGTCAATCAGATTGTGATCGAGTGGGTGGGTTCGCTCCCGCGCGCGGACGTGCTGGAGCGTTGCCTCAACTGCGAAGTGCCGGTCGGCAAGCTCAACAGCATCGCCGATATTTTCGAGGATGAGCATTTTCAGGCGCGCGGTAACTTGGTCACCCTGGAAGAACCGGGTCTGGGTGAAGTGGTCATTCCCGGCGTGGTGCCGAGGCTATCGGCCACCCCAGGACGGATTCACAATCTAGGACCAGCGCTGGGCAACGCTACTTACGAAATCATGCGCGAGCTACTGGATTTATCGCCCGATGACATTAAGCGGCTGCGCCAGCGCAAGATCATTTGACCCGTTCGAGCATAAAGTCAGGAGCGCCAGCATGACCACCTCTGTAACCCAGGAAAATTTACCGCTGACGGGTATCCGCGTCATTGATGTGGCCACCGTGATCGCCGGACCTTATTGCGCCGGGATTCTCGGCGAGTTTGGGGCTGATGTGCTCAAGGTCGAGCATCCAATCGGCGGCGATATTTGCCGACGCTACGGGACGCCCACCCAGCGGGGCGATACCCTGGCCTGGTTGAGCGAAGCCCGCAACAAGAAATCAGTCACCATCGATTTGCACCGCCGCGAAGGCGTTGAAATCTTCAAGCAGCTGATCGAAAAGGCCGATGTGCTGTGCGAAAACTTTCGGCCCGGCACCTTGGAAAAATGGGGCTTGCCGTGGGAGACGCTTCACGAAATCAATCCGGGCTTGATTATGCTGCGGGTCACCGGTTACGGCCAGACCGGCCCCTACAAGGACCGGCCTGGCTTTGCCCGCATCGCCCATGCGGTGGGCGGCATCGCGTATCTGTCGGGAATGCCCAAGGGCACGCCGGTCACGCCGGGTTCGACCACGCTGGGCGATTATTTGACCGGTATTTACGGCTGTCTGGGCGTGTTGATGGCCTTGCGTTATCGAGAACAGACCGGCCTCGGCCAATACATTGACGCCGCCTTGTACGAATCGGTGTTCCGCTGCACCGATGAACTCGCGCCAGCCTATGCCATGTTTGGGATGGTGCGCGAGCGACACGGCCCGACCCACAATGATTTCGCCTGTCCCTATGGCCATTTCCCGACCAAGGAGGAAGGCAAATGGGTGGCCATCGCCTGTGCGACCGACAAGCTGTTCGAACGCCTGGCCGAAGCGATGGGTCGACCGGAATTGGCGTCGTCTAGTTTATACGGCGATCAAAAGACCCGGTTGGAAAACCGGCACGATGTCAACGAAATCGTGCGCGACTGGTGCGGCTCGCTGACCCGCGATGAAGTGTTGAAGCGCTGTTATGCCACCGGCGCGCCGGCGGGGCCGTTGAATAACATCGCCGATATTTTCGGCGACCGGCAATTCCACGCGCGCCGCAATTTGGTGTCAATGGATGTCCCGGATTTGGGAGAAACCGTCATTGTGCCGTCGGTGATTCCGCGCCTGTCAGAAACGCCAGGCCGCATCAAGCATCTGGGTCCGAAATTGGGTGAGCATACCGACGCCGTGCTTCAGGAATTACTCGGTCTTCAGGCCGATGAAATCACCGAGTTGCATAAGAAGCGGGTGATTTAGCCCGCTGTCCGTGGAGAGTTGCGGAAATGAGCGAGATCAATTTGCAGGATTGGTTGGGGAAAAAGGAATCCCTGACGGATCGGGTTTATACGACGCCGGCCAAGGCGCTGGCCCGCACGCTGGATGATCAAGACTTCGAACCCGGCGAAGGCCAGCCGCTGCCCGAGCTGTGGTATTGGCTGTATTTTTTACCGATGGCGGCGGCCTCGCGGATCGGCGGCGACGGCCATCCCAAACGCGGCGGATTTTTGCCGCCGGTCGCCTTGGAACGACGGATGTGGGCGGGCAGTCGTATTACTTTTCACGATGATTTACGCATTGGCGAGGCGATCACCAAGGATGCCGAGATCATCAAGATCGCCGAGAAAGCGGGCAAGACCGGCCGCATGGTGTTCGTGACGGTCAAGCACCACGTCAAAACGGCGCGCGGGATTGCCGTGACCGAAGAACAGGATATCGTCTATCTGGCCAAGCCCACCGCCTTTAACCCACCGCCGCCGACGGTGTTGCCCGCCGAGATGGCCTGGCGCGAAGCCTATCCGGTCGATCCGGTGTTGCTGTTTCGGTTCTCCGCCCTGACCTTCAACGCCCATAAAATCCATTATGATCGGCGCTATGCGGCCGACGACGAAAAGTACCCCGGTTTGGTGGTGCATGGGCCGTTGCAAGCGCTGTTGTTGCTGGAGTCGGCCAAGCGCCATCACCCCGGCCAAAAACCGGCGGGCTACACCTTCCGGGGAATGCGGCCGCTGTTTGACTTTGATCGAATTTCGCTCTGTGGCCATCCCAAGGCGGATCAGCGTTGCGATCTCTATACGGCCAATGGCGATGATTACATTGGCATGCAAGCCACGGTGTCCTGGAGAGAATGACAGATGGCGGAAAAACTAGAACGTTCTGTGTTACTGGTGCCCGGTTCTAATTGGGGCATGATCCAAAAAACCGCCGCTGCAAAAGCCGATGCGGTGTGTATTGATTTGGAAGATGCGGTGGCTCCAGAGGAAAAAGAAGCCAGTCGCGGCAATGTGATCAAGGCGTATCGAGAACTGGATTTCGGCGGAAAACTCAAGATGTTCCGCATGAACGGCCTGGATACCCATTTCGCTTATCGGGATCTGGTCGAAATCATCGAAGCGGCGGGCGATCAAGTCGATTTGATTGTGGTGCCGAAAACCAGTCGCCCGGAAGACGTGTTGTTCGTGGATACCTTGCTGACCCAGATCGAGAGCTACAAAGGCTTTAGCCATCGGGTCGGCATCGAGGCGCTGATCGAAACCGCGCTGGGTTGCGTTAATATCCGCGAGATCGCGGCGTGTTCGGAGCGCTTGCAAGGCTTTGTCTATGGGCCGGGCGACTATGCCGCCTCCGTGCGGATGCCACTGGAATCCATCGGCGAGCTGGATGAAAACGACAAGCTTTATCCGGGACATCGCTGGCATCATGTCATGCATTCCATCGTCAGCGCCGCGCGAGCCTACGACAAGCGCGCGGTCGATGGCCCCTTTGCTGGGATCAAAAATCCGGAAGGCTTGGTGCAAGCGTGTAAAATCGCCCGCGCGATGGGCTTCGATGGCAAATGGTGCATCCACCCCAGCCAAGTCGAAACCGTTAATCAAACCTTCGTCCCTTCGGAAAAGGAACTGACCTGGGCGCGACTGGTGCTGACAGAGTACGAGGCGGCGCTGCGCGAAGGACGGGGCGCGATCAGCGTCAAGGGCAAGATGATTGACGTGGCCTCGCTGAGGATGTGTCGCACCCTTGTCGAACACGCCCGCTTGGCGGGGTTGCTGGAGTAATGCTTTTCCCTCAATGAAAATGCCAACTCCCTAGGCTTCCTGGATTTCCACATCGCTTAATAAGGCATAAGACGATGGGCGACCGCAAAGATGATCCGAATTGGAATCCCCGTGTCCGAAATCAAGGCAATCCGAACCCGCGAGGGTTGCAACGCGATGCGGGCGTAGTACCCGCGCAAGCGAGTTCGGTGCTTTCACCCCGTTTTTTTGGAGCGAGGTACGTTTTAGGCGCTCCGATTAGGCCGGCTTCCATTCAATTTGATAACGGTTTCCTTGATAAGTTTAGCAGGCGCTCGCCAACCGCTTCCGACTATGTCGCTTTGGCGAAATGGAAAGCCAAGCTGGAATTGGCGGAGAGCTTGAGACCTGATTTAGTTAATGCCCTTCAGGCATATCGCCATTTTCTTGACGGAGGAGGTCGCCCGCGAACCTTTTCCTATGAAAGCTATGTGCTCAACGATGAATCCGGCAGAGTCACTCTGGCTAATGCCATGCTAGATATTCAGGACGGTGTGGAAGAAATATGGGAAACCAACAGGTTAGAATTAATTAGTAATTTGACATCTTTCAGTATCACCGGGGGACAAATCTCCTGTGGCAGCGATAGCCTTTTCCCTTATCCGGCCACTGAAAATTGGCAAAAAGCCATTGGCGGCCATATCATCTGGCTGAGCGGAAATGTGACAGTTTCAAAGCAAGATGGTGACGTTTGGTTCGCCCTTGACATGACCTTGCACGCGGAAGACCGCTATAACTTCAATCCAGGTCAAAGGGATATCGTTACCGGTATTCCCGATAGCGATAACGGAATTTTTGAAATTACCGGACTTGGCAATCAGTTTGATCAGACCGCGGAGTTGCGCAGGATTATCAAATGGAAATATGGCACTCTGGCGAAGAGTGGATCATCCAGTGCAAACCGTCCAAGGCGCTGATTTGCTGATTGTTGAAATACCCTTTCCAAGGAAAGCATACGGCGATGTTTAGCCAATTGAGCCGATTGGGAAAGCTAGTCTATTTTCTGGTTTTTTTCCTGATGGGTTGCGGCAATCCTTCCGAAGAGCAAAAGAAAGTGGCTGAGATGAATACTGATATTGTTGCATTACAACGCTTTATCAAGCTTCCCGCTAAAGTGGTTTCTAGTGAATGGCAAACGGGTGAATTTGCGCCGGGAAGGGATTGGTGGCTGGCGGCGGTTCTCAAGATCGACCCCAGCGATCTATCGAAATTTTTGCCGGGATCGTCCAATAAGGAACTGGTGGAAATGCCGCTTGGATTACAGCTTGATTCCTCGTTTGCCGCGCTTAACGCTTTTTCTGACGCCGGTGTCAGCAAAACTAAACAACACAGTTTTATTGCGGAGGTATATCCGGTGACTCCTTATCAAAGCTCGCCGCTCCTGAATGGCAAATCGGTCAAGCTGGCCGATGACACGGTTTTCGTTCTGCTTTGGACGCAATGACGGTTTGGTTTGTGGCGCTGCGACCCCGCTTAGCACTTGACAAGGTAATCAATTTATTATGGTGAAATTGTTGGAAGGACTTCGCATCGTCGAAGGTACCGCGTTTGTCGCAGCGCCGCTGGCCGGGATGACCTTGGCGCAAATGGGCGCGGAAGTAATTCGCTTCGACCGCATCCGAGGAGGTTTGGATTATCACCGCTGGCCGGTGACTCACGATAACAAAAGCCTGTTTTGGGCGGGCTTGAACAAGGGTAAACGCTCGCTGGCGGTCGATGTCAGCACGCCGCGCGGTCAGGAGATTGTGACCCGGCTGATCTGCGCGCCAGGGCCGAACAACGGGATTTTCCTGACTAATCTTCGGGTGCGTGGCTGGATGGATTACGAGCATCTCAAGCAGCACCGCGAGGATTTGATCATGCTCACCGTGTTGGGCACGCGTGACGGCGGCCCGGCGGTCGATTACACCGTCAATCCCAGCATGGGCTTTCCTTATGCCACTGGAGCGGAAGGTTCTACTGATCCGACCTGCCATGTCTTGCCGGCTTGGGATTGCATCACCGGTCAAATGGCGGCCTTGGGTTTGTTGGCGGCGGAGCGGCATCGGCGCTTGACCGGTGAAGGGCAATCGGTGGAAATTGCCCTCAAGGATGTGGCGCTAGCGATGCTGGGCAATTTGGGCATCATTGGCGAAGTGATGGTCAATAATTTCGACCGGCCCAAGTACGGCAATTATCTGTACGGCGCTTACGGCAACGAATTCGATACCGCCGATGGCCGTAAAGTCATGGTGGTCGGCTTGACCCGGCGGCAGTGGGACGGTCTGTGCCAAGTCACGGGTTTGAAGCCGCAATTTGACGCGCTAGGTCAGCGGTTGGGCTTGGATTTGAACCGGGAAGGAGATCGGTTCAAAGCGCGGGATGAGATTACTGCCTTGCTCAAGCCGTGGTTTCTCGCCAGGGCGGTCGAGGATTTCGGTCCGGCCTTCGACGAGAACAACGTCACTTGGGCGGTGTTTCGCACCTTCAAGCAGGCGGTGACTGAAGACCCCGATTGTTCGACGTGGCACCCGATGTTCGATCTGGTCGAACAGCCGGGTATCGGCGAATATCTGATGCCAGGCTCGCCGTTTGAATTCAGTCAATTCGAGCGTTCCGCGCCGGTGCCCGCGCCGACCTTGGGCGAGCACACCGATGAGATTTTATCGGATCTGCTTGGCATGAGCGAGGTGGAAATTTCCAAGCTGCACGATGATAAGGTTGTGGCCGGACCGCGCCGCTAAACCCGCTTGCCGCGCCGCCGCCCGCTCAGGCGGCAGCTTCGCTTTTATCGACCAAACGCATAAACAATTCCTCCAGCCGATTGGCTTTATTGCGCAGGCTGGAGATGTTGATGCCGTGGGCTGATAGCTGCTGAAACAGATCGTTGAGGCCGCGATCCTTTGACACATCCGCTTCCAGCGTCCAATCATCCAGCCGTCGTAGCGGATAACCGACCATCTCCGGCACTTTCGCCAGCGGTTGGCTTACATTCAAAACGAAGGTCTCCAGGGCCAATTGTCCCAGTAGCGTGCTCATTTGCGCATTTTCGATGATCAAGCCCTGGTCGATGATCGCCACCTGACGACACAGGCTCTCGGCTTCTTCCAAATAATGCGTGGTTAGAATGATAGTCGTGCCGCGCGCGTTGATGGCGCGCAGAAAATCCCACATGGAGCGACGGATTTCGATGTCCACCCCAGCGGTCGGTTCGTCCAGAATCAACAATTTTGGTTCGTGTACCAAGGCGCGCGCGATCATCAACCGCCGTTTCATGCCGCCGGAGAGCTGGCGTGCCATTTCGCGGCGCTTTTCCCATAGTCCGAGCTGACGGAGATAAGTTTCAGTACGCTGTAGAGCTAACTGGCGGGGAATTCCATAATAGCCGGCTTGATTGACGACGATTTCAGCCACCAGCTCGAACTGATTGAAATTGAATTCTTGCGGCACCAGCCCGATGCAGCGTTTGGCCTCCGTTAAATCGGTATCGATATCATGGCCAAAGATGCACACCGTACCGCTGCTTTTCCGTACCAATGAAGCAATGATCCCAATCATAGTCGATTTGCCCGCCCCATTCGGGCCGAGCAGGGCGAAAAATTCTCCTTCGGGAATAGCCAGATCGACGCCACGCACTGCTTCGAGTCCGTTAGCGTAGATTTTTCTTAAGTGGTGGATGGCGAGCGCAGAGGTTGTCATGGCAGATTGGAAAGTCTCATTTGTCAATCTTTCGGCAGCAGAAAGGGTTCAAATTCAGGTGTGTAACGCTCTTCAAAGCGTTTGCCATCCACGCTGGCCACGATAAAGAAAGCCGCTAGCCGATGTTCGGTGGCCAGTTGGAAGCCGTCCTCGGCGCCCAAGACCATCAAGGCGGTATCGATGGCGTCGGATTCCATATCCGATTTGCTGATGACGGTGACTGACGCCAGAGTTTGTAACACCGGTCGGCCGGTGCGTGGGTCGATAATGTGTGAGTAGCGCCGACCGTTCTGCTCAAAGAAGTTGCGGTAGTCGCCAGCGGTGGAGACGCTGTGGTCGCCGATCTGGATCAAGCGCTCGACGGCCCGCTGGCCGGGCTCCGGTCGTTCGATGGCCACGGTCCAGGATTGGCCTTTACCGTTGTGACCTTTGGCCCGCAGATCGCCGCCGATGGAAACTAGATAATTGTGAATGCCGTTGCTTTCCATCAAGGCCGCCAGTTGATCGACCGCATAGCCTTTAGCTAGCGATGATAGGTCGACATAAAGATCGGAAAATGCTTTTTTCAGAGCCGGTGGTTGAGCATGGGCCTCTAAGTGCCAGTAACCAACTTGATCACGGGCCTGGAGGATAGCGGCATCCGATGGCGCCTGCTCGCGGCGGGGTTCCGGCCCAAAACCCCACAAGTTAACCAGTGGTCCGACCGTGATGTCATACGCGCCGTGAGTGAGTTCACTGATCCGCAACCCTTCGGCGGCTACCAGATACAGTTCGGGGGATATTGCGATCCAGTCGGTACTGGGATTGCGATTGAAGCGTGACAGCTCCGAATCGGGGTCGTAGGTGGACATCCGCCGATTGATACGCGCCAGCAGTTCCTCCGCTTGGGTTTTGATAAGATCGGCCCGAATCGTTTGCTGCGGATGAGCTGGCGCCAGTTTGAGTTCGTAGCGGGTGCCCATGGTCGAGCCGGTAATCCGAGTCGTGGTATCCGGCGGGCCCCAATCGCAACTTGAAAGTAGCGCCCAACTCAGCAAGACGATGAGCAAGCGGGTTAAGGAATGATCCATACTGAAGCAGCAAGACGATGAAAGGCTGGTTGAAGGATTCAGCAGCAAGAGAATTTAAGAACCTATATGAAAGTTAACCTTATGAATTTATAAAAAAATATAAAAATTTCTCCCCTTGCCCTCTCCCAAAGGGAGAGGGGGAGTTTCTGTACCGCGCTAACAATAGCGGTAGCAAGTGAGTAACTAGGCTATCCGCTATTTCGGCAACTAACACAAAGCCTTAGGGACTAGCAGCCGCTTCCATCGCCGTGATGGCGTCCGCCATGCTGACGACACGGCGGGCGCTTTCGACATGGAGATTCTCAATCAGTTTACCATCGACCACCACCACGCCTTCGCCGCGCGCCGCCGCGTCGGCATGGGCCTGGATGATTTTCCGCGACCACTCGACATCGGCTGGTTTCGGTGTGAAGACCTTGTTACAAGGACCAATTTGTTTGGGGTGGATCAGCGTTTTACCGTCGAAGCCCAGTTCATGGCCTTGCAGACAGGCAAATTCGAAACCCGATTCATCATTCAGATCGAGATAAACGCCATCCAGGATAGCCAGACCGGCGGCGCGAGCGGCTAACAAGCATAAGCCCAGCGAGGTCATGAATGGTAAGCGTTCGTGGGTGTGGGTGCAGTCTAGCTCTTTGGCCAGATCGGAAGTACCCATCACCAGCCCTTCCATGCGCGGGGTTGATTCAGCGATTCGCTGTGATTCCAGGACGCTGCGCGGGGTTTCCATCATCGCCCAGATGGTCATCGAGTCGGGTGCGCCGTTGGCGCGCATGATTGATTCCATGTGGCGGATGGCGTCGGCGCTTTCGACTTTGGGCAGTAATAGCGCATTAGCGCCCGATTTCGACGCCATGGCGATATCTTCGTAGCCCCATTTGGTCGATAGAGCATTGACCCGAATAATAATTTCGCGCAAGCCAAAGCCGCCAGCGGTGACTGCTTCACAAACTTGCTGGCGCGCGATTTCCTTGGCGTCGGGGGCAACGGCGTCTTCCAGATCAAGAATCAAGCTGTCGGCGGGTAAAGTGCGGGCTTTGTCCAGGGCGCGGGCGTTGGAACCTGGCATATACAGCATGCTGCGGCGGGGACGCGCGGATTTGGGCATCGTTGTTCTCCCTTGGTATTATGGTGGGCTGGGTGAACGGGTTTGGCCGCTTTCGAAGTGAAGGTAGGCCGAAAACAGCGAGAATTTTACACCCTCTGACCCGGAAGGAGAGAGTTTGACGATGAAGTTATCGTACAGATAATCGCGAGCCGAGCCGGTGGCCGCCGAGCCGCAGCAGTAGCGCTAACAGCATCGTGTTGCCAAGAAGCAGATACAGGTTGTAGTTGGGCAGCGTCCAGGGGATGAATTTCAACTCGACCAGCAGCACCGAAAGCGACGAAAGCAGCAAATAGACCGCCACCAGCCGGTTGACCGGGCCGGCCACCGCTAGGGCCGCGCCTCGGCGAATGCTCAGTAGCGACACGAACAGTAACGGTACGATGCCGATGGAAAATACCTTATAGGCGATCAACAGGGATGGGATGATCGCTTTTAACCGTAGCGCGAATAGCGTGGCCAGCACGGCCGCCAGGATCATGCAGCCGCGAATGATCCAAACCTGGGCAGGGTCATCCGGCGGGTAGCTCATGACGCGCAAGCCATGCGTGATAACGTCCCGTCCCAACAGGGTGCCGGTAGTGATCAGAATGATATCCGCGCCGGACAAAGGAATCGACAGCAGCGCCACAAGCACAAAATCCGCCAGTTGGCCGCTGAAAAATTGATTGACCAGCGTTTGAATCGTCAAATCCGGTTTCGGGACGACGGCGAGGCCCTTGGCCAGAATGCCAATAAAGACGATGAGCAGTGAAATCAGGACAATGAGGGCGCTGGCCAATAACAGGCCGCGCCGGGCGCTGTGGATATCGCGGGCGATAAAAACCCGCGAATACATGTCCGGTCCAAACAGATAGGACAGGCCCACCGGGACAAACACACCCAGAAACAGCGTGAAGCTAAAGGCCTCGTCGAACCCAAAATGCAAATCCATCGGCGGACGGGTTTCCACGCCAGCCGGCGTTGTGCTCAGGCAGAGTCCCAGCAGCAGCGCTAGTCCAGCCACCATCACAATCACTTGCAAGAAGCTGGTCTTGACGGTGCTGGCCTGACCGATCAGCAGGGTATAAACGGTGAAGATGAAGGTGAACAGAGCGTAAGCGAAGGTTTCGTCGCCGAGAAATTGGGTTAGGAGATTACCACCGGCGATGATCTGACCGGCCAAGACCATCAGCCAAGCCAAAAATAACACGGCGCTGACCAGGAAACGGATATTGTCGCCAAACACCCGGGCGATAATGTCGCCGATGGTGTAGCCCTTCACGCTCCAGATGGTGTCGAGAAAGGTATACGCGAGCACCACCAGGAAAATAGCGCCGGAAAAAGTCCACCACAAAGCGTTCAGGTTGTATTGATAAGCATAGCCAGCCAGCCCAAAAACCGAGGAGGCACCGAAAGCGAGCGCCACCAGCGACATCCCCACGCTGAAGCTGCCCGCTTGCCGGTCGTAAACGACAAAATCACCCAGGGGGGCGTTGCGATGGCGGAACCAGTGCTGAAAACCGATGCTGAATAACAAGAGAATGTAGAGAACTAACCAGATCATGAAGGAGGCTTGTGGGTTGGCTTTGAGATCAGGGGAGGTTATTCGAACGCTTGCGCCACGCAATAAAGTGATTGTCGAGTGGCGGACTCACTAGCCAGAAGCGAAATAAATATTTGATTTATTTATTGATTTTATGGATTCGGCAATTTGCGCGTGTGCTTGTCCAAAGCGAATTTATTGCCAATGGCGTTTTATTTTAGCGGATTTTTCATCGGCCTGTCAGCTTGGACCAGTGGCTTTGATCGGTTAACGATTTGCTGGTTCGTGACTGTCGGTTCGGGTATTTTGAGACAAGCCTGATAAAAATTAGCTAACGATAGCTTAGGTAAAATAAATTGGCTTATCCTAATAGCTGTCGCCTATGATTGATTCGTTCGCTTCATTCAACCGCTAGGAGAACCTCATGTCGTTGATCAATACCACCATCAAACCCTTCAAGGCGCAAGCTTTCCAAAATGGCAAGTTTATCGAGGTGACTGACCAATCATTGAAGGGCAAATGGTCAGTGGTCGTATTTTACCCGGCCGACTTCACCTTCGTCTGCCCGACCGAACTGGAAGATTTGGCCGATAAGTACGAAGAGTTCAAAAAGCTGGGCGTTGAGGTTTATTCCGTGTCCACCGACACCCATTTCTCGCATAAGGCTTGGGCGGATGCCTCGCCGGCGATTAAGAAAGTCAATTATGTGATGATCGGTGATCCCACCGGCACCATCACCCGCAACTTTGACGTGATGATCGAGGAAGAAGGGCTGGCGCTGCGCGGTACCTTCGTCATTAATCCCGAAGGCCAGATTAAGATTTGCGAAATTCATGATCTGGGCATCGGCCGTGATGCTTCCGAACTGCTGCGCAAGGTGAAGGCGGCGCAATACGTCGCCAGCCATCCGGGCGAGGTGTGCCCCGCCAAGTGGCAGGAAGGCGAGAAGACCCTCAAGCCTTCGCTGGATCTGGTCGGCAAAATCTAAGCTCTACATTCCGATGTCCCGGCGTGCGCGCGGCGTGCGCCTCGACCGGACGGCGATAGGGCGGCGACGCTCTTCCGTCCGGTTTTTTTTGAGGTTTTTTTGCCTCCAGCGCGGCTTTGGCCAGCGCGAGGCGTTAAAAGAAACGGAGTATCCACCATGTTAGATGACGACCTTAAAACTCAGCTAGCGGCTTACTTGGAGCGTGTCACGCAACCGTTTGAGATCGTGGCGACCCTGGGCGACGACGAGAAGTCGCGCGAACTGCACGATCTGTTGGAAGAGATTGCTGGCATGAGCCAGAAGATCACGCTTCGCGCCAACGGCGCGGATGCGCGCAAGCCCTCATTCACACTGAATCGCGTCGGCGGCGACATGAGGCTGCGCTTCGCCGCGATTCCGCTGGGCCATGAATTCACCTCGCTAGTCCTGGCGCTGTTATGGACCGGCGGCCATCCGCCCAAGGTTGAGCCGGAGGTGATCGAACAGATCAAAAACTTGGATTCCGACCTCGATTTTGAGGTCTACATGTCGCTGTCCTGCCATAACTGCCCGGATGTGGTGCAGGCGCTGACCTTGATGGCGGTGAACAACCCACGGGTGCAAGCAACCATCATTGATGGCGGGTTATATCAGGACGAAATTGAAGCGCGCCAGATCATGGGTGTGCCCACGGTGTTCCTAAACGGCGAGATGTTCGGCTCTGGCCGGATGAACGTCGAGGAGATCATCGCCAAGGTCGATACGGGGGCGGCAAGGCGCGAAGCCGCGAAACTCAACGCCAAAGCGCCTTATGACGTGTTGATCGTTGGCGGCGGTCCGGCTGGGGCGGCGGCGGCGGTCTACGCGGCGCGCAAGGGCATCCGTACCGGCGTGGTGGCCGAGCGCTTCGGCGGCCAGGTGCTGGATACCTTGGCGATTGAGAATTATCCTGGCATTCCGGAAACGGATGGCCCGAAGTACGCCGCTGGATTGGAGCAACATGTTCGCGCCTATGACGTGGATATCATGAACCTGCAACAGGTCGAGCAGCTGATTCCCGCGGCGCGGCCCGGTGGTTTGATCGAGGTGCGGCTGGCTAACGGCGCGTCGCTTAGAAGCCGCACCGTGATTTTGACCACCGGCGCGCGCTGGCGCAACGTCAATGTCCCTGGCGAGCAGGAATACCGGACCAAAGGCGTGGCCTATTGCCCACACTGCGACGGCCCGCTGTTCAAGGGCAAGGATGTGGCGGTGATCGGCGGCGGCAATTCCGGCATCGAGGCGGCCATCGACTTAGCCGGCGTGGTCAAGCATGTGACCGTGCTGGAATTTATGCCGGAACTCAAGGCCGACGCCGTGCTGGTGAAGAAGCTTTACAGCATGCCCAACGTGACGGTGCACACCAACGCCCAGACCACCGAGATCACCGGCGCGACGGGCAAGGTCAACGGCATTGCATTCAAGGATCGCGAAAGCAGCGAGATGCGCAATGTAGCGTTAGAAGGCGTGTTTGTGCAGATCGGCTTGGTGCCCAACACCGAATGGCTGAAAGGCGTGGTGGAGCTGAGCAAGTTCGGCGAAATCATGGTCGACGCGCGCGGCGCGACTAACCTTCCCGGCGTGTTCGCGGCGGGTGATTGTACCACGGTGCCGTTCAAGCAGATCGTGATTGCCGCCGGCGAAGGGGCGAAGGCGGCGCTCAGCGCCTTTGATTACTTGATTCGCACCCCGGCGGCGGATGACATTCCAGCTGGCGTACAGCCAGCACAGGCCGAGGTGGCCTGATGAGACCGTTTGGCGCCGTGAGCAAAGAGCGGCGCCGACGGTTGCAAGCGAACTCTAAAGCGCCTCAAGATACTTATCCGCGTCCAGCGCCGCCATGCAGCCGGTGCCGGCGGAAGTGACCGCCTGCCGGTAAACGTGGTCGGCCACGTCGCCCGCCGCGAACACGCCGGGAACGCTGGTCGCGGTCGCGTTGCCCTCGCTGCCGCCCTTGACGTGGATATAGCCATTGGTCATGTCCAACTGGCCAGTGAAAATGTCGGTGTTGGGCTTGTGGCCGATGGCGATGAATACGCCTTGTAACGCGAGCTCCCTGCGTTGGTCGGTTTTGATATCGCGCACCCGGATGCCGGTTACGCCGCTGTCGTCGCCCAGCACTTCATCCAGAACGTGGTCCAGCTCCAGCCGGATCTTGCCGGCCTTCACCCGTTCCATCAGTTTATCGACCATGATTTTCTCGGCGCGAAACTGTTGGCGGCGATGTACCAAGACTACTTCACTGGCGATGTTGGCGAGATAAAGCGCCTCCTCAACCGCCGTGTTACCGCCGCCGATCACCGCAACTTTCTGGTTGCGATAGAAAAATCCGTCACAGGTCGCACAGCCAGACACGCCTTTGCCCATGAACGTCTGTTCCGAGGGCAAACCCAGATACTGAGCGCTCGCGCCAGTGGCGATAATTAAGGCATCACAGGTGTATTCTCCCGAATCACCCATCAAGCGGAAGGGGCGTTCATGCAGCGTCGCGGTGTAAATCTGGTCGAACACGATCTCGGTATGAAAGCGCTCGGCGTGCTTGCGCATCCGTTCCATCAAATCCGGCCCCATTAACCCTTCCACATCGCCTGGCCAATTATCGACTTCAGTGGTGGTGGTCAACTGGCCACCCATCTGCAAGCCGGTAATCAACATCGGTTTGAGGTTGGCGCGAGCGGCGTAGACCGCGGCGGTGTAACCTGCTGGGCCGGAACCAAGTATCAACAGCCGGGCGTGTTTGGCGCTCATGAGTGAATCTCTCCATCATTCTTTAATGAATTAGGCAATATCAAAACGGTAAGGCGGAGTTGCTGGACAGACAGCGTTTGGACACTGTAAGCCCCTCGCTGAAGAGAAGGGAGCTATTGTTTATAGGGCAGTTTAGGCGGTTATTATGAATTGTGGAATTATCGAATCAACCGAAGGGGTCGATCGCTTTCAACTATGTAAAGCAGTTGCCTTGTAACATGCTTGTCATCAAATTGCCTTAAATAAGCTTGAAGTGGTTTCAGAACCAGCTAGGCAATTTCAAGAGGCCTCATGAGCGCGAAACGTATTTTAATTGTCGAGGATGAGCAAGCGATTCGGGATATGGTGATGTTTTCGCTCGCTGGAGCCGGCTTCGAAGTAGAAGCCGCCGCCGATGTCCGTCAAGCCCAGTCCTGTATCGCCGAACACTTGCCGGACCTCGTTTTGCTCGACTGGATGCTGCCTGGCATGAGCGGCATTGATTTTGCCCGCCGGTTGAAACGGGAGGATTTGACCCGCGAGTTGCCGATCATCATGCTGACGGCCCGCGCCGAGGAGGAAGACAAAGTGCAGGGTCTCGAAAGCGGCTCGGACGATTACGTCACCAAGCCGTTCTCACCGCGCGAGTTGATAGCGCGGATTCGGGCGGTGCTGCGGCGTGGCGCTTCCGCGGCTGAAGACGAAATGCTGTGCGCCAATGGCCTAACCCTTGATGTGGCCAGTCATCGAGTCAGCGCTGGTGAATCACTGCTGGACCTGGGGCCGACCGAATACCGATTGCTGGAGTTTTTCATGGCTCACCCGGAGCGCGTCTACAGTCGCGGCCAGCTGCTGGATCGCGTTTGGGGCAGCAATGTCTATGTCGAGGAGCGTACGGTCGATGTCCATATTCGCCGCCTGCGGAAAGTACTAGAACCCCACGGTTATGACGCCTTGATCCAAACCGTGCGCGGCGCCGGTTACCGGTTTTCAATCAGAGTGTGAATCCCTTGTCCACGGCATGGTGGAAATTATTCCAGCGTCTGGTGCTGGTCCTTTTGGGAGCATTTTTGCTGGGATGGTGGACTGGACACAGTTTGCTGATGCTGTTAATCGCCGTTTCAGGCTGCTTGGTGTGGGAGCTATGGCGGTTATATCGATTGGACCGCTGGTTGCGGGATGACAATAAAGAGGCAGGGCCGCCCCGATTCGGCTGGGTGTGGGAGGACATCGCCTTCGAAATTGACCGCGTGCGCCGACAAAATCGCAAGCGCAAACGCAAATACGGCCGCTTGTTGGAACGGTTTCAACATGCCACGGCCGCGTTGCCAGACGCGGCCGTGATCCTGGATGAAGAAGACAAAGTCGTGTGGTGCAACGGTGCCTCTCAGCAGTTGCTGGGATTGACCTTGGGGCGAGATGCCGGTTTGCCTGTCGCCAACTTGTTGCGCGATCCGGGATTTGTGGCCTTTCTGGCCCAGCGCCGCCCTACGGACAGTGTGGATTTCAGCTCGCCGGTCGCTAACGATCAAACGCTGAGTGCGCGGATCGTTCCTTACGGCAAGAAACAACGGTTGTTGCTGGCGACCGATATCAGTCAAGTACGTCGTCTGGAGCAGATGCGACGGGATTTCATCGCCAATGTTTCTCACGAATTACGCACACCGCTGACAGTCGTCACCGGTTATCTGGAGACCATGCTCGACAGCGAGCATCCTAGCCTGGATGGCTGGCGTCAGCCGTTGCGAGGCATGCAGCAGCAAGCCCGACGGATGCTACACATCATCGAAGATTTATTGATGTTAGCCCGCTTGGAATCCCGAAAGGATCGGGCGCCGGGTAAGCCAGTGCCGGTACCCACTGTGTTGGCGGATATTGCCGATGACGCCATTGCGCTCAGCGGTGAACAGAATCACCGGGTCGACTTGCGCGCCCAAGCGGCGTTATGGCTTCTGGGGTGCGAAAAAGAATTGCGCAGCGCCTTTTCCAATCTGGTGTTCAATGCGGTGCGTTATACGCCGGCGGGCGGCCGAATCGAAATTCGTTGGTTCGCTGATGATCGCGGGGTGCATTTGGAGGTGGAAGATAACGGCGAAGGGATTGCTCCCTCCCATATCCCGCGGCTAAGCGAGCGCTTCTATCGGGTCAATCGGGATCGATCGCGCGGCAGCGGTGGCACCGGCCTGGGACTGTCGATCGTCAAGCACGTATTAAACAATCATAGGGGTCAGTTGCGAATCGAGAGCGAACTAGGGAAGGGGAGCCTCTTTAGTTGTGACTTTCCTGAAGAGCTAAAGGTCGAACCACCCATCCTATCCACCGGTGTGAGTTCTCAATGTGACAGTGATATCGCGCCTCCTCTGAAAAACAGTAACACGCGGTAGAATGAGATCCATTTTGGTCGCCGTAAGCTCAGTTTTGCTGCACTCTATGACAAAATCAGCGCTGGATTGTATCTCATATGTTAAAATATTCTCTGGTACCGTTTAAGCTCGGTAGTGTCTCTATGCCGCTACCACCCGGCGGCGATGGTAAGGTCTGCTTTCCGTAATCCACATTCAGCTAATGACCGCGCCGCTCACGGATTCGGAGGATCGTCCGCATGCGAGAGTTTATTCGTCATCCTGTTGATATTCCTATAGAGTGTTCCACTGATCGCTCTAAGAAGAACCAACGAGAATCCCTCAGAAACATCAGCCATGGCGGGTTGTGTTTTCAAACCGCAAGGGCGCTTCAACCGGGTCGAGCGATTCGAATTACCATCCCGGTACGAGAGCCGGCGTTTGAGACGACTGGCACCATTGTCTGGTGTCAGCGTAGCAACGGTCATTATGATATAGGTGTTCAATTTGCGGATGCCGAAACCGAATTCTCGGTGCGGATGGTTGAGCAGATTTGCCAGATTCATCATTACCAAAAACAGGTGCTGGAGCAGGAAGGACGCCAGCTGTCGTGTACGGAAGCGGCATCCGAATGGGTAGCAAATTATGCGAAAGATTTTCCCAAATAGGGCAATCCAGCCCAAGACCAACGAGCCACCCGCTCGGCGGATGCTGGGAGCGGAATGTTTTTCTGTCGAAAAGGTAGTTTGGAATTCAAATAGCCTGGCGCCAAACTGACGGTAACTTTGATTAAGAGATCGCTGATGAAATTACTACTCGTTCGCCATGCTATCGCCGAGGACGCGGAAACGTTCATCACGGCTGGCGGTTCCGATGCCCAACGGCCTTTGACTGAGATTGGCCGCAAGAAGATGCGCAAAGGCGCAAACCGCTTGCGTTCACAGCTGGGACAGATCGATGTCTTGGCCTCCAGCCCGCTGCTGCGCGCCCGCGAAACGGCCAATATCATTGCTCGGGCTTATGGCGATATCCCGATCATGGAGCGTCCGGAATTGGATTACAGCTATCCGCCCGAAGCGGTGGTGGAATGGTTATCGCAGTGTTCGGGTGAGACGGTCGTCGCGGTTGGGCACGAACCCCAATTGGGATTGCTGTCTGGATTGCTGCTAGCTGATGTTCCGCGTTCGCTGATTGTGTTTCGCAAGGGAGGAATGGCTCTGTTTGAATTTTCGGGCCGCCCCGTCGCCGGTAGGGGAGTGCTGAACTGGGCCTTGACGGCCGGACAGTTGCGCAGTCTGAAGCAGGATTGAAGAGGAACTACCATGACATCCGAAGATGTCGCTGCAATCGATCTGGGTTCAAATAGTTTTCATATGATTGTCGCGCGCATTGCCAACGAGCATGTGCAAGTGCTGGATCGGCTGCGGGAGATGGTGCAATTGGCCGCTGGTCTGGACGACAAGAATCGCTTGTCGGAAGAATCGCAGCAACGGGCGTTGGATTGTCTGGCTCGTTTCGGTCAGCGGTTGCGGCATATTTCCCCGGAACAACTGCGAATCGTCGGCACCAACACCTTGCGCCAAGCGCGCAATGGCGCGGAATTTTTGGGTCGGGCCGCGGAATTGCTCGGCCATGGTGTTGAGATCATCAGCGGTCAGGAAGAAGCGCGGCTTATTTATCTTGGCGTGGTCCATAGCGTCGCTGATGTGGCGGGTCGGCGTTTGGTGATCGATATCGGTGGCGGAAGCACCGAATTGATCATCGGCGAAAAATTCGAGCCGCTGCACCTAACTAGCCTGAAAATGGGTTGTGTCAGCCTCAGTCGCGCCTGTTTTGATGATGGCAAGATCACCGAATCCCGTTTGCGGGAAGCGGAATTGCGGGTGCAATTGCGGCTGGAGCCGGTGCGGGAAGAATATGTGGAACTCGGCTGGCAGGTCGTGACTGGCGCTTCCGGTACGATCAAGGCCATTCAAGAGGTGGTAACACGCGAAGGTTGGAGCCAAGAGGGGATTACGCTGGAAGGCTTGCGGCGCTTGCGCGCCGCGTTGCTCGATACCGGTCATGTGGCGACAGCGGCCACACGCTGGCAGCTTGAACCGGCGCGAGCCAAGGTATTTCCAGGCGGCTTCATCGTACTGCACGGCTTATGCGAAGCCCTGAATATCGAGAAGATCGAAGTATCGGAAGGGGCCTTGCGGGAGGGCGTGATCTACGATCTGCTGGGGCGCATTCGCCATGAGGATGTGCGAGATCGTACGATTGCCGCGGTCATCAACCGGTATGGCTTGGATCAAGCGCAGGCTGAACGAGTGAATGCGACAGCGCGGAATTTACTGCGACAAGCGCGCGGTTGCTGGGGCTTGGAGGAAGAGAAATTTACCCATATTCTGGAATGGGCCGCCCGCTTGCATGAAATCGGCATGTTATTGACTTATAACCAGTCTCACAAACATGGCGCCTATATTTTGCAACACGCCGACTTGCCCGGTTTCTCGCAGAGCGACCAGCTTTTTTTGGCGGCGTTGATCCAGCATCATCGGCGCGCGTTCCGGGTTGATGCCTTCGCGCATTTGCCGGGGGCAGTGGCGTCGCAGGCTCTGCGATTGTGCGTGTTACTGCGCCTGGCGGTGGTGCTGAATCGCGCGCGAAATCGCCAGCCGCCGCCTTCGCCTACCTTATCCATTATCCAGCAACGCTTGGAATTACAGTTTCCTGTGGGCTGGCTGGATGAACATCCCTTGACTCGCGCCGACCTGGAAGGAGAGGCGCGTTTTATGAAGAAAGCCGGCTTTCGGTTGGGGTTCGGCTGATCGGCTATTTGCTTGTTGAAGCAGTTCGAAGGTTCGGACTACGGATAGGAATTCTGGGTCCTGTCCCTAAACTCGGTTTGTGAATTCTGAACGGGTGGGAAGCTATAAACAGAATTCTTTAATTTTTCAAAGAGGGAGGCGGGTCATCTTCAGGGACGGTTGGTAGGGGCATGGGTCGGGCGTTTCGCATCCGCTCGCGCGTCCAATACCCTTCCACATCGTCGGAAGAATCACGGGGGGCACGGTCGTCAGGGACGGTTGGTAGGGGCATGGGTCGGGCGTTTCGCATTCGTTCGGGTGTCCAATAGCGTTCCACACTATCAGGTGGAGCGCCACTTGCCGTGTAATAAATTGGAGGTTGAGGATCACTGCAAGCAAGCAGCAACAGTGGAGCTAACGAGCCACACACAATGGCTTTAAGTCGGGTCTCGCTCGTAGGTTTCCGGGTAGCCATGAAGTCCTCCAAAATGGATCAGTTTTGACAACTAGCCAACAAGAGGGGATTGGAAGGTTAAGGGCGATCCTGAAATGATGATCGCCCTTAACCGTCAGTACATAGCTTTACAGTGTATCAATTACAATTGCCAGCCCGGCGAGCGCAAGCCGCGCTCCACATGCTGGTCCATCGTGAATCCAGGATGGAAGCGCCTTGATACTTCGGGTTGGGATCGACAGGTCCGTAGGAGACAACGGAAATAAGCTGGTTCCAACCCGGACTTAGACCCGGCGTTTGGCCCGCGGCGGGAAGGCTAAAGTTTTGCACGAACGGGCCACCGCTCGAACCCCCTCGCATATCTGATCCGTAGCGCCAGGTATTGTTCCCACCTGTTACAGCGCTTTGCGCGGCAACTTGATGCATATACACGCCGCTGTCCAAATTCATCGGATATCCGAGAATGTGGGCGTGATTGTAAGATAACGCCAGTGTTTTCCATCCCAGCCAACCGGTCAGGTCGCCGACCCGTCTGGTAACGCCGCTGATAACCTTATCGTTGACCTCAATCATCGCATAATCGGCGGCATTGGGAACAGCCCCGCGCCACTGTACCAGGTGGTCGATGTCCGTACAGCGGCCCAAGTCCAACTGCTATAGGGGGCGGCGCCATTCCGGTAAGCGGGAACAAAGAGGAAGTTAGTGAACCATCCGGTTGCCGACCCATTGCCCCTGTGGACGCAATGACCGGCCGTCGCAAGAATGCGACGTTGAATCACCGAAGCCGAACATACAAAGTTACCTACCCCTGGTTGAGTGAAAAACAGCTTACCCACCGTCCGATAAGGATAGTAAATGTCCGCGGTCAGCGGAATCAGGCGGGAACTCGTATAGTTATAACCCGATGTGCCTCTATCAAAAGGCACCACGCCAGTTTCGTTATCCCACTGTGGCGCAAGCGCTGGATCGAACAGGCGGCTTGTCATGTCGGGAGCCACACTCACCGTTGGCCCCCGGCCTTCACTTGATGCGGAGATACCACTAGCCATCGGCGTTTCAGCGCCTGACTGTGGAGTGGTGCTTGATGCTTTTGGCAGGTCTAGGGGTTTGGCGTTCGCTAGACGTTCCGGCGTCCAATAAGCCGCCGTGCTAAATGCTGTTGTATCATTATTAACTTTAGTCACAAAATCAGCGGCCAGCGCTGCTACCGAGGAAGCGCTCATCGCTAGCGCTAGAGAAGCCATAAGGACTTTGCGGGTTGAGCGGTTATGGATGTAAGTCGGATGTTGCATATTCGATATCCCTTGAAATAGGCGGTTGGTTACAGCACATACAGGTACTAAAAATAGCCCGGCCTCGCGAGTTCGGAATGTGGATTTTGGAGGTGGTCCTGGCCTCTCCGAATCGTAAACTAGAGATCAAGGAACACCGCATTCCGCGCAGTAAATATAGGCATGGTTCATTGGGCAAATTGGTGATGCAAGGCATATACCAAAATAGCTTAATTTAGAGACATAATAGTCTGGAGTTGTTACATCGCTAAGGGTTTAAAGAAAACCCCAAGGGGCTAAGTTCGTGGAAAGGAATGCGAAGTTGGTTTAAGGTATTGTATTTAAATTATATATATAGATCTGCCTGATGACCAAGCTGGATGTTTTCACAAGCTCCAATCAATCACAGTAATGAAGAGCGAGAGAGGAGTATTACTCTCTTAGCCCTACATCCTACAACCTCCCATTTTGAAAGGGCTGCAAGAGCAATCCCACCAAGCTGGTCGCTCGCCGGTCCCGAAAGTCCTTCAAGCCAATTACCATGGCGATATGCCCGTCCTGGGGTTGATCTCGGTAGGTTTTAAACAAGTGATCCCACCAACTCAAATTGAAACCAAAATTACTATCGGTTTCTTCCCGTCGAACCGAGTGGTGGACGCGGTGCATGTCCGGCGTGACCAATAGCCGACGCAGTTTCCGATCCAGCGATGCTGACAATCGAACGTTGCCGTGATTGAACATGGCGGTGGCATTTAAAATGATTTCAAACAGTATGACAGCCGTCGGCGGTGCGCCCAGCGCCACGACCGCGATCCATTTGATGGCCATCGACAGCGCGATTTCCAGCGGGTGAAAGCGCAGCGCGGTCGTGACATCAAAATCGAGGTCGGTGTGATGGACTCGGTGCAATCGCCACAACCAAGCGATTTTATGAAACAACACATGCTGGGTGTAGATAGTCAGATCAAGCAGTAGCAGAGAAGCGACGAAAGCGAATCCAAAAGGGGCGTTTAGCCAGTGGAACAACCCCCAGCGATGGGCTTCCGCCAAACCCGCCGCCTCCACCGCCACAAGTGGAAAAACCAGCCGCACCACAATGCTATCCACCGCGACAATAGACAGATTGGCTGGCCATCGTTGCGCGCGTGGCCAGCCTAGTGATCGACGGGGGTCGCGCCATTCCCACAACATCATCAGCAGTAAAACCGCCAAGAAACAGCTCAAGCGGATGATGGATTCATGATGGGGTAAAAAATCAGTCATCTAAAGGCTATCCAGGGGTCAGATTGCGTCATTTTCGGTCGTTCGTCATCGCGTTGCATGGTTCAGATTGACTGGGATTATTGGCTTTAGGCCGCTCAGTTTGGCTAGTCTTGGACCGGTTTGAGCCTGTCATGGGGTCGTCTTGAGCCTATAATGCACGGCAACGAAGGGTCCGCCACCGCCGACTCAGGAGAATGTCATCGTGTCCAGATCGCC